>JBHYCX010000001.1:0-214156 GCA_051861325.1 Roseococcus sp.
CACGCCGCGAGAGTGCCAGAACATGTTCACAGCGGCAGGATATGATCCAGACTGGTGGGATTAAGCCCTAGGCTGCGCAGTCAACGCGGCAGTGGTGCTGGTCTGCTATGTCCTTCAGTTTTGCCGAGGCACCGGACAGCCACGCCGCCTCGACCCAAAAAATTTTCCGGATACGCGCCGTAACGGTCTGCACTGGTAAATTCGCCTTGCACGCGTGTGATGTTCGATGATGGGCATTGCCGGCCGCAGGCTGCTGGCGGACGAAGTCGCCGACGCGTAGGCGCCTCGTTTACTAAAACTTATCCCGCGCTCTGCCTTTCTGGAGAGGTGCGCTGTAGGGCGCGCCGGCGTGAAGGGATTTTATCGCGACCATGTCATTGCGAACACAACTGCTTGCCATTCTCCTGGCTTTTGGATTGCTAACCGGAGGCCGGCTGGGTGTGGATCTCTGGTCTGCGCAAAAGCTTGTCCAGCACGCAGACGCCCGGGCGGTGATGCAAGTCCATGCGAGTGAATTGCTCGCCGCCGCAGGTGCACTGGCAGTGGAGCGCGGGCTGACCAATGCCATCGCCGCGAACCCCGGCGCCGCCTCGCCCACGGCATGGCAGAATGCCCGCGCCCGTCGCGGCGAGGCCGCGGCTGCGCTGCAGGCCGCTCAGGCCGGTATCGCAACCCAGCCCATGTTGATGATCGACCCCGGGGTCAAAGCGGCCATGGAGGCGGTGGTCAGGACACGTGCTGCCGGACAGGCGGTGCGCGTCAGGTTGGATCAGCCGGTCGCGGGCGCTTCCGCGGTGGCGCCAACTGAGTGGTTCGCCGTCGCTTCTGCCGAAATCGACGCCATCACCGCGCTGCGCCGCAGCATCGAAAGCAGCGGCAATGCCGACCGCGACCGCATGGAGCTGTTTGCAACCTCGAGAAACGCCATGGCCGAGGCATCGGAATTCGCGGGCCGGGAGCGCGGGTTGGTGAATGGAGCCATCGCCCGCGCAACGCCTTTGACAGCCGCAGAACTGCGCGCGCTCGGCGGTTTTCGCAGCCGCATCGAAGGCGCCTTCGGCGTGATCGACAGCGTGCTTCCGCGCATCGATGACCCGGCATTGGTGACGGCCTATCGCCAGGCAATGGGCGCCTACATGCAAGATTTCGAACCCCTGCGGCTGCGCATCTTGGCCGCTTCGGACGCGGCGGCCCCGTGGCCTGTAACGGCGGCCGAGTGGTTTGGTGCCTCCACCACCGCCATCGAAGCCATGATCGCGGCACAGCGCGCTGCCTCCGAGAAAATTCTTCAGGAGAATGCCATCGCCAAAGCCACGCAGCAGGGTGTTGCGTGGCAGTCGTTGGGCTTGCTGCTGCTGGCTATGGGCAGCGTCGCGCTGCTGTTCTGGCATATCTGGCGCGCCCTGCTACGCCCGCTCGCGAGTGTGGTGGCCGATGTGAAGCGCATGCGCGCGGGAGGGCTGGAGCAGCCAGCGGCCGGATTGGCACGGCGGCACGAGATCGGCGAATTGGCCCGCGCGGTAGAGGGATTTCGCCAATCATTGCAGGCTGCAGCAACGGACCGCGAAGCCGCGTCACAGGCCGAAGCGCGCGCCCTGGCTGCGCAGGCTGCCGCACTGCGGGAGATGGCCGACAAGGTGGAGGGCGAAACGCGCGAGGGCATTGCCATGATGAACCGGCAGATGGAGCGTGTCCTACTGGGGGCGACCGAGATGAGTTCTGCCGCCGAGCGTGCCACGACCGAAAGCCACAGCGCGGCGGGTGCGGCAGGTGAGGCGCTGTCCAGCGCGCGGGGCGTGGCAGCGGCGACCGAGGAGCTCGGCGCTTCAATTTCTGAAATCACAGCGCGTCTGGCCGAGGCAAGCCGTTCCACCCGAAACGCGGCCGAACTCGGCTCCAGCGGGCGGGAGATGATCCGCCAGCTCAGCCAGGCAGTAGGACGCATCGGTGGCGTAGCCCGCTTGATTGGCGACATCGCCGGTCAAACAAATCTTCTGGCACTGAACGCGACCATCGAGGCCGCACGTTCCGGCGAGGCGGGCAAGGGTTTCGCCGTGGTGGCGGGTGAGGTCAAGGCTCTGGCGGCGCAAACCGCAAAAGCCACCGAGGAAATCAGCCGCGAGATCAGCGAGGTGATGCAATCCACCGAACGCGCAGTGGGCGTTGTGCGCGACATGGCCGACGCGGTGTCAGAGGTGGATCATGTTACGACCGCGATCGCCGCCGCCATGGAGGAGCAGTCCGCCGCGACACGCGAAATCGCCGGCGCAGTCGCCCTTGCCGCCGCCGCATCCCACCGCGTAGCGGAAAACCTGGAGCAGGTCTGTAAGGCCAGCGCCGAAAGCACGCGGGAGGCCGTCGATATGCGCAATAGCAGCAAACAGGCGAATGACGCGATCGGCGAAGTGCGTAGCACCATCATCCGCGTGGTTCGGGAAGCGACAGACGTCACGGACCGCCGCGCCGGTCCGCGCCGCGCCATACCCTGCGACGTCAAGTTGCGGCTAGAGGATGGCAGCATGATCACTGCCCGTCTGCGCGATATCAGCGAGGGCGGCTTTGGCATCTCGGCCTGGGAAGGGGTGCTGCCGCCCTCCAGCCGCGCCTGGCTGCGCGCGGACAGCTTGCTTCCCGGCATGGAACTGCGGGCCGAAATCCTGTCCTTGCAGGGTGACACGGCGGCGAGTTGGCGCTTCCTGGAGCTGGCGCCGGAGGTCCGCGCCAAACTGGGCTCCCTGATGGGTGAAGGAGAGCAGCAACGGGCAGCCCGAAACCAACCGCTCCCGCGTGGAGCCCGCCGGAATGGTGGCGCCTGATTTACTCCAACTGTTCAGCGTCGTGCACGCGTGCGCTTCCGGCATGCGGGCGCAGCTCCGCCATCGGAAGCAGCAGGATCTTCGCCGCCATCCAGGGGAGCGTCATAGGGCCATCCAGATTTGGGGGTGGGTCCAAACCATGCGGCCGCGAGTGCAAACCTGGCACAGTATGGTTTGCAGGCTATCTGTTTGATCGCACATGGGAAGGGCTGCAAACTGCAACCCTGATTTATGGCCTAGCGCTAGCGATGCCGCGCGCTTCCGCCCCCCGCATACAGCGGGGCCAGGAAGGAACCATCGGCTCGCGAGCCACAGTGGCTGATCAGCTGGCGAGTGGCTCAGGAGCCACGGGCCGCAGCCGCAATTCAACGACTGTCGAGATATTACCTGATGTGAGTTTCAGGCATCAACGCGACATTCTTTCGCTGATTTACCTTCTTCTTCGCTTTCAGATCAGAGGGCGTCAGCTCGCCGATCCAAGGCGGAGCAGAGCATGCTCCAGGCGATGGCAAGTTGGGCACAGCAGCTTGAAGTCCGCGAGCGTCGTTACGCGGCGTCCTTCCTCCAAGGGATGAAGGTGATGCACATCCAGCAGGCTTCGCGGTTTGATGCCGGTGCCATTGACCCGGATGACGGGATCAAACGAACAATCGTCGCAGCGCAGCGTCATGGCTTTCTGCCGATCCTGAATGAACTTTTGAGCCAACCACGCCGCTCGGCGGCGGACCTTAACCCATTGCTCTTTGGTCATCCCTTCGATTGCGTTGTCGCCGAGCTCGCTGTCGATGTGCCGACTGATTCGTGGCTCGATTTCGCTCCGCTCGGCCGCTGCAATATCTGCCTGGATCCCGATCCACGCATTCGCGGTCGGGCGAAGCAGGATTGGTAGCGAAGAAATGGCACGTCGTTCTTCGTCATTGAGTGGGCGCAGCGTGGCTGACGGATGCGCGAAAACTCGCTGCATCGCCTCGGGCCCCAGCACGTCACGAGCAAGCGGCTTCGTCGGAATTTCGTAGCTCTCGACGATCGGGAACGCGACTGACCACCGTCGACGCCTACCATCCTCATCCCACATGTCCTGCATGCGCTCGTAGTCAGCATCCCCAAGGATACTCTTGAGGGAAAGTGAGGACGATCTGAGCCGGTGGACAGCGACAAGCCGCCCCGCAACTGCGGCGTGTTCAGCGCGCTCGGCCAGATAGCGCGGGTCTGCGAGATATGCGGGCTTAGGTGTACCGAAATTCAACGTGATGTATTCAATGACGTACCCATTGCCTGCCTGGGACGAAATTGTCGCTTGGCATCGTCCAGGCGCATCCGGGCCGTCTCCGGCTGGCGTGAAACCAATCCAGTGAGACGCGACCAACCAGTCCGCCTTCGCTGCGGTAACTGGTGCAGGCAGATCGGCGATCGAGTTCGCGGGCATCTCGTCCAATAATGGTTTGCTACTTAAACGTAGCGGCGTGAGAGGCCGCGGGGAAGTTCGGCTCCATCACGCGGCGCGTCCCCGCGACATCAAGCCGTAATGCGCCGCCAGCACGCTGAGGGCCGCGACGAGCATCCCCTGCGCCTGGGTCGCCGGCACCGTCCGGCCGCCCCAGCCCTGCCGCATCGCCCATTCCCGGACCGAGCACTCCAGGCCGACAACGTGCCAGACGCAGCTTCCGGCGGCACTGTCCGAGCCGCCAAGTACCTCCATTGCGGATGCCACCCGGTCTCGGGCCGCGATCTGCTGTTCCGTGATGCAGTCGCCTCCGCCGCCTACGATCCGGATCAGTGGCACGGCACGCAGGCCGTCCAGCATCGCCGACCGGAACTGCCGCCGGAAGATCCCGCCCGCCTCGAACATCTCGGCGGTGATGGTGCCGTTGGCCTGCATGGCGCCCAGCGTGTCCACGGCACGCCGATGCTGCACGGGACTGCCCGTCTCAGGATCCGCGTCGCGGATCGGGTCCGAGAAGCCGCCGTGCTGGAGCCGCCACTTCGAGGGGCCCATCGATTCCTTCTGCTTCGAGGTCTTTGCCTTCCGCTTACCGGCCATGAGTCTTCTCCTGCTGCCGCGGGCCCCAACGGCGCACGGCTTCGTTCTGGATTGCCTGGCGCAGCCAGGGATCGGTGATGTCCTCGAGGTGCAGCGAGACGACGCCCTGCTGCAGCCAGACGCGGCGGCGCAGCGTCTCCATCTCGGGCACGGTGGTTGCGGTGCGGCTTCCGCGGTCGAGGGACGAGCGGGGCGGCAAGGGCGCGCCAGGCATGCTCATGCCTGCCTCCCCCGACCGAGCTCTTGAAGAGTGGTGAAGAGTCGAGGGGGTAGGAGAGGCCTAACTATTTGATTAATATAACTATTCAATTCTTCAAACTCTTCAAAGGGTCTCTCTCCCCCGCACCCCCGCCCGGACGTCTGCATACGCCCGCGTGAAAAGTTGAATTGTTGAAGAGTCCCGTTTTCTGCGGGTTTGCGCGCGTCATGCAGCATCACTCTTCAAGCCCTCCTGCGGTTCGGTGGCGATGATCCAGCTGGTGCCGGGGCCCGACGCGTTCTGCGTCACCTCGATCGCGATCTGCTTGCTGTCGAGCAGCGTGGCGATGGCGTCCTCGCGCTCTGCCTTCGAGAGGAACTGCGTCTTCCGGACGAAGGCGCTGCGGCTGATCCGGCCGGCCTTGCGGATGACCTCCAGGACCTTCTTGATGCGGGAATGCGCCGGCGTGTCGGCGACGAGACGCTCGGCTTCGCGCAAAAGCGTGCCGATGCAGTGCTCGACCAGCGCCGAGGCCCAGGTGACGTCGCGGGCCTCGGTGACGGGCCGTGCGGGATCACGACTGACCGCGGCGATCATCGCCAGCTTCGCCGCGTTCTCGGCGTATCGACCGAACAGGGCGGTGGCGTAGGTGCCACGGTGCGACCGCAGGAGGTCGGTGGCCTCGCGCCGCACGCGAGCCATGGCGGCCTCGGCGTCCGCGGTCAGCGGCACGGTGTAGGCATGGATCGGCGCCGAGGATTCCATGGCATCCGCGATGTTCCCGCCATGGCTGTGGCCGGGCACGCCGCGGGCAATTCCCTGCAGGGCCGACACCAGCGCCGCCGGCGGGTCCATCGGCGCCGGGGTCTCATTGCGCTCGGGGTAGTCGTCGTCGGTCAGGAAGACCAGGAAGCGCGCGATGGAGCCGTCCGCCAACGCGCCACCTTCCAGCGCCGTCCACAGCGGGCCTGGCACCGTGACGCCCCAGATGCAGGCGCAGGGCTGCTCAATGGTGACGCGCGGCCGCGCCTTCTGGTCGGCGTATTCCGCGCCGATGTAGGGCTCGGCCGCGGAGGTGTAGAGCTTCGTCAGCTCCGACCAGATGGCCGCCTTGTGGGCAGGGGCGCGCGCATTCAGGACCAGCTTCAGGAACTGGCCGAATTCATCGACCTGGAACAGGCGGACGGGATGCCGCTGCAGCGACGTGAGCAGCCCCGCCGACGAGGCGAGATCCTCGCCGCCGAGGTAGCGGTCGAGGCCCGCCGCATAGATCGCCCGCTTGGCGCAACGCCGGGCGTGGTCTTTCCCGCCGCCGCTGTCGGCGATGCCGATGGCGTAGACGTTGCTCCGGAGGTCGGTCGGCGTGCGATACCGGCGGCCGGCGATGGCGCCGACCAGGCAGATGGCGGCACCCAGCGAGAGGAAGGGCTGCGGGCTCACCGCGCTGGCGGTGGCGTAGTCCACGAACATGCGCAGCGTGCCATCCACCTGCAGCAGCTCGGGCGGGACGCGATAGGGCTTCGGTGGCGGCGCGATCGGCAGCTGAGCGACCGCGACCTTCGCCAGCAGGCCCGCCGCTGGATGCGGCTGCGCCGCCTGCTCGGCTGCCGTGCCATTCAGCGTCAGAGCAGGATCCGGCACCCAGCCGCGCTGTTCGGCCAGCCAGTAGATCTTCCCGGCGCCGACGCTGTGCGGCCGCAGCGAGGCCCAACGCCGCTCGGGGGTGTCGGATCGACCGGACTGGCCCGACTTCCCGGACCGCCGAGACCAGTCGAGCCAGAGGTCGCGCCCCTCCTCGCCGATCGCGGCCTTGATGGCGGCGCCAACGGTGATCCACTCGTTGCCCGGCAGGTCGTCGTTCGGCAGCCAGGCCAGTGCCGCCGCGATCGCGTCCCGCGTGCCTTTCGGGTCGCTTGGGCCGTGCCAGGTGCTGGTGGGCGCGTCCGCCAGGATCGAGTTGACCCGAACCTCGTCGGGGACGATCCGCCATGCAGCGTCCAGGAAGGCCGTGCAGCCGGCCTCGTCCACGACCGGCAGCCGGGACAGCGGAAGCTCCACCAGGCTGTCCTCCGGCCACTCATAGGGGCGGCCGGTTTCAGGGTGGACGGCATAGGCGACGAATTGCTGACCGCGCGCCAGCAGCTCGAGGGGGTGGCGCTTGCGGCCAGCGAAGGGCGTGGCGGCGCGATAGACGAGCAGCCGCTTTGGGGCGCGCCCGATGCGCAGGCAGGGGGTGTCGCCCAGCAAAGAGGTGGCGAGTTCGGCGATCTGGATGGCCAGCGCGCCGTCCAGGATGTCGATGTCGATGCCCACCACGGCCCCGGTGGCGATGCCCACGCCGCAGCCCGGCCAGCGGCGCCAGATGTCCACCTCGAAGGGCTTCGTCGGCCGGTCGCAGTGACGCGCCCAGTCGGGATAGGGCGACCATTCCCCGCCCGTGAACCGCCCCGGCACCTTCGTGCCCGGCATGATGGGAATGACCGAATAGCCGTTGTCGACCAGGCGTTCGCCGTAATCGGCCATGAAGGAGGGGGCATCTGTCATTCGCTGCCACCCTCCTGTGCGGCAATGGCTGCGTCGCAGGCGCGCTCCAGGCGCAGGATCTCGGGATAGAGGGCGGACATCTGGCGTGCGGCGCGTTCGAGCGCCTGGCGGGCCCGCTCCAACTCGGCGTGGATCCCGCGTGCGGGGCCACGAATGTCCGATGCGAGCTCGCCAAGGTGGTGCGCAGCCCTCGCCCAGGGCGGCTGCTTCGCGCGTGGAGCATACGGTTTGCGCGGCGCAGGGGTGACCTTGGTCGCGAGGCCGGCCCGGACCTTTTCGATGTCCCAGGCGCCATTTGGCTCACGCGCGATCCGTCCGGCGCGTTCAGCCTTCTGGATCGCGGTGTGCGAGATGCCGAGCCGGCGCGCGACCTCTCGGGCCGAGGTGACGCCGCTCATGGGCGGCCACCAGCAGCGAGCGGCGGCGCAGACTGCCGGCCCTGATCCAGCAGGCGTGTGAGCTCGTCCTGGTAGGCGGTGATGATCACCTCCAACAGCGTCAGCCACTCGGCCTCGGTCAGCACCGCGAGATCGGTCTTGCCGATGCTCTCCAGGTATTCGCCCGCCATGGGGCTGGCGGCGGCGATAGCGGCAATCTCGTGCTCGTCGGGATCAACCACGCCCCACCTCCGGCAAAGCGCGCTCATGCAGCGCATGGAGCAGGCGGGCAGCGGTTCGCTGGTCCGGACCCGCGGATCGAACCAGCCGAAGCCGCGGGCGGTGCGGAGGCGACATGCGGCGCATCTCACACGAACCTCGCGGCGGCGATCTCGGTGTACTGGCCCGCGGGCCGCACCTGGATCGCGATCGGTCGCCGCAGCTGGTCCAGCTGTTCGAGCGCCTCATCCACCGTCGCCGGGGGCGGCAGATTGCCGGCGCGGCGCCGCCACCAACCCACCGCCTTGTCCCGCGGAAAGCCGGTGTGCTCGAAGCACACCCACTCGCTGTGCCGCGCCAGGCCGCATTCGTAGGTCACCCGGAGCGAGGCGGGCTTGCCGGGCTTGTCGTGCCGGGCATAGGTGATGCCGGTCACGTCGCACCAGGCTGCCTGGATCTGCGTCGAGAGCAGCGCATTCGACGCCGCCTGCGGCGCGACCTTTACGACCGGCGGTGGGAACTGGTGGTCGCACTCTATGCAGTGCCGCGCACTGGCGTGGTTGATGGTCTGGCATTCCGGGCAGACCTTGATCGGTGCCTCGCCGTCACCGGCGGGTTCCTTCTTGCGCCCATCCACTGTGTCGATCGGGCCGTGCCGCGCCGTATTGCCGGCGAAGTCCAGCACCAGGCAGTCATCCTTGCCCTCGGCGAGGCGTGTGCCGCGGCCCACCATCTGGACATAGAGGCCCACGCTCTTCGTCGGGCGGAGCAGGGCGATGAGGTCGGTGCCGGGTGCGTCGAAGCCGGTGGTCAGGACATTCGCGTTGGTGACGCAGCGCAGCCGGCCAGCCTTGAAGGCCGCCAGGATGCCGTCGCGCTCCGGCGCCGGCGTGTCGCCGGTCACGGTCTCGGCGGAGACGCCGTGCTCGCGGACGGCGTCCCGGACGTGTCGGGCGTGCGCCACGCCGGAGCAGAACAGCAGCCAGGAGCCGCGGCCAGCGCCGTGCTGCACGATCTCGGCCACCGCGGCGCGCGTGACCTCGTCGCGGTCCACGGCCGCCTCGAGGTCCTTGGCGATGAATTCGCCGCCGCGGGTGCCGACGCCGCCCACGTCGAGCTGCGTCGAGGTCTGCTTCGGGACGACGGGGCAGAGATAGCCCTGCTGGATCATCTCCAGCACCGGCACCTGGAAGGCGATGTCCGTGAAGAGCCGGTCCTTGCCCTCGTGGAGCATCCCGCTGTCGAGGCGGTAGGGCGTTGCCGTGAAGCCCACCACTTTCAGCAGGCCCGCGTTGATCTCGTTCAGCTGCGCGAGGAAGGAGCGGTACATGCCGCTGTCGCCGTGGCCGAGCAGATGCGCCTCGTCGATCAGCACCAGGTCGCAGTGCTGCACCTGCCGCGCGTGGCGGTGGATGGACTGGATGCCGGCGAACAGGATCTGCGCGTGGATGTCACGGCGGGAGAGGCCTGCGGAATAGATGCCCGCCGGCGCCTCCGGCCAGGCGCGCAGCAGCGCCATGAAGTTCTGCTGGATGAGCTCCTTCACGTGCGTGAGGACGAGCACGCGGGTGTCGCCATAGGCGGCGATCGCCTCGCGCGTGAACCCGGCGATGCAGAGGCTCTTGCCAGTCCCGGTCGGCATCACGACCAGCGGATTGCCGCTGCTGGCCGAGAAGTAGTCGTAGAGCGCCTCGATGGCGGCGCGCTGGTACGGGCGGAGGGAGAGGGTCATGGCGTTGCGCTGCGCTCGGGCCGCTCGCGGCCGCCAAATTTTCCTCGAACCTTGAAGTCGCCGCACCAGTCGCTGTCGCCGAAGGTGCGCGGCCATGCGGCCAGCATGCCTTGCTCCCCGGTCGCGTCCTGGCCGTCGGTGTTCAGGCGGCCGCAAGGAATCGCCAAAGGCGCGCGGCGGCGGCACAGCCCCTCGTCCTGAAAGCCTTCCTCGGATCGTTGCAGGACCATCTGCCAGTACACACAGTCGCAGCAGTTGCCGTTCAACTCAGCGCTCTGGAGCTTATCGATGTTCTGAATGACGGAGTTCATGCCGCCACCCCCATCGCAACGGCGTCGACCTTGCTGAGCCAGCTTCCACCCGTCTTGCAACCGGTGCAGATCAGCTCGGCGATGTGCGGCCCCTTGCCGGGCCCCACGCGATAGAACGTGCTGTGGCAGATCCGGCACGGCAGGTGGGAGACGATGACCGGCGCCACGGCGGCTGGCACGCCGTCACGCCAATCAGTGCCATCTGGCAGCCGATAGCTGACCCAGTCCTCGCCAGCGTCCACCTGCTCGGCAGCCACGAAGTCCGGGAGATAGAGATGCGCCGCGCAGCCAGCCTCCTGGTCGCGCCGGTCCAGCGGGGCGGCGTGCCGGGCGCAATGCCAGTCACCACCCGGGGCGGGCGAGGCATGGAGGCAGGACCGGCAATGCCGCTCCGGTGCCGCACCGGCATGGCAGACGGCGTGGTGGTCGCAGAAGCGGCACTGCCACCAGGCCGGGTCATGGCTGATGCGGACCGGCGGCCGGAAGGCGCCGATGATGCGCTCGGCCTTGGCCAGGATGCGCAGCCCGGCCTCGGCATTGTGGCGGATGCGCTCCTGGTAGAGCTCGTCCGTGTCCTTGCAGACCGCCAGGTAGAAGGCCCGATCGAGCCCGGCGAGCTGCATATAGGCCTGCATCTGCGCCCAATGCAGCGGCTTGGAAGCGGCGACGCCATCCGCCTTCAGCTTGGCGAAGGACTTGGCGCTGTGGGTCTTGAACTCGCAGACGTGCCAGGTCGCCGGCGCCTCCCGGAGACCGATCGCCACCGCATCCATGCTGCCGCCGAAGTGGCCGGAGGGGTCGCGAAGGTTCCACTGGCGCCCCGTCGCGGGATCCAGGTCCAGGACGGTGACGCCGATGCGGCGCAGGTCGGCGACGAAGCGGGCCTCGGCCAGATTGCCAGTGTCGAACAGCCGCAGCAGCCGGCCGGTGTGGCGCGCACGCTTGGCCCACCGGAAGGAATACCAGATGGCGCGCTCGCATTCGGTGCCGATCAGCGAGGCACCGAGATGCGCGCGATAGCCGCTGTCCGCCGCCGCCTCATAGGCCGCGTAGATGGCAGTGACGGTGGGACATGCGGGCGGAGGAAGGGCAGCCATGACCTGATCCTGGTTTGAGCGAGGGAGGCCGGCAGGCGGACGACCTGCCGGCAGGTGATCAGGCATTGCGGCGCCAGGGCGGGGTCGCCGCGGCACCGGTGCGGGCGGCCGGCGGAGGTGCCGCGGCGGCAGGACCGGGCCCCGGGCTGGCAGGGCGCGGGGCGGTGCCGGTGGCCGCGCCGGCGTTGGCCGCCGAGTAGCCAGCTACCTTGTTCCGCGCCTCGCGGTGCACGCCGTCTTTGTCGGGACCGGCCGGCTCGACCTTCAGCGTCACGATCAGCGGCTTGAAGTGCAGCTGCTCGCTGTCGCTGACATGGACCTGACCGACCGCGTGGCAGATGGCAGACAGAGTGCGCTGCGCGATCTCCACCGTCTGTTCGTTGCGGTTCACCAGGTTCAGCTGGTCGAAGATCTTCCGGCGCGCGGAGGGGCCTTCCAGCACCTCGAACACCAGCTTGAGCAGCTGGCCGTCGCCGGCCTTGGTCGGCAGCATCTCGCTCTCGATCAGATGCGCGAGGTACTTGCCGGGCGGCAGCACCTCGAGCGGGACGGCGGGGGCGACTTCCGTCGCGTCAAAGGTTCCATTGAGGGATGCCATGGGTCAGCTCCGGGCTTCGGTGGTGGAGGCGGGCGCGGCGCTGGGCGGCGTCGCGTAGAAGGGGATGCCGGCGGCGAGCTCGGGCCAGGACAGCGGCAGCGTCTCGGCCAGGCCGAAGCGGTTCTTCGCCAGGAAGGCCGGCCGCTCGGCGGTGTGCAGCAGGCGATCGCCGCCGCTGACGCCGCGGACCACCTTCTTGTTGAAGCCCACGTCCGACTTCAGCGTGCTGACGCGATAGTTCGCGAAGAGCACGGCATCGACATGCTCCTGCACCAGAGCTGAGGCGCTGCGATGCAGCTTGGGCTGGTACCGGTCGTAGGGTTCCGTCTCGGGGCTGTCGAAGCGCTTGATCTCGGCATGGGCGATCAGGATCACGCCCATGCCGCGCTCGTCGCGCAGCGCGTTCACGCCGTCGAGGAAGCTGCGCCAGGTATCCAGCGCGGCGAGATACCCCTTGCCATAGCCGAAGGACTCGATGTCCGGCTGGTTGTGCGTCTGCGCCGTGTGCTGCCAGACGAGCGGTTCCAGCCAATCGAGGCTGTCCACCACCAGCGTCTCGAAGTCGTGCGCCTCGGTGTAGAGGCTGCCGAGCGCCTCCATCACCGCGTCGAAGCTGCGCAGCACGCCGAAGGTGGAGGCGCTGATCGTGCCGAGCCCGTCCTCGGTCTGCACCACCACCGGCCGCGGCGCGGAGGTCGCGAAGAGCGTCTTCCCGACGCCGGCCACGCCATAGGTGAGCAGCCGCGGCGGGCGCGCGTCGCCGCCGCGCCGCAGGGATGCGAGGGAGATCGCCATCAGTGCGCCTCCTGCTTCGCGGCACGCGGCTTGGCCTTGATGACGTCGACCTTGATGTCGCCGCCGGCGCGCGCGACGACTTCGGTGAAGCTGTCGAGCGTCGGCTCGAAGGCGGCGACGTCCTTCGCTCGGGCGACGGCATCACCCTGCAGCGGGATGACGACCTGGATGCGGAGTTCGTGCGCCATCACGCGGCGTCCTTCTGTTCGAGGGTGTATGAGGGGCGGCCGGTGGCGACGGTGCGCGCCGGCTCGAAGACCGCACGGATGCGCGGCGGCCAGGCCGTAAAGCGGCTTTCGGGCACGCGAATCTCGGTGGTGACGTAGTCCGCGGGGTCTTCGCCCCACGCGACGATGGTGGCGACCGCCGCCGCCAGCTTGGGCTGGTCCCACGCCGCCTTCCTCGGGAGGTCGGCGACGACCTCGAAGGCATCATCCGCGATGCGGACGCGGCCGGTGTCCTTGCCCTCGGCGCGACGGGCCGCGGCGGCGGGGGCGCCGTAGCGGGCATGCAGCGCGTCGTGCAGCAGGTCGGCGAGGTGCTTGGCGTCGGCCTTGAGCGCCCCGACCTCTTCCAGCAGCAGTGCCAGATGCTCGACGGGCAGGCGTGCGGCCTGCGCGGCGTCCATCTCGCGCAGCTGCGCCAGAGTGGTTCGGTTGGTCATGGTGGTCCCGTTCAACGAGGAGGTGCCCGGCTGGATGGGCGATGCAGGCGGCCGGGCGGGCGCGGGCATCGGCATGGGGATGGCGCTCATCGGACGGTCGCCAGCTCGGCGAGCCACAGGAGCGCGATGAAGGCGCCGGCCAGCAGCGCGCCGCCGGCGAGATGGCGGAGCGCTTCGCCGATAGCGTGCACGCGGCGGGCGGTGCGCGGGCTCATGGCGTCACCTCGGCGATCGAGTCGGGCTCCGTGCAGCGCACACTGCGGCGCGCGATCTCGATCCAGACGTGAAGCGGCAGGACCACCATCGGCGTGGCGCGATCGCGCCAAACGAACAGCGCGTCGTTACCGCCGAGCCAGCGCTCCAGCGTCTTGAAGCCGTCGCCCTCGCCGCGCGCCTTGACCTCGGCCTTCACCGGCTCGGCACCGCGGACGTAGAGATCGACGTCCGCGCCGTTGCCGCGGTACCGGACGGCGCCGGAGAGCGGGACGCGCTCGGCGCGCAGACCGCACTTCATGTGGATGTCGACGATGGCGCGCTCGCGCCGCAGGCCCTTGTCGCGAGAGGATTTGCCCATGGCCGGCCTCACGCCGCCTGCCGGTGGGGCACCGGGCCGCGCATCTTCGCCTGCGCTGGCTGCGGCACGCTGGTGGCGTCGCGGGTCTGTGCCGCCTCGAAGGCCTCGATGTCCTCGAGGCGATAGGCCACGCGGCCACCCAGCTTCAGGAAGGCGGGCCCCTGGCCGAGCCAGCGCCAGCGCTCCAACGTGCGGGGGCTGAGGCACCAGCGGCGCGCCACCTCCGCCTGCGTCAGATGCTTCACTGTCATCGGTGTCTCCCTCGCGCTGGTTCGAACAACCGCGGGGAAGATCGCTTCAGGACAGGGAGAAGAAGGAGGTGGGGTTAGGGAGAAGAAAAGGGAGAAATCGGCCTACAGGTCGAAGCCCCAGGCGCCCTTCGCCGAGGTGAGGTAGGGCTTCAGGAGCTTCCACTTCACGCCACCAAAGTGCCGGTGCAGCGTCCCATGGTCAGTCAGCTCGCGGATTGGTACGCGCCTGCCGGCATAGAAACCGTCAACCAGCTTGCGGATGGCCTCGATGTGGTCGTCCGACCTGAAGACGATTGGTTCGCCGCCGTGGATGCGCAGGCGCGTTCCATCTGGCGACAGGTCCAGGGGGCCCGGAGCGGCCGCGACTGCCACACCCCTCATCCGGGCGTCGAGGATCTCGCCGCTCACGGCCAAGCCATCTTCCGCGGCCAGCACGTCGCGGATCGGCACCAGGATCGTTCCAGGCACTGTCACCCCCCGAAGACGGGCCGCGCGACTGGTGCACAGGATGATGACATCCCGCGGATACGGCCGCGCCTCCAATGCAGCCATGACCTGGGCCCGCACCGCGGCGTGCCACATTCGGCGCGCGAACCATGTCTGGACACGCGCCGGGCGCTTGCCAAGGCGGGCGTCGCCGATCTCCCAGAGCATCCCCTCGATCAATGGCCGCGGCGTGCGCGCGGAGGGCAGCGCCAGATCAGCTCCGATCGCGGCGAGGGTGTTGTTGATTTCGACGCGGTGCCGGGTGAGCCGTGCAGCCGGCACCGCGATCAGGCCGCCAGACGGGCTGAAGTACGCGAGCCCGCCCGCCTGCTCGGATCGAACCAGCGTCACCGGCGCGTCGTCGTGATCCGCGAGCGATGCCGAGACGGTCTCGTGACCGTGGGGCAGCAGCAGCCCGCACGCGCGCAACATGCCAACGGGGCCGGGCGACATCTCTGCCACGGCCCCGTTCAGGAAGGGCTCCTCCAGGTCCAGCAGCTCGAGGAGCAGCGCGACAGCCTCGGCAGAGAGCCGGGGCGGTTTGTCAGACATCCCGCAGCATCCGCCAGCGCTTCAGGTACTTCTCACCGACCAGGCGCTCGCGGTCGGTACGGTCCTTCAAATCGCAGCCCTTCGGCATGGAGATGGTGACCGGCAGCGTGCGACCGCCGCGCACCCCCGGCGTCGCATGGAACTTGATGGTGAAGCGGACCTGCGTGACCTTGTAGCCGCCGGCCAGCGGATCGGTTTCGCCGAAGCGTGCCTCCGCCATCTGCCAAATGCTGCGCTCGGCGCCGCGCATGCATTCCAGCGTCACGCGCTCGCCCTGCGTCTCGTAGGGCATCAGCCGCAGCAGCGTGACCTTCACGGATTCAATGTTGTCCTCGACGTCGTGCGGGAAATCGAAGGGCTGCAGTAGATGCTCCAGCGTGTACTGGCGGATGGGGATACGGTCGCCCTGGAACGGGGCACCCAGCATGTGTTCGGCGAACAGGCGCACCAGGTCCTCGCGAGTCTCCCGCGCCTGCGCCACCACCTCGATGGTGCCGGAGGCAGGCTCGTAGGTGATGGCCGCCTCGACCACCGGGCGGAAGGGAAGCCGGTCCAGCTTGCCGTTGACGAAGGCGCGGCGGTCCCCGGCGCGGCCTTCGCGGTAAATGGCGACCTGGATCAGCTCCGCATGCTCCCCATCCAGCGACGGGCGGGAACGGTCGCAGATCTCCACCTCGACGTGCTTCGTGTCGAAGTGCGTGGCGATGGCCGCCTTGAACGCCGTGTAGGGATCGCCGTCGCGCGGCACCGTCAGGCCGGGCAGGCATTCGAAGCCATCCCACATGCGGCCATAGCGGCGGTCATCGGCGTAGCGGACCTCCTCGGCATGACCGAAGCCCGCGGGGTCCTTGAGGAACATCCAGAGTGCCCGGGCATGCCCGTTCTCCAGGGAGTCGAGGGTCTCGGCGGAACTCGTAATCGAATAGAGCGCGGCCTGGCCGGGCTCATCCGCCATGGCACCCACCCGATCGGCGTCGTTCATGACGCGCAGACGCTCAGCGTCGTCCATGGCGTCCACCGCCCGCAGCAGGGGCGGGACCACTTCGTTCGCGGCGCCCTCCCACACCACATCGGCCGGCAGGACCGCCTTGATGGACATGAAGTAGGCATGGAGCGACGCGGGCGGCGTGCTCCGGATGAAATCCGGGACTGTCGGCACGGGGGGTCTTTCGATCAGGGGCACGCCGGACAATCCGGCGCTCCGCTAATCGACGTATCAAGACTCGGTGTGCGGGCACAAGCGAAAAGATACGCACACCAGCGTAGTCTTGTCGGCTTAGCCGAACAGCGTGGGAGGCCCTGCCGAATCGGCCAGAAGACCGAGTTTCCGCAGTCGAACCCGCGCTGCCTCACCAGAAACCTGGAAGCTGGCCATGACATGCCGCTCCGCTTCCGCGGCCGGCGCCGTGCCGATGACTGCGGCGCCATGGATCCCGTGGTCGCGCAGCAGGTCTCCAACGGACCGGCGCACCTGCTGGGCCGGCATCAGGATGGCACCGCTGACGTAGCCGGCCTGCCATTCGAGCCAGTCGAACTCAGTGGTCCCCATCATGCTGTCGCGCTTGCAGACGGTCCGCGGCTCGGCACGTGCGGCCTCGAACATGTGCGGCGGCGCGGCGAACACGTGGTCGAACACGGCGCGGTGGTAGAAGGCGTGGCCCAGTTCATGCGCGAGGGTCGTGCGGAGGCGATTCTGCCGGTTGACCTGCTCGGTCAACTGGGCGGAGATCAGGATCTGCGGCAGCTGGCCGGGCAGGAAGCAGGTCATCCCCTCGACGTCGTCGCCCTCGTCGGAGAGGTCGGCATACTGGTCGAGGCTGCTGCTGTGCTGCTCGACCAGGACGGTGAGGTCATCGGTGGAGAGCGGGAAGCGGACCTCGCCATGACGCTCCTGCAGGAAGGCCGTGACCAGCCGCTCGCAATCGCGGTCGATCTCCGCTGCACGCAGGAAGAGCCGCTGCGGAAAGCGCCCTGACTTGTCGATCGACCAGCTCGCCACGCATGCAATCCTATTTCGAGAGGGCTTTCCGGAACGCCTTGAAGGCCCTGACCCTGGTCGCCGAATCGGTCGCGGCGGCGCGGAGGTCCTCGGGGATCTTGCCGGCCAGCACGAACAGGTCATCCGCATCCACGGATAAGGCCCGGGCGAATTCTCTGATCAGCTGGTCGGAAGTCGGGCTGCGGCGGTCGTGCTCGATGTCGTTGAGGTACTGCGGCGATATCGACCCCGAGCCGTCCTCCTTCTGGACGGCGGCAGCCAGGTCCTTTTGGCTGATCCCCTTCTTCTTCCTGGCGGCAATGATGGCCTGTCCCAGGGTGGTGGTTGGCGTTGTCATCGCCCTTGCATCCGGCGAAATCCTTGCCTGTGGCACTTAGCGGAGTTGCGTAGTCGGCGCTTGACTCCTACGTCAAGCTGCGAAGCTGGACGTGGCGCAGGATTTAGCTTCCGGGATGAGCCCCGGCGCCGGAGGCGATTCGCCGCGCCGCGACTGACGTTGTGCGAAAGCTGGCCTGGCGACGCCCTACGCGGGATTTCGCAGCCATGCTTTTGTTCCCGCGGGCCTTCGCTAAGAGATTGTTTTCGCTGTTCTTCTTGGTTGGGCGACACGATCTTGCCTCCCAGCCATGCTTCCGAACCCCTCCAATCCCCGCCTCCCGCCGCACCTCCGCGAGGTCTGCAGCATCCTGGCCGCCGGCCTCGTGCGGCTGCGGAGCCGCGCTGCCGAGGAAGCTGCGCGCGAGGCTGCTGACCAGGGAGAGCGCGACCTACACTTCCCGTCCCCTCAGCGCCTGGATGCGAACCGGACCAACCGGAGACCCGCATGACACGCGCCACCAAATCCAAAGCCGGCACCCCGCCGGCGCCGACCATTCCCGCCATCCCACCGGCCGACGTGCTCGGGCGCCTGGCAGCCCTGAAGACCACCGCCACGCCGGACCTGAAGCAGCAATGGCGGGAGCTCTTCGCGGCCGAGCCGCCACCCTACAACCGGCGCTTCCTGGAAAGCCGCCTGGCCTACCGCATCCAGGAACTGGCCTATGGCGGCTTGAAGCCAGAGACCGTCCAGCGCCTCGAGGCCCTAGGAGAACAGCTCGACGGGGGCAATCCCGTCCTTCGGCGCATCCGCGGCGACGACAAGCCGATCACCGGCACGCGGCTGATCCGCGAGTACCAGGGCGTCGAGTACAGCGTCACCGTGCTGCACGACGGCTACGAGTATCAGGGGCGCCCTTACCAGTCGCTCTCCTCCATCGCTCGCGCCATCACTGGCACACGCTGGAACGGTTGGCTGTTCTTTGGCCTCAAGAACCGGAGGGGCACGGCATGAAGCGCAAGCCAGCCGCCGAGACTGCGATGCCGGTCACGGTGCGGAAGATCCGCGCCGCCATCTACACGCGCAAGTCGAGCGAGGAAGGCCTCGACATGGAGTTCAACTCCCTCGACGCGCAGCGCGAGGCCTGCGAGGCCTACATCACCAGCCAGCGGTCGGAGGGCTGGGTGCTGGTCCGCGATCGCTACGACGATGGTGGCGTGTCGGGCGGCACGCTGGAGCGGCCTTCGCTGCGCCGCCTGCTGGCGGACATCGAGCGCGGGCAGATCGATGTGGTGGTGGTCTACAAGATCGACCGGCTGTCGCGGGCGCTGATGGACTTCGCCAAGCTGGTTGAAGTGTTCGATACGAATAATGTGACCTTCGTTTCTATTACTCAATCTTTTAATACCACTACCAGCATGGGCCGGCTCACGCTGAACATATTGCTGAGCTTTGCACAATATGAACGTGAATTAGTTGGCGAGCGGATCCGCGACAAGGTTGCGGCCTCTCGGGCGCGGGGGATCTGGATGGGTGGCTTCGTGCCGCTCGGGTACGACGCGCGCGATCGAAAGCTGCTGGTGAACGACGCCGAGGCGGCGCTGGTGCGACGAATCTTCGAGGGGTTTGTGGAGACGGAATCCGGCACCGAGCTGGTTCAGGCACTGCGCGCCGAGGGCGCCACCACAAAGCGCGGCCGCACCTTCACCAAGAGCGACATCTACCGGGTGCTGAGCAACCGCACCTACCTCGGTGAGGCCATGCACAAGGGGAAGTCGCACCCCGGCGAGCATGCCGCCATCGTGCCGCAGGCGATGTGGGACGCCGCACGTGCCCTGCTGACCATCAGCCCGCGCACCCGCGCTAACCGCACGCGCTGCCAGACGCCGTCCCTGCTGCGCGGACTGATCTTCGGCAGCGATGGCAGGGCCATGTCGCCCACCCATGCGCGGGGGCGCCGCGGCCAGCAGTACCGCTATTACGTCAGCCAATCCGTGCTGAAGGGCAGCGCCGCGGACGGGCCGGCCATCGCGCGCATTTCCGCCGCCGAGATCGAGGGCGCGGTCATCGCGCAGGTTCGGGGGCTGCTGCGCCAGCCGGAGGTGGTGCTGGGCGCCTGGCGCGCGGCACGGGCCTCGGCGCCGGACATGACCGAGGAGGAGGCCCGGTTGGCGCTGGAGCGGCTGGATCCGCTTTGGGAGGAGCTCTTCCCGGCCGAGCAGGCGCGCATCATCCGCCTGCTGGTCGACCGGGTGGACATTGGGGCGGGCGGCGCCGATGTGCGGCTGAAGCTGGAGGGGCTGGCCAGCCTCGCGCGGGACCTGGCGGCGCCGAGCACTGAACCAGCAAGGGCAGCAGCGTGAGCGGCGCCGCGCAGATGCTGACCGTCCGGGTGCCGTTGGCGGTCCGGAAGACGCGGGGCGGGCGGAAGCTGATGATCGCGCCGAGCAGCACCACAAGCAGGGGCTCCTCGGCTGCCGACACCACGTTGGTGAAGGCACTGGCGCGGGCGTTCCGGTGGCGGCGGATGATGGAGGCGGGCCGCTACGGCACGATCAACGAATTGGCGGCGGCCGAGAAGATCAACTCGTCCTACGTCTCGCGCCTGCTCCGGCTCACACTGCTGGCGCCGGATATCGTGGGGGCTATCCTGGACGGACGGCAGCCTGCCGGCATGACGCTGCCGGGGCTGATGGAGCCGTTTCCCATCATTTGGTCCGAACAGCAGTCGACCATTGGGAAATGCGGGAGGTCGTCGCCTCGCCTATTCGGGCGGTGAAGCCGGGCCTTGATCCTGCTCCTGGCTCTGGTCTGCCTCCCACTGCGCATAGGTCCGGCCATCGGCCAATTTCCAAAGGATGCGTCCATTCGCGCTTGCAGCCGTGACGACCGCGGCGGCTGCAGAAGGCGATGGAAGATTGTAGTCGCTCGTGAAGAGAAGGGAATCGCCTGCCATCTGGAGAATTCCCCTCTCCTGCAGCATCTGACGGAGCGCGGTAGTGCCCTTCGGTATGGTTGGAGTTGTGCGTATGCGGGCCTTCGATCCCTTGGTGACAACGCAATCCCCTGAGACGTCAACCATCATTTCGGCGTCGAAGCCTGGTCTGGCCCCTGAAAAGTGGTCCTCCGTGAAGTAGGCTTTTGAGCCGGATGGAGGATGTTGGAATGTCGCAGAAGAAGCGTAAGCGCGGCGTAGAGGCCCTTGCGGCGGGCGGTTGACGATCAGCCGGTTTCGTCGGTCTTCCAGCACCACGGCATCAGCTCGTTGATGCGGCTGTTGGGCCAGCCGTTGACGAGGCGTGTCAGCACGTCGGTGAAGTAGCGCTGCGGGTCGACGCCGTTGAGCTTGCAGGTCTCCACCAGCGAGGCGACGGCGGCCCAGCGTGCCCCGCCATCATCGCCCGAGGCGAACAGCGCATTCTTGCGGCTGAGGCAGATCGGGCGGATGGCGCGCTCGACGGTGTTGGTGTCGAGCTCGATGCGGCCGTCGTCGAGGAACTGGACGAGGCCCTCGCGGTGGTTCAGCGCATAGCGGATGGCCTGCGCGGTCGGGCTGCCGCTGGGCAGGCGCGCGAGCTGCGCCGTGAGCCAGGCGAACAGATCCTCGATGAACGGCCGGCTCCGTTGCTGGCGGACGGCGCGGCGGACCTCAGGCGCCTTGCCGCGGATCTCGGCCTCGACGGCGTAGAGCGTGGCGATGCGCTGCAGCGTCTCGCTGGCGATCGGCGCCATCTTGCCCTTGGCCAGCTCGATGAACTCGCGCCGGACGTGGCTCCAGCAGAATGCCAGCGTGATGCCGGCGTTGCTCGCGGCCAGCGCCTTGTAGGCGCCGTAGCCGTCGCACTGCAGGATACCTCGGTAGCCGCTCAGCAGATCCTTCGCATGCTCGGCGCCACGACCTGGGGCGTAGTGGAACACCACTGTCGGCGGGTCGGTGCCGCCCCAGGGCCGGTCGTCGCGCGCGATCGCCCAGGCGAATCCCTTCTTGGTCTTGCCGCGGCCCGGGTCGAGCACCGGCATGGTGGTCTCGTCCACGAACAGCCGCGCGGAGCCCAGCAGGATCTCCCGCATGCGGCGCACGACCGGCATGACCTCGTTCGCCGCCGTGCCGGTCCAGTCGGCCAGCACCTCGCGGCCGATCTCGATCCCCTGCCGCGCCAGGATCTGCGATTGGCGATAGAGTGGCAGGTGGTCGGCGTAGCGCGAGACCAGCACATGCGCGACCGTCGTCTCGGTCGGCACGCCACCCTCGATCAGCCGGGCCGGCGCCGGCGCCTGCAGCACCACGCCGGTGCAAGCGCGGCAGGCCAGCTTCGGCCGCTTGGTCACGAGCACGCGGAACTGCGCCGGGATCACGTCGAGGCGCTCGGCAGCATCGACGCCGATCTCGACCAGTGGGCCCTGGCAGCAGGGGCAGGCCGTGGCCTCCGGTGCCAGGACCTGCTCGACGCGCGGCAGCTGTGAGGGCAGACGGCCACGTCCCTCGCGTCGACGCTTCGCCTGGTTGGCGCGCAGCGTCGGTGATGCCTTGCCCGCCTCGGCCGCGTTGCCAGCCAGCGTCGCCTCGATCTCCTCGAACGCGAACAGCAACTGCTCCTCGGGCAGCCGCTCCGACTTCGCCCCGAACTGCCGGCGCTTGAGCTTCAGCAGCAGGTGGTGGAGTTGCTCGTTCCGCACCGCCAGCGCATCGCGTTCGGCCGCCAGGCTGTCGCGCTCGGCGATGACCGACAGCAGCAGCGCGCGCAGCGCCGTTGGATCTTCCGGCAGGCTCGGCATGTCGGCGGCCGCGACGCGCATTGTGCGTGCGATTCTATGCAGGCGCGCTCGGCTTGGGAATCTCCCGCGTCGCCTGCACGCGTCGCCAATCGATCCCGTCGAACAGCGCGGCGAACTCCACCGGCGTCAGGCGCAGCACGCCGTCCACGATCGCCGGCCAGCGGAACGCGCCGCCCTCCAATTGCTTCCAGACCAGGACAAGGCCGCTGCCGTCCCAGACCAGGATCTTGATGCGATCGGCGCGGCGCGAGCGGAACACCAGCACCGCGCCCGAGAACGGATCAGCATCCAGCACCTCGGCTGCCAGCGCCGCCAGGCTGTGCGCGCCCTTGCGGAAATCGACGGGCTTCGTCGCCAGCAGGATCCGTGCACCCGCCGGCAGGGCGATCACGTCGCTGAGGCCCGGACCGCCCGCAGCACCATCATCAGTTGCGCCTCGTCGGTGCCGGGCGCGACCCGCAGCACGGCGCCCGCGAGTTTCACCTCGATCGCTGGCGTGCCGCGCACCGGCGTGACCGTCGCCTCAGGCTTCGACGCTGTCGTCTCCACGACGACCGGCACGAAATTCATCGGCGCGCCGATCCCAGCACGCATCTCCCGACGCCACGTGAACACTTGCTGCGGACAGATCTGCCAGCGACGCGCCACCTCGGCCACGACCGCGCCGGGCTCGAGCGTCTGCGCCACGACCTTCGCCTTGTCGTCGTCCGACCACTTCCGCCGGCGACCAGGTCCCGTCAGCATCTCGAGCCGGCGATACCCGCCAGCCTTCGCGTCGTCATTAACGTAGACCATAATGTCGGCCCGAAGCTCCCAACCCCAGGCCGTACCAGCACATTCACCGCCCGCAGCGGAAGACGGGCCTATACGCTGCGCTTACGAAGAAGCATAAGCCCGAGGAGATTGTCGCGAAGCTGCGGCAAGTGGATGTCCTGGTTTCGCAGGGTCGATCTGTATCGGAGGCGGTGCGGGCCATCAGCGTTACGGCGTTCACGTATTATCGCTGGCGCAAGGAATTCGGCGGCCTGAAGGGTGATCAGGTGAAGCGTCTGAAGGATCTGGAGAAGGAGAACGAGCGGCTGCGCAAGGCCGTCTCGGATCTGACCCTTGAGAAGTTGATCCTCAAGGAAGCTGCTTCGGGAAGCTTCTGAGCCCCGCCCGGCGTCGCCGCTGTATTGAGCAGGTCATGGCCAAATTTGGCGTGTCCGAACGTGTGGCGTGCCGGGTTCTGGGGCAGCACCGATCGACGCAGCGTAAGGTCCCGACGGGGCGATCTGATGATGTGGCTTTGACCGGCGACATCATCGCGCTGGCCACGGAGTACGGTCGCTACGGCTATCGCCGGATCACGGCCCTTCTCTGGGCCGCTGGCTGGGTGGTGAACGTGAAGCGGGTGGAGCGGATCTGGCGGCGGGAAGGCCTGAAGGTACCAAGCCGGCAGCCCAGGAAGGGACGGCTCTGGCTGAACGACGGGTCCTGCGTCCGCCTGCGACCTGAGCGGCCCAACCATGTCTGGTCCTATGACTTCGTGGAGGGCCGGACCCATGATGGCCGGAGATTTCGCATGCTCAACATGATCGACGAGTTCACGCGCGAATGCCTGATCATCCGGATCGCCCGGAAGCTGAAGTCGAGGGACGTGATCGATGTGCTGACCGACCTGTTCATCCTGCGCGGATCGCCGGGCCATATCCGCTCGGACAACGGTCCGGAATTCATCGCCAAGGCCGTACGGCAGTGGATTGCCGCGGTGGGCGCAGAAGCGGCGTTCATCGAGCCCGGGAGTCCCTGGGAGAACGGGTATTGCGAGAGTTTCAACAGCAAGTTGCGCGACGAGCTGCTGAACGGGGAAATCTTCTACTCGCTGGCCGAGGCCCGGGTCGTCATCGAAGGCTGGCGTCAGCACTATAACACGGTGCGCCCGCACTCGTCGCTGGGATACAAGCCGCCCGCGCCCAGCGCCGTGATCTGGCCTACAGCGCTATCCGAACCCGCCACGCCAGTTACCACGATCGTGGCGAATAAACCGACAATGCATTAAGATTTGCCTCGGACCACCTCATGGGGGTAGGCCACGACCCAGCGGAAGCTGGGGGACGCCCAGCAATGCTTGATCAGCATATGCCTGCAAGTTGATAGTCAGCTAGAGCACGTTCTTCTCGAACCGATTCGCGAAAGTGCTTCCCCGACGCGGGCGTGATCTGATTCACCCTGTTTGCTGGGCGGGGGGCCAGCCGGCGATGGCGAAGACCTTGTCTGAGGATCTGCGGGTTCGAGTGATTGCGGCGGTGGATGGCGGTCTGTCACGCCATGCTGCGGCGGAACGCTTCGGGATCGGGGTGGCGACGGCGGTGCGCTGGCTACGGGCGTGGCGCGACGAGGGCGCGAGCGCAGCCAAGCTGCGTGGCGGCGACCGGCACTCGGCGCGGATCGAGGCGTTCGGCGCGGTGATCCTGGCGGCGGTCGATCGGCAAGTGGATATCACGCTGGTCGAACTGGCCGAGCTGCTGGAGCGCGAGCACGGCGAGCGGTTCGCGCCCAGCACGATCTGGCGCTTCCTCGATCGACGGGACCTCACCTTCAAAAAAAACCGCGCACGCCAGCGAGCAGGCGCGGCCCGACGTCGCCGCCCGGCGCGAAGCCTGGTTCGCGCAGCAGCCCGACCTTGATCCCGAACGCCTGGTCTTCATCGACGAGACCGGCGCATCGACCAAGATGGCGCGCCTGCGGGGCCGTGCGCCGCGTGGCGAACGCTGCCGCGCGACGGTGCCGCACGGGCATTGGAAGACCACGACCTTCACCGGTGCGCTCAGGCTGTCAGGCATGACCGCGCCGATGGTGCTCGATGGCGCGATGAACGGCGCGGCCTTCATCGCCTATGTCGAGCAGGTGCTGGTGCCCACACTCGCCCCCGGCGATATCGTGGTGATGGACAACCTGCCGGCCCACAAGCCGGCCGCGGTACGTGCCGCCATCGCGCGCGCAGGTGCCACCTTGCTCTACCTGCCGCCCTACTCGCCGGACTTCAATCCGATCGAGAACGCCTTCGCAAAGCTGAAGGCCCTGCTGCGCCGCGCCGCGGCACGCACCATCGACGAACTCTGGCACGCCATCCGCGACGCCTTACCCGCCTTCTCGGCGACCGAGTGCGCAAACTACTTCACCGCCACAGGATACGAGCCGGAATGAGCGGATTTTGCTCTAACTGGCCGGGAGCTGTCAAATGAAGACTTCCCGCTTCGGGCCAAATCAGTCATGGACGATCTGACGGTAGCGTGCGCTTTAAGTCACGATATTGCATGGGTGGGCGCGTGGTCGACATCTGCGTGAGGTGGGAGGGGCGTGCGCAACCGCACGATGGTGTTGCCAACCAGCAACACCTCGGAGCATTGATAACTGAAAGTGGCTATGTGACTATGCGATGGGCAAAATAGGGGGGCATATGACAGCGTTGATGCTAGGGGTTCTGCTGCTTCCTGTGATTGTCTACGGGATGCTGGCACTCGCAGAGAGATCGAAGGCCAACACTCTCGTCAATTATCTTCAGTTCGGTGAGCCGCTGAGCCGGTTCAATTTTTTCACAACGCTGACCGCGAGTTCCGCCGGACTCGCATCGACCTTGCTACTGGTCTCAGTGTACGGCTATCTTTATGGTATCGGCGTTTTCGTGTGGGTGTTGATGTTTTGGTGGCTGACTCAGTGGGCGGCAACCAGGACTATCAAACTAGTTGAGGCGCAGCATCCAGGCTTCTGGGCCAATCGCGGGACGTTTCACGAGTATCTAGGGCTGTCATTTGGCTCACAAAATGTTCGCGCCATCGCGGCAATCCTATCAGTCCTATGCTATACATTGCTCCTCGTGGCGGAGGTGTTTCTGAGCTATCGCGTCGTCTATGCCGCACTCGAGGGAGGGACGCAAGCCGCCACATCGTTCCCGTTCAGTCAAATGTCGATGATTGTCCACGGCTGTATTCTGGTGCTGGTTTTCGGCTATACGGCGATCGCGGGCTTCCGCGCAGTCATCAAAACGGATGCCGTCCAGTTCGGGATCATGGGCCTGATGATGTTGGCTGTCTTGATGTTTCTTGGGCCAAAGCTTCCTGAGATCATCGGACTGCACAAGAGCGTTTTTGGAAGCACGTTGGCAGAAAGCGTGGTCAACCCGGTGTCTCGCGACACCTTCAGCTTCCTTGTTTTCTTTGTCCTGATGAACTTGACCTTTTGGGTGGCTTGGTGGCCGGTGGCGATGGACCAGTGGCATCGCTGCGCGGCCAGCGCCTCTACGGAGATCGCAACAGATAAGCAGTTTGGCACGTCGGGCTTATGGGCACGAACGTTCGTGCTAGTGCTCGTCGCGACCTTTGTCTTGATTGGTGCCAGCGTCAGAGTTTATGTGGCCCCCGGTGCAGATATCTCTGATCCATTGCCCGTATTTGTGCAGTCGATCATGCCGGGTGGTAAGATGGCTCTCTCCAACTCCGTCCTTGCTATAGGCCTCACTACATTGGTCATTATGGGGCTGATGGCAGCCGTCCTTTCCACGATAGATACCTATCTCATGGTGGTAGTGCAGTCCTTGGTGCTAGACGTGGGTGTGGCCCGCCAATCCGGCAAGACATTGGTCGAGGCCGATGCCGATCCTGCGACACGGAGTTGGACGCTGCCATTGGCGAAAACGCTCTCGTTCCTCTGGCTCGCTGTAATTTTGGCCGTTGCCTACCTGGTCAGCCGCATCACGGCCGATGCCTTCAATGTCGTCTACGCCGCCTTCGCCTTCCAAATGGCATTCATCTGCCTCCTCCTTGTGAGCCTATTCGGACGACCGCAGGGCACTGGCAGGGCAGCGGCCTTTAGCCTTATTGTCGGTGCTCTATGGTGTGCGGCCACGTTCCCAATCCTGATTTGGAGGCTGAACGATGCCGTAACGGCTGGTAACACTGATCTGATCTACAGCTTGTTGGACCAGCTATTCTCGAACACCGTCTTGGTGGGCGTGATCGCTGGAGTGGCCTACTTCATCAGCAGGCTGGCTTTAGGCCGCACCGATATCGCAAGGTAGCGTCTGCGTTATGCGCAGCCATCAACGGACCGACATCCAATGACCAATCAGGACTTAGTCGAGCTCAAGAAGTTGCTACAGGAGCGCTCGGGCTTTTCCGACTTCGCAGTCGCAGTAGGGCGAATAGTGAAGGATCGCGGAAGCAATGCTTGCATAGAGCTCAAAGAGTTCATAGTTAGCGAGTTGATGACTGTTGGATCTGAGGGCGCTTTTGAGAAAGACAGTTTGAACATCGTCAAGCATTTTAAGCTTGGATTAGGGCTTGGTATCCTGGTGGCGGGCCAGTCCACCGCAGCATTCCAATCAAAAATGCTAGATGATACCTTTGTGATGCTGTTGAAACGGGATGGTCTAAGTCGACAGTCGCGCCTCTTGCTGTTGACCGAAATTTGCTACATGGATCAATTTGTCGACATCCGTGTTGAGTTGAACAAAACATTTGCAAGCGATTTCGAGAGCAACAAGTGGTCACCCGCAATTCGCGATTATTTATTGGCGTGGGAAAATGCTGTTCTCAAACACGATTACACCAAAACGTTCGTTGACATAGTAGATTCGCCGAAGCTCATCCTAGTGATGTCAGCAAAGGGTGGCACTGGCAAGAGCATCACAGCGGCTGCCGTCACCCAATATCTATTGAACAAGGGCAAGAGAGTAGGCGTCATTGATTTGGACGCCTCCGGGCCGACTGCTCAGTACATATATAATATAAAAGAAGTCGTTCATTCCATGAGTGAGCTGCCGACTGCTGATGCGGAACAGTCGAATAATGATGCGTGGTGTTTTCCTACATTTCTAGATATTCTGCGTGCATGCGATAACAATAGACACAGAACATCGCTCGATGAAACCGATAAAGCCGCTCGATATTTAGCGGCCAAGCGCGCAGTGCTGCACGGTACGTCCGGATCGAACGTGCGGTTCATCTGCCTACCTGAAAGCCCAACCTTTTGTGCAGAAGTGACGCAGTACTGGAATGACAAAAATCCCAGCTCGTTGATCGAGGCATTGGATCTGAGCATCGAGGCCTTAGTTGCTGAAGGATGCGATCATATCGTGTTAGATTTGGCCCCCGGCGTCTATGGTACGAACGGCACGATTGTGGAGTGGGCAGCTAGGTATCCAGCGTTGCCGATCTTGCTAACATCGGCTAGAGCTTCCGATGTGGCCACGTCAATATACGAGGCTCCATGGCTTGCTTCTGACTATCCGTTGAAATGGCGCCTAGGCCCATTGTTGCATCTCGTAAATCGCTGGGAAGCCCCAGGTCACTGCGGAAAGATGCTCAAGCAGTGGTCTGATCGATCGTTTGATGCAGCATTGGCTGCGGCGATCAGCGGAAATTTTTGCGAGATTTCGTCTGCAACGCAGATTCATGCAAAGCGCTTTTGGCCTCTTTATTACCAACTGGGGCTAGATGCGACTCCCGAAAACGATGACATTCTCGAGGGGAAGCAACAGAGGTTGACGTATTTGCCGGAGGACTCGGTCATACGAACCATCTTGAGCTTGACTACCCAGGACGGAGACAAAATGTCGTTTCGTGTGGACGTGGGCGAGTTGCGCCGCACTGACTGGTATAAACGTTTGGCGGACTTGCTTGACCGCCATTTTGGGGAAAGTGGTTGAGTATCATGCACGCAAGGAGGCTGATTGAAGTCCTTGATGGGATGAGGGCGGAACTATTTCCGCGCACATCTCACTCGAGTCCAGATTGGCCTGACGATGAGAAGGTCACCGGCAAATTCGGCGTCAATAAACAAGTGGTGGAATACTATGCGGTTGAGCAACGCGAAATCTTGAGGATACTCACGGAAACAGCCGAAGCAACAATGCGCGGACACGCGCTTGCTGACACGTTAACTTTGTACGCGACAGGATCAATAGCCCGGCTGGAGTTTTTACATTCTCAATCCGACATTGATATGTTGGGTGTTCTGAGCAAGGAATTGGTATCTACCCCAAAAAAAGCGGCGAATACTTACTCGAAAATTAAGGAGTTGATCGCTGAGGGGGTAGTCAAGGGCTGTACTTCGAAGGGTTGGAGTATCGGCGTCGATAAAATCGATATCTCCGGTTACCCTTTGACTGTATTGAAGGGGACGGCACTTGAGCGGGCAAAATCATTTTATAGTCAAAGTGAACTAATCGGAAATGTCGGGAAGGACATTGAGGCTGCTTGGGCAGGCTTCGACAGGGCAAGCCTCATATTCGAGAGCGCAATCGTTTGGCCGGAAAAACCGGATGAGGCTGGCGCATCGAATTTAGTCGATAACGAGCTTTATGGAATTGCGCGAGACATCGACAATGGGAAATTTCCACTGACGGGTTACTGTCTTGCTGAGTTCATTGGTCGCTCGGGATTACTCGCGAAGGCGGCAGCTGTGAGCAAGCTTGGCTCGAAGGAAAGAGAGAAGGCTAAGCAGGAGATTGCAAAAACCCTGCTGTCTCGAGTGTGGACAGCAAACATTAACATGCTCTGCCTGCAAGTAATGTTTTTGTATCGCATTATTTGCAACAAACCTATAGGTGACGTAAAGATACTTGAGGCGTTGCGCGGGCCACCAATCGGGAAAGCGATTTACACGATACCGACCTACATGGCGGAGATAGGTGACGACCACAGAACGACGAAGTTGAGCATTGCCCGAATGCTTTATGGGGATGGTGGTGCGGGGGCGGTCAACCTGACAAATCTTCAGAAAAAGAGGGTTCAAGAAGTGATGGATAATTTGGAGATAGTGCGAAAGGCGGTCACCGCTTACGAATCTGGAAAAGCGCCGCCACTATGGTACCGATTCTTCCAACTTATGGGAATATGTAGGGCGGTCCGGTCTCCGACAGGCGTGGATCTTTCTCCGGATGCGATGGACAAAATAAAGAAGTGGAATAGAGAGCTGGCCAAATTGTTAGCTATTAGCTCTTTGGTAGTGCGAGAATTGTGCAAGGACAGGGGTGATTATGGAATGGGATCAGAAAAATTGCATGAGTTGCTGACCGACCATCTTCATGGTTTATAAGCACGATAAATTGCACTCACGTTGCTTTGCATGACGTCGATCGATTGAACCTCAATGTCGATTAGATCCAACGCAGCTCTGAACCAGGAAGCCTGGGTGATCGAGTGAAATGCATATGTGGGATCCCAGACGATTGCACGATCGCTTTGGAATGGGCCTTCACTGACAACACTCAATATTCCATTGGTTTTAATTATGCGTGGATCTCCAAATGATTGTGAAGGCAACTCCGATGGGGCGAACCAGCGCATACCGACGGTGCGTGCGGCGTCGCGAAGATCATGCTGCCTGCGCAATACCTGCCTGTCAATCGAGCCGACATAATCGTTGTATACAAGGAATCCGCCAGGTCTTAGAACATCGATCATTAGCTTCCAGGCTTCTTTAGGATCGACGACGACGCATCCCGAATACTCCCACACTATCAAGTCAAACGAGGCCGGCGCGAAGTGTGTTCTGAGATTGAGGATATCTTCGTTCAGCAGCCACACCTGTCCGTCGAGCTTGGTGTTTCCAACGAAGCGACGCGACGCCTTCATCATGTGTTCGTTGAAGTCGACACCCAATACTTCGATACCGTTTCGGATGTGGTGCTCCAAAGTCTTGAGCAACCGTCCGGAACCCACAGCTGGAATGAGCATCCGACAGCGCGTCGTCTCTCGAAGTAGGGCATCGAGAGCCATGGCGATTCTGCGGTCCATCCGCCGCACAAGACCTTGGTCTATGGACGCCAGATAGCGATTCATGTCGCGATCGTAGGCGTCAGCCTCGTATCGAAGGACGACGGTATCGCGACCGACGCCTACTTTAGCGGGCTGACCTGACATCACTGCTCCAAGTACGGCCATGGCGGATGATCTTCGGATGCTGCTGCTCCCTTTTTCTGCACTTTGTGGTTGGCCCGCCTGTTCCGGCCCCCTATTGTTGCGTATTTGGAAGCTAGGAAACCAGCGTATCACCGCCGTGTAGGCGAACAAGACAGGTGGCTCGGTTTTTCGCTACAGCGTTTCGGTTCCGATGAGTGGATCCCCTGCCGGTTGATACGCACGTCGTGCCTGTGCCGTGGCCTCACGCAGGGCGGGCGTAGCCCGACCGGAGTGAGGCCACGGCACAGGCGGCCTGCTCATGCTGCCATCCGCTGCGGCAGATGGTCGAGATAGGCCTGCTCCGGCGTCCTTGCCCCCAGGCTCGAATGCGGCCGTCGGGAATTGTAGAATTCCAGATACCGACCCAGCGAGGCGCGCGCGTCACTCACGCTGTCATAAGCCCGCAGGTAGACCTCCTCGTATTTCACCGAGCGCCACAGCCGCTCCACGAACACGTTGTCCCTCCAGGCGCCGCGGCCATCCATGCTGATCGCGATCGCGTGGTCCGCCAGCAGCCCCGTGAACGCCACGGAGGTGAATTGGCTACCCTGATCGGTGTTGAAAATCTCAGGCTTGCCGTGCCGGGCCAGCGCTTCATTCACCGCGTCGAGACAGAACTCCGTCTCCAGCGTGATCGACAGCTTCCACGCCAGCACCCGCCGGCTGAACCAATCCACCACCGCCGCCAGATAGACGAACCCACGCGCCATCGGAATGTAGGTGATGTCCATCGCCCAGACCTGGTTCGGCCGGTCCACCACCAGGTTGCGCAGCAGATACGTGTAGATCTTGTGCCCAGGTGCCGGTTTGGACGTGTTCGGCCGCCGAAATAGCGCCTCGATCCCCATCCGCCGCATCAGCGTCGCCACCGCCAGGCGGCCGATCGTGATGCCTTCCATCCGCAGCATATCGCGAAGCATCCGGCTGCCCGCGAAGGGGTGCTCCAGATGCAAGGCGTCGACCCGGTGCATGATCGCCAGCCGTGCTGGCGGCACCGGCCGGGGCAGGTAGTACACGCTGCTCCGGCTCAGCCGCAGCAGAGACGCCTGCCGTGTGAGCGGCAGCACATTCGCGCGGTCGATCATCGCTTTGCGCTCAGCAGGCCGGCTTTGCTGAGCGCGCCGGATAAAAAATCCTTCTCCAGCGTCAACTCCCCGATCCTGGCATGCAGCAGCTTCAGATCGACCACGGGCGCCGCCTCGGCAGCAACAGGGCCAGAACCGAAGACGCTGACCGCACCCTCCTGCAGCTGTGCCTTCCAGGCCGTGATCTGGTGCGGGTGCACATCAAACAGCTTGGCCAGTTCGGCTAGTGTCTTCTCGCCCTTGATGGCCGCCAACGCCACCTTCGCCTTGAAGCCGGGGCTGTGCGTCCGGCGGGTTCGCTTTGTCATGGTCTCTCCTGGTCGGCGGCAACATCGCCGCTGTCAGGCAGGAAATCCACTTATCGGGCTGTCCGAATTTCCCGAGCCAGCTCTCCGCCCCCGGCTGGCAACGCGATCTATGCAAACACGTTGGGCAAGCCTCTCCGCGGCGGGCTTGATGAGTGTGAATCCGGATCTGATCCGCGCCCCCCTGACGTGCATCGACTACGTTCTCGTACACGAATTGTGCCACATTGAGCACCCGAACCACGGCCCGGCCTTTTGGCAGCTCCTTTCTCGCCGGATGCCGGATTGGCAAGAGCGAAAGACTCGGTTGGAGCGCACACTGATTTAAGCGGTGGCTCGACGCTACGCGAGCGAATGCATCAAGTGTGATGGACCTGGTGAGCAAAACCCTGACGGCGCAGCTCCGTACCAAAATGTTCGCTCTCGAAGTGCGGATTTCAGGCAAGTGGGGTTCGAACCAGGGCAAGTGCCGACCGCGCTGAAACTGGCCTTTTACCTGGGTTTTTGCGTTCCGTACTGAAACGCCCAAGTCAGGAGGTCCGGAGAGAAAGGGCCTCCGGAGAGCGGTTTTCCGGCTTCTTCGGCTCGGGCCAGTCAACAGGTCGGCTCTGAAAACCCCAGGAAACCTGCCACTCAGCGCGGCGGCCGATGTGGCGGGGAGCACGGCTCGTATGGGAACTGGCGGATGAGGTGGGATTCGAACCCACGATAGGCTTTTGACCTATACGCACTTTCCAGGCGCGCGCCATCGACCACTCGGCCACCCATCCAGCGCGCCCCTCCTTAGGGCGGCTCGCGCCACCGGGCAAGTGCTCTCAGAAATCGCTGACGCGGCCCTTCCGTTCCCAGTCATTGTAGCGTGTGGGCTCGGGCCCGCTCGGCCCGCCATCCTCGCTCATGGGGGAGGAGGGCGGCCGCTGCGGGCGGTTCAACTGCGTCAGCGGCGGCGCGGTGCGGGGCTTGCCCCCAGCGGGGCTTTCAGCGGGGCTCTCTGGGGGGCTCTCAGGGAGGGGGGGCTTTTCTTCATCGCTCATCCTCCCGATGTGGGGCGGAAACAGGATTGGTGGAAGATGCTCAAGACCTTCATTCTCCTGGGCGGCCTGACGGCGCTGTTCATGGTGGTGGGCTACGCGCTGGGCGGGCAGGCCGGGGCCACCATGGCGCTGGTCATGGCGGGCGGCATGAACCTCTTTGCCTGGTGGGGGAGCGACCGCATGGTGCTGCGCATGCACAACGCCCAGCCCGTGACCGAGGCCGAGGCGCCGCAGCTCTATCGCATGACGGCCGATCTGGCGGCGCGGGCCAACATGCCGATGCCCGCGCTCTATGTCATCCATGAGGATCAGCCCAACGCCTTCGCCACCGGCCGCAGCCCCGAGCGCGGCGCGGTCGCCGTCAACACCGGCCTGCTCGACCTCATGAACCAGCAGGAGGTGGCGGGCGTGATCGCGCATGAGCTGGCGCATATCAAGAACCGCGACACCCTGATCATGGCGGTCACCGCCACGCTGGCCGGCGCCATCGGCTTCCTCGCGCAGTTCGGCATGATGCTGGGCCGCGGGCGGGAGAACCGGCCCAACCCCATCGCCATGATCCTGATGATGATCCTGGCCCCGCTGGCCGCCATGCTGGTGCAGATGGCGATCTCCCGCGCGCGCGAGTACGAGGCTGATGCCGAAGGCGCGCGCATCTGCGGCGATCCCTCCTGGCTCGCCAACGGCCTGGCCAAGCTCGAACGCGGGAAGATCGGTCATGTGAACCAGACGGCCGAGGCCAATCCCGGCAGCGCGCACATGTTCATCATCAACCCGCTCTCCGGCCTGCGCATGGACCGCCTCTTCGCCACACATCCGCCGACGGAGGAGCGGATCGCGCGGCTGATGGCGCTGGGCGGGATGACGCCGATGCGCGGGCCGGCCGTGGCCGCGCCACGCAGCCGCTCGCCCTGGTCCGGCCCGCCCAAGCGCAACCCTTGGGCATGAGGCGGCGCGACTGCCGCCGCGCGGGGCAGTGCGGCGGCGTCTGACAGGGACGTAATCTTTCTCGGGCTGTTGCGATCCGGGGCGCATGGCATGCTGCCGCCGCATTGCAGACAGGAGGCGAGATGTTCCGCAGGGGTTTGGCCGCGCTGCTCGGCGCCGGATTGTTCAGCTCTCTCGCCACGGCGCAGACCGCGCCGCCCGCCATCCCGCCCGGTCCGCGCATCGCCATCACGGCGGTGACGCAGCCGCTGCCGACACAGCCGCAATACATCCTGGTGGACCAGCGCCTGATCCGCGACGGCCTGCGCGAGCGCAGCGGCGGCCGCATCGAGGTGACGCTGGCCAGCCACGCCGAGCGCAACCTGGGCGGCGCCGAGATCGTGCGCCTGGTGCGCGCGGGCCAGGCCGAGATCGGCGCGGGCACGCTCTCCACCCTCTCGGGCGATGTGCCGATCCTGGATGGCGTGGACCTCTCGGGCCTCGCCCCGGACATCGCACTCGCCCGCCGCATCGCGGACGCGATGACGCCCGTCGCCAACCGCGACCTCGAGCGTTTCGGCACGCGCATCCTCGCCATGTATCCCTTCCCGGCGCAGGTGGTGTTCTGCCGCGCGCCCTTCACCTCGCTCGCGGATCTGCGCGGGCGGCGGATGCGCACCTTCGGCAACAGCCTGGTGGATTTCTTCAACGCGGTCGGCGCGCAGCCCACCTCCATCGGCTTCCCCGAGGTCTATTCGGCGCTGGAGCGTGGCGTGGTGGATTGCGCCATCACCGGCACGGGCTCGGGCGTTTCCGCCCGCTGGCCGGAAGTGGCCACGCATATCAGCGACATGCCGGTGAGCTGGGCGGTCGCGGCCTATATCGTCAACGTCGCCTGGTGGAACCGCCAGGATCCGACGGTGCGCGCCCTGCTGGAGCAGACCTTCAAGGAAGTGGCCGACGCGCAATGGGCGCTGGGTGCGGCCGCCACGCGGGACGGCATTGATTGCGCCATTGGCAATCGCGAGGGCTGCCGCATCCACAGCATGGCCACCCGCCCGATGACCGAGGTGAAGGCGAGCGACGCCGATCGCGCCGAGACGCGCCGCATCTTCGAGCAGGTGGTGCTGCCCGGCTGGGTGCGTCGCTGCGGCGCGCGCTGCGGCGAGATCTACAACCAGACGGTCGCCCCGCTCACCGGCGTGCGGTTCGGCGGCTGAGCTTGCTGCGCGGGGCGAGCCTGCTGCGCCGCGGGGTCGCTGGCCTCGCGGCCCTGATGGCCTGGGCGGCCGGCTGGAACTATGTGGCCTGCGCCCTCTTCATCACGGGTGACATCATCGGGCGTAACGCCTTTGGCGTCTCCTCGGCCGCCACGGTGGAGATCACCGGCTACATGCTGGCCTGCGGCATCGCCTGGGGGCTGGCGCATACCCTGGCCTCTCGCGCGCATATCCGCGTGGATGTGCTGCTGATGCGCCTGCCGACGCGCCTGCGCGCGCCGTTGCACATCTTCTCGCTGCTGCTACTGACGGTCTTCGCGCTTTTCGTCGCCTGGGCCGCCTGGGAACTGGTGGATGAGAGCGCGCTCTTCGACGCGCATGACAATTCGGCGCTGCGGGTGCCGCTGGTGATCCCGCAGGGAATCTGGGCGGTCGGCCTCTCGGCCTTCGTGCTCATGTGCTTCGTCCTGCTGCTGGAATCCACGCTGGCCCTGCTGCTGGGCGAGGGGCAGCGGCTGGACGGGCTGCTCGGCTCCCGCACGCTTGCCGATGAGACGGAGGAAGCGCTGGAAGCGGTCGCGATGGCGCGCAAGTGATCGCGATCGTCTTCCTGCTGGGGCTGCTCGGCGTGCTGGTCGTGGCGGCGGCGGCCGGTGCGCAGGCGCTGCCCATCGCCGAGATCCTGATGCTGATCGGCGTCTTCGTCATCTTTTTCAGCTCGGGCGTCTATATCGCGGCCGTGCTCGGCGTGCTGGCCTTCCTCACGGGCTTCATGTTCAGCGACCGGCCCTGGTGGAACTTCGCGGGGCAGACGCTTTGGGGGCCTTCCTCCAACTTCGTCCTCGTCGCCGTGCCGCTCTTCCTCCTGATGGGCGAGATCCTGCTGCGCGCGGGGCTGAGCGACCGGCTCTATCGCGCGCTCAATGTCTGGCTGAACCGGCTGCCGGGCGGCCTGCTCCACACCAACATCGTGAGCTGCGCCGTCTTCAGCGCGATCAGCGGATCGAGTGTGGCCACGGCCGCCACCATGGGCTCGGTGGCGCTGCCCTATTTCCAGGGCACGGGCTACAACCAGCGCTGGGTGCTGGGCTCGCTGGCTGCGGGCGGCGCGCTCGGCAACCTCATTCCGCCCGGAATCACCTTCATCATCTACGGGCTGATCACCGAGACCTCGGTGGGTCAGCTCTATATCGCGGCGCTGCTGCCCTCGCTGCTGGTCACCGGCCTCTTCCTGCTGCTGATCGCGGCACACGGGCTGCGCCACCCGATGGAAAAGCCGCCCAAGCTGCCGCTCGCCCTGAAGTTTGCGGCCCTGCGTGACCTCGTGCCCACCATGCTGCTGATCTTCCTGGTGCTGGGCTCGATCTATGCCGGCTGGGCGACGCCGACCGAGGCGGCAGCGCTCGGCGTCACCGGGGCGATGTTCTTTGCCGCACTCGAGAAAAAACTCTCCTTCCGGATGCTGCATGCCTCGGCCGAGGCCACGGCGCGCAACACGGCGCTGCTCGGCCTCATCATCTTCGGCGCCTATCTGCTGAACTACATCCTGACGACCATCAACGTGCCCCAGGCGCTGGCCGGCCTGATCGCCGACCTGCCGCTGCCGCCCTGGGCTATCATGCTCTGCATCATCGGCCTCTATTTCGCGCTGGGTACCTTCATGGAGGGCTTCTCCATGATCATCACCACGGTGCCGGTGGTGTTCCCGATCGTGGTCGCGCTGGGCTACGACCCCATCTGGTTCGGCGTGATCATCACCATGCTGGTGGAGATCGCGCAGATCAGTCCGCCCGATGGAACCGTGATGTATGTGCTGCAGGGCATGCGCCCCAAACCCGGGCCCATCACCGATGTCTTCGTCGGCGTCATGCCCTTCCTGCTGGCCTATCTGGCGGCGGTCGGGCTGCTGCTGATATTCCCCGAGATCGCGCTCTGGTTGCCGCGAATCCTCTCCTGACCTGTCGGAGCCTTTCCATGTTCAAACGCATGCTTCTCCTCGCCGCCGCGCTGTTGGCGCCGCCCGCCTTCGCCCAGGCTCCGGCCCCCGCCGCCGGCCCGGGCTTCGAGCGCCCCATCCGCATCATCATCCCCATCGCCCCCGGTGGCGGCACGGATGTCTTCGCGCGGCTGCTGGCCGAGATCGTGGGCACCTCCCTCGGCCAGCCCATCGTGGCGGAGAACCGGCCTGGCGCCTCCTCCACCATCGGCACGCAATTCGTGATCGACCAGCGGCCCGATGGCACGACGCTGCTCTTCACCGCCAATGCGCCGATCACCGCGGCGCCGCATGTCATGAACGTCCGCTACACGCTGGACCAGCTGGACCCCATGTTCATCGTGGGTCACACCGGCTTCACCCTCTGCGTCCGGCAGGATAGTCCGCACCAGACGGCGCAGCAGCTCATCGCCGCCATGCGCGCCGCCCCCGGCCGCTTCACCTACGGCACGGATGGCGTGGGCGGGAACATGCACTTGGCCGCCGAGCGCGTCTTCAAGGCGCTGGGGATCGAGGCGACCATGGTGCCCTTCCAGGGTGCGGCGCAGACGCTGACGGCCTTCTCGGGCGGCCATATTGACCTTTATGGCGGCTCCATCGCCGTCGCCATGCCCGCCATCCGCGACGGCCGCGCCCGCTGCCTGATCCTGACGCAGCGCGCCCAGCACCCGGAGGTGCCGACGGGCTCCGGCCTCGATGCGCTGGGCATCCCCAATGAGGAGACGCTGATCTGGTGGGGCATGCTGGCGCCCAAGGGCCTGCCGGCCGATCGCCGCGCCGCGCTGATGACGGCCTTCGAGGCCGCCTGGCGCACCGAGCGCTTCCAGACGCAGCTCGCCCGCTCCGGTGTGACGCCGGTGTTCCGCGACAGTGCTGGCTCGGCCGCGCTCATCAATGGCGAGAGCGAAGCGTTGGCCCGCGTCGCGCGCCAGCTCGGCATCGAGCGGCAGCGCTGAGATGGAAGCGCGCCCGGTTCGCATCGCCGTCGATATCGGTGGGACCTTCACCGACCTGCAGATCCTCGACGCGCGCCACGGCCGGGTCGTCGCCTGGAAAACCCCCACCACGCCGGCCGACCCTTCCGAAGGGTTGATGACCGGCGTGCGCGAGGCCGCCGAACGCTTCGGCTTCGCGCTTTCCGATGTCGGCATGCTGCTGCATGGCACGACGATCGCGACCAATGCCGTGCTGGAGCGCAAGCTCGCGCGCGGCGTGCTGCTGACGACGGCGGGCTTCGAAGATGTGCTGGAAATCACCCGCCACTTCCGCCGCGACGTGTACGGCCTGGCCCCCGACCCGCTGCCCTGCCTGATCGAGCGCGACATGCGCCTGGGCGTGGCTGAGCGCCTGCGCGCCGATGGCAGCGTGGAGACGCCGCTCGGCGATGTCTCCGCCGTCATCGCGCGGCTGAAGGCGCTTAAGCCCGAGGCCATCGCCATCGGGCTGCTGCATGCCTATGCGAATCCCGCGCATGAGCTGGCGCTGCGCGATGCGGTGCGGGAAGCTCTGCCCGACGTGCCGATCAGCCTCTCCAGCGAGATCAGCCCGGAAATCCGCGAATATGAGCGCCTGTCCACCACGGTGTTGAACGCGCTGCTGATGCCGGTGGTGCAGCGCTACCTCGCGCGTCTGGAAGCGCGGGTGGGGGAGGGCGGCTTCGCGCCGCGCATCTTCCTCGTGCAGTCCAATGGCGGCATGTGCAGCCTGCGCCGCGCGGCCGAACAGCCCGCACGGTTGCTGCTCTCCGGCCCCTCCGGCGGCGCGCTGGCGGCCGAGCGGCTCTCGCGCCGGCTTGCGCGGCCCAACCTGGTCGCCGTGGATATGGGCGGCACCAGCTTCGATGTGAGCGTGGTGCAGGATCACCGCATCGGCCTCGTCACCCAGGGCGAAGTGGACCGGCTGCCGGTGCGCCTGCCGATGGTGGAGATGCGTACCATCGGCGCGGGTGGCGGCTCCATCGCCGCCGTAGATGCCTCGGGCCGGCTCACCGCCGGGCCGCGCTCGGCCGGCGCGCGGCCGGGCCCGGTCTGCTACGGGCGCGGCGGCACGCAACCCACCGTGACCGACGCGAATGCCGTGCTCGGCCGCTTCGACCCTGACTTCTTTCTGGGCGGCGCCATGGCGCTGGAGCTCGGCGCGGCCCGCACCGCCATGGCCGAGCATGTCGGCGCGCCGCTTGGCCTTCCGGTCGAGGAAGCGGCCGAGGGCGTGATGCGCGTGACCAACGTGAACCTCGCCTCCGCCGTGCGACTTTCGCTGTTTGAGAAGGGGCTCGACCCCCGCGATTTCGCGCTGCTCTCCTTCGGCGGCGCGGGCGGGCTGCACGCCACCGAAGTGGCGGATGAGCTCGGCATCACCGAGGTGATCTTCCCGCGCGAGCCCGGCACGCTTTCCGCCTATGGCATCCTGTTTTCCGACCTGGTGCAGGACCTCGCCCGCTCCCGCCTGCTGCCGGCGGAACCCGGTGCCTTGCCCGCCATCACCGCCGCCATCGCCGAACTCCGCGCGGAAGCGCTGGTGCGGCTGGACACGGATGGCGTGCCCGAGGAGATGCGCGCCATCGAGGTCTCGGCCGATCTTCGCTACCACGGCCAAGCCTTCGAATTGCTCGTCCCCTGGCCCGAGGCGCCGGACCTACCGGCACTCCTCACCCGCTTCCACGCCGAGCACCGCGCCCGCTTCTCCTACGCGGCCGAGGACGAAAAGGTGGAGATCGTGACGCTGCGCATGGCCGCCATCGGCCGCCTGCCCAAGCCGGCCGAGGCCGCGCCCACCCCGCCCGCCGCGCGCACCACGCCCGGTACGCGCCAGGTCTGGCAGCAGGGCGGCGCGGCGAGCTGGCCTGTCTGGCGGCGCGAGGCGCTGCATGGCGCCGATCTGATCGAAGGCCCCGCCATCGTCGAGGAAGCCTTCGCCACCCATGTGATTTCGGCCGGCTGGCGCGCGGGGCTGGACCCCGAGGGCGCCGTCATCGCGAGGAAGATCCCATGAGCCTGGGCCCCATCGAGATCGAGGTCATCCGCAACGCGCTGAACGCCGCGGCGGCCGAGATGGATGTCACCGTCTGGCGCACCAGCCGCAGCACCATCGTGCGCGAATTGCTCGACTATTCCACGGCGGTGTTCGACGCCGAGGGCTGGAACCTCGCGCAATCCGCCCGCATCCCGGGCCATCTCAATTCGATGAGCCACGCGCTGCGCGAACTCCTCGCCAATTACGTGCCGAGTGGTGAATGGGGCGAGGGCGATGTCGTCATCACCAATGACCCCTATTGTGGCGGCCAGCATCTGCCAGACATCCTGGCCTTCAAGGCGGTGTTCCACGAAGGCCGCCGCATCGCCTTCGTCGGCACGCTCTGCCACCACATTGACGTGGGTGGGCTTGCCGCCGGCAGCTACGCCGCCAAGGCCACGGAAATCTTCCAGGAAGGCCTGCGCATCCCGCCGGTGAAGATCATCGCGGGCGGTGTTCGCAATGACGGCGTCTGGGCGATGATCCGCCAGAACATCCGCAAGCCCGACCTGCTGCTGGGCGATCTTTCCTCGCAACTCGCCAGCCTCGATGTGGGGGCCGCCGCCATCCTGCGCCTGGCCCGCCGCTTCGGCGCGGAGGCGATGCTGGAGGCCGGCAACCGGATCCTGGCCATGAGCGAGGCCGGCATGCGCGCCGCCATCGCCCGCATGCCCGATGGAACCTATGAGTTCGAGGATTTCCTCGATGATGACGGCATCGCCCTCGGCCAGCCCATCCGGCTGCACGTCGCCGTCACCATCAAGGGTGACACCGCCAGCGTGGACCTCTCCGGCTGCGGCCCGCAGGTGGCGGGGCCGACCAATGCGACGCTCGCCAGCACCAATGCGGCGGTGATGTTCTCGCTCATGTGCTGCGCCGATGCCTCTCTGCACATGAGTGCCGGCTGCTACCGCCCCATCAGCGTGATCGCCCCCGAGGGGCTGGTGGTGAATGCGCGCCACCCCGCCCCCGTGGCCCACCGTGTCGCCGTCACGCACCGCCTGCTGAACGCCATGATGGGTGCGCTGCACCAGGCGGTGCCCGACATCATCCCCGCCGCCTATTACGGCAATTCCTACGTCACCACCTTCCAGACCGTCGCCGCCACACGCGAGGTGCTGGTGGAGATCGAGATCGGCGGCTCGGGCGGGCATCCGGCGAAGGATGGCGTGAACGCCTATGCGTCGGGCATGCACAACAACAGCAACATCCCGATCGAGATGATCGAGGCGCAATTGCCACTGACCGTGGTGCGCTACGGGCTGCGCAATGGCAGTGGCGGGGAGGGGCGCTTCCGCGGCGGCCTCGGCCTGATCCGCGAATGGCGCATCAACAGCCCCGCCTGCTTCTTCACCAGCAACATGGACCGCTTCGACCACGCGCCCTACGGCCTGGCCGGCGGTGGCCCGGCCGCCAAGGGCGCCTTGGTGCTGCGGCGCGACGGCGTGGAAAGCCCCATCCCGCCCAAGACGGACAATCTGCCGCTGCGCGCGGGGGACGTCGTGCGCCTGGAAACCTCCGGCGGCGGCGGCTTCGGCCCCGTCTCAGAACGTGCGCCGGACGCCAAGGCGCGCGACGCCGCCATGGGCTACCTATGAGCTTCGACCCGCGCGAACACCGGATGGCGCCGCAGCGCTGGTTCGAGGATTTCACACTGGGCGAGGCCTTCCGCCTCCCCAGCCGCACCATGACGGAAGCGATCTTCCTCGCCTTCCAGGCCGCGTCCGGCGACAACCACCCGGTCCATTACGATGTGGAATTCTGCCGCGCGCGCGGCATGCCGCACATGCTCGCCCATGGCTACCAGGTGCTGATCCAGACGGCGGCCGGCGCCGGGATGCTGCCCTTCATGATCGAGGACAGCCTGAAGGGCTTCCTGGAGCAATCCAGCCGCTTCCTGCACCCCGTCTATGTCGGCGATACGCTCTACGCCACGCTCACGGTGGATGAACTGACGCCCGGCCGCACAACGGGCGTGCTGGGCCTGGCTTCCACCGTGCACAACCAGGCGGGCGTCTTGGTGATGGAGGGGCGGCAGCGCTATCTTCTCCGGAAACGCTGACACCGGGAGAGGAACCCCATGAGCAAGCAACTCCGCGTCGCCGTCATCGGCGCCGGCACCATGGGCCATGCGCTCGCCCTGGTCTTCGCCATGGGCGGCCACCAGGTCCGCCTCACCGACGCCAGCGAAGCCACGCTGGCCCGCGCGCAGACCCTGATGGAAAAGGCCTTGGCCACGCTGGAAGAGGCGGGCGAGGCCCCCAAGGGCTGGGGCAGCGCGCAACTCGCGCAGGCCTGCACCCGCCACGCGACGCTGGAGGAATGCGTCGAGGGCGCGGAACTCATCGTCGAAGCCATCGTGGAGAACCCCGAGGCCAAGCGCGACCTCTACGCGCGCCTCGATGCCTGCGCGCCGTCCGGCGCCATCTGGGCCAGCAACACCAGCTATCTCGACGTCTTCCCTCTGATGCCCGCGCATCGGCTGAAGCGCGCGCTGATCGCGCATTGGTACACGCCGCCCTATCTCGTGGACCTCGTGGACCTCGTCCCCCATGCCGAGACGGATGAGGCGGTGCTGCAGGAGGTGAAGGCGGTGGTCGAGGCGATGGGCAAGGTCCCCATCGTCATGCGGAAGTTCATCCCGGGCTACATCGCCAACCGCATCCAGGCCGCAGTCCAGGCCGAGGTGCAGATGCTCATTGATGAAGGCTATGCGACGGCGCAGGAGGTGGATGCGGCGGTGCTGCACGGCATCGGCCTGCGCCTCAACATCATCGGCGTCATGGCCAAGGCGGATTTCACTGGGCTGCCCATGCTGCAGCACGCGGCCCGCAACAAGATGTACACGCCGCCGGAGGACAAGGGCGGCAGTGCCAGCATGGACGCGCTGGTGGCCAGGGGCATGGGCGGCGTCATGGACGGACGCGGCTATTACGACTGGGAAGGCCGCCCGGCGGCCGAGCTTTTCGAGGAGCGCGATCGTCGCCTGATCGCGCTGAAGCAGAGCCTGCGCGGCATCGGCTATATGGCGGGCTTCGACGTGAAGGCGAACAAGGCATGATCCGCTACGATTTGAAGGGCAAGACGGCGCTGGTGACGGGCGGCGCCTCGGGCATCGGTCTCGCCACCGTGCGCATGCTGGCCGCCAATGGCTGCAAGGTCGCGATCAACCATCTGGCCGATGACGCCCGCGGTATGGAGCAGGTGGAGGCGCTGACCGCCGAGGGCTTCGAGGTCATCTCCGCCCCCGGCAATGTGGGCGATGCCACGGATGGCCCGCGCATGGTGGAGCAGGCGGCGCGCGACCTCGGCCGCCTCGACTACCTCGTCAACAATGCCGGCACGCCCGGCACCCGCACCGCCATCCCGCCCGCCGAGCTGGACCGCATCACCGAGGAACTCTGGGAGGCGGTGGTCCAGGTGAATCTGCTGGGCGTGTTCCGCTGCGCCAAGGCGGCCGCGCCACATCTGCGGGCGACGGGCGGCGCCATCGTCTCCGTCGCCTCCATCGCGGGGCTCGGCTATGTCGGCTCCTCGCTCGCCTATGGCGCGACCAAGGCGGGCGTGGTCTCGCTCACGCAGAATCTGGCGCGCGCGCTGGGGCCGGAGGTGCGGGTGAACGCCGTCGCCCCCGGCGCGGTGAACTCCTCCTGGATGATCGAATGGACCAATGAGCAGCGCGCCAGCTCGATTGACGGCGCGGTGCTCAAGCGCCGCTGCGAGCCGGAGGACCTGGCCGAGGTGATGGTCTTCCTGCTGGCCGGTGCCGCCATGGTGACAGGGCAGACCATCGTGGTGGATGGCGGGCTGACGCTTTGACCGACCTCGCCACCGCGTCCGCGGTCGAACTCGCGGCGATGGTGCGCGGCAAGCGAGCCTCGCCCGTGGAGATCACTGAGGCTGTGCTGGCGCGGATCGCGGCCCGGAACCCGGCGCTGAACGCCTTCGCCGCGCTGGATGAGGCGGGTGCGCGCGCCGCCGCCCGCGCCGCCGAGCAGGCCGTCATGCGCGGCGATGCGCTCGGCCCGCTGCATGGCGTCCCGGCCACCATCAAGGATGTGCAATCCATCGCGGGCCTGCCGACGCGGCGCGGCTCACGCCTGACGGACCCTACGCCGGCCGCGGCGGATTCGCCGGTTTCCGCGCGGATGCGCAAGGCGGGCGCCATCCTGCTCGGCAAGACCACCAGCACCGAGCAGGGCTGGACCGCGGTGAGCGACAGCCCGCTGACGGGCAGCACGCACAATCCCTGGATGCAGGGCCGCACCGCGGGTGGCTCCTCCTCGGGTGCCGCAGCGCTGTGTGGGGCGGGCTGCGGGCCGCTGCATCTCGGCACGGATGGCGCGGGCTCCATCCGCATTCCTGCGCATTTCTGCGGCGTGGTGGGCTTCAAGCCGAGCTATGGCCGCGTGCCCTACGTGCCCGTGCCGAACAATGGCGCGCTCTCCCATGCCGGGCCCATCACGCGCAGTGTCGAGGATGCGGGGCTGATGTTTTCCGTCATCGCGGGCCCGCATGCGCTGGACCACACCACCCTGCCGGACCGCTTCGCGCCCGGGATCGAGCCGGGCGGCCTGGCTGGGTTGCGCATCGCCTATAGCCCCGATCTCGGCCATGCGCGGGTGGACCCCGACGTGGCCGAGGCCGTCGCCACCGCCGTGCGGCGGCTGGAGGCCATGGGCGCGATTGTCGAGCAGGTGACGCCGCCCTGGGGCCCCGCCGGCTTCGCGCTGGAGCGGGACATGTGGGGCTTCGGCATGCGCCCCTTCCTGGCGAAGACGCCCGAAGACGCGGCCCAGATGGACCCGGGCCTCGTCGCCTGCACCGAGGCCTATCGCGACTACGGTTTCATGGACGCCCATGCGGCGCAGGGCCGCCGCATCGCCTATGCGGCCCAGGTGAATGCCTGGTTCGAAGAGGCGGGGTTCGACCTGCTGGTGACCCCCAGCGCCTCGGTCGCGGCCTTCGAGGTGGGGCGGCAGCTCCCCGCCCATTGGCCGCAGCACCCCTGGGATTGGCTGGTCTGGGCGGAATTCTCCTACCCCTTCGATCTCTCGCATGGCCCGGCCATCTCCGTGCCTTGCGGCTTGAGCCGGGAGGGGCTGCCGGTCGGGCTGCAATTCGCCGGCCCGCGCCTCGCTGATGCGCTGGTGCTGCGTGCGGGGGCCGCCTTTCTCGCCGCCCACCCCTTCGAGGTCACGCCCGCGCGGGCGTGACCCAGGCGTCCAGCTCGCGCCAATCGGGCGGGGTGGCATCGCTGACGCGCCCGGCGCGCAGCACCACGCGGTCGGATTGCGGGCGGGAGAGCAGCTCCGTCATGTGCCGCGCGGAAAACAGCACGAGGTCGGCGGGCGCGCCCACGCGAAGCCGCCCGGCTTCGATTCCCATGGCCGCGGCGGGCTCGGCCGTGACCGCGCGCGGCCAGGCGCCGAAGGGATGGTCGAGATGCAGGATGCGCGTCGCCTCGCGATAGACCTCCAGCATGTCGAGATCGCCATAGGCGTGGAAGCCATCCCGCGTGTTGTCGGAAGCGAGCGAGACGGGAATGCCGGCCGCCCGCATTTCCTGCACCAGCGTGACACCGCGCCAGCGCGGCGTGCGGCCCGGCACGCGGTCCTGCAGATACATGTTGCACATCGGCAGCACCACGACGCGCATCCCCGCCTCGGCCATCAGGGCCAGCGTCTCGCGCTGATGCGCCTCGGGCTGGAGGGTCAGCGCGCAGCAATGCCCGACCTGGATGCGGCCCTTGAAGCGCCGGCGCAGCGCGGTGGCCGCGATCTCCCGCAAGGCGCGCGCGCCGGTCTCCCCGCTTTCATCCACATGCAGATCGAGGTCGAGGCCACGCCCCTCGGCCAGCGCGAAGAAGTGGTCCAGCATCGGCTGGAAATCACCCGGCAGCGGCGCCGCGAAATCGCCGCCGAGGCGCGTCACCATGCCGAGCACGCCGCCGGATTGCGCCACGATGTCGGCCAGCGCCGCGCCCTCCGCGCCCTGGAAGCGCTCCAGCGGCGCGATGGAGCAGAGCTGCAGCGTGATCCGCCCGGCCCAGGCCACGCGCAGCCGCGTGAAGAGCGGCCATGTCATGCGCGCCAGCGGCAGATAGCTGTCCAGATGCGTGCGGATGGCGGTGGTGCCGTGGGCAAAGGCGCCGCGCAGGGCGAAATCGGCGCGGGCTTCCATCTCGGCCTCGGCCCAATGGGCTTCGCGGTCCTCCATCACGGATTGGACGGCGCCGGGGAAGTCGCCGGTGGGGTTGGGCGCGCGGGCCCAGATCTGGCCCTTGTCCAGGTGCGTGTGCGCATCCACGAAGCCAGGCCAGAGCTGGCCGCCATCGAGGCTGGGCGCGTCCGCCGGCGCGGTGCCGGGCGGGGCCAGGGCCACGATGCGCCCATCCCGCACTTCCATGTCCAGCCGGACGAGACCCTCCCGATCCGCAGGGCCGGGTGCCGTTTCCAGCAGGCATGCCGGGCTCCGCGCGTCGCGCAGCCAGAAGCGCGGGCCCGTGATGCGCGCGGCGAGAGGGCTCACGCGCGGCTCAGCCGCTCAGCAGGCGGGCGGTGCGCGCCTGCAATTCGCGGATGACGCGCTCTGCGCCCCCCTCGCGGATCAGCGCGGTGAACTCGGCGCGGCGGGAGGCGAGCTCGCTGATCGTCCCGGTCAGGTAGATGTCCACGATGCGGGGCGGATTGCCGCGCAGCAGGTAGGAGAGCAGCACCGCCTCCTGCCCGCCGGTGCGGTTCAGGCTGGTGCGCACCAGCGCATCGCCATTGGGCTGCACCTGCGTGCCGGTGGTGGTGAAGCTTTCGCCCGAGAAGCCGTCGAAGCGGGCGGCATAGGTGGCGATGGACCAGCGGGTGAAGGCCTCGGTCAGCGCGGCCTGGTCGGCCGGGGCAAACCCCGTCCAGGGCGGGCCGACGGCGATGCGCGTCATGGCCGCGAGGTCGAAGGCCTGGGCCATGACGAGGGCCAGGCGATCATAGCGGCCACGCACGCCCAGGCGCTGCGCATCGCGCATCATGGCGATGAGGGCGGCGTGGAAGCGCTCCACCACCTCGGCCGCGGCGGATTGGGCCAAAGCGGGCAGGGGAAGCAGGGGCGTGAGCAGCAGGATTCGGCGCGCGATCATGCTGAGCCTATAGCCCCTGCGCGCGGAGCGCGGAATCGTCCCTGCGCGCGGAGCGCGGAATCGTCCCTGCGCGCGGAGCGCGGAATGGTTCAGGGGCCGCGCCGCATCTGGACCGCGGGCGGCACCTCGGCCACAAGGCCGCATGCCGCCCACCACGATCCTGCTGACCGGCGCCACCGGCTTCCTCGGCGCCTCCCTCGCCCGCGCCCTGCTCGCTCAGGGCCATGCGGTCCGCGCCCTGGTCCGCCCCCAGGCGGCGCGCAAGGGGTTGGAAGGGCTCGATATTTCCTATGCGCTCGGCACGGTCACGGACCAGAAGAGCCTGATCTACGCCATGGTGGGCGTCGGCGGCGTCATCCACGCGGCGGCCGATTATCGCATCTTCGTGCCCAATCCCGGCCAGATGCGCGAGACCAATGTGATCGGCACCGCCGCCGTCATGCAGGCGGCGCTGGAGGCCGGTGTTCCGCGCATCGTCCATGTCTCCTCGGTCGCGACCCTGCGGCCCCGCGCCGATGGCACGCCGGCCACCGAGGCCGACGCCGCCCTGCCGGAGGAGGCGATCGGCCCCTACAAGCGCAGCAAGACCGAGGCTGAGCGCGTGGTGGAGGCGATGGTGGAGCGCGCCGGCCTGCCCGCCGTCATCGTCAACCCCTCCACTCCCATCGGCCCCTATGACGTGCGCCCCACCCCCACCGGTCGCGTCATCCTCGAAGCCGCGCTGGGCCGCATGCCCGCCTATGTCGAGACCGGGCTGAACCTCGTCCATGTCGCCGATTGCGCGGCGGGTGTGGTGGCGGCGCTGGACCACGGGACCCCTGGCGAGCGGCATATCCTCGGCGGCCAGGATGTGAGTCTCGCCGAGATGCTGCGCTTCATCGCCGCCGAACGCGGCCACCGCCCGCCCATCCGCCTGCCGCGCGCGCCGCTGTTCCCGCTGGCCTGGGTGGCGGAGAGCGTGGCGCGCTTCACCGGCAAGGAGCCCATGCTGACGCTGGACGGGCTGCGCATGGCCGGCCACCACATGTTCTTCTCGGCCGAGAAGGCGCGGCGCGTGCTCGGCTTCCAGGCCCGCCCCTGGCAGGAGGGGGTGCGCGACTCCATCGCCTGGTTCGAGGCGGCGGGAATGCTGCGCAAGTGACCTGGCTGGCCCTGGCCGCCGCATCCGCCTGGGCCGTTCTGCTCTTCGGGCGCGGCATGTTCTGGCGCGCCCGCGATGATGACCGCGACGCCGCGCGCTTGCCGGTCCCTCGCCACTGGCCGGACGTGCAGATCATCATCCCCGCGCGCGACGAGGCTGAAACCATCGGAGCCACGGTGCGAAGTCTTGTCATGCAGAATTACCCCGGCCGTTTTTCCATCCTCGTCGTGAATGACCGCAGCACGGACCACACCGGCGCGCTGGCCCGCGCCGCGGGCGCCGAGGTGCTCGACGGCCAGGGCCGCGAGCCCGGCTGGTCGGGCAAGCTCCATGCGCTGCACCAGGGGCTGCATGCGGTGGCGGGCCGGGGCCATGAATTCCTGCTCTTCACCGATGCCGACATCACCCACGCGCCGGACAGCCTGCGCCGCCTGGTGCAGCGGGCCGAGGCGGGGGGGCTCGACCTCGTCTCCCTCATGGCAAGGCTGCGTTGCGAGAGTGCCGCCGAGCGCTGGATGATCCCGGCCTTCGTCTTCTTCTTCCAGATGCTCTACCCCTTCCGCTGGTCGAATGACCCCGCGGCGCGGACGGCGGCGGCGGCGGGCGGCTGCGTGCTGCTGCGGCGGGACGCTTTCGAGGCGCGCGGCGGCCTCTGGCCGATTCGCGGCCGCATCATTGATGATTGCGCGCTGGCCGCGCTGATGAAGGGCGGCGGCTCCCGCATCTGGCTCGGCCTGACGGGGCGCGTCCATTCGCGCCGCGCCTATGAGGGGCTCGGCACCATCCGCGCCATGGTGGCCCGCACCGCCTATGCGCAGCTCGGCTACAACCCAGCCCTGCTGCTGGGGATGGTGCTGGCCATGGCGCTGGTCTTCCTCGCCCCCCCGCTGCTGGCGCTGTTCGGCACGGGGCTGGCGAGGTGGCTCGGCGCCCTCGCCTGGGGGGCGATGGTGGTGGGCTTCGCGCCGATGTTGCTCCGCTACGGCCTGGCGGCCGAGCGCGGCATCCTGCTGCCCCTGGTGGCCCTGGCCTACCTCGCCTTCACGCTGGACTCCGCCTGGGCCGAATGGCGGGGCCGGGGCGGGGTCTGGAAGGGTGAGGCCTTGTCGCGCGAATGAAGTCGGGGCAACACACGCGCTTGCACCCTTCCGGCATGGGCCTGAAATGCCCTATCGGAAGGCAGGATGGATTCGTCTCCGGAGCGGGAGCAAGGGGTATCGCCACTTGAACATCATGCCGAACCTGACGGCGGGGGCGCATGCGCACCCGCATGCGGGGCATGACGCTCAGGCGAACGACCCGCTGGACCGGGCGGTCGCCGCCGCCGCGCGCCACCTGCTGCAACGCCAGCGCCCCGACGGGCATTGGGTCTTCGAGCTCGAGGCGGATGCGACGATTCCGGCCGAATACCTCATGCTGCACCACTTCTTCGGCCATGTTCAGCCGGACAAGGAGGCGGGGATCGGCCGCTACCTCCGCCGCATCCAGCGGGAACAGGCCGCCAATACAGGTGGCGGCTGGCCGCTGTTCCATGGCGGGCCGCTCGACATCTCCTGCTCAGTGAAGGCCTATCTGGCGCTGCGCCTGATCGGCGATGCGCCGGATGCGCCGCACATGGGACAGGCGCGCGCCGCGATCCTGGCGGCCGGCGGGGCCGAGCGCAGCAATGTCTTCACGCGCGCCGCACTCGCGCTGTTCGGCGCCGTGCCCTGGCGTGCCGTGCCGATGATGCCGCCCGAGATCATGCTGCTGCCGCGCTGGTTCCCCTTCCATGTCAGCAAGATCAGCTACTGGGCGCGCACCGTGCTGGTGCCGCTGACGGTCGTGATGGCCCGCCGCCCGGTGGCGCAGAATCCGCGCGGCGTCACGATTGACGAGCTGTTCCGCACCCCGCCCGAGCAGGTGAAGGACTGGCCCGGCGGCGCCCACCAGGCCGAGCCCTGGGCCTCGCTCTTCAAGGCGCTGGACGGCGCGTTGCACCGCGCCCGCATGCTCTTCCCCCGCAACCACCGCGCCCGCGCCGAGGAGGCCTGCGAGCGCTTCGTGACCGAGCGGCTGAACGGCGAGGATGGGCTCGGCGCCATCTACCCGGCCATGGCCAATGCGGTGCTCATGTATCACTGCCTGGGCGTGGCCCAGGATGACCCGCGCATGGTCACCGCCTGGGCCGCGATCGAGAAGCTGGTCGAGCACCGCGACCCGGGGGGAGAGATGGCGGAGACCTACGTCCAGCCCTGCCTCTCGCCCGTCTGGGACACGGCGCTGGTCAGCCATGCGCTGATGGAAGCGGGCGGCGAGGCCGAGCGCGCGGCGGTGGGCCGCGGCCTCGAATGGCTGCTGTCCAAGGAAATCCGCGACGTGCGGGGGGACTGGGCCTGGAAGCGGCCCAACCTTGAGCCCGGCGGCTGGGCCTTCCAATATGAGAACGCGCATTACCCCGATGTGGACGACACGGCCGTGGTGGTGCTGGCGATGGACCGCTACCGCGCGGCCACGCCCGATGACGCCGCGCTGGACGGCGCCATCCAGCGCGCGACGGAATGGACGGTGGGCATGCAGTCGCGCGGCGGCGGCTGGGGCGCCTTCGACGCCGACAACACCTTCCACTATTTGAACCACATCCCCTTCGCCGATCACGGCGCCCTGCTCGACCCGCCGACCGCTGATGTCTCGGGCCGTTGCCTCGCGATGCTGGCGCAGCTCGGCCGGGGCGAGGAGGCGGCGTCCAAGGCCGCGATCGAATACCTGCTGCGCGAGCAGGAGGCCGATGGCGCCTGGTATGGCCGCTGGGGCGTGAACTACATCTATGGCACCTGGTCTGCCGTCACCGCGCTGAACGCCGCCGGCCTGCCGCCCGAGCATGACGCGATGCGCCGTGCCGCGGCTTGGCTGCTGAAGAACCAGAACCCCGATGGCGGCTGGGGTGAGGATGGCATGAGCTATCCGGCACGCGGCGGCACCCGGCCCGATCCCCGCGTGAACGCACCCTCCTCCGCCAGCCAGACGGCATGGGGCATGCTGGCACTCATGGCCTGCGGCGAGGCGGGGCATGAGGCGGTGGCGCGCGCCGCCGCCTGGCTCATGGCGCGGCAGCAGGAGGATGGCGATTGGCCGGAGGAGGACTACACGGGCACGGGTTTCCCGCGCGTCTTCTACCTTCGCTACCACGGCTACCGCCGCATCTTCCCGCTCTGGGCGCTGGCGCGGCTGCGGAACTTGCGGGCGTCGAACACGCGGCGCGTGAGCTACGGCCTATAAACGAAGGTCCAGGAAACGAGTTTCCTGGTGGGTTGAAGGGCAAAGCCCTTCGTTCTTGGATTTTCGATGAACACCCATGACGTCCTCATCATCGGCGCCGGCGCCGCCGGCCTGATGGCCGCCATCCGCGCCGGTCAGCGCGGCCGACGCGTCCTGTTGCTCGACCACGCCGAGGCGCCGGGCAAGAAGATCCTCATCTCCGGCGGCGGGCGCTGCAACTTCACCAATCGCGACATCCGGCCCGAGCGCTTCCTCTCCGCCAACCCCGCCTTCGCGCGCTCGGCGCTCTCCCGCTACACGGCGCGGGATTTCCTGGCGCTGGTCGAGAAGCACCGCATCGCCTGGCACGAGAAGACGCTGGGGCAGTTGTTCTGCGACGGCTCGGCGCGCCAGGTGGTGGCGATGCTGCTGGCCGAGGCCGAGGCGGCCGGCGTGGAATTGCGGCTGGAGACGCGCGTGACGGACATCTCGCGCGGGGCGGAATTCACTGTGACGACGGATCGCGGGACCTTCACCGCGGCCTCGCTGGTGCTGGCGACGGGCGGGCTGTCCATCCCCAAGATGGGGGCCACGGGCTTCGCCTATGACGTGGCGAAGCGCTTCGGATTGCCCCTGGTGGAGCGCCGCCCGGGCCTCGTGCCCTTCGCCTTCGGCGGCGAGGAGCTGGCGCTGATGCAGCCGCTGGCCGGGGTCTCGCTGCCCATCCTGGCGCGGGCCGGGGCGGCGAAATTCCCGGAGGGGATGCTCTTCACCCATCGCGGCCTTTCGGGCCCGGCCATCCTGCAGATCAGCTCCTATTGGCACCCGGGCGAGGCCATCACGCTCGACCTGCTGCCCGGTCAGGACGCGATATCGCTGCTTCTCGCGGCTAAGCGCGCCCGCCCCAAGGCCGAGCCGCGCACGGCGCTTGGCGAACTCCTGCCCGCCCGCCTGGCACAAGCGCTTGCCGAGCGGCATCTTCCAGGCCCACGCATGGCCGATCTGCCCGACCGCGCGCTGACCAGCCTCGCCGGTGTGCTGAAATCCTGGCGCCTGACGCCCTCGACGACGGAGGGCTATGCCAAGGCCGAGGTCACGCTGGGCGGCGTGGATACGGGCGCCCTCTCGCAGCAGACGATGATGGCCAAGGCCGTGCCGGGCCTGTTCGTCGTGGGCGAGGCGGTGGACGTGACCGGCTGGCTTGGCGGGTACAACTTCCAATGGGCCTGGGCGAGCGGCTGGGCGGCGGGCGAGGCGGCCTGACGCGCCTCAGATCCGCTTCACGCCCTTGAGGTAGAGGTTCACCACGCTCGCATCGGTCGGGAAATGTGGGGGCGCCACGGGGGTCAACTGCGCCTGGATGCACAGCCATCTGCCGCCTTCGCGCAGATAGGTGTCGGTATAGGCGGTCATCCCGCTGGTCTCTCGGCCGGCCTCGCGCATCACCCATTTGTTGGTGGCGCGCACCAGCGCGACATCGCCGAGCAGGGTGATGTGCTCATCCCGCGTGTCCCAGTGCAGATAGACCTCGGGATCGAAGCCGGTGGCCCAGCCGACGAGGTAGTCGGCCCGGCTGATGCGTTGGCCGCTGCTGGAGATGCAGAGGAAGGCGGGGTGCAGGATGGCGTCATGCCTGGCCACGTCGTTGGTGACGAAGTTATGGATGAAGCGCGCGTTGAGGGCGCGCAGTTCCTCGAGGGCGTCTGGCATGGCGTTCTCCGTCAGGGGGTCTCAGCATGGGCGGCCGTGGCGTCATCGGCCGGGTAGAAGCATTCGATCTTGAGCTGCTGCAGCGCTGCGTCCTGCGGCATGGCGAAGGTGGTGAAGGTCGAGAAGTAGTTGAGCCGCAGCTCGCCAAGGACGAGCTTGAGCGTGGCCACCGGGCCGGTTGCGGGTGGTGCGGCGCCGGCTGGCAGGTCGGGGTAGGCTTGCAGCTCGGTCAGCAGGCTCGCTGCCGGCGCGCCGCCCTGGGCGGCCTCGCGCAGCAGGATCTGCAGCAGGTGTCCCGCGAATTCCGGCCAGTTCGTGATGAAGGGCCTGAGGCCGCGCGGGTGGAAGACCACGTGCATGGCGTTGCCGCGGTGCCGCTCCTCCATCGCATAGGCGGCGTGGAACGGCGCGAAGACCCGGCCCGCCGCGGCATTGCGCAGCCGGATCTCCCAGCCGCCATCCAGCACGAGGCCTGGATAGGGCTCCTGCTGGCGGAGGATGAAGTCCAGCGCCTGGCGCACATGCTGGAACGCGCCGGAGCTCAGGTCTTGTGGTGGGAAAGGCGCCGCGTAGCCGGCGGCCATGTGCAACGTGTTCTGCGCGTCGAGCGGCAGGTCGAGGCTGGCGCCCAGCAGCCGCGCCATCTCCCGGCTCGGCGCCGCGCGGCCATTCTCCAGGAAGGAGAGATGGCGCGCGGAAATGCCGGCCTCCAGCGCCAGCTCAAGCTGGCTGAGGCGCCGGAGTTGGCGCCAATGGCGCAGGAGCGGGCCGAAGCGCGCCGCGGGGCGGGGGCGTGTCACATGGCCAGACTAGCCGGGCCGGTTCGGGTCGCAATGACGTCGGAGGTCATGTGCCATCGCCGAAACACCGCGGATGGGCAGGGGGGCGATCTCAAGCGACGATGCGGAAACGCATCCGCGCGATGGGTTGGCGGGCGGCATCGCGCCAGGACAAATGGTGCGGGCGGTCGGAATCGAACCGACACTCTGTCACCAGAACCGGATTTTGAGTCCGGCGCGTCTACCAGTTCCACCACGCCCGCAGCGCGCCCAGTCCTACACGCCAGGGCGGCGCGCTTCAACACCCCTGCGCCGCGCCAGCAGCGGCCAGAGCAGCGCCCCCAGCGTCATCACCCACAGCACGATGGAGACCGGCGAGCCCAACAGCGCCATCACATCGCCATCCGAGAGCGACATGGCGCGGCGGAGGTTGTCCTCCAGCATGCGGCCCAGCACGAAGCCGAGGATGATCGGCACCAGCGGCACGTCGAGCTTGCGGAAGGCCCAGCCCATGATGCCGAACCCGATGGCCAGCAGCAGGTCGAAGGCCGAATTGCTGGCCGCATAGACGCCCGCGAAGCTCAGCGCGAGAATGCCGGGATAGAGCACCCAGGCCGGCACCGTCAGCAGCCGCGCGAAGATGCCGACCAGCGGCAGGTTCAGCAGCAGCAGCATGCAATTGCCGATATACATGGAGGCGATCAGCCCCCAGGCCACCTCGGGCTTCTGCTCGAACAGCAGCGGCCCCGGCGTGATGTTGTACATGAGCAGCGCGCCCAGCAGCACCGCCGTGGTGCCCGAGCCCGGAATGCCCAGTGAAAGCATGGGCACGAGGTTGCCGATCTGCGCGGCGTTGTCGGCGGTCTCGGGCGCGGCCACGCCCCGCATGTCGCCCTGGCCGAATTTTCCGTTGGTCTCGTTCAGGCGCTTCTCGGCCGTGTAGGAGAGCGCGCTGGCGACCGAGGCGCCGGCCCCCGGCAGCACGCCGATGACGAAGCCGATGCCCGTGGCCCGGAACATCGCGGGGATGCAGAACAGGATTTCGGCCATGGTCAGCCGCTGCCCGTGGCCGAGCTTGGCGGCCTCGGCCCGGATGCGCGTCTCGATCAGCAGCAGGATCTCGCCAATGGCAAAGAGGCCGATGGCGAGCACGGTGAAATCGAGCCCGCCCAGCAATTCCATGGAGCCCGCGGTGAAACGCTCCACCCCCGTGCCGGAATCAATGCCGATCATGGCGAGGAGGATCCCGAGGCACCCCGCTGCCCAGGCCTTGGGTGCCGAACCTCCGCCGACCGCGCCCAGCAGCGAGAGCGCGAAGGCGATCAGCGCCACATAGTCGGCTGGCGAAAAGGCGACCGCCACACGCGCCAGCGGCACCGAGAGAAAGGTCATCAGCACGACCGAGATCGTCGCGCCCACGAAGCTGCCAATGCCCGAAATGGCCAGCGCTGCCCCGCCGCGCCCCTGCTTGGCCAGCGGGTGCCCATCGAGCGTGGTCAGCACGGCCGAGGGCTCGCCCGGCATGTTCAGCAGGATCGCCGTGATCCGCCCCCCATAGCCCGAGCCGTAATAGACCGCCGCCAGGAGGATCAGCGCCGACTCCGGCGGCAGCTTCAACGCCAGGCAGAAGGGCAGCAGCAGCGCGATGGCATTGAGCGGCCCGATGCCCGGCAGCACGCCGATCGCCGTGCCGATGATGCAGCCGATCAGCGCGAGGAAGATGTTGGTGGGTTGCAGCGCCACGGCGAAGCCGCCGCCCAGCGCCGCGAAGGTCTCCATCATGCGCCGAGGAATCCTTTCGGCAGGGGCAGGTCCAGCACGCGGTCGAACAGAAGCCAGAGTGCCGCACTGGTGATGAGCCCGGTGGCCAGCGCCGCGAGCGGCCGCGCCCCGAAGAGCAGCGCCACGCCCATGGCCAGCAGCGCCGTCGCCACCAAAAAGCCCAAGGGCACCAGCAGCAGCGCATAGCCGGCCATGACCAGCACGAGCAGCGGCGGGGCGGAAAGCCGCTCGGGTCGCTCAAAGGCGGGCCCGCGCGGGATGAGCAGCAGCGCGCCGCAGAGCCCCATCAGCAGTGCGACCGTCGTGGGAAAGGCCCGCGGGCCCAGCGGATCGGCCGCGAAGGGCACGTCGAGCGACTGCGCGGACCAGATCGCCAGCGCCGCCAGGGCAAGAAGGAAAGCCCCGAGCGCGCGCCCGGCGGTCATTGTGGTGCGCCTCGCGGCGCTTTGCGCCTGCCGGCGGATGCGGCACCTCGCGGCGCTTCGCGCCTGCCGGCGGTCATTGGCTCTGCGTCACCAGCCCGACCTCACGCGCGAGTTGCCGGAACTCGGCGGTGCGGCGCTTGGCGAGTTCGGCATACTCGGCGCCGACCAGGTTGAACTCGAACAAGCCCTGCGCCGCCCGCGCCTCGGGCCAGGCGGGATGGGCCTGCAGGCGGCGGATCGCCTCCACCCAGAAGTTATAGGCGGCGTCGGGCATTTGCGGCGGGCCGTAGAAGCCGCGCACGATGGGCCAATCCACCTCCACCCCCTGCTCGCGAGCGGTCGGCACATTCGCCAGCGCGCCCGGCAGGCGCTGTGCGGCGAGCACGGCGAGGAGGCGGATTTCCCCCGCCTCGAACTGGCCGCGCACCTCGGAGGCATCGCCGGGGAAGACCTGGATATGGCCGCCCAGCAGCGCCGCCATGGATTGCCCGCCGCCCTCGAACGGCACATAGCGCATGCGGCGCGGATCGGCGCCCGCCGCGCGCGCAACGAGCGCCGCCTTGTGCCAGTCCTGGCTGCCCACGGCGCCGCCGGCGCCCACGGGCACGCTGGCCGGGTCGGCGCGGATCGCCGCCATCAGCTCGGCCAGCGTGTTGAAGCGGCTGTCGCGGCGCACGGCGATCACGCCGTAATCGGCGCCGATCGCGCCGATCCAGCGCACGTCATTCTCGGCGAAGCGGCCGAAGCGCCCCTGCGCCATGTTCACCCAGGAGCCGGTCGAGATGGCGACGATCACGTTCGCATCCGCCCGGCGCTGCGCGTTGATGTGGTTGATGGCGACCGCGCCGATGCCGCCGGGCATGTTCTGCGTGCGGATCGGCTGGGTCACGATGCCGGTCTCGTTCAGCATGCGTGTGGTCAGGCGGCAGGTCAGGTCGAAGCCGCCGCCAGGTGCGGCGGGTGCGATGCATTCGGGGTTCTGGGGTGTGAAGCTCCCCGTTATCCCTTGGGCCCGCGCCACGACGGGCAGCAAGGCCGAGCCAGCCAGAAGCGCGCGACGTTGCATCAGGAACACCCCCCTGCAGGACCGTTCGGGCGCGGAACATCTCCGCACCCCCGGGCCCGCTCTTCGACCCCGTTCTGGTGCGGGATTTGGCGGGCGCTTGCAAGGGTTCTGATCCGATAATCCTGCCTGCCCCGACCCCTGCCGCGAGGTTGCGGGCGCCTGCGACGCCGCCCCCAGCCAGGGATGCAGCCGCAGCCGCAACCTTCGGAATCAAGCCTTGGCCAAGGCCGCCTCGATATCCGCGATGGAGTGGCCCGTCAGGTCCTTCGCCACTTCCACGGCCAGTTTGGCCGTCAATGCCTTGTGATAATGCTTCCGCAATTCCCCCAGGGATTTCGGCGCGGCCACCACCGCGAGGCTCTCGAAGCCCTTGCCAAGCGCCTGGGTGTTCAACCAAGCCGCCACCGCCGCCACGAAGCTGTCCTCCTCGAGCCGGCTTTCGTCGGGATTTGCCGCGCTGCTCGCATGGCGCGCACCGGAGGATTTGTTCTCCCCGCGGAGATCCGGCTCTTCCAGGGCCACGAGCTTCGGTTCCCCGGGCTGGCCCGTGTTGCGAAACAGCCGAAGCTTTTCCCCATCAATCACGGCCACCGTCGCGCCCACTGCCAGAAGCATCTTGTGAATCCTCGTTGCGGGCGGATAACGGGACGGGCAGGCCGAGGTTGCCTGCCCGTTTCGGCGCGTCGGACCGATGCGGTCGTTGCGTCAGACCGGCTCGCTCATGCCAGCACGCGATCCACCCGGTCCCGCAGGCGATACCAGCCGCCGACGAGCGGCAGGAACCAGTCGGGGTTGCCGTCATAAAAGGCGCGCGTCGGGAAATGCAGGCTGTCGAGCGCGAAGCCCTCATTGGCCGCACCGGCGATCTTCAGCGCCGCGTTGTGGCCCATCCAGCTCGCCATCGCCACACCGCTGCCCTGGCAGCCGGCGGCGTAATGCACGCCATCCTCCACGCCCAGATGCGGCAGGTAGTCGAAGGTGAAGGCGACGTTGCCCGTCCAGGCATGCGTGATGCGGATATCGCGCAGTTCGGGCAGCACCTCCACCATCATGGCATGCAGCGTGGGTGCGGCCTCTTCCGGCGTGCTCGGGCCGAAGCTGGCGCGGCCGCCCCACAGGATGCGCTTCCCGTCCGGCAATGGGCGGTAGTAGTTCAGCACGCGCTTGGTGTCGCTAATCATGTGGCGCCTGGGGAAGATCCGGTTGATCCGCTCCTCGCCCAGTTCCTCGGTTGCGATGATGTAGCTGCCGATGGGCATCAGCCGCTTGGTGAGCCAGGGCATCGGCCCGCCGCGGCTATAGCCGTTCGTCGCCATCAGCACGGCGTCCGCCCGCATTTCGCCCCGCGTGGTGACGAGGCGGAAGCCGCCCGCCTCCTTCACCGTCTCGGTCACGCGCACCTGGTCCACCAGATGGGCGCCGGCGCGCTCGGCGGCAGCGGCCAGGCTGCGCGCGTATTTGCCGGGATGCAGGCTGCCCGTGCCGGCGGCGAACATGCCGCCATAGTAATGGTCGGTCGCCACGAAATCGCGCACGCCGTCTTTCGGGATCATGCGCGCCTCGTCGCCGCTGATTTCCTCGATGCGGGCGCGGTTGCCGGCCAGTGTCGCCAGGTGCTTGGGCGTATAGGCGCCGACGAAGCGGCCGCTGCGCACATAGTCGCAATCGAGCTGCTCGCGCGCGATGAGCTCCTCGATGAAGGGGAAGCTGGCGCCGCAGGCGCGCGCGATTTCGGCCGCGCGCTCCTCGCCGAAATTCTGGGTGAGCGGCCCGCGCGCCACCTTCAGCCCGCCCGAGACCATGCCGCCATTGCGCGAGGAGGCGCCCCAGCCGATGCGCTCGGCATCCAACACCGTTACCTCATGGCCGAGGCGCCGCAGCGTGAGTGCCGCCGAAAGCCCGGTATACCCGCCGCCCACGATGGCGACGCGCGAGCGCTCCGGCAGGCTGTTGTCGCGCGTCGGCGGTTCGGCCGCTTCCCACCAATAGGGCCGGGCCTGGAATCCGGCTGCGAAGATGCGATCGCTCATGGCGTTGCCCAAGGCTTCGGCATGTGGGGTCCTCCTTGCTGTGCAAGGAGCGTGGCACGGCCCGAGCCCCCCGCGAAAGGGCCACACGCGTGGTTGACGTGCCGCGAGGGGCGCGTGAGCATAAAAGCGTCACCACGAGCGAGGGCCGGCTTGAACGCGGATATCATCTTCACGGGCGGCAGCATTTTCCGGGGCCTGGACGGCGGCATGGCCGAGGCGCTGGCGATCGCGGCCGGGAAGGTGATGGCGGTGGGCGCGCGCGACGAGATCGAGGCGCTGGCCGGGCCCGCAACGCGGCGCGTGGCACTGGATGGGCGGCTCGCCATTCCTGCCTTTCATGAAGCGCATATGCACCTGCTGCCCTTCGGCCTCGGGCTCTCCATGGTCAACCTCCGCGCCGAGGAAGTCCGCACTCTGGAAGAGGCGCGCCGCCGCCTTCGCGAGGCCGCGCGGGCCACGCCCAAAGGCCAGTGGGTGATGGGCTGGGGCTATGATCACGGCGCGCTCGACATCGGCCGCCACCCGACCGTCACCGAGCTGGATGCGGCGGTGCCCGACCACCCGCTGCTCATCATGCGCACCTGCGGCCATATGGGGGTGGCGAACAGCGCGGCCCTGCGCGCCGCGGGCATCGGCCACAACACGCCGGACCCCGAGGGCGGCGTGATCGAGCGCCGGGGCGGCGCGCTGACCGGATTGATCCAGGAGCGCGCGCTGAGCCTCATCAAGGCCGCGATGCCTGCGCCGAACGAGGCGCGGATGGTGAACGCGATCGAGGCCGCGGGAAGGCGTCTCGCCTCGCTCGGCTTCGCCTCCGCCACCGACATGAATGTGGGCATGAATGCGGGCCTGGCCGAGATCGCCGCCTATGAGCGCGCGGTGCGCGAGGGGCGCTGCCTGCAACGCATGTGGCAGGTGCTGGCCGGCAATCCCGAGGGCATCGCCGATGCCGCCTGGGAGGCCGGGCTGCGGCCCTGGACGCCCGGCGATGGCCTGGACGCCCCGCTGCGCTGGGGGGCCGTGAAGGTCTTCGCCGATGGCAGCGCCGGCGGGCTCACGGCGGCGTTTTTCGACCCCTATCTCAGCGAGGCCGGGGGCGGCACGGGTGTCTTCACCTTCCCCACCGAGACCATCCACGCGCTGCTGCAAAAATTCCATGACCAGGGCTGGCAGCTCGACATCCACGCCATTGGCGATGCCGCGATCGAGCAGGTGCTCACCGGCATGGAAGCCGCCGATGCCACGCCCGAACGGCGCCACCGCATCGAGCATTGCGGCTTCGTGACGCGCGACCAGCGCCGCCGCATGAAGGCGCGCGGCATCCTGCCCGTGCCGCAGCCGGTCTTCATGTATGAGTTCGGCGATCTCTATCTGCGCAACCTCGGCCGTGCCCGCGCCGAGGCCGCCTACCCCATGAAGACCTGGCTGATGGAGGGGCACCACCCCTCGGCCTCCTCCGACAGCCCGGTCTCGACGGTGGACCCTTTCCCGAACCTGCTGACCATGGTCACGCGGCAGACCAATCGCGGCACGGTGCTGGGGGCGGAGGAGCGGCTTTCGATCCAGGAGGCGCTGCATTGCTACACCTGGTGCGGCGCCTACAGCAGCTTCGCGGAGGGCCAGCGCGGCACGCTGGAGCCGGGCATGGATGCCGACATCGCCATCCTCTCGCGCGACATCACGGCACTCGCACCCGAGGAATATCTCGGCGTGGCCTGCGACGCGACGCTGCGCGGCGGCATCGCCATCCATGACCGGCACGGTGAGTTCAGGCAGGGGGAATGCGCCTGATGCTGCGCCACGCCCTCCAGCGCATCGGCCTTGCCATCCCCGTCCTCTTCGGCGTGCTGCTGATCGGCTTCCTGCTCATGCAGGTGGTGCCGACCGACCCCGCGACCGTCCGCGCCGGCCCGCAGGCGACGGCCGAGATCGTCGCCGCCATCCGCACCGAGCTCGGGCTGGATGAGCCCATCTGGGTGCAGTTCGGCATCTACCTCGGCCGCCTGGCAGAGGGCGACCTCGGCGTTTCCATCATCAACAACGTCCCGGTGACGCAGGAGCTGGGGGCGACGATCGGCCCGACGATGGAGCTGATGTTCGCCTCGCTGCTCTGGTCCATTCCCACGGGCATTTTCCTGGGCACCATCGCCGCCTATTGGCGCGGTTCGCTGCTCGACAAGTTCATCATGGCGATCAGCGTGGCCGGTGTCTCGGTGCCGGTCTTCTTTCTCGGCCTCGTGCTCATCTGGTTCGTGGGCTTCCAGTGGCAGCTCCTGCCCTTCACCGGGCGCGGCGGGCCGCTTTGGACCATGGACGGCCTGCGCGCCATCATCCTGCCCGCCGTGACGCTGGGCGGCGTGCTGGTCGGCCCCGTGGCGCGGATGACGCGCACCGCCGTGGTGGACACGCTCTCGGCCGACCATGTCCGCACCGCCCGCGCCAAGGGCCTGGCCGAGCACCTGGTGGTGCTTCGCCACGCGCTGCGCAACGCGCTGATTCCCGTGGTCACGCTGATCGGCTTGCAGATCGGCTTCCTGCTGGGCGGCGCCGTGGTGACCGAGACCATCTTCTCCTGGCCCGGCGTCGGCCGGCTTGCGGTGGGCGCCATCCTCTCGGCGGATTTCCCCATGGCGCAGGGCACCATCATCGTGCTCAGCGCCGGCTTCATCCTGATCAACCTGACGGTGGACCTGCTCTACGCCGTGCTCGACCCGCGGGTGCGGCAGTCATGAGCGCCACGACCGTGACCGCAGCGCCCGAAGCGCCGAGACGCCCATCGCCCGTCCGCATGCTGCTGCGCGACACGGGTGGCGCCATCAGCCTCGTCTTCGTGCTGCTCATCATCGCGGCCGCGCTGCTGGCGCCCTGGCTCGCGCCGCGCGATCCCTTCGAGACGGACCTGATGGCGATCATGCAGCCGCCCTCGGCCGAATACTGGTTCGGCACGGACGGGCAGGGGCGGGACATCCTGGCGCGCATGCTCTACGGGCTGCGGGTCACGCTCGGCATGGGCCTTGCCTCGCTCATCGCGGGCGGCTTGCTCGGCGCGCTGATCGGCTTCCTCGCCGCCTTCTACAAGCGGGTGGACGGGCTGCTCATGCGCCTGATGGACATCCTGCTGAGCTTCCCGGCCATCCTCTTCGGCCTGGCGCTGGCTGCCATCTTCGGCCCGGGCCTGACCTCCGTCATCATCGCGCTCGCCATCGCGACGGTGCCGCTGATGGCGCGCATCGTGCGCGGATCGGCGCTCGTGGTCATGGGGCTCGACTATATCGAGGCGGCGCGCGCGATCGGCATGAGCGATGCGCGGCTGATCCTGCGGCATCTGGCCCCCAATTGCCTCTCCGCGATCTTCGTGTTCTCCACGCTGCGCCTGGGGCAGGTGATCCTGCTGGGTTCGGCGCTCAGTTTCCTCGGCCTCGGTGCTCAGCCGCCCATGGCGGAGCTGGGGGCGATGGCGGCGCAGGGGCGCAACTTCCTGTTCATCGCGCCGCATATCAGCGTGATACCCTCGCTCGGCATCTTCGTGATTGTTCTGGCTTTCAACCTGCTCGGGGACGCGCTGCGCGACGCGCTCGACCCCCGGCTTCGCATCTAGATGGAGAATCCACGCATGCTTCGCACTTGGAAACGCGCCGCGCTGGGCGGCCTCGCCGTCCTCGGCCTCGCGGTCACGGCTGAGGCGCAGACCCAGCCGCGCAACCAGATCACCATCATGCGCGAGATCGACAGCGACCGATACGATCCGCACCGCTCCACCGCGCTGGCGGCCGGCGAGGTGCTGACCATGATGAGCGACACGCTGGTCAGCATGGATTTCGACATGCGCACAATCCAGCCCGGCCTCGCCGCCCGGTGGGAGGTCTCGCCCGATGGCCTGACCTACACCTTCCACCTGCGGACCGACGTCACCTTCTGTGACGGCAAGCCCTTCACCGCGGCCGACATGGCCTTCAGCCTGAACCGCTGGATCGGGCGCACCACGCCGCGTGTCACCTCGCCCGTCGCCTGGCGCGCCGGCAATGTGAAGGAAATCCGCGCCACCGGCCCGCACACGCTGGTCTATGAGCTGAACGAGCCCTTCGGCGAATTGCTCTCGCAGCTCACGCTGTTCTTCGGCTCGGCGATTGATCCCGCTACGGTCGAGCGCCTGGGCGACAATTTCGGCGTGCAGGGCTTCAACGGCACCGGCCCCTATTGCTGGGGCAACTGGACGCCGCGCAACGAGATGGTGCTGACGCGCCACCCGACTTATCGCTGGGGCCCGCCCAGCATGGAGAATCGCGGCCCGGCCCATGTCGAGCGCATCGTCTGGCGCGTGATCCCCGAGGCGGCGGCGCGCGTCGCCGCCCTGCAGGCCGGCCAGGCGGATGTGACGAACTACATCCCCGAGGCCTTCTGGGATGCGATCCGCCGCGTGCCGACGGTGACCACCTCCCAGCAGCCCAACTACTTCTGGGACTTCTTCATGGGCTTCAAGGTGGACAAGCCCGTGGTGAATGACGTGGCGATCCGCCGCGCCGTGCACCAGGCGGTGAACCGCGAAGGCCTGGTTCGCGCCGTCTGGTCCGGCCATGCCGAGGTCGCGCGCAACATCATCAACCCGCGCGCCGTGGATTATGACGCGCAGTCCGACGCGATGGTCCCCGCCTTCGACCAGGCCGCCGCCCGCCGCACGCTGGATGAGGCCGGCTGGCGCATGGGCCCCGATGGGGTCCGCGTGAAGGACGGCCAGCGCGCCACCTTCCTGCTCTATGGCATCAACACGCTCGTCAACCAGCGCTCGGGCGAGATCATCCAGCAGGCGCTGCGGCAGGTTGGCATCGAGATGCGCGTGCAGCTGTTTGACGCGACGGTCGCGTGGGGGCGGCTCGCCACCCAGGAATTCGACGCCTTCTTCCTGAGCTATCCCTACGTGTCGGCCACGGATGCGCTCAGCCTCTACTGGCACAGCCGCAACCGCCCCACGCCCAACCGCATGAACTGGGCGAACCCGCAGACCGATGCCTGGCTGGAAGGTGCGCGCCGCGCGATTGACCCGGCGGAGCGCGCGACGCTCGCCGCCAACATCCAGCGGCAGCTGGCGCAGGAAGCGCCCTGGCTGACGCTGGCGCGCAGCCAGATGGTGGTCTTCGCCAACCAGCGCGTGACGGGTGCCCGGGCGCATGGCCTCTACGGCATCGGCATCTACAAGGGCCTGGATCTGAGGGTGCGCTGAACCATGACAATCACGCTCATCAAGAACGCCGATCTCGTCGTCGCCTGGGATGAGGGCGAGAAGCGGCACGCCTACCTCCCCGGCGGCGATGTCGCCTTCGAGGATGGTGTGCTGCGCTTCGTGGGCCGCGGCTATGAAGGGGTCGCAGATGAGGTGATCTCGGGCTCCGGCATGATGGTCATGCCGGGCCTTGTGAACATCCACTCGCACCCGACCAGCGAGCCGATGAACAAGGGGCTGATTGATGAGATCGGCTCGCCCGGCCTCTACAATTCCTCGCTCTACGAGTTCATGCCGATCTTCCGCTCGGACGCGGAAGCCGTGCCGGATTGCGTGCGCGTGGCGCTCTCGGAGCTGCTGCTCTCCGGCGTCACCACGCTGGCCGATCTTTCCATGGCCCATCCCGGCTGGCTGGATCTGCTGGCCGAGGCGGGCATGCGTGTCTGCATCGCGCCCATGTTCAAATCGGCCAGGTGGTTCACCAAGAACGGCCATGTCGTCGAATATGAGTGGGACGAGGCGGCTGGCGTGAAGGCGATGGAGGAGGCCTTCGCCCTTATCCAACGCGCGGAACAGCACCCATCCGGGCGCCTCTTCGGCATGGCCTGCCCGGCGCAGATTGACACCTGCGCGCCCGAGCTGCTGCGTGACAGCCGCGCCGAGGCCAAGGCGCGCGGCCTCTCCTGGCAGATCCACGCGGCGCAATCCGTGGTCGAGTTCCACGAGATCACCCGCCGCCACGGCTTCACGCCGATCCAGTGGCTGCACGAGATGGGGCTGCTCGATGAGCGCGCGGTGATCGGCCATGGCATCTTCCTGGATGACCATCCGAGCACGCCCTGGCACACCAAGCGCGACCTCGACATCCTGGCCGATACCGGCACCACCGTCGCCCATTGCCCGACGGTCTTTGCCCGGCGCGGCATCACGCTCAAGGATTTCGGGCGCTACAAGCGGCGCGGCGTGAATCTGGGCGTGGGGACGGACACCTATCCGCACAACCTGCTGGATGAGATGCGCCTGGTCGCCTACCTCGCCCGCACCCAGGCCAATGACCCCCGCACCATGTCCACGACGGATGTCTTCGACGCCGCCACCATCGGCGGCGCGCGGGCGCTGGGCCGCAATGATATCGGCCGTCTCGCGGTCGGATGCCGGGCGGATTTCGTGCTGGTGGATGCGACGCATCCGCGCATGCAGCCCAACCACGACCCCGTGCGCGCGCTGATCTATGCGGCGGGGGATCGCGCGGTGCGCGATGTCTACGTGGACGGCATCAAGGTGGTGGGCGATGGCCAGGTGCTGACCATGGATTTCAAGCAGGCCGCGCTGAACCTCAGCGAGGCGCAGAAGCGCATCGTGGCGCGGGCGCCGCAGCAGGATTGGGCGCATCGTCCCGTGGACAAGATCGCGGTGCCGACGTTCAAGTGGCTGTGACGCCGCTCCTCTCCATCCAGGACCTCCGCACCGTCTTCCGCACCTCCGGCGGCGACGTGGCGGCGGTGGATGGCGTCTCGCTCGACGTCATCCGCGGCAAGACGCTCGGCATCGTCGGCGAAAGCGGCTGCGGCAAATCCGTGCTTTCGCTCTCCATCATGCGGCTTGTGGCGCATCCGGGCCGCGTGGCGGCGGGCCGCGTGCTGCTGGAGGGCAGGGACCTCGCCGGCCTGTCCAATGCCGAAATGCGCGGCGTGCGCGGGCGTGAGATCGGCATGATCTTCCAGGAGCCGATGACCTCGCTGAACCCGGTGCATACGGTCGGCTTCCAGATCACCGAGGGCATCCGCGCCCATGAGCCGCGCGCCAGCAAGGCCGAGCTGCGCGAGCGCGGCATCGCGGCCCTGGCCCGCGTCCGCATCCCCTCGCCGGAGCGGCGCTTCGACGAATACCCGCACCAGCTCTCGGGCGGCATGCGCCAGCGCGTGATGATCGCGATGGCCTTGGCCTGTTCGCCCAAGCTGCTGATCGCGGACGAGCCGACGACGGCGCTGGATGTGACGGTGCAGGCGCAGATCCTGGACCTGCTGCGCGACCTCCAGGCCGAGACGGGCATGGCCATCATCCTCATCACCCATGACCTCGGCGTGATCGCGGAAATGGCCGATGACGTGGCGGTGATGTATGCCGGCCGCGTCGTCGAGCGCACCACCGCGCGGGACCTCTTCGAGGACCCGCAGCACCCCTATACGCTGGGCCTGCTGGGTTCCATCCCGCGCCTGGATGAGGATCGCGAGCGGTTGCTCGCCATCACCGGCTCTGTCCCGCCGCCCTTCGCGCTGCCACCCGGCTGCCGCTTCGCGCCGCGCTGCCCGTTTGCCGTGGAAGCCTGCCGCGCCGACATCCCGGGCCTGCGGGCCATCAGCCCTGGCCATGAGGCCGCCTGCATCCGCGCCCCGGTCGAGGAAGCTCTGGCATGAGTGGCGTGAACCGGTCCGGCGATGGCGGCGCGCTGCTGGAAGTCGAAAACCTCGCCAAGCACTACCCCGTCCGCAGCGGCCTGATCCTGGCCAAGGAAGTCGGGAAGGTGCGCGCCGTGGATGGCGTCTCCTTCACGCTGCGCCGTGGCGAGACACTGGCCCTGGTGGGCGAAAGCGGCTGCGGGAAATCCACGACGGCGCGCCTCGTGTTGCGGCTGATCGAGCCCAGCACTGGCAGCGTGCGCTTTGAGGGGACGGACATCACGAAGCTGGAAGGCCCGACGCTCAAGGCCTTCCGCCGCCGCGCGCAGATCGTCTTCCAGGACCCCTACGCCTCGCTCAACCCGCGCCTGACGGTCGGCCAGACCATCATGGAACCGCTGGAGGTGCATGGCATCGGCGACGCCGCCTCACGCCGCGCCCGCGTGGATGAGTTGCTGCAACTGGTGGGCCTGGCGCCGTATCAGGCGGCGCGTTTCGCGCATGAATTCTCTGGCGGCCAGCGCCAGCGCATCGGCATCGCCCGCGCGCTCTCGACCGAGCCGGATTTGGTGGTCTGCGACGAGCCGGTGAGCGCGCTGGATGTCTCCATCCAGGCGCAGGTCGTGAATCTGCTGCGCGATCTGCAGCAGCGGTTGGGCCTCTCCTACCTCTTCATCGCGCATGACCTGGCGGTGGTGAAGCATGTGGCGGACCGCATTGCCGTCATGTATCTCGGTCGCATCGTGGAGATCGCCGAGAAGCGCGAGCTCTTCTCCAATCCGCGCCATCCCTATACCCGCGCTTTGCTGGCCGCGATTCCCCACCCTGATCCCGCGCGGCGCGGCCGCGTGCAGCCCTTGGGCGGCGATTTGCCGAGCCCGTTGAATCCGCCCTCCGGCTGCCGCTTTCACACCCGCTGCCCCTTCGCCGTGGACCGCTGCAAGGTGGAAGACCCGCCCCTGGTGGATGGCGTCGCCTGCCACCTGGACGGGCAATTGCCACCGACCGGCCTGGACTTCTCGGGCGGCCTGACGGAGAAGGCCGCGCGCCGCATGGCGCTCTACGCCGAAGGCAGCGCCGCCCCATAGCCGGGGTCTGGGGCGCCACCCTTAAGACGGGGCGGCCCCAGCCGCCGGAGGCCTCTATGCGTGCCTGCTTCGCGGCGCTTAACTCCCGCGCATGACCCAAAGCATCGTCGCGCCCCGGCACATGATCATCGGCGGAGGCAGCCTCGCGCGCCTCGGCGCCCTGCTCACCCAATTCGGCTTTTCCAAGCCGCTGGTGGTGACCGACCCCTGGATGCACAGCTCCGGCACCATCGAGAAATGCCTGGCACCGCTGCGCGCGGCCGGCTTCTCGCCCGCCGTCTTCCACGAGACCGTGCCCGACCCGACCGACACGGTCATCGCGGCTGGCGTCGCCGTACTCCAGGCCGGTGATTTCGACGTGCTGATCGGCTTCGGCGGCGGCAGCCCCATGGACACGGCCAAGGCCATGGCGATCCTCGCCGCCGCCCCCGCCGGCACGCCGATGAGCGCCTTCAAGGTGCCCGTGGCCGCCGATCACGCAGCACTGCCCGTCATCTGCATCCCCACCACCGCCGGCACGGGCAGCGAGGCCACACGCTTCACCGTCATCACGGATGCCGCGCGGGACGAAAAGATGCTGATCGCGGGGCTCGGCGCGCTGCCGCTCGCCGCCATCGTGGACCATGAGCTCACCCGCACCGTCCCCGCCCGCACCAAGGCCGACACGGGCATAGACAGCCTGACCCACGCACTGGAGGCCTATGTCAGCAAGCGCGCCAACAGCGTCTCCGACATGTATGCCGAGCGCGCGATGCGCTTGATCGGCCCGCATCTGCGGCGTGTGTACAAGGACCCCGCCGATGACCCGGCGCGGGAGGCCATGATGCTGGGTGCCACGCTGGCGGGCCTCGCCTTCAGCAATGCCAGCGTGGCGCTGATCCATGGCATGTCGCGCCCCATCGGCGCGCATTTCCATGTACCGCACGGGCTCTCCAACGCCATGCTGCTGCCGGCGGTGACGGGCTTCGGCCTCAACCACGCCCTGCCGCGCTACGCGGAGGCCGCGCGCTGCATCGGCTGCGCGGCACCTTCGGATGCCGACCAGGTGGCGGGGGCGAAGCTGATGGAGGAACTCCGCGCCCTCAACCATGAGCTGGAGGTGCCGAGCCCCGCCGCCTACGGCATCCCGCAGGCCAGGTGGAACGCGCTGCTGCCGGTGATGGCCGAGCAGGCGCTGGCCTCCGGCAGCCCGGGCAATAATCCCCGCGTGCCCGATGCGGCCGAGATCATGGAGCTCTACGTCGAAGCCTTCGGGGCCTGACGCTTCGGGGCTTAGCGCCTTAGCGCCTGGGGCCTGGCCAGTCCCTCGGCGCTGCGCCAGCGCTGGTTCCAGGCCGGCAGGGCTGCCACCGGCAGCGGGCGGCCCATCAGGAAGCCCTGCGCGCGCGCGACGCCCAGGAAGCGCAGCGTGCGGAGAAGTGCCGGGGAGGAGACACCCTCGGCCGTCATCACGAGGCCGCGCTGCGCCATGCGATGCACCTGGTTCCGCGCCCGGGCCGATTTGGGCAGGGATTGCACCAGGGAGCGGTCGAGCTTGATGCCGGCGAAATCCAACCGCAGGAGGCGCTGGCGCGGATCATCCAGCAGATAGTCATCCATCAGCACGCCGTGCCCCGCGGCCTTCAGCCGGCGCAGCGTGCGCGCCATGCGCGAGAGGTCCCGCACCGGCGCCGTCTCGGTCAGCTCGATCATCAGGCGGCGGCGCGGGAAGCGCGAGCGGCGCAGCTGCTGGCCGAGCCAGGCCACCACGTCGCGCTTGTCGAGCTCGGGCGCCGGCAGGTTCACCGAGACGGGAACGCCGAGCCTCGCCGGCAGGCGAGACATGTCCCAGGCGGCGATGCGCGTGACCGCGGCGGCAAGCGGGCGGGAGAGGCCCATCTGCTCTATCGCCGGGATGAAGTTCACGGGGGTGAGGGCCACCGGCTCGCTCCGCCAGCGCGCCAGGGCCTCGACGAGGACGAGGCGGCGGGTGCGGACATGAATGATGGGTTGGTAGCGTAGCAGCAGGCTGTTGCCCTGCAGGCCCGCCTGCAGCCGGTTGGAATTGCGGCTGGCGCGGCTTGCGTCATGCGCCACATGGCGCGTGCCGCCGAGCAGCCCGCGCAGGAAGGCGCCCTCCTCCGAAAGCGCCGCCTCGGGGCTCAGCAGGGAAATGACGGCGGCGGGCGAGGCCTCGGCCATGGCATCCACCAGCGACTGGTCAATCGGCAAGTCGCCATCCTCGAGGATGAGATGGGCAAAGCCGCTGAGGCTGGTGACGACGGCGCGAAGGACTTCCCGCTCGGTGCGGAGAACCACGGGCGGCGGCGCGCCGAGTTCGGCGACGGCGCTTCGGGCGGCATGGATCAGGGCGGCATCACAGGCGAGGACCAGCACCGGGCCGGGGGCGCGTGGCTTGGGCGCGGGAGTCTGCCCTCCGCCGGCCTGGTTTGTCTCAAAAACAGTCAAAATATCGGCCGCTCTTCGCTAAATGTGAGACTAGCCGATTCCAGAAATAAATCCAAGTGGCGCGTGGTCGCCGAACGGGCGGGGACTGCGCCAGCGCAATATCCCCGCCGCCCTCTTCAGCGGATGGCGGTCTGCCCCTTTGGCGCCACCGGCTCCAACTCGCCCCGGCGGAGCGAATTGCGGCCGCTGTACAGCACGATCGGTGCGGCGATGAACACCGAGGAGGAGGCCGAGATGAAGATACCGAACACCATCACCCAGGCGAAGCCCGCCAGCGTGTCACCGCCGAACAGCGCGAGCGGCAGCGCTGAGAGCAGCAGCGTGACGGAGGTGCCGAGGCTGCGGTTCAGCGTCTCGTTGATCGAGAGGTCCACCAGCTCCTGCAGGGGCATTGTCTTGTACTTGCGCAGGTTCTCGCGCATCCGGTCGAACACCACGACCTTGTCATTGGCGGAGAAGCCGATGACGGTGAGGATCGCCGCGATGGTCGTCAGGTTGAACTCGATCTGGAACAGCACCATGAAGCCCACGGTCTTGGTGGTGTCGAGCAGCAGGGTGGTGATCGCCGCCACGCCGAACTGCCATTCGAAGCGCACCCAGATATAGATGAGCATCGCGATCAGGCTGAGGCCGAGCGCCATCAACCCGCCGCGGAACAGCTCATCCGAGACGCGGTTGCCCACCGCTTCCACCCGCAGGATGCGGATGCCCGGTGCGGCGGCCTCCAGCGCCGTGCGCACGGCCGTCACCACTTGCTGGGTCTGCGCCTCTTGCGCCGGGGCCGGCACGCGGATCAGCAGGGTGCTGGCATCGCCGAATTGCTGCAGGCCCACATCGCCCACGCCGAGGGTGGACGTGGCGGCGCGCAGTTCATTGATGTTGGCGGGGCCGGGCGTCCGGACCTCCATCACGATGCCGCCCTTGAAATCAATGCCCTTCTCCAGCCCCGGATAGAAGGCACCGACCAGCGAAGCCGTGGAGAGCACGCCCGAGATGATGAGGCCCGCCATTGCGCCGCGCATGAAGGGGATCTTCGTGACATCGGGGCAGAGGCGGAACAGGGGGCGGCCCAGGCGCTGCCACAGGCTCAGCCCCCGCTTCTCAAGCACCGGCAATTCCTTGGGCTTGGTCCAGCGATACCACCACACCACCATCAGCCGCGTCACCACCGTCGCCGTCCACATCTGCACGATGGTGCCGATCGCGACCGTGACGGCGAAGCCCTTCACCGGGCCCGAGCCGAAGCCGTAGAGGCAGGCCATGGCGATCAGGTTCGTCAGGTTCGAGTCGAGAATCGTACCCGAGGCCTTGGTGTAGCCGGTCTCCAGCGCATTGATGGGTGACCTTCCGTTCTTCACCTCTTCCCGGATGCGTTCATTGATCAGGATGTTGGCATCGAGCGCCGTGCCCAGCGTCAGCACGATGCCGGCGATGCCGGGCAGCGTCAGCGTGGCTTCCAGCAGCGAGAGGAAGGCGATCAGCAGGATGATGTTGATGGCCAGCGCCACATTGGCGAACCAGCCGAACAGCCCGTAGGCGAAGCCCATATAGAGGAAGACGAAAGCAACGCCGACGGCCAGGCTGATGATGCCGGCCCGGATGGCATCCGCCCCCAGCTCGGGCCCAACGGTCCGTTCCTCGACCACGGTGAGCGGCGCGGGCAGGGCGCCCGCGCGCAGCAGCACGGCCAGGTCATTGGCGGTGCGGACGGTGAAGTTGCCCGAGATCTGGCCGCGGCCGCCGGTGATGGGCTCACGGATATTGGGCGCGGTGATCACCTTCTCGTCGAGGACGATGGCGAAGGGCCGGCCCACATTGGCGCGGGTGATTTCGCTGAAGCGGCGGGTGCCGATTGAATCGAAGGTGAAGTTAACCACCCATTCGCCGGTCCGGCTGTCCTGGCTGGCGCGCGCATCGGTCAGGTTCGCGCCATCCACCTCGACGCGGCGGCGGACGGCGTAGCGCTCGCCCGCGCGCTCGCCGTTGAGGAACATGATGCCCGGCGGCGGCGTCGGCGCCTGGGTGTTCACCGCTTCGTCCAGCAGGTGGAAGGTCATCCGCGCGGTTCGGCCAAGCAGGTTCTTGATGCGGTCCGGGTCCTCGACGCCGGGGAGCTGGACGAGGATGCGGTTCAGCCCCTGGCGCACGATGGTGGCTTCCACCACGCCCGTCTCGTCAATGCGGCGCCGGACGATCTCGATGGATTGCTCGACCGCGTTGGTGGCCTTGGCGCGCAGCCCGGCCTCGGTGACGGTCGCCGTCAGCAGACCTTCGGCGTTGATGCTCACCTCGATGTCGGGCTGCTGCGCGCCGCCGCCGACATTCACGGCGTTGGCAAGTTCACGCACCACCCGCAACGCCGCATCCCGCTGGCCAGGGTCCGTGATGCGCAGCGACATGCGGCGCTGGTCCGGCTGGGAGGAGAGGCCGGTGTAGGAAATGCGCGGATTGGCCTGGGTCATCCCCCGCCGCGTGCCCTCGACCAGGCCCTCCAGCCGCTCCCGCAGCAGGACCGAGGTGTCCACCTCCAGCAGCAGGTAGGAGCCGCCACGCAGATCGAGGCCGAGCGCGATCTGCCGCACCGGCGCCCAATCCGGGAAGGCCGAGCGGGGCAGCAGGTTGGGCAGGCTCACCAGCGTGCCCAGCAGGCAGACGAAGATAATGGCGGCCGTTTTCCAGCGCGCGAAATACATCATGACGAAACGAGGTCCTGACCAGGAATTCGCCGGAACATGACGAGGGGGAGGGGGGGATGCAAGCCTTGCCGGGAATTGTTAGTCCAGCGCCATGAAATCCCTCAAGATCGGCGTCTTCGGCGCCGGGCATTTCGGCCGCTTCCACGCCCTCAAGCTGCGCGGCGCCCCGCGCGCGGCGCTCGCCGGGCTGCATGACCCCGACCCGGCCCGCGCGGCCCTCGTGGCGGGCGAGGCCGGCTGCCAGGCACTGACCGCCGAGGCGCTGCTGGCGGCCAGCGACGCCGTCATCATCGCCACCCCCACGCTGCACCATGCCCGCCTGGCCGAGCAGGCGCTGGCCGCCGGTCGGCACGTCTTCGTGGAGAAGCCCATCACCGCGACGCTGGCCGAGGCGGATGCGCTGATCGCGCTGGCCGCGCGGGAGGGCCGGGTGCTGATGGTGGGGCAGATCGAGCGCCATTCCGCTGCCATCCGGACCCTGCGGGAAAACCTGGGCGGCCGCCGGCTCATGGCGCTGGAGGCGACGCGCGTTGCCCCCTTCCGGCCGCGCAGCCTCGACGTCTCGGTCGTGCTGGACCTGATGATCCACGACCTGGACCTCATTCTCTCTCTCGTGCCGGCTCCGCTCGTCGAGGTGCGGGCGGTGGGCGGCCCCGTGATGACGGCGCTGCCCGACTGGGCCGTGGCGCAGCTTCGCTTTGCCAATGGCGCCCAGGCCCAGGTGACGGCGAGCCGCGTGGCCGTCGGCCTCGAGCGCAAGCTGCGCGCGCTGGGCCCCGAGGGCGAGATGCGGGTGGACTTCATGGCCCGCAGCCTGGAATTCCTGGCGCCCGATGGCGGCCAGGGCGTGGAGCACATGCCGGGCTGGAGCCTGGTGCGCCGCAGCTGGACCGACCATGACAGCCTGGAGGCCGAGCAGGGCGCCTTCATCGCCGCCATCCTGGACGGCGTGCCGCATGAGGCCAATGGCCCGCAAGGCCGCGCCGCGCTGGACGCGGCGCTGCAGGTGGAAGCGGCGCTGGCCGGCTGACCGCTGCGCTAGGGGCGGCGGACGATGATCCGGATCGGGCCCGGCTCGATCCCCATCTTCCGGAGTTGGCGGCGGCGCCACCAGAGCGAGACGGCGGCAATCGCGCCTGCCCCGATGACGACGGGCAGCAGCAGGCCAATGAAGAAGATGGCGACCGCCACCAGCAGCAGCCCACCCGCCGCGATGGCGACGAGCATGGCGATGCCGCCCATCCGCGCGAGCAGAAGGTTGAAGCCGCTGGGCTTTGGCGCTTCCCGGAACTCGCCCTCGGGCGTCATGTCCAGCACCGGCCTGGGGTGTGTCGGATTGTCCATGCGGTGCATGTTGCCCCGCGCGGGTCGCGCTTCAAGCCCTGCAGGTCGCACTTCAAGTCCCGTTTGCGGGGGCACGCGGCTCGGCTTACATCACGCGTGATTGAGGAGATCCCCATGCCGCTGCTCGGATGCATCGCCGACGACTTCACCGGCGCGACCGACCTCGCCAGCACGCTGGTCCGCCAGGGCATGCGGGCCGTGCAGGTGATCGGCGTGCCCACGGGACCATTGCCGGAAGCGGATGCCGTCATCATCGCACTCAAGTCCCGCACCATCCCGGCGGGCGAGGCCATCCAGCAATCGCTTGCCGCCTGTGACGCGCTGCTGGCGGCGGGGGCCAGGCAGTTCCTCTTCAAATACTGCTCCACCTTCGACAGCACGGAGGCGGGCAATATCGGCCCGGTGGCCGAGGCGCTGCTGAAGCGGCTGGACGCGCCCTTCGCCATCGCCTGCCCCGCCTTCCCGACCAATGGCCGCACCATCTACCAGGGGCATCTCTTTGTCGGTGGCCATCTGCTGAACGAGAGCGGGATGGAGAACCACCCGCTGACCCCGATGCGCGACGCCAACCTGATCCGCGTCCTGGGCCGGCAGAGCGAGGGCAGCGTCGGCCTCATTCCCTTCACCGTGGTGGAGCAGGGTGCCGCCGCCATCCGTTCCGAGGTGACGCGGCTGCGCGACGCCAATCGCCGCTTCGCCATCGCGGACGCCATCACCGACGCGCATCTGATGGCACTCGGCGAGGCCTGTGCCAGCCACGCGCTGATCACCGGCGGCTCCGGCATCGCCATGGGTTTGCCGGAGAATTTCCGCCGCGCCGGCCTGCTGCCCGCACGCGCCGATGCGGGCGCGCTGCCGGCGGTGGGGGGGCTCTGCGCCGTGCTCGCCGGCTCCTGCTCGCGCGCCACGCTCGGGCAGATCGGCCTCGCGCGGGACCAGGTGCCGACGCTGGAGCTGGACGCGCTGGCCACGCCCGACGCCAGCGCCCTCGCGCAACAGGCGCGGGCGTGGATGGCGGGCAAGCTCGATGCCGCGCGCCCCATCGTCATCGCCGCATCCGGCACGCCGGAGCGGGTGGCGGCACTCCAGGCGAAGCTCGGCCGCGAGGCGGCGGGCGCGCTGGTGGAGGCCGCGCTGGCCGAGATCGCGGAGGAGCTTGTGGCGCGCGGCGTGCGGCGCCTGGTCGTCGCCGGCGGCGAGACCTCCGGCGCCGTGGTGCAGCGCCTCGGCGTCGAGGCGCTACGCATCGGCGCCGAGATTGATCCCGGCGTGCCCTGGACGCACGCGGCCCCCGCGAGCGCGCCCGAGGGGATGCTGCTCGCGCTCAAGAGCGGCAATTTCGGCGCGCGCGACTTCTTCCTGAAGGCCTTCGCTTGAAGATGCGCGAGGAAGACCATCGCCAGCTCCTGGTGAGCCTCGGCGCCTCGCTCTTTGCCCGCGGCTTCAGCGTGGGGAGTGCGGGCAACATCAGCGTGCGCCTGCCCGATGGCTACCTGATGACGCCCACCAACTCCTCGCTCGGGCGGCTGGATGCCGCGCGCATCAGCAAGCTCGACCTCCAGTGGCGGCATGTCGGCGGCGACAAGCCGACGAAGGAGGTGTTTCTCCACCGCGCCTTCCTCGATGCGCGGCCCGATGCCGGGGCGGTGGTGCACCTGCACTCGACGCACGCCACCGCCATCTCCTGCCTGGAGGAAGCGGTGATCCCACCGCTCACCCCCTATTTCGTGATGCGCGTGGGGCGCACGCTGCCGCTCATTCCCTATTACCGGCCGGGCGACGCCGCGATGGAGCCCGCGATCCACGCGGCCGCGCGGGAGGCCAAGGCCGTGCTGCTCGCCAATCACGGCCCGGTCATCTGCGGCCCCACGCTGACCGACGCCGTCAACGCCGCGGAGGAGCTGGAGGAGGCGGCACGCCTCGCCCTCATGCTCCGCGGCCTCAACCCTCGCCTGCTGACTTCAGCGCAGGTCGAGGATCTTCTCTCCACCTTCGGATAAGGACCATCCATGGATCGCACCGCCCCCACCGAACACCCCGTCCTGCCTGCCATCGCGGCGCGCTGGAGCCCGCGCAGCTACCTCGACACGCCGGTGCCCGATGCGGCGCTGCACTCCATCCTGGAAGCCGGCCGCTGGGCGGCTTCCGCCTATAATGAGCAGCCCTGGCAATACCTGGTGACGCGCAAGAACCTGGAGCCCGAGGCCTTCGCCAAGCTGCTGGCGTGCCTCGTGCCCTTCAATCAGGGCTGGATCGGTGCCGCGCCCGTGCTGATGCTGGCCTGCGCGCGGCTGAACTCGGCTGGCAATGGCAAGCCCAACCCATGGTCGCATTACGATGCCGGCCAGGCGAGCAGCGCCATGGCGATCCAGGCGGCCGCACTCGGCCTGCAGTTGCACCAGATGGCGGGCTTTGACGCGGCTGCCGCACGTGCGGCCTTTGCGATCCCGGAAGATGTTGCGCCGATTGCGGCGATGGTGCTGGGCACGCCCGGCCCGGCTTCCGCCCTGCCGGAGCAGCTCGCGCAGCGCGAGACCGCGCCGCGCGCGCGCAAGCCGGCGAGCGAGGTGTTCTTCTTCGGCCAGTGGGGCTGAAGCAGGCCCGCTGAGGAGCCCATGAAAAAAGGCGCCACCCGGTGGGTGGCGCCTTCGTTTCGGATCGTGTGATCCGGCGTGATCAGTTCGTTGGCGTCTCGGCGGCGGGCGCCGGGGCAGCAGCGGCGGCCTTCTTGGCGGCGCGGGTCGCAGCGGCCTTCTTCGCGGCCTCGGCGCGCTTCGGATCCTTCGCAGGAGCGGCCTTCTTCGCGGCGGGCTTGGCAGCGGCCTTCTTCGGCGCAGCCTTCTTCGCGGGAGCGGCCTTCTTGGCAGCCGGCTTCTTGGCGGCGGCCTTCTTCGGCGCGGCCTTCTTCGCGGGGGCGGCCTTCTTGGCAGCCGGCTTCTTGGCGGCGGCCTTCTTCGCGGGCGCGGCCTTCTTCGCGGGGGCTGCCTTCTTGGCGGCCGGCTTCTTGGCGGCGGCCTTCTTCGCGGGCGCGGCCTTCTTCGCAGGGGCGGCCTTCTTGGCAGCGGGCTTCTTCGCGGCGACGCGGCCGCGCGCGGTGGCGGGCTTCTTCGCGGTGCGGCGGGCGCCGGCGGCAACGGCCATGGCTTGCGCGCGTGGGGCGACGTCGGGGGTTTCGGTCGTGTCGGTCATTGCTGTTCTCCTTGCGCGGTCGCGCGTCGGGTTGGGGTGGACTTACTGAAGCTGGCCGCGGCGGCATCGCGCCGCGACGGATGGCAGAGAGTTCGAACAGGCGAAGATCATCGTCGTGAGGAAACCTTGCGCTGTTCCGCGCATCCGCCTGGAGGGCGCTTGATCACCGTGATCACGCACCGTTTGGCGGAGGCTTGCGCCTTCCTCCCGCAAAGGCCGGAATGTCGTTCCGGCTAACCTCATCGAGGTTTCCCCCTTCCGTCCGCCGCTCGCCCTGCTCCGCGATCGCGATGCCAGGCTCTCCATGTCTCGCGTGATGCGCGGCGGTCAGAGCGTGGTGCGAATCGCGCGTCAATGCGTGCGTTTGCAACGCTATCGGAATGCGCGAGTTGCGTGTCAAACACATTCTGCTTTTGCGGCAAGAATTTTTGCGGCTTGCGTGTTGCGCGCATCACTTCGCGCGCGCACAGCGCCGCATCGCGCGATGCGAAACGGGCCGCCCGATTGCTCGGACGGCCCGTCGCGTTAACACATCGCGTCGTGTCGCTCAGCGCGCCGGCACGGTCCGCTGCTCGACGCCGTTATAGAGCGAGAGCGGCCGGATCAGCCGGTTATCGGCCGCCTGCTCGAAGACATGCGCGGCCCAGCCGGTGATGCGGCTGCACACGAAGACCGGTGTGAACATCGGGATGTCGAAGCCCATGAGGTAGTAGGCGGGGCCTGCCGGGAAATCGAGGTTCGGGTGGATGTTCTTCTCGGCCAGCATGACGCGCGCGAGCACGGCCGAGGTGTTCATCCAGCGCTTGTCGCCCACCACCTCCGCCATGATCTCGGCGTATTTCTTCATCGTCGGCACGCGGCTGTCGCCATTCTTGTAGACGCGGTGGCCGAAGCCCATCACCAGCGCCTTGTGGTCGAAGCGGTCGCGCAGCCAGGATTCCGCGGCCTCGGGCGAGGGGATTTCCTTCAGCATGTGCATCACCGCCTCGTTGGCGCCGCCGTGCAGCGGGCCCTTGAGTGCGGCGATGCCCGCCGTGATCGCGCCATGCATGTCCGCCATGGTGGAGGTCACGACACGGGCGGCGAAGGTCGAGGCGTTGAAGGTGTGCTCGGCGTAGAGGATCATCGAGACGTCGAAGGCCTTGATGACCTCGGGCTGCGGCACCTTCCCGAAGACCATGTGGAAGAAGTTCTCGCAGAAGGGCAGCGCGGGGTCGGGCGCGATCGGCTCGAGCCCCTTGCTCAGCCGGTTCGTGGCGGCCACCGCCGTCGGAATCTTGGCCAGCAGGCGGATCGCCTTGCGGCGCTGGGCCGCGTCGCTGATGTCGGCCGCTTCCGGGTCTTCCATCCCCATGAAGGAGACGGCGGTGCGGATCGCATCCATCGGGTGCGCGTCCTTCGGGAAGTCGCGCAGCACGCGCATCAGCGCGGGCGAGAGGGCGCGCTGCGGACGGCCCTCGGCCTGGAAGGCGGCGAGCTGTGCCGCGGTCGGCAACTCGCCATTCCAGAGCAGGTAGGCGACCTCGATGAAGCTGGAGTTCTCGCACAGATCCTGCACGGCATAGCCGCGATAGGTCAGGCTGTTGGTCTCGGGCATCACCTTCGAGACGCTGGATTCATCGGCATAGACGCCGACGAGCCCTTTGCGGACTTCGATCTGTTCGGCCATGGCATTCCTCATACGGTGCACGGTTGGTTTCTTGTGCGGTGCAGCTTAAGCGCACGCGCGCGCCTGTCCATGGGCCGCGCCGATCGGCGCCATCGGCCCAGCGCGCTCTCCTGCGCGATCTCGCTTGGGCCTGCTGTGTGCCTCGATGGACAGAAGATGAAGGGCGACGCCCAGGCCCTTCCCGATGCCGATGCGCAGGCGCGGTTCCGGGCGGAATGCTGTTTGTGCGGGTAAGCCCGGCTGGCGACAGGGCCGGCATGGCGGCTCGGCGTGGCATGGCATGGCAGGATGGGGCGTTCCGCCAGTGGGGGGCGCGCGCATTCCGCGCCGGCCCGGGTTGGCGGGCGGGCCGCGCGCGCCTAGCCTTGCGGCGCGTGATGATGCCGCCCTCCCGTTGATGACGGCGCCGCGCACGGCAAGCTGGGGAAGAAGCTGGGATGGCGTTTGATCTTGTGGTGCGCGGCAGCCTGGTGCTGGCCGATGGGGTGCTGGAAAACGGGTATGTCGCCGTAACCGGCGGCGTGATCGCGGCCATCGGCCAGGGCACACCGCCCGCCGCGGCCGAGACCGTGGACCATCGTGGGAAGCTCGTCTTCCCGGGCCTGGTGGATGGCCACATGCACACCAGCAGCAGCACCGGCTGGCCGGGCATCGAGGGCGCCTCGATGTCGGCCGCCGCCGGCGGTGTGACCACCTGCGTGGACATGCCCTATGACGTGCCGCGCCCGGTGACCGATCCCGGCATCCTCGCCGAGAAGATCGCGGTGGTGAACGCGACCTCCCATGTGGACATGGCGCTCTACGGCACCATCCGGAAGGATGGCGGCGTGGACCAGATCGCGGGCCTCGCTCAGGCCGGCGTCTGCTCCTTCAAGCTCTCCACCTATGAATATGACGCGGTGCGCTTCCCGCGCATCAACAACACCATGATGGTCGAGGCCTTCGCCGAGATCGCCAAGACCGGCCTCATGGTCGGCATCCACAACGAGGACCAGGAGATCGTGGAGGGCGCCATCGCGGCGGCCAAGGAGACCGGCCGCACCGACCCCATCATGCATGCCCGCACCCGCCCGCCGCTCTGCGAGACCATGGCGGACCTCGCCATCTTCGAGATGGCGCTGGAAACGGGCGCCCATGTCCACATCGCCCACTCTTCCCTCGCGCGCGGCTTCGACCTCGCCGAGATCTTCCGCAAGCAGGGCGGCAAGACCTCGGGCGAGGCCTGCATCCAGTATCTCTGCATGACGGAGGAGGACCTGGTCCGCCTCCAGGGCTTCGGCAAATGCAACCCGCCCTTCCGCACGGCCGATGAGGTGGAGCGCATCTGGGGCAGCATCGCCGAGGGCAAGGTGGCCTATGTCTCGACCGACCACGCCCCCTGGCCGAAGCACCGCAAGGAATACACGGGCGACATCTTCGCCTGCGGCGCGGGCCTCACGGGCATGCAGAGCTTCGCGCCCCTGATGTTCACCCTGCTGGCCAAGCGCGGCCTCTCGCCCACGCTGATGGCGAGCCTCTGCGCCGAGCGTCCGGCGAAGTTCCACGGGTTGTTCCCGAAGAAGGGCGCCATCCGCATCGGCTGCGACGCCGACCTCTTGGTGATGGAGGAGGGCGCGTTCACCTTCGACGCCCGCGACATCCAGGACCGCGAGGATGCCCGCTGGTCGCCCTATGACGGCATGGCGATGCGGGCGCGCGTGGCCGCCACCTATCTGCGCGGCAGCTGCATCTGGGATGGCACGAAGGTCCTGGCCCGCCCGGGCACGGGCCGCTTCGTGCCGCGCCAACATCGCGAGACCTTCACGGGCTAGTCTCACGCATCGGGTTGGCGTGGCGGCGGGGCGCCGGTATGGACGTCCCGTCACCCCATCCGGAGCGCGCCCCATGTCTGACAGCATCACCCCCGTCATCGGCCTGATCGGCGGCTCGGGCCTTTATGACATTGACGGGCTGCAGGACCGCGAGTGGCGGCATGTGCCCACCCCCTGGGGCGTTCCGTCGGACCAACTGCTGTTTGGCACGCTGGGCGGCATCCGTTGCGTCTTCCTGCCGCGCCATGGCCGCGGCCACCCGAACCCGCCCTCCGCGCTCAACTTCCGCGCCAATATTGACGCCCTGAAGCGCAGCGGCGTCACCGACGTGATCTCGCTCTCGGCGGTGGGTTCGCTCCAGCCGCAATACCCGCCCGGCCATTTCGTGATCGTGGACCAGTTCATTGATCGCACCTTCGCGCGGGAAAAATCCTTTTTCGGCCCGGGCTGCGTCGCCCATGTGAGCGTGGCGCACCCGACCTGCCCGCGCCTGTCGGACGCCATCGCGGAGGCGGGGGCCGAGCTCGACCTGCCGATGACCAAGGGCGGCACCTACCTCGTCATGGAAGGCCCGCAATTCAGCACCAAGGCCGAGAGCCTGCTGTATCGCCAGTGGGGCTGCGACGTGATCGGCATGACCAACATGCCCGAAGCCAAGCTCGCCCGCGAGGCGGAGCTTTGCTACGCCTCCGTCGCCATGGTGACCGATTTCGACTGCTGGCACCCTGACCACGACCATGTGACGGTGGACCAGGTGGTGAAGGTCCTTTTCTCCAACGCCGACAAGGCGCGCGCGCTGGTGAAGGCGCTGATCCCGCGCATCGGCGCGCCGCGCGGCCCCTGCGAGGCGGGCTGCGACCGCGCGCTGGACCACGCCCTCATCACCGCGCCCGGGATGCGCGACCCGAACATGGTCGCCAAGCTCGACGCCGTGGCTGGCCGGGTGCTGAAGCAGGCCTGAGCGGGATGAGCGGCTGATTCACGCTTTCGGCGAAGCCGCCGAAACCGATCAGACGCTGTGATGAGCGGCTGATTCACGCTTTCGGCGAAGCCGCCGAAACCGATCAGACGCTGTGACGAGCGGCTGATTCACGGCTTCGGCGAAGCCGCCGAAACCGATCAGACGCTACTCCACCAGCGCGCCGTCGCGCATGGTGATGTGCCGGCTGTGGTACTCGGCCACGGCCGGGCGATGCGCGATGGAGAAGATCATCGCCCCCGGCAGCCGCGCGCCCAGCACCTCATAGAGGGCGCGTTCGGCCACCGGGTCCAGGCTCGCCGTCGCCTCGTCGAGAAACAGCCAGTCGGGCTTGAGCAGCAGGGCGCGGGCCAGCGCCACGCGCTGCTGCTCGCCGCCGGAAAGGAGCTGGGACCAGGCCTCCTCCGCATCGAGCTTGGATGCGAGGTGCGAGAGGCCGGCATCGGCCAGGGCCGCGGTGATCTCGGCATCCGTGAAGGCATCGGCCGGCGCGGGGTAGCAGAGGACGCGCCGGAGCGTGCCGAGCGGCAGATAGGGGCGCTGCGGCAGGAACAGGGCGCGCTCACCCTCGGGCGTCTGCAGCTGGCCCTGGCCGAAGGGCCAGATGCCGGCCAGCGCACGGAACAGGGTGGATTTGCCGCTGCCGGAGGCGCCGGTCAGCAGCACGCGCTCGCCCGCGCGCAGCTCCAGCGCCGCGCCGTCCAGCAGGACACGGCCATCGGGCAGGCGGAGGTGCAGCCCATCGAGGCGCATCCGGCCCGGCGCGCCGGTGCCGGCACGAATGCCCTCGCCCTCGCGCGCGGCGATGCGCGCCGCGTCCAGCGCGTCGCGGAAGCCGGTGAGGCGCGTGACGGTCGCCCGCCATTCGGTCAGGCTCGCGTAATTGTCCACGATCCAGGAGAGCGCGCCCTGCACCTCGCCAAAGGCCTGGGCGGTCTGGGTCAGGCCGCCCAGCGGGATGCGGCCGGCGAAGAATACGGGTGCGGCGACGACGAAGGGAAACACCGTCGCCACCTGAGTGTAGCCGGCCGTGAAGAAGGTGAGGCGCTTGGTCGCGACCATCAGTGCCCAGAAATTCTCCATCAGCGCCCGGAAGCGGGTGACGAGCGCGCCCTGCTCCTCCGCCTCGCCGCGATGCAGCGCGACCCCTTCCGTGCTGTCGCGGAAGCGGACCAGCGCGTAGCGGAAATCAGCCTCCACCTTCTGCTGGTTGAAGTTCAGCCGCGTCAGCCGCCGCCCGATCAGATGGGCGAGCCACGTGCCCAGCGCCGCATAGAGGATGGCGATCCAGACCATGTAGCCGGGGATGGTGATGCCGAAGAGCGTGGCCGGCCCCGAGAGCGCCCAGAGCACCAGCAGGAAGGAGAAGAGCGTCACCACGCTGCGCATCAGGCCGAGGCCCAGCATCAGCGTCTCGTCCACGAACAGCCGCGCATCCTCGGACAGCCGCTGGTCCGGATTGTCGGCGCCGTAGCCGGTGAGGGCCAGGCGGTAATAGGCACGGTCGGCGAGCCAGCCGGCCAGCAGCCGCTCGGTCGTCCAACGCCGCCAGCGGATCTGCAAGGCCTGGCGAAGATAGATCGCATAGACCGCGATCAGGATGTAGGCGGTGGCGATCCAGGCGAAGCCCGGCATGGTCCCGCTCTCGGTGTCCTTCCAGGTGAAGAGCAGGGCGGAGAAGGCCTCGGCGTCGCGCGCCTCCAGCGCGTTGAAGAACTCCCGGTTCCAGTAGGAGAGCAGGACCGACATCGCGACCAGCGCGAGGTTGAGGCCGACCACAACGGCGAGCAGCCCGCGCGCCGCCCAGCGCTCCTCGCTGCGCCAATAGGGCAGGGCGAGCGAAAGGGCCTCGCGGATGGCCTTCATGCGGGGGGCTCCGGGATGCGGGTGAGAAGTTCGACGGCGCCGGGATGCCCCGGCGCGATGCGCAGCGCCTGGAGCGCCAGGAGCCGCGCGCTGGCCGGCTGCTGCTGCGCGAGGGCAAGCCGGGACGCGGCCAGCATGGCCTCGGCGCCATTGGGCGGCAGGCGGGCGATCTCGCCCTGGCCTTCGGTCACATGTGGGGCATGCGCCCAATAGGCCTCGCGCCGGGCCTGCATGCCCGCCAGCTCGCGCTCGACGGCCAGGCGCAGCGCCGGGCGCAGCGCTTCCGGCAGGGCGGCGAGCGCCGGGCGCAGGGCGCGCGCATAGCTGCGATAGAGGAAATCCGGGTCATGCGCCGCGGTCTGCGCGCCCTGCCAGATGCGGTAGCAATAGAGGATCTCGGGCAGGCATTCGAGGTGCAGGCCGGCCAGCGCTGCGGCCTGCAGGAACTCCCAATCCTCGAAATAGGCGCGGTCCAGCGTGAAGCCGCCCATGCGCTCCCAGGCGCTGCGGCGCATGAACATGTTGGCGTCGCCCATGCCATTGCGGAACACGCCGAGGCCGGAGTTGGGCCCCGTCGGAATCCAGCCGATCGGGCGCGTGGCGCGGTGGCGCGGCGGGGCGCCGGCGCCCCGGAAGGACTGCATCTGGCAGGTCAGGATATCGGCGCCCGAATGCCGCGCGCCGGCCACGAAGATGGAGACCTCATCCGGCCAGGCGGCGTTGTCGTCATCCATGAAGAGCAGGAAGTCGCCGCGCGCAGCCTCCACCGCGCGGTGGCGGGTCACACCCTGCCAGGCGTTTTCGGCGTTGCGCAGCAGCGTCCAGCCGCGCGCGGCGAAGCGCGGGCCCAGCGCCGCATGGAAGCGCTGGGCGGCGGGGTCCGTGCTCGCGTCATCCACCAGGATGAGCTCGAGGTGGGGATAATCCTGCGCCTCGATGGAGGCGATGGCGTGGGCGAGCGGCCCATGCCGGTTGAAGGCCGCCATGCAGACGGAGACCAGCGGCTGGCCGCTCAGCACCGGCGGCGCGGGCAGCGGCGCCAGCGCCTCATGCCAATCCAGCCAGAGTTGCCCGGCCGCCTCGGGGGCGATGGCGGCCCTTCCGGGCGCGGCACCCTCGCACAGGGCGCGGGCCAGGGCCTCGGTGAGTGCGGGCGCGTGGCGCGGATAGAGCAGCCGCGCGCGGTCCTCCTCCGCCACCAATTCGCCGATGCCGCCGACATCGGGTGCCAGGAAGGGCAGCCCGGCCGCCAGGCATTCCAACACCACATAGGGCGCATTTTCCATGCGCGAGGCGATGACGGCGAGCCGCCCCGGCGCGGCCAGGTATTCGCGCGCCTGGTGGGGGTCGAGGTCGTTCACCACCGTCCATGGCATCGGCCAGGCCTCCGCCGCGGCGCCGATCCAGGCCAGCGCGTGCACGCCAGCCATATGGCCCACCTTGCCGAGGAAGGTGACGCGCGCCGGCACCTGCCCGGCGCGGATGAGGCGCGTCACCGCCTCGCAGAACAGGCCGAGGCCCTTGCGCTCCTCCAGCCGGCCGAAGAAGACCAGCTCCTCCACCGGGCGCGGCACGGGGTCCGGCGTTGCGCGGCCCAGGAAGCTCGCGGGCAGCAGGTTGGGCATGACCTGCGCGCTGGGCAGCTTCCAGCCCATCTCCGCCGCAACGTCGAGGATGTAGCGCGAGGGCGCGGTGACGATGTCCGCCCCCTCCGCGCTGCGCCGCTCCATCCAGTCGGTCTCGAGCTCGCCGCTATGGGTGATGAATTGCGCGGAATGGGCGAAGTGCCAGAAGGTCGGGCTGTGGATCTGGCAGATGAGGCGCGTCTGCCGGAAGGCGAGGCCGCAGCGCTTGGCCACCGTGATCCAATAGCCGATGCCGCGCATCTCGTGGAAATGGATGGCGTCGAAATCGCGCGTCTTCAGCCAGTGATAGGCGCCGAGCGAAAGCTCCGCCTCGCCGCCTTCCAGGAAGAGCGAGACGAACTCCATGCCGCGCCTCGCGTAATGCCGCCGCCAGCGCGTGACGGGCTCCGTCTCGGTGTAGGAGGAGGGGTAGCAGATGGTGACGGCATGCCCGGCCGCGACCAGCGTCTCGGCCAAGGCGAGGAAGGCCGTGCCCATGCCGCCATTGCGGATGGGGCCGACGAAATCCAGCGTCAGCAGGCAGATGCGCTGGCGCCGCATCAGGCCAAGGCCGTGACGATCAGGGCCGGGCCCTCGCGCTCCTGCGCCTGGATGCGCCAGCCGGCCTCGGCCAGCAATTCCGCCAACGCCGCCTCGCTGATGAACCACCACCAGGGGGCGGCGAGGTTCGCGGCCGCGGCGGCCTCACGCGTCAGGCGCCCGGGGAAGGCCGCGAATTGCGGGAGTGTCACCCCCTGGCCGCGCAGCGCCGCGTCCAGCGCCGCGCTGCGCGCCGCATCCAGCTCCCCCGCGTGCCAGAGGTCGAAGCCGAGTGCGGCGAGTTCGGGTGTGGTCGGCACCACGCTGCTGCGCAGGATCAGCCGGCCCGCACCGGTGGCGCGCAGGCCGAGCAGGCGGCGCGGCGGATCGCCATCCAGTTGCGCCAGGTCCTCGCCATCCAGCACCAGATCCAGCTTGGGCAGGCGCTCGCGCAGGTCCGGCGCGTCGAGCGTGCCGCGCATCCACCAGGCGCGCCAGGCGCCGGGGTCGGCGTGCAGCGGCGGCGGCAGCGGGTCGCGCACCACGGCGCGGGCCTCGACCAGGGCTTCAGCCGCGGCGGCGACGCCGAGGCGCGCGCCGGCCTCCAGCAGCAGCGCATCGGCCCCCTCCGGCCGGGTGGGCGTCATCACCTGGATCGCGGCGGCGCCGGCGGCGAGTGCGCGCAGCGCGACCTCCGGCGTTTCCCACGCGTCGTTCCAGGCGAGCAGGACGCGCTGGCCCGCAGCCGCCTCGGTGGCGGCCTGGACGAAGCGGCTGGGCGGTGCGGGGGCTGGCTCGGGCGTGGGCTCGGGCGGCAGGGCTTCCAGGGCGCGCAGCCAGCGTTCGACGCGCCGGCGGTTCGCGCCGAAATCCGAATAGCCGATCAGGCTGCGCGAATAGAGAAAGAGGCTGCTCCCCTCCGGCGTCGCCACGCATTCGGCCACGATGATGTCGGGGAAGTTCAGCTTCGTGCGCTCCACCCATTGCGCCTGCCGCCGTTCCGGCCAGGCGGCGAGCTGCCAGCTGCGCGGGAAGCTGCTGGCGAGGCCGAGCAGCCGGGTGAAGACCGCTTCCGGCGTGCCCGGCAGGACCGGCGCGGTCAACTGTTTCGGACCGGGATGCCCGGCCGGCGCGGCGAGGCAGGTGTTGGGCGAGCGGGGCTGCACGAGGGAGGCGAACTCGACCGGGCTCGGCGCCTGCAGCCCCTTCGGTCCCTGCCCCAGCAGCGCGGCGAGGAGGCTCACGCCTCCTGCCCCTCATCGCTGTCGGTCTGCTTCCGCCGGAGCCGGATCACGCCGTGCATCGCCTCGGGCGGGATGGGCTTGCCCTTGCGCAGGATCTCCACCTCGCCCGCCGCGGAAAGCCGCGCCGCTGCCTGGCGCACCAGATGCATCAGCGGGCGCCAGTTCTCGGGTGCCAGGCCGCGCGCGACCTCGGAGGGGCAGATGGATTTATCCGTGGCGGCGACGCGGCGCAGCATCTCCGCCTCGATCGCCTCGGGTCCCGGTGTGCGGCTCATGGCACGAGCCAGGTGGCGCGCTCTTCGCCCGGCAGCCATTCGAGCCGCGCCCGGCGATGCCCCTCAGCCGCGAGCCAGAGCCACTCCATCGTATGGATGTGCAGCAGGATGGCGGCGAAATGCGCGCGGCCGCCGACCGCATCCTGCGGCGCGGGCAGCGGCGCGGGAATCGCCGTGCCCGGCCCGGGCTCGATCGCGTAGCACATGCGGCTGAAGCTGCGGCTGGCCTGCCAGGCGGCCTCGGCCACCGCATCCTCGCCGTGGAGCGAGGCGATGCCCTCGAGGCGGAGCTGCACCTGCGCCGCGGGGTCATAGGCGTGCAGCGCGCAGCGGGGGTCGCGCGTCAGTTCCGCGAATTTCTCGCTGCGCCGGTCGCTGTGCAGGCGCAGCGTGCGCGTGGCGGGCTCGAAGCCGCGCAGCACCAGCGTGCGCGCGCGGGGCGTGCCGTCGAGGCCGATGCTGGCCAGTGTGGGCGTGTGCAGCGGGCTGCGCCGGTTGGTCACGCCCTCCGCCAGCAGGGCGAAGGCGGCATCGCGGACGGCGCCGAGGTCATCGGCATGGGCGGGGCGCGGGGCCGGTTCGGCGCGGGCACTCATGCGCCAAGCACCCGGCGAGCCAGCGCCTGGCCGCTTTCCCAGGCGGATTCCGCCCGGCCGGCCAGGCAGCCATCCGAGGCATAGCCGAGGCCAAGCCCCGCATCCCAAAGGCAAGGCTGGCCCAGCGCCACCTCCAGCAGCGAGTAGCGCCAACGATGCGCGACGGCGAAGAGGGGCGTGGGGGCGGGCAGGGCTTCGAGCAGTGCCGCGATCACCTGTTCCGGCGGGGCTTCGAGCTGCGCGCGGCTGAATTCCGGCCCGGCCTGGATCACCCAATTCTCCTGCGTCGCATCGCGCCCGGGCTTTGCGCTGTCCCGCGCGGCCCAGCCGATCGGCCCGTGGTAGCGCAGCGTCTCAGGCAGATCGAGCTTGCGGTCAAAGGCGGCCATCACGGTCCAGCAGGGCGCATATTCAATGACGGCAAGCGGTGCGGCGAGTTCCGGCGGCAGGATGGCGCGGGCCTGCTCGGCCGGGAAGGTCACGAGCACCGCCGAAAAAGGGCCCGCCAACTCGGCCGGCGCCGCGAGCAGCGGGTGGCCGGGGCGGACCAGTGCCGCGTCCAGATGCGCCACCATCCAGCCCTCGGCCGTGCGGTGCAGCGCGCTCGCGTGGCGGCCGGTTTGGATGTCCAGCCCGCCGGCCAGATGGCGGCCCATCGCCGACATGCCCGGCAGCGGCACGCGGCGCTTGGCATCGGGCCAGGGCGCGGTGGGGCCGGCCTCCAGCAGGGCCGCGAAAGCGGCGCGCTCGGCGCGCAGATATTGCGCGCCATGGTCGAAGCGGTGGCTCTGCCCCGCATGCTCGATGCGGCGTGTGGCGAGCCGGCCGCCGGCCGCGCGGCCCTTGTCGAAGAGCCGGACCGGGCGGCCGGCGGCGGTCAGGGCTTGGGCGGCGGAGAGTCCGGCGAGGCCGGCGCCGAGGACGGCAATGGGAAGCATGCCCGCATCAACGGCATTTGCGGCGTGCCGCGCAAGTGGGGGGAGGCCGCCTCAGCCCGACCAGGCGGGGAAGGGGTCCGGCAGGCGGGCCTGGGCGCGTGGACCCGCGCGCCATTCCTCATTCGTCAGCAGCGTGGCGTCGAGTGCGGCGCGCAGCTTCGCCTCATCCATGCCGATGCCGATGAAGACGATCTCCTGCCGACGGTCCCCGCCCGGCTCCACCCAGAGGCCGCGGATCATCTCGCGCCATTGTGGGTCCTCGGGCCAGCGCTTTTCCTCGATGGCGGCCCACCAGAAGCCCGCACCCTGGTGCCGCCCCATGCGGCCGGCGAGCTGCCATTCGCCCACCCAGGCCGGGCGGGTGGCGAGCCAGAAGAAGCCCTTGGCGCGAACCACGCCCGGCAGGTCGCTCTCGATCAGCGCCTTGAAGCGCGCCGGATGCGCCGGCCGCCGCGCCCGCCAGACGAAGCTCGTGATGCCGAATTCCTCGCTCTCCGGCAGGTGCCCGCCCGAGAGCGCCTGCTGCCAGCCCGCGGCATTCTGCGCCCGCTCCATATCGAAGCGGCCGGTCCCCAGCACCTTGGAGAGCGGCACCTGGCCATGCGCGGTGGAGAGGATCTCTGCCTCCGGATTGAAGGTGGCCAGCAGGGCCGCGAGGCGGCCGAGCTCCTCGGGTGTCACGAGATCGGCCTTGTTGACCACGATGGTGTCGGCGAATTCCACCTGCTCGATCAGCAGATCCACCAGCAGGCGGTGATCCTCCGCGCCGGCGCTCTCGCCGCGTTGGCGCAGCGTGTCGGCGCTCGCATAATCCGCCAGGAAGGCGCGCGCATCCACCACCGTCACCATGGTGTCGAGCCGGGCCACGTCGCCCAGGCGGAAGCCCGTCTCGGTCGTGAAGTCGAAGGTGGCGGCGACGGGCATGGGCTCGCTGACGCCGGTGCTTTCGATCAGCAGCGCATCAAAGCGGCCCTCGGCAGCGAGCTTCGTGACCTCCTGCATCAAATCCTCGCGCAGGGTGCAGCAGATGCAGCCATTGCTCATCTCGACGAGCTTCTCCTCGGTGCGGGAGAGCGTGCCGGTGTTCGCAACGAGGTTCGCATCAATGTTTACCTCGCTCATGTCATTCACGATGACGGCGACGCGCCGCCCCTCGCGATTGGCCAGCACGTGGTTTAGCAGCGTCGTCTTGCCCGCGCCCAGGAAGCCCGACAGCACGGTGACGGGGAGGGGGTTGGTCATGCGCAGCAATCCGGTTCGTCAATGCAGAAGACGAGGCGCGAGCGCTGCGCCTCGGGCAGGTGGGAGAGGGGCGGCGAGCGGTGCAGGGTCGTAGCGCCCTCCCGCTTGCGGCCGCGAAACAGGGCGACGGCGCAGCGCGGCACCTCCTCGATGCCGGCGCCGGCCTCGGGGTTGCCCATGCTCCATTGCGTGCCGGGCCCGGCATAGGTGACGAGCAGGCGGAAGCCCACCGAGTCCACATGGAACTTGCGGCAGGCATCGCCGGTGATGCCATCGAAGCGCAGGCGGACATGTTCGTTGCGGGTGAGGGCGGCGAACATGTGCGAGAGGCGCAGCATGTCCGAGAGCAGGTCAATCGGCGCGCCGGCCGGCAATTGCTCGCAGATCAGGTCCAGCGCCGCCTCGGGCGTGCCCTCGGCCACGGCGCGGAAGGGGCCGGCCTGGCGGAGCGGGCGCAGCGGGCGGGCGAAGCTCGCGGGCTCGTCGCGCAGCCATAGCGCCAGGGCGACATCGGTCCGGAGCGCGGTGAGCAGCACCGTCTCCGGCGTGCCGATCACCGCGCGGGGCGGGGCTTCGGACTGGCCGGCGTCGGGGCCGAAAGCTTCGCAGAACAGAGGCATGAATGTGATATTATAACATCCGATTTTCCTGGCAAGGGCTCACCTTGCCCTTTCGCGCGGCGCGGCCTATCCGCGCGGCATTCCCTGCCGGAAGGACCGACCCATGCCCGCCATTGCCGACATCATCGCCCGCGAAGTCCTGGACAGCCGGGGCAACCCGACGGTGGAAGCGGAGGTGGTGCTGGATGACGGTTCGCGCGGGCGCGCCATCGTCCCCTCCGGCGCCTCGACCGGCGCGCATGAGGCGGTGGAGCTGCGCGACGGCGACAAGGCGCGCTTCGGCGGCAAGGGGGTGCTCAAGGCCGTCGCGAATGTGGAAGGCGAGATCTTCGACGCCATCGGCGGGCTGAACGCGGCCGACCAGGTGAAGATCGACCAGATGATGGTCGAGCTGGACGGCACGCCCAACAAGTCCCGCCTGGGGGCCAATGCGATGCTGGCCGTCAGCCTCGCCACCGCCAAGGCGGCGGCCCAGGCGCATGGGCTGCCGCTCTATCGCTATGTGGGCGGCGCCTATGCCCGCACCCTGCCGGTGCCGATGATGAACATCATCAATGGCGGCCAGCACGCCGATAACCCCATTGATATCCAGGAATTCATGGTGATGCCGGTCGCCGCCGGCACCATCGCGGATGCGGTGCGGATCGGCTCCGAAATCTTCGCGGCGCTCAAGAAGCAGCTGCACGCCGCCGGCCACAACACCAATGTGGGCGATGAGGGCGGCTTCGCCCCCAATATCGGCAGCGCGGACGAAGCACTCGCCTTCATCGCCAAGGCCTGTGAGGCCGCCGGGCACCGTGTGGGTGAGGATGTCATGTTCGCCCTCGATTGCGCCGCCACCGAATTCTACAAGGACGGCGTCTATGACATGGAAGGCGAGGGCAAGAAGCTCGATGCCGCCGGCATGGTGGGCTATCTGGAGGCGCTGTGCGCCAAGTGGCCGATCATTTCCATCGAAGACGGCATGTCCGAGGATGACTGGGCCGGCTGGAAGCTGCTGACGGACCGCCTGGGCGCCAAGGTCCAGCTGGTGGGCGATGACCTCTTCGTGACGAACCCCGAGCGCCTGGCCCTGGGCATCGAGCGCGCCACGGCCAACTCCATCCTGGTGAAGGTCAACCAGATCGGCACGCTCACCGAAACGCTGGAAGCGGTCGAGATGGCGCATCGCGCGAGCTACACGGCGGTGATGAGTCACCGCTCGGGCGAGACGGAGGATTTCACCATCGCCGACCTCGCCGTCGCCACCAATTGCGGGCAGATCAAGACTGGCTCGCTCAGTCGTTCGGACCGGCTGGCCAAGTACAACCAGTTGATCCGCATCGAGCAGGATCTGGGGCCTGCCGCGCGCTATGCGGGACGGACGATCCTCAAGCGCTGAGCCCAAGGCGCGCCGCCGGGCGGCGTGCCGGACCGCCAGCGCAACAAATATCGAGCCTCGCCCGCGACTTGCCCTTGCATGTCGGGGGCGTTGGTGATTCTCTCCGATTCGCGGGTCGGGGGATCCGCTACGGGGGACTTCATGAATTTCGGGCGGTGGTTGATCCGCATGCTGAAGCTGCTGGCGCCGCCGGTGATCCTGGCGAGCATCGCGGCATTCTTCGTGTGGCACGCATCCCATGGGGATCGCGGCCTGATCGCGCGTGAGCACCGCCTGGCCGAGATCGCGACCGCCAAATCGGACCGTGACCGCGCGATCGCCGAGCGCGAGGCGGCCGAGCGCCGGGTCAACGCCATGCGGGGGGACCAGATTGATCGCGACCAGCTCGAGGAACGCGCCCGCGCCATGCTGAATCTCACCACGCGGGAGGAGATCGTGATCCCCTATCCGCCCGGCCAACGGCTTTTCTGATCCTTCAAAGGCTTCGGGCGATTGCTGCGCTGCGGCATGGCAGTGATCATGAACCGAAATTCGGTTAATCTTCGCATTCCGTTGCAATGCAACGGATTTTCGGCATTTCGTCCAAGCTTGCACAGCTTCTCCGGGCAGCGTAATCAGCGATGATCACGCAGGGAGAGACCGATGGCCGCCAAAGCTGCCCCCCCATCCGCGAATGCGGGCAAGCGCCGCTCCAAGGGCGGGGCTGAACAGCCCGCGATGGGGCGTGAGGCGCTCCTCCAGGCCTATCGGGACATGCTGCTGATCCGCCGCTTCGAGGAGAAGGCGGGCCAGCTCTATGGCATGGGACTGATCGGCGGCTTCTGCCACCTCTATATCGGCCAGGAGGCCGTGGTGGTCGGCATGCAATCCGCGCTGAAGCCGGGCGACCAGGTCATCACCTCTTACCGCGACCATGGGCACATGCTGGCCACCGGCATGGAGGCGCGCGGCGTGATGGCCGAGCTGACGGGCCGCATCGGCGGCTATTCGCATGGCAAGGGCGGCTCCATGCACATGTTCAGCCGCGAGAAGGGCTTCTATGGCGGGCATGGCATCGTGGGCGCGCAGGTCTCGCTCGGCGCGGGCCTGGCGTTTGCCAACATGTATCGCGGCAATGACCATGTGGCCGTCGCCTATTTCGGCGAGGGCGCTTCCAACCAGGGCCAGGTCTTCGAGAGCCTGAACCTGGCGGCCCTGTTCAAGCTGCCCTGCATCTTCGTGATCGAGAACAACAAATACGGCATGGGCACCAGCGTGGACCGCGCCAGCGCCTCCCGCGACCTGTCGCAGAATGGCAGCCCCTGGGGCATTCCCGGCGAGCAGGTGGACGGCATGAACGTCATCACCGTGAACGAGGCCGCGCAGCGCGCGGTTGCGCATTGCCGCGCCGGCCTCGGGCCCTATCTGCTGGAGATGAAGACCTACCGCTATCGCGGCCACTCCATGAGCGACCCCGCGAAGTACCGCACGCGCGAGGAAGTGCAGAAGATGCGCGAGCAGCATGACTGCCTGGAGACGGCGCGCGCCATGCTGCTGGGCCATGGCGTGACCGAGGCGGACCTCAAGAAGATTGACGACGAGGTGAAGGTCATCGTCCAGGACAGCGCCGATTTCGCGCAGGAATCGCCCGAACCGCCGGAGAGCGAGCTCTGGACCGACATTCTGCTGGAGACCAAGTGATATGGGCGTCGAGATCCTGATGCCGGCGCTGAGCCCCACCATGACGGAGGGCAAGCTGGCCAAGTGGCTCAAGAAGGAAGGCGATGCGGTCAAGGCCGGCGACGTGATCGCCGAGATCGAGACCGACAAGGCCACGATGGAAGTCGAAGCCGTGGATGAGGGCACCCTCACGCGCATCCTCGTGCCCGAGGGCACCGAGAATGTGGCGGTGAACGCGCCCATCGCGGAACTCGATGGCGGTGGCGGCAAGGCCGCCCCTCAGCGCGAAGTGGCCGCTCCGCTGCCGGCCGCCGAGGACCACGCCCCCATCGCCGCCAAGGCGGCCGAGGCGCGCCCGACCGTGCCCGCCAGCGTCGCCACCAGCGCGACGGAGAAGGATTGGGGCGCGACCAAGAGCATCACGGTGCGCGAGGCGCTGCGCGATGCCATGGCGGCCGAGATGCGCCGCGACGCCGATGTCTTCCTGATCGGCGAGGAGGTTGGCCAGTACCAGGGCGCCTACAAGATCAGCCAGGGCCTGCTGGACGAGTTCGGCCCGAAGCGCGTGATGGACATGCCCATCACCGAGCACGGCTTCACCGGCATGGCCGTGGGCGCGGCCTTCACCGGCCTCAAGCCCATCGTCGAGTTCATGACCTTCAACTTCTCGATGCAGGCGATCGACCAGATCATCAACTCCGCCGCCAAGACGCTGTACATGTCGGGCGGCCAGCTCGGTTGCCCGATCGTGTTCCGTGGTGCGAACGGGGCCGCCAGCCGCGTCGCCGCCCAGCACAGCCAGTGCTATGCCAGCTGGTACGCGCATTGCCCCGGCCTGAAGGTGGTGGCCCCCTGGAGTGCGGCCGACGCCAAGGGCCTGCTGCGCGCCGCCATCCGCGACCCGAACCCGGTCATCTTCCTGGAGAACGAGATCCTCTACGGGCAGAGCTTCGAATGCCCGACGGATGAGGATTTCATCCTGCCCATCGGCAAGGCCAAGGTGGAGCGCGAGGGCACGGATGTGACCATCCTCGCCTTCTCCATCATGGTCGGCATGGCGATGCAGGCGGCCGAGAAGCTGGCCGAGCAGGGCATCAGCGCCGAGGTGATCAACCTGCGCAGCCTCCGCCCGCTCGACATCGACACCATCGTGGCGAGCGTGAAGAAGACCAACCGCGTCGTGACGCTGGAGGAGGGCTGGCCCTTCGCCGGCATCGGTGCGGAGCTGGCCATGCAGATCATCGAGCATTGCTTCGATGACCTGGACGCGCCGCCGGTCCGCGTCCATGGCCTCGACATCCCGATGCCCTATGCGGCGAACCTGGAAAAGCTTGCCCTGCCGCGTGTCGAACAGGTGGTGGATGCCGCCCGTTCCGTGACCTATCGCTGAGGAGCGCGCGACATGGCGACGAACATCCTGATGCCCGCCCTCTCGCCGACGATGACGGAGGGCACGCTCGCCAAATGGCTCAAGGCCGAGGGCGACACGGTGAAGGCCGGCGACGTGATCGCCGAGATCGAGACCGACAAGGCGACCATGGAGGTGGAAGCCGTGGATGAGGGCGTGCTGGGCAAGATCCTGGTGCCCGCCGGCACCGAGGGCGTGAAGGTGAACGCGCCGATCGCGGTCCTGGTGGAACCGGGCGAGGCGGCGCCGAGCGGCGCAGCGCCGGCGGCGGCCAAGCCCGCGGCCGCCGCACCAGCCGCAGCACCTTCGCCAGCATCTGTCGTGCCTGCGCCTGCCGCAGCCCCTGTGGCCCATTCGGGAGACCGCTCCATCGCCTCGCCGCTCGCCAAGCGCATGGCGGCGCAGGCGGGGCTGGACCTTGCCGGCATCAAGGGCTCGGGGCCGCAGGGCCGCATCGTGAAGGCTGATATCGAGGCGGCGATGAACCTGCCCGCACCGGCTGCCGCCGCGGCACCCGCGCCCGTGGCTGCGCCCGTCGCCGCCCCGCGCCCGGCGCCTGCGCCCGCGCCGGTCATCGGCGCCACCACCGCCGTGCCGAACAGCAGCATGCGCAAGGTGATCGCCCGCCGCCTGTCGGAGAGCAAAGCCACCATCCCGCATTTCTACGTGGCGATGGACATCGAACTCGACGCGCTGATGAAGCTGCGCGCCGAACTCAACGCGCAATCGCCCAAGGATGGCCCGGGTTCCTTCAAGCTCTCGGTGAATGACCTCATCATCAAGGCCTGCGGCGTGGCGCTGCGCCGCCATCCGGGGGTCAACGCCTCCTGGACGGAGGACGCCATCCTGCAATTCAACGATGTGGACATCAGCGTCGCCGTCGCCATCCCCGATGGGCTGATCACGCCCATCGTGAAGGGCGCGGACCGCAAGGGCCTGGCCACCATCAGCACCGAGATGAAGGACCTGGCCGCCCGCGCCAAGACCGGCAAGCTCAAGCCTGAGGAGTTCCAGGGCGGCGGCTTCTCCATCTCCAACATGGGGATGTATGGCGTCAGCCACTTCGCGGCCATCATCAACCCGCCCCAGGCCGGCATCCTCGCCGTGGGCGCGGGCACGCAGCGCGCGGTCGTGAAGAACGGTGCGCTCGCCATCGCCACCGTCATGACCTGCAACCTCAGCGTGGATCACCGCGTGATCGACGGCTCGCTGGCGGCGGAATTCATGGCGACGCTGAAGGGGCTGATCGAGAACCCGCTCTCATTGATGCTCTAGCCTTGGCCTGGCGCGACGCCACGCTGGACGACGTGGACGAGGTGTATCGCCTCGTCCGCGGCCTGGCCGAATACGAGAACCACCTGGCGGAGTTCCACGCCACGCCCGAGGATTTCCGCATCTGGCTGTTTGGCGAGCATCCCGCAGCCCAGGCCATGCTGGCCGAGGTCGAAGGCCGCGCCGTCGGTGTCTGCGTCTGGTACCGCACCTTTGCGAGTTTCCTCGGCCGGCCCGCCATCTGGATCGAGGATGTCTTCATCGAGCCGGAGCATCGCAGGCTCGGGCTCGGCACCGCTGTCTTCCGGCTGCTGGCCGCCCGCGCGGTGGAGGAAGGCTGCGCCGCGCTGGAGTGGAACGTGCTGGACTGGAACGCGCCCGCCATCGCCGCCTATCGCGCGATGGGGGCGGTGCCGCGGGAAGAATGGACGGATCAGCGGGTGAGCGGCCAGGCCCTCATCCGGCTTGCAGGAAAGGGCTGAACAATGGCCGAGACATTTGACGTGGTGGTGGTGGGCGGCGGGCCCGGCGGCTATGTCGCCGCGATCCGCGCCTCGCAGCTCAAGATGAAGGTGGCGCTGGTCGAGCGGGAGAATTTGGGCGGCATCTGCCTCAACTGGGGCTGCATCCCGACCAAGGCGCTGCTGCGCGCCTCCGAGATCAACCATCTGCTGCACAGCCTCGACCAGTTCGGCTTCGCGGCCGACAATGTGCGCTTCGACTTTGCCAAGGTCATCAAGCGCTCGCGCGGGGTCGCGGCGCAGCTTTCCGGCGGCGTGAAGCACCTGCTGAAGAAGAACAAGGTCACGGTCTTCGACGGGCATGGCGCGCTGGCCGGCCCGGGCAAGGTCGCGGTCACCAAGGATGGCAAACCCGTTGCCGAACTCGCGGCGAAGCACATCCTGCTCGCGACCGGCGCCCGCGCCCGCGTCATTCCAGGCATGGAGCCGGACGGCAAGCTCATCTGGTCCTACCGTGAGGCGATGACGCCGGCCGCCCTGCCGAAGAAGCTGATCGTGGTCGGTTCCGGCGCCATCGGTTCCGAATTCGCGAGCTTCTACCTGAACATGGGCGCCGAGGTGACGCTGGTCGAGGTGATGGACCGCATCCTGCCGGTCGAGGATGCCGAGATCAGCGCCTTCGTGCGCAAGGCCTTCGAGAAGCAGGGCATGAAGATCATTACCAATGCCCGCGTGCAGGGCGTCCGCAAAGGCGCCGATGACGTGACGGCGGTGATCGAGGCCGATGGCAAGGTGACGGAGCTCAAGGCGGACCGGCTGATCTCCGCCGTCGGCATCGTCGCCAACACCGAGAAGCTCGGCCTGGAAGGCACCAAGGTCGTCGTCGAGCGCAACCACATCGTGACCGACGCCATGGGCCGCACCGGCGAGCCTGGCGTCTATGCCTTTGGCGACGTCACCGGCGCGCCCTGGCTCGCGCACAAGGCGAGCCACGAGGGGATCATCTGCGTCGAGGCCATCGCCGGTCTGCACCCGCACGCGATGGATGTGCTGAACATCCCCGGCTGTACCTATTGCCGCCCGCAGGTGGCGAGTGTGGGCAAGACCGAGGCGCGCGCCAAGGCCGATGGCCACGAGGTCCGCGTCGGCCGCTTCCCCTTCATCGGCAATGGCAAGGCCATCGCGATGGGCGAGCCCGAGGGCTTCGTGAAGACCATCTTCGACGCCAAGACCGGCGAGTTGCTGGGCGCCCACATGGTCGGCCCCGAGGTGACGGAGATGATCCAGGGCTATGGCATCGCCCGCACGCTGGAAACGACCGAGGCGGACCTCATGCACACGGTGTTTCCGCATCCGACGGTCAGCGAGGCTATGCATGAAAGCGTGCTGGACGCCTATGGTCGCGTGATCCATATTTGAGACGTCCTGCGGTTTGGCTTCAAGGCGGCCGATGGATCCAGGCCTGATCAGCGTCGCGGTTCGACCGGTCGGTCTGGTCCCATTTTGAACCGTTTGGAGCGCTTTGATGTTGGCTTTCGTCCGTCGCCTGGCTGTTTCCGCGCTGGTCCTGGGCTCGTTGTTCGTGGTCGCTCCGCCAGCAGCGGAGGCGCAGCAGCCTCAGTTGCGCAGCTTGGTGTTTCAGAACAACTGCCGCACGCCAGTCCGCCTGTTGGTTCGCCATTTGGAAGAGCAAAATAGATACACCACCACCGGTTTCTATACGATTCGCCCGAATACTTCGACCAGGCTGACCGAACGGGGCGACAACATCATGCACAGGACCGGCTCGCCGCTGTATTTCTTCGCGGAAACGGATGGAAGAACGTGGTCCTCATCGGAGGTGACCGTCGCCTTCAACGGGGTCAACTATCGCATGGTGCGTGCGAACCAGACCGTCTCCGGCGACAGCATCCAGTTTTCGGTGGGCTGCGGCTAAGCAACGCCTCGCTGCACCAGCGGGTTGGTTCCGGGGGGTGCACTCCGGTTGCGCTTGCGGCGCCCCTGAAGTTCGAGTGGGCAGGTTCTGACCCTTGCCCAGTCACGATCAAAAGCCTGCCCCTCGGTGCCATGGTTAAATGACACTGGGGCTGTGTTTGCAACGCGGTGCCCTATATGAACGGGAACCATGGCACGCATCGAAATCAACCATAACGCCCCGCGCACTGGCGCCGCCCGCCACCCGGAAAAGGCCGCGCGCCCGGACAACCCGATCCAGCGCAAGCCTGACTGGATCCGCGTGAAGGCGCCCACCCACCCGATCTACCATGAGACGCGCGCCCTGATGCGCGACAACAAGCTCGTCACCGTCTGCGAGGAGGCGGCCTGCCCGAACATCGGCGAGTGCTGGTCGCAGCGCCACGCCACCATGATGATCATGGGCGAGACCTGCACCCGCGCCTGCGCCTTCTGCAATGTCGCGACCGGCATGCCCAATCCGCTCGACCATGACGAGCCGCGCCGCGTGGGCGAGGCGGTGGCCAAGCTCGGCCTGCGGCATGTGGTCATCACCAGCGTGGACCGCGACGACCTGGCCGATGGCGGCGCCGAGCATTTCGCGCAAACCATCCGCGCCATTCGCAGCTCCGCGCCGGGGACGACGGTCGAGATCCTGACGCCCGATTTCCTCCGCAAGGAGGGCGCGCTGGAGGTGGTCGTCGCCGCCCGGCCGGATGTGTTCAACCACAATCTGGAAACCGTGCCGCGCCTTTATCCCACCATCCGGCCGGGCGCGCGCTACTACCACTCGCTGCGCCTGCTGGACCGGGTGAAGCAGTTGGACCCGTCCATCTTCACCAAATCCGGCATCATGGTGGGTCTCGGCGAGGAGCGCATCGAGGTGCAGCAGGTGATGGATGACCTGCGCAGTGCGGAGGTGGATTTCCTCACCATCGGGCAATACCTCCAGCCCAGCGTGAAGCACGCCGCCGTGGCACGTTTCGTCGAGCCCGCGGAGTTCGACGACTATGCGAGCCTGGCACGCGCCAAGGGCTTTCTTCTTGTCTCCGCCACGCCCTTGACCCGCAGTTCCTACCACGCGGACCGCGATTTCGCGGACCTCAAGGCCGCCCGCCAGAAGAGCCTCGCCGCCTGATGCCCACGCATGCCGAGAAGCGCATCCTGCGCCAGTCGCCGGACCAGATCTTCCAGATCGTGGCCGATGTGCACCGCTACCCGGAATTCCTGCCCTGGTGTGCGGCGGCCCGCGTGCTGAGTCGGGACGAGGCGCAACTGGTGGCGGACCTCACCATCGGCTTCAAGATGTTCCGTGAGACCTTCCGCAGCGAGGTGAAGCTGGACCGCCCCGGCCTCGTGCAGGTGAGCTACCTGGATGGCCCCTTCCGCTACCTCAACAACACCTGGCGTCTGACCGCCGTTCCCGCCGGCACGGAGGTGGATTTCTTCGTGGATTTCGAGTTCCGCTCACGCGTGCTGCAGGCCGTGATCGGCACCGTCTTCAACGAGGCCGTGCGCGTCATGGTCCGCGCCTTCGAGCGGCGCGCGATGGCGATGCACGGGCGCCTGCCGCCCGCGGGGGCGGCGGCGCCGGCCACCTCCGCTTGATCAGGATGGCCTGATCAGAGGTGGATCAGGCCGGGCGCGAAGAAGCCCAGCATCATCAGCCCGAAGCCCACGGCGCCGAGCCCCCCCGCCAGCCAGATCAGCAGCGCGACACCCGTGATGATCGAGGCGGAGGCGACGACGATCGCGACCTGGAAGCCCGCGCTCGAGTATTCGAACATGTGATACTTATCCATGTTCTTGTCCCGCCGCGCCTCCGCCGCGCGGGCGCGCGCCATGAGCTCGCGGCGGCCTTCGCCGGTTTCGGGCTCGCTCTCCCAGCGGGCGGCGGTGCTGGTCCACCGCTCGCGCTGCGCGGTGGTGGCGGCTGAATTCGCCTCGGTGCGGGTCAATTCGGCATGCTCGGCCGCGGTGCGCACCTGGGTCTGGCGGATGGTTCGCGCCTGAAAGAAGGACCAGAGGTTCGCCGCTTCGATATTGGCGTTCAGTGCCTCGGTCTGAGCCGATTTGGCCCCCACCTCCGCCAGCGCCAGGAACAGCGCGAGGATCGCGATCATCAGCGCGACGCCCTTGTTCTCCGTGCCATGTGCCGCGCCATGTCCACCCGCCATGCGAATCCCTCCTCAAGCTTCAGCTTGGGCGATGCCATAGCCGCGCCCGGCGCGCCAGTTGGCCGCGCCGCAACCGCGCCCCACCCGCATCGTTCCGGGCGCATGCGATACGTCCTCCATGGCGACATCGGGTCCGGCTCCGCCACCGTCGAGATGGCGCTGGCCGAGGCCGGGCAGGTGCCGGAGCTACGCGAGGTTCCCCTGGAGGGCGATCACCAGCTCGCCGCCGCCTACCGCGCGCTGAACCCCATGGGCCGGGTGCCCACGCTGATCCTGCCCGACGGCACCGTCCTGACGGAGAGCCTCGCCATCCTCCTCACCATCGCGGACCACTTCCCGGGCGCGGGCCTGCTGCCGGCGCCCCCGGATCCCGCCCGCGCCTGGGCGCTGCGCTGGATGGCGCTGCTGGCGGGCGAGTTCTATCCGCACGTCACCCGCGCGGACTACCCCCGGCGCTTCTCGGCGGAGCCCGCGCATGCCGAGGCAATCCGCGCGCGCGCCGTCGAGATGGGCCAGGGCGTGCTGACCACCATCGAGACCCATGCGGGCCTGACCGGCGAGGCAGCCGCGCCCTTCCTGCTGGGCGCCCGCTTCAGCCTGGCCGACATCTACCTGGCCGTGCTCTCCCGCTGGATGGGCGGCCGGCAATGGACGCCGCGCCACGCCCCGCGGCTGGAGGCGCTGGCGCAGGCGGTTGCCGCGCGTCCGGCCATCGCGCCGCTGTGGGAGAAGCATCGGCTGCGTTCCGAGGGCTGACGCCTGCGGGGAATCCTGCCAGGATCGGGCCATGGTCCAAGCTCCCACCTTCGCCCGCTCCACCTCCTTCGCGCCCAGCCGCCCGCCGCCCGGCGCGCCGCCCGTGCGGATCAACCTCTATTCCGACACGCAGACGCGCCCCACGGCCGCCATGAAGGACGCGATGATGCGCGCCGAGATGGGCGACGAGCAGCATGGCGACGACCCCACGGTGCACGAATTGTGCGACCGCATGGCCGCGCTGATGGGCAAGGAAGCCGCCATGTTCCTGCCGAGCGGGACCATGTGCAACGTCATTGCCATCCTCACCCATTGCGGCAAGGGCGACGAGGTCCTCGCGCACGAAACCAGCCACATCCTGCACAGCGAGGGCGGCACGCATGCGGCGCTGACCGGCGTGCAGATCCTGCCGCTGAAGGGGGAGCGCGGGCTCTTCACCGCCGATGACGTCCGTGCCGCGATCCGCCCGCGCACGCGCTACGCGCCGCCGCAGAAGCTCCTGGAAGTCGAGCAGACGGCCAATATCGGCGGCGGCGTGGTCTGGCCGCTGGAACAGCTCCAGGCCGTGACCGCCGTCGCGCGGGAGCAGGGCTGGAACACCCATATGGACGGCGCGCGCCTGATGAATGCCTGCGTCGCGGCCCAGATCGCGCCGGCCGAGATGGTGGCGGACTTCGACAGCGTCTGGCTCGATTTCACCAAGGGTCTGGGCGCGCCGCTGGGTGCGGTGCTCTGCGGTTCGTCGGAGTTCATCGGCCAGGCCTGGCGCTGGAAGCAGCGCCTGGGTGGCTCGATGCGCCAGGCCGGCATGGTCGCCGCCGGCTGCATCCACTCCCTCGACCACCATGTCGAACGCCTGGCCGACGACCACGCCAATGCCAAGGCGCTGGCGCGCGGCCTGCGCCAGATCGAGGGCGTGGTGGTGGAGGAGCCGGACACCAACCTGGTCTTCTTCGACATCAAGGCGACCGGAATTTCGGTCGAGGAATTGCAGAAGCGCCTCATGGCGCAGGGCATCATGGTGAGCGGCCTGGGCGGCCGGGTGCGCGCCTGCACCCATCTCGATGTGACGGCGGCGATGATCCCCGAGGCCGTCACCGCGATCCGCGAGGCGCTGGCTGCCTGATTTCGCGCGCCAGCGCCGCGGCACGCGCGCGGACCTCACCGGCCGCGGCGCCGAGGCGATCGCGCGCGCGGCGCTGGTGGCGGAGGGCTGGCGCGTGCTGGCCGAGCGCCACCGCACGCCGGCCGGCGAGCTGGACCTGATCGTGGAACGGGATGGCCTGCTCGCCTTCATCGAGGTGAAGGCCAGGCCAAGCTGGCGCGAGGCCGCCTTCGCGTTGGCGCCCCGCCAGCAGGCCCGTCTCATGGCGGCGGCGGAGATCTGGCTGGCCACCCATCCCGGCCATGGCCAGGCCGGCATCCGCTTCGACATCATGCTGGTGGCAGCTGACGGAAGCGTGCGCCGGATCACCGATGCGCTTCGCGAAAGCTGACGCCGCGGCCGACCTGTGTGACAGCTTGTTGCCTACGCCGCTTTCGCGTTGACCACCCCCCGGCGCGGGACCAGATTGGCTCCATGATTCGCCCTGCAACCCTGCCCGACGCGCGGCGTCGGAAATGAACATGTTGGACCGCCCGATCCCCATCGAGGCGCCGCAGGAGGCCACCGCATCGCCACCGCCCCGCCGCCGCTGGGTATGGCCCGTGTTGTGGGTGCTTGTCCTGGCCGGTGCTGGCACGGCCGCCTGGATGTGGCGCCAGGCGAATCCGCCCGCCCCGCCACCCGCCACCAATACCGCCGTCCCGGCGCTCACCGTGGCTGTGGGGCCCGTGGTCACGCGGCGCATGGCGTCGAGCGTGGTGGGCGATGGCTCCATCGTCGCCTGGCAGGAGCTGGTGATCGGCGCCGAGGTCGGCGGCCTGCGTATCGTGGAGGCGCCGCTGGACGAAGGCATGCCGGTCCGCGCCGGCGAATTGCTGGCGCGGCTGGATGACAGCGTCATCGCCGCCCAGACCGCCCAGGCCGTGGCGGCGGTGGGCGAGGCGGAGGCCTTCCTGGATTTCGCCCGGCAGGAGGAAACTCGCTCCGAGACGCTGGTCCGCAGCCAGACCGGCTCCCGCCAGCTTCTCGAGCAGCGCCAATCCGCGGTCCGCCAGGCCGAGGCGCGGCTCGTCTCCGTCCGTGCCCGGCGCGACGAGGCAGAGGCCCGCCTGGCGCAGACGCGCATCCTGGCGCCGACGGATGGCGTCGTCTCCCGCGTCTCGGTCCGCATCGGCGCGGTGACGGCGCTGGGGCAGGAGATGTTCCGCGTGATCCGCGACAACCGGCTGGAGCTGGAGGCGCGCGTGCCCGAGCTGGAACTGGCGGATGTGCGGCCGGGCCAGGCGGCGCTGGTCCGGCACGGCGCGCAGCAGATCGCGGCCGAGGTCCGGCTTGTCTCCCCCGTGGTCGCGGCCGAGACGCGGCTGGGTCTGGTGCGCATCGCGCTGCCGCCCGATTCCGGCCTGCGGCCCGGCATGTTCGCCCGCGCCGAGATCCAGGGCCCCGCCCGCGAGGTGCTGATGGTGCCGGCCTCGGCCATCGTCTTCCGCGAGGGGGCCCCGCAGGCCTTCATCCTGCCCGAGGGGGAGGAGCGCGTGGCCATGCGCCGCCTCGCCACCGGCGCGCGGCAGGATGGCATGGTCGAGGTCACCGAGGGGCTGCAACCCGGCGAGCGCGTGGTCACCGCCGGCGCCGGCTTCCTGGTGAATGGCGACCTCGTCCGCGTCGCACCCTGAGGGCCGCGCCGTGATCGAGGAGAAGCATCGCAACATCTCGGGCTGGGCCATCCACAACCCGGTCGCGACCATCGTCATCTTCCTGCTACTGACCTTGGCGGGCCTCTTCTCCTACCCCTATCTGCGCATCAACAATTCGCCCGACATTGACCTGCCCGCCGTCGTCGTCTCCGTCGTGCAGCAGGGTGCGGCACCCTCCGAGCTGGAGACGCAGGTCACGCGTCGTGTCGAGGATGCGGTGGCGGGCCTGGGCGATGTGAAGCGCATCTCCTCCACGGTGGTGGATGGCAGTTCCACCACCGTCATCGAATTCACCCTCGGCAAGAACATTGACCGCGCGACGAATGACGTGCGGGACAAGATCGCGCAGATCCGCGCCGACCTGCCCGCCGGCATCCGCGACCCCGTGATCACCCGCATCGAGGCGACGGGCGGCGCCATCGTCACCTTCAGCATCGCCTCGCCGCGCATGACCGTCTCCGAACTCAGCTGGTTCGTGGATGACGTGGTGGCGCGCGCCATGCTCTCCGTCCCGGGTGTGGCGCAGATCAACCGCGTGGGCGGCGTGGAACGCGAAATCCGCGTGGCGTTGAAGCCGGAGCGGCTGGTCGCACTCGGCATCACCGCCAACCAGGTGAATGCCCAGCTGCGCGACCAGAACATCAACCTCGCCGGCGGCCGCGGCAATATCGGCGCGGGCGAGCAGTCCATCCGCACGCTTGGGGCCGCCCTCACGGTCGCGGACCTGCGGGAGCGGCGGATCATCCTCAGCAATGGTCGCTTCGCGCGGCTCGGCGACATCGCCGATGTCGAGGACGCGACGGCCGAGGTCCGCACCGCCGCCCGCCTGGACTGCCGCCCCGTCGTCGCCTTCGAGGTGCTGCGCACGCGCGACAGCTCCGAGGTGCGCGTGGCCGAGGGCGTCATGGCCAAGGCGCGAGAGGTGATGGCCGAGCACCCGGAGGTGACGATCAACGTCGTCACCACCACCGTCACCTTCGTGCTGGCGGGCTTCCATGCGGCGGTCGAGGCGCTGGTGATCGGCGCCGTGCTTGCCATGCTCGTGCTCTACGCCTTCCTGCGCGACTGGCGCGCGACGGTGATGGCCTCCATCGCCATGCCGCTCTCGCTCATCCCCACCTTCTTCGTCATGCAGATGCTGGGCTTCTCGCTCAACAACGTGACCCTGCTGGGGCTGACGCTGGTGGTGGGCGTGCTGGTGGATGACGCGATCGTGGAGATCGAGAACATCGTCCGCCACATCCGGCAGCATCCGGGCATCAGCGTCTATCGCGCGGCCCTCGATGCATCTTCCGAGATCGGGCTCGCCGTCGTGGCGACGACGGCGGCGATCCTCGCCGTCTTCGTCCCCGTTGCCTTCATGCCGGGCATTCCCGGGCAGTTCTTCCGGCAATTCGGCCTGACGGTCGCGGCCGCCGTCGCCTTCTCGCTCGTGGTCGCGCGGCTGCTGACGCCGCTGCTCGGCGCCTATTTCCTGAAGCCGCACAACGCGCCCGAGCCGCCGGACAGCTGGCTCGCCAAGCGCTACTACGCGCTGCTCGGCTGGTGCCTGCGCCACCGGCTGACGACGCTGGCCGGCGGCATCGGCTTCTTCGCGCTCTCCGTCGCCCTCGTGCCGCTGATCCCGCAGGATTTCGTGCCAGGCGCCGATCGCGGCCGCTCCTCCATCGCCATCGAGTTGGCACCCGGCGCTTCGCTCGCCCAGACCGAGCAGGTGGTGCAGCAGGCCACGCGCATCCTGAAGTCGCGGCCGGAGGTGGTCTCGGTCTTTGCCAGCATGGGCACCTCCAACACGGGCGTGGGCGGGCCGGGGCTTGGCAGCACGACACGCGCGGGCGATCCGCGCACCGCCAACCTGACCGTCACGCTGCTGCCGCGCGCCGAGCGCAGCGTGACCCAGAACCAGTTCGAGGCCGCGGTGCGCCCGCTGCTGGACGTGATCCCTGGCGCCCGCGTGCGCTTCGGCGCCGATGGGCAGAGCGGCGCCCGGCTGCAGATCACCCTCGTCGGCGCCGATGGCGCGGCCCTGGCGGAGGCGGCGCGCAAGCTGGAGACGGAAATGCGCGGCCTGCCGCAGCTGGCCGGCGCGCGCTCCACCGCCTCCCTCGCGCGGCCGGAATTGCAGATCAAGCCGATGGAGGCCCGCGCGGCCGAGCTTGGCGTCTCGCCCGCCAGCATCGGCGCCACGGCACGCATCGCCACAATCGGAGATGTGGACCAGCTCCTGCCGCGCTTCACCCTGGCGGACCGGCAGATCCCCATCCGCGTCATGCTGGACGAACGCGCCCGCGCGGACCCCGAGGCGCTGCGCGGCCTGCGCGTCGAGGGCCGCGGCGGGATCATGGTCCCGATCGAAAGTGTCGCCGAGATCGGGCATGGCGCGGGCCCGGCGCAGATTGATCGCCTGGGCCGCCAGCGGAAGGCCACCGTGGAGGCCGAGCTGAATGGCCTGCCGCTGGGCGAGGCCGTCAAGCTCGTCAACGCCCTGCCCATCATGAGCGCGCTGCCGCCGGGCGTGCGCGAGCAGGCGACGGGCGACAAGGAAGTGATGGCCGAGCTGTTCGGCGGCTTCGCGCTGGCCCTCGGTACCGGCGTGCTGCTGGTCTACCTGGTGCTCGTGCTGCTCTTCGGTGGCTTCCTCCAGCCGCTGACCATCATGAGCGCGCTGCCGCTCTCGCTGGGCGGCGCGCTCATGGCGCTGCTGATCGCCCAGAAGTCGCTCGGCGTCTCGGCCGTCATTGGCGTGCTGATGCTGATGGGCATCGTCGCCAAGAACTCCATCCTGCTGGTGGAATACGCCATCATGATCCGCCGCGATGATGGCCTGGGGCGCGAGGCCGCGATCATGGAAGCCGCCCGCAAGCGGGCGCGGCCCATCGTGATGACCACCATCGCCATGGTGGCGGGCATGGCCCATATCGCGGCCGGCATCGGGGCGGACAACGAGTTCCGCGCCCCGATGGCGCTGGTGGTGATCGGTGGGCTGATCACCTCCACCATGCTCAGCCTGGTCTTCGTGCCGGTCTGCTACCTCTATGTGGACCGGGTGGAGAGCTGGATCGCGCGCAGGTTCCGGCCGAAGACGGCGCCGCAGCCGGCGGAATAGAAGAAAAGGGCCTCCGGCGGCTGGGGCCACGGGCCCCAGACCCCATCACTTGGAGGCACGAAATGACCCGTCCATTCTACCACGAAGGCATGCGGGAACTTCAGGATGCACGGGATGGAAGGCGCGTCGCGGATGCGCTGGAAGAACGGCGGCTGCATCGGGAGTTCTGGGAGGAAGACCGGGCGCTCATTGAGAGCTCGCCCTTCTTCTTCATCGCGACCGGCCATGGCGACTATATGGATTGCAGCATCCGCGCGGGCGATCCGGGCTTCGTGAAAATCCTGGACGGCACGACGCTGGAATGGCCCGAATATGACGGCAATTCGATGTACCGCACGCTCGGCAACATCGCGCGCAACCCGAATGTGGGGCTGCTCTTCCTGCGCTTCGACGGGCAAAGCCGTCGCCTGAGGATCAGCGGCCGCGCCAGCATTCATGGGGATGTGGTCCGCGTGGAATGCCTGGAGATTTTCCCGAACTGCCCGCGCTACATCCCCGACCTCGCGACTGGCACGCCCTCGCCGCATGTGCCGCGCGAGGGTCATGTCCCGCCCGCCCCCGAATGGAAGCAACGCGACTACATCCGGGATATCCTGCCGCGCGACGACCCCTACCGTCCCAAGTAACGGTTTCCAAAGGCCGCCACACTTAAGGTATGGGGCCTTTGGTGGGAGGTCCGGAGGGCAAAGCCCTCTGGCCTTACTTGAGGATTTGCAGCCCCTGCTGAAGATCCGCGATCAGATCCTTCACATCCTCCAGCCCGATGTGAATCCGCACCATCTGCCCGCCGAAATCGCCCGTGCCGGCGGTGCGCGTGATGAAGCCCGAGGTGGGCAGGGCCAGGCTCTCATACCCGCCCCAGCTCGCGCCGATGCCGTAGAGCTTCAGCGCGTTGATGAAGCGGAACATGTCCTCCTGCGTGTATTTCGCGTCGAGGATCATGCCGAACAGGCTGCACCCGCCGTTGAAGTCGCGCTGGAAGAGGGCGTGCTGCGGGTGGGAGGGCAGGGCCGGGTGCATCACCTTGGCGACCTGCGGCTGGGCTTCCAGCCAATTGGCGACTTCGATGCTCGCGGCCTCCTGCGTCTTGAGGCGGATCGCCATGGTGCGCACGCCGCGCAGGGCCAGCCAGCAGTCATCCGGCGACGCGTAATGGCCGATGGTGGAGGCCGCGGCGCGGACGATCAGGTGATCCTCCTCGCTGTTCACCGTGACGCTGCCCAGAAGGATGTCGGAATGCCCGCCGACATACTTCGTCAGCGCTTGGATGGAGACATCCACGCCATGCTGGAAGGGCTGGAAGGTGTGGATGCCCCAGGTGTTGTCCATCAGCACCTTGGCCCCGCGCGCATGGGCGGCGCGGGCGATGGCCGGGATGTCCTGGATCTCGAAGGTGTGGCTCCCCGGGCTCTCGGTATAGACCACCTTGGTGTTGGGCTGGATCAGCGCGGCCATGCCGGCTTCATCCACGCAGGGGTCGTAGAAGGTGGTCTCGATGCCCCAGCCCTTGAGCAGGGTGTTGGCGATGTTGCGGCCCGGGCCATAGACGCTGTCGGGCATCAGGCAATGGTCGCCGGTCTTGAGATAGGCCATCAGCGGTAGGGTGACGGCGGCGAGGCCGGTGCCCACGATGGTGCAGCGCGTGCCGCCCTCGATCTCGCAGATCACATCCTCCAGCGCGTAGTGGGTCGGCCCTCCCTGCGTGCCATAGGTCATGAACTGCTCGTAGCGCTTGGCCGCGCCGTCCCGCCGCGCTTCCGCATTGGGGAAGAGCACGGTGGAGCCGCGATGAACGCCCGGGTTCACGAAGCCGTGGATGCGCACGCCCGGGCGCCCCGCATGGCTCATGCGGGTGGAGAAGCCGTGCCCATGGGAAGCAGGGTCGTGGGAGTCGGTCATCAGGCAGTGGCTTTCACGGTTTCGGGGCGGCTCGCCCATTCGGTCCAGGAGCCGTCATAGACGGCGGGTTCGGGCAGCCCGGCGCGCACGGCGCCGAGGGTGAGGATGCAGGCGGTGACCCCGGTGCCGCAGCTGGTGACCAGCGCGGGCGCGGCATCGGCGCCGGCGGCGGCGAAGCGGGTGCGGAGTGCGTCGGGCGGCAGCATGGTGCCGTCAGCGGCAAACAGCTCGTTGAAGGGGATGTTGGCGGCGCCCGGCATATGGCCGGAGGGCAGGCCGGGGCGCGGCTCGGGTGCCGTGCCCTTGAACCGGCCGGCGGCGCGGGCATCGAGCACGAGGGCCGACTTGTCGGCTAGCACGCGCTTCACATCGCCAATGCCCGCGACGCGCCCAGCCACGAAATCCGCGACATAGGTGGTGGCGTGCGGCGCGGCGGGCTGGCCCGCCGCAACCGGCCGCCCCTCGCGCAGCCATTTCGGCAGGCCGCCATCCAGCACGGCCGCCTTCTCATGGCCAAACAGGCGCATGAGCCACCAGCCCCGCGCCGAGGATTGCAGCCCCTTCTGGTCGTAGAAGACGACCCGGCTGGCGTTGGACACACCGAGCGCGCCCATCAGCTTCTCGAAGCGCGCGGCACTCGGGATCATGTGCGGCAGCGTGGCATCGGGGTCGGCCACCACGTCGAGGTCGAAGAAATGCGCGCCGGGGATATGGGCTTCCGCGAATTTCGTGACGCCGTCGAAGGGCTCGTTCGGGAGGTATTTCGTGGTGTCGAAGACGAGGAGGTCTGGCGCTCCCAGCTGCGCCGCGAGCCATTCCGTGCTGACCAGGTTGTCCACCTTATTCCTCCACCAATGCGATGCTGATGCGGCGGTTCTGCCGCCCCTTATTCTCGAGCTTGAGCACTTCGACCCGGCCGATCTCGCCTGTCGCGCGCACATGCGTGCCGCCGCAGGGCTGCAGGTCCACCGGGGCTTCGAGGGCCCCGATCCGCACCAGCCGCACCCGCCCCGCGCCGCGCGGCGGCTGGACGGAGAGCGTGCGAACCAAAGACGGGTTGGCGTCCAGCTCGGCCTCGGTGATCCAGGTCTCGCTGATGGTGTGGTCGGCCGCGATCAGGGCGTTCAGCCGCTCGGTGAGCGATTCCTTGGTCGGCGGCTCAGCCAGGTCGAAATCGAGGCGGGACTTGTCGGCGCCGATCTGCCCGCCGGTGACGCCCGCGCCGGGGATCAGGCTGCACAGCAGGTGCAGCGTGGTGTGCATCCGCATGTGCCGATGCCGGCGCGCCCAGTCGAGGATCAGCGTGACCTCGGTCCCAGGCGGAGGCAATGCGCTGCCCTCGGCCAGCTTGTGGAGGATGGCGTCGCCCTCGCCCTTGGCGGCCTCGGTGATCACGGCTTCGCCGCCGGCCCAGCGCAGCACGCCGGAATCGCCGGGCTGGCCGCCGGCGCGGGGGTAGAAATTGCTGCGGTCGGTGATCACGCCCGCCGCATCGGCGGTGGTGACGCGCGCCGTCACCTCGGGCAGATAGGCGTCATCGCGGAACAGGGTCTCGGTCATCAGCGGGTCCATTCGGCGCGGAGGCGCGCGTGGTGCTGCCGCAGCCAGAACAGGCTGAGGGCGCAGGTGGCGTTCTGGATGGCATTGCGGTCCAGCATCTCGAAGGCCTGGGCGGCGGGCATGATGAGCAGGCGGATATCCTCGCCCTCATGCAGCAGGCCATGCGTGCCGGCGGCCTCGGGTTCCGGCAATCGGGCGCGGCCGCAATAGAGGTGCATCAACTCGTCGCAGCCGCCCTGCATGAGCATGTAGCGGCCGATGTGCTCCACGAGGTCCGGCGCCACCGAGGCCTCCTCCATGGATTCACGCCGGGCCGCGGCCTCGGGCTCTTCGCCCGGCTCCAGCAGGCCGGCCACGCATTCGGTGTGGATCGGCGGCAGCCCTGCCGCATGCACCGGCAGACGGAACTGTTCGATGAGGGCGAGGCGGTCCGACCAGGGGTCGAAGGGCAGCATGGCCACGCCGCCCGCGCGGCGCCACAGCTCCCAGGTCAGCTCGGCCGAGCGGGTGCCGTCGAAGCGCTCATAGGTGAAGCGCACGCGTTGCAGGGGGAAGCGGCCGGCCCAGACCACCTCGTCCGCGCGGATCTCGAGCCCGGGGTAGGGGGCAATGCGCGGGGCCTTGGCGGGCCTGTCCTCGGGGTCTCTGGCGCTCATGTCGCGGCGACCGTAACTTGCGGGCTCACGCCCGTCCATGAGCCCCAGCTTGCAAATCACACCATCGGCCGCGACCCGCGCCAGCCGCCGTCGCGCCATCTTGTTCATCCTCATGGCGGCGCTGCTGTTTGCGCTGGCCGCCTGCTGCGTGAAGGCGCTGGAGGGCGGCGTGCCGCTCACGCAGGTGGTGCTGTTCCGCAGCATCTTCGCGCTCCCCGTGCTGCTGCCGCTGCTGAGCCAGGCCGGGGGCTGGGGGGCGATCCGCACGCAGCACCCGATGGGCCATGTCTGGCGCACCCTCTTCGGCCTGGTGGGCATGGGCGGCGCCTTCTACGGCTATGCCACCATGCCGCTCGCCACCGTGACCGCGCTCGGCTTCACCATGCCGCTGTTCCTCACGCTGCTGGCCGTGCCGCTCCTGGGCGAGCGGGTGGGCTGGCGCCGCGGCAGCGCCGTGGTGGTGGGGTTCCTGGGCGTCCTCATCATGGTCCGGCCGACCGGGGCCGATGCGGCGGAATTATTGCCGAGCCTGATCGTGCTGGTGGCCGCACTCGCCTGGGCGCTGTCCATGATCACCATCCGCCGCATGGGCGAGGCCGGCGAGAGCGGCGTCTCCATCGTGCTGTGGTTCGCCATCGGCTCCTCGCTCGTGGCCTTCCTGGCGAGCCTGCCGGGCTGGGTCTGGCCCAGCGCCTGGCAATGGCTGCTGCTCCTGGGCATCGGCATCATCTCGGCCGGGGCGCAACTGCTGATGACCGACGCCTACCGCTCGGGCGAGCCCACGCTGGTGGCCCCCTTCGAGTATTCGGGCATCATCTGGACCACGCTGCTGGGTGCCATCATCTGGGCCGAGGCGCCGGATGGCTGGGACGGCCTGGGCATCGCGGTGCTGGTGGCGTCCGGCCTCTACATCTGGTGGCGTGAGGTCCAGCTGGGCCTGAAGCGTTGAGCGGGGGCCGCTTGCGGCCGGGCGGCGGCTGGGCCAAGTGGGGCTGATGTCCGCTGGTTTCCCTGTCTGGCTCGGCCGCCACCGCTGGAGCATCGCGCTGGCGCTGCTGCCGGCGCTGGTCGTGGCGATCCGCTGGGCTTCTTTCCTGCCCTCCGTCATTGACTGGGATGAGAGCCTCTATCTGCTCCAGGCGCGGGAGTGGTTGCGCGGCAACTGGCCCTTCTCCGGCGTGTGGGACATGCACCCGCTGGGTGCGCCGGCCATCATCGCGCTGTTCTTCCTGATCTTCGGGGAAAGCCTGGAGACGGTGCGCTTCCTCGGCGCCTTCTGCGTGACGGCGACGGGCTATGCGCTGATCGCGCTCACGCGCGTGGCCGGCGCGCCGCGCACGCTCGGCTATGCGGCGGCGGTGCTCTACGCCGCGCATACGCTGCAGATGGGCGGCCTCGCCTCCAACACCGAAATCCTTTTCGCGCCCTTCGTCGTCTCGACCCTGGCCCTCGCGCTGGCCCCCGGGCCGCTCTGGCCGCGGCTGATCGGCATGGGGCTGCTGATGGGCTGCGCGCTGCTGATCAAGCAGGTGGTGACGCCCGAGGGCTGCCTGGCCTTCGCCATCTTCGCCTGGCCGCTGCTGCGCGCGCGGCGCTGGGGCCTGCTGCTGGCGACGGCCGCGGCCTATGCGGCGCTCTGCCTCACCCCCACCGCGCTGGTCGCCGGCATTTATGCGCTACGGGGCGAATTCGGCATCTGGTTCGAGAGCACCGTCCTGGCACCGCTCGAATATGCCTCAGGCCGCATCCCGCTTGAGCAGATGTTCTGGCGCATCTCGCTCGCCGCGCTGGCGCTGCGCTGGCTGCTGGCCCTGGCCCTGCCGGCCTTCATCTTTGCGCCGCGCGATCCGGTGTTGCGCCGGCTGATGGGGCTCGCTCTCCTCTGGTTCGTCGTGGCCTGCCTGGCCGTGGCGGGGCCGGGCTTCTTCTTCCCGCATTACTTCCTGATCCTGGTGCCGCCGCTCAGCCTGCTGGCCGCCATCGGCGCCTATTCCTTCGCCATGCATGTGGGGGGCGTGCGTGCCCGGCTGGCGCTGGCGGCGCTCCTCGGCTTTGCGGCGGTGGACATGGTGGCGACGGATCTCACTCCCCGCCTGACCCGCGGCTTCGCCATGGGCACGCCAGACACGCCGCGCCGCATGGCCGCGCTGATGAATGACGAGCTGCAGCCGGGCGACACCATCTTCGTGCCGAACTATCAGCCCGTGGTCTATTTCCTCACCCAGGCGCGGCTGCCGACGCGCTTTCCCTTCCCGGTCCATCTGACCGGCGGCTTCGCCAACCTGGCCGGCGTGGACACGGATGCCGAGGTGGCGCGCATCCTTGCCTCCCGCCCGCGCTTTATCGTGCTGGACCGCACGGAATGGTTCGGCATGCGCCCTTCGGCCATGTCCATGCTGACGGAAGCCCTGGCGGAGGGCTATGAACTCGCCGCGAGCTTCGCCGAGGATCGCGGCTCCATTGAACTCTGGCGCCGCGTGGAGGCCGAATGATGGAGGACGCCCTCTTTCTGGTCTCGAAGGTCTTCTGGCTGTTCGCGCGGCCCAACACCTTCGCCTTGTTCCTGGCCTGCCTGGGTGCGGCGGCGCTCATCGCGCGCCGCCGCTGGGGCCGCTGGCCGCTGGTGCTGGGGCTCGGCTGGTTCGTCGCCGTGCTGCTCACGCCGCTGCCGGCCTGGATCACCCTGCCGCTGGAAGACCGCTTCCCCCGCCCCGCCGAGGCCGGCCGCGTGGACGGCGTCATCATCCTGGGCGGCGCGGTCGAGCAATTGCTGACCGAGCGGCGCGGCATGCCCGCCCTCAACGGCGCGGCCGAGCGCATGACCGAGGCGGTGACGCTCTCCCGCCTGCACCCGGAGGCACGGATCGTCTTCACCGGTGGCCAGGGCACGCTCGCGCCCGGCCAGATGACCGAGGCCGATGTGGCGCGCCAGCTCTGGGCCGGCATGGGCCTGGAAGGCCCGCGCGTGATCCTGGAGAACGAGGCGCGCAACACCTGGGAGAATGCGACGCTGACCCATGCGCTGCTGCAGCCCAAGCCGGGCGAACGGTGGCTGTTGGTGACGTCCGCGAGCCACATGCCGCGCTCCATCGGCTGCTTCCGCCGTGCGGGGTGGGAGGTGACGGCCTGGCCGGTGAACTACTCCACCTCGCCCGGCGGGCAGGGCTGGTTCGACCCGCCCTTCTCCTTCCGGCTGGGCCAGGCGGAATGGGCGATCCGCGAATATGTCGGCCTGATCGCCTACCGGCTGCTGGGACGCACCAGCGCGCTGTTTCCGGCGCCCTAACCCAGGATCAGGTCGCGCCACATGATGGTGACGGGGCGGCGGCCATCCTCCGTCTCCTCCAGCACCTGCCAGCCGAGCTTCTGGTACATCGCCTGCGCGTCATGGGTGTGGAGGAACAGCGCCGCATGGCCGGCCTCCCGCGCCGCCGCCTCCACGGCCGCCACCAGCCGCGTCGCGCAGCCCTGGCCGCGCGCCTCGGGCACCACATAGACGCCGGCGAGCCAGGGGCCGATGTCCTGCCGGATTTCCAGGTCGGCCGAGACGAAGCTCGCGGTCCCGCAGGGCACGTCACCCGCCATCAGGACGAAGCATTGCGGCGTGTCCCGCTCGGCCGTGCAGGTGGCGATGATCTCGCGCACCTCCTCCAGCGGGTGGCCATTGGGCTGCCAGAAGGCGTCCCACAGCCAATGCGCGACGAGGGGGGTGAGTTCGGGCTGCGCGCGGATGGTGACGATCCGCCACGGCATGCCCCGCGGCGTCTGTGTCACAGCGTGAGGATCCGTTCCGGATCGGCCCGCCCGCGCAGCAGGTCCCAGACGCCCAGCAGATTGCCCCTGAACCGGCCCCAGCGATCCACCTCCGGCTCCGGCCGGAGGGAGCGCAGCAGGTTGATCAGGCAATGCCGCCCGGCCGAGGGCAGCGCATGGGACCAGGGGAAGCTGCCCTTCCGCGCCAGATAGATCGGGTTCACCACCTGGGAATAACCGAGCCGCAGCCCCGGCACGCGACCCTGCTTTACGCCCAGATGCACGCCCCTGGCACCTTCGAGGCGCAGGATCGTGCCGTAGGGCAGCATGCGGCGCGTGAGATCAATGTCCTCATACCAGGCATAGAGCGGCAGCCTCTCGTCGAAGCGCAGGCCGTGCGCGTGCACGGGGGCGAGGCGCAGGGCCATGTTGCAGCCATAGCCGTTGAAATGCGCATGCCGCGCCGTGAGGGCTTCCGGCGTCGTATCGGCGGCCAGCAGGGCGCGGGCTTCATCGGGCGTGATGCCCGGGCCCTTCGCGCCATCGGCGATCACCGTGCCGGTCGCGACCACGCAATCGGGCTCGGCCCGCAGAACCGCCTCCAGCGCTTCCAGCCAGCGGGGGGCGGCGATGAAATCATCATCGAGGAAGAGCACGGCGTCGCAATCTGTGGCCGCGTCCAGGATGCGGTTGCGCTGGCGCGGCAGCCCTGCCTGGGCCGTCAGGAACTGCACGCCGGGGAAGCGGAGCGGCATGTCGTCAACGTCCGACGGCGTCACATGGCAGACCATGATGCGGTCCGGCGCGCGGGTCTGCAGATCCAGCTCCCGCAGGGTCTCGGCGAGAATGGCCGGGCGGCCGCGGGTGGCGATGCCGACTGCGATCCTCATGGCACGGCCTTCAGCGCCGCGGGCTCGGGCAGGCTGCGGGCCTCGGGCGCCAGAAAGCCCTGGAGGCGGCCCTGGAAGGTCGCGGCATAGTAGCGCGCATGCAGCAACCGCCCACGCAGCAGCGAAACGCCGATCCCTCCCAGGGGGCGATAGAGCAGCGGCGCCCAGGTGCCGATCGGCGCCCGGTGCCGCCGCAACGCGAAGCCGAGCCCGAGGCCGTAGCGCCCGGCCCGCGCCACCGCCTCCGGCGTCAGGCGCTTGTCCGGGTGGATGATGCGCAGGCCCGGGTCGTAGCGGCAGACATGGCCGCGCGCCATGGCGCGGCAAACAAGGTCATTCCCCTCGGCGGAGCCGAAGCGGGCGCCCGGCCCCATCGCCTCGTCGAAGCCGCCCAGCGCGAGTGCCAAATGGCGGCGGAGCCAGAGGTTGAACTCGATCACGCTGGTCCAGACATTGGCGATGGTGATCGTGCCCGCTTCCGGATTCCACCGGCCGGAGCCGAGCCCGCCTTCCGGAGCAGCGGCCGGTCCGGTCAGGATGGCGAGGCGGCTCTCCGCGTCGAAGGCGGCACGCACCTTCGCCAGCACACCGGGCGGGAAGACGCAGTCGTCATCCGGGAAACCCATGATGTCGCCGGTCGCGTGGCGGAGTCCGAGGTTGCGCCCGGCATTGGCGCCCAGGCCGGCGCCATGATCCGCGCTGCGCAGGTGGCGCAGCTTCAGGCGGGGGAGGTATTCCGCGACCAGCGCATCCAGCCGCCGGTCGCTGTTCTGATCCACCAGGATCACCTCGAAGGGCGCGCTCGCATCGGCGAGCAGGCTGTCGAACAGCGCGCCGATCTCGGCGACGCGGCCCATGGTGGAGACGACGAGGGAGATCATGCCGTCGCCGCCTGAACGATCTCGGTCAGCTTGCGGCGGAATTCGGGGATGCTGAATTGCTGCGCCTGCGCGGCGCAAGCCTCGGGCGTGAAATCCGCCTCGCGCGCCACGAAGGCGCGGACGGCTTCGATGATGGCCTCGGGCGTCTGCTGCGCGATGAACAGGCCGGTCTCGCCCTCGCGCACGATGTCGCGCGCGCCGCCCTTGCCATAGACAATCAGCGGCGTGCCGCAGGATTGCGCCTCGACCATGGCGATGCCGAAATCCTCCTCGGCGGCGAAGACGAAGGCGCGGGCGGTCTGCAACAGCGAAACCAGCTCGGCCTGCGGCACACGGCCGCGGATGGTGATGTTGGGCGCGCCCGCCGCCGCCTTGGCGACCAGCGGCGCGGCCGGCCCGTCGCCCACCACGGTGAGCTGCAATTCGGGCATGCGCGCGAAGGCCTCCGCCACCAGCTCGATCCGCTTGTAGGGCACCTGGCGGGAGGCCACGAGGAAATGCGTGCGCGGCGCGGTCGAAAGCGGAAAGCCGTCGAGGTCCACCGGCGGGTGCAGCACGGCGGCCTCGCGCCGCCAGACCTTGCGGATGCGCTCCACGATGTAGCTGGAATTGCCGAGGATGATGTCGGGGCGGGCGGCACTCATCTGGTCCCAGGCGCGCATGCGGCCCAGCAGCCAGCGCGTGTAGAGGCCCTTCACACCGCGCGTGAGGCCCGCCTGGCGCAGATACTGGTGCTGCAGATCCCAGGCGTAGCGCATGGGGCTGTGCACATAGCTGATGTGCCGCGTGCCCGGCCCCGTGATCACGCCCTTGGCGACGGCATGGGAGGAGGAGAGTACGAGGTCATAGCCCTGCAGGTCGAACTGCTCGACGGCGAGCGGCATGAGCTGGAGGTAGTTGCGGAACATCCGCTTTGCCAAGGGCAGGCGCTGGATGAAGCTGGTCGTCGGCACCTTGCCGCCCAGAAAGCCGCGTTGGTTGTCGGGCAGGAAGTCGCAGAGGGCGAAGAGATCGGCCTCGGGGTAGCAGGCCAGCATCTGCTCCAGCACGCGCTCGGAGCCGGCATAGCTGTCCAGCCATTCGTGGATGATGGCGATCTTCATCGCGGCAGGAACCCCAACAGGCGTTGCGCCGCCTGCTCCCAGGAGAATTGTTGCACGCGGGCGCGGCCCGCCTCGATCAGCGCGGCACGGCGGGCGGCGTCATCGGCGAGCAGCGCCACCGCCTCGCCGAGGCTTTCGGGCCGCGCCGCGTCGAACCAGAGCGCCGCCTCGGCGCAAACTTCGGGCACGGCGCCCGCGCGGGACGCGATGACCGGGCAGCCGCACCACATGGCCTCGACCGGCGGCAGGCCGAAGCCTTCGTAGCGCGAGGGGAAGACGAGGCAGAGCGCGGATTCGTAGAGGGCGCGCAGCTCGGCGTCGCTGACGCGGCCAAGCGGGATGACATTGGGCGCGGGCGGCGCGCCGGCCTGGCGGAACACCGCCGCATCCTGCGCACCAGCAACGGCAAGGCTGAGCCCGCGCTGCCCCAGTGCTGCGATCGCGTGATGCAGGGCGGCGAGGTTCTTGTGCGCGGCGCCGGTGCCGATGACGAGCGCATAGCCGCGCGGGGTGAGCCCCTGCCGTGCGAGGATGGCGGCATGCGCGGCTTCGCGCAGGATGTGCTCCCCGCCTTCCAGCGTGACACCGATGCGCGTCGCGTCGAGGCCGAGATGCGTCGCGATCCGCCCGGCCGAGAAGTCGGAAACCGAGAGGATACGCGCGCCGCGAAACACCAGCATGCGCTGCAGGCCGCGATACCAGTTGCGGAATTTCCAGGAATAGCTCTCGGGCGTGTCGAAGACGCCGGCGTCATGGATGACCACGGCCTGGTTGCGGCCCTGTGCCACCGGCGCGGTGTTGCCGAGGTTGAGCAGGAAACCGCCCCCCGCCGCGCGCGGCAGGTCGAGCTGTTCCCAGAGTTGGCCGCCGCGTGTGCCCACGATGCTGGGCGTGAGATGCGGGAAATCCTCCAGCCCTTCGGCGCCGGGGGGCGCGATCAGGCGGATCGGTGGCGCCGCGCCGCGCGCCACCAGCGCGTCCAGCGCGCGCGTGATCTCCCGCGCATAGCGCTGCACGCCGGTCAGGCCTTGCGTCAGGAATCGGCCATTGATCGCGATCATGCGGCGCCTGATCGCAGCAGGGCGCGCGCCTGCCAAGGCCGGCGCAGCAGCGGCCGGAGTGCCAGGCGCTCCTCCGCCGTCAGCACGCGCAGCATGGCGGCCAGCACGAGGGCGAAGCCCACCAGCGCCAGGCCCGCCGCCCAGCGCCAATCCGGCGCCAGCACCAGCGCGGCAAGTGCCAACGCCGAGAGGCCGAGCGGCAGCGCGAATTCCCGCGCGCTGCCCGATGCCGCCGGATAGAGCCGCGCGGCCAGCCAGAACTTGCCCGCGCAATCGCCCGCGGCCCGCATGGCCCAGGCCAGCGCCGCGCCCTCGATCCCCCAGAGCCAGAGGAACAGCGCCGAGAGCGGCAGGAAGACCACCACCTGCACCAGGATGAACTTGGCCGTCGCATCCGGCCGGCCGATCGCGTCCAGCAGTGCATTGGGCGCGAAGGCCATGCAGGAGAAGAAGATCCCGGCCGAGAGGATGCGGAGCACCTCCCCGCCGCCCACCGCGAAATCACGGCCCAGCCAAAGCGCCAGCACCCAGTCACCGATCCCGGCCAGCACGAGGCAGGGCGGCAGCGTCACCAGCAGCATGAGCAGCGCGCCGCGCCGCAGCAGCCCCGCCGTCACCTCCGGCAGCACCCGGAAGGCCGAGGCCATGGCCGGCAGCAGCGCCTGCGCGATGGCGACCGGGAGGATCCACATGCGCAGGACGAGATCGAGCGGCGTCGCGTAATAGGCGACGGCGGCAAGCGTCAGCATCGCACCGATCAGGAAGCGGTCGGCATAGAGCAGCGCCTGGTTGAGCACCGAGGCGACGGTCATCCAGCCGCCGATCCGCAACAGCGGCAGCACCATCAGCGGACTGCCCACCGAAAGCCGCGGCAGCACCGGCCGCGCCAGCCAGAGATAGGAGAGTGTATTGGCGAGCCGGCAAGCCACCAGCACCAGCATCACGCCAATGAGGCTCTGCCAGAACACCAGCAGGATCACCGGCCCCACATAATACATGACGGCCACGGGGATGGTGGCGAGGTTGGCGGCCGCGAATTTCTGATGCGCCGCCAGCACGCCCCAAAGCGCCGCGTTCAGCACGATCAGCGGGGCCGCGCAGGCCAGGATGCGGAAGGCCGTCAGCGCCTCCGCCTGCAATTCGGGCGGCACGTTCAGCGCGCTCTGCATCAGCCAGGGCAGCATGAGCCAGAGCGCCGCCGCCCCCAGCGCCGCAAAGCCACCGAGTGCCAGCATCGCCGTGCCGACCAGCTTGCCCGCCTCGGCATCCTCGCCGCCGTCGGCCATGCGTTCGGAGAGGCCGCGGGTGAGGGCGGGCCCGATGCCCAGGTCGAAGATGCCGAAGACGCCGACCAAAGCGAGGGCAAGGGTGAAGAGGCCCCAGCGCTCCAGCCCCATCTGGCTGACCAGCAGCGGTGTCAGGGCGAGGGCGAGGAGGAGGGGAAGGCCGCGCCCTATCGCGTTCCAGAACATGCCGGAGACGAGGCGCCCGGCGCCCGCCCGGGCGGCGGCAGTTTCGCTCATCTGGGATGTCTTTGAAGGAGGTGTCTGCGGGCCTGCACGGCCCGCAGCCTAGCTCAGTGGGCGCCGCGGCGCGACAGCACGGCGACCGGCGTGCGCAGTAGGATTCGGATATCCTCCCAGACCGAGAGGCGCGTCACATAGGCCATGTCGAGCGCCACTCGCTGGGCGTAGGAGGTGTCCGAGCGGCCCGAGACTTGCCAGAGGCCGGTGATGCCAGGGCGCACGCTCATGTAGTGCAGCGCGGCCGCGCCGTAGTAGTTGTCGAGCTCGGCCTGGATGACCGGGCGGGGGCCGACCAGGCTCATCTCGCCGCGCAGCACGTTGATCAGCTGCGGCAGCTCGTCGAGCGAGGTGGCGCGCAGGAAGCGGCCGATCTTCGTCACGCGCGGATCGTTCTTGAGCTTGCGCGTGGCTTCCCATTCGGCACGGGCTGCGGGGTCGCTCGCCAGCAGGGCTTCGAGGCGCGCCTGGCTGTCCGTCACCATCGAGCGGAACTTGAGGCAGCCGAAGCTCTCGCCGTCTCGCCCCACGCGGCGATGCGCGAAGAGGGCGGGGCCGCCATCGGCGCGCACGATCAGCGCCAGGATGGCAAAGACCGGGGCCAGCACCAGCAGCATCAGCCCGGCACCGGCCACATCCATCGCGCGCTTCAGCGCGGGCTGGAGGGCGGGCATGCTGGCCTGTGCCAGCACGGCCTGCGGGGCCGCATAACCGCCGCCGATCCGGCTTTCGCGGATGGCGGTCTCACGTTGCAGGGACGTAAAAGCGTCCAGGCCCGGCATCTTTGCCTCGTTCACGGCCCATCCGGGATTTCCGGCAGAACCGATCTGATCGTGGCGGGGAATCGGATCATCCTCTTCCTGGCCACGATGCCGGTATGCCCCCCATCCCGGGCGGCAATTGGACCCGGTTGAGGCAAGAATGTGGCAGCGCAACAAATGCCGCTCTTGCGGCCTTTTCCCTGGGATGGCAGGGCATGGGGCCGGCCCAGGAGCGCGCCCTTGTCCCGTCTTGCTTATCCCGCTTCAGCCTTGCTGGGAGCCTTGCTCGCCATGCACCTGTTCGGCCTGGATTTCATCTGGCCGCGGGCTGGGCTGGATTGGCGGCCGGTGGGTGATGCAGCGCAGCATGCCATCGCCCAGCGACACTTCCTGGCCGATGCCTGGCGCTGGCCGCCGCTGAATCTGGGCACGCTTCAGGGCGTGAACCTCGCTTTTCTCGATGGCATCCCCGCGCTGGCCCTGCCGCTGAAGCTGCTGGCACCGATTCTGCCAGAGGGCTTCCATGGAATCGGGATCTTCTACGCGCTGGCCTGGGTGTTGCAGCCTGTCGCGGCCGTCTTCGCGCTGCGCGGCGCGGGGGTGCGGGGTCTCGTGCCGGGAATCGCCGTCGCGGTGATGGCGAGTGCCATGCCGGCCTTCATCATGCGCTTCGGCCATGCGGCGCTCTGCGGGCATTTCGTGATCCTGGTCGCACTCGGCCTGTATTTCCGCGCGGCTGTTGATGCGCGCTGGTGGCGGCTCGCCGTGCCCTTCCAGGCGCTGGCCCTGCTGATCCACCCCTATCTCGCGCTCATGTCGCTGGCGGTGCTGGCGGCGGTGCCGCTCTCGCTCGCGCTCCGGGGCGACGCGTTCCTCAAGGCGGCGTTCGGCCTTGCGGCAGCCGCCGCCGCCATGTTCGGGACCATGGCGCTGCTCGGCTATCTCGGTGCTTCCGGCGATGGCGGCTACGGGCAATACGCGCTGAACCTGCTCTCGCCCTTGTGGCCCTTCCGCTCGGCTACGCTGGGATGGCTCGTGGCGCGCGAGGTGGACGCGACCGGGCATGGCGGGTGGGAGGGCTATAACTGGCTTGGCCTCGGCCTCTGGGCGGCGCTGGTGGCGGGCGTGGTGCTGGGGCGCGCGCGAATCGCACCGTCGCTTCGGGCGCATCTGGGCCTGGTCTTGGCGCTTTCGGGCCTGACCGCCATCGCCGTCTCGTTCCGGGTGGGCCTCGGCAGCGCGGTGGTGCTGGACCTCGGCGCGGCACCTGGCGTCCTCGAGCAGTTCCGCGCCTCGGGCCGGCTCTTCTGGCCGGTGGGCTATGCGCTGATGATCGGCGCGGCCGTGCTGCTGCAACGCCGCCCGGTCATTTTCGCGGCCTGCGCCCTGCTGCAATTCGTGGATGCGGCGCCGATGCGGGCGGCGCTCTCCACCTGGGCGCATCAGCGCGCGGCCTGGACCATCGAGGCCGCGGCCCTCCGCCCCATCCTGCGCGAGGCATCGCAGGTGACGCTCATCCCCTCCTGGCCCTGCATTCCCCCGGAGGATGCGGCCGCGCGGATTCTCTCGCTGGAAATCCTGCTGCTGGCGAGCGAGACGCCCCGCCCCGTCAACACCATGTATGCGGCGCGCTGGCGCGAACCGCCGCGCTGCACGGATGCGGAAGTGCTGGCTCGCCCGATCGCCCCGGGCGAGGTGCGGATCGGCCCGGGCCTGTCGGGCTCAGGCTGCGTCGCGTTGGGCGCGCTCGGCGTCTGCCGATGAGGGCAGATGCCGCTCGACGATGTAGAGCGGCCTTCCCTTGGTCTCGTTGAAGATGCGGCCGAGATATTCGCCGATGATGCCGAGCGTCATGAGCTGCACGCCGCCCAGGAAGAGCACGACCGCCATCAGGCTCGGATAGCCCGGCGTCGGGTTGCCGAAGAAGACGGTGCGGATGACCAGCTGAAAGATGTAGATGCCGGCGAAGAAGGCGGTGGCCAGGCCCAGATAGCTCGCGATCTTGAGCGGCCCCACGGTGAAGCTGGTGATGCCCTCCAGGCTGAGGTTCCAGAGCTTCCAGTAGTTCCACTTGGTCTCGCCCGCGGCTCGGGGGGCCCGCTCATAGGGCACGGCAATGGCAGGGAAGCCCACCCAGGCGAAGAGGCCCTTCATGAAGCGATGCTGCTCGCGCAGTTGCAGCAGCGCATCCAGCGCGCGGCGGGACATGAAGCGGAAATCGCCCGTGTCCGGCGGCAGCTGCACCTTGCCGCCCAGGCGCTGCATCACGCGGTAGAAGGCGGAGGCCGTGAGGCGCTTCACGAAACCCTCGCCATGGCGGACGCTGCGTTGGGCATAGGCGATGTCATAGCCCTGGCGGGCGGCGGCCAGCAGGGCCGGGATCACCTCCGGCGGGTCCTGGAGGTCGGCGTCAATGACCACCACGCCCGCATGGCCGCGCGCATGGTCGAGGCCGGCGGTCAGCGCGATCTCCTTGCCGAAATTGCGGGAGAGATTGACCAATGCCACCCGCGCATCCGCGGTGGCCAGGCTGGTCATCACCGTGAGCGTGGCATCGCGCGAGCCGTCATTCACATAGACGACCTCCCAGTCGAGGCCGATGCCCTCCAGCGCCGCGGTCAGCCGGCGGTGGAATTCGGGCAGGACCTCCTGCTCGTTGTAGCAGGGGACGACGACGGAGAGGGCAGGGGACATGGCGCCTTATAGGGTGAGCATCATGGCGTTTCCTGGGCGCGTTTCAGCCAATGCGCCGCAATCTCGCGCCGCGGCGCCACCCAGATGCCGGGTCTGGCCGCCACATGCGCGAGGATGTCGGCAAGGGCCCGCATCCGCCCGGGCCGGCCGATGATGCGCAGATGCAGGCCGATGGAGAGCATCTTCGCCCCTGGTTCCTCCATCAGCCAGTTGATCGCGCCGATGGCATATCGTGAAAAGTCCTCGGCCTGGACGAAGCCACCGCCCGGGGAGAAGCGCATATCGTTCACATCGAAGCCATAGGGCAGGATGACGTGGTTGCGGTCGTGCATCCGGGGCAGGTCGTCATCATAGACGTCGCTGTCATAGAGGAAGCCGCCCTCCTCCAGCAGCAGGCGCCGCGTGTTCATCGAAGGGGCGGAGCGCGTGTGCCAGCCCACCGGGCGCTCGCCCGTGGCATCCCGGATGGCGGCGACCGTGGCGGCAATGACTGCGCGTTCCGTCGGTTCCGGCATGTTCGCGTGGCTCTCCCAGCGCCAGCCATGGGCGCTGATCTCGTGCCCCGCCGCATGCGGGGCCTTGGCCAGATGCGGCGAATGCGCCACCGCCCGCCCGCAGGAGGAGAAGGTCGCGCGCATCCCATGCGTTCCGAAGGCATCCAGGATCCGCCAGATGCCGGCGCGGGCGCCATAGGCGTAGTGGGTTTCCATGCAGGGGTCGGGCTGGCCCATCACCTCCTCGCGGATCTCATGCACGCTCTCATTGCGCGCATCGCCGCTGGCCAGCGACAGCTCCGCCCCTTCCTCGACATTCACAACAAAGGAGAGGGCGAGCTTGGCACCCCCCGGCCAGCGCGGGTCGGGCGGGTTGCGGCCATAGCCGACAAGGTCGCGGTTTGTCGGCGGCATTCCCCCGGGAAGAGCCATGGTCCATCCTTCGCAGCTTGGCGGAACGGGTTTAGTTTCGCGCGGAACCCAGGAGAAGTCCCCTCATGCTCACGGCCGAAGCCACCGGTGTCTGCGTCATCTGCCCCACCCCCTTCCTGCCGGATGGCGCGCTCGATGAGCGAAGTGCGGCGACCATGACCGAGGCCTATGTGGCCGCCGGGGCCAGTGGCCTCACCATCCTCGGCATCATGGGCGAAGCGCCGAAGCTGGATGCGGAGGAGGCGATGCAGCTCGTGCGCATCGTCCTCAAGCACGCGAACGGCCTGCCGGTGATCGTGGGCGTCTCCGCCCCCGGCTATGCGCCGATGAAGGCGCTGGCCGCGCGTGCCATGGAGGCGGGTGCGGCCGGCGTCATGATCGCGCCGCCCACCGGGCTGCGCGGCGATGACGCGACGCTCTCCTGGCTGCAGGGTGCCGCCGAGGCCGTCGCTCCCGCCCCCTGGGTCCTGCAGGATTTCCCGCAAGCCAATGGCGTGCATCTCTCGCCCCGCGTGATCGCGGCCCTCGCCGCCGATCCGCGCTGCGTGATGCTGAAGGCCGAGGATTGGCCGGGCCTCGACAAGATCACCACGCTGAAGGCGATGATGGCCAAGGGCGAGATGCGGCGCATCGCCATGTTCGGCGGCAATGGCGGCCTGTTCCTGCCGGAGGAGACCGCGCGCGGGAATGATGGCGTGATGACCGGCTACGCCTTCCCCGAGCTTCTGGTCCGCGTCATCAACCTGGTGAAGGCCGGCCAGATGGATGCGGCGATGGACGCCTTCGAGGCGCATCTGCCGCTGATCCGGACCGAGCACCAGCCGGGCCTCGGCCTCGCCGTGCGGAAATACGTGCTGACGCGGCGCGGCATCATCGCCCACCCGACCATCCGCGCGCCGGGGCCCAAGCTCTCCGACGCCACGCGCGCCGAGGTGGATGCGATGCTGGCGCGCCTGGCCCGGCGGGATTCGGTGGCGATGAAGCTGGCCGCGGAGTGATGCGGCTTGCGGGCAAGATCGCCCTGGTCACCGGCGCACAGCAGGGGATCGGCGCCGCGATCTGTGAGGCCTTCGCCCGCGAGGGCGCTCGCGTCGCGATAAACTGGCTGGATGACGCCGCGGCTGGCACCCGGGTTGCCGCCGCCTGTGGCGGCGTCGCCATCCAGGCCGATATCGCGACCGCTGCGGGCCGCGACCACCTCCAGGCCGAGACGGAAAGGCTGCTCGGCCTGCCCGACATCCTCGTCTGCAATGCCGGCATCTTCCCGCGCGCGGATTTTCTCGAATTGACCGAGGAAACCTGGGATGCGGTGCAGGATGTGAACCTGAAGGCCACGGCCTTCCAGACGCAGCTTTTCGCCCGCGCTTTGGTGGCGGCGGGCAAGCCCGGCGTCGCCATCACCATGTCCTCCTCCGCCGTGCGCGGCGATCCGCGCGGCGTGCATTATTCTGCGAGCAAGGCCGGTCTGCTCGGCCTCACGCGCGCCATGGCGCTGGCCCTGGCGCCGCACGGCATCCGCGTGAACGCCATCGCCCCCGGCCTGACCGACACCGCCCAGCCGCGCTACGGCAACACGGAGGACGAGATTGCCGAGCGGGTGAAGACCATCCCCATCGCCCGCCTCGGCCAGCCCTCTGACATCGCGGAACTGGCCTGCTTCCTCGCCTCGGAGCAGTCCTCATGGATCACCGGCCAGGTGCATCACATCAATGGCGGGCTGTGGATGCCGTGAGCACGGCCCCCGATGATGACGAGGATGAGGATGGCCCGCCCGGCGTCCCACCCGGCACGCCCTTCTACATGACGCCCGGTGGCCATGCCGCGCTCCAGGCCGAGCTGCACGAACTCTGGCATGGCGAGCGGCCGAAGGTGACGCAGATCGTCTCCTGGGCGGCCGCACTCGGCGATCGCAGTGAGAATGCCGATTACCAATACGGCAAGCGCCGCCTGCGCGAGATTGATCGCCGCGTCCGCTTCATCCAGCGCCGCCTGCACCGCGCCGAGGTGGTGGACCCCCGCGACCAGAAGCGCCGCGACCAGGTCTTCTTCGGCGCGACCGTGACCTATGCGCGCGAGGATGACAGCGAGACGACGGTGATGATCGTGGGGATGGAGGAGGCGGTGGCCGAGCAGGGCCGCATTTCCTGGGTCTCCCCGATCGCCCGCACCTTGCTCGGCAAGCGGGTGGGCGATGTGATGAAGCTGCGGACGCCGGCCGGCGTGGAGGAGATCGAGGTGGTGAAGATTTTTTACCCGGAGCGGGACGCATGAGCGAGCAGGCCGGCATCATCGGCATGGGCCTGATGGGCTGCGACATCGCCGCGATCTTCCTCGCCGGCGGCTGGCGCGTCGCGGCACAGGAGCCGGCTGAGGCTGCCTGGGCCGAAAAACGCGCCCGGGTGCGCGTGGCGCTCGGCCAGCTCGGCGCCGATCCCGCGCTGGAGATGGGGCTCACCCTGCATGCGGCGCTGGGCGACATGCTCTTTGCCGAGTGCGCCTGCGTGGTGGAAGCGGCCCCCGAAAACATGGCGCTGAAGCGGGCGCTATTTGCCGAGCTGGATCATCTGGTCCCGCCCACCATCCCCATCGGCTCCAACGCCTCCGGCTATCGCATCACCGAGATTTCGCGGGGCTGCGCCACGAAATCGCGCATGTGCAACCTGCACTTCTTCCTGCCCGCCCATCTCGTCCCCGGCGTCGAGGTGGTGAAGGGGGAAGCCACGGAGCCTTGGGTGGTGGACCGCTTCTTCGCCATCATGGAAACGCTCGGCCGAATGCCCATCCGCGTGGCGCGGGACGAGCCGGGTTTCCTCGCCAACCGCATCCAGCATGCGCTGATGCGCGAGGCCTTTGCCTGCATCGATTCCGGGCTGGCCACCGCCGAGGATGTGGACCGCGCCGTGCGCTACTGCTTCGGCTTCCGCTACCTCGCCGCCGGCCCGATCCTGCAGAAGGAGCTGGCGGGGCTGGAGACGCAGCTCGCTGCCGCCACCACCATCTATCCCAGCCTGAACACCAGCCCCGAACCCTCGCCCGGCCTTGCCAAGCTGGTGGCGGAGGGACGCCTCGGCCCCAAGACCGGGCGCGGCTATCGCGACTGGCCGCCCGAGCGCGCGGTGGAGGAGCGCGCGCGCTATGAACGGGTGCTGACCGCGGCGCAGCCGCTGCTGCGAGACAAGACGCAGGGCCAGAAATGAGCAAGAGCTGGGTCGTCGTCCTGCTGGGCACGTCCCAGACCCTGGCCTGGGCCAGCAGTTACTACATCCCGGCCATCCTGGCCGGCGCCATGGCGCGGGATCTGGGCATTGAGCCCTCCACCGTCTTCGTGGCCTTTTCCTGCGCCATGCTGCTGACGGCCTTCCTCGGGCCCCGCGTGGGCCGCGCCATTGACCAATATGGCGGGCGTGTCGTGCTGCTCGCTTCCAATCTCGTCTTCATGCTGGGCCTGGCCATGCTCGCCATGGCGAACGGGCCGGTCGTGCTGTTTGCCGCCTGGCTGGTGCTGGGCCTCGCCATGGCGATGGGGCTCTATGATGCCGGCTTCGCCACGCTCGCCGGGCTCTATGGCAAGGATGCGCGGAGTGCGATCACCGGCATCACGCTCATCGCGGGCTTTGCCAGCACCATCGGCTGGCCACTGAGCGGACTGATGCTCGCGGAATTCGGCTGGCGCGGGGCCTGCTGGGGCTGGGCGCTGGTGCATCTGGCACTGGCCATGCCGATCAACCTGATGCTGCCGCGCGGCACCCAGCCTGCCGCCCCCGCCGCCAAGCCCGCGGCGCCGCCCACCGCCGAAGCGGCGCAGGAGACGCGGCGCACCGCCCTGCTGATGGCCTTCGTCTTCGCCTCGGGCGGCTTCGCGGCCGCGGCGCTGGCGGCCCATTTGCCGGCGCTGCTGGTTGCGGCCGGGGCGACGCCCGCCGCGGCCATCGCCGCGGGTGCCTTGATGGGCCCAGCACAGGTCGCGGCCCGCGTGCTGGAATTCACCATGCTGCGGCGCGCGCATCCGCTGCTCTCCGCCAAGATCGCGCAGGTGACGCACCCGATTGGCGCTGGCATCCTGCTGCTGCTGGGCGCGCCCTTCGCGCCGCTTTTCGTGCTGCTGCACGGTGCGGGGAACGGCATCAACACCATCGTGCGCGGCACCCTGCCGCTCGCGGTGTTTGGCGCGGCCGGCTATGGCGCGCGGCAGGGGCTGATCGTGGCGCCCGCGCGGTTCATGGGCGCGGTGGCGCCCGCCCTGTTCGGCTTCGTGGTGGCGGGCTTCGGCGCCCATGCGCTGTGGTTCACCGCAGGGCTGTCGCTCGCGGCCTTCGCCGCGCTGTTCATGCTGCGCGTTGCGCCAGAATCCCCAGAAGCGCGGCGTTGAATTCCTCGGGCGCCTCATAGGCCACCCAGTGCCCGGCATCGGGGATCACGGCCTCCAGCAGGTTCGGGTCCAGGCTGCGCAGCACATCGAGGCGGCCGCGCACATCGGGCCAGGCGACGGCGTCACGCTCGCCCCAGATGCCGGCTAGCGGCGCCTTCGCTTGCGCCAGCGCGTCCCGCAGCATCGAGGAACTGGCAAAGCCGCGCGAGCGCAGCCGGGCGTGCTGCGTATTGTGCTCCTGGATCTCCAGCGCCGTGTCATCAATCAGCGCGCGGTCATGGAACATCAGCCGGGCCAGGTTCTCCCGGTGCGCCTCCCGCCGCGCATCGCCGGTCTTGTCGCGCACCTTCAGCAGGTCGAGCGGCGGGCGCGGCAGGCCGAGCGAGGCGGCGCCGACCGCGGTGTAGGAGAGCACATGCGTGCCCTCCATCGCGGCCAGTTGCCCACCGACATTGGCGCCGAAGGAAAAGCCGGTCAGGTGGTAGCGCCGCTCGGCACCCAGCAGCGCCTCCAGCCCCCAGCGCAGGGCGAGTGCGGCGCCAGCGGGCGTTTCCTCCTCCGGCAGGGCGGATTCGCCGAGGCCCGGCATGTCCGGCACCAGCAGCCGGTAATGCTGCGAGAGCACGGCGATGTTCCGCAGCCAATGCCGCCAGGAGCCGGAGCCGCCATGCAGCAGCACCAGCGGCACGCCATCCCCCCATTCGCGCCATACCACGTTGCCCACCGTCACATGGCGCGTGGCGCTGGTTTCCAAGGCGGCAATCTCAGGGGTCATGCGGCAGGGCTCCTTCCGCGCCGGGACTCGACCCGCGCGATCCAGGTGGTGGAGACGAAGATGACAAGCGCGCCCAGGAAGGTCGAGGTGGCGGGCGTCTCCGCAAAGATGAGGTAGCCGAGGCTGGCGGCCCAGATCAGGTCCAGGAACTTCACCGGCTGGGCGCTGGAGATATCGGCCAGCTTGAAGGCATGGGTCAGCATCCAATGGCCGAAGCTGCCCAGCATGCCGCAGAGCAGCACCAGCCCCCATTGCCGCGCATCCGGCCATTCCCAGACCCAGAGTGCCGCCGGCAGCGTAAAAAGCGCCACGGTGATGGACTGCCAGGCGACGATCACCTCCGGGCTGTCGCGCCGGGTGAGCGCCTTGGTGATGAGGAAGGAGGCGGCAAACAGCGGCGCCGAGGCCAGCATCATCAGGGAATAATGCCCGCCTGATCCGGTCAACTGCGGCCCCACCACCACCAGCACGCCCGTGAAGCCCAGGATGCCCGCCACCCAGCGCTGCCAGAACATCTTTTCCCGCAGGAAGATGACGGCGCCGATCATCACGAAGAGCGGGCTGGTGAAGCCGATGGCCGTGAGGTCCGCGAAGGGGATGTTGGGCAGGGCGGCGAACCAGAGGTAAAGCGCCGTCGAATGCACCATGCCGCGCCAAAGCTGCCCGCTGAGCCCGCGCGGGCGATAGGCGGCCAGGCCCTGGCGGATGATCCACGGCAGCAGGACAACGAGGCCGGAGGCGTAGCGCAGGAACTGCACCTGGAAGGGCGGCAGCTCCGTCGCCAGGATGCGCAGGAACACGTTCAGCACGCAGAAGGTGAGCCCCGCCATCGCGGCCAGCGCCATGCCGGCGGGTGTGGGATTGAGGCGGGGCAGCACCATGACGGCAGCGTGACGGTCCCCCGCCCCTTGCGGAAGCCCTCTCCGCGCTTACCATCCATGCAGCCCCGGAGATGCCCGCATGCCCGATACGAACCTGCCCTTTGATCCCGCGCGCCTGAAATTCGGCGTGGGCCAGCCGGTCCCCCGCCAGGAGGATCCGAAGCTGCTGCAAGGGCAGGGGCGCTACACCGATGACCTGGCACTGCCCGGCCAGCTCTACGCCTTCGTCGTCCGCAGCCCCTATGCCCATGCCGTGCTGAACGGCGTGGATGTCACAGCGGCCCGCGCGGCACCCGGCGTGCATGCCGTGATCACGGCGGCCGACCTCGCGGATTATGGCGACATGACCTGCGCCATGCCGCTGAAGAACGCCGATGGCAGCGCGCTGCGCACCACCCGCCGCCCGGCGCTGGCCGGCGACAAGCTGCGCTTCGTGGGCGACCCCGTCGCCGTCGTCGTCGCCGAGACCAAGGCACAGGCGAAGGACGCGGCCGAGCTGGTCGAGCTGGATGTCGAGATCCTGGATGCGGTGACCGAGGCCTCGGCCGCCGCCGCTGCGCCGCTCCTTTATGAAGACATCGCCGAGAATTGCGTGCTGGACTTCGCCTTCGGCGATGCCGGCAAGGTCGCCGCCGCCTTCGCCTCCGCCGCGCATGTGCAGAAACTCCCCATCCGCAACAGCCGCATCGTCGTGGCGGCGATGGAGCCGCGCTCGGCCATCGGCGAATTCGCCGAGGGTCGCTACGTCCTGCATGTGGGTTGCCAGGGCGTCTTCGGCCTGCGCAACCAGCTGGCGGATGACGTGCTGAAGGTGCCGAAGGACCAGGTGCGCGTGCGCACCGGCAATGTCGGCGGCAGCTTCGGCATGAAGGCCAATGCCTATCCGGAATACCTGCCTCTGCTGCATGCCGCCAAAATGCTCGGCCGCCCGGTGAAATGGACGGATGAGCGCAGCGGCTCCTTCATGTCCGACCAGCATGGCCGCGACCATGAGGTGGAGGCCGAACTGGCGCTGGATGCCGAGGGCCGCTTCCTTGCCGTGCGGCTGACCAGCTTCGCCAATATGGGCGCCTATCTTTCGACCGTGGCGCCGCTGATGGGCACCGGCAATTTCGTGAAGAACGTGCAGTCCAACTACACGCTGCCGCTGATCGAGGTCCGCACCCGCTGCATGCTGACCAACACCACCCCCGTCTCGGCCTATCGCGGCGCCGGGCGGCCGGAGGGCAACTACTTCATGGAGCGGCTGATCGAGGAGGCGGCCCAGGCCATGGGCAAGTCCTCGGTGGAGCTGCGCCGCCTGAACCACATCAAGCCCGACCAGTTCCCCTACGCCGCGCCCTCGGGCAGCGTCTATGACGGGGGCGACTTCTCCGCGATCCTGGACGAGGCGCTGAAAGCCTCCGACTTCGCGGGCTTCGAGGCCCGCCGTGCGGAAGCGAAAACCCGCGGCAAACTGCGCGGCATCGGCATCGGCAACTTCCTGGAATGCACGGCGCCTCCTGCCAAGGAACAGGGCGGCATCCGCTTCGAGAAGGACGGCACCGTCACCATCATCACGGGCACGCTCGATTACGGGCAGGGCCATTGGTCGGCCTTCGCCCAGGTGCTGCATCAATATCTCGGCGTGCCCTTCGAGAGCGTTCGCCTGCTGCAGGGCGATTCCGACGAGCTTGTCGCCGGTGGCGGCACCGGCGGGTCCAAATCCCTGATGGCCTCGGGGGCCGCTATCATCGAGGCCTCGGCGCTGGTGGTGGAGAAGGGCAAGCTTGCCGCCTCCTACATCCTGGAAAGCTCGGTCGCCGATATCGAATTCGACGCCGGGCAATTCACCATCGCCGGCACCGACCGCGGCGTAGGCATCATGGAGCTGGCGGCCCGGCTGCGCGAAAGCCACTCGCTCCCGTCCGAGGTCCCCGCCTCGCTCGACGTGCAGCACGTCTTCGACCAGGCGCCCATGGCCTATCCGAACGGCTGCCACGTCTGCGAGCTCGAGATCGAGCCCGACACCGGCCATGTGAAGATCGTGAACTACACCTCGGTCAATGACTTCGGCGTTGTCGTGAATCCGCTTCTTGTCGCCGGCCAGGCGCATGGCGGCATCGTGCAGGGCATCGGCCAGATCCTGCACGAACAGGTGGCCTATTCCGAGGAAGGCCAGCTCCTCTCCGGCAGCTTCATGGATTACGGCCTGCCCCGCGCCGATGACCTGCCGAGCTTCTCGCTCGTCAGCCACCCCGTGCCCTGCACGACCAACCCCCTCGGCGCCAAGGGCTGCGGCGAAGCCGGCTGCGCCGGCAGCCTGCCCGCCGTGATGAACGCGCTGGTGGACGCACTCCGCCCGCTCGGCGTGAACCACCTCGACATGCCCGTGACACCCGAGAAGCTCTGGCGCGCGATCCACGCGGCGGGGTAGGGCGCAGCTGGGAGGGACGCTGTCCCTCCCAGACCCTCCCTGCCAGGGGCCAGGGCCCCGTGGACCCCTTCATGCATTGGGCTTGTCGAGGGAGGGGGCGCGTGCGCCCTCGATTTCACGCGCGCCCTTGATGCCCCCTCCCTCGACAAGCCCTGTCCCGGGTTCCAAGGGCCTCTCGGCCCTTGGCGAGAGGGGTCTGGGGAGAGCAGCGCTCTCCCCAGCGCGCCCCTATCCCCGCAGCAGGATGCGCGCCGCGAGGGCTGCGCTGCCGCCGAGGGCGATGGTCATCGCCATGGGCAGGGCGGTGCCGTTGTGCAGGGCGGAGAGCACGGCGCCGGCGAGCGCGCCCATCCCGAATTGCAGTGTGCCGACGAGGGCGGAGGCGGTGCCGGCCATGTGGGGGAAGGGGGTGATGGTGATGATGGTGCCGAGCGGCAGGGCGATGCCGAGGAGCGACACGTAGAGGAAGACCGCCGCATATTGGGCGGCGAAGGGCGCGCCGAGGGCGGTGAGCGCCAGCAGGCTGAGGCCGCAGGCGGCGATGGCGGCGATGGTGGCGTTGAAGAGCCGTTCGCGCCCCAGGCGCGCGGCGAGCTTCGCGGAGGTTTGCGAGAGGATGATGAACCCGGCCGCCGCGCCGCCGAAGAGCCAGCCATACTGTGCGGGCGCGATGCGGTTCAGCGTGATGAAGACGAAGGGCGAACCGGCGATATAGGCGAACATGCCCGAAATGGCGAAGCCGGAGGCGAGTGCGGCGCCCATGAAGCGCCGGTCCCGCAGCAGCCCGCCATAGCTGCGGAGGACCTCCAGCAGGGAGACGCGGCGGCGGCGCTCTTCCGGCAGGGATTCATGCAGCAGGACAGCGCAGAGGATGAGCGCCGCGAGGCCGATCGCCGCCAGCAGCCAGAAGATGGCGCGCCAGCCGAACCAGGCGGCGACATAGCCGCCGATCAGCGGCGCCAGGATGGGGGCCACGCCCATCACCAGCATGAGCCGGCCCATGAGGCGCACGGGGTCCAGCCGGTCCGACACGTCTCGCACCACAGCGCGGGAGATGACCATGCCCGCGCAGCCGGCCAGCGCCTGGAGAAGGCGCAGCGCGATCAGCGCCTCCATGCTGGTGGCCAGCGCGCAGAGCATGGAGGCGGCGATATAGACGATGAGGCCGGCGAAGAGCGGGCGGCGCCGCCCCAGCCGGTCGGACAGTGGGCCGTGCAGAAGCTGCCCCAGCGCCATGCCGATGAAATAAGCCGCGAGCGTGAGCTGCACGCCCTCGATGCCCCCGCCCAGGCTTGCCCCGATCTCCGGGAAGGCGGGCAGATACATGTCGATGGAGAGCGGGCCGAAGGCGGCGAGCAGACCGAGGAGTGCCGCCAATCGGCCCGGGGTTGTCATCCCCGGTGGATTAGCCCGGGGGCGGCAGGAAATCCACCTCATGCAGCGCGGAGAGGCGGACCACCTCGGCCGGGTCGGGCACGTTGTGGATCGCCTTGAACAGGTCATGCAGGCGGCGGGCGGGGCTGACCCAGAAGAAGGCGCGGGCCGGGGCGCCGCTCTCGTTGAAATAGCCGTGCATGATGCCGCGCGGCATGCGCACCAGGTCGCCCGGCTTCGCGAAATGGGTCTGCCCGTCGAGGATGAGCTTCCACTCCCCTTCCAGCATCAGGATGTACTCGTCCTGCGTCGGGTGGATGTGCGGCGGCACGAAGGTGCCGGCGGGCGAATTGGCGACGAAGGAGAAGCAATCCGCGGTGGACTGCTTGGGGTGGTATTCCTGCCCCAGGATGTTCCACGCGACGCCGTCGAGGCCGGTTCCAGCCAACGTGATGCCTGCGATTTCGGTCATGCTGGGGTGCTCCCTGGGTGGTGATGGATATGGCGCAGGCAGTCTGCACCAACGGAATCAGGGCGCAAGGCGGCGGCCGGCGTTTGAGTGCGGTCACGAGACCATCCGCGCGCACCGCGCGCCCGGCGCCTGATGGCGTTCATAAGACCATCCGCGTGCAAAGCACGCGGCGCGCTCAGACCGCGCTTACAACCCGCGCATCCTACGAGGCGCGAAGCCAAGCGCGCGGAGCGCGCGCCCGGCGCCTGAGGGCGTTCATAGACCATCCGCGTGCAAAGCACGCGGCGCGCCCAGACCGCGCTTACAACCCGCGCATCCTACGCGGCGCGAAGCCAAGCGCGCGGAGCGCGCGCCCGGCGCCTGAGGGCGTTCATAGACCATCCGCGTGCAAAGCACGCGGCGCGCCCAGACCACGCTTACAACCCGCGCATCCTACGCGGCGCGAAGCCAAGCGCGCGGAGCGCGCGCCCGGCGCCTGAGGGCGTTCATAGACCATCCGCGTGCAAAGCACGCGGCGCGCCCAGACCGCGCTTACAACCCGCGCATCCTACGCGGCGCGAAGCCAAGCGCGCGGAGCGCGCGCCCGGCGCCTGAGGGCATCAAACATGCAAATACTGCTCGCGCAGCTGGGGGGCGGCGGCGAGTGCCGCGCTGTCGCCGGTCCAGACGGTGCGGCCACGTTCGATGATCACGTGCCGGTCAGCGAGGCGCATGACGGCGCCGAGGTTCTTGTCGATCAGCAGAATCGCCTGGCCCTCGGATTTGAGGGTACCGAGCACGGCCCAGATCTCGGCGCGGATCAGCGGCGCCAGCCCCTCGGTCGCCTCGTCCAGGATGAGCAACCGCGGATTGGTCATCAGCGCGCGGCCGATGGCCAGCATCTGCTGCTCGCCGCCTGAGAGGTTGCGGCCCGCATTGGCGCGGCGCTCGCGCAGGCGGGGGAAAAGGCCATAGATCGCGTCCAGGTCCCAGCGGCCCGGCCGCGCGGTGGCGACGAGGTTCTCCTCAACCGTGAGGGTGGGAAACACCTGCCGCCCCTCAGGCACCAGGCCGATGCCGCGCCGCGCGATGACGTGCGAGGGCAGGCCCACCAATTCCGCCTGGTCGAAGGCGATGCGCCCGCCGGTGACGCGGCCCCCGACCGAGCCCAGCATCCCCATGATGGCGCGCACGGTGGTGGTCTTCCCCATGCCATTGCGCCCCAGGAGGGTGACGACTTCGCCGGCTTCGACCGCAAGCGAGATGTCCTGCAGCGCCTGGCTTTGCCCATAGGCGGCGGCGAGGCTTTCGATCCAGAGCATCAGGCCTGCCCCATCTCGTCTTCGCCGAGATAGGCGTCGCGCACGGCGGGGTCGGCGCGGATCACGTCGGGCGTGCCGGCCGCGATGATGCGGCCCTGGGCGAGGACGGAAATGCGATCGGCCAGGGCGAAGACGGCGGGCATGTCGTGCTCGATCAGCAGGATCGCATAGCGGGCGCGCAGGCCGCTCAGGATTCGCATCAGGCGTTCGGCTTCCTCGGCCCCGGTGCCGGCCAGCGGCTCATCCAGCAGGAGCACGCGCGGCTGCATGGCGAGTGCCACGGCGAGTTCGAGCTGCCGCTTCTCGCCATGGCTGAGGGTGGCGGCTGGGGTTTCGGCGCGGCGTTCGAGGCCCACTTCGGTGAGTGCGGCCATGGCTTCGTCGTTCAGCGCGGCTTCACTGTTCGCGGCGCGGAAGAAGCGGAAGGAGGAGCCCTGGCGCGCCTGCACGGCGAGTGCGGCATTCTCCAGCGCCGTGAAGGAGGGGATGATGCTGGTGATCTGGAAGCTGCGCGCCAAGCCCATGCGCGCCCGCTTCGCCATGGGCAGGTGTGTGACATCCTGGCCGGCGAAGAGGATCTCCCCGGAATCCGGGGCGAGCGTGCCGCTGATCTGATGGATCAGCGTTGTCTTGCCCGCGCCATTCGGGCCGATCAGCGCGTGGATTTCGCCGCGCTTCAGGTCGAGCGAGACGTCATCCGTCACGGTCAGCCCGCCGAAGCGCTTTTGCAGATGGCGGAGTTCGAGAAGCGTCTCAACCACGGCGCAGAAGTCCCGCGATGCCGCCGCGCATGAAGAAGACGCAGAAGATCAGCAGCGGGCCGAAGATCAGCCGCCAATGTTCGGTGAGCTTGGCGAGCCACTCCTCGATCAGCACGAAGGCCAGCGCCCCCATCAGCGCGCCATGCGGCCCGGCCAATCCGCCCAGGATCACCATGAAGAGCAGGTCCCCGCTGCGCTGCCAGGCGAGATAGGCGGGTGCGACGAATTCCGCCGCGTTGGCCAGCAGCACGCCGGCAAGGCCGCCGATCCCGCCCGCGATGACGTAGGCGGCGAGGCGATAGGCATAGGGCTCGAAGCCAACCGCGCGGGCGCGCGTCTCGTTGTCCCGTGCGGCCTGGAGCACGCGGCCGAAGCGGCTGTTCAGCAGCGCCCGCACCAGCGCCCAGACGCCGATGAGCAGGCCGAGGCAGGTGAAGTGAAAGACCAGGCCCCCCTCCAGCGCGCGGGAGCCGAAGACCTCCAGCCGGTTGTAGAGGGTGTAGCCGTCATCCCCGCCATAAAGCGCGAGGGAGGAGGTGGTGAAGAAGGCCATCTGCCCGAAGGCCAGCGTGATCATGATGAAATGCACGCCGGAGGTGCGGATGGCGATGGCGCCCGTCAGCAGCGCGAAGAGCGCCGCGGCGCCGATGGCGATGGGCACCACCATCCAGGCCTCGGTGATGCGGGCGTGGTCGAGCACGACGACGGCATAGGCGCCGACGCCCATCATCGCCGCATGGCCCAGGCTGATCAGCCCACCGCCGCCCACCAGCAGCGAGAGCGAGATTGCCGCCATGCCGAAGATCATGGCGCGGGCCAGCAAGGTCAGCGAATAACCCTGGCCGAAGCCGACAAAGGGTGCCACGGCGAGCGCCGCGAAGATAGCGAGCGCGATGGCGACGTCCTGGCGCTTCATCGCCGGACCGGAAACAGGCCGGCCGGCCGGAAGGCGAGGATCGCCGCCATCACCACATAGATCAGCATGGAGGCCATGGCCGCGCCCGCCTGCCGCGCGGCCGACGGGTCGAGAAACAGGCGCATCAAATCGGGCATCATGCTGCGGCCGATGGTCTCGACCAGGCCCACCAGCAGGGCCGCGATGAAGGCGCCCCGCACCGAGCCGATGCCGCCGATGACGATCACCACGAAGGCGAGGATGAGCAGGTTGTCACCCATGCCGGGCTCGACCGAGAGAATGGGGGCTGCCATCGCGCCGGCGAAGCCCGCCAGCATGGCGCCGAAGCCGAAGACCAGCATGAAGAGGCGGCGGATATCCACGCCCAGCGCCGCCACCATCGGCGCATTGGTGGCGCCCGCGCGCACCAGCATGCCCACGCGCGTACGCTCCACCAGGAACCAGAGAAGGCCCGCGGTGGCGAGGCCGGCCACCAGGATCGCGATGCGATAGGTCGGGTAGAGCAGCCCATCCATCACGCGCACGCCGCCGCTGAGCAATTCCGGCACCGGCATCTGCATCGGTGCGGTGCCGAATACCGCCTTCACGCCCTGGTTGAGAAACAGGATGACGCCGAAGGTGGCCAGCACCTGGCTGAGGTGGTCGCGCTCATAGAGATGTCGGAAGACGAGGAATTCCAGCAGCAGCCCGAAGGCCAGCGTCGCCGGCAGCGTCAGCAGCAGCCCCCACCAGAAGCTCCCGGTGAGGGCCGCGAGCGTCGCACCCAGATAGGCGCCCAGCATGTACTGCACGCCGTGGGCCAGGTTGATGAAATCCATCACGCCGAAGACGAGCGTCAGCCCCGCGGCGACGAGAAACAGCAGGATCCCGAACTGCAACCCGTTCAGCCCCTGCACCAGCAGCAGCGTCGTGTTCATAACCGCCGCCCCCCGGCGCCCTCCCGTGGCTTTGCCACGGGAGGATGAACCCAGCTCTCAGGAAAATGCGCCAACCGGGGCCCCCGCGAAATTGCGAAGCGATTTCGCGGGGAACTAGATTCGCGCCGGCATGCGGCACTCGGCGGCCCAGGGGTCCACATTGGCCTCCAGCACGCGGCGCACCGTCTCGGTCTGGAACTTGCCGTCGGGGCGGCGCGCCACCTGGAGCTGCCAGAAATCCTGCACCGGATACTGGTTGGCGCCGAAGCGGAAGGGGCCGCGGACGCTCTGGAAATCGGCGGCGGCGATGGCGGCGCGCAGCGCGTTCTTGTCCGTGAGGTTGCCGCCCACGCGCCGCACGGCGGAGTTCAGCAGGTTCGCCGCATCGAAGCTCTGCGCCGCATAGGTGGCGGGCACGTAGTTGAAGGCGGCCTCGAACTCCGAGACGAAGCGGCGGTTGACGGGGTTATCCATGTTGGGCGCCCAGCTCGCCGCGCTGAAGAAGCCGAGGGCTGCCTCGCCCTGCGCCGGCAGCGTCGCCTCATCCACCGTGAAGGTCGAGAGGAAGGGGATGTTGGCGAGGCCCGCCTGGCGATACTGCCTCACCAGGTTCACGCCGAGGCCGCCCGGCATGAAGGTGAAGATCGCATCCGGCCGGAGCGAGGCGATGCGCGCGAGCTCGGCCGAGAAATCGAGCTGGGTGAGCGGCACATAGACCTCATCCACCACGGTGCCCTGGAAGCGGGACTTGAAGCCCGCCATGGCGTCGCGCCCGGCCTGGTAGTTCGGCGTCATCAGGAATACCCGGCGATAGCCGGCATCCTGCGCCGCTTGGCCCATCACCGAATGCACCTGGTCGTTGTTGTAGGAGGTCGTGAAGAAATACGGATTGCAGCCGCGGCCGGCATAGGTGGAGGGGCCGGCATTGGTCGAGATCAGGAAGGTGTTGGCCTCCGTCACCGGCCGCATGATGGCGGCGAGGATGTTGGAGAAGACCACTCCCACGATGAAATCCACGCGGTCCCGCTCGAGGGCCGCGCGCACCTTGGTGACGGCGACATCGGGCCGCAGCTCATCATCAATGACGATTGTCTCGACCGGGCGGCCGCCGAGCTGGTTGTTGAGCTGGCGGATGCCGAGCATCCAGCCATCGCGCAGCTGCGTGCCGAGGGCGGCCTGGGGCCCGGTCTGCACCGCGACAAGGCCGACCTTGATGGGCGCGCCCTGCGCCTGGAGCACAGCGGGTGCGGCGAGCAGCCCGGTGCTGGTGGCGAGAAGGGTACGGCGGCGAAACGCCGGGATCTGGAACGCCATCAGCTGCTCTCCCAATGTTTTAAGCTTAAACGATCTCATAGGTGATCGCAGACCTGCCATGCAAGCCTTGCCATCCTCATCGTCAGCGGATGCCGCGCCTGCGGCAAGGGGCTGAGGATGGTGAAATGATCGAGGCCGGGCAACGCCTCGCTCGTGCCGCCCCAGAGGGGGGCGAATTCGGCGCTCTGCCGCAGGAATTCGGGGCTCTCGGCGCCGCCCACCACGGCATGGATCGGCCGCCCCGGAGAGGGAAGGAGCGCGGGCGAGAGGGCGCGCGCGGTGGCGGCATCGAGGCCGAGCGCCGTGTTGATGCTGGTGGGGATCAAGGGCTCCAGCCAGAACAGGCCCGAGATGGGCACGGCCGCGGCCACCATCTCGGCCGGCAGCTGCGCCAGCAGATGGGCCGCGAGATGCCCCCCCGCCGAATGGCCCGAGACCAGCATGGGCCGGCCCAGCCGCGCATGCAGCGCCCGCGCCGCCGCCTCGGCCTGGGCCATGATGGTCGCGAGCGGCACGGTGGGGCAGAGGTCATAGGAGGGGCAGGCCACCGCCACGGCCTGAGCCACCAGCCCCGCCGCGCAATGGCTGACGGTGGAGCGGTCCAGCGCCTGCCAGTAGCCGCCATGGAAGAACATCGCGACACCACGGATGTCAGCCGGCAGGAACAGGTCCATCACCTCGCGCGGGCCGGGGCCATAGGTCAGCGTCTCGGGCGGGTGCGCCTCGCGGAAGGCGGCGGAATCCCGCATCCAGCCCGCGATGATGGCGGGGTGGCCGGGCACGCGGGCGCGGTTATTGTATTCGATCTCGAGGTCCATCGCTTCATCATAGGATGGAAGGCGCTTTCCTGGCAGAATGGCGGCATGCGTATCTATCTCGCCGGCCCCGAGGTCTTCCTGCCCGACCCCCTCGCGGCGGGTGCGGCGAAGAAGGCCATCTGCGCGAGGCACGGGATGGTGGGCGTCTATCCGCTGGACGCGCCCGCCCCCATGCCCTCCGGCCCGCCGGACTGGCGGCGCATCCATGCGGCGAATGAGGCGCATATCCAGGGCTGTGACGCGCTGGTGGCCAATCTCACGCCCTTTCGCGGCCTCGCCGCCGATCCCGGCACGGTGTTCGAGCTCGGCTATATGCGCGGCCTGGGGCGGCCGGTCTTCGGCTACACGCATGTGCCGCATGACTATCGCACGCGCGTGCCCGGGGCGCGGCACACGGGCGAGGCCTGGCGCGACGATGAGGGACTGGAGATCGAGGATTTTGGCCTCGCCGAGAACCTGATGCTGGAGGGCGCGATCGCCGCCTCGGGCGGCGTGCTGCTGCGCGCCGAGGACGGGCTGGGCTGGGCGGACCTTGCCCTCTTTGAGGCCTGCATCCTTGAGGTGCGCCGGAAGCTGATGGGTGAATTGTAATCCCACGCCTGGGTAACCGGGCACGATCCCGCAGCGAAACCTGGACATGGCGCGCCCCACGATCCCAGGGGGCGGCCGGATGCCGAGGTTCCCATGCCGCACGCCGCTTCGCGCAGCACCACCATCCTGGTCCATCTGCTCGCCTGGGGCGCCGCCATCTGGATTGCCTATGAGCTGCTCTATTACGAGCAGTTCAAGCTGACCGGCCCCACCCTGATTTTCGACCGGCTCTCGGAGTGGTCGGGCATTCCGGAAAAGCCTTTCCGGCTTTTCGTCGCCGGCATGGAAATCCTGGCCGCCATCCTGGTCCTGATCCCACGCACGCAGGGCTTCGGCGGGCTCTTCGCTGCGGGCATCATGGGGGGGGCGATCTTCTTCCACCTCTTCACGCCGCTCGGCGTGGACCCCTACGAGGATGGCGGCAAGCTCTTCAAGGAGGCCTGCTTCACCTTCGCCATGGGCCTGCTGGTGGCCTGGCTGCGGCGGGACCAGATCCTCGCCCTGCTGCCCCGCCGCGCGCCCCTTACGGCCTGACCCATGCAGCCCGCCGCCATTCCCGCCCGCCCGCCGCGTGACCTGCGCCTGGATGTGCTGCGCGGGTGGATGCAGGTCTCGATTTTCATCTCCCATGTGGTGGGTACCTGGCTTGCCTGGGGCATCCATGCCGCCTGGGGGCTCTCGGATTCCTCCGAGATGTTCATCCTGCTTTCCGGCATGACGCTGGGGTCGGTCTTCGCGCTGAAGACGGCGAAGGCCGGGCCCGCCGTGGCGCAGCGCGATCTGCTGGGGCGTGCGCTGCGGCTGCATCGCACGCATCTATTGGTCTTCTTCATTTTCGCGGCCATGGTGCTGTTGGCGGAGATGCTCTTCCAGGTGCCCGGCGCCGTGGCGCGCTTTGGCTGGCAGCATCTGGTCGCGCACCCGTTCCAGGCCGTGGCGCTGGCCTTCACCGGGATGTTCCAGCCCGATTTCATGGGCACGCTGCCGGTCTTCGTCTTCGGCATGCTGCTGCTCGGCCCCTTCCTGTTGCTGGTGCTGCGCTTCGGCGCCTGGGCGCTGGCGCCGAGCCTTCTCCTCTACGCCGCCGTCAATCTCGGCTGGATCGCGACACCGGGCCTGGGCGGCACGCTCATCGCCTTTGATCCGCTCGCCTGGCAGTTCCTCTATCTGCTGGGCGGCTTTCTCGGCTGGCGGGCGCTGCATGGCATGCCCTTGCCGCGCTCCTCCCTGGTGACGGCGCTGGCCGCGCTGGTGGTGGCGCTGGGGTTCGGCGTGCGCCTGGTGCAGCACGGCTTCATCGAGGGGCCGGACTGGGTGGTGATGCTGTTCGAGGGCAAGGATGTGCTGGCCCCGCCGCGCCTCCTGCACGCGCTGGCGCTGGCCTGGCTGGTCGCCATGATCGTGCCGCGCCGGGCGGAGTGGATGGAGGGCCTGGCGGGCCGGGCGCTCGCCACCATCGGCCGCAACTCGCTGCGCGTCTTCTGCACGGGGCTGTTCCTGGCCTGGATCATTTCCCGCGCGATGGAGGCCGCGCCGGAGCGCGCGCAACTGGTTGGCCTGCTGCTGATCCTGCCGGGGATCGCCGCCCTCTGGACGGTCGCGCTCTTCTCGGAGCGCGGCAAGGCCGCGGCGGTGGCGACGGGCCGGGCCTGAGGCGCCAGACCACGCTGCGTCCACGTGGCGGGGTTTCGCCTTTGCAGAGAGCTGGCCTTTGCTGAGAGGATGATTGAGCGCTTCGGCGATTCCGCCGCAACGCATCATGCTCCAGGCCCGCTGCCACTCGGAGATTGCGCCATGACCCTGGCCGAGACGGCCCTGCTGCTGTGCGACCTGCAGAATGACTTCCTCCATGCCGAGGGCGCCTATGGGAGGGCCGGGCAGGGCAGCCCCGCCATCGCGGCCCTGCCCGCGCGCCTTGCCCCGTTGGCGCGGCGGTTGCGCGCGGCGGGGGGCGTCGTCGTCTCCACCCACTTCACCCTGGTGCCCGGGCGTGACGGCGAACCGATGCTGGACCCGCATCTGCGCCGCCTGCGCCCCTTCATGGCGCGCGGCGATTTCGCGCCCGGTTCCTGGGGGCACGGTCTGGTGGATGAATTGCAGCCGGCCGATTTCAGCGTGGAGAAGGTGGCCTATTCCGCCTTCCACCAGTCGCGCCTGGAATGGGTGCTGCGCAAAGCCGGCGTGCGGCGCCTCTGGGTCGCGGGCATCGTCACCAATGGGGGCGTCACCTCCACCGCGCGGGACGCGCATGTGCGCGAGTTCGAGGTGACGGTACTGAGCGATGGCTGCGCCGCCTTCACCCCCGCCCTGCACGAGACCGCCATCGAGGGCTTGCGTTCCATCGCGCGGATCATGACCATCGGCGAAATCCTGACCGGAGAACTCGCGTGACCCGCCTGACCCGCCGCGCCACCCTGCTCAGCGCCGCCACGCTCCCTTTCGCCGCGCAGGCGCAGGACACCTGGCCGACGCGTGACCTTCGCCTGATCGTGCCTTTCCCGGCCGGCGGCACCACGGATGTGATGGCGCGCCTGCTGGCGCAGGAGATGGGCCAGCGCCTGGGCCGGACCATCATTGTGGAGAACCTCGCCGGTGCCGGCGGCATGGTCGGCGCGCAGCGCTTCGTGCGCGACGGCAATGACCACTCGATCTTCCTGAGCCAGATCGCCTCCAACGCCATCGTGCCCGCGCTGCAACGCAATGCGGGCTATGATCCCGAGCGCGATTTCCGCGCGATCACGCTCCTCGTCACCGTCCCCAATGTCTGGATCGGGAACGCGACCCGCATGGGCACGCGCGATGCGCGCGACTACATGCAGCGCGTCCGCGCCGACCGCCCCGGCCGGCCCTTCGGCAGCGCCGGCAACGGCACCTCCACGCATCTGATGGGTGAGCTGATCAGCCAGCTCGCCGGGCTGCGCATGCAGCACATCCCCTTCCGCGGCGCGGCCCCCGCGATGGCGGCGCTGATCGCCGGTGACATTGACGTCTTCCTGGACAATTTGCCGACGGCGCTGCCGGCCATCCGCGGCGGCCTGGTCGTGCCGCTGGCCGTCACCTCGGCCGAGCGGGTGCCCGAGCTGCCGGATGTGCCGACGGTGGGGGAACTGGGCGCGGAATTCGGCCTGGCCGGCTTCGAGGCCGTCGCCTGGTTCGGCCTTTCCGCCCATGCCAGCATCAGCGATGCCAACCTGGCCCGCCTGGTCGCGGCGGCGGAGGGTGCCATGGCCGATCCCAATGTCCGCCGCCAACTGGCCGAGCGCGGCACGACGCCGGCGGGCGGCGGCCCGTCGCGCTACGCCGCGCTGATCCGCAGCGAGCGCGAGCGCTGGGCGCGGGTGGTGCGCGAGGGCAATATCCAGGCCGACTAGGCCGGGTTCACGGCGCCCAGCGGGGCTTGCGCTTCTCGCGGAAGGCGGCGAGGCCCTCTCGCCCTTCGGCACCCGCGCGCTGCATCCAGCTCTCGTTCGCCAGCGCCGTCATCTGGTGCTCGCTCAGCATCAGGCCGTTGGATTCCAGCAGGCTCGTCTTGGTCATGGCGATGCCGGCGGGCGAGGAGAGCAGCATTGCGGCGATGATCTCCTCCAGACGCGCCTCGACGGCGTCGGGCGCATGCACCTCATGCACGAGGCCGATGCGCATCGCCTCCTCCGGCCCGAAGCGCTCGCCGGTGATGGCGTAGCGGCGGGCGTGGCGCAGGCCCATGGCATGGACCATATGCGTCGAGATCGGCGTGGGGGCGACGCCGACCCGCACCTCGGAAATGCCGAAGCTGGCGGCAGTGGTGGCCAGCGCCACATCCACGCAGCAGGCGATGCCGGTGCCGCCGCCGAAGCAGGCGCCATGGATCACGGCGAAGCTCGGCTTCGGGAACTCGTTCAGGCGCTGCATGGCGCGCGTGGTCATCATGGAGGCGGCGAAGGCCTGCTCGGGCGGCGCGGCGGCGGCCTCGCTCAGCCAGTGGATGTCCGCACCCGCCTGGAAATGCTTGCCCGCGCCGCGGATGACCAGGCCGCGCACGAACGGGTCTTCGGCGAGCTGCGGCAGGCCCTCGATCAGCGCCTCCAGCATCGCGCCATTATAGGCATTGCCGAGTGCGGGGCGGTTCAGTGTCGCGGTGACAATGCCGCGGGCATCGCGGCTCATCAGGACGGGCGGTTCGGTCATCGGCGCGGTCTCCCTTTTGGTGGCCAGCCTCCTGCCGCACGCCGTGGTGCGCAAGCCCGCGCATTTTCCTTGTCAGGCAGGGCCGCTTCGCGCGACGAATCAGGCTTCCCGCTCTTGGAGGCATCCCCCGATGGCCATCTCCCGCCGTGGCGTCCTCGTCGCCCCCGCCCTGGTCGCGGCGCAGCCGGCCGCCGCGCAGGAGGCGCTGGACATGCTGCTGGTCCTCGCCATGGACGCCTCGGGCTCCATCGGCGAGGAGGAGTTTCGCCTGCAGCGCGAAGGTTATGCCGAGGCGCTGACCCACCCGCAGGTGGTGGCCGCCATCCGCAGCAAGCGGCGCGGTGCCATGGGCATCGCCATGATCGAATGGGGCAGCCCCGGCGGCTCGCAGACCATCGTGGACTGGAAGCGGGTCAGCGACCTCGCCTCCGCCCATGCGCTGGCCGATGCGCTGCTGGCCGCCCCCCGCACGCAGCAGAGCTACAACGCGATCGGCGATGCCATCCACCACGCGAGCCACCTGCTGCGCGAGGGGCCCTTCACGGCGGAGCAGCTGGTGATTGACGTCTCCGGCGACGGGCCGGACCTGCGCAGCCTGCGGCCCGCGCCCATCGCGCGCGACATCGTGGTCCGGCGCGGCATGGTGGTGAATGCGCTGGCCATCGCCGTCGCCGGCCAGGTGACGCGCGGCGGCGAGACGCTGGAGGAGCATTACCGGCGGGACGTGATGGGCGGCCCCGGCGCCTTCGTGATCAATGCCGAAAGCCGGCGCGACATCGCCCGCGCGCTGCGCGCCAAGCTCATCCGCGAGATGGCCTGAGGCGCCAGACGAAGCTGCCCTCGGGCCGCGCGTCGAACTCCAGCGTGGCAAACGGGTCGAAGGCCAGCAGCGCGCCACGGTGTAATTCGCTCCAGGCCTGGAGCAGGGGCGGGGGCAGGGACAGGCCACGGAACAGTGCCGCCTGCGGCTGGTGGAGCACATCGCCCTCGCGCCGTGCGTCATCCCCCTGCGCGGCCGCGAGCGCCAGCAGAAGGCCGGGGCCATCCGTCGCGCGGAGCGCGCGCGCCGTCTGGCGAGCCTGCTGCATGGCGACCAGCCGGCCCGCGAGGCCGAGCAGCGCGCCCGCCTCTTCGGCGCCCCATTGTGCGGCGGCGGCCTGCATCACGCTGCGGACATACTCCATCGCATAGCCGCGCTTGGCCTTGGCGAGCCGATCCGCCGGCCAGGATGGCGGCAGGGCGGGGGTAGCCGCGGGGTCGAAGCGCGGCATGCGTTCCGTGCCTGTGAAACGCAGGCGCTGCGCCTCGGTCAGCGCGTGTTCGTGTTCGAGATAGTAGCCCTCAAGCCCTGGGTATCCCTCCACCGTCTGCCCGGTGCAGACGAAGCCGAGTGCCGGGCACTCCAGCGAGACGCCGTTCTGCGCATGCCAGCCGCGCAACATCGCCGCATTCACCGCGGGCGGGATGCCGCAGATGGCGGTGCCCTGCCAGATCCAGCGCGGCGGCGGATAGCGGATCCAGGCCTTCTTCGGGCTTTCCTCGTGATACTCGACGCCGACGCCGCCAATGGCGTTGGAGAGATAATGATAGCGGGCGGCCGCCACGGCAGGCGGCAGGTGGTCGAGGCCGAGCTTGAGCAACCCTTCCAAGAAGCGCGTCTGCTGCTGGGCCCGGAACACGCGAAACACCAGCTCCGCCGCCTCTGCCTCGCCCCGGCGCGAAACGGCCATGAGGATGATCCCGGTGAACCAGCCATGATACCAATCGCCCACTGCTTCCATGGCGTCCGTGCTTGGCTGCATCCCCGTTTCCCACCCTGACCTGCGGTGCCAGAATAGCGCCGAACCGGGGAGGGCACGCCATGCGCGATTTCGACGAGACCAGCATCACGGACGCCGTGCTGGAGCGGCTTTCGGCCACCCCCGATCCGCGCATGCGCGCGGTCAGCCAGGCGCTGGTGCGTCACCTCCACGCCTTCGTGCGCGAGGTGGAGCCGAGTTTCGAGGAATGGCAGGCGGCCATCGGCTTCCTGACGCGCACCGGCCATATGTGCGACGACAAGCGCCAGGAATTCATCCTCCTCTCGGACACGCTGGGCGTCTCGATGCTGGTGGACGCCATCAACCATCGCCTGCCGGAGGGGGCGACGCCCACCACGGTGCTCGGCCCCTTCTTCGTCGAGAACGCGCCCGAACTGCCGCTGGGGGCCGAGGTGGCGCAGGCCATGAAGGGCGAAAGGCTGCATGTCTCGGGCGAGGTCAGGACGGCGGGCGGCAGCCCGATCGCCGGCGCCATGGTGGACATCTGGCATTCGGATGAGGACGGCTTCTACGACGTGCAGCGCCCGGCCGAGGCCAGTGCCAGCCTGCGCGCCCGCTTCCGCACGGATGGCGAGGGGCGGTTCCATTTCTGGACGCTGCTGCCCACCTCCTACCCCGTGCCCGATGACGGGCCGGTGGGTGACCTGCTGCGCGCCACGGGCCGCCACCCGATGCGCCCGGCCCATGTGCATTTCATGATCGCGGCCCCGGGGCATGAGACCTTGGTGACCCATGTCTTCGTGGCGGGTGACCCCTACCTCGACAGCGACGCCGTGTTCGGCGTGAAGCAGGCGCTGATCGCCGAATTTGCGCGTGCGCCGGAGGGGCACCGCGTGTTGAACTATGACTTCGCCCTGAAGCCGCTCGGCTGAGGCTTGGAGGCTGAATCAACCCCCCCGGCGAAGTCAGCGCACCAGCGCGGTGGAGAGCACGGGGAAGAGCGCGATGAAGATCAGTGCGACCCCCATCACCGCCACGAAGGGCAGGGCGCCGGCGAAGATCGTCTCGATGCCCACCTTCGGGTCCGCCAGCGTCGCCTTCACGGTGAAGACCGAGATGCCGAAGGGCGGCGTCAGCAGCCCCATCTCGACCGCAATGATGGTGATGATGCCGAAGTGGATGAGATCGAAGCCCATGGCAGTGGCGATGGGCGCGCCGATCGGCACCATGATCAGCAGGATCGAGGTGCTGTCGAGGATCATGCCCATCAACAGGATCACGATGACGAAGGCGATCAGAAAGCCATAGGCGCCGAGCCCCAGATGCTCGACGAAATCGCCGATGGCATTGGGCACGCCCGCCATGGAGAGCATGCGGGAATAGAGCCCCGCCGCGATCAGCAGGAAGAGGATGGCCGCCGAGACCAGCCCCGTCTCCCGCAGCACGCGCCAGAACTTGGCCGCATCCAGCCGCCGGCGAATGAGGGCGATGAGCAGGGCGCCGGCGGCGCCCACGGCGCCCGCCTCGGTCGGCGTGAAGAAGCCGGTGTAGAGCCCGCCCAGGATGAGCACGACCAGCGAGAGGATCGGCATGGACTTGCCCAGCATCTCGGCCGTTCCCATGATGGGCTCGTCGCGCAGGGCGGGGCTTTCCGCGTGGTCCATGATGCGGTGCGGCGCGAAGGTGGCGTAGGCCCAGATCATCACGACGAAGCCGAGCGCGATGATGACGCCGGGGATGACGCCCGCGATGAACATGGCGCCGATGGAAACCTCCGCCAGCACGCCATAGACGATCATGAGCAGCGAGGGCGGGATGAGCATGCCGAGGATGCTGCTGCCGGCCACCGTGCCGGCCGCGAAGCGCATGGAATAGCCATGCCGCACCATCTCCGGCACCGCGACTTTGGTGAAGACGGCGGCCGAGGCGATGGAGACGCCGGTCACCGCAGCGAACACGGCATTCGCGCCGACGGTCGCGATGCCAAGCCCACCCTTCACCCGCCGCAGCAGGTTCTGCGCGACATCGAAGGTGTCCTTCCCGACGTCCGAAATGCTCACCAATAGGCCCATCAGCACGAAGAGCGGGATGGTCGCGAACAGGTAGTCCTGGATGCCGGAATAGGTGGCGAGCGCCGTGAAGCGGAAGGCCAGGTCCGGGTTCTCGCGGATCAGCCAGACGCCGATGGCGCCGGTGGAGATCAGCGTGATGCCGATGGGCAGGCCCACCACGATCAGCGCCACCATCACGCCGATCAGCGTGAAGCCGAGGGTCACGTCATCCATGGCGGGGCAGCATCCGGCGCATTTCGTGGAGGAAGAGAACCAGGTAGGCCAGGCAGCCGGCCCCGCCCCCCAGCACGATGAGGCCGCGGAAGGGCCAGGTCGGCACGGTGAAGAGGCCTTGCACGCCGAAGAATTCCCGCAGGTTCATCGAGGTCCACATGCCCGGCCAGGCGGCCTGGGCCACGAAGAACATCACGGCCGCGCCCACCAGGTAGAACAGCGCCTCCATGGCGCGGCCGAGGCCCGGCGCCCAGGGCAGGATGCGCTCGATCAGGAAATCGGCCCGCGTCATGCGGCGGTGGTAGATGGTGGAGCCGATCTGGAGAAACACGATGCCCACGACGGAGTGGGCCGCGATCTCGGCCACGCCGGTGATGGGCGCATTCAGAAAAGAACGTCCGATCACATCGGCGCAGATCAGCAGCATCAGCCCGAAGGTCCAAATGGTGCCGATGGCGGCCAAGCCATCTAGGATCATGCGGACGGGGTCGAAGGGTTGCGGGGCGGCGGCGGCGTCGAGCGCCGCCATGTCGATGTCATCTGCCATGGCGGCGCGCTCCGGTTGCTTACGCGGTCAGTTCACGGTCCCAGTCGCGCCCGGGAGTCTGGCCCGCGCCGCGGATGGCCGCGAAATAGGCGTTCAGCACCTCGCGCGAGGCGGGACCCGAGCTGTCGGCCCAGGTGCGGGCCAGGTTGGGTAGCCCGCGGATCCAGCGGGTGCGCTCTGCCTCGGGCAGGGTGGTGATGACGGCACCCTGGCGCAGCATCTCCGCCTCGGCGACCGCGATGCGGGCGGAGACGTCGCGGATATGCGCCTGGGTCGTGATCTTCCCGACCTCGACCATGGCGCGGCGCACGGGCTCGGGCCAGCGCTCGAAGCGCTGCCGGTTGGCGGCGATGCCACCCACATACATGGCACCCACGTCGCACTTCGTGATGAAGCGCGCGACTTCGTGAACGCGCGTCGGCAGGATGCCCACGAAGAAGGAGAGAGCCCCTTCGGAAACGCCGGTCTGGATGTCGGTGTAGTAGGTGGTCAGCGCGCCATCCACGGGCGTCGCCCCCGTGCCGGTCAGCCAGTTGGCGCTGGTGCCCGGCGCCGAGATCTTGCGGTTGCGCAGATCATCCAGCGTGCGGACGGGGAAGTTGGACCAGATGTGATAGGTGTCCGTGATGTAGGAGCTGAGCGGGACCATGTTCAGCCCGTTCCAATTCGCGCGAATCGCGGGGACGTTGGCGTTCATGCTCTCGAAGGCATTGGCCACCACGGCGTGGTCGCCGGTGGCGAAGGGCGTGAAATAGGTGACGTTCTGGAGCGGCATGGTGCTGCCCTCCCAGAGGGTGCCCACGTAGCCGATGTCCGTGATGTTGTCGCGCACCGCCTCCATCGTGTCCTGGAAGCGATACAGCGTGCCGCCGTAGGATTCGCGCCAGTTGATGCGGTGCGTGTTGCCGTTGTCGCGCAGGAACTTGTCCATCTCCGGCTGGAAGACGTTCTTCATCATCGCCACCCAGAAATTCGCGACGGGATGGCTGGAGGCGATGGTGATGTTGAGCGCGGTCTGCGCCTGGGCGTGGATCGCGGCGAAGGGCAGCGTGGCGGCGCCTGCAAGCAGGCTTCTACGAGCGGTTGTCATTCCTGGAACTCCCTTGTCGTCACGCCTTTGCCGGCGCTGTGTGGATGATCTTACGCGATGGTGCCGAGCGCGCGAAGGATGCGCTCGGGCGTGAAGGGTTGCTCATGCACGCGGGCATTGAGGGGACGCAGCGCGTCGTTGATGGCGTTCATGATGGCGCCGGGGGCCCCCGCGGTGCCGGCCTCGCCTGCGCCCTTGGCGCCGAGCAGGGATTCACGCGTCGGCGTCTCCACGTGACCCACATGCATCTCCGGCATCTCGGCCGACATGGGCACGAGGTAGTCGGCCAGCGTGGTGGTCAGCAGGTTGCCCTGCTCGTCATAGATGCAGTTCTCGTAGAGCGCGCCGCCGATCCCCTGGACAATGCCGCCGCGCACCTGCTCATCCACCAGCATCGGGTTGATCACGCGGCCGCAATCCTCGACGCACCAGTGTTCCAGCAGCTTCACCATGCCGGTGGCCGGGTCCACCTCGACCCAGCTGGCCTGGATGCCGTTGGTGAAGGCGAAGGGGAATTCTTTGGTGATGAAGTGGCGCGTCTGCACCAGCTCGCGCTGGAGGTCGCGCGGCAGGGTGTCGCCGCGGAAATAGACGATGCGGCCCAGCTCATGCAGCGTCATCCGCTCGGCCCCCGTGGCCTTGTCCGTGACGCTCCCCATGGCGATGTCGAGGCTCTCGGGCGCGGCCTGCAGCATGGCGCCGGCCACTTCGAGGATCTGCTGCTTCAGCGCGATGGCCGATTGCAGCGCGGCCTCGCCGCCGATGCCCGCACCCCGGCAGGCCCAGGTGCCGCCGCCATAGGGCGTGGTCTGGGTGTCGCCGGTGATGATCTTCACGCGGCTGACCGGCACGCCCACGCCGTGTGCGACGATCTGCGCGAGGATCGCTTCCGTGCCTTGGCCCTGCTCGGTCACGCCGGAGGAGGCGACGATGGAGCCATCCGGGTCCATCCGCACCGTGCAGCCATCCTGCGCGGAAATCCGCGCGCCGCCGATGCCGTACATGAAGGGCGAGGGGTTGGTCAGCTCGATGAAGGCGGCGAAGCCGAGGCCGCGATAGACGCCGCGCGCGCTGGCTTCCGCCTGGTCGGCGCGGATGCGCTCCACCGGCACCATGCTCAGCAGCTTGTCGAGCGAGGCGTGGTGCGACAACCCCTCGAAGCGCATGCCGGCGGGCGAGGTGAAGGGATAGGCATCGTCGCGGATCAGGTTCCGCCGCCGGATCTCGATCGGGTCCATCCCCAGTGCCTCGGCGGCGAGGTCCATCAGGCCCTCGGTCACGGCGGTGGCGATGGGGTGGCCCACGGCGCGGTACTGGCAGGTCGGCGCCTTGTTCTGGAGCACGACCTTGGTGGTGCAGCGGTAGTTCTTGAAGTCGTAGGGCCCGCCGCAGAGGTTCACCACCTGGTTCCCCTCCATCGCTGACGTGCGGGGATAGACGGAATAGGGGCCGATGCCGGTCAGGTCATCCACGTCGAAGCCCAGCACCTTGCCCTCGGCATCCACGGCGAGGCGGGCCTTGATGCGGTGGTCGCGGGCATGGATGTCGCTCGCGAAGGCCTCGAAGCGGTCGGCGATGAACTTCACGGGCCGGCCCAGGATGCGCGCCATGGCGGCGACGGCGACCTCATCCGGGTAGACATGCACCTTGATGCCGAAGCTGCCGCCGACATCCTTGCAGATGACGCGGACATCGCCCTCCTCCAGGCGCAGATGCTTGGCGAAGACACCCTGCATCATGTGCGGCGCCTGGGTGGAGTGGTAAACCGTCAGCGTGCCATCGGCGCGGTTGTAGTCGGCGATGATGGAGCGCGGCTCCAGCGTGACGCCGGTGTGGCGGCCGGTGACGAAGCGGGCCTCCACCACCTTGTGCGCCTGCGCGAAGGCGGCGGCGATGTCGCCCGTCTCGGCGGTGCGGGTGAAGACCAAATTGTCGCCCAGCTCGGGGTGGATGACGACCGTGCCGGGTTCCAGCGCGGTTTCCATGTCGGTCTGCGCAGGCAGCGGCTCGAACTCGACTTGCAGGGCAGCCACGCCATCCTCGGCCGCGGCACGCGTCTCGGCGACCACGGCCACGATGGGCTCGCCCTGCCAGGTGGCGCGGCTGAGCGGCAGCGGGTGCTGGGGCGCCGACTTCATGCCCTTCAGATGATCGAGCGTCGCAACCCAGGGGTCGCAGACCTTGGCCAAGTCGGCGCCGGTGAAGACGCGCACGACGCCGGGCACGGCCAGCGCGGCGGCGGTCTCGATGGCGCCGATGCGGGCATGGGCGTGCGGGCTGCGCAGGAAGGCGGCGTGCAGCATGCGCGGCAGAACCACGTCATCCGTATAGGTCGCGCGGCCCTGGACGAGCTTGGGTGCGTTCGGGCGCGGGACGGAGCGGCCGATATAGGAGTTCGGCAGATCCTCGCGCGAGAGGCCGATGGAGGCGGGGGTGATCTCGTTCATGCGCGCGCCTTCAGCGTGTCTACCACGGCGTCCACGATGGCCTGGTAGCCGGTGCAGCGGCAGTAATTCCCGGAGAGGTGCTCGCGGATCTCGGCGCGCGACGGGGTGCCGCCATGCGCCAGGATATCGGCCGCGGTCATGATCATCCCCGGCGTACAGAAGCCGCATTGCGCCGCGTTGCGCGCCACGAAATTGGCCTGGAGATCGGCCACTTCACCGCTGTCCGACAGGCCCTCGATCGTCACGACTTCGGCGCCGTCGAGCGAGGCGGCCAGCACCAGGCAGCCGCGCACGATCTCGCCATCCACCCGCACCGTGCAGGCGCCGCAGACGCCATGCTCGCAGCCGGCATGGCTGCCGGTGAGGCCGAGGTCGAGGCGGAGGAAGTCAATCAGATGGCGGCGGGGTTCGACATGGCGCGTCACGCGCTCGCCATTCACGGTCAGGGTGATCATGCGGCGATCTCCTTGGCGGGCAGGAAGCCGTTCAGCACGCGGCCCGTCAGCACGCGGGCCAAATGGCGCTTCATCTCGGGCGGGCCGTGCAGGTCCTGCGGCGGGTCGAGGTCCTCGCCCAAGGCGGCCTGGGCGGCGGCGATGGCCGAGGAATCCAGCGCGCGTCCTTCCAGCGCGGCCGAGGCGCGGGCGGCCAGAACCGGACCGTTGCCCACGCCGAAATAGACGAGGCGCGGCGCGACCACATGCCCACCTTCCAGGCGCAATGCGGCGGCCAGGCCGGCCATGGCGTAGTCACCGGAACGGCGCGCCACCTCCTGGATGGCGCTGACGCGCGCGGCCAGCGGAATTTCGACGGCGGCGATGATCTCGCCCGGGTTCAGCGCGGTCTGCAGCAGGTCCGTGAAGAAATGGCGCGCGGGGATGCGGCGCTCGCCAGCGGCGGAGGCGGTCACCACCACGGCATCCAGCGCCACGATGCAGGCGGGCAATTCGGCCGCTGGATCGGCATAGGCGAGGCTGCCGCCGATGGTGCCACGGTTGCGGATGGCGGGATGGGCGATCAGCGGCACGGCCTCGGTCAGCAGCGGGGCGTGGGCGCGCACCAGCGCATCGCGGCCCAGCTCGGCATGGCGGGTCAGCGCGCCGATTCGCAGCACGCCGCCTGTCACCGTGATGCCGCGAAGCTCGGCAATCCGGGTGATGTCGATGAGGGTGCCCGGCTCTGACAGCCGGAAGGCGAGGGTGGCGAGCAGCGTCTGCCCACCGGCGATGATCTGCGCCGAGGAACCGTGCTGCGCGAGGGCCGACCAGAGGTCGGGCAGGCTCGCGGCGCGGACATAGCCCATGGCCGGCCACTTCATGAACAATTTCCCCTGGATGGTCTTGTTGATCGAATGATCACCGGACCCCCTTCCCTGTCAAGCCATCCCGGTTTCAGATGCGGGCGACAAGCTGGAGGAAAGCCCGTGGAGGGCAGCATCACGCGCCGCCGGCTCGACCCGGCGGCCCGGCGCGAGGAGATCATCCGCGCCGCCGTCGCCTATTTCGCCGAGGTGGGTTTCGGGGGCTCGACGCGGGAGCTGGCGCAGCGGGCCGGCGTGACCCAGGCACTCCTCTACAAGTATTTCGCCAGCAAGGCCGAGCTGCGCGAGGCGGTGTTCGAGCGCGTCTATCTCGGCCGCATCGCGCCGCATTGGCTGACGGAGCTGCGGGGCCGCGCCGTGCCGATCCGGGACCGGCTCTGCCGTTTCTACGGCGAATACACCCGCGCCATCTTCACCTATGAGTGGATGCGCATCTTCATGTGGGCGGGCCTGGATGGCGATGCGCTGAACCGCCGCTACCTCGAACATGTCAGCGCGCTGCTGCTCGCCCCGATGCGCGAGGAAATCACGGCGGAGGGGCGCTGGGCGCCGGGCATGGAGGATCTGTGGAATCTCCATGGCGGCATCGTCTATCTCGGCATCCGGCGGCACATCTACCACCTGCCGGTGCCGGAGGATGTGACGCCGGTGATCGAGGCGGCGGTGGACCGCTTTCTCGCTCCCCTCAGGGGTTGAGGTCGGGCTCCACGCCCAGGGCGCGCAGCCGCCGCCGCAACTCATAGAGCTGGTCCAGCAGGGAGAGGACGACGGGCAGCGCCTCCTCGTTCACCGCCATGTCGTCGCGCAGTTCCAGGATCAGGCGCACGCGCTCCACATCGAGTTCCGTGAAGACGAGCTGGCCGGCGCTGCGCTCGGGGCGGACATGGCCTTCGGCGATCCAGCCTTGCAGATCCTCGATGCGCAGCCGGGTGAAGCGGGCGCAGAGGATGTCGAGCGTGATCATGGCGTGCCCCCCAGACCTTCCCGGGGATCCTGCGGGTGCTCCGGCGTCCAGTCCCGCAGGAAGGCCTTCAAGGCCGCATCCGCGGGCCCGATGACGATGCGCGGCGTGAGGAACAGGTCGCCCGCCTCGCGCCCGCCATGCGCCGCGATGCCGCGCCCGCGCAGGCGGATCTGCCGGCCGGCATCGCTGCCCTCGGGGAGGGTGACGCGCAGCGGGCCGCCGGGCGTGGGCACCTGGACGGGGCCGCCCAGCACCGCCTCCTTCAGCGTCACCGGCAATTCCATGTGCAGGTCGAAGCCCTCGCGGCGAAAGAGCTTGTCCTCCGCCACGTCCAGCTCGATCAGGGCATCGCCGGCGGGGCCGCCATTGCGGCCCGCTCCGCCCTGGCCGCGCAGGCGCAGCACCTGGCCGGTCTCGACGCCCGGCGGGATCTTCACGCTCAGGCTGCGGCCATCGGGCAGGGTCAGGGTCTCGGTCGCGCCCTGCACGGCGTGCAGGAAGGGCACGGCCAGGCGGTAATTCTCGTCCTGGCCACGGCGCGGGCCCGTCTCGGCGCGGCGGCGCTGCTCGAAGATGTCGGCAAACAGGTCCTCGAAGACCTCGGCCTCGGGCCGCTGCCCGGGGCGTGGGCCGTATTTTTCACCGGTGGGCTGCTCCGCATATTGGCGGTAGCTGCCGGCCGGCCGCTGCTCCTGGCCATCGGCGTCAATCTCGCCGCGGTCGAAGCGGGCGCGCTTGTCGGGGTCGCTCAGCAGGTCATGCGCGCCGGAGACGGCCTTGAAGCGGGCCTCCGCCTCCGGCTTGCCTGGGTTCAGGTCGGGGTGGTGCTGGCGGGCCAGCTTGCGATAGGCCGCCTTGATCGCCTCGGGCGAGGCGTCCCGCGCGACGCCCAGCGTCTTGTAGGGGTCTTCGGCCATGGATCGCTCCTTCAGGCCAGGATGGCATCACCCGTCGGCGCGGGGAACCCAGGGCAGGCGGGCGACGTCGATGCCGTCGTCGCGCAGCGCCTCGGCCTCGGCCTCGGTCGCCTCGCCATAGATGCCGCGCGGCTCGGCCTCGCCCTCATGGATGCGGCGCGCTTCCTTGGCGAAATCCTTGCCGAGGTAGTCGCAGCTTTTCTCCACCTCCTGCCGCATGCGCTGGAGCAGGGCCACGACCTGCGCCGGCATGGGCCCGGCGGCGAGGCGGGGCGACTGGTCGTCGCTGGGAGGCGGTGCGGCCACGGCTGGTGCCGGCGCGGGGCGGCCTTTCACGCCACGGGTCTTGCGGATGGCGGGCGCCATCAGTGCCTTGTTCACGCGGGTGTCGCCACAGGTGGGGCAATCCACCATTCCGGCGGCGGACATGCGCTCATAGGCGGCGCTGTCCTTGAACCAGCTTTCAAATTCATGCGCGTTGTCGCAGCGGAGCGAAAAGCGGATCATCCCTTCAGACCTTCACCGGCGCAGCCAAGGTGGCGCCGGTCACATAGATGTCAAATGGGGCGAGGCGGTGTGATTGCGAGAGGGGGCGCCTCACCCGGCCAGCAGCGCGTCCAGCTTGCCGGCGCGATCGAGGGCGACCAGGTCGTCCGAGCCGCCGATCGCCTGCCCGTTGATGAAGATTTGCGGGACGGTGGTGCGCCCGCCGGAGCGCGCGATGGCGTCCTTCCGGGCCTGGCTGCCATTTGGCGCATCGAATTCCTCGAAGCTCGCGCCACGCTTGGTCAGCAGCGCGCGGGCGCGCTCGCAATAGGGGCAGAAGGCGGTGGTGTAGATTTCGATCTTGGCCATGGGCCCAATACGCCGCGCGGCGCCCGCGGCGTCAAGCTCGTCAATTCCCGAGGATGGAGAGCAGCAGGGCGGCAAGGCCCAGGCCCAGGCCCATCGCGCCGGTCAGCACGACGAAGAAGCCGCGCCACTCGGCGCCGTCCAGGCCGAAGAGCGGGCTGTTCTGCGTGGTCGGCCGGGTGCCGTCCACGTTGAAGCGGTGCTCCGGCCGGCTGGTGACGAAACTGTCGAAGGCCGAGCTGGATGCCCCGCCCTGGTTCTGGAAGTTGCGGCCATCGAAGGGCATGGCGCCGGCTCCAATCCTGTTGCCAGGGCATGATGCGGGCAGAGGGTTGCTAAAGGCTTAACGCCGAAGCCGAAGGATTTGACGCGATGGGTCAGGCGGGCCGCTCGATGCGCGGGTCCGGCACGCGGGCGGCGGCCAGCACCATCACCTCGGCCGCGCCGGCCGCCAGCAGCACGCGCGCACAGGCATCGGCCGTGGCGCCGCTGGTCAGCACGTCATCCACCAGCAGCACGCGCTTGCCATGCAGCCGCGCGGGCGCGCCAGGGGCCAGGCCGAAGGCGCCTTCCAGCACCACCTCACGCGCGCGGGCGCCGAGTTCGCCGAGCGGCGCGGTGGCCCGAAGGCGGCGCAGCAGCATCGGCGCATGCGGCAGGCCGGCCAGGCGCGCGAGGCGGGCCGCCAGCAGCGCCGCCTGGTTGTGCCGCCGCCGGAAGAGCCGCCAGCGGTGCAGCGGCACCGGCACCAGAAGGTCGGCGCGGCGCAGCAGCTCCGCCCCGGCGCGGGCCATATGCCGGGCGAGGGGGGCGGCGAGCTCCGTGCGGTCCCGGTGCTTGAAAGGGAGGATCAGCGCCTTGGCGCCCGCATCATAGCGAAGCGCCGCGCGGGCCTGGGCGAAGGCGGGCGGCGCCGTGACGCAGGCCTGGCACCACAGCGCCTCCAGATGCGGGATGCCGGCGCCGGGATGCGGGAAGGGGACGCCGCAGCGGTCGCAAAGCGGCGCGGTGACGAAGGCGAGGCCGCCGAAGCAGGCCGGGCATTGCCCACCCTGCACACCCACCGCGGCATCGCAGGTCAGGCAGGTCGGCGGCATCAGCGCATCCAGCACGCCGCCCCCCAAACGCTTGAGCAGGCCGCCCGCCGCGCTCAAGCCAACGCCTGGGGTCTGGGGCCTCTCGGCCCCAGCCGCCGGAGGCCTCTACCAGGCCCCAAACCGCGCATCCCCATCCCGAGCGACTTCATGGACGAGGTCAATCTCCCAGGAGAGATAGGCGTGCATGGCGGCCTCGATGCCGGAGTTCCGGTCATAGGGCCGGAGATACCAATCCACGCAGGCCTCGTCAGGCGGGGTGGTGCGATCGGTGGCGACCGGCAGCCCGGCCTTGCGCCAGGCGTCGAGCCCGCCCTCCAGCACCCGCGCCCCCGGGATCTCGCCCGCGCCCAGATGGGCGAGCCAAGGGTCGGGCGACATCACCACCACGGGGCCCGAGAGCGGCGGAATCCGGCCGCGCACCGCCCAGATGGAGCCCGGGACATGCCCGGCCCGGTGATGCATGGACAGCGCGAGGTTCACCACCGTCACGCCGGTTTCGGCGGCCAGCGCCTCGGGCGTGACCGTCGGCATCTGCGGCACTTCGGGCGCCACCGGCTTCCAGGCGCCAGTCTCCAGCGGGCCCGCCATCGGGTCCTCGACCACGAAGACCTCCCAGCCGCCCATCTGGCGCAGCCAGGCGCCGGACATGCGGGCGCGGACCGTGTCGTCATCCGCCAGGATCACGCGGGCGCCGCGCACGGCGATCCATTGGTCCGTCGCCTGCACGAGCTGCCCGCCGGGGGCGTGGCGGAAGCCCGGGATATGGCCCGCCGCGTATTCCTCGGCCGCGCGGACGTCGAGGCCGTAGGTGCTGCGGCTGTCATCGGCCAGCATCGCCTCGGCGGCCTGGCGGCTGATGAGCTTCACGCCATTCTCGGCGGCAAAGGCGCTGGCGCGTCGCAGGGCGAGGGCGGCACTGGCCGGTGTGCCCGGCGCGTAGCTGCGCGTGACACCGCGCTCGCACTGGAAGCCCGCCAGCTCCCAGCCCATGGTGCCGTTGCGCAGCGCCACGATCCGGTTGGGCACGCCCGCGCGGCGGAGGCTCTCGGCGCCCATGATGCTGCGGGTGCGGCCCGCGCAATTCACCACGATGGTCGTCCCGGCATCGGGCACCAGGTCGCCGATGCGGTAGGCCAGCTCGCCGCCCGGCACGTTCACCGCGCCGGGGATGGTCATCTTCACGAATTCATCCATCGGACGGCTGTCCAGGATGACCATGGGCTGGCCGGAATCCTTCAGCGCCTGCAATTCGGCGGGGTCCAGGCTCTCGGTGCCGTAATGGTGCTCGGCCCATTCGCCGAAGGCCTTGGAGGGCACATGCACGCCGGTGAAGACGACATAGCCCGCCGCCGCCCAGGCGGGCGTGCCGCCCTCCAGCACATGCATGTCGGCATAGCCGATGGAGGTGAGGTAGGCGGCCAGCTTCGCCGCATGGCCCTCGCCCCCATCCACGCAGACCACGCGAGTCGCGCGGCGCGGCAACAGGGCGCGGGCGCGGAGTTCCTTTTTCGAAAGCGGGCAAGGCACGGCCCAGAAGAGGTGCCCGTGACCGAACTCCCCTTCCTCCCGTGCGTCGAGGATGGCGAGTTCGGAACCCGCTGATATCCAGGCCTTGAGCGTGGTCGCCGTGATGCTGGACATCAGGCCTTGGCGCCCGCCGTCGGCTTCATGAAGTTCTTGTTGTAGTAGGAAACCTCGCCCGTCTTGTCGTCGAAGGCGCGGCGGCCATCCAGCTTCTCCAGCGCCAGGCCGTACATGTGCAGGTGCCGGGTCGGGCGCGTGCCCGTCGTGTGGATGGAGTGGATATCCTCGGGCATCAGGCAAATGCCGCGGCCGGGCTCCACCATGATCTCCTCGCGCACGCGCATCTCGCAGCGCTCGGGGTTGGAGCCGTCATCCAGCCGGTCATAAACCTTGTTCAACTCCTGACCATCCACGGCGACGACGACGGCCCAGGTGGTGTGGTCATGCGGCTTGGTCTCGTTGCCGGGGTTCAGCGCGTTCAGATAGAGGGCAAAGCGGTTGTTGTCCTCTTCGCGCAGGAGGTAGCGGTTGCTGCCCTTCTCGCCATTGGGCGGCGGCGGGAATTCGGCGCTGGGGAAGAGGTGTTCCTGCGCGGCCAGGTTCATCAACTCGGCCTTGATGGCCTCCAGCGCCTCGCGCGTCACACCCATGCGGGACTCGATCTCGCGCACGCGGCCCACGGCGGCGGCCACGGCGGCGGTGCGGGCCGCCTTCACATCCATGTTGTTCATCTGCGTTCTCCCTCTCGGATCGGGAAACGATAGTCCCGCTTGCGCGCCAACACCACCGGTCGCAGATGAAGCTTATGGAAGCCGCACCGGACATCTTCGACCGCCGCCTGATCCGCCTCCGCCGGGAGCGCGCGGTGCCGCATGTGGGGCAGGTGGGCCCCATCCTGGAAGCGGCGGCCGAGCTCCTGCTGGACCGGCTGGACGACACGACGCGCCGCTTCTCCCGTGCACTCGACCTCGGCGGGCGCGGCGTGGTGGCGCCGCGCCTGGCCGCGCGCGGCATCCCCTTCATCGTCTCGATGGATCTTGCCACGGGCATGGCGGCGCGGGCGGGGGGCCTCGCCGTCGCCGGCGATGAGGAATGGCTGCCCTTCGCGCCCGGGAGCTTCGACCTCATCGTCGCCAATCTCAGCCTGCATGGCGTGAACGACCTGCCCGGCGCGCTGGTCCAGCTGCGCCAGGCGCTGCGGCCCGATGGCCTGTTCCTCGCGGCACTCCCCGGTTTCGGCACCCTCCAGGGGCTGCGCGAGGTGCTGGCGGCGGCTGAGACGGAAACCCGCGGCGGCGTCTCGCCCCGCGTCGCCCCCTTCGCCGACCTGCGGGATCTGGCCGGGCTGCTGCAGCGCGCGGGCTTCGCCCTGCCGGTGGCCGACCAGGACCGGCTGCCCCTGGAATACCGCACCCCCATGGGCCTCATTGCCGACCTGCGGGCCGCCGGCGAGGGCAACGCGATCCGCGCAGCGGACCGGCGGACGCCGCCGCGCGCCTTGTTTCCCCTGGCTTTCGCCGCGCTCGACCTCGCCATGGAGCTGCGCCTGCTGGTAATGACGGGCTGGGCGCCGCATGAGAGCCAGCAGAAGCCCGCCCGCCCCGGCAGCGCCGATATCCGCCTGGCGGACGCGCTGGGCACCCGGGAATACAAGACCGGCGATAAAGCGGGTTGAACCTTGGGCGCCCTGCGCGCATCTTAGAGGTCATTCCAAACCCCGATCGGTCAGCCTCCACAGATGGAAAACTCGGGCGGGGAATCCCGCCGCATCACGCGCCATGCGCCAGAAGATTTCGCGGGCGCGCGCCGGGCCGGCGCGCTGGCCGCCGCATGCCTGGACATGATCACCCCCCATGTCCGCCCCGGTGTGACCACCGGCGCGCTCGATCAGCTTTGCCATGATTTCATGGTGGCGGGCGGCGCCGTGCCGGCGACACTGGGCTATCGCGGCTACACCAAATCCTCCTGCATCTCGATCAACCACGTCGTCTGCCACGGCATCCCGGGCGAGCGGACCATCGCCGAGGGCGACATCCTCAACATTGACGTGACCGCCCTGCTCGATGGCTGGCACGGCGACACGAGCCGGATGTATGCCGCGGGCGAGATCAGCACCAAGGCGCGGCTGCTGATGGATGTGACCTATGAGGCGATGATGCGCGGCATCGCCGTTGCCAAGCCCGGCAACACCTTTGGCGACATCGGCCACGCCATCCAGGCCTATGCCGAAAAGCACCGCTTCTCCATCGTGCGCGACTTCTGCGGCCACGGCATCGGCCGCAAGTTCCATGAGCCGCCCAACGTCCTGCATTTTGGCCGCCCGGGCGAAGGCCCCAAGCTGGCGCCGGGCATGTTCTTCACCATCGAGCCCATGGTGAATGCCGGCCGCCCGGAGGTGAAGATCCTGGATGATGGGTGGACGGCCGTGACGCGCGACCGCAGCCTCTCGGCCCAGTTCGAGCACATGGTCGGCATCACCGAGACGGGCTGCGAGATCTTTACGCTCAGCCCGGGGGGGATGCACAAGCCGCCGTATGTTGTGCCGGGCTGAGCGTTGATTTTTGGCGCCCTCAGACGCCGGGCGCCGGCTCCGCCGGCTTGGCTTCGCGCCGCGGCTGGTGTGCTGGCTGGCAGCTCAGTTTGGGCGCGCCGGCCGCTTTGCGGCCGGATCCGTTTGGGTGGGCGCCTTTTCCTTTTCAGGGCCGCATGACGCGGCGGCGCGGGCTCTCCGAGGCGGGCGGCCTCTTCGATCCCGCCCCGGTCTCCGCCACGCCCGTCGGCGTGGAGGGTCATCGCGGCCGGATGCGGCAGAAGCTGATCGAGGGCGGCGCGGATGGCATCCTCGATCATGAACTCATCGAGATGCTGCTCTTCCTCGCCCTGCCGCGGCGCGACACCAAGCCCATCGCCCGTGCCATGCTGGCCCGCTTTGGCAGCTTCGCCGATGCGCTGAGCGCGCCCACCCAGGAGCTGCGCGAGATCGAGGGCCTGGGCGATGCCGGCATCGCAGCACTTCGCACCGTGCAGGTGGCGGCACTGCGCCTCGTCCAGGCGCCGCTGAAGAAGCAGGAGGTGCTGAACAATTGGGACCGGCTGATGGACTACCTCACCGCCGCCATGGCGCGGGAGCGGGTCGAGCAGTTCCGCGTCCTCTTCCTCGATGCCAAGAACCGCCTGATCGCCGACGAAGCCCAGGCGCGCGGCACGGTGAACCACACGCCGGTCTATCCGCGCGAGGTGGTGAAGCGCGCGCTGGAACTCCACGCGACGGCCCTGATCCTGGTCCACAACCACCCCTCGGGCGACCCGACGCCGAGCCGCGCGGACATCGAGATGACGGGCGAGGTGAAGCAGGCGGCCGCGGCGCTGAGCATCACCCTGCATGACCACGTGATCATAGGGCGGGAGCAGCAGCTCTCCTTCCGGCGCGAGGGTCTCCTTTAGGGCAGCGCGGCCGCGAAGCTGCGCAGCCGCGTCGCGATCACGTCCGCCACCGCCTGCACCGCCGCATGGCGCGGGAAGCGGGCGCGCCAGACCATGCGGATGGTGCGGCCTGCCTGCTCCGCCAGCGGGCGCAGCGTGATCCCCGCATCCTGCGCCGCGCCCGCCGCGAGGCCCGGCACCAAGGTCGTCCCGTAGCCCGCCGCCACCATGTTCATCAGCGTGGACAGGCTCGCCGCGCGCAGCGTGCCGCCGAGCGCGCCGCGATGTCCGCAGGCCTCCAGCGCCTGCTCGCGCAGGCAATGCCCGTCCGCCAGCACCAGGATGTCCCGCGCCAGATCCGCCTGGCCCACCCGCGCCTGGGCCGCCAGCGGGTGCTCGGGCGGCAGGGCGGCCAGGAAGGGCTCCTCGAACAGCACCTCGCTCTGCCATTCGGGCCCCTCGGGCTCGGTCGCCAGCAGGGCCGCGTCCAGCTCGTGCCGCTGCAGCCGCTCCAGCAGCAGGGCGGTCTGGTCCTCCCAGGGTTCGAGGTCGAGCCGGGGCAGCGCCTCGCGCAGCGGGCCGAAGATCAGCGGCAGCAGGTAGGGCGCCAGCGTCGGGATCACGCCCAGGCGCAGCCGCCCCGCCAGCGGGTCCCGCAGGCCGCGGGCGAGGTTCAGGATGGCATCCGCCTCCGCCACCGCGCCGCGCACATGGCCGAGCAGCTTGGCGCAGGCCTCGGTGGGGGTGACGCCCTTGTTCCCGCGCTCGAAGAGCGTGACGCCCAGCTCCTCCTCCAGCTTGCGCAGCTGCACCGAGAGGGTGGGCTGGCTGATGCCGCATGCCTCCGCCGCCAGGCCGAAATGCCCATGCTCGGCGAGGGCGAGGAGGTAGCGGAGGTCACGCAGGTTCATGGGGGCGACCCAATCGGGTTGGCGGGAGCGTCATGATGATAGTTTTTGTCTATCAAACAAGTTGAATGAATTGACTGGAAGTCAATCCGCTCCCGCCGCTAGGGTGCGGGCCAGCCGGGGAAGGGTGCCGGAACGTCGAAGCCCTTTCCTGCGCCAGCGACACGCAAATCAAGCTCGGAGAGAAACATGGACGGAAATGCAGCGCCCAGCGGCGGCAAGTGCCCCGTGATGCACGGCACGCCCAAGCACACGGTCTTCGCCGGCCGGTCGAACAAGGACTGGTGGCCCAACCAGCTCAACCTCAAGATCCTGCACCAGAACACGCCCGAGCTGAATCCGATGCCCAAGGGCTTCAGCTATGCCGAGGCCTTCAAGGCGCTCGACATCGAGGCCGTTCGCCGCGACCTGCACGCCCTGATGACCGACAGCCAGGACTGGTGGCCGGCCGATTACGGGCATTACGGGCCCTTCTTCATCCGCATGGCCTGGCACAGCGCCGGGACCTACCGCATTGGCGATGGCCGTGGCGGTGCGGGTGCCGGCACGCTGCGCTTCGCGCCGCTGAACTCCTGGCCCGACAACGGCAACCTGGACAAGGCGCGCCGCCTGCTCTGGCCGATCAAGCAGAAATACGGCAACGCCCTTTCCTGGGCGGACCTCATGGTTCTCACCGGCAACGTCGCCCTCGAATCCATGGGCTTCAAGACCTTCGGCTTCGCCGGCGGCCGCGAGGATGTCTGGGAGCCCGAGGAGGATGTGTACTGGGGCAACGAGACCACCTGGCTGGGCGATGAGCGCTACACCGGCGACCGCGTGCTGGAGGACCCGCTCGGCGCCGTGCAGATGGGCCTGATCTACGTGAATCCACAGGGCCCCAACGGCACACCCGATCCCATGGCCTCGGCCCGCGACATCCGCGACACCTTCGCCCGCATGGCGATGAATGATGAGGAAACGGTGGCCCTGGCCGCCGGCGGCCACACCTTCGGCAAGTGCCATGGCGCGGGCGATGCGGCCCTGGTCGGCCGCGAGCCGGAAGGTGCGAGCATCGAGGAGCAGGGCTTCGGCTGGGCCAACGCCTTCGGCAGCGGCAAGGGCAAGGACACCATCACCAGCGGCATCGAGGGCGCCTGGACCAACAACCCGATCCTCTGGGACAATGGCTACTTCGACAACCTGCTGGGCTATGAGTGGGAGCTGACCAAGAGCCCCGCCGGCGCCTGGCAGTGGACGCCGAAGGACGCCGCCGCCGAGGGCACGGTGCCCGACGCGCATGACCCGAACCTGCGCCACAAGCCGATCATGACCACGGCCGACATGGCGCTGCGCACGGACCCCGCCTACCTCGAGATCTCGAAGCGCTTCCACGCCAATCCGGACCAGTTCGCCGATGCCTTCGCGCGGGCCTGGTTCAAGCTGACCCACCGCGACATGGGGCCGCGCGCCCGCTACCTGGGCAAGCTGGTGCCGGCCGAGGTGCTGGTCTGGCAGGACCCGATCCCGGCCGTGACCCACCCGCTGGTGGATGCGGGCGACGTGGCGGCGCTGAAGGCGCAGATCCTGGCTTCGGGCCTCTCCATCGCTGATCTCGTTTCGGTCGCCTGGGGCTCGGCCTCCACCTTCCGCGGTTCGGACAAGCGGGGCGGCGCCAATGGCGCGCGCATCCGCCTGGCGCCGCAGAAGGACTGGGCGGTGAATGAGCCGGCCAAGCTCGCCCGCGTGCTGGGCGTGCTGGAGGGCATCCAGTCGGGCTTCAACGGCAAGGGTACGAAGAAGGTCTCGCTGGCGGACCTGATCGTCCTGGGCGGCAATGCGGCCATCGAGCAGGCGGCGAAGGCCGCGGGCGTGGCGGTCGAAGTGCCCTTCGCCCCGGGCCGCGCCGATGCCTCGGCCGAGCACACGGACGTCGCCTCCTTCGCGGTGCTGGAGCCCAAGGCGGATGGCTTCCGCAACTTCGTGGGTGAGGAGAACGGCCTCTCCCCCGAGGAGCGGCTGGTGGATCGCGCCCAGTTGCTGACGCTGACGGCACCGGAGATGACGGTGCTGCTGGGCGGCCTGCGCGTGCTCGGTGCCAATGTCGGCAGCGCGCCGCATGGCGTCTTCACCGCGCGTCCGGGTGCGCTCACCAACGACTTCTTCGTGAACCTGCTCGACATGGGCACGGCCTGGGCGCCTTCGGCGGACATGCACGGCCTCTACATCGGGCGGGACCGCAAGAGCGGTCAGGTGAAGTGGACGGCGACGCGGGTGGACCTGGTGTTCGGCTCCAACTCGCAGCTCCGTGCGCTGGCCGAGGTCTTCGCGGTGGACGGGGCTCATCCCGCCTTCGTGCACGACTTCGTGGCGGCCTGGACCAAGGTGATGAACCTGGATCGCTTCGACCTCGCCTGAGGGCGTGACCCGGTCCGGGCCGTGGCCCGGACCACTCTCTTCGGGCCGTCGGGGTGAGAGCCCCGGCGGCCTTTTTCGTTCAGATCCGACCCTGCGCGGCCAGGGTGACGCGGGCGGCGGCCTCCACCTCCAGCGGATCATCCGGGGTGGCGCGCGGCACGCGGCGGAAGGTGGCTCGACGGCCGTCATGGCCATAGGGGTCGGGGTGGATGACCACGCGCCCCTCGGCATCGGGCCAGGCCGTCATATAGGCGAGGACGACCTGCACCTCCTGCAGCGGGTGCAGCTCGATGGTGCGGCTGGTGGCCACCTGCTCGTTTAGCGCCTCCACCGGCATGTCGAGCACCCAGGCGCAGAGGTCGCGAATGGCCTCCACCCGGACGCAGCCATGCGAAAGGGTGCGCGCGTCGCGCGCGAACAGCGCCGGGCGGTTGGTGCCGTGCAGGAAGATGCCGTCCGAGTTCAGCAGGCCGAGGCGCAGCGGGCCGAGCGGGTTGTTGGGCCCCGGCGGCTGGATCAGGCGCCCGCCCACCGCCTGGAAGCCCGCCGTACCGCTCGCGCGGATCTCGCCCATGATGCTGGGCGGCACATGCCAGGGCGGGTTGCAACGCACCGAGGTGGTGAAGGTCATGAGCTGCGGCGTGCGGTTGCGCGGCGTACCCACGACGACGCGCGAGCGCATCACCTCGCGTCCCGCCTCGAAGGCGACGAGCTCGGCACCCGCGATATTCACCAGGATCAGGCGCGGCGCGGCCCAGTCCACGTCTAATTCGGCCAGCCGCTCCAGGGTGCGGTCGAGCGCCAGGCTCGCGCGCGGATGGGAAAGCGCCTCGCCCCCCGTTCCGGCGTCGCGCGCGCGGCGCAACGTCTCGGGCATGGGAAGTGCCCGGGCCGGCGGCGCCAGCGAGAGCAGGGGGGCTGCGAGCAGCAGGCGGCGGGTGGGGTTCATGCAGATGACATGCCGATGGAGTTGTTGCCATGCTAGGCAACGATCCGACTGAATCTCAATGAAAATCCGCAGCGCCGGTGCCGGCGCCTGGGACGCCCGGTATACGATCCCGACATGTTGCCGGCCGCAACGCGTGTTAGGCTGACGTTGCAACGAGACTCACAACGAAGAAGGACAAGCCGCATGGCCGATCTCATCATCATTGCCTATGACAGCGTCGCGACCGCCCAGGCCGCGCGCGCCAAGCTCGTGGAATTGCAGGGCCGCTACCTGATCGAGCTGGGCGACGCCGTGGTCGCCGAGCGTGAGGCCGATGGCGGCGTGAAGCTGCACCAGCCGGTGAACCTGACGGCGGTGGGCGCGGCCTCGGGTGGCATGTGGGGCGCCTTGATCGGCATGCTGTTCCTGAACCCGCTGCTGGGTGCGGCGGTCGGCGCGGGCGCGGGTGCCCTGAGCGGCAAGTTCACCGACCTCGGCATCAACGACCAGTTCATGAAGGACACCGCGGCGGCGCTTCCGACGGGCGGGGCCGCGCTCTGCATCCTCGTGCGCAAGGTGACGGCGGACAAGGTGATCCCGGAGATGGCGCATTTCGGCGGCCAGGTGCTGCAGACCAGCCTGACCAAGGAGCAGGAAGGCAAGCTGGAGGCCGCGCTGAAGGCGGGCTGAGAGGGCCACGGGCCGCCGGGGCAACTCGGCGGCCCCATCCTCGCGTGAAATCTTCGCGTAAATGGCGGAGGGAATGGTGGGCGCTCACGGGCTCGAACCGTGGACCCGCTGATTAAGAGTCAGCTGCTCTACCAACTGAGCTAAGCGCCCGCCTGAGGGCGCCTTCTAAACGCCTTCGCGCGCTTGTCCAGCCCTGGCTTGCATACCCGCCATGCCGAGCGGGATTTTTCCCGCCCCCTCGGCCTGTTCCTGCACATAGGTCGGCCAGGCCAGGCCGGTGACGCGCCCGCGCAGGGCCTGCATCAGGGCCAGCCCCTCCGGCTCAGGCACGTGGAAGCGCGCCGTGCCGGGTGCCGGGTCCAGCTGGTGCAGATAATAGGGCTTCACGCGGTGCCGCAGCATGGCGCGGAACAGCGCCTCCAGCGCGGTCGCACTGTCATTCACGCCGCGCAGCAGGACGGATTGGCCGAGCAGCACCAGGCCCGCCGCGTGCAGGCCGCGCAGGCCTGCCGCCGCCTCCGGCGTGAATTCCGCCGCGTGGTTGGCATGGATGCAGAGGTAGAGCGGCCGCTCCAGCGTCAGCGCCGCCAGCATGCCCGGCGTGATCCGCGACGGATCGGCCACGGGCACGCGACTGTGGATGCGCAGCGTTTCGATGTGCGGCATGGCGGCCAGCCGCGAGAGGATGTGGCCGAGCCGGCGGGGCGAGAGCATCAGCGGATCGCCACCGGTCAGGATCACCTCGCGCACGGCGGGCGTCGCCGCGAACCAGTCGAGCGCCGCGTCCAGTTCCGCCTCGGTCAGCAACCCCCCATCGGGGCCGACGGCCTCGCGCCGGAAGCAGAAGCGGCAATAAACGGGGCAGGCCAGCAAGGGCTTGAGCAGGGCACGATCGGGATAGCGATGCACGACGCCCTTGATGGGGGTGAAGGGCGCATCGGCGGTCGGGTCCTCCAGCTCATGCGGCGCGGTGATCATCTCCTCCGGCTCGGGCAGGTATTGGGCGGCGATGGGGTCGCCGGCCTCGCGGATCAGCGCGGCCATGGCGGGTGTGACGGCGATGGAATAGCGCGCGGCCACCGCTTCCAGCGCGGAGGTGCTCTCGGGCGCGATCAGGCCGGCTTCCACGAGGTCCTGGGGGGTGCGCAGCGTGCGGGTCATGGCAGGCGAGGCTCTGCCCTGGTAAGGGCTGCCGCGCAATGCCCCACCCCGTATGGCACCCCGAAAGCCTGGCCGCGCGCCTGCCCTTCCTGGAGGCGCGCGCCCGCCTGACCGCCGCCACCCGCGCCTGGCTGACGCAGCGCGGCTATCGCGAGGTGGAGACACCCTGCCTGGTGCCCGCGCCGGGGATGGAGGTGCATCTGCGCGGCTTTCAGAGCCGCTACGAGCCGCATCTGGGCCAGGGGCAGCCGCGCGCGCTCTGGCTGCGCACCTCGCCGGAACTTGCCCTGAAGCGGCTGCTGGTGGGCGGCGCGGGGCCGGTCTTCGAACTCGCCCGCGTCTGGCGCAATGGCGAGATCGGCACGCGCCACGCGCCCGAATTCACCATGCTGGAATGGTATCGCCCGGGCCTCGCCCTCGATGGGCTGATGGCGGAGACCGAGGCGCTGGTGCGCGCCCTTTGCCCCGCCCTCGTCGCGCATGAGGGCGTGACGACCGACCTCTCGCTCCCTTTCGAACGCATCACCTGCGCCGAGGCCTTCGCGCGTTACGCGGGGCTCGACCTGCTCGCCAGCATCCGCGCCGATGGCACCGGCGATGGCGCGGCGCTGGGCGCGCGCGCCGATGAAAGCTGGGAGGAGGCGTTCTTCCGCATCCTGCTCGATCATGTCGAGCCGCATCTGGGCCGCGAGCGCGCGAGCTTCCTGACGCATTGGCCGGCACCGCAGGCGGCGCTGGCGCGGCGTGATCCGGATGACCCCCGCGTGGCGCTGCGCTTCGAGCTGTTCGCCGGCGGCCTCGAACTCGCCAACGCGTTTGACGAACTGACCGACGCCGAGGAACAGGCCACGCGTTTCGCCCATGACGTGGCCGAGCGCGAGCGCCTCTATGGTGCCGCCAATTCCTGGTCGGTGGATGCGGATTTTCTCGCAGCCCTCGCGCATGGCATGCCCTCCGGCAGCGGCATCGCGCTCGGCTTTGATCGGCTGGCGATGCTGGCCAGCGGCGCGCGCCGCATCGAGGATGTTCTCTGGCTCGGCGGCTATCCCTATGGCTGAGGCTGCGCCTATCCTTCCGCTCTCGTCCGGAGGGGGTGCGGCATGGCGGTCAGGACATTGCGCTGGGGCCTCGTGGGGCTGGGTTCGCTCGCCACCACGGTGATGGGCGCCTCGCGCCGCGCGCGGCATGCGGTGATCTCGGCCGGCGCCACGCGCGACCCCGCCAAGGGCCGTGCCTTCTGCGAGACCCACGGGATCCCGAACTTCCACGCGACCAACGACACGCTGGTGACGGACCCGGAGGTGGATGCCGTCTTCGTCATGACGCCGAATGACAGGCATCTGCCCGTCGTCCTCGCCGCCGCCGCCGCGGGCAAGCCGGTGCTCTGCGAAAAGCCGCTGGCGATGACCGAGGCGGATGCGCTGGCGATGATCGCCGCCTGCGAGACGGCGGGCGTGATGCTGCGCCTGGGCCTGCACCTCCGCTTCGAGAAATTCCTCGACCGCGTGGCCGCCGTGCTGGCCGAGGGGCGCATCGGCACCATCCGCGCCATCTCCATCGAGCGTGCGGCCCCCCTCTCCGAGCGCGCGCCCTGGCGCGAGGACCCGGCGCAGGGTGGCGGCATTCTCTATGACGTGGCCCTGCATCTCCTGGATCTCGTGCCCAAGCTGGCTGGCGGGGGCCTCGCCTCGGTCAGCGGCCTCGCCTATCCGCCGCCCGGCAGCGGCATGGGTGCCGACACCGTGACGCTGCTGCTGAGCACCATGAATGACGTGCAGGTGAGCCTGCGCGCCTCGCGCGAGGCGCCCTTCGCCGGCAGCGACCTGGTGGTGATCGGCACCAAGGGCATGCTGCGCACCGGCCCGCTGCGCTGGGTCGAGGAATTCACCATGACCATCACCAATGCCCAGGGCGTGACCGAAGAACGCGTCCCCGCCTGCGACCTCTACCGTGATGAGATGGACGGCTTCGCGCTCGACCTGGCCGATGGCGGGACACGGCTCGGCACGGGGGCGGATGGGCTGCGCCTCGTTCGCCTGGCCACGCGGGTGGAGCAGGCGATCGCCGAGGGTCGCCGCGTCAGCCTGGAGGACATCGCATGATCGCCCGCCGCACCGCGCTCGGCCTTGTGCTCGCCACACCCGCGCTGGCGCAGGAGGCCTGGCCGCGCCGGCCGCTGCGCCTGATCATCCCCTATTCGCCCGGCGGCTCCACCGACACGGTGGCGCGCCTGATGGCCGAGCGGCTTTCCCGCGCGCTGGGCCAGCCGGTGGTGGCGGAAAACCGGCCGGGCCTCGCCGGCAGCATCGGCGTGGATGCCGTCGCGAAGAGCGCGCCCGATGGCTACACGCTGGTGGTCGCCACCACCAACCAGGCGATCAACGAGACGCAGCAAGTCCGCCGCCCGTTCCGCCTGATGACGGACCTCGCCCCCGTCGCGATGATGGACAGCTTCCCCTTCGCGCTGGCCGTCGCGAACAACCTGCCGGTGCGCTCGGTGGCGGAGCTGGTGGCCCATGCCAAGGCCCATCCCGGCGTGCTGAACTATGCCTCCTCCGGCACGGGGGCGGCGCTGCATCTGACGATGGAGCGGCTGCGCAGCCAGGCCGGCATCGAGATGCAGCATGTGCCCTATCGCAATTACGCCGAGGCGCGGACGGCGCTGATCGCGGGCCAGATCCAGCTCCTGTTCGACGCGACCTTCACGCTGGCGCCCCTCATCCAGGGCGGGCAGATCCGCGGCATCGCCACCACCGGCCTGCAGCGCGCGGCCATGCTGCCCGACCTGCCGACGCTCGCCGAGACCTGGCCCGGCTTCCAGGCGGCCCTCTGGAACGGTCTCATGGCGCCGGCCGGCACGCCGGAGCCGGTGCTGGATCGCCTGAACCGCGAGGTGCACATGATCCTGGCGGAGCCGGAGGTGATCGCAGCCCATGATCGCCTGGGTGCGGTGACGCTGCCGATGACGCGCGCGGCCTTCCGGGACTTCCTGCTGGCCGAAATCGCGCTGAACGCGCAGATCCTGCGGGCGGCGGGCGTGCAGCCGGAATAGCCGGCGGCAGGTTCGGGCGCGCCGCCGCGCGTCAGCGGCAGAAATATTGCAGCACGCCCTGGACCTGCGCGGGTGTGAGCGTGCTGTTCGCGGGCACGCTCACCACCCCCTGGCGCCGCGAGGCGTTCCCGTCGAGCTCCGCCTCGCGGGTGCCGGCCAAGGGCGTGCCGGGCAACTGGCCGACCCGGATGAACACCAGCATCGCCTGGGGGGTCAGGTTGCGCAGGCCCACCGAGAATTGCCGCCGCGCCTCATTGAACTCGCGCGTGGCCGGGATCTCCGTCACCGTCACCGGGTCCACCTGGAGCCGGCCGTCGCAATGCACGCCCTGGGCCTGGGCGGGGAGGGCGGCGAGGCCGAGGCCGGTTGCGACAAGGCTGGCGGTGAAGATGGCACGCATGGGAGGGGTTCCTTCTGTGTCGGGTGCAGGTTGCCGGCCCCGCGGGCCGGACACCAATCGCCAGATGCGATCGCGGGCTTCAGCCGGGCCGATCATCGCCGCCGTTTGGCCCAACTAATCCGCGCGGATGCCGGCGCGGCGGATCACCTCGCCCCAGCGCGCCGTCTCCGCCGCCTGGAAGCGCGCGAGGGCCTCCGGCGTGCCCGGAAGCACGCCAAAGCCCGCATCACCCAGGCGCTGCCGCGTGCCCGGGGCGTTCAGGATGCGCACGATCTCCAGGTTCAACCGCGCAATGGCGGCGGGCGGCGAGCCGGCGCGGGTGTAGAGCCCGCTCCAGATCGAGCTGATGAGGTCCGGGTGGCCCAGCTCCGCCGTGGTCGGCACCTCGGGGAGGGCGCTGTGCCGCTCCCGCGCCATGGTCGCGACCGCCACGACGCGCCCGCCGCGGAGCTGCCCCAGCACGTCGGAGATGGAGGGAAACATCAGGCTGAGCCGCCCGCCGATCAGGTCATTCAGCGCGGGCGCCTGGCCGCGATAGGGCACATGCTCCAGCCGGAGGCCCATGCTGTTGGCGAACATCTCGCCCGCGAGATGCGTGGGTGAGCCGTTGCCGGAGGAGCCGTAGAGGCCGCGCGCGGGCTCGGCGCGCAGCCCGGCGATCAGCCCCGCGAAATTGCGCGCGGGCGCGGCGGGCCAGTCGGGGCCGATGGCGATGCATTGCGCATAATCCGCGACGAGCGTGACGGGCGCGAAATCCGCCACGGGATCATAGGCGAGGCGCGCATAGAGCCAGGGGGCGGAGGAATGCGTGCCGGTCGTCGCCATGAACAGCGTCAGCCCATCGGGGGCGGCGCGTGCCGCCTCGGCCGCGCCGATGGTGCCGCCCGCGCCAGGGCGGTTCTCGATCACCACGGGTTGGCCGAGCGCCTGGGAAAGCGGCTCGGCGATCAGGCGGGATTGCACATCGGCGCTGCCACCGGCGGGGAAGGGGACGATGATGCGCAAGGGCCGGTCGGGCCGCCAATCGCCTTGGGCCAGGGCCGGTGTGGCGAGGGGGGTGAGCAGCAATGCGCGTCGCTTCATGTGGCCTCACGGAGGAAGGGCAGGACGATGCTGTCGAACAAGGCGGGTTCCGTGCGGGAGAGGGCATGCCCGCCACGCGGCACGAAGACGGGGCGTGCCAGCGGGACCAGGGAGACCATCTCCTCCGAGAAATAGCGGGGCGTCAGGATGTCGTCATCGGCGCAAAGCACCATCAGCGGCGGCTTGAGGCGCGGCAGATCGGCGCGCGGGTCGAAGGCGAGGATCGCGTCCAGCCGGCTGCCCTGGACCACGGGGTCGCCCAGCGCGCCGGCGGCGGCGGCTTCATCGGCGGCGATGCGCGCGGCGTTCGCGTTGATCCAATAGGGCGGGTGCAGCAGCAGCGTGGTGTAGCGGGCATAGGCCTCGGACCCCGCCCGCTCCATCAGGATTTTCCGCAAGGCGAAGACGCGGTGGCGATAGGCGTCGCCATGCGTCGTGCTGGCATAGACGATCATGCGGGAGAAGCGGTCGGGCTCGGCGAGTGCGAGGGCCACGCCGATCGCCCCACCCGTGGAATGGCCGAGATAGGCGGCGCGCGGCATGCCCGCCGCATCCATGACGGCGGCCAGGTCGGCGGCCATCTGCTCGACGGAGGCGACGGGCACGCGGGAGGAATGGCCCGTGCCGCGCTGGTCAAACACCAGCACGCGGAATTCCCGCCCATAGGCCTCGATCTGTGGCGCCCACCAGCCATGCGTGCCGCCGAGCCCCGCCGCCAGGATCAAGGGCGGTGCATCCGGCGCGCCCTTCACATCCCACCAGAGATCGGCGCCGTCGCGGTGGAGCTTGGGCATCAGCCCGGCGTCCAGACCGGCGGTTCGACCGAGCCCACCTGCTCCAGGATGCGGCCATAGGCCTCGGGCCGGCGGTGCGCGGCGAAGTTGAAGATGGTGCTGCGGCCGAGCTTGCAGTCATCCAGGTCGCAATCGGCGGTGATGAGTTCGTCACCCCAGCTCGTCGCCTGGGCCATGATCTCGCCCTGCGGGTTCACGATGATGGAATGGCCGAACAGCTCATGCCCGTCCTCCGTGCCGCCCTTGGCGGTGGCCACGCCGAAGCAGGCATTCTGGTAGCAGCCGGCCCGCACCGAGAGGTGCGAATGCTCAACGCGCAGGTGGTGCGCCTCGAATCCGCGATTGTCCATGTTGAGGCTGGGCGTGTTGTAGCCGAGCATGACGATCTCGACCTGCTGCAGCCCCATCACGCGCCAGGCCTCGGGCCAGCGGCGATCATTGCAGATCATCATGCCGATATTGGCCTGCTGCTCGCCGACCGGCGCGCGGATCACGGGGAAGCCGAGGTCGCCCACCTCGAAATAGCGCTTCTCCAGGTGCTGGACCTTGCGGATCGGATCGTATTCGCGGTGCCCAGGCAGGTGCACTTTGCGGTATTTCAACACCACCTCGCCCGAAGGGTGGACGTAGATCGCGGTGTTGTAGCGATGGCCGTCCGGCGTCTTCTCGGCATAGCCCAGATGAAAGCCGATGCCGGACTTTCGCGCGGCTTCAAACAGCGGCGCCGTCTCGTTCGACGGCATCGCGTGTTCGTACCAATGGTCGGCCTTGGCGATGTCCTCTTCGTACCAGCGCGGGAAGAAGGTGGTCAGCGCCAGTTCCGGGAACACGACCACTTCCACCCCGCGGCGATGGGCGTGCTCCATCAGGCGCAGCATGCGGCCGACCGCGACGTCGCGGCCTTCGGCCTTCTGGATCGGGCCCAACTGGGCGGCGGCGAGGGTGACGCGGCGGGGCATGGCATGGCTCCTGGAATGCTGCGCGCAAGATTGCGGCGGATCCGCCGCGCGGCAAGGGTGCGATCGCCTGCATCAGCGGATTCCGCTTGCATGCTGCGCTGCACGGTTTCACGCTCGCGTCACATCGCAGGAAAAGGGTTCCGCCGCATGGCCATCCGCCGCCGCCATCTGCCCCTGGTCGCCGCCCCCGCGCTTCTGTCGCTCGAAAGCCGCCAGGCCATGGCGCAGGATCCGCGCCGGGTGATCCGCTCCGTGCCTATCGGCGATCTGCGCGCGCTGGACCCGATCTGGACCACCACCTACCTCACCCGGAACCATGGCTATCTGGTGTGGGACACGCTCTTCGCGATGGACGCGCAGAACCGCCCGCAACCGCAGATGGTGGATGAGTTCGGCACCAGCGGCGACCGCCGCGAATGGACCTTCCGCCTGCGCGAGGGGCTGCGCTGGCATGACGGCGCGCCGGTGCGTGCGCAGGATTGCGTGGCCTCCATCCGCCGCTGGGGTGCCCGCGACGGCATGGGCCGCGCCCTGATGCGCGTGACCGAGAGCCTGGAGGCGCGGGATGAACGCGTCTTCGTCCTCAAGCTCTCGCGGCCCGTGGGCTTCGTGCTGGAGGCGTTGGGCAAGATCGACAGCAACGTGCCCTTCATGATGCCCGAGCGCCTGGCCCGCACGGACCCCAACACCGCCATCACCGAGGTCATCGGCTCCGGCCCCTTCCGCTTCCTGCGCGAGCAATGGAACCCAGGCGCCCGCGTGGTCTATGAGCGCTTCCGCGACTATGTGCCGCGCTCCGAGCCGCCGAGCCAGGCGGCGGGCGGCAAGGTCGCGAAATTCGACCGGCTGGAGAGCCTCTACACGCCCGATGCCGCGACGGCCGCCAATGGTCTCACCACCGGCGAGTTCGACCTGCTGGAAAGCCCCGCGCCCGATCTCGTGCCCCGCATGGCCCGCACGCGTGATGTGGTGGTCACGCCCAATGACCCGCTGGGCTACACGCTCTTCATCGTGCTGAACCACCTGCACCCACCCTTCGACAAGGTGGAGGCGCGGCGCGCGCTGATGTCCGTCATCAACCAGCGCGACTACATGGTGGCGACGGTAGGCAACGACATTCCCTCGCGCGAATGCGGCGCCAGTTTCGGCTGCGCGGGGAATGAGCCCGCGCAGTTCGACACGCTGGGTTGGCCGCGCATGACCGACGCCCAGGCCACCGCCGCCTTCCGCGCGGCGGGCTATGACGGCCGCCCCATCGTGGTGATGAACCCGGCCGACAACGCGACGCTCAGCCCCTCGGCGCTGCTGACGGCGGATGCGCTGCGCCGGATCGGCGCCAATGTGGACCTGATCGCGATGGATTGGTCGGGCCTGGTGCAGCGCCGCGCGTCGCGCAACGCGCCCGCGCAGGGCGGCTGGAACTGCTTCGCCACCAACGCCACCATCACCGGCATCCAGAACCCGCTGCTCAACGTCTTCGTCGGCAATTGCGACAGCGGCTGGTTCGGCTGGCCCTGTGACGCGCGCATCCCCGCGCTGAACGACGCCTGGACCTTCGAGAACGACCCCGCCCGCGCCAAGGAGATCCTGAAGCAGATCGAGCGCGCGCATGTCGAGAACGTGACGAACATCCCGCTCGGTCAGTATCGCAGCGTCATCGCGCATCGGCGCAACCTGCGGGGCCTGATCCCGGGGCCCGCGCTGTTCTACTGGAACCTGGAGAAGGTCTGATGATGCAGCCGATTTTCCTTCGCGGCGTCGCCTGGGCGGCGCTGTGGGACGCTGCCGCGCAGCGCCAGACCTATGGGCAGGACCTCGATATCCTGCTGGAGGCCGGCAAGATCGCCAGCATCGCGCCGCATGCGGGCGATGCCCCGCCGCCCGAAGGGGCAGAAGTGGTGGATGCGCGGCGCATGCTGGTCATGCCCGGCCTCATGAACATCCACACCCACCCGACGACCGAGCCCGCCTATCGCGGCGTGCGCGACGATCACGGCGTGCCCGAGCAATTCATGAGCGGGTTGTTCGAGCGCTCGCAAAGCATGCGCCTCGACCAGGCCGGCCAGGCGGCGGCGATGCGGCTCGCCTATGCCGAGATGCTGGCGGCCGGTGTGACGAGTGTGGTGGATCTCTCACGCCCCTTCCCCGAATGGCTCGGCATCATGGCCGAGAGCGGGATGCGCGTCTGGGCCGGCCCCGGCTATGCGGCCGCGCGCTGGGGCATGTCGGCCCCGCAGACCGTGACATGGCTGTGGAATCGCGAGGACGCCGTGCGGCAATTCGCCGCCGCCAAACAGGTGATGCAGGAGGCCGAGGCGCATGAATGCGGCCGCCTGAGCGGCATCGTCTTCCCCGCGCAGATTGATACCGTGGAGGAGGAGATGCTGCGCGAGAGCATCGCCTATGCCGCCGAGACCGGGCGGCCCTTCACCACCCATATCTCCCAGGCGGTGGTGGAGATCCATGAGATGATCCGCCGCCATGGCGAGACGCCGATCCAATGGGCGTCGCGCATCGGGCTGCTGACGCCGCGCAGCATCCTGGGCCACGCCATCTTCGTGGACGAGCATTCCTCGATCCGCTGGCACACCCGCACCGATATCGGGCTGATCGCCGATAGCGGGGCGAGTGTGGCGCATTGCCCTTCGCCCTTCGCCCGATACGGCGAGCATCTGCAGGATTTCGGCAAGTACCGCGCCCGCGGCATCAACATGGGCTTCGGCACGGATTGCGCCCCGCACAACCTGATCGAGGAGATGCGCCTCGCCGTCATCCTGGCCCGCAACGCGGATCGCAACCTGCACGCGGCCGATGCCGGCAGCGTTTTCCACGCTGCGACGGTGGGCGGAGCTGATGCGGTGGGAAGGCCGGACCTCGGCCGCCTTACGCCCGGGGCGACCGCGGATGTGACGCTGGTGGATCTCGGCCACCCGCTCATGCAGCCGCCACGCGACCCGGTGCGCAGCCTCGTCTTCCACGCGGCCGACCGCGCGGTGCGTCGCGTGATCGTGGGCGGCGAAACGGTCTGGGCCGATGGAAGGCCAACCCGGCTCAACGTGGCGGAAGCGGCCGGCATCCTGGCCGAATCCCAGGCCCGGATGCTGCGGGATGCCGCGAAGCATGATTACGCCGGCCGCGATGGCGACGTGATCGCCCCGCTCAGCCTTTCCATGTGGCACGGCCGGAATTCGGCGGTGAACTAAGCCTTCACGTCGTAGTCCGCGAGCTCGGGGCGCATCGCCTCGAGCACGAAATCCACGAAGGCCTCGGGCAGGTCGAGGTAGAATTCGCGGTCGGAATAGGCGCCGACCTTGGCGTCGAGGCCGCGCGCCTGCGCCCAGGCGGCGAGCGCCTTCAGCGCTGCCTCGGGCGTGTCGCTCAGGAATGAGACCTGGGAGCGCAGCTTGTCCGCGTCGCGGTTCGCCGTCTCGCTCCGGCTGAACTGGAGATCAATGTTGCTGCCGGGCTGGCGCAGCCAGATGGAGCGCTCCGTGCGGCGCAGGACGACGAAGCCGAGTTGATCGCGCAGCATCTCCACCATCGTCTCGAAATGGCGCGTGTGCAGCCGGTGGGCGGTGTGGTTGAACCTCACGCCGCCCGCAGCCCCGGCGCCTCATGGCCCGTGCGCGCCACATATTCCGTGTAGCCGCCGCCATATTGATGGATGCCCTCGGGCGTCAGCTCCAGCACGCGGTTGGAGAGGGCGGCGAGGAAGTGCCGGTCATGCGAGACGAAGAGCATGGTGCCTTCATACTGCGCGAGTGCCCCGATCAGCATTTCCTTTGTCGCGATGTCGAGGTGGTTGGTCGGCTCATCCAGCACCAGGAAATTTGGGGGATCATAGAGCATGCGCGCCATCACCAGCCTGGCCTTCTCGCCGCCCGAGAGGACGCGGCAGCGCTTCTCGATATCGTCGCCCGAGAAGCCGAAGCCGCCGGCCAGCGCGCGCAGCGAGCCTTGGGGGGCGCGGGGGAAGGCGGCTTCCAGCGCCTCGAAGACGGTCTGGTCGCCCTCCAACAGCTCCATCGCGTGCTGCGCGAAATAGGCCATCCGCACGCTGCCGCCGAGCGCCACGCTGCCCTCATCGGGCTCGGTGGCACCGGTGACGAGCTTGAGCAGCGTGGACTTGCCAGCGCCGTTCACGCCCAGCACCGCGCAGCGCTCGCGCCTTCGGATCAGCAGATCCAGCCCGTCATAGATCACGCGGCTGCCGTAGCGCTTGTGGACGCCGCGCAGGTTGACCACGTCCTCGCCCGAGCGCGGCGCCGGCAGGAATTCGAAGGACATGGCCTGGCGCCGCTTGGGTGGGTCCACGCGCTCGATCTTGTCGAGCTTCTTCACGCGGCTCTGCACCTGGGCCGCGTGGGAGGCGCGGGCCTTGAAGCGCTCGATGAACTTGATCTCCTTGGCCAGCATCGCCTGCTGGCGCTCGAACTGCGCCTGCTGCTGCTTCTCGGCCATGGCGCGCTGCTGCTCGTAGAACTCGTAGTCGCCGGAATAGCTGGTGAGCGAGCCGCCATCGATCTCGATCACCTTGTTGATGATGCGGTTCATGAACTCGCGGTCGTGCGAGGTCATCATCAGCGCGCCCTCATAGCCGCCCAGGAACTGCTCCAGCCAGATCAGGCTCTCGAGGTCGAGATGGTTGGAGGGTTCGTCCAGCAGCATCACATCCGGGCGCATCAGCAGGATGCGGGCGAGTGCCACGCGCATCTTCCAGCCGCCCGAGAGCTTGCCGACATCGCCCTCCATCATCTCCTGGCTGAAGGAGAGGCCGGCCAGCACCTCCCGCGCTTTGCCCTCCAGCGCGTATCCGCCCAGCTCCTCGAAGCGCGCCTGCACCTCGCCGAAGCGCTCCAGGATCTCGTCCAGCTTGTCCGCCTGCTCGGGGTCGGCCAGGGCCGCTTCCAGCCCGGCCAGTTCGGCTGCGACGGTGCTGACATCGCCCGCGCCGTCCATCACCTCGGCCACCGCACTGCGGCCCGACATCTCGCCCACATCCTGGCTGAAGAAGCCGATGGTGACGCCGCGATCCACCAGCACCAGGCCCTCATCGGGCGGCTCCTCGCCGGTGATCATGCGGAACAGCGTGGACTTGCCCGCGCCATTCGGGCCGACCAGGCCGATCTTCTCGCCGCGTTGCAGGCTGGCCGAGGCCTCGATGTAAAGAAGCTGCTTGCCGTTCTGCTTGCTGATGTTGTCGAGGCGGATCATGGCGGGGCCTGGGTTGGTTGCGGCGGGCTTATGCCATGCCGCGCCGCCCGTGGCACCCGCTAGGCATGCATGGCTTTCTTCCAGGCCGCCATGCCGCCTTCGATGTGCACGGCCTGGCTGAGCCCCGCATCCTGCGCCGCCTGCACCGCCATGGCCGAGCGCTCGCCATAGGCGCAGAAGAAGACCAGCCGCTTGCCCGTGGCACTCGCCAGTTCGTGCAGCACGCCGCCGGCGCCGATGTTTTCCGCGAGATCAGGGTAGGGGGCGTGGAGCGCGCCGGGGATGCAGCCATGGCGCTCCCGCTCGGACTTCTCGCGGAGGTCGATGAGCACAGCGCCGGGCTGGCCCACCAGCGCCTGCGCGGCCTCGGCCGTCACGGCCCAGCCGCGGCGGGCCACCTCCTCCTGGTGCAGGCCCTGGCGGAGATTGGCGGGCACGGCCACGTCCATCATCTTGGGATTGGGCAGGTTCAGCCCCGCCATCAGCGCCGCATATTCCTCGACCGACCGCACCTGAAGGCGCGGATTGTGGCGCCGCTCCTCGCCGATCGTGCTGACCGTGTCGCCCTTGTAGTCATGCGCGGGGAAGACCAGCGTCTCCTCCGGCAGCTTCAGCAGGCGGTTGAAGATGCTGTCATATTGGGCGCGCGGATCGCCATTCTGAAAATCGGTGCGGCCGGTGCCGCGGATCAGCAGCGTGTCGCCGGTGAAGACGCGGTCGGGCAGGGTGAAGCTGTAGCTGTCATCGGTGTGGCCCGGTGTGTAGATGACGCCCATGCTGATCCCCTCGATCGAGAGGCGATCGCCGTCCGCGACGCGCATGGAGACGACATCCACGCCGCTCTGCTCGCCCATCACCGTGATGCATTTCGTATGGTCGCGCAGGGCGCCGAGGCCGGTGATGTGGTCGGCATGGACATGCGTGTCCACCGCCTTGACCAGCTTGAGGTCGAGTTCCTCGATGAGCTTGAGGTAGCGCTCCACGCGCTCCAGCACGGGGTCAATGATCAGCGCCTCGCCCCCTGGCCGGCTGGCCAGCAGGTAGGTGTAGGTGCTGGAGGTGCTGTCGAAGAGCTGGCGAAAGATCATGAGAGCCTCCCCGTTTCCGGGGAGGCTAACGCGATTCAAGGCTTCCCGGGAAGGAAGGCTTCAGGCCGCCTTGGCGACGCGGCGATACTGGGTCAGCAGGAACTCGGTGTAGCCATTGGGCTGGGCCGCACCTTCCAACACCAGGGCGCAGGCGGCCTTGAAGGCCACGCCGTCGAAACCCGGCGCCATGGGCGTATAGGCGGCGTCGCCCGCATTCTGCTTGTCCACGATTCCGGCCATGCGCTTCATCGTCTCCACCACCTGCGCCTCGGTCACGATGCCGTGGCGCAGCCAGTTGGCGATGTGCTGGGCGGAGATGCGCAACGTCGCGCGGTCCTCCATCAGGCCCACATCATGGATGTCCGGCACCTTGGAGCAGCCGACACCCTGGTCAATCCAGCGGACCACATAACCCAGGATGCCCTGGGCGTTGTTGTCTAGCTCGGCCTGGAGGTCGGTGGCCGGCCAGTTGGTGTTGCTGGCGACGGGGATATCCAGCAGCTCCGAGAGCTTGCCGCGGCGGCCGCCGGCGGCGATCTCGGCCTGGCGCGCGGCCACGTCCACCTGGTGGTAGTGCAGCGCATGCAGCGTGGCGGCGGTGGGCGAGGGGACCCAGGCGGTGTTGGCACCGGCCTTGGGGTGGCCCACCTTCTGCTCCAGCATCGCGGCCATGGCGTCGGGCATGGCCCACATGCCCTTGCCGATCTGCGCGCGGCCGCGCAGGCCGCAGAGCAGGCCGATATCCACGTTCCACTCCTCATAGGCCTTGATCCAGGCCGTGCCGCGCATGTCGTTCTTGCGGATCATGGCGCCGGCTTCCATCGAGGTGTGGATCTCGTCGCCCGTGCGGTCCAGGAAGCCCGTGTTGATGAAGGCGACGCGGTCCGCCGCCGCCTTGATGCAGGCCTTGAGGTTGACCGTGGTGCGGCGCTCCTCGTCCATGATGCCCATCTTCAGCGTGGCATGCGGCAGGCCCAGGATCTTCTCGACCGCCCCGAAGAGCTCGACCGCCCAGCTCACTTCCTCGGGGCCGTGCATCTTCGGCTTCACGATGTAGACGCTGCCGGTGCGGCTGTTCAGCCGCTGGCCCTTGATGTCATGCAGCGCGATGGCCGAGGTGATCAGCGCGTCCAGGATGGTCTCCGGCACCTCGGCGCCGTTCCAGGTGACGCAATCGGTCATCATGTGGTGGCCGACATTGCGCACCAGCATGACCGAGCGGCCGGGCAGGGTGACGGTGCCACCCTGGGGCGCCGTGTAGCTCCGGTCCTCGTTCAGGCGGCGGGTAATGGTGCGGCCGCCCTTCTCGAGATCGGCGGAGAGGCTCCCCGTCATGAGGCCGAGCCAGTTGCGGTAGACATCCACCTTGTCCGCGGCATCCACGGCGGCGACACTGTCCTCGCAATCCTGGATGGTGGACAGGGCGGATTCGAGCACGAGATCCGCGACGCCAGCGGGGTCGGCCTTGCCCACCTCGGTCGTGCGGTCAATGCGCAGCTCGAGGTGGAGGCCGTGATGCGCGAAGAGCAGCGCGGTGGGGGAGGCGGCCTCGCCTGCATAGCCCACGAACTGCGCGGGGTTGCGCAGCGGTACGGCGCCGCCGCCCTGGAGCGTTACGGACAGCGCGCCGTCCTTCACCTGGTATTTCAGCGCCTCGGCATGGCCGGCGCCCATCAGCGGGACGGCCTGGTCCAGCACCTTGCGCGCGAAGGCCACGACCTTGCCGCCGCGCGTCGGGTTGTAGCCGCGACCGCGCTCGGCGCCATCCGCCTCGGGGATCGCGTCCGTGCCGTAGAGCGCGTCATAGAGGCTGCCCCAGCGCGCGTTCGCGGCGTTCAGCGCATAGCGGGCGTTGTTGACGGGCACGACGAGCTGCGGGCCGGCGACGGCGCCGATCTCGGGGTCCACATTCTGGGTGGTGACGGCGAAATCCGCGGGTTCGGGCAGCAGGTAGCCGATCTCGCGCAGGAAGGCCTCATAGGCGGCGGCATCCATCGGCTTCTGGGCGTGGTCGCGATGCCAGGCGTCGATCTTCGCCTGCAGGTCGTCGCGCTTGGCCAGCAGCGCCGCGTTGCGCGGGGCAAAATCGGCGAGGAGCCCGGCCAGCCCGGCCCAGAAGGCATCGGCCGCGACGCCGGTCCCGGGCAGAACCTCGGCCTCGATGAAGGTTTTCAGGACGGGCGCGACATGAAGGCTCATCACCAAGCTCCGAAGTGAACAGTCGCGCGCGGTTTACGCCAGTTATGGTGCGGTGCGGAAGGGGGCGCAGGGGCCGGGCTGCCGGCCCGCGGGCGCTGGACCGAGAGGAAAATGACACCCCTGCCATGCGCGGCCCGCCTTGACCCATTTCGGGCGGGAGTCTTGCGGCCCGCCGCGCCGCATTGGAGCATGGCGCGAAGCACGTCGCAGGAACCGCCCATGACCCTCCCTCCGCATGTCTCCCAGCATTGGATCATTCGCAAGCCCGCGGCGCGCGGCGAAGGCGGCATGGTCGCCAGCCAGTCCCGCGACGCGGCCGAGGCGGGGGCGGAGATCCTGCGGGCCGGCGGAACGGCGGCGGATGCGGCTGTCGGCGCCGCCTTCGCGCTCGCCACCGTCGAGCCCTGGAACAGCGGGCTGGGCGGCATCGGCTTCACCCAGGTGATGAAGCCGGGTGGGCCGGCCGAGACCTTCGACTTCGGCCCGGTCGCCCCGCGCGGCTTGGACCCCTCGGCCTATCCGCTGACCGGCAAGCTGAAGAACGACCTCTTCGCCTGGCCCGAGGTGGTGGGCGATGTGAACATCCATGGGCCGAAATCGGCGCTGATCCCCTCGGCGGTCGCGGGGTATGCCGAGCTGCACAAGCGCCATGGCCGCATGCCGATCAAGGATGTGATGGCGCCGGCCGTGGCACTGGCGAAGCGCGGGCTGAGCCAGGACTGGTTCACCACGCTGAAGGTGGCGAACAGCGCCTCCGTGCTGCGCCTCTATGAGGAGAGCGCGCGCATCTATCTGCCGAACGGGTTGCCGCCCGTGCCGCCCTACCAGGGCACGCCCGGCTTCTTCCCGCAGGGGCGCCTCGCCGACACGCTGGAGCGGCTGCAGCATGCGGGCCTCCAGGACTTCTACACGGGCGACGTCGCGGCCTCGCTCGTGGCAGACATGAAGGCGATGGGCGGCTTTGTCACCGCCGAGGATTTGGCGGCTTGCGCCGCCGTGGTCCGGCCTGCGCTGGAGCGCAAGTTCCGCGGCCGGACCTGGATGCTGGCCAATGGCCTCACCGCCGCCCCCACCCTTTCGCGCCTCATGGAGCTGATGGAGGCGGCCCCCTATGCCGCCATCCCCGATGCCAAATGGTATGCGCATCTCGCCCGCTCGCTGCGCGCCGCCTATGCCGAGCGGCTGGCCGGCCTCGGCGATGCCGAGCCGAAGGGGGCCGACAGCTGCACCACGCATCTCACCGTGGCGGATCGCGAGGGCATGATGATCGCGATGACGACCACGCTTCTGTCCTCCATGGGCAGCCGCATGGTGCTGCCGGGCAGCGGCGTGCTGATGAACAACGGTGTCATGTGGTTCGACCCGACGCCCGGCAGCGCCAATGCCATCGCGCCCGGCAAGCGGCCGCTGTGCAACATGTGCCCGGTGATCGCGCTCGACGCCAAGGGCATGCCGGAATTCGCCGGCGGCGCCTCGGGGGGGCGGCGCATCATGGCCGCCGTCTTCCAGGTGTTTTCCTACGCGCTGGATTTCGCGATGGAGGCCGAGGCCGCCTCGCACCATCCGCGCCTGGATGTGAGCGGGCCGGACGGCGTCACGGCCGACCGCCGCCTGGGCGAGGCCGTGATCGCGGCCCTGGCCGCAGACGCGCCGGTGGAGGTGGTGGAGCATGCGGTGATGCCGGTGAACTTCGCCTGCCCCAACATGATCCAGCAGAAGGCCGGCATGCGCGTCGGCGTGACCGACACCATGTCGCCCTGGTCGGCCGCGGTGGCGGAATGATCGGCGCATGACGGGGCTCTCCCTGCCGGAAGAGATCGTCCTGCTCACCCTCGATGATGAGACGGGCCGCGCCATCGGCCGGCAGGGCATCGCCGCCTCCATCGCGCTGGCGGGTGCCGTGCTGATGGAACTGGCGCTGGCCGGACGGGTGGACACCGACCGCCACCGGCTGGAGGTGCTGGACGAGACCCCCACCGGCGATGCCGTGCTCGATGCCGGCCTGCCACTGCTGCGCAACGCGCCGGATTCGCGCGGCGCCGTGATGTTGCTGGCGCGCGAGGAGACGGGCCTGCGCCCGGCGGTGCTGGCGGCCCTGACGGAACGCGGCCTGCTGAAGCGCGTGGATGGCCGCGTCCTCCTCGTCTTCCCCGAGCGGCGCTACCTGAAGACCGAGGACAGGCCCGAGCCGCGCGAGGTGCGGGCCCGCCTGCTCCGCAGCATCGCGAACGACGACATCCCCGAACCGCGCGAGGCGCTGCTGCTGGGCCTGGCGCGCGCCACCGCGCTGCTGCCCCTGCTGCTGCCGCATGATCTGCTCGCGGCGCGGCAGGAGCGGATCATGCTGCTGAACCGGCTGGAGGCGCTCAATCGCTCCGTCGCGGAGACGGTGGGCGACCTCTATTTGTACCGTCTGCGCTCAACCTGAAAGGCCGCGGCGACCCGGCCGGGTCGCCGCGCGCCGCTTCCATCAGGGCTGGAAGTTGCAGGCCCCTTCCTTGCAGGCATCGTAGGTGTTCTGCTGCTCGTCCTGGACGATCCAGTTGTAGCCGCGCGGCGTCGAGATGGTCAGGTCGCGGTCGAGCACCTGGACGCGGAAGCGCCAGCCCGGCGGCGGACGCAGGCTCTGGGCCAAGCTCGGCAGCGTCGCGTAGGTCAGGTTCGGGTTCACGATCTGGCCGAAGGCCTGCATCACCCAGGGCGTTCCCTCGGGGTCATCGAGGATGAAGACCGGCTGGCCGGCACGGAAGGTCATGTCGGCCGGCTGCGCGGGGATCGGCACCGGGCGGGTCGCCGCCGTCTCGCGCCCTGCGGCGGCGGCGGTCAGCATGGCGTCCACGCAGCCGGCCGAGAGCTGCGACATGTGTTCGCGCATGCAGTTCCGGATGCGGCCCTCGCCGGGCAGGGTTCCCCCGCAAAGCCGCACGACATCCCAGGAGCAGCTGTGCAGGACGCGAAGGTCTTGCCCGACGCTCTGAGCCATGGCGGGCAGGCTGAGGAGTGCGCCGAGGGCGGCACCGAGGATTATAGCCTTCATCAGAGATCGTCCTTCCCCGATTGTTTCGTATTCATCAAACAATGCTTCAGGGAATCCGGCGTCGTGCAAGGCGCTTGGGTGCCGCTTGACCGGGCTTCGGCCCCGGGCGGAGGATGCCCGGGCAACAAAGCCAATGTGAGGGCGAGATGATCAGCAAACGCAGGCTGTTGGGTGCTGCCGCCATGGGCACCGCCGGGGGACTGCTCGCGCGCCCCGGCCTCGTCTCGGCCCAGGCTCGGCCGGGCATCATCGGCAGTCTCGAAGCGGCGGAGCAGGCCTTCATCTTCGGCCTTCCCCTCGTGATGAACTACACCGTGATGTACGAATTCGCGATTGACCGGAGCAGCAGCCAGTTCAAGGCGCCCTTCAACCAGATCTGGAACGACTCCCACGTCTCCACCTGGCGCGACACCGCCGTTCCCACGCCGAACAGCGACACGCCCTATTCCCTATCCTGGCTCGACCTGCGGGCGGAGCCGGTGGTGCTCTCGGTGCCGGATGTGCCGGCGGGGCGCTATTTCGCTGTCCAGGTCTGCGACGCCAACACCTATAATGTCGGCTATATCGGCAGCCGGTCGACCGGCCAGGGCGCGGGTTCCTGGATGGTCGTGGGGCCGGGCTGGCAGGGGGCGACGCCGCCGGGCATCCGGGGCGTGATCCGCTCCACCACGCAATTCGCTCTTGCCCTCTTCCGCACCCAGCTGCTCGGTCCGGACGATATGCCGAATGTTTTGGCCGTGCAGCGCGGCTACCGCGTGCAGCCGCTCTCCGCCTTCCTGCGCCAACCCGCGCCGCCGGCGGCGCCCGAGATCCGCTGGCCGCGCATCTCGGCCGATCTCGCGAAGCACCATTTCTTCGACTACCTGGCCTTCGCGCTGCAGTTCAACGCGCCCCAGGCGAATGAGGCGGCGATCCGCGCGCGGCTGGCGACCATCGGCATTGATGGCCGTGGCACGGCCCCGCCGCATTCCTTCCTCGACCGGATCGAGCTGCTGGGCGGCGCCTTTGAAGGCAACCGCAAGGTGGAGGCTGCCGTGGCCGCGGCCGGCGTGAAGATGAATGGCTGGAACGTGACACCCATCCCGGGCAGCCTCGAGGCCTATGATGGCGACTGGCTGCTGCGCGCCGTCGTCGCCAAGGCCGGCATCTACGCCAACACCACCGAGGAGGCGACCTATCCCTTCACCCGCACCACCGCGACGGGGGAGACGCTGAATGGCAGCACCAACCGCTACACCATCACCTTCGGGCCGGGCCAGTTGCCGCCGGTCAGCGCCTTCTGGTCAGTCACCATGTATCACAGCGGCAACCAGCTGCTCGTGCAAAACCCGATCGACCGCTACCTGATCAATTCACCCATGCTGGCCGCCATGCGGCGCAACCCCGATGGTGGCGTCACGATCCACATCCAGAAGGATGACCCGGGCGAGGCGCTGCGGGCCAACTGGCTGCCGGCGCCCGATGGGCCGATCTACATGGTCATGCGCCTCTATTGGCCGAAGACCGAGGCGCCCTCCCTCCTGCCGATCGGCCGCGGGGCCTGGCAGCCGCCGGGGATCGTGAAGACCGGCTGACGGCCCGCGGGCGGCATGCCGCTTGCGTAACACTCTCCCGGAACCGCTCCACTCCGCCTGGTTGCATGGTGTTTGTGCAATCTCGCGGTGGGAGCCTGACGGAGAGATTACAGATGATGCATCGTCGCCACCTCCTGGGCGCCACCGCCGGCCTGCTGGCCGCCCCCGCCATTGCCAGCGCCCAATCCGGCGCCTGGCCGACCCGCGCGCCGATCCGCCTGGTCGCGCAGTTCCCCCCGGGCGGGCTGGTGGACACCATCACCCGCCTCGTCGCGCCGCCGCTCTCCGCCGCGCTGGGCCAGAATGTGCTGGTGGAGAACCGCGCCGGCGCCGGCGGCGTGATCGGCACGGATTACGTGGCGAAGCAGCCGGCCGATGGCTACACCTTTCTGATGACTCATGCCTCGGTGATGGTCTATTCCGCCGCCACCCTGCCGCGCCTGCCCTTCGACCCCATCAATGACTTCACGCATCTGGCCCTGCTGGTCGAGGCGTCGAGCGTGCTGCTGGTGCGGGGCGACAGCCCGATCCGGACCTTCGCCGACTACGTCCAGGCGGCCCGCACGCGGCCCACGCGCTACGGCTCCTCGGGCATCGGCTCGGCGCCGCACATGCTGGGGGCGATGCTGGCCGGCCAGGCGAACCTCACCCAGCTCGACCACGCGCCCTATGCCGGCTCGGCGCCCGCCATGCGGGATCTGCTGGGCGGCCATATCGAGAGCCTGATCGACCCGATCACCACCAATGTCGAGGCGATGAACAACGGCACGCTGCGCGCGCTGGCGATCTCCACCCCGCAGCGCTTGCCGGCCTTCCCGAATGTGCCGACCTTCGTGGAACTGGGCTTCCCGAGCCTGGTGCAGACGCAATGGGTGGGCATCTCGGCGCCGAAGAACCTGCCGGCCCCGATCGCGGAGCGCATGATCCGCGAGATGCCGGGCGTGATGCGCACCCCCGCCATCGTGACCCGCACGACGGAGCTGCAGACGCTGCCGCGCAATCCCATCCCGACCGGGCAGGATTTCGTGAACATCATGACGAGCGAGCTGGCGACGGCCCGCCAGGTGGCGCAGCGCTACAACATCCAGGCGATGGGCTGAGACAAAAAGGCCGGGACGCTGTTCAGCGCCCCGGCCCGGTCTTCCTCCGAAGGGGCGGCCCGGCGACGGGCCGCCCCTTTTCGCGTTCAGGCGGCCAGCGGCAGCCGGTCCTTCCGGCATTCCATCAGCGGCTGGATCTTCTGGCCGAAATCATCCATGCCTTTGATGAAGTCGTCGAAGCACAGCATGATGCCGGCGACACCCGGCATCGCCGCCACCTCGTCCAGCATGCGCGCGCAGGAGGCATAGCTGCCAACGATGGTGCCCATGTTGAAGTTGATGGGCGAGGGGTTGCGCTGCACCGCCGCCGCCATGGAGTTCGCCTCCGTGTTCACGTCCTGCGCGGCATGGCCCAGCAGATGGGCGAGGGCCGCGCGGTCCGCGCCGCGCTCGTAGGAATCCCACTTGGCCATGGCGGCCGCGTCCGTCTCGTCCGAGATCACCATGAACAACATGTAGGCACCGACATTGCGGCCGGTCTTCTTCGCGTGCTCCAGCACCCGCGCCGGGACGGAGGCGGATTTGGTCGGCTCGTTCACGCCTTCGCCCAGGCAGAAATTGTAGTCGCAATAGGTGGCGCCGAACTCCATCCCGCGATCTGACTGCCCGGCGCTGACGATCTTCACCGGCTGGCTGGGGCGGGGGCTGAGCTTGCACTTGTCCATCTGGAAGTACTCGCCCTTGAAGTCGCTCTCGCCCGTCTCCCAGAGCTCCTTCAGGATCTGCACATATTCGGTGCTGTAGTCGTAGCGCTTGCCGAAATGTGCGTCGCCCGGCCACAGGCCCATCTGGCTGTATTCCACCTTGTGCCAGCCCGAGACGATGTTGATCCCGAAGCGCCCGCCCGAGATGCTGTCAATCGTCGAGGTCATGCGCGCGACGATGGCGGGCGGGATGGTCAGCACCGCGGTCGAGGCGAAAAGCTTGATTTTGCTGGTAACGGCAGCCAGCCCCGCCATGAGCGTGAAGCTCTCGAGGCCGTGGTCCCAGAACTCCGTCTTGCCGCCGAAGCCGTGCAGCTTGATCATCGAGAGCGCGAAGTCGAGGCCGTAGCCCTCGGCCTTTTGCGCGACCGTCTTGTTGAGCTCGAAGCTCGGCATGTATTGCGGCGCATTCTCCGAGATCAGCCAGCCATTGTTGTTGATGGGGATGAAGACGCCGATATCCATGGGATGTGCCTTTCGGGATCCGAGGGGCCGGAACGCCCGGCCCTGCCGCATTGCCAGCAATTCATGTGCCATGCGTCACCCTGGACAGACGAAGCGGCTGCGAACAACATCGCGGCAACCCTTCGGAGGTCCCGCCCATGCAGCTCACGATGCCCGAGGAGATCATCCTCCTCCTCCTCGACGACAAGACCGGCCGTCCGATCGGCCTGCCGGCGCCCGCCGGGGATTACGCGGTGGCCAGCGCCATCCTGATGCAGCTCTCGCTGAACGGCAGCATTGATACCGACCTCGAGAAGCTGCTGATCACCAGCACCAAGCCCTCGGGCGATCCGGTGCTGGACGAGGCGCTGACCATGATCGCGACCGCGCCCGGCCAGCGCGACAGCCGCCACTGGATCGTCGAGATCGGCCGCAAGGCGGATCGGCTCCGCGGGCAGCTGCTGGACAACCTTGTGGCCAAGGGCGTCCTCCGCAAGGAGGAGGGCCGCTTCCTCTGGGTCTTCCCCGACCGCCGCTATCCCAAGGCGGCCGAGGGCGAGTTGGACGTGATGGAGGTGCGCGCCCGCCTGCGCGCGGTGCTGCTGAGCAACGAGATCCCGGAGCCGCATGATTCGCTGATGATCGGCCTCGCGCGTTCCACCGGCATCATCCCCTTCATCCTGAGCGCGGCGGAGCAGGAGAAATTCGGCAAGCGCGTGGACCAGGTGGCGGATCTGGAGGAGCTCGGCCGCACCCTCTCCAGCGTCACGCGCGAGGTCTATGCGATGATGCTGGCCTTCGCCGGCTCGCACTGAGGCGTCCGACGGGCGGGGAAAACCCCGCCCGAGTCCCGGGGAGGGGACCATGCCGCCGCGCGAGAACCGCATCCGCACCACCCATACCGGCAGCCTGCCGCGCCCGCGCGCGCTGACGCGGCTGCATGCCCGCCGCGCTCGGGGCGAGGCGGTGGACCCGGCCGAGCTTTCCGCCGCGGCCGCGGCTGCCGTCGCCGCCATCGTGCCGAAGCAGCGCGCGGCCGGCATTGATGTGCCCAATGACGGCGAGCAGGGGCGCGAATCCTTCGTGCTCTACCTGCGGGACCGCCTGACCGGCCTTGGCGGTTCCAGCGCGCGCGGCGGCTTCCAGGACATTGACGCCTATCCCGAATTCAAGGCCGAACTCCAGGCCAGCATGGCGGGCAAGGAAGCCGCCAGCGTCACCACCAACCTGCCCGCCGCGATCGGCCCTGTCACCTATGTGGGCGAAGCGGCGATGGCGGCCGAATGCGCGCAGTTCCGTGCGGCGCTCGGCGATGGCCCGGGCTTCATGGCGGCACCCTCGCCGGGCATCCTCGCCGCCATCGTGCAGAACCAGCACTACGCGACGGAGGACGCCTATCTGGAGGCGCTGGCCGAGGCACTCGGCGCCGAATACCGCGCGATCCTGGCGGCCGGCTTCACCCTGCAGATTGATTGCCCGGACCTGGCGCTCGAGCGGCACGGCGCCTGGCAGGACAAGCCGCTGGCCGATTTCCTCGACTTCTCCGGGCGCGTCGTCGCCGCCATCAACCGCGCCGTCGCGGGCCTGCCGCGGGAGCGCATCCGCCTGCATGTCTGCTGGGGCAATTACGAGGCGCCGCACGACCACGACGTGCCCTTCGAGGAGATCTGGCCCGTGATCCGCCAGGCGCGCGTGGGCGGCTTCGTGCTGCCCTTCGCCAATCCGCGCCATGCGCATGAACACCGCGTCTTCCGCCGCATGCCCCTCGGCGAGGACCAGATTCTCGTCGCCGGCGTGATCGACACGCTGACCCATTTTGTCGAGCACCCCGAGGTGGTGGCCGAGCGGCTGGAACGCATCGCCGAGAGCATCGGCGATCCACACCGCCTCATGGCCGGCACCGATTGCGGCTTCGACACCTCGGCCGGGCGCGGGCGCGTCGCATCCGACGTGGTCTGGGCCAAGCTTGCGAGCATGGCCGAGGGGGCGCGCCTCGCCTCCGGCCGCTTGTTCGGCACGGGCTGAGCCATGTGCTGGATCTGCGCCGCAACCGGGAGGAAACACAAGATGAAGCGCCGTAACCTGCTGATCGCATCCAGCGCCGGGCTCGCCGCAACCACGCCCCCTCTGGCCCTCGCGCAAGCCCCTGCCTGGCCGGCCGGCCGGCAGGTGCGCATCATCATCACCTATCCGCCGGGCGGCACGACGGATTTCGTGGCGCGCCTCATCGCCCAGCGCCTGGGCGAGCAGACCGGCGCCAATATCGTGGTCGAGAACCGAACGGGCGGCGGCGGCGTGGTGGGCTGGACCGCCGCGGTGCGCGCGCCCAATGACGGCACGGCCCTGCTGCTGACGGACAATTCGCTGGCCACCGCGCCGCCGCTGCATGCCAATCTCGGCTTCGACATCATGGCGGATTTCACGCCGATCTCGCTGCTGGTGGATTACCCCACGGTCTTTGTGGTGCCGGGCAATTCGTCCGTGCGCAGCCTGCGCGATTTCGTGGAGGCCGCGCGCGGCCAGGCGGCGGACGCGAATTTCTACGGCTCGATGGGGGCGGGCTCCTCGCCGCATCTCTACACGGAGTATCTGCAGGACATCGCGGGCATCCGGCTGACCCATGTGCCTTATCGCGGCATGGGGCCTGCCTTCACCGACCTGCTGGCCGGCCGCATCGGCCTCCTGATCGCCGCTCCGCCGACCGTGCTGGGCGCCATCCGCGACGGGCGGGCGCGGGCTATCGCCCTCGGCACGCAGGGCGGGCGCATCCCGGCCCTGCCTGATGTGCCGACGGCGCGCGAGCTTGGCATCAACTTCACCTATTCCTTCTGGTACGGGCTGCTCGGGCCGCGCGGGATGGAGCCCGCGCTCGTCGCGCGCATCCAGGAGGAGATCGGCAAGGTGCTTGCCGCGCCGGAGCTGCGGGAGCGCCTGGTGCAACAGGGCGGAACGCCCGTGGCCGGCGCCGGCCCGGCGCTGCGCGCGGTGATGGAGAGCGATCTCGCGCGCTGGAGCGAGGTGGTGCGCGCCAAGGGCATCACCCTGCAGAACTGAGGGGCTGCCTCAGTCGGCCAGGGTGACGGCGCCGGGCAGCGGGCAGGCAGCGTCCGGCGCGGCGAGGGCGAAGGCGCGGAGCGTGGTTCCAGGGCCGGCGGCGGCACGGCCGACCCAGCCCACGCGGGTGTCGGGGACGGCGCGCCCGGTGCCGGCCGGCACATCCGACCGCCGCAGCGGCCCGCGGCCGAAGCCCACGATCACGCCCGCCTTATTCACCAGCACGACCCGGTTGAGGCGCGTCTTCTCCTGCCGGTCCCAGGCCCAGCCGGTGGCGGCGGCGAATTGGCCCGGCGCGCGGCCCAGCAGGCGCGCGCTGTCGAAGGACCCCAGGCAGCGTTCCGCCGGCAGGACGCGCAGCGTGGATTGGAGGGGCCGGCCCATCCAGCCCGCATAAGGCGATGCGAAAATGGACACCCGCGCCTCGCGCAGCGGCTGCACCCGTGATTCCATCGCCGAAGGGATGGGGTAGACGGCGCGGAAGCCATCCTCGTCCTGCACGCCCGCGATCAGTGCCGTCTCCGCCGGATAGCGCAGGGCGATGAAGCCTTCGAGCACGGCGAGCGACCGTGGCTGCTGCTGCGTCAGAAGCGCCGTCACCCCCACGAGGGCGGCCGAGGCCGCCAAAGCGAGCCACCTGCCGCGGCGTTGCAGGATGACGTGCAGCGAGAGCGCCAGCATGCACCAGAAGAGCAGCGCGGGCGTGCCATAGCGCGGGCTGGTCGCCTGGATCCAGCCGAAGCTGTGCCGCCCCGCCGCCGTGATCAGGGCCGAGGCGACGACATAGGCGATGCCTGCCAGCAGGGCGAACTCGACCGGGCTGAGCGAGTGGCGCCTGAGCACGGCGCGCAGCCCGAGGCCAGCGGCAAGCAGCAGCCCTGCGCCGCCGATCGCGACGCAGGCGAACAGGCCCTGGCCCTCGACGTTCACGGGGAGGCGGAGGATCTCGACAATGGGCCGACCGAGGAAGACGGCGACATAGGTGGCCACGCTCCCCGGCATGCGCAGTGCGTCCAGGGGCGAGCTGTGCTGCGCGACCGAGACATGTCCCGCCGCGAAGACGCCGGCCACCAGCAGGCTGGCCGCAGCGTAGGCCAGCACCTGCCGCCACGGCCGCCCGGCCAGGAGCGCGAGGGTGGCCGCGATGGGCAGGACGAACACGCCATTGGCCATGTTCAGCATCGCGGCCGCGCCCAGCAGGCAGGCGGCAAGTGTTGCGATCCAGCCGGTGCCGCCCAGGAAGACCACCGCGAAGCAGGCCGTGGCCAGCGCATAGACGCCCACGAATTGCGTCTGGAAGCCCCAGGAGAGATTCTCGTACTGCAGGGCCGAGAAGCAGATCGCGAGCGAGAGGCCAAGGGCAACGACATCGGGCCGGCGCCACTCGGCATTGCCGGCGGTGAGCATCCAGCCGAGCAGCAGCCCATGCGCGAGCTGGATCGCCAGGATGGTCGCGAAGTTCACCGCGTTGCTGCCGCCCAGGGCGAAGTCGAGCATGAAGCCCAGCTTCGGCAGCAGGATCAGGTGCTCATTGTGCCGCACGAACAGGGCGGCGCCGATCTGCTCCGCGCTCCAGTAGTCGAGCTGGTCCATGAAGGGCATCGCCGTGTGCGACAGCCACATCGAGCGGACCAGCGTGGCGATGACCAACAGGGCACCGCCCAGCGCCGCCGCGGACAGGGCCAGGGCCGGAAGCGTCCAGCCATCGCGCAGCAGGCTGGGGTTGAGCCAGGCCGGTCGGTTCATCCGTCTTGCCTCCGCCGGAAGGTGAAGCTCTTGTGCAGGACGTAGCTGGTCAGGACGGTGCTGCCCACGCCCGCCATATGCGCCAGCGTTTCCGCCTGCCAGCTCCAGCCCAGGGCCGGCAGCAGCCAGCGGGCGAGCAGCATCGAGACGGCCCAGACCTGCGCGGCCGAGAGCGCATTGACCAGGATGAAGCGCCAGGCTTCGTCCCCGGTGCGGCGGCCGGACGCGGCGAAGACGAAGCGGCGCATCAGCAGATAGGCCGTCAGCATGCCAACGCCATAGGCCAGGATGATCGCCGGCGAATAGGGCATGACCTGGCTGAACAGGATGCGCGAAAGCACGTTGGCCGCCGCTGCCGCGCCGCCCGAGAGCACGAAGCGCAGCAGCTCCGGCGTCAGCCGCATGCGTGCTCGGCCATCTCGCGGCCCAGGCGCACGCTCTCCGCGATGCCGCGATCCTCGGGGTAGTAGAAACAGGTATCGGCGATCTGCAGGCCGGCGATGGGCGTGCGCACCGGCGGCAGCGTGTCGAGGAAGCTCGGGCCGCAGACCGGCTGGGCATGGCGCAGGCGGCCGACGCGGACCTCCACCAGGTCGGCCCGCGTGATGGCCGGGTTCACGCGCGCGATGCAGGCCAGCGATTCCGCGATCAGCTCCTCATCGCTCCAGGACCAGCGCGGCTGCGTCACCGGCATGTAGTAGGGGACGTAGACGATGGCGTCCTCGCCGGCTGCGGGGCGGAGGTTGCTGAACTCGATGATGCCGGGGATGGGGATCTCGTCATCCACGATGTTCACCCAGAAATGCGGGGTCACGCTGCGCTTGAGGCGCAACAGCACGCAGCAGACGCCGATATTCTCGATGGCCGCGTATTGCGCGCGCAGCGCCTCCGGCAGGTCCGGCACGAGACACGGGATGAGCGGCGTGGGCACGGTGGAGATGACGTGGTCGGCCGGGACTTCGCGGCCCGTGGCCGTGCGCACGCCGGTGACGCGGCCCTCCTCGGTGAGCACCTGCGCGGCCGGTTCGCCCAGCGCCACGCGGCCGCCCTTGGTGGTGATGTCCCGCATCAGCGCATCCACCAGCGTCTGCGAGCCGCCTTCGATATAGCCCAGCTCCTCCTGGAAGATCGAGCGGCGCGAGCGGCCGATGCGCCGCACGCGCGTCGCGATCCAGGAGGCGGAGACATGGTCGGCATGCTCGTAGAATTTCAGCCCGAGCAGGCGCTTCCAGAGGGTCTCATAGACCTCGAGCCCCGAGCCGACCTCGATCCATTGGCGCGCCGTCAATCGCTCGATGCTGGCGAAGTCGTTCTGGCGCGTGGTCAGGAACATCTGCAGCCCGGTGCGGAACTTCGCCATCCAGGAAAGATGCGGGAAGCGCAGCAATGACATGGGATCGCCCCAGCGATGCAGCCCGCCGCGCATGAAATAGGCCATGGAGGTCGGCACCCAGCGCATCGCATCCGGCAGGCCGAGTTCGCGCAGCAGGGCGAAGGTCGGCGCGTCGGATTTGCAAACGAAGTGGTAGAAGCGCTCAATCGAGACGCCGCCGAGATCGAGGTGGGCGGCCATGCCGCCGGGCTCGCGGTCGGCCTCGATCAGCTCGACCTCGGCGCCGAGGGTGACGGCGCGTTGCGCGGCGGCAAGGCCCATGGCGCCGGCGCCCAGGATGACGATGCGGGTCATGCTCAGAACTCCAGCACCACGTCGCGATAGCGCGGGTCGGTGAAGGTGCGGCGCAGCGCGTCCTCGAGCGGCGTGGGCGCCACGTCGAAGCGCTCGGGCCAGTCGGTCACGGGGAAGGTCTCGGGGATCACCAGCGCTTCCAGCTGCTTCACGGTGAAGGGCGGGTTGCGGTCCAGCTTTGCGTAGAGCCAGAGCATCGCCCAGAAGGCGTGATAGGGGATGTTCACAATGCGCGCGCGCGGCTGGACGATGCCATGGATCATGCGGATCAGCGCACCATAGGTGATCGTGTTGAGCCCCGAGACGTCATGCGTGCCGGCGTGCCGATGCGCGAGGCAGCTTGCGATCACCGCGCAGAAATCACCGGCATAGAGCGGCTGGCGCAGGAAGTTGCCGTCGCCCGGGATGGGGAAGACCGGCGTGCGGTCCATGAAGCGGCGCAGCCAGCCCAGATGCTTGCGGTCGAACCAGCCGAACATCAGCGTGGGGCGCAGGATGGCGCAGGGAATGCCGCTCTCGAGATAGAGCTTCTCCTGCATCGTCTTGGTCTCGACATAGAGATCCTGCGCGCGGGAATTCACGACGGAGGAAGAGATGCCGACCATGTAGGGCACGCGCGCCTGGGCCATCGCCTCCAGCACGCGCTCGGTCGCGGTCACGTTGTTCGCGATGTATTCGGCCCGGTCCAGCCCGCCGATCTGCGCCTGGTTCAGCACCACGGCATCGGCGCCGGCGAAGGCCGCCTGCCAGGGGCCGGGCTGCGACAGATCGGCCTCGATCACCTCCATGCCCGGATGCAGGCGGCGCAGGATGGCGGTGTTGGCCGGGTGCTTGTCGATGGCGACGAGGTCGAGCCCCGGCTGCTCGATGAGTCGTGCGACCAGGTTCTGCCCCACCAGCCCGGCCGCGCCGGTGATGACGATCCGTCCGGCAGCGCCGGCGGGAACATGGTTGGCCATCAGATGTCGAGCCGGTTGAAGATGCGGGCGGGCAGATGGCGGATTACCAGCATGATCCAGCGCCAGCGCCCCGGCGCATAGATGATGGGCCCACCCTTGTCGGCCGCGCGGCGAATGATGCGCGCCACATCCTCGGGGTCGGCCCAGGTGCCGCCCTCGCGCGGCATGCCGGCGGTCATGGCGGTGCGCGTCGGGCCCGGCTTGATCAGCACGGCGCGGAGGCCGGGCGGCGCGCCCGGCCGGCCGAAGCGATGCGCGACGCCCTCGACCAGCGCCGCGATGCCGGCCTTGGCCGCGCCATAGACGAAGTTCTTGCGCCGCCCGCGATCCCCCGCGACGGAGCCCAGCACGATGAGGCTGCCGCGGCCCTGTGCCTCGATCAGCGCGGCGGCGGCGAGCGCCCAGAGTGCCGCGGACGTGAAGTTCACATCCAGCGTGTGCCGCGCGATGGCGGGGTCGCGTTGATCCTCGGCCTGCGGGCCCATCACCCCATAGGCGAGCAGCACGTCGTCCAGGCCGCCCAGCGCGTCGCGCAATTCCACGAGTCGCGTCGCCGGTGCGGCCTCGGCCGCGAGGTCGAGCGTGAAGACCGGGGCCGCGGCGGCGCCGCGTGCCAGCAGATCGGCGGCCACCGCCTCCAGCCGCGCGGCGTCGCGCCCCGCCAGGCCGATCATGGCCCCCTCGGCCGCGTAGAGCCGCGCCGTCGCGACCGCGATGCCGGAGGTGCCGCCCAGGATCAGGACGCGTCGTGCCGCGCTCATGGCTGGGACACGCGGCGCCAGAAGGCGGAGGAGAAATGCGGGTCCATATGCTCTTGGAATCCTTCCCAGGCGGGGTAGCCGGCGCGGAACATCTCGGCCGGCAGGCGGCCATCCTTGGCGGGGTAGAGCCGTCCGCCGGCCTCGCGCACGATGGCATCAAGTCTCGCCAGCAGCGCCAGCGTCGGCGCCCCGCGATTGGCGAAATCGAGCGCGAGCGTGGTGCCCTCCATCGGGAAGGAGAGCAGGCCGGGCGAGGGCAGGGCGCCAAAGGTCTTCAGCACGGCCAGGAAGGAGCCTTCGCCGGCGGCCGCGATGGCAGTGAGCATCGCGCCCGTCGCCTCGCGCTGGGCGGCCAGTGGCACCACGCTCTGGTACTGGAAGAAGCCGCGCTTGCCGTAGAGGAGGTTCCACTGGGCGATGCCGTCCAGCGGGTAGAAGAAGGGCAGATAGGGCACTTGCCGCGCCCGGCCGGAGCGGCGCCGCCCCATCGCGAGATAGAGCGCGTTGAAGGCGCTGAGCGTCAGGCGGTTCAGCGCGAAGCCCGGCGCATCCATCGGCATGCGCAGCAGCCGGGACGGCTCCATGACCCTGAGCCCGCCGGCCGCCGCATGCCGCCCGCGCGAGAAGATGCCGCGCCCCAGCGCCGCGCCCTTCGCCAGGCAATCCACCCAGGCCACGGTGTAGTCCCAGCCGGAGGCGGCCTCGGCCAGGCGGAAGAACCCGTCGAGGTCCTCGAAGACCTCATCCTCCGTCTCGATGACGGAGCTGGCGATCGGCAGCAGCTCCAGCTCCACCCAGGTGACGAGGCCCGTGAGGCCGAGGCCGCCCACCGTGGCGGCGAAGAGCGGTTCGCCCAGGCGCAGCATATGCTCCGTGCCGTCGCTCCGCAGCAGGCCGAGCGCGCGCACCCAGCGGCCGAAGGTCCCCGCGCGGTGGTGGTTCTTGCCGTGCACGTCATTGGCGACGGCGCCGCCCAGTGTCACGTGGCGCGTGCCCGGCGTCACCGGCAGGAAGAAGCCGCGCGGGATGGTCCAGGCGAGCAGCGCGGCGAGGCTCAGGCCCGCCTCGGCGCGCAGCAGCCGCGTGGCGGGGTCGAAGGCGATGGCGCGGTCGAGCGCCGGCGTCAGCAGCACCGCGCCCTCCGGGTTCAGCCCGCTATCCCCGTAGGAGCGGCGCAGGCCCATGGGCAGCACGCCATGCGCCGGGCGCGCCGCCACTGCGGCACGCAGCGTGGCCGGAAGCTCGTCCCGCCAGTTCGGCGCGAAGGCGAGCTGCGGCGCGCTGAGGGTGCGGCCCCAGCTGGTCAGTGCCGATGTCTCCAGGCCGCGGGCCGTACTCATAGCGCCAGCAGATAGGCGATTCCGACCGCGGCACCCAGGCCCCAGCTCGTCCGGTCGCGGATGGCGAAGCTCACGGGGTCGTCCTCCATCTCGCCGCGATGCGACAGCAGCCAGATGCGGCCAAGCCAGACGGCAATCAGCAAGGGCGGCGCCCAGAGCCACCAGGGGTCGGCATAGGGGATGCGCAGGAAGGCGTCCTGCATCAGGTAGAGCACGAGCACGATGAGGGAGCCGAGTGCCGAGGCGACACCCACCACCAGCGTCAGCTCCGCATCGGCCGGCCGGTAGCCGCGCGCCGCGAGCGAGGGCGCGCCTTCGGGCCCGGCGCGAAGGATCTCGGTGTGGCGCTTGGCCGTGGCCAGCGAGAAGAAGAAGAACAGCGCGAAGGTCATCAGATAGCCCGAGATGGGCTGCCCGAGGGCGGCGACACCCACCAGGATGCGCAGCCCGAAGAGCAGCGCGATGATGAGCGTATCCAGCAGCGGCACGCGCTTCAGCCCGAAGGAATAGGCGAGCGTCAGCACGAGATAGGCGCCAAGGCCCATGAAGAGCGGCACGGAATAGAGCAACCCCGCCAGCAAGGCCGCCGAGACGCCGCAAAGCCCGGCGGCGAGTGCGGCGCGGATCGGGATGCGCGCGCTGGCGATCGGGCGGTGGCGCTTCGACCAATGCGCGCGGTCGGCGCGCAGATCCGCCAGGTCGTTCAGCAGGTAGGTGGAGGAGGTGAGCAGCAGCAGCAGGGCGAAGCCCAGCAGCGCATCCACCACCTGGCCCATGTCGCGCCAGCCCTGGCCCAGGATCAGGGGCACGAAGACGACGAGGTTCTTCGAGGCATGGTGCAGCCGGGCCGCACGCACCCAGTCGCGCGGGGTGGCAAGCTCGCCTGCGATTTCGGCCAGCACGGGCGGGCCGAGGCGGCGCGCCGCGGCCGCCGTGGCGGGGGCGGCGCCCACCAGGACGATGCCCGCAGCGCGGCCCCAGACGGCGAGGTCGGCCCGGCTGTCACCGGCATAGATGAAGCCCTGGGGAAACAGCTCCGTCAGGGCGGCGGCCTTGGCCTCGCCCTTCAGGTTGTGCGAGCGCGAGCCGATCACGCTCTCGAAAAGGCCCAGTTCGGCGGCCACGGCATCGGCCACGGATTGGTGCGCAGCGGTGCAGAGGTGCAGCGCATGCCCTTCCAGGGCGCGGGCGCGCAGCCAGTCGAGCAATTCCTCGCGCAGGGGCAGCTCGGCGGCTTGCAGCGGGACGCCATCCGCCAGCGCCGCCTTCACGGCCAACCGCCCGCGGGGCAGGGCGAGCAGGGCGGCGGCAGCGGCGCGGGGGTGGTGGAACAGGGCTCGGACGAAGCTCTCGTCCAGCGTGTCCGTCCGCAGCAGCGTGTGGTCGAGGTCCACGACGATGGGAAGCCGGTCAGCCATGGTCGAAAGCCGCCCTTTGCTTGCCGGGGGATGGCGCGCGCCAGACGGCGGCGGGCGCGGGGATGCGGCGCAACCCCGTCATCGCACACGGCACGCCTTCGCGCCCGGGCGCGCCATGTCCTGGCAGGGTCATCATGCGAAGGCGCCCGTGTAGCGGCGCGGGCTTCGCGCCGTCAAGGCGAGAAGCCCGGGCGCGGCAGGGGGGCCTCAGCCGCGCGGCAATTCCTGCTCGACCAGCGCGCTGAAGAAGCCCACGCCATAGGGGGCGGCATCGTCGTTGAAGTCGTATTTGGGGTGATGCACCGGCACGCCGCCCTTGCCGTCCGGGGCCTTCTGGCCAAGCTTCACGAAGGCGCCCGGCCGCTTCTCCAGCATGTAGGAGAAATCCTCGGCCCCCATGATGGGCGGGCGCTTGCGGATGATGCCCTCGGGGGCGAAGACGCGGGCCGCCGCCTGGGCGGCGAGGTCGGCCTCGCGCTCATGGTTCACCGTGACGGGGTAACCCGACTTCCACTCCACCACGATCTCCGCCTCGAAGGCCTCGGCGACGGAGGCCGCGATGCGCTTGATGTGGCGCTCCATCGCCGCCCGCGTTTCCTTCTTGAGGGTGCGGATCGTGCCCTTGATCTCGGCCGTCTCGGGGATGACGTTGGAGGCGCTGCCGGCATGGAACATGCAGAGGCTCAGCACCGCGCTGTCCAGCGGGTCCACCCGGCGGGAGACGATGCCCTGGAGCGCCACCACGAGCTGCGCGCCGATCAGCACGGGGTCAATCGCCATGTGCGGGCGCGCGGCATGGCCGCCTAGGCCACGGATCTTGAAGGTGACCGTATCGGCCGAGGCCAGGATCGGCCCGGCGACGATGGAGGTCTCGCCCAGCGCCAGCGAGGGGTCATTGTGGATGCCATAGACGCTGTCACAGGGAAAGCGCTCGAAGAGCCCTTCCTCGACCATCACGCGGCCGCCGCCCGGGCCTTCCTCGGCCGGCTGGAAGATGAAGTTCACGGTGCCGTCGAAATTGCGCGTCTCGGCGAGGTATTTGGCCGCCCCCAGCAGCATGGCGGTGTGGCCGTCATGGCCGCAGGCATGCATCTTGCCGGGCGTTTTGGACGCATGCGGCAGGCCGGTTTCCTCCGTCATCGGCAGGCAGTCCATGTCGGCGCGCAGGCCGATGGAGCGGCCGGAATTGCCGTTGCGGAGCACGCCCACCAGGCCCGTGCCGGCGATGCCGCGATGCACCTCGATCCCCCAGGCGGCGAGCTTCTCGGCCACCAGGTCGCTGGTCGCGTGCTCCTCGAAGCCGAGTTCCGGATTCGCATGGATGGTCTGGCGCCATTCGGCGATCTCGGGCGCCAGGGCGGCGATGCGGTTGTTCACGGGCATGGGGTGGGCTCCTCGGCTACCCTCCGATTGTCGGGCCGGCTTCCCATCGCGTCAAACCCTGGTTGACCCTGCTGGAAATCCTTCCACTCTCTCGCCCAACACCTGGGAGTGAACGCCATGCCCCTGCTGCTCGCCCTGGACCAGGGCACGACCTCGACGCGCGCCATCGCCTTCGACCCGACGCTGGTGCCCGTAGCCTCGGCCCAGGTCGAGCTGCCGCAGCATTTCCCCTCGCCCGGATGGGTGGAGCATGAGCCGGAGGACATTGTGGCGCACAGCCTCGCCGTGCTGCGCGCGGCGCTGGAGAAGGCGGGCGGGCAGCCGCGCGACGTGGCCGGCATCGGCATCACCAACCAGCGCGAGACGACGCTGCTCTGGGAGCGTGCCACCGGCCGCGCCGTCAGCCGCGCCATCGTCTGGCAGGATCGCCGCACCGCCGGGACCTGCGAGGCGCTGCGCGCGGCCGGGCATGAGGCGCTGGTGAACGCCCGCACCGGCCTGCTGCTGGATCCCTATTTCTCCGCGACCAAGCTGGCCTGGCTGCTGGACAACACGCCCGGCGCGCGCGCCGCGGCCGAGCGGGGGGAACTCTGCTCCGGCACGGTGGAAAGCTTCCTGCTGTTTCGCCTGACGGAAGGGCGCGTCCACGCCACCGACGCCACCAACGCCTCCCGCACCATGCTCTTCGACATCCGCCGCGGCGCCTGGGATGCGGAGCTCTGTGCGCTGTTCCGCGTGCCCATGGGCATCCTGCCGGATGTGCGGGACTGCGCCGCCCCCTTCGGCGAGACGCGGCTGCTGGGGGGCTCCATCCCCATCCTCGGCATGGCCGGCGACCAGCAGGCGGCCACCCTCGGCCAGGCCTGCTTCCGCCCCGGCATGATGAAATCCACCTACGGCACGGGCTGCTTCGCCCTGCTGGTGACGGGCGAAGAGGTGGTGCCATCGGCCAACCGGCTGCTCACCACCGTCGCCTGGCAATTGGGTGGCCGCCGCGCCTATGCGCTGGAGGGCTCGATCTTTATGGCGGGTGCCACGGTGCAATGGCTGCGCGACGGCCTGGGCCTGATCCAGCATGCGAGCGAGGCGGGCGCCTGGGCCGCCCGCGCCAACCCGGCCGAGCGCGTGCATCTGGTGCCGGCCTTCACCGGCCTCGGCGCCCCGTGGTGGAACGCCGAGGCGCGCGGTGCCATCCTGGGGCTGACCCGCGCCTCCGGCCGTGCCGAGATCTGCCGCGCCGCGCTGGAATCCGTGGCGCTGCAAACAGCTGACCTGCAGGACGCCATGCGGCGCGACTGGCCGGGCATGCATGACACGGTGCTGCGTGTGGATGGCGGCATGGTGGCGTGCGACTGGACCATGCAGTTCCTGGCCGACATCCTGGGCGCGCCGGTGGACCGGCCCCAGGTGGCGGAGACCACGGCGCTCGGTGCCGCCTATCTCGCGGGGCTGCAGGCCGGGCTGCTGCCCCCGCCCGGCGATGCGCCCACGCATTGGCGGCTGCAGCGCCGCTTCGTGCCTGGCATGGCGGCCGAGGAAGCGGGGCGCCGCAAGGCGGATTGGCGCCGCGCCGTGCAGAGCGTGCTCGCCGCATGATCTTCGCGGATTTCGGCATCACGCCCATCATCAACGCCTATGGCACCAACACCCGCCTCTCGGCCGGCCCGCTCGCCGACGAGGTGGCGGAGGCGATGCGCGCGGCCGCGACAGCGAGCGTGGACATCCTCGACCTCCAGGCCGCCGCCTGCCGGGAGATCACGGCCGCGACGGGCGCGGAGGCCGGCTTCGTCACCCCGGGCGCCTCCGCCGCCTTGCTGCTGGCCGCCGCCGCCTGCCTCACGCGGCTTGATGCCGGGGCGATGAACCGGTTGCCCGCAACGCGCGAGGGGCGCTGCGAATTCCTGATCTCCCGCAGCCAGCGCAACATGTATGACCGCGCCATCGAGACGGCGGGGGGCCGCCTCGTGGATGTCGGCATCCCCGATCGTGTCTCGGGGGCGGGGGTGCGCGATGCGAGTGCGGCGGAATTCGCCGATGCCGTGACGCCGCGCACCGCGGGCATTTTGCATGTGGCGCAAGCCCATGCGCGGCCACCGCTCGGCGAGATCGTCGCCGTGGCGCGGGCGGCCGGCATCCCCGTGATCGTGGACGCCGCCGCGCAATTGCCGCCCGCTGAAAACCTGCGCCGCTTCATCGCCGAGGGCGCGGACCTCGTGGCGTTTTCCGGCGGCAAGGCGATTGGCGGGCCGCAGGCCTCGGGGATCCTGGCGGGAAATGGGCTGCTGGTGGCCTCGGCGCTGGTTCAGATGCTCGACCTCGACCTGCCCGACGCGCAGTTCCAGGCGCCGGCGGAATTCGCGGCGCTGTCGCAGCTCGCCTTCTTCCCGCGCACCGGCATCGGGCGGTCCTGCAAGGTGGGGCGGGAGGAGGTGATGGGCCTGCTGGTGGCGCTGCGCCGCTTCGTGAGCGAGGACGCCGCCACGCGCCGCGCCCGCTGGCAGGCGCGGCTCGACGCCGTGTGCGCGGCCTCAGGCCTTGTTTTCGAGGAGGCCGCGGCGGGCGAGGTGCCGCTCCTGCTGCTGCGCGTGCCGGATGCGCCGGCCATGGAGGCGCGGCTGCGCGCGGGCCGCCCGGCCGTGCATGTGAACCCGGCGCGGCTGGCCGAGGGGTTCCTCACGATCAATCCCATCAGCCTGCATGCGCGGGATGCGGTGCCGCTCGGCCAGGCGCTGCGCGCGGCCCTTGCGGATTGACGCCGCCCGGCGAAGACTGCCCCCAGGGAGATCAGAATGGACCGCTTTCTCGTCGGCAATGGCGCGGGTTTTTCGGGCGACCGGGTGGATGCGCCGCTGCCCGTCCTGCGGACCCTGATCGCGAGCGGCCTGCCATCCGCGATGTTCTTCGAAACGCTGGGCGAACGCACCGTGGCGCTGGCCCATCTGGAAAAGCGCCGCGACCCCGAGGCGGGCTACGAGCCCATGCTGGAGCGGCTGCTCGAGCCCATCCTGACGCTCGCCAAGCAGCATGGCATTCCGCTGCTGGGCAATTGGGGCGCCGCCAATCCGCCCGCCGCCGCGCGCGCGGTGGCGCGGCTCGCCATCGCGCAGGGCATGCCGGAGCTGCGCATCGCCCTTGTCGAGGGGGACGACGTGACGAGCCTGGTCGCCGGCGGCCAATTGCCCGTGCATGAGGCCGATGCCGGGCTCGACATGGGCGCCTGGAACCTCATCGCAGCCAATGCCTATATCGGTGCCGAGCCGCTGGTCGAGGCGCTGGCGCAGGGCGCCGATGTCGTGGTCGCCGGCCGCACCAGCGACCCGGCGCTGGCCATCGCACCGCTCGCGCATCATTTCGGTTGGCGTGCCGACGACTGGGAAAGCCTGGCGCTGGGTGCCGCCACCGGCCACTTGCTGGAATGCGGCAGCCAGGTCACAGGCGGCGTCTTCTGGGACCCGGGCTTCAAGGACATCCCCGACCCCGCGAATATCGGCTTCCCCATCGCGGAGGTGACGCGGGCCAAGGGGGAAGGCTACGGGCTGGTCATCACCAAGGCGGCCGACACGGGCGGGATTGTGGATCTGCGCACGGTGAAGGAGCAGTTGCTCTATGAACTGCACGACCCCGCGCATTACATCACGCCCGATGTGGTGCTCGACATCACCCAGTGCACGCTGGAACAGGCGGGGAAGGATCGCGTGGCCGTGCATGGCCTGCGGGGCCATCCGCGCCCCGACACGCTGAAGGTGACCGCGAGCTTCGAGGGGAGCTGGCTGGGCGAGGGCGAGGTCTCCGTCGCCGGCCCCAACGCGCTGGCCCGGGCGCGCGCCACGGCCGATGTGTTGCTGGAACGCATGAAGATTCGTGGCCTCGATGTCCGCGCCCGCGTGGACCTGATCGGCGTGGCCAGCGTGCATGACAGCGATGATGGCGCGCTCTGGCGCGGCTATGACGGGCCCGAGCCGCCCGAGATCCGCATCCGCCTCGCCGTCGAGGCCCGCACACGCGATGACGCCGATCAGGCGGCGCGCGAGGTGCTGGCGATGCTCTGCTGCGGCACCGCCGGCACGGGCGGGGCCCGCTGGCGCGTGACGCCGCGCATCCTGACGCGCAGCCACCTGGTGCTGCGCGAGCGCGTTCCGGTCAGGGTTTCGGTACGCACGGCGCGGGAGATCGTCGGATGATCGAGGTTCCGCTGCATGCCGTGGCCCACAGCCGCGCGGGCGACAAGGGCAACCGCCTCAATATGTCGCTCATTCCCTACCGGCCCGAGCTCTACCCCATCCTGGCCGAGCAGGTGACGGCGGAACGCGTGCTGGCGCTGTTCCGCCACCGCGGCGCCACCGCCTGCCTGCGGCATGACCTGCCGCTCATCCATGCCTTCAACTTCGTGGTGGATGAGGTGCTGGAGGGCGGCGTGAATGGCAGCCTGAACCTGGATGGCCATGGCAAGACCAACTCCTTCCGCCTGCTGTCCCTCACCGTGAGCATCCCCGAGACCCTCGTGGAGAGACCCGCATGAACCGCCGTGCCCTCCTTGCTGCCGCCAGTGTGGCGCCCTTCGCCGCCCCCGTTGCGGCGCAGACCACGGATTGGCCGCGCCAGCCGATGCGCATGGTGCTGCCCTTCGCATCGGGCGGGGTGACCGACCTGACGGCCCGCCTGCTCGCGCCCGGCCTGCAGCAGCGGCTGGGCCAGCCCGTCATCATCGAGGGGCGCACCGGCGCGGGCGGCACCATCGCCGCCGAGGTCGTGGCCCGCGCGACCGACGGCCACACGCTGTTCAGCACCACGGGCGCCACCAACAGCATCGCCCCCGCGCTGTTTCCCACGCTGCGCTACGACCCGGTGCGCGATTTCCAGCCGATCAGCTTCATCGCGCGGGTGCCGCACGTGGTGATGGTCAACCCGGCCTCGGGCATCACCACGGTCCAGGAGCTGATCGCCCTGCTGCGGCGCGAGCCGGGGCGGCACAATTACGTCTCGACCGGCGCCGGCTCCATCACGCATCTGGCGCCGGAGCTCTTCCTGCAACTGGCGGGCGTGCAGGCGACCCATGTGCCCACGCGCGGCTCCGGTCCCGCCATCATCGAGCTCCTGGCCGGCCGCGTGACCTTCATGATCGACGCGCTGGCGCCGGCGATCGGCCAGGTGCAGCAGGGGACGCTGCGCGCGATCGGCGCGGGGACCAGGACGCGCATCCCGAACATGCCCGACCTCGTCCCGGTGGCCGAGCAGGGGCTGCCGGATTTCGAAAGCTACACCTGGGCCGCCATCTACATGACGGCCGGTGCGCCGCCCGCCGTCGTGCAGCGCCTGCACGCCGCGACCGTCGCCACCGCGCGAGACACCGACGTGGCGCGCCGCTTCTTCGAGTTGGGCTATGAGCTGGTGGCCTCGACGCCGGAGGAGCTGGCCACCATCCAGCGCGCCGAATACGAGAAATGGGGTGCGGTGATTCGCCGCGCCAACATCAAGCCGGAGAGCTGAGCCGCGCGTTAACCCTGCGCTAACGCGTGATCGTCACTCTCGCCTCGCCGGCAAAAGGGCCGGCATGGTGAGGGGCATCATGCGACCAGAACGGCTTGAGGCGCTGCGTTTCGCGGGCTATGCGCCCCGCACCCTGCTCGATGTGGGGGCCCATCTCGGGCATTTCACGCAAGGGCTCCGCCAGGTCTTTCCCGATTGCGTGCCCACGCTGGTGGAGCCCAACCCCCATTGCCTGCCCGCCTTGGCGGCGACCGGGCATGAGGTTCTGGGCTTTGCCGCCGCGCATGAGAATGGCGAGGCGGAATTGTTCCTGACGCGGGAATGGCTGCAATCCACCGGCACTTCGCTCTATCGGGAGAACACCCATTTCTTCCGCGACGAGGTGCTGCTGCGCACGCCCGTCCCCAAGCGCCGGCTGGATGACGTGCTGGCCGGCCGCCGCTTCGACCTCGTGAAGATTGACACCCAGGGGGCCGAGCTGGACGTGCTGCTGGGCGGGCAGACGGTGCTGCGCCAAGCGGACTACATCCTGATCGAGGTCTCGCTCGTCAACTACAACCAGGGCGGCGCGCGCGCGGAGGAGGTCTTCGCGGCCCTGGGTGCGCTCGGCTTCCGCAGTGCCGAGGTGGCGGAGTTCCACCGCCTGCGCGGCGTGCAGGACGGCGCGCTGCTGCAGCTCGACTTCCTGTTCGAGCGCGAGGTGCCGCGCCCCTCCCAGGCGTTGCGCGGGCCGCTGCCGGGGCTGGCGGCCTGGCTGGCCGAACGGCGGGCGCGCTGTGGCGATTTCGCGGTGTTGTCCGTGGGTGAGACCGGCATTGCGGCCGAGGCAGGCTTTGGCGGGCCCGCCGCGCCGCTGCACACCGCGGGCGACCCGGCGCGTCCGCGGGATTGGGAGGCGCTGCTGCGCCTCGCCGCGCGCCAGGGCCGCTTTCCCTATGCCGTGGCACGGATGGCGCCCGGCCGCCTCGCCGACGCCGCGCTGCTGCTCGACATGCTGCCACGCGTGGCCGCGGCTGGCTTGGTGGAGGTGGCGGAAGGCCAACCTTGGCATTGGGAGGTGGTGGCGGATCAGCTCCGCCTCGCCGCTGGGCGCCGGCCCATGGCGCCCGTCCTGCAATGGCGCGGCGCCATCGCCTTTGAGGCGGTGATGCCACGAGCCAGCCGAAAAGCGGCGTGAGCGGCAAAAAATCTCGCGCGATTCACGAAATATAAGCCTTCGCCTGGGAGTTTCCTGATGCGGGAGTGGTGTTTCCAGAGAGCACCCCTCGGAGAAGCTGGCAGCAAGACGCTGTGTTCCGCCCTCTCTGGAAAAGGAATGCGCCATGTCCATCTCGCTGCTCTCGACCAACCAGATCCGTGCGCTGACGACCACCTCGGTCGCCGCACTTTCGACCACGCAGATCAGCGCGCTGACGACGACCCAGATCGGGGCTCTCAGCAGCTCCGCGGTCGAAACCATGAGTGCCACGCAGATCGGCGCGCTCTCGACCTCGCAGGTGCGGGGCCTGACGGCAACGCAGATCCCCTATCTGGCGGCCCAGCTCAGCTTCAGCGGGGACCAGCTGGCCGTCTTGGGCGAATTTCAGGTGCGCGCGCTGACGACGACGCAGCTCTCGGGGCTGGACGCCACCAAGGTCGCCGCCCTGACCACCTCGCAGATCCGCGCGCTGACCACGACGCAACTCGGTGCGTTGACCGCGACCGATATCGGTGAATTCACAAGCACGCAGGTGCGCGCCCTGACGGTGAGCCAGGTGGGGGCCTTGGCCTCGACCCAGGTGGCGGCGCTGAGCACGACGCAGATCGGCGGCCTCACCGCCTCGCAGATTGGCGGTCTGACGGCGACGGGTCTGTCTGCGCTGGATGGCACGCAGGTTGCGGCGCTGAGCAACACGCAGCTGGGCGGCGTGACGGCGACGCAGATCCGCGGCCTGACGGCGACGGATGTGGGCGAGCTGAGTGCGACGCAGGTGGGGGCGCTGACGGCCTCTCAGGTGGGTGCGCTGAGTGCTACGAACCTCTCGGCGCTGGATGCGACGCAGGCGGCGGCGCTGTCGGGGACGCAGCTGCGGGCGCTGAGCACGACGCAGGTGCAGGGCCTGACGACGACGGATCTGGGTGAGCTGAGTGCGACGCAGGTGGGTGCGCTGACGGCCTCGCAGGTGGGTGCGCTGAGTGCGACGGGCCTGTCGGCGCTGGATGCGACGCAGGTGGGCGCCTTGAGCACGACGCAGGTGCGCGGGCTGACGAATGCGCAGCTGGGTGGCTTGAGCACGACGGATGTGGGCGAGCTGAGTGCCACGCAGATCGGTGCGCTGAGCGCGACGCAGCTGGGGGCCTTGGGGACGACGAACCTGTCGAGCCTGTCGGCCACGCAGATGGGCGGTCTGACGTCGTCGCAGATCGGCGGTCTGAGTGCGACGGCGCTGTCTGGGTTTGACGCGACGCAGGTGGGTGCCCTGAGCACGACGCAGCTGCGGGGTGTCACGGCGACGCAGATGGGCGGGCTGAGTGCGACGGATGTGGGCGAGCTGAGTGCGACCCAGGTGGGTGGGCTTGCGGCCTCGCAGATTGGCGGTCTGACGGCGACGGGTCTGTCTGCGCTGGACGGCACGCAGGTTGCGGCGCTGAGCAACACGCAGCTGGGCGGCGTG
>JBHYCX010000001.1:214255-1396158 GCA_051861325.1 Roseococcus sp.
GACGGCGACGCAGATCCGCGGCCTGACGGCGACGGATGTGGCGGAACTGTCCGCCACGCAGGTCGGTGCGCTCGGCGTGTCGCAGATCGCGGCCCTGTCCGCCACCAACCTCTCCGCGCTGGACGCGACGCAGGTGGATGGGCTGAGCACGCTCCAGCTGCGCGGCATCACGGCCACCCAGGTGCAGGGCCTTTCCAGCACGGATCTGGACGAGTTCTCTTCGACCCAGCTTTCCTCGCTGAGTGCCTCGCAGATCGGCGCGCTCACCACCACGGTGATCGGCGCGCTGACCACCACCAACCTGGAGCCGCTGACTTCCACGCAGATCCGCGCGCTGAGCACGACGCAGCTCGACCAGCTTTCCACCACCAACATCGCGGCGCTGAACGAAACCCAGCTCGCCGGCTTCGATGCGACGCAGGTGGGCAGCATGTCGGATGAACAGATCACCGCCTATCTCGGCCTCTGAGGCTGAACAGAGGAGGACAGGATGTCCGAAACCCTGCCGATGACCCTGCCTGCCCTGGTGGCGGAGGCGCAGCGCCTCACCTCCGCCGGTGACGGAACGGTCGCGAGCCGCCTTTATGCGGGCTGGATCGCGGCCAATCCGGCCGACCCGCAGCTCTACATCGCGCGGTTCAACCATGCCTGCCTGCAGACTGAGCTGGGCGAGGCGGGGGCGGCGCGGGAATCGCTCTCGGCCTGCCTCGCGCTCAATCCGGACTTCTTGCCGGCCAGCATCAACCTGGGCGGCCTGCTGGAGCGGGCGGGCGCCATCCCGCAGGCGATCGAGCAATGGCAGGGTGTGGCCCAGCGCGTCGTCGCCGTCACCGGCGCGGCCATTGCCTACAAGCTGACCGCGCTGCGCCAGATCGCGCGCGTGCTGAGCGAGCATCACAAGCCCGCCCTGGCGGAGGCGACGCTGCGCCAATGCCTGGAGCTGCAGCCCGAGCAGCGCGACGTGATCGAGCAGCTCATGGCGCTGCGCCTCGCGCAATGTGCCTGGCCGGTGCTGCCGCCTGGCGATGCGGCGGAGCGGCGGCGCCTGCTGCACGGGACCAGCCCGCTCTCCATGCTGGCCTATACCGACGACCCCTGGCTGCATCTGGGCCTGGCCCATCACTATGCCCGCTGCCTGGTGGATGAAACGCGGGACCTCGCCCGGCATGACCGGCGGGATGCGCCGATCCGGCTGGAGGGGCGGCGGCTGCGCATCGGCTATGTCTCCTCCGACCTGCGCGACCACGCGATCGGCACGCTGATGGCCGAGGTGTTCGAGCTGCACGACCGTTCGCGCGTCGAGGTCACCGCCTATTATTGCGGCCCTCCCTCCACCGCGCCGCTCCAGGCGCGCATCCAGGCGGCGGTGGAGCATTGGGTGGATATCCGCGAGCTGAACGACGACGCGGCGGCGGCGCGCATCGCCGCGGATGGGATTGACATCCTGGTGGATGTGAATGGCTACACGCGGGATGCGCGCACCGCCCTTTTCGCGCGGCGGCCGGCGCCGGTGCAGGTGAATTGGCTGGGCTATCCCGGCACGCTCGGCACGCCCTGGCATCACTACATCATCGCCGACCCCTGGATCATCCCGCGCGAGGCCGAGTGCCACTACGCCGAGCGCGTGCTGCGCCTGCCCTGCTACCAGCCCAATGACCGCAAACGGGTGATCGCGGACCCACCCAGCCGCGCCGAGGCCGGGCTGCCGGAACAGGGCTTCGTCTTCTGCTGCTTCAACGCCTCGCAGAAGCTCTCGCGCTTCACGCTGGAGCGCTGGATGCAGATCCTGCTGGCCGTTCCGGGCAGCGTGCTCTGGCTGCTGGATTCCGGCGAGGAGATGCGCGCCAACCTTCGCGCCTTCGCCGCCGCGCGCGGTGTGGCCGAGGGGCGCCTCGTCTTCGCGCCCAAGCTCAACAACGCAGAACACCTGGCGCGCTACCGCCTGGCCGATCTCTTCCTCGATTCCGTGCCCTATGGCGCGCACACCACGGCGTCGGATGCGCTGTGGCTCGGCGTCCCGGTGCTGACGCTCTCGGGCCGCAGCTTCGCGGCCAGGGTCTGCGGCAGCCTGGTTCGGGCGGCGGGCCTGCCGGAGATGGTCTGTGCGACGCCCGATGATTATGTCCGCCGCGCCGTCGCCCTGGCGCAGGCGCCGGACGAGCTGGCGCGCCACCGGCAAACGCTGGCCGCCCAGCGGGACCGCTGCGACCTGTTCAACATGGAGAAGCTGGTGAAGCGCCTGGAGGCGCTGTTCCACCAGGCCGCGCGGACGCACCAGGCAGGCCGCACGCCAGTTCCCCGGCTCGACAACCTCGACGCCTATCTCGAGATCGGCGCCAGCCTCGACCATGAAGCGGAGGAGATGCTGGCGCTGGCCGATCCGGACGGCCTCTACCGCGAGCGGCTGGCGCGCCGCCATGGGGTGCGTCCGATGCCGGCCGATGGGCGGCTCTGGCGCCCTCCCGTGTGATCAAGCGGCTTCGGGCAGGCTCGCCATGTCGAAGCCGTGGAACAGCGAGAGGAAGAGGAAGGGGTTGGGCATCCAGCGCGGATACATCACGTTGTTGATGTCGGCCTGGGTGTCGAACCAGCCGAAGCGCGCCGGGCTTGCGTTCCAGCAGGCCTGCAGCCCGCATTGGTCAATCCAGCGGGTGACATGCGGCTGGGAGAGCGCCGTCTCCAGATAGCCCTGCAGTTCCGTGAGAAAGGCGAGGGCAGGCGTGGTGGGGAAGGCCAGCAGCAGGTTGGCGGTGATGTGGCTGCCGAAAGCCGTGCTGACCTCGTTGCGGTTCAGCACCACGTCACAGCCCGCAAAGCGCGCGAGCAAGCCGCTCACGCCGCGTTGCAGCACCGCGTCAATGTCGGAGACAAGGACGGGCAGGCGCAGCTCCGCCAGCACGCGGCGCGCCACGGCGAAGCGCGTGCACTGGAAATGGGCCACGGGCAGGGCGCGCGGGCCATCGCTGTCATGGCATTGGGTGGTGACGGCGCCCGCGGCGAAGTCGTCGGCGCTGTAGAAGACGCGCTCATCGGGCATGTCCATCAGCCGGATCAGCTCCGTCAGGTTGGGCGCGCCGCCGATCACATGCACCAGGCTCACCACGGGCAGATCCGCATGGCGGAGGATGGAGGCGAGGTAGGCGCGGCCATAGAGGCGCAGATAGGCCGCGTCCGCCGCCACCACGAAGGCGAGCTTCGCATCACGCGCCTGCCGGCGCAGCCCGGCCCAGGTGAGGGGACGCCCCCCCGCCCGGTGCAGGGCCGTCACCGGCAAGGGGGCTGCGTCGCGCCGTAGCAGCGCTGCATCGGCGGCTTCCGATAAATGGCGGTAATGGCGGGCCCAGTGCCGCGCCTCGCCTTCCGGCAACTCCATCGGTTCCACGCTGCGGGCGGCCGCGACCAGGGCCTGCACGGCGCTGTGGCCATCGGCATCCAGCGGGTGCAGCAGGTGCCGGCTGATGGCGCGGTGCGCCTCATGCAGCCGGCGCAGCGGATGCAGCGCGCCCGGCGCGGCGAGGGCGAGGCCGGTGCGCGCGGCCAGCTCCATCGCCGTATCGCCCGTGGCCTCGGCCTGTTCGAGCCGAGCGAGGTGCGCGCCGGGATGATGGGGATCGAGCGCCAGCAGGGCGCCAGCGAAGCGTGCGGCCCGGCCGGTCTGGCCGAGCTGGCGGTTGCAGGCCAGCGCGGCCTCCAGCACCGCGCGATTCTCCGGCTGGAACTCGGCGAGGGCGGCGGCCAGCGCCTCGGCGGCCGCCACGTCACCCCCCGCGATGGCCCGGTTGAAGGCGGTGAGCGCCCCCGCTGCCGCCCTTTGCCCGGCGGCATCGCCATGGGCCAGGTGCAAGGCTTCTGCCCAGGCACCCAGCTCCAGGAGGTGCTCGATCAGGGCCGCGCGGGCGGGTGGATGAGAAGGGGCCAGCAGGCGCAGCAAGGCCAGCGCATCCGCTGGCGGCAGCGTGGCGGCCCGGGCGAGGAGAGCTGCCGCCTCCTCCCCGCGCAGCGCGGCCGGCGGAATGCGCCGCGCCAGCAGGAAGGCGCCGAGCGGCGCCAGCGCATAGCCCGCGCGGGCGAGCCGCTGCGCCAGTTCCGGCGGCAGGAGTGCGGCCTGTGGCCAGGCGATCCAGCGCGCGCCGAAATCCGCCTCCCGCAACGCTGCCGGTTCGCTCACCCAGAGCAGATCCGGCGGGCCATCGCCGGCCGAGGGCATGCGGGCCAGGCCCTCGGGCGCCGCGCCGCGCAGCGCGAGGCGAGGTGGCGCGTCCAGCATCGCCAGCAGCGGCGCGAAGGGGCAAGGGGGCGGGCAGGGGGGTTCGACCATCCTGGTCATTCTCCGGGGCATGCGGAGGCGGAGACTGGCAGGCGGTGCTTAACGAAGCGCAAAGGCCCGCGGCCGTGCGGCGATCCGGCAAGGCTTTCTTTACCGCGGCCCGCCTATGCCGGAGTGATGACCCATCGCCCGCCCCACCTGCCCGCGCTTGGCTCCCTGGCCCTGGGCGGGGCTGCCCTTCTGGCCTTCACCCTGGCAGCGCGGCCGGCCATGGCCGCGCCCTGGGCGGGCCTGGAGCCCGAGGCGCTGGCGATGGCCGCGGGCGGATTCTGCTTTCTGGCGGGCATCCTGCTCGCCCTGCTCGCGCATCGCCGCCGCCCGCCGCCGCCCAGCCTGAGCCTGGCGGAGCTGGAGGAGATGCGTCGCTCGGTCACCGCCTTTGCCGGCACGCTGCGCGAAGGGAGTGCCATGCTCCTGCAACACCAGCGCGACACGCAGGAGGCGGTGGAGCGGGTGGCGGCGCACAGCCAGCAGCTCATCGCGCTCCTCGCCGGCTGCGAGGAGCGCAGCACCAACGCCACCGCCCGCGCCGAAATCCTGGCAACGCGCGTGGCGCGCAGCGCGGCCGCCGAGGTGAAGGCGAGCGTCGAGAGCCTCACCGCCATCTCGGCGCGCATCGAGTATCAGGCGCGCGGGCTGGAGGAGGCTACTCGCCCGGTTGGCGTTCGCGCAGCTTGAGGCGCTCCATCTCCGGCACCGCCTGCCCGGCCGCGACGAAGGCCTGCTTCAGGGCTTGCAGGTTGGGCGCGAAGATTCCCTCGCGGTTCTGGTAGCACCACTCCCGGCTCTCGGCGGGCATCCGCAGCGAGCCCTGGAAGCGTGGCATGACCCAGCGGGCGAACAGCTCGTAGCTGCGCACGGTCTGCTCGCGATCGGCCCATTCGTGGGCGCGGAAGAGGATGCCGCCGGCGCCGCCCTCGCTGAAGCCGATCAGCCGCTCGATCCCCTTGGCGACCGTGTCCGGGCTGCCGACCAGCGTAGTGCCGGCCTTCAACCCGTCGCCCAGCGGGTCCTCGGTGCGCGTGGGCGGTCGGCCCAGCGTCTCGCCGAAATAGGTCTCGGTCTCCAGCCGCTCGCCGATGCGGCAATCGCGCATGGCGCGCTCGTCATCCTCGGCGCAATGCATGTTGACGACGAGGCGCCAGTTCTTGCGGTCCATCGTCTGGCCGTGCTTCGCGGCCTCGGCCTCGGCCATGCGCCATTGCTCCGCCAGCTTCTGCGGGCCGCCGGGCAGGCCCGCACCCAGCGAGATGAGGCCGAGCCCGTGCTTCGCCGCCGCCAGCGCGCCCGAGGGCGTGGTGGAGGAAGCGACCGATATGGGGAAGCGCGGGGAGGTGTAGGGCGCCAGGTGCAGCCGCGCCTCGCGCAGCTCGAACCAGTCGGTCTTCATCGTGACCGGCCCGTCGCAGGCCAGCAGACGCATGATGGCCTGGAGCGATTCCTCCATGCGCGGGCGCTGCGTGTGCGCCTCGATGCCCATCATGTAGGCGTCGCTCACCAGCGCACCGGGGCCGCAGCCCAGCATGACGCGGCCGCGCGTCATGTGGTCGAGCTGGACGAAGCGCTGCGCCACCAGCAGCGGGTGATGATAGGGCAGGCTTGTCACGCCCGAGCCGAGCCTGATGTGCTTCGTTCGCTCGGCCGCGGCGGCGATCATGATCTCCGGGCTCGCGATCGTCTCCCAGCCGGCGGAATGGTGCTCGCCAATCCAGGCCTCGTCGAAGCCGAGCTGGTCGAGCGCCACCAGCAGGTCGAGGTCCCGGCCCAGCGCCAGCGTCGGGTTGTCGCCCAGGCGGTGGAAGGGGGCGAGAAAAATGCCGAAATTCAGACCAGCATGGGCCATGGGGAGTTCCTCAGACTTTGGCCGGAGCCTGACGCGGCGGGCCGGGCTTTGCAACCACCAGCGCCACGCCCAGCACGGCCACGGCGGTGCCCCCGATCGCGAGCCAGGCCATCTCGTCGCCCAGCACCATCCAGGCGATGAAGGCGGCCAGCGGCGGCACCAGGAAGAAGACGGAGGAGGCGCGCGCGGCCTCGCCATGGCGCAGCATCGCGAACAGGATGGAGAGCGAGATCAGCGAATTGACGAAGACCATGTAACCGAGGCCGATGAAGAGGCCCGGCGCCCACTCCACCACCATGGTCTCGGTGAACCAGGCGACAGGGATGCTGGCCACCAGCGCCACGCTGCACATGACGAGGTTGGCGGTGACGAGGTGGGTGGGACGGCCCGATTTGCGCTCCAGCAGCGCGCCGCCGGTCATCACGCTGAGCGCCAGCATGGCAAAGCCCAGTCCCAGCCAGCCGCTGGCCGCGAAGCCCGTGCCGGAGGAGATGACCATGGCGGCGCCCAGCATGCCCAGCAGCAGCCCGACCCAGCCGCGCAGGCCGACCGGCGGGTCACCCACCAAGGCGGGTGCCAGCAGCGCCACCAGAACCGGCTGCAATCCGATCAGCAGCGCGATGGTGCCAGCCCCCATGCCATGGGCCATGGCCAGGTTCATGCAGGCGAAATAGGCGAATTGCACCAGCAGCCCCATGCGGACCAGGTGCATCACCGTGGCGCGATCCGGCCGCGCGGGGCGCAGGATCAGCCAGAGCGGCAGCAGCAGCGCCACCACCACCGCGTAGCGCATCACCTGCAGCGTCATCGGCTCGGCATGCGGCAGGCAGAGCTTGATGGCCGTGAACCCGCCCGACCAGAGCGAGACGAAGAGGAAGGGCGCCGCGGTCAGCCAGGCCGGCCGGGCGCCCCTCTCTGGCGTAGCTGAACTCAACGCTCCGCCGTGCGCAGCGCCGATGGCCCGCCTTCGACCGCAACGCGGCCAGGCAGCGCCGTCAGCCGCTGGCCGTCAAAGCCGAAGCCCTGGATCTCACGCTCGATCATGTTCTGAACATAGACGCGCGTGCCGTCGCGGTTGAAGGCCACACCCTGGCCCCAGCTCCCCATCTCCGCCTCGGCCACGCGAACGAGCCGCCCATCCTCGATGCGCAGCATGACCAGCTTGCCGCGGCCATAGAGGGCATGGTTGGTGGCCCGCGCCGAGCCGTTGATGACTACCACCGCCACATGGCGGTTGTCCGGGCTGACCTGGATGCCCTCGGGCGTCGGGCCCACGCTGATCGTGTCCGTCACGCGGAAGGGTTCGGCGGTGAGCGAGACGAGGCTCACCGTATCGGCATCGCCCGAGACGCGGCCGAGATTGGCGACGGCGGCCCAGCGGCCATCGCTGGTGATGCCCAGGCCATAGGGGCGGATGCCCACCGTGATGTCGCGGCCGGCCAGCGTCACGTTCTCGCCCTCCACGCGCAGCACGGTGACCATGAAGTCGCCATCGCGCGTCACCAGGGCAAAGCGGCCATCGGGGGTGAACTGCACATGGCTGACGCCCGAGGCGGCGGGGCCAATGGTGACGGTCGAAACGGGGGCGAGGCGCCCTTCGGTGATGCGGAAGACGCTGACCGTGCCGGCATTGCGGTTGGCCACCATCGCCAGCGTGCCGGCCCGGTTGACCGAGACGCCGGAAGCGCCGGCCCCGGCCTCCAGCGTCTGCACCACGGCGGGCGGGCTGGCGCGCAGATCAATCACCGAGAGGCGGTTGTCCGGGATGGTGCGCGCCGGGTTGGCCGGATCCACCTTCTGCGCCGAGGCGACGAGGCCGAGCCGCTCATCGGGCGTGAGCGCCACCGAGGTGGGCGGCCCCACCACGGAATGCGGCGCCTGCACGGTCGCCACCACCCGCGGCGGATGCTGGCCGAGGTCGAGGATGGTGACATTGTCCGCGGGCGGGTTCGGCACGACGCGGACTGTGCCGCCTTGCGACACCGCCTTGTTGTCATTGCCCGAGAGGGCGAGCTGCGCGAGGGCGGGGTGGGCTGCGAGCGACGCCGCGCAAATGGCGGCGAGGGTAAGCTGCTTCATCTGGTCCTCCTGCGGGGTCTCTCGCCCCATGCAGGAAGCCTAGGGCGCGGCGCGGCGGAGCGCCACTGCGCTTGACGCGACGCGCCAGGTCGAGGGCAAACTGGGCCTCCCGAAAGGAATGTGCCGCATGTCCCGTCCTGCCCTCTGCCTCGCGGCGCTTCTTGCCGCGGCGCCTCAGGCCAGGGCCAATGACAGCACCGCGGCGATCGGCATTGGTGGCCTCAGCCTCACCCGCAGCGAGGCGATCCGCCTCGACCGGCAGGAGCTTTTCATCAGTCGCGAACAAGTGCGCGTCGAATACCGCTTCACCAACACCACCGATCGCGACATCGAGACGCTGGTGGCCTTTCCCCTGCCGGACTTCACCCACTCGCCGGTGGAGCGCGTGCCCGATTACACGCGGGAGCTGAACTTTCGCACCATGGTGGAGGGGCGGCCGGTGGCCTATGAGCTCATCCAGCGGGCGCATTTCAGGGGGCGGGACATCACGGATAGGCTGCGGGCGCTGCGCCTGCCGCTGGTGGCCGGCACGGACCCCGCCTTCGAGCAGCGGGCCAATGCGCTACCCGAGCCGGAGCGCGCCGCCCTGCTTCGCGAGGAACTCGTCATCGGTGAGTTCGAGCGGGGCCGAACCAGGATCGAGGAGCCGCTCTGGACCGTCAGCACCAACGTCACGCGGCGACAGGTTTTCCCCGCCGGCCGCAGCCTCGATGTCACGCACAGCTACGTCCCCTTCGCCGGTGGTTCCGTGGGTGGGCGGCTCTCGCCCGCGCGGCGCGCGACGCCGCAGTTCCAGGCGATCCGCGCGCGCTTCTGCATGGAGGACAGTTTCCTCGCGGCACTCGACCGACGCACCAGCCGCGCGGCGCAGGGGGCGGATTACGGCGAGATCTGGCTGCAATACCGCCTGACGCCCGGCGCCAACTGGGCCGGCCCGATCCGCGAATTCCGCCTTGTGGTGGACAAGGGCGACCCGGCCTGGATCGTCAGCTTCTGCGGCGAGGGGGTGCGCCGGCTGGATGGCCGCCGCTTCGAGATGCGGCTCACGGATTTCACGCCGACGCGCGACCTCGACATCCTGATCGTGGATTTCCCGCTCCGCTGAGGCAGCCGGAAAGCCCTTGAGCGGCGGCGGGGTTCAGGGCAGAACGTGCGAAGGAAACATGCTCCAGGGAGGCCACAAGGCCATGACGACCCGTCGCACCACGCTGCTCGGCGCGCTCGCCACGCCCGCCCTCCTCGCCGCCCCGCGGGCGCAGGGCCAGACGCCCGAGGTGACGCTCCGGCTGCACCATTTCCTGCCCGCCGTCTCCAATGTGCATCGCCATTTCCTGATGCCCTGGGCGCAGAAGATCGGCACCGAGAGCCAGGGCCGGCTGCGGGTGCAGATCTTCCCCGCCATGCAGCTCGGCGGCGCCCCGCCGCAGCTCTATGACCAGGCGAAGGACGGCGTGGTGGACATCATCTGGACGCTGCCGGGCAACACGCCGGGCCGCTTCCCCTCGATCGAGGTGATCGAGCTGCCCTTCGTCGCGCACAAGCGCGCCAGCGTGAATGCGCGCGTCGTGCAGGAGCTGTACGAGACCCGCTTCCGCCAGGAATTCGCCGACACGCAGATCCTTTGCGCCTGGGCGCATGATGCGGGCGTGATCCATGCACGGCGCGAGGTCCGCCGCCAGGAGGATCTGAACGGCCTGAAGCTGCGCTTCCCGACGCGCCAGGCGGGCGAGGCGCTGCGCGCGCTCGGCGCCGCCCCCATCGGCCTGCCCATCCCGCAGGTGCCCGAGGCGCTGGCGCAGGGCGTGATTGATGGCGCCGTCGTCCCCTGGGAGGTGGTGCCGGCGATCCGCCTGCATGAGACGCTGCGCAACCACACCGAGATCGCAGGCTCGCCCACCTTCTATGTGGCGAGCTTCGTGCTGGCGATGAACAAGGCCAAATATGACGGCCTCCCCGCCGATCTCCGGGGCGTGCTCGATGCCAATTCCGGGCAGGTGGCCGCCGCCATGGCGGCCAAGGTCTGGGACGAGCAGGGCCCGATCGTCGAGCAGATGGTGCGGCGGCGCAACAACGCCATCATCGAGCTCCCGGCCGAGGAAGCCCAGCGCTGGGCGCGGACCACGCAGCCCGTGATCGACAATTGGGTGCGCGCGATGGGTGAACGCAACATCCAGGGCGGCGCCCTGCTGGAGCAGACCCGCGCGCTCATCGCCCGCTACGGCCAGGGTGTGGCCTGAGCGACGCGCGCCCCCCGCGCGGCCCCATCGCCCGCCTTGCCGCCACGCTCGCCGTCTGCGGCGGGGTTGTGCTGCTGCTGACCGCGCTGCTGACCGTGGTCTCCGTCACCTCGCGCTGGCTGACCAGCCAGCCGGTGAAGGGGGATTTCGAACTGGTTTCATTGGGCTCCGGCCTCGCGGTGCTGGGCTTCCTCGCCTGGGGCAGTGTCACGCGGTCCAACATCCTGGTGGACAGCTTCACCACCTGGCTGCCGGCGCGGATGAACGGGGTGATTGACGCCTTCTGGTCACTCATCTGGGCAGCCACGACGCTGCTGATCGCCGAGCGCATGTGGCAGGGCATGTTCGACACCTGGCGCAACGGCATGCGGACCATCGGCCTCCTGGCGCTGCCCTATTGGTGGGCCATCGGCATCGGCGCCTTCTGTTTTGCGCTCGCCGGCGTGGCGGCGCTGCTCACCATCCCGCGGCTGCTCCGGGGCCGCGGCTGATGGCACCCGAATTCGCGCTGGCGCTGACCGGCTTCGCCGGGCTGATGGCGCTGATCATCCTGCGGGCGCCCATCGCGCTCGCCATGCTAATCGCTGGCGCCGCGGGGTATGTCCACATCCTCGATCAGGCTGCGCTGTTCAACTACCTCAAGACCACGCCCTACCACCTGTTTGCCAACTATACGCTCAGCGTCATTCCGCTGTTCATCCTCATGGGCGCTCTGGCCGAGCGTGGCGGGTTGGCGCGCGATCTCTTCGCGGCCGCCAATGCCGCGCTGGGGCGGCGGCCGGGCGGCCTCGCGATGAGCGTGATCGGCGCGAGTGCGGCCTTCGGCGCGGTCTGCGGCAGCTCGGTCGCGACCACCGCCACCTTCGGCCGTGCGGCGCTGCCGGAATTGCTGCGCTTCGGCTATGCGCCGGGCTTCGCCACCGGGACCATCGCGGTGGGCGGCACGCTCGGCATCCTCATCCCGCCCTCGGTCATCCTCGTGGTCTATGCGATCAGCACCGAGCAGAACATCGCCAAGCTTTTCATGGCGGCTCTCATTCCCGGGCTGATGGCGACCGCCTTCTACCTTGCCGCCATCTGGCTCTGGATGCGCCTACGCCCGGAACTCGGCCCGCCCGCGCCAGCGCTGGAGCCGGGCGAGCGCGCGCGCGCCTTCCGCAACGTGATCCCGGTGATGATCATCGCGGTGCTGGTGGTGGGCGGCATCTATGGCGGCGTCTTCACGCCAACCGAGAGTGCCGCGGTCGGCTGCATCGGCGTGCTGGGGGTGGGGGTGCTGCGCGGCAGCCTGCCCCTGCGGGAGATCCGCGCGGCCCTCCTCGCCACGGCCGAGACCACGGCCATGATCTTCGCCATCCTGCTGGGGGCGGAGGTGTTCAACGCCTTCCTCGCGCTGTCGCAAGCGCCGGACCTGCTGGCGATGTGGGTCACGGACCAGGATTTCCCGCCCTATGGGGTGCTGGTGGCACTCCTCATCACCTACATCATCCTGGGTGCCGTCATGGATGAGCTGGCGATGATCCTGCTGACGCTGCCGGTCTTCTTTCCCGTCGTCACCGCGCTGGATTTCGGCATGACGACGGAGGAGACGGCGATCTGGTTCGGCATCCTCGTGCTGGTCGTGGTCGGCATCGGGCTGACGGCGCCGCCGATCGGGCTGAACGTCTTTGTTATCTCCGCCATCGCCCGCAACATCCCGATTTCGCAAACCTATCGGGGCGTTCTGCCCTTCCTCGTCACGGACCTGCTGCGGCTTGCGCTCTGCGTCGCCTTTCCGGCGCTCAGCCTATGGCTGGTTCGTCTTCTGACTTAGGCTAGGTTCCATGTCCGACCCCATCCCCTATGCCCGGCCCGCGCCGGGCACCCAGCCGCCGCTGGACAGCCCCGCCTATCGCAGCACGCAGATCCGCGCCCCCCTGCTGGCGCCCATCCGCGCGCCGCACACGCTGACGGAAGCGAGCTCGCCGCGCCTCTCGCCCAAGCATTACCCGGTGCAGGCCGACATGTCCGTCCATGGCGGCAAGCAGGCGATGGGCGAGCGAATCATCGTGGCTGGCCGCGTGCTGGATGAGGCGGGCCGCCCCGTCGCCAACAGCATGGTCGAGGTCTGGCAGGCCAATGCCGCCGGCCGGTATCACCATGTGCGCGACGACCATGACGCGCCGCTCGATCCCAACTTCGAGGGCCATGCCCGCATCTTCACCGATGCCGAGGGGCGCTACCGCTTCACCACCATTCGCCCCGGCGCCTATCCCTGGCGCAACCACCACAATGCTTGGCGTCCCGTGCACATCCATTTCGGCCTGTTCGGCGTGGGCTACGCCCAGCGCATGATCACCCAGATGTATTTCCCGGGCGACCCGCTGCTGCCGCTCGACCCCATCTTCAACACCACAGCCGATGAGGCGGCGCGCCAGCGCCTGGTGGCGGCCTTCGACCTTGACGTGACCGAGCCCGAATGGGCCCTGGGCTACCGGTTCGACATCACGCTGCGCGGCCCCTCGGCCACACCCTTCGAAGAGGGGGAGCATCATTGATGGCGACCGCACACCAGACCGCCGGCCCCTACTGGCACATGATTGATTTCCCCGCCTGGGCGGATCTGCTGCGCGCCGATGGCCCCAATGCGGGCGCCGAGGGCGAACGCATCGTGATCGAGGGCACCATCACCGATGGCGATGGCGCGCTCGTGACGGACGCCATGGTGGAGATCTGGCACGCCGACCCGGCCGGCCGCTACGACGCTGAATTCCAGGGCTTCGGCCGCTGCGCCACCGATGCCGAGGGGCGCTTCCGCTTCATCACGCTGAAGCCCGGCCCGGTGCCGGGGCGTGGCAACACGCTGCAGGCGCCGCATGTGCAGATCGCGATCTTCGCGCGCGGCCTGCTGAGCCATCTCACGACGCGCCTTTATTTCCAGGGCGAGCCCCTGAACGAGACCGACCCGCTGCTGGCCCTCGTCCCCGCCGAGCGCCGCGCCACCCTGATCGCCGAGCCGACCGCGCCCGCCATCTGGCAGCTCGACATCCGCCTGCGCGGCGGCGCCGAAACCGTTTTCCTGGATATCTGAACCTATGCCCGTGAACCCCGCCGATTCTCCCGTCATGGGCGTGCTCTACGGCACGGATGCCATGCGCAGCGCGATGAGCGAGCGCGCCTTCCTCCAGCGCATGCTAGATGTGGAAGCGGCCCTCGCCCGCGCGCAATCGCGCCTGGGCATCGTGCCGGCCGAGGCGGCCGCCGCCATCACGCTGGCCGCGCAGGTGGACAAGCTCGACCTCCAGGCGCTCGGCGATGCCACACGCAACACGGGCTACCCCGTGGTGGGCCTGGTGAAGCAGCTCACGGCGCTCTCGGGCCATGAGGCCGGCCGCTGGACCCATTGGGGCGCCACCACGCAGGACATCATGGACACCGCCGTGGTGCTCCAGATGCGCCAGGGCCTTGCGATGCTGCGGGCCGAGCTGATCGCGGTGATCGGCGGCTTTGCGGCGATGGCCAAGCGGCATCGCGGCACCATCATGGCCGGGCGCACGCATCTCCAGCACGCGCTGCCGGTCACCTTCGGCTACAAGGTGGCGGTCTGGCTCTCGCCGCTCATCACCATGGTGGAGCGGCTGGAACAGCTTCGCCCGCGCGTCGAGCGCGTGCAGTTCGGCGGCGCCGCCGGCACGCTCGCCTCGCTGGGCGGGCAGGGCCTCGCCGTGCAGCGCGAATTGGCGGCCGAGCTTGGCCTCGCCTGCCCGGACATCCCCTGGCATGTGGCGCGCGACGGCTTCACCGAGGCGGTGGCCTTCCTGGGCCTCGTTTGCGGCGCGCTCTCCAAGATCGCGACCGACGTGATGCTGCTCATGCAGACCGAGGTGGCGGAGGTGAACGAGCCGCATGTGACCGGGCGCGGCGGCTCCTCCACCATGCCGCAGAAGCGCAACCCGATCGCCTGCGAGTACATCCTGGCGCAGTCGCGCGGGGTGCATGCGCTGGTGCCGCAGATGATGGCCGCCATGGCGCAGGACCTCGAGCGCGGCACCGGCCCCTGGCAGGCGGAAGCGCTCGCCATCGGCCAAGCCTTCAACCTAACCCATGGCGCCCTGGCCCAGGCCCGCTTCCTCGCCGAGGGGCTGGTGGTTGACCCCGCCCGCATGCTGCGCAACCTGGCCGCGACCGGCGGGCTGATCGCCTCTGAGCAGGTGATGATGGGCCTGGCCCCCATCCTCGGCCGGGGCGAGGCGCATCACATCGTCAACCGCGCCTGCGATCTCGCCATCGCCCAGGGCATCCCGCTCCTCACCGCGCTGGAGCAGGAGCCCGAGATCGCGGCCCGGGTGGAGCCCTCGCGGCTGCGCGCGCTGTGCAACCCGGAGAATTACCTGGGCAGCGCCACGCTCTTCGTGGACCAGGTGCTGGCCCGCGTGGCGACGCGCTGAGATGTCCCGCGCGCCCCTGACCGGACCGAGCGTCTGGGCCGGGGCCGCGATGGCGGCGCGGACGGACTGGATCTGGCAGTGGCGCCCCGAAGAATTGGCCGAGCTTCTGGCCTGCGGCCACGCGATGCTGGCAAGCGGCCGGCCAGTGGAGGATTTCCGCCGTGATGACCTGCCCTTGCCGCTCACCGCGCCTCGCCTTGCCGCCATCCAGCGCGACCTCGAGCAGGGCTCGGGCGTCGTCAACCTGCGCGGGTTGCCCATCGCGGAAACCACGCCGGAACTGCTGCGCGCCATCCTCTGGGCCATCGGCCTGAATCTCGGCGTGGCCCTCTCGCAGAGCAGGCAGGGCGAATTGCTGGGCGAGGTGCGTGACACGGGCGAGGTGCCGGGCCAGCCCGGCAGCCGCGGCTACCGCACCGGCGGCGCGTTGCGCTTCCACACCGACCGCTGCGACGTGGTAGCGCTGCTCTGCTGCCGCCAGGCGGAGGCCGGCGGCGACAGCCTGATCGTCTCAACGCCGGCCGTCCACAACGCGATGCTGGAACGTGCGCCCGCGTTGCTGGAGCTGCTGTTCCAGCGCTGGCCCATCAGCCGCCAGCAGGAGCAGCGCCCGGGCGAGGCGGACTGGTACCACAACGCCGTCTTCGCGCTGCATGCCGGCTGCTTCACCAGCCAGTACAGCCGCAGCTTCATCGAATCCGCGCAGCGCTTCGAGGATGCGCCGCGCCTGACCGCGGCGCAGGTGGCGGCGCTGGATGTGCTGGGCGCGCTATCGCTGGAATTGGCGCTGCGCACGCGGATGGAGCCGGGCGATATCCAGCTTCTCAACAACCACGTGACGCACCACGCCCGGACCGAGCTGATGGATCCACAGCGGCGGCGGCTGGTCTATCGGCTGTGGCTCTCGATGCCCAACAGCCGCGCATTGCCGGAAGCGGCGGCGGTGCTCTGGGGCGGCACCGCGGCGGGGGTGGTGCGCGGCGGCGTGGTCGCCGCCGCGGGGTATCGCAGCATCCTCGACATGCCCCGGGGGGCCTGAGGCGGCCGGCGTCAGCCGCGCTGGGCGAGCGGCTTGTAGTCGCGCGCGGGCGCACCCGTGTAGATCTGGCGCGGGCGGCCGATGCGCTGGCTCGGGTCCTCGATCATTTCCTTCCACTGGCTCACCCAACCCACGGTGCGTGCAACCGCGAAGATGACCGTGAACATCGAAGTCGGGATGCCCATCGCCTTCAGGATGATGCCCGAATAGAAATCCACGTTCGGGTAGAGCTTGCGCGAGATGAAATACTCGTCCGTCAGCGCGATCCGCTCCAGCTCCATGGCCAGCGGCAGCAGCGGATCATTCTCGACGCCCAGCTCCTTCAGAACCTCGTCGCAGCTCTGCTTGAGGATCTGCGCGCGGGGGTCGAAGTTCTTGTACACGCGGTGGCCGAAGCCCATCAGCTTCACGTCGGAATTCTTGTCCTTCACCTTCTCGATGAAGGCCGGGATGTTGTCCTTGTGGCCGATCTCGGCGAGCATCTTCAGCACCGCCTCGTTGGCGCCACCATGGGCGGGGCCCCAGAGTGCGGCGATGCCGGCCGCGATGCAGGCGAAGGGGTTGGCGCCCGTGGAACCGGCGAGGCGCACGGTGGAGGTCGAGGCGTTCTGCTCATGGTCGGCGTGCAGGACCAGGATGCGGTCCATGGCGCGTTCCAGCACGGGCGAGACCTCATAGGGCTCGGCGGGCACGGTGTTGAGCATATAGAGGAAATTGGCCGCGTAGCTCAGCCGGTTCTGCGGATAGACGAAGGGCTGGCCCAGCGAATACTTGTAGGCCATGGCGGCGATGGTCGGCACCTTGGCGATCAGCCGGAAGGCTGCGACCTCGCGCTGGCGCGGGTCATTGATGTCGAGGTTGTCGTGATAGAAGGCAGCCAGCGCGCCGACCACGCCGCACATGATGGCCATGGGGTGCGCGTCACGGCGGAAGCCGTCGAAGAAGCGGCGGATCTGCTCATGCACCATCGTGTGGTAGGTGACGTCCTTGCGGTACTTCTCGAGCTCGGCCTTGGTGGGCAGCTCGCCATTCATCAGCAGGTAACAGACCTCGATGAAGTCGCTCTTCTCGGCCAGCTGCTCGATGGGGTAGCCGCGATACATCAGCACGCCGGCATCGCCGTCAATGTAGGTGATCTTGCTCTCGCAGCTCGCGGTCTCACCGTAGCCGGGGTCGTAGGTGAAGATGCCGAGGCTGGAATAGAGCTTGCGGATGTCGGCCACCTGCGGGCCGAGCGTGCCGCCCAGCAGCGGCAGGGTGGTGCTGCTGTTGCTGCCCTCGATGGTGACGGTGATCGAGCCATTTGTGCTCATGGTGCAGCCTTCCTCAACGGGTTTGAGTGCGGAGCGTGAGCCGCCCGCGCGATGTTGCATTGCAGTGTAGGCAGGTCAGCGCTCTTGTCTATCCGAGTCTGCCCTGGCGATCTTGTCACCGTGCGATCGGGATGATGCAGCAGGGGGTGACGGCCCCCCGCGCGGGGCTCAGTGGCCCCGGCGCCAATGCGCGGGCGGCTCGAAGCCGCCGGTCCAGAGCCCGCGCTGCGCCTGGCGGGCCGCCGCCTCGTACTGCCCGAGGGTGGGGACGGCGCCGGTATCGGCCAGCGCCCAGCCGGCCATCACCATGGAGGCGTTGAGGTCAATGTTGCCGGCGCGGCAGGCGCCGAGGGCGCGGCCGAAACGGTCCCGCCCGGCCACGCGGCAATCCACGCCGCGCTCGCCCACCAATTCGGCCAGGCCGGCCGCGGCGCTGGTGCCGCAATCATAGAGGCGGCCCTGCGCGTCGGTGCAGAATTGCCCGCGCTCCGGCGCGTCAACACCATGCAGGCGAAGCATGCGGTCGCCCAGGCGAAGCGTGTCGCCGTCCACGATGCGGATCTGCGCGTTGGGGGTGGACCAGTCCTGGCTGCCGGGTGCCGAGCCCATCAGCTCGCCGGGCAGACCGAGCGCCACGAGCCCGCCACCCAGCAGCGCCGTGGCACCCACCACGAAGGCGCGGCCCCAGCGGCGGGGCGTACGAGAGGGCCTGTTGAGTTTCCGTCGGCGCATGAGTCGTTGGGTTAACCCAGCATGAAGGGGGCTGGCAACCCGCTTGTTTCGCCATATTACAAATCGTGGTTTTCCGGTGACTTCCAGAAGGCGCCGGCCTTCCGCAGCCGCTTCCAGCCGGCAAGGGCCGCGATTCGGCTCCCCTCCGCACGGCCCGCGGCGAAGCCGGTCACGGCGCCGATGGCGAATTCGCCCGCCCCACGCCCGCCCAGCCGCCGCGCCAATTGCCCCGCCACCGTCGCGTCATTGGCGAGGCCCAGCGCCTCCTGCAGGTCGGCCAGGCGCCGGGTGAAGCGCCGGGTTGCGCGGCCTGGCCAAAGGGCGGCAAAGGGTTCGGCCGCGTAGCGCAGGCGCTTGGCGTCCAGGCGCATCTCGTGCAGGGCCGTCGCGTCCAGCTCCGCCATGGCCGCCCCGGCCTTCCTGAGCCGCTTCCAGCGCTTGCGCAGCACTCCGGCGGCGAAGGGGGCGAGCGGCGGGTCCGGCGTGGCCGGGGTCTGGAGCAGGCCGAGCTGCATGCCCTGCAGGATCGCCGCGCGAAATTCGGCGGAAGCCAGGAACCGGTCCAGCGCGGCATAGGCGGCGTCACGCTCGCGCCCGGCGGCGCCGAGAAGCCGCTTCACCCGCGCGTCGCCATCGAGGGCGGCGAGCGTGCCGGGCCCGATTCCGCCGAGGAAGACATCCCAGTCACGGGCGGCGCCGAGGGCCTGCGCCACCTCGCGCAGCCGCGCATCCCATTCGCGCCAGGCGGGGCCGTCCAGCACCGGGCGGAACAGCCGAAGCAGCGAGCGCAGGCGCCGCAGGGCCACGCGCGTCTGGTGCACGCCGCGCGGGCCGGCGCCCGGGCGGCAGCCCGGCGCCTCGGCCAGGATCACGTCCAGCAGATGCGCCACGGCGGCGCGGAAGGCGGCATGGCTGGTCTCGGCGCCGGCCAGGCTGGCCGGGCCCTGGCGGCGCGCGCGGGGCGGCCGCCCCTCGGCCAGGGCCAGCGCGACTTCGTCCAGGCCGTGGGGGGAGGGCAGCAGGGGCAGGGTTGCGGCCAGTTCTGCGGCGAGCGCCAGCACCTCATCGGCCTCGCCCTCCAGCAGCAGCCGTGCGATGCGCAGGCTCTGCCCCCCCGCCTCGATGCGGCCCTCGATCCAGGTCACGCCGTTGGCCAGTATGGCGCGGCGGCCCCTGAAGCGGGCCAGGGGCAGGGCCGTGGGGTCGGCGGGGACGGCACGTGGCGGTGGCAGCACCCCGGGCCAGGCCGGCTCGTCCTCGGCCGGGAGGGGGGGGACGGCGTGCCAGCTTCGGCTCCGGCGGATGAGGATCGGCGCATCCTCGCCCGCGCCGCGCACCCAGGCGAAACTGTGCGCGGCCCAGGCCGGCCGGCCGAGGCGCGGATGTACCGGGCAGCGCGGGGGCTTGGTCGCCGGTGCTTCGCCGGCTCTGGCCCAGGGCGCCAGTTCCAGGATCAGACGGCCACCTCCGGCAGGTCCCGGGGTGCCACGAAGCGCACCAGCCGGCCGCCGCCATCCTGCAATTGCCGCCAGGGGCCCGCGATGGTGAATTCGGCCAGCGCGCCGGTCGGATAGCCCTCGCTCAGGCGCCGCGCATGCACGCCGCCCAGCGCCGCCCCGGCCGGGCCCAACAGCGCCAGGCCCAGCTCGTGCAGGCCCGGATTGTGCCCGATCAGCAGGACCGAGCGCGCCGTCTCCGGCATGGTCCGCAGCGTGTCCATCAGCCGTTGCCAGGGGGCGAGGTAGAGGTCGTCCATCACCTCGACGATGGGGGAGCTTTCCATGGGTTGCAGCGCCTCCAGCGTCTGCAGGGTGCGACGCGCGGAGGAGACGAGGACGATGTCCGGCGCGAGGCCCAGCTCCTGCATCTGCGCTGCCATGGCGGCCGCCGCCTGGCGCCCGCGCGCATTGAGCGGCCGGGCGTGGTCGGAGAGCATCGCGTCATCCCAGGAGGATTTGGCGTGCCGAAGCAGCAGGAGCTGGCGCATGGCGGGCCAATGATGGCACGCCTCCGCCCGGCTGTCCCGTCCCCTCGACGCCGGGGGCTACCGGATCGGGCGGATGTCACCACCTCTGCGGCGTATTTCCGGGGGTATGTATTCTTCATGACGGAACGGGTCCTGATCCTGGGCGCCACGGGCGGCGTGGGCACGGCGCTGGCGCGGCGGGTGGCGGCGCGGGGGGCGCGGCCGGTGCTGCTGGCGCGCGATGCCGGGCGGCTCGCGGCACTGGCGGCCGGACTGCCAGGAGCCGAGAGCGTGGTGGCCGATGTGACGGACGGCACGGCGCTGAAGGCCGCGATCCAGGGCCTGGGCGGGCCGCTTTCGGGCCTTGCCTTCTGCGTGGGCTCCATCCTGCTCAAGCCCGCGCTGCGCACCACCGAGGCCGACCTGCTGGACGCCTTCCGGCTGAATGCGGTGGCGGCGGCACTCGCCGTGCAGGCGGCGGTGCCGGCGCTTTCGGCCACGGGCGGCAGCGTCGTGTTGTTCAGCACGGTCGCCGCGCGCACGGGCTTCACGAACCACCTCGCCATCGCCGCGGCGAAGGCGGCGGTGGAGGGCATGACCGTGGCACTCGCGGCCGAGCTGGCGCCGGCGATCCGGGTGAACTGCATCGCCCCCAGCCTGACGCGCACGGCGATGGCCGAGCCCTTGACGCGCAACCCGGCCATGGCGGAGGCCATCGCGAAGCTGCACCCGCTGCCGCGGCTGGGGGAGGCGGATGACATCGCGGCCGTTGCGGATATGCTGCTCTCGTCCGCCGCCGGCTGGATCACGGGCCAGGTGATCGCGGTGGATGGTGGGCGCTCAACCCTGCGCACCAAGGCCGGATAAAACATGATCGCACGACGTTGCCTGCCGCTGCTCCTCGCGGCCACCCCGGCTTTTGCGCAGGCGCCGGGCGACTATCGCTGGCGCGTCCTGCGCAACGGCACGGCCATCGGCACGCACAACATCACCTTCACCGAGCGTGGCGGCGAGCGCATCACCGTCTCGGAGAACCTGGTGACGCCGCGGGTCATGGGCGTCGTCGTCTATCGCTACGAACACCGGCTGACCGAGGTGAGCCGCGGCGGGCGCTTCGCCTCAGTCCGCTCCAGCCTCAACCGCAACGGGACGATCACCGAGGTGGAGGCGCAGGCCGGCCCCGGCGGCGTCACGCTGCGCGGGCCGGAGGGTGCCTTGAACCTGCCGGCCCAGGCCGTGCCGCTCGCCTGGTGGGAGCCGCAACGCTTCGGCGGCGCCGTGCCACTGTTCGGCACCACCACCGGCAAGCCGCTCAATCTGCACTGGACGCGCGAGGCGCTGCCCACGGGCGTGCGCTGGCGCACGGCGGGCGAGATCGAGGCGATCCTGGAATTCGACACGACCGGCCGCTGGACCGCCTACCAGGTCAAGGGCGATGACGGCAGCACCGTGATCTATGCCGCGGCCTAGCCTTCGTCTCGTCCTGGGCGACCAGTGCTCGGCCTCGCTTTCGGCGCTCGAGGACCTCGACCCCGCGCGGGACGTGGTGCTGATGATGGAGGTGCGCGCCGAATGCACCTATGTGCCGCATCACCCGCAGAAGATCGCCCTCATCCTCTCGGCCATGCGCCACTTCGCCCGCGCGCTGCGCGCCCGCGGCGTGCGGGTGGACTACATCGCGCTCGATGACGCTGAAAACACGCATAGCTTCGCGGGCGAGGTGGCGCGCGCCGTGGCCCGGCACAAGCCGGCCCGGATCATCGCCACCGAGCCCGGCGAGTGGCGCGTGCGGCAGGAGATGGAAGGCTGGGAGGCGGCGCTCGGCCTGCCGGTCGAGATCCGCGACGACACGCGCTTCCTGGCCAATCTCGGTGTGTTCCGGCGTTGGGCGCAGGGGAAGAAGCAACTCCGCATGGAGTTCTTTTACCGTGAGATGCGCCGCGCCACCGGCTTCCTGATGCAAGGCGAAAAGCCCGAGGGCGGCGAGTGGAACTACGATGCCGAGAACCGCAAGCCGCTGCCCAAGGGCCTCGTTCCACCCACCCCTCCGCGCTTCGCCCCCGACGACATCACGCGGGAGGTGATGACGCTCGTGTCGCGCGAATTCCCCGCGCATTTCGGCGGGCTCGAGGGTTTCAACTGGCCGGTGACGGCGGCCGAAGCGAAGCGTGCGCTGGAGGCCTTCATCACCGAGCGCCTGCCCCGCTTTGGCGACTACCAGGATGCGCTGGCGGAAGGGCAGGCCACGCTGTTCCACAGCCTCGTCTCCACCAGCCTCAACATCGGCCTGCTGCTGCCGGGCGAGGTCTGCGCGGCGGCGGAAGCCGCCTATCGCGCCGGGCGCGTTCCGCTGAACGCGGCCGAGGGCTTCATCCGGCAGGTCCTGGGTTGGCGCGAATACGTGCGCGGCCTCTACTGGTTCAAGATGCCCGCCTATGGCGCAACGAATTCGCTCGGCGCCCATCGCGCGCTGCCCGGCTTCTACTGGCGGGGCGATTCCGGGATGCGCTGCATGGATGCCGCCATCGGCCAGACGCGGGACTTGGCTTATGCGCACCACATCCAGCGCCTCATGGTCACCGGCAACTTCGCCCTGCTCGCCGGGATCGAGCCGCTGCAGGTGCAGGAATGGTATCTCGCCGTCTATGCCGACGCCTTCGAATGGGTGGAACTGCCCAACACGCACGGCATGGCGCTGCACGCCGATGGCGGCGTGATGGCGAGCAAGCCCTATGCGGCGAGCGGCGCCTACATCAACCGGATGGGCAATCACTGCGCCCGCTGCCGGCATGACGTGAAGCGCGCGACGGGCGAAGGCGCATGCCCCTTCAACTTCCTGTACTGGGATTTCATCGCGCGACACGCGGAAGATTTTGCAAAAAATCCACGCATGGCCATGCCGCTCAACGGCCTGCGGAAAATGGCGCCCGAGAAGCTGGCCGCCATGCGTACGGAGGCCGGGAAATTCCTGGATGGCATGTCATCCTTGCCTTGACCTGCCGCGTGTCGCGCGGTTGAAAGAGGCAACCCGCCGGAGATCCCCAGACATGCCGACCACGCCCCGCCGCAGCCTCATCCTGGGTGGCCTGGCCGCCCCCCTTCTCGCGGCGCCTGCCATCGCGCAGAGCTGGATGCCCAGCCGCACCGTCCGCATCGTCGTTCCCATCGCGCCCGGCGGCGCCAATGACATCATCGCCCGCCTGATGGCCGAGCGGCTGCAGCCCATCCTCGGCCAGACCGTGGTGGTGGAGAATCGCCCGGGTGCGGGCGGCAATATCGGCGCGCAATCGGTGATCCAGGCGGAGAAGGACGGCCACACCTGGTTGCTCACCTCGGCCAATGTGCTGACGGCCAATGTCTATCTCTACGGCAACCGCATGCCCTTCGTGCCGCAGCGCGATTTCGCGCCGGTGACGCGCGTGGGCATCGGCACGCTTCTCTGGGTCGTGAATGCGCAGCGCCCCTGGCGGAGCTTCCAGGAGCAGATCGAATTCGCCCGCCGCAACCCGGGCCGCGTCACCATGGGCAGCAGCGGCACCGGCACCATCAGCCACCTGTTTTTCGAGCGGGTGAAGCGGCAGACCAATGCCGACATGACGCATGTGCCCTATCGCGGCGGCGGCCCTGCCATCCAGGACCTCATCTCCGGCAATATCGACATGATGTTCGACGTGATGCCCGCCCTGCTGCCGCATGTGCGCGAGGGCCGCTTCCGTGCACTCGCCGTCGGCAGCGCGGCGCGCGTGGACTACGTGCCCGAGATCGCGAATGTGCCGAGCATGGGCGAATTGCTGCCGGGCTCCGGCATTGATGCGCTGAACTGGTGGTGCGTCGTGGCCGCGACGGGCACGCCGGACGCCGCCATCGCCACCATGCACGGCGCGATCGCCCGCGTGCTGGCGATGGAGGAGGTGCGCACGCGCCTGCTCAGCCTGACCATCCAGCCCATGCCGGATGCGACGCCCGCCGCCTTCGGCGAATTCTGGCGCTCGCAGGTGCCGGTCTGGCGGGACCTGGTCGAGTCGTCCGGCGCCGTCGCCGAATAAATCCTGGGGGTTTGACGGCGGGGGCGGGGCGGCGGGATGCTGCGCCCACCCCAACCGACAGGAACACCCATGGCCCGCTCGCTCGAATGGATGAAGCTCACCGCCGCCGAGGTCCAGGCCGAGGCGGCGGCGGATGCGCTGCTCATCATCCCGGTCGCCTCGCTCGAGCAGCACGGCCCGGCGCTGGTCACCGGCACGGACATCATCCTGGGCGGCAATGTGGCGCTGGAGACGGCGCGCAAGCTGGTTTCCGCCGGGCATCGCGCGCTGGTGACACCCGTGGTCTGGCACGGCCTGGCCGAGCACCACATGGCCTTCGGCGGCACCGTGACCCTCGACAGCGCGACCTTCCAGGCGGTGCTGCGCCATGTCGTCAAATCGGCCGCGCGGCACGGCTTCAAGCGCGTTTTCCTGATGAACGGCCATGGCGGCAATGCCGAGGCGATCGGCACGGCGGCGACCGACCTCGCGGTGGAATTCGGCATCCGCGTCGGCGGCGGCACCTATTGGCACATGGTGCCCGAGGTGATCGAGCCGCTTCTGGAAGACCAGCCCACGCTGATGCATGCCTGCGAGGCCGAGACCTCGATGGTGTGGAACCTCCTGCCTGAGGGCGTCCGCCCGGACCGCCTGGCCGAGGCGCATGGGCCCTCCTCCTCGCGCGCGCCGGGGCAGCCGGCGGGGTTGCTGATGCGGCGCAGCTTCAAGGAAATCACCCCCACCGGCGTGGTGGGCGATGCCCGCCGCGCGAGCCCCGAGAAGGGGGCCGCCCTGCTCGACGCCATCGCCGCCAGATGCGCGGAATTGCTGGCTAATCCCGCGATCTGGGGGCGCGGCTAGGCCGCCAGGAACCGCTGATCGGGCAGGGGCAGGTCCACCCAGGAGAGGTGGCCGCCCTTGCCCGAGCCGGTGTCCATGAAGATCGCCCGCCCGCCCAGCCGGCCGCGTGTTTCCCAGGGGCGGCCATCGCGCGAGCGCTGGTCATGCCCGACATAGACGGTGAGGCCGGGGGGGATGGAATCCACCCAATGCAGGACGCGTTCGGGGAAGCCCTCCTGCGTCGTACCGCCCGTCACCTGGCCGAACAGCGCGCGGGAGGTCAGGGCATCGGGCTTGCGGGCGCCCGCCTCGCGCGGCGGGGCCTGCAGCAGCATCCCCTTGTGGAAGGCGGCATGGACGAAGAGCAGCGGGCCCATGCGCCACCAGGCGGGCGCGTCGGCGATCTCGGCCACGGCGCGGCTGGCCAGGGCCGGGCCGTCCTCTGCCGTGTGCAGTTGTTCCAGCGTGCGGGGCGTGGCTTCCGGCGGGCTGCGGACGCGGGCACCGGTCAGTGCCCGGCGCAGCTTGTGATCGTGATTGCCGAGCAGGAAGAGGCCGGCCTCGTCATCCAGCAGGTTGAAGATCAGGCGCAGGACAGCGGGCGAATCCGGGCCGTAATCGGTGAGATCGCCGAGCTGCAGGAGAAACAGGCCTTCCTCCGCCGCGCCGCGGATCGCGGTCGCCAGCGCGGCGGCCTCGCCATGCACGTCGCCCACCACGCGGAGCCCGGAAAAGCCGCGGGCGCGCAGGCTTGCGGGGTCCAGCCTCATGGCGGCGCACCGCGCATCGCGGCATAGGCGGCGAGTGCCCGGGCGCGGCCCTCGGCATGGGCGATCACCGGGCGCGGGTAGTCCACGCCGAGGCGGATGCCCGCGCCGCGCAGGATGATCTCGGGCGCTTCCCAGGGCTTGTGCAGGAACTTGTCGGGCATGCGGGCCAGCTCCGGCACCCAGCGGCGGACATAGGCGCCATCGGCGTCGAATTTCTCGCCCTGGAGGACGGGGGCGAAGACGCGGAAATAGGGCGCCGCATCCGCGCCGCAACCGGCCACCCACTGCCAGGAGGCGGCGTTGGAGGCGAGGTCCCCGTCCAGCAGCGTGTCCCAGAACCAGGCCTCGCCCGCCTGCCAGGGTTGCAGCAGATGCTTCACGAGGAAGGAGGCGGTGACCATCCGCACGCGGTTGTGCATCCAGCCGATGCGCCAGAGCTGCCGCATGCCCGCATCCACGATGGGATAGCCCGTCATGCCTCGCTGCCAGGCACTGAGATGGGCCGCATCAGGCTGCCAGGGGAAGCTTGAGAAGCTCTCCTGCAAGGGCGCCTCGGGCAATTCGGGCCGGTGCCAGAGCAGGTGATAGGCGAATTCGCGCCAGAGGATTTCCTTCAGGAAGGTCGCATCGCCGGTGACACCCGCGGCGCGCGCCGCGTGCCAGAGCTGGCGGGGGCTGATCTCGCCGAAGCGCAGATGCGGGCTGAGGGCGGAGGTGCCGGGGATGCCGGGTAGGTTGCGCGTTGCGTCATAGCGCGTCAGCGCGGTGAAGGCCTGGATGCGTGCGGCGGCACCGGCCTCGCCCGGCTGCCAGTGCTGCGGGAATTCGCGCGCCCAGTCGCGCTTCGGCAGCAGCTCCAGCGCGCCGAGCGGAAGGCCGGGCCGGTCCAGGCCCATGATCCGCGCCGGCGTGGGCAAGGGCGGCGGCGGCTCGCCCAGCGCAAACAGCGCGCGCGAAAACGGCGTGTAGACCGAATAGGGCTTGCCCGTGCCGGTGCGGATGCGGTGCGGCTCGTGCAGCAGGGAGGAACTGTGCAGGCTGAGCTTGCGGCCCTGCTGTTGCAGCGCCTCGGCGATCGCGGCGTCGCGCTTGCGGGCCCAGGGCTCGTAGAGGCGGCCGGCGATCACCTCGCCGGCGCCGATGGCGGCCGCGAGCTCGGGTATGATGCGCGTGGCGGGGCCGCGCGCGAGGTGGAGGCTGGCGCCGCGCAGGGCGAGATCGGCCGCAAGTGCGGCCAGCGAGTGGTGCAGCCACCAGCGCTGCGCGCCGCCATGCGCCCAGGCGCCGGCGGCCTCGTCATCCAGGACATAGACGAGCAGCGCCGGCCGCCCTTCCAGCGCGGCAAGGGCGGGGTTGTCGGTGAGGCGGAGATCCTGTCGGAACCAGACGAGGGCGGGAGTGGTCATGCCCCCCATATGGCGCGCCCTCGCGGGCGCGCAAAGCGGCGCTCAGTCGGCGTAGCCGGGATCCGTGCGGTCGAGCACGCGCTTCAGCGCCGCGAAGTGGTATTCCGGCCCCGTCATCGCCATGGTCGGGTCTTTCCAGGCCGCCTGCGCCTTCATCTTCTCCAGCACCTCTTCCTTCACGAAACGGCGGCGGGCGTTGGTCCACATGGAAAACATCTGCGTCCGGCAGGCGCGCTCGAGGTAGTAGAGGCGGTGATAGGCCTGGGCGACCGAGTTGCCCGTGACGATGACGCCGTGATTGGCCAGCATCAGGATGGGCTTGCCCGCCATGAGCGCGGCCATGCGCGCCCCTTCGTCATGCTCCAGCGCGAAGCCGTTGTAGTCGTAGTCATAGGCGATGCGGTTGTGGAACTGCAGCGCGCTCTGCCCCGTCATCTCGATCGTCATGTCCTCGAGCTGCGAGATGGCGGTGACATAGGGCATGTGCGTGTGCAGCACGCATTCGGCGCCGGTGATCTCGTGGATGGGCGCATGGATGCAGATGGCGCTGCGGTCCGCGGGGCCCGCGCCGTCCAGCACCGTGCCGTCGAAGGCGACCTCGATGAGGTTGCTGGCCGTGACCTCCGACCAGTGCATTCCATAGGCGTTGAGGTAGAAGCGGCCGGGGCGGCCGGGCACCATCAGGGTGAAGTGGTTGTCGATCGCCTCGTGGAAATCATGCAGCACGGCCAGGCGATGGGCGGCGGCCATGTCAATGCGGGCCTGTTGGCGCTGCTCGATATAGACGTCGGCGGCGGGGTCCTGGACGGCGGACATGCGGGCTTCTCCGGCGGGGTGGGAAGTCGCATCAATCCACGCCGGGCCGCGCCGCGCAAGCATTCACTCGCCGCGGGCGGGGGCGATCTGCGCCACCTGGCGGTCGGCCGGCAGGGCGGGGCGCACGCCGTTCCCGAGGCCGCCGGTGAGCTGAACGGCGTTGGTCTGTGGCGCGGGGATGCGCGAGGCGGCCTCGGCGTTGGTGGCGAGGGCAACCAGGGCGGCGGCGGCGAGGAGGATCTGGCGCATGGGAAGGTCTCCGAAGGGGTGAGCGTCTGTTGAGGGGAATATGCAGGACCTCTGTCGCCGCTTGATCGCCGGTTCTGTCTCATGTGTCGCGCGGTTGAGACTTGCCGCCATTCGCGGTATTGCGATGCACAATGAAGAATTGAGGCAAGGCGCATGGAACGCATTCTGGAGGGGCAATCCGCCCTCATCACCGGCTCCACCAGCGGCATCGGCCTGGGCATTGCCCGGCTCTATGCCGAAGCGGGTGCCAAGGTGATGCTGAACGGCTTCGGCAAGCCTGAGGAGATCGCGAGGGCGCGCGCCGAGATCGGCGCATTGATGGGCGTGGCCGAGGCCCCCTACAGCGCGGCCGACATGTCCAAGCCCACCGAGGTGCGCGCCATGGTGGCCGCCGCCGAGGCCGCCTTCGGCAAGCTCGACATCCTCGTGAACAATGCGGGCATCCAGTTCGTCTCGCCGGTGCAGGATTTCCCGGCCGAGAAGTGGGATGCGATCATCGCCATCAACATGAGCAGCAATTTCCACGCGATCGCGGCCGCCCTGCCGGGAATGCTGGCGCGCGACCACGGCCGCATCATCAACGTGGCGAGCGCGCATGGCCTGGTGGCAAGCCCCTACAAGACCGCCTATGTGGCCGCCAAGCACGGCGTAGTGGGGCTGACCAAGTCCGTCGCGCTGGAAATCGCGCAGGCGAACGTCACCTGCAACGCCATCTGCCCGGGCTTCGTCCGCACCCCACTGGCCGAGGCGCAGGTCCATCCGCTGGCCGAGAAGTTCGGCGTGAGCGACGAGGTGGCGCTGAAGGAGCATCTGCTGGCCAAGCAGCCCTCCAAGCGCTGGATCGAGGTGGATGAGGTGGCGCGCATGGCGCTCTGGCTCGTCGGCCCCGGCTCGGGCGGGGTCAATGGCTCGGCGCTGTCCATTGACGGCGGCTGGCTCGCGGCCTGATGGACAACATCCCCTCCGTCCTGGCGCCCGCCATCGCGCAGAAGACCACGCGCCGCATCAACCTGGCGCTGCAGGGTGGTGGCACGCATGGCGCCTTCACCTGGGGCGCGCTGGACCGGCTGCTGGAGGATGACCGCGTCGAATTCGATGGCCTGTCCGGCACCTCGGCCGGCGCCATCAACGGCGCGATCCTGGCACTCGGGCTGCTGGAGGGTGGGCGGCAAGGCGCCAAGGATGCGCTGAACCGCTTCTGGCGCGCGCTCGGCGCCAAATTCGCCGTCTCGCCCATGAAGGCGACGCCGTTCGAGAAGGCGCTCTGGGGCTGGGACCTCAAATACAGCCTGGCCTGGAACGCCTTCGACACCATGACGCGCGTCATGTCGCCCTACCAGCTCAACCCCTTCCCGATGGAATTCAACCCGCTGCGGAAGGCGCTGGACCAGAGCCTCGACCTCGCGCGGCTGCGCGCCGACAAGAGCGCGATCCGGCTCTTCATCTCGGCCACCAATGTGCGGACGGGCAAGCCCAAGGTCTTCACGCGGGCCGAGATCACGGTGGATGCGCTGCTCGCTTCCGCCTGCCTGCCCAATGTGTTCAAGGCCGTCGAGATTGACGGCGAGGCCTATTGGGATGGCGGCTATCTCGGCAACCCGGCACTCTGGCCCTTGTACCATGAGCGCATGGCGGCCGATATCGTGCTGGTGCAGTTGAACCCGCTGCTGCGCCCCGAATTGCCGACGACGACCAGCGATATCATGAACCGGCTGAACGAGATCAGCTTCAACGCCTCGCTGATGAGCGAGATGCGCGCCATTGATTTCGTGCAGCGCATGCTGGAGGCCGGGCGGCTCGAGCAGCCGCGCTATCGCCGGCTCTTCCTGCACGCGATCGAGGATGAGGAGCGCATGCGCGCCTTCAAGCTCAGCACCAAGTTCAACGGCGACTGGGATTTCCTGACGACGCTGCGCGATTATGGCCGCGACGCCGCGGACCTCTTCATCCGCGAGAGCCTGGACAAGGTGGGGCGCGAGAGCACGCTGGACATCCAGCGCTACCTCTGAGCCGGCGGCCGCATTGACAGGGCGCGTCCTCCCCTGTTGCGGTGCGCCGGGTCGGTCGGGGAGTTCAGCGTGAGCGTGTTGCATAAGCTCGTTGGGATGATCTCGGGCCGGACGGACCTGACGTTGCAGGGGCGGTTCGCCCGGTTCTACCGCATGAACTACTGGCGGGACCCGGAATCCCGCTCCGGCCCTGGCTCACGCCGGGATTCCGGCTCGGTGCAGGCGACGATCGAGGCCTTGCGCATGGCGGTGCGCATGCATGACGTCCGCTCCATCGCGGATATTCCCTGCGGCGACTTCAACTGGATGCCCCTCTTCCTCGAGGCCTGGCCCGAGCTGCGGTACCAGGGCTTCGACATCGTGCCCCAGTTGATCGCGGACAACCGCGCGCGCTACCCCGAACGCCGGTTCGAGGTGCTCGACATCACGCGCAGCGTGCCGCCCCGCGCGGATCTGATCCTCTGCAAGGACCTGCTGAACCATCTCTGCCACGCGGATGTGCGGGCGGCGCTTTCGAATATGCGCCGCTCCAACGCGCGGCTGCTGCTGGCCTCCAACAATTTCGGCCATGCCAACACCGACATGGCGCGGCTGGGCTTGCGCGGCTCACGGCATCTCGACATCACGCAGCCGCCCTTCGACGTGCCCGCGCCCATCTGGCACACGCATTACCTCGGGCTGTGGCGCCTCACGGATTTTCCTGAATAGACGGCCACGCGCCGCGCAGCCGGGCTGGCCTGCCATGGCGCAGCCAGACCACCGCCGCCTGGCGGTGACGGCGGGCGAGGCGCGCCAATGCGCGCTTTGGCAGCGCGACCAGCAACATCTCCTCACGCCACCGGCCCAGCGCGCCTTCGCCGTCGGCCACGGGCGCGCGCCGCAGGTCGCGCCGCAGCCGGGCCTGCGCGGCCTGGTTCCAGCGTGCGGGCATCACGCGGCTCATGGGGTTCCAGGCCGTGATGAAGCCGGCCTCGCGCGCGCCGTGCCGCGCCATCCAGGCCTCGGCCGAGGGGCTGCGCCGGCCGACCTGCACCACCACCTCGCCCGCGCGGTAGAGCGTGCGGCGATAGGCCTCGGCGCGCGTCACGCCAGTTGGAGAAGCTGCGCCTTCAGATAGGCGCTCTCGGGCAGCATGGGGTGGACCGGGTGGTCCGGCCCGGCGCCGGTGCTGGCGAGCAGCCGCGCCTCGCGCCGCGCGCGCCAGACGCCCTCGGCGACCGCGGCCGCGAATTCGGGCGGGGAAGCGTGGTGCGAGCAGGAGGCGATGAAGAGGAAGCCGCCCGGGTTCACCAATTGCGCGCAGATGCGGGCGAGGCGCTGATAGGCGCGCAGCGCCGCCGGGATGTCCTTGCGGGACTTGGCGAAGGCCGGCGGGTCGGCCACCACGATCTCGAAGCGCTCGCCCGCGCCGATCATGCGCTCCAGCGTCTCCAGCGCCTCGCCGCGCCGGGCGGTGACGCGCCCGGCCAGGCCATTCGCGGCGGCGGAGGCCAGCGCCAGGTCGAGGGCCGGCTGCGAGCGGTCGAGCAGCGTGACCGCGCTGGCGCCGGCCTTCGCCGCCAAGAGGCCGAAGCCGCCGGTGTGGCAGAAGGCGTCGAGCAGGGTGGCGCCGGGGGCGAGGGCCGCCACGCGCGCGCGGTTCTCGCGCTGGTCGAAGAACCAGCCGGTCTTCTGGCCGGAGAGCAGGTCCACTTCGAAGGCGAGGCCGCCTTCCTCCACGCGGGCCTGCGCCTCGGTGCCGTGCAGCAGCTTCGTCTCCTGGGCCAGCCCTTCCAGGGCGCGCACGGCGCTGTCATTCCGGGCGAGGATGCTGCGGGGGTTCAGCAATGCGCGCAGCGCCTCGACGATCAGCGGCGTCGCGGCCTCCATGCCGGCGGTGTTGGCCTGGAGTGCGATCACGTCGTCGAAGCGGTCAACGACCAATCCCGGCAGGCCATCCGCCTCGGCATGGACGAGACGGCCGTGGCGGGCGAGACCCAGGCGCTCGCGCAGTGCCAGCGCGCGGCCGATGCGCGCGTTGAACCAGGCGGCATCCGGGGCTTCGCTCGGCGTGCGGTCCAGGATGCGCGCGGCGATCAGGCTGTGCGGGTTGAACTGCCAGATGCCGTGCTTCACGCCGTCATCGCCCTCGAGGCGCACGGCGCTGCCGGGCGGCAGGGCGCGGGCCGCCGCATCCATCACGATCTCGTTGGAGAAGGCCCAGGGGTGGCCGGATTTCACGCGGCGGTCGCGGCCGGGTTGCAGGCGGAGAAGCGGGGTCATGGCGGCTTATCGCGCACTCCCACCGCCAGCGCCACCGCGAGCACCGTGCCGGAAAGGGCCAACCCCTCGCGCCAGCCCAGCGGCTCGCCGAGAATGAGGCCGGCGCCGAGCACGCTGAGCACCGGCGCCAGCAGCGTGCCGATGGCGGCGGTGGAGGCCGGAAGGCGCGCCAGCGCGCCGAACCAGGTGAGGTAGGAGACGCCCATCGAGAAGACCACGAACCAGGCGAACCAGAACCAGACGGGCGGGGTGACGAGGCTGGGCGTGAAGCTCTCGAGGAAGGGCGCCAGGATCGCCATGGGCAGGCAGCCGATCGCCATCTGCCAGGCCAGCGCCGTGACCGGGTGCAGCGCCAGCGGCCGCCGCTTGGAGAGCACGGCGCCCAGCGCGAAGAGCAGCGCCGAAGCCAGGATGAAGAGCAAGCCCGGCAGCTTGGCGAGACCCAGTTCCACACCGCGCCCGGCAAAGAGGATCAGGATGCTGCCGAAGCCCAGCACCAGCCCCGCGATGCGCCGCGGCCCCGGCTTCTCGCCCAGGATGGGCCAGGCGAAGAGCGCCGCCCAGACCGGCATGGTGTAGGCGAGGATCGCCGCCTCCGACGCCGTCAGCCAGCGCAGCGACAGCGTGCCGAAGGCCATCCAGGCGGTGATGTTGAGCAGGGCAAACAGGATGAGGCGCGGCCGCTGCTCGCGCGGGACACGCAGCCGGATGCCGAAGGCCAGCGCACCCGCCGCCAGCGTCACGGCGAGTGCGGCGGTGCCGATGGCGCGCATGGTGAGCGGCGGCAATTCCGTCAGCAGGAACTTCATGAGCGGCCAGGTGGCGCCCCAATTCACCGCCGTCATCATCAGCAGCGTGAGGCCCCATTGCCGCGGCGTCATGCGCGCCGCCGTGTGGCGAGCAGCACGCCGGCGAGGGTGAAGCCCAGCGCGCTCCATTCCCGCAGGCCAAGCGGCTCATCCAGCAGGATCCCGGTGGCGAGCACGGCGACGATGGGCACCAGCAGCGTGCCGATGGTGGCCGTCAAGGCCGGCAGCCGCGCCAGCGCGCCGAACCAGGCGAGATAGGCGATGCCGAGTGCCACCACCGCCATCCAGGCCATCAGGAACCAGCCAAGCGGTGAGAGCTCACCGAGGCGCACCGTCTCCAGGAAGGGCGAGAGGAGGAACAGCGGCAGGCAGCCGAGGCCCACCTGCCAGACCATCGCCGCCACGGGGTGCATGGGCAGCGGGTAGCGCTTGGCGAGCACGGCGCCGAGCGCGAAGAACATGGCCGAGCCCAGCAGCAGCAGCATCCCCGGCAGCTTGGCCAGCCCCACATCCAGGCCCCGCCCGGCGAAGAGGATGACAACGCCACCAATGCCGAGTGCGAGCGCCAGGAGCCGGGTCAGGCTCGGCCGCTCGCCCAGGATGGGCCAGGCAAAGAGCGCGGCCCAGACCGGCATGGTGTAGGCCAGCGTAGCGGCCTCGGCGGCGCTCAGCCAGAGCAGGCCGACCGTGGCGAGGCCCATCCAGGCCGTGACATTCAGCGCGGAGTACAGGGCCAGCCGCCCCCAGAGCGCGCGCGGCACCGAAAGCCGCACGCCAAAGGCCAGGGCGCCCAGGCCGAACACGAAGGCGGAGGCAAGGCCCGCATAGGAGCGCGCGGCGAGCGGCGGCATCTCGCGCAGCAGCAATTGCAGGGCGGGCCAGTTGGAGCCCCAGCCCAGGCCGGTCAGAAGAAGCAGCAGAAGGCCGGTGGTGCGTGGGCTCACCGGGGTAAGCTTAGGGGAAACCCGCCGCGGCGCGCACCTCCGCCGGGCTCATGCCACTTGCGCGCATGGCGCGCAGCGTCGGCGCCTGGTCGCGCTTGGCGAGGCGCTTGCCGTGCGCGTCGGTGATGAGGCCGTGATGCGCGTAGAGCGGCTCGGGCCAGCCCATCAGCGCCTGGAGCAGGCGGTGGATGTCGGTCGCTTCCAGCAGATCCTCGCCGCGCGTCACCAGCGTGACGCCCTGCTCCGCATCATCCTGGGTGACGCAGAGATGGTAGGAGGCGGGGATATCCTTGCGGGCCAGCACCACATCGCCCTGCGCCTCGGGCGTGCAGCGGCGGGGGCCGTGGATCAGGTCGGTGAAGCTGAGGGGGCCGGTCTCGGCCAAGGCGCGGCCGACATCCAGGCGCAGCGCATAGGGGTGGCCGGCCGCGATGCGCGCCTCGGCCTCGGCGCGCGGCAGGTTGCGGCAGGTGCCGGGATAGATCGCGGGCGCCCCCCCCATCAGGCCATGGGCCGCGGCGATGGCAGCGGCGATGTCGCCGCGCGTGCAGAAGCAGGGGTAGAGGAGGCCGTGGCGGCGGAGCGCATCGAGGCTCGCGCCATAGGCGGCCATGCGGGTGGATTGCACGCGCGGCGGCGCCGCCCAGGTGAGGCCGAGCCAAGCCAGGTCCTCCAGGATCGCCGCCGTGAATTCCGGGCGGCAGCGCGTGGCGTCAATGTCCTCGATCCGCAGCAGGAAGCGGCCGGCTTTGGCCTGGGCCCCCTGTTCGGCCGCGCGGGCGGCAAACAGCGCCGCGTGCGCGTGGCCGAGATGCAGCAACCCCGTGGGGGAGGGGGCAAAGCGCGTGGTGCAGCCGGGTGGGAAGGCAGGGGACATGGGGCGCATCGTGTGACGGGAGGATGAAAGCCGCCATTCCTGTCTTGCGGCAATGCAGCAGGGGTGCGATGCATTTCACGCAATTGTTGGCGGCCCACCGATTCCGGGAGCCTTGCCGCGCCCCGGGTCCGGATGCCTCCGCCAGCTTGGCAGTGAGAGGAGCCTGGTTTGCCCGACGGCAGTCTCATCCCTCAGATCACCGGCCCCGGCGGCTTTCCAGCCCTGGTGCTGAACGCCGATTTCCGCCCGCTCTCCTACTTCCCGCTTTCCGTCTGGTCCTGGCAGGATGCGGTGAAGGCGGTGGTGCTGGATCGGGTCTCGGTTCTCAGCGAATACGAGACGGAGGTGCACTCCCCCTCCTTCGCGCTGCGGCTGCCCTCGGTCATCGCGCTCAGGGAATACATCCCGGCGGCGCGGCGGCCGGCCTTCACGCGGTTCAACGTCTTCCTGCGCGACCGCTTCGAATGCCAGTACTGCGGCGATGGCCTGCCCGCGCATGAGCTGACCTTCGACCATGTGATCCCCCGCTCGCGCGGCGGAAAGACAAGCTGGGAGAATGTGGTGGCCGCCTGCGGGCCCTGCAATCTGCGCAAGGGCAGCGCGCTCCCGAAGGAGTGCCATATGCTGCCCCGCCAAGTGCCGCGCCAGCCGACAAGCTGGGAGCTGCAGGAGAATGGGCGAAGCTTCCCGCCCAACCACCTGCATGAAAGCTGGCGCGACTACCTCTACTGGGACAGCGAGCTGGAGCAGGGCTGAACCCTGCTCCCACTGGCTCAGGCGGCGACTTCGACCAGCACCAGTTCCACCTCGTCATTCGCAACGATCGTCACCTCGCGCTCGCCTTCGATCGCGGCGCCGTCACGCTCGCCGAGCGCCTGGCCGTTGACCGTGGCGCTGCCCTTGGCCGGCACCAGATAGGCGGCGCGGCCGGGGGGCAGGGTCAGCTTCAGTTCCTGGCCCTTGGCCAGCGTCGTCGCCATCACCGCGGCATCGGCGTTGATGGGGAGCGCGCCGGCTTCCACATCGCCGTCGCGGCCGCCGGCCAGCACCTCGAACTTCGCCTCGCGCCCGGCCTTCGGGAAGGTCTTCGCACCCCAATTGGGCTTGGCGCCGCGCACATCCGGCAGAATCCAGATCTGGAAGATCTTGGTCGTCATCGGCTCGAGGTTGTACTCACTGTGCACCACGCCCGTGCCGGCCGACATGATCTGCACGTCGCCCGCCTCGGTCCGGCCCTCATTGCCCATGTTGTCGCGATGGGTGATGGCGCCCTCGCGCACATAGGTGATGATTTCCATGTCGCGGTGCGGGTGCGGGTCGAAGCCCGTGCCGGCGGCGATCTCGTCATCATTCCAGACGCGCAGGCGGCCCCAGCCCATGCGGGCCGCGTCGTTGTAGTGGCCGAAGGAGAAATGGTGGCGGGCGTTCAGCCAGCCGAAATTCGCGTTGCCCAGCGAGTTGAAGGGGCGGATGTCAATCATGGTCGTAATCCCGACGCGCCGGTTTGTGGCTGCGTTGGCAGGGCAGATAGGGGGCGTGGGGCAGGATTGCCACTCACGCCCCGTGATCGGCGTCATTCAGCCTGGTGATGACCGCGCCGTCACCGGCACATCAGCACGGGAACGTCGGCATTCTCCAGCACATGCCGCGTGACGCCGCCCAGGATCAACTGGCGCAGCCGCGAATGGCTGTAGGCACCCATGCAGAGCAGATCGGCCTCGAAGTCCCGCACCGCGCCCAGGAGCCCGGCGCCGACATCCTTCGTGACGGGCTTGAACTGCATCGCCTCGGCCTGGATCTCGTGCCAGTGCAGATAGGCGAGGATGCCCTCCACCTTCGGGCCGCGCCGCTGATAGTCATCGGCGTAGAGGATGCGGCGCGCATCGGCGCGATGCAGCCAGGGCAGGGCGGCGGCCATCGCGGCCGCACTCTCGGCCGTGCCGTTCCAGGCGCAGCAGATACGCGTGCCGATGGTGGCGGGTGCCACGCGCGGCGCGATCAGCACCGGGCGGCCGGAATCGAACAGCACGGCGTGCAGCGCGTCCGAGCTCGACACATCCTCGCCGCCCTCGGGGTGAGGCACCACCGCCATGTCGTAGAGGCGCGATTGCTGCGCCACCACATCCTCCTCGCGGCCCGCGATGGATTCGAAGGAGAGGGTGGGGCCGCCCGACTTGAGCGCCGTCTCGGCCGAATGGGCGATGGTGACGTCGCCCGCCGTGGCCGCGAAGCGCTCGAACAGGGCACGGACGCGGCCGGCGCGGTCGCCGCTCTCGCGCTCGGTCGCGGCCATCATCTCCTCGATCATCGCGCCCGAGAGGCCCTCGCCGGCGAGCGGTGCGACGTCGCGCGCATCCACGCGGACATGCAGGCAATGCACATGCGCGCCCCAGATGCGGGCGACCATGAGGGCCGTGGCAAGGGCCGCTTCCCCGGCGGCGGTTCCGGTCATCGGCAGCAGCAGGCGGCGATAGGCCATGATTTTGATCCCTCAACCGGTTGTTTGGGCAACGTTATGGCGAAGGGTCCGGGGGCAAGTCCAGTATCTTGCGGGCCACCTCCTCCGGGGCGGCGGCTGCGTCGAGCCGGTTCCAGGCGATTTCGCCCGCATCGCGCGCGGCGGTGGCGGCCAGCACTTCGGGCGTGGCGTCGGAGGCATCGCCGGTGCGGGCGGCGATGCGCGCGCGCAGCAGATCGAGCGGCGCTTCCAGCCAGAAGCCTGTGAAGCCATGGCCGAGCGCCGCGAGGGCATCGCGCTCGGGCGCGCGCTGGAAGACAGCGTCGGCGATGACGGAGTGGCCCGCCGCCAGCGCCTCGGTGGCCATGCTGTTCAGTGTGGCGAAGACGGCCGCACTCGCTTCCGCGCGATAGGCTTCGGGCGGCAGGCGCGTCTCGGGCGCGACGCCGGCCTGGCGCTTGCGGATCTCGTCGCTGCGCAGGACCACCGCGCCAGGTGCGGCGCCGAGATCGGGGGCGAGGCGCCGCGCGAGGTGCGACTTGCCCGTGCCCTGCAATCCACCGACGGCGACCAGGCGCGGCGGTGCGGGCGTGAGGTAGGCGCGTGCCGCCGCCAGCAGCGCCGTGCCGTCCTGCCCCGAGCGCGCCGCGACATGCGCGCGGATCAGCGCGCGCAGCGAGAGCCAGAGCGGCAGGCCGCGCAGCAGCGCAACATCGCCCGTGCGCGCCAGATGCCGGTTCAGCACGCGGTTGGCGGCGGCGCGGCCACCGCGCTGGTCGAGGTCCATCAGCAGGAAGGCGAGGTCGTAGCCGACATCAATGGTGGCCAGCGCTTCGTCGAATTCCAGCGCGTCGAACGGCGTGGGGCGGCCTTCCAGCAGGCAGATGTTGCCCAGGTGCAGATCACCATGGCAGCGCCGCAGGAAGCCCGAAGCGGCGCGCTCGCCGAGCCAGGGGGCGAGGCGCGCCTCGGCGGCCAGCGCAGCCTCCGCCCAGGCCAGGACCGGCGCTTCCGGCAGGCCGGCCGCAAGTGCTGCTTCGCGGTTGCCGGTGATGACGCGGATCATGCGGCCATCGCCCGCCCGCACCGGTGCGGCCGCGTGCAGGGCCACCACCGCATCGGCCAGCGGGTCGAGCAGATCGGGCGGCGGGGGCGCGGTGAAGAAGGCCTCGGGCGGCAGGCGCTTCATGCGCAGCACCCATTCGACGGATGCACCATCGCCGCCCAGGCGGAGCGCGCCATCCGGCCCGCGGGTCAGCGGCACGGCGCCGAGATAAAGGCCGGGCGCATGTGGCGCGTTGAGCGCGTGCTCGTGCTTCGTGAGCCGCTCGCGCTCGGCGAGGGTCGTGAAGTCGAGAAAGCCGAAATCCACCGCCTTCTTGAGCTTGAACGCCTCTGCCTCGCCCAGGAAGACGGCGGAGATGTGCGTCTCCACCGGGGCGCAGCCGACGTGGCGGGTCAGGAAGGCCGCCGCCTCGGCCTGGACGGCGGGAATCGGCATCAGGGGTAGAGCGCTTCGGTCGTCCAGCCGCTGCCCTCGGCCAGGAAGACGCGGCGCTCATGCAGGCGGAAGGGCATGTCGCGCCAGAACTCGATGCGCTCGGGCAGGAGGCGGAAGCCGGACCAGAAGGGCGGGCGCGGGATCTCGCTCACACCGAACTTCACCGTGTATTCCGCGACCGCCTTCTCCAGCGCCCAGCGCCCTTCGAGCTGGCGGGACTGGCGCGAGGCCCAGGCGCCGATGCGCGACCCGCGTGAGCGCGAGGCGTAGTAGGCATCGGCCTCCTCCGCCGTCACCGCCTCGATCCGGCCTTCGACACGAACGCTGCGGGCCAGCGTCTTCCAGTGGAAGCAGAGCGCCGCATGCGGATTGGCCGCAAGCTCGCCGCCCTTGCGCGATTCGAGGTTGGTGTAGAAGACGAACCCGCGGGGATCATGCCCCTTCAGCAGCACCATGCGGGCCGAGGGCCGGCCATCCGGCGTCGCGGTGGCCAGGCACATGGCATTCGGGTCGTTGGGCTCGGTGCGTGTTGCCTCGGCCAGCCAATCGGCGAAGAGGGCGTAGGGGTCTTCGGTCATGCGAACATCCTGTGGGGCCTTGCCCGGTTGTGGGGCATGTGCCACCACCATCTGGCCCCCGCAACCGGATCACGGAACCCCATGAAGGACGATTCTGCCCCCTCCTTGCCCACGGGAACCCTGATGCAAGGCCGCCGTGGCCTGATCATGGGCGTGGCCAATGACCGGTCCATCGCCTGGGCCATCGCCCGCGCCTGCGCGGCGCAGGGCGCGGAGCTGGCCTTCACCTACCAGGGCGAGGCGCTGGAAAAGCGCGTGCGCCCGCTCGCCGCCAGCGTCGGCAGCGATTTCGTGGTGCCCTGCGACGTGGCCAGCGATGACGACATGGACGCCGCCTTCGGCGCCGTCGAAGAGCGCTGGGGCAAGCTCGATTTCTTCGTCCATGCGGTGGGCTTCGCCGACAAGCAGTATCTGCGCGGCCGCTTCCTCGATACCCCGCGCGAGGCCTTCCTGCAGGCGCTCGACATTTCCTGCTATTCCTTCGCCGCCACCGGCCGCCGCGCCGCGGCCCTGATGAGCGAGGGCGGTTCGCTGCTGACGCTGAGCTACCTCGGCGCCGAGAAATGGGTGCCGCACTACAACGTCATGGGCGTCGCCAAGGCGGCGCTGGAGGCCAGCGTGCGCTATATGGCGGCCGATCTCGGCCCCGATGGCGTGCGCGTGAACGCGATCAGCGCGGGCCCGATCAAGACGCTGGCGGCCTCCGGCATCGGCGATTTCCGCTACATCCTGAAGTGGAACCAGTACAACGCGCCGATGCAGCGCAACGTGACGCTGGAGGAGGTCGGCGGCGCCGGTCTCTATCTGCTCTCCCCGCTCAGCACCGGCGTCTCGGGCGAGGTGCACCACGTGGATTGCGGCTACCACATCGTCGGCATGAAGAACCCCGACGCGCCGGACCTGACGATCGAAAAGAGCTGAGGCAGACCACATGAGCATCCGGCCCCTCGCACCGCGGGATGCCGATGCTTTTCGCGCCCTGCGGCTGGAGGCGCTCCGGACCACGCCCACGGCCTTCGGCCGGGCCTGGGAGGAGGAGGCCGACAGGCCGCTCTCCTGGTTCGGTGAGACGCTGGAGCGCGCGGTCGTCTTCGCCGCCGAGGACGCGGCGGGCCGCCTTTGCGGCATGCTGGCCTATCAGGGCGATCCGATGTTGAAGCGGGCCCATATTGGCCACCTCTGGGGGATGTATGTGCGGGCGGCGGCGCGCGGCCGGGGCCTTGGCGCCGCGCTGCTGGACGCGGCCATCGCCCATGCCCGGGGGCGGGTTTCCGTGCTGCAGCTCATGGTGGGAGAGGCCAATCCCGCCGCCCGCCGGCTTTATGAGCGGGCGGGCTTCACGGTTTATGGCGTGGAGGCGGCCTCGCTGCGCGTGGATGGGGTGGAGGCGGCCACGCTGCTCATGGCGATGCGCCTGGACTGAGGCGCTCCGCACCGGCCCGCAAGGCCTCGAGCGTGCCCTGGGCACCCGCCGGCGCCACGCCGAAATGCCGCAGCGCGAATCCGGCCATGCCGAGGGCGATCTCGCGCTCGCCCATCACGACGAGGCCGACACCGTCAATCTGCTCCAGCAGCCTCGCCTCCTCCTCGTCATGCGCGCGGATGGCGGCGGCCAGGCCCGGATTGGCGGCGCGCGCCAGCTCCAGCACGCGACGGCAGCCGAAGGCATCGGGCAACGCGAGCACGATGAGGCTGGCCGATTCCGGACGCGCGGCGGCCAGCACCTCGGGGTGGGAGGCATCGCCCCAGACGACGGGGATGCCCTCGCGCCGGAGCGCCTCGGCCCGGATGTGGTCCGCCTCGACCGCGACGATCGGCACGCCATGCGCCGCCAGCCCCTGGGCCACGACGCGGCCGACGCGGCCAAAGCCCACGATCACCGCATGGCCGGAGAGGCCGGGCGGCGGCGAGGGGAAGGCGCGCGCGCCCGCACGGCGCGCCTGCCAGGCGCGGTAGCGGCGATCGCCCACGGCCGAGGCCGCGACACGCTCGGCCAGGCGCAGGGTGAGCGGCGTCAGCACGATGCTGAGCGTGGCGGCGGCCAGCAGCGGGCCGCGCACCGAAGCGGGCAGCAGCTCCTGCCGGATCGCAAGTTCGGCGAGCACGAAGGAGAATTCGCCGATCTGCCCCATGCTGCCCGCCACGACGGCGGCCGTCGGCAGCGCCACGCGCAGCGCGACCAGCAGCGCCAGGATCGCAACACCCGTGCCCAGCAGCACGACGAGCAGGACGGCGAGCGTCAGCCAGGGTGCGGCCAGCACGGCCAGCGGGTCCACCAGCATGCCGACCGAGACGAAGAAGAGGGCGACAAAGACGCGCTGCAAGGGCGCCGTCTCCGCCGCCGCCTGATGGCCGACCGGGCTTTCCGCCAGCAGCACCCCCGCGAAGAAGGCGCCGAGCGCGGGCGAGACGCCGAACAACGCGGCACTCCCGAAAGCGGTGCCCAGCGCCACCACCACCACGGCCAGCGTGAACAGCTCGCGGGATGCGGTGGCGGCGACGAGGCCGAGCAGCCGCGGCAGCAGCACGCGGCCCGCGATCGCCATGACGAGCACGAAGGCGAGCAGCTCGCCGGCCGTGCGGGCCAGGGCGGGGCCCAGTCCCGCCCCATCGCCACCGCGCGCGAGGGCCGGCAGCAGGACGAGGGCGAGCACGACCACCAGGTCCTGCATGACGAGCCAGCCCAGCGCGAGCCGCCCCGCATCGCCGCCGAGCCGCCCGCGCTCTTCCAGGGTGCGGGTCGCGACCGCGGTGGAGGAGATGGCGAGCGCCAGGCCGAGCAGGATGGCCGCCCCTGCGCCAAGGCCGAAGGCGACATGGCCGAGCACCGCGCCCAGTGCCGTGCCCAGGCTGATCTGCGCCAGCGCCCCCGGCACCGCGACGCGCCAGACGGCCAGGAGGTCCCGCGCGCGGAAATGCAGGCCGACGCCAAACAGCAGCAAGGCCACGCCGATCTCCGCCATGGCCGAGGTGACGCCCGCATCGGCCACGAAGCCGGGCGTATAGGGCCCGACCACAAGCCCGGCGGCGAGGTAACCCAGGAGCGGTGGCACGCGCAGGAGGCGCGCGGCGAGCCCGAGCGCGAAGGCCATGGCCAGGGCGACGACGAGGGTCGCGAGCAGCGGGGTCGCGTGATGCATGGAGCGAGCTTATCCCGGCATGCCGCGCGCCGCGACGGGGCCTGAGTTACGGAAGGCGACGGCCGCGGTCGCGTTGCTGGACGCAGCGGGCGGGGTCGCTCAACTCCCGCCGCAGCGCCCGGCAATCGGGCGGGCCGACATCGCTCCAGCGGGCGCAGCTTCCGTCGGGCTTGCGCCAGCCCGGGCCGCCGCAGACGCCGCACCCCGCATGCACGCCATCGCGCGGATAGAGGCGGCACAGCTCGGTCACCTGCGCAGGGGCGGGGCCGGCGAGGGCGAGGAGCAGGAGGATCAGCGCGGCGCGCATCCCTGCCTGATGGCGCATCGCGCGGCTCTGCGCTAGTTGCGGTCGCACCATGTCGCACAACAGCTTCGGCCATCTTTTCCGCGTCACCACCTGGGGCGAGTCCCATGGGCCCGCCATCGGCTGCGTGGTGGATGGCTGCCCGCCCGGCCTGCCGCTGGACGAGGCCTGGATCCAGCCCTTCCTGGACAAGCGCCGCCCGGGCTCCGGCAAATACGTGACGCAGCGGCAGGAGCCGGACCAGGTCCGCATCCTCTCGGGCGTCTTCGAGGGCCGCACCACCGGCACGCCCATCGCGCTGATGATCGAGAACCAGGACCAGCGCTCGCGCGATTACGGCGAGATCGCGCGGAGCTTCCGCCCGGGCCATGCCGACATCGCCTATGAATGGAAATACGGCATCCGCGATTATCGCGGCGGCGGCCGGGCCTCGGCGCGGGAGACGGCGATGCGCGTCGCCGCCGGCGCCATCGCGCGCCGCGTGCTGGGCGAGGGCGTCGTGATCCGCGGCGCGCTCACCCAGATCGGGCGGGACCGGGTGGATCGCGCGGCCTGGAACTGGGCGGAGACCGGGCAGAACGAGTTCTGGTGCCCCGATGCCGCCGCGGCCATCCGCTGGGAATCGCTGCTGGCCGGCGTCCGCAAGGCGGGCTCCTCCATCGGCGCCGTGATCGAGGTGCAGGCCGAGGGCGTGCCCGTCGGCCTGGGCGCGCCGATCTATGGCAAGCTCGATGCCGATATCGCCGCGGCGCTGATGTCCATCAATGCCGTGAAGGGGGTGGAGATCGGCGATGGCTTCGCAGCCGCGGAGCTGTCGGGCGAGGAGAATGCGGACGAGATGCGCATGCGCCAGGACGGTTCCGTGGAGTTCCTGGCCAATCACGCGGGCGGCATGCTGGGCGGCATTTCCACCGGCCAGCCCATCGTGGCGCGCTTCGCGGTGAAGCCCACCTCCTCGATCCTCACGCCGCGCCAGGCCGTGACGGATGATGGCCGCAACACGGATCTGCTGACCAAGGGCCGGCATGACCCTTGCGTGGGCATTCGCGCCGTTCCCGTGGGCGAGGCGATGCTGGCCTGCGTGCTGGCGGATCATCTGCTGCGGCACCGGGCACAAAACCCGGAGGCGTCCGCTATCGGGCGGCTGCCACGCGCATAAACCACGTTGAGCGGATGGAACGAAACCGCTAACTTCCCATCAGGGCATGGTTTGCCCGCGCCGCATCGCACGCCTTTCGCATCTGATCGAGAGCCCATGACCCACCCGGACCCCCAGCCCGACCCGGCCGCCGTGAAGGCCTTCGTCGCCCTTGCGGGTGGGGCGGCCTGGCGCAAACGCATGGCGGATCTGGGGGCGAGGCTGCAGCCGGGCTCGCTGTCGAGCCGCGCGATGCAGCAGCGCCACGCGCTGGAGCTGATCCTGGCCCGCCTCTCCAAGCCCGAGCTGCTGGCCAAGGCCGGCCGGGCGGAGCGCCGCGTGCTTGCCTTCGCGCGCGAGGCGGCGCAACTGGCGAAATCCCTCCCCGAGGGGCCGCGCGCCCGGCTGCGCGCCCTGGTGGGCGATGGCCTTTCCGGCGACGCCACGCTGGTGCCGCTGTTCCACCTGATCCGCAGCGCCGCGCTGCTGCGCGCCCGCGGCTTCGAGGTCTCCTTCGACGGGCTGCTGCACGGCACCCCCCATGACCTGCTGATCACCCGCGACGGCGCCGAGGCCGAGGTGGTGTGCGAGCTGGTCTCGGCCGAGGAAGGCCGCCCGCTGCACAAGGGCGACTGGGCGCAGCTGGTGGACCGGGTGAACCCCGAGCTGCAGACCTGGCTCGCCGCGCATCCCGGCCGCTACATCCTGAAGATGACGCTGCCCGAGGGTGTGACGGACCAGACCCAGCTCTCCGAGCTGCACAGCCGCATCACCACCATGCTGGCGACCGAGAAGCGCCAGGATTCCAGCGCCGACGCCATCCTCAAGCTCGACCCGCTGGTGCTGGCCGGCGCCCAGGCGGCGAGCGACCCGCAGCGCGCCCTGCCGGCCCGCCTGCGGGAGGTGTTCGGCGTCGAGGCGCATCTGGCCGTGACGGCCGACCCCTCCAGCGGCTCGGTCCTGGTGATGGCGGCGCGGGCGGGGCGGGAGAACGAGATCTCGCTTGCGGTGAAGCGCCGGGTGGCGGTCGCCACCGCGCGGTTTTCCGGCACGCGGCCGGGCATTGTCGCCGTCTTCCTGGATGACCTCGAAGCGGCCGAATGGCATTCCCTGCGCGACACGCTGGAGCTGGAAGGCGTGATCCGCCGGTTTTTGACAGAGCCCGCGGCGAAGTTGGTGGTGGCAGTGACCTGCACGACGCGGCAGGAGTTCTTCGCGCTCGGCGATTGCGCGCCCGAGGGTGAGCTGCGCTTCCGCAATCCCGGCCATCCGGCGGCGAAGAACGCCGGCCTGGCCCCGGCGATCAGCAGCAACTAAAGGGGGTCGCAGGGGACAAGTCCCCTGCTGGGGGAGTTCGAGGGGGCAAAGCCCCCTCGCGTCAGGTCAGGATAGCGTCGTCAGATCCTGGAACCAATGCTGCGCCGGCACATAGCCACGCACCGCACGGCCTGCCGCCTTCGGGTTCGTGTCATGCACAACGAAGACCCAGAGCGCCTCATTCACCGCCTTCTCATGCGCGCGCTGCATCAGGCGGTTCTGCTCCGTCTCGTCGAAGCTGCTCGTCGCGGCGTTGAGGATCTGGTCCATCTCCGCGTCGCGGTAATGGCCGTAATTCACCCCGCGCGGTGAGATCTGCTCCGAGTGGAAGAAGCGGATGAAGGCGTAGAGCGGGTCGCTCGTCAGGTAGGCCACGTTGTTGGCGGTGATGTTGCCGGCGCGGCTGATCTCGCCGAGCGCGCCCTGGCGCCAAGCGGTGTAGAGCACTTCGAGCTCCACCACCTGGAAATCCACGATGATGCCGACCTCGCGCCAGGCCGACTGGATGTACTCGTTCATCGGCATGGAGAGCATCTGGCCCGAGCCGCCGGAGGGCACGATGAAGCGCGTGCGCAGCGGGTTCTGGCGGGAGAAGCCGGCCTCGGCCAGCAGGCGCCGCGCCTCCGCGGGGTCGAAGCGGATGCGGAATTCCGGGTTGCCGAACCAGGGGGAGGAGGGGTCCACCACGCCCACGGCGGGCTTGGCGAGGCCGCCCAGCAGCGCCACGACCTCATCGCGGTTGATGGCGAGGTTGGCGGCGCGGCGCAGGCGGACATCGCGCCAGGGCGAACCCTCGGCGAGGCTCAGGTGGTAGTTCCAGACATGCGGCGTGACGTTCTCGATGATCCGCACATTGGCCTGGCGCAGGCGCGGCAGCAGGTCGGGCGCCGGGCTTTCGATGATGTCCACCTGGTTGGTCAGGATGGCGTTGGTGCGGGTGACGGTCTCGGGCGCCACGATCAGGACGATGCGGTCCAGCTTTGGCGCGCGGGCCGGGTTCCAGTAGGTGGGGTTGCGCACCAGTTCGGCGCGCTCGCGGGGCACGAGGCGGGCGAGGCGGAAGGGGCCGGTGCCCGAGGGCTCCTGCGCGAAGCGCTCCCAGCTGCGGCCCAGCCGCTCATACTGCGCGGGCGAGGAGATGAGGAACCAGAGCATCTGGTAGGGGAAGAAGCTGTCCACCGCGCGGGTGGTCACTTCCACCGTCATGTCATCCAGCTTGCGGTAGCTGGCGACGGAGGGCAGGCGCGGGCGGACCTGAGCGGCCTGGCGATTGTCGAAATGCGGCGCCTGGGCGTTCAGCACCTTCTCGAAATTCCAGATCACGGCATCCGCGTTGAAGGCCGAGCCGTCATGGAAGGTGACGCCGGGGCGCAGGCGGAAGACCCATTTCGTGCGGTCGGACGGCGTCGCCTCCCAGGAGGTGGCGAGGCCGGGCATGAGCTTCCCGGGCCGGTCGGCGACGTCCATCTCCCACGCCACGAGCGGGTCATAGAGGGTGTGCCCGGTGAACTGGTAGGCGCCGGCGCCGCGGTCGGGCTGGCCGGTGGTCTGGGGGATGTCGGCCATGGAGATGCCGTAGCGGAGCACACGCTCGCCGCCCACGGTTTGGGCGGCGGCCTCCATGTCCGCCCAGGAGAAGGGCAAGGTGCCTGCTGTTGCGGCACCCGTCAGGGCGAGAAGATCACGGCGCGAGAAGGAGTTGGATGACATTCAGGGCGTATCCCGGTTGTTGCCTGCAGGGCGCAGAGCAAGACCGGGGCCAGCCCAGGGCGGGCATGTCACCCGAAGCGGGAGATCCAGTTCACGAAGCCCGCACTGGCGCCGAGCAGGACCAGGGCGAGGGCGGGGTGGCCCATCTTCGGCGGGCGGGTGCCCTCCGGCATGGGCTTGCTGCCGCGCATCATGGCCTGGACGAGGTCATGCCCCAGGCTGACCCGGTACCAGACGACCGCCGCGATGTGCAGGACGATGACGATGCCGATCACGTTGATGAGCCGGATATGGATGAAGCCCGCCCAGTCGCTGGTGGCGCCGCTCACCTGGCTCGCCAGCGGGCCACGGGTGAAGATCTGGTCGTCGACGAAGAGGCCCGTCACCGCCTGGGTCAGCAGCAGGCTCAGGATCACCACCACCATCCAGCCGCCGGCCGGGTTGTGCGTCAGTTCGCGGTCCGGCCCCGGATCGCGCTTCATGTGGCCGAGATGCGCGAGGGCGGCGAAGGGCGAGCGCAGGAAGGTCATGAACCGCGCGGGCTCGGAACCCACCAGGCCCCAGAGGATGCGGAAGATCACCAGCGTCAGCAGCGTGTAGCCGCTGAGCATGTGCAGATCCATCTTGTGCGAGCGCGCGGTGAGGTAGGAGGTCGGGATCAGGATGACGATGGACCAATGCACCAGCCGCACCCAGCCATCCCAGACCTTCACGCGCATTTCGCTCATGTCAAACCCTTCTCGCTTCGCGATGCAGCATAGCTTCCGGCGGGGGGAGTGAGGCAAGTTACGGCATGCTTCCGGATTCGATGACTGAGGCCGCAGCCCCTTTGGCCGCCCTGGCGCTGGCGCTGGGCTGGGCCGGCCTTTGCCGCTGGCGCGGTCGGCCCTTAACGGCGGGGCTCGGCCTGCCGCTGGCGGCGCTGCTCGGCGTGGCTCTGCTGTTGGGGGTAACGCTGGCCTCACCCCGCCAATTGGCCGAGCGGCTGCCGGTGCTGGCGCTGGCCGCGGCCGTGCTGGCGCTGCCCCTGGCCTGGGGGCGGCGCGGCTGGCTGGCGCTGCTGCTCGGCCTGCTGGCCGCGGGCTTCACCGGATGGTGGATGGCCGGCGGCCCGCTGACCGAGGCCGATCTGCTGCGGGCGGCCCCCGCCGGGCTGGCGCTGCTGCTGCTGGTGCCGCTGGTGCAACTCGAATCGGCACCGCCCTGGCGCGGCGTCCTGGCGGCTGTGGCCCTGCTGGCTGGGCTGCTCGCCTCCGGCATCCCCGGCCCCTGGGTGATGCTCGGGCTGATCCTCCTCTCGGCGGGCTTCGGGCAGCAGGTGGCGGGCGGTGGCGCCATGCCGGATCCGGCGCGGCTGTCCTTCGCCATGCTTCTGGCGGCGCTCGTTGCGGGGCCGTTGCTGGCGCGCGGGGCGGCGGCGGATTGGGCGGCGGCGCTGGCCCCCCTCGCACCTCTCCTGCTGGGCGCGCGCCTCACCGGGCGGCTGAAGGGCTGGCGGGCCGGCCTCCTCGTGGTGGGGCTGGCGGCCTTGCCGGTCGCGACCGCCTGGGGGCTCGCGCGGCTCGGCTGAACCCTCGTCAGCCAGGCGCCGCCCCTGCTAGGCTCGCGCTCCCGCAAGCCAGGAGCCTGACCATGCCCGATGGAAACCCCCCGCAGATCGGCCGCTTCGGCAGCGGCCAGGCGGTGCGCCGCATCGAGGACCGCGCGCTGCTGGCGGGCGAGGGGCAGTTCACCGATGATTTCGCGCCGGCCGGCCTTACGCAAATGGTCTTCCTGCGCTCGCCGCACCCCCATGCGAAGCTGGTGTCGGTGGACACCACGGCGGCCAGCGCCATGCCGGGTGTGGTCGCCATCCTGACCGGGGCGGATCTGGTGGCCGCCGGCGTGAAGCCGATGTTCGTCGCGCTCCCGTTCAAGCGGCCCGATGGCTCCGCCCTCACCGCGCCGCCGCGCCATTGCCTGGCGGTGGATGAGGTCCGCTTCGTGGGCGAGCCCCTCGCCGCCATCATCGCCGAGACCCTGGGCCAGGCGCGCGACGCCGCCGAGGCGATCGAGGTCGAATACGCCGAACTGCCTCCCGTGATCGGCCCGGGCCGCGCCGCCGCGCCCGGCGCGCCGCTGGTCTGGGAGGGTGCCCCCGGCAACCTCGTCGCCGAGAGCCGCTATGGCGACGCCGCCGCCGCCGAAGCGGCCTTTGCCAAGGCCGCGCATGTGGTCGGCCTCGACATCGAGAACCAGCGCCTCGCTCCCGTCTCGATGGAGCCGCGCGTGGCGCTGGGCGAGTATGACGGCGGCACGGGCCGCATCACGCTGCGCCTCTCGTCGCAGATGCCGTCCGGCGTGCGGGACGCGATCTGCAAGGAATTGCTCGACATCCCCACCGACAAGCTGCGCGTCCTGGTGGGCGATGTCGGTGGCGGCTTCGGCATGAAGACCGGCCTGAACCCGGAGGAGGGCGTCGTCGCCTATGCGGCGCGCATGCTGGGCCGCCCGGTGAAATGGGCCTCGACGCGCATGGAGGATTTCCTCTCCGCCCTGCATGGCCGCGCGACCGAAAGCCGGGCCGAGATGGCGCTGGATGCGCAGGGCAAGGTGCTGGCGCTGCGCGTCCGGACGCACGCCGACATGGGCGCCTATCCCCGCAATGCGAGTGTGGCGATCCAGCTGCTGGTGGGGCCCTGGGTCTCGACCAGCATCTACGACATCACGCTGGTGGACTTCACCTTCCAGGCGCTGCTGACCAATACGGCGCCCACCGGCCCCTATCGCGGCGCGGGCCGCCCGGAGGCGATCTACCTGCTGGAGCGCCTGTTCGACACGGCGGCCCGCAAGATGGCGCTGGACCCAGCCGAACTGCGCCGGCGCAACATGATCGCGCCCACGCAGATGCCCTACAAGAACGCCATGGCGATGACCTATGATTCCGGCGCCTTCGAGCGGATCCTGGACCAGGGCCTGGCGCTGTCCGACTGGAACGGCTTTGCCGCCCGCGCCGCCGCCTCGGCCGCCAAGGGCCGCCTGCGCGGCCGCGGCATCGCCACCTTCCTGGAATGGACCGGCGGCAATGTCTTCGAGGAGCGCGTGACCATCGCCGTGAAGGGCGATGGCGGCATCGAGATTTATGCCACCACCCAGGGCATGGGGCAGGGCATCGCCACCAGCTACGCGCAGCTCGCGGTGGATGTCTTCGGCGTGGAGCTGGAGCGCATCCAGGTGGTCTTCGGCGACAGCGATCGCGGCAGCGGCTTCGGCTCGGCCGGTTCGCGCTCGCTCTTTACGGCGGGCTCGGCCGTGAAGCTCGCCGCCGACAAGACGGTGGATGAGGCGCGGGACATGGCGGCCGAGGCGCTGGAGACTTCGGCGGCCGATATCGAATATCGCGCCGGCGCCTTCACGGTCGCCGGCACCGACCGCGCCATCGGCCTGTTCGAGCTCGCCGCGCGCCAGCCGGAAGGGCGCATCTTCATTGACCACACCAGCAGCGTCTCCGGCCCCACCTGGCCCAATGGCTGCCATGTCTGCGAGGTGGAGCTGATCCCCGAGACGGGCGAGGTGGTGATCGCCGCCTATGCCTCGGTGAATGATGCGGGCCGGGTCGTGAACCCGATGATCGTGGAAGGGCAGGTGGTCGGCGGCGCGCTGCAGGGCATCGGCCAGGCCATGTGCGAGCATGTGATCTACGACGCCGAGACCGGCCAGCCGCTGACCGCGAGCTTCATGGATTACTGCCTGCCGCGGGCCGACATGGTGGCCGACTACGCGACCTGCCTGGACACCACGATCCCCTGCCTGACCAACCCACTCGGCGTGAAGGGTGTGGGCGAGCTTGGCACCATCGGGGCGACGCCCGCCGTGATGAATGCGGTGGCCGATGCCCTCGCCCGCAACGGTCGCGCGGCGGCGGCGGACCGTGTCAGCATGCCGCTGACGGCGGAGCAGGTGTGGCGCCTGCTGGCCTGAGCACTTGGAGCATGGGCGCACTGATCATCAGGCGGGGCGGGCGCCCACCCCCTCCAGCCGGTCCAGATGGGGGTCGAGGGCGAGGGCGAAGCGCACCATCTCGGTCAGCAGGGTGACGGCGGTGCTGCCTTGGGGCGCTCGGTGCTCCAGCGCCACGCGGTGGTCGGCCGTCAGGCGCAGCAGCCAGCCCGCGGGCATTTCCGCCGGCAGGGCGGCGACGGCGCGCGCGGTGAAGTGGCGGTCCGCCCCCGGCTCGGCCGTGGAGGGGATGCGCCCGGCGATGGCGCGCAGGCGCAGCGCCCCTTCCTGCATCAGCGCCTCGCAGGCGCGGCCGCGCCAGGCGAAGCGGATGGCGGGGCTGAGCCCGGGGGCGCGGGGCGACAGCGTCCCATCCGCCGAGACGGCGAAGGGACCCAGCGTGAGCGCGGCGGCGGCGGGGGAGGGCGTCGTGTTCATGCGACTCCCAACTTGCCGCGAAAGAGTGAAGGGAGGATAAACCGCCCGATGTCTCTCGCGAACAGCCTCTCCCTCGTCCTCGCCCCGCCGCACCCGGCCGGGCGTCCCTTCATCTATGCGGGCGCCGGCGTCGCGCTGCTGGGCGGGCTTGTGCTCGGTTCCTGGCTGTTCTGGCTGGGGGCGGCCTTCACCGCCTTCTGCCTTTACTTCTTCCGCGACCCCAAGCGCGTGCCGCCGGCGCGGCATGACCTCGTCCTCGCCCCGGCCGATGGCAAGGTGGTGCTGGTCGGCCCTGCCATCCCGCCGGCCGAGCTGGAGATGGGCGATGCCCCCCGCTGGCGCGTCGCCATCTTCCTCTCGGTGCTGGACGTGCATGTGAACCGCAGCCCGGCGCAGGGCCGGATTTCCCGCATCTCCTACCGCCATGGCAAGTTCATGGATGCGAGCCTGGAGAAGGCCTCCGAGGAGAATGAACGCAATGCGCTGCGCTTCGACCTGCCCGATGGCCGGGACCTCGCCTGCGTGCAGATCGCGGGCCTGGTCGCGCGGCGCATCGTCTGCACCGCGCATGAGGGCGACCGCCTGATGGCGGGCGAGCGCTTCGGCATCATCCGCTTCGGCAGCCGCACGGATGTCTATCTGCCGATCGGCGTGAAGCCGCTCGTGCTCGTCGGCCAGACCATGATCGGCGGCGAGAGCATCCTGGCGGAGCTGGCGTGACGCGGGCGGGGCTCCGGACGCGCCTGGGCCGCTTCCAGACGCGGGCCCGGCCGCGCTATCGCGGGCCCTCCTTCAACCGCCTGATCCCCAACCTCCTCACCATGATGGGCCTCTGCGCCGGCCTGGTCGCGATTCGCTTCGGGCTCGAGGGCCGCTTCGCCCAGGCGGCGGCCTTCATTGTCGCGGCCGGCGTGATTGACGGGCTGGACGGGCGCATTGCGCGGTTGCTCAAGGGCACCTCCCGCTTCGGCGCCGAATTCGACAGCCTGAGCGATTTCCTTTGCTTCGGCGTGGCGCCGGGGCTGATCCTCTATCTCTGGACGCTGGAGAATGCGGGGCCGATCGGCTTCATCCCCGGCATGATGTTCGCCGTGTGCAGCGCGCTGCGCCTCGCCCGCTTCAACGCGGCCAGCATCGCCGAGCCCGGCGCCATCCCGATCGTGAAGCCGGCCTATGCCTACAACTTCTTCACGGGCGTCCCGGCGCCGGCCGGCGCGGGCCTGGCACTCCTGCCGCTCTTCGCCTCGCTCGGCTTCGCGGAATGGGGCTGGGCGGGCATGGCCGAGGCGGTGCGCCACCCGATCTTCAGCGCGGTCATGCTCTTCCTGGTGGGCGGGCTGATGGTGAGCACGCTGCCCTCCTGGTCCTTCAAGAACTTCAAGGTGCCGTCCAACATGGTGCTGCCGCTGCTGCTGGGCACCGGCGGCTACGTCGCCTTCCTGGTGACCGAGCCCTGGGCGGCGCTCTCGCTGGGCGGGCTGCTCTATTTCGGCATGCTGTATTTCTCCGCCCGGTCCTATGCGCGGCTGAAGCGCGAGGCGGAGGCGATGCGCGACGCGGCCGAGGGCCCCGCCGCCGAGCCCGTGCGCGCGCCGTGAAGATCCTGGGCGTCGAGGTCGCGGCGGGCCCCTTCCGGGAGCTTCCGGAGCATGCCTTCGGCCTCTGCCTGGACCCGCATGCCCCCAACCGGGACGCGGCCAGCCTCACGCTCGACATCGTGGATTATGGCCTGCCCGACCCCGCCGCTTTGGCGGCCACGCTCGACGCGCTGCGCGCCGCCATGGCGGCCGAGCCCGGGCGGCTGTTCTATGTGGGCTGCCGCGCCGGCCTCGGGCGGACCGGGACGGTGCTGGCCTGCCTCGCGGCCGAGGCGGGCATTGAGGGCGACCCGGTGGCCTGGGTCCGGGCGCAGCACGACCCCCGCGCGGTGGAAACCCCCGCGCAGGAGGAATTCGCCCGTGCCTGGCTCAATTGTGGCAGGTGATCCGCAGCGCCTGGCGCAAGGCGGCCTCTGAGGCGCGTTCGCGCGTGCTGCCGAGCTCGATCCGGATGCTCTGCCGCGGCCGGATCTGGAAGGCATAGACCGCGCCCGAGGGCGGCGTCAGCAGCGGCAGCGGGAAATGGTAGGAAAAGCTGCGCGCGGCCCCGCCGGCATTGGTCACCTGCACCCAGTAGCTGAAGCCACCCACCGGCTCAGGCACGACCACGATGGGCTGGAGCTGCAGCGCCGTGGCACTCACGCAATTGCGGCTGCCCTGCGCCATGGCCTCGCCGGAGCCGAGGAAGGCCACGAGGAGAATGGGCAGCAGGCGCCTCACCGGGTCATGGCTCCATGCCCTACCGGCCCAGCATGAGGCCGATGGGCACCATGTCCGGGATGACCTCGCCGGTGAAGGGCGCCAGCACCGCGCGGGCCTGGGCCAGCGCCTCGGGCGGGGGCGGTGGCGGCGCGGCCAGATGGGGCCGCAGCGCATCCGCCTCCCGGCTGGCCGCGGCCAGGGCCGCCTGCCGCAGCACAGCGATGCGCCCCATGCCAAAAAGCGGCGAGAGCGACATGTAAAGGGGCGTGAGAAGGGCCGGCCAATGGGCCAAGTGCAAATAGAGCGTCGGCACGATCCCGGGCGCATGGCCGTGCAGCCCGGCCAGGGCCAGCACGCCGCGCCGCGCTTCGGGCGAGAGGGCGTCAAGCCGGGGCAGGGGGGGCGGGGTGGGCAGCATCGCGGGCGGTGGCCCGGAGGCGGCAGGTTGCGGGGCCGCGCCGTTGGGGCCGCGCAGCAGCGCCGTCAGCAGGATGAGGTTGCTGAGATTGCCGCGGTTGTAGAGGGCGGCGATCCCCGCCGCATCCGCCCCCATGGCGAGGCGCGGCAGCGGTTCGAGGGCCGCCATCACCCGCGCTGCCGCTTCCGGCAGCAGGGGCGTGGCGGGCGCGATGCTCGCCCAGGCCCAGGGCAGCACCCCCGGGAGGGTCGCGAAATGCCGCCAGATCAGGTTGACCATGGGCAGGCCATAGGCCTGGCGGAGGTGTCCGTAGATGGCCGCGACCTCGGGCGGCGCATCCGCCTCGCGGATTTCCGCGAGCATCACTTGCGCCGCTTCTCCACCAGCACGCCCGCCTCATGCAGCTTCGCGATCTCGTCCGCCGAGAAGCCGAGCCGCGCCAGCACCTCCTGCGTGTGCTGCCCGAAGCGCGGCGGTGCGGCGGGCGTGCCACCCGGCGTGCGGGAGAGCTTGATGGGCGTGCCGAGGCCGACGAAGCCGTCCTTCTCGGTCACCATCTGGCGATGCGCGGTGTGGGCGGCGGCCATCGCCTCGTCCACGCCGAGCACGGGGCCGGCCGGCAGGCCCGCCGCCAGCATGCGCTGGCAGAGGTCGTGCCCATCCTCGCCGGCGAAGCGCGCATCCAGGATCTCGGTCAGGGCCGCCTTGTTGATCACGCGCTGGCCGTTGGTGGCGAAGCGCGGATCGGTGCCGAGGCCGTCCAGGCCCAGGAAGGCGCAGAACTTCCGGAAGGTCGGGTCATTGCCGCAGCCCACGAAAATCTCGCAGGTCTTGGTCGTGAACTTGGCGTAGGGGGCCAGGTTCGGGTGCGGGTTGCCGGTGGCGACGGGCCGCTTGCCGTTGAGGAAGAAATTGGCGGCATGCGGGTGCAGCAGCGCCATGCCGCAATCATGCAGCGTCATGTCGCAATACTGGCCACGGCCCGATTTCTCCCGCTCGACGACCGCCATCAGGATGGCGATGGCGCTGAACAGCCCGGTCGCGATGTCCACGATGGGGGTGCCCAGGCGCGTGGGCCCGGAATTCTCCGTGCCATTGATGGACATGAGGCCCACCATGGCCTGCAGGATCGCGTCATAGCCCGGGAAGCCACCGAGCGGCCCCGTCCCGCCGAAGCCCGAGACACGGCAATGGATCAGGCGCGGGAAGCGCTTGGAGAGCACCTCCTCGAAGCCCAGGCCCCATTTCTCCATGCTGCCCGGCTTGAAGTTCTCGACGAGGATGTCCGCCCCTTCGAGCAGGCGGAGCAGCACCTCCCGCCCCTCGGGCTTGCTGAGATCGAGGCCCACGCTGCGCTTGTTGCGGTTCACGCCGATGAAGTAGCTGGCATCGCCATCCGCGTTGAAGGGAGGGCCCCAGTCGCGCACCTCATCGCCCTGCGGCGGTTCGAGCTTGATGACCTCGGCGCCGTGGTCGCTCAGGATCATGGTGCAGTAGGGGCCGCCCAGGACGCGCGTGAGGTCCACGACGCGCAGGCCCGAGAGGGCGCCGGGGCCGGTGGCGACGCCACGACCTTCTGATGCAGGCCCGCTGTGCTGCGGCCCACTGTGCTGGGGCCCACTGTGTTGGGGGATGGCGTCGGTCATGTTCTGCGTCTCCTCATCGGCCCTCTCCATGGATTACGGCGCGGCCCCGCGCGGCGCAACCGCCAGGGGCGCCTGCCGTTGGGGGGCCATGCGAATCCACGCCATCAACTGCGGTTGGATGCGGCCCCTGGGTGGCCGCCTCTGGGACCGGGAAAGTGCCGGGCTCGGCCCCGCGCGCCTCGCCTGCCGCTGCCTTGTGGTGGAGCATCCGAGGGAAGGGCCGATCCTCGTGGATACCGGCCTCTCGCCCGCGGATCTGCGTGAGGGCGAGCGGATCGCGGGCCTCATGCGGGTGCTGGACCGGCCGGAGGTGCGGCCCGAGGGCACCGCGGTCTCCCGGCTGCGCGCGCTGGGCTTCGCGCCCGCCGATGTGCGCCACATCGTGATGACCCATCTCGACTTCGACCATGCCGGCGGCCTCGCGGATTTTCCGGGCGCGCAGGTGCATGTGACGCGCATGGAGGCGCGGGCGGCCCGCACGCGCCTCGGCTGGAGGGCACGGCTGCGCTGGCGCCCCGCGCAGTTCCCGGCGCGCTTCGTCGAGCATGAGGTGGCGGGGGAGGATTTCCACGGCCGGCCCAGCCTCGCAGGCCTGCCCGCCGGCCTGCGCTTCCTCCCGCTGCCCGGCCACTCGCCGGGCCATGCGGGCGTTCTGATCGAGGCCGAGGATGGCTACGTGCTGCATGCGGGGGATGCGATCTTCGACATGCGCGAACTCGCCGCGCCCGGCATGGCCCAGCCCATGGCCCTGGCCTATGAGGCGGCGATGCAGGTGGATGCCGCCCAGCGCCGCGCCAGCGCCGATGCGGTGCGCGACCTGGCCCGCCGCGCATCGGCCGAGTTGACGGTGCTCTGCACCCACGACCCGCGTCTGCCCCCGGCCGAGCGCCTCATCCTGGACCCGGCGCTGAACGATTAACCCTCGAAACCGACGAAGCGCAGGAATTTTTCGTTGGGCTCGCGGTCGGCGGTGACGCCGTTCGCGGGGAACTCATCCTGCGGGTAACCCAGCGCGATGCAGGTCATGATCACCTGGTCGTCGGGGATGCCGGCCTCCTCGCGCACGATCTCCGAGCGCATGATGCCCTGGCCGTTCACCACGGTGCCGAGGCCACGATCCCAGGCCGCGAGGCAGATGCCATAGCTCAGCGCGCCCAGGTCGAAATGCACGACGGCACCCGGGTCCAGCACGCGGTCATAGGTCAGCACGAGCGAGACCGGCGCGTCGAATTGCCGGAAGCCGCGCATCACCCAATCCTGCCGCATCGGCTTGTCGTCACGCGCGATGCCCATGGCGCCGAAGAGCTTGACCGCGATGGCGACCTGGCGGGCGCGATGCACGCCCTCATACTCACCATGGCTCACAATGTCGCGATTGGCCTTCGCGCCGGAGGCCATCACCTGCATGTTCCGCTGCCGCACGCGCTCCAGCGGCGCGCCGGTCAGCGCATGGACGTGCCAGGGCTGCGTGTTCATCGAGGAGGGGGCGCGCTTCGCGACCTCGATGATCTCCTCGATGACGATGCGGGGCACCGGGTCGGGCTTGTAGCCCCGCACGCTGCGGCGCGTGCGGGCGAGGGTCTCGTAATCCACGGCCTCAGGCCGCGCGCTTGCGGCCGAAGACGCGGGCGCAGAAATCCGGATAGGTCTCCAGCATCTCGTCGCAGACCGGCCCGCGCAGCAGCGTGAGCTCTTCCTCGCTCGGCGCCGGCGTTTCGCCCAAGTCATCGGCCACGTCGAAGTCGAAGCCGGTCATGGCGCGGATGCTCTCCAGCGTCTCGCCCGCATGGATGGAGGCTAGGGAGAAGCGGCCCTTTTCCGGGTGGAAGTGGAAGACGCAGCGCCCGGTCACCAGCGCCTGCGCATGGCCGCGGCGATAGACGCCGGGCTCGGACACGCCGGGGGCCGAGATATGCGCCACGCGGTCCACCAGGACGCGGGGGGAATGCTCCTCGCGGAACAGGATGGTGCGGCCGGCCATGAAATACATGAAGGCCGAGCCGAAGCTGCCGGGAAAGCGCACCTCCATGCCCGGCCAGCCACCCGTGCCGATGAGGTTCAGGTTCGCATGGCCGTCAATCTCGCCGCCGCCCAGGAAGAACAGGTCCACGCGTCCCTGGCCCGTCAGGTCGAACAGCTCGCGCGAGCCATCGGTGAAGGGGTTGCCGGTGCGCTTGTGCAGCAGCGAGAGGCGCAGCGGCGTGCCCTGCTTCACGCAGAGCCAGCAGGCGGCCGCCGGAATGGGCGAGGCGGCGCCGACGGCGATATGCGCGGTCGGCACCGCGCGGATCAGCCGGGCGATGCAGACGGCGAGGAGTTCTTCGGAACGGTAGCTCATTCCGCGGCCACCGCCTGATGGCCGAAGACATGTTCCGCGCACCAGGTCGCGAAGCCGGCATCGGTCTTGGCGGCGCGGGCATACTCCATGACGTATTGCGTGTCGAAGCCGTATTCGTCGAGCAGCGCGGCGGGCTGCGCGCCGCGCTCGGCGACCGCGTAGCCCGAGATATAGGTGGCGTTGATGGCGCCGGGGCAAAGGCGCTCATCCTCCAGGAAATTGCCCTCCACCACGCGCTCGACGGTGACGAGGGCCCGCTTGCTGGCATGGGCGATCGTCGCGCATTCGCGGCGGCGGCCGACCCAGACATTGCCGGCGCTGTCCGCCATCACGGCGTGGAACACCGCGACATCGGGGTTGAGGGCGGGCAGGAGGGTGATCTTTTCGCCGGTGCCGAACGGGCTTTCCACCACCTTCCAGTCCGGGCGGTTCGCCAGGATGTCGCTGCCGATCAGCCCGCGCAGGGGCATGAAGGGCACGCCCTTCTCGGTCGCCTGGAGCATGGTGTGGATGGCGGGGCAGGTGGCGTCCAGGATGCGCAACTGGCCGGACTTCAGCGCCGCCGAGAAGCGTGGCGCGAAGCCGGCCTCGCCCAGTGTCACGGCGGAGGTCTGCACCTCCTCGACGCAGCCCGCGCCGATCAGGATGTCGGTCGCGAAGCCGGAGATGGGCACGCCCACCAGGCGCAGCCGCTTGGCGCCGCGGCGGATCAGCGCCTTGGCGAGTGCGACGGAGGGCAGCGAGTTGTCGGGCGGCAGCGCGATCATCGCCCCATCGGGGATGCTCGCGGCCATCGCGTCCAGGCTCATTTGGGTCATCGGGCGTTTCCTTCCTGGGGCGGAGGCTAGACCGGAAGCGTTCAGGCTTCCAGCCAGCCGCGCGTGGCCGCCTTCAGGAATGCGGTGTCTTCCGCCATGCCCTGCGGGTTGCCGGCGCGGTGGCCGTTGATGCTGGGGATCACGCGCATTTCGCCGTGGCGCAGATGCGGCAGTTCGGCGGCATTGTCGGCCACGCGGAAATAGAGATCGGTCTCGCCGGGCATGAGCAGCACACGCGCCTGGATGGCGTCCAAGGCGAGGGCGAGATCGCCGCCATGCAGGGGGTTGGCGCTGATGTCGCCCGCATCCCAGCAGCGCGCCTGGGCGTAGAGATTGCCAGCGTCGCGCGCCCCCCAGCGGGCCTCCCACTGGTTCACCAGGAAGGCCTCCAGGCTCGGCTCGCTCGCCAGGTGGCGGCCGGCGCGGTAGAAATCCTGGCTGAGCGCCCAACTCGCATAGATGCGGCCAAAGGCGCGCAGGGCCGCGCGCGGCGGCGCGGTGAAGCGCCCGCCGCCGACATGCTCGGGTGCCGCTTCCAGCACCGCCATCAGGCTGCGCAGGAACACCTGGTTGTGGACGGCCGTGCGCGCGCTGCCGCAGATGGCGATGATTCGCTCCACCGCCTCGGGGAAGATCGCGGCCCAGTGATAGGCCTGCTGCGCGCCCATGGACCAGCCATAGACGCAAGCCAGCCGCTCCACGCCGAATTGCTCGGCCAACAGGCGCCGCTGTGCCCGCATATTGTCCCAGGAGGTGACGAGTGCGGGGTAGTCCGGGTCATTCGATGGGCTGGAGGAAAGGCCATTGCCGAACATGTCGGGCTGGATGATGAACCAGCGCGTCGGGTCCAGGATGCCCTCCGGCCCGATCAGCCATTCCAGCTCCTGGTGCTGCGCCGCATAGCTGGTGGGGTAGAGGATGACGTTGTCTCGCCGGGGCGAGAGCGTGCCATGCGTCTTCCAGCTCAGCCTGGCGCCGCGGATCACCTCGCCCGAGAGGGTCGTCACGTCGCCGAGCGCATGCAGGCCCGTCTGGATCGGCCAGCTCATCGCATTCTCCTCGTATGAGACGCCCCCGGTGTAGCCGAGGCTGCAGCTCCATCATACCGCATGGCGCAAGCCGGGCGCAGCGGATAGGTTCGCGCGCATGTCCGCCATCCTGCACACCGGGCGTTTGCTGTTGCGGCCGCCGACCGGGGCCGATGCAGATGAACTCGCCGCCATCAATGGGGATGCGGCGGTGATGCGGCATTTCCCGAAGCCGCTGGACTTCGCGGAGAGCGAGGCCTTTCGCCAGCGCATCGCGCGCCATTTCACGGAGCACGGCTTCGGCGTCTGGGCGGTGGAGCGGCGGGGCGCGCCGGGGCTGGTCGGGCTGGTCGGCCTGCTGAACATCCCCTGGCCGGCGCGCTTCACCCCGGCCGTGGAGATCGGCTGGCGGATCGCGGCCGCGCATCAGCGCCAGGGCTATGCCGAAGAGGCGGCGCGGGCGGCGCTGGCGCATGGCTTCGGGGTTCTGCGCCTGGACGAGATCGTGGCCTTCACCATCCCGGCCAATGCCCCCTCCTGGCGGCTGATGGAAAAGCTCGGCATGGCGGCCGATGGCGAATTCGCCCATCCGAACCTGCCGGAGGGGCACCCGATGCGCCGCCACCGCCTTTTTCGCCTGCGGGCGGAGAACTTTGGCGGGCGGGCGTAACCTCGATGTCACAGGGCACGTATCGGGGGCAGGCCCCAGGGGAAACCCAGCCGGGCTGCAGGCGCTTTCGGGCCCGGCATGGGGCCGGGCGGGCGCGGAAGAGGATGCGCGTGTCACGTCCGACCTTGCCCTGGGGTGTCTCGCCGCCATGAGCGGGACCGAAGACCTTCCCGCGCGTGATGCGCGCGGGGCGGAGGCGACGGCCCGCGATCAGCGATGGTCCGAATTGATGGGGCGCGCACAGGCCGGCGATGCCCGCGCCTATGACACGCTCCTGCGCGAATGCCTCCCGCTGCTGCGCGCCATCTGCCGCCGCCGCCTGAGCAACGCGGCCGAGGCGGAGGATGCGGTGCAGGACACGCTGCTGACCCTGCACCGGGTGCGCGCCACCTATGACCCGGCGCGCCCCTTCCGCCCCTGGATCGCGGCGATCGCCGAGCGCCGGGCGCTGGATCGTGGCCGGGGGGTCGCACGCGGGCTCGCGCGGCACACGGTGCTGGAGGCGGCGGACCATGTGGGGGCGGAGGGCGATGCGCATAGCCGCCTGGAAGCCGCGGACCTGCGCGCCGCGGTGGGTGAGTTGCCCGCCTCCCAGCGGACCGCCCTGCAACTGACCAAGATCGAGGCGCTCTCGCTGGCGGAGGCGAGCGCGCGTTCGGGCATGTCCATGGGCGCGCTCAAGGTCGCCACCCATCGCGCCATCCAGAGCCTGCGCCGCACACTCGGCAAGGAGCCATGACCATGCGGACCGAAGACCTCATCACCCAGTTGAGCCAGGGCTTGCGGCCGGTGCGCCGGCTGCCCTCGCCGCTCGCCATGCTGGGCCTGTGGTGCCTGTTCTGCGCTGGCGTGATCGGCGCGGCGCTGCTGATGTCCGGCCTGCGCGCGGATTTCGCGGCCTGGCTGCTGGACGGGTTCGACCTCTACCACCTCATGTCGGCGGCGCTGGTGGCGCTGACGGCGGGCTATGCCGCCTTCCAGCTCGCCCTGCCCGACCGCGACCAGCGCTGGGCGCTGCTGCCGGTGCCGGCGGTGGTGGGCTGGCTGGTGACCATGGGCTGGGGCTGCCTCGAGGACATCGCGCGGCTGGGGCCCGAGGCGCTGAACCTCAGCATCAGTGTCCCCTGCCTCGCCTTCATCATCGGCCTTGGCGTGCCGATGACGGCCGCCATCGTCTATCTCACGCGGCACGCCGTGCTGCTGCGGCCGGTGCCGGTGGCCGCCCTCGGCGGGCTTTCGGCGGCGGCCTTCGCGAGCCTCGGCCTGACGCTGGTGCATGAGCTGAACGCGGCAGTGATGGTGCTGGTCTGGCACGGCATCGCGGTGCTGGTGGTGACCTGCATCGGCGCGCTGACCGGGCCTTTGCTGATGCAGCGCGCCGCCCTGTGATCGGGCGGCGCGTCGCGCTCAGCCTGCCACTGGCGCTTCCGCTCGCTGCCCGGGCCCAGGCGCTGGACCCCGGCCTGGCCGAGGCGGGATGGCGCCTGCAGCCGGTGCGTGGCCGCGCCGTCGCGCAATTCGCGCTGGAGGAGGCGGGGGTCGTGCGCATCACCGCGCAGGATTCCGTGGGCTTCCTGCTGCGGCCCTTTCCCGGCCAGCCCGGGCGCCTCGGCTGGCGCTGGCGCGTGGAGAGCGCGGCCGCGCCGAGCGATGCCAGCGCGCGCGGCGCCGATGACCGTTCGGCCGCCCTGCACGTGCTCTTCGCGGCGACGGGCGTGCTCTCCTTCATGCGCCGCGGCCTGACGCCCGAGGGCATGGCGGGGCGTGGCCTCACCTATTGCTGGGGCGGCGGGCCGCCCGGCCTGCGCCTGCCCAACCCCTACGCGCCGCGCGATGGCGCCCTCATCATCCTGCGCGGCGCGGAGGCGCCGCTCGCCACCTGGCTGGAGGAGGGGGTGGATGTCGCGGCGGATTACGCGGCGGCCTTTGGCGAGACCCCGCCCGCCGTGACGCATCTGGCGCTCTCCGCCGACACGGATGACCTCGGCGGCCGCGCCGTGGTCCGGATCACCCCGCCGCGCTGGTTGTGAATTTCGTTGCATCCAGCCCTGCCCCAGCGGCGTAACCTTCTTCGCGGATGCGGCGAAACCGACCCATGGCAGTGACAGGCCCCGAATGACCGGTGATCTATGACCGATGACCATGCCCCCCGGGCTACGGCCCGCCGGCCCAGGCTGCGCGGCGATGTGCTGCACACCGACCTTTGCGTGATCGGCGCGGGCTCGGCCGGGCTTTCGGTCGCGGCGGGTGCGGTGCAGATGGGCGCTTCGGTCGTGCTGATCGAGAAGCACCGGATGGGCGGCGATTGCCTGAACACCGGCTGCGTCCCCTCCAAGGCGCTGCTGGCCGCCTCCCACGCGGCCGAGGCCGCGCGCGGCGCCGCGCGCTTCGGCGTGGAGCTGCCGGCACCGGTGGTGGATTACGCGCGCGTGCATGCGCATGTGCAGGGCGTGATCGCCACCATCGCCCCGCATGACAGCGTGGAGCGCTTCGAGGGGCTGGGCTGCACCGTGATCCGCGCCCCGGCCCATTTCACCGGCCCGCGGGAGGTGGTGGCCGGCGGCCAGCGCATCCGCGCGCGGCGCTTCGTGGTGGCCACCGGCTCCGGCCCCGCCCTGCCGCCCGTGCCGGGCCTGGCCGATACGCCGCATCTGACCAATGAGACGATCTTCGAGCTGCGCGAGCGGCCGGACCACCTGCTGGTGCTGGGCGGCGGGCCGATCGGCATCGAGATGGCGCAGGCTTTCCGGGGCCTGGGCGCTGCCGTCACGGTCCTCGAACGCGGCAGCATCCTGCCGCGTGACGAGCCCGAGGCGGTGGCGCTGCTGCGCGAGATTCTGGTGCGGCAGGGCATCACGCTGATCGAGGGCGCCCAGGTAGCGCGCATCCGCCCCGGTGACGCGGCGGGTGTCGAGGCCGAGCTGGCGGATGGCACGGTCGTCGCGGGCTCGCACCTGATGGTGGCGGCCGGGCGCAAGCCCAATCTCGACGGGCTCGACCTCGCGCTGGCGGGCGTCGAGGTGACGGAGCGCGGCATCACGGTGGACCAGCGGCTGCGCAGCAGCAACCGGCGCGTCTTTGCCGCCGGCGACGTCGCGGGCGGGCCGCAATTCACGCATGTCGCGGGGTATCATTCGGGCGTGCTGATCCGGAACATCCTCTTCGGCCTGCCGGCCAAGGTGGATTATTCGGCCCTGCCCTGGGTGACCTATTGCGACCCCGAGCTTGCGCATGTGGGCATGACCGAGGCCGAGGCCCGGCGGGCCAACCACCCGGTGCAGGTGCTGCTGCAACCGCTTGCCGGCAATGACCGTGCGGTGGCCGAGCGCAGCACCGAGGGGCTGGCCAAGATCATCCTGGGCGGCGGCGGGCGCATCCTGGGGGCCACCATCCTCGCACCCCGCGGCGGCGAGATGATCGGCCTCTGGGGCCTCGCCATCCAGGCGAAGATGAAGATCGGCGCCGTGGCGCAGATGATGGCGCCCTATCCGACCCTGTCGGAGCTCTCCAAGCGCGCGGCGGGCGGCTTCTACACGCCCAGCCTGTTTTCCGCGCGCACGCGCTTCCTGGTGGGCTGGATCCAGAGATTGCTGCCATGACGCGCCCCGGAGGGCTGGACCGGCTGGGCATGATTCTCCGCGACAAGCGGCTCTGGCTGGTGCTGGCGGTGGTCGGCGTCATCATCGCGCTGCGGGCCGCGGGGCTTGGCGAGTTGCTCTCGCTCGACACGCTGGCGCGGCATCGCGAGGCGCTGGCGGGCTTCGTCGCGCGCAACGCGCTGCTGGCGGCGGGCGGCTTCGTGCTGGTCTATGCGGCGGCCGTCGCCCTTTCCGTGCCGGGGGCCATCATCCTGACGCTCTCCGGCGGATTCCTGTTCGGCGCGGTGCCGGGCACGCTGCTGACCGTGCTGGGCGCGACGATCGGCGCCACGCTGGTCTTCCTCTTCGCGCGCAGCATGTTCGGGGAGAACGCGCTGGACCGCTTCGGCGCCCCCGCGCAGCGCCTGGCCGAGGGCATTCGCCGTAACGCCGCCTCCTACCTGCTGGTGCTGCGGCTGGTGCCGCTGTTTCCCTTCTTCCTGGTCAACCTCGTGCCGGCTTTCGTGGGCGTGAAGCTGCCGCTCTACGTGCTCACCACCTTCTTCGGCATCATGCCCGGAACCTTCGTCTTCAGCCTGAGCGGCGCGGGTCTCGGCTCCATCCTCGATGCCGGCGGCACGCTCGACCTCGGCTCGGTGCTGACGCCGCAGATCCTGGGCGCGCTGCTGGGCCTGGCCGCGCTCTCGCTCGCCGCCATTCCCTTGAAAAAGAGGTTCGCGCGATGATCCGCCGCCGCAGCCTGGCCGCCCTCGGGCTCGCGCCCGCCCTGCTGGGTCGCGCCGCGCAGGCCGCGGAGCCCGGCCTCGACGCCCTGCTCGGCCGCTACGCCAGCACGGGCCCCGATGGCGTGACGCGCGTGGCCTATGCCCGCTGGAAGGTGAGTGCCGCCGACATGGCGGCGCTGGATTCCTGGATCGCCGAGGCCGCCACGCGCCGCCCCTCGGCCATGCCGCGCAATGAGGCTTATGCGTTCTGGGCCAATCTCTACAACGCGCTCACGCTCAAGGTGGTGCTGGAGCGTTACCCCGTGCGGTCCATCAAGGACATCCGCTCGACCGGCGTGGGCCTCGACCCCCGGCAATTCGCCGGCCCCTGGCGCACCCGCCTCGTCACGATCGAGGGCAACCGCATGTCGCTCGACGACATCGAGCACGGCACGATGCGCCCGAGCTTCCGGGACCCGCGCGTGCATTACGCGGTGAACTGCGCCTCCATCGGCTGCCCGAACCTGCCCGCCCGCGCCTGGCGCGCGGCAAGCCTGGAGGCCGATCTGGACGCCGCCGCGCGCGCCTTCGTGAACCACACGCGCGCTGCGGCGTTGCTGCAGGGGGGCGGTTTGCGCGTCTCCTCCATCTACCGTTGGTTTCGCGAGGATTTCGGCGGGGATGATGCGGGGATTCTCGCGCATCTGCGCCGCTATGCCGCGCCGCCCTTGGCCGAGGCGCTGCGAAATGTCACCCGCGTCGCGGAAGATGCCTATGATTGGGCGTTGAACGATGCCACGCCGTCCTGAATTCCGGAGAGCCCCGCCTTGTCCCTTCGCAGCCACACCGCAACACCGCTCCAGCCCGGCAAGTTCCAGGATCCGGACTGGACGCTGAAGGGCGAGCGGCGCGCCAGTGTCGCCCTCGCGGCGCTTGAGACGCTGTGGTTCAACACCGGGACGCTCTGCAACATCACCTGCGCGAATTGCTACATCGAGAGCAGCCCGCGCAATGATGCGCTGGTCTATCTGAGTGCGGCCGAGGTGCGCGGCTACCTGGATGAGGCCGCGGACTTTCCGGTGCAGGAGGTGGGCTTCACCGGTGGTGAGCCCTTCATGAACCCTGACCTCGTGCCGATGCTGGACGACGTGCTCTCCCGCGGGTTGCGCGCGCTCGTGCTGACCAACGCGATGCAGCCCATGCGGCGCTATGCCGCACCCCTCCTCGCGCTGCGGGACAGGCACGGCACCGGCAACCTCATCCTGCGCGTCAGCCTCGACCATCACGACGCCGCCATCCATGACCTCGAGCGCGGGGCGGGCAGCTTCGCGCGCACCATGGAAGGGCTCTCCTGGCTGGCGCGCGAGGGCTTCGCCCTCCATGTCGCCGGCCGCGCCGGCTTCGGCAGCGAGGCGGAGGCGGCGATGCGCGCGGGCTATGCGGCGCTGTTCGCAGCCCATGGCATTCCGGTGGATGCGAATGACCCCGTGGCGCTCATGCTCTTCCCCGAGATGGATGCGGGGCGCGACGTGCCCGAGATCACCGAGGCCTGCTGGGGCATCCTGAAGAAGTCGCCGGATTCCATGATGTGCGCCTCCTCCCGCATGGTGGTGAAGCGCAAGGGGGCGGCGCGGCCGGCGGTGCTGGCGTGCACGCTGCTGGCCCATGACGAACGCTTCGAGCTCGGCGCCACGCTGGCCGAGGCGGCGCGGCCCGTGGCGCTGAACCACCCGCATTGCGCCACCTTCTGCGTGCTGGGCGGCGCGGCTTGTTCCCGATGAGCGAAGCCCAACCCCACCGCATGACCCTTCGCCGTTCCCTCCTCGCCGCGCCGCTGCTGCTGCCGGCCCTTGCCGCTGCGCCTGCCCGTGGCCAGAGCCGCGCGCCGATCCGCTTCGCCGTCGGCCCCTTCCAGCCCACAGCCGGCGACACGCGCCGCGCCTTCGAGCCCTTTTTCGCGCATCTGGCCGGCGCGCTGGGCCGGCCCTACGAACTCACCGTCACGACCGACTGGGCGGGCATCGCCGTCGCCCTCGGCTCGGGCCAGGTGGACGCGGCCTGGATGGGCCCCTGGGGCTATGTCCTGGCGCGGGACCGGGCACGCGCCGAGGCGCTGGCGACCGTGCTCTACCAGGGGCGGCCCACCTATCACGCGATCATCCTGGCGCGCGCCGGCCTCACCATCGCCCGCTTCCCCGATGATGCGCGGGGCCTTTCCATCTCCTTCGCCGATGCGGGCTCCACCAGCGGCTGGCTCATTCCGCACCACTGGTTCGCGCAGCAGGGCATTGATGTGCGCCGCTTCTTCCAATACCGCGACGGTGCCAGCCATGCGGCGAACGTGATTTCCGTGGCCTCCGGCCAGGTGGACCTCGCGACCGATTTCGACCGCAACTTCAACGCCATGCTCGCCTCGGGCCGGGTGCGGCCGGAGCAGGCGCGCATCGTCTGGCAGAGCGAGGCCCTGCCCAATGACGCACTCGCCGTCCGGCACGACCTGGATGCCGCGACGAAATCGGCGCTGGCGGCCGCCGCACTCGCCATCACGCCCGGACAGGCGGCGCGCGTGATGCCGCCCAACTACACCGGCTGGGTGGCGGCGACACCGACCACCTACGCGCTGATCGAGGCGGCGGGGCGTTCGCTCGGGCGGCTGCGCACTTCTTGAAGCTCGGTTGGCTTGCCTTCCTCGCGCTGCTGGCGGGTTCCGCCTGGGTGGTGGCGCCTGACCCCGCGCGACTTGCTGCTGGGCTGCCGCGCCTCATGGGCTGGCTCGCCGGCGCCTGGCCGCCCGATTTCTCGGAGCCGGGCGACATCGCCCGCCGCGCGGGGGAGACGCTGGGCATCGCAACACTCGGGACGCTCGCCGCGGCGCTGATGGCCGCACCGCTGGCCCTCGTCGCCACGCGGCAGGTGACGCCGAGCTTCGCGCTCTACCACCCGCTGCGCACCGTGCTGGACATGCTGCGTGGCGTGGATGGCTTCGTCTTCGCGCTGCTCTTCGTCGCCGCCGTCGGCCTCGGCCCTTTCGCGGGCATGCTGGGCGTCGCGCTGCATTCGGCCGGCTCCGTCGCCAAGCTCTGGTCCGAGGCGATGGAGGAGGCCGACCCGCGGCCGGCGGAGGCGATCCTCGCCGTCGGTGGCTCGCGCTGGCATGTGGCGCTGTGTGCGCTGGTGCCGCAGACCCTGCCGCAGAACCTGGGCGGGCTGCTCTATGTGTGGGAGGCGAATATCCGCGCCTCCACCGTGCTCGGCCTGGTGGGCGCGGGCGGCCTTGGGCAGGAATTGAAGAACGCCGTGGACCTGCTGGATTTCAACCGCGTGCTGGCGATCCTCATCGTCATCGTCGCGCTCACCCTGGCGGCGGACCGCATCAGCGGCGCGCTGCGCCGAAGCCTGTCCTGAAGGTTGCCTTGCATGATCCCGACCCTGCCGCTCGACGCCCCCCTGCTGGTGATGGGCGGCCCCTATTCCAACCGCCAGGCGACGGGGGCCCTGCTGGCCGAGGCGGCGCGGCGCGGCATCCCCGGGGAGCGCATCCTCTGCACCGGCGACGTGGTGGCCTACGCCGCCGATGCCGCCGCCTGCTGCGACCTGATGATCGCCAGTGGCGCCCATGTGCTGATGGGCAATTGCGAGGAGAACCTCGCGGCGGGCGCGGAGGACTGTGGCTGCGGCTTCGCCGAGGACACGGCGTGCGACCTGCTCTCCCGCGCCTGGTACGCCCATGCGCTGCGCGAGGTGACGCCCCGCCACCGTGCCTGGATGGCGGGGCTGCCGCGCCGCCTGCATCTGGACCTGCCCGATGGCCGCAGGCTCGCCGTGCTGCATGGCGGGGCAGGGGATATCAGCCGCTTCCTCTTCGCCTCGGCGGAGGAGGCGGCCTTGCAGGCGGAGCTGGCCGCGACGGGCTGCCAGGGAGTCATTGCCGGGCATTGCGGCATCCCCTTTGCGCGCAAGCTCACGGGCGGCGGGCTCTGGCTCAATGCGGGCGCGATCGGGATGCCGGCCAATGACGGCACGCCCCGTGTGTGGTTCGCCCTGGTCACGCCCGATGCGGGGGGCCTCGCCGTCGAGATCCTGCCGCTCACCTATGACCATGCGGGCGCGGCGGCCGCGATGCGCGCGGCGAGGCTGCCCGAGGGCTATGCCGCCGGGCTCGAGACCGGGCTTTGGCCCTCCTGCGACGTGCTGCCGCCGGCCGAGCTTGCCGCGCGCGGGCTGGCGCTCATGCCGCAATGCCTCATGTGGTAGGGCCTCAGCGCGTCTCGCCGTAGCGCGAGCCGATGCGCTCGTCCCAGGCGCGCAGCATGAAGGCGCGCGCGGCGGCCGTGAGCGGCGGCGCGGCGGCGCGCCCGGTGAGCGCATTCACGAGGCCGGGTGTGAGCGCCGCGGTCCAGGCTTCGTCGCCCGGCACGGTGTCGGTCACCGGTGGGCCGGCGCCCGGCAGCAGGCCACGACCGAAGACACGCCGCTGCATGCCGGGCTGGCCGAGGAATTCGACGAGCGGTTCCACCAGGGCGAGCCGGCCAGGGCGCACGCCGCGCGGCACGGCAAGGATGAGGCTGTGCGCCTGCAGCGGCGCCGCATCGAAGGGCGTGCAGATCGTGTCGGGCGGCAGCAGACCCTGCCCCATGCCGAGCAGGAATGGGCCGAGCAGCGTCGCGCCGAGATCCACCCCGCCCTCGACGAATTCCTCCGCCGCCGCTTGGCCGGAGCTTGGATAATAGGCGAGGTGGCGGCCCAGCTCCGCGAGATAGGGCCAGGTGCCGGTCCACCCGGCGTTCGGGTCCAGCGGGTCGGGGTCGTTGAGGAGGTAGGGCATGCCGGCCACGAAGGCCTGGCCGAAGCGCGACTGGCCGGGCCGCGTGTACTGGAAGCGCCCCGGATTCTGCCGCGCGTAGTCCATCAGCTCCTGCGCGGTCCGTGGCGCCACGGGCAACACCGAGCGCCGGTGCAGCAGCATGGGCCCGCCCGGCACCGTGCCGAGGACGAGGCCGGTGTTGCCGAGCCGCTGCTGCACGAGTTGCCCGGCGGGGGTGAGGTCCGACGCATGGGCGGCGATCAGCGCGGCCGGCAGCGCCTGCCAGAGGTCACGCGTCGCACCCAGCGCGTGGCCTGCGATGTTGGTGAGCACGGCCTCGGCCCCGGGCAGGCCGGCCTCGACCTCCTCGCGCAGCTCGGTCGCGATCCAGGGCACATCCTCCACGCGCAATGTGCCGATCGGCAGATCGAAGTCCGGATGGTCGTGCAGTTCCAGCAGCACGCTGGTGCTCAACCGCCGCGCCTCGCCGGCGATGACGACGAAGAGGTCGCTCGCCGGGGGGGGGGCTGCGCGGTGGCGCTGGGCGCGGCGGCGGTGGCGGCGGCGAGAAGGCCGCGGCGGGACAGCCTGTTCATCGCGGCGGCACCAGGCCGCGCATGCCGCCGCTGACGCCGCGCACCTGCGATTCCTCCGCCTGCAGGTTGCGCGACCATTGGGCCTGGGCCGGCGTGACCATCGGCGCGGGTTCCGGCTCGTCATCCTCCTGACCGCGCCAGCGGGACCAGACGGCCTGGGCCGCGTCCATCAGGCGCTCGGTGCGGGAGGGCGGTGCGGCGGGCGTGGGCGGCACCAGGGCCGGCGCCTCCAGCGGCATGTGCGGCGCCATGCGCGTCTGCAGCACCAGGGCCGCGCCGAAGTAATCCGGCGCATCCGCCACACCCAGCGGGGCGCCGATCGGCTGGCCGAAGCGGGTGCGCACGAGCGCATGGATGGCGCGGATGCCGGCATGGCCGGGATAGGGCGCGATGGTGCCGGTGGAGAGGTCCACCCAGGCCGGCGGGCGCTGGGGGTGGTTGGGGAAATCCCAGAAGCCGCGTGCGGCGTCCAGCGTCTGCGCGTCGAGCTGCTGCCAGGCGAGGTTCAGCGGCACGCGCACCGCATCCCAGGCGAAGCGGTTGGGCCAGCGGCTGGCGGGAACGGCGGGGCCGCCATGCATCGGCAGCAACAGCCAGTCGGGCGGCAGGCGCCAGCGGCCGAAGCTCGCCTCGGCCATCAATTGCAGCCCGTCCTGTTCGAGCGCCGCCCAGCGCTCATCGGGGACGAGGCGCGAGAGGCCGCGCAGCGCCGGAAAAGCGTAGTAGGAGAGGTTGATGATGACGCCCTGCGCGTCCTGGAAACCCTGCACGCCCGGCAACAGCAGCGTGCGGCCACGGAATTCGATGACGCAGCAGCGCAGGATGTCGGCCGTGATCCGCTGCGCCGCATCGCGATAGGCCGGCACCTGCCAGCGATCAGCCGCCATGAGCAGCGCCCAGGCGATGAAGATATCGCCATCGGTCGCGTTGTTCATGTCGGTGACGCCTGCGCGGGTGTTGGGGTCGAAGCGCCAGGCGGTGAGGCTGTCGCCAGGCCGGGACAGGGTCCGGCGCGTCCAGTTCCACATCTGGTCGAAGCGCGCGCGATCGTTGAAATACACGGCGAAGAGCATGGAATAGCCCTGGCCCTCGCTGTGCGAGATGCCGCGATTGGCCGTATCCACGATGCGGCCCTCGGGCGCCAGGTAGCGGCGCGTATAGGCCTGCCATTCGGCGGGGCCGGGCGGCGGCGGCGGCGCGGCGAGTGCGGGAGCGAGGTTGAGAAGCAACGCGGCCAGAAGGGTCAACGCACGGAAAGGGCGAACCGGCGGCATTCATGCAACTCCACGCGAGAGGGAAGGTTGCATGCCGCCCTATCGCTGTGCAAGGCCGGCTATTCCGCGCGAATGTTTCCGGCGCGCACCACCGCCTCGTAGCGGGCGAGTTCGGAGCGCAGCAGCGCCGTCATCTCCTCGGGCGTCTTGCGCCAGGGCGTCATGCCGATCTGGCCGAGGCGCTGGCGGAAGCCGGCATCTTCCTGCAGCGCGTCCAACTCGGTGGCGAGACGGCGCAGGATGGCGGCATCGGTGCGGGCGGGGGCAAACAAGCCCTGCCAGGCCAGCATCTCCTGCCCCTGGAAGGCCGGCAGGCTGGCCAATGGCGGCAGGCCCTGGATCACGCCCAGCGAGGAATTGGCGAAGCCCTTGATGCGCCCCTCGCGCAGCAGCGGCGCCGTCGTCGTGATGGTCAGCACCGCGAGGTCGAGCCGGCCGGCGATGAGGTCGGAGGGGATCTGCGCCGCGATCCGGTAGGGCACGTGCTCCAGCTTCACGCCCGCGCCGCGCGCGATGATCTCGCCCCAAAGGTGCAGCGAGGTGCCAGTGCCGGAGGTCGCGAAGGTCAGCCCCTCCGGCCGCGCGCGCGCCAAGGCTAGCACGCCCGCGAGGTCACTCGCTGGCAGGTCCGGGCGGCCGACGAGCGTCAGCGGGAGCGACGCCAGCATGCCGATGGGCGCAAAATCGCGCAGCGGATCGTAGCGCACGGCCTGCGGTGTCACGAAGGGCGAGATGGTGAAGGGGCTCTCGACGCCGACCAGCAGCGTGTATCCATCGGGTGCGGCGCGGGCCACGCGCTCGGTCCCGATGGTGCCGCCGGCGCCGGGTGCATTCTCCACCACCACGCTCTGGCCGAGGCGGCGGCTGAGTTCGGCGGCCGCCAGGCGCGCCACCGTGTCCACATTCCCGCCGGCCGCAAATGGCACGACGAGCGTGATGGTCCGCGTGGGCCAGGATTGCGCCGAGGCCTTGGGGATGGGTGCCGCGGCGGCGAGGGGCGCGAGCAGCAGGGCGCGGCGCGAGGTCATGCGAAAACTCCATCGGGACAGCATTCGGCGGCGAGCGCGTCGAATTCCTGGGCGAATGCGGCCTCCAGGTGGCGGCGGGCAGGCTCGGGCAGGAAGGAGCCGCGGATGCCGTTCACCATGAAGCCGCGCAGATCCGCGAGGCCGAAGCCGAAATCCTCCACCATCATCCGCCAGCAGCGCGTGGGCGTGACCTGGTGCAGCGGCGGGTCGTCGGTGTTGGGATGGATCAGCAGCCCGGCCTCCGGCATGCGGGCCAGCGGGTGCCCATCGGGCCAGTTCTTCAGCGTGCGCAGGTAGTAGGAGTTGGTCGGCACCACCGTGAAGAGCAGGCCCATCTCGGCGCAGCGCGCGGTCAGCGCCGGGTCCTCCAGGATGGTGTAGCCGTGGTCAATGCGGTCCACGCCGCAGAGGTCGATCGCGGTCGCGATGTTGCGGGGGTGGCAGCCGAACTCGCCGGCATGCGCGGTCAGCTTGAAGCCGGCCTGCTTCGCGATGCGCCAGGCGCGCCAGAACAGCTCCGGCGGGCGATCCGTCTCGCGGTAGTCAATGCCCATGCCGATGATGGCCTCCCGCCGGTGCGCCACCATCCATTCGGCCATTTCGTGCGCGGCCTCGGGCGTGGCCTCGCGGTCAATGGCGGGGATCAGCAGGGCGGAGACGCCGAAATCGGCGGCCGCATCGGCGAAGCCGGCCAGGATGGCGTCGGCGCCCCTGGCGTAGGGAAACAGGTGCGCGGTGCCGGTCGGGTTCCAGAAGATCTCGGAATGGCGCACGCCATGCGCGGCCGCATCCTGCAGGTGCTCATAGGTGATGCGGTGCAGATCGCGCGCGTCGCGCAGGATGCGGCTCTCCAGCGCGCGCAGGATGTGCAGCACACCCTTCGGCCTCGCGTCCCGCGCGTAGAGCGCCTCGGCTTCGGCCGCCGCCATTCCGGCGCGGGCGGCCATTTCGGCGAAGGTGGCCTGCCGCACCGCGCCCAGCAGATGGACGTGCAGATCCACCTTGGGCAGCGCGTGGCAGAAGGTTTCGAGCCGGTCGGTCATGGCCCCATCCTGCCATGACGGCGGGGAGATGACAGGCCCGCCCCCGCATGCGACGAAGCGGCCCATGCAGAAGCCCGCCAACCCCCGTTTCTCCTCCGGCCCTTGCGCCAAGCGGCCCGGATTCGCGCTGGCCGCGCTGGAAGGCGCGCTCTTCGGCCGCAGCCACCGCGCGGCCGAACCCAAGGCGCGCCTGGCCGAGGTCATCGCGCGCTCCAAGGCGATTCTTGGCATGCCCGAGGATTATCGCCTGGGCATCGTCCCCGCCTCGGACACCGGCGCGGTGGAGATGGCGATGTGGAGCCTGCTCGGCCCGCGCGGCGTGGATGTACTGGCCTGGGAGAGCTTTTCGGCCGAATGGGCGCATGACATCCAGGCCGAACTGAAGCTGCCCGATGTGCGGCTGCTGCGCGCCGATTACGGGCGCCTGCCCGACCTCGCGGCGGTGGACCCGGCGCGGGATTGCGTCTTCGTCTGGAACGGGACGACGAGTGGCGTGCGGCTCACCCATGGCGACTGGATCAGCGATGCGCGCGAGGGGCTGACCATCTGCGACGCGACCTCGGCCGCCTTCGCGATGGACCTGCCCTGGAACAAGCTCGATGTCGTCACCTGGTCCTGGCAGAAGGTGCTGGGGGGCGAGGCGGCGCATGGCATGCTGGCCCTCTCGCCGCGCGCGGTGGCGCGGCTTGAATCGCACAAGCCCGCCTGGCCGCTGCCCAAGGTGTTCCGCTTGACCAAGGGCGGGAAACTCATCGAGGGCATCTTCCGGGGCGACACGATCAATACCCCCTCCATGCTCTGCGTCGAGGATGCGCTGGACGGGCTGCGCTGGGCCGAGGGCATCGGCGGCCTCCGCGCGCTGGTCGCGCGCGCCGAGGGCAACCTGGCCACCATCGCGGGCTGGGTCGCTGAGAGTGGCTGGGCGCGCTTCCTGGCGGAAGAGCCCGCCACGCGCTCCTGCACCAGCGTCTGCCTGCGGATCGTGGCGCCGTGGTTCGTGGCGCTGGATCCCGGGCAGCAGGTGCGGGCCGCGGCCCGGCTTTCCGCCCTGCTGGAGGCCGAGGGCGTGGCGCTGGATGCCGCCAGTTATCGCGATGCACCGCCGGGGCTGCGCATCTGGTGCGGTGCCACGGTGGAGCAATCCGACGTGGCAGCGCTGCTGCCCTGGCTGGATCAGGCCTTCGCGCGCGTGACCGCCGAATTCGCGGGCTGAGCAAGGCCACCCATGCGCCAGCCATGGCGCGCAGCCCAAGGGGAAGCAGCCTCCAGCGCCGCCTGGTCCATCAGCGCCTCGGCCATGGCGCGGATCGTGGCGTGGCGGCGCGTCGTCGCATGCTCGCCGATGTTGCGCAGCAGCCGCTGCCAGCGCCGCGTGATCGGCGCGGCGGAGAGGAGATAGGCGCGGCGGGACTGATCCTCGGTCATCTGCCGCCAGAGCTGCGCGGCATGGGTGGCATCGGCGCCGGCGGGCGGCCGGTCGCGCGGCTGGCGCTTGCGAAAGACAAGGGAGGTGTGGGCCAGGTCCTCGCCGGCGCGCGGCGTGAAGCCCGCCTGCCAGGCGGCGGCGATCAGCGTCTCCGGCGTGAAATTCCAGATATGGGCCGCGTGGAAGGTGTTGCCGATCTGCTTGCGCAGGCCGGCCAGGTTCGGCACCTCGATGAAAAGCAGCCCTTCCGGCGCCAGGGCTTCGTGGATGCGACGCATGGCGGCCCAGGGGTCGGTCAGGTGCTCCATCACATGGTTCATGGTGACGAGGTGCAGCGCCTCGCGCGGGAAATCGGGCGAGTCCCAGCCGCCCAGGCGGATGTCCGCGCCATATTCGCGGCGGGCGAATTCGGCGTAGCCCCAATTGGGCTCCAAACCGCTGGCGGCGAAGCCCGCCTCCGCCATCACGAAGGTGAACTCGCCCGAGGAGGCGCCGATATCCAGCACGCGCGCATGCGCGGGCAGCAGGGGGGCGAGGCGGCGGGCGCGGGCCATGGCGCCGCGCAGCGCGCGCAGCGCGTGCTTGCGCTTGGGCGCGAAGCCGCCCTTGTATTCCAGGCGGTAGCGCGTGGCGTAGAAATCGCTGACCTCGGCCTCGGCCGGGATTTCGGCGTGGCAGACCAGGCCGCAGCCGGTGCAGAGCGCGGTGGCGAGCGGCACGCCGCCGCGGCCGCGATCGGCCACCAGCCGGCGCGCGGCGATGCCACAGAGCCGGCAGGGGCTTGCCGGAAATTCCTGACCGATCTTCATGCGCATCTCCATTCGTGGCGCGCCCCGTAATGCACGCGCGCCCCGGCTGGCTGACGGCGCCTGTCAGCGCGATGTCAGGCAGGGAGGGCTAAAGGGAAGCGATGCGGGTCCTGGTGGTGGAGGATGAGGCGGGGATCGCGCGGGACATCCTGCGCGCGCTGGCGCATGCGGGCTTTGCCGCCGAGCACCTCGCCGAGGGCGGCGCCGCCTGGGAACGCGGCGGGACCGAAGCCTTCGACGCCGCCATCCTCGATATCAACCTGCCCGGCGTGGATGGGCTCTCCCTGCTGCGCCGCTGGCGGGCGGAAGGGGTGGCCTTTCCCATCCTCGTCCTCTCCGCCCGCGCCACCTGGGCGGTGCGCGTCGAGGCGATTGATGCGGGTGCCGATGACTACCTGGTGAAGCCCTTCGCGATGGAGGAATTGCTCGCCCGGCTGCGCGCCATCCTGCGCCGCGGCGCGGGGCTCGCGGGCAACACGCTGCGGGCCGGCGGCCTGGCCCTGGACACGCGCGCGCGGCGGCTGACACGGGATGGCGAGGCGGTGGAGCTGACGCCGCTGGAATTTCGCCTCATCGCCTACCTGCTGCACCATGCCGGCCGCGCAGTGCACCAGACGGAATTGATGGAACATCTCTACGCCGATGAGGCCGACCGGGCGGACAATGCGGTGGAGGCGCTGGTCGCGCGGCTGAGGCGCAAGATCGGCGCCACCACCATCCGCACCCGGCGCGGCCATGGCTATGTGATCGAGCCATGACGCGCTCGCTGCGCGCGCGCTTCGCCTGGGCGGGCCTCGCCATGACGGCGGTGGTGATGCTGGTGCTGGGCCTGGTGCTGCAGGGCCTGTTCGAGCGCCATGTGGAGCGCGAGGCGGAGGCGCAGCTCGGTGCCGACCTGCGCATTCTCGGCCGCGTCGTCGCGACGGGCGAGGGCGTTGCCGCCCGCCTGCCACCGCTGCCCGACCCGCGCTTCGTCGAGCCCTATTCCGGGCTCTACTGGCAGATCCGCGATGAGCGGACGGGCGAGACCTGGCGCTCACCCTCGCTTGGCGGCTTCACGCTGGCCATGCAGCCGGCGCCGCCGCGCCCGGGCGAATCGCACCGCGTGATCCTGCGCGGCCCGGGGGGCGGCAAGATGATCGCCATGGAACGCCAGCTGGGCGAGGCGCCGGGCGGGTACCTGCGCGCGGTCGTGGCGGTGGACCGCAAGGTGCTGCGTGCGGCCAACCGCGCCTTCCTGTGGGAATTCCTGCCGGTGCTGGGGCTGCTGGCGCTGGCCATGCTGGCGGCCTCGCTGGTGCAGGGGGTGATCGCGCTCTGGCCCATCGCGGATGCGCGCCGGGCGCTGGCGGCGCTGCGGGCGGGCCAGCGCGAGCGCCTGAGCGGCGCGCTGCCGGCGGAACTGGACGGGCTCGCGCAGGATTTCGACGCGCTGCTGGAGGGGCAGCGCCGTGCCTCGCGCATCGCCCGCGAACGCGCGGCCGATCTCGCGCATGGCTTGCGCACGCCGCTTGCGCTGCTCGGCGCCCGTGCGCGGGAGCTGGAGGCGCGGGGCGAGGCGGAGGCGGCGGCCGAGCTGCGGGAGCTGGCCGCCACGATGGAAGCGCGGCTCACGCGCGAATTGGCGCGGGCGCATATCCACGGGCCGCCGCGGCTGGGCGGGCGCGTGGCGCTGGCGCCGCTGGCGCGCCGCATCGCGGACGCCCTTGCCCGCGCGCCGGCGGGCGAAGGCCTGGCGTGGGAGGTGGCGGTGCCCGACGGCCTGACCCTGACGGGCGATGAGGGAGACCTGCTGGAGCTGCTCGGCTCGCTCCTCGACAATGCCGGGAAATGGGCGCGAAGGCGGGTGCGCGTGGCGGCCGAGTTGGGGGCGGCGGGGCTGGTCCTCAAGGTCGAGGATGACGGGCCGGGCATCGCACCGCAGGACCGGCGGGCGGCGCTGACGCGGGGTGTGCGGCTCGATCCTTCGGTGAGCGGCACGGGCCTGGGCCTCGCCATCGCGCAGGACATCGTGGCCGCCTATGGCGGCACGCTGGAGCTTGATTCGAACGAATGGGGCGGGCTTTGCGTGCGGATCACGCTGCCCGCCGGTCAGACCTCGACGACGACGTAATCTTCCTCGACGCGCACGGGAAACGTCTCGGCTTGCAAGGCCTCGCCTTTTTCCACACAGGCGGGAAAGGCGCGGACCTTCATGCGGCGCGGATCGAAGCGGGACTTGCCGGTGCGGATGTCGAATTCCCAGGCATGCCAGGGGCAGCGGATGATCTCGCCGGCGCGGCCATAGCTGTATTCGCCGGGGCAGGGGCTTTCCACCAGGCCCATGACGGGGCCGAGCGCGAGTGAGCCGCCCTGGTGCGGGCAGCGGTCGGAGAGGGCGAAGAACTCGCCGCCCAGGTTGAACACCACCACGCGCTTGCCGTTGGCCTCGACCAGGCGGCGCTCGCCCGGCGGGATCTCGGCCACCGGCGCAACCACATGCCGCATGTCAGAAGCCGTAGAGCTTGCGCGCGTTCCCGCCATAGATGGCGGCGCGCTTGTCCTCGGGGATGAAGCTCGGGATCGCGGTGCGGGGGTCGTCGAAATCCCAATGCGGGTAGTCGCTGGCGTAGAGGATCTTCTCCCAGCCGATCCAGGACATGCAGTCCAGCAGATGCTCGGGGCGCGGCGGCTCCTCGATGGGCTGGGTGCTGACCCAGATCTGGTCGCGGATCTGCTGCGAGGGCAGGCGCTTCATGGCGGGCAGCTCGGATTTCAGCATCGGCCAGTGCTTGTCGAGCCGCCAGGCGACGCTGGGCAGCCAGCCGAAGCCGCATTCGATGAGGATGATGCGCAGCTTGGGGAAGCGCTCCAGCACGCCCTCGATCACCAGGGAATGCACCAGCGACTGGCAGGAGGTGGCGTGCTCGCTCACCTCCTCGATGTAGAAGCTGGGCCAGCCGCCATTGGTCATCGCCCAGCCGCTATAGCCGAAGGCATGGATGCCGATGGGCAGGCCCGCTTCCTCGGCCGCTTCAAAGATGGGCCAGTATTTCGGATTGCCGAGCGGATGCGAGGTGCGGCTCATCAGCAGCACCTGGCAGAAGCGGGGATCACCGGCGCGCTTGCGGATCTCGCGCGCGCTGGCTTCCGGGTCCTCGTAGGGGACGACGACGCTGGCGCGCAGCCGCGCATCGCGGTCCACCCAGGTGGCGAGCTGCCACTCATTCACGGCATGGGCCATGGCGACGGAGAAGGGGTTGTTCTGGTCGCCCTGGGCGGTCGGCTGCAGCGGGTTCAGCACGCCCACATCCACGCCGTGGAAATCCAGCATCTGCTCCTGCATGAAGGCGAGGTCGCTGGCCGGCGTGCCGGTCTCGGGCCAGGCGTCGCGGCGGCAGGCGAGCGGCTGCGATTTGAAATAGGGCGTGCCCTTCACGAAGCCGTGGCGCGGGCGGATGCCGAAGGTGTTGAGACGCTCGCGCATCTCGGCCGAGAGCCAGGGCTCATAGTCGTTGATCGAGCGCGGGCGTGGATGGATGTCCACGTCGATCAGGCCTTGCGTGGCGGCAAGTGGCCTTCCGGGCGAGGCTTGCGGGCGAATGACGTTCATCAGACGGTCTCCACGGACAGCCGAGTATAGGTGGATAGCGCGTTCTCCACGCAGATTTTCCGGGCGAGCCCGGCATCGAGACCGGGCGGCAGCCGCGGCGGGCCATCGAACTGCCAATGCGGCCAGTCGCTGGACCAGAGCAGCATCTCATCGCTGCCGAGGTGATCCATCACGCGCTGCACCGTCTCGGCATCCTCCGGCGCGTCGAAGGGCTGGATGGAGAGGCGGACATTCTCGCGCACCACGTCGAAGGGATTGCGGTCCAGCCAGGGGACCTCGAAGCGCACGCCCTTCCAGCCTTTCGTCAGGCGCCACATGAAGGCCGGCAGCCAGGAGACGCCGCTCTCCAGCAGCACCACCTTCAGCGTGGGGAAGCGCACGAAGACGCCCTCGGTGATGAGCGATGCAAGCGTGCTCTGGAAGGCCTGCTGGTTCGCGGCGTAGTCCTCGGCATACCAGGAGGGCCAGCCAAGCGAGGTGACGGGGTTGCGGTAGCAACTCCCCGCATGGATCGCGAGCGGAAGGTCGTGCTTCACCAGCGCCTCGAAGATCGGCCAATTGTGCCGGCGGCCGAGCGGCGTCTCGCCCATCACCAGCACCATGGCCTGCACGAAGCGAGGGTCGGGCGCGCAGCGCTCGATCTCGGCCACCGCATGCTCGGCGTTGAACATGGGCAGTATGATCGAGCCGGCCAGGCGGGGGTCGGCATCCAGCCATTCGGCGCGCGTCCAGTCGTTCAGCGCCGAGGTGAAGGCATGCGCCATATCCTCGTTGAAGACGAGCTGCACGCCATAGAGCGGGGTCACGATCCCGCGCGAGATCTTCCAGGGGTCCAGCACCTGCTCGCGCAGCAGGCCGATGCTGGAGGCGGGCCAGGTGCCATCGGGCCGCCAGTCGGCGCGGACGGTCTTGGGCGCCTTGGGCGGATAGGCCTGGGTGTCGAAGCCCTCCATCCCGCGCAGCGTGATCTGGTCCCGCCAGAGATCGGGCAGATAGGGGGCGAGGGCCGAGAGCCCCGGCACCATGGGGTGGAGATCGGCGTCAATCGCGCCCGCGGGCAGATCCATGGCTCGTTTCCTTTGCAGTCAGCTTGCCATGGGCCATGCCGCCCTGGAAGCGTCAGCGGCAGACGGTCCGGCCATCCTGGCGGCGCCAGCAATTGCGCCGCGGCGGCGGCTGCGGCGTGGTGATGACGCCGACAGCCGCCCCGGTCAGCGCGCCGGCCACGGCGCCGATCGCCGCCCCCTCGCCACCGCCCGCGAGCGCGCCGATGGCCGCACCCCCGCCCGCGCCGATCAGCGCGCCGCCGGCGGCGCGCTGGCCCTGGCTATAGGGATTGGTGCAGGCCACGGTGCCGCCCGCAATGCCGAGCAGCAGCAGGCCGAGGCGGAGGCGGTGTCCCACCCGGGGCGCCGTCACAGCGCGCAGATATGGATGGTCCGGCCCTCGATCAGCGGCTCATAGGCGGCGCGGGTGCGGGCGAGGCGCGGATTCTGCGTGTGCGCCTTGAAGGCCGCGTCATCGGCATAGACCTCGTAGAGCATGACGCGGGAGAGGTCGGGGCCTTCCTTGCCGCCCGGCTGCAGCACGTCAAAGCGCTCGCAGCCCGGCTCATCGGCCTTCGTGCCGGCCGCGTGGTCGCGGATGATGGCGTCGAAGGCGGCATGCGCGTCTGGCTTGAGCTTGAATTCGACGACGAGGGCGACCTTGGCCATGTTTCTCTCCGGGTGTTGTCGGCGGCATTGCGGACCCTCGGCCGCGTCCCGTCAATCCAGGCCCCGTCAATCCGAGACCCTTCAATCCAACACGGGGCGACACAGGCGGGAGCTGCGGCCCAGGATCAGCGGCGCGAAGGCGGCCTTGGTCGCCTCATGGCGGGGCTTGCCCCAATGCGCCTGCCGCGCCGCCTGGTCCGCAAAGACCTCGTAGAGCATCAGCCGCGCGGGGTCGGGCTGGCCGTCCTGATCCATCACCTCCAGCACGTCAAAGCGCTCGAGCCCCGGCTCGTCGGCCAGGCAGGCGGCGGCGTGGGCGCGCATCAGGGCGAGCAGCGCCGCATGGCAGCCCGGGCGGACCTCGAACTCCACGACAAGGGCGATTTTGGACATGCGGAATGCTCCTCGCGCTCGGCGCCAGAGGGTGGCATATCACGGCCCAACAGGAGGAACACATGACCCACATCACCCGCCGCACCCTCGGCCTCGGCACCGCCCTGCTCGCGACGCCGGCCCTGGCCCAGGGCGGCTTTCCGCAGCGCAACATCACCATCATCGTCCCCTTCGCGCCCGGCGGCAGCACCGATGTGCTGACGCGGCTGATGGCCGAGCGGATGACGCAGACGCTGGGCCGCACCGTGCAGGTGGAGAACCGCCCGGGCGGCAACACCATCGTGGGCGCGGAGGCCGCGGCCCGTGCCCAGCCCGATGGCCACACCCTGCTGATGGCGGCCGGCACCACGCTGACGGTGAACCCCATCATCCAGCGCAACCTTCCCTACAAGATCGAGGATTTCGCGCCGGTCACGCTCTGCTCCACCTTCCCCTTCGCGGTGATCGCCCGGCATGACGGCCCGCGCGACATCCCGGCCCTCGTCGCCGCCGCCCGCGCGCGGCCCGGCCGCATCACCTACGGCACCAACGGGCCCACGACGCTGACCAACGTCGCCATGCTGATGGTGCTGGAGCGCCTGGGTGTCACCATGCAGGACGTGACCTATCGCGGGGACGCCGCGCAGCTGAACGACTTCCTGGCCGCCAACCTGGACCTGCTGGTGGTGGCGGGCAGCACCGCACTGCCGGTCTTCCGCAACAACCAGGGCCGCATCCTCGGCTGGACCAGCGCGCGGCGCGTGCCCTCCACGCCCGACGTGCCGACCTTCGCGGAATTCACGCCGGGGCTGGAGGCGCTGAGCTGGTTCGGCCTGCTGGCCCCGGCCCGCACCCCGCCCGCGGCGATCGAGGCGCTGAACGCGGCCGCCGTGGCGGCACTCGGCGATGAGCGCATCCGCGACCGGCTGACCAATGACGCGCAATTCGTCCAGGGCAGCAGCCCCGCGGAATTCGGCCGCTTCCTGGCCGCCCAGCTCGAAGCCTGGCGGCCGGTGCTGAGCCGGATGGAAGTGCCGCTGAACTGAAGACGGCGTTCAGGGCGCGCCAACCGCCGGCGCGCCCGCCCCGGCTTCGGCCCCGGCCGCCGCCGGCAGGGTGAGCACGAAGCAGGCGCCGTCCGCCTCGTTGCGCGCCTCGATCCGGCCGCCAAGCGTCTCGACCAGGCCGACCGAAACCGAAAGGCCAAGCCCGATGCCCCGATCCGGCCCCTTGGTGGTCACGAAGGGCTCGAACAGGCAGTCCATCACCTCGGGCGCGATGCCGCCGCCATTGTCGGCGATGGTGAGCCGCACCTGCCCGCCGGCCCGTTCGGCGGCAATGCGCAGGCGGCGCGGCGCGCCAGGCGGCAGGCCGGCCATGGCATCGCGCGCATTGCCGATGAGCGTGACCAGGACCTGCTCCAGCATGGTGCGATCCGCCAGCACGGCGGGCGCGTCGCCGCCCAGCTCGACCTCTACCTCCACGTCGCGCAGCAGCCCGCGGGTCAGCGACAGGGCGCCGCCCACGGGCAGGTCGAGCGGCAGGAGCTGGAGGTCAGGCTGCTCGGCCGGCGCCCCTGCGAAGCGGCGCAGATCCTCTATGATGCGGGAGGCACGCAGCGCCTGGTCGATGATGATGCCGAGGCTGCGCCGCGCCGCGCCCTCGGCCGGTTGTGCGAGCGTGGCCTCCGCGTTCTCGGCCGTCAGGAGGATCGCGGTCAGCGGCTGCAACAGCTCATGCGCGAGGCCGGCGGACATTTCGCCCAGCGAGGCGAGGCGCGAGGCGCTGATCACCTGGGCCTCGGCCCGGCGTTCGCGGTCAATGTTGAGGGTGTAGCTCAGCACCTCGGCGCCGCCCATGGCGTCGCGCGTCAGGCAGATGGCGCCGCGGCGCACCCAGCTCCAGCCGCCATCGGGCCGGCGCAGCCGCACCTCGTCCTGGTAGGTGCCGTCGCGGATCGTGCGCAGCAGCAGCGTGGCCAGGTCCAGTGAGTCGGGGGCGAGCAGGTGCGGCGTCGCATTGTCCTGGCGCAGGGGCCCGGCCGGCCAGCCGGTCACGGCCGTGATGTCGCCCTCGCGGAACAGCAGGACGGAGCTGCCATCGGCCGCCACCCGGCGCAGCGTGACGACGACCGGCAGCGCACCCAGCACGCGGCCGAGCTCGGCCCGGCCCTGCCGCAGCACCGCGGCTTCCTGGCGGGCCGCGATGAGCGAGGCGCGGCGGGCGAACCAGGCGGCCAGCGCCATGCCGATCGCGACCGCCGCGCTGCCCAGCAGCAGCCAGCGCAGTGCCCCCCAGGCGGTGGCCTCGATCTCCGCCTCGGGCTGCGCCACCACCACGGTCCAGCCGGGTGCCGTCGTCAGGCGCTCCACGGCATAGACATTGGCCTCGTTCTGCCAGCCCGGGCCTTTGAGCAAGGCGCGCTGCACGCCCGCCAAAGCGGGCGCGACCCAGGCCGGCGCCGGCATGCCGGTGTGGCGCCCCTCCGGGTCGCGCGAATGGGCGAGGATGCGCAGCTCCCCGTCGGCGATGGCGGCGAAGCTGTGGCCGCGCAGTTCCAGCCGCCGCACCAGCGGGCGCAGCAGGCCGGGCGGATAATCGAAGCGCAGCCGGTGCAACAGCTCGCCCTCCCGCATGACGGGCAGGGTGATGGCGAGGCTGAGCGGCTGCCCTTCCGCCTCCACCAGATCCGAGACGAGGGCATGCCGCCGGGTCGCGGGCCCATCGGGCGGCAGGAGGCGGATACGCCCGCCCAGCTCCTCGCCGACCTGGTGGATGTGCCGCAACACCATGGCGTCGGGCTCGCGCAGCCCCAGCCCGGGGGAGCTGGCGAGCGTGCGCAGCGCGGCCTCCAGCAGGCCGAATTCGGCATCCACGGCGGTGGCGAGGGCGCGCGCCGTGTCGCGCAGCCGGGCATGCTCGGCGCTGCGATAGGCCGAGAGGCTCGTGCTCACCGCGGCCGAAAAAAACGCCAGCAGGCCGAGCAGCAGCGCAAGCATGGCGCTGAGGCGATTGGTCTCGATGCGCCGATCGGCCTCACCTGCGTTGGCGGCGATGAAGGGGGCGGAGGGCTGCACGGGACGCTTTCTGCCGGACAGCGTGGATGGTGCAGCCGGGGGGGCAGGCCGCAAGGCGGAATGCGCCACCTCGACAATTCTCCGCAATGCTCGCGCGGCGCGGCGGCATGACGTGGCGCGCCGCGCGGTGGCTTATGAATTGGCGCGCCGCGCGGTGGCTTACGAACCGGCGCGCCGCGCAGTGGCTTACGAACCGGCGCGCCGCGCCAGGGCCCGCTGGTGCGCACGGGCGATCGCCCCCTCCAGCTCGGCCAGGCGGAAGGGCTTCTGCACGAATTCCAACCGGGCCTCCGGCGCCACGCCGTCCAGGTCGCGCGGCATGGCATGGCCCGAGATCAGCACGACCTCCAGCGCATCGGCCGCACCCCGGGCGGAGAGCGCGCGCATGGCGAGGGTGAGGCCGTTCTCGCCGGGCATCCGGATGTCGGTCACCAGCACGGCGATTTCGGGGTGTTCGGTCAGCAGCGCCGCCGCCTCCTGGGCGGAGCCCGCCTGCAGCACCGGGCTCCAGCGGCGCGAGAGGGCCCGCGTCATCTCGCGCAGGATATGCGGCTCGTCCTCCACCAGCAGCAGGCTGACAGATGCGGGGTTGCTCATGGCGTCGCGTCCTGGGGCGCGGCCGCGGCCTGGGCCAGCGGAAATTCGAGGGTGAACTCGGCGCCCGGCCCCTCGTTCCGCGCCCGGATTTCGCCGCCGAAGCCGCGCATCGCCGATTGGCAGATGGCGAGGCCGAGGCCCGTGCCCTGATCGCTTCCCTTGGTGGTGAAGAAGGGCTCGAAGATGCGGGGCAGCACATCGGGCGGGATGCCGCCGCCGGAATCGGCGAAGCGGATGCACAGGCGCTCCGCTTCCACGCGCGCGGTGATCCAGATCTCGCGCGGGGCGCCCGGGGGCAGCCCGGCCAGCGCATCGCGCGCGTTGAGGAACAGGTTGACGAAGACCTGCTCGGCGCCGACGACATTGGCGCGGATCGGCGGCAGCGTCGCGGGCAGGCGGTTGTGCAGCGTGATGCCGGCATCGCGCAGGACGCCGCGCACCAGCAGCATGGCGCCCTGCACCACCGTGCCCAGCGGCACATCGGCCAGGGCCTGGCGCTGGTCGGGGCTGCTGAACAGCCTCAGGTGCCGCACCACTTCCTTGCAGCGCGCGGCTTGCTGCGCCACGAGGTCGAGCGTCTCCAGCGCGTCGGGGATGCCGGCCGCGCCATCCTCCTCCAGTGCGGCGGCGGCGTTCTCGGCCGCGAGCGAGATGACCGCGAGCGGCTGGTTCAGCTCATGCGCCATGTTGGCGGCGAGTTCGCCCAGCATTGTCAGGCGGGCGCTGGCCGCGGCCCAGGCGGCGGTCTCGCGCTGCTCGGTCACGTCGAGCAGATAGCCCACGATGTCGGGCGCGTCAGGGCCGGCGGGGGTGATGCGCCGCGCCTCCTCCCGCAGCCAGCGCCAGCTTCCGTCGGGCCAGCGCCAGCGATACTCGATCAACGCCCGCCCCTCGGCCAGAACCCGGCGGTGGAATTCGCCGCGCGCTGCCGCGGCGGCGGCCTCCATGCGGCCCTGCGCCTCGGCGGGGTCGAGGAAGACATGCGGCTCCCACCCCGTCACGCGGCGGAGGTTGGGCGAGGTGAAGTCGGGGCGGAAGGGCGTGGGGCCCTCGGTCATGCGGCCGGCATAGATGGCGACGGGCGCGGCCTCCAGCAGGTGTTCCAGGCGCGCCCAGGCGGCGGCGGTCGCCGCGCGCTCGGCTTCGGCGGCGGCCAGCAGGCGGCGGGTGGCGCGCAGCGCCGCGCCGCGCGTCACGGCGAGCAGCCCGCCCGCCAGCAGCAGCATGATCACCGCGAAGGACGACCAGGCCCCGCGTTGCAGCGCCACGAAGGATTGCGAGACGACGGCCCAGTCCTCGGCGAAGACCAGCACCATCGGCCGGTCGGGCACCTGGCGGTAGCACATCATGACGGGGCGGCCGTCCAGTTGGCTCTGCATGCGAAGGCCGCCGCGCCGCCCCTCCTGGGCGCCGGTCACGGCGGGGTGGCGGGCCAGCGGCGGGCGGCCCAGCTGCGCCTCCGCCTCCCGGCTGCGGGCCAGCAGCGCGCCATCGGGCAGCCGCATGACGGCGGCGGTGGTGCCCTCGCCGGTCGCGACCTCGGCCAGCCGGCGGGAGAGCAGGATGGGGTCGAGCGAGGCGGCGGAGACGCCGGCGAAGCGGCCCTGCGTGTCGCGCAGGGGCTTGGTGAATTGCAGGATCCAGCGGTCCGCGATGCGGCCGACCAGCGGCGCGCCCGCCAGTGCGGGATCGGGCAGGGGGATCGGCGCCCAGCCGGGGATGCTGGAGAAGCTGGCCACACCCCCTGCATCCGTCGCGCCGACCTGGAGGATGCCGAAGCTCTCGCGCGTGGTGAGATCGGCCAGGTAGTCGCCGATGGCCCGCGCGCCATCGGTCCGGCCCTCGCGCAGCAGGTCGTGGCGGGCCTGCTGCAGGAGATGCACGCGGTCCACCGCCTCGATCGTTCGGAGGAGCGTCTGGTTCAGGGCATCCACCGTGGTGATGCAGCGCGCGGCGACCTCGCGCGACAATTCCGCTTCCTCGTGCCGCAGGAAGGAGGCGACGCCGGCGCCTCCCGCCACCAGCGCCGCCAGCCAGACGGCGCCGGCGATCCAGGCCGGGCGTCCGGACAGCCGCGCCCCCTGGCGTGTTTCAGGCATGGCGGAGCCCGGCGGGCGGGGCGGGCGCGTCGAAGCCCACGAAGACATAGCCCACGCCGCGCAGCGCATGGATGCGGCGCGGCCCGTCGCGCTCCGGCTCGATCTTGCCGCGCAGCTTCGCGACCAGCGTGTCAATCGCCCGGTCCTCGACGCGATAGGGGCGGCGCAGCACGCGGCGGTGGCATTCCTCGCGGCTGACCGGCTGGCCCTGGCGCTCATGCAGCAGGTGCAACAACTCGAACTCGGAGGAGGTGAGGCGCACGAGCTGGCCCGAGGGGTCGCGCAGAATGCGTGTGGCGGGGGAGAAGTCCCAGCCTCTGGCGGTGGCTGCGGGGCCAGGGGTGGCGCTGGGGGTGAGGCCAGGGGCGAGTGCGGCCGCGGGGGCGCCCGAGGGGCCGCCATGGGCAGCGCCGCGGCGCAGCGCGATGCGGATGCGGGCGAGGAGTTCGCGCGGGGGGGCGGACTTCACGATGTAGTCGTCGGCCCCGCCCTCCAGCCCCGCAATGCGCGTGGCCTCGTCCTCGCTGCCGGTCAGCATGATGCAGGGCACGTCCGAGGTGGCGCGCAGGCGGTGCAGCACCTCCATCCCGGTGGCGCCGGGCATCATCTGGTCGAGGATGACGAGGTCGGCCGGGGCGTGGGGCAGGGCGGCCAGGAAGGCCTCGCCGCCGCCATAGGCCACGGCCGTGAAGCCCTCGCGCCCCAGCAGCCGGGCGAGTTGCATGCCGAAGGCAGGGTCGTCATCCACAACGGCAATCTGGGCGGTCACGATGTCGGGCGATCCCCAAAAATTTCATGACAGGCAATCCCTCCATCGGAGATGCCCTGGTGCACATGGTAGGTCCGCCCGGGAGCGGCGTGAATACGTGACGATAAGCTTCCTATAAGAAACCAAAGGGTGGGACATCTGGATCAGCACTCAACCCTCGATTGAATTTATCAGGACCTTTGTCCTGATAACTGAAATCATGCGAATGGAATGATACCGTAAGACAATAAGTATAATTTTGTTGAGTTTTGTTTCTCGCCTTGGGGTCAGCCGGATTTTCGCCGTGCTTTGCTCCATTTTACGACGCGCCCCCGCGCATCCTGGCCGCGCCGCCGCGCCAGCAAGGGTTCATGGCCGGCCCCTGCCGCTGCCATGGCCAGGCTCGCGCCCCCCGGCAACCCGCGAGAGGCCCGGCAGACAGGGGCCCACATCGCGCCAAGCTGCGTCCCTGGGCAGCGCATGCCCAGCGGGCGGGCGCTCGCGCCATCATTGCACCGCGGCAACCGGCCAAGGGATTTGTTCCGCGCTCACCATAGCACGGCGACTGGATTGTGGATTTTTGTACCTTTGCTTGCGGGGCCGCCGGCCGGCGGGCAATTTGATTGATACCAAGGCAGGAAATTATTGCACGTGATGCGGCTGGTCCTCCCCGCCCGCTGGCCCACCCTCGACCAGGGTGGGACCGGCGCCCAGCGCCGCCAGCCCGGCGCGCGCAGGTTTGGCGCTGCACCGGCGCGCCCCGCGCATGCCAACCGCTCCACGAGGGACACCGAAACATGTCCGACATGATGCCCGCCCCGCGCGCCAGCGCGAGCGCCCGCCGCCAGCGTCTGGACCAGGAGCTGGACGCCGAGATCGGCCGCCGCCTGCGCGCCCGCCGCCGGGCGCGGCGCCTCACATTGCAGCAACTGGCAGAGATCTCCGGCCTCACCGTGCAGCAGATCCAGCGCAGCGAGTCGGGGGCGGCCCGCGTCACCGTCGTCGTGCTGCTCCGCCTGGCCGAGGCGCTGCAGGCGCCACCCCTGGCCCTGCTGCCCGACATCGCGGTGGAGGAGGCCGCCGATGCGGTCGAGCTGGAGCGGGAGGAACAATCCGCCCATGACCTCGCGCTCGGCCTCGCGCAGTATCTGTGGAAGCAGGGAAGCGCGCGCGGCGGCTCGCGCTGAGCTCGCCCGGCAGACCGATCCTCAGCGGCGGCTGAGCCGGAGCGCCAGGCCGAAGGCGATCAGCGTGGCCGGCAGCAGCAGCCCCGCCTTGCGCCGCCGCGCCGCGGCCGGGCGGGCGCCGCCGCCCAAGCCACCCTCGAGGCGCACCAGACCCTCCGGCGTGCGGGGGATGTCGGTGGGCAGGGTGGGGGTGGTGGGCTCCTTGCCGCTCCAGGCGCGGGTGAATTCCGCGCCGAGCAGGAAGATCGCCGCCGAATAGTAAAGCCAGAGCAGCACCACCGCGAGCGAGCCCGCGGCGCCGAACCCCTCCGAGACCTCTGCGCGGCCGATGTACAAGCCGATCGCCCCCTTGCCCAGCGTGAAGAGGAAGGCGGTGGCGATGGCGCCCACGATCACGTCCCGCCATTGCAGCCGCCGGTCCGGCAGGATCTTGAACACCGCCGCGAAGAGGCAGGTGATCAGCGCGAAGGAGAGGGCGAAGTTGGCGATGCTGAGCAGCCAGACCGCCTCCTCCCGCCCCGAGGTCAGCCATTCGCCGAAGGCGGTGATCGCCGTGCTCGCGATCAGCGAGGCCAGCAGCAGGAAGGCGGTGGTGCCGACCAGGCCGACACTCAGCGCCCGCGCCCGCAGGAAGGCCGCGATCACGCTGCCCTGCGTCGCCGCGATTGGCGCCTCGGTCTTCCAGATGGCGTTGAGCGCGCCCTGCAGCGCGGCGAAGGCGCCCGAGGCCGTGATGACCAGCGTGGCCAGGCCGATGGTCAGCGCCCAGCCTCCCCGCACCTGGCCGAGCGCCGCCTCCGCCATGCCCTGCACGGTCGAGGCCGCCTCGCGCCCCAGCAGGCCGCGCAGTTGGACCGCGAGGGCCGCCTGCACCTCGGCCTCACCGAAGATGAAGTTCGCGATGCCGGAGACGAGGAAGATCAGGGGGCCGAGCGAGAAGAGCGTGAAATAGGCGATGGCGGCCGCGCGCGTCAGCGCGTCATCATCCACGAAGCCCTGGAGGGTGTCCCACCCCAGCCGATACGCCCTGCGCAAAGAAAACACCCCCGGTTGCCGCGCGCGCAACGCCCAGCCGCGCCCAAGGTTGCGCGCTGCCAAAGGGGATCAGTGCAGCCGGGGCGCCTTCAGGTGCCGCGAACGGTCCGTGCTGGTGATGGCGAGGTCGAGCTGCCGGGCGCCGCGCGCCAGCGTCAGGCGCACCTCGGCGCCGGCCGGGCCCGCCGCGCGGACCGCCGTCCAGAGCGAGGCGAGGTCGTTCACCTTGCGGCCATCCACCGCCACGATGCGATCCCGCGGCTTGACGCCCGCGCGCTCGGCCGGGCCGCCCTTGGCGAGCGAACCCACGCCCACCTCCTCGTCATCCTCGGTGGCGTAGAGGCCGAGCCAGGGGCGCGCGGGGCGGCCCGAATGCCCGGTGCGGCGCAGCGTCTCCAGGATGGGGAGGAGCTCGCCGATCGGCACCACCATGTTGAGGTCGAGTCGCTTGCCGCCCCGCTGCCCCTGCTGGAGGATGAGAGAGCCGATGCCGGCCAACCGCCCGGCCGCGTCGAACAGGCCCGCACCACCCCAATGCGGGTGCGCCGGCGCGGTGAAGATCGCATTGTCCAGCAGGTATTCCCAATAGCCCGCGAAGGGCTGGCGCGCGGCGACGGTGCAGGCGAGCGCGTGGCTCAGGCCGCCCGCAGCGGCCAGCACGCCCGGCGCGCCATGGCGCATCCCTTCCGAATCGCCGAGTTCGGCCACCTTCTGGCCGGGGATGCGGCCCAGCATCTGCACCAAACCGAAGCCCGTCTCGAAATCCATGGCGAGCGGCGTGCCTTCGACCACCCGGCCCTCATTGTTGGTGATCCAGACCGTCTCGGCCTCGGTGATCAGGTAGCCGATGGTGAGCACGAGGCCGCCCTGGTCAATGACCACGCCCGAGCCCTCGCGCTCCACGCCCAATGCGGCGGCGGAGGTCGCGTCGGGCGGCACCAGCGACTTGAGCGCGACGACGCTGGCGAGGCGGGATTCCAGGTCGAAGGCGAATTCCGTGGGGTCGGGCTGGAAGGCGTCCGGCACCTCCCATTCATCATCGTCATCGTCAGGCATGGCGCGGCGTCCTTGTCATTCGCCCTTATATCAGGCCTCACGCCAGGAGCGAGTGTGCCATGGCGAGGCAATGACCGACTGTGGCGGCGCGGATGGCGGCGCGGTCGCCCGGGAAGATGCGGCTTTCGGTGATGATGGCACCCCCCCGCCGCCCCGCCCCCATCCAGACCAGGCCGACCGGCTTGAGCAGCGAGCCGCCACCTGGCCCCGCGACCCCGGTGCAGGAGAGGGCGAGGTCCGTCCCGGCCGCGCGCAGCGCGCCCTCCACCATGCGGCGCGCCACCTCCTCGCTGACGGCGCCCATGCGCTCGATCAGCGCGGGGTCCACGCCCAGCATCGCGGTCTTGGCGGCGTTGGAATAGGTGACGAAGCCGGCCTCCACGCTGGCGGAGGAGCCGGGGATGGCGGTGAGCGCCGCCGCGATCAGCCCGCCCGTGCAGCTTTCGGCCGTGGCGATGGTGAGGCCCCGTTCCTGCAGCGCGGCGAGGAGGCGGGCGGCGTCGTCCAGCGTTGTCTCGGGCAGCATCAGCGGATTCCAAAAGGTGCCAGGAGGAGGATCACGAGCGCCGCCATGGCGCCGGCGATGACGTCATCGGCCATCACGCCGAAGGGCCCCTTCTGGCGATCGGCCCAGCCGACGGGCCCGGGCTTGGTGATGTCGAACAGGCGGAACAGCAGGAATGCCAACAGCACGCCGACCCAGCCGGTGGCGGCGGCGAGTGCGAGGGATTGCCCGGCCGCCTCATCCACCACCACCCAGCCTGGGTCGGCCTCGGCCTCGGGCAGGCGGGTCAGCGCCCAGTAGCCGAGGGCGGTGAAGATCAGGGCGGCGAGCAGCGCGACCCAGGGCGGCAGGAAGGCCAGCGGCAGCACGGCGGCCGAGCCCCAGGTGCCCGGCGCGGGCCTGAGGAAGCCGATCCCACCGAGGGAGGCGATGGCCCTCAGCGTGTCCGCCCTCAGCGTGTCCATTGGGCCATCGGGTGATCCAGCGCCGCGGCCCGCGGGTCCTTCGCGCGATAGACCGCGACATTCTCGATCACGCGCTGCACGTAGTTCCGCGTCTCGCCGAAGGGGATCATCTCCATCCAGTCCAGCATGCGGATATTGCCCTGGCGCGGGTCGCCATAGGTCGCGAGCCACTCATCCACCCGGCCGCTGCCGGCGTTGTAGCCGGCGAAGGCGAAGGGCATGACGCCGCCGAAGCGGTCCAGCCGCTCCTGGATATAGGCGGCACCCAGGCGGATATTGTGCGTGGGGTCGCTGGTCAGCCAGGCCGGCTGATGCGGGATGCTGAGGCGGCGGGCGACCGATTGCGCGGTGGCCGGCAGAAGCTGCATCAGGCCGCGCGCATTCGCGCTCGAGACGGCCTCGCTCTCGAAATTGCTTTCCTGCCGGGTGATGGCGAAGACCACCGCGGGCTCGGCGCTGTTCTCGGGCGCGGCGTAGGGGCTGGGCCAACCATCCTCGACCAGCATCGCCCCATGGGCGCCGGCGCGGCGCGCGACCCACACCGCCTGGTCCGGCCGGCCGAGCGCGGTGGCGAGGCGCGCGACCAGCAGGCGCTCGGCATTGGAGGGGGCCGTGTCCTCCAGCCGCAGCAGGAAGATCCGGCCGCGCCGCTGTTCGCCGAGCTCGGCGAGCGCCAGGAGGAGGCGCGGCAATTCGCGGTTCATGAAGGCCCGCGCCTCCGCCTCGGTGGGCCTTGGGATGGCGAGGTTGTTGATGCGGGCGGAGATCTGCGCGCCGTTCTCGCCCAGGGCGAGTGCGCCCATCTGGCCGTAGAAGGTGACGGGGAAGCTGGCCGCGCGCTCGAAATGGGCGCGGGCGCGCGTCGCATCGGGCTCGGCGCGGCCCTGCCAATAGGCGGCGCGGGCCTGGGTGATGGCGCTGCGGCTGCCCTCCGCCACGCGCTGGAAATGCGGCATGGCGCGGCTGGGCTGGTTCAGCAGGCGGAGCGCGATGAAGCCGGCCAGGAATTCCGCCTCCTGCCGGGGCTCGCCCGCCACCGACTGGCCGTGCTGGGCGGCGACGGTGTAGGCGGCCTCTGGGTTGCCCAGGCGCATCAGCTTGCGCGCCAGCACCTGGCGCTCGGTCCAGATGGCGCGCTGCGCCTCGGGCGGCAGGCCGGCCTGCGCGGCCGCGCCGGCGGCCCATGCGGCGGCGGCATCCGCATCGCGCTCGGAGCGGCGGAGCATGCGCGCGCGCTCCAGCGTCGCCCCCGCATCGCGCGCTGCGCCGGCCGGGTTGGGGTCGCTGCCGGAAGAGGTGGCATAGGCCAGCCGCAGCTCGGCCTGCGCGCGGCGCTGGGCGTCGAGCAGCGGGACCAGGCGCTGCGCCGCGCTGAAATCCCGCGCGAAGGAGAGGCGGTTGAAGCGGCGCCAATGCTCCTCGGGCGTCAGGAACTCCCCGGCGCGGGCGAGGAAGGTGGCTTCGGCCGTGGCGTCGGCGGCGGTGTCCTCGGCCCAGGCGCGGCGGGCGGCGCCGCGGGCCTCGGCCGTCCGCCCGGCGTTGATCAGTGCGCTGACATGGCGCGTGGCGCCCTCCAGCGTGCGGGCGGGGCGGCCAGTGAAGAAGCGCAGCGCCAGCGCGTCATCGGGGTCATTCGCCAGCAGTTCCTCGGCGCGGCGGGCCAGCGCGTCCTGGTTCGGCCAGTCGCTGGCGCTCTCGACGAAGCCCACGATTTCCGCCGCACTCCCGGCGCCGCCACGCTGCGTGAGGCGCATCCAGGTGACCATCTTGGCGATCAGCGGGTCCGCCTGGGCGGCGGCGGATTGCGCCTCGCCCCAGCGCTGGGCCTGCGCGGCGCCAAGCGCCATCCGCCCCGCCTCGCGGGCGGGCTGTGCCTCGGCGGTCTGCATGAGGAGGAGGAGGGCCAGGGCCGAGAGGGAGAAGCGCATGGGCTTTATTAGCGCGGGCTTGCAACCCGGTCATCCCGCGACCGCGCTTGTGACAAAGCCCGGTCGCTCCTAATTTGCCGGCAGCCACAAGGAAACACGCCATGTCCGCCACCCCGTTGCGCCTGCAGGGTCAGCTCACCGCCCTGATCACGCCCATGCGTCCCGATGGCGGCCTGGATGAGAAAGCCTTCGCCGATTTCGTGGAGTGGCAGATCGCGGAAGGCATTGATGGCCTGGTGCCCGTGGGCACCACCGGCGAATCCCCGACCCTCACCCACGCCGAGCACAAGCGCGTGGTGGAGATCTGCGTCGAGGTCGCGCGCGGGCGCGTGCCCGTCGTCGCCGGGGCCGGCAGCAACAGCACGGCGGAGGCCATTGATTTCGCCGCGCATGCGAAGAAGGCGGGCGCGGATGCCACGCTGGTCGTCACGCCCTACTACAACAAGCCGACGCAGGAGGGGATGTTCCTGCACTTCACCGCGATCGCGGATGCGGTGGACCTGCCGCTCATCATCTACAACATCCCCGCGCGCAGCGTGGTGGACATGACGCCCGAGACGATGGGGCGCCTTGCGCAGCACCGCAACATCGTGGGCGTGAAGGACGCGACGGCCAACCTCGCGCGGCCCATGCACCAGCGCGCCACCTGCGGCGCCGGCTTCATCCAGCTCTCGGGCGAGGATCACACGGCACTCGCGTTCAACGCGGCGGGCGGGCATGGCTGCATCTCCGTCACCTCCAACATCGCGCCCCGCCTCTGCGCCGAGATGCAGAAGGCCTGGCGCGAGGGCCGCGTCTGCGAGGCGATGGAAATCCAGGACCGGCTGCTGCCGGTGCATGACGCGATGTTCTGCGAGACCTCGCCCGGGCCCGTGAAATATGCGGCGAGCCTGCTGGGCAAGGGCAGCGCCTTCTGCCGCCTGCCGCTCGCCCCCGTGGCCGAGAGCACGCGCACGCGCGTCGAGGCCGCGATGCGGGGCGCGGGCCTGCTCAATTGAACGCCGCGATGGCCCAGATCCCCCGCAAGAAGCCCATCATCAGCATCGGCACGGCGGCGCAGAACCGCCGGGCGCGCTACGACTACAAGATCGGCCCCACCTATGAGGCCGGCCTCGTGCTGCACGGGCCGGAGGTGAAGAGCCTGCGCCTGGGCCGGGCTTCCATCGCGGAAGCCTGGGCGGGCGAGCGCGAGGGGGAGATGTTCCTCTTCGGCTGCCACATCCCTGAATACCAGGCCGGCAGCTTCATGGCGAAGCTCGACCCGGTCCGGCCCAAGAAACTGCTGCTGCACCAGAAGCAGATCCGCGAGCTGGTGGGCGCCATCACGCGCGAGGGCGCCACGCTGGTGCCGCTCGAGATCCTGTTCAACGAGAAGGGGCGCGCCAAGGTGCTGCTCGGCCTCGCGCAGGGCAAGAAGATGCACGACAAGCGCGCCGACATCGCCAAGCGCGACTGGCAGCGGGACAAGGCGCGGCTGATGCGCAACAAGGGCGGCGAGTGATGCGCCACTGGGCCGCGGCGGCCCTGCTGCTGCCGCTGCTCGGCGCCTGCGCCATCGCGGAATCCGACCTCACCGGCGAACAGGCGGGCGAGACGCTGCATTTGCCCGCTTCCCATGTGCCGGGCGGGCTCTACACGCGGCTTTGCGCGCCGCCGCGGGGGGCGCCGGCCGGGCGCCTCGTGCTGATCAACCACGGCTCGCCGGGGGATGCCGCGATCCGCCCGGCGATGCGCCCCGCCTCCTGCCAGAGCGAGGCGGTGCGCTGGTTCACCGCGCGCGGGCACCTCGTCGCCATTCCCATGCGGCGGGGCTATGGGCGCACGGCCGGCCCCTGGGCCGAGGGCTATGGCGCCTGCGCCGAACCCGACTACGCCCGCGCAGGGCGTGAGACGGCGCGGGACATCCTGGCCGCCACGCAGGCCATGCAGGCGCGGCCGGGCACGCCGCCCGGGCCCGCCATCATCATCGGCCAATCGGCAGGCGGCTGGGGCGCGCTGGCGCTCGCGGCCGGCAACCCGCCCGAGGTCAGCCATGTGGTCAACATGGCGGGCGGCAGGGGCGGGCGGCAGAACGACCAGCCCAACAATGTCTGCCGGCCGGAGAATCTGGTGCGGGCGGCCGGCGCCTTTGGTGCCACGGCCCGCCTGTCCACGCTCTGGATCTACGCCGCCAATGACAGCTTCTTCGGGCCCGACCTGGCGCGCGGGATGGCGGGCGCCTGGCGGCTCGCGGGGGCGCCTGCGACGCTGCGGCAATTGCCGGCCTTCGGGCGGGATGGGCATGGCCTGTTCTTCGGCCAGGGCGGCAGCGCGATCTGGGGACCGGAGGTCGAGGCCTTCCTGCGGTGAGCGCCGCGCTCACTTCCGCCGTGAGCGCCGCGCTCAATTCCTACCGTGAGCGCCGCGCTCAACGCGTCGCCGCCTCCAGGAAGCGCAGCAGCGCCGCCAGATCCTCGGCATTGCCGACGCGCTGCACCGGCATCCGCGTGCCGGGTGTCACGATGTCCGGCCCGCGGGTGAAGAGGTCCGCCACCGTCTCCTGCGTCCAGGTGATGTCGCCCTGCGCGAGGCGGTCCGAATAGGCATAGCCGGGCACGCTGCCCATGCGCCGGCCAAACAACTGGTGCAGATGCGGCCCGGCCATGGGGCCGCCCTCGGGGCGCAGCGCGTGGCAGGCCTGGCAGGCGCGCCAGACCTCGGCGCCGTGGCGGTCGAGGCCGGCCGGCAGCGCCTCCTCCGCCTCGGGCGCCAGCGGGCCGAGCGGGCGGGCATTGGCGGCATCCCAGCGGCGCACCCGGCGGTCCTGCCCGCCCGTCCAGAGGGTGCGGCCATCGGTGGCGAAGATCGCGGACCAGACCGGCAGGCCCGGCCCGTCCAGCCGGTGGCGCAGGTGGCCCGAGGGCAGGTCATAAAGCGCCACGCCGCCGCCGATGGTGGCGACGGCGAGGCTCGCGCCATCTGGGCTCGCGGCCAGCGCCACCACGGGGCGGGGCCCCGAATGCAGGGCGCGCTGCGTGCCGTCGGGCTGCACCAGATGCACCGTGCCATCCACGCCCGCACTCGCCAGGCTGCCATCGGGCAGCGCCAGCAGGGCGGTCTGCGGGAAGCCGAATTCGGCGAGCGTGGCCGGCGTGCCATCCGCCTCCCAGCGGCGCAGCGTGCCGTCCTGCCCGGTGCTGAGCAGCGCCTCGCCCAGGAAGGCGACCGCGTTCACATTCCCTTGGTGCCCCTGCATGACGCGGGCCGTGCCGGCCGTGAGGTCCCAAAGGCGCACCGTGCCATCCCAGGCGGCGGAGGCGAGAAAGCCCGGCCGCGCGGCCAGCCCCGCCACCGGCTCGGAATGGCCTTCCAGCACCAGGGCAGGGGCCTCCGCCGCGCCCCAGAGGGCGATGCGCGCATCCTCGCCCGCCGAGGCCAGGCGGCCATCCGGCAGCGCGACCAGGGCGTTCACCGCGCCCTGGTGCCAGCGAATGACGCGTTCGGCCCGGCCCGTCGTGGGGTTCCAGAGGATGACGGCCTGGTCGAAGCCGGCGGAAGCCAGGCGCGGGCCCAGCACGGCCAGCGCGCGGACCGGGCCGCCATGGCCCGCCAGATCCTGCGCCGGGGTGGGGCTGGCGGCGAGGGCGAGGAGAATCAGGAGGAAGCGGAACAGCATGCGCCATTCTCGCCAGCGCGGTGCGTCGCGCCAAGCCGGTAAGTTACGAAGTTGTGAGGAAAGCCTTGCGCTTGACGGGGGCGAGGATTACTGTTCAGCAATCAATCGGAAACATGGGAGACATTGATGACGATGCAGGTTGAAAAAGACAAGCTCGCGATCGTGCTCCTGTTCCTCGGCGTCGGGCTGGCCGTCACCGCCACCTTCCTGCCCGTCATCCAGGTCGCTGGCCGGACCGAGCTGCTGACGATGACGACCTGGGAGATGCTGCCCTGGTTTTCCAAGCTGAAATTCGTGGCCCTCGCGCTGCTGCTGGCAGCCGCCTTCCTGCCGCAACTGCAGAAGTGGCGCATGGTGATCGCGGCGGCCGCCGTCATCATGGTCTTCCTGCCGGCGATCTCGGCCTTCCTCTCCGCGCTCTATGCCTGGGGCACGGTGCGGGCCGACATCGTCCGCCTCTCGGGCGAGCGTTCGCCCTTCGTGAACCCGGGCATCGCCAACCTGGTCCTCGTCTTCGCCGCGGTCATGGTCAGCTACGCCGTCTGGCGCATCGAGACGCTGGGCCAGCCCGAGGAGCCGGTGCGCGACATGGCCGAGGCCTGAACGGCCCGCCGGGGGCTGCGCCCCGCATTCCCCGGCCCCGCGCTTTGCGTTACACCCAGGACGGACAGATTGAGGGTGCAGACGCATGGACGGGTATTTCTTCGAGGACCTCTCGCTCGGCCAGAGCGCCAGCTTCGGCAAGACCATCACCGAGGCGGACATCCTGCTCTTCGCCGGCGTCTCCGGTGACACCAACCCCGTCCATATCAACGCCGAGGTCGCGGCCGCCTCCATGTTCAAGGAGCGGATCGCCCATGGCATGCTTTCGGCCAGCCTGATCTCGACCGTGCTCGGCACGCGGCTGCCGGGGGCGGGGACCATCTATCTCGGCCAGAACCTGAAGTTCCGCGCACCCGTGAAGATCGGCGAGACCGTGACGGCGACCGTCACCGTCACCGCGCTCGATGCCGCGAAGAAGCGCGTGACCCTCAGCACCGTCTGCACGGTGGCCGGCAAGCCGGTGATCGAGGGCGAGGCAACGGTGATGGTGCCCGCGCGTGGCTGAGGGCGCGGCGGGCCGGACCCTCCAGCGCGTCTGCGTCTTCTGCGGGGCCCAGCCGGGGCATGATCCCATGCATGCAGGCCTCGCCGCCGATCTCGGCCGGGCCATCGCGGCGCGGGGCCTGGGCCTCGTCTATGGCGGCGGCAAGGTCGGCCTCATGGGCATCGTGGCGGATGCGGCACTGAAGGGCGGGGCCGAGGTGATCGGCGTGATTCCTGAGGCGCTGATGGACCGTGAGCTCGGCCATGGCGGCGTGACGGAGTTGCGCGTCGTGCCCTCCATGCATGTCCGCAAGGCCGTCATGAATGACCTCTCCGACGGGTTCGTGGTGCTGCCGGGCGGCATCGGCACGCTGGAGGAAAGCGTCGAGATCCAGTCCTGGGCGCAGCTCGGCATCCACGGCAAGGGCCTCGTCTATCTCGATGTGGATGACTACTGGGCGCCCTTCTTCGCGCTGCTGGACCGCATGACGGGCGCCGGCTTCGTGCGGCCGCAGCATGCGGGGCTCGCGCTGCGCGCGCACACGCCGGAGGCGGCGCTGGATGCGCTGGCCGGTTGGACACCGCCCAGCGTCACCCGCTGGATGACGCAGACCGAGACATGACCGCCCCCCTTCTCGTCACCGATTGGCGCGCCGTGCCGCCGGCGCTGCGCGGCGCCACGCTGGCCCTTGGCAATCTCGATGGCGTGCATCTCGGCCATGCGGCGGTGCTGGCCGCGGCGCACCAGGCGCGGCCCGATCTCGCCCTCGGCGCCCTCACCTTTGAGCCGCATCCGCGCGAGCATTTCCGCCCCGATGACCCGCCCTTCCGGCTGACGCTGCTGCCTGCCAAGGCCGCGGCGCTGGGGGAGGCGGGTGCCCGCGCCGTGGTGGCACTGCCCTTCGGGCCGGAGCTGGCGGCGATGTCGGCCACCGAATTCGTGGAACAGGTGCTGCACGGGGCGTTGGATGCGAAGCACCTGGCCTGCGGGCCGGATTTCGCCTTCGGCCACCGCCGCGGCGGCGATGTCGCCTTCCTTCGCCAGATGGCGGAGACCTTGGGCATCGGCCTCTCCATCGTGCCGCACGTTGCCGATGGCGAGGGCACCATCAGCTCGACGCGCATCCGCCGCCTTTTGCAGGATGGCTATCCCGAGCGCGCGGCGGCGCTGCTGGGCCGGCCCTTCTCGATCGTGGGGCCGGTCACGCATGGCGATGCGCGGGGGCGGACCATCGGCTTCCCCACCGCCAACATCCCGCTCGGCCGCCATCTGGAGCCGGCGCGCGGCGTCTATGCGGTGCGGGCCACGCTGGCGGATGGGCGGGTGGTGGCGGGCGTCGCCAATCTCGGCCGGCGGCCGACGCTGGGGGGGGACCCCATCTCGCGGCTGGAGGCGCATCTGTTCGACTTCGCGCAGGACCTCTACGGGCAGGAGCTGAGCGTGGCGCTCACCGCCTATATCCGGGAGGAGCGGAAATTCCCGGACTTCCCGGCGCTGGTGGCGCAGATCCAGGCCGATGCCGCGACGGCCCGGGGGCTGCTGGGCGCCTGACGCCTAGACCCCGTTCGGCAGTTCCACCCGCACCAGATGCGCGGGCAGCCCACGCCGCTCCAGCAGGCCGCCCGAGGCCGAGATATAGAGCAATTGCCCGCCCCCCGCCCGGGGTGCGAGGGCGACCGCGGTGCAGCCGGCAATGTCGGGCGTCTGCAGCAGGGGTGTCACCGCGCCCGCGGCACTGACCCGAAGCACCACATCGCCATGGGTCGCGGCCAGGAAGCCGCCATCGGGCAGCACCAGGAAATCATCCACGCCGGGCAGCGTCGCCACCCGTTGGGCCGGGCCGGGCGCCCCATCCGCGCCGAGCGCCACGCGCCAGATGCCCGGGCGCGCGGAGTTGGAGAAATAGAGCGCGCCGCCCGCCAGTTGCAGCCCGTTCACGCCGGGCAGGCCAGGCCGGGCGGGGTCGGGCGCCATGTCGGGCACCTCGAGCCAGGTGCTGGCCGTGCCGGCGGCGAGGTCGAGCCGCCAGATCCGCCCGCGCCCGCTATCGGCGATGAGATAGACGCCCTCAGCCAGGCGGACCATGCCGTTGAGGAAGCCGGCCTCGGGCAGGGGGATGCGCCGGCCGGGCCGGCCCTCGGCGCTGAGCAGCTGCACCGCGCCGCTGCCGGCGAAGCCCGCACCTTGCGTGAAGGCGACGCCGTGCAGCGCGAGCAGCACGCCGCCCGGCGCCGGGGCCAGCGAGACGGGGTGCCCCTCAATGCGCGCGAAGACCGCCTGGCCCGCGGCCTCGGACCAGAGGCCGACCTCGTTCGCGAAATAGCTGGTGAAGAGCACCGCCCCATCGGCGCGGACCATCAGGTTCTCGAGGAAATGGCCCGATGGATAGAGCGCCACCACCCGGTGCGCCGGCGCCTGCGCGCGGGCGGCGCCGGGGAGGAGGAAGGGCAGGGCGAGGGCGGTGCGGCGCGGAAGGGGCATCGGCGAGGGGGTCTTTCCAGGAGCGCGCCCACGGTCCCGCGCCGGTGGCTTGCATGACAAGTGATTTTTCCGGGATCCGCGTCTCCCTTGACCTCTGCCCCCGGGACTCCGCATATCCCGGGGATGCGCGTGGACCGGATGCTTCCCTGGGTGAGCCCCCGAATTTCGGGCCCGGCCTTCTTCTGAAGGCCGGGACATCTTCCGCGACACCCATTCCTTTTCGCGCCGAGCGCGCCCCGAGATCCCCATGAACGACGCACCCGAGACGCCCAACTCAAGCACTGGGGCTCGCGATTACCGCAAGACGGTCTTCCTGCCGCAAACCAGTTTCCCGATGAAGGCGGACCTTCCCAACCGGGAGCCGAAGCTGCTGGCGAAATGGGCGGCAGCCGAGAGCTGGAGCCGGCTGCGCCAGAAGTCGAAGGGCCGCCCGCCCTTCGTGCTGCATGACGGCCCGCCCTATGCCAATGGCCCGCTCCATATCGGCCACGCGCTGAACAAGATCCTGAAGGACGTGATCAACCGGGCCGCGCAGATGTCGGGCACGGATGCGAACTACGTCCCCGGCTGGGACTGCCACGGCCTGCCGATCGAATGGAAAGTCGAGGAGGAGTATCGCGCGAAGAAGCTCGACAAGGACCAGGTGCCGGTCCTCGAGTTCCGCGCCGAATGCCGCGCCTATGCCGCCAAGTGGCTCGCCGTGCAGTCGGAAGAGTTCCAGCGCCTCGGCGTCGCGGGCGATTGGGCGAACCGGTACGCGACCATGGATTTCCCGGCGGAATCCGTGATCGTCGAGGAGATCGGCCGCTTCCTGATGAATGGCTCGCTCTATCGCGGGCTGCGTCCGGTGATGTGGAGCCCGGTCGAGAAGACGGCGCTGGCCGAGGCCGAGATCGAGTACATGGACCATGTCTCGCCCACGCTGCACGCGCTGTTCCGCGTGGAGCGGGCGCGCGGCATGCCGGAGCTGGTGGGCTCGGATGTCGTGATCTGGACGACGACGCCCTGGACCATCCCGGGCAATCGCGCGCTGGCCTATGGGCCGGAGATCCAATACGCGCTGCTGCATGTGGACAGCGTCGCGGATGGCGCATTGGTGCAGCCGGGCGCGCGGCTGGTCGTCGCACTCGCCCTGCTGCCGCAATTCTGCACCGAAGCCGGCATCGCCACCCACACGCTGGTCAAGACCTTCCCTGGCACGGCCTTCGAGGGCGCCATTTGCGCGGCCCCGCTGCGCGGCCATGCCGGCGCCTACGCGCATGAGGCGATCATGCTGGCCGGCGACTACGTGACCGATGACGCCGGCACCGGCATCGTCCACATTGCGCCCAGCCATGGCGAGGAGGATTTCGCGCTGGTTGTCGCGCACAACCGCGCCCATCCGGAAAGCCGCATCGAGATCCCGGAATGCGTGGCCGATGACGGCACCTACACGCATCACGCGCCGGGCTTCGAGGGCATCCACGTGTTCCGCGCGCATGAGCCGGTCTATGCGGCGATGACGGCGCTGGGCACGCTGGCGGCCAAGGGCAAGCTGACGCACAGCTACCCGCATTCCTGGCGCTCCAAGAAGCCCGTGATCTATCGCGCCACGCCGCAATGGTTCATCGCGATGGATGACGCGAACCAGATCCGCCAGAAGTCGCTGGACGCCATCGCCGCCACGCATTTCGTGCCCGATATCGGCCGCAACCGCATCGGCGCGATGGTGGCCGGTCGGCCGGACTGGTGCATCAGCCGCCAGCGCGCCTGGGGCGTGCCCATCGCCGTCTTCGTCGAGAAGCGCACGGGTGAGGTGCTGCGCGATGCGATCGTCATGCAGCGCATCGTGGACGCCTTCCGCACCGAAGGGGCGGACGCCTGGTACCAGCCGGATGCCGCCGCGCGCTTCCTGGGCAATGCGCGCAACCCGGATGACTACGAGCAGGTGATGGACATCGTGGATGTCTGGTTCGAGAGCGGCAGCACGCACGCCTTCGTCCTGCCGCCGCGCGACCTGCCCTTCCCGGCGGACCTTTACCTCGAAGGCTCGGACCAGCATCGCGGCTGGTTCCAGTCGTCGCTGCTGGAATCCGTGGGCACGCGCGGCGTCGCGCCCTTCAAGGCCATCCTCACCCATGGCTTCGTGCTGGATGAGAGCGGGCGGAAGATGTCGAAGTCGCTCGGCAATGTCACCGCGCCGCAGGAGGTGATGACCAAGTATGGCGCCGACATCCTGCGCCTCTGGGTGATGAATTCCGACACGGCCGAGGATCTGCGCATCGGCAAGAACATCCTGGAGCAGCAGGCGGAACTCTATCGCCGCCTGCGCAACACGCTGCGCTGGCTGCTCGGCAACCTCGCGGGCTTCGAGGAGAGCGAGCGCGTGCCGGTCGCCGAGATGCCGGAGCTGGAACGCTGGGTGCTGCACCGCCTAACGGAGCTCGATGCGCGGCTGCGCAAGGCCGTGCAGGATTATGACTGGAGCGGCGTGATCCCGGAGCTCCACGCCTTCTGCAACAACGACCTCAGCGCCTTCTATTTCGACATCCGCAAGGATAGCCTCTACTGCGATGCGAAGGACAGTCTGCGCCGCCGCAGCGCGCGGACCGTGCTGGACCAGCTGCACCGCTGCCTCTGCGCCTGGCTCGCCCCCGTGCTGGTCTTCACGGCGGAGGAAGCCTGGCTCACCCGCTTCGGCGACGACGCCCTGAGCATCCACCAGCAGGATTTCCCGACGCTGCCGGAAGAATGGCGCGATGAGGCGCTGGCGGCCCGCTGGGTGGAAGTCCGCCGCATCCGCAAGCTGGTGACGGCGAGCCTGGAGGATCACCGGCGCGATGGGTTGTTCGGCTCCTCGCTGCAGGCGCGCCTCGGCCTGACCCTGCCGGGCGTCACGCTCAGCGCCGAGGAATGGGCCGAGATCCTCATCGTCTCCGCGGCCGAGCTGCGGCCGGGCGAGGATGTGGCGCTCGACGTGGCGCTGGCCCCCGGCGCCAAGTGCGAGCGTTGCTGGCGCGTGCTGCCCGAGGTCGGCGCCTCCGCCGCGCATCCCACGCTCTGCCTGCGCTGCGAAGCGGCGGTGGGCTGATGGCGCCCGCGCTGCGCACCGGGCTGATCTTCGCGGCCCTGCTGCTGCTGGCCGACCAGGCCAGCAAGTACTGGATCCTCGACGTGGTGATGCTGCCCGAGCGGCGGAACATCCCGTTGCTGGAAATCGGCCCTGTCGGGCTCGACCTCACCATGGTGTGGAATCGCGGCGTCACCTTCGGGCTGTTCTCGGGCGAGGGGGCGTGGAACCACCTGATCCTGGCGGCCCTCGCCCTGGTTGTGGCGGGTTTCCTGCTGCGCTGGCTGGCGCGATCGGAGACGCGGCTCGTCACCTATGCGCTGGGGGCGGTGATCGGCGGCGCCATCGGCAACGTCATTGACCGCGTCCGCTTCGGCGCCGTGGTGGATTTCGTGGATGTTCACGCCTGGGGCTGGCACTGGTACGTCTTCAATGTCGCGGACGCGGCGATCGTCTGCGGCGTCCTGGCCCTGGTGGCGGATGCCTTGATCCGGCCCGAAACCAAGCGCAAAGAGGCTCCATGATGAAGAATCCGGCCCCGCTCCTGCTCCTTGCCCCCCTGCTGCTGGCGGGCTGCGGCGACACCGCGCGCACCTTCGGCCTGACGCGTGACGCGCCGGACGAGTTCCAGGTGACCACCCGCGCGCCCCTCTCCATGCCGCCGAGCCTGGGCAGCCTGCCCACGCCCCGGCCGGGTGCGTCCCGCCCGCAGGAGCTCAGCATCCGCGAGCAGGCGGAATCCACGCTGGTGCCCGGCTCCGGCGCGGCCGCGGCCCGTGCGCCGCAATCCACCGGCGAGCGCGCGCTGCTCTCCTCCACCGGCACGCCCGTGCCCGACAACATCCGCGACCGCGTGGATGAGGAAAGCATGCGCCTGGAGCGCGTGGACCGCAGCATCGTGGACCGCGCCCTGTTCTGGCGCCCGGCGCCGACCGCCCCCGGCATTCCCGTGGATGCGGCAGGCGAATCGCAGCGCCTGCGGGAAAACGCGGCACTCGGCCGCAATCTTTCGGAAGGGCAGACGCCGGTCATCCAGCCGCAGCGCCGCCCCTGGTATGACGCGCTGAAGTTCTGGTGAGCCGCGGCGCCGCGCTCCGGCGTGTCGCGTTACAAGCGGTGACAGGCGCGCGCGCGGAATTGCCGAGCCAAAGCTGGCGCGAAACCCGCGCCGCCCCCACATTGGGGGCATGGATCCCCTGACCCGCCGAACCGCCCTCAAGGGCGCCGCCGCCGCCACCCTCCTCCCGCCGCTCGCCGCCCCGGCGCTGCTGCCCGCTGCGCAGGCCCAAACCGCGCAAAGCCTGGCGCCCGGGCGCCGGCCGCTCTTCGGCGCCGTCACCTGGACGCTGCCGAACGGGCTGACCGTCGTGCTGGCGGAGAACCGCCGCGCGCCGGTCGCGGCCCATTACCTCTATGTCTCCGCCGGCGCGGGCGAGGACCCGGCCGGCAAGTCGGGCGTGGCCCACTTCCTGGAACACATGATGTTCAAGGGCAGCCCGCATATCCCGTCCGGCGCCTTCAGCCGCACCGTGGCGCGCGAGGGCGGGCAGGACAACGCCTTCACCAGCCGTGACGTGACAGCCTATTTCCAGATCGTCGAAGCCTCCCGCCTGCCGCTGATGATGCGCATGGAGGCCGATCGCCTGGCCAACCCCCTGATCCCCGAGGCCGAGACCGAATCCGAGCGCAACGTGGTCCTGGAGGAGCGCAGCCAGCGCACCGACGCCGTCCCGCGCGGCCGCTTCCGCGAGGCCTTCGACGCCGCCATGTGGGGCCCGCAGCATTGGCGCGGCCGCCCGCTCATCGGCTGGGAGAACGAGATCCGCGCCATCACCCGGCAGGACCTCGTGGATTTCCATAGCGTCCACTACGCCGCCGCCAATTGCACGCTCGTCGTCGCCGGCGATGTGCGCGAGGCCGATCTGCGCCGCTGGGCCGAGGAATTCTACGGCCCCGTGCCCAACCGTCCGCGCCGCGCGCGGGACCGCGCGGCCCCGCCCGCCGCGGCGCCCGAGGCGCGCCTCGTCACGCGCGACCCCGCGGTGCGCGAGGCCTCCTTCCTGCAGGCCTTCGCCGCCCCTTCGGCCACCTGGGGCGAGACCGCGAAGTCCGACCCGCTGGAGGTGATGGCCCATGTGCTCGGCGGTGGCCCCGGCTCGCGCCTGCATCGCGCCCTGGTTGAGGCGGGGCACGCCGTCAACGCCAGCGCCGGCTATGATGGCGATGTGGTGGGCGTGGGCGGCCTGTTCGTGGGCGTGACGCCACGTCCGGGCGTGACCCAGGACCGTATCGAGGAAATCGTGGCCGCGACCATCGCGGAGCTGGTGCAATCCGGCGCGACCGAGGCCGAGACCCGCCGCGCCATCCGCCAGCAGACGGCCGGCGCGCTCCTGGCGCTGGATGGCCTGGGCGCGGCACCCCGCATGCTGGGCGGCGCGCTCGCCATCGGCCTGCCCATCGAGGCGGTGGAGCAATGGCCCGCCCGGATGGAGGCGGTGACGCAGGCGCAGGTGAATGACGCCGCCCGCGCGGTGCTCGCCCAGCCCAGGGTCGCGACGACGGCCTGGTTGATGCCGGCATGAGCACCTCGCTTTTTGGCGTAACGCTGCCGCCCCGCCGCGGCTTTTCCGTCCCGATTCAGGTCGTCGAGCAGGGGGGAGTCTCGGCCTGGCTGGTCGAGGATCACACCGTGCCGGTCGTCTCCCTCGCCTGGGCCTGGCCCGGCGGCGCGGCGCGGGACCCGGCGGGGCGGGAGGGCCTCTCGTCCTTCGCCGCCGCCATGCTGAGCGAGGGAGCCGGCGAATTCGACAATATCGGCTTCGCCGATGCGCTACGCGATTCCGGCATCGGCCTGTCCTTCTCGGCCGGGCGGGACAGTTTCGATGGCAGCTTCCGCGCGCTGAGCACGGCCCTGCCCGAGGCGGTGCGCCTCGCGCGGCTTGCCATGGCGCGGCCGCGGCTGGAGGCGTCCGCCATCACGCGCGTCCGCGCACGGGCCGTGCTGGGGGCGCGCCAGGCGCTGGAAACGCCGGCCGGCATCGCCCGCCGCGCCTTCTGGGAATCGGCCTTCCCGGACTTCCCGGCCGGGCGGCTCTCCACGCCCGAGAGCCTGACCGCCATCACCGAGGCGGAGATCCGCGCCGCCCTCGCCGCGCAACTGCGCCAGGGCGGGCTGATGATCGCGGCTTCGGGCGCGATCAACGCCGCCCAGCTCCAGGCCGTGATGGCCGAGCTTTTCGCCGACCTGCCGGCGGGCGCGCCGGAGGCGACGCCGCCCTTGCCGGCGCTCGCCAGCTTCGGCGTCGCCGCGCGCGAGAAGGCGGCGCCGCAATCCACGCTGGTCTTCGGCCAGGACGGGCTGGCGCCCAATGATCCCGGCTGGGAGGGCTTCCAGGTGGCGCTGCGCATCCTCGCCGGCGGCGGCTTTACCAGCCGCCTCATGCGCTCGGTGCGCGAGGAGCGCGGCCTGACCTACGGCATCGGCGCGGGGCTGGACCTGCTGTTCGGGCGCGGCATCGTCGTCGGCAATGTGGCGACCGAGAACGCCAAGGTGGGCGAGGTGTGGGGCCTGGTGCGCGCGGCCTGGGCCGAGATGGCGGCAAATGGCCCGACGACCGAGGAAGTGGTGGAGGCCGTGGACTTCCTCGGCGGCTCGCTGCCGCTGCAATTTACCGACAGCCGCCGCACCGCCTCGCTCCTGCTGGGGCTGCGGCAGGCCGGGCGGCCGCTCGACTGGCTGGCCGGGCGCCCGGCGCGGCTGGCCGCGCTGGACCGCACGAATGTCGCGGCCGTCGCGCGGCGCGTGCTGCGGCCCGATGGCCTGGTCCTGGCAGTGGCGGGGCAGCCGCAAGGTCTGTAAACACAGTGTCTTGGCGAGGTGGGTCAGGGCATGACGGGCGATTTGCTGGAAGCGGCTTGGGCGAGGATCACGGCTTTGGCCGCCGCACCGGGGGCGTCGGAGATCCGCCCGCTCTTCGCCGCCGATCCTGATCGCTTCGCGCGGTTCCACGCGAGCGGCGCGGGCCTCCTGCTCGACATCTCCAAGACCGCCATCTCGGATGCGGTGCGCGAGGCGCTGCTCGGCCTCGCTTGCGCGGCCGAGGTCGAGGCCCGGCGCGACGCGATGGCTGAGGGCGCGCTGGTGAACGGGACCGAGCGCCGCGCCGCGCTGCACATGGCGCTGCGCCAGGCCCTGCCGGGTGCCCCCGGCCCTTCGGCCGAGGCGGCTGAGACGCTGGAGGCGATGCGCGTCTTCACCGAGGCGGTGCATCGCGGCGAGATCCGTGGCGCCACCAACCAGCGCTTCGACACGGTGCTGAACATCGGCATCGGCGGCAGCGACCTCGGCCCCGTGATGGTGGGGCGCGCGCTGTGGCGCGCGGGGGACCCGATGCGGCCGATCCATCTCGGCAATGTGGACGGCCATGGGTGGGAGACGGTGCTGCCGCAGTTGGACGCCCGGCGCACCCTGGTGCTGGTGGCCTCCAAGACCTTTACCACGCAGGAGACGATGGCCAATGCCCATCTGGTCAAGCGCTGGATGGAGGCCTCGGTCGGCAAGCTGGGCGCGACCGCGCATTTCGTCGCACTCTCCACCAACCTGAAGGCGACGGCCGAATTCGGCATCGCGCCCGAGCGTGTGTTCCCGTTCAATGACTGGGTGGGCGGCCGCTTCTCGCTCTGGTCGGCGATCGGGCTCTCGCTCGCGCTCTCGCTGGGGTGGGAGCGGTTCCGCGCGCTGCTGGACGGCGCCGCCACGATGGACCGCCATTTCCTGGAAGCGCCGCTGGCGGAGAACCTGCCCGTCTTGCTGGCGCTGACCGAGGCCTGGCATGTGAACGGCCTGGGCTTCAACCGCCGCGCGGTGCTGCCCTATGACGAGCGGCTCAGGCGGCTGCCCGCGCATCTCCAGCAACTGGAGATGGAGAGCCTGGGCAAGCGCGTGCGGCTCGATGGCAGCCTGGTGCCGCGCGCCACGGGCCCCGTCGTCTTCGGCGAGCCCGGCACTTCGGCGCAGCACAGCTTCATGCAGCTGGTGCATCAGGGGCCGAAGCCGGTGCCGGTGGATTTCATCCTGGTGGCGAAGCCCGACCACAGCCATGCCGAGAACCACCGGATCCTGCTGGCCAACGGCCTGGCCCAGGCCGAAGCGCTGCTGATGGGCCGCGACGCCGCGGGCGTGGAGGCCGATATGCGCGCCGCCGGCGCCGATGCGGAGACCATCGCGCGGCTGCTGCCGCACCGCATCTTCCCGGGGGACCGGCCCTCGGTCACCATCGTGCTGCCGAGCCTCGACCCCGCCTCGCTCGGCGCGCTGATCGCGCTTTATGAGCACAAGGTCTTCGTGCTGGGCGCGCTGTGGCGGATCAACCCCTTCGACCAATGGGGCGTGGAACTGGGCAAGGTGCTGGCCACGCCGCTGGTGAAGGAACTTGAGCAGGGCGTGCCTTCGCCCGCGCATGACAGTTCCACGCGCGGCCTGCTGGCCGCAGTGCTGAAACTGCAGACGCAATAGGCTAGGGTCCGGCGGATGGTGATTCGCCGCCTCCCCGAGACCACCGCCAACCGCATCGCCGCCGGCGAGGTGGTGGAGCGCCCGGCCGCCGTGGTGAAGGAGCTGGTGGAGAACGCGCTGGATGCCGGCGCGCGCCAGATCCGCGTGGCGCTCGAACAGGGCGGCATCGGCCGCGTGCTGGTCGAGGATGACGGCAGCGGCATGGGCCCTGAGGACCTGGCCCTGGCGGTGGAACGCCACGCCACCTCCAAGCTGCCGGAGGAAGCGATGCTCTTCGCCATCGGCACGCTGGGCTTCCGGGGCGAGGCGCTGCCCTCCATCGGCGCGGTGGCGCGGCTTTCCATCACCTCCCGCCCGCGCGCGGGCGAGGCGCATCGCATCACGGTGGAGGGCGGACGCGTCTCGGCGGTCGCTCCGGCCTCGGGCGCCACGGGCACGCGGGTCGAGGTGAATGACCTGTTCTTCGCGACGCCGGCCCGCCGGAAATTCCTGCGCACGCCGCGCGGCGAGGGCGAGGCGGCGCTGGATGCGCTGCGCCGCCTGGCGCTGGCCTGGCCCGAAGTGGGCTTCGAGGCGAGCCTGGATGGCCGCGCCGTGCTCAGCCTCCTGCCCGCGGCGCGCGAGGCGCGCATCCGGGACCTGCTGGGCGGGGATTTCGCCGCCGCCGCGCTGCCGATCACGGGCGGCGCGCCGGGCGTGCTGGAGTTGTCCGGCCTGGCGGGCGGGCCCGCCTTCACCCGGGCGACGGCGCTGGAGCAGCACCTCGTCGTCAATCGGCGCCCAGTGCGGGACCCTCTGCTGCGCGCCGCACTCCGCGTCGCCTACCGGGAGGTGATGACGCCGGGGCGGCACCCCGTGGCGGCCATCTTCCTCGACCTGCCGGCGGCCGAGGTGGATGTGAACGTCCATCCCATGAAGACGGAGCTGCGCTTCCGCGATGCGGCGGGCGTGCGGGGTGCGGTGATCTCGGCGCTCAGGCGCGCGCTCGGGCATGGCGTGGGCCAGGTGGGGGGCGCCACGCTCGGCTATGCGGGGCCGGCGCGGCTGAGTTTCGCGCCGCCGCCGCCCCGGCCCGCCTATGGCTTCGCCGAGGCGCCGCTGCCGCTCGCCTTTCCCGCGCCAGCCCCGGCCGCGCCACCCGCCCTGGCCCATGTTCCGGCCGAGCACCCCTTGGGCCGCGCGCTGGCGCAGGTCCTGGAGACCTACATCCTGGCGGAAGCCCCGGATGGTGCGCTCATCCTGGTGGACCAGCATGCGGCGCATGAGCGTCTGACGCATGAGCGCCTGGCCGAGGAAATGCGCGCGGGCGCCGTGCGCGCCCAGCCCCTGCTGCTGCCCGCCGTGGTGGAATTGCCGGGTGCGGCGGCCCTGGCCGAGGCCGCGCCCGAGCTGGCGAAGCTCGGCCTGGAGCTGGAGGGCTTCGGCCCCGGCGCCGTCATTGTGCGCGCGCTGCCGGCCCTGCTGGGCGCGCCCGACCCGGCGCCGCTGCTGCGCGACCTGGCTGAGGAACTCACGGAATCCGGCGAGGGGACGGCGCTGGCGCTGCGCCTCGATGCCGCCATCGCGCGGCTCGCCTGCCATGGCAGCATCCGCGCCGGGCGGCGGCTCACGCCCGCCGAGATGGACGCGCTGCTGCGCGCCATGGAGCGCACGCCGCGCGCCGCCACCTGCAGCCATGGCCGGCCGACCTACCTCCGGCTCGGCGCTTCGGAATTCGCCAGGCTCTTCGGCCGGAGCTGAACCCCCTCCCACAGCACGGCGCAAGCGGCGCCGGCGCGCAGCGTCAGCGTCAGGCCCGTGAGGTCGGCCAGCGGCAGCGGGCCGCGCAGGGCGGCGAGGATGGGTTCGAGCGGCGCCGGCACGCCCGGTGGCGGCAGGGTGATCCGCGCCACTTCGCCCGCCGCGAGTCGCACGAAGGGGCGGGCGGGGCCGGCGGCCAGCGCCAGCACCGCGCCATCGCCCAGGATGCGGGCGCGCCGCCAGTGATCCTCGGGGATGAGGCCGGGCGCGGCCTCCCAGAGGCGGCAGGCGGGAAAGGCCGGGCCCTCGCCCAGGCCGCCCGAGAGCTGGAAGGGCGCGCCCTCGGCCTGCACGGCGAGCGGCGGCCCCGGCAGCTCCAGCGCCACCCAGCCGGCGGCGGGTGCGGCGAGCCGCGCGGGGCCGGCTGCGGTGGTCACCACCAGGGCGGAGGCCGGCGCGGCGCGGGGCAGATGCAGGCCGAGTAGCCCCCCGCCTTCCGGCAGGTGCAGCGCCTGCGGCGCCGCGCCGAGCCAGAGGCGGCTTGGGCCCTGCCAGCGTTGCAGGATCAGGCGCATGCGGCGGCCAGCAGGAAGGCGGTGCGGCGGATCATCGCATCCTCGTCCCAGTCGGCCGCGACCTGCCGCGCGCGGGCCACGCGGCGCGCCGTGCCCGCACAATCGGCCATCGCCTCCGCGAAGGTGGCGGCGATGTGATCGGGCTCGCGCAGGACGATCCAGGCCATGTCAGCCGCCTCGGGCCAGGCTTCCAGCGCGGCGCGCGTGGCGAGGATGGGGCACCCGGCGCGCGCCGCCTCCAGCACCGAGAGCGGGCAGCCCTCATGCTCGGAGGCGAGGAGGAAGGCGTCCACGCTGGCCAGCAGCGCGGGGATGTCGTCGCAGGCGCCCAGCGGCAGCACGCCGCTGGCACCTTCCAGCCGCGCGCGCAGCGGGCCATCGCCCGCGAGGACGATCAGCCCGGGCCGCAGCCGGGCGCCGATGGAAGGTGCGAGCTGCGCGCCCTTGCGGATATCGAGCCGGCCGACCTGCGCCAGCAGGGGCACGCCTTCGGGCAGGCCGAGGCGCGCGCGGGCGGGGGCGGCGGGCGGCAGGGGCGGCATGCCATTGCGCACCGCCGCCACCCTCTGCGGCGGCCAGCCGAACAGCGCCTCCAGCCGCCGGGCCGAGGGGGCGGAGACCGCCGCCCAATCGGCGCGGAGCCGGGGCAGGGCCGCGCACTCGGCCTCGGCGAGGTGCCAGTCCAGCCGGACGAGGTGGGCCACGGCCAGCGCCGGGATGGCGGCCTCCGCCAATGCCCGCAGCGCGCCGAAGCCCTCGCTGGGCAGCGGGCAGCAGACCAGCGCCGCCTCGGGCCGCCAGGCGGCGAGCCAGGGGGCGAGTGCTGCGTGCTGCCAATCCATCGCGGCGTCGCGCGCGATCTCCTCCGGCGGGCGCAGCGCGGCGGGCAGGGGGCGGGCGGTGCCCAGCGCGGGGCCGGCCGCCGCCAGGACCGCGGGTTCGGCGGCCACGGCGATCTCGGCGCCGAGGGCGATCAATCCGCGCGCCACCTGGAGCGTCTGCGCCTCGGCGCCGCCGAAGACCGGGGAGGGGATGACGACCAGGATGCGCCCGGGCTGGCCGCGCATCCGGACCTCAGGCCTGGAGGATCAAGAGCCGCGCCTTGCCGTGGCTGCGGTCATCCAGGGTGGTGAAGCGCGTCTCCGGCACCTCGTCGCGCTGGCCCAACTCGGTGCAGAGGATGGCACCGGGGGCGAACCAGCCGGCGGCATCCAGCGCGGCCAGCGCGGGGGCCAGCAGGCCCGCGCCATAGGGCGGGTCGAGAAAGGCGAGGGTGGCGGGCTGGATGGGGCGCGGCGGCTTGGTGGCGTCGCCCGCAATGACCTGCGCGTCCGCCACCTTGCAATTGGCGATGTTGGCGCGGAGCGCGGCGAGTGCGACGCGGCCCTTTTCCAGGAAGACCGCACGGGCCGCGCCGCGCGAGAGCGCCTCCAGCCCCAGCGCGCCGGTGCCGGCGAAGGCGTCCAGCACCATCGCGCCATCCACCATCTCGCGCCCGGCCCAGGGGGCGTGCCAGAGCATGTCGAACAGCGCCTGGCGCGCGCGGTCGGAGGTGGGGCGCACCGCCTCGCCCGCGGGGGCGATTAACTTCTTGCCCTTCCAGAGGCCGGAGATGATTCTCATGATTTTGAGCCCTCAAGCGCGTCACGCCGCAGGCGTGCCTTCGGCACGACGCGCCGGCTCCGCCGGCTTGGCTTCGGAATGTTGAAGCATTCCGCCGCGCCTATTCGGCGCGGATTTTCGGGGCGCGGTGCCGATCCTGCCTGTCTGGCCATGCTCATCGCTTCCGACTGGGCGCTGCCAGTCCCAGCTGCTCGCGCAGCACCTTCGGGTTCACCTCATCCACCAGCCCACGCTCCAGCGTGCCGAGCTGGAAGGGGCCATAGGCGATGCGGATGAGGCGCGAGACCTCGAGGCCCATCCAGGCGAGCACGCGGCGGATCTCGCGGTTCTTGCCCTCCTGCAGGGCGATGGTGAGCCAGGCATTGTCGCCCTTGCGGCTGTCCACGCCGGCTTCGATCGGCGCGTAGCGCACCCCCTCGATCGTGACACCCTGGGCAAGCTGCGCCAGCGCGCGCGGGTCGAAATCGCCGAAGACGCGCACGCGATAGCGCCGCACCCAGGCGTTGGAGGGCAGCTCCAGCCGGCGGGAGAGCGCGCCGTCATTGGTCAGCAGCAAGAGCCCCTCGCTGTTCAGGTCGAGCCGGCCGACGGAGATGAGGCGGGGCAGGCCCTCGGGCAGGCGCTCGAAGACGGTGGGGCGGCCTTCGGGGTCGCGATGCGTCGTCACCAGGCCGGCGGGCTTGTGGAAGCGGAAGAGGCGCGTGCGCTCGGGCTCGTTCACCGCGCGGCCATCCACCGTCACGATGTCATCGGGCTGCACGAAGGTGGCGGGCTGCGTCACCAGCTTGCCATCGAGCTTCACGCGGCCCTCGGCGATGATCTTCTCGGCCTCGCGGCGGCTGGCCACGCCGGCGCGGGCGAGCCATTTCGCGATGCGCTCGCCGCGCGGGGAGTCGTCTTCGGCTTCGCCGCCCGGCCGATTCAGCTCTCCGGGCTTTGCCCTCCGACCATCGGACGGGGTCATCGGCAGGCCTCCACGAAGGCGCGCAGGATCAGCGGGTCGGCCGCGTCCACGCTGTATTCGGGGTGCCATTGCACGCCGAGGGCGAAGCGATGCGCTGGCGCCTCGATGCCTTCGATCAGGCCATCGGGCGCCGTCGCGTTCACGAGGAGGCCCTCGCCCACGCTCTTCACGGCCTGGTGATGCGCGGAGTTCACCGCCATCCGCGTGCGCCCGGTGATGCGCGCCAGCAGCGTGTTGGGGGCGATCAGCACCTCATGCCCGGGCTCGGTGCGCGGGTTGGGCTGCTCGTGCGGGATGTCGCTCGGATGTTCGTCGGGGATGTGCTGGATCAACGTGGCGCCGAGGGCCACCGCCAGCAATTGCTGGCCGCCGCAGATGCCGAGCACGGGCTGGTCCTTCGCCAGCGCGCGGCGCGTGGCCGCGAGCTCGAAATCCGTGCGGCCCGGCTTGAGCGTGACCTTGGGGTGCGGCGCGCCGCCGCCCCAGAGTGCTGGGTCCACATCGAAGGCGCCGCCGGTGACGAGCAGGCCATCCACCGCGTCGAGATACTCGCCCGCAAGCTCGGGCGCGTGCGGCAGCGCTACCGGCAGGCCACCGGCGGCGATGACGGCGGAGAAGTAGTTCTGCCGCAGCGCATACCAGGGCAGCTTCGACCAGCCGCCCGCCGGTTCGGCATCCAGCGTCAATCCGATCACGGGGCGTTTTGTCATGGGTGCTGTGAAGCAGTGTGGCGCGGCCAGCACAAGATGGCGTTTGCGTGACGCGGCAATGCTCGGGCAGAAGCCAGCGCATGACACCGATGGAGATCGCGCTGGAAGAGGCGGCGGCGGCGGCCCTGCGCGGCGAGGTGCCGGTGGGCGCCGTCGTCACCGATGCGGAAGGCGCAGTGCTGGCCCGCGCCGGCAACCGCGTGGAGGAGCGGCGGGACCCCACCGCCCATGCCGAGATGCTGGCGCTGCGCGAAGCGGCCGCCCGGCGCGGCGAGAAGCACCTGGCCGATGCCACGCTTTGGGTCACGCTCGAGCCCTGCGCGATGTGCGCGCAATCCGCCTCGCTGTTCCGCGTGGCGCGCGTGGTGTTCGGCGCCTATGACCCGAAAAGCGGCGGCGTGGAGCATGGCGCGCGCGTCTTCGCCCATCCGCAATGCCACCACGCGCCCGAGGTGGTGGGCGGTGTGCGCGAGAGCGAGGCCGCCGCGCTGCTGCGCGATTTCTTCGCGGCGCGGCGGTGAGGCGCGTATCCGAACGGCGCGCTGTTTCGTAGTCCCTTCAGTCCTGCAGGCCCGCGCCATCGCGGCGCGGCGGCGGGGCTGAAGGAGACAAGCACATGTTCCGCAAGATCCTCACCGCCGGGTTCATCGCCACCGCCGCCAGCTTCGGCGCCATGGCGGCCACCGGCCCCGTCGTGATGGATGAGGCGCAGAGCCGCAGCGTCACCTACGACATGCCCTCGGCCAACATCGTCGGCAGCGCCGATGTCGAGATCACCGGCCACATGGACAACCGCACCTATGAAACGCGCCGCGTCAGTGCGACGCAGCGCCCCGATGGCATGTATCGCTATGGGGTGCGCCAGAACTGGACGGTACGCGTGGACAGCAACAGCTGAGGTCAGCCGGCGTGGATCGCGGTCTCGGGTGGGGCGCCGGCCCGCCAGAGGCCGCGATACATCCCCTCCGTGCCGAAGGGCAGCGCCGCGTTGCCCGCCGCATCCACCGCGATCAGCCCGCCGCGGCCGCCGGCTTCGGGCACGCGATGCAGGGCCACCTCGTTGGCCGCGTCTTCCAGGGACTTCCCGGCGAGGCGCATGAGCGCCGAGACCTCATGCGCGGCGGCTGAGCGCATGAAGGCCTCGCCCGTGCCGGTGCAGGAGATGGCGACGTGGCTGTCGGCCCAGGTGCCGGCGCCCAGGATGGGCGTATCGCCCACGCGGCCGGCGCGCTTGTTCGTCATGCCCCCGGTCGAGGTCGCGGCGGCGAGTGCGCCGTGGCGGTCACGCGCGACGGCGCCGATGGTGCCCATCTTCGCGGGCACGTCATGGTCCAACGCCACCATTTGCGCGGCCTGCGCGGCCAGAAGCTGCGCGTGGCGGTGCTCGGTGCGGAAATACTCGGGTGCTTCCATGACAAGGCCCTGCGCCGCCGCGAAGTCATCCGCCGCGCTGCCGGCCAGCAGCACATGGGGTGTCGCCCGCATCACCGCCCGCGCGGCGAGGATCGGGTTCCGCACCCGCGTGACCCCGGTGACGGCGCCGGCCGCGCCGCTGCTCGTCATCAGCGCCGCGTCCATCTCGATGGTGCCGGCCGCGGTGAAGGTGCTGCCGCGCCCGGCGTTGAAGAGCGGGCAATCCTCCAGGCTCTGGGCGGCCGCCAGCACCGCCTCCTCCGCGCTGCCGCCGGCAGCGAGGATGGCGCCGCCCGCCCGCAATGCGGCATCGAGGCCGGCGCGGTAGGCCGCTTCCTTCTCGCGGGTGAGGTCGTCGCGCCGGATGGTGCCGGCGCCGCCATGGATGGCGAGGGTCCAGGTGTCTTGCATGGGCGCGAACGTAGCGCGGCTACCCCCCACCGTTCACCCCCCTGGGCGCAGCCCCAGCTCCCGCACCGTCTCGATCTCCTGCTGGTTCACCTGCACCACGTCATTCGCGTAGCTCTCGCTGTCGAGGTAGCGCACGGGCATGTCGAAGCGGGCCAGCACGGCCAAATGCTGCGGGTCATGCACGGCGCGCTTGAAGGCATCGTGCAGGATGTTGACGATGGCGGGCGGCGTGCCGCGCGGGGCAGCGATGCCGTAGGCGCTCTCGGCCACCACGTCATGGCCCAGCTCGCGGAAGGTCGGCACATCGGGGAAGCGTGCCGCGCGCTGCGACATCCAGAGGCCGAGCGGCCGCACCCGGCCTTCGAGCGCGATATCCGCCCAGGCCGAAGTCTCCGCCGAGAAATGGATCTGTCCGGCCAGGAGGTTCTGCAGGTTGGGCGCCGCCCCCCGGAAGGGCACGGCCGTCCATTCGATGCCGAGCATGCGGGCGAGGCGCGTCATTGCCACATCGGTCGTGTTGGCGCCGGGCGTGCCGTAGAACAGCGTGCCGGGATGGGCGCGGGCGTGGTCGAGCAACTGGCGCATCGTGCGCCAGGGGGCATCGGGCCGCACCACCACGCCGCCCATGTAGCCGACCATGCGGATCACCCAGGTGAAGTCCTGCATGGGGTCGAAGGGCGGCGTCATGTTCTGGGCGCGCATCATGGCCGGCATGCGGAAGACGCCATTGGGCATCTGGCTCAGCGTGTAGCCATCGGGCCGTGCCTCGCGCGCCAGGTTCTGCGCGCCGAGCGTGCCCGAGGCACCGGGCTTGTTCTCGACGATGATGGGCTGGCCGAGATGGCGGGAGGCCACCTCGCAGACCATGCGCATCTGGATGTCCGTCGCACCCCCCGGCGTCCAGGGGACGAAGACGCGCAAGGGCTTGTCGGGGAAGCGCGCCTGCGCGAGCGCGAGAGAGGGGGCGGCGAGGCCCAGGATGACGGCTGCGCGGCGGGTGACGGGCATGCAGGCTTCCTCCGTTTCGGGGAAGCCTGCGGGTTTTGGGCGAGGCGGCGCAACCGGCCGCCTCGCAGGTGCAGCAAACCTTGTTGAGAGGCTGATTCACATCCTTGGCGTTGCCGCCAAAGACGATCAGACGCTAGCTCAGCCGCAGGCCGAGCTGCTGGATCAGCCGGCGCTCCTCCTCCATCGTCTGGCGGACGAAGGCGGTGTAGTCGGCGCTGTTCTTGTAGTTGGGCTGCATGTCGAAGCGATCGAGGATCGCGACATGCGAGGGGTCGGCCATCGCCTCGCGGAAGGCATCGTGCAGGACGCGCACCACGCCCGCATCCATGCCCTTCGGGCCCGCCAGGCCGTAGGGGCTGATCGAGACGATATCAATGCCGCTTTCCTTCAGCGTCGGCACATTGGGGAAGCGCTTGGCGCGCTGCTCGCCCCAGGTGGCCAGCACGCGCACGCGGCCGTCTTCCGCCATCGGCACCCAGCCGGAGCTGTCGGCCGTGATCTGGATCTGGCCGCCCAGCAGGTTCTGCAAATTCTCGGCCACGCCGCGGAAGGGGATATGCGTCCATTCCAGGCGCTGCATCTGCGCGATCTGCTCCATCGTCAGGTGCAGCGAGGTGCCCACGCCGGGCGTGCCGTAGTTCAGCTTGCCAGGCTCCCGCCGCGCGGCCGCGATGAGGTCACCCAGCGTCTGCCAGGGCGCGTCGTTGCGGACCACGATGCCGAAGAGATAGCCGGTGACGTGGATGACGTAAGTGAAGTCCGCCAGCGGGTCGAACAGCGCGCGGCTGTTCAGCAGCGGCTGGCGAAAGACGCTGATGGGCATCTGGCTCAGCGTGTAGCCATCGGGGGCCGCGCTCAGCAGGGCCTGGGCGCCGAGCACGCCGCCGGCACCCGCGCGGTTGTCCACGATGATGGGCTGGCCGAGCCGGCGGGACGCCGCCTCGCAGAGGGCGCGCATCTGCACATCGGTGGTGCCGCCGGCGCCCCAGGGGACGATCATGCGGATCGGCCGGCTGGGGAAATTCTGCTGGGCATATGCGGGCGCGGCCAATGCCGCGGCGGGCAGGATGAGGGCGTTGCGGCGGGTGATCATGGGCGGGGCTTTCCTCGGCTGTTCTTGGCCCCGTCTATCGCCCTGGCTCAGTCCATCCGCAAGCCCAAACGGCGCACCGCGGCACCCTCTTCGGCGTTGAGCCGCCTTGCAAAATCCGCATAGGCCTCGGGGTCCATGTAGCGCACGGGCATGTCGAAGCGTTCCAGCGTCGCCACGTGGTGCGGGTCGAACAGGGCGGGCTTGATCGCGTCGTGCAGGGCGCGGACCACGCCGGGGTCCATGCCCTTGGGGCCGGCCAGGCCGAAGGGGCTGTCGGAGACGATATCAATGCCCACTTCGCGCAGCGTGCGGACATCGGGGAAGCGCTTCGCGCGCTCCGCACTCCAGACGACGAGGAGGCGGAAGCGCCCTTCCTGCACCATCGGCGCCCAGCCCGTGCTGTCCGCCACGCATTCAACGGAACCCTGCAGCAGCGCCTGCGTCGTGTCCGCGCCGCCGCGGAACGGCACGTGCAGGAATTCGATGCCGCGCTCGGCCGCGATGCGCTCCATGGTGATGTGCAGCGAGGAACCCACGCCCGGCGTGCCATAGCTGACGCGGCCCGGGTTTGCCTTGGCGAAGTCCAGGAATTCCTCCCACGTGCGGTAGCGGCTGTCGCTGCGGACGACCACGCCGAAGACATAGCCGGTGAGGTGGATCACCCAGGAGAAGTCGGCCATGGGGTCGAAGGTCGGCCGGCGGGACATGGCGGGGATGCGGAAGATCGTCACCGGCATCTGGCCGATCAGGTGGCCATCGCCGCGCGGCTCCTGCGCGATCATGGCAGGGCCCAGCGTGCCCGAGGCGCCGGGCCGGTTCTCGACCACCACCGGCTGGCCGAGGTTGCGGCCGGCGATCTCGGCCAGCACCCGCAGATGCGTATCCGCGGAGCCGCCGGGCAGCCAGGGGATGACGAGGCGGATGGGGCGGCTCGGGAAGCCCTGCTGGGCGAGGGCGGGGCTGGCCAGGGCGGCAGCAGGGAGGGCAAGGGCGGCGCGGCGGGTGAGCATGGCGGTTCCTCATTCGGTTTTGCCGCAGCATGGCAGGCGGCGCGCCTCCAGGTCCATCGGAACGGCTTGCCCCGATGCATCCGGCCGGCTAAGGGCGCCACAGCTTCGGATGGAGAGATGTTCATGCAGCGTCGCGCCCTGTTGGCGGGCTTCGTCGCCATGCCCGCGATGGCGCAGGGCTTCGCCTTCCTCCCCGATGACGCGCTGCTGCCGCTGCTGCGGGCCGGCGGGCTCAACCTCTATTTCCGCCACGCCATCACCGACCGCGCCCAGGTGGATACCGGCCGGCGCGGCGACCGCGCGGGACAGCGCAATTTGAGCGAGGCCGGGCGCCAGCAGGCCGTGCGCCTCGGCCAGGCCTTCCGCGCGCTGGAGATCCCGGTGGAGGAGGTGCTGACGAGCGAGGTGTTCCGCGCGCAGGACACGGCGGAGCTCGCCTTTGGCCGCGCCCGGGTTCGCGTCGAGCGCGACCTGATCGCCGATGACTACACGCCGGGCAATGCGAGTGACGATGCGCGCGCCGTCTCGCGCCGACTGGCGCAGCCGGTGGCGGGTGGCAACCGCGTCATGGTCGGGCACATCGTGCCGCTGGGCATGATCCTGGGCCGCGGCCTCGCGCAGCAGGAATTTCCCGAAGGGGCGGCCGGCGTCTTCCGGCCGCGCGGCGGGGATTGGGCTTTCCTGGGCTTCTTCCGGGCGGAGCAATTGATCGCGTTGGCGCGGCTGTAACGCTTTCGCGGCGCGCGCCTGCCCGGTATGGGTGGCGGATGGCGGCGCCGTCCCCCTTCACCACGAATCTGGCCGAGGATGAGACGCTCTCCCTCGGCGAGCAGGCTTTCCGGTCCCTGCGTGACGCCATCATCCGCGGCGCGCTGCCGGCGGGCAGCAAGATCTCCGAGCGCGGGCTGGCGGCCAGCCTCGGCGTTTCGGCGCAGCCCGTGCGCGAGGCGCTGCGCCGGCTGGAGCGCGACGGCTTGGTCGTCACCCTGCCGCGCAGCGGGACGGTGGTGGCGGAGGTCGGGCCGGGGCAATTGGCGGAGCTGGGCCGCATCCGGGCGGCGCTCGAAGGGGTTGCCGCCGCGCTGGCCGCCGAGCGGCTGGGCGGGGAGGGGCTGACCACCCTCGCTGGCCTGCTGCGCCGGATGGAGGGCGGGACCGCGGCGCAGGACCACGCCGCGCTGGATGCGGCGAATGAGGAATTCCATGCGCTGATCCATGCGGCGGCGGGCAATGCCTTCCTTGCCCGCTCGCTCGCCTCGCTGCGCGCCTATGACCATGCGGGGCGGCACAGGGCGGTGGGCAGCACGCCGCGCGACCTGCCGAAATCGCTCGCCGAGCACAAGGCCATCGTCGCCGCCTTCAAGCGGCGGGATGCGGCCCTGGCGGAGGCGCGGATGCGCGGGCATGTGCTGCGCTCCCTGGTGACCAACGGGGTGCTGGCGGCGGGTGGCAAAAAGCCGCGTTGAGGGTGATCCGAGGGGGTTTTGCCCCCTGATTCCCACTAGGAAACTCAGTCCCTTTGGATCTTCGGTGCGTGACGCTCGGCTTTGGGTTGCTGGGGCATGGGTTCGCGTGGCAGCCTTGTCCAGATGGGCCCATTTCCGTGGATTGCTGATTCGCTGAACCGGCCGGCCAAGCTTGCCGCTAAATGAGAGGCTTTCTTTCTTACGCCCATGCGGATCAGGCCGATTTTGCTGCCCTGGCGCCACATCTCAAAGCACTGAAGCGCGCTTTTGCACTTCAGGTCTGGACGGATCACGAAATCCTCGCAGGGACGCGCTGGGAAGACCGGATCGCGCAGGCCATCGCCGCTGCCGATGTCTTGGTGCTGCTGATCAGCCCGAACTTCATCGCCTCCGATTATGTCTGGGACAAGGAATTGCCGGCCATCCGAGAGCGGCGTGACCAGGGGGGCGCCCTGGTGCTGCCCATCGTGCTGCGACGCTGCATGTGGACCCTCGCCGTGAAGCAATTGCAGGCCATTCCCATGCGAGAAGGCGCCCTGACCCCCTTGGCCGATTGGCGCCGGCGGGACCACGCGCTTGATGCCATCCGCGCGGAGATGGCGCGGACCATCGCCGCGCATTTCGCCCTGCCCGATCCGGAGCCTGCGCTGTGAGCGCCAGCCTGAACACGCCCGGTGCCCGCCACGCACAGGCGATCCGCGACGGGCTGGAGGATATGCGCCGCGCGCTGGCCAAGCTCGGGACCGCCCGTGGCCTCATCAATGACATCCCACTGGGCGCGCGAGTGGATGCCTGCATCGCCGCCGTCACCGACATGTTGGCGGCCCATCACCCCCAACCCGGCCCCAGCCTACCCGAGCAGGCCGGCACGCTGCGCCTCACCATTTCGGAGATGGCCATCCCCTCGCGCGATACGGAGCTGGGACCCACCGAAAGCCTGGAACAATTGCAAGCGGCCGAGGGCGTCTTGGTCGTGCGGTTGGACCGGCTCATCGCGCTGCTGCCAGCTCCCACCACTGGCGGCGAGAGACGGCCCCGGGCCGAAACGGGCGCGGCGGAGGAGCGGATCGAGGCGCGACTGCAAAGGCTGGAAGCTTCGCTCCAGGCGCTGCGTGATGCAGACCGCGCTGAGCCCGGTTTCGTGCAGCAACAGGACATGATCAATCTCTATATCAAGGAGGCGAAGACCGAGATTTCGCTGGCGCGCTTCCTCGCGAAGATCGGCGAAACGAGGCTCGACCTCGGCGCCATCTCGGCGGCCGCGCAACGCCTCGCCGCGCTGACAGGTGACTTCCTGGCCATGATTGCGGGCTGGGCCGGACGCGTGTCGCATTGGCTGCCACCCTTAGGCGAGCGTCTGCGCCGTGGCGCGGCCGGCCTGCTCAAATCCGTGAAGCTGGGCTGGTGGGTGATGGGCTGGCGGCGGGAGCGGAAGGCCGCGCCCGTCGAGCCGGATTTAGCGGAGGTTCGCCGCCGCCTGCTGGCCGGCGAGCCGATCCCGCAAGCCTGGGTGCCGGGGATCCACTCGATAACACTGGCAGGCGAGCAGTTCAGTGCGATCGAGCGACTGGCCTGTCTCACCGAACTCCAAAGCCTCGACCTACGATTCTTACCAATCGGCGATCTCGTCCCATTGGCATCTCTGGGTAACCTTCGAGGCCTTGATCTGCTGAAAACACAGATCCGCGATATCGCCCCGCTGGCTGCGCTCGTTAACCTCGAGGTCCTGTACCTGAGTCAAACCAGGATCAGCGATATTTCGCCAGTTTCTGGCCTTCGCGCACTCCGAAAGCTCGATCTGCATGGCACGCAAGTCAGCGATATCAGCCCTCTTGCCGCGCTAGAGCGCCTCGAATGGCTGGATTTGTGGCAGACCCAAGTTGCCAGCATTGCACCGCTTGCTGGCCTTGCCAGCCTCCGAGACCTTGACCTTCGCGACACTCTTGTAAGCGACGTTGCACCCCTTGCCGCTCTCGCGAACCTTCGTAGCCTTGATCTGGTGGGCACGAAGGTCAGCGACATCGCGCCTCTGGCTGTCCTCGCCAAACTCGAAAGCCTTGATCTAGCGAGTACGCCGATCCACGACATCACACCGTTGGTTGCCCTGCACAACCTCCGTCACTTATGGCTCAGTAGCCCGAAGGTGAAGGGCCTAGCGGCCGTGCGCCGGCGCGCCGGGCTGATAGTCCACTTTGAGGGAGAGGGCTTGGTCCAGCGCGCCCAGCGTAGCTTGCAAAACCCGCGTTGACGGGCGCCCCCGGACTGCGCCAAGCTGGGGAACTGCTATTGCAGTTTACCCCATGAGAGGTGCTTCAGCACCCGGCCCCGAGGAGAAGTCCATGTCCCGAAGCATTCTTGCCGCCTGCGCGATGCTCGTGCTCGCGGCCCTTCCCGCCGCAGCCCAGGAATGGCGCGGCTGGAACATCCACGCCGCCGACTACCCGAACGGGCAGGGCATGGATGCCTTCACCCGCATGGTGGGCGAGCGCAGCAACAACCGCATCCGGATGCGCACCTTCCATTCGGCGCAGCTGGGACAGCAGGATGAGGCGATCCAGCAGATGCGCCTCGGCACCATTGATTTCGGCAATTTCAACCTCTCGCCCTTCAACAATTTGGCCGCCTCGACCAACGTCGTCACGCTGCCCTTCCTGTTCCGCGACGTGGCCCACATGCAGCGCGCGATTGACGGCGTGGCGGGCGAGGCCATCGCGCGGGAGCTGGAGGCGATCGGCATCATCGCACTCGCCTGGTATGACGCTGGCGCGCGCAGCCTCTACACCACGCGGCCGGTGCGGGCGCCCGCCGATTTGCGCGGCATGAAGATCCGCGTGCAGACCTCGGACCTCTGGATTGATCTCATGCGCGCACTCGGCGCCAACCCGACGCCGCTGCCCTTCGGCGAGGTCTTCACCAGCCTGCAATCCGGCGTGATTGACGGCGCCGAGAACAACTGGCCGAGCTATGAGAGCACCCGCCATTTCGAGGTGGCGCGCTTCTATTCCACCACCGAGCATTCCAACGTGCCGGAGGTGCTGGCCGTCTCCCGCCAGCGCTGGCAGCGGATGAACGAGGCCGACCGCACGATGATGCGCACGGCCGCGCTGGAATCGGCCGCCCTGCAGCGCCGCCTTTGGGCGGAGCGCGAGACCGTCAGCCGCCAGCGCGTGACGGCCGCCGGTGTCACGGTCATCGAGATCAATGACCGCGCGCCCTGGGCCGCGCTGATGGAGCCGGTCTATGCGAAATACGCCGCGACGCCGGCGCTGAGCGGCCTGGTTCGCAGCATCCGCGAATTGCGGTGAGCCGGCCGCTTCCGCCCGCGCTCGCCCTCTTCTCGCGGGCGCTGGGCGCGCTGTCCTCCGTGACCATCGCGCTGGCCGGCGTGGCCCTGGTGGTGCTGGTCGCGATGATGGGCTGGCTCGTCTTCGGCCGCTACGTGCTGAACGACACGCCGACCTGGATCGAGCGGGTGGCGACACTCGCTATCCTCTCCATCGCCATGCCCGTGGCCGCCGTGGGCGTGCGCGAGCGCTTCCACCTCTCGGTGCTCGGCGTGCGCGAGGCGCTGCCGCAAGCGGCACAGCGCTGGGTGGCGCTGGGCTGTGACGTGGTGATGGGCCTCTTCGGCGGGGCCATGGCCTGGTGGTCCTGGGAGCTGGTGGAGATGGTGGGGCCGTTCAAGATCCCGCTGCTCGGCATCAGCCAGGGCTGGACCTATGCGCCGATGGTGCTGGGCGGCGCGCTGATGGTGCTGTTCGCCATCGAGCAGGTGCTGCTCGACATCTTCTCGGAGAGCGCGCCCGAAAAGCGCGGCATCGCCGCCGCCTTCCTGGAGTAGAGCGTTTGGAACCCGGGCTTTTCCTGATCTTCGCCGTCTTCGCCGTCGGCCTCATGGCCGGCGTGCCGGTGGCCTTCTGCCTTGGCATCGCGGCGGTCGCGGGCTTTCTGTGGGAGGGGCTGAACCCCGCCGTCGCCTTCCAGCAGATGGCGAGCGGCATGAGCATCTTCTCGCTGCTGGCGATCCCCTTCTTCATCTTCGCGGGTGAGATCATGCTGCATGGCGGCATCGCGCGGCGGCTGGTGGGGCTCGCCTCGGCGGCCGTCGGCTGGATGCGCGGCGGGCTTGGCATGGTGGATGTTTCCACCTCCATGCTGTTCGGCGGGATTTCAGGGTCCGCCGTCGCCGACACTTCGGCCACCGGGACCATCCTGATCCCGGCCATGAAGGCCAAGGGCTATGGCGTGGACTATGCCGTCTCGCTCACGGTGACGAGCAGCATCGCCGGCATCCTGATCCCGCCCAGCCACAACATGATCCTCTACTCGCTGGCGGCGGGCGGCGGAATTTCCGTCTCGGCGCTGTTCATCGCGGGCATCGTGCCGGGGATCATGATGTGCCTGCTGCTGGCGCTCGCGGCCTATGTCATGGCGGTGCGGCGCGGCTATCCGGCCGATGGCTGGAAGGGGTTCCGACACTTGCTCTGGGCCTTCGTGGATGCGCTGCCAGGGCTGCTGACGGCGGTCATCATCCTGGGCGGCGTTCTCTCCGGCGTCTTCACCGTGACCGAGAGTGCGGCCTTCGGCACCATCTGGGCGCTCCTGGTGACCTTGCTGGTCTATCGCGCGCTCCCTTGGGAGAGCTTCGTGCTGGCGGTGCGGACCAGCGTGCGCACCACGGCGGTGGTGTTCCTGCTGGTGGGCACCGCCACGGCCTTCGCCTGGCTGCTGGCCATGTATCGGCTGCCGGAACTGCTGACGGACGGCATGCTCGCCATCAGCGGCAATCCCATCGTGATCCTGCTGCTGATCAATGTCTGCCTGCTGCTGATGGGCTGCGTGATGGACATGGCGGCCCTGATCCTCATCACCACGCCGATCTTCCTGCCCGTGGTGGTCGCGATCGGCATGGACCCGGTGCAGTTCGGCATGGTGATGATGATGAACCTCGGCCTCGGCCTCACCACACCGCCCGTGGGGGCGGTGCTGTTCGTGGGTTGCGCCATCGGCCAGATCCGCATCGAGGAGGTGATGCGGACCATCTGGCCCTTCTGGGGCGCCATCCTGGTGGCGCTGGCGCTGACCACCTATTGGCCGGCCGTCTCCCTCACCCTGCCGCGGCTGCTGCTGGGCTATGCCGCCTGAGCATCAGGCCGGGTGGAAGCTGTGCGCCAATTCGCGCAGCACCTTGTTCTCCGAATCGGAAATGGGCGAGGTGAGGCCGAGGAAGCTGCCGGTCGCGGCCGCCACCTTGTGCGCCTGGGCCAGTACGCTCGATTCCAGCGACTGCCGCTCGGCCGGCTCCAGCGTGTGGCTCAGCGCCGCGACATAGTGCTTCCACGCGTCGAACAGGGCGGGGGCGGGGCGGGTGTGGAGCCAGGCCTCCAGCAGCTCCAGCGCCGGGCCGCCCGGCTTGAGCCCGGCCTCGTTGGCGCCCGCGAGGATGGCGCGGCGCTCCTCGGTCGAGATGGAACCATCCGCCCAGGCGACCAGCACCATGGGCACGAGCGTCAGCGCCGCCAGCGTACCGGTGCCGATCTGCAGGGCCATGAGGCGGGCCAGCACCGCGTCATCCACGATGCCGGTGGCGGCACTGAGCGCCTCCTTGCGGAAGGTCTCCGCATCGGCTTGCAGCATGCGCTGGCGCAGCTCCTCATTGTGGCGGGCGAAGAAGGCCTCCTCCAGCCCGGCGCGGCGGCTGGCGAGAATGCTGTCGGACATCATGGTTCCTCCGTGGGGTCAGGAAGCCAGAATATCGCACGGCGCCACGCCCTGGGGTGATGATTTGGCGCAAGGCCGGCTCAATCCGGCGCGATTACGGAAGCCAGGCGGACGCCATGCCGCGCCATGGATTCGGCGACGAAGCCCGAGCGCGTCATGTCAGCGATGAAGGCGGTGACATAGGCGAGCGCGGCCGGATCCCGCCTGCCGGCCAGGCCCATCGCGTATTGCACGGCGTGGAAGCGCCCGGGCAGCATGCGCAGGCCGCCGAGGCGCGCGGCATCGGCCTCGAGCTGCTGGCGCACCCCGGCCGCGACATCAATGTTCTGGCGGAGGAATTCATCCACGATGCGCGGCGAGGTGGCGACGCGCACCAGCGTCGCGTCGCGGATCTCGCGGCGGAGGTAGATGTCGTAGAGGCTGTTGAAGCCGACCGCGATGCGGATGCCGCGCTGGTCCACCTGCTCGTTGGTGGTGAGGGGGGAGTGCTCCCGCACCAGGAAGACGCCCTCCACCTCGAGGAAGGGCGGCGTGAGCTCCACGCCCTGGCCGCGCGTGGCATCCACGGCGAAGAAGCCGACATCGCCATCCTCGGCCCGCAGCAACTCCACGCTGCGCGCGGCCGAAGCCACGCCGATCACCTCGAGCGGCACGGCCAGGCGGCGCGCGAGTTCGCGGACGAGGTCCACGGAGACGCCGTGCAGCTCGGCCTCGCGGGGGCGGCGATGCGCGAAAAGCGGATTGCCCGCGTTGATCACCGCCCGCAGCGTCCCCGTCGGCGCGACCTGCCGGGCGATGGCGACGGTGTCCTGCGCGCGCGCGCCAAATGCAGGCAGGGCCAGGAGGGCGGCGAGGCGGCGGGGGATCATGCGCGGACTCCCGATGGGGGGAACGGAAGGCGGTTCACCATCCATGGGGAAATGGTGCCCGGGGGCGGAATCGAACCACCGACACTGCGATTTTCAGTCGCATGCTCTACCAACTGAGCTACCCGGGCGCGCTTGGTGGGCGGGTGATAGCGAAGCGGGCTCAGCCTGTCCAGCCGGGGTCACCGCTCTTCTTCGGCCTGGTCCTCGGGCTCGACCGCCGGCACGGTGTAGCTCTCGGTCAGCCAGCGGCCCAGATCCACCTGGCGGCAGCGCTCGGAGCAGAAGGGCCGCGCGCCCCGCCGGCCGGCCTCACCCACGGGCAGCAGCGGCGGGACGGGGCGGCGGCAGATCGGGCAGCGGGGCTCAGGCATGGGCGATCCCGGGTGTCGCGTGGGGGCGCAGCGCCAGCGGATGGCCCGCGCGCTCGGTGAATTCAGCAAGCGCGCCGGGCAGCGCCTCCAGCGCCGCCAGCACCGCCTGTGGCGCCTCAAGCGCCAGGCGCTGGCCCGGGCTCGCCGCCGATTCGCGCTCGGCCTGCCGCAGCAAAGCGAGGCCCTCGGCCAGCGCGCGATCGGCCAGCACCTCGTGCAGCGGCGGGTGGATGCGCGCGCGCCGCAGCTCGAACAGGCCGAGCGGGCCGAGGCCGAGGGATTGCGTCAGCCCATCCGGCCCGCAGGCGCTGCGCAACTCCGGCTCCAACGCCGCGCGCTGCTTCACCGAAAGCCCCGCGAGGTCGAGCAGGATGGGCCCCGCCAGGTCGCGCAGGCGAAGCTGGCGGGCGAATTCGGCGATGGCCTGGCGGTTCACCTCGCGTGGGTCGGCGCCGCCCGAATCCACGTCCACGGCGGTCAGCGCCGGCAGCGGCGAGAAGATCAGCCGCCCACCACCGGGCAGGTCCCAGACGGGCTCGGCGAGGCGGGCCACCTCCTCCTCCAGTCCCTCGTCGAAGGCTTCGGGCTGGACCAGGATGCGGCCGCCGCCGAGCGCCGCGCGCAGCCGCGCCGCCTCGGCCGGGTCATCGGTGACGAGGCGCGCCTCCGGATGCGCGGCACCCCAGCGCAGCGCGGCATCGGGGCCGCGGGCGACAAGGCCCATCTCGCCCGGGAGCTGCGGCGTGCGGGCGGAGAGGCGCGGGCCCTTGCCGCCCTGGCCGGCGCGCGTCACCCGCAGCGTGAGGATGGTGCCCTCGGAGGGCAGGCGGCGGCCTTCGCACTCGCTCTCGGGGAGGAAGCCGCTCTCGCCATCCGGCAATGCCACGAAGGCGCCGGCGAGTGCCGGCATGGCGGCGGCGATGCGCCCGCGCAGGATGTCGCCCACGCCATCGGGGCGGGCCGGGCGCTCCAGGCGATAGGCGATGAGCGCGCCGTCGCGCAGCAGCGCCACCCGCCGCTCGCCGGGCGAGCGGGAGAGGCGGATCTGCATCACGGCTTCAGCCAACCGCAGCCGCGCAGAAGCTGCGCCGTCTCGAAGAGCGGCAGGCCCACCACATTGGAATGGCTGCCGGAGAGGAAGCGGACGAACATCTCGGCGGCACCCTGGATGGCATAGCCGCCGGCCTTGCCCTGCCATTCGCCGGATTCGACGTAGGCCGCCATCTGCTGGTCCGTCAGGCGCTGGAAGGCGAGGATGGTGCTGACCAGGCGGTGCGTCACGCGCCCATCGGGGTGGCGCAGCGCGACCCCGGTATGCACCTGGTGCCGCCGGCCGGAGAGGAGTTCGAGGAAGCGCCGCGCCTCATCCGCATCGGCCGGCTTGCCCAGGATGCGGCGGCCCACGCCCACCACCGTATCGGCGGCGAGGACGAGGGCGCCCGGTGCCTCGGCCGCCGCGGCCTTGGCGCGCGCGAGGCGCAGCGCCAGATGCCGCGGCAATTCCGCGGGCTTGGGCTGCTCATCAATGTCGGTGGGGACCACGCGGTGCGGCACGATGCCGATGCGGGCCAGCAGCTCGATCCGGCGCGGGCTGGCGGAAGCCAGGACCAAGGGGGCGAGGACCAGCGCCGGTCGCTCGCCTGCGGATGGCACGGTGCGGCCTACTTGAAGCGGAAGGTGATGCGGCCCTTGGTCAGGTCATAGGGCGTCATCTCGACATTCACGCGGTCGCCGGCGAGGACGCGGATGCGGTTCTTGCGCATCTTCCCCGAGGTGTGGGCGAGCACCATGTGCTCATTGTCCAGCTTCACGCGGAACATCGCGTTGGGCAGAAGTTCAACGACCTGGCCGCTGAACTCGATCATATCCTCTTTCGACATTCGTATCCTTTGGTGGGTTCGACCTGGGGCGCATGGGAATGCGCCGCGGGCAACCCCCGGCGCTGGTGGGCCGGTGAATGCGCCCGGAATGAGGCAACGTCAAGCTTGGCCACGCCCCCATGGACGGCCCCGCCGGCGCCGGTCCAGGCTGGCGGCGAGAGAGAAGGGAACGCGCCATGCCGCTGATCGCTGCCGAACGGATCGAAATCCAGGTGCTGGTGGACAATGTGCTGGACATGCTCTCCAGCACGCCGAGCTTCGTGACGCGGGAGACGCAGCAATTGCTGCGGCGGGGCATGAAGCGCACCACCGGCGGCGCGCTGTGCTGCGCAAGCCATGGGCTCTCGCTGCTGGTCACGGCGCATGGGCCAAATGGCGCGCGCACCATGCTGTTCGATGGCGGGCCGGTGGACATGACCTTCGAGCGCAATGCGAGCCGCCTCGGCGTGGATTTCGGCGCGGTGGACGCCGTCATGCTGAGCCACGGCCATTGGGACCATGCGGGCGGGCTGCCGCAGGCCTTCGCCATGATCCAGGCCGCGACGCCCGGGCGGCGCGTGCCGCTCTACCTGCACCCCGGCATGTTCCGTGAGCGCGGCATGCGCCAGGGCGATGGCGGCGTGCTGCCGATGGACTACATCCCTTCGCCCGCCCAATGGGCGGAGCTGGGCGCGGACCCCGTGGTGACGGCCGAGGCGCGCACGGTGCTGGACGGGCTGTTCCACGTCAGTGCCGAAATTCCGCGCGTGACCCCCTATGAGCGCGGCCTGCCCGGCCAGGTGGCGCGCGACGCCGATGGCGCGCCGTGGGAGAGCGACGAATTGCTGATGGATGAGCGCTTCCTGGCGGTGAAGCTGGCGGGGAGGGGGATCGTGGTGTTCTCGGCCTGCTCGCATGCGGGCGTGGTGAACGTGCTGCGTGCGGCCCGCGCGGCCTTTCCGGGCGAGACGATCTTCGCGGTGATGGGCGGGTTTCACCTCTCGGGCGAGAACGAGAAGATCATCCCCGAGACGGTGGCCGATATCGCGGGCTTCGACCTGCCGCTGGTGATCCCCGCGCATTGCACGGGATGGCGCGCGGTGAACGCGCTGGAACGCAGCATGGGCGCGCGCGTGGTGCCGGCGGCGGTGGGGAAGTTGTTTACGCTGGGGGCTTGAGCGCCCTGGGGCTCTGCCCCAGACCCCGGCAGGAAACTTGAGTTTCCTGCACCTTCTTTCCTTGTGAATCTCTCTTCATGCCGCATGATGCGGCCATGAAGAACACGCTCTTTTTCGGGGATAATCTGGAGGTTCTGCGGAACGAAATCCCGGATGCCTCGGTGGACCTGATCTACCTCGACCCGCCCTTCAACTCGGCGGCCAATTACAACGTGCTGTTCAGGTCGCCGGATGGGCGCGCGAACGAGGCCAGCATCGAAGCCTTCGAGGACACCTGGCACTGGGGCGACAGCGCGGCCCAGGCCTATGAGGATGTGCTGACCAGCGGCCACACCAATGCCGCGACGATGCTGCGCGCGATGCGCGGCGCGCTCGGTGAGAACGACATGATGGCGTATCTCGCCATGATGGCGGTGCGGCTGATCGAATTGCACCGCGTGCTGAAGCCGACCGGGAGCCTGTATCTGCACTGCGACCCGACCGCGAGCCATTATCTGAAGGTGATTTTGGATGGGGTGTTTGGGCTGCCAGGCTATCGCAACGAAATCGTCTGGAAGCGCACAACGGTTCACAACGACAGCAAGAGTTGGAGCCGCGTCCACGATGTGATCCTATTTTACACGCGCTCAAGTCGCGGAGAATTCACTTGGACCGACCCCCGTGAGGCCCATGACGAGGGCTATGTCGCAGACAAGTACCGGCACGATGACGGCGATGGCCGCCTGTATCGCCTCGACAAAATGACCAGCCCCAGCCCCCGTCCGCGCATGACATATGAGTGGATTGGCTTCCCCCCCCCCCCCCAACGGCTGGCGCTACGAACGCGAAACGATGCAGCGGCTCCACGACGAGGGGCGCATTTGGTATCCGACCCGAAGGGATGGGTCTCCAGACTACGGTAAGCGCCCTCAATTGAAGCGGTATCTCCAGGAAATGAAGGGGCCGGTCGTTGGCGATGTCTGGGCAAACATTGCGCCCATCAATTCACAGGCCCAGGAGCGCCTTGGTTACCCAACGCAGAAGCCACTTCCCCTTCTAGAACGCATCATCTCCGCCTCCAGCAATCCCGGCGATGTCGTCCTCGACCCCTTCTGCGGTTGCGGCACCGCCGTGCATGCGGCCGAAAAGCTCGGCCGGCGGTGGATCGGCATTGACGTCACGCATCTGGCGATTTCCCTGATCGAGCGGCGGATGAAGGATGCCTTCCCGCAGATCGCCTTCGACGTGAAGGGCACGCCCAAGGACCTCGCCGGCGCGCGGGATTTGGCCGAGCGGGACAAGCACCAGTTCCAATGGTGGGCGGTATCGCTGGTGGATGCGGTGCCGCAGGGCGGCAAGAAGAAGGGCGCCGATCGCGGGATTGACGGCATTCGCTGGGTCCGCACCGGCCTCGCCAAGGGTGATCTCTCGCAGATGATCGTCTCGGTGAAGGGCGGCGAGAATGTCTCGGTGCGTGATGTGCGGGACCTGGTCGGCACGGTGGAGCGCGAGAAGGCGGCGGGCGGCATCCTCGTCACGCTGGCCAAGCCCACCAAGGACATGCTGCGCGAGGCGGCGAGCCATGGCTTCTTCGATTACGGCCTCGGCAAGTCGCGCAAGATCACGGTGAAGACGATTGATGAGTTGCTGCGCGGCGTCCATGACGATGCCGAGCGCCTGCCCCCCCTGGGCCGCCACGAAGGCTTCCGCGCCGCCCCCCGCGAGCGCAAGCGGGTGGAGCAAGGCGATTTGGATTTCTGAAAGGTGCCGCAGGGGTCCGGGGAGCCCGTGGCTCCCCGGGTATTCTTGACTTTCATCCTAGGAATATGCGACCAATATCGCTTTACCCACCCGGCGCCGAGGGCTTCGTCTCCCCGGCCGGGTGGTCATCCAGACCCTTGCCTTCCGCGACCAGACGCTGCGCCAGCCGGAGTACATCGAGCGGGATTCCCGCGGTCTTCGCCTGCAATTCCAGCGATACCAGCCGGGCCGGAAACAGCCAGAGGGCGCCTTTCACAACGTTGAGCTTGAAGTGGCTGGGGTAGTCCAGCTCGGCCATGATGCGCTTGGGCAGGGTGAGTTGGTTCTTCGAGGTGACCTTGACGGTGATGTGGGCCATGTGTCCGAAAGCTCCGCATGTGGCCTCGGAAAGATAGCAAGATGGTAAGGCAGTAAGGAAGAAAAATTTCCTATTTTACCGGAGATGCAAGAACCTGAGGTTCTTGCCGGGGTCGAAGGGGCGGAGCCCCTTAGGCCGCCGCGCTGAGAATCCGAGCCAGTGCTTCATCCCGCCCGAGCGCGAACAGCGTCACGTCAATCGGCGGTGACATGGTGCTGCCGGTGAGTGCGACGCGCAGCGGCTGCGCCACATCCTTCAGCTTCACGCCCTTCACATCGGCGTAGTCGCGCAGCCAGTGTTCCAAGTCCGCCCTCTCCCACGGCGCGGCGGAGAGGAATTCCGCGAGGTCAGCGAGGCGCGCCTTGGCGTCGGGCGTCAGCAGGGCGGCGGATTTGGCGTCTGCTTCGGGCGCGCCGTCGGTGACGGCGAAGGCGGCGCTGGCGGCCAGCTCGGCCAGATTCTTCGCGCGCTCCTGCAGCGCCGGCAGCAGGATTTGCAGCCGCGCGATCTTCTCCGTGCCGAAGAGTTCGCCCTGGGCCTGCAGGCGGTGCAGCACATCGGGCAGCAGCGCGGCGGGGTCGGCCTGGCGCAGATAGACGCCGTTCACATGCTCCAGCTTCTTGTAGTCCATGCGCGAGGCGGCGCGGCCGACATCCTTGAGGTCGAAGATCTTCTCGGCCCGGTCGCGGGGGATGATCTCCTCATCGCCATGGCCCCAGCCCAGGCGCAGCAGGTAGTTGCAGACGGCCTCCGGCAGCAGCCCCTGGTCGCGGAAATCGAGCACGGAGACGGCGCCGTGCCGCTTGCTGAGCTTGGCGCCATCGGCCCCGTGAATGAGCGGGATGTGGCCGAAGCGCGGGCGGTGCCAGCCCATCGCGTCATAGACCATGCATTGGCGGAAGGTGTTGGTCAGGTGGTCATCGCCGCGGATGACGTGGGTGATGCCCATGTCATGGTCATCCACCACCACGGCGTGCAGATAGGTGGGCGTGCCGTCGGAGCGCAGGATGATCATGTCATCCAGCTCGGTGTTGGCGACGGTGACCTGGCCCTGCACCTCGTCGGCCACCACGGTCTCGCCGGTCTGCGGTGCCTTGAGGCGGATGGCGAAGGGCTTGCCGGCTTCGGCGGGGCCGGGCTCGCGGTCGCGCCAGGTGCCGTCGTAGCGGGGCGGGCGCTTCTCGGCGATCGCGCGCTCGCGCATGGCCACGAGCTCCTCGGGGGATTCATAGGCGCGGTAGGCCTTTCCGGCGGCGAGGAGTTCATGCGCCACCTCGGCGTGGCGGGCCTCGCGCTGCGACTGGAAGACCGGCGGCTCATCCGGCGAGAGGCCGAGCCAGGCGAGCGATTCCAGGATCTGGTCCACCGCCTCCTGCGTGCTGCGGGCGCGGTCGGTGTCCTCGATGCGCAGCAGGTAGGCGCCGCCATGCCGGCGGGCGAAGAGCGCGTTGAACAGCGCGGTGCGGGCGCCCCCGATATGGAGGTAGCCCGTGGGCGAGGGGGCGAAGCGGGTGCGAACGGTCATGCCCCCTTCTTATCACGGTGCTGGACGGCGGGTGAGGGGTGGTGCTCCCTTGCTTGTGGATGCGTGCGCCGATTCAACCCTGGGTCATCAGCCGGCTGGAGGCCGAGGCCGGGCGTCTCGCGCTCTGGTTGCCGGTGGCGCTTGGCGCGGGGGTGCTGCTGTATTTCGCGCCGCGGTTCGAGCCGCCGCTGTGGTGGGGGCTCGCGGGCGTGCTGCCGCTGGCGCTGGCGGTGTGGCTGCGGGCGGCGCGGCCGCTGCTGGCCTGGGGCCTCGCCTTGCTGGCGGCGATGGCGGCGGGCTTCGCGCTGGCCGCCTGGCATGCCGGGCGGGCGGCAGCCCCGCTTGAGCTGCCAAGGGGGGCGGTGCAGCTCAGCGGCACGGTGATCGAGGTGGACCCGCTGCCGGGCGGCCTGCGCCTGACGCTGGCGGGGGCGCGCTGGGCCGAGGGGATGGCGCCCGCCGCACGGCTGATCCGCGTGCGGCTGCGGGCCACCGACCCCGCGCGGCCGGAGCCGGGGGATGCGGTGACGCTGCGCGCCCTGGTGCGCCCGCCGCCGCCGCCGGCCTATCCCGGCGCCTGGGATTTCCAGCGCGCCGCCTTCTTCGAGGGGCTGGGTGGTTCGGGCTTTGCGCTCGGCCCGCTGGAGATCACGGCGCAAGGTGGCGCCGCACCATCGCTCTCGGGCATGCGGGCGCGGATCGAGGCGCGGGTCATGGCGGCGCTGCCGGGCCCGGCGGGCGCCATCGCGGCGGCGCTGCTGACCGGCGGGCAAAGCGGCATCCCGCCCGAGGCGATGCAGGCCATGCGGGATTCGGGGCTGGCGCACCTGCTCTCGGTTTCCGGGCTGCACATCGCGATCGTGATGGGGCTGGTCTTTGCCGTGGTGCGGGGCGGGCTGGCGCTCTGGCCCGGCTTCGCGCTGCGCTTCGGCACCAAGCCCTGTGCGGCGGTCGCGGCGCTGGCGGCGGGCGGCTTCTACATGGTGCTGACGGGCAGCCAGGTGCCCATGCAGCGCAGCTTCGCCATGGCGGCGCTTGTGACGCTGGCGCTGCTGGCCGGCCGCCGCGCGCTCAGCCCGCGCGTGCTGGCCTTCGCGGCCGTGGCCGTGCTGGTGATCCAGCCGGCGGCGATCCTCGGCCCCTCCTTCCAGATGAGCTTCGCCGCCGTGCTGGCGCTGATCGCGGGGTTCGAGGCGGCGCGGCCCTGGCTGATGGGGGGTGCCACGCCGCGCCCGCTCTGGCAGCGGGCGTTGCTGCTGCTGGCCGGCACGGTGATGACCTCGGTGCTGGCGGGGCTCGCGACGACGCCCTTCGGCCTGCATCATTTCGGCCGGGTGCAGGTCTATGGCGTGGCGGCCAATGCGCTGGCCGTGCCGCTGACGAGCTTCCTCGTGATGCCGGCGGGCATTCTGGCGCTTCTGCTGATGCCGCTCGGCGCCGAGGGTGCTGCGCTTTGGGTGATGGGCTGGGGGGTGGAGGGGATTCTCGCCGTGGCGCGGGCCGTGGCGGCCTGGCCAGGTGCCGCGCTGGCGGTGGCGCCGCTGCCGGGCCTGGCCCTCGCCGTGATCGCGTTTGGCTTCTGCTGGCTTTGCCTCTGGCGCGAGCGCTGGCGCCTGCTGGGGTTCGCGCCGATGGCGCTGGGCTTCGCGGCCTGGGGCTGGGCCAGCCTGCCCGTGGCGCTGGCGGCGGGCGACGGGCGGCTCTTCGCCTTTCAGTTGAACGGCGAGGTCTTCCTGGAGCGCCGGACCGGCGCATCGCGCTTCACGGGCGAGGCCTGGCTGCGCGGCCTGGGCGACGATGCGGCGACACCCCTGCCGCCGGAGGGCGAAATGGCGGGCGGGCGCATCGCCTGCACCCCGCCCGCCTGCCTGCTGCGCGACGAAGCCGGCGCGCCCGCCGTGCTGCTGCTGCGCCCACCGGTGCCGCCGCGCGGCCAGCGCCCGGCCCCGGATTTCCGGCGTGGCCCGCACCCCGCCTGCGGCATGGCGCCGGTCATCCTCTCGCCCGAGCCCATTCGCGGCGACTGCCCGGGCAGCGTGGTGGTGGACCGCTTCTCGGTCTGGCGGGATGGCGCGCATGCGGTGTGGCTGGATCCGCCACGCGTTGTCTCGGACCGTGGCTGGCGGGGCGATCGGCCCTGGGTGCCGCCGCGCCCCACCCCGCGGGGCGTGGGGCAGGAGCCCCTGGCTGAGACGGAGTGAGCGGCCTTACTCCAGCCGGGCGCCCACCGCGCGGGCGATGCCGCCCCAGCGCTCCGTGTCGGACTGCATCAGCTGGGCCAGCGCCTCAGGGCCGGTGGCCTGCACTTCCACCCCCTGCTCGGCCAGGGCGGCCCGAATCGCGGGGCGGGAGGTGACGTTGACCAACGCTTCGCTCAACTGCGCGAGAATCGGCGCGGGGACGCGCGCGGGGGCGAAGAAGGCGAACCAGGTGGTGGCGTTGTAGCCCGGCACCGTCTCGGCGATGGCTGGAAGATCAGGCATGGCGGCCAGGCGGCGCGGCGTCGAGACGCCGAGCAGGCGCACCTGGCCCTGGCGGCCGCGCGCGATGGCGGCGTTGCTGCTGTCGAGATGCAGGTCCACGCGGCCGGCGATGAGGTCCGGCACGGGCGTGCCGCGATAGGGCACATGCACGAGGCGGATCCCGGCTTCGCGCTGCAGCAGCTCCATCGCCAAATGGATGGGCGTGCCGTTGCCGGGCGTCGCGTAGGTGATGGTGCCAGGCCGCGCCCGCGCCGCCGCCAGCAGCGCCGCCATGTCGGCGATGCTGCCTTGCGGCGCCGTGGTCAGCACCAGCGGCACGTCGCCCAGCAGGCTGAGCGGCGCGAAGTCGCGCAGAGGGTCGAAGCTGAGCTGCGGCATCACCGCAGGCGCGGAAGCCAGCGCCGCCGAGGTGAACAGGATGGTGTGCCCATCGGGTGCCGCGGTGGCGACGGCGGCGGCGCCGATGGTCGCCCCAGCGCCGGGGCGCGTCTCGATCACCACGGTCTGGCCCAGCGCCTCGGAGAGGGGCGTCGTGATCATGCGGCCGATCACGTCCACTGCCCCGCCCGGCGGGAAGGGGATGATGATGCGCAGCGGCCGGTTCTGCAGGCTTTGCGCCCCTGCACCCTGGGTCATCGTGAGGGCGGGGAGGGCAAGGATGAGCCCGCGGCGGTGCAGGCTCATGTCTCGTCCTTTGTCTTGCGGGGATGGTCGGGCGGCACGGGCGCGCGATAGGGCAGGCGCGAGCGGATCTTGGTCAGCGTCGGGCTGTCGCCGCTGCGGACATATTGCTTGGCCGCGTTGCTGGGCGGCTGCCAGTCCCAGGGTGGGCGCTGGCCGTGGCCGAGCGCGTCGCGCAGCATGTGGCGGCGCCGCTGGCTCTCGCGCGCCGCCTGGTCCACGCGGGGCACGTCCCAATGGGTGCGGATGGCCGCGATCATGGTCGCGACGTCCGTCGCATGTTCGGGGCGCTTCGCGAGATCCTGCGCCTCATGCGGATCGGCCGCGAGGTCGAAGAGCTGGGGCCCGTGCGTCTCGCTCCAGATCATCTTGCGATCGCCGCGCCGCAGCATGAACCAGGGCTCGTCGCAGCCCTCGGCCGTGTATTCGCAGAGCACGTCCTCGGGCCAGTCCGTCGCTGTGCCCTGGGCCAGCGGCTGGAGGTCATTTCCCTCGAACGCGGTCTCGCGCGGCCCCTCGGCGGCCTGGGCCAGGATGGTGGGGGCGAGGTCGAGCAGCGAGGTGTTCTCCTCGCGCGAAATCCCCTCGGGCCAGCCCGGCCCCGCGATGATGAGCGGCACGCGCACCGAGCCCTCGAAGAGGCACATCTTGAACCACATGCCGCGCTCGCCGAGCATCTCGCCGTGATCGGCGGTGAAGATCACGATGGTGTTCTCATCGAGGCCCGCGGCCTTCAGCGTCGCCATGAGCTGGCCGAGCTTGTCGTCGATGTAGCTCGTCATCGCGTAATAGGCGTGGCGGGCGTCGCGCATCCGGTCACGCGTGATGTCGTGCTCGTCGCAGCGCGTCAGCAGGTAGTGGCGCTGGCTGCGGCCATCCTGTTCGTCAAAGGGGATGGGCCCCACCGCGGGCATGTCAATTTCGGCCGGGTCGTAGCGGTCCCAGTATTCCTGCGTGGTGACGAAGGGATTGTGTGGATGGGTGAAGGAGACGGTGAGGAAGAAGGGCCGCTTGTCCTCGTCCCGCGCCAGGTCAAACAGCTTGCGGTTGGCGGCGAAGGCAACCTCCTCGTCATAGTCGAGCTGGAGGCTGCGCGTGCAGAGCCCGGCTTCGACCACGCCCAGCAGGCTCATCCGCGCGCCGGAGACGGGCGGGTTGGATTGCCAGTCCGGCGTCCAGGTGAAGTCGGAGGGGTAGATGTCGGTGGTGATCCGCTCCTCATAGCCATGCAACTGGTCCGGACCCACGAAATGCATCTTGCCAGCGAGGATGGTGCGATACCCTTCCAGCCGCAGGTGATGCATCAGCGTGGGCGTGGAGGATGGGAAGTCCGCGCCATTGTCGAAGGCGCCGATGCTGGTGGCGCGCTGGCCCGTCAGCATGGAGGCGCGCGAGGGCGCGCAGATCGGGAAGTTGCAATAGTGGTTGCCGAAGACCGTGCCGCGTGCCGCCAGCGCATTGATGTGCGGCGTCTTCGCGACGGTGTTGCCATAGGCCGGCAGGGCGCCCGCCGTCAGCTGGTCGGCCATGACGAGGATGATGTTGGGCCTGGGCATGGGGCGCTCCGCTGCGGTCATGGGATGAGGATGATCTTGGCGGCGGCGACGCGGCCGGCGTCAATGTCGGCCACGGCCTGCGCGCCCTCGGCCAGCGGGCGCGCCTCCAGCCAGTCCAGCGTGCCGAAGCGGCCGCCGACCAGAAGGGCGACGACAGTGCGGAACTCGGCCGGCGTGTAGCAATAGGTGCCGGTGAGCGTGATCTCCTGCAGCGTGATCCGCCGGACATCGAGGCCCTCGGCGCCGGGCAGCAGGCCGGCATGCACGATGACGCCGCCCGGCCGCGCGATGCGGCAGGCGGCGGCCCGCGTGGCGGCACTGCCGACCGCGTCCAGGATCAGGTCGGCGCTGCCATCGGCGGGGCCGTCTTCCGGCGCGCGGGTGAGCGTGATGCCGGCGCGCATCGCCGTCTCGCGCCGGGCCGGGTTGGGCTCGATCAGCCAGATCTCGCCGGCACCCGCCTGGCGCAGCACGAGGGCCGCGGCGAGGCCGATGGCGCCGCCGCCCAGCACCAGGCAGCGCGCGGCGGGCAGGGGGCGGCCCAGCAGGCGCGCGCCGTGATGCACCGCGTGGTAGGCGACGGCGATGGGCTCGGCCAGGGCAGCGTGCTGGGCGGGCATGGCCTCGGGGATGACGACGAGGTTCTCGATCGGCGCGCGCACCCATTCGGCGAAGGCGCCGGGGCGCGGCGGCATCGAGAGGATTTCGCGTCGTGGCGAGAGATGCGGCCGGCCTTCCTGCGCGAAAGGGCAATCCAGCGGCACCCAGAGCGGGTTCACCGCCACGCGGCTTCCGGCGAGCGGCCCGTCCAGCACGCGGCCCGCGGCTTCGTGGCCCAGGATGATCGGCGTGGGCCGGCGCGAATCATGACCATGGATGGCGTGCATGTCGGAGCCGCAGATGCCCACGGCTTCCACGCGTACCAGCGCCTCGTCCGGCATCGCCGCGGGCTCGGGCTCGTCGCGATAGATGAGGGTGTTGGGCGCGGTCTGAACCAAAGCTTTCACGGGGTGGCCTTCATTTGGCGAGGAATCCTCCATCCACCGCCAGGACCTGGCCGGTGACATAGGCGCTGGCGTCGGAACAGAGGAACACGGCCGTGCCGTGCAGGTCCTCGAGCCGGCCGTTGCGGCCCATGCAGGTGCGCTCGGCGAGCGACGCCGCCCGCGCCGTGTCGTTGAAGACGGGCGCGGTCAGCGGTGTCGGGAAGAAGCCGGGGGCGATGGCATTGCAGGTGATGCCCTGGCGGGACCAGGCCTCGGCGATGGCGCGCGTGAGTTGGGCCACGCCGCCCTTGCCCGCGCCATAGGGCGCGCTGTCAGGGAAGGCGCGGAAGGATTGCAGCGAGCCGATGTTGAGGATGCGCCCCCAGCCGCGCGCGGCCATGGCGGGTGCGAAGCGTTGCGTCAGCAGGAAGGGGGCGCGCAAGTGCAGCGCCATGTGCAGATCGAAGGCCTCGGCCGTCACTTGCGCGAAGGGCTGGCGGAGATTGACGCCCGCCGCATTCACGAGGATGTCGGGTGACGCGGTGATGGTGCTGAAATCGGTTTGTTGCGCCAGATCCAGCGGCAGCGCCTCGGCCGCGATGCGCTCGGCGGCGAGGTCCGCGACCGCCTGCGCCAGCTCCGCCTCGCGCCGTGCCGAGAGGATCAGCCGCGCGCCGGCCAGGCCCAGGGCGCGGGCGATGGCCAGCCCGATGCCGGAATTGCCGCCGGTCACGAAGGCGGTGCGGCCTTCCAGCGAAAACAGGGGGGCGAGGCGGCTCATGCCGGGCGGACGCCCATGGCGAGCGTGCGCTCATCCATGCGCGCCTCCATCCTGAGGCCGGTCTTGGTCGCCCAGACGTTCACCAGGTTGTAGAGGGGGATCACCGCCACGTCGTCGGCCGCCATGCGGACCGCGTCGCGCAGCATCGCCTCGCGCGCCGCGTCATCGGTGGTGACCAGCGCGCGTTCCACCAGGGAATCCATGGCGGGGTTGCTGTAGCGATGGTGGTTGAAGGTGCCGAGCCGCCGCTCGCGGCTGAAGGTGCCGACGACGCTCATCAGCGCACCGAAGGAATCCGCGGCCGAGGAGCCCCAGCCGATGAGGTGCACGGCGAATTCCTGCCGTGCGGCGCGGGCGGGGAAGGCGGCCCAGGGCAGCGCCACGACTTCCGTGCGGATGCCCACGCGAGTCCACATTTGCGCCACCGCCTGGCAGGTGCGGCTGTCATTGGGGTAGCGGTCATTGGGCGTGTGCAGCGTGAGGCGGAAGCCCTGCGGGAAGCCGGCCTCGGCCAGCAGGCGGCGGGCGGCTTCGGGGTCATGGGCCGGGGGCGGGACGGCCGTGTTGTAGGAGAAGGTGCCGGGCGGCAGCCATTGCCCCGCGGGGCGGGCCGTGCCCTCCATGACGCGTGCGGCCAGCGCTTCGCGATCAATGGCGATGGAAAGGGCGCGGCGCACCCGGACATCGCGCAGCGGGTTGGTGGCGAGCGGGCGGCCGTCATTGTCAGCGACGAAGACCGGATTGTCCTGGCGTGAGAAATCAGGCGCGAGGAAGATCAGCCTCAGGCTCGGCGCTTCGGCGATGGCCACCCGCGCCTCCCGCCGGAGCCGCCCGAGATCGGCCGAGGGCACCTGGTCAATCACATCCACATCGCCCGCCAGCAGGGCGGCGAGGCGGGCGCTGTCATTCGTGATCATGCGCGTGCTGACGCGCGCCCAGGGCTGGGGCCCGCGCCAATAGGCGTCGTTGCGAACCAGCTCGATGCGGTCCCCCGCGCGGAAGGAGACGAAGCGATAGGGGCCGGTGCCGATGGTGGCGCGGCCGGCGTTGAAATCCTCGGTGGCCGCACCGGTGGCCGCATGGCGGGCGATGATGGCGATGAAGCTGAGGTCGCTCGGCATCGCCGGATGCGGGCGCTCCGTGTGCAGGCGCAGCGTCAGCGGATCCAGGATCTCCACGCGTTGGATGGCGCGGAGGTAGATGGCGAAGCCGCCGGGCGCGTTCTGCACATTGGGCGCGCGCTCGATGGTGAAGGCCACGTCATCGGCGGTGAAGGGCTTGCCGTCATGCCAGGTGACGCCGGCGCGCAGCTTGAACTCCCAGACCGTGTCGGACACCAGGCGCCAGCTTTCAGCAAGGCCGGGGACGAGGCGCGCATCCGCCGTGCGCTCCGTCAGCCGGTCGAAGATGTGGGAGGCGATGGCGCTGTTGAAGGAGGCGTTGAAGAAATGCGGGTCCATTGAGGTGACGGGCGCGCCGATGCCGATGGTCAGTGCGGGCCCGGCGGAGGTTTGCGCCATGGCGGGCAGGGTGGTTGCGGCACTCGCGGCGATCAGGCCGCGGCGGTTCATATCCAGCATCGGCTTCATCTTCCTGGGGTGGCGCGAATGACCTGGCCGGGATTGGCCGCGGTGCGTTGCCCATCGCGCAGGGTGCAGACGCCGCTGAGCAGGACATGCTCAAAACCTTCGGGGTGGCGGCGTGGCTCGCGCACGCTGCTCACGTCGCGCACCCGGCGCGGATCGAAGACCACGATGTCGGCGATGGCGCCGCCATGCAGGCGGCCGCGATCGCGCAGGCCCAGGCGCTCGGCAGGGAGCGAGGTGATTCGCCGCACCGCCTCGGGTAGCGAGATCACGCCCTCATCCCGCACGTAGTGGCCGAGCAGCCGCGCGACCCAGCCATAGCCGCTGAGCGAACCGATGGTCTCGCCCAGCGGCCCATTCGGCGTCAGCGCCTTGGTGTCGGACATGACGGCGCATTCGGCCTGCTCCAGGCAAAGGCGCACATCGGCATCGTCGAAGCCGCGGGAGGTCCACATGACGCTGTTCAGCGCCTCGCCCTCCGCCTCCAGCAGGTCGAGGGCCGCTTCCATCGGCTCGGTGTTGCGGCGGCGGCCGATCTCGCTGAAGGAGAGGCCCACCAGCTCGGGATGCGCCTCGGAGCGCAGCAGTTGGACCTCGTCGAAGCGGCGCTCAGCCACCAAACGCCACATGGGGCGGGGATTGTGCTTCATCGCCTCGCGCTGCGCCGGGTCGCGCAGGCGGGCGAGGAGCGCTTGCGGCCCGCCCTCCCGCGCCCAGGCGGGCAGCGAGGAGACGACGGAGGTGTGGTTCCAGTCATGTGGGATGATGTCGAAGGCGACATCCACATCCTCGCGCTTCGCGCGGTCCAGCAGTTCGAGCGTATGAGCCATCGCGTTGCGCGGCGCGCCGTACTTGGGCTGGATATGCGAGATCTGCAGGCGCGCACCCGCCTGCCGCGCGGTCGCCACCGCCTCGGTGAAGCCCAGGTCGTAATGCACATCGCGGTTGCGCACATGGGTGGCGTAGAGGCGGTTGTGGCGGGCGCAGCACTGGCAGAGCTCCACCACCTCCTCCATCGGCGCGATGCTGCCGGGGAAGTATTCGAGGCCGGTGGAGAAGCCGATGGCGCCCGCCTCGAAGGCCTGCTCGGCGAGGCGCACCATGGCCTTCATTTCATCCGGCGTGGTGGGGGAGACGCTGTCGCATTTGATCGCCTGGCGGATGGCGCCATGGCCCACCATGGCGGCGACATTCACGCCGAGTGCCTGGGCATCCAGCCGGTCCAGGTAGTCGCCGAAGCTGCGCCAGGTGACGTCCACGCCGGCATCATGGAAGCCGATAAGCTGGGAGGGTTTCATCGCGCCCGTGAAGGGCGCGCAGGAGAAGCCGCATTGGCCGATGACTTCGAGCGTGACGCCCTGGCAGACCTGGCTGTCGGCCCTTCCATCCACCAGCAGCACGAAGTCGCTATGGGTGTGGATGTCGATGAAGCCGGGTGCGACCACGCAGCCCGTGGCGTCCAGCCGATCCGCGCCCTCGCCGAGGCCGAGGCCGATGGCGGCGATGCGACCATTCTTCACGCCGAGATCGGCGCGGTAGGCGGCCGCACCCGTGCCGTCCAGGATGTCGCCCCCTGTGATCAGCACGTCGAACATGGTCAGGCTTTCCTTGCCGTGGCGAGTTCCTCGCCGATGATGCTGGCGATCACGCCGCATTCGCCTTCGGTGAGGGTGAGGGGGATGCGCATGTCGCACAAGCGTTCCAGCACCTCGGCCGTGACGGGCGGGGTGTGCGGGTCGCGCAAAAAGCTCCATTGCGCGGAGACGCTGGTGTAACCCTGGGCCTGCTTCGCGCCGAACCATTTGAGATAGACACCGCGCGCGCGGCAGCCATCGAGGAAGCCCGTGAAGGCCAAATCATTCAGCCCGCTGACGGCGAACTGGATGGAGGACTGCACGAACTCCTCCTCCTGCGGCCGATGCGGCAGGCGCAGGCCGGGCAGGGCGGCAAGTGCGGCCGCGAGACGCCCATAGCGGTCGTTCCAGAGGCGCGCGCGCTCGGGCAGCAGGGCCAGTTGCGGGCGCGCGGCGGCGGCGACGAGGTTGGACATGCGCAGCGAAAAATTGGGCGTCACGTCACGCCAGCGGGCAAAGACGGCCTCCTCCGGCCGGGCGCGGTGCTGGCCGTAAAGCATGTAACTGCCCGAATGCAGGATGGCGCGCGCCGCCACATCCGGGTCGTCCGTCACGAGCAGCCCGCCCTCGCCGGCATTGACGTGCTTGTAGGCCTGCAGGCTGAAGCAGCCGACGCGGCCGAAGGTGCCGGTGGGCCGGCCCGCCCAATTGGCACCCATGGTGTGCGCGCAATCCTCGATGACGGTGATACCCATCCGCTCGCACAGCGCCATCAGCCGCGGCATGTCCGCGATGTGGCCGCGCATGTGGGATAGCAGCAGGTGCCGCGCGCCAGAGGCCTCGGCCTTGCGCGCGAGGTCGTCGAGGTCGATCACGAGGTCGGGCGTGACTTCCACCAGCACATGCTCGGCCCCCGCATGCGCCACGGCGCCGGGGACGGGGGCCAGGGTGAAGGCGTTCATCAGCACGCGATCACCCGGCTTCACGCCGGTGCAGAGCAGCGCCAGGAACATCGCACTGCCGCAGGAATTGACGGCGACGGCGTATTTCGTGCCGAGCAACGCCGCGAACTCGGCCTCCAGCAGCGAGGCCTCGGAGGCATCGCCCATCGTCTCGCCATAGCGGTGCAGCCAGCCCGCGCGCAGGACGCTTTCCACGGCCGCGATGCCGGCCTCAGGGACGGGCGGCGGCGACGACAGGTCGCGGTCCAGGCGCAACATCAGTTTTCCACCGGCTCGCCCAGGTCGAAATTGGCGCCGGGGAAGTAGCGCGCGAGGCGGATATCAGCCGAGCGCGCATGCGCCTCCATCCCCTCGGCGCGCGAGATCCGCGCCGTGGCGAGCGCCACGTCGCGCGAACCTTCCCGCGTCATCTTCTGCCAGGAGAGGGGCTTGAGGAATTTGTGCACGGAAAGGCCCGCCGAATAGCGCCCTGCGGCCTTGGTGGGCAGGATGTGGTTGGGGCCGGTCGCCTTGTCGCCATAGGCGACCGTCGTCTCCTCGCCCAGGAAGAGCGAGCCGTAGTTGGAAAGGCTCTCCCGCCACCAGTCGAGGTCGGCGGCCTGCACCTGCAGATGTTCGCAGCAATAGGCGTCGGAGACCTGGACGGCTTCCTCACGCGTGTCGCAGAGCACGACCTCGCCGAAGTCGCGCCAGGCCGCACCCGCCGCGTCGCGCGCGGTGGGCGGCAGGGCTTCGATGAGATGGGGAATGCGGGCCATCACGTCTTCGGCCAGCGCGCGGTCGGTCGAGATCAGCCAGCCCGGGCTTTCATGGCCGTGCTCCATCTGCGCCACCAGGTCCACGGCGACGATCTCGGCATCGGCCGTGGCATCGGCGATGACGGCGACTTCGGAGGGCCCGGCGAAGACATCAATGCCGACCTTGCCGTAGAGCTGGCGCTTCGCTTCCGCCACGAACTTGTTGCCGGGGCCGACGACGATATCGGCTGGCTTGCCGGTGAAAAGCCCGTGCGCCATGGCGGCGATGGCCTGCACGCCGCCCAGCGTCATCACGATATCGGCGCCCGCCGCGCGCAGCGCATAAAGCACGAGGGGATGCACGCCCTCCGCACCCCGCGGGCCGGAGCAGGCAATGACGGTCGGCACGCCCGCGGCCTTGGCGGTCGCCACCGACATATAGGCCGAGGCGATGTGCGCGTAACGGCCAGCCGGCACGTAGCAGCCGGCCACCTGCATCGGCACGAGCTTCTGGCCGACGGTCACACCCGGCGAAAGCTCCACCGAAAAATCCTGCACGCTGGCGCGCTGGGCCAGGGCGAAGCGGCGCACGCGGTCCACCGCGAAATCAATATCTGCGCGGATGCCCTCGGGCAGACCCGCGAGGCGGCGGTCAATCTCCGCGCCGCTCACGATGATCTCGCCCGTCCAGCCATCGAGGCGGGCGGCATGGGCGCGCACGGCCGCTTCGCCGCCGGCCGCGACGTCGGCCAGTATGGCCTCGACCACGCCGCGCGCCTCGGAGGTGGTGTCGTCCGGCGTGCGGCTTGCGCGCTTGAGATGGTTGATGGCCATATGCCGTGTCCTGAGGGTGGGGCGCGGGCCGAAGCCCGCGCCTTGGGTTGTGCTACTGGTTCAGCGCGAAGGCGCGCAGCCGCGGATCCGCGGCGATACGCTTCAGGATGTCATCCGTGATGTAGGCGGAAGGTGCGGGCGGGTTCGCCACGGTGCCGACCTGGGCGAGAAAGGCGCTGAGCCCCTCATACCAGCGATCCGCCTGCGAGGGACCATTGGCGCGGGAGAGCAGGCGCAGCTGGTCTTCCAGCCCGAAGATCGGGCGGCGGGCCACTTCGGCGCGCAGTGCCGCGTCACTGACCGTGACGCCACCCGCCTGGTAGAAGCGACTCATCACCTGGAGCGTCTGGTCCGGATTGGCCTTCATCCAGGCAATGCCGCGCAGGATCACGGCGAGATACCGCGCCACCATGTCCGGGTTGGAGCGCAGGAACTCGTCCCGCACGATGATGTTGCCGGGCACGATCGCTTCCGCATCGCTGCCGCTGCACAGCGGCACCGCATTCATGCGTTCCTCGGCGGTGTAGATGTTGGGCGCCCAGAGCCCGGCCAGCCGCCCTTCACCGGTGGAGAAGGCGGAGAGGATCTGCGCCTGGCTGAGGTTCACCACCTGGAGATCCGTCCGCGCGACGTTCCAGCGCCGCAGGCAGTTCTGCAGCACGTAATCCACCGTGGTGTTCACGGTGATGAGCACGCGCTGGCCCCGCAGGCTGGCCGGATTGGCGCGGATCGCCTCGATCTGATCGCGGCGTGCCATCAGCACATTGGTCGCACTCTCATCATTCGAGATGGCGATGGTGCGGATGTTGAAGCGCGCCGCCCCCAGCACGCCGGGTGCCGAGCCCGTGATGCCCACATCCCAGGTGCCGGCGGCCGCGGCCGCGATCTGGGGCGGGCCGGCTGGGAAGGAGGAGAAATTGGGCTCAATGCCCATCTGCCGCCACCAGCCCTGCTCGGTCGCGAGGTGCAGCGGCACCATCGAATAGAGGGCCGGCTGCAGCGAGATGTTCAACCGCGTGGTCTGTTGCGCCATGGCGGGGGCCGCGAGCGTCGAAACGGCGAGGCTTGCCGCCATCAAGGTCCTTCGGAACATGTTTCTCTCCTCATTCTTGTTATTGGGCAGGCACGGCAGGGCGCGGGCTGCCTGCCCGCGCCCCTCATGCACTATTGGTTCAGCGCGAAGGCGCGCAGTTGCGGGTTTTCCGCAACGCGGCGCAGCACCGAGTCGGTGATGTAGACGGAGGGTGCGGGCGGGTTCGCCACCGTGCCCACCTGGCTCAGGAAGGCGGAAAGCCCATCGAACCAGCGATCCACCTGGGACGGGCCGGCGCTGCGGTCCATCAGGCGCAGATGCTCCTCCAGGCCGAAGGTCGGGTGGCGATCAATCTCGGCGCGGAAGGCGGCTTCCGAGATGGTGACGCCGCCCTGCGCGTAGAAGCGCTGCATGGATTGCAGCGCCGCCTCGCGGTTGGTCTTGGTCCAGGCGATGCCGCGCAGCACGGTGGCGAGGAAGCGCGCCACGATCTCGGGATTCTGCCGCAGGAACTCCTCGCGCACCACGATGTTGGAGGGCACGGTGGCACCCGCATCGCTGCCGCTGCACAGCGGCACCGCGCCCATGCGTTCCTCCGCCGTGTAGATGTTCGGTGCCCAGAGCCCGGCCACGCGGCCCTCGCCGGTCGAGAAGGCGGAAAGGATTTGCGCCTGCGCCAGGTTCACCACCTGCAGGTCGTTGCGGGCCAGGTTGAAGGTGCGCAGGCAATTCTGCAGCACGTAGTCCACCGTGGTGTTCACCGTGATCAGCACGCGCTGGCCGCGCAGGCTGGCGGGATTGGCCCGGATGCCGGCGAGATCCGCTGCGCGGACCATCAGCAGGTTGGTCTGGCTCTCGTCATTGGATATGCCGATGGTGCGCAGGTTGAAGCGCGAGGCGCCGAGCACGGCGGGCGCGGAGCCGGTGATGCCGACATCCCAGGCATTGGCGGCGGCGGCGGCCACCTGGGGCGGCCCGGCCGGGAAGAAGGAGATGTTGGCGTCAATGCCCATCTGCCGCCACCAGCCCTGCTCGCCCGCGAGGAAGACCGGGAACATCGAGAAATCGGCGGGCTGGATCGAGATGTTGAGGCGCGTGAGCTGCTGCGCCTGGGGCGCCGCTGGCGCGGCGAGAGCCATGGCGGCGGCGACGAAGCCGGTGGCGAGTGTTCTGCGAAACATCAAGCTCTCCTTGCTGGGGGGATCAATGGTCGGCCGCGGCTTGTTCGCGGGCCTTGAGCAGTTTCCAGATGCGGCTGCGCATATGGGTGAAGGCGGGCGTGTCCATCACCTCCTCGATCGGCATCGCCTCCCAGCCGCCCTCTTCGCGCAGCGGCTTGATGTCGATCGTCTCGATGATGCGGCCGGGCTTGCGCCCCATGACCACCACGCGGTCGGCCAGGTAGATCGCCTCATCCACCGCATGGGTGATGAAGATGACGGTGCGCGGGTTGCGACGGGCGAGGCGCACCAGCTCCTCCTGCATGACAATGCGCGTCTGCGCATCCAGCGCGCCGAAGGGCTCGTCCATCAGCAGCGCCGCGGGGTTCATCACATAGGCGCGCGCGATGGCGACGCGCTGCTGCATGCCGCCCGAGAGCTGGTGCGGGAAGCTGTCCTCATGGCCCGAGAGGCCCATCAGCTCGACGTAATGGGCGATGGCGGCATTCGCCTCGGCCTTGGGCGTGCCCTTGCACATCAGGCCGAAGCCGATGTTCTCGCGGACGGATTTCCAGGGCATCAGCGCGAATTGCTGGAACACCACGGCACGCTCCGGCCCCGGGCCGCGCACGGCCTTGCCGCCGACCTCGACGCTGCCGGTGCTCGGGAACTCCAGGCCCGCTGCCATGCGCATCAGCGTCGTCTTGCCGCAGCCGGAGGGGCCCACGATGGCGACGAATTCCTTTTCCTCGATCCGCAGGTCGGTGGTGTCGATCGCCAGGAAATCGCCGCCCTTGGGCAGGCGGAAGGTCTTGGTGACCGATTTGAAAACGATCTCGCTCATGCTGCGCATGATCCTTTTTGGCGCGGCCGGTACATCCCCGCGCTCATGCCTGCCCCCAGCGCCGCTTGAACCAGGCCTCCACGGCGCGCAGCGCGACATCAATCGCGAAGCCCACCACGCCGATGCCGATCATCCCCGCGATCACGATGTTCGTGGCGAGGTTGCCCTGGCCCTGCACCATCAGGTAGCCGAGGCCCGCCCCCACCACGATCAGCTCCGACCCCACCAGCGACTGCCAGCCAAGGCCGGCGGAAACCCGCAAGCCCGAGATGATCGAGGGCATGGCGCCGGGCACCAGCACATGCTGGATCACCTGCCGGCCGCTGGCACCCATCATCTGCGCTGCCTCGACGAGGCGCGGCTCCACCAGCCGCGCGCCGCGATAGGCGCTGATCAGGCAGGGCGCGAAGGAGCCCACGAAGATGATGAGCAACGGCCCGCCGATTCCGGTGCCGAACCAGAGTGCCGCCAGCGGCACCCAGGCCAGCGGCGCCACGAAGCGGATGCTGTCGAAGAGCGGCGTGATGATCTCGTCGAGGATGCGGTACCACCCCATCAACAGGCCGAGCGGCACGCCGATGCCGACCGCGATGGCCCAGCCCATCAGGAAGCGACCGATGCTGGCCGTCATGTGCTCGGCATAGACATGGCCGGCGAAGGGGTTGTTCCACAGCCGCACCAGCGTCTCCCACACCGCGAGCGGGGAGGGCAGCAGGTTGGGCGGCATCCAGCCCGCCCAGGCCACCAGGCTCCAGGTGCCGAAAAACAGTCCGAAGCCCGCCAGCGTCAGCAGCCAGAACTCGAGGGGGCCCAGCACCGTGCCGGCGGGGCCGAGGAAATTGCGGTTTGCCATCAGATCGCCCGCCGCCAGTTCAGCACGCGGCGTTCGAGCAGCGTCAGCAGCCAGGTGGTGGCCGCCCCGCACACGGCGACCGACGCCATGCCGACGATGATCATGCCGGGGAAGATGTCCTGCCCCGCGATGTTCAGCACGCGCCCCAGGCCGAAGAAGGCGCCCACCAGCTCGGCCGCCACCAGCGTCGTCCAGGAGGCCTGGAGCGAGAGGCGCAGCCCCGTGAAGATCATCGGCATCGCACCCGGGATCACCACATGGCGCAACACCTGCGCGGTGGAGGCGCCCTGGGTGCGGGCGGCGGCGATCAGGATCGTCTCGACATTGCGCACGCCGGAGAAGGCGTTGATCACGCAGGGCACGAAGGCGGTCAGCCAGATGACGAAGACCTTGCCCGTGTCACCCAGGCCGAACCAGACGATGGCCAGCGGAATCCAGGCGAGTGCCGGGATGGGCCGCAGCAGCAGGAAGATCGGGTTGACCAGCGCCTCGGCCCGCCGGCTCCAGCCCATCAGCAGTCCCAGCGGAATGCCGGTGATGACGGCGACCGCGAAGCCCCGCGCGACGAGCCCGATGCTGTGCGCCGCATGCTGCCAGAGTGTCGCGCCGGCATAGCCGCTGTCGAGGATCTGGCGAAAGGCGGTCCAGACCTCGATGGGGGCGGGCAGGCGCAGCGGATTGAGCAGGCGCAGCCCCGTCGTCGCCACCCACCACAGCGCCAGGACGGCGATGATGGTGGCGGCGCCGACCAGGGCGGCGCGCGAAATCCGCAGGGGTGCTGCGCCTGACGGCAAAGATGAACCTCCGGTTAATTTTCAAGATGCTTTCATTCGCCTTTGGCAGAGTCAAAACAAAAAGGGCTTTGCCCACGCAATTTTCTTGAAAAGATTTTCAGGGCGACCACATCATCCGCCATGAAGCCCCGCCCCCGCCCGCGCCTGCTGGACATCGCGGCCGCCGCCGGCGTCTCCCTCGCCACCGCCTCGCGCAGCCTGGCCCAGCCCGAGATCGTGCGCCCGGAGACGCTCGCCCGCGTCCGCGCCGCCGTCCTACGCCTGGGCGGCCCCCGCGCGCTCGACGCAGCGCGGGCGGGGGCCGGCAGCGGTGTCGCCGCCATCGTCCCCACCCTCGACAACCCGATCTTCTCGCGCGCGCTGCAGGCCATGCAGGCGGTGCTGAACGGCGCGGGGCATCACCTTCTCGTCGCCTCCTCCGACTACCAGCCCGAGACCGAGCTCGCCGTGTTGCGCGGCCTGCTGGCGCGCGGCGTGGAGGGCGTGATCCTGGTCGGCGCCCAGCGCCCGCCCGAGGCATGGGAGGTGCTGGAGGCGGCGGGCATTCCCGTCGTGCTCACCTGGTGCGCGGCGCCGGGATTCGACGCTGTCGTGGTGGACAATCACGAGGCCGGGCGCATGGCGGCCGAGCACCTGATCGCCCTCGGCCACACGCGCCTGGGCGTGGTCTGCGGCCTGACGCGCCACAATGACCGCCAAGCCGCCCGGCTTCAGGGTGTGCGGGACGCTGTCGCGGCGCGCGGGATCGAGCTGCCGGAGTGGCGCGTGGTGGAGCAGGAATTCAGCCTGGCCGGTGGCCGCACCGGCTGCGCCGCGCTGCTCGCCCTGGCCGAGCCGCCCACGGCGATCATCTGCGGCATTGACCAGCTCGCGGTCGGCTGCCTTGTCGAGGCGCAGTCCCGCGGGATCGCCGTGCCCGAGCAGCTCTCCGTCGTCGGCATCGACAATCTGGAAATGGCGGCACATCTCTCGCCGGCGCTGACCACCGTGCATGTGCCGACGGCGCGGATCGGCGCCGAGGCGGCCGGGATGGTGCTGGCGCGGCTGCGTCGCCAGGCGCATGCCCGCCGCATCGAATTGCCGGTGGAGCTGGTGATCCGCCGCTCCTCCGCGCCGCCCGGGGAGGGAACAAGCCCCGCCGCGGAGGCCGCGCCCCCCCGCCGGACGGCCGCGCGCCCGGCGTGAGGCGTCCGGTGGCGCCGTTTACATGCCGCGCGCCGCCCCGCAGGATGCTACTTCCTGGATCAAGGACTGCCCCACATGACCCATCGCGTCCTTCGCCGCGCCCTGCCCGGGCTGCTCGGTGCATTCGCTCTCGCCGCCTGCGCCGGCCCGCCGCCGCAAAGCCCGCCCGCGCCGGACATGGTGGCCGCCCCCGGCTCGCTCTACACGCTGGCGCCCGGCACGCCGGTGGACGGAAACCTGCGCCTGACGCTGCGGCGCGGCCAGGCCAATGCCAGCGGCATCCTCGCCACCAACGGCCAGAACCTGCCGGTGACGGTGACCGGCCTTTCCGTCGAGGGCGGCGGCGCGCGGGTGGATCTGCGCGGCCAGGTCTATGGGCTGCCGCGCGGCGGCCCGGACTTCCCGGGCACCTACAACATCGTGGATGGTGGCAGCGGCTCGGCGCTGCTCACCGGCGGTCTGCGCCTGGGCAGTGAGAACCTCGTGCTCATCGTCATGCAGCCGCCGCGTGAGGGCATGGTGCTGACGGTGGCGTCGGGCGGAATGGTCGCGCGGCTGGGCCGTTGATGCGCCGCCGCCTCGCCGGGTTGCTGCTGGGCCTCGGCCTGCTGGCGGGTTGCCAGAGCCTCACCGTGCCCATGAACCAGCCGCTTCCGATGAATGCGGCGGGCGCGCCGGACTACGCCGCCAATTACGGCCTGGCCGGCATCCTCGCGGGCGAGGCCGCGGGCCCAGGGCCGGCCGCGCGCAGCGACCTGCTGGTCTTCGTCACCTTCTCGGGCGGGGGCAAGCGTTCCTCCGCCTTCGGGCATGGCGCGCTCCGCGGCTTGCGCGCCATTCCGGTGCGGCCGGCGGGCGAGGCGGGCTGGCCCCTGCTGGAGGATGTGGACTACCTCGCCGGCGTCTCCGGCGGCAGCTTCCCGGCGGCGCATTACGGCCTGTATCGCGAACGCCATTTCGAGACCTTCCGCCAGGATTTCCTGACGCGCGACATCAACAGCTACATCTTCGGGACCTACCTGCTGCCCTGGAATTGGGACTGGCTGGTGAACCCGCTGGTCGGCACCAATGACTACATGGCGCGCGTCTATGACCAGCTCATGTTCCGCGGCGCCACCTTCGCCGACTTGCAGCGGCGCGGCGCGCCCATCGTCTCCGTCAACGCGACCGATGTGGTGAACGAGACGACCTTCCCCTTCATCGGCGGCAATTTCGGCCTGCTCTGCTCGGATCTGAACAGCTTCCCCATCGCGCGTGCGGTGGCGGCGAGCAACGGTTTCCCCGTCCTGTTCAGCCCGATCACGCTGCAGAACCACGCGGCGCGTTGCGCCGGCCATCGCCCACCCAACACGCCGCCCCATGCCTGGGCCGAGCCGATCTCCGTCGCCTCCCGACGGGCTGCCATCGCGCGCGAGGCCGACCGCTACGCCGATGCCGAGGCGACGCGCTGGGTCCACCTGATGGATGGCGGCATCGCGGACAACCTGGCGCTGCGCGGCCTGCTCAACGCCATCACCATAACCACGCAGAACAGCCCGATCTTCCGCCAGATGGCGCTGCGAACCCGGCGCATCCTGATCCTCAGCGTGGATGGCGAGGCCGCACCCGACCGCTCGCTCGGCCAGCAGCGCGTGGTGACGGGCATCGGCCAGGTGCTGAACGCCGTCTCCGGCACGCAGATTGACGCCTACAACTTCGAGACGCTGGCACTGGCGGGCGAGATGACCCAGCACCTCGCCACCGCCTTCCGCGAGGTGCGCTGCCGTGAGGCGCCGATGATCGCGGGCCGGCCCTGCGGCGATGTGCAGGGCGAGTTCGTGCATGTGGCCCTCTCCGGCATTGACGATCCCGTCTGGCGGGCGCGGCTTGAAGCCATCCCCACCGGGCTGACCATTCCGGATGCCGATGTGGATGCGCTGGTGCAATATGGCGAGCAGTTGGTGCGCCAGCACCCGCGCATCCAGGCCATCGCGGCCGCGGCTGGCGGGGTGCCGCCGGCGCCGCCCGTCCGCCGGAGACGTGGCGGGTGAACCTCGCGGGCGTCGGCTTCTTCGAGCACGCCTGGGTCTGGGGCATCCCCCTCATCGCGCTGACGGTGATCCTGCATGTGATCGGCCTCGGGCTGATCCATTCCGCACTTGGCCGCCATGGGGCGCACGGGCCGGCCGAGGCGCCGGCGCACCTGCTGCGCTTCGCGACCGTGATGGGGGTGACCGTGACGCTCACCACCGTGCTGCATCTGTTGCAGGCGACGGTCTGGGCCCTGGCCTATCTGGCGCTTGGCCTCCTGCCGGATTTCCGCCGCGCGATCGTCTATTCGCTGAACGCGCTGACTTCCTTCGGCCACACCGACATCGTCCTGCCGTCGCAATGGGAAGTCCTGGGCGCGCTCGAGGCGCTGAACGGCATCATGATGTTCACCCTCTCGGGCGCCGTTCTCTTCGGCATGGTGCAACGCGCCTGGCCACGGGATGGCGCTTGAGGCCACCCCGCGGCATGCGCGGCCGACAGAGGCTCAGTAGTAGTTGTTGATCACCGTGGTGGGCTGGCCGTAGGTCGCGACACTCGCCGCGGCCGTGCCGACCGCGGCCCCCGCCGCGGCCCCCACCAGCGCGCCCGCCGCGAAGCTGCCCACTGGCGCGTGATAGTAGGGCGCGACAACGACCGGCGCGCGCCAGGCCGTGGCCGGATAGGGGTGATACCCGCCGACATAGCCGTGATAGCCGCCGCCATAGCGATAGGCGCCGCCCCAATTGGCACCGCCCGCATGCCAGGCGCCGCCGCCCGGCGTCACGCCGCCCGCATGCCAGTACACAAGCTCGAGCCCGGGCAGCGGCCCGGGGGCCGGCACATGCGGCCCGTGCTTCGGCCCCGCATCGGCCGGCAGGGAGAGGAGGCCGAGCGCGAGCGCGCCGGCGGCGAGGGGAATGATTCGCATCGGTGTTCTCCGGGCCATGGGTTCAGCGATCGAGCCGGTGTTCCTGCACATGCCGCCGCCAATCGGCCAGGCTGCGCTCGCAGAAGGCGCGGTCCACCGGGTGGGAGGAGCCGGCCCCGAAGGAGGTGGCCCAGCGGAAGGCGGCGTTGGAACCCATCTGCGCGATCAGGATGCTGTTGAAGGTCAGCAGCGCGGCCTGCGCGGCGGGGCGCTCGGCCTCGGGCATGCATTGGAAGGCATGGCCCGCCATCAGGCCGAGGTTCACGAGGCCGCGCTCCAGGTTCTGCTCGGTCAGCGGGGGTGCGGGCGTCTGCGCCACCGCGACGGAGGCCACCAACAACGACGACAGTGCCATGCCCAGGATCTTCACCGGCTTTTCTCCTCAACCTTGGTTTGAGTTTGCGGGGCAGAGGCTAGGTCATGCGTCGCCCGTGCCGCAAGCGGGATGCCCCGTCAGGGCAGCACGAAGCCCTGCACGAGGCTGGAGGAGAGCAGCGCCCAGCCATCCACCAGAACGAAGAAGATCAGCTTGAAGGGCAGCGCCACCACCGAGGGCGGCAGCATCATCATGCCGAGCGACATGAGGATGGAGGCCACCACCATGTCGATGACGAGGAAGGGCAGGAACAACAGGAAGCCGATCTCGAAGGCGCGCTTCAGCTCGGTGACGAGGAAGGCCGGCATCAGCGTGCGGAACGGCGCGCCGTCGGGCGCCGTGGCCGGCAGCCGGGCCAGCTGGTTGAAAAGGTTGAGGTCGCTCTCGCGGACATTGGCCGCCATGAATTTCCGGAACGGCTCGGCCATGGCGGTCAGGCCCTCCATTTCCGTGAGCCGCCCCTCGTTCATCGGCAGGATGCCCTGCGTCCAGGCCTGCTCCAGCACTGGCTGCATCACGAAGAAGGAGAGGAAGAGGGCAAGGCCGATCAGCACCGGGTTGGGTGGCACGCCCTGCGCGCCGATGGCGGTGCGCAACAGGGCCAGGACGATGACGATGCGCGTGAAGGCGGTGGCCATCACCAGGATCGAGGGCGCGAGCGAGAGCAGGCCGATCAGCGCGGTGAGCTGCACCAGCCGCGCCGTGGCGCCGGGCTGATTGCCGCCGAGGTCGAGCGAGACGGATTGCGCGAGCGCGGCACTGGGCAGCATCAGCGCGAGGATGAGGAGCCACCTCATGGCGCGGGCGGCAGCCAGCCGAGGAAGGAATCGCCCGTGGGGCCGGTCAGCAGCAGTGCCTCGCGCCCATCGCATGCGACGAGGATGAGGCGGCGCCGCGAGTCCAGCGCGCAGGCGGCGCGGATGGCGAGCCGGCCTGGCTGCGTGACGGCGATGCCGCGCAGCCGCGCAAGGCGCGCGGCCCCCCAGGCCAGCAACAGCACGGCGGCCAGCGCTGCGATCGCCTGGAGAATGGATTCTGGGGACATGGCGCGGCCTCCTGCCGGCGCTGGAGGGAAGGGGGCGTCAGGGCCGTGGGATGCAGAGGGAGAGCGCCTCCACCTCGCCCGCCAGGCGCAGCAGCGGCGGCAGCAGCGCCTCCCCGGAATCGCCGGGCATACAGGCGACGGCGGCGCAGAGCCGCGCCGCCTCCCGGTCGAGCCCACCGAGATCTACCTCGCGCCCGGCCAGCACGAGCGCGCGGGCCATGGTGACGGTGCCGTGCAGGCTCTCGATCGCGGCGAGTGTGGCCGCGATCTCGAAGCTGGTGGGCGGGTCGGCTGCGTCGCGCTGGGGCTTTGGCATGCGCGCAGGATGCGCGGCGCGAGGTTAAGATTTCCTCAGCGCCGCGTTTCAGGAAGTCTTAACCCCGGGCGGTGTTGGTTGCGCGCATGGATGTGATCGGCAACAGCCCTGTCTCGCTCGCGGAGCGTCGCCTCGCCTGGCTTGATGCCCGGCAGCGGCTGCTGGCGCGCAACATCGCCAATGCCGATACGCCCGGCTTCCGGCCGAGCGATGCCGTGCCCTTCCAGGCCGTCCTCGCCCGCCGCCATGCGGGTGCCGCGCTGACGACGACCGATGCACGCCACCTGATGCCCGCCCGCGCCGCGGCCCTCGCGGTGGAGGCGCGCCGTGTGGCGGAGCGCACGCCCAATGGCAACGCCGTCTCGCTGGACGAGCAGGCGATCCGCATCGCCGAGACGGACCAGGCGCATGCCCTCGCGATGGGGCTGCACCGCAAGTATCTCGGCCTGTTCCGCATGACGCTCGGCCGCTGATGCTGAACCCCGCAATCCTTCCCCTCGACGCAGGAGAATGCTGATGGATCTCGATCGTGCCCTTTCGATCTCGGCGGCCGGCATGTCGGCGCAGTCAACGCGGCTGCGCGTGGTGGCCGAGAATATCGCCAACCGCGACAGCACGGGCCAGGCGCCCGGGGCCGAGCCCTATCGCCGCAAGACGGTGAGCTTCGCCAACCGCCTCGACCGCAACCTCGGCGCCGAGACGGTGCGCGTGACCCGCATCGGCCGCGACCAGCGTGACTTCCCGGAGCGTTTCGAGCCCGGCCACCCGGCCGCCGATGCGCGCGGCTATGTGAAGACGCCCAATGTGGACAGCATGGTGGAGAACATGGACATGCGTGAGGCCAATCGCAGCTACTCGGCCAATCTCGCCGTTCTCGAGACGACGCGCGGCATGCTGATGCGCGCGATCGAGACGTTGCGGTAAGGGGGGCGCTGATGGTCGCCCCGGTCATTGCGGCACCCAGCCTCGCCATCGGCGGGGCGGCCGCCGCCTATCGCGCTGCCATGGGGGGTGCCGAGGCGCTCAGCCAGGGTGCGGGCTTCGGCGAGGCGCTGAGCCGCGCCGCGCAAAGCGCCATTGACGTGGGCCGTGGCGCCGACAGCGCCGCCACCCAGGCGCTGACCGGCCAGGGCAGCGTCACCGATGTCGTCCTCGCGGTCTCCCGCGCCGAAATCGCCCTGCAGACGGCGACCGCGGTGCGTGACCGCGTGATCAGCGCCTATCAGGACGTGATGCGCATGCCGATCTAGCGGGAGCCCCGCTGGCACGGCGCGCACCCGCAGGAGGCGGGGCCGCATGCTCGAACAACCCGTCGCGATGGCGATGCGCGAGGCGCTCTGGGTCAGCCTGCAACTGGCGGGCCCGCCGCTGCTGGTGGTGCTGGCCATCGGCCTCGCCGTCTCGTTGGTGCAGGCACTGACGCAGATTCAGGAGGCGACGCTCGCCTTCCTGCCGAAGCTCGCCGCCATCGGCGGGCTTCTGCTCGTCATGGGTCCCTGGATGACCGGGCTGATGCAGGCCTGGGCCACCCGCCTCTTCGACCAGGTGATTGCGCTGGGCGGGTTGCCGTGACCGCCACCCTGGCACTCGCCGATGCCGCGCTGCTGGAGGCGCTGCCGGGCCTCGCCTTCCACGCCGTGCTGCTGCTCTGCCGCCTGGGTGCGGCGGCCATGCTGCTGCCCGGCCTGGGTGAGGCGGAGGTGCCCGCGACGCTGCGGCTGACGCTGGCGGTCGCGCTTGTCCTCGTGCTGCTGCCGGTGCTTTCGCCCGGCCTGCCGGCCATGCCGGGCGAGGTGGCGGAACTGGCTCGCCTGGTCGCGACCGAGATTGGCATCGGTCTCTGGATCGGTCTGCTCGCGCGCTTCCTGGCGATGGCGCTGGCCCAGGCGGGGCAGGTGGTCGCGCTGCTGATCGGCCTCGCCTCGCCTTTGCAGGGCGACATGGTGCTGGGTGCTTCGGCCACCGCGCTGGCGCGGATGTTCGCGCTCGCCACCGCCGCGCTGATCCTGGCGACCGGCCTCTATGAATTGCCGCTGCGCGCGCTGGTCGAGAGCTATGCCGTGCTGCCGGCCGGCATTGGCCTGCCGGCGGGTGCGGCGGCCGAGACGCTGGCGCGCAAGGCGGCGGACAGCCTCGCGCTGGCCTTGCAACTGGCCGCGCCCTTCGTGCTGGCGGCCATCCTGTTCAATGCCGGGCTTGGCCTCATCGCGCGCCTCGCACCCCAGGCGCAGGTCTTCGTGGTGGCCGCCCCGGTGCAGATCCTGGGCGGCTTCCTGCTGATCCTTCTGCTGCTGCCGGCCATCCTCGCGGTCTGGCAGGGCAGCATGGCGCAGGGCTTCCAGCGGCTGCCGGGCGGCTGACCCATGGCCGAGGAGGAGGACGACAGCACCGCCGAAAAGACCGAGCCCGCCACCCAGCGGCGGCTCGACCAGGCGGCCCAGCAGGGCAATGTCGCCCTCTCGCGTGAGGCGGTGGGCTTCGCCACGCTGCTGGTCACCACGCTGGTCGCGGCCATCCTGCTTCCCGGCCAGGCGCGGGAGGTCGTGGCGGCGATGCGGGGCACCTTCGGTCGCGCGCATGAGTTGGGGGTGGGGCCGGTGGCGCGGGAATGGCTCGGCCTGTTTCTCCATCTCGCCTGGCCCGTCGCGGCGGCGGGCGTGGCCGGTGCGGTGGCGGCCACGCTGGCGCAGACGCGGGGTGCGATCTCCGCGAGCGCGGTGACGCCGAGCCTCGCCAAGATCTCGCCGCTGGCGGGCTTCACCCGCATCCTGGGGCCGGAGGGTTTGCTGGAATTCGCCCGCACGCTGGTCAAGATCATCATCGTCGCGGCGGCCATCTGGTATGTCGCGGGCGACCTGCCGGCGCTGGCCGCGCTGCTGAACGCGCCACCCGCCGCGATGTTCGACGCCGCCGGGCAGGGCGTGCTGCGCCTGCTGGCGGCGACCCTCGCCGCCTTCGCGCTGCTCGTCATCCTCGACCTCCTCCTCGTGCGCTTCCGCCACCTCGACCGTCTGAAGATGTCCCGGCAGGAGTTGAAGGAGGAGCACAAGGAGAGCGAGGGCGATCCGCTGATCAAGGGCCGGATGCGCCAGCTGCGGGAGGCGGCGGGGCGGCGGCGCATGATGGCGGCCGTGCCGCGCGCCACCGTCGTCATCACGAATCCCACGCATTATGCCGTAGCCTTGGCCTATGAGCCCGGGCAGGCTGCGGCGCCGCGCGTGGTTGCGAAGGGGGTGGATGAAATGGCAGCCCGTATCCGGGAGGTCGCGCGCCAGGCTGGCGTGCCCGTGCTGGCCGACCCGCCGCTGGCCCGCGCCCTCTATCGCGTCGAACTGGAGGAGGAGATCCCGGCCGAGCACTGGGACGCGGCGGCGCGCATCATCGCCTATGTGATGCGGCTGCGGGGCACGCCATGACGCGGCCGAGCCCGGGAGCCGAATCGGTGGTCACGGCCCTGCCGCAGCCCGCCGCCCTGCTCGATATCGGCGGCCGCGTCGTGCTGGCCAATGCCGCCATGCGCGGCGCGCTGGGCGGCGCGGTGCTGATCCGGCCGGGCGAGGTCGCGGCGCGGCTTTTCCCCACGGCGGAGGCGACGATCCAGGCGGCGCTGGCCGGCCAGGCCCCGCTGCCGGTCGAGGTGCCTGCGGTCGGCCTGCTGCGCCTCATGCCGCTCGGCGCGGGCAGCGGCGCGCTGCTCCTGTTGGAAGGCACGGCGCCCGGCATGGGCGCGCGACTGGAAATCCTGGGCCGGCTCGCGGGCGGCATCGCGCATGACTTCAACAACCTGCTGGCCGTGATCCTGGGGGCCACGGCCTCGCTCCGGCAGGTCACGCCCACCGCCGCGACGGGGGGCGCGGCGGCCCTGACGGAGCTGGAGGCGATCGAGGCGGCGGCGGAGCGCGGCTCCGCCCTCGTCCGGCAATTGCTCGCCTTCGCCCGGCAGCAGGTGATGGCGCCGCGTGTGCTCGACCTCAACGATTCCATCCGCGCGCTGGCCGTGATGCTGCCGCGCCTGCTGGGCGCGCGGATCGAGCTCTCGCTCGACCTGGAGGAGCCATCGCGCCGCATCCGCGTGGATCCTTCGCAATGGGACCAGGTGCTGCTCAACCTCGTCGTGAATGCGCGCGATGCCATGCGCGGCAGCGGGCGGCTGCGCATCGCGACGGGGCGGCGGCTGGTGCTGGACAGCCTGGCCCTGCCCGCCGGCCGCTACGCCATGGTGGAGGTCACGGATAACGGCCCCGGCATTCCGCCCGAGGTGCTGCACCGGATCTTCGAACCCTTCTTCACCACCAAGCTCGCGCAGGGGGGCACGGGCCTCGGCCTTGCCACGGTGCAGGGCATCATCGGCCAGTTGGGCGGGCAGATGGAGGTCGAGAGCAAGCCGGGGGAGGGGACCACCTTCCGCATCCTGCTGCCGCGGCATGAGGGGCCGGTCGAGGTGGCGCCCCCGCCGCCGCGGCCCATTCCCCTGGCCGTGCCGGTCGGCCCCGTGCTGCTGGTGGATGACGAGCCCTCGCTGCTGCGCGTGGCCAGCCTCTGCCTCCAGCAGGCGGGGTTCGAGGTGGTGCAGGCGCTGGACGGGGAGGAGGCGCTGGAGCGGCTGGAGGAAGGGCTGAAGCCCTGCCTGATCGCGACCGATGTCGCGATGCCCGGCATGGATGGCCTGAGCCTCGCCCGCGCCGCGCGGCGCCTGATGCCCGACGTGCCGGTGCTGCTGCTCTCGGGTTATTCCGCGGCCGTGGTAGATTCCGACCTGGCGCAGGAGGGGTTTCGCTTCCTCGCCAAGCCCTACACGCCCGACACGCTGAAATTGGCGGTGGCGGGCGCCTTCCTCCCCCTTGCAACGCGGCCCGATAAGGAACATTAATAGAACACGAGGCCGAGCCGCCGCCCGGAACTGATGCAAATTTTCAGTTTCCGGTGGGCGGCCTGGGTTGAGCGTGTAATCTGCCCGGCACTGCCGCCATGGGTTGTAAGGGATCTCCAATATGGAAAAAGGAAAGGCGCTCGACGCCGCGCTGAGCCAGATCGAACGTGCGTTCGGCAAGGGCTCCATCATGCGCATGGGCAGCAAGAGCGCGATGGAGGGGATCGAGGTCATCTCCTCCGGCTCGCTCGGGCTTGACCTGGCGCTGGGCATTGGCGGCTTCCCCAAGGGCCGCATCATCGAGATCTATGGCCCGGAATCCTCGGGCAAGACCACGCTGGCGCTGCACGCCATCGCCGAGGCGCAAAAGAAGGGCGGCACCTGCGCCTTCATTGATGCCGAGCACGCGCTCGACCCCGGCTATGCCCGCAAGCTCGGCGTGGATGTCGAGAACCTGCTGATCAGCCAGCCCGATGGCGGCGAGCAGGCGCTGGAAATCGCCGACACGCTGGTCCGCTCCGGCGCGATTGACGTGCTGGTGGTGGACAGCGTGGCCGCCCTGGTGCCCAAGGCGGAGCTGGAGGGCGAGATGGGCGACACCCATGTCGGCCTGCATGCGCGCCTCATGTCCCAGGCTTTGCGCAAGCTGACCGGCACGGTCAGCCGCTCCAACACGCTGCTGATCTTCCTGAACCAGATCCGCCTCAAGATCGGCGTGATGTTCGGCAACCCGGAGACGACCACGGGCGGCAATGCGCTGAAGTTCTACGCCTCCTGCCGGCTTGAGATCCGCCGCATCGGTGCGATCAAGGAGCGCGAGGAGACGACGGGCAACCAGACCCGCGTGAAGGTGGTGAAGAACAAGATGGCGCCGCCCTTCCGGCAGGTCGAGTTCGACATCATGTACGGCGAGGGCATCAGCAAGGTGGGCGAGCTGATTGACCTCGGCGTCAAGGCGGGCGTGGTGGAGAAATCCGGCGCCTGGTTCAGCTGCGATGGCCAGCGCATCGGCCAGGGCCGGGAGAACGCGAAGCAATACCTGCGCGACAACCCGGCCATGGCCGACAGCATCGAGAAGCGCATCCGCGGCCAGGCCACCACGGTGGCGAGCGCCATGATGGTGGCGCCCGACGCCGACGGCGCGGCCGAGGAGGAGTAGCGGCCGGGCGGGCGGCGGGCCTCTCGCCAGCCGCCCCCTCGCCAGCCGCATCCGGGCACGCCACACTCCGGGCCTCACCGGCGCGAGACCCCGCATGACATCCCCCTTCGTTCCTGGCCTCTCCGTGCGGATCGAGGGGCGCGCCGGCGGGCCGCTCTCGGGCCTGACCTTCGCCGCCAAGGATCTGTTCGACGTGGCGGGCACGCCCACCGGTGGCGGCAATCCGGATTGGGCGCGGCAGAATCCGGTGCCCACACGCCATGCCTGGGCCGTGCAGACGCTGCTCGATGCCGGGGCCACGCTGACGGCCAAGACCATCACGGATGAGGTTTCGCTCGGCATCCTCGGCGAGAATGCCTTCGAGGGGACGCCGCTCAACCCCGCGGCCCCCGGCCATGTGCCGGGCGGCTCCTCCTCCGGCTCCGCCAGCGCCGTGGCGCAGGGGTTGTGCGACACGGCGCTCGGCACCGATACCGGCGGCTCGGTCCGCGTGCCAGCGAGCTTCTGTGGCCTCTACGGCATCCGGCCCACGCATGGTCGGCTGAACCTGGCCGGGATGCTGCCCCAGGCGCCCTCCTCGGACACGACGGGCTGGTTCGCGCGGGACGCCGCAACCTTCGCCCGCGTCTCGGAGGTGCTGCTGGACGAGGCGATCCCCGCGACGCTCCCGAGCCGGCTCATCATTGCCACCGACGCCTTCGGCTTCGCCGAGCCCGCGACTGCCGCGGCGCTGGAGCCCATGGTGCGCCGCCTCAAGGCGCTCATCCCCGAGGCGCGCTTCGACCTCATGGCGCCGCCGGGCCTCTCGGTCTGGGGCCGGGCGCAGCGCGTGCTGCAACCGGTCGAGGCCTGGGAGGCCTTCCGCGAATGGGTCGAGCGCGACAATCCGCGCTTCGCCTTTTCCGTCGCCAAGGGACTGGTGCTGGGCGCGATGTCGAGCGAGGCGGATCGCGGCTGGGCCGCGATGATGCGGCAGGAGGTGCGCGGGCGCATGCGCTACCTGCTGCCGCCCGGCACGGTGCTCGCCATCCCCACCACGCCCTTCCCGGCGCCCAAGGCCGGGCTGCCGCTTGGTGAGCTGACGCCGCTGCGCGACCAGATCCTCTGCCTCTGCGCCCATGGCGGCCTGGCCGGCCACCCGCAGATCAGCATTCCCGGTGCCATGGTGGAGGGGCGCCCCGTGGGCCTCTCGCTCATCGCGGCCCGGGGCGCCGACGCCCTTCTCATCCGCACCGCGCTCGCCCTGGAGAACGCCGCATGACCCCCAACATCCCCGAAATCGTGGAGGAAATCCGGGAGAAATTCGAGCGCTACGAGGCCGCGCTCATTTCCAAGGATGTGGCGGTGCTGGACGACACCTTCTGGAACTCGCCGCACACGCGCCGGCTCGCCATCCATGAGAACGGCTATGGCTTCGATGAGATCCATGCCCATCGCGTCGCCCGCCCGCCGGGCCCTGGCATCAAGCTGGAGCGCATCCGCCTCGACATCCTGACCCTGGGCCGCGATACGGCCGTGGTGAACCTGATCTTCAAGATGCGCGGCCGGGGCGAATTGCCGGCGCGGCAGACGCAGACCTGGGTTCGCTTTCCGGATGTGGGCTGGAAGGTGGTTTCGGCGCATGTCTCGGTGACCGAGGCGACGCCCGCCTATTGAGAAGCAAACAGTTGCGTCGTGAACTCGGCGCCCCGAGATGGAATAGGCGCTCGTTGGCGGCGCCGTCCCAGCGGCCGGTGGCGGCAGCTAGGTCGAGCATGGACTGATGCTCGCCTTCAGTCCCATTCATACTGGCAGGCCCACCCTGATGCACCCCCTAAACTTCGGAGAAGGCGATGATCCCCACCGCAACCGCCATCCGCGCGGCATGTAACCAGACGGCGTAGGATATCCTCAGGGTAGATTGCTTGCGCCCCGCGCATTTCTTTAGCACGCACTTCCAAAAGCTCCGGGTTTTATGGTCCGCCAAGTTGGCATGTCCTCCGTCTTAACCACTGGCTGCCGGCAGTGATCATGACGTCGGTGGTGGTACGGGATGCTGTCGGCGATACTCGGCGCATCCTACGGGGTAAATGAGCAGGATGGGACTGCATGCCGACCTCGCGTCCTCCATCCAAGCGGCGCCTAGAAGGAGATCACACGACCGGACAAGCATTTCCAGCTCGTCACACGCGGAGCGACGTCCCAAGATCAACCCCATCCTGCCGACAGCAGGGCATATACTGTACGGCTTCATCGCCTTCCGCCGAGCGCCCGTTTAGGTTGGCTTCGTGAAGGGTAGGGCGGCGGCGGGCGGCGTCTTTTGCGCGCTTGATCTTGGAGCGCACTCCTCGCGGCCGAGCCCGGCCCGAGGGTGACCCAGGCCGTTTGCCGATACACACCTAGTTGCGTCCTCGCCGACGAAGAGCCCGTGCGGTAGGCGAGGGAGCCACCGGTCAAGCTCTCGATTTCGGTCGCGTCCTGATCGGCGAAGCCACGCTGCGTCTGATGAATGAGTCCATGGCGGTGGAGAATGCGCAACTCTGCGTGGCAAGCTTCCGTGATGGGTTCACTACCCGGTGGTGAAAGTAGCGAATGGCTTAGATGTCGTATCTGCAGAATCGAAAAATCCAGCGGTAGATAGAGCAAAGGGCAATTTTCGGCAGTTTGGTATCCAATTTGTAACTGTTTTGATTCCATGTCAGATGTCAATGTCTGGGCATGCATAGTTTAGGCTATGCGTGTTGCCGTCGCCCTGGGGCGTGTAGGTGACGGCTTTCCCCTAGGCGAATGGAGTTTCGGTATGCCAATCGTAAAGGAAAAGCAGGGCAGCAGCACGCGTAACTTGCCCATCCAGCCCTCCTTGAGTCAGTTATTGGAGAAGGCTGGCACCGCGGCGGGAATCGATGAAGTCAGGGTTTATTCCGGCGGGCAGCCTCCCTATCCTGGCAAGCCGCGCGTCGGCTCGACCCGTCACGACAACGGTTGGGCAGCAGACCTCCAGCTTCTAGTTGGCGGTAAGAGCCTTCGCTTTAACGATACGAAGGCTGACCCAAAGATTATGGTCTTCGTGGAGGCCGCTGCAGCACTCGGTGCCAACGGCATCGGTGCCGGTGTGGATTATATGGGTCCCGAATCCTTGCATATCGGATTTGGTACCAATCCCTCTGACAAGAGGCAGCTGGTCTGGGGCGCCAAGGGCCATTCAGCCAACGCACCAGATTGGCTGCGCGTCGCTGCCGCGGCCGGCTGGAGCAGGATGGCGCCGGCTGCGAAGGCAAAGGCGCCTCAGGACGCGGCGCCCCTTCCGGCCCCTTATGTTACCGTAGCGCGAGATGGGCTTCGTCTACGCGGCGGACCGGGTCTCGAATTCGATGCCATCGCGACGTTACGTGTGGGAACGCAACTGACCGTGGTCGACTTTGTCAGCGAAAAGCTGCTCTGGGCCAAGGTTGATCTTGAGTCGGACGGGCTCGTTGATGGCTTCGTTTACGCGGCCTACCTGGAGCTAGCCGGCGATGGCATCGAGCATGATGGCTAGCCTCTTTGCACTCCTTCGCCGCCCAACTTGCCACGATGCAGACCGACCACGCGAAGCCGCCCCTGCTCGTCGGAAAGACGGCCCCAGTAACTTGAGGCCCGCCTCTCTCCACGCTAAGCGGGGCGCATGAGCAGCAGCAACGACATCCGTGCCACCTTCCTCGGCTATTTCGCGCGCAACGGCCATCGCGTGGTGGAGAGCAGCCCGCTCGTCCCGCGCAATGATCCGACGCTCATGTTCGCCAATTCCGGCATGGTGCAGTTCAAGAACACTTTCACCGGCCAGGAAAAGCGCGACTACGTGACCGCGACGACGGCGCAGAAATGCGTGCGGGCCGGCGGCAAGCACAATGACCTGGACAATGTCGGCTACACCGCCCGCCACCACACCTTCTTCGAGATGCTGGGGAATTTCTCCTTCGGGGACTATTTCAAGGAACAGGCGATCGAGCACGCCTGGAACCTGATCACCAAGGATTTCGCGCTGCCGAAGGAGCGGCTGCTGGTCACCGTCTATTCCGAAGATGAGCAGGCGGCGGCCTTCTGGAAGAAGATCGCGGGCCTCGGCGATGACCGCATCATCCGCATCCCGACCGACGACAATTTCTGGCGCATGGGTGACACGGGCCCCTGCGGCCCCTGCTCGGAAATCTTCTTCGACCATGGCGACAAGATCTTCGGCGGCCCGCCCGGCAGCGCCGACCAGGATGGTGACCGCTTCATCGAGATCTGGAACCTCGTCTTCATGCAGTTCCTGGAGGAGCCCAAGGGCACAAGGAACCCGCTGCCGCGCCCCTCGATCGACACGGGCATGGGGCTGGAGCGCTTCGCCGCCATCCTCCAGGGCAAGCACGACAATTACGACACCGACACCTTCCGCGCGATCATCCTCGAATCCGCGCAGCTGACGGGGCAGGAGCCGGATGGCCCCTTCCGCGCCTCGCACCGCGTCGTGGCCGACCACCTCCGCGCCGGCGCCTTCCTGATGGCCGATGGCGTGCTGCCCTCGAATGAGGGCCGCGGCTATGTGCTGCGCCGTATCCTCCGCCGCGCCATGCGCCACGCGCACATGATGGGCGCGGTCGAGCCCCTGCTGCATCGCCTCTTCCCCGCGCTGGAGCGGCAGATGGCCGCCGCCTATCCGGAGCTGAGCCGCGCGGCTTCGCTCATCACGGAAACCTTCAAGCTGGAAGAGACGCGCTTCCGCACCCTGCTGGATCGCGGCCTTGGCCTGCTGGAGGCCGAGAAGGCCAAGCTCGGCGACAAGGAAGCCCTGCCGGGTGACGTCGCCTTCCGCCTCTACGACACCTACGGCTTCCCGCTCGACCTCACGCAGGACGCGCTGCGCGCCGAGGGCCGGGCCGTGGACGTGGCGGGCTTCGACGCCGCCATGGCCGAGCAGAAGAAGCGCGCCCGCGCCGCCTGGGCCGGCTCCGGCGAGGCCGCGACCGAGACGCTCTGGTTCGACGTGAAGGAGAAGCTCGGCGCCACCGAATTCCTGGGTTACTCGACCGAGAGCGCCGAGGGCACCATCGCCGCCATCATCGCCGATGGCGCCTCGGTGAACAGTGTGGCCCAGGGCCGCGACGTCTCGATCATCCTGAACCAGACGCCCTTCTACGGCGAAAGCGGCGGCCAGCAGGGCGATGCCGGCGTGATCCGCGTGGGCGATGCGGTGATCCGCATCCGCGACACGCAGAAGAAGCTGGGCGACCTGTTTGTCCACATCGGCAAGGTCGAGAGCGGCGATGTCAGCGTCGGCCAGGCCGTCATCGCCGAGGTGGACCATAGCCGCCGCGGCGCGATCCGCGCGCACCACTCCGCGACCCACCTGCTGCATGAGGCGCTGCGCCGGCGCCTGGGCACGCATGTGTCCCAGAAGGGCTCGCTCGTCGCGCCCGAGCGGCTGCGCTTCGACGTCTCCCAGCCCACGCCGATCGGCGCCGAGGACCTCGCCTGGGTCGAGGCGGAGGTGAATGCGCGTATCCGCGAGAATGCCGAGGTCACGACCCGCCTGATGACGCCCGACGCCGCCGTGGCCGAAGGCGCGATGGCCCTCTTCGGCGAGAAATACGGCGAGGAAGTCCGCGTGGTCGCCATGGGGCATGACCCCGAGGCGGTGGACCGCCGGGGGCACTATTCCATCGAGCTCTGCGGCGGCACGCATGTGAAGCGCACGGGCGATATCGGCATGTTCCGCCTGGTTTCCGAAGGCGCCGTCGCCGCCGGCGTGCGCCGCATCGAGGCGATCACCGGTGCCACCGCCTATGCCGCGATGGAGGCGGAGAGCCGCCTGCTGCGCGAGACGGCGGCGGCGCTGAAGGTCAGCCCGACCGACCTGCCTTCCCGCGTGCTGGCGCTCGTCGAGGATCGCCGCCAACTCGAGCGCGACCTCACCGAGACCCGCAAGAAGATGGCGACGGCCGGCGTCGAGGTGGAAACCGTGGCCGGGCTGCGCCTCGCGCTGCGCAACCTGGGCGACATGCCGGGCAAGGAGCTGAAGGGCCTGGCGGAAGCCATCCTGAAGGGTGGTGCCGCCGATGTCGTGGCGCTGGTCTCCAGCGCCGAGGGCAAGGCCAGCATTGTGGTCGGCGTGGGCGATGTGGCCAAGGGCCGTGCGGATGCGGTGGCGCTGGTGCGCGCCGCCTCGGCGGCGGTGGGCGGCAAGGGTGGCGGCGGGCGGCCGGACATGGCGCAGGCCGGTGGGCCGGATGCGGACAAGGCGGATGAGGCCCTGGCGGCGGTGAAGATCGCGCTGGCTACGGCTTAAAGCAAACAGGGCCTCCGGCGGCTGGGGCCATGGCCCCAGACCCCGTTCCCTGGCGCTGAACCGGCTGGGTTATTGAATATTGATGGGGTCTGGGGCCTTTCGGCCCCAGCCGCCGGAGGCCCCTTATTTCCTCCGCTCAGCCCCGCCCTTCCCAAGGCATGAGCGAGGCCTTCACGGTAAGGAAGGGCACATTGGCCTCGGGCGTCACGCTGTCCATGAAGAGCACGGCGTTGGCCACGTTCTGCACGTCCATGGTGGCTTCCACCATCATCTCGCCATTGGGCTGCTTCACGCCCTTCTGCATGCGCGCCGTCATGTTCGTCGCCGCATTGCCGATATCCACCTGGCCGGCAGCGATGTTGTATTTCCGCCCGTCGAGGATGAGGGACTTCGTCAGGCCCGTGATGGCGTGCTTGGTCGCCGTATAGGCCACGCTGTCCGGCCGCGGCGTATGCGCTGAGATCGAGCCATTGTTGATGATGCGCCCGCCCTGCGGCGTCTGCTCCTTCATCATCCGGAAGGCCTGCTGCGCGCAGAGGAAGCTGCCGGTGAGGTTCACATTCACCACTTCCAGCCACTTCTCCACGGGAAGATCCTCGAGCAGGTAGCCCTGCACGCCCATGCCGGCATTGTTGAACAGCAGGTCGCAGCGGCCCCATTTGGACTTCACCGCGGCGAACAGCGCATTCACGCCATCGGGCGAGGCGACGTCGGTCGCCATCGGCAGCGCGTTCACGCTGTTCGCACCGGCCATCTGCGCCGTCTCGTCCAGCGCGTCCTGGCGGCGTGCCGCCAGCGCCACGCGATACCCGGCCTTCAACAGGCCCAAAGCCACGGCGCGCCCGATTCCCGTGCTCGCCCCCGTCACCACCGCAACCTTGCTCATCGCGTTCTCTCCCGCATGCTGTGGGGTCAGATTGCGCCGGGTGCGCGATGCCCGCAATCTCACCCCATGGAGCTCTCCTACACCTGCGCCCCCGCCCATGCGGTGACGAACCCGCCCCGCCACCGCGCGCCCGAGGGCAGCTGCGACAGCCATTTCCACATCTTCGGCCCCTATGACCGCTTCCCGATGAGCGCCACGCGGCCCTACACGCCGCCGCCAGCGCTGATCCCGCATTACCTGGACATGGCGAACACCCTCGGCCTCACGCGGCGCGTCGTGGTGCAGGCCAGCGTCTACGGCACCGACAATGGCGTCACGATGGATGCGGTGGCCCAGTTCGGCCAGGACAATGCCCGAGCCATCGTCGTGGTGGATGATGCGGCGAGCCCGGCCGAGCTGCGCCGCCTCGCGGATGCGGGCGCGGTCGGCGTGCGCTTCAACGCGGTCAGCGGCAATGGCACGCCGGTCGAGCAGCTCGAATCGCTGGCGCGGCGCGTGGCGGATCTCGGCTGGCACATCCAGCTCTACATGAAGGGCGATGTGCTCTCGGCCCTGGCCCCGCGCCTGGCCGCCCTGCCGGTGCCGCTGGTGCTGGACCACATGGCGGGCGTGGATGCGGCGCATGGGCCGGATGGCGCGCCGCTTGCCGCCGCACTCCGCCTGATGGAGACGGGCCGGGTGCATGTGAAGCTCTGCGGCTACCGCGCGAGCCGCCCGCCCTATGCCGATCTCGCTCCCATCGCGCGGCGCTTCGTGGCGGCCGCGCCCGAGCGCTGCGTCTGGGGCACCGACTGGCCGCACACGCAATTCGCGACGCCGGCCGAGATGCTGGACGACGGCCTGCTGCTCGACTGGCTGTCCGACTGGGTGCCCGACGCGGCGGCGCGTCATCGCATCCTGGCCGGGAATCCGGCGGCGCTTTACGGCTTCACGCCGCCGCCGAGCTGAAGCTTCTCACGCCGCCGGCTGCAACCGTGCCGGCAATCCGTGCGTTGCCATGGGGATCACCGTCCAGAGAGGACTCCCCCATGACGCAAGCCATGACTCAACGCCGCAGCTTCCTGCTTGGCGCATCTGCCGCCCTCCTCCCAGCCCCGCTCCTTGCGCAGGCAGTGGTCCAGCAGGGTGTCGTCCAGCCCACCAATGTGGTGGACGCGCTGGCCGCCGCCGGCAACTACGACAACTTCATTGAGATGCTCTCGCGCGCCGGCCTCGTGGATACCCTTCGGAGTGCTGGGCCCTTCACGCTGCTTGCCCCCAACAATGCGGCCATGGCGCGGATGCCCAATTCGCTCCGCGAGATGCTGGATCCCAGCACCGGCGGCTCGGGCGCGCAGCGCCAAGACCCGGACCGTGTCCGCCTGGTCGCCTTCGGCAACATGCACATCATCGAGGGCCGCTACCCCATGCAAATGATGCTGGGCCGTGCGATGCAGGTGCGGACGCGCAACGGCAACACCGTCGAGTTCAACGGCGCTCAGGGCAACCTGGTCCAGGCGCGGATCGTGGGTGACAGCGGCTTCGGCGTGGGCGGGCTCAATATCCCGCGTGGTCCGATCACGCTGGCCAGTCAGGAGATCATCTGCAGCAACGGCATCGTGCTGCCGATCAGCGAGCCGTTGATCCAGTAGCCGCCAAGGCGGCGAAGGACTGGCGCAGTGCCTCGAAACCGGCGCTGTGCAGCCTGTCCCGCCCGAGCAGGAAGACGCGTTGCGCGCCACGCGTGAGTGGCGCCATGGCGGGATCGAGCACATCGAGCCCGCCGGTGAAGGCGCCAAAGGCGGGCAGCACCAGGCGCTGCCCGCTGGCCAGGAAGCAGGGGCGCGTGACGCCGCCCACGCGCGTCGGCAGGGTCGCCTTCGGATGGTAATGGCCGCTCAACTCGCCCTCATGGCGCGGGAGAGGTGCCGCGCCCCCGATGTGGCGGAAATGCAGCCGCCCCTCGCGCCATTCCGGCACGCATTGCCCGGGCAGAGCCGGCTGCGGCGCCGGGTCGTGATTGCCCGCGATCCAGAGCACCTCCAGCGGCGCCAGCAGGCGTGTCAGGGCGGCCAGGTCGGCCGCGGCCATGCGCGCCAGCGCGCCGTCATCATGCAGCGCATCCCCCAACACGATCACGCGCCGCGGTGCGTGGCGCCGCAGGCTGAGGGCGAGGCGCGTCAGCGTCTCCCGCGTGTCGTAAGGCGGCACCGGATGGCCGCGCATCGCCTGGGCGCTACCCTTCTCGAAATGCAGATCGGCGACGATGAGGGTTCGCGTGGCCGGCCAGAGCGCGACGCCGCTCGGGCAGAGCATCAGGCGCTCGCCCCCCAGGTGCAGGGGCGCGGCGATCATGGCGTGTTCCGCGGGTTCATCGGGCCAGTCTCTTAGGGCCATCCTGGCCCATCGCAAATTGCGCCTTGCCCGCCCGCATGTATCTCCCCCAGCATCGCGGAACATGCATCTGGGCAGGTTTGGAGTGTTGCATCGCCTTTGGCTTCTCGCGCTCTGCCTGTGCTGTGCCTGCGGGGCGGCGCGGGCCCAGGCGCCGCTCACGATCGGCTGGTATGCCACGGCGCCTTTCCAGAGCGAGGGGCCAAGCGGTCTCACCGGGCTCGACATCCAGATGGTGCGCGCCATCGCGGCGCAGGCGGGCCATTCCTTGGCCTTCTCCCGAATCGGCTATCCCGAGCTGATGCGCGACATCGCGACAGGCCGGCGGGACCTGGCTTCGGGCGTGGCCTGGACGCCGGGGCGCGCGGCGGCCGGCCGGATGAGCATGGCCTATCGCCAGGATGTGAACGTGCTGATCCAACGGCGCGGCGGCGTGCACCTGATGGGCGGCGATGCGGCCGGGTTGCTGGCGCATTTGCGGGTCACGGGCTTTCGCATCGGTGTCATCGAAGGCTACTCCTACGGCGACCCCGTGCTCGATGCCTGGCTGGACGATCCGGCGCGCGGCGCGCAGGTGCGGCGCAGCGGCGATGACGCCACCAATCTGCGACTGCTGCTGGCGGGCGAGATTGACGGCTTCCTGGCCGAGCGGCTGGGTGCGGCCACCCTGGTCGCGGCCAGCGCCACGCCGCGCGCGGTGGAAGAAAATCGCCACCTGCGCCTGTCCATCCCGCTGCACCTGATGTTCAGTCGGCAGGTGCCGCTCGAGACGGTCGCGGCCTTCGACGCCGCCATCGCCGCCTTGAAGGCCGATGGCACGCTGGACCGGATCGCCGCCCGCTTCCGCGCCCCGGTGCTGTTGGGCCTGACGCTCAATTCCGGGTGGTTCTTCGTGCTGGAGGTGATCGGCACGCTGGCCGCCGCGCTGTCGGGCTATCTCGCCGCCCGGGCCGGGCGGTACAGCCTGTTCGGCGCGCTGGTCCTGGCGCTGGCCGCGGCGGTGGGCGGCGGCATCCTGCGCGACCTGCTGGTGGCGCGGCATCCGCTCGGCGTGATCAGCAGCCCGATCTATCTCCAACTCGTGCTGGGCATGGTTGTCCTGGCCTATCTGCTGGGGCGGCTCGTGGCCGCCCTGCCGCGCCTCACCCCGATCACGCTGCGCGGCGCCTGGCGGGACCAGCTCTTTGACCTGGCCGATGCCATGGGCCTGGCCGCCTTCACGGTGGTGGGCGTCACGGTGGCGGTGGGCGTGGGTGCGACGCCGCTCTGGCTCTGGGGCCCGCTGCTCGGTGCCATCACCGGGGCGGGGGGCGGCATCATCCGCGACATCATCCGCGGCGGCGGCGACGTGCCGAACCTCAAGACCGGCTTCTATGGCGAGGTGGCCGTCATCTGGAGCATCTTCCTCTCCTTCTGGCTCGAATGGCGCAGCGCCGTCATCGAGCGCGAGGAGGTGCTGCTCGCCGTCCTGGTGACGGTGGCGGGCGGTGTGCTGACCCGCATGGCGCTGCTCAAGATGCGCGCGCCGGGCCTGCCCTGAGCGTCATCGGCGGCCGCGCTTCTCGCGCGGGCGCCGGCCGGCGGGCGGGGTGGGCGGCGCCTCGCCGGGATCGAAGAGCGGTTCGTCGAAGGTCTCGAGCCCGCCCGTCGCGTCATGCACCAGGGCGGCGGCCTCGGCCAGCAGGGCTTCCTCGGCATCGCCCGCCACCCATTCGCGGCCGATCTCGAGCATGGCGGGCACCGCGAGTGGCGAGACCTGCTCCAGCCGGCGGTGGCTGATGCGGCCCCGGGCGCGGGCCAGCATGCTGCCGATGCGGCGCACATCGGTCAGGCCGTGCGCGGCCTCGGCCCGGGTCGCGCGCAGCAGGATGTGGCCGGGCTCGTGCTTGCGCAGCACGTCATAGATCAGGTCGGAGTTCACGCTCATCTGGCGGCGGTTCTTCTCGGCGCCGGGGTGGTGCTTCTCCAGCAGGCCCGCGATGGTGGCGATGTTGCGGAAGGTGCGGCGGAGCATGGAGCTTTCGGCGATCCAATCCTCCAGGTCCTCGCCCAGCAGGTCCTCGACGAAGAGCTCGGCCGGATCGCCCGGCTCGAAGGCCATCCAGCAGGCGAGGATATAGTCGGTCGCGACGAAGCCGAGCGGCCCCCAGCCCAGCCGCTCCATCCGCCGCGTGGCGAGCATGCCGAGCGTCTGGTGCGCGAGGCGGCCTTCGAAGCAATAGGCGACGAGGTACCAGCGGCCACCGCGCGGGAAGGTCTCGACCAGCAGGCCGGCGGCGCTGGGCAGCTCGCTCTTCAGGCGTTGCATGCGCAGCCATTCCTGCACGCTGTCCGGCAGCATGGCCCAATGCGTGGGATCGCTCAGGATGCCGCGCACGCGTTCGGCGAGGTGGGTGGAGAGCGGCATGCGGGCACCGCCATAGGCTGGCACGCGCGGCTCCCGGTCACCCCCGCGCGAGACCTCGGCCGTCACACCGGAGATGCCCTCATAGCGCAGCACCTGGCCGGCGAAGCGGAAGGTGTCGCCCGGCGAAAGGGTGGAGATGAACCACTCCTCCACTTCGCCCAGCATGGGGCCGCCGCGCAGCTTCACCTTCATCAGCGGGAGTTCGACGATGGTGCCGAGGTTGAGGCGCAATTGGCGCGCGACGGCGGTGCCCCGCACATGCACCAGGCCCTCGGAATCGCGGAACAGGCGGCGCCAGCGCTCGTAGCTGGCCAGCGCATAGCCGCCATCCTCGACGAAGCGCAGCACATCGTCGAAATCCTGGCGCGTGAGTTCCGCATAGGCGCCGGCGCGGATCACCTCGGCATAGAGATCATCCGGCCGGAAGGGCGCGTGGCAGGCCATGGCGAGGATGTGTTGCGCCAGCACATCGAGGCCGCCCGGGCGCGGCGGCTCGCCATCCAGCTCGCCGGCGGCGATGCTCTCCAGGGCGGCCGCGCATTCGATCACCTCGAAGCGGTTGGCCGGCACCAGCAGGGCGGCGCTCGCCTCATCCATGCGGTGATTGGCGCGGCCCACGCGCTGCAGCAGGCGGGAGACGCCCTTGGGTGCCCCCACCTGGATCACCTGGTCCACATCGCCCCAGTCAATGCCAAGATCGAGGGAGGAGGTGGCGACGACGCCGCGCAGCTTCCCGGCCGCCATCGCGGCCTCCACCTTGCGGCGCTGCTCGACCGTCAGGCTGCCGTGGTGGACCGCGATGGGGAGGCTGTCCTCGTTGATCTTCCAGAGTGCCGCGAAGATCAGCTCCGCCTGGGCGCGGGTGTTCACGAAGACGATGGTGACGCGGCTGGCCGCGATGCGCGCCAGGATCTCGGGTGCGGAATCGAGGCCCATATGCCCACCCCAGGGCAGCCGGCCCGCGGGCAGTTGCACGGCGAGCAGCGGCGCGGCGCCGGCCTCGGCGCGGATCAGCGCCACGTCCTCCGCGCGCGCGGTGGGGGACAGCCAGGCGCGCAGCGCCTCGGGGTGGTTCACCGTGGCGGAGAGGCCCACGCGCCGCGCCGCGGGCGCCAGGGCCGAGAGGCGCGAAAGGCCAAGGCAAAGCTGGTCGCCGCGCTTGGTGCCGGCCAGGGCATGCGCCTCATCCACCACAATGGCGGCCAGGCTGCCGAACATCTCCGCCGCATCGGGCAGCGAGAGCAGCAGCGTCAGGCTCTCGGGCGTCGTCAGCAGGATGTGCGGCGGCGTCTCCCGCTGGCGGGCGCGGCGGTTGGCGGGCGTGTCGCCGGTGCGGGTCTCGACGCGGATGGAGAGGCCCATCTCCGTGATCGGCGCCTCCAGGTTGCGGGCGATGTCCACCGCCAGCGCCTTCAGGGGCGAGATGTAGAGGGTGTGCAGCCCCTCGCGCGGGGCCTCGTGCAGCGCAATCAGGGAGGGGAGGAAGCCCGCCAGCGTCTTGCCGCCGCCGGTCGGCGCGATCAGCAGGGCGGAGCGCCCGGCGCGCGCGGCGTCCAGCATGTCGAGCTGATGCGCCCTGGGCGCCCAGCCGCGCCCCTTGAACCATCGGGCGAAAAGTTCTGGCATTGTTCTCACGGCACCCCAGCTATATGGGGTGGCGGTCCCGAGGTGAAGACGCGAATGCCCCCCCATCCCGAAACCTGGCTGCGCGTGACGCCGGATGGCCTGTTCTGCGAGCCCGGCGGCTTCTTCGTGGACCCCGTGCGCCTGGTGGAGCGCGCCGTCATCACCCATGGCCACAGCGACCACGCCCGCCCGGGCCACGCCCATGTGCTGGCGACGGCGCAGACGCTCGCCATCATGCGCGCCCGCATGGGCGAGGACCGCGCCGGCCTGAGCCAGCAGGCGCTGCCCTATGGCGAGAGCCTGACCATCAATGGCGTGCGGCTCTGGCTGCGCCCAGCGGGCCACGTGCTGGGCTCGGCGCAGGTCTGCCTGGAATGGCAGGGCTCGCGCGCGGTCGTCAGCGGCGACTACAAGCGCCGCGCGGATGCCACCTGCGCCCCCTTCGAGCCCGAGCGCTGCGACGTCTTCGTGACGGAAGCCACCTTCGCGCTGCCCGTCTTCACCCACCCGCCGGCCGATCAGGAAATCGCGCGGCTGCTGCGCAGCGTGGCGCTGTTTCCGGAGCGCACGCATGTCATCGGCTGCTACGCGCTGGGCAAGGCGCAGCGGTTGATCTCGTTGCTGCGCCAGGCCGGATGGGATGCGCCGATTCCGGTGCATGGCGCGCTGATAAAGCTCTGCACGCTCTATGAAGACCTCGGCGTGCCGCTCGGCCCGCTGGTGCCGGCGACGGTGGCCGCGAAGGAGAAGCTGGTGGGCGCCATCGTGCTCGCTCCCCCCTCGGCCATCGCCGATCGCTGGGCACGGCGACTGGCGGAGCCCATCCCCTGCCTCGCCTCGGGCTGGATGCGGGTGCGGCAGCGCGCGCGCCAGGGCGGCGTGGAACTGCCCATGGTGATCAGCGACCACGCCGACTGGCCGGAACTTCTGGCCACCTGCGCCGAGGTGGAAGCGCCGGAGGTCTGGGTCACGCATGGGCGGGAAGAGGCGCTGATCCATGCGCTCGGCCAGCGCGGCATCCGTGGCCGGGCGCTGCATCTGGTGGGCCGCGGCGAGGGGGAGGAGGAATGAGCACGCCCTCCAGCCTCGAAGCCTTTGCCGAACTGCTCGAACGCCTGGTCTTCACGCCGGGGCGCAACGGCAAGCTGGCGCTGCTGCGGCAGTGGTTCGCGGGCCAGCCGGACCCGGATCGCGGCATCGGCCTCGCCGCGCTGGCGGGCGAGCTCAGCCTGCGCACGGCCAAGCCCGCCCTGCTGCGCGAACTCATCGCGGCCCGCACCGACCCGACGCTTTTTGCGCTCAGCTACGACTATGTCGGCGATCTCGCGGAGACCATTGCCCTGCTCTGGCCCGAGGACAGCGGCAGCAACGCCCCGCCACCGGGCCTCGCGGAGGTGATCCAGACGCTGGAGGCCGCGCCCAAATCCGCGCTGCCCGGGCTGATCACGGCCTGGCTGGACGCGCTGGATTCCGGCGCGCGGCTGGCCCTCATCAAGCTGATCACGGGGGGGCTGCGCGTCGGCGCCTCGGCGCGGCTCGCCAAGGCGGCGCTGGCGGAATGGGCCCCCAGGGAAGGCGGCGTGGACCTCGGCGAGATCGAGGAGGTCTGGCACGGGGTCGCGCCGCCCTATCCCACCCTCTTTGCCTGGCTGGAAGGGAAGGGGCCGCGGCCCGATCCGAATGGCGCGCCGGTGTTTCGCCCGCTCATGCTGGCCCATCCCCTGGAGGATGCGGATTTCGCGAAGCTGCACGCGCCCGATTGGCGGGCCGAGTGGAAATGGGACGGCATCCGCGTGCAGCTCACGGCCGGGCCGGGCGGTGCCAGGCTCTGGTCCCGCTCGGGCGAGGATATTTCCGACACCTTCCCCGAGATCATCGCGGCGATGCGCTTCCATGGCGTGGCCGATGGCGAATTGCTGGTGATGCGCGAAAGCGAGGTGGCGCCCTTCAGCGACCTGCAACAGCGGCTGAACCGCAAGGTGGTCACGGCCAAGATGCTGCGCGACCACCCCGCCCATGTGCGCCTTTATGACCTGCTGTTCGAAGGCGAGGAGGATCTCCGCGCACTGCCCTTCGACCAGCGCCGCGCGCGACTGGACGCCTGGTTCACGCGCGAGGCGCCGAGCCGGATGGACCTCTCGCCGCTCATCGCCTTCTCGACCATGGAGGAGCTGGCCGAAATCCGCGCCGGCACGCGCGCCGCCTCGATCGAAGGGCTGATGCTCAAGCGCGGCGACAGCGTATATTCGCCCGGCCGCGTGAAGGGCCCCTGGTGGAAATGGAAGCGCGATCCGCTGAACGTGGATGCCGTGCTGATGTATGCGCAGCGCGGCCACGGCAAGCGCAGCAGCTTCTATTCCGACTACACCTTCGGGCTGTGGCGCGGTGATGAACTGGTGCCCATCGGCAAGGCCTATTCCGGCTACACCGATGCCGAGCTCGCCTTCCTCGACAAATGGATCCGCGACCACACGACGGCCCGCTTCGGCCCGGTGCGCGAGGTGGAGAAGGCGCTGGTGCTGGAGGTGGAGTTCGACGCCGCCCAATACTCGCCGCGCCACAAATCGGGCGTCGCGCTGCGTTTTCCGCGCATTGCCCGCATCCGCCGCGACAAGCCGGCGGAGGAGGCGGACCGGCTGGAGACGCTGGAGGCGCTGATCAAGCGTTGAAACCAAGGCGCTGATCTCCGTAAGGTTATGCTCCCGCCACGGAGTTGCCCCCATGATGATGCGCGCCGCCCTCCTGCTTCTCGCCCTGGCCACGCCCGCGCTGGCGCAGCCGCAGGTGATTTCCACGCCTGACTCGCCCGCCGCCATCGGCCCCTACAGCCAGGCACTGCGCGTGGGCAACACGCTCTACCTCGCCGGCCAGATTGCGCTCGACCCCGCGACGAACCAGATGATCGCAGACCGCAGCATCGAGGCCGAGACGCGGCGCGTGCTGGACAACCTCAAGGCCGTGGTCGAGGCGGCAGGCTTCCGCATGAGCGACATCGTGACCACCACCGTCTTCATGGCGGACCTCAATGAATTCGCGCGGATGAACGCGGTCTATGCCACCTATTTCCCGACCAACCCGCCGGCCCGCGCCACGGTGCAGGCGGCCCGCCTGCCGCGGGACGCGAAGGTGGAGATCGTGGGCATCGCTGCGCGGTGAGGCCTGGTTGACCCTCACCCCGGCGCGTGATGCGCTGGGCGGCAACAGAGGGAGGCCAACCATGCCCATCATCAAGAACATCGCCAAGCAGCGCCTGGCCGAGGGCGGGCTTTCGCTCGGCTTCGGCGTGCATCACCTGCGCGGCTCCGCCGCCGGCGCGCTGGCGGCGGCGACGGGCTTCGACTGGCTCTTCATTGACATGGAGCACGGCGCGATGAGCGTCGAGGATGCGGCCCAGATCTCCATGGCGGCGCTCGGCCAGGGCTGCACGCCGATCGTGCGCTGCTGCAAGGACGCGCTGTTCGAGGGCACGCGCTGCCTGGACAATGGCGCCATGGGCGTCGTTGTCCCGCATGTGGATACGGTGGCCGAGGCGAAGCAGGTGGTGGAAGCCTTCCGCTTCCCGCCGCTGGGCATGCGAAGCTGGGGCGGCCCGCCCATCCTCTACGGCTTCCAGGCGCCCGATGCCGCGACCGCCCAGCGCGAAAGCAACGAGCAGGTTCTGATCGCCTGCATGGTCGAGACGGAGGAGAGCGTCGCCAATGCCGACGCCATTGCGGCCATCCCCGGCGTGGATGTGCTGATGTTCGGCACGAGCGACCTGACGGCCACCATGGGCATCCCCGGCCAGATCGGCCATCCGCGCGTGCGCGCGGCCTATGCGAGTGTCGCCGCCGCCTGCGCGCGGCATGGCAAGGTGCTGGGCATGGGCGGCGTCTATGACGAGGTGGTGGCGCGCGACTACATCGCACTCGGCGCCCGCTTCATCCTGGGCGGGTCGGACAATGTGTTCCTGATGGCCGGCGCCGGTGGGCGCGCCAAATTCCTGCGCGGCCTGGCGCCGGGTTGATCCCGATCAAGGAGGGGCAGGGGGGCTGTGGCGCATCATGGCTGCAGTTGCGAAACATTCGCAATTAACCTTGCGAATGGTTCGCAGTTGCGATAACCAGCCTCCAGACGCCACGCCACAGGGAACGCCATGCACCGCCGCAGCCTGCTCGCCGCCACCACCGCCACCCTTTTCACGCCGGTCCTGCTCCGCGCGCAGGAGCGCGTGCTGAGCCTCTACTCCTCGCGTCACTACGACACGGATCGCGAGCTGTATGACGGCTTCACCCGGCAGAGCGGGATCCGCATCCGCCTGATCGAGGCCAATGCCGACCAACTTCTGGAACGCATCCGTTCCGAAGGCGCCAACAGCCCCGCCGATGTGCTGATCACGGTGGATGCCGGGCGCCTCGCTCGCGCGCAAGAGGCGGGGGTGCTGCAAAAGACCGAATCCGCCGTGCTCCAGTCGCGTATTCCGGCCCATCTGCGCGACCCCGAGGGGCATTGGTTTGGCTTCTCCATGCGGGCCCGCGTGGTGATGTACGACAAGACGATCGGCCTGCCCGCCGGCCTCGCGCGCTACGAGGACCTGGCCAAGCCCGAGTATCGCGGCATGGTCGTGACGCGCTCCTCCGGCAACATCTACTCGATCGGCTGGACGGCGAGCATGCTGGCGGCCAATGGCCCGGAGGCGACCGAGGCCTGGGCGCGCGGCATCGCCGCCAACCTCGCGCGGCCGCCCGCCGGCGGCGACACCGACCAGATCCGCGCGGTGGCGGCCGGGCAGGGGCGGCTCGCCATCTCCAACACCTATTACCTCGGCAACCTGGCCCGTTCGCAGCGCGCCGAGGACCGCGCGGTGGCCGAGAAGATGGCTGTGCTCTTCCCGAACCAGGGCGACCGCGGCACGCATGTGAACATCTCCGGCGCCGGCGTTGTCCGCACTGCGCCGAATCGCGCGGCGGCCGTAGCCTTCCTCGAATATCTGAGCGGCCAGGCGGCGCAGAGCATCTTCGCCGATGGCAACAGCGAATACCCGGTCGTTGCCGATGCCCAGCCCAGCGCCTTCCTGCGGGGCCTCGGCGCCTTCCGGCAGGACCAGCTGAACGCCGCCCGGATCGGCGTGCTCTCGCCCGAGGCGTTGCGCATCATGCAGCGCGCGGGCTGGCGCTGATGGCCGGCCCGAAGGGCGCGGGCCCATGGTAGTCTGCCTCTGCAACGGCATGAGCGATGGCGACGTGCGCGCCGCCATCGCGCAGGGGGCGCAACGCCCGGCCGAGGTCTACGCCTGCTGCGGCGGGCGTGCACAATGTGGTTGCTGTGCACCCACCGTTTTGCAACTCTTGCGGGAAGGCCCTGCCAAGGGCTGACCCGCAAAGGAATCACCGCGCATGCCCAAGGGCGACCCCATTGTTCTTGAACACCTCAATATCCAGCTCACCAACGAACTCACGGCCATCAACCAGTATTTCCTGCACGCGCGCATGCTGGACGACTGGGGTGTGACGAAGCTCGCCAAGCACGAATACGCCGAGAGCATCGAGGAAATGAAGCACGCCGATGACCTCATCAAGCGCATCCTCTACCTCGGTGGCCTGCCCAATGTGCAGCGGCTGAACCCGATCCTGATCGGCCAGAACGTCAAGGAGGTCCTGGAGTGCGACCTCAAGCTCGAGGTGAAGGCGCTGGCCGACCTGCGCGAGGGCATCGCCCATTGCGAGGGCGTGCGGGACTATGTGAGCCGGGACCTGCTGAAGTCCATCCTCGCCAATGAGGAGGAGCACGAGGACTTCCTGGAGACGCAGTTCGACATGATCCGCCAGATGGGGATCGAGAACTACATCCAGCTCAACAGCGCCGCCGCCCCCGACCAGCACGGCTGAGCGGACGCCCGGTTGCCGCGCGGCACGGGCCGCGCGAAGCTTCGGCACGGCGCCCACCCCGGCGCCGTGCCAGGAGCCCCAATGTCCTCCCGTTATGACCGCCTGATCGCCGCCTGCGTGAAGCTGCCGCCCACCAGCGTCGCGGTCGCGCATCCCTGCGACGCCACCTCGCTCGAAAGCGCGATCGAGGCGATGCGCGCGGGGATCATCCAGCCCATCCTGGTTGGCCCCCGCGCGAAGATCGCGGCGGCGGCCGAGGCCGCCGGCCTCTCGCTCGACGGCATCGAGCAGGTGGACGCGCCGCACAGCGACGCCGCGGCCGAGATCGCCGTCGGCCTGGTGCGCGAGGGCCGGGCCGAGGCGCTGATGAAGGGCAGCCTGCACACGGATGAGCTGATGCGCCCGGTGGTGGCGCGCGAGGGCCTGCGCACCAAGCGGCGCGTCAGCCATTGCTTCGTGATGGACGTGCCGGGCCATGCGGACCCCCTCATCATCAGCGATGCCGCCGTGAACATCGCGCCCACGCTGGCCGAGAAGGCCGACATCACGCAGAACGCCATAGACCTCGCGCATGCGCTGGGCTTCCAGCAGGTGCGGGTGGCCATCCTCTCGGCGATGGAGACGGTGAACCCCGCCGTGCCCAGCACCATCGAGGCGGCGGCGCTGTGCAAGATGGCCGATCGCGGGCAGATCACGGGCGCGTTGCTGGACGGACCGCTGGCCCTCGACAACGCCATTGATCCCGATGCGGCGGCGATCAAGAAGATCATCTCGCCCGTCGCGGGGCGGGCCAATGTGCTGATCGTGCCGGACCTCGAGGCCGGGAACATGCTGGCCAAGAGCCTGACCTTCCTGGCGGGGGCCGCGGCGGCGGGCATCGTGCTGGGTGCCCGGGTGCCCATCATCCTGACCAGCCGTGCCGACAGCCGCGTGACGCGCATCGCCTCCTGCGCCATCGCGGCGCTGGTCGTGGCGGCGCGCCGTGCCGTCCCGGTGCGCGCGCTGGGGGATTGAGCGGGGCGGCCGCTCAGCTCCGCTTCATCGCCCGCGTCAGCGCATAGACCGGCAGCAGGCCGGCCAGCACGATGAGGAGCGCCGAGGTGCTGGCCTCGGCGAGGCGCTCGTCGGAGGCGAGGTTGTAGACGCGCACCGCCAGCGTGTCGAAATCGAAGGGGCGGACGATGAGCGTCGCCGGCAACTCCTTCATCGTGTCCACGAAGACGAGGATGGCGGCCGTCAGCAGCGCCCCGCGCGAGAGCGGAAGTTCCACGCGCCACACCGCCTCGCCCGGGCCGCAGCCGAGCGAGCGCGCGGCCGATTGGAAGCTCGGTTTCAATCGCGCGAGGCCGCTCTCCACGGAGGAGAGGGCCACGCCCAGGAAGCGCACGAGATAGGCGAAGATGAGCGCCGCGACGGTGCCCGAGAGCAGCAGGCCCGAGCTCACGCCGAAGGTCGCGCGCAGCCAGGCGTCGAGCGCATTGTCGAACAGGCCGAAGGGCACCAGCGTGCCCACCGCGATGACCGAGCCCGGGATGGCGTAGCCCAGTCCCGCCGCACGATTGGCCCAGCGCGCGGTGGCACTCGGGTAGAGCCGCGCCGCCCAGGCCAGCCAGGCGGCGAGCAGCACGGCCAGCGCCGCGGTGATGCCGGCCAGCATCAGCGAATGCGTGAGGAAGGGCAGGAACCGCGTGGGGGAGAGCGGGTCACCCGCCTCCACCATCAGCGCCAGCAGCGCGCCGCCCGGAATGGCGAAGCCCAGCAGCAGCGGCAGGGCGCAGGCCAGAACGGCGAGTGCGGCCTTGAAACCGGTGAGCTGCACCGGGCGGAAGGGGGCGTGGCGCGTCGTCATCGGGTGGAAGCGCCGCCCGCCCCGGCTCGCCTGCTCCAGCCCGAGCAGGAGGCCCACGCAGAGCAGCAGGGCGGCGGCGAGCTGGCTCGCGGCGCCGCGATCGGCCATGCCGAACCAGGCCTCATAGATGCCGGTGGTGAGGGTGCGCAGGCCGAAATACTGTACCGTCCCGAAATCGGCCAGCGTCTCCATCAGCACGAGTGCCAGGCCCGCCACCAGCGCCGGCCGCGCCAGCGGCAGCGCCACGCGCCAGAAGCAGCGCGAGAGCGAATGGCCGAGCGTCCGGGAGACTTCGACGAGGCATGTGGATTGCGCGAGGAAGGCGGCCCGGCACAGCAGATAAACGTAGGGGTAGAGCACCATGGCGAGGACGAGCGCCGCCCCGTTCAGGCTGCGCATCTCGGGGAACCAGTAGTCGCCATAGCGCCAGCCGGCGGTGGCGCGCAGCGTGGATTGCAGCGGCCCCGCCACATCCATCAGCCAGGTCCAGGCATAGCCGCTGACATAGGCGGGCATGGCGAGCGGCAACAGCAGCGCCACCTGCAGGAAGGCCCGGCCCCGGAACTCGCAGGCGGTGACGAGCCAGGCGGTGACGGCCCCCGCGCTGCCCGCCATCAGCGCCACCAGCAGGGCGAGTGCCGCCGTGGTGCCCAGCATTTCGGCGAGCGAATTGCGCCAGATGTGCTGCCAGGCCTCGCCCGCCGGGCTGATGGCGGCGGCCAGCACGGCGGCGATGGGCAGCAGGATCAGCGCGGCCAGCACCAGCGTCAGCCGTGCCCAGAGGGGCACGCGCCGGGCGGGGGCCGGGTGGCTGCCCAGGGGGGCGGCCGGGGCGGTGGCGCTCATCGGAAGTTGCGACGCATTCTCATCTGCGGCGCAGTCCTACACCAATGCCGCGCGCGGGTCAGCCCTTCTTGCTGGCTTCCCATTCGGCGAGCGTGATGCGCGGCACCTCGACGCGGTCGGTGGTCCGCGTGTACCAGCCGCGCCCGTGCATGCGGCCCACGAGATCCAGCTTGGGGGTATCAATGTAGCGCTTGGCCTCGTCCATCACCGCGTCATCGCGGACATGCATGGCGACGACCTTGCCCAGCACGATGGTGTGGTGGCCGACGGGGACGAGCTGGAAGGTCTCGCATTCCAGCGCCACCGGGCTCTCGCCGATGCGCGGCACGCGGATCTTGGTGGAGGGGATCTTGGTGAGCCCGGCCTCGGCCACCTCATCCACCTCGGGGCCGAAATCGGTGGCGGTGATGTTCATCTGCGGCAGGTGCGACTGCGGCACGAGGCAGACGACGAACTGACCGAGCGCCTTGATGTTGGCCAGCGTGTCCTTCGTCGCGCCGCCGGGCTTGGGCCCGCAGCCGATGCCGATGACGACCGGATCATCCGAGAAGGCGTTGAAGAAGGAATAGGGCGCCGCGTTCACCACGCCCGCCTCGTCCTGGCTCACCACCCAGGCGATCGGCCGTGGCACGATGGTCGAGACGATGAGCTTGTAGCGGTCGGCGGTGGGGAGGGTTTCGAAGTCGAAGAACATGTCCGGGGCGGCCTTCTCGGTTTCGTCGCGGCAAATTGAGCGCGGGGCCGCGATCTGTCGAGGGGGCGTTCACCGGACCTTAAGCGGACGGCCCGCAACATGGTCCGGTCAAGGAGAACCCTGCCATGCGCTTCTTTCGGAATTTGTCGGTCGGCCGCAAATTGGCGCTGAGCGCGGGCGTCGCGCTGCTGCTGCTGGGAACCCTCGTCACGCTGGTCACCCGGGAGAGCGGCATGGTGGCCGACCAGCAGGCGGCCGAGCGCCGCGCCGCCGCCGCGCGCTTCGCGGCCGACGAGGCCGGCCGCGGCCTGATCGAGGCGAACAACGCCCAGCGCGGCGTGCTGCTCGCCAACCAGCCCCAGCGCCTGGCGGCGGAGGCGACCGTGATTGACGAGCGTCTGGCAGCCACCGAGCGCGCCCTGCGCCGCGCGCTGGAGAACGCGGCCACACCGGCGGTGGCACCGCTGGAGGCGACGCTGCGGGAATTCGCGGAGTTCCGCGCCTCGATGCTGGACTCGGTGGCGGCGCGCCGCGAGCTCATCCAGAAGCGCGACGCCGATTTCTTCCCCCGCTTCTCCGAATTCGACCAGGCGCTGGAGGCGGCCCAGGCCAATCTGCAATTCGGCGTCGAGGGCGATGCGCGGGACGAGCTGCGGGACGTGATGAACACCTTCGTCCAGGCCATCAACGAAGTGCGGCTGAGCCTGCAGCGCTATCTCGCGACCGACGAGCCGGCGGCGGCCACCCGTGCCCGGCGCGCCGCCGCGCAGGCCCGCGTGCATGCCCGCCGCCTGGCCGCCGCCGCCCCCGCCCCGGTCAAGCCCGACATGGACCGCCTGGCCACGACCGGCCTCGCGCTGGCCGAGCAGGCCGAGGGCGTGATGGCGCTCGCCAGCCGCATGCAGGAGCTGCGCACCACCCGCAACGTGCCGGCCCGCGAGCGCACGATGGCCGCGCTGGCCGCGGCGACCACGGCGCTGGAGGCCGAGGCCTCGCAGAACGCCGCCGCCGCCGCGGCGGCGATGGAGGCGCTGGAGCGCAGCGTCTGGATCATCGGCATCGTCGTGGCGCTGCTGCTGGCCGTCTCGGGCTGGCTGACGGCGCGGGCCATCGGCACGCCGCTGGGGCGCATCGCCGCCGCCATCCGGGGCATCGCGGCCGGTGACACCGCCCGCCCGGTGCCCGACCAGGACCGCCGCGACGAGATCGGCCAGATCGCGGTCGCGCTCGAGGGGCTGCGGGGCGAAGTGGCACAGGCCTTCGCCCGCCAGCAGATGCTGGAGCAGATGCCGCTCGGCATCATGATGGCCGATCCGAAGGACGAGTTGCGCGTCACCTACCTGAACCCCGAGGCGCTCGGCCTCATGCGGCGGATCGAGCACGCGCTGCCGGTGAAGGCGGAGGATGTGCTGGGCCACGGCATCGAGACGCTGGACCGGCACCCCGCCCTGCAACACGCCATGCTGGCCGATGGCACGCAGCTGCCGCACCGCACCCGCATCACCACGGGGGGTGAGGTGCTGGACCTCAACATCACCGCCATCCGCGACCGCGAGGGCGCCTATGTGGGCCCCATGCTGTGCTGGCAGCTCGTCACCGGCCAGGCCCGCCTCGCAGACCGCTTCGAGGAGGAAATGGGCAGCATGGTGGATGCGGTGGCGTCCGCCGCCGGCCAGATGCAGCATTCCGCCCACGCCCTGACCAGCGCGGCCGAGGTCTCGGGCCGTGAGGCGGATGCGGTCTCCGAAGTGTCGCAGCGGGCCGGCGCCGATGTGCAGGCGGTGGCCGCCAGCGCAGAGGAACTCGCCGCCAGTGTGGCCGAGATCACGCGCCAGGTGGCCGAAGGGGCGGAGGTCGCTCGCGCCGCGGCGGATGAGGCGCGGGCGACGGATGGCACGGTGCAGGGCCTGGCCCAGGCGGCGGCGCGCATCGGTGACGTGGTGCGCCTGATCAGCGACATCGCGGGCCAGACCAACCTGCTGGCGCTGAACGCGACGATCGAGGCGGCACGCGCGGGCGACGCCGGCAAGGGCTTCGCCGTGGTGGCGAGCGAGGTGAAGAGCCTGGCCGCGCAGACGGCGAAGGCGACGGAGGAGATCGCGGCCCAGATCGGGGGCATCCAGGGCAGCACGGGCGAGGCCGTGGGCGCGCTGCGCTCCATCACCACCACCATCGAGCGCATGAACGAGGTGACGGCCGCCATCGCCGCCGCCGTCGAGGAACAGGGGGCGGCCACGCGGGAGATCGCGCGCAGTGCCGCCCTGGTGGCCGAGGGCACGGGCGCCGTTGCCCGCCGCATCGAGGATGTGCGCCAGGCCTCCGGCGAGACCGGCCGCTCGGCCGGCGAGGTGCTGACCGCCTCGAACGAGCTGGCCGGGCAGGCGGGGCTGCTGCGCGGCAAGTCCACCGACTTCCTGAAGCAGGTGCGGGCGGCGTGAGCCTCAGGCGCGCCGCGCCGCCTCGCCCTCCATCATCTCGCGCAGGCCCAGGCCCCAGGAGGCGATGCTGCGCAGGAAGGGCAGCAGCGGCACGTCCAGCAGCTGCACCTTCTCGGGCGTAAAGATGTAGATGGCGCCCGACATCGGCGCGGGTGAGCCGGGCACGAAGACCAGCAGCCGGCCGTCGGCGAATTCATCCATCACCAGGGCAGGGCAGAGCCCTTCCTCGATATGGGCCAGCGCCGGGCGCAGGGAGCGCCCGCCCTGGCCCATCAGCGGGCCTTCGGCCGCGAAGGCCTTGGCGAGCCGATAGCCCGGGATGCGGTGCAGCAGCCCAGCCTCGAGCACATGCCGCGCCTGCCGCCCCACCGCTGACCGCACCAGCCCGCCCACCAGCGCGCAGAGCAGCAGCAGCAGCAGCACCGCCGCGATGGTCGGGTGGACATAGGTGCTGGAGAGCGGGTCGGCCATGGCCTGCAGCCGGTGGATGATGCCCAGCACCAGCAGCGCCATGGCGCCGAGCGGCAGCACCACCAGGGCGCCGTCCGTCAGGGCCTGTCCGATGACCTTCATTTCGATCTCCTGTCCTGTGTTCTCAGTCCCCCGGAAAGATGCGGGCCCAGTCCTCGCGCATGGACGTGACCTGCCAGCCGCGCGCCGGTGCCTCATCCAGCGCGCGGGCGAGGCGGCCGATATGGCTCTGGCGGTCATAGGCGTATTCGCGCGCGGCGTCGTCATGATGGATGATCATGCCGATGCGCCGCTCCGGGCCTTCGGTCACGTAGCGCAGCATCTGCCAGTCGCCGTCGGAATTGCCGAAGGCGGCGATCGGGCGGCGGCCGATGAAGCGGGCGATGCCGATGGGCTTGCCTGGGCCGTCATCCACGAAATCCACGCGTGGCTCGCGCGTGAGGGTGATGCGGCCGTCCGCTTCGCCCGGGGTCAGCGCAAAGCTGCTGCCGACCACCCGGTGCGGCGGGATCTGATAGGCCTGTTCGGAGAAGGCCCGCACGAACTCGACGCCGCCGCCGGAGACGATGAAGTTTGTGAAGCCCTGGCTGCGCAGCAGGGCCAGCAACTCCAGCATCGGCTGATAGACCAGCGCCGTGTAGGGGCGCCTCCAGCGGGCATCGCGGGCGGTGGCGAGCCACTCGGCCGCAATCCGCTGGAAGGCCTCGGGCGACATGCCGGCCTGGGCGGTGCCGGCCAGGCGCAGCAGCCCCTCGGTGCCGCCGGCCATGACGGCCGGCATGTCCCCCGCGATGGCGGCGCGCAGGACGGGGTCCTGTTGCCAGGCCGGGTTCGCGGGGGCGAGGGCGCGGATGCGATCCAGGATGAAGGTGAGCTGGGTATAGGCGGGCTGCTCCACCCAGAGCGTCCCGTCATTGTCGAAGACGGCGATGCGCTCGGCCGGCGGCACGAAATCGGCGCTGCCTTGCGTGGTCACGGCGGCGATAAAATCGAGCAGGGCCGCCCGGCGCGGCGAATCGCGCCAGGAGGGCAGCGGATCTCCAACCTGCGCATCAGCAATCGCAGGTGCGACCGCCAGGCTCGCGGCGAGCGCACCGAGGGCGCGTCGTCCTGTGGCGTAGGCTTCTGTCATGTCCTGCTTCCTGAATATCGTGGTCGAACGGAGTGGGCGCGGCTGATGCGCCACTGATGACGAGGATGTTCGGCTTCTTCCCGCCCGCGCCCGGGCCAGCGCGGCCGCCCCCGCGAGGCCTGCAGCCGAACCAAGCAGCATGAGGCGGCGTGAGGTTTGGGGGCGGCATCTTCGTGTCCTTCATATTCAGCGCAGGTCGCCGATTTCGATGGCGTGGTCCGTCAAAACCAGAAGCGGGCGGCGATCGTCGCGGTCCAGGCTTCTAGCCCGGGCTATCCGATCGACAGGTAGCCGCCTGAGACTTCCAGCGCGGTGCGGGCGCCAACATTGACCTGAAGTCCGGCGCGCAAGGTGCCTGACGCGCGCGAAACCTCCGACACATCCAGCGTGCCGGTCGCGACGCGGCCGCCATTGGCGCGGTTCATGGCCACCATGATGCCGGGACGCAGATTGGGGATCACGACGACGTTGTCGGCCACGCGGAGGGGGTAGGCAACTTCGACCGAGGCATCCGCCAGCGCCATGCCGTCCCGCTGCGAGCGGATCGGCACCGCAACGCTGGTGCCGAACATCGAGGCGGGTGCGACCAGACTGAAGGCGGCCGCATTTGCGTCGGCGAAGTAGGCGCTCAGCTTCGGCCGGAAACGCCAACCCTCGACCCAGGCCTGCGCCGTCAGGTTCACCGAGCCGAACAGCTGAGTTGTATTGCGGTCGCCCTGCAAGCCAGCAAGCATGATGTCGCGTGAGCCAACCGCATAGCCCAGCCAGCCATCGAGCATCAGCCAGTTGTTGAGGCGGAAGGCAGCGTAGGGGCCAACCACGAAGGTATCGCTGGAGGAACGCAGCGTGCCGGCGAACTCGCTGGCGCTCCAGAACTCGCCGCCCACGGTGAGGCCGATGATCAAGTTCGGGTGTGGCCGGTAGTCGAGCCCGGCGTAGAAGTCGCCTTGGCGGCCATAGAAGTCGCGGTTGTTGCACCGGTCATCCGTGGTGACGCCGCGGCTGTCCATCCAGAAGTTCCAGCCATGCCCGCCATCGCGTCCGGTGAGCGCTGCCCGCGTGCCTGGGAACATCTCGAGTACGAGGCGGTCGGAGATGCTGCGCGCGCGCTCGAAGGCGGCCAGTGCAGCCTGGGCCCTGTCGAAGGACAGCAGGTCATTCAGGCGCAGGCGAGAACCGTTGGAGCCGCCGCCACTTCCACCATTGGAGGTCGCCAGGTCGGTGCTCGTATCGGTGCCGGTATTACCGGTTTCGGCGGTAGTGGTGCCGCCACCGGTGCCGCCAGTACCTGTAGTGGTGCCTCCACCCGTGCCGCCGCCACTACCCCCCGTGCCACCGACACCACCCGTGCCGCCGCCACTACCCCCCGTGCCACCGACACCGCCGGAGCCGCCGCCACTACCCCCCGTGCCACCGACACCGCCAAAGCCGCCGCCACTACCCCCCGTGCCGCCGACACCGCCAAAGCCGCCGCCACTACCACCCGTGCTGCCACCACCATTTCCGCCCGGACGGCCGCCGAAGATGTAGCCGCCCTTCTGGTTCTGCGAGTCGACGAAGCAATTGGTGTCATTCAAATAGAGTTGATGCACGCCGCCATTGCCCTGCGAAACGCTCGGCGATAGCGACAAATGCAGCCCGCGCGCGGGAATCGCGAAGGTGCTGCTGAAGACACCCTGCTCTGCAGATTCGAGACGGAAGGTTCGGGCTTCGGACAGCAGGCTCCGGCTGAGCCATACACTCGCGCTCTCGTCGGCGAAGCGGCCCGCATAGGTGAGTCGCCCGGAATCATTGCAGCGTTGGGCGAAGGCGGGCTGCACGACGCACAGCAAAAGACCGCCTATGCAGCTGGCGAAGTGGCGCCGCGCACGAACGCCCACATGGCCCCTTGGAGTTGCAGGCGGCATGCTACGATGGAAAGCACGTAGGAGCATCTTCGTTGTCTTCCGCCTCAGGGCAAATCGGTGCTGGTGTGGCAAAGGGGCCGGCGGGCGCCGTGAGGCACGCCCGCCGGTGTTTGGCCCATCCTCGCCGCAGGGGCGGTGACGGGCCTCACGTGGCGTCAGCGGCCGGAGCCGCCAGCCTGCTCCATGGTCCGGAGCACGGCTTCCAGATTGAAGGAATCCGGACGCTGGCGTGGCGGGAATTCGCGGAAGCTCTCGTAGAATTGTTGCGCCATGGCCTGCGCGGGGATGAAGAGGAAGACGCGGTCCAGCAGCCAGTCGCTGTAGGTGTTGCTGTCGGTGTCCGCGCGCTCGAAGGGGTCCATGCGCAGGTCGAAGAGCTTGGGCACGCGCAGCTGTACGAAGGGCTCGGCCCAGACGCCGAAGCCGCGCGAGCGCTGCTCCAGGAAGACGACCTTCCAGCGCTCGTAGCGCATCGCGACCATCGCACCGTCATCGTTGAAGTAATAGAACTCCTTGCGCGGGCTTTCCTGGGTCTGCCCGGTCAGCATGGGCAGGATATTGTAGCCATCCAGGTGCACCTTGTAGCTGCGGCCCTGTGTCGTGTAGCCGGCCAGCAGCTTGGCCTTGATGTCGGGCTCGCCCGCCGCGGCGCAGAGTGTGGGGAACCAGTCGAGGTTGGAGACGATCTGGTTGCTCACGCTGTTGGGCGCGATGCGGCCGGGCCAGCGCACCGCGAAGGGGACGCGGAAGGCACCCTCCCAGTTGGTGTTCTTCTCGCTGCGGAAGGGCGTGATGCCGCCATCGGGCCAAGCGTTGTAGTGCGGGCCATTGTCGGTGCCGTAGATCACGATGGTGTCGTTGGCGAGGCCGAGATCATCCAGCTGCTTCAGGATGGCGCCCACATGGTCGTCATGCTGCAGCATCCCGTCCGCGTATTCATTGAGGCCCGAGCGTCCCCGCAGATTGGCGGGCACATGGGTGCGGAAATGCATGCGCGTGGAGTTGTGCCAGACGAAGAAGGGCTGGTTGGCAGCATGCTGGCGCCGGATGAAGTCCGTCGTCTTCGCGAGGATCTCTTCGTCGATCGTCTCCATCCGCTTCCGGGTGAGCTGGCCGGTATCCTCGATGGTCTGCGTGCCGTCCGGATTGGCACGGACGTTCAGCACGCCGCGCGGGCCGAATTGCCGGCGGAATTCCGGGCTGCGCGGGTAATCCTCGTTCTCCGGTTCCTCCGACGCGTTGAGGTGGTAGAGGCTGCCGAAATACTCGTCGAAGCCGTGCATGGTGGGCAGGTGCTCGTCGCGGTCGCCCAGGTGGTTCTTGCCGAATTGCCCGGTGGCGTAGCCCTGCGCCTTCATGACGCGCGCGATGGTCGGGTCTTCCGGCTTCATGCCTGCCTGCGCGCCGGGAAGCCCCACCTTGGAGAGGCCGGTGCGGACGGTGGACTGACCGGTGATGAAGGCCGAGCGGCCGGCGGTGCAGGATTGCTCGGCGTAGTAGTCCGTGAAGGTCATGCCGCCGGAGAAGATCCGGTCGATGTTCGGCGTGCGGTAGCCCATCATGCCGCGGTTGTTGTGGCTGATGTTCCAGTAGCCGATGTCATCGCCCCAGATGACGACGATGTTGGGCCGCCGCGCGTTGCCAGCCGGGGCTGCGGCGGGCGTGGTGCGCGTCTGTGCCTGGGCGAGCTGCACGCCCTGGGCCGCCGTGGCGGCGAGGCCCGCAGCCCCGCCCAGCAGCATGTTGCGGCGCGAGGGCCGGATCGTTTCGGTCATTTTGCGTATCCTCCTTCTTGGATCTTGTCCCGGCGGATGCAGCGGAAGCCGATATGGCTCATCCCTGTGTCCACCATCTGGGCGTGGCGCGCGGCGGGGCGGTAGCGCCGGCAATAGCTCGGCGCGCAGAGGAAGCTGCCGCCCTTCACCACCCGGCGCGGAATGCGGATGGCTGGCTGGCGCGGGTCGAAGCTCGCTTCCATGGCCGGCCCGCGCGGATTGTGCGGCGCGCAGCAGGGCTTGGCGGGGTCGGCCTCATGCCGCGCCGTGAACCAGTCCGTGGTCCATTGCCAGACATTGCCGGCCATGTCGTAAAGGCCGTAGCCATTGGCCGGATAGCTCGCGACGGGCGCGGTGCCGGCATGGCCATCGGCTTCGAAATTGCGCCAGGGGAAGGGGCCCTGCCAGGTGTTGGCGAGATGCACGCCGCCTGGCGCCAGCTCATGCCCCCAGACGAATTCCGCGCCATCCAGGCCGCCGCGGGCGGCGAATTCCCACTCGGCCTCGGTGGGCAAGGCCTTGCCGGCCCAGCGCGCATAGGCCTCGGCATCCTCGAAGGCGACATGCACGACGGGGTGGTCATCGAGACCCGCGAGGTCACTGCCCGGGCCCCTCGGGTGGCGCCACTGCGCGCCCGGCGTCCAGCGCCACCAATGGGAGATGTCGCGCGTGTCCACCGGCCCGTCGGTCATGTGGAAGACGAGCGCGCCGGGCACCAGCAGTTCGGGTTGCGCGCCAGGATACTGCGCGGGGTCGAGCGGGCGCTCGGCCACCGTGACGTAGCCGGTTGTTTCGGCGAAGGCGGCGAATTCCCTATTGGTGACGGTGGTGGCGTCCATCCAGAAGCCATCCACCACGACGCGATGCGCGGGGCGTTCCTCGGGGTAGTGGGCATCGGAGCCCATGAGGAAGGTGCCGCCGGGGATGCGGCGCATCCCCGGCGGCTCGCGCTCCAGCCTGTCGCGCAGCTTGTCCGCGGCGTCCCTTGTCATTCGGCCCTGTCCTCAACGGGTTGAGCTTGCCAGGAGCGCCCGGGCTTAGGCACATAGTCAATTGTCAATTTATGATTGCGCGCTGGGCATATGCTTGAGATCCGCGACCTTCGCCTGATCGTGGCGATTGACGAGCACGGCAGCCTGCTGCGGGCCTCGCGCGCGCTGGGCGTCGCGCAATCCGCCGTCACGCGCGGCCTGGCCGCGGTCGAGGCACGGCTGCGGGGCCCGCTCTTCGAGCGGACCGGCCGGGGCACGCTCACCACCGATCTGGGCCGCGCCGTACTGGCCGATGCGCGTGACATCCTGGTTCGCATGGCGGGCATGGACCGGCATCTGAGCGAGGCGCGGGGCGGTCAGGTGCGGGACCTGAACATCGTGGCCGGCAGCTACCTGGCCGAGACCCTGGCGCTGGCCGCCGCCAGCCGGATGATGCCGCTCTACCCCCAGGTCCGGCTGCGGCTCACATCGGCGAATTGGGCCGAGGTGGCGCGCGCCGTGCTGGAGCGCGAGGCGCCGCTCGGCCTGCTCGACCTGCGCGGCTTCCAGGGCGACCCCGGCCTGGAAGCCGAGGCGCTGCGGCCGCAGCCGGGGCTCTTCGTCGTGCGCCCCGGCCACCCGCTGACCCTGCTGCCGCGCGTGACCCTGACCGAGATCATGGCCTACCCCTTCGTCTTCATCGGCCGTGCCCCGCGCGAGGTGCAGGCGCCGCTCGTGAAGGCGCGCGAGGCAGCGCGCGAGGCGGGCGCGCTGCACCCGGCCTTCCCCGCCTTGGTGCATGAGAGCCCGACCGTGGCGCTGGGCCTGGTCGCTTCATCCGATGTGGTGGTCGCGGTGACGGTGAGCCTCGCCGCGCGGGCGCTGCGGCAGGGCGAGGTGGTGGCGGTGCCCTGGCGCGCGCCCCGGGTCTCGATCCACCCCGCCATCCTGCGCCTGCGCGGCCACCGCCTGGGCGAGGCCGAGCAGGCCTTCCTCGACCTGGTGCACAGCGCCAATTTGGAGGGCGAGCGCGAGGCCCGGGCGATCTGCGCCGAGCTTGGCCTGCCCTCCGACTGCGGCTGATCTTCAGCCGATGGCGTGCGGCGCCGGCTTCTTGTGGATCAGCACCGCGTCCAGGTTCTCCAGCGCGCGATGGCCCATGGCGTCGCGCACCTCGATGGTGGCGGAGCCCAGATGCGGCAGCAGGGCCACGTTCTCCAGCGCGAAATAGCCGGGGAAGACCTTCGGCTCGCCGTCATAGACGTCGAGGCCGGCAGCGCGGGTGTGGCCCGAGGTGAGCGAGGCGACGAGGGCCGCGTCATCCACGCTGCCGCCGCGGCCGGAATTCACCACGAGATGGCCGGGCTTCATCTTGGCCAGCCGCTCGGCGTTCAGCCACTTGCGCGTGGCATCGCCGCCCGGGACGTGCATGGAGATGACGTCGATGGTGCTGAGGAAGCTGTCGTCATTGTCGTGATAGATGGCACCCTGCGCGGCCTCGGCCGGCAGCGGGTTGATGTCCCGGTAGTGGATTTCCATCTTGAAGCCGCGCGCCATGGCAGCGAGTTCCCGCCCGATGCGGCCCATGCCGAGGATGCCGAGCTTCTTGCCCTCGAGTGTCACGCCCATGAGCTGCGTCGGCGCCCAGCCTTCCCACTTGCCGGCGCGCACCATGCGCTCGCCCTCGCCGGCGCGGCGCGCGGCCATGAGCATGAGGGTCATGGCGGTCTCGGCGGTGGCGAAGCTCAGCACCTCGGGCGTGTTGGTGCAGGTGATGCCGCGCGCCTTCGCGGCGGCGACGTCCAGGTGGTCATAGCCCACGCTGAAGGTCGCGATGCACTTCACGGAAGCGGGCAGGGCCGCGATGGTGGCGGCGTTCAGCGGGTCCCCCGCCGCGCAAAGGATGCCGTCGGCACCCTCGGCGCGCTTGGCGATTTCCGCGCCGTCGCGGAACCAGGGCGCGTCATCGGCATTCAGCCGGACTTCGTAGTCGCGGGCGGCGCGCGCCTCGATCGCATCGGGCAGCTTGCGGGTGAGGAGCAGCACGGGCTTGGACATGTTCGTTTCCTGGTCATTCGCTTCAGGGGGCGCAACATAACGGGACCGGGCTGGCTTGCCAGAGGGGGCGGGGCGCGGCAGGGTCAGGGCAGGTTTTTTCCAAGGGAAATGGACGATGAATCTCGGGCTCAAGGGCAAGCGCGCGCTGGTGATGGGGGCCTCCAAGGGCCTGGGGCGCTCCATCGCGGATGCGCTGGCGGCCGAGGGCGCCGCGCTGGTCATCAGCGGGCGCGACCAGGCGAGCCTCGATGTGGCGGCGAAGGAATTGGTGGCGCTGGGTGCCGCCTCCTGCGTCGGCATTCCGGCCGATGTGGCCAATGGCGTGCAGATGGACATGCTGGCCGATGGCGCAGTGGCGGCGATGGGTGGCGTGGACATCCTCGTGCAGAACCATGGCGGCCCGCCGCCCGGCCCGGCGCTGGAAGTGACGGAGGCGCTGCTCACCACCTGGTTCCAGAGCATCGTCCTCTCGCCCGTGCGCATCACCAACCGCCTGCTGCCAGGCATGCGCGAGCGCAAGTATGGCCGCATTATCAACGTGGGCAGCACCGGCATGCTGCAGCCCTTGCCCAACATGGTGCTGAGCAACACGCTGCGCGCCAGCATCATGGGCTGGATGAAAACGCTCTCGGCCGAAGTGGCGCATGAGGGCATCACCTGCAACATCGTGGCCCCCGGCGCCATCCGCACCGACCGCAGCCTGGAGACGGCGGGCAGCCTCGCCAAGCGCCAGGGCAAGACGGTGGATGAGGTGATCGCCGAGCGCAGCAAGACCATCCCGGCCGGGCGCTACGGCCTGCCCGGCGAGTACGGCCCGCTCGTGGCCTTCCTGTGCAGCGAGCAGGCGGCCTACATCACCGGCAGTATCATGCGGACCGATGGCGGGATGGTGCGGGGGTGGTGAGCAACGCGAGACTCGCCGTTGATATCGGCGGCACCTTCACGGATGTTGCGATTGAGGCGACCACGGGCGAGGACCAGGTTCAGCGCTGGACGGTGAAGGTCCTCACCACGCCGCATGCTCCGGAACTCGGCGTGCTGGACGGCGTGAAGGCGGTGCTGGCGCGCGCCGGCATGCAGCCCGCCGATATCACGCTGATGATCCATGGCACGACGCTCGCCACCAATGCGCTGATCGAGCGCAAGGGCGCGCCGACGGCGCTGATCACCACCGAGGGTTTCCGCGACGTCTTGGCGCTCGGCAATGAGAGCCGCTACGACCAGTACGACCTGAACATCGAGCTGCCGCAGCCGCTGGTGCCGCGCCGCTGGCGCCTGCCGGTGACGGAGCGCCTCGACAATACCGGCCAAGTTCTGGTGCCGCTGGATGAGGACGCCGTCCGCGCCTGGATCCCCTTCCTGAAATCGGAAGGGGTTCAGAGCCTCGCCATCGGCTTCATCCATGGCTTCGTGAACCCGACGCATGAGCGCCGCGCGGCCGAGATCATCCGCGCCGAATGGCCGGAATTGCCGATCTCGCTGAGCTGCGAGGTCAGCCCCGAGATGCGGGAGTGGGAGCGCTTCTCCACGACCGTCGCCAACGCCTATGTGCAGCCGCTGATGGCGAGCTACCTGGCGCGGCTGGAGGCGGGGCTGCGTTCGGGCGGGATGACCTGCCCGCTGTTCCTGATGCTCTCGGGCGGTGGCCTCACCACCATCGAGACGGCGTCGCGCTTCCCGATCCGGCTGGTGGAGAGCGGGCCGGCGGGTGGCGCCATCTTCTCGGCGCATGTGGCGAAGCAGCGCGGCTGGTCCAAGGTGCTGAGCTTCGACATGGGCGGCACCACGGCCAAGGTCTGCCTGATTGATGACTTCGCCCCCCAGGCGAGCCGCACCTTCGAGGTCGCGCGCGTCGGCCGTTTCCGGAAGGGCTCGGGCCTGCCGCTGCGCATCCCCGTGATCGAGATGGTCGAGATCGGCGCGGGCGGTGGGTCGCTCGCGCATCTGGACAGCATGGGGCGCATCCAGGTGGGGCCGGAATCCGCGGGCGCTGACCCGGGCCCGGCCTGCTATGGCCGCGGCGGCACCAAGCCGGCCGTGACGGATGCGAATTTGACGCTCGGCCGCTATGACGCGGCGGCCTTCGCGGGCGGAAATTTCCCGCTGAAGACCGCGCCGGCCGAGGCCGCGCTGGTCGAGCATGTCGGCAAGGGGCTGGGCCTCGAAGCCGGCATGGCGGCGCTGGGGGTGGTCGAGATGGTGGATGAGAACATGGCCAATGCGGCGCGTGTCCATGCCATCGAATCCGCGAAATCCTATGAGGGCCGCGCCATCATCGCCTTTGGCGGTGGCGGGCCCGTGCATGGCTATCGCGTGGCCGAGAAGATCGGCGTGAAGAAGCTCCTCGTGCCGTCCGGCGCGGGCGTCGGCTCGGCCATCGGCTTCCTGCGGGCGCCGGTCGGCTATGAGGTGGTGAAGAGCCTCTACACCCGCTTCGCGAGCTTCGATGTCGCGGGCGTGAACGCGCTGCTGGCCTCGATGAGCGCCGAGGCGATGAAAGTGGTGGCCGAGGGCAGCTTTGGCGCGCCGACGGTCGAGCATCGCATCGGCTATATGCGCTATGTCGGGCAGGGGCATGAGATTGCCGTGGCGCTGCCGGTGCGGCCGCTGGTAGAGGCGGACATCGCCGAAATCCGCGCCGCCTATGACGCGGAGTATACGCGCTTTTATGACCGCCCGGTTCCGGGTTCGGATGTCGAGGTGCTGAGCTTCGCCGTCACCGTCGCGACGGTGGTGGATGCGGTGGAGGCCGCGGCCGAAGTGGCCGATGCGCCGGCGCCCGCGCCGATCCGCAGCCATCAGGTGCGCGACACGGCAACCGGCGTGGTCGCCACCTGGCAGGTTTATGACCGCACGCAGATGGCGCCGGGCGCGGAAGTGCCGGGCCCCTGCATCATCGCCGAGGATGAGACGAGCACGCTGGTGGGGCCGGGATGGTCCTGCCGGATGGATGGGCTTGGGTATCTGGAACTGACGCGGGGGGATGCGTGATGAACACGGCACTCGAAAAGATCCAACGCCAGATCCAGTGGAACCGCCTCATCGCGGTGGTCGAGGAACAGGCGCAGACCATGATCCGCACCGCCTTCAGCACCACGGTGCGCGAGGCGGGCGATCTCTCGGCCGGCGTCTTCGACCTGGAAGGGCGGATGATGGCGCAAGCCGTCACCGGCACGCCTGGCCATGTGAATTCCATGGCCGAGGCCGTGGGCCACTTCCTCAAGAAATTCCCGGCTCACACGATGAAGCCGGGCGACCACTACATCACCAACGATCCGTGGCTCGCCACCGGCCACCTGCATGACCTGACGGTCGTCAGCCCCGCCTTCCGCAACGGCAAGATCGTGGGCCTCTTTGCCAACACTGCGCATATCATCGACATCGGTGGCCTCGGCATGGGGCCCGAGGGGCGCTCTGTCTTTGAGGAGGGGCTCTACATCCCCATCGTGAAGTGCTTCGAGGCGGGCGCGCCCAACGAGACCTTCTTTGACTTCATCCGCGTCGGTTCCCGCACGCCGGTCGAGCTGGAGGGCGATATCTACTCGCTCTGCGCCTGCAACGACGCCGGCGCCAAGCGGCTCGTCGAGATGATGGACGAGTACCGGATGGAGAGCCTGGACGACCTCGCCGCCTTCATCTTCGACAGCAGCATGAGTGCCACCCAGGCGGAGATCGCCAAGCTGCCGCAGGGCGTCATCTGGCAGTCCGAAATCCGCTCTGACGGCTATGAGGCGCCGGTCACGCTGCATGCGGCGATGCGCGCCGAGGGCGGCGAGATCGTGGTGGACTTCACCGGCACCTCGGGGCTTTCCACCCGCGGCATCAACGTGCCGCCCGCCTATTGCCGTGCCTATTCCTGTTTCGGGTTGAAGTGTGTGATCGCGCCCGAAATCCCGAACAACTGGGCAAGCCTGCTTCCCTTCCGCATGGAGATCCCGGAGGGCTGCATCCTCAACGCGCCGCGCCCCTATCCCGTCAGCGTGCGGCACGTCATCGGCCAGCTCATCCCCGATTTGATGATGGGCTGCCTCAGCCACGCCATCCCGGAGCGGGTGAATGCCGAGGGCTCTTCCGCGCTCTGGAATCCCCCTCTGCGCGGTGGTTCGCAGGTCAGCGGCCAGGCGGCGGAGGTCGAGGATTTCGAGATCATCACCTTCAACTCCGGCGGCACCGGCGCGCGCCCCACGAAGGATGGGCTGGACGGCATCGCCTTCCCGTCCGGCGTGCGCACCATGCCGGTGGAGGCGACGGAAAACGTGGCGCCCGTGATCTTCTGGCGGAAGGAGCTGCGGCCCGATTCAGCCGGCCCGGGCAAGACGCGTGGCGGCTTCGGCCAGATCATGGAGATCGGCGCGAAGAAGAACGCGGAGTTTGCGGTCAACGCGATCTTCGACCGCGTGGCCAACCCGCCCAAGGGCCGCTTCGGCGGTGAGGCGGGGGCCGGTGGCTGGGTCGGGCTGGATGACGCGAACGGCACGGTGCTGCGCACCAAGGGCTTCCAGGTCATCCCGAAGGGCAAGCACCTCGTGCTGAAGCTGCCCGGCGGCGGCGGGATGGGGGACCCCAAGCAGCGCGACCCGGCGCTGGTGGCGCGCGACGTGGCCGATGGGCTGGTGAGCCCGGCGGAAGCGAAGCGCGTCTATGGGCACGACTGACACCGCGCTGATCATCGGCGCCGGCGCGGGCCTCTCCGCTTCGCTCGCGCGCAAGCTCGCGGCGGCCGGCTGGGATGTGGCGCTGGCCGCGCGCGATGTGGCGAAGCTGGCAACCTTGGCCACCGAGACGGGCGCGAGCCGCCATGCCTGCGATGCGGTGGACCCGGGCTCGGTCGCCGCACTGTTCGAGGCGCTGGATGCGGCGGGCCGCGCGCCTTCCCTGGTCGTCTACAACCCGAGCTTCCGCGTGCGCGGGCCGCTCATCACGCTCGATCCGGAGCAGGTGCGCCGCACGCTGGAGGTCTGCGCCTTCGGCGCCTTCCTGGCCGCCCAGCAGGCGGCGCGGCGCATGCTGGCGGCGGGGCGGGGTTCCATCTTCTTCACCGGCGCCTCAGCGGGCGTCAAGGGCTTCCCGCAATCAGCGCCCTTCGCCATGGGCAAGTTCGCCCTGCGTGGTCTGGCGGAAAGCCTGGCGCGGGAGCTGCACCCGCAGAACATCCACATCTGCCATTTTGTGATTGATGGCGGCATCGCGTCCGAGCGCCGCGTCGCCGAACCGGGCACGGATTCCCTGCTCAATCCCGATGCGATCGCCGACACCTACCTGCATGCGCTGCACCAGCCGCGCTCGGCCTGGAGCAGCGAGATCGCGCTTCGCCCCTGGGTGGAAAAATTCTAGGCGGCGCTGCCGCGCTTCTCGGCAACCGCCTTGCGCAGCGCGCACAGCCCGATCACCCCGGCCGTGCCGGCGACGGCGCCCAGCGTGAAGGCACCGCGCACGGCCAGCTTGCTCAACATCACCTGCGCGCAGATCAGTTTCAACACCATGGGTCTTCTCCTCGTCTCTGTCAGCCAGATGGGCGCATCCGCACCTGCTGCAATGGCGGGATGGTTTCTGTCAGGCCGATGCGCATAGGATGGCGTGGCAATCTCTGGAGTCTCCCATGCGCCGTTTCCTCCTTGCCGCTCCCGCGCTCCTGGCCGCCGGCCTGTGCGTGCCGCCCGCCGCGGCGCAGCGCAGCGGCGTCTATGCGGTGGAGGGCCGCGCCGTAGATGGCAGCACCTATCAGGGCTCGGCCACGCTCACCGCCACCGGGCCGCAGACCTGGCGGATAAGCTGGCGCGTGTCCGGCGAGAGCGCGAACGGCGTCGCGCTGACGGTCGGCAAGCTGCTGGTCGTCGGCTACGTCGCCGGCCGCGAGACCGGCGTCGTCGCCTATGAGGTGATGGAGGATGGCCGCCTCGTCGGCCGCTGGACCCAGGGGCGCGAGGGCGGCGTCGGCACCGAGACGCTCATCCCGCGCTGACCCGGAGCAGCGTCAGCCGCGCAAACTCTCCACCATCGCGCCATAGACCAGGTTCTTGAACACCATCCGCGTGTGCCCGCGATGGGACGGCCCCTGCGCCATGAAGACGCCGACGAGCTTTTCCGAGCGGTCAATGGTGAAGCTGGTGCCCCAGGCGCCCGCCCACATCGCATCCCCGGGTGAGCCGGGGGCAACCGCGATGCCTTGCTCGCGGCGCACGGCGAAGCCAAGGCCAAAGCCATAGCCCGGCCCGGTGCTGGCCGCCGGCGTTCCGCCCATGCTGCCCATGTGGTCGGAGAGCATGTAGTTGACCATGGGCGCCGAGAGGTAGCGCTTGCCCTCGAAGCTGCCGCCATTGGCGACCATCTGCGCGAAGCGGAAGTAGTCCGCGCTGGTGCCGACCATGCCGGCGCCACCCTTGAAGAAGCCGGCCGGGGCCGGGTTCTGCTCGATGCGGTAGCTCTCCCACATGGGCGCGGAGAGCGGGTCGGAGGCGATGCTCTCGGCCATGCGCGAACGCCGTGCCGGGTCCACCCACCACACCGTATCGGTCATGCCCAGCGGCCCGGTCAGCCGCTCGGCGATGAGCTTGTCCAGCGGCTGGCCCGCCACGCGCTCCAGCAGCAGCCCGAGCAAATCCGTGCTGATGGAGTAGAAGAACTGCGCGCCCGGCTGGAAGGCGAGCGGGATGGTGCCAAGGCGCCGCAGCATCTCATCGCCCGTCACGGGGCCGCGGCGGGCCTCGATGTCCAGCTCCTGATACATTTCGCGGATGCGCGGGAAGGGGGCGGAGGCCGCATAGACGAAGCCCGAGGAATGCCGCAGCAGATCCTGCACGGTGATGGGGCGTGCGAGCGGCACCTCGCCTTGCGCTGTCATCACCTTGAGGTCGCGTAGCTCGGGCAGCCATTGGGTGATGGGGTCGCCGATCTTCATGCGGCCCTCCTCCACCAGCATCATGGCGGCGACGCTGGTGAGCGGCTTGGTCATGGAAGCCAGCAGGAAGACGGACTCGCGCGCCATCGGCACGCGGCGGGCATTGTCCTGGTGGCCATAGGCCTCGTGATGGATGATCTGCCCGTTGCGGGCGATGAGGGCCACGGCGCCGTTGAAGCGGCCGGCCTGCACCTCACGCGCCATGGTGGGCTGGAAGCGGGCAAGGCGCGCGCGGGAGAAGCCCTGGACCAGGTCCTGGCTGCGCTCGGCCTCCTGAGCCCGAGCGGGCGCGATGGCAGGGGCGGCGAGCAGGCCCGTGGGGAGCAGCGCGAGATGGCGACGTTGCATGGTCTCAGGTCCGGATTAGAGGGCAGCCGCCCTCGTTGAGGGGGCGGAAGGCGTCTTCGGCGGTGACGGTGGCGCGCAGCTTGTAGAAATCCCACATGCCGCGGGATTCGCGGGGCGCCTTCACCTCGAAGAGGTAGGCGGGGTGGATCTTGCGGCCATCCTCGCGGATGCGCCCGGGGCCGAAGGCGTCATCCTCGGTCGGCATGCGCTTCATGACATTCAGCACCTCGATCCCGGATGCCTTCGCGCGTGGCACGCCCATCTCCATCACGCCCTTGAGGTAGTGGATGGCGCAGGAATAGGTGCCGGCATGCTCCTGGTTGGGCATGTTCTCGGGCGTGCGGCGCAGGATGCGCTGCGCGAGGCCCCGGGTGCGATCATTCAGGTCGTGGTAGAAAACCTCGCTCATCACCATCCCCTGCGCGGCTTCGAGGCCGATGGAGCGGATGTCCTGCACGAACATGATCATGCCGGCGAGCTGCTGGCCGCGCCGCGTCAGGCCGAATTCATGCGCCTGCTTCACGCAATTCTGCATGTCGGCCGCCGCCATGGCGAGGCCGATGACCTTGGCGCGGCTGGCCTGGGCCTGCAGCAGGAAGGAGCTGAAATCCGTGGTGCCGGGGAAGGGGTAGCGGGCGCTGCCCATCACCCGCCCGCCGGAGCGGGTCACGAATTGCGAGGTGTCGCGCTCCAGCTGGTGGCCGAAGGCGTAGTCGGCGGTGATGAAGAACCAGCTATCCCCACCCGAGCGGACGGTCGCGCCCCCCACGACATTCGCGAACATCCAGGTATCATAGGTCCATTGCACCGTGTGGGTGGAGCATTGCGGACCCGTCAGCGCACTGGAGGCGGCGCCCGAGGCAAGCTGGATCTTGTCCTTCTCGCGCACCAGGTTCGCGATGGCGAGCGCGATGGCGCTGTTGTTCACCTCGCAGATCATGTCCACGCCCTGGGTGTCGATCCAGCGCCGCGCCAAGGCGAGGGCCGCATCCGGGCGGTTCTGGTGGTCGCCCGAGAGCACCTCCACCTGGACGCCCCGGGCAGCCATGCCGAGATCCTCGATCGCCTGCTGCACGGCGGCGACGGAGGTGGGGCCGGAGGTGTCGCGATAGGGGCCGCTCATATCAGCCAGCACGCCGATTCGGATCGTGTTGTCGCGGGTCTGTGCCCGGGCGGTCAGCGGCGTGGCGGCGATGGCCGTGGCGGCGCCAAGCGTGGCCCGGCGGGTGATCGAATGCATGGCTCTTGCCCTCCCTGATTTTGGAAGGATGCTGCGCGGGGATGGCGCGCGGCGCAAGCGCCCGATTCAGGGGGCGATGCGGTGCCCCGCATCATGCGGATGGACCGAGACCATCTCTGCCGCCGCCCAGAAGACCAGCAGCGCAAGTGCCGTCTCCATGCCGATGGATCGCGCGAGGCGCTGGCGGGCGGTGTGATCCTCCGTCTCCAGCGCCGGGGTGAGGCGCAGCCGATGCCAAGCAGCCAGCGCGATGAGGCCAAAGACCAGGACCAGCTTCGCGATCATGCCCCAGCCATACCAGGAGGCGAGGAGCAGATCCCAGCGGCGCACCAGGAAGAAGGCGGCCACACCGCCGGCCAGGAAGACCATCGCCACCATGGCCAGCGCCGCGCGGGACCAGGCGGCGATCAGCGTCGCTTCGCCCTGCCGCGCGGCGCGCATCAGCAGCGGCAGGCTGCCAATCCAGAAGCCGACGGCCAGAAGGTGCAGTGTGACCAGCGCGGAAAGCTCCTGCCGGGGGCGATAGAGGGTGGAATGGCCCATGGCCGCGTAGCTCGCCGCCGTCATCAGCGCGCCCATGGCAGCGAGGGCGGTGGCGACCGGCCAGGGTGCCGCCGCCAGCGCCAGCAATGCGAGGCCCGCCACGCGCAGCCAGAAGGCATCGCCGATGCGCGAGATCATCATCGCCTGCCAGACCGAAACGTCGAACAGCGCCTCCCCGCCACTCAGCACATGGGCGCGCAGCAGCAGCGCCAGCAGCGAGAGCAGGATGCCGGCCAGCGCCGTGCCCAGCAGCCAGCGCCGCGCATGGGCCAGGCCTGTCGCATCGAGCCGATGGCCGAAGGCGGCGAGGAACAGCCCCATCCCGGCAGCGCCCAGCGAGGTGGCGTAATAGCCCGCGCGCAGCAGCACGCCCACGCCGTCGAGCAGGCTGGGGTCGGGCTGGAGATATTCGAGGATCATGGAGCCTCCAGCGTGAAGCGGAGCGTGCCGCGGATCGGGTGCCCATCGGCCGAGATGGCGCGCCATTCCAGACGCAGTGCGCCGGGCGGCAGGGGGGCTTCGGGCACGGCCCGTTCCTCGCGCCGGGGGGCCGCATCCCCCGCGCGGCGCAGCGGTAGCGGCTGGCCGGCCGCATCCAGCAGCCGGAGGAAGGTGACCTGCACCGGTTCGTTGAAACGCAACACGATCTCAGCGGGCGGCGCGGCGAGCCGCGCGCCATCGGCTGGGCTGCTGCCGCGCAATTCGGAATGCGCGAGCGCGAGGCCGGGGGCGAGGATCAGGAAGGCCGCGAGGGCATGATGCATGACGGGTGTCTGGCCCTTCCCATAAGGGAAGGGTCAAGCGCCGGGGCGCGTCTCGCTCTCGATTTTCCCGTCCCGCAGATTCACCATGCGATCGAAGCGGTCGAAGATCTTCTCGTCATGCGTGACGACGAGGACGGCGGCCTGCTGCTCCCGCGCCACCCGGCGCAGCAATTCCATCACCACCCGCGCGCGCTCGGAATCCAGCGCGGCCGTGGGTTCATCGGCCAGGATGATGCTGGGGTGGTTGGCGAGCGCCCGGGCGATGGCGACGCGCTGCGCCTCGCCGCCCGAGAGCAGCGCCGGCATGGCGGTGGCGCGCTTGCCGACCTGGAGATGATCGAGCAGCGCCGCTGCGCGGGCCCGTGCCTCGGCCAGACCCGCGCCAGAGAGGGTGATGGCCAGCGCGACATTGTCGATCGCGTTCAGGAAGGGCAGCAGATTATGCGCCTGGAAGATGAAGCCGATCTTCTCGCGCCGGAGTGCCCGCAGATCGCGCCGCTTCCAGCCGCCCTCCCAGACCGTTTCGCCCGCGAGCCGCATCACCCCCGCATCGGGCTCCAGGATGCAGGCGACGACGTTCAGCAGGGTGGACTTGCCGCTGCCGGAGGGGCCGCGCAGCCCCACCACCTCGCCCGGGTTCACATGCAGGTGGATGTCGGAGAGCGCCTGGACGCGCGCCTCACCCTGGCCGAAGCCCTTGGCGATGCCTTGGAGTTTGACCAGGCTCATCCACCCAGCGCCTGGGCGGGCTCAATGCGCAAGGCGGCGCGCACGCCGAGCAGACTGGCCAGCAGGCAGATGACGAAGACGACGAGGCCGACCCCTGCCAGTTCCTCCGGGCCCAGCACTACGCGCCGGGGAAACACGTCCTTCACCAGCATGAGCAGCACGGCGCCGCTGGCGAAGCTGGTCGCGCCCAAAAGCAACGCCTGCTGCATGACCAGCGCCACGATGGAGCTATCGGGCGCGCCGATCAGCTTCAGCGTCGCGATCTCGCGCAGCTTGTCCATGGTCAGCATGTAGACGATCAGCGCCACGATCACGCCCGAGACCAGCAGCAGGATGCCGGTGAAGAGGCCCAATTGCTTGCGGGCGCGCTCCACCACGCTGCGGGTCAGCACATTTTCCTGCTCGGCCGCGGTCAGTGCCGCCAGGTGCTTCCAGCGGCGGAGGTTCTCGGTGATGAGCGTGGCATCGGCATGCGGGGCCAGGCGCGCGATCACGGCATTCACCGTATCCTGCGGCTGGCCGCCGCTGCCGCTGGCCGTCGCGCGGCGGGCGGCGGGCGCGTTCAGGCGAAACTGCAATTCCTGCGCATCGGCCAGCGTGATCCAGCCCAGCGGGTCGCCACCCGAGGAGACGGCGCGGGCCGTGCGCCCCACCACCCGGAAACGTAGCCCGCCGATCTCGGCGACGGCGCCCAGCGGCAGGCCGGCGCTGCGGTCCAGCACCATCTCGCGCCGGTGGGCGATGCCGCGGCCTTCCAGCAAGGCCGGCGGGCCGCCCGGGCGGTCCAACTCGAAGCCCACGATCTGCACGCGCAGCGCGGCGCCGATTCGCTCGCGCCCCGCCTCGTTGCGGAAGGCGCCGGCGGTGCTGGCGGCCGCACTTCCGGCCGCACGCGCCTCGGCGGTCTGGAAGGTCACGCTGCCGGCGGCCACCACGCCCGCGATCCGCGCCACCGCCTCGCGCGTGTCGCCGGGGATGCGGCTCGCTTCGGCGAAGGGGCCGCGCGTGCCGCCCTCCACCACCCAGAGATCGGCGCCGAGTGCCCGCGTCAGCGAGAGCGCCTCATCCACCACGCCGCGATAGATGCCCACCATGGCGAGGGCCACGCCCAGCAACAGGCCAAGCCCCGCGCAGGTCAGCAGGAAGCGGCCGAGCTTGTGGCGGATGTCGCGCAGCGCGAGGTTCATGGCAGCGCGCGCGCGGCGCGGCCCTCGCGGAAGCCGGGCAGGATGCGGGTGATGACATCCGGCGCGGCGGGGTCGAGCACGAGGCGCGCATCCAGCGTGCGGCCGGTGAAGCGCAGCTCGCGCTGGTGCAATGCGCCGCCCTCCAGCACCCAGCCGCGGCCCGCGGCGCCATCGAAGCCGGTGATGGCGGCCTCGGGGACGAGTCGCGCTTCGGCCAGGCGGCCGGTCTCGATCTCCACCTGCAATTGCTCGCCGATCACGGGCCGTGGCGGGCAGCGCTCGCAGCGCAGGTTCACGCGCCGCTCCTCCGTCACGCGGTCGCTCTCCAGGCCGATGCGCACGACGCGGGCGAGAAACACCTCGCCCGGGAGCGAGCGCAGGCGGATCTCGGCGGGCTGGTCCTCGCGGAGCTGACCGGCGCGGGCCTCATCCACATGGGCCAGCGCCCAGAGGCTGCCGGGGGCGACCAGCGTGAAGATGACTTCCCCGGGGGAGACGGCCGCACCCGCCTCGCGGTTGCGGGCGATGACCCGCGCCTCGAAGGGCGCGCGGAGCGTGTGCTTCTCCAGCGCCGCGCGCTCGGCCTGCAGGCTGGCGCGCGCATCGGCCAGCAGCGCCTGCGCCACCACGATATCGGCGCGTGCCACGGCGAGGTCGGAAGCGGCGGTCAGCGCCTCGGTCTCGGCGATCTCGGCCGCTTCCATCGAGCCGCTGCCGCGCGTGGCCAATTCGCGCCGGCGCTGGGCGAGGTTGCGCTTCTGGGCATAGGTCGCGGTCGCGCGCTCGGCGATGGCGGCGACGCGGCCCTGCTGCGCCTCGGCATTCTGCACATTCGCCTCGGCGCGGGCGAGGCGGGCGCGCTGCGATGTGTCGTTCAGCCGCGCCAGCACGGCGCCCTCGGGGACGAGGTCCCCGTGATCGGCCTCCAGCGCGACGAGTGTGCCCGCCACCTCGAAGCCGACGCGGCTCAGGATGCGTGCTTCGACCGTGCCAAGGCCGAAGACGCGGATGGGAACGTCCCGCTCCACTTGCGCGACGCTGACCTCGATCGGCCGCTGGCCCCAGGCGATGAACCCGGCGGCCAGGGCGAGCGGTGGCAGGAGCAGGAGAAGCCAGCGCAAACGTTTCATGGGCGGAAGGGTGCGCCTTCCCCCCATGGTCAGGTCAAGGCTTGCCTCAGCGGAAGACGAGGTCCGGCAGGAACATCACGATCGCCGGCACGTAGGTGATGACCATGAGGCAGGCGAAGATGACGCCGATGAAGATGGGCAGATAGCGCATCATCCGGTCAATGCTGGTGCCGGCCACCTGGGCGGCCGCGAAGAGGTTCACGCCGAAGGGCGGGGTGATCATCCCCATGGCGAGGTTCACCACCATCACCGTGCCGAAATGCACCTGGTTGATGCCCAGGCGTTCGGCGGCTTCCGCCAGGATCGGCGCGAGGACGATGATCGAGGCCGAGGTCTCGACGAACATGCCGACCACGAAGAGGAAGAGGTTCACGCCGAGCAGATACCAGACCGGCGAGTCGAAGGTCTGCACGATGAGCTCGGCCGCCGCGTCCGGCACGCCCTGGCGGTTCAGCAGCCAGGAGAAGAGACCCGCGCAGGCGATGATGAACATGATGACGGCCGAGCTGATCACCGACTTTTTGAAGATCGGGTAGAGGTCGCGCAGGCCGATCTCGCGGTGCAGGAACATGCCCACCAGCACGGCGTAGATGACCGCGATGACCGAGGCTTCGGTCGGTGTGGTGATGCCGCCATAGATCCCGCCCAGCACCACGAACGGCATGAAGAGGGCGAAACCGGCCTGCTGCGTGGCCTTCAGGAAGGGCAGGCGGCCCTCGCCGTCATTCTTCCCCCAGCCGGTGATGCGACACCAGATCAGCACGGTCGCGATCAGGGCGCCGCCGATCAGGAAGCCCGGGCCGAAGCCCGCCATGAAGAGCTCGGGGATGCTGGTCTGGGTGGTGACGCCATAGAGGATCATCGGGATGGAGGGCGGGATGATGACGCCGAGTTCCGCCGCCGTCGCCATCAGCGCCGCCGCGAAGGGCACGGGATAGCCCGCCTTGATCAGCGCCGGGATCATCACCGCGCCGATCGCGAAGGTGGTGGCGACGGAGGAGCCGGAGATGGCCGCGAAGATCATGCAGGTGACGATGCAGGTGGCGGGCAGGCCGCCCTGGACGCCGCCCACGATGGATTTCGCGAAATCCACCAGGCGGCGCGAGATGCCGCCCACATCCATCAGGTTGCCCGCCAGGATGAAGAAGGGAATGGCGGCCAGCGGAAAGCGGTCCAGCGCCACATAGAGCTGCTGCGCCGCCACGATCAGCGGGAAATTCGTGAAGTTGGCCACGCCGATGACGGCGGCGATGCCGATGGCGACGGCGACCGGGATGCTGGCGGCAAAGAGCACCAGCATCGCGGTGAGCATGAAGGAGCTCATACGGCCATCTCCAGTTCTTCGGCTTTGCGGTCGAGGAATTGGCCGAGCGCGCCAAGCACCGCGAAGGCGGCGCCGATGGGCAGGGCCGCGTAGCCCCAGCTGATCGAGACCTCGAGCCCCGCCATTTCCTGGAACTTCACGCGCTCGGCCATGATCCAGCCGAACCAGAAGAGCACGCCCATGAGCGAGAGGTTGCCGGCCAGCACCGCGGCCTCGATGCCGCGCCGGATCTTCCCGCGGGAATAGCGATGCGCCATGTCGATGGAGACGAGCGAGCCCGTGCGGATGGCGGCGGCGAGGCCGAGGAAGGCCATCCAGATCAGCGCCGTGCGGACCAGGGCTTCGGACCAGACGGAGGGCGTCTCGGTCGCGAAGCGCGCCACCACCTGCCAGAAGCCGGCGAAGACCGCGACGGTCAGGGCCAGGACGGCGACTGCGGTGGCGATGCCGGTCGTGATGCGGTCGGCCATGAGGACGGCGCGGCGGATCTGCGCATGCGGGCCATCGGCCCGCTGCCCCACCCATAGGGCGGCCAGCACCAGCACGACGGTGGCGCCGAGCACGATGGCCAGCGGCATGACATTCATCGGATTCACGCGGGTCCCCCCTCAAGCAAAAGGCCGCGGGGGGTAAGCCCCGCGGCCGGGATCAGCCTCCGTGGACGGCTTATTGCGCCGGGCGCCAGTCGCGGATGCGGCGCAGCGTGGCGGCATCCATCGTCCGCTCCCACTCGGCGAAGGCCGGGGCCAGCGCGTCCTGGAAGGCGGCAGTGTTCACGGTCGTGATCACCGTCATGCCGCGGCGGCGCAGCTCGTCCACGCCGCTCGCCTCATCGGCCGTGACGCGGGCGCGGTTGGCGGCCTGCGCGGCGCGGGCGGCGGTCATGAAATGCGCGCGGTCGGCGGCGTTCAGGCGCTGCGTGGTCGCGGGGTTGCAGATCATCACGGCCGGCGAATAGACGTGGTTGGTCAGCGTCATGTAGCGCTGCACCTGGTTCAGGTTGTTCGCCACGATCACCGAGATCGGGTTCTCCTGCCCGTCCACCGTGCCCTGCTGCAGCGCGGGCACGAGCTCGGAGAAGGCCATCGGCGTGGGCAGCGCACCCAGCACAGAGAAGGCGCGCATATGCACCTGGTTCTCCATGGTGCGGACCTTCAGCCCGCGCAGGTCGGCCGGGGTGTTCACGTCGCGGCGCGAATTGGTGAGGTGGCGGAAGCCGTTCTCGGTCCAGATCACCCCGTGGAGGCCGCGCGCGTTGAAGCGCGTCAGCACCTGCTGGCCGATCTCGCTGTCCAGCACGCCGCGGGCATGGGCCGTGTCACGGAACAGGAAGGGCACGTCGAAGATGCGAACCTCGGGCACGAAATTGCCGACCGGGCCGGTCGAGGTGAAGGTGCAGTCAATGGTGCCGATCTGCACGCTCTCGATCATCTCGCGCTCGTTGTCGTTGCGCTGGACGACGATGCGGTAGCGGTTGTTGGTCAGCCGCTCGAAGGTTTCCTTGAAGGCGATGGGGCCCGCGCCGGTGTGGCTGTTGGGCGGCAGCGCGTGATGGATGGTGATCTGCGTCTGCGCGATGGCAGGAGCGCCGCCGACAAGGGCAGCCAGGCCGGCCAACAGGGCCGAACGACGGAACAGGGACATGTTTACCTCCGGTCTTTGTAAAACCCCGATACGTTATTAGTGTGCCCTGATGCAACATGGCGTTCGGCCGCAGGCTGTTCCATGATGACAACAATGGGTTGAGGAATGTCCATGACGCTGCGCTGTGACCTGGTGATTCGTGATGCGACCGTACTGGACGGCACCGGCGCGCCGCGCTTCACCGCCGATGTCGCGGTGGAAGGGGACCGCATCGTCGCCGTGGGTGCACTCGGCAGCGCCTCGGGGCGCGAGGAGGTGTCGGCCAAGGGCCTGGCACTCGCCCCCGGCTTCATTGATGCCCACACCCATGACGACCGCGCCGTGGTCTGCGGCCCCGAATGCATGCACTGCAAGACGAGCCAGGGCGTCACCACCGTCGTCGTCGGCAATTGCGGCGTGAGCCTGGCGCCGCTGCGTCTCTCCAATCGCCCGCCACCGCCGCTGGACCTGCTGGGCGATGAGAGCTGGTTCACGCTGGGCGGCTTCGGCGAATACGCCGAGGCGCTGGCGAAGAAGCCGACCTCGGTCAACACCTTCGCCTTCTGCGGCCACATGTCGCTGCGCGTGGAAGCCATGGCGGGCGATGTCTATCGGGCCGCCAATGACCGCGAGATCGCCCACATGCAGGAACGCCTGCGCGGCGCGCTGCGTGAGGGGGCCGGCGGCTTCTCGACCGGCCTCTACTACCCGCCCAACGCCCAGGCGCCGACCGAGGAGGTCATCGCCATCGCGGAAATCCTGCGCGAGGAGGGCGGCCTCTACGCCACCCACATGCGCGACGAGGCGGATTTCGTGATGGAAAGCATCCGCGAGACGCTGCGCGTGGGGCGCGAGGCCGGCACGGAGGAGCAGCCGCTCGAAGTCGTCATCAGCCACCACAAATGCAGCATGAGCGAGAATTTCGGCCGCTCGCGCGACACGCTGGCGCTGATGGACCGCCTCGGCCAGGACCAGCCGGTGGCCTATGACGTCTATCCCTATCCGGCCGGCTCCACCGTGCTGATGCCCGACAAGCTGCGCCAGGACGTGCCGGTGCAGATCACCTGGTCCATCCCGCATCCGGAGATGGCCGGCCGCAACCTCGATGACATCGCCCAGGATTGGGGCATGACGCGGCGTGCGGCGGCGGACCGCCTGCTGCCGGCCGGCGCCATCACCTTCGCGATGGATGAGGCCGATGTGCGCCGCATCATGGCCCATCCCCGCGCCATGATCGGCAGCGACGGAATCCCGCATGACGCGAAGCCTCATCCGCGGCTCTGGGGCACCTTCCCGCGCGTGCTCGGCATGTATGCGCGGGACCTGAAGCTCTTCACGCTGGAGAGCGCCGTGCACAAGATGACGGGCCGCACCGCCCAGGTCTTCGGCCTGCCGGACCGCGGCGTGATCCGCGCCGGCGCCTTCGCCGACCTCGTGCTCTTCGACCCCGCGCGCGTGCGCGACAACGCGACCTATGCCGAGCCGATGCTGGTCTCGGACGGCATCGCGCAGGTCTGGTGCAACGGCGTGCGCACGCATGTCGAAGGGCAGGGGCCGGGGAATGCGGCGCCCGGGCGGTTCCTGGGGAATCCGCGGCGCAAAGCCGCCTGATGGCGGCGCATCCGGAGGACTCGGCGGTCATGCAACCCGGCACGATCAAGCGGGCGGCCCTGGTGGGGGGTGTCCTCCTCGCCGCGGTGGCGGCGGTGGCGGCGATGTGGCCGAATCATCGCCCGGTGACGCCGGTTGAGATCTATTTGCGCCAGGGCACCCGCCAGGCGGCCGAAATGCTGAAGCGGGATGTGGACCAGCTTTCGCCGCGCGGGGCCGATCCCGGGCCCGCCATCCAGCGGCTCAACACGCTCGGCTTCAGCTGCGCGGCCCCCGCCGGTGCGGCCGGCGAATGGAACTGCACCATGCGCCGCCCGTTGGAGAACCGGCAGATGCTCTCCATGGAGGTGCTGCTGCGCGTGGATCGCGGCAATGTGACGGAAACGAGTGCGCGCATCTGGGAACAGGCCGCGCGTTGAACGCCAGCAACAACGGAATGCATCCTTGACCACCGCCGCTGAACGCCTTGTCGCCTTCCTGGTCGAACATGGCATGGACCGGGCCTTCTGTGTGCCGGGTGAAAGCTACATCGCCCTTCTCGACGCGCTGCATGATGCGCCGATCGACCTGGTCGTCTGCCGGCATGAGGGGGGTGCGGGCTTCGCCGCCATCGCCGATGCCAAGCTGACCGGCCGGCCGGGCGTGGTGCTGGTCAGCCGCGGGCCGGGCGCCTGCAACGCCGCCATCGCGCTGCACACGGCCGAGCAGGATGCGGTGCCGCTGATCCTGCTGATCGGCCAGGTGGAGGCGCGGGACCTCCGGCGCGACGCCTTCCAGGAGATCGACTACGCCAGGATGTTCGGCGGCTTCTGCAAATTCGTGGGCGAGGCGAGCCGGCCGGAGCAGGTGCCCGAACTCATCGCCCGCGCCTATGCCGCCGCCATGCAGGGCGTGCCCGGCCCGGTCGTGCTCTCGCTGCCCGAGGATGTGCTGGCGATGGCCTGCGCGATGCGCGCCCCCCGCATCACGCCCGCGCGCCCCGCCCTGCCCGCGCCCGCCGAGGTGGCCCGCATCTCGGACCTGCTGCACGCGGCCGAACGCCCGATCCTGCTCGCCGGACACGGTTTCGAGAGCGAGGCGGGTCGCGCGGCCCTCGCACGTTTCGCCGCGCAATGGGAGATCCCGGTCGCGGTCTCCTTCCGCCGGCAGGACCTGTTCGACAATGCGAGTCGCTTCTACGCGGGCGATCTCGGCCTGCGAAATCCGGATGCCCAGCGCGAGGCCTTCGCCGAAGCCGACCTTGTGCTGGCCTTCGGCACGCGCCTGACCGACATCACCACGCAGGGCTATTCCTGGCCTGCCCCCGGGCAGCGCCTCGTGCATCTCTGCGCCGATCCGAAGCACCTGAACTGGCACTTCCCGGCCGAGGTCGCGATGACGGCCGACCCCGTCTCGCTGATGACGGTGCTGGGCGCGCCAGGCAGACGGCCGCCGCGGGGCGAATGGATCGCGCGCCTGCGCGCGCTGCACGTGGCCGATTGCGGCGTGACCCCGCGCGACTGGCAGGACGGCCTGGCCTTCGCCGAGGTGGCGCAGGCGGTGCATGCGGCGTTGCCGGCCGATGGCATCATCACGCTCGATGCCGGGACGTTCGGCGCGCCCTTCTATCGCAAGGCGAGCTGGCGGCCGGGGCAGCGGCTGCTGGCGCCGGTCTCGGGCGCCATGGGCTTCGGCGTGCCGGCGGCCGTGGCCGCGGCGCTGCGGTGCCCGGGCCGCACCGTGGTCTGCGGCGTGGGCGATGGCGGCATCCTGATGACGGGCGGCGAGATGGCGGTGGCGCTGGAGCGGCGATTGCCCATCAAGCTGCTGCTCTCGGAAAACCTGGGCTACGCCTCCATCCGCATCCATCAGGAGCGGCAGCATCCGGGCCGCGTCAGCGGCACCATGTTCGCCAACCCCGATTTCGCGCATTGGGCGCAGGCCTTCGACATGCCGGTGACGCGTGTGGACACGCGCGATGACTTCGCGGCCATGCGGGCCGCCATCGCCGCCCCAGGCCCGGCCGCGATCCTGGTGAAGACCTCCATGCAGGCGGTGCTTCCCCATGTCGCCTGACATTCTCGCGCAGCTCGCGCCGACCGGCGTGCTGCGCGCCGCCATCAACATGAGCAACTTCCTGCTCGTCACCGGGCGCGGCCCGGAGGGTGAGCCGGACGGCGTTTCGCCCGGCATGGCCCGCGCCATCGCCGATCGCCTCGGCGTGCCCATCCGCTACATGCCCTTCCCCCGCCCCGGCGAGCTGGCCGATGCGGTGGCGACATGGGATATCGGCCTGATCGGCGCCGAGCCGCAGCGCGCCGAGAAGATCGCCTTCACGGCCGCCTATGCCGAGATTGAGGCCACCTACCTCGTGCGCGGCGACAGCCCCATCACCGAACGCGCGCAGGTGGACCGGCCGGGGGTGCGCATCGCCGTCACGGCGCGTGCGGCCTATGACCTCTGGCTCGCGCGCAACATCCATGAGGCGACGCTGGTGCGGGCGGAGAGCCTGGACGGCGCCTTCGAGATCTTCCAGCGCGACGGGCTGGAGGTTCTGGCGGGCCTCAAGCCACGCCTGCTGGCCGATGCCGAGGCGCTGCCCGGCGCCCGGATCCTGCCAGGCAACTTCACGACGGTGCAGCAGGCCATCGGCACCGCGCGGGCCAATGAGGCGGCGGCCGCCTGGCTCGCCGATTTCGTGGCCGAGGCGAAGGCGAGCGGCCTGGTCGCGCGCCTGATCGAGAAGCATCAGGTGCGCGGCCTCTCCGTTGCGCGCTGAGACTGGCGCGCCCGGCGGTCAATCTGCCTAAAAAAGCCGCGAATTCTCCGCCGCTTGCGTCGCGCGGCCGAAACTTCATGCCGCGTGAGATTGACAATGTTTGGAAACCCACCAGTTTCTGCAACGATATTCTCTGGGTGAGCCACATGAAACCTGCCACCGCGCAAGCCGCAGCTGCGGCCTCTCGCCGGGCCCTGCTTTGGGCCGGGGTGCTCCCGGTCGCGGCACTGGCCCTGCTTCTGGCGGGCTGCGACGAGCCAAGGGCCGGGGCGGCCCAGGCGCCCGCCCAGCCGCCGCCGCCCGTCGCGGTCACGGTGCTGACCCTGGAACGCAAGGAGATCCCGGTCACCTCCGTGCTGCCCGGGCGCACGGCGCCGCTGCGCGTGGCCGAGATCCGCCCGCAGGTGGGCGGCCTCCTGCGCGAGCGCCTCTTCACCGAGGGCGAGTCGGTGGCGGCCGGCCAGCCGCTCTTCCAGATTGATCCCGCCCCCTTCGAGGCCGCGGTCCGCCGGGCCGAGGCGGCGCTGACCCGCATGGAAGCCACCGAGCGCGTGGCGCAGAGCACGGTGAACCGCCTGCGCCCCCTCGCGCGGTCCCAAGTGGTGAGCGAGCAGAACCTGGAGAATGCGGAGACGACGCTGCGCCAGGCCCAGGCGGATCTCGTCTCCCTGCGTGCGGCGCTGGAGACGGCGCGGATTGACCTGAACTACACGCGCGTGGCCTCGCCCATCTCCGGCCGCACCGGCCGCGCGACGGTGACGGCGGGCGCGCTCGTCACCGCCAACCAGCCCACCGCGCTGGTGACGGTGGCACAGCTCGACCCCATCCTGGTGGACCTCACCCAGCCCAGCGCTGCCCTCTTGCAGCAGCGCCGCGATGTAGAGAGCGGGGCACTCCGCCGCCCCTCGGCCGACCGCGCGGAGGCGCGGCTGATCCTGGAGGATGGCTCGGAATACCCGCTCGCGGGCGAGGTGCAGTTCTCCGAGGTGATCGTGGACCAGGGGACCGGCTCGGTCACCATGCGCGCCGTGTTTCCCAACCCCAACCAGCTCCTGCTGCCGGGAATGTTCGTCCGCGCCCGCGTCGAGGAGGGGGTGACGGACCGTGCGCTCCTCGTGCCGCAGCGCGCCGTCCTGCGCACCCCGCGCGGCGAGCCCATGGCCTTCGTCGTGAACGCGGAGAACGTGGTGGAAGCGCGCGTGCTGCGCGCCAACCGGGCACTGGGCAATGACTGGATGGTGACGGCGGGGCTGAACCCCGGCGACCGCGTGGTGGTGGAAGGGCTGCAACGCATCCGCCCCGGCACCCGGGTGCGTGCGACCGAGCGCGGCGCGGCCGCGAGCTAGGCCCGCGCGATGGCACGCTTCTTCATTGACCGCCCGGTCTTCGCCTGGGTCATCGCCATCGGCATCATGCTGGCCGGCGCGCTGGCGCTGCGCGGCATGGCCGTCTCGCAATATCCGGCCATCGCGCCGCCCACCATCGCGATCAACGTGACCTTCCCCGGCGCCTCGGCCGAGACGGTGCAGGCGACGGTGGTGCAGGTGATCGAGCAGCAGCTCACCGGCATCGACAACCTGCTGTTTTTTGACAGCCAGACGACGAAGGATGGCCAGGCCCGCATCCAGCTCACCTTCGCGCCCGGCACCAATCCCGATACGGCGCAGGTGCAGGTGCAGAACCGTGTGCAGCTCGCCGTGCCCCGCCTGCCGCAGACGGTGCAGCAGCAGGGCCTCCGCGTCGTGAAGTCGGCCGGCAATTGGATGCTGATCGTGGGGTTCTACACCACCGATAACAGCATGGAGCGCCTCGACATCACCGACTTCCTGGCGGCGAACGTCCAGGACCCCATCAGCCGCACGCCGGGGGTGGGCGATTTCCAGGTCTTCGGTGCGCAATTCGCCATGCGCATCTGGCTGGACCCCGCGAAGCTCATCAATTTCGGCTTGACGCCCGCGGATGTCGCGGCCGCGGTGCGGGCGCAGAACGTGCAGGTCTCGAGCGGCGAGATGGGCGGCCTGCCGGCCGTGCCGGGCCAGCAGCTCAACGCCACCATCATCGGCCCCTCCTACCTGCAGACCACCGAGGAATTCGGCGCCATCCTGATGCGCGTGCGCGCCGATGGCTCGCAGGTGCGGCTGCGCGACGTGGCGCGGCTGGAGATCGGCGGCGAGAACTACGCCATCTCCACCCAGCTCGACGGCCGCATCTCCAGCGGCATCGGCATCCGGCTCGCCAGCGGCGCCAACGCGCTGGATACGGCGGCGGCGGTGCGGGCGACGATTGACCGCCTGCGCCCGAGCTTCCCGCCCGGCCTCGAGGTCACCTATCTGCAGGACACGACGCCCTTCGTGCAGCGCTCCATCAAGAGCGTGATCATCACGCTGATCGAGGCAGTGGCTCTCGTCTTCCTCGTCATGCTCCTCTTCCTGCAGAACCTGCGCGCGACCCTGATCCCGACCATGGCGATCCCGGTGGTGCTGCTGGGTACTTTCGCGGTGCTCTCGGCGCTGGGCTTCAGCATCAACACGCTCACCCTGTTCGGCATCGTGCTGGCCATCGGCCTGCTGGTGGATGACGCCATCGTGGTGGTCGAGAATGTCGAGCGCGTGATGGCGGAGGAGCATCTCTCGCCGCTCGAAGCCACGCGGAAGTCCATGGACCAGATCACCGGCGCGCTGATCGGCATCGGCCTCGTGCTCTCCGCCGTGTTCCTGCCCATGGCCTTCTTCGGCGGCTCGGTCGGCGTGATCTACCGGCAATTCTCGGTGACCATCGCGACCGCCATGGGGCTTTCCGTGCTGGTCGCGATCTTCTTCACGCCGGTGCTCTGCGCCACCATGCTGAAGCCGCACAAGCCGGGGCAGGGGACGCGCGGCTTCTATGGCTGGTTCAACCGCGGCTTCGACCGCACGACGAACGGCTATCTCTGGGGCGTGCGGGCCAGCCTGCGCCGGCCCGCGCGCATGCTGGTGGTCTACGTGGCCCTGCTCGGCGCGCTCGGCTATGCCTTCCTGCGCCTGCCCGGCGGCTTCCTGCCGAATGAGGACCAGGGCATCGCCTTCGTGCAGGTCACGGCCCCCCCGGGGGCGACGGCCGACCGCACGCAGCGCGCGCTGGACGATGTCGGCCGCTATCTGCGTGAGGAGGAGGGGGCCGTGGTGGACAGCCTCTTCGCCATCAATGGCTTCAGCTTCGGCGGGCGTGGGCAGGCCTCCGGCCTCGGCTTCATCACCCTGAAGGACTGGGATCTGCGGCCAGGCCGCGAGAATTCGGTGGGCGCGCTGACCGAGCGCATCAACCGCCGCTTCAGCACCTACCAGGACGCGCTGATCAACGCCTCCTCACCGCCTGCCATCCGCGAACTCGGCAACGCAACCGGCTTTTCCTTCCAGCTGCTGGATCGCGGCGCGCAGGGCCATGCGGCGCTGATGGAGGCGCGGGACCAGCTGCTGCGCCTCGCCCAGGCCAGCCCCATCCTCTCCCGCGTGCGCGCCAACGGGTTGAATGATGAGGCGCAGTTCCGCCTCATCATTGATTGGGAGCGGGCGAGCGCGCTGGGCCTCACCATCACCGAGATCAACCAGACGCTCTCCACCGCCTGGGGCGCCACCTACGTGAATGACTTCATGGATCGTGGGCGCATCAAGCGCGTCTTCATGCAGGGCCAGCCCGAGGCGCGCATGGTCCCGGCCGACCTCGACAAATGGTATGTCCGCAACGCGCAGGGGCAGATGGTGCCCTTCTCGGCCTTTGGCCGGGCGGAGTGGCGGTTCGGCTCGCCGCGGCTCGAGCGCTTCAACGGCATCCCCTCGCGCGAGATCCAGGGTGGGCCGGCGCCGGGCTTCACCACCGGCCAGGCGATGGACGAGATGGAGCGCCTGATGCAGCAGCTGCCGCCCGGCTTCGGGCATGAATGGAGCGGCATCTCCTTCCAGGAGCGGCAGTCCTCCGGCCAGGCGCCGGCGCTCTATGCGATCTCGCTCATCGTGGTCTTCCTCTGTCTCGCGGCCCTTTATGAGAGCTGGTCCATTCCCACGGCGGTCATGCTGGCCGTGCCACTCGGCGTGCTGGGCGCCGTCGTCGCCTCGCTGATGAAGGGCATGGCGAATGACGTGTATTTCCAGGTGGGGCTGCTGGCGACCATCGGGCTCACGGCCAAGAACGCCATCCTGATCGTGGAATTCGCGCGCGAGGGCTTCGACCGCGGCCTCTCGCTGACCGAGGCCGCGACCGAGGCGGCGCGCCAGCGCCTGCGCCCCATCATCATGACCTCGCTCGCCTTCACGCTCGGTGTCGTCCCGCTGGCCATCTCCAGCGGCGCGGGCTCGGGCGCGCAGAACGCAATCGGCGTGGGCGTCATCGGCGGCGTGGTCGCGGGCACGGTGCTGGCCGTGCTCTTCGTGCCGCTCTTCTTCGTGCTGGTGCTGCGGCTGTTCCGCACGCGCTCGGCCGCCGAGAGGGTCGCACCGGCCGCGGCGCCGAAGACGGCCCCGGCGGAGTAGGCCCGGTGAGCATGGACATGGCGGCCGCGCGCTGCCGGCCCGGGCCGAGCCCCATGCCGGAGGAGGCGCGGCGCCACGCGCTGATGGAGGCGGCCGCGGCCGTCTTCACCCGCGACGGCTACGCCGCCGCCCGAATGGACAAGGTGGCGCAGGAGGCGGGCATGTCGAAGCGCACGCTCTACCGGCTCTTTCCCTCCAAGGCGGCACTCTTCGAGGCGGCGATCCATGATTCGCTGATCCCGCCGCATCTCGATCCCGCCCTGGCGCGCGAGCCCGACCTGCAACGTGCGCTGGCCCGCATGCTGGAAGCGGCGGGGCGGCATCTGCTGGCACTTCGCCCCATCGGCATTTTCCGCCTGGTCATCGCCGAGCAGGGGCGCTCACCCGAACTGGCGGAGACCTTCCACCGCGTGCTGCTGCGCCGCGGCGCCACCGCCCTGCAACGCCTGATCGGGCTGGAAATGGAGCGCGGCCGCCTCCGCCCCGGCGATGCCGAGGCCACCGGCCGCATGCTCTACGGCATGGCCTTCGGCTCGATGCAGATCCGCCTGCTGCTGGGCCTGCGGGAGGTGCCGGCGGCGCCCGAAATCGCCAGCTTGGCGCAGGAGGCGGTGGAGGTCTTCCTGAACGGGATGCGCCGCGCGGAGGCGCCGGCACAGGCCGTGCGGCTGGCCGTGGCCGCCAGCTGACGCCTCAGGCGAGGCCGAGCCGCGCGTCCCGCCGGCGCAGCAGCGCCACGATGGGGAGGGCAAGCAGTACCATCCAGGCCTTCCCGATCACCTGGCCCGAGAGATAGTCCAGGCTGCCAAAGGCGAGCCAAAGGAAGATCACGCTGTCCACCACCAGGCCGACCAGCGAGGAGACGGCCACGGCCAGCACCAGCCCGCGTTTCTGCAAGGGCGTATAGACGCCGAGATCCACCAGCTCCGAGAGCAGGAAGGCCACGGTGGAGGCCAGCACCAGCGCGGGCGGCGCGATGGCGGCCGAAAGCCCGGCACCGAGGAAGATCGCCCCCAACGCCCAGTTCACGCCGAGCCGCCGCTGCACCAGGTCCCGCAGGACGAGGGCGAGTCCGATCATCAGCACGCCCGACGGCGCCATGATGCCCGGCGCCACCGGGATCAGGCAGGGGCCATTGGGCACGCACACCGTGCCGGCGTTGCCGATCAGCCAATTGGCCGCGGGGATGCAGAGCGCGAAGGCGAGGAGGAAGGCCAAGCCTTCAAGGCGGGTGCGGGTCTTCATGCGCGCTCGCATAGGCCGCCCAGCCCCGGGCGCGCAAGTCGCAAGCGGGGCATTCGCCGCAGCCATGGCCCCAGGGGTGCAGGGTGGCGCGCTCGCCCTTGTAGCAGGAATGGCTCTCGACGCGGATCAGCTCGACCAGGGCCCGCCCGCCCAGGCGCTCGGCCAGGTGCCAGGTCGCTGCCTTGTCGCGCCACATGAGCGGCGTGTGCAGCACGAGGCGCGTGTTCATGCCGAGGTTGATGGCGGCCTGCAGCGCCTTGATGGTGTCGTCCCGGCAATCGGGATAGCCAGAGTAATCCGTCTCACACATGCCGGCCACGATGTGGCGCAGGCCGCGGCGATAGGCCAGCGCGGCGGCGAAGGTGAGGAAGATCAGGTTGCGGCCGGGGACAAAGGTGTTGGGGAGGCCATCCTCGCGCAGCGCGATCTCCGCCTCGCGCGTCAGCGCCGTGTCGCTGAGGGCACCCAGCACGCCGAGGTCCAGCGTGTGATCGGGCCCGAGCCGGGGCGAGGCCATGCCGGCGCGCAAGGCCGCGCGGCAGGTGAGTTCCACCGCGTGGCGCTGGCGGTAGTCGAAGCCGAGCGTTTCCACCGTGTCGAAGCGTGCCATGGCCCAGGCGAGGCAGGTGGCCGAATCCTGGCCCCCGGAAAACAGGACAAGCGCGCCGTCGCTCATGTGGTCAGTTGCTCCATGGCCCAGCGGGCGGCCTCGGCCACCACGGGGTCGGCATCTTCGCACAGGCGGTGCGCCACGGGCAGCAGCCCGGCATCGCCGCTGTTGCCGATGGCGACGAGCACGTTGCGGGTGAAGCGGTTGCGCCCGATGCGCTTGATGGGCGAGCCCGCGAAGCGCGCGCGGAAGCCCGCGTCATCCAGCGCCGCCAGCTCGGCGAGCGGCGGCGCCACTTCGGCGCGGGGGGCGAACTGCAGCTCGGCCGCCGCACGGGCGAATTTGTTCCAGGGGCACACGGCCAGGCAATCGTCGCAGCCGTAGATGCGGTTGCCCATGGCGCGGCGGAACTCGTGCGGGATGGGGCCGTGATGCTCGATCGTCAGGTAGGAGATGCAGCGCCGCGCATCCAGCCGGTAGGGCGCGGGGAAGGCGGCGGTGGGGCAGGCGTCGAGGCAGGCGCGGCAACTGCCGCAATGGTCCTGCTCGGCCGCGTCGGGCGTGAGGGCGAGCGTGGTGTAGATCTCGCCGAGGAACAGCCAGGAGCCATGGGTGCGGCTGACCAGGTTGGTGTGCTTGCCCTGCCAGCCGAGGCCCGCTTGCGCCGCCAGCGGCTTTTCCATCACGGGTGCGGTGTCCACGAAGACCTTGAGTTCGTTGCCCTTGAAGTGCCGCACCATCCACTGCCCGAGCGCCTTGAGGCGCTTCTTCACGACATCGTGATAGTCGCGGCCCTGGGCATAGGCGCTGATGGTGGCGCGGCCGGGCTGGCCGAGGCTCGCCAGCGGGTCGTAATCCGGGCCGTAATTCTGGCCGAGCGCGATGACGCTGACCGCCTCGGGCCAAAGGGCGCGGGGCTGGGCGCGCTGTTCGCGGCGGGCTTCCATCCAGCCCATGCTGCCATGTGCGCCGGATTCGAGAAACGCATCGAGGCGGGTGCGCGCTTCCGGCGGCAGGATCGCCTCTGTGAAGCGGGCGATGTCGAAGCCCAAGCGCCGCGCCTCGGCACGGATCGCCTCCGTGGCTTCACCGCGCGGCCGATTCAGACCTTCGGGCTTCGCCCCGCGGTCATCGGAAGCGGTCACCCCTTGGGCAGGATGGCCGTGGCCTCGATCTCGACCTTGGCCTCCTCCTCCACGAGCGAGACAACCTGCACCAGCGTCATCGCCGGGAAGTGGCGGCCCATGACGGCACGATAGGCGGGGCCGAGTTCGGCGAGGCTCGCGCGGTATTCGCCGATATCCGTCACGTACCAGGTGAGGCGCGCGATATGCTCGGGCTTGCCGCCGGCCTCGGCCAGGACGGCCATGATGTTGGAGAGCGCCTGGCGCACCTGGGGCACGAAACCCTCGGCGAAGCGCCCGGACGCGTCCCAGCCGATCTGGCCGCCGATGACGACAAGGCGGCCTTCGCCCATCAGGCCGTTCGCGTAGCCTTTCGGGGCGGGCCAGCCCTTGGGTTGCAGGTTCGTCAGGCTCATGGGGTGAGGCTTTCGCAGGCGGCGGCGTAGCGCGCAAGGGCGGCGCGCAGATCGTCCGGGATGGGCTTGGGGCGGGCGGTGTCGAGGTCGGTCGTCGCGTTCACGAAGCGGAAGCGGACCAGTTCCGTCTCGCCCTTATGGGCGTGCAGCGTGGTGGCGTAGGAGGCGCCGCCGATCCGCGTGATGAGCGGCGTGAAGACCACGTGATCGCCCATGCGTCCTGGCGCGAACCAATCGGCCTCGGCGTGGACGAAGCCGGTGCCGGTGCGGCGCTCGCCATGGATATGGTGGAAATCGAGCTGGAGGGTGAGCTCGAAGAAATCCTCGATGGCGGCGTTCGCGAGCGTGAACCAGGCGCCGAAGAAGGCGATGCCGGCGGGGTCGCAATCGGAGAAGCGGATGCGGCCTGGGATGCGCGCGGCCGCGGCTGGGAGGGTGGCGGCGGGACGGGGAGCCGGTCTGCTCATGATTGACGCAGTGCGAAGCGTTGCAGCTTGCCCGTGCCGGTGCGCGGCAGGGCATCCGCGAAGATCACGCGGCGCGGGTATTTATAGGGCGCGATCTGGGCCTTCACATGATCCTGCAAGGTCTTGGCCATGGCCTCATCCGGCGTGAAGCCGGCATGCAGAACGATGTGGGCCGTCACCAGCATGCCGCGCTCCGGATCGGGCTGGCCCACCACGCCGCATTCGCGCACGGCGGGGTGCGCCAGAAGGGCCGCCTCCACTTCCGGCCCCGCGATGTTGTAGCCGGAGGAGATGATCATGTCGTCGCTCCGGGCCTGGTACCAGAAATAGCCGTCCTCATCCTGGATGTAGGTGTCGCCCGTAATGTTCCAGCCATCCTGCACGTAGTTCCGCTGGCGCGGATCGGCGAGGTAGCGGCACCCCGTGGGCCCGCGCACGGCGAGGCGCCCAGGTGTGCCGCGCGGCACTTCCTGCCCCGCCGCATCCAGCACGCGCGCTTCGTAGCCGGGCACGACGAGGCCGGTGCTGCCGGGGCGGATCGCCTCCTCAGATGCGGCGATGAAGATGTGCAGCATCTCGGTGGCGCCGATGCCATCCATCAGCTTGAGGCCCGTCTTTTCCTGCCAGAGGTCGAAGATGGGCTTGGGCAGCGCCTCCCCGGCGGAGACGCATTTGCGGAGCGCGCTGATGTCGTGCTCCGCCACATGCGCCGCCATGGCGCGATAGGCGGTGGGGGCGGTGAAGCAGATGGTGGCATGATGTGCCGCGATGGCGCGCAGGAGCTCGTCCGGGCCGGCGCGTTCCAGGAGGATGGCCGTCGCCCCCACGCGGAAGGGAAAGAGCACGAGGCCGCCCAAGCCGAAGGTGAAGGCAAGCGGCGGCGAGCCGATGAAGCGATCCTGGGCGTTGGGTTTGAGCACGTGGGCCGAGTAGGCGTCACAGATCGCCAGCATGTCCCGGTGGAAATGCATGGTGCCCTTGGGCTCGCCCGTCGTGCCGGAGGTAAAGCCGATCAGGCAGGTCTCGTCCGCCGCGCTGTCATGGGCGGTGAAATCCGGGCTGGCGTCGGCGCAGCGGGATTCGAGGTCGCCATCGCCCCAGGTCACGAGATGGCGCAGCTCCGGCGCATCGGCGCGGCGCAACTCCTCGATCAGGCGGGCGTCGCACAGCGCATGCGTGATGCGGGCCTTGCGCGCGATCTCACGGATCTCCTTCGCGCGCAGCAGCGGCATGGTGGCGACGACGATGCCGCCCGCCTTCAGCACGGCGAAATAGGCGGCGACCATCCAGGCATTGTTGGCCGAGCGCAGCAGCACCCTGTTTCCGGGCCGAAGTCCGAGCGCGCTGACCAGCACATTGGCGATGCGGTTCACGCGGGCCGCGAGTTGCGCGTAGGTGAGCGTCTCTGCGGGCGTCACGACGGCCGGATGATCGGCGCGTGTGGCGAGGTTGCGGTCCAGCAGCTCGACCGCGCAGTTCAGGCGATCCGGGTAGGGCAGGAGGCGGAACTCCGGCCATTCGGCGCGGGCGGGCAGGTTGTCGGCCGCGAAGCTGTCCATGCTCACATCCTCTCCCGCTCGGCGCGCGCGATGATCACGCGCTGGATTTCGGAGGCGCCCTCATAGACGCGCAGTGCGCGCACCTCGCGCGTCAGCAATTCGGGAGGAGAATCCGAGACGACACCATGTCCGCCATGGAGTTGCGCGCAGGCATCGGCGATGCGGCCGGCGGCCTCGGTCGCGTGCAGCTTGGCCATGCTGGCCTCACGCGAAACCCGTGGCGTGCCCTGATCCTTCAGCCAGGCGGCGCGATAGACCAGGAGGGCCGCGGCCTCCACATCCAAGGCGGCGTTGGCGATGGCGGCCTGCGTCATCTGCTGGTCGAAGAGAGGCGCGCCGAAGAGCTTCCGCGTGGTGGCGCGGTGCAGGAGCAGGTCGAGGCCGCGTCGCGCGAAGCCGAGGGCCGCGGCCCCCACCGTCGCGCGGAACACGTCGAGCGTCGCCATCGCGATCTTGAAGCCATCGCCCGGTGCGCCGATCCGGTGCGCGTCCGGCACGCACACATCCTCGAAGCGAAGCCGCGCCAGGGGATGCGGCGCCGAGACCTGGATGCGCTCGGCCGTCACCAGCCCCGGCGCATCGCCGGGCACCCAGAATGCGGTGAGGCCGCGGGCCCCCGGCGCCTCGCCCGTGCGGGCGAAGACGACATGGCTGCCGGCGATGCCGCCATTGCTGATCCAGGTCTTCTCACCGTGGATGCGCCAATGCGCGTTGCCATCGCGCGTCGCGGTCGTGGCGAGTGCGGCGACATCGCTGCCCGCCTCGGGCTCGGACAGGGCGAAGGCGGCGAGGGTGGTGCCGGCGCGCACGCCAGGCAACACCTGGGCGCGCAATTCGGGGCTGCCGAAGAGCGTGATGGGCCCAGTGCCCAGCCCCTGCATGGCAAAAGCGAAGTCTGCCAGACCCGAATGCCGCGCGAGGATCTCGCGCGCAAGGCAGAGACTGCGGACATCCAGCACGCCGGACTGAGGCACGGCCATGCGCAGCAGGCCGGATTCGCCCAAGGCTCGCGCCAGTGCTCGGGTGCTGCCATCGGCGTCGTGGTGGTCGGTCAGCTGCTCCGCGTTCGCGCTGGCCCAGGCTTCGACCTCGGCCGCGAATGCGCGGTGGCGTGGCTCGAAGAAGGGCCAGTCGAGGAAGGCCGAGTCTGCCATCAGTCGCCCTGGAAGACCGGGGTTTGCTTCGCGGCAAACGCTTCATAGGCGCGGCGGAAATCCTGCGTCGTCATGCAGAGTGCCTGGGCCACCGCCTCGGCCTCGATCGCCTGTTCCACGCCCATCGCCCATTCCATGGCGAGCATCCGCTTGGTCATGCCATGCGCGAAGCCGGGGCCGGCGGCGATCTCGGCGGCGAGCGAAGCGGCGTCCTCGGCGAGGTTCTCCGTCAGGCGGTTGAAGAAGCCCCAGCGCTCGCCCTCCTCCGCCCGCATCGCACGCCCCGTGAAGAGCAATTCGCTGGCGCGCCCCTGGCCGATGAGGCGCGGCAGGATGGCGCAGGCGCCCATGTCGCAGCCGGCCAGGCCCACGCGGTTGAACAGGAAGGCGACGCGGGCGCGCGGCGTGGCCAGGCGGATGTCGCTCGCCATCGCGATGATCGCACCGGCGCCGGCGGCCACGCCATCCACGGCCGCGATGACGGGTTGCGGGCAGGCGCGCATGGCCTTCACCAGCTCACCCGTCATGGCGGTGAAGCGCATCAGCCCCTTGGTGTCGCGTTCGAGAAGCGGCCCGATAATCTCATGCACATCGCCGCCCGAGCAGAAATTGCCGCCCGCACCCGTCACGATGAAGACCTTCGCCGCGTCATCCTGCGCACCCGTGCGGAAGATGGCGGAGAGCTCGGCATAGCTTTCGAAAGTCAGCGGGTTCTTCCGCTCCGGCCGGTTGAGTGTGAGCGTGATGACGCCCGCGTTCTCGCTCAGTTGCAGATGTTGCGGCATGTGGCGGGCGAGGGGGATCATGGCGTGTCGAGGCTCTCGCGGATGGAGGATTTCGCGCGGCCGAGCAACTGGTGCAGCCCGGCCCTTTCGGTGGCGGAGAGGTCGCCCAGCAATTCGGCGATCCACCCCTCATGCGCGCGGGACTGGCGGGCGAATTCACGAGCGCCCTTGGCCGTGAGGCGCAGGCGGAAGGCGCGGCGATCCCCGGCGTCCAGGCGCCGTTCGATCAGCCCCTCCGCCTCGAGCCGCGTGGCGAGGCCGGTGACGTTGCCGTTGCTCACCATCATCCGGCGCGAAACATCGCCCAGCGTCAGCCCCTCGCCATCGCGGTCCAGCGCCGCCAGCAGGTCGAAGCGGGGGAGGGTGGTGTTGAATTCCTCGCGCAGGCGGCGGCGGATCTCGGTTTCGATCAGCGTTGCGCAGGTCAGCAGGCGCAGCCAGAGGCGCAGCGAATCCTTGGTGCCGGGCGGCGCATCGGCGAGCTGCGTCTCGGCATCCATCAGATTTCGCCCCCGCTGACGGGCAGTGCTGCGCCATGGATGCCCTGGGCGGCGGCGGTGCAGAGGAAGACGGTCAGCGCCGCGATTTCATCGGGCTGCAACAGGCGGCCCTGGGGGTTGTGCTTCGCGAGTTCCGCGCGCGCGGCGGCTTCGTCCATTCCGGTCTTGTCCTGGATGCGGGCCAGGCTTTCGGCCAGTAGCGGCGTCTCGGTGAAGCCGGGGCAGATGGCGTTGACGGTGACACCCTTGGCCGCGACCTCGAGCGCGAGGGCACGCGTGAAGCCGAGCAACGCGTGCTTGGCCGCCACATAGGGCACCACATAGGGGTAGCCCTTGAGTGCGGCAGTGGAGGCGATGTTGATGATCCGCCCGCGGCCCGCGGCCAGCATCCCCGGCAGCACCGCGCGGGTCAGTGCCACGGCCGACATCAGGTTGGCGTCGAGTGCGGCGCGGAAATCGGCGGCGGTCGTCTTGAGAAAGGGGGCGCTGACTGCGGCCCCCGCGGCATTCACCAGGATCGTCACCGGCGGCAGCGGGGGCGGCTGGGTCGCGTCACCCGCCAGGGCCGCATCGGCCTCGCCCCGCGCCACGGCCGCCTCCAGCGGCGCGGCGCGCCGGCCCATGATGCTGACATGTGCCCCAGCCGCCTTCAGCGCGCGGGCACAGGCGAGGCCGATGCCCGTGCCCCCGCCGCTCACCAGCGCAAACTGTCCTGCCAGCTCCTGCATATTTTAAGCTTAAAGCATTGCGGGACGCCTCCCTTCAAGCATATTTTGGCGATGCAGCCTCATGGAGTGACAGATGCGCATCGCGGTGATCGGCGGCGGCCCCGCCGGCCTGTACTTCGCCATCCTGATGAAGCGCGACCGGCCCACCGCCGAGATCACGGTCGTCGAGCGCAACCAGGCGGATGACACTTTCGGCTTTGGCGTTGTCTTCTCGGACGCGACGCTCGATGCCTTCCGCGATGCGGATGAGCCCTCCTACCGCGCCATCGTGGAGAGCTTCGCTTATTGGGACGACATCGCGATCATCGCGCGGGGGCATGAGCATCGTGTGGGCGGCAATGGCTTCTGCGGCTGCTCGCGCCGCACGCTGCTTACGCTGCTGCAGGCGCGTGCGCGGGAGCTGGGCGTCACGCTGGAATTCCGCCGCGAGGCGAGCCCGGAGGATTTCCCGGACGCCGACCTCATCATCGCCGCCGATGGCGTGAACAGCCCGATCCGCACCTGCAACGCGGCGCATTTCCAGCCCGAGGTGGACCTCCGCCCCAACCGCTTCGCCTGGATGGGCAGCACAAGGCCGCTCGATGCCTTCAGTTTCTTTTTCCAGCAGCGGCCCGAAGGCATCTTCATCGCCCATGCCTACCAGTACGAGGCCGGCGCCAGCACCTGGGTCCTGGAGACGGACCCCGAGACCTTCGCCCGCGCCGGTCTCGGCCAGATGGATGAGGCTGGGAGCGCCGCCTATCTGGAAGACGTGTTTGCCGAGGCGCTGCAGGGCCACAAGCTCATCACCAATCGCAGCACGTGGCGGCAATTCCCGATGATCCGGTGCAAGCGCTGGGTGAAGGACAATATCGTCCTGCTGGGCGATGCGAAGGCCTCCGCGCATTTCTCCATCGGCTCCGGCACCAAGCTCGCCATGGAGGATGCGATCGCGCTGCATGCGGCTTTCATGGCGGGCGGCGACGTCGCGGCCTGCCTGCACCGCTTCGAGACGGGGCGGCGCGAGGAGGTGGAGAAGATCCAGCACGCGGCGGATGTCTCGCTCGTCTGGTTCGAGCATGTGAAGCGCTTCTGGAATTTCCACCCGGCGCGCTTCGCCTTCGGCGTGATGACGCGCAGCAAAGCGATCACCTGGGACAACCTGCTGTTGCGCGCGCCGGAATTCGTCGGCGAGGTGCAGGATGTGGTGGCGATGGAGACGCCGGGCGGCGATGCGCGCAACCCGCCGATGTTCCAGCCCTTCGCCCTGCGCGGGATGAACTTGCCCAACCGCGTCGTCGTCTCGCCCATGTGCCTGTACTCGGCCGAGGACGGCGTGCCGAACGACTTCCACCTGATCCATTACGGCGCGCGCGCCATGGGCGGTGCTGGCCTCGTCTTCACCGAGATGACTTGCCCCGCACCGGATGCGCGCATCACCCCGGGCTGCGCCGGCCTATGGAATGACGCGCAGCAGGCGGCCTGGACGCGCATCGTGGGCAACGGCCATGCGGCGGGTGCCAAGATGTGCCTCCAGCTCGGCCATGCCGGGCGCAAGGGGGCGACGAAGCTCATGTGGGACGGCATGGACCAGCCGCTGGAGGCGGCCGCCTGGCCGATCCTGTCCGCCAGTGCCATTCCGTATCACCCGAACAGCCAGGTCCCGCGCGCCATGGACCGCGCCGACATGGACCGCGTAAAAGCGGAATTCCTCGCCGCCACCCAGCGCGCCATCGCCTGCGGCTTCGACATGCTGGAGCTGCATTGCGCCCATGGCTATCTGCTCGGCAGCTTCCTCTCGCCGCTGACCAACCATCGCAGCGACGCATATGGCGGCAGCGTCGAGAACCGCCTGCGCTATCCGCTGGAGGTCTTCACCGCCATGCGCGCCCTTTGGCCGGCCGATCGCCCCATGTCGGTGCGCGTCTCCGCCACCGATTGGGCCGAGGGCGGCATCACCGATGAGGACATGCTGGTGATCGCCCGCGCCTTCCGCGATGCTGGTTGTGACCTGCTGGACGTCTCCACCGGCCAGACCGTGGCCGACGCCCAACCCATGTATGGCCGCATGTTCCAGCTCCCCTGGGCCGACATGCTGCGCAATGAGGCCGGCATCGCCGTCATGTGCGTGGGCTCCATCACCTCGGCCGACCAGGTGAACACCATCATTGCCGCCGGCCGGGCGGATCTGGTGGCGCTGGCGCGGCCGCATCTGACCGACCCTTCCTTCACGCTGCACGCTGCCGCAGAATACGGCGCGCGGGGTGTGAACACCCCCGTGCAATATGGCTGGGGCAAGGATGCGCTGTTCCGCAACGCGAAGCGCGCACGGGAGGATCTGATGGAACTGCGCCGCAAAGCGAAGCCCGCGAGCCACGCGCCGCGATGAGCGACCACAGGCGCCACCGCAAGCCGGCACCCCCCGCGCCCATCCTCATCGCCGGCGGCGGGATCGGTGGGCTGACGCTGGCGCTCTCGCTGCATGAGCGCGGCATTCCCTGCATCGTGCTGGAAGCGGCGAAGGAGGTACGGCAGCTCGGCGTCGGCATCAACACGCTGACCAATGCCATCCGCGAGCTGGCCGCCCTCGGCCTGTTGCCCGCGCTGGATGCCATCGCCATCCGCACGCGGGAGCTGCGCTACCTCGACCGCTTCGGCAACCGCATCTGGACCGAGGCGCGCGGCCTGCATGCGGGGCATGATTCGCCGCAGCTCTCCATCCATCGCGGCCGCATGCATGGCGTGCTCTGGCAGGCGGCGATGGAGCGGCTTGGCCCGCAGGCGATCCGCACCGGCATGCGCCTGGTCGGCTTCGCGCAATCGGGTGCGAATGTGACCGCCAATTTCGCCGATGGCTCCAGCATCCGCGGTTCCGCGCTGATCGGCGCCGATGGCATCCATTCCATGCTGCGCCAAGCGATGCACCCCAATGATGGCGGCATCCGCTGGAACGGCATCCAGATGTGGCGCGGCGCCATCGAATGGCCGGCCTATGAGACGGGCGACGTCATGTTCGTGGCCGGCGACATGAAGGAGAAGCTGGTCTTCTACCCCATCGGCCATGGCAGCACGCCCGAGACGCGCCTCACCAACTGGGTGATCTGCGCGCAGATCGGCGATGCCACGCGCCCGCCGCCGCGCCGAGAAGACTGGGCCCGGCCCGGCCTGCTGGAGGAGGTGCTGCCCCATGTGCAGCGCTTCCGCGTGCCGGGCCTGGATGTGGAGGCCATGGTGCGCGCCACCCCGGAATTCTGGGAATACCCGATGTGCGACCGCGACCCGCTGCCCTTCTGGACGCAGGGCCGCGTCACCCTGCTGGGTGATGCCGCGCATGCCATGTATCCCACCGGCTCCAACGGCGCCTCCCAGGCCATCATTGATGCGCGGCTGCTGGCACGCCTGCTGGCCGAGCGTCCGGTGGAGGAGGCGCTGAAGGCCTATGAGGCCGAGCGCCTGCCCGCCACGCGCGACATCGCCCTTTCCAACCGCAAGGGCGGGCCCGAGCGTGTGGTGGATGTGGTGAGCGAGCGCGCGCCGGATGGCTTCACCGACCTCAATGCGGTGATCGCGCATGAGGAGCTGGCGGCGATTGCGCGCGGTTATGCGAAACTGGCGGGGATGGTGCGATGAGGATCGAGATCAGCCGCGCCGGTGATATCCGGCATGTCGTCGTCGCCAATCACGGCAAGCTGAACACGCTGAACTCGGAATTGCTGCTGCAGCTCGCGGCCGCCTTCGACGTGGAGGAGGACATCCGCGCCGTCGTGCTGACCGGCGAGGGCGAGCGCGCCTTCATCGGCGGCGCCGATATCCGCGAGATGGGCGCCGTCACCACGCCTGAGCAGGGCCGGGCCTTCATCGAGCGCGTGCATGGCGCCTGCGCCGCCATCCGCGCCTGCCGCGTGCCGGTCATCGCGCGCATCCAGGGCTGGTGCCTGGGCGCCGGCCTCGAGATCGCCGCCGCCTGCGACCTGCGCATCGCCGCCGATGTCGCGAAATTCGGCATGCCGGAGGTGCGCGTGGGCATCCCCTCCGTGGTCGAGGCCGCGCTCCTGCCGGGCCTGATCGGCTGGGGCCGCACCCGCCGCCTGCTGCTGCTGGCCGAGACGCTGGATGCGGCCACCATGGAATCCTGGGGCTTTCTCGAGCGCGTCGTCGCCGCCGAATCGCTGGACCCGGCGGTGGAGGAATGGCTGGCCCTGCTGCGCGAGGCGGGGCCTGTCGCCATCGCCAACCAGAAGGCGCTGATCCGCGAGTGGGAGGATGTGCCGCTCAGCCAGGCCATCGCCGCCGGCATCCCGGCCTTCGCGAAATCCTGGGAGACGGCAGAGCCCACCGCGATGATGAGGCATTTCCTCAACCGCCGCCGGTAACCTTCGGCGGCGAAGGCGCGAAGACCAGGGCAGCCGCCACTCCGGCGGCCGGAGGCCCTGCGCCATGCTCGAATCCCGCCTTGCCCTTGCCCTCCTGGTGCTGCGCATCACGCTCGGCGTGTTCTTCCTGCAATGGGGGATCGAGAAATTCGTGGTCCCGGCGACGACGCTGGCGATCTTCCGCAATTTCTACGGGATCAATTTCGGCGCCTATGTCCCGCCGGTCCTGGGCGTCCTGCAGGTGCTGATCGCGCTGGCGCTGCTGGTCGGCTACCAGCCGCGCATCACCTACGGCGTCGTGCTGCTGCTGCATGGCGTGACGGTGATCGTCTCCATCCCGCGCATCCTCTCGCCGTGGAATCCGGTGAGCAACCACTTCTTCATCGCCGGCGTGCCGATCCTGGCGGCCTTCTTCGCGCTCTACCTGCTGCGCGACTGGGACCGCTACCGGATCGGCGGCGCCATGCCGGGCAAGGCCTAGGCTGCGCTACCCGCGCAACTCCCCAGTGCGCTACCCGCGCAACGCCTTGATCTGCGCCGGATAGCTCGACGGGTCCGTCCGCACGTCGATCAACCGCGGGCCGGGTGCTGCCATCGCCTCGGCCAGCGCCGCGTCCAGCCCGTCCGCATCGCCCACGCGCCAGGCCTGGCCCCCCATGCCGCGCATCACCGCCGCGAAATCCACCATGGGCCAGTCCAGCGCGCCCTCCGGCAGGTCCCGCGCACCCTTCTTGATATCGATCAGCGAGAGCGTGGCGTCGTTGAACACCACCACCGTCAGGTTCACGCCCATGGCGGCCGCGGTGGCGAGCTCGCCGATCGCCATGAGCAGGCCGCCATCGCCGGTGAAGGCGACGGCGCCGCGGGCGGGGTCATGCCAGGCGGCGGCGATGGCCGCCGGCAGCGCATAACCCATGGTGGCGAGGCCGTTGGAGATCAGCAGATCGCCCGGCCGCTCCGCCTGCCAGAAGGTAGTGGCCGGGAACATGTGCGCCCCCGCATCCACGCTCACGCGCGGGTCCGCGCCGAGGCGCCGGCAGGCATCCTGCGTGACGCGGACGACGTCCGACGGCGCCATGCCGCGGTTGCCGCCGGGGGCGTTCTCGAGCGCGGCCAGCCAGGCCGCGCGCAGGGCGCCCACGCGCCCCTCCGGCCAGGGCCGGCGCGGCGCGTCTTCGGCCAGCGCGCCGGCCGCGATCTCCCAGGCGCCGATGATGACGAGTTCGGGCTTGCGGTATTCCATCTCCCGCGCCGCACAGGCGAGGTCGAGGATGGGAGCGTCATAGCGCCAGGGCTGGCCCACGAACTCCACCGGATCAGCACCCAGCAGGACGATCAGGTCAGCCTCGCGCAGCAACGGCGCCTCCGCCTCGCCGCCGGTGAAGACGCCGCCGAAGAGGGGGTGGCTGTCGGCCAGCACGCCCTTGGCCTTGTAGGTGACGAGGCCGGGGCAGCCCAGTGCTTCGACCAGGCGGCGCGTGGCGGCGGCGCGGGCGGGCTCGGTCGCTTCCAGGCCGATGATCAGGGCAGGGCGCTGGGCAGCGGCCAGCATTCGCCGCGCCTCGGTGATGGCGGCGGCGGAGGGCGCTTCCAGCACGGGCGGTGCCCAGGCGCCGGCGGGCGGCGCCGGCGCGCGCGCGGCATCGCCCGCGAGTTCCAGGTAGCCGGGGCCGCGCGGGGCACAGAGGGCGGCGGTGAGGACGCGCGGGGCATCGGCCGCGCCCACGCCGCGGGCGCGCGTCACGGGGGCCATCATGGCCGCCTGGTCGAAGAGCTGATGCGTGACGTAGCGGCTCTCCCGCACGGCGAAGCCATCCGCCACCAGGATCACCGGCGCGCGCTCCAGCGCGGCATTGGCCATGCCATTGGCGGCGTTGGAGACGCCCGGCCCGCGCGTGGTCAGCAGGCCGACGGGCCGGTGGGTGAGCTCCGCGAGGGCGGCGGCCATGATGCCCGCGCCATTCTCGGTCCGTGCCAGCACGAAGGGGATGCCGCGCGCCTTGGCGGCCGCGATGAGGTCAAGGCTCGAACCGCCGCCGGGAACCCCGAAGATGGCGGGCATTTCGGCGGCGGCGAAGCCGTCCAGCATGGCCTCGGCGCCGGTGGTGAGCTGCGGCTGGTCGTTCATGTCCATTCTCCCTGCGCCGGCAGCATAGGCGCTGGGCCGCATCCGCCAAGCTGCCCGCGACTTGGGCAAAGCCGTGCGCCGCGCTGCGCATTCACCGCTGGGCTGGCTTGTGCCCCGCGCCGGGCTGCGGCAATGCTCATGCAATTTGCCAGGATCAGGTTGCATGCCGAGCCAAGCCTTCGACGAGATGGGAACGGGCGCCTCGCTCCATCCCGCCTATGCCGCCATCGCCGATTGGCTGCGGGAGACGCCGGGCGCCGACCTTGCCGCCAAGCGCGCCGAGGCCGAGGTATTGTTCCGCCGCGTCGGCATCACCTTCGCCGTCTATGGCGAGGGCGGCGACCCGGAGCGGCTGATCCCCTTCGACATCATCCCCCGCATCCTGGCGCGGACGGAGTGGGAAACGCTCTCGGCCGGTCTCACGCAGCGCGTGCGCGCGCTCAACGCCTTCCTGGCCGATATCTATGGCAAGCAGGAGATCATCCGCGCCGGGCGCATCCCCGCCCACCTGATCCATGGCAATGAGCAGTTCCGGCCGGAGATGCAGGGCTTCCTGCCGCCCGGCGGCATCTACACCCACATCGCCGGCATTGACCTGGTCCGCACCGGGCCCGACCAGTTCTACGTGCTGGAGGACAATGCGCGCACGCCGTCCGGCGTTTCCTACATGCTGGAAAACCGCGAGGCGATGCTGCGCCTCTTCCCCCGCCTGATGGCGCGCCACCGCATCGCGCCCGTGAACCGCTACCCCGAGGATCTGCTGGCGACGCTGAAGGCCGCCGCCCCCGAGCGCGCGGGGCCGGACCCGACGGTGGTGATCCTGACGCCCGGATCCTTCAACAGCGCCTATTACGAGCATTGCTTCCTGGCGGACGAGATGGGCGTGGAGGTGCTGGAAGGCCCCGACCTCTTCGTCGAGGACGACATCGTCTACATGCGCACGACCGCTGGGGCGAAGCGCTTGGACGTGATCTACCGCCGCATTGACGATGACTACCTGGACCCCAAGGCCTTCCGGCCGGACAGCATGCTGGGCGTGCCCGGCCTCATCGCCGCCTACCGCGCGGGCAATGTGGCGCTGTGCAATGCGCCGGGCTGCGGCATCGCCGATGACAAGGCGATCTACCCCTACGTGCCGGCCATGATCCGCTTCTACCTGGGCGAGGAGCCGCGCCTCGCCAACGTCCCCACGCTGCTCTGCGAGCGCGAGGAGGATCGGCGCGAAGTGCTGGCCAATATTGACAAGCTGGTGGTGAAGCTGGCCCAGGGTTCGGGTGGTTACGGCATGCTGATCGGCCCCCACGCCACCAAGGCGGAGTGCGAGGAATTCGCGGCCCGAATCCGCGCGCGGCCGCAGGACTATATCGCGCAGCCGACCCTGGCCCTCTCCACCGTGCCGACGCTGGTGGAGCAGGGGATCGCGCCCCGCCATGTGGATCTGCGGCCCTTCGTACTGAGCACCAAGGATGCGGTGCGCATCGTCCCCGGCGGGCTGACGCGCGTGGCACTGCGCGAGGGCTCGCTCGTGGTCAATTCCAGCCAGGGCGGCGGCACGAAGGACACCTGGGTGCTGGAGGCGGACCCGGTGCCCACGCAATCGCAATCCCAGTCGCAATCGCAATCCATGGGGGGTGCCGCCGGATGCTGAGCCGCACCGCCGAGAGCCTCTTCTGGCTGGGACGCTACACCGAGCGCGCGGCCAATGTCGCACGCGGGCTCCATGTCGCCTCGCGCATGGCGGGCCTGACCGCCGAGCTGAACCACGAGGGCGACGAGTGGCGCGCCCTGCTCGTCGCCGCCGGGTGTGAGCCGGGCTTCTTCGAGAAGCACGCGGCGGTGACTGGGGAGGCGGTGATCGACTTCCTGGTGCGCGACCCCGACAACCCCTCCGGCATCATCCCCTGCTTCGCCGCCGCCCGCCACAATGCGCGCACCGTCCGCACCGCGCTGACCGTGGACATGTGGAGCGCGATGTCCGACAGCTGGAACCACCTGCGCCGCATCGGCCCCGAGGATTTCCAGGGCGAGCGGCTGCCCGGCTTCCTCGAATGGGTGCGCGAGCGGGTGCTGCTGTTCAACGGCGCCTCGATGGACACCATGCTGCGCGGCGAGGCCTGGCTCTTCGTCCAGCTCGGCACCGCGCTGGAGCGCGCGGACAACACCGCCCGCCTGCTCGACGTGAAGCACGAGGTGCTGGAGAGCGAGGCCGACACCACGGTCGCCCACGGGCAGTGGCAGGCGGTGCTGCAATCCTTCTCGGCGCTGCGCGCCTATCACTGGGTCTTCCGCGACCGCCTGGCCCCCGCGCGCATCGCCGAGCTGCTGATCCTGCGGCCCGAACTGCCGCGCAGCCTGATCGCCTGCTACAACCGCGTCTGCGAGGTGCTGGACGCCATCGCCGTCCAGCAGCAGGGCCGCCGGGGCGAGCCGCATCGCCTCGCGGATGAGCTGCGCGCGCAGCTCAGAAGCGGTCGCATCGAGGACATCATGGAGGCGGGGCTGCACGAATATCTCACCGCCATGATCATCCAGACGGCCGAGCTGGGCGAGGCGGTCCAGGCCTTCTACATCCGCGCCTGATCGGGCATCCTGTGACGCCGGTTGGGGAGGATGCAGGATGACCTATTGCGTGGGGCTGTCGGTGAATGAGGGCATCGTCATGCTCTCCGACACGCGGACCAATGCGGGCCTCGACAACATCTCGACCTTCTCGAAGATGTTCGTCGTCGAGCAGCCGGGCGAACGCGCGCTGGTGCTGATGACGGCGGGCAACCTCGCCATCACCCAGGCGGTCTGCAACCACCTCCAGGCCGGGGTCTGGCACAATGGCGTGCAGCAGCGCCTGACCGACGTGCCGGACATGGTGAGCGCGGCGCAGCTTGTCGGCGCCGCCGTGCGCCTGGTCGCGCAGCAGGATGGCCCGGCGCTGGGCGCGCAGGGGCTGGGCTTCGAGTGCAGCCTGCTGCTGGGCGGGCAGATCGCGGGCGGCCCGCCACGCCTCTTCCTGATCTATTCGGCCGGCAACTTCATCGAGGCGACGGACGACACGCCCTTCCTCCAGATCGGCGAGCACAAATACGGCAAGCCCATCCTGGACCGCGTGCTGACGCCGCACACCTCGCTTGTCATGGGGGTGGCGCTCACGCTCATCAGCATGGACAGCACCTTGCGCTCCAACCTCTCGGTGGGCATGCCGCTCGATATCGCGGTGATCCGCACGGATGAATGCGCCATCAGCTCACGCCGGCGGATCACGGATGAGGACCCGTACTACCAAACCATCCGCAACGGATGGTCCCAGGCGCTGCGTGATGCCTATCTCGCGCTGCCGCGGCCGGATTTCATCCCGTAGGCGTCGGGCCTCTGGCGATCCCGCCCCATGCCGCGGCGGCCTGAAGGCCTGGGCGAAACCATGCCGATCACAGCGGCCGGGTGCAGGTCCCACTTGCGGGGTCAGGGAACGCGGGCGATGTAGCGAGGAAGGGAGAACACGCCAATGCTGCATCGCCGTCCGTTCCTGCTGGCCACGCCGGCCCTGATCCTGGCGCGGGAGGCCACTGCGCAAACCTGGCCACAGCGGCCGGTTCGCATCATCGTGCCCTTCGGCCTCGGTGGCTCGGCCGATGTCGCGGCGCGCTTCCTGGGCGAGCCGCTCGCCGCCGCCTTCGGCCAGCCCTTCATCATCGAGAACCGGCCCGGCGCGGGGGCCACGATCGGCACCGACCAGGTGGCGAAAAGCCCGCCCGATGGCCAGACGCTGCTGCTGATGAGCAACACGCACACGGCAAATGAGACGCTGCTGCCGAACCGCCCCTATGTGCTGATGCGAGACCTGGCACCCGTCGCCGCCATCAACATCGCCTATCACGCGCTGGTGGTGCATCCCTCCATCCCCGCGACCACGGTGCCGGAGCTGATCGCGTTGCTGAAGGCCAATCCGGGCCGCTACGATTACGCCAGCAGCGGTCCGGGCACGCCCTATCACATCGCGGGCGAGGTGTTCCGCGCCATGGCCGATGTGCAGATGCAGCACATCCCCTTCCGCGGCTCGAACGAGGCGCGCACGGCGGTGATTTCGGGCCAGGTGCCCATCATGTTCGACGCAATCCCGACGATGCGCGAGCAGATCGCCGCCGGGCGCGTGCGGGGGCTGGCGACGTCAGGCCCGCAGCGCAGCGTGCTGCTGCCCGAATTGCCCGCGGTGGCCGAGACGCTGCCGGGCTATGAGGCCTCGATCTGGCTCGGCCTGATGGCGCCCACCGGGACGCCGCGCGCGATCGTCGACCGGTTGAATGCCGAGGTGAACCGCGTGCTGCAACGGCCCGAAACGCGCGAACGCCAGGCGGCGGCGGGCGCGCAGCCGCTGCCCATGTCGGTCGAGGATTTCGCCGCCTTCCTGACGCGCGACATCGAACGCCAGCGCGAGTGGATCCGCATGGCGCGGATCACCGCAGGTTGATCCGGAGGATCACGGGCGAATGATCCGATTCACACTGAACGGCGCCGAGGTCGCGCATCCCGGGGGTATCTCCCTGCTGCACGCGCTGCGGGGCGATTTCCTGCTGAACGGCCCGCGCTTCGGCTGCGGCGCCGAGGCGTGTGGCGCCTGCCATGTGCTGCTGGAGGGGCGCTCGGCGCCGTCCTGCGCGCTGCCCGTGGAAGCGGTGGCAGGGCGCGCGGTGACGACGCTGGAGGGGCTGGGCACACGTGCCGCGCCCCACCCGTTGCAGCGCGCCTTCCTCGACGAACAGGCTGGGCAATGCGGCTTCTGCCTCTCTGGAATCATCGTGACCGCCGCCGCCTTCCTGCGTGACAATCCCGCGCCGGATGAGGAGGCGCTGCGCGTGGCGCTGGATGGGCATCTCTGCCGCTGCGGCAGCCACAACCGCATCCTGCGCGCGATCCTGAAGGCAGCTGAGGAGATGCGCGCATGAACCTCGCCTTCGGCGGCGCGGGGCCGGATGACAGGCCGAAGCTGCCCGGCAGCCTGCATGTGAACCGCCGCCTCGACACCTGGCTCACCTTCCATGCCGATGGGCGGGTCTCGATCCATCCCGGCAAGGTGGAACTGGGGCAGGGGATCCTCACCGCGCTCGCGCAGATTGCCGCCGAGGAGCTGGATGTGGCCCTGGAGCGCATCCTGGTCGCGCCCACCATCACGGGCAGCAGCCCGAATGAGGCGGTGACCTCGGGCAGCCTTTCCATCCAGGAGGGCGGCATGGCGCTGCGCCATGCCTGCGCCGATGCGCGCGCGCTGTGCCTCTCCGTCACGGCGCAGGCGAGCGGCGTGCCGATGGAGGAACTGCGCGTCGAGAACGGCGTGTTCCTCGGCCCCGATGGGCCGCTCGGCTCCTATGCCGCGCTCGCCGAGCGCGACCTCCTGGAGGCCGAGGCCTCGCCCGATGCGCGGCCGAAGGCGCCGGCGGCGCGCCGCGTGACCGGCACCTCCGCCCCGCGCCTTGATCTGCCGGCCAAGGTGTTTGGCGAAGCGCGCTTCATCCAGGATCTGCGCTTCGCCGGCATGCGCCATGCGCGGATGATCCGTCCGCCCAGCCCTGGTGTGCGGCTGCTCGAAGCGCCACCGGGCGCGCTGCGCGACGGCGATGTGCTGGCCGTGATCGCAGCGACCGAGGCGGAGGCCGAGCGCCTGGCCGAACGCGCCGCCCGCGCCGCGCGCTGGAGTGGGGGCACGCCGCTGCCGATGGATTGGCCCGCCTGGCTCGCCAGCGCGCCGGGCGAGGAGAGCGTGGTGGCCGAGGCCGGTGCGCCGGCGCCCGCCACGCAAAGCATCACGCGCCGCTTCTTCCGGCCCTTCATCGCGCATGGCTCCGTGGGCACCTGCTGCGCCATCGCGGCGTTTGACGGCGCCACGATGCGCGTCTGGAGCCACACGCAAGGGCCCTACAACCTGCGCGCCGATCTGGCGCTGGCGCTGAAGCTGCCGGCCGGGAGGATCATCGTCGAACACGTCGAGGGTGCGGGCTGCTACGGCCACAATGGCGCGGATGACGTGGCGCTGGACGCGGCGATCTGCGCGCGGCTCAGCCCTGGCGGGCCCATCCGCGTCCTCTGGTCCCGCGCGGAGGAACTGGCCCAGGCGCCCCAGTCGCCGGCCATGGCGGTGGAGATCGAGGCGGGGCTGGATGCCGGCAAGACCCTCGCTGGCTGGCGCGTGCATGTGCGCTCGAACGGCCATTCCGGCCGGCCGGGGCGCATCAAGACGCCGGTCCTGCTGGCGGCGCCGCTCATGGAGGGCGGCGAGCCCATCCCGCCCTCGATCAACCCGCCGCTGGCCGGTGGCGGGGGGGCGCAGCGCAACATGGTGCCGCTGTATCGCGTGCCGAGCCTCTCCGCGACGATGACGCGGCTGACCGAGATGCCCATCCGCACCTCGGCCCTGCGCGGCCTTGGCGCGCTCATTCATGTCTGGGCGATCGAGAGCGTGATGGAGGAGCTGGCCGCGCTGGCCGGCGAGGATTCCGTCGCTTTCCGCCTGCGCCATTGCGACGACGAGCGCGCGGCCCATGTGCTGCGCGAGGCGGCGCGCATGGCCGGCTGGGGCCGTGCCCTGCCGGAGAATGAGGGGCTTGGCATTGCCGTCGCGCGCTACAAGAACACCGGCGCCTGGTGCGCCGTCGCCGCGCATGTGCGGGCGGAAGAACGCGTGCGGTGCGTGGCCCTGCATATCGCCGCCGACATGGGCGAGGTCATCAACCCCGATGGCGCGATGAACCAGCTCGAGGGCGGGGCCATCCACGGTGTCTCGGTGGCGCTTCACGAGGCGGCGCGCACGGATGGCGCGCGCCTCACCTCCGACTCCTGGGAGGCCTACCCCGTGCTGCGCTTCCGCGACGTGCCGCGGGTGACGGTCAACCTGATCCAGCGGCCCGAGGCGCCGCCGCTCGGTGCCGGCGAGGCCAGCATGGCGCCCACCATCGCCGCCATCGCGGGCGGCATCCACCAGGCGCTGGGTGTGCGACCCGACCGTCTGCCCTTCACGCCGGAGAATCTCGTCTGATGACCAAGCTGCGCATCACGCTGGCCTGCACCCTCTCGGACCGCACGCGGCCCGTGCTGGACGGCCGCGTGCAGATCCCCGGCGTGGAGTTCATCGCGCTCCCCGGAGAGCCTGAGGACATTTTCAAGCGCGCGCTGCGCGACAAGGCCTTCGATGTGTCCGAGCTCTCCATGGGCAGCCACATCACCACCACGGCGCGCGGCGACAGCCCCTATATCGGCGTGCCGGTCTTCCTCTCCCGCGCCTTCCGCCACTCCGCCATCTACATCCGCACCGATCGCGGCATCACACGGCCCGAGGACCTCGCCGGCCGCACCGTCGCCCTGCCGGAATACCAGCAGACCGCGGCGCTCTGGGTGCGCGGCATCCTGCGCGAGACGCATGGGGTGGACACCAAGGCGATCAAATGGCGTATCGGCGCCGAGCGCATCGCCATCACGCTGCCAGAGGGCTTCGACGTCGCACCGCTCGGTGAAAGCCCGGAGCAGGCGCTGCGCGAGGGGCGCGTGGATGCGATGATCGGCCCGCGTCCGCCCGCGCCGCATCCGCAGATCGCCCGCCTCTTCCCGGATTACCCCGCGGCCGAGAAGGCCTGGTTCAGCCAGACCGGCTTCTTCCCGATCATGCATTGCCTGGCGGTGCGGCGGGACGTGGCGGAGGCCAATCCCTGGCTGCCGCTGGTTCTCTTCCGCGCCTTCGCCGAAGCGCGCCGCCTCTCGCTGGAGGAACTGCGCCTGGTGAACGTGCTGCGCGTCTCGCTGCCCTGGATCGCGGCGGCGATGGAGGAGCAGGAACGCGCGATGGGCGGCGATGTCTGGCCCTATGGCTTCGCGAAGAACCGCGAGGAGATCGCCGCGATGATCCGCTTCGCACGGGCCGATGGGCTGGCCGCGCGCGACCTCACGCCCGAGGAGCTGTTCCATCCGTCAGTGCTGGCGGAGATGGCGTGAGGAAAAAGAGGGCCTCTGGCGGCTGGGCCCGAAAGGCCCCAGACCCCAATAAATTGAAGGGGTCTGGGGCCCCAAGCTTAATAAATGGGGGCCCCAGCCGCCGGAGGCCTCTTTCATGAACATCCTCATCGCCGGCGGCGGCATCGGCGGCCTGGGCGCGGCGCTCGCCCTCGCCCAACGCGGCCACACCATCCGGGTTTTCGAGCGCACGACTGAATTCCGCGAGATCGGCGCCGGCATCCAGCTCGGCCCCAACGTCTTCAAGATGTTCGACCGGTTGGGCGTGCGCGACGCGATGCTGGAGCTGGCCGCCATTCCCAAGGCGCTGGTCATGCGCTGCGCCCTCCAGGGGCACGAGATCACCCGCGTGCCGCTGGGCGAGGGCTTCCAGGCGCGCTTCGGACAGCCCTATGGCGTGATCCATCGCGGCGACATGCATGGCGTGCTGCTGCGCGCCTGCATGGCCCACCCCGCCATCACCCTCACCACCGGCCGCGCCGCGCGCGACTACAGCCGCATCGGCCAGCAGGTGGCGCTCTATTTCGAGGATGGGTCGAGCGAGCGGGGCGACCTCGTGATCGGCGCGGATGGCCTGTGGTCGCGCATCCGCACCGCTATGCTGGGGGCGGAGAAGCCGGTCGTCTCCGGCCACATCGCCTATCGCGCCGTGCTGCCGATGCGCGAGGTGCCGGACGGCATTCCGCGCGACGAGGTGATGCTGCATGCGGGCCCCCGCCTGCACCTCGTGCATTACCCGCTGCGGCGCGGCGAGCTCATGAACCTCGTCGCCGTCTTTCACAGCACGGAATATTCCGAAGGCTGGGACCAGGCGGGTGATCCGGCGCTGCTCGCCAGGCACTTCGCCCGCTCGCGGCCCGAGGTCCGCGCCATGCTGGAACGGATAGAAACCTGGAAATATTGGGTGCTCTGTGACCGCGAGCCGAAGCGCGGCTGGCAGGATGGCAGCGCCGTGCTGCTGGGCGATGCGGCGCACCCCATGCTGCAATATCTGGCGCAGGGCGCCAACATGGCGCTGGAAGATGCGCTCTGCCTGGCCGACATGCTGGACGCGCTGCCGGTTGACCGCGCCCTGCCGGCCTATGAGGAGGCGCGCGTGCTGCGCACCGGCCGCGTGCAATCCATGGCCCGCCTCTATGGCGACATCTACCATGCGGCCGATGTGCGGGCCGAGCTGCGGGACGCCATGCTGATGGGCCGCCCGCCGGAAGCCGCCTGGGAGGGCATGGCTTGGCTTTACGATGGGCCGGATTGGCAGGCACCATAGCCGCCAAACACGGAGGAATCGGCGCATGCAACTCACCCTCAACGGCCGGACGGCCCTGATCACCGGTGGCTCCAAGGGCCTGGGCCTGGCCATCGCGCTGGCCTATGCCAAGGCGGGCGGACATGTGGCGCTGGTGGCCCGCGGGGCTGAGGCCCTGGAGGCCGCGAAGGCGGAGATTCAGGCCGCCGCACCCGCCGCGCGCGTCGCCGCCATCGCCGCCGATATCCGCAGCGCCGAGGGCTGCGCGCAGGCCGCCGCTGCTGCCGCGGCCGCAATCGGGCCGATTGATGTCCTGGTGAACAATGCCGGCACCTCGCAGCGCGGCCCCTTCCTCGACATCACCGATGCGCTTTGGGAGGATGACCTCAACCTGAAGCTCATGGCCGCCGTCCGCCTCTGCCGCGCCGTGCTGCCGGGCATGCGGGAGCGCCGGTGGGGGCGGATCATCAATGTGCTCAATATCGGCGCCAAGGCGCCGCTCGCGACCTCGACGCCGACGAGCGTGAGCCGCGCGGCCGGCATGGCGCTGACCAAGGCGATGGCAAATGAATACGCACCTGACAATGTGCTGGTGAATGCGCTGCTGGTCGGCATCATCGAGAGCGACCAATGGGTGCGCCGCCACGCGGCCGACAAGCGCAACATCACCTGGGAAGAGTGGAAGGAGGAGCAGGGCCGCTCCGTCCCGCTCGGCCGCATCGGCAAGGCCGAGGAGTTTGCCGCCATGGCCTTGATGCTGGCGAGCGAGCAGGGCGGCTATGTCACCGGCACCGCCATCAATGTGGATGGCGGGAAGTCGCCGGTCGTCTGAGATTGCCTGAAATTCAGGCAAACCAGATCGAGGGGCTTTGCCCCCCGAGCCCCCCAGCAGGGAACCAGTTCCCTGCACACTGGGAATGAAGATGCAGGAAACCCCGTTTCCTGCTGGGAGAGCGCGAGAGGGCAAAGCCCTCTCGCAAGTGGCACACCGCATGCATGGGCGCGCCCGACTCAAGGGAGCGCCCCATGGCCAAAATGTTCAACCGCCTCACCGCCGCCGATCTCTGCGCCTGCGGAACGAGCCACGCCCAGGGCTTCGTCTGCGCCGAGGAAGCCCCGGCTGACGGCACCGGCGAACTCGGCCGCGCGGTGAACGAGGCCGCCATCCGTGCCGCCTTCCCCGATGCCACCACCCGCCGCACCCTGCTCAACGCCTTCGGCGCCGGCACGCTGCTCGCCGCCATCGAGGGCTTCCTGCCCTTGCAGAACGCCCGCGAAGCCATGGCACAGGCCACGGGCGCGCCCGAGAAGCGCGACCTCAAGATCGGCTTCATCCCCATCACCTGCGCCACGCCCATCATCATGGCCGACCCGATGGGCTTCTATCGCAAGCATGGGCTGAACGTCGAAGTCATCCGCACCGCCGGCTGGGCCGTGATCCGCGACCGCTCCATCGCGCGCGAATATGATGCGGCCCACATGCTGGCGCCGATGCCGGTCGCGATGTCGCTCGGCATTGGCGTGGCGCAGCCCATTCCCTTCGCGGTGGCCGCCATCGAGAACATCAACGGCCAGGCGATCACGCTCGCCAACAAGCACCGCGACAAGCGCGACCCGAAGGATTGGCGCGGCTTCCGCTTCGCCGTGCCCTTCGATTTCTCGATGCACAACTACCTGCTGCGCGCCTATGTGGCCGAAGCCGGGCTCGATCCGGACCGCGACATCCAGATCCGCTCCGTGCCGCCGCCGGAGATGGTGGCGAACCTGCGCGCCGACAACATTGACGGCTTCCTCGGCCCCGATCCGTTCAACCAGCGCGCGGTGTTCGACGGCGTCGGCTTCATCCAGATCCTGACGCGCGAGCTGTGGGACGGCCACCCCTGCTGTGCCTTCGCCGTGCCGCGCAGCATGATCACGGATACGCCCAACACCTATGCCGCGCTGCTGCGCGCCATCGTCGAAGCGACCGCCCATTCCGACAACCAGGCGAACCGGGTCGAGGTGGCGAACGCCATCCATGGCCCGAACTACCTGAACCAGCCGCTCACCGTGGTGCAGCAGGTGCTGACCGGCACCTTTGCGAACGGGCTCGGCCAGGTGGTGCGCCAGCCCAACCGCATCGGCTTCGATCCTTTCCCCTATCATTCGATGGCGGTCTGGATCCTCACGCAGATGCGGCGCTGGAACCAGCTGCAGCGTGACGTGGATTGGCGCGCGGTGGCCGAGCAGACCTTCCTCGCCCTCGATGCCGGCCGCGTGATGCGCGATGTCGGCATGGCGGTGCCGGCGAACTCGATGCGGACCGAGACGATCATGGGCAAGACCTTCGATCCGACCCAGCCCGAAGCCTATATGGCGAGCTTCGCGATCAAGCGGAACTGAACCATGACACCCACAGTTCCGGTGTGGCGGGCCGCGCTGCTTTCGGCTGCGCTGCTCTTCGCCCTGTTGTTCGCCTGGGAAATGGCCGTGAAGGGCAGCGCCACCGGCGGCGCCCCCACGGTGGACCCTGAACTGGCGGCCCTGCTCAGCCCCGAGGCGGCGCGCGGCGGCCAGACGGCCCTGCCCGCGCCCACCGACATCGGCAAGCGCCTGGTGGAGTTGCTGAGCGACCCCTTCCACCAGCGCGGTACGAATGACCAGGGGATCGGCATCCAGATCGCCTGGTCGCTCTGGCGCGTCATGGCGGGCTTTCTGCTGGCCGCGGTGATCGCCATTCCGCTGGGCTTCGTGATCGGGATGAGCCCGCTGCTGAACGCGGCGCTGAACCCCTTCATCCAGGTGCTGCGGCCGGTCTCGCCGCTCGCCTGGATGCCGCTCGCCCTCTACACGATCAAGGATTCGTCGATCAGCTCGATCTTCGTGATCTTCATCTGCTCGATCTGGCCGATGCTGCTGAACACCGCCTTTGGCGTGGCTTCCGTGCGCAAGGAGTGGCTGAACGTGGCGCGCACGCTGGAAGCCGGGCGCTGGCGGACGGCGATGCGTGTGATCCTGCCGGCTGCCGCACCCACGATCCTCACGGGCATGCGGATTTCCATCGGCATCGCCTGGCTGGTGATCGTGGCGGCCGAGATGCTCGTGGGCGGCACAGGCATCGGCTATTGGGTTTGGAACCAGTGGAATAATCTCTCCATCGCGGACATCGTCATCGCGATCCTGATGATCGGGCTGGTGGGGTTGGCATTGGACCGGCTGCTCGGCCTGATCGCCCAGGCCGTGGCCTGGCAGGAATAACGCCATGACCAATCGGATCGTTTCCGTTGAGGGAATCGCGCGCAAATTCCCTGGGCTGACCGTGTTCCAGAATGTCTGGTTCGGCATCGAGCGCGGTGAGTTCGTCTGCCTGGTCGGCCATTCCGGCTGCGGCAAGACGACCATCCTGAACATCCTGGCCGGGCTTGACACGCCGAGCGATGGCGTGGTGCTGGTGGATGGCAAGGAGATCGAAGGCCCCTCGCTTGACCGCGCGGTGATCTTCCAGGGCCATGCGCTGATGCCCTGGCTCTCGGCCGAGCAGAATGTGGCCTTCGCCGTCTCCTGCCGAAACCCCTCCTGGGACAAGGCGCGCGTGCGCGATGCGGCGCGCGAGGCTTTGGCGCGCGTCGGTCTCACGCAGGCGGCCGAGCGCAAGCCCTCGCAGCTTTCCGGCGGCATGAAGCAGCGCGTCGGCATCGCGCGCGCGCTCTCGGTGAGCCCCAAGCTGCTGCTGATGGACGAGCCCTTTTCGGCGCTGGATGCGCTCACGCGCGGCTCGCTGCAGGAGGAGGTCTCGCGTCTTGTGACCGAGGCCGGGCAGACGGCCTTCATGATCACGCATGACGTGGATGAGGCGATCCTGCTCGCCGACCGGATCCTGTTGATGACGAACGGCCCCGAGGCGCGCGTGGCGGAGGTGGTGCACAACCGCCTGCCGCGCCCGCGCACCCGCGCCGATCTGCACCACATGCCCGGCTATCACCCGCTGCGTGATCACATCATGGACTTCCTGATCACGCGCAGCCGGACCCTCGCGGGCACGCCGCCCGCGGATTACGACGCCCGCAACCCGCCCGTCGTCGAACTCGGCGGCTGATTTCACACTGGAAGGAGACACGCGATGACTCGCGCCCAACTCACCGAAAAGATTCTCGACATCAAGCGCGAGAAGGCCTGGACCTGGAAATTCATCACCGAGGAGATCGGTGGCATGTCGCCCACGATGATCGTGGGTGCGCTGCTCGGCCAGATGAAGCTGGTGAAGCCGCTGGCCGCCAAGGCCGCCAAGCTGTTCGGCCTCTCCGAAGTCGAGGAGCGGATGCTGAACGAGGTGCCCTATCGCGGCACCCAAATGCCGCCCACGGACCCGCTGATCTATCGCTTCTACGAGATGGTGATGGTGAACGGCCCGGCCTGGAAGGCGCTGATCGAGGAGGAGTTTGGTGACGGCATCATGTCCGCGATTGACTTCGACTTCGACTTCGAGCGTGTCGCGAACCCGAAGGGCGACCGCGTGAAGATCACCATGTCCGGCAAGTTCCTGCCCTACAAGTACTACGGGAATGAGCAGGGCATCCCGGATTACGGCTTCAAGGAAGAGTAGGCCCGTCTTCGCGCCGGCCTCATCTGGTGCTTTATCCCTCCTGAGGTCACTCGGGAGGGTTTTTCATGTCTGCGGAATTGACGGTCGGCATCGCCGGCCTGGGCGCCATCGGGCTCCATCTGGCGCGTGCGCTGGATAAGGGCGTGCAGGGGCTGCGCCTCGTCGCCGTCAGCGCGAAGGACCACCAGAAGGCGGCCGCCAACATCGCGGGCTTCGCGAACAAGCCCGCCATCGTGCCGCTGGCCCAGCTCGCCGAGCTGGCCGACATCGTCGTCGAAGCTGCCCCCGCCGCCGTCTTCGAGGAGGTGGCACTCGCCGCCATCGAGCGCGGGCGCATGTTCGTGCCGAGTTCCTGCGGCGCTCTGCTGCCGCGCATGCACCTGGTTGATCGCGCGAAGCAGACCGGGGCCCGCATCATCGTCCCCACCGGCGCGTTGCTGGGGCTGGATGCCGTGCGGGCCGCCGCCGAGGGCAATGTCTCCTCCGTCACGATCGAGACGCGCAAGCCGCCGGGCGGCCTGGTGGGCGCGCCCTATCTGGACATCCACAAGATCGACGTGCTGGCGATCACCACGCCCACCATGATCTTCAAGGGCAATGCCTTCGACGCCGCGCAGGGCTTCCCGGCCAATGTGAATGTGGCGGCCGCACTCGCGCTGGCGGGCATCGGGCCGGAGCGCACCATGGTCGAAATCTGGGCGGATCCGGCCATGACGCGCAATCAGCACACCATCCGCGTGGAAAGTGCCGAGGTGCGGCTGACCATGACCATCGAGAACGTGCCGAGCGTGGAGAATCCGCGCACCGGCAAGATCACGCCGCTCTCCATCCTCGCCTGCCTGCGGGGGATGACGAGCACGCTGAAGGTGGGCAGCTGAGTCGTTATTCGGCGCGGATATTCGCGGCCTGCGCCGTGGCGCGGGTGCGGGCCAGGTCGGCGCGCCAGAAGGCGGCGAGTGCGGCCGGGCCGCGTTCCTCCGGCGTCGCGACGTCGGCGCCGAGTTCGCGCTGCCGGTCGAGATAGGCGGGCGTTTCCATCACGCGCAGCAGCGCCGCCGCGATGGCCGCGACATTCGCTGAGGGCATGGCGGCAGGCGCCACAAGCGCCGCCCAGCTTCCCCCCGTCAGCCCGGGGAAGCCGGCCTCGATCAGCGTCGGGACCTCGGGCATCAGGATGGAACGGCGGGGCCCTGTGGTGGCCAGCACCCGCAGCCGCCCATCGCGCCAGAGCGGGAAGACGCTGGAGATCTCGGCCATCACGCTCGCCACATTGCCGGCAAGCACGTCGGGGACCGAGAGGCTCGATCCGCGATAGGGCACATGGGTCAGGCGGATATGGGCGGCCGCCATGAGCTGTTCTATCAGGAAATGCGTCGCACTCCCCTGGCCGGATGAGCCGATGGAAAGCCCAGGCGTGGCCACGAAATGCGCGACATCGCGGATCGGGCTCTCGCTGCGCACGGTCAGCGTCAGCGGGCTGCGGCTGACCATGCCGATGGGCGTGAAATCGCCGGGCGAATCGTAGGGCAGGCGCGGTTGCAGCACCGGGTTGTTCACCAGCGGGCCGTTGGAGCCGAGCAGGATGGTCTGCCCATCGGTCGCCCGCGCCACCAGCTCTGCCCCCACCGCGCCGCCCGCACCCGCGCGATTCTCCACCAGCACGGCCTGGCCCAGGAGTGGCCCCATGTGCAGCGCCAGCAGCCGCGCCTGCACATCGGAGGAGGTGCCGGCCGCGAAGGGCACGATGATGCGCAAGGGGCGCTCCATCTGCGCCAAGGCGGGCGTGGCGAGGGCGGAGAGGATCAGGCTGCGTCGGAACATGGGGTGAGCTTGCGCGCGGGTGGGCGGCGCGCGCAAGCTTGGTGACCGGAGAGGAAACACCCCATGCGGAACATCGCGCTCATGCTGGCCCTTGCGGCCACACCCGCCGCCGCGCAGGTGGCGCGCTTCGAGATGGAGGCGCCCACCCCCGCCTATGCCGGCACCAGCTTCGGCGCCGCCGGCGCCTATGAGCTGCTGCGTGGCCGCGCCACCATCGCACTCGACCCGGCCGACCCGCGTAACGCCGTGATCGCGGATATCGCGCTGGCACCCCGCAATGCGGCCGGGCGCGTCGAGGCCGTGGCGGATGTGCTGATCCTGCGCCCGACCGACCCCGCACGCGCCAATGGCACGCTGCTGGTGGAGCCGCCCAATCGCGGCCGGCAGATCATCGGGCAATTGCTGAACGACGCGCCCGGCGCCAGCAATGGCCGCTACGCGACGGCTGCCGATGCCGGCAATGGCTGGATGTTCCGCCAGGGCTATACCCTGGCCTGGATCGGCTGGCAGGGTGACCCGACGCCGGGTGCAGGCATGCGCGTGCGCGTGCCGCGCGTGCCGAACGTGACCGGCGCAGTGCGCGATGAGTTCGTCTTCGACAACACCGCCAACCCCGGCACCGGCCAGCTCACCTACGAGCTGGCCGATCCCGCCAGCCTGCGCGTCACCGTCCGGGCCCGCACCGAGGATGCGCGCGCGACGCCGCCTGGGCTTGCCGTCGCCTTCACCGCGCCGGATCGCATCAGCATCGCCCGCGCCCAGGGCTTCGATGCGGGCGCGATCTACGAGGTCACCTACACCGCGCGCGATCCGGGCGTGATGGGCATGGGCTTCGCCGCCTTCCGCGACGTGACCGCTGCCCTGCGGCATGGCGAGGCGCCCGGGAACCCACAGGCGGGGCGCGCTTCGGCGCGGGCGGTGACGCTCGGCGTCTCGCAATCCGGTCGCTTCCTGCGCGATGCGCTGTATCTCGGCTTCAACGAGGACACGGCAGGGCGGCAGGTTTTCGAGGGCATGGTCCCGCATATCCCCGGCGCGCGGCGCACCGACATGAACGCCCGCTGGGCGCAGCCCGGCCGCAACCCCTCGGACCACACGGACCGCCTCTACCCGGCCGACCAGTTCCCCTTCACCTATGCCGACACGACCGACCCGCTGAGTGGCGCCACTGACGGCCTGCTGCGCCGCTGCACCGAGCGGCGCAACTGCCCGCGCATCCTGCAGACCGACAGCGAGTTCGAGTATTGGGGCGCGCGTGGCTCGCTGACCGTGACGGATGCGGCGGGCGGGCATGTGGCGCTGCCGGCCAATGTCCGCGCCTACATGTATGCCGGCCACCCGCACTACGCCACGGCCGATGCCTGGGTGGGGCCGAGCGCGGTCTGCGCCATGCCGATGAACCCGCTCCAGGCGGGGGCTCCGGCCCGCGCGCTGATGGTGGCGCTGGAGGCCTGGATCCGCGAGGGGGTGGAGCCGCCTGCCTCGCGCACGCCGACCGTTGCGGATGGCACGCTGCGCCCCTCGGGCCTCGGCGCGCCGGGGCAGCGGATCGCGGCATTTCCCTTCCCGGCGATGCCGGGGCTGGTGGCGCCGGATTCGCTGACGCCGGCGCCGCGCCTGGACCTGACCGCCATGCCGCCGCGCATCATCGGGAGCTACCCGGTCCTGGTGCCCACCGTGGATCCGGACGGCAACGCCGTGGCCGGCATCCGCCTGCCGGTCATCGCGGCGGCGCGCGCGACCTACACGGGGTTCAACCCGCGCGCCCAGGGCTTCGGGGCCGGCGCGCTCTGCACCAACCAGGGCGCCGCCCTCGCTTTCGCCGCGACCCGGGCGGAGCGTGAAGCGCGCAATGATCCGCGCTTGTCCATCGCCGAGCGCTGGCCCGACCAGGCGGGTTATGTGGCGGCGGTGCGCGCGAGCGCCGAGCGCCTGGTGGCCGAGCGGCTGCTGCTGGCGGAGGATGCGGCGGCCATGGTGGCCGCGGCCGGGGCGGGGACGCTCGCCCGCCTCCGCTGAGGCTCAAAGCACCACGCGCCCGCCCGCGCCCTTGTCGTCCATCACGCGCGCCATGTCGTCGCGCACCTCGGGGATGCGGCGGTAGAACTGGTGGCTGGAATCGAGGCTGAGGCCGGGGCCCGTGTCGTCCAGCCGCTCGCAATCCACGAAGCGGCTGCTCTCGCGCGGGTAGCGGCCGAGGTCCGTCCGGTCCACCGGGCCGCTGCGGCCCAGGCGCTGGATGTTGTTCACCACCTGGCTCAGCCGCAGCACCTGGTCCCCCGCCGAGTGGTACAGGCTGACGCGGCTGGAGAGGGCGGCGAGATGGCCGAGCCAGGCGGGGCCCCGCCCCAATTCGGCAAAGGGGCAGTCGGCCGCCGCGACCAGCGCTTCGTCGAACAGCACGCCGTCGGGCAGGCCCATGGTGGCCCAGCGCTTCAGCGCCGCCTCCATCGCCCAGTTGCCCATGGAATGCGCCAGCAGGAAGACCCGTCCGCCGCGCCGCTGCACCCGGCGCATGGCCGGGCGGAGGCGATCGAGGAAGCTCACGAGATCCGCGGCCGATGCGGCCGCCGCCGCCTGGTCCTCGAAATAGGCGTTGGCGAGCGGCGAGGCGGTGATGCCCAGCAGCTTCAGCGCCAGTGTCATCGGCCCGAGCGCCACGCCGCCCAGGATGTCGTCCGGGTCCACCACCACGCCGCGCGAGGGCCAGGAGAAGCTGACGACGCTGCAATCCGCGGCCGGCACGCCGGAGGCGGCGAGGAATTCCCTGTTGAAGGCGGCGCGGGTGATGCTGTCCGTGAAACTGTTCGCGAAGCCATGGACGAAGACGAGCAGATTTCGCCCCGAGGTGAGGTCCGCCGCCACCGTCGCACCGAAATCATCCGCCGCCACCGCGTCAATCTGCGCAAGGCGCCCGGCCTCGAGCCGCGCGAGGTCGGTCCCCTCGACGAAGGCCGCCGCGTGGGTGACGCGCCCGGGCTGGCCGGCCGGCCCGCTCTCGCCGGCATAATGGCTGGCATGGGTGCCATCGCCCTGGAGATGCCGGTTGGTCGCGAAATATACCGTCGTATTCATGCAACCGAGCATGGCATGCAACCAGAGCGCGCAACAGGGGGCGGATGGCACTCAGTGCAGGAAGATTGCGCCCAGTGCAGCCCCCGCCGCCAGCACCCAGAGCGGGCTGAAGCGGCTCCGCCAGACGAAGAGGGTGCTGGCGACGGAGACGGCGATGGCCAGTGGCGCGCCACCCGTGCCGAAGGCGGCCCCCTGTGCCAGCAGCAGGCCGGAGGCGGCGATGAGACCGACGGCGATGGGCACCATGCCGCGCTCGAAGACCCGCATGGCCATCGCACCTTGCAGATGCCCGCGCAGCCGGCAGAAGGCATAGGCGAGGATGGAGGTCGGCCCGCACATGGCCAGCATGGCCGCGAACATCCCCGTGAGGCCCGCCACATGCCAGCCGAAGAGGCCCACCACCATCACATTCGGCCCGGGTGCGGCCTGGGCCAGGGCGTAGCGCTTGGAGAAGGCGAGGTCATCCATCCAGCCATGGTTCTCGACCATCAGCCGGTGCATCTCGGGCAGGGCCGCGACACCGCCACCGACGGAGAGCAGCGAGATGCCGAGGAAGCCGGCCACGAGAGCCCAGAGGTCGCTCTCATCGGTCACCGCCGTAGCGCCCACCAAGCCGCAGCGAGGCCGAAGGGGGCCAGGCCCAGCACCACGAAGGGCAGGGGCGCGCGCAGCAAGGCCAGCGCCAGCGCGGTGACGCCCACGGCCAGCAGGGGCAGCGTCGGCCGGAGCTTCACGCCCATCTTAATCGCGGTGCCCAGCACCATGCCGGCGGCCGCGGCGGCGATGCCGGTCAGCGTCGCGCGCACCAGCGGCAATTGCCCATAGGCGTCATAGAGGGCGGCGATGCCCGCCAGCAGCGCCATCGGCCCGGCAAACAGGCCAAGCGCACAGGCGAGCGCGCCCATCGCCCCGCCGAAGCGCACGCCGACGCCGATCGCGGTGTTGAGCGCATTGGGCCCGGGCAGCACCTGGCCGATGCCCAGCGTCTCCGCGTATTCCTGCTCGGTCAGCCAGCCGCGCTTTTCCACCAGCATGTGGCGCGCCCAGGCGTTGACGCCGCCAAAGCTGGTCAGGCCGATCTGGAGATAGGTGAGAAACAGCGCGCGGTTGGAGGGATGCATCAGAGCAGAAGCAACCCCAGCGCGCCCCCGCCCGCCAGCACCCAGAGCGGCGAGTACTTGGTCCGCCACACAAACACGGTCGAGACGGCAATGATGACGAAGCTGAGCCAGTTCGTCCCCGCCGCCTGCGCCATGATGACGCCCGAGCCCGCGATGAGGCCGACGGCCAGCGGCACCAGCCCGAATTGCGCGGGCTTCAGCCAGGTGTTGCCGCGGAGACGGTGCGTGAGGCCCTGCATGCCATAGGCCAGGATGGCGGCGGGCAGCAGCATGCCGATGGTCGCCATCGCCATGCCGGCCCCGCCCGCGATGTGCCAGCCCATGACCGAGGCCGCGAGGATGTTGGGGCCGGGGGCCGCCTGCGCGAGGGCGAAGAGCTGGCTGAAGGTCGCGTCATCCATCCAGCCATGCACCTCCACCACCAGGCGATGCATCTCGGGCAGCACGGCATTGGCGCCGCCGATCGCGAGCAGGGAGAGCGTGCCGAAGGCCAGCAGGATCTGCAGCAGGAGCGTCATGCCGCCCGCTTCCAGCTGCGCCGCAGCGAAAGGAAGACGCCGAGCGGCGCGAGCACGACGACGATGAGCGGCAGCGGCAACCGCAGCAAGGCCGCGCCCGCCACGGCCATCAGGCCGACGACGATCAGCTCGGGCGGCGGGCGGAGGTTCTGGCCCATCTTGATGGCGGTGCCGATCACCATGCCGGCCGCGGCCGCCGCCACACCCTGCATGAAGGGCGCCACACCCGGCCGCGTGCCATACAGCTCATACAGCACCGACAGGATGATCAGGATGCAGAGCGGCCCGATATAGAGCCCGCTGGTCGCGATCAGCGAACCCGCGAGGCCGTGGAAGCGCCGGCCGATCATCACCGAGGCATTGCCCACATTGGGCCCGGGCAGGATCTGGCCGAGGCCCAGCACCTCGGCATAGTCGCGCTCGGAGAGCCATTTGCGCTCCTCCACGATCACATGGCGGGACCAGGGGCCGACGCCGCCGAAGCCGAGCAGCCCGATCTTCACATAGCCCAGAAAGAGCTCGAGCTTGCCGGGGACCGGCGCTGGCGCCTCACCCACGGCATCACCCACGGGGCAGCAACTGCTCGACCAGCGTCGCCCAGTAGCTGGCGCCGATGGGCAGGATGTCGTCGTTGAAGTCGTAGAGCGGGTGATGGACATTGGCGTCATCGCCGGTCTTGCCGCCGCCCAGCATGAGATAGGCGCCGGGCTTGGCGTTCAGCATGAAGGCGAAATCCTCGGCGCCCATGGTGGGCTTGGGCATGTGCGCCACGCGCGCCTCGCCCGCGACGGCCAGGGCCGCGCGGCGGGCCAGGCCCGTGCTCTCCACCTCGTTCACCGTGGCCGGGTAGGCGCGCAGGAATTCCGCCGTGGCGGTGGCGCCGAAGCTGGCGGCGATGCCGGTGACCAGCGCCTTGAACTTCGCCTCCAGCAGGTCCCCCACCTCGGGCAGGAACCAGCGCGCGGTGCCCAGCATGCGCACCGTCTCGGGGATCACATTGTAGGTGTGGCCGCCGTTGATATGGCCGATGGTGATGACGCCCGCATCCGCCGCATCCAGGTTGCGCGCGACGACGCTTTGCAGCGCCTGCACGATGGCGGCCGCGATCACGATGGGATCATTGCCCTGGAAGGGCATGGCGCCATGGGCACCCTTGCCGGTGATGGTCACCTCCAGATTGGCGACGGCGGCCATGACCGGGCCCTCGCGCCAGACGAATGTGCCCGCGGGCACGCTCGGGAAATTGTGCAGGCCGAAGATGCGCTCCATCGGGAAGCGCTCGAAGAGGCCTTCCTCGACCATGACGCCGCCGCCCGCGAGGTTCTCCTCGGCCGGCTGGAAGACGACATGGACGCTGCCCTCGAAGTTGCGCGTCTCGGCCAGGTATTTGGCCGCACCCAGCAGCATGGTCGTGTGGCCGTCATGGCCGCAGGCATGCATCTTGCCGGGAATGGTCGAGGCATGCGGCAGGCCGGTCGCTTCCTCGATGGGAAGCGCGTCCATGTCGGCGCGCAACCCGATAGCGCGGCCGGTCTTGCCGCCCCGGCCATGGATGACGCCGACGACGCCTGTTTTCGCGATGCCGGTGACGACCTCGTCGCAGCCGAATTCGCGCAGCTTCTGGGCCACGATGCCGGCGGTGCGGTGCTCCTCGAAGCCGAGCTCGGGGTGCATGTGGAAATCGCGGCGCCACTCCGTCATCTCGGGGTGGAATTCGGCGATGCGGTTGATGATGGGCATGGGAGGAACTCCTGTTGCCCTCAAGAAAACGTCCGCGCGAGACCTTCCGCAAGGGGGAGGGGGGTAATGCCGAGCGCCTCACGCATGGCGGTGATGTCGAAAGCCTTGTCCTCGGTCAGGCGGCGGATTTCCTCGGCGCCGATGCGCGGCAGGAAGGGCAGGGCGCGCGTCAGCGGGCTCAGCGCCATCAGGAGCCCGGCGGGGAGGGGCAGGACGGGGCGCGGGGCGAGGCCGGCGGCGCGCGCGACCTCGGCGCAGAAATCGCGATAGGTGACCGCCTCGGGGCCGGCGATGATCATCACCTCCGGCGTGGTGTTGTGGCGAGCGGCAGCGGCGATCAGGCAGCGCGTCACATCCCCCTGGTGGATCGGCTGCACCAGGGAAGCGCCGCCCCCGGGCAGCGGCAGGATCGGCAGGCGGCGCATCAGGGCGGACAGGCGCTGGACATTGTCCTCGCCCTCGGCGCCGTAGATCATCGTGGGGTGCAGCATGACACCCGCGCGGCCGCTGGCGAGGAAGGCGGCTTCGCCCGCGCGCACGCCATCGCCATGCGCATCCGGCCAGCGCGAATGCCGGCGGGTGCTGCCCATGAAGACGAAGCGGGCATCCGGCGGGGCCGCGGCGAGGATGGCCGGGATGTGCCGGGCATGCGCGCAGGAGATGATGGTGGTGGCCCCCGCCAGCGCGGCGCGCAGGGCCGATCCATCCTTCAGGTCAGCAACGGCATGCGGGGCCGCGATGCCGAGCGCCCTCCATTTCGCTGCATCGCGCACCACGGCCCGGAAGGGCTGGGCGAGCGCGCGGCAGAGCGTGGCACCGGAGCGTCCGGAAGCGCCGATGACGGCGAGGATGTCAGACACCCTCTGCCCGCAGGAAGCGCAGATCGGCCCCGTCGGGCGCCTGCATCACCTGCTCATGCACCAGGCGGTCCCAACCGCGCTTCGGCGTCGCGCGGGCCTTCCACCTCGCGCGGCGGGCGGCCAGCGTCGCCGCATCCACCAGCAGGTCCAGGCTGCGCTTTTGCACCGAGAGGCGGATGCGGTCCCCCGTCTCGGCGAAGGCGAGCGGGCCGCCGGCCTGGGCTTCGGGCGCGATGTGCAGCACCACCGTGCCGAAGGCGGTGCCGGACATGCGGCAATCGCTCATCCGCACCATGTCCTTCACCCCCTGCCGGCCGAGCTTCTTCGGGATGGGCAGGTAGCCCGCCTCGGGCATGCCGGCCGCCGAGAGCGGGCCGGCATTCTTCAGGATCATGATGGTGTCGGCATTCACGTCGAGGTCGTCGCGGTCAATGCGCTCGGCCAGGTCCTCGACGCTGTCGAAGACCATGCACTCCGCCTCATGCTCGAAGAGGGATTCGGTGGCGGCCGAGCGCTTCAGGATGGCGCCATCGGGGGCCAGCGAACCGAAGAGCGCGACCAAGCCGCCCACGGGCGAGACCGGGTTCTCGCGCGCCTTGATGTATTGCCGGTCCACGAAATGCGTGCCGTCGCCGATGCGCTCGGCCATGGTGCGGCCATAGACGTCCTTCGCACCCAGGTGCAGCAGGTCGCGGATTTCCCACAGCAGGGCGCGCATGCCGCCGGCGAAGTGGAAGTCTTCCATATAGCCCTCACCGGTGGGCTTGAGGTCCACCAGCACGGGCGTCTCATCGCTCATCTGATCGAGGCGCTTGAGGTCCACGCGCAGCCCGGCGCGCCCGGCGATGGCCGCCAGATGCACTAGCGCATTGGTGGAACCGCCCAGCGCCAGCAGCACGCGCATAGCGTTCTCGACCGCCTCGATGGTCAGGATCTCGGAGGGGCGGACCTTCAGGCCCATGGCCAGCCGCCCGGCTTCTTCGGCGATGCGCAGGCGGTCGGCATGGACGGCCGGCGCACTCGCACCCTCCAGCGGCATGAAGCCCAGGGCGGCCACCATGCAGGCCATGGTGCTCGCCGTGCCCATCACGCCGCAGGTGCCGGCGGTGACGGCGAGCGCGTTCTCCACCTCGTTGATGCGGGCTTCGCTGACATCGCCCGAGCGGTAGCGCGCCCAGTAGCGGCGGCAATCGGTGCAGGCGGCCAGCCGCTCTCCCTGGTAGCGATTGGCGCTCATCGGGCCAGTGACGAGCATGACGGCCGGCACATCGGCGGAGATCGCGGCCATGAGCTGCGCGGGGACGGTCTTGTCGCAGCCGCCGACAAGAACCACGGAATCCATGGGCTGCGCGCTCACCATCGCCTCGGTGTCGAGCGCCATGAGGTTGCGGTAGTGCATGGAGCAGGGGGTGAGGAAGGGCTCGCAGAGGCTGATGGTCGGAAACGCCATGGGCAGGCCGCCCGAGAGCATGACGCCGCGCTTCACCGCCTCGATCAGGTCGGGCACGGAGCGGTGGCAATTGTTGAAATCGCTCGCCGTGTCCACGATCCCGACGACGGGGCGGGTCAGCGCATCCTTGGAATACCCCATGGAGGCGGCGAAGCTGCGGCGGAGATAGAGGGCGAAGTCGCGGTCGCCGTAGTTGGCGGCGTTGCGGCCCAATCCATGGGCGGCGGGGCCTTGCGCGGCGGGGGTGTTGGTCTCGTCGGTCATGGCGCGCTCTCCTGCTGGCTTTCTCCGTCTTTAGGCCGGAAGCGGGGAAGGGCGAAGCCCCGGGGGGGGATGCGCCTGCCGGACGAGCAGGCCAATCCGCCGCCATGGGTGGTGATGACGATCAGCGGCGCATTCGCGCCTTTCAGCATGCCACGGGCCTGGCAGAGCGGCGTTCGCGCGGCCCGGCTGCGCGTCAGCCTGAAGGGCGGGCGCTCAGCCTGCGCGCCGGGGCTCGCCTATTGGATGCTGCGTTGCAGCGTGCCGAGATCGCTGCCGTTGACAACCATCAGCGCACGCCCGCTCGGGTGGTTGACCGTGACAGAGCAGAGGATGAGCTGCACCGCACCCGGCATGAGTGAGCTGCCGGTCAGTTCGAAGCGCACCGCCGCAGCGCCCTGGAGGGGGCGGCAGACTTCCATCATCGGCAGCAGCGCCTGCCAGGTGGCCGGGGTGATGTCCTGCCCATTGGGGCCAAGCAGGTGGATCCTGGTGCTCAGGTTCTGGCGGCTGGCGTTCATGGCGCAGGCCGCCTGCCACTGCGCCGCGGCGGGCAGCGGGGCCGCGAACAGGGCGGCCAGGATGAGCAGAAGCCGGCGCATGGGATGGCCCTTTCCAGGGAGCGGCGATCAATCTTTCAGCAGGGTTACCGAAGGGCAAATCGCGCCGCTCATTTTCGGTTAACCGGCGGCTGGGAGGCTCCGGCACATGATGTTCCGCGTCTTCCTGCTTCTCGCCCTCGTCCTGGCGGCCCTGCCCGCCGCGGCGGGGCGCGCGCCCACGCCATGCGGCCCGCGCGTCACCGCCGTCTATACGTCGCTTCAGAAGGCGGGAACGCGCATCGCCTATCTCATCCAGTTGACGGCGCATGAAACCCTTCACCTGCGGGTGACGATGACGCTGCCCGGCGCGGATTCCGTCTGGCCCAATGGCGGCGTGATGGTGCTCGCGCAGGATCATGGGCGGAAGGATGTCTATGCGCTGCGCGACGGGCCGCGGATCAGTGACGCCGAGATGCAGGCGCGCACCATCCTGATGTGCTGGTAGGGCCATTTGCCGGCCAGCGCTTCAGGCGCCGATAAATCCGTGATGCGAGCCTCTGGCGATGAACCTGAACCGCCCCGCCAGCCTCGCGCTGGCCTGCCTCCTGCTCCACCCGATCGCGGCGCGCGCCGATCAGGCGACACCCTGCGGGCCGCGCGTCACCGCCACCTACAGCTCGGTCGGTGAGGGGAACTGGCGCTACCTCTACCTGATCGAGGTGGTGGCGCATCGCGCCATGGAGGTGCGGGTCACGCTGCAATTGCCGCAGACCGCCACGCGCTGGCCCAATGGCGCGCCCATCATCATGCAGCTCGGCATGACGCTGCGCCGCCCCTATGCCGAGGGCGTCGTGCGTCGTTATGACCCGGCGGAGATGCAGGCGCACACCACCCTGATGTGCCGCGACTTGGGCTGAAGCTGCGGCCGCGGGGCGGCCTGGCGCCGCGTCGCCCATCTGCGGTATGGTGATACCGCAGCGAAAAATCCCAATGGCGGCTTGACCCCACGGCCGCAACGCGGCAAACACCGGCCCCAGAACAAGCGTATTTGAAGGTTATCATGCTCAGCACACAGACCCGCTCGCTGAAGCCGGCCGAGGTGACGAAGAACTGGTGGGTGATTGACGCCGAGGGCCTCGTGCTCGGCCGTCTCGCCACCATCGTCGCCAACCGTCTCCGCGGCAAGCACAAGCCCCAGTTCACCCCGCATGTGGATTGCGGCGACCACGTCGTCATCCTCAATGCCGGCAAGGTGAAGCTGACCGGCAACAAGGCCGAGCAGTCCATGTTCTACTGGCACACGGGCTTCGCCGGCGGGATCAAGGAGCGTTCCAAGGGCCAGCTGCTCGATGGCCGCTACCCCGAGCGCGTCATCACCAAGGCGGTGGAGCGCATGATCACGCGTGGGCCGCTGGGCCGCAAGCAGATGAAGAACCTGCACGTCTATGCCGGGACCGAGCATCCGCATGCCGGCCAGACGCCGGTCGCCCTCGATGTCGGCGCCATGAACCGCAAGAATAAGGTCGACTAAGTCATGAGCGAGCAGACCACCGCCAACTCCCTGGCCGATCTGAAGAACCTGGTGCAGGGCAATGTCGTGGCGCCGGGCGCCGAGGCAGCCGCCCCCGTCCAGCCGAAGCGCGATGCCCAGGGCCGCGCCTATGCGACCGGCGGCCGCAAGGAATCCGTCGCCCGCGTCTGGGTGATGCCCGGCAAGGGCAAGTTCACCATCAACGACAAGCCGGCCACGCAGTATTTCGCGCGCCCCGTGCTGCGGATGCTGATCGCCCAGCCCTTCCTGGTGGCCGACCGCTACCAGGCCTTCGATGTGGTCGCGACCGTCGCGGGCGGCGGCCTCTCGGGCCAGGCCGGCGCGGTGCGCCATGGCATCAGCCGCGCCCTCGTGAACTACGAGCCGGAGCTGCGCAGCATCCTCAAGAAGGCGGGCTTCCTCACGCGTGACCCGCGTGCGGTCGAGCGCAAGAAGTACGGCAAGGCCAAGGCCCGACGTTCCTTCCAGTTCTCCAAGCGCTGACGTCCAGGATCCGGGCGTCACGCCCGGCCTGCATGCCGGACATACGAAAGGGGCGGATCCGCAAGGGTCCGCCCCTTTTGCTTTTCCACCCCCAGCTGGTTCACTCTGCATCCTCACGGAGGTTCTCATGGCGAGCATTTTCATTGACGGCGAAAGCGGGACGACGGGGCTGCAGATCCGCGCCCGCCTGCAAAACCACCCCGCCATCACCATCCGCTCGATCGCGGAGAGCGAGCGCAAGGACGCGGGCGCCAAGCGCCGCCTGATGGAACAGGTGGACGCCGTCGTGCTCTGCCTGCCCGATGCCGGCGCCAAGGAAGTGGCCGCCATGGCCGCCGAGATGGGCGACGCCGCCCCCAAGCTCCTCGATGCCAGCACCGCCCATCGCGTGAACCCCGACTGGGTCTATGGCTTCCCGGAGCTGACCGATGGCCATGCGGCGCTCATCGCCGCGGCCAAGCGCGTGGCGAATCCGGGCTGCTATCCCACGGGCGGCATCGCGCTGCTGCGGCCGCTGGTGGATGCGGGGCTGCTGCCGGCGGGCTACCCCGTCACCGTCAACGCCGTCTCGGGCTACACCGGCGGCGGCAAGGCGATGATCGCCGAGTTCGACGAAGGCACGGCGGCGCCCTTCTTCCTCTATGGCCTGGGGCTGGAGCACAAGCACGTGCCCGAGTTGCAGCGCTACAGCGGGCTCACCACCCGGCCGATCTTCGTGCCCAGCGTGGGCAATTTCGCGCAGGGGATGCTGGTCAGCGTCCCGCTGCATCTCGACGCCCTGCCGGGCAAGCCCAAGCCCGCCGACCTGGAAGCGGCGCTGGCCGCGCGCTACGCGAAGTCCGCCTGGGTGCGCGTGCTGCCGGCCGACCCGGCCGCGCGGCTGGAGCCCGAGCCGCTGAACGGTTCCAACCTGCTGGAGCTGCGCGTCTATGGAAACGCCACGCACAACCAGGCGGTGCTGGTCGCGCGGCTCGACAATCTCGGCAAGGGCGCATCGGGCGCCGCTGTCCAGAATCTCGGGCTGATGCTGGGCGTGGATGTGAGCGAGGCGCTGCCGCTGGCGGCGTGACGGGCGAGCGAGAGGGCACCGCCCTCTCGCCTCAATCCGCGTTGACCACGTTGAAGTCGCGCAATTCGCGCGGCGTCAGCCAGCGGATATCGGCGTGCGCGGTGCGGAAATTGGGCTCCAGCAGCCGCAGCGAGACGCCCATCTCGATCGTGTAGTAGGCGAGCTGGGCGGCGAATTGCGCCGATTCCTCCTCGATCAGCTGGATCAGGGCGCGGACGGCGGAGGGGCCTTCGCGGCGGATGATCTCCTCCATCCGCCGCAGCATCGCGGGGTTGTTGGCCGCGCTGAAGATGTGCACGCCATAGCGCGCGCCCTGCTCCATGGTGCGGACCGTGCCGCCCAGATAGGCATAGGTGCAGGCGCTGGCGCATTGCGTGTTGGCCGGCAGGTGTGTGGCGAGGCCGGCGCGGCGGATGACGCGCCCGACCGCCATGCCCTCCACCGCGACACCGCCCGGCGAGCGGAAGACGATGGCCTGCACATTGGAGGTGCGCCGCAGCAGCGCCTCAAGCCGGGTCGCATCGCCGCGCTCGAAGGCGCCGGCGGCGAAGATGATGTTGCCGCGGCCCTGGTTGACCACGTTGAAATCCAGCGCGGCGGCCGGCATGTGCAAGGCCAGGGCGAGGGCCAGCCCGGCCAGCCAGGCCTTCACGTCTGGCGCGTCCATTGCCCGTTGCCGTCGCGGCAGAAGCGGGCATCCTGCCGCACCTCCTGGCCGCGCACATAGGCGATCTCGCGGATGTTGCGGCACTGCCCGCCATCGGTCACGCGCACCACCTCGGTCGTGCCGCGGGTCGTGGGGTTTTCGGGCGAGGTCCATTGCTCCCGCGGAAGCGGGGCGTTGGGCTTGAGCGGCGTGTCCAGCACGCGCTGGTTGGCGGCAACCTGGCGCTGGCGCTCAGCCTCGGACAGGCGCTGGCCGATCATGTTGCCGGCGACACCGCCCACCGCCGCCCCCAGCAGGCCGCCGATGAGCGCGCCCGAGGAGCCGGACCCGCCGACCTGCCGCCCGATGAGCGCGCCGGCCAGGCCGCCGGCCGCGGTGCCGATGCCGGTGGCGACCGCCTGCTGGTTCGTCCCTTCGCATCCGCCGAGCACCAGGCTCGACGCCGCCACACAGACGAGAAGACCGGCCTTTCGCTGCATCACTCTCTCCATCGCACCACGCCTGGGCGCGTCTCATGCGGCGCAAATGATTACCGATGTCATGACAAGCGGGCAATCCGCTTGCAGGCGGGTTGCTGTCAGCACCAGCCTTCGCGCGGGCCGCGGCCGTGATAGGGGCGGGCCAGCCCCTCGCGGATCAGTACATCGGCCACATCCTCGCCGCGCGGGTCGCGCACCACGGCCAGCGCGCGGCCGAAGCGATCCTGGCCGGTGGTCTGCAGGCGCACCCCCTCCTCGACCAGGCCGGCCAGGCGCTCGGTCGCGGCCTGGGCCAGGCGGCGCTCGGCCTCGCAGCGGCCGCGCAATTCGGGTGCGTCGAGGCCGAGAAGGCGCACTCGCTGCTCGCCGCAACGGATCGTGTCGCCATCCACGGCCCGGCACAGCTGCAAATGCCCGGGCTGCCAATGGAGCCAGGCCGTCAGCAGGCTGGCCCCTGCGAGCAGGATCACGGCGAGGGGCCGCGCGAGGCGGCGGGGGCGGCGTTGTCGCATGTCATGGGGCTTTGTGCCGGGGCAGGGAAGGGCGGTGCCATGCTTTCGCATTGATTTGGCAGCCCTTCCTAGCGTATGTTCTTGTTATGTTCAATCCCCTCCCGACCCGTCGCCGCTGGCCTTCGCAGATGGCGCGCGCTGCGGTTCCGCACAGACCTGGCGCTGTGCGTGGCCGGGCCTGGAGTGGCCTCGCCTGGCGGGGTCCCGCATTTGTCCCAAAGCCCGGTGGACCTCGGATGCCGCTGGGGTCAAGATCGGGAGGGGCCAAGATCGGGCCTGTCGAACTGGGGGAATGCCTGATGGGCCCGCTTTACACCTTCGAGGGCAAGACGCCGCTCGTGCATCCGCGTGCCTGGGTCGCGCCCACCGCGGCCGTGATCGGCGATGTCGAAATCGCCGAGGAGGCCAGCATCTGGTATCATTGCGTGCTGCGCGGTGACACCAACATCATCCGCATCGGGGCCCGGACGAACATCCAGGACGGCACGATCGTGCATGTGAATGCGGGGCGGCAATCCACCATCATCGGCGCCGATGTGACGGTGGGGCACGCCGCCATCATCCATGCCTGCCGGCTGGAGGACCGCGCCTTCGTCGGCATGGGGGCGACCGTGCTGGATGATGCGGTGATCGAGGCGGGCGGCGTGCTGGCCGCGGGCTCGGTGCTGCCGCCGGGCAAGCGGATCGGCGCGCTGGAGCTCTGGATGGGCAACCCGGCCAAGCTCGTCCGGGTTCTGACGGAGGAGGCGCGGGCCGGTTTCGACCGCACCGCGCCGCATTATGTGGAGCTGGCGGGGCGCCATCGTTCCATTTCGTAACTTGGGACGGCCGGAGAGGAGGGGTAAGCGGAATCCATGCTGAACAAGTCGTTCCTGGCCGCCCTGCTGCTTCCGCTGGCCGCCTGCGCCACGGGCGAGCTGCCGCCCGCGGTGCGCCTGCCCGCGGATGCCATCCCTGTGGCGGCGGACCCGATGCGATCGGCCATCCTGGGCAGCGCCTATGCGCTGGGCGGCAACAGCGCGCCCTCGGCCAAGTTGCGGGCCGCGGCGTTGGTCGAGTTCATGGCGGCCGATTACCGCTGGGGCGTGCGCTGGAGCGAGTACACACCGCTCACCGGCCTCGCGCTCGATGCGGCGCGGGCGGAGATCCGCACCACCTTCGGCGTGGCGCCCGGCGCCTCGCCCCAGGCGGTGGCCGATGGCCTGTTTGGCGCCTCGCGCGCGCTGGAGCGCGGCAATGAGATCTTCCTGCCGCCCGGCCTGTTCATCGAGCCCACGCAATCCCTTGCAAGGCTCACCGCGCCACCCGATCTTCCGGCGGCGCGCAACGCGACAGCGCTGGCCGAGCGCGAGCTGTACCGCATCGAGAGCGAGCGCCAGAGCGGCGGTGGCGCGGGCGGCAGCGGCGGCGGTGGCGGCGGCGCCCATCCATGATTCCCGTTCTCCTGAGGAAATTCACCATGTCTCGTTCCTTCCTGCTGATGCTCCCGCTGCTGGCCGCCTGCGCGCAGGGGCCGCTGCCCGACACGGCGCGCCTGCCGCGCGATGCCGTGGTGGGTGCCGGTGACCCGATGCGCAGCGCCGTGATCAGCGCCAATGCCGTCTTCGCGCAGCGCAGCCCCGCTGCCGGCCATCCGGCGGATGCGGCGCGCGCCATCGCGCAGATGGAGTTCCTGGCAGTGGACCTGCCGCAGAACATGAGCCTGACCAACGCCTCCTCCACCCTCTTGCCCGACCTCAACATCGCGCGGCGCGAGTGGCGCGGCGCGCTGGACATCGCGCCCGACGCCCCGGCCCAGCCCGTGATCAACGCGCTCTACGCCGCCGGCCGCGCGCTCGATGCCGGCAATGCCGAGGCCGCGGCGGCGGCGCTGCCCGCAAGCCTGTTCCGCAAGGGCGGCAGCGCCACCGTGGCGCAGCTCGCTTCCCTGCCGCGCCTGCCCAACACGGCGGCAGCGGTCGCCACGGCGCAGCAGAGCCTGCAGCAGCCGAGCGCCTCGCGCTTCGCGCTGTGAAGCGGGCCAGCGCCCTCCTCGCAGTCGCGCTGCTCACGGGCTGCGCGGATGTGACCCTGCCCGATCCCGTGCGCCTGCCGCGGGATTCGGTGGAGGGCGCGGGTGATCCGACGCGCGCGGCCGTCGCGCGCTCGGCCTATGCCTTCGCCCATCAGGGGGCGCTGGCGGGCCAGCCGGCGGCGATGGCGCGCGCCATCGCCGACATGGAGTTCCTGGCCGCGGCGCTGCCCTTCGACCCCCGCTACCAGCAGCGCGACCCGCTGCTGCCCTGGCAATTGGCGCAGGGCCGGGCCGAATGGCGCAGGGCGCTCGGCATCGCGGCGGGCCAGCCGGCCCAGCCGGTGATTGACGGCCTCTACGTCCTGGCGCGCACGCCCGGGGCCGCGGCCCCGCTGCCGCTCTCACCCGAGGTGCCGGCGCGCCTCGCCGACATGCCGCCCTTGCCCGAGACCGCGCGCGCCGCGGCGGCCGCGGCGCGCGCGGAGTACGAAGCGCAGTTCCCGGTGCGGCGGTGGCGGTGGTGAGGCGGCGCATTTTCCTGCTGGCCCCCTTGCTGGGCGCCTGCACCGAGCTGACAACGCCGCGCCCGCCCGAGCCGCCCTTCGACCTCGCTGGCCGCATCACGCCCAACCCGGCCATGGCCATCCTCGATGCCGCTGCCGCGGATTTCGAGCAGGGGGGCGCGCGGCTGTTGAATCGCCCGGCGGCGACGGCGTTGGCCGTGGCGCGCCTCGAATGGATCGGCGGCGAGTTCCGTCCGGGCCGGCGCCTCGCGCGGTTGCCGGATTCCTACATGTTCGCCACGCGCCGCGCCGTGGCCGAGGGGCGGGAGGCACTGGGCATCCTGCCCGATGCCACGCCCGATGCGGCGATGGGTGGGCTGCTCGTCGCCTCACGCGCGCTCACGCGCGGCGATCCGGCGGCGATCCAGGTGGCGCTGGCCTCGCCCATTTTCGTGCTGCCGGGAGCCCGCCCGGTGATCAGCCGTCTGACCGAGCCCGGCGCCTTCCCCGATGCGAGCCTGACCGTCACCGCGCTCAGGGACGAGGTGGCGCGCCAGGTGGCGGAGGTCCAGGTGGACCACCGCATGATGGTCGAGGGCCAGATCTTCGGGAACAGCACCACGGGCCTCGGCCCGGGCACCGGCTACTGAGGGGGCTTCCCCCTCAGTCGTTCACCATCACGCGGACATAGCTGCCGGGCGCATTCTCGATCGGCGTGAGCTTGCCATCGCCAGGGTGGCGCGCCGGCACTTCCGTGCGGTCCAACCCGGTGATCCAGCGATGCCAATCCGGCCACCAGCTCCCTGACAGCTCGGTGGCACCTGCCAGCCATTCATCGGGGCTGTCGGGCAGGGTCTCGTTCACCCAGTGGCTGTACTTGCCGGAATCGGGCGGGTTCACGACGCCCGCGATATGCCCGGAGGCCGCGAGGACGAAGCGCACCGGCCCCTTGTAGAGCTGCGTGCCGCGATAGGTGCTCTTCCACGGCGCGATGTGGTCCTCGCGCGTCGAGATCATGTAGGTCGGCACCTTGATCTTGCGGAGATCGATCTTGGCGCCCAGCAGCTCGATCGCGTCGGGGTCGCTGGCCGGCTTGCACAGGTCGTTCTGCTGATACATCCGGCGCAGGTAGAAGCTGTGCATGCGCGCCGGCATGCGCGTGCTGTCGTCGTTCCAGTAGAGCAGGTCGAAGGGGAAGGGGTCCTGCCCCATCAGGTAGTTGTTCACGACGAAGGACCAGATGAGGTCATTGGCGCGCAGCATGTTGAAGGTCGTCGCCATCTCTCGGCCGTCGAGGAAGCCGCGCTTGCCCATCTTCTCCTCGAGGGCCTTGAGCTGCTCCTCGTCAATGAAGACGCCGAGTTCGCCCGCCTCTTCGAAATCGGTCATGGTCACGAAATAGGTGGCGGACTTGATGCGGTTGTCCCGCTTGGTCGCCATGTAGGCGAGCGTGGTGGCGAGCAGCGTGCCGCCCAAGCAATAGCCGATGGCATTCACCTCGCGCACGCCCGTCGCGGCTTCGATCGCGTCGAGTGCGGCCAGCACGCCTTCCTGCATATAGTCGTCGAAGCCCTTCTCGGCCAGCGCCTCGTCGGGGTTCACCCAGGACGCCACGAAGACCGTGTGGCCCTGGTCCACCGCCCAGCGGATGAAGCTGTTCTTCGGGCGCAGGTCCAGGATGTAGAACTTGTTGATCCAGGGCGGGAAGATCACGAGCGGGCGCTTCAGCACCTTCTCCGTCGTCGGATTGTACTGGATCAGCTGCATCAGCGGCGTCTGGAACACCACCTTGCCGGGGGTGACCGCGATGTTCTCGCCGACCTTGAACTTGCTGTCATCCGTCATGCGGATGCGCAGCTTGCCCTTGCCGCGCTCCAGGTCGAACAGCAGGTTGGACAGGCCCTTGAGCAGGTTGGCGCCACCCGTCTCTGCCGTCTTGCGCAGCACTTCGGGGTTGGTCATCACGAAATTCGCGGGGCTCATCGCGTCCACGAATTGCCGCGTGTAGAAATCCACCTTCTGCGAGGTCTTGGGGTCGAGCCCGTCGGCGCTGTTCACCGCCGAGGTGAAGTAGCGGGCCGAGAGGAGGTAGGATTGGCGGATGAAGTCGAAGACCTCGTTCTCGCGCCAGGCCTCGTCCTTGAAGCGGCGGTCGCCCTTGGTTTCCTCGATGACGGGGCCGACATTCTCGCCCATCATGCGCCGCGCGGTGTTGGACCAGAGGGTGAGGTAGTCCTGCCAGAAGCCCATCTGCGCCTGGACCAGCCGCGCGGGGTTCGCCATCAGCTTCGTCGTCATCTCGAGGAAGGCGCTGCCGATGTTCAGCGGATCGGGGTTGCCCGTCTCATCGGCCTGGCGCTTCAGGAAATCCTGGACGATGCGCTGGCCGCGCTCGGCCACCTCGGCCATGGTGCGGGAAACCAGGGCGGGGTCGGGCAGGTTGTATTCCGGCGGCTTGCCGGAGGGGGAATCGGTCATTCGCGTGCTCATTCCTGCCTGGTCGTTCCCGTTCGTTCCAGCCGGCCGGCCGGATACGGCCGGGGCCTCGCCTTGCCTCACTTCGCGGCCGGGTCGCAAGGGGCTATGGATCCAGCGAGACCAAAGGGGTGCCGCGTGACGCCACAGCCTGCCACCTTCAACCAGCCTCCAACCCAGGGTAGAGGCCGCCCGGCCGCGGGGCAAGCGCGGCTGTGCCTGCTGCTGCTGCCCCTGCTGCTCGGGGCCTGCGAGACGCCGGGCCAGATCAACCCGAGGTTGCTGGCGCGCGACATCTCGGGTGCGGCGGGTGAGTCCCGGCTGCCGCCGCCCGGGGTCGACCGGCCCTTTCCCAACCTCGCCTCCGTGCCGCCCATCCCGGAACGGCCGGATCCCGCCGTGCGGCTTGCCATCACCACGCAGCTCCAGATCCAGCGGGACCAGTTGACCGAGCCGCTGCCCGACCGGCGGCGCGACACGCCGCTGACCGAGGGCGCCGCGGGGGGCCAGCCGCCCATCGCGGCCCGCCCGCCCTCACCCGCCGTGCTGTCCCGCGCGCCGGTGATCCCCTGGACGGTGAGCGGCGTGCCCGTTGCGCTCCCCCGGGGCGCCACCGCCGCGCCTGGCAGCACCGCGCCGCCCTCGGCCCAGCCGCCGGAGCCCGAGGCGCCGACGCCCGGCGAGGTGCCGGCGCTGCCCTCGGCCGACCTGCTGGGGGCGCCCCCGCCACCGCCACGCTAGCTGGCCGAATCGCCGCCGGTTTTGCGGCCCCGCGCCCCATGATCTAAAGACCGGGGACGATCCATGCCGCCGGGCCTTCCGTTGCCCGGCCCATCAGTGACGCGCATTTCCCGGGAGGGCCATCATGGCCGAAGAGTTCCACCGCATCCGCCGCCTGCCGCCCTATGTCTTTGCCGAGGTGAATTCCGCCAAGGCCAAGGCGCGGGCGAATGCCGAGGACATCGTGGATCTCGGCATGGGCAACCCCGACAGCCCGACGCCGCCGCACATCGTCGCCAAGATGATCGAGGCGGTGCAGGACCCGCGCACGCACCGCTACTCCATGTCCAAGGGCATCCCTGGCCTGCGGAAGGCGCTGGCCGGCTACTACGCCAACCGCTTCGGCGTGAAGCTCGACCCCGAGACGGAGGTGGTGGCGACACTCGGCTCGAAGGAGGGGCTGGCCAACCTCGCGCAGGCGATCTCCAGCCCCGGCGACACCATCCTGGTGCCGAACCCTTCCTACCCGATCCATCAGTTCGGCTTCATCATCGCGGGCGCTTCCGCGCGCTTCATCCCCTACACGCCGGATGACGCGATGCTGGAGGCCATCGTCCGCGCGGTGAAGCACTCCGTGCCCAAGCCCACCGCGCTGATCGTGAACTTCCCGTCCAACCCGACGGCGCTGCTGGCGAGCCGCGAATTCTACAAGGAGCTGGTGAAGATCGCGCGCCAGCATGAGCTCTTCATCCTGAGCGACCTCGCCTATGCCGAGCTCTACTTCAACCCGGCCAACCCGCCGCCCTCCGTGCTGGAGATCCCGGGGGCGATGGATTGCACGGTGGAGTTCACGAGCCTTTCCAAGACCTACAACATGCCGGGCTGGCGGATGGGTTTTGCGGCCGGCAATCCGCGGCTCATCGGCGCGCTGGCGCGGGTGAAGTCCTACCTCGACTACGGCGCCTTCGCCCCCATCCAGATCGCCGCCGCCGCCGCGCTGAACGGCCCGCAGGATTGCGTGGCCGAGATGCGCGCCCTCTACAAGGACCGCCGCGACGTGCTGGTAAAGGGCCTGCACCAGGCCGGCTGGGACGTGCCGCCGCCGGAGGGCTCGATGTTCCTCTGGGCGCCGATCCCCGAGAAGTTCCGCCATCTGGGTTCGGTTGGTTTCTCCAAGCTGCTGCTGGAGAAGGCGAAGGTAGCCGTGGCCCCCGGCATCGGCTTCGGCGAGCATGGCGACGGGCATGTGCGCATCGCGCTCGTCGAGAACAATCACCGCATCCGCCAGGCGCTGCGCGGCATCCGCGGGTTCCTGCAGGGCGACAATGCCGCCCCGGTCGAGGAAGTACACTCCGCATGAGCAAGCCTCTGAAACTGGGTGTCGCCGGCCTCGGCACGGTGGGTGCCGGCGTGCTGAACCTGCTGCGGCAGAATGCGGATGTGATCACGGCCCGCGCGGGCCGGCCGATCGAGGTCGTCGCCGTCTCGGCGCGGGATCGCACGCGGGATCGCGGCGTGGATGTCGCGGGTTTGAACTGGCACGAGGATGCGGTGGCGCTGGCCGCCGATCCCGATGTCGAGGTCGTGGTCGAGCTGATCGGCGGCTCCGAAGGCCCGGCGCGCGCGCTGGTCGAGGCCGCACTCCACGCCGGCAAGCCGGTGGTCACCGCCAACAAGGCGCTGCTCGCCACCCATGGCGCCGCACTCGCGCAGCTCTCCGAGGCGAAGGCCACGCCGCTCGCATATGAGGCGGCGGTCGCCGGTGGCATCCCCGCCATCAAGGCGCTGCGCGAGGGGCTGGCCGGCAACCGCATCAGCCGCGTCGCCGGCATCCTGAACGGCACCTGCAACTACATCCTCACCGAGATGCGGGTGAAGGGCCTGCCCTTCGACGTGGTGCTGAAGACCGCGCAGGAACTGGGTTACGCCGAGGCCGACCCGGCCTTCGACATTGACGGCGTGGATGCGGCGCACAAGCTCGCCATCCTCGCCGCACTCGCCTTCGGCCATCAGGTGGACCTCAAGGCTCTGCACATCGAGGGCATCCGCAATGTCTCGGCGCTGGACATCGCGCTGGCGGGCGAGCTGGGTTACCGCATCAAGCTGCTCGGCATCGCCTCGCGCGACGCGGCGGGTGTGACCGCCCGCGTGCATCCCTGCATGGTGCCGGAAGCGAGCCCCATCGCCGCCGTGGACGGCGTGTTCAACGCGGTGCTGGCGGAAGGCGATGCGGTGGGCCGCGTGGTGCTGCAAGGCCGCGGCGCCGGTGCGGGGCCGACCGCGAGTGCCGTGGTGGCGGACCTGGTGGACATCGCGCGCGGCCGCTTCGCGCCGGTTTGGGGTGCGGCCTCCGCCACGCTCGCCACCGCGCCGGGCCTGCCGATGGAGCGCCACCGTGGCGCCTATTACCTGCGCCTCATGGTGCTCGACCAACCCGGCGTCATTGCCGATGTGACGGGTGCGCTGCGCGATGCCAGGATCAGCCTGGAATCCATGCTCCAGCGCGGCCGCGCGCCAGGCGAGGCGGTGCCCGTCGTGCTCGTCACCCATGAATGCGAGGAGGCGCAGATGCAATCGGCGCTGGCCCGCATCGCGTCCCTGCCGAGCGTGGTGGAACCGCCCGCGGTGATCCGCATCGAGGAGCTTTAGATGATCCGTCGCCTCCTGCTCGTCGCCGCCCTGCTGGCGCCGCTGCCTGCCATGGCGCAATCCGAGACGCGGCTGCGCCTCTCGGAATCCGGCAGTGCCACGGTGCAGCCGGATGAGGTCGTGGCCTCGCTGCGCATCGAGGTGCGGGCGCCGACCGCGGCCGAAGCGCAGGAGCAGGTGAACCGCGCCATGGCCGCCGCCCTTGCCACCGCGCGCGGTGCCAGCGGCGTGCGCGCCACCACGGGCCACTACGCGGCGCGCGCCGATCGCGACAAGCAGGAATTCGTCGCGCAGCAATCGTTGAGCCTGCGCGGGCCTGAGGCGGTGATCGCCCTCGTCGGCCGCTTCCAGGCGGACGGGCTGCTGCTCGACCACGTCCAATGGCAGTTGAGCGAGGCGGCGCAGCGCCAGGGCCGTGACGAGGCGACGCGCGCCGCCATCCGCGCCGTGCAGGAGCGGGGTGCCGCCATCGCGCGCGACCTCGGCCTGCGCGTCGCCGCGCTGCGTGACCTCTTTGTGGAATCCACGCCCGAGGCGCGGCCCATGATGGCCGCGCGCGCCATGACCGCCGCCGCCCCCACGCCGCCCAGCGTGACGGCGGAAGAGATCACCGTCACCGCCCGCGTCACCGCCGACCTGCTGCTGCGCCGCTAACCCTTCCTGCGGGGCCCAATCCCGCCCCGACGAACGAGGAAACCAACCATGTCCGACACCAAATCCGTCGCCGACCGCAACCTGGCCCTCGAACTGGTCCGCGTGACCGAGGCCGCGGCGCTGGCCGCCAGCCTCTGGGTCGGCAAGGGCGACAAGAACGCCGCCGATGGCGCGGCGGTGGAGGCCATGCGCCGCGCCTTCGACAGCGTCGCCATCCAGGGCACCGTCGTCATCGGCGAGGGCGAGATGGATGAGGCGCCGATGCTCTTCATCGGCGAGAAGGTGGGCCTCTACGCCAAGACCGGCGGCGGCGTGCTGGCCGATATCGCGGTGGACCCGCTGGAGGGCACGACGCTGACCGCCAAGGGCGGGCCCAACGCCATGGCGGTGGTGGCACTCGCCAATCGCGGCGGCTTCCTGCACGCGCCCGATTGTTACATGGACAAGATCGCGATCGGCCCGGGCTATCCCGAGGGCATCGTGGACCTGGACCGCACCCCGGCCGAGAATCTGGCGGCGCTGGCCAAGGCCAAGGGCGTGCCGGTGGGCGAGCTGACGGTCTGCACGCTCGATCGTGACCGCCACAAGGACATCATCAAGGCCTGCCGCGCCGCCGGCGCGCGCCTCATGCTGATCCCCGATGGCGATGTGTTCGGCGTCGTCGCCTGCGCGCAGCCCGAGACGGGCGTGGACATGTATCTGGGCTGGGGCGGCGCGCCCGAGGGCGTGCTGGCGGCGGCGGCGTTGCGCTGCATAGGCGGCCAGATGCAGGGGCGCCTGATCTTCGAGGATGAGGGCCAGGTCATCCGCGCCAAGGAGATGGGCATCTCCGACCCGCAGCGCAAATACTCGATGACGGACATGGCGAGCGGCGAGGTGATGTTTGCCGCAACCGGTGTCACCAGCGGGCCGATGCTGCGCGGCGTGCGCCTCGTCCCCGGCGGCGCGATCACCCACTCCATCGTGATGCGCAGCAAGTCCGGCACCGTCCGCTACGTCGAAGGCCGCCACAACTTCACGCTGAAGCCGATTTGATGGAAACCGCGCTCGGCGTCGAGCGCAGCCTGACCGGGCGCCGCTGGGTCTGGCGGCACAGCGAGCCGCGGATGGCGGCTGCGCTTTCACAGCAACTGGGCCTGCCGGAGATCGTCGGCCGGCTGCTCGCCGCGCGCGGCGTTGATCTGGATTCCGCGGGCGTGTTCCTTGAACCCACGCTGCGGGCCTTGCTGCCCGATCCCTCGGTGCTGCTGGAGATGGATGCCGCTTCGGCGCGCCTCGCCGATGCCGTGCAGCGCGCTGAAACCGTCGCGGTCTTTGCCGATTACGATGTGGATGGCGCCTGCTCCGGTGCCGTGATGACGCATGCGCTCCGCGCGCTCGGCTGTACCGTCTTCCCCTATGTCCCGGACCGCCTGGCCGAGGGCTATGGCCCGAATGGCCCCGCCATCGCGGGGCTGGTGGCGAAGGGGGCGAGGCTCATCATCTGCGTGGATTGCGGCATCGCGGCGCATGAGGCGCTGGCGGATGCGGGGGCCGACATCGTCGTGCTCGACCACCACAAGGCCGAGGGGCCGCCGCCGCGCGTCGTCGCGGCGGTGAACCCGAACCGGCTGGATTGCCCCTCGGGCCTGCGCCAGCTCTGCGCGGCCGGCGTTGCCTTCCTCGCCGCGGTCGGCATGCAGCGCGAATTGCGCCGGCGCGGCTTCTTCGCCGCGCGGCCCGAGCCCGATCTGCGCGAGATGCTGGACATGGTGGCACTGGCGACGGTCTGCGACGTGGTGCCGCTGCTCGGCGTGAACCGCGCCTTCGTGCAGCAGGGCCTGCGCATCCTCGGCAAGCGCGAGCGCGCGGGCTTGGCTGCCCTGATGGAGCTGAATGCGGTGCGCGATGCGCCCTCGGCCCACACGCTAGGCTTCGTGCTGGGCCCGCGCATCAATGCGGGGGGGCGGATTTCCGTCCCCGATCTCGGCCTGCGCCTGTTGCTGGAGACCGATCCGATCGAGGCGCGCGGCATGGCCGAGCGGCTTGATGCCGTGAACCGCAAGCGCCAGGAGGTCGAGGCCGGCGTGCTGCACGCCGCCATGCTCCAGGCCGAGGCGCAGCAGGCGGCGGGTCATGCCGTCTTCCTGTTGCAGGATGAGGGCTGGCACCCGGGCGTGGTCGGCATCGTCGCTGGCCGCGTGCGCGAGCGCTTCAACCGCCCGGCCTGTGTCGCCGGCGTCGAGGCGGGGAAGGCCAAGGGCTCCGGCCGGTCGGTGCCAGGGCTCGATCTCGGCGCCGCCGTGATCGCGGCGCGGCAATCGGGCATGCTGATCGCGGGCGGCGGCCACGCCATGGCGGCGGGCTTCACCATCGAGGCGCATCGCCTGCCCGAACTGCACGCCCATCTGAACGAACGGCTCGCCGCCGCGCGGGACCTGCCGGGGGCGGCCGAGCAGGTGCTGGAAGGGGCCCTTACCGTGCGCGGCGCCACAAGCGAGATCGCGGAAAGCATCGGTCGCCTCTCCCCCTTCGGCGCCGGCAATGACGAGCCCGCCTTCGGCATCGCCCGCGCCCGTGTGGTGAAGGCCGGCCGCGTCGGCAAGGAGGGGGCCACCATCCGTGCCTTTCTGGAGGGCGAGGATGGCGGCCGGCTCAAGGCCATATGCTTCCGCGCCAAGGAAGGCCCGCTGGCCGAGGCGCTGCTGGCGCAAGGCGGCGCCCCCCTTATGCTCGCCGGGCATCTGCGCGCCGAGACCTGGAACGAGCAGACCAGCGCCGGCTTCTTCGTGACGGACGCCGCGCGGGCCTGATCCGTCACGGAAGCTTCACGCCGCGCCGGCCATGATTCGACTATTGTCAAATCATGGAACTGGACGCTTCCGCCTTGGCCTTCGCGGCGCTCGGTCAGCCCACACGGCTGGAGCTGATGCGCCGCCTCATGGCCGCCGGCCCCAATGGCCTGGCCGCCGGTCAGGCCGCGCGGCAGCTCGGCGTGGCGCCCTCCAGCCTCTCCTTCCATCTGCGCGCGCTGGAGCAGGCGGGGCTCATCGCGCCGCGCCGCCAGGGCCGCCAGCTCTTCTACGCCGCGCAATTCCACGCACTCCGGCAGATGATCGACTTCCTGGCCCAGGGCTGCTGCGCCGGCCAGCCTGACCGCTGCGGCGACATCGCTCGCCTTCTTCCCACCCACGCGACGGAGCGGAGCATGCCTCTCTTCAACGTCCTGTTTCTCTGCACCCATAATTCGGCGCGCTCCATCATCGCCGAGGCGGTGCTGGCCAAGCTGGGGGAGGGGCGGTTCCGCGCCTTCTCCGCCGGCTCTGCCCCCCGGCCCGACGGCCCCTTGCCCGAGGTGATCGCCCAGCTCAGCGCGCTCGGCCATGACGTCTCGGCCCTGCGCAGCAAATCCTGGGATGAGTTCGCAGGCCCGGATGCGCCGCGGATGGACTTCGTCATCACGCTCTGCGACATCCTCTCGGGCCAGGCCTGCCCGGATTTCGGCGGCACGGTGACCACCGCCGCCTGGCCCCTGCCGGACCCGGCGAAATTCATCGGCAATGCGGCCGAGCGCGCGGCGCTGCTGAACGAGCTGTATGGCGGCTTGCAGCGCCGCATCGAGATCTTCGCGAGCCTGCCCGTCACCACGCTGGACCGCATGGCGCTGAAGGCGCGGCTCGACGAACTCGCGCATCCGCGCCCGGTGCAGCGCGCATGAGGGTCGGCATCAACGGCATGGGCCGCATCGGGCGGCTCGCGCTGCGCGCGGCCCTGGGTGCGGCCGAGCGCCAGCCCGAGGATCCGCGCGCGGGGCATCGCCTCGACGTCGTGCATCTGAACGAGATCAAGGGTGGTGCGGCGGCCATTGCGCATCTGCTGGAATTCGACAGCGTGCAGGGCCGCTGGCGCGCGCCCATCGCGGCCGAGGGGGGCGACACCATCCATATCGGCAAACGTCGCCTGGGCTTTTCCGAACACGCGCGGCCGGGCGACATCCGCTGGGGCGATCTCGGCGTGGATCTGGTGCTGGAATGCACCGGCAAGTTCCTGACGCCCGAGGCGCTGCAAGGCCATCTCGACCGGGGTGCCAAGCGCGTCATCGTCGCCGCCCCCGTGAAGTTCGACAGCGTGCTCAACATCGTGGTCGGCGTGAACGAGCATCGCTACGACCCCGCGCGCCATCCCATCGTCACCGCCGCCTCCTGCACCACCAATTGCCTGGCCCCGGTGGTGAAGGTGGTGCACGAGGCGATCGGCATCCGCCATGGCCAGATCACCACCATCCATGACCCGACCAACACCAATGTCGTGGTGGATGCGCCGCACAAGGATCTGCGCCGCGCGCGCTCGGCCATGCTCTCGCTGCAGCCCACCACCACCGGCAGTGCGACGGCCATCGCGCTGATCTATCCGGAGCTGAAGGGCAAGCTGGACGGCCATGCGGTGCGCGCCCCGGTGCTGAACGCCTCCCTCACCGATTGCGTCTTCGAAATGCGGCGCGAGACGACGGCTGCGGAGGTGAACGCCCTCTTCGCCGCGGCCGCGAAGGGGCCGCTTGCCGGCATCCTGGGGTTCGAGCCGCGTCCCCTCGTCTCGGCCGATTATGCGCGGGACACCCGGAGCTCCATCGTGGACGCGCCCTCCACCTTGGTGACCGACGGCACGCTGCTCAAGGTCTACGCCTGGTACGACAATGAGATGGGCTACGCCTGCCGCATGGTGGACCTCGCCTGCCATATGGAGCGCGTGGGCCTGTGAGGAATTACGGCATCGTCACCGCCGCCTATTGGGGCTTCACGCTGACCGATGGCGCGCTGCGCATGCTGGTGCTGCTGCACTTCTTCCGCCTGGGCTTCTCGCCCTTCACGCTGGCCTTCCTCTTCCTGCTTTATGAGGCGGCGGGCATTGCCGCGAACCTGGTCGGCGGTTGGCTGGCCACGCGCTTCGGCATCGCGCGCATGCTGGCGGTCGGCCTCACCACGCAGATCCTGGGCTTCCTGCTGCTCTCCGCCGTCTCGCCCGATTGGGGGGTGGCGCTCTCGGTCGCCTGGGTCGTGCTGGCGCAGGGGCTCTGCGGTGTGGCGAAGGATCTGACGAAGACCGCCAGCAAATCCGCCATCAAGCTGACCGCGCCCGATGCCAGCGGCACGCTGTTCAAATGGGTCGCCTTCTTCACCGGCAGCAAGAACGCGATGAAGGGCCTGGGCTTCTTCCTGGGCGGCCTGCTGCTGGAGGTGTTGGGCTTCCGGGGCGCACTTTGGCTGATGGCGGCGCTGCTTGGCCTTGTGCTGCTGGGCGTGGTGCTTGCCCTGCCGCCGCTGATGGGCAAGGCGCGCGCCTCCAAATCCGCGCGCGAATTCTTCGCGCGCAATCGGGGCGTGAACCTCCTGGCCGCCGCGCGGGTCTTCCTCTTCGGCGCGCGCGATGTCTGGTTCGTCGTCGGCCTGCCGGTGTTCCTCTACGCGGCGGGCTGGAGCTTCGCGATGGTGGGCGGGTTCCTCGCCGTCTGGACCATCGGCTACGGCATCATCCAGGCGGCGACGCCGGCGCTCGTGCGCCGCAGCGCGGATGGCCTTTCCGCCGAGGTGCCGGCGGCGCGCGCCTGGTCGCTGGCACTGGCGCTCATCCCCGCCGGGCTCGCGCTGCTGTTGGCCGGCGGCGCGCCGCGGCCGGACCTGCTGGTGCCGGCCGGGCTCTGCCTCTTCGGTGTCGCCTTTGCGGTGAATTCCTCGCTCCATTCCTACCTCGTGCTGGCCTATGCCGGGAGCGAGAAGGCGGCCGAGGATGTGGGCTTCTACTACGCCGCCAATGCGCTGGGCCGCTTCGGCGGCACGCTGCTCTCGGGCCTGCTTTATGGCTGGGGCGGCATTTCTGCCTGTCTGATCGGCTCCGCCCTGATGCTGGGTGCCTGTTGGTTGGTCACCCTCGCCCTGCCGGGCCGTGCTTTGGCGCCCGGGGCGGCATAAAGCGCTCCGTCATCCAAACATCCTCCGCTAGTCTCAACTCGCAGCCTCGTCCTGGAGCACCCCCCGCATGCATCGCCGCATCATCGCCACCGTCGCCGCCCTCCTCCTCGGCAGCGTCTCCCTTCCGGCCGAGGCGCAGCAGCGCACGCGGCTCACCGTCTACACCGCGCTCGAGAATGAGCAGCTCGCCCCCTTCAAGGCCGCGGCCGAGGCCGCCGTGCGCGACATCGAGATCGCCTGGGTGCGGGACAGCACGGGCGTCATCACCGCCCGCCTGCTGGCCGAGCGCGCCAATCCCCGCGCCGACGTGGTCTGGGGCCTCTCCGCCTTCTCGCTGCTGCAGATGGAGGCGCTCGACATGCTCGAGCCCTATACGCCGCGCGGTGCCGACGCTCTGCGCCCCAACATGCGCAGCGACCGCAGCCCGATGACCTGGACCGGGATGGACGCCTTCGTCGCGACGGTCTGCTACAACACGGCCATCGCCCGGCAGCGGAACCTGCCGCGCCCGACCACCTGGACCGACCTGCTGAACCCCGCGCTGCGCGGGCAGATCGCCATGCCCAACCCGTCCTCCTCGGGCACCGGTTTCCTCACCATTGCGGGCTGGATCAACAGCATGGGCGAGGAGCGCGCCTGGCAGTTCATGAACAGCCTGCACGAGAACATCCAGGTCTACACCCACTCGGGTTCGGCGCCCTGCAACAACGCCGCGCGCGGCGAATATGGCATGGGCATCTCGCTCGACATGCGTGCCGTGACGCTCCGCAACCAGGGTGCCCCCATCGAGATCATCGTGCCGACGGACGGCGTGGGCTTCGACCTGGAGGCGACGGCCATCATGCGCGGCACGCGCAACCTCGATGCCGCCAAGCGCCTCGCCGATTTCGCGGTGAGCCGCGAGGCGATGCAGGTCTATGGTCGCTTCTATGCTCTGCTGGCGCTGCCCGGCGTGACCGCCAGCGTGCAGGGTTACCCGGCCGATTTCGAGCAGCGCCTGGTGAATGTGAACTTCCGCGAGATGGGTGCCGCCCGCGAGCGCATCCTCGCCGAGTGGAACCGCCGCTTCGACAACAAGTCCGCGCCCAGGAACTGAGCGCGGATGTTGCAGCTTGTTGAGCCCTTCCTCCGCGTGGAAGGGCTCGGCCGCGACTTCGGCCGCTTCACCGCCATGCAGGATATCCGGCTCGAGGCGGCGCAGGGCGAGTTCCTGTGCCTCCTCGGTCCCTCCGGCTGCGGCAAGACCACCTTGCTGCGCAGCATCGCGGGGCTGGACACGCCGAGCCGGGGGAAGATCTTCCAGGCGGGGCGGGAGATCACCCACCTGCCGCCGGCCGAGCGCGATTTCGGCATCGTCTTCCAATCCTACGCGCTCTTCCCGAACATGACCGTCGCCGCCAATGTCGGCTACGGGCTGCGCGGGCCCGCCTGGCCGCGCGAGCGTGCCGCCCAGCGCGTGGCCGAATTGCTGGATCTGGTGGGCCTCACCCCCCAGGCGCGGCGCTACCCCGCGCAGATCTCGGGCGGGCAGCAGCAGCGCGTGGCACTCGCGCGCGCACTGGCGAACGAGCCCGGCCTGCTGCTGCTGGATGAGCCGCTCTCGGCGCTCGATGCCATCGTGCGGCTGCATTTGCGGCAGGAGCTGCGGGCCCTGCAGCGCCGCCTCGGCGTCACCACCATCATGGTCACCCATGATCAGGAGGAAGCGCTGAGCCTGGCCGATCGGGTCGCCGTCATGGATCGCGGCCGCGTCATGCAGATCGGCACCCCGCAGGAGGTCTATGCGACGCCCGCCAACCCCTTCGTCGCCAGCTTCGTCGGCCGAAGTGCCAGCTTCGAGGCGGTAATCGTCGGCGACGGTTTGCGCCTGCCCGACGGCACGCATCTGCCCGCCCATGCCGCGCATGGCCACCCCGAGGGCGGCGCGGTGAGGGCCTTCATCCGGCCCGAGGATGTGGTGCTGGGGGGCGAGGGGCCTTTGGCCGGCTCGGTGACCGGCATCGAATATCTCGGCTCCGTCTGCCGGCTGGAGCTGCGCGCGGCGGGCCTGAACCTCCAGGCCGAAATCGCGCCCCGCGAGCTGAACGGGCTGACGCTGGGCGATGCCATCCCGCTCGCCCTGCCGGCCGAGAAGCTGATGCTCTTCGCGCAAGATGGCTGACGCTTGAGCGAGGCCCGCCTCCTGCGCGCGAGCCTCGGGTTCGCTGCCCTCCTGCTCGCCATCGGCCTGGCGTTTCCGCTGGCGTCCCTCTTCACGCGCGCCTTCCTGGGCGCGGATGATGCCTTTGTCGGCCTCACGCATTTCCGCGCCTATGTCGGCACGCCCACGCTGCTGGTCTCGGCCTGGAACAGCGTCTGGACGGCGGCGCTGACCACGGTGATCGTGGTGCCGCTCGCCTTCGTCTTCGCCTATGGCCTCACCCGCTCGCGCATGCCCGGGCGTCCGGTCTTCCGTGCGGTGATGCTGATCCCGATCCTGGCGCCCTCGCTGCTGCCGGCACTCTCCCTGATCTACCTCTTCGGCAACCAGGGCCTGCTGCGTGTCCTGATGCCCGAGGGCTCCAGCATCTATGGTGCGCCGGGCATCGTCATGGCGCAGGTGATCTACACCTTCCCCCATGCGGCCATCATCCTCTCGGTCGCCCTCGGCATGGCCGATGCGCGTCTCTTCGAGGCGGCGGAGGCGCTGAAGGCGAGCCGTGCGCGCATCTTCCGCGATGTGACGCTGCCCGCGGCCCGATACGGGCTCGTCTCGGCCATCGTCGTCGTCTTCACCCTGGTGGTGACGGATTTCGGCATCCCCAAGGTGATCGGCGGGCAATTCCCGGTGCTCGCCACCGATGTGTACAAGCAGGTCATCGGCCAGCAGAATTTCTCCATGGGTGCGGTCGTTGCCATCGTGCTGCTGCTGCCGGCCGTGCTTTCCTTTTTTGCCGAGCGTTGGGCGCAGCGGCGGCAATCGGGCGCCATCTCGGGCCGCGCGGTGCTCTATGTGGCGAAGCCGCGAATGGCGCGCGACGCGCCGCTGTTCCTGCTCTGCCTGCTGGTCGCGGCTGTGCTTGTGGGGATCGTTGCGATGGCCTTCTGGGGCTCGCTGATCCGCTTCTGGCCCTACAACATGACGCTGACCTGGGCGAATTACGACTTCAACCGCTTCGATTCCGAGGGCTGGGGCTCGCTCTGGACCTCGCTTTCCATGGCGGCGCTGGCCGCACTCTTCGGCACGCCCGTCGTCTTCATCACGGCCTATCTGCTGGAGCGTGGGGCGGCGGGCGGCGCCGTCTCGGGCTTCGTGCGCATCGCGGCCATCGCGCCGCTCGCCGTCCCGGGCCTGGTGCTGGGCCTCGCCTATATCCTGTTCTTCAACCACCCGGCCAATCCGCTGGGTTTCCTCTACGGCACGCTCGCCATCCTCGTGCTGAACTGCGTGGTGCATTTCTACACCGTGGCGCACCTCACCGCCGTCACCGCCATCCGCCAGCTCGATCCGGAGTTCGAGGCGGTGGGTGCGAGCATGCGGGTGCCGCGCTGGGTGACCTTCGGCCGCGTCACCGTGCCGATCAGCCTGCCGGCCATCCTGGAAATCGCGGTCTATCTCTTCGTGAATGCGATGACGACGGTCTCGGCCGTCGTCTTCCTCTACGGTCCCGGCAGCAAGCCCGCCTCCGTCGCCGTGGTGCAGATGGATGAGGCCGGGCAGGTCGCCGCCGCCGCCGCCATGGCCTGTGTGATCCTCGCCATCACGGCGAGCGTGAAGATCATCCAGATCGGCGTCGTGCGCGTGATGACGCGCCGGGCGGGCTGGCGCGCGAGGGGCTGAGGCCCCTCGCGCCCCTCATCAGAAGGTGATGCCCCGCGCCGCCAGCGCCTTCAGGAAATTCGGCTCCGGATTGGGCAGCGGCGGCAGATCCCAGCTGCCCGTGCCGATCGGGCGGATGTCGCGGTCCACCGGCACTTCCACGAGGTAGGGCACGTTGGCCTTCACCGCCATGGCGATGGCGTCCTCCAACTCACCCGCATGGGTCACGCGGTGGGAGGCGACACCCATGCTCTTCGCCATCATCGCGAAATCGGGGCTGTAGCTCTCGCCGGTGCGCTGGATCTCGAAGGCGGTGGCGAGCTCACGCCCGCCGAACATGCCGTGCTGGATGTCGCGGATCGAGCAGAAGCCCGAGTTGTTCCACACGACCCAGACGACGGGGATGCCGTATTCCACCGCCGTCGCCAGTGCGTGCGGCGTCATCAGGAAGGAGCCATCGCCCACCACCGCGACACAGGGCCGATCGGGCGCGGCGAGCTTGGCGCCGAGGATGCCGCTGGTGGCAAAGCCCATCGCGGCAAAGCCCCAGCTGTGGATCAGGTGGCGCGGGCGCAGCGTGTCCATCAGCTGGATGATCCAGTTGTGGTGCACGCCCACGTCACTCGCCACCACCGCATTCTCCGGCACGGCGCGGGAGAGGGCGGCCATCAACCGCTCGGGGCGCAGCGGCATCTGGTCCGACTGCGCCAGCCCCGACTGGTATTCGCGCCAGACATCCCGCCCGCGGGAGAGGCGATCGAACCAGGCGCCACCTTCGCGCGGGCCACCGGTGCGGGCTTCCGCCATTTCCAGCATCAGCTCCAGGCTCGCCTTCGCATCGCCGAGGATGCCGTATTCCGTCGGGTAGTTGCGGCCGATCTCCGTCGGGTCAATGTCGATCTGGATGAGCTTCGAAGGCGGCACGGACAGCGTATAGCCATCGAGCCAAGCGCTCGTCGCGCGGTCATCGAAGGAGAAGCCGAGGGCCAGGATCACATCCGCATTGCGCGTCGCGTCATTGGCCGCATAGGCGCCGTTGCGGCCAATCGCGCCGAAGGCGAGGCGATGCCGGTCCGGGATGGCGCCCTTGCCATTGGGGCTGGTGACGACGGGAATGCCCGTGCGCTCGGCGAAGGCCAGCAGCGCATCGCAGGCCTGGCCCAGGATCACGCCCTGGCCCGCGATGATGACGGGCTGCGCCGCCTTCAGCAGCAGGTCGAGCGCCGCCGAGAGCGCCTTCGGATTGCCCGGCGCCCCATTGATCACCGCCTTCACGGTGGAGGAGGGGATGACCGACGCCTCCTCGACAAACACGTTCAGCGGCACGTCGAGATTCACCGGGCCGGGGCGGCCGGCCGTCAACTGGTCCCACGCCTGCGTGACCGCAAGCTGCACCATATCGGCGCGCGTGGGCTGGTAGCTGCGCTTGACGTAGGGGCGGATGACGCTCGGGAAATCGCCCTGGAAATGGCGGCCCGTCTCCTGGAACGGGCCACGGTTGAACTGGCCCGTGGGCACGTTGCCCGTGATGGCGAGGAAGGCCGAGCTGTCCATCATGGCGGCGGCCAGCGCCACCACCAGATTGGCCGAGCCCGGCCCGCAGGAGGTGAAGGTCGCCACCGGCTCGCCCTTCACCTTGTAATAGGCGTCCGCCATGTGGCCGGCCGTCTGCTCGTGATGGGTCGAGATGGTCTTGATGCGGTTCTGCGCCTTGAAGGCCGCATCCATGAAGCCCGTGATGCCATGGCCGCAGAGCCCGAACAGGTAGGGCACGCCCTGCTTCGTCAGGTGATCGACGATGATGTCGGCGCCGTTCATCAGCGTGGCGCGGCTGTGGCTGTCCATGATGTTCTCTCCCGTGTGGCTTGTCGTTGAAGTCAGGCGGCGGCCGCGGTCGGGCTGCCCAGCATGCGCGAGACCTGGAGTGCGGCGGCCCTCACGCGCGGCAGCACGGCGGCACGCCGCGCGGCATCCATCCGGCTGGCGGGGGCGGAGATGCCGAGCGCCGCACTGGGCCGGCCGCTCTGGTCGGTGATGGGGGCGGCCAGGCAGCGCAGCCCGGGCTCGATCTCCTCCTCATCCGGCGCCCAGCCCTGATGGCGGATCCGGTGCAGGGCGTCGCGCAGCGCCTCGGGCGTGGTGATCGTGGCCGGTGTGAAGGCGGGCAGGCCGTGGCGGGCGATGATGGCCTCCACCTCGGCATCGGGCAGATAGGCCATGAGCAGCTTGCCGAGCGCGCTGGCATGGGCAGGGCTGCGCTTGCCCACGCGCGAATGCATCCGCACCGCATGCGTGCCCTCCACCACCTGCACGGTGACGACCTCGCCCTCATGCAGGATGCCGACATGGACGGTCTCGCCCGTCTCCTCGGCCAGCGCCTGGATGGGCGGCAGGGATTGCCAGCGCAGCTGCTCCTGCCGGACGGCGGCATTGCCGAGCGCATGAAGGGCGAGGCCGGGCACGTGGCGGCCGGTCGCGTCCTTCGCGAGGAAGCCCGCCCCCTCCAGCGTGTGCAGCACGCGAAACAGCGTCGCCTTGTTCTGGCCGAGCTCGACCGCGAGTTCGGCGAGGCTCCAGGACGGGCGGCGCGCGAAGCAGCCGATCACCTCCAGCCCCCGGTGGAGCGAGGCGAGGTGATAGGGGTCCTTCGCGGTGGTGGTCATGGCGTCCTTTCGGTCAGCGGAACGCTGGCGCCCGAATGATACGCTTGACCGCGCCAGGCGAAAAGAGTTTCGATGAGCGAAACGGGTGGACGCGGGCCGCGCCTGCCCGCAACATGGTGTCCACGTCCAGACAAGCGGGGCCAAAGACGCCCCACGCATAGGGAGAAGACCGGATGATGCAGCGCGTCCTTGCCGCCGCGGCGGCGCTTTGGCTGGGCCTGGCGCCCCAGGCCCAGGCTCAGGAATTCCCCACACGCACCGTCAACATGATCGTCGTCTTCGCCCCCGGCGGCGCAACGGACGTGCTGGCGCGCATCATCGCGCAGAGCATGACGCGCACGCTGGGCCAGTCGGTCGTGGTCGAGAACGTCACGGGCGCGGGCGGCACCATCGGCGGCACGCGCGGCGCCAATGCGGCGCCCGATGGCTATACGCTCACGGTCGGCAGCCTCGGCAGCCATTCGGCCTCGGCCTCCATCTACCGCAACCCGGGCTATGACCCCCGCGAGTTGCAGCCGATCGGCCTGATCGCCGGCACGCCCATGTTCTTCGTGGTGCGCAATGGGCTCCCCGCGCGGACCATGCAGGAATTCCTGGCGCTGGCGCGTGAGAATCCGGGCCGCGTCTCCAACGCCAATGCCGGCGTGGGCAGCACCAACCATCTGGGCTGCGCGCTCTTCTCCCACGTCACGGGCGTGCGGATGAACGAGATCCCGTACCGCGGCGAGGGCCCGGCGCTGAACGACATCGTCGCCCAGCAGGTGGACAGCGCCTGCCTCCTGGCACCCGCCGCGGTGCCGCAGATCGCCTCCGGCACCATGCGGGCCCTGGCGGTCGCCGCCACCACGCGCAATCCCAATGCGCCCAACGTGCCCTCCGCGGTCGAGGCGGGCGTGCCGGAATATGTCTTTCAGGGGTGGAATGCGATCTTCGCGCCGCGCGGCACGCCGCCCGCCGTCGTCGCGCGGCTGAACCAGGCGCTGCGCGTGGCGCTGGAGGACCCCGCCATCATCCGCCGCATCGAGGAGCTGGGCTCCATCCCCGCCCGCCCCGACCAGCGCAGCCCCGAGGCCCTGCAGGCCCTGGTCCGCAGCGAGGTGGAGCGCTGGGCGACGGTGATCCGCGCGGCGGGCATCCAGCCGCAGTAGAGCATGATCGGCTGAGGCACTTCGCCGAAGCCGTGAATCATCCTCTCGGAAAGTTTTGGGTGCGGCCGGCGCTGGCCCTCTGTTAGCCTCCCGCGAAACGGGAGATGAAACGATGATCCAGCGCCGCGGCCTCCTGGCTGCCAGCACCCTGCTTGCGACACCCGCCCTCGGGCAGGGCGCCTGGCCCAACCGCCCCGTGCGCGTCATCGTGGCCTTCCCGCCCGGCGGCTCGCTCGATGTGATGACGCGCCTGACCTGCGAGGTGATGACGCAGCGCCTGGGTCAGAGCTTCGTGGTGGAAACCCGCAGCGGCGCCTCGGGCAATATCGGCACCGAGGCGCTCGCGCGCGCCACGCCCGATGGCTACACCATCGGCACGGTCAGCATGCACAATGTCGTGATCAACCCGATGCTGTTCACGCGGCTGCCTTTCGATCCCGCCAAGGATTTCCAGTGGATCAGCGCCATGTGGGACCTGCCCAATGTGGCGGTGGTGCCCGCGCAATACGTCCCCGCGCGCAGCATCGCCGAATTCCTGGCCTGGGCGCGGGAGCGGCCGCAGGGGATCAGCTACGGCTCCTCCGGCGTGGGGACGACGATCCATCTCTCGGGCGCCTATCTGCTGAACCGTGGCGGCATCCAGGGCACGCATGTGGCCTTCCGGGGTGCTGCGCAAACCATCCCGGCCATGCTCTCGGGGGATATCCAGGTGGCGGTGGACAACCTCGCCAGCTACGTGCCCGTCATCACCGAGGGCCGCATCCGCGCGCTGGCCGTCACCACGCCCGAGCGCTGGCCCACGCTGCCCAATGTGCCGACCATGGCGGAGGCGGGGCTCGACAATTTCAATGTGAGCCCTTGGCATCTCTGGGCCGCGCCGACCGGCACGCCCCGCGCGGTGGTGGACCGCCTTAGCCAGGAAATCCGCACCGCCTTCGCGGACCCGGCCTTGCAGCAGCGCGCGCTGACCATCGGCACGCGCCTCACCGGCTCGACGCCCGAGCAGGCGGCGGAGCGCCTGGCGCGCGAGACGCCGCGCTGGGCCGAGATGGTGCGGATCTCGGGCGCGACGCCGGAGTAGCCCGCACTTCGCATCACCCGAGATGGGCGAGCCGCGCCTGCTCGATTGCCGCCAGCTTCGCATGGAAGGCGCCCCAGTCGTCGCTTTCCGCGATGGGCGCCCAGAGAGCCTCCACCTCCTCGATGAGCAGCGTGGCCGGCCCCGCGCCCTCGAAATACGGATGGGCGGCGGCGGCGCGCTCGTAGCCGGCGAGCGCCGCGCGCGCCGGGCCCCAGGCGGCGTGCGGATAGTCGCGCACCCGCCCGCCGCGCCAGTCGAAGAAGGCGCGTTCGAAGGGCGCCTCGCTCTCCAGCAGGGCCGTGAAGAACAGGCCGGAGAGCGCCGCGTCCCGCTCCGGCTCGACGGGCTTCAGGCCGAGGCGCCAGAGCACCGCGCGCGCGAATTCCGCCTGCACCAGCGCGCCGAAGCCATGCAGCGATTCCTCCAGCCTGGCCTTGAGGTCCGTCTCGCCCGCCAAGGGCAGCAGGCAGCCGCCCAGGCGAGCGAGGTTCCAAAGCAGCGTCTCCGGCTGGCGGCCGAAGGCGTAGAGGCCGCCATAATCGAAATAGGCGGCGGTGAATTTCGGATCATAGGTGGGCAGGAAGCGCCAGGGGCCGTAGTCGAAGCTCTCGCCGGTGATGTTGATGTTGTCGGTGTTCAGCACGCCATGCACGAAGCCCGCCGCCATCCATTGCGCGCCCATCCGCGCCACGCGGCGGCAGACCTCGGCGAAGAAGCGCGCCGCGCGCTCAGGTTCGGCCGTGGCCGCGGCTTCGGGCAGGTAATGTTGCACCGCATGCGCGACCAGCGCGCTGATCGAGGCCGCATCTCCCAGATAGGCGAAGCGCTGGAAGGTGCCGATGCGGATATGCGAATGGCTGAGGCGCACCAGCACTGAGGATCGCGTGGGTGAGGGTTCGTCATTGCGTTGCAGATCCTCGCCGGTTTCGATCAGCGAGAAGCTCTTGGAGGTGTTGACGCCGAGCGCCTCCAGCAGCGAGGTCGCGAGCACCTCCCGCACGCCGCCCTTGAGCGTGAGCCGCCCATCGGCGGTGCGGGACCAGGGTGTCTGGCCGCTGCCCTTGGTTCCGAAATCGAGCAGGCGGCCGTCTTCCAGGTCGTGCATCTGTGCGAAGAGGAAGCCGCGCCCATCGCCGAGATCGGGGTTGTAGTGACGGAACTGGTGCCCGTGATAGCGCAGCGCGAGCGGCGCCTCGAAGCTGCCCGGCAGCGGCTCGAACCGCCCGAAATGCGCGATCCATTCTTCATCCGTCAGCCCGTCCAGGCCGAGCCGCGTGGCCTGGCGCTGGTCTCGGTGGCGGATGATGTGGGTGGGGAAGCGCGCGGCCGCCACCACATCGAAGAATTCGCCCCCGAGATCGGCATGAGAGCGGGCAGGGCGGAAGGCGGGGCTGATCGGCATGGGGCCTGTTATCGCAGAAGCATGGATGTGGGTAAGCTCCCGGCAACATCGGAGGTTCCCATGGCGCTGCAACACATCATCGGGCTGGATCACGTCGTCGTCTCGGTGCGAGACCTGGATACGGCGGCCGCCGCCTGGCGGGCGCTCGGCTTCACCGTCTCGCCGCGCGGCACGCACAGCCCGCATATGGGCTCGGCCAACTACACGATCATGTTCGCCGAGGATTACATGGAGCTCCTCGGCGTGCTGGCGCCGACCGAGCACAACGCCGCCATGCGCGAATGGCTGGCCGAGCAGGAAGGGATCGAGCGCGCGGCCTTCACCGCGCTCGACGCCGCAGCCGGCGTGGCGGAGTTGCAGGCGCAGGGCATCGCCGCCATCGGCCCCATCGCCTTCGGCCGGCCGGTCGAACTGCCCGATGGCCGCATGGCGGAGGCGCGTTTCAACGTGATGCGCTGGCCCGTCGGCCTGCGCCCCGGTGGCCTGCGCATCTTCGCCTGCCAACATTTGACGCGTGAGAATGTCTGGGTGCCCTCGCTGCAACAGCATGCGAATGGCGCGAGCCGCATCCTCCGCCTGGAAATGCTGACGGGCGATCCGCGCGCGGCCGCGGCCGAAATGGGCGCCCTGCTCATCCAATCCCCGCGACAGGATGCAGACGGCGCCTGGGTCTTGCCCACCGGTCCGAACCGCGCCGACCTCGTCTTCCTTGACCGTGCCATCCTCGCCGCGCGCCATCCCGGCATTTCGCTGGATGGCTTGCCGGAGGAGGGGGCGGCGGCCCTGGTGCTCGGCACGAGAGATTATGCCGGCGCCGCGCGGGCCTTGGGTGTTTCGACGGCCGGCGCGGTCGGTGTGCCGGCCAGCCGCGCGACCGGCGTGCTGCTGCGCTTTCTGGCCGTCTAGCCGCCCGTCGCGGCCACGGGCAGCGCCGCGCAATTTCCCTCTGCCGGCTGCCCGGCAAAGCGTGCCCGCATCCAGTCCAGCGCGGCGGCGGCGCCCGAGACCATCACGCCGTCATGGTCCACGCCGGGGAAGGTGCTGTAGGCCAGCGGCGTCCCCGCGGCGCAAAGCCGCCGCACCGTTGCATCCGTGTCCTGCGGCCGCACCGTCACATCGCCCGCCCCCTGCATCACCAGCACCGGGCTGCCGATGGAAAGCCCGCCCGGCTCATTGCGCGCCGCGACCGCAAGGAAGGGGCCGAGGGCCGCATCCGTCCGGAACTGCGCGCGCGCGATCGCCGTCGCCCAGGACGTCGCCGTCAGCGCATGCGTCATGCACCGCACGTGCAACTCCGGCAGCCGCGCGATCGCCTGCGGCGTCAGGATGCGCGTGAGGTCCACCGCCGGAAAGGTCGTGGCGTAGGATTGCAGCACGTAGAGCACATAAGGCAGCGCCAGCTCGGCCCGGGGCGAGGCCATGACGGTGGAAAGCCTGGCCGCGATCTGCGAGCCGGGCGCCATCGCGATGCTGCCCACCAGCTGCAATTCCGGCGCATGGCGGGGCGCCTCGGCCGCCGTAAACAGCGCCGCATGCCCGCCCTGGGAGTGCCCCATCACGCCGAAGCGGGCGCCGAGCGTGGGCTCCAGCTCCCGCGCCGCGCGGATCATGTCGAGCGCGTTGCGCGCATTGGGCATGCCTTGCAGGAATGGGTGAAAGTCGCCCGACCCCAGGCCCTGGTAGTCGGTCGCCACGATGGCGAAGCCGGCGCGCACGAAGCCGTCCAGCAGCACCGCGATCCGGCTGACATAGTCATGCTCCGGCCCTTCCACGGTATCGAGCGAGGGCGCGCAGACGGGCGCGATGCCGGTGGTGCCGTGCGTCCAGGTGATGACCGGCCACCCGCCGGCGGGGGGCGTGCCCGGCGGCACGCTGACGCTGCCCGAGACGGCGATGGGCCGCCCGGACGGATCGGTCGAGCGATAGAGCAGCAGCGTGTTCCGCCCGGCCCCCGGCAGCGCCATGGTGCCGGTGAGCGGCCGGTGCCGCAGCACCCAGCCCGGACTGTCCGGCAGGGGCGAGGGGGCGACGTAGAAGCCATCCGCCACCTGCGCCCGGGCGGGCAGGGCCAGCAGCGGGAGGACGAGGAGTGCGGCGAGGAAGATGCGGATCATGCGGCTGAACCTCCCACGAAGCCCGGCCTTGCGCCAAGCGAAAGGGGCCCAACGCTGCGCTGATGCCGACCGCTGCGCTGATGCCCAACGCTGCGCTGATGCCCGCCGCTGCGCTGATGATTGACGCCCGCCCCGCCGCGCGCCCATGCTGCGATGCACCCAAATGAGGAAGATGCGCATGGATCTCTCCCGCCGCGCCGCGATGCTCACCTCGGCCGCCATTGCCGCCAGCGTGAACCTCCCCGAGGCCGCCCTCGCGCAGGAGACGCCGCGCCGCGGCGGGCAGATGACGGTGCATTTCGCCACCGAGCAGCGCATCCTGAACCCGAGCCTCCAGGCCTCCACCGGCGTCTATATCGTCGGCGGCAAGATCCAGGAGCCGCTGGTGGACCTCGACGGGCAGGGCCGGCCGGCGCCCTGCCTCGCGACCTCCTGGGAATCCTCGCCCGATGGCAAGACCATCACCTTCCGCCTGCGCCAGGGTGTCACCTGGCATGACGGGCGGCCCTTCACCGCGGCGGATGTGCAGTTCACCGCCATGGAGATGTGGAAGAAGATCCTGAACTACGGCACGGCGCTGCAGCTCTTCCTCGACGCGGTCGAGACGCCGGACGCGCATACGGCGGTGTTCAAGTATTCCCAGCCCATGCCGCTCAACCTGCTGCTGCGCGCCCTGCCGGACCTCGGCTACATCTCGCCCAAGCACATCTACGAAGGCACGGATATCCGGCAGAATCCGGCCAACACCGCGCCGATCGGCACCGGCCCCTTCCGCTTCGTGCAGTATGAGCGCGGCCAGTTCATCATCGCCGAGCGCAACCCGAATTACTGGCGCGAGAACCAGCCCTATCTGGACCGCGTGGTCTGGCGCGTCATCACCGACCGCTCGGCCGCGGCGGCGCAGATGGAGGCGGGGCAGGTGCTCTACAGCCCCTTCTCCTCGCTCGCCCTCGCCGATCTCGCGCGCCTCGGCCGCGATCCGCGCTTCGAGGTGACGACGCGCGGCAACGAGGGCAATCCGCGCACCAACACGCTGGAGTTCAACTTCCGCAACCCGCTGCTGGCGGATATCCGCGTGCGCCGGGCCATCGCGCACGCGCTGAACATTCCCTTCTTCATCGAGAACTTCCTGAGCCCGACCTTCGCCAAGCTCGGCACCGGTCCCATCCCCTCGGTCTCGACGGATTTCTACCCGACCGGCATGCCGCAATATGGCTTCGACCGTGCGGCCGCGAACCGCCTGCTGGACGAGGCCGGCCACCGGCGCGGCGCGGGCGGCGTGCGCTTCACGCTGCGCCTGAACCCCGCCCCCTGGGGCGAGGACATCGCGCTCTTCACCACCTTCATCCAGCAGAGCCTGCAGGAGGTGGGCATCCGCGTGGAAATCGTGCGCCTCGACGCCGCGGGCTTCCTGCGCACGGTCTATAATGACTGGAATTTCGACCTCGCCACCGGCTGGCATCAATACCGCAATGACCCCGCGGTCTCGACCACGGTCTGGTATCGCTCCGGCTCGCCGCGTGGGGCCCCGTGGACCAACCAGTGGGGCGTCACCGATGCCGAACTGGACACCATCATTGATGGCGCCGCGACCGAGTTGGACCCCGCCCGCCGCAAGGCGCGCTACGCGGATTTCGTGCGCCGCGCGAATGGCGAGCTGATGCTGTGGATGCCGATCGAGCAGATCTTCCTCTCCTGCATCAATCGGCGCCTGCGCAACCATTCCAATACGCCGCGCTGGGGGTCTTCGTCCTGGCATGACCTCTGGCTGGCGAGCTAGGCGTATGATCGCCGCAGGTGTTTACACCGGAGGCGTGAATCTTCCGCCTCAACAAGGCCGCGAGGCTTGAGGATTTTCTCGCTCGCGGGGCGGCGTCTCGCCGCCTCGCTGCCCTCACTGCTCATCATCCTCGTCGGCGTCTTCCTGCTGCTGCAACTGGCGCCGGGCGATGCGGTGGATGCGCTCATCGCGCAGATGGGCGGCGGCGGCGATGCGGCGGCGATGCGCGCGCAACTCGGCCTCGACCAATCCGTGGCCGCGCAGCTTGCGCAATATCTCTGGCGGCTGGTTCGCTTCGACCTCGGCTTCTCCACCATCTACGGCAAGCCTGTCGCGACCGTGATCTTCGAGCGGCTGCCCGCGACCCTGCTGCTGATGACCTCCTCGCTCTCCTTCGCCTTCTTCTTCGGGCTGCTCTTCGGCGTGATCGCCGCGCGGCGCGTCAATTCCTGGCCGGATACGGTGATCTCCACCATCGGGCTGCTGTTCTACGCCACACCCTCCTTCTGGTTCGGGCTGATGGCGATCGTGCTCTTCGCGGTGCATCTGCAATGGCTGCCGGCCGGTGGCTATGAAAGCGTGGGCGAGGGGCTGACGGGGCTCGCCCGCGCGCTCGACATCGCCCGCCACTTCGTCCTGCCGACGCTCACACTCGGCCTGATCTTCCTCGCCATCTATCTGCGGATCATGCGCGCCTCGATGCTGGAGGTGCTGACGCTGGATTTCGTCCGCACCGCCCGCGCCAAGGGGCTGGATGAGACGCGCGTCGTGGTGCGCCATGTGCTGCGCAACGCGATGCTGCCCATGGTGACGCTCATCGGGCTCCAGGCGGGCACCATGCTGGGCGGCTCGGTCGTGGTGGAAAGCGTGTTTTCGCTCCCCGGCCTCGGCCGGCTGGCCTATGAATCGGTGGTGCAGCGGGACCTGAACACCCTGCTCGGCATCGTCTTCATCTCGGCGTTGCTGGTCATCTTCGTGAACTTCCTGGTGGATCTGGTTTATGCGCGGCTCGATCCGAGGATCGCCGGGCGATGAAGCGTTTCCTGCGCAACTATGCCCGAAGCCCCGCCGCCGTGATCGGTCTGGTGCTGCTACTGGTCGTCGTCTTCATGGCGGCCAGCGCTGACTGGTTCTTCCCGCGTGACCCGCTGAGCCTCGCCGGTCGCCCGCTGCAATGGCCGGGCGCCAATCCGCGTTTCTGGCTCGGCACCGACAATTCCGGGCGCGACATCGCAGCCCAGATCTTTCACGGCGCGCGGATTTCCCTGCTGATCGGCCTCGTCGCCACTTCCATCGCCGTCACCATCGGCATCGTGATCGGCGCAATCGCCGGCTATTACGGCGGCTGGGTGGATGACGTGCTGATGCGCGTGACCGAGGCCTTCCAGACCCTGCCGAATTTCCTGCTGCTGCTGCTCTTCGTCTCGATTTTCGGTTCGGAGTTGATGACGGTGGTGATCGCCGTCGGCGCCGTCTCCTGGCCGGCGCCAGCGCGGCTGACGCGGGCCGAATTCCTTTCGCTGCGCTCGCGCGAATTCGTGGAGGCCTGCCACACGCTGGGCATGCGGGACCGGCAGATCATCTTCCGCGAGATCCTGCCCAACGCGCTGCCGCCCGTCATAGTCTATGCCAGCGTGGTGATGGCCGTCGCCATCCTGCTGGAAGCGGCACTGGCCTTCCTGCGGCTGTCCGACCCCAACGTCGCGTCCTGGGGGAATCTGATCGGCCTCGGGCGGGATGTGCTGCGCGCGCAGTGGTATGTCTCCGCCATCCCGGGTGTGGCCATCCTCATCACCGTGCTGGCGGTCTCGCTGGTGGGGCAGGGGTTGAATGACGCGCTGAACCCGCGCCTTAAGGGCAGGGGCGGCCCGACATGAGCGCCGTGCTCTCCATCGAGGCGCTGAGCGTGGCCCTTCCCAAGGGCGCTGACCGCCCGCATGCGCTGCATGACGTGACGCTGGAACTCCGCGCGGGCGAGATCCTCTGCGTGGTGGGGGAATCCGGCTCGGGCAAATCCATGACGGCCAGCGCCATCATGCGCCTTCTGCCGCCGGGGGTCGCCATCGATTCCGGGCGCATCTTGTTCGACGGGCGGGACCTCGCCAGCGCGGATGAGGCAGAGATGCGCCGGATCCGCGGCGCCGGCATCGCCATGGTCTTCCAGGAGCCGATGACGGCGCTGAACCCGCTGCGCCCCATCGGCGACCAGATCGGCGAGATGTTCCGCATTCACACCCAACTCGGGAAGGCGGAGATCGAGGCGAAGGTCCTGGCCCTGCTGGAGGAGGTCCGCATCCCCGACCCCCGCCAGGCCATGCGGGTCTATCCGCATGAGCTCTCCGGCGGCCAGCGCCAGCGCGCGATGATCGCGATGGCGCTCGCGCTGAAGCCCCGCGTGCTGATCTGCGACGAGCCCACCACGGCGCTCGATGTGACGACGCAGGCGCAGATCCTCTCCCTGATCCGCGATTTGCAGCAGCGCCTGGGAACCGCCGTGCTTTTCATCACCCATGATTTCGGCGTGGTGGCCGAAATCGCGGACCGCGTCGCCGTCATGCAGCATGGCCTGGTGGTGGAACAGGGGCCCGCGCGCGAGGTGCTGCAGAACCCCCAGCACGACTACACCAAGGCGCTGATCGCGGCCGTCCCGCCGCTCGCCGCCCCGCCGCCGCGCGCGATCTCGGACGAGGCGATCCTGCGCATCGAGCATGTGAGCAAGACCTATCGCAGCGGCGGCTTCCTGGGCCGTGGGCGGCGCGTGACGCGCGCGGTGCGCGATGTCTCGCTGCTGCTGCCGAAGGGCGGCACGCTCGGCATCGTGGGGGAGTCGGGTTCCGGCAAGTCCACGCTCGCGCGCTGCATCATGCGGCTCGTGAAGCCCGAGGCGGGCGCGATCCGGCTCGGCAACACCGACTTCGCCACGCTGTCCAAGGCGCAGCTCCGGGCCAGCGCCAAGCGCATGCAGATGGTCTTCCAGGACCCCTATGGTTCGCTCAATCCCCGTCGCCGCGCCGGGGAGCTGGTGGCGCAGGGCCCCATGATCCATGGGATGCCGCGCGAGCAGGCCATGGCCCGCGCGCGGGAACTCTTCGCCCTCGTCGGCCTCGATCCGGCCGGCGTGGAGCGCTACCCGCATGAATTCTCGGGCGGCCAGCGCCAGCGCATCGGCATCGCCCGCGCGCTGGCCTTGGAGCCGGAGGTGCTGGTGGCGGATGAGCCGGTCTCCGCACTCGATGTCTCGGTGCAGGCGCAGGTGCTGCGGCTACTGGCGGAACTCCGCACGCGGCTCGGCCTCTCCATCATCCTGATCACCCATGACCTGCGCGTCGCCGTGCAGGTCTGTGACCTTGTGGCCGTCATGAAGGATGGCGAGGTGGTGGAGCACGGCCCGATCGGCCGAGTGTTCGAAGCCCCCGAACACGCCTATACCCGATCGCTCCTCGCTTCCGTGCCGGGACGGGGTTTCGCGACGAGTTGAGGACGCCGGACATGCTGCGTTTCATCCTGCCCGCCCTGCTGCTGGCGATGCCGGCCCTTGCCCAGATCACCGCCCTGCCGCCCGAAACCCAGGCCGCGATCCGCGCCATCGGCCCGACCATGGGCGCGGAAGGGGTCACGCGCACCGCCGCCGCACTCGCCGCGCTGCAGCCACCGCCCGCGGTGGAACCCCTGCGCGACCAGCGCTACGGCCTCGATCCGCGCCATCGCCTGGATGTCTTCTCGCCAGGTGCCGGCTCCCGGCCGGTGCTGGTCTTCGTCCATGGCGGCGGCTTCGTGGGCGGCGACAAGACGCGCCCGGGCGCCTTCTACTACGACAATATCGGCCAATGGGCGGCGCGCTCGGGCCTGGTGGGCGTGAACATCACCTATCGGCTCGCGCCACAGCACGCCTATCCCGCCGTGGTCGAGGATATCGGGGCGGCGCTGGCCTGGGTGCGGGCGAATATCGCCGCGCATGGCGGCGACCCCGCACGAATCGTGCTGATGGGGCAATCGGCCGGGGCCGCGCATGTGGGGGACTATCTCGCGGCGCATGCCGCATCCCCCGGAGTCGCTTCAGCCGTGCTGGTCTCGGGCGTGCATGATGTGGGCAGCTACCCGGCCTCGCCCACCACGGGGGCCTATTACGGGAATGATCCCGTAAAGCTGGCGCAGCGTTCGGCCATCCCCGGGCTCACGCGCCTCACCATCCCGCTCTTCCTCGCCTCGGCCGATCTGGAGCCACGGCCCTTCCAGGAGCAGGTGGCGCGGCTGAACGCGGCGCTGTGCCTCGCCGCGCGCTGCCCGCCCTATCTGCACATGGCCGGGCACAACCACTTCTCGACGGTGTTCGCCATCGGAACGGCCGACCAGGAGCTGACCATCCCGATCCTCGCGCTCGCCAACCGATGAGTGCGCCCGTCGCCATCATCGGCGCCGGCCCGGCCGGGCTGATGGCGGCGGAGACGCTGGCCGCGGCCGGCCGTGAGGTCGTGATCTTCGACCAGATGGCGAGCCCCGCGCGGAAATTTCTCCTGGCGGGAAGGGGCGGGCTGAACCTCACCCATTCCGAGCCGCTCGAGGTCTTGCTCACCCGCTACGGCGCGGCGGCCGAGGCGCTGCGCCCGGCGATCGAGGCCTTCCCGCCCGCTGCCCTCATCGCCTGGGCCGAGGGGCTGGGGCAGGCAGTCTTCACCGGTAGCTCGGGCCGGGTCTTCCCGCGCGTCATGAAGGCCTCGCCCCTGCTGCGCGCCTGGCTCACGCGGCTGGAGGGACTGGGCGTCACGCTCCGCCGCGGGCATCGCTGGATGGGGTGGGATGATGCGGGCGGGCTGCGCTTCGCCACAGCTGAAGGGGAGGTGCGCTTCCAGCCCGCCGCCACCATCCTGGCGCTGGGCGGTGCGTCCTGGCCGCGCCTCGGCTCGGATGGCGCCTGGGCCGGGCTGCTGGCGGATGTGGCGCCCTTCCGCCCCGCCAATATGGGCTTCCGCCTGGATTGGAGCCCGCATTTCGCCGAACGCTTCCAGGGCACGCCGCTGAAGCGGGTGGCGCTGAGCTTCGGCGGCCGCACCCAGCGCGGCGAGGCGATGGTCACGCGGGACGGCATCGAGGGCGGGCTGATCTACGCCTTCAGCGCGGCGCTGCGCGAGGCGCTGGCACGGGATGGCTTCGCGGATGTCACGCTGGACCTGCGGCCCGACCTCGCGCGCGTTGGTCTGCCGGGCGGCTCGCAGTCGCTGTCGAACCAGCTCCGCAAGCAGGCGGGGCTCCCGCCTGTGGCCGTCGGGCTGGTGCAGGAGGCGCTGCGCGCCGGCGCCGGCATGACACCGGCCGCGCTGGTGAAGGCGCTGCCGCTGCGCCTCACCGGCACGCAGGGGCTGGAGCGCGCGATCTCCTCGGCGGGTGGGCTGCGCTGGTCCGCGCTGGACGGGGGCTTCATGCTGCGCGCGCGGCCCGGCGTCTTCGCCGTGGGCGAGATGCTGGACTGGGAGGCGCCGACCGGCGGCTACTTGCTGCAGGCCTGCTTCAGCACGGCGGTGACGGCGGCGCGCGGCCTACTTTAGCTTGTCGCGCGGAATCCAGCCGAGGACCGGTTCGGCTTTGTCGCCGGTTTCCGTGATGAACAAGTCATCGCCATCCATGGTGGCCATCTTTGTGCGTGCCGCATCCAGAGTAGCGGTCCGTGGCAAGAAATCGAATTTCGTGGCGTTGGCCTCATTCGCCTTATTATTCGCCGCTAGATACGCAGCGACCTTCGTTTGTTCGTCGTTCTTGAATGTTTCCTTGTTCCAATCAGATGGCATTGGTGGCGTTTTGTTTCGCAAAATGAACAGAGGAACCTGTTTTTGCGTAAACATCAGGCACATTGTTGTCTGATCATTGAATTTAGCGAAGACTTCTTTCATCGTGGTCCCACGAGCTTCAGCTTCATTGGCAACGGTAATCTTGCCGATATTGGCGTAGGGAATCATCCGATCAATCGCGAGGACTGGCGGCTTGGCGCCCTGCGAGGCTTCCAGCGCGGATTGCGCGGCCTGCCGGAAGCTTTCCTTGGTGAAGTAGAAAGCGAGGACCGTGCCGACCCAGGTGGCAAAGACCGGCAAGACGGCTGTGAAGACCCCCATGAGCAGCGAGTCGATCTTTCCCATGACCGGGTTGTTGGGTGCGTTAATTGCCGCCAATTGGTAAAAGGCGATGATGAGCGCCACCGCCAGGATGGCGATCGCAGCGGTTCCAATGCCCAGAACGATGGGGCCAAGCTTGTCCCGCGTTGCTTCCATGGTGGCAGCGGAGGGGCCGGGTGGCGCCGGCTCGGCTGGCAGCATCGGCTTCACGGCATAGCGAAGCAGGGCCGCCACGCCGAAGGCGATTGCGACCGCCGCGCCAAACTTACCCAGGCTCGCCAAGCCTCCCAGGCCGGTCTCCACCTTTCCGATCTTGCTGAAGAGCCAGATCACGGTGAGCAGCCCACCCAGGGCGGGCGTCGCCTTCAGGAGCAAGTCCGTCCAGGGGTTTCCCAGTCCCGGTGGAACAGGAGGCTGCTTGGGCGGATCGTCGCTCATCCATCTCTCCGCCCATGTCCCAGCACGGGCCAAGCATCATTTGACCGCACATTAAAGTCGCGCGCAATCATGACCTACGGCAAATGAACGCCCCGCCGCGCACGGCTGGCAGGCCGCGGGCGGATGGGATGCGGGCCAGCGCCCGCCCGCCCTACCTCTGCGCCGGCTGGAAATCCCGCTCCAGCTTCTGGCTGTACTTGGACATCGCGAAGCACAGGATGAAGTACACGCCGGCGGCGAAGACATAGGCCTCGGTCGGGAAGCCCAGCCAGTTCGGATCGCCCAGCGCCGAGCGCAGCGTGGTGAAGAAGTCGAAGACGCCGATCACGATCACCAGCGTCGTGTCCTTGAACAGGCCGATGAAGGTGTTCACCTGGGACGGGATGGTGATGGAGAGCGCCTGCGGCAGGATCACCAGCCGCATCTTCTGCCAGTAGCTCAGCCCCACCGCGTCGGCCGCCTCGTATTGCCCGCGCGGCATGGCCTGCAGCCCACCGCGCACGACCTCGGCCATGTAGGCCGCGGTGAAGATGGTGTAGGCGACGAGCACGCGCGCCAGGCGATCGAGCGTGATGCCCTCCGGCAGGAACAGCGGCAGCATGATCGCCGCCATGAAGAGCAGGCTGATCAGCGGCACGCCGCGCACGCATTCGATGACGATGGTGGAGAACCAGCGCACCAGCGTCAGGTTCGACCGCCGGCCGAGCGCCAGCAGGATCGCCAGCGGATAGCCCAGCGCCAGCCCATAGACGGCGATGATGCCGGTGATGGTGATGCCGCCCCAGAGCCGCGTCGCCACCGGCGTCAGCCCGAAGAAGCCGCCGCCCATCAGGATCAGCATGGTGGGTGCGGCCACGACCCAGGCCACCAGCAGCCACTTGTTCCAGAAGGCGCGGAAGGTGGAGGAGATGACGAGGGTGACGAGGATCACCAGCATCAGCCCGGGCCGCCAGCGCTCCTCATAGGGGTAGAGGCCGAAGACGCTGAACCAGAATTTCTCGCGAATGAAGGCCCAGCAGGCGCCGCCATTCTCGCGGCAGGTGGCGGCCGTGCCGTTCCAGGTGGCGTTCCAGATGAACCAGTTGAAGAGCGGCGGCACGAGCCAGACCAGTAGCGCGATGCAGGCCGCGCTGATCGCGATGTTGATGGGCCCGTTGAAGCAGGCGCGCGCGAAGGCCGCGCTGCGCTCGGCGAAATTCGGAAGGGCGGGGGCGGCCATCTCAGCGCTCCTTCAGCGCGACAGCGCGGTTGTACATGTTCATGAGCAGCGAGGTGATGAGGCTGATGGCGAGGTAGATCGCCATGAACAGCGTGATCACCTCCACCGCCTGTCCCGTCTGGTTGATCGAGGTGTTGGCAACCGAGACGAGGTCCGGATAGCCGATGACGACGGCGAGCGAGGAGTTCTTCGTGAGGTTCAGGAATTGCGAGGTCATCGGCGGGATGATCACGCGCAGCGCCTGCGGCAGGATCACGAGGCGCATGATGCGGCCGGGTGCGAGGCCCAAGGCGCGCGCCGCCTCCCATTGCCCCTTGTGCACGGACTGGATGCCCGAGCGCACGATCTCCGCGATGAAGGCCGAGGTGTAGATGACGAGGCCGATCAGCAGCGCGAAGAATTCGGGGCTGAGCGAAAGCCCGCCCTCGAAGTTGAAGCCGGTCAGCTCCGGCCATTCCACCGTGGGTGCGCCGAAGACGAAGCCGGCCAGCAGCGGCAGGCCGATCAGCAAGGAGAAGCCCGGGATAAGGGTGGATTTCCGCTCGCCCGTCTCGATCTGCCGGGCGCGCTCGCGCCGGGCAAGCCCGTACCAGAGGATGGCGGCGGTGATGAGCGCGAGCAGGCAGGAATAGAGCGCGGGCTCGGCCAGCAGGGCCGGCAGCTTCACGCCGCGCTGCGAGAGGAAGAAGCCGGGCAGCGGGTTCAGCGCTTGGCGCACCGAGGGCAGCTGCAGGATCACCGAATGCCAGAACACGAGCTGCAGCACGAGCGGCGTGTTGCGGATGATCTCGATATAGCCGCCGGTCAGGCTGCGCAGCAGCGGGTTGGCGGAAAGACGCGCAAGGCCCAGCAGCACGCCGAGCACGGTGGCCAGCACGATCCCCACCAGCGCCACGCGCATGGTGTTGAGGAAGCCCTGCGTCAGCGCGCGGGCATAGGTGTCCGAGGGCGTGTAGGCGAGCAGCCCCTCGCCGATGGGGAAGCCGGCCGAGCGGTTGAGGAAGCCGTAGCCGAATTGCAGGCCACGCGCCGCCATGTTGGTCAGCATGTTGTTGTAGAGCGACCACCCGATGAAGATGACGGCGGCGGCAAGGCCGACTTGCCAGAGCACGCCACGCATCGTGGTGCCGGCGGGCAGGGGAATGAGCGGCTTGGCCGCAGGCATGATCGGGGTGGTGGTGCTCATGCGGCGCCCTTTTCACTCAACCTGAAACGAAAAAAGGGGCCGGCGCTCGCGCGCCGGCCCCGGTCACACTCAGCGCGCCGGCGGAGCGTAGAGCAGGCCACCCTGCGTCCAGATCTGGTTCTGGCCGCGCTCGAGCGCGAGCGGCGTGCTCGGGCCCAGGTGGCGGTTGTAGATCTCGCCGTAATTGCCGAACTGGCGGATGATCTGGCGCGCATAATCGGCACGCGCCGCGCTGATGCTCTCGCCCATGTTGCCTTCGACGCCCAGGAAGCGGCGGACCAACGGGTTGGTGCTGGAGCCCGCGATCTGCTCGACATTGGCCATGTTGATGCCGAGTTCCTCGGCCTCGATCAGCGCGAAGACGGTCCAGGCGACGATGTTCGTCAGCTCCTCGTCACCCTGGCGGATGGTGGGGCCGAGCGGCTCCTTGCTGATGCGCTCGGGCAGGATCACGTGATCGGCCGGGCGGGTCAGCAGCGTGCGCTGCGCGGCGAGTGCGGCGAAGTCGTTCGTGAACACGTCGCAGCGGCCGCTGTCATAGGCGCGGCGCAGCTCGTCCAGGTCCGAGATGACGACGGGCGTGAAGCGCAGATTGTGCTGGCGGAAGAAGTCATTGAGGTTCAGCTCGGTCGTCGTGCCGGGCTGCACGCAGACGGTCGCACCGTTCAGCTGGCGGGCCGAGGTCACGTTGAGGCGGCGGGGCACCATCACGGACTGGCCGTCATAGAAGACGATGGCCGGGAAGTTGAAGCGGTTGACGTTGCTGTCACGCGTCAGCGTCCAGGTCGTGTTGTTGGAGAGGATGTCCACCTCGCCCGCCGCCAGCGCCGGGAAGCGGCTCTGCGAGGTGACGGGGACGAACTCGACCTTGGAAGCGTCGTTGAAGATCGTGATCGCGACGGCGCGGCAGATCTCGACGTTGAAGCCCTGCCAGCGACCCTGGCTGTCGGGCACGCCGAAGCCGGGGTTGGACGGGCCCTGGACGCCGCAGCGCAGCGTGCCGCGCTGGCGGATGTTGTCGAGGTCACGGCCGGCCAGCGCTTCCACCGGCCCGAAGACCATGAAAGCCGCCGCGGCTGCGGCAAAGGCGGTCAACTTCATTGGAAAATCCCTTTTCGATGGCTCCGGCGAGGTATGCCTTGCCGGCTGGGCTGCCATGTGTCCGGAACCTAGCGTGGTTGCAAGAGGGTTAAACAGACGCAATCCCGTGCGAGGGCAGGGATCGCCCAGGGCTTGGGCACGGCTCCCCCAAACGCTCGAAATCCGCCCGGTGCGCGGGCAGGCGCATCAGCGAAGCCGGTCCCGCAGGCGCTGCGCCACATGATCGGCAAAGGGGCTGAGCGCCGGCTCGCGCGGGCGCGGGGCGCGCGCCACGATTACCTCGTGCCGCTCCGCCCAGTGACCCGGCAGGACGCGCAGAAGCTGCCCCGCCTGTAGGGCGGGTTCGGCCAGGAAGCCTGGCAGCGGGCAAACCCCGCGCCCGGCGATGGCGGCCGCGAGCAACAGATCCGGATCATTGGCGACGAGGCGCGGCGTCACGGCCAGGCTCTCGGCTGCGCCCCGCGCATCGGTGAGCGTCCAGCGCGCGCTGCCGCCGGGCGCGCAGCCATGCCCAAGCAGGGGCAGGGCCGCCAGCGATGCGGGCGTCGCGGGCGCGCCGAAGCTGGCCAGCAGGGCGGGCGCGGCATAGAGGCGCGCCTCGGCGAAACCCACGGATTCGCGGGCGAATCCCGGGCCGGGCAGCACGCCCACGCAGCAGGCGATGTCGGCCTCTTCCTCCGGCCGGGCCTCGAAGCGATCGGACCAGGCGACCTCCAGCGTCAGGCCCGGGTGGCGGTCCAGGAATTCGGCGACGATGCCCGTCAGCAGGCCGCGGCCCAGCATGACGGGCGCGCGCAGCCTGAGGCGGCCGGCGAGCGGCGGCGCCAGCAGGTCCCGCCGGATCGCCTCCAGCGTGCCGAGCGCGCCGCGCGCCGTCTCATGCAGGCGCCGCCCGGCCGCGGTGGCGCGCAGGCCCCGCCCGTGGCGCTCCAGCAGGGACTGGCCGATCTGCGCTTCCAGGGCGCGCAATTGGCGGCTGACGCTGGATTTCGGCAAGGCGAGGCGCCGCGCCGCCTCGGTGACGCCGCCGCCTTCGACGGCGGCGGCGAAGATGCGCAACGCGTTGAGATCGAATTCGAGAGTTCCATTTGTGGAACGCATTGTTGCATCCGCCCCAGATTGTCCTGGCATTGGATTACATTACGTCCTGGTCATTCGGAAGCGCCCATCCCGGGCGTTCCATCGCCGTGAGGCTTTCCATGACCGCAACCCCGCTCCCGCCCGGCTTTCAGCATCGCAAGCTCTTCGCCCAGGGCCTGACCCACCACGCCGTGATCGGCGGGCAGGGGCCGGCCCTCCTCCTCGTGCATGGCTGGATGGGCAGCTGGTATCACTGGCGCAAGCTGCTGCCGCTGCTGGCCCAGTCCCACAGCCTCGTCGCCGTGGATGCGCGCGGCTACGGCGAGAGCGACAAGCCCTATGCCGGCTATGACGGGCTCACCATCGCGGGCGATCTGCGGGCCATCATGCAGCAGCTCGGCCATGCCCGGTATTTCGTCATGGGCCATGACATGGGCGCGCTGCCGGCCCTGCTCCTGGCCGCGACGCAGCCGGAGGAGGTGCTGGGCCTTGGCTATTTCGACGAGCCCCTGCCAGGCTACAATCTCGACCGCTTCACCGCCTTCACCCGCGAAAACCCTTTTCCCTATTGGTGGTTCGGCTTCAACGCCCAGCCGCATCTGCCCGCCCTGATGTGGGAGGGGCGGGAGGATGTGCTGGTGGAGCATTTCCTCACCAGCATGGTGGCCGACCCCTCCTGCATTTCGGCCGAGGATCGCGCCGAATATGCCCGCGGCCTGCGCAAGCCCGGCGGGTTGCATGGCTCCTTCGGCTGGTATCGCGAGGTGCTGCTCACGGCCGAGCAGATCCGCGCCGCCACGCAGACCAAGCTGCCCATGCCGGTCCTGGCACTCAACGGCCAATTCGGCCATCCCGGCGTGCTGGAGCAGATGCAGCTGGTGGCCGAGCGCGTCACCGGCGAGACCATCCCCTATTGCGGCCACCTCCTCGCCGAGGAACAGCCCGATGTGGTGGCCCGCGCCATCCTCGCCTTCTGCCGGGAGATCGGCGCATGAGCGCGCTTCGGCACCATCGCGTCACGCGCGATGGGGTGGAGCTGCACGCCGTCTCGCAGGGTGAGGGCCCGGCCGTGCTGCTCATCCATGGCTTTCCGCAGCACAGCTGGATGTGGCGCGGGCTGATGGAGCGCCTGGCCGAAGCGGGCCTCCGCGCGATCGCGCTGGACCAGCGCGGCATGGGCGGCTCGGCCATTCCGGCCGGCGGCTATGACAAGCGGAACCTCGCGCGCGACGCGACCGCGGTGCTGGACGCGCTGGAGGTCCCCTCTGCCAGCGTGGTCGGCTACGATCATGGCGGCGGGACGGCGCTCGCGCTCGCCTTCGACCAGCCGGCGCGGGTGGAGCGCCTGGTGATCCTGGAATACGCGCCCCCCGGCTATGGCTATGAATACGGCCTGACGGCGGCACCCGGGAATGTGAACTGGCAGTTGAGCTTCTTCACCCAGCCCGACATCGCTGTGCAGTTCCTGGCCGGCCGCGAGCGCGAGCTGCTCGCCTGGTATTTCTGGCACTGGTCGCACAATCCCGAGGCGGTTTCCCAGGCGGATTTCGAGGTCTATCTGCGGCAGTTGCAAAAGCCCGGCGCGCTGCGCGGCGGCTTCGCCCATTTCGCGGCCGTGTTCGAGGACATGGCGCAGTTCAAGGCCTGGGGTGCGGCCGGCAAGCTCGGCATGCCGGTGCTGGCGCTGGGTGGGGCAGGCGCGGCCGCGGCCTTCCCCGGCATGGCGATGCAGGCTCTGGCTGATCAGGTCACGGCCGAGGTCATCCCCGAGGCCGGCCATTGGTTGTTGGAGGAACAGCCCACGGTCATGGCGGGGAAGATCATCGCCTTCTGCCGGGGTTGACGCCTCAGCGGCGGATCAGCGTGCTCGGCACCAGCGCGATCTGCCGGCCGGTGACCGGGATGGGGTTGGCGCGATAGGCGTCGAGCCCCCGCCCCCCGCCGCCGGCGCTCGGCAGCACCTGCGCCCGCTCCTCGCGGTTCGAGAGCGAGAGGCTGGTGGGCGGTGCCAGCGCCTGGTGCCGCGGCAGGTTGAGCCCGACCAGCGCCCGGTCCTCCGCCGCGCGGGCCTGCGCGCCCGGCAAGGCCGCCTGCACGCGGGCGCGATAGGCCTGGGCAAGTTCCGGCGTGTGGGAGTGGTAATGCCCGGCCGCCGTCATCCAGTCATTCCGCGCGGCATGGAGCTGCGTCAGGAATTGCGCGGCGTACCGCGCGTTGCTGACGGGGTCGAACGCCTCCTCCAGGCTCGCGAAGGCGCGGGGGTGGTGGTGCAGGTTCACCTGCATGCAGCCGATGTCGATCACCCGCACCCCGCGGCCCTGCAACTCCCGCACGGCGGCAATAGCTGCCGCCTTGTCCGGGAAGAAATGGCCGCGTCCCTCGGCATTGATGGTCCAGGGCCAGGGGCCGGAGGCGCCGGTCTCAGGGTTGCGGCGGCCTGATTCCACCCGCCCGATCGCCTGGAGCAGCCCGGCCGGGATCTGCGCATCCTGCTCGGCGCGGGCAATGGCGGCGCGGCATTGCACCGTGGGATCAAGGGTTTGCGCGCCCAGCCCGGTCATCAAGACCAGCAGGAAGGGCAGAACCATGGCAGGGAGGTTTCGCATGCAACGCTCTGCGCAAACCGCGTGCCAGCCCCGATGCAATTTCGCGATGCTGCATTGCAAAAAATCGCTTGCACACGAGCGACCTCTCGCCTATCTTTCTCGAGGCGGCAGGAACTTCGGTTCTTGCCTGCTTTCTTGGACGTTTCCTCCCTAAACTTGGCGGCGCAGCAATGCGTCGCCATTTTTTTTAATAAATGTTCGCCGCCGGCCTCAAGGGGCGTCCACCAGCCTCGTCTCGAACTGGGCGGGTGCCGTGATCTCAACCAGCTCCAGGTCATCGGAATGGGCCAGCTCGCGGTGCCGGATGCGCGGCGGCTGCAGGACGCTGGTGCCGGCCGTCAGCGTCACCTCGCCGATATCCTCGTATTCGAAGCGCACCCAGCCCTTCACGATCCAGACCATCTGGAACTCCAGCTCGTGCAGATGCCATTGCGGCTCGGCATGCACACCGGGAATCGCGCGTATCACATGCGCCCCGAACCCGCCCTTCGTCGCCTCGGCGATGCCGAGGTCGCCATACTCAAAGAAGGCGCGCAGCCCGCGCGTGAAGTCCCGCCCCTCGGCGTGGCGGATGATGGTTTTGCTCACGACATCGGCACTCCCACATGGCGGGCAAAGCCCGGCCGGGCCATCAGCCGCGCGTGCCAGGCCTGGAGCCTCGGCTGTGGCGCCCGCGTGATGGGCAGCGCGAGCCAGCGGTGCAAATAGGGGCCAAGCGCGATATCGGCCAGGCTCAGGTGATCACTGCCCAGATAGGGCGCGGTGCCGAGGCTGTTTTCCACCATGTCCCACAGGGCCTGCGCCTCGTCCCGCGCCGCATGCGTCGCGGGCCAGTTGCGCTCGGCCTCGGGCGTGCGGACATAGGTGAAGAACAGCGTGGTCATCGGCGCGTTGAGGTGGCCGAGCTGCCAATCCATCCAGCGCTCCGTGCGCGCGCGGGCGCGCGGCTCCACCGGGTGCAGCGTGTGGCCGGGGGCGCGCGTCGCCACCAGATAGCGGCAGATCGTGTTGCTCTCCCACAGCGCGTAGCCGTCCGGCTCCTCGATGGTCGGCACCCTGCCATTCGGGTTCATGGCGAGGTAGGCGGCTTCCTTCGTGCGGCCGAAGCTGCCGCCGGCATCGAGCCGTTCATGGGGAATCCCCAGCTCCTCACAGAGCCAAAGCAGTTTCATGACGTTGGAGGAGCTGGCACGGCCCCAGATCTTCAGCATGGCGTATCTCCCTCGGATGGCGCCGAGCCTAGGCCCGGTGGCGCCGGGGCGGGAAGGGTGGGCAATTCCATTGGCCGCGGCTGGCCCGGCCGCGTAACCTTCCCACGCTGTCCCGCGAAGCCCGGACAACACCCAAGGGAACCATGTCCATGCAAAGACGCTCGCTCAGCCTCGGCCTCGCCGCCGCCAGCCTCGCCGCCCTGCTGGGTGGCCCCCAGGCCCATGCCCAGCCCACCCCGGAGGAGCTCATCAACGGTTTCGAGGGCGTGCTGGGCCCGGTCCGCAGCTATCGCCCCTCTCACCCCAAGGGGCTTTGCGCGGCCGGCCATTTCACCGCGACGCCCGAGGGCACGCGCCTCTCCGTGGCACCGGTCATGAGCGGGCAGCGGGTGAACACCATCATCCGCTTCGGCGTGGCCGGCGCCAATCCGCAGGCCGATGACCGCGCCCGCAGCACCCGCGGCCTCGGGATTCGCTTCGAGACGGCGGCGGGCGACGTGCTGGACATGGCGAACATCTCCGCCCCCGTCTTCGGCGCGCCCGACCCGACCGTCTTCCTGGAAAACCTGCGCGTCCGCGCGCCCGACCCCGCGACGGGCCGGCCCAATGCCGAGCGCATCGCCGCCTTCGTCGCCGCCAACCCGGCCGTGACGCGGCAGGGCGCCTGGCTCGCCGCCACCCTTCCGCCGGCGAGCTGGGCCACCACGCCCTATTGGGGCGTCAACGCCTTCCGCTTCCAGGGCCAGGACGGGCAGGTGCGCCACGCCCGCTGGGTCTTCGAGCCGCGCGCCGGCGTGACGCGCCTGACGGCCGAGCAGGTGCAATCCCTCCCGCGGGACTTCCTGGCCGATGAGATCCGCCGGCGGATCGCGCAAGGCCCGGTCGAGTTCGACATGGTCCTGCAATTCCCCGGGCCCGGCGATGACCTGGTGAACCCCACCATCGCCTGGCCGGAGGACCGGCCGCGTGCCGTGGTGGGGCGGCTCACCGTCACCTCCGTCGCCGCCGGGCCGGGCGGGCCCTGCGATCCGATCAGCTTCATGACGCTGGACCAGGAGCCCGGCATCAGCTTCAGCGATGACCCGACGCTGCACGCGCGGGCTGCGCCTTACGCGGTCTCGCTGTCGCGGCGGACGAATTAGAAAAAGGGGCCTCCGGCGGCTGGGGCCGAGGGGCCCCAGACCCCATGACTTGCCCGGGGCACGGCTGTGGCGTCAGATGCCCCCATGGCCTCCGCTTTGCTCATCGCGCTCCTCGCTTTCGGGGCGCCACTCTTCGCCAGGGGCTCCGAATCCTGGTTTGGGCTCGCACCCTGCGAGCTCTGCCTCTGGCAGCGCTGGCCTTATTGGGTCGCGGGCGGCTTCGCGCTGCTCGCCCTGTTCGTCTGGCGCCGGCCGGCCTTGCGCCTGGCGGGGCTCGCCGCCGCCGCATCGGCCGCCATTGGCGCCTTCCACCTCGGCGTGGAATTCGGCTGGTGGCCCTCGCCGCTCCCGGGCTGCCAGGCGGCCACTTCGGGCGGCGCGATGAGCGTGGATGACCTGCTCCGCAGCCTCGCTCCCACCCCCAACAAGCCCTGCGACCAGCCGGCCTATCTGATTCCGGGCCTCCCCCTTTCCATGGCGGGGATGAACCTGATCTATGGGGCGAGCCTCGCCGCCCTGGCGTGGCGCCTCGCCGCAAAGGAGCCCCGCGCATGACCACCCCCGCAGCCAAGACCGGGCGCCGCTACCTCGAAGAGGTCATCCGCGTGGACCACGCCGGCGAATATGGCGCGAAGCGCATCTACCAGGGCCAGCTCGCCATCCTGCGCGGCACGAAGCACGAAGAGACCATCCGCCACATGCAGGAGCAGGAGCAGGAGCACCTCGACACCTTCTCCCGCCTGATCGCCGAGCGCCGGGTCCGCCCCACCGCCCTCCTGCCCATCTGGCATGTGGCCGGCTTTGCCCTGGGGGCCGCCACCGCCGCCATGGGCGCGCGGGCCGCCATGGCCTGCACCGTCGCCGTCGAGGAGGCGATTGATGAGCACTACCAGGCGCAGGAAGCCGCGCTCGGCGAGGATGAGGCCCCCCTCAAGGCCGACATCGCCCGTTTCCGCGCCGAGGAGCTGGAACACCGCGACATCGGACTCGCCAATGAGGCGGAGCTGACGCCGGGCTACCGGCTGCTCTCGGCCGCCATCAAGATGGGCTGCAAGGTGGCCATCCGCATTTCCGAAAAGGTCTGACTTCGCAGGGTTTTCCGCCAGTGTCACGCTTTGGCACGATCCTTGCCTAATCCTTGCCTTGACCCCCGGAAGCGGCCACCCCATAGAGGCTGGGTGGACCACGGCACCCCCCCTCTGAGCACCCCGGACATCGCGAGCCTGGAGACGGCGCGGCGCGTCCTGCGCCTCGAGGCCGCGGCGCTGGAGGCCACCGCCGCGGCGCTGGATGGCCGTTTCGACACCGCCGTGCAGCTCCTGGCCGGCACCACCGGGCGCGTCGTCGTCTCCGGCATGGGCAAGTCCGGCCATATCGGCCGCAAGATCGCCGCCACCTTCGCCTCCACCGGCACGCCCGCGCAGTTCGTCCATCCTGGCGAGGCGAGCCATGGCGACCTCGGCATGATCATCCGGGGCGACTCCGTCCTGGCCCTGTCCAATTCCGGGGAGACCGCTGAGCTCGGGGACCTCGTTGCCCATGCGCGGCGCTTTGGCATTCCGCTGATTTCCATCGTGGGCCGCGCGGGCAGCACGCTCGCCCGCGATTCCGACGTGGCGTTGATCCTCCCCGCTGCGCAGGAGGCCTGCCCGCTCGGCCTCGCCCCCACCACCTCCACCACCATGCAACTCGCGCTGGGCGATGCCCTCGCCGTCGCGCTGCTGGAGCGGCGCGGCTTCGGGCCTGAGGATTTCCGCGTCTTCCACCCCGGCGGCAAGCTCGGCGCCCGCCTCTCCCGCGTGGCGGACCTCATGCACGGGCCGGACGAGCTGCCGCTCGCCACGCCCGAGACGCCGATGGCGGATGCCCTGGTCGCGATGACGGCCAAGCGCTTCGGCTGCCTCGGCATCACGGATGGGGCGGGGCGCCTCATCGGCATCGTCACGGATGGCGATCTGCGCCGCGCGCTCCAGCCCGGCGGCGCCCTGCTGACCCAACGCGCGGGCGAGGTGATGACGCGCCACCCGCGGAGCATCCGGGCCGATGCCCTCGCCGCGGAAGCGCTGCGGGTGATGAACGAGGGCAGCATCACCACGCTTTTCGTCGTGGGCGAGGGCGGCCGGCCGGCCGGCATTCTCCACATCCATGACCTTCTCCGTGCCGGCGTGGCATGAGCCAGGAGATCCGCCGCTCCGACTTCCTGGACGTCGCGCAGGACCGGCGCCGTGCGCTGACGCCCTCACGCGCGCGCCGCGTGCCGCGCGCCGAGCAGATCGCGCGCCGCCAGCGCCTGGTGCAGGCGATGAAGTTCCTGATGCCGCTGCTGGCGGCCGGCGTGCTGGCGCTGATGGTCTTCTGGCCGGATATCGAGGGCAGCAATTCCCGCCTCTCCTTCCGCCGCGGCCCGGCCCTGGTGCCGGAGGCGCTGCAGCTCGTCGCGCCCCGCTTCCAGGGCGTGGACGAGCTGAACCGCCCCTACACCGTCACCGCCCGCCTGGCCCGCCAGCCGGGGCAGGAGGAGGTGCTGCTGATGGACCTGCCCCGCGCTGACATCCAGCTCACCGATGGCGGCTGGATCTATGTCGAAAGCGACCGCGGCCGTTATGATCGCGCCTCCCAACTGCTCGATCTCGAGGGCAATGTGCAACTCTACCATGACAACGGCACGCTGTTCCGCACCGAGGCGGCGGCGGTGATGGTGAATGCCGGCACCGCCCATGGCGAGCGACCCACCCAGGCGCAGGGCAGCTTCGGCACCATCGAGTCCGAGGGCTTCGAAATGCTGGATCGCGGCGCGGTGATGATCTTCACCGGCCGCGCCCGGGCCGTGCTGGAAGGGCGCCAGCAATGAGGCGCCCGCTCACGCTGCTCGCTGGCCTGCTGCTGGTGGGCCCCGCCCTCAGCAACCCTGGCTTCGGCCAGGGCATAGACATGTCCCAGGGCGGGCCGGTGGACATCACCGCCAACAACGGCATCGAGTGGCGCCAGGCCGAGCAGGTGGTGGTGGCGCGCGGCGATGCGCGGGCCATGCGCGACGGAACGACGATCGAGGCGGCGCGGCTGATCGCGCGCTACCGCTCGCAAGGGAACCCGCCCTCCGGCACCGCGTCGGGCGCCCGCCCGGCCTCCGCCGCCGCTGAGACGCCGCTGAGCGGCGGCAGCGAAATCTGGCGCGTCGAGGCGGAGGGCGATGTCCGCATCTTCACCGCCACCGACACCGCCCGCGGCGACCGCGCCGTCTATGACATGGACCAGGCGGTGCTGGTGCTGACCGGCCGCGCCATCAGCTACGCCACGCCGCAGCAGACCATCACCTCGCGCGACAGCCTGGAATACTGGACGCAGCGCCGCATGGCGGTGGCGCGCGGCTCCGCCCTCGTCGTCACGCAGGATGGGCGGCGCATCGCGGCCGATACGCTGGTCGCCCACATGCTGGAGGACCCGCCGCCGGGTGCGACGCCCGCCGCCGTCGCCCGCCCGGGCACGCAGGGCACCGCCGGCCCGCCCCCCGGCCAGGGCCGCATTGATCGCATCGAGCTGTTCGGCAATGTCGAGATCCGCACCGAGTTCGAGGTGATCCGCGGCGACCGCGCGGTGTATTCGGCCGCCACCGGCCTCGCCCGGGTGCTGGGCAATGTCCGCATCACGCGCGGCGACAACCTCGTCGCGGGGCGCGAGGCCATCGTGAACATGAACACCGGGGTATCCCGCATCCTGTCCCAGCCGGGGCAGCGGGTGCAGGGCATCATCAATCCCCAGCAGGGGGCCAATCCCGGCGATCCCGCGCCGACAGGAGCCAGCCGATGAACCAGTTGGGCCAGCCGCCGGGGGGCGTGCCCACCGGCAAGCCCAGCCTCTCGGCCATCGAAGGCTCGGGCGGGCTGGTCGCGACTGGCCTCGGCAAGCGCTACAAGAAGCGCCCCGTGGTCCGCAACGTCTCGATTTCGCTGAAGCGGGGCGAGGCGGTGGGCCTGCTCGGCCCCAATGGCGCGGGCAAGACCACCACTTTCTACATGATCACCGGCCTCGTTCAGCCCGAGGAGGGCACGGTGATGATGGACGGCGCCGATGTCACGCGCCTTCCCATGTATCGCCGTGCGCGGCTCGGCCTCGGCTACCTCCCGCAGGAGGCCTCTATCTTCCGCGGCCTCTCGGTCGAGCAGAACATCCTCGCCGCCCTCGAGGTGGTGGAACCGCTGCGCGACCGGCGCGAGCAGATGCTGGAAAGCCTGATGGCGGAATTCGGCATCTCCCACCTGCGCCGCGCGCCGGCGCTGGCGCTTTCGGGTGGTGAGCGGCGGCGCTGCGAGATCGCGCGCGCACTCGCCACGCACCCCTCCTACATCCTGCTGGATGAGCCGCTGGCGGGCATTGATCCCATCGCCGTCGCCGAGATCCGTGACCTCGTGAAGCACCTGAAGAATCGCGGCATCGGCGTGCTCATCACCGACCACAATGTGCGGGAGACGCTGGAGATCATTGACCGCGCCTACATCATGCATGACGGCCAGGTGTTGATGGAGGGCCTGCCGCACGAGATCGTGGCGCATGAGGGTGTGCGTCGCGTCTATCTCGGCGAGAAGTTCAGCCTCTAGCGGCGCCATGCAGGTCGCCGCCCCAGTCATCTTGTCGCGGCGGAGTTAGCCATGGCGCTCGGCCCGCGTCTCGACCTGCGCCATTCGCAGTCGCTGATGATGACGCCGCAGCTGCGGCAGGCCATCAAGCTGCTGCAATCCTCCAATATCGAGGTGATGGCCTTCGTCGAGGAGGAGCTGGAGCGTAACCCGCTGCTGGAGCGGGACGAGACGCATGTGGCCGTGGCCGAGGCCGTGACGGTGCCAGCCGACGCCGCCTCCATCGCCGGCTCCGACACGCTGGCCGTGGGGGATGCCGCGCCGCTCGACGCCGATTTCTCCAACGTCATGGATGAGGGCGAGGCCTATCAGCCCAGTATCGGCGCCGGCGGGCGCATGGATTTCAGCGATGACCTCTCGGGCATCGAGGCGATGGCCGCCGCCGGCCCCAATCTGCGCGAGCGGTTGGCCGAGCAGGTCCGCCTGAATTTCGAGGAGGGGCGGGACCGCCTGATCGCCTCCACCCTGCTCGCCATGGTCGAGCCCTCGGGCCGGCTCAGCGTGGATACGGCGGGCCTCGCCGCGAAGCTTGGCTGCGACGTGGCCGTCGTGGAGCGCGTGCGCCGCGCCATGCAGCGCTTCGAACCCACCGGCATGTTCTGCGCCGACCTGCGCGAATGCCTCATGGTGCAGCTCCAGGAGGCCGGCCGCTGCGACCCCTATATGGAGCGCCTGCTGGACAACCTGCCTTTGCTGGCGCGGCGCGACATGGCGGCGCTGCGCCAGGCCTGCGGCGTGGATGCCGAGGATCTCGCCGAGATGGTGGCGGAACTCCGCCGCCTCGACCCCAAGCCCGGCGCCGGTGGCGATGACGAGCCGCTGAACATCATCCAGCCCGACGTGCTGATGCGCGCCGATGCCGAGGGCGGCTGGATCCTGGAGCTGAACCCCGAGACCTTGCCCCGCGTCCTGGTCAATCGCGGCTTCGCGGCCCGCTGCACCGTGGGCCTCAAGGACAAGGAGCAGAAGGGCTTCCTGGCCGAGCAGCTGCAAAGCGCCAACTGGCTGGTCAAGAGCCTGGAGCAGCGGGCCAACACCATCCTCAAGGTCGCTTCCGAGATCGTCCGCCGGCAGGATGCCTTCTTCCGCCACGGCGTGGGCCACCTCCGCCCGCTGATCCTGCGCGACGTGGCCGATGAGGTGGAAATGCATGAAAGCACCGTCAGCCGCGTCACCGCCAACAAGTATATGGCGACCCCGCGCGGCATGCTGGAGCTGAAATATTTCTTCACCACCGCCATCCAGGGCACCGCGGGCGGCGAGAGCGTGAGTGCCGAGGCCGTGCGCCACCGCATCCGCGGCCTGGTGCAGGCCGAGACGGGCGAGACCGTGCTGTCCGATGACGCAATCGTATTGCGGCTGCGTGAAGAAGGCGTGGACATCGCGCGTCGGACCGTGGCCAAATACCGGGAAGCGATGCGCATCCCGTCATCGGTGCAGCGCAAGCGCGAGAAGGCCGCCACGGCCTGAAGGGACACCCCCTGCTGGCCGGATGGCGGCTGGCCTCGGGCGAAGGGTTAACGGTTCTCCGTTGCTCCCGGCGCCCAGAATGACTCAGGGGAAGTGACCAACATGCACATCACTGTCGCCGGCAAGCAGGTCGCCACCAGCGATGCCCTGCGGACCCATGTCGAGGATGGCCTGGGCACGATCACGGCGAAGTATTTCGACCACGCGCTCGAGGCGCGGGTCACCTTTCGCAAGGATGCCAAGGGCAGTGCCGGGGGGCACTTCGCCTGTGACATCAACCTGCATGCGGGCCGTGGGCTCACCATGCGGGGCGAAGGGCAGGGGGTGGATGCGCACAAGGCCTTCGACGAGGCGGCGGAACACGTCGCCAAGCGACTGCGACGCTACCGACGGCGCGTGAACGAGCACGCCCGGGGTGCGGCCACCCAGCGGGAGCCGCAGGAGACGATGCGCGAATACGTGGTCCAGGCGGAGGAGGGCGTGGAGGAAGCGCCCGAAATCAACGGCGCCGAACACCCGGCCGTGGTCGCCGAACCGCTCGGCGAATTGCACCAGCTGACGGTGGGTGAGGCGACCATGCGCCTCGAATTGGCCGGGCATCCGGTGATCGTGTTCCGGAACCGGGCAAGTGGCGGGATCAATGTGGTCTACCGGCGCCAGGATGGGCACGTGGGATGGATTGATCCGGGGTAAGCGAAAAATGCCTCCGGCGGCTGGGGCCGAAAGGCCCCAGACCCCAGAACTTCAGTGGGAGAAGATGTCGGGGTCTTCGTAGCCCATGAGGTCCAGCTTCCCGCGTGCCGGCAGGAAACGGTAGCAATCCTCGGCGAGGGCCAGCCGGCCCTCGCGCACCAGCAGCGCCTCAAGCCGCGCCCAGAGGGCGTGCAGGTGCAGCACGTCGCTCGCGGCATAGGCGCATTGCTCGGGCGTGAGGTCAGGCGCACCCCAGTCGCTCGTCTGCTGCTGCTTGCTGATCTCCACACCCAGCAAATCGCGGCACAGATCCTTCAGGCCATGCCGGTCGGTGTAGGTGCGAACGAGCTTGGAGGCGATCTTGGTGCAGCGCACCGGCGCCACCGTGGCGCCGATTCCCTGATACAGCGCCGCCACGTCAAAACGCGCGAAGTGGAACAGCTTCACCACGGCCGGGTCTTCCATCAGCCGCACCAGGTTGGGCGAGGGGCCACCGCCCGGGATGATCTGCACCAGATGCGCCACGCCATCGCCGGAGGAGAGCTGCACCAGGCAAAGCCGGTCCCGCCGCGGGTCGAGGCCCATGGTCTCCGTGTCCACGGCGACGACGGCGCCGAAGCTGATCTCGGGCGGCAAATCCTGGCGATGGAGATGGATGGGGCCGGCGGGGGTGAAGATCATCTTCGCCATCAGATAGGCCTCATCATCCCCGGCGGGGCGGGGTCTGTCTGCGGGGATAGGGGTGGTGGTGCCCAGGAAAGGACTCGAACCTTCACGACCTTGCGGTCACTGGCACCTGAAGCCAGCGCGTCTACCAATTCCACCACCTGGGCATTTCAGCGGGGTGACGGCGAGATAGACGGGCCTCCGGGATGCGTCAACCCCGTCTCACGCTTGGCGTGCTGCGCCGCACGCCATATGAGGAAGCGCACGGAGGATGTTGACAATGCGCAAGGTGGCGACGGTTTTTGGCGGCGCGGGCTTCATCGGCCGGCAGGTGGTGCAGCGGCTCGCGCGTGAGGATTGGGTGGTGCGCGTCGCCACGCGTGACCCGATGGGCGGGCGCGGCATGCACACCATGGGCCGCGTGGGGCAGATCGCGGCACTCGCCGCCGATGTGACGGATGAAGCGGGCGTCGCCCGTGCCGTCGAGGGCGCCGGCGTCGTCGTCAATTGCGTGGGCATCCTGCATGGCCGCTTCGATGCGGTGCAGGGCGAGGGACCTGCCCGAGTCGGCCGGCTCTCGGCGGCGGCCGGCGTGGATCGAGTGGTCCATATCTCCGCCATCGGCGCCGATGCGGCGAGCGAGAGCGCCTATGCCCGCAGCAAGGCCGCGGGCGAAGCCGGGCTGCTGGCGGCCTTTCCGCGCGCCACCATCCTGCGCCCCTCCATCGTCTTCGGCGAGGGCGACGCCTTCTTCAACCGCTTCGCCCAGCTTGGCTCCGTCCTGCCATTCATGCCGGTGATCTGCGGCGATACGAAGTTCCAGCCGGTGCATGTGGGCGACGTCGCCTCCGCCGTGATGGCCGCCCTCCACGACCCCGCGACCGAGGGCCGCATCTATGAACTCGGCGGCCCGCGCGCCTGGAGCTTCCGGGAGCTGCTGGCCTTCATCGTGGCGCAGACCCATCGCAACCGCCGGCTGGTGGAAATTCCGCTCGGCCTGGCGCAGGTCCAGGCCCGCTTCGCCGAGCTGCTGCCCAACCCGCCTTTGACGCGGGACCAGCTGATCCTGCTCCAGCGCGACAATGTCGTCTCGCCGGGCGCGCTGACGCTGGCCGATCTGGGAATCCAGCCGGCGGCGGTGGAGGCGCTGGTGCCGGCCTACCTGGCGCGCTTCCAGCCGGGTGGGGCGCGGCGGGTGCGGCCGAACTGATAGGGCCAAAACGGACATAAACCAGGCTCAGAACTTTCTGCAGTATGACCACTTCGTGGCGGCATGAAAAAATAAGGACAGTTATACTGTCCTGAATGCGAATTTCCCTCTGGCGCGTTCCGTCGAGCTTCGGTAAGGGCATCTCGCGCCGCGCATCCTCGCGGCGAAATGCCCCCTGAGGATGCCCCATGGCCGAGCGCATGCTGCAATTCGTCCGCCTCCAGCAGCAGACCCCCGATAAGCGGGCCGCCACTCAGCGGCGCGAGGATTTCAATGAGATCTACGCCCGCTTCGCGCCCGAGAAAGCCGCCGAACAGGCCAGCCGTTGCAGCCAATGCGGCGTGCCCTTCTGCCAGGTGCATTGCCCGCTCCAGAACAATATTCCGGACTGGCTGAAGCTCACCGCCGAGGGCCGGATGGAGGAGGCCTATGAGGTCGCCTCCGCCACCAACACCTTCCCGGAGATTTGCGGCCGCGTCTGCCCGCAGGATCGCCTCTGCGAGGGCAATTGCGTCATCGAAAAGGGATTCGATTCCGTCACGATCGGCTCTGTCGAGAAGTACATCGTGGACACCGCCTGGGAGAATGGCTGGATCAAGCCGCCCACCCCGACCCGCGAGCTGCCCTGGTCCGTCGGCATCATCGGCGCCGGTCCGGCCGGGCTTGCGGCGGCCGAGCGACTGCGCGTGCGCGGCTTCCAGGTCCATGTCTATGACCGTTACGACCGCGTCGGCGGGCTGATGATCTATGGCATCCCCAACTTCAAGCTGGAGAAGGACGTCGTCCTCCGGCGCTGGGAGCAGTACAAGGCGGGCGGCATCCAGTTCCACCTGAACGTGGCGGTCGGCCAGGATGTCTCGCTGGAAGACCTGCGCGAGCGGCATGACGCCGTCTTCATCGCCACCGGCGTCTACAAGGCGCGCGACGTGGACCTGCCAGGCAGCGACCTGAACGGCGTGGTCCCGGCGCTCGACTACCTCACCGCCTCCAACCGCAAGGGCCTGGGCGATGCGGTGCCGGATTTCGACAATGGGGCGCTGAACGCCGAGGGCAAGGATGTGGTCGTGATCGGCGGTGGCGACACCGCCATGGATTGCGTCCGCACCGCCGTGCGCCAGGGGGCGAAGTCCGTCTCCTGCCTCTATCGCCGCGACAAGGCGAACATGCCGGGCTCGATGCGCGAGGTGAACAATGCGGAGGAGGAGGGGGTGAACTTCCTCTGGCTCTCCGCGCCCGAGGCCTTCCTGGGAGCCACGGACGTCACCGGCGTGCGCGCCGTGAAGATGCACCTCGGCCTGCCGGATGCCACCGGCCGCCAGCAGGTGGAGCCCATCGAGGGCAGCCACTTCGTCCAGCCGGCCAGCCTGGTCATCAAGGCGCTGGGCTTCGACCCCGAGGACCTGCCCCAGGCCTTCAACGAGCCCGCCTTGCCGGTCTCGCGCTGGGGCACGCTCAAGGTGGACCACAAGACGATGATGACGGCGCTGCCGGGCGTCTTTGCCGGGGGTGACATCGTGCGCGGCGCGTCTCTCGTGGTCTGGGGCATTCGCGACGGCCGCGACGCGGCGGCGCAGATCGAGGCTTATGTGAAGGCCAAGGCCAAGTTGGCGGAAGCGGCGGAGTGATGACGATGGAACAGAACTACATCCAGAACTACCTGGACAACGCCGCGCTGCTCAACGAAGCCGGCATTGACACCACCGAGCACGATGCCTGCGGCGTCGGCCTCGTCGCCTCGCTCAACGGCAAGGCCACGCGCGCCGTGGTGCTGGCCGGTATTGATGCGCTGAAGGCCGTCTGGCACCGCGGCGCCGTGGATGCCGATGGCAAGACGGGCGACGGCGCGGGCATCCATATCGAGATCAGCCAGGACTTCTTCGCGGAAGCCGTGCGCAATGGCGGCGACACGCTGAAGCCCGGCCCCATCGCCGTCGGCCAGGTGTTCCTGCCCAAGACCGATTTCGGCGCGCAGGAGCGCTGCCGCCAGATCGTGGAAACCGAGATCCTCGCCAGCGGCTACAGCATCTACGGCTGGCGCCAGGTGCCGATCAACGCGAGCGTGATCGGCGAGAAGGCGAATGCCACCCGCCCCGAGATCGAACAGATCCTGATCTACGACCCCGAGCAGCGCGACATCGCGACGATGGAGCGAGACCTCTACGTGATCCGCCGCCGGATCGAGAAGCAGGCCATCGCCGCACAGATCCCGGAGCTCTATCTCTGCTCCCTCTCGGCGCGCAGCATCATCTACAAGGGCATGTTCCTGGCGGAATCGCTCAGCGAATTCTACCCCGACCTGCAGGATGAGCGCTTCACCTCGCGCTTCGCCATCTATCACCAGCGCTACAGCACCAACACCTTCCCGACCTGGCGCCTGGCGCAGCCCTTCCGCATGATCGCGCATAATGGCGAGATCAACACGCTCTCGGGCAATGTGAACTGGATGAAGGCGCACGAGACGCGCCTCTCGCACCCGCTGCTAGATGCGCATCTGGAAGACATCAAGCCCGTGGTCCAGGGCGGTGGCTCCGACACGGCGAGCCTCGACAATGTGTTCGAGCTGCTGGTCCGTGGCGGGCGGGACGCGCCCATGGCCAAGGCCATGCTGATCCCGGAATCGCTTGGCAACAACGCGACAATGCCGCCGCGCCATCATGACCTGTTCCTTTACTGCAACGCGGTGATGGAGCCCTGGGACGGGCCGGCCGCGCTTTGCGGCACGGATGGCCGCTGGGTGGTGGCCGGCCTCGACCGCAACGGCCTGCGTCCGCTGCGCTACACCGTGACCCATTCGGGCCTGCTGATCGTGGGCTCCGAGACGGGCATGGTGAAGGTGGCTGAGGATGCGGTCTCGGCCAAGGGCCGCGTCGGCCCCGGCCAGTGCATCGCGGTGGACCTTGATGACGGCCGCCTCTATCTCGACACCGAGCTGAAGGACCTGCTCGCCGCCCGCAAGCCCTTCGGCCAATGGGTGAACCGCACGACGCGCATTGACGAGATCGTGAAGGTGGCGAGCCCGCAGCCCGCGCAAGCCACGGGCGAGGCGCTGCGCCGCGCCCAGCTCGCCATGGGCTACACGCTGGAGGAGCTGGAGCAGATCCTGCACCCGATGGTGGAGGATGCGCAGGAGGCGGTGGGCAGCATGGGCGATGACACGCCCATCGCGGTCCTCTCCAGCCAGTATCGCGGCCTGCACCATTATTTCCGCCAGAACTTCGCGCAGGTGACCAACCCGCCGATCGACAGCCTGCGCGAAACCCGCGTGATGTCGCTGAAGACCCGCCTCGGCAATCTCGGCAACATCCTCGATGAGGATCCGACGCAGTGCGACATGCTCATGCTGGACAGCCCCGTGCTCTCCAGCGCGCAATTCGCCGCCATGCGCCACTACATGGGCAGCAGCGCCTTCGAGGTGGATTGCACCTTCCCCGTCGAGGAAGGCGAGGCCGGGCTGCGCCACGCGCTCACGCGCATCCGCCGCGAGGCGGAGGAGGGGGTGCGCAGCGGCTGCCAGCACGTCATCCTGACCGATGAGGCGCAAGGGCGTGAGCGCGTCGCGATCCCGATGATCCTCGCGGTCTCGGCGGTGCACACGCATCTGGTGAAGACCTCGCTGCGCACCTTCACCAGCCTGAACATCCGCTGCGCCGAATGCCTCGACGTGCATTACGTCGCGGTGCTGATCGGCGCGGGTGCGACCACGGTCAACGCCTACCTGGCCGAGGCCTCCATCGCCGACCGCCACCGCCGTGGCCTCTTCCCCGGCCTCAGCGTCGAGGAGGCGATCGAGCGCTACAAGAAGGCGGTGGACAAGGGCCTGCTCAAGACGATGTCCAAGATGGGCATCTCCGTCATTTCCTCCTATCGCGGCGGCATGAATTTCGAGGCGATCGGCCTCTCCCGCGCGCTGATGGCGGAGTTCTTCCCCGGCGTCGCCTCGCGCATTTCCGGCATCGGTCTCGCCGGCATCGCGCGCCGCGTGCTGGCGCTGCATGAGCGCGCCTTCGGCTCGGAGGTGATCACCCTGCCGGTGGGTGGCCTCTACAAGCTGCGCCAGTCGGGCGAGGCGCATGCCTTTGGCGGCACGTTGATCCACACGCTGCAAAAGGCGGTGGAGACCGACAGCTACCAGACCTTCAAGCGCTACAGCGAGGCCGTGCGCAAGCAGGCGCCGGTGGCGCTCCGGGACCTCCTGGACTTCCGCAACGAGGGGCTGAAGCCCATCCCGCTGGAAGAGGTCGAGAGCATCACGGAGATCCGCAAGCGGCTCGTCTCACCCGGCATCTCGCTGGGTGCGCTGAGCCCCGAGGCGCATGAGACGCTGTCCATCGCGATGAACCGCATCGGCGCGCGCAGCGACAGCGGCGAGGGCGGCGAGGACCCGCAGCGCGCCAAGCCGCGCGCCAATGGCGACAACGCGAATTCTGCGATCAAGCAGATCGCCTCGGGCCGCTTTGGCGTGACCGCGGAATATCTGAACAATTGCCGCGAGATCGAGATCAAGGTCGCCCAGGGTGCCAAACCCGGCGAGGGCGGGCAGTTGCCTGGCTTCAAGGTGACCGGCCTGATCGCCAAGCTGCGCCACTCCACGCCGGGGGTGACGCTGATCTCGCCGCCGCCGCATCACGACATCTATTCCATCGAGGATCTGGCGCAGCTCATCTATGACCTGAAGCAGATCAACCCGGATGCGACGGTCTGCGTGAAACTCGTCTCGCGCTCGGGCATCGGTACGGTCGCGGCGGGTGTCGCCAAGGCCAAGGCGGATGCGATCCTGGTCTCCGGCCATTCCGGCGGCACGGGTGCCTCGCCTGTCACCTCCATCAAGTATGCCGGCCTGCCCTGGGAGATGGGCCTCAGCGAGACGCACCAGGTGCTGCTGCTGAACCGGCTGCGCCACCGCGTGAAGCTGCGCACCGATGGCGGCCTCAAGACCGGCCGCGACGTGGTGGTGGCCGCCATGCTGGGCGCCGAGGAATTCGGCATCGGCACGGCGTCGCTCGTGGCGATGGGCTGCATCATGGTCCGGCAGTGCCATTCCAACACCTGCCCCGTCGGCGTCTGCACGCAGGACGAGGCGCTGCGCGAGAAATTCGCGGGCTCCCCGGAAAAGGTGATCAGCCTCTTCTCCTTCGTGGCGGAGGAGGTGCGCGAGATCCTGGCCTCGCTCGGCTTCCGCAAGCTGGAGCAGGTGATCGGTCGCACCGACCTGCTGAAGCAGGTGAGCCGCGGCGCCGATGACCTCGACGACCTCGACCTCAACCCGCTGCTGGTGAAGGCCGATGCGGGCCCGCACGCGCCCTATTGCACGCTGGAAGGCCGCAACGAGGTGCCGGAGACGCTGGACGCCGACATGCTGCGCGATGCCGCACCGCTCTTCGAGCGGGGCGAGAAGATGCAGCTCGCCTACAACATCCGGAACACGCATCGCGCCATCGGCACCAAGGTGTCCTCGAAGATCGTGCGGCAATACGGCATGACCGGGCTGCAGGACGGGCACCTGACGGTGCGGCTGCGCGGCTCGGCCGGCCAGTCGCTGGGCGCCTTCGGCGTGCGCGGCCTCAAGCTCGAGGTCTTCGGCGATGCCAATGACTATGTGGGCAAGGGGCTCTCGGGTGCCACCATCGTGGTCCGGCCGGCGCCATCTTCGGGCCTCGCCTGGCATGAGAACACGATCATCGGCAACACCTGCCTCTACGGGGCCACGGCCGGTGCGCTGTTTGCCGCGGGCCAGGTGGGCGAGCGCTTCGCCGTCCGCAACTCCGGCGCCATCACCGTGGTCGAGGGCGTGGGCGCCAATGCCTGCGAATACATGACCGGCGGCACGGTGGTGATCCTGGGCATGGTGGGTGACAATTTCGGCGCGGGGTTCACCGGTGGCCAGGCCTTCGTGCATGACCCGCAGGGCATGTTCGAGCGGCGGGTGAACAAGGACACGCTGCAATGGCAGCGCCTGGCCTCCGCCCATTGGGAGGGCGAGCTCAAGGCGCTCATCCAGCGCCACGTGGCCGAGACGGGCAGCCGCCATGCCGCGCGCATTCTCAATGACTGGGAGAATGAGCGGGGCACCTTCTGGCACATCGTGCCGAAGGAATACGCGAAGTACCTGGCGCGGCCGATGACCGAGGTGGCCGTCGCAGCGGAGTAGCGCTGGAGGGAGCGCCTTTCCGATCCGGGCGGTGGGTGGCATAAAACAGGGGTGAGAATCCTCTACCACCTGCCGCTCTCGCCCTATTCGCGCAAGATCCGCCTTGCGCTGGCGGAGAAGCGCATCCCCTTCGAACTGCGCCTGGAGAAGGTGTGGGAGCGGCGCCCGGAATTCCTGGAGCTGAACCCGGCCGGCACCGTGCCTGTGCTGGTGGAGGAAAACGGCCTCGTCATCGCCGACAGCTACGCCATCGGCGAATATCTGGACGAGGCCTATCCCGACATCCCGCTCTTCGGCCGTACGCTGGCCGAGCGCGCGGAGGTGCGGCGCCTGCTCTCCTGGTTCGACAACCTCTTCGGGCAGGAGGTCTCGCGCAACCTGATCTGGGAGCGGCACCTCAAGCGGCAGCTTGGCCATGGCCACCCGGACGGCACGGCGATCCGCGCGGGCTACACCAACCTAAAGCACCACCTGGACGAGATCGGCTTCCTCGCCGAGCGCCGAACCTGGCTGGCCGGCCCGGTCATCAGCATGGCGGATTTCGCGGCGGCCGGGCATCTCTCGGCGCTCGACTACGCCGATGACGTGGACTGGACCCACAACCAGTCGGCGCGCGACTGGTACGCAAGGGTGAAGTCGCGCCCCTGCTTCCGCGCCCTGCTGGCCGACCGGATCAGCGGCATGGAACCCCCCGCCCACTACGCCGACCTTGACTTCTAGCGACCCCGCGGAGCGCCCCCGGCCCTGGCCGCGGGCGCTGCGCAACGCGGTGATGCTGGCGCTGCTGGCGCTGGCCGCGCTGCTGCTGGTGAACAGCGGCGAGATCGCCAGCCTGCCGCAGGTGCTGGCGAGCCTGCCGCTGGCGGTGCTGGCCTCCTCCCTCGCGCATTTCCCGCAGATCCTCTTCACCGCCTGGGCCTGGCTCATCCTGCTGCCCCGCGCGGATCGCCCGACCCTCGGCCGCATGCTGCGCCTGCGCTGGTACCGCGAGGGCGCGGATGCGCTGCTGCCGGCGGGTTCCGTCGTCGGCCAGGCGGCCATCACGCGCCTCATGATCCGCGACGGCATGCCGGCCGATCTCGCGGCCGGCACCGCCACCATCGGCATCTCGCTGGAGGCGATGGGCCAGATGGTCTTCACCATCCTGGGCCTCGTCCTCTTCCTGACCCTGCGGGAGGAGGCGCGGATCTCGGGCTTCCTCACGGGCATCGCGGTCGCTGCCGGCATGGTGGCCCTGCTGGTGGCGGCGCAGCGGCCCACGGCGCTGGGCTGGCTGCGGCGGCTGCTGGAGCGCCTCGCGCGCCGCTGGCCCCGCCTGGAGCCCCATTGGCTCGACCGCTTCCAGGCCGCGCTGCTGCGCCTGCACGCCGATCACGGCAAGCTGGCGCTGGCGCTGCTGCTGCACACCGGCTGCTGGGTCATGGGCGCCATCGAGATGATGCTGGTGCTGCACCTCATCGGCCACCCCATCTGCTTCGCCGAGGCCATGGTGATCGAGGCCTTCGCCCAGGTGCTCCGCAATGCCGGCTTCCTGCTGCCCGGTGCCGCCGGCGTGCAGGAGGGTGCCATCATCGCGGGCGGGTTGCTGATGGGCGTGCCCGTGGCCCCCATGGCCACCGCCGCCCTGGTCCGCCGCACGCGCGAGATCCTGGTGGGCGGCGCCGGCCTCATCGCCTGGCGGCGCGACGAGCTGCGTCAGCCATAGGCCAGCGCGTTGTCCGCCCGGCTGCCCGAGGCGCGCACCGGCCCGCCATCCGTCATCGCCAGCGCCACCGCCTCCGCGACCCGGATGCCATCCACCCCGGCCGACATGATGCCCCCCGCATAGCCGGCACCTTCGCCGGCGGGATAAAGCCCCGGCGTGTTGAGGCTCTGGCAATCCACCCCGCGCGGGATGCGCAGCGGCGAGGAGGTGCGCGTCTCCACCCCCGTCATCACCGCGTCGGCCAGCGCGAAGCCCGGGATCTGCTTGTCAAACGCCGGCAGCGCCTCGCGCATCGCTGCCACCACGAAATCCGGCAGGCAGGTCGAGAGGTCCGTGGGCCGCACCCCCGGCCGATAGGAGGGGATCACATCGCCCAGCGCGGTCGAGGCCCGCCCCGCCAGGAAATCCCCCACGCGCTGCGCCGGCGCCGCATAGGTGCCGCCGCCCGCCGCGAAGGCGCGCTCCTCCCAGTGTCGCTGGAATTCGATGCCGGCGAGCGGCCCGCCGGGGTAATCCACCTCCGGCGTGATGCCGACCACGATGCCCGCATTGGCGTTGCGCTCGTTGCGCGAATACTGGCTCATCCCATTCGTCACGAGCCGCCCCGGCTCGCTCGCCGCCGCCACCACCGTGCCGCCCGGGCACATGCAGAAGCTGTAGACCGAGCGCCCATTGGCCGCGTGGTGCACCAGCTTGTAGTCGGCCGCCCCCAGCAGCGGATGCCCCGCATGCGGGCCGAAGCGCTGGCGGTCAATCAGCGATTGCGGGTGCTCGATCCGCACCCCGATGGAAAACGGCTTGGCCTCCATCGCCACCCCGCGCGCCTGCAGCATGGCGAAGCTGTCCCGCGCCGAATGCCCGATCGCCAGCACCACATGCCGCGAGGCGATCCGCTCGCCATTCTCCAGCACCACGCCCTGCACGCGCCGCGCCGCGTCCAGCTCGATGTCATCCACCCGGCAGCCGAAGCGGTACTCGCCACCCAGCCCCTCGATGGTCGCGCGGATGGATTCCACCATCTGCACTAGGCGGAAGGTGCCGATATGCGGCTTGCTGACGTAGAGGATCTCCTCCGGCGCGCCGGCCTTCACGAACTCTTCCAGCACCTTGCGGCCGAAATGGAAGGGGTCCTTGATCTGCGACCACAGCTTGCCGTCCGAAAACGTGCCGGCCCCGCCCTCGCCGAACTGCACATTGCTCTCGGGATGCAGCGTGTTCCGCCGCCACAAATCCCACGTATCCTTCGTGCGCTGCCGCACCACCTTCCCGCGCTCGAGGATGATCGGCCGGAAGCCCGATTGCGCGAGGATCAGTGCCGCGAGCAGCCCACACGGCCCGGTGCCGATCACCACCGGCCGCTCCGTCATCCCCGCCGGCGCACGCGCCACGAAGCGATAGGCGACGTCCGGCGCCGCCCGCAGCGTCGCATCCCGCGCCAGCAGCGCTTCCTCCCCCTCCGCCTCCACATCCAGCGTATAGGCCAGCATGATCCGCTTCGGGTTCCGCGCGTCATACCCACGCCGGAAGATGGTGAAGCCCCGCACCACGGCACCGCCCAGCCGCGCGCGCACCGCCGCCTCCAGAGCTTCGGGCGGGTGGTCCAGCGGCAGGCGGATCTCGGTCAGGCGGATCATGCCGTTCCCTCATCCGTGATGGGCCGTGGCGTCAAGCCCGCCATGCGGAGGGGGCCGTATCGCCGCCCGCCCGCCTGGGCTACAAGGCCCGTGATGAGCTTCAAAGACACCCACGAAAACCGCGCGGCCAAGGCCGCCGAGGCGAAACGCAAGCTGATGGAGCGCTTCCGCGCCCAACCCGGCCCCGATGATCCCGCCGTGATCGCCCGCCTGGCCGAGCAGAAGGCCGCCGGCGAAGCCCGCGCGCTCCGCGAAGCCGCCGCCCGCCAGCGCGCCGACGAGAAGGCCGCCGCCATCGCCGCCGCCAAGGCCGAGGCCGCCGCCGCCAAGCAGCGCGAGATCGAGGAAGCCGCCCGCGCCGTGATCGAGGCCAAGCGCCGCGCGGCCGAGCTGCTCATCGAGCAGAAGGCGGCGCGCGATGCGCGATACGCCGCACGGAAGAAGAAGAAGTAAGGGGCCGAAGCCCCTTCGCTTCTCACGCCGCCTTGTTCCGCTCCCGCAGGAAGCGGAAGAACTCCACACCCTCACGCAGCCGGCGGACCATCATCTGCCGGTCGCGGATCATCTCGCCGCAGATGGACGCGATCTTCGGCGCCCGGAAGTAGAACTTGCGGTAGAAGGTCTCGACGCTGTCGAAGATCTCGGTATGCGCCAGATGCGGGTACGCCAGCGGCGCGATCTGCACGCCATGCGCGTCCACATATTCCGTATTCGCCGTGTCCAGCCAGCCCTCGCGCGCCGCCTGGTCCCACAGGAAGGTCCCGGGATACGGCGCCGCCAGGCTCACCTGGATGGTGTGCGGGTTGGTCTCCACCGCGAAGCGGATCGTCTCCTGGATCGTCTCCGTCGTCTCGCCGGGCAGGCCCAGGATGAAGGTGCCGTGGATCTTGATGCCGAGCTCATGGCAGTCCTTCGTGAACTGCCGCGCCACATCAATCCGCATGCCCTTCTTGATGTTGTGCAGGATCTGCTGGTTGCCGCTCTCATACCCCACCAGCAGCAGCCGCAACCCGTTCTCCGCCATCACCTTCAGGGACGAGCGCGGCACATTGGCCTTGGCATTGCAGGACCACGTGACACCCAGCTTGCCCAGCTCCTTCGCGATGGCCTCCGCGCGCGGCAGGTCATCGGTGAAGGTGTCGTCATCGAAGAAGATCTCCCGGTTGCCCGGGAAATTCGCCTGGATGTACTTGATCTCCTGGATCACATGCTCGACCGAGCGCGTGCGGTAGCGATGCCCGCCCACCGTCTGCGGCCAGAGGCAGAAGGTGCAGCGGCTCTTGCAGCCGCGGCCGGTGTAGAAGCTCACATAGGGGTGCTTCAGGTAGCCGATGAAGTACTTCTCGTATTGCAGGTCCCGCTTGTAGACCTCACTCACGAAGGGCAGCTCATCCATGTTTTCCAGCATGGCGCGGTCCTTGTTATGGACGATCACGCCTTCGCCGTTGCGGTAGCTGATGCCGGGAATGGCGCCGAGATCCATGCCCGAGGCCACATCCTTCACCGTGAAGTCGAACTCATTGCGGGCCACCCAATCCACCACGGGGGCATCGCGCAGGCTCTCATTCGCCTGGACGGCGACCTTGGCGCCGATCAGCCCCACCTTGAGGTTCGGATTCTCGGCCTTCAGCCGCTCAGCCACTTTGATGTCCGACGCGAAGGAGGGCGTGGAGGTGTGCAGCACCGCGAGATCATAATCCCGCGCCATGGGGGCGACATCGGCCAGCGACTGGTTGTGCGGGGGCGCATCCACCAGCTTGGAGCCGGGGATCAGCGCCGCCGGCTGCGCCAGCCAGGTGGGGAACCAGAAGGACTTGATCTCCCGCCGCGCCTGGTAGCGCGAGCCGGCGCCGCCATCGAAGCCATCGAAGGAAGGAGCCTGGAGGAAGAGCGTGCGCATCATGCCGGGAGCAAGCCTTTTGTCAGAGGCGACCCAGAGGCGCGAACCCCAGGGCCGGAGAGCGAACGGATGCCGGGTTTGCCCGCGGAAGTCCAGCGGCGGATGGAGTCGCGCGGGCTGCGCGGGCGAGGGCGGGGCGGCGCCTTACCATCTTACGGCCTTACGCCCTTAACGCGTGACGTGATGTTTTCGGACAAATGCCGGAGGGGGCGCGGCGGGGGCGGGGCTGAGGTTTGGACGGGGAGGGGGAGGGTGGGGCGCATGGGTGCGAGCTTAGGAAAAAATGCCGGAAAAGTCGAGGGAAAGTGACTTGGGGAGCCACGGGCTCCCCAAACCCCTGCGGCGACTTGCTGATGCCACTGGGAGCGTCAGTAGTCAGGCGCGGATTTTTTCCAAAACAAGCATCAACTCACGCTTGGTTGCGGAGCCTTCTTTTCGTGAGCGCCTAATATCGGGAATTTGGTCTTCGATGACCTCTTGGAGCACTAAGTTAGGATGGTCGCTGGCTAACTTGGAAAGCATGCGCTCTGCGGGATGAGATATCATACGCTTACGGCGCACCGTCTCGCCGACTACCAAAATACAGCGGCCGCCGACACGGACATGAGGAATAATATTGCTTGAAAAAGATGCAATTATGCTATCAAATTGTTCCTGCTTTTCTGTCGGCTCGGGGGAGTAATTTGTAACGCTGCGATCTAAAAACCACATACGCAAGCGATTATCCCGCACGTAATCGAGGGCGTTCATGTATGGAGGACTCGTAATTACAGCATCTATTTTACCGGTTAGCTTGATATCTTTGATGTTCATTTGCTGAGAGGCAACAATAAGTGATTTATCGACTTTGATCTCTGACTTATAGATTCGCGATATCTTAGCCGCTAACCGAGGCGCAACATCACGCTTAGCGTATAGATCAGGGAAATTGCTACGCGGAAAATTTCGATCACGCAAATAGGGTACAAGGTGACTACTTGGAAACGATAGAAAGCCAGGTCTCTGATGATGAAGGATGCTCAAGAGGCATGCGAGAAGGAAATGATCCTCCTTTTCTATGCATTCGTCTGCAAATAAAATGGCGTCCTGCAATGTATCCGGATGAAAGAATTTTTGTACCCACTCGGGCACTTCCGAGGTTCTATACTTGCAGCGAACTTGCGACGCTGTGAGGCGACTGGCCAGCCGGCCCAAAGCAATCTCGAGAGATGCCGGAGCATCTAGCTTCGCGCGCGTTAGCACGACAGCGTATGGGTTTGCGTCAAACGCCAGTACGCGCCGACCCAGGATAAGCGCTTCAACGGGAATCGTGCCGGAACCGGCAAAGCAGTCCAAAACAAGGTCGCGCGGCTTGGTAAACCGTGTGATCAGGTGACGAGCGATGACCGGCTTTAGCTTGCCGATGTATGGCGCCAACTGATGGAGGCGCGAATCTTCCATCGGACGCGCGGAACCCCACTCCTTAGGGGCAGGCTGGGAAGACGCTGTGAAAGGCTGGGTGATAGTCACCATGCCGCTGTCGCCGCAATTACTTCCCGCGCTTGCTCAACTCTTGGGCCAAGCGCAGCAATGGAATCTGCGAGCGCCTTGTGGTTATCAGCCGGATCATAGAGCAACGCCCTCAGGTTCATGGTTTCTTCCATTACCTTGAGCGTCCCTGACTTAGCCGAGTTCTCAGGCATCGCGATGTAATGTGGGCGCGAGCCCTCAAATCGGTATGCGTGGTCTTCAAGTATTAATTGGATGTCTGGATCCCTAAGGGAGGCTCCAAGAAAAATAAATGTATGGGTTACAAACAAGCCTCGTAACAAGTTGTAAAAATGAGCAAAATCGCGTCTCGCAATTGCATATTTACTTCTTGTAAATATTGTACGGTCTGGATTGTCGATGGTGCCATGTACTTTCAAAACTACCCGGTTCTGGCGGCGAAAAACGTCTGCAATGTCAGTATCATAATAATTCTTCACAATTACGGTATTGTCCTGATGATGATTCGCTCGATTTTCGTAAAGTTTGTCGAAATTTGTTGTCATAACAATTCGCGAATCGACCAAGCTCAGGTCGTCATGGATCTTGGCGGGGCGGTAGGCGTTCCCGGAATACTCTTGCAAAATCTCGGTCTTGAAGGTGGTGGAGGATAGATACTTTCGAGCCAACTCACATGCAGTAAGGAGGTCAGCGTCGTCGATGCATTGCAAGACCTCCTTGGCCTGGTCTGTCACGGGAATGCGCGAAGCTAGATACCTCAAAAACTCTGCCCATTCCTTCGGATGTACACCTGCCGAATTGGACGCGTTGCGCGACACCCCGGCTCCCAGAAAGAGTATCGACTGACGTGCTGCGATGTCTCGTACAAGGTCTTCGGGCCAATCTATCACTTCAGTTCTCCGTGCTGCGACGAAGGTTTTGCATCAACGAACTAGACAGTGTGTGGATAAAATCTTTGTATTGGCGCTGCTGTTGATATTGGCCTCCCGATAGGCCGTCTCCCCCAGTTAATTTGTGTATCGGCGTATGAGCCGTTTGGGCAAGTGGTACGAGGCTAAACATATGCGGCACGTCACCTAGCCGAACATCCTGGACGCTAAGGGGGGGGGCAATAGATGTTCCGAGGCTTTCCGCCATCTTATCAGGGATCATCTTCAAAATGGCTTCATAAGCACCCGTCGCTCGCTTTTCATTACGAATTGTTTTGGTAATATATTGTTGTACTGTATAGCCTATGAAGCGCGCCATTGAGCTGGAATTACTGCGTATCTCGCCCGAAAATTTATCAACGGTATTGCCGTGTTGCGATCCGGTTCGCGTGTAAGCGTGATCGTAGTCTTCCTTCCATTTCGAGATCCAGTTGGCAATATTCTCAATGCCGATCAGGCTGAATATGTCACAACCCATTGGTGCGAGAAAAAAGTCAACGCCGATGAGAACAGATCTATTTAGGGCGCCTAGGCTTGGTCCAACATCATAAATTATCAGATCATAATCAGCCCCAAGTTTGCTAAGTAACTGTGTATTCCAGTTCGATACGCGCGCGCCCCCAAGGCTAGCGCCAAGGAAGTTGGTCCAGTTAGTGCTCAAATGATCTTCGAGAAGAGCGACATCTGGGTGGCCGGGCAGAATAGAAATACCAAACTTGTTCGTGTCAGGACCAGCAATTTTGTGCGTAGATGATAATGATGCGTCCCCACTCAAAAGGGGCAATAATACCTGTTTGAGAGAATCAAAATCAGCAGGATTACCCTGCTTGGCATACAGCCGTTCAGTTAAGTCATCCGGCAAGATGAGCTGCGTTGCGTTACATTGTGGGTCAGCATCAATTAGAAGTATATTTAAATTCTCAGTTTCCGCAAGAAATGATGCGATGTTGCAGGCTAAGGTAGTCTTCCCGACGCCACCTTTATTATTAAAAAAACACAGACTGCCAATGAAAGGCATGCGCCGGCTCCGCCAGAGGCAACAACCTTGTTGGCCTCTCTGATGCATGAAGTATGGACATATCTTGGCGGGCTTTTCAACTCCTCGCGATATTATCGAAGGCCTTTCGCCGGAAACGGCGCTGCCGCACGTCTCACCCCGCCCCCATCAACCCCCTGATCCGCCGCCCATGATTAATCACCGCCCCCAGTGACCCCAGGTTCCGCTTATCCGCCAGCGCGGACAGCGCCGCCCCAATCTTCCCCTCGCGCAGCCGCGCAAAGCTATCCCCCAGCGCCACCGAGAAGTGCAGCATGATGCTCGCATCGCGGTAGCAATCCGTGGTGCAGGCCTGGCAGCCATCGCGCACCGCCATCTCCGGCTGGTAGTCCATGACCTTGGAGATCGGCTGGTTCCAATCCTCGCAGCGCCACAGGTCGTAGTTCCAGTCGAGGTAGAAATACTTGTACCCCGCATGGCAGATGAAGCGTTCGCCCTGGCCGGTCAGGCGGCGCCGCATATCGGCGATGCCCTCCTTCGGGTTGAACACGGGGATCACCGCCCGCGTCTTCTCCACCCCGTCAAACGCCGCGATCAGCTCCGCCACCGACATGTCCACCAGCGCACTGTCCTCGGAATAGACGAGCGAGGAGGAGCCCAGCGCCGCCTTCCGCGGGTAGGAGAAGGTGACGGCCGCGAAGCCCAGCTCCTTCAGGAAATGGCCGAGTGCGGCGTAATCCCGCACCAGCCGCGTCATGGCGACGGAGGCGATGGGCGTGATCCCCATCTCCCGCATCCGGGTCGTGCTTTCCTTGATGCGCTCGCAGCCGCCCTTCAGCCCGCGATTCTTCTCATGCTCGCCCGCATCCTCGCTGTCGATCGAGATGAAGATCGTGCTGATCCCCGTCCCCCTGAGCGATTCCAGCTGTCCCGGCAGCAGCCAGCCATTGGTCACCATGGTGGGCTGCACGCCCATGCCGCTCGCGGTGCGCGCCATCTCGGCGATTCGCTTGTGCAGCAGCGGCTCGCCGCCCATGAAGGTCACGAAGCGGACATTGGCCTTGAGGCGCATATGCGCCAGCGCATCGGCAAACAGGTCGGCGTTCATGGTCCGCCGGTCGGTCACGAAGCCCTTGTCATGCGCGAAATTGCAGAAGTCGCAGGTCGCGTTGCACATGTTGGTGACGGAGGCGTTCAGGATCGCCGGCCCGCCCTGCGGGACCAGGCTCAGAAGGTCCAGGAAACCGGAACGATTCGCCGCCATGTCGCATCCTTGTCCGCCGCCCAGCGCGGCCGGCCTTGGATTGCCCGAAACCGGCGCCGATGTCACGCGAGAGCACGGCTTTTCCCCTGCCGCCGCGCGCGTTAGCCTCGCCCGCATGACCTATTCGCTGACCGCGCGCTGCGCCGTGACCGGGGCCTTCGGGACCATCGTCACCTCCTCCTCCATCGCGACCGCCGCGCGCTGCGCCTGGGCCGGGCCGCTGGGGGCCGTGGCCACCCAGAACCTTTCGGACCCCGCCCTCGGCCCGCAGGGGCTCGTGCTGCTGCGCCAGGGCCTGGGCGCCCAGGCGGTGCTGGAGAATCTGCTGAAATCCACCCGCGGCGTGGATCACCGCCAGGTCGCCGTGGTGGACCGCATGGGCGGCATCGCCTGGTTCTCCGGCGCCAAGGCCATGCCCGAGCATGCGGTGGCCGTGGGCCAGGACTGCGTCTCCATGGGCAACCTGCTGGACAACACGGGCGTCCCCCAGGCCATGGTGGCTGCCTTCACCGCCAGTGCCGGCGCACCCCTGGCCGAGCGCCTCGTGCAGGCCTTGGAAGCCGGCCTCGAAGCCGGCGGCGAATTCGATGATGAGCGCGGCGCCGGGATGCTGGTGGCCGACCGCTTCGACTGGCCCGTGGTGGACCTCCGCGTGGATTGGCACGAGGAGCCGGTGGCCGAGCTCCGCCGCCTCTGGACCCGCTACGCCCCCCAGCAGGCCGCCTATATCGCCCGCGCCTTGGATGCGGACTCGGCGCCGGGATTCTAGTGCCGCCGTCCCAGATAGGCGTCCAGCACCCGGTCATCATGCGCGAGCTCGCGTGAGGGGCCTTCCAGCAGCACGCGCCCGTTTTCCATCACATAGGTCCGGTGCGTGACGGAGAGCGCATAGCTCGCCATCTGCTCCACCAGCAGGATGGAGAGCCCCTCCTTGTTCAGTGCGATGAGCACGGGGAACAGCATGTCCAGGATCTTGGGTGCCAAGCCCAGCGAAAGCTCGTCAATCACCAGCAGGCGCGGGCGGGAGATCAGGCCGCGCGCGATGGCCAGCATCTGCTGCTCCCCGCCCGAGAGCGTGCCGGCGGATTGGTCAATCCGCTCGCCCAGGCGCGGAAACATGGTGATGGCGCGCTCGATATCCTCGGCCACGCCGCGCGGGTCCTTGCCGATGCGCGAATAGCCGCCGAGCACGAGGTTGTCCCGCACGCTCTGGTCGGCGAAGACCATGCGGCCCTCGGGCACCAGGGCCAGGCCGCGCGCCACCATGCGGTGGCTGGGTTCGGCCGTCACATCCTCGCCATCGAAGGCGACCTGCCCGGCGGCGGGCTTCACCACGCCCGCGATGGCGCGCAGCGTGCTGGACTTGCCGGCCCCGTTGGAGCCGATGACGCCGACGAATTCGCCGGCCCCCACCTGCATCGCCACACCGCGCACCGCCTCGATCCGCCCGTAGGAGACGCGCAGGTCCGTCACTTCCAGGATGGGCCGGCTCATGCCGCCACCTGGCCCGGCCCATGGCCGAAATACGCCTCGATCACGCGCGGGTCGGCCTGCACCTGCGCGACCGGGCCATCGGCGATCACCTCGCCGTAATCCAGCACGGTCACGCGGTCGGAGACGGCCATGATCATGTCCACGTGATGCTCGACCAGGATGATGGTCATGCCGCGATCGGCAAGACCGCGGATGAGGGCGACGAGGTCGTCAATCTCGCCATGGGTGAGGCCGGCGGCGGGTTCGTCCAGCAGCAGCAGCTTGGGCCGCAGCGCCAGCGCGCGGGCGATCTCGAGGCGGCGCTGATGGCCGAAGGGCAGGTTGCCCGCCGCCTCATCCGCGAATTCCGAAAGGCCCACGAAGTCCAGCAGGCGCAGCGCCTCGGCCCGGGCGGCGCGTTCCTCGCGGTGGAAGCGGGGCAGGCGCAGCAGCGTCTCCGTGAAGCCCGAGCGGAAATGCGGGTGCGCGCCGACCAGCACGTTCTCCAGCACCGTCATCTGGGAGAACAATTCGGTGTTCTGAAAGCTGCGGGCCACGCCCAGGCGCGCCAGCGCATGCGGCGGCGCATTGTTGAGCGCCGCGCCGAACAGCGTCACGCGCCCCTCCGTCGCCTTGTAGAAGCCGGAGATGACGTTGAGCAGCGAGGATTTGCCCGCGCCATTGGGGCCGATCAGCGCATGCACCGTGCCGGCACGGACTTCCATGTTCACGTTGTTCACCGCCGTCAGGCCGCCGAAGCGCAGCGTGACACCCTGCGCGATCAGCGTGGCCTGGCCGGCCTCGTCCGGGCGTTCGGTGACCTTCTCCATGCCGGGGCCCCAATTGGGCCAGGCGCCGGTGGCCCGCGCGCGGGAGGTGCCCGTCAGCCGCGCCCGCAAGGCCGCGAGCGAGCCCACGATCCCCTTGGGCATGACGAAGAGGACCAGCGCCAGCAGCAGCCCGTAGCCGAAGGTCTGCCACTGGCCGAGGCCCTGGAGGAATTGCGTCGCCATGAAGAGGACGGAGGTGCCGATCAGCGGCCCCGCCATGCTGCCGGCGCCGCCCAGGATCACCATCAGCAGCAGCTCGATGCTCGTGTTGAAGGTGAAGGTCTCGTAGTTCACGAAGAGGGCGAGGTTGGCGAAGAGACCGCCGCCCAGCCCCGCGAAACCGGCCGAGATGGAGAAGGCGAGCGTGCGGATGGCGACGACGTTGATGCCGAGCGCGCGCGCCGCATTCTCGCTTTGCGCGGCGGCGCGCATGGCACGGCCGTAGCGGCTGTGCGCGATGGCGTATTGCGCCCAGACGGCCGCCAGCAGGCAGACGAGGATGAGGTAGTAATAGTTGAAATTCGTTCGCCGCACCGCCATCAGCGGCTCGCCGAAGAGGGTCGGCCGCGGCAGGTTGGCGAGGCCGGAGGCGCCGCCCGTGAAGCTCACCCATTCGCGCAGCACGTTCACGAAGATCAGCCCGAAGGCGATGGTGATGACGGCGAGATAGACGCCGCGCACCCGCACCGTGGGGAAGGCCAGCACCGCGCCCATCAGCGCGGGGATGAGGATGGCGAGCGCCATGCTCTCGGCGAAGGAGAAGCCCGCGCGCAGCGAGAGCAGCGCCGCCACATGCGCGCCCAGCCCGTAAAGCGCGGCCTGGCCGAGCGAGACGAGGCCGGCCAGGCCCACCAGCAGGTTCAGCCCGATCACCACGATGGCGAGGATCATGGCCCGCATCACCAGCCGCAGCTCGTAGCTCGTCGGATACCGCTCGCCGATCAGATCGCCGAGCCAGGGGAAGCCCGCGATCAGCAGGCCAAGGACCAGCAGGGCCAGCCAGCCCGCGCGATGTGTGGTCATACCTTCTGGACCTCGCGCCGGCCGAACAGGCCCTGCGGGAAGACGAGCAGGACGAGGATCATCACGGTGAAGCCGATGGCATCGCGCGCCGCGGTCGAGAGATAGGCCTCCACGAACTTCTCCATCACGCCATAGACGAGGCCGGTGATGACCACGCCCGGCGCATTGGCGATGCCCGCTATGATGGCGACCAGAAAGCCCTTGAGCCCCACGACGACGCCCATGGAGGAGGAGGCCTGCACGATGGGCGCCACCAGGAAGCCCGCAATGGCGCCGATGCCGCCGGCGAGTGCGAAGGCCAGCATGGTAATGCGGTCCGCATCAATGCCGACCAGGCCGGCGGCCACGCGATTATAGGCGACGGCGCGCATGGCCCGGCCCAGCACGGTGCGGCGGTAGAAGGCCTCCAGCGTCAGCGTCAGCGCCAGCAGCACGACCGGGATGAGCAATTCCTGCCAGTAGATGCCCGCACCGCCGATGCGCAGCGGCTGCTCCACCAGCGGCGTCGGCATGGCGCGGCCGAGTGGGCCGTAGGTGGCGGTGGTGAAGCTCTCGATCATGGTGCCGACGGCGATGGTCGTCAGCATCCAGCCGATGGCGTTCGCCTCGCGGTTGAAGGGGCGGACGAAGACGCGTTCGATCACGGCGCCCGAAAGGGCCGCGATCAGGATGGCGCCCGCCGCCGCCATCGGCAGCGGCAGGCCGAGCTCCCGCAGGACGACGGTCAGCACGCCGCCCAGCATGAAGATGTCGCCGAAGGTGAAGTTCACCGCCTTGGCGGCACTCCACATGACGTAGAAGCCGAGCGCGATCATCGCATAGATCGCGCCCGCCGAGAGTCCCGTCAGCAGGTATTGGAGTGCCGCTTCCACCTTGCAGGATCAGTTCGTGCGCGGCTGGCCGAAGGGCGTCTGCTCGATCGGCAGCATCGCCCCGTTGTGGAAGGCGAGCAGGCGGTAGGAGGCGGGAAGGATCGCATCCATCCGCTCCTGCGTGCGCTCGAAGGCCGGCGCGTAGTTGGCGACGATGCCCTGATAGTTCACGCGGAACATCGCATCGCGGAAGGCGGTGCGGTCATAGCGGCCGGCGATCTTCAGCGCCTCGGCGATGATGTACACGGCGTCATAGGCGTTGGCCGTGCCCGAGGGCATCAGCAGGTCGGCCGGGGTGCGGATCTGCGGGAAGCGCTGCTGCATGCCGGCCAGCACGGTCTGCGCGCGCGGCGGCAGCTGTCCCATCCAGGTGTAGGTGCCGGCGACGATCACGCCCTCGGCCAGCGGGCCCGCGGTCTGCGCGAATTGCACGCCGATGCCCCAGGCCGAGATGATCTGCGGCTTGTAGCCCAGGCGGTCCATCGAGCGGACAACGTTCGCGGCCTCACGATCCACGCCGTAGAAGATCACGGTGTCCACGCCTGCGTCGCGCATGCGGGTCAGCTGCGCCGTCATGTCGGTGTCGGCGATGTTGAAGGTCTCGGTCGCGGCGATGTTGAGGCCGGCGGCGCGCATCGCGGCCGTCACATCCGGCACCGCACCCTGGCCCCAGCCCGTGCCCTCATACATCAGGCCGATGCGGCCCGAGCGGCTGCGCGCCCGCGCGGCGGTGACGAGGAAGGGCGCCACCCAGCGGTCCTTCATCGAGACGCGGAACATCCACTGGTTGCGGCCATTGGGGTGCTCGACCACCTGCGTCCCGGCGGAAACGACGCCGACCCAGGGCAGGCCCATCTCGTCCAGCGGCTCACGCAGGGCGATGGCGTTGGGGGTACGGAAGCCCCCCATCATCACCACGCAATTGTCGCGCTCGCCAATGCGGCGGGCATTGTCCACGGCGCGCGCGGGCTCGCCCACATCGTCATAGGCGACGAGGCGGAGCTGCTGGCCCAGCACGCCGCCCGCCGCATTGATCTCGGCCAGCGCCGTCTCGACCGCCACGCGCAGCGCGAAGCCGCTATGGGCGAGGGGGCCGGTCAGCTCCCAGGAGGCGCCGATGCAGGGCTGGGCGCGCTGGGCGGAAGCGGGGGCCGCGAGAGCCAGGCCGGCCAGGGCGCCGAGCCCAAGCAGGGCGCGGCGCATCGAATTGCGGGGGGTGCGCGACATCGTTTCATCTCCTGGAGCGGGTGCCGAGACCCGTGGGTTGAGCGGAAGCGTCGTATGGAAGCAGCGTAACGGCCGGTCGGACGCCTCCGCAACGCGCTGATTGCCTATCCGAGAGTCATGTCTCGGCCACATTCTTGGGTAATGCCGCTTTTAATAGCAAATGACCCCGCGTCTGTTCGCGGCCCAAGCAGATTGGTTCGGACAGCCACCGAAACCCCGCGCTTTTCCCCGCCAGCCCGCCACCGTCTCGCTGACACTCCTGTCACCCGGCTGCAGGAGAGATGAACCATGGGTCAGAACGGCATCGGCGCTTCCCCCCGGCGCAAAGAGGATCAGCGCTTCCTCAGCGGCCGCGGCAACTACGTGGCCGACATGCAGCGCCCCAACATGGCGCATGGCGTCTTCCTCCGCTCGCCCCACGCCCACGCGCTGGTGAACGGCGTGGACACCGCCGCCGCCAGCGCGGCGCCGGGCGTCATCGGCATCCTCACCGGCGCCGATCTCGCCGCCGCCGGCGTGGGCGGGCTGCCCTGTGGCTGGGGCATCACCGGCACGGATGGCCTGCCGATGAAGGAACCGCCGCACCCCGCCCTGGCCCAGGGCAAGGTGCGCTACGTGGGCGATGCCGTGGCCTTCGTGATCGCCGAGACCGCGCACCAGGCGCGCGACGCGGCCGAGCTGATCGAAGTGGACTACACGCCGCTGCCCGCCGCGGTGAACCTCGAATCCGCCATCGCCCCAGGCGCGCCGCAGATCTTCGACGACGTGCCCGGCAATCTCTGCTGCGACTGGTCCATCGGCGATGCCGCGGCCACCGAGGCCGCCTTCGCCAAGGCGCATCACGTCGCGCGCCTCAAGCTCGTCAACAACCGCTTGGTCGGCAACCCGATGGAGCCGCGCGCCGCCATCGCCGATTTCGAGGCGAGCACCGGCCAATACACGCTCTGGACCACCAGCCAGTTCCCGCATGTGGTGCGCATGCTCATGGGCGCCTTCGTGCTCAACATCCCGCAGCACAGGCTGCGCGTCGTCGCCCCCGATGTTGGCGGCGGCTTCGGGGTGAAGCAGTTCCATTACGCCGAGGAGGCCGTCGTCACCTTCGCCGCCAAGCGCTTCGGCCGCTGCGTGAAATGGGTGTGCGAGCGCAGCGAGGGCTTCATCAGCGATGCGCACGGCCGCGACCACGTGACCGAAGCGGCGCTGGCGCTCGATGCGTCAGGGAAATTCATCGGCATGAAGGTGGTCACCATCGGCAATATCGGCGGCTACATCTCCACCTTCGGGCCGAACATCCCGACCAACCTCTATGCGCCGCTGCTGGCCGGGGTCTACACGACGCCCGCCATCCATTGCCAGGTGAAGGTCGCCTTCACCAACACCGTGCCGGTGGACGCCTATCGCGGCGCAGGCCGCCCCGAGGCGACCTTCGTGGTCGAGCGCCTGGTGGACATCGCCGCCATGGAAATGGGCATGGACAAGGCCGAAATTCGCCGCCTCAACATGATCCCGCGCAGCGCCTTCCCCTACCAGACGCCGGTCATGATGAAATACGACAGCGGCGACCCTCTGGGCTGCATGGACCGCGCTCTTGCCCTCGCCGATTGGGAGGGCTTCCCCGCCCGCCAGGCCATCGCGAAGCAGCAGGGCAAGCTGCGCGGCGTCGGCCTCTCCACCTATATCGAGGCCTGCGGCCTGGCGCCCTCGCGCATCGCCGGCCAGCTCGGCGCGCGCGGCGGCCTCTACGAGAGCGCCACCGTCCGCGTGCACCCGACCGGCCATGTCACCGTGCTGATCGGTACGCATAGCCATGGGAAGGGGCATGAGACCACTTTCGCGCAGATCGTCGCCGAAAAACTGGGCGTCGCCTTCGAGGATATCGACATCGTCTATGGCGACACGGATCGCGTGCAATTCGGCATGGGCACCTATGGTTCGCGCTCCCTCGTCGTCGGCGGTGCCGCGCTCGCCAAGGCCTCCGACCGTGTGATCGCCAAGGGCAAGAAGATCGCCGCCCACCTGCTCGAAGCCAGCGAGATGGACATCGAATTCGCCGAAGGCCGCTTCACCATCGCCGGCACCGATCGCGGCAAGAGCTTCCAGGAGATCGCCCTCGCCGCCTACGTCCCGCACGACTACCCGCTGGAAACCGTGGACCCCGGCCTGGAAGAACAGGCCTATCATGACCCCGTGAACTTCTCCTTTCCCGGCGGCGCCCATGTCGCCGAGGTCGAGATCGACCCCGACACCGGCCAGGTCACTCTCGTGAACTACGTGGGCGTGGACGACGTCGGCACCGTCATCAACCCGATGATCGTCGAAGGCCAACTCCATGGCGGCATCACCCAAGGCATCGGCCAGGCGCTGCTCGAACACTGCGTCTATGACCCCGCCACCGGCCAAATGCTCAGCGGCTCCTTCCAGGACTACTGCATGCCGCGGGCCGACAACCTGCCCAGCTTCGACATGCAAACCCACCCCGTGCCCTCCACCGATACCCCCATGGGCGTGAAAGGCTGCGGCGAAGTGGGCTCCATCGGCGCCCCAGCAGCCATCATCAACGCCGTCGTGGACGCCCTCAGCCCCTACAAGGTCCGACACCTCGACATGCCCGCCACCCCCGCCCGCATCTGGCGCGCCATCGCCGACAACGCGATGCCGATGGCGGCGGAATGACCGGTTAGGGGCTGCCGTCAGGGGGCAACGCCCCCTGACGGCCGCCTCTACCGGCTATTCCGCTGCCGCCAGGCGTCGAGTTGTTCGATCATCGCGTCGGCGGTGGTGATGTCGGCGTAGCGGCGGCCCACGTCTTTCAGGTTCTGGTCGTGGGCGGCCTGGTCTTGGTCGCCCACGCAGTCTTCCGGGACTTGCACGCGGAAGCCCAGCGAAAAGGCGTCGATGATGCTGGCGCGCACGCAGCCGGATGTGATGCATCCGGTGACGATCACGGTGTCCACGCGTTCGCGCGTGAGGATGGCGCCGGCGGCGGTGCCGAAGAAGATGGAGGGGGCGGTTTTGGCGAGCACGACGTCGGGCTCTTCCGCAGCGATGCGGGGGTCGAGTGCGGTGCCGGCGCTGCCGGCGAGAAGGTCGAGCACGGGGGAGACCTTCCAGTGGGGTGCGCCCTTGGGTCCGTCAAAGGCGACGACGCAGGCGATGATGGGGGCGCCGGCGGCCTTGGCCGCGCGCATGAGGCGCGCGGTGTTTTCGACAGCGCGGTCCACGAGGGGCGAGCCGCCCATGGGGAAGCTGGGGTCGGTGAAGCCGGTCTGGAAATCCACGACGACCAGGCCGGGCTTCTCGCCGAAGCCCACGGGTTTCGCGCCGTAGCCGCGAGAGGTGTACGCGTCGTCGCTCATGCTGGAACCCCATGTTTTCGGCACGCTGTTTTCGCGGCGCTGCCGGATGGACAAGACGTATCTCCAGTGCACCATCCTCGGCGGCAGCTGTGAAGCCGGAGAATTGGTGCATGGCCTATCGTATTTCCGTGGATACCGGCGGAACCTTCACGGATATGGTCGTTCTCGACCCCGCCGGACGGCTGCATATTGGCAAGTCGCTCACCACGCCCGACCGGATTTTCGAGGGGATGGAAGGTGCGCTGGCCGTGGTTGCCGGCGATCTGGGCATCAGCGTGCCCAAGCTGCTCGCAGAGACGGCAATCCTGATCTACGGCACCACGCGGGCCACGAATGCCGTCGTCACCAAGCGCACGGCGCGCACGGCGTTCCTCACGACGCGCGGCTTCAAGGACACGCTGACCTTCAAGGAGGGCGGCAAGCACGGACCGCATGACTACAGCTACGACTACCCCGACCCCTACATCCCGCGCCGCCTGAGCTTCGAGATCACCGAGCGCGTGAGTGCCGAGGGCGAGGTGGTGGTTCCCTTTGATGAAGCGCAGGCGCGCCAGGTGATCGAGACGCTGAAGGCGCGCAAGATTGAGGCCGTCGCCGTCTCGCTGCTCTGGTCCATCGCCTCGCCCGAGCATGAGCTGCGGCTGGGCGCGCTGCTGGAGGAGATGATGCCGGGCGTGCCCTACACGCTTTCGCATCAGCTGGTGCCGATCCTGCGCGAATATCGCCGTGCCTCGGCGACGGCGATCGATGCCTCGCTGAAGCCGCTCATGCAGAAGCACCTGCGCGAGATGGCAGCGGATCTGCGCGCGGCGGGCTTCGCGGGCGATCTGCTGGTCAGCACCTCGGTGGGTGGCTGTCAGGCGGTGGAGGAGCTGATCGCGCGGCCCATCCACACGCTGAAATCAGGCCCCGCCATGGCGCCGGTCGCGGGGCGCGCGGCTTGCGATGTGGAGCGTCTCGGCGGCAATGCCATCGTCTGCGACACCGGCGGCACCACCTTCGATGTGGGTTTGGTGCGCGATGGCGGCCTCGTCTACACGCGCGATTCCTGGCTGGGGCCGCGTTGGCTCGGCGACATCATTGGCACCTCCACGGTGGATGTGCGCAGCATCGGTGCGGGCGGTGGCTCCATCGCTTGGCTGGATGCGGGCGGGCTGCTGCGCGTGGGTCCGCAATCCGCGGGCTCGACGCCCGGCCCGGCCTGCTACGGGCGCGGCGGCGATCAGCCGACCGTCTCCGATGCGGCGCTGCATCTGGGCTATATCGACCCGGGCTATTTCAACGGCGGACGCCTGCAGCTGGATGCGGCGGCCGCGACGCGCGTCATCACGCGCCTCGCGGGCGAAATCGGCCGCACGCCGGATGAGACGGCGGCGGCGATCATGACCATCGCCAATGAGCTGATGATCAAGGCCATTGGCGAGATCACGGTGAATGAAGGCCTGAACCCGCGCGAGAGCGTGGTGGTGGCGGGCGGCGGTGCGGCGGGCTTCAACATCATGCCCATCGCGCGCGAGCTCGGTTGCGCCACGGTGATCCTGCCGCGCCTGGCTTCCGCGCTCTCGGCCTGCGGCATGCAGTACAGCGCCATCGTCTTCGAGGCGACGCGCAGCCGCTTCACCGACAGTACCAGTTTTGACCTGGCCGGCGTGAATCGCGCGCTGGAGGAGATCGAGGCCGAGCTCGCGGAATTCCAGCGCGGGTTGAAGGGCGCCGAAGGGGCCGAGGCGCGGGTCGAACTCGTGGTCGAGGCGCGCTACCGCGCGCAGGTGTGGGAGCTGGACACGCGCCTGCCCATCAGCCGCATCGGCGGGCTGACGGATGTGGCGGCGCTGGCCGAGGCCTTCCACCAGGCGCATGAGCGCGTCTATGCCGTGCGCGACGAAGGCAGCCCGGTGGAATTCGTGAACTGGAAGGGCCGAATTTCCATCGCGCTCTTCGCGCCACCGCCGCCGCCCGACCTCGTGGCCGCGCCCTATGTGCCGGCGCCCGCCGCGCTGCGGCCCTGCTACTTCACCGAGACGGGCCGCGCGGCCATGCCGATTTATCGCGGCGCCAGCTTGCAGGCAGGCGCGCAGATCGCGGGCCCCGCCATCATCGAGGAGCCGACGACCACCATCGTCGTCTATCCCGGCCTCTCGGCGGAGCTTTCCGCCGCGGGCAACTACATCCTGCATTGCGCGTGAGGAGGCCAGAATGATGGACCCCGTCCTGCTCTCCGTCATGGCCAATCGGCTGGACGGCATCGTGCGTGAGATGACGAACACGCTGCTGCGCGCCGCGCGCTCGGCGGTGATTTCCTCGGCGCGGGATTTCTCCTGCTGCCTCGTCACCGGCGATGACCAGCTGCTGGCCCCGGCCGAGGGCCTGCCCGTGCACATCTTCGGCTGCCACATCCAGACCGCGAACATGCGCCGCTACCACGCGGGGGATATCAAGCGCGGCGACGCCTATCTCGACAACGACCCCTATGGCGGGAACACGCATCCGGCGGACCACACCTTCATGGTGCCGGTCTTCTTCGAGGGCGAGCACCTCTTCACGTCAGTGGCGAAGTGCCACATGGCCGATATCGGCAACTCCATCCCCAGCTCCTATTTCGTGCTGGCGCGCGATGTCTATCACGAGGGCGCGCTGGTATTCCCCGGCGTGCGCATCCAGCGCGACTTCCGCAACATCGAGGACATCGTGCGGATGTGCCGCGCGCGCATCCGCGTGCCGGACCAATGGTATGGCGACTTCCTCGCGGGCCTCGGCTCGGCCCGCGTGGCGGAGCGGCGGCTAGAGGAATTTTGCGCGAAATACGGCGTGGAGGCCGTGAAGAACTTCACGCGCGAATGGTTCGACTATTCCGAGCGAAGGATGATCGAAAACATCCGCCGCATGCCGCGCGCCAAGCTCGTGAACAAGGGCAAGTCCGACCCGCTGGAAGGGATTCTTCCGGGCGGCCTCGAACTCACCGTGAAGATCGAGATCGACCCGGATACGGCGATGATCCATGTGGATCTCTCCGACAATCCGCCCTGCGTGGATGTGGGGCTGAACACCTCGCTGGGGGCCGCGACCTCCGCCGTGGTCGGCGCCATCTTCAACGCGCTGGACAAGGATCTGCCGCGCAATGCCGGCAGCTTCCGCCGCCTCACCTTCAAATACGCGGAGGAGAGCGTGGTGGCGGCGCCGAAATTTCCGCATTCCTGCTCCATGGGCACGACGAACGTGTCCGAGCGGTTGGTGAACATCACCCAATCCGCCTTCGCGCAGCTGGGCGACGGGCATGGGCTGAGCGAGGGCGGCACGGGTCTCGGCACCGGCATGGCGGTGATTTCCGGCAAGGATCATCGCCGCGGCGATGCGCCCTTCGTGAACCGCATGATGCTCTCCACCAATGGCGGCCCGGCCTCGCCCGTCGCCGATGGCTGGGTGAATTACGCGATCCCCGTCATCGCCGGGCTCATGTACCGCGACAGCGTAGAGGTGGATGAGCTGAAGCATCCGATTCGCGTGAACTCGCTCGAAATCGTCGCGGACAGCTCCGGCGCCGGGCGCCACCGCGGCGCGCCAGCGCAGCAGATCGAGTTGGCCGCCACGGGCAATGCCGTCACCGCCGTGATCTCCTGCGATGGCCAGCACGCGCCGCCACGCGGCGTGGTCGGCGGCAAGGATGGCACCGCCGGCAAGACCTGGCTCGTCGGCGAGAATGGCGATGCCGCGCGCCTGCCCAATGTGGTGCAGGTGACCCTGCAGAAGGGCCAGGCGCTGCGCGGCCGGGACAGCTCCGGCGGCGGCTATGGTAGCCCCTTGGAGCGCAGCCTGGACCGCGTGCTGCATGACGTCCTCGAAGGCTGGGAAAGCCGCGAGAAGGCGCGCGACATCTACGGCGTCATCTTCACCGGCGAGATCGAGGATGAGAGCCTCGCCGTGGACATCCCCGCCACCACCGCCCGCCGCCAGGAGTTGCGCGCATGAGCCTCGTTCGTGATCCCGGCCGCATCCGCGACCTCTCCGCCGCCATCGCCAGCAGCGCGCTGACCTCGGAGGCGCTGGTGCGCCGCTGCCTCGACCGCATCGCCGAGGTGGATGGCGCCGTGCAGGCCTGGATTGACGTCCTCGCCGGCGAGGCGCTGATCCAGGCGCGCGCGCTGGATGCGGAGCCGGTGAAGCGCGGCCCGCTGCACGGCATCCCCATCGCGGTGAAGGATGTGATTGATGTGCGCGGCCTGCCGACGCGCGCCTTCAGCGCCTCGCGCGCCGACCTGCCGCCCGCCACGGCCGATGCCACGGCGGTGGCGCATCTGCGGGCCGCGGGTGCCGTGATCCTGGGCAAGGTGCACACCACGGAATACGCCTATTTTTCGCCCGCGCCGCCAACGCGCAATCCGTGGGACCTCACGCGCACACCGGGCGGCTCCTCCGCGGGATCAGGCGCGGCGGTCGCCTCGGGGGCCGTCCCGCTCGCGCTCGGCACGCAGACCGCGGGCTCGGTCAACCGGCCGGCTGCCTATACCGGCACGGGGGCCTTCAAGCCCTCCAGCCTCTCCATCGGCGGCGTGGGCATCGTGCCGCTCTCCCCCTCCTTCGACACGCTGGGTGCCTTCGGCCAGACGGCGCAGGACGCGGCCTTCCTGGCCGCCGGCTACGCGGCGGACCATCTGGGCCTGCGCAACCCGCCCGCTGTCACGCCGCGCATCGTCATCCTCCAGGACGCGATGATCGCGGAGCGCGCCGCACCCGGCACGGCGGCGCAGGTGGAGGCGCTGGCGCGCCGCCTGGAAGCGGCCGGCCTGTCGCTCGCCACCGCCCCGGCGCCGGTGCCGCTGGAGGGCATCCTCGCCACCCATCGCCAGGTCCTGCTGGCCGAGGCGGGGCGCACCTACGCGACGCTGCATCGACACCTCATCTCGCCACGCCTCGCCGCCGACATCGATTCCGGCCTGGCCATCCCGGACGCCGTCTATCACGCGGCGCTGCGCGAGCTGGCGCAGGCCCGCGCCGCCTTCTGGGCCGGCTTCGCGCCCACCGACATGCTGCTGTTGCCGGCCGCCCCCGATGTGGCGCCCGCCGATGGCACGACGGGCGATCCCTCCTTCGTCATTCCGATGACGGCGCTGGGCGGGCCCATTGCCACCCTGCGGGCGGGGCTCGATGCCGGCATGCCCGTGGGCGCGCTGCTCTGCGCGGCACCGGGCGCTGATGCGCGCCTCGCCGGCTTCCTGTTTTCCGACCTCGCCACGCAACTCGATCTGTAACGGAGGCTCCGATGCTGCTGAACGTCCCGGTCATCAACGTGGCGCCCTTTCATGAGGGCGACGCCGCGACCCGCCGCGCCATCGCCGCACAGGTGGGCCAGGCGATCCACGATATCGGCTTCCTCGTCATCACCGGCCATGGCGTGGACCCCGCGCTGATCCGCAAGGTGCAGGCCGCCTCCAACGCCTTCTTCGACCTCAGCGAGGCCGAGAAGAACCGCGTGCTGCGCCCCGCCCCGGATGTCACGCGCGGCTACATCCCGCTGGAGGCGGAGTCTGTCGGCCGCAGCCAGGGCCTCGACGTGCCGGGCGACCTCAATGAGAGCCTGATGATCGGCCCCGTGGATGTGCCGGAGACCGATTATTTCTTCGGCCCCGGCGCTGGCAAGCATTTCCACCCCAACCTCTGGCCCGAGACCCCGGCCGAGCTGCGCCCGCTCTACGAGGCGTATTTCCGTGCCATGGGCGCGCTGGCCGAGGATCTGATGGCGATGTTCGCGCTCGCCCTCGACCTCGATCAGGATTTCTTCGCGGACAAGATCAACCACCACATCAGCCGCCTGCGCGTGCGCAACTACCCGGCCCCGCTGGTGCCGCCGCAACCCGGCCAGCTGCGCGCGGGCGTGCATTCGGATTACGGCTCGCTGACCATCCTGCGCGCCGAGGACAAGCCGGGCGGCCTGCAGGTGCAGAACCGCGCGGGCGAATGGGTGGACGTCCCGATCGTACCCGACAGCTACATCATCAACATCGGCGAGCTGATGGCGCGCTGGACCAACGGGCTGTGGAAGGCGACGCTGCATCGCGTGGTGAACCCGCCGGCCGAGCTCGCGGCCGCCAGCCGGCGCCTCTCGCTCGTCTTCTTCCACAATCCGAATTACGACGCGCCGGTGGCGGCACTGCCTGGCACCGTGCCCGCCGGCGAGGCGCCGAAATTCCCGCCCACCACCTCGGGCGAGCATCTCCGCGCGCAATTCGTCCGCACCCAGGTGACGGCGGCCTGAGGCCCCTCAGGCCGGGAAGGCGACCGGCCGCGCGCGCGCGAAGCCCACGCGCAGCGGTGCCCCCACCGGCCAGCGCGCCATGGCGGCCTGGCCAGGCAGGCGCAGCATGACGCGCCCGGCCGCGCTGCATTCCACCACCAGCTCCGCCCGGTCCCCCAGATAGGCGCGGCTGATGACGACCCCCTCCAGCCCCGGGCCGTCCTCCGCCGGGTGCAGATCCTCCGGGCGCAGATAGAGCGTGACAGCGGCGCCGGGTTGCGCGGCGCCCAGCGTCTCGGCCGGGACGGTGAAGTCGAGGCCCGCCGCCTCCACCCGCGCCTCCGCGCCATCCCGTGCGGCGAGCAGGCCCGGCAGCACCGTCGCATCGCCGATGAAGCCGGCGACGAAGGGATGCGTGGGCCGCCCGTAGATCGCCTCGGGCGTGTCGAGCTGGAGGATGCGCCCCTCCGACATCACGGCCACACGATCGGACATGGACATGGCCTCGCCCTGGTCGTGGGTGACGAAAATGGTGGTCACACCGAGCCGCCGCTGGATCTCCTTCAGCTCGAGCTGCATCTCGGCGCGGAGGTTGCGGTCGAGTGCCGAGAACGGCTCGTCCAGCAGGAGAAGGCGCGGGCGGATGACGAGGGCGCGGGCCAGCGCGACCCGCTGCTGCTGCCCGCCCGAGAGCTGCTTCGGCCGGCGATCCGCCAGGGCCGCGAGGCGGACGAGGCTGAGCGCCTCCGCCACGCGGGAAGCTTCCTCGGATTTGGCGACGCCGCGCGCGCGCAGCCCGTAGCCGACATTGCGCGCCACATCCATATGCGGAAACAGCGCGTAGGACTGGAACACCATGCCGAGGTCGCGCTCCCACACCGGCAGCGTGGTGACGAGTTGGCCGCCGATGAAGATCTCGCCCGCATCGGCCTCCAGGAAGCCCGCGATGAGGTTGAGCAGCGTCGTCTTGCCGCAGCCCGAGGGACCCAGCAGCGTGATGAACTCGCCGTCCTCGACCTTAAGCCAGGCCTCGTGCAGGGCGGTGACGGCGCCGAAGCGCTTGGTGACGCCTTCGAGGCTGAGTGCGTCATTTCCGGCCATCTTCAGTCCCCAGGATACGGCCAAGGCCAAGGAAGCGGTTGGCGATGACGAGCAGGATGGTCGTCAGCAGGATGTAGAGCGCCGAGATCGCCGCCATCGAGGGGTCGGCGTATTCGCGGACGTAATTGTACATCGCGACCGGCAGCGTCTGCGTGCGCTGCGATGTCACGAAGAGCGAGGCGGTGAATTCGTTGAAGGAAAGGATGGCGGCAAAGAGCCACCCGCCCGCGAGGCCCGGGGCGAGGGCAGGGAGCGTCACCGTCCAGATGACCCGCCCGGGCCTGGCACCCAGCGAAAGGGCCGCCTGCTCCAGCCGCGGATCAATGTTCTTCAGCGAGACATAGAGGCTGCGCAGTACGAAGGGCAGCACGAGCACGATGTGGGAGAGGATCACCACGGGCCAGCCGCGCGATTGCCCAAGCTGCGCCGCCAGGATCAAGGCGCCGAGGCCGATGGTGAAATGCGGGATGGCGAGTGGCGCGAGCAGCAACGCCTCCAGCGTGGCCTTGCCGCGGAAGCTGTAGCGATCCATCGCATAGGCCGCCATGCTGCCGATGACGACCGAAAGCGTGGAGGCGATGCAGGCCACGAAGACGCTGTTCACGAAGCCCGTCTGAAAATCCTCGTAGTTCAGCGCGCGCTCGAACCAGCGCCAGGAGAAGCCCTGGGGCGGGAAGGCGATGATGGGCCGCGGCTCGAAGGCCGCGATGATGGCGACGGCGGCCGGCATCAGCACGAAGGCCAGCAGCACCAGAACGAGAAGCCGGAAGCCCAGGATCACGTGAGGCCGACCTTGTGCAGCGGCCGCAGCAGCAGGCGGAAGCCCGCAAGTGCCAGGGCCGTGAGCACCAAGCCCGCGACCGAGAGCGCCGCCGCGAAGGGGAAGTTGAAGGAGGAGAAGCCCAGCGAATAGACGAGGTTGGAGACCATGTTCACGCGGCCCCCGCCGATCAGCTGCGGTGTGGCGAAGGCGGAGAAGGTCCAGGCGAAGCCCGTGGTCAGCCCCGCGATGATGCCGGGCATGGAAAGCGGTAGCGTGACGGTGACGAAGACGCGCAAGGGCCTGGCGCCGAGTGCCGCCGCCGCGCGCTCCAGGTCGCGATCGATATGCGCGATGGCGGCCGCCAGCATGATCACCACCACCGGCAGCGTCACATGGACGAGCGCCACGACGACGCCGAGCCGCGTGAAGAGCAGCGGGATGGGCGCATCAATCAGGCCCAACGCCATCAGCGTCCCGTTCAGGAAGCCACGATTGCCGAGCACGATGATCCAGGCATAGGTGCGGATCACCTCGCCCAGGAAGAGCGGCGTCACCGAGATGATCAGGATCGTCGACTTCACATAAGGGTTGCGCGCGCGCACCAACGCGAGTGCCAGCGGATAGCCCGCCAGCAGCGCCAGGACAGCGGTCAGGAAGCAGAGCTTCACCGTGTCGTAGAAGACGCCGGCATAGAGCGGCTTCATCATCTCGCGGAAATTCTGGAGGGTGAATCCGCCCGGTTGCAGCTCGCCGGGAATGAAGGCCAGGAAGGCGTATTGCAGTACCGCCCCCATGGCCAGCAGGAAGCCCGCCGCGACCAGCGCGGCGGGGGTGATGAACAGCTTGAGGAATGGGCGCTTCATCCGTGCATCGCCCCTGCGCTTTGCAGGGGCAAAGATGCCCGGTCAACGGGAGCTGAAGCGTTTTCACGCATGTGAAAACGCTTCAGCGCGCGATGATGTTTTCCTGGAACCAGCGGCGCCATTCATTCGTCTTTTCGGCGCGCAGGCGGTGATCAATGATCAGCGCCTGGGTGCGCCACTGCTCGGGCGTGGTGAAGACGCCGGGGAGCGCCGCCACGGCCGGGTCCAGCACCGCGTTCGTCACGGTGGGGCTGCCCTTCTTGTCGGCCGCGATCGCCGCCTGGATCTGCGGATCGAGGCAGGTGTTCACGAACTGATAGGCCAGCTCCTGCCGGCGGGAGCCGCGCATGATGGAGACGCAGTCCACGCCCAGCACCGCGCCCTCCTTCGGGATGGCCAGACGCACATTCACGCCCTGCGTCGCCATGTGGTGCGCGTTCATCGAGAGGATGACCTGCACCGGCGTCTCGCCGCTCGCGATCAGCTGCTGGCTGTTCGCGTCATTGGTGTAGAAGGCGCGGAAATTGGGGCGCAGCGCGCGGAGGCGTGTCTGGCCACGCTCCCAGGTCGCGGCATCGCCGCCTTCGAGCAGGGCGGCCACGACGATGATGTGCGAGGGGTCGAAATCGGGTGCGGCCAGCTTGTTGGCGAGTGCGGGCGACCAGAGATCCGCCCAGGAGGCGAAGTTCACGCCCGGCAGCAGATCCGGCCGGTAGCCGATGGTGTAGACATAGGCCCAGGTGCCGATATGGCCCGGGCTGATCTTCGCCTGGTCCACCAGATTCCGCGCATTCGGAATCTTCGACATGTCCAGCGTCTCGAACAGATTGTCGTTCTGATAGAGCCAGCCGATATGCGAGGTGGTGAAGTTCAGGTCGCTCTCGGGATTGCCGCGGGCGAGGCGGGCGCGGTTCAGGCGATCAATCGTGCCGCCGGTCTGGAATTCGACGGTGGCACCCGTATCGGCGGTGAATTTCCGCGCGATGACGTTCTGCACCATGTCCCGCCAGGAACCGCCCCAGACGGAGACGGAAATGCGGTTGGCCTGGGCATTGGCGATGGCGGGCGCGGCGAGCATCCCGGCACCCAGAAGGGCGCCTTGCCGGCGGGTGATCTGAACCATGGTCCGTCTCCTTGTCCGTTGCGGTGAGGGTTAAGCAAGTGCCATGCCGCCGACGGCCTGCATGACCAGGTCTCAACGCCATCCCGTCACGGGGAGGCGGGGATCTCCGCGATGATGTCGATCTCCATCATGTATTCGGGCTTCGCGAGCCCGTTCACGATGATGCCGGTGCTGACGGGATAGACGCCCTTCAGCCACTTGCCGATCACGCGATACACCGGCTCGCGATAGGCGCGATCGGTGATGTAGATCACGATCTTGCAGACATGGCTGAGGTCGGAGCCCGCCTCTTTCAGCAGGATCTCGGCGCAGCGCATGGCGTTCTCGGCCTGGGCCGCGGGGTCGCCCACGCCGACCAGCTTGCCATCCAGGTCCATCGCGGTCTGGCCGCGGAGATAGACGGTGTTGCCGGCGCGGACGGCCATGCAGACGTCATTGTCGAGCGACTGCTCCGGGTACGCCTCCTTCGTGTTGAAGGGGCGGATGCGCGTGTGCGTCGGCATCAGTGAATCTTCCCGCCCAGCACGCGGTCGGACAGCCCCGCGCTGTTGCGCACGAAGTCCAGCGGGCCCGAGAAGTCGAAGCACTTATAGACGGCGGCCAGGTGGTTGAAGTGCGGCGCCTGCGCGAATTGCACGAAAGCGAGGCGATGGCCTGCATAATCGCTGTTCAGCAGGTCCCGCGCGAAGGCGAGCAGCTTGCGGCGATCTTCCGCGCCCCATTCCTTGTTCAGCGTGTAGAATTTCTGCAGCCAGTTGCCCGCGCCACCATTGAACTGCGCCGCATCGGGGGTCACGCAGATCTGCCCGCCGATCAGCTCCCGCGCCGTGTGCATCATCACCGGCAGTTGCGAACAGGCCAGCACACGCCCGGCATAGAGGATGGACTGGTTGGGCATCAGCAGCCCCGCCGGCGAGCGCTCGGCCGTCGCGATGGAGGCGATGAGATGCGCGCGAATGCCCTCGCGGTAGCAGACGAGGTCGGCCAGCTTCTCCTGCACGGATTGCAGCTTCTCAAGCCCGGTCTGCTTCGCGTTCCACATGGCGGCACCGATCATCATGTCGGCCGTGTAGAGAACGCGCAGCACATAGGGGAAGGCGGAATAGCGGTGCAGCGTGGCGCGCACCTGCTGGGCGGCGGCGGTGTGGCGATAGAAGAACACATCCTCCCAGGGGATCAGCACGTCATCCAGCACCATCAGCGCCTCCACCTCATCAAACCGGGAGGCGAGGGGGATATCGGCCGCATTGCCCTTGGTGGCGAAGGGCGCGCGGCAGATGTGCTTCACGCCGGGTGCCCCCATCTTCACGATGCAGCCGACGGCGTGGATGCTCTCCTTCTCGTCGGTCCAGGCGCCGACGGTGGGCTTGAGATAGGCCTGGTCCGCATAGGGCGAGGCCGTCTCGAACTTGGCGCCGCGGATGATGATGCCGGCATCCGTCTCCCGCACCACGCGGATCATCATGTCCGGGTCGCGCTGGTCAATGGGGACGGAGCGGTCGCCCTTCGGGTCGGTGTTCGCGGAGACGTGGAAGATGTCCTTTTCCACGACGCGGCGGATATGGCGGTCGATATTGTCGGCGAAGCGTGGGTCGATCTGCGCCAGGATGTCTCGGCCATCCTGGAGCGACCACATCTCGCCAACGGTCTCGTCACCCAGGCGCGTGGCCACGCCGCCGATATCCTTCAGCAGCAGGTCGATGCTGTTCCACTTGCGGTGCCAGTGCTCCTGCGTGGTGGGCGGCTGCTGGAAGACGCTGTGGCGTTCATTGTTCTCGACATAGGTGAGCGCCGCCTGGTGCTTTTCCTCATGCTGCATGTCGTACATGCGCGCCTTCACATCCACGATGGGCTTCAGCGCGGGATGCGTCGTCACGTCCTTGACGCGCTCGCCATCGATCCAGACTTCGCGGCCATCGCGCAGGCCTTCGCGATACTGGTTGCCCGTACGGATCATGGATCGGCTCCTCGAATGCTGGCCTTACCTTGCGGGAAGGGCATGCATCGGGGAAATATATTGTTCCGAGCTTTGGCATAGGAACAGCCGATGCAAGCCCATGGCCTCTCCTTGCGCGCCCTGCGGTATCTGGTGGGGGTGGCCGATGCGGGCTCCGTCACCGGGGCGGCGAAGCGGCTGAACGTCTCCCAGCCCTCGATTTCCGAGGCGGTGGCGGCGCTGGAGGCCGAACTGGGCGTGGCCCTGCTGCTGCGCCACCACGCCCGCGGCGTCACCCTGACCCCCGCCGGCGCCCGTGTGGTGGCGGAAGCCCGCCTGCTGCTGCGCCATGCCGAGGATTTCCTGCACGCCGCCGCCTCGCTCGGCTCGGACGCCGTGGGCGAGGTGGCGATGGGCTGCTTCCTGACGTTGGCACCCCGCTATCTGCCGGCGCTGCTGGCGGGGCTGGGCCGGGACGCGCCGGGCCTGTCCGTGCGGGTGGAGGAGGGCGACCATGGCGAGGTTCTCGCGGCACTTGCCGCCGGGCGCACGGAAATCGCGCTCACCTATGATTTCGACATGCCAGAGGGGCTGGAGGTCACGCCCATCGCGCAGTTGGCACCCGTGGCGGTGCTGCCGGCGAAGCATCGGCTGGCGCGGGGGGCGCGGGTGCGGCTGGCGGATCTCGTGGAGGAGCCCTTCCTGCTGCTCGACCTGCCGCATTCGCGCGATTATTTCGCCGGGATTTTCCGGGCAGCGGGGCTGACGCCGCGCATCGCCTTCCGCTCGCGCAGCCAGGAATTGTTGCGGGGATTGGTGGGGAATGGGCTGGGCTGGACCATCCAGAATGTGCAGCCCGAAAGCCCCTATGCGATTGATGGCAGCCGGATCACTTCGCTGCCGCTGGATGCGGGGTTGCCGGCGGTGCGGCTGGTGCTGGCGGCGGCACCAGGGCCGGCGGGGCGACCGGCCGTGCGGGCGCTGGCCGCCTATATCCGCGAGGCTTTTCTGCCGGGCGGGACGTTCGATCCAAAGCGATGATTCAGGTCGCTTCCATCGCGGTCTCCAACTGAGGTCTGAGCGGCAGATTGTCCCGGAACCGGGCCATCCTCCCGAAGCGGCGCCCCGGAAGGATGGCGGTGGAGATGGTACGCCACAGGGATCGGCACCGCTTTGTCGCATGGCCTGAGCGGATGCATCATCGCGACGTGGCGATATCACCTCGCTGGCCAGACCTGCCCCGGCACGCCATGGGTACCAAGCGCACAGCGAAAAAACCCGGCTGAAGACGAGGAAATCGCCGGGTATTCAGCAAGAAGTAACGATTTATTGAAGTGCATCTCGACGCGAAGCGGCCCGCCGATCCACCGTTGTGCGGTACAGCCTGGGTTACGGACTTGACCATCGAGCACGCAATGGAACATCTCGTCGGGCCCCTGAGGCGATATGTGGATTTCGCCCCAGTGAAATGCGTCCGCTCGCCGCGGACGAAGCACAGTGAAGCCGTGTGCATCTCGCTCGCCGTCCCAGGACTCATATCTATCGTCCCGCGTCATCGCATCCAGCAGTGCCTGACCATGGAGGAAGTTCGGATGACCGAACATCGTCATGCGCACGACGCGCGTCGGGCGGGCCTGACGCCACTCATCAGCTTGCGTGGCCGTGACCGGCGCAAACTGGGGCCCCCATGCCATCAACCAGACAGCGCCCTGCTCAGCCAATTCAGTCCGTGGAAGGCCGCGCCACAGATAGGCTCCGGGGACATGGAGGCGGTGGCCGAGGAAGCTGAAGGTGGCGATTTCGCCCAGGGGCTGCTCGATGCCTTGTGTCCGGAAGAAGTCCCGCCAGCATTCTGCCGTGTCCTCGGCACCTGTCCCGGACGCGCTGGAGCCCGGCACCGCCACGGACGCCGCGATGATGAGCCATCCGCCGACGGCGAGACGCCGGCTTGCGTGAGCGCCTGCCTCCACAAACCACCGGCTGAGCCGGGTGATGTCTGTCACAATTCAATGTCCCGAGCATCTGCAGACGCGCCGCATGCTAGGGGAGTCGTGAAGTCCTGATGAGCAAAAAGTGACTTCGATCCGCATCTGTATCCGCTTCTCTCGGCGGCCCGCGCGGTCTCAGACGGACACTAATACCCCCGCGCCGGGTCCACCTGATGCAGCGGCGCCTCGCCGCGCAGCACGCGCCGGATGCTCTCGGCCACATCCGCCGCCGCCGCCTCGGGGATGGTGATGGAGGCGAGATGCGGCGTCAGCCGCACATTCTCCATCGCCCAGAAGGGATGGCCGGCGGGCAAGGGCGAGGTCTGGAACACATCCAGCGTCGCCTCCGCGATATGCCCGGATCGTAGCGCGCCCAGCAGTGCGTCCTCATCCAGCAGCGCGCCCCGCGCCACATTGATCAGGTTGGCGCCCCGCGGCATCTGCGCCAACTCTGCCGCCCCGATCAGCCCGCGCGTGGCCGGCGTCAGCGGCAGCAGCATCACCAGCGTATCCGCCTCGGCGAGCGCCGTGGCGAAGCCCGCCTCCCCATGCAGGCAGCGCACGCCGGGGATGGTCTTGGGCGTCCGCGCCCAGCCCGTCACCGCATAGCCCATGCCCGCCAGCGCGGCGGCCGCGGCCCCGCCCAGCTCGCCCAGGCCGAGCACCGAGACGCGATGCGTCCCCAGCGCGCGCGGATGGATGTAGCGCCATTGCCCCGCCCGCTGCGCCCGCTCGAACAGATGGAAATCGCGCGCATAGCGGGTCACGGCATAGGTCACGTAGCTGCACATGAGCTGCACCATGCCCGGATCGTTCAACCGGCTGATCGGCAGCGGCGGCAGATCATCCCGCGCCACCAGCGCATCCACGCCCGCGCCGAGATTCACCACCAGGCGAAGGTCGCGAAAGCCCGCGAAGTACCCAGGCGGCGGCTTCCAGGCCATGGCGGCCACCACGCCCTCGGGCGGGCCGTCCACGCGCCATTCCAGCTCCGGCAGATGTGCGCGCAGCGCCCGCTCCCAGGCCACGGGATCGTCATGCTCGCTGTAGAAGGCGACGGGGATCACTTGCGGCATAGGTCCACCATCGCCTGGATCGCGAGCTCGTAGCCGAGCGGCCCGAGCCCGCAAATGCAGCCCACCGCCGCCTTGGACGTATAGGTCTTGTTCCGGAAGGGCTCGCGCCGGTGGATGTTGGACATGTGCACCTCGATGACCGGCCCGTCGAAGGTCAGCAGCGCGTCCATCACGGCGATGGAGGTGTAGGAGAGCCCCGCCGCATTGATGATGACGCCCTGGAAGCGCCCGCGCGCCTGCTGGATCCAGGTGATGATCTCGCCCTCATCCTGACTCTGGCGGAAATCCAGCTCGGCATCGAGCGTCGCCGCCTTGCGTTGGCAGCGCGTGCCGATGTCGGCGAAGGTCTCGCTGCCATAGGTGCCGGAGGGGTCGAGCCCATAGAGATTGGCGTTGGGGCCGTTCACGAACAGGATTTTCACGGCAGCCGGTTCTTCACGAAGCGCCCGCCCTGCATGATGGCCGGCAGATGCGCGCCCTGTTCCGTCAGCAGGGCGAGATCGGCCAGCGGGTCGCCCTCCACCACGATCAGATCGGCCAGGGCACCCGGCGCCACCACACCGAGCCGCCCTTCCTGGCGCAGCAGCTTGGCCGCATGGCTGGTGGCGCTGCGCAGGATTTCGGCGGCCGGCAGCACTTCGCGCCGGATCAGGAACTCCTCCGATTGCCGGCGATGCATCGGCCCCAGCAGGTCGGTCCCGAAGGCCATGGGCAGCCCGGCCTTCCGCATCCGCTCCAGCGATTCCAGTCCGGCCAGCCGCACATCATCGATCTTCGCGACACTCTCCGGCCCGAGGCCGAGCGAGGCCCCTTCCTCCTTCAGCGCCTGGTAGGTGACGAGCGTGGGGCAGGCGATGGCGCCCGCCGCCGCGGCCTCGCGCGCCGTCGCCTCGGTGATCAGGTTGCAATGCTCCAGGCTCAGCACCCCGCAGCGCACGGCCCGCGCGATGGCGGCGTCCGTGTAGAGGTGGGCGGCCACATAGGTCTGCGCCATCTCGGCTTCTTCAACAGCGGCGCGCAACTCGCTCTCGGAGAACCCGAAAAAGGCGATGGGATCGGAGGGCGAGGCCACGCCGCCATTGGCCATGAGCTTGATGTAGTCGGCGCCGCCCTTGATCTCCTCGCGCGCCGCGCGGCGCACCTCATCCACGCCATCCACGAGCCGCCCGAGTGAGCCCAGCCGCGCCGCGAAGAAGCCGAAATCTCGCGTGTCGGCGCGCCCGCGGAAGTCGCAGTGCCCGCCGGTCTGCGAGAGCGCCTTGCCGCACATCGCAAGCCGCGATCCCGTGATCAGCCCCTCCTCCCAGGCCATGCGCAGGCCGAGCGTGGCGCCGCCCAGATCCCGCACGGTGGTGAAGCCGCGCATCAGCATCTCATGCATCAGCCTGCCCGCGCGGAAGGCGACGACGGCATCGGGCAGCATGGCATTGGCCGCGATATTGGCGAGCGAGGCGACCACATGCACATGCGCGTCAATCAGCCCGGGCATCAGCGTCCGCCCGCCGAGGTTGATGCGCGTGGCCGCGCTGGTGACCGGCCGGTCGGAGACCTCGCGGATCACCTCGCCCTCGACCAGCACCGACATGCCGGGGCGCGCGGCCTCGGCGAAGCCGTCCCAAAGCCGCGCATTCTCGAACAGGATCATCAGGGGCCCTCCGGGGCGCTACTGAAACCGCTCCCGGCGCCGCTGTGAAGCCGGGACGCTGGACAGCGGGCCCGGCCGCAAGCATGTTGCCGTTCTGTCATTTCGGAGGAACCCCCCATGCGCAAGCTGTCCTGGCGCGCCGCCCTGCTCGGCGGTGTCCTCGCCCTCGCCACCCTGCCGGCCACCGCCCCCGCCACCACCTTCACCTGGGCGACCGCGAACGACATCCTGGGCCTCGACCCCCACGCCAACAACCATGGCGTCACCAACGCCATGAAGTCCAACATGTATGAGCCGCTGGTCCGGCGCGAGGCCGATGGCTCGCTGCGCCCGGCCCTGGCCGAGCGCTGGGAGACGCCGAGCCCCACCACCTGGCGCTTCCACCTGGTGCGCGGCGTGCGATTCCATGGCGGCCAGCCCTTCACCGCGGCCGACGTGCTCCACAGCCTCGAGCGCGTGCGCCAGAACGACATGGCCTACACGGTGGCCTCCATCACCGGCGCGCGGGCGATTGACGACCACACGGTGGAATTCGACACGCGCGGGCCGAACCCGATCCTGCTGCAGGACCTCACGCTGTTCTTCATCATGAACCGCGCCTGGATCGAGCAGAACAACGCCTTCGCCGTGGCCCGCGCCGGGCAGGCGGGTGCGACCAACAGCTTCGTCCAGCTCAACGCCAACGGCACCGGCCCCTTCCGCCTGGTCGAGCGCCTGGCCGATGAGCGTACCGTGCTGGTGCCCAACCCGGACTATCGCGAGCGGCTGGACCACGGCATCACCCGCGCCGTCTTCCGCCCCGTGGCCAGCGCGCCGACCCGCGTGGCGGCGCTGCTGAGCCGCGAGCTGGACCTGATGTACCATGTGCCCCTGCAGGACATCCCGCGTGTGCAGAATGCGCCGGGCATCCGCCTGATCCAGGGCCCGACCGCGCGCACCATCTACCTCGCGATGGACACCTCGCGCCCCGAAAGCCTGGAGGCGCCGGGCACGCCCAACCACATGCGCGATGTGCGGGTGCGCCGCGCCATGTACCAGGCGATTGATATGGAGACGATCCGCCGCGTCGTGCTGCGCAACTCCACCACGGCGGCGGGCCTGCCCATCGCGCCGCCGGTCGGCGGCTTCGACGCGGCGGCCAATCAGCGCTTCCCCTTTGATGTCGAGGCCTCGCGCCGGCTGCTGGCCGAGGCGGGCGCCACCAATTTCCGCGTCGCACTCGGCTGCCCCAACAACCGCTACGTGAATGACGAGGCGATCTGCCAGTCCATCGTCGCCATGCTGCAACGGGCCGGCATCCAGGCGCGGCTCGATTCCATGCCCTTCGGCCGCTTCCTCCAGCGCGGCGCGAACAAGGAATTCCAGTTCTGGCTGCTGGGCTGGACGCCGGGCAATTTCGACATCACCAACCCCGGCCGTGAGCTGCTCGGCGAGGGCAGCTTCAACTGGGGCGGCTTCCAGGATGCCGAGATGGCGCGCCTGCTGGGCGAGATCGGCGTCGAATCCAACCAGACCCGCCGTCAGGAACTGGCCCGCGCCTATTGGGCCCGCTTCCGCGAGCTGGTGCCGATGATCCCGCTCCACCAGGAGCCGCAGATGTTCGGCGTGCGCGAGACGGTGGCCGATTTCGCCATGCGCGTCTCCGAGGATCTGGAGCTGCGCGGCGTCCGCATGCGGCGCTGATCCGGGCGGGGGGCTTCGGCCCCCCGTTACGAACCTCGCGCCCGGCGCCAGGCGCCGGGCGTCATGCCCATCCGCCGGCCGAACAGCGCGGTGAAATGCGACTGGTCGGCGAAGCCGCAGAGCTGCGCGATCTCGGCCAGCGGCAGGTCGGTCTCCTCCAGATATTCCCGCGCCTTCTCGATCCGCCGCGCGGTCACATGCCCGCGTGGCGTCTCCCCCATCGCGGCCTTGAAGGCCCGACTGAAATGAAAGGGGGAAAGGCAGGCGACGGCCGCCAGCTCGGTCAGCCCGAAGGATTCCGCGAGATTGGCCTCGATCCAGTCGAGGACGGTCCGCAGCCGTGGGGGCGCCAGCGGCCGCACCCCGCCGGCCTCCGCCGCCTCGGGGCGGCGCAGGCGCAAAAGCGTGGCCACCAGGGCCATCGCGGCCCCTTCGCTGAACAGCCGGCCATGCGGATTGTCTTCCGCCGCCTCGGCCCAGATCAGTTCGAGGAGGCGGGCAATGGCGGGCGAGCGGAAGCTGCCGCGATGCAGCGCGCCGAAATCGGGCATCTCGCTCGCCTCTCCGGCCGACTGCGTCAACTGTCGCATGAGCGGCGCGGGCAGGGAAAGGAAGCTCTTCTGGTGCGGGCCGTCCACGGCGAAATGCGTGGCGACGCCGGGCGGCTTGAGCACGAGGTCGCCCGCGCGGAAGGGCTGGCTGTGCCGCCCCGCGCCGACGTCGAAGACCATGCGCCCCCGGCCGCGCTCATTGATCGCGAGGGTGTAGTCGGCTGTCGGCGGGTCCGGATAGGCCCCGGCCGGCTGGCAGAAGCGCACCAGGGCGAAGGGCGCGAGCCCGATCTGCCGGTGGGCCCGCAGGAAGCGGGCATAGCAGCCCTGCCCATAGACATCGGCCAGGCTGCCGAGCCCGGCTTCGGGCGCGGGGGTGAGGCGGGATGGCGGCACGGACATGCTCCCGCTACGGCGGCGCAGAGGTTTTGGTTACGTCCCGGCGCACGGAGATTGCAGCTGGCCGCTTTCCGCAAGCCGTCAACAAGCTTCCGCGCGAATCTGCAAGAAGGCCCGGGCCGGAGGACGCAGTCTTCGCGCCAGGGGCCCTCCGGCCCCCCTCGGTTGAGGAAGAACAAGGCAGGAGCCACATCATGACACGCCCATCCACCATCCGGCGCGCGCTACTCTCCACGGGCCTCGCCCTCCTTGCGCTGAGCATGGCGCAGACCGCCCGGGCCGAGGGCGAGGGCACGGCCAACTACATGCCAGACCGCGTGGCCGAGATCCTCATGGAACAGGCCCGCGCGGCGGGCATGACGACCTGCGAGGCGGTGCTGGTGCCCGTCGGCAATGACGGCACCTTCCGCCTGACCTATCGTGTGGTGCGCCAGGGGCAGCCGGCCATCCCCCGCCCGATCAATGGCATGAGCGCCGTGGTCCAGAGCAGCAACTGCCCCCGCTGAACGCCACGACGACGACCCAGGGGCCGGCCTGCGCCGGACCCTGGGCTCCTTGACGCGCCCGAGCCGCCTCAGCCGAACAGGAAGTCGCTGGCCGAGAGCTGGCTGGCGAGCGTAAGGCCGGTGAGCGCGACGGTGATCTCCGCCGTGCCGTCGCCATTCACATCCACGAGCACCCGGTCGCCCTGGATGCGCGCCTCGCTGTTGTCGCTGCAGCCGGTGAAGGCGGCCGTGCCGAGATAGGCGAAGCTGCCCACCGCGGGTGCGGTGATGACCAGCAGGTCGCCCTCGGCCGCGCCGCCATCCAGCGTGTTGAAATCCGTGATGCGGTCCACCCCTGTCTCCCCGGGGGAGAAGTAGAAGCGGTCCGCCCCGGCGCCGCCGCTCAGCCGGTCGCCGCCGGCACCGCCCGCCAGCCAATCCGCCCCGGTGCCGCCGGAGATCCGGTCCGCCGCCGCGCCACCGGTGAGCGTGTCCGCCCCCGCCGTTCCGGTCAGGACCAGGCGCCCATCGGCCCCCGCCGGGTCGTCATCCAGGATGGTGCCGACGCCCGTGCCATCGGCGATGGTGGCGCTCACCGGGTTGCTCAGCACCAGGCTGAAGCTTTCATTCACCTCGTCCAGCGCGTCGCCGCGGATCGCGATCTTGACGATCTTGCTCTGCTCGCCCACCGCGAAGGTGAGCTGGCCGGCGGCGGCGACGAAATCCGCGTCCGTCGCGGTGCCCGGCAGCGTCGCGTAATCCACCGTGACCGCGGTCGTGGCGGGTGCCGAGAGCCGCACCTCGAAGCTCGCGAACGCACCGCCCGCCGCATCCTCCAGCAGCTCGAAGGCGAGTGGGCGCAGGTAGTCCATCTTGTTCTCGTTCACACTGCGCCAGTCATCCTTGAGGATCCCGCCGGTGTCGCCCGAATTGGGGTTCCAGGACCAGAAGGTCCAGCTGATGCCCTGCTGGCCGAGGGCCAGGTCATTGGTGCCGTTGTTGTCGAAATCGCCGGAGAGGTAGGAGGTGATGGCCTCGAACCAGGGGGCGTCCTTCGGGTCCTGCAGCTTGGTGCCGAATTCGCCGATATAGACGGGTGCGATCCCCTCCTTGAAGATGTAGCCCCACATCTGGTCGAACTTGGCCGGCAGGTTGGCCGGGAAATCCGGCCCCTGGAACCAGGGCTGCTCGTAGATCGAGTTCGGGTAGTCATGCGCGGAATAGACCAGCTTGCCCGGGACATCGAGCTCGATCGGGCGGTCGCGCACGCCCATGAGGTTGCCGCCCCACCAGTAGTTCTGCCCCTCATAGCTCGCCACACCTTCCACGAAGATGAGCCAGTTGGGGTTCACCTCGCCGATGGCATTGCCGGCGCGCTCGGCCGCCGCCGCCCAGTCGCGCGCGCCGCCGCCGCCCCAGGTGCCGTTATGCGGCTCGTTGTGCAGGTCGGCGCCGATCACCGTCGGGTCATCGGCATAGCGGCCGGCCAGCATCTGCCAATCCGCGATCCAGCCCGCCTCGGTGTAGGTCGAGTTGTACCAGAGCCCGTTTTCCGAGGTGCCGTTGCCCGCATTGCTGCGGTGGTGGTCGAGGATGATGCGCAGCCCGATCTCGCCCGCATATGCGACGATCTTGTCCATCACCTGGATCGGCGTCAGGCCGCGCAGATCGGCGTTCTGGTTGTAGTCAATGCCGAGCGCCTGGCCGGTCGCGTGCAGCATCTCGCTGGAGAAGGGCAGGCGGATGGTGTTGAACCCTTCATCCACCATCTGCTGCATCATCTCCTTGTAGGAGCGCGTCCACAGCCCGTTGGCGGACATGTTCGTGCCCTCGAAGCCGAACCAGTTCACGCCGCTGATCAGCACGTTCTCGCCCGCCGAGTTCACGATCTGGTTGCCCTGCGTGCTGAGCCAGCCGGTGGTGGCGAGCAGGTTGCCCTCCTGGATCGAGGCGTCGCTCACCGTGATGCGCGGCAGGTCGTCATTGAGGATGGTGCCGGTGCCCGTGCCGGTGCGGATGGTGGCGCCGCTGGGTGCCGAGAGCACCAGGCTCAGCGTCTCATCCGCCTCGATCGCGGTATCGCCGGTGACGGCGATGGTGACGGTCTTGCTCGTCTCGCCCGCCGCGAAGCTCAGTGTGCCGGTCCGCGCCGTGTAGTCCGTGCCGGCCGTCGCACTGCCATTGGCGGTCGCGAAGTTGACGCTGACCGGCGTGGCGCTGGCCTGGGAGAGGGTGACGGTGAAGAGCAGGTTGCTGGTGCCGCTCGCCCCTTCGGTGACCGTGGCATTGCCGACGGCGAATGTCGGCAGGCTCGGCGCCGCATCATCGTTGCGGATGGTGCCGATGGCCGCCCCATCGCCGATGCGCGCGCCCTGCGCGCCGGAGAGGGTGAGGTTCAGCGTCTCATTCGCCTCCACCGCCGTGTCGCCCCGGATGGCGACGATCACGGTCTTGGAGGTCTCGCCCGCCGCGAAGGTGAGGCTGCCGGTCTTGGCCGTATAGTCCGAGCCTGCCGTCGCCGTGCCGTCCGAGGTGGCGTAGTTCACCGTGACCGGCGCGGCGCTGGCGTTGGAGAGCGTGACCGTGAAGCTCATGTTGCTGGTGCCGCTGGCACCCTCGCTGATGGCGGCATCCGCGACTGAGAGGCTGGGCGTGGTCGGCGTCGCCGCGCCGTTCAGGGTCAACCCGCTGACCGCACCGCTCGGCCCGCCCGAGGCCTGGAAGCCGAAGCTCGTCTCGCCGCCGGCCGCGAGCTTGGCATTGTAGCTCTGGTTGCGGATCACGTAGTGGTTGCCGACATGGCTGACGATCACGGCATTCCAGATGTTCGTGATGGTGAAGGGCGCGTCGAACTCCGCCGTCCAGCCATTCAGCGCCGAGGCCGCCGTCACCGTCATGGACGCGGTGAAGCCCGCCCCCCAGTCGCTGCTGACCTTGTAGGCCAGCGTGGAGGAGGAGGGCGCGGTGTCGTCATTGGTGATGGTGGCGGTGGCGCTGCCATCGGCGATGGTGGCACCCGTCGCGTTGCTGAGGTTGACCGTGAAGGCTTCGCTCGCCTCCACCGCCGTGTCGCCATTGATGGTCACCTGGATGGTCTTGGAGGTCTCGCCCGCCGCGAAGTTCAGCGTGCCGGTCCGGGCCACGTAGTCCGAGCCCGCCGTCGCCGTGCCATCGGCCGTGGCGAAGCCGACCGTGACCGGGCCACTTGCGGCCTCGGAGAGGGTGACGGTCAGGTTCAGCAGCTTCGTGCCGGCATTGCCCTCGGTGATCGTGGCATCGGCGATGGCGAGGCTGGGCAGCCTGGGCGCCACGTCGTCATTGGTGATGGTGGCGGTGGCGCTGGCATCGGCGATGGTGGCCCCGGTCGCGTTGCTGAGGTTGACCGTGAAGGCCTCGTTGCCCTCCACCGCCGTGTCGCCATTGATGGTGACCTGGATGGTCTTCGAGGTCTCGCCCGCCGCGAAGCTCAGCGTTCCGGTCCGGGCCACGTAGTCCGAACCCGCCATCGCCGTGCCGTTCGCGGTCGCGAAGCCGACCGTGACGGGCCCGCTGGCGGCGGCCGAGAGCGTCACCGTGAGGTTCAGCAGCTTGGTCCCCGCATTGCCCTCGGTGATCGTCGCATCCGCGATGGCGAGGCTGGGCAGGGCGGGCGCCATGTCATCATTCACGATGGTGACGATGCCCGTGCCATCCGCGAGGGTCGCATTCACCGCGTCGGAGAGCAGGATGCGGTAGCTCTCCGTCGCCTCCACCAGCCGGTCGCCATTGATGTGGGCGTGGATGGTCTGCCGCGTCTCACCCGGTGCGAAGGTCACGATGCCGTCCAGCACCTCGTAATCCACGTCGCCCTGCGCCGTGATGTCCTGGGTGGTGTAGCGCACCGTCACGGGCTCGGTGGACGCCTTGGAGAGCGTCAGCACGATCCGCATGTGGGTGAGGTCGGCATCGCCCTCGGTCGTGCTGTAGTCGGTGATGGAAATCGTGGGCGGCGTGGTGGGGGAGGGGTCCACGTCATTGTCGCGAATGGTGCCGATGGCCGTGCCGTCCAGGATGGTGGCGCCGCGCGCGCCCGAGAGCTGGACGGTCATCGTCTCCGTCAGTTCGGAGACGCGGTCGGCCAGCACCTGCACGATGAAGGTCTTGCTGCGCTCGCCCGGCGCGAAGGTCACGGTGCCGACGCTGGAGGTGAAGTCATCCCCCGCCCGCGCGCTGCCAGCGAGCGTGGTGTAGCTGACGCTCACCTCACTCGTCGCGGCCTGTGAAAGCGTCACGGTGAAGACGAGGTTCGCCGTGCCGGAATCGCCCTCGGTCACCGCGGCATCGCCGATCGAGATGGTGGGCGGCGAGGGGGCGGCGTCCAGCGCCGCCTGCCATTCGGCGCGCAGCCCGGGGTCCCGCGCGACGATGTTGCTCATCTCCAGCGCGCCCAGGCTCACGCCCGTCAGGGTGTAGCTTTGCCGGTTGCCGACGATGGTGATGACGGTGGAGCCCGCCACCTCGGTGATCTCGATCTCGGGCGCCTTGAACCAGCCGAAATCCAGCTTGTCGGCCGCAGGGTCGAAATCGAGGCGGGCGGCCACGCCGTGGTCCCAGTCCATCTCGAAGGTCTTGCCCTGCTGGCCGCTGGGCGGGCTGCCATTGCCCACGCCGGTCGGCCAGGCATTGGTGCCGGGGATGGGCAGGCCCTGGGGGATCACCTGGCTGTCCGGCACGATGGGGAAGCCCAGTTGCAGGTGCACCCGGTCCTCGCGCACCTCGGCCGGGTAGAAGATGAAGTTGGTGACGCTGAGCTGCGCCTTGGTGACACCCAGCAGGATCAGCGCCTGGCCGGTGCCGGCATTGGCGATGATGACGCCCTCCGCGCCATCGGTCATCGAGATCTGCTCGCGCGAGCCGTAGTAGCGGAAATCCACCTTGTCGGTCGCCGGGTTGAAGGCGACCTTGTCGATCTGCCCGAGCTCATGCGAGCGCGCATAGACGGTGTTGGGTGCGGCTGTGACGCCCTGCTCCCAGGCCAGCGCGCCGCTGAGGCACTGGCGCAGATGGTCGTTCTCGATCGGCGTGAAGCTGTTGATGGTGAGCTGCCCGAGCGAGACGCCCTGGATGATGATCGTCTCGCCCGACCAGGGGTCCATGAAGCCGACGCCGGTTGCCGTATCCACGACGATGAAGTTGTGCACGGAGACACCGCCGAAATCGAGCTTGTCGCGCGCGGGGTCGAAGCCGGTGATGTCGGCGCCGTTGGTGGCGACGGCGAAAATGCGTCCTTCGGTGGCCATGACTTGTTCCTCTGCGGGCGGGGTGCGTGGGGTTAACACCCGTATCGGCCCATGCGGCGGCGCGGCTGGCGGGCAATCGGTGAACCCGGCTGGAAAATCGATGAGGCGGGCAGGCCCGGAGCAACCCGGGTGCCGGTCCTTCACGCTTCGGTGATTCCACCTTCGCGGATCATGCGAGACGTTGCTGCGAGAATGATTCACCGCTTCGGTGATTCCACCTTCGCGGATCATGCTCTAATGGACACGAAGTCCCGGGCGCCCGGGCCGACGGGCCTGGGGAGGGGCGCCATGCCGGAACTGCCGCCACGCGCGAACCTCCAGGGCGGATGGGTCCGGCGCCCCGGCCTCTGGCGCGTCCTCGCCGCCGGATGGGGCGTCTTCGCCTGCGTTGACGTGATGACGCGGCTGCGGCTGTACGAGGATGCGGCCGTGGCACTCGGCGTCTCCCTCGTGCTCGATCCGCTGATCTTCCTGCTGGCGGCGGGCCTCTTCCTCGCCTTCGACCGGCTCGGCTTCGAGGGGCGCATCACCTGGCGCGCGCTGCCCTGGATCCTGGGCCTCAGCCTCGCCGCCTCGGGCATGGTGGTGCTGGTGGGCTCCCTCATTCGCAGCCGCTTCGCCCTCGGCATGGCGGGCTGGGGGCCGGGCGAGGCGGTGGCCATCATCATGGTCCACTACTTCCTGATCTTCACCATCTGGAGCCTCGTTTGCTTCTGGATCAAGGCGGAGATCGCGCGCCAGGCCGAGGCGGAGCGCGCGCTTGAGGCCGAAGGCCAGGCGCTGCGGACAGAATTGCAGCGCCTGCGCCTCCAGCTCGATCCGCATTTCCTGTTCAACGCGCTGAACGGCATCGGCGAGGAGATCCCCGAGCACCCCAAGGCGGCGCTGGCCATGCTGCGCGACCTCTCGACCTTCCTGCGGCAATCCCTGACGGGGATGGACGTCACCATCGCCACCGTCGCGGCCGAGGCCGAGGCCCTCGCCTCCTATCTGCGCGTGCAGGAGGCGCGCTTCGGCGCGCGGCTCACGGCGCGGGTGGAATTCGACGCGGCGGCCGGCCGGCAGCCCATCCCGAGCTTCCTGCTGCAGCCGCTGGTCGAGAACGCGATCAAGCATGGCCGGCGCGAACCACGGCTGGAGATCGCGGTCGCGATCCGCGCCGAGGGCGATGCGCTGCACATCGCCGTCACCAACACGGGCGCGCTGGTGCCGGCCGCCGTGACCGAGGGCCGCACCGGCATCGGCCTCGCCAATATCCGCCGTCGCCTCGCGCTGCATTATCCGGGCCGCCATGCCTTCACCCTGGCGGAGCAGGGCGGCCAGGTCGCGGCGCGCCTGACGCTGGAAGGGGCGCCATGCTCCGCGCCGTGATCGTGGATGACGAGCCCTTGGCCATCCGCGCCATGCGGCGCCTCCTGCTGGCGCATCCCGAGGTGGAGGTGGTGGAGACGGCCGACAACCTCGCCACGGCGGTCGAGGCCATCGCGCGGACGCGGCCCGATGTCGTGCTGCTGGACATTGATCTCGGCGCCGGTGATGGCTTCGACGTCATCGCCGGGCTGAACCCCGCGCCGCGCGTCATCTTCGTCACCGCACACCCGCAGCATGCAGTGCAGGCCTTCGCGGTCGAGGCGGCGGACTACCTGCTGAAGCCGGTGCAGCCCGAGCGCCTGGCCGAAGCCCTCGGGCGCGTCACGCGCCTGATGGGCCCCGCGCCGCCGCCGCTCGGCCCCGCCGTTGCGCTGCGCATGCCGGCCCGCACCATTTTCGCCGACCCGGCCGAACTCGTGGCATTGCGCGCCGAGGGGGATTTCACCCGCGTGCACCTGGCCGGGGAGCCTTCGCTCCTCATCCTGCGCACGCTCACCCACTTCGAGGCGCTGCTGCCCGCACCCCCTTTCTTGCGCGCGGGCCGCTCCGTCCTGCTCAACCTCCAGCGCGTGCGGCGCGTCGAGGCCGAGGGGCGCAACCTCGCGCATGTGACGCTGGAGGGGATGGAGGCGCCGCTGCCGCTCGGCCGCATCGCCGCCGCGCGGTTGCGACTGGCTCTCGCCGGGCGCGCCGGATAACGCGGCAGGCTCAGCCGGGGCGGATGTCGTTCTCGCGCACCACCTGGCTCCATTTCTCCCAATCCGCCGCATAGACGCGGGCGAAAGCGGCGCGGCCGCCGCTGGCGGGCTCGGCGCCGAAGCCGCGGATGCGCGTGATGACGTCGGGCTGCGCCAGGACCGCGCCCACCTCTTCGGCCAGGCGATCGAGGATGGGGTCTGGCGTGCCGCGCGGCGCGAGCAGGCCGCCCCAGAAGCCGACATCATAGCCGGGCAGCGTCTCCGCGAAGGACGGCACATCGGGGTAGGTGGGCGAGCGCTGGGCGCTGGTGACGGCGATGGCGCGCAGCGTCCCCTCCTGCAATTGCACGCGCGGCGTGAAGAGCCCGTCATGCGCCAGGTCCACCTCGCCGCGCATCAGCGCGGTGATGGAGGGCTGGTTGCCCGAATAGGGGACGAGCGTCGGCTCGATGCCGGTCCGGCGCATGAGCAGCGCCATGGCGAGATGGTTCACCGCGCCAGTGCCGGGGTTGGAGATCGTCAGGCGCGGCCCGCGCTCGCGGGCGAGGGCGATGAACTCGGGCACGCTGCGCGCCGGAAAATCCGGGCGGCTGACGAGGGCGAGCGGCGCCGATTGCGCCATCACCACCGGCACCAGCGCCTGCATCGGATCAATGGTCGCGGTGCGGTTCACCAGGATCGCGATCTGCGTGGAGGGCGAGGTGTAGAAGAAGGTCGTCCCATCGGGCGCCGAGCGCGCGACATGGTCGGCCGCCACCACGGTGCTGGCGCCCGGCCGGTTCTCCACGATGAAGCTGCTGCCCGCGATGCGCTCGGCGAGCTTGGCGGCCAGCAGCCGGGCCACGATGTCATTGGCGCCGCCGGCCGCGAAGCCGACCACGAAGCGCACCGGGCGGTTCGGCCAGGGCTGGGACTGCGCGCGCGCAAGCCCGCCGGTGAGGGCGAGCGCGGGGGCGGCCAGGGTGAGGGCGCGGCGGTGCATGAAGTTCCTCCCAGTGTTTTGCCGGAGGCTGTCACGCGCCGCCCGCGCTTGTCCATTGTCGCTATTCGAGGCGGATGTTCAGGTCCCGCACCACGACATTCCAGCGCTCGCGGTCGGCGGCGATGAAGCGGCCCGTCTCCTCCGGCGTCATCGTCACGGGCAGCGCGGCCTGGGTGCGGAAGATCTCCTGCACCTGGGGCTGGCGCACCGCCTCGCCGGCCACGGCCGCGATGCGCTGTGCTGCGGCCGGCGGCATCCGCGCGGGGCCCAGCAGGCCGAACCAATTGGCGGCCTCCACCGGCGTGCCAAGCTCCGCCATCGTCGGCACCTGGGGCAGCAGCGCGAGGCGCTCGGTGGCGCCCAGGCCCAGGATGCGCGCGCGGCCATCGCGCGCGATGGCCTCCGCCGGGCCTGCGTTCAGGAACATCACATCCACCTGGCCGCCGAGGATGGCGGTGGAGGCCGGTGCGGCGCCCGTGAAGGGCACATGCAGCAGCTCGGTCTGCGTCGAGCGCATGAGGCGCTCCATCGCGAGATGCGAGGTGGAGCCGATGCCCCAGGAGGCGAAGGTGAGCTGCCCGCGCCGCGCCCGCGCCATGGCGAGGAAGGCGTTGAGGTCATTGGCGCCGAGGCCCGGGCGCGTGATCAGCACGAAGGGGCCGCGGGCGAAGATGGTCACCGGCGTGAAATCGGCCACGGCGTCATAGGCGAGGCGCGGATAGACCAGCGGGTTGATCGCATGGGTCTCGGCATTGGCGAGGATGAGCGTGTGCCCATCGGCCCGCGCCTGCGCCACCGCCTGGGTGCCTACGGCGCCATTGGCGCCCGCGCGGTTTTCGATCACCACCGGCTGGCCGAGCGAGGCGGTCATGACGGGGGCGATGGCGCGCATCACGACATCGGCGAGGCCGCCCGCATTCCAGGGGACGATGACGCGCACCGCCTGGTCGGGGAAGGCCAGCGCCGGTGTCGCGAGGGCCGGCAGGATGGCGCCCGCGCCCAGCAGCGCACGGCGGGTTGCGGTGAAACGGGTCATGGTTTTCCCTCCCAGGAAGGGCCGCCGATGATTCGGTCTGGCCGTGTTACCGATCCCAGCCTTGGCGGCCGGGTATTTGCGATGTCAGACGGGCGGCCGGTCCAGCCGCACGGCGATGCCCTCCAGCTCCGGCCGCACGGCGGGGTAGCGGGCCATCACCAGCGGGTCATGGCCGGGCACGATATGCGCCTCGCTGTCCGCGACCGCGCGCAGCCGGTCGAAGCCCTCCAGCATCTCGCCCACATGGAAGGCGGTGCTGAAGGGGCGGCCCTGTTCGAGATTGGCGTAGAAATGCGTGACGTCGGAGGCGAGGACCACGCGCCCGCGCGCCGTCTCGATCGAGACGAATTGCAGTCCCGCCGAGTGGCCGCCCGTGGGGTGCAGCCTGAGGCCCGGCCAGGGCTCCACCACGCCGTCATGGAAGGCGACGCGCCCGGCGAAGTTCATCCGCACGATGCCCACCACATCCTCCACCTCGAAGGAATGGTTCAGGTGCGCGTGCCGCATGTAGCGCCCCGTCGCGTATTGCATCTCGGGCTCGCGCAGGTGGAAGCGGGCGCGCGGAAACAGATGGAAGGAGCCGACATGGTCGTAGTGCAGATGCGTCAGCACCACATCCTCGACCGCCTCGGGCGCGATGCCCAGCAGGCTGAGGGATTGCACGGGGCAGCGCAGCCATTCGCGCTTGCGCTTGGCCGCGACCTCGGCGGTGAAGCCGGTATCCACCACCACCGCGCGCCCATCCTTCACGCAGGCCCAGACGAAGTAGTCCATCGGCATCGGCCCGTCATGCGGGTCGCCGCCGATGAAATGCTGCGCGGCCGTCGCGTCCCGCCGCGCATAGCGCAGCGCGAAGACCTCCCAGCTCATGGCTCTTTCCCGATGGTGACGCCGGCCCAATCCTCGATGACGCGGGCGACATTGGTGAAGTCGCTCTCCGGGCCGAACTTGGCGCTGGTGACGGCGAGCATCTGCCGGACCGCGCTGCCCACCACCATGGGAATGCCCATCGCCTCCGCCTCATCCACGCAGAGCCGAACATCCTTGTGCGATAGGCCGATGGCGAAGCCGAAATCGAAGCTGCGGGGGATGATGGCCTTGGGGAACTTGTCCTGCGTGGCACTGTTGCGGCCGGAGGAGACGTTGATCACTTCGCACATCAGCGAGGGATCGAGCCCCGCCTTCACCCCCATCGCGATCGCCTCGGAGGAGACGACGAGCGTCGCCGCCGCCAGCAGGTTGTTGCAGAGCTTCATGACCTGCGCCGCCCCCGGCTGCTCGCCGCAGAAGAAGGGCCGGCCCACGATCTTGAACACCGCCTCCAGCGCGTCGTAGCGCTCCCGCGGGCCCGAGACCATGACGGCGAGCGTGCCCGCCGCGGCCCCCGAACGCCCGCCACTGACCGGTGCGTCCAGCACGCTGCGGCCCAGCGCGCCGAAAGCCTCATGCAGCTCGGTCGCCACGCGCGGGCCGGTGGTGGAGAAATCCACGAGGGTGCGGGCGCGCTGGCCCTCGATGACGCCGCCCGGGCCGATCGCCACCTCGCGCACGATGGCCGGTGTCGGCAGGCTGACGAAGACGACATCCGCGCGGTCCGCCACCTCGCGGATGCTGGTCGCCGCCTGGGCGCCGAGGGCCACCAGCGCCTCCACCGCCTCGGGCACGCGGTCGAACACCACGACGGCGTGGCCGGCGGCCAGCAGGCGGCCGGCCATGGGCCGCCCCATCTGCCCCAACCCGACGAAGCCGATCACCTGGTCCTGCATGACGTTCCATCCCTCGATTATTGGTCGCGATGATACCGGTATCAGCCAAGGCGGGAAGGGGGGTTTCAGGTGCTGGCGCGCTGGATGATCTCGAAGCGCAGATCCACCGTCGCCGGCCCCGATTGCCGCCGCGCCAGCCGGTCCAGCAGCATCTGCGCCGAGCGCGTGCCGATCTCCTGCCGGGGCAGGTGCAGCGTGGTCACGGGCGGGTTCATGTGGGCCAGCAGGTCCACATTGTCGAAGGCGGCGATGGCGACCTTGCCCGGCACCGCCCAGCCACGCCGCTGGCATTCGAGCACGGCGCCGGCGGCCAGCACGTCGCCCGCGAAGAAGATCGCCTCTGGCGCCTCGCCCTCCATGAGCCGCACCAGCGCCTCGGCGCCTGAGGCGAGGCCAGGGGGCATTTCCAGCATCCAGCGCGGGTCGTTCGGCAGGCCAAGCTCCGCCAGCGCCTCCTGGAAACCCTGGCGCCGGTCGCGCGAGCGCGCATTGGCGGCGGCGGGCAGCGTCACCAGCGCGATGCGCCGGTAGCCGAGCCGCGCCAGATGCCGCGTCATCGCCCGAGCCGCCTCGCGGTTCGAGTAGGAGACGACGATGTCGAGCGGCGTTTCGGTCAGCGTGCCATTCTCCACCACCGGCACGCCGGCGCGGCGGATCATCTGCACCGCGCCCGCGGTGTGCAGCGTGTCGTGCAGGATGAGGCCGGCCACGCGCTGTTCCAGGAAGGCGCGGATCGCCGCCTCCTCCGCCTCGGGCCCATAGCCGGAATCGGCGATCATCAGCTGGAAGCCGGCGCGGCGCAGGACGTCGGAGATGCCCTTCACCGTCGCGGCGAAAAGCGAATTCTCGAGCGAGGGCACGACCAGCCCCACCACCTCCGACCGGCGCGAGGAGAGCGAGCCCGCGAGCCGGTTGGGCACGTAGCCCACCTCGCGCACCGCCGCCTCCACGCGCGCCCGCAACTCGGGCGAGACGAGGCCCGGCTCGCGCAGCACGCGGGAGACGCTCATGGCCGAGACGCCCGCCGCGCGCGCCACGTCGCGCATGCGGAGCCCGGGCGGCGCGTCCTCCGCCACCTGGCTACTCGGCCCGGATGCGGGCGTCCCGCTATTCGACACGAATGCGTGCGTCCCGCACGACGGCCGCGATCTTCTCCACCTCCGCGCGATAGAAGCGGCCGAATTCCTCCGCCGTGCCGCCCACCACCTCGGCGCCCATCTCGAGCAGCCGCGCGCGCTCGCTGGGCTCGGCGATGACGGTGTTGAAGGCGGCGTTGATGCGCTCCACCGCGCGGGGGTTCATCCCTGCGGGGCCCAGGCAGGCATACCATTCCTCGATGGCGAAGCCCGGCAGCCCCTGCTCGGCCACCGTCGGCACCTGTGGCAGGTAAGGCGCCCGCGTCGCCGAGGTGACGGCGATGGCGCGCAGCGCGCCGTCCCGCACGAAGGGCAGGGTGGAGGAGGCATTGCCGAACATCAGCTGGATATGCCCGCTGACCAAATCCGCCAGCGCCGGGCCGCCACCGCGATAGGGCGCGTGCACCATGTCCACGCCGGCCGCCAGCTTGAACATCTCGCCCGAGATATGCACGGCCGAGCCGATGCCGGGCGAGCCGAAGGTCAGCGCCCCCGGCCGCGCACGGGCGAGCGCGATCAGCTCCTGCACATTGCGCACCGGCAGCGAGGGATGCACGACCAGGATGTTCGCCACGCGCGCCAGGTTGATGATGGGCGTCAGGTCCCGCACCGGATCATAGGGCTGCCGCGTGAGCAGTGCGGCCGAGATCACGGTGGAAGTGACCATGCCGAAGCCGTGGCCATCCGTGTTCATCCGCGCCATCTCTGCCGCGCCGATGGCGCCCGAGGCGCCGCCGCGGTTCTCTACCACCACCGGCTGGCCCAGCAGGGCCGCGAGGCGCGGCTGGAACTGGCGGGCCAGGATGTCCGTCGTGCCGCCGGGCGGCCAGGTCACCAGCAGCCGCACGGGCCGCGTCGGGAAGTCCTGCGCCAGCGCGGGGCTCGCGAGGACCGTGGCGCCGCCCAGCAGGGCCGTGCGGCGGGGTATCTGCATCACCATGGTCATTCCTCCCGTTTTTGTTTCAGGCGGCGGACCAGCCGCCATCCATCGGCAGCGCCGCACCCGTGATCGAATCCCCCTGGGGGCCGCAGAGAAAGGCGACGAAGGCGCCCACCGCCGTGGCCGCGACGAAGCGGCCCGAGGGCTGCTTGCCCGCCAGGAAACGCCGCGCCGCCGCCGCCTCGTCCAGCCCTTCCCGCGCCGCCAGCGCCTGCACCCGCCCCTCGATGTTGGGCGTGAGGGTGGAGCCGGGGCAGAGCGCGTTGCAGGTGATGCCGGTGCCCGCCGTCTCCAGCGCCACGGCGCGCGTGAGGCCGAGCAGCGCCGTCTTGGTCACCACATACCCCACACGGTCCGTCGCGCCGACCAGGCCGTAGATCGAGGACATGTTGACGATGCGCCCCCAGTCCCGCGCCCGCATGCCCGGCAGCAGCAGTCGGATCAGGTGGAAGGGGGCGGAGAGGTTGGTGGCGAGGTCCGCCTCCCAGTCGGCCGGGCTCACGCCCTCGACCGGCCCGAAATGGCGGGTGGCGGCGTTGTTCACCAGGACATCCACGGCACCCGCGGCTTCGGCCAGCGCCGCGACCGCGGCGGCGTCGGCCAGATCGGCCTGCATGTAGCGCGCGGCGATGCCATGGCGCTCAGCCAGCGCCTTGGCGGCGGCCGCGCCCTCGGCCTCCTCGGCCAGGCCGTGCAGGACCAGGTCGCAGCCCAGCGCGGCCAGCGCCTCGGCCACGGCCAGGCCGATCCCGCCGGTCGAACCAGTGACGAGGGCGCGGCGGCCAGCGAGCGATGTGCTTGAGATCGGTATCACAAACACCAGTGAAGCGCGTCACCACGCACGTCGCAAGTCAGGTCTTCACGCCTTGCTGGCATCCCTCCGGCTGGTTAGCGTTACCAAAATCCTGGAGGTTTCGCCTTGCCCCGCCCGATGAACGAGACCCCGGTCGCCGTCGCCCTCGGCCGCTTCGTCGCCGAGACCGGCTGGGCCCGCATCCCCGCCGAGATCCGGCGGGAGGGGCCGCGCGCTTTGCTCAACCACATCGGCTGCGCGCTGGGCGTGGCGCACAGCCCCGTGGTCCAGGGGGCCATCGCGGCGCTGCGCCCCTTCTCCGGCCCGGCCATCGCCACCGTCTTCGGCCAGGGCGTGAAGCTCGATCCGATGTCGGCCGGCTTCGTGAACTGCATCGCGGGCAACCTGCTCGACTATGACGACACGCATCTGGCCACCGTGATCCACCCCGCCGCCCCCGTGGCCCCGGTGGCGCTGGCACTCGCCGAGCAGCGCGGCCTGTCCGGCCAGGCGGTGCTGGAGGCGCTGCTGCTGGGCATGGAGGTGGAATGCCGGATCGGCCTCGGCGTGGCGCCCGGGCATTATGATCGCGGCTGGCACATCACCTCGACCTGCGGCGTCTTCGGCGCGGCGGCGGCGGCCGCGCGACTGATCGGGCTCGATGCCGCGCGCACCACCCATGCCCTGGGCCTGGCCGCCAGCCAATCCGCGGGCATCATCGAAAACCTGCCCAATGCCGGCAAGAACGCCAGCATGGGCAATGCCGCGCGCAACGGCCTGCTGGCGGCGCTGCTGGCCGAGGCGGGGTGGGAGGCGGCCCCCACCGCCATCGAGGGCCGGAACGGCTGGGCGCAGGCCATGGGCGATGCGCCGGACCTGGCCGCCATGGCGGGCGATCTCGGCGTGCGGTGGGAGGTCTCGCGCATCACCTACAAGCCTTATCCCGCCGGCATCGTCTTCCATGCGGTGATCGAGGCGGCGATGCAGCTCGACGGCCCCGCTGAGGATGTCGCCCATGTGCTGGTGGAGGGCGATGCCCTGCTGCTGGCGCGCGGCGACCGCGTGGTGCGCACCGGCGGCGATTCCCGCGTCAGCATCCACCATTCCGTGGCCTTGGGCCTGGTGCGGCAACGCGCCGGCGTGGCGGAGTTCGAGCAGGACGCCGTCGATGACCCGGCGCTGGCGGCCATGCGCGCCCGTGTCGAGGCGCGGCTGGATGCGGGCCTGCCGCGCGGTGCGGCGCGCCTCACCGCCACCCGGCGCGATGGTTCGCGGCAGGTCGTGCTGGTTGAGCACCCCACCGGCAGTGGCGCGAACCCGATGAGCGACGCCGCGCTGGAGGCGAAGCTGCGCGACAACCTGGCCCTGGGCGGCTTCGCGCCGCGCGCCGATGCGCTGGTGGCGGCCCTGCGCGGATTGGAGGCGAGCGCGAATACGGCCGGGCTGATGGCAGCGCTGGCCTGAATCAGTCCTGGTCAAACTGCAAGGCAGCGAGGCGCGCGTAGAGCCCGCCATCCGCCACCAGCGCGTCATGCGTGCCGATCGCGGTGATCCGCCCGCCCTCCATCACCACGATGCGATCCGCGCGGCGCACCGTGGCCAGGCGATGCGCCACCACCAGCGTGGTCCGCCCCTGGGCGAGGCGCGCGAGCGCCTGCTGCACCGCCTGCTCGGATTCCGCGTCCAGCGCGCTCGTCGCCTCGTCCAGCAGCAGGATGGGCGGGTCGCGCAGGATGGCCCGCGCGATGGCGATGCGCTGCCTTTGCCCGCCCGAGAGCATGACCCCCCGCGCGCCGAGCGAGGAGGCATAGCCCTGCGGCAGCGCCATGATGAAGTCATGCGCGGCGGCGGCGCGCGCGGCCTCCTCCACCTCGGCATCCGTCGCATCAGGCCGGCCGTAGCGGATGTTCTCGGCCGCGGTCAGGCTGAAGATCACGGGGTCCTGCGGCACGAGGGCGAGGCGTCCGCGCAGCGCGGCGGGGTCGAGCTGGCGCAGATCCACGCCGTCCAGCGTCACGCGGCCCTCTGCCGGGTCATAGAAGCGCAGCAGCAATTGCAGCACGCTGGTCTTGCCCGCCCCGGAGGGGCCGACCAGCGCCACCGTCTCGCCCGGTTCCACCGCGAGGGAGAAGCCATCCAGTGCGGCCGTATCCGGCCGCGTGGGGTAGCGGAAGGTGACGTCCTCGAAGGCGAAGCGGCCCTGGGGTGGCGCGGGCAGGGGGAGGGGGCTCGCGGGGGCGGCGATGTCGGGCCGCGTGTCGATCACCTCGATCAGCCGGTCGGCCGCGGCCGCCGCGCGCTGGATTTCGCCCCAGAGCTCGCTGATGGTGGCGCCGCTGCTCGCCAGGAGCACGGCGTAGAAGACGAAGGCCGAAAGCTCGCCCCCCGTCATCCGCCCCGCGATCACATCCTGCCCGCCCACCCAGAGGCTGAAGGTGATGGCGCCGAAGCCGAGCAGGATGACGATCAGGATGAGAAAGGCGCGGGACGCCACGCGCCGCAGCGCGGCCCCGACCGATTGCTCGATCTCGGCCGCGAAGCGGCGGCGATCCTCGGCCTCATGGGTGAAGGCCTGGACGATGCGCAGCCCGTTCAGCGTCTCCTCCGCCGTGGCGGCGAGGTCGGCCACGCGCTCCTGCGCCGTCTTGGAGAGCCTGCGCTCCCGCCGGCCGAACAGCACGAGCGGCCCCACCACCAGCGGCACCACGACGACGACGATGCCGGCGAGCTTCGGGCTGGTCGCGATCAGCAACCCGAGCGCGCCCGTCGCCGTCAGCGCCGTGCGCAGGCCCATGGAGATGGCCGAGCCGATCAGCGCCTGCAGAAGCGCGATGTCGGCGGTCATGCGGCTCAGGATGTCGCCGGTGCGCGCCGTTTCGAAATAGGTGGGGGAGAGGGTGATCACATGGTCGAAGACCGCGCGCCGCAGATCGGCCGCGACGCGCTCGCCGAGCCAGGAGACGAGGTAGAAGCGCGTGGCCGTCGCGACCCCCAGCGCCGCCACCACGGCGAACATGAAGAAGGCGGCGCTGTTCAGGCTGCCGGCGCTGCGATCCCCGAAGCCCTGGTCAATCAGCCGCTGGAGCCCCTGGCCCAGCAGCAGCACCAGGGCGGCCGCCACCAGCAGCGCGGCCGCGGCGCCGGCCGTTCGCCCGGCATAGGGCCGGAGATAGGGGAGGATGACACGGAGCGAGGCGACGGAGCGGCGGCGGGGGGCGGGTTCGGGCATGTGGGGCAGAGCATCGCACAAAGCACGGTGGCGCGCAGCGGGCACGCAGCTTAGCCTGACCGGCAAAACCGAGAGGGCAAGCCTTGGACCAATCCCCGATTTGGGCGCCACCCCTGCGCGAGGCCGCGCCGCGCGGCCTCTGCACCGATTGTGGCGTCTCCCGCATGGAAAACCCCAAGGCCTGCGGCACCGCCTGCCAGTTCATCGCGCCCGACTATCCGAAGATGGAGGCCCGCGTGCATGGCCGCGCGCGGGACGCCAGCCGGCCGGATGAGCTGCATTTCGGCCCCTTCCGCAAGATGCTGAAGGCGGCGCTCAAGGCCCCGCTGCCCGGCGCGCAATGGACCGGCATCACCACCCGCATCGCGGAGAAGCTGCTGGAAGCCGGCGCGGTGGAGGCCGTGCTGACCATGGCGCCCGACCCCCAGGATCACTGGAAGCCCGTGCCCGTGCTGGTGACGAAGCCCGAGGGCATGGCGGAGGTGCGCGGCATGCGGATGGGCTATGCGCCCTTGCTGGCCCTGCTCGAACCCGCGCGGGCCGCCGGCTACAAGCGGCTCGCCGTCATCGGCATTCCCTGCCAGGTGCATGCGCTGCGCGTCCTGGAGGCCGAGCTGGGGCTGGAGCGGCTCTACGTCATCGGCACGCCCTGTTCCGACAACACGACGACCGAGAGTTTTCATACGTTCCTGGACCTGCTGGATGATGACCCGGCTTCAATCACCTATCTGGAATTCCGCGCGGACTACCATGTCGAGCTGCGCTTCACCGATGGCCGCATGCGCACCATCCCCTTCCTGCAGCTCCCCATCTCGCAATTGCCGCCCGACTTCTTCCCGCTCACCTGCCGGACCTGCGTGGACTACACGAACGTCCTGGCCGACATCACCGTGGGCTACATGGGCGGGCAGGGGGAGCAGTGGCTGCTGGTCCGCAACGAACGCGGCGAGGAATTGCTGAACCTGCTGGGCGAGGAAGTCCGCACGGAGGCGCCGGGCAGCAAGGGCAAGCGGGCCGGCGCCGTGCGCGGCTTCCTCGCCAATGTGGAACGCGCCGCCGGTGGGCTGCCGCTGCGGCGCATGCCGGATTGGGTGCGCCCCATCGTGGGTTGGCTGATGCCGCGCATCGGGCCGCGCGGCCTGGAATTCGCCCGCACGCGGGTCGAGATGAAGGCCTGTGAAACCGTGGTTCATCTGCGGCGCGAGGAGCCGGCCAGCGTGAAGAACATGGTACCCGCCCATGTCTGGACGCTGGTCGAGCCCTATGGCTTGAGGCCTGGCGAGGGCGAGAGGCGGTAAGGGCCGCGGAAAGCGTTGCTCTCCCCGGCCCCCTCTCGCCGATGACCCGCCATGGTCCGGAAGCGCCGCGCCACCCCCGGCGATGATCAACCCCGACGCGGAGGGGTCTCGTTCTCGGGCTTGGCGCCACTGATGTTCGTGCCAGCCACCTCGTCAACGCCGCGGCTGAGCTTCGTGCCGGGGGGATTGCCGGGCGTGCCATCCGGCGCCGGCGACAGAAGGCTCCCATCATCATCCACGCTCGTGCGCGATGTGCCGCGCCCAGCGGCGGTGTCACCCGACTGGTGCGGGTAGGCGCCGCTCATGTTGGTCCCGAGCGCCCGGTCTGCGCCGCGGCCGGCCATCGTGCCCGAGGGGTTGTCCCGCGTGCCATCCGGCGCATCCGACATCAGGGAGTCGTCGTCCCGATAGCCGGACCAGCCGCTCGCCCGGTACTCTTCGCCGCGAGCCGAGACATCCACCGTTTGATGGCGTGCCATGATGGCTTCCGCCTGCTCGAGGCGTCCCTCCTCCGCGCGCACGCTGACCAGGGTGCCGCCGCGGCGCACACCCTCGGCGTAGACATGCGCATCCTTCTCTTCCACGCCGGAGCCGACCAGCGCGCCCATCAGGCCGCCCGCCGCGGCACCCGCGCCTGCGCCCGTAACGGCCGCCACCAGCCAACCGGCCGCGACCAGCGGGCCGATGCCCGGAATGGCCAGTGCGCCCAGCCCCGCCAGAAGCCCGGCACCGCCGCCGAGGACGGTTCCAAGCGTCGCGCCGGTTCCGGCGCCGGTCGCGGCGTCGGTGTCGGCCGTGCCCGTCGCGCTGGAGGCAGCGTCAGCCCGCTGCCCGCCCACGATGCTGACTTCATCGCTCGTGAAGCCGCTGCTTTCCAGTTCCCGCACAGCCTGCATCGCATGCGCGTGGTCGTCGAACATTCGTGTCAAAGTGCGTGTTGCCATGACCGCAGTCTCCTCATTCCATTCCGGATCGGTTGGACGCTGCGATACGCAGCGCCGCTTGCTTGGTTCGCCCTAGCGGCGGCACGCGGTGAGGCGTGCCGCCTCTGGCTTCAGCGCGTCGTCGTGCCACCCGGCGTTGCGGGCGCGGCCGGGTTCGCACCCGTCGTGTTGCTGCCAGTGGCACGATCAACGGCTCGCCCTGCCGCGGTACCTGGCGGATTGCCTGGCGTTCCGTCGGCGCGCGGCGTTTCGCCCTGCATGCGATCCACGGCACGACCGACGGCCGTGGAGGGCGGATTGCCGGGCGTGCCATCGGGCCGTGCGGTGCGCTCCGTCATCCCACCAGTGCCGGTCGTGCCGGTGCCCCGGTTCGACGTGCCAAGATTCGCCACGCCGGACCCAGCCGCGATGCGGCCGCGGAAATCCAGGGCGATCTCGGTAGAGGTTCCGCCGCGATTGGCACGCGCGCGCCAGAAGCCCGCATCGTCCTTGCGCAGATCCTGCAGGTTCGTGAACCCGGCAGCCTCGAAGCGCGAACGGGCCTGGCCTTCGGTGAAGCTGTTGGCGCCGGATTCCAGTGCCGCGGCATCCACGACGGCGGTTGCGTCATTCCTGTCCCGGGCCTGCGATGGCGTGGCGTTCTGTGGTGTCATGCCGGTCTGTGCTGACGCCGGCGAGAGGCTGGCGAGGGTGACCGCCAAGCCGCTGAGCAAAGCTGCTCGCAGAGTGAATTGCATGCGTTTCTTCCTCCTAAGTTCGAAAACAGCGCCTATCGTGCAGGCCGCGCTGCCGTACTAACGGCGAAGTCGCATGACCGTTGCCCTCGGAAGCTTCGGGCAGGTTTCCGCAGCCGGCGGATCGAACCCGGCGAGCCTGCCCAGCGATCGGGCAGGCACGCATTGCCCCGCCGCGCCGCGCGCGACGCAGGGTCAGGTGCTGGTTCGCTGTCGCCACGACGGTGGCGCTCGGGCGGGATTGTGGTGGGCAAGATGCCGCTCAGCGGCATGCGAAGGTCGCGTTTGAGGGCGCAGACGCGCTGCCGTCATTCCCAAACGCGGACTTGCTGCCCAGATCCAATCCTTCGGGAGTTCGCTGCTGGAAGCCGGCGCGGTGGAGGCCGTGCTGACCATGGCGCCCGACCCCCAGGATCACTGGAAGCCCGTGCCCGTGCTGGTGACGAAGCCCGAGGGCATGGCGGAGGTGCGCGGCATGCGGATGGGTTATGCGCGCTTGCTGGCCCTGCTCGAACCCGCGCGGGCCGCCGGCTACAAGCGGCTCGCCGTCATCGGCATCCCCTGCCAGGTGGAGGGCGAGCGCCGCTGAGCTTCAGAAGAATGGGGCTCAGAAAAACATGTCGGTGTGGGTCACGCGCAGCATCAGGTCGTTGAAGTCGCCATCGCCGAAGGGCAGGCGCGCATCCTCGAACCCGATGACGATGCCGCCCGACATGTCCTGCCGCGAGAGCGCCTGGAGATGGCCACCCGTGTTCAGCGGGTTCTCGAAGTCGAGCCGGTTCGGGTCAAGCGCGTGGAAGATGTCGCCGCGGACGGCACGCCCATCCTCGTCCCGCACGAGGATCGGGGCGTCGCTGCCCAGCCGTGCTTCCGCGCCGGTGGCGCGCTCGCGGAAGTGGAAGGTGCCGGAGAGCGATTCGTTGCGCGCCTCCCCCTCGGCCACGAGAAAGAGGCCGAGGCGCGCGCCCTCGGCCAGAAGCTGGATCTGCAGCACCTGGCCGTTGAGCGCGTTCAGGTCCAGGAAACGCGCCTCGCCCATGCGGCCATCCTCGCTGAGAATGTAGTAGCCGAGCGCGTTGTCCCGAATCGTGCTGCCGCCGATGAGCGAGACGGTCACGGATTGGCTGCCATTGCCCGCCATGTCTTCCAGCGGGACGCCGTTGATCGCCGCGTCGCCCACCCGCTGTCCCTCCACCAGCGTCACCTGCGCGACATCGGTGTTGGTGGGCGTCTGATTCTCGTAGATGTAGAGGTGGACATCCGAGTTGTTGTAGCCGCTCGCGAGGTCCGGCTTGCCGTCGCCATTGTAGTCGAAGCCGGCGACGCCCTGGATGTCGGTGCCGAAGATGAAGCCGCCGAAGCCGATGATGGCGCCCGAGCTCCCCTCCCAGTCATAGCCGGTCAGGACGGCGGAGCTCTCGCCGTTGACCGTCAGCAGATCGGTCAGCCCATCCAGGTCGTAGTCCAGCAAGGTGCCGAGGTTGCCGCGGGGCAGCTGGGTGATCTCATTGTCCTGCTGGAGCGTGCGATCCGCGTTGAACCGCGCGATGTGCATGGATGAATTGAAGCTGATGACGAGCTGATCAACCGTATCGCTCGTCTCCCCGCGCACCCCCATGATGTCCTGCGGCTGGAACCAGCCATTGTTGAACTTGTTGGAGGAGGCGATGTTCAGCAGGCCGGTCGAGGCCGCATTGGCATCGCCCCAGAGGACATAGGCGGGCGGGAGGGCGCTGCCGCTGCCGCCATCGTCGCCATGCATGGCGAAGGCCACGTCCACATAGCCATCCCCGTCGAAATCCCCGGTGCCGACCCGCGGCGTGATCAGCGCGTCCCGCCCGCTGATGAAGCTCGACGAGGTGCCGCCGAAATTGTCACCGGTGGGCTGCCAGCCATTGCCGAAGGTGAAGACGCCACCGCCATTGCCGTAGCCGATGGCGTAGCACATCGAGGTGACGACCGAGTTCCCGTCCGACTGGTTGGTCGAATAGCTGTTGAGGCCCGCGACGATGACGTCGAGGAAACCGTCCTTGTTGAAATCCGCCATGGCCAGGTCGGACGCCTGGATGATGGCTCCCTCGATGGAGAGCTGCATCGAGCCGGCGCCGATATAGGAGACGATCTCGCCGCCGGTCACGAAGGGCATGTTGCCGTTCGGCGTCGCACCCGCGGAGCGCAGCGAGGTGATGTAGGTGTTGGACGGCTGGCTCACGGTGGAAGCAGTCAGATTGGCGGTAACGAGGTCCTCGTAGCCGTCATTCGTGAAATCCGCCGAGACGACGTAGGTGTAGTAGTGCTGGCCGAAGACGATCGAGCCGTTGAAGCTGTTCTCCGACGGGTTGTAGGCCCGATAGTGCAGGCCGTCATCCTGGACGAAGACGACATCCGCCGTGACGAGCGAGCCATAATTGCCGCCCGTCGTGCTGTAGATGTCGGTGCTTTCCTGCAGATAGAACATCAGGGGCGCGTAGAAGGAACTGCTGGTCTCGATCTGCGCTCCGATCGTCATGACGCGAGGCAGAGTGTTCAAACCGGAAGCCATCCTTGCACCTTCATGACGCCATCTTCGCTTGGAGAAGCATCATACGGCCCGGCCGAAGCGCGGCAATCGCCGAAGCCCGTTTGCGTGGTGCTGATCAGCGGCCAAAACTGGGCGAATAGGGTGGCCCTCGTCGCGTCACGCCAGGGCGTAGCGCCCCGGCGCCAGATCCGCCGCCTCGATCTCCGGCGCGCGCGCGCTCATCAGGTCGGCCAGCACGCGGCCCGAGCCGCAGGCCATGGTCCAGCCCAGCGTGCCGTGGCCCGTGTTGAGGAACAGGTTCTCATAGCGCGTGGGCCCGACGATGGGCGTGCCATCGGGCGTCATGGGGCGCAGGCCGGTCCAGAACTGCGCGTGTTCGATATCGCCGCCCTGGGGGAAAAGGTCCCGCACCGAATGCGCCAGCGTCTCGCGCCGGGGCCCGCGCAGCTTGAGCGAGAAGCCTGCCAGCTCCGCCGTGCCGCCGACGCGGATACGGTCCCCCAGGCGCGTGATGGCGACCTTGAAGGTCTCGTCCATCACGGTGGAGACGGGCGCGGCATCCGCATTCGTCACCGGCATGGTCAGCGAATAGCCCTTCACGGGATAGACCGGCAAATGCACGGCCAGCGGCCGCAGCAGCGCCGTCGAATAGCTGCCCATCGCGACCACGTAGCGATCGGCCGTGAAGACGCCCTGGTCGGTCTCCACGCCGGTGATGGAACCGCCCAGGCTGTGCAGCCGCCTGATCGTCACACCCTGGCGGAAGGTGACGCCCGCGGCCGCGGCCATGGCGGCCAGGCGCTGGGTGAAGAGGTGCGCATCGCCCGTCTCGTCGCCCGGCAGACGCAGCCCGCCGACATACTTGCCGGCCACACGCGCCAGCGCCGGCTCGGCCGCGACGCAGCCCGCCGCGTCCAGCACGTCATAGCGCACGCCGAACTGCTCCAGCACATTCGTGTCCGCGCCCACGCCGTCGAGCTGCTTCTGCGTGCGGAAGAGCTGCAGCGTGCCCTGCATGCGCTGGTCATAGGTGATGCCGGTTTCATCGCGCAGGTCGCGCAGCGCGTCGCGGCTGTATTCGGCGAGGCGCACCATGCGCGCCTTGTTGGTGGCGTAGGCGGCCTCGGTGCAATTCGCCAGCATGCGGGAGAGCCAGCGATACAGGCCCCCATCGGCATGTGGCCACAGCACCAGCGGCCGGTGGCGCATCATCATCCACTTCAGCGCCTTCATGGGAATGCCGGGCGCGGCCCAGGGGGCGGAATAGCCGGGCGAGACCTGGCCGGCATTGGCGAAGCTGGTCTCCATGCCCGGCGCCGATTGCCGGTCCAGCACCGTCACCTCATGGCCCGCGCGCGCCAGGTACCAGGCGCTGGTCACGCCGACGACGCCGGAGCCGAGAACGAGGATGCGCATGGAAGCCTCCGCCATTTGGACGATACGAGGATAGGGGCGGGCCTGCGGCATTTCCGCCGATTCAGCCGTGGATCGTGCGAGGAACGGTTGCTTCTTGCACGATCCTGCGGAGATATCGCAGAATCCACACATGCACGCCCTTGACGAGATAGACCTTGCCATGCTCCGCGAACTCCGCCGCGACGCGCGGATGAGCAACGCGGCGCTCGCCGCCGCCGTGGGCCTCTCGCCCTCCGCCTGCCTGCGCCGGCTGCGGCTGATGGAAAGCCGTGGCGTGATCCGCGGCTACACCACCGTGCTGGACGAACCGGCGGAAGCGGGGGGTGTTACCGTCATTGTCCAGATCACGCTGGACCGGCAGACCGACCAGCACCTCAACCGCTTCGAGGCCGCCGTCCGCCGCTGCCCCGAGGTGCGCGCCTGCTACCTGATGACCGGCATCGCCGACTACCAGCTCCGCGTCGAGGCGCGGGACGCCGCGGATTACGAGCGCATCCACAAGGAACAGCTCAGCCGCATGCCGGGCGTGGCGCGGATTCAGTCAAGTTTCGCCATCCGGGCGGTGATTCGCGGCTGAACCGGGCGTTTTTTGCTGGCGAAGGGCCTCTTCGCAGGTGCAGCATAAAACCATGCCCGACGTCGCCGCCCCGCCCTCCCTCCTGGATGACCTGCTGGCCCGGCTGCACGCCGCCCGCATCGGCGCCGCGCAGGACCCCTTCGGTGATCCCGTGCTGCTCATGGCGCTGGCCATCAGCCGCCGCGTGGATGACGGCGCGCTCGACCTCGCGGCCCTGGAAGCGTTGGTGCAGCATCTGGCCGATGACGCGGCGGCCGGGCGCGCCGGGCGGCTCGCCGCCTATCTCGGCCACACGCCCGGCGTGGCGCCGGCGCTGGAGCAGATCGCCGCCCGGCTCGTCCGGCCCGATCCACTGGACAGCCCCGTTCCCTTCGCCGCCTATCGCGAGGCGGTGGAGCGCACGCGCTTCTCCGCCGTCTTCACCGCGCATCCCACCTTCTCGCTGCCGGCCGCCACCGGCCAGGCGCTGGCCATCGCTGCCAGCTCCGGCGAGGCCCCGCCGCGTGGCCTGCCGCATCGCCCGGCGCCGATTGATCTCGCCAGTGAATTCGCCCAGGCCAATGCCGCCATCACCCGCGGGCGGGACGCGTTGGACGCCTTCGCCCGCGCCATGTTCAAGGCGGCGCGCACCGTCTGGCCCGATCGCTGGGCGACGCTGCGGCCCAGCCCCGTCACGCTGGCCACCTGGGTGGGCTACGACACGGATGGCCGCACGGATATCGGCTGGTGGGACACGCTGCGGCTGCGCCTCCACATGAAGCGCCTGCAGTTGGAACGCCTTTCGGCCCAGCTTGCACCGCTGGGCGAGGTCGCCGCACCACTCACCGCACGCCTGGCCGCTGCGCTGGAGGCCGTCGCCGCCCAGATCGCCGCCGTGCCGGAAAAGCCCGAACCCGCCGCGGTGCAGGCGCTCGCCGCCGAACTCGTGACGCGGCGCGAGGCGGCGATGACCGACCTCACCCCCATCCTGACCTTGTTCGAGGCCGCATTGGCCGTCTCGCCCGATGACGAGACGCGCCTTGCGCTGGCCGTGGCCCGCGCGGGTTTTGCGGCGCATGGCCTTTCGCTCGCGCACACCCATGTGCGGCTCAATTCGCTCCAGCTCCACAATGCGCTGCGCCAGCGCCTGGAACTCAGCACCGCGCCCGAGGACATGGCGATGCGCCGCGGCCTGCTGGCGCAGATCAACGCCGCACTCGCCAGCGTCACCGCCCGCCCCGTGGATTTCGGCGCCCTGGTGGCCGAGCAGGCTTCCGCCGCCAAGCTCATGATGAACATCGCTCAGATCGCGAAGCATGTGGACGGCTCCGCCCCCGTGCGCTTCCTGATCGCCGAGACCGAGACGGGCTACACGCTGCTGGCCGCCCTATGGCTCGCCCGGCATTTCGGCGTGGAGCGGCATGTCGAGATCTCGCCGCTGTTCGAGACAGCAAGCGCCCTCGAACATGGCGAACGCGTGCTGGACGAGGCTTTGCGCAGCCCCCATTTCAAGGACTATCTCCGCCTGCACGGCCGTCTTTGCCTGCAATTCGGGTATTCGGATTCCGGCCGCTATGTCGGCCAGCTCGCCGCCTCCTACCTCGTCGAACGCCTGAAGCTGCGCCTCGCCGAATTGCTGCGCCGGCACGGCCTCTCCGATGTGGAACTGGTGCTCTTCGACACGCATGGCGAGAGCATCGGCCGCGGCGCGCATCCGGCGAGCCTGCGGGACAGGTTGGAATATCTCTTCCCGCCGCAGCAGCGCCTGGCCCTGGCCGAAGCAGGCTTCGCCGTGCGCGAGGAATCGAGCTTCCAGGGCGGCGACGGCTATCTGCTCTTCGGCACCGAGGCCCTCGCGCAGGCCACCATCGCCCGCATCGCCGAACACGCCTTCGCCCGCCCTCCGCGCGAGCCCGACCCGATCTACACCGAGGCCGATTACGGCGCCGATTTCTTCGCGACCCTGCGGCGCGAGGTGCAGGCCCTGGTCGAGGACCCCGGCTACGCCGCCCTCCTTGGCGGGTTCGGCCCGGGCCTCCTGGAGCGCACCGGCTCCCGCCCCGCAGCGCGCCAGACCGATGGGATGGGCGGGCCCGCCCGCATCTCCCACCCCTCGCAGCTCCGCGCCATTCCGAACAACGCGATCCTCCAGCAGGTGGGCTGGCTCGCCAACACCATGCACGGGCTCGGTGCGGCCGTCGCCGCCAACCCCGAGGCCTTCAACGATCTCCGCGCTCGCTCGCCGCGCTTCGCCCGCGCGCTCGCCATGGCGTCGCGCGCCGCCGAATGCTCCGACATCGGCGTGGTGCGCGCGGTGATCGGTACGCTCGATCCCGGCACCTGGCTCGACCGCGCCGCCGCGACCTCCCGCCCCGGCCGCGCGCAGCAATTGCTCGCGGTCTCGGCCCCGCTGGACGAGCTGGACCTCCAGGCGCCGCTGCGCCGCCTCTATCGCCGCTTCCAGTCGGACCACCTCGCCTTGCGCGCCGCATGGCCCGATCTGCCGGTGATGCCCGAGCGCCTGGTCCTTCTTCACGCGCTGCGCCTCGCCCTCATCCATCGCCTCTGGCTGCTGGCCGTGAGCATTCCCGAATTCTCGCCCCGCCACGGCGCCACGCGCGAGACGGTGATCAGTCGCATCCTGGCCCTCGATGTTGAACCCGCCCTCGCGCTGCTGGAGCAGGTGTTCCCCGCCGCACCCGACCCCGTCGCGGGGCTCGATTTCCACGAGCCCTCGGTGCCGGGCGAGGGGGCGAGCTATGCGCGCGAACACGCCGAGATCTTCCAGCCCATGCGGGAGCTGATCGGGCTGGTGCGGTTCTGCTCGGCCGCCGTCGCGGAGGAGGTCGGGTTCTTCGGGTAAAGAAAAAGGGCCTCCGGCGGCTGGGGCCATTGGCCCCAGACCCCGTTCCCTGGCTACGCTGCACTGATGGACATTCCGACCCGACTCTACGCTGAAATTCCCGCTGCCCTGCGGCGGCCCGTCGTCACCGAGTGGTCGCGCGCCAACAAGCGCGGCGAAGCCGTTCCGAGCTTCCTCGAAGGGCCCTGCTTCGACACCCAGGGCCGCCTCTACGTCACCGACATCCCGCATGGCCGTATCTTCCGGCTCGACGCGCCGGACGACTGGACCCTCATCGCCGAATATGACGGCGAACCCAACGGCCTCGCACTCCACCCCGACGGCGAACGCATGTTCATCGCCGACTACAAGCAGGGCATCCTCTCGCTGGACCTCGCCTCCGGCCGCATCACGCCGGCACTCGCGCGCCGCAACAGCGAGCGCTTCAAAGGCCCGAACGACCTCGTCTTCGCCCGCAACGGCGACCTCTACTTCACCGACCAGGGCCAATCCGGCCTGCATGACCCGACGGGCCGCGTCTATCGCTGGCGCGCCGATGGCGGGCTGGACCTGCTGATCCAGAACGGCCCGAGCCCCAACGGCCTGGTGCTTTCCGCCGATGAGGAAGTGCTGTTCGTGGCCATGACGCGCGACAATTCCATCTGGCGCGTGCCCCTGTTGCACGACGGCAGCACCGCCAAGGTCGGCCGCTTCGCGAGCTTCCACGGCGTAAGCGGCCCGGATGGCCTGGCGATGGATGGGGAAGGGCGGCTGATGGTCTCCCACGCCTCGCTCGGCTGCGTGATCGTGCTGAGCCCGCAGGGCGAGCCGGTGGCGCGGTTGCGCTCCTGCCGGGGAACCACGGTGACGAATCTGGCGCTGCGCAACGGCCAGGCCTTCATCACGGAGTCCTCAACCGGCGCCGTGATGGTGGCGGATTGGCCGTAGCCTACCGCCGCAGCCCCGGCGCCTCCACCGGCATCCCCCGCGCCCGGTGCGCGAGATAGAGTTCCAGCGTCAGATACTCGCGCGAGCCCAGTGGGAATTGCGTGGCCCGCACGCCGAGCGAGCAGGCCCGCAGCCGCCGGTGCAGCGAGCCCATGCCGTTCCACTCCAGCCGATAGGCCGGATAGCCGGTGCCCAGCCCGTTCGAGATCACGTCGCCCCGCAGGTTCCGCCCCGCATTCGCGTCATGGCATTGCCCGCAGGAGAGGTTGAGCTGCCCCTGCCGCGCCGTGTAGAAGGCGCGCCCTTCCTCCAGGAAGGCCGCCGCCGGCCCCTCCACGGGGACCGACATCGCCATCCCGCGCGAGCGCTGCGCCACCGCCGCCGTCAGCGCCAGCAGCGCCTCGCTCTCCAGCCCGAAGGGCGCGGCGTGCTGGTTCTCCACCCGGCAGCGTTCGATCCGCCCCTCCAGGTTCAGCAGCGCCCCATCCGCCGCCACGGCCGGATAGCGCGTGGCGACGCCGCGCATGCTGCTGAGGTCGCCATGGCAGGATTGGCAGGAGCGCTCGCCCCGCCGCCAGAGCGCCTCGCCCTCATCCACCCAGAGCCAGCCGGGATGGCGGGACGGGTCCGCCTGCTGCGCGCGAAGCGTGGGCGAGAGATAATCCTGCGAGGGCCGGATGTCCTGCGCCAAGGCCGTCAGCGGCAACAGCGCGAGGAGCAGCCACCTCATGTGACGACCAGCCGCGCCTCGCGCCGATAAACCGCGCCGCCATCCTCCTGCCACTCGAACACCATGTCGCCCGTCTCCACCGCGACCGTGGTGAATTCGACATAGGGGTTGGCGGTGATGCCCGGCGAGAGCGCCATGCGGAACACCTCCTCGCCCGCATAGGTCACGCGCAGCGTGTGCAGGATCTTGCGCGGCAGCGGCGTCAGCCCCGGCCCGTCGAAGCCGCGCTCCATCGGGTGGCGGACGATGACCCGCACCGTGACGATCTCGCCGCGCGGCGCGCTCTCGGGCAGGGTGATGCGGGCGATGATCTCGCTCATGTGTCAGCCCCCGTCCACGCAGGCGCCGAGGATGACGATCACCTCCCGCGCCGCGCGATGCACCTGGCCACGGCTGGTCTCCGCCAGCACCAGGATGGTCTGAGTGGTGGCCAGGCGAATGCGCGTCGCGACCTCCGCCCGGCCGGAGCGCGGCCCGAGTGTGAAGCTCGCCACCCGCGGCAGGGGGTTCTTTTCGGCGAGGATATGGATGGCCGTCACATGGTCCGCCCGCGTGCTCGGGCTCGCCACGCGGATCGCGATATCCACCGAATTGCCATTCTCGGAGAGGGTGGGCATCTCGATCGTGATGCCGGTGGGGGCGGCGAGCCGCCCGGCCAGGATGGATTGCTCGGCCGCCTCATAGGTCTCGGCCGTCTGCGCGGCAGAGGGCAGGGCCGCTGCGGCGAGCGGCAGGGCGAGCAGGCTTCGGCGTTGCATCACGTCACTCCTTCAGCCCGGCCAGATACGCCACCACATCCTCGATTTCCATGGCCGTCAGCACCGGCCGGCCCTGGTAGCGCGCCTCCACCCGCCGCAAGCCTTCCACGCGGTGATAGGCGGGCATCACCGCGTCGGGGTTCAGCCGGGTCGGGTCCACCAGGCGGAGCCGAATTTGCCCGGGCGTGAGCCGCGACCCGACGCTGGCCAGCGATGGGCCGACATCTCCCATGAAGCGCTCCCGCGCATCGGGGATGGCGTGGCAGATCAGGCAATTCGCCGTCTCGCGGTTCCTCACGACGGCTTCGCCCCGCGCGGCATCGCCGGCCGAGGCGACAAGCGGCGCCTCGATCGCATCGCTCATCACGATGAAGTCAGCCACCTCGGCGGATGCCGGGGTGGCGAGCAGCAGCAACGCCAGCGCGAACCGCATCAGGCGCGGCGCAGATCCTGGTCCTTCAGCGGCACCGAGCGGATGCGCTTGCCCGTCGCGGCGAAGATGGCGTTCAGCACGGCGGGGGCCGCCACCATGATGGTGGGCTCGCCCACACCGCCCCAGAAGCCGCCGGAGGGCATGACGATGGTCTCGACCTTCGGCATCTCCTCCAGGCGCAGCACGGCGTAGCTGTCGAAGTTCGTCTGCTCGATGGCGCCGTCCTTCACCGTGCACTCGCCATAGAGCAGGGCGGAGAGGCCATAGACGAAGCTGCCCTCCACCTGCATCTCGATCTGCTTCGGATTCACGGCCACGCCGCTGTCGGTCGAGGCCACGATGCGGTGCATCTTGAGCCGGCCTTGCGCATCCACCGAGATTTCGGCGGCGGCGGCGACATAGCTGCCGAAGCCCATCTGCTGCGCGATGCCGCGGAAGCGGCCCTCCGGCGCCGGCGTGCCCCAGCCGATGCGCTCGGCCACCGCGTTCAGGACGGCCAGGTGCTTCGGGTGGTTCGCCATCAGCTTGCGCCGCAGCGCCAGCGGGTCCTGGTTGGTGGCATGCGCCACCTCATCCAGGAAGCATTCGAGGTAGATGGCGTTCTGATTGTGGTTCACGCCGCGCCAGAAATGCGGCGGCACATGCGTGTTGCGCATCGCGTGGTCGATGAGCAGGTTCGGGAAGCTGTAGCCGATGGCGCTTTCCGCCCCGCCCGCATTCAGCCCCTGGAACTGCACGGGGTCGCGCCCGTTCTGCAGCGCCGTCGGGAAGACGAAGGAGAGGATGGACTGGCCCGAGATGCGCATATGCAGCCCGGTGATGTCGCCATTCGCATCCACGCCGGCCGTCATCTTGGCCTTGGTGACCGGGTGGTAGCGCCCCTGCACCATGTCCTCCTCGCGCGTCCACATGGTCTTGATCGGCACGCCCGGGATCTGCTTCGCGATCAGCACGGCATCAATCAGCCAGTCATGCGTGGTGCGCCGGCCGAAACCGCCGCCGAGGTCCATGCGGTGCACATCGCACTGGTTCTGCGGCAGACCGGCGGCGGTCGCGGTCGCGACCAGTGCCGCCTCGCCATTCTGCGTCGGGCACCAGACGTCGCAGCGCGTGGCCGTCCAGACCACCGTCGCGTTCATCGGCTCCATCGGCGCGTGGTTCTGGAAGGGGTAGGAATAGACCGCCTCGATCTTGCGGGGTGCTGCCGCGATGGCAGCCCGCGCATCGCCATTGCTGTTGCCGACGAAGGCCTCGGTCGCATTCAGGCCCTCGGTTAGGCGCGCATCGATATCCGCCTGCTGGATGCGCGCATTGTCACCGCCATCCCATTGCACCGGCAGCGCGTCGAGCGCCGTCTTGGCCTGCCAGAAGGTGTCGGCCACCACAGCAACGGCGCCGTCACCCACCTGCAGCACATGCCTCACGCCGGGCATGCCCGAGACCCGCGCGGCATCGAAGGACTGCACCTTGCCGCCGAAGACCGGGCTGCGCTTGGGCACCGCCACCAGCATCCCCGGCATCTTGAGGTCCGAGCCATAGATGAGCTTGCCCGTGGTCTTGTCCGCCGTATCGAGGCGCGGGATGGACTGCCCGATCAGCGTCCATTGCCCCGGCTCCTTCAACGCAACCTGCGCTGCGGCCGGCGGCGAGAGGCGCGCGGCCTCCGCGGCCACGGCGCCATAGGTCAGCGTACGGCCGCTGGGCCCGTGCGTGATCACGGAATCCTTCGCCGTGCAGGTCGCCGGCTCCACGCCCCAGCGCGCGGCGGCCGCCTGGACCAGCATGATGCGCGCGACGGCACCGCCACGCCGGACGTAATCCTGGCTCTGCCGGATGCCCTGGCTGCCGGCGGTGAGGAAATTCCCCCAGGCGCGGTTGCGCGCGAGGCTCTGGCCGGGCGTCACATATTCGGTCGTGATCTTCGACCAGTCGCAGTGCAATTCCTCGGCGATCATCTGGCAGAGGCCGGTGCGCGTCCCCTGGCCCATCTCGCTGCGCGCCATGCGCAGCACCACGCGGTCATCGGGGTGGATCACCACCCAGGCATTGATCTCGGGGGTGGCGGGCGCGGCCTGCGCCGAGGCGCCACGGGGTGCCAGGTGGAAGCCCACGGCCAGTGCGCCCGCCGCCTGCATGAGGGAACGACGCGAGGTCCGGATATGGTTCATGTCAGCGCCCCCTCAGCCGGCCAGGCCGCGCGCGGCACGGTGGATGCCCTCGCGCACGCGGTTATAGGTGCCGCAGCGGCAAATATTGGTCATCGCCGCGTCAATTTCCTCGTCGGTCGGGCGCGGCTTCTCGGCGAGCAGGGCGGCGGCGGCCATGATCATGCCGGACTGGCAGAAGCCGCATTGCGGCACGTCCAGCGCGCGCCAGGCGAGCTGGATCGGGTGGTTGCCCTCGGGCGAGAGGCCCTCGATCGTCACGATCTTCTGCGCCTCGGTGACGGAATCCAGCGTGATCCCGCAGGAGCGCATGGGCTGGCCGTCAATATGCACCGTGCAGGCGCCGCATTGTGCGATGCCGCAGCCATACTTGGTGCCGGTCAGCCCCACATGATCACGGATGGCCCAGAGCAGCGGCGTATCGGGCGAGGCATTCACCTCCACCACGCGCCCATTGACGTTCAACTTGGCCATGGTGGCTCTCCTTGGATGGTCCCGTCGCGGAGGCATATCGGCCCTCGCATGGGTTGTTCAAGCGCAATCGGGCGTCAGAGCGTGCGGGCAATGATCTCGCGCATCACCTCGGAGGAGCCGCCATAGATGCGGCCCACGCGCGCATCGGCCCAGGCGCGGCCGATCTCATACTCGGCCATGTAGCCATAGCCGCCGTGCATCTGCAGGAAATCGTCGAGCAGGCGGTTCTGCATCTCGGTGCCGAGCAGCTTGGCGGCGGCCGCATCCTCGCCGGAAAGCTCGCCCTTCAGGTGGCGCGCGATGCAATCATCCAGATAGACACGGAACATCTGGATTTCGGCCTTGGCCTGGGCGAGCTTGAAGCGGTGCACCTGGAAATCGAAGACCGAATGGCCGAAGACCTGGCGCTCCTTCGTATAGGCGATGGTCTGGTCCAGCATCGTCTCCATGCTGACGGCGGCGCGCACCGCGATCACCAGCCGCTCCTGCGGCAATTGGTGCATCAGGTGGCGGAAGCCGGCGTTTTCCTCGCCGATCAGGTTGTCCAACGGCACGCGCACATCCTCGAAGAACAGCTCCGACGTGTCCTGCGCGTGCATCCCGATCTTCTCGAGCTTGCGCCCCTTGGTGAAGCCGGGCGTCCCTTCCTCGACCGCGATGAGCGAGACGCCGCGCCGCCCGCCGGCCGGGTCCGTCTTGCAGACGACGATGACGAGGCCGGCATTCTGCCCGGACGAGATGAAGGTCTTGGAGCCGTTGATCACCCAGTGATCGCCATCGCGCACGGCGCTGGTCCGCACGGCCTTGAGGTCGCTGCCCATGCCGGGCTCGGTCATGGCGATGGCGCCGATGATCTCGCCCGAGGCCATCCTGGGCAGCCATTCGCGCTTGCGCGCCTCGCTCGCATAGGCCGCGATATAGGGCACCACGATGTCCGAATGCAGCTGGAAGGCGACGCCCGAGGCATTCACTCGCGCCAGCTCCTCAATCACGATCGCAGCATGGCCGAAATCCCCGCCCGCGCCGCCATGTTCTGGGTCCAGCATGGTGCAGAGGAAGCCCTGCGCGCCCGCCTTGCGCCACAGCTCGCGCGGCACGATGCCGGCGCGTTCCCAGTCGCGGTGGAAGGGCGCGATCTCGCGCTCCACGAAGCGGCGGAACTGCCCACGGAACATCTCGTGCTCGGGCGTGAAGACATGGCGCGGGCGGGATGGGCGGGCGGCGTTCGTGTCCATGGTCGTTCCTCCTGGCTTTGCGGGCGAGGCTAGCGGGTTGCCGGCGCGGGCGCGAGCGCGTTGATCTCGGCCTCGGAGAAGCCGAATTCGGCCAGCACCTCCCGGCTGTGCTCGCCCCGCAGCGGCGGCGGGGCAGCAAGGCCGCCCGGCGTGCGGGAGAAGCGCGGGGCAGGGGCCGGCTGCATGGCACCGTCGCGCTCCACGAAGCTGCCGCGCGCGGCATTGTGCGGGTGATGCGGCGCTTCCTCCATGGAGAGGATGGGGGCCACGCAGGCATCGCTCGTGGCGAAGATCACGGCCCATTCATCGCGGGTCTTCGTGGCGAAGGCGGCCGCCAGCAGCGCCTTGTGTGCCGGCCATTTGGCGGGCTCCATCCGGCCGTCGAACAGCTTGGGGTCCAGGCCCATCTTCGCCACCATCTCGTCGAAGAATTGCGGCTCGATGGGGCCGACCGCCACGAACCCGCCGCAGGCGCAGGCGTAGCTGTCATAGAAGGAGGCCGCGCCATCCAACAGATTGGCCGCGCGCTGATCACCCCAGCGCCCCCGCGCCTTCATGCCGAAGATGGGGGCCATCAGCAGGGCCGCGCCATCCACCATGGCCGCATCCACCACCTGGCCCTGGCCGCTGCGCTCCCGCTCCAGCAGCGCGGCCAGGATGCCGAAGGCCAGCAGCATGCCGCCGCCGCCGTAATCGCCCACGAGGTTGAGCGGCGGCGCCGGCGGCTCACCCGCGCGGCCCATCGCGTGCAGCGCGCCCGTGAGCGCGATGTAGTTGATGTCGTGCCCCGCGAGCTTGGCCATTGGCCCTTCCTGGCCCCAGCCGGTCATACGGCCATAGACGAGGCGCGGGTTGCGCGCCCGCACCACCTCAGGCCCCAGCCCCAGCCGCTCCATGACACCCGGCCGGAAGCCCTCGATCAGCGCGTCCGACGTCTCGGCCATGCGCAGCACCGCCTGGATCGCCTCGGGCTTCTTGAGGTCGAGCGCCAGCGAACGGCGGTTGCGCAGCGAGACATCCTGGCGCGAGCCCGCCGGCCCCTCCGCGCGCTCGATGCGGATCACCTCGGCGCCCAGGTCGGCCAGCAGCATGGCGCAAAAGGGGCCGGGCCCGATGCCCGCGATTTCGAGGATTTTCAGCCCGTGCAGCGGACCCATGGTGACCTCCCGTGTTTGGCTGGGAGGCTAGGCGGGCAGGGCGGGCGCGTCGAGGGCGGCTCAGGCCGCGGGCAGGCCTTCGGCGCCGGCATAGCGCTGGATGCTGGCCTCCGCGGCCACATGCGGATATTCGCGCGCACCCTTGGGCCAGGCGCGGGCGAAAGCCGCCACCTCGGCATGGTCCATGCGGCGGATTGTGCGGACCAGTGCGCGCGCCGCCTTGGCCGGCTTCAGCTTCTCCTTGCGCAGCAGATGGACGTGCCATTCCTGCGCCCGCAGCGGGCACCAATCCACCAGCGATTCCCGCAAGGCCTGGCGCACCTCGGGTGGCAGGGCGTCGAAGGCGCGCCAGGCATCGCCCTTGAGCGGGCTGCGCGGCTTGGTGGCGGTGTTGTTGTCCATGATGGGCGGGGCTTAGCCCAAGGCGCGCGGGTTTGTCACGGCAGCGCGCATCCGCACCAGCTCGCGCAGCAGGGCGGCGGCGCCGGTGTAGGCTGGCGTGCCGGGCTGATAGGCGCCGGCGCGGATGCGCGCCGCGAAATGCGCCGCATCCTCAGCGAAATTCGCGATGCGCGTCTCCAGGGCTTTCGGCTCGACCGTGCTGGCGCGAGCGGCGATGGCCATGGCGTTCGCAATCATCCGTGCCTCGTAATGCAGATGCGCGGGCAAAGCGGGCAGCAGCTTCTCCAGCAGGGCGGTGCGTGCTGTCGCCAGCAAATCCTGTGCGTCAGGCTGTTCCAGCATCGAGCGCCTCCACCTGGGCCAGGATGTCCATCTCCAATTCCGGGATGATCTGCGCGGTCAGCGCCAGCTCCAGGCTGCGCTCGACGCCCGAGAGATGCCGCGCCCCCTGGTCGGCCGCAATGACGGCCCAGCGGATGGTCGCCGCCAGCTCCCAGAAGGGCAGGCGGGACGGATCGGCGCCCGGGCCATAGCCCGCGAGGAAGGCGGCGCGGGAACCCAGCCCTCCCGCCTCCAGCCCGCGATTGCCGAAGCGCCAGCAGGGCGCGCAGAACCAGCCGAGATCGGCATGCGGATCACCCCAGGCCGCGAATTCCCAATCCAGCACGGCGGTGACGGCGTGGCCCTCCACCATCAAATTGCCGGTGCGGAAATCATTGTGGTTGAGCACGGACGGCAAAGGCGGGCGCCGATGCCGGTCCAGGGCGGCCAGGCCCCATTCCACCGCCGGGCGCGGCGTGCCGGCGGCATCGAGCCGCGCGCGCATGGCCGCGATGAAAGCCGCCCCCGCATCCTCGGGCGGGTCACCCAGGAAGGCGAGGTCTTCGCGCGGCGGCGTGATGCGATGAATGCGCGCCAACTCCGCACCCAGCGCGCGCACCAGCGCGTCATCGCCGCCCTGTGCGGCTGCCGCCTTGGCCAGGCGGAAGCCTGTTGCCGTGCCGCCCACGCGCCGCATCACGAAGAAGGGCGTGCCGATCACGCTGCGATCTTCGCAGAGCATCAGCGGCTCCGGCACCGTCACCCCCTCGGCATGGGCCGCGCGCAGCAGCGCATATTCGGCCGAGCGCGGCAGCGAGACGGCCAGCGTGGCGGCATTGTCCGTCCGCAGCACCCATTCCTCGCCATCGGCCAGCGTCAGCGCCCAGTTCTGCTGGATCGCGCCGCCCGAGAGCAGTTGCGCCGCCGTGATCTCAACGCCGAGCCAGGCGTTCAGCGCCGCGCGCCTGGCCTCATCCATGCGTGCGCCAGCCGAAATACTCGCTGCCCTCGCGCCGCAGGAAATTCGCGATCACCATGCGATGCACCTCTGAGGCGCCATCCACCAGCCGCGCCTGGCGGGCATAGCGATACATCCACTCGACGGGCGTGTCCTTCGAATAGCCGCGGGCACCCAGCAATTGCAGCGCCGTATCCGCCGCGCGGTGCAGCGCATCGGCCGCGATGATCTTGGCCGTGCTGACCTCCTTGCGGGCGAAATCGCCCTGATCGAGCTTCCAAGCCGCGCGCATGGTGACAAGGCGCGAGATGTCGAGCTGCATCGCCGCCTCGCCCACCATCATCTGCACGCTTTCCTTCTCGGCCAGCTTCTGGCCGAAGGCGTGGCGCTGCTCGATGCGCGCCATCGCGATTTCCAGCGCGCGGCGCCCCATGCCGGTCCAGCGCATGCAATGCGTGAGGCGCGCGGGGCCGAGGCGGATCTGCGTCATCTTCAAGCCGTCGCCCACACCCATCAGGATGTTCTCATCAGCGACTTCGAGGCCGTCGAAAGTGATCTCGCAATGCCCGCCATGTTCCTCCGGGCCCATGATCGGGATGCGCCGCTCGATCTTCCAGCCGGGCTGGTCGGCGTGGAACAGGAAGGCCGTGAGGCCGCGGCGCGGATCATCGCTGGTGCGGGCCATCACGATGAAATGCTTGCTCTCGCCCGCACCGGTGATGAACCACTTGCGGCCATGGATGCGCCAGCGGTCATTGCCCACCCGCTCGGCGTAGGTCTTGGTCATGCCGGGGTCGCTGCCGGCCCCCTCGGGCTCGGTCATGGCGAAGCTGGACTGCACCTCGCCGCGCACGACGGGCATCATCCACCACTCTTTCTGCGCCGCCGTGCCGACCTTGTTCAGCACCATCATGTTGCCGTCATCGGGTGCGGCCGAGTTGAAACAGACCGGCCCGAAGATGGAGCGGTTCATCTCCTCATAGCAGGCGGCCATGCCGGTGAAGGGCAAGCCTTGCCCGCCGATCTCCTCCGGCATCTGCAAACACCAGAGGCCGGCGGCCTTCACCTCGGCGCGCAAGGTCTTGAGCAGCTCGGGGTTGATGTTCTCGTGGTGGTCGTAGCTCTTGGGGTCGGATTCCAGCGGGATCAGCCGGTCGTTGACGAAGGCGCGCACGCCCTGGCGCTTGGCTTCGCTCTTGGCGTCGAGGGTGAAGTCCATGGAAGTGCTCTTTCAGAGAGGATTGATGCTGTGGCCGCCATCCACGGTGATGACGCTGCCCGTCATATGCGCGCCGGCCTGCGAGGCCAGCAGCAGCAGGGGCCCGTCGAGATCCCCGGGCGTGCCCAGGCGGCGCTGCGGGATGCGCTTGATCATCGCCTGCCCGCCCTCGGAGGTGAAGAATTCGGCATTGATGTCGGAGGCGATGTAGCCGGGCGCGATCGCGTTCACGCGGATGTTGTGGCGCGCGAGCTCGACGGCCATTTGCCGCGTGAGATGGATCAGCCCGGCCTTGGCCGCGGTGTAGCCGGCGACCCCCGGGATGATCCGCTCGCCCAGCACGGAGGCGATGTTGATGATGGAGCCGCCCGACTTGTTCGCCGCCATCCGCCGCGCCGCCGCTTGGCCCACGAGGAAGGCGCCGCGCAGATTGATGGAGAGAACCTGGTCGAAATCAGCCGCGCTGTGATCCAGGAAGGGCTTGGTCGCGGCAATTCCGGCGTTGTTCACGACGATGTCGCAATCCGCCGCCGCCTCGAAGGCGGCGGCGATGCTCGCCTCATCCTGCACGTCCAGGCGAATGGCCTGCGCCTCGCGCCCCAATTCGTGCGCCAGCTGCTGGCAGGATTCGATGCGCCGCGCTGCCAGCACCACATGCGCGCCCGCCGCGTGCAGCACGCGCGCGAAATGCGCGCCCAGCAGCCCGGAAGCCCCTGTGATGAAGGCCTTGCGCCCCCTGAGTGAAAACATGTGCCGACGCCCTCCGCCCTCGAAGATCGGGGGTGGCCCCGCGATGGTCAACCTGCGTTGTTTCAGCCGGGGGTGATGCGCGCCACGATCGGCGCCCAGCGCGCCACTTCGGCGGCCACATGCCGTGCCGCCGCGGCGGCCGAGGGGTCGGGCCAGGTCTCGACATTGGCCGCCAGCAGCCGCGCCTTCACCGTGGGGTCGGCCACGGCAGCCAGCGCCGCCGCACTGATCGCCCGCCGTGCCTCCTCCGGCCCACCGGGGCGCGTAAAGAGCACCTGCCAGGCGGTGAGGTCATAGCCTGGCAGGGCGCTCGCGATGGGCGGCAATCCGGGCGCCAGGGCGGAGGCCTCAGCACTCGTCACCGCGATGGGCTTAAGGCGGCCGTCGCGGATCAGCGGCATCATCAGCGTCGGGCTGTCGATGGAGAAGTTCATGCGTCCCGCCAGCAGATCCTGTACGGCGGCGGCGGCGGTGCGGTAGGGCACGATGGTGAATTGCGTGCCCGAGAGCTGCTTGAACAACTCGCCCGCCAGATGGTTGGTGGCACCCGGATTGGCCGAGCCGTAATTGGCCTGGTCGCCGCGCGCGCGCAGCCAGGCGAGCAGGCTGGGCAGGTCGGTCGCCGGCACATCGGGGTGCACCGCCAGCACGAAGGGCTGCCGGCCGATGCCGGCGATGGCCACGAAATCCGTCACCGGATCATGCGGGAAATTCGGATAGACTGCGCGCATCACCGGGTGGTTGTTGGTGCCGATGAACATGGTCTGCCCGTCATTGGCGGCGCGGTGGAAGGCGGCGGCGCCGACGGTGCTGCCCGCCCCCACCACATTCTCGGGGATGATGGGCTGGCCGAGCTGCCCCTGCATGCCCTCTGCCAGGATTCGCCCCACCACGTCGGTGACGCCCGCGACGCCCACGGGGATGATGAGGCGCAAGGGCCGGGTGAACTGCGCTTGCGCTGCGAAGGGCAGAAGCGCCCCCGTGGCGAGGAGGTGGCGGCGTTGCAACATGACATGGCCTCTCTTGGCGGTGCGACTGGTGTGCCGCAGGATGCCGCGATGCGCCAGATCATCCTGCAGGAGCCCTTCCGGGCCGTCTTCTACGCCCCCTACTACGCGGCACTCGCGCGCGATGCCTATGCCAGGGCGGGCGTCAGCGTGACCGTGCGGGACGGCACGCAGCCCTCGCTCGCCAAGGATGCGGTGCTGGAGGGGCATGCGCATCTCGCCTGGGGCGGGCCCATGCGGATCCTGCTGGCGCACAATGCTGACCCAGCCTCGCCGCTTCGCAACTTCGCGGCGGTGATCCTGGGCGACCCCTTCTTCCTGGTCGGCCGCCAAGCGCGCCCGGATTTCCAACTGGCGGAGCTGGCGGGGATGACGCTCGGCACCGTCAGCGAAGTGCCCACCCCCTGGTGGACCCTGCAGGACGATATCCGCCGCGCGGGGTTGGACCCGGACAGCATCGCGCGCGTGACGGACCAGCCCATGGCCGCCAATGCCGCCGCCGTGGCGGAGGGGCGCCTCGATGTGGCGCAACTCTTCGAGCCCTTCGCCAGCCAGATGGAGCGCGACGGCAGCGGCCATGTCTGGCATGCGGCGGCCAAGCGCGGTCCCACCAGCTACACCACCTTCTATTCGACGGCGGCGAACATCGCGGAATACGCTCCCGAATTCCGCGCCATGATCCGTGCCATCGCCGCCACGCAAGCCTGGTTCATGGCCGCCGCGCCCGCGGAGATCGCCGCCACCATCGCCCCCTTTTTCCCGGACATGGAGGCCAGCCTGCTCGCCGCCTGCATCACCCGCTACCGCGCTTTGGGCATCTGGACGGCGGACCCGCATTTCCCGGCCGAGCCATGGAATCGCCTGGAGGCCAGCATGCTCAGCGCCGGCGCCATCCAGCGCGCGCCGGGCTATTCACATTGCGTGGATGACGCCATCGTCACCGCAGCGCTGCAAGAACAAGACTGAATTCCCTCGGGAGGGGACCATGCCCAAGACGATGTTCGACAAGATCTGGGACCGGCATGTGATCGCCGATCTCGGGGAAGGGTGGTCGCTGCTCTATCTTGACCGCATCCTGGTGCATGACCTCAGCGGCGGCCGCGCCATGGCGGAGCTGGCCGAGGCCGGCCGCCACGTGGCCGAGCCCAAGAAGGTGTTTGCGACCCCCGACCATGCGGTCTCGACGCTGCCCGGGCGCACCGCCGCGAGCTACCCGAAGGGTGAACGCCTCATCGCCTCGCTGCGCGAACGCTGCACGGCCGAGGGTGTCCGCATGTTCGACCTCAACAAGCCCGGCAACGGCATCGTCCATGTCATCGCGCCCGAACTTGCCATCGTCCTGCCCGGGCTGACGCTCGCCTGCGGCGACAGCCACACCTGCACCAATGGCGGCGTGGGGGCCATGGCGTTTGGCATCGGCGCGAGCGAACTCGGCCACGCGCTCGCCACGCAGACCCTGCCGCAGCGCCGCCCCGGGACTTTCCGCATCCGCTTCGAGGGCGAGCGCCCGGCCGGCGTGACGGCGAAGGACATGATCCTCGCCGCCATCGGCCGCTTCAGCGCCGCGGCCGGCACCGGCATGGCGATGGAGTATGCCGGCAGCGCCGTGCGAGCGCTTTCGATGGAAGAGCGGCTGACCCTCTGCAACCTCTCCATCGAGATGGGCGCCAAGGTCGGCATGGTGGCGCCCGACGAGACCACCTTCGAATACCTGGCCGGCCGCGAATACGCCCCCAAGGGTGCCGCCTGGGAGGCCGCGCTCAGGGATTGGCGCGAATTGCCGAGCGACCCCGGCGCGAAATTCACGCGCGACGAGGTCATCCGCATGGAAGACATCGCCCCCCAGATCACCTGGGGCACCAGCCCGGAGCAGGTCTCCGCCGTCACCGGCCATGTGCCCGACCCGCGCGAGGCGCCGAGCGAGGGCAAGCGCGCGGCCTGGGAGGCCGCACTTGATTATATGGGCCTGCAGCCCGGCCAGAAGCTGGAAGGCACGCGGGTGGACTGGGTCTTCATCGGCTCCTGCACCAATTCCCGCCTTTCCGACCTCCGCGCCGCCGCCGATGTGCTGAAGGGCCGCCGCAAGGCCGAGCACGTCACCGCCTGGGTGGTGCCGGGCAGCGAGACCGTGAAGGCCGAGGCGGAGGCGGAGGGCCTGCATCTCCGCTTCCAGGAGGCCGGCTTCGAATGGCGCGAGCCCGGCTGCGCCCTCTGCGTCGCGGCCAATGGTGAAGCGGTGCCCGAGGGGGCGCGCTGCGTCTCGACATCCAACCGGAATTTCGTGGGAAGGCAGGGGACGGGGGCGCGCACGCATCTGGCCTCGCCCGCCATGGCGGCCGCGGCCGCACTCGCCGGCGCCATCGTGGATGTGAGGAGCTTCTGACATGCAGGATTTCAAATCCGTCACCGGCTGCGCCATCCCGCTGATGGAGGCCAATGTGGACACGGATGTGATCATCCCGATCCAGCGCCTGGTCGGCACCGGGCGCCAGGGCCTCGGCCAGCACGCCTTCGAGCGCCGCCGCTATTTGCCCGATGGCGCGGACAACCCCGACTTCATCCCCAACAAGACCCCCTACCGCGAAAGCCCCATCCTGCTGGCCGCCGAAAACTTCGGCTGCGGCTCCTCGCGCGAGGGTGCGGTCTGGGCGCTGATGGGCATGGGCGTGCGCTGCGTCATCGCGCCCAGCTTCGGCGACATCTTCTTCTCCAACTGCTTCCAGAACGGGTTGCTGCCGGTGCGGCTTCCCATCGAGGTGGTCCGCCGCATCGCGGAGGAGACCGAAGCCAGCCCCGGCAATGCCCGCACCACCGTGGACCTCGAACGCCAGGTGGTCATCACCCCCTCGGGCGAGGCCATTCCCTTCACCGTGGATCGCCGCAAGCGCGACGCCATGCTGCACGGGCTGGATGACATCGCGCTCACGCTCCAGCACGCCGACGCCATCGCGGCCTGGAAGGCGCGCGATCGCGCCGAGCGCGGCTGGGCCTGGGAGAATGTCGCATGAAGGTCCTCGTCCTGCCCGGCGATGGCGTGGGCCCCGAGGTCACCGCCGAAGCGGTGCGCGTGCTGCGCTGGTTCGCGGAGCATCGCGGCCTCGACCTCACGCTGGTCGAGCGCGATTTCGGCATCGTGAACTGGCACAAGCACGGCACGCTGATGCCGGACGAGACCTGGGCGCAGATCGAATCGGCCGACGCCATCCTCTTCGGCGCCACCGGCTCCATTGACCAGCAGGGCGTGGTCCCGCCGGAGGAGCGCAAGAAAGGCTCGCTCCTGCGCATGCGCAAGGCGCTCGACGTCTTCGCCAATCTCCGCCCGGTGCGGATGCAGCCCGCACTCACCGAGGCCAGCCCCTACAAGCCGCGCATCACGTCGGGCGTGGATCTCTGCTTCGTCCGCGAACTCACGGCCGGCATGTATTTCGGCACGCCGCGCGGCGTGGAGACGCTGCCCGATGGCTCACGCCGCGGCATCAACACCCACAGCTACACCGAGGCCGAGATCGCCCGCGCCGCGCGCTTCGCCTTCCAGCTCGCCCGCACGCGCCGCAACCACGTAACCTCCGTGGACAAGGCCAATGTGATGGAGGCCGGCGCCCTCTGGCGCGAGGTGGTGGGCCGCATCCACCGCGAGGAATTCGCCGATGTGGGCTTCGAGAACATGCTGGCCGACAATTGCGCCATCCAGCTCGCCCGCGCGCCCACACGCTTCGACGTGCTGGTGACGGACAACCTCTTTGGCGATCTGCTGAGCGATGCGGCGGGTGCGATCATCGGCTCGCTCGGCATGCTGCCCTCGGCCTCGCTTTCGGCGCCCGATGCGTCGGGTCGCCGGCGTGCGCTCTATGAGCCCATCCATGGTTCGGCGCCGGATATCGCGGGGCAGGGCATCGCCAATCCGCTCGGCGCCATCCTCTCGGTCGCGCTGCTGCTGCGCTGGAGTGCAGACCGGCCGCGGGATGCGGATGCGCTGGAGGCCGCGGTGGAGCTCGCGCTCGCCGAGGGCGCCCGCACCGGCGACATCGCAGCCCCGGGCGAGGCCGTGATCGGCACCCGGGCCATGGGGGATGCTGTGCTGGCCGCGCTCAAGGCCTGAACCAGGCCGGAGCCGGCCCTGCCACAGGGCCCGCGCGAATCATTCGCAACGTCATGCCCGCTGCGCGGTTCTGTTTGGATGGCGTTGAGCCGCATGCCATCGCCATTCGCCGTCGCTTTCACCGCGTGCATGCGCCACCTGACGCCCCTGCACAAGACGAAATCGTTACGAAAATGTTTTGAATGCTAAAAATCGCCCGTTTTTTGGGTTACACGCAACCTCAGGAAGACGGAGCGATACAAAGGCAAGTCATGTGACACAGGATCCGCAATTCATTGTTGGGATCGGCGCCTCCGCAGGCGGCATTCCAGCATTCAGAGGCTTCTTCAGCCAAGTTCCGGCCGATTGCGGCATGGCGTTCGTCATCATCACGCATCTGACCCCGCATCGCAAAAGCCTGCTCGACCAGATCATTCGCCAATTCACCGATCTGCCGGTCCACGTGGCCGAGAGCGGCATGATGGTCGAGCCTGACGCCGTCTATGTCATGCCGGGCAATGCCATTCTCACCATCACGGAAGGCAGGCTGCACCTCGTTGCGGAAAACCCCGGCCGGCGTGAGCGCAAGCCGATTGACGTGTTCTTCAGCGCCCTCGCCGCCGACCAGGGCGAGCGGGCGGTCGGCATCATCATGTCGGGCGGGGATTCCGACGGCACGCGGGGTGCGAAGGCGATCAAGGGAAAGGGCGGCTTCGTCCTGGCCCAGGTGGCGGACGGGGAAGAGACCGGCCCCGGCAATCCGGAGATGCCGCAAAGCGCCATCGCCAACGGCCTCGTGGATTTCGCCATCCCGGCGGAGGACATGCCGGCCAGGCTCCTGCAATTGCGCAGCGGCGCCGCCACCCTGGATGAGCGCCTGCGCGAAGGCGATCCGGAGGGCGATCCGGCCGCCATCCATGCGGAGATCGCGGCCTTGCTGCGCGCCAAGTCCGGGCATGATTTCCAGGGCTACAAGAGCAAGACCTTCTTCCGCCGCGTCGCGCGCCGCATGCAGGTCTGTGCCATCCGCAGCTTGCCCGCCTATGTCGACCTCCTCCGCGCCGATGCTGACGAGGTCATGGCGCTCTTCCGCGACCTGCTCATCGGCGTCACCGGCTTCTTCCGCGACGCGGAGGCCTTTCATGCGCTGGAGGAAAAGGTCATTCCTGCCTTGGTGGCGGAGGCCGGGACCGGGCCGATCCGCGCCTGGGTGCCCGGCTGTGCCACCGGCGAGGAGGTCTATTCGCTCGCCATCCTGCTGCACGAGCAATTGCCCCACTCCGCGACGGGCGCCCAGCTGCAGATCTTCGCGACGGACATTGACGAGCAGGCCATCCAGGTCGCCCGCGCGGCTCAATATGCGGAAGAGCTCCTCTCCCAGGTCAGCCCGGAGCGCCGGGAGCGCTTTTTCCGTCGGGAGGGGACGAGCTTCGTGGTGGCGAAGGAGGTGCGTGAGACCTGCATCTTCTCCCCCCACAGCCTCATCAGTGATCCGCCCTTTTCCAGCATGGACCTCGTCTCATGCCGCAACCTGCTGATCTATCTGGGGCATGAGCTGCAGCGCCAGGTCATTCCCACGCTGCATTATGCGTTGAAGCCTGGCGGCTATCTCTTCCTCGGCACGTCAGAGAGCATCGGCGGCCGGGAGGACCTCTTTGCCGAGGTGGACAAGAAGGACCGCATCTTCCGCGCCCGCGCCGCGCCCGGCACGCGCGCCCGGCTGCCGATATCGGTCGAGAGGATGAAGGCCGCCCCGCAGCGCTTCGACCGCCCAAGCCCCAGGCAGCCGCGCGGCCCGGGTGACCTTCGCCGAACGGTCGAGCGCCAGCTGCTGGAGCGCCACGTGCCCGCCCATGTCGTGATCCAGCGCGATGGCGAGGTGGTACATTACTCCGCGGGCACCGGCGCCTATCTGGAAGCCCCGAGCGGGCCGCCCGCGCGCCACCTGCTCGACCTCGTCCGTCAGGAATTGCGGATGGATTTGCGCGTGGTCCTCCGCGCGGCGATGGAGGGTGCCCCGCCCGTCGCGCGCCACGTGCGGACCGAGATGCCCGAGGCACGAGAGGATGTCTGCATCACCGTGGAGCGGTTGGACCGCCCGCGCGAGGGCAGCGATCTCTGGATGGTGCTGTTTACCCCCGTGCCCCGGCATGCCCCGCCCACCGGGACGGAGCAGGCCGGCCGCCTTGCCGCGGAAGCGCTGCTCGAGCAGGAGCTGCGCGACCTGCGGGAAACCCGCCGCGGCCTCGTGGAGGAATACGAGACCGCGCTCGAGGAGCTGAAATCCGCCAATGAGGAGATGTTCTCCGTCAATGAGGATGTGCAGTCCACCAATGAGGAATTGCAGGCCTCCCGCGAGGAATTGCAGTCGCTCAACGAGGAGCTTGGCACCGTCAATGTCGAGCTGAACGGCAAGATTGACGAGCTGAGCCGCGTCCATGCCGACCTGCGCAATCTCTACGAGGCGACGCAGATCGCCACCGTCTTCCTCGATGCGGGGTTCCTCATCCGCAACTTCACCCCCGCTGCCTCGGCCTTCTTCAAGCTGCGCCCCAGCGATATCGGCCGGCCGCTGACGGAACTGGCGGGTGCCACGGAATATCCGGACCTGCCGGCCCAAATCGGCCAGGTGTTCGAGACGGGCCACATGGTCGAGGGCCGGCTGGCCCATGCGGCCAGCGCCGCGCACTACCTCGTCCGCCTCATTCCCTATCGCGACGAGGGGAAGATCACCGGCGTGGTGGTGACCTTCATTGACGTGACGCGCCTCGCCGAGGCGGAGGCGCAGCAGAACGTCCTGATCGCCGAGCTGAACCACCGCGTGAAGAACATGCTGGCCCTGGTCGTCAGCCTGACCCATCTCTCCCGCAAGGGCGCGAAATCCGTGAGTGACTTCGCCGAGGCGCTGCTGGGCCGCCTGCATGGCATGTCCCATGCGCATGAGCTGCTCTCGATGGTCGCCTGGAAATCGGCCGCCCTGCGGGACCTGATCCAGCGCGAAACCGACCTCTACGGCCCCCAGCGCATCCGCGCGGCCGGCCCCGACATCGCCCTCTGCCCGCGCGCGACGCTCTCGCTCAGCATGGTCATCCATGAGCTCTCGACCAATGCCGTGAAGCATGGGGCGCTCTCCGCCGCGACAGGCCAGGTGATGGTGGACTGGACGGAGCGTGAGGGGCACTTGCACTTCCATTGGCGGGAGCGCGGCGGGCCCGCGGTCTCCCCGCCGCGGGAGGAGGGATTTGGCATGGTCCTGTTGTGTGGGCAGATCGTGGGCGAGCTGGGCGGCGCCTGCGACATCACCTTCCACCCCGAAGGGCTGGAGGTCACGGCGAGCTTCGCCCTGGCCGAAGGCGCGTTACCGTCATGAAGGCGCCCCCCGATGACAAGGCGCCCCGCATCCTCCTGGTCGAGGATCAGTTCCTGCTCGCGCTGCACATGGGCGAGGATCTGAAGCTGGAGGGCTACCACCTGGTGGGCCCCGCCCATTCCGTGGACATGGCGCTGGACCTGATCGGCAGCACGCCGGTGGATGCGGCGCTGCTCGACGTGAACCTGGGCGCCCGCACCTCCTATCCCGTCGCCGATGCCCTGGCGGAACGCCACATCCCCTTCGCCTTCCTCTCCGGCTACAGCCGGGAGGACCTGGACCCGCGCTATCACCGGCAGGTGCTGCTCAACAAGCCGGTGCTGCCGGATGAGCTGCACCGGGCGGTGCAGGAGCTTGTGGCGCAGGCGCGCCCCCGCTGAGGGGTCAGGGGACCCGGGTCACGCGCCCAGCGGGAAACGCAGCGCCCAGCGCAGCCCGTCGGGCGGGAAGTCCAGCGTGACCTGGCCCTCCAGCGCCTGAGCCACCGCCCATTCGATCACCTCGCAGCCGAAGCCCTTGCGATCCGGCGGCGCCACTGCCGGCCCGCCCTGCTCCTGCCAGACAAGGCGGCACTCCTCGCCCACCACCTCCCAGCGGATCTCAACCCGGCCCGCCTGGCTGGAGAGCGCGCCATGCCGCGCCGCATTGGTCGTCAGCTCATGCAGCGCCATGCCGAGATGCATCGCCGCCGGCGGGGTGAGGAAGACCTCGGGCCCCCCGGTCCGGAACTGGGGCGAGGGGGTGCCGCCGAAGGGCGGAAGATGCGCGCGGAGTACGGCCTGGATCGTCACCGGCCCCTCGCGCTCCAGCAGCAGCATGCGCTGCGTCCGCGCCAGGCTCTGCAGCCGGGGCCCGGCGCCATCCATCAGCTCGGGCACGGATTGCGCATGCCTCGCACTCTGGCTCAGCACCGCCTGCGCCAAGGCCAGCAGGTTGCCCGCGCGATGTTTCACCTCATGCAGCAGGAAGCGGATGCGCTGTTCATCGGCCTTGCGCCGGGTGATGTCGACGGCGCCGCAGATGATGCCCTGGCCCCCCGGCAGCGGCTCGGCTGTCACCTCGAACCATTGGCCGCCCACCTGGAACTCCGCGCGTGCCGCCTCGTCCCCTTCCAGGACCCGGGTCTTGAAGGCGTGCAGCGCGAAAAGCGGGGGATCGGGCATCACCTCCTGGTCGGTGCGGCCGACAAACTCCTCCGGCTCAAGGCCGAGTTCGCCCTTGCTCATGTAGGTGTAGGCGAGGCGCGCATCCTGCGTGAAGACGGTGACGCCCGAGGCCGCCAATGCCGTCTCGAAGCGGCGATTGGCGGCGGCCAGGCTCTCGGTCCGCTCGGCGACGCGCTGCTCCAGCGTGGCCGTCAGCTCGATCAGCTCCGCCTCACGCCGCTCCAGCCGGCGGACCAGGGCGTCGCGCTCCGCCACGCGCAGCTCCAGCGCGCCGTTGGCCGCGCGGAGTGCGGCGGGGGAGGGCAGCGCCAGGGCCTTGGGCAGAAGCGGCCAGAGCAGGATCGCCGTCGCGACCGAGATCGCGGCCGTCGCCGCCTTGATCGCGCCCTCCAGCCAATAGAGCGGCTGCCAGAGCGTCCAGATCGCAAACAGGTGGGTGGTGCCGCAGAACAGGATGAATCCGGCGAAGAGCCAAGCCATCCCGCGATAGGTGAAGTCTGGCCGCCCCCGCATGAAGGCCAGGATGGCCAGCGGGATGGAGAAATAAGCGAGTGCGATCAGGCCGTCGGAGATAATGTGCAGCCAGAGCAGGGCGGGTTCCCAGGCGAGGCAGAAGCCATGGGGTGAAAAGGCCGAGGGCTCGAACCAGCTTGACCAGACCGCAAGCATTTTTTCCCCCGGCAGTGTAGGTTCAACCTTTGATCCGCGATCGCTGACGCTCGATCACGTCCCCAATGTACGGAAAGGATGGTTCACCGCGCTGGTGCGTCAACCTCGGCGTATTACGGTCTAACGGCGAGGGAGGCTTTCGGTTGGGTTGATTTTTCTCAGGCCGCGCCGATGACCACGGCAACATTCTGCCCGCCAAACCCGAAGCTGTTGGACAGGGCCGCGCGGAAGGCATGCGGCCGCGCCACGGGGATGGTGTCCACCCCCAGATCCGGGTCCACATCGGCCTGATTGATGGTGGGCGGCAGCATCTGGTGGCGTAGCGCCAGCAGGCAGATCGCCGCCTCGATGGCGCCCGCGGCCGAGAGCGTGTGCCCGATCATGGACTTCGTCGAACCCATGGGTGGCGGCACCTCGCCGAACAGCGCGCGCACCGCCATCGCCTCCATCTTGTCGTTCTCGGGCGTGGAGGTGCCATGGGCGTTGACGTAGCCGATGCCGGCGGGTTCCAGGCCGGCATCATCCAGGGCCCGCTGCATGCAGCGGATGATAGCCGAGCCATCGGGCGCCGAACGGGTTCGGTGAAACGTGTCCGCCGCCTCGCCCGCGCCCAGCACATAGCCCAGGATGGTGGCACCGCGCGCGCGCGCATGGGCTTCGTCTTCCAGGATCAGCGCCCCCGCCCCATCGGCCATGACGAAGCCGTCGCGCGAGAGGGTGAAGGGCCGCGACGCCCCCGCCGGATCGTCATTGCGGGTGGAGAGCGCCTGGAGCAGGCCGAACCGGATCAGCGTCTCGGGCTGGAGGCTCGCCTCGCTGCCGGCGGCGATGGCCATCCGTGTCTCACCGCGGCGGATCGCCTCTAGGGCGAGCTGGATGGCCGAGGCGCCGGAGGCGCAGGCGGTGGTGACCACCTGCGGCACGCCCCTGGTGCCGAAGCGCTCGGCGATGCGGGTGGCCGCGCCGCCGAAGAGGAATTCCTGATAAAGCGGCTGCTGGTCCGCCGCCGCCGCGATCAGCGCAGGATAGGTGGTGGCGCCGAATTGCGCGCGCTGGGGCCATTCGACCTCGACCGGCGGCATGCCGATGCACAGCGGCCCCTCAAACGGGGAGGTGAGCCCGGCCTGGGCCAGGGCCTCGCCGATCGCGGCCTCGCCCAGGCGCTCTGCGCGGGCGGAGACGGAGAGCGGCCGGCCCGGCTGGTCCTCGGGCAGGTCCACGCAGCCGGCGATGCTGGCGCGCATGCCCGTCGTGTCGAAGCGGCTGATGCGGCGGATGCCGGACCGGCCGGCGATCAGCGCCGCCCAATTGGCCTCGGCGCCGAAGCCCAGCGCCGTGACCATGCCAAGGCCGGTGATGGCGATGCGCTTGTTCATGCGGGCGCCTCCAGCAGGGCCACGGCCTCGCCGCGCCATTGCCCGGCGCCGGTGACCAGCACCTGTCGGGCGCGTCCCTCGGCGATGGCGAGTGCGGCCAGCGCCACGCCGGCCGGAAAGGCGGGTTCGACCAGATGGCCGAGAATGTCGGCCGAGAAGAGGTCGGGCGGGGTGCCCAGCGCCGCCAGCTCGTCGCGCGTCGCGGCCTCGGCGCCGCTCGCGGTGGAGATGACGAGGCAGCCCGCCTCGCGCTCCGGCATCGCGGCCAGCAGGGCAGCGAGGCGCGCGACGCGGCCCTCCGGCCGGCCCTGGTCGGTCGCGACATGGCGCAGGATGGCGGCGGGCTTGCTGGCCCGCTCCAGCGGCTCCAGCGTCAGGAAGGCGCCGGCGCTGCCAAAGACGATGCCGCGCCGCCCGGGCAGCGCGGCCCAGGGGCCGGCATGCAGCACGCCGCCCATGGAAAACAGCAGCAGCACCTCGGGCCGTTCCGAGATGAAGGCGCCGCCCACCAGGCACAGGTCGGAAGTGGCGGTGGCGACGCGCGCGGCGGCGACCCGCAGCGCCTCGGCGCCCGAAATCTCCTCGCCCAGGAAGGTGCGGGACGAGCCCGCGACATTGTGGACGATGGAGATGGAGCCCGCCATCAGGTTGGAGAGCTGCGCCAGGAAGAGCGTGGGCCGCAGCCCGTCCAGCAGCATGCGGTGGCGCTGCACCTCATCCGGCGCGGCGGCCAGGATTTGTTCGTCCAGCTTCCAGTCGCGCTCGCCGCCGCCGGCCGCCACCAGCAGGTCCATCTCGGCGACCCGCTCGCGCAGGCCGGCATCGTCAATGGCCAGGCCCGCGGCATAGACGCCGAGGCGCTGCCAGTTTTCCATCTGGCGCATCTCGCGCCGCGGAATCGCGGCCTCGAAGGGCAGGGCTGGCAGGGGATGGACCGGGTGGGGGGCGTAGCTCGCCTCATCCAGCACCGGGGGGGCGCCGGCCAGCGCGGCGGCATGAATGGAGCGCCCCTCGCCATGCGAGGAAGCGAGACCGATGCCGGTGATGGCGACAGGGCGCAGCATCAGGCGAGGCCGATCGCGGCGCCACGGGCGCGCACGGCGGCCTCCAGCTCCGGTGCGGGGAAGGGCAGGGTCTGCAACCGGAGCGTGGCCTCGGCCACCTTGCGGCCCGCTTCGGTCAGCGCCCCGCGCAGCTCGGCATAGCCAGAGCTTTCCTGGAGCAGCTCGACCGAGATGGTGAGCGTCGCACCCGGCTTGACCATGCCGCGCATCTTGGCTTCGCGCGTCTGGGCCAGCAGCGCCATGCGGGTGAAGCCGCTGCGCGCCACCATGAGCCAGCCGCTGGCCTGGGCCATGGCCTCGATCATCAGGACGCCGGGCAGGATGGGGAAGCCCGGGAAATGGCCTTCGAAGACCGGGCTCGCCTCGGGCACGCACGCTTCGGCGGTCAGCGTCGTCGCGTCATGCGCCAGCACGCGGTCCACCATCTCGAAATATTCGAGGCGCAAGGGCCTAGGCCTGTTTCGCCGCGACCAGCTCGTCAATGCGATCGCACAGCGCGCCGAGGACGAAGAACTGCTCGGCCGGGGCCTTGCCGCTGTTCACCTGCTCGGTCCAGGCCTCGACCGGGACCTTCACGCCGAAGCGCTTGTCGATCTCGAAGACGATGTCGAGGAAGTCGAGGCTGTCGATGCCGAGGTCATTGATGACATGGGCCTGGGGCGTGATCTTCGCCCGGTCCACGCTCGCGGTCTCCGCGATGATGTCGGCGATGGTCTCGAAGGTCTGGGCAGACGCGGCCGGGGACATGGCGGCGGACTCCGTACGGATGATGGATTGGCACGCGGTTTGGCGCGGATGGCCGCTGATGTCCAGCCGGTGGGGGTACCAAGCGCCCGCCCGCCGCCCCGTCAGGCGGCCACGCGGGCCGCCGCCAGGAAGTTCCGCAAGAGCGCGTGCCCATGCTCGGAGGCGATGCTCTCGGGGTGGAACTGCACGCCATGGATGGGCAATTCGCGGTGGCTGAGGCCCATGATCAGCCCGTCCTCGGTCTCGGCGGTGATTTCCAGCTCGGCCGGCAGGCTCGCGCGCTCGACGATGAGGGAGTGGTAGCGCGTGGCGCGGAAAGGCGAGGGCAGGCCCGCGAAGACGCCCTGCCCCTCATGCAGCACGTCCCAGACCTTGCCATGCACCGGCTCGGGCGCGCGGATGACGTTCCCGCCGAAATTCTGGCCGATCGCCTGGTGGCCGAGGCAGACGCCCATCAGTGGCAGCCTGGCCTCGGCACAGGCGGCGATGAGCGGCAGGCAGATGCCGGCCTCGTTCGGCGTGCAGGGGCCGGGCGAGAGCATCACCGCATCCGGCCGCATGGCGAAGACATCCTGCACCGAGAGCGCGTCATTGCGCCGCACCACCGGCTCCACCCCCAGGTCGCCCAGGAAGTGGTAGAGGTTGAAGGTGAAGCTGTCGTAATTGTCGATGAGCAGGAGCATGGGGCGAAACTGCCCGCCCCATGCCATCAGCGTCAACCGGTTCAGCTTCCCTGGCGGACGGCGATGCAGTTCGGGTCGCCCACCGGGCAGGCCACGATATAGACCGCCCGCTGGCCGCAGCCGGCCACGCCTACCGTGTATTCGGCGCGATCAATCGCGCGGCGCATGTCCTCGGGGATGACCACGCGGCTGGAGAGCATGCTGCCGGCCGCGGCGGGGCAGTTCATCTCGAAGCGGGCGCGGGCCTCGGCCGTGCGGATCGCGCCCGCATCGCCACCGTCCAGCATCTGGGATGTGGACTGGCAGCCGGCCAGCGCGAGGAGCAAGGCGAGGGGGGCAAGGCGGCGCATGAAAAGGGCCCTTTTTCGGTTCCGATGGCGGATCATCCGCCCGGCTTGCACGGGGTGCAATCCCGCCTCACGCATCCGCTTCCGCCGCCATCTGCCGCAGCGCCGCGCGGGAGGCGGCGCGCGCGTGGCGATCCTCGCCCGCCTCGGCGCCAGTCTGCCTGGCCGCCTGCTGTGCCGCCAGCAATTCCGGCAGGCCGAAGCGCGCCAGCAGTGCCTGGAAGGCCGCGTGCCGGGCCGCGTCGAAGGCGCGCGGCTCCAGCATCGGCGTTCGCAGGGGATGGGCGGGGAAGATGTCGAGCGCGGAGACCCAGCCTTCGGGAATCGGGCTCGTCGCCGCATGGGCGCGGCCGGTGGCCAGCAGCTTGGGCAGGAGGTGCGTGTGCGGCCCCTCGGGCGAGCGCCCATCGGGCGGCGGAATCGGCTGAAACACCTCGATCCGCGCGAGCTTCGAGACGAAGACCCGGTGTGGCGACCGGTGCACGATGGCCATGCCGGCGGGGTTCGCGGGGTCCAGCAGGGGCATGCCGCAGGAATCGCGCAGCACGCGGATCAGCGCCGGATCGGCCGTGCGGACGCAGGCGCGCAGATGGGCGAAGCCCACCCCCATGTCGAAGAGTTCCGCCGCGCGGTCGTCCTCGCGCAGGGCCTGGTTGTCCGGGCCGAGTTCGGTGACGACGGCATTGCCGCCGATCGCCGCCTCCTCTTCCGGCAGGATGAGCGCCGCCGCCTGCTTCCAGAGGCGCGGATCGGTGGAGGGCTCGTCCCAGGCAATCAGCCGCGGCTCGGCGCGGTCCAGCCGGAGCGCGATGCCGCCGCGCGCCGTGATGCGGCTGAGCGACGTGGCCAGAACCGGTTCATGCGCGTCGCGGATGAATTCGCCGATGGCGCCCATCACGCCGATGGCGAAGCCGTTTTCATGGTCGTCGAGAAGGGCGGTGAGGGCGTCGCGCATGGCGCATGCTGGCGCGCGGCGGACCAGTCCGCAAGAAGCGCCCCGCCCCGTTAACTCCTGGGGCCTTTCCGCCTACCGCCCGCCGGCGGCGAAGCGCACCGCTTCCTCGGCCGCGCGGAACAGTGCCTTGGCCTTCTGGATGCACTCCTCATGCTCGGCGCGGGGGTCGCTGTCGGCCACCACGCCGGCGCCGGCCTGGACGTGCAGCACGCCCTCCTTCACCAGCGCGGTGCGCAGCGCGATGCAGACATCCATGTTGCCGTCCACGCCGAAATAGCCGAGGCCGCCCGCGTAGAGCCCACGGCGCGAGGGCTCCAGCTCCTCGATGATCTCCATCGCCCGCACCTTGGGCGCGCCCGAGAGGGTGCCGGCCGGAAAGCCCGCCTGCAGCGCATCCAGTGCGGAAAGCCCCTGGCGCAGCCGCCCGCGCACCTCGGAGGCGATGTGCATCACCTGGGAATAGCGCTCGATGCGGAACTGCGCCGTCACCTTCACCGTGCCGATCGCGGCCACACGGCCCACATCATTGCGGCCGAGATCGAGCAGCATGAGGTGCTCGGCCCGCTCCTTCGGGTCGGCCAGCAGCTCGGCCTCCAGCGCCAGATCCTCTTCCGGCGTGGCGCCGCGCCGGCGCGTGCCGGCGAGCGGGCGGATCGTGACCTCGCCTTCCTTCACGCTCACCAGGATCTCGGGCGAGGCGCCGACCGTGGCAAAGCCGCCGAAATCGAAGAAGGTGAGATAGGGCGCGGGGTTGATCCGGCGCAGCGCGCGATAGAGCGCGAAGGGCGGCAGCGCGAAGGGCGCCGAGAAGCGCTGGCTCGGGACGATCTGGAAGGCATCGCCCGCCCGGATATATTCGCGGGCACGCTCGACGGCCGCCATATAGCCCTCGGGGGTGAAGTTCGAGGTGGGCGCGGGTGTCGCCGGCAGACGGGCCGGCGGGGCCGGGCGGGGCAGGGGCCGGTCGAGCGCGGCCTCGGCCTCGTCCAGGCGCGACTGTGCCAATGCCCAGGCGGCCTCGGCGTCCAGCCCGCAATCGGCCCAGACGGGTGTGACCAGCGTCAGCGCATCCCGCACATGGTCGAAGACGGCGACCAGCGTGGGGCGGATCATCACCGCCTCGGGGATGCCCAGCACGTCCGGATTGGTCGCTGGCAGGCGCTCCATCTGGCGCACCATGTCGTAGCCGAGATAGCCGAAGAGCCCCGCGCAGATCGGCGGCAGGCCAGGCGGCAGCGTCATGCGGATGCCGGCGATGCGGGCGGCCAGCGCCTCCAGCGGCGGCAGGGCCTCGGGCTCGAAGGCATGGGGGGCGGCCAGGGCCTGGGTGTTGCACTCGGCCTCCCCGCCGCGGCAGCGCCAGATCAGGTCCGGCGCCATGCCGATGGCCGAGAAGCGGCCGCGCGCGGCCCCCCCCTCGACGCTCTCCAGCAGGAAGGAATGCGGCTGGCCATGGGCGAGCTTGAGGAAGCTGCCCACCGGCGTTTCCAGATCCGCCACCCGCTCGCGCCAGAGCAGCTGCGACTGGCCGGCCTGGAAACCGGCCCGGAATTCCGCGAAGCCGGTCATCTCAATTGCCCGCCATCTGGTCCACCAGGCGCGGATTGATCCGCACATTGGCCCGGGCGCGCAAGGCGGCCTGGTATTGCGCCTCGAAATCCTCGGCCATGGCCTGCGCCGCCTCGTTGCGCAGCGTGGCCACCGCCGCGGCCTCGCCCGCCAGATCAGCCGGGGTCACGCTGAGCAGCTGCATGACCGCGAAGGATTGCGCGCGCTCGATCATGGTGGTGCCGTTGAGCGCGAGCTCAAACACCGGCGCCAGCAGGTCGCGCGGCATGGGGTTGGCGCCGCCGGGCTCGCGGGGGAAGGGGCCGAGTTCCTCGGCGGTGATCTGGGCGGCCTCGGCGGCGGCGGCGAGCGTCTGCCCGCCGCGGGTCGCGGCCAGGAGGGCCGCCGCGCGTTCCTCCTGCCAGCGCCGGCGGGCGGCGGCGAGGAAGCCGGCCACCACCTGCTCCCGCACCGTGTCCAGGGGGCGCAGTGCGGGCGGCGTGATCTCACGCACGTCGAGGGCCAGGAAGCCCCACTCGCCCTCCTGCAGGCGCGGCGGCGCGCCGCGTTCGGCGGCAAAGACCGCGCGCAGCACGGCGGGGCGGACGGTGGGGGCCACGGGCAAGGCCACCTCCGTGCCATCTGGCGCGCGGCCGGTCGCGTCCATGCGGGTCTCGATGTAGCCGAGCGAATAGCGGCGCGCGGCCTCGGCCAGGCTGGCGCCGCCGGCGAGCGCGTCCTCCACGCGGTTCACCCGTTCGAAGGCGAGGTCGGCCGCGCGCTCGGCCTGGATTTCGGCGCGCAACTCGGTCCGCACCTCGTCCAGGCTGCGCTGGGCGCCGGCCTCGATCTGGCCCACGCGCAGCACATGCCAGCCGAAGGCGGTGCGCACGGGGGCGGAAACGTCGCCCGGGGCCAGGGCGAAGGCGGCTTCGGCCAAAGCGGGCAGGGGCAGGTCGGCCCGGCTGGAGAGGCCGAGCGCGGTCGCAAGCCCGCCCGCCGCCTGGGCCGCCTGCTCGATCGCGGCGAAATCGGCGGTCTGCCGCCAGGCGGTGGCAATGGCCTGCGCCGCCGCCTCGTCCTGCATCAGGGCCTGGAAGACCTCGCGCTTCTCCGGCGTCTCGTAGCGGGCGCGATTGGCGGCGTAGGCATCCTCGATGTCGCGCTCGCTCACCTCGACCTCGGACATGAGGCGGGCGGCGTTCAGCGTGGCCAGCGCCACGTCCCGGTATTCGGGCGTGGAGAACAGCCGGGCATTGTTCTCGTGGTAGCGGACGAGCTGCGCCTCGGTCGGCGGCTCGGGCTCGGGCGCCGCGGCGAAGGGCAGCTCCACCAGGGTCGCGGTGCGGCGCTCCAGCGCCCAGGCCAGCATGCGCTGGGCCAGCGCCTCGGGGGCGGTGGCACCCGCGCGCACGGCGCCGGCCAATTGCTGGCGGCCGAGATCGGTGCGCAGCAGGTCGAGGAAGCGGGCCTCCGTCATCTCATTGCTGCGCAGGAAATTGTTGAAGACCTCGCGCGAGAAGCGGCCATCAAGGCCGGCGAAGCCCGGGATCTGGAAAATATAGTCCCGCACCGCGTCATCCGGCACGCTGATGCGCATGCGGGCCTGTTCCTGGCGCAGCACGCGGTCGAGCACGAGGCCCTCCAGCGCCTGCTCGGCCACCGCGCGGCGGATGCGGGCGTCCAGCTCCATCCGGCCTTCCAACTGCCGCTGGATCCGCTGCAATTCCCGCCGGGCGGCCTCCTGCGCCTCCTCCACCTCGATCGCGTCGTCGCCCACGCGGGCGACGGCGGTGTCGCGCCCGATGTTGCGCAGCATGTCCTCGATCCCCCAGACGGCGAAGGAAAGGATCAGGAGGACGAAGAGGAGCTTGGCGAACCAGGTGCCGGCCAGCCGGCGCATTGCGGTGATCATGCAGAGGCGAATAGCGGTTTGCCGGGCGGTTGCCAAACGCAGGCGGTTTCTGTCCAATGGCAGGCAGTCAAGAAGAGCAAAGCCATGACACCCGGGATCAGGCCGCTCATTGCGGGCAACTGGAAGATGAACGGCAACCAGCGCGAGGCCGCACGCCTGGCCGAGGCGCTGAGAGGCGGGGCGGACAACGCCGATTTGCTGATCTGCCCGCCCTTCATCCACATCCACATCCACATTGTGGCGGCGCTGATGCTGGGCAGCCGCGTCGCGGTGGGTGCGCAGGACTGCCACGCCGCGCATCACGGCGCCCACACCGGCGATGTGAGTGCCGCCATGCTGCGCGATGTGGGCGCGACGCATGTCATCCTCGGCCATTCCGAGCGGCGGACCAACCACGGCGAGAACGACGCCGCCGTGCTGGCCAAGACCGAGGCGGCGCTGACCGCCGGCCTGATCCCCATCATCTGCGTGGGCGAGACCGAGGCGGAGCGGCTTTCGGGCCTGGCCGATTCGGTGGTGGAGCGGCAATTGGCGGGCTCCATCCCCTATGGCTTCATCACGGCGGGCGGCATCGTGGCCTATGAGCCGGTCTGGGCCATCGGCACCGGCCGCACGCCGACCGAGCGCGACATCGCCGCCATGCACGCCACCATGCGCACCGCGCTGGTGGAGCGCTTCGGCCCGGCCGCGCGGACCACGCGGCTGCTCTATGGCGGTTCGGTGAAGCCCTCCAACGCGGTGGAAATCCTGGCGCTGCCCGATGTGGACGGCGCGCTGGTGGGGGGCGCCAGCCTCGTCGCCGAGGATTTCCTGGCCATCGCCAGGGCGATCCCCGAGTAGCGCAGGCCGAAACTTTCTTGCGTCACGGCGCACTCACGCGCCACGCTGCCTCCCAAGACAGGGAGGATAAGCCATGATCCAGGTCACCCACGGGACCACCCGACGGGCGCTGTTGGCGGCGGGCGCCGCCTTTGCGCTCGCGGGCCGGGCGGAAGCACAGCCCGGCGCCGCGAATTGGCCCGACAAGCCTTGGCGCGTGCTGGTGGGCGGGGCGCCGGGCGGCGCCAGCGACATCTTCATGCGCATCCTGGAGCCCAGCCTGCGCGAAAGCCTGACCCACAGCTTCTGGCTGGACAACCGGCCGGGTGCAGGCGGCATGCTGGCCGCCGAAATCGCGGCCCAGGCGCCGGCCGATGGCTACAACTTCTTCATCAACCACATCGCGAGCAACGGCATTGGGCCCCATTTGCACCGCCGCGCCGGCTTCGAGCCCAACCGGGACCTGACGGGTGTTGCGCGCATCGCCTCCATGCCTAATTGCATGATCACGCTGCCCACGCGCGGGTTCAACAGCGTGGCGGACCTCGTGGCCTTCATCCGCGCCAACCCGCGCGCCGCCACCTTCGGCTCGGCCGGCGTCGGCACCTCCTCCCATCTCAGCGGCGTGATGTTCGGCCAGCGGATCGGCGTCGAATTGACGCATATCCCCTATCGCGGCACGGCGCCCAACATGCAGGCGGTGCTCTCGGGCGAGATCCTCTTCGCCATTGATAACGCCCCGGCCTCGGCCCAGCAGGTGCGGGCCGGGCTGCTGAAGGCGCTGGCGGTGAGTTCCGCCACGCGCTGGTCCCAACTGCCCGACCTGCCGACGATGCAGGAGGCCGGGATCGCCGATTTCGACGTCGCCTCCTGGTATGGGCTGGTGACGCCGACGGCCACGGCCCGCCCGGTGGTGGAGAAGCTGAGCGCCGCCATCCTGCGCGCCCTGGCCGACCCGGCCACCATCCAGCGCCTGCGCGAATTCGGCGCCGATCCATGGCCGCTCGGCCCCGCCGAATACAATGCCTTCATGCGCGCCGAGGAGGCGAAGTGGGGGCCGATCGTGCGCGCCGCCGGCGCCACGGTGAACTGAGGTTGCGTGCTGCGGGGCTGAAGTCGAATTGAGGGTCCATCCTCGCTTGTTGTGAGGGGCGGCGCGCGTCTAACCTGTCCGGACATTCGAGGAGCGATTGCGTGATGAGCCTGAAGCGCCGCCATCTCCTGCTTACGCCGCTTGCCCTGACGCCATCATCCGCGGGCGCCCAGACCGACGAGCCCTGGCCCAGCCGACCCATCCGCTGCATCGTGCCCTTTCCGGCCGGCGGCGGCACCGACCTCACGGCCCGGATCGCGACGCGGCGGCTCTCCGAGGCGCTGGGCCAGCCCATCGTCATCGAGAACCGCCCGGGTGCCGGCGGCACCATCGGCAGCAACGCGGTCGCCCGTGCCGCGCCCGACGGCTACACCATCGGCGTCGCCACCACGAGCACGCATCCGGTGGCGACGGTGCTGCAACGCGACGTGCCCTATGACCCCGTCACCTCCTTCACCGCCATCACGCAGTTGGGCACCACGCCCTATGTGCTGGTGGCCGGGCGCGCGGTGGCGGCCACGAATCTCGCGGATTTCCTCGCCTATGCCCGGGCACGGCCGGGGCAGGTGAGCTATGCCTCGGTGGGCGTGACCACGCTCGGCTACCTTCTGACGCGGCAGTTCGAGCTGCTGACCGGGCTTTCCATGCACCACGTGCCGTATCGCGGCTCCTCGCAGGTCTATCCAGATTTGTTGAACGGCACGGTGGGCGCGCTGCTGGACAATCCGCCCGCCTCGGCCGCCATGGTGCGGGACGGGCAGCTCAAGGCCTTTGCCGTCACCCAGCGCTCCAACCTGCTGCCCGACGTGCCGACCTTCGGGAGCCTGGGGGTGGCGGGCTTCGATGCCGTCTTCTGGTATGGCCTCGTGGCCCCGGCGGGCCTGCCGCCGGCCATAGCGGCCCGCATCCAGCAGGCGCTGGCCGCGCATTTCCTGACCGATGCGGGCCGCGCCGAAATGCGCGCGAGCGACATCGAGCCGGTGATGTCCGCGCCCGCCGCCTTCGCCGCGCAGATCGCGGCCGACGCTGCCCGTTGGCGCGAATTGGCCCAGCGCCTCAATATCCGCCCCGAATAGGAGACACGACATGGACGGCATCACCCCGCAATACCGCGTGAATGAGCTGACGCCCGACCCGAATGTGAGCTTCGACCCCAAGGTCACCGGCGACTACGTGAAATACGCGCATCGCCTGGCCGCGCGGGGCCTCGTGAACAGCAGCGTGGGCGGTATGGTGATCCGCGTGCCGCACCCGGATTACGAGCAGGGGATCTGCTACGCCAAGCCCCAGGGCATCAGCCTGGAGGAGGTGGAGGTCGAGGACCTCGTCATCACCGACATCCCGTATGGCCGCATCCTGGCGGGCGAGCGCGCGACGACCGTCGGCCACCAGATGAACCGCGAAATCCTGCGGCTGCGCCCCGATGTGAACTGCGTGATCCACCTGCACCACGACGAGACCATCGCCTTCCTGGCGGCGGGCTATGAGGAGTTCCGTTCCTTCAGCCTGACCTACGGCTTCCTCATGCAGAAGCCCGCGCATTACCTGCCGGCGAGCATCAACGTCGAGGAGGATGTGGCGCCGATCAAGACCTTCATCCAGGACACCAACTGCATCATCATGCGCCGCCACGGCTTCACCGTGCTGGGGCGCACGCTGTCGGAGGCGTATCACCGCACCTGCGTGCTGGTGAGCGAGGTGAAGCGCAACATCATCGTGGAGCAGCTATGCGCGGTGAACGGCAGGACGCCGGAATACATCACCGACGAGGATCTCGCGAAGATGGGCACCTATGGCGACAAGGTGATGTACCCGGAGTTGGTGAGGAAGGGCTGAGGGCTACGCGGCCACCACCGCCGTCCCGACCAGCATGTGCCGCGTGACCCGCGGGATCAGCTCCTCCACCGGCCGCGCCGCCGCATCCGGCGGCGCCATGGGGAGCACGAGGTAGCGCATATCCGCGTTGGAATCATGCACCCGCACCTCGACCTCGGCCGGCAGCTCCAACCCGAATTCGGCCAGGACCTGGCGCGGCTCCCGCACCGTGCGCGCCCGGTAGTTCTTCGAGATGTACCACCAGGGCGGCTGCCCCAGCAGCGAGCGCGGGTAGCAGGAACACAGCGTGCAGACGATGACGTTGTGCAGCGTCGGCGTGTTCCGCACGACGACGAGCTTGGCTTCCTTGATCTTGAAGCCCATCTCCGCCGCCGCTTTGGAGCCATCCTCTACCAGGCGCTGCGCATAGGCCTCGTCGCGCCAGGCCTGGGCCACGATGCGGGCGCCCCAGGTGACGTTGGGCGCCTCAAGTGCGGCGATTACGCGGTCCGTGTCGGCCTGCGCGAGGAGCTGCTTCTCCAGCAGGATCTTGTGCAGCGCCTCCGTCATCAGCGCGTAGTAGTCGGCGCCGTGATGGCCCTCGACCACGGGGCGGGTGGGGTCGATCGCGTCGGCCGAGAAGCGGGTGGGCGGGACGTTGGAGGGAATGGGCATCAGGCGGGCGCCAGCCAGTGTTCGTAGACTTCGATCTCCAGCGTGTCGTGCCCCGGCCCGGCATAGTCGGGCCAGAGGTGATCCTGCCGGAAATTCACCCGATAGAGGTCCACGGGCGGCAGGCCGGGGCGGCCATGGCCGAGTTCCTCGGGGTTCGGATAGGCGCCGCAATGCCGCTCCACCACGCCCTGCTTGTGGCGGACGAAGAAGGGGATGCGGACATGGCCGGGCTTGTGCAGGTCAAGCACGCGCACGGTGTCGCCGGGCTGGAAGCGGGGCATCACGAAGCCTCCGTCACCGTCTTGGCGGCATGGTCCACGCGCTGGCCGCGGCCGGCCGCGAGCGCGTCCATCCGCGCCAGCACCTCGACGCGGTCCACCAGGCCCTTCTCGTCCAGCAGCAGGGTCAGCGCCTCGGCGCGGCGTTCGTAGAAGCCCAGCGTCTCGTAGAGCGGCTCGCCGAAGCTCTCGAAGGCGCGGCGGATTTCATCGAGCGAGACGCAGCGATCCTTCTGCTCCAGCGCGCCACGGATTGCTTCGGAGAGCTTCTGCCAATCGGCGAAGGGGTGCTCATCCTGCTGGATCGGCCCGCCCGGCAGGCCGCCGATGTCGTGGTATCCGCGATAGGGTGGTTCGCTCATCTAGCTTCCCCGAACGGCCTGCTGGAACACGTCCAGCGCATGGCCCTTGATGCGCACGAATTCCGGGTCGGTCAATGTCGCCGGGCTGCGCGGGCGGGGCAGCGGGATGTCGAGAAATTCCGCGATGCGGGATGGCCGGCGCGTCAGCAGCAGCAGCTTGTCGGCGAGGTAGATCGCCTCCTCCAGGTCATGGCTCACCAGCACGGCCGTGGTGCCGCGCGCCACAAGTACCCTCTGCAACTGGTCGCGCATGATCAGCGTCATCTCGTAGTCGAGCGCCGAGAAGGGCTCGTCCAGAAACAGCACCTCCGGCTCGATCACCAGCGAGCGCATGATGGAGACGGTCTGCTGCTGCCCGCCCGAGAGTTCATAGGGGTAGCGGTGCAGGTCGAACTTGAGGTCGAAGCCCGCCACTAGCGCTTCGATCCGCCGCGTGCGTTCGGCGCGGGGGATGCCCATGAGCTTCAGTGGGTAATGGATGTTGTCGATGGCCCGCTGCCAGGGAAACAGCGCCTCCCGGTAGTTCTGGAAGACATAGCCGATGCGGGTCTCACGGATCGTCTTGCCCTCGAAGAGGATCTCCCCGCCATCGAAGGGCAGCAGCCCCGCCACCATGTTGATGAAGGTGGACTTCCCGCAGCCATTGGGCCCGAAGACCGAGACGATGCGCCCCTTCGGCAGGTCGATGTCGAAGCCGACATAGACCGGATTGCCGCCGAAGGACTTTCGCAGGCCCCGCACCGTGATGTGCGTGCCCGGCGTGAACCAGGTGAGATCGGCCATCAGCCCGCCATGTCGCCGGGCTTGAGGATGAAGTCGCGCACGGCGAAGGGCGCGCGCAGCACGCCCTCCGAGGCAAACACGTCCACCAGAGCCTGGTAGGAATTGAGATCCGTCTCGTTCAGATCCTTCCAGGCGCGGAGGTAGGGCTGCGCCACGATGGGCACCTGGGCCGCCTGCACCGCCGTCCAGCGCGGCAGGATGGCGCGCAGGCGGTCATACTGCGTCTCGGCCAGGAGGGTCGCCGCGTCCAGCACCTCGACCACGCGGCGCGCCACGGCGGGGCGCTCGCGCATGAACTTGGTGGTCAGCAGCGAGACGCCGGAATAGAAGGGATCGGCGATCACGCCCGCCACCGGGTTGGTCATGGCGCGCTTGGCCTCGCCCAGCGCCACGGCGATAGAACCCACCGGCTCCAGTGAGAGCGTCGCGTCCACCGAGCCCGCGATGACCGCCTGCACCTGCAGGCCGACCGCCATCTCCACCAGCCGCACATCGCCATCGGGATTGAGCCCGGCGCGGCGGACCATGTGGCGCGAGATGGTGCGCCACTGGATGCCCGGCAGGTGCCCCAGCGACTTGCCGCGCAGATCGGCGAAGCTCGTGATGGTCGAGTTGTTGGCGACGATCAGCCCGTCATTGATGCGGTTCACCCGGATGCCGCCGCCCTGAAGGCCGAAGGCCTTGAAGGTGCCGGGGAACTGCACCTCGGCCAGCACCGAGATGCCGGCCGCCGCCCCGGGTGCGCCCACATCGGCGCGGTTGGCGACCAGGCTGTCGATGATCTGGTTCGGCGCCTGGAAACGCGCGGCCTCGACCTCGATGCCCGCGCGCTCGAAGAGCTTTTCTTCCTGTGCCACGTAGAAGGCCAGGGTCTGCATGATGGGCAGCCAGGCGATGGTCACACGGTCGCGTCGTCCTTGCGCGAAGGCAGGGGCGGCCAGCGGCGCGGCGCCGAGGCCGGCGAGGATGGTGCGGCGTGTGGTCATCTGGGGCTCCGATTCAGGACCGACCGGACCAATGGACCAGGCGGGTTTCGAGGGTCAGGAAAAACAGGTTCAGCCCGTAGCCCAGCACGCCCGAGACCAGGATGGTCCCGTAGAGCTGCGGCATGTCGAAGGTGATCTGGCTGTCGATGATGCGCTTGCCCAAGCCGTCATCGCCGCCGATGAACATTTCGGCCACGACAATGACGACGAGCGCGAGGGAGACGGCGGTCCGCAGCCCCACGAAGGTCTGCGGCAGGGCCTCGTAGAACAGCACGTCGCGGAAGATCCGCAGGCGCGAGGCGCCCATTACGCGGGCGGCCAGGATGCGCGTCTGCCGCGCATTCATCACGCCATAGGCGACGTTGAACAGGATCACGAGCCAGGCGGCGAAGGCGGCAATGGCGATCTTCGCGAAATCGCCGAGGCCGAAGAGGATCATGAAGAGCGGGAACATGGCGGTGGCCGGCGTCGAGCGGAAGAAATCCACCAGGAATTCGATGGAGCGGTAGAGCTTCGCATTCGCGCCCACCATGATGCCGAGCGGCACGCCCGCCACCGCCGCGATGCCGAAGGCCTGGAGCGTGCGGACCAGCGTGCGCCAGAAGTCATGCGCCATGCCGCCGCCGGCCATGTTGGTCCAGATGGATTGCAGCGTGCGGACGGGCGAGGGCAGCAGCCGCGGCGTGACCCAGCCCTGGGCGTTCGCCAGATACCAGATGACGAACAGCGCGAGCGGCCCCACCGCCATCAGCATTCCGCGCCCCCATGCCGCCTTCACTTGCAGTCCCATCCCTCATTGCCCAGCGCGATGGCAGCGAATTGCATGCCGCGCGGCTGGGCGCCCCACTCGTCAAAGGCTTTGCAAACGCGGTGCCACCGGGCACGCGGCTTGCTTGGCCCCGGGCGATCCAAGGAGGACCCGCATGCCCACCATCCAAGCCGACCCCTATGCGTGGCCCTTCGACGGCGCGCTGACGCCCGAAAACACCGCTCTCATCGTGATCGACATGCAGACCGATTTCTGCGGCAAGGGCGGCTATGTGGATGTGATGGGCTATGACCTCTCGCTGACGCGGGCCCCCATCGCGCCCATCCAGCGCGTGCTGGCCGCCATGCGCGCCAAGGGCTACGGGATCATCCACACGCGCGAGGGGCACCGGCCGGACCTTTCGGATCTGCCGGCCAACAAGCGCTGGCGGTCACAGCGGATCGGGGCCGGCATCGGCGACCCGGGGCCCTGCGGCAGGATCCTGGTGCGCGGCGAGCCGGGCTGGGAGATCATCCAGGAGTTGGCGCCTGCGCCTGGCGAGATCATCATTGATAAGCCCGGCAAGGGCAGTTTCTGCGCGACAGACCTCGAACTGATCCTGCGCACGCGCGGCATCCGCAACCTGGTGCTGACCGGCATTACCACCGATGTCTGCGTGCACACCACCATGCGCGAAGCGAATGACCGCGGCTTCGAATGCCTGCTGCTGGAGGACTGCTGCGGGGCGACGGATCACGACAACCACCTGGCGGCGGTCCAGATGGTGAAGATGCAGGGCGGCGTTTTTGGCACGGTTGCGAATTCCGCGGCGCTGTTGGCGGGCCTGCCCTAGGGGACGTTCAGGGTGGGACGGGGAACCGGAGAGGATTCCCATTGATGGTGCATCGCGGGGATGGGTCATATTTGCTCGGGGATGCGGCAAAATATAATGTTAAAAGCCGTCTCTAACAGCATGAAACATATGAGTTTCGGCATCTGCACCTCATTATAAATATTCTATGGAATAAGAAAAAGTAAAAAAATGCGGAGAAAAAGCCTAAAACTCCTTGCGCCCCGCGAGAGAAAAAGCATTCTTCTCTCATAGGTTGTGTATTTTCCCAGGGGGCGTTGTCATGGTTGTGGGCGTGCGGCGCATGCAAGACGAGAGGCTGGACCAGCAGGTGCGGCAAAGGCTCGGCCAATGGCCGCAGCGCCCGCCGGGCCTGGAGCCTTCCATGAAGCAGCCGGGAACCTGGCTGCGCGCGCGGCCCGATCTCGAACGCAAGGTCACGCAGCCCTACCTGAAATTCCCGGGTGCCGACCGGCTGAAGACCCTGCCCGATGGGCTCTACCTCCACTTCAGCACCAAGGCGGCCGAGCCCTATGTGGATATCCTCTGCATCGAGGCTTGCGGCAGCTACCAGAACCTCCTCGACAAGCGATCGCGCTTCGCGCCGAGCACCGGATCGCTCCTTGTCGTCTGCCCGGTCGAGTGGCTGCTGCAGCCGGGCCTGCCCGGCAACAATATTCCCCGCTGGCGCCTGATCCGCATGCTCAAGACGGAACCCCGCGCGGATCTGATTTTGCCTGTGCGCGACGCGCGCGTGCTCTTCGCCCTCAAGCCCAGGCATTTCCGCGGCTTCATGGCGACCCAGACGGCCCATGCGCACGAGTTTTATTGCCCGATGGACGCGCTGACGGCCGAGGATGGCGCGAAAAACCCCGCGCTGCGCGCCCTGATCGCCCGCGCCTCCTCCGCCGCCAACTACATGGAGGTGACCGAGGGGCCGGATGCCGCGGCGGCAGGGCGCACCGCAGGGCTAGAGCATGATGCGTTGAGGCGGACTCGCTGAAACGCTGAAATCCCTCGCGGCGAGTCAGCCCGGCCCGGGCGGCATGGCGAAGGGCCAGGCCTCGTGGCCCGGCATGTAGTTGCGGTTGTTGATCCCGGCATTGCGGTTCACCAGCGGCCGCGCATAGAGCGGATGCGTCATGCTCCGCACCTCGTGCTCGACGCGGAACAGAACGGCGCCGCCCTCGGGGTCCACGATGTCGAGGAAGCGGTACTGCCAGGGATTGCTTTCCTCGCTGATCAGCCCGGCTTTCGCGAGCCGCGCATGCGGCCCGCCGAAATCGGCCAGCGTGATCTGGATGTGGTGCCCGTCATATTCGGGCTGCGGCGCATCCGTCTCGCGGAAAACCAGATGCTGCCCATTGGCGACCAGCGCGCGGGCGACGCCCGCCTCGGCCGTGGCGGGCGCCTGCAGGATCTCGCGGTAGAAGCGCGCGATGCCGGGGGTGGTGCCCGGGGCCACGTCGAACTCCACATAGGGCATGCCGAGCGTGATGGACCCGAAGCGCGCCGCATCCGGCGCATGCAAGCGGATGCGGTTGCCCCAGGGGCAGGTGGTCTCCACCGCATCCTCGGTCTCGCGGAAGTCGAAGCGCGTGCCGGCCAGGTTCCGGCGCTGGGCCGCGAGGCGCCGCAGCAGCGCCGCACGGTCGGGCACCACCAGCGCCGTGGTGCCGCGCAGCACCTGCGGCGCGCCGGCCGGCAGGTGGAACTGGCTGATGCCAACATTGGCCCACATGTTGTCCGTGCCCGTCATCAGATACGGGTCACGCGTGAGGCCGAGGCCGCTGATGTAGAAATTCGTGGCCGCGATCTGGTCCGGCACGCGGATGTTCACATGCTGCAGCTCGACCACATGGCCGAGCGAGTGGGCGTGCCGGTCATACATCTGGTCCATCGCCTCTCTCCCTGTCTTGCCGCGAGCTTCGCGCGGGGCCGCTCCCGCCACAAGCGCCGCGCTCGGCCGCGCCCTCGACAGATGCGCGGCGCGGGCGGAAAACCGCATCTCCGCAGGAGGGGGATGGGAACATCATGCGCATGCTGGGTGTGCTGGGGGGGATGGGGCCGCTGGCCTCGGCGGAGTTCATGCGGGCGCTGACGCTCGAAACCCCGGCCGAGCGGGACCAGGACCATATCCCCACCATTCTCTGGTCCGACCCGCGCGTGCCCGACCGCACCGCCGCGCGCAACCATGGCGGCGAGGATCCGCTGCCCTTCCTGCTGCGCGGCATTCGTGGGCTGGAGGCGGCCGGCTGCGGCGCCATCGCCATTCCCTGCAACACCGCACATGGCTGGTTCGATCAGATGCAGGCGGCCACGCCGCTGCCCATCCTGGACATCGTGGACGCCGCGGCGGCCGATCTGCGCCGCCAGGGTGTCACCTCCGGCCGCATCGGCCTGATGGGCACGACGGCAACGCTGGCCATGCGCCTCTACCAGGAGCGGCTGGGCATCGAATGCATCACGCCGAGCGCCGCGATGATGGCAAGCCACGTCATGCCGGCGGTCGGGCTCGTGAAGGCCAACCGCGTGGCCGAGGCCTATGCGCCGCTGGCCGAGGTCGCGCGCCATCTGCATGGGCAGGGTGCGGACGCCGTCGTCCTCGGCTGCACCGAGATCCCGCTCGGTGTCGCCGCCGGCCCCGCCCTCGAATTTCCGGTGGTGGATACGGTGGCGGCACTGGCCCGCGCCGCGATCGGCTGGGCGCTTGCCGAGCGTGGCAGCGCTGGCTAACCCTTCGCCCCCAGCAACAAGGAACGCCCGATGAGCCAGGCCCAGCATTTCCACAACCTCGCCGATGTCACGCAGGGCATCGCGCGCGAATTGGCGCCGGGCGTCACCACCCGCATCTTCCCGGGCGAACACGCGATGCTCTCCGTCGTCACCATCGCGCCGAATGGCGAGGGCACGCTGCACGCCCACCCCGAGGAGCAATGGGGCGTGCTGCTCGAAGGCAGCGCCGTCCGCATCCAGGGCGGCGAGGAGATCACGGTGAAGAAGGGCGATTTCTGGCGCACGCCGGGCGGCGTGCCGCACACCATGCGCGCCGGCCCAGAGGGCTGCCAGGTCCTCGACATCTTCGCCCCCCCGCGCGAGGCCTATCGCGTGGCCGGCTCGGGCTTCGGCACGGAATAAGCGGAAGCTTGGCTTGACGGCTGCGCCGCGCGGGGGCGCAATCCGGCCGGATGATTCCCGGAACATGACCATGCCGCCAAATCTCTCGCGCCGCGCCGCCCTGCTCCTGGGTGCCGGCAGCCTCTCCGCCTGCGCGGCACTCGAACGCGGCCCGGCCGTCCCGCGGGGGCAGACCGGGCGCGCCACGGTGCTCGGCATCCCCAATGAGCGGTTTTTCCCGGCCCTCGGCACGCGCGCGCTCGCCGCCGAGTTCACCGCGGCGCTCGAGCGGCAGCACCGGATGCAGGGCCTTCGCGCCGACCAGATGCTGCCGACGCTCGACCTCCTTGCCGTCTCCGGCGGCGGCGATGACGGGGCCTTCGGCGCGGGGCTGCTCAATGGCTGGACCGAGTCGGGCACGCGGCCGCAATTCCAGCTCGTCACCGGCGTCAGCACGGGCGGGCTGATCGCGCCCTTCGCCTTCCTGGGGCCCGACTATGATGCGGGCCTGCGCCGCGTGTACACGCAGGTCACCCTCTCCGACATCCTGATCCAGCGCAGCCTGCTGAGCGGCGTGATGCTCGATGGCATGGCCGATACCACGCCGCTCTTCCGCACTATCGCGCGCGAGCTGGACGCGACGATGATCGCGCGCATCGGCGAGGGCTACCGCCAGGGTCGCCTGCTGTTCATCGGCACGACGGACCTCGATGCGCAATTGCCGGTGATCTGGAACATCGGCGCCATCGCGGCGAGCGGCCATCCCGGCGCGGGCGCGCTGATCCACCGCATCATGCTGGCCTCCGCCTCCATCCCCGGCGCCTTCGCGCCCGTGCTGTTCGACGTGACGCTGGATGGCGTGCCCCACCAGGAGCTGCATGTGGATGGCGGTGCCTTTGCCCAGGCCTTCCTCTATCCGGTGGCGGTGACGCAGGCGCGGCGCCTGCGCATCGCGCGCCGCCTCCCGGTGCAGCCCATCCGCGCCTGGGTGATCCGCAATGCGCGCCTCGACCCCGACTGGGCCGCGACCGACCGGCGGACCATGACCATCGCCAGCCGCGCGGTGGCGACGATGATCGCCGCCAGCGGCCTGAATGACGTGATGCGGATCTGGCTGAACGCCCAGCGCGACGATGTGGAATACCGGCTCGCCTATATCGGCTCGGATTTCGACGTGCCCTACACCACGCCGTTCAACCCGGCCTATATGGGCCCGCTGTTCGAATATGGCCGGGCGCGCGCGGCGCGCGGCTTCGACTGGGCCAGGCAGCCGCCGCTGGTGGAATAGGCCGGTCTCAGTCGCACTCGCAGCCGGGCGCGGGGGCCATGCTCTGGCGCGTCACGTGATGGTCCACCCATTCGGCGACCAGGCGCCGCGCCTCGGTGATCGAGGCCTCGGGGTGATGGACGCGATAAAGCGTGGTGCAGGCCTGGAAGGCGGCCATGTCGGTCGTGCCGACATCGCGCAGCTCGCGATAGGCGGTGACAACGGCGCGCTCACAACGGCGGACGATATGGCTGAAATCGCGACCCATGGTGCTCTCCAGTTGCGAGTCACTCGCAACGGAAGAAACCATAGCGACATCTGAACAGGCGTTCAAGTGACGCATCGGCAAGTCAGGCCGTTTTTCGCCAGATCAGCGGAAGGGCCAGGATGGGCAGCAGGCCCGCCACCCAGAAGGCTGGCGCGAAGCCGGCCAGGAAGGCCTCCAGCGGCCCGGCGCCCGCCGCCAAAGCCCCGGATTCGCCCGCGCCGAAGACCAGCGTCAGCAGGGATGCCGCCAGAACCACGCCCAGCGTGCGCGTCAGCAGCGTCAGGCTGCCGGCCACGCCGCGATCCTCCCGCCGCATGATGGCGGTCACCATGTCGGTATAGGCGAGGGTGAAGAGGCCGATGCCTAAGCCCTGCACGACCAGGCAGCCCAGCATCAGGGCAGGGGGTGTGCCCGGCCCCCAGAAGCCGATGGCGAGCAGCCCCACCCCCGCCAGCAGAACCCCCGCCACGGCGCAGCGCGGCCCGCCGCCGAGTCGCCCGCCGAGTGCCGAACCCAGCATGGCCCCGCCATGCCCGCCCGCCAGGACGAGCCCAAGCCAGGCCGGCGGCAGGGCGGCCACGCGCGCGAGGTAGAAGGGCACCAGCAGCATCACGCCGAAGCCGGCCAGGTTCACCAGCAGGCTCGCCAGGTTCAGCCGCGCAAAGCCCGGCCGCCGGAACAGCCGGAGGTCCAGGATGGGGCGCGCGACGGCGAGGCTGCGCCAGATGAAGCCGCCCAGCGCCAGCGCCGCCAGCCCGGCCAGCAGAGGTGAGGCGCGGTTGATCGCCAGCAAAAGGCTCGCCATGCCCAAGGCGAGCAGCACGGCGCCGCCCCCGTCGAAGCTCTCGCGCGGGCCGGTGTGCGGCGCCGCCGCCTGGTGCCGCAGCAGCCAGAGCGCCAGCAGGGCCACCGGCACGCGGATCCAGAACACGGCGGGCCAGCCCCAGGCCTCCACCAGGAATCCGCCCAGCAGCGGGCCGAGCGCGCCGCTGGCCGCGAAGCTCGCGGCATAGGCGCCCAGCGCCCGCGCACGCATCGCCTCCGGATAAAGCCCCGTGGCCAGCGCCGCACCGCAGCCGATGACCAGCGCCGCGCCGATGCCCTGGAGGATGCGCGCGCCCAGCAGCCACGGGTAGCTCGGCGCCAGGGCGCAGAGCAGCAGGGCCACCGCACTCCAGATGAGGCCCAGGCGGAACACCCGCCCATGGCCCCAGATGTCGCCGATGCGTCCCACCGCCAGCATCAGGCTGCCATAGGTCAGCACATAGGCGATGATGAGCCACTGGATGGCCGGCAGGGGCAGGGCGAAGGCGGCCGTCACCGCCGGGAAGGCGACGTTCAGCGCGGTGTCGAAGGGCACGACCAGCGTGCCCAGCGCCAGGGGAAAAAGCCGGAGGAGGGTCGGCTGGCTCAACCTTCCAGGCGGATGTTGTTGGCGCGGACCACCCGCGCCCAGCGCTCGGTCTCGGCCTCGGCGAAAGTGGCGAAACCCTCGCCGGAGATGGCCAGCACATCCATGCCCTGCTGTTCGACGCGGGCCTTGGTCTCGGGCTCGGCCAGGATGCGGCCCAGGGTTTGCGCCATGCGCTCGCGTAGGCCGGCGGGCACGCCGGAGGGCGAGAAGACGCCCCACCAGGTCGGCGCCTCGAAGCCCGCGATGCCCTGTTCCTGGAAGCTGGGCACGCCCGGCAGGTCACGCCAGGCGGTGGCGGTGGTGACGCCTAGGCCCCGCAGCGCGCCGCTGCGCACGTGCGGCCCGCCCACCGGCGCATTGGTGACGAAGAGCGGCACCTGCCCGGCCAGCGCATCGGCCAGCGCCGGCGCGCCGCCGCGATAGGGCACATGAGTGAGCTCCACGCCGGCGAGGTTGCAGAGCTGCACCATCGCCACATGCATCATCGTGCCCACGCCGGCGGTGGCATAGGTGATGCGCCCGGGCGGCTGCGCCCGCGCCGCGACCATCAATTCCTGGAAGCTGCGCCAGGGCGCCGCCGCATTCGCCGTCACCACCAGCGGCCCGCGGCCGATCAGGGTGATCGGCGAGAAATCCCGGCGCACGTCATAGGGCAGGTTCATGATGGCCGGCGTGATGACCTGGCTGTCCTGCGCGATCAGCCAGGTGTGGCCATCGGCGCCGGCGCGCGCGACCTCGGCCGCCCCCACCGTGCCAGTGGCCCCCGCGCGGTTCTCCACGACAACGGTCTGGCCGAGCAGGGCCTGCAGGCGCGGTTGCAGCAGCCGCGCCACGATGTCCACCGAGCCGCCGGGCGGCCAGCCGACGACGAGGCGGATGGGCCGGCTGGGCCATCCGTCCTGCTGCGCGTGTGCGAGCGCGGGTGCGGCGAGCAGCCCGAAGGCCAGGGCGCGACGTTGCATGCGGTTTCCTCCTGAATGGCCGGTTCAGGCCCGGCTTGTCAGGTCAGCGTGCCGGAACTTCGCGCGCCCGCACAAGGGCTCAATAGCCGATGCGGCGATCCACCACCTCGCGCAGCGGCACGCCATCCAGGAAGCGGCGCAGATTGTCGGTGAAGAGGGACGCCACCACGCGGTCCCGCTCGGGATGCATGCCGCCGATATGCGGCAGCACCATGATGCCGGGCGTGGTCCAGAGCGGGTCGCTCGCTGGCAGGGGCTCCACGCGGAAGACGTCGAGGATGGCGCCCGCGATGCGCTTCTCCGTCACCGCGGCGATGAGATCGGCGTCCAGGATGGCGCTGCCGCGGCCGAAATTCAGCAGCCAGGCGCTGGGCTTCATGCGGGCCAGGCGCGCCGCGTTCATGAAATTCTCGGTCTCCGGGGTTGCCGGCAGCAGCAGCAGCACGAAATCGGCGCGGGCCAGCACCTCATCCGTGCGCTCGGGCGGCAGCACCTCGGCCACATGGGGCATGGGGGCTGCGTTGCGGCGGGTGCCGATGACCTCCATCCGCAGCGCCGAGGCGAGGCGCGCCACCTCGGCACCGATCGCGCCGAGGCCGAGGATGCCGAGCACCTTGCCGTTGAGCGGCGTCGCCACGCGGCGCTTCCACGCGCTCTCCTTCTGCGCCTCGGCGATGGCGGCATAGCCCTTGGTGACGTGGAACAGCCCGCCCAGAATGTTCTCGGGCATGGAATCCGCATGCGTGCCGCGCGCGCAGGTGAGCGTCAGCGCGTCGGGCAGGTCGGGCAAGGCGAGCCAGCCCTCGACGCCCGCCGTCAGCGACTGCGCCCAACGCAGCCGCGGCATGCGCGGAAGCAGGCCGGCGGGTGCGCCCCAGCCCAGGATCACCTCCGTCTCCGCCATCTGCGCCTCGGAGGGTTGCGTCGCGCGGCCGAGCGATTCGACGGCGACGCGCGGCTCAAGCCCGGCGGCGGCGATGGCCTCGATGTAGGGGCCGGGCGTGTCGGTCCAGAGCAGGATGCGGGTGCGGTTGGTCACGGATGTCTTCCAGGATCGTTCACGCCATGCTGCCACCGACGCACGCTTTCACGAAATGGCAGCAAAAACGTCACGCGGCGGACCCTGGGCCTGACTAGGCAGCCCCCTCGCTTGGCAAGGGGTGTGCATGATCGTCGTGGATGGCGCGCGGGTGGTCTACCCGAACGGGACGGAGGCGCTGAAGCCCTGCTCGCTCAGCTTCGCGCCCGGGGATTTCACCGTGCTGCTGGGGGCCTCCGGCGCGGGGAAATCCACCCTGCTGCGCAGCCTGAACGGCCTGGTGCGGCTGAGTGCGGGGCGGATCACGGCCGAGGGGCAGGAAATCGCGCATGCGCTGCGCTGGCACCGCGCGCGCACCGGCATGATCTTCCAGCAGCACCAGCTGATCGGCCGGCGCACCGTGCTCGCCAATGTGCTGATGGGCCGCCTCGGCCATCATTCGGCCCTGCGCACCTTGCTGCCCTGGAGCCAGGCCGAGAAGCGCCTGGCGCTCGCCGCCATCGAGCGCGTGGGCCTGCTGGACTATGCGCTGCGCCGGGCGGACCAGCTCTCGGGCGGGCAGCAGCAGCGCGTCGGCATCGCCCGCGCCCTCGTGCAGCAGCCCAGCACCATCCTGGCCGATGAGCCCGTCGCCTCACTCGATCCCGCGACCTCGGAGCGGGTGCTGGGCCAGTTGCACGCCATCTGCCGGCAGGACGGGCTGACGGCCATCGTCTCCCTCCACCAGCTCGACCTCGCGCGCCGCTTCGCCGACCGGATCATCGGCATCGCCGGCGGCGCCGTCGTCTTCGATGGCCCGCCCGCCGCGCTGGGCGAGGCCGAAACCGCCCGCATCTACGGCGCCGTGCCGCAACCCGAACCCATCCTGGAGATCGCCTGATGCTTCGCCGCCACCTGATCGTCGCTGGCCTCACCGCGCCGTCCCTTGCCTTCGCGCAAACCCGTGACCCGCGCCGCCTGCGCGTGGCGCTGCTGCCCGACGAAAATGCCAGCACCATCATCCAGAACGCGCAGCCGCTGCGCGCGCATCTGGAGCGCAGCCTCTCCCGCGAGATCGAGCTGGTGGTGACGACCGACTATTCCTCGATGATCGAGGCGATGCGCTTCGGCCGCATCGAGATCGCCTATTTCGGCCCCTTTTCCTACGTGCTGGCCAAGTCCCGCGCGCCGGCCATCGAGCCCTTCGCGGTGGGCGTCGAGCGCGGCTCGCCCACCTACAACTCCATCATCATCGCGGGCGCGGACAGCCCGGTGCGGAGCCTCGAGGATCTTCGCGGCCGGCCCGTGGGGTTTGGCGACCAGGCCTCGACCTCGGCGCATCTGGTGCCGCGCGCCATGATCCTCACCCGCGCCCAGTTGAACGGCGAGCGCGACTACCGCGTGGTGCACCTCGGCACGCATGACGGCGTGGCGCGCGCGGTGCAGGCCGGCCAGGTGGCGGCGGGCGCGCTCTCGCAGAGCATCCTGCGCACGCTCATCACCCGCAACGTGATTGATGCCGCCCGCATCCGCGAGGTGGCCGTGAGCGACCCGATCCCCAACTACCCGATGGTGATGCAGGGCAACCTGGCGGAGCCGCTGAAGGCCGCGATCCGCAGCGCCTTCCTCGATGTGCGTGACCCCGAGGTGCTGCGCGCTTTCCGCGTGGAAGGTTTCGCCCCCACGGATGACGCCGCCTACAACATCCTGCGCGAGACCGCGCGGGTGCTGGAGATGGACCTGACGCGGATGCGCGGATGAGCACCTCTGCCATTCTGGCGGCCGATCGCGCGGCGGGGCTGCGCGGGGGCGCGCTGGCGGCCGCCATCATCGCGGTCTGCCTGGCGGCACTCGGTATCACCGGCTTCTTCGATGCGGAGCGCTTCGCCGATGGCCTGCCCGCCATGGCGCAGCTCTTCTCCGAGATGGTGCCGCCCGATTTCTCGCGCTGGCGTTCCTGGCTGAAGCCGCTGCTGGACACGCTCGCCATGTCCATCGCGGGCACCGCGCTGGCCGTGATCATCTCGCTGCCGCTGGCGCTGCTGGCGGCACCCAATGTCTCACCGCATCCGGTGGTGCAGCATGCGACGCGCACGCTGCTGGCCTTCCTGCGCTCGGTGCCCGAGATCATCATGGGCATCCTGTTCGTGGCGGCGGTCGGCTTCGGCGCGCTGCCGGGCGTGCTGGCCTTGGCACTCCATTCGGTCGGCATGGTGGGCAAGTTCTATGCGGAAGCCATCGAGCATGTGGACCCGAAGCCGCTGGAGGCCGCGCGTGCCGCCGGCGCCACGCGCTTCCAGGTCATCACCCATGCCGTACTGCCGCAGGTCATGCCGCAATTGTCCGACATCACCATCTATCGCTGGGAGTATCACTTCCGCGCCTCGGCGGTGCTGGGCATCGTGGGGGCTGGGGGTATCGGCTTCGAGCTGATCGCCGCCCTCCGCCTCATGTCCTATGATCAGGTCTCGGCCATCCTGCTGGCGATCCTCGCCTGCGTGCTGGTGGTGGATGGCATCGGCGCGCGGCTGCGGGCGGCCTTGAAGTGACGCGCATCCTCGTGACGCATTGGGTCGAGCAGGAGGTGCTGGACCTGCTGGCCAGTGCCGGCGCGGTCGAGGCCAACCGCAGCCGCGACACCTGGAGCCCCGACGAGGTGCGCGCGCGGGCGGCCGACAAGCACGCCATCATGGCCTTCATGCCGGATCGCGTGGATGCCGCCTTCCTGGCCGCCTGCCCGGAGTTGCGCATCATCGCCTGCGCGCTGAAGGGCTTCGACAATTTCGACCGCGCGGCCTGTGCCGCGGCCGGCGTGCAGCTTTCCATCGTGCCCGACCTGCTGACGGCGCCGACCGCCGAATTGGCCATCGGCCTCGCCATCGGGGTCGGGCGGCAGATCCGCGACGGCGATGCGCTGGTGCGGGCCGGGCAATTTGCGGGCTGGCGGCCCATCCTCTACGGCTTTGGGCTGGATGGCGCGACAGTCGGGCTGCTGGGCCTCGGCGCTGTCGGGCGCGCCATCGCCGACCGGCTGGCGGGCTTCGGCTGCCGCATCATCGCGCATGATCCCGCTGCCACGCCGCGCGATGACGTCGCGCTGCTGCCTTTCACGGACCTGCTCGCGCAATCGGACCTGCTGATCGGCGCGGCGCCGCTGACGGCCACCACGCGCCACAGGATCAACGCGGATGCCCTCACGGCGCTGCGGCCGGGCGCGCTGCTGGTGAATATCGGCCGCGGCTCGGTGGTGGAGGAGGCGGCGGTGCTAGCGGCGCTGGCATCCGGCCACCTCGGCGGATATGCGGCCGATGTCTTCGAATTCGAGGACTGGCTGCTGCCCGATCGCCCGATCGAGATCGCGCCCGCACTCCGCACCCATCCGCGCACGCTCTTCACGCCGCATCTGGGCTCGGCGGTCGCGGCGGTGCGTCGCGAGATCGCGCTACGCGCCGCGCACAACATTCTGGATGCGCTGCAAGGCCGGACGCCGCGGGACCTGCTGCCGCCTTGATGGCGCGGGCGGCGCGGCGCAAGCTGGCAGCAACCCCCAGAGACGGAGCGTCCCATGACTGAATCCATCCTCTTTCCCGGACAGGTCGAATGGTCCGGCGAGAACCCCGGCATTTCGCTGAAGGAGGATCCGGCCGGACCCTTCACGACGCTCGCCTCCTTCTTTCGCGTGGTCCTTTCGCCGCATGGGCGCGGCCATGCGCTGGTGCTGCTGCAATCGCCGCACAGCGAGGGCGCAGGCAATATCTGCCTGACCGACAATGAGCCGCTGGCCCGCTGGCTGGTGGCCGATTACGTGTCGCATTTCGGCGCCTGGCGTGGCCTCGCGGGTTTGAAGAACCTGGAATACCGCCCGCTCGACAGTGTCACGGCCGGCGGTGACACCATCACCCATTACAGCGAGACGGTGACAGGGGGCGGCATGAACGTGGCGCTGGAATGGACCGGCCTCGGCAAGCCCTTCTGCTTCGCCCTCGCGCCTGCGCAATCCGCCACGGGCAAGCACCACATGCCGAGCCTCTTCGTGGGCTGCGACGCCGCGACGGTCACGGTGAACGGCGCGCGGCGACCGGGTGCGCCGATCCCGCGCGAGATCGTCGGCCAGCACATCTCCACCGCGATGCTGGCCTTCTCGGAGACCTGGCTGCGCGTGTGATCAGCGCGGCGGCGCGACCGTGGCCCCCTGGATGCCATGCCGCGCCAGCGCCGCCGCGACGAACCCGCTCGCCTTCATCTCCTCGACGAAGGCTGTGAGATAGGCCAAAGCCGCAGGGTCCCGTCCCGCGGCCAGGCCCATCGCCTGGTGGATCACCATGAAGCAGCCGGGCAGCAGGCGCAGCCCCGTCAGGCGCGCCGCGTCGGCCTCAAGCTGCTGCCGCACGCCGGCGGCGACGTCCACGCCCTGGCGCAGGAATTCCTCCACCACCGCAGGCGAGGTGGGGGCGCGCAGCAGCGTCGCCTGGCGGATCTCGCGCGTCAGGTTGAGGTCGTAGGCGCTGTTGAGGCCCACCATGATGCGCGTGCCCGGCATGTCCACCTGCTCGAGGCGGGTGAGGGGCGAGGCATCGCGCACGAGATAGGCGCCCTCGATCTCGATATAGGGCGCGGTGAACGCGATGCCCTGGCTGCGCGCCGGGTCCACCGCGAAGAAGCCTAGATCCGCGCGGCCCGAGCGCACCGTCTCCACCGCGCGGCCTGCGGCGGGGACGATCACCATCTCCAGCTCCAGGCCGAGCCGCCGCGCCAGCGCATGGGCGAGGTCCACCGAGACGCCATGCGGCGGGCCGGATTCACTCGCCCGGCCCGCCAGGATCGGGTTTCCCAGGTTGATCACCGCCCGCAGCCGCCCCTCCGGCGCGAAGGCGCGCGCCAAAGGGGAGGGCGCCTGCGCCAAAGCCGGCGTGGCAACCAGCGTGAGCAGAGCGGCGCGGCGATGCATGGTTCAGGCCTTGGCCACGGCGTCCGCGATGGCCTTGCCCACCTCCAGCGTGCCGGCCTGGCCGCCGAGATCGCGCGTGCGCGGCCCGCCCTCGGCCAGCAGCTTCTCGATCGCGGTGGTGATCGCCGCCGCCGCCTCATGCTCACCGAGGTGATCGAGCATCATCGCGCCCGACCAGATCTGCCCGATCGGGTTGGCGATGAATCGCCCGGCAATGTCCGGGGCCGAGCCGTGCACCGGCTCGAACATCGAGGGGAAGGCCTTCTCCGGGTTGATGTTGGCGCTCGCCGCCACACCGATGGAGCCGGCGACGGCAGGCCCGAGGTCGGAGAGGATGTCGCCGAAGAGGTTGGAGCCGACCACCACATCGAACCAATCCGGATGCTGCACGAAATGCGCGCAGAGGATGTCGATGTGGAACTGGTCGGTCTTCACCTCGGGGTAGTTCTTCGCCATGGCGTCGAAGCGCTCATCCCAATAGGGCATGGTGAAGGTGATGCCATTGGACTTGGTGGCGCTGGTCACCTTCTTGCGCGGCCGCTTCATCGCCAGCTCGAACGCATATTTGATGATGCGATCCGTGCCGGTGCGGGTCAGGATGCTCTGCTGGCTGACGAATTCGCGGTCTGTCCCCGGGAACATGCGCCCGCCGACGGAGGAATACTCGCCCTCCGTGTTCTCGCGCACCACGTAGAAATCAATCTCGGCCGGCGTCCGGTTGGCGAGCGGCGTGGCGACCCCCGGCAGCAGCTTGCAGGGGCGCAGCGAGACATACTGGTCGAAGCCGCGGCGGATCGGGATGAGCAGGCCCCAAAGCGAGACATGGTCCGGCACGCCCGGCCAGCCCACGGCGCCGAGGAAGACGCTGTCGCTGTCCTTCAGCTGGTCGAGGCCATCCTCCGGCATCATGCGGCCGGTCTTCACATAGGTCTCGCAGGACCAGTCGTAATGGGTGAGCTTCAGCTCGAAGCCGAAGCGGCTGGCGGCGGCGTCCAGCACGCGCAGCCCCTCTGGCGTGGTTTCCTTGCCGATGCCATCGCCGGGAATGACGGCGATGCGATGTGTGCGGGCCATGTGATTCCTGATCCGTTATGCGGGCGCGGATGCAATCACGCGGGCGCCGCCCGGGCAAGCGCACCCGGCGCATGCCGGCCGCCAGCACTCGCAGCACGGAGGTGCAGCGCCCCGCCCGGCTGGATCGGCGGGCATCGCCCCGGATCAGGCCGGGCAGCCGACGTGCAGCCGATAGATCGTGGACCAGATGCCCTCGCCGAGGGCTGGGCCGCTCGTTTGCATCGGAACATGGGGCCGGTTCTCGCCGTTGAGGCCCCCGCACTTGATCGTGATCCACCGACCTGGCCTGACGTACATGTTCGATCCGTCGGCAGGCAGCCACTGCGCCAAGGCGAGGCTGGTCACGCCAACGGTGACCCCGAAGACGGCGCCGGCGATGAAGAACAGGGTGGGACGGTGCATGACAGACATCCATTATGATGCTTGATCATGCAACCATTCACCTCGGCCGGTCCAATCCTTCCTGCCTCTCGCGCCGATCAGCGCAGCCTTTGCAGATGCGGTGCGCGTGGGGTGTCGCAACCATCCTCAGCAGGTGGCGATGTTCCGGCCGCGACCGGCCCGCGGCGCCGCACAAGACGTCGCCGATCAACCGCCTTGCGCTCGGGTTCGCGTCTTGGCGCTACGCGCCCGCTCCAAAGCGCCGCGGCCGCAGCCCCGCCTGGAACCAGTTGATCATGGAATAGATGTCGTGCACCGGCAGGCCGGTCGCCTCCGCCACATCCGCCGCATAGGGCGGCATGTTGGTGCATTCGAGCACGATGGCGCCCACCTCCGGGTGGCGGGCGGTCAGCCGCGCGGCCGCGTCCAGGATGTCCTGCCGGGCCAGGTCCACGTCGAGGTCAGTCTTCTCCGCCCGGATCAGCACGCGAAAGAATTCGCGCCCGCCCTCGGTGCCCTCGATCGGGACATCCAGCGGCACGCCGGCCGCCTCCAGGTGGCGCGGCGTGACACCGGCCTTGTTCACGGTGATGACGCCCACGCGCTTCCCCGGCGGCAGCGTCGCCTGCACCCAGGGCACCTGCATGAGCGAGGAGGTGGCGACGGGCACCTGCACGGCCGCGGCCAATTCGCGCTGGAACAGCGAGAGGAAGCCGCAATTGGTGGTGATGCCCTCCGCACCCAGGTCCACCAGGTCCCGCGCCGCCTCGATGAAGGCATCCAGCAGGCCCGCCGCCCCCTGTTCCACGACGCGCGTCGGCGAGGCGCCGCGCACCACGCGGAACAGCACGGGGAAGTTCCAGGTCAGCCCATTGCCCATGTCGCCGAGGATGCGCGGAAAGCGGGCTTCGAGCATGAGGATGCCAAGCGGCGCGCCATAGATGGATTTGCCACCGCGCGCGATCTGTCCCGGCATCATTCCCTCCCGTGGCGTGAGCCCCTACATAAGCGCCCCACGCCCGGAAGGAGAACCCTGATGCGCCGCCGTTCCTTGCTCGCCCTGCCGCTTGCCGCCCCCGCCGTTGCGGCCGCCCAGGACAATTGGCCCAGCCGGCCCATCACCATCGTCAGCGGCTTTCCCAATGGCTCGGGCATTGACATCTACATGCGCCGCATGGCCGAGCCGCTGAGCCGGCTGCTGAACGGGCAGACCATCATCGTGGACAACCGCTCGGGTGCGGGCGGCAACATCGCCTCCGACTTCGTGGCCAAGTCCCGGCCCGATGGCTACACCTTCTATTTCGGCACCGCCGGCACGCATGCGATCAATGCGAGCCTCTACCGCACGCTGCCCTTCGACGTGGTGCGGGACTTCACGCCCATCTCCCATCTCGGCGACGTGCCGAACGCGCTGACCGTCAGCATCGAGCGCCGGCCGCAATTCACCGACTGCGCCACGCTGCTGGCGAATGCCCGCGCCAATCCGGGCCGGCTGAACTACGCCTCCACCGGCAATGGCGCCTCCACGCACCTGGCCGGGGCGCAATTCGCGGTCGCCGCCAATGTGGACATCACGCATGTGCCCTATCGCGGCCAGCCCGGTGCCCAGACGGCGCTGCTGGCGGGCGATGTGGATTTCTTCTTCAACCAGGTGGGCCCGGCGCTCGGCCCGATCCGCCAGGGGCAGACGCGGGCCCTGGCGGTGACGACGGCGCAGCGGCTCTCCATCCTGCCCGACGTGCCGACGGTGGCCGAGGCCTGCAACCTCCCGGGCTTCGTCAGCACCACCTGGTACGGCATGTTCGGCCCGGCGAACCTGCCGGCCCCCATCGTGCAGCGCTTCTCCACCGCCATCACCACCGTCCTGCGCGAGCCCGAATTCAGCAACTGGCTGGTGACGACGCAGGGCATCTCGCTGCCGCCCGTCTTCACGCCGGCCGAATTCGCCGCGATCCAGCGGCGCGACATCGCGAGCTGGGCCGAGATCGTCCGCCGCTCGGGCGCCTCGGTGGATTGAGGTGCGGCGGCGGGCGCTGATCGCCATGAGCCTGGCAAGCCCCGCCATGGCGGCGCCCGCGCGCGTCACCTTCGAGGAGCCGTCCGGCGCCGCCCCCGGCCCCATGCACGCCTATCTGCACCGCCCCGCCGCCTGGCGGCGGGGCGGGCCGGTGGTCGTCGTCATGCACGGCATGGGGCGCAACGCCGATGGCTATCGCGATGCCTGGATTGCGGCCTCCGAGGCGCATGGCTTCCTGGTGATCTGCCCCGAATTCTCGCAGCTGAAATTCCCGGGCGTGGAGCTCTACAACTACGGCAATGCCCGCGCGCCCGAGGCCGCCTGGAGCTTCTTCGCGCTGGACCGCGCCGTGGCGGCGGCACTGGCCGCGCTGGATGCGCCGGCGCAGCCCTTCGCCCTCTATGGCCATTCCGCCGGCGCGCAATTCGTGCATCGCTATCTGCTGCTGACCGGCGCGCCGCAGGCCCGGCGCATCGTGATCGCCAATGCCGGCTGGTATTCCTGGCCGAGCTTCGACATCGCCTTCCCGCACGGCCTCCGCCAATCCGCGGCCACGGAGGCGGGGCTGCGGGCCGCGCTCGGCCGGCCGGTGACGATCCTGCTGGGGGAGGCGGACAACGACCCCACCCACTTCCAGCTCCGCCGCGATGCCGCGACCGATGCGCAGGGGTTGGACCGCTTCGCGCGCGGCCAGAACTTCTTCGCCGCCGCCCGCGCGGCGGCGGAGCAGCGCCGCGTCCCCTTCGGGTGGAGCCTGGCCACCGTGCCCGGCGTCGCGCATTCCAATGCCGGCATGGCGCGGGCCGCCGCGGAAATCCTCACGCAGGCCTGAATTTGGCGCTTGCGTGACGGCCCATCGCTTCGTAAGCTTATTGACATGTTAGTGGTCGTCACACGCTCATGTCGCTGGTAACTCCGATCGAGCCGCCGCCCTCGCTCACCGAGCGGGCGGTCGCGGCCCTCAGGCGGGACATCCTCACCACGCGCCTTGCCCCGGGCGAGACCGTCTCCGAAACCGCCGTCGCCGCGCACCTGGAACTGGGCAAGGCGCCGGTCCGCGCGGCACTTGCCCGTCTGGCCGAGGAAGGCCTGGTCCAGGCCGTGCCGCGCCGGGGCTGGATGGTGAGCCTGGTCACCATCCGCGACATCCATGAGGTCTTCGACCTCCGCCTCATGCTGGAGCCCGAGGCCGCGCGCCGCGCCGCCGGCCGGGTGGATGCGGTCATGCTCCGCCGCCTCGATGCCATCTGCGCCGAGGGCTATGACTGCGCCGACGAGGACAGCGCCATGTGCTTCCTCGACGCCAACAAGCAGTTCCACGTCGCCATCGCCGAGCTTTCCGGCAATGCGCGCCTCGCCCGGCAGCTCGACCGGCTGCTGGACGAGAGCACGCGCATGCTGGTCCTGGGCCTCCGCCCGCGCGACCGCACGGGCGAGATGGCGCATGAGCACCACGCGCTGGTCGAGGCGCTGGCGCTCGGCCGTGCCGATGAGGCCGGGCGCATCATGCACGAACAGGTTTCCGCGAGCCGCCAGATGGTGCTGGCAGCCCTTACCGCGCCCGATGCGAGGACCGCCGTATGAACATGATCTCGGCCCCCCCTGCCTTGAAAATGGCGGGGCTGGACAACCTGCTCTCCTCAATCCGCGTGGCCGCCCGCCGCCCGCTTGAGGAGCGCCCCGCCGCCGTCGCCGCCGCCATCGCGCCCTATCTCGGCGATGCCTGCCTGCTCGATGGCAAGGACTGCCCCTCCAACCCCGATCGCTACGTCCGTCACCTGCTGGATGAGGGGGAGGGCTATGCCGTCGTCGCCCTGGTCTGGCGCCCCGGCCAGATGTCGCCCGTGCATTCGCACCACACCTGGTGCGCGCTGGGCGTCCATCGCGGCACGCTGACCGAGCATTTCTTCACGCCCGCTGAAATCCCACGCCCCAGCGCCGCCCATCTGCGCGGCGAGGGCGCGACAAGCCACGGCCCGGGCTGCCCCGACCTCATCCACCGCATTGCCAATTGCTGCGCGGAGACGGCGGTCTCCATCCATGTCTATGGCGTGCCCTATGCGGAATTCGCGGATGGCGTGAACCGCATCCTCGCCTGAGAAAGCGGCCGCGCACGGGTTGACGCAACCCTTGCGTGCAACGCACCTAGGCGGGTGAATGTCAGCCCCAAGATCCTGATCGGCCTGCTCATCGGCATCCTGGCCTCCACCATCTGGGGTGGGCATGCCGCGGTGGCGCGGCTGGCCCTGAACGGGCAGGGGCTCGAGGTGCTCGACCTGCTGTTCTGCCGCTATGTGCCGGCCTCCCTGCTGCTGCTGCCGCTGATCTGGCGCGACCGCGCGGCGATGCGCGCGCTGGGCTGGCGGCGCATTCTCGTGCTGTTCCTCTTCGCCGGCGCGGGCAACCTGATCCTCTTCGCCTCCGCGCTGAAATACGCGCCGGCCACGCATGGCTCGACCATCGCGCCCATGGTCATGCCGGTGGCGGGCGCGCTGCTCGCCTGGTGGCTGCTGAAGGAACGGCCAACCCCCGGCCGCGCCGTGGCGCTGGCGGCCATGCTGACGGGCGTGCTGATCATCGGCTGGGATGGGCTTGGCATGCATCCGGGCGCCTGGCGGGGCGATATCCTGCTGGTCGGCGCGGGCAGCACATGGGCGGTCTTCACCATCCTGCTGCGGCTGTGGCAGGTGCCCGCCATCCCTGCGACGGCAGCCGTCACCCTCGTCTCGGTCCCCTTCGTGCTGCCGCCCTTCCTCATCTTCCGCGCCGAGGCCTTCTTCGCGCTGCCGGTCGGCCTCGTGCTCTGGATGTTGATCGCACAGGGCGTGCTGCTGGGCGTCGTCTCCATGCTGCTCTTTGCCCGCAGCGTGGAGATGCTGGGGGCCACCCGCGCCAGCACGCTCGCGGTCGTGGTGCCGGTGACGGGCCTCATCACCTCGGCCCTGCTGCTGGGCGAGACGATCGGGCCGGTCAAGGCGCTTGGCGCGGCACTCTCGGTCAGTGCCATGCTGGTGGCGGTGCTGTTCACAGGGCGAAGAGTGGGTTGATGACACGGGTGATCGCGCCGGCCTGGGCCGCGATCTGGACGACGGATGACCGGGCGGGTCTGGGTGAAATCCGGCTGGAACAGGTGCCACTGCGGCCGGATGAGCTGGAGGTGATCCTGGAACGCCTGGGCGCCTTGCCCGCGCCCCCTGACCGCCGCCGTCAGAAGGCGCGCAGCCAGTCCCGCAGGGCCAGCGCGGCGGGTCCGTCCTCGCGCAGCGCCACGGGGCGCATCGCCTGCCCGGCCAGCGACGCCGCGCGCACCTCGGAGGGTGTCGCGCCGAATTCGCGGCGGAAGGCGCGGCTGAAGGCGGAGGGGTCATGGAAGCCGCAGGCTTCCGCCACCTGGGCGATGCTACGCGCATCGCGCTCGTCGCTCAGCGCCGCGTGGCTCGCCTCCAGGCGGAGCTTCTGGATGTAGCGCGCCACGCCGCCCTCGCCCTCCAGCATGCGGTAGAGCTGCGAGCGGGAGGTCCCCGCGAGCCGGCAGAGCAGCTGCGGCGAAAGCCGGGCCGAGCCGAGATGGGCGCGGATGGCCCGCCGGACGCGCGCCATCCGCGTGGCCTCAAGCTGGCCTTCGGCCAGGGCCAGGCGATCGGGGCTGGGCTGCACGCAGGCGGCGACCATGGCGGCGATGGCGTCCGGCAGGCGCGCCGCCTCTTCCGGCTTCAAGCTGGGAATGCGGTTCGCGAGCAGGCGAAGGTAATCCGCCAGGAGCTGGCCCAGCATGCCGTCGAGCGGCGTGTCACAGGCGGCATCGAGCGGGCCGGCCATGGCTTCCAGCCGGTCCCGCGAGAGGTAGAGCTGCAGGCGCTGGTCGGCCGTCCGCTCGCTCACCAGCTCCTGGCCGAGGCTGACGATGAAGGGCGTGCCGGCCGGGATGCGCACCGTGCCCTGCGCCGTGCGCAGCAGCGTCTCCGCGCCGCCCATGGTGAGCGACCAATGGTCCACCGGGTTGCGGCGAATGAGCTGCCGGGTGCGCATCACCCGCAAGCATGGCGCGCTGACATGGCTGAGGCCCATTCCGGCCAGCGGCCAGGCGAGGCTCTCGGCGAGGAAGCCCGGTGCGCGCTCCTCCTCCGGCTGTTCGAGGTCGAAGACGGAATCAAACCAGCCCCGCCACGCGCCGACCTGCGCCGCCGGCGGCAATTCGTGCGTACGCAGGATCACGGGCTGAAAGCCCGTGGTTCCGGAGAGTGGAAGCCCAGAGGTGTTCGGCGCGGGATTCATCCGGCCCCTGCCTCGGGCGGGCGGCTGCGCACCCAACTGGTGGTCACATGCACGGCGACGTCCTCCGAGGCCACGGGGCGGACCAGGATTTCCCCGAAAATGCTGCGGCCCTGCCCCTTGATGAGGCGGGCTGTCGCAGTGATGGGGCCTGGGCCGCAGGGACGCAAGAAATTAACATGCATGTTGGCGGTCAGGCTCTCATCGCGGCCCGCGCTGCCCGCCAGCAGCACCGCCCACATGGCCATGTCGGCCAGTCCCATGATCGCGGGGCCGGAGACGGTGTTGCCCGGGCGCAGAAGGGCCGCGTTCCAGGGCAGTTCCAGCACGGCTTCCTCGGCACTGGCCGAGAGCACGCGCACGCCCCAGGCGGCGCCGAGCGGCACGCCGCGATGGATGATGGCCTCGATCTCGGCCGGGGTCATGCTGAGATGCCCGCGACGACGCGGCCGACGCAGGGATTGCCGCCCAGCCAATAGCAGAGCTCGGCCGGGCGCTGGATGCGGTAGAGGGCGAGGTCGCAGCGCATGCCCTCGGCCAGCACGCCGCGATCGTGAAGCCCGAGGGCGGCGGCGGCGTGGCGCGTCACGCCGAGCAGCGCCTCGGGCACCGTCATCCGGAACAGCGTGCAGCCGAGGTTGAGCATCAAGAGCAGCGACAGCGCGGGGGAGGAGCCCGGGTTCATGTCGGTGGAGAGCGCCATGCGGCAGCCATGCGCGCGCATCGCGGCGATATCAGGGAAATGCGTCTCGCGCAGCATCAGCGTGGCGCCGGGCAGCAGCACGGCGACGGTGCCCGCCTTCGCCATAGCGGCGATGCCGGTCGCGTTGCTGCGCTCCAGATGGTCGGCCGAGAGCGCGCCATGGGCGGCGGCGAGTGCGGCGCCACCGCCATCTGTGAGCTGATCGGCGTGCAGTTTCACCGGCAGGCCGAGGCGCTTCGCGGCGGTGAACAGCTCGGCGGTCTCCGCCGGCGTGAAGGCGATGCTCTCGCAGAAGGCATCCACCGCATCCGCCAGGCCTTCGGACGCCGCGCGGGGGAGGATGTCCTCGATGACGTGGCGCAGGTAGTCGCTCTGGCGGCCCTTGAATTCCGGCGGCACGGCATGGGCGGCGAGGAGTGAGGTGACGACACTCACCTGGCGGTGCGTGCCGAGCGCGCGGGCGGCGCGCAGCTGGCGCAACTCGGCATCCAGCTCCAGCCCGTAGCCCGACTTGATCTCGACGGTCGTGACACCCTCGCGCAGCAATGCATCCAGCCGGGGCAGGGCGGCCTGGACCAGCTGCGCCGCATTCGCCGCGCGGGTGGCGCGCATGGTGGAGAGGATGCCGCCGCCGGCGCGGGCGATCTCCTCATAAGTGGCGCCGCCGAGCCGCATCTCGAACTCGGCCGAGCGGTTGCCGCCGAAGACCAGATGGGTGTGGCAATCGATCAGCCCGGGCGTGATCCAGGCGCCGCCGCAATCCGTGATCGGCGCGTCATGGGCGGGGAGTGCCGCGCGGGGCCCGACCCAGGCGATGCGGCCATCCTTCGCCGCGATGGCGCCATCCTCGATGATCCCCAGCGCGTCATCGCGCATGGTGGCGAGATGGGTGTTCAGCCAGACATGGTCGAAGCTCATGCCAGCGGGACTTCCAAATTACGCAGCAATCTGCGCGCGGCGGCGATATCCGGCGCCATCAGCCGATCCTCATCCCAGGGAGCGACATGGGCGCGCAGCCTGGCATGCGCGGCCTCGATCGCGGCGGAGCTGGCGAGCGGGCGGTGGAAGCCGATGCCCTGCGCGGCCGCCAGGTATTCGATGGCGAGGATGCCCTCGACATTCTCCGCCATCGGCCGCAGGCGCAGCGCGGCATTCGTCGCCATGGAGACGTGATCTTCCTGGTTGGCCGAGGTGGGCAGGCTGTCCACGCTGCGGGGTGTGGCCATGGCGCGATTCTCGGCGGCCAGCGCCGCGGCGGTGACCTGCGCGATCATGAAGCCGGAATTCAGCCCGCCCGCCTGCACGAGGAAGGCCGGCAGGCCGGAGAGCGCCGGGTCGGTCAGGAGGGCGATGCGGCGTTCCGCGATGGCGCCGATTTCGGCCAAAGCGAGGGCCAGCGTATCGGCCGCGAAGGCCACGGGCTCGGCGTGGAAATTGCCGCCGGAGAGAAGCTCGCCGCCCTCGACCAGCAGCGGGTTGTCCGTCACCGCATTGGCCTCGCGCTCGAGGGTGGCACCCGCCTGCTCGATCAGGTCGAGGCAGGCGCCGATCACCTGGGGCTGGCAGCGCAGGCAATAGGGGTCCTGCACGCGGATGTCGTTGTCGCGGTGGCTTTCCCGGATCGCGCTGCCGGCGAGGAGTTGCCGCAGCGCCTCGGCCACGCGGATCTGGCCGGGCTGGCCGCGCAGCGCATGGATGCGTGGGTCGAAGGGCGTGTCGGAGCCGCGCGCGGCATCCACGCTCATCGCCCCTGTGAGCAGCCCGGCGCGCAGCAGATCCAGCGCGCGGAATTGCGCGTCCAGCGCGATGGCCGTGCTGACCTGCGTGCCGTTCAGCAGCGCCAGCCCCTCCTTCGGGCCCAGCACCAGTGGCGCGCGGCCGATGGCGGCGAGCGCCGTGGCACCCCCATGCGTCACATGCTGCGCATCGGTCGCTGAGCCTTCGCCCACCAGCACCAGCGAGAGATGGGCCAGCGGCGCAAGGTCTCCGGAGGCGCCGACCGAACCTTGCGCCGGCACGTCTGGCAGCATGTCGGATTCCAGCAGGGCCAGCAGCGTCTCGATGATCTCGGGCCGCGCGCCGGAAGCGCCGCGCGCGAGCGACAACGCCTTCAAACCGAGGATGAGGCGCACCACGGGGCGCGGCAGGTTCTCGCCGGTGCCGGCCGCATGGCTGCGCAGGAGGTTGAGCTGCAGCTTGGCCAGGTCCCCCTCGGCGATGCGGGTGGAAGCCAGTTTGCCGAAGCCCGTATTCACGCCGTAGAGCGCGGCGCCGGTGGCCAGGGCGGCGCGCAGCGTGGCGAGGCCCGCCTCCACATGATCCCGCCAGCCGGGGGCGAGGGCGAGGGAGGCGCCATCGCGGATGGCGCGCCAATCGGAAAGCCGGGCCTGGCCGGCGGCGAGGGTGATGCGGTTCATGGCCCCAGCATATAGCGGTGGCCGCACCGCCAAGCCATCACAGGCTTGCACCCCGCTGGCCGGCCCGCGATGTTTCACCCCATCGTCTTCAAGGGATTCCGATGGCCGAGTTCTTTGCCCACCATGCCCTCCTGCCCGGCGGATGGTCCGCCGATGTGCGCATCGTCTGCGATGACAAGGGCCAGATCACCGAGGTCACGCCCGGTGCCGCCCCGGATGCGGCGCGCCGGCTGCGCGGCCATGTCATCCCCGGTGTGGCCAACCTGCACAGCCATGCCTTCCAGCGCGCCATGGCCGGCGGCGCCGAGCGCCGCAGCCCGGCCGGGCGCGACAGCTTCTGGACCTGGCGCGAAACCATGTATCGCTTCGCGCTTTCCGTCAGCCCGGACGATGCCGAGGCCATCGCGGCCCAGCTTTATGCCGAGTGCCTGACGCGCGGCTTCACCCAGATCGCGGAGTTCCACTACCTGCACCATGCGCCGGACGGCTCGCCCTATGCCGATCGCGCCGAGATGGCCGTGCGCCTGTTTTCGGCGGCCGAGAGCACCGGGATCGGCATCACCATGCTGCCGAGCCTCTACCGCCATGGCGGCATCTTCGGCGCGCCGCCGCATGACGGGCAGCGCCGCTTCCTGAACGACCTCGACGGCTTCCACGCCATCCTGGAGCGCGTGCGAGCCACCGCCGCCACGCAGCCCCACGCCGCCTGGGGTGTCGCGCCGCATAGCCTGCGCGCGGTCACGCCCGCCATGCTGGAGGCGATGGCCGCACTCGACTGCCCCATCCACATTCACGCGGCCGAGCAGCAAAAGGAGGTCGAGGAATGCCTCGCCGCCACCGGCCTGCGTCCCGTGGAATGGCTGCTGCGGAACACGCCGATGGATGCGCGCTGGGTGCTGATCCACGCGACGCACATGACGCCCGAGGAGACCCGCGCCCTCGCCGCGACCGGCGCGGTCGCCGGGCTCTGCCCCTCCACCGAGGCCTCGCTCGGCGATGGCATCTTTCCCCTGCCGGATTATCTGGCGGCAGAGGGGCGGCTTGGCTTCGGCACGGATAGCCATGTGGGCATCTGCCCCGCCACCGAATTGCGCCAGCTGGAAACCAGCCAGCGGCTCGCGCTCGAACTGCGCAGCGTCGCGACCGACGAGGCGCGGCCGCATCCTGGGCGCGGCCTGCTGGAGCGCGCCCTGGCCGGCGGCGCGCAGGCTTGCGGTGTGACGACCGGCGGCATCGCCCGCGGCCTGCGCTGCGACCTGGTGGAGTTGGATGACGAGCACCCGACGCTTATGGGCCGCAGCGGCGATGCGCTGCTAGACGCCTGGTGCTTCGGCCCGGCCGACCGGATGGTCCGCAGCGTGGCCGTCGGCGGCCGCGTCGTCGTCGAATCCGGACGGCATTTGCAGGAAGGGACGATCCGCGAGGGATTTGCCCGCACGATGAAAAGGCTTGGCGCATGACCCCACCGCTTCTTGGCAAGATCGCCTATGTCACCGGCGGCAGCCGCGGCATCGGCCGCGCCTCGGCCATCGCCTTCGCCGAGGCCGGCGCCGATGTCGCCATCTGCCACCTGGATGACGAGGCGGAGGCCCGGACGCTGGTGCAGGCCGTGACCGCACGCGGCCGGCGCGGCTTCCAGATGGCGGCCGACATGGGGGAGGTCACGCAGATCAACGCCTTCGCCGCCGCCGCCGAAGCGGCCCTCGGCCCCTGCGACATCCTGCTGAACAATGCGGGCATGAACCTCAGGAACCCCTTCGGCGAAATCACCGAGGCGGAGTTCGACCGCATGGTGGCGGTGCATCTCAAGGGCATGTTCTTCATGGCCCAGGCCGTCTATCCCGGGATGGTCGCGCGTGGCGGCGGGCGGATCATCAACATCGCCTCGCAGTTGGCACTTAAGGGCTCGCCCGGCATCGTCACCTACTGCGCGGTGAAGGCGGGCATCATCGGCTTCACCCGTGCGCTCGCGCATGAAGCCGGGCCGAAGGGCGTGCTGGTGAATGCCATCGCGCCCGGCCCGATCGAGACGGACCTGACGCGCGGGCGTGGCGAGGAATGGAAGGCGCGGATCTCGGCGAGCCTCCCGCTCGGCCGCCTCGGGCAGCCGGAGGAGATTGCCGCCACGGCCGTGCTGCTGGCGGGGCCTGGCGGGACCTATTACGCGGGCGCCTGCCTCTCGCCGAATGGCGGGGACATCATGCATTGAGCACCGGCGTCACGATCCGCGCCATGCGGGCGGAAGAGGTTCCGCTGGCCGTGGAATGGGCGGCGCGCGAGGGCTGGAATCCCGACCTCGCCGATGCCACGGCCTTTGCGGCGGCGGACCCGGGCGGCTTCCTCTGCGCGATGCTTGGCGAGGAGATGCTGGCCTGCATCACGGCGATGAAGACGGGGCCGGATTTCGGCTTCATCGGCTTCTACATCGCCCGGCCCGACATTCGTGGGCAGGGGATTGGCTTCGCGCTGTGGCGGGCGGCGATGGACCGGCTCGCGGGCCGCTGCATCGGCCTGGATGGCGTGGTGGCGCAACAGGCGAATTACCGCCGCGTGGGCTTCACGCTCGCCTGGAACAATTCGCGCTACCAGGCCGAGGCGCCCGCGTTTCCGGCCGGCGGCGGCGTGGAGATCGTGGATGCGGGCCAGGTGGATTTCGCAGCGCTGGCGGCTTTCGACGCTGCCTGCTTTGGCATGCCGCGTTCCGCCTTCCTGCGCGGTTGGATCAGCACGCCTGGACACCGCGCGCGGGTGGCGCTGGGGCCAGCGGGCATCATCGGCTTCGCCGTGTTGCGACCCTGCCGGGAGGGGGCGAAGCTGGCCCCGCTCTTCGCCGTGGATGGGGTGGTGGCGCGGGCCTTGATCGCCGATCTCGCGCCGCATCGCCCCACCGGCCCCTTCATCCTCGACCTGCCGGAGCCGCATGCCGAGGCAGTCGCGCTGGCGCAGGGGATGGGGCTGGAGAAGGTCTTCGAGACGGCGCGGATGTACACGCGCGAGCCGCCCGCAATGGCGCGGGAGCGGATCTTCGGGCTGACCAGCTTCGAACTCGGCTGATCAGTCCACGATGAAGAGGGTGACGCCGCTTTCGGTGCGGGAGCGGTGCGGGGAATCCCCGAAGTCGGAGACCTGGTAGCTCATGCCCGCCTTCATCGGAAAGGTCCGGCCGTCTTTCAGCTCGGAGACCATCTCGCCCTTCACGACGTAGATGATGTGGCCGCGGTCGCACCAATGGTCGGCCAGGTAGCCGGGCGAGTATTCAACCATGCGCACGCGGACGTCGCCGATGTTCAGCGTGCGCCAGGTGCCCATGCCCGTGTCGCCCGGATGTTCCGTGCGGGGGACGTGGTCCCAATCGGTCACGGTGAAGGGCAGGGGCGGGATTTTCATGGGATGCCTGGAATGGAGGTGCAGGAACCTAAGGTTCCTGCCGGGATGCTCGAAGGGCAGAGCCCTTCGAACTTCCCTTTTGGTCTGGCTTACGCCAGCACGAAGACCGGCACCGGGGCGCCATCGCCCTCGGTCGCGCGGAACTTCACCTTCACCTTCTGCCCGACCTTCAGCGCGTCGAGGTCGCACTCGACGATGTTGGTCAGCATGGTCGGCCCTTCGGCCAGCGTCACATAGGCCACGCAGAAGGGTTCCTTCCCGCGCGCGACGCTGTAGCTGTAGATCACGCCATCGCCCGAGGCTTCCACGAACTCGACATTGTTCGAGAGCGTGAAGGGCGAGACATGGCGCGGGTAGTGGAACAGCTTCCCCGTGTCATTGCACTTGCCGAGGATCAGCTTGCCCGCGCGGCAGCCGTCGAAATAGACCTTGTTGTCGGGGCTTTCGGCCGGGGCCGCGGGGGTGCGGTCAAAGGACATGGTGGCCATGGTGATCACTCCCGCTCCAGGATGACGGTGCCGCAGCCATGCCGCGAACCGAGGTTGCCGCCCTTGCCATTGGCGAGGACGAGATCGGCGTTCGGCACCTGCACCTTGGGGTGCGCTTCGCCGCGCGCTTGGCGCACCGCCTCGATCACCTTGGTCATGCCGCCGCGGTTGCTCGGGTGGTTGTTGCAGAGGCCGCCGCCATCGGTGTTGAAGGGCAGCTTGCCCACGCCCGAGATCAGGTTGCCATCGGCCACGAAGCGGCCGCCCTGGCCCTTCTCGCAGAAGCCGAGATCCTCGATCTGCACGACGACGCTGATCGTGAAGCTGTCATAGATCGAGGCATACTTGATGTCGGCCGGCTTCACGCCCGCCTTGTTGAAGGCCATCGGCCCCGACATCTTGGTGGCGGAGTAGGTGAGATCAATGCCGCCGGCATTTTGGTGCTTGTAGGCCTCGCCCCAGCCCTTCACGCCCACCTTCGGCCGGTTCAGCGTGCGCGCGATTTCCGGACGCGCGATGATCAGCGCGCCGCCGCCATCGGAGATGACGCAGCAATCCAGGCGATGCAGCGGATCGGCCACCATCGGCGAATTCACCACGTCTTCCACGGTGACGACCTTGGGCAGCATCGCATGCGGGTTGTACTGCGCATGCGTGGAGGCCGCGACCTTCACCCAGGCCAGCTGTTCGCTCGTCGTGCCGAATTCGTACATGTGCCGCATCGCGACATTCGCGTGCATGGTCGCGATGGTGCGGCCATAGGGCAGCTCGAAGCTCTCATCGGGCACACCGGCGCCCGCGGAGCGCACGGCGGTGCCGGTCTGCATGCCCTCGGCGCGTGGGCGGCCGGCGAGCGTGATCAGCGCCACATTGCACTTGCCGGCGATGATGGCTTCGACCGCATGGCCCACATGGATGACGTAGGAGGAGCCGCCGCTTTCCGTCGTGTCGTAATGGCGGAGCTTGTTGAGGCCCATGTAGTCGATCATGGACAGGCCACCCATGCCGGGTGCGTCACCCGCGCAGAAATAGCCGTCAATGTCGGAGGCAGTGAGGCCGGCATCCTGCAGCGCGCCGTAGGCGACCTCGGCATGCAGCTGCGCGGTGGATTTCGTCTCGGCCTTGCGCGTCGGGTGCTCGAAAGCGCCCACGATGTAGGCGGGATTCTTCATGGGGCTCGGTGCCCTTTCCTGGCGATCATCGCATCCTCCCGGGATGAGTGGACCACGGCCTTGTGGCGCGGTGCCCGAAGCCTCGCCGCCATGCCGCGATCCGTCAACCTCGCGGGCGGTGCTTCAGCCCAGATTGAGACGCCGGGCGAGGTCGCGATACAGCGCGATCTGCGCCTCCACCATCGCACGCATGGCAGGCCCGTCCAGGAAGCGCGGCACGCTGCCGGTGCGGCGCGTGGCGGCGAGCCATTCGGCATCCTGCGTCGTCGCGCGGACCACGCGGTTCCAGAATTCCAGCACCGGCTCGGGCAGGTTCGGGGGTGCCGCCAGAGCGTTCCAGCCGGCGAGCTGCGAAAGGGCGGGCAGCCCCGCCTCGGCCGCGGTCGGCACGCCGGGGAGGCTGGCCAGGCGCGCCTCGCCGCTCACCACCAGGGCGCGGACCTGGCCCTGCTGGATGGCGCCCAGCATGTCACCGAGATTGTTGCCGACGAATTGGGCATGGCCGCCCAGCAGCGCCGTCAGCGTCTCGCCCCCGCCGCGGAAGGGCAGGGCCTGCGCGGCATCAATGGGCAGGCCTGCACTCGCCAGCATGTGGCGGATGCCGAGGTCGAGGATGGTGGCGGGCCCGCTGGTCGCGAAGTTCAGCGTGCCCGGGGCGGCGCGGATCGCGGCCAGCAGCGCGGCCAGGTCCCGCCAGGGCGCATCGGCGCGCACGCAGATGACGAAGGGGTTCTCATCCAGCAATGCCAGCCAGGTGAAGTCGTCCACGCTATAGGGCGTGCGCGGGTCGGTCGCGGGGAGGATGGCGGAGGAGCCGACGCGGGCCAGCAGCAGCGTGTGACCATCCGGCCGGGCGCGCGCCACATATTGGGTGCCGATGGCGCCCGAGGCGCCGGTCCGGTTCTCGACGATGATGGGCTGCGCGGGCTGGCCCAGGTGTCGCATCGCATGCGCCGCGAAGATCCGGGCCGCGATATCCGCCGCACCGCCCGCCGAGAAGGGCGCCACCAGCGTCACCGGCCGGTCGAGCACCTGGGCGCGGGCGGCCGGTGCGACGACGACGAGGGCGCCCAGAGAAAGGGTGCGACGATGGATCATAGGGGGTGGTTGCCTCCCGCTTGGTGACTGGTGTTGCGCGGCAGCATGCCCGGGATCGAACCGGAAGGGTTGCCCTTTCGCTTCACGCCATGCTACCGCGTGTTGCATGTTAACCAAGACTGGCATGCCCAGGGGGGCGAGCGCAGGTTTCGCGCCCCGGCACCCACCACTGGTTCGCGCGCCGCAATGCCTTGTGCAGCGTCGATCCTTCCCCCGGGGAAGCCTCCGTGGCCTCGCTCTCAGTGCCCTCGCGGCCTGGGTGCTCGGTGCGCTCACCTGGGGCATGCCAGGGACGGCGCGCGCCACCGAAGCACGCCCCAATGCCGCGAGCCGGCCTGCCGCCTCGGCCCCCGCGCGGGCCTCGGCGCCGGTTCGCCCTGCGGCCGCCCGCCCCGCCGCTGCCCGCCCCAGTGGCCAGCCCGCGGCCCGGCGGCCGGCCCATACCCGCACCACCCAGCGGGCCCGGCCGCCCGCCGGCACGACCCGGATGCGCGACGCCCCCCAGGAGCTGATCCCCGTCCTCGCCGCCGACATGCCGGGCGGCTCGGCGCAGCTCTCGCCCCGCGCCGCCTGTCTTCAGGCCACCCAGCGCGCCGAGCAGGTGCATGGCTTGCCCACCGGCCTTCTCACCGCCGTGGCGCTGGCCGAAAGCGGGTTGCACGCCTATGCGCTCTCCATCGGGGGCCGGGCGCATTTCCCGGCGACCGAGGAAGCCGCACGCCAGCTTGTGAACAGCGCGCCGCCGCGCCGCAGCATCATGGCCGGTTGCGTTCAAGTGAATGCGCGCGTCCACGCCCGCAACTCGCATTGGCCGCTGAACCCCGACGCCTCGGCCGACTGGGCCGGCGGCATGATGGCCCGCTGGGCGCGCGAGACGGGCAGCTGGTCCACCGCGCTGCGCCGCTGGCATGGCGGCAGCCCTGCCTCCACCCAGCGCCTGGTTTGCCGGGTGAAGGCGAAGATGGAAGTGACCAGCCCGGGCAGCGATATCTTCGAGGACTGGAGCTGCGCCGCCGGCCTTGCGGATCGCACGCGGCGGAATGGCGAAGTCCACCTCGCCACCGCCCAGCGGCAGACCCAGTAGGGCTATTCCTTCACGGCACCGGTCAGGCTGCTCACGTAGTAGTCCACGAAGAACGAGTAGAAGATCGCAACCGGCAGCGAGCCGAGCAGCGAGCCGGCCATCAGCGCCCCCCACTGATAGACATCGCCCGTCACCAGCTCCGTCAGGATCGCGACGGGAACGGTCTTGTTCTCGCTGCTCTGGATGAAGGCGAGCGCGTAGATGAACTCGTTCCAGCTCAGCGTGAAGGAGAAGATGCCGGCGCTGATCAGCCCCGGCACCGCCAGCGGCAGCGTGATCTGCCGCAGGATCTGTAGGCGCGTGGCGCCATCAATCAGCGCGCATTCCTCCAGCTCATAAGGGATGGATTTGAAGTACCCTATGAGAAGCCAGGTGCAGAAGGGCACGAGGAAGGTCGGGTAGACCAGGATCAGCGCCATCGGGCTGTCGAACAGGCCCAGCTGCACCACCATCGTCGCCAGCGGGATGAAGAGGATCGAGGGCGGCACGAGATAGGCCAGGTAGATCGCGAGGCCCACATATTGGCTGCCGGTAAAGCGCAGCCGCTGGATCGCATAGGCCGCCAGCGTGCTGGCAAACAACGACAGGAAGGTCGCCCCCACCGAGACCATCATGGTCGTCCACAACCAGGACGGATAGGAGGTCTCGAACAGCAGCTTCCGGATGTGCTGCAAGGTCGGCGACGTGATCCAGAAGGGGTTGTGCGTCGCGAAGTCATACAGCTCCGCATCGGGTTTGAAGGCAGTCACCGTCATCCAATAGAACGGGAAGAGCAGGATCAGCAGGAAGCAACTCAGCGGGATCCACAGCATAACCATCCGGCGCGCGCGGCTGTCCCACTGCATCGTCTCCGGCGCGGCTGTCGAAGCATTGCTCATGGCGAAGGCCCTGTCTGAAGGTGCGGCACGGGTCTGGGGGCGCCGCAGGGGCTTTGCCCCTGCACCCCACCAAAGGCCGAGGGCCTTTGGAAACCATCATGGGGATTTGGGAGAGGGGCTGGGAGCGAGCGTTGGGCCCGGCGCTCGCGCAGGCCCCTCTCCCAAATCCCCATCAAGCGGGTTCCGAGGGCCTGGGCCCTCGGCGGGGTCGAGGGGCAGAGCCCCTCGTGGCGCCCCTCGAACACGCGCCGCCCCTCAGTCATTGCCTTCGCCTTGCTGCCACTTCCGGCGGGCGAGGGCGAAGTAGCTGAAGAGTGTCGCGAAGACGAGGAAGGGGATCATCGAGACGGCGATGGCCGCCCCTTCGCCGAGTTGTCCGCCCGGGATGCCGCGCTGGAAGGCCAGCGTGGCGAGGAGGTGGGTGGAGTTCACGGGCCCCCCGCGTGTGATGGCGTAGACGAGCTGGAAGTCGGTGAAGGTGAAGATGATCGAGAAGGTCATCACAATGGCGAGGATGGGCATCAGCATCGGGAAGGTGATGTGGCGGAAGCGCTGCCAGGCCGAGGCGCCATCGAGCAGTGCGGCCTCGTAGAGCGAGGGCGAGATGGTTTGCAGCCCGGCGAGGAGCGAGATGGCGACGAAGGGGATGCCCCGCCAGATGTTCGCGACGATGAGCGACCATCGCGCCGGCCATTCGCTGCCGAGGAAGTTGATGTTGGTCTCGCGCCAGCCGAGGACGTCCACGAAGACGTAGCTGATGATGGAGAATTGCGGATCGTAGATCCACCAGAAGGCGATGGCGGAGAGCACGGTGGGCACGATCCAGGGCAGCAGGATGATGGCGCGGATCAGTGACTTGAAGGGCATGTGCTGGTTGAGCAGCAGCGCGAGCCAGAGGCCGAGGGCGAATTTCCCGATGGTGGCGACCCCTGTGTAGAAGACGCTGAAGAAGACAGCGTTCCAGAAGATCGGGTCGGTGAAGAGGTATTCGAAATTCTCCAGCCCCACGAAGATGCCGCGCCGGCCGATGGTGGTGTCGGTGAAGGCCATGTAGATGCCCAGGCCCAGCGGGTAGGTCAGAAAGACGCCCAGCAGCCCAAAGGCCGGCAGCAGGCAGGCGATGATGAGCACCGCCTTGTTGTCGAACAAGCGCGAGAGCGCCGTCTGCGGCGGGCGGGTCCTGGACCAGTGCAGGCTGGTGGTGGCGTCCATCAAGGCGACTCCCGGGGAAGGCAGGACCCGCGCGGCGAAACACCGCGCGGGCGTTTTGCGTCTGATCGGGCCACGCAGTGGCCCGTGAATCAGCCGCGCAGCAATGCGGCTAGCGCCGGCGGAAGAACCGTGCGGCGCGGCGCTCGGCCTCGCGCGCGGCCGCTTCCGGCGTGGCCTGGCCGGAAGCGACCGAGGCGCACATCTGTACCATCACATAGTCGGCATTGGCGGCCGCCGAGCCCTCGGTGATCGGGCCTTTGAAGCCGTTCCAGAAATCCGTATCCATCGTGTTCTTGAAGATCGCGACCTTGGGGTCGCCCGCCCAGGTGGCGGAGGTGTCGAAGGCGTTCAGCGGCTGCGCCCAATAGCCGATATTCGCCTGCAGCCAGGGGTCATACTGCGGCGCTTCCATCATGAAGGCGAGGAAGGCCTTGGCCGCGTTGGGGAAGCGCGTGTGGCGGAACACCATCGCGTTCAAGGTGAGGCCGGCATTGGGGGGCGAGGCGGCGATGCCCTTGGGCGTCAGGCTGTGCTCCGTGTCGGCCGCAATCGGCGCCGTCGCCGGGTCGTTCTTCATGGAGAAGTAGAGCGAGACGCCGTTCTGCGTGAGGAAGCACTCGTTGGAGGCGAAGGCGCGGTTGTTGCTGATGTCGCCCCAGGCGAGCGTGCCGGGGATGAAGGTCGGGTAGAGCTCCCGCAGGTAATTCAGGGCGGCGATGGTCTCGCGGCTGTTGATGCCGGGCGTGCCGTCCTCATTCACGAGGTGCCCGCCGAAGGACCAGACGAGCCAGCTGGCGAAGGCATTGCCGTCACCCACCGCATTGCCCAGCGCGAAGCCGGAGGGCTTGTTGGCGCGCTTCAGCGCCTGGCAGAGGCGAAGGATGCCGGCATGGTCTTCCGGCACGCTCTGGAAGCCCACCTCGTTCAGCGCGGATTTCCGCCAGACCCACGGGCCGCCGGAGGCGCCGAAGGGCAGGCCGATCCAGTTGTTGGTGTTGTGCCGGCGGCCGTAGCGCAGGGCCAGCTTCTTCCAGCCGCCATACTTGGCGCCGAGATATTCGGCGACGTCGGTCAGCTCGATCAGCTTGTCCTGGAAGACGTGCGGCGCCTCGTTGAAGCCGATGATGACGTCGGGGCCGGCGCCCGTGTTGGCGGTGACGCCGGTCTGCTGGGTGATGTCCTCCCACGCCACGAAATCCACGCGGACCTGCACGCCGGTCGCCGCTGTGAAGCGCGCGGCATTGGCGCGGAACACATCCTCGTCGGGCTGCACGAAGCGCACGGGGCGCAGGACGCGAAGCGTGGCGCCATTCTCGATCGGCAGACGGGGCGGCGGGACATTGGCGGCCGCGATGTTGCTGGCTGCCTGGGCCATGGCGTCGCCGGCGATGAGCCCGGCGCCGAGGCCGCCAACCAGGCGGCGGGTGATGCTGAAGGTCATGGTTGTTTCTCTCCCTTGCTTTGTTGAGCGAACGGTCAGAGCCGGTCGCCTGTGGTCTTGTCGAACAGGTGCGCCTGCGCCGCGGCAGGCAGGATGGGCAGCGTATCGCCTGGCCTCGCTGAAATGCGCTCGCGGAAGACGCCGTTCAGCTTGGTCTCGCCGATGCGCAGCATGACCAGCGTCTCGCTGCCCATGGGCTCCACCACGACGACCTCCGCCGGCAGGCCATCGCCGGCCAGGCGGAAATGCTCGGGGCGGATGCCATAGACGGCCGGGCCATCCCGGTAGTTGCCCGGGGGCAGGGGCCAGCTTGTGCCATCGGGCGTCTGGAAGGCGCCATGCGCGATGTGCCCGTCCAGCAGGTTCATGGCCGGGCTGCCGATGAAGCCGGCCACGAACAGGTTCGCGGGCCGGTCGTACAGCTCCAGCGGCGGGCCGGCCTGGCGGATGTGGCCCAGCTCCATCACCACGATCTTGTCGGCCATGGTCATGGCCTCGATCTGGTCATGCGTCACATAGACGGTGGTCACGCGCAGCCGCTGGTGGAGCTCGCGGATTTCGGAGCGCATCTGCACGCGCAGCTTGGCATCGAGGTTGGAGAGCGGCTCGTCGAACAGGAAGACCTGCGGGTCACGCACGATGGCGCGGCCCATGGCGACACGCTGCCGCTGCCCGCCCGAGAGCTGGCGGGGATAGCGGTCCAGCAGGGCTTCCAGGCCCAGGATCTTGGCGGCGCGCCCCACCTCGGCCTGCATCACCTCCTTCGACGCCTTGGCCAGCTTCATGGAGAAGGCCATGTTCTCGAAGACGGTCATGTGCGGGTAGAGCGCGTAGTTCTGGAACACCATCGCGATGTCCCGGTCCTTCGGCGGCACGTTGTTCACGACGCGCCCGCCGATGGAAATCTCGCCGCCCGTGATGTTCTCAAGCCCTGCCAGCATGCGCAGCAGCGTGGACTTGCCGCAGCCGGATGGGCCGACGAGCACGACGAACTCGCCATCCTCGATGTCCACGGAGACCCCGTGCAGGACGGAGGTGGTGCCGAAGGATTTGGTGACGTTGTGGATGCCGACGGTTGCCATCAGAACCTCGACACCTGGGTTTCCTTGGAAGTGATGAACTCCAGCAGGGCAGGGACGCCGTTCTTCGTCTGCGCGATGCCGCGCTGGATGGCGGGCACGATCTGGTCCGGCGTCAGCACGCGCTCGCCATAGCCGCCGAACGCCTTCGCCATGTCGGCGTAGTTTCCGCTGATGTCGGTGGTGCGGTATTTCTCCGTGCTGAGCGCCATGATCTTCAGCTCGATCGCCATCGAGAAATTGTTCAGCAGGATGGAGAGGATGGGGATGCGCTCGCGCACCGCGGTCTCGAAATCCATCCCCGTGAAGCCGATCGCCGCATCGCCCCAGACATTGATGCAGAGCTTGTCGGGGGCCGCCAGCTTGGCCCCCATGGCGAGGCCGAGGCCATAGCCCAGCTGCGTCGTCTTGCCCCAGCCGAGATAGGAGAGCGGCGTGCGGCTGATCCAGAAGGGCGAGAGCTGGTCGCGCGGCGAGCCCGCATCATGGGTGATGATGGTCTGGTCCGGGTCCACCGTGCGCCAGAGGTCGCGCAGCACGCGATAGGGGTTGAGCGGCGCGTCGTTGCTGTCGCGCTTCTCGGCCCATTTGGCGAGCCAGGGGGTGCGCAGCGCCTCGATGGCGGCCTGGACGGGCGCATGCGGGCGCGGCGTCTTGATGTGGCCGCGCAGCTCATCCAGCAGCGCCTGCAACACCAGCTGCGCATCGCCCAGGAGGCCGATGTCGCAGCGGATGTCCTTGTCGAGGTGGTCGGGGTCCAGCGTCGCGTGGATATACTTCGGACCGACAGGCATCTTGATGCCGAAATTGGTCTCGGTGAAGGAGCAGCCGACGCCGAAGACCACATCGGCATCGTCCAGGAATTTCCGCACCGGATGAGGCATGGCGAGGCCGCCCGAGCCCAGCGCCAGGGCGTGATCTTCCGGGAAGGAGGATTTGCCGCCGAGGCTCGTCGTCACCGGGGCGGCCAGCAATTCCGCCAACTCGCGCAGCTGCGGCCAGGCCTGCGCCCAATGGATGCCGGTGCCGGCATAGATCACCGGGCGCTTCGCATTCACCAGCATCTCCGCCGCGCGCTTCACATCGGCGGGGTCGGGGGCGGAGCGGACCGTGAGGACGGGCGTGTAGCTCCAGTTCTCCGGCATCTCCTCCTGGAACATGTCGGTCGGAATCTCGACCACCACCGGTCCGCCACGGCCATTGCGCAGCCGCGCGAAGGCGCGGCGCATGATGTTGGGCACCTCGGCGGCGCTCATGATCGCCTCGGTGGATTTGGCGATGCCCTTCATCTGCACGGTGCTGTTGTAGTTGGGCGGCACATGCGCGATGCGGCGCGGATAGCCCATCGGCAGGACCAACACCGGAACGCTCTCGCCAAAACACTGCGCGACGCCGCCATAGGCGTTCTCCGCCCCCGGCCCATGCTGCATGCAGAAGGCGCCGAGCTTGCGGGCCGAAGTGACGCGGCTGATGGCATCCGCCATGTGCAGCCCGATGCGTTCCTGCCGGACCATGACGGGCCGGATGTCGATCGCCGCGCAATGCTCGATCATGTGATTCACCGGATAGCCGGTGAGCACCTCGATCCCTTCACGCCTCATGATTTCCGCGATGGCGTCGCCGACTTTCATGCCGCCCTGTCCTCCCAAATTATTTCTTGGGGAGAAGGCTAGCCCCCGCTTCGCATGGCCCGCAAGCATGGCAAGCTATGTTGCTGCGCAGCAGAACCAGGAGACCCCGATGCCCGAGCCGCTCACGCCCGAAGACTTCGCCACACTGATGGCGCAGGCCGGCATCAGCCTGCCAGCGGCCGAGGTGGAGGACCTCCGCCACGCCCATGCCAAGCTCGCCGGCATGCTGGAGATGCTGCGCAAGCCGGCGCCCAAGCTGGCGGCGGAGCCCGCTTTCACCTTCTCGACGGAGAAGTGAGGATGATCCCCACCATCGCCGAGGCCTCGGCCCTCATCGCCGCGAAGAAGCTCTCACCCGTCGAACTCATGAAGGAGTGCGAGTCGCGCATTGCGGCGCAGAATGGCGCGCTGCATGCCTTCATCCTGGAGACGCCCGACCGCGCGGCCGCCGACGCCAAGGCGGCCGAGGCGCGGCAGATGGCGGGCACGCTCAAGGGCAAGCTCGACGGCATCCCGATCGGCCACAAGGACATCTATTCGACGGCCGGCATCCGCACGACCTGCCATTCCGCCCAACTTCTGGAGAATGTGCCCGAGCAGGACGCCGTCACCGTCGCCAAGTGGCGGGATGCGGGCGTGGTGCTGATGGGCAAGCTCGCCACCCATGAATTCGCCTTCGGCGGCCCGAGCTTCGACCTGCCCTGGCCGCCCGCGCGCAACCCCTGGGACACCGAGTGCTTCACCGCCGGCTCCAGCAGCGGCACGGGGGCGGCCGTCGCGGCCGGCCTCATCCTGGGCGGTACGGGCTCGGACACGGGGGGTTCCATCCGCGGGCCCGCCGCACTCTGCGGGATCGCCGGCATCAAGCCGACCTACGGCCTCTGCTCGCGCACCGGCATCTATCCGCTGGCGCAGACGCTGGACCATGCCGGCCCCATGGCCTGGACGAGCGAGGATTGCGCCATTCTCCTCGAAGCCATGGCCGGCCATGACGCGAGCGACCCCGGCAGCGCCGACCGCGCGGCACCCCGCTTCGACCTCGCGCAGGATTGGCGCGGCCGGCGCGTGGGCCTCATCCGCCACATGCATGAGGTGGACAACCCCGTCAGCCCCGCCACGCTCAAGGGCATCAACGAGACGGCGGAGATCCTGCGCCGGCTGGGTGCCACCGTCGTGGATGTCACGCTCCCCTCGCTGCAGGAGTTCAACGCGGCGGGCTGGGTCACGCTCTCGGGCGAGGCCTGGGCGGTGCATGAGGAATGGATGCGGACCCAGCCACTGAAATACGGCGAGTTCCTGCGCGCGCGCCTGGCACTGGGCGGCCTGCTCTCGGCCGGGGACTACATCCAGGCGCAGCGCCAGCGGCGCGACCTCATCGCCCGCAGCATCGCCGCCAGCGCCGATGTGGACCTGCTGCTCACCGCCGCCGCCCCCGGCGAGGCGCCGAAGATCCAGGACGTGTCCAAGTGGATGAGCCTGGAGAAGCCCAACTTCACCATCGCCTTCAACCTGCTGGGGTGGCCGGCGCTGACCATCTGCACCGGCTTCGGCGAGGGTGGGCTGCCGGTGGCCGCGCAGATCGTCGGCAAGCCCTGGCAGGATGGGCTGGTGCTGGCGGCCGGCCATGCGGTGGAGCGAGAGAACGGGGCGCGCGCGAAGCGGCCGTGATGGCGAGGGGGCATTGCCCCCTCCCGCTCCCCCAGCAGGAGGCCAGCCTCCTGCACCACCATTTGTCGGAGATGCAAGAACCTGAGGTTCTTGCTGGGGTGTTTGAGGGGCAAAGCCCCTTAAGAGGAGACCCGAATTGGAACGCAGCTACGACCTGATCGTCATCGGCCACGGCATTGTCGGCCTCGCTCATGCGCTCGCCGCCGCCCGCGCCGGCCATTGCGTGGCCGTGCTGGACCGCGACGCGCAGCCCAATGGCGCCTCCATCCGTAATTTCGGCTTCGTCACCGTCACCGGCCAGGGCTGGCCCCACACCTGGCGCCGCGCCCGCCGCGCGCGGGAGGTCTGGGCCGGTGTTGCGGACCAGGCCGGCATCCCGGTCCTGCAACGCGGGCTGCTGATGGCCGCGCGCCGGCCCGAGGCGCTGGCCGTCATCGAGGAATTCGCGGCCGGCCCGATGGGCGAGGGGTGCCGCATCCTGCGCCCGGGGGAGATCCCGGCGCCCCTCTCGGCGGATCTGCTCGGCGCGCTGCATTCGCCGCATGAGCTGCGGGTCGAAAGCCGCGACGCGCTGCCCCGCCTGCGCGCCTGGCTGGCCGAGCGGCACGGCGTGGCCCTCTTTCCGCAATGCGCGGCCCTCGCTGTCGAGACCGGCGCGGTCCACACGCCGCAGGGCCGCTTCACCGCGCCGCATATCGTCGTCTGCCCGGGCACGGACCTGGCCTCGCTCTTCCCCGAGGCCTTCGCCGCGCGGGGCACCACGCTCTGCAAGCTGCACATGCTGCGGCTGGCTGACCCGGGCTGGCGCCTGCCGGCGCCGGTGATGAGCGATCTCGGCCTGCATCGCTATCGCGGCTATCACGCATCGGCCTCCTTGCCCGCGCTGCGCGCGCGGCTGGAGCTGGAGCAGAAGCCGCAGCTCGACAACGGCGTGCATCTGATCGTCGTGCAATCAGCCGATGGCAGCCTCGTCGTGGGGGACAGTCACCACTATGCCGCGACACCCGACCCTTTCCAGCCGGAGGCCGTGGATGCACTGATCCTGGAGGAGTTCCAGGCCGTGCTGGGCGCCCCACCGCCGGTCACGGAGCGCTGGATCGGCGTCTATCCGTCGGGGCCTGAGGATGCCTTCTTCGAGGCGCCCATGCCCGGCGTGCGGCTGGTTTCCGTCACCTCGGGCACCGGCGCCTCCACCGCCTTCGGCCTGGCCGAGGAGGTTCTCGCCGACCTCATGCAGATGGAATTTTCCGAATGATCCAGGCCGTCATCCTCGACTGGGCGGGCACCGTGCTCGACCATGGCAGCCGCGCGCCCATGGCGGCCTTCGTGAAGGCCTTTGCCCATTTCGGCGTGGCCATCAGCATCGAGGATGCGCGCGGGCCGATGGGCATGGCCAAGCGCGACCATATCCGCCTGGTGGGTGCCGCCGTGAACAAGGCCTGGCATGCCAGGCACGGGCATGACTTTAACGAGGCCGACATGGAGGCGATCTTCGCCGTCTTCGAGCCGCTGAACGTCGCCGCCGTGAAGACGCCCGAGCATTCGACGCTGATCGCCGGCGCTCGCGCGGCGCTGGACTGGTGCGCGGGGCGGGGGATCCGCATCGGGTCCACCACCGGCTATACGCGGCCCATCATGGAGGAACTGGCGCCGCTCGCCGCGGCCCAGGGCTTTCGCCCCGAGGTGATGGTCTGCGCGGGTGACCTCGCGGCCGGCCGGCCGGCGCCTTTGCAGATGTGGTACGCCATGGCGAAGATGGGAATCTGGCCCGCCAGCACCGTCATCAAGTGCGACGACACGCCGCCCGGCCTCGGCGAAGCCCGCAATGCTGGCTGCTGGGCCGTGGGCTTCGCGCTTTCGGGCAATATCGCCGGGCTGTCGGAGGCGGAGATGGCAGTGGCAAGCGCCGCGCAGAAGGCCGAGATGCGCGCACGCGCCACGGCGGAACTGACGGCGGCGGGCGCACATCTCGTCGTGGATTCCATCGCCGACCTGCCGCGCGCTGTCACGGAGATCGAGGCGCGCATCGCCGCGGGCGAGGCGCCCTGATTCAGCCCGCGATGCGCGCCTGGTTCCGCCCGCCCGCCTTCGCCGCATAGAGCGCCTGGTCCGCCGCCTGGAAGCCGCGTTCCAGGGCCAGCACGTCGGAGCTTTCGATCGCAGCGATCCCGGCCGAGAGCGTCAAGACCCGCTCCGGCGCGCCCGGATGCGGGACGCTGGTGGCGATCGCCTCGCGCAGGCGGTCCACCAGCGGCAGCGCCTCCTCCGGCGTGAGGCCGGGCAGCACAAGGGCGAATTCCTCGCCGCCCACGCGGCCCAGCGCGTCCTCGATCCGGATGGCGGATTTGGCGGTGTGGGCGACACCCTTCAGCACCACATCGCCCGCGGCATGGCCCCAGCCGTCATTCACCGCCTTGAAGTGATCCACATCCAGCATCACCGCCACGCTGGGCTGGCCTTGCCTAGTGGCACGGGCGAGGGCGGCCTCGGCTAGGCGGGCGAAGCCCATGCGGTTGGGCAGGCCGGTCAGCGGGTCATGCGCGGCGGCCTCGGCCAGCGCCGCCTCCAGCCGGTCCCGCGCGGCGAAGGCGTGGGCCATGCGCAGGAAGAAGAGGGGCACCAGGAAATCCACCCCGAGCCAGACCCAGCTGATCAGCTCGACCTGGATGCCGGCCTTGCGGACGCCCTCATCCAGCCCGCTGCCGAGATGCAGAAGGCCGACCAGCACCATGAGCGCCGCACCGGCCAGCCCGCGGAAGCGGCGGTCCGGCCGGAGGACATATCCCATCCCCATGCGCCAGCCGATGACGGCCGCGTAGAAGCACAGCCCCGCCAGCGCGATGCGCGAGGCGAGGAACAGCTCATCATCCAGGTTCATTCGACGCGGATGTTGCCCGCGCGGATCACCTGGCCCCAGGCGGCGATCTCGGCCTGGAGGAATTCGCGGAACTGCTGCGGCGACATGTCGGTCACCACGCCGCCCTGCGTAACGATCCGCTCCCGCTCACGCGGGCTCAGCGCGAAGCGTCGGCCCTCGGCGTTCAGGCGGGTGATGATGGCGGGCGGCGTGCCGGCGGGGGCCACCAGCCCGGACCAGGTCTGCGAGGCGTAGCCCGTGGCCCCCTGCTCGGCCATGGTCGGCAGGTCGGGCCAGGAGGGGTGGCGGGTCGGCGTCGTGATCGCCAGGGCCTTCAGCCGCCCCCCCCGGATATGGGGCCCTGAGGAGGAGGAGCTGTCGAACAGCACGTCGCAATGCCCGGCGATGGTGTCCACCAGCGCGGGGCCCGAGCCGCGGTGCGGGATATGCGTCATCTCGACGCTCATCGCGCGCGCGAACATCTCGCCCGAGAGATGCGAGGGCGAGGCGACGCCGATCGAGCAGTAGTTGATCTGCCCGCGCCGCGTCCCCGCCCAGGCCACGAATTCCTGCATGGTGTTGGGCGGGCGGTTGGTCGGCACCACCATCATCAGCGGCGTGACCGAGGGGAGCAGCACATGCTCGAAGCTGCGGATCGGGTCATACCCCGCCTGGAGCATCTGCGGCAGGATGGAGAGCGGGCCGCTCGCCGTCATTGAGAGGGTGTAGCCATCGGGTGCCGCGCGCGCCGCCAGCTCCGTGCCCAGCATGCCCGAGGCGCCGGAGCGGCTCTCGACCACGAAGGGCTGGCCGAACACCTCCTGGTAATGCGTGGCCACCAGCCGGGCCACGGCCTCCGTGCCGCCGCCGGGCGGGAAGGGGACGATGATGCGGACCGGCCGCTCGGGCCAGGATTGGGCGATGGCTATGCCGGGGAGCAGCAGGGCGGCAAGGACGAAGCGCAGCATGGTCGGGCCTCCTTCAGGGAGGGGCAGCGTGGCATTCGCCGTGCCCGGCTTGCAAGGCCGCCGGGAGGGGCTATCCCTCAGGGGCGATGAACATCCTCTCGATCCAGTCCTGGGTGGCCTTTGGCCATGTCGGCAATGCCTCCGCGATGTTTCCCCTCCAGCGCCTCGGCGCCGAGGTCTGGGCCATCAACACGGTGCAGTTCAGCAATCACACCGGCTATGGCGCCTGGCGCGGCCAGGTCTTCGGCGCGGAACTGATCCGCGACTGCGTGCAGGGCATCGCCGAGCGCGGCGTGCTGCCGGCCTGCGACGCGGTGCTGACGGGCTACATGGGCGATGCCGCGATCGGCGAGGCGATCCTCGATGCCGTGGGCCAGGTGAAGGCCGCGAACCCCGCCGCGCTCTGGTGCTGCGACCCGGTGCTGGGCGATGACGGGCGGGGCATCTACGTGCGCCCCGGCATTCCCGAATTCTTCCGCGACCGCGCGATCCCCATGGCCGACATCGCCACCCCCAACCGCTTCGAGCTGGAATGGCTGACGGGGATGACGATCACCGACCTCGCCTCGGCTGAGGCGGCGGTGGCGGGCCTCCAGGCCATGGGCCCGCGCTGCGTGCTGCTGACGAGCCTCGACCTGCCCGACATGCCGGAGGGTACGATCGGCATGCTGGCGGCCGAGGGCGGGCGCTTCTGGCGGGTGACGACGCCGCTGCTGCCGCTCAGCGTCAACGGCGCGGGCGATGCCATCGCCGCGCTGTTCCTGTTGCACCGGCTCCGCACGGGCGATGCGGGCGCGGCGCTGTCGGCCGCCGCATCCTCGGTCTTCGGCGTGCTGCGGCGCACGGCGGAAGCGGGCTCGCGCGAGTTGCTGACGGTGGCCGCGCAGGAGGAATTCGTCGCGCCCTCGAGCCGGTTTGACGCCATCCGCTGCTGAAAGGCGCACCTGTGCAACGCTGACGCCTTCGCGGGCGTTGGGCGCGCATGAGCTTGAACTCGGCCGTCACCCGCAGGATCGTCGCTGGCCTTGTCCTGGCGGCGTCCTTCCTTCTCATCGCGATCTACGCCGTGGATGTGGGACTGATCCTCTTCGCCTCCATCCTGCTGGCGATCCTGCTGCATGGCGGCAGCGACGCCCTGGCGCGCTGGACGGGGATCGGCCGTGGCTATGCGCTCGCCGGCTTCGTCCTTGCCCTCGTGGCCGGCTTCGCGCTGCTGGTGCTGGTGGCCGCACCCGTCCTGGCCGAGCAGGTGGTGCAGCTCTGGCAGCAATTACCGTTGGCGCTCGACGCGCTCCGCGCGCGCATCGCCGCGCAGAGCTGGGGGCCCGGGTTGCTGGAGCAGTTCTCGCCGGAATCCGTGGTCAGCACCGGCTCGGGCGGGGCGCTCGCGGGGCGGGCCACCTCCGTCCTCGCCTCGGGCTTCGGCGCCATGGTGGACCTCGCCATCATCGGCGTGATCGCCATCTTCCTCGCGGCCGAGCCCGCAACCTACCGGGCGGGCTTCGTCCTGCTCCTCGCCCCCGAGGACCGGCACCGCGCCGGGCGCGTGCTGGATGAGGTGACGGAGACGCTGCGCGGCTGGCTGGTGGCGCAGCTTCTTGCCATGACCGTGATCGGCGTGCTGACCACGATCGGGCTCTGGCTGCTGGGCGTGAAGCTGGCCGTCGTGCTGGGCGTGATCGTGGCGCTGCTGAGCTTCATTCCCAATCTCGGCCCCATCCTGGCGGCCGCACCCGCCGTGCTGCTGGCGCTCGCCGAGAGCCCCATCCTCGCCGCCTATGTCGTGGCCCTCTACATCCTGGTGCAGGTGATCGAGGGCAATGTGACCACGCCGCTGATCCAGAGCCGCAGCATCGCGCTGCCGCCGGCGTTGATCCTGGCGGCGCAATTGCTGATGGCGGGCGTCTCGGGCCTGCTCGGGCTCGCGCTGGCGACGCCCTTGGTGGCGGTCGCGATCACGCTGACGCACCTGCTCTATGTACAGGGCTATCTGGAACCCGGAACGCCCGAGCCGCTGAAGTGACCTAGATCACCGCGACGCCGATGAGGGCGAGCAGCGTGATGAAGAGCGTGCTGGCCACGCCCAGCAGCAGCGGCGCAGCCCCCCGCGCATGCAGCGCGCGGAGGTCGGTCTGCAGGCCCAGCGCCGCGACCGAGGCCGCCAGCATGATGGGCACCACGAAGCGCGAGGCATCCACCACGAATTTCGGCACGAGGCCCGTGCTGCCGATCACCACCAGCGCCAGGAAGCCGAAGGCGAACCAGGGCACGGGCGCCTTGGCGTGCCCGCCCTCCGCCAGGTGGCTGCGCGCGACCCACCAGCCCAGCGCCACCACGGCCGGCGCCAGCAGGAATACGCGGGCGAGCTTCATCACCGTGCCGGTCTGCGCCGCCTCCGGCCCGCCCGCGGCGGCGGCCCCCACGGCCTGCACCACCTCATGGATCGCGGCGCCGGCCCAGAGCCCGTAGGTGTTGGCCGACATGCCCATGAGGTCCCCAAGGTAGGGGAAGGTGATCAGCGCGACCGTCCCGCAGAGCGTGATGACGGCGAGCGCATAGGTCACATCCTCATCCTTGCCCCGCGCCACCTGGTTGGCGGCGACGATGGCCGATGCCCCGCAGATCGCGGTGCCGGTGCCGATCAGCAGGGAGAGCTTCGGGTCCACACCCATCACGCGGCCGAGCCAGATGGTGAAGGGCAGGGTCAGCCCCACCACCAGCAAGGCCAGCACCAGCGCGCCGAGGCCGAGCGAGGCCAGCATGCCGAGTGTCACCTGGAAGCCCAGCAGCACGATGGCCGCGCGCAGGACCGGCCGCACCGCATAGCTGATGCCGGGCTTGAGTGCCCCGGGCCGCCCGATCACGGCGCCGAGGCCCACGCCCAGCACCAGCGCCACCACCACCGGGTTGAGTGCGGCGATGCCGGTCATGTTGCGGATGATGATGGCGACGGCCGCGATGGCCAGGCAGACACCCAGGCCCGGGGCCAAGCTGCGCATCCGGTCGGGAAAGGATTGGGCGGCGCTGGGCGCGCTGGTCGGGGCAGCCATGGGGAGTCGCAAGGAACCTGATCGTTACGGCGCGACGGTCCACCCGCAGGGCGGCAGCGTCAACCCGGCCCGCTATTCGGCGGCGAGCGGCATGGCGCAGGAAAGCCCGAAGGCCTCGGCCAGCAAGGTCACGCTGCGGGCGCGGGCCCCGGCATCGTGGCAGGGCGTCAGGATCGCGACCTCCTGCACGCCCAGTTCGGCGGTGAGAGCGGCCAGCCGGTCCCGTACTTGGGCGCCCGTGCCGATGATCGCGTTCTCACGCATGCGCGCGATGCGCACACGCTCCGACTCGGAATAGGGGTGGCTCGCCGCTTCATCGGCGGTGGGGAAGGGCGGGAAGCTCCCGCGGTCGCGATGCAGGCGCCAGAGGGCGCGGGGGGCGAAAAGTCGCTCCGCTTCCTCGACCGTGTCGGCCGCCAGCGCATAGACGGCGATGGCGGCATGGGCGGGCTGGCCGCGCATCTCGCGATAGCCTTCGCGGTACATGTGCAGTGCCTCGGCGGCACCCCGGCCATCGGTGATGAAGTGGGCGTAGCAATAGGGCAGGCCGAAGAAGGCCGCGACCTGCGCGCCGTAATCGCTGGAGCCCAGCACCCAGACCTCGGGCGCCGTGCTGACCTCGGGGCTGGCGCGCACCTCACGGAAGGGATGGTTTTCCGGCAGGCCATCGCCCAGCCAGCCCAGCAGGTCCCGGAGCTGCGCGGGGAAGTGGTCGGCCGCACTGGCGGCGTTCGGGTTCAGTGCGTAGGCGGTGCGCCCGTCACTACCGGGCGCGCGGCCGAGGCCGAGGTCAATCCGACCCGGCGCGATGGCTTCCAGCGCGCGGAACTGCTCGGCCACCTTCAGCGCGGCGTAATGCGGCAGCATCACGCCCGCGCTGCCCACGCGAATCCGCTTGGTCGTGGCGGCGATGGCGCTGATCAGGATCTCCGGCGCCGAGCCCGCGTGGCTCTGGCTGTTGTGGTGCTCGGCCAGCCAGTAGCGGGCATAGCCGAGCCGGTCGGCCAGCTGCGCGATGGCGAGGCTCTCCTGGATCGCCTCCGCCGGGCCGCGGCCGGAGACGATGGTGGATTGATCGAGGATGGACAGCACTGGCAAGGTCATCCCCAGAGTTTACCGGCAGCAGGGGATCGCATGGAAGAGAAGTTCCTACGCCGGGCTTTCGCGCTGGCCTGTGAGGGCGTGGCCGAGGGCGGCGGCCCCTTCGGCGCCGTGGTGGCCAAGGATGGCGTCATCATCGGCGAGGGTCGCAACAACGTCGTCCCCGGCCGCGATCCGACGCTGCATGCCGAGGTGGTGGCGATCCGCGCCGCCTGTGCCGCGCTCGGCACGCATGACCTGACCGGCGCCGTCCTCTACACGAGCTGCGAGCCCTGCCCGATGTGCCTCTCCGCCACCTGGTGGGCGCGGATCGGTGAGATCATCTACGGCAATGACCGCGTGGATGCGGCGGCGATCGGCTTCGACGATGCCGCGATCTACGCGGAGGTTGCGCGGCCTTTGGAGACGCGCGCTTTGCCAATCCGCCGCCTGTTGGCGTCGGAAGCGCTGGAGGCCTTTCGCTTGTGGGAGGCCAAGCCCGACAAGGTGCCTTACTAGCTGGGGTCTGGGGCCAATGGCCCCAGCCGCGGAGGCCCTTGCTTCTAATCGGTCCCGAAGCAGCGGTCGCCCGCATCGCCGAGCCCCGGCACGATATACCCATGCTCGTTCAGCCGCTCATCCAGCGCGCCGGCGAGGATCGCCACATCCGGATGCGCCGCCTGGAGTGCGGCGACACCCTCGGGCGCGGCCACCACACAGGCGAAGCGCACGGTCTTCGCCCCCGCCTGCTTCACCCGATGGATGGCCTGGATGGCGGAGCCGCCGGTGGCGAGCATCGGGTCCAGCACCAGCGCCCCGCGGCGCGCGAGGTCCTTCGGCAGGCGCACCACATATTCGCTGGGCAGCAGCGTCTGCTCATCGCGCACGAGGCCGAGATGGCCGACCGGCGCATCCGGCAGCACCATGCGCGCCCCGTCCAGCAGGCCGAGCCCCGCGCGCAGGATGGCGACGAGGCAGGGCTCCATCTGCGTCAGCACCGGCGCGTCCATGCGGCTCACCGGCGTGTCAATGGTGGCGGTGGTCTCGGGCAGGTCACGCAGGGCCTCGCTGGCCAAGATGGCGCCGATCTCGGCCAGGACACGGCGGAAGGTGGCGCTGTCCGTGTCCTGCCGGCGGATGCGCGTGATCTTGGCGCGCAGCAGCGCGTGGCGGGGCGTGTGGAAATTGGCGCGGGTCTGGCTCATGGCGCGGGCTTAGCCGCCCGGCGCTTGGGGTTCAATCGGGGCGTCAGCGCGCCGCCGTCGGGCTCAGCACATCCACCGCGTCCCGCCCATTGGCGGTGCGGCCAAGGGCGCGGATGTCCACCCGCGTTTGGGTCAGGCCGCCCGCCACCAGGGCGTCCTTCACCACCCGCGCCCGAGCCAGCGAAAGGCGCCGGTGGGTGGACATGTCCTCACCGCCGCTCGCCTCGCTGTTGAGAAGGATGCGGCCGATGGTGCTGGCCTGCAGCGCGGCGCCCAGGCGCTCCAGCGCCGCGCGCTGCTCGGGCTCCAGCGTGTCGCTCTCGGCGGGGAAGGTGACGCGCCACGCGCCCTGCGGCAGTTCCGCCACGCCGCGCGGCAGGCGCAGCGGCGGCATGGGCGGCAGCGCGACCTGCGGCGTGGTGGGTGTGCCGAGCGGCTGCGCCAGGGCGGGAGGGATGAAGGCGGGCAGCGGGAGAAGCAGCGCCAGGAAGAGCCGCCGGCGGGGCATCAGCCGGCCTCGGCGCGACCTTTGGCGGCCCCTTGCGCCGCCGCGGCGATGCTCTCGACCACCGCATCGCGCAGCTTGCCGTGCAGATGCTGGTTGCCCGCCACCACATGGCCTTCCGTGTAGGGGTCGCCGCCATCGGGCGCGGTGACGATGCCACCGGCTTCGCGCAGGATCACGAGGCCAGCCGCGATGTCCCACTTGTTCAGGCCGAGTTCCCAATAGCCGTCGTAACGGCCGGCCGCCGTCCAGGCGAGGTCGAGTGCTGCGGAGCCGAAGCGCCGGATGCCGGAGACCTGCGGCATCAGCCGCACCAGCGCATGGGCGAATTCCGCCTTGCGCGGTGTCGCGGCGAAGGGAATGCCAGTCGCGAAGAGCGCCTCGCGCATGTCGCGCCGGCCAGAGACGCGCAGCCGCTTGTCGTTCAGGAAGGCGCCCATGCCTTTCTCGGCCCAGAACAGCTCATCCGAGGCGGGGTTGTACACGACGCCCGCCATCACCTCCGTCTTGTCCTCGGAGATGCGCTTCTCGATGCCGACGCTGATCGCCCAGTGGGGGATGCCATGCAGGAAGTTGGTGGTGCCATCCAGCGGGTCCACCACCCAGCGCCACTCCCAGTCCGCATCGCCGTGCGCGCCGCTTTCCTCCATAAGGAAGGCGAAGCCGGGGCGGGCCTTCGTCAGGTCCTCGCGCAGCGTCTGCTCGGCGCGCAGATCGGCCTGGCTGACGAAATCGCCCGGGCCCTTCATCGAGACCTGGAGCTGCTCCACCTCGCCGAAATCACGCAGCAGGCGCCGGCCGGCCTTGCGGACGGCGGAGACGACGACGTTCAGGGCGGGGGAGAGGCGAGGGGACGAGCCCGACATAGGATTTCCTTTGGAAGGCCAGGGGCTCTGCCCCTGGACCCCGGCAAGAACCTCAGGTTCTTGCATCTCCGATAAATCAGGGTGCAGGGAACTGGTTCCCTGCTGGGGGTTAAGGGGGCAAAGCCCCCTTAGTTCTTCGCCCGCTCAACGTAGCTGGCGTCTTCCGTGCGCACCACGATCCGCTCACCGGCCGTGATGAAGGGCGGCACCATGGTCTTCACGCCATTCACGAGCAGCGCCGGCTTGTAGGAGGAGGAGGCGGTCTGCCCCTTCACCACCGGATCGGCCTCGGCGATCTCGAGCGTCACGGTCTCGGGTAGGTCCATCGCCACCGGGTCGCCCTCGATGAGGCGGACATTCACGGTCATGTTTTCCTGCAGGAAGGCCAGGCGGTCGCCCAGGATGGAGCCGGGAACCTGCGTCTGCTCGTAGGTCTCGGGATCCATGAGGACGAGGTTGTCCCCATCGGCGTAGGAATAGGTGAATTCCTTGTCCTCGGTGGTCAGGCGCTCGACGACGTCGGCGGTGCGCCAACGCTGGTCCTTCTTGGACCCCGTCTTGATGTTGCGCATGTCCACCTGGATGATCGCGTTGCCCTTGCCCGGGATCATGATGTTCTGCTTGATGATGGTGTAGCGCTGGCCTTCGAACTCGATGACCATGCCGGCACGCATCTGGTTGGCCTGCATCTTCGCCATGGGCGGTGACCTGCTAATCTCTCTGGGGTTGATCTCAGGCGGCAGGGCTTACACGCGGCCGCCCGGGTCGGCAAGGTTGCGCCTCAGCCGGGTTCGACTTCGCCGCCCGCCTCCACCCAGTCCTTGAAGCCGCCAAGGTTGCGCACATCCGTGTAGCCCATGGCCTTCAGCGTCTGCCCGGCGAGTGCCGCGCGGCCGCCCGAGGCGCAATGGATGATGATGGTCTTGGCGCGGTCGAACTGGGCGTCATGCGTGGGCGCCTCGGGGTCCGCGCGGAATTCCAGCAACCCGCGCGAGACGGCGAGCGCACCCTTCGCCTTGCCGGTCGTCTTCACCTCGGCCGCATCGCGCACGTCGAGGATCAGGACATCCGGCCGGTCAGCGAGGGCGATGGCCTCGGCCCCGGTGATGCGCGGCACGGCGGCATTGGCGGCGGCCAGCATGGCCTGCACGGTGACGGTCATGGTCGTTGCTCCCTGTGGTGTCGGGGCGGAACCCTAGAGGATGCGCCAGCGGCATGGAATGACCCTGTTAGGCCGGGCTGTCGCGCCCCCGCGCCGGGCGGATATGGTGGGGCATGAGAATCCTCGTGGGCCTCATCGAGCATCTGGGTGACATCGTCGCCTGCGAACCGGTCGCGCGCTATCTGAAGCTGCGCCATCCCGGCTGTGCGCTCGATTGGGCGGTGGCCGCCCCATACCGCGAGCTGATTGACTCGAATCCCCATGTGGATCGGACGCTCGTCGTGACCTGCCTGCAGGACTGGGCCCGGCTGGCCGCGTCCGGCGCGCATGACGCGGTCTTCGACCTGCATGTCGAGGAGAAGCCTTGCCTGCCGTGTGGCTTCATCCATGCGAAGGCAAGCGGGAACCCGGCGATCAACCCGCGGACCTATTTCCACCATGGTGCTCTGCTCGAGGCCTTCGCCGAGGGGGCGGGCCTGCCCAGGCTCTCCGTTGCGCCCCAGTTGCATCCCGGCCCTGCGGAGGCCGCGGCCGCCGACGCGCTGGGGCTGCCGCCGCACTTCTGTGTCATCCACCGCGTGTCCAAGGTCGCGGCGAAGGATTGGCCGCACGACCGTTGGGCCGCCATCGCGCGCCTCGCACAGAAGGAGCTGGGCCTCGCCGTGGTGGAGGTGGGTGCCGGGGATGCCACGAGCTTGCCCGCCCCCTTGCCGGGCAGCATCAGCCTCGTGAACCGGCTGCCGGTGCTGGTCTCGGCCGAAGTGATCCGTCGCGCGCAGGTCTTCCTGGGCGTGGACAGCGGACCTGGCCATTTGGCCAATGCCCTGCGTGTTCCCGGCGTGATCCTGCTCGGCCGGCTGCCGCCCTTCGAAAACTATCGTCCCTATACCGGCTTCTATGCAAGCGCGGCGCCCAGTGTCCGCCTGGTCCGCAACCGGCGCGGACCCGTGCGCGAGATCGCGGAGGAGGAGGTGGCGGAGGCCCTTCGTGCCGTCGCGACATCGCCGGCCGCACCCCGGCCCGCGCCCGAGCCCATGATCTCACCGGCCGAGCTGCACGCCCGCCGCCCCGCCTGCCTCGAGGCTGAGATCATCGCCCGCTCCGACCTGTTCGACATCGCCTGGTATGCGCTGCACCACCCGGAAGCACTGGCCAGCGGCCTGCATCCGGCGGATCATTACCTGCGCGACGGCGCCAGGGCCGGGCTCGACCCCGGGCCCGAATTCAGTACGAACTGGTACACTGAGACCCATAGCGACATCGCCCGCGTCCAGGCCAATCCATTGCTGCATTATCTGACATCGGGCCGTGCGGAGGGGCGGGCTTCGCAGCCGGCGCATGCGCGGCGGCAAAGCCTCTGGCAGGAGTTGCGGGAGCAGCGCCGCATGACGGCCGAACTCCATGCGCAGGTCCTGGCCCTTCAGGACGAGCTTGGGCTGCGGCATCGCACAGGGGACGCGCCGCGGGCCATGCCCGCGGGGCCCCAGGACCATGGGCCGGTCACCGGGCTGCTCCGCCGCATCGGAGGGCGGCTGCTGCGCGGGTTCGGCTGAGACGCGGCGGTGGGCCAGTCGCGGCCGCGCGTCAGAGGAGCCAGCCGCTTCCGGCAGTGCTGGTGAAGTCGAGCTGCACGATCAGGTCATTGTAGTCGCGGTCGGCGCCGCCCAGCCCGTCCTCGAAGCCCCAGGTGTTGAGGCCGTAATTCCAAACCTGCTCAGGCGCCACGCCATCCACCCGGGGATTCGCCGCGGAAAAGCCCCAGAGCTGCGTGCCCTTGGACACGTTGGTCATGACCATGGCCAGGAAGTCGCCATCATCCACGCCCTTGATGAGGGCCGAGCCGTAATGGCCGAAGCCCGGCCCCGCGATGCTCGTCCCGCCGCCCACGACCTCATAGGCCCGGCTTGCGGCGGCTGTGGCATATCCCGCATCGCCCGGCCGCAGCCCGCCGATCGCACCCGTGAGGTCGTCCACGCGGTAGATGGTGAGGCTGGTGGCGTCCATGCCCATCTGCCTGAGGCGCACGACGGCCTCCACGTCGTTCGCGCCCATCGCCGTCTCGGCGACGGCGACGGGCCGGGCCATGGTCACCATGGCACCGGCATCGCCGAATTGCACGAAGCCATTCGGGCTTGTGTAGTCCTGCTGGAACAGGTTGAGTGTGCTGCCATTGGCCTGCAGCGAGACGACCTGCCCGGCGCTCAGCGAGAGGCTCGCGAGGCTGCCCTGGGCCTGGCCGTCGAACAGCCCGATCAGCTCGGCTGACATGTCGGCCTCGAGCGCCTTCTGCGCCATCGCCGCGGTCCAGGCCAGGCTTTGCGGTGCGGCGGCGGTGAGGTTCAGCCCGGCGGTGATCAGTGCTGCGCCGGCGTCGAGCTGGCTTTGGAGCAGAACCGTCTGCGTCACGCCGCTGGTGCCCGAGGCGGTGCCCATGCCCGTCAACAGGTCGGGCGTGTCGTCGGAGACCTGCGCATGCGCGATCTGTGACAGCGCACGGGCCAGCAGCGTGCCATTGGGCGTGCCGAGGCCGGAGGCGAGATCGTAGCCCGGCGCCGCGGCATAGCCGAAGCCGGTCGGCACGATGTGGCCGCTGCCGGGATCCACATAGCCGGTGGGTGTGGCGGAGCGGAAGAAGGTCGTGGTGTTGTTGCCGAGCGTGATGTCGTTGAAGGCGCCGCTGCGCACCGCCGCCGCGCCATAGAGCAGGTCATTGTAGAAGCCGAGGCGCGGCAGCCCCTGGTCCACGAAGATCGCGTCGATCTGTGCCGTGAGCGAGGCCCAGAGCGGTGTCGCTGCGCTGGTTCCGCCGGTGCTGACGAGCAGCGGCTCGGTCCCATCCGTCACGCGCCGGTGGTTCAGCACGGAATAGCCGGCATTGCCGCCGGCGAGGGCTGAGACGTCGGGCGTGCCGCGGCCCGACACCGGATTGGGACCGGTGCTGGTCGGGTTCAGGCCGAAATCCGCCTGGTAGGAGGGGACCGCCTGCGCGGGATCCACGCCGCCCGTCGCCGCGTCATGGCTGCCGAGGCCGACATGCTTCTCCCCGCCGACCATGCGCACCGAGAAGGCGTTCCACACCGTCTCGAACAGGCCCGGGATCACGCTGGCGGGATTCTCCACGCTCGCCGTGCTGGCCGTCGGCAGGGTGGAGGGCAGCACCTTCAGGCCGGAATGCAGCAGGCCGTAGAGCGTCGTCCGGTCATTCCCGAGGGCGAGGTCGAGCAGGCCGGCGGTGGAGCCGGCGGGATCGAGCGTCTCGTCCTGTGCCGCGCTGCTGCGTGTCGTGATGGAAGTGCCCGAGACGATCAGCGCCATGGCCGAGGAGAGCGATTGCCGCGTGAGCGGCTCGCCGAAGGCCTGGCCGGCGGAGGAGCCCGAATCGCCCGCCGCGACATGCACTGAGACGCGGCTGAGCGCCCCATCCACGAGAAGGTCCTGCCAGGCGCGCTGAAAGGGCGAGTTGGGCGAGGATTGCCCGAAGATCGCGAGCGAGGAGGAGAGGGTCCCCGGGTTGTTCACCGCGTCGAAGAAGGCCTGCTGGTAGCCGATGAAGGCGGTGCGATTGGCCGAGAGCCCGGTGTAGAGCAACTGGCTGCTGTTGGGTGCCGCGGCCGCCAGGATCGAGACGTCGAGCGCCAGCTCCCCCGTCACGGCGCCGACCGTAGCGCCCCGCACCACCTGGAACTCGGTGGGCGAAAAGGGGGCGAAGCCCAGGCTGGCGCGGTAGGCGTTCAGCGCATTGCGCAGGTCGGCCTCGCGCTCGAAGGTGTTCTCGACGAGGGCGATGCTGTTCGTCTCGATCGTATTCGGCAGCGGGAAGTCGTAATGCACCGCCAGCGCCGGGACTTCCGTCGGCGTGTGCTCGGCGGAGGTGTTGCCCACGCCGAGCGGGCCAAGCGGCAGGTCAACCCCGCTGGTAACGTTGGGCCGGTCCTTGATGGTGGGCTGCTGGTCCACCCAGATGCCGCGCAGATGGGCCGCGATGTCGTCCGGCAGGTTCAGATTGCCCCGCCAGCCGAAGTTGCCCGCGGCGTCGATCTTCAGCAGGTCACGGCCGAAGAGCGTCTGGAACTGCGCAGCGTCGAGCTCGAGCCAGAAGGTGCGGGTGTGGGCGTCCGAGACCACCGAGGCGGCCGTGATGTGGACGCCCGCGCCCAGCAGCGTGTTGATGGCGGTGCGGGTGGCGGTGAAGTCGGCGGCGTTCGCGCCATAAGTGTTGAAGGTCGCCGTCTCGTCGGCCAGGGCGGCGGCGCGGCTCGCCCACGAGCCGCTGAGCAGCGCGGTCGGGTCGTTCGCGCGGTCGAGCGTGAGCGCGACGGTCACCCTGTCGGCGCCGCCGGCCGCGACAGGGGCGAAGCCGGTCATGGCCTCAAGCACAGCATTCTGCTGGGCGATCGTGGAGAGAGGGTTCGCCAATGTCGCGATCTGGGCCGGCGTCGCGAGTTGATAGGCGTAAGCGTCCAGAAAGGTGGATGCCTGGATCACTGTTGTCACGCGTGTCTCTCCCCAAGATCACTGCGTTCAGATTACGTTCATAATTTAGGATTGCGCAATAAAGAGGATGGAACCGCTTATTTGCGACGACATGACGATGGGTGGACCGCTCGATCCGCCGCATGCCGCCACGCGAAGCTCGGCAGCTGGGAGGGTTTCCCTACCGGCGCACGCCTCGGCCCGCGCCTGGCGGCACGTTCGGCCCCGCTGGCCGCTGCGACGCTCTTGGCCACGGGACAGCCGGCGTGAGGACCCTTTTCGAGCCTCTTTCATGATTCCGGCGCGTCTGCGATGGGGTTGCCAACCCAAAGACCGATCTGTAGGAACCGCCTCAGTCTGCTGTTGTAGCTCAGTGGTAGAGCACTCCCTTGGTAAGGGAGAGGTCGAGAGTTCAATCCTCTCCAACAGCACCATTTCCCGGCCTGGGTGCCCCTCAGCGCCCCTCCAGAACCCGAAGCGCCGCAAGCCGGCCCGAAAGTGCGGCCATCGGCACGCCTGCGCCCGGATGGGCACTGCCGCTCGCCACATAAAGCCCGGGCAGCTTCGTCTGCGTGCCCGGTCTCGCGAAGGTCGCGGACCAGCCATGCACCGCCTGGCCGTAGAGGGCGCCGCCCGTGGCGGGAAACAGCGCGTCGAAGCCGGTCGGTGTCGTCACGATTTCGCGCGCCGCGTCGCGTTCAACCGAAAGGCCGCACCGGGCGAGCAGCGCGAAGCTGGCCGATTCGGCCTCCGCCAGCGCGGAGTCGGGCAGGGGGCGGTAATCGCCGCGCGCGGGCGCGTTGATCAGGCACAGCAGCCGCTCCGGCCCGTCCGGTGCCGTGTCGTCGTCGCCGCGATCCTGGGCGCAGACATAGACGGTGGGCGTCGAGGGCAGGCGGCCCTGCTGGGTCAACTCGTCGAACTCGCGCGCATAATCGCCGGAAAAGAACACATTGTGCCGCACCAGCGGAAAGCCGTCGGTCCGCGCATGCATGGCCCAGGTCACCGCCGAGAGGGAGCGCCGCGCGCGGGGCACAGGCGCCACGGCCCCCGTCGCCGCCTGTCCGAAGCGGCCGGCCGAAATCGCCGCCACATCGCCATTGGAGATGATGGTCCGGGCCTCCAGCACCTCGCCATCCGCGAGGCGCACCCCGGCGGCACGGCCGCCGCGCACCAGGATCTCGGCCACATCCGCTTCGTAGCGGAAGCGCGCGCCCTTCGCGGTCGCCAACGCCTCGAAGGCGCGGGCCACGCGGTGCATGCCGCCCTCCACCAGCCATACGCCCTCCTGCTCGACATGGGCGATGAGCATGAGCGTGGCGGGCGCCAGGAAGGGCGAGGAGCCGACATAAGTGGCGTAGCGGCCGAAGAGCTGCCGCAGCCGTGCATCCTGGAAATGCTCGCCCAGCGCGTTCCAGAGCGTCGTGAAGGGGGACGTCGCCAGGAGCCGCCCCATCCCGCCAATTCCCGCCCGGCTGACGAGCCCCATGGGCGAGGGGCGGGAGGCACGGATGAAGGGCGCATCGAGTGCGGCGAAGGTCTTCTTGGCCCGCGCCACGAAGGCGAGGTAGCCCCGCGCCTCGGCCGGGCCGGCGAAGGCGCCGATCGCCTCGGCCGAGCGCTGGATATCGGCGAACAGGTCGAGCCGGTCGGGCCGCCCATCCCAGGCGTGGCGCGCCAGCACCTCCACGGGCTGGAGCGTGAGGTGCTCGGCCAGGCTGGTGCCGCAGGCGGCGAAGATCTCGTCGAAGACCCAGCGCATGGTGAAGACGGTGGGGCCGCCATCAATCCGCGCCTCGCCGATGGCCAGGTGGCGCATCTTGCCGCCCGGGGCGGCCTGGCGTTCGAGGACGGTCACGTCATGCCCGCGGGCGGCGAGCATGGCGGCGGCGGTGAGGCCGGCGATGCCGGCCCCGATGATCAGGACGCGCTGGGTCACGCGTTCAGTCTGGCACGCCTCAGGCGAAGACGTCAGCCGGGGAATCCACCAGCATTTCCTCGCCGAGCGCCCGGCCGAGGCCCTCGGCATCCGTCGCGTCCCCGGTCAGGGTGCGGCGCAGGATGAAGCTGCCATCGGCGCGCGCGATCAGGCCGGTGAGGCGGATCTGCCCGTCATCCAGCAGGGTCGCATGCCCGCCGATCGGCGTCCGGCACGAGCCGTCGAGCGCCCCCAGGAAGGCGCGCTCGCAAAGGCTGACGGGGCGCGAGCAGGGGTCGCAGATGGCCGAGAGCAGCTCATGCAGCTCCACGTCATCGGCCCGGACGGTGACGCCGATAATGCCCTGGCAGGCGGCCGGCACCATGTCATCCGGGCTGATGATGACGCCCGCATGGTGCTCGAGCTCGAGGCGCTTGAGGCCGGCCAGGGCCAGCAGCGAGGCGTCGAACTCCCCGGTCGCGACGCGGGAGAGGCGGGTCTGCACATTGCCGCGGATGACCTCGCAGCGCAGATCGGGCCGCGCATGGAGCAGCTGCGCCTGGCGGCGGACCGAAGCGGTGCCGACCAGGGCCCCCTTGGGAAGGGCGGCGAAGGGGTCCGGATTGTCGTGATGCGCGGCGCTGGTGAAGCCACGCGGGTCGCGGAAGGCCTGGCGATGGCAGGCATCGCCCAGGACGATCGCATCACGCGGGTCCTCGCGCCGGAGGGTGCAGGCCAGGACGACGCCGGGCGGCAGCTCGGTCTCGAGGTCCTTCAGGGAGTGGACGGCGAAATCCACCCTTCCATCCAGCAGCGCCTCATGGATCTCCTTGGCGAAGAGGCCCTTGCCGCCGATCTCCGCCAGGCGGCGATCCTGCACGCGGTCACCTGCCGTGCTGATCTCATGCTCCTCGAAGGCCTCGACCTCACGCAGGAGGGGGCAGACGGCGCGGATCAGGTCGAGGAAGTGACGCGTCTGGTAGAGCGCCAGCGGCGAGCCGCGGGTACCGACCTTCATGGGCAGCGTCGGGCCGTGATGGCGCTTGGCGCGAGCCCGGACGTGGTGGGGGTTTGCGAGATCCATTATGCGCGCGCCAATCCAAGCAGGTGGGCCATGTCCTTGAAGAAGATCTTCACGTGGGCCATCGGGTCCTTCCGGACCAATTCCTTGTTCATGTAGGATTCCCACGTCAGGCGCTGGACATCCTTGTCCATGCACATCTTCACGAAACGCTCCCGCACCCAGTCATTGCGGTACCAAAAAAACTGCATGATCCCGAGGACCATGAAGACCTTGCCGTGATCCTTCATGAACCGCTTGCGTGCGCTCTTGAGGGCCATGGCGTCATTGGTGGCGAGCGCCATCTGCACGGCCTCGGCCGCGAGCCGCCCGCCCAGCATGGCGTAGTAGATCCCCTCGCCGGAGGCCGGGGCCACCACGCCCGCACTATCCCCCGCGAGGACGACATCTCGGCCGTTGTCCCACTTCTTCAAGGGCTTCATCGGGATGGGCGCGCCCTCGCGCCGGATGGTCTCGACATCAGCCAGGCCGTTCTCTTCACGGACCATCGCGGTCGCTCCGCGCAGGGAAAACCCCTTCCTGGCGCTGCCCGTGCCGATGCTGGCGGTGTCCCCATGCGGAAAGATCCAGGCGTAGAAATCCGGCGAGGTGCGCCCGTCATAGATGACGTCGCAGCGCTGGGCGTCGAAGCCGCTCTCCGGGGCCTTCACGATCTCGTGATAGGCGAAGACGCATTTCGGATGGCCCTGGCCGGGAATGGCCTGCATGGCGAGGTCGCTGCGGGCGCCGTTCGCGATGATCACCATCTTGGCGCGGATGCGCTCCAGCCCATGGCCGCCTTTCGGCTCGTAGGTGATGACGGCGGTGCCGTCGGCATCGCGCTCCAGGTCGCGCGAGGTGCCGCGGATCCACTCGGCGCCGGCATTGGCCGCGCGTTCGCGCAGCCACTCGTCGAACTCGCAGCGGTCCACCATGCCGACATAGCCGCCATTCTCGACGGGCATGTCCACGCGGCGCCGCTTGGGCGAGACGATCTGCGCGTTGTTGATCTTCGCCACGATCAGGTGGTCGGGGATGGCGAAGTCACGGATGGCGCGGGGCGGAATGGCGCCGCCGCAGGGCTTGATGCGCCCCGCGCGGTCGAGCATGGCCACGCGCTTGCCGGCGCGGGCGAGGTCATGCGCCGCCGTAGCACCCGAGGGGCCGCCGCCTACGACCAGCACATCATATGTGTCTTGGTTCACGAAATGGCCTCCTTCATCGGGGTCATGCGGAATTGGGCGAGCCGGGGGACGGCCAGCCGGGTGGCGATTAACGCCGAGAGAACGAACAGCGCGGCTTCGCCGAAGAACACGGCCGCATAGGCCTGCGCGGGATCGCCGAGCATCCAGCGCGCGACGTCGCAGACCACCGTGCCGCCGAAGCCGCCGAGCGCGAAGGCAATGGCCTGCGCCGCACCCCAAAGGCCCATGCGCGTGCCGGTGCGCGCCGAGCCGGCGAGCTGCATCATCGAGGCAATGGCCGCGGCCGCGAAGGACCCATTGGCCAGCCCGAGCGCGACATACAGCGCCTCCAGCGGCACATGCGCGACCAGCCGCGGCGCGATGGCAAGCGCCACCAACGCCGCCGCCGAGGCGATGCACCCCCAGACCGTCCAGCCACGGAGCGAGGCCAGGCGCCGGCCGAACAGGCCGGAGCCGAAGATCGCCATGATCACCATGCCGCCCAGCGTGCCGCCATTCTGCAGGCCGGCCAGCGCCGTGGATTGCCCGATGGAGCGGCCGAAGACCTCGCCCGCGAAGGGCTCCAGCACCAGATCGGCCGCGCTGTAGGCGAGCATGGAGATGAAGACGAAGATGGTGAAGCGCCGCGCCGCCGGATCCTGCCAGACTTCGCGCAGCACGACGGAGAAGGCCGGCCGCTCGCCCTCGGCCGCGACCGGCGCGCGCGCGCCGCGCTCGATGCCAATCAGCGCGACACAGGCCAGCAGGAACGCGACGAGCGAAACAGCGCCCGTCACGGCGACAAGGCGCAGCGGCGAAAAGGGATCGAGCAGCTTGCCGGCCACGCCCGCCGTGACCGCGAAGCCCATGATCATCATCACCCAGAGGATGGTGGCGGCTGGCGCACGGCGCTCCGGCTCCACCATCGAGGCGAGCATCGCGAGCAGGGAGGTGCCGGCAGCACCCACGCCCAGCCCCACCAGGAAGAAGCCGAGTGTGGCGAGTGCCACGCCCCAGCCGAGCGAGACGCTCATTAGCGCCACGGCGGCCGCCGCGGTCACGCCGCCCAGGGCCAGCACCGCCATGCCGCCGATGATCCAGGGCGTGCGCCGCGCGCCCATGTCGCTGCCGTAGCCGAGGCGTGGGCGCAGCATCTGCACCGCATGATGGATGGCGACGAGAATGCCGGGCAGCATCGCCGGCAGCGCATATTCCACCACCATCACACGGTTCAGCGTGGAGGTCGTCAGCACGATGATGGCGCCCAGTGCCGTCTGCACCAGCCCAAGCCGGACAATGCTGCTCCAGGAGAGGCCCGCCTCCGATCGCTGGAGGGCTTCAGCCCGGAGGCGTGAATTGGCGGCGCCGGAATTCATCATGCCATCCCCCGCAGCGCGAAGGCGGTGGCCAGCATGCCCAGCACATACATCCCGATGCCGGTCGCGTTGTACCAGGGGGCGAGCTTCCTCGGGTCGCGCAGCATCTTCACCATCGCGGCCGCCTGGCCGGCGAGGAGGGCCACCACCACGAGCGCATGAATCGGCGCATCCCAGGCCAGCAGCAGCCCGATCACCGCCACCTGCGGGATCGCCATCATCCAGCAGGCGACCACCGCCGCGCGCTCAGCGCCGAGCTGGACCGGCAGGCTGCGCACGCCGGTGCGCGTGTCGCCCTCGATGGATTTGAAGTCGTTCAGCGTCATGATGCCATGCGCGCCGAGGCCGTAGAGCAGCGCCATGACCATGACGGGCAGGGCGGGCGCGCCGCCGGAGATGACGGCCGCGGCGGTGATCCAGGGCAGCGCTTCGTAGCTGAGGCCGCAGGCGAGGTTGCCCCACCAGCCATTCAGCTTGAGTCGCAGCGGCGGCGCCGAATAGGCCCAGGCGAGAATCAGCGCCACGACCGTGGCCGCAAAGCCCCAGGCGCCAAGCGTGGCGCCGACCAGCAGTGAGGCGAAGCTCCAGAAGATGGCGATGTATAGGCCCATGCGGCCGGGGATGCGGCCTGAGGGAATCGGCCGGTTCGGCTCGTTGATCGCGTCCACATGCCGGTCGAACCAGTCATTCACGGCCTGGCTGGTGGCGCAGACCATGGGGCCGGCGAGCAGGAGGCCGAGCGCCGCGTAGCCCCATTTCCCCTGCATCGGCGCGCCGGAGGCGACGACGCCGCAGAGAAACGCCCAGACCGGCGGAAACCAGGTGACGGGCTTGAACAGCTCCAGCAGGGCCGAGGGGTCGGGACGGGCGAGGGTCGAGTCGGACATGGTTCTAGCCCTCCTCATCCGCATCGGCCTCGCCGATGCCGTAGCGGCGCAGCTTGACGTAGAGCGACTGCCGCGAGAGGCCGAGCATCTCGGCCGCCGAGGCGCGGTTGTTGCCGGTGAGTTCAAGCGCGGCCTCGATCGCCAGCTTCTCGATCACATCCGTCGCCTCGCGCACCAGCTCCTTCAGCGGCACGCGGCCGACGAGGTCGGTGAGCTGGCCGGCGGCGGGCAGGGCGGACGTCGCGTCGGTCTGCAAGGCGGGCCGGGTGCCGATATCGCGAATGGTGAAGCCGAAGCAGGCCTGCCCGCCATCCAGCACCGAGACGGCCGAGACCTCGACCTCGGCCTGGGAACCATGGTCGCCGCGCATGATGGTGCGGAACAGGCGCACCGGGCCCCGCCCGCGCACCTGGGCCAGCAGGACGTCGAGCTCGATGGATTGGCGGCCGAGGAAGCGGGAGAGCTCCTCGCCGCGCGCCTGCGCCTCATTGGGCAGTTCGGCCAGGTCCAGGAAGGCCGGGTTGGCGGTGATGATGCGGCCATCCGCGCCGATCAGCACGAAGGCGTCGGGCGTGCTTTCGACATAGCCGGCCAGGCGGGCGCTGGCCGTGGGGACCGCGACGGCCTCGCGCTCGGCACCGAGATAGGCGAGGCGGACCAGGAACAGCGCGCTGCGCTCATGCCGCAGCAGCGAGGCGGAGAGCAGCACCTCGCGCGCGGTGCCGGCCAGCATCACGCGCCGCTCCTCGGCGGTGCCGGCGCTGCGGACGGCGGCGAGCAGTGCCTCGATCTTGGGTCGCTCCTCAAGCGCGAAGGCGTCCAGGAAGCTGGGCTCCGCGCCGAACAGCCGGTCGGCGGCGAGGTTCGCTTCCAGCACGCGCAGGCTCGCGGCATCGAGCACGAGAACCGGCTCGCCCGACATCTGGAAGAGCAGGCGGTAGCGCGTCTCGGCCTGGCGGAGGCGGCCATATTCACGCTCCATCGCCTGCTGCGCCTCGACCAGGCGCTGCTGCAGCGAGGCGAGGAGACGCAGGTCGCGCGCGAAGACCACGCTGCGGTCCGAGCCGGTCACCTGGTTGGCGGCGCAGAGCAGTGGCAGCGTCACGCCATCCATGCCGCGCAGGTTGAGGTGGCGCCAGCGGGGCGCCTCGTGGCTCGCGGCCCCGGCCAGCATGTCCTGCACCTTGGCGCGGCTGTCCTCCGCCACCGAATCGGCAAGCGCACGGCCCACCCACGCCTTGCGCCCACCCAGGGCGGCGGCGAGGTCGGCATTGCCGAAAGCCATGTCGCGGATCACGCCAGCACCACCAACCACCAGCGTCGCGTCAGCGGCGGCGGCAATCAGGCGCGATGCGGCTTCCGCATCCATGTCTCCCAGCGACTGGCCCGGGGTGCCAAATCCCAACACGCGATGTCCGTTCCTTCCAAGAGGGGGGTGGGTTGATGGCCGTTGCTAACATGGAGCCCCTGTCATGAGAGCCACCAAGGCCTCGGCCCGGCGCAGCGCCTCCGACGCATCGGCCGCGGTCGCGTCGGCACCGGCCGCGCTGGCGAGGCCGGGCTCCGCGAGCAAGGCCGGGCCGCCGAGCATGATGGCCACTTCGGGGTTGCGGGAATGACGGCGGATGGCCGCGATCTGCGAGGCGAGCGCGGGAACAAGATCGGCCGAGGCCACGGAGATGGCGACGACGCCGAACCACTGCTGCGCGACGCGGGCGATCAGGGTCGCCTCACTGTCCACCGCCTCATCCACGATGGCCCAGCCGCCGGCGCGGAAGAATTCGGCCACCATGGCGATGCCCATGCTGTGCTGGCTGCCGATGGTGGTCATCATCAGGGCCGAGCGCCCGCCGCCGATCTTGGCCGCGGGCGTGAGCGCCGGAGCGAGGCTGCGCAGCTGCTCGTGCAGGACGATCATGCCGAGCGTAACCTCAACGAAGGTGCAGCGGTCCTGCTCCCACCATTCGCCCAGGCGGCGGGCGAGGAGTGTCAATAAAGTCAGACACAGCTGCTCGGATGATTGGCCTTCGGCCCGGCGCTGCTCGATGATCCGGGCCAGGGGCGCGCTTTCGCCGCGGGCGAGGGTGGCGGTGATGCGTTCGAGCTCGGCCACGTCCATCGGCTGGCGCAGCTCGGTGAGCAGGGGAATGACGTTTTGCCCAACCGCGAGCTCGATCTGGCGGGAAATCACGCCCAGGCGACGGCCGAAGATCGAGCGGGCGAAGGGGTTTTCCATGGCTCCGGTCCTGGGTCTTAGGGCCGCCGCTCTCGCCGCGCTGTGCAACATGATCTCGGCTTCCTCAATGACCCATGGCCCCGGATCATTCCCCGAGCTGTCCCCGATTGTCAATTCATCTTTACGTCAATCTTGCTTGACACCAGGGAGGGCGCTCACCTAGCTTTCAATCATCCTAAGGGAGCCGAGACAGCCGGGAGATGCGAATGGATCGGAGTGATTTCCCGACCCTCCCATCAACCTGGCCTCGTCTCCCCGCAACGGAGGGGTAGTCCGCCATGCTTTCCGATCAAGTGCTCGACCGGCTGATCAACGCGGTGGATTCCTGCCCCTACGGCATGGCCTCGGGGCGCAAGCACAAGCATGCGCCCACACGCCCCGCGCTCTATACGGCCGAGGAAAAGGCCCGCCGCGACGCGACGCCCTGGACCCTGGTGCAGGGCATCCTCGCACCCGTCCAATTCCTCGTTTTCATGGTGAGCGTGGGCCTCGTCATCCGCTACCTCGGCAGCGGCGAGGGCCTGGCCTGGGCGGAGGGCTCGATCGTCCTCAAGACCCTGCTGCTCTACACGATCATGATCACCGGCTGCATCTGGGAGCACGAGGTCTACGGCAAATACCTCTTTGCACCGGCCTTCTTCTGGGAGGACGTGTTCAGCATGCTGGTGCTGGCGCTGCACACGGCCTATCTCGGCGCCCTGTTCGCCGGCTGGGGCGACACGCATTTCCAGATGTGGCTGGCGCTCGCCGCCTACGCCGCGTACGTCATCAACGCCACGCAATTCGTCCTGAAGCTGCGCGCCGCGCGCCTGCAGGCGGAGGCCGCATGAGCGTCACCCTGGATCGCCCGAGCCCCGCCGCCGAGGCCGGCTGCGACACCCGGCCCATCCTGCGCGAGCGCGGCCAGCGCGAGGTTTTCTGCGGGCTGACTGGCATCGTCTGGATGCATCGCAAGATCCAGGATGCCTTCTTCCTCGTCGTGGGCTCGCGCACCTGCGCGCATCTCCTGCAATCGGCCGCCGGCGTCATGATCTTCGCCGAGCCGCGCTTCGCCACCGCCATCCTCGACGAGCGGGATCTGGCCGGCCTCGCGGACGCGCAGGAGGAGCTGGACCGCAATGTGGCGCGCCTGCTGGAGCGCCGGCCGGACATCAAGCTGCTTTTCCTGGTGGGGTCCTGCCCCTCCGAGGTCATCAAGCTCGACCTCAACCGCGCGGCGCAGCGCCTCGATCGCCGCTTCAATGGCGTGCGGGTGCTGAACTACTCGGGCTCGGGAATCGAGACCACCTTCACCCAGGGCGAGGACGCCTGCCTCGCCGCCCTGGTTCCGGAACTGCCGCAGTCTGACGTGGCGCAGCTCATGGTCGTGGGTGCGCTCGCCGATGTGGTGGAGGATCAGTTCATCCGCCTCTTCGCCGCCATGGGAATCGAGCGCGTGGCCTTCCTGCCGGCGCGGCGTGCGGGCGGCATGCCGGCTGTCGGCCCCGGCACGAAGTTCCTGCTGGCCCAGCCCTTCCTGGCCGAGACCGGCCGGCTTCTCGAAGCGCGTGGCGCCGCGCACCTTGCCGCGCCCTTTCCGCTCGGTGCCGAGGGCACCACGCTCTGGCTCCGCGCCGCAGCCGCGGCCTTCGGGATCAGCGCGCAGCGCTTCGCCGAGGTGACGGCGGCGGGTGAGGCACGTGCCCGCCAGGCGCTCGCCGCGCCGCGTGCGCGGCTCGCCGGCAAATCCGTCTTCTTCTTCCCCGACTCGCAGCTCGAAGTGCCGATGGCGCGCTTCCTGACACGCGAATGCGGCATGGAGGCGATCGAGATCGGCACGCCCTATCTCCATCGTCAGCATTTGGCCGCGGAAATGCCGCTGCTCCCCGAATCGGCGCTGATCTCTGAGGGGCAGGATGTCGAGAAGCAGCTCGACCGTTGCCACGCTGCGCGGCCGGATCTCGTGGTCTGCGGCCTCGGCCTCGCCAATCCGCTGGAGGCGGAGGGGATCACGACGAAGTGGTCCATCGAACTCGTCTTCACCCCCGTGCAGGGCTACGACCAGGCGGGCGATCTCGCCGGCCTCTTCGCGCGCCCCTTCGCGCGGCGCGACGTGCTGAGGGTCTGAGGCGATGCAGCTCACCCTCTGGACCTATGAAGGCCCGCCCCATGTGGGAGCGATGCGAATCGCAGCCGCCATGGAAGGCCTGCACTACGTGCTGCACGCGCCCCAGGGCGACACCTACGCCGACTTGCTCTTTACCATGATCGAGCGGCGCAACTCCCGCCCGCCCGTGACCTACACGACCTTCCAGGCGCGGGACCTCGGCGGCGATACGGCGGAACTGTTCAAATCCGCGCTGCGTGACGCGAATGAGCGCTTCCGGCCCGAGGCCATGCTCGTCGGCGCCTCCTGCACGGCCGAGCTGATCCAGGATGATCCGGGCGGCCTCGCCGCGACCTCCGGGCTTTCGATTCCGGTGATCCCCGTGGAGCTGCCGGCCTACCAGAAGAAGGAGAACTGGGGCGCGGCCGAGACGCTCTACCAGCTCATCCGCCGCTTCGCCGTGAAGATGGAGCGGCCGGCCGGTGCGCCGCCCCGCTGCAACATCCTGGGCCCGACCGCGCTCGGCTTCCGCCACCGCGACGACATCAAGGAAGTGCGCGGATTGCTGGCGCAGCTTGGAGTCGCCGTGAATGTCGTGGCGCCGCTCGGTGCGCGCCCTTCGGACCTGGCACGGCTCGGCGATGCCGACTTCAACGTCGTGCTCTATCCCGAAATTGCGGGGCAGGCGGCCGCCTGGATGCAGCGCAATCTGGGCCAGGCCTTTACGCGCTGCATCCCGATCGGCGTCGGCGGCACGCGGGATTTCATCGCCGAGGTGGCGGATCTGGCCGGCGTGGACGCAAGCGGGTTCCTCGCCGAGGAGAGCTCGCGCCTGCCCTGGTACTCGCGCAGCGTGGACAGCACCTACCTGACCGGCAAGCGGGTCTTCATCTTCGGCGATGCGACGCACGCCGTCGCCGCCGCGCGAGTCGCGGCCGAGGAGCTTGGCTTCCAGGTCGTGGGCCTCGGCACCTATTCTCGCGAGCAGGCGCGTGACGTGCGCGAGGCCGCAAAGCGGCATGGACTCGAGGCGCTGATCACCGATGACTACCTGGAGGTCGAGGCCGCGATCGCCGCCGCCCAGCCCGAGCTGGTGCTGGGCACACAGATGGAGCGCCATGTCGCGAAGCGCCTCGGCGTGCCCTGCGCCGTGATCTCCGCACCCGTGCATGTGCAGGACTTCCCCGCCCGCAACTCGCCGCAGATGGGCTTCGAGGGGGCGAACGTCCTGTTCGACACCTGGGTCCATCCGCTGATGATGGGCCTGGAGGAACACCTGATCGGCATGTTCCGCGAAGACTTCGAGTTTCACGCCGAAGCGGCCCCCTCCCATCTCGGCCACGCCGCTGCCCCCCGCGCGGCAGAGCCGTTGGAGGAGGCGCCCGCGATCGCCGAGGTGATCGAAGCGCCCGACGGCATCAGCTGGACGCCCGAGGGCGAGAAGGAATTGAAGAAGATCCCGTTCTTCGTGCGCGGCAAGGCCCGCCGCAACACCGAGCGATTCGCCGAGATGAACGGCATCAGGACCATCACCGTAGAGACCCTGTATGACGCAAAAGCACACTTCTCCCGCTAAGGGGGGGGCTCCCCTCCACATCGTCATCGTGACCATGGATGGTCACTTTGGCGCGGCGGTTGAGCGTGCTCAGGCCGAACTCACGGCCGAGATGCCGGGCCTGCGACTCATCGTTCACTCGGCGGATGAATGGGCGAGCGACACGCACGCGCTGGCCGCCTGCCACGCCGACATCGCGCGGGCAGACATCGTCATCGCCTCCATGCTTTTCCTCGATGATCACGTGCGGATGGTGATGCCGGCGCTGCAGGCGCGCCGCGCGGATTGCGCCGCGATGGTGGGCATGATGTCGGCGGGGGAGGTGGTGAAGCTCACCCGCCTGCGCAAGTTCGACATGTCGGCCGAGGCGCGCGGCGTGCTGGGCATGCTGAAGAAGCTGCGCGGCTCCAAGGGGCCGAAATCCTCGGGCGCCGGCCAGATGAAGATGCTGCGGGAGTTGCCGAAGTTCCTGCGCTTCATCCCCGGCGTCGCGCAGGATGTGCGGGCCTACATGCTGTGCCTGCAGTATTGGCTGGCGGGTTCCTCCGAGAACCTGGCGAACCTGGTGCGGATGCTGGCGCATCGCTACGCCGATGCGCCAGTCGCCAAACCCGCCGCACCCGTCGAATACCCCGATATAGGACTCTATCACCCGGCGCTGCCGAACCGCTTCGCCGATGACGTGGCCGCACTCCCGCGCCGCGCTGGCGCGCAGGGCAGGGTGGGTCTTCTGGTGCTGCGCTCCTACGTGCTGGCCGGGAATGCGGGCCATTATGACGGTGTGATCGCCGAGTTCGAGAAGCGCGGCATTGAAGTCGTGCCGGCCTTCGCCTCGGGCCTCGACCAGCGTCCCGCGGTGGAGCGCTTTTTCATGCGCGACGGTCGGGCGACGGTGGATGCCGTCGTCTCGCTCACCGGTTTCTCGCTGGTGGGCGGCCCCGCCTACAATGATGCGCGCGCGGCCGAGACCGTACTGACGGCGCTGGACGTGCCATATATCGGCGCCCATCCGCTCGAGTTCCAGCCGATCTTCCAATGGCGCAAGGACCCGCGCGGGCTGACGCCTGTGGAAGCCACGATGATGGTCGCCCTGCCGGAGCTGGACGGCGCCATCATGCCGATGACCTTCGGCGGCCGCTGCGGCGCCACCACACCGGGCGACCGCTGCCCCGGCTGCGATGGCGTCTCCTGCGGGCGGGACATGGTGGCGCATTACGAGCGTTCCGGCATGCTCGCCCAGCGCGTGCTGAAGATAATCGCGCTGCGCCGCAAGGCGCGGGCCGAGCGGCGCGTGGGCATCGTGCTGTTCAACTTCCCGCCCAATGCCGGCAACACCGGCACGGCGGCCTATCTCTCGGTGTTCGAGAGCCTGCACGCCACTCTGCTCGGCATGCGGGACCAGGGCTACACAGTCGATGTGCCGGAGAGCGTGGACGCGCTGCGCGAGCACATCATCAACGGCAACCGCGAGCGCTTCGGTGCGCTGGCCAATGTCGGCGCTCGCGTCACCACGGATGATCACGTCCGCAAGCAGCGCTGGCTCGGCGAGATCGAGAAATCCTGGGGACCGGCGCCTGGTCGCCAACAGAGCGATGGCGCGTCCATCCATGTGCTGGGCGAGCGCTTCGGCAATGTCTTCGTCGGCGTCCAGCCCGGCTTCGGCTACGAGGGCGACCCGATGCGCCTGCTCTTCGAGCATGGCTTCGCCCCCACCCACGCCTTCGCCGCCTTCTATCGCTGGCTGAGCGACGATTTCCAGGCCGATGCTGTGCTGCATTTCGGCACGCACGGCGCGCTCGAATTCATGCCGGGCAAGCAGGCCGGCATGTCGGCCGAGTGCTGGCCGGACCGCCTGATCGGTGACCTGCCGAATTTCTATCTCTACGCGTCCAACAACCCCTCCGAGGGCATGTTGGCCAAGCGGCGGGCAGGGGCCACGCTCATCAGCTACCTGACGCCGCCGGTGGCAAGTGCGGGCCTGTACCGTGGCCTGATGGATCTCAAGGCCAGCCTCGACCGCTGGCGCGCGCTGGAGCCCGACGCCGACCCCGCGATGCGCGCCAACATGGCCCAACTCGTCCAGGCGCAGGCCGCGGCCGTCGAACTGGCCGAGGCCGAGCCAGCCTGGGAGGCCGAGGCCTGCGAAGTGCGGATGATGAAGCTCACGGCCGAGCTGCTGGAGCTGGAATACACGCTCATCCCCTACGGCCTGCATGCGCTGGGCCAGCCGATGAGCGCGCAGCAGCGCTGCGAGATGCTGGATGCGGCCGGTGTTACCGACGCGGCCGAGCGCGAGCGGCTCGACGCCCTGCTGGCGACCGAGCACGAAATCCCGGCCATCCTGCACGCGCTGGATGGCGGCTACACCAAGCCCGCACCCGGTGGTGACCTGCTGCGCACGACGGATGTGCTGCCCACGGGCCGCAACCTGCACGGCTTCGATCCCTTCGCGATCCCCTCGGCCTTTGCCATCCGGGATGGCGCGCAGCAGGCCGACCGACTGCTGGAGCGCCACGCCTCCCAGGGTGCAGCCCTGCCCGAGACCATCGCCATGGTCCTCTGGGGCACCGACAATCTGAAGACGGAGGGCGGGCCGATCGCCCAGGCGCTCTGGCTGATGGGCGCCGAGCCGCGGCACGATGCCTATGGCCGGCTGTGCGGTGCCCAGCTCGTGCCGCTGGAGCGCCTCGGCCGTCCGCGCATTGACGTGATGATCAGCCTGTCCGGCATCTTCCGCGACCTGCTGCCGCTGCAGACGAAGCTGCTGGCCGAGGCCGCGCTCTTCGCCGCCCAGGCCGATGAGCCGGAAGCGATGAACTTCATCCGCAAGCACGCCATGGCCTTCATGGCGAAGCATGGCGGCAGCATCGAGGACGCGGCGCTGCGCATCTTCGGCAATGCCGACGGCACCTATGGCGCCAACGTCAACCAGATCGTGGACAATGGCAGCTGGCAGGATGAAGACGAACTGGCCGAGGCCTATCTGAAGCGCAAGGGTTTCGCCTATGGCGCCGATGGCCGCCCGCGCCGGCAAGATGCGGTCATGAATGACGTGCTGGCCACGGTGGAATGCACCTACCAGAACCTCGACTCTGTCGAGAGCGGCATCACCACCATCAGCCACTATTTCGACAGCCTGGGCGGCATGAGCCGCGCCGTGCTGCGCGTCCGTGGGCAGGAGCCCTCGGTCTATATCGGTGACCAGACCAAGGGTGCCGGCACTGTCCGCTCGCTCGCAGAGCAGGTGAGCCTCGAGACGCGCACGCGGGCGCTGAACCCCAAATGGTTCGAGGCGATGCTGAGCCATGGCTATGAGGGCGTGCGCCAGATTGAGGAGCACGTGACCAACACCATGGGTTGGTCCGCCACCACCGGCCAGGTGCAACCCTGGGTCTACCAGCACCTGGCGCAGACCTACATGCTCGACGCCGAGATGCGCGCGCGCCTCGCCAACCTCAACCCTACCGCGTCCGCCAAGATCGCAAACCGCCTGATCGAAGCCACCGAACGCTCCTACTGGACGCCCGATGCAGCAACGCTCGAAGCGCTGCGCCGTGCTGGCGAGGAGCTCGAAGACAGGCTCGAAGGCATCACCCCGGAGATGGCTGCATGAACATCGTGACGCGCAAGGAGTTGATCCGCGGGGCCAACACCGAAAAGGTGGGAGACGGTGTGGGCAGCGTCCAGGTCCATATGGACCAGATGGCGAAGATCGAGACGGCGAAGGTCTTTGCCGTCTATGGTAAGGGCGGCATCGGCAAGAGCACGACCAGCTCCAACCTGTCCGCCGCCTTCGCCAAGCTGGGCAAGCGCGTGCTGCAGATCGGCTGCGATCCGAAGCACGACAGCACCTTCACCCTCACCAAGCGGATGATCCCGACGGTCATTGACGTGCTGGAGAGTGTGGACTTCCACGCGGAAGAACTCCGCGCGGAAGATTTCGTGGTCGAGGGCTATGGCGGTGTCATGTGCGTGGAGGCCGGTGGGCCGCCGGCCGGCACCGGCTGCGGCGGCTATGTGGTGGGCCAGACGGTGAAGCTGCTCAAGGAGCACCACCTGCTGGAAGACACCGATGTCGTTGTTTTCGACGTTCTGGGCGATGTGGTCTGTGGTGGCTTTGCGGCCCCCCTGCTGCACGCCGATCGCGGCCTGATCGTTGCTGCCAACGACTTCGACAGCATCTTCGCGATGAACCGCATCGTCGCCGCCATCCACGCCAAGGCGAAGAATTACGGCGTGCGGATCGGCGGCGTCATCGCCAACCGCTCGAAGGATGTTGATCAGATCCAGCGCTACAATGACGCGACCGGCATGAAGCTGCTGGGGCACTTCCCCGACCTCGACGTGATCCGCCGCTCGCGCCTGAAGAAGGCGACGCTGTTCGAGATGGATGACAGCCCGGAAGTGGAGGCGGTGCGCGCGGAATACCTGCGCCTCGCGGCCAGCCTTTGGGCCGGCGTGGACCCGCTGGAGGCGGAGCCCCTGAAGGACCGCGAGATCTTCGACCTGCTGGGTTACGATTGATGCACAGCGCCACCTACACCGAGCGCCGCAGCAAGCTCGAAGCCTATTTCGACCGGACCGCCGCCGCCGCCTGGCAGCGGCTGACCTCGGACGCGCCGGTCAGCGGCATCCGCGCCACGGTTCGCGCGGGACGAGAAGAGATGCGCACCACGCTCCTCTCCTGGCTTCCGGGCGATATGAGCGGCCTTCGTATCCTTGATGCCGGCTGCGGCACCGGAGCCCTGGCGAGCGAGGCGGCGCTGCGCGGCGCCGATGTGGTGGCGGTGGACCTATCGCCCACGCTGATCGAATGCGCACGGGAACGCGCGCTCGAGATCGGCGGGCCGCAGCCAGCCTTCCACGCTGGTGACATGCTGGGCGAGGAGCATGGCGAATTCGACCACATCGTGGCGATGGACAGCCTGATCCATTACGACGCGCCCGACATCGTGGCGGCCCTCGCTCGGGCGGCGAAGCGCTGCCGGCGCTCCATCCTATTCACCGTGGCGCCGAACTCCCCGCTGTTGAGCGCCATGATCACCGTCGGTCGGCTCTTCCCGCGCGGCGACCGCGCCCCCTTCATCGCGCCGCTGGCCGAAGCCAAGCTCCGCCGGCTGATCGCGGCCGAGCCCGCCCTGCGGGACTTCACGGCCGGGCGCCACAGGAAGGTGCAGCGCGGCTTCTACACCAGCCAGGCCTATGAGTGGGTGCGCAAATGAGCGGCTTCAGCATCGCCAAGCAGTGGATGCGGCTCACCCCCGCGATGCTGCCCTTTGCCGATGCTGCGACGGATGAACTGCCCATTTCGCGCCTGCTGCGCCTGTCTCTTTTCCAGATTTCAGTCGGCATGGCGGCGGTGCTGCTGATCGGCACGCTGAACCGCGTGATGATCGTGGAGTTGCAGGTGCCGGCCGGCCTTGTCGCCGTCATGGTGGCGCTGCCGCTGGTCTTCGCGCCGTTGCGCGCACTCATCGGCTTCCGGTCCGACAACTACGCTTCGGCCCTCGGTTGGCGCCGCGTGCCCTATATCTGGTTCGGCACGATCTTCCAGTTCAGCGGCTTCGCGATGATGCCCTTCGCGCTGATCCTGCTCTCCGGTGACACCACGGGCCCGATGTGGGCGGGGCAGGTGGCGGCCGCCATCTCCTTCCTGCTGGTGGGTGCGGGCATGCACATGGTCCAGACGGCGGGCCTCGCGCTGGCCACCGACATCGCGCCGCCCAAGGTGCAGGCCAAGGTGGTGGCGCTGCTCTCCGTGATGTTCCTCCTCGGCATGCTGCTGAGCTCGATCGTGTTCGGCGCTTTGCTGACGCCCTTCAGCCAGATCAAGCTGATCCAGGTGATCCAGGGCGCGGCGGCGATCACGATGGTGATCAACTTCATCGCGGTCTGGAAGCAGGAGCCGCGCGTTCCCAACCGCAACATGGACCGCACCGAGGAGCCGAGCTTCATCGCCGCCTGGCGTGAGCTGCGGCAGACCGGCCCCTGGGGGCGGCGCCTGCTCGCCACGGGCCTCGGCACCTTCGCCTTCTCGGCGCAGGACATCCTGCTTGAGCCCTATGGCGGGCAGATCTTGGGCCTGAGCGTGGGTGCGACCACGCTGCTGACCGCGCTTTTCGCCTCGGGTGGGATTCTCGGCTTCTGGCTGGCGGCCCGGCGCATCGGCGATGGTTCCGACGCGAACCGCATCGCGGGTTTCGGCGCCATGTTCGGCACGCTGGGCTTCGCCGGCGTGCTGCTGGCGGCACCGCTCCTCAGCACCGGTCTTTTCGCCTGTGGCATTGCGGTGATCGGCTTCGGCGCCGGCCTCTTCGGCCATGGCACGCTGACCAGTTGCATGCAGGCGGCACCCACCGACAAGGTCGGGCTGGCGCTTGGCAGCTGGGGCGCCGTGCAGGCAACCGCCGCGGGCCTCGCCATCGCAACCGGCGGCCTGTTGCGGGATACGCTGGCGGGCCTCGCCAGTAGCGGCATGCTGGGTGATGTGCTCACCGGTCCCGCCGTCGGCTACGGCGCCGTTTACCTCATCGAAATCGCGCTTCTCTTCGCGACCCTCGCGGTGATCGGACCCCTGGTCCGCACGCCGCGACGCCTCGACTCACCGCTCGGACTTTCCGAGCCGCAGACTGCAACCTGAAGCCAAGAGGAGGTCCGCCATGCAGGCAGGCACCTATCTGACCAGTATCGATTACGCCACCGTCTCGATCTATGCGTTCTGGATCTTCTTCGCGGGGCTGGTGCTCTACCTGAACCGGGAGAGCAAGCGCGAGGGCTACCCGCTGGTGACACCCGGCCGGCCCAAGCAGAACAATGTCGGCGGCTTCCCAGGCATGCCCGATCCCAAGACCTTCCTGCTGGCCAATGGCACCACCGTCCAGGCGCCCAAGCCCGAGACCGAGCGCCAGATCGCGATGGTGCCGGTGGATCCCTCGCCCGGTTCGCCCCTGATCCCGACAGGTGATCCGCTGGTGGATGGCGTGGGCCCCGCGGCCTATGTGATGCGCGGCATGCACCCGGCTGTGCTGCATGATGGTGGCACGCCCGCCATCGTTCCCCTCCGCCTCGAGCCGGCGTTCAGCGTGGATGCGGGCGACCCCGATCCGCGCGGCTATGACGTGCTCGACGCCGATGGCGTGGTCGCGGGCAAGTGCGTGGACATCTGGCTCGACAAGTCCGAGATGATCTTCCGCTACATCGAAGTCGCCGTCATGAGCGACATGGGCGAGCGGACGATGCTCTATCCCGTGCCGCTCATCCGCGTGGATGGAGAGCGCCGCGTGGTCACGGTGCGCACGCTGCTGGCCAAGAACTTCGCCAAGGCGCCCGTCCTCAGCTACCGCGACTCAATCACACTGCGTGAGGAGGACATGGTCTCGGCCTACTGCGCCGGCGGCCAGCTCTACGCGAAGCCCGAGCGCTCGGAGCCCTGCCTGTGAGAGAGCACGAGATCGAGCCAGTCCCGGGCCTGCCCGAGAAGCTGCCGGAGGGGGAGGGTATCCTCTGGCAGGGCAGCCCGCGCTGGTGGTCACTCGCCAGTCGCGCACTGCATCTGCGCGGTCTCGCCCTCTATTTCGCGCTGATGGTGGGCTGGAGCATCTACAACGCGGCCACCACCGCCGCGACCTTCGCCGAGGCGGCTTTCGCCTTGGCGAGCGCGATCGGCCTGGCGCTGCTCTGCCTTGCCGTGCTGGTCGTGATCGGCCGCGCGCTGGGCCAGGCCGCCTTCTACACCATCACCAACCGTCGGGTGGTGCTCCGGGTGGGCGTGGCGCTGCCGATGACCATCAACATTCCCTTCACCGCGATCGAATCCGCCGCGGTGAAGCGCCATGCGGATGGGACGGAGGACATCGTGCTCACGCTCGCGCCCAAGCAGAAGATCGCCTGGCTCGCGCTCTGGCCGCACGCACGCCCCTGGCGGGTGTCCCGCGCGGAGCCGATGCTGCGGGCGGTGCCCGTGACCTCGGGCGCGGCGCAGGTTCTGGCGCGTGCGCTGGCGGCCAGTGCCTCCATGCCGGTGACGCCGCTGCGCGAGGAGCGCGGGGCGCATGAGGGTGCGCTGTCCGGCGCGGTGGTGGCCTGATGTTCACCATCACCGACCGCGGAAATTTCCTGCCGGTGATGACGGGGCTCGGCATCATCTGCGGCGTGCTGTTCCTCGTCGGTGGGCGCCAGCCGCGCTCGGTCGAGGTGCGCGGCCTGGAGCAGCCGGCCGCCGAGCGGCTGGTTCATTTCGAGGATGGTGCGGATGGCTCCGTTGTCATCCGAGATGCGCAGAATTCGGCGGTTCTGGCGCGGTTTCCGATAGCCGAAGGCGGGTTCGTGCGTGGTAGCATCCGGGCGTTGGCGCGTGAGCGTCGCCAGGAAGGTCAGGGTCGCGAGGCACCGTTTCGTCTTGCCGCCTGGTCGGATGGCCAACTCACGCTCGACGATGCGGCGACGGGACGCCGGATCGACCTGACGGCCTTCGGCGCCACCAATGCCGGGGTCTTTTCGCGGTTGTTGACCGCGCAAGGAGAAGATTGATGAGGAAGGGGGTTTCTTCCCTCTGGGCTGGTTTGTGGGACGACATCGCGGGCCCACGCACCATCACGGTACCCTGCACGGTGGAGATCGAGCAGAGCTTTGACAGCTTTCACGCTCACGCCGTACCCGAAGGCATCATGCTGCGCCCGGGCGACCGGGTGGTGGTGAACGGCGCGCCTGACCACGTCGCCTATGGCGAGATTACCACCTACGAGACGACGGCGACCGTCTATCGCGCCGGCCCGCTGACCAGGCTCTGGACCGAGGTCTCGGCCATCATGGAGCTCACCGAGCTGTATCATTGCGGGTTTGAGCCGAAGGAATATGCGCAAGGGGAGTACGCGGCATGAACCCGATCTCCACCAACCCCGTGCGGGAACTCAACGAAACGACGCGGATGGCGACGAGCGAGACCGTGCTCTCGCCGCGCTTCTACACGACCGACTTCGCGGCGATGGACGCGCTCGACGTCAGCTCCATCCGCAAGGAGTGGGACGAGCTGATGGCGGAGTTCCGCCGTGACCCGAACAAGGGCCATTTCGTCCGCACCGCGGTCTTCGACGATTTCCGCATGGCCGACCTGCCGGAGCCGCTCCAGAAGGAGCTGCTGGACTTCCTGGTCAGCTCGGTCACCGCCGAATTTTCGGGCTGCGTGCTCTATGCCGAGATCAAGAAGCGCATCAAGAACCCCGACATCAAGGAGCTGTTTGCGGTGATGAGCCGCGATGAGGCGCGGCATGCCGGCTTCATCAATGACAGCCTGAAGGACCTCGGCGTCGGCGTGGATCTGGGCTTCCTGACCAAGGCCAAGAAGTACCACTACTTCCAGCCCAAGTTCATCTTCTACGCGACCTATCTCAGCGAGAAGATCGGCTATGCGCGCTACATCACGATCTACCGCCAGTTCGAACGGCATCCGGAGCTGCGCTTCCACCCGATCTTCAATTGGTTCAAGGAGTGGTGCAACGACGAGTTCCGCCATGGCGAGGCCTTCGCCCTGCTGATGCGCGCCAACCCGCAGCTGACCAGCGGGATCAACGTGCTCTGGTGCAAGTTCTTCCAGCTCGCCGTCTTCGCGACGATGTATGTGCGCGACCATGCCCGCCCCGAATTCCACAAGGCGCTGGGGATGACGCCCACGCAGTACGACATGGAGGTGTTCCGCATCACGGCCGAGATCTGCAAGCAGGTCTTCCCGGTGACGCTCAACATCGACAGCCCCGCCTTCCTGCGCAACCTCGAACGCATGCTCGCGATCTCGGAGGCGATGGGCGAGACGCGGCGCAAGCCGGGCTTCCTCTCCAGCGTGAAGCGCTTCGGGCTGAGCATCGGTGCGGCGGCTGTGTTCGCGAGGCTCTACATGATCCGTGGGCGCAAGGCCGAGCTGCCGGCGGAAATCCGCCTGAGCCCGGCCTGGTAGCGAGGGGCGCTCCGCGTGCTGCAGCACATCCTCCCCGTCATCTTCGCGGTCTTCGTCTGGTGGTTCGGCACGGCGCTTGTCTTCGTGCTGGACCAGCTGCCCCGGCGGAGCTTCCACTGGACGATGGCGGGGGCCAGTGCGGCGCTCGTGGGGGCGCTCTACAGCACGGCGGCGGTGGCCGATGATGTCAGCGCCACCGGGGCCTATCTCGGCTTCGCATGCGGCGTTGTGGTCTGGGCCTGGAGCGAGATCGGCTTCCTGACCGGCCTCGTCACGGGGCCGAGCCGCCAAGCCTGCCCCCCAGGGGCGGAGGGCTGGCCGCGCTTCATCGCCGCGTTGCGAACCATTCTTTATCATGAATTGGCCATTTTGGGCCTTGGCCTGGTGCTGCTCGCCCTGTTGTGGGACGCCCCTAACCAGATGGCGCTCTACACCTATCTGGTGCTCTGGATCATGCGTCAGAGTGCGAAAATCAACATCTATCTGGGGGCGCGCAACCTCGGCGAGAGCATGCTCCCGCCGCATCTGGCCCATCTGGCGAGCTATTTTCGCCGGGGCACGATGAATGCGCTCTTCCCGGTCTCGGTCACCGGCGGGACCATCGCGGTCGTCGTCCTGGTCCAGCATGGACTGGGCGCCGCGCCCTATGAGGCGGCCGCCTATACCCTGCTGGCGGCCCTGATGGCACTGGCCGTGATCGAGCACTGGTTTCTCATGCTGCCCCTTCCGCTCGACGGTCTCTGGACCTGGAGCCGGCCGGGGCAGGCTCCCAACCACACGGTTCCATGCCCGCAGCATGGCGAAACGGCCCGGCTGCCGTTGCGGCCCTGAGAACAAGAAAGGCCCAACAATGAACTACGACACGCTCTTCCGCACCCAGCTCGACGGCCTCCGCAAGGAGGGGCGCTACCGCGTCTTCGCAGACCTCGAGCGTCAGGCCGGCGCCTTCCCGCGCGCCAAGTTCCACGGTTCGAGCGGCGTGGGCGAGGTGACCGTCTGGTGCTCCAACGACTATCTCTGCATGGGCCAGAACCCGAAGGTCCTGGCCGCGATGCATGAGGCGCTGGACCGCAGCGGCGCGGGCGCCGGCGGCACGCGCAACATCGGCGGCACCAACCACGAGCACATCCTGCTGGAGCGCGAGCTGGCCGACCTGCACGGCAAGGAAGCCGCCCTGCTGTTCAACTCCGGCTACATGTCGAACTGGGCGACGCTCTCCACCCTGGCCTCGCGCCTGCCGGGCTGCATCGTCCTTTCGGACGAGCTGAACCACGCCTCGATGATCGAGGGAATCCGCCACAGCCGCGCCCAGTGCATCGTCTGGAAGCACAATGATCTGGCCGACCTGCGCGAGAAGCTCGCCGCCATTCCGGCCGAGACGCCCAAGCTGATCGCCTTCGAGAGCGTCTATTCGATGGATGGCGATGTCGCCCCCATCCACGCCATCTGCGACCTGGCCGATGAGTTCGGCGCGATGACCTACCTCGATGAGGTGCATGCGGTCGGCCTCTATGGTGCCCGCGGCGGCGGCATTTCCGAGCGGGATGGCGCGCAGCATCGCCTGACTGTGATCGAGGGCACGCTGGCCAAGGCCTATGGCGTCATCGGCGGCTACATCGCAGGCTCCACCGACATGGTGGATTTCGTCCGCAGCTTCGCCTCGGGCTTCATCTTCTCGACCTCGCTGCCGCCGGCCGTCGCCGCCGGTGCGGCCGCGAGCATCCGCCACCTGAAGGAAAGTGCGGCCGAGCGCGAGCGCATGCATGAGCGCGTGGCGCAGGTCCGTGCCCGGCTGGACGAGCTGCAGATCCCGCATCTCGACAACCCCAGCCACATCGTCCCGGTGATGGTCTATGATGCGGTGCTCTGCAAGCAGATCAGCGACCTCCTGCTGGAGGAGCACGGCATCTACGTCCAGCCCATCAACTTCCCGACCGTGCCGCGCGGCACCGAGCGGCTGCGCTTCACCCCCTCGCCCGCGCACACCGATGCTGACATTGACCACCTGATGTCCGCGCTGCAGCAGGTCTGGGCGCGCTTCCAGCCGAGGCGAGTCACCTGAACATGGATGGTTCGATCATCGGACCCAAGCCGCGCGCCACCAAGGCACGCCGGACGGCGGCGGAGGCTCCGCGCCCCCGCCTTGTGTTTCCCTTCACGGCCATGGTCGGCCAGGAAGAGCTGCGCCTCTCACTCAGCCTCTGCGCGGTGGACCCCAGCATCGGCGGCGTGTTGGCGCTGGGGGATCGTGGCACGGGCAAGTCTACCGCGATCCGGGCGCTGGCGGCCCTCCTGCCGCCCATGCGCGCCATCCAGGGCTGCGCCTATAACTGCGAGCCCGGCAAGCCGATGCAGGGCTGCGAAGCCTGCGCCGGCCGCGCGCCCAAGGCCGTGACCGTGCCCGTCCCCGTGGTGGACCTGCCGCTCGGTGCCTCGGAGGACCGGGTGGTCGGCGCGCTTGATCTCGAAAAGGCCCTGAGCCAGGGGCAGAAGGCCTTCGAGCCCGGGCTGCTGGCCCGCGCGCATCGCGGCTTTCTCTACATCGACGAGGTGAACCTGCTGGAGGACCATCTGGTGGACCTCCTGCTCGACGTCGCGGCCTCGGGCGAGAATGTCGTGGAGCGGGACGGCCTTTCCATCCGCCACCCCGCGCGCTTCGTGCTGGTGGGCAGCGGCAACCCGGAGGAGGGCGAGCTGCGGCCGCAATTGCTGGACCGCTTCGGCCTCTCCATCGAGGTGACGACACCCACGGACCTGCCGACCCGCATCGAGGTCATCAAGCGCCGCGACGCGTTCGAGCGCGACCCGCCCGCCTTCTGCGCCCAGTGGCAGCCGGAGGAGGAGGCGCTGCGCGCCCGCATCCTCGCCGGACGGGACCTCCTGCCGCGGGTCCAACTGGCCGATGACCTGCTGGAAATGGCAGCGAAGCTCTGCATGACCGCCGGCACCGACGGGCTGCGTGGCGAACTCACGCTGATGCGCACGGCCCGCGCGCTCGCCGCCTTCGAGGGCGAGATGGCCGTCACCCTCGACCATCTGCGCCGCCTGGCGCCCATGGCGCTCCGCCATCGCCTGCGCCGCAACCCGCTCGATGATGCGGTGGCCACCACCCGCGTGGCCCGCGCCGTGCAGGAGGTCTTTGGGCCGTGACCACGCCCGCCCGGGGTCCATCGCCAGGCGAGGATGCGGCCATGGCGGCCTGCCTCCTGGCGGTGGACCCGGTCGGGCTCTGCGGCGCCGTGCTGCGCTGCCGCCCTGGGTTCGAGCGCGACCGATGGCTCGCCACGCTGCGCAGCCTGCTGCCCGGCGACATGCCGCAGCGCCGGCTTCCCCCCGGCATCGGCGATGACGCACTGCTGGGCGGACTCGACCTGACCGCGACACTGGCACGCGGCCGCCCTGTGCAGGCCGTGGGCCTGCTGGAGGCGACGCGCGCGGGCCTGCTGGTGATGCCCATGGCCGAACGCCTTTCCCGCGCCACCGTCGCCCGGCTCACGGCGGGGCAGGAGGCCCATGGCTATGCCATGATCGCCCTCGACGAAGGGCTGGACGAGGAGGCGCCGCCGCCGGCCCTGGCCGATCGCCTCGCCTTCCAGCCCGACCTCAGCGACGCGCCGGCCGTCTCTCCCTTCACTGCCGGCCAGGTCGCCGCCGCGCGCGATCGCCTGCCGCGCGTCGTGAGCGACGAGGCGCTGATCGAGGCCATTCTCGCCACCGCCATGGCCTGCGGCATCACCTCGCTGCGCGCACCGGCGCTGGCGTTGCGCGCCGCCCGCGCGGGCGCGGCATTGCACGGCCGCACCACACCGGATGCGGCCGACGCGCAACTTGCCGTGCGCCTGGTGCTCGGCCCGCGCGCCACCATGCTGCCAGCGCCGCCCGAGGAGCAGCCGCCGCCTGAAGAACCCGCCGAGCCGCCGCCCGAGAGCGAGTCCAAGGCCGAGCCGCAGAATTCCGACGCGATGGAGGATGTCATCCTCCAGGCCGAGCGCGCGCTGCTGCCCGCCCAGCTCCTGGCGAGCCTCGCCGCCGCCGGCCTGCGCGCCCGCGCGCCCACCGCCGGGCGGGAGGGGGCGGAGCGCATCTCGCTCAAGCGGGGCCGCCCGATCGGCTCCCGCCCGGGCGAGCCGCGCAATGGTGCGCGCATCGCGCTGCTGGAGACGCTGCGCGCCGCAGTGCCCTGGCAGAAGCTGCGCCCGCGGCCGGCCCACGCCGCCATCGCGGTGCGGCGCGAGGATTTCCGCATCAAGCGCTTCCGCGAACACAGCGAGAGCACGGCGATCTTCGTGGTGGATGCCTCGGGCTCCGCCGCGCTGCACCGTTTGGCCGAGGCCAAGGGCGCGGTCGAGCTGCTGCTGGCCGAGTGCTATTCGCGGCGGGACCGCGTGGCGGTCATCGCCTTCCGCGGCAAGGCGGCCGAAATCCTGCTGCCGCCCACGCAGTCGCTGGTCCGGGCCAAGCGCGCTTTGGCCGGGCTGCCGGGCGGAGGTGCCAGCCCGCTCGCCTCGGGCATGGATGCGGCGCTGGCCCTGGCGCGCCTGGAGCGGCGCGCCGGCCGCACGCCCCTCATCGTCGTGCTGACCGATGGCCGCGCCAATATGGCGCGCGATGGCCGCACGGGCCGGCCCGTCGCTGAGGAAGACGCGCTGGCGGTAGCGAAGCTGCTGCGGGCCGAGGCGCACAGCCTCCTCGTCGTGGACACCGCCCCCCGGCCGCAGCCTTTCTCGGCCACGCTTGCCACGGCCTGTGGCGGGCGCTGCCTGCCCTTGCCCCAGGCCGGCGCGCAGGCGCTGGCGGGCGCGGTGCGCCTGGGGCTGGCGGCATGAGTCTCGCGCTGACCCTCTTGCCTGCGGCGACCAGCCCGGAGCTGCGCGAGGACTGGCCGCACCGTGCGGCGAGCCGCTTCCTGCATGCGGGGGGGCTGCGCTGGCATGTGCAGGTCATGGGCGAGGGACCGGTCGCGCTGCTGCTGCACGGCACCGGCGCCTCCACCCATTCCTGGCGCGAAATCATGCCCCTGCTTGCGCGCCGCTTCACCGTGATCGCGCCCGACCTGCCGGGCCAGGGCTTCTCGGGCGCGGCCCCGGCCGAGGCACTCTCGATGGAGGGCATGGCGCGTGCGGTGGGTGCGCTGCTGGACGCGCTGGGCGTCACGCCCCGGATCATCATCGGCCATTCCGCGGGTGCGGCGATCGGCGCGCGCATGTGCCTCGACGGGCTGGCCAAGCCGGAGCAGCTGGTGGCGATCAATGGCGCGCTGCTGCCGCTGGGTGGCTGGGCGGGCCAGGTCTTCTCGCCGCTCGCCCGCGTCATGGTGCGGCTGCCCGGCATGCCGCGGCTCTTTGCGTGGCGCGCGGCGGATCCCGTGGTGGTGCGCCGCCTGCTGGATGCCACCGGCTCCCATCTGGATGCGGCGGGGATCGAGCTTTACGCGCGCCTCTTCCGGCGGCCGGAGCACGTCGCCGGCACACTCGGCATGATGGCCGCCTGGGATCTGCACGCGCTCCGGCGCGACCTGCCGCGGCTCGAGACGCCCCTGCTCCTCGTCATCGGCCAGCAGGACAAGACCATCCGGCCGACCGAGGCGCGGCGCCTGTCGCGCATCCTGCCGCAGGCGCGCATCCGCGCTCTGCCGGGCCTCGGCCATCTCGCGCATGAAGAGGCGCCCGAAAGCGTCCTGCACGCCATCCTGGAGGAAGCATCGTGACCGACCGATTCCAAGAGGATCTTGCCGCCTGCCGCGACCTGCTCCGCGTCGGCTCCAAGAGCTTCCACGCCGCCTCTCTGCTGCTGCCCCGCCGCGTGCGGGACCCCGCGACGGCGCTCTACGCCTTCTGCCGCCTGGGCGATGACGCCGTGGATGACGCGGCCGACCCGGCCGAGGGCCTCGCGATCATGCGCGAGCGCCTCGATGCCGCCTATCGCGGCACCCCACAGGATCACCCGGCAGACCGCGCCTTCGCCCATGTGGTCGAGGCGCACGACATGCCCCGCGAATTGCCCGAGGCGCTGCTGGACGGCTTCGCCTGGGACGCCGCCGGCCGCCGCTACGAGACGCTGGATGATGTGCACGCCTATGCCGCCCGCGTCGCGGGCACGGTGGGCGCCATGATGACGCTGCTGATGGGCGTGCGCCGTCACGCGGCGCTGGCGCGCGCGACCGACCTCGGCACCGCTATGCAGCTCACCAACATCGCGCGCGATGTGGGCGAGGATGCGCGCAACGGGCGACTCTATCTGCCCCGCCAATGGCTGCGCGAGGCCGATGTGGACCCGGACGCCTTCCTGGCCGATCCGCGCTTCTCCGCCGGCATCGCCAGCGTCACCGCGCGCCTGCTGGCCGAGGCGGAACGCCTCTATGCGCGGGCCGAACCGGGCATCGCCATGCTCCCGCGTGATTGCCGCCCGGCCATCCGCGCGGCCCACAACATCTATGCCGAAATCGGCGCCGAGGTGGTGCGCGCCGGCCATGACAGCGTCTCGCGCCGGGCGGTCGTCTCCTCCAAGCGCAAGCTAGCCTTGCTGGCGCGCGCCTGGCTGCCCGCCCTGCCGCGCCGCGCCGGCGCACCCGAGCCGCCGCTGGCCGCCAACGCGTACCTCGTCCAGGCCGTGCCGGCGACGGAGCTCGCGATTTCCGAACAAAGCCTGGGCGACCGCATCGGCTGGGCGGTGGAGCTCTTCTCCCAGCTGGATGAGCGGCAGCGCCTGGCCGAGGCCGAGACACCCCAGGCGGGCTGATCAGGCGATCAGCCGCCGGTAGAGATGCCAGGTGGCGTGGCCCAGCAGTGGCAGCACCACGGCAAGGCCCACGAGAAACAGCGCCATGCCCAGCGCCAGCAGCCCGGCCACGATCGCGCCCCAGACCAGCAGAACGCCCCAATTCGCCCGGAACGCCGCCAGGGAGATGCGCAGCGCCATGCCCGGAGTCACCTCCCGGTCCAGCAGCATGGGGAAGGAGACGATGCTGAGCGCCAGCACCAGCACGGCGAAGGCCGCGCCCACCAGGTTGCCGAGGAGGATGAGGAGCAGGCCGTGCCGGGTGTGCAGCACCTCCTCCAGCAGGCCCATCGGGCCGGTGGGCACCGCATCACCGATGGTCAGGGCATAGAGGCCGCGCGCGCTCAGCAGCCAGAGCGCGAAAATGCCGAGCAGTCCAAACCCGAGTCCCGCGATGGACAGGATGGCGGGTGAACGCAGCACGCTGAACATGCCCGCCCAGCCCACGCTCATTCCTGCCTCGCGCCGGCGGCTCAGCTCGTAGATGCCGAGCGCGGCGAGGGGCCCGAGCAATGCGAAGCCAGCCAGCAGCGGATAGACCAACGGCAACAAGCGGCTGCCGGCCGCGGCGCTGCCGAGGATGAAACCGAGGACCGGGTAGATCAGGCAAAGGAAGATGATCTGCGTCGGCGCGGCCATGAAATCAGCCCAGCCAGCGCGCAGCGCGGCTGTGAGGTCAGCCAGGCCGATGCGCTGGATCCGCGCCTCGGCGCCAAGGTTTGCGTCCAAGCTGCGAGCCATGATGCTGTTTCCCTGTCGGCACAGGAGGAAGAACGCGCGGGAGCATCGCGGGTGACACGGCATGCAGGAAATCCGCGCAGCGTGCGTCATCCTTTGCGCCACATCAAGGAGGCGCCACAGGGCCACACCTAGGCTTTCCGACGGAAGCCACGAAAGGTGTAGCATGCGGATCGTCCTCGTTCATCCGAACTATCATTCGGGCGGTGCGGAGATCGCCGGCAATTGGCCGCCCGCATGGGTCGCCTATCTGGCCGGATACCTGAAGGCGGCGGGCTACACCGACATCACCTTCATCGACGCGATGACCAACAACCTGGAGGATGACCAGGTGCGCGAGATGCTGGCCCGCGCGCAGCCCGACGTGATCGGCGCCACGGCCATCACACCTGCAATCTACAAGGCCGAGAGCCTGCTCATGCTCGCGAAGGAGGTCTGCCCGGACGCGGTCACCGTGCTGGGCGGCATCCACGGCACCTTCATGTACCAGCAGGTGCTGGCCGAGGCGCCCTGGATCGACGCCATCGTCCGCGGCGAGGGCGAGCAGGTCTTCCTCGACCTGGTGCGCGCGGTGGATGGCGGAAACTGGATGCAGGAGCGGCACGCCGTGAAGGGCCTCGCCTTCCTCGATGGGCCGAAGGTTGTGGCGACGCCGGCGGCCCCCACCATCAAGGATCTCGACCGCATCACACCCGACTGGGGCGTGCTGGAATGGAGCAAGTACATCTACATCCCCAAGGGCAAGCGCGTCGCGATCCCGAACCTCGCGCGCGGCTGTCCCTTCACCTGCTCCTTCTGCAGCCAGTGGAAGTTCTGGCGCGACTACCGCGTGCGGGATCCACGCAAGGTGGTGGATGAGATCGAGACGCTGGTGCGCCAGCATGAGGTGGGCTTCTTCATCCTGGCCGACGAGGAGCCCACCATCCACCGCAAGAAGTTCATCGAATTCTGCGAGCTGATGATCGAGCGCAACCTGCCGGTGGAGTGGGGCATCAACACCCGCGTCACCGACATCCTGCGCGACGAGGAGCTGCTGCCGATGTACCGCCGCGCGGGCTTGGTGCACGTCTCGCTCGGGACCGAGGCGGCGGCTCAGCTCAAGCTCGACCGCTTCAACAAGGAGACGACGGTCGCGCAGAACAAGAAGGCGATCGAGCTGCTTCGCAAGAACGGCATCGTCTCCGAGGCGCAGTTCATCGTGGGCCTCGAGAACGAAACGGTGGAAACGCTGGAGGAAACCTACCAGATGGCGCGGGACTGGAATCCCGACATGGCGAACTGGGCCATGTACACGCCCTGGCCCTTCAGCGACCTGTTCCGCGAGCTGGGCGACAAGGTCGAGGTCTTCGACTTCGACAAGTACAATTTCGTCACGCCCATCATGAAGCCCGACGCGATGGACCGCGCCACGCTGCTCGACCGGGTGATGCACAATTACCGCCGCTTCTACATGAACAAGGCGCTGTTCCAGTATCCCTGGACGCGGGACAAGCGGCGGCGCAGCTACCTGCTGGGCTGCCTCAAGGCCTTCCTGAAATCGGGCTTCGAGCGGAAGTTCTACGACCTCGGCCGCGTCGGCTATTGGGGGCCGCAGTCGAAGAAGAAGGTGGACTTCCACTTCGACAACACCCGCAGGCTCGACGCCGAGGCGCGCGACTGGAAGAACGCGCCGCCGCGCAAGCGCGAGGCGGTGAAGGCCTGCGGCGGCGGCGAGCAGCAGATGACCGAGTCCGAGATGGAGGCGGCCAAGCCGGCGCCGCATGGCTGAGCCTCGGCGAATGATCCAGCGCGACCGCTGAGCGCAGGCGGGTGACCTTGTCGGCCGGACCGAAGGAAGCGCGGATCGGCCCCAATGCCATCATCCGCGTGGCGGAAGCGCTGACCGCGATGCAGGGCAGGGCTGTCGCGGCGGAGGTCTTTGCCGCGGCCGGCCTGTCCGACGCGCTGCACCAGCCACCTCAGGGGATGGTCCCCGAGGCGCAGGTCACGCGGCTGCACACAGCGCTGCGCGGCCTGCTGGGCGTGCCGGCCGCGCGCGCCATCGGTGCCGAGGCTGGGCGCCGGACGGCGCATTATCTTCTGGGCCATCGCGTGCCGCGCCCTCTCGTCGTGCTGCTGCCGCGCCTGCCGGCCTGGCTCGCGGCGCGCGTGCTGCTCAGCGCCATCTCCAGGCATTCCTGGACCTTCGCGGGGAGTGCGGCCTTCACGGCCCGCGCCGCGCGCCCGGTCGAGATCAGCCTCGCCGGCTGCGCCATCTGCCGGAGCGCGCATGAGCCGGGGCCGCTGTGCGACTATTACGGCGAGACGCTGGCCGGCCTGTTCCGCGCGCTTGTCTCTCGCGATTGTGCCGCGCTGCAAACGAGCTGCGCCGCGTCTGGCGCCGCCGCCTGCCGCTTCGATCTGGCCTGGTAGAAGGCGCCTTGCGCCTGGTCTTCGAGCCGCGAGCGTGCGGGCATGAAAAAGCGCGGGAAGCTTTCGCCGCCCGCGCTGTTGGGGAGAGGGTGGCCCGGCGCTAGTTGCGCGCGGGCTCCTCCAGGGCGGCCCGCCGCGGCGGCGGGTTCAGCTCCGGGTAATCCTGCAGCATCCGGGCACCACGCAGCGGCTCGTTCACGCCCTGGTGGCAGGTCGTGCAGTTCACCTTCAGCGTGTCACCCAGCGGGCCCAGGCGGTGCGGCGGGAACTCGGGCCGCAGCGGCTCGATGTACTCGTTGTTGACAGCCCGCACCATGCGGATCCCGTGCCAGGCCGTCACGCGCTGGGGCGTGCTGTCCTGCCAGCCGGAGAAGTTGCGGCTGTTGTGGCAGAAGGTGCAGTTCACGCCGAGCGAGGAGGACATGTGCATCATCAGCGAGTAGGTCCACTCGGTCTGGTTGATGCTGCTGTTGTTGTCCGCCTGGCGCGACGTCACGCCCTGCACGCCGATCGGATTGTCCCGCTGCAGGAAGGCGGTCATCGGATCATTGGGCAGGCTGCTATAGGCGTTGGCAGCGACCGGCCGGTTCTGGTCGGGCGCGGTCGAGAGCAGCCGATGCAGGCGGGCATTCGGCGGCGCGCTGGCCCACACGGCGGACGGGATGGCCTGGCCGCGGTGGCAGGTGTAGCAGGTCACGCCGATATCCCCGACGTGGCTGTTGTAGGTGGTGTTGATGGTCTGCACCATCTGCAGCATGCGCCGCGCCACCGTCTTCTGGTACATGCCCTCGGCGGCGAAGTTGCCCTCGACGTGGCAACCATTGCAGCCCTGGTTCGGGCCTTCGCCGGGATACACCCACTCGGTCATCGCCTGCATGATGCGGCCGAACTGCTCGACGCTGAGATGGCCGAGCACACGGACGTTCTCATAGATTTCCGAGGCCTTGGGGCTGGTCGGGTCGGCATCCGCCGGCTCAAGGGCCGGCGGTGCCACGTTGCGGGCGTTCACCACCGCCACGGTGCGGGGGTTCTCCACCCGCCCCATGGAGGTGCCGCGGAAGCCGCCCTGGGTCGTGCTGACCGGCGGGCGCTCGAAGGTGACGACGAAGAAGGCCAGGCACGCAACCGCCGCGACCACACTGCCGAAGATGAGATTGAATTTCATGTCTCGCTCTCCTCTCAGCGGCCGGGCACGGGGATGATGCCCCACACCGACGGATAGGCAGGTGCGAAGCGCTTCTCGACGGCCCAGAGATACCAGTTGTCCACCACGGTGCCGGTCAGCAGGATGCCGATGGCGCCGGTCACGGGCGTCAGGATGGCGAACCACCAGGCCCAGCGGTGGATGCTCTCGTAGGTGGCGTTGAAGCCCATGGTCCAGCGCCAGAAGAGGCCTGCGCGCTCGGCCGCGGTGCCGCGATCCACCGCCTGCTCCACCTCACGCTCGCCGCCGAAGCGGCCCACCGCGAGGATCGTGGCGCCATGCATCGCGAAGAGCAGCGTGGAGCCGTAGAGGAAGACGATCGAGAGCGCGTGGAACGGGTTGTAGAAGAGGTTCCCGTAGCGGATGGAGAAGGCCGCCGTCCAATCCAGGTGCGGGAAGATGCCGAAGGGCACCGCCTCGGACCAGGAGCCCATGGCGATCGGGCGGATGAAGCCCAGCACCAGGTAGAGCGAAAGCGCACCCATATAGGCGTAGAAGGTGTGCTGGCCGAGACCGAGCGCCGCTGCCCGGCGCCAGACCCGCGCTGCCCAGAGAAACACGGAGGCGGTCAGGAAGAAGCCGGCCGCCAGCCACCAGCCGCCTTCGGCGAGTGGCGGGATCCGCAGGCCATAGGCCGGCGAGGGAGGCTCCAGCGCCAGCCAGGGCAGCAGCTTCACGAACTGCACCACATTCCAGTTCACCGAGGCCAGCATGTTCAGGCCGATGATCTCGAAGGCGATGAAGCCGCAGAGGATCGAGAGCACGCCGAGGGTGCCGAGGTAGAACGGCCCGATCTGCGCATCCGCGAAGTAGCCCAGCAGGCGGCTGGTCTTGGGGTGCCCGACGCGGGCGTCATTGCCCGGAGGGAGCTTCACGCCGGGGTAGTGCGGCCCGGATGGCTGCAGCCGCGTGAAGAGGTATTGGTATTCCATTGTGGCGTCCCTTCCTCTCAATTCCAGATCGGCAGCTGAAGCCACCAGTTCCACCATTCGGGCCAGCCGCGCGTCCAGAACGGACCGCTGATGACGATGCATACCGCGCTCCAGAACCCGGCCGAGAGAGCGACGAACAGGCCAAGGCGGTGGATGCCCAGCGTGCCGATCGAGTAGCCGATGAAATCGCGGTAGAAGGTGTTCTCATGCTCGGGCGTCTTCACCGGCTCCCCCTTGGCGGGGTTGATGGCGGCCAGCACCAGCGAAGCATGGAGCGAGAGGGCGAGTACCGTGGTGAAGAAGAAGGTCACCGCGATCATGTGCGCCGGATTGTAGTGGAAGTGCAGGTACTGGTACCCGACGTTCGACACCCAATCGAGGTGGCTGAAGATGCCGTACGGGAAGCCGTGCCCCCAGGCGCCCATCAGCACGGGACGGATCACGACGAGCGTGAAATAGGCGAAGATCGCCATGCCGTAAGCCCAGGGAATATGCATCCCCATGCCGAGCTTGCGGGCGATTTCGGCCTGGCGCAAAGCCCAGGAGACGAAGGCGCCGAGCGCGCAGATGGTGATGGCCTGCCACAGCCCCCCCTCGTACATCGGCGCGAGGCCAAGGCCGTATCTCAGGTCGGGCGGGGCGATGTTGATCAGCCAGGGATTCCAGGTGCCGCCATGCGCGGCGCCCACCAGAATCAGGCCGACACCGACCAGGGTGAAAAAGATCGTCGTGACGCCGAAGAAGCCGACATAGAAGGGCCCGACCCAGAAGTCGAAGAGGTCCCCTCCCACCAGCGTTCCGCCGCGGACGCGATATTTTTGTTCGAAACTCAGCATCGCCATGGATTGATGCTCCTGTCAGGGCAGCGCCGCAGCCTGCCCGGGTGTGTCGTCATCCTCGGCAGCGGGCGACGCCCGCTGCGCATGCCTCGCCCACTGCCGTGGAGCGACACTCTTCGCCCGGGCTGGGAGGGATCGGATCACGCCCCGAAGGACGTGATCCGGATACCCTCGTCAGTTCGAGCTGCGAAACCCGCGCGTGCTTCCGGAGAAGCGCGCGTGGATCAGCGGCCGACCGGCTGCCCGGGGGTGAAGGTCGGCGTGGTCGCGCACCAGCCCAGGTGGTCGCAGTAACGCGGCGAGCTGAGCACGGCGAAGTGAATCACCGCGGCGATGCCGACGACACCCAGGGTGCCGAGAACGCCGACGCGGAGGGGATTCACCACCATCCAAATCTTATGCATTGTAGTCTCCTCTCGAATGAGAATGCCGGGCTGCCGATCAGGACCGGGAAGCCCGGCGGCTGATCACAGGAACATCCGCCAATCGGGCGGCACGACCTGGGTCCCGTAGACGAGCGGGCGCCAGAGCCAGACCAGGATGTGCGCGCCCATCGAGGCGAACACGGAGAAGATCCAGCCCTGCATCACCAGGCGGTGGATCTCACGCGCCTCGGCTTCCGTCACACCGGACCTTGTAGTTACATCGGCCATGAATTTGACCTCCAACCGGCCTTGCGGCCATTACCGCGCACGTCCCGCGCGGCAAGGATGCACGTGGCGAAAACGCCACGCACGGCTGACGGCCCGGTGTTGCCAGGCAGACAGAGGGTGAGGGGGAGAGGCGCGCTCATGCGGGCAGCTTCTCCACCGATAGGGTTTGGGCGGCGCGCGCGCGCGTCACGCGCGTCTCGCCCGCATCGCGTGCCGCCTGCTCGACCTGCTCGCGCATGCGCTTGGCGGCCGAGATGCGGATCAGGAAGGGTTCGCGCTCGACCAGTGAGTCGAGCAGCGCCTGCGCATCCTCGTCCCAGACATCGGAGGGACGCGCCGGCGTCGCCGGAATCTTGTCCATCTCGGTGCCGAGCGGGAGGATGTGGAACAGCGCATCGAACAGCGCGTTGCAGTATTCTTGGATGATGTAGGTCGCACCCGCGTAGCCCATATAGGGCGTGCCGGTGGCGCGGCGGATGATGGCACCGGGGAAGCTTGCGGGGATGTAGGCGGCGCGCGTGCTGGCCTCGGCCATGTACATGCGCTCGTTGAAGCTGCCGAAGACTACGAGGCCGGGCTTTTTCATCGCCTCGCGCGTCGCCGCATTGTCGGGCTTCTGGCCGGCGCGGCGCTCAGCCGCATAGGCGCAGGGTATGCCCATTTCCTCCGTAAGGAATTGCTGCAGGCCATGCGTGTAGGTGTGCGTCGCCACCACGGAGTAGGGGGCGGAGGCAAAGAAATCCTGCGTCACCGAACGCCAGAGATCCCACATGGGCTTCAGCGTCGTGTGCTTCTCGCGCTCGATGAACGGCTCGGGATCCAGGCCCGTCAGCTCACCGAGCTTGCGGAGGAAGTTCGTGGTGGCGAACATGCCGATCGGCGCCTGGAGATAGGGGCGCTCCAGCTCCTCGCAGAGCTTGCGGCCGAATTCGCGGTACATGCAGATGTTCACATCCGCATTCGGCAGCTTGCCGATATCCTCGACGTGGGAGCCCAGCGGGAAGACCAGGTTGATCTCGCAGCCGATGCCCTCGACCAGGCGGCGGATCTCGGCGAGGTCCGACGGCATGTTGAAGGTGCCGTAGATGGGCCCGATGATGTTGACGCGCGGCGTCTCGCCTTCCTTGCGGACACGCGGCTTCATCTTGCGGCCCTTGGCGCCGAACTCGGTCCAGAGCCAGTTGATGGCGCGGTCCGCGGCCTGCCACTGATCCTCATCAATGGTGCGGCAGATGAAACGCTGCAGGTTCGAGCCCTGCGGTGTCACGCCTCCACCGATCATCTCGGCGATGGAGCCGGTGACGACGACCGCGGGAAGGTCAGGGTCCTGTGTGGCCGAGGCACGGCGCATATTCGGCTCGGTGCCGTTCTGGCTGAGGCTTTCCTCATCGAGGCCGGTGACGACGATGGGAAGCTCATGCGGCGGCAGGCCGTCCGTGTAGTGCAGCACGGCGGTAACGGGCAGGTTCTCGCAGCCCACCGGGCCGTCAATGACGACGCGCATGCCGCGCACCGCCGAGAAGGCATAGATGGCGCCCCAGTAGCCGCCGGCGCGATCGTGATCGAGGACGAGCATCTTACGTCCCCACCGCTTCTTCGGCCTTGGCCTTGGCGGCGCGCAACTTGCGCTGGCGGTCGCGGAAGCCGGGCGGGTCCACCGGCTTCTCGCGGAAGCCATAGCCCGCACCATCCGGCGTGCCGACGCCCTCGAAGAAGCTGACCATGCGGCTGAAGCGCTCGCGCCCCTTGGTCTGCGCGGCGACGATGCCGGCCATGGAGCCGGCACCCGCAATGGAAAACAGCGGCCGGGCGCTGACCATGTTGGTGAAGTAAAGGGCGGGGATGCCCATCTCCTTCGCCTTCTGCACCAGCGGCGTGGTGCCGAGCGCGAGGTCGGGCTTGGCCTCCTTCATGGCGGCCAGGTCCTGCTCGAGCGAAGCGCGATACTGGACGTGGCAGCCATGGGCGTGCAGCCACTCGGCGTCGGCGGCACTCCATTCGGTGCGGGGGCAGGCGGTGCCGCAATAGGGCACCTCTGCGCCGGCCTCGATCAGCAGGCGGGCCACCAGCAGCTCCGAGCCCTCATAGCCGGAGACGGTGATGCGTGCGTTGATCGGGTTGGCAGCCAGCACGCCACGGATAGCGGGCAGCACGGCCTGGCGGGCCGCCTCACGCTGGCTCTCGGGCACGCCGGTGGCGATGCCGATGGACTCGATCCAGGCGGCGGTACCCTCCACGCCCACAGGGCCGGAGCCGACGACGTTACGCCCGGCGGCACGGAATTCCCGCACGCTTGCGGTGTAGAAAGGATGCAGTGCGGCGACGGCCACGGAATCCAATGCGGAGTAGAGGTCACGCCATTCGCGGCAGGGCGCCTGGGCGCCGGCGGCGAGGCCCATGGGCGCCAGGATCTGGCCGATGCCCACGGGATCGGCCGGAAACAGCTCGCCGATCAGGCAGACATTGCGGGCCTCTTCGGAGTGGTTGCGCGGACGCGCCACGGGGCCTTGCTCGGCCTCGTTGCGGGCGTAGCGCAGCATCGCGCCGGTCAGCACGTCCTTCGCCTCGGCGTGCGTCGGCACGCCGAAGCCCGGCACGTCAATGCCGATGATGCGAACGCCGTTGATCTCCTTGGGCAAGAGCTCGAGCGGCACGCCGGAGGCGGTCGGCACACACAGGTTGGTGATGATGACGGCGTCGTAGTCCTCGGGCTTCGCCGTCTCGTGCACCGCGTCGCGGATATCCTCGAAGAGCTTGCCGGTGACGAGCGTCTCGGAGTTGAAGGGCACGTAGCCCACCGTCCGCTTCGCGCCGTAGAAGTGCGAGGTGAAGGTCAGCCCATAGACGCAGCAGGCCGAGCCCGAGAGGATGGTCGCCACGCGGCGCATCCGCAGCCCCACGCGGAGGCTGCCGAAGGCCGGGCACATGCTCTGCGGCTGATCATGCGGACCCCGCGGGTAGTCCTTCATCAGCTGGTCCATCACCTCCGTCTTGCCGGCGGCGCGGGCCGCGGCGTCGAAGGTCTCGCGGCCGCCATGGCAGGGCTGGCCGCTGGGATCCGGAGGGCTGGCTGGGGGGAGGGCATCCATGCGTCAGACGCCCTCGTAGACCACTTCGAGGGTGGGCTTGTTCAGCACATCGGTGCCGCACATGTCCTCCATCGTGGCCGGCTGCAGCGTGACGCCGCGGCCCACCGCATCGCCCTTGAAGAGGTTCAGCAGGTTCTCATGCGTCAGCGGGTTCGGGCGCAGCGGCGGCGCCTCGGCCACCTGCACGCCCAGCGCCTCGAACAGGCTGGCCCACTGGCCGCCCGGCGTGCCGACGATCTCGTAATTGGCGCTCTTGCGGCGGATGTCGTCATCGGCCGGAATGGCGGCGAGAACGGGGATGCCCACCGCATCGGCGAAGGCCTGCGCCTCGCCCGTGCCGTCATCCTTGTTGATGACCAGGCCGGCCACGCCGACATTGCCGCCGAGCTTGCGGAAGTAATCCACCGCCGAGCAGACATTGTTCGCGACATAGAGCGACTGCAGGTCGTTGGAGCCGACGACGATGACCTTCTGGCACATGTCGCGCGCGATCGGCAGGCCGAAGCCGCCGCAGACCACATCGCCCAGGAAGTCGAGCAGGACGTAGTCGAAATCCCACTCGTGGAAGCCGAGCTTCTCCAGCAGTTCGAAGCCGTGGATGATGCCGCGCCCGCCGCAGCCACGGCCCACTTCCGGGCCGCCCAGCTCCATGGCGAAGACGCCGTCGCGCTTGAAGCAGACATCGCCGATCGCGACCTGCTCGCCCGCCGCCTTCTTCTTGGACGAGGTCTCGATGATGGTCGGGCAGGAGCGTCCGCCGAAGAGGAGGGAGGTGGTGTCGCTCTTGGGATCGCAGCCGATGAGCAGCACGCGCTTGCCCTGGGCCGCCATCATGTAGCTGAGGTTGGCGAGGGTGAAGGACTTGCCGATGCCTCCCTTGCCGTAGATCGCGATGATCTGCGTTTCCTTCTTCGCAGGGATCACCTCCATGGACGCAGAGTCGTCGGAGGGCTGCATGTTCCCGGGCACAGCGTTCATGCTTCTTTTCTCCAATCGAGAACCATTTTCAGGCAGCGCGCATCGCCGAAGGCGGTGCGGTAGGCGTCAGGCGCATCGGTCGCGTGCTTGCGATGCGTGATGAGATGATCCAGCGAGAGCTTCCCCTCGGTGATGAGCTGGTTCAGCGCGGCCATGTCCTGCGCCTGCCACTCGGCGGCGATGCGCAGCCGCATCTCCCGCATGAAGGCGGGGGCGAAGGCAAAGGAGAGGCGGTCATAGAAGCCGGCCAGCGTGATCTCGCCGCCGGCCGCGAGGCGCCCGACGAGCTGATCGAGGATGTTCGAGTCGCCGCTTGCGTCGCAGATGCGGGCGTAGTCGCGGCGCGCATCCGTCTCGGGCGTCAGCACGGTGTAGCCCTCGGCACCCTCGGCGCGGTCGGGGCTGAGCTCCCACACGGTCGGCGCCGGCTGGCCCATGGCGATGGTGATGCGCGCGAGCAGCCGGCCCAGCACGCCATGGCCGATGATGAGCTCGGGCGGGTGGTCGGCCACGGCATGGTAGGCGGTGGCAGCGAGTGCCAGGAGGATGGCGGTGTCGCCGAGCGACTCGTCCACCGGGATCACGCGCACACCCGGCGTGACTAGCCTGCCCGCCGCGCCGCCGAAGAGGCCGCGGACATCGCGGAAGCCGCGCGACCCGGGGATGAAGACGCGCCGGCCGATGGATTGGCCCGAGGCCGGGCCGGCCTGGACGATGCGCCCCACGCTCTCATAGCCGGGGACCAGGGGGTAACCCATCCCCGGGAAATTCGGCATGCGGCCCAGCCAGAGCAGCTTTTCCGTGCCCGTGCTGATGCCGGACCATTCGACATGAACCACCACATCCTCGTCCCCGGGGGGGATGAGGTCGACGCGCTGGAGCTGCAGGTGCTCCGGCTGGGTCATGAGGACGGCAATGGTGTCCACGAGTGGTTGTGCTCCCTTTCAGGGCCGATATGTCAATCTAGAAGGACGTTTAAATGTGTCAAGCAAAATGGACAGATGTTCCGGACAAGATGTCACGCTGAGGCAACAAGCACCCGGGTCAGAAGCGGTGTCGCCGTGGGAAGCAGCCGCGGCTGGCGAAAGCCCGCGGCTTCGAGCAGGGCGGAAAGCCTGGCCGGTGTCCGCGGGCGGCCCGTGCCCATGGCGCGCAGGTAGAAGCCGAAATAGGCGGCCCCCATGGCCTCGGCGCCGGGGGTTTCCGCCATCGGCTCGGCCACCAGCAGCGTGCCGCCGGCGGGCAGGGCGGCGTGGGCGGCGCGCAGCATGCGGGCCACATCCGCCTCGTCATGATCGTGCAGGACGCGGACGAAGCTGATGATGTCGGCGCCTTGGGGCAGAATTCCCGCGTGGAAATCGCCGCCCACGGCGCGCGCCCGCCCGGCGAGTCCCGCCGCCGCAAACCGCGCTTCGGCCCGCGCCGCGACGGCCGGGAGGTCGAAGAGAATGACATCGAGACTCGGCGTGGAGGTGGCCACGGCACGCAGGAAGGAGCCATCGCCCCCGCCCACGTCGAGCAGGCAGCGATGATTTGAGAAATCATAGGTATCAAGCACTTCGGAGGAGATCATCGGCTGCGAGGCCGCCATCAGCGCCGTGTAGGGCGCGATCTCCGCATCCCCCAGTGCCTCGGGTCGTTCCACACCGGCATAGGGCCAATAGGCCGCAAGCTGCCCGCCGCCACGCTCGCCGCGCAGCAGGGCCACCGGATCCGTCAGGTCGGCGTAGAGCATCGCATGGTGCGTCACCATGGATTCGATGGCGGCATTGCCGACCATCACGGCGCCAAGCTGCCCCAGCGCCCAACGCCCGTTCCGGCGCTTGGTCAGGCCGAGCGACTCGGCGGCCTCCAGCAATTGGGCCGCGGCATCGGCGGGCAGCCCCAGGCGATGCGCCAGCGCGCGCTCCTCCTGCGGTCCCTCCGCGAGGATCGTGAACAGATCCAGCCGCACGCAGGCGTAGAGCACCTGCGAATAGACGAAGCCTGCCGCCAGATCAAAGAGCGAGCGGGCCCGCCTGCGGGCCATGCCGCGGGTCAGCGGGAAGCGGCCGGCCCAGCGCCGGAAATCGGCGCTTGCCACCAGGCGGTCATGCCAGGCGGCGAGGCGGTCGCGCCAGTTGAGGGGGGAGGTCAATGCCACCATGTTCAATAGGCGTGTGCGGGCAGGGTCTTGGGCACCAGGCGCCGCGCCTCGTGCCGCATCAGCGCGCCCAACTCGGCGCGGCCGGGGCAGGGCGGGATCGCTTCCACCGCCAGATCCGCCAGTTCTTCCAGCCGCTTGACCGCGCCCTTGAGGCCGAGTTCGCGCACGGCGCTCGGTCGGTCATGCGCGGCATCCTGGCCGACGGGCTTGCCCAGTTGCTCGGCATCCGAGATGGCGTCGCCGATGTCGTCGGCGACCTGGTAGGCCTCGCCCAGGCGCATGCCGACATGGCTCCACGCCTCGACCGGCCCGCCGGCCGCGGCCGCGCCGGCCATGGTGGCGCCAGCGAAGAGGGCCGCGGTCTTGGCGCGGTGATAGGCAGCGACATCCACCCGCGTCTCGCATTCCCAGGCCTGGCCCGCGACAATGCCGAGCGGTGTGCCGACCGAATCGCCCACGATGCGCATCACGGCGCCGAGCCGCTCCGGATGCGCACAACCAGCGGCAGCCCGCGCGATGGTCTGGAAGGCGAGGACGATCAAAGCATCCCCGGCCAGCAGCGCCAGGGGCTCGCTGAAGGCGCGGTGCACCGTCAGCCGCCCGCGCCGCGTTGCCGCATCATCAAAGCAGGGCATGTCGTCATGCACGAGGGAAGCGCAGTGCAGCATCTCGATGGCGGCGGCGGTCGCATCCACCAGCACGGGGTCATCCATGCCGCAGGCGGCCGCGGCGGCGAGGCAGAGGCGTGGGCGCACCCGCGCACCCCCGGGGAAGACGGCGTGATGCATGGCGAGCGAGAGCAGGGGCGGCGTGGCCCCGGGCGTCAGCGCCTCGGTCAATTGCCTCTCGATGCGGCGGTTCGCGTCCATGGAGGTGCTCCCTTCGAAGGGAGGAAGATGGCACTCTCCTCATTGACTGTCACGTTCAATTGACAGCAATCTCGGGCCAGCACGAAAAAACTGTCAACCGATCCTGACCATCGTGGTCGGGCAACGAACGACCCGCAGGGTCCAGGAGAGGCGCCCTTGCCCTTGGACGATTCCGGCTTCGGCCCATCCCTCGGCCCCGGCTTCCAGCATACCCCGCCGCGCGACGGCTATGCCTGGTGGTACCTGGATGCTTTGAGCGAGGACCAACAGCACGGGCTGACGATCATCGTCTTCCTGGGCTCGGTCTTCTCGCCCTATTACGCGCTTGCGCGCCGCCAGGGCCCGGCAGACCCGATGAACCATTGCTGCATCAACGTGGCGCTCTATGGCAGCCCCGCCCGTTTCGCCATGACCGACCGCCCGGCCAGCGCGCTGAAGCGGGACGAGGTGAGCATCACCATCGGCCCCTCGGCGATGCGCTGGGATGGCAAGGTCCTGACGCTCGACCTCGACGAGGTGGCGGTGCCGCTGCCGCGCCGCATTCGCGGCAAGGTGCGCCTGACGCCGGGCCCGATGAACCGCCGCGTCTTCACCCTGGACGCCGCCGGCCATCATCATTGGCGCCCGATGAGCGCCGCCGCCCAGGTGGAGGTCGAACTGGACCAGCCCGGCCTCGCCTGGAAGGGCCATGGCTATTTCGACAGCAACTGGGGCTCGGCGCCGCTCGAGCGCGACTTCCAGGAATGGGATTGGTGCCGCGTGCCGCTGAAGGAGGGGGCCGCCATCCTTTATGATGCCCGCCGCCGCGACGGCACGCGCCAGCAACTGGCGCTGCGCTTCCATGGCGATGGCCGGATCGAGGAAATGCCGGTCCCGCCCGATGTCACCATGCGGCGCTCGCTCTGGGGCATCCGCCGCGCGACTCAGAGCGAGGGGGGTGCCCGCATCGTGAAGACGCTGCTGGACACGCCCTTCTATGCCCGTTCGGTGCTGGAGACGACGCTCTGCGGCGAGACGGCGATGGGCGTGCATGAAAGCCTGGATTGCGATCGCTTCGCGGCCCTTCCGATCCAGCTCATCCTGCCGTTTCGGGTTCCGCGCCGTTGGTTCTAGGATAGCCGGAACAGCCCGGAGGAAGTGAAGATGCTCGAACAATCCCCCATGCCCGTCCTGGAAATCCCCTCGCTGCGCGACAAGGTCTCGCCGGCCGAGTGGCAGGCCCGCGTGAACCTCGCCGCCTGCTACCGCCTCATCGCGCTCTATGGGATGAGCGACATGATCGCGAACCACATTTCCTGCCGCGTGCCGGGCGAGGAGGGGGCCTTCCTCATCAACGCCTATGGCCTGCTCTATGAGGAAATCACCGCCTCCTCCCTCATCAAGATCGACGTGAAGGGCAACGTCCTGCACAAGCCGGATTTCGGTGATCTCAACTACGGCGTGAACCGCGCGGGCTTCGTCATCCATGGCGCCATCCATGAGGCGAGCCACGAAATTGATTGCGTGATCCACACGCACACCTGGCCGGGCATGGCCGTCTCCTCGCTGGAATGCGGCCTGCTGCCGATGAACCAGACGGCGATGCGCTTCCTCAAGATCGGCTATCACGACTATGCCGGCGTGGTGCTCGACACCGCGATGCAGGCGAAGCTGGTCGAGGATCTCGGCAGCAACAACGCGCTGATCCTGCGCAACCACGGGCTGCTGACGGTGGGCCGCACCATCGCCGAGGCCTTCAATGCCATGCACCGCCTGGAGCTTTCCTGCCGGGCCCAGCTTGCCGCACTCGCCTGCAACGCCAAGATCATCGAGGTGCCGCAGGCGGTGCTGGACGAGACCTACATGAACTACCAGCCGCAGACGCGCCGCCCCTATGGCGTGATGGAATGGCCCGCCCTGCTGCGCCGGCTCGACCGGATTGATCCCAGCTTCCGGAACTGAGCGGGGACCGCCGGCCTGGCCTCAGGGGAAGGGCAGGCGGATCCGCTCGCGGAACCAGAAGCTGCCCTCGGCCACCAGGCTCGCGTGATAGGGCGGCCGCCGGTCGGCCAGGGGGAATTCCCCGGTGATCCGCAGGCTCTCGCCGGGGGCCACGTCGCGCTCCAGCGCGCCGCGCGCCATCAGCTCCACATCGCCCGCGCCCGAGGGGAGGGTGCCGGTGGCGCCCATGGTCACCAGGCCTTCCTCGCGCTCCGCATGGGCGCGCCAGATGGTCTCGCCCGTGTTCTCCGCCTGCAACGTGACGCGCAGCGTACCGGGGCTGGACTCGGTCGCCTCGATCACCGTGAAGCGCGCGCCGGTCGAATCCGGATCGAGCGCGCCGGGCCGCAGGGCGCGCGGCCGCCGCGCGACGCAGGTGTTCCAGCCGCGCTCATGCCCGTCGCGCACCACATCCTCGATCGTCTTTCCGCCATCGCCCGCGGAGAAGAAGCCGTTCAGGCTGTGCAGGAAATCAATCTCGACGAAGCCCGTCTCGCGCAGCAGATGCGTCAGGTAGTCGCGCGTGAAGGGGCTCTCCAACGTGCCGTAGCGCGCCATTTCGGCGTCCAGCTCATCCTCCAGGGCGCGATCGCCTGGGTTCCAGCGGCTTTCGCCCAGCACCGCCATCTGCCCGCCCGGCGCCAGCAGGCCGAAGACGTTGCGCGCGGCCTTCGCCTCGTCAATCACATGATGCCAGGCCTCGTAGAAGACGACCGCCTGCGCCCGGCCCGAGCCCTCGAGTTCCGGCGGCAGTGACTCCATCGTTCCGCGCACGAATTCCGCGCGGGCCAGCATGTCGATGTCCCACTTGGCCGAGGCGCGCTCGATGCGCCGCTTCGCGATGTCGAGCATGTCCTGGCTCGGCTCCAGCAGGATGACGCGGTAGCCGATCATCAGGAACTGCTCGGCCAGCCATCCCGGCCCCGCGCCGGCATCCACGATGGTGCCGCCCGGCAGGTCGAGCTTCTGGATGATGTTGAGCGCGTTGTAGATGGCGCGGAAGTAGTGGACATGCCCGCGCGTCGCATCGAGCGGCTTGAGCAGAAGGCTCGTGCGGTGCTCGGGCGGGATCTTCCAGGTATAGGCCTCGGCCGCCGCCACAAGCTCGTCATAGCGGCCATGCGCGGCCGTGACGTAGCGCCGTGGCCCGGTGAAGCCGGGCGTCGCGGTGGGGGCGGGGGGTGCACCCAGCAACCGCTGGAGCCAGCCTGGCCGCGCTGGCGGTTCACCGGCCATGGCATCCCCCAACAGCCGGCGTGGCGAAGGCGCGCATCGTCTATTCCCGCAGGACGATCACGTCGCCCGGGGCGAGACCCTCGCGGATCTCGATGCCCTCGGGCGTGCTGATGCCGAGCGTCACGGGCCGCGAGACCACGCGCCCGCCCTCGCGCACGCGCACGACGCGCGTGCCGCCCTCGTCGCGCACCGCATTGGGCGGCAGCACCACCGCATCCTCGCGCTCATGCGTGATGATGGCGAGGCTGGCCGACATGCCGACGGCGAGGCGCGCGCGCTGCTCCGGCGTCAGATCGGTGATGGCGATGCTGACGGCGAAGTTGGGCATGCCACGGCCCATGCCGCCCTGGTCGGCGCTGGCCTGCGCGGCGACGGAGGCGACGCGTCCGGTCAGCACCTCGCCCGCGAAGGCATCGCCCGTCACGGTCACGTTCTGGCCCGGCCGGACCTGGTTTACGTCGATCTCATCCACCTGGCCGCGCACCACGAAGCTCGCGAGGTCGCCGATGCCGAACATGGTCTGCCCGCGGCTGACGCGGGAGCCGACCTCGATGGTCTCGGCCCGGCCCTGGCCGCCCTGGCGCTCGGGCGGCAGGAGCACCACGCCCGAGACGGGGGCGCGGACCTCGGAATTCCGGAGATCCGCCTCGATCTCGCGCAGCCGTGTCTCGGCATTGGCGAGCTCGAGCTCGGCGGTGCGCAGGTGCAGTTCGCTGCCGCGGTCGAGCGTGGCGGCCAGGTCCTGCTGCGCCGCCTGCAGTTGCAGTTCCTGGTTGCGCTGCTGCTGGACGAGGTTGCGATGCTCCTCGGCGGGGATGATGCCGCGGCTCAGCAGCATCTGGCTCTGTTGGAGGCGTGCGCGGAGATTGCTCGTTTCCAGCTCGGCCCCCGCCAGCTGCCGGCGGGCGCGCGACACCTCGAAACCACTGGTCCAGCCGCGCAACTCCTCCACGCGCTGGCGGGCGCGGATCTCGGCCGCGCGCGCCTCGCGCAGGCGGGTTTCCACCTCGCCGCGATCCATGCGCAGCAGCACGTCGCCCTGCGTCACCGCGCCGCCGTAGCGGAACAGCCGCTCCCGCACCGTGCCGTCATAGGGGGCGACAACGCTGACATTGGCGCCGGGCTCCAGCACGCCGACGACGGCGATGCGGGCACTGACGGGCTGGGCCGTGGCCGTCATGGTCACGGTGCCAGCCGTGCCGCCGGCCGCGAAATCATCGGGGCCCGCGGGCGAGAACCAGGTCCAGGCGGCGACGCCGAACACGCCGAGGAAGGCCGCCACCACCGCCACGATCCGCAACGCCGCGATCCGCCGCGCGATGCGGGCGGAGCGCGTGGCCGACGTCTCGAGCTTGAGGAAGGCGTCCTGCAGCTGCGTGTATTGCGAGGCGAGCTCGGCCTGCAGCCGTTCGGTCTCCGTCACATCGGTGAAGACGGCGGTGATGGCCGGGCGCCCGGCATGCGGTCCGGACTGCACGCGCCAGGTCGTCGCTTCGACGGAAAGGCGGCGCTCGCCCGGGAAGTCCAGCACGCGCCGGCCCTGCGGCGCCTCCTCCTGAAGGGGGGCCAGGACGGCATCAATGAAGTCATCCGTCCCGTCGCGCTCGCTGAGCAGGAGGGCGAGGCTCTGGCCGATCGCCTCCTCCGGATCAATCCCGAGCATGCGGGCGGCGGCGGGGTTCACCGTCATCACCCGCGCATCGGGACCGATGGCCAGCACGCCATCCGTCATCACATCCAGCGCGCGGCGGTAGTCGAGGGAGAGGCTTTCGTCGCGCCCGCGCCGCGCGGCCAGCTCCAGCTCGCCGGCGGTGCGGGCGGCGAGGCGGGCCAGCCCCTCGCGCTCGGGCGCGGTGAGGCTGCGCGGCCGCCGGTCCAGCACCAGCAGCGCGCCGGCGCCACCGGGCAGGGGTGCCACGGCGGCGAAGCGCAAGGCTGCCTCGCCGGCGACGAGCGGGTGCGCGGCGAAGCGCGGATCGGCGGCGAGGTCCGTGATCTCGGCCAGCGCCCCGCCCATGGCGGCGGTGAAGGGTTCCTCGGCCAGTGCCGCGCCGCTGGCCGCGACGACCCCGCCCTCGCGCAGCACCAAGGCCGCGATGGGGGCATGGCACAACAGGGCGGCGAGCTGCGCGATATCCTCGAAACCCGGCGCGACCTGGCCGGCCAGCGCGTCAGTCATTCAGGGAAATCCGCCATGTCTCCAGCGTGGTGCCCAGCACCTGGTCGAGCTGGGTGAGGGCATTGGAATAGGCGATCACGGCCGAGAGCTCGGCGCTTTCGGCCGATTGCAACGAGCCCTGGAAGGAGACGACCTGGAAGTTGGAGGAGCGGCCTGCCTGGAGCTTCACCAGCTCCGCCTCCAGCTGAAGGCCCGCCAGCTCGCGGGCGCGGCGGGCCAGCTCGGCCTGCCGGCGCAGCGTGTCGATGTTGCGGACGACGTCCTCGACCGCCTGGCGCAACCGGTCCCGTGCCTGCTCGATCGCGAGCTCGGACTGGCGGAGCGCGATGGTGGCGTTCACCTCCGGCTGTTCGCGCGCGATCTGGCCGAGCGGGATGTTGAACTGCAGGCCGATGTTGAAGTCGTTGCGGACCTCGGCCAGCGCGCCCAGCGTGCGCGCGAGGTCGGCGCGTTGCGCCGCCCAACCGGTGCCGGCGACGAGCGAAACATCCCAAAGCCGCTGGTTGCGGGCGACATCGAGGTTGATGCGGCTGATCTCGACGGCCAGCAGCGTGCGCAGGTAGTCGGGCTGGTTGGTGGCGGCGACGGAGAGGGCGCGTTCCGCGTTCACGCGGGCGGATTCGGCCGCCGGCCGCTCCACCGCCCAGATCCGCTGGTTCTGGTTCACCGCAAGAAGGGTGAGCAGCGCAAGGCGCGCGGCCTCATGCTGGTTGCGCGCGCCGACGAGCTGGAGCTCCTGCTGCGCGATGCTGGTCTCGGCCTGGATCAGCTCGACCTGCGCGAGGCGGCCGGCGGCGAACAGCGCCTGGTTCACGCTGGCCAGCTCGCGCGCGCGGCGCAGCGCCTCGGTTGCGATGCGCAATTGCTCCTGCGCCTGGAGGAGGGTGCGGTAGCCGGTGATGGTCTGGGTGATCTGGTCCGCCACCAGGGATTTCAGCTGGAGCTTGCTGTTCTCCTCCTGGATGCGCGCGATGCGCACTGGCGCCATGGCGTAGTCCACGCCGCCGCCGGCCAGCAGCGGCTGGATCACCTGGAAGGTCGCGCGCCCCTGGCCGCTCGGGCTCGAACCCCGCGTATTGCTCTGCACGCCAAGCCAGCCGAACTGGAATTGCGCCCCGGTGGGGGCGGCGATATTCACCACGGGGCCGAGCGTCGCCTGGGTCAGGTTGGTGCCGTTGGAGCGCGAACGCGTGACGCCGCCGGTGACGCCGAAGCGCGGGTCGAAGGTCGCCTCCGCGACCCGGAGGGAGAAGCGATCCGCGACGCGTTGCAGATACTGGCTGCGGATCGCGCGGTTGCTGCGCAGGGCAAGGAACACCGCCTCGGGCAGGGTGAGCGGAATGGAACCTTCCGGCATGTTGGCCGTTGGCATGCTGGTGTTGGCGCGGGGTGCGGTGCGCTCCCGCGGGGGCGTGCCTTGCGCCCAGGCGGGTGCCGCGGCCAGCGGGAGCGCGCACAGGATCAGCGCCGCGCCAAGTATCGCCCTGCCTCCCTGCATCGCACGTCTCCTTTTTTCGCTCTGTTTCAACTATCCCATCCTCCGGCCTTCTGCCGCAAGCCACCATGCTGATGGGTTTTCCCGATGGCCTGGATCGGGCCTCTCGACCGCGGGCGCGGCCTGGTGTTCCCTGACACGATGATCCGCGCCGCCGCCCTGCTGCTTCTGCTGGTTCCGGCCTGCGCGCCGCCCTCCACGCTGCGCGAGCCCGTGATCGGCGCGAGCTACGTGCCGGTCCGCGCGGCCCTGCCGCCGCTCCCGGCCGTGATGGAACTGACAGGAGATCCGCCGATCGCCCTGCCGGACCCGGCCAGCTTCACTCCGATCGCAGCGCCTCGATCGGGTCCAGGCGGGCTGCCATGACCGCCGGGTAGAAGCCGAAGAAGACGCCGACCGCGAGCGAGACGCCCGCCCCCAGCGGCGCCGCGAGGGGCGAGAAATGCACGGGCCAGCCCGACATCCAGGCAAAGCCCACCCCGCCCGCATAGCCAAGCGCCACGCCGAGCGCCGCCCCCAGCAGCGAGAGGATCAGCGCCTCGCTCAGGAAGAGCCGTCGCACATCGCGCCGCCGCGCCCCGATGGCGAGGCGGATGCCGATCTCCCGCCGCCGCTCGGAGACCGACATGAGCATGATGTTCATGACACCCACGCCGCCCAGCACCAGCGCGATGCTGCCAACCGCGCCCAGCAGCAGCGCCACCAGGCGCACCTGGCTGTTCATGCCGGCGATGAGTTGCCGGGCCGAGAGCACGTTCAGCGTCGAATCGCGCATGCCTGGGCCCAGATGCTGCTGCAGCTGCTGCGCCGCGAGCTCGGGGTCGGCATCGCCGCGCAGGCGCGCCACGGCCATGGACAGGGCGGGGGCCGCCATCACCCTCCGTGCATTGGACAGCGAGAGGAACAGGGTGCCGTTCACATCCATCGGCAGCATCGGGTTCATCAGCACCGGCTCGATGACGCCGATCACCGTGAAGATGTAGCGGCTCACCCGGATCTGCGAGCCGACGCGGATCGGCGAGAAGGGGGTGGAGAGCTGCTCGGCCAGTTCCGAGCCCAGCACGGCATGCAGCTCGAAGCGGTCATGCGGCGAGAGGAACCGGCCCTGCGCCATGGGCAGCCGGCCGACATCGGCGAAGCTGCCGGTGGCGCCGATGAAGCCGGCATTGCGCGTCTGCCCCTCATAGGCGATGGGCCCGCCGCCGATCATGAAGGGCGCGATCTCGCCCACCGTGGGCACCATCATCGGCACGCTCTCGATGTCGCCCAGGCGGAAGTTGCCGAGGCCCTGCGGGCTGTCGGCGCGCAGCACCAGCGTGTCCGTCCCCATCTGGCGGAACTGCCGAATGGTTTCCTGCCGGGCCATGGTGCCGGCATGCAGCATGGCAATGACGGCGCCGGCGCCGACGACGATGCCGATCAGGGCCAGCAGGCTGCGCTGCCAGGACGCAAGCAGGTTGCCCGCCGCCTCCATGAGTGTCTGGCGGATCATGGGGACACCTGCGCGCTCATGCGTGTTCCAGCGCCACCTGGTCGGCGAGGCGGCCCTGCGTCAGCATCAGCCGTCGTCGGCAACGGGCGGCCACACCGGGATCATGCGTGATGATCAGCACCAGCACGCCCAGCTCGCGGTTGATCTCCTCGAACAGCGCCATGATCTCGCGGCTGACCAGAGGGTCGAGCGCGCCGGTCGGCTCGTCGGCCAGCAGGATGGCGGGCTCGCCCACCAGGGCGCGGGCGATGGCGACGCGCTGCTTCTGCCCGCCCGAGAGCATGTTGGGCACATGGTTCAGGTGCTGGCCCAGGCCCACGCGCTCCAGCATCGCCTCGGCCCGGCGGCGCGCCTCGCCCTCGGGCGTGCCGCGATACATCAAGGGCAGCGCCACGTTCCGCCAGGCATTCAGGCGCGGCATCAGGAAGAATTGCTGGAAGACGAAGCCGATCATCTTGTTGCGCATGGCCGATTGCGCATCGGCCTCGGCCGCCAGCACATTTTCGCCGCGAATGCGGTAGGTGCCCGAGCTCGGCCGGTCCAGCAGGCCCACGATGTTCATGAAGGTCGTCTTGCCCGAGCCCGAGCCGCCCATCAGCGAGACCAGCTCGCCGCCCGCGAGGTCGAGGTCAATGCCGTGCAGCACCGTCCGCTCGGTGGGACCGATCTTGAACTTTCTGGTGATGCCGCGCAGCTCAAGCATAGCGCAAGGCTAGCCGAGGCAGCGCCCGCGTCAAAGCTGCCGCAGCACGGCCTCCGCCGCGGCCTCGCTCGGCAGGCCATGTTCGGGGCGGAGGCGGGCCAGCGCCCGGGCGAAGCCCTCGCGCTGCGCCGCCACGGCCCCGTCATCCTCGAAGAGGCGGGTCAGCCCGGCCGAGATCCGCAAGGGCTCGCAGTGCGGCAGCAGGAATTCCGGCACCACCGGCTCATCCAGCAGCAGGTTCACGAGGCTCGCGTATTTCAGCCGGAACAGGCGGCGGATGATGAAGTTGGAGACGGGGTTGAAGGTGTAGGCGATGACATGCGGGAGGGCCGCCACCGCCGCCTCCAGCGAGGAGGTGCCGGATTTGATCAGCCCCGCGCGGGCGGCGGCGAAGGCATCGGCCTTGTCCTGCGGCGTGCGGACCATGCTGACGGGCCTGCCCCATTCGGCGGCCCGCGCGCGCACCGTCTCCTCCACCGTGCCGGCGAGACCGATGATGGGGTGGATATCGGCCGGCAGGCGCTTCAGCGATTGGGCGAAGATGGGCAGCAGGCGCTTCACCTCGCCCCGGCGGCTGCCCGGCATGATGATGAGGCGGCGGCCGCTTCCAACCGCATTCGCCGCCACGCCATGCGCCGCCTCGCTCTCCAGGATCGGGTGGCCCACGAAATCCACGGGGATGCCGGCCGCCTCGAAGATCGGCGCCTCGAAGGGCAGGAGCGCCAGGATGCGGTCCACCCGCTGCGCGATCTTCTTCACCCGGCCCGGCCGCCAGGCCCAAACCTGGGGGGCGACGTAATGGATGACGGGGATGCCCAGATGCTTCACCCGTGCGGCCAGCCGCAGCGTGAAGCCCGGGCTGTCTATGGTGATGATGAGGCGTGGGCGGCGGGCCTCGATGTCGGCCACGGCCTCGGCCATGCGCTGTTTGAGGCGCAGGATGCTGGGCAGCACCTCCGCCACGCCCATCAGGGCGAGCTGGCGGATATCAAAGAGGGAGGTGAAGTCTTGCTCGGCCATGCGCTCGCCGCCGATGCCGGCGAATTCCAGCGTGGCGTCGCGCGCGCGGAGTGCGGCGATCAGCCGCGCCCCCAGGATGTCGCCCGAGGCCTCGCCGGCGGCGATGTAGAGGAGAGTCATGCGAAGCGCGCCGGGGCGGGGCGGGGGATGGGCGCGCGCGGCCAGTCGCGGTGGTTGCGCACCGCGCCATCGGCGCGCACCGCCTCCAGCCGCGCAGGGTCCAGTTCGGTGATCAGCAGGCCCGGCGCGTCCAGGGCGCGGGCGGCGACCACGCCATCCTCGGCAAAGCCCCGATCCACCGGGCCGAACACGCTGGCCGCGCCATGATTTTCATCCAGCGCCACCGAAGCCGCGAAGCCGCCGACGGTGGGGGCGAGGGCCACGAAGCACTGGTTCTCCATCGCGCGGGCGGCGGCGCCGATGCGCACGCGGTGGAAGCCGTGCAGCGTGTCCGTGCAGGTCGGCACGAGGATGAGCCAGGCGCCGGCCTCCACCTGGGCGCGCACCAGCTTGGGGAATTCCGCATCGTAGCAGATGGCAATGCCGAGCAGCCCCCAGGGCGTCTCGAAGACGCTGGGCGGCGCACCTGCGGCAACCCCCCAGCGCTCATCCTCGAAGCGCGTCATCATGCGCTTGTCCTGGAAGGCCAGGCTTCCATCGGAGGCGATGAGCGGCGCGCGATTGATGATGCGCGGACCATCGCGCATCGGCAGTGTCCCCGGCTGCAGCCAGAGCGCGTGGCGCCGCGCGCTCTCGCGCATCGCGGCCAGGATGGCATCGGCGTGCTGCACCATGGCGCGCAGCTCGGTTGCGGCATCCGGCGCGCCGCCAGCCAGGGCCGCACCCAGCTCCACGCAGGCATATTCGGGCATGTGCAGGAGGTCGGCCCCGGCGCGCTTCGCCTCCGCCACCCAGTGGTCGAGCTTCGCGGCATAGGCGGCCACGTCCGGCGTGGGCTCCACCGGCCAGGCCAGGGTTGCCAAGCGCAGGGTTGCCGAGCGCATCACAGGCGCTTGATCCAGAAGGAGAGCGCGTGCGGCGTGGCCTTGCTGTCGCCTGTCTCGGTCCAGTCGAACACGCAGGAGAGCTCCGGGTGATGGGTGTAGCCGCGCTTCTGCCAGAACGCGTCCAGCGGCGTGTAGGCGGGCGGGCGGCGCGAGTCGTTGCTGTTGCGCACCACGGCGCAGAAGGTGGCCGAGCGCAGGCCCAGGCCCCTGGCATGCGCCTCGCGCGCCGCGAAGAAGCCGACGCCGAGGCCCTGGCCGCGCCAGGCCGGCAGCAGCACGGATTCGCCGAAATAGGCATATTCCAGCGGGTCGCGCCCCGCCGCCTCGAAGCAGGCGCGCACCGGGCCATGCGTCGCCGCCATGGGCTGGCAGGTGGCCGCGCCCACGATCTCCGCCCCGTCGCGGGCCAGGATCACGGCCGCGCCCGGATCTTCCGCATAATGGCGCAGGTAGCGCGCCTCCTCGCCCTCCGGCGCCTGGTAGAGATAGGGCCACTCGGCGAAGACGGCGGCGCGCAGCCGTGCCAGGGCGGCCACATGCGGCAGCAGCGCCGCACCCGTCACGGTCTCGATCGTGGCGCTCATGCCGCGGCCGCCAGGAAGGCGCGCAGGCCATCCTCCACCACGCGCGGCTCGAGGTCGCGCAGGATGAAGACGAGGCGGCTCGACCGGTCATCGCCCTCGGGCCAGGATTCCAGCATGCGGGGCGGGTGGAAGCTGTGCTGCACGCCATGCATCACCACCGGGCCGCGCTGGCCCACGAGGTTCAGCACGGCCTTCATCCGCAGCATGTGGCTGCCCTGGGTCATCGCCATCATCTCCAGGTAGCTCGCCAGCCCCTCCCAGGGCAGGGGCGCCTCGAAGCGCAGGCACAGCGCGCGGATGCGGGCGTCATGCCGGTTCACATCGTGGTGATGATGGTGGTGGTGATGATGCGCGGCGGCGGCCAGCCAGTCGTTGATCTGCGGCAGCTTGCCATCGGCCGAGAAGGGGCCGGCGTGGATAAGCTGAGCGGCCGGGATCTCGCCCGCGACGGCGGTCAGCACCGGAGCCATGGGGTTCAGCGCCGAAAGCCGCGCGATGAGCGGCGCGGGGTCGGCCAGATCCGCCTTGGTGACGACAATCCGGTCGGCCACCGCCGCCTGGCGCAGGGCCTCGGGCTGTTCGTCCAGGGTGGCCATGCCATGCACCGCATCCACCAGCGTCACCACGCCATCCAGCCGATAGTCGCGCAGCAGCAGCGGGTCCCCCATCAGGGTCTGCAGGATGGGCGCGGGGTCGGCCAGGCCCGTGGTCTCGATGACCACGCGCGCGATGGGGTGCGGCCGCTGCGCCAGGTCCCTGAGGGCGCGGGAGAGGTCGCCCCGGATGGTGCAGCAGAGGCAGCCGGCGGCGAGCAGCACCGTATCCTCGTCCAGCCGCTCGACCAGCAGGTGATCGAGGCCGATCTCGCCGAACTCGTTGATGAGGACAGCGGTGCCGGCCATCTCGGGCTGCCGCAGCAGCCGGTTCAGCAGTGTCGTCTTGCCGGCGCCGAGGAAGCCGGTGAGCAGGGTGACGGGGATCTGGTTCATGCGCCGTAGAGGCTTTCCGGGCTGACGAGCGGGGCCGCGATCTCGGTGAGCTCGCCCCCGCGTGGCGCGAGGAAGAAGCAGTTGCGCCGGCCCGTGTGGCAGGCCACGCCCTTCTGGTCCACCAGGAGCAGCAGCGTGTCGCCGTCGCAATCCAGGCGCAGGTCATGCACCATCTGCACCTGGCCCGAGCTCTCGCCTTTGCGCCAGAGGCCACCGCGGCTGCGGCTGTAGTAGCAGGCCCGGCCGGTGGCCAGCGTCTCGCCAAGGGATTCGGGGTTCATCCAGGCCATCATCAACACCTCGCCCGTGTCATGCTGCTGGGCGATGGCGGGCACGAGGCCGCGCGTGTCGAAGCGCACCGCGGCCAGGATGCGCGCCCGCGCCCCGGCATCGGGGATGGGCAGAGGGGGGGGAGGGGTGCCGGTCATCATCCTGCACTATATGGCATTGCGGAACCGCAAGTGAGGCCCCGATGGACATCGAAGCGACCCTGGACCGCGCGGCCGGGCATTGCGCCGCGCGCGGGACGCAGTTGACGCCGCTCCGGCGGCAGGTGCTGCGCCTCGTCCTCTCATCCGGGCAGCCCATGGGCGCCTATGCGCTGCTCGACAAGCTGCGGGAGGAACGCGGTGTCGCGGCGCCGCCCACGGTCTATCGCGCGCTGGATTTCCTGCTGGAGCATGGGCTGATCCACAAGCTGGAACGGCTGAACGCCTTCCTGCCCTGCATCGAGGCCGGCCATGCCCATGCGGGGCATGAGCATCAGCATCAATTCCTGATCTGCGGCCGCTGCGGCGCCACGGCCGAGCTGACGGACCACGCCGTGGCCCATGCGCTGGAGGCGGCGGCGGCCCGCGCCGGCTTCAAGCCCGCGCGCATGACGGTGGAGGTGGAGGGCATCTGCGCCCGCTGCCAGGCCGCCTGAGGGGGCCATCCCGCCGACTCCGGCAGGGTCTATCGCCGTGCTGGGGGGCTGACCGCCAGCGTGGGGATGGCGCCGAGGTGGAGCGCCTCGCGGCCCAGCCGTTCCATGCGCAGCAGGCGGGTCGCGGTGAGGCCGGACATGGTCTCCACCGCCAGCGGCAGCACTTCGATCGCCTGGCCACCGGGGGCGCCGGGCCGCACCATCCCGTGCTCGGCCAGCCGCTGCACCACCCGGCGCATCTGGGTGCGCGACTGGCCGAAGCGCTCTGCGTGCTCGGCATAGGGCAGGGCGACCGGCCCCGGCACCGGCCGACCTTCGGCCAAGGGCAGGGCGTGCAGCAGGGCGCAGAGCACGACATAGCCGCCCTCCGTGTTGGCGACGGCGGCGAGCGGCGGGAAGTGCCGCACCAGGCTCGGCTCCTCGATGTTGGTCCGGCCGCGCAGCAGCGAGAGGGCCCAGAAGAAGCGCGGGTTCGCCTCCAGCTGCGCCGCGAGGCCATCCCCGCGGGAGAGCATCTCCAGCGCCTGCAGATGAAAGCCGATGCGCTGGCGGAACTGCGCCACCAATTCCGGCGCCGCTTCGAGGCGGCGCTGCCGCCGGTCCGGCCCGGGCGGCGCCTCGACCACCAGCTTCGAGCGCCGCAGCAGGCCGAGCGTGGCTTCCGTGCGGCCATGGCTCATCAGCCCGAGGGGCACGCAAAGCTGCTTCATGCGCGTCAGCGTCAGGCCCGGGCGCGTGGGGTCCAGCACATGTTCGGCATGCAGCGCCATCGCGAGGATGGTGAGGACGTGGCGCCCCTCATCCGCGTTCAGCTTGTTGATCAGCCAGCCATCCTGGAGCCGCAGGAACCCGCCGAGCATATGGCGCATGGCCGACGTGAAGCGGGGGTGCGCGCGCATGCGGCGCAGCGCCGGCTCGGGCGGGGGAGCGCCGGCGGAGACAAGGTCATGCAAGGCGGAAACCTCTGTGCCGTGGGATTGCGGACCGGCGCCCAGGCGCCGGGTCGGGCGGGCTTGCAGGACGATACTGGTTTTGCGCCATCCGCCAACCAACCGTCGCCGACAGCCTGTCCTCGCGAAGCCCCGCCGCCGACAAGGCCGCGATCTTCTGGGGCACGGCGCCGGAAAGAAATTCGGGTGGGCCTGTCGAAACCGGACAGCCCCGCGGCTCATGGGGGTGAGCGCGCCAGTCGGGGTGCGCCACATCCCTGGAGGCCCTGCCCATGAGCATCACCACCGCCACCCCCGGCCGCCCGCTGGCACTCTGGCTTGTCGCCGGGTTGGGCCTGGCCTGGAACCTCTTCGGCCTGACGCGCCTCCTCGCCACCGCCTTCGCCACGCCCGAAGGCCTGGTCGCGGGCGGCATGACGCCGGCGCAGGCCGAGCTCTACGCCGCGCTGCCGGCCTGGATGAACCTCGCCTTCGCGCTGGGTGCCGTGGGCGGCGCGCTGGGCTGCGGCCTGCTCCTGCTGCGCCGCGCGGCGGCGGTGGGGGTGCTCGCCGCCTCGCTTGGTGGCTACCTGGTGCTCTATGCCGGGGATGTGGCGCTGGGCGTCTTCGCGGCGTTCGGCCTGGCGCAGGTGATCATCGTGAGCCTGGTGGTGCTCATCGCGGCGGGGCTGCTGTGGTTCGCGCGGCGGATGGCCCGGCGCGGCCTGCTCGACTGAGCACGCGCGTCAGCCTTTTTTCCCGAAGCCGGGGGCCGATTTCAGCGAATCGACCGTGTCGAAGTCGCGCAGCACGCCGTCATCGGCCACCTCGACCTCGATCAGCCGGTCGGCATGCTTGCCCACCAGTTGGCGGGCGCCGACATCGCCGGTGATGGCCATCATCTCCGGCAGGAATTCGCGGCCCCAGAGCACGGGGTTGCCCTGCTTGCCGCGGAAGGTGGGCTGGACGATGGCGCGGCCCTCCTCCGGGTCGAAGGCGGCGAGGATGCGGGCCATGACCGCGCTGTCCACGAGCGGCATGTCGCCCAATGCCACCAGCACGCCCTCGGGCTCGGGCGGGAGGGCGGCGAGGCCGGCCTTGAGACTGGCGGAGAGGCCTTCGGCATAATCCTCGGCATGGACGAAGAGGATGGGGCGGCCAGAGAGCGCCTCCTCCACCCGCTCGCGCTCATGGCCGGTGACGACGAGGACGGGGCGCACCCCGCTCGCCAGCACGTTGTCCACCACGCGGGTCACCATGGCCACGCCGTGGGTGTCGGCCACCAGCAGCTTGTTGAGCGGCGCCATGCGGCGCGAACGGCCGGCGGCAAGCACCAGGCCCGCGACCTGGCGCGGGCGGCGCGGGGCGGTGGCGGGAGGTGCGGATTGCGGCGCCTTGGCGCGGGGCAGGGGGCGCGTTTCGATTTCCTTCAGCAGGCCACCGACGCCCATCCCCATCACGTCCCGCGCGCGGACCGTGAGGCCGGCGAAGAGGCGCTGCAACACCCAGTCGAAGCCGTTGAGCTTCGGGCTGCGGGCGCAGCCGGGCAGCACCAGCGCCGGCACTTCGCCCACCGATCCCAGGCAGATCAGGTTGCCGGGGTCCACGGGCATGCCGAAATGCTCGATCCGCCCGCCCGCCTTCACGATGGCGGCGGGGCCTATGTCGCGCCGGTCCACCGTGGCAGAGGCGCCGGCGATCAGCAGCATCTCGGCCCCCTGGCGCAGCAGGCGGCGCAGCGCATCGGCCGTGGCGCCCGTCTCGTGCCGCACACGCTCGACCGGCAGGAGGCGGCCCATCAGCGCCTCGATGCGGGCACCCGTCACCTCGACGGCGCCCTCCATCACGCTTTCCTTCACGCCGGGCAGTTCGGTCAGCACCAGGCCCACCTTGAGCGGGCGGAAGGGATGCAGCGTCAGCACCGGATGCTGGCGCAGCAGCACCTCGGCGACGCCCAGTGCCGCACCCGGCACGGCAAAGGGGATGATCTTCAGCGTGGCCAGCATCTCCTTGGGCTGGACCAGGCTGAAATCGGGCAGGGTGGCGAGCGTGATGCTTTCATCCAGCGCGTTCAGCCGGTCCACCAGGGCGGCATCCACCGTCAGCAGGCCGGTGGTCTCAGCCAGCAGGTTCACCCGGCCGGTGGCGGCACGGCTGCGCGCAATGAGCGGCGCCATCAGCGCATCGGCCAGCCGGCTGGCGGCCTCATCCTCCGGCACATCGCCCTGGCCGAGCCGGGCGGCGATCACCTCGCCCAGGCCCGCGGCGCGAAGGGCCGCGATGGCGGCCGCGTCCAGCACGGTGCCCTTCTTGATGGCGCGGTCCTTCAACCGGACGCTGTGGGCGAGGATCGCGCCCTCGGCCTCGTCCAGCGGCGTGGGGCCAAAGATCACTTGCCACGCCGCCGGGCAACAACCTGCGCGATGATGGACAGCGCGATCTCCGGCGCCGTCACTGCGCCGATATCCAGGCCGACAGGGGCCGCGATGCGCGCGATGGCGGCGGGTTCATGGCCCATTTCGGCCAGGCGCTCGACGCGCTTCGCATGGGTCCGCTTGCTGCCGAGCGCGCCGATGTAGAAGGCCGGGCTGTTCAGCGCCACGTCCAGCGCCGGGTCATCCAGCTTGGGGTCATGCGTCAGGGTCACCACGGCGGTGCGGGCATCCGGCGCCAGGGCTGCCATCGCCTCATCCGGCCAGTCATGGTTCAGCGTGACGCCGGGGAAGCGCTCCTCGGTCGCGAAGCTGCCGCGCGGGTCAATGACAGTGACCGCGAAGCCCATGGCGAGGCCCAGCGGTGCCAGCGCCTGTGCCGCATGGACCGCGCCCACGATGATAAGGCGGAGCGGCGGGTTGAAGGGCTGGACGAACCAGCTCTCGCCATCCAGCGGCAGCGTCGCCGTGCGGTCCGAGTTCAGCGCATGCTGCGCCGCATCGGCCAGCGCGCCGGGCAGCGCATCCTCCGGCCAGAGGTGCTGCGCGCCGTCCGAAAGGCGGGTGAGCAGCACGACGGAGCGCTGCGCCGCGCGGGCCGCCTGCAGGCGGGAGAGGAGTTCGGGCGTCATCCCAGTTTTTCCACGAAGACCTTGAGCTTGCCGCCGCAGGCGAGACCCACTTCCCAGGCGCGCTCATCCGAGATGCCGAAATCGAGCAGTTGCGGCCTACCGTCGGCCATCGCCTGCATCGCGACATCGGCGACCGCGCCCTCGATGCAGCCGCCCGAGACGGAACCGGCCATCCGGCCGGACGCCGTGATCGCCAGCATGGAGCCTGCGGGGCGGGGGCTGCTGCCCCAGGTTTCGACCACGGTGGCCAGCGCCACCTGCTCGCCCTCGGCGGCCCAGGCGGCGGCGGTGGAGAGAATATCCTCGGTCATCGGCGCTTCTTCTCCCCCAAAGCCTCGATCAGCTCGCGCAGGCTCGCGAGGTTATGGACCGGGCGGAATTCATGGACATGCGGCAGCATGGCCTTGATCCCCTGTGATTTGGGTTGGAAGCCGGCATATCTCAACAGGGGATTCAACCAGATCAGCTTCCGGCAGGAGCGTTTCAGCCGGTCCGTCGCTTCGGCCAGGCCGCGTCCCCCCTCGCGGTCCAGCCCATCCGTGATGAGGAGCACGACGGCCCCCTGGCCCAGCACGCGCCGGCCCCAATGCCGGTTGAAATCCTCCAGCGCCTCGCCGATGCGCGTGCCGCCGGACCAGTCAGGCACCATGTGGGAGACCATCTCGAAGGCGATCTCGGGGTCGCGGTGCTTCAACTGGCGAGTGATGTTGGAGAGCCGCGTGCCAAACAGGAAGGAATGCACGCGCTCCCGGTCATTCGTCACCGCATGCAGGAAATGCAGCAGGATCTGCGCATAGCGCGCCATGCTGCCGGAAATGTCGCAGATGGCGACGAGCGGCGGCGGGCGGGTGATGCGGCGCTTGCGGAGGATGGCGCGGAAATCACCGCCATTGCGGGTGGTGGCGCGGAGCGTTGCGCGCATGTCCACGCGCGGGCCCAGCGGATCGGTGCGGAAGCGCCGCGTCGGCCGCTCATCCAGCGGCAGGACGAGGCGGCGGATCTCCTGCTTGGCGGCGTTGATCTCGGCGGCACTCATCGCCTCGAAATCCATGGTCTGGAGGCGTTCGCGCTCCGAGACGGTCATGGCGGCGTCGAGCTGCCGGGGCTGTTCCTCGGGTGTGGGCGGGGGCTTGGGGCGGTCTCCCGCCATGGCTTCCGCGATGCGCCGGCCGCCGGGCTTGGATTTCTCCTCGGGCTTCTGCGCCTCCATCAGCGCGAAGGCGGCGGCGGCGTTCGCGCGCTCGGGGTCGCGCCAGAAGAGGTCGAATGCGGCGTCGAAGATCTCGGTCTGCTCGTGGCGGCGCAACAGCGTGGCCTTGAGGGCGGCGCGCACGCTGGCGCGGCTGCCCAGTTCCACCAGGGTCAGCGCCTCGGCCGCGCCCAGCGCATCGCCAGGCCCGACTTGCATGCCCGCGCGGCGGAGGAGACGGACGAAAGCCAGCAGATTTGGCGCCAGGGCCGCCGATGCCGCAGCGGAATGTTCCGCCCCCCTTGCGCCAGGAATCAGCACCGCCCTAGGCTCCGCTCAAGGTTGAGGAGAGACCATGAAACCTGTCCTGTCCGTGCTCGCCGGAGCACTCCTGTCCTGTGCCCTGGTGGTGCCTACGGCCCAGGCGCAACGCCGCGACGAGAAGGTCGGCCGCGTCGGCAATGTGGACATCCTGCGCGTCTGGGAGGGCGGGCGCTTCGACCGCTGCTTCGGCCTTGTCCCCGGGCTTGAGGGGGGCTTCCGCGTGTTCTGGAATGTGGGACGCAACTACATCATCACGATGCCGGCCGTCGGCACGAGGCAAACGGTCCAGCTTGCGATCACCACGCCGCGCGGCATGGTGCAGACGGGGGGACGGCTCGTCGGCCCGCGCACCGTCGTCGAACTGAACAACCAGCAGACGCAGCAGGTGATGTCCCTGCGCGGCCGGTTCGAGGTGGACGTGCAAGGGACGATCTTTCCCTACCAGCTTCAAGGCGTGACGATGGAGCAGGTCTTCGTCGCGGTCGAGAACTGCGCCCATCGCAACAGCCGCTAGCCGGGCGCCGGGCGTGGCGTTCACGCCTGGGCCCGGCTTTCCCCGATCAGCCGCGCCGCCTCCTCGCCCTTCAGCTTGGCGATGTCATCCTGGTATTTGAGCAGGACGCCGAGCGTCGCATCCACCGAAGCCGGCTCCAGCTCGCGCGCGTTCAGGGCCGAGAGGGCATTGGCCCAGTCAATGGTCTCGGCGACGCCGGGCAGCTTGAAGTAGTCGCCCTCGCGCAGCTTCTGCACGAAGGCCACGACCTGGGCGGAAAGCGTGGCCGCGACCTGCGGTGCGCGCAAGGCCAGGATCGCCTTTTCCCGGGCGGCATCGGGGTAGTCCACCCAATGATAGAGGCAACGCCGGCGGATCGCGTCATGCACCTCGCGCGTGCGATTGGAGGTGATGATGACGACGGGCGGGGTCGCGGCTTTCAGCGTGCCGAGCTCGGGCACGGTGATCTGGAAATCGGCCAGGACCTCCAGCAGGAAGGCCTCGAAGGGCTCATCCGCGCGGTCCAGCTCGTCAATCAGCAGGACGGCGGGCTCGCCCTCCAGCGCCTGGAGCAGTGGGCGGGATTCCAGGTAGCGGCGGTCGTAGATCGAGCTTTCGATGTCGGCCACATTGCCGGCCACCTCGGCCAGGCGGATCGCCATGAGCTGGCGCGCATGGTTCCATTCATAGGCCGCGGCCGAAAGATCGAGCCCGTCATAGCATTGCAGCCGCACCAGCTTGCGCGGCAGTTGGGCGGCCAGGACCTTGGCGATCTCGGTCTTGCCGGTGCCGGGCTCGCCCTCCAGGAAGAGCGGCCGGCCCATGCGCAGCGCAAGGTGAACGGTGGTGGCCAGCGCCGTATCCGCGACATAGCCGCCGGCGGCGAGCAGGCCCGCCGTCGCCGCCACATCGGCCGGCATCGGCTTGCTCACGAGGAGAGGAAGATCAGGTAGAGCACCCAAAGCATCGCGCCGCTGCCGAGCCAGAAGAAGATAGGCATACCCATGAACTCCGTGGGGATGAGGGAGAAGATCGAGATCGCGGCCGGTGCGGGGGCCGGCGCGGGCGCGGCTGCAGCGCCGGGGGCATCCAGCTTGGGGGCCAGCGCCGCGGCGAAGCGGTCGAAGAACTGGTCGGCCATTTGCTTGGCCGTGCTGTCAATGAGCCGCGCGCCGAGCTGCGCCATCTTGCCGCCGACCTGCGCTTTCACGCTGTAGCGCAGGATGGTCTCGGTCGGGCTGACCTCTTCCAGGGCCACATCCGCGCCGCCCTTGGCGAAGCCCATGGCGCCGCCATTGCCCTCGCCGCTGATGGTGTAGCTGGCGGGCGGGTTCAGGTTCTCGAGTTTCACCTTGGCGGAGAACTTCGCCGCCATCGGGCCGATCTTGATGGCGAGCTTCGCCGACAGCTCGGTATCGGAGAGCTTCTCGATGGATTCGCAGCCGGGAATGGCGGCCTTCAGCGCCTCGGGGTCGTTCAGCGCTTGCCAGACCAGCTCGCGCGGGGCGGCAATCTGCCGCTCGCCATTCATTTCCATGTGGATACTCCGCCAGATGCCCCCGTTATTAGGGGCGGGGCTGCCGGTGCGCAAACCCCCCCATTGGGCCCCCCGCTGATTGACGCGGCAGGGGAATTCAGGAAAAGCCGCTGGGATCCTGTCGGGAGCTTCATCTTGCGCGCTGTCCCCATCGCCCTCCTCCTGGCCTGCCTCGCCGCTCCGGCCGAGGCTGCGGCGATTGACGGGCGGCAGCTCGGCCTCGTCTGGACACTCCCCTTCGCGGGCATCCTGCTCTCCATCGCGCTCATGCCCATCCTGACGCCCGCCTTCTGGCACCACCATTACGGCAAGGTGGCGGCCTTCTGGGGTGGGATCTTCCTGCTGCCCTTCCTGGTCGTCTTCGGCCCGGGGATGGCCGGGCAGGAGGTGGTCTTCGTCCTGGTGCAGGAATACATCCCCTTCATCGTCCTCTTGCTGGCGCTCTACACCACGGGGGGCGGCGTGCTGCTGCGCGGCACCCTGGTGGGTACGCCGCTGACCAACACCGCGCTGCTGGCCATCGGCACCGTGCTGGCCAGCCTCATGGGCACGACGGGCGCCTCCATGCTGCTGATCCGCCCCGTGCTGCGCGCCAATCAGCACCGCACGCGCAAGGTGCACATCTTCGTCTTCTTCATCTTCCTGGTGTCCAACATCGGCGGCAGCCTGACGCCGATCGGCGATCCGCCGCTCTATCTCGGCTTCCTCAAGGGCGTCTCCTTCTTCTGGCCGACGACGCACCTCTTCCTGCCCTTCCTGTTCTGCGCGGTGATCCTGCTCGCGATCTTCTACACGCTGGACAGCATCCTCTACGCCCGGGAACCGAAGCGCGCGGGGGACACGGCCCCGCATGAGAAGCTCAGCATCGAGGGCTGGCCCAATGTCTGGCTGATCGGCGTGGTGGTGCTGGGTGTGCTGCTCCAGGGCGTCTGGAAGCCGGGGGACGTGCAGATCCTCACCGAGACTCTGGGGCTGGAGCGGATCGTTGCCATCGGCATCTTCCTGGGCGTCACGCTGGTCTCCATGCTCATCACCTCCAACGCGCTGCGCGAGGCCAATGGCTTCGCCTGGGGCGCCATGGCGGAGGTGGCGAAGCTGTTTGCCGCCATCTTCCTCTGCATGGGGCCGGTGCTGGCCATCCTGAAGGCGGGCAGCGAGGGCTCGGCCGCAGCCCTCGTGGCGCTGACCTCCGACGCGTCCGGCGCGCCCATTCCTTGGGTGTATTTCTGGATGGCGGGCATTCTCTCCAGCTTCCTGGACAATGCGCCCACCTACCTCGTCTTCTTCAACCTGGCCGGCGGCGACCCGAACTACCTGATGACGCAGGGCGCGGCGACGCTGGTGGCGATCTCGGCCGGCGCGGTCTTCATGGGGGCCAACTCCTATATCGGCAATGCGCCCAACTTCATGGTGAAGGCGATCGTCGAGGAGAATGGTGTGCGCATGCCATCCTTCTTCGGATATTGCGCCTGGGCGCTGATTTTCCTCGTGCCGCTCTTCGTGCTGGTCACCCTCATCTTCTTCTGATGGCGGGGCCGGGCTAAACTCCGGCCAACCGCAAGAGGAAGGCCAAAGAGATGCCCTATGTGATCGGCGCCGATCTGCCCCAGCAACCCGCCGGCGAGCGCTTTCGCGCGCTGCTGGACCGCCCGGAAATCCTGGGCATGCCGGGCGCGCATCTCGGCATCGCCGGGCTGCTTGCGAAGAAGCACGGCTTCGAGGCGCTGTATCTTTCGGGTGCGGCCATGTCCGCCTCCATGGGCCTGCCCGACCTCGGCATGATCACCATCGAGGATGTGTGCTTCTTCATCCGCCAGGTGGCGCGCTCCACCGGGCTGCCGCTACTGGTGGATGGCGACACGGGCTATGGCGAGGCGCTGAACGTCATGCACATGGTCCGCAGCTTCGAGGATGCGGGGGCAGGGGCCGTCCATCTGGAAGACCAGCTGCTGCCCAAGAAGTGCGGCCACCTCAACGACAAGAAGCTGGCCGGCCCGGATGAGATGTGCGCCAAGATCGCCGCCGCCCATCGCGCCCGCCGCCACCTCTACATCATCGCCCGCACCGATGCGGTGGCGAGCGAGGGGATGGACGCCGCCGTCGCCCGCGCCAAGCGCTACCTCGACGCCGGGGCGGATGCGATCTTCCCGGAGGCGCTGACCACGGTGGAGATGTTCCGCGAATTCCGCGCCCGCATGCCCGGCGTGAAGCTCTTGGCGAACATGACCGAGTTCGGCCGCACGCCCTTCCTGACGAAGGAGGAGTTCCAGGCACTCGGCTACGACATGGTGATCTGGCCGGTGACCCATCTGCGCGTCGCCGCCAAGGCCTGGGACCAGCTTTATGCCCAGATCGCGGCGGAAGGCGGCGCACAGGGTGCGGTGGACCGGATGCAGACCCGCGCGGAGCTCTACGAGACCATTGGCTATCACAAGTATGAGGAGCTGGATGCGAGCCTCGTTCGGACCATCATTCCGACCGCGATGCCGCAGTAGTCTGCTCGCCACGCTCGGTCAGCTCGGCCCTTGCGCGGTCGAGCCGGTCCTCGCTTTCCCGCTCCACGGCGATCATGTCGTTCTTGGCGCCCTCGGTCACCCGGATCAGCTCGTCGAGCTTGAGCTGGATCGCCTGGGTGTCGCGGTTCTGCGCGCTCTGGATCAGGAAGACCATGACAAAGGTCACCACGGACGTGGCCGAATTGATGATCAATTGCCATGTGTCGGAAAAGCCGAAGACCGGCCCCGTCACCGCCCAGACAAGGACGAAGACAATGGACGCGACCACCGCCCAAGGGCGGCCCGATTGCTGGGCAGCCGCCTGCGCGATTCTTGCCATCAGGTTATCTTTGTCCATATCGGGGTAACGCGGCCGCGGATTTTCGTTGCCGCGGGCCAGATCTTTTCAGGGTGCCCGCTTGGCTCAACCCCTCCTCATTGGCTCCGAGATCTACCGGCGCTCCACCTATGGTCCGAAGCATCCGCTGGCGATTCCGCGCGTGTCCACCACGCTCGACCTGATCCGCGCGCTGGGCTGGCTTGAACCAAGCCAGTACCGCGACAGCCCGATGGCGGAGGTGGCCGAACTCACCCGTTTCCATGACGCGGGCTATATCGCGGCGCTCCAACGGGCCGAGGCGGCGCAGGGCGTGGACGCAGAGGACCGCGAGCGCTACCGCATCGGCGCCGATGGCAACCCGGTCTATCGCGAGGTCTTTCGCCGCCCCGCCACCAGCGCTGGGGGCGTGCTGCTGGCGGCACGGCTGACGGCGGCGGGCGGCGTGGTCCATGTGCCCGGCGGCGGCACGCATCACGGCATGCGCGACCGCGCGAGCGGCTTCTGCTATGTCAACGATGCCGTGCTGGGCCTGCTGGAATGGCTGGACCAGGGGCTCACGCGTATCCTCTATCTCGACATTGACGCACATCACGGCGATGGCGTGGAAATCGCCTTCGCGGAGGATACGCGCGTCACCACCCTCTCGATCCACGAGGCCGGCCGTTGGCCCTTTTCCGGCGCGCGGCACGGGGCACCCCATGCGCTGAACCTGCCCGTTCCGCCCGGCTTCAACGACAGCGAGATGCGCGCCTTGCTGCACCACCTGGTGCTGCCGCTGATCGCGCGCCTCCGGCCCCAGGCCATCATGCTGCAATGTGGCGCCGACGCGCTGGAGGAGGACCCGTTGGCGCGGCTCTCCCTCTCCAACAACGCCCATGCCGAGTTCATCGCGGCCGTGAAGCATGCCGCGCCGCGCTTCATTCTGCTGGGTGGCGGTGGCTACAATCCCTGGACGGTCGCCCGCTGCTGGGCCCGGGGCTGGGCCGTGCTGAATCAGCAACCCGTGCCCGCCCGCCTGCCCGAGGCGGCCGAGGCGGTGCTGCGGGCGCTCAGCTTCCACCGCGCCGCCGGCCGCAACCCGCCGGAGCATTGGTTCACCACCCTGGCCGACGAGCCGCGCGAAGGGCCGATCCGCGATGACATCCGGGCCCTTCTCGCCCAGGGGCTGGAAGCTGTGGCATGATCGCTGCCATGAAGCGCATCCTCCTCGCCCTCGCCCTGATCCTTCCCACGCTGGCCGCAGCCCAGCCCGGCGTGGACCGCCCGCAGCCGCGCCTGGCGGAAGAGCCCATGGTGATCGTGACGCGTGACGGCACGCGCCACGCCTTTCGCGCCGAGATGGCGGTGCAATCGGCCGACCAGATGATCGGCATGATGTTCCGCACCACCATGGCCCCCGACGAGGCGATGATCTTCGACTGGGGCGCGCCCCGCGAGAGCAGCATGTGGATGCGCAACACGCTCATCCCGCTCGACATGCTCTTCGTCGCCGCCGATGGGCGCATCCACCGCATCCATGAGCGCGCGGTGCCGCAGAGCCTCGCCACCATTGACAGCCGCGGCCCGGTGCGCGCCACGATCGAGGTGCCCGGCGGCACGGCGGAGCGGCTGAACCTGCGCGTGGGCGACCGCGTGCAGCAGCGGGTCTTCGGCAACGCGCCTTAGGCGCGCGGCAGCCGCGAGGAATGATGGTCCGCGATGCGCCAGAGGCCATCGGCGCCCCGCACCATCACCATGCTGAAGCGGGAGGGCTCCTCGCTCATGGTCCCATCGGCTGCGCGGCGCAGGAAGGTGTAGTGGCCTGAGGCGACAGCGACGCCCGGTGCCAGTTCGCGCAGCGCGAAATCCCCGAAGCGCACGTCAATGCCCGCGTTCCCCGGCCGCACCCGCGCGAAGTAGGCGGTGATGGCGGCACTCCCCACCGTCTGCTCGCGGCTGACCGAGCCCCAGAGCCGCGCATCGGCGGTGTATTGGGCGGCGGCACGGGCGCCGTCATTCGTCGCGTAGGCGAGTGCCCATTCGTGCAGCAGCGCCGCCGGGTCGGGGGCGGCTGCGTTAGCGGTGCCCATGCCCCCAAGCAGCAACAGCGCGAGGGCCGCACGCATCAGCCGGCCCCGCGCAGCACCTGGCGCCAGACGCGCAGGAAATTGCCGGACCAGAGCAGCCCGACTTCCCGGTCCCCATAGCCGCGCCGGGTCAGCTCGGCCGTGATGTTCGCCGTCTCCGCCGCGTTGGACCATCCAGTCACGCTCCCGCCGCCGTCGAAATCCGAGGAGATGCCCACATGATCGACGCCGATGCGGGCGATCGCGTGCTCCACATGGTCCACGAGGTCGGCGACGCTCGCCTGCGTCACGCCATTGGTTCCCGGCGCCTTGAGGAAGGAGGCGACGGCGGTGATCTGTGCCACGCCGCCGACCGCGCGGATCATGTCCAGCTGCTCGTCATCCAGGTTGCGCGGATGGGCGCAGAGGGCGGCGCAAGCCGTATGTGTCACCGCGATGGGCACGCGGGACAGCTCGGCCGCCTGCATCATCCCGGCCTTGGAGACATGCGAGCAGTCGAGCATCAGCCCGACCCGGTTCATCTCGGCGATGGCGGTGCGGCCGAGGGGGGAGAGGCCGCCATGCTCGGCCTCGGAATCATGCAGGTTCCGACGGGGGCGGGCACTGTCGGAGAGGGCGTTGTGCCCGTCATGCGTCAGCGTCAAATAAATGGCGCCGAGCTTGCGCCACTGCGCGATGCGCGCGAGGTCATGGCCCATCGCATAGCCGTTCTCGACGGCCGAGAGCACGGCGGGGATGCCGGCGGCGAAGCTCGCCTCCACCGCATCGGGCGTTTCGCAGAAGCGGGCGGCGACGCCATCGGCGCGCGCGCGGATGTGGCGCAGCATCGCCTCGGCGCGGGCGCTGGCTGCGGCGTGGCCGGCATGGTCGCGCGCGCCCTGGCCGACATAGGCGATGAAGACGGCCGCACTCACGCCGCCGCGCCGCATCTTGGGCAGGTCCACGCATTGCGCGGTCTCGCTCAGCCAGTCCGGCGTCTCGGGCCAGCGGATGTCGATATGCGTGTCGATGACGAGCGGGTTCATGCCGCATCTCCGAAGCCGGTCAGGAAGCGTTGCAGCAGCTTTCCTAGGATTTCCACGTTGTAGCCGCCCTCCTGACAGATGGCGGTGGGCAGGCGGAGCGCGCCGATGGCCGCCCCTGCCCGGGCGAAGCCCTCGGCGGTGACGTTCAGCGCCGCCAGCGGCTCGAACTCACTGGCATCGAAGCCGAGGGGAACCACCAGGGCATCCGCGCGGAAATCGCGGATGGCGGCGAGGCCTTCCGCCAGCGCGGCGAGCCAGGCATCGTCGCCGGTGCCGAAGGGTTGCGGGAGGTTGAGGTTGGCGGGCCCAGTCTCCTCCGCGAAGCCGACATACCAGGGGTAGTAGCGGCTCGGGTCGGCATGCAGCGAGACGGTGAGCACGTCATCCCGTTCCCAGAAGATGCCCTGGGTGCCGTTGCCATGGTGGCTGTCGATGTCGAGCACCGCCACGCGCTTCGCCCCCGCATCCCGCAGGCGCTGGGCGGCGAGCGCGCTGTTGTTGATGTAGCAATGCCCGCCAGCGCGCCCGGCATAGGCATGATGGCCGGGCGGGCGGCAGAGCGCATAGGCCGCGCCGCCGGCGGCGGCGACATCGGCCGCTGCCAGCGCACAGCCGGCAGCGCCGATCGCGGCCGTCCAGGTGCCGGCACCGATGGGGCAGGCGGTGTCGGCGGTATGCGCCCCCGTGCGGGCGATCACATGCTCGGGCCTGCGGGTGGACTGCGCCAGCATCTCGGGCGTGGGGTGGATGTTGGCCACGATCTCCCGCCCGGCCTCGGGTAGTTGCGCCCATTCGCCGGCGGCGTGTTCCAGGAAGTCCAGGTACTCCGGCGTGTGCAGCGTCAGCAGCGCGGCATGCGGGGCAGGGGGCGGCACCTCGGGCTTGATGCCAAGCGCCGAAAGCCCCTCCCGCAGCGAGGCGGCGCGCGCGGGCACCTCGTAATTCGCGCGGACTTGGCCGCGCATGAGGAAGAATTCCGGCGCGTGCAGCGCCTCATCGGGGTGATGGAAAGCCTTCATGCGGATGAGTGAAGCCTGCCCGCGGGGCCTCGACAACCTCGCGCGCGCCCGCCCATGCTGCGCTGCATGACCCAACTCGATCCCGGCGCGCGACGCGCCATCCTGGACGCTTGCGATTCGCTCCGGAAGGACACGCTGGACTGGCTCTTCCGCCTGGTCCGTTGCCCCTCCACCCTCGGCAATGAGGCCTCGGCGCTGAATGAGATGGAGCGGCTCTACCGCCATCTCGGCCTCGCGCCGCAGCGCATCCCGACCGACCCTGCGAAGCTGGCGGAGCATCCCGGCTTCTCGCCGCCGCTGATGAATTATGCGGGGCGGGACAATGTGGCGGCGATCCATCGCCCCAAATCGGCGAAGGGCCGCAGTCTGGTGCTGCAAGGCCATGTGGATGTGGTGCCGGAGGGTGCCGCCGACATGTGGGAAACGCCGCCCTACGCCCCCACCATCCGCAACGGCCGCGTCTATGGCCGCGGCGCGGGCGACATGAAGGCGGGCATCGTCAGCTATGCCATGGCCTTCGCCGCTCTGAAGCGCGCCGGGCTGCAACCGGCGGCCGAGGTGCAGATGCAGGCGGTGATCGAGGAGGAATGCACCGGCAATGGCGCCCTCGCCACCATGCTGGCGCTGCCGAAGATGGATGGTGTGATCATCCCCGAGCCGGGGCCTGGCCTGGACGCGCTCTATACGGCCGAGGTCGGCGTCGTCTGGGCCTGGGTGACGGTGAGCGGGCGCCCGGCCCATGTGCGGGACATGCAGGCCGGCATCAACGCGATCGAGGCCGCCAACATCATCGCCGGCGCGTTCAAGGATTACGAGGCGGAGCGCAATCGCGGCGAGCATATCCATGCCGCCTTCCATGGCGTGAACCACCCGGTGAATGTGAACCTCGGCACCATCACGGGCGGCGAGTGGAATTCTTCCGTGGCCACGCGCTGCCGCATCGGCCTGCGCGTCGGCGTCATGCTCGGCTATTCGGCACGGCAGACCAAGGCGGATATCGAGGCACTGGTGGCCAAGGCGGCCACGCATGAGCGGCTGCGCGGCGCGCAGGTGAAGCTGGAATTCAAGGGCTTCATGGCCGATGCCTGCGTCTTCCCGAAGGACACGGCGATCAGCCAGCTCGCCCAGCGCAGCTACACGGAGGCGACCGGCGGGACCTTGCGCGACTACCCCGCGACGGGCCTGACCGATGGCCGGCATTTCGTGCTCTACCAGGGCACGCCTTGCGCCGTCTTCGGCCCCGACGCGCAGGACATTCACGGCATTGACGAAAGCGTGGGCGTCGAGAGCATCCATGGCATCACGCGCAGCATCGCGCTGACCATGGCCGAATGGTGTGGAGTGGAACATGCATAACCTGCCGCTTTCCGGCGCCCGCCTGTGGGACAGCCTGATGGAAATGGCCAAGATCGGCGGCACGGCGAAGGGCGGCTGCAACCGCCAGACGCTGACCGATGTGGATGCCGAAGGGCGCGCGCTCTTCCAGACATGGGCCGAAGCCGCGGGCCTGACGATGACGGTGGACCGGCTCGGCAACATGATCTTCCGGCGCGAAGGGCGGGACCCAAGCCTTCCGCCGGTTGCCATCGGCAGCCACCTCGATACCCAGCCCACGGGCGGGAAGTATGACGGCGTGCTGGGTGTGCTGGCCGGCCTCGAGATCATGCGCGCGCTGCATGAAGCCGGTGCTGAAACCGAAGCGCCGCTGCTGCTGATCAACTGGACCAATGAGGAAGGCTCGCGCTTCTCGCCGCCCATGATGGGCAGCGGCGGCGCGATGGGCATCTTCACCGAGCAGGAAATCCTGGAGAAGACCGCCTTCGATGGCGCCGTCTTCGGCGAGGAGCTCCGCCGCATCGGCTGGCAGGGCAGCGCCGATCCGGCGGAGCTGCAGAAGGTCGGCCACTACCTCGAACTGCATATCGAGCAGGGCAAGATCCTGGAGGATGGCGGCCAGGATGTCGGCATCGTCACCCATGCGCTCGGCCAGACCTGGTTCGAGGTGGTGGTGGAGGGCGAGGAAGCGCATGGCGGCTCGCCGATGCCTGGGCGGCGCGATGCGCTGATGGCGGCCGCGCCCCTGATGGCGGCGGTGGAGGAGATCGCGCTCAACACGCTGGCGCCGAATGGCGAGAAGGGGCGCGGCACGGTGGGCGTGGTGGATATCTATCCTTCCAGCCGCAATATCGCGCCAAGCCGCGTCTTTTTCACCATCGACACGCGCCATGGCGACCCTGAAGCGCTGGAGCGGATGGAAGCGCAGTTCCGCGCCCGCGCTGAGGAGATCGCGCTCGCGCGCAGCGTGAAGATCACGGTGACGCGCTTCTGGCATTCGCCGCTCACGCCCTTCGACGCCACGCTGGTCCAGCGCGCGCGGGACAGCGCCACGGCGCGCGGGTTGAAGTGGCGCGACATCCCGACCGGCATCGGCCATGATGCCGTCTACATGGCGCGCCGCGTGCCGACGGTGATGGTGTTTTGCCCCTGCCATGGCGGCCTCAGCCACAACGAGGCCGAGAGCATCACGCCCGAATGGGCCCTGGCCGGCACGCAGGTGCTGGCCGATGCGGCGCTCGCCACCGCGGGCCTGGTGCGGCCGTGAACCTGCCGCTCTCCACCGACCGTCTCTGGGAGCGGCTGATGGAAATGGCCGCCATCGGCCCCATTCCCGGCGGCGGCAACAACCGCCCCGCGCTCTCGGCGCTGGATGGCGAGGCGCGGCATTTGCTGGCCCGCTGGGGCGCGGAAATCGGGCTCACGCTCTCGGTGGATCGCCTCGGCAACATGGCGCTGCGGCGCGAGGGGCGCGACCCCAAGCGCAAGCCCGTGCTGGTCGGCAGCCATCTCGACACCCAGCCCACGGGCGGCAAGTTCGACGGCCCCTATGGCGTGCTGGCCGGCCTCGAGATCCTGCACGCGCTGCATGAGAGCGGCACCGTCACCGAGGCGCCCATCATCCTCGTGAATTGGACCAGTGAAGAAGGCTGCCGTTTCAGCCCCTCCATGATCGGCGCCGCAGGTGCGATGGGTGTCCTCAGCGAGGCCGAGGTTCTGGCCCGCCCCGCGCTGGATGATGGCCAGCCCTATGGCGAGGCACTCGCCGCCACCGGCTGGAACGGCGCGTCCAAACCTGCGCTCCTGCAAGACGCCGCCGCCTATTTCGAAGCGCATATCGAGCAGGGCCCGGTGCTGGAAAACGAGGGCTACGACCTCGGCATCGTCACCGGCGGCTTCGCCACCGAACGCGCGCTCGTTACCGTCACCGGCGAGACCAGCCATGCCGGCACCACGCCCATGGAGATGCGGCGCGACGCCGTGCTGGCGGCCGCCGAGATGATCTCGGCCGGTGAGGCGGTGCTCTATCGCGTGGCACCCGAGGCGCGGATGACCGTGTGCCGCTTCCTGGTCGAGCCCGGCGCCGATGGCGTGGTGCCGGGCCAGGTGCGCTTCGCCTTCGAATACCGCCACCCCGCCAACGACGTGCTGGCGCAGCTCCTGGCCGAGGCGGATGCCGCCATGGCCGCCATCGCCGCACGCCGCAATCTCAGCGTGAAGCGGGAGCCCTATTGGAGCTTCGCCGCCGTGCATTTCGACGCGGGCCTGGCCGGTCGGCTGCGCGACGCCGCCACACGCCACGGCTTCCGCCACCGGGATATTCTCTCGGGTGCGGGGCATGACGCCTATCACGCGGCGGCACGCATGCCGGCCGTCATGCTGTTCATCCCCTGCCATGGCGGCATCAGCCACCACCCAAGCGAGTCCATCTCCCGCGACTGGGCGGAGAAGGGCTTGCGCGTGCTGGCCGAAGCCGTCATCGCCACCGCCAATTCAAAGGACCCGAATTGATGCGCATCGCCGTTGCCGGCTTCCTGCACGAGAGCCACTCCTTCGCCCCGCGGCCCACCGAATGGGTGAACTTCCTGACGCCGGGCGGGCTGCCCGCCTTGCAGCGCCCGGCCGCGATGATGGAGGGGCTGCGCGGCACCTCCACCTGCGCCTGGGGCGGCATCACCGAAGCGATGAAGCAGGGTGCGAGCATCGCGCCGCTCGGCTGGTGCTTCGCCAATCCGGCCGGGCCCGTGACGCGTGAGGCCTTTGAGCGGATCAGCGCGATGATCGTGGATGCGCTCTCCGTGGCCCTCGACGAGGCGCCGCTGGACGGCGTCTTCCTCGACCTGCACGGCGCCATGGTGAGCGACGACTACCCCGATGCGGAGGGCGAGCTCATGCGCCGCGTGCGCGCCGTGGTGGGCCCAGCCATGCCGCTCGCCATCACGCTCGACCCGCATGCGAACATGACGCGGCAGATGGCGGAACTGGCCGATGTCATCGTGCCCTACCGCACCTATCCGCATGTGGACATGCTGGCGGTGGGCGGCCGCGCGATGGCGCTGCTGATCCAGCGCATCGCCCGCGGCGGGCCCTGGTCCATGGAATTCCGCGAGCTGGATTTCCTCATCCCCATCACCAGCCAATGCACCATGGTGGAGCCGATGGCGGGCGTCATGGCGAAGCGGCTGGAGCTGGAGGCGGGTGTTGCCGAACTGGCCTATTGCTTCGGCTTCCCCTACGCGGATTTCGCCGGCTGCGGCCAGGCCATCGCTGCCTATGGCGAGACGCCAGCCGCCGCCGCCGCCGCCGCTGATGCGCTGGAAAAGGAAATCCGCGCGCGCGAGACGCACTTCGCCGGCGCCGTGCAGCCGGCCACCGAGGCCGTGGCCGAGGCGATCCGCCTCGCAGGCTCGGGCAAGCCGATTGTCATCGCCGACACGCAGGACAATCCCGGCGGCGGCGGCCATGGCGACACGACGGGCCTGCTGGCCGAACTCATCGCGCAGGATGCGCAGGGCGCGGTGCTGGCGCCGATGAACGATGCCGAGAGTGCCGCGGCCTGCCACGCGGCGGGCGAGGGGGCGACCATCACGCTCGAGCTCGGCGGCAAGAGCGATGGCGTGCCGCTCACCGTCACCGGCGTGATCGAGAAGCTGGGCGATGGGCGCTTCACGCTGACCGGGCCGATGGGCAAGGGCAACCCGGCCGATCTTGGCCCGTCGGCGTTGCTGCGGGTCGGCGGCGTGCGCGTCGTGATCGTCAGCCGCAAGATGCAGGCGCATGACCAGTCCATCTTCCTGCAACTGGGCGTGGACCCGGCCGCGCAGAAGATCGTGGCGGTGAAGTCGAGCGTGCATTTCCGCGCGCATTTCCAGCCGATCGCGGCGAGCGTGCTGGTGGCGGCCGCACCTGGCCCGGTGGTGGCGGACCCGGCGACGCTGCCCTTCACCGCGCTGCGCGAGGATATGCGGCTCAGGCCGGGGGATAACCGGCGGTTCGGCTGGCAGAAGTATCGCCAGCCGAAGAAGGGACCGCAATCCGTGCTGGAGATACCGGAGAAGGAAGAAGAGTAACCAGGGGCTCTGCCCCTGGACCATGGCAGGGTGAAAAACTGCGTGTTTTTCACCAGTGTCCTGCACCTTCGACGCAGGCGAGCGCGAGGGGGCGACGCCCCTCGCATCAAGCCGCTGACGCCATCTCCCGCCCGCGGATGAAGTCACTCGCCTTCTCCGCGATCATCAGCGTCGTCGCATAGGTGTTCGCGCTGACCATCGCCGGCATGATGGAGGCATCCACCACACGCAGCCCGCTCATGCCGTGCACCAGCAGCCGGTCATCCACCACGGCCGTCGGGTCCTCGCGCGGTCCCATCTTGGCGGTGCCGATCAGGTGGTAGGTGGTGCTGCCGTTCTTGAAAGCGAAGTCGAGCAGCTCGTCATCGGTCTGCACGTCGGGGCCGGGCAGGGTCTCCTGGTCCACGAAGGCCCCGAGCTCGGGCGTTGAGAGCATGCGCCGCAGCAGGCGCATCCCGCCGATGTGCACGCGGCGGTCCATCTCATCCGAGAGATAATTAGGCTGCAGCTCCGGGTCCTCGAACACATCCGTGCTGCGGGCGCGCACCCAGCCCTTGCTCTCGGGGCGGTGCTGCCAGGCGCCAGCCGTCATGCCGGGATAGTCGTCCAGCACATAGACCATGCCCTCCTTGTAGGAGCCGGGCGTGAAGACGCATTGCAGGTCCGGCTGATCCAGGCCCTCGAAGCTCTTCCAGAAGACATGCGCGTGGCTGGGCGCGGTCGCCAGGATATTGGGCTGGCCGGTGCCCCAGCGCAGCAATTGCTTGCCGAGGTTCAGCCCCTTGGAGAGCTCGTTCAGCGTCATCGTGCCGGGCTTGGCGCGCATGACGAAGCGGCTCGCGTAGTGGTCGCGGAAATTCTCACCGACGCCGGCGAGTTCGTGCTTCACCGCAACGCCCAGTTTCTGCAGCAGGGATGCCGGGCCGATGCCGGAGATTTGCAACAGCCGCGCGGTGTTGGCGGTGCCGCCGGAGAGGATGACCTCGCGCCTTGCCCGCACCTCGACAGGCGTCCCGCTGCGCTGGGAGAGGTAGCGCACGCCGACGGCGCGCTTGCCCTCGAGGATGATCTCGCAGGCGCGGGCATTGGTGCGCAGCGAGAGATTGGGCCGGTTCAGCGCATTGTGCAGGAAGGCGCGATAGGCGCTGACGCGGCGCCCGTTCAGGATGGCGCGCTGGAAATAGCCGACACCCGCCTGGTCGCCGCTGTTGTAGTCGGGGTTGCGGGGAATCCCGAGGCCGACGCAGCCGGCGATGAAGGCCTCCGTCACCGGGTGCATCCAATCCATGTCGGTGACGGGAATGCCCTCGGTGCGGCCGCGCCGCTCGGGGTCGCCATAGCCGATGCGCCGCTCGGTGCGCATGAAGTAAGGCAGGCAGTCGGCGTAGCCCCAGCCGCGATTGCCGCGCTGCGCCCAGTGGTCCAGGTCATTGGGCTGGCCGCGATTGTAGATCATCCCGTTGACGGAGGAGGAGCCCCCCAATGTGCGCCCCTGGATGGTCGGGATGCGTCGGCCGCCTGTGCGCTCGGTCGGCTCGGTGCTGAACTGCCAGGTGACGCCTGGGTCCTTCAGCGTCTTGATGAAGCCGGCGGGGATGTGGATGAAGGGGTTGCGGTCCTTGGGGCCGGCTTCCAGCACGCAGACGCTGGATTGCGTATCCTCGCTGAGCCGCGCCGCAAGCAACGAACCCGCCGCGCCGCACCCCACGATCACATAGTCGAACTCATCCGCCATGGCGCATCCCCCGGTGTTGCCCGAAGCCTAGCAAGAGGAACGCAGCCGAGCCAACACGGGGGCGCGCAAGCCGTTGGCTCTTGCCGTTCCGTCCATCCCGTCTCAAGATTTGCACGTGGCAAGGTTGATGCGGGTTGGCGCCGGGCGGATCGTGAAGGACGGTCCTCGGCACGCCCGCGCAGGATGAGGACAGCAGGGGCGATGCGGCTTGGGATCGGAAAAGCGGCCTTGGCCGTCCTCGCCTTGGCACAGTTGACGCTCCTGGCCCTCCCGGCCCTCGCACAGCAGAGCAACTGGGTCTGCTTCATCGAGGGCGGCAAGCGCGAGCCCGCGCATTTCGAGCCCAATGGCAATGTCTATGTCGGCCGCCACGCGACGACGGAGGGCCTGGCCTTCACCGAGGCCATCGAGGCCTGCGAGCGCGGCGAGGGCAGCCGCGCCGCCTGCCAGGGCCAGATGACGCCGGGCGCCATTTGCCGCGAGATGGACCCCCAGCGCGCCGCCGCCTACCAGCCGGTCTTCCGCCGCCCGATGAACGTGACTCCGGGCGACTACCAGTGCGAGGCGCGCGGCACGGCGCCGATCGGCTATGCGATGGGGTGGAACGGCCAGTTCCATTCCACCACCAACGCCGACTACCAGGCCGCGCGCCGCGCCATGGAGGCGCTCTGCACCAGCGCCACCTGCGAGCCGATGCGCTGCTTCCGGCGCTCGGGCACGCCACCGCAGCAGACCCAGGCCCAGCAGATGCAGCCCCAGCCGGCGGCGGGCGGTGCTGGCGGCGGCTTCCAGCCGGGCCAGGTGCAATATTTCTGGCGGCAAGTCGGCGGCAATTGGCGGAGCCCAACGACGCAGAGCAACGTCCAGGCCTGCAACTACGCGAGCGCGGAGGCCTGCGACGCCGCAAATGTTCGCGCCTATGCCCCCGGCGCCACGCAGTCGCTGCATCTGAACGGCTGCAACGCGCCGCCCATCCAGGTGCAATGCGTGGTAGAGGCGCGGCCTGCGCCGCCGCCGCCGCCCCGGCCGGTGACGCCCCCAGCGGCAGGAGGGCCCGCGCCGCCGCCGCCCGACACCTTGGCCCAGCCGGGCCGCCCGGGCTGGACGGTGGATGCCCGCAATGGCTGCTGGGTGTGGAACGCGGCCCCCCAGCCCGGCGCCACTGTCACCTGGGATGGCGCCTGCCCGCGCGGCCCGGCCGAAGGGCCCGGCAGCGGCGAGTGGCGCTGGACGGCGGATGGCCGGGCGCTTGTGGCGCGCTTCGAGGGCCCGCGCGTGAATGGCCGGCAGCATGGCCAGGGCATCTACATCTCCCCCAACGGCGATCGCTATGATGGCGAGTATCGAGATGGCGTAAGGCATGGCCGCGCCGTCTTCACGTGGGCGAATGGCGACCAGTATGAGGGCGACTACCGGGATGGGCAGCGCACCGGCCGCGGGACCTTAACCCGGGCCAATGGCAACCGTTATGTGGGCGAGTTCCTCGATGGGCAGCGCCACGGCCAGGGCAGGCTGACCTTCCCGGGGGGCGACACCTACGAGGGCAATTTCCGTGACAACAAATTTCACGGTCAGGGCATATATATTTGGCGAAGCGGCAATCGGTATTCGGGTGAGTGGAAGGCTGATCGGGCCGATGGCCAGGGCGAATACTACGTTGCCGATACGCGCAACTGGTATCGCGGCACCTGGGTCGGCGGCTGCATCCGTCGTGCTGATGGCCGCAGGGCAGCCGTGGGGCGCGACCTCGCGGAGTGCCGGTAGAGGCGGGCGGCCCTAGAAGGGTGAGATGATGTCGAGCAGCTGCTGCCCGAGCCGCGGCTGCTGGATGTCCGAGAGCGATCCACGCCCGCCATAGGAGATGCGCGCCTCGGCCAGCCGGTCATGCCGCACCGTGTTGTCGCTCGCGATGTCCTGCGGGCGCAGGATGCCCTGCAGTGAGAGTTCGCGCATCTCGTTGTTCACCCGCACCTCCTGCCGGGCCATCACCACCATGTTCCCGTTGGGCAGCGTCTGCGTGACGGTGCCGGCCAGGCGCAGGTTCACCGTCTCGTTCCGCCGCACATTGCCGTTGCCGTCGCTGTTGCCGGCGCTGTCCGTGTTCAGCAGCGCGGAAGGAACGGCGCCCGGCGGGTAGAGGCGGCGGGGCGCGCGCTCCTGGCCGTAGAGGTTGACGGCCGAGGCCGTCTCGCTGCCGGTGCGGCTGCGCTGCGTGCGGTTGCCGAGCTGCGCGTCGTCATCAATCGTGACGAGGATGGTGATGAGGTCCCCCACCTGCGCCGCGCGCTGGTCGCGCAGGAAGGTGCGGCTGCCGGGTCGCCACAGGGAGTTCGCGATCGGCGGCGCCTCCTGCGGGGCCGGCATGGGCATGGAGACGGGCCGATAGCGCGGATCCTGTGTCGGGTCGCTCACGGGTGAGAAATCGGGCGCGCGGCCGATGCGCGAAAGCCGCTCGGCCTGGCCGCAGGCGGCGAGCGCCAGCGGCAGCAGCAGGAGGGCGGCCTTCATCGGGCCGCCACCGGGATGGCACCCATGGCGACGCGCACGCGGCCGGGCGCGATTGCGACACCTTCGACGATGTTGCGGCTGGCCAGGTTCATCACCGGCACGGTGGCTCCCCGCGCCGCCGATTCCAGCGCGCGCCCCTGCGCGGTGAGCGAGATGCCGCCCGCCTCGAGCTGGAGCGTCACCAGCGCGTTTTTCTGCACGATCGAGGGCGGGCCGAGATCCACCAGCGCGAAGCCCTGGTCGGCCGCCATGGGCCGGCGCAGTTCCTGGCCTACCACCTGCCCGATCTGCTGCGCCTGTCCGGGGCGCACACGTTCGGCGCGCAGACGGGTGAGGCGCGCATCATGCGGGCCGATCACCTCGCCGAGTGCGAGCCGGCGCGTTGCCACCACCACCGGCACGGTGACGACGGCGCGGCCGGCGAGGCGCAGGCGCTGCGTGCCGGCGCCATCGGCCAGCACCACGAGCGTTGCCTGGAAGCGGGCCCCCGGCTGCTCGACGGTCACGCCTTCGAGGGCGAGCTGAAACCAGGATTGCGCCGGGATCATCGGCGGAATCAGGCCGGGCAGCTCCAGCTCCATCTCGGGCTCGATGCCGTGGCGTGCGAGCTCGTCACGCAGCAACGCCTCGATCTCGTTGCGCGGCACGGTGCGGCCGGGACGCTCGATCACGATGCGCTCGGTGCCCGTCAGCGGCCGCCAGTTCACGCCGTTCTGGCGCGCGATGTTGATCAGGTTCTGGGTTTCCAGGACCATTCGGCGGCCGGGCTGCGGGCTGGCGGCGATGACGCGCGCGGCATGCGGCCCGGCCAGGTCGAAGAGATCGGAGAGACGCAGCACCTCGCCCTCCAGCAGCGCGTGCGGGCGCAGGATGGCGGGCGGCGGCGGCGCAGCTTGCGCCCGGGCGTGCGCGGGCAGCGCGAGGGCGGCGAGGGCCAGGAGGTGGCGGCGTTGCATCAGCGCAGCCTCGTCAGCGTGCTGAGCATTTCGTCGCTCGCGGAGATGACGCGGCTGTTCATCTCATAGGCGCGCTGCGCAGTGATGAGGGAGGTGATCTCCTGCACGGTGTTCACGTTGCTCGTCTCGATGAAGCCCTGCATGACCGAGCCGTGGCCCGGCTGGCCGGGTGCCGCCGCCTGCGGCTGGCCCGAGGCGGGGGTGGCGAGGAAGAGGTTGTCGCCCACCGCTTCCAGCCCGCCCTCATTGGCGAAGATCGCAGTCTGGATCTGGCCGACATTCTGCGGCGCCACCTGGCCGTCCAGGCGCGCCAGCACCTCGCCGCTCGCGTTGATCGTCACGTCCCGCGCGGCGGCGGGGATGGTGATGCCGGGCTGCACGACGAAGCCCTCGGCCGTGACCAGCACGCCCTCGGGGCTGAGCGCGAAGGTGCCGTCGCGCGTATAGGCGACCTCGCCCGAGGGCATCTGGATCTGGAAATAGCCATTGCCGCGGATGGCGAGGTCGAAGCGGTTCTCGGTCTGCTGCAGGTTGCCCTGCTCGGAGATGCGATAGACGGCGGCGGTGCGCACGCCCAGGCCCACCTGCGCGCCGGAGGGCAGCACGCTGCCGGTGTCGTTGCTCTGCGAGCCGACGCGGCGGAGGTTCTGGTAGATCAGGTCCTGGAACTCGGCGCGGCGGCGCTTGTAGCCGGTGGTGCCCATGTTCGCGAGGTTGTTGGAAATGACTTCGACATTGGTCTGCTGCGCGAGCATGCCCGTCGCGGCGATGGCGAGTGAGCGCATGGTCAGCGAGCCTTTCCGGTGAGCCGCGACAAGGCGGAAATGTTCGCGGCGATGGCGAGTGACTGCATGGTCGGTTCTCCTTAGCTGCGGCGCCGGAGCAGGCGGTCCACGGCGCTTTGCTGCCGCTCGCCCTCGCGCTCCAGGAATTGGGTGGCGAACTGGAACTCGCGCAGCTCGGCCATCATGCGGGTCATCTCCAGCACGGACTGGACGTTGCTGCCCTCGAGCGCGCCCTGGACAACTTGCGGGCGGGCGATCTCCTCCGGCGCCTGGCCGGCGGCATCCAGGTGGCGGTCACCCTCGGCGCGCAGGGTTTGCTCATTGGCGAAACGGACGATGCGCAGCCGGCCGATCACGCCGTTCTCCGATCGGACGGTCCCATCGCCCTGCACCTCGATGCGGGTATCGCCGGGGGCGACGGCGATGGGGCGTGAATCCGTGTTGAGGACGGGCGCGCCGCTCGCATCCACGATCTGGCCGTCGGCGCCGATGGCGAAGCGGCCGGCGCGGGTGTAGCGCTCGCCGCGCGGCGTCTCGACGACGAAGAAGCCGGCACCCGAGATCGCGATGTCCAGCGGGTTGCCGGTGGAGCTGATGCTGCCCGGCTGTGTCTCGCGCCAGCTCGCACGGTCCCAGGCGTAGCCGACATTGCCGGCGCCGTTCGGGCCATGCACGCGGCCCTGGCGCTCGACATGCTCGGCGAAGATCGGCCGGCTCGCGCGGTAGCCGGGCGTGTCGGCATTGGCGAGGTTGTTCGCCGTCAACTGACCCGCGCGCATCTGGGCCGAGAGGCGCGAGAGCACGATGTAGCCTGGGCTGTCCATGATCCATCCGTCGCGTTGCTGCGCGCCCTTCAGCGCAAGCCGCGTGCCAGGGCCTGGGGCCGGCCACGCGGCGGGAAGGGGCATCCCTTGCCGTGCGGGCCGGGCAAAGCCTGCCCGGTCCCGGCAAGGCGCGCCGCCGCAAAGGCTTCGTTAACCCCGTTGCGCCACACATCGAGTCTCCAATCACCAGAAGGGTGTTGAAGGCGATGGCCGCGGCAAAAGGCGAAGAGGTGGCGGGGGAGGCTGAGGCCAAGCCCCGCGGTTCGAAGAAGAAGCTGTTGTTGCTGGCAGTTCCGCTGCTGCTGGTCGGCGTGGGGGCCGGCGTGTGGTTCAGCGGCATCCTCTCGCCCGCCCCGCCGCCACCGCCGGCCGAAGCGGGCGAGCCGCAGCCGGTCAACCGCCAGCCGGTCTTCGTCAACATGCCCGACATCACCGCCAACCTGAACGCGCCCGGTCGGCGCGCCTTCATCCGCGTGAAGAGCCAGGTGGAAGTGGCGGGCCCGGCGGATGCGGCGGCGCTGCAAGCCGCGATGCCGCGCCTCGTGGACCTCTTCACCACCTATCTCCGCGAAGTCCGCCCCGAGGAGCTGCGGGGCAGCGCGGGCACCCACCGCCTGCGCGAGGAACTAATCGCGCGCGCCAACATCGCGGCGGCACCCGCGCGCGTGACCGACGTGCTCTTCACCGAGATCCTCGTCCAGTGAGCGGCTCCGACGAGGAGGACATGGCGGCCGCCTGGGGCGCCGCCCTGGCGGAGGAGGGGAGCACACCCGCCGATGCCGCCGCGGAAGCGGCCGAGGACGCTGCGGCCCAGCCACCGGCGGATGCCGCGCGCGTGCTCAGCCAGGCCGAGATCGACAGCCTGATGGGCTTCGAGGGCGGGGCAGGGGGTGACGCCGCGAAAAGCGGCATCGAGCAGGTGATCCATTCGGGCCTCGTCTCCTATGAGCGGCTGCCCATGCTGGAGATCGTCTTCGACCGGCTGGTGCGCATCCTCTCGACCAGCCTGCGCAACTTCACTTCCGACAATGTGGAAGTCTCGATCGAGCGGCTGGCGAGCCAGCGCTTCGGCGACTACCTGAACTCCGTCACGCTGCCGGCCATGCTCGCCGTCTTCAAGGTTTCGGAGTGGGACAATTTCGGCCTGATCGTGATCGATTCCGCGATGATCTACTCGGTGGTGGACGTGCTGCTGGGCGGGCGGCGCGGCACGGCGGCCATGCGCATCGAGGGCCGGCCCTACACGACGATCGAGCGCACGCTGGTCGAGCGGCTGATCGGCGTGGTGCTGAACGACCTGGGCGATGCCTTCGCGCCGCTGACCGATGTCCGCTTCGAGTTCGAGCGGCTGGAGGTGAACCCGCGCTTCGCCACCATCTCCCGCCTGTCCAACGCCTGCGTCCTGACGCGGCTGCGCATCGAGATGGAGGATCGGGGCGGCCGCCTCGAACTGCTGCTGCCCTATGCGACGCTGGAGCCGGTGCGCGAGTTGCTGCTGCAGCAATTCATGGGCGAGAAGTTCGGCCGCGACAGCATCTGGGAGCGCCATCTGGCCGAGCAGTTGCGCCACACCGACATCAGCCTTGACGTCGTGCTGGATGAGCAGGTGATGCCGCTCTCCTCCGTCATCGCGCTCAAGCCCGGGGACCGCATCGTGCTGAACGCGCCGCTGGGCGCGCCGGTGCGGCTGCAATGCGGCACCGTGCCCCTCTTCGCCGCCGAATGGGGGCGCCGCGAAAACCGGCCCGCCGTACGGATTTCCGACAGCCTGCGTCCCTTGTGGGAGGTGTTGCCATGAATGCTCTCGAATGGGCGGTGCAGATCACCGTCATTGGCCTGCTGGCGGCCACGCTGCCCATGGCCTGGCGGCTGGACCGCATGCTGCGCGCCGTGCGCGCCGACCGCGCGGCGCTGCAGCAGGGGGCGGAGGGTCTGGGCGAGGCCTCCCGCACGGCGGAGGCCGCGCTGATGCGGCTGCGCGCCACGACCGAGCTGGCCGGGCGGCAGGTGGCCGAGCGCGTGGCCGGCGCCGAGACCATCCGCGAGGATCTGCGCTATCTGGTGGAGCGCGCCGAGAGCCTGGCCGACCGGTTGGAGGCGGCCGTGCAGCAGGCCCGTCCGCTCGCCGGCGCCGCACCCGCGGCCAGCCCCCAGGTGCGCAGCGAGGCCGAGCGCGAGCTGATCCGCGCACTCGGGATGAAGTGATGCGCTGGCCCACCCCCCGCCTGTTGCCGCTGGCGCTGATCGGCATGGTTGCGCTGGCTGGCGTCAAGCTCGACGCGCTGTTCCGCGACGGCGTGGCGCCCAGCTTCGTGGCGGCGGCGATCGCAAACACGCCGACGCCGCCGGCGGGCACGGCGGCCCCCGCGCCATCCTCTGCCGCACCACCCCCTGCCGCACCCCCGGCTCCTGCCGCGGCCCCGGCGGCCCGAACCGAAGCGCCACCCGCCCCCGACCAGCTCGCCGAACGCGCGGTGCTGGAGGCGCTGCGCGCCCGCCGCGCCGAGATCGAGGCGCGGGAAGCGGCGCTGGCCCAGCGGGAGATGCTGATGGCCGCCGCCGAACGCCGCCTCGCTGACCGGCTGGAGGAGTTGACCGCGCTGCGCCAGCGGCTGGAGGCCGAAGGCCGCCAGCGTGACGAACGCACGGAGCAGGGCTGGCGCCAGATGGTGCGCCTTTATGAGGGCATGCGCCCGCGCGATGCGGCCGGCATCTTCGACGAGCTGGAGATGCCCGTCCTCATCCAGGTGATGGACCGCATGCGGGAGGCGAAGGCGGCGCCCGTCCTGGCCGCGATGCGGCCCGAGCGTGCCCGGCTGCTGACCACCGAACTCGCGCGGCATCGCTCGCGCCCACTCGAATAACCGCATCTTAACCACGGCCGGCGCAACAAGGGGCGCCGCAGCAAGGAGCGACCGCCGATGGCCCTGGACAAGACCATGAACGTCCTGATCGTGGACGACTACAAGACGATGTTGCGCATCATCCGCAACCTGCTCAAGCAGCTCGAATTCGACAATGTGGAGGAGGCTTCCGACGGAGCCGAGGCGCTGGCCAAGCTCCGCGCGGGCAATTTCGGCCTCGTCATCAGCGACTGGAACATGGAGCCGATGACCGGCCTTGACCTGCTGAAGGAGGTTCGGGCCGATACGCGCCTCAAGAACCTCCCCTTCATCATGATCACGGCCGAGAGCAAGACCGAGAACGTGGTGGCGGCCAAGGCCGCGGGTGTCTCCAACTACATCGTGAAGCCCTTCAATGCGGAGACGCTGCGCGAGAAGATCGAAAAGGTGCTGGTCCATGCCTGACGGAAACGGGCAAGACCCGATCGAGGCCGCTGTGCGCCAGGTGCTGGGCAGCCTCGCGGGCGACATGACGACGACCGAGGCCACCCTGCTCGCCGAGCTGGAGGCGCTGGGCCGCGAGGTGCAGCGCGCGAAGTCGGAGATGGCGGCGCTGCGCGTGGATGACATCAACGCGCGCCACATCCCCTGCGCCACCGATGAGCTGGACGCGGTGGTCGAGCACACGGCGAATGCGACGAACGAGATCCTCGACGTCTGTGAGGGTCTGGAGGCGATGCAGGGCCGGTTGCCGGCGGCAGAGGCCGATGCCCTCGGCACTGCCGTCACCCGCATCTACGAGGCCTGCGGCTTCCAGGACATCACCGGCCAGCGCATCAGCAAGGTGGTGAGCGCGCTGAAGGCGATCGAATCGCGCGTGGCCAACGTCACGGCCCGCTTCGGCACGGGCGAGGCGCCGCCACCGCCCGAGCAGGATGCGCCAGCCGCAGGGGTCACCGAAGGGCGCGCCCTGGCCAATGGTCCGCAGATGCCGGGCTCGGGCACCAGCCAGGAAGAGATCGACAAGCTGCTCGCGAGTTTCGACTGATGCGGCCCGCGGCGCTCGCCCTCGGCCTGGCTCTCCTCGCATCGCCCATGGCGACGCATGTGGCAGCACAGGAGCGGGTGGGCGTACGCACCGGCGACCATCCCGGCCATGGCCGCATCGTCTTCGACTGGACGGCACCGCCGGCCTATCAGGTTGAGCAGGAGGGGGAGCGCGTGATCCTGCGCTTCCCGAATGCCGATGCGATTGACCTCGGCGGCGCGCGCCGGCTGCCGCGCAACGTCCTGGCCGTCGCCAGGATCCCCGGCGGCGTGGAGCTGACGCTGCGGCCGGGCGCGCGCATCCGACATTTCCGCAACGGGCCCAAGGTTGCGCTGGACGCGCTCGATCCGACGGAGACGCGCGAGGCCGCGGCGCCGCGTCCCGCCCCCGAACCGCCCCGCGCCGCCACCCCGCGGCCGGTGCGCGAGGCGGCCGTACGGCCCCCGGCGGCGCCCACGCCGCCCCGCGCCGAGCCTGTCCGGCCTCAACTTGCCCGAGCGGAAACTGCGCGCCCGGAGCCTGCGCGCCCGGAGCCTGCGCGCCCAGAACTTGTGCGGCTTGAACCACCACGGCCTGAGCCCACGCCGGTGGAGGTCGCGCGCCTTGAGCCGCCGCGCCCCGAGCCAACGCGCCCGGCATCCTCCCGCGCCGAGGCGGCCCGTGCTGAAGTCCCTCGCGCTGAGCCCCCGCTCCCTGAACCCCCGCTCCCTGAACCCCCGCGTGCTGAACCTCGGCGCATCGAACCCCCCCGCGCCGAGCCACCCCGCGCTGAGCTTGCCGCCGAGCCGCCGCGTTCCGCAGCGCCGCGCGCCTCCGCCGCACCACCGCCGCTTGCCAGCCTTGCGGGTCCACCGCCGGTGCGCGCCAGGCTGCTCGATGAGCCGGGCACCGGGCCGGGCATGCGCCTGCCGCTTGGCGCCGGCACCGGCCTCGCCGCCTTCCGCCGTGGCGAGCAGGCGCTCATCCTCGCCGAGACCGAACGGCCCATCGAATTCGGGGGCCTGCTGCGCGAGCCCGCCTTCCAGGGCATCCAGGCGCGGCCCGTGCCGGGCGCCACGCTCATCAGCTTCCCGCTGGCGCTCGGCCAGCAAATCGCGGTCCGGCAGGAGGGGGCGGATTGGTTCCTCTCCGTCGTGCCGCGGCAGCACCCGGCCGCCACCGCCATCCCCACGCTGCGCGCCGAGTTCGACCAGGGCCGCACCATCCTGCACGCGCCGCGCCCCGGCCGGGTGCTCAGCCTGGCGGATCCATTGACCGGCGGGCCGCTGCTCGTCGGCCTCGTCACCCAGGCGGCCCCCCGCCAGCTCGGCACGCGCGGGCTGGCCGAGCTCGATTTGCTCGAGACCTTCCTCGGCGTCGCCGTTCTGGCGCGGGCCGATCGCGTGGCGCTGCGCCCGGGGGCCGGGCGGTTCACGCTCTCCATCGAGGGTGGCAGCGTGTCGCTGGCGGCCGATCCCGATGCGGCGCAGGGCGTGGCACTCGGCATGACGCGCAGCTTCGACATGCCGGGCCAGCCGATGGCGGCGCTGCTGGAGCGGCTGCGTGCGCAGCAGGCCGCCATCGCTTCCGCCGCGCCGCTGACCCGGACCGAGCCGCGCTTCGCCGCCGCGCAGACGCTGCTCGCGCTCGGCCTGCCGCAGGAGGCGCAGTCCATGCTGCGCCTCGCCGCGCAGGAGAGCCCCGAGGCGGCGATGGACCGGCGCTTCGCCTTCCTCGGCGGCATCGCAGCCCTGCTGGCCGGCCGCCCGGGCGAGGCGGCGGGCCTCGATGCCGAAATCCCGGGCTCGGACGAGGTGCTGCTCTGGCGCAGCCTGCGAGCGGCGTTGCAGGGCGATGCGCAGGCCGCGGGCCCCGGCCTTGCCGCCGCCTGGCCGCTGCTGCAGGCCTATCCTGAAGGCCTGCGCCGGCGCGTGATCGGCCCGGCAGCCGAGGCGCTGGTGGAGGGCGGCCAGCACGCCGCCGCCCGGCGCCTGATCGAAGCCGCTGCCGAGGACCCCGCCATCCTGCTGGCCCAGGCCATGCTGGAGGAAGCGCAGGGCGAGCCGGCCCGCGCGCTGGAAGCCTATGCCGCGGCCAGCCAGGGGCGAGACCGGCTGATGCGTGCCCGCGCCCTGCGCCGCGCCATCGAATTGCGCCTCGCCACCGGAAGGCTGGATGCGGCGGGCGCGGCCCGCGCGCTGGAATCGGCGCTCTTCGCCTGGCGTGGCGACGGCACCGAGCTCTCGACGCGGGAACGCGTGGCCACGCTGCGGCGCGAGGCGGGCGATCCGCGTGGAGCGCTCACGCTGCTGCGCGAGACGGCGGAGGCCTTCCCCGAACAGGCCGCCCAGCTTCGCACGCCGATCCAGGCGGCCTTCCTGCACGCGCTGGAGGCCGAGTCGCCGCTCGGTGCCGTGGCGCTTTTCGATGCGCATCCCGAGCTGCTGCCGCACGGCGAGGCAGGCGATGCGGTGCTGGCCCTGCTCACCGAGCGGCTCGTGGCGCTCGACCTCGCGGATCGCGCATCGGCCCTGCTTCGGCGCGCGATGGAGCTGGCGCCGGCGGGGGACAACCGCGCGGCCCTGGGTGCGCGCCTGGCCGCGCTGCGCCTCAACGAGCGCGATTCCGAGGGCGCGTTGGCAGCGCTGGCCGCGAGCTCGGCGCCGCGCCTGCCTCCAGCCTTGATCGAGGCGCGCAGCCTGATCGCGGCCCGTGCCGAGGCGCGGCGGGGCAACCGGGCGCTGGCGGCGGAGGCCTTGCAGGCGCTGGGCCCGGCGGGGGATGAGGCGCTGTCCGAGATCCTCGCGGAGGCACGGGACTTCACGGGCGCGGCGGCCGCGCTGGGCCGCCATCTGGCCGCGTTGCCGCCCAGCGGCCCGCTGCCGGAATCCGCGCAGCGCCTGGTGCTGCGCCAGGCGGCCTGGCTCGCGATGAGCGGGGACCAGGCGGCGCTTACCCAGCTTCGGGCGAGGCATGGGCCGCAGATCACGCCCGGTCCGCTGGCGAATGCCTTCGAGGCGCTGGCGACCGACCCGGTGCGCGGCCTCGCCGATCTCCCGCGCTTGGCCCGGGAACTGAACCTCTTCCGGAGTTTGCCGCAAAGGCTGGAGCCTTTGCGGACCGCGCAGGGCCCGGCCGGTTGAGTCTTGCGTGGAGTGGGGGGGAGGTCCGCGATTTTTTCGGGCCGCGAAAGCAGAATTTCATTTGACCCCCGGGGTCCCTTGCCCCATATCCCCCCTCCGCTGACCTGTTCGAACCGACGGCCGCTGGGGCCGCACAGCCGACAATTGGTCATCTGCTGGTGGGAAGGGGAACCCGACGATGGACTCTCTCGTCCGACTGGGGATGGACTCGGAAATGCTCCCGAGCGACGCCCAGACAACAACTCACGCTTCGGCCGCGGCTGATTCGATCACGGAGGCGAAGGACTATTTCGTCGAGCGGAACGGCGTGCGCTACGCCGGCACGCACCTGATCATTGATCTCTGGGGTGCGACCAACCTCGATGACCCCGGTCATATTGATGCCGTGTTGCGCGCAGCCGCCATCGCCTCGGGTGCGACGATCCTGCACGGGCATTTCCACCACTTCTCGCCCAATGGCGGGGTGAGCGGCGTGCTGGTGCTGGCCGAGAGCCACGTCTCGATCCACACCTGGCCCGAGCGTGACTTCGCGGCGCTGGACATCTTCGTCTGCGGCGATTGCGACCCCTACAAGGCGATCCCGCTGCTGAAGACCGGCTTCCTGCCCGAGCGCATCACGCTGGGCGAACACAAGCGCGGCATGGTCGGCTGAGCCGAGCTGAGCGATGCGATGAACGGGGCCGGGCGGCAACGTCCGGCCCTTCTTCTTGACTTGGCGTGTGAGGATGACCGCGATGACCGATGTGTGGGTGAATGAGACGCTCTATCCCGATTGGGGCCAGCGCTTCCTGGTGAAGCGCGAGCTCGCGCGGGTGAAAAGCGAGTTCCAGGACATCATGCTGTTCGAGAGCACCTCGCACGGCCGCGTCATGGTGCTGGACGGCGTCATCCAGATCACCGAGCGGGACGAATTCGTCTATCAGGAAATGCTGACCCATGTGCCCCTGCTGGCGCATGGCGCGGCCAAGCGCGTGCTCATCATCGGCGCCGGCGATGGCGGCGTGCTGCGGCGCGTGCTGCAGCACCGCAATGTCGAGAAATGCGTGATGGTGGAGATTGACGGCGAGGTGATCCGCCTCTGCCAGGAGCACATGCCGGACATCGCCGGAGACGCTTGGACCAACCCGCGTGGCCAGGTGATCGTGGGCGACGGCATTGACTATGTCCGCCAGGCCGAGGCCGGTTCCTTCGACGTGGTGATCGTGGACAGCACGGACCCGATCGGCGTGGGCGAGGTGCTGTTTACCGACGAATTCTACCACAATGCCGCGCGCCTGCTCTCGGCCGATGGCCTGATCGTGAACCAATGCGGCGTGCCCTTCATGCAGGCCGATGAGCTGCGCGAGACCTCGCTGCGCCGTGGCAAGTTCTTCGCCGACATCTCGGCCTATGTGGCGGCGGTGCCGACCTATGTGGGCGGCTTCATGACGCTGGGCTGGTCGGCCAAGACCAAGGGCCTGCGCGAGGTGCCGGTGGCCGAGATCCGGCGTCGTGCGGAAGCGGCCGGCATCCTCGGCACCACGCGCTACTGGACGCCCGAGATCCACACGGGTTGCTTCAACCTGCCGCCCTATATCGCCGAGAATCTTCCCGGCTGAAGCCTGTTCCAGGCTTTTTCACGCCCTGGCCGAGAGGCCAGGTCCGATGAGGGTTCCGGCCGCCGCTGCGCTCCGTGCGCGTGTTTGCGGCGAAACCCCGTTTCGCCACCGGTTGGCGCGGCCTGCGGGCTGCCTCGGTCGGGAGTCCCCGGCACCGGTCCGATCCAGGCCTTGGCCTGGTAAATCGGCCCGGCAGTGCTCCGGGGCGTCGCAACGGGGCTTCGCCTGGGGTTCAGCCCCGCTCACGTCACGGCCGGCGGCGGCCGGTTTCTCCCGCGCTACAGCGCGCCCTGTTCCTTCAGCACCTGCTCGGCCATGCGCAGCGCATCAATCGAGGCCGGGAAGCCGCAATAGGCGACGGCATGGGTGAAGACCTCGCTGATCTCCTCGGCCGTGCAGCCATTGTTCAGCGCTGCCACGAGGTGGATGCGCAATTCATGCGGGTGGTTCAGCGCACACAGCATGGCCAGCGTGATCAGGCTGCGCTGCTTGCGGTCCAGCACCGGCCGCGTCCAGAGCGTGGCATAGGCCATCTCCTCGGAGAGCGCGCGGATGGCGGCGTTGAAGGGGTTGGTGGTGGCGTCCCGCGCCTCGGTGTAGGGCGCGCCCAGGATTTCGCGCATTTCCTGGCGGCCGCGCTTGCGCAGTGCGTTGTGGGCCTCGGTCTCGTCCATGCTGAGGGTCCTCCCTTGCGGCGGGGAGGGTAGGCGGGTTCGGCCCCGCGTCAAAACGGCTCGGCCGTGTCGCGCCGCAGCAGGCGACGGAAAGCACCTGGGGAGCGATCCTGCCCGGTCACCGCGTCAGCCAGCGCGTCGAGCCAGCCGGAAAACCACGCCTTTCCCCAGTCGCCGGTCTGGGCCATGGGGTTTTCCAGGACCGAGGCGCCGGCCATGAAGGCCTGGCGGCCCGCGGCGTAGGCGTCGTCGCTGACGAAATCGTCGTTCGGGTCCACGTCCTCGGGCATTGCGCTATCCTGTGATCGCATGCCGGATATGGCATCGCAGGGGCGGGGGCGCCATCCTATATTGGGGCGATGAACGTGATCGCCCCCATGCTCTTCCAGCCGATCCGCCAGCCCATGCCGCCGGCCGGCAAGCCCTTGCGGGTCGTCAGCCCCTTCGAGCCCAATGGCGACCAGCCCAACGCCATCCGGGACCTGATCTCGGGCGTCGAGGGCGGTGAGCGGGACCAGGTGCTGCTGGGTGTCACCGGCTCCGGCAAGACCTTCACCATGGCCAAGGTAATCGAAGCGGTGCAGCGCCCCACCCTGGTGCTGGCCCCCAACAAGACGCTGGCGGCGCAATTATACGGCGAGATGAAGAGCTTCTTCCCCGACAACGCGGTGGAGTATTTCGTCAGCTACTACGACTACTACCAGCCCGAGGCCTATGTGCCGCGGACCGACACCTACATCGAAAAAGACAGCCAGATCAACGAACAGATTGATCGCATGCGCCACTCCGCCACCCAGGCGCTGCTGGAGCGGCGGGACGTGGTGATCGTCGCCTCCGTCTCCTGCATCTACGGCATCGGCTCGGTCGAGACCTATTCGAACATGGTCGTGAAGCTCGAGGTGGGGGGCTCCATCGCGCGCGACGCGCTGCTCAAGGGCCTGGTCGAGCAGCAATATCGCCGCAACGACATGGCGTTTGCGCGCGGCAGCTTCCGCGTCCGGGGCGAGAGCGTGGATGTCTGGCCCGCGCAGCTCGAGGACCGCGCCTGGCGCATCAGCCTCTTCGGCGACGAGATCGAGACGTTGCGCGAGTTCGACCCGCTGACCGGCGAGATCACCGGCGAGTTCGAGCGCGTGAACATCTACGCGAACAGCCACTACGTCACGCCACGCCCGACGCTGACCCAGGCCATCGGCCGCATCAAGGCCGAGCTGAAGGAGCGCCTGAAGGAGCTGGAGGCCGAGGGCAAGCTGCTGGAGGCCCAGCGCCTGGACCAGCGCACCACCTTCGACATCGAGATGATGGAGACCACCGGCTCCTGCAAAGGCATCGAGAATTATTCCCGCTACCTCTCCGGCCGGAATCCGGGCGAGCCGCCGCCCACGCTCTTCGAATACCTGCCCGAGGGCGCGCTGCTGGTGGTGGATGAAAGCCACGTCACCGTGCCCCAGATCGGCGGCATGTATCGCGGCGACTATGCGCGCAAGATCATCCTCAGCGATTTCGGCTTCCGCCTGCCAAGCTGCACCGACAACCGGCCGCTCAAATTCGAGGAGTGGGAAAGCTTCCGCCCGCAGACCGTCTTCGTGAGCGCGACGCCCGGCCCCTGGGAGATGGAGCGCACCGCCGGCGTCTTCGCCGAGCAGGTGATCCGCCCGACCGGCCTCGTGGACCCCGTCTGCGACATCCGCCCCGTCGAGAACCAGGTGGATGACCTGCTGGCCGAGGTGAAGGCCTGTGCGGCCAAGGGCGAGCGCGTGCTGGTGACCGTGCTGACCAAGCGCATGGCCGAGCAGTTGACCGAATACCTGACCGAAATGGGCGTGCGCGTGCGCTACCTGCACTCGGATGTGGACACGCTGGAGCGCATCGAGATCATTCGCGACCTGCGACGCGGCGTCTTCGACGCGCTGATCGGCATCAACCTGCTGCGCGAGGGATTGGACATTCCCGAATGCGGGCTGGTCACCATCCTGGACGCCGACAAGGAGGGGTTCCTGCGGTCCACCACCTCCCTCATCCAGACCATCGGGCGCGCGGCGCGCAACGCCGAGGGTCGCGTGATCCTCTACGCCGACCGCATGACGGACAGCATGAAGCGCGCGCTGGAGGAGACCGAGCGGCGGCGCGCCAAGCAGATCGCCTGGAACACCGAGCACGGCATCACGCCCACCTCCATCAAGCGCGAGATCAGCGACGTGCTGCGCGATGTGAGCCAGGGCGACTACGTGACCGTGGAGGCGGTGGAGGGGGATGCCACGGCGCAATTCGTCGGCCGCGACCTGCGCGCCTCGATTGCGGAGCTTGAGAAGAAGATGCGCGCCGCCGCGGCCGACCTCGAATTCGAGACGGCGGCCCGGCTGCGCGACGAGATCAAGCGGCTGGAGGCGCTGGAACTCGGCATCACGACCCCGGGCGAGGCGCTTTCACCCAACCAGGCCGGGCGTAGCCTGCGGGAGGCGACGCCCAAAAAGGACTGGAAACCCAAACCCATGGGGCCGGGCGGCGGCGGCTATGACCCGAAAAAGATGAAGGGGCGCGGGCGGAAGGGGCCATAGCCGCAGCGCGTGACGCGGCAATCTCAGTGGCCCGCGTCCTGGGCCTTCGGGCTCCCATGGCCCGGCTCACTCGGCGCGCGGGTCGCGTGCCGGTCGAGGAAGCGCTCGAAGTCCCGCGGGATAATGCGGAACTCGCGCCCGACGTCGATCGCGCGGAGGTCGCCCTGCTTGATCCATTGGCGCACCGTCGCCTCGCCCACCTGCGCGAGGTCGGCCACCTCCCGGACTGTCATGAATTTCCGTGTGAGCATGCCATTCCTGGTTCAGCGCGGTTGATCCGAGTGGAAGTTAGCTGAGCATCTTTGAGCTGGGTTTGACAGCGATCAATGTCGTCCACCCCGGCTTGTCCCAGTTTGCGGGTGTTGGGTGTTTCCAGCCGCGCCGACATGGCGGGCCGGCACCTGGCAGCGACGGTCACGCTGGCCCGAAGGCTGGCAGGCCGCGTCAACCCGCCTGGAGATTGCCCCATGACGCTCACCACCATCCTCTGCCAGATCGAACCCCGCGAGGGGGACATGCTGGATGCGTCCCTCGCCACGCCGCTTGCGCTGGCCGAGGCCTACGGCGCGCATCTGACGGCGCTGGTCTTTCCCGTCGAGATGGAGGAGCTGCCCATCGCGGCCGAGGTGCATGCCGCGACCCTTCTGCGCGCTGCCGCTGAACGCCGCGGCGTCTCCTGCGAAATCCGTTCGCGCAGCAGCTTCGCCTATGGTGTGGGGGATGTCTTCGCCGACCATCTGCGCGTCTCGGACCTGGGCGTGGTGGCCTGCCGCGCCGGGGGAGGCGCCGGGCAACGCCTTCTGCTGGGTGCCGCGATCTTCGACAGCGGCCGCCCGGTCCTGGTGGTGCCGGAGGATCATGCGCTTGAGGCCCCGCCGTCGCGCGTGGTGATCGGCTGGGACGCGACCCCGGCCTGCGTGCGGGCCCTCCATGGGGCCTTGCCCTTCATTCGCCGCGCCACGGAGACGGTGATCGTCACGGTGACGGACGACAAGGAGCTGCGGGCCGGGCAATCGGGCATCGAGGTGGCGCACCTGCTTGCGCGACATGGCGCGACGGCCCGGTTCAGCGCCGTGCAGCGCGGCAGCGGCGGCGTGGTCGGGGCCATCATGGCCGCGGCGCAGGAGGTCCAGGCCGAGATGATCGTCATGGGCGCGGTGCGCCATGCGCCGCTGCGTGACATCATCTTCGGCAGCGCCACGCGGGATCTTCTGGATCGTGGGCCACGGCTCGCCACGATTGTGGCGGCCTGAGATCGGCGCCCCTACAACTGCTCCTCCACCGGCAGGCGCCGGACCAGTCCCGCCAGCAGCCTCCGCCAGACGCCGGCGCCGGGCTCGCGCGGGGCGAGGGCCGGGCCGTCGCGCCAGACCAGTTGATCGCCCTCCAGCAGGACCTGCCAGCTCATCGCGGGTTCAGCGAGGCGCGCATGTTCCTCCGCGATGCCCTGGGCGATTCCGGCGTCGCGCACGAAGGCGCCCATCTCGGTGTTGAGGGCCGCCGAGCGCGGATCGAGGTTGAAGGAGCCGACGAAGCCCAGCTCCCCATCCACCGCGAAGGCCTTGGTGTGCAGCGCCGCGCCGCGCGAGCCCAGCAGGCTTGGCTTGGGCTCCTGCCATTCGGGCTTCAGCTCGAACAGCGTGGCGCCCATGGCCAGCAGCGCGCGGCGATACTTCGCGTAGCCACCATGCACCGCCACCACATCGGTGGCCGCGAGTGAATTGGTGATGACCGAGACCCGCACGCCGCGCCGCCGCAGATCGGCGATCAGCGCGAGACCGGCACGGCCCGGCACGAAATAGGGCGAGATGAGCAGCGCCTCATGCTTGGCTTGGCGCAGCGCATCGGCGATCTCGGCGGCGATGCCGCCGGCCGCGCGTGCCGCCTTGCGCGCCCGCAGGCCGCGCTTCGCCTTCTCGGGCGGGTCGGCCACCACCTGAATCGCCTCGGGCGGCACCCGTGTCAGCCCCTCGCGGAGCAGCGCCAGCAGCGGCTGGTCCGCGCTTGCCAGCAGCGCATCGGCGGCCGGGCGGTCATCCGCCTCGGCGAGGACGGCGCGCAGCGCGGGCAGGCCGCCGGCGCGCTCCGCCGTCGCGGCCGCCAGGCCGGCGGGGCGCGCCAGGGGGCTCGCCCAGTAGCGCTGGAAAACGCGCGTCGCCTGGTGCGCGGCGGGGCCGGCCAGCAGCAGGTCCAGGTCGCGGAAGCGGATGCTGTCGCGCCCCGCGAGGCCGAAATAGGCGTCGCCCAGGTTGCGCCCGCCCACCACGGCCAGCCGGTCATCGGCGATCCAGGATTTGTTGTGCATGCGCCGGTTCAGGTGCCGCCCGCCGAAGGCGAGTTCTAGCAGGAAGCCGAGGCGGCCGAAGCGGCGCCAGCGCGTGCCGTTGAACAGCCGCACCTCGATCCTCGGGTGCGCGTCCAGCGCGGCGAGCGTGCGCTCGCGCCCCAGCGCATAGACGTCATCCAGCAGGAGCCGGACGGTGACGCCGCGATCGGCCGCGGCCAGTACCTCGCAGGCGAGGAGCTGGCCGGTCACATCGCCACGCCACATGTAATATTGCAGGTCGAGGCTGCGGCCGGCGGCCCGGGCGCTGGCGGCGCGCAGCGCGAAGGCCTCGGCGGCGTCGGGCAGGAGGGCCACGCCGCTGGTGGCGGGCGGTGCCTCGCCCAGGGCCTCGGCCACGTCACGCTCCAGGCTGGTCAGGGCGCGGTGGACGGGAACGAAGGGCGGTCTGGTCATCATCTCCTGGCCCGAACAAGGCCGGGCGGCGCGGGTTGCGCAACACGGCTTGCCGAACGTGGGTTGCCGCAGCGCGGTGCTCAGGCGCAGCATGGCACAAACCAAGGGAGACACGTCATGAATCGCCGCCACCTGCTCCAGGCCCTGCCCATGCTGCTGCCGGCCGGCGGCGCGCTCGCCCAGGGTGCGGAGGCCTGGCCGACACGCCCTGTGACCATCATCGTGCCCTTCGCCCCCGGCTCCTCCTCCGACATCATCGCCCGCTCCATGGCGCAGTCCATGCAGGCCGCGACCGGCCGCGCGGTGACGGTGGAAAACCGCCCGGGCGCCACGGGCGAGGTCGGCGCGCGGCAGGTGATCCGTTCGGCCCCCGATGGCTACACGCTGATGCACGCGCCGATCAGCACCTGGGCCATCAACGTCGCGCTGCGCCCCAACCTCGGCTACGACCCCGTCACGCAGCTCACGCGCATCATGCAGACGGTGCGCACGCCCAATGTGCTGGTGATCAACTCTGGCGCGCTGCCAGCGACGGACCTGCCGGGCGTGCTCGCCTGGCTGCGCGCCCCCGGGCGGAATGCCAGCTATTCCACCAGCGGCGCCGGCTCTTCCGACCATCTGACCATGGAGATGTTCCGCCAGGCCACCGGCACGGACATCACGCATATCCCCTTCCAGGGCGGCGCGCCGGCGACGACGGCGCTGCTGCAGGGGACGGTGCAGCTCTCCTTCCAGAATCTCGGCTCGATCATGCCGCAGATCGCCGAAGGGCGGGTCAGGCCCATCCTTATCACGTCGGAGGCGCGCAGCCCGCTGCTGCCGCAGGTGCCGACCGGCGCCGAGCTCGGTCTCCAGGATTTCGTCGTCTATTCCTGGCAGGCCTTCGGCGGGCCGCCCGCCATGCCGGCCCCCCTGGTGGAGCGGGTGCATGCCGTGGCCGCGGCCGGGTTGCGCGCACCCGCCGTCGCGTCGCGCCTGGGCGAGCTGGGCTTCGAGATCGTGGCGAGCAGCCCGGCGCAATTCGCCGCATTCCAGGCCGGCGAAATCGCGCGCTGGCAGCGCGTGGTGCGGGCCGGCCGCATCACGGTGGATTGACGGAAGCGGGCAGGGGCCTAGCCTTCGTCGGAATGAAACCGAGGAATGCCATGACCCCGCCCGACCAGCTTCGCGCCCTTCTTGCCCAACCCGGCTTCGTCACCATGCCCGCCGTCTGGGACGGGCTGAGCGCCAAGCTCGCCGCCGAGGCGGGCTACAAAACGGCCTTCCTCTCCGGCTCCTGCGTGGCGGCGAGCCGCCTGGGCGGCCCGGATCTCGACCTGATTTCCTTTGGCGAGATGTTCGACAGCTTCAACATGGTCCACGGCGCGGCCCCCGAGACGCTGATCCTGGCCGATGGCGACCATGGCTATGGCAACCCGCTGAACGTCCAGCGCACGGTCCGCGCCTATGGCCGCGCGGGTGCGGCGGCCATCCTGATCGAGGACAAGATCACGCCGCGCCAGCTCACCTCCTCTGGCAAACCTTGCCTGCCGCGCGAGGAGGCGCGGATGAAGATCCGCGCGGCCGTCCAGGCGGCGAGGGATTCCGGCATCCTTATCCTCGCCCGCACCGATTGCCGCCCGACCCAGGGCATTGATGAGGCCGTGGCGCGCATCGAGATGTATGTGGAGGAAGGTGCCGACATCCTCTTCCTCGACAGCCCGGCCGATGACGCTGAGTTCCGCCGCGCGGTGGCGGCGGCGCAGGGGCGGCCCTCCTTCGCCGTGCTCTCGCCCGGGCCGGGCCGCCGCATCCCGACGCGCCCGGAGGCCGAGGCGCTGGGCCTGAAGATCGGCACCTACCCGACGGCCATGCTCTCGCCCGCCATCGCGGGCATGCAGGCGGGGCTTGCCGCGCTGGTCGCGGGTGGTGCCGAGAGCGACATGGCGCTGACACCGGCCGCGCTGCGCACCACGCTCGGCTATCCGGATTACGACGTGCAGGGCAAGCCCTTCCTCGTCTAGCCGCGACGTGATGCTCGCCCTCCATCTGCTGGTGCAGGCGCTGGTGATCGCGCGCATCCTGCTGCGCCCGCATCGCGACCCGGCGTCGCGCATCTCCTGGATGGTGGTGGTGCTGGTGCTGCCGGTCCTGGGCATGCTGGGCTACCTGCTGCTGGGCGAGACCAATATCGGCCGGCGACGCGTGGCGCGGATGCAGCGCGTGCTCGCGGCGCTGCCCGAGGCTTCCAGCATGGGCGCGCCGGCCGTGCTGCCGGACCGGCTGGAGGGGCTGTTTCGCGTCGGCCAGTCCATCAGCGCCTATCCGCCGGTCGGCGGCAACATCGCCCGGCTCAGCGGGGATTCGGACGGCACCATTGGCATGCTGGTGGCCGACATCGAGGCGGCGCGCGAGCATGTGCACCTCCTCTTCTACATCTGGCTGCCCGACGACAACGGCACGAAGGTGGCCCAGGCGCTGGCCCGCGCCGCGCGCCGCGGCGTCACATGCCGCGTGATGGTGGATGACCTCGGCTCGCGCGCGCTCATCAAGAGCCCGCTCTGGCGGATGATGGGGGAGGCCGGGGTGCGGCAGGCGCGCGCCCTGCCGATGGGGCTGCCGGTGCTGGGCGCGTTGCATGGGCGGCTCGATCTGCGCAACCACCGCAAGATCGTGGTGATTGACCACGCCATCACCTATTGCGGCAGCCAGAACTGCGCCGACGCCGCCTTCCTGGTGAAGGCGAAATTCGCCCCCTGGGTGGATGTGGTGATGCGCTTCGAGGGGCCGGTCGCGCGGCAGAACCAGCACCTCTTCGTGACCGATTGGATGGCCTGGGCGGAGGAGGATCTGAGCGCGCTGCTGCGCACCCCGATGCCCGAGGCGCGGCCGGGTGGCTTCACCGCGCAGGTGGTCGCCTCCGGCCCCACATTGCGCCATTCGGCCATGCCCGAGATGTTCCAGAGCCTGATCTACGCCGCCCGGCGGGAGCTGGTGATCACCACGCCCTACTACGTGCCGGACCCCTCGCTCCAGGATGCGCTCAGGGCCGCCGGTAACCGCGGCGTGCGCGTGACGATCATCTTCCCCGCGCGCAACGACAACTGGGCGGTCGCGGCCACCTGCCGCAGCTACTACGCCGAACTCCTGGCCGCCGGCGTCCATATCCGCGAATACGAGGGCGGGCTGCTGCACAGCAAGACGCTGACCATGGATGGCGAGGTGACGCTGATCGGCTCGGCCAACATGGACCGCCGCAGTTTCGACCTGAATTACGAGAACAACATCCTCCTGCATGACGAGGGCGCCACCGCCGCGATGCGCGCCCAGCAGGCCGAATACCTCGCGCGTTCCCGCACGGTGACGCTGCCCGAGGTCGAGGCCTGGCCGCTGCACCGCCAGCTCTGGAACAACTTCGCCGCGGTGCTGAGCCCCATCCTGTAGGCGAAGCCTCTCGCCGGTTGCGAGGCAGGCTGCGAGGGCGGCCCTGGCATGGGCCTTGCGGAGCAGGGGCACCCGCCCTGGAGCCCGCCCATGCCCTTCGATCCGATCCCCGCGACCCCCGCGGCCCCGACCCGGCCGCTCTCCGTGCTCTACGTCCTCTCCTCCTTCCCGGTGCTCTCCGAGACCTTCGTCAGCAACGAGATCCGCGCCATGCGCGCCCTCGGCCACACGGCGGTGCCGCTCACCATCCGCGACCACCACGGCGCCTGCCAGCCGGAGGATGAAGCACTCAAGCCCGGCATCCAGCGGCTGGAAGACCTGCCGCGCGTCACCGCCATGCTGCGGGCGGCGATGGGGCCCCGCCGGCTGCGCGCCGCACTCGCCTTCATCCGGGCGCAGCAGGGCTTGCCGCGCCGCTCGCTGCTGCTGGCCGCCGCCCGCGTGGCACTGGCGGCACGCCGGCACGGCTGCACCCATATCCATGCCCATTTTGCCCATGCGGCGACCGCGACGGCCATCGCCGGCGCGCGGCTTGCGGGCTGCACCGTCTCCTTCATCGGGCATGGCTTCGACGTCTATGGCACGCCCTCTGACCTCCCGCTGAAGCTCGCCAGCGCCAACCTCGCCATCGCCACCTGCGCCGATATGCGCGACGACATGCAGGCGATCGCCCCCGGCGCGCGCGTGGTGGTGGCGCCCTGCGGCATTGATCCCGCACGCTTCCGCCCGCGCTCCGGCCCCTCCAATGGCCGCCTTCTCGCCATCGGCCGCCTCGCGCCGCAGAAGGGGTATGGGCTGCTGCTCGACGCGCTGGCCGCGCTGCCACCCGCGGGACGCCCCTGCATTGACGTGGTGGGCGAGGGCGCACTGCGCCCCGTGCTGGAGACGCGGATCGAGGCGCTGGGCCTGCTCCCCTGGATGCGCCTGCTGGGCGCACGCCCGAGCAACTGGATCGCCGCCGAGGGCCCTCGCTACCAGGGGTTCGTCGCGCCCTATGTGATCTGCGCCGATGGCGACCGCGATACCGGCCCCATGGTGCTGAAGGAGGCGATGGCGATGGGCCTGCCCGTCCTTGCCTCGGCGCTGATGGGCATGAAGGAGACGGTGGCCGATGTAGGCGGCCGGCTGATCCCCCCCGGCGACCGCCAGGCGCTGACCGAGGGCCTGACCTGGATCGCGGGCCTGCCCGAGGCCGAGCGTTCGGCGACCGGCCGCGCCGGGCGCGCGCATATCGAGGCGGGCTTCAGCCTCGCCTCGCAGGCGCGGCAGCTCAGCGACCTCTTCGCCGGCCTCAAGGCCCGCCGCCATGATTGAGCGCCGCACCGACATCCTCGTCTGGGTCGCGGGCAAGCTCGACAAGCGCGGCTCCTTCGAGGACTACCTGCTGCGCCTGGCGCGCGGCCTGAACGCGGCGGGGCTCAGCACCCACCTCGTCGCCGGCCGGCACTGGGATGCGGGGCTGCGGCGGGAGCTGGCCGCCCTCGGCGTCGGCCTGACCGAGCTGGGCGAGGGGCAGCTCCGCTCGCCCTGGCGGGCCGCGGGCATCCTGGCGCGCACGCGGCCGCGCCTGCTGCATTACCATTTCGGCTCGCCCAGCTCGAAGCTGGCCGGCATGGCGGCCTTGGCCGGCGTGCCGCGCTTCGTCTTCACCGACCATGGCTCGCGCACGCAGGTCGAGGCGGGCGGCGCCGGCCTCGCCGCCGCCAAGCGCTGGATGCGCCGGATGCGCGCGCGCCTCGTGGACCTCTATCTGCCCGTCTCGGCCGAAGTGGCCGGGCATCTGCAGCAGGAGATCGGCCTGCCGCCCGGCAAGCTGCATCGCCTGGTGAACGGCGTGGACCTCGCCCGCTACCGGCCCGCAGGCGCGGAGGAACGCGCGGCGCTGCGCCATCGCCTGCTTGGCCTGGGTGAGGCGGAGCCGCTGCTGCTCTATGCCGGCCAGCTCACGACCGAGAAGGGCGTCGAGGACCTGCTTGCCATCCAGCCCGCCCTGCTGCGGGCCTTCCCGGGCCTGACCATCGCCTGGGCGGGGGCTGGCCCGCTGCGCGGCGCGGTCGAGGCCGCCGCGGCCCCCGGCGTGCGCGTGCTCGGCCGCCGGGGCGACATGCCGGAGCTGCTGCGCGCGGCCGACCTCGTCGTCGCTCCCTCGCGCTGGCGGGAGGCCTTCTCGCTCATTCTCGCCGAGGCCGCGGCCTCGGGCCTGCCGGCCGTCGCATCGCGCATCGGCGGCATCCCGGAGGTGGTGGCGAACCAGGTGACGGGCGAGCTGGTGCCGCCCGGCGATCAGGCCGCCCTGCTCGGCGCGCTGTCAGGGCTGCTGGACCAGCCCGCCCGCCGCATCGCCATGGGACACGCGGCACGCCGCCGCGCCGAGGCGCTGTTCGACCTGGACGGCATGATCGCCGCCACGCTTCGCCACTACGCGGCCCTGCTGCCGCAACCCATCCCCTCGCTCGCGCCCTCCCTGGAGTACCGCTGATGAACGCCACCGACATCGTCGCCGCACTGGACCGCGACGGCATCGCGCCGCTGCCCAACCTGATCGCGCTCGAGGCGCTGGTCAGCTTGCAGGCCGCCTTCACCGGCGCGCTGCAACGGCCGAGCTTCAACACCTGGATCGGCTTCGAGCAGAACGAGAAGTGGCGCCTGCTGGTGGAAAACCTGCTGGCCCTGCACCCGGCCTGCGTCGAGCTCGCTTTGCATCCGCTCGTGGCCGGCGCGGTGCGCGAATATGTTGGCGCCGATGTGGCGCTGACCGAGGCGCGCGGCTGGCGCACCATCCGCACCAAGCGCAACTTCCATGGCTGGCACGCCGATGCCTGGCACGCGCCCGAGGTGACCGGCGCGCCGCGCGAGGTGAAGCTCGCCGTCTATCTGAGCGATGTGGAGACGGGCCACTTCGCCTATCTCGCGGGCACCCACCGGAACCGCAGCGGGGCGCGCCACTGGGGCCCGGCCGAGGTCACGCCGCTGCTGCACCTGGAGCGCGCGATGCGCGGCCCGGCCGGCACGGCCTTCCTCTTCGACACGGCGGGCGTGCACCGCCAGACCACGCCCTGCCTCACGCCGCGCGACGTGATGTTCTTCAACTTCCACGACCCCGCCATCGCGATCCAGGCCGAGGATGTGGCGCATGGCCGCTACCGGCCGCTGCTGCTGAACGCGGGCTACCTGCCGCCGCTCGATGCGGCTGAGGCGGCCCTGCTGGGCCTCGGCCGCGCCCGCGCCCGGCCCGAGGCCGGCGTGGTCGGCCGCCCCGCCGTCCGGCGCTATCCCTGGCTGCATGACGCGATGGCGGCCGGCCTCTGGGCGCGGCTCGAATGGCAGGACGTGGCGCGCCTGGCGCGCCAGGGCCGGCGCTTCGCGGCACGCCGGCTGGCGCGGCTCATTCCCGGCGCCGGCCGCCCGGCGCGGGAGGCGCATTCGTGAGCGCGCCCCGCCTCTCCGTCATCATCCCCACGCGCAACTGCCTGGAATGGCTGCCGCGTGCGATGGCGAGCGCGCTGGCCGTGCCGGTCAGCGGGCTCGAGGTCATCATCGTGGATGACGGCTCGACCGATGGCACGGCCGCCTTCCTGACGCACGCCGAAGCGAGCGGCCTGCCCATCCGGGTCCTGCGCCGCGCGGGTGGTGAGGGTGCGGCCGCCGCGCGCAATGCCGGCCTCGCGCTCGCGCAGGCACCGGTGGTGGGCTTCCTCGACGCCGATGATATCTGGCAGCCCGGCCGCATCGCGGAGCGGCTGGCCTATCACGAGGCGCATCCCGACACCGCCTTCAGCTTCGGCGAGTACGAGACGCTCTATGCCGACAACCGGCGCGAGCCGCGGCTGCTCGGCTACATGCCGCGCTTCGCGGCCGCCATCGCGCCGCAGGACGACGCCTGGTATGGCGAGATCCTGGAGCTGGGCGCGGCCGGGCCCGGGCTGGTCTATGGCGAGAACCCGGTCTGCACCTCGGTCGTGCTCGCCTCGCGCGCGGCGGTCGAGGCGGTGGGCGGGTTCGACGTCTCGCTCGGCCAGGCGGAGGACTGGGATCTCTGGATTCGGCTTGCGCTGCACGGGCCGGTCGCCTATGCGCCGCGGCCGCAGGGGCTGCACATGCACCGCGCCGATTCACTGAGCACCGAGGTGCGGGCGCGCTGCCTCGCGGTCGGGACCGTGCTGACGCGGTATGCCGCCGCGATCCGCGCGCGGGACCCCGGCGCCTTCCGCTGCGGCCGTGCCTTCGTGGCGGAGGCGCGGGCCGAGCTGGCTGAGACGGAAGGCCGCCGGCTCGCGCATCTCGGCTGGCAGGCGAAGGCGTTGCTCTGGCAACCGAGCCGGCGGCGCTGGCGCTCCAGCCTGCGCGCCGCGCTGCGCTCGGTGATGCCGCGCGCGCGGCAGAGCTTCACGCCACTGGCGGCGTGAAGGACAGAGAGCGGGCGCGGTGCCCGCTGCCGGCTATTCCGGCTTCACGCCGGCCGCGCGCAGCAGGTCCGCGCTGCGCTCCATCTGCTGGCCGATGAAGCCCATGACCTGCTCGTGCGTCGTGTAGTTCGAGCGGACCTGCACGGCCAGTTCCGTCAGGCGGCGCTGGTTCTGCTGGATGGCGGTCTGGAAGGCGGCACTCAGAGTGGCCAGCACGGCCGGCGGCGTGCGGGCGGGGGCCAGGACCGGGAACCAGATCTCGGCGATGAAGTTGGGCAGCCCGGCCTCGGCCGAGGTCGGAACGTCCGGCATGACCGGGCTGCGCTCGGCCGCCGCGATGACGAGCGGCCGGGCGGAGCCCGCGCGCACGACGGAGGATGCGGCCGGGATGTCCGGCGTGCTCATCTGCGCCTCGCCGCTCAGCACCGCCAGCATGGAGGGGCCGCCGCCGCGATACTGCACGATCTGGAATTCGACATTGGCGCTGGCGCGCAGGATCTCCCCCGCGAGATGGATGGCGCTGCCGATGCCGCCCGAGGCCAGGTTGTAGCGGCCGGGATTGGCCCGCAGCAGCGCCAGCAATTCCTGGAAGGTCTGCGCCCGGACATTCGGGTTGACCACCACCACATGCGGCGCGAAGCCGATGATGCCGATGCCCGCGAAGTCATTCACGGCGTGATAGGGCATGCGCGAGACCAGCGCCGGCGCGATGGCCTGCGCGCTGCTGTTGACCAGGATGGTGTAGCCATCCGGCGCCGATTTCGCGACCAGGTCCGTGCCCACCAGCCCCGCCGCGCCGCCGGTGCGGTTCTCGATGACAAGCGGCTGGCCGAGCGCGGTGCCAACGGCCTCGGCCAGGACGCGCGTGACCACATCCGTGCCGCCACCCGGCGCGTGCGGAATGATGACGCGGATCGGCCGGTCCGGGCGCCAGGCCGGTTGGGCCAGGCTCGGCGTGGTCAGGGCCGGGGTGACGGCGAGGGCAAGCGGGACGGCCAGCGCCGCGCGGCGGTTGAGCATGAATGTTTCTCCCTTCGGGGTGGCGTCTCATCCGCGCCACGCTCTCGTCCGGACAGCTTAGGGGGATCATCTTCGCCCTGCATCACGTTTTTGATGCGCGTCCCGCCGGGTGGGAGGAGATGGCGCCCGGGGCGCCGGGGCGGCATCCTCGCGGCCACCGACAACAACAAGGGAGGAACGACAGCATGAAGATCGGGTTCATCGGGCTCGGCACCATGGGGGCCTTCATGGCCGCCAATCTCCAGCGGGGCGGCTATCAGCTCGTGATTCACGACGTCCGGCGCGAGGCGGGGGCCAACCGCATCGCGGCCGGCGCCATCTGGGCCGAAACCCCGGCGGAGGTCGCCGCGCAATGCGAGGTGATCTTCACCTCCCTGCCGGGCCCGAAGGAGGTGGAGGCGGTGGTCTTCGGGCCGCAGGGCCTGCTGGCCGGCGTAAAGCCGGGGGCGGCGTATTTCGACCTCTCGACCAACGCCCAATCCCTGATGCGCCGCGTGGGCGAGGCCATGGCCGAGAAGGGCGCCTTCGGCTTCGACGCGCCGGTCAGCGGCGGGCCCAAGGGGGCGGAGACCGGCAAGCTCGCCATCTGGGTGGGTGGCGACCAGGCCGTGTTCGAGCGCTGCAAGCCGGTGCTGGACGCGATCGGCGACCAGGCCGCCTATCTCGGCCCGATCGGCAGCGCCACCGTCGCGAAGCTCGTGCACAACATGGCGGGCTACGCGATCCAGGTGGTGCTGGCAGAGGTCTTCTCGATGGGCGTGAAGGGCGGCATGGACCCGCTCGAACTCTGGGCCGCCGTGCGCCAGGGCGCGTATGGGCGGCGGCGCACCTTCGACCGGCTTGCCGACCAATTCCTGATTGACCAGTACGAGCCGCCGGCCTTCGCGCTGAAGCTCGCGCACAAGGATGTGACGCTCGCCGTCAACATGGCGCGCGAGCTCGGCGTGCCCATGCGCTTCTGCCAGCTCACGCTGGAGGAGATGAACGAGGCGCTGAATCGCGGCTGGGGCGATCTCGACAGCCGCGCGCCGATGCAGCTTCAGCTCGAGCGCGCGGGCGTCCAGGTCAAGTGCGATCCGGCCGCCATCCAGGCGGTGCTGGCGGCCGACCCTGGGCCGTGAGGCGCGGGTCGGGCGTCAGCTGTCCACGGTCACATTGGCCGCGCGGATGACGCCCGCCCAGCGCGTGACCTCCGCGCGGAGGAATTGCCCGGTCTCGGCCGAGGGGCGGCCCTCGACCACGAAGCCGATCTCCTGCAGGCGCCGCGTCATCGCCGGTTCGCGCACGATGCGGCCCACCTCGGCGGAAAGGCGATCCACGATGGGCTGCGGCGTGCGGGGCGGCGCCAGGAGCATGCACCAGGAGCTCACCACGAAATCGGGGATGCCGCCCTCGATGATCGTCGGCAATTCGGCCGCGAAGGCGGGGCGCGTCGCGGTCGCGATGCCGAGGGGGCGGATGTTGCCGGCCTCGAACTGCGGCTTCAGCGTGGAATAGGTGTCGAACATCATGCCGATATGCCCGGCCATGAGGTCCGCCAAAGCGGGCTGCGTGCCGCGATAGGGGACATGGACCATGCGCAGGCCGGTCCGCAGTTGCAGATCCTCCATCGCCAGATGCGCGGTGGCGCCGATGCCGCTCGATCCGTAATTCACCTGGCCCGGCCGGGCGCGGGCGTATTCGAGGTATTCGCGCAGGTTCTGCGCGGGCACATGGCGGCTGCCGGCCAGCACGAGCGGCGCCTGCACGACGAGCGAGACGGGTGCGAACGCCAGGGGGTCGAAGGGCAGGCGCCCGGCCTGGAGCGTGGCGTTGGCGGCATGGGCCGGCAGCACCATCACCATGGTGTGGCCATCCGGCGGGCTGCTGGCGGCGACGCCCACGCCCAGGATGCTGTTGGCGCCCGGGCGGTTCTCGATCACCACCGGCTGCCCCAGCGAGCGCGCGAGGGGCTCAGCGACGAGGCGCGTCGCGATGTCGGTCGTGCCGCCGGGGGTATAGGGGACGATGATCCGCAGCGGCTTGTTCGGGAAATCGCCCGTTTGTGCGCGCGCTGCGGACGTGCCGACGGCCGCGCCGGCAAGCGCCAGCGCAGCGCGGCGGTGAATGGGGGTCATGGCGTGGTTCCTCAGGGTTCTTGCTTGCCGCCATCCAAGCAGAGATCGCCCCCAGGCCGCCAGCCCGGCCCCGCTTCAGACCGTATCGGCCTGATGGTTCAGGTGCGCGACCAGCTCGGCCGGCAGCTTCAGCCGATGCGCCAGCGCTTCCAGATAGGCCAGCTCGGCCGGGCCATCCGGGTCCATCGCGAGGCGGGATGCCAGATAGAGCTCGGCCGCCTGCTCCGGCGTGGTGGCGAAGGCGGCGATGTCGGAGACGCCGAGCGGTGCGGCCAGGGCATCGAAGACGAAGGCCTTGCTTTCGGCGTCCAGCCCAAAGGCGTTGACCCGGTCGAAGATGCGGCGCTGCTCCTCGGCATCCACATGGCCATCCGCCTTGGCGGCCGCGATCATGGCGCGGATCAGGGCCAGCTCGAAGGGCGCGCCATCGGCGGCGGGGGCCGCGGCGGGCAGGAATTGCTGCGGCACGCTGGAGATCTGCTGCGGCGCGGCCACGGGGGCCTGGGCCGGCGCCTGGCCCTTCTGCCAGCTTTGATAGGCCTGGCTCGCCAGCGCGCCCAGCATGGCGGCGCCCCCATGGCTCAGCACGCCACTGAGGCCGCCGCCCTTCTTCTTCTTCGTGCCGCCCACCAGCAGCGCGAGTAGCCCCCCGGCCGCGCCCGAGGCAGCGAGCCCACCCAGGCCGCCCGCCGCGTTGAGCGCCTGGCGTGCGGCGCCCGCGACGTCCTGGGTGGCCTGCCCCATCGGACTCGTGCCCGCCGGGTTTGTCCAGGGCGAGGGCGGCGCGTGCGGCGCGGTGGCGCTGGCGTTGTTGCCGAGAAACCGTTCGAGGAGGCTTTGTGCGTTCATCATGCCCCTCAGGTTGTGGGCGCCGTGCCTCGCTGCAAGATGGACATCCCTCCATATTGCATGCCGCTCCAGCCGCCCTGGCACCGAAGCCGTTGCGCGAGGTGCCGGGTGACTTCGCCGCGTCTCTGCATCATCCTCCGCCGCAAACGGAGATCTTCGGATGCTGCTGCAACGCCGTGGCGTGCTCGCCACACCTTTGACCCTGGCCGGAGCGGCCGTGGCCGCCCCCCTGCCGGGCAAGATCGCCCTGGAAGAGCATGTCATCATCCCCTCCTTCCTCGATTACCTGAGCAAGGCGATGCCGCCCGTGCCGGCCGAGGCGCGGGCCGTGCTGGTCCGCCGCATGCTGGATTTCGGCGAGGAACGCCTGGCCGCCATGGATGGCGCCGGCGTGTCCCGGGCCATCCTTTCCATCTCGGGCCCGGGCGTGCAGGTGGAGCCCGACACGGCGCGCGCGACCCGCCTGGCGGCCGAGGCGAATGACGCGCTGGCCCGCGAAATCCAGCGCCGGCCGGACCGCTATGGCGGCTTCGCGCATCTCGCCATGCAGGACCCCGCCGGGGCGGCGCGCGAGCTCGAGCGCTGCGTCCGCGACCTGAAGTTCCAAGGCGCCATGATCAACCACCATACGCTGGGCGTTTACCTGGATGACCCGCGCAATGACGTGTTCTGGGAACGCCTGCAGGCGCTGGACGTGCCGCTCTACCTGCATCCGGATGACAGTTTCCGCATGCCGCATGTGCTGGAAGGCGTGCCCGAGCTGCACAAGCCGACCTGGGAATGGACGACCGAGACAGCGACCCACGCGCTGCGCCTGATCGTCACCGGCGTCTTCGACCGCTTCCCCCGCGCCCAGGTCATCCTGGGCCATATGGGCGAGACCTTGCCCTACATGCTCTGGCGGCTGGACAGTCGCTACGCCTTCACGCCCACCCGCCGGCCGATCCGGCGCAAGCCTTCGGAATATGTGCGGTTCAACATCTCGGTCACCACCTCGGGGCAATGCGACGATGTGCCCCTGAAGGCGGCGCTGGCGGCGCTGGGCGAAAGCCGCGTGATGTTCTCGATTGACTATCCCTACGAGGATTCGGGCACTGCCGCGCGCTTCATCGAGAAGGCCGAGATCCCGGACGAGGTGCGGGCCAGGGTCATGCACGGCAATGCGCGGGCGCTGTTGAGGCTTGGCGGCTGACGGGGCAGGGGCGGCCCCTGCGCCGCCCATCTTGCCGGCGCGGCATTGTTCGCTTTATGTTCCATCCATGCCGCCCTATCGCAGACCTCCATGGCTGACCCCTGACGCAGCCGAGGCGATGCGCCGGGCCGTGGAGCTGGCCAGGGCCCGGCGCCTGGACGCGGCGGCGGAAGCCCGCCGGGTGGCATGGGCGCTGCACCCCGCCTTGCCGGCACGGATGATCACCGAGGCGGTCGAGGCCGTCCTGGGTGGTGTGGAGCACCGCATGTGAGCCGCCTGCGGGCCGCATCGCCTGGACGTGGCTGGCCGGGGGGGCGCATGGTCCTCGCTTCCAGCCAAGGATCTCAACATGCGCGCGCCGCCCATCGCCGTTTTCGCCGCCGGCTTCCTCGCTGGAGCGCTCGCCTTGGGCGCGGTCGCAGCCCATGCCAATCTTGTCATGCTGAACTCCCAGGTGGCCGGCGTGCTGCCGGGCGCCATGGCCAGGCTGATCTGCGTCACCGCCAACTCGGAGATCCGGCCGGTGGTGGGGCAGGTTCTGCCCAGCGGACAGATCCCGGCCGCCGGCGGCGGGTATGGGCAGGGCGTGAACCTGCGCTGCCCGAACTGAACCCTGGGCGCGGGTCCAGGCGAAGCGGTGGCCGTCACCTTCAGGAAAAGGCGGTGGCGGATGCCATGCGCGGGCCAAGGGGCGCGGCCGCATGAACCCGCCCGACCTCACGCCCGCCGATTCGGATGATCTGGCCGAGGCGATCGGCTACGCGCTGCGTTTCAATGAGCGGGGCAAGCCGCTTGGCGCGCGGACCCGCGATGACCCGGCGGCGGTGGCGCGCGGCGTGGTGCTGCATCTGGCGCGGTGCGGATTTGTCGTGCTGCGGAACGCGATTAATCGAACTCGATGCAGCCGTGTGGTCGAACAACACGGTACGCGTGATGGCGCGGACCATCTCGGGCGCGACTTTCGACCTGGCGGCGACGACGCTTTCGGTGAGGGTGGTGAAGCGGGGGGGGTGCCGCGACGGCGGGCCGCAAGTAGCGGTTAGGCGTGCCCACGCCTGTCATGCGCGACCACGCGGTAGCCGTGCCGCAGGAAGAACAGGAGCTGTGCATCCCAGTCGTCGGAGGACAGCGGCCATCCGTGATGGAACACGATGGGCTGGGCGTCGCGCGGCCCCCAGTCCTTGAAGAAGATCTCTACGCCGTCGTGGGTCGTTACATAAGGCATGCTGGTTGTTCCTTGTCGGTTGGTGTTGCTCTGCGCTCCGGCCGCGCGCGGCAGGCCGGCGAGTGCGATCATTGCGGCCGCTCCCAGTTCAATTGCCTGGCGCCGTGTCCGATCGAGTGCCACGTCCATATCCAACACTCCCTGGCCTATTTCGCACTTCGCGGGCCGTCATCTGCATGTCTCGGGGCGGCGGGGCGCGCCGTTGTGCGGCGGCCAAAAACTTCGAAAGAGACCGAGCCGACCGCTGTCGCCCTTGCTGCGCATGACGATCGCATCCCGATCCGAGGAGAGGCCTTGAGGGAGGCGCGCGATGGCGCACGCCTCCCTCGTCGTGCTGAGATGATCAGCCGCGGTCCGGCGCGCCGTCGAACAGCCGCGCGAGCGGGTTGCGGGTGGCGGCTCCCTCGGCCGGCAGCGAACCGTCGCCGCCGATCATCGCCAGTCGGGAGCGGTCGATGGTCGCCGGCACGTAGACCACGTAGGGATTCTCGCCAGAATTGACGATGTGCGGCACCAGCCCGGCAGGCGGGGTCTGGACGCGAAGTGGGCCGCTGTAGCGCATCTCCCGGTTCTCGCTGCTGCCCGACATCTGGGCGACGCCGCTGCTGAGGATGTTGCCGCGTGGACCGGGGCCGTAGTCGACCTCGTGGTTGTCCTCGCCACCGATCATGCGCGGATAAGAATTCTGGGCGAAGCCCGGTCCAGCGCAGGCCGGCCCGAGCAGCGCGGCGGTGGCAATCAATGTTCGAAGCGTACGGTTCACTTTCGTCGTCCTCTGCATGGTGCCAGTGCAGGATGCGCTGGCGCTTCACAGAGAATGGGAGGGCCCGCCTGAGACGTCCTTATGCGGAGGCTTATGCGTTCTGAAGCGATCTGCGGACACGCGCCAGCTCCGTACGACGCCGCGATTCAGCCTGAGAAGTCGCGTGCGGATCGGCCGGCCAGCCGCATCTCGGCATCCAACATCTGCTGCCCGAGTGCGCGCGACAGGCGGCCGATAATGTCATCCTGGACCCGCAGCACGTCACCATCCTCCTGCCACGGCACGTCGAAGCGGTCAGCCCAAAGATGCGCGCCGGTTTCGACGGCGATCAGCTGCGCGTTGATCCGCGCGCGGTCCTCGACCAGCAGGACGCTGCCCTCGACGAGGTAGCGCACGCCCTGCTCGCGGCCGATGGCGCGCACGTCGGCGTGGTGGTCCCGGTAGGTGTCGGCGGTCGCCTGCGCGGCCACGGCGCTGGCGGTCGGCAAGGCGCGGGCGAGGTCGGTGGTGAGGCCATCGGTCACGGCATCGGCAAACCATTCGCCCGCCGGGTCCCCGCTGCGCGCCGCGAAGGGCAGAACTAGGACCGACATGGAGGGCGGTGGGGCGGGCGGTGCCCCAGCCGGTCCGGGCGCCACCCTCGCAGACCCCGCATCCTCGTCCATGACCAGGGTGACCGGCCCGGTGAAGCGGTAGCCGCGGCCGGGGATGGTGGTGATCCAGTCACGCTGGTCCGGACCGAAGACGCGCCGCAGCGCCGAGACCTGGACGTGCAGGTTGTTCTCGTCAACGAGAACGCCCGGCCAAACGCGATCCAAGAGCATCTTCTTGGTCAGCAGCGCGCCGTCGGACTGTAGCAATTCGAGCAGGACTTCGAAGGCGCGGCTGCCAAGCTCGACCGGCGCGCCATCACGCAACAGCATCCGGCGGCGGCTGCACGGGAGGAAGCGGCCGAATGTGTAGCCCGCCGAATCCGGTGACCTTGTGGTGGCGGTCGTGAGGGCGTCCAGCATCATGTCACCTCCTGGATTGGGCGTTGTTCGGCCGACACCGGCGGCCTTTTCCGCCCCGCCAGTTTCCGCGCCACGACATAGAAGACCGGCGTGAAGATCAGGCCGAAGATGGTCACGCCCAGCATGCCGTAGAACACTGCTACGCCGAGGCTCTGACGCATTTCCGCACCCGCACCGGTCGCCACGGTCAGCGGCAGCACGCCCAGGATGAATGCCAGCGAGGTCATCAGGATAGGCCGCAGCCGGGTGCGGGCGGCGGCGGCTGCCGCCTCCCAGCGCGTCATGCCGTCATCCTCCGCTGCGCGGGCGAATTCCACGATCAGGATCGCGTTCTTCGCCGCCAGGCCAACCAGCACCACCAGACCCACCTGCACGAGCACGTTGTTGTCGAGGCCCGCGTATTGCACGCCCAGCAGCGCCGCGAGCACCGACATCGGCGCGATCAGCACCACCGCTAGCGGCAGCAGCCAACTCTCATACATCGCGGCCAGCACCAGGAAGACGAACACCACCGCCAGGCCGAAGGCGATGGGCGCGGTGTTGCCCTGCGTGGTTTCCTGCAGCGCGATCTCGGTCCATTCGTAGCCGAAGCCCTCGGGCAGCGCGGTTCGCATCACCTGTTCCATCGCCTGGATGGCTTGGCCGGTGGAGAAACCGGGGATGGCCGCACCCTGCACCTCGGCCGCGGGAAACAGGTTGTAGCGGGGCACCCGGTAAGGGCCCGCCGTATCGCGGAAGGTCGCAACGCTACCCAGGGGCACCATAGCGCCGCTGTCCGTCCGCGCGCGCAGGGCCTCGATGTCCTCGACCGTCATGCGGTGTTGCTGATCGGCCTGCGCCGTGACGCGCCAGGTGCGGCCAAGCAGGTTGAAGTCGTTCACGAAGGCCGAGCCCAGATAGATGCTCATCGCCTCATGCACGCGGGAGATGGGCAGGCCGATCATCTCCGAGCGCGGCCGGTCGACATCCGCCTGGATCTGCGGTGTTGCGGTGTTGAACAGGCTGAAAGCGAAGGCGATGCCCGGCGCCCCGTTCGCCGCCGCGAGAACCTGTTGCGTGGCGCGCTCCAGCTCGTGCGGGCCACGACCAGCGCGGTCCTGGATCATGAGCTTGAACCCGCCGCCGGTGCCGATGCCCGGGACCGGCGGTGGCGGGATGACCAGCACCAGCGCGGCGTCCTCGCCCATCAGGCGGCCTTGCAGATCCGCCAGGATCGAGTTGCCGGTGACGCTGAGCTGCGCGCGCTCCTCGAAGGATTTCAGCCCGGCGAAGACCACGCCCGTGTTGGGCGCGTTGGTGAAGGTCGCGCCATCGAGGCCCACGAAGGCGATGGAGTTGGCCACACCCGGCGTGGCCGCGATCGTATCGGAAGCGCGGCGGATCACCTCGTCGGTCCGGCTGAGGCTGGACCCCGGCGGAAGTTGGAAGGCCGCGATGATGTAGCCGCGGTCGAGTGGCGGAATCAGGCCGGTGGGCGTGACCATCACCTGCCAGCCGGTCGCGCCCAGCAGGCCCGCATACAGGATCATCAGGATCACGGGCAGCCGCACCAGCTTGCGCGTCAGCCCGCCATAGCCGAAGGAAAGCTTGTCGAAGAACCAGTTGAAGCTGCGGAAGAACAGCGTGATGGGCAGGAGGATGCGGTTCGGCTTGTCATGCCCATGCGGCTTGAGCAGCAGCGCCGCCAACGCGGGCGACAGCGTCAGGGAGACGATGGCCGACAGCACCGTGGCGACCGAGATCGTGACCGCGAATTGCCGGTAGAAGGCGCCCGAGATGCCGTTGATGAAGGTTGTCGGAAGGAACACCGCGACCAGCACCAGCGCGATGGCGATCAGCGCGAAGCCGACCTCGTCCATTGTCTTGCGCGCTGCCTCCAGCGGTGAGAGGCCGAGCGCCATGTGGCGTTCCGCGTTCTCCACCACGACGATCGCGTCATCCACCACGATACCGATGGCCAGGATGAGGCCGAACATGGTCAGTGAGTTCAGCGTGAAGCCGAGCGCCAGTAGCACGGCGAAGGTGCCGATGATGGAAACCGGGATGGCCAGTAGCGGGATCACCGCCGCGCGCCAGTTCTGCAGGAACAGGATCACGACCAGTACGACCAGCCCCACCGCTTCGATGAAGGTGAGAAGCACGGCGTCCATGCTCTGTTCGATGAAGCGCGTGGGGTCATAGACGATGTCGTAGGCGAGGCCGCTCGGGAAGCTGCGCGCGGCTTCCTCCATCGTGGCGCGGATGGCGGCGGCCGTCGCCAGCGCATTGCTGCCCGGCCGCTGGAAGACGCCGATGCCGACGGCCACGCGGTTATCGAGCAGCGCGTTGAGGGTGTAGTCGTTCGCGCCGATCTCGGTGCGCGCGACGTCGCGCAGGCGGATCGGCGCGCCGCCCACCCCGGTGCCGATCACCTGGTTGTCGAATTCCTCGGGCGAGGCGAGGCGACCTTGCGCGCGGACCGACACCTCGAAGGCGCCGGCGCCATCGGCCCGCGGTGCTTGGCCGATGGCGCCGGCCGCTACCTGCACATTGGCGCGCTGCAACGCCGCCACGACATCCCCCGCCGACAGGCCGCGCGCCGCGACGCGGTCGGGATCGAGCCAAACCCGCATGGCGTAGTCGCGGGCGCCGAAGACCTGCGCGTCACCCACTCCTTCAAGCCGCGCCAGGCGGTCCTTGATGGTCAGCGTTGCGTAGTTGGAGACGTATTCCGGGCTGCGGCTGCCATCTGGCGAGAGCATGTGCACGACCATAAGGAAGTCGGGCGATGCCTTTCGCACCGTAACACCCAGGCGCCGGACATCCTCGGGCAGGCGCGGCTCGGCGATGGCGACACGGTTCTGCACCAACACCTGCGCCTGGTCTACGTTCACGCCCTGGCGGAAGACGACGCTGATCGCGACCCGCCCGTCGCCGGTGGATTGCGAGGAGAGATAGAGCATCCCGTCCACGCCGTTGATTTCCTGCTCGATGGGGCCCGCGACGGTAGATGCGATGGTTTCCGCCGAGGCGCCCGGATAGAAGGCCGTCACCTGCACCGTGGGGGGTGCGATCTCGGGAAACTCGCCGATGGGCAGGCGCGTGGCCGCCAGGCCACCGACCAGGGTGATCGCGATGGAGAGGACCGCGGCGAAGACCGGGCGGTCGATGAAGAAGCGGGCTAGGCGCATGTTCTTGTCCCTCAGATGCCGGGCGCACGCTCCGCGCGCGTGGCTTCGCGCCATGGCAAGGCGTGATGCTTGTGGAGTTGGTGGGATGTGCCCCGGCAGGCGCGCGACGCGGTTACCGGAGCTTTCCTCATTCAGTCGAAGCCAGCGGGGCGGGTCCGATGCGACCGGCCTGTGCCGCGACCGGCGCGCCGGGCCGGGCGCGATGCAGCCCGCCTATGATCACGCGGTCCTGCGCTGTCAGGCCCGAGCGCACGATTCGCAGCCCATCCACCAGCGCACCAAGCTGCACGGGCCTGGGTGCCACGAGCCCCGCCTCGGTCACCGTCAGCACTATGCGCCCGCCCTGATCGGCGAGAATGGCGGAATCCGGCACCAGCAACGACGCGCTGTCGCCCACGAAAAGCCGCAGCCGCACGAAGCCGCCCGGCGTCAGCAGAAAATCCGGATTCGGCACCACGGCGCGGCCGCGGATGGTGCCGCTGCGCGGGTCGAAGACGCTGTCCACGAAGTCGAGTTGGCCGCGATGCGAAAACTCCGCCTCATCCAGCAGGCGGAGCTGAACGGGTGTGCCGTCCTGCGCGCCGCCCGGGCGCATGCCTCCGGCCGTGGCGCGCGCATAACGCAGATACTGCGCCTCACTCGCGTCGAAGACGGCATAGACCTGTTCAAGCGCGACCAGCGTGGTCATGAGCGTGGTGCCCTGCTGCACCAGGTTGCCGGCATCCACACGACGGTCGCTGACGCGGCCCGCGCGCGGCGCGCGGATTTCCGAGAATTCCAAGTCGAGCTCGGCCTGGCGCAGCGCGGCGCGGGCGGCGGCGAGGCCGGCCTGGGCCTCGCGCAGGGTGCTGCGCCGGTTGTCCATATCCGCCTCGGAGGAGAAGCGCTGCGCGACCAGGGGCGCGTAGCGGTTCACCTGCTGTTCGGCGACGGTTACCCGGGCTTCGTTGCGCGCAACCTCGGCCCGGGCGCTGGCGACCGCGATCTGGAAGGGGCGCTGGTCAAGGGTGAAAAGCAGGTCGCCAGACGCGACTGGGGCACCATCGCGGAAATGAACCTCCATCACCTGGCCAGAAACCCGCGGCCGGATCTCGACGCGGGCCAGCGGCTCTATCCTCGCGGTGTGCTCGTCCCATTGCTGGACCGAGCGGGCCAGGGGGTTGGCAACCGTTACGGGCGGTGCCGCGGGCGCCCCCCCCTGCGCGGAGAGAGTTTGCGGAGTCCCGATGGCGAGGAGCAGGGCAACCGTGGCCACTGGTGCCTTCCGCGCCAAAAGCGTCCTGCACAACCAGGAAAGCCAGAGGCTTCCTGCCAATAATCGCATCTGGTCAGCTTTGTTGGTCTTGTCTTGATGGTTCGCCATTGCCATTCTCCGAGGGCGGATGTGACCGACCGGTTCGTACCCAGTTAATGCGACCGATCGGTATCATCAAGGGTGCAACTTGCTGCACCGCAAAACTTCATGGACCCATCAGGGCAGAAGGAGTTCAGCCATTATGTCCGAGGCCAAGGCAGCCAAGCCGAGAGCCGCGCAGCGTATCCAGGACGCCGCCAAGGACCTGTTCTACCGCCAGGGCATCCGCGCCACCGGGATCGAGGAGGTCTGTCGCGTCGCCGATGCTACGAAGATGAGCCTCTACCGGGCCTATCCCAGCAAGGATGCGCTCATCGCCGCGATCCTTCGCCAGGACATGGAGGAATGGGATGCCTGGTTCGCCGAGGTTACCGCCAGCGCCCCCACCGCCGCCGATAAACTCCGCGCTTTGGTGCTGGCCTCCGCGCGCGAGATGGAGAACCCGGATTATCGCGGCTGCCCTATGCTTCTCGCGCAGGCGGAGTTCCCCGACCCCGAGCACCCGACGCATGGTCTTGTCGCGGCCTTCAAGGCACGCATGTGCGCCGCCTTGGTCAGCCTGGCCCGCGATGCCGGTGCGGCGCAGCCGCAGCAGCTGGGCGAGCTGATCGCCATGTTGTTCGATGGCGCATGGTCCAGCCTGCCCTATCTCGGCGGCAAGCGGGCCGGCGAGATACTCTGCGAAGGCGCCAATCTCTGGTTCCAGGCGCTGGTTCCGGCAGACCCGGCGGACGGCACTGCGCCGCCGGAAGGTCGCTTCCTCAGCTAACCCTGGTGCCTCGGGCGACGGGCCTGTCGTGCCTGACGCCGGACCGCGCGGGCGAGACGGCGCAAGCCCGCCGCGTGGTTGGCATGCTGATGGACGGGCTGCGCTGCGCGGCGGCCGCATCGGCGAACAACCCTTCGATCCACGGACCTCGAAGACGAAGCATGCTTCGTCGGCGGGCACACCCGCCATGATCTGGACCGCGACAGTGGCGACGCTTGCGGTCTTGGCGATCAGGTCAACGTGGCCTCGGGTATGCGAAGCACCCGCACAGCTCGCCTTGGTGTTCGCGCTGATGACCCCGAGGCGGCATTCGTCATTCAGCATCATCATGCTCCGATGGACACCGGATTTGAGGCGGCCGGTTGGCGGCCTCCATTGTCTGGCCTCGGGCCACAGGGATGGGAAACAGCCGCGACGGTGCGGCGACGAGGGCGGTGCCCAGCATGCTGGACAGCAAGGCACGGCGGCGAGATGCGGGCAGGTCTTGCATTGTCACGGACTGACCGGGATGCGCGCGACGACCTTGATCTCAAAGTCGAAGCCCGCGAGCCAGGTCACGCCCACCGCCGTCCAGGCCGGGTAGGGCGGCGCGGGGAAGACTCGGTCCTTCACCTTCAGCACCGTCTCGAACTGGGCCTGCGGATCGGTGTGGAAGGTCGTGACGTCGAGGACGTCCGCAAGGGCGCAGCCGGCCGCCGCCAGCGTCGCCGCGAGATTGCCGAAGGCGCACTCCACCTGGGCCTCGAAGCTGGGCTCAGGGCGGCCGTCCGCGCGGCTGCCGACCTGGCCGGAGACGAAGAGCAGGTCGCCGGAGCGGATGGCCGCGGAGTAGCGGTGGGTTTCGTAGAGGGCGTGGCGGCCGGGCGGGAAGACGGGCTCGGGCCTGGTCATGTCGGTGACTCCTTTGGTGCTGGTGTTGGAACCCGCCCGCTCGGGCCGGGCTGCGTCATCGGCCCTCACCTAGGGCCGCATTCCCGCCGGGTCGGATCGCGGTCGCAGCGCTGGGCGCGGGCACGGTCGCTGATGATCTGCGCGTTGAGGGCGGTCTCGCTGGCGAGGTTCGCCCGGTAGGCGCTCTCGAGGGAGCCGCCAGCCGAGCCGCACCCCGCGACGAAGAGGCCCGCTACCAGGGCGAGGCCCGCGTGGAGGGAGGTGCGGGAGGCAGGCGCAAGGCGATGGGAAGACATGGTGTTCGACCTTTCGTGGAAGGGTGATGTCCGGGCGGTTGCGGCGCGGTCCGGCCGGGATGCGTGGGTGGTCACGGCTTCGCGCCCGCCGGCGCCTCGGCCATGGCATCCCGCCCCCGCTCCACCCGCGCGAGCAGCACGAGGCTCGCCGCGAGCAGGAGCGCGCCGTTGAGCGGATGGAGTGAGAGGGGCAGCGCGGCGTCCGCCGCCCCCAGGGCGACCTGCGCCACGTAGAGGCCCGCGATGAGGCAGGTCGATGCCGCGAAGCCGCGCAGTCGCCGCACCAGCCGCGCCCCGCCGAGCAGCCCGGCCACCGGCAGGGCCAGCGCGACGCCGAGCGCGGCATGGGCGCCCCAGAGCTCGCCATCGCGAAACAGCGCCTGGCCCGCGGTGAGGAACTGCGCCAGCAGCCCGAGCGGCAAGGCGCGGGCCGCCAGCACGAAGGGGGCGGGCACCACGGTCTGCACGGGGAGGGAGCGCATCGCTTAGGTCTCCGCCGCGAGCGGCAGCAGGCGCGCTCGGGCCGCGACGGCCTGTGCCGTCTCCGCGATCCAGCACCGCAGCCGCGCGGCGTAGGCCTCGCCCGCCGCCTCAAGCTCCGCGGGGGAAAGCCGGTTCGCTCGGAAAAGCAGATGGGGCCGCGACCAAGCGAAGCCGCAGCGATTGGCAGTCGCCTCGAGCGGCCGCAGCAACTCTTCGAGCGGGTAGAGGTTCACGCCCGCCGGCCCATAGGCCTCCGGAACATTGCCCGCCGTCGCGGCCACCAGCACGGGCAGGCCGCGCAGCCGCTCGCCCTCCTCGGGGCGGGCGTAGAACATCCGGCTCAGCACCGCGTCCTGCCAGGCCTTCAGCAGCGGCGGCGTGGAATACCACTGCACAGGGAATTGCAGGACCAGCCGGTCGGCTCGGTGGAGGCGCAGGACCTCGGCCTCGGTGTCGAACACGCCAGTGGGCGAGAGGCGGGCCATGTCGGCGATCTCGACGCCCGGCAGGGGCCGGGTAGCGGAGAGCAGCGCGGCATTCGCCTTCGAGCCCGCGGGATCGGGGTGGAAGAACAGGATGAGGGTTCGGGTCATGGCGGCCTCCGGTGTGCGGCCGGAAACTGGGAGACCGGGCGAAATCTCTCCAACAGATAATTGATATATGGCATTATCCACGCCGTGAAGCTTCGCGGCGTAGACCTGAACCTGCTCGTCATCCTCGACGCCCTGCTGGAGGAGGCACATGTCTCCCGCGCGGCGGACCGGCTCGGCCTGTCGCAGCCCGCCACCTCCAGCGCGCTGGAGCGCTGTCGCCAGCTCTTCGGCGACCGGCTGCTGGAGCGCGCGGCCGGGGGCATGCGCCGTACGCCCCTGGCCGAGGCGCTGCGGCCGAAGCTGCGGGAGGCGCTGGCCGGGCTCGGGGACGTGCTCGACCTGCCGGAGGTGCCACTCGCTGAGCTGCGCCAGACGGTACGATTGCTCATGGCCGACAGCCTCGCCGCCCTGCTCCTCGGACCGCTTGTGGCGGCGCTGGCGCGCAGCGCGCCCGGCCTTGATCTGGTCGTGCAGCCCTGGCAGGGCGGGGCCGCCGCGCTGGACGGGCTGGCGCGGGGCACGCTCGACCTCGCTGTTTCGCTGATCCCCCCGGCCGGGCCCGATCTGCGCCGCGTGGAATTGCTGCGCGAGGAGTATGTCGTGGCCATGCGCCGCGGCCACCCGGCCCTGGAAGGCTTCGACCTGGAGCGGTGGCTCGCCTACCCACATGTGCTCGTCTCCACCCGCGGCGACATGCGCGGCGCGCTGGACGAGGCGCTGGCACGCCAGGGCCGCGTGCGGAGGGTGGGCTGCGTGGTGCCCCACTTCCTGCTGGTGCCGCCACTGCTGCTGGGCTCGGACCTCATCGCCCTGCTGCCGGGTGGGTCCATCCTGGGCGCGATGCGCGAGGGGCTCTCGGTCCTGGAGCCGCCCGTCGCGGTGGAAGGCTTCCCGATACACCTCGCCTGGCATCGACGGCGGGAGGGCGATCCGGCGGTGCGCCACGTGTCAGCGACGCTGCAGGCGGTGGCGCGGGTTACAACGCGTGAGCTGCAACCGGTTTCCCTGAACACCGCTTTGTCCAACGAGAGGCTGGCCTGAAGCTGTCCAACGTCAAGAAGATCGATCGTTCTACGGCGGCAGAGCGCCAGTACACCGAGTGATGCTGGTGTGGCGGTTCTCATGGCAAAGGCTCATCAACGGAGGACACTGAAGCCCAGATCAGGCGCTGTCGGTGGGCCGGATGACGATCTCGCTCGTATCGACCTCGGGCGGCTGCGCGATCACGTGGGCGATGGCGTCGGCGATCGCTTCGGGTTTGAGAGCGATCCGGCGGTAGGCGACCATCGCCTCGGCCGCGACAGGATCGGTGATCGTGTTCGCCAGTTCCGACTCCACGACGCCCGGATAGACGCAGGTGACGCGGATTTTGTCGTTCTCCTGCCGCAGCCCGTCCGAGATCGCCCGCACAGCGTATTTCGTCGCGCAGTAGACGGCAGCGGTCGGCGCCACAGAGAGGGCAGCGACAAGGAACTGGTGATCGGCGCTGCGCTGGATGCGGTGGCGGGTTTCGAGCCTTCCGATCCAGTTGAGGGGATGATGGCGACCCTGGCCGTCGCGCAGCACGCGGCGGCGATGGAGTGCTTGCGGCGGGCGATGATCCCGGACCAGCCGGCGGAGCAGGCAACGCGCCTCAGGCATGACGCGGTGAAATGCACGCGCGCCTTTGCCGAGATGGCCGAGGCGATAGACCGACGCCGGGGCAAGGGCCAGCAAACGGTGCGGGTTGAGCATGTCACGGTTCAGCCGGGTGGGCAGGCGTTTGTGGGCGCAATCGAAGCGCCGCGCGGCAGGCAGAGGGGGGCGGGGGATGAGTGAAGATCAGCCCGACAAGGCCACGCGGCGCGGCCGGTTGAAGAACGGAAATCCGGGTGGCGATCTGAGCAAGGCGCCCCGGTGCGGTGCCAAGACGCGGGCCGGAACGCCCTGCCAGCAAGCCGCTATGCGCGGGAAGCAGCGGTGCCGGATGCACGGCGGCGGTAGCACCGGACCCAGGACGCCGGAGGGCATGGAGCGCATGCGGCGCAGCAAGATTAAGCACGGGTTGAAGACGAAGGAAGCGCGGGAGGTGCGGAAAGCGATCCGGGAACTGAACAGGCTTTGCGCCGCGATGGTGCGGGAGGAGACGGGCGAATGACGCTCCGCCCCACCCTCACCGCGTGTTTACGCGGGAAAAACGCGGCGGAAAGCCTTATAATTCCTCCAACTGAATAACCCCGCCGCTGGCGGCAGCAACAAGGGTTTACGATCATGTCTTTCCAGTTTGGCGATAGCGGCCTGGGCTACACGCCCACAGATTTGATGAGCGAGGGGCACCCCTTCCGCCAGATCGGCTTGGGCTTTGTGGAACGGCGACGAAAGGATGCGGCGCATCGGCAGAATGCCGAGCGCGCTCCGATGGCGCCTGTCGGTGGCACGCAGAAGTTGGAGCCGGTCCGCATCCCCCAGGCAGGCCCGATCCCGACGCCTGACTTTCCGAGCGCGCAGCAGTTGAGGGGCATGCAGGACGCGGCGAACGAAGCCTACAAGGGCTGGTTCACCGGGAACGGCCCGAGCCTTTTGGAGCGCATGCAGGGCTGGGGGCCGGATCTGGGCTCGCGCATTGGCGAAGCCGGCGGGGGCGTCAACACATACTCGCTGGCAGGCATGATGCAGAACGGCCGCATTATTGGGGGTGCCTACTAGCGGGTAACGTTCTCGATGCGAACCGATGGGACGGGTTGAAGGTTTGGGCGCCGCAACTCTGGGTCACCCTCCATCAGGCAGCGAAACTGCAAGCTGCCCTGCGCGAAATTGGAGAAGCCTGCATCTACTCCACCCATTTGAAGGGGCATCATCCGACGCCCCTGTGCCAAGCAGAATGCATTGGCTTCGCGCAGCAAGTCGCCGTTGATTGCGCTCGCGGATGACCAACTCCAGGCGCCTGTCCCAGAGAGCATGTATGTGTCCTGGCCGAGCGGTGCGGGTCCAGAGCCGGCGCACCCGGCAAGCAGTCCACAGGCGGCGAACGCGCTCAACTTGGCCAAACCTCGCATTGGACGCATCCCCCAAACCGCACAGTGGCATCTGCCGACGCGGGCAAGCATAAGGAAGCCGTAAGCTTCGTGAGAATGAATTAATTGCCTGCCGGCGCAATTTGTCGGGCCTAGTGTTGCCCGCCTTCCAAGGGGCACAAGCCGTAGCGGATTGCCTCGGTCGCCTTGTTCGCTTTATGTTCTCAACATGGCGCCCTATCGCAACCCATCATGGCTGACGCCACAGGCTGCCTACGCCATGCGGCGAGCGGCGGCCCTGGCAATAGCCCGCCGGCTTGACGCGGCAGAGGAGGCCCGCCGCGTGGCGTGGGCTCTACACCCCGCCCTTCCGGCCCGGATGATCTCGGAGGCGGTGGAGGCGGTGCTAGAGGATGGGGCGAACCAGCAATGACGACGCCCGACCTCACGCCCGCCGATTCGGATGATCTGGCCGAGGCGATCGGCTACGCGCTCCGGTTCAATGAGCGGGGCAAACCGCTTGGCGCGCGGACCCGCGATGATCCGGCAGCAGTGGCGCGCGGCGTGGTGCTGCATCTGGCCCGGTGCGGGTTCGTGGTCATGCAAAAGCCACCGATAGAGCCGCATTCGACCGGCTGAAACGCCCTAGCCCTAGCCCTATTTGTGGGCTGATTTGTGGGCTAAAATCGTCACGGCCCGGAACGCTAGGTTTTCTGTGGATTAGTGGCTCCGGCGGTAGGATTCGAACCTACGACCAACGGATTAACAGTCCGCTGCGCTACCGCTGCGCCACGCCGGATCACCATGGGCGGGGGAACTAGCAGGGGTGGCGCGGGAGCGCAACCGCCCCTCAGCCCGCGTCGCGCACGAGGCGGATCTCCACCTCGCGCTCCACGAAATGCCATTCGCGCTGGGCGCGCAGCCGGGCCAGCATGTCGCCGAAGGCGGCCTCATGCTCCGGCGCGTATTCGAACCAGGTGAGGAAATCGAATGGCTCGCCCAGCTCACGGCTGTGGTGGAGCCGGCGCGCGATGGCGGGCAGGTAGTCCATGCCGATCGCGATATGCCTCGATTCCGTCTCCAGGATGGCGCGGCGCTTATCCTGCGCCAGCGCCCACCAAGCGGCGTTCTTGCGGATGGGGATGAGGGCGGCGTGCAGCGCCTGCGGCCGCGCCAGGCCCTGCTGCCGGGCGGCGAGGGAATCGGCCTCGGCACGCTCGGTGTAGCGGAGGTTCCCGGTGCTGCCCGTCAGTGTCCAGGCGAGGGTGCCCTTGGGCGCGGGGGCCGCACCCTCCTGCAGGGTGATCCGATCCGCCCCAGGCAGCGCGGCGCCGGCCAAGGCCTGCATGCGCGTGACGCGCCAGCGGCCGACGGCGCCGCCGTGAAAACGGACCATGAGGGGAGGGGGCATGGCAGGCTCCGGCAAGTCGGGCGCGGGCTATGCAAAAATCATGCCTCGGCCTGCGCTGGCCATCGGGATGGCTGGGCGTCGGGCTGGCAAGGCCAAAAATACGGAGCCTGGAGGTCCGAGGCGGAATTGAACCGCCGTAGCAGGTTTTGCAGACCTGTGCCTAACCACTCGGCCATCGGACCCCAAGGCCCCGCTGTATCGGCCTGCCGGGGCTTCGGGTCAAGGCTGGGGTTGCCCATCCGCAGCTTTCCGCCACCCGCTGCGCGCTCTATAACCCCTGACAGCGCAATTGGCCGGCCAGGAGAAGAGGATGCTCGCTTTGGATGTGGATTTCGCCAGGGCACGCCGCTTCATGCGCGACGGCCAGCTCACCCCCAATGGCGTGACCGACCCCCTCCTGCTCGACGCGATGGACGCGATCCCGCGCGAGAACTTCGTCCCCGCCTCCCTGCGCGACCGGGCCTATGCGGATGCGCAGGTGCCGCTCGCCAACGGGCGGGCCATGCTTTCGCCCATGGCGCTGGCCCGCCTGCTGCAGATGGCGCTGCCCCAGCCCGGGGAGCGCGCCTTGGTGCTCGCCTCGGGCACCGGCTATGGCGCGGCGGTGCTGGCGCGGATGGGCCTGCAGGTGATGGGCATCGAGAGCGACCCGGCACTGGCCGCGGCGGCGCGCCATGCGCTGGATTTCTCCCTGGCCGAGAACCGCCCGGCGATCCATGAAGGCGACCCGCGCCTCGGCGCGCCGGCCGGTGCGCCCTTCCGCCTCATCCTGATCGAGGGGATGGTGGAGGAGGTGCCGGGCGCGCTCTTCTCCCAGCTGGGCGAGGGCGGGCGGCTCGTCACCGTGCGGCGGGAGGGCGGGCCGGTCGGCCGGGGCGTGCTGCTGCGCCGGGCGGGCGGCGCGGTCAGTGAGGTGACGGGCCTCGACGCCGCGGCGCCGCTGCTGGCCGAATTCGCCGCGGCCCCCGGCTTTGAGCTGTGACGGGTTTCATTTTGTGACCAAGGCGCCCCTGGCGCCACGCGCCCCTTGGCGCGATGCAGCCGGGGCAGGCTATACTCGCCGCGAAGCTTGAAGGGGACATGGACCGATGCATCAGGGCATGAAGGCGACATTGCTGGCGGCGGCCGCGGTCATCGGCGCCGCATCCGGCGGCGTGCAGGCCCAGACCCTGCAGGAAGCCCTGGCCGTGGCCTACAGCAACAACCCGACGCTGCTCGCCGCCCGCGCGCAGTTGCGCGGCGTGGATGAAGGCGTACCCCAGGCACTCGCCGGCTGGCGGCCGACGGTGGTCATGGCGGGCAGCTACGGCGCGGCCGATGTGCGCACCCGCAGCCAGGTGCAGCAGTTTCGCAACGATGGCAGCTTCTTCTTCCGCGACCCCGCCTTCCCGCAATCCACCACCATCCGGCAGGAGCGCTCGCCCGCCACGGCGACGGTGACGCTGACCCAGCCCATCTACCGCGGCGGCCGCACGACGGCGCAGACCCGCCAGGCCGAGAACCTCGTCCTCGCGCAGCGCGCCCGCCTCATCGCGACCGAGCAGCAGGTGCTGGGCGACGCCGTCTCGGCCTACATCACCGTCATCCAGAATGGCGAGCTGCTGCGGCTGAACATCAACAATGAGCAGGTGCTGGCCCGCCAGCTCCAGGCGACGAACGAGCGCTTCCGCGTGGGCGAGATCACCCGCACCGACGTGGCGCAGGCGGAAAGCCGGCTCGCCGGCGCCCGCACCTCCCGCACCCAGGCGGAGGGCAACCTGCAGATCGCCCGCTCCACCTATGAGCGCGTGATCGGCGAGGCGCCGCGCCGGCTGACCAACCCGCAGCCCCTTCAGCTTCCCGTGCGCAGCCAGGCCGAGGCCCAGGCCATGGCGGTGGCAAGCAACCCGCAGGTGGTGGCCGCCCTCTTCAACGCCGCCGCCTCGCGCGACAACATTGACGTCCAGGCCTCGGCGCTCATGCCGCAGCTTTCGGGCAATGCGCAGGCCTTCCGCAACGACAACAACGCCCTGCCGCACACGCGGCAGAATGGCGGGCAGGTCACGCTCAACCTCTCGGCGCCGATCTACCAGGGCGGCGCCGAATACTCCTCCGTCCGGCAGGCGCGCCAGACCGCGCAGCAGACCCTCTCCCAGGTGGATGAGGCGCGCCGCTCCGCCGCCGAATCCGCCGCGCGCGCATGGGAGACGCTGACGAGCGCCCGCGCCGCCGTGACCAGCGTGCGCGTCCAGATCCGCGCGCAGGAGATCGCGCTGGATGGGGTGCAGCGCGAAGCCATCGTCGGCAGCCGCACCACGCTCGACGTGCTGAATGCCGAGCAGGAGCTGCTGAACGCGCGCACCAGCCTGGTGAACGCGCTGGCACAGGTGGTCACCGGCTCCTACGCGCTGGCGGGCGCCGTGGGCCGGCTCACCGCGCAGGATCTCGGCCTCAATGTCGAGTTCTACGACATGACCGCCTATTACCAGGCGGTGCGCAACCGCTGGGCCGGCCTCGGCGACTATTCCAACGCCTCCGCGCGGCGCTGAGCCATGTCCGGCCAGACCCCGCCCGGTGGTGCCGACCCTTCGATGGATGACATCCTCGCATCCATCCGCAAGATCCTGAACGAGGAGGAGGCGGCCCCGCCGCCGGCCGCAGCCGCGGCGGAGGCGATCCAGCTCACGCCCGAGATGATGATCGTGCCGCCGGAGAATCTGGCCGGGCCCGCCGCAGGCGCGCCGCCGCCCGAGCCACGCCCCGCACCGCCCGCACCACCGCCGCCCGCACCACCACCGCCTGCACCACCGCCGCCTGCACCACCGCCGCCCGCGCCGCCACCGCCGGCTGCCACAGTTGCGCCGCCGCCACCGCCACCGCCCCCTCTCACGCCCACGCGGGTGCCCACGAACATCATGCAGCCCTTCCAGCCCAACCCGCCGCCGGCCGAGCCGATGCCGGCCAACCTGCTCGATCCGCTGGCCGCCGCCGCCGCCGCCGCGGCCCTCGGCCAGCTCAGCCGTGCGGTTTCGCAGGAGCGCAGCGCGAGCGTCAGCCGGGGCGGCCCCACCATCGAGGATGTGGTGCGCGAGGAGTTGCGCCCACTGCTCAAGGCCTGGCTCGACGCGCATCTGCCGGCGACGGTGGAGCGCGTGGTGCGCGCCGAGATCGAAAAGGTCATGGCGCGCCAGGGCTGAGGCCGCCCGCGGGAGCCTGACCCGCGCCCCCAGGGCTTGACGCGCCGCGCGGCGCGTTGGACCTGTGGCGCATGCTCGACAAGGCCTTCGACCCCGCCTCCCTGGAAGCCCGGCTCTATGCCGCCTCCGAAGCGTCCGGCGCGTTCAGCGCGGACCCCGCGCGCAATGCGGCACCCTTCACCATCGTCATCCCACCGCCCAATGTCACGGGCAGCCTGCATATCGGGCACGCGCTGAACAACACGCTGCAGGATGTGCTGGTGCGCTACCGCCGCATGCAGGGGCGCGACGCGCTCTGGATGCCGGGCACCGACCATGCCGGCATCGCGACCCAGATGGTGGTGGAGCGGCTGATCGGCACCGAAGGGCTGACCCGCAAGGGGCTGGGGCGCGAGGCCTTCCTCAAGCGCATCTGGGACTGGAAGGCCGAGAGCGGCGGCACCATCACCCGCCAGCTCCGCCGCCTCGGCGCCTCGCTCGACTGGCCGCGCGAGCGCTTCACCATGGATGAAGGGCTCTCCAAGGCCGTCATCGAGGTGTTTGTGCGCCTGCACCAGGATGGGCTGATCTACCGCGACACGCGCCTCGTGAACTGGGACCCTGTGTTCCAGACCGCCATCTCCGACCTCGAGGTCGAGAGCCGCGAGATGAAGGGGAACATCTGGACCCTGCGCTATCCGGTGGAGGGGATGCCCGGCCGCTTCATCGAGGTCGCGACCACGCGGCCTGAGACCATGCTGGGTGACACCGCCATCGCCGTGCATCCCGAGGATGCGCGCTTCGCGGATCTGGTGGGCAAGCGCGCCATCCTACCGCTGACCGGCCGCCTCATCCCCATCGTGGCCGACGCTTACAGCGACCCCGAGAAGGGCACGGGCGCGGTGAAGATCACCCCCGCGCATGACTTCAACGATTATGGCGTGGGCCGCCGGCATGACCTGCCGATGCCCAGCGTGCTGGATGCCGAGGCGCGCATCTGGCTCGACGAGATCGCGGGTGACCTGCGCGCCGTGGAGGGCATCGCCGATCCGGATTTCGTGCGCGGCCTCGCGGGGCAGGACCGTTTCGTGGCGCGCCGCGCCATCCTGGCCGAGCTGGAACGCCTGGAACTGCTGGTCAAGGCCGAGCCGCACACCAACATGGTCCCGCATGGCGACCGTTCCGGCGTGCCGATCGAGCCGCGCCTGACGCTGCAATGGTATTGCGACGCGGCGACCTTGGCGAAGCCCGCCATCGAGGCCGTCGAGACCGGCAAGACCGAATTCGTGCCCAAGCAGTGGGAAAACACCTTCTTCGCCTGGATTCGCGACATCCAGCCCTGGTGCATCTCGCGCCAGCTCTGGTGGGGGCACCGTATCCCTGCCTGGTACGGCCCCGAGGGCAGCGTCTTCGTGGCGCGCGACGAGGCCGCGGCGCAGGAAGCCGCGCGGGCGCAGTTCGGCCGCGACGTGGAATTAACGCGCGATGAGGATGTGCTGGACACCTGGTTCAGCTCCGCCCTCTGGCCCTTCTCGACCCTGGGCTGGCCCGACAGCACGGCCGAATTGCAAAAGCACTACCCGACCGATGTGCTGGTCACCGGCTTCGACATCATCTTCTTCTGGGTCGCCCGGATGATGATGATGGGCATCCATTTCATGGGCGAGGTTCCCTTCAGGCACGTGGTGATCCACGGCCTGGTGCGGGACGAGAAGGGCGCCAAGATGAGCAAGTCGAAGGGCAATGTCCTCGACCCGCTCGAACTGATCGACGCCAATGGCGCGGATGCGGTGCGCTTCACCTTGTGCGCCCTGGCCTCGCCGGGGCGGGACATCAAGCTCTCCAAGCAGCGGATGGAGGGCTATCGCGCCTTTGCCACCAAGCTGTGGAACGCGGCGCGCTTCTCCGAGATGAATGGCATCGCGGCGCAGCCGGCCTGGGACCCCGCGAGTGCGACCACGCCGCTGGCGCGCTGGATCCTGGATGGTGCGAACACTGCGGCGGCCGAGGCGGGCGCGGCGCTCGATGCCTTCCGCTTCGACGACTACGCGGCCGCGCTCTACCGCTTCACCTGGAACAGCTTCTGCGACTGGTTCCTAGAGTTCGCTAAGCCGGTCTTGAACGGCCCGGACGGCCCCGAGAAGGACGAGGTGAAGGGTGCCGCCCAGCATGTGCTGGGCGTGATCCTGCGACTGCTGCATCCCGTCATGCCCTTCGTGACCGAGGAGCTCTGGACGCAGTTGGGTTATGGCGGCGAGGCGAGCCTGATCAGGGCGCCCTGGCCCGAGGCCACGCCGGTGCGGGATGCCGAGGCCGCGCGGGCGGAGCTGGACGGCATCGTCCGCCTGATTTCCGAAGTGCGCGCCGTGCGCTCCGAGGTGAATGTGCCGCCCTCCGTCAAGACCAAGCTGCTGGTGCAGGGCGCCTCGCCCGAGACCATGGCGCGGGCCGGCCGCTGGCTGGAGGCGATCCAGCGCCTGGCGCGCGTGACCGAGATCGAGACGCTGGACGGCGCGCCGCCGCCCGGCGTGGTCCAGGCCGTGATCGGCGAGGCGACGCTGATGCTGCCGCTGGCGGATGTGATTGACCTCGGCGCCGAACGCGCGCGCCTGGTCAAGGCGCGCGGCGTCGCGGCGGGCGAGATCGGGAAGATCGAGAAGAAATTCGGCAACGCCGAATTCATGGCCAAGGCGAAGGAGGAGGTGATCGAGGAAAACCGCGAGCGCCTCGAAACCTTCACCGCCGAAATCGCCCGTCTGGACGCGGCCCTCGCCCGCATCGCAAACTGATTTACGACATAGACTCAAGGGAAACGCCGATGACCAAGTGGGACAAATCCAAGCTGCCGAGCCGCCATGTGACGGTCGGCCCCGAGCGCGCGCCGCATCGCAGCTACTACTTCGCGATGGGCATGACGCGCGAGGAGATCGAAAGCCCGCTCGTCGGCGTGGCCTCCTGCTGGAATGAGGCCGCACCCTGCAACATCGCGCTCTCCCGCCAGGCACAGGCCGCCAAGCGCGGCGTGGCCGCGGCCGGCGGCGCGCCGCGCGAATTCACCACCATCACCGTGACCGACGGCATTGCGATGGGCCACCAGGGCATGAAGTCCTCGCTCGTCTCGCGCGAAGTCATCGCCGATTCGGTCGAGCTGACGATGCGCGGCCATTGCTATGACGCGCTGGTGGGTGTGGCCGGCTGCGACAAGACGTTGCCGGGCATGATGATGGTCATGCTGCGCCTCAACGTCCCCAGCGTCTTCCTCTATGGCGGCTCCATCATGCCGGGCCGCCATCGCGGCCGGGACGTGACGGTGCTCGACGTGTTCGAGGCGGTCGGCCAGCACGCGGCGGGCAACATGTCCGATGAGGAGCTGAAGGAGCTGGAGGAGCATGCCTGCCCGGGTGCGGGCGCCTGCGGCGGCCAGTTCACCGCCAACACCATGGCTTGCATCTCGGAAGTCATCGGCCTCGCGCTGCCCTATTCGGCCGGCGCCCCGGCCCCCGACACCGAGCGCGATGAATACGCCTACAAGTCCGGCTTCGCGGTGGTGGACCTCATCCGCAAGCAGCTCCGCCCGCGCGACATCGTGACGCGCAAGGCGCTCGAGAATGCGGCGCGCATCGTGGGCGCCACGGGTGGCTCGACCAATGCGGCGCTCCACCTGCCGGCCATCGCCAATGAGTGCGGCATTGACTTCCCGCTGGAGGAAGTGGCCCGCCTGATGCGCGACACGCCGCACATCGCCGACCTCAAGCCCGGCGGCAAATATGTGGCGCTGGACGTGCACAACATCGGCGGCATCCCGGTCATCATCAAGGCGCTGCTGGAAGGCGGCCTGCTGCATGGCGATGCCATGACCGTGACCGGCAAGACGCTGGCCGAGAACCACGCCGATGTGGTCTTCCCGAAGGACCAGGATGTGGTCCACCCCGTTTCCAACCCGATCAGCAAGATCGGCGGCGTGGTCAGCCTCTTCGGCAACCTGGCCCCCGATGGCGGCATCGTGAAGATCGCCGGCATGGAGAAGCTGCGATTCGAGGGCACGGCACTCTGCTTCGATTGCGAGGAAGACGCCTTCGCCGCGGTGGACGCCCGCGCCTACAAGCCGGGCGACGTCATCGTCATCCGCTATGAAGGCCCGAAGGGCGGCCCCGGCATGCGCGAGATGCTGAGCACGACCTCTGCCATCTACGGCCAGGGCATGGGCGACAAGGTGGCGCTGATCACCGATGGCCGCTTCTCCGGCGCCACGCGTGGCTTCTGCATCGGTCATGTCGGGCCCGAAGCCGCGGTGGGCGGGCCCATCGGGCTCCTCCAGAATGGCGACAAGATCGTGATTGACGCCCAGGCCGGCACGATTGATGTGCTGCTCTCCGACGAGGAGTTGGCGAAGCGCCGCGCCGAATGGAAGCCGCGCACGCACAACTTCAACTCGGGCGTGCTGTGGAAGTATGCGCAGACCGTGGGCCCGGCGCGCCAGGGTGCGGTGACGCAGCCGGGTGCCAAGGCCGAGACGCACATCTACGCGGACATCTGATCCGTTTAACCGTTTCTTGGGCTTTCCCTGGGATGCTGGACAAGGCGGAAGGATCCCCCTTCCGCCTTTCGAGCAAAGGGAAAAGCCCCAATGACGATGAATTCGGTTCAGACCAATATTGGTGCGATGGTGGCGCTGCAGTCGCTCAACCGCACCAACGAAGAGATGGCGACGACGCAAAAGCGCATCTCCACCGGCTTCAAGGTGTCCGACGCCAAGGATGACGGCGCGGCCTATGCGGTGGCGCAGCGCGTTCGCGGCGATATTGCGGGCCTTGGTGCCGCCAATGAACAGCTCGGTTCCACCAAGGGCCTGCTTGAGACCACCATGGGTGCGCTCAACGAGACCTCGAAGAACCTGACCAAGATGCGGGAGACGCTGACCAAGCTCTCCTCCGACACGCTGAGCGATTCGGACCGCACGACCTACACCAAGGATTTCGAGAACCTCGTCAACCAGACGAACCGCGCGCTCGGCGATGCCAGCTACAACGGCCGCAGCCTGCTGGGATCGCAGGATTCCAACAAGTCGGCCTCCAGCGCCTCGGTGGATACCGGCGTGGTCCGCAATGAGCGCGGCAACACGCTGAACATCACCGGCATTGACGCCTCGACGCTGACCTTCGACACCCGCGTGGCGACCGGTGGCCGGGACATCGCCGGCACCTTCGAGAACCCGACGGCCTTCCAGTTCAATGGCGGCACGGCGATGACCTCGGAGCAGGCGCGCGTCATGCTGGGCAATGGTGACGCAAGCGCCACCGGGCCCCTGCAGGACACCATCGCCGCCTATGGCGACGAGGCGAATTTCGGTGGCGGCGCCGCGGCCTCGAACATCAAGACCTTCGTCACGGTCGAATCCGCGATCAACAACGCGCTGTCCAAGTTCGGCGCGGATTCGCGGGACATTGACGGCGCGCTGAGCACCAACCGCCAGAAGATGGACTCCATGGAAAGCGGCCTCGGCTCGCTCGTGGATGCGGACCTGGCCAAGGAAAGCGCCCGGTTGCAGGCGTTGCAGATCCGCCAGCAGCTCGGCACGCAGTCGCTCTCCATCGCGAACCAGGCGCCGCAGGCCCTGCTCTCGCTCTTCCGCTGATCCACAGCGCCATCGGGCCGGCAAAACGCCGCCCGGCATTTTCCACCTTTTGACTCCCAACTTTTGACCCGAGGTCGTCATGCTCCCCGCCACCCAGTTCGAGCCGGGCACCCGCCCCGATGCCGCCGCCGCCTATCGCCAGCGCCGCACGCCCCGGCAGATGGAGGCCGAGGTCTTCGTCCGCGCCAATCGCAGCATCCGCGAGGCCCTGGCCGAACAGAGCCAGACCGCGATCGCCCGCGCCCGCGCTGACAATCGCCGCCTCTGGGACGTCGTGCTGGGCCTGGTGATGGACCCCGCCAACCAATTGCCCGCGCCGCTGCGCTCGCAGGTCGCCTCGCTGGCCCATGCCGTGCTGCGGGAATGCGAAAGCGAAGCGGCCGATCTCCAGTTCATTGCCGAAATGAACGACGCCATCGCCGGCGGCCTCTGGAGCTGATGTCCGCCCAGCCATCGCTTTTGGCTGTCAGCCCCGCTTGACGTATTCGCGCTGTCTTGGAAGAGGTGCGGCATGGACCGCACAGAGATCGCGAGCCACAGGGGGGGCGCCTTCCTTTGGCCGGAAAACAGCCTGCTCGCCTTCCGCAAGGCACTCACCTGGCCGGCGGAGCAGATCGAGTTCGACGTTCACGCCAGCGCCGAGGGTGAGCCCGTGGTCATCCACGACGCGACGCTGGACCGCACGACCGACGGCTCGGGCCCCGTCGTCGCACTCCCCTGGAGCGAGTTGCAGCGCCTGCGCGTGAAGGGGACGGGCGGCGAATGCCTGCCGCATCTCTCCGAGGTGGCGGGGCTGATCGGCGGCACCGCCCAGCGCCTTCGCCTCGAGGTGAAGGCCGATCCGGACCACCGGCCCTATCCGGGCCTGGTCGCCCGCTGCGGCCGGCTGCTGGACAGCCTGGGCCTCAAGCCGCGAACCATCATGATGAGCTTCGAACGCCCCTCGGTGGCGGAGGCCGCCGCACTCGGCGGATTCGAGCAGGTGGTCTGGCTGGTGGATGGACCGACGCTGCAAGCCGCCACGCCGGCCGCCCTGGTGCGCGAATGCCAGGCGTTGGGCGCCAGCGAGATCGGCGTGCATGTGAAGGGTGCCACGCCCGCGCTGCGCGACGCCCTGGGCGTTGTCGGGCTGCGGCTTTCGGTCTGGGGCGCGAACCACGCCGATACCATCCATCACGCACTCATGCTGGGCGTGGACGTGCTGGCGACGGATGATCCGCCGCTCGCCATCGCGCTCCGGCGGGACGTAAAGCCGTTGCGCTGACCCGGGGCCCCCGCCTAGCCTCCTGCCAGAGGAAAACTCCGGGAGGCGGGTTTGCCGGGAGACGGCACGGAAGCGATCATGGCAGCCGCCGGCGCTGCGTTGCGATGGCGCGACGTCCGCGCGCGGTCCGTTCTCCCCGTCGCGGTCCGGCAGGATGCGGGCGATAGTCGCCCCGGCTGGGCGGAATGCCGGAACCTGCGGGACATCAAGTGCGACAAGCGCCGCAAGCGCTGGCCATAGAGAGAGCATCATGCTGCCCAACATGACCATCCCGACGCTGGATTTCGGCCTCGGCGAAGAGATTGACGCGCTGCGGGATACGGTGCGCGGCTTCGCCGCGGACCGTGTGGCGCCCATCGCCGCCGAGATCGACAGGACCGATGAATTCCCGCGCCACCTCTGGCCCGAGATGGGCGCGCTCGGCCTGCACGGGATCACGGTGGATGAGGAATATGGCGGCGCCGGGATGGGCTACCTCGCCCATTGCGTGGCCGTCGAGGAAGTCAGCCGCGCCTCGGCCAGCGTGGGCCTCAGCTATGGCGCGCATTCCAATCTTTGCGTGAACCAGCTCGCCCGCAACGGCAATGCGGCGCAGAAGGCGCGCTACCTGCCCAAGCTCATCAGCGGCGAGCATCTGGGGGCACTCGCCATGAGCGAGCCGGGTGCCGGCAGCGATGTGGTCAGCATGAAGCTGCGGGCCGAGAAGCGGGGCGACCGCTACGTGCTGAACGGCACCAAGATGTGGATCACCAACGCCCATTACGCCGAGACGCTGATCGTCTATGCCAAGACCGACCCGGAGGCGGGGCCCAAGGGCATCACCGCCTTCATCGTGGAAAAGGGGATGAAGGGTTTCACGCCGGCGCAAAAGCTCGACAAGCTCGGCATGCGCGGCTCGCCCACGTCAGAGCTGGTCTTCGAGGATTGCGAGGTGCCGGAGGAGAACGTGCTGGGCGCCGTCAATGGCGGCGTGCGCGTGCTCATGTCGGGCCTCGACTACGAACGTGCGGTGCTCGCCGCCGGGCCATTGGGCATCATGCAGGCCTGCCTTGACGTCGTCGTGCCCTATATCCATGAGCGCAAGCAGTTCGGCCAGGCGATCGGCGAGTTCCAGTTCATCCAGGGCAAGGTGGCCGACATGTACACCCGCTTCAATGCGGCGCGCGCCTATGTCTATGCCGTGGCCCGCGCCTGCGACGCCGGCAAGACGACGCGCAAGGATGCGGCCGGCGCCATCCTCTTCGCGGCCGAGGAGGCAACCAAGGCGGCGCTGGACGCGATCCAGATCCTGGGCGGGAATGGCTATATCAACGATTACCCGACGGGGCGGCTGCTGCGCGATGCAAAGCTCTATGAGATCGGCGCCGGCACGAGCGAGATCCGGCGCCTGCTGATCGGCCGCGAATTGTTCCGAGAAACCGCGTGAGCAGCATCAACCCCCGCAGCGAAGAGTTCCGCGCCAACGCCGCCGCCATGCAGGCGCTGCTGGACCAGCTCGCCGCCCGCACCGCGCACGCCGCGCTGGGCGGCACCGAGGCCGCGCGGGCGAAGCACACTGCGCGCGGCAAGTTGCTGCCCAGGCAACGCGTCGAGCGCCTGCTGGACCCCGGCGCGCCCTTCCTGGAGCTCTCGCCGCTCGCCGCCCAAGGCATGTATGGTGACGAGGTGCCCGGTGCGGGGATCATCACCGGCATCGGCACGGTTCAAGGCCGCGTCTGCGTCATCGTCGCCAATGACGCGACGGTGAAGGGTGGCAGCTACTACCCGCTGACGGTGAAGAAGCATCTCCGCGCGCAGGAGATCGCGGCACAGAACAACCTGCCCTGCCTGTACCTTGTGGATTCCGGCGGCGCCAACCTGCCGAACCAGGATGAAATTTTCCCGGACCGCGAGCATTTCGGCCGCATCTTCTTCAACCAGGCCAACATGTCGGCGGCCGGCATTCCGCAGATCGCCTCCGTCATGGGCAGTTGCACCGCGGGCGGCGCCTATGTGCCGGCGATGTGCGATGAGGCCGTGATCGTCCGCAACCAGGGCACCATCTTCCTGGGCGGGCCGCCCCTTGTGAAGGCCGCGACGGGCGAGGTGGTCTCGGCCGAGGATCTCGGCGGCGGCGATGTCCACACGCGGCTTTCAGGCGTGGCCGATCACCTGGCGGTGGATGACATGCACGCGCTGGGCCTGGTGCGCCGCATCGTCGGCAATCTGAATGCCAAGGCGCCGCCGCAGCCGCCCCATGCGCCCACCCCGCCGCTCCATGCGCCGGAGGAGTTGAACGGCATCATCCCGCGCGACGTGCGCCAGCCCTATGATGTGCGCGAGGTGCTCGCCCGCATCGTGGATGGTTCCGTGCTGGACGAGTTCAAGCCGCGCTACGGCACGACACTCGTCACCGGCTTCGCGCGCATCTGGGGCATGCCCATCGGCATCATCGCGAATAACGGCATCCTCTTCAGTGAGAGCGCGCAGAAGGGCGCGCATTTCATCGAGCTCTGCTGCCAGCGCAACATCCCATTGCTGTTCCTGCAGAACATCTCGGGCTTCATGGTGGGCCGCAAATACGAGACGGGCGGCATCGCGAAGGATGGTGCCAAGCTGGTGACGGCCGTCGCCACCGCATCCGTGCCGAAGATCACCGTCATCATCGGCGGCAGCTTCGGCGCGGGCAATTACGGCATGTGCGGCCGCGCCTACAGCCCGCGCTTCCTCTTCGCCTGGCCTAATGCGCGGATTTCCGTGATGGGCGGCGAGCAGGCGGCGAGCGTGCTGGCGACACTCCGGCGCGACAATCTGGAAGCCAGCGGCAAGGCCTGGAGCGCAGAGGAGGAGGAAGCCTTCAAGGCGCCAATTCGGGACAAGTACGAGCGGGAAGGGGACCCTTACTACGCCACGGCGCGGCTCTGGGATGACGGCATCATCCCGCCCGCGATGACGCGGGACGTGCTGGGCCTGGCCTTCACCGCGGCGCTGCACGCCCCCATCCCGCCGACCCGCTTTGGCCTGTTCCGGATGTGATGGCGATGTTCACGAAAATCCTCATCGCCAATCGCGGCGAGATCGCCGTCCGGATCATCCGCACCGCGCGGCGGCTGGGTATCAAGACCGTCGCCGTCTTCAGCGAGGCGGATGCCCAGGCCATGCATGTGCGCGAGGCCGATGAGGCCTATGCGATCGGCCCGGCACCGGCCGCGCTATCCTATCTGCGCGGGGAGTTCATCCTGGAGGTCGCGCGGCGCAGTGGCGCGCAGGCGGTGCACCCCGGCTATGGCTTCCTCTCGGAGAATGCGGATTTCGCCGAAGCCTGCGCCGGCGCCGGCATCGCCTTCATCGGTCCGCCCGCCGCGGCCATCCGGGCCATGGGCAGCAAGGCCGAGAGCAAGCGACTCATGGTCGCGGCCGGCGTCCCCACCGTGCCCGGCTATCACGGCGAAGCGCAGGATGAGGCGACCCTCGCCGCCGAGGCGGGGCGCATCGGCTTTCCTGTGCTGATCAAGGCGAGTGCCGGTGGCGGCGGCAAGGGCATGCGCCCCGTTTACGCGCCCGGCGATTTCGCCGCCGAACTGGCCGGCGCCCGGCGTGAGGCCAAGGCCGCCTTCGGCGATGACCGCGTGCTGATCGAGAAATACCTCCAGCGCCCGCGCCATGTGGAGGTGCAAATCTTCGGCGACAGCCATGGCCGCGTCACCCACCTGCACACGCGCGACTGCTCGGTCCAGCGCCGGCATCAGAAGGTGCTGGAGGAAGCGCCCGCGCCCGACCTCTCCGACGCGCTGCGCGGCAGCCTGCACCAGGCCGCCGAGAACGCCGCCCGCGCCGTGGGCTACACCAATGCTGGCACGGTGGAATTCGTGGTGGAGGGCGAGGACGCCTTCTTCCTGGAAATGAACACCCGCCTCCAGGTGGAGCATCCGGTGACCGAGATGGTCACGGGGCTCGACCTCGTGGAATGGCAATTGCGCGTGGCCGCCGGCCAGGCGCTGCCCGAAGCGTGGCCCCCCGCGCCGCGAGGCCATGCTGTGGAGGTACGCCTCTACGCGGAGGAACCGGAGCAGGATTTCCGCCCCGCCGCGGGACGACTGAGCGCCCTCCGGCCGGTTCACTTCCAAGGACATATCCGCGTGGATACGGGCTTTGGGGAGGGCGATACCGTCACGGCCTTCTACGATCCCATGCTCGCCAAGATCATCGCCTGGGGCGAAGATCGGGATGCGGCGCTGATCCGCCTCGCTCAGGCGATGGACGCCCTGGTTGTGGAGGGGGTTGGCAACAACGCCCGCTTCCTGCGGCGCCTGCTGCATCACCCGGCGCTGCGCGCGGTCGAGTTGGACACCGGCTTCATTGCCCGACACGCAGCGCTGCTGCTGGCCGCGCCCGAACCCGCACCCGACGACGTGCTGATCGCCGCTGCGGCCGGCGAAGCCGCGCAGGCGGCGCATGATTGGTCCGAGGAGGGCTTCGTCGGCTCGCCTTGGTTGCGCAAGGCCGGATGGCGGTTGCACGGTTCCGCCGAGGTGCTGAGCCTGTGGGATGACGGGATCAGGCCGCGCCGTGCTGCACTGCGTCACTTGGCCGGTGGCTTCGAGGTCGCGATCGAGGATGCACCACCGCGCCGCGTGAACATCCATGTGCAGGCCGGCGATTTTGCGTTGGTCGAGGGCAGCGTCTCGCGCCGGTTCAGCTTCCTGCTTGAGCAAGGTGGCTGCACCATAGGCCTGGATGGAGGCCGATGGCGCCTCCACCGCCGCGACCCCTACGCCCCGCCGAGTGAGGATGCCGCGGGTGAGAGCCGGCTTTCCGCCCCCATCCCCGGACGGGTGGTGCGCCTGCTGGTGGCGGCCGGCGATGCCGTGAGGAAGGGCCAACTGCTGGCGGTGCTCGAAGCCATGAAGACCGAGATCAAGATCACCGCCCCGCGCGACGGCGTGGTGGCCCATCTGGGCTGTGCCGAGGGCGAAAACGTGGAAGAAGGCGTCGAAATTCTGAACCTTGCGGTAGAGGAAAGGCTGCAATCTCCGGGACTTGTCGCAAAAATGCAACCGTAGGGACCCATGCCATCGCTGCGATTCAGCCGCAGGTCGCTATTGCAACCATGAGCCATGCCCTAGGTTCTCCGACGGGTCGGGGATGGCTGCAATGATCGCCGCATGAGCGGTCAAGCGGCCACACCCGTGGGACAAGGGGATTTTGACGATGGTGACAGAGCAGGATGCTCCGGCCGTGGCGGCTGTGCCGCGCCGACCGCCGGTGAACGTGATCCGCCTCTCCAAGGAAGAGGAAGGGCCGGTCAAGGGTGAATTCTGGGCCGTGCTGCGCGCGCTGGCCCTGCTGACCGGCGCGATCGTGCTGATCGGCTACGTGATCGCCTGAGATCAGCCTGCGCGGCCCAGAAGCGGGCCGCGCAGGTTCAGGAACTCGCGGAAGGCGGCGACGAAGCCGCTGAGATCGGTCGGCGCAAGCGGTAAGCTCAGGGCCACCATCCCGCGCCGGGCGAGGTAGAAGCCCGCCTCCAGCATGTCGAAGAAGAACAACTCGCGGCGCTGTTCCTCCTCTGGCGTTGCGGCGTAGGGCGTCTCGATGGCGCCGGTGCGGAAATGCGCCGTCATCATGCTGCCGGCACCGGTGAACTGCATGGCCACACCCGCCTGGGCAGAGAGCGCGTTCAGCTCGGCCCGCAGCGCCTCGCCCCGCTGGAACAGCGCCTCCACAACCTCGCCCGTGAAAAGCTCGCCGAGCGCCACGCAGCCGGCCGCCATGGACCAGACATTGTTGTTGAAGGTGCCGGCATGCGGCAGGGCGCCCGGGCGATGCGCGTCGAACACGTCCATGATGGCGGCGCGCCCGCCAAAGGCGCCCACATTCATGCCGCCCGCGATGTATTTGCCGAGCGTCATCATGTCCGGGATCACGCCGTGGCGCTGCTGCAGCCCGCCCTCGCTGTGGCGGCTTGTCATCACCTCGTCAAAGATGAGCACCGCACCCGTCTCGGTGCAGGCGGCGCGCAGGGCGGCCAGGAATTCGCGACTGGCCGGGATGCAGCCGCCCGAGCCCAGCATCGGCTCGACCAGCACGGCGGCCAGCTTGTCACCGGCCTCGCGGATGGCGGCGACGCTGCCTTCCACGTCATTGTAGGTCAGGAAGCGCGTCGGCACCGGCAGGTTCACCGGGCTCTGGCCATAGGCGAAGGTCATCACCCCGCCGTGATAGCCGCCCTTGGCCACCATGATCTCGGCGCGCCCGGTGAAGGCGCGGGCGGCGGAGAGGGCCATGATGTTGGCCTCGGTGCCGGAATTGGTGAAGCGCACGCGCTCGATCGAGGGAAAGCGCGCGCAGACCAGCTCGGCGAAGCGGATCTCGTTGGCGCCGGCCCCGGCCAGGTTGATGCCGGTGTCCATCGCGGCGCGCGCCACGTCCAGGATGCGGCGCTCGCTGTGGCCGAAAAGGCCCGCTGTGTATTCGCCGAGCAGGTCGGTATAGGCGTGGCCATCGGCGTCCCAGAGTTTCGCACCCTCGCCGCGCGCCATGCTGATGGGGAAGGGGGACCAGAACAGCACGGTGCGGGTGTTGCCGCCCGGCATGACGCGGCGCGCGGCCTCATGCATCTCCGCACTTTTCGGCCGCGCCGCGGCGTAGGTCGCGCGGGCTTCGAGCAGCGCGCTTTCCAGGTCGGAGTTGCGGGGGGGCGGTTGGTCGAGCGGGGCCATGGCCGAGCCTCCCGCGCCGGCCGCGCCGCGTCAATTGCAACCAGACGCGCCGCGTCAATTCCAAACAGACACCCCACGCAAATCTGGACTTGCCGCCCGGCGCGAGCGCGTGCTCCATCGGGGTCTCGGCAAAGGGCGTGCGGCATGGTGGTGGATGCGATCGTGGTCGGCGGCGGGCTGGTGGGATCGGCCATCGCCTGGGGGTTGCAGCGCGAGGGGCTCTCGACCGTCCTGCTTGACGAGGGGGACCTGGCCTTCCGCGCAAGCCGTGGGAATTTCGGCCTGGTCTGGGTGCAGTCCAAGGGACTCGGCGCGCCGCATTATCAGCGCTGGACCCGCGCCTCGGCCGAGGCCTGGGACGGCCTGGCCACCGAGCTTTCGGCCAAGAGCGGCCTGGATTGCGGGTTGCGCCAGCCGGGCGGCGTGCATCTCTGCCTGAGCGACAAGGAATTCGAAGACCGCGCGGCCCGCATGGCCCGGATGAAGGCCGAGGCCGGGAACCACGCCTATGACTACCGCATGCTGGACGCGAAGGAGCTGCGCGACATGCTGCCGGGCCTGGGCGAGCGCGTCGTCGGCGCCTCCTGGACGCCGTATGACGGGCACGCCAATCCGCTGAACCTGCTGCACGCGCTGCACCGCGCCTTCACCGCCGCCGGCGGCCGCTACATGCCCGAGGCCGGTGTGACCAGCGCCAGCGCCGCGCCGCATGACTTCCGGGTCAGCACCCCCGCCGGGGATTTCACCGCGCCGCGCATCGTGCTGGCCGCGGGCCTTGGCAACGCCAGGCTGGCGCCGGTCTTTGGCCTGGACGCGCCCGTCCGCCCGCAGCGCGGGCAGGTGCTGGTGACCGAGCGCACGCGCGAGGTGCTGCCCATGCCCACCACCTCGATTCGCCAGACCGATGACGGGACCCTCCTGCTCGGCGACAGCCAGGAGGAGGTGGGGTTCGACCTGCACCAGACGCAGGATGTGATGGCCGGCATCGCCCAGCGCGCCGCCTGGTCCTTTCCCTGGATCGCGCGGCTGAACATCGTCCGTGCCTGGTCGGCGCTGCGTGTCATGGCGCCGGATGGCCTGCCCATCTACGATGAAAGCGAGGAATTCCCTGGCGCCTTCACCGCGAATTGCCATTCTGGCGTGACGCTGGCCGCCGCCCACGCCCGACTCTTTGCCCCCATGGTCGCGCGCGGCGCGTTGGAGCCGGGGATGGACCTCTTCTCGGCGCGGCGTTTCGCCAGCTAAGGCGCGGCCGTGCAGGAATCTTGGCGCTTTGCGGTGGCACTCCGTTCCGTGTAGAGAGCGCCAATGGACCGCAGAGATTTCCTGGCCGGGGTATCGGCGCTCGCCGTCGCGTCCGGCACCGCCCGCGCGCAGACCGCTGGAACGCCGGCCACTGTTGCGCCGGCGGCTGGCGCGCGCACCATGGTCGCCGCGCCCGAGGCCATGCGCCGCCTCTCCGCCCGCCTCATGCGGCTGGAGGAGGACGGGCTCGATCCGCGCTGGTACGGGCTGAACCCGGGCAATCTGGAAGATCCCGCGGCCGTCACCCGCGCCGCGGCCGGGGCGCTGACCGACATCGTGCAGGGCCGGGTGGCGAGCCTGCCCGGCCGCGTGGACCTGCGGCGTGATCCGAACCCCGCCACGCTGAACCTCTGGGTGCAGCGCATCGCCGAGGCCGCCGAGCCCGCCGAGGTGATTGACCTCGCCTCCAACGCGACGCCCGACATGGCCATGCTCAAGCCGGCGCTGGCCGCCGCGCGCGCGCGCGCTTCCGGCGCCTGGCCCGGCTTCCCCGTCGGCGGCCGCACGCTGGAGCCCGGCGCCTTCGACGATGCGCGCGTCAATGCGCTGCGCACGCGCCTGGCGCTGACCGATTCCATCCTGGCCGCGAACCCCGGCAGCGGCGGAACCTATGACGAGCGCCTGCAGGCCGCCGTCCGCCGCTTCCAGACCGCAGTCGGCACCGAGCCTGATGCCCGCATCGGCACCGCCACCCAGCAGGCGCTGAACCGCTCGCCCATGGCGACGGTGAACCAGCTCCGCGTCGCGATGGACATGCGCCGCGCCCAGCCGGCGCTCTCGGGCGAGCGGCGGGTGGATGTGAACATCCCCGACTACCGCCTGCGCATGATCGAGGATGGCCGAGTCGTCATCGAGATGGCGGTGGTGGTGGGCCGCCCCGCCCGCGCCACGCCGATGATCACGACGCGCATGACCTCGGTGCAGTTCAATCCCTCCTGGGGGGTGCCGCAGCGCAACGCGCGGGAGGATCTGCTGCCCCGCCTCCGCCGCGACCCGACGGCCCTGCAGCAGCGCGGCTTCCGCATCTTCGGCCGGGTGGATGGCCAGGTGGTCGAGATTGACCCCACCACGGTGGATTGGCGGGCGATCAACCCCGACCGCTTCCCCTACGTCATCCGCCAGGACGCAGGAGATGCGAATGCGCTCGGCCGCATCAAGTTCAACATGCCGAACAATGACGACATCTACATGCACGACACGCCCGACCGGCATTACTTCCGCCGGGCCGATCGCGCACAATCCTCGGGCTGCATCCGGCTGGAGCGACCGATGGATTTCCTGATGGTGGCACTGGACGGCACGCCGGGCTGGGACCGGGAACGGGTGGACCGCGTGCTGGCCACGCGCAACACCCAGACCATCCCGCTCCGGCGCCAGCCACCGGTCCGCCTGTTCTATTCAACCGTCACCGTGGAGGGCAGCGAATTGCGAGTCCGACAGGATATCTATGGCCTGGACGAGGCCTATTCACGCGCCATGGAAGCCCGCACCCGCCCGCAGGGCATTCCGATGGCGGCGGCGCAGGGCTGAGCCATGCGCATGTTCCAGCATGCCTGCCCGGCCTGTGCGGCAGGCGATTCCCTCGATTGCCCCGAGGCCGGCGGGCTGACCCGCCGCGGCCTGTTCGGTGCGGCGCTCGGCCTTGGCTTCGCGGCCCTGCCGGAGGAGGCGGTGGCCCAGCGCCTCGGCAATGCCGGCGCCCGCGCCATCTCCATCCGCCGCGCGCAGACCGGCGACAGCTTCCAGGGCGTCTATTGGCGCGACGGCCGCTATGACCGTGACGCGCTGCAACGCCTGGACCTCGTCCTGCGCGACCCCGGCGCGGATGAGGCGACGCCCATGGATCCGCGCCTGTTCGACGTACTGGTCACGGTGCAGCGCGCGCTCGATTCCACCGACACCTGGGAGGTGATCAGCGGCTACCGCGCGCCCGAGACCAATGCGGCTCGCGCCCGGCAGTCCCGCCGCGTCAGCCGCGCCTCGCTGCACATGTCGGGCATGGCCTGCGATTCCCGCCTGCCCGGGCGCAACTCGCTCGGCATCGCGCGCATCGCGGCGGATATGCAGACGGGCGGCGTGGGCCTCTACCGCCGCGACGGCTTCGTGCACCTGGATTGCGGCCCCGCGCGGCGCTGGTAGCGGATGTTCCGGCGCAGCGGCCCCACCGATTGCGAGATCACCTGGAACGGCGCGCCCATCCCCGCTCGCGCGGGTGAATCCCTGGCCGCCGCGCTGCTGGCCGCCGGGATCATCCATTTCCGCGACACGCCGGTGACCGGCGGCCCGCGCGGGCCGCTCTGCCTGATGGGCGCCTGCTTCGACTGCCTCGTTGAGGTCGAGGGCGTGGCCAACCGCCAGGCCTGCCTCGTGCCCGTCACCCCTGGCCTCTCCGCGCGCATCCAGGCCGGTGCGCGCGACACGAGGGCCGCCGGGTGAGGGAGGTTCCACTTCTCATCCTCGGCGCGGGGCCGGCCGGCCTGGCTGCTGCCGCGGAGGCGGCGTCGCACGGCATCGAGGCGCTGCTGCTGGACGAGAATGCGGGGCCGGGCGGGCAGGTGCATCGGGCCGTCGGCGGCTTCTACCGGCCCGAACCCGGCGCCCCCGGCGCGGACCAGGCGGCCGAGGGCCTGGCGCTGATCGAGGCGGCCGCGGCCTCCGGCACGGAATGCCGCTACGGCGCGACGCTCTGGGCCATCCAGGAGGATGGCGTCGTTTCCTGGTCCGAGGGGGGTGAGGCGCGGCAGGCTCTGGCCTCGATCCTGCTGCTCTGCCCCGGCGCCACCGAGCGCGCCATGCCCATCCCGGGCTGGACGCTGCCCGGGGTGATGGGCGCGGGGGCCGCGCAGACCCTGATGAAATCGGCCGGGCTGCTGCCGGACGGCAAGGTGTGGCTGGCGGGGCAGGGGCCGCTGATCTGGCTTTATGCCGCGCAATTGCTGGCCAAGGGCGTGCGGCCGCAGGGCATCATTGACCTCTCGCCGCCCGGCATTCCCTGGCGCGCGCTGCCACATCTGCCGCTGGCGCTGCGCGCGCCCGGCTATCTGGCGAAGGGTGCCAGCTGGATGTGGCGCATCCGCCAGGCCGCCATCCCCGTGCTCCGCGCGCGAGACCTGGCGGCGCTGGGCAAGGATCGGCTGACCGGTATTTCGTTGGATGGCAAACACTTCGAGGCGGATCTTCTCCTGCTGCATGATGGCGTGGTGCCCAACACCCAGGTGACGCGGGCTTTGCCCGGCTGCGCCCATGTCTGGGATGCCGCGCAGATGTGCTTCCGCCCGGTGCTGGATGAATGGGGCAACACCAGCCTCAACGGCCTGCTGGTGGCAGGCGATGGCGGCGGCATCGGCGGCGCGCGGGCGGCGGCCATTTCAGGCCGGATCGCCGCACTGGAAGCCGCCCGCTGGCTGGGCCGCGTGACGGTGGAGCAGCGCGACGCGCTCGCCGGGCCGCTGCTGCACCGCCGCAGCGCCGAATTCGGGCCGCGCGGACTGCTGGACGCGCTCTACCCGCCCTTGCCTATGGCGCGCGTGGCGGATGAGACGGTGATCTGCCGCTGCGAGGAAGTGACGGCCGGGCGCGTGCGCGCGGCGGTGGCGCTAGGGGCGCAAGGGCCGAACCAACTCAAGGCGTTTCTGCGCGCGGGGATGGGGCCGTGTCAGGGCCGCGTGTGCGGGCCGGCGGTGCATGCGCTGATGGCGGAGGCGCGGGGCGTCGCGCCGGAGGGGCTGGAGCCGCTCAGGACGCGGTTTCCGACGAAGCCGGTGACGGTGGGCGAAATGGCGGGGCTTGCCAGCGGGTGAGCTGCCAGGGGCGCTGCCCCTGGACCCCTGCCGGAAACTCAGTTTCGCGCACCTTCGATGACTTCATTGCCAGGGGTGAAGGGGGCCGTGCCCCCTTCCGGGGTCGAGGGGCAGAGCCCCTCGGAGTCAGACGTATCCCGGCCCCTCAATCGCCGGGTGCTTCAACAAAAACTCCTCATTCACCTCCACGCCAATTCCCGGCGCCTCATTCGGCCGCACCGTCCCATCCGGGTGGATGCGCCACGGCAGGCTGCACAGCTCATCCCGGAACTTGTTCGCCCGGCTGATATCGGCCTCGAAGTATCCGGGATTATCAATCGCGCAGAGCAGGTGGATCGAGGCCGCCTGGTTGATCCCCGTCATCGAGGAATGCGGGTGGAACGGGATCTTGAAGGCCGAGCCCATGGCGGCGATGCGCATGCATTCCGTGATGCCGCCCGCCTTGGAGAGATCCCCCTGCCAGATGCGGATCACGCCATCCTCCAGCACGCGGGAGAATTCGTAGCGCGTGAAGTGGTTCTCGCCGGCGGCCAGCGGCGTGCGGCCGTAGCCCGCGGCCTGCTTGTAGCTGGCGTGGTCATGCGCGGGGAAGGGCTCTTCCAGCCAGCCGATGTTCAGCTCGTCCATCGCGGGCATCACGCGGCGGACGTCTTCGATCGTGTAGCCGATATTGGCGTCGGTCAGGATGTCCACCTCATCGCCGAAGGCGTTGCGCACGGCCTGCATGCGCTCGATATCCGCGCGGGGATTGTCGCCCACGCGCAGCTTCAGCGCCTTGTAGCCGGCCTCCATGTGCGGTGCGGCCTCGTCAATCAGTTCGGCGGGCGGCTGGTAGCCGAGTGCGACGCCGCCGGCATAGGCGGGCACCGCCTTGGAGCGCCCGCCCAGCAGCTTGTAGAGCGGCCAGCCGCATGCCTTCCCGCGGATATCCCACAGCGCCATGTCAATGCCGCTCATGGCGAGCGAGGTGCCGGCCCCCATCCCGTGCGAGGCGAGCTGGTACTGGTAGATCTTCGCCCAGATGCCGACCACGTCGCTCGCATCCATGCCCATGATGAGGGATTTCAGCGTGGTCTCGATCAGGCGGGCCACGGCGGTGTGGGCGCGGCCATGGTGGGATTCGCCCCAGCCCACGATGCCGTCCTCCGTCGTCACCTTCACCATCACGGCGTCGCGCTTCACCGCCTGGCCGATGCCAAGCCGCGGGCCGCCCGGGGGCAGGGCGAAGCTGGTGGGATAGGCCTTGATGTCCACGATCTTCATGGGCGCGTTCCTCTCGCTTTGGGCGGGAGGGTGTCGCCTTGCGCGCGGGCTGGCAAGCGGGCCAGTATCCCTGGCCTTTCAGGAGGGTGATGATGGCTGAACCCAAGCTTGTCCTGCCGACGATGGACGCGATCCAGCGGTGGCAGGGTGTCGCCGTGCCCAATGCGGCCGCCCGGCACGCGCTCGCCGATTTCGAGGCGCTGATCGCGGACCTCGCGAAGCTGCGCGACGAGATGGCCGTCGAGGAGGAGCCGGCGGGCTTCGAGGCGGCATTGCGGGAGTGCCGGGACCCCGCTTCGTGACCGTTTTCCTTGCTCCGGGCCCGATACTGCGCTTATTTTCCTAAAATGATCGCATCCGACCTTCCCTGCCAGGTTTCCGAACGCCGAGGGCGCATCATTCGCCCGGCAGCTCGAACCGGCGCGGCGCCAGCCTGCCCAACGGCGACCGGCCCGGCCGGGATTTCCCATTTGTCCGAAACCCCCTGCCTGCGGAAAACGCCGCGCCATGCCTGGCGCCGCGCGGCCCATGGCAGACCCCCGCTTCCCCGATCCGCAAGGCTGTGCACGCGATGAGCCCTGACGCCCTCTCCGAGCTCTCCATGACCGAGGCCGCCGACGCCTTCGCCCGTGGCGAGGTGACGTCCCGCGCGCTGGTGGAGGCCATGCTGCACCGCCTCGGCCAGCATGAGGCGCAGGTGAACAGCCTGATCCGCCTGGACCGGGAGGAGGCGCTGCTGGCCGCCCATGCGGCGGACAAGGCCCGCGCGGCGGGCCAGCCCACGGGGCCGCTCGCCGGCGTGCCCATGCTCCACAAGGACATGTATTACCGCGCGGGCCAGGTCAGCACCTGCGGCAGCAAGATCCGCCGGGATTTCGTGCCGCCGGGGACGGCGACGGTGCTGAAGCGGCTGGACGCGGCCGGCGCGCTCGATTGCGGCACGTTGAACATGGCCGAATTCGCCCAGAACCCGACGGGCCACAACGCCCATTTCGGCGATGCGATGAACCCCTGGAACGCGGCCCATTGCACGGGCGGCTCCTCCTCCGGCTCCGGGGCGGCGGTGGCCGCGCGCTTCGTGACGGCGGCGCTGGGCTCGGATACGGGCGGCTCGATCCGCCTGCCGGCGGCCATGTGCGGCGTCACCGGCCTCAAGCCCACGCAGACGCGGGTGCCGCGCACCGGCGTGATGCCGCTCTCCTTCTCGGCGGACAATGTGGGCCCGCTCTGCCGCACGGCGCGGGATGCGGCGCGCTTTCTTTCCGTCATCGCCGGCCGCTGCGAGGGGGACCCCACCAGCGCGCGTGAGCCCGTGCCGGATTACGAGGCGGGGCTGACGGGCGACCTGCGCGGGATGCGCATGGCGGTGGTGGAGCCCTGGTTCCTGGACGACATCGAGGCCCCGGTGGCCGAGGCCTTCGAAGCCGCGATCCGCACGCTGCAAGGCCTCGGCGTCCGCACCGAGATGATCAGCCCGGCCTCGATGCACGCGATCGTGACCTACACGGCCGTCGTCTCGCGCGTAGAGGGGGCGACGATCCACCAGCGCTGGATGCGCGAATGCCCCGGCGACTACGCGACGCATCTCTCGGCGCGGATCTATGGCGGCTATGCCATCCCCGGCACCGCCTATCTGGAGGCGCTCTCCCGCCGCGGCCCGCTGCTGCGCAGCTTCTGCGAGGAGGCACTGACCGGCTTCGACGCCGTGCTCACGCCGACGCTGCGCACCCGCGTGCCGACGCGCGCCGAGACCGATGTGGACGCCGACCCCGAGAACTGGGCGCGCTTCATGGGGCTCTCCGCCAACACGCGGCCCTTCAATTATCTGGGCCTGCCCACCATCAGCGTGCCGGCCGGCTTCGATGATCGCGGCCTGCCGGTGGGCCTGCAGATCGCGACCCGGCCCTTCGGCGAGGCGCGGCTGCTGCGCATCGCGGACGCCTATCAGCGCGAGACGGATTGGCACAAGCGCAACCCCTTCCCGTGAGCGCAACATCCGATGAGGGGCTGAACCGGCCGGCCAGCCAAGCCCCGCTCGGCATCGGCTTCATGTGCAAGCCGCCGGTCGAGGGGTTGAGCAAGACGCGCCTCGCCGCCGTCATCGGCGCGGAGCGCGCGGCGGAGCTGGCGCGGGCCTTCCTGCTGGACAGTGCGGCCATCGCCCGCCAACTCGCCACGCGCGAGCATGCGGCGCTCACCGCCTTCCACGCGCCCGATGACGGTGGCGCGGCCATCGCGGCCCTGCTGCCGGGCTGGGCGCTGGCGCCGCAGGGCGGGGGCGACCTCGGCGCCCGGATGGCGCGCGCGGTGGAGCGGCTGTTCGCCGACGGCGCGGGCCACGCCCTGCTGCTCGGCACCGATGCACCGACGCTGCCGCCCGCGCTGCTGGAATTGCTGGTGGCGGCGCTGCGCGACGGGGCGGACGCGGCGGTGATCCCGGCACTGGATGGCGGGTATTGTGCCATCGCCTTCGCGCGGCCCCTGCCGGGCCTGCTGGAGGGCATCGCCTGGTCCACGGCCGCCGTGCTCGCGGAGACGCGCGCGCGGGCCGAGGCGCTCGGCCTCCGGCTCGATGTGCTGCAAGCCTGGCATGATGTGGATGAGGCGGCCGATCTGGACCTGCTGCGCCTCACGCTCGATGGCGCGCAGCCGCCCGGCGGTTCGCCTTTGCCCTCCTTCCGCGCGAGTGCGACGCGCGCCGCGCTGGGACATGCGGGTTAGGGCGCGCCGCGCCCCCGATTTCGCGCCGCCGCCGGACCGTCTGCCTTCGTCCGAAACCGCTTCGCTACAGGTTCCGGTGCAGCCAATGGGCGATTGCGGCCGTGCGCGCATCCTGATGCGCCTGGCCGATCACCTGAGCGCCGAAAGGCATGCCCTCCACCGCCATTACCGGCAGCGTCACGCAGGGCACGCCGAGGGCCGAGGTCGCGGCATTGGCGGCGATGTCGCCGGTCGGGCGTGGGTTCTGCGTGTCGTCGGGGTCCCAGAGCGGCGCGATGCCGGGGGCGGCGGGCGCGATCAGCGCATCCACGACGGGGGCCAGGCGCGCCATGGCCGCGCGCATCTCCTCGCGCGTGGCCAGCGCCGCGTGGTAATCCTCGGCGGTCAGCGCCTCGGAGGCGCGCAGCCGGGCGATGGCGCGGGCGCTGAGGCCGCCCGGGTGGTTGGCTTCCAGGTTCAGCAGCGCCCAGCGATTCTCGAAGCCCACGATAACGGCCGTCACCGCCTTGCCCTGCGCCGAGATGCGCTCGAGCGCAGCCAGCGCGGGGTGGTCGGTCAGCACGGGAATGCCGAGGCCACGGATGCGTTCCAGCAGCGCCTCGAAGGCCTCGCGTTCGGCCGGGCGCAGCATGGACCAGGCCTCGGTCTTGAGCAGACCGAGCGTTTGCGGGCGGACGGGGTGGGGCGGCGTGTCGGGGCCGACCAGGCCGAGCGTGCCGGGATCGCCGCCCGCGCGCTTCGCGATCTCGATCGCGACCTGCCACATGTCTTCGTAGCTGTTGGCGTGGACGCCCGCCGTGCTCTGGCTGGAGCCTTGCCGCTCGCCGCGATGGATGCCGCCCTGCGTGGGCTTCAGCGCCACATTCCCGCAGAAGGCGGCAGGCCGGATGATGGAGCCGCCCACCTGTGTGCCGATGGCCGCCGGCACCATGCCGGCCGCGACGGCGGCGGCGGAACCAGAGGAGGAGCCGCCCGGGGTGCGCGTGGCATCCCAGGGGTTCTTGGTCGGCCCCGGCTCGCTCTGGCCGAGCTCGGTCGTCACGGTCTTGCCGAGGATGATGGCGCCAGCCTGCTTCAGCGCCTGGATCATCGCGGAATCGCGGCGCGGGAAATTCCCGGCATAGGCCGCGCAGCCCATCTGCGTCGGGAAGTCGCGCGTCTCGACCAGGTCCTTGATGCCGATGGGCATGCCATCAATGGGCGAGAGCGGTTGGCCGGCCGCCCAGCGCGCCGTGCTGTCATCGGCGTGCTGGCGCGCGAAGTCGGGGTCATAAACGACGAAGGCGCGCAATTCCTCCTCGCGCGCCGCGATGGTGCCGAGGCAGCGCTCCAGATAGGCGCGCGGCGTGTCACTTCCGGCGCGGAAGCCGGGGACGGCATCGTGCCAGGTGAGGCCGGCGAAGGTCCGGGGGTGGTAGCTCGCCATTCAGTGGATCTCCGGCTCGGGGGTGGCTTCGCCGCGTTCCAGGAAATCGAGGTCGCACCCGGTATCGGCCTGACCGACGCTGCGCTGGTAGAGGGCGGTCCAGCCGCGCTGCTGCGGCGGCACGCGCGGCGTCCAGGTGGCGCGGCGGGCGGCAAGCTCGGCCTCGTCCACCAACAGGTCAATGCGGCGTCCGGGCACGTCGAGCGCGATCAGGTCGCCGTCACGTACCAGCGCGAGCGGGCCGCCAAGTGCCGCCTCCGGCGCCACGTGCAGCACGCAGGTGCCGTAGCTGGTGCCGGACATCCGCGCATCGGAGACGCGCACCATGTCGCGCACGCCCTCGGCCAGCAGCTTCTTCGGGATGGGCATCATGCCCCATTCCGGAAAGCCCGGGCCGCCCTGTGGCCCGGCCTGGCGCAGGACGAGGACGCTGTCGGCGGTGACGTTCAGATCGGGGTCGTCGAGCCGTGCATCGAGGTCGTTATAGTCCTCGAAGACCACGGCGGGGCCAGTGTGGCGCAGCTTCTCGGGGCTGGCCGCGCTGTGCTTGATGACGGCGCCATCGGGCGCGAGGGAGCCGCGCAGGATGGCGACACCGCCCTCGGGATAGAAGGGATTGTCCAGGCCACGGATCACGTCGCGGTCATAGACCTCCGCGCCTTCGATCTGCGCGCCCAATGTGCCGTTCACGGTGATGGCATCCAGCGCCAGGTGCGGCGCCAGCGTGGCGAGGAAGCCGCGGCTGCCGCCCGCGTAGAAGAAATCCTCCATGAGATGCGTATCGCCATTGGGGCGGAGATTGGCGATGAGCGGCACGCGCGCGCTGATCGCATCGAAGCGCTCCAGATCCATCGCGATGCCCGCGCGCCGCGCGATGGCGATCAGATGCGGGATGGCGTTGGTGGAGCCGCCAAAGGCCATGGTGGCGGCGACGGCATTGTCGAGGCTGCGCTGGTCCAGCAGTTTCGTGATGGTGAGGTCTTCCCAGACCATGCCGACGATGCGCGAACCGGCTTCCGCCGCCATGCGGGGATGCGCGGAATCCACGGCCGGGATGCTGGCCGCGCCGGGCAGTGTGAGGCCCAGCGCCTCGGCCGCGATGGCCATGGTGCTGGCGGTGCCCGCCGTCATGCAGGTGCCGGCGGAGCGGCTGAGGCCCGCCTCCATCTCGTTCCAGTCGCCCTGCGAAATGTTGCCGGCGCGCAGCTCGGAATAATACTTCCAGACATCGCTGCCGGAGCCGAGTTTCTTCCCGCGCCAATTGCCGCGCAGCATGGGCCCGGCGGGGATGTAGATGGCCGGAATCCCCATGCTGATGGCGCCCATGATCAGCGCCGGCCCGGTCTTGTCGCAGCCGCCCATCAGCACGAGGCCATCGAGCGGGAGGGAACGCGCGATCTCCTCCGTCTCCATCGCGAGGAAGTTGCGGTAGAGCATGGTGGAGGGCTTCTGGAACACCTCCGGCAAGGCCATGGCCGGGATTTCCATGGGCACGCCGCCGGCCTGCCAGACGCCGCGCTTCACATCCTGCGCGCGCTCGCGGAAATGGCCGTGGCAATGCATCAGGTCGGACCAGGTGTTGATGATGCCGATGACGGGCTTGCCCCGGAATTCCGGCTGCCCGAAGCCGAGCTGCATCAGGCGCGAGCGGTGGTTGGCGCTGCGCATGGTCTCGACGCCGAACCAGCGGTGGCTGCGCAACTCCTCGGGGGTCTTTGCCATGATTCAGCGCGGCGCCATGCGCAGCGCGCCATCCAGCCGGATGGTCTCGCCGTTCAGATAGGCATTCTCCACGATCGTCATCGCGAGCTTCGCGTATTCATCGGGGTTGCCCAGGCGATGCGGGTTGGGCACGCCGGCGGCGAGCGAGGCCTTGATGGCGTCGGGCAGGCGCTGGAGCATGGGCGTATCGAAGATGCCCGGTGCGATGGTGCAGACGCGGATGCCCTTGCTGGCGAGGTCGCGCGCCGCCACCACCGTCATGCCGATGACGCCCGCCTTGGAGGAGGCATAGGGGATCTGGCCGATCTGCCCCTCGATGCCCGCGATCGAGGCGGTGAGGATGCACACGCCACGCTCACCCTCCACCGCATCGGTCTTGGCCATGGCGGCGGCGGCCAGGCGCAGGGCGTTGAAGCTGCCGGTGAGGTTCACGCGGATGATCTCGGCGTAGTGCGCGAGGCTGCCGGGCGTGCCGTCCTTCTCCAGGATGCGCAGTGCCCCGCCCCGGCCCGCGCAATGCACGAGCACGCGCACCGGGCCCATGGCCTCGGCGGCGGCGACGGCGGCGGTCATGCTGGCTTCGTCGGCGACATCGGCCACCGCGAAGCCACCGCCCAGCTCGGCCGCGACGGCCGCACCCGGCGAGGTGGCGAGGTCCACGATCATCACCTTCGCCCCCGCGGCGGCGAGGCGCTTGGCACTGGCCAGCCCGAGGCCCGAGGCCCCACCCGTCACGATCGCGACGGCACCTTGAACGTTCATGTGATTCCTCCCTCGGTTGGTCGCGCAGAGCGCACCATGCAAGCCGCATTGACGCAACCCGTCCGGGCGCGGAAGTTTGCGGCAAGAACGACCAAGGAAACGCCCATGCCGCTGCTGGCCCAGAATGCCGCGCGCTGGCCCGACAAGCCCTGCGCCATCTTCCCCGACACGGGCGAGGTGCTGAGCTTCGGGCAGCTCGATGCGTGCGCGAACCAGGTGGCGCGGGGGCTTGTGGCGCTCGGGCTGCAGCCCGGCGAGGGCGTCGCGCTGCTGCTGGAGAACGGGCCGGAATTCCTTTGGCTGACCTATGGCGCGAAGCGGGTGGGGTTGATGGTCACACCCCTCTCCATCCATCTGCGCCCGAACGAGGTGGCGCATGTGCTGCGCGATTCCGGGGCGCGGCTGGTGGTGGCCTCGGCCAATTTGGATGCGCTGGTGACGGCGCTGGACCTCTCGGACGTGCCGCATCGCTTCAGCGCCGGTGGCGACATCGCGGGCTTCACGCCGCTCACGGCGTTGATGGCGGGGCAGGGGACCGATTGGCCGCCTGGTGAGCGGCCCTTGGGGCGGGAATTCCTCTATTCCTCCGGCACGACGGGCCTGCCCAAGGGCATCCGCCGCCCGGCGATCCCCTTCGCCGACCGGCTGAAGCCGGAATTCGACATGACCTGGAAGGGGTTCTACGGCTTCGACGAGAGCACCATCTACCTCTCGCCCGCGCCGCTCTATCACGCCGCCCCCAACCGCTATGTGCAGCGGGCGATGGACCATGGCGGTACGGCGGTGATCCTGCGGAAATTCGACGCGGAACGCTGCCTCGCGATGATCGAGCAGCACCGCGTCACCCACAGCCAGTGGGTGCCGACGATGTTCGTGCGGATGCTGGCCCTGCCGGAGGAGGTGCGTGCGCGGTACGACCTCTCCTCTCACCGCTGCGCCATCCACGCGGCCGCACCCTGCCCGGTGCCGGTGAAGCGCGCCATGATCGCCTGGTGGGGGCCGATCATCCGCGAGTATTACGCGGGCAGCGAGGGCATCGGCACCGTCTTCATCGACAGCGAAACCTGGCTGGCAAAGCCGGGCAGCGTGGGCCGTCCCGCCTATGGCCGCGTGCACATCCTGGACGAGGACGGGCATGCGCTGCCGGTGGGCGAGACGGGCCGCATCTGGTTCGAGGGTGGGCCGAAATTCGCCTACCACAATGACCCGGAGAAGACTGCCGCCGCCTACAACACCCAAGGCTGGGCCACCCTGCATGACCTGGGCTGGCTCGATGCGGAGGGCTTCCTCTTCCTCTCGGACCGTCGCGCGGACCTCATCCTCTCGGGCGGTGTGAACATCTACCCGGCCGAGATCGAGGCGGTGCTGATGGCGCATCCGCGCGTGAACGAGGTGGCGGTCATCGGCGTGAAGGATGCTGAATTCGGCGAGCGTCCGCGCGCGCTGGTGGTGCCACGCGGCGGCGAAGGGGATGACGCACTGGCCGCGGAATTGATCGCGCTGTGCCGCCGCGAATTGGCCGGCCCCAAGGTGCCCCGTGCCGTGGAATTCCTGGAGGAATTGCCGCGCAGCGAGGCGGGGAAGCTGCTGCGCCGCGTCCTGAAGGAGCGCTACCTGTAGGGCTCAGCGCTTCGCCTTGTCCTCGTCATTCCGCGCCTTGATCCGCGCCCGCGCCTCCGCCCATTCGGCGTCGCCCCAGGCGGTGTAGTCATTGTAGTTGCCGGCACCATTGGCCAGCCAATTGCCGCCATCCAGCGCCACGGTCTGCCCGCTGATCCAACCGGCACCATCGGAGAGCAGGAAGGCCGCGAGGTTGCCGATATCCTCGGGGCTACCGCCTTTGCGCATGGGGTTGCGCGCCGCCGCCTTGCCCACCGGGTCCTCCGCGCCGGGCCGAATACGCGCCAGCATGCCCTCGGTCGGGATCAGGCCCGGCGCGATGCCGTTGAGCCGGATGCCATGGCGGCCCCATTCCAGCGCCAGTGACTTTGTCATCGCATCCACGCCCGCCTTGCTCATGGCCGAAGGCACGACGAAGGGCGCACCCGTCCAGACCCAGGTGACGGTGATGGACACCACTGCGCCGGGCTGGCCCGCCGCGATCCAGCGCTTGCCCAGCGCCTGGGTCACATGGAAGGTCCCGTTGAAGACGATCTCCGAGACGGCGCGGAACCCCCGCGGCGAGAGATCCTCCGTGCGGCTGAGGAAATTGCCGGCGGCGTTGTTGATGAGATGTGTGGGGCCCAGCCCCGCATCGAAGCTCGCCTGGATGGCGGCGTCTACGGCGTCGGCATCCTTGATGTCCACCGCCTGGAAGCGGGCGCGGCCGGGGTGTTCGGCGTTCATGGCCGCCACCGTCTCCTCCAGGACGGAAGCGCGGCGGCCCCAGACCTCGACGCCGGCGCCGAGGGCCAGCAGGTGCTCGGCCATCATCCGGCCGAGGCCCGTGCCGCCGCCGGTGATGAGCACGCGCTTCCCGGCGAACAGGTCCGGCGCGAAGATCACAGGCCGAGGCCCAGGCGCTTCACGCGGGCTTCCTCGTAATCGGCCGTGGTCTGGATGAAGCGGCCATAATCGGCGCTGTTCAGGTATTCCAGCGGCATGTCGAGCCGCTCCAGCGTCGCGACATGCGCGGGGTCGTGCAGGGCGACGCGGAAGCCGTCATGCAGCCGGCGGACGATCTCGGGGTCCATGCCCTGAGGGCCCACGATCCCGTAGGGCGAGGTCACCACCATGTCCTGGTAGCCGAGTTCCAGCAGCGTCGGCACGTTGGGCAGCTTGGGCGAGCGTGTGCGCGGCCAGACGTTCAGTGCGCGCAACTGCCCGTCCTGGATCAGCTGCAACACGCCCGAGCCAGTGCCGGAGGCGTCAATGTGGCCGCCGATCAGGGCGGGCACGGCGTCCCCCTCGCCGCGGAAGGGAACGTGCAGCACCTCGACCCGCTCGCGCGCTGCAAGCTCGATCAGGGTGAGGTGCGGCGTGCCATTGGCGCCGGTGTTGCCGATCTTCACCTCGCCCGGCCGGCGGCGGGCATCGGCGACGAGGTCGGCCCAGCTCTGATACGGGCTCGCGGCCCGCACGCAGACCATGAAGAGATAGCCGGTGACGTGGATGATCGGCGTGAAATCGGTGCGGGGGTTGAAGGCCATGCGCTGCATGAAGGGCAGCCGGATGGCGGGCAGCGCGAATTGCGCCAGCGTGTAGCCGTCGGGCCGGGCGTTGCGCATATTGGCCGCCGGCAGCGTGCCGCCGCCGCCTGGCCGGTTCTCGATGATGACCTGCTGGCCCAGGGCGCGCGTGGCGGCCTCGGCGAAGCTGCGCATCTGGACGTCGGTGGCGCCGCCCGCCGGGAAGCTGATCTGGATGGTGATGGGCCGGTTGGGGAAGGCCTGCGCGCGGGCCAGGCCGGGCAGGATCAAGGGCGTGGCGAGGGTGCTGGCCAGCAGGCTGCGGCGATTCATGGCGACGTCTCCCGAAGTCTTTTTATGGACAACCCTTCATCGCCGATTTGGCGCGGCGATGCCAGCACGAAGCGTCAGGCGGGGTCGAGCCCGGCGGCGCGGATCACCGCATGCGCAGCGGGTGATGCGAGGAAGCGGATGAGTGCCAACCCAGCCTCCGGCTGCTCCGCCCGCGCGCCGATCCCGGCCGAGAAGGTGGTCACGCGCTGGATCGGCGCGGGGAGTGGGCCCACGATCTCGATGCCCGGAATCGGCAGCAACTCGCTCACCTGCTGGAAGCCGAGCTCGACCACGCCGTTCGCCACCTCCCGCCCCACCCAGCGGGGGAATTGGCGTGCCTTGCCCTGCATCTGCTCGGCGATGCCCAGGCGCGCGAACAGCTCGGTCGAGAGATAGACGCCGCTCGCACTGGCCGAATAACCGATGCTGGACGCGTTCAGCAGCGTCTCGCGGAATTCCTCCACCGTGCCGATGCGCGGGTGTGGCGTGCCCGCGCGCACCGCCATGGCGATGGCCGAATGCACGATGTCCCGCTCGCTGCCCGCGCGCACCTGGCCCGCGCGCACCAGCGCATCGAGCGAGCCGCGCGCGAGGATGACGACATCGGCGGCCTCGCCGCGGGCCAGCCGCTGCGGGATCGCGTCGGGCGCGCCGCCCATGGAGGGGCCGCGGATCGTCTGGATGGCGTGGCCCGTTTCCGCCGTGAAGCGCGGGCCGAGGATCTCGAAGGGCGCGGTGAAGGCGCCCGAGGTCATGACCTGGAGCGGCGCTGCGGCGCGCGACGCCACAGGCAGCAGGCCGGCGAGGCCGAGCCCCAGGAACAGGCGGCGTTGCAGCATGGTGTCCTCCCTCGCGTTGCGCGCAGTTTTCGCCGGGGTGGCGCCGCGCGCAAGCGGGGGGATCAGCCCTCGATGCGGATATTCGCGACCCGGATCGCCTCGGCGAAGGCGGCGCGCTGGGTGGTGATGTAGGTCGCCATGGCACTAGCATTGCGATAATCGGGCTCGAGCCCGGCGGCCGCCACGCGCTCGCGCATTTCCGGCAACTGCATGGCGCGGCCGACTTCGCCATCAATCCGCTCGATGATCGCGGGCGGCGTGCCGGCGGGCGCCATCAGCCCGATCCAGGCGCCGCCATCGAAGGCGGAGAGGCCGGGCAGGGCGGCCAGGGGCGGTACGCCGGGTGCAAGGATGGAGCCGTTGCGGAAGGAAATGCCCAGCGCGCGAAGCTGCCCGTTGCGCACCGCAGCGCCGGCCGCCGCCACCGTCTCGATCGAGTAGTTCACATGCCCGCCCATCACGGCCGTCAGCGCCGGCGCGCTGCCGGCGAAGGGCACATGCACGACATCCACGCCCGCCAGCGCATGGAACCAGGCGGCGATGATATGCGCCGTGGCGCCGGTGCCCGAGGAGGAGAAGGTGTAGCGCCCCGGATTGGCCTTCAGCAGCGCGATGAACTCGGCCGCATTCTGCGCGGGGAAGTTCGGCGGCACGACCAGGATCAGCGGTGCGATGCCAGTGATGGAGATCGGCGTGAAGTCGCGCTCGGCATTGAAGGGCGTGCGCTGCACCAGGGGCGAGGTGACGATCGGGCCGGTCGAAGCCGCGAGCAGCGTGTAGCCATCGGGGGCGGCCTTCGCGACCTGGTCGGTGCCGATCATGCCGCCAGCACCTGCGCGATTCTCCGCCACGAAGGGTTGGCCGAGCGTCTCGGTCAGGCGCTGGGCCATGACGCGGGCGGCAAGATCCGTCGCCTGGCCGGGCGGCCAGGGGATGATCACGCGCACGGGGCGGTTGGGATAGGGCGCTTGCGCGAGGGCCGCAGCACTGCCCAGGAGGAAGGGCGCGGCGAGCAGGCTGCGGCGTTGCATGGCGTCAGCCCTCGATGCGGATATTGGCGGCGCGGATCGCGGCCGCGAAGCCGCGGCGCTGGTTCGCGACGTAGTCCCGCATGCCATCCGGCCCATGATAGACGGGCTCCAGCCCCGCGGTGATCAGGCGGTCGCGCATGTCGCCGGCCTGCATGGCGCGGCCGATTTCGGCGTCAATGCGGTCAATGATCGGGCGCGGCGTGCCGGCCGGCGCCATCAGGCCAATCCAGGCGCCGGCGTCGTAATCCTGCATCCCCGGCAGGCGCGCGAGTGGCGGCACGTCAGGCACCAGGGTCGAGCCATTCTTGAAGGAGATGCCCAGCGCGCGGAGGCTGCCATTGCGGATCAAGGGGCCGGTCGCGGCCAGCGTCTCCACCGAATAATTCACATGCCCGCCAACCACGGCGGTCAGTGCGGGGCCGCTGCCGGCGAAGGGCACATGCACCACATCCACATTGGCGAGCGCGTGGAACCATGCGGCGACGACATGCGCCGTGGCGCCCGTGCCCGAGGAGGAGAAGCTGTAGTGCCCGGGGCGGGCGCGCAGCAGCGCCAGGAATTCCTCGGCCGTGCGGGCGGGGAAATTCGGCGGCACCACCAGCAGATAGGGCGACATGCCGGTGATGGCGACATCGGCGAAATCACGCTCGGCATTGTAGGAAGTGCGCTGCACGAGCGGCGAGGTGACGATGGGGCCAGTCGAAGCCGCGAGAAGCGTATAGCCATCGGGCGGCGCCTTCGCGACCTGGTCGGTGCCGATCATGCCGCCGGCACCTGCGCGGTTCTCCGCCACGAAGGGCTGGCCCAGCGTCTCGGTCAGGCGCTGGGCGGCGATGCGCGCGGCGAGGTCGGTCGCCTGTCCCGGCGGCCAGGGCACCACCACGCGTACGGGACGGTTGGGCCAGGCAGGCTGGGCGGAGGCGCTGGCGGCGGCGAGCAGGAAAGGGGCGGCAAGGGCCGCGCGGCGCTGGATCATGTGTTTCTCTCCCAAAGTTCATCCGCGCATAGCGGCGGGGACCTGCCTTGCGCAAGGGGCTTGCCGCGGCTCCAAATGCGGGGAGCGAAAGAGGAACAAGCCGCATGCAATTCGAGACCCTGGCGCTGGAGGAAGCGGCGCCGCATCTGCTCATCGTCCGGTTGAACCGGCCCGAGGTGGCGAATGCGCTGAACACGCAGATGGGCCGCGACCTGCTGGCGCTCTGGACTTCGCTCACCGAGGATTCGCGCGGCATCCGCTGCGTGGTCTTCACCGGCACGGGCGGGCGCGCCTTCTGCGCGGGGGGCGACCTGAAGGAGCGGCTGGGCATGACCGATGCACAGTGGCAGGCGCAGCACGAAATCTTCGAGCGCGCCTATTGGGCGCTGATGGATTGCCCCATCCCCGTCATCGCCGCCGTCAACGGCCATGCCTATGCGGGCGGGCTGGAGATGGTGCTGGCGTCAGACTTCGCCTATGGCGCCGAGACGGCGCGCTTTGCGCTGACGGAGGTCACCATAGGCATCATGCCGGGCGCGGGCGGCACGCAGAACCTGCCCCGCGCGGTGGGCGAGCGGCGCGCGAAGGAGATCATCCTGACCGGCCGGCCCTTCACCGCGCAGCAGGCGCTGGATTGGGGCGTCCTGAACGCGGTCTACGCGCCGGACGCCTTGCTGCCAGCCGCGCTGGAGACGGCGCAACGCATCGCCGAGAACGCGCCGCTCTCGGTGCGGCAGGCCAAGAAAAGCATCCATTACGGGCTTCAGATGGATGTGCGGACGGGCTTCCGCTTCGAGATCGAGGCCTATAACCGCCTGGTCGGCACCGAGGACCGGCATGAGGGCATCGCGAGCTTCAACGAGAAGCGCAAGCCGGTGTTCAAGGGTAGGTAGCTTTCAGCCAGGCCACGTAATCCGCCACGCCTTGCTCCAAGGGCGTGGGCGGGTGCGGATAGCCGGCCTGGCGCAGCTTCGCCATCGGCGCCTCGGTGAAGTACTGGTACTTGCCGGCGAGATCCGCCGGCATGGGCATGAACGCGATGCGTTCGGGCAGGCCCAGTGCCGCGAAGACGGCGCGCGTCAGGTCGAGGAAGCTGCGCGCCTGGCCGCTGCCGCAATTGAACAGGCCGGAGACGCCGGGATTGTCCAGCAGCCAGAGCATCACCCGCACGCAATCGCCCACATTCACGAAGTCGCGCGACTGCATGCCATCCGCGATGCCCGCGCGGTCCGAGGCGAAGAGGCGGGCGGGCGCGCCGGTCAGGACCTCGCGATACTTGTGGAGTGCCACGCTCGCCATGCGTCCCTTATGGCCTTCGCGCGGGCCATAGACGTTGAAGAACTTGAGCCCCGCCCATTGCGGCGGCTTCGTGCGGCCGAGGGCGAGCATCTGCGCCACGCGGCGGTCAAAGGCATGCTTCGACCAGCCATAGAGGTTGAGCGGCTTCAGGCGGGCCAACTCCTCCGGCGTCTCGCCATCCTCGAAGCCCTGGTCGCCATCGCCATAGGTGGCGGCCGAGGAGGCGTAGATGAAGGGCACGCCATGGGCCGCGCACCAGTCCCAGAGCTTGAGCGAGAGGGTGAGGTTCGAGGCGGCGACCAGATCCCCATCCGTCTCGGTGGTGGCGCTGATCGCGCCCAGATGCACCACGGCGCGCGGGCGCATCGCCAGCGCCGCGTCGAGCTCAGGCGGCGGCAACAGGCCGGCCAGCACCGCCCCCTCCAGGTTGCGCCACTTCTCCTCCTTGCCGAGCCAATCCAGCACCACCACCTCCTCGCCACGGGCGGTGAGAGCTGCGACAAGGTTCGAACCGATGAAGCCGGCGCCGCCGGTGACGAGGATCATGGATGCGGGTTAGAACGCCTGCCATGCCGCAGCAAGGAGGGGTTTCGATGCGCAAGGATGGTCGGCAACGGCTGGATGACCTGGCCGGGATGGCCGGGGGCGCCTTTTCCGTCTTCGCGGGGCTGCGCGCCGAGATGGAAGCCATGGCCCGCGCCCAGGCCGAGGCGATGGTGCGCAAGCTGGAACTCGCCCGCGCCGAGGACCTCGACGCCGCCATGGAAGTGGCCCGCCGCGCCCGCGCCCATGCCGAGGCGCTGGAACTGCGCGTGGCGGCCCTGGAGGCGGAGATCGCGGCGCTGAAGGCCCCGGCGGCCTAAGGCTTCACGCCGGCCTCGGCCAGCAGCTTCGTGATCCGCTCCAGCTCGGCGGCGAAGATGTCGGCGTGGCGCTCGGGCGTCTGGTCAGCCGGCGGGAAGGGCGTGGTGCCGAGCTGCGCGAAGCGCGCGACAATGGCCGGGTCACTCACCGCCGCGCGCAGGGCGCCGTTCAGGCGCTGAACGGTGGCGGGCGGCGTCCCACGCGCCACATAGAGTCCATGCCAGACATGCAGGTTCACCCCCGGCACGCCGGCCTCGGCCGAGGTCGGAACGTCGGGGATGGGTGCCAGCCGGGAAGGCGATGTGACCAGCACCCCCTGGATGGTGCCGGCCGTGAGCTGCGGGATGGCGTTGGTGGATTGATCACACAGCAGGTCGATGCTGCCGGCCACCAAGTCATTCATGGCGGGGCCGCCGCCGCGATAGGTCACCAGCGTCGGCTGGATGGCGAGCGCGTGCGCCAGTTGCAGCACGCAGAGATGCCCGCTGGTGCCGAGGCCGCCATGGCCGATATTGGCCCGCTCGCCCTGGGCGCGCAGCCAGGCGAGAGGCTGCTCTAGCGCGCGCCGCGCCGAGAGCACGGTGGGGCCGGTGTTCACCAGCCCGACCGGCGCGAAGGCCGTGCGCGTGTCGAAGCGCAGGTTCGGGATCAGGCCCGGGGCGGCCAGAAGGGCCAGCTGGTTGATGAGGATAGTCTGCCCATCCGGTGCCGAATTCGCCACGCGCTCCGAGCCGATGGAGCCACCCGCGCCCGCGACATTCTCCACAACCACCACCTGGCCCAGCGTGCGGCCCATATGCTCGCCCACCATCCGGGCGATGGCATCGGTGGCGCCACCCGCGGCGAAGGGAACGATGAGGGTGATGGGGCGGTTCTGCGCCAGGGCAGGCCCAGCCAGCAGCGTGAGGACCAGGGCGAGGGCGCGCAACATGCTCACGCCCCCCGACGCAGCAGCTTGCCGGGGAGCGCGCCCGTCGCGACACCATTGCGATAGGTGACGACGCCGCGCTTGATGGTGGCGCGGTAGCCGGACGGCGCCTGCAACAGCCGGCGCCCGCCCGCCGGCAGGTCATGCACCATGCGCGGCGGCAACAGGCCCAGTTCCTTCTCCGCGATCAGGTTCACATCGGCCAGCATGCCCGGCGCCAGAACGCCGCGATCCGTCAGGCCCATGGCGCGGGCCGTGTCGCTGGTCTGGCGGCGGATCAGCTCTTCCATGGGGAAGCCCCGCTGGCCCCAATGCATCAGCACGAAGGTGGGGAAGCTGCCATCGGAGATGAAGCCGACATGCGCGCCGCCATCGGAGAGGCCGATGATGGCGTTGCGGTGCCGCATGCACTCCGCGGAAGCGTCCAGCGTGTAGTCGGCGAAGTTCGTCAGCGGCGCGAAGATGAAGTTCGTGCCCTCGCCCTCGGCCAGCAGGTCATAGGCGACCTCTTCCGGGCGGCGGCCTTCGCGCTCGGCCCGGGCCTCCAGGCTCTTCTCGCGCGGCGGGGCATAGTCGGGCGGTGCGCCGAAGGGGAACATGCGCGCCCAATGCAGCCGCGTAATGAGCGGGAAGTTGGAGCCCGCCACCCGGTCCTCGCTGAGGATGCGGGCGCGCAGCTGGGGTTCGCGCATCGCGGCGGCACGTTGGGCCGGCGGCAGATGCGCCACCTCCTTGTAGGAGGGGCAGCCGGAGAAGGGGTTTTGCGAGCCCACCAGCCCGAGCAGGATGCCGATGGGGCGCGGCGGGAAGACAGGGCGGATGTCCAGGCCGTTCTCGGCCGCGTCATCGGAGAGGGCCAGAAGTTCCTTCCAGGCCTCGGTGCGGTCATGCCGTGCGGTCAGCGAGAAGACGATAGGCCGGCCGGAAGCCACCGCCACGCGGCGCACCATGGCGAATTCGGTGCTGGGGTCCGGCGTGTTCCAGTCAGAGACCATTTCCAGCAAGCCGCCGCCGCCCTCGGTCAGGCCGGCGGCGATGCCGATCAGCTCATCCTCCTGTGCCTTCAGCGTCGGCGTCGGGTCGCCGGCGAGGGTCTTGTGGCTGATGGTGCGACTGGTGCTGGCCCCGAAGGCGCCGGCGGCGGCGGCCTCGGCCGTGAGCGCACGCATGCGATCAATTTCCTCGGCTGTGGCGTTTTCGAGGCTCAGCGCGCGCTCGCCCATCACATGCACGCGCAGCGCGCCATGCGGCAGGAGGGCGCCGATATCAATGTCGCGCGCCTTGCCCTCCAGCGCGTTCAGATATTCGGGGAAGGATTCCCAGGACCAGTTCAGCCCCTCATGCAGCACGGGGCCCGGAATGTCCTCGACGCCCTCCATCAGCGCGATCAGCGTGTCGCGATCCTCGGCGCGGCAGGGGGCGAAGCCCACGCCGCAATTGCCCATGAGGGCCGTGGTCACGCCATGCCAGGCGGAAGGGGCGAGGTGGCTGTCCCACACCGCCTGCCCGTCATAATGCGTGTGGATGTCCACAAAGCCGGGCGTGACCAGCAGGCCGGTCGCGTCCATTTCCTCGGCACCATGGCCGGTGACTTCACCCACCTGGACGATCTGGCCGCCCCGGATGGCGACGTCGCCGATGAAGCCCGGCGCGCCGGTGCCATCGAGAATGGTGCCGCCGCGAATGACGATGTCGAACATCAGGCTTTTCCTCCGCGAATGAGCCGGCCGGGCAGGGCCCCCGTGGCCGTTCCGTGTTCATGCACGATCTCACCCGCGCAGAGGGTGGCGCGGTAGCCGCGCGCGCCCTGCACCAGGCGCTTGCCGCCGGCCGGCAGGTCGTAGCGCATGTTGGGGCGTTCGATGGCGAGCTTGTCGAAATCCACCACATTGATATCGGCGCGCAGCCCCACGGCCAGAGTGCCGCGATCCCGCAGCCCAAGCGCCCTGGCATTGTCGGCAGCCAGGCGCTTCACGACGAATTCCACGGGCAGTCTTCCGCCCCGCGCGCGGTCCCGCGCCCAATGGGTCAGCATATGCGTGGGCGCCGAGGCATCGCAGATATAGCCCACATGCGCCCCGCCATCGCCCAGGCCCATCAGCGTGTGCGGATGCGTCACCATCTCGCGGATCGCGTCCAGATTGCCATCGGCGTAGTTCAACAAGGGGCGGTTGAGGATGGCGCGGCCGTCTTCCTCGAGCATCCAGTCGTAGCAGAGGTCCTCCGGGTCACGGCCCAGGCGCTTCGCCTGTTCAAGCACGCTCGCTTCGGGCGGCGGTTCATAATCGGGCGTCAGCTTGTAGATGCGGGCGTAGTTGTTCAGGCGTGCTTGCAGCGCTGGCTCCGTGGGCTCGGCCAGGATGCGGGCGCGGCGCTCCGGATCACGCAGGGCGGCCACGCGCGCGTTGATGGGAAGATGCGCCACCTCGCGGAAGCCGGCGCGCGTCAGGAAGGGGTGCTGCGAGAGCTCCCAGCCGAACATGAGGCCCACGGGCCGGCCCATCACCTGGCCCGTCACCTGGATGCCCTCGGCATTGGCGGCACTGACCTGCTCCAGGATCCAGCGCCAGAAATCCGGGCGCGATTCACGCTGCAACAGCGAGAAGGTCATCGGTCGCTTGGCGATGCGGGCGATGCGCATCAGCCGCTCCCATTCCTCCTCCGCCGGGTCGTCGAAATCGGAGATGAGCTGCATCCAGCCGCCGCCCAGCCCGGCCGCGATCTCGGCCAGCTCGATTTCGGCGGCGCCGAGCGTGGGCGTGGGCTCGCCCGCCAGTGTCTTGTGCGCGATGGCGCGCGAGGTGGAGAAGCCGAGCGCGCCCACCGCGATCCCCTCCCGCGCCAGCCGCGCCATCTCGGCGCGGTCCTCGGCGGTGGCGGGTTCGCGCTCGAAGCCGCGGCGGCCCATGACGTGCACGCGCAGCGCCGCATGCGGCACCTGGGTCGCGATGTCCATGTCGTAGGGGCGGGATTCGAGGGCGTTCAGATACTCGGGGAAGGTCTCCCAGTTCCAGGGCAGGCCCTCGGTGAGCACGACCTCGGGCAGGTCCTCCACGCCCTCCATCAGCTTCACCAGCATGTCCCGGCTTTCGGGACGGCAGGGCGCGAAGCCCACGCCGCAATTGCCGAGCAGCGCCGTCGTCACCCCATGCAGCGAGGAGGATAGGATCTCCGAAGTCCAGGTGGCCTGGGCGTCGTAATGCGTGTGGATGTCCACGAAGCCCGGCGTCACCAGATGCCCGCGCGCGTCAATCTCGGGCGTGCCGCGCGGGACGGAGAGGTTGCGGCCGATGGCGGCGATGCGGCCCTCAGACACCACGAGGTCCGCTTCAAACGGCGTTGCCCCCGTGCCGTCCACGAGTGTTCCGCCGCGGATGATGAGGCTGGCTTCGGCCATGGATGCATTCTCCCTGGCCACAAGCTTCGCATCCCTGGCCGTTGCGCGCCAGGGTTGCGCTCAGGACCGGCGCAGCACCCCCATCGCGACGAGCAACCCGAGCGAGACCAGGCCCAGCCCCACCAATTGCGGCAGGGTCGGCCATTCCCCGGCGATGGGAATGCCCATCAGAATGGCGGAGGCCGGGACCAGCGCCGGAAACAGCGCGGCCCGCGCCGCCCCCAGGTTTTCCGCCGCCCGGGTGAAGCAGATCACCGCCACCACGCCCGAGAGCAGCCCCTGCACCAGGATCTGCGGCAGCAGCACCGAGGCCGGGATGGAGAGCAGGTGCGGGAAGCCGATGGTGGCGGCATAGTTCGGCACCACGATCAGCGCGGAAAGCACCGAGACCGCCGCCGTGGCCGGGATCGCCCTGATCCCCCAGCGCCGCGCCAGGATGGTGAAGCTGGCCCAGAGCAGGCCCGCGCCAAGAAACATGGCATCGCCAATCGGCGTCATCGCCGTGCCGGAGAACAGCCCGGGCCCCGCTATCACGCCGATGCCCAGCAGCACCACACCCAATCCCATCAGCCGCGTGCGATTGGGCCGGTCCTTCAGCAGCCAGGCCGCCAGCAGGGTGGTGAAGACCACGACGGCCGCAGGTTGCGCGTCGGCCCCATGGGCGAGCGGCGCGAAGCCATAGCCGCCCACGCCCAGCAGGATGAAGAGCGGCCCGGCCGTCAGCGTCAGCGCCGCCGCACGCCCCCAGCCCATGCCGGCCATGGTCTGCGGCTGGTTCCGGATCAGCCAGGGCAACATCACCAGCCCCGCCGTGCCGTAGCGGATCAGCGTGAAATCGGCGGCGGTTATGCCGCCCACCACGCCGGCCCGCGCCATGGCAAGGTAGCTGCCCCAGATCACCACGGCGGCCATGCCGTAGAGCATGCCCCGCGCGAGGGGGCTCAAGGCCGGCACCGGCGCCGGCACGGGAAGGACGGCCGACATCACACCACCTCCGCCAGGGCGTGCAGCGCATCCAGCGCTGCGCGCGGCTCCAGCCGCTTGCGATAATCGGGCTCGATCGCGGCCAGCGCGATGCGGCCGCCGCGGGCGATGACGAAGCTGGCCGGCATGGGCAGCGCCCAGCTGCCATCGCCATTGCGGTTGGGCAGGGCATGGCCTGCCTTCTCGTAGAAGGGCCGCACCGCTTCGGACAGCGCGAAGCGGATGCCGAGTGCCGAGGCGAGGTCGCCTCCGACATCGGAGAGCACGGCGAAGCGCAGGTCATTCTTCTCGGCCGTGCTCAGCGAATGATCCGGCCGCTCCGGCGAGACGGCGACGAGCGCCGCCCCCATCGCCTCGATCTCAGCGAGCCGTGCCTGGTAGGCGCGGAGCTCGAGGTTGCAGTAAGGGCACCAGCCACCGCGATAGAAGGTCAGCACCACCGGCTTCTCGGCGATCAGCGCCGCGAGGTCGAAGGGCCGGTCCTGCGCGTCGCGCAGCAGCGGCGCGGCGGGGAAGGCGTCACCCGCCTGGGCCGCGCGGTCCAGGATCCCGCTCATGCGGAGGTCCTCGATGTCGTCGCCGATCAGGCGGGCGATCTGCTCGCCCACGCGGGCTTCCCAGGCGCTGCGGAACTGGGAGAGGTCGGTCTGAAGCATCATGGCGCTGGCTCCTTGCTGCGCGGCGTTCAGGCGGCGCGGGCGCGGTTGCGGGGCGCGGTCCAGGCCAGCGAAGGATCGGCCATGAAGCTCTCCTTCGGCGTGTGCGTGATGTGATTGACGTAGTTGCTGATCGTCTTGGTCGCGACGATGGTCACCACCTCCAGCACATTTTCCCGCGTGAAGCCGGCGGCGAGGAAGGCCTCCACCGCCGCATCGCCCACGAAGCCGCGCTCGCGCACCACGTCTTCGGCGAAGCTGCGCAGCGCCTGCAAGCGCGCATCCCCGATGGGCTGCCTGTTGCGCAGCGCCTGGATGGCGGCCTCGTCCAGCTTGGCGGCGCGGGCGAGGTAGGTGTGGCCGGCGGTGCAGTATTCGCACTCGTTCAGCACGTTGATGGCGAGGTAGGCGGCCTGCTGCTGGGCCGGCGTGAAGCTCGACTTCGCGACCAGGCCGAACAGCGTGTCATAGGCGTCGAGCGCGATCGGGCTTTCCGCCAGCGTACCATGCAACGTGGGGATGAAGCCCCAGGCCTTCTTCACCTCGGCGAGGCGGGCCTTGGCGGCTTCGGGGGCGGTGGCTTCGGTGTGGACGGTGAACTTGGTCATGATGGTCTCTCCTTCGGGATGCGGCGGGGTGTGCCGCCTGGAGAGAGGAATGCGCCATTCACATGGAGCGCAGAACGCGGTTTGATCCCATATGATCCATACGCAGGGTGGATGAATGGCCGACCTGATCCCGCTCTTCCGCAGCTTCATCCGCGTGGTGGAGGCTGGCTCCTTCACGGCCGTGGCCCAGGAGCAGAACACCTCCCAGCCCACCATCTCGCGGCAGATCGCGGCGCTGGAGGAGCATCTCGGCTGCCTACTGCTGCAACGGACAACCCGCGCGCTGACGCTGACCGAGGACGGTCGCGCCTTCTACGCCCAGGCGCAGCTCGCTCTTGAAGCCGTGGCCGAGGCGGAGACCGCCGTGGGCCGCCGCAAGGGCAAGCCCACCGGCACGCTGCGCCTCGCCTGCGCCGCCGTACTGGGCCGTCTGCATATCCTGCCGCGCCTGCCGCGCTTCCTGGAACGCTACCCGGATGTGGCGGTGGACCTCGTTATGGGGGACGACTTCACCGATTTGGTGGAGCAACGCATTGACCTCTCCATCCGCGTCGGCGCGCTGACCGACCCGGGCCTGGTGGCGCGGCGGATCGGCACCTCCCGCCGGGTGCTGGTGGCGACGCCCGGCTATCTGGAGCGGCATGGCACGCCGCGCACGCCCGAGGAGCTGCGGCAGCACAGTTGCATCCTCTACACGCGCCTCGCGGCAGGCGCGAACTGGCCCTTTACCGGGCGGGACGGCCCCATCTCAGTCCCGGTCCAGGGCCGGCTTCAGGTCAACAACACCGAGGGCGTGCGGGCGGCGATCCTGAGTGGCCTCGGCATCGGCATGGTGCCGGCCTGGCATTTCGCGGAGCGGGAGATCGAGACCGGGCGTCTCACCCGCCTGCTGCCAGACTACGAGCCGGCGCCGCATCCGATCCATGCGGTCTATCCGACGCGGCGCTTTGTCGCACCCAAGCTGCGCGCCATGCTGGACTACCTCGCGACGGAGTTCGCGCTGGACCCGTTGCTCAGCGCCTACGCGGAGTAGCTGGCCCCTTGCGCCGGCGGGAAGGAAGCACAGTTCCGGGGCGCCATGATCCTTCCGCGCCGCGCCCGCCTGCTCTGCCTCGCCCTCGCGTTCCTGCTGCCCGCTGCACCGGCTCCGGCGAGCGAGGCCGCCGCCTGGGCGGCGTTGCGGACCGGGGCCATCGTGCTGTTCCGCCACGCCAATGCCCCGGGCGGGGGCGACCCCGCCGGCATGCGCCTTGGCGATTGCAGCACGCAGCGCAATCTCGACGCGGTGGGCCGTGCCCAGGCGGTGCGGATGGGTGAAGCGCTCAGGGGGCAGGGGGTGACGGTCGGCACCGTCCTCACCTCGGAATGGTGCCGCACACGGGAGACGGCGGAACTCGCCTTCCCCGGCCGCGCGGAGGCCGAGCCGATCTTCAACTCCTTCTTCGCCGATCGCAGCACCGGCCCAGCCCAGACCGCCGCTGCGCGCGCGCTGCTGCTGGCCTGGACGGGTCCGGGCACGCTCTTCGTCAGCACGCACCAGGTGAACATCACCGGCCTGACGCGCATCGTCCCGGCCTCGGGCGAGGGCGTCGTCCTGCAACGCCAGGGTGATGACCTTCTGGTGCTCGGCCGCATCCGGCCCTGAGCGCGGCCGGCGGCTCAGCCATTGCCCTGCTTGCGCAGCGAGCGTGTGAAGCGCGCCCCGGCTTCGGCGAAGCCGGTGGCGCGGCAGAAGGCCTGGAGATCGGCCGCCTCCGCGCCCGCCGCGATCTCCAGCCGGTCACAGCCCGCGACGCGCGCCGCCTGCGCCGCCGCCTTCAGCAGCAGCCGCCCGATGCCCTGGCGCCGCTGCTCCGCCGCCACCAGCAGAAGGCTGATCCGTGCCTCCGGCCCCGCCGTCAGCGTCGGGTGCCAGTGCAGCAGCACGACGCCGCTGGGCGGGCCCCATTGCAGCGCGACCAGCGCGGTGGCCGGGCCCAGGCGCAGCGCTGCCAGCCGCTCGGCCAAGGCGCGCGGCTCCACCACCAGCCCCGCCTCGGCCAGGAGCGTCGCAAGCCCCGGCGCCTCGGTGGGTGTCGCGGCACGGATCTCCATGCCGTAGCGCAGATTCATCCGGCGAGTGCCACGCAGGAAAAGCCGACCCGCGCCTCGGTGGGCACGCCAAACAGGACGGTGTGGCGCGCTGGCAGCCCCTGCGGGAAATGCTTCACATATTCGGCGTTCAGGGCGGCGTAATCGGCGCGGTCGGTGATGAGCATCGTCACCTGCACCACGCGGTCCAGGCTGCTGCCCGCCTCCTCCAGCAGGCCGGCGATGAAGGTCAGCGCGTTGCGCACTTCCTCCGCCGGGGTTGCGCCGCGCTGGATGCCGCGCGCGGGGTCGTGCGGCGCCGAATGGCCGGAGACATAGACCAGGCCGCCCGCCCGCACCGCGCGGGTGAAGGGGCGGGCCTCGCCCGGGGCGGGTGGGTGGAAGAATTCGATGCTCATCGGGCCCTCGCTATGCTGTGCAGGCACTCTGCCGGATCACGGCCCGGGTGGCATCCCGCCCGGGGCGGTTTGCCGCTATGCTGCGCCGCATGAGCACAGCCGAGACCAAGCCCGATGTCCCGCCCGCGGAGCAACCCAAGGCGCCGCCCCGGATCCGCTGGCTGCGCCGGGCGCTCTTCACCCTGGCAGGCATCATGCTCCTGCTGGCGGGCCTGCCCGTTGCCGTATGGTTCGTGCTGCCCCGGCTCGAACTGGCCGATCTGGCCGCCGAACAGGCGAGCGCAAGGCTGGGCCGCCCCGTCACCATCGAGAGCCTCCGCATCACCCCGGGCCAGCGCCTGGACGTCACGCTCAGCGGCGTCACCATCGCCAATATCGAGGGCGGCACCCGGGCGGAGATGCTGCGGCTGGATCGCCTCAATGCCGGGCTCGACCTGATGGCGCTGCTGGGCGGCCAGGTGGTGCTGCCCTCGGCCGAGGTGGCCGGGCTTTCGGTCCTGCTGGAGCGCAATGCCGGGCGGGTGGCGAACTGGCATTTCGGCCCGGCCGATCCCGCCGCAGCGCCCACCACCGCGGCACCCAGCGCCGCCGGCCGCGGCTGGATGCCGCTCTTCCAGGCCATCCGCATCACCGGCAGCGAGATCCTGGTCCGCACCACCGGCGGCCTCACGCTGCCCACCCGGATTGAGACGGCGAGCCTGACCTCGGAGGGGCTGCACGCCCCCGTCCTGCTCAGTGCCACCGGCAGCTACAATGATGTGGCGCTCACCCTGGAAGGCCCGCTCGACAGCATCGCGAGCTTCCGCGACGGCGGCGCGCCCTTCAGCCTCGACCTGGCCGCGACGGCGGGCGAGACGACGCTCGCGCTGCTCGGCTCCGCGCGCGATCCGCTGAATTTCGACGGCGTGCAGGGCCAGATCGAGCTGCGCGCCGCCAATCCGGATGCGCTGCTGGCGCTGGGCGGCGCGCCCAGCCAGGGCGTGCCGCGCATCGCCCTTGAACTCGCCGGCACCTTCGACCGGCAGGGTGATGTGTGGCGCATCAGCATGCCCATGGGCACGCTGGACGGCGCGCCCTTCACCGGTCGCCTGCTGCAACTGACGGAAGGCGCGCGCGGCGAGCCCGACGCCATCACCCTCGACCTGGCACTCACCCGGCTCGACCTCAACCGGGTCTTGCGCGCGGGCGGGCATGAGGCCGACGGCGCGGCCGACCTGCCGCTCGCCGTCTTCACCGCGCCCGATCCGCTGATCGAGGCGCGGCTTTCCGCCGAGGCCTTCACCTATGGCGGGCTCGAGGCGCGTGACGCGCGGCTGGTCGCCTCGCTCGTGCCGGGCCAGGTGCGCATCCCGACCCTCGCCATGCAGGCCTTCGGCGCGCGCATCAGCGCAAGCGGCCAGCTGGAGGCGGATGAGGCGGATTTGCGCATCACCGCGGATGTCACGATGGGTGAGGCCGATCTCGAGCCGCTTCGCCGCGCGCTCGGCCTGCGCGAATTGCCGCTCGCGGGCCGCGTCGAAGGCCGCCTTGCCATCGCCGCCCATGGCCGCAGCCTGAACGCTGCGGCGCGCGATGCCCATGTCTCGGCCGTGCTGCTCATGTCGGGCGGTTCGATCGCGCGTGAGGTGATCGAGATGGCCTCGACCGACATCCGCGCCTTGTTCCGCACGGCGCGCGGCCGCACGCGCCTTTCCTGCGCCATCGGCGTGCTCGACATGCGGGGCGGCGTGGGCGAGCTGGCGCCCCTGCGCCTGCGCTCGGCCCAGGGGATGATCAGCGGCCTCGCGACCTTCGACCTCAACCGCAACCGGCTCGACCTCGTGATCGGCAGCCACCGGCAGACCACGGGCAATTTCGCGCTCGACATCCCCGTGCGCGTCAGCGGCAGCTTTGCCGATCCCGATGTGCAGCCGGCGCAGTGGTCGGGTTCGGGCCGCGCCCGGCTCTCGGCGCCGGACCACACGGCGCCCATTCCGCCGGCGCTGCGGGAGTATGCGCGCCGCAGCCCCTGCTTCTTCGCCGGCGGGCGGTAGCCGCGCGCGGGCCTCAGGGCAGCTCCGGCAGGGTGATGCGCACCACGGCACCACCCTCCGCATTGCCGAGCGTCATTGTCCCGCCCATAGCGCGAATGGTGGAATAGGCCAGCGAGAGCCCGAGGCCGGTGCCCTGGCCCGCCTCCTTCGTCGTGAAGAAGGGCTCCAGCGCGCGTGTCAGGGCCGCGGCCGAGAAGCCACCGCCATTGTCGGCGACGGTCAGCGCCACCTGGCCCTCCGCACGGGTGATGGCGAGGCGGATGGCACCGGCCGGCGTGCCGCTGGCCAGCACGGCGTCCCGCGCGTTCAGCAGCAGGTTCAGCAGCACCTGCTCCAGCGGGATGGTCTTGCCCATGACCCGCACCGGCGCGTCGGGGAGCGTCACGGCCAGCCGGATGCCGGCCGAGCGCATCGCAGCCTCGGCCAGCAGCAGCGCGTCCTTCACCACCTGCGCGATGGCGACCGGCTCCGCCGCCGCGGGCTCCTCATCGGCGCGGCCGAACAGGCGCAGGTGGTCCACCACGCCGCGCGCGCGGATCGCGCTGGCGGCGATGCTCTCCAACCGCTCGAGTGCCGCGGGGATGGCGGCGGCGCCATCCTGCTCAAGCTCGATGATGGCGTTGTCCGCCGCCAGCGCCATGACGGCGAGCGGCTGGTTCAGCTCATGCGCGAGGCCCGTCGCCATCTGGCCGAGCGCGATGAGGCGCGCGGTCTGCACCATCTGGGCCTCGGCCCGCTTGCGCTCCTGGATTTCGGCGCTGAGCATCTTTGCCAGCTCCTCCGCCCGATGCCTTGCCTCCGCGAGGCTCTGCTGCATGCGAAAGAGGTCGGTGACGTCGACATGCGTGCCGATCCAGCAGCCGTCATGCGTGCGGCGCTCCCGCACGCGGACCCATCGGTCGCCCGGCAGCGGCAGCTCGAAGGGCGCGCCGGTGAAGCGCGAATGCTCGATCCAGCGCAGCAGCGCCTCCCGCGCGTCGCCGGCGCCGGCCCAGGCGCGTTCCAGCACCTCGGAGAAGCGGCGGCCGATCGCCTCATCCGGCACGGCGAGCCCGTAGAGCTCCGCGAAGGGCTGGTTGGCCATCACGATGCGCCCGGCCGCGTCATGCACCATCAGCCCGTCGGCGGTCTGGTTCAGCGCCTCCTCCGCGGCGCGCTTGCCGCTCGCGGCCATCAGGCTGGCCAGGGCTTCGCCGTCGCGGGCGGCGGCCGCGCGGGTCCAGATGCGCAGCCGCGCGTCGCCGGGCAGGGGCAGCACCTCAACGCGGAGCCACTGGTTGCGGTGCAGGAACTCGAAGGGCGCCACCTGGCGGCGATGGCGCTCCACGCCATCCGCGACATAGCGTTCGATCTGCGACATCTCGGCGGCGTCGAGGCGGCCGCGGTAAAACCGGCGGAGGTTCTCCTCATAAGGCTCACCCGGGCTGATGCAGCCGGCATGCTCGGGGAAGAGGTCCAGGAACTCTTCGTTCCAGCGGATGGTCCGGTGTGCGGCATCCAGCGCCAGCGCGGCGAAGCCGAGCTCGTCCATCCGGCCGAGATCCTGGGCGACGGCCTGCAGGCGGGCGCGGTCCATCGAAGCGCCGCTCAACCGCCGTGGCTCACGCCCCGTCCGCCGCAGGCGATGCCGCGCCGCGCCAGGCTGGCGCGGCCATGGGTCTGCCGGAATCCCGCGGGGCAGGCGTGGGAAGGATGGTGATGATCACTGAGAGATCCTGGAGCGCTCTTCGTCGGGATGGCGACGGGACAATGGGCATGGAACAATCTGCCAAGGCTATCCTATTTCATGCATTCGCGCAGCCGCAAACGCTGGCGGCCTGCTCATGGCGTGAAGCGCTCGCGCTGCCGTACGGCGGCCAGCCAGCCCTGGTCCTGCCGCTTCAGGTAGTCGGAGAAGCCCTCGCGCGGGACCGTGCCGGGCTCGATGGCGAAAGGGGCCAGCATCTGGCGGGTGGCCTGCGCCCGCATCCCCGCCATGGTCGTGCGACACAGGCGGTCGAGGATGAACTCTGCCGTTCCCGCCGGGGCAAACAGGGCGAAATCCGTATTGACGGCGAAACCGGCGAGGCCGCTTTCCGCGATGGTCGGGACCTCGCGCAAGGGCGAGACCCGCTGCGCCGAGGAGACGGCCAGCGGCCGCAGCCCCCCACCCCCAATCCGCGGGATGGCGGTGACGAGGTCGAGGAAGGCGAATTGCACCTGGTCCTGCAGCAGCGCGTGCATGACGGGCGCACCGCCGTGGAAGGTCATCTGCTGGAAGCGGATGCCCCAGCCCTTGGCGAAACGCTCGACCGCCATGTGGTTCGTCACGCCGATGCCAGCCGAACCATAGCGCAGCCGCTCCGGCGCCAGGCGCGCGGCGCCCACCAGGTCGTCCACGGTCCGGAAGCTGGAATCCGCGCGCACGCAGAGCACCAGGGGTGTGCTGGCGACGACGCAGACCGGTGCGAAGTCCCGCTCGATGACCAGACCCGTGGCCAATTCCTGCACGGCCATGGCGAAGGTGCTGTTGGGGCTCAGCACCAGGCGATGTCCATCGGGCGCGGCCCGCGCCACATCCGCCATGGCGGCGAGCCCACTCTCGCCCGTCAGCACCTCGGTGGCGAAGGGCTGGCCGAGACTGTCGCCGAGGCGGCGGCCCAGCAGATGCGCCACGAAATGCGTGGAGCCGCCCGCGGCGAAAGGAACCACGATGGTGACCGGACGCGCGGGATAGGCCAGGCGCGCGCACGCAGGTTGCGCGATGCCGAGCAGCGCGGCCGTGGCGAGCAGGCGACGCGGAGTGACGGCCGCGAGGGTCATGTCCCGGGCTCAGGCGGAAGGACCGGCGCGCCACCAGGGAGCGCCATGCAGGCCAACCGCCATATACAGGACATGAACGCAACTCCACCGACCGCTTGCGTAACGATGGGCCGGAATGACGCCGAATACAAATAAATATACCTTTGAGATCATTGGAGTTTTGTCGAGTAACCACAACCAAGCCTGTATCTTGGTGGACTGGCATGGGAGGAGGTTTCCAGGACGTCCCCGCCCCACGCGCCGGACGCACAAGGAATCTCCAGCGGCCATGATCCCGCTTCCCTCGCCGACCGCCGACGCCCCAGGGCCGCCCACGGTCCTGATCGTGGACGACGTGCCGCAGAACCTGCTGCTGCTGGGCGAATTGCTGCAGCCGCACTATCAGGTGCGCGCCGCGAATTCGGGCGAACGCGCGCTGCGGGTGGCGCAGAGCGAGCCGCGGCCGGACCTCATCCTGCTCGACGTGATGATGCCCGGAATGGATGGTCATGAGGTCCTGCACCACCTGCGCGCCGGCGCTGGCACGCGGGACATCCCGGTCATCTTCGTGACCGCCCTCGATGACGCGGCCGATGAGGAGCGCGGCCTGGCGCTGGGGGCCGTGGACTACCTGACCAAGCCCATCACGCCGCCTGTGGCGCTGGCGCGGGTGCGCACGCATCTGGAACTGGCCCGTGCCCGCCGCCACCTTGCCGCGCAGAACGAGTGGCTGGAGAGTGAAGTCCAGCGACGCACGGCCGAGACGCGGCTGATCCAGGAACTCTGCATCCGTGCGCTCGCCTGCCTGAGCGAAACGCGGGACGAGGAGACGGGGCGGCACATTATCCGCACCCAGGCCTATGTCGGCATCCTCGCGCGCCATCTGGCCCACCATCCCCGCTTCGCCGCCGCCCTCGCCGGGCGGAAGCTGGAGATGCTGGTGCATGCGGCGCCGCTGCACGACATCGGCAAGGTCGGTATCCCCGATGCCATCCTGCGCAAGCCCGGCCGGCTGACGCCGGAGGAATTCGCCATCATGAAGACCCACTCTGCGATCGGCGCGCAGGCGATCGGCGCCGCCATGGAGCAGGCGCTGGCCGAGGCCACCGAACTGACCGCCGAGCAGGCCGAGGGCGCGCTCGCCTTCCTGCGCACCGCGCAGGAGATCGCGCTCGCGCATCACGAGCGGTGGGACGGCTCGGGCTATCCCCACGGCCTGGCCGGCGAGGCGATTCCGGTCTCGGCGCGGCTCATGGCGCTGGCCGATGTCTTTGACGCGCTGGCCACGCCGCGCATCTACAAGTCGGCCATGGACGTGGACGAGACCACGCGCCTGATCACCGCGGGCCGCGGCACGACCTTCGACCCCGATGTGGTGGACGCCTTCCTCGCCTGCCACGAGGCCTTCGTCGCCATCGCCCAGCGGATGCCCGATACGCCGGGTGCGGCGTGAGGCTGCCGGGGCCGCTTTCATGAGTGGGCGCTGGCCCCGCCTGCCGCACTACGTGCTCATCTTCATCCTGCCCATGGCGCTGGCGGCATTGGCGCTGGCGGCGACCAACATCTTCTACAACCGCAGCCTGCAGCGTTCCCAGGCGGCGCACGTCGCCGCGCAGGCCGAAGCGCTCGATGCGCTCGCCTTCATCGCGCGCTTCAATGGCGCGCTGGTGGACCTGCATCGCCGCATGAGCCTGATGCTCGAGCAGGCGGCCGCCGGCCGGATGAATGGCTGGGAGGCCGAGCAGGCGCATGCGGCGCTGGCGCAGGAGGTCGCCTTGCTCGGCCAGCAGATCGGGCGGATGGAGCGCATTGCCATCGGTCTGGGGGCGCCGGTTCCGCTGCTGTCGCGCCTCGCGGGGTATACGGAGGCCCTGCGTGCCGCGACCGACCGCGCGACCGGATCGCTGCCCGAGACCGGCCGCTCCGTCCTGCTGGCGGAGGCGCGTTTCGCCGAACTGGCCAGCGCAACCAACGGCCTGCTCACCCGAGCCTCGGCCGAGATCCAGCACCGGGCCGAGGCGGAGGCGCAAACCCTCACCGCGCTGGCGCAATGGTTGACGCGGTTGCGCGCCCTCATCCTGGCGGGCTTCCTGACCTTCTGGCTGCTCTTTGCGTATCTCCTGACGCGCTCCCTCCGGCGGCTGACCGAGACGCTGCGCCTGCTCGCGAGTGCCGAGGCGGCGCCCGCCCGCATGCCGGAGGTGGAGGCGCTTGCGGCCAGCCGCAGCGGCCTGCTGCGGGACATCGCCCAGGCGGCGCTGGCCTTCCGCGACGCCCTCGCCGCGCGCGAGACGGCGACGGCCGGGCTCGACAAGCGCATGAAGGAACTCTCCTGCCTCTACGACACGATGCGCCTGACCGACCGGGCTGATCTGGGCATCGGCGCCATGCTGGAGGCGGTGGCGGCACGGCTGCCGGACGCCATGCGCCATCCCGCGCTGGCGGTGGGCCGGATCGAGCAGGGGGGAACGTTGCATGGGCTGCGCGTGGAAGGCAGCACGCTGAGCGCGGCCTTCCAGGGCGCGGATGGCGCGCCGGGCGAGGTCAGCGTCGGCTACCGGGCTCCGCTTCCGCCCGGGTCCGGCGCCCCCTTCCTGCCGGAGGAACGCATGCTGCTCGAAGCCGTGGCGGAGCGGCTGGGGGCGGCCATCGAGCGCCGCCGCTCGGCCATCGCCGAGGCCGACAGCCGCAACCTCTTCTCGGCCGTGGTGAACGAGGCACCGCTCGCCATCGAGATCCTGGACGGGGAGACGCTGCGCTTCGTGGAGGTGAACGACGCCTCCTGCCGGCTGCTGGGCTACACGCGCGAGGAGTACCGGCGGATGACGCCGGCGGACACGCTGGCGGTGCTGCCGCCCGGCGGCATTGAGGCGACGATGCGCCGGATCCGCGAGACGGGCGGCGCGCGCTTCGAGGCGCAGCACCGCCACAAGGGCGGCGCCGTGCTGGACGTGCAGGTCAACATCCAGGTGATCCACCAGCGCGACCGCGAATACTTCCTGGCGATGTGGGAGGACATCACCGAGCCGAAGCGCCGCGAGGAGCGGCTGCGGACGCTGGTGCGGGCGGTGGAGCAGAGCCCGACCGGCATCGTCATCACCGACGTCCATGGCAGCATCGAATACGTGAACGAAGCCTATGTGCAGACCACCGGCTACCCGCGCGACGAGCTGCTGGGCCGGAACCCGCGCATCCTCCAGTCGGGCGCGACACCGCCCGCCGCCTTCGCCGAGATGTGGGAGCGGCTGCCGCGTGGCGAAACCTGGCGGGGTGAGCTGGTGAACCGCCGCCGCGACGGCAGCCGCTACATCGAGGCCGCGATCATCGCGCCCGTCCGCCGTCCGGACGGCGCCATCAGCCACTTTGTCGGCGTGAAGGAGGACATCACCGCCATCCGCCAGATGGCGACGGAGCTGGAACGCCACCGCAGCCATCTGCAGGAACTGGTGGCCGAGCGTACGGCCGAGCTGATGACCGCCCGCCAGGCAACCGAGACGCTGGGCCAGGATTTCTTCCGCGTGCTGGACCGCTCGCCCGACCTGATCGCGCTCAAGGGGCGGGACCTGCGCCTCAAGGCCTGCAGCCGTGCCTATGTCGAGCTGGCGGGGAAGACGCGGCCGGAGGAGCTGCTGGGCCGCACCGTGGAGGAGTGCTTTCCGCCCGAGATGACCCGCATGGTCACCATGGATGAGCAGGCGCAGCTCGCGGCCGGCGAGACCGTTTGCAGCTTCGAGAGCGCGCTGCCGCACCCGGATGGGCAGCGCCGCCTCTACAGCATCACCCGCACCATGCTGCGCGATGGCGCGGGCGCCTTCGACGGCTTCCTGGTGATCGGCCGCGACATTTCGGCGCGCGCGGAGGCAATGGACGCACTGGCCCGCAAGGAGGAGGAGGAGCGCCTGCTGCTGGAGAGCAGCTCCAACGGCATCGTGGGCGTGGGGCCGGATGGGCATATCACCTTCGCCAACCAGGCGGCGGCGCGGCTGCTGGGCCATGCCGACCCCGCAGCACTGACCGGGCTGCACGCGCACCGGCTGATGCAGCCCCAGCGCGCCGACGGCACGCCCCATCCGGCCGAGGAAGGCGCGATCCATCGGGCGCTGGCGCGGAGCGAGCCGGTCACGAGCGAGGAGGACGTCTTCTGGCGCGCCGATGGCACGCCGATCGCCGTCTCCTGCTCGGTGGCGCCCATCCGGCACGGCGCGGCGGTGCTGGGCGCCGTGATTTCCTTCGAGGATATCGGTGGGCGCAAGCTGGCCGAGGCGGAACTGCGCCGCGCCAAGGCGGAGGCCGAGGCGGCGAGCCGCGCCAAGAGCGAGTTCCTCTCCAACATGAGCCACGAGATCCGCACGCCGATGAACGCCATCATCGGCTTCGCGCATCTCCTGCGCCGCGGCCTGCATGAGCCCCGCCAGCAGGAGCAGCTCAGCCGCATCTCGGACGCGGCGCATCATCTGCTGAACATCATCAACGACATCCTGGACCTCTCGAAGATTGAGGCCGGCAAGATCGAGCTGGAGCAGGGCGAGATCCGCGTGGATGCCGTCGTGGAGCGGGTCTGGGCCCTGGTGCGCGACAAGGCCGAGGCCAAGGGGCTTGAGCTGCTGCTGGACCTGCACGCGCTGCCGCCGGTGCTGCTGGGCGACGAGCTGCGCCTCAGCCAGATCCTGCTCAACTACGTCTCCAATGCGGTGAAGTTCACCGAGGCGGGCCACATCGTGCTCAGCGGCCATGTGGCGCGGCGCACGGCCCAGGGCATCGTCGCGCGCTTCGAGGTGGCGGATACCGGCATCGGGCTTTCGCCCACGCAGCAGGCGCAGCTCTTTCAGCCCTTCCAGCAGGCGGATGCCTCCACGACGCGGCGCCATGGCGGCACCGGCCTCGGCCTGTCCATCTGCCATCGCCTGGCCGGGCTGATGGGCGGAGAGGTCGGCGTCGAGAGCGCGCCGGGGGAGGGCAGTGTCTTCTGGGTCGAGGTGCCGATGGGCGAGTTGCCCGCGCCCTCGCTCGCCTGGTCCGATGCCGCGCGCCTGGCCGGGCGGCGTGCGCTGGTGGTGGATGACGTCCCCGAGGCGCTGGAACTCATGGCGGCCACGCTGCGCGCGCTCGGCCTCTCCGTCACCATTGCGGGCGGTGGGGCGGAGGCACTGGCGCGGGTGAGCGAGGCGGATGCGGCCGGCACGCCCTTCGAGGTGGTGCTGGTGGATTGGCTGATGCCGGGGATGGATGGGCTGGAACTCGGACGACGGTTGGCCGCGCTGGCGCTGACCACGCGGCCCCTGTGCCTTCTGGTCTCGGGTGAGGCGGGATCGCTCTCACCCGCCACGGCGGCGCAGGCCGGCTATGCGGCGGTGCTGGGCAAGCCGCTGCTGGCGGGGCGCTTCGTTGCGCTGCTCGCCGCCGCCCCGCCCGCCGCGCCGGCGCCCGTGGTCCCCCCGACGCCTGGCTTCCCGGGCCGCCGCGTCCTGCTGGTGGAGGACAATCCGATGAACGAGGCGGTGGCGACGGCGCTGCTGCAGGATGTCGGCCTGGAGGTCGAGGTCGCGCGGGATGGTGCCGAGGCGGTGGGACATGCCGAGGCCAAAGCCTATGACCTGATCCTGATGGATGTTCAGATGCCAGTGATGGATGGCCGCGCCGCGACGCGCGCGATCCGTGCCCTGCCGCAGCATCGCCGCACGCCAATCGTCGCGATGACGGCCAATGCCTTGCTGGAGGACCGCAAGGCCTGCCTGGAAGCGGGCATGGATGACCATCTGGTGAAGCCCGTGAACCCGGCCGCGCTGCATGCCGCTCTGGCGCGCTGGCTGCATCGCGCCCCGGCCGAGGCTGCGGCGGATGGCGAAGCCGAAGCACCCCTGCCAGCGCTGGCAGGACTGGACACGACCGCCGGCCTTGAGGCGAGCAACGGCCAGCCCGAGCTCTATCGCCGCGTGCTGGAGATTTTTCTCCGCACCACGGACCTTGCTTCCCTGGATGCAGCCCTGGCGGCGGGCGATGCGGTGGCGGCGCGGCGGGCGGCGCATTCGCTGAAGGGGGCGGCGGCGACGATCGGTGCGACAGCGTTGCGCGACGCCGCGCGCGCGCTGGAGGCCGAGCTGGCCACCGGCGCGGCGCCGGAGGGGCTCCAGCCCTGCAAGGCGGTCCTGGCGGCGGAGCTTGCGACGCTCAAGTCAGGCCTGGCCGCAGCACTGGCTGGGCGCGCCGCAACCGGGGCGGCCGATGCCACCGCGCCCGCTGGGCTGCTCGCGCAACTGACGGCACTCCTGGCGGCGAGCGACATCGCCGCACTCACGTTGTTCCGCGCGCATGAGGCCGCCCTGCAGGATGCGCTCGGCCCAGCCGCGGGCCAGATCGCCCGCCATCTGGATGCCTTCGCCTTCGAGGAGGCGCTGGCAGCGCTGCGCGCCGCAAGCCCGGCCTGAGGCGCCGAGCGTCAGGCCGGCCGCACCAGCACGTGCTTCTTCTTGCCGGCCGAGAGCTTGGCCGCGCCGTCGCGCAGGTCGGCCGCGGTTACGGCCAGCGCCGCGTCCGTCACCGGCGCGTCGTTCAGCCGCACGCCGGCTTGCGCGACCAGTCGCCGCGCCTCGCCCTTGCTGGCGGCGAGGCCCGCGCTGACCATCAAATCCGCCAGCGCGGCCGGCAGGGCATGGGTGATGGTGGGCAGGCTTTCGGCCGCGGCACCCTGCTCGAAGGCCAGGCGCGCCGTCTCGGCCGCGGCTTCGGCGGCCGCGCGGCCGTGCAGCAGGGCGCAGGCCTCGGTCGCCAGGATCTTCTTGGCCTCGTTCACCTCGGCGCCCTGCAGCGCGCCCAGGCGCCGCACCTCGTCCATCGGCATGTTGGTGAAGAGGGCGAGGAACTTGCCGACATCGGCATCCTCGGCGTTGCGCCAGAACTGCCAGTAGTCATAGGGGCTGACGCGGTCCGCATTGAGCCAGACGGCACCGGCCGCCGTCTTGCCCATCTTGGCGCCGGAGGCCGTGGTGATGAGCGGCGCGGTGATGCCGAAGGCGTCCTGCTGGTCCATGCGGCGCACGAGGTCGGCACCCATGACGATGTTGCCCCATTGATCGCTGCCGCCCATCTGCAGCGTCACGCCATGGCGGCGGCGCAGCTCCACGAAGTCGTAGCTTTGCAGGAGCATGTAGTTGAACTCGATGAAGGTCAGCGGCTGGTCGCGATCGAGGCGCAGCTTCACGCTGTCCATGCTCAGCATGCGGTTCACGCTGAAATGCCGGCCGACTTCGCGCAGGAAGGGAATGTAGCGCAGCGGCGCCAGCCACTCGTCATTGTCGAGCATGATGGCGGTGCCGGGACCATCGCCGAAGGTCAGGAAATTGGTGAAGGCGCGGCGGATGCTGGCCTTGTTGGCCTCGATGCCTTCCTCGCTCAGGATTTGCCGCGTCTCGTCGCGGCCTGAGGGGTCGCCGATCTTGGTCGTGCCGCCGCCCATCAGGACCACGGGGCGGTTGCCGGTCTTCGCCATCCACCGCAGCAGCATGATCTGCACGAGGTGGCCGACATGCAGGCTGTCGGCCGTCGCGTCGAAGCCGATATAGCCGGTGACGGGGCCCTTGGCGAAATGCGCGGCGAGGGCCGGCTCGTCCGTCACCTGGTGGACGAAGCCGCGCTCGTGGATGATCGAGAGGAAGTCGGAGGCTGACATGCTGAGGGACCCGGTTGGCGTTTCGCGGCCCGCCGTAGCACACTCGCCCCATGTTGAGAATCGTGGGCCTGATGAGCGGAACCTCGCTCGATGGCGTGGATGCGGCCTGGGTGGAGACGGATGGGGAGCGCGTGGGCCAGTTGGGCCCCACGGTGACGCTGCCCTATGACCCGGCGCTGCGGCGAGACCTGAGGCGCCTGCTGGAAATGGCGCCCACCATCTCGCCCGAGGATCCCTTCCTGCTCGACTGCACCGCGCGGCTGACGGAACGCCATGCGGCGGCCGTGCTGCGCGTGCAGCAGGAGGCGGCGCGGGCCGGGCTGCCGGAGGCGGAACTGGCGGGCTTCCATGGGCAGACCATCCTCCACCGTCCCCTCAGGCCGGGCGATTCTCGCAATGCGCGCGGCCACACCTGGCAGATCGGCGATGCGCGGGCCCTGGCGCAGGCCACGGGGCTTTCGGTCGCCTTCGATTTTCGTAGCGCGGATGTGGCGGCGGGCGGGCAGGGCGCGCCGCTCGTGCCCATCGCGCATGCGGCGCTGGCCCACAATCTGCCCAAGCCCCTGGCCGTACTGAACCTCGGCGGGGTCGCGAACGTGACTTGGCTCGGCGCCGATGGTCAGATGCTGGCCTTCGACACGGGGCCGGCCAATGGCCCGCTGGATGACTGGGCGAAGCGCTCGCTCGGCCGCGATTACGACAAGGATGGCAACCTGGCGCTGGCTGGCCAGGCGGATGGTGCGGTGCTGGGGCGGATGATGGCGCATCCCTACCTGGCGCTGAGCCCGCCCAAATCGCTCGACCGGTTGGATTTCGACCGGGCGCTGCGAGATGCGGGCGCGCATCTGCTCTCGCCACAGGACGGGGCAGCGACGCTCGTGGCGTTTTGTGCGGTGTGCGTTGCCGCGGCCGCGCGGCATTTCCCGGAGCCGCCGATGCAATGGCTGGTCGCGGGCGGAGGGCGGCGGAACCCGGCGATGATGCGCGCCCTGTCTGCGACGCTGAGCGAGCCGGTGCGCTCGGTGGAAGTCGCGGGCTGGAACGGGGATGCACTCGAAGCCCAGTGCTTCGCCGTGTTGGCCGCCCGCACTGCGCGCGGCCTGCCGATCAGTTTTCCCGAAACGACCGGGGTTCCCCGCCCGCAGGCGGGCGGCCAGGTGCTGGGCGGGCTGTTGTAGGTGTCAGACCTTGGCGTTCGGCTTGTCGCGGCGGATGCTCGCACGGCGGCGATCCATGCGCGCGGAGGCGGCGGGCCGGGCTGCGGTCAAGGGCAGGGGACGCGCCGCACGGTTCGCGGCGGCGACCTGGAGGGCGGCGGTGGCAAGGGCGATGCCGCGGCTGGAAAGTTCCATGGGGCTAAATCCAAGAGTTGTTATCGGATATGGGTCTTGTCCGAGTGTTTCGCTAGGGCAAAACGTTGCAAATCCAAAATAGTTTCCCCCGGCTGGGTTCGGGCGTGGCCGGTTAGTCGGCCCGCAGCCCCGTCGCGCGCTGCAACTCGGCCCACTGGGCGCGGTCGCGCGCGATATAGGCCGCGTAGTCGGCCGTGCTCATGGGCAGTGGCTCCATCCCCTGGGTTGCCAGGCGCTGGCGGAAGGCGGGGCGGGCGAGGATGGTCTGCACCGCGGCGTGGATGGTGGTGACGATGGGCGCCGGCAGCCCGCCCGGCCCCGAGATGCCGTACCAGTTCAGCACCTCATAGCCCGGCAGCGTCTCGGCCACGGTGGGCACGTCCGGCAGCACGGCCAGGCGCGCGGTGGTGGAAACGGCGATGGCCCGGACGCGCCCGTCGCGGATGAAGGGCAGCGCGCTGCTGATGGTGTCCGTCATCGCGGCGAGGCGCCCGCTGATGAGATCGGGCATGGCGAGCGCCGAACCGCGATAGGGCACATGGGTGAGATCGAGCCCGGCCTTATGGGCGAGCAAGGCCAGCGTCATGTGCGTGGAGGAGCCGATCCCGGCCGAGCCATAGGCGAGCTGCCCGGGCCGCGCGCGCACCAGCGCCAGGAATTCCGGCAGGCTGCGCACCGGCAGGTCGTTGTTGACGATCAGGACAGCCGGCACGCCCGCGAAATTCGCGATCGGCGTGGTGTCGGTCCCCGGGTCGAAATTGAGGCGGGTGAGGACCGGCGTGATCCCATGGGTCGCCTGGCTGGCCGTGAGCAGGGTGGTGCCGTCGGGCCGCGCGCGGGCCACGAACTCCGTGCCAATGGCGCCCCCCGCCCCCGTGCGGTTCTCCACCACCACCTGCTGGCCGAGGATGGGCGACAGCTCCTCGCCCGCGATGCGGGAGATGATGTCCGCGGCACCGCCGGCGGCGAAGGGGGCGATCAGGCGGATGGGACGATCCGGCGTCCAGGCTTGCGCCCGCGCGGAAAAAGGCAGGGCAGTTGCTGCGAAAAGCGGCAAAAGCGAACGGCGAAACATGCGGAATCCCCGGCTGGTGATGTCTGAGCCAGGAGGTCAGCAATTACCGTGCCGTCATGTATGGCCTCAGCCCGCAAGGCCGCCTGAGACTTCTCCACGCCCGCGCCGCCCAAGCAGCGCGTGATCCGCTGCGGCGGGATCGCCGAAGCGATGAATCATCGTCCCAAAAAAGGCAGGATTCGGCTGCAGATTGAGCCGGTGAAGAACCAGGGTCACTCATGCGGTATCTCGGCCTTGTTGTGCCACTTCTTCTTGCCGCCTGCACCGAGCGGTGGGAGCGCCCCGGCGCTACCGAGGCCCAGGCCGACGCCATGAATGCCCAATGCCGGGCCATGGCCGCTGCTGCCATTCCACCTTACATCGTCACCCGCCTCGCCGCGCCCGCGCGCGTGGAACGCGAGCGGAACTGCCGCCGCGAGGGCGGCCAGGAGCGGTGCACCTTCCGGGAACGCTACATTCCCGAGCGCTGGGAGCAGGTGGACCTGAACAACAGCCGCCGCGAGGCGGTGCGCACCGGCTGCATGGCCGAAAAAGGCTTTACCTTCACAGGCTACCGCCCCTTGCGGATGCAATAGGGCGCGCTCGTCAGAGCCCCGAATTCGGCGCGTCGCACATGTAGCGGCTGAGGTGGTAGGGCCGCGCCGCCAGCCCCGAACAGAAGCTCGCCACCACCGGCTCCAGCGCCTCGAAAATCACCTTGGCGCCGGCGGCCGCGGCTTCGAGGCGCGCGCGCGCCTCCTCCGCTTCGTCGGCCAGCTTCGCCATGTCCAGCATGGTGTGTCGCCCATCGCGATAGACGAAGCGCCCGCCGATCATCACATGGCGCACGCCCGTCGCATCCTCGGCATGGATCATCTGGTTCAGCGTCGCGTTGTGCGGCATCCACTGCGTCCTGTGCAGGTCGAGGAAGACGATGTCGGCCTTCATCCCCGGCGCGATCTCACCGATCCCCTCGATGCCGAGTGCCTTCGCCGAGCCGATGGTGCCGGCGCGATAGACCTGCTCGGCCGTGGCCCATTCATAGGGGTCGGGCTTCTGCACATGGGAGGTGAAGGCGGCCAGCCGCATCGCCTCGTACATGTTGCCATTGTCCCCGCTCGAGACGCCATCCGTGCCGATGCCGATGTTCACGCCGAGTTCCAGCGCGCGCTTCAGCCGGAACATGCCGTTGCCGAGCTTCATGTTGGAGGCCGGGTTGTGCGCGACGCTCGCGCCACGGTCGGCCAGCAGCCGGAAATCATCATCATCCAGCCAGACGCCATGCGCCACGGTGAAGTCAGGGCCGATGAGCCCCAGGCTGTCCATGTAATGCACCAGCGTCATGCCGTATTTCTGCATGCCCACCACGGCCTGCACCTTGCTCTCGCCCACATGGCTGTGCAGCCCGGCCCCGTGCTTCCGCGCGAGGTCGCGGCAGCCGCAGAGGAATTCCTGGCTGCAATGATGCGGGATGGTGGGGCCAACCGCGAAGCGGATGTCCTCCGACGCCCAGCGCCAGCCGCGGAAGGCGCCGTCCATGGCCGCGATCGTCTCCTGCCAGGGGCGGAAGCGGATCTTCTCGGCCTCGGCGCGGAGCTTGTCGGGCAGGGCGTCCATCAGCCCCGGGATCGCCTCATAGAGCGAGCGATCGGCCACCATCGGCGCGATCATCGCGCGCATGCCGACCGTGGCATAGGCATCGGCGATGGCGTCCAGCCCCTCCACCGTCGGCAGGGGCATCTCCATCGTCAGGTCATAGGCGGCGGTGCAGCCCTTCGCCACCATCTCCGCCGCGCAGAGCAGGGTGGAGAGGCGCTTGTCCTGCATGCTGCGCCCGCCGCCGATCCAGGGGGCGGCGGCCAGCAGCGTCTCCAGGCTCATCCGGTCACCCTGGCCACGCGCCAGGCCGCCATGGCCATGGGTGTGCGCGTTGATCAGGCCGGGATGCAGCAGGCAGGCGCTGGCATCCACGATCCGCGTGCCCTCGGGTGCCGAAAGGTTCTCGCCGACTTCGCGGATGATGCCGTCCTGGATCAGGATGTCGGTCGGTGCCGCGCGGCGCTGCGCGGGGTCGGTCAGGCGGCCGCCCTGGATGAGCTGCCAGCCGGGTTCCGCCTTGGCCATGAAGTCAGACCTCCGGTGCGAGTTCGAGGGCGGTCAGGCTCCAGGCCTCGGGCCCGGGCTCAGCGTAGAGCGGCAGGGCGTTGGGCGTGCGGACATTGGAGGGCAGGCCCGCCTCGTAGCGGAAGGCGCGCCACAACGCCCCATGGGCCACCACCAGCACGGGGCCAGGGAGCGCCGTCGCGCGGTTGATCGCACGAACGGCGCGGGCACGGAGCATGGCGAAGGGCTCGGCGCCGGCGGGGGTGTAGGTATCGGCGATCCAGTCGTCGTACCAATCGCCCATCGGCTTGCCTTCCTGTTCGCCGAAATTCACCTCCATCAACTCGTCGTCGAATTGCACCGGCAGGCCGAGCGTGGCAGCCACCGTCTCGGCCGTCACGCGCGCGCGGCTCAGCGGGCTTGCGACGATCGTGCCGATCTTCGTCCCCGCCAGCGTGCGTGCCGCGCGCGCGGCCTGCATCTGGCCCACCTTGTTGAGGGGGATGTCGGTCTGGCCCTGGCTCAACCCCTCCGCATTCCAATCCGTTTCGCCATGGCGCAGGAACCAGAAGGGGATGGGGTTGAGCATCATGCAGCGAAGCCTTCAGCCTTCAGGGTTTCTGCGAGGGCGGGCAGGGCGAAGACGCGCTTGCGATGCGCCATGAGCGCATCGGGCGGCACCACGCCCACAAAGCCCGCGAAGGTGGTGATCATGGCGGCGGTCAGGTCGGCGGCGGTGAGCGCCTCGCCGACCAGCCAATCCCGGTCGCCCAGGTTGGATTCCAGGAAGGCCAGAACCTCGCCCACGCGGGTCAGGCCGCCTTCGCGTATCTGATTCTCGGCGGGTGGCGGCCCGAAGATCGCGGGGCGGAAAGCCGGCTGGAAGGCACGCGGGAATTGGTAGGCGTACCAGGAGAGCCATTCCATTACCTGCCAGCGGGCGACGCCCCCGGCCGGGATCAGGCCGCTTGCGGGCGCCATCTCGCCGATGGCGAGCATGATGGCCGGCGTCTCCGTGATGGTCTCGCCGCTGTCGAGGCGCAGGGCCGGCACCTGGCCCTTCGGGTTGATCGCCAGCATCTCCGGCGTCTTGTGCTCACCACTGCGCAGGCTCAGATCCCGCACCTCGCCGGGCAGGCCGGCGAGGACGAAGGCGAGCCGGCACGCGAGGCTCGACGTGCGCGAGGAGACGTAGAGGATCAAGCAAGCCCCTCGCGCGCCATGACGCGCTGCACCGCCGGCCGCGCCTTCATCCGCTCGTAATGCGCCGCGACGTTCTTGGGCAGTGCCAGATTGAGGCGCGCTGCCGCCCAGAAGGTGACGTAGAAGGGCGCCGCATCGCCGAAGCTGAAATCACCGGCGATGTAGTCGCGGCCTTCCAGCGCATGGTCCAGCCAGGCGAGGCCCTTGTTGTAGATCTCGAGCCCGCGCGCCTTTACCGCCTCGGCATCGGCTTCGCTGGGGGCGAAGTTGGCCGGGCGGAACATGCGGGAGAAGCCCTGCATGTGCATGGTGGCCACCGCGTAGTCGGTCGCTTCCAGGGCCGTCGCCTGGGCTTCCGCCGTGGCGGGCATGAGCTTGGCCGCCGGGAACTTCGCCGCGATCCAATAGGCGATGGCGGTGAATTCCGTGAGCACCGAACCGTCATCGCGCACCAGCGTCGGCACCTTGGACTTGGCGTTGATGCTGGTGAATTCCGGCTTGAACTGCGCGCCTTCGCGCAGGTTCAGCAGGGTCGGCTCAAAGGCCTGGCCGCTTTCCTCCAACAGGACGTGGATGCCGAGGGAGCAGGCGCCGGGGGCATAATAGAGCTTCATAGGGGGTCTCCTGTCAGATGGCGTCGCGCCCGGAGGCGCGCTGGAAAATCACTTCGCTTCGCGCGCCATGGCGCGCTGAGCAATCACTTGGCTTCGCTCGCCATGGCGCGCTGCACGGCGGGCCGGGCCAGCATGGCGGTGTGATGGGCGGCAAGCTTCGGCGGCAGCGTCATGCCCGCCCGTCCGCTCGCCCAATTGGTGATGAAGAAAAGCGCGGCATCGGCCACGCTGTAGCCGGAGGACAGCAGCCAGGGCTGCCCCGCGATGCCCTTCTCGATGACCGCCAGATAGGCCTCGGCCAGCGCCTTGCCCTGCGCGACCACGCGCAATTCATCCTCGGCGTCCTTCGCGAAATTGGCCGGGCGGAACTGCCGGGTGAAGGCCTGCGGGTGCACCGTGCCGCAGAGGTAGTCCATCCATTCCAGCGTCCGTGCCTCCGCCTCGAACTCGACGGCGATGAGGTTGGACATCGGGTTGGCCTTGGCCAGCCACCAGGCGATGACGGGGAACTCCGTCAGCACCGAGCCATCGTCGCGCAGCAGCGCAGGCACCTTCGCCTTGGGGTTGATGGCCAGGTATTCCGGCTTCTTGTTCGAGCCGTCCCGCGTCGAGATGAGTTGCGTCTCGAACGGCTTGCCGATCTCCTCCAGGATCACGTGGATGCCGATCGAGCAGGCACCGGGCGAATAGAAGAGCTTCATGGGCAGGCCCCCGAAGATGATGGATGGTTCAACAGAAAAGCGACGAGACCGAACGTTCCTCGCTGATGCGGCGCATCGCCTCGGCCAGCAGCGGCGCGATGGGCAGCTGGCGGATGTTGCGCGCCCCCTGCACGGCGGGTGTCGCCGCGATGCTGTCGGTCACGATCATGGTCTCGATCGGTGACTTCGCCACGCGCTCGACCGCCGCACCCGAGAAGACGCCATGCGTGACATAGACGCTGGCGGATTTGGCGCCGTTCTTCATCAGCGCCTCGGCCGCGTTGCAATGCGTGCCGCCGCTGTCGATGATGTCGTCCACGATGATGCAGTCGCGCCCCGCGACATCGCCGATCACGTTCATGACTTCGGACACGCCGGCCTGCGGCCGCCGCTTGTCAATGATGGCGAGGTCGCAATGCAGCTGCTGCGCGATGGCGCGGGCGCGCACCACGCCGCCGACATCGGGGCTGACCACCATCAATTCGCGCCCCTTGAAGCGCTCGCTGATGTCGCGCGCGAAGAGGGGCGCGGCGTAGAGGTTGTCCACGGGGATGTCGAAGAAGCCCTGGATCTGACCCGCATGCAGATCCATCGTCAGCACGCGGTCCGCACCCGCCTGGGTGATAAGGTTCGCGACCAGCTTGGCCGAGATGGGCGAGCGCGGGCTGCTCTTCCGGTCCTGCCGGGCATAGCCGAAATACGGCACGACCGCGGTGACGCGGCGCGCGGAGGAGCGGCGCAGCGCATCGAGCGTGATCAGCAGCTCCATCAGGTGGTCATTGGCGGGGTAGCTGGTGGACTGGATGACGAAGACATCCTCGCCGCGGATGTTCTCGTGGATCTCCACGAAGATTTCCATGTCCGCGAAGCGGCGGATGGAGGCATTGGTCAGCGGGATGCCAATCTTGTCGGCCACCGCTTGCGCCAGGGGCAGGTTGCTGTTGCACGCGACGATCTTCATCGGGCCATCTCACCCCTGTTGGCTGGCGTGGCAGCGATAGCGCCCTGCCGGCGGCCTGTAAACTTCACTGCGGTCAATTCTCTGGCCCTAGCTGGTCGAGCTCGCGTTGCGGATGATGGTCTGCACGCCGGCCGCCGCTTCCTCGGCCGCGGCATAGGCGATGTCGCCCCAGGCGCGGGAGAGGGCGCCCATCGGTACCTCGTTCAGCTGCAGCACGCGGCCCAGCTCGTAACCGTCGCGGCGGGAGACGATCCACTGGATTTCGACGCGCTGCACCGTCGAGCTGACCGGCATCACGCTGACCTCGGCCGTGACCGCGAAGGCCGCGCCATCGGCGAGCTCCTGGATCACATAGCCGCGATTGGTGAGGAATTCGCGCAGCCGCGCCGTGAGCGAGGCATTGCCGTCCCCCGGTGCGCCGCGCACGGGAATGAGCCGCAGGCGCGGCGGGCCGGACTGGATCGCGCGCGGGTCGGCCGAGGCGCGGGCCGCCTGGATGGAGAGCAGCATCTGCGTCACGCGCGGATTGGCCTGCTGCGCCACGGCCTGCAGTGTGGGCGTGCTCGCTTCGGCCCAGGCGCGGATCGGCACGGGCGGGCCGGCGACCGCCCCCTGCTCCTGCCCATCGGCATTGGTGATGACATAGCGCGGGATGACCGTGCTGCCGGTATTCTGCGCCGTGATGACCAGGCGCCAGTCGAGCGGCAGGGGTGTCGCTGTCGCGGTGGCGGGGACGTCCACCGCCTGCAGCGCCTCGGCCATCGCCTCGGCGTAGCGCTGTGCCGCGTCATCGGTCATCAGCGCCTCGGCCGGTGGCGGGATGGCGAGGCGTACGGCCAGCGGGATGCGCAGGCCGCCGGCCAGCCCGCCCGGACGGCCGCGATGCGGCTGCGGCAGGCCGGTGCAAGCCGGCAGCGCCAGCAGCGCGAGAAGGGCGGCCCTACGCGAAAACACAGGAAACCATCATCGTGACGATGAGAAGAAGAAGGAACATGAGAAGGTAGGGCATGGGGGGTTCACAGCATGATGGCGGAGAGTTGATGCCCGAGTGGGCCGCCGCCCGCCAGGGTGCGCCGGCGATGGCTGAAGAAGCGCGCTTCGTCGGTCAGCGTATCCAGCCCCAGGGCCTGGCCCGCGACGCCCGCCGCCCTCAGGCGCGCCACGCAATAGCCGGGCAGGTCGAACTGAAAATGATCGGCATCGCGACCGGGGGCGAAGAAGCGCGCATCGCCGACCGCTTCGCGCAGATCGGCCCGCACCTCGTAGCTGGCCTGGGCGATGCAGGGGCCGACCACGGCGGTGATCCCCCCGCGTTGGGCACCCAGCGCCTCCATGGCGGCGACCGTCGCCTCCAGCACGCCGGAGACCGCACCCTTCCAGCCCGCATGGGCGGCACCGATCACCCCCGCCTGCCCGTCATGAAAGAGCACGGGCGCGCAATCGGCGGTGATGATGCCGAGCATGACGCCCGGGGTGCCTGTTACCATCGCATCGGCCTCGGGCAGGCTGTCCCACGGCGCACCAGCCTCGACCACGGCGGGCCCATGCACCTGGCGCAGCCCGCGCAGCGCCTCGGGCGCGGCACCCAGCGCCCTGGCGGCACGCGCCCGGTTCTCGGTCACGGCGGCGGGGGCGTCCTCGCTGCGCAGGCCGCAATTCAGCGTGGCATAGGCGCCCGTCGAGACGCCGCCCTGCCGCGTGAAGAAGCCATGCCGCGTGGCGATGCCGCCATGGGTGAGGAACTCGGCCATCAGGCGTCGAATCCGGTTGGAGTGGGAAGGGCAGGGTGCGCGATGCACAGCGCCTTGAACAGCCGCCCCATCCCCTCGGGGGCCACCAGGCGCTGCGCAGCGGCCAGGATGGCGCCGGCCTGGCGGGGCGCGCTCTGCGCCAGCATGGCGCTGCGTGCCATCAGGCCGAGGCGCTGAAGGAAGACCCCCATGGGCAGCGGGCCATGCACGGCCGCACCCGCCGCGCGTCCAGCCAGGGCCAGCGCCGCGAAATCCACATGGGCGGTGATGTCGGCCGATCCGGGCTCGGCAAGCGGGTCGCAGGCGGCGTTGTCCCGCAGGGCCTGGAGCGTGTCGCCCAGGCCGCTCTCGGCCGGGCCATAATCCAGCGCCAGCAGCGCGCCGCCCTCTGCCGCAAGCCGCGCGCCGAGCCGGGCCGCGACATGCCGCGACGCTTCACTGACCTCGCGGACGCTGCCCTCCGGTGCCGGCTCCAGATGGTCGCAGGGTTGCTCCACGAAGGCGCCCCCCGCGACAAAGCGCTCGCGCCAGTCCGCCTCGCGACGGACGAATTGCCGAATGGGCAGCGCGTCGAAGAATTCGTTGGCGAGGATCAGGGCGGGGCCTTCCGGGAGGGAATCCGCCGCGTCATGCCATGCCGCCACGCGCGGGCCGAGCTTCGCCGCCTGTGCGGTGCGCAGCGCCGGGGACGTCTCGACCAGATGCAGCTCCAGCGCGTGCCCGAATGCCGGCACCATCAGGTCCACCGCACGCAGCGCATCCGCCATCAGCGTGCCGCGCCCGGGGCCGAGCTCCGCCAGGATCACGCGTGGCGGCGCGCCCATGGCCTGCCACGTCACAGCGGCCCAGAGGCCCAGGCACTCGCCGAAGGCCTGGCTCATCTCGGGTGCCGTGGTGAAGTCCCGCCCTATGCCGTCGCCGCGCGCGTAGTAGGCGGCGGCCGCGCGGGCCATGAAGGCGTCCAGGCGCTCCATCAGGCGCGGCGCGTGCGCCAGATCAGCCAGGTGCCAACCAGGACCATCGGCAGGCTGAGCAGCTGGCCCATCGTGGCGCCGGCGAACAAAAAGCCCAGATGCGCGTCCGGCTCACGGAACAACTCGCCCACAAGCCGCGCCACGCCATAGCCCGCCAGCAACGCGCCGGTCAGCAGCCCCGTGCGGGCGCGGTTGGCCTTGTTGCTCCAGAGGAGCAGCATCAGGGCGAAAAGCGCGATCCCCTCCAGCCCCGCCTGATAGAGCTGGCTCGGGTGGCGCGGCAGTTGCAGCCGGTCGGCCGGGAAGATCATGGCCCAGGGCACATCGGCCGCCCGGCCCCAGAGCTCGCCATTGATGAAGTTGGCGATGCGCCCGAAGAACAGCCCGATCGGCACGACCACCGCCACGCGGTCGCCCAGGCGCAGCGGATCGAGTTTATGGCTGCGCGCGAACAAAAGCGTCGCGATGATCACGCCCAGCGCGCCGCCATGAAAGGCCATGCCGCCCTGCCAGACCATCAGCGCTTCCAGCGGGTGGAAGATGTAGTGCCCCGGCCGGTAGAACAGCACATAGCCGAGCCGCCCGCCCAGGATGATGCCGAGCGTCGCCCAGGTGATGTAGTCATCCACCTGCTGCGCCGTCGCCGCCTGGGGCTCCGCCTGCGCCAGCCGCCGCAACATCCGCCAGCCCAGCACGATGCCGGCGATATAGGCCAGCGCATACCAGCGGATGGCCAGCGGGCCGATCTGGATGGCGATCGGGTCAATCTGCGGGAATTCGAGCATGGCGGGATGCGTAGCCCGGCGCCGCGCGCAAGTCACGGCAGCCAAGAAAAAGGGCCTCCGGCGGCTGGGGCCGAAAGGCCCCAGACCCCAGGACTCAGGGGGCACGCAAAACGGCCGCACATGCCGCGGGCAAGGCGGGGGGCGGGCCGGGGGGCCTTGGCCGCACCGGCGGGCGCCGCGCCTCCTCCGAGAGCCACCACTCGAGGCTCGCATCGCAGCCATCGCCGGCCGGGATCGGATTGGCTTCCCGGCAGTCCGGCGAGCCCTGAGGGCAGCGGATGCGGATATGCATGTGGCTGTCATGCCCGCGCCAGGGCCGCACGCGATGCAGCCAGCCTTCGCCCCGGTGGCGCTCGCAGAGGCTGCGCTTGATGCCGTGATTGACCAGAACGAGGTGAACGCCCGGGCTCTCCGCCGCCATGCGGATCAGCCGGGCATGGCCCGGCGTGAAGCGCGCATTCACGCCAATCTGGTCCGGCAGCACCAGCGATGGCACCTCGATGTCCTCGCGCTGGGTGCGGCTCATCGCGGGTTTGGGCGTGAGGTCCAGCCAGATGTCCACATCGAGGCCGGTCTGGTGGCTCGCATGCATGTTGGGCATCGGCCCCCCGCGCGGCTGCGCGAGATCGCCGATCCAAAGATCGGGCAGGCCGGCGGAGCGAGAGCGTGCGGCGAGGTCCCGCGTGAAGCGGATCAGGTCCGGATGGCCCCAATGACGGTTCCGCGAGATTCGCACCGCCTGGTAGCCCGGCCCCTCCGGCGGAAGCTGCACTGCCCCGGCGAGGCAGCCGAGCGTCGTGCCCCCGATGACGCGGGCCGGGCCGGGCGCGGGGCTGGACGCCTGCGCCCATGGACTGGCCGGCTGGGCCTGCGCGGTCGGCGCCAGCAGCAGCAGGGCCAGCAGCCAGCGCTTCATCGGCCGCGCGCCAGAATGCTGGTCGTGGAGCGTCCCGGCAGCAAATCGAGCAGGATGGTGCGCCCGCCCCAGGAGGCGATTTCGGCCGCGCCCACGACCTGCTCGATCGTGTAGTCGCTCCCCTTGAACAGCCGGTCCGGCCGCAAGGCCAGGATGGCCTCCAGCGGCGTGTCCTGCGGGAAGGCGATGACCGCGTCCACGCTGGCCAGGGCCGCGATCACCGCCGCACGATCCTCCAGCGGGTTCACCGGACGACCCGCTCCCTTGAGGCGTGCCACCGAGGCATCGTCGTTCAGCGCCACCACCAGCCGGTCGCATTCGGCGCGCGCCGCGCGCAGCATGCGGGTATGGCCGGCATGCAGGATGTCGAAGCAGCCATTGGCGAAGCCCACCCGCAGCCCCTGCGCATGCCAGGATTCCACCAGGCGTTGGGCGGCCGGCCAGGTGAGGACCTCGCCCGTCGCCCCTTCCAGCTCGCGCAGCGCGTGGTCCAGTTCGGCGGCCGAGCAGGTGGCTGTGCCGAGCTTGCCCACCACCACGCCGGCCGCCGCATTGGCCGCGCGCATCGCACCCTCCATCCCGAGGCCGGCGGCCACGCCCAGCGCCAGAGTGGCGATGACCGTGTCCCCCGCGCCGGAGACGTCAAAGACCTCGCGCGCCACGGCGGGCACCGTCACGGGGGGCGCGTCGCGCCGCACCAGCATCATGCCTTTCTCGCTGCGGGTGGCGAGCACGACCTCGACCGCGACGGTGGCGAGTACGGCCCGCGCTGCGGCCTCGCATTCCGCATCGCTGCCGACAGGCATGCCTGTCGCCTCGGCCAGTTCGGTGGCGTTGGGGGTGAGGCAGGTCGCGCCGGCATAACGGGTGAAGTCGCGCCCCTTCGGGTCGGCCAGCACGGGGATGCCGCGCGCGCGGGCGGCGGCGATGGTGGCGGCCAGCACGGCGGGCGTCAGCACCCCCTTGCCGTAGTCGGAGAGGATCAGCGCATCGGCGCTGGGCAGCAATTCGGCAAGGCGGGCCGCGATGGCGGCTTCTTCGGTTGCGTCGGCCTCGCGCCGCTCCTCCTCATCCACCCGCACCACCTGCTGGCGGCCGGCGATGACGCGCAGCTTCACCGTGGTGCGGCGCAAAGGGCCGCGCAGCAGATGCCCGGCCTCACCCAGCAGCCCCGCGATCTCGGCGCCCTCCGCATCCTCGCCGGCGAGTGCCACCAGCGCGGCCTCACCCCCCAGGGCCTGGATGTTGCGCGCGACATTGCCCGCCCCGCCCGCCATGGATTGCGTGCGCGACAGACGCACCACCGGCACCGGCGCCTCCGGCGAGAGCCGGCTGGCATCGCCATAGAGAAAACGGTCCAGCATGACATCGCCGAGGCAGATGATGCGGCGTCCGGAGAGATCGAGCATGGCGGGCTTCTACGCGCCCGGCGTCAGACCGGGAAGCGTTCCAGGATCTCGATCGAAATGTTCTCGGGCCCCCGGATGAAGCAGATGCGGATGCCCGGCCGCGGCTCGTTCGGCTCCATGGTGAAGGTGACGCCCTTGGCCTTGAGCTTCGCGACATAGGCATCGAGCCCCGTGACCGAGAAGCCGAAATGGTCAATGCCGAGATAGGGCGCGGAAGGGGCGGGGGCCGCGCCCTGGCCCTCCGGCAGCAGGAAGATGTTGACGCCGCCGAGCTTGAGGTCGAAGCGCGGCTGGCCCTGCTGCATGGAGCGGATGATCTCGGCCCCCAGCATTTCCTCGAACCAGAGTGCGGTCTTCTCGGGGCTCGGGCAGCGCAGGTGAATATGGTCGAAGCTCAGCGCGGACATGGGCGATTCCTCCAGGGATGGCGGCCAGGAGGGTAGAGGAGTTTCGCCACCTGGGTAGAGTGCGCCGCCGCCAGGAGATTGCCGTGCCAGAGCCCCTCAGGATTCTCTCCACCCTCGCCGTGGCCACGCTGCTGCGCGAATGGCTGCCCGAGGCGGGTGAGCCAATACCCGAGGTGGTGTTCAACCCGACCGCCCGGTTGATGGCACAGATCGCGGAGGGTCTGACCGGTGACATCGCAATCCTCACCGAGGCCGGCATCGAGGAGCTCTCGGCGAGCGGCGTGCTGGCGGCCGGCACGCGGCGGGACCTCACGCGCTCGGCCATCGGCATGGCGGTGGCGCAGGGCGCGCCGCATCCGGATATTTCGACCGTGGACGCGCTGCGGGCCACGCTGCTGGCGACGCCCAGCCTCGTCTATTCCCGCGCGGGGGCGAGCGGCATCTTCTTCGCCGAACTGGTCGAGCGGCTGGGCATCGCGGCCGAGGTCAACGCCAAGGCCATCGTGATCCCGCACGGCTTCACCGCCGAGCTGGCGGCGCGCGGCGAGGCGGCGCTTGCCATCCAGCAGGTGAGCGAACTGATGGCAGTGGACGGCATCGAGATCGTGGGCAAGCTGCCGGAGGGTGCCAACACCTATGCGGTTTTCTCGGCCGCCCGCTTCGCCACCGCCCGGCCCGAGGCACAGGCGCTGCTGGAGCGCCTGGCGGAAGCCATGACGGCCGCGCGCCTCGCGGCCCATGGCCTCGACCCCGCCTGAGGGTTTTTTCTTGCGGGCGGGCGGGCGCGCGCCGCATCCTCCCGGCCCAGGGAATGGAGAGGAAACGGCCATGAGCCAATGCATCGTCATCGTGCAGTTCGACCTGCCGAAGCGCAGCGAGGAGCAGGCGATCCGCGGCGCTGTCGCCACCGCGCCGATCTATCGTGAGCTGGCCAGCAAGGGGCTGATCCGCAAGAACTACCTCAATGGCGAGGCTGGCACCGGCGGCGTCTATCTCTGGGAAAGCCGCGCCGATGCCGAGGCCTGGTTCACCGACGAGCGCATCGCCCAGCTCACCGAGCGTTTTGGCGTCCGCCCGCGCCTCACCTGGTACGACACGCATGTCACGGTGGAAAACGAGGCGGAGGAAATCCGCGTGAACGGCCGAGCCGTGGAACCCGCCGTCTGAGCTTCAGCCCAGCACCGCGCCGATCAGGAATTCGCGGTTGCCCTCCGGGCCGAGCAACGGGCTCGGCTCCACGCCCAGCACGCGCCAGCCGGGCAGGCTGGCCCACCACTCGCTGATTTCGGCGCAGACGCGCTCATGCACCGCGGCGTCCCGCACGACGCCGCCCTTGGCGATGGCGGGCCCCACCTCGAATTGCGGCTTGATGAGTGCGACCGCCCAGGCGCCCGGCTCGCAGAGCGCCAGCGCCGCAGGCAGCACGACGCGGAGGCCGATGAAGCTCGCATCGCAGACCAAGGCATCAAGGGGAGGGATGTCGCCCTCCTTCAGGTGCCGGGCGTTCACCCGCTCCATCACCGTCACGCGCGGGTCGTTCCGCAGCTTCCAGGCGAGCTGCCCGTGCCCGACATCCACCGCGTAGATATGCGCGGCCCCATGCGTCAGCAACACATCGGTGAAGCCGCCGGTCGAGGCGCCGAGGTCGAGGCAGACCCGGGCCTCCGGCGAAAGCCCGAAATGCGCGATGCCATGCGCAAGCTTCACGCCGCCGCGTGACACCCAGGGGTGATCCTGCCCGCGTAATTCCAGCGCGCGACCTTCCGCGATGATCTCGCCCGGCTTGTTGATCCGCGCCTCGCCCGAATAGACGAGGCCCGCCATGATCAGCGCCTGCGCGCGTGTGCGGGACTCCGCGAGTCCGCGCTCGACGAGTGCCAGGTCCGCCCGCTGCTTGGCGGCCATCAGGCCCGGGCCGGCTCCGCCAGCGCGTCCTTGCCGAGCGCCGCCAGCGCCATCGCCGTGATCTGTGGCGCGTTCAGCCCGGCCTGGTCGTACTGCTTCTTCGGGTTTTCGTGGTCGATCCAGATGTCGGGCAGGGTCATCGGGCGGAACTTCAGCCCGTGATCCAGCAGCCCGCGCAGCGCCAGGTGGTGCATGACCAGGCCGCCGAAGCCGTTCATGCTGCCTTCCTCGATGGTGATCAGCACCTCGTGGTGGCGGGCCAGCTGCTCCACCATCGCGGTGTCGAGCGGCTTGGCAAAGCGCGCATCGGCGACGGTGGTGGAAAGCCCGAAGCTCGCCAGCTCATCCGCCGCCTTCAGGCATTCCTGCAACCGCGCGCCATAGCTGAGGATGGCGATCTTGCTGCCCTCGCGGATGATGCGCCCCTTGCCGATGGCCATCACGCTGCCGCGTTCAGGCAGCGGCTGAAGCGCGAAGCCCTCGCCGCGCGGATAGCGCACGGCGGAGGGCGCATCGTCGATCTGCGCCATGGTCGCGATCATGTGCGCGAGCTCGACCTCGCAGCTCGGCGCCATCAGCACCATGCCCGGGAGGCAGCCGAGATAGGCGATGTCGAAGCTGCCGGCATGCGTGGCACCATCGGCGCCGACCAGGCCCGCGCGGTCCATGGCGAAGCGCACGGGCAGGCCCTGGAGCGCCACGTCATGCACCACCTGGTCATAACCGCGCTGGAGGAAGGTGGAGTAGATCGCGCAGAAGGGCTTCATGCCCTCGGTCGCCATGCCGGCGGCGAAGGTGACGGCGTGCTGCTCGGCGATGCCCACGTCGAAGCAGCGGTCCGGGAAGCGCTTGGCGAACATGTCGAGGCTGGTACCGGACGGCATGGCGGCATTCACGGCCACGATGCGCTCATCATGCTCGGCTTCCGCGATCAGCGATTGCGCGAAGACCTTCTGATAGACCGGGGGGCCCGGCGGCGCCTTCTGCTGCTCGCCCGTGATCACGTTGAACTTCTGCACGCCGTGATACTTGTCGCCGCTGGTCTCGGCCGGCGCGTAGCCCTTGCCCTTCTGCGTCACCGCATGGATCAGGAAGGGGCCCTTGTGGTCGGTGTCGCGCAGGTTGCGCAGCACCGGCAGCAGATGGTCCATGTTGTGGCCGTCGATCGGGCCGACATAGTAGAAGCCCATCTCCTCGAAGAGGGTGCCGCCGGTCAGCAGGCCGCGGGCATATTCATCGGCGCGCTTGGCGACGCGCTCGATGGGCCCCGGGAAATTCTTCGCGATCTTCGCCGCGAAGTCGCGCACCGAGAGGAAGGGGCGGGACGAGATGGTGCGGCTCAGATAGGCCGACATGGCACCCACGGGCGGTGCGATGGACATGTCGTTGTCGTTCAGGATGACGATGAGGTTGGCCTTCTCGGACCCCGCATTGTTCATGGCCTCATAGGCCATGCCGGCCGACATCGAGCCGTCGCCGATCACGGCGATCACGTTGCGCGGGCGGTCCTGCAACTCACTCGCGACCGCCATGCCGAGGCCGGCCGAGATGCTGGTGCTGGAATGGGCCGCGCCGAAGGGGTCGTATTCGCTCTCGCTGCGCTTGGTGAAGCCCGAGAGGCCACCGCCCTGGCGCAGGGTGCGAATGCGGTCGCGCCGGCCGGTCAGGATCTTGTGCGGGTAGCACTGATGGCCGACATCCCAGATCAGCCGGTCATGCGGCGTCTCGAAAACCGCATGGATCGCGACCGTCAGCTCGACGACGCCGAGCGAGGAGCCCAGATGCCCGCCGGTGACGGAGACGGTGCTGATGGTCTCGGCGCGCAGCTCATCGGCCAGCTGGCGCAGCTGGTCGGACGAGAAATTGCGCATGTCGGCGGGAACACGGACCCGATCCAGCAGCGGGGTTGCGGGGCGGTCTTGCATTTAACTTCTCCGCTCGATCACGTAGTCGGCCAGCGCGCGCAGCAGATCCGCGCGTTCGCCGAAGATTTCGATATGGTCCCGCGCCTGCGCCACCAGGCGCTCGGCCTGCATGCGGGAGCGTTCTATGCCAAGCAGGCCCACCAGCGTGGCCTTGCCGGCATCGGCGTCCTTGGCCGTGGCCTTGCCCATCGCCTCGGTGGATGCGGTGGCGTCGAGCAGGTCATCGGCGATCTGGAAGGCGGCACCCAGGTCGCGGCCATAGGCGGCGAGCGCATGGCGTTGCGAGCCGGCGGCCTTGCCCAGCACGGCGCCGGCCTCGGCCGAGAATTCGATCAGCTTGCCGGTCTTGAGCAGCTGGAGGCGGCCAATCGCGGGCTCGTCCAGCGGTTCGCTCGCCTGTTCGGCCATGATGTCCAGCATCTGGCCGCCGCACATCCCGCGGGGGCCCGACGCGCGCGCCAGCATCCGCACCAGCTCGATCCGCACGGCGGGGTCGGGGTGGGTCGCCTCGTCGGCCAGCACGGTGAAGGCGTGGCATTGCAGCGAATCGCCCGCGAGGATGGCGGTCGCCTCGTCGAAGGCCTTGTGGCTGGTGGGCTTGCCGCGCCGGAGGTCGTCATTGTCCATGGCCGGCAGGTCGTCATGGATGAGGCTGTAGGCGTGCATCATTTCGATCGCGGAGGCGACGCGCAGCGCCGCGCTGCGCGAGACGCCGAACTGCTTCGCCCCCTCCAGCACCAGGAATCCCCGCATGCGCTTGCCGCCACCGATGGTGGAATAGCGCATCGCCTCGAAAAGCCGGGCCTCGTCACCCTCCACCACGGGGAGAAGCTGGTCGAGGGCCTCATCAATATCCTGGGCGGCCTCGGTCAGGGCGGCCGCGAGAGAGGCGGCGGAAGCGCCGCCGATCACCATGGTCATTCGAACGGATAATCCTATTCCACATCCTTCAGGGTGAGGCTCACCCCGCCCTCGACCACGGCCTGGACCTTGGCCTCGGCCTCGGCGAGCTTCGCCTCGCAGTGGCGGCGCAGCGCCGTGCCCCGCTCATATTCGGAAATCGCCTGGGCCAGCGTGCTCCGCCCGCCCTCCAGCGACTTCACGATGCCCTCGAGCTGGCTCAACGCCTCCTCGAAGGAAAGTTCCGACACATCGGCCACCGCCATCTCCGGCGGACGCGACGCTTGATGCGCAGACATCGAACGCTCCCTAAACCAAACTGCTCTCCGGCTCCGGATGTTTGCAGCCTGATGACCCCGGCAAGTCGCAGCAAACCGAAATTCAGCGGGCAACACAACCAAGACGTTCTGTCAGCTTTGCAACAATGCCCGAACATGGGCGGCGGCAGACTGTGCGAGCGCCTGGAGATCATAGCCGCCCTCCAGCAGGCTGACCACCCGGCCCGCGCAGCGGCGCTCGGCAATTCCGCATAACTCATTGGTCAGCCAAGCGAAATCCGCCTCGGTCAGCCGAAGCTGCGCCAGCGGATCGCGCGCATGGCCGTCGAATCCTGCCGAGATCACCAGCATGTCCGGCGCGAAGGCCTCGATGGCTGGCAGTAGGTTTTCCGCCCAGGCCCGGCGGAACTCCGCGCCCGAGGCACCAGGCGGCAAGGGCGCGTTGTGGATATTGCCCACGCCCGTCTCGGAGGCCGCGCCCGTGCCGGGATAGAGCGGCATCTGGTGGCTGGAGGCGAAGAGGATGCTGGAATCGCTCTCCGTGCAGTCCTGGCTGCCATTGCCGTGATGCACATCGAAATCGCAGATGGCCACCCGCGCGATGCCGTGCGCCGCCTGTGCATGGCGGGCCGCGATCACCGCATTGGCGAAAAGGCAGAAGCCCATGGGGCGCCGGTGCTCGGCATGGTGGCCGGGCGGGCGTGTCGCGCAGAAGGCGCGCCGGACCTTGCCCTGGCAGACCTCATCCACCGCGCGCACCGCGGCGCCGGCGGCGAGAAGGGCAGCGCGGGCACTACCGCTGCACATGATGGTATCGGCATCCAGCGCCACATATTCTCCGGCCGGCGGGCGCACGCCGAGAATCGCGGCGACGTAATCGGCGGGGTGGGCGCGGCAAAGCTGTTCCTCGGTCGCTTCCTCGGGCTGGTCGCGGATGAGTTCGGCGAACTCCTCGCGGTCCAGCGCCTGGAGGACGGCGCGCAGTCGGTCTGGGCATTCGGGGTGGCCCTCGCCCATCTCATGGGCCAGGCAATCGCGATGCGTCAGGAGAAGGACGCTCACGCCTCGGCCCGCCGCCGCAGGACGAAGCGGAAGCCGCCATCCTCCTCGGCCCAGGCCAGCAATTCATGGCCGGTTTCCTGGGCATAGGCGTGGAAATCCTTCACCGCCGCAGGGTCGGTCGCCAGCACGGCCAGCGTCGCGCCGGGCGCCATGGCCCGCAGCGCCTTGTTGGCCTTGAGCACGGGCAGGGGGCAGGTCATGCCCCGGACGTCGAGTGTGGTGGTGTCTCCCATCCCGCCAATCCAGCACCCGGAGGGGCTTGCCCGCAAGCCTCGCGCGCCGCAGCTTCCGGTCCATGCGCATCGGCATCGATCTCGGCGGCACAAAGACGGAGGTGGTTGCGCTGGGCGCGGCGGGCGAGGTCCGGCTCCGCCGCCGCCAACCGACGCCGCCCGACTATGCCGGCGTGATCCGCGGCGTCACCGCGCTGGTGCTGGGTGCCGAGGCGGAGCTCGGCGGCCAGGGCAGCGTGGGCGTGGGCATCCCGGGCAGCCTCTCGCCCGAGACCGGGCTGGTGCGCGGCGCCAATTCGACCTGGCTGAATGGCGGGCGGCTGGACGAGGACCTCGCGGCCGCCCTCGGCCGGCCGGTGCGGCTTTCCAATGACGCGAATTGCCTGGCGCTCTCCGAGGCTGCGGATGGCGCGGGCGCGGGGGCATCGAGCGTCTTTGCCGTGATCCTCGGCACGGGGGTGGGCGGCGGGCTGGTCATCGGCGGGCGGCTGGTGGAGGGCTTCAACCGGATTGGCGGTGAATGGGGCCACAACCCGCTGCCCTGGATGACACCGGCCGAGTTCCCGGGGCCCAAATGCTGGTGCGGCAAGCAGGGCTGCATCGAGACCTTCCTCTCGGGCCCCGCCTTGGCGGCCGACGCGGATGGGCCGGGCGCGCGCGATGCCAGCGGGCTGCCCGGGCGGGCCGACGTTGCTGCACGCGCCGCCCTCGCCCGCCACGCGGAACGGCTGGCGCGCGCGCTCGCGATGGTGGTGAACCTGGTGGACCCGGAGGTGGTGGTTTTGGGCGGCGGCCTCTCCAATATGGGCCATCTCTATGAAGAGTTGCCCCGGCTGCTGCCGCTCCATGTGTTCTCCGACGTGGTCCGCACGCGAATCGTCCAGGCCCGGCACGGGGACAGCTCGGGCGTGCTGGGCGCGGCCCGCCTCTGGGATTCGTAGCCCGGGCTTTGGGCGCGGGACAGGCGCGACGCGGGATGCCCACCGCGACAGGTTTGGGCGCCGCACACGCGCGCGGCAATCCCGATATGGGCGCGGCCCGATACACCGGCACGGTCCGCAGTTGAACGGACCGGCGGCGGGCAGCATCCTGCCGCCATGTCCGCCCCGGCCCTCTGCCGCGACTGCCTGAGCGCCGATCCCGGCCCGGGCCCCGCCTGCCGCCATTGCGGCGGGCGGCGGTTGGTACGGCACGCCGAGCTGTTCACCCTCACCATCGCGCATCTCGACTGCGACGCGTTCTATGCGAGCGTGGAGAAGCGGGACCGGCCGGAGTTGGCGGCCCGGCCCGTGCTGGTGGGTGGTGGGCGGCGCGGTGTGGTGGCGGCCTGCTGCTACATCGCCCGCGGCTACGGCATCCGCAGCGCCATGCCCATGTTCAAGGCGTTGGCCGCCTGCCCAGATGCCGTCGTCATCAAGCCCGACATCGCCAAATACGCCCGGGAGGGCGCGCGCATCCGGGCCATGATGGAGGCGCTGACGCCCCTCGTGCAGCCGCTCTCCATTGACGAGGCGGTGCTGGACCTGGCCGGCACGGAACTGCTGCACAAGGCGCCGCCCGCCGTGACGCTCGCCCGCCTCGCGCGGGATGTGGAGCGCGAGGTGGGGGTGACCATCTCGATCGGCCTCGCCGCGAACCGGCTGATGGCCAAGCTCGCCGCAGGGCGGGACAAGCCGCGCGGCTTCGCCGTGATCGGCGCGGGGGAGGCGGCGGCCTGGCTCGCGCCGCAGCGCGTCGGCCTGCTGCCCGGCATCGGGCCGGCGGCGGCGCGGCGGCTGGAGGCAGCGGGCATCACGCGCCTCGGCCAGTTGGCGGCGCTGGACGCGAGATCCGCCATGGCGCGGCTCGGCGCGGATGGCCCCGCGCTCGCGGCGCGTGCCCGGGGCGAGGATGACCGGTCGGTGAACCCGGAGCGCGAGACCAAGTCGGTCAGCGCCGAGACCACTTTCGAAGAAGACCTGGCCGACCTGCCGGCCCTGGAGGACGTGCTCTGGCGAATGAGCGAGAAGCTCGCCGTCCGGCTGGCGGGGAAGGGGCTTTCGGCCGGTGGGGTGGTGCTGAAGCTCAAGACCGCCGGCTTCGAAAGCCTCACCCGCAGCGCGCGCCTGCCTGGCCCCACCCTGCTGCCCGAGACCATGTTCGACGCGGCGCGCCCGCTGCTGGCCCGCGCCGCGGATGGCACACGCTACCGGCTGCTCGGCCTTGGCGCCGCGCCCCTCTGCCCAGGCGAGGACGCCGACCAGGGTGACCTGGCCGATCCGACTGCGCCGCGGCGCGCAGCCAAGTGGCGGGCGATTGAAGAGGTCCGGCGGCGGTTCGGCTCGTCCAGCGTCATGGCCGGGCGTTCGCTTCCCGCACAAAAACAAAAAGACAAACAACCCAAGTGAATTGCTTTTTTCTCGGTTTCACTCCAGGCTCGACAAGTAATGAGCAGGGATATTTGTGCATGACATCGCATCATCGTCGCAAGACTTCAGTATATATATTAACAAAATCTGTTCTTATATGCTCTGCCCTTGGCGTTTCTGCAGCCGGCGCCCAGGGGACGGGCGCGGAGTTCAGCGTACCGACGCAGGGGCTCTATATCGGTGCTGGCGGTGGCTTCAACATCACGCGCTTTGGTACGCAGAACGTCTACGCGCTTGGCATTTCCGATGTGTTCCAGAATGATGTCCGCGTCTCCAGTGGCTCGGCCGCCGGCCCGGCACGGGTTCCCATGGGCACCGAATCCGGCTTCGCACCGGCCGCCCAGCTCGGCTATTACCGCCACTTCCCGGACAGCCAGTGGCTCTGGGGCGTGAAGGCCGCCTACAGCTATCTCGGCACCACGGCCACGACGCCAAACGCCCTGCTGCCCCAGGCCGGCTCCTTCACCTACGCCCAGAGCGGCGCCACGGTTCCCTTCACCGGCAATGCGGTGGTGCGCTCCTACCAGGCGCGGGCAGAGCACCAGGTGGCATTCACGCCCTTCATCGGCCATTCCCACCCGCGCGGCTTCCTCTACCTCGGCGGTGGGCCCACGCTGACGCGCCTCACCACGCAGTTGAACGGCCTGGTGGGGTTTGCCGATATCAACGGCAATCGCAGCGAGATCTCGGGCCCGCCGCAGAACTTCAGCAGCGCCGGCTGGGTCCGGGGCGCGATGTTCGTGGCCGGCGCCACCTATTTCGTCACGCCGTCCGTCTTCTTCGACCTGACCTACACCGCCTCGACCACCCAACGGCAGAGCGGCACCTACAACAGCACCTTCACCAATCCCGGCGGTTCGCTGGGCGCGGTGACGACCGGCTCGCTGATCGGCAATTCCTCCAGCGCGCCGTTGGTGAGCCAGGGGGCGATGCTCACGCTCAACTGGCGGTTCTGACTTCGCGCGGGGCGGGGGTGACGTCGCGTTAAGCTTCTTGCCCCATGCTCCGCGCGTGCCTCGCCCCGATCCTTTCAGCTTCGATCCGGTTCGCTTTCCCGGCCTCGCCCCGGGCGAGGTCTGGCCGCCGGACGCCTTCGACTTCTCCGCCCCATGGCTGCGCCATCCCGACCTCGCCTTCGAGCGCGGCGCCTCGGGCGAGGTGGTGCTGGTGCGCCGCTGCGAGGCGATGCGCCTCGTGCTCGACATCGAGACGGCCCATTCCGCACTCGACGTTACGCCCAAGAGCCGGGACTTCCGCCTCCTGCGCCTGGTCCCCTCGGCGCTCTGCCTCGTGGAGACCGTGGCGCCGGGGGACCCCGTGCCGCCCAGCCTGCAAGGCCTGCCGCCCCCGCCGCCGGAGGAGCACCACGTCTATGCCGCCACCACCTCCCTGGTCGCCGCCTTGCAACGCGGCGCAGGGCCGGCTGGCGGCGCCTTCCTGGATGCCCTGCGCCGAACCCCGCCAGGTGTGGGCATGTTCGAGGCGGCGGCGGCCCAGTGCATCCGCCAGAGCGGCTTCGGGCTGGAGCGGATCGCCAACCTCGCCCGCGGCCTCCAGCGGCTGGCCCATGCCCATGCCGAGGTGCTGGCTGCCGATGCGATGCGTCCCGATTTCGCCGGCATGGAGCGCATGGTCGCCGCGACGGCCCGCGCGATGACGCATGATACCGGCTGGTCACGCGACCTGCTGGCCCATGGGCTGCGGCAGATCGCGCCCATCATCGGCCGTCCGCGCAAGGCGACGGAAGAATTGCGTGACGCGGCCGCCGCTCTGCTCGAGGCAGGCGGCACGCTGGGCGATGCCGCGCGCCTCGCCCATGCGCAGGGCCTCTACCGGGACCGGCTGATCGAAATGGGCATCTTCTGGCGGCGCCTCGCGGCCGCCTGGGCCAGCGTCCATCCCAAGCTGACGGACCGGCAGGAGATTGACCTGCTCTGCCGCAATGCGCTGCGCCGCCTTTCGCTCAAAGACCTCTACGCGCCGATCTGACCCGCGTTCATTCCCGCCACGGCCGGCGTTGCCAGAGGGCGCGGAGCTGGTCATCCGTGCGCTGGGCCATGGCGCGATAATCGGCGCCGATCATGGGGTTCAGCGGCATGAACTGGCGCTGCGCCTCGCGCAGGAATTCGGGGTCCCTCAGTGCCACGGCGAAGGCCCGGGTCAGCCGCTCGGTGATGGGCTGCGGCAGGCCGGGCGGGCCCACGATGCCGCGCGCAGCACCGTGCAGGATGTCGTAGCCGGCTTCGCGGAAGGTGGGCACATCCGCCGCCTCGGCCGAGCGGGTCGCACTCGCCTGGGCCAGGATGCGCAGCCGGCCCTCGCGCCTCAGCTGCAGCGCGTCCCCCACATTGATCGCCGCCACATCCACATGCCCGCCCAGCAATTGCGGGATCAGCGGGGCCGCGCCCGCGAAGGGCACATGGACCAGGGGCGGGATATTGGCCAACTGCTCGAAGGCCAGCATGAAGAGATGGTCGTCGGAGCCGACGCCCGTTGTCGCATAGGTCATCTGGCCCGGCCGCGCACGGGCGGCGCTGATCAGCTCGGCCACTGAGCCGAGCGGGCTGTCGGCGCGCACGTAGAAGCAGTTCGCGTCCTCGACGATGTTGGCGATGAAGGTGAAATCCATGGCGCGGAAGCGCGCGGGGCGTTCCATCGGAATAGCGTTGTGCGCGGGCAGGGTGGTGGCACCCAGCGTGTAGCCATCCGGCGCGGCGTTGAACGTCGCCTCCAGGCCGATCTGCCCCGCCGCGCCGCTCCGGTTGGTCACGATATGACGCATCCCCGGGATTTGCGCTGAGACCAGCGGCATGACGAGCCGCGTCATCACATCCACGCCGCCGCCGGCGGGGAAGGGCACGATGACCTCGATGGGGCGCTCCGCCGGCCAGGCGGGCTGGGCGCGGGCCAAGGACGGCAGGCCAAGGGCCGCGGTGGTCCCCGCGAGCCAGGTGCGACGCTGGATCATGTGATTCCTCCCTGTTGCGCGGGAGGGTGCGGCATCGCGCTCCGGCGAGGCAAGGGTTGTTTCGGCGCCGCTATTCCCGCCAGGGCCGCCGCTGCCAAAGGGCGCGCAGCCCGGCATAGTCGGCCGCCATCATCTGCCGGTAGGCGCGGCCCACCAGCGGACGCATGGGGAAGCTCTGCTGCGCCGCGTCGCGCAGGAAATCGGGATCGGCCAGCATCGCGGTGAACGCCAGTTCGTATTGCAGCGTGATCTCGGGATGCAGGCCGGGGGGGGCCGCAATCCCGCGGGAGGAGCCGCCCAGCACGTCGAAGCCGGCCTCGCGGAAGGTGGGCACGGGGCCGAGCGGCGCCCATCGTTCCGGTCCACCCTGTGCGAGCCCACGAATGCGCCCGTCGCGCAGCAGGGTCAGCGCCTCACTGCCGTTGAAGGCGCCGATGGGCAGGGTGCCGACGAGCAGGTCCCGCTGGATGGGCGCTGTGCCGGCATAGGGCACGTGCAGCAGGTTGACCCCCGCCGCGGCTTCGAAGGCCAGCAGCAGCATGTGGTCATCCGAGCCGATGCCGGCCGTGCCCACGCCGATCTCGCCGGGCCGGCCGCGCGCGGCCATGCGCAGATCCTCCAGCGTCTGCCAGGGGCTGCGGGCCGTCACCCAGAAGGCGCCGGGGTCATCCACGACATTGGCCAGCAGCGTGAATTCGTCCGGCCGGTAGCGCGGGCGGCGTTCGATCGCGATGGCATGCATGGCGGTGTTGGTGGCGGCGCCGATGGTGAAGCCGTCCGCTGCCGCGTTGAACAGCGCTTCGAAGCCGATCTGCCCGCCGGCCCCGGGCCGGTTGATCACGGCGGTGCGGGCCCCGGGCAAATGGCGGGGCAGATGGTGGGCCACGAGGCGACCCATCTGGTCCACGCCGCCGCCGGGCGGGAAGGGGATGATGACCTCGATCGGCCGGTCCAGCGGCCAGGCGGCGCGCGCGATGCCCGGGATGGCCAGGCCCCCCGCCGCCAGAAGCGCCCTGCGCTGCATGTCATGCCCCCTTTTGCTTAGAGCCAGGGTGGATGCGTGGGCGGTTTTCGTCCAGCTTGGCGGGAAGCCAAGGAGGATGGGCATGCACGGATCGCTGCTGGAGGAATTCGGCGTCGAGGGCGAATGGAACATCGCGGTGCGGCATCGCATCCGCTGGGCCGAGTGCGACCTCTACGGCCATGTGAACCACGCGGCCTATCTGGTGATGTTCGAGGATCTGCGCGTGGAGCATTGGCGCTCGCTCGGCCAGGTGCTGCGCGCCGACCAGCCGGGGCCGGTCGTGGCGAAGCTGGAGGCGCGCTACGTCCGCGCGCTGGGCTTCGAGGACGAGGTGCTGCTGACGCTGCGCGTGCCGAGCCTGCGCAACACGAGCTTCGTGCACGAATACGCGATGTGGAAGGGCGGCCTCTGCTTCGAGTGCAAGGCGCTGCTGGTCTGCGTGCAGAACGGCGCGAGCACGCCGATTCCCGATGCGGCCAGGAAGCTCATGATGGAGCGGGACGGTGCCAGGGCGGGATGAGGGGGCGCCGCCCCCTCAAACTCCCCGGCCAGGGAGCTTGCTCCCTGGACCCTGACTAGCCGGCGTAGCCCTCGACCAGGGCGACCTGCGAAATCGTGCAGGATTCGCGCAGCGCCAGCAGCGGCGCGTAGTCCGCGCCGTGATAGAAGCTCTTGAGTGCCTCCATGCTGGGATATTCCAGCACGACGACGCGGTTGAGGAAGGGATCGCCTTCCACCACCGTCACCGCCCCGCCGCGGATCAGATAGCGGCCGCCATGGGCGGCGATCATCGGCGCCACCTTCTCCCGGTATTCTGCGAAGCGCGCCGGGTCGTTCACGGTGATGTTGGCGATCAGATATGCGGCCATTCGCCTCATTCCACCTTGATGCCGGCCGCGCGGATGATGGGCTCCCACTTGCCGATCTCGGCGCGCAGGAAGGCGGCCGCACTCTCGGGCGTGCTGTCGGCGACCACCTGCATGGTCATTTCGGTCAGGCGGTTGCGGATGGCCTGCACCGCGACGGCACGGTTCACCGCGGCGTTGATCGCGCGCACCACCGGCGCCGGCGTGCCCGAGGGCACCAGCACCATATGCCAGGTATAGGCCTCGTAGCCCGCGACACCCTGCTCGATGAAGGTCGGCACCTGCGGCACCAGCGGGCTGCGCTCCTTTGTCGAGATCGCAAGCGGCCGCAGTTCGCCGCGCTGGATGTAGGGAATGGTGGCGGCCGCCACGTCCAGCATCATCGGGATGCGCCCGGCGAGCACGTCCGGCATGGCGGCGGAGGAGCCGCGGAAGGCGATGTGGTTCATGCGCAGCGGCCCCTGCGGCCCGCCCGCCATATGCAGGAACAATTCGGAGGCGAGGTGGACGGCGCCGCCATTGCCGCTGCTCGCATAGTCGAAGCGGCCGGGATTGGCGCGAACGAGGGCGATCAGTTCCGGCAGCGTGCGCGCGGGGAAGTTGTTGTTCACCATCATGATCATCGGGATCTGGCCGACGAGGGCGACGGGCGTGAAATCCGCGATGGGGTCGAAGGGCACGCGCTCGAACAGGGCGCGCACCACGGCGTGGCCGACCGTGGTGTAGAGCACCGTCAGCCCATCCTTCGGCGCCTTGGCCACCAGATCCGTGCCGATGATGATGCCCGAGCCCGTGCGGTTCTCCACCACGATGCGGTTAGGCAGGTTGCGCGACATCTCCTCCGCGATCATGCGGGCAGGGATGTCGGTCGGGCCACCGGCCGCGAAGGGCACGATGAGGCGGACCGGGGCGCTTGGCCAGTCGGTCGAGGTCTGGGCGTGGGCAGCGCCGATCAGCGCGGGCGTGGCAATGGCGGAAAGGGCGAGGGCGCGGCGGCGCAGCATGAACGTGGTCTCCCGTTTGGTTGGGCGGGAGATTGGGGGGTTCCGCCCTTTGCTTCAATCCTTGGATTCGATCCGGCGGCCGGTTTCGCCGTCGAAAACATGCAGCGCTTCGAGCGGCAGGATCACGCTCATCGGCCCATCGGCATGGCTGGCCCCAGGCAGGCGGGCAGTGAGTGGCGTGCCGCAGGGCAGGCGGCCGTGCAGAACGCTCTCGCCACCCAGGGGCTCCACCAGGTCCACGATCACGTCGAGGCCGCCCTGGCCGATCCTCAGATGCTCGGGCCGGATGCCGATGGTGAGCTTGCGCCCTGCTTCGCCCGGACGCGCGCCATCCAGGAAGGGCAGGACCAGCCCGTTCGTGTCGAGCTGCGCAGCACCGCCGCCTTCCAGCAGGGTGGCTGGCAGGAAGTTCATCGACGGGCTGCCGATGAAGCCGGCCACGTAGGTGTCGGCCGGCTTGGCCCAGATTTCCATGGGGGTCGCGATCTGCGCCGCATGGCCCGCATGCATGACGACAAGGCGATCACCAAGCGTCATCGCCTCCACCTGGTCATGCGTGACGAAGAGGCTCGTGACGTTGAGGCGCCGCTGCAACTGCCGGATCTCCGCGCGCATCTGCACGCGCAGCTTGGCATCCAGGTTCGACAATGGCTCGTCAAACAGGAAGAGCTTGGGGTTGCGCACGATGGCGCGGCCCATGGCGACGCGCTGGCGCTGCCCGCCCGAGAGTTGCCGCGGCTTGCGCTCCAGGAGCTGGCCGATGCCCAGCAGCTTCGCTGCGTCATCCACGCGGCGGATGATCTCGTCGCGGGGCATGCCGCGGATCTTCAGCCCATAGGCCATGTTCTGGAAAACCGACATGTGCGGATAGAGCGCATAGTTCTGGAACACCATGGCCACGTCACGGTCCGCGGGCTCCAGCGGCGTCACGTCCTGGCCGTCAATGATGACGCCGCCCGAGGTCGCGGTCTCGAGCCCCGCCACGATGCGCAGCAGGGTGGACTTGCCGCAGCCCGAGGCGCCGACGATGACGATCATCTCGCCATCGCGCACGTCGAGGTCCACGCCATGCAGGACGGCGGTGGGCCCGAAGGACTTCTTCACATCACGGAGGGTGAGGGTGGCCATTACTTTTCAGTCTCCGTCAGGCCCTTCACGAACCATCTTTGCATCAGCACCACCACGGCGACCGGCGGCAGCAAGGCCAGCACGGCGGTTGCCATGATCACATTCCACTCATTCTGCGAATCGCCGGTGCCGATCATCTTGGTCAGGCCGACGACGATGGTCTCCATGCTGCGGTCATTCACGATGAGCAGCGGCCAGAGATACTGGTTCCAGCCATAGATGAAGAGGATGACGAAAAGCGCCGCGATGTTGGTGCGGCTCAGCGGCAGGATCACATCCAGGAAGAAGCGGATCGGCCCCGCGCCGTCGATCTTGGCGGCCTCCACATATTCATCCGGGATGGTCAGGAAGAATTGCCGGAAGAGCAGCGTCGCCGTGGCGCTGGCGATCAGCGGGATGATCAGCCCCTGGTAGGAGTTGGTCAGGTTCAGATCCACCATCACCTGGATGGTGGGGATGATGCGCACCTCCACCGGCAGCATCAGCGTGATAAAGATCAGCCAGAAGAAGAGCATCCGAAGCGGGAAGCGGAAGAACACCACCGCATAGGCCGAGGTGAGCGAGATCGCGATCTTCCCCACCGCCACGCACATGGCCATGACGATGCTGTTCATCAGCATGACGCCCGCCGGCACGCCCATGAAGCGCCCGCCGCCGACGCCCCAGGCCTGGGTATAGTTCGCCACCGTCTCGCCGCCGGGGACCAGCGGCACATCGCCACGGCCGATCGTGTTCACGTCATGCGTCGAGCCGATGATCGTGAGGTAGATCGGGAAGGCGAAGATCAGCACGCCGAGCACAAGGCAGGCATGGGTGACGAAGGCCTCGCGCCGCTGGCGGCGGCGGGTGCGGTCGGCGAGGGCGTTCACGTCGAGCGACATGCTTCGCGGCTGATTCACGTTTTCGCTCCGCTCAAACGATCAGACGCGGCCATCAGTAATGCACCTTCCGCTCGACATAGCGGAATTGCACCATGGTCAGCACGATCACCAGGATCATCAGGATCACGCTCTGCGCGGCGCTGGAGCCGAAGTTCAGGTTCATCACGCCATCCGTGTAGACGCGGTAGATGAGGGTTTCGGTGGCTTTCCCGGGTCCGCCCTGAGTGAGGGAGTGGATAATGCCGAAGGTGTCGAAGAAGGCATAGACGAGGTTCACGACCAGCAGGAAGAAGGCGGTGGGCGAGAGCAGCGGGAACACCACGGTCCAGAAGCGCCGCATGGGCCGCGCGCCGTCAATGGCCGCCGCCTCCAGCACGGATTTCGGGATGCTCTGCAGCCCCGCCAGGAAGAAGATGAAGTTGTAGCTGACCTGCTTCCAGGCGGCGGCGAAGATGATCAGCAGCATCGCCTGGTTGCCGTTCAGCTTGTAGTCCCAAGGCACGCCGAGCGCGTTCAGCATGCGGCCGAAGATGCCGATATTCGGGTGGAACATGAACAGCCAGAGCACGGCGGCGATGGCGGGGGCGACGGCATAGGGCCAGATCAGCAGCGTCTTGTAGGTATCGGCGCCGCGGATGTGCTTGTCGGCCTGGACCGCGAGGAAGAGAGCCGCCCCCAAGGCCAGCACGGCAACGGAACTGGAAAAGATCAGGGTGCGGAATGCGGAATCAAGCCAGGTGGGATCGCCCAGCACATCGGCGAAATTCTCGAAGCCGACGAACTGGCTGGAGAGGCCGAAGGCGTCCTCCCGCAGGAAGGACTGCCGCACCGCCTGCGCCGCCGGCCAGAAGAAGAACAGGCCCGTGACGATGATCTGCGGCAGGAGCAGCAGGTAGGGCAGGGCGATGCCCTTGAAATAGACCTTCTTCTCCATCGCCACCCCAATCGCCCTAAAAACTTAGACCCCTGTCGCGCGGCGCAGCCGCCTTCCGCCCCCAGGGGCCCTCCGGTGGCTTTGCCACCGGAGGATGAGCCGCCCGGACCGAATCGGTGCCCAGACGGGGTCCACGCGAAGGTTTCGGCGGCACGGACGCCGCGAATGCGGCGGTTGGGCCGGCGAAAACTTCGTGGGGAACTACCCCCGGTTCGTGCGCTCGAAGTTGCGCAGCACCACGTTGCCGCGCGTGACCGAGTTGTCGAGCGCCTGCTGCGCCGTCTGCTGGCCCTGCAGCGCGCGTTCCATCTCTTCCTGCATGGCGGTGCGGATCTCGACGAAGCCGCCGAGGCGGATGCCGCGGCTGTTGCCGGTCATCTGGCCGCCGCCGCGCAGCAGCTGCTGGATCGGAATGTCCGCACCCGGGTTCTGCGTGTAGAAGCCCGTCGCCTGCACCTCGCGGAAGGCGGTCTGCGTCACCGGCAAGAAGCCGGTCTCGGTGTGCCAGGCGGCGACGATGCGCGGCTGGGCCAGGAAGGCGAAGAACTCGGCGATGCCGCGATTCTCATCGGCCGAGCGCGCGGCGTTCGGGCCGCGGTTCATGGCCCAGAAGGCCGCACCGCCGATGATCGAGTTGATCGGCGCGCCCTGCACGTCGTTGTAATAGGGCAGCATGGCGACGCCCAGATTGGCGATCCCGCCCGGCAGCTCCCGCACGAAGCGCGCCCGCGCGCCGGACGAGGCGAACACCATGCCCGAGGAGCCGTTGGCGAAGAGCGCATCGCCCGCGCCGTCACGGCCGCCCCAGCGGAAGGTGCCCTCGCGGCCCATCTCCATCAGGGTGCTGAGGTGGCGCACCATCAGCGGGTTGTTGATGCGCAGCTCGGCGTTCAGGCCGCCAAAGCCGTTGTCCAGCGTGGCGAGCGGCGTGTTGTGGATGGCGCTGAACTGCTCCACCTGTGTCCAGGTCGGCCAGGCGGTGGTGACGGGGATCTCGACATTCGCGGCCTTCAGGCGGGTGGCGGCAGCGCGCATTTCGGCCCAGGTCGTGGGCGCCTGGTCGGGGTTCAGGCCGGCGCGGCGGAAGGCGTCCTTGTTGTAGAACATGATTGCCGTGGAGGAGTTGAACGGCATCGCCATCATGCGGCCATCGGCCAGGCTGTAGTAGCCGCGCACGGCGGGCAGGTAGTCGTCGAAGGGGATGTTCACGCCCGTCTCGCGCAGCAGCTCATGCAGCGGCTTGATGGCGCGGCCGGCGGCCATCATCGTCCCGGTGCCGACCTCGAACATCTGCACGATGTGCGGCGCGGTGCCGGAGCGGAAGCCCGCGATCGCCGCCACCATGGTCTCGGGGTAGGAGCCGCGGAAGCTGGAGACCACGCGGAAGCGGGCCTGGCTCTGGTTGAACTGGTTGGCGATGCCCTCGAGGATCCCGCCCAGCGGCTGCGCCAGGCCATGCCAGAAGGAGATCTCAACGGGGCCGGATTGCGCGAAAGCAGGCGCGGCCAAGGGGGTGGCAAGGACGGCCTTGCCGAGGGTGCGACGCAGCATGAGGGGGCTCTCCCAGTGATTTCGATGGGTGGCGCCTAAGCCCCCACCATTGCCGCCATGTGACACTAAAATGTCATTTACGTGAAGCGGGTTAACCGGATGTAAGTTTTTCATAGAGATCCGGGTCCGTGGCCCCTTCTGTGCCGAAGATCAGCACGCGACTCTCCGGCGAGAGGGCCAGAGCCTCGGCGGCGGCGGGGTTCGCCAGCGCGGCCTCGAGCGCGATGAGGCCAGCCACCGCCGATTCTCCCGCCTCGATTCCCTCCGACCTCAGCGCGCGCATGGCCGGCCCCACCAGCGCATCCGGCACGGCCATGGCGGCGAAGGCGCTGCGCTCCAGCTCCTGCCAGGCCAGCAGCGAGGGCTCGCCGCACGCGAGCCCCGCCATGACCGTGTCGAGCGCGCCGGTCACGGTGCGAAGCTCTCCCGCCTCCAGGCTGTCGGTCAGGCAGGCGGCCTGGTCGGGCTCGGCAATGACCAGCCGCGGGCCGGTGCCGCACATGGCCCGCAGTTGCACGGCCACCGCGGCGGCCACGCCGCCCACCCCGCCGGGGACGAAGACATGAGTAGGGATCACCCCTTGCATCTGGGTGATCGCCTCCTCCGCCATGAGGCGGTAGCCCTGCATCACGTCGCGCGGCGGCTCGGTGTAGCCGGGGTAGGAGGTGTCGCTGATCACGAACCAGCCATTCTCATCGGCCGCGTGCTGCGCGGCGCGCACGCTGTCATCGTAGTTGCCCGGCACCACGCGGATCTCGGCGCCGTAGCGGGCGATGGCGTCCCGCCGCCCCTGGGACACGTTTTCATGCACGAAGATCACGCAGCGCGCGCCGAAACGCTGGGCTCCCCAGGCGACGGAGCGCCCATGATTGCCATCCGTCGCGCAGGTGACGGTGATTTGCTCGGTCGCGTGGGCGTATTGGCCGGATTCGAGCGCGGCCCCATCCGCATTGTTGGCCGTGCCGCGCCGGGCCAGCTCGGCCCCCAGCAGCTTGCACACGGCATAGGCCCCGCCCAGCGCCTTGAAGCTGCCGAGGCCGAAGCGCCCGCTCTCATCCTTGAAATGGACGGAAGAGACACCCTCCATCGCCAGCTCATGCAAGGGCGTGGGCGCATATCCGGGCCAGGCGGTGATTTCGCGCCGGGTGCGGCGGTAGCCTCCCTCGGGCAGGACGATGATGCCGGGGGTGCCGTGGTGGCGGTTCAGGACGAGGCGAAAGGGGTGCATGGCGGCAAGCTTGGCGTGGCGCGCGGCCGGGGGCAATCTGCCGCGCATGCAGATCACCATCCTCGGCGGCGGGGGATTCCTCGGCCGCAAATTCGCCGAGCGCCTGGCAGCGCAGGGGCATCTCGGCGGCAAGCCGGTCACGGGCGTTGTCCTGTTTGACCTCGCGGCCCCCAAGCCTCTCGACGCGCCTTTTCCCGTCACCTGCCTCGGCGGCGATGTCGCGAGCGTCACGGATGTCTCGGCCGCGATCCCGCCCGGCACCGGCCTTGTCCTGCATCTGGCCGCCGTCGTCAGTGCCGCGGCCGAGGCCGATTTCGACCTCGGCATGCGGGTGAACCTGCAGGGCACGCTGGCTGTGATCGAGGCCTGCCGGAAGCTCGCTTCGCCGCCGCGCGTCCTCTTCACCTCCAGCGTGGCCAGCTTCGGCGGCGGGCAATCGGCGCTGCTGCCCGATGATGCGCGGCAGGTGCCGACGAACTCCTACGGCGCGCAGAAGGCAGCCGCCGAATTGCTGCTGCAGGATGCGAGCCGCAAGGGTTTCCTCGACGCCGTCTCCATCCGCCTGCCCACCGTCATCGTCCGCCCGGGCCGGCCGAACAAGGCGGCCTCCTCCTTCTTCTCGGCCATCCTGCGCGAGCCGCTGCTCGGGCTTGAAACGCCGCTGCCGGTCGAGGATGGTTTCCGCGTCTGGGTCTGCTCGCCCCGCCGGGCTGTGGATTGGCTGTTCCACGCGGCCGTAATGGACACTGCACCGCTCGGCGTGGATCGGGGCATCAACCCGCCCGGCCTCGCCGTCAGCGTGGGCGAGATGCTGGCCGCCCTCAGTCCCCCCGAACGCGCGCTGGTCAAGCGCGAGCCCGATGCGACCATCGCCGACATCGTCGGCGGCTGGCCCGCCGAATTCGCCGCCACCCGCGCCCGCACACTCGGCTTCGCGCTGCAGGAGGGCGTGGCCGAGATCCTTGCGGCCTTCCGCGCCGACGACCTGGAAGCGACCCGCGCGGATCGCGGGCTGTGACGATGGAGATCACCCGCTTCCTGCTCGGCGAGGGCCCGAAGCGCGTGGCCCCCTTCAGCCACGCCGTCCGCGCCGGCGATTTCCTCTTCGTCACCGGCCAGATGCCGACCGAGCCCACGGACAACACGCGCTGCGTGCCGGGCGGCATCGAGGCGGAGACGCGCCAGGTCATCGCCAATCTGAAATCGGTGCTGGCCGGCTGCGGCGCCGACTGGAACCGTACCGTCATGGCGCGCATCTACCTCACCGAATTCGCGCGCGACTACGCGGCCATGAACGCGATCTGGGAAACCAGCTTCCCCGAGGGCGGATTGCCTGCCCGGACGACAGTGGGTGTAACCGGCCTCGCGCTCGGCGCGCTGGTCGAGGTGGACCTGATCGTCGCGCTCTGAGGGCGAATCGCCTTCACGCGCCGGGGCCCCCGTGGGACCGTGGGTGGCAATGAGGGAGAGATGACGATGCTCGGTCCGCGCCTGGGAGTCCTGCTCCTCCTGCTCACCGGCTGCGCGGCGCTGACGCCGCCACCCGCCACGCCCCCCGAGCCCATGCCAGCCCCTGCCACGCCATCCCCTCCCACGCCAGGCCTTGGCGCGGCAATGCCCGCCGCCGCTGCGCCACCCACGCTCACACTCGCGCCGCGCCGGCAATGGCGGCGCATCCCGCTGACGCGCGGCGCCCGCATGGCCGAGGCCTTCGTCGCCTCCGAGACCGTGACCAACCCCGACGGCACGCGCCGTGTCTGGATGGTGATCAACCTGCTGGAACCCATCCGCCTGCCGGAGACCGGGGGCTATGCCCGCAGCGCCGCCTACCTCGCGGATTTCCGGTGCGACCCGCATGCGTGGAACCCCATTCAGGGCGTCTGGTACGCCGGGCGCAATGCGGTGGGCGAGGCGCTGCGCGAGCAGGAGCGTGGGCCGAGCGGCATCCGCGATGTGGGCGAAGGAACCTTCGTGGACCTCTTCGTCAACGCCGCCTGCGGCACCCCGCCGGCGCGTCGCCGGCGATAGGCCACCCCGATCGGCGCGATACGCAGGCCCGTCTCGGCGATCGGCCCGGAAGCATGCAGGATCAGGCCCAGTTCCAGCCCGGAGGTTTCCCGATGACCCGCATCCTCGCCATGGCCCTGACCGCCCCCCTGCTGTTCGCCGCGCCGGCCCTGGCCCAGGTCCAGAATTGCGGCGGTGCGCTGGCGGTGGAGAGCGTGTCCTACGGCACGCAGCGCGTGACGCGTGACCCCCGCAACCCCGCGAGCAGTGAACAGGTGACGCTCAACGTCACGGTCCGCAACCTCTCCCCCGCGCAGCAGAGTTTCACGGCGACGTATCACTCCCGCGCGGTGCAGCAGGACTTCCTGGCCGGGCAGTCCTGGAGCCTCGGCCCCGGCGCACGAACCACGCTCATCGTCGCCAATGTGCTGCGCCCGGGTGAGCCGGAGAGCACGGTCCGGCAGATCCTGCAATTCACCTGCCGTTAGATCAGACCGGGCTCGCCGCCGCCGCATCCGCCGGAAAGACGGTGACGGGCCGGCCGGCCTGCCATTGCACCAGCACCGGCCGGGCGCGGCTGTTCTGGCCGCGATCCTCCAGCCGGAAGCCCCAGCCATTGGCCCATTGCCCCTCGGGCTGATCTAGGGTGGCAAGGCTCGTGCGCAGCGGCCCGCGCTCCAGATTCGGCTGTGCCAGGACGAGCAGCGCGCCGGCATAGGCCGCAAGCGAGAGGCCCGAGCGCGGCGCGCTGCCCCAGCGGCGCTGGTATGTCTCGGCGAAGGGGCGGGCGCCGGCGGCCCAACGCTCGGCGGTCTCGATCGGCGGCATGTCGAGCGCGAAGCTGGCCTCGAGCGCCGGCCCCACGGCACGCGCCAGGTCCGCAAGGCCCCAGGCCGGCCCCGCGCCGATCACGGCGGCCGGGCGCCAGGCGGCATCCTGCATGGCGCGGAACAGCGCGACCGCATCGCCCTCGGCCGCCGCATGGATCAGCACGTTCACGCCAGCCGCGCGCAGCCGTTGCACCATGGCCGGCATCTCCGGCGTGCGCGCCGCATGCGGCAGGCGCTCGGCAACGACGAGGCCAGCCTCGCGCAGCTTCGTCTCCAGATGGGTGGCGATGCTTTCGGGCGAGGCGCCCGATTCATGCAGGATGGCAATGCGCAGGACATCGGCCGGCTGGCCGAGGTGATTGGGCAGGAAGCGCGTCAGCGCATCCGCGCCGAGCTGGCCGTAATCCGCCGCGGCCGGGGCGGTGCGGATGACGTGCCGCGCGCCGCGCTCGATCACCGCATCGGCGGCGGCGGCCAGCTCGATATAGGTCGAATCGAGCGATTCCGCGGCCTGCGAGGCGGCGAGGCCGATCGGCGCCGAGACGCTGCCGAACAGCAGGGCGACGCGCTCGGCCTGGATCATGCGGCGTGCCTCGGCCAGCGCCTGCGCCGCCTCGGTTACGTCGGCGCGCAGCAGGCGGAGCTGCCGCCCGCCCCCCGCGTTGCGTTCGGCGATGGCGAGTTCGAGGCCGCGTGCCGCCTCGTCGCCCAGCAGGGCATTGGCCCCGGAGAGCGGGAACAGGCCACCCACGCGCAGCTCAGGCGGGGCAGGCTGGGCCAGCGCGGGGCTGGCCAGCAGGCCGGCCAGCAGCACGCGGCGCGAAGGAGGGCAGGGATTCTTCAAGGCGCTCCAGTTTCCGCCGCATCGCGGCGCGATGCAATCAGCCGGGCGCGCTTGACCTCTGCCGCCTGGGCGATGAACGTGCCGGCCCGACAGAGAGGAAGCCACCATGAGCCAGACCATGTCCCACATCGCCCATGGCGCCGGCGGCGCGGCCGAGGTGATGGTGCTGGCCCAGGGCCCGCGCCCCACCCCCGCCGCGGATGAGGTGCTGATCCGGGTCGCCGCCGTGGGCGTGAACCGGCCTGACGTGTTGCAGCGCTCCGGCGCATATCCGCCGCCGCCCGGCGCCTCGCCCGTCCTCGGCCTGGAATGCGCGGGCGAGGTGGTGGCCGTGGGCGCCGCCGTCACCGCCTACAAGCCCGGCGACCAGGTCTGCGCGCTGACCAATGGCGGCGCCTATGCCGAGTACTGCACGGCGCCGGCGGCGCAGACGCTGCCCTGGCCCCGCGGCTTCGACGCGCTGCGCGCGGCCGCGCTGCCCGAGACCTTCTTCACCGTCTGGGCCAACCTGTTCGGCACACCGCACGCGACGGGCGGGCGGCTCGCGGCGGGGGAGACGGTGCTGATCCATGGCGGTTCCTCCGGCATCGGCGTCACCGCGATCCAGCTTGCCAAGGCGTTCGGAGCCTCGGTCATCACGACGGTCGGCAGCGAAGCCAAGTGCGAGGCGGTGCTGGGCTTCGGTGCCGATCACGCCATCAACTACCGCGAGCATGATTTCGCCGAGGAGGTGAAGCGCATCACCGAGGGCCGCGGCGTGGATGTGGTGCTGGACATGGTGGGCGCCCCCTATTTCGGCCGGAACATGCGCAGCCTGCGGCTGGATGGGCGCCTCGTCCTCATCGCGTTCCTGGGCGGCGAGATGGCCGCCAATCTGGACCTGCGGCCCATCATGCTGAAGCGCCTGACCGTCACCGGCAGCACCATGCGGCCGCGGACAACGGCGCAGAAGGGCGAGATCGCCGAGGCGCTGCGCAGCAAGGTCTGGCCGCTGCTGGAGGCCGGGCAGTGCCTGCCGCACATCCACGCGACCTTTCCGCTGGCCGAGGCCGCCGCCGCGCATGCCCTAATGGAAAGCAGCCAGCACATCGGCAAGATCATGCTGACGGTGGGGTAGGCGGGCTTGTCCCAAGGGGCAATGTCTCAAGGCAGGGCGCTTCAGCTCCTTCTCCTCTCGGTCTTCCTGTTCGGCGGTGTCTGGCCGGTCACGAAATACGCCTTTGCGCATGCGACGCCGCTCTGGTTCGGCTTCACGCGGGCAGCGCTGGCGGCCTTGTCGGCGGCGGTGATGATGGCGGCGATGGGCCGGCTGCGCCTGCCGCGGCGCAACGACTGGCCAGCGCTCTGCGCCACGGGCCTGTTGCAGATCGGCGCCTTCTTCGCCCTGGCCCATGTGGCGCTCTCGCTCGTGCCGGCGGGGCGCACGGCGATCCTCGGCAACATCACCATCTTTTGGCTGGTGCCGCTTTCGGTGCTGGTGCTGGGCGAGCGCGTCTCCCGCCAACGCTGGGTGGCGGCGGGGCTGGGCCTGGCCGGCGTGGGCGTGATGATGAGCCCCTGGGGGATGGACTGGTCCGCGCCGGGCGCCATCTTCGGGCATTCCCTGCTGCTCTGCGCCTCGCTGTGCTGGAGCCTCGCCATCCTCACCACACGGCTCTATCCGCCGCGCACCCCCATCGCGGATCTCATCCCCTGGATGTTCCTGCTCGGCGCCCTGCTGCTCCTGCCTCTGGCGCTCTGGTGGGAGCCGCTCTCGGCCGGCGGCGGCGTCGGGCGCGAGGCTTGGTGGATCGCGGGCTTCATCGGCCTCATCGCCGCACCGATCGGCACCTGGGCCACGGTGGAGGCGGGGCGGCACCTGAACGCGGTGCTGGCTTCCGTCGGCTTCCTCATGGTGCCCTTGGTGGGGCTGGTGCTGGCCACCACATGGCTGGGCGAACCCTTGGGCTGGGACCTGATCCTGGGCGGGGGCCTCGTGGTGATCAGCGTGATCGTGGCGGCCCGCGGGTAGAGCATTGGGGGGTAGGGCATTGCGCCTGAACGTGATCGAGATGGGGGAGGGCAGCCCCGTCGTTCTGCTGCACGGGCTGTTCGGCGCCGGACGGAACTGGGGCGCCATCCAGAAGCGGCTGGCGCAGCGCCACCGCGTCCTGGCGCCCGACTTGCGCAACCACGGCGAGAGCGAGCACGCGGCCCGGATGGACTATGCCGCCATGGCCGGGGATGTCGCGGAACTCATCGCCGGCCGTGGGCTCGCTTCGGCCGCCGTGCTGGGCCATTCCATGGGTGGCAAGGTGGCGATGGCGCTGGCCCTCGGCCATCCCGGCCTGGTCTCGCGCCTAGTCGTAGCCGACATCGCGCCCGTTCGCTACCCGCCCGCGCTGCGCGGCTATGTCGCCGCCATGCGCGCCCTGCCGCTGACGCCCGGCCTGACGCGGCGCGAGGCGGATGCAGGCCTGGAGGCCGCCATCCCCGAGGCCGGGATTCGCGCCTTCCTCGTGCAATCCCTGGATTTCGAGGGCGAAGCGCCAGCCTGGAAACTCGGCCTCGCGGAGATCGCCGCCGCCATGCCGGAGATCGAGGATTTTCCCGCGGCGGGCCGGTATGAAGGCCCCGTGCTCGTCCTCGCGGGCGAGCGCAGCACCTACATCCAGCCGCAGCACCACACGCTGTTCCGGCAGTTGTTCCCAGCCGCACGCTTCGCCACGGTGGAAAAGGCCGGGCACTGGGTGCATGCCGACAATCCCAATGCCTTCCTGTCGCTGACGGAGCCCTTCCTCGCATGACCGCGCTGCCCATCACCTCCTTCTATGCGGCCTTCTTCGGGTTGCTGCTCTTCGCGCTCTCGGTTCTGGTGATCCGCGCGCGGGTCAATTGCCGTGTCGCCATCGGCCTGGGCGACGACATCCGCCTGCTGCGGGCGAGCCGCGCGCAGGGCAATTTCGTCGAATACGCGCCGATGATCCTGATCCTCCTCGGCCTGCTGGAACTGGCCGGCGCCGGGCCCTTCCAGCTGCACGCGCTGGGTGGCCTGGCGCTGGCGGGGCGTGTGGCGCATGCCATGGGCATCTCGCGCGAGCCGGAGAACCTGAAGCTGCGCCAGCTCGGCATGGCGCTGACCTTTACGGTGCTGGGCCTGGCGCCGCTGCTGCTGCTGCTGCGCATCGCCTTCGCCTGATCAGGCGCCGAGCGTGACCTCGACGATTTCGGGCGGCACGCCGAAGCGCACCGGCAGGATGGATGTGCCGAGCCCGCCCGAGACGATCAACTCGCGCCCACCCTCGCTGACGCGCCCATAGGCGTAGCGATTGCCGAAGCGCGAGGGCACCCGGGGGGAGTAGCCGAGGATGCGCACCTGCCCGCCATGGGTGTGGCCGCACAGGGTCAGCGCCACGCGGCCCGGCATCGCGGCGAAAATGTCCGGCTCATGCGCCAGCAGAATCACGGGCGCGGCATCGGTGACCTGGGCCAGCGTCCCCGGCAGATCATCCGCGCCGCGCGGGCGGAAGGCGACCTGGCTGTCCAGCCCAGCGAGCCAGAAACCCTGGGCGAAGCGGCGCGCCTGATTCTGCAAGGGAGTGATGCCATGCCCCGTCAGCGCCGCCAGCCATTCCGGCCGGCCGGATCGCCGCTGCATGGCGGCCCTGTCCTCCCACCAGTCATGGTTGCCGGCGATGGCGAAGACGCCCAGCGGGGCGCGCAGCCCGGCCAGGATCGCCGTCACTTCCTCGGGCGCATAGGGCTGGCGCACCAGGCGGCTGACGGGCCCGTAATCGCCCAGCAGCACGGTCATGTCGGCGTTCAGCGCGTTGGCGGCCGCGACGATGCGCGCCACGCGCTCCAGGTCCATCAAGGGCGCGCCGGCATGCAGGTCGGCCAGGACCGCGATGCGCAGGCGCAGCCCCGCGGGCCAGCCGGGCGGCGTCAGCGCGTAGCGGGTGATGACCGGGTCGGCGAAGGGCGAGAAGCCGAAGCCATAGGCAGCGGCGGAGGCGCCGAGCAGGCCGGTGCCGAGAAGGGTGCGGCGGAGGATCATGCTTCTGTCTATGCCCGCTTGCGCGCGGCGGAACTCGGGCCAGTTTGGGGTGCAATGATGGCAGAACCAACCCGCGCCGCGGCCCTCGCGCGCCTCGCCGAATTCGCCCCGCGCATGGGGCGCGACTACGCGCAACTGCGCAACACCGATGGCGGGCCCGAGGGCCGCTGCGTCTCCGCCCTTTCGCCGCATATCCGCCACCGGCTGCTCTCGGAGAGTGAGCTGGTCGGCACGGCCTTGGCCCAGCATGGGCCGGCGCGGGCGGAGAAGTTCATCCAAGAGGTGTTCTGGCGCTCCTACTGGAAGGGGTTTCTGGAACTCCGCCCCCAGATGTGGCGCGACTATCGCCAGGCCGTGGCGGAGGCGCCGCGCCCCCCGGGCCTCGCGGCCGCTTTGGCCGGCGAGACCGGCATCGCCTGCTTCGACGCATGGGCACGGGAGCTGGTGGAGACCGGCTGGCTGCACAATCACGCCCGCATGTGGTTCGCCAGCATATGGATCTTCACGCTCCGCCTTCCGTGGGAGCTGGGGGCGGAATTCTTCCTGGCCCACCTCGCCGACGCCGATGCGGCCTCCAACACGCTGTCCTGGCGCTGGGTCGCCGGGATCCAGACGCCCGGGAAGCACTACCTCGCGCGGGCCGAGAACATCGCGCGCTACACCGAAGGGCGGTTCGATCCGCGCGGCCAGTTGAACGAAGCCGCCGAGCCCCTGGCTGCGCCACCACCGCCGCCGGCGGGCCGCTTCGCGGCCGCGGACCGGCCCGCCCCCGGGCGGGTGGCCCTGCTGCTGCATGAGGATGATCTCGGCTTCTGGCCGGAAGGGTGCGATGTGGTCGCGGTGGGCGGGCTGATCGCGCCCGCCGAGCGCAGCCATCTGGGCGTGGGCCGCGTGGCCCGCGCCTTCACCGAGGGGGCCGCCGCCGACGCGCTGAACCGTGCGGCGGCGCGCATCGGCCAGCCGGCCCTGCGCCTCACGCCGGAGGGGCTGGCTGACTGGGCGCGGGCGCAGGGTGTCACGCGCATCATTACCCCATGGGCGCCGGTGGGCTGGACGTGCGCGATGCTGGATGGCGCGGAGGCGCTGTGCGTTGCCTCGGACGTCGCCCTGCACCGCCACCGCCGCGCCTGGGACGAGGCCTGCTGGCCCCATGCCCAACGCGGCTTTTTCCCGTTCCGCGCGCAGATCCCACGCCTGACCGCCGAGCTTCGTCCCGCGCCCCCTTGACGCGATCGCCGTGAGCGCCCCATCTGTGTCTCATGTTGACGGCGTTTACATGATGCGATCCTGGCGAAAAACCCCATCCTGTCGCGCGGATGCCGGGCGGAGCCTTGCACCGCGCCCGCGGCATCGCGATGTTGGGCGCATGAACAAGGATCGCGCCTCGCCGGACCGTTTGGTGGCCAGCATGCCCGTGCCGCTGCGCGTGATGCTGGGCCTGGGGCTGCTCGGGCTCTGCGCCTGGCTGCCGGCCGCCATCGCGCTGTTCCGCTGACCATGGGCCTGCGCAGCGCCGTCAAGCGGCAGGTTCGCCAGGTGGCCACCCAGCCGATCTTCGGCTGGCGGGTCTGGCTGCTGCCCATGTTCTTCTGGCCCCTGCTGCTCGACGTCCCCATCGAGATCATTCGCGGCGGCAGCTCGCGCCTTGTCGGCGCGTTGCTTGGCCTCGGCCTCGCCTGGTACGCGGCCGCCCTCATGGCGCAGGGCCGGCGCCGCAACGGCGCCAAGCTCTTCGGCGTCGCGGCTGGGCTTACCGCCGGCCTCGCTGCCGGCATCACGCCGCCCATCGCCGTGGGCCTGGGCTTCGGGGCCTGGTTCGGCGCACGCCTGCTCACCGCCGACCTGCCCGAGGTCGCCCCCCCGCCACCGCCACCACCTCCACCGCCCGAGGCCGCCCGGCCGGAACCGCTGGAAGGCCCGCGCGCGCAGCTCTCCCGCATCGCCGCGGCGGCCCCGCGCCTGCCGCTCGGCACGCTGCTGCTGGAAGCGGCCGGGGCCATGCAGGGCGTGATCGAGGATCTGGAAGCCCGCCCTGCGCGCCTGCACGAGGCGCGGCGTTTCCTCGCCGTGCATCTGGACGGCCTCTCGCGCATCGTGGACCGGCTGGAGGCAGGCGCCGCACCGCCCGAGACGCTGCCCAGCCTGCTGAACGACCTTGCCGCCTCCGCCCGCAAGCTGCGCAGCGAATTGCGCGTGGCCGAGAGCGAGGCGCTCGACATCCAGGTGAAGGTGCTGGCCGAGCGGCTGCGCCAGGAGGAAACATGAGCGATATCCAAGCCACCGGGCAAACTACGGGGCAACCCATCCGCGAAGAGGAAGTCACCCGCCTCGCCGCCGCCATTGACCTGAAGGACCCCGGCACGATCCTGCGCTTCGGCGCCGCCGCGCAAAACCGGGCCCAGGCCGCCGCCGACGCCATGCTGGAGGGCGCCCAGAACCGCGAGACGGGCGAGGCGGGGCAGACCCTCTCCTCCATGCTCACGGCGCTGCGCGGTTTCGACGTGACGGGGCTCACCGAAAAGCGCGGCTTCTTCCAGCGCATCTTCAACAAGGCGGGATCCGAGGCCACCGCCATCGTCCAGCGCTACGAGGGCGTGCGCGACCAGGTGCAGGTGATCGGCGACAAGCTCGACCAGCACCGCACCAAGTTGCTGGAGGACGTGGAGCGCCTCGAACGCCTCTACACCGCCACCCTCGACTGGTTCCACGCGCTCGCCGACCATATCGAGGCCGGTGAGCGCGTGCTGAAGCACACCGACAGCGTCATCATCCCGGCCCTGGTCGAGGCCGCCACCGTCGAGGGCGACCCGATCGCCCCGCAAGCGCTGCGCGACGGCCGCGCCGCGCGCGACGAGCTGGAACGCCGCGTGCACGACCTGCGCCTGACGCGCCAAGTAGCGATGCAGGCGCTGCCCTCGATCCGCCTGATCCAGGAGAACGACAAGGCGCTCTCCGCCAAGATCCAGTCCGTGCTGGCCAACACCGTACCGCTCTGGTCCCAGCAGCTCGCGCAGGCGCTTGCCATCCACCGCATGCGCGATGCCGGCCAGGCCGTGAAGGCCGCGACCGACCTCACCAACAAGCTGCTCGTCGCCAATGCCGAGACACTGCGCACCGGCAACGCCGAGGCACGCCGCGAACTCGAACGCGGGACCTTCGACATGGACGCCATCAAGCAGGCCAATGCCGCCCTCGTCGGCACCATCGAGGACAGCCTGCGCATCGCCGACGAAGCGCGCACGCAACGCCGCACCGCAGAGGCCGAACTGGCCAAGTGCGAACAGGACATCCGCCGCGCGCTCAGTGCCGCCAAGGCGCGCGAGCAAGCCGCCCCACCGGCGCGCGCCTGAGGATGGCGCATCCCGGAGAGAGGCTTCGCCTCCCTCCAGACCTCCCTCCACCAGGGGCCGGGGCCCCTGGACCCGGTGAGCAGGGCTTGTTGGAAGAGGGGCGGGGTGCACGCGTGATCAAGGGGGAGCCCGCGACGCCCCTCTCCCAGCAAGCCCATCCCCGGTTTCCAAAGGCCCCCGGCCTTTGGTGGGGAGAGTTTGAGAGGGGCGAAGCCCCTCTCAAGAAACGCGCCGCCTCAGCTCCGGGCCAGGCCGGCGGCTTTCATCGCGTTGCCAAGGGAGGCGTCGGCTGCGGCGAGGTGGAGGCCGAAGCCGTCCGCGTCGGCGTAGCTCATGCCGAAGCCACGGTTGTTCATGAAGGCGATGTATTCGGGTGACCGGAACACGCGGCCGAGGGCGCCGTTCATGGCGATGCGGGCTTCGGCGGGGATGTTGAGCGGCCCGGCGATGCCGCGCCAGGCGCCGGTCGCGTAGTCAATGTTCATCGCTTCCTTGAGGGTCGGGATGTTGGGGAAGGCGCCGAGGCGCTCGCCGGACATCACGGCCAGGGCGCGGGCGCGGTTGGCGTCCAGCATGGCGCGGGCCTCGACGACGGAGTTGGTTGTGAAGTCGAGCCCGCCGGCCGCCAGGTCCTGCATGGCGGGTGCTGCGCCGTTGGACGGCACCCAGCGGACGTGGTTGGCGGGCAGGCCCATGGCCATGAGCCAGCCGGCCAGGGCCAGGTGCCAGATGCCGCCCTGGCCGGTGCCGCTGGACTTGAACTGGCCCGGGCGGCTCGCGCGGATCGCGTCGGCCAGTTGCTGCACATTCTGGTAGGGCGCGCTGACGTTCACCTGGATGCCCGGCGGGTCGTTGTTCATGAGGCCGAGCGGCGTGTAGTTGCGGAAGGTGAGTTCGGTGAGGCCCTGCCAATGCAGCATGCAGATCTCGGCGGTGATCATGCCGAGCGTGTAGCCATCGGGCGCCGCCTGGGCGATGGCGGCGTGGCCGACCACGCCCGAGCCGCCGGTGCGGTTGATGACGTTGAAGGGCTGGCCGAGCTCCTTCTCCAGCAGGTTTGCGATGATGCGGACCACGGCATCCGTGCCGCCGCCGGCCGCCCAGGGGCAGAGGAGCTGCACGGGCCGGACCGGCCAGCGCGGCTGGGCCAGCGCGGGTGCCGCGATCAGGGCCGGCGTGGCGCCGAGGATGAGGCGCCGTGAGGTGATGGTCATGTCGTTTCTCCCTGTGTTGTATGTCGTTGGTTCAGGCATTGGCGCGGCGGCGTGAGAGGCGCATCCAGCTCCAGGCGGCGAGCGGCCACAGCAGCGCGCCGATGCTGAGGGCCGCGAGCACGGAGGACACCGGCCGCTCGAAGAAGGGCAGCACGTCGCCATCCGACTTGATGAGGCTGGTCACGAAGTTCTGTTCCAGCATGCTGCCCATGACGATGCCCAGCACGAGCGCGGCGACGGGGTAGCCGTTCTTCTCCATCACGAAGCCCAGTACGCCGAAGGCGGCCACGAGCACGATGGCGAAGAGGTTGTTGCCCGTGGCGAAGGCCCCGACCGCGCAGAGCAGCAGGATGACCGGCATGACGGCCGAGCGCGGTGCCCGCAGCACGGTGGAAGCGGCCCGGATCATCAGGATGCCGAGCGGGATCATGATGATATTGGCCAGGATGAAGATGATGTAGAGCGCGTACATGCTGGAGGCGCGCTCGGTGAAGAGCGTCGGCCCCGGGTTCAGCCCCTTCATGTAGAGAACGCCGATGGCGATGGCCGTGATCGTGTCGCCGGGAATGCCGAAGAGCAGCGAGGGCACCCAGCCCGAGGCGAGCGAGGCGTTGTTGGAGGCGCCGGCCTCGACCAGCCCTTCCGGATGGCCGGTGCCGAATTTCTCCGGCTCTTTCGAGAACTTCTTGCTCATGGCGTAGCTGACCCAGGCCGCCATGTCGGCGCCCGCACCCGGCAGCACGCCGATGATGATGCCCACGAAATTGCCACGCCACATGGGCCACTGGTACTTCTTCGTCAGCGCCCATTGGTTCGCGAGGATCGAGCCGAACTTGCGCTTCGGCAGGCGGGGCGGCTCGGCCTCGGCCATGGCGCGCATGACCTCGCTGACGGCAAAGACCCCGACCAGCGCGGGGATCGGCTCGATGCCACCCAGCAGATCCGGAATGCCGAAGGTGAAGCGCGGCGTGCCGGCCGGATTCTCCATCCCGATGCAGGCGATCAGCAGTCCCAGCAGCATCGAGGCGATGGCCTTGATGGGCGAGGAGCGCGCGACCAGCGTGGCGCACATCAGGCCCAGCAGCGCGAGCCAGAAATACTCATAGGTCGAGAAGGCGAGGGCGATTTCGGCCAGGGCCGGTGCCAGCAGCATGAGCGAGATGGTGCCGACAATGCCGCCAATCGCGCTGAACCAGAGGCCGGCGCCCAAGGCCAGTTCCGCCTGCCCCTTGCGGGTCAGCGCATAGGCTTCGTCCGTGTAGGCGGCGGAAGCGGGCGTGCCGGGGATGCGCAGCAGCGCGCCCGGGATGTCGCCCGAGAAGATCGCCATGGCGGAGGCCGTGATGATGGTGGCGATGGCCGCAATCGGCGAAAGCCAGAAGGTGACGGGCACCAGCAGCGCGGTCGCCATGGTGGCGGAGAGGCCCGGCAGCGAGCCCACGACCAGGCCGTAGACAGCGGAGGCGAAGATGGCGATCAGCACATCCGTCGCCATCACCAGGCGGAAGCCTTCGAGCAGCGGTTCCATCTACCAGGGCGCCGGGATCAGCCCCTCGGGCAGCGGCACCCGAAGCAGCTTGTAGAAGGCGAGATGCACGAGGAGCGGCGCGCCGAGGGCCACCGGGATCGCGATGGACAGGCGCGAGCCGAGGGCGAGGCCCGCCACCAGCGCCATGATGGCCGCGGTCAGCAGGAAGCCCAGCGTCTCCGAGGCCAACACGTAGAACAGCAGCAGCGCCGGCGGGACGACGACGCCGATGGCGCCGAGGCGCGGCTTGGGCGCGGAGGAGGGCTCGTCCACCGCCGGCGCCTCAAAGCTCCGCCCGATGCCGAGCGCGATGAGCGCGCCGCAGCCGATCAGGCCGAAGCCGATCACCATCGGAAAGACGGCAGGGCCGATATCCTGCCCGGGCACGGCCGGCAGTCGCGAGCCGGACCAGGCCGCCGCCGCACCCAAGGCCACCAGCACGCCGCCGGTGATCCGGTCGGTCACTTGCACGCCGTTCTCTCCCTGAAGTCTTTCAGGGAGTGTTGCGACCTTGGCCCGGCTTGGCGAGTGAAATTCCGGGCAGGTTCAGCGCAGCGGGAAACCCAGGCCCCGCAGCACGTCGGTCAGCTTGTCGCGCCCGCCCATGGCGGAGAGCTTGCCCATGCGGGCGATGACGCGCTGGCTCCAGCTCGTCGCGGCCATTTCGTTCCGCTGAGAGAATTCCGCCATCTTCGAGTCATAGGCGGCGCGCAGGGCGGGCTCGCCGGCCGCGTCGTAGCGGTCGTGGAAGAGGATGGCGGGCTGCGCCAGGCGCGGCTTCACCTCATTGGTGACGCCCGGTGCCGCATAGCCGACGCACAGGCCAAAGACGCCCATGACGCCCGGCGGCAGGCCGAGCAGCCCGGCCACCAGCGCCGGATCATTGCGGAGCGCGCCGATATAGACGGTGGAAAGCCCCAGCGATTCGGCGGCGACCACGGCGTTCTGCGCCGCCAGCGCCGCATCAATGGCGGCCACCAGGAAGGTCTCGAGATAGGGCAGGGTGGGGAGCTCCGCGCCCTCTTCCTGGCCGAGCCGCGCATTGCGCGAGACATCGGCGCACCAGACGAGGAAGAGCGGGCATTGCTCGATGTGCTTCTGGTTGCCCGCCGCCTTGGCCATGGCGGCCCGCGCCGCCGGATCATGCACCGCAACGACGGACCAGGTCTGCAGATTGGAGCTGGTGGCGGCGGATTGCGCGGCCGCGATCAGCGTCTCAAGCGTGCCCTCGGGCAGCGCGTCCGGCCCGTAGCCGCGCACCGAGCGATGCGAGAGAAGCAGGGCGATGTGGTCATTCCACGGCCCGGCGGCCGGGATGGCACTCGCGCCGTAGCGCAGCGCGAGGGCGTCAGCCTGGGTGAGGGGGGCGGGGGTCACGGCATCCATCGGGCGGCTCTCTCTCTGGGGTGGCGGAACATCCCAGAGCACGGGCACGGCCACAAGCCGCCGCGCTACCAGACCAGGTCGGTGAAATAGGCGGTCCCCTCGAACTTCAGGACCGGAATGTTGGCGATCACGTTGTCCCGCTCGTTTTCCGAGTTGGTATAGAAATGCACGCCCGTCTGGGTGTTGAAGAAGCGGTAGATCTCATCCCGCCCGGCGCCGCCGGTCGAGTAGGCGTAGTAGGCGATGTTCTCCATCGCCCATTCGCGGCGCGCATCGAGGCCCAGCATCTCCTCCTGGCTCGCCGTGTAGAAATGGCGCCCCGTGTCGCTGTTGTAGAGGCGATAGACCGGGATGCCCGTGCTTGCCGTCGCTGCCGAACCGAAGGCCAGGCCCTCATAGGTAAAGCCGGAGGCGGGGTTGCTGGCCACGCCGCGCGCCTCGACCAGGCTCGCGGTGAAGAAATGCGCCCCGGTGTTCGGGTTGTGGAAGCGGAAAATGTCCTGGCCGAGGCTCAGCTCTCCGTCATTGATGGTGATCGAGTGGACGAGCCAGCTGAAATGGTCGGTCAGCGCTGCGGCCGCGATCGCGGTCGAGACCACGCCGATCACGTAGTAGGAGCCGCCGCTCGTGATGAAGATCGGCCCGCCCGAATTGCCGCCGTTGATCTCGAGGTCCGAGCGGATGTTGAAGACGTTGTCCACCGCGTCCTTGGTGGCGGTCCCGGCATCGAACATCATCCGGTTGCCATAGACCGAGGGGTGGCCGATCACGCCGACCGAGCCACCCTGGCTGTTGGGGTCCATCCCGAACCAGCCGTAGCGGTCGCCCGCGGCGGTGCTCAGCGAAAGCAGCGCGACATCCAGCTCGGCGCCGGCGAGGGTGCCGGCCTTCCCGTCGCCGCTCGCGATCCGCGTGTCGCGATTCGGGTCGAAATCCCGGTACCACTGCACCCAGGTTGGGCTGATCCAGGAGGGCGCGGGCTCGCTCGGATCATAGGAAAAGGCCACCTCGATCCGATCGGCCAGCCGCCCGAAGGAGGAGCTGTACACCACATGCGCGGCGGTCAGCACGTCATTGCGGCCAACCAGCACGCCCGAGCCCACGAAACTCTGCGAGCCCCATGTGGCGCGGATATAGGCAATGGCCGTGCCGGGATAGACGTCGTCGTTGATCTGGTTGGTCAAGGCGTGCCTCTGCGTGCCGACGCCCGCCAGGGCCGCCGTTCATCCCCGTGACGGTATCGGGGCTGCCTTGGGCCTGACAATGGAGTTTTGTCGGATCAGCAACTTATTCATGGACACCCGCGCAGCGCGTGCTGCGTGTGGCCCACAGGGTGATCGGGCTTCAGCGCCGGAACTTCAGGTCCAGCCCCTGCCGGCGCCAATTGGCCTCGATCACGTCCATGTTGATGCTGCCCGAGGGGTGAGCACGGCTCGGCTGGTTGCGCAGGCCCGGCGCGCGCGTCGCGCGCCAAAGCTTCAAAAGCCGCTCCATCTCATCCAGCGGGTTCGCATGGTCATCCACCCGGAGGTCGATGTCCGGAAAATCCTCGGTCGTGACGAGTTTCAAGGCGGCCGATTGCCGGCCGCGCTTATCCCCGCCCGCCACCTCGCCCGCCTGCAGCGCCTGGAGCATCCGCTCGGGCAGGGCGAGTTCCTGACGGGCCAGGAAGCTCGCCAGCGTATCGGCGATCACCGCCTCGCCCGAGAGCATGTTGCCCGCGATGGACCAGCCGGTTCCCGTGCGCGCGCCGGCCCAGTCCACGCAGTTCTGGCCGGTCCAGGCGGCGCTGCGGCCGTGGCTGTCAATGGCATGGATCTGGCGAAGATTCTTCCCGTCATCGCCGACCAGCGCGCCCTCGATGGCGGCGGCCGGCGATAGGCCGCGGGCCATGGCGTCCAGCACGGCAGGGCCGAGATAGCGGTTGGTGATGGACTGGGTGGAAACCGCGCCCACGCCGGCACGAACAAAAGGACAGGAGGCACCGACGGCAAGCGCACAAGTGGTGACGGCCACCGCGAAGCTGCCGGATTCGGGCTCATGCGCGAGCAAAGACCAGGTCAAGACAAAATCCTCATGTCGGCGCGATGCCATGCTTGCATGGAGAGAGTGGGCAGGGCAAAGCCCGGGTCAAGAAGGCCCGGGGCGCATCCATGGGCCAAGCGGGAGAATACGTCCATGCACCCAACCCCTCGCCGGAGCCTGTTGGCGGCCGCCGGCACGTTGCTCGCAGCCCCCGCCGTCGCGCAAAATCCCTGGCCGGACCGGGCGATCCGCCTGATTGTACCCTTCGGCGCAGGTGGCGCGGTGGACACGCTGAGCCGTACGGTCGCGGCACGCTTTGGCGAGCATACGGGCGGGCAGACGCTGGTGGTGGAGAATCGGCCCGGAGCCGGCGGCACCATCGCCGGCGCCTTCGTGGCCGGCCAGCGGCCCGACGGGCAGACGCTCATGATGTCCGATGTCGGCGCCAATGCGATCGGCCGGCTGCTCTACCCAAGCCTGCCCTACGACCCGATGACGGCCTTCACGCCCATCGTGCACCTTGTGAACCTGCCGGGCGTGCTGATGGCGCACCCTTCGGTGCAGGCCACCACGGCGGCTGAGGTCATCACCGCCGCCCGCGCGCGGCCGGATGGCTTCACCTTTTCCTCGGCCGGCAATGGCAATGGCAGCCACCTCTTCATGGAGCTTTTCCTCAAGCGTGCCGGCCTCAAGATGGTGCATGTGCCCTATCGCAGCGGGGCCGAGATGGTGACGGCGCTGATCCGCGGCGATGCGCAATTCGGCTTCCCCACCGTCTCGTCCGGGCTGAACATGATCCGCGAGGGCCGGGCCAAGGCCATCGCCATCAGCGTCCCTGGCGGCACCCCGGCGCTGCCCGGCATTCCCGCGCTGGCGGACACGCTGCCCGGCTTCAGCACGGCCGTCTGGCACGGGATCATGGCACCGGCGGGGATGGACCCCGCGCTCGTCGCGCGCATCAACGAGGTCTTCACCAAGATCATCACGATGAACGAGGTGAAGGAGCAGGTGTTCCGCGCCCAGGCCGGCACGGTGGTGCCCGGCACGCCGGAGCAGTTCGCAAGCTTCATCCGCCGCGAATACGAGACCTGGCTGCCCATCATTCGCGAGGGCAACATCCGGGCGGAGTAGCCGCGCGGCCCGGCCTGCGCTTCACTGGCGGGCATGAACACTCCCGCCCCCGCCCGCCCGGCCGCTACCATCCTCCTGCTGCGCGACGGCAGGGAGGGTCTCGAAGTGCTGATGGTGTGCCGCGCGCGGGAGGTGGACTTCGCTTCCGGCGCGCTCGTCTTTCCCGGCGGCCGGGTGGAGCCGGGCGATGCGGCGCTGGCGCCGGCGGAGGACCCGCTGGGCGCCTTCCGCGTTGCCGCCATCCGCGAAGCCTGGGAGGAATCGGGCATCCTGCTCGCCCATCCGCCCGGGCCCGCAGTGCCGGCCGAGGGCGAATTCCTCGCGCATCTGCACGCGCGCGGCCTCACGCCGGCCCATGCGGCACTGACGCCCTTCGCCCACTGGATCACTCCGGCGCACAGCCCCAAGCGGTTCGACACCCACTTTTTCCTGGCACATGCCCCCGAGGACCAGGAGGCGATCCATGACGGGCGCGAGGCGGTGGAGGCGGTCTGGATCCGGCCGGACATCGCCATCGCGGAGGCCGATGCCGGCCGGCGCACCCTGGTCTTCGCAACGCGGCTGAACCTGCAGCGCCTGGCGCGGCATGACACGGCCGAGGCCGCGATCACCGCGGCAAGCAGCGTCCCCATCGTGACCGTGATGCCCGAACCCCTGCCGGATGGGGCGGGCGGCACGATGCTGCGCATCCCCGAAGCCGCGGGCTATGGCGGCAGCCTCTTCGCCGCCAAGGGCCCGCCAGCCTCGGGCGGGCGGTGGCCGGGCCAGCCGGGAGGTCCTCCGCGATGATCCCACCCGCGATCGAGAGCGTCATCCTCCCGCGCGCCCATGACGTCGGCGGCTTCGAGGTGCGGCGCGCGCTGCCGGCGCGCGAGCGGCAGATGATCGGCCCCTTCATTTTCTTCGACCAGATGGGCCCGGGCGAGTTCCTGACCGGCGCCGGGCTTGATGTGCGGCCGCACCCGCATATCGGCCTTTCAACCGTCACCTACCTGTTTGAGGGCGAGATCCTCCATCGCGACAGCCTGGGCTCCGAACAGCCAATCCGGCCGGGTGCGTTGAATTGGATGACGGCGGGGCAGGGCATCGCCCATTCCGAACGGACCGCGGCCGGGCTGCGGGCGCAGAGCAACCGCCTCTTTGGCATCCAGTCCTGGGCGGCGCTACCGGCCGCGCTGGAGGAGGCGGCCCCCGCCTTCGCGCATCACCCGGCCGAGGCGCTGCCCATGATCGAGGATGCGGGCGCGCGGCTGCGCCTCGTGGCCGGTGAGGGCTGGGGGCTGGACGCGCCGGTCGAGACGCATTGGCCCCTGTTCTACGCGGACCTCGAACTCGCCGCGGGTGCGAGTTGCCCGCTGCCCGACGCGCATGAGGAGCGCGGGGCCTATGTGGTGCAGGGCGCGGTTTCGGTCGCGGGCCAGGTTTTCGAGGCGGGGCAGATGCTGGTGTTCCGCGCGGGCGACCGGCTTTCGATCCGGGCCGAAGGGCAGGGGGCGCGAGTGCTCTTGCTGGGCGGCGCCGTGATGGACGGGCCGCGGCACATCTTCTGGAACTTCGTCTCCTCCCGTCGGGACCGGATCGAGCAGGCGAAGGCGGACTGGGCGGCCGGCCGGTTTGCCAAAGTGCCGGGTGATGAAAGGGAATTTATACCCTTGCCAGTGCGGAAGGATTAATGTCTTAGGATCATAGACCGCGCCGCTTAGCCTGATTCCATTCCTGTTCCATTTCGGCCAATGTCGCATCGGCCGGCGAGCGCCCCTCCGTCGCCAAGGCCGCTTCCACCGCGCCAAAGCGGCGCTCGAACTTCGCGTTGGCCTGGCTGATGCACTGCTCAGGGTCGAGCTCGAGCTTGCGGGCCAGGTTTGCGAGAACAAACAGCAGGTCGCCCATCTCATCGGCCAGGCGGTCTGGCTTGGCGGCCGGCAGCTCGGCCCGGAGTTCCGCCACTTCCTCATCGAGCTTGTCGAGGACCGCGCCGGCATCGGGCCAATCGAAGCCGACCCGGGCGGCGCGGCGGGTCAGTTTGGCGGCGCGGGTCAGGCCGGGCAGGGCCGTCGCGACCCCGGCCAGCACGCCGGTTTCCGCCCTTGAGGCCCGCTCGGCGGACTTCTGGACCTCCCAGGCCTCGATCTGGGCCTCCGCCGTCGCGATCTCCGCGCTGCCGAAGACGTGCGGGTGGCGCCGGATCATCTTGGCGGTGACGCCGGCCGCCACATCCTCGAAGCGGAACCAACCGCGCTCCTGCGCCATCTGCGCGTGATAAACGACCTGAAGCAGCAGGTCGCCCAGCTCATCCTGGAGTGCCGCAGGGTCCGGTCCGCGCTGGATCACATCCGCCACCTCATGCGCTTCCTCCACGGTGTAGGGCGCGATCGAGGCGAAATCCTGGACGATGTCCCAGGGGCAGCCGGTCGCTGGATCACGCAGTCGCGCCATCACATCGAGCAGGGCCGGCAGGCTGGGGGCGGGATCGGTCATGGGGTGGCTCCGGTTATGCACAGGCTGAATTGTCGCATAATCTTTATTATGGAAATAGAAGACCTGGGGAAAAGCCTGTGGATGGGCTCATCCGGGCACATCGAGGCAGATGCCATCGAAGCCGAGTTCGACCCCTTCCGGCAGCCTGGCCGAGGTTCTGGCGTAATCCATCCGGTCGCCGAGATGCGTGAGCACCGTGCGGCGCGGCCGCAGCGTTCGCCACCAAGCCAGCACCTGGTCCAGGCCGGCATGCACCGGGTTCTGGTCTCCCGGCTGCATGCAGCTCACCACCCAGGTGTCGAGGCCGTGCAGCTGGGCCAGGCTCTCGGCCGGCATGCGGATCACGTCGGTCGTATAGGCAAAGCGACCGATCCTGAGGCCGAGGCTGCGCATGGCGCCGTGGTCCATGTCGAGCAGCACGCAATCCAGGCCGGCAAGTTTCACGGGCGCGCCAGGGCTCACCACCTGCCCGTCGAGCACCGGGCGATAGAAGAAGCCTGTGGGCTGCTGGAATGCGTAGGCGAAGCGAGCCTTCAGCTCGGCCAGTGTCGCGGCGCTGGCATGGAGCGCCAGCACGGCGCCCATGGAGCGGTTGATGGCCCGCAACTCATCGAGGCCCGCGATATGATCCGCATGGGCGTGGGTGACGAGCAGCCCATCCAGCCGCGTCACCCGTGCCCCCATGAGCTGCGCCCGGACATCCGGGCCGGCATCCACAAGCAAGGCGCGGCCATCGGCCGCTTCCACCAGGGCCGAGGTCCGCATCCGCCGATTGCGCGGCTCTGCCGGGTCGCATTCACCCCAATTTCCGAGGCCATCCGGGCCACCCACCGCCGGCACACCCTGGGACGGGCCGGTGCCGAGCAGCGTGACCCGCAGCGCCGAATTCATGCGGCCTTGGGGTAAAGGCGAAGGAAGTTGTCCGTGGTGATGCGCCCGATCTCTTCCAGACTGACCCCTCGGCACTCGGCGAGCACCTTGGCGGTGTGCGCCGTGAAGCCAGGCTCGCAGCGCTTGCCGCGCAATGGCACGGGCGCCAGATAGGGCGAGTCCGTCTCGAGCAGCAGCCGTTCCATCGGCAGCCGCGCCGCGACTTCCCGCAGCTCGGTTGATTTCGGGAAGGTCAGGATACCGGAAAAGGAGATATAGCCGCCCATTTCGACAGCGTGATCAGCCAGTTGCGGCGTTGAGCTGAAGCAATGTAAGAGAAAAGGGAAGGCGCCCCCTGCCCGCTCTTCCGCCAGGATGCGAGCGACATCGTCATCCGCGTCGCGTGCGTGGATGGCCAGGGGCAGGCCGGATTCGCGTGCGGCGCGGCAGTGGCGGCGGAACCCTTCCTGCTGCACATCGCGCGGCGACTTGTCATAGAAATAGTCGAGGCCGCTCTCGCCAAGGCCGATGATGCGCGGATGGTCGGCCAGGGCGACGAGGTCGGCCACGCTCGGCATGACGCCCTCGGCCGCCCGATGCGGATGGACGCCCACCGTGCCCCAGACCTGCGGGAAGCGCTCCACCAGGGCGCGCACGGCGGCGGCCTGCGGGACCGAGGTGCCGATGGTGACCATCCGCGTGACGCCGGCTGCGGCGGCGCGCGCCAGGATCTCCTCGATCTCCGTCTCGGAGAAGTAGTCCAGATGGCAATGAGAATCTACGAGCATCAAATGCTTATCCGACGTTCTCAACCTTGCGGAACAGGGGCGAAGGCGGCGGAAGCGCGTGCCCCTCAGGCAAGGGCTTGGACAGCGAGGCCAGGCAGCGCGCATCCTCCGGCACGCCAAGCTGGTCGAGCAGGGCGCTCATGCTGCCGGGCATGAAGGGCTGCAGCACGGTGGCATAGGCGCGAAGGGCGGTGTGCAGATGGCGCAGCACCTCCACCATACGGACGGGGTCCGTCTTCTTCAGCGCCCATGGCGCCTGCACCGTGATGTAGCCATTGGCCCCGCGGACCTGGGCGAAGATCTCCTCGAGCGCCAGATGGTATTGCTGGGCCTCCAGCAGCTTGCCCACCGTCTCGGCGATGGTGTCGAGCGGATTGAGAAGAACTCCATCCGCCTCGGCTGCCTCTGCGGGGGCGGGCAGCCGCCCCTCGCAATTCCGCTGGATGAGGGAGAGGGTGCGGTTGGCCAGGTTCCCCAGCACGTCAGCCAATTCGCCGTTCAGCCGGTTCACCAGCGCGCCGCGGGCAAAATCCCCGTCCTGGCCGAAGGGCACCTCGCGCAGCAGGAAGTAGCGCACGGGGTCGAGACCGAATTCCTCGACCAGGGCCAGCGGGTCAATCACGTTGCCGAGCGACTTGCTGATCTTCTGTCCCTCATTGGTCCACCAGCCATGGGCGAAGACGCGCTTCGGCGGCGGCAGCTCCGCTGCCATGAGGAAAGCCGGCCAATAGATCGCGTGGAAGCGCAGGATATCCTTGCCGACGAAGTGCACATCGGCCGGCCAGAACCGCCAGAGTTCCGCCTTTTCATTGGGATAGCCTATGGCCGTGATGTAGTTTGTGAGCGCATCCAACCAGACATACATGACATGTGCGTCATCGCCCGGCACCGGCACGCCCCAGCGGAAGGAGGTGCGCGAAATCGAGAGGTCCGACAGGCCGGACTTGATGAAGCTGATCACCTCGTTCCGCCGGCTGGCGGGGGCGATGAAATCCGGGTTGGTTTCGTAGTATTCCAGCAGCTTGTCGGACAAAGCTGAGAGCTTGAAGAAATAGGAGGGCTCCCGCACCCACTCCACCGGCGCGCCGGAGGGGGCGTATTTCACCCCATCCCGCTCGGTCAGTTCATCCGGTCCGTAGAAGGCCTCGTCGCGCACGGCGTACCAGCCCTCATAGGCGCCGAGGTAGATTTGGCCACGCTCAGCCAAGCGTTGCCAGAGCGCCTGGCAGGCCTCGTAGTGCCGGTTTTCCGTGGTGCGGATGAAGCCGTCATTGGAAAAGCCCATGGTGACCGTCAGGTCACGGAAAGCCTGGCTGACCCGGTCGGTGAAGGCTTGCGGGTCCTCCCCCGCATCCTGCGCCGCCTTCTCCACCTTCTGCCCGTGCTCATCCGTGCCGGTCAGGAAATACACCTCCCGCCCCGCCAGCCGGTGCCAGCGGGCCAGCACATCGGTCGCCAGGCTCGTATAGGCATGGCCGATATGCGGCTTGTCGTTCACATAATAGATCGGTGTGGTGAGGTAGATCGGGCTCATCCCTGACCTATGAAGCGCCTCTAGCGCCCCCGCAAGGTGTCCATCGCGACCAGCACCGCCTGGCGGCGATCGAGCGAGAGGCGCTCCGTCTCCTGCACCAGCTTCGAGACGGCCTCGGATGCCTCCACCCAATCGGCCAACGGGCGCGCCTCGAGCCAGGGCGGCGCTGCCTCGCCACGCGCGGCGGCCCGCACCGCCTGGGAGAGGCCCCGCAGCAGCAGGTTGAAGAAGGCCGGGAAGGCCAGTGCGGCCTCGCGCCCCGCGATCCGGTCGGCCAGCGCATGGGCGGCCAGGCCGCGTGGCAGCTCCGCCAGCGTGGCATCCGCCAGGCGGGCGAGCTCCACCCCCTCCCCCTGCGCCAGCTCCAGCGCACGGCCCGGAGAGCCCTCGGCGAGCCGGATCAGCTCCAGCCGGTCCAGCCGCGGAAGGTCCGGCAGCCAGAGGGTGAGCAGGCGCTCCATTGCCGCATCATCCAGGCCGAAGAGGTCCAGGCGACGGCAGCGGCTGCGGATGGTGGGCAGCAGGCGCCCGGGCGAGGCAGTGATCAGCAGCAACACTGTGCGTGGCGGCGGTTCCTCCAGCGTTTTCAGGATGGTGTTGGCCGAAGCCGCCTCCATCGCGTCCACCTCATCCATCACGACCACGCGCCAGCCGCCCTCGGCTGCCGTATAGTTCAGGAAGGCACGGGCCTCGCGCGCTTCGTCCACCTTGATGATGCGCCGCTTGCCAGGCTCCGCCTGGGGTTCCAGCACCATGAGGTCCGGGTGGCTGCCGGCGGCGACGCGGCGGAAGACGGGATCCGTCTCCGGGACATGGAGCGGCTCGGCGCCCGTGTTCTCGCCAGGGGGTGGCTGACCAGCGAGGAGCCAGCGGGCAAACCGATAGGCGAGCGTTGCCTTGCCGATCCCGGGCGGCCCGCAGAACAGCCAGGCATGGTGCAGCCGGCCCGAGCGCGCGGCGGCGCCAAGGCTCGCCGCCGCTTGATCATGCCCTGCCAGGATAGAGTTCCCACGCGGCGGGGTCACGGCAGGCCAAGCCTGGTTCGCGCGACGGCGATCATCGCGGCGGAGACCGCCTCCAACGGGCCTGAGGCGTCAAGCACGGCAAAGCGGCCAGGCTCATCCGCCGCCTGCGCCAGGAAGGATTGCCTGATCCGCCCATGAAATTCGAGGCCAAGCCGGTCATAGCGGTTGGCATCGCCGCGCCCCAGGGCGCGCTCCACGCCGAGCTCCACGGGGACGTCCAGATATAAGGTGAGGTCGGGCGCCACATTGCCGAGGGTGGCGGCGCGCAAGCCCTCCCAGGCCGCGCGTGGCGCCCCCTGCCCGGCCACCTGGTAGGCCAACGTGCTGTCGAAGAAGCGATCACACACCACAAAGCTGCCGGCAGAGAGGCTGGGCTGAATGGTCTTGGCCCAATGTTCGCGCCTGGCGGCGAAATGGAGCGCCATCTCGGCGAGCGGATCCCAGGCCGCGCGCCCGAGAAGGAGCCCGCGGATGGCCTCAGCCCCCGCGGAGCCGCCCGGCTCCCGCGTGCGCAGGACTGAAAGCCCAGACCCCGCCAGCCATTCGGAAAGAATTTTTGCCTGGGTGGTTTTTCCTGAACCCTCGCCACCCTCGAGTGTGATGAACTTAGGATTCAAGTCCCGACACCGATCATTCGGCCAACCACGGCGGGAATCCGTGCGATCAGGCCGAGTCGCTCCACATCCGCGCCGGCGTAGAGCGGCAGCGCCATCGGCGGCACGCCGCGGCCGGAAATCTCAAGGCGGCCCAGCTCCTGCCCTTTCACCACGGGTGCGGGCACCGGCGCCTCGTAGCGGATCCGCGCCTGCAGGCTCTCCCGCCAGCCGCGCGGCACGGTCGCCACCACTTCCCGTCCGCCGATCAGCGGGACGGTGCGGCGCTCGCCCAGATGAACCGGCACCTCCTCGATCGTGTCAGCCGCGCGGAAGAGCACGACGTTGTCGAACTCGCGGAAGCCCCATTCCAGGAGGCGCTCCGCCTCCTCACCCCGCGCCCGCATGGTGGGCAGGCCGCCCACCACCAGGATCAGGCGGCGTTCGCCGCGCCGCACGCTCGCCGTCAGGCCGTAGCCGGCTTCCTCGGTATGACCGGTCTTCAGCCCGTCGGCGCCGGCGACGCGGCCCAGCAGCGGGTTGCGGTTTTCCTGCGTGATGTTGTTCCAGCGGAAGCTGCGCTCGCTGTAGAAGCGGTAGAATTCGGGGTGATCTACGATGATCCGCCGCGCCAGCGTGGCGAGGTCCCGTGCCGTCATCCGATGCTCGGGGTCCGGCCAGCCCGTCGCATTGCGGAAGGTGCTGGAGGTGAGCCCGATCTGGCGCCCCATGGTGGTGATCATCTCGGCGAAGGCGCGCTCGGAGCCCGAGATATGCTCGGCGAAGACCACGCAGGCATCATTGCCCGACTGGATGATGACGCCGCGCGTGAGATCCTCGACCGAGGCCGTGCTGCCGCGCTCCAGGAACATCTTGGAGCCGCCCATGCGCCAGGCGGCCTCGCTCACGCTCAGCTGCTGGTCCATCCGCAGGCGGCCCGACTTCACCTGCTCGAACACCGCATACATCGTCATGAGCTTGGACATCGAGGCGGGCGGCATGCGCTCATCCGCCTGCTTGTTCAGCAGCGTGGCGCCGGTCTCGAAATCCACCAGAAGGACGGAGCGCGCGATGGTGTCCACCGGGCCGATGGGCGATTGCGCGGGCGAGCTGGGCGGACCGGCCGGGCGGGCCGGTGACGGGCGCTGCGGCTGCGCGGGCGGGCGGTTCTGCGCCACGGCCGGGGCGGCAAGCCCGAGCCCGGCGGAGGCCCCGATCATGGCACGGCGAAACATCGAAATCCCCTCGGCGACGAGTCCAGCCAATACGCCGCGGCTCTATTCCACCGCAAGCCGCAGGTCGGGCTGGCCCAGGGCGATCGCCCGCGCCAGGGCCGCATCGGCTTCGGCAATGCTGGAATAGGCCCCGGAACGGACACGCCATTGCTGTTGGCGTCCGGGGGGGCCGAAGGGCTCGGCCCGGCCGCCAATCCGGGCCGCCTGGGCCTGGGCGAGGTCACGCCGGAAGAATCGGCCGGCCTCGAGCCAAATTCTGCCTGGGTTTGGGCTTCCCTGGATCACCTGCTCGGGCAAGCGCTCCGGCTCGCGCGCCGTGGTGGAGGCGACCTCGGTCGTGGCACGGGCGGCGGCCGGGGCAGCCTGCGCCGAGCCTCGCGCCCCATCTGGCGGCGCCAGGGATTCGCGCTCGACCCGCCCGACCGGCGCGGTCGAGATAGGAAGCGGCGCCGCCTGGCCCGCCAGCCCTTCGATGGCCGCGCGGGAGGCATTGCCGTCCAGAACCACCCGCGCGCGGAACGGTCCGGCCGCCCCCAGAAGCTGCGCGGCCCGCGGCGAGACGGCGATCACGCGCCCCGCCTGGCTCGGCCCCCGGTCATGCACGCGCAGCCGCAGCGTGCGCCCATTGTCGAGGTTGGTGACGGTGACGATGGCGGGCAGTTGCAGCGTCCGGTGGGCCGCGACCATGCCGTTGGCGTCCCGCACCTCGCCATTGGCGGTCAGCCCATCGGCGCGCGGCATGATGGCGGCGATGCCCGCTTCATCCAGGGCGAACTCCTCCTTGGGGTAGGCCCAAAGGCCCCCGGCCCGGTAGGGCTCCCCCAGGACGTAACGAGGCTGCGGCTGCGGCGGGGCCGTGCAGCAAGCAAGGATCAAAAACCCAAGGAAAAAAAGCCTCACGCGACTCTATCCGACAGCAGTCCTACGGCTGTCGCGTAGAAGTTGGACGGGTTGTAGCGCCGGATCGCCATGAAGTTCTGGCCAACCATGAAGGCCTGGTCGTCGCCCCGCGAGAGGCCGGGGATGACGATGGCCCATTCGGCTTCACTTCCCGGAAGGGCGCCCCCGCTGGCGCGGACCACCCCCATCCGCCCCCAGTCGCGCATCGGCCGCATTTGCCGGTGGTCCGCCAGGCTCCTGTCGAAGCTCGCGGGCAGCAGGACTTCGAAGCCCCACACCTCCCCTTCCCGCCAGCCGCTGCGGGCGAGGTAGTTGGCGATGGAGCCCAGCGCATCGGCCCGGCTGTCCCAGATGTCGCGCCGGCCATCGCCGTCGAAGTCCACGGCCAGGCGCTCGAAGCTCGTCGGCATGAATTGCGGGTGCCCCATGGCGCCGGCATGGCTGCCGCGCATGCGCTCGAAGCTCACATTGCCGGCATCGAGGATCCGCAGCGCCGCGAGCAGCTCGGCCCGGAAGAAGGCGGCCCGGCGGCCTTCCCAGGCCAGGGTCGCCAGCGCCTCGATCACGTTGAAATTGCCGGTGAAACCCCCGTAGTTCGTCTCCAGCCCCCAGATCGCGACGACGACGCGGGCACTGACCCGGTAGCGGGATTGGATCCCTTCGAGCAGCGTCCGGTTGTCGGCATAGGCGCGGCGGCCGGCTTCGATCCGCGCCGGCGAGAGGCGGGCGTCGCGGTATTGCGGCCAGGTCTGGGTGAATTCCGCCTGGCGGCGGTCCAGCTCGAGCACACGTTCATTGGGTCGCAGCCCCGTGAGCGCCCGATTGAGGGTTGCCGGCCGCACGCCGCCGCGGCGGGCTTCGGCCCGCACACCGTCCAGGAAGGCCTCGAAGCTCCCCTGCCCGCGTGCGTTGCGGGCCAGGGCCGGGGATCCCAGCAGGGCCACGAATCCAACCGGCAGGAAACGGCGCTTGAACATCGGGGCTTGGTGCCATTTCCCGCCCCCCGCCGCAACGCGGAACCGCGTCGGTCCGCCATCCCCGGGGCGCATGGCGTCTGGTCGGTTCGAAACGGGTCTGGTTTAATCCCGAAAACCACCCCGAGGATGACGCCATGACCGCCGTGACCGCAGCCTTTGCCCGCTATGCCGCGACCATCCGCCATCAGGACCTGCCGGCCGAGGTCGAGGCGCGCACGCGCTTCCTCATCCTGGACCTGCTCGGCAACATCGTGCGCGGCCGACATGACGCCGAGAGCAGCCAACCGCTCATGACCGCCGCCCGGGCGATGGGCCTCAGCCACGGCAACCACGCCGTCTTCGGCGAGACCAGCCGCTGGTCGCCCGCCGGCGCGGCACTCCTCAACGGTGCCTTCGCCCACAGCCTCGACTTCGACGACACCCATGCCGCGGGCACCCTTCATCCGGGCGCGCCGGTCATTCCGGCCGCGCTCGCCGCCGCCGAGATCGCCGGCGCTTCGGGCCAGGACGTGATCGCCGCCATCGTGGCGGGCTATGAGGTGACCAACCGCCTCGCCGTCGCCCTGCCCGGCGGCGACCATTACGATCGCGGCTACCACCCGACGGCCACCTGCGGCGTCTTTGGCGGTGCCGCCGCCGCCGGACGTGTCTTCGGGCTTTCCGAAGCGCAGATCGCGGATGCCTTGGGGATCGCGCTCAGTCAGTCGGCCGGGAGCCTGCAATTCCTGGCGAATGGCGCCTGGACGAAGCGCTTCCAGGTGGGTTGGGCCGCGATGGCGGGCCTCTCCGCCGCCCTGCTGGCGCGCGAGGGCTTCCGCGGCGCGGCCGAGGCACTGGAAGGCAAGGCCGGCTTTCTGCGCGCCTATGCGCCGAACCCCAACCCCGAGCGTGCCATCCGCAACCTCGGCCAGGAGTTCGAGCTGATGGAGACGGCGGTGAAGCCCTATCCCTCCTGCCGCTACGGCCATGCCAATGTGGATGCGGCCCTGGCTCTGCGCGCCGAGCACGGGCTGAAGGCCGAGGAGATCGAGAGCGTCACCATGGGCCTGCCCAACAAGGGCATGCTGCTGGTGGGCGCGCCGCTCGCCTACAAGCAGAATCCCAGGAATGTGGTGGATGGCCAGTTCAGCGGCCCCTTCGTTGTCGCCTGCGCCCTGGCCCACGGCCATTTCGGCTGGGACAGCTACCCGAAGATGGACGCGCCCGAGCTGCGCGCCCTTATGCCCAAGATCACCTGCGAGGAAGACCCCGAGGTCCAGGCCGAATTCCCGGCCAACATGTCGGGCAAGCTCACCATCCGCGCCCGCGGCCAGGTCTTCGTGAAGAAGGTGGTCGTGCCCAAGGGCGAGCCGGCCAACTTCCTGACCGAGGCCGAGCTGCGCGCCAAGTTCCATGGCCTGGCCGATGCGGTGCTGGGGGCCGATGGCGCCAAGGCGCTGGCGGATGCCGTGGTGAACCTCGCTTCCGCGCCCGACGTGACCACCCTGATGCGCCTCGGCGCGCCGCAGGCCGCCCTTCGCCTCGCCGGCGAATGAGCGCGCGCGTCGCCCTCGTCACCGGGGGCGGGCGGGGCATCGGCCTCGCCGCCGCGCGGCGCTTCCAGGAGGAGGGCTGGCAGGTCGCCATCCTCGACGTGGACCCGGATGTGCTGGCGAGCGGCGTCGCCAGCCTCCCCTCCCCCGTGCTCGATTTGCCCTGTGACGTCTCGGACTCCGCCGCCGTGGCCGAGGCCATTCGCCGCGTGCGCGAGCGCTTCGGCCGGCTCGATGCGCTGGTGAACAATGCCGGCATCGCCATCTTCAAGCCGCTGCTGGAGACGACGGAGGAGGATTGGAGCCGCGTCCTGGCCGTGAACCTGACCGGCCCCTTCCTGATGACGCAAGCGGCGGCCCCCGTGATGGCCGAGGGCGGTGGTGGCGCCATCGTGAACATCGCCTCCATCTCGGGGCTGCGCGCTTCCACGCTGCGCGTCGCCTACGGGACGAGCAAGGCGGCGCTGATGCACCTGACCAAGCAGCAGGCGGTGGAACTCGCTTCCCTCGGCATCCGCGTGAATGCCGTCGCACCCGGGCCGGTGGAGACGGCCATGGCCAAGGCGGTCCATACGCCGGAGATCCGCGCCGATTACCACGCCGCCATGCCGCTCAACCGCTACGGCCTCGAGAGCGAACTGGCTGCCGCAATCTTCTTCCTCTGCAGCGACCAGTCGCACTACATCACCGGGCAGGTGATCGCGGTGGATGGCGGCTTCGAGGCGACGGGCATCGGCCTCACCACGCTGCGCGCCGAGCGGCGGAATATCTGATGCGCATCGCCGTCATCTCCGACATCCACGGCAACCTCATGGCGCTGGAGGCTGTGCTGTCCGACCTCGCGAGCCGGGGCGTGGATGCCACCATCAACCTCGGCGATTGCGTGGCCGGCCCCCTCTGGCCGCGCGAGACGTTCGAACTTCTGGCCGACCTCGGCATCCCGACGGTGCGCGGCAATCACGACCGATGGATCGTGGATCGCGCCCCGGCGCAGATGCCGCCCGCCGGCCTCTTCGCGCGCGAGGCGCTGAGCGAGGCGCAGCGTGCGACCCTGCACGCCCTGCCCGCCACGCTGCAATTCACGCCCGAAATCCTGGCCGTGCACGGCACGCCCACCGATGACAGCGCCTACCTGCTGGAGGAGGTGACGGAGGATGGGCGCCTCGCCCCCGCGCGCCGCGCCACGCTGGCCGAGCGGCTGGGCGATGCGGCGGGATCGCCCGTGCTGCTCTGCGGGCATTCGCACCGCCAGGCGGTGGTGATGGCGCCAGGCGGCGGGCTGATCCTAAACCCGGGGAGCGTGGGTTGCCCGATTTTCGCGGATTCGCCCGCAGCGGCGGGGCTGGAGCCGCGGTCCCCCCATGCGCGCTACGCCATGCTGACGCGTCGCAATTGCCGCTGGGGGGCGGAGCTTTTGGCCCTGGAATATGACTGGGATGCGGCGGCCCGCCGCGCGAATGAACTGGGCTGGCCGCGCTGGGCGCAGGCCCTGGCGACGGGAAGCATGGAATGACCAACAGGATGAAGGCCCTCTTCGCGGCGGGGAAGCCGGCGCTCGGCTGCTCGCTCATGTTCCCTTCGGCCCCCATCGTGGAGATGCTGGGCCATGCGGGCTTCGACTGGGTGCTGCTGGATTGCGAGCATGGATCCCTCTCGCTGGCCGATGTCGAGTTGATGTGCATGGCCGCCGATGCCGTGGGCATCACCGCCATCGGCCGGCCGCGCAGCAATGCGGCGGCCGACATCCAGAGCATGCTGGACCGTGGCGTGGCCGGCGTGCAGATCCCCCACATCAACACGGCGGAGGATGCGCGCCGCGCGGTCGCGGCCGTGAAATTCGGCCCGGGTGCTGGCCGCGGGCTCGCCGCCGGGACGCGGCCGGATCGCTGGGGAATGGGCGCCAAAATGCCCGACTTCGCGGCCGAGCAGAATGCGCATTCCCTGGTCTGCGTGCAGCTGGAGCATGCGGAGGCCATCGCCAATGCCGAGGACATCCTGAGGGTGCCGGGGATCGACGTCTTTTTCATCGGCCCCTCGGACCTTTCCCAATCCATGGGCCATCCGGGCAACCCCAAGGCGCCGCCCGTCGCGGCGGCCATCGAGGCCACGCTGGCCCGCATCCGCACCGCCGGCATGACCCCCGGCATGCCCGCCACCACCGAAACCCTGCCCGAGGTGCTGGCGAGCGGCTGCCGCTACATCTACACGCACCTGCCGCGCGTGCTGGGCGCCGGCGCCAAGGGCTTCCTCACCGCACGGTGATTGACGCGCCCGGGTGATCCGGGCGACGAAAGGCCTGTGGGACAGGTGGCCGAGTGGTTTAAGGCAGCGGTCTTGAAAACCGCCGTAGGGGCAACTCTACCGTGGGTTCGAATCCCACCCTGTCCGCCACCCCCCTCACGCCCCATGCGCGCCGCTGACCTATCGCCGCGGCCAACCGCAGGTGTCCTGGGCCTTTCGAAAGAGACATCTTCGCCGGCCGGCTGATGGCCGGACATGGCGCAGTCAGCGACGGTGTTCGGCGACGGCCAACGGGTTGCCGCGGGCGCGCATCACGGCCCCGCGCTGCACAACGGGCATGGCGTCCGGCAATGCCGCCCTCATCTTCCCGTGTCCCTTGCGCGATTCATATTCCCCCATTTTTATACATTTAACGATTCAAGGAACCGCCCGTGCCTGGACCACCTGCCTCCTACGCTCTTTCCGACATTTCCTCAGGGTTGCTCCTCAACAACCAGGGCGGTGGCATCACAGCCGACGTGCAAGGCGCGCCGGCGGCAGTGGCGCTCGATTCCGGGCGTTTCGCGGCTGCCTGGGTCAGCGACAGCAGCGGCAGCGGCGAGACCATCCAGTTCGGCATCTTCAACGCGGCCACCCGCGCATTGGTGCCCGGCGCCATCACCGACCTGGTGGGCGGCACGGCCAATCTCTACGGCCTCAGCATGGCGTTGCTGTCGAATGGCAATGTCGCTCTCGCCTGGGCCGAGCAGGCGGGTGGCACCACGACTTACTGGACCGCCGTGGTCAATGGCAGCACGGGGGCGGCCGTGGGGGCACCCCTGGCACTCGCCAGCGCGTCCATCGTGGGGGGCGCGGTCAGCATCGCGGCGCGGGCCGATGGCTATGTCGTTGCCTATTCCGGCGACTCGACGCCGGCCAATTCGCCCGCCTTCGTGGCCGGCTTCACCAATGCCGGCACCGCCGATCCCGGCTTCACCACCTTCGAGGCGATCCAGCGCGATCGGGGGGTGAGCGAGCTCAGCGTCGCCGTGCTGTCCAATGGCACCATTATGGTCGTGGCCGAGGGCGGTGAGGGCCTTCCCGGCGTGGTAATCGGGGGAGTTGGGCCATCCCGCCCGCTTGAGGGCGCCTTGGTTGGCTTCCGCTACTGGAATCCGGATGGGACGCCAGTCCTGCGGGAAGGTGTGCCGGTGGTCGCGGAAGCCTTCGCCGCCTATGTGGACAGCCGCATCGTCACGGCCGCACTTCCCAATGGCAACGTCGTCATCGCCTTCGACTCGGGCAACATCACGGACGAGTTCAACAAGCTGGTGGTGATGGTCCGCGGACCGCAGGGCGAATATGTCGGCGGCGACGAGACCATCGTCATGAATCCGGAAGACCAACTCTGGCCCTCCATCGCGGTGCTGGGCGATGGCGGCTTTGCCGTCTCCTGGAGCCGGCGTCTGGTCTCCGATGGTTCGCCAACCGGGACGATCCTCACCACCTTCCTGCCCGACGGCACCCGCGCGCCCGGCGACACGATCCGCCCTTCACCAGCCTCGGACGTTGCGGCGCTGGTCGGCTTCACCGATGGCCGCATGGTGCTGGTGGCCCAGGGCGGCAATGACGGCGCGGGAACCGGCATCATCGCCTCGTCGACCCGCGTGACCGAGACCTTCAACGGCACCAACGGCGATGAAACCATCAACGGCACCACTCTCGCGAACCGCATCAACGGTTTTGCGGGTGCCGACGTGATCAACGGCCTGGGCGGAGACGACCTGATCGCCGGCGATGACGGCTTCGCCGTGGGCGGCGCCGATGTGATCAATGGCGGCGAGGGCAACGACACCGTGACCGGAGGTGTCGGCAGAGACACGATCTCCGGCGGGACCGGGAATGACTCGCTGGATGGCGGCGCGGACAATGACCGTCTGCTGGGCCAGGAGGGCAATGATGGCGTGACCGGCTCCGCCGGCGACGACGTGATCTTTGGCGGCATCGGCAATGACACGCTGGAGGGCGGCGAAGACAATGATCTCCTGGACGGCGATGAGGACAATGACACGTTGCTCGGTGGCAACGGCAACGACACGCTGAACGGGGGCCTGGGCGCCGACAGCATGGTGGGCGGTGCTGGCAGCGACATCTACCGCGTGGACAACCTGAGAGATGTGGTGCGGGAACAGGCCAATGGTGGCTATGACCGTATCCTCTCTTCGATCAGTTACACACTTGCCGACCATGTGGAGCGGTTGAGCTTCTCGGGCACCGCGGACCTCGCCGGTTCCGGCAACGCAATGGACAACCGGCTTGATGGGAACTCCGGCGCAAACAATCTCGCTGGCGCCAACGGCCGTGACAGGCTCGTTGGTAAAGGCGGTGACGACACCCTGACTGGCGGTTCGGGTCAGGACACGCTGGATGGCGGACTGGGCGCGGACAGCATGGTGGGCGGCGCGGATGATGACCTGTATTTCGTGGACAACTCCTCTGATGTGCTCCTGGAACTGGCAAATGGCGGATATGACCGCGTCATCGCCTCCATCAGTTTTGTGCTCGGCGAGGAATTGGAGCACCTGAGCCTCTCGGGCACGGCGAACATCAACGGTACCGGCAACATGCTGGCCAATCGCCTGGAGGGCAATGCGGGCGACAATATCCTCGACGACGGCGATCTCAATTCCAGCATTTTCGGCGGCCTGGTTGATTTGCTCTATGGCGACGCGGGCGACGACACGCTGATCGGCGGCGGCGGTGCAGACCGGTTGGATGGCGGCCTGGGCGCGGACAGCATGGCGGGCGGCATCGATGACGACACCTACATCGTGGATGACGCGCTCGATGTGGTGGTCGAAGAGGCCGATGCAGGTTACGATCAGGTCTCCGCATCCGTCAGCCACACGTTGAGCGACAATGTGGAGCGCCTGCGCTTCTCTGGCACCGCGGATATCAACGGCACGGGCAACCTGCTGGCCAACCGGATGAGCGGCAATGCGGGCGCAAACATCCTCGACGGTGGCGAGGGGAACGACTGGCTCTCCGGGGCTGGCGGCAATGACACCTTGATCGGTGGCGGTGGCGCGGACCGTCTGGAAGGTGGCCTGGGCCTGGACAGCATGACCGGCGGCCTGGGCGCCGATCGCTTCATTTTTGGCAGTGCGTCCGAGGCGCATGGCGATGTGATCAGCGATTTCACGGCAGCCCAAGGCGACATGATTGACTTGCGTCCGATTGATGCGAACGCGGCGCTGTTGGGCAATCAGGTCTTTGCCTGGATCGGCGGCGCCTTGTTCGGCTCGGTCGCGGGACAACTGCGTTTCGCCGGTGGATTGTTGGAAGGCGATGTGGATGGAGATGGCGATGCCGATTTCCAGATCGGGCTTACTGACGTCACATCGCTCAGCGCCGGCAATATCTGGCTCTAGGTGACTTGGCTCCGGCAATCCCCGATCTGACCTGATGGCACTCAAGGCTGCCTCCGGACAGGCGGCCTTGGGGCGTATTGGATCGCTTGGTGCTGAGGCATGCGGCGTTGGCGCCTATGGCGCTGCTGATCACCGGCCGGCCATCGCGGCCAAGGGCGCCGTGGCCGTCATCCCCCATCGCGCGTGTCGCTCTCGGAACCACCCGGTCAACCTCGACACCCAGCGTCCGTGGATCGAGTGCTGCCTCGCCAGGCTGAAGCAATTCCGTCGTGTCGCGACCCGCATCCCGCAGACGGCCGACGACCGCCAAGCTGTGGCCACCTGCATTTGGCTCTGGCGAGTCTCCACATCACCCAGGCCGCCATGACATTTATCGCGGCACCCGGCCCGGGCTCCGACGTCCTGTCCGGCGACGACCCGCACGCGTTCAGGGCAAGCGGCTTCGGCGGCGGGGTTTTCGGGGACATGGATTTCGCGGAGGAGAAGCAACTTCGTCGCCGGCCCTCCAGGCGACTGGCCGGTTCATCTTCGGGCCCCGCTTCCTCCTGACCTGAGATGTGCACGGCACCAGCGCTGCCTCGAAGGCTGCACTCGCGCCCCTCACTGGGATTCCGTGGCTGGTCGCTGCGTCTCCGCAAATCATTGACGCGGAGCGGATCCTCTTTGGCTGTGCCCGGCTTGACGCTGGCGGTGGTCGAGGCGGAAAGCCCGCCCTTGCCACCGCGCGCGATGCCTCAACGCGGTAGCGTTACCGGGTTGGCCCAGGCGCGACGCCCCGCCGCATCGGCCACCACGACGCGGGCAAAACCCCCACCCTTCAGCGCCTCCAGCGGCAGCCGTGCCCGGGTCTGGCAGAGCCCGACCGATTGCGCAGCGCGTGAGCCGCGACCCAGCACCATGATGCTGGCGGCCGGCGAGCATGTGACCTCCACCGCATCAGCCTCCCAGCGGATGTCATGGATCTGCGGCCCCTGGGTCGCGTAGAAATGCCCGGCCTTGAGCGCGGCCAGCAGCGCCTCAGGCTCATTCACCCCGGCCTTCACCATCACCCAGCCCCCGAAGGCGTCGGGCGATTTGAAGTGCGCGTCATCCACGGCGATGAGGTTGACCATGCGCCCTTCGGCCAGCAACTGATCGGCAAGGTACACGCCGTCGCCGCGCTCGGTCCGAAGCTGTGAGGTGTGGTTATAGACCTCCACCGCATGGGCGCCTGGCAAGGTCCGCGCATCATCCGCTGTCAGCGCATACCAGCCGGGATGCGGGATGGCCACGAAGGCGCCGGCCGCCAGTGCTCGTGACGCAAGCTCAGGCCCCGTCTCCAGGGGTGGCGTCGGCGCGAAATCATCCGGCAGGCCGACGGCGAGGATGTGCCACATCTCGCCCAGCGCAGTCGCCGGCGCGTGCAGCTCGGCGCCCAGGATGGTGGTGAAGCCTGGCGCCCGGAAGGGCCGCGTGTCCACGATCGGGAAGCCGTATTTCGGCAGGAAATGGTCGGTGATGGCGAGGAAGTCGTACCCTGCCTCGCGATAGGTCGCGCAGACCTCCGCCACGCCGAGCGCCCCGTCCGAGGCGCTGGTGTGGGTGTGGATATTGCCCTTCCAGAAACGTCCGGGCGCGGAGAAGGCGTCCATGGGAAGCGTCAGGCCAGGGCGCGGAAGGCGTCGAGGAAGGCCGCCACATCGGCCTCGTCATTATAGACGTGCGGGCTGATCCGCATGCGCCCGAGCCGGGGCGCGACATGGACATTCCGCGCGGCCAGCGCCTCGATCAGGCCAGGGCGCATGCCGCCCGGGAAAGCCACACTCAGCACATGCGGCGCGCGCAGCCCCTGGGCCGGTAGTTCGACGCCCGTACCGGCCAGGCCTTCGGCCAGAATGCCAGTGAGCCAGCCGAGGCGCGCGCTGATCGCATCCGTGCCCCATTCGGCCATCATCTCCATGCCGACCGCCGCCATCTCGAGGCCGATCACATGATCGCGCTCGCCCATGTCGAAGCGCTTGGCGCCGTCGGTGAAGCCGAGATCCGCCATGTAGGGCGTGGCCTCGGAGGAGACGCGGCGGCGGGAGGCGCCGGTCTGCTCCAGCGGCACCCCGTCCTGATGGCGCTTCGCGATGTAGAGAAAGGCGCGGCCATAGGGCCCCAGCACCCATTTGTAGGTCGGGAAGATCAGCACGTCGGGGTCGAGCGTGGACACGTCCAGCGGCAGCACGCCCGCGTGATGCGTCGCATCCACCAGCAGCATGGCACCCGCCGCTCGCTGCGCCGCGGCCACGGCGTCCAGGTCAACCAGCCCGCCATCCGCCCAATGCACCGAGGAGATGGAGACGAGCGCGAGCGGTGCGGCACCGGGTCGGCGGATTGCGGCGACCACGGCAGAGGTCCAGTCGCCATCGGCTGGCGCGGCCACAATCTCGACCGTGAAGCCGCCCTCGGGCGCCCGCTGCAGCCATTCCAACACGGGTGACGAATGATCATCGCCCAGCACCAGCACGCGATGGCCCGGCGGTACCAGCAGGATGCGGCCCGCGACCGCGACGCCGTAGGAGATCGAGGGAATGAGCGCCACATCCTCGGGTGCAGCGTTCATCAGCCGGGCGGCGGCGGCGCGCGCACGGCTGCATTGGCGCGCGATGTGCTCGCCCGTGATGCCCCAGGGCCGCGCCTTCAGTGCGATGCCGGCCTGGCCGGCGGCCTGCACCGCATGCGGCAGCGGGCTCCAGGAGGCGGCGTTGAGATACGCGACATCGCGCGGGATGTCGAAGGCGTCGCGCTGGCATTCGAGCATGATGGCATCCTTGGCCCGGAGACACGCAGTCTGCGCCGCGTGGCTCGGGCGATCAATGCAGCCGCGCGCCAAATCCCGGCCCGATCCAGGCCAGTTCGCCCTGCGCGAAGCAGGCGGCGAGCGCGCCACCCGGCGTCACCACTGCGATGTCGCCCCGCAGGCCCTCGGCAATGCGGCCACGGTCGGCCAGGCCCAGAGCATCGGCGGGGTTGCTTGACACGAGCGCCCAGGCGGCCGCGAGGTCGAGCACGCCGCGCGCCGCCATCCGGAAAGGGGCGGCCAGCAAGGCCGGCCAGTGGTAGTCGCTCGCCAGCACGGTGACGAGGCCGCGCTCGGCCAGCGGCGCGGCACTCGCCCAGCCGAGATGGCTGCCACCGCGCACGACGTTGGGGGCCCCCATCACCACCGCCTCGCCCGCCGCGCGCGCATCTTCCGCCACCGGCTCGGCCATCGGGAATTCGCAGATCGAGGCACCGAGCGCGCGGAACAGCGCGCGGTCCTCCAGCGTTGCGTCGTCGTGGCTCAGCATGGGGATGCCGGAACGGCGCGCTGCATCCGCCATCCGCACGCGCATCGCCGGCACGTCGGCGCGGCGGCTCATGGCGGCGTCGGCGAGCGCCATCAGCTTGGCCTCGGTCACGCCGGCGCGGCCGGCATATTTGCCGAGCTCCTTCGGGTTCTTCAGCTTCTTCACGATGCTGGGCGTGTGGTCGTTGAAGCCCAGCAGATGCACCCGGCCGGCCGCAATGGCGGCCACCGCATCGCTTTCAGCGGCGAAGTTGTCCGCCTCGAAGCGCAGGTGGACGCGCAGCTCCGGCCCCGGTGGCGGGGCTTCCAGCGCCTCAAGCGTGGCGAGGAAGGCGGGCAGCGAGCGCAGCCCGGGCTCCCAGGAAAGGGTCACACCCAGATAGGCCGTCGTGATGCCAGCGGCCAGGCATTGCGCCGCCGCGTCACGCAGCGCGAAGCAAGCCGGGAAATCCACATTGGGCCGCGGCTGCAGGGCGCGCTCATGCGCATCGCCATGGATATCCACGATGCCCGGCAGCACCAGCAGACCCGTCGCGTCGAAGCGACGCCCGCCCGCGTCACGCACGACGCGTCCTTCCGCCAATGCGACCTCGCCCGGTGCGAGGGCGCCGTCGCGCAGCACGCGGCCGCCCGTGATTGCCCAGGACATGTTCAGGACTCCACCACCATCTGCGTGCGCCCCGCGGCGTAGCGCGTCACCGTCGCATCCACCGGCTTGCCGGCGCCATCCACATTCACCGCCTCCGCCACCAGCACCGGCCGGCTGCGCGATTGCTGCAACGCCTCCGCCTCCTCTGCCGTTGGCATGCGCGCGGTAATGCGCGTCACGCGCCGGCGGTAATCCGGGACGCCGCAGGCCGCGAGCGCGTGGCTGATGGAGGGATCCTCGCGCAGCCGGGCCATGATGTCGGGGAAGCGATGGGCCGGGAAGTGGTGCGCGCCCAGCGCCACGGGCCGTCCATCCGCCATGGCGAGGCGCTCGGCGAGGATGACGGAGCGGCCGCGGCGAATCTCCAGCATCTCGGCCACGCGCGCCTCGGCCGGGATTTCCGACAGGCGCAGCACGCGGCCGGCGGGCTCGCGATTCTGCGCGCGGATGATTTCGCTGAACCGGGTGCGCGCGTTCAGCGGGTAGTCCAGCACATCCTCCGCCACGAAGCTGCCGCGCCCCTGCTCGACGCGGACAATGCCGCGCGTCTCCAGCTCCTCCATGGCGCGGCGGATGGTGTGGCGGTTGACGCGGAAGGCCAGCGACAGCTCGGCCTCGGTCGGCAGGCGCTGGCCTGGCGCGTGTTGTCCATCGCGGATCGCCCCCTCGATCGCGGCGCCGATCTGGCGCCACAGCGCGATGCCGGCGCCGCGGTCGAGCGCTGGGTTCGCGAACGTCACGGAAGTTTCAACCAAACGCGCGCTCCAGGGTGGCAATTGCAACTTGACCATAGCGGGGCGGATGTATAGCTGTCTAGACAAATGATGACCCGCCCCGAATGGATGGCCGTCCTGGCCCGCGCGAGCGCCGAAGAGTTGGCGGCGCTGCTCGCCCCCCTGCCGCCCCTGCCCGCCCATCGTGTGATTCGCGGCCCGGAGATCGGCCTCACAATGCTGCGTGGGTGCGCGGGCGGGGACGGCGCCGCCTTCAACCTGGGCGAGGCCACCATCACCCGCTGCTCGGTCAGCCTGCCGGGTGGCACGCTGGGCCATTGCTGGCGCCTGGGGCGGGACCGCGCGGCGGCCGAACAGGCCGCCCTGCTTGATGCCTGCCTGCAGCAGCCCGTGTGGCAGGCAGGCCTGATCGAGGCCGTGGTCGCACCGCTGCGCGAAGGTCAGCGCGCGGCGGCGGCACGCACCGCCCGCCGCGCCGCCGCCACCGAGGTCCGTTTCGCCACGCTGGCGACCATGCGATGAGGAGCACGCGATGAAGCCCGGCTTCGCCGACCCCGTCTTCGGCGCGCAGGCGGGGTTCGCCGCGCTGATGAACGCCATGGCTCGGCCCGGCCGCATCCAGCACTGCGCCGTGCTGCGCGAAGCGCCCCCGGGCCTCGTCCCCGCCGCCGCGGCCGCCCTGCTGACGCTGGCCGATGCCGAGACGCCGCTCTGGACCGATGCCGAGGGCGAGGCGCGCGAATGGATCGCCTTCCACAGCGGCGCGCCGCTGGTGGCCGAGCCCGGCCGCGCGCAATTCCTGCTGCCCCTTGGCGCCATGCCGCCGCTGGCGGCGCTGGACGCCGGCAGCGACGAGACGCCGCAGGACAGTGCCACCCTCATCCTCCAGGTCACGTCGTTGGATGACGCCGCCGGCTGGCGCCTCACTGGCCCGGGCATCGAGATCGAGCACCAACTGGCCGTGGCCGGATTGCCGGCTGATTTCGTCGCGCAATGGGCCGCCAACCGGGCGCAATTCCCGCGCGGCGTGGACATCATCCTCTGCGCCGGAGCGCGCCTGGTTGGGCTGCCGCGCACCACCCGCATCACGGAGGACCGCTGATGTATGTCGCGGTGAAAGGCGGCGAGGCCGCGATCGAGGCGGCCCATGCCTGGCTGGCCGAGCGACGCCGCGGCGACCCATCCCTCCCCGCCCTGACGCCCGAGCAGATCGAGCAGCAGCTCGGCCTCGCGGTGGACCGCGTGATGGCCGAGGGCAGCTGCTACGACCGCGGACTTGCAGCGCTCGCGATCCAGCAGGCGCGGGGCGACCTGATCGAGGCCGCTTTCCTGCTGCGCGCCTATCGCAACACCCTCTCCCGCTTCGCCGCCTGCGAGCCGGTGGACACGGGCGCCATGCGCGTGCAGCGCCGCATCAGCGCCACCTACAAGGACCTGCCTGGCGGTCAGGTGCTGGGCCCCACCTTCGACTACACGCATCGCCTGCTGGATTTCGCCCTTGCCGCGGAAGGCATCGCTCCGCCACAGGAGGCTGAGGCCGCCGAAGCCACGATGCCGCGCGTGACCGAACTCCTGGCGCGCGAGGGACTGATGGCGCGCGACGCGCCAGATGACGGCACTCCCCCGCCCGACCTTACGCGGGAGCCCCTGCCCTTCCCGGCGCCCCGTGCGCTCCGCCTGCAATCGCTGGCGCGCGGCGATGAAGGCTTCCTGCTCGGCATGGGCTATTCCACGCAACGCGGCTACGGCAACGCGCATCCCTTCGTGGCCGAGCTGCGCATGGGCGAAGTAGAGGTGTGCCTCGCCCCGCCCGAGCTTGGCTTCGCCATTTCCATCGGCGACGTCACGGTGACCGAATGCCAGATGGTGAACCAATTCGCCGGCAGCGCGGCGGTGCCGCCGCAATTCACCCGCGGCTACGGCCTGACCATGGGTCATGGCGAGCGCAAGGCCATGGCCATGGCGCTGGTGGACCGCGCCCTGATGGCGGCGGAGCTGGGTGAGGAGGCGACCGCCCCCGCGCAGCAGGCGGAATTCGTGCTGCTGCACGCCGATAATGTGGAAGCGACCGGCTTTGTCGAGCATTTGAAGCTGCCGCACCACGTGGATTTCCAGAGCGAGCTGGAGAAGATCCGCAGCATCCGCGCCCGCTGGGAGAAACAGGCATGAACGCGATGCCGCCGCGGAACGCGCGGGATGCCGCCTACAACTTCGCCTATCTGGATGAGGCGACCAAGCGGATGATCCGCCGCGCTATCCTGAAGGCGCTCGCCATCCCCGGGCACCAGATCCCCTTCGGCGCGCGCGAGATGCCGCTGCCCTATGGCTGGGGCACTGGCGGCATCCAGGTGACGGCCGCCATCCTCGGCCCGCGCGACGTGCTGAAGGTGATTGACCAGGGCGCCGATGACACCACCAACGCCGTCTCGATCCGCGCCTTCTTTGCCCGCGTCGCCGGCATCGCCACCACGACGCACACGGCGGACGCCACCATCATCCAGACGCGCCACCGCATCCCCGAACGCCCGCTGACGGAGGGCCAGGTGATGGTCTTCCAGGTGCCGATGCCCGAGCCGCTCTTCAAGCTGGAGCCACGCCTGGCCGAAACCCGCCGCCTGCATGCACTGGGCGATTATTCGCTGGCGCAGGTGAAGCTTTACGAAGACATCGCCCATCAGGGCGAAAGCGGCAGCAGCTACAACCACCCGGTCATGGTGGGCAGGCGCTATCTCATGTCGCCCTCGCCGATTCCGGGCTTCGACAATCCGAAGCTGCACAACTCGCCCGCCATCATGTTGTTCGGCGCAGGGCGCGAGAAGAAGATCTACGCCGTGCCGCCCTATACCACCGTCGAGAGCCTGGATTTCGACGACCATCCCTTCCGGCCGGTGCGCGCGCCCCATGCCTGCTCGGCCTGCGGCAGCACGACCAGCTACCTCGATGAGATCATCGCCGATGATCAGGGCGGGCGGATCTATGTCTGTTCCGACACGGATCACTGCCGCGAGAACCAGAGCCCATGAGCGCGCCTTTGCTGGCAGCCACCAGCCTGCATCTGCGCTTCGGCGCCGTGCGCGCGCTGGATGACGTGGCGCTCGACATCCACCCGGGCGAGGTCGTCGCGATCGTCGGCGAGAGCGGTTCGGGCAAGTCCACGCTGCTCAAGGTGCTGGCCGGCGCCACGGCGCCGCAAGCCGGCCGCGTCCTCTACCGCGACGCGACGGGGGTGGCGCAGGAGATCGGCACATTGAGTGAAGCCGCACGGCGGCACCTCATGCGCAGCGAATGGGGCTTCGTCCATCAGAATGCGCGCGATGGGCTGCGGATGGGCATCTCCGCGGGCGGCAATATCGGCGAGCGGCTGATGGCGGCCGGCGGGCGCAACTATGCCGCGATCCGCGCCGCCGCGGCCGACTGGATGGCGCGCGTCGAGATGGACCCGGCACGGATTGACGAGGCGCCGCGCAATTTCTCGGGCGGCATGCAGCAGCGCCTGCAAATTGCCCGCTGCCTCGTGACCGAGCCGCGCCTGGTCTTCATGGATGAGCCGACCGGCGGCCTCGATGTCAGCGTGCAGGCCCGTCTGCTCGACCTGATCCGCGGCCTGGTCGCCGAACTCGGCCTCGCCGTCTTCTTCGTGACGCATGACATCGCGGCCGCCAGGCTGCTGGCGCACCGCATCATCGTCATGCGCCACGGGCGCATCGTCGAGGAAGGCCTGGCCGATCGCGTTCTGGATGATCCGCGCCACGAATACACCCAGCTCCTGGTCGCCTCGGTGCTCTCAGCATGAGGCCCGCGATCCGAATCGAGGGCCTGGCCAAGGGCTTCACCCTGCATCTGCAGGGCGGCATCGGCTTCCAGGTGCTGCGCGACGAGGCGCTGGTGGTCATGCCCGGCGAATGCGTGGCACTCACTGGTCCCTCAGGGGCAGGCAAATCCACGCTGATGCGCTGCCTGCAGGGCAATTACGGCGCGGATGGCGGCCATATCTGGCTCGCCCATCGGGGTGCTGAAGTGGACCTTGTCGCCGCCGATGCGCGGCGCGTTCGTGAAATCCGGCGCGAAACCTTGGGTTATGTCTCGCAATTCCTTCGCGTCATCCCGCGCGTCTCGGCCCGCGACGTGGTGGCCGAGCCGCTCCTGGCGCTGGGCATCCCCCGCGCCGAGGCCGAGGCGCGCGCCACAGCCCTGCTCACGCGCCTGAACCTGCCGCCCCGCCTGCACGGCCTGCCGCCTGCCACCTTCTCGGGCGGCGAGCAGCAGCGGGTGAACCTCGCCCGCGGCTTCGCGCCCCACACCCCCATCCTCCTGCTGGACGAACCGACCGCGAGCCTCGATGCCGCCAACCGCGAGGTGGTGATCGCGCTCATCGCCGAGGCCAAGGCGCGGGGGGCGGCGCTCGTGGGAATCTTCCATGACATCGAAGTGCGGGACCGGGTGGCGGATCGCACCCATGACATCCTTCCGCTAGAAGACGCCGCATGACAGAGACTGTTTTGACCAATGCCCGCCTCATCCTCCCGGATGCGGAACTCCTGGGCACGATCATCCTGCGCGACGGCCGCATCGCCGAGATCCAGCCCGGCCGCGCACATCACGCCAGCGCCCTGGACTGCGAAGACGATGTGATCATCCCCGGCGTGGTGGACGTCCACACCGACAATCTCGAGCGCCAGGTGCAGCCCCGCGCCAATGCGCGATGGCCCTCCGTCTCCGCCTTTCTCTCGCACGACGCGCAATGCGCGGCGGCGGGCGTGACCACCGTGCTGGACGCGCTCTGCCTCGGCGATCTCGGCTTCGACCAGGGGCGGGACCAGACCTTCCATGACGGCGTGCGCGACCTAACGGCGCTGCACGACAAGCCCTTCATGAAGGCCGAGCACCTGCTGCATCTGCGCTGCGAATTGCCGGCGCGGGATATGCCGGGCCTGCTCGATGGTGTGGCCGAGCACCCGCTGGTCGCCATGGTCAGCCTGATGGATCACTCGCCCGGCGTGGGCCAATACCGCGACCTCGCCCGTTATCGTGCCATGCGCATCAAGCAGACGCGCATGAGCGACGCCGAGGTGGAGGTCCGCATCCTCAAGCTCCAGGCGCAGCGCGCGGAGCTGCGCGAACGCCAGCGTCGCCTGGTCATTGACCGCTTCGCCGGCCGCGGCATCCCGCTCGCCAGCCATGATGACGAGGACGCGTCCGAGGTGCGCCGCAACGCCGATGACGGCATCCGCGTGAGTGAATTCCCGGTGACGATGGAGGCCGCGCAGGAGGCCGCGCGTATCGGCGTCGGCGTCATCGCGGGCTCGCCCAACATCGTGCGCGGCGGCAGCCATTCCGGCAATGTGGCGGCGATGGACCTGGTGCGCGCGGGTGCGGTGCATGTGTTGGCGAGCGACTACGTGCCGCCCGCGCTGATCGAGGCTGCCTTCCTCATCGCATCCGAAATCGGCCTGCCGGCCGCCATCGCCACCATCACCAGCGCGCCGGCCGCCATGTGCAATCTGGCTGATCGCGGGCGGCTCGAGGCCGGCCTGCGCGCGGATCTCGTGCGCGTCACGCGGCATGGGGCGATGCCCGTGGTGCGGCAGGTGTGGCGCGGCGGGGCACGGGTCATCTGATGCGCGTCGCCATCTACTGGGCGCCTGAGCTGGACGATCCGCTGCACGCAGCCGGCAGCGCCTGGCTCGGGCGCGATGCCGAGACCGCGGCTCGTGTCGAGCAGCCTGCCATCCCGGGCCTGGCCGAGATCACGGCCGATCCGCGCGGCTATGGCCTGCACGCCACGCTGAAGCCGCCCTTCCGGCTTGCCACCAGCTATCCGCAATTCATCGCCGATGCCGCCCGATGGGCGGCCGGCATCGCGCCTTTCCAATTGCCGGCGCTCTCCGTGCAGGACCTCAAGGGCTTCCTGGCGCTGCGCGAGACCGCGCCCTGCCCGCCGTTGCACGCACTGGCGGATTCGGCGGTCGCGGCGCTCGACCATCACCGCGCACCGCCCACCGAGGAGGAGCTGGCCCGCCGCCGCAAGGCCAGGCTCAGCCCGGTTCATGAGGGGCTGCTGGCGCGTTGGGGCTACCCGTATGTGATGGGCGAATGGCAGTTCCACGTGACACTGACGCACCGCCTGCCGCCTGAGGAGGCGGCGCGCATCCGCCGGCTGGCGGAAGCGCATTTCGCGGGGCTGGTGGAACAGCCCCGCAAGGTCGGGGCGGTCTGCGTCTTCACGCAGGCCGCCCCGGGCCAGCCGTTCCTGATTGCGGAACGGCTGCCGCTCAGCGGGCCGGCGGCGTAGCCGGCTCGCCGCGCTGGCCTTCCGCGCGGGGGCCGCGATGCTGGTGCGGGCCGCGCTGGGGCAGCTCGTCGCGGGCCACCACATTGTCGCCATTCGCGTCCATCGCGCGGAAGCGGGCTTCCACCATGGGACGAATCTCGATCAGCGTGATCTGGCCGTTGCGGTCGGCATCCAGGCCGCGGAACATGGCACCACGCATCTGCTCCATGCGGCCCGCATATTCCGGCCGGGGCGCCGGCGCATCGGAGGGGCGGACGCGCAGTGCCGCGAATTCCTCGATGCTGAGGCCCCCGCTGCGGTCGGCGTCCGCCGTGTTGAAGCGGGTGGTCACGAAGGTCCAGGATTCTTCCCAGGTGATCCGACCGTCGCGGTTCGCGTCGATCAGTTCGAACATGCGGGCACCACGATCGGCGCGCGGGCCCCGATCGGGGCGCGCATCGGGCGTGGCCTGGGGTGCGGCCGGCGGAGCGGCGGGCTGCGCGAGGGCAGCACCGGCGCCGAGCAAGGCAAGGCCAAGACCAAGAGTCCCTGCGGCTTTCATCATCATCTTCTCCAGTTCCGGGAGGCGGCGTGACTGTCGCTCCGTTGAGGGGAAGATGCGCCCTGATTGTAACAGCCGCATGCCGGACTTGGCCTCACCGGGTGAGGAAATGTGTCGGTCCCGGATCGGCTCAGTTGCTTGGCGCGGAGCCGCCCGTGCGCCCGCCGGAGCGCGGATCGCCCGGCGTCACCGTCGCACCAGGCATCGGTCGAGCGGGCACCGCGCTGGCAGCCGGCGGACTGGCCGGGCGATCAATGGCGCGGCCCGTGGGGTTGCCCGGTGTGCCGGGCGAGGTGGGCGGCATGCCCTGCAGCCGGTCCACCCGGGAGCTGGGGTCGGAGCCAGGGGGCCGCGGCGTGTCGCTGCTGCCGCCGCCCTGGGCCCAGACGGCGGCGGGCGCCACCAGGAGCGCCAGCGCAAACCCCGCGCCGCGAATCCATTGAGATGTTGCCATGTCCGATCCTCCTGGGCAGCGCGGCGATATGCCGCGTGCATCCGGGGAACGCCTGCTTTCCCGGGCGGTTGCGCGCGGCGGGGGCGGGAATGCCGGGTGTCGGATTTGAACCGACGACCTACCGCTTACAAGGCGGTTGCTCTACCCCTGAGCTAACCCGGCATACGCCCGAATATCTAGGACAGGCGCGCGCCGCTTGCCAGCCGGCGCGGCGCGGGCTTGATGAGGATATGCGCCAGAACCGACATCGCCCCCGCCCCCAGGACGCCACGCCGGCGCGTGACGAGGGTGGCGCCGTCTGGCTCTATGGCTTGCACGCCGTCTCGGCCGCCCTCGCCAACCCGGCCCGCCGGCTGCGGCGGCTTCTGGTCACGCGTGGGGCCGAGCAGGAGCTGGCCGAGCGATTCTCCCCCCCCTGGCGCATCGCGCCCGAGCCGGTGGAACGCAACCGGCTCGATGGGCTGCTGCCGCCCGACGCCATCCACCAGGGGGCCGCGCTGCTGGTGGACCCCCTTCCCTCACCGCAGATGGAGCGGCTGCTGGAAGGCACGACCGGCCCGGTCCTCGTGCTCGACCAGGTGACCGACCCCCGCAATGTCGGTGCGATCCTTCGCTCGGCCGCTGCCTTCGGCGCGGCCGCCCTCGTGGTGCAGGAGCGCCATGCGCCGGCCGAGACCGGCGCGCTGGCCCGCGCCGCCTCCGGCGCGCTGGAGGTCGTGCCCATCCTGCGGGAGGTGAACCTCTCCCGGGCACTGGAGCAGTTGAAGAAAGCGGGCCTCTGGGTTGTGGGGCTGGAGGCGGCGGGGCCCGTCACCCTCGCGCAATCGGGCCTGACCGGCCGGCGCGTGGCGCTGGTGCTGGGCGCCGAAGGCGAGGGGCTGCGCCGGCTGACGCGCGAAACCTGCGATGAGTTGGTGCGCCTGCCGATCCAGGCCAGCATGGAAAGCCTGAACGTCTCGGCCGCTGCCGCGGTCGCCCTCTATGAACTTGCCCGGGAATGAAGCGATGAGCCAAGCCGCCGACATGATCCTCGAAGCCTGGAAGGCCAGGCGCATCCTCGCCCCGCTCGGCGCCGCCGCCCCGCGGGACGTGGCCGAGGGCTATCGCGTCCAGCGCGAGGTGGCGGAGTCGCGGGGCGCCATCCCGCCTGCCGGCTTCAAGATCGGCGCCACGACGCAGCAGATGCAGGCCTATCTCGGCCTGAGCCATCCGGCCGCCGGCTTCGTGCCGCAGCAGAGCCTGAACGCGGATGGCTTCACCGCGCCCTTCGCCGATTTCATCGCCGTCGGCGTCGAGTGCGAGGTGGGCGTGCGCCTCGGCCGGGACCTGCCCTTCGGTGCGACCAGCCGCGCGGCGGCGCAGGCCGCCGTGGCCGAGGTCTTCCCCGCGATCGAGATCGTCGAGAAGCGCTATGGGGATCTCGCCGAGCTCGGTACGCCGACGCTGATCGCGGACCGGGTATTCCATGCCTCGGGCGTGCTGGGCCGCCCCGTGGCAGATTGGCGCGCCCTCGACCTCGGCGCCATGCGGGGCGAGCTGTTCGTGGACGGCGCCTCACGCGGCGCGGGCCACGGCCGGGATTTGCTGGGCCACCCGATGGAGGCGCTGGCCTGGCTTGCGGGCTCGGGCGCGGCGGAGGTGTTTGGCGGGCTGAAGGCGGGCCAGGTGGTCTGGCTTGGCTCGGTCACGCCGCCGATCTGGCTGGACGGGCCCTGCGAGATCCGCGTCGCCTTTGAGGGGCTGGGCGAGGTCCGCACGCGCTTCACCTGAGGCGCAAGGCTCTGTTAACGCGGCTCATCTAGAACCAGCCGAGCCGGCACCAAGCCGGGTCGAAACCCACCGCCAGGAAGGCGGGCAAGCGGATGATGTCTCCCATGCCCCCGCCCGCCGACTGGATGGACATGCCGGACGAGTTGCAACTCGTCCTGGCGCGCGAGGCCCTGCGCCGTGCCGCCGAGACGCTGGCCGAGCATGCCGAATTGCTGGCCCTTGAGATGGAGGATGGCGCGCTCAGGGACCGCGGAGGGCCGGACGCACTGCGGCTCTTCGCCTCCGTGGTGCGGGCCACCAGCCTCGATTCGCTGGGGCCTGTCGGCCATGCCTGAACGGCCCCGCTGACAGCGCCACCCCGGGGCGCTATGTGGAATGGGAATGACAGCGCGCCCGGCTGCCGGGCACTGTCACTGCCTGCCACGCATAAACCGGGGAAACGAACCGTCATGATCAGGATGCTCCTGGCCACCGCCGCCATCGTGCTGCTGCCTGGCCTCGCTGCCGCGCAGGTTGCCGCCTGCTCGCATCGCGGCGCGCTGGACGACGCCTATTGCGACGAGAATCGCGACCTCGTGGCCGATGCGCCGACCGACCCGGCGCGCCTGCGCAACCCGAGCACGCTGGTCTTCGCCTATACCCCCGTGGAGGACCCCGCGCTCTACGCCTCGCAGTTCCGCCCGCTGCTGGAATACCTCACGCAATGCACCGGAAAGCGGGTCGTCTATTTCCAGGTGACCAGCAACGCGGCCCAGGTGGAGGCCATGCGCTCCGGCCGGCTGCACATCGCGGGCTTCTCGACCGGCCCCACCGCCTTCGCCGTGAACCTGGCCGGCGCCGTGCCCTTCGCCATCAAGGGCAATGAGCGGGAATTCGAGAGCTATCGCGTCGTCGTCATCACCCGCGCCAATTCCGACATCCGCACCCTCGCCGATCTGCGCGGGCGCCGCGTGGCGCATACCTCGGCCACCTCCAATTCCGGCAACCTCGCCCCGCGCGCGCTGTTTCCCGCGAATGGCGTGACGCCGGATACGGATTACCGCGTGCTCTTCTCGGGCGGGCATGACCGCTCGGTGATGGGGGTGAATGCGGGGGATTTCGACGCCGCTCCGGTGGCGAGCGACGTGTACAACCGCATGGTCGGGCGCAACCAGGTGCAGGCGGCGAATTTCCGCACCATCTGGGAGAGCGACCCCTTCCCCACCAGCAGCTTCGCGCTGGCGCATGACCTGCAGCCGGAACTGGCCGCGCGAATCCGCCAGTGCTTCTACGACTATCGCTTCCCGCCCGCGATGATGCGTGACCTCGGCGGCAATGACCGTTTCTGGCCGGCCACCTACCAGGCGCAATGGACGCCCGTCCGCGCCGTGGCCGATGCGGTGAACGCGCCCTACACCCGCGCTGCCTTCGACCAGGAAAGCCGCCGCGAGCTGGAGGCCGAGGCCCGCCGCCGCGCCGCCCAGCAGCAGCCACCCGCTGCCCCGGCCACGCCCGCGACGCCTGCCCGCCCGCAGTGAGTGCCGCGCCCGTCCTGAGCTCCACCGACCGGCCGATCCTCAGGATCAAGGGGCTGGAGAAATCCTACACCCCGGGAAAGCCAGTCCTGCGCGGCATCAACTTGGAGATCGGCGCGCAGGGGATCACCGCGGTGATCGGCCCTTCCGGAACTGGCAAGTCCACGCTGCTGCGCTGCATCAACCGCCTGGTGGAGCCCTCTGCGGGTGCCATCCTGATGGGTGACGAGGATCTGGCGCAGTTGCGCGGCACCGCGCTGCGCCGGGCCCGCCGGCGCATCGGGATGGTCTTCCAGGAATACAACCTGGTCGAGCGCCTCTCGGTGATGGAGAACGTCCTCACCGGGCGGCTCGGCTATGTGCCGCTCTGGCGCGCCTGGCTGCGGAAATACCCCGAGGCCGACATCGCGCGCGCCTTCGCCCTGCTGGATGCGGTGGGCCTGCCCGACCAGGCAACGCGCCGGGCCGATGCGCTTTCGGGCGGGCAGCGGCAGCGTGTCGGCATCGCCCGCGCCCTCATGCAATCCCCCGCTTTGTTGCTGGCCGATGAGCCGACCTCCTCGCTCGACCCCAAGACGGCGGTCGAGGTCATGGAGCTGATGGCCCGGCTGACCGGTGATGCGGGCGTCCCGGTCATCGTGAACATCCACAATGTGGAGCTCGCCCGCCGCTTCGCCGTGCGCGTCATCGGCATGACCGGCGGCGCCGTGGTCTTCGACGGACCGCCCGAGGCGCTGGAAAGCCATCATCTCCGCCAGATCTACGGCGGAGAGGACTGGCTGTGACCCGCAACCCCTTCCCGCCCAACTGGCCGCTTCGGATCGGAGCGAGCCTGGGCGTCGCCTACATCATCTATGCCAGCGCCCAGCTCGGCATCACGGGCGAGCGGCTGCTGCAGGGCATGGGCGAAGCGCAGCGCTTCCTGGCCCGCATGTTCCCGCCGAATTTCGAGCGCTGGGGCCTGCTGCTAGAGGGGCTTCTGGAGAGCATGCAGATCGCCCTGTTGTCCACGGCGCTGGGCATCGTCCTCTCGCTTCCGCTTGGGCTGATGGCAGCGCGCAACCTCTCGCCGGTCTGGCTGGCCGCGCCGACGCGCGGCTTCATCGCGGTCTGCCGCTCGCTGCACTACGTCATCGTCGCGATCATCTTCGTGAAGGCGCTGGGCTTCGGCGCATTGGCCGGCGTGGGGGCGCTGACCGTCGCCTCCATGGGCTTCATCGCCAAGCTCTTCGCCGAGGCGATCGAGGAGATCAGCATGAAGCAGGTGGAGGCGGTGCGCGCCTCCGGCGCCTCGGCCGCCGGCGTGCTGGTCTATGGCGTGGTGCCCCAGGTGGCCTCCCGCTTCATCGGCTTCGGGATCTATTTGCTGGATTCCAACCTGCGAAATTCCACGCTGGTCGGCATCGTGGGTGCGGGCGGCATCGGCGGCACGCTTTTCGCGGCCTTCAAGCGCTTCGATTATGACTTCGTCTGCGCCATCCTCATCAGCATCATCGCCCTGATCTTCCTGGCCGAGGTCGTCTCGGGCCGCATCCGGGCGGCGCTCCGATGAGTGCCACGCTGCATCGGGAATGGGTCCGGCACTCCTTCGGCGAGCGGCTGTTGCGGTATGTCCTGTGGCTGGCCGCCATCGCCTCGCTCGTCTGGGCGGTGCGCTCGATCGAGATCATCCCGGAATTCCTGGCCGACGCGCCGGAGCAGATGGCGGACCTGCTGATCCGCATGTGGCCGCCCGACCTGGCGCACTACTACCCCTCGGTCCATGCCGCGATGATCGAGACGCTGCACATCGCGAGCCTCGGTACGGTGCTGGGCGTGGCGCTCGCCATTCCCGTGGCGCTGCTGGCCGCGCGCAATATCTGCCGCAACGCGGCTCTCAATGCCTTCGCGCAATTCCTGCTGGTCTCCTCGCGCAGCGTGAACAGCCTGGTCTGGGCGCTGATCTTCGTGGCGGTCTTCGGCCCGGGCCCTGCGGCGGGCACCTTCGCCATCGCCTTCCGCTCCATCGGCTTCGTCGGCAAGCTGCTGGCCGAGGCCATCGAGGAAGCCGCCCCCGGCCCGGTCGAGGCGCTGGAGGCGAGCGGCGCGCCTTGGGGCCACCGCATGCTCAAGGGCTTCTGGCCACAGGTGCAGCCCGCCTTCTGGGGCATCGCGCTGTTCCGCTGGGACATCAATGTGCGCGAGTCCGCGGTGCTTGGCCTGGTCGGCGCCGGCGGCATCGGCGTGGTCCTGGATGACGCGATCAACTTCTTCCAATGGGAGAGGGTCGCCACCATCTTGCTGGCTATCCTGGCGGTGGTCGTGGTGGCGGAAATCCTCGTCACGCGCATCCGCGCCAAGCTGATCTGACCGGGTGGCGATGCAGGCTTTTGATGTTCTGGTGGTGGGGGGCGGCGTCAACGGCGCCGGCATCGCACGCGATCTCGCCGGCCGCGGCTATTCCGTGATCCTGGCCGAGCAGGGGGATTTGGCGCAGGCCACCTCCTCCTCCTCCTCCAAGCTGATCCACGGCGGGCTGCGCTACCTGGAGCATTACGAGTTCCGCCTGGTGCGCGAGGCGCTGGGCGAGCGCGAGGTGCTGCTCAGGATGGCGCCGCACATCATTTGGCCGCTGCGCTTCGTGCTGCCGCACCGGCCCGAGATGCGGCCGCGCTGGATGATCCGCGCGGGCCTGTTCCTCTATGACAATCTCGCCCGCCGCGTCTCGCTGCCGGGGGCGCAGGCCTTCCTGACTGCGCAGAACCCGATGGGTGCCGCGCTCAAGCCCGAGATCACCCACGCCTTCGCCTATTCGGACGCCTGGGTGGAGGATAGCCGCCTCGTCCTGCTCAACGCGCTCGACGCCGAGCGCCGCGGCGCGGACATCCGCACCCGCACCCGCTTCGAGGACGCCACCCGCCACCCCGGCCATTGGGAGGTGACGCTCCGCGGCCCCGATGCCCAGGGCCAGCGCATCCGCGTCCGCGCCATCGTGAACGCCGCCGGCCCCTGGGTGCAGCGCGCGCTCGATTCCGCCCATGCCGAGAAGCCGGGTGCCGTGCGCCTGATCCGGGGCAGCCACATCGTCCTGCCGCGCCTCTATGAGGGCAGCCACGCCTTCATCCTCCAGAATGACGACCGGCGCGTGGTCTTCGTCATCCCCTATGAGGATGAGTTCAGCCTGATCGGCACCACCGACGTGCCGCATGAGGACGACGCATCCACCGCGCATTGCACGCCTGAGGAGGCGGAATATCTCTGCGCTGCCGTCTCCCGGCAGTTCCGCCGCCAGATCACGCCGGCCGACATCGTCTGGTCCTATTCCGGCGTCCGCCCGCTGTTCGACGATGGCGCGGACGACCCCTCGGCCGTGACGCGCGACTATGTGCTGAAACTGGACGAAAGCGCGGCCCCGCTGCTCAGCGTTTATGGCGGCAAGATCACGACCTTCCGCCGCCTGGCCGAGGAAGCGACTGGAAAGATTGCCAAGGCGCTCGGCCGCGAGGGCACGCCCTGGACGGCCGGCGCCACGCTTCCTGGCGGCGATCTGGGCGGCAAGACGCGCGAGGCCTTCGCGGCCGAGATGGCCCGCGCCCTGCCCTTCCTCGACCCTGCCTCCATCCCGCGCCTGGTTCGCACCCATGGCGGCGAGCTGCCGCGCGTGTTCGAGGGGCGCGAGGCCGGGGCATCCCTGGGCGCCGGCCTCACGGAGGCGGAACTGGACTGGATGCGCCGCCACGAATGGGCCCGCAGCGCCGAGGATGTGCTCTGGCGCCGCACCAAGCTCGGCCTGCACATGGGCGCGCCCGCGCGGGAGGCAGTGGGGGCGCGGTTCCAGGCTCAGAGCATGATGGGTTGAGGCGGAATCGCCGCAACGTCCAAGCATCCTCTCGGCAGATGCCAGAGCGCACGCAGGTGCACGCAGCGCGCTCTGGCCTGCCTGGACCGCGCCATCCGGTCAGCCGCGGAAGGGCGCGCAATTTGCCAGACGTACCGCCGCCGGGCTGCCATTGGTGATGGCGCCGGAGTCATAGCGCGCGCCCACGCCGGCACCGTAGTAGACGCGCTGGGTGTTCAGTGAGACCGTCCCGAACTGCGTCTCCGCAGAGCGCGAGCCGAAGCCGGGCGGCACCACGATGGTGATCTGGTTGTTCGGGATGCGGATCGTGGCCCCGGTCTGCTGGGCCAGCGCCTGGAAGCCCTCGAAGACCACCGTCACGCGGTAGCCCATGCGCTCCTGGGTCTGGTTCTGCAACAGCACCTCATAGGTGAAGCCACCGGGGACGGTGGTCTTTGGCCGCACCGTCTCGACCACCACCCGGCCCAGGCAAGGGCCGTCCGAGGGCGGATGGGAGGGCTGCTGGGCCAGGGCGGGAGTTGCTCCGGCAGCCAGCAGAGCGGCCAGCATCAGCGTCTTATTTGTCATTGTCTCAGTTTCCTTCCTTGAGGTGTCCATGTGGACAATCAAGATACTGCCAGAATAATCCGAGACTGGTCCATTAGGCGCGGCCGATGGCGCCGATCGGGCGGCGCGGCGTCCCCTCGTCGCAAGGCCCGGCCTATCCCTCCCCCTCAGGCTCCAGATCCACGTTCACCTCGAGCCGGTGGTCGCCGCCGCCCAGCAGCACGCCGCGCAGCGGCGAGATGTCCGAAAAGTCGCGGCCCCAGGCGAGGATCACATGCTCGTCCCGCACCACGATTCCATTGGTGGGGTCCAGTTGTACCCAGCCGAGACCAGGGCCCATCCAGGCCGAAACCCAGGCATGCGACTGGTCCGCCCCGCGCCGGCGCTTCTGGCCCGGCGGCGGGCGCGTGCGCACATAGCCCGAGACGTATCGTGCCGGCAGGCCGAGGCCGCGCAGTGCGGCGAGCATCACCTGCGTGAAGTCCTGACAGACGCCGCGCCGGTCCCGCAGGACATCGGCGATGGGGGTGGTGATGCTCGTCACGCCCGCCTGGAAGGTGAAATCCTGACGCATGCGTTGGTTGAGCTCGAGCAGCCCCTCCAGCACGCGCCGACCAGGCGGGAAGGAGATGCGGGCATAGGCGGTCGCTTCGGGCAGCAGGGGCACATGCCGCGTGGGCTGCACGAAATCAGCCGTCTCGGCGCCCTCTGCCGCGGCGGCAACCTGTTCCCAAGGCGGTGTTTCGGCCGTGGGCGGGGGGGGCGCGAAATCCACCTCAACCATGCTTTCCGCGGTCACCTCGAAGCTGGTGTGCGGGGCGACTAGGAAGAGGCGCGTGGCCGCATTGCCGAAATGGTCATGCGTCTCGGTGTGATGGTCCGGCCGGGGTGTGCAGGTCAGCCGGGCGGAGATCACGCGCTGGCCCGGCAGCGCCCGGGGCTTCAGGTGCAGCAGATGCGCCGCCAGATCCACCGTCCTGGCGTAGCCATAGGCGGTGCGGTGTCGAAGCCAATAGATCATCCGATCCATAGTGCCGGACGGGGGCCCCCGCGCCTACCGCCCCCCCCTGAAGTTGGGTCTCAGGCGGTGATATCCGCGGCCTCGCCGATATCCACGCCGACGGCCCGCGCGGGCGGCAGCAGGGCGAAGTAGCGCCGGGAAAGCTGGTCCGAGAGGGTCGCGATCTCGCTCGCCATGCCACGCAGCAGGCGCGGCAATTCGGCGGCCGCCGCCTCGGCCTGGTCGGGGGCGGCGAGCAGGCGCGGCGTAATGCCCTCGGCCTGGGCGAGGAGGCGGCGCAATTCGCGCGCCGTCTCGGCCTCGCCATCGCCATCGCCCGCGAGTTCGCGCAGCGCCATGCCGATCGCCTCCAACTGGAAGGCCAGGCCGCGCGGATTGGCGGGATCAGCCAGGACAAGGTCCAGCGCGGGTGCGGGCTGCAGCACGGCGAGGTAGCGGCTGCGGTAGGTGATCACGCTGTCGCAGAGTTCGAGCGTCAGGCGCAGCCCGGCCTCGATGCGCTGGGCCGGCGCGTCGAGCGCGACCGCCACCTCGCCCGCGACCGCCATGGCGCGCTCAATCCGGCGGCCCAGCTCCATGAAGAGCCGGGCCCCACCGCGCACCATGTTCTCGGAAGCGATCCCCGCCACGGCGTTGGCGAAGCGCAGCGAGGGCAGCAGCGCACGGGCGAGGTCCGGAAGGTCGGGCGGTGAATTGTCCAGCGCCTCCTCCGCCGCGCGGAGCGTCTGGGTCAGTGTCGCGTGCATGTCCGCGGTCAGGCGGTCCCGCACGGATTCGACCAGCGTGCCGATGGTGGCCTGCAACCCGCGCACGGCGGGGCGGGAGACCGACTCGAGCGCCGCCGCGAGCGAGGCGAGGTTGCCCGCACTCGGCCGCGCCTCCTCATCCAGCAGCTTTGCCTCGCGCAGGCAGGTGGCGAGCGTGGCGAGTTCGGCCAGCTCGCGCGGCAGGGGCGCGCCCCGCCGCAGCCGCGTGATGGTGGCGCGCATCAGCCGCGCCGCGCGGTCCAGCCGCTCGACGTAGCGGCCGAGCCAGAAGAGGTTGTCCGCCACGCGGGAGGGAATGGTGCCCGCGGTGCGGCGGATCGCGATGGGCGGGCCGGTCTGCGCGGCAGGGCCGATGATTGCTTCCGAAGGGTCGGCTGGCACCCAGACATCCTTGCACCATCCACCGCCCGGCAGGCGTCCCGTGAGCTTGGCACCGGGGGTGACGAGGCGTGCGATGCCGCCTGGCAGCACCTGCCAGCCTGCGCCGTCGGAGACAGCGAACATCCGCAGGACGAAGGGTGCCGGCGTCAGCGCGCCATTCTCCAGCGCCGGCGCCACCGGCAGGCCGGGCATGGCGATGGCGGCCTGGGCCCCCTGCCCCGGGCGCTCCAGCGATTCCGAAGCGCTGCCCTGGCCCGCGGGTCGAAAGACCCACTGGGCGTAGCCTTCCGGAAGCCGGGGCGTGGGCGTCGCGGCATCGGGCAGCCAATGGGTGGGCAGGTTGGGCAGTTGCAGCGTCTCGCCCAGCAGGCCAGGCGCCAGAGCGGCGAGCCAGGCGCCCAGCGCCGGCGCCTCGGCCAGTGCCGCGCCCGGCGCGTTCAGCAGCGTCAGCGCCCCATGGCGCACCGCATCCAGCAGGCCGGGCACACCGCTGCCGGCCGGCGCCTCCGGCTGGTCCAGCGGGTCGAGGGCGGCCGCATCCACGCGGGAGAGAACCACATCCACCGGCTGCAGGCCGCTCAGCGTCTTCAGGAAGAGCGCGCCGCCGCGCATCGTCAGGTCCCCCGTTTCGACCAGGGCGCAGCCCAGCTCGCGCGAGAGGACCACATGCTCGAACCAATGCGGATCCCGCGTGCCGGGCGAGAGAAGCGCGATGGCGGGATCGTTCATGCCATGTGGGCCGAGGCGGCTCAGCGCCTCCTGCCAGAGTTCGTAGAAGGAGGAGATGCTGCGCGGCAGTGCCGCGCGGGCAATCTCGGGCATCGCGGTGCCGATCAGCCGTCGGTTCTCGCGCAGCTGGCCGAGACCGGAGGCGAGGCCGGTGCGATCCTGCAGCACCACCCACAGGCCGTCGGGCCCGCGCACCAGATCCACGGCATAAAGGTGCAGCAAGGGGCGGCGCGGCGGGCCCTTGCTGCGCCGGGCAGTGCGCTGGAAGGCGGGGCTGCCGAAGATCAGCGGGGCCGGAATCTGCCCGCTCGCGAGCAGTTCCTGCGCGCCATAGAGATCGGCCAGGACGGCGTCGAGCAGCCGGGCCCGCTGGATGATGCCGGCCGCCAGCGCCTCGAACTCCTCGGCCGGGATGGGCAGCGGCAGCGGGTCCAGCCGCCAGAGCGCCGCACCCGAAGCGCCGGGCAGCAGCGAGGCCACGCCGTCATCCGCCATGGCGCGCGCCAGACGCTCGCCGCGCTCGGCCAGGCCCGCACGGCCCAGGCCGCCGACAACGCCCATGACGCCGCGCCAATGCGGGCGGATGCGCCCCTCGCCGGAGACCATCTCATCAGGGCCGCCGGCGAGAAGGTCAGTCACGCGCAAAGGCTCTCAGGTCGAGCGTGCAGGGATGCTCCAGGCTCGGCCGCGGCTCGGCCACCTGCCGGGCGCCCGAGCTGTGTCCATGGGCGAAGAAGCGCGAGCGACGCCGCGCCTCGGCCGAGTTGGCGTTGACCGGGAAATCCTCGTAGGCGCGGCCGCCGGGATGCGCCACGTGATGCGCAAGCCCGCCGAGCGAACGGCCGGTCCATCGGTCCTGGACGTCCAGGATGAGCGGCGCCTGCGAGCGAACGGAGGGATGCAGGGCCGAGGGCGGGTCCCAGGCCTTGAAGCGGATGCCGGCCACGAATTCGCCCGCGCGGCCGGTGGGCTGCAAGGGCACTGCCACGCCGTTCGCGGCAAGAAGGAAGCGCTCCGGGACCCAGTTCGTGACGCGGGCCTGCACGCGCTCGGCGCTGCTGTCCACGTAGCGGACGGTGCCGCCGGCGGCCTGTTCCTCGCCCAGCACATGCCAGGGCTCCAGCGCCTCGCGCAGCTCGAGGCCCATATCAGCGACGTTCACTTCGCCGATCTTCGGGAAGCGGAATTCCACATGCGGCGCGAACCAGGCGGGATCGAGGCCGAAGCCCATCTGGCCCAGCTCCTCCAGCGCCCCGGTCAGGTCCTCGCGCGCGTAGTGCGGCAGCATGAAGCGGTCATGCAGCGAAGTTCCCCAGCGCACCAGCGAGCGGCGATAGGGCTGGTCCCAGAAGGCGGCCAGCGCCGAGCGCATCAGCAGCATCTGCGCCGCACTCATCTGCGCATGCGGCGGCATTTCGAAGGCGCGGAACTCCACCAGGCCGCGGCGGCCGCTGGACGAGTTCGGGTCATACATCTTGTCGATGCAGAACTCGGTCCGGTGGGTGTTGCCGGTCATGTCGGCCAGGATGTTGCGGAACAGGCGGTCCGTCATCCAGGGCGGCGCCTCGCCACCCATGCGATCCAGCTCGCCGAAGGCGATCTCCAGCTCGCGCAGCGCGTCCATCCGCGCCTCATCCACGCGGGGATGCTGGCTGGTGGGGCCGATGAAGAGGCCGCTGAACATGAAGCTCAGTGAAGGGTGGTTGTGCCAGAAGGAGACGAGGCTGCGCAGCAGGTCCGGCCGGCGCAGGAAGGGCGAATCCTCCGCGCGCGCGGCACCCATCACCACATGGTTTCCGCCGCCCGTGCCGACATGCTTGCCATCCTGCATGAACTTCTCGGTCGAAAGACCGATCTGGCGCGCCTCCTCGTAGAGCTGCTCGGTGCGCTCCACCATCTCGGGCCAGGAGGAGGCGGGGTGGATATTGGCCTCGATCACGCCGGGGTCCGGCGTCACGGAGAAGTTCTGCACCCGCGAGTCCTCGGGCGGCAGGTAACCCTCGATCACGACCTTGCGGCCGGTCTCCGCCGCCGTGTCCTCGATGGCGGCGATGAGCTCCAGCCAATCCTCGATCGCGTAGAGCGGCGGCAGGAAGACATGGATCATGCCGCCGCGCGGCTCGACGCAGAGCGCGGTGCGGACCTGGGCCGGGTCATCCATCCCCACTTCGGGCGCCGGTTGCGGGGTGGGCCGCTGGTCGGCCGGCAGCGCGTAGGGATCGGAGCCGGCGCCGGGCGTGCGGAAGCTGGCGCGGAGCTGCTCCAGCAGCGGCAGCTCTGCCTCGGGTGCGAAGGGGTCGGCCGGGCTGTCCAGCTCCTTCGCGAGTTCCGCCGGATCGATCCAGGGCAGCGAGGCGAGCGGCAGGCGCAGGCCCATGGGCGCATCGCCAGGTGTGAGGAAGAGGGTGTCGTCGCGGAAGAACCAGCGCCCCGACTGCCAGCGCCGCTGGCCGCCCTGCACCACGCGGCGGAGCGGCAAAACCGTCCCGGTGGGGGTCGCAAGCCCGCCGCGGAACAACCGGGCGAAGCGCGCACGCTCCAGCTTGTCGGCCAGCTTGCTGTCCTCGGCGACCACATTCGCGGGCAGCCGGCTCTCGCGCCAGAGGTAGTAATGGATGTCCTCATGCGCGGCGGCGGCGGGTTCGGGCGGCACCTGCAGGCGTTCGGCCAGGCTCGCCGCGAAATGCGCGGCCGTCGCATGCGTCGCATCATCCGTGTCGTCGTCGGAGGCGAGCAGCGCGGGGTCACGCCAGATGGGCTGGCCATCGCGCCGCCAATGGGCGGAGAGCGCGAAGCGCGGCAGCGGTTCCCCCGGATACTGCTTGCCCTGCCCGGTATGGATCACCGCCCCCGGCGCCCAGAGCGGGAGGAGGCGGCGCAGCAGGCGGCCGGCATAGGCGCGCTTGGTGGGGCCCAGCGCATCGGTGTTCCACTCCGGCGCCTCGCGATCGCTGGCGGCGACGAAGGTGGGCTCGCCGCCCATGGTCAGGCGCATGTCCTGGCGGCGCAGCGCCTCGTCCACGCGGTCTCCGGCTGCGCGGATCGCGGCCCATTCCGCCTCGGTATAGGGCTTGGTGACACGCGGCGTCTCGACGATGCGCGTCACCTGCATCTCGAAGCCGAATTCCGTCTCCGCCTTCTCGATCAGGCCCGAAATGGGGGCGGCCGAGGCGGGCTCGGGCGTGGCCGCCAGCGGGATGTGCCCCTCGCCCGTCATGAGGCCGGAGGTGGCGTCGAGACCGACCCAGCCGGCACCCGGCAGATAGACCTCGGCCCAGGCGTGCAGATCGGTGAAGTCGGCACTCGGGCCTTCCGGGCCTTCGACCGGTTTCACATCGGCGACGAGCTGGATCAGGTAGCCGGAGACGAAGCGCGCGGCGAAACCGAGATGCCGCAGCGCCTGCACCAGCAGCCAGGCGGAGTCGCGGCAGGAGCCCCTGCCCTCGCCCAGCGTGCGCTCGGCGTCCCAGACGCCCGGCTCCATGCGCACGATGTAGGAGATGCGCGACTGCACGAGCTGGTTGATGAAGACCAGGAAATCCACCATCCGCGCCTTCTCACGCGGGATCTCGGCCAGCAGGGACCGCAGCAACGGCCCGTGGGGGGCGAGCTTGCGGAAGGGCGCCAGCTCCTCGTCCAGCACATGGTCATAGGCGAAGGGGTAGTGCTCGGCCTCGGGCTCCAGGAAGAAATCGAAGGGATTGATGGTCGCCATGTCCGCGACCAGGTCCACCGTGACATCGAAATGAGTGACGCGCTCAGGGAAGACCACGCGGGCCTGGAAATTGCCCTGCGGGTCCTGCTGCCAGTTGATGAAATGGGGCTGCGGCTCGATCTTCAGCGAATAGGCAAGGATGGGCGTGCGCGCATGCGGCGCCGGCCGCAGCCGGATCGTCTGAGGCCCCAGCGCCACCGGCCGGTCATAACGGTAGCTGGTGCGGTGGGTGAGGGCTGCGTGGATGGACATGCGCGCGGAAAATCCCAAATCGAGATGTTGCGCCGCTTATAGGCGCGTTTCGCGGCCCTGGCAGCCAATGGATTCGCTGTTTTTGCCGGGGCCGCAGACGCGCGGCGCATGACGGGCGACTCAGCGCCCCTTGAAGACCGGCGCCCGCTTCTCCCGGAAGGCGCGCAGGCCCTCCTGGAGATCCTCGCTCGCCTGACTGGCCTTGGCGCGGGCCAGCGCGCCCGCCACGTCGAATTCCTGGCGGGCGATCTCGTTCAGGCTGCGCTTCACGCCCTGCACGGCGAGCGGCGCCATCGCGGCCAGCCGCTCGGCCAAGGCATCCACCCTGGCGTCAAGCTCGGCCATGGGCAGCATCTCCGTCAGGTAGCCGATGGCGAGCATCTCCGCCGCCTGGATCTTCTCGGCCGTCAGGAACAGCTTCTTCGCGGCATTCAGCCCGAGGCGGCTGACGTAGCGGACCATGCCCGAGGGGTAGTAGTGCAGCCCGAGCCGCGCGGCCGGCATGAACATCTCTGCCGTGTCCACGCCGATGCGGAAATCGCAGCACAGCGCGAGGTCCGTCGAGCCGCCATAGACGCCACCATTCAGCCGGCAGATGGTCGGCACGCGCAACCGCTCCAGCTGGTCGGCCACACCCTCAAAGGAGGGTGCGTCGGCCCGCGCCGTCACCTCGGCGCCCGGCCGCTCGGCCATGTCACCCAGGTGATAGCCGGAGGAGAAGGACTTGCCCGTGCCGGTCAGCACCATCACGCGGATCTCGGGGTTCGCCTCGATCGTCGTGAAATGCTGGCCGAGCATGAGCAGGTCCGCCGGCTCGATGCGGTTGTGCACCGCCGGGCGGTTGAGCCGGATGGTGGCCCGCGCGCCCTCGATGGTGAGGAGCGGCGTGGTCGGCTCCGACGCCTGGATGTTCATGCCCGCTCTCCCTGTGAGGTGGGGCGAGAATAGCGGGAAGCGCCCGCCGCGAAACCCCGAGCTTCCGAACCATTCCTGTCATGGCCCGGGCGGGGTGGCGATGTGGGCGGCGCCGAGATCACACGGGCCGGGGCCGTTACCACGCGCGGCCCCGGCTGTTGAACGCGAAGGACAAGGCCCGCAGCATCCTCCGGCAGGACCTCCCCACCATCAGGATGGCGTGCGACCCGAAGGGGCTACCAGGTTGGAGCTGGTCCGCTCTGCGAGATCGTGGCGATGAGTCGAGTGTTGCCGAAGCCACGCTGGCAAGAGACTGGCTGCTGGGCTTGGTTCCGGCAGTTGAAGATGAAGACCTCGACGCAGCCCCCAGTCAGCATGCCGCCAGTGCCGCTGCTGCTGAAGCCTATCTGGCCGTTCGCATTCGTCACACGCTGAACAGCCTGAGGCTGGCCAGGAAAGCCGCAGTTGCTGGTCCACATCTGCACATCGCCACTGATGCTCCCATCGCCGGAGAACGACAGGGTGGCAGAGGCGCTGAATTGCCCGTGAATCCGCGCCCGCTGCGCGCACCGAATCTGGTCCGATCCATGGGCGGCGCATCCCGTTGCGTTGGTAGAGGAGTTCGCCGTTGCAGGCGCGGCAAAGGGCGCCAGCAGGCAGAGGGCCAGGGTCGCAAGTCTCATCATGTCTCAACTCCGGGTGTGCAGGTCACGGAAGGGCCGAAGCAAAGCCGGCTCTGAAGGGAGGCGGATTTCATGGGGCGGCCGCTCCTATCCGTTGAACACGCCAGGCGGAGCTCGCTGTCGCGCCAGGCCGCATCGCATTGCACAGGCGCTGCGGCTCATCCAGGCGGGCGCGCATGACACAGCATGACGAGGACGTCACCTCGAACGGGCTGTTCACGAAGCCCCGCTTACAGGCGGTGGGTTGCCCGGGCTGCGCTCGACAGCCGGCAACAAGACCCGCGATGGGATACACAAGGCGGCACCTCCCGTCAGAGTTGCCGAACCGTAACTCGCGACGCCGCGCCCTGCCAATCCGCGCGCACGATGGCGCGGATTGGCAGAGCCTATTGCCCGCTCAGTGCCGGTGTGCGGGCTGACGCGCGCCGGCGGCCTGCACCGCGAGCTGGACCGTCACCTCGCCCGACCGCTCAAAGCGCAGCGTCACCGGGATGCTCTGGCCGGCATTCAGCGGCTGCGTCAGGCCGATGAGCATCAGGTGCAGCCCGCCAGGCTGGAGCGTGACTTCGCCATTGGCCGGCACCGGAATGTCGGCCACGGGGCGCATGCGCATCACATCGCCGTCCCGGATATGGGTGTGCAGCTCCATCCGCCCCGCTGCCGGCGAGCTGGCGGAGATGAGCCGGTCAGGCGTCGCGCCCGTGTTGCGGATGGTGAGGAAGCCGCCGCCCTGCATCCCCTGCCCCGCCGCACGGGTCCAGGGGTTCGAGATGCGCAGCGCGCCGAGCTCGGTGACGCCGCCCTGCGCCAGGGCGGGGGTCGCCACCGGCATCAGGCCAGCGGCGAGAAGGATATGACGACGATGAATCATGGGTCTGGTCCTTGTTGGGGTTCAGAAAGATGCGGGGCGGGGCTGGTCGGCCCGCGCCTCGATGCGGCCGGCCAGGCGGGCGAGGCGTGCGGCATCCCGCGCGGCCTGCGCCGGATCCCCTTCCATGCAGAGGCGGCGCAGGGCCGTGAGCTGTGCTTCCAGCGAGGTCGCTTCGCCAGGGCGGGCCAGCGGCAGGGCGGCTTCCACGGCTTCCGCCGCGCCCGCCGTGGCGGCGGAACAGATCTCAGTCATCGCGCGCTCCAGTTCGTCGGGGTCGCATGCGACGGCGGGGGTGGCGAGCAACATCGCCACAGCCAGGAGCTTGCGCATCACCGCGCGCCCAGGCGCAGGGTGGGGGCCGGGCTGCGCGGGCGGGGCTGGCCGGCTTGGGCCACCTCCACCCAGGCATGCTGGGCACCGCCCTCGCAGCGCTGCACCACGGGGAAGATCAGCGTGGCGCCGGCCTGGTCGGGCGCGCGGAGCATCATCACGAACTCGTCGTAATGCGCATCCGGCAGCGGGCCGCCGCGCCAGGCGATGCTGGCCGGCGCCTCCCGCACCAGGCCATGCCCGCCGGAGACCGGGCGCGGCAAGGCGCGCGTCTCGATCGCGATCTCCCAGCCGGGCTTGGGCATGGGGCGCGCCATCGAGACCCCTTCGGGCAGCGCGACCTCGATCGCGATGGTCGCGGCCGTGCCGCAGCCATGGCCCACGCGGAAGGCGAGCCGCGCATAGGCATTGGCCGCCACCTCCGCCGGCTCGATCACGACATGGGCTGACGCCGGCATGGCCGAAGCGAGCATGGGGGCGAGCATCAAGGCGATGAAGCGTTTCATGCGCTCTCTCCTTCAGAAGCGGTACAGCATGCCGGCATAGGCGGTGGTGCCGATGCCGGGTTCGTAGAGGGCGGGATTGCCCAGGGCGATGGGGGTGACCGAGGCGGAGCTGATGAAGCGGCTATTGGCCAGGTTGCGCCCCTCGAAGAAGATGCCGAGCCGCCCGTCCAGCAGATCCGCACCGCCGCGCAGGCCGAGCAGCGTGTAGCTGTCGGTACGGCGGGTGTTGGCGTTGTCCACGTAGAAGCCTTCCGGCACCCAATCCACATTGGGCGCGATCCACCAACCCGAGGGGTGGCGGTAGCGCGCCTCGGCCCGCAGCACGTGCGGCGGCACGCCGGGCAGTTGGTTGTTGCGGAAGATGGGGTCGTTGTCGAAGAAGAAGTCGCTGAAGGTGTAGGCGCCGCGCAGCGTCACCGAATCCTGCGCGGTGAAGAGGTTCCGGCCCGCGACGTAGCTCGCGGCGAGTTCCACGCCCTGGTGCACCGTCTTGTCCGCGTTGCGGGCGAAGCTCGTGCCCGGTTGCTGGCCGGCGAAGAGCTGAATCTCCTCGTCCAGCCAAGCGTAGTAGTAGGCGCCGTCGAAGGTGAAATCCCCCACCGTGCCGCGTGTGCCGATTTCCGCCGTGACGGCGCGCTGCGGCGCCAGCAGGCTGAACCCGCCGAGCGGCACCAGGGCAACAAGGTCCGACAGCGTCGGCGGTTCGGTGGACCAGGTGACGTTGGCATAGGCCTGGACCTGGGGCGTCGCTTGCCAAAGCAGCCCGGCGCGGGGGTTGATGAAGCCCCAGTCCCCGCTGCCGCTGAGCGCCGCGTTCAGCCGGTTCTCGCTGCGCCGCATGGCCTGCCCGCCGGAGAGCCCGGCCACGAGCGCGAGGTCGGGCAGCACGTAGAAGCTGTTCTCGAAATAGGCATCCGTGGTGGAGGCGGTGTCCCATGCGGCGAAGGTTTGCGCGCCACGCACGCCGCTCAGGTTCACGAAGCGGCGATTGTCATTGGTCCCCCAGGCCGCGTTCACGCCCGCGACCAGCCGGTTGCGGAAGCCGCCCAGCGTGCCATCCCAGGTGACGCGGCCGAAGAGGTTGAAGTCGTTGGTCTGGTTGTCGATGTACTGGAAGATCGGGTGGTCCAGCTGACGCGTGACATAGCTGCCGCCGAGCTCGACCAGCGTCTCCGCATTGGGGCGTATCGCGGTGATGGTGCCGAGGCGGAAGCTCTCGATGTTGCGCTGGTAGTTGAGCTGCACGTTCGACGGGTTCGCCAGCCGCGGCGTCTGCGTGGCGGAATTGCGGGTGACGGTGCCCGGAATGTCCTGCTGGATGGCGTTGTAGGTGAAGAAGACGCGCGTCTCGGCATTCTCCGCCCAGCGATAGGCGCCGTTGGAGTTCATCCGGCCGGCACTGCCAGAGGAATGGTTGCGCCATCCATCCTGGTTCAGCATCGTCCCGTTCACCCAGCCATCCCAGGGGCCGCTGGCGCCGCCCAGCGCCGTATTCCCGCGGATGAAGCCGCGGCTGCCGCCCTCCAGCCGGAAGGTGACGCCCTGCCCTTCGGCTTGCCGCCCGGTGGGTGTCACGAAGTTGATGGCGCCGCCCAGCGTATTCGCGCCCAGCGCGAAGCCATTGCCGCCGCGGAACACCTCGGCACGCAGGAAGCTCGTCGGGTCGAGTTCCTGCAGGTCGCCGCTGCCATCGGCCTGGTTGATCGGAATGCCGTCCTGGAAGACGCGCACGCCGCGCAGGTGGAAATTGCGCGCGATGCCGGAGCCGCGGATGGAGAGCCGCGAATCCTCGCCCCACTTGGGCTGCGCGAAAACGCCAGGCGTGAATTCGAACATGTCGCGGAGTGAGAGCACGCCTGGCCGGTCCCGGAATTCCGAGGCGGGCACCACCGTGTTGTTGCCGGGGCTCAGCCAAAGGCGAAGGCGTGCCTCCGCATTGCTCTCGGAGGTCAGGGGCGCCGGACTGGCGGTGACCACCGTATCGGGATGCGCGCGGATTTCGGTCTGCGCGAGGGCGGGCGTGGCGAAAAGGGGCGCGCTCAGCAGCGCGCGACGCAGGAATGACATGGATTGGATCCGTCAGGGCATGAACAGGCGCGGCACCCGGCGGGCGGGCAACGCGGGCGGGTCGTTCAGGCGGTGACGGGTGGGGCTCGGGTCGCGTAGGGCGGCGCGCGGGCGGGCGGCTGCCAGCCATCGCCCGGCGCCGGGGCCCAGGTGATGGGCGTGCCGAGCCAGGCTGGGCCAGCCAGGCGCGGCGGCTCCGGCAGATCCACCGAAGGCAGGCCATGGCAGGCGGGACAGAAGCCGCTCCCGGCGGCGGGCGCGTGGTCGGCCATCGGCTCGCCCGCGGCATCCAGGCGGAGGGTCCGCATGCCGTCGGGCGAGCAGATCTCGACCAGCATTCCCTCGGCCGCGCCCATGCCGCGCAGGCAATGCGCGACGGCGACGCCCGACTGCAGGAGCAGCACGGCCGCGAGGAAGCGGATCAGGAAAGGACGCAAGCGTGCCACGTGGGAAGCTTTAGGCCCGAGACGCGAAAGCCTCAACCCGGGGCGTCAGGCCGCGAGGTCGTATTCCACCTCGGGCGTATAGACCGCCGCCTCCTTGCCGAGCTGGGAGGAGTAGAGAACGAAGCGATCCACCATCACCGGCTCCGTGCGGAACAGGTTGTGCGCCTGAATGAAGCCCGCGAGCTTGGGCAAAGGCGCACCGTCGGTGCGGGCCAGCGTCACATGCGGCGCGAAGCGCTTGCGCTCGGCCGGCAGGCCCGAGCGTTGCAGCGCTGTCTCGATCTTGGATTGCAGATGGGCGAGCCCTGGCGTGCGTTCGGCCACCACATGCAGCGACTGCACCCGCCCGCCCTTCTCGAAGGTGCCGAGGCCCGAGAGGCTCAGCGGAAATGGCTTGGCGCGGATGCCGGCCAGGGCGAGGTCCAGCTCCTCGGCCAGATGCCCAGGCACTTCGCCGATGAAGCGCAGCGTCAGGTGGTAATTCTCGGGGCGGACCCAGCGCACCCCCGGCAGACCGCCGGCGAGCGAAGCAAGGCGATCCTTCACTTCGAATGGAAGTTCGAGAGCGACGAAGAGACGCATGGGCCAAGCCCCCTTCCCGGATTCGCCCGGCTATCCTGCCGGTGGAGAGGCCACCCGGTCCAGCAGTTGTTCGGTGGCGGGCAGGATCTGGCGGATCATCTCGGCCACGCCGCGCGCATTGGGGTGGATGCCATCTGCCTGGTTCAGCGCGCGGTCCCCTGCCACTCCCTCCAGGAAAAAGGGCACGAAAATCACCTGCGGGCGCTTCGCCGCCGCCTCGGTGAAGACGGCGTGAAAGGCGCGCCCGTAATCGGCGCCGAGGTTGGGCGGCGCGTGCATGCCGGCCAGCAGCGTCGGGATGCGGCGCGCCTCGAGGCGGGAGAGGATGCTCTCCAAGGCCTCGGCCATGCGGGGGGTGGGCAGGCCGCGCAGCCCGTCATTTCCGCCGAGGGCCACGATCGCGGCTTGCGGACGGTCCGCCATCGCCCAGTCGAGGCGGGCGGCGCCGCCCGACATGGTGTCGCCCGAGACGCCGCCATCCAGCACGCGCACCGGCCGCCCACGCGCCACCAGCGCGGCCTGGAGCTGCGGCACGAACCCCTCGCCGCGCGGCAGGCCGTAGCCGGCGGTGAGCGAGTCGCCGAGTGCGAGCAGGCGGACCGGCGCCGTCCCCTGCGCCAGTGCCGGCGTGGAAGCGGTCGTGGCAAAAAGCAACAAGCCCTTTTGCAGCGCAGCGCGCCGCCCATATGCGACCATCATGGACAATGCCCCAAACCCCTCCGTCGTCCCGAACAGGGCCCCGCTGATCGCGGCGCGTGACCTGACCTTCGAAGTGGGGGGCTCGGCCGGCCGGGTCAACATCCTGAAGGGGGTGAGCCTCGAGATGGGCGAGGGCGAGGCAGTCGGCATCATCGGCCCCTCGGGCTCGGGCAAGACTTCGCTGCTCATGCTGCTGGCAGGGCTGGAGCGCGCCTCGGGCGGGCATCTGACGGTCGCGGGGCGCGACCTCGCGCGGATGAGCGAGGATGACCTGGCCCGCTTCCGGCGCGAGGAAGTCGGCATCGTTTTCCAGTCCTTCCACCTCGTGCCCACCATGACGGCACTGGAAAACGTCGCGATCCCACTGGAATTCGCGGGCGACGAGCACGCCTTCACCCGGGCAGAGGCCGCGCTGAAGTCCGTCGGCCTCGGCCATCGCCTGACCCATTATCCCGGCCAGCTTTCGGGCGGGGAGCAGCAGCGCGTCGCTGTCGCCCGCGCCTTCGTGGCCCTGCCCCGCCTCATCCTGGCCGACGAGCCCACCGGCAACCTGGACCGCGCCACCGGCCTTGCGGTGATGGATCTGCTGTTCGACCTGCGGGCCAAATACGGCACCACGCTCATCCTCATCACGCATGACCCGGCGCTGGCCGCCCGCTGCGAGCGGCAGATCCGCATCGAGGACGGGCGGATCACCAGCGATACCGCCGCCCTGCCCCTGGCCGCCGAATGAGGAACCTTGCCCTCGGCTTCAAGCTCGCGCGGCGGGAGTTGCGCGGCGGTGTTAAGGGGCTGCGCATCGTGCTGGCCTGCCTGGCGCTGGGTGTCGCGGCCATCGCGGCCGTCGGCACCCTGCGCGCGGGCATCAACGCCGGGCTGCAGGCCGATGGCGCCCGCATTCTCGGCGGTGACCTCGAAATCCGCGCCGGCTACGAGCCGGCGGGCAGCGATGCGCTGGAATGGGTTCGTGCCCGGGGCGGCGAGATCAGCCAGGTGGCGCTGTTGCGCGCCATGCTGATCGCCCCCGATGGCGAGCGCACGCTGGTCGAGCTCAAGGCGGCGGATGCCCGATACCCCCTCTATGGCGCGCTCACGCTGGAGCCCGCCGGCCCGCTCCAGGGCGGGATCCTGGTGGCCGAGCCTTCGGTCGCCGAACGTCTGGGCCTTTCGCCCGGCGACGAGATCCGGCTGGGCGAGGCGCGCCTGCGCTTCGCCGGCCGCATCGCCGAAGAGCCTGACCGGGTGGCGACGCCCACCGTCTTCGGCCCGCGCGCCATCATCCCGCTCGACCAACTCGCCGCGACCGGGCTCGCCCAGCCCGGCAGCATGATCACCTATGAGTACCGCATCCGCCTGCCGGCCGGCGTCTCGGCCCGCAGCTTCGGCGAGGAATTGCGCGCGGCCTTCCCGACCGCGCCCTGGCGCATCCGCCGGGCTGACCAGGCGGAGCCGGGCGTCAACCGCTTCCTGGATCGCGCGGCCTCCTTCCTGACGCTTGCGGGCCTGACGGCGCTGCTGGTGGGCGGCATCGGCGTCGCGACCGGCGTGCGCGCCTGGCTCGATGCACGCAGCCGCACCATCGCGACGCTGCGCTGCATGGGCGCCCCCACGGCGGCGATCTTCGCAGCCTACCTGTTTCAGGTCCTGGCGCTGTCGGCGCTGGGCATCCTGATCGGCCTCGTGGTCGGGTGGGGGCTGACCGCGCTGGCGGCAACGGCCCTCAGCGGCACCCTTCCGGTCCCGGCGCGCATCGGCCTTTACCCTGCCCCGCTCGCACTCGCGGCGCTGTATGGCGTGCTGACGGCGCTGACCTTCGCCCTCTGGCCGCTCGGCCGCGCCGGGCGCATTCCCGGGGCGGCGCTGTTCCGGGACGTGCTGGGGGCCGGCGGCTTCTGGCCGGGCTGGGGTGTGGGCCTCGCCAATGCTCTGGCCGCCGCGGCGCTGGTCACGCTGGTCGTCACGACCGCCGAGCAGCGCTTCTTCGCCATCGCTTTCTGCGGCGGCGCCGCGGCGGCGATGCTGCTGTTCCGCCTGGGCGCCTGGGGGTTGATGGCCAGCGCCCGCGCGCTCGGCGGCATCCGCCGGCCGGCCTGGCGCCTGGGGCTGGCCAATCTGCACCGGCCGGGGGCAGCGACGCCGATCATGCTGGTGGCACTCGGCCTCGGCCTCACCACGCTGGCCGCCATCGCGCAGATCCAGGGCAATCTCCGCGCCGCCATCGGCAGCGAGATGCCGGCCCGCGCCCCCAATTTCTTCTTCATCGACATCCAGCCCGACCAGGTGGCCCGCTTCGACGCGCTGGCCCGCGAGACGCCGGGCGTGGACGAGGTACGCCGCGTGCCCAGCCTGCGCGCCCGCATCTCCGCCGTGAATGGCGTGCCGGCCGAGCAGGTTCAGGCCACCCCGGAGACCGCATGGGCACTGCGTGGCGACCGCGGTCTGACCTACAGCGCCACGCCGCCCCAGGGCACGCGGATCACCGAAGGCGCCTGGTGGGCGGCCGATTACGACGGGCCGACGCTGGTCTCCTTCGACGCCAACCTCGCGCGCGGGTGGGGCATTGGCCTCGGTGACACCATCACGGTGAACGTGCTGGGCCGCGACATTGACCTGAAGATCGCCAACCTCCGCAATGTCGAATGGCGGTCGCTCGGCATGAACTTCACGCTCGTCGCCTCGCCCGGGCTGCTTTCGGCGGCGCCGCACACCCACATCGCGACCGTCCGGGGTGACCCGGCGCAGGACCAGAACCTGCTGCGCCGCATCACCGACGCCCTGCCCAATGTCTCGGGCATCCGCGTGCGCGAGGCGCTGGAGCAGGTGGGCATCCTGCTCGGCCGCATCGGGGCGGCGCTCACGGCCGTCGGTTCCATCACCCTGTTGGCGGGTGCGCTGGTGCTGGCCGGCGCTGTTGCCGCCGGGCAGCAACGCCGCATCCGCGAGGCGGTGCTGCTCAAGACGGTGGGCGCCACACGGGGGCAGATCCTGCGCGCCTTCCTCGTTGAATTCGGCGTGCTGGGCGGCTTCGCGGGCATCCTGGCCGCCCTCGCCGGCACCGCGGCCGCCTGGGGTGTCGTCGTCGGCATCATGCGGCAGGAATGGGTGTTCCTGCCGGGCACCTTGGCGCTGACGGTCGCCGGGTGCATGTTCCTCGTGCTCGCCTTCGGCTATGCCGGCACAGCGATGGCGCTCCGGGTCCGGCCCGCGCCCTTGCTGCGGAACGAATGACAAGCCGGCTGTCATGAAGCGGCAGTGACAAACGCGTCCGGGACTTCCGAATTGGATTGAATCTGATTACAGAAGTTCCATATGTTATCCATCCCGGGGCAGAGGCCCCGAGTCTCGTCCTTCTGGAGGAACTAAACTCATGGCACTGCAACCCGAATCGCGCTGGACCCAGCCGCTGGGCGGCCAGCAAGGCTGGGGTCGCACCGCTGGCGTGGACGCCGCGGCGATCGACGCCGGTCTGCGCGCCTATATGCTCCGCGTCTACAACTGGATGGCCTCCGGCCTGCTGCTGACGGCGATCGTCGCCTATGCGGTGGCGAGCATCCCGGCTGTGTCCGAGCTGTTCTTCACCGTCGTCCGCACGCCGCGTGGCCTCGCCACCGCGCCGACGATCCTCGGCTATGTCGCGATGTTCGCGCCGCTCGCTTTCATCCTGGCGCTCTCCTTCGGCATCAACCGGATGAGCAAGACCACCGTGCAGGCCCTGTTCTGGACCTTCTGCGGTGTCATGGGCGCCAGCATGGCGAACATCTTCGTCGTCTACACGGGCGCGTCCATCGCCAGCACCTTCTTCATCACCTCGGCCACCTTCGCCTCGATGAGCCTGATCGGCTACACGACGAAGCGGGACCTGACGAAGCTGGGCAGCTTCATGCTGATGGGCCTGATCGGCATCATCCTCGCCTCGCTGGTCAATATCTTCCTGGCTTCCTCGGCGCTGGCCTTCGCGATCTCGGTGCTGGGCGTGATCATCTTCTGCGGTCTCACCGCCTATGACACGCAGCGGATCAAGAACGACTACATCGAGTACTCCTACGCCGAAGGCACGGATGAGGCCGGCAAGCGCAGCGTGATGGACGCGCTGGGCCTCTACCTGAACTTCATCAACCTGTTCCAGCTGCTGCTCTCGTTCATGGGCAACCGCAACCAGGGCTGATCCGGCGCCACGTCAAAGCGCAACGAACCCGGCGGAGCGATCCGCCGGGTTTTTTCTTGCCCACTCCGTCCCTTGCAGGGAGCCGCGTCAGTCCCGCGCGCAGGGCAGCACGTGGTAGCCTGCGGCCTCGACCGCCTCGGTAGCGCCAGCACGATCCAGCATGGTCTCGGCGCTCACCAGCCCCTCCACCAGGTCCACCTGGACGCGCGCATGGGCGTCGCGCGCCTGGATCGCCTTGGTGACGGACTGGACGCAATGGCCGCAGGTCATCCCGCTGACCTTCATCTCAAGCACGGGCATCGGCCTTGCCTTCCATATGGTCGAGGATCGGGCATTCGGGGCGGGCGTTGCCCTGGCAGGACTGCGCGAGATGCCGGAGCGAATCCGCCACGGCCTTGAGCGAGCGGGCCTTCTCCTCCAGCGCATCCACGTGCCCCAGGGCAATCCGCCGCACCTCGGCCGATTGCCGCCCGTCATTCTGCCAGAGCGCCAGCAGGCGCTTCACCTCGGAGAGCGGGAAGGCCAGGTCCCGCGCATGGCGGATGAAGCGCAGTACTGCAACGTTCTGCTCGGTGTAGCTGCGGTAGTTGTTGGCCCGCCTGAGCGGCGTGATCAGCCCGAGCGTTTCGTAATGGCGGATCATCTTGGCACTGACGCCGCTCGCCGCGGCCGCTTCGCCGATGTTCATTTGCTTTTCTCCCTCATACCACCCGCTGGGCGCCACCGCGCCAGCAACAGGGCATTGCCCAGCACCGACACCGAGGAGGCCGCCATGGCCGCCCCCGCCAAGGCCGGTGACAATCCGCCCAGTGCCGCCAGCGGGAGGCCCGCGGCGTTATAGGCAAAGGCCCAGAACAGGTTCTGCCGGATCTTCCCGCGCGTCCGCCGCATCAGCTCCAGCGCCTGGGGCACCAGCGCCGGGTCGCCCTGCAGGAGTGTGACACCCGCCGCGGCCATCGCCGCATCCGTGCCCGTTCCCATCGCAATCCCGAGATCGGCGGCGGCCAGCGCGGGCGCGTCATTCACGCCATCCCCCACCATCGCGACCCTTTCGCCCGCAGCGCGCCAGGCGGCGATGCGGGCTGATTTATCGGCCGGCAGGAGCCCGGCCTCGATATCGGCCAGGCCCAGGCGCACACCGAGCGCCCCCGCCGCCGCCGGGCTGTCGCCCGAGAGCACCGTGACGTCGAGGCCCATCGCCTTCAGCTTCGCCACCGCCTCGGCCGAGTGCGGCTTGACGGCGTCCTCGAAGGCCAGCAGTGCGAGCACGCGGCCATCCTCCAGCAGCCACGCCAAGATGCGCCCCTGCGAGGATGCCGCCTGCGCCGCGGCGGTCAGGTACGCATCGGGCACGGCACCCGCTTCCTGCAGCATGCGCGGCGAGCCGAGGCTGAGCGACCGCCCCTCGACCTCGCCCTGGACACCGCGCCCGGGCAGGGCGCGGAACGCGGCAACCGGGGGCGGTGGCGCGGCGTGGGCGGCGCCTTGGGCAGAGAGCACGGCATGCGCCAGGGGATGCTCGCTGCCCGCCTGGAGGCTGGCCGCAAGGCGCAGCGTGCCTGCCTCCGTCTCGTAGAGGCCGGCCAGCACCGGCTTGCCCTCGGTCAAGGTGCCGGTCTTGTCGAAGGCGACCCGGGTGATGCCGGCCGCGCGCTCGATCGCCTCGGCATCGCGTAGCAGGATGCCAGCGCGCGCCGCCGCCCCCGTGCCCGCCATGATCGCCGCTGGCGTGGCAAGGCCCAGCGCGCAGGGGCAGGCGATGACCAGCACGGCCACCGCATGCAGCGTCGCCGCTTCCAGCCCAGCGCCGACGAGCCACCAGCCGATGAAGGTCAACAAGGCAATCGCGATCACCACCGGCACGAACACGGCCGAGATGCGGTCCACGAGTTTCTGGATGGGCGCACGGCTGGCCTGGGCGGCGGAGACCAGCGCCGCGACGCGCGCCAGGACCGTCTCCTCGCCGATCGCCGTCACCCGCATGATGAGGCGCCCATCCAGCACCACCGTCCCGGTGGAGAGCGCCGAGCCAGGGGCCTTGGCGACGGCCTGGCTCTCGCCCGTCAGGGCGCTTTCATCCAGGCCCGCCTCGCCCTCGGTCACCACGCCATCGGCCGGCACACGTTCGCCGGGCCGGATCACAACAAGGTCGGACAGCTTGAGCAAGGCGGCCGGGACCTCCCGCTCCTGCCCTGCATCCAGGCGCGTGGCGGTGCGGGGCTTGAGGTCAAGGAGCGCGCGGATGGCCCCCGCCGTTGCCTGCTTTGCGCGTGATTCCAGGTGCTTGCCGAGCAGCACGAAGAAGATGACGAGGGCCGAGGCTTCGAAATAGAGATGATGGTGCCCGTCCACGAGCTGCCAGAGGGAGAGCGCATAAGCGGCGCTGGTGCCGAGTGCCACCAGCAGGTCCATGTTGCCGGTCCGAGCCCGCAGCGCCCCCAGCGCGCCGCGATAGAAACGGGCGCCCAGCCAGAATTGCAGCGGTGTTGCCAGGGCCAACTGCCACCAGCCCCCCGGCATCCAGTCCTGCCCGACGGCCATGCCGAGCATGCCCAGCAGGAAGGGCGCGGCCAGCAAGCCGGCCACCCCCAGCTCGATCGTAGCCCGCGGAAGGGTGGCCTCGGCGGTCTGGGCGGCGAGGCCGTAGCCGGCGCGGCCCAGTGCCACCTCCAGCGACTCGAGGGGGGTTCCGGTCAGCACCTGCAGCGTCGCCCGCTCGCTGGCCAGGTTCACGGCGACAGCCAGCACGCCCGGCACCGCCTGGAGCGCACGCTCCACCCGGCCGACGCAGGAGGCGCAACTCATGCCCGTCACCTGCAGCTCGATCACCTGCTCGCGCAAGCTGTAACCCGCGCCGTGCAACGCGGCATCGAGCGCGGGGAGCCCGGCGCTACCCACCACCTCGGCCGATTCGGTGGCGAGGTTGACCTGCACCCCGGCCACGCCCGGAACGGCCTCCAGTGCGCGGGCCACGCGACCGACGCAGGAGGCGCAGCTCATGCCGGCGATGGGCAGGGAGAGGCGCGGAAGGGGTGTGTGACGGTCCATCATGACTCCGAAGTGGCGATTGCCATCGTGGCAGGGTCAAGGGGTGGAGACCTTGCGCTGGCGCAAACTGGTTGGCACATCGCAACGCATGCGCCTCGCCATCATCCCCTTCGCATCCATCCTGGCGCTGGCCTTGCCGGCACCAGCGATCTTCCCTGCCGGTATCTTCGGCCCCGCCTGGGCCCAGAACGCCGCCGAGCCCGCCGGGTTCCGCGTGGTCAACCGCACCGGGGCGGACGCGACCGGGCTTTACGCCGTGCGCAGCCCGCGCGGCGGCCAGGGCGATTGGGGCGGCAACCTGCTCCGCCCCGACCGCCCGCTGACCGAGGGCGGCGGCTTCCGGGTGAACCCCGCCGCCGATGCCGGCTGCCGCTTTGACCTGCGCCTCGTGCTGGGCGATGGGCGGGAGGCGGTGCTGCGCGACCAGGATATCTGCGTGAACCGCAACATTGACCTTGCCCGGGCCGCCCGCCCGGCGGCGCCCGCAGCACCCCGGCCACTGCCGGTGGCCGGCCCGGCCAGCCGGGAAACCCCCCTCGCCCAGCCGAACCAGCAGGCACGCCAGGTCTCGACCGGCACGGGGTTCCTGGTCGCGAATGAGCGGGTGATGACGAACCACCACGTGATAGACAATTGCAACCGCGTGCTGTTGCGCACCCCCTCCGGCCACTGGCTGGCGGCCAGCCCGCCCGCGCGCATGGACGCGCAGCTGGACGTGGCGGTGCTGAACGTGCCGGGCCTTGTCGGCCCTGCGCTTGCCTTCCGCAGCGGCCCCACGGTGCGCAGGGGCGAGGGCGTCGTGGCCTATGGCTTCCCGCTGGCCGGCCTGCTCAGCTCCGACCCCAAGCTCACCCGGGGCGAGGTGAACGGGCTGCGTGGCATCGGCGACAACCCCAACCAGTATCAGATCAGTGCCGAGGTGCAGCCGGGCAATTCCGGCGGGCCGCTGGTGGACATGCAGGGCCATGTGGTCGGCGTCGTCGTCTCCAAGCTGAACGCGCAGGCGGTCAGTCGCCGCACGGGGGACATTGCGCAGAACGTGAATTTCGCGGTCCAGGGCCAGGCGGCGCTGGCCTTCGCGCGCCGTGCCGGCGTCGAGCCCCGGCTGGCCGAAAGCACCGGGGCCGACCGCAACGCCGCCGATGTCGGTGAGATCGCGCATCGGAGCACGCTCTTCATCCGCTGCGAGAAGTAAGGCCCCCTCGCGGAGTTGGGCGGGCTTGGCTAGTCTCTGCGCAACCCCGAGGGAGACTTCCACATGCAACGCCGCGTCCTGCTCGCCGCCCCCGCCCTGGCCGCGCCGCTGATCCCGGTGCAGGGTCAGGCCCAAAGCGCGCGCATCCTCACCGAGGAATTCATGGTGCCGGCCGCCGATGCCGGCATCGAGATCTTCGTGCGCAACAAGCGCCTTGAGAGCGTGACCAGCTTTTCGCCCGGCCGCACGATCATCATGGTGCATGGCGCGACCTATCCCGCGCACACCGCCTTCGACCTGCCGCTCGGCGGACTGTCCTGGATGGACTACATCGCCGGCCGCGGCTTCGACGTGTGGTGCATGGATATTCGCGGCTATGGGCGCAGCACGCGCCCGGCCGAAATGTCCCAGCCGCCCGAGGCCAATCCGCCGCTGGTGCGCGGCGAGGCGGCCGTGAGCGACATCCTCAGCGTGTCCAACTTCGTGCGCGGCCGGCGCTCCATCCCGAAATGCGTGCATCTCGGCTATTCCTGGGGCACCGCGCTGATGGGCCGCTTCGCGGCCGACAACCCCGCCGTTGTGGAACGCCTGGTGCTCTACGCGCCCATCTGGAACCGGCAGACGCCCTCGTTGGTGGATCAGGGCGGCAGCATCGGCGCCTATCGCTTCGTCACGCAGGAGCAGGCACGCGCCCGGCGCGGCGCCGGCGTGCCCGAGGCGCAGCGCGCCACCCTCGTTCCGCCCGGCTGGTTCGAGCATTGGGCCGGCGTGACCTGGGCGACCGACCCCGAGGGGCTGCGCCGCAACCCGCCCGCGCTGCGCGCGCCGAACGGTGTCGTCGCCGATGGCCGTGAATACTGGGGGGCTGGCCGCCCCTTCTACGATCCTGCCAAGATCACCGCCCCCACCCTGCTGGTGCTCGGCGAATGGGACCAGGACACGCCGCCCTATATGGCGCAAACCCTCTTCCCGCTGCTGACCGCGTCCTCCGGCAAGCGCCTGGTCCTGCTGGGCGAGGGCACCCACGGCATGTGGATGGAACGCAACCGTGGCGCGCTGTTCCAGGCCGTCCAAGTCTTTCTCGAAGAGGCCGCAGCATGAGCCAGTTTCCCGCCAACCCTACCATCTGCTTCGCCCATGTGGCCTATCGCTGCGCCGAACGCTTCGCCGCCCGCGGCGCGCCCTTCCCGCATTTCGAGGTGCGCAGCCTGGACGAGCTCCAGGCCCGCATCCCCGAGGCCGATGTGCTGGTGGTCAGCGGCTTCTGGCGCAACACCCTGCCCACGCTCACCACGCGGCTGAAATTCGTGCAGTCCCTTTCGGCCGGCACGGACCAGTATGACCGTCCCACCTTCAGGGAGCACGGCATCGCGCTGGCCTCGGCGGCCGGCGGCAATGCGGCGGCGGTGAGCGAGCATGCGGTGAGCCTCATGCTCGGCATCACGCGCAAGCTGTTCATCGCGCGCGACGACCAGCACAAGAAATTCTGGTCCGGCATGAAGGGTGATTTCACCCAGCGCGAGGACGAACTGAACGGCAAGACCGCCGTGCTCGTCGGCATGGGCGCCATCGGCAAGCGGGTGATCCGGGTGCTGAAGGCACTGGACATGACGGTGATCGGCGTGCGCGCGAACCCGGCCTCGGGCGCCGAGGGCGCCGATGAGGTGCATGGCACGGCGGCGCTCCCGCAGATCCTGCCGCGGGCGGATTTCGTGGTGCTGGTCTGCCCGCTCACAGCGGAGACGACCGGGCTGATCAACGGCGCCGCGCTCGCCGCCATGAAGCCCACCGCCTATCTGATCAATTGCGCGCGCGGGAAGGTCGCCGATGAGGCGGCGCTGATCGCGGCGCTCCGCGATGGCACCATCCGCGGCGCCGGCCTCGACGTGATGGCGACCGAGCCGCTGCCGCCCGAGAGCCCCCTCTGGACCCTGCCCAACGCCTTCCTCACCCCGCACACGGCGGGCGAGACCTGCGCCTACGAGGACAATGTGCTGGATCTGATGATGGAGAACATCGCGCGCCTCCAGGCCGGCCGCGCCGACCTCGTCAACCGGGTCGTCTGAATGATCGTCCTCTCCCCCCGCTGGCTCTGGTGCGCCGAGACCGGCTTGCGGGAGGGGGCGCATCTGATCATCCAAGGCGACCGCATCGTGGATGTGGTGAACGAGCGCCCGAGCCTCGATGCCGAGCGGATCGAGGTCCCGGACGGCTTGCTCACGCCCGGCCTGATCAACCTGCACAACCACGCATTTTCGGCTCCGCTGTTTCGCGGCCTGGCGGACGACATCCAGCCCGGCGACCTGCCCGGGCATATCCTGTTTTCCCTGCTGATGCCGCTGGGCGACCTCGTCTCCGAGATCATGTCGGCCGAGGCGATCGGCGACGCGGTGGAAATGTCGCTGCTCGAAAGCCTGATGACGGGCACGACGGCCATGCTCGACATCTGGCGGCCGCAGCAGCATGAATTCGTGCCGCGCGCGACGGGCCTGGGCCTGCGCACCTGGTCCTGCCCCTATCTCTTCACGCAGCCGAACCTGACGATGGACGAGGCCGGGAAGCCCGCCTGGCGCGGCGCGGATGCAAGCGAGGCAAGCTTCGACTTCGTGATGCGCCTGCATGCGGAACAGCATCAGGGGCCGGACGGCCTCGCCTCCATCGGCTTTGGGCCCCATGGGCCGGACAGCAATTCGCCAGCCCTGCTCCGCCGGATTGATGCCGCCGCGCGGCAGCTCGGCGCCATCGTCTCCATCCATTGCGCGCAGAACCCGATGGAGGTGGCCGCCGTGCAGGCCGCCCATGGCAAGGGCAGCGTGGCCCATATCGCCGATTGCGGACTGCTGCGGCCCGGCGTGATCCTGGGCCATGCGATGTTCGCGACGGATGAGGAGATTGCGATGGTGCGCGATGCCGGCGCCACCATCGCCTCCTGTCCGCTCGGCTTCGCGCGCTCAGGGCGCGGCGTGCCGCTCGCGCGCTTTCTGCAATCGGGCGTGCGGCTCGGCATCGGCACGGATGGCGTGACACTCGACATGGTGGATGAGCTGCGCGCCGCCGCCGTGCTCGCCAAGACGCAATCAGGCACGGCCGGTCAGGGCAGCGCCGAACGACTGCTGACGGCAGCGACGCGCGATGCGGCGGATGCGCTGCAACGCCCAGACCTTGGCCGCCTGACGCCGGGCAGCCGCGCGGATCTCGTCATCTTCGACCTCGGCCGCCCGCGCTATCAGCCGGTCTGGAACCCGCTGCGTGCGCTGCTCACCAATGGCCAGGGGAGCGACGCGCACACCGTCATGACGGCCGGGCGGGTTCGCGTGCAGGACCGCCAACTCAGGCGTGGTGACGCAGCCGGCATCACGCGCCGCGGGCGTGCCGCCATCGAGGCGGTCTGGGCGGAAGCGGCGCGGCGCGGCGCCATTCCCGCGAGCCTCGCCGGCCAGAGGCAGTTCGCATGAAGCGGCGTGCCTTGATCCTCACAGGGCTGACCGCGCCACGCCTGGCCCAGGCGCAGCGCCGGCCCTTGCGGGTCATCATCCCCTTCCCGCCCGGCGGCGCCGTGGATAGCCTGGGCCGCATCCTGGCCGACCGGCTGACGCCGCTCCTCGAGCAGACCGTCATCGTCGAAAATCGCGTCGGCGCGGGCGGCGTGGTGGGGGCCGATGCGGTGGCGAAATCCGCGCCGGACGGCACCACCATCGGCATCATCGGCGCGGCCAGCATCCTGGCAGCGCCCCTGTTGCAGCCCTCCATGCCCTTCGACGCCATGCGGGACCTGCTGCCAGTGACGCAAATCACCGATGCCGCCGTGCTGTGCGTGGCGAATGCCGAGACCGCGCGGCGCGAGAACTGGCGCGGCCTGCCAGACCTGCTGGCCACCGCCCGCGCCCGGCCGGGTGCGATCCGCATGGGCACCACCGGGGTGGCCACCGTCTCGCACCTGGCCCTCGCCGCCATCGCGGCTGGCGCCGGCGTGGAATTCCTGCACGTGCCCTATCGCGGCGGCAGCGAGGCGATGCAGGCGGTCCTGGCGGGCGAGGTGGATGGCCTGTGTGACCTGCCGCCCCTGCTCTCGCCGCAGGTCGCTGCCGGTCGGCTGCTTGCGCTCAGCGTGAGTTCGCGCGCGCAGCTGCAATTCCTGCCCGACGTTCCCGGCTTCGGCGAGGTGCCGGCGCTGTCCCGCTTCGACATCCGCAGCTGGAACATGATCATGCTGCCCGCGGCCACACCCGAGGCCGAGCGTCAGCGCCTCTTTGCCGCCCTCACCCGCATCGGCCGCGACGAGGGCTTCCGCGCGGCGCTCCGCCCGCTTTCTTACGATGCCGTGGCCTCGGACAGCGCCGAGGCCGCGCAACGCTTCATCGCCGAGGAAGCGCCGCGCTGGCGCGACTTGGTGCGACTGACCGGGGCACGGGTGCAATGACGACTGACCAGACCATCGCGGCGATCCGCGCGCATGCGGGCTACCTCAAGGCCTGCGAGGTGATGCGCGCGGAACATGAGCGCACGGTCGCAGACATCATCACCCTCACCGAGATTCCGGCACCGCCCTTCGCCGAGGAGAAGCGCGCCAGCGCCTATCTCGACATGCTCCGCGCCCACGGGCTGGAGGAGGTGACGCAGGACGAGGTCGGCAATGTGATGGGCCTGCGTCGCGGCTTCGGCAACGGCGACATCCTGGTCGTTGCCGCCCATCTCGACACCGTCTTTCCCGCCGGCACCGATGTGCGCGTGCGGCGCGAGGGCACGAAGCTCTTTGCCCCCGGCGTGGGTGATGACACGCGCAGCCTGGCCGTGAACCTCGCCTTCCTGCGCGCCATGGATGCGGCGGGGCTGCGCACGCGGCATGACATCCTCTTTGTCGGCGATGTGGGCGAGGAGGGCCTGGGCGATCTGCGCGGCATCCGGCACCTCTTCGCGCATCATCCGAAGCGAGAGCGCATCCGCGCCTTCCTGACGGTGGACAGCCCCGATGTGGACCGCATCGTGACCGGCGGCATCGGCTCGCGCCGCTTCCGCGTCACCTTCCGGGGCCCCGGCGGGCACAGCTACGCGGCCTTCGGCTTGGTGAACCCGATGTATGCGATGGCGGATGCCGCGCGCCACCTCGGCGCCATCCAGGTGCCGCGCGAGCCGGTGACGACGCATTGCGTGAGCGTGGTCTCCGGCGGCACCTCGATCAACGCCATCCCGGAGACGGTGACGATGGAGGTGGACCTCCGCTCCGCCAGCGCGGAGCAGCTCGCCAGCCTCGAACAGCAGTTCCTGGATGGGGTGCACGCCGCCGTCGCGGCCGAGAACGCGGCCCGCACGGGCGAGATCACGGTGGAGCTTGTGCCGGTGGGCGACCGCCCGGCCGGGCACACGCCCAATGGCTCGGCCATCGCGCGCCTCGCCTCCGCCGCCGTGGCGGCCGAAGGGTACCAGCCCAGCTTCGAATGGTCCTCGACAGACGCCAACATCCCGATGAGCCTCGGCATCCCCGCGCTGCGCATCGGCTCCGGTGGCACCGGCGGGCGGGCGCATTCGCTGGAGGAATGGATCGACGTGGAGACCGAGAGCTCGCTGCGCGGCATGCGCGCGAGCTTGGCCACCATCCTCGCGATCGCAGAGATGGAGATGGCGGAGTAACCGCCACCCCGGAGGAGATGATGACCATGCAACGCCGAAGCCTGCTTGCCGCCAGCCTGGCGGTTCCGTCCATCGCCAGCGCCCAGATCGAATGGCGGCCCTCCCGCCCGATCACCTTCATCCTGCCCTTCGCCGCCGGCTCCGGAACGGATGCGGTGGCGCGCGTGCTGGCGCAGATGCTGGGCGCCGAGCTGGGCGTGAGCATCACGGTGGACAACCGCGCTGGCGCCAACGGCACCATCGCGGCCGCGGCCGCCATGCGCGCCGCACCCGACGGGCACACCCTCTTCGTCACCACCAACACCACGCATGGCGCCAATTCCTGGCTGCTGAAGCGGCTGGACTACGACCCCGTCGCCGATTTCACGCCCATCGCGCGGCTCGGCCAGTACGTGTTCTGGCTGACGGTCGGCGCCGATGTTCCGGCGCGCAACTTCCAGGAATTCATCGCCCTCGCCCGCGCGCGGCCGGGCCAGATCAGCTACGCCAGCGGCAATGGCACAGGCATCGTGGCGGGTGCCACCATCGCGCGCCTCGCGGGTGTGGAAATGCTGCACGTGCCCTATCGCTCGACGCCCCCCGCGCTCACCGATGTACTGGCCGGCCGCGTCACCTCCATCGTGGTGGACCTCACCCCCACGCTCGGCCATGTGCGGGACGGCCGGCTGCGGGCGCTGGGCCAGACCAACAAGCGCCGCTCGGCCCTGATCCCCGATGTGCCCACGCTGGACGAGGTGGGGCTGACGGGCTTCGACCTGCAGAGCTTCGCGGCCCTCTTCGGTCCCGCGCGCATGCCGCCCGAGGTGGTGATGACCCTCTCGGCCGCTATGCAGCGCATCGGCGCGCGGCCCGAATACCGCACCCGCATGGCCGAACTGGGCTTTGACGGCTTCACCTCCACGCCGGAGGAACTGAACCGCTTCGTGGTCGAGCAGATCGTCGCCTGGGGTGAGATGATCCGCGGCGCCGGGATCGAACCGGAATAGAATGCCGCGCCGGCGCCGAAAGACGGACCTGCTGGGCCGCCTGCTGCTGGGGCTTCTGCTCCTGCTGCTGGCCGTGCCGGCGGGCCTGCTCGGCGCCGTCTGGCGGACGCTGCCGCCCGATGCGCAGGAGCTGCGCATGGAGGGGCTCTCCGGCCCCGTGCGCATCACGCTGGACGCGGCGGGCCTGCCGCGCATCGAGGCGATGGATGAGCGCGATGCCGCGACCGCCATGGGCTACCTGCACGCGCGCGACCGCCTCTTCCAGATGGAGATGATGCGGCGTGGCGCCGAGGGCCGCCTCGCCGAGATCGCGGGCAGCGCCATGCTGCGGCTGGACCGCTTCAGCCGCACCCTCGGCCTCAAGCATGCGGCGGAGGCGGATTTCGCGGCCCTCGATGCCGAGACACGCGGCCTGCTGGAAGCCTATGCGCGCGGGGTGAACGCCTGGATAGCCGCGCGCGGGCGTTTCGCCGCACCGGAATTCCTCGCCCTCGGCCCGCCAGAACCCTGGCAGCCGCAGCATTCCCTGCTCTGGGCCAAGGTGATGGGGCTCTGGCTCTCCGGCAATTGGCGCACGGAGCTGGAGCGCGCGCGCCTGGCGGCCCGCCTGCCGCCCGAACGCCTCTGGGAGCTCTGGCCCACCGACAGCAGCGCCGGGCGGCCGGATGTCGCCGCACTGGAGGGTGCAGGGCGCATCCTGGCAGCGCTTCCGGTCTTCGGAGTGGATGCCCCCCTGCCCGGCTCCGCCTCCAATGCCTGGGCGGTGGCCGGCACACGCAGCGCCTCGGGCGCGCCGCTCCTCGCCTCCGATCCGCATCTGGGCTACGGCGCGCCGGTGCTCTGGTACCTCGCGCGGATCGCGTTGGCGGATGGGCGCATTCTCTCGGGCGCCACCGCGCCGGGCACGCCGCTGATGATCATTGGCCGCAACGCCGATCTCGCCTGGGGCTTCACCACCACCCATTCCGACACGCAGGACGTCTTCCTGGAGACGGATTCCGATATCCGCCGGACCCGGACCGAGATCATCGCCGTGCGCGGCGCCGAGCCGGTGACGCTCACGGTGCGCGAGACGGCGAACGGCCCGGTCATTTCCGACCTTGACGAGACGCCGCGGCTGGACGGGCGGCTGCTGAGTGTCCGCATGGCAAATCTGGAGCCGGGCGACACCTCCGCCCGCGGCTTCCTGCAGCTGAACCGTGCGCGCAGCATCGCCGAGGCACGCGCGGCCGCCGCCCTCATCGCCTCACCGCCGCAGAACCTCATGGTGGCGGACCGTGCAGGCGGCATCGCCATGTATCTGACGGGCCGCACGCCGATCCGCGCGAGCGGCGATGGCGGCCTCCCCCTGCCCGGCGACCAGCCCTGGCAGGGTTTCGTGCCCTTCGATGACCTGCCGCATGTGGAGAACCCGGAGAGTGGCGTTCTCGTGAACGCCAACAACCGCGTGAGCCCGGAGGGGCACCCGGTCCATCTCTCGCGCGAATGGTATGGCGACTGGCGTTTCCGCCGCATCCATGAGCGCCTGGCCGCGCGCGAGGTGAACGGTCCCGCCGAATTCGCCGCCATCCAGATGGACATGATCTCGCTCCTCGCGCGGGAGAGCCTGCCCGTGTTGAACAGCCTGCCGCGCGGCACCGGGCCGCTCGGCCAGGCGCAGGCGCTGCTGGCGGATTGGGATGGCGAAATGGCGCCGGGCCTACCGCAGCCGCTGATCTGGAACGCCTTCGCCCGGCGCATGCCAGCGCTCGCCTTGCGCCAGGCGCGCGTGCCCGAGCTGCGTGGCAGCCCGGAATTCCTGCGCTTCCTTTTGACCTCGCCCGAGGCCGGCTGGTGGTGCGGCGGCGATTGCCGCGCGATGGCCGCCCTCGCCCTCGCGGAATCCGTCACCGAGCTCGGCGCGGCCTTCGGGCCGGATCCGGCGCAGTGGCGCTGGGGCCAGGCGCACCAGGCACGGTTCGAGCATCCGCTGCTGCGCTTCATCCCAGGTGTGAACCGCCTCATCGGCCTCAGCGCGCCGGTGGGCGGCGATGGGGAGACGGTGCAGCGCCAATCCATCCGCGGCGGCGGCGCCGATGCGTTTCAGGCGATGCACGGCGCGGGGCTGCGCTTCGTGGCCGATCTCGGCGCGCCGGATGCGAGCTTCGCCATCATCGGCACCGGCCAATCCGGCCATCCCCTCTCACGCCATTGGGGGGACCTGCTGGAGACGTGGCGCGCCGGGGGCATGCTGCGCCTCGGCCGAGAGGCCCCGCAGGTCACCGCCACCATCCGCCTCTCACCGTAGGTCGCATGCTCCAACCTGTTCTGCTCGGCCTGCTGGCCGCCTTTGTCGGCTTTGCCTCCTCCTTTGCCGTGGTGCTGGCGGGCTTCGCCGCGATGGGGGCGACGCCGGAGCAGGCCGCCTCCGGCCTGATCATGCTGTGCCTGCTCATGGGCGTGCTGGGGGCGGGGTTTTCGATCGTCTGGCGCATGCCGATCTCCATCGCCTGGTCCACGCCGGGGGCGGCTCTCCTGGTGACGACGGGCGCGCCCGAGGGCGGCTTCGCAGCGGCGGTCGGGGCCTTCCTGGCGGCATCGCTGCTGCTGGTGGCGGCGGGCCTTTGGCGCCCCTTTGCCCGCGCGGTGGAGCGCATCCCGCCGCCCATCGCGGCTGCCATGCTGGCTGGCGTGCTGCTCGATCTCTGCCTGGCCCCGGTGCGCGCCGTGGGCGCCCTGCCCTGGCTCGCGCTGCCCGTGGTGCTGGCCTGGGCCGTGATGCTGCGGCTGAACCGGCTTTGGGCCGTGCCGGCGGCGGTGGTGACGGCGGTTGCTGCTTTGCTGCTCGGGCCGGGATTGCCGGGGGCCGGCGCGTGGGAGGCGCCGCGCCTCGTCTGGGTGACGCCGGGCTTCGAATGGGGGGCCATGGTGGGAATCGCGTTGCCGCTGTTTCTCGTCACCATGGCCTCGCAGAACCTGCCGGGCTACGCGGTGCTGCAGGCCAATGGCTACAAGCCGGAGATGCGGCCGGTGTTCCTCGTCACGGGCGGTGGCAGTTTTCTAGGCGCCTTTTTCGGCGGGCAATTGGTCAACCTCGCGGCCATCACGGCGGCGCTCTGCGCCGGCCCCGAATCCCACCCTGACCCGCGGCGGCGCTGGGTGGCCGGCTTGGTCGCGAGTCTCGGCTATCTCGGCTTCGCCCTCGTCGCGGGCGTGGCGGCGGCGGTGGTGGCGGCGGCCCCGCCCTTGCTGATACAGGCGGTGGCGGGGCTCGCGCTGCTCGCCTCGCTGGGCGGCGCGCTGACGGCGGCCATGTCGTCCGAGCCCTTGCGGGTGCCGGCCATCGTGACCTTCGTGGTCTCCGCCTCGGGCCTCAGCGTGGCCGGCATCGGCGCTGCCTTCTGGGGGCTGGTCGCGGGCGGCGCGCTGATGTGGCTGCTTCGCGCGAAGTGAAGCGCCTCAGGCCCCGTGCAGGATAGCCCGCGCCTCGGCCGGTGTTGCGGTGCGCTCGCCCAGCTCCTCAACGATCCGCTTCGCACGGGCCACGAGGGGCGCGTTCCCCTCTGCCAGCACGCCGCGTGCCAGATACAGATTATCCTCCAACCCCACGCGCACATGCCCGCCCAGGATCACCGCCTGCGCCACCATCGGGAATTGCGCCCGGCTGATCCCGAAGGCCGACCAGACGCCGCCAGCCGGGACCATCTGCCTGAGCGCCAGCATGGCTTCCGTGGTGGCCGGCGCCCCCCATGCGATGCCGAGGCAAAGCTGGAACCAGGGCGGCGCCTCGAAGAGCCCCCGCCGCACCATGTCCGCCGCCAGCGCGGCATGGCCGAGGTCGAACACCTCCAGCTCCGGCTTCACCCCCGCGGCGCGGATCATCTGCGCCATGGCGGCGAGGTGGGCCGGCGTGTTCACGAAGGCCGTCGGCCCGAAATTCATCGTGGCGATGTCGAGCGAGCAGATGTCGGGCTTCAGCTCCAGCACATGGGCCACGCGCTCGGCCGGCGTGCCCATCCCCTTCGGGCGGGCGTTGATGTTGGGGTCCTCGCCGGGGGCGAAGCTGGCGCCGGGGCCGGTGGTGAGGTTGATCAGCACATCGCTGCCGGCATCGCGGATGCGCTGCACCGTCTCGCGATACAGCGCCACATCGCGCGAGGGCTTGCCCGTCTCGGGGTTGCGGACGTGGATATGGACGATGGCCGCCCCCGCGGCGCGGGCGGCCAGCGCCTCGGCGGCGAGCTGCGCGGGTGTGATGGGGACGTGGGGCGAGGCGCCGGTGCTGTCGGCGCCGCCGGTCAGGGCGGCGGTGATGATGACGGGGCGGGTCATGATGCCAGGATGCCTTCGACGATCTCCTGCACGGCCAGTGCCTCCCCGAGCGTTGCGAGGTCCATCGCCTCGCCCCGCGTGAGGGCGGCCAGCTTGTCGAGCTGCCCCGCGAGCGTCAGGGGCCGCATCTTCTCATTGGGCAGCGCATCGGGCGCCGCATGCCAGGTGCCGTCGGGCGAGAGCTTCTCGGCGAAGGACCAGTCGCGCAGGCGGATGGCGCCCGTGCTGCCCTGGATGCGGGTGATGTTGTGGTCATCGGCGAGTGTGATGCCGACGCCGGCCGAGATGGTCACCGGCACCGCGCCGGCCGAGAGGCGGGCGGCGATGGCCGTCTCGCTGCCCGTGCCGGGCGGGTAGCTCACCCGCGCCTCCGTGAGGCGGAGTGGCCCGCCCAGGCGCTGCGCCAGGAACAGGAAGTGCGAGATCACCTCCCGGGTGAAACCGCCCTGGGCCCGCTCCGACAGCCATGAAGCGGCGCCCTGCTGCCAGCCGCGCGGCCAGGCGGCAAAGGCGGCGCTGATGTCGATGCGCTGGACCGGCCCGATCTCCGGCAGCCAGGCGCGCAGCTGCGCGATGGAGGGTGAGGAGGCCATGGGGAAGTTCACGGCCGCGCGCTGGGCATTCGCACCCGCCACGAAGGCGCGCGCGGCCGCGAGGTCGGAGGCAAGCGGCTTCTCCAGGAACAGCGCCTTGCCCGCCGTCAGCACCTGCTGGCCGAGTGCGATGTGGGAGGCCGGCGGCGAGGCGATGTAGACCGCATCACTGGCCGCGATCACGGCGGCCGCATCGGCACTTATGGCGATGTCCGGCGTGATGGAAGTGAGTCGCGCGACGGCGGCGGCGCCCGGGTCCCAGACGGCGGTGATGCGCGTGCCCTCATGCGCGAGCGCCGCGCGCATCAGCCGCTCCCCCATGATGCCGAGGCCGATGATCCCGAGCTTGAGCGGTTCAGACGTCATAGGGCAGCCCCACATATTGTTCGGCGAGGCCGGTGCGCGCGGCCTCGGAATTCACGAGGTAATCAAGCTCCGCCACCTGCACGCGATGCTCGAAAGGGTCGTTGTCGCTGAACTTGTGCAGCATGGCGGTCATCCACCAGGAGAAGCGCTGGACCTTCCAGATGCGACTGAGGCAGATCTCGCTGTAGCGGTCGAGCAGGCCCATGCCCTGGCCCCGGTAGAAGGCGACGAGCCCCTGCGCCAGAACCCGCACATCGGCGACGGCCAGGTTCATGCCCTTCGCACCCGTGGGCGGCACGATGTGCGCGGCGTCGCCCGCCAGGAACAGCCGGCCATGGCGCATGGGCTCGGCCACGAAGCTGCGCATGGCCGTGACGCCCTTCTGGAAGATCGGCCCCTCATTCACCGCGCCGAGGCGCTGGTGAAGGCGGTCCCAGATGCGCGCGTCGGACCATTGCGAAAGGTCCTCATCCGGCGCGCATTGCAGATAGAGGCGGGAGACGGTGTTGCTGCGCATCGTGGCCAGCGCGAAGCCATCGGCATGGCGGGCGTAGATGAGTTCATGACTGATCGGCTTCGCCTCGGCCAGGATGCCGAGCCATGCGAAGGGATAGACGCGCTCATAGATGCGCAGCACCTCGGCCGGCATGGCGGCGCGCGAGATGCCGTGAAAGCCGTCGCAGCCGGCCACCACATCGCAGCGCAATTCGTGCGGCGCGCCGTCGAGCGTGAAGGTGATGCGTGGCTGGTCGGTCGCGATGTCGTGCAGCGCCGCGTCTTCCACCTCGAAATGCAGCAGGCGGCCGGTGGCGAGCCGCGCGGTCACCATGTCCTTCACCGCCTCCTGCTGGCCGTAAATGGTGACGCGCCTGCCGGTGAGGCGATGCAGGTCAATGCGGTGGGATCTGTCGTTGAAGCGCAGTTCCATCCCGTCATGCGCGAGGCCCTCGCGGTGCAGGCGATCGGCGAGGCCCGCCTCGGTCAACGTGTCCACGCTGCCCTGTTCGAGCAGACCCGCGCGGATGCGGCCCTCGATATAGGGGCGGGACTTCGCTTCGATGATAACGCTGTCAATGCCGGCCCGGTGCAGCAGATGCGCGAGCAGCAGGCCGGCAGGCCCGGCGCCCAGAATTCCCACCTGTGTCCGCATGTCGAACTCCCGCTACCCTCAGGCCCGGCAATGGCGCAGAATGGGGCGCTCGACAACGGGGGTGAAGATGGACCAGCCGCGCCGCATTGATGTGATCTCCGATGCAATCTGCCCCTGGTGCTGGATCGGCAAGCGGCAGATGGAGCGGGCGCTGGCCTTGCTCGGCCAGCCGTTCAGCATCCACTGGCGCCCCTACCAGCTCAATCCCGACATGCCGGTGGAGGGAGTGGAGCGCGCCGCCTATCGCGCTGCCAAATTCGGGAGCGTGGAGCGAGGGGCCGAGCTCGACGCCAATGTGGCGGCCGCCGGGCGCGCCGTGGGGTTGGAATTCCGGCATGACCGGATGCTGCGCACGCCCAACACGATCGCCGCACATCGGCTGATCCGCTGGGCGGGCGAACGCCAGAATGACATGGTCGAGGCCCTGTTCCAGGCGTATTTCCAAGACGGCGAGGACATCGGCGACCACGCGACACTCACCGCCATCGCCGCCACGCTCGGGCTGGATGCGGCGGAGTTCCTCGCCTCTGAGGAGCACGCGGCGGAGGTCCGCGCCGAGGACGCGCAGTTCCGCCGCATCGGCATCAACGGCGTGCCGAGCTTCGCGCTGGACGGCCAGGTGATGTTCTCCGGCGCCTATCCGGCCGAGCATATGGCGCAGATCTTCGGCCGGCGCGCGGCCTGATGGACGCAGTTCTGGCCCGCGCGGCCGCGCTGGGCGCGCGACTGAAGGCGCGGGGCGAGACCATCGCCGTCTCGGAATCCTCCTCGGGTGGGCTGGTCTCGGCGGCGCTGTTGGCCCTGCCTGGCGCCTCGGCCTATTTCATGGGGGGTGCGGTCACCTACACCACCACCGCGCGCGGCGTGCTGGTCGGCATCACGGCGGAGCAGATGGTCGGTCTGCGCTCCTCCAGCGAGCCCTATGCGGCCTTGCTGGCGCGCAGCATGCGAGAGCGGATGGGCACGACCTGGGGCCTGGCCGAGACCGGAGCTTCCGGCCCCACCGGCAACCGCTACGGCGATGCGGCGGGACATACCTGCCTGGCCATTTCCGGGCCGGTCGAGCTTGTTCGCACGCTGGAAACCGGGAAGGCCGAGCGCTGGCCGAACATGTTGGAATTCGCGCTGGCGACATTGGGCCTGCTGGACGAGGCGCTCAGCGCGTCAGCGGGGCACCCTTGAGCCAGGCGGCCCCGTCGGCATAGAGGCGCTCGACTTCCGGACCTTTCAGCCCGGGCATGTCGCGCTTCACCGCGTAGCCGATGCGGGTCTGCAGATAGGCGAGATGCCGGTAACCCTCCGGGAATTGCGCGAGCAGCGCCACATCCAGCGAAAGCTGCGCATCGGGGGCCACAGGGTCCATCCGGTCCTTCTCGTAGATCGGCTGGCGCAGCAGGAGCTTCCAAGCGCCCTCGTGTTTCTCGACGAAATCGTAGAAGCGGCCGGTGCAAACCACATCCACCAGCACGCCCTCCACCTCGGCGCGCTGGCTGATGGTCATCTTGGTCTGGCTGATGGCGCGCTCGCCCGCGATTTCGCTGCTGTGCCCGCCCAGGAAATGCAGGATGGAGACGCCGCGGTTCCAACCCTCGATGCTGGCGGCGATAAACTCCGCGGCCGTGCCCTGCTTCCAGGTGGCCATCATCCGGCCCTCCGGGTGCCAGCAGGTGACGAAGCGCGCCCAGTCGCCCGCATCCCGCCAGACCGCCCAATTCTCGATGAGGGCGCGGATGGCGAGCGCGTCGCTCATCAGGGCTTCGCCGCGATGATGGCGCCGGACATGCTAGCGGGGATGCGATCCTTCCAGGCGCCGGAATCCACCGCGGTGATGAAGTCCAGCAGGGCGCGGTTGAAGGCGTCGGGGTCTTCCAGGTTCATCGTGTGGCCGCATTTCGGCATGACCAGCAGGGCCGAGCTGGTGATGGTGCGCTTGAGATAGAGGGCGGGTTCCAGCGTCGGGTCGTCCTCGTCGCCTGCGATGATGAAGGTGGGCAGCTTCAGCTGGCGGAACTGCGCTTCAAGCTCAAACAACGAAGGCCGTTCTCGCTGCACGCCCAGCATGGTCAGCGCCGAGCCCTCGGTGGAGTGCTCGGCCATCTGCGCCTCGAATTCGGCGAAGCCGCGCGGGTCCTTCTCCTCGAAGACCAGGCGCGTGGGGCCATGCGCGTAGATGGTCGCGAATTTCTCGATGCCGCCCGCGCGCAGCTTGGCGACGGAGCCGTCAATCTCGGCCCGGAACTGCGCGCGCTTGTCGGGGGAGGCGCCGTAGCCCACGCCCGCCGCCGTCAGGCTGCGCGCCAGATGCGGGTGGCGCAGGCCCAGATGCAGCGTGGCGAAGGCGCCCATGGAGAGGCCCACGACATGGGCCGGCGCCAGGTTCAGCGCCTTGATGACGGCCGCGATGTCATCCGTCGCTCGGTCCTGGCTATAGGACTTCGGGCTGGTCGGCACGCTGCTCGGCGGATAGCCGCGCGCATGGAAGGCGATGCAGCGATAGCGGCGCGAGAAGAAGCGAATCTGCGGTTCCCAGCTGCGCGCATCGCCGGCGAATTCATGGGCGAAGACAAGCGGCGTGCCCTCCCCCGCTTCGATGTAGTGCAGGTCAACGCCATCCTCGGTGCGGATGCTGGGCATATGGGCGGGGCTCCTTTGTCGTGGGCCGCAGCTTGCTTCGGCCGATGGGGCGCGGCAAGGGATGGGCGCCCGTCAGGAGAGCCAGACCATGCCCCGCCAAGCCCTCGCCTTCCGCGTTCCGATGCGCCATCCGGGCGATGTCGCCGCCATCGCGGCATTGTTCGAACAGGGAGCCCTGCGGCCGGAGGAGGTCGTCGCCATCCTCGGCAAGACGGAGGGGAATGGCTGCGTCAACGATTTCACGCGGGCCTATGCGGTGAGTGCGCTGGCCGGGTTGCTCGGCGCGCGGCTTGGCGCCACGCCCGATGCGGTGATGGCGCGGGTGGCGCTGGTCATGTCGGGCGGAACGGAGGGCGGACTCTCGCCGCATTTCCTGGTGCTCGGCGTGCGCGAGGTGGCCGCGGCCGCGATCGGCGCGCTGGCGATCGGTGTCGGCTTCACCCCCGATTTTGCGCCCGAGGAGATCGGCCGCATGGCGCAGTTGCGCGCGACCGCTGCGGCCGTGCGGGCCGCAATGGCCGAGGCCGGCATCAGCGACGCGCGGGAGGTTCATTACGTCCAGGTCAAATGCCCGCTCATCACCTCGGCCAAGGTGACGGAGGCGGCCGCGCGCGGTCAGGATGTGGCGACCGCCGACACCTACGCCTCGATGGGGCTCTCTCGCGGTGCCGCCGCCCTGGGCGTGGCGCTGGCCCTCGGCGAAACCGAGGAGGCCGCACTCACGGATGCAGCGATTGGATCGGATTGGTCCTTGCATTCCGGCCGCGCCAGCTGCTCGGCCGGTGTGGAGCTGGAGCGCTGCGAGGTGATCGTGCTCGGCAACAGCCCGGCCTGGGCGGGTGACCTCACCATCGGGCATGATGTGATGGCCGACGCGGTGGATTTCGGCGCGGTGCAGCGGGCGCTGGCCTCGGTCGGCCTCGCGGCACAGGGTCAACTCGATCATGCGGCGCGGCAGCAGCTGGTTGCCGTGCTGGCCAAGGCCGAGCCTGCAACCACGGGCCAGATCCGCGGCCTGCGCCACATCATGAATGACGACAGCGACATCAACGCGACCCGCCACGCCCGCGCCTTGGTGGGCGGAGTCATCGCGGCCGCGGTGGGCCGGACGGACCTCTTCGTCTCGGGCGGTGCCGAGCACCAGGGGCCGGATGGCGGCGGGCCAATCGCGGTGATTGCGCGGAAATAATGCAAGCGGAATCACGGCAGGGACTGGAAACCGGACGCGGTTGGTCCTATTTGAATGGGGCCGCAGGAGAACGCCGGTGTTGAAACTCTCCAGATTGACCGATTACGCCGTGGTGGTGCTGTCGCGCATGGGGCGGGACAATGCCCCGCTGCAAAGCGCGCCGGGCATCGCCGCCCGCACCGGCCTGGCCGAGCCGACGGTCGCCAAGGTTCTGAAGATCCTGGCGCAATCCGACATCGTCGAGGGGCTGCGCGGCGCACGTGGTGGCTATCGCCTGATGCGCCCGCTGAGTGCCATCACCCTGGCCGAGGTGATCGTCGCCTTCGACGGCCCCATCGCGCTGACGGCCTGCGTGGACGGCGGCACCGGGGGTTGCGACAGCGAACATCTCTGCCCCGTCCGAGGCCGCTGGGATCCGGTGAACCATGCCATTCGCGAGGCGTTGGCCGGCATCTCCGTCGCCGACCTGGCAGGCGGCGGCTGCGGGGCCAGCCTCCCCTTCCCCACCAACCATTTCGTCGCCGCCGAGTAGGAGCGCCTGATGCCTGCCGTTGCAGAGACCCTCGAGACTGTCCAGGCCGCCAGCGATGGCGGCTACAAGTGGGGTTTCGAAACCGACATCGCCATGGAATATGCGCCCAAGGGGCTGAACGAGGATATCGTTCGCTTCATCAGCGCGAAGAAGAACGAGCCGGCCTGGCTGCTGGAATGGCGCCTCAAGGCCTATCGCCATTGGCTGACGATGGAAGAACCCGACTGGGCGGCCGTCAACTACCCGAAGATTGACTACCAGGACGCCTATTACTACGCGGCACCCACCAACAAGGTGGTCCCGAAGTCGCTGGACGAGGTCGATCCGGAACTGCTGCGCACCTATGAGAAGCTCGGCATTCCCCTCCGGGAGCAGGAGCGGCTGCAGGGCATCGCCGTGGATATGGTGTTCGACAGCGTCTCGGTCGCCACCACCTTCAAGGAGCGGCTGCATAAGGAAGGCATCATCTTCTGCTCAATCAGCGAGGCGGTGCAGGAGCACCCGGAGCTGGTGCAAAAGTACCTCGGCTCCGTGGTGCCGCCGGCGGACAACTACTTCGCCTGCCTGAACAGCGCGGTCTTCACCGATGGCAGCTTCGTCTTCATCCCCAAGGGCGTCCGCTGCCCGATGGAGCTCTCCACCTATTTCCGCATCAATGCGAAAAGCACGGGCCAGTTCGAGCGCACGCTGATCGTGGCGGAAGCCGGTTCGCATGTGTCGTATCTGGAAGGCTGCACCGCGCCGATGCGCGATGAGAACCAGATGCACGCGGCCGTGGTCGAGCTGGTGTTGATGGATGACGCGACCATCAAGTACAGCACCGTCCAGAACTGGTACCCCGGCGATGCCGAGGGCAAGGGCGGCATCTACAATTTCGTCACCAAGCGCGCCGCCTGCCGCGGCGCTCGCAGCAAGGTGAGCTGGACGCAGGTGGAGACGGGCTCCGCCATCACCTGGAAATACCCCTCCTGTATCCTGCTCGGCGATGACAGCGTGGGCGAGTTCTACTCGGTGGCCATCACGAACAACCACCAGCAGGCCGATACCGGCACCAAGATGTGGCATGTCGGCAAGAACACGAAGTCCACGATCGTCTCCAAGGGCATCAGCGCGGGCCAGGGGCAGAACACCTATCGCGGCCTGGTGAAGATCAGCCCGAAGGCGACGGGTGCGCGTAACTTCACGCAATGCGACAGCCTGCTGATCGGCGATCAATGCGGCGCGCATACCGTGCCCTATATCGAAAACCGCTGCGCCACCGCGAAGATCGAGCATGAGGCGACGACGTCGCGCATCGCCGAGGACCAGCTCTTCTACTGCCGCTCGCGCGGACTTTCGCAGGAAGAGGCGGTGGGGCTGATCGTGAACGGTTTCTGCCGGGAAGTGCTCAAGGAATTGCCGATGGAGTTCGCCGTGGAAGCGCAGAAGCTTCTGGCGATCTCGCTCGAAGGGAGTGTTGGTTAAGTGTTGAAGATCGAAGGCCTGACGGCCGAAATTGATGGCAAGCAGATCCTCAAGGGGATCAACCTGGAAGTCCCCACGGGCGAGATCCACGCCATCATGGGCCCCAATGGTTCGGGCAAGTCCACCCTCTCCTACGTGCTGAGCGGGCGCGAGGGCTATGAGATCACGGGCGGCAGCGCCACTTTCAACGGCGTGGACATCCTGGCCATGGAGCCGGAGGAGCGTGCGGCGGCCGGCCTCTTCCTCGCCTTCCAGTATCCGGTGGAACTGCCGGGCGTGGGCAATGCGAATTTCCTCCGCACCGCGCTGAATTCCATCCGCAAGGCGAAGGGCGAGCCGGAAGTGGACGCCATGGCCTTCCTCAAGCTGGCCCGCGCCAAGCTGAAGACGCTGCAGATGAGCGACGACATGCTCAAGCGCAACGTGAATGTCGGTTTCTCCGGCGGCGAGAAGAAGCGCAACGAGGTGCTGCAGATGGCGCTTCTGGAACCCAGCCTCGCCATCCTGGACGAGACGGATTCGGGCCTCGACATTGACGCGCTGAAGATCGTCTCCGAGGGCGTGAACGCCATGCGCGGGCCGAACTTTTCGGCGCTCGTCATCACCCATTACCAGCGCCTGCTGGACTACATCACGCCCGACCGCGTCCATGTCCTGATGGGCGGCCGCATCGTGAAGTCGGGCGGCCCCGAGCTCGCGTTGGAGCTGGAGGCGGAGGGTTACGCGAAGGTGGCGGCATGAACGCCATGAGCCCTGGCGGCTTTTCCGCCCGCTTTGCGGGCCTGCGCGAGCATTTGCCTGGCGGCCGCACACCCTGGATTGCGGCGCTGCGCAGCGCGGCGGCGGAGCATTTCGCCAGCGTCGGCCTGCCCCACCGCAAGCTGGAGGCCTGGCGCTACACCGATCTTTCGCCCATCGCCCAGGCGCAGTTCACGGAAGCTCTGACATTGGCGGCGGAGCACCCCGTGCTGCCTCCCATGCGCGCCTCCCATCGCGCGGTCTTCGTGGATGGCCGTTTCGCGGCTGGCCTCTCGAGCCTGCCCGAATGGTGCCGGCCGCTAGCGGCACATCTGAACGAGGCCGAGGACTGGCTTGGCGCATTGGCGCAGCCGCTTCCCGTCGTCTCGCTCAACACCATGCTGTTCGAGGACGGGTTGCTGCTCGACCTGCCAGCCGGCATGGACGGCGGCGCGCTGGAGTTGTTGAGCTTCGCGAGCCACGCCGAGCGGCCCATCGCTTTCCATCCGCGCCATTTGATCCGCATCGGCGCCGGTGCTTCGCTCACCCTGATCGAGACCAGCCTTGGCCCGGATGGTGCAAGCTACCTGCACAATCCGGTCTTCGAAGTCCAGGTGGCGACGGGGGCGACGCTCAGCCATGTGCGCATCCAGCGCGAGGGGCGTTCGGGCTTCCAACTTTCCACCGTGCTGGCCGCGGTGCAGGGTGGCGGCACCTACGACAATTTCACACTGAACGCCGGCGCGAAGCTGGTCCGCAACGAGATCCATACGGCGCTGCTGGGCCCCAAGGCCGCTTGCCACATGAACGGGGCGCAACTGGCAGGTGACGGGCAGCACGCCGACACGACCACCTACCTCGATCACGCGGCCCCGGATTGCGCCAGCCGCCAGACCTACAAGACGGTGCTGGCCGGCAAGTCGCGCGGCGTCTTCCAGGGCAAGATCCTGGTGCGCCAGGTGGCGCAGCGCACCGATGGCTACCAGATGAACCAGGCGCTGCTGCTCTCCGAAGATGCCGAGATCGACGCCAAGCCGCAGCTCGAAATCTACGCGGATGACGTGAAGTGCAGCCATGGTGCGACGGTCGGCGCGCTGGATGAGGCGCAGCTGTTTTACCTGCGCGCCCGCGGCATTCCGGCCGAGCAGGCGCGCGCCATGCTGGTCCAGGCCTTCCTGGTCGAAGCCATCGAGGGCGTGATCCACCCCCTCGCCCAGGCCGCGCTGGCCGAGGCGACCGATGGCTGGTGGGAGAGAGAGGCGGCCTGATCATGGACACGAACATCGCCCTCGGCTTCGACGTCAGCCGCATTCGCGAGGATTTCCCGATCCTCTCGACGCAGGTGCGCGGCAAGCCGCTCGTCTTCCTGGACAGCGGCGCCTCGGCGCAGAAGCCGCGCGCGGTGATCAACGCCATGACGCGCGCGATGGAAACGGCCTATGCCAATGTCCATCGCGGCGCCTATCACCTGAGCGAGGTCGCGACCGAAGCGCATGAGGCCGCGCGCGGCGCCGTGCAGCGTTTCCTCAACGCCGCCGAGCCGGAAGAGATCATCTTCACGCCGAATGCCACGGGCGCCTTTAACCTCATCGCCCACAGCTTCGGCCGCGGCATGCTCAAGCCCGGCCAATGCGTGCTGGTGAGCGAGATGGAGCACCACGCCAACCTCGTCCCCTGGCAGATGCTGCGCGATGCGGGCCTGGGCATCAGCCTGCGCTTTGTCCGCGTCACCGAGACGGGCGAGTTGGATCTGGAAGACCTCGGCGCCAAGCTGGCGGATGGCAAGGTCGGCCTGGTTTCCGTCACCCATATGTCCAATGTGCTGGGCACCGTCACCCCCGCCGCGCGCATCGCCCGCATGGCGCATGAGGCGGGTGCGCGCGTGCTGTTCGACGGCAGCCAGGCCGCGGTGCATCGCGCCGTGGATGTGCAGGCGCTGGATGCGGATTTCTACATCTTCACCGGCCACAAGCTCTACGGCCCCACCGGCATCGGCGTGCTCTACGGCAAGCGCGCGCTGCTCGACGCCATGCCGCCCTTCTTCGGCGGCGGCGACATGATCGAGACGGTGACGCTGGAGCGCAGCACCTTCGCGGCCAGCCCCGCGCGCTTCGAGGCCGGCACGCCCGCCATCATCGAGGCCGTCGGGCTGCACGCCGCGATCGAATATGTGAACGTCATCGGCATGGAAGCGATCGAGGCGCATGAGCGCGCCCTGGTGGACCATGCCATGGGCGTGCTGACGCAGGTGGAGGGGCTCTCGCTGCTGGGTGCGGCGCAGGATCGCGGCGGCGTCTTCGCCTTCGCCCTGGACGGCGTGCATCCGCATGACCTTTCCACCTATCTCGACCGCTCCGGCATCTGCGTCCGCGCCGGGCGTCATTGCGCGGAGCCGCTGCACGCGCGCTTCGGGTTGGAAGGCGGCACCACGCGCGCCTCCTTTGGCCTCTACACGACGCGGGAGGAAATCGACTTCCTCGCGACCAAGCTGACCGATGCGCGGAGGTTCTTTGCGTGATGGCCGCCGAGGCTGCGGGATTTGACGAGTTGCAGGACCTTTATTCCAAGGTACTGCGCGACCTCGCCCGCAACCCTGTCCATCGCGGCCGGCTGGAGAGTGCCACCGCTTCCGCGCGCGGCGACAACCCGATGTGCGGCGACCGCGTGGAAGTCTTTCTCAACCTTGATGGCGCTGCTATCACCGAGGCGATGTTCATGGGCCGCGGCTGCGAAATCAGCCAGGCCAGTGCGGCACTTCTTACCGAACTCGTGCGCGGCAAGTCGCCTGAGGAGGCGCGCTCACTCGGCCAGGCGGTGGCGCGCATGGCCCGCAGCGGCGAGCGTGACGAAAGCACCGAGGACCTGAGCCGGCTTTCGGTATTCTCGGTCGTGAGGAAATTTCCGAGCCGCGTAAAATGCGCCACCCTCGCCTGGCATGCATTGGATGCCGCGCTTGCAGGCGTGAAGGAGACCAGCAGTGAGTGAGAATGCAACCCATGGCAGCTGGACCCCGACGGGCGAGTCGCTGCCGGCCGTGACCGAAGAAGGTGTGATCGCCGCCATCAAAACCGTCTTCGACCCCGAGATCCCGGTGGACATCTACGAACTCGGCCTGATCTACGCGATTGAGCTCGGCGATGACGGCAAGGTGAAGGTGGAAATGACGCTGACGACCCCCTCCTGCCCCTCGGCGCAGGAATTGCCCAGCATGACCGAGGAGGCCATCCGTCAGCTTCCCGGCGTGACCGATTGCGAGGTCGAGGTCGTGTGGGATCCGCCATGGGACCAGTCCCGCATGAGCGAGGATGCCCGCCTTGCGCTCAACATGTTCTGAGGGAGACCCGCGATGAGCACCACCACCGCACCCCCGCGCGTCAAGCGCGAGCTGCCGCCGCTGATGAGCCTTTCCGAGAGCGCCGCCGAACGCCTGCGCAGGCTCTATGAGAAGGCCGAGGCGGGCAAGCTGCTGCGCATCGGCGTGAAGACCAAGGGCTGCTCCGGCATGGCCTATGACCTGACCTTCGTGGACGAGGCCGGCCCGGGCGATGAGCGCGTGACGGACAAGGGCCTCTCCATCCTGGTGGACCGCAAGGCCAGCCTCTACCTCATCGGCACCATGATGGACTACGAGGTGAAGCCGATGAGCGCCGGCTTTGTCTTCGTGAACCCGAACGAGAAGGGCCGCTGCGGCTGCGGCGAGAGCTTCCACGTCTGAGGGGTCGGAGCATGATCCGCTGAGGTGGCACACCGAAGCGGTGAATCATCTTCCCAGCTTGTCTCAGGTGAAGAGGCTGTAGAACATCCTCAGGCTGGTCGCGGCCAGGAAGAACGCGAAGGCGCGCTTTAGCCAGAGTGGCGGAATGGTATGGGCCAGCCGCACGCCCCAGGGCGTCGCGATGATCGAGGTGGGCGCGATCAGCGCGAAGCCGATCAGGCTGACATAGCCGAGCGAAAGAGGCGGCAGGTTCGGATCATTCCAGCCGCCCCAGACGAAGCCGATGGTGGCCGGTACCGAGATGATCAACCCGAACACGCTCGACGTCGCGACGGCGGAGCGGATGGGGTAGCCAAACATCGAGAGGATCGGCACGCCCAACGTCCCGCCGCCGATGCCCATCATCGCGCTCACGCTGCCCATGCCGATGCCGAGCGCCGCGCGCGGCGGCCCTTCCGGCAGCTTGTCCGCCACGCGGAAATCAATGCCCGTGAACCCCATGTTGAGCGCCACCAGCAGGGCCACCATGCCGAAGACGGCCGTCAGCCCCTCGCCCCGCACCTGCACGGCGAGTGCCGTGCCGAGTGCGACACCCAGCATCATGGGAAGCCAGATGGAACGCAGCAGCGCCTCGTCCATCGCACCCGTCGCGCGGTGCTTGCGCGCCGAGACGATGGAGGTCGGGATGATGGTCGCGAGCGAGGTGCCGACGGCCAGCTTCATCTGCATCGCCTCGGGGATGCCGAAGAGCGGAAAGACGTTGAACAGCAGCGGCACGATGACGATGCCGCCGCCCACGCCCAGCAGGCCGGCCAGCGTCCCTGACACGAGGCCGGTCGCCGCCATCGCCGCCGCGAGTGCCGCCAGCCACCCAATTTCGTTCATTGCAGGCCCCAGCCATTCCAATTCTTGGACGGTCGTGTAACCGGCCGGTCATCCGGCGCAAAGAGCGGGGCACGGGGGCCACCTTCCCGCGTGGCGCATGGCGTTCTAGCCTTCGCGCCGAATCAATCGCACGGAGGGAAAGCGCCATGATGCTCAAGGACAAAGTCGCCATCGTCACGGGTTCGGGTGGCGGCATCGGCCGGGAAATCGCCATCGCGATGGCCGAGGCTGGTGCAAAGATCGTCATCAACGACATCGGCGCTTCGCTGGGTGGCGAGGGCTTCTCGGCCAGCCCGGCCGAGCAAACCAAGGCCATCATCGAGCAGAAGGGCGGCCAAGCCGTCATCAACACCGACAGCGTTTCGGAGTGGGAGAACGCGAAGAAGATCGTCCAGACCGCCATTGATGCCTTCGGCCGCGTGGACATCGTGGTGAACAATGCCGGCATCCTGCGCGACCAGATCTTCCACCGCATGACGCCGGAGGAATGGCTCTCGGTCATCAACGTGCATTTGAACGGCAGCTTCTTCGTGAGCCGTGCCGCGGCCGAGCATTTCCGCAAGCAGGAAAGCGGCAGCATGGTGCACATCACCAGCACCTCGGGGCTGATCGGCAATTTCGGGCAGGCCAACTACTCGGCGGCCAAGCTCGGCATCGTCGCGCTGTCCAAGTCCATCGCGCTCGACATGGCGCGCTACAATGTGCGCTCGAACTGCCTCGCACCCTTCGCCTGGTCGCGCATGACGAGCAGCATCCCGGCCGAGACGCCGGAGCAGAAGGCGCGCGTCGAGCGGCTGATGAAGATGGGCCCCGAGAAGAACGCGCCGCTCGCTGTGTTCCTCGCCTCCGATGCGGCCAAGGAAGTGACCGGCCAGATCTTCGCGCCGCGCATGCATGAGCTGTTCCTGTTCAGCCAGAACCGCCCGACCCGCTCGGTGCACAGCGAAACCGGCTGGACGCCCGAGAAGATCGCCGAGGTCGCGCTGCCGGCCTTCCGGTCGAGCTTCGTGCCGATGGAACGCTCGGGCGATGTCTTCAGCTGGGACCCCGTGTGACGTGAATTTCCAACTGAACGAGGAACAGGCGGCCTTTCAGCAGGTGGTGCGCGGCTTTGCCGAGCGCCATCTGGCGAAGGGCGCGGTGGAGCGTGCCCACACCGTGGGCTTCCCCTGGGATGTCGCGAAGCTGATGGCCGATCAAGGCCTGTTTGGCATCATGATCCCCGAGGAAGATGGCGGCGCGGGCGGCACGGTGTTCGACGCCGTGCTGGCGATGGAGCAGATCGCGCAGGTCTGCCCGCGCAGCGCCGATGTGCTGCAGGCCGGCAATTTCGGTGCCTTCCGCACCTTCGCCGAATATGCCTCCCCGTATCAGAAGGAGCGTTTCTTCAAGCCGCTGTTGGCCGGTGAGGCGGTGGCGGCCGTCGGCATGACAGAGCCCGATGCGGGCTCGGCGCTGACTGACCTTAAGACCTGCTGCACGCCAGATGGCGAGGGATTCCGACTGAACGGCCAGAAGGTCTTCACGACCAATTCCGCCGAGGCGAATGTCTTCGTCATCTATTGCCGCTTCGGGCCTGGCGTGGGCGGCATCGGTTCCGTTCTTGTCGAGCGAGGGATGGAGGGTTTCCGCCTGGGCCAGCCAAGCCTCTACATGAATGACGAGGAGTGGTGCGCGCTCTATTTCGACAATGTCTATATCCCGCCCGAGATGGTGCTGCTCGGCCCCGGCGGCTTCAAGAAGCAGATCGGCGGCTTCAATGTCGAGCGCGTCGGCAACACGACGCGCGCACTGGCGCTGGGCGAATACTGTTTCGCCGCGGCGCGGGAGCACGCGATGCAGCGCGCGCAGTTCGGCCGCAAGCTGATGGAGTTCCAGGGCTTGCAATGGAAATTTGCGGAGATGCGGGTTGCGCTGGATGGCGCGCGGCTGCTGCTCTACCGCGCGGCCATCAATGCCGGGCGCGGCCTGCCGGATGGGCAGGAGGTCGCGATCGCGAAATACGCCTGCAACCAGGCAGGCTGGATGGCCTCCAATGAATCCATGCAGGTGATGGGCGGCACCGGTTACTCGAAGGACCTGCTGATTGAATACTGCGTCCGCCGCACGCGCGGTTGGATGATCGCGGGCGGTAGCCTTGAGGTGATGAAGAACCGCATCGCCGAGGGCGTGTTTGGGCAGAGTTTCTCGCAGAGGCCGCCGCGCGCATGAAGAAAAAAGGGCCTCCGGCGGCTGGGGCCATAGGCCCCAGACCCCATCAGATAATTGGGGTCTGGGGCCCCTCGGTCCGAGCCGCCGGAGGCCTTTTTTCTTGAGAGAACTTCTGTCTCCCCGCAGCATCGCCCTGATCGGCGCCTCCGGCGACCCAGCGCGCCTCACCGCCCGCGCGCAAATCTACCTCCGCAAGCACGGCTATGATGGCGCCCTCTACCCCGTAAATCCCCGCGCTCCCGAAGTGTTGGGCGAGCGCGCCTATGCGACAGTCGAAGAGATCCCGGGCGAGATCGACTTCGCCTATATCCTCCTCAACACCGAGCATGTGGAGGGCCAGATCGCTGCCGTCGCCGCGAAGGGTGCCAAGGTCGCCTGCATCCTGGCCGATGGCTTCGCCGAAGCCGGGCCAGAGGGCCTGGCGCGGCAGCAGCGCTGCGTGGACGCCGCGAAGGCCGCCGGCCTGCGCCTGCTTGGCCCCAATTCCATGGGGCTGATCAACATTCCCGCGCGCATCGCCGTCAGCGTGAATGCGGCGCTGGAGGCACCCTCCCTGCCGGCTGGCCGCATCGCGCTGGTCAGCCAGTCGGGCTCGATGCTCGGCGCCATCATGTCCCGCGGCGCGGCCCGCGGCATGGGGTTCAGTCACCTGATCGCGACAGGCAACGAGGCGGACCTCTCCGCCGGCGAAATCGCCGCCATGCTGGTGGACGACCCCGGCGTGGATGCGGTGATGCTTTTCCTGGAGGCCATCCGCCAGCCGCACCACTTCGCCCATGCCGCCTGGCGTGCGCATCAGGCGGGCAAGCCGCTGATCGCCTACAAGCTCGGCCGCTCGCCCTATGGCGCAGAGCTCGCCACCAGCCACACCGGCGCGCTGGCCGGCTCGGATGCCGCGGCCGAGGCCTTCTTCCGCGCCCATGGCATCCTGCGGGCGACGATGCTGGAGAGTTTTCTGGAACTCCCCGCCCTCGCCTTGGGCCGCAAGCCCCTGCCCCGCGCACACCGCGCCGTCTCGGTGCTGACGACGACCGGCGGTGGCGGCGCAATGGTGGTGGATGCGCTGGGTGTCGCCGGCATCGAGGCCCGCATGCCCGACGCCAAGGCCAGCGCCGCCTTGCATGCCGTGAAGATGCACGGCCATGGCCGGCTGCTGGACATGACGTTGGCCGGCACCAAGCCAGATCGGATCGAGGCCGCAATCCGCGCGTTGGACGCGGCCGAGGATACGGATGCCATCATCCCCGTCATCGGCTCCTCCGCGCAGTTCCGCCCGGCGGACGCGGTCGCGGGAATCCTGGCCGCCGCCCCGCATGTGCGCCCCCTCGCAGCCTTCCTGGTGCCGCAGGCCGATGCCTCGCTAAAGCTGTTGGCGGAGGCCGGTATCCCCGCCTTCCGCACGCCCGAGAGCCTGGCGGACGCCATGCGCGCCTTCCTCGACTGGCGCGCGCCGCTCACCACGCCGCATGTGGCCCCGCCGGGCTTGACCATCCCGGATGCGCCTGACGAGGCCGATGCGCGGGATCTCTTCGCCGCCCTTGGCCTGCCCAGCGTCTATTCGCGCGACCTGGAGGCGCCGCATCGCTTCCCGGTGGCGCTGAAGATCCTCTCGCCCGATATCGCCCACAAGACCGAGATCGGCGGCGTGGCACTCAACATCCCCGACGCCGAAGCCCTGCGCGCGGCGGCGGCCACGATGCAGGCGCGCATCGCGGGGGCGGCACCGGAAGCGCGCCTCAACGGCTTCCTCATCCAACCCATGGCAAAGGGCCTGGCCGAAGTCATTCTAGGCTTCCGCCGCGACCCCGAGGTCGGCCCCGTCGTGCTGCTGGGTGCCGGCGGCGTGCTGGCGGAACTCCACCGCGACGTCGCACTGCGCCTGGCCCCCCTGCACGCGGCCGAGGCGCGGGAGATGATCGCGGAGGTCCGCGCGCTGCGCGTGATTGACGGCTGGCGCGGGCTGCCGCGTGGCGATGTGGAGGGGCTGGTCCGGGCCATCGTCGCCGTCTCGCATCTCGCCGCCATGCCCGAGATTCGGGAGGCGGAAATCAACCCGCTGATGATTCATCAACAAGGCCTGACCGTGGCCGATGCCTGGGTGGTGCGCGCATGACCGATCCCCGTTCGCTGATCGAACTCCGATACGGGCACCTTCCCTTCGACCCGCCGGCCGAATTGCCCGATCCGCTGGCCGCCCTGCTCGACCGGCGCGTGACGCGCCGCTTCAAGCCCGACGCGATCCCGGAGCCGCTGCTCAACACCGTGCTCGCCGCCGCGCAATCGGCACCCTCCAAGAGTGACATGCAGCAGTATTCCATCGTGGTGCTGGAGGATGCGACGCGCATCGCCGCCATCGCCGACTGGATCGGCACCATGCCCTGGATCAAGGATGCGCCGAACCTGCTGATCTTTTGCGCCGACATCCGCCGCAACCGCGACATCTGCGCGCGGGCCGGGCGCGAGCACGCGAACGACAACCTGGACACGCTGCTGAACGCGACGGTGGATGCCGCACTCGCTATGGGCATGTGCATCGCGGCGGCGGATGCGGCGGGCCTCGGCACCTGCCCCATCTCCTATGTGCGTAACCACATGGAGAAGGTGGCACCGCTGCTCTCGCTGCCCAAGGGCGTGTTTCCGATAGCCGGCCTCTCGCTGGGCTGGCCCGCCGCGCGCAACGAGCCAAGTGCGCGCCTGCCGCCCTCCATCGTCATCCACCGGGACCGCTATTCCAGCGCGGGCGAGGCCGAGGCGCTCGTCGCCTATGACGCCACGCGCGGCCGCGCCAAGCCGCGCTACCCGGAAATTCATGGTCCGGCTGCCGAGGGCTGCACATGGACCGAGAATGTGGCCCGCCAGCTCTCCGTCCCCGAACGCGCCGGCTTCCGCGCCTGGCTGCGCTCGCGCGGCTTCGCGCTTGACTAGAGGTGATGACAATCCCGGCGGCGCGGATGCGGGCGGCCGCAAGCCGCGCCGCGCCGTACGGCCGAAGGACGCAGCGAGCCTGATCCTCTGGCGCGAGGGGCCAGGCGGCGTGGAAGTGCTGATGGGCCGCCGCCACCAGAACATGCGCTTTATGCCGGGCGTGCTGGTGTTTCCGGGCGGGCGCGTGGACCTGGCCGATTACCGCGCGCGTCCCATCAGCGACCTTTCCACCACCACGCGCCGCATGCTCGAGATCAGCGCGCGACCGACCCAGGCCGCAGCACTCGCCATCTGTGCCCTGCGCGAACTGGAGGAGGAGGCGGGTCTTGTCCTCGGCGACATGGTCTCTGGACGGCTGCACCCGGACCTCGCCCCCCTGCATTACCTGACGCGCGCCATCACGCCGGCTGATCGCCCCATGCGCTTCCATGCCCGCTTCTTCGTGGCTGAGGCGAAGCACGCGAAGGGCGAGATCCGTGGCTCGGGCGAGTTGGAGGAAATCCGCTTCTTCGCCGTGAGCGAATTGCATGCACAGCCCTTGGCCAAGATCACCGGCATGATCCTGGAGGAGTTCCTGGCCTGGCTCGCCCTCTCGCCCGCCGCGCGCACGCGGCGGCAGCTCATCAGCATCCAGGGGCGGGACGATCGCCGGCCGGAACGCCGTTAGGCCAGCCGCCAGGCCTCACCGTCGCCGGTCGCCTCTCGCTGGGCCACGCCATCCTCCTCCAGCATGATGAGTTGCGCGAGCAGGCTGCGCCCGGCCGCCGTCACCAGTTTCGGGTCAAGCGGCCCATAGACCTGGCCGACCAGCGCCGGGATCGGCATCGAGCCGCCTTCGCGCAGGGCCGCGATGATGCGCGCCTCCCGCCGGCGGCGATGCTCGGCCAGGCCGTCGAGGAAGGGCATGGGGTCCGGCAGCTTGGGGCCGTGGCCGGGGAGGTACAGCGTGTCCTTCCCCTCACGCGCGCGCAGCTTGGCGAGGCTGGTCATGAAGTCGCGCATGCTGCCGTCGGGCGGGTTGACCACGCTGGTGGACCAGCTCATCACATGGTCGGCGCTGAACAGGATGCCGGTGCCGTCGAGGGCGAAGCAGAGGTGGTTGCCGCAATGGCCCGGCGTGAAGATGGGCGTCACGCGCCAGTCGCCGCCGTCAAGTGGGACGCCGTCGGGCAGGCGATGATCCGGCTGGAAAGCGTGGTCGCCGCTCTCGACACCTGGCGTCGCGTGCGGGCCATGGGCGTAGGTGGCGGCCCCCGTAGCGGCCTGCAGTGCTTCGGCGCCGGGTGAATGATCCCTGTGCGTGTGGGAGACGAGAATGTGCGTGATCCGCTCGCCGGCCGTGGCGGAGAGGATCGCGCCCAGATGGTCCGCATCCACCGGCCCCGGGTCGAGCACCGCGACGGAGGCGCCGCCGCCGATCAGGTAGGTGTTGGTGCCGCGATAGGTGAAGGGCCCCGGGTTGTTGCAGAGTACGCGGCGCACGCCGGGCGCGATGCGCTCGACCTGGCCATGCACCAGCGGGTCGTCGCGCAGGAAGGGGATGTTCACGCGGTCGTTCCTCTTTTTTGCGCGGCGCGGATGGCTTCGCGCCGCATGATGTAAAGGGCGGCCAGCACGATCAAGCCCGAGCCGATGAAGGTGGCGATGCCCGGTTGCTCGCCGAAGAAGATCCAGCCCAGCAGCACCGCCCAGAGAATCCCGGTGTAGGAATAGGCGCCGAGCGAGGAGACCTGCGCACTCGCGAAGGCCTCCGTCAGCATCACCTGTGCCACGCCGCCGACCAGGCCGATCACCAGGAGCAGCAGCCATTCATGGCCCGAGGGCGTAACCCAGACGAAGGGCAGCGTCAGTGCCGTGAAGCCCGTCATCAGCAACGACTGCCAAAGGACGATGGTGGTGGAGCGCTCGGTGGCCGAGAGGCTGCGGACCAGCAGCGTGGTGGCGGCGGAAAAGACGCCGTGCATGACGGCGACAAACATGCCGAAGATGATCCAGGGCTCCATCGGCCCCATGAAGGCGCCCTTGCCGAGCGCGATGACGAGGATTCCCACAAATCCGAGCCCCACGGCGCTGAAGCGATGGATGCCCACCTTCTCGCCCAGCAGCGGGATGGCCAGCAGCGTGACGAAGATCGGCGTCGTGAAGGTCAGCGCCGTCTGCTCGGCCAGCGGCAGAACGGTGAGCGCGAAGAACGAGCAGGACATGGCCGCCGTGCCGGTCATGGCCCGCATCACATGCTGCGGGAAGCGCTGGGTGGCGAGGTTGGGCGCGCCACCGCCCATGCGCAGCACGATCAGGAAGACGACCGGAAGGGCCAGGATGCTGCGGAAGAACATGATCTCGAAGAAGGGGATCCGCTCGCCCACCAACTTCACCACTGCACTCATCATGGTGAAGAGCGCGGTGGAGGCGAGCATCAGCAGCGCGCCGCGCCGCGCATCATGCCGAAGCGCCACGTCCCGCCCTCTCCTCTGAGCGCCGGACGCGCTCGCGATGCAGATTGTAGAGCCCGGCGCAGATGACGATCCCCGCCCCGGTCAATGTGGTCCAGGCCGGGACCTCGCCCCAGATCAGGAGGCCGAGGACCAGGCCCCAGAGCAGCGGCGAGTATTCGAGTGGCGCCAGGGAGGCGATATTCGCCAGCGCGAAGCCCCGCGCGAACAGCAGATGCGCCGCGGCATTCGCCACGCCGAAGAAGAGCAGAAGCGCCAGCAGCCAACCCACGGGAAACAGGTCCGGGAAGCCCTGCGGCGGCCAAAGCGCCGCTATGGGAAGAACCATAAGGCCCATCGGGATATGGGTCAGCATCAGCCAGAAGGAGATGCAGGCCGGCGTGTCGGTGGCCGCCAGCGTGCGCGTCCAGATCCGGCTGAGCGCCATGCCACAGACCGCCACGAGCAGCACCGCCGCTTCCCAGCGCCACAGCTCGCCGCCGGGCTGCAGCATGAAGAGCACGCCCATGAAGCCGACGGCGCAGGAGGTCCAGCGCCGCCATCCCACGCGCTCGCCCAGCATGGGAATGGCGAGCAGCGTCATCAGCAGCGGCGCGGCCGCCGCGACGGCATAGCTATCCGCCAGGCCAAAGCCCGACATCCAGACGAAATACCAAAGGATGGAGACCGAGCAGTGCATGACCGAGCGACCGAAGACCAGCCGCTTGTTGCGCGGCCACAGGCCACGCCCGCGCGTCAGCAGCGCAATGGACAGCGCCCCCGCACCGCCGCGCCAGAGCATGGCGCCCGCAACACCCACCACCGGCAGCGCGAATTTGATGGCGGCATCGGCGAAGGAGATGATGGCATAGCCCAGCGCAGCCAGCATGAGGCCGCGCACCGCCGCCTCGCCGCTCGTCGAGCGGCCGGGCGGGTCTTTATCCAAGCAAGGCTTCGGCCTGCATGCAGGTCGCGCCCCCGTGGTCGCGCGTCTCGGCCAGGGCCGCATCCCCCTCGATCCGCGCCAGGACGGAGAGCGCGTTGCCGGCGAAGCAGGGGCGCTTGCCGCGGAAGGCGAAGCGCAGAAGGCGCCGTCCCGGCGCCGCGTCCAGGATGATCTGCGCCATCAGCGTTGCCTGCAGCGGGCCGTGCACGATGAGGCCGGGATAGCCCTCCTCGCCGGTCACATAGGGCATGTCGTAATGGATGCGGTGGCCGTTCCCGGTCAGCGCCGAGTAGCGGAACAGCAGCAGCGCATCGGGCGTGAGGTCGAGGCGCGCATCGCTGGCGAAGCTGGGCGCGGGTTCGGCCGCGCGCACCGCCGCCCCCTCAGTACCGCGGTAGACGATGTCATGCTCCTCGGTCAGCACCGGGCCGCGCGGCCCCGTGATCTCGTGCCGGACCGTGACGAAGACGAGCTTGCCCGAGCCGCCGGACTTCTCGGAAATCGCGGCAATGGTGGAGAGGCGCGTGACGCGATCCTCGGCGCGGAGTGCGTGCTCGTGGAATTCGAGCCGCCCGCCCGCCCACATGCGGCGCGGCAGTTCATGTACAGGGGGCAGAAAGCCGCCGCGCCTGGGATGGCCATCGGTGCCGACGCCCGAGGGCCGGCGCCAATCCTGGAAGAGCATCCAGTGCCAGAGCGGCGGCACGTCCCCCTCCAGCGTAGGGCGATCCAGCGTGGCGGCGAGACCCTCGATCAGCCGGGGGTCGAGGCGGTCTTCACGGGTTTCCGTGCGGCCGAGGAAGTCCTGGTAGCTCATCGGGACATCCTTCCCCGCTTGCGCACCGGGCCGCAACCGGGTTTTGCGCGCATCTGCCATCCCTTGGCCATGTTCCGGGCTTGCAACCGCCATGTCCCCCGGTCAGAACCGCATCATGGACGCAGCCGAATACGAACTGATGGATGCGGTCGAGGACCGGATGTGGTGGTACCGCGCCATGCATGGGCATGCGTTGCGGGCCCTCGCTGGCCTTCCGTCCCGCGCGCGCATCCTCGATGCCGGCTGCGGCACGGGCGGCTTCCTGGCGAAGCTGCGCGGCGCATACCCCCAGGCCGAGCTGTTCGGCCTGGAATACGCCGAGACCGCGGCCTTCCGCGCCGCCGCCAAGGCGGGCGCCCATGTGGCGGCCGGCACGATCAACGCACTGCCCTTCCCGGACGCGCAGTTCGACGCCGTCGTCAGCCTCGACGTGCTGTGCCATGATGCGGTGCAGGAGCAAATGGCGCTTTCCGAATTTCGCCGCGTGCTGCGGCCTGGCGGGCGGCTCGTGCTAAACCTGCCCGCGCATGAATGGCTCCGCTCGGCGCACGACCTCCGCGTCCATACCGCGCGGCGCTATGACCGCGCCCGCGCCGCCGCCGTGCTCGCGGAGGCTGGCTTCGAGCAGGCCGCGCCGCGCCATTGGAACAGCCTGCTGCTGCCGCTGATGGTGGTGCAGCGCAAGGTGCTGCGGCGCGATGAGGGTGCCGCCTCCGATGTCGCCCCCTTCCCGCCCTGGCTCGATACCAGCCTGTTCTCCATCTGCCGGCTGGAGGCGGCGCTGCTGGGCGCCGGCTTGCGCTTTCCCGCCGGCGGCTCCGTCCTTGCCACCGCAACCCGTCCCCTGGACCCCGCACAACCATGAGCGACCATCCCGTCGGCCTTTCCATCGTCGTCCCCGTCTATCGGGGGGCGAGCACCATCGGGCGCCTCGTCGAGGCGGTCTCCCAACTCAAGCCGGCGGGCGGGATCGAGATCATCCTCGTGAACGATGGCAGCCCGGATGACAGCGGCGATGTCTGCCGCCGACTGGCCGAGACGGCCACCGTGCCGCTCACCTACATCGAGCACGCCCGCAACTTCGGCGAGCACAATGCCGTGATGACCGGCCTGCGCGCCGCCCGCGGCGCCTATGTCATCAACATGGATGACGACCTGCAGAACCCGCCGGAGGAACTGATCCGGCTGTATGACCATGCGCGCCTCGGCGGCTGGGACGTGGTCTATACGCGCTATGCCAAGAAGGAGCATGAGGGCTGGCGCAACCTGGGCAGCCGCTTCGCCAACAAGGTGGCGGACAGCCTGCTGGACAAGCCCAAGGGCCTCTATCTCTCCTCCTTCCGCTGCATGAGTGCCATGGTCGTGCGCGAGGTGACGAAGTATTCCGGCCCCTACCCGTACATTGACGGCCTGATCATGCAGGTGACGCAGCGCATCTCCTCGATCGAGGTGGCGCATTACGCCCGGGCGGACGGCGTCTCCAACTACAACATGCGCCGGCTCGTGCGGCTCTGGCTCAACCTCGCGACCAATTTCTCGGTCCTCCCGTTGCGTCTCGCCATCTTCGCCGGCGTGGCGATGGGCATGCTGGGCTTCCTGGTCGCCATCGTCGTCATCATCGAGGCGCTCTTCTTCGAGACGCCCTCGGGCTGGGCTTCCTCGATGATGCTCATGCTGCTCATCGCGGGCGTGCAGTTCACCATCCTGGGCGTGATCGGCGAATATGTCGGCCGCGCCTTCCTCTCGGCCAATGGCAAGCCGCAAGGCGTCGTGCGGGACGTGATCCGCCCGCGCGAGAAGGTGCACGGCGGATGACCCTCTATTGGGGTGCGCTCATCGCCGCCATTACGTCCTCTCTCGTCGGCCAGGTGCTGCTGAAAGCCGGCGCCGAGGCGGTACAGGGTGTCAGCTTCGTCAGCCAGATGCTGCGCTGGCAGACCATGCTCGGCCTCTGCTTCTATGGCAGCGGCGCGCTGCTCTACATCGCGGCCCTGCGCCGCATCCCCATGAGCGTGGCCCTGCCCTGCACGGCGGCGAGCTATGTGCTGGTCGCCGCCATCGGCTGGTACTTCTTTGGCGAGACGCTGGGCGCGCAAAAGATCGCGGCGATCGCGCTGATCGCGGCGGGCGTGGTGATGCTGGCGACGGCCTGAGGCGACAAGGGGGCCATTGGTCCGGCTTCCCCGCCGGAGCGCCCGCCCTTAAGCGACGCCGCATGCTGATCCGTGACGTCCTCGATTCCGACCTGCCCGCCATCACCGCCATCTACGCCCATTGGGTGACGCATGGCCGCGCCAGCTTCGAGCTGGAGCCGCCGGACCTGGCCGAGATGACGCGCCGCCGCGATGCGGTGCTGTCCGGCGGCTACCCCTACCTCGTGGCCGAGCATGCGGGCGAAGTGCTGGGCTATGCCTATGCCAGCCTCTACCGCGCGCGCCCGGCCTATCGCTTCACGGTGGAGAACAGCGTCTATGTCCGGCCAGGTGGCGGCCGCCAAGGCGCGGGGGGCGCGCTGCTGGACCAGCTCATCGCGCGCTGCGCCGCGCGTGGCTTCCGGTTGATGATAGCCGTCATCGGCGACAGCGCCAATGCGCCCTCCATCGGCCTGCACCGCGCTGCCGGCTTCGAGCCCGCGGGCGTGTTGCCCGGCACGGGCTGGAAGCACGGGCTATGGGTGGACACGGTGCTGATGACCCGCGCGCTGGGCGAAGGGCGCGGCACCCCGCCCGCCTGAAGCGCTACAGCAGGCCTTCGCGCCGGAAGCTGGTATGGCGGCCCTGGCCCAGGATCAGGTGGTCATGGAGCGTGATGTCGAGCAGGCTCGAAGCCGCCTTGATCTGCTGCGTCATCTCGATGTCGGAGCGGCTGGGCGTGGGATCCCCCGAAGGGTGGTTGTGCACGAGGATGAGGGCCGTGGCGTGCAGCTCAATGGCGCGCTTCACCACCTCGCGCGGATAGACGGGCGTGTGGTTCACCGTGCCGCGCGCCTGTGCCTCATCGGCGATCAGCCGATTCTTGGAATCGAGGAAAAGCACACGGAACTGCTCGATCTTTTCGCGCGCCAGGCGCGCGGTGAGATATTCCAGCAGCCGGTCCCAGTTGTTGAGCACGGGCTGCTCGGCCACCTCGGCCTGCATCATCCGCAAGGCCGCCGCCTGGACGAGCTTCAACGCCGCCACGCTGTGCGGACCGAGACCGCGCGTGGCCAGCAGCACCTCCTGAGGGGCGGCCATCACCCGGGCGAAGCTGCCATACTGGTTGATCAGCGCCTTCGCGAGCGGCTTGGTGTCGCCGGTCTTGAAGGCGAGAAACAACAGCATTTCCAGCACTTCATAGTCGGCCAGGGCATCGGGGCCGCGCTCAAGGAGCTTCTCGCGCAAGCGGCCGCGATGGCCCTGCGGTCCGGTCGAGCTGAAGGGGGGCGCGGCAGGTGTTCGCTCGAAGGGCTGCGGCGCCTCGGCAAAGCCGCGCGTCGGCGGGCGGGGTGGCGCTTCCGCCAGCGAAGCCGTGCGGCGGCCGAACCAGTCTCGAAGCCAGGACACGCGCATTCCTTAAAAATAATGCTACCTAAAGTAGCAAAATGAAAAAGGAATTCAATTAATTCCGTGTGGCCAAAGCGCGCCAGACCGCCTCGGGCGTGGCGGGCATCTGCACATCGGCGCCCACCGCGTCACGGATCGCCGCCATGATGGCCTGGGGGGCAGCGATGCAGCCCGCCTGCCCCGTCCCCTTCACGCCCAGGCCGTTCGCCGCGGTCGGCTGGTCCTCGCGCAGTTCCACGCGCAGCTCGGGCAGGTCACCGGCGCGCGGCATGGCGTAGTCCATGAAGCCGGCGGAGAGGAGTTGCGCACTCTCCGCGTCATAGGCGATGCGCTCCATCAGCGCCTGGCCGATGCCCTGGGCCACGCCGCCCTGCACCTGGCCGCGCGCCAGCATGGGGTTCAGCAGCCGGCCGTAGTCATCCACGGCGATGTAGCTGAGCAGCGTGACCTCCCCCGTCTCCGGGTCCACCTCCAGCTCGGCCGCATGGGCGCCGTTGGGGAAGGTCACGAGGTCCACCGCATGCGCCACTTCGCCCTCCAGCGTGCCCTCTTCGCCCGCGATCTCGGCGAGCGTCAGGCCGCGCCCATCGGGCAGGCAGAAGCGCCCCGCCGTGTAATGCAGGGCGTCCGGCATGGATTGCAGCAGCCGCGCCGCGACCGATCGCGCATGCGCCAGCAGGACACCCGCCGCCTGGCGCATCGCCTCGCCCCCCATGTGCAGGCTCCGCGCCCCGCCATGGCCGCTGCCGCGCACCACGCGCGCCGTATCGGCCTGGACGTAGCGGATGCTGGTGATGGGGATGTCCAGCAGATGGCTGACATATTGCGGAAAACTCGTCTCGTGCCCCTGCCCGTTCGACTGGGTGCCGATGGCGAGCTCGACCAGCCCATCCGCCGTGGCGCGCAGTCGCGCCCACTCGCCCGGCGCGCCGCGGGCGGTCTCCAGGAAGCCGGTGAGGCCGAAGCCCCGCCGCTTGCCGCGCGCCTCGCTCTCGGCGCGTCGCGCGGGGAAGCCGGCGCGGTCGGCCAGCGTGGCGCATTCCATCAGCCTCGCGGCGAAATCGCCATCGCGGATTTCCTGCCCCAGCGCCGAGCGGTGGGGCAGGTCACGGATGGCGTTCAACTCCCGCAGCGCCTGCGCATCGCGGCCCGTGTCGTGCGCGGCCGCCTCGATCATCATCTCGATGATGTAGTTCGCCTCGGGCTTGCCCGCGCCCCGATAGGCCTCCATCGGCGCGGTGTTGCTGAAGGCGCCCTCAGCCGTGAAATGGACGGCCGGGATCGCATAGATGCCCGAAAGCGCGGTGGCCGGCGTATGGCTCGCGCAATAGGCGCCGTTGGAGGAGAGATAGGCGCCGAGCTCCGAGAGGGATTTCACCTCCAGCGCCAGGAAACGCCCCTCGGCGTCGAGGGCCAGGCGCGCCGTCGCGTCCATGCCGCGGCCATGGGCGGAGGCCGCGAAATCCTCGCCCATTTCCGCCACCCAGCGGATGGGCCGGCCCAGAAGACGCGTGGCGTGCAGCAGCACCACATGCTCGCCGAAGGCCACGTTCTTCACGCCGAAGCCGCCGCCGACATCGGGCGCCAGCACATGCAGGGTCTCGGGCGCGATCCCCATGGCGGTGGCGATCTGCGCGCGGATCGCGTGCATGTTCTGCCCGTTCAGCTCCAGCACCAGCATCCCCTCGCGCTCGAAGGCGAGTGCCGCGCGCGGCTCTATCGGCGCGCAGGCGACGCGCTGGTTCACCAGATGGCGCGTCGAGACATGCGCCGCCCGCGCCATCGCGGCCGCGACCGCCGGGGCATCGCCGCGCTGCCAGCGAAAGGCCAGGTTCCCCGGCGCCGCCGCGTGCAGCAGGACCGCAGTGGGGGCGACCGCCGCCGCCGGCGTGCTGACGGCATCGAGCGGCGTATAGTCCACCTCGATCAGCTCCGCTGCATCCTCGGCCGCGTCGCGGTTCTCCGCGATGATGCAGGCCACCGCTTCGCCCACATGGCGCACGCGACCCTGGGCCAGCGACGGGCGCGGCGGGATGATGAGGGGCTGGTCGGCGTCCAGGATGGGCAGAGAGGGCAGACTGCCGAGACCGGCCGCGCGAAGATCCTCGCCGGTCAGGATGAGGTGAACCCCCGGTACCGCCCGCGCGGCGTCGAGGCGGATGGGCCCCAGCGAGGCATGGGCATGCGGGCTGCGGAGGAAATAGGCCTGCAGCGTGCCCTGCGGCGGCGCCGCATCGCTGACATAGCGGCCCTGACCGCGCAGGAAGCGATCATCCTCCAGGCGCCGAATGGACTGACCGAACATGCATCTCTCCCGAATCCCGGGAGAGCTTAACGGCGAAGGCGCCCGCCGTCAGGTGATCCGGATCGTCACGCCGCCCGCATCTCGCCCAGCATGACCGAGAGCTCGTCCCGAAGCGCTTCGCCCTGGCCGGCAACCGCATCCGTGCCGCCGCTCAGCAGGACCACCGCCTGCTGCGCCGCCGTCACCCCCTGCCCCACGCCCTGGATGCGGGTAGAGACAGCATCCGTTCCCGAAGCCGCCTCGGCCACATTGCGCGCGATCTCGCGCGTGGCCGCGCCCTGCTGCTCGACGGCGGCGGCAATCGCGGCCGCCACCTCGTTGATCTCCTCGACCACGGTGCCGATGCCCTGGATGGAACGCACCGCCGCATGCGCCGCGGCCTGGATGGCGCCGATCTGCGCGCCGATCTCGCCCGTCGCGCGGCCGGTCTGGCCGGCGAGGCTCTTCACCTCGCTCGCCACCACGGCGAAGCCCTTGCCGGCCTCTCCCGCGCGCGCCGCCTCGATGGTGGCATTCAGCGCCAGCAGGTTGGTCTGGCCCGCGATGTCGCTGATCAGGCGCACCACCTCGCCGATCTTCTCGGCGGCGCCGGTCAACTCGCGCATCGTCTCGTCGGTGCGTTGCGTCTCCGCCAGGGCGCGGCCGGCCACCTGGGCCGCCTGCGCAACCTGGCGCGTGATCTCGCCAACCGAGGCGGCAAGCTCCTCGGCCGCGGCGGCGACGGTCTGCACATTGCCGCTCGCCTGGCCGGCGGTGGCCGAGGCCTCCTCGGCCTCGCTCGCGGTGCGGTCCGTGCCCTCGCGCAGCGCATGCACGGCTGAGCGCAGCGTGCCGACCTCGGCACCCAGCCGCTCGACCACGCCGCCGATCGAGCCTTCGATGCGCTCGGCCAGGGCAAGCCGCGCCGAGCGCCGCTCCTCCTCCGCGGCCCGGCGTTCCGCCTCGGCCTTCTGATCCATGCCTTCGGCACGGGCCGCCTCCAGCCGCAGTGCCTCCAGCCCCTGCGCGAGGCGGGCGAATTCATCCTGCCCCGCCGTGCCCGGCACTTCCGTCGCATAGTCGCGCGCCTGGAGCCGCACCGTCGCTCCGGACAGCATCGCCAGCGGCCGCAGCACGCGACGCACCAGCAGCCAGACCGAGAGCGCGAGGCCGCCGAGCGCCCCCAGCAGGACCAGGAAGGACAGCGCCGCACGCCATTCGGCCGCGACCACGACCGCGTCGAGCTGCTCCTCCGTCACCCCCGTGGCGGCGTCGCGTACCGCGAGCAGGCTGCCGATCAGGGGCGTGGTGCGTTCGATGAAGGCGGCACCCAGCATGCGGTGTGGCCCGGTCTCGGCCTGGGCGGTGGCGAGGCTGCGGAAGGCTTCGAAGTAGTCCCGCCGTGCCTCGGCCATGGCGGCGACCAGGCGCGGCTCGCTGCGCACGGCGGGGTCCGCCTCGATCAGGCGCCAGGCGATGTCCACCGCGCCGCGTGAGGCCTGGATGGTGGTGCGCTCCTGCGCCGTCAATGCCCGCTCGCCCGAAAGCGCGTTGGCAATGGTGCTGCGCTCGCGCCCCGCCGCATCGCGGGCCAGCCAGGAGCCCTGCTTCAGGGCGTTCACCCGTGCCACGAGCGGGTCAATGGCGCCGCCGCGCTGCAGCAACTGGGCCCAGATGCCCTGCTGTGCCTCGACGAAGCCCGACATCTCCTGGAAGAAGCCTCCCCGCGCGAAGCCGGCCTCGCGCTCGGTGAAAGGCCGCGCCAATTCGCCGTCGGCGCGGCTGCGCAGGGTGGCGAGGCGCGCGAGGGCCTGTTCCAGCTCACGCACAATGCGCTGCGTATCGGCCGTCTCGCTTCGCAGCAGGGCGGCCCGAGCCTCGGTGAGCCGCGCGTCGAACTGGCGCCGGCTCCGCGCAAGGGCCTCCGCCGCCGGCGCCGCGATGGCGGCAGGCGCGTTCAGCGCGGCATTGGTGCCGGCCCGCTCCAGCAGAAGCTCGAACAGTCCCTCATTCAGCCGGTTGCCGGCCTGGTCCATGCGCAACGCCTGTGCTGCGGCGCCCCAGTCCCGCCAGCCCGTGTGCAGCACGAGGGAAGCGGGGATGATGGCGAGGGCGGCCAGCAGCAGGCAGCCCCCCAGGATGGGGGCGCGGACGGAACGAAGCGAAGCAAACATGTGAAACACCCGGGACTGGAAAGATGTCCGGATGATCCGCCCACTGATTAAAGGAAGGGCTAACGCCCCGGACGTGCCGTCTCCGCCAGGCCGAACATGCCGCGCAGGAAGCCCGGCGTGACGATGGCCAGCGGATTGACCGTGATCTCGGCATCCTCGGGCGGGCCCTGGGCGCGGAAGGTGGCGGCGAAAACGCCGCCCCCGGCCTCCGGGCTGAACAATCGGCCCACGAGCGGCAGGTTGCCCAGCAGCGTGTTGAAGAAATAGGCTGGGACGATCGTGCCATCGAGGTCGAGAATCACGCGCTCCCGCAGCACCCGGCCGCGCGCGGTCAGGCCGAGCGACGCCGAGAAGGCACGCGCGTCGTTCAGGCGCAGCTCGGTGGGTGAGAGGCTGAAGGGCACCACCGCCCGGTTGAAGACCAGCCCCGAGCCGCCCTGGACGGCCTCCACCAGTCCGAACAGCGTCATGGCCTGAAGCAGCTTGCCGAGCGCCGGCGCGTTGCGGACGGTGAAGCCCTCCAGCTCCGCCGTGCCGGTGAGCGGCGTGCCGGGGCGCGATGCGGCGTATTCCGCATTGAGCTGCATGCGGCCGCCGTCGATGGTCCCGATCAGCCCGAAAGCGCGCAGCAGCGCCCCCCCATCCTCGGCAGTGCCGCGCAACTGCCGCGCCTCGCCCCGCGGCGTCATGGTCAGTTCGAAATTGCCGGCAGCGCGCGAGGTGCGGGCCCGCAGATTGGCCTCGCGCAGCACACCCGCCGTATCGAGCCTCCCGCGCGCCTGCGCCGCATAGACGTCCCGCCCCGGCGCCAACATCACCTGGTCGAACCGCAGGTCGAGCGAGAGGGGCGGCTGTGGCCCCTCCACCACTTCCGCATCACGCGCGCCGCCCGCGACATGGCCGGAAGGGCCGAAGACCGACCGCAAATCCAGCACCGGCCCGCGGAGCGAGATGGCCCAGGGACCGCCCGGCGCCGTCGGCGCGCGCGCATCGCCGACGAGCCGGCTCGCGCCGAAGCCCGTCTCCTGCAGCTCCACCCGCTCGATCCGGCCGGCGCGCGCCACGGCGCGGGCGCGGAGGGCGAGTTCCAGCGCCTCGATCCGGATGCCTTCGATGCTGGTGAGCTGGTCGCCCTGCAGGCGCAGAGAGGCATCGGCGCGGCCCGGGCTGCCCGCCGGCTTGGTCCAGCCGAGCGGCGGGAAGCTCAGCACGGAATCGCGCAGGTCGCCGCGCAGGTTCACCGTGTATTGCCCGTTGCGCCGCCGTTCGGCCCGCACCTCCAGCCCGATGGGACCGCTGACCAGCGCGCCCATGTCGAAGCCGAGTTCCGCGATGCGCCGCGCATCGGGGCGGCCGGTGATGACCTCCCGCACCACCACCTGGTTCGCCGGGCCGGGCCGGAAGTCCATCTCGACATTGAGGCGCAGCGGCACGGCGTTGAGCGACGCCGTGCCGTTCATGCGGAGCTGCTCCATGTCCACCGTGAGTTCGAGGCTTCCCTCCTCCAGGTCGCGCTCGAGCAGCAGGCGCGTGAGGCGCGCATTGCTGATCTTCGCCTCGGCGTTGAGGCGAACCATGTCCATGGTCAGGTCCGAGACCAGCGGGAAGCTGATGTTGAGCCGCGCCTCCTGGCTGCCCCCCGCCACTTGCGCCGGGAAGGGCCGCCGTTCGAAGAGGCGCAGCCGTGGGTGGCGCAGGAGGGCCACCGTCTCGGCCAGCGGGCCCGCGACCTGGAGGGCCATCTCCGTGCTGGCCGTGCCCCCGGGCGGCAGGAGGAAGCGCAGGGTGGAGGGCTTGAGCTCGATGCCACCCGGCTGCCCCGCCGCATTGTCGAGCCGCCCGCCCGCGGTCTGCACCGTGATTTCTGTCAGGCCGAATTGCGCGCGGCCCTGCACGCCCCGCGCCGCTGGCATGGGCCGGAGCCAATAGACGGTCCCCTGGCGCAGCTCGGCACTGCCGCTGACGCCCGTCAGGGCGGCATCGGCAAAGCCCGGCGAAGCCTCGCCCTCGATGCGCCAGCGGCCGGCACTCGCTTCGCCGGCCGTGATGTTGGCGGTGATCCAGCCGCGCGCTCCGGGGGCGATGGCTTGCGGCCAGAGCTTCGACAAGTCCGCCAGCGCAACGCGGTCCAGCGCCACATCCACCCCGCCGCGCCAGCGTCCGCCCTCCAGCCGCATCTGGCCGGAGCCTTCCAGGGTGGTGACGCCGCCCGGTGCAGGCAGACGCAGCGTGAGTGTCTCGACCGTCAGCGCCTCGGCCGAGGCGCCGGCGTGGAAGACGGCGTCGGCCATCTCCATCGTGCCGCCGCCCGGCAGGGCAAGCTGGACCTCGCTTGCCGCACCCGCGATGCGGCCTGCCGTGGCGCGCCAGCCGCCCAACGCGTGGCCAGCGGCGAGGGACAGCCGCAGGGTGGTTTCCCGCAGGCGGCCATGCGGCAGCGCAAGGCGCGTCGCCTCCCGCGCCTCGGGCGCCAGCTCAGCCGGCCACAGCGCGGGGAGCTCGGAGAGGTCCAACCGGTCGAGCGAGGCGCGCAACTCACCCGCCCAGCCATCCTCGGTCCGGCGCAGGTCGCCATCGGCTTCGACCGTCGCGCCGTGGCTGCCGGGCAGTTCGAGCCGCGCCTCCTCCAGCGCGATCCGCGTCTCCGTGCCTGCCATGCGCGCGGTCAGCCGCTGAAACGGCAGTCGGGTGTCCGGGGTGAATTGCAGGTCGCCGCCCTCTTCCGCCGCCAGCGCCAGGCCGAAGCCGGTGTTGCGCCCGGCCGCGTTGAAATCCGCCGAGGCGCGGATGGCGACCGGGGCGTTCAGGATGGCAAGCGGCCCGAGCGGTGGCAGCAGCGAAGCGACCTCGGAAGGGCGGAGTACCGGCAGGTCGAAGGCGACCGAGAAGCGCAGCGGCGCCCCCAGCACGCTGCCGGTGACGTGAACCGGGATATCCACGCCATTGACCTGCAGGGTCGCCTCGCCATCCGCCTCGATCCCGCCGGCCGGCAAGCGCCGCACGTCCATGATCGGATCCTTGAGCGCCCAGTCGAACCCGAGCAGCGCATCGCGCACCGTCACCGTCCCGCCGGTCACGCGGATGCGCCGGAAGGAGGTATGCCGCAGCCGGTCCTCCGGCGGGCGCATCAGGTCATGCAGGATCTCGGCGAAGCCCTCGTCGGCAGGCTGCGCCGCCGCATCGCCCCCTGTCTCGCCGTCCGGAATCGCGGGCGTGTCGGTATTGCCGCTATCCAGCGCGATTCCGCCCTCCGCATCACGGCGGATCGTCAGGCTCGGCCCGTGCATCTCGACGCTGGAGGGCGCCAGCACCCCGCGCAGCAGGGGGCCGAGGGCAAGGGTGATGCTGGCTTCCGGCAAGTGTCCGCGCTCGCGGCCCGCGGCGTCGCGCAGCAGCACGTCCGAGAGGCGGAGGTCGATCGGCGCGCCTTCACCATGCCAGCCCTGCCAGGCGATGGTGGCGCGGCCGATCTCCACGCGCAGCCGGTTACCAGGAAGGTTTACGCCCGCCTCGATGCGCCGCGCGAGGAAGCTGCTCTCGACCGGATTGATCGAGAGGCGCCAGGCCAGCACGCCCAGGGCCAGGCCCGCCAGCAACGGCAGCGCCGCCAGCAGGCCGAGGCTGAGCCGCAGGAGATGCGGCCAGGGCCGGCGCGGGGCTTGACCCGGGCTCATCGCGGCGTCTCCCCTGCGGCATGACCGGACCGAGGCCCCTTCACGACACCCAGGCGATTCTCCTCCTGCGCGGCCGCCTCGCGGAGGGCGACACCGCGCAGCAGGCGCTGGCGGCGCGCGAGGACGCGGCGCCCCTGCTCGACGTGCTCGCGGCGCACAGCCCCTATCTGAGTGACCTCTGCTGGGCCGAGGCGCCAAGCCTCCTGCGGCTGCTGGATCGTGGCGCCGATGATGCGATGCAATGCGCGCTGGAGCCGCTGACCAAGGCGGACCCGGCCGCCCCGCGCGAGGCGGTGATGAGCCTGCTGCGCCGCGCCAAGCGCCAGGGCGCGCTGGTGGCGGCCGCGGCGGACCTGGCCGGCCTCTGGCCGCTGGACCGCGTCACGGGCGCGCTGAGCGACCTGGCGGACCTCACCATTGATTTCGCCTGCGCGCATCTCCTGCTGGAGGCCGCGCGGCGCGGACAGATCAAGCTGGCCCGCACCAAGGGCGAGCCCCGGCAGATCACGAAGGGCTCGGGCCTCATCGTGCTCGGCATGGGGAAGCTCGGTGGGCGCGAGCTGAACTACTCCTCGGATATCGACCTCTTGCTGCTGCATGACCCGGATGGGCCTTCCTATCACGAAGAATACGGCGCGGCGCCCTACATCCGGATCGCGCGCGATCTGGTGCGGCTGATGGAGGAACGCACGAGCGAGGGATACGTCTTTCGGACCGACCTGCGGTTGCGCCCGGACCCGGCGGCGACGCCGCTTTGCGTGAGCGTGCCCATGGCCCTCTCCTATTACGAGAGCCTTGGCCAGAACTGGGAGCGGGCCGCGATGATCAAGGCGCGCCCGGTTGCGGGCGACCGTGCGGCGGGCGAAGCCTTCCTGCGGGAGCTGCGCCCCTTCATCTGGCGGCGTCACCTCGATTTCGCGGCCGTCGCCGACATCCATTCCATCAAGCGGCAAATCCATCTGCACAAGGCCGAGCGCGGCGCTGGCGGCGAGATTGCCGTGGCCGGGCACGACGTCAAGCTTGGGCGCGGCGGCATCCGCGAGATCGAGTTCACCGTGCAGGTGCTCCAGCTCATCTGGGGCGGTCGTGACCCGGCGCTCCGCGACCCCACGACGCTGGGCGCGCTCTCGCTGCTGGCGGCCGCGGGCAAGATGGACCGCCGCGCCGCGGCCGACCTCGCCGATGCCTATGTGTTCCTGCGCAACACCGAGCACCGGCTGCAGATGGTGCAGGATCGCCAGACCCACCGCCTGCCGGAGGAGGCGGGCGAGCTGGCGCGCATCGCGAGCTTCATGGGTTACCCCGACACCGCGAGCTTCGCCGAGGCGCTGACGGCGCATCAGCGCCGCGTCCAGGGCCATTACAGCCACCTCTTCGAGGCCGCGCCGCGCCTGACCGCGCCGGAAGCGGCGGGCAACCTCGTCTTCACGGGGGTGGAGGACGATCCGGAGACGCTGCAGAGCCTGCGCGCGCTGGGCTTCCGCGAGGCCTCCTCCATCGCCGCCATGGTGCGCGGCTGGCATCATGGCCGCCCGCGCGCGACCCGGAGCGAGCGTGCCCGCGAAGTGCTGACCGAGCTGATGCCCGCCCTGCTCTCCGCCTTCGGCCGCCAGCGCGAGCCGGAGGCCGCGATCGCGCGGTTTGACCGGCTGCTGGGCCAGCTCTCGGCCGGGGTGCAATTTCTCTCGCTGCTGCACCGCAACCCGCGGCTGATGGATCGCCTGGCGGCATTGCTGGGTGCCGCCCCGCAGCTCGCCGATCATCTCGCCCGGCGCCCTTCGGCGCTGGAGGGATTGCTGGCCGGCAGCTACGCCGCACCCGGCGAGAAGCCCCTCGCCGCCCTGCCCGCCCTGCTGCGCGAGGCGCGCGACGTAGAGGAGGCGCTGGAAGCGACCCGGCGCCTCGTCACCGAGCGCATCTTCGAGGTGGACGCGGCCGAGCTGGAAGGCCGGATGGATGCGGATTCCAGCGGCGAGGCGCGCAGCGCCGTGGCGGAGGCCGCGATCTGCGCCCTGCTGCCCGCCGTCGAGCGCGACTTCGCCCGTCGCTTCGGCCGCGTGCCGGGCGGCCAGTTCGCGGTGCTCGCCCTGGGCAAGCTCGGCGGGCGGGAGATGCTGCCCACCTCCGACCTCGACCTGATCTTCATCTATGAGCACGAGGCCGAGACCGAGGCGAGCGAGGGCGGGCAGCGTTCCCTCGCGCCCTCGGAATACTTCATCCGTCTCTCGCATCAGGTGGTCGCCGCGCTCACCACGCCGGGGCGCGACGGCCGTGCCTTCGAGGTGGACATGCGGCTGCGCCCCTCCGGCAACAAGGGCCCGGTGGCCGTCCGCCTCTCCGCCTTCGCCCGTTACCACGCGGAGGAGGCCTGGACCTGGGAGCGGATGGCCTTGACGCGTGCGCGCGTGATCGCCGGCCCCGCCGCGTTGAGCAGGCGGATCGAGGCCGCGCTCGATGCCGCGCTGACCGAGCCGCGCGACGCGGCCGCCGTGATGAAGGACGCGGCCCAGATGCGGGCGCGTATGCTGCGGGAATTGCCGGGCGACGGCCCGTGGGACCTCAAGGCCATGCCGGGCGGCCTGGTCGAGGTGGAGTTCATTGCCCAGGCGCTGACGGTCGCGCATGCGGCGCAGCACCCGCGCCTCCTCAGGCGGACCACGCGGCAGGTCCTGGCCGAATTGGGCCGCGCGGGCCTGCTGGAGGAGCGCGAGGCGGCCACGTTGATCCAGGCGGAGCGCCTTTGGCGCGCGCTGCTCGGCCTCCTGCGGCTGACGGTGGGCAAGTGGAAGGAGGCCGGGTTGCCGGTGACGGTCGAGGAGGCGCTGCGCCACGGCGCCGGCACGCTGGTGCATGAGGAGATCCTCAGCCTCTCGCACCTCCGGGACGTGATGCAAGGCCATGCCGAGGCGGTGCGCGGAAGCTTCCTGCGCCATGTCGGCCCGCTGGGCTGAGGAGAGACCGGTTACGATGAAGCTCTTCATGGCGGCGCTGCTGACCGAGACCAACACCTTCTCGCCCCTGCCGACCGGGCGCCAGGCCTTCCTCGGCAACCGTTTCAGCCGCAACGCGGGCAGCTCCGACCCGCCGGCCTGGGGCAACATCCCGCTCATCGCCTGGCGGCGGCTCGCCACCGCGGCGGGGATCACGGTGGTGGAAAGCATCACCGCCAATGCCCAGCCCGGCGGCACGACCATCCGCGCCGCCTATGAGGAGTTGCGCGCGATGATCCTGGAGGATCTGCGCGCGGCGGGGCCGCTCGACATCGTTCTGCTCAACCTCCACGGCGCGATGGTGGCGGAGGGGTACGATGACTGCGAGAGCGACCTGGTGCGCCGCGTCCGGGAGATCGTCGGCAGCGGCTGCGTGATCGGCGTCGAGCTCGACCTGCATTGCCACCTGGATGAGACGCTGCGGGAGAATGCCGACCTCGTCGTCATCTACAAGGAATACCCGCATGTGGACATGGCGGAGCGGGCCGAGGACCTGTTCCACCTCGCGCTCCGCACGGCCCGGCGCGAGATCCGGCCTGTCATGGCGTATCAGCCCCTCCGGATGCTGAACATGTGGCACACGCCGGTGGAGCCGATGAAAGGCTTCGTCGCTGACATGCTGGCCGCCGAGGCGCGGGGCGAGATCCTCTCCCTCTCCTTCGCGCATGGCTTCCCCTGGGGCGACGTGCCGCATGTGGGTGCCAAGATGCTGGCTATCGCCGATGGCGACGCGGCGCTGGCCGAACGCACGGCGCAAGCCTGGGGCGAGCGCGTCTGGGCGATGCGGGAGGTGACACGCAAGCGCTTCGACACGCCCGATGAGGCCATCAGCATCGCCCTCGCCGCGCCATCGGGAACCACGGTGGTGGCCGAGACCTCGGACAATGCGGGCGGCGGCGCGCCATCCGATTGCACGGCCATGCTTGCGCGCATGCTGGCGCGTGGCGTGCGGGACGCGGCCATCGGCATGTTCTGGGACCCGATTGCCGTCGCCTTCCTGCGGGAGGCGGGTGCCGGCGCGGTCCTGCCGCTGCGCCTTGGCGGCAAATGCGGCCCGATGTCGGGCGATCCGCTGGACCTGACGGTCCGCGTGCATGCGGTGACGGAGCGGCATGTCCAGTCCGGGCTCTCGGGCGGCATCAGCGAGATGGGGCCGGCCGCCTGGATCGAGGCGGAAGGCATCCACATCATCGTGGCGAGCGAGCGGCAGCAGGTCTTCCACCCCGACGCCTTCACCGGCCTTGGCTGCACGCTGCACGACAAGCGGCTGGTGGTCGTGAAGTCCTCGCAGCACTTTTATGCCGGCTTCGCCCCGCTGGCGCGGGAAGTGCGCTACTGCGCGGCCGAGGCCGGCATCCTCCGCGACTTCGCCGCCATTCCCTACAAGCGGTTCACCGGGCGCTACTGGCCGAAGGTGGACGAGCCCTAACGCCGCCGCGCCACACCATCGGCCACCAAGTTGCAGCCGAGCACCGTGAGCAGGATGGCGAGGCCTGGCCAAAGGGCAGCAAGGGGCGCCTGGAACACCAGCTCCTGCGCGTTGGCGAGCATGTTCCCCCAGGAGGGCGCCGGCGGCGCGATGCCGAGGCCGAGGAAGCTCAGCGTGCTCTCCGCCAGCACCGCCCCGCCCACGGCCAGTGCCGTGGCGATGGCGATGGGCGCCGCCAGCTCGGGCAGCACGTGCCGCAGGAGCACCCGGCTCTCGGACACACCGAGCGCACGCGCGGCGCGCACGAAATCCCGCGCCAGCACCGAGAGCGCCGTGGCCCGCACCAACCGCGCGACGCCCACCCAGCCAAAGGCGGCCAGCAGGACGGCGATGCGCAGGATGTCGGCCGTCGCCTCACCGCGCGGCAGACCCACCACGGCAGGGTCCAGGGCGGCGAGGATGACAAGCAGCGGCAGCGCGGGCAGCGCCAGCAGGCCATCGGCCAGGCGCATCAGCACGGCATCCCAGACACCACCCCGCCAGGCGGCCATCAGGCCAACGAGCGTGCCGATGAGCGTGGCGGCCAGCGCCGCAAGCATTCCCACGGCCAGTGAGACGCGCGCGCCCTGCAACAAGCGCAACAGCAGGTCCCGACCCAGTTCGTCCGTGCCCAGGGGGTGCGCGGCGCTGGGCGACGCGAAGCGGTTGAACAGGTCGGGCAGGAAGGGATCATGGCCGAGCGCCCGGGCGGCCAGCGGCGCAGCCAGCGCGGCGAGTGCCAGGGCCGCGAGCAGGGCGAGGCCGCCTTTCACGCCAGCCTCGGATCGAGCCAGCGCTGCGCGAGATCCGCCGCCAGCGTGGCCAGCATGGTGACGACCGCCACCACCAGCAACGCCAGCAGGGCCAGGTTGAAGTCATTGCCCATCACGGCGTCGTAGATGAGCTTGCCCATGCCGGGGCGGGCGAAGATGGTCTCGGTGATCAGCGCGCCGGAGACCAGCGCGCCCGCATCCAGCGCCGCGATGGTCAGCAACGGAACCCCGGCATTGGGCAGGGCGTGCACCAGCAGAACGCGCCGCTCGCCCGCCCCCCTGGCGCGGGCGGTGCGGATATGCGGCTCGCCCAGCGCGGTGCCAAGGGCCGCGGCTGCATGCCGCGCATAGGCCGCGAGGTTGGCGAAGCAGAGCGTGGCGACCGGCAGCACGAGATATCGAGCCCCCCCATCGCCACCCGCTGGCAGCCACCCAAGCTGCACCGCGAAGAGGATGATGAGCAGGATGCCGAGCCAGAACGAGGGCACTGCCTGGGCCACCAGCGCGAGCCCCTGCACGAAGGGTGCCGCCCGCGGCCTGACGGCAGCGAGCGCGCCGAGGCCGATACCAACCCCCGCCGCCAGGGCGAGCGCCAGGCCCAGCAGTTCGAGCGAGCTCAGCAGCGCTGGCCCCAGCAGGCTCGCCACGGGCTGCGCGAAGAGGCGCGAATGACCAAAGCGTCCCTCCAGAACGGCCCCGGCCCAGGCGAGGTAACGCGCCATCAGCGGCTGATCGAGCCCATGCAGGGCACGGAGACGCGCGGCATCCTCGGCCGTCAGCCGGGGGTCGCCGGCGATGGCGAGGTCAATCGGATCGCCCGGCATCAGCGCGATCAGCAGGAAGGCGCAGAAGGAGAGGATGGCGGCGGTGAGCGTGATCTGTCCGAGCCGCCAGAGGACAAGGCGGATCATGTGACGTGCCGCTTCCAAGGCGTTCGCATCGAGTGCACATCAAAGCGGATCATGCCGGTCAGAATGACACGCCGCGGCTGCTCCACAAGCGGACAATCGGCGAGACGACAGGGCAACGGGAGCTGCACGGGGTCACCGCGACCCTGACAGGGCTCAGGGACGCAGCGGGGCCACCTCGGCAGCCGGGTTCGGCCGCAGAGCCAAGGGATCTCGGCGCTGCCGCCGGCGAAGCATGTGCTTTTCGAGCCCATGCCAGGACAGCATGCCAAGTGCCAAGGAGACCGGCATGGCCACCGCGAAATTTCCCCAGCCGCCGCCCAGGGGCCCGAGCAGGAAAATCGCCGTCTGCTGCACCGGGAAGGACCAGAGGTAGATGCCGTAGGACGCATCGCCGTAGCGGCCGAAGGCGCGCAGCACAGGCCAGGAGCGAAGGCCAACGGCAAGCGTCGCGTAGGGAAGGATCAGGCAAAGCAGGGCCTCGCGCGTGCCTGGCCCCAGGGGCGCGATCTGGAGTGCGACCAGCGCCGCGATGCCCAGGATCGGATTGAGGCTGCGCTCCAGCCCGAAGCGCGCGATCACGGCGCCCACCGTGAAGTAGGGCGCCAGCCGGGCAGCCGACCAGAAGCCGGTGCCCGCGAGCACGATCTCGGTCGGGCGGGCGATGATCGCGTAGGCGTCGAGGTAGATCGCCAGCGCCAGGAGGCTGAGCAAGGCCAGGCGCCACCGACCAAAAAGCACGAAGATCGGTGTAAGCGCGTACATCGCGACTTCGACCGGCAGCGTCCACAAGCTGCCGTTGACCGCGTGCGGAATGATGTTGTTCGGGAAGACCAGCGGCAGCGAATAGGAGATGTAGAGCACCATGTTGCCGAGGTAGCGCAGCGTGTGGGGGTTCGAGGCGTATTGGTCGAGCGGCAGCGTGGTCAAAACCGGGCCAAGCAAGAAGACGCAGAACAGAACCACGCCCGCCAGCGCCGGGAAGATGCGCCGTGCACGCCGCAGGGCGAAACGCCAGGCGTTGGGGTCATTCATCCAGCTGCGTGTGATCAGGTAGCCGCTGATCGCGAAGAAGACCATGACGGCGAGGGTGGATACGGCATGCCCCAGGAAGGCGTGGGGGACCTCGCCCGCAATGCTGAAGGAATGGCCGAGCACGACGGCGGAAGCTGCGATCAGTCGCAGGAAATCGAAGTTGTTCGAGCGATCGTCGGTCACGCGGGATGTCGTCCGGCTGGAGGGAAAATCAGGGTGAACTCGGCGCTGTCTTCGGCTTCGACACCATGGTTCGCAGCATCCGCAACGGCTGAGCCAGGCGCCAGGAGGTGGAACGACGAAGGCTGACCGCGATTTCGGTAAGCTCGGCCGCGCCGCAATTCCAGATCCGGTCGTAGTTGACGCGTGGCCGACCCAGGATCTGGGCCACCGTCCGGAACGGCCGCGTAATCCGCCAGGAGGTGGATTCGAGGATGAGCACGACCTCGCGCAGCCGGTGGACGCGCTCTGCCTCCGCCGCCAGCGCGCCCGCCAGGACCTGCTGGACCGCCAGCCCGGCGGCTTGCGCGTCAACCGCGTGAATGGGTGCGGGCTGGCCCGCCGCCGCCGCGTCACGCTGGTCCAGCAACTCCCGAATTCGCGCGGTTGTCCCGCGCGGCATCAGCATCGGGCGGTCATCCATCTTCTGCAGGATACGCCGGTAATTGCCCTGCCATTCATCCTGCCCGTGGAGGGTCCGGGAACTCTCGCTGCTCTGCCACCAGCGATAGATGGAGGTGATCTCCGGGCTCGAAACGGTGCCGACCACGGAGGCGACCCGCATGATGTAGTCCCAGTCCTCCGTCGTCGTCAGCGTTTCGTCGAAGCGCATCCCGAGATCGTGGAAGACGCCGCGCGGAAAGGCGAGGCAGTGGTTCGGCGTGAAATTCATGCGCAGATGCGCCACATAGTCGAAGTCGGACGGAAAGGTCCGGTCGAGCTTGTCCACCGCGCGCAGGCCGGGCTTGCCCTGGATGGTGACGGTGTCCACGAATTGCCGGACGCAGGCAGCCCGCAGGAGGCGACCGGGGCTCTGCTCGGCGAGCGTCTTGAACGTCTCCACCCAGTGGCCGAAGGGCAGATCATCGTCATCCATGATCGCGATGTAGCGGCCCTGCGCGGCTCCGAAGCCTTCATTCAGGGGACGCGTGCGATTTCCGTCGTCCACCCGCAACAGAGTGCACTTCTCGCGCAGCCATGTCGGGCAGTCCGCGATGATGCGCTCGACGATGAGCTGCCGCTCGACGGTCAGCCGGTGGCCGACGACCAGAACCTCGAAGTCATCGTCGCTCTGGCCGGCCAGCGCGGTGAGCACCTCCGTCAGCGTGTGGGGGCGCTTGCCCTGCGTGCGCACAACGACGGAGAGAAACGGGCGCGTTGCGTCGTTCGCCGGCTCCACATGCGTCAACACCTGGGCCGGTGCCGCGGGCGCGCAAATCCGCACGAATTGGTTGACATGCGCATAGGGGTTGGAGTTCGCGCGCAGCTCGCGCAGATAGGCATGCAGCTGTGTGCCGCGGGCCAGCGCGGGATGGGTCTGCGGGAAGCATTGGTCGCTTTCCGCCATCACGACGTCATAGCGGTCGAATTCGTAGAAGCCGCTGCTGCGCAGCACGCGATCAACGAGGTCGGCGCTGAAGAGGCGCACATGGGTCCGGTCCAGCAGGCCGGCTGGCGTGTAGTCGAAACGGCCAAGGGCGAGCTTGAAGCCCACATCGTCATGCGCAATGTTGGGCACGCTCAGGACGAAGAGCGCCGAGGCCTCGGCAGCGATCCGGCCGATCGCGCGGAGCACGGCGTCGCCGTCAGCCAGGTGCTCCATGGTGTCGATCATCGTGATCGAGGCGAGCCGACGACCGGCGATGATCGTCTTCAGCGCCTCATAGGTCGCTTCGTCACCACTCAGGACGAGGTGATGCGCTTCGAAACCGCGGGCGCGAAGCGAGGCGAGGCCCAGCTCGTCAAAATCCACGCCAACGTAGGTGCGCCCGAGCTCAGCCGCGATGGGCTCGGCGATGTGGCCAAATCCGCAGCCGACGTCGAGGTGAAGCGCATCCGCCGGCCCCGCCGTCCGATGGCGTCGAAGCAGTTCGACCGAATGCCCGAGCACATTGGTCGAGGCATAGGCGTTGTCGTAGGTTCCGGGGGGCTGATAGCTCACAGCGAATACCGATGCTTGGCGTAAAAGGTGTCGATGAACTGGCCGGTCCGCCGATCGGGATCGATGGGGGTCGGCAGGCTTCCTTCCTCCTCCCGGATCCGGAAGGTGGCAGCCGCCCGCGTGAGGTCGGGGTCACCTGAAGCCGTGAAGTAGTCGAGATACTTCTGCAGCAGGTCAGGCCGCGACCATTTCTGGGCCATCATCAGGGACGCCTCCGCCGAGAAGTAGCGCTCGGCCGCGGAAGCCTGCCAGCCGCCGCTCTCGGAGAGACGCTTGTCATGCATCACCACGGCCGAAGGCTGGTGGATGACACGGAAGCCTGCGTGGCGGACCATCCAGGAATAATCCACGTCGTCGCAGTAGAGAAAGAAGCTGTCCGCGTCGAAGCCGCCAAGCTGCCGGAACAGCGCCATGGGCGTCATCGCACAGGCGGTGGAAGCCCAGGATGTCTCGCCGGTGATCCGGTCATAGTCCTTCGGATGCTCGATCGGCAGCTGCTTGCCCTCAGCGAAGCCCACGCCCGGCAGGCGGAAGCAGCCCAACAGGGTCTCGAGCGTGCGGGGCGACATGACGACGTCGGGGTTGAGAACCAGGATGAAGTCGGTGCCGGAGGCTTCGGCCAGGCGGTTGTGCCCCCGCGCGGAGCCGAGGTTGGCGCCGAAGTGATGGTAGTCGATGGTCAGCTCGAAGCTCAGCTCCTGGCGCAGATCCGCCAGGAATTCCGGCGTCAGGCACGGCATTGGCGAGCAGTCGCCGTAGAACATCCTCACACGGGTGCAATGCCCGCCGGCGCAGGCAAAGTCGGCTGCGCGCGCCACGCTCCGCGCGGCCCGTGCGATGCCGGCCGGATCCGAGTTGAACAGCACGGACTGGACCTGGAGGCTCATGCCCGGACGCCAGAAGGGACGGTCCGGGGAACATGGTTCAAGGGCGCCGGTGGGTTCCATCGAGCTTTCCATCATGCCGGCACCGTCTCATCCTCGATCCATCGGGCCAGCGCGGCGAGACCGGCCGAGACATCATGGCGCGGCCGCCAACCGAGCTGCGACACGGCGTCATCAATCCGGCAGGCCGCGTGCCGGACGTCGCCAAACCGGTACTTGCCGCAAACATGCGGTTGGGGCGCGCCGTAATGGGCGGCAATTTTCTCCGCGAGATCCGCGATGGAGAGGCGCCCTCCGGTGCCGATGTCCACCGGGCGCAGGGGAGGCTTGGCGGCATCCACCGCCCGCAACAGGCCCTCGGCCACGTCGTCAATCAGGATGAAGTCGCGGAGCATGGTCCCGTCCTCATAGAGCGGGATGCTCTCGCCCCGACGGGCGATCCGGCAGAAGAGCGGGACGATGCCGGTGTAGGGGTTGGCCAGGCTCTGCCCCGGCCCATAGACGTTCTGCAACCGCAGGATCGCGAGCTCGGCGCCAAAAGCGGTCGCCCAGGCGGACATCATATGCTCCTGCGCGAGCTTCGTCGCACCATAGACGCTCACCGGCGCGGGCCAGGTCTCGCCCGCCGCCGCCGGCATGGCCTCAAGGCCCGGGAAGTCCCAGGTGCCTGCTTCGAGCTGCGCCGGGGTGCGCTGGCCTGGGTAATGGATCGAGCCGTCCTGGACAGACCGCCAGGCACCCTCGCCGTAAACGGCGCGGCTGCTCGCGAGCACGAGTCGCTTCGGCACGCATTCCGCGCGTGCCAATGCGTCCAGCATCACGGCCGTGCCATTGACGTTGACATGGGCGTGCCGGGTGGCCTCCGTCAGGGACTGGCCGGTTCCGGTCTCAGCGGCGAGATGGATGATCGTGGCTGGCGCCGTGCGGCGCAGCAGGGCATCCCACGCGGCCGCATCCGTCACATCCCCTTGGACGAGCTCAACCCGTGGATCCAAGGCGTGGGGACGCGTCCGGGACGGGTGGATCTGCGGGTGCAGGACGTCGAAGGCGACGACTCGGTCGAAGCGATCCGCCAACTGAGACGAGAGGGCGCAACCAATGAAGCCGGCGCCCCCCGTCACGATGCAGCTTGATGTCATGCGGGGATGTTTCACCCAAAGATCTTGAATTGCTCGCGGTCGGTAACCGTTTGTGACTGTGCCGGCAAGGCCCGGGCATGCAACGGCGCCGGCCGATCCCCTTCGGCAAGGGGGGTGTGCGCAGGGTGCTGCAAGCCGTCCGGCCCCGCGCCGGCGCAGCCTTGAATGGCCGAATGCGCGGTCAGTCGGGGCGCGCCGCCCGGTTCCGCCAGCACCATTGTGCGAAACGGCCTGAAATCCCGATGGCAAACTCATCCACATGGCGCGCCATCAAGTGGCTGGCCCCCAGGCAGGCCGACAGGCTGACGATGAAGGTGACGGCCAGGGCAGCCTCATAGGCCCAGCCCTGGCCGAGGATGAGCGTATGCATCAGGGCGTAGGACAGGGAGCAGATGATCGGCCAGTGGAGCAGATAGAGGCTGAAGGAGATCTTCCCGAGATAGACGGGGATGCGCCGGGCGAAGATCCAGCCCATGGGACGCGACCCGATCACGCCGCAAACGATCAGGAAAGCGCCAACGCCCGTGTAGAGCGCGACTTCGCCTTTCTCCAGGTCAAAAAGCGGCCAGCCCAGCTCCGGCAGCGTGATCTGATGCAAGGGCGCATAGGCCGGGGAGTAGCTGAAGGCCCCCACGACGAACCCCACAAGGCCCAGCGCAAGGGAAGCAAGGGAGTTTCGCTTCAGCCAAGCCGCGAAGTAGTGGATGAAGCTTCCCGCCAGGAGCGCCACGAACCATATCATCTTCCAGTCGCCAGCCTTGATCACCAGCAGGGCGAGCAGGAACACCCCGGCGACCCGCAGCGGATGCGCCTTGCCGCACAGGATATAGGCGCCGAAGAGCAGGAACGATCCCACCATCTCGACATGCATGGTCCAGAGCGGCGAATTGATATCGGTCCCAACCCCGCGAAACGGGATGCTGAACAGGCTTCCCTCGACGGCCTCGCGGAGGCCGATCGGCGCAGCGTAATAGACCATGGGCCAACCGGCCGCGCCGATGGCGGGCGCAAGAGCTGTGCCCATCCAGCCTAAACTGGACAACAGCCAAACCAGAACGCAGGAGGCCAAGACCGGTATGGTCAGGCGACTGTAGCGCTTCGTCGCGCCGATCCGCAGCGAGAGATGATCATCATTCTCGAAGTATCGTTTCGTCAGCACATAGCCACTGAGAACAAAGAAGATCTGAACCGCCAAGGTTCCGTTCATCAGCAGATTGACCACGGGGTTGGAGATCAAGTCCTCCCACCAGAACCGCTGTTGGATCTGGTCACCGCCGCGAAACAGCCCACGGACCGAATAAGGCAGGAATGCCGCAACGAAGTGGGCCAGGAACACGGCGAGAGCCGCGACGCCCCGCAGACCTTCCAGGGAGAGATCCTTCTTCATCATCTCCCCGAACGCACAAGCTTCCGCACGATGCGGGCGGGAGGCATCCCGCCCTCAACCTGGCTGCTTTCAGACGACCGGTGCGCCGCGGCGTGCCCAGAAGGCCCCGCCATGGGTCCAGAGCCCATCAAACAGGTCCTTCCGATCCCAGAGAGCCGAGAGCGCGCCATGGAGCTCCGGCTCGCGCCACGCCCAGCGCACGGGCAGCAGGATCTGATCGTGCCCGCCACCACCCAGCAGATACATCATCAGCAGGTAGTGCTCGCTGTAGAACCGGTCATTCCACTCGGCCGGATAATCCTGCGGCAGGAAGATGTCATGGATGCCGTAGACGACGCCCTCCGGCAGGGCCGGCATGACCTCGGTGAAGAAGACCGTGACGTCGGAGCCCGGGAAGCAGCGGTGGCTGTTGTCGATGAACACCATGTCGTCGGCGCTGAGGCCAGCCCAGAACGACGCCGGCATGTCCTCCGCGCGCTTCACGATGGTCTCGTCGCACAGGCCCTCGACCGCGTTGTGCGGATGCGGGTCGATGGAGATGATCCGGGTCTCGAGCCCCAGATCCTTCACCGCCTGACGGGCAAAGCGGGTGGAGATGCCAGAACCCACCTCGATGTAACGCCGCGGCTTGGTCTCGGCGAGGATGCCGTAGAGCGCCGAACCGTCGAACGGGGGAAACCACGGATTTGCCCAGAACGGCGAAAGCGGTCCGCTTTCCTCGCGCGGGATGCGCTGAAGCGCGTCCGCATGGCGGGCGATGCCCTGCATCGTTGCGGCAATGCTGGGCAGGTGGCGACGGAAGATGGCATCAACCTGACGGCCGCCCGCTGCCTTTTCAAGTTCGCGCGGTGCCGGGAAATACGCATAGTCTGTGATGAAGAGCCGGTTCTCGCGGCTCGCGCGGCGCATGGCGTCAGTCTCTTGCTCCAGCTTGCGATAGGCCGCTTGCAGCGACTGCATGTCGGCCGGTGCGGCTGGACCAGCGGCGGCCGGCCGCGCGGCGGAAACGGACGCCGGGTTCGCCATCACGTGCCGCAAGGTCCCGAGAATCACCTGCTCCGAAAGGCGTCCCTCCGCCACTTCCGCGCGACGCTGCGCGGCGGCGAGAGCCTCACGGGCCAACTGAAGTTCGATGAGCATCTGATTGCGCGCATCATGCAGCCGCCTGATGGCGGGGACGGTCAGGGCCGCGGATTGTAGCAGGGACATTGCGTATCCTGTCGCTGATTGGGCCATGCCCACGGCTTCCTTGCGGCAAGCCCTGGCGGACAGCAGCTCCGGGGCGGAACGACTGCCGGCGAAGCAACTGCCAGGATCAAGGCATGAGCGCAAGCGAAGCACCCCACGCCATCACGGCGTATGACAGACGGCTTCCACCCGGTTGCCGTCCGGGTCCCGCAGGAAGGCCGCGTAGTAGTGCGCGTGGTAGTGCGGGCGCAGCCCTGGCGGGCCGTCATCCTGCCCGCCGGCGGCGAGCCCGGCCGCGTGAAACGCCCGCACCGCAGCGCGGTCGGGCGCGCGGAAGCACCAATGACGGCGGTCGGGCACCACGCCGGGGCATTGGAGGATGGTCAGGTATCCCTCCCCACTGCCGCGCATGCCGTAGCCGATGGCCTGCGCCTCGCGCCACACGCAGGGCACGCCGAGGGCCGCCATCACGGCGTCATAGAAGGGCGCGCTGCGGCAGAGGTTCTCCACCGTGATGGAGACGTGGTCCAGCATCAGCGCACCCGCCACTCCTCGACCCAAAGGCTGGAAGGGTTCAGGTGCCCCGTCGGCCGCACGCCGGTGAGCCAGGCCGGCCACAGATGCGCGTCCTGCCGAAACCAGAGCGGCAGCGCGGGCAGTTCTTCGGCATAGATCGCCTGGAGGCGCTGCCACAGCGCCCGGCGGCGCTCGCGGTCCAGTTCCTGCGGCAGGGCTTCCAGCAGCGTGTCCATTTCGGCACTGCGGAAGCCCGCATAGTTCTGGCCAGACCAGTTGCGCTCGGCGCGGGGAATTTCGTCCGAGTGCAGGCTCGAGCGCGGCACGCTCTCGGGCGCCGAGACCCAGGCGAACATCGCGGCCCCCTGGAATCGCCGTCGTGAAAGCGTCTCGCCGAAGAGGACGCGCGGCGGCTCGTTGCGGATGCGCGCCTCGACGCCCCCCTGCCGCCACTGTGCCTGGATGACCTGCTGCACCGCCTCGCGTGAGCGGTTGCCGGCCGTGGTCAGCAACTCGAAGGAGAGGCGTTGCCCCTCGGCATTGCGGCGGATGCCGTCAGGGCCGGGCATCCAGCCCGCCTCCACCAGAAGTGCGGCGGCGCGGGCGGCGTCGTGCCCGTATTGCCGGACACTCGGATCATGCGGCCAGTCCAGCGGGTTCACGCTGGTCTGCGCCACGGTCTGCCGGCCCTCGAAGAGGCGCGCCACGATCTGCGCCCGGTCCAGCGCCAGCAGCAGCGCCTGGCGGACGCGGCGATCGGACAGCGCCGGGACATCGAGGTTCAGGTCCAGGTGCTCATAGATCAGTCCGGGCCGGTATTCGGCGCGGAAGCGGCTTCCGGTGCGGCGGATCAGCGCGCTCGCCTGCTCGACGGGCAGGCCCAGTTCGCCCGCGATCATGTCCACCTGGCCCGCGAGCAACTGGGCCTCCAGCGCCGGCGTGCTCTCCACCGTACGGATCACGATGCGGCGGAAGGCGGGTGGTGCACCCGACCAATGCGGGTTGCGCTCCAGCGTGATGGCGGAACCGGCCTGGACCTGGACGATTCGATAGGGGCCGTTCCAAAGCCCCGGATTCGTGGGCTCCGTGTCGTAGAGCGTCCGGGTGCGGTAGGTCCGCGGGTCGCTCTCCCAGCGGGCGCGCTCCAGATGCGCGGGCAGAGGCGCAAAATCGCCGAGGCTCGCGAACTGGAAGGTCACGCGGTCGAAGCGCAGCGTGAAGCTCCGTGCATCCTCTGCGATGAATTCATAGGCGGAGCGGAAGAACTCGGCGGGGCCGATCCCCGTGGCGCCCTCGCGGCCCGCATCATAGGTGAGGCGCAGATCCTCGGTGGTAATGGGCGTGCCATCGCCCCAGCGCAGCCCTTCGCGCAGGCGCCAGGTGACGCGCAGGCCGGGCTTGCCGTGGGGCGTCGTCTCCCGCACGGCCAGCCCGTTTTCCAGCGTGGGCAACGTCTCGCAGAGCAGGCAGATCAATTGCCAGTCGGCGTCGTAGGCGGTGATGGGGCGGCGGGTGAAGCCCAGCGTGTAGGACTTCGCCACCATGTTCTCGATGTTGGGATGCAGCGTGGACGGATACTGCGTGATCCCGATGCTGAGCGTGTCACGCGGCTGCCCGTAGGCCGGCAAGGCCAGGAGCAGCAGCGCGGCCAGCAGCCGGATCAACCGGCCTTGCCCTTGTGCGCCAGCGCCTCCTCGAGGCTGCCGACGCCGCCATGGGCGCGGCTCCAGGCCACCGGGTCCTCCAGGAACTTGCGCACGCCCGAGAGCGCGGCCTCGGGGAAGTAGTCCCGCTCACGGCACACTTCCAGCACATCCCACCAGGTGGCGAGGTGATGCAGCGAAAGGCCCATGGCCTTCATCTGCTCGAAGCTGCCGGGGAAGACGCCGTAGTAGAACACCACGAAGGTATGGGCGCATTTGGCGCCGGCCTCGCGCAGTGCCTCGGCAAAACGGATCTTGCTGGCGCCGTCGGTGGTGAGGTCCTCCACCAGCAGCGTCTCGCGCTCCACCGGCACATCGCCCTCGATCAGCGCGTTGCGGCCGAAGCCCTTGGGCTTCTTGCGGACATAGGCCATCGGCAGGTTCATGCGGTCGGCGATCCAGGCGGCAAAGGGGATGCCGGCCGTCTCGCCGCCCGCGATGCTCTCGATCGTCTCGAAGCCGATGGCGCGGTTGATCTTCTCCACACCCAGATCGCAGATACGCGTGCGGGCCCGCGGGTAGGAGATGATCTTGCGGCAATCGATGTAGACGGGCGACTTCCAGCCGGAGGTGAGGGTATAGGGTTCCTCGGGGCGGAAATTCACCGCCTTGATCTCCAGCAGGATGCGCGCCGTGGTCAGTGCCGCGTCCCTGTCCCAATCCGAGGCGTGATGGCCGCTCATTCTCTCACTCCGATCCTGATGGCGTCTCGTAACGCCGGCTGGGCGCCTCGTCCATGCTGAGGACGCGTTCGTGATCTGGGTGCTGGAGGACCCCCGCGCGGGGACGGCGGCGCAGGCGCTGGGCATCGCCGAGCGCCTCGGGCAGCCCTTCCGCCGTGTGCCTTTGCGCTTCGGCCCGCTCGCGCGCATTCCCTGGCCCTGGCCGACGCTGGCTGGCCTGGCCGACCGCACCGCCTTCGTGCCCCCTTGGCCGAACCTCGTGATCTCGGCCGGACGGCGCTCGGCGCCGGTCGCGCGCTGGCTGCGCCGAAGGGGGGCAAAGACCGTGCATGCGATGCGCCCGGGCCTCGCGGCGCAGGATTTCGATCTGCTGGTGATCGGCGCGCATGACCGCCCTGCCCCGGCGCCGAATGTGCTGGTGATCCAGGGCGCTGCGCACCGCCTGACGCCCGAGGCGCTGGCCGCCGCGCCCGACGCCTTTCCTGGCTTCGCCGCCCTGCCCCGCCCCATCGTCACACTGCTGTTGGGCGGGCCGGTCCGCGGCGAGGGGATGGAGCCGGCGCTGGCCGCCCACATCGCAACCCAGGCAGCAATGCTGGGCGCCAGCCTGCTGGTGACCGCTTCGCGCCGCACCGGTGCCGCTGCAACCGAGGCCGTGGCAGATGCGCTGAAGAATATTCCCCATCGGCTGTATCCCTGGGGTGGGTCCGGGGCGAATCCCTATGGGGCGATGCTGGCCCTGGCCGACACCCTCATCGTGACAGGTGATTCCATTTCCATGCTCTCCGAGGCGCTGATGACCACCGCGCCGCTCCTGGTGGCCGACCCGGGTGGCCTGGGCCCTCGCCATCAATCCGTGACCGAAAGCCTGGTGGCCGAGGGCCTCGCTGCCCGACTGGGCGATCCCCTGCCCCCGCCGCGCGCGGCACGCGATGAAACCGCGCGGATCGCCGCCGAGATCCGAAGCCGCGGATGGGCCTGATGACCCCCATCTTTGCCCCCTGGCGCGACCGCTCGGGGCGGGTCTCCAGCCTTCGCATCCTGGCGCTGCTGGTGATGACCCTGCCCGCCCTGAACCTCCTCATGCTGTGGGCCACGGATGGCCTCGGGCCCGAGCCGCTGGAGGCCGCAACGCATGAGACGGGGCGCTGGGCCATTCGCCTGCTGGTCGCGACCCTGGCGGTCACGCCGCTCGGCCGTGTGTTGGGATGGCCGCGGCTGTTCCAGCTCCGCCGCATGCTGGGCCTGGGCGCCCTCGGCTGGGTGCTGCTGCATTTCCTGCTCTACATCGGCGACCAGAACTGGCGGCTGCTGCGGGTTGGCATCGAGATCGCAAGCCGCGCCTATCTGACCATTGGCTTCGCGGCGCTGCTGGGCCTTGTGGTGCTGGGCTGGACCTCCACCGACGGCTGGATGAAGCGGCTCGGGCGCGGCTGGAAGCGGCTGCACCGATTGGTGTTTCCGGTGATGCTGCTGGGGCTGCTGCATGCCTTCATCCAGTCCAAGTCGGACGTCTCGCGCGCGGTCGTGCTGGCGGGGCTGCTGATTTGGCTGTTGGGCTGGCGGGCCTTGCCCGGCCGCTGGCAAACCAGCCTAGGCGCCATGGCGGGGCTGAGCCTCGCTGCCCTGCTGGGTGCCGCGCTGATCGAGTATCTCTGGTATTCCGCCTTCTCCAACCTGCCCGCCGGACGGATCGCGCTCGCCAACCTGGACCTGACCTTCGGGCCGCGGCCGGCGGTGCTGGCGGGGATGATCTGCGCGGGCGTCACGCTCCTGGCGGCCCTTCAACGGCTATGGCGTCGCATCGTCCCACGCTGAGCTTTCAGCGCGGCTTGGGCGGCTCGACCCAGAGCTGTGGCGGCGGGATGTACTGCGGCCAGGGCGGTGCGTCGGGTTGCGGCAGCGTAGCCGGCGCTGGCCGGCAATCGGGCCTGAGGGCGCCGCAATCCCAGCGGAACCCATCCGGCCGACCGGTGAGCTGGCCGCCCGCCTCGAAGCGACATCGGCACAGGCGCCCATCGAAGCAGGCCGTCATGCCCTCGCGCTGCGCCTGGCAGATCGGCACCTGGGCGGCGGCGGGCCAGCTCAGGAGAAGGGCAAGAAGCAGAAGGCGCATGGCGCCAGCCTGCGCTGTCCAGCGTTAAGAAAAGCAAAAGGCCCCGCGGTCTCCCGCAGGGCCTTCGCCAAGCCCGCGCGTGAGCGCCGCGCTTACTTCATGCCGATCGCCTGGCGGCCGCGCTGGCCGTCACGCACATCGAGCGAGACCTTCTCGCCCTGGGCGAGATCGGTGCGGCCGGCGCGCGTGAGCACGGAGGAGTGCAGGAACACGTCCTGCCCACCATCTTCCGGCGTCACGAAGCCGAAGCCACGCACCTGATCGAACCACTTCACGGTGCCGTTCAACGGATAGACCGGGCCGGTGCCCTCGTCGAAGTTGCGGCGCGGCGGACGATCGCCGCCACCGAAGCCGCCGGAGCGCGGGGCGCCGAAGGCGCCACCACCACCGCCGCCGAAATCACGGCGGGGCGGACGGTCGCCAAAGCCACCACCCCCACCCGGAGGGCCACCGAAATCGCGACGAGGCGGACGGTCGCCAAAGCCACCACCGCCACCCGGAGGGCCACCGAAGTCACGGCGCGGCGGACGGTCGCCAAAGCCACCACCCCCACCGGGGCCGCCGAAATCGCGGCGGGGCGGACGGTCGCCAAAGCCACCGCGCGAAGCGCCGCCACCCGGGCCACGCTTGAGTTCGGTGATGCGCGTGACAAGGCGGCGACCCTGACGGTCGGAACCGATCTCGCACACCAGAATATCATCGGTATCGGGCTGCTCGATGCCCGCATCCGTCAGTGCGGATGCGTGGAAGAACACATCCTGCCCATCTGGGCCAAGCACGAAGCCGAAGCCCTTGCGCCCGTTATACCACTTCACCTTGGCCTCGATCAGGCCAGTGTCACCGCCCGTAGGCGCATAATCGTCAGACACGTCGCTCTTCAATCCACGCTAGTGTTCGCAGCCAAACGGGATGCTGGGCCGGCGGATGGAAAGGATGCCACCTCTGATTTGGAAATGCACGCAAAAACTCAGCGGAAGCGAGTTGGAGAATAAGGTTCGGCCGGAATGGGCGCGGGTGTCCCTGCCAGGAGCGCCACAAGGAGTTCCGCCGAGCGCGGTGCCGCCACCAGCCCGACATGGCCGTGGCCGAAGCCATGCAGAACATCCGAACTGGCCGAGGCCGGGCCCAGGCAGGGCAGCCCATCGGGCATGGAGGGGCGATGACCCATCCAGAATTTGACCCGCCCGGCCGGGAGGTCGCGCGGCAGGCCGGGGAAGCTGCGCAGCAGATGGTCGCGCAGGATCTCCGCCCGTTTCCAATTGGGCGCTGCCGCCAATCCCGCGATCTCCACCTGCCCCGCCACGCGCAGCCCGGTTTCCGTCCAGGTCAGACTCATCTTGCCATCCGACGGCATCATCGGCGTGCGCGGGCCGGCCTCGGCATCGGCGATCACGGCGTGGTAGCCGCGCTCGGTCTCCAGCGGCAGGTCATCGCCCGCCTCCCGCGCCAGGGCGCGCGAATAGGCGCCGGCCGCGATCACCGCCTTGTCGGCGGGGACCTCGCCCTGGTCGGTTTGGATGGCCTTGAGGCGCCCGCCCTCGATCACGAAGCCCGTCGCCCGCGCCTTCACGCGCCGCATGCCCTGCGCCTCGGCCTGGGCGATGAGGGCGGCGACATACGCGCCGGGATTGCGGCAATGCCCCCCCTCCTCCACCAGGACGCCGAAGGTGTAGCGGCGGTCGAGGTCAGGTTCGCGCTGGCGGAGTTCGTCCTCCGAAATCTCCAGCCACTTCACGCCCGTCTCGCGCCGGACGCGCCAGGCGAGCGCCTCCGCCTCGAAATCGGCGCGGCTGGGATAGATGTAGAGCAGGCCGCGCCGCTCGATCAGGTGCCCAACGCCCGCCTCCTCGGCGAGCGCCGCGTGCAGCTCGGGAGCGCCGGCGACGAGCGCGCGCAAGGCGTGGCCGGTCTTCATCACCCGCGCCTCGGTCCAGCCGGCCAGCAGATAGCGCACCAGCCAGGGCGCCACTTTCGGCAGGTGGCTCCAGCGGATGGCGAGCGGGCCCAGCGGGTCGCTTAGGAATTTCGGCAACTTCTTCCACAGGCCCGGCACCGCCGGCGGCACCACGCTGGAGGGGCTGAGCCAGCAGCCATTGCCATAGCTCGCCGCCTGTTCGCCGCCTGGTGCCTCGGGCTCGATCAGCGTGACGGTGAAGCCCGCGCGCTGCGCGGCAAGCGCCGTGCAGGCGCCGACAATGCCGCCCCCGATGATGGCGAGGTGCGTCATGTGCGGCCCGGATCGTTGTTCGTCAGCAGCGAGACATGCGCCGAGACCACCCGCCAGCCGACATCCGGCAGGCGCACCATGATCTTGGTTTCCCGCCCGATCAGCCCGGTGCCGACGCGCTCATATTCGAGGTGCGTGCAGGCGAAGTCACGGCCGAAGCTGGTGATATGCACCCTCCGCTGGACACGCTGCGCATAGGCCTTCACGGACGAGCGGAAGGCGCGGATCGCCTCGATTCCGTAGAGGATCTCGGTGATGCCGAAGCGCACGGTGCGGGGATCTGCCCAGAAGATGCTGTCGAGCACTTCAGTGCGGTTGTTCATGAGCGCGTCTTCGTAGGTGTCGAAGACGGCGCGGGCTTCGGCGATGATGTCGGGGGCGTCGAGCTGCATAGACCGATGTTACGCGGCCATCCCGACGAGGACTAGCTTAGGTTCCCTATCCTCGTCGGCCGGCGCTTAGACCGGTTCTCATGTCGGCATCCTGCCACCGCAAGAAGTCTTGAGCGGCCAGCGGCAACGGTTGGCATGGGAAGGCTCGCTCCGTCTCAAGAAGCGCGCCGGTAATCCAGAGCGCGGCTTGATCTCGACCACACTCCGTTGCGGAGCCAGATGGAGCAGCATGGCGTAGCCATTGGATGGCGGCGTTCGGCCTGGACCGTTTCGCCTCATCGTCTCCGCAGATCTCATTCAGATCATGAACGATGTCGTACCGTGTAGCTGAGCCCTTGCCACGCAGGATGCCCTCGGCCGCGCTCGCAAGTGAGATTGCTGCCGCCCAAGCACCCTCGTTGAAAGCAATTACGCCCCAAGTCAGTTGCTCGGAAGCCGCATCGCGCACGCTATACAGACGCCTTGCGGCCATCGCCTAACCGGCCGGCCGCCGCAGCAACAGCACACCCAAGCCCAATGCCATGATCAGCCCCGCGCTGCCCTGCCGCAGTCGCCGCAGCAGCCCCGGCTGCTGGCCCAACTGCCCGCGAACCCGCCCCGCCGCCACCGCCACGCCCGCATCCACCAGCGTGTTCAGCGCCACGCAGATGCTGCCGAGCACCAGGAACTGCCCCACCACATCGCCGCGATCCAGCACCACGAATTGCGGGAGGAAGGCCAGGAAGAAGAGTGCGGTCTTGGGGTTCAGCGCCTCGACCACGGCGCCCTCGCGGAAGGCTTGGATCAGGCCCAGGGCCGGCAGCGGCGCCTGCACCGGCAGGGCTTGCCCCGCCTCACGCCAAGCGCGCCAGCCGAGCCAGACGAGGTAGCATCCGCCCAGCAGCTTCATGAGGGTGAAGATCTCGGCGCTGGCGAGGATCAGGGAGGAAAGGCCGAACGCCGCCGCCAGCACATGCACCATGCCGCCCAGGCCAGTGCCAAGGGTGGAGGCCAGTCCCTCACCCGATCCGCCCGCAAGGGTGCGGGCGCCCACATAGAACATCCCCGGCCCGGGTGTCAGGGCCAGGATCGCGGCGGCCGCCAGGAAGAGCCAGAGCTGGTCGGCTGCCATGCCCAATCAGCCGGCGGCGGCGACCGCCCGCTTGGCCATCACCGTCACCAGATGCGCGCGATACTCGGCGCTGCCATGGATGTCGCTGTTCAGGCCGTCCGCCGGCTGCTTCACGCCCGCCACCGCCTCCGCCGACCAGTTGCGGCCGAGCGCCGCTTCCATGTCTGCCTGGCGGAAGACGCAGGGGCCAGCGCCGTTAATCGCGACCCGCAGGCCCGCCGGGCCCTTGGAGATGAAGGCGCCGGCCATCACATAGCGGCTCGCCGGGTTCTTCAGCTTGGCGTAGCCCGCCTTCTCCGGAATCGGGAACTCGATGGCGACGAGGATCTCGCCCTCCTCCAGCGCCGTCGTGAACATCCCCTGGAAGAAATCATCGGCGGCGATCTTGCGCTTGCTGGTGTGGATGGTCGCACCCAGGCCCAGCACGGCCGCCGGATAGTCCGCCGCCGGGTCGTTGTTGGAGACGGAACCACCGATGGTGCCGCGGTTGCGGACCTGGTTGTCGCCGATATGGCTCGCCATGTAGGCGAGCGCCGGAATCGTGGCCTTCACCTCGGCACTGTTGGCCACGTCCACATGCTTGGTCAGGGCGCCGATCACCAGCGCATTGCCCTGCCGCTTGATGCCCTTCATCTCGGCGATGCCGGAGAGATCCACCAGGGCGGAAGGCTTGTTCAGCCGGTGCTTCAGCGCCGGCAGCAGCGTGTGCCCGCCCGAGACCGGCTTGGCGTCGGGGTCGGCTGCCAGCAGCTTGACGGCATCGGCCACGGAGGAGGGCTTATGGTAAGCGAAATCATACATGGTCAGGGCTCCTCAGACTGTCTTGCCGTGAATGATGGACCAGATTTTCGGCGCTGTCGCGGGCATCTCGACATGCTCCACACCATAATCGCGCAGGGCATCCACCACCGCATTGATGACGGCGGGCGGTGAGCCAATCGCCCCCACCTCACCGCAGCCCTTCACGCCCAGCGGGTTGTGGGTGCAGAGCGTGGTGTGGGTGGCGACACTGACCGGCGCCAGGTCGTCGGCGCGCGGCATGGTGTAGTCCATCATGGAGCCGCTCATCAGCTGGCCGTCCGCGTCGTAGATGCAGGCCTCGAGCAGCGCCTGGCCGATGCCCTGCGCGACGCCGCCCTGGACCTGGCCCTCCACGATCATCGGGTTGATCACGCGGCCCACATCATCCACGGCGGTGAAGTTCACCATGGAGACGCGGCCCGTCTCGATTTCGATCTCCACCTCGGCGATGTGGCAGCCGCCGGGATAGGTGAAGTTCTTCGGGTCGTAGAAGGCGGTCTCCTCCAGCCCCGGCTCGATCTCGTCGATCGGGTAGTTGTGCGGGACGTAAGCCGCGAGGCTGACATCGGTCAGCGTCTTCGTCTTGTCGGTGCCGGCGACGCGGAAGGTGCCGCGGTCGAACTCCACATCCTCGACGGCCGCTTCCATCAGATGGGCGGCGATCCGCTTGCCCTTGGCGATGATCTTGTCCATCGCCTTGTCCATGGCGGAGCCGCCCACGGCGAGCGAACGGCTGCCATAGGTGCCCATGCCGAAGGGCACCTTGGCCGTGTCGCCATGCACGATGTCCACATTGGCGATGGAGACGCCGAGCTTGTCGGCCACCAGCTGCGCGAAGGTCGTCTCATGGCCCTGGCCATGGCTGTGCGCCCCGGTGAGGACCGTGACGGAGCCGGTCGGGTGCACACGGATCACGCCCACCTCATAGAGGCCCGCGCGGGCGCCGAGCGATCCGACCACGGCCGAGGGCGCGATGCCGCAGGCCTCGAGATAGGTCGAGATGCCGATGCCGCGCAGGCGGCCACGAAGCCGCGCCTCGGCCCGGCGTGCCTCGAACCCCGCCCAATCCGCCGTCTTCAACGCTTGCTCCAGCGTCGAGAAATAGTCGCCGCTGTCATACTGGAGCGCCACCGGCGTCTGGTAGGGGAAGGCGTCGGTCGGGATGAAATTGCGGCGCCGCAGCTTGATCTTGTCAAAGCCGCACTGCATGGCCGCGACATCCACCAGGCGCTCGATCAGGTAGGTCGCCTCCGGGCGCCCGGCACCGCGATAGGCGTCCACCGGAACCGTGTTGGTAAAGACGGCCTTTACCTCGGCATAGATGGCGGGGGTGGAATACACGCCGGCCAGCAGCGTCGCGTAGAGATAGGTCGGCACGCAGGGCGCGAAGGTGGAGAGATAGGCGCCCATGTTGGCGTGGGTGTCCACGCGCAGCGCGAGGAAGGTGCCCTCCTTGTCCAGCGCCAGTTCGGCACGCGTCACATGGTCGCGGCCATGTGCGTCGGACATGAACGCCTCGGTCCGGTCAGCCGTCCACTTCACCGCGCGGCCGAGCTTGGCCGCCGCCCAGGTGACGATCGCCTCTTCGGCGTAGTGATAGATTTTGCTGCCGAAGCCGCCGCCCACATCGGGCGCCACGACGCGGAGCTTGCTCTCGGGGATCTGCAGCACGAAGGCGCCCATCAGCAGCCGGATCACATGCGGGTTCTGGCTGGTGGTGAAGAGCGTGTGTTCGCCCGTCGTGGTGTCGTAGTCGCCGACGGCGCAGCGCGGCTCCATCGCATTGGGCACGAGGCGCTGGTTGGTCGTCTCGAAGACCACACGGTGCGCGGCCTGGGCGAAGGCCGCGTCCACCATCGCCTTGTCGCCGATATGCCAGTCATAGCAGATGTTGCCGGCCACGTCGTCATGCACGCGCGGCGCCTCGGCAGCCAAGGCCGCGGTGGTCTGGCTCACCGCCGGCAGCACCTCGAACTCAACGACGATCGCCTCGCCGGCGTCGCGGGCCTTTTCGCGCGTCTCGGCAATGACGACGGCGATGGGGTCCCCCACATGGCGCACCTTGCCCTCGGCGAGGACGGGGTGCTTCGGCTCCGCCATCGGCGTGCCGTCCTTGTTGTGGATCTGCCAGCCGCACGGAATGCCGCCGATGGCGGCCAGGTCCGCGCTGGTGAAGATCGCGACCACGCCGGGCATGGCGGCGGCGGCGGTCGTGTCGATGTTCAGGATGCGCGCATGCGCGTGCTGGCTTCGCAGGATCCAGGCATGGGCCTGGCCGGGGCGATTGATGTCATCCGTGTACTGTCCCCGGCCCGAGAGGAAGCGCAGATCTTCCTTCCGGCGGACGCTCGCACCAATGCCTTCGAACGGCGTGACGACGTTCATGCCAAGCTCCTCCCTGGGTGGGCCGCGGCATTGGCGCCGCTTGTGCCCGTGTGACGCTAGATCTGGCGGTAACGCCTACTCCGCGGCAGCGGCGATGCTCGTACGCTTGCCGTGCATCACATCCTGCGCCGCCGCAATGGCCTTCACGATGTTGTGGTAGCCGGTGCAGCGGCAAAGATTGCCCTCAAGCCCCTCGCGGATTTCCTGCTCGGAAAGGCCCTGCGGATTCTTGGCGACCAGATCCACGGCGGACATCACCATGCCCGGCGTGCAGAAGCCGCATTGCAGGGCGTGGTACTCGCGGAAGGCCTCCTGCATCGGGTGCAGCGTGCCATCGGCCTTGGCCAGGCCCTCGATGGTGGTGACCGAAGCGCCCTCGCACATCACGGCCAGCGTGGTGCAGGATTTCACGCTCTGGCCATCCACATGCACGACGCAGGCACCACACTGGCTGGTGTCACAGCCGACATGGGTGCCGGTGAGGCGGAGCTTCTCGCGCAGCAGCTCAACCAGGAGGGTGCGGCCCTCGACGTCCACCGTGTGCGACTTGCCGTTCACCGTGAGGGTAACCTGCGGCATGAACCGTCTCCCGTATTTGCGCTGCGTTGATATGGAGCCTCGCCAATGTGGCGCGAGGCGTCAAGCGGTCGGTTGTTTCGGCTCGGTGACCGGGGGCGGCTGCTCGATGACGAGGAGCTTGCCCCGGGTCAGCAGCATGAGCAGGCCGAAAACGGGCATGCCCACCAGCCAGATGGCCCAGAGCAGCCCAAGGGCCCCTGCCCCGAACATCATGGCGCCCGCCGCAACCTCCTCATCCTCGGAGAAGACGAAGCGCTGGAGCCCGGCGCAGGTGCCGAGCATGAGCAGCGGCGGCACGAGCGTGACCAGCCAGAACCCCCACTTCACCAGGCGGCCAAACAGGCTGCGCGGCGCGCGGGCGACGAAGCGGAGGGGCGCGCCGCTCAGGCGTCGGCCATCCGGAAGGCGGTGGGCGGCGCCTTGTTCAACAGCGGGTTCTCGGCCGCAGGCAGGTCATGCAGGTGGCAGGCCGAGAGGTGGCCCGTGCCGTCGTCGCGCAGTTCCGGCTCATCCTTGCGGCAACGGTCAAAGGCATAGGGGCAGCGGGTGTGGAAGCGGCAGCCCTTGGGCGGGTTGATCGGGCTCGGCACGTCGCCCTGCAGCACGATACGCTCCCGCAGCGCGCCGGGCACCGGCACCGGCACGGCCGAGAGCAGCGCCTCGGTATAGGGGTGGCGCGGCGCGCCGAAGAGCGACTTGCGGTCCGCAACCTCGACAATCTTGCCCAGATACATCACCGCCACGCGGTGCGTCATGTGCTCGACGATGGCGAGGTCATGGCTGATGAACAGCATGGCGAGGCCGAGTTCCGCCTGCAGATCCTGCAGCAGGTTCACGATCTGCGCCTTCACCGAGACGTCGAGCGCGGAGACCGCCTCATCACAGACAATCACATCCGGCTCGGCGGCCAGCGCGCGCGCGATACAGATGCGCTGGCGCTGCCCGCCCGAGAATTCATGCGGCCAGCGATTCACCGCATCGCGCGGCAGACGGACCTTGTCCATCAGCGCGCCGACGCGCTCCTCCACCTCGGCCTCGTTCTTGGCCAGGCCAAAATTCCGGATGGGCTCGGCCAGGATGTCGCGCACGCGCATGCGCGGGTTGAGCGAGGAGAACGGATCCTGGAACACCACCTGGATTTGCCGGCGGAGCGGGCGGAGCGTGCTCGTCGAGAGGTCGTCAATGCGGCGGTTGTTCAGCACCACCTGGCCCGCGGTGAGCGGGAACAGACGCAGCACCGCCTTGCCCACGGTGGACTTGCCGCAGCCCGACTCGCCCACCAAGGAGAGCGTCTCGCCCTTGTTGATGTGGAACGATACGCCATCCACGGCATAGACGTAGCCGACGGTGGAGCCGAGCAGCCCGCCCCGAATGGGGAAATGCTTCTTGAGGTCCGTGACCTCAAGGATACGCTCACCGAGCTTTGCGTGTGCGGGGTGTGTCATGCGGCAATGGAGCCTTCGACCAGGGCATAATGGCAGGCGGCGATGTGGCCGGGCGCCTTTTCCTGCAGGGCGGGGGCGACCGCGCGGCAAAGATCGGTCACGGCCGGGCAGCGCGTGGCAAACACGCAGCCCGGGATCTTCTGCTTCAGACTCGGCACCAAGCCCGGGATCTCAGCCAGCCGCGTCGTCTCCCCGGTGAGCGACGAGCCGAGCTTGGGGACGGAGCCGAGCAGCCCCTGCGTGTAGGGGTGGCGCGGATTGCGGAAGAGATCCACCACCCCTGCCTCCTCCACCTTCTTGCCGGCGTACATGACCACCACGCGCTCGGCCACTTCGGCCACCACGCCCAGGTCATGCGTGATCAGCACGATCGCGGCACCCACGGTGTTCTTGAGATCCTTCATCAGGTCAAGGATCTGCGCCTGGATCGTCACGTCGAGCGCCGTCGTCGGCTCATCGGCGATCAGCAGTTTCGGGTTGCAGGCGAGTGCGATCGCGATCATCACGCGCTGGCGCATGCCGCCGGAGAGCTGGTGCGGGTATTCGCGCACGCGGCGCCCCGGCTCGGGGATGCCGACCAGCTTCAGCATCTCGACCGCGCGATCCTCGGCCTGCTGCTTGGAGAGGCCCTGGTGCAGGCGCAGCGTCTCGCCGATCTGGCGCCCATTGGTCAGCACCGGGTTCAGCGAGGTCATCGGCTCCTGGAAGATCATGCTGATCTCATTGCCGCGGATGGCGCGCATCTCGCGATCCGAGCATTTCAGCAGGTCCCGCCCCTGGAACTTGATGGCGCCGGCGATCTTGCCCGGCGGCTCCGGGATCAGGCGCAGGATGGACATGGCGGTGACGGACTTGCCGCAACCGCTTTCGCCCACGATCGCCAAGGTCTCACCCGAGCGGACATGGAAGCTCACGCCATCCACGGCGCGGTTCACACCGTCCATGGTGCGGAAATGGGTCTGGAGGTTTTCGACCTCCAGGAGGATTTCGCGATTGTCTTGCATGGTCGCGGCGCTCACAGCTTCGTCGCCAGACGCGGGTCAATGCTGTCGCGCAGGCCATCGCCCAGCAGGTTCACGGCGAGGACGGTGATGGAGAGGAAGATGGCGGGGAAGAAGACGATGTAGGGCTTCACCTGCCACAGCGCGCGACCCTCGGCCATGATGTTCCCCCAGGAAGGAATGATGGGCGGCGTGCCTGCGCCGATGAAGGAGAGGATTGCCTCCGTGATCATCGCCGCGGCACAGATGAAGGTGGCCTGCACCGTGAGCGGCGCCAGCGTATTGGGCAGGATGTGCTTGAAGATGATGACCGGCGTCTTGGTGCCGGACGCCACCGCCGCCTCCACATAGGGCTGCTCGCGCAGCGAGAGCACCACGCCACGCACCAGGCGCGAGACGCGGGGCACTTCCGCGATGGTGATTGCGAGGATCACGTTCTGCACCGAGCCGCGCGTCAGCGCCATCAGCGCGATGGCGAGCAGGATGGGCGGGATGCTCATCATGCCGTCCATGACGCGCATGATGATGCTGTCCGCCAGCCGGCTGAACCCCGAAACCAGGCCGATGGTCAGCCCGATGATCGAGGCGAAAAAGGCGACCGAAAAGCCCACCAGCAGCGAGACCCGCGCGCCATACAGCACGCGGGAATAGACATCGCGCCCCAGCATGTCCGAGCCGAACCAGAACTCCGCGCCCGGCTCACGCGTGCGCAGGGCCGGCGCCAGGGCCGTCGGGTCCTTCGTCCAGAGGAAGGGCGCGAAGACCGCGACGAACAGCATGACCAGCAGCAACCCGCCGCCGATCGCGATGGTCGGGTAGCGGCGCAGGTAGCCGATGAAGCCGCGGCGCGGCTTCACATTGGAGAGGATGTCCTGCGTCGGCTGCGCGATGGCGAGGCCGGGCGGAATCATCAGGCCGGGCGGCAGGCCCGGGGGAAGGGTTGCGGTGCTCAATACCGGATCCTCGGATCGAAGAGGGTGTAGAGCAGGTCAATCAGCAGATTGACGAGCACATAGACGAAGCTGAACAGGAGCACGACGCCCTGAATCACGGGATAATCGCGCCGCAGGATGGCATCCACCGTGAGGCGGCCGAGGCCCGGAATGGCGAAGACGCTCTCCGTTACGACGGCGCCGCCGATCAGCAGCGCGATGCCGATGCCGATGATGGTGACGATGGGAACCGCCGCATTCTTCAGCGCATGCAGGAAGAGGATGCTGCGCTGCCCCGCCCCCTTGGCGCGGGCGGTGCGGATGTAGTCCTGGCTCAGCACTTCCAGCATGGTGGCGCGCGTGATGCGGGCGATCAGCGCGATATAGACGCCGCCGAGCGCCACCGCCGGCAGGATCAGGTTTTCCATCCAGGGGAAGAAGCCCTGGTTGAAGGGCGTGTAGCCCTGCACCGGCAGCCAATCGAGCTCGAGCGCGAAGATGTAGGCCAGCACATAACCCACCACGAAGACTGGCACCGAAAAGCCGAGCACGGCAAAGGCCATCACGGCCCGGTCGATGGTGGTGCCCTGCTTCCAGGCGGCCACCACGCCCATCGGCACAGCGATGGAGACCGCCAGGATCAGCGTCACGATCATGAGCGAGAGCGTGGGTTCGATCCGCTGCGCGATCATGTGGCTGACCGGCAGGTTGGTGAAGATCGACGTGCCCAGGTCCCCGTGCATGATGTCCCAGACCCAGGCGCCGAAGCGCACCAGATAGGGACGATCCAGCCCGAGCGAAGCGCGGATGCGCTCCACGTCGTCAGGGGTCGCCTGGTCACCCGCGATGACCGCGGCCGGATCACCCGGCGCAAGGTAAAGCAGCGAGAAGACGAATAGCGCGACCACCGCCATGACCGGGATGGTCGCCAGCACGCGCCGGATAATATAGGCCCACATTCAGCAATTCCCCCAACGCGGCGCGCGCGATGTACCAGGACGCCTTGTGGCGTCCTGGTGACGGATCGGCAAGCCGGGCTGGCCCTTGAGGATCACGACTTGGAAACGCCCCAGAACCAGGGCAGCGGACCGGAGACGATGCCCGAGACGTTGCTCCGCCACGCCTGGTAGGCGCGGTAGAAGCCGGTCGGCACGAAGGGCAGGCTTTGGCAGGCGGCGATATTGATCTCGTCACAGGCGGCCTTTTCCTGTGCCGGGGTCGTCGCGGCGAACCACTTGTCGCGCCCCGCTTCGATGGCCGGGTCGTTCGGCCAGCCGAACCAGGCCTGGTCGCCCGTGGCGCGCAGGCCGAGATAGGCGGCGGGGTTGGTGCAATCCGCCCCGGCGAACCAGGTGAAGAAGACGTTCCAGCCACCGCGGTCGCGCGGCTCGCGGCTCGCGCGGCGGGCGCCGACCGTGCCCCAGTCGGTCGCGACGTAGTCCACATTCATGCCGATGGCGCGCAGCGCCGCATTGGCCACCTGCCCCATGGCCGAGAGTGCCGCGATGTCCTGGCCCACGATCATGGTCACCGGCTCATTGTTGTAGCCGGCCTCCTGTAGCATGCGGCGCGCGGCCGCCGCATCCCGCGGACGGGAGAAAATCTCGCCACCCGCTTCGGAATAATTGGGCGTGTCCGGGGTGAAGAAGCCGTTCATCTGCTTCCACAGCGCGTCGTCATTGCCGACGACAGCCCGCATGAAGTCCGGCTGGTTGAGGATCATCGCAACCGCCTGGCGGATGCGCGGGTTGTTGAAGGGCGCATGCAGGTGGTTGAAGCGGAACACACCCACATTGCCGAGCGGGTCCGCCACATCAATGCGGACGTTGCGATTGCGTCGCAGCACGGGGATAAGGTCGTTCAGCGGCGTTTCCCACCAATCCACCTCGCCCGACTGGAGGGCGGCGCCCGCCGTCGCGGCATCGGGCTGGATGATCCACTCGACGCGGTCCACCATCATCCGCTTGCCGCCGGAGAGCCAGTTCGGCGCCTCGGCGCGCGGCTGGTACTGCTCGAATCGGGTCCAGGTCGCGCGCGCGCCGGGCACCCACTCGCTGCGGTTGAACCGCATTGGGCCGGAGCCGACATATTCCGAGATCTGCTGGAACGGATCGGTCCGCGCGATGCGCTCGGGCATCATGAAGGCGACCGGCGTGTTGTTCTTGCCGAGCGCCAGCAGCATCTTGGGATAGGGCTGGCGCAGCACCCAGCGGAACGTGCGGTCATCCACCGCCACCAGCTCCTGCTGGATGGAGCGGATCATCTGCCCCATGCCGTCGCGCACCGCCCAGCGGTTCAGCGAGGCCACGCAATCCTGCGCGCGCACCGGCTCGCCATCATGCCAGCGCAGGCCCTCGCGCAGGCGGAAGGTCCAGGTCAGGCCATCCGCGCTGACCGTCTCGCTCTCCACCATCTGGCGGCGCGGGACGAAGGTGTTGTCAATGCCGTAGAGCGTGTCCCACACCAGCATGGACGCGTTGCGGACGACGAACTGCGTGCCCCAGATGGGGTCGAAATTGGCAAGGTTCGCCTGGGGCACGAAACGCAGCGTCCGCGCGGCCGCACCCTGGCTGAGCGCCGGCGCCGAGAGGCCAGCCGTGGCTGCGGTGGCGGCAACGCCCACCTGCAGAAGACTTCTACGATCCATTCACCCGTTCTCCCTGACAGCCGGCTTGATGCCGCCCATCTGCTATCACCTTGACCGATATCTGCACCAGCCTTGGGCACCGCGGCAGGAACAATCCCCCGCGCGCACCCATGCCGTCACGGCTAGCACATCCTGTGCCAGTCACGCCCGCCGGACGCCCCAGAAGAGTGCGGAGCCGCCGCGCACCACATCCGTGATGCTGCGCCGCCACGCCTGGGGCGGCCGGACGAGGCCCAACGGGATGAACGGCACTTCGACGAACGCCACGCGCTGGATCTCCTCCGCGATGCGCCGCGCGGCGGCGGCATCCGGGGCGGTGAACCACGCCTCGCGCAGTTCTTCCAGCCGCGGAATGCTGGGCCAGCCGGCCCAGGCGGCCGAACCATGGCCGCGCAGCGGCTGGTGGCTGCCAGGGACAGAGACGTCGAGCCCCTCCCACGTCGTGCAGAAGGCGCTCCAGCCCCCCTGCTCCACCCCGTTTCGGTTGGTGCGCCGCTGGATATGCGTGCCCCAGTCCATGCCTGGGAAATCCACGTTGAAGCCAACGCGGCGCAGCAGGTCCGCCGCTACCTCGGACAGGTTCTGGAGCACCGGGAGGTCGGACGCCGAAAGCAGCGTGACCCGCTGGTTGGCGTAGCCCGTGGCGCGCAGCGCTGCGCGCGCCGCCTCCAGGTTGCGTGGGCCGGACAGCACCTCCAGTCCCGCATCATTTGCCAGCGGCGTGCCCGGCGTGAACACCCCGGCGGGAACCACCGAGAGTGCGGGATCGGTCCCGATCGCCGCATTCATGAAGTCGCGCTGGTTGATCGCCGGCAGCAGTGCGCGGCGCACCGCCGGGTCGTTGAAGGGCGGGTGCAGGAAGTTGAAGCGCAGCACGCCCAGATTGCCCGCCGGGTTGACCACGCCAATCTCGATATCCCGGTTGCGGCGCAGGAGTGGCAGGAGGTCCGGCAGCGGGGTTTCCCACCAGTCCGCCTCGTTATTCTGCAGTGCTGCGCCCGCCGTGGCCGGATCGGGCATGATCTTCCACTCGACACGGTCGAAATTCACCCGCTTCCCGCCGGAGAGGAAGTCCACGGGCTCCTCACGCGGGCGGTAGTCGGCGAAGCGCTCATAGACGGCGACATCGCCCGGGCGGAACAAATCCTGACGGAACCGGAAGGGCCCGCTGCCCGTGGCGTCCGTGATCTGCGTGAAGGGGTCGGTCCGCGCCACGCGCTCGGGCATGATGGCGCAGATATTGGCGGACGGCTTGCCCAGCGCCCAGGCGAGGCCCGGCCAGGGCCGCTTCAGCCGGAAGCGGATGGTGCGGTCATCGGGGGCGGAAATCTCGTCGGCCAGGGCATCGAGGCGCTGGCCCAACACATCGCGCTTCGACCAGCGCCGGATGCTGGCCACGCAGTCCATCCCGCGCACCGGCTCGCCATCGTGAAAGCGCAGACCTTCACGCAGGGTGATGGTCCAGGTCAGCCCGTCATCGCTGATGACATGGCCCTGCGCCATTTGCGGGCGCACCTGGTAGTCGGCGCCGAGCCCATAGAGCAGATCATAGACCATCAGCCCGTGGTTGCGGACGATGACGGCCGTGCTCCAGACCGGATCAATGCTGGCGAGGTTGGATTGCGGAATGAAGCGCAGCAGCCGCGCACTGGCCTGCGCGCTCGCCAGCTGCGGCGCCGCCACCAGCGAAGCCGCACCAGCCAGTGCCACGCGACGGGAGATCTCGCTCATGTCTTGCTGATGTTCCAGAACACGGTGGCAGGCGCGCGGAACACGCCCTGGATGTTGCGGCGCCAAGCGCTGGGCTGCCAATAATAGCCGAGCGGCATGTAGTACATCTCACGCATCGCGGCGCGGTTCAGCGCCTCCGCGATGCGGCGCCCTTCCGCCGCATCGGCACCCTTCTCGACCCACTCACCGCGCAGCCGCTCGATTTCTGGCACGTCGGGCCAGCCAAACCAGGCATTCGGGCCATTGGCGCGGAGGAACAGGTGAAACACCGGCAGCGTGAGCGACTGGCCGGAGGAGGTGGTGTGGATCACGCTCCAGCCCCCGCGCTCCACCGGCTCCCGGCTTGCGCGGCGCTGCACCAGCGTGCCCCAATCGGTCGAGATGACTTCGAGGTTCATGCCGAGCCGCGTCAGGATATCGGCCGTCACGAGGCTAAGCGCGTTGATCTGCGGATAGTCGCCAGGCGTGATCAGCACGACCTTTTCGCCGTTGTAGCCGGCCTCACGCAGGGCGGCGCGGGCGCGCTCGATGTTGCGCGTCTTGAAGATCTCGCTGCCGGCCTCGTTGGCCAGCGGCGTGTCGCAGGTGAAGACGCCCTCGCAGACACCCCAGCCCGCCTGGTCATTGCCGGCGACGGCGCGCAGATAGTCACGCTGGTCCACCGCCATGGCGACGGCACGGCGGATGGCCGGGTTGTTGAAGGGCGGCTGCAGCGTGTTGAACCGTGCGATCCCGTAGGTGCCGTCCAGCAGGCGCTGCTCCACCACCACTTGGCGATTGCGCCGCAGAAGCGGCAGCAGGTCATGCAGCGGGTATTCCCAGTAATCCTGCTCGCCCTGCGTCATGGCATTGGCGCTGGTGGCGGAGTCGACGATCACCGTCCACTCGACGCGCTCCAGGCGCGGAATGCGCCCGCCGGCCAGGCCGTCCACCGGCTCCTGGCGCGGCACGTAGCGCTCGTTGCGCGCCCACACCGCCTTCTGGCCGGGATTCCACTCGCCGGGGAGAAAGCGGAAGGGGCCGCTGCCCACCGTCTCGCGGATCTGCTGGAAGGCGTCGGTCTGCGCGATGCGCTCGGGCATGATGAAGCAGGGAAACTGCGTCTGGCCCAGCGCCAGCGTCAGCAGGGGGATGGGCCGATGCAGGCGGAAGCGGAAGCGGCGGTCATCCAGCGCCGTGATCTCGGCAACGGCCGGCCAGAGCACCTGCATGAAGGGATCGCGCCGCGCCCAGCGGTTGATCGAGGCCACGCAATCCCGGGCGCGCACCGGCTCGCCATCATGGAAGGCCAGTCCCTCGCGCAGGGTGAAGGTCCAGCTGAGCTGGTCATCCGCCACCGTCCAGCCCTCGGCCATCTGAGGGCGGATGGCGCCCGCGGCATCCTGCGCGCAAAGCTGGTCGTAGATCATGAAGGCGTGGTTGCGGGTGACCACCGCCGTCGTCCAGACCGGGTCCACGCTGGTGAGGTTCGCCTGCGGGATCACGCGCAGCGTCCGCGCCGCCACCGATTGCGCGCCCACCACCCGCGGGGCGGCGACCCCGGCCGCCACGCCCGCCATCACGCCACGTCTGCCGAGTGTCATCGCCGTATCCTCTTGGGTTGATGTGGAAAGAAAAAAAGGGCCTGAGGCGGCTGGGGCCTCAGGCCCCAGCCGCTGGAGGCCTCTTTCTCATCAGCTTCGGGCAATACCCCAGAACAAGGCCAGCCCGGGCACGCGCCCGCTCAAATTGTTGCGCAGCGCCGTGATGGACATGTAGGCGCCGACCGGGATGTAGGGCAGGTCCTCCATCGCGACCACCTGCATCTCGCGCGCCAGGCGCTGCTCGGTCGCGAGGTCGGGCGCGTCGAACCAGGCATCGCGCAGTTCTTCCAGCCGCGGGATGGTGGGCCAGCCGAACCAGGCGTTGGTGCCATTGCCGCGCAGCGGGAAATGCGCCGCCGGATTGGCAAAATCAAAGGAGGAGAAGGCGGTGAAGAGCATGCTCCAGCCGCCACGCTCCACCGGCTCGCGCGAGGTGCGGCGCTGCACCGTCGTCCCCCAGTCGGTCAGCAGGATATCCGCGTTGAAGCCGAGGCGGCGGACGAGGTCGGCACCCACCTGCGTCATCGCCGAAGGCGCCAGGATGTCGGTCGGGCCGATCAGGCGCATCTGCTGGTTGGTGTAGCCGGCCTCGCGCATCAGGGCGCGGGCGCGGTCCACGCTGCGGGGCCCGGTGAGCGGGCCGATCGAAGCGTCATTGGCCAGCGGGGTGCCCGGCGTGAAGAAGCCGACGCCGGTGCGGTAATCGGCGGTGTTGGTGCCGACGACGGCGCTCATGAAATCCGCCTGGTTGATCGCGGGCAGCAGCGCCTGCCGCAGGCGCTTGTTGTCGAAGGGCGGGTGCAGATGGTTGAACCGCAGGATGCCCGTGAGCGGCAGCGGATCAATCGCCTCCAGCTTCACGTTGCGGTTGCGGCGCAGCAACTGCTGGATTTCCGGCGGCGGCTGCTCATACCAGTCGATCTCGCCGGTTTGCAGGGCCGCGGCCGAGGTCGCGGCGTCCACGATGATGTTCCACTCGACCCGGTCGAAATTCGCGATCTTCGGGCCGGCCGTCAGGCTCGGCGTGCCGCTGGAGATTGGCACGTAATCGGCATTGCGCGTGTAGACCACCTTGCTGCCGGAATTGTACTCATCCGCCTTGAAGCGGAAGGGCCCGCTGCCGATGGCCTCGCGCACCTGCTGGAAGGGGTCGGTGCGGGCCAGGCGCTCGGGCATGATGAAGGCCGGGCTGTTCGAGACCTGCGCGAGGGCCGCGAAGAGCAGTGGGAAGGGCTTCTTCAGCCGGAAGACCAGCCGCTTGTCGTCCACCACCTCGACCGCGTCCGTCGCGGCGGCGAGTTGCTGGCCAAAGGGGTTGCGCCGCATCCAGCGCGTGATGCTGGGCACCACATCCTGCGCGCGCACCGGCTCGCCATCGTGGAATTTCAGCCCGTCGCGCAGGGTGATGGTGACGCGCTTGCCGTCCTGGTCCACCACATGGCCCGCCGCCATCTGCGGCTGGGGGCGGAACTCCGCATCCATGCCGTAGAGGCTGTCATAGATCATGTGCCCGTGGTTTCGGGTGATGTTGGCCGTCGTCCAGATCGGGTCGAGGCTCGTGAGATTCGCCTGGGGGACGAATTTCAACACGCGGTTCTGCGTAGGTTGTGCCAGGGCCGGGCCAGCCAGGCTGGCGGCGCCCATGGTGGCGAAAAGGTCACGGCGCTTCATGGGCGGCTTCCTTGGAGACGGGGAGACAGGGCATGCAGGATGCGGGCTGAAACCAAGCTGAACGACCCATGCCTGAAGAGCTGGCCCATCAGAAGAGGACATCCGGCAGCCAGGTGGCAAGCGCGGGGAACATCACCACGAGGATGATGCCGATCACCTGGAGGATCACGAAGGGCGTGACGCCACGATAGACATCGCGCGAATCCACATCCGGCGGCAGCACCCCTTGCAGGTAGAACAGCGTGGGGCCGAGCGGTGGCGTCAGGAAGCTCGTCTGCAGGTTCATCGCGATCAGCACGCCGAACCAGATGGGATCAATGCCCATCTGCAGCAGGACGGGGCCCACGATGGGCACGACGATGATGACGATCTCCACGAAATCCAGCGGAAAGCCGAGGATGAAGATCACCAGCATCACCGCCGCCAGCGCGCCATACTTCCCGCCGGGGATGACCTCGAGCACGGCGCGGATCATCTCGTCGCCGCCCAGGCCGCGGAACACCAGCGAGAAGAGGGTCGCGCCGATCAGCGTCGCGAAGATCATCGCGGTGACGGACATGGTCGCGTGCGAAACCTGCCCCAGCATCCCGCCCCGGAAGGCACGGCGCAGTGAAACGATGATGCCCCAGGCCAGGCCCACCCCCAGCACCGCCGCAGCCCAGACGGCGGTCCGGTCGGCCAGGGGCGCCTCCTGACGGCCGATCCGCAGGTCGAACATCACGCCCAACGCCACCATGGTTACGGCACAGAAGGCGGCGAGGTAGATCGGCCAGGCGCTGTCCTCGCTGTTGCGCAGCCCGGCCAGCAGCGTGGCACCCACGGCACCGACGGCAGCCGCCTCGGTCGGTGTCGCGATGCCGCCGAGGATGGAGCCCAGAACCGCGACGATGAGCGCGATGGGCGGGATGAGCGCGCGCGCAATCTGCGCGCCGCTGACCGCATCGCGCTCGGCCTGCGGGATGGCGGGGCCGACCTCGGGCTTCAGGTAGCAGAGGGTCACCTGATAGAGGATATAGATGCCAGCCAGCATCAGCCCCGGGATCATAGAGCCCGCGAAGAGCTGACCCACCGAGATCGTCTGGATCGAGAACAACCCCTGCGCCAGCTGTGCCTGCTGGTAGGCCGAGGCCAGAACCTCGCCCAGGATCACCATGACCGTGGAAGGCGGGATGATCTGCCCGAGCGTGCCCGCGGCGCAGATGCTGCCGCAGGAAAAGGCCGGATCGTAGTTGCGCTTCATCATGGCCGGCAGGGCGATCAGCCCCATCGTCACCACGGTCGCGCCCACGATGCCGGTGGAGGCCGCGAGCAAAGCTCCCACCAGCGTGACCGAGATGGCGAGACCGCCACGCACCGAGCCGAAAAGCCGGGCCATCGCCTCCAGCAATTCGGGCGCGATCTTCGACTTCTCGAGCATCATGCCCATGAAAACGAAGAGCGGGATGGCGATCAGCACCTCGCTCGTCATCGTACCGAAGACGCGCTGCGCGAGCGCGCCCAGCAGGAAAGGATCGAAGGCGCCGAAGAGAATGCCCAGCCCTGCGAAGATGATGGCGCAGCCGGTCAGGATGAAGACGACGGGGATGCCGATCATGATGAGGGTGCAGAGCGCCACCATCATCATCACGTCCAGGATGGAGCCGATCTCTGAGGGGCTCATCCTTCACTCACCGCCTGGCGGAAGGGGAACAACTTGTCGGCGGCGCCGGTGATGACGGCAACGGCGCGGATCATGACAGAGACGCCTTGCAGCGCGAGGAGCCCTGCCATCACCAGGATCAGGCCCTTGAGCCAGGGGGTGAAGGGCAGGCCACCCACCGCCATCGGCCCCTCCCCCATCATGAAGGAGCGGGAGACGTAGCCCCAACTGGCCCAGACCAGCAGCCAGCAGAAGGGCAGCACCGTCACCAGCACGCCGATCAGGTCGGTCCAGGCCTTCTTCTTCTCCGACCAGTTCGCATAGAAGAAATCCACCCGCACATGCGCATCCAGCAGGAAGACGTAGCCGATCGCCAGCATGAACAGGGCCGCGTGGATATAGACCACGCTCTCCTGCATCATGATGAAGCTCGAGCCAAAGGCGTAGCGGATCACGACGACGGTGAACTGGACCAGCACCAGAAGCACCGCCAGCCACTTCACGCCGCGCCCGAGCAGGCGCGACACGGCATCTATCCCGTCCGCCAGCGCCAGAAGGGGGCGCATCAGCCCCAGCGGATCGGCAGGCTGCGCGAGTTGAAGTTGGCGCCGTAGCTCTGCGACATGTAGCCGGCGCTGCGGTTGCGGAAGACCGCGTAGCTGTCGGCGATGCGCTTGACCAGCGGGTCCTGGTGGTTGCGGAACTCGGCCAGCATCTCGCCCGCCGTGTTGCCGAAGGCGATCAGCAGGTCGCGCGGCGCCTCGCGCACGATGACGCCCTGGCGGGCGACCAGCTCGGCCAGCGCGATGGGGTGGCGGACGTCGTATTCCGTCGTGGTTTCCTCATGCAAGGACATGGCGGCGATGCGGACCACGGTCTTGAGGTCGTCCGGCAGGGCGTTCCAGCGCGCCATGTTGATGCCGATCTCCTCCGCCGAGGAGGGCTCCTGCACACCCGGGAAATAGTAGTTCTTGGCCACTTGGTGCAGACCGAGGGGCGCATCCGAGAAGGGGCCGAGGAATTCGGCGGCGTCGATCGTGCCGGACTGCAGGGCGGAGAAGATCTCGCCTGCCGGCAGGTTCACCACCGACGCACCGGCGCGGCGGAACATCTCCGCCCCAAGGCCCGTGGTGCGGAAGCGCAGGCCGCGGAAATCATCCACCGAGCGGATCTCGCGGCGGAACCAGCCGAGCCATTGCGGGCCGGAATTGCCGACGATGAAGGGCTTGATGCCGAAGCGGCCATAGATCTCGTCATACATGGCCTGGCCGCCGCCATGCATCATCCAGCCCTGCTGCTCATAGGCGGTGAGGCCGAAGGGGAAGCTGCCGAAGAAGCCGATTCCGGGTGACTTGGAGACCCAAAAGGCCGGGACGCCGTGGTAGAGGTCCGCGGTGCCAGCGGCCACGGCGTCAAAGGCGCCAGGTGCCGGCACCACCTCGCCCGCCGAGAAGAGGCGCACGGTGAGCCGCCCGCCCGAGAGCGCGCCGATGCGATCGGCGCAGCGCTGCGCGGCCACACCCGGGCCCGGCAGGTTGCGCGGCCAGATCGTCACCATGCGCCACTCGATGCGGCCCTGGCTCAGCGCGGGCGCCGAGAGTGCCACGGTGCCGACGGCAGCGGCTTGGGCAAGGTTGCGGCGCTTCATGCGAACTTCTCCAAGGGGATGCGACGCTGAATTGTGACAGCAGAGACAGGCTCTTGCCAAGCCTCACCTTGGGAATCGGCGCAGGCGCCGCCCGAAACCGGCGAAGCCGCAGGCAACGGGGCGGCGGCCTGCCTCAGAGGCGCGCAACCAGCGGGAAATCCGGCCCGTCCAAAGGTGCGCCATCGGCGAGAGTTAGGTGCCGCATGGGGGGAGACCCGCGCCCCTTGCGGTCAATGAAGACCGCATCCTGGCCCACCCAGCGGGCCGAGAAGACGCGGCGCCGGTTCTGCCGTGACGTATTGGCCGGCGCCCCATGCACGGTGCGGAAGTTGAAGGCGACGGCGTCACCCGGCTCCATCGCCCAGCCGAGGATGCGGTAGTCGGCGCGGTGGGCGTCGATGTCAGGCATTTCGATGGCGGTGTCGCCCTCATAAAGGTCGGTGCCGTCGAAGCGCTTGGGCTTGTGGTTCACGCCCCAGCGATGCGAGCCGGCGACCGATTCTAGCGTCGTCTCCCGCCCCACGGGGTCGAGCGGGATCCAGAAGCTGACGCTCTGCTGGCCACCGACGCAGTAATAGGGGCTGTCCTGGTGCCAGGGGGTCACGATCGAGGTGCCCGGCTCCTTCACCAGCACATGGTCATGGAAGAAGCGCGCGACAGGGGAGGCCATGAGCTGGGCGGCGATCTCGGCAGCCGGGCTGTCAAAGACGAAGGCGCGGAATTCCGGAATGCGCTGCCAATTGCACAGATCCTGGAAGAACTTCGCCGAGCCGTCCTTCGGCGTGTAGCTGCGCTCCAGCGGGCTCGGGTCCGCCATGAGGGTCGCGATGCCATCGGAAAGGGGCTTCACCCAGTCACGGAAGGCGCCGCGCAGCAGGATCGCGCCGTCCTCGGCATAGGCTTGGATCTGGTCAGGGCTGAGCTTCATCCCCTGACGCTATCAAGCGGGGCGCGGCCCCGGCAAGGGCCGCATGGCGGCGCAGGAGCAGACGAGCGTGCCATCCGGCAGGCGGTTCGCCATGGTCGGCTCACCGCAATGGGGACATTCGCGCAGGCCCTCGCGGCTCATTGCCGCGCGCCCCGGTCGGGCAGCGGCCGCATGTCGCGGAGCTGCGCGGCGAGCGCCGCCTGGCCGGCAAGCTCGGCCAGCAGCACGGCCTCCTCGCGGGCGGCCTCGAAGCCCAGGCGGTAGCCTTCGTAGGTGGCGCGGTCGAGGCTGCGGGCGATGGCCCTTGGGATGCTCTCCATGGGGGCACATGTGCCGCTGGCGGTTTCGCTTGCAAGGGCGGGCGCGGCGGTTTCTGCTGCCCGGAAAGACTTCGGGAGAGACGTTCATGCTTCGCCGCACCTTGCTGACGCTGCCATTGGCCACCCCTGCCCTCGCCTCCGCCCAGAGTCTCGGCGAGCGGCCGGTTCGCCTCATCGTGCCCTACTCGGCCGGCGGCGTGGCGGACACGGTGGCCCGCATCCTCCAGCAGCGCGTCTCCGAGCATCTGGGCCTGCCCTTCATCGTCGAGAACCGCACCGGCGCGTCGGGGGCCATCGGCGCGGGCTTCGTGGCGCAGGCGCAGCCCGATGGGCACACGCTGTTGCTGGAAGGAGCGACCTCCATCACCGGGCCGCTCGCCAACCGCGGCCTGCCCTTCGACTATGCCGCCATGCCGCGCGTGGCCCAGGTGACGGCCGCCCCCTATGTGCTCGGCCTGCGGGCGGGCTTCCCGGCCCAGGACCTGCAGGGCTTCCTGGCCGAGGCGCGGCGCCGTCCGGGGGAGGTGACGTTCGGCACGCCCGGCATCGCCCATGTCGGCCACCTGATGGGGGAATTGCTGCAATCGCTGGCCGATGTCCGGCTGGAGCACGTGCCCTTCCGCGGCGGCGCCGATGCGGCGCGCGAGGTCGCGGGCGGGCGGGTTGATGCCTGCATCATCAGCGAGAGCAGCTTCACCCCCGTGCTGCGCGGCGAACGCGGGCGCGTCATCGGCGTGACCGGCGCCGCGCGGCGGCCCAATCTGCCCGACGTGCCCGCGATCGGCGAGGTGGTGCCGGGCTATGACCTCTCAACCTGGATGATGATCTTCTCGCCGCCGGCGACGCCGATGGCGATCCGCCAGCGCCTCTCCCAGGCTTTCGCGGCGGCGCTGTCCGATGCGCATATCCGCGAGCGCATCGAGGCCAGCGGCAATGACCCCGTGAGCGGCGGCCCCGAAGCGACGGAGGCGCTGTGGCAGGCCGAGCGCACGAAGCTGACCGCCCTGATGCGGCGGGCGGGGCTGGTTCAGGGATAAGCGGCGGGGGTGGCTTGTGGCGCGCGCCGGGTTTCGCTAGAGACTGCGCCCACCGACGCCCACACGGGCGCGCCTTGACAGGCGGGCGCTTAGCTCAGCGGTAGAGCACTACCTTGACACGGTAGGGGTCACAGGTTCAATCCCTGTAGCGCCCACCATTTCCTTCAAAATTAATACCTTGACCGACAACACTGTCAGCGTTGGGCGCGTTCCGCGTGCTTGCCCATCGTGCTGTAGGGCGCATAGGGCGGAAATTCGCCGATGGCGGTCATGTCCACCTCGACCAGCGTGGGCCCGTCCACCGCCAGTGCGCGGGCGACGACCGCGCCGAACTCCTCCGCCGCGCCGACCCGGAAATAAGGGAGGCCCGCGAGTGCGGCGAGCGGCTCCAGCGCGGGCCCTTGCAGCTCATCGCCGAACCGGCGGCCATCCACCACCGCATCCTGGATATGCCGGATCACGCCATAGCCGCGGTCATTCATCACGATGGTGCAGAGCCGCGCGCGCTCCTGCACGGCGGTCCAGAGCTCGGTCAGGTTCATGGCGAAGCCCCCATCGCCCACCATCGCGACCGTCTTGCGCTCCTGCGCCCCCATTGCGGCGCCGATGCCGAGCGGCAGGCCAGGCCCGATGGCCGCGCCCACCGGATGCACCGCATCGCGCGGGCCGTAGACCTCGAAGGTCCTGTTGCCCCAGGTGGAGTTGCTGATGGTGATGTCCCGCACCCAGAGCGCATCGCGCGGCATCACCGCGCGGAGTTGGCGCGCGAAGGAGGCATAGGGGCCGAGCGTCGCCTCGTACTCCTCGACGGCCAGCGCCTTGGTGCGCGCCACATCCGCGGCGTAGCCAGGGTCCACCGCGATGCGCCCCTTGAGGCGCCGGGCCAGGCCCTGCGCCACCAGCTCCGCATCGCCCTGGAGGAAATACCGATTGGGGTAGGTGCGCCCATTGGCCGCGGCATCCACATCCACATGGATGAGGTTGGCCGGGAGCTTCATGGAGAATTCCATCATCTCATGCCCGCGCAGCCTTGAGCCCAGCACGAGCATGGCGTCCACGCCTTCGTAGAAGGAGAGGATGCGTGGCGCGCCATTGCCGTGCAGCGCGCCGAAGGTCATCGGGTGATCCTCCGCGATGATGCCGCGGCCGTTCCAGGAGGAGACGGCGGCAAAGCCGAGTTCGAGCAGCGCCTGCGCACCCTCCACCGCCTCGCGCGCGCCATTGCCGAGCCAGATCATGGGCCGCTTGGCGCGGGCCAGGATCTCGGCCACCTCATCCAGCGCGGCCTCGCTGGGCGGCAGCGGCGGGGGCGGCGCCAGCACCAGCGAGTCCAGCTCGGCCGGGCGCGGGATGATGGCGCGCTGCAGATCAATCGGGATCTCGACCGAGACCGGGCCGCGCGGCGGCGTCATCGCCTCGGCCGCCGCGCGCATCAGCACGCCCAGTGCCTCGCCCGCCGCGCGCACCCGGTAGGCGGCCTTGCCGGCGGCGGCCAGGATCGCCGTCTGGCCCGGCACGTCATGCACCGTGCCCATGTCCCGATCCACGAATTTCGTCGCCGTCTGGCCGGTGATGTGCAGCACGGGCGAGCCCGCGAAGCACGCCTCGACCAGCCCGCCGATGCTGTTGGCCATGCCGGGGCCGGTGCTCGTGAAGAGCACGCCGAGCCCGCCCGTCACGCGGGCATAGGCATCGGCCATGTGCGCGCCGCCCATCTCGCCCCGGCACATGACGTAGCGGATGGCGTTGCGCTGGCCGATCGCGTCCAGCATCGGGATATTGTGAACCGAGACGATGCCGAAGACCGTCGTCACGCCGATGCGGGAGAGGAATTCGGCGACCAGGTCGCCCACGGTGTAAGACATGCGATGCGCTTCCTCAGCCAGTTTCTTGGTGCGCATCGTGTCACGATGCGCGCCAGGCGCCAGCCCCTCAGACAGCGCCCTGCGTGTTCGTGTAGATCGAATAAAGCGACTTGCTCGCCGTCATGAAGAGCCGGTTGCGGTGCCGCCCGCCGAAAGCGAGGTTGGCGCAGCGCTCCGGCAGGTCAATGAAGCCGATGGGCTGACCCGCGGGGTTGAACACCTTCACGCCATCCAGCCCCGGCGCCCCCATGCCCCAGCCGCACCAGAGATTGCCCGCGACATCCACGCGGAAGCCGTCCGGCGTCTCGCCGGCTTCGCAGCGGACGAAGACGCGGCGGTTGCGGAGCGTCGCACCCGCCACGTCATAGGCCAGGATGTTGCGCGGCTCGCTGCGGCTTTCGATGACGTAGAGAATGCCCTCATCCGGGCTGAAGGCGAGGCCGTTCGGGTGGTCCACGTCATCGGCCACGCAGGTGATGGCGCCGGTCTGCCCATCCACGCGATAGAGGTTGGTGTGCGCCAGTTCCGGCGCGCGCCGCTCGCCCTCGTAGAAGCCCATCAGCCCGAAGGGCGGGTCGGTGAACCAGATGCTGCCATCCGATTTCACCACCACGTCATTCGGGCTGTTCAGCCGCTTGCCTTGGTAGCTCTCGGCGAGGACGGTGATGCGGCCGTCATGCTCGGTGCGGACGACGCGGCCGGTCAGGTGCTCGCAACTGACGAGGCGCCCCTCGCGGTCCCGTGTGTTGCCGTTCGCGTTGTTGGACGGCTTGCGGAACTCATCCACCAGGCCCGTGGCCTCGGACCAGCGCAGCATCCGGTTGTTCGGAATGTCGGACCAGATGAGGCAGCGATGGTCACCGAACCAGACGGGCCCCTCCCCCCAGCGCCCGCCGGTCCAGAGGCGCTCCAGCCCCGCCAGTGGCAAGCGGAGCGCATTGAAGGCCGGGTCCAGCACGCGCACGGCCGGATCGGGGTAGCGCTCGATCACGGTGTTCATCGCCCCTGGAACACGCCCTGGCGCTTCTCCAGCATGGCGTTCACCGCCTCCTTGTGATCCTCCGTCTCATGCGCGATGGCCTGGAAGGCGGCGGAAAGTTCGAGCAGCGAGGGCAAGGACATGTGCTGCCCCTCGCGCAGCAGGCGCTTGGTCATCCGCAGCACCTGGGGCGGGTTCTTCGCCACCCGCGCGGCCAGTTCGCGCGCCGCGCCCAGCAATTCGCCATGCGGCACGACGCGGCTGACGAGGCGCGCGGCCAGCGCCTGCTCGGCGTTGAGCGGATCGCCCGTGAAGGACATCTCTGCCGCCATGGCGAGGCCAACGGCGCGCGGCAGCAGCCAGGCGCCGCCATCGCCGGGCACGATGCCGACGCGCACGAAGCTCTCGGCGAAGATGGCCTTTTCGGAAGCGATCCGCATGTCGCACATGCAGGCGAGGTCGAGACCCGCGCCGATGGCCGCGCCATTCACGGCGGCGATGGTCGGCACGTCCAGTTCCCAGAGAGCCAAGGGGATCCGCTGGATGCCGCGGCGATAATTCTCGCGCATCACGGCCGGGCTGTCGGCCGCCATGATGCCCTTCCGGTCGCGCATGCCCTTGAGGTCGCCGCCCGCGCAGAAGGCCGGGTCGGCGCCGGTCAGGATGACGCAGCGGATGCCGTCATCGCGCGCGATGCGCTTGCAGGCGGCCTCCACCTCGTCGCAATCCTCGAAGCCGGAGATGGCGTTGCGCCGCTCCGGCGCGTTGAGGGTGAGGGTAATGACCGGGCCGTCCTGCTCGATCTTGAGGAAATCTGTCATGCCTGGGTTCCTTGCGCGTCCCGCGCCGTGATGTCGGGCCAGAGGCTGTGCCCGCCGCGAGCCAGCGCCGCGCGGCCGATTTCCGCGGCCCAGAAGCGCTCGGTGCCGCCCTCCTCCCGCCAGGCCCAGAGGCGGCGGGTGAAATGATGCAGTTCGTGATCCTCGGTGATGCCAATGGCGGCAAAGACCTGGTGGACGGTCGCCGCCCCCATGGTCGCGGCCTCGCCCGCCACCACCTTGGCGCAGCCGATTTCGAAGGAAGCGTCAGCCAGTCCGCGCGCATCCACGGCACGGGCCGCCTGCTGCACCGCGACCTGCACCGCCGCCACTTCGCCGGCCATCGCGGCCAATTGCTGCTGCACCGCCTGGAACTTGCCGATGGCACGGCCGAACTGCTTGCGCGTGTTGGCCCAGTCCACCGCCAGCGCCAGGATGCGCTCAAGCGCGCCCGCGATCAGCGCGGCACGAATCAGCGCGAGGCCCAGCAGCGCCGCCCGGGGGCCAAGCGCGTTGGGCAATTCACCGCGCGCGATGCGCTCGCCGGGGGTCACGGCGTCGCGCGGCTCGCGGCCGATATTCTCACCCGGCACAATTTCGCCCGTGCCGTGCAAGGTAAGGCTGGCGCCCCGCAGCACCACAAGCCGTGCCGCATGCCGCCCGAAGGGCACGGGGCCCTGCGCCAGGCCCAGCGGCCCTTCCGGCACCTCGATCCCGGCGGCCGAAAGCAGCGCGGCCCCCAGCATGGTCTCGGCGATCGGCGCGGGCGCGCCATGCCGGCCCAGCACCTGCCAGAGGGCCGCCGCATCGCCCCAGGAAAGGCCGACGCCACCCGCTTCTTCCGGCACCAAAGCGAGGTTCAGCCCCTGCTCCTCCAGCCCGGCCCAGAGGGTGGCGGGCCATTCGCCCGCCTCGACCGCGCGCAGCAGGGCCACGCCGCCGCCATCCGCCACCAGGCGGTCCACCTGCTCGACGAGGATTGAACGCAACTCGCTCATCAACGAAGACCCATATCGCGCGCGATAATGCCGCGCAGGATCTCCCGCGTGCCGCCGCGCAGGCTGAAGGTGGGGGCCAGTTGCGCCAGGCCCGCCAGCATGCGGCGCAGTTCCTCCGGGCTGTCGGCGGGGTCAATCAGGTTGCGGATCTGTTCAGGCAGCGCCTGCTCGAAGACATTGCCCGCATCCTTCACCAGCGCTGCCTCGACCGCCGGCGATTCGCCGCGCTCCAGCATGCCGCCGACCGAGAGCGACATCCCGCGCAGCGTGTTGAGGCGCGCGACCATGCGCCCGATCGTGACTTCGGCGCCGGGCGTGGGCGTGGCGTTCAGCGCATCAATTCCGGCCGCCAGCGCCGGATAGGAGGAGAGGTAGCGGTCCGGCCCGCTGCGCTCGAAGGCAAGCTCGGAGGTGGCCTGCGCCCAGCCGGCGCCCTCCGCGCCCAGCAGGTCGTCCTCGCGCAGCATCACGTCGTCGAAGGTGACCTCGTTGAAGCTCTCCTCGCCCGCCAGGTCGCGGATCGGGCGGATCGAGATGCCGGAGAGCCGCAGATCCACCAGGAATTGGGAGAGACCCGCATGGCGCGCGCCGCCCTCCGGCACGGGCGAGGTGCGGACGAGGGCGATCATGTAGTCGCTCTTGTGGGCGAAGGTGGTCCAGATTTTCCGGCCGTTCAGTTTCCAGCCATTCGGGACGCGCTCGGCCTTGCTGCGCAGGTTGGCGAGGTCGCTCCCCGCCTCCGGCTCCGAAAGGCCGATGCAGAAGGCGAGTTCGCCCGCCGCGATGCCGGGCAGGATCCGCCGCCGCTGCTCCTCCGTGCCCAGGCGCAGGATGAGCGGGCCGGACTGCCGGTCACCGATCCAATGCGCGCCGACGGGGGCGCCGGCCGCCAGCATCTCCTCCAGCACGACGATTCGCTCGAGGCCGGACGCTTCGCCTCCGCCATAGGCGGCGGGCCATGTCATGCCGATCCAGCCCCGCGCACCCACCGCGCGGGAAAAGTCCCGGTCAAACCCCATCCAGGAGCGCGCGCGGGTCTCCGGGCTCCAGTCGCGCCCGGTTTCGGCCAGGAAGGCGCGCAATTCCCGGCGCAACTCGGCCGCGCGCGGCGGGGCATCGGGCAGATCGAAACGCATGATTGTTCCTCCGCCGCCGAGGCTAGCAGGGGGTTGGGGAAGCCGAAACTCCACCCGACCCGCTCAACTGCACTTGCGAGTCATTCGCAGTTACGCTAACCCACCGATCATGGTGAACGCCGATGACCCCCTGCCCTTTCGCCCGCCCAGGCCACCCGAACGCGGGCCGCGCCGCCGCAGCCTCGACGCCGAGGTGCTGTTCCGTGACGGCCCTGAGGTCGAGATCCACCACAAGGAGGAGATTTATCGCCTGCGCCTGACGCGCGGCGGAAAACTGATCCTGACCAAGTAGTTCCTGCCCACCTCTCGCGTCAGCCAGCCCCGGACCCGCCCGCCAGCCTCGGCGTCCCGCAAGCCAGCGCGCCATCCGCCCCCAGAGTTCCCCGGGAGCGATGGCATCCATTCGCAAGGCCTTGCCGTGTCCCGTTTCGCATCCGCCCTCCTGCTCACCACTGCCCTGGTGCTCCCCGCCTTCGCCCAGGACGCCGGCGCTCCCGCCCCTGGACCAGCCTCTGGCCCTGCCGCCACGCCGAGCGCCGCCACGGCACCCGCCGCGACGCCGCTCGACACCGTCACCTCCACCGCCACGCGCACGCCGCAGGTGGCGGGCGATTCGGCCGTCTCCATCTCGGTCATCACGCGGGAGGAGATCCTGCAGCGCCAGCCGCGCTCCCCGGTGGACCTGCTGGGCGACGTGCCGGGCGTGGAAGTCTCCGGCGCGCCGCGCACCAGTGCGTTGCAGCCCACCATCCGCGGCCTCGGCGACGAGCGCATCGTCCTGCGGATTGACGGCGTGCGGAACAACTTCAACGCCGGGCATCGCGGCCGCACCTTCATTGATCCCGAATTGCTGCGGCAGGTGGATGTGCTGCGCGGCCCCTCCTCCTCGCTCTACGGCTCGGGCGCGCTGGGCGGCGTCATCTCCTTCCGCACCATCGAGCCGGAGGATGTCATCCTCGGCAGCCAGCCGGTGGGTGGCTTCTTCTCGGCCGGCTACCAGTCCCAGGGGGCGTCGGCGCGCGGGCTTGGCGTCATGGCGGCGCGGGCGGGGGATTTCTCCACCCTCATCGCCTCCTCCGGCTTCCGCAACGGCCAGTACCGGGATGGCGCGGATCGCATCATCCAGTTCAGCGGCGACAATGTGCTGAACCTGCTGGGCAAGCTGAACTGGAATCCCGGCTTTCACCGCTTCCAGCTCAACGCCAGCCGCTACGAGAACGCGAACCAGATCCCCATCGCGGCCAACACCGCCACCACCACCGGCATCGCCGAGCGCACGACCCTGCAGGAGAGTGTCTCGCTCCGCTACGGCTACGCCAATCCGGCGATGCCGCTGCTTGAGCCCAGCCTCACGATCTACAACAACTATGTCGAGTTGAACGAGCAGCGCATCGCCGCCCCCTTCGCGCAGGACCGCACGCGCCTCAACACCAAGGGCATCGAGGCGCAGAACACCTCGCGCTTCACCCTCTTCGGGCCGGAGCGCCACACGCTGGTCGCCGGAATCGAGGCCTATCAGGACGAGCAGCGCGGCTACCAGAACGGCCTGCCCCGCCAGCAATTCCCGAGTGCCAACCAGGATGTGATGGGCCTCTTCCTGCAGGATGAGATCCGGCTCGGCGCATGGACGCTGCTGCCCGGCGTGCGCTTCGACCGTTTCCAGCAGGAGCGCGGCAGCGGCGCGCAGTCGCAGGACAACAGCCGCGTCTCGCCCCGCGTCAGCCTGGCCTGGCAGGCGACACCCTGGGCGCAGCCCTATATCTCCTATTCGGAGGCCTTCCGCGCGCCCTCGCTGACCGAACTCTATGTCGGCGGGCAGCACTTCCCGGGCAATTTCTTCGTCCCCAACCCGAATCTCCAGCCCGAGACGGCGAAGAACATCGAGGCCGGCGTGGACCTGCGCTTCCGCGACGTGCTGAACGCGAATGACCGCATCCGCGGCCGCCTCGCCATCTTCCGCAACAACATCGAAAACTTCATTGACCAGACGGTCGGCCGCACCACCACGACCAGCGCGAATATCGGCGAGGCGCGGATCGAGGGCATCGAGGCGGAGCTGCAATACGACACGCCCTTCTGGTTCGCCCGCCTCGCCGCCTCGGCGCTGCGCGGCACGAATCTCGAGACGAATGCGCCGCTGGCCTCGGTGCCGGCGCACCGGCTGACGCTCAATGGCGGCTATCGCTTCCTGGAGCAGGGGGTGACGCTCGGCACGCGCCTGGCCCTGAACGACGCGCAGGACCGGCTGCCCAATACGGTGAGCTACCGCGTCACCGCCCCCTCGGCCGTCTGGGACCTCTATGCCACCTGGCAGCCGACATTCGCGCCCGCGCTGCGGCTCGATGTCGGCGTGAACAATGTGCTGGACGCGACGTACCGGCGTTCCAACTGGAACAGCGTGCCGACGCCGGCCTATGCCGAGGTGGGGCGGAACTTCCGCGTGGCGCTCCGGGCCAGCTTCTGAATGCGCGGGGCGCGGCCCGAGCGGCTGCCCGGGGGCGCGGCCGGCGCCTCCCTGGCGCTGCACCTCGGCGCCGGCCTTTGGCTGGCGCTGGGCGGTGCCCTGCCCGGCGGCCCACCGGCGCGCGAGGTGACGCGCGAGGTGCCAGTCACCTTCGCCGTGCTGGCCATGCCCACCGCGGGCGAAGCGCGGGAGCCGAGCGGAGTGCCTGAGCTGGAAGCGACCCCGCTTCAGCAGCCGGAAGCGACCTCCATCCCGGAGGCGGAGGCCGCACCACCGGAGCCGACGCCCGTTGCGCCGCCGCAAAGCGCCGAAGCCACGCCCACCGAAGTGACGCCTGAGGCGGCCATCGCAGAAACGACGCCCGATCCGGTCATCGCGGAAGCGGCACCGCCCGCCGAAGCAGACCCCATCCCGGAACCGACCCCCCTGGCCGAAGCCCTGCCCGAACCCATGCCGGAAGCCCCACCCCTGGCCGAAGCGAAGCCGATCCCGGAGCCGCCGCCCCTGGCCGAAACGCCGCCCCCTCCCCCGGCGCCGGCGCGCGCCGAGCGACCCCCGCCGCCGCGCCCGCCGGCACCGGCCAGCGCCGCACCACGCCCGCCGCGCCCCGCCGCGCGGCCGATGCAGGCGATGGGCCGCGGCGTCCCGAGCGAGGCTGCCGCCTCGGGCGGGCCAGCCACTGCCGCCATCCCGGTCGCCGCCGCGGCGCCGAACCCCGGCCCGCCGCCCGTCATCACTCACGCGCGCTACCGGCACACGCCGACGCCGCCCGCCTATCCGCCGCGCGCCCTCGCCTTCCGCATGGCGGGCACCGCCCTGATCCGCGCCCTGGTCGGACCGGACGGCCAGACGCGGGAGGTCCGGCTGCACCGCTCCTCCGGCTTTGGCGAGCTCGACCAGGCGGCATTGGCCGCCGTGCGCGGCTGGGCCTTCGCCGCCGCCACCGAGGGCGGACGCGCCATCGAGGCCTGGGTGGAGGTGCCGGTGCGCTTCCGCCTGGACGACTGACCCAACCCCACAGGAGCAAGACCATGAACCTCAGCGCCCGCTACGACGAATTGATGCGCCAGGAGCCGCGCCTGCGCATCCGCGATGCCGCCCGGCGCCTCGGCACCACCGAGGCAGCGCTGGTCGCGCTCTCCGGCGCCGCGACGCTGCGGCCCGACTGGCCCGCGCTCTTCGCCGCCCTCCCCGCCTTGGGCCGCGTCATGGCGCTGACCCGCAACGAACACGCGGTGCACGAGCGGCACGGCCGCTTCGAGGAGGTCTCCGCCGGACCGGGCCATATCCTGGTGACGGGGCCGGACATTGACCTACGGCTCTTTCCCAGGCGCTGGGCGTATGGCTTCGCCCTCGCGGGCGAGCGCCCCTCGCTGCAGATCTTCGACGTGGATGGCGAAGCGGTGCACAAGATTTTCGCGACCGAGGACACCGACCGCGACGCCTGGGCCGTTCTGATCGAACGCTTCGCGAGCCTGGCCATCGCCGCGCCACCGCTCGAAGCCGCCACCCCGCCCGCGCCCCCGGCCGAGGGCCTGGTGGATGCGCGGGCGCTGCGCACCGAATGGCTCGCCTTGCGCGACACCCATGATTTCTTCGGCCTGCTGCACCGCCACAAGGCCAGCCGCCGCCAGGCCTTCCGCCTCGCCGGCGAGGACCTGGCGCTGAAGCTCGCACCTGAGGCGGCGCGGAGAACGCTCGAGCTTGCAGCCGCACGGGAGGTGCCGATCATGGTCTTCGTCGGCAACCGCAACGCCATCCAGATTCACACCGGCCCGGTGCGGCGCCTGGTGGCGACGCCCGGCTGGTTCAACGTGCTCGACCGCAGCTTCAACCTGCATCTGCGCGAGGCAGGCGTGGCGGAGGCCTGGCGCGTGGTGAAGCCCACCGAGGACGGCGCCGTCACCAGCATCGAATGGCTGGACGCGGCGGGGGAGACCGTCGCCATGGTGTTCGGCGCGCGCAAGCCGGGCCAGACGGAGCGCGAGGATTGGCGCCGGCTGGCCGGCGACGTGGCCGAGGCCCAGGCGCGGGAGGCCGCGGCTTGATCACCCGCCGCCTGTTCACGGCCGGGTTGCTGGCCACCCCGTCGCTGGCCCGCGCCACGCTCCCGCGCATTGCCGTCGCCGGCGGCGGCGTGGCCGAGATGCTCTGCGCGCTCGGGCTGGAGGCGCAAATCTGTGGCGTGGATTCCACCGCGCAGTACCCGGCCCGGCTGCGCAGCCTGCCGCAGTTGGGCTACCAGCGCGCCCTCTCGGCCGAGGGTATCCTCTCGCTGCGGCCCGACATCCTGGTCCATGCCCATGAGGCGGGGCCGCCCAGCGTCATGGCGCAGCTCCGCGCGGCCGGGCTGCCGCTGCTCGGCGTGCCGCGGATCGCGGATGCCGAGGGGTTGATCGCGGCCGTGATCGCGCTGGGCGAGGCGCTGGGCGTGGACCCGGCGCCGGTCGCGGCGGCACTCGGCTCGGACTTCGCGGCGCTCGCCGCGATGCTGCCGCCGGGTGCCCCGCCGCGCGCGCTCTTCCTGCTCTCGGCCGGCAATGGCGCGCCGCAGGCTTCGGGGCGGGGCACGGCGGCCGCCGCGATGTTCGGCCTCGCGCGCATCCGCAACGTGGTCGAGGGCTATGAGGGCTATCGCCCGCTTTCGCCGGAGGCGGCGCTCACGCTCGGCGCCGATTGGCTGGTGGCGCCGCAGCACAGCGTGGCGGCGCGCGGCGGCGCCTCGGCCTTCCTGGCGCAGCCGCAACTCGCCTTGCTGCCCGCCGCCCGCGCCGGGCGGCTCTACACGCAGGACAGTCTCTACCTGCTGGGTTTCGGTCCGCGCAGCGCCCATGCCGCGCGTGACATGGCAGGGGCACTCCGCGGCGCGCCCCTGCCGCCGCTGCCGGAACGCCCCTGGCTGTGATCGTCTGGCGATTGCCGTTGCTCGCGGGGCTGACCTTGCTCGTGCTGGCGCTTTTGCTGGGGGTGGGCGCCGTGCCGATCCCGCCCTGGCGGGTGGTGGGGGCCGTGCTCGGCTCGGGGATCGGTGCCGATGGCGCGATCCTCTGGGGGCTCCGGGTGCCGCGCACGCTGCTGGCGGCGCTGGCAGGCGCGGCGCTCGGCCTTTCGGGCGCGGTCATGCAGGGGCTGTTCCGGAATCCCTTGGCCGACCCAGGGCTGCTTGGCGTCTCGGCCGGCGGCGCCTTCGGTGCGGTGACGATGATCGTCCTGCTGCTGCCGCTCGTGCCGCCCGCGCTGCGGCCGCACGCCGTCGCCCTGGCGGCCTTCGCCGGCGCATTGCTGGTGACGGCCCTGGTGCTGCTGCTGGCGCTGCGCGAGCGGCAGGTGGGCGTCGCCGGCCTGCTGCTGGCGGGCATCGTGCTCAATGCCTTCGCGGGTGCCGGCACCTCCGCGATGATCTACGCGGCCGATGACATGCAACTGCGCGACGTGACCTTCTGGACGATGGGCTCGGCCGCAGGGGCCACCTGGCCGGTGCTGGGCGCCACGCTGCTCGCCAGCCTGCCCCTGCTGCTGGCGGCACCCCTCCTCGCGCGCGGCCTGGATGCCCTGATCCTGGGCGAGCGCGAGGCGGCGAGCCTCGGCATCCGTGTCGAATGGCTGAAATGGGGGGCGGTCGGCCTCGTCGCCCTCGCCGTGGGTGGCGCGGTGGCGGCGACGGGACTGATCGGCTTCGTCGGCATGGTGGCGCCGCATCTGGTGCGCCTCGCGGGCGGGGCCGGGCATCGCTGGGTGCTGCCGGCCTCGGCGCTGATGGGAGCCCTGCTGCTCGCCGCCGCCGATGGACTGGCGCGCACCGCCGTCGCACCCGCCGAATTGCCGATCGGGCTGGTCACTGCCCTGCTGGGTGCGCCCGTCTTCCTGTTTCTGTTGTTGCGTGCCGAGGGAGCGGGCCGATGACGCTCGCGGCGCAAGGGTTGCGCGTCATGCGCGCCGGGCGCGTGCTGCTGGCCGTGCCCCGGCTCGACCTGGCAGCGGGCGAGGTGCTGGCCGTGCTGGGGGCGAATGGCGCGGGCAAATCCACCCTGCTGCGCTGCCTCTCGGGCGAGATGCGCCCGGATGCCGGCACAGTGCGGCTGCTGGATCGCCCCCTGCCGCAATGGCCGGCGCGCGGCATGGCCCGCCACCGCGCCGTCATGCCGCAGGCGAGCGCCCTGGCCTTCCCCCTCCGCGCGCGGGAGGTGGTGGCGCTGGGCCGCATCCCCTGGGGCGGCGGCGAGGCGGGGGTGGAGGCGGCGCTGGCGGCGGCGGGGGCGGAGCACCTGGCCGCGCGCTGGTACGGCACGCTCTCGGGCGGCGAGGCGCAGCGCGTGCAGCTCGCCCGCGTGCTGGCCCAACTCCATGGCACGCCGCCCGAGCGCAGCCTGCTCCTGCTCGACGAGCCGACGGCCAGCCTCGATCTCCGGCACCAGCACCGCATCCTGGAGGTGGCGCGGGCGCGTGCCAGCGAGGGGGCCGCGGTGGTGATGGTGCTGCATGACCTGCACCTGGCCGCCCGCCACGCCACGCACGTGCTTCTTCTGCGCGATGGCGTGCCGCTGGCCGCCGGGCCGGTGCGGGAGATGCTGGACTCGGCCCTGCTCAGCGCAACCTATGGCGTGCGGCTGCGCCGTGTGCCCGACCCGGCCGGGGGGGCCACCATCTTCGTCCAGGGGTGAATCGCGGGCCGGGTGGTTCCACGCAAGCGGTTCCGCCACTAGTTTGCACGGAACCCCAGGGGAGCGACGGATGGACAAGTTCGGAATCGGCCAATCAGTGCGGCGCAAGGAAGACGTTCGTCTGCTGACGGGCACCGGCCTCTACACGGACGACATCAACCGCGACAACCAGGCCTGGATGGTGGTGCTGCGCAGCCCGCACGCGCATGCGAAGATCCTCTCGATCAGCACCGACGCAGCGAAGGCCGCCCCCGGCGTCATCGCCGTGCTGACCGGGCATGACGCCAAGGCCGATGGCCTCGGCCTGTTTCCCGTCATGGTCGAGGTGCCGGGCAAGGACGGCAAGCCGCTCTGGTGCCCCGACCGCCACATCCTGCAGACCGAGGCGGTGCGCTTCGTGGGCGACCCCGTCGCCATCGTCATGGCCGAGACGCGGGCCGAGGCGCAGGACGCGGCCGAGCTGATCGAGGTGGATTACGACATCCTCGACAGCATCACCGACACCGCCGCGGCACTGGAGCCCGGCGCGCCGGTGATCTGGCCCGAGCGCGGTTCCAACCTGTGCGTGCATTGGTCCAATGGCCGCGAGGCCCAGGCCGAGGCCGCCTTCGCCCGTGCGGCCAAGACCGTGAGCGTGGAGCTGGTGAACAACCGCCTCGTCGGCAATCCCATGGAGCCGCGCGTCGCATTGGGCGAATACGACGCGGCGGAGAACCACTTCACCCTGCACAGCCCGACCCAGGGCGTGGTGCGCGTGAAGGAGAGCCTGGCCAAGTTCATCTTCAAGCTGCCGAAGGAGAATGTGCGCGTCATCAGCCCCGATGTCGGCGGCGGCTTCGGCCTGCGCGGCAAGCTCTTCCCCGAGAGTGCGATGGTGCTCTGGGCGGCCAAGCGCATCGGCCGGCCGGTGAAGTGGCGCGCGGACCGCACCGAGACCTTCCTGTGCGACCCGCATGGCCGCGACCATGTGACCCACGCCGAGATGGCCTTCGACGCCGACGGCAAGATCCTGGGCATGAAGGTCAACACGGTGGCCGCCATGGGCGCCTACCTGTTTGACTTCGGGCCGCGCATTCCGACCGTCGCCGGCGGGCGCATCCAGGGCACGGTCTATGACATGCAGGATGTCAGCATCAATGTCCGCTGCGCCTTCACCAACACGGCACCCACCGACGCCTATCGCGGCGCCGGCCGGCCCGAGACGGCCTATGTGATCGAGCGGCTGCTGGACCAGGGCGCGCGTGCCTTCGGCATTACTCCGGCCGAGATCCGCAACCGCAACTACGTGAAGCCGGACCAGATCCCCTACATCAACTGCGCCGGCAACGAGATCGACAGCGGGCGCTTCGAGGAAACCCAGGCCCAGGCGCTGGACCTCATGGACTGGCAGGGCTTCCCGGCCCGCCGCGCCGAGAGCCAGGCACAGGGAAAGCTGCGCGGGCGCGGCATCGGCTATTTCATCGAGGCCTCGGGCGGGCAGCCGCAGGAATGGGCGCGCGTGCGCATCAATGCCGAGGGCGAGGCGCTGGTGCATGTCGGCACCTTCAGCCATGGCCAGGGGCATGAGACGGCCTTCGCGCAGGTGCTGCATGCGCGCCTCGGCATCCCCTTCGAGAAGGTGAAGCTCATCCAGGGCGACAGCGACCTGACGCCGGCCGGTGGCGGCACGGGCGGCAGCCGTTCCTCGCAGATGGGCGGCGTCGCCGTCTCCCGCGCCTCGGAGCTCGTGCTGGCCAAGGCGAAGCGCCTGGCCGCCCACCTGCTGGAGGCGGCGGAGGGCGATATCGAGCATGAGGGCGAAATCTTCCGCATCGCCGGCACCGACCGCACCATGTCCTGGGCCCAGCTCGCCGCCGCCGAGGGCATTCCGGACGAGACGCCGGGCCTGGATGAGGAGCTGCTCTACAAGCGCAACACCGAGTGCAACTTCCCCAATGGCTGCCACGTGGCCGAGGTGGAGGTGGACCCGGACACCGGCATGGTGAGCGTGGTGCGCTATGCCGCGGTGGATGATGTGGGCGTGCCGCTGAACCCGATGCTGGTGCATGGCCAGTGCCATGGCGGCATCGTCTCGGGCATTGGGCAGGCGCTCTACGAGCATGCCCGCTACGATGACGAAAGCGGCCAGTTCCTGACGGCCACCTTCCAGGACTACTGCATGCCCCGCGCGGCCGACCTGCCGCACCTGGAGGTCGGGCTGAACGTGGTGCCCTGCCCTTCCAATGATCTCGGCGTGAAGGGCGCGGGCGAAGGTGGTTCCTGCGGGGCGCCGCCGGCCGTGGTGAGTGCGGTGTGCGACGCGTTGGGCGTGGCCCACATCGACATGCCGGTGACGCCGGAGAAGGTGTGGCGGGCGCTGGCGATGCGGCAGGCGGCGGAATAGCCGCCGCCGCGACGCTGCGGCACTGCTCAATGCCTTTGGTGGTTCCACCAAAGGCGATCAGGCCCTACCCCGCCGTGATACCCAGCGCTCGGATCATCCCGCCGATCTCGTTCACGTCGCGCTGGGCGAAGGCGGTGAACTCGACCGGGCCGAGCGGCGTGGGCGCGATGGCGTGTTCCAGCAGGCGCCGTTGGACGATCTCGGTGCGCAGCCCGGCCAGGGTCTCGGCATTCAGCCGTTCCACCACGGCGGGCGGCAGGCCCGCGGGGCCGGAAATACCCACCCAGTTCAGCGCGATCAGGGTCGGATAGCCGCCCTCGCCCGTCGTTGGCACATTGAGCGCCATGGGGTTGCGGGCGGGCGCGCTGATGGCGATGCCGCGCAGGCGGTTCGCCGCGAAATGCTCGACATATTGCGGCATGGTGTCGAAGGCGAGCGGCACCTGGCCGTTCAGCAAATCCGGCAGCAAGGGCGCGCTGCCACGATAAGGCACGTGCGTGAGCTGCACGCCCGCGGCACGCTGGAACATCTCGCCCAGGATATGCCCGACCGAGCCGGTGCCCGAGCTGCCGAAGCTCGGCGGGTTGGGCTGCGCCTTCATCCAGGCGACGAGCGAGGGCAAATCCGTCGCGGGGATGAAGCGCGGATTCGTGACGATGGCGATCGGCGCCGCGCCGATATAGGTGATATGCGTGAAGCTGCGGATCGGGTCATACCCCGCCTGCGGATAGAGCGGCGGCGATGTGGTGATGGGCGCGGAATTGGAGAGGAACAGCGTGTAGCCATCCGCCGGCTGTTGCGTGACATGCAGCGCCGAGAGCGTGCCGCCGGCACCCGGGCGATTGTCCACCACGAAGCGCTGGTTGAAGGCGGCCGAGTAGTGCTCGGCCATGACGCGGGCCGTGATGTCGGACGAGCCGCCCGGCGGAAATGAGACCACGATGCGCACCGGCCGCGAGGGCCAGGCGGCTTGCGCCCTGGCCTGCACAGCCGGCAGGCAGAGCGGTGCCACGAGCAGGGGCAATTGACGACGACGCATGGGCCAAACCTCCATCAACGGAGGAACCCTGCATGAATCATGCCGGATTACGCGTTGATCATCTTCAGCGCCGCCCGCAGGCCGAGCAGCGTCGCATCCCACACGGGCTTGCCCGCGACCGTCTCGCCGATCAGCGGCACCGGGTAGTTGGTGCACCAGCCCAGCAGCAGGTCGCAATGCGGCGCCACCCGCGCGGCCTGGGCCGCGATCACCTCGCGCGGGGTCGCGGCGTAGGAGAGGTTGTCCGAGAGGCCCAGATGGTCCTCTGCCGAGACCACCCAGCCACGCGCCGCGAAGGCGGCGATGAGCTTCGCCTGGTAGGCGTCATTGTACGGCGTGATCAGGCCAAGCCGGGTAGGCCCGCGCGCTGCGAGCGCCGCTTCCAGAGCGAGGCCCGAGGTGGTCGCGGGGATGCCCGTCGCTGCCGTGATGCGCTGGGCGAGGTCGCGGTCGTGATCGAGGCCGATGGCGCCGCCCTTGCTGCCATTCCACAAGATCACACCGGGCCGCGCGTGGCTGAGCAAATCGGCGGCGCGCAGCATCCCCTGCAGGTCGTAGCTGTCCGGGAAAGGGTCACTCGTGCCGTGGACGGGGATGCGCGCGAAGATGGGCAGCACGCCGCGCACGTCGCGCAGGGCGGCCTGGGTCATCGCCTCCACCACCGTATTGCCCGAGGGCGTGATGGTGGCGAGCACCTTCGGGCCGTGCAGGATCATCGCGCGAGGGAGAGCAGCGCGGAGCGCGGCGGCATGCCCGGCTCGAATTCCGGCCAGCGCGTGGAGGGGCGGTTGAAGGTCGCACCCGGCTCAGCGCCCGGGCGTCGCGCCACGGTGAAGATGGTGGCGCCATCGGGCGAGGCCACGGCATTGCCGATCCCCGCGGCCCGCGCCGCACCATAGAGCGCCGTGACGCTGCCGCCTTCCACGCCCCAAAGCGTCTGCGCCCGGGCGCCGACCGGCCCGCCCGTATCCGTACCGATCAGGAGCCGCCCGCGGGCATCGGCCGTGGCCGTCTGCACCGCGCCGAGCCCCTGCGTGTTGATCATCGTGCCGGCCATGCCGGCGGCGGCGGGGTCACCACCATCGGGCACGAAGCTCAGCACGCCGAAGCCGCCGCAGCAGAGAAGGCGGTTCCCCCGTGGATCCCAATAGAGGCTGGAAGGCGCGTCGAACGCCATGCCGCCCGCGGCCCGCGCCGCATCCACCGGGTTCGCGGTCGCGCCCTCGGGCAGCGCCACCCAGGTGATGCGCGCGTTCTGCAATTGCGCGACGCTGAGCGTGCCACGGTCCAGCGCATCGGCCTCCCGCGCGGGGCCGGCCGAGACGAAGCGGAAGAGGTAGCCCCCCGCCCCACGCTCGGCCACATAGACCACCGCCTGGCCGCCGCGCGCCTGCGCCGCCGCCACATCCGCCTTGCCGAAGCGGCCGAGGGCCGTGCGCTTGATCGGGATGGATTGCGGGTCGAGCGGGTCCAGCTCCACCAGCCAGCCGAAGCCCTCGCCCCGTTGGAAGCGGGGATCCAGCCCGCCCAGGCGGTTGGACCAAAGTGCCGGGTCGCCCTCGGCCAGCAGCAGCGAGGACCAGGGCGTGGCGGCACCGCCGTTGATGCCGAGCACGCCCTGCACCGAGGAACCCACCTGCTCCGCGAGCGGTCCGGAGACGCGGCAGAGGGTGGAGGCCGTCAGCCGACGCGACTGGAAGCCGCCATCCACCACGATCCAGCGCCCGCCCTGCAATTCCAGGTTCAGCAGCGAGGCGCCCTGCATCTGCGCCGCCACCGCCGGCCGGTCCGCGCCGCCTGGGAAGGCCATCGCGGCCTCCACCGTCGGGTGGGCGATGGCGAGGATGGAGCGGGTTACGCCATCGGCCGCCATGGGCGGGACGACCTGCGCCGCGATGCGCGCATCCCAGCCGAACTGGGCCGAGGCGCCGTCCGCGTCCACAGTGCTCGGATCGAAGGGCGGTGCGTCGAAGGTCACGCGGTCGCCCCAGCGGATCAGCACGCCACGGCGCAGCCCGGCGCCCACCGTGTCATCCTGCTTCACGGGCGGCGCCGTCTGTGCGGTGGCCGCCGCCGCGGGCAACAGCATGGGCGTGGCCAGGAGGGCGCGGCGGCGGATCATGCGGGCATCTCCTCGATCACGGGAGGATGGAAAGAACGCACGGGCGGCAGCGGGCCAGTCCAGGGTTCCACGCGCACCAGACAGGATTGCGCGGAAGGCCCCTGCGTGAGGCTGGACGTGCCGATGTCGGCGGTGAGCACATTCGGATTGCCATGCACGCAGAGGCTGCCGGGCACGCCGGGTTCCAGCGGGTCGAACCAGGCGCCGGTCGCCAGCAAGGCGACGCCGCGGGTGAGGTTGGCGTCGAGCCGCACGCCCGCGAGGCAGGCGCCGCGCGCATTGAACACGCGCACCACCTCGCCGCCCGCCAGGCCCCGCGCCGCGGCATCCTCCGGGTGCATGCGGATGGGCTCTCGCCCTTGGATCTTGTCGGCCGCCGCGATCGGCCCGGGGTCGAGCTGGGAGTGCAGGCGCGTGGGCGGCTGCTGGCTGAGCAGGTGCAGTTCGTCCGCCGCCGCCGCGCCCAGCCACTCCCGCGGCGTGAGCCAGGTGGGACGGCCCGGGCAATCGGCGCGGTTGAAGCCCGCGATGGTCTCCGAGAACAGCTCGACCTTGCCGGAGGGCGTGTCCAGCGGGCTCGCCTCGGGGTCGGCCGCGAAGTCGCTGAATTGGGTGAAGGCCTCATGCGCCTCGATGGGCGGCATTTCCACATGCCCCTCCGCCCAGAAAGCGTCGAAATCCGGTGCGGCGAAGCCCTGGCGGGCGCAGGCGGTGCGCCACTTGTCATAGAGGAAGCGCAGCCATGCGCCCTCGTCGCGCTGTTCGGTGAAGCGGGCGCGGAAGCCTTGCGCGTCGGCCAGGTCGGCCAGGATGTCATGGTCGTGGCGGGCCAGGCCCTGTGGCGGGATGGCCTGGTGCATGGCCCGCACGAACCGGTCGCGCGAGGAATGCGCGATGTCGTTGCGCTCGAGCGTGGTGGTGGCCGGCAGCACGATGTCGGCATGGCGGGCGAGTGCGGTCCACCAGGGCTCCTGCACCACGATGGTCTCGGGGCGTGACCAGGCGCGCAGCAAGCGGTTCAGGTCCTGGTGGTGGTGGAAGGGATTGCCGCCAGCCCACCAGACCATGCGGATATCGGGCAGCGGCAATTCGAGGCCATTATAGTGCAGCGTGCCGCCCGGCCGCTCCAGCAGCTCCGTGACGCGGCCGACCGGGATGAAGTGCGAGACGGGGTTGCGGGTCGCGGGCAGCGAGATGCCGGGCATCTCCCGCCGGGGATTGCCGATGCCGCCAGAGGAGCCGTAGCCGAAGGCCACCCCCTGCCCCGGCTTGCCGATATTGCCGAGGGCCGCCGCCAGCGCGATCAGCGCCCAATAGGGCTGCTCACCGTAATCGGCGCGCTGGAGGGACCAGGCGGCGGTCAGCATGGTGGGGGCGGCGAGGCATTGCCCGGCGAGGTCGCGGATGGTGGCGGCGGGAACGCCCGTGATGCCCTCCGCCCATTCGGGCGTCTTGTCCGCCAGCGTCGGCGCGAGCTTGTCCCAACCCACGCAATGCGTGGCGAGGAAGCCCCTATCCTCCCGCCCCAGCGAGACGATGTGCTGGATCATGGCCAGGATCATCGCGGCATCCGTGCCGGGGCGGATCGGCACCCATTCGGCGGCCAGCGCCTCCTCGGTGTCGCCGCGATAGGGCGAGATGTTCACGAAGCGCAGCCCCGCCGCACGCGCCGCGCGCATGTTGGGGCCATAGGTCATGGCGGCCCCGCCCGAAGTCACATAGCCGTTCTTGGCGGCGAGCCCGCCGAAGCAGAGCATCAGCTTCGCGTGCTGCGCGATGGCGGCCCAATCCGTCATCCGGCCCAGCACCACCTCATTGGTGCCGACCACATGGGGGATCAGTGCCTGGGCCGTCGCGTAGGAATAGGCGTTGATGGAGGTGGTATAGCCGCCACCCAGGCCGAGATAGCGCTGCAACTGGCTCTTCGCGTGATGGAAGCGCCCGGCCGAGGACCAGCCATAGGAACCACCATAGATCGCGGCATCGCCATGCTCGGCGCGGGTCCGGGCGGTCTCTTCGGCGAGCAGGCGGGTCACGCGGTCCCAGCTGACGGGTACGAAGGGGTCCCCCCCGCGCGCATGGCCCGCGCGGCGGCCTTCCAGCCAGCCCTTGCGGATATAGGGCTGGTCCACCCGGGCGGCGCTGTGCACGGTCGCCGGCATCGAATCGATCAGGGATGCCGGCACCGGGTCCAGCGCGAAGGGGCGCACACCGACCAGGCGCCCGCCCTCGGTCACGGCGTCGAAGAAGCCCCAATGGGCGGCGTGTGGCTTGATCTCGGTCATGTCGTGGATATTGCCCCCTTTCTCCCCTTCCGCGAAGCGCCGGGAAGGATAGACTGGCCCGAAGCTCAAAGGATGCTTCCATGACCCCGCCGCGCAATTCCAACGCCGCCCGCGACATCGCGAACCTCATGCACCCCTACACGGATGCACGCGCGCATCAAAAGAACGGGCCGCTGGTCATCACCCGCGGCGAGGGCGTGCGCGTCTTCGACGAGCAGGGCAATGCCTATATCGAGACGGTGGCCGGCCTCTGGTGCGCCTCGCTCGGCTTCGACAATGAGCGACTGGTGCAGGCGGCCCTGAAGCAGATGCGCCAGCTGCCCTTCTACCATTCCTTCACCGGCCGCAGCCACGAACCGGCGATCGACCTCGCCGAGATGCTGATCGAACGCGCGCCGGTGCCGATGAGCAAGGTGTTCTTCTGCAACTCGGGCTCCGAGGCGAATGACACCGCGGTCAAGATGATCTGGTACTTCAACAACGCCATCGGCCGGCCCGAGAAGAAGAAGATCATCTCGCGCATCAAGGGCTATCACGGCGTGACGGTGGCCTCGGCCTCGCTGACCGGCCTGCCCTACAACCACAAGCTCTTCGACCTGCCGATCGCGGGCATCCTGCATGCGGGCACGCCGCACTACTACCACTGCGCGCTGCCCGGCGAGAGTGAGGACCAGTTCACCACGCGCCTCGCGAATGAGTTGGAGGAGATGATCGTCCGGGAAGGCCCGGAGACGGTCGCCGCCTTCTTCGCCGAGCCGATCATGGGTGCGGGCGGCGTGATCGTCCCTTCCGCCGGCTATTTCGAGAAGATCCAGGCGGTGCTGCGCCGGCATGACGTGCTGTTCGTGGCGGATGAGGTGATCTGCGGCTTCGGCCGCACCGGCAGCTACTGGGGCTGCCAGACCTTCAACATGGAGCCGGACATCCTGACCTGCGCCAAGGCGCTGAGCAGCAGCTTCCTGCCGATTTCGGCCGTCATGGTGAATGACCGTGTCTTCCAGGGCCTGGCCGATGGCTCGGCGGGCCTGGGCACGTTCGGCCATGGCTACACCTATTCGGGCCACCCGGTGCCGGCCGCCGTCGCGGTCGAGACGCTGAAGATCTATGACGAGATGGACCTGGTGGGCCATGTCCGGAAGGTTGCGCCGAGCCTGCAGGACGGGCTGCGCAGCCGCTTCGCCGACCATCCGCTGGTGGGCGAGATCCGCGGCGTGGGCCTGATCGGCGCCGTCGAGTTCGTCTCCAACAAGGAAACCCGCGCGAATTTCGACCCGGCGGTGAAGATCGCCCCGCGCCTGGTGACGATCGCCGAGGGGCATGGCCTGATCATGCGCGCCCTGCCTGGCGACGGCATCGCCTTCTCGCCGCCGCTGATCATCACGGCGGAGGAGGTGAATGACATGCTGGACCGCTTCGGTCGTGCGCTGGATGACCTGACGGTGCAGATCCGCCGCGAAAGCCTCGCCCCGGTTTGAGCGCGCGTCTTTGGCCGCTGGCAGTGGCGCTGGCGGTCACACCCTTCATCGTGGTGCTGCAGAACCGCACGCTCGCGCCGATCACGCTGCTGGCCTTTGGCGGCGTGATCCTGGCGGGCTGGCGTGCGGGCTGGCGCCCTTCGGCGCCGCCTTTGCTAGTCTGGCCGGCGGTGGCGTTGCTTGGCTGGGCGGCGCTCTCCATCCTCTGGGCGCCGGAGGCCGGGCGTGTGGCGGATGGCGTGCTGCGCCTTGGCTTCACCCTGGCGCTGGCCGTTCTGGCGGCTGATGCGCTACGCGGCGTGCCGTCCGCGCCCCTCATTCCCCGCGCTGTGGCGATCGGGCTGGCGCTCGGCATCGGGGCGGCGCTCTTCGATGATCTGAGTGGCCATGCGCTCCGCGCTGCGGTGCGCGGCATCCGCGAGGTGCCGTTGACGCTCTCCTTCGGCTTGAAGAACGCGGCCTCGGTCATCGCGCTGCTGCTGCCGCTCGCCGTCTTCGCGCCCAGCCTGCCGCGCTGGCCGCGTCTCGCCCTGGGCGTCTCCGGCGCCGTCGTCGCGCTGCTGCTGCCGGGCGACAGTGCGAAGATTGCGGTGATCGCGGGCCTGGCGATCGGGCTGGCCGCCAGCTTTGCGCCACGCGCCACGCGGCTCAGCCTCGCGGGGGTGGCGGCTGTTCTTCTGCTTGGCTTGCCCTGGATGCTGGGCGCCGCGCTGCCGCGCGACGTCAGCGGCGTGCCTTTCTCCGCCGCACATCGCCTGCTGATCTGGGACTTTACCGCCGAGCGCATCGCCGAGCGGCCGGTGCTGGGCTGGGGCATGGACAGCAGCCGCGCCATTCCCGGCGGCACGGAACGCACATCGCAGGAGACGCGCAGCGCCTTCGGACTGACGGCGCATAACGCGCACCATTGGTTCATCCACCAGCAAATGCTGCCGCTGCATCCGCACAATCTCGCTTTGCAGGTCTGGCTGGAGCTGGGCGCCATCGGTGCCGCGCTGATGGCGCTCCTGCTGGCGCTGGCCGCTCTCACCTGCCGCAGCCCCGCCGCCTGCGGCGCCTTCGCCGCCGGCCTCGTCATTGCCATGCTCAGCTATGGCACCTGGCAATACTGGTGGGTGGCCGGCCTGCTGCTGGCGGCAGTGACCGCGCCGCTGGTGGGTGGGCGCAAGCCGGCCTAACCTCGCGCCATGCAACGTTTCTGGTTCAGTGCCGCGGGGGTTTGTGGCGCGCTCGCCGTGGGTCTCGCCGCCATCGCCGCCCATGTCGCCCTCGATTCGCGGGCGATGGTGCAAAGTGTCGCGATGCTGCTGGGCTGGCACGCGCCGTCCTTCATCGGCCTCGGCCTTTGGGGGCGCGGCGGCCTGGTGGCCGCTGTGCTGCTCGCGGGCCTCACCTTGTTCAGCGGCGCGGTGCTGATCCGCGCCTTCTTCGACGTCTCGCTGGGACCCGTGGCTCCCCTCGGCGGCATGACCATGATCGCCGGCTGGCTGCTGCTCGCCGTCCTTGCGTGGCGGCGATGATCCGCTCGGCCTATTTGGCCGATGAGGGGCTGGAGCGCCCTTTGGCCGAGGAGTTGGAACTCTCCGGCCGCAGCGTCACCGCCTGGCATGGCCGCCTTGCCCTCTCACCCGACCCGCCCGCGCCCGCCGCCTGGGCGCTGGATGTCTGGGATGACCCGCGCGAGATCCCGGCCCCTTCCGTGAAGCTTGCAGCCGATGGGCTGCGCGCCATCCAGCGCAACTGGTCCCTTGTCCCCGCCCTGCACCACCGCCGCGCCGCGCTGATCGAGGAGCGCCTGCCCCCGGTGAAGGCCCGCCCCCTGGCCTTCCCCGAGCCAGCGCCCACCGGGCATCTGGGTGGCTGGACGCTGCTGACGCAGGAGATGATCCTGGCCTCCCCCACCAAATCCTCGCCTTTCCCCGGCGGCTCGCCGCGCTTCGTGGAGGATCGCGAGGGCCCGCCGTCGCGCGCCTATCTCAAGCTCTGGGAGGGGCTGACGCGGCTCGGCCGCCACCCCGGCCCGGGCGAGACCTGCCTGGACCTCGGGGCCTCGCCCGGCGGCTGGAGCTGGGCGCTGGCGCAGCTCGGTGCCACCGTCACCGCGGTGGACAAGGCCCCGCTGGAGGATCGCGTCATGGCCATGCCCAACGTGACCTGGCGGCAGGAGAGCGCCTTCGCCCTGCCACCTGAGCCCGTGGATTGGCTGTTCAGCGACGTCATCTGCTACCCCGCGCGGCTTCTCGCCCTCGTCACCCGCTGGCAGGGCTTCGCGCGCAACATGGTCTGCTCCGTGAAGTTCCAGGGCGAGACGGACCATGCGGCGGCGGCGCAATTCGCGGCCATTCCGGGTGCGCGGCTGTTCCATTCCGCGCACAACAAGCACGAGCTGACATTCGCCCTGCTCGAAGGGGACACGCCATGACCACGCTCACCATCCAGTCCATCACCATCCGCGCGGTGGACGCGCCCATGGACCCGCCGCTGCGCAACAGCCTCAACGTCATCCCGCGCGCGCCGCTGGTCATCGCCGAGGTGCAGACGCGGGAAGGCCCCCTCGGCACCGCCTATGCCTTCGCCTATGCGCCGGCCGCACTGGGGCCGCTCGCCGCGCTGACGCGCAACCTGGGTGCGGGGCTGGTGGGGCGCGAGGTGGCGCCGCAAAAGCTCTGGGACGAGATGCTGAACGCCAACCGGCTGCTGGGCGCCGAGGGGCTGGTGATGATGGCGATCTCGGTGCTCGACATGGCGCTTTGGGATGCGCTGGCGAAGAGCGCGGGCCTGCCGCTCGCGCGCCTTTGGGGCGGCGATCTCTCGCCCATTCCGGCCTATGGCAGCCTGCGCGGCTGGGGGCCAGCCATGCTGGCGGAGGAAGGCGGGCGGGCCGTGGCCACCCATGGCTTCCGCGCCGTGAAGTGCAAGCTGGGCGCCCCCACCATCGCGGGCGACATCGAGACGGTCCGCGCCCTGCGCGACGCGGTGGGGCCGGAGGTCGAGATCCTCGTGGACTACAACCAGGGGCTCGACCGGCCCGAGGCGCTGCGCCGCGGCCTCGCCTTGCAGGCCGAGGGCGTCCGCTGGATGGAAGAGCCGCTGCACGTGACCGATGATGCCGGTCTCGCCTGGCTCTCGGCCCAGCTCGAAATGCCCGTGCAGGGCGGCGAGAACTGGTGGGGTGTGACGGGAATGGCGCGCAGCCTGGAGGCCAAGGCCACTGACCTCTGCATGCCCGACGTGATGAAGATGGGCGGCGCCACCGGCTTCCTCCGCGGCATGGCGCTGGCCGCAGCACACCGCGTGCCGCTCTCCTCCCACATCTTCATCGAGGCGAGCGCCCATCTGCTCAGCGTCTGCCCGCTCCGGCACTACCTGGAGCACCTGGACATCGCGGGCGCGCTGCTGCGCGAGCCGCTCAGGATCGAGGCGGGGAACGCCATCCCGCCGGACCGCCCGGGCCTCGGTCTCGAATGGGACGTGGCGGCACTGGCGCGCCACGCCGCCGACGCCTGAACCACCCAGAGAAAGCGAAGAGAATGGCCGACGATCCCCGCATGGACCCCGAGATGGCGGCGTTCACCGCCTATATGGCGACGCAGATGGCCGGCTATCCGCCCATCCTCCTGCCCAACCCACCGCGCAGCGCCCCCTTCGACGAACCGCGCCAGATCAATGACGGGCCGCAGGTGCCGCTCAGCGAGGGCGGCCCCGTCATGGCGGAAAGCCGGGACCTGCTGCTCCCCATCCGCGGCCGCCGCATGCAGGTGCGGCTTCACCGCCCGAGCAACGACCCGAACCTGCCGGTGCTGATCTACATGCACGGCGGCGGCTGGGTCTGGGGCAGCATTGATACCCATGACCGTCTGATGCGCAGCTATGCCGCCGCCAGCGGCTGCGCCGTGCTTGGCCCCGATTATGCGCTGAGCCCGGAGGCGATCTTCCCTCAGGCCATCGAGGAATGCCACGCCGTGCTGCGCCATGTTGCCACGCGCGGTGCGGAGCTGGGCCTCGACCCCTCCCGCATCATCCTGGGCGGCGACAGCGCGGGCGCCAATCTCGCGACCGGCCTCGCCCTGCTGAACGCCGAGCAGGCCGCGCCCATCCCGCTCGCCGGGCTGCTGCTGAACTACGGCGTCTTCGACCATCGGCTGGACACGGCGAGCTACCAGGAATTCGCCGATGGCTATGGGCTGACGCTCGCCAAGATGCGTTTCTACTGGGACGCCTATTGCCCGGACCTCGTCGCCCGCGCCTCGGCCTTTGCCTCGCCCATGCGGGGCGACCTCTCGGTATTGCCGCCGACGCTGCTGCACATCGCGGAGCTGGACGTGCTTTGCGCCGAAAACCTGGCCTTCGCCGAGAAGCTCCGCGCGGCGGGCATCCCCCTGGAGACGCAGATCTTCGCCGGCACGGTGCACGGCTTCCTGCGCGCGCTGGGCCGCGTCGGCGCCGCGGACCGCGCGGTCGAAGCCGCGGGCATTTGGCTGAAGGCCCGTCTCAGCCGGTGATGTTCATCCGCCGGAGCAAGGCGCCCCAGCGCTCACCCTCCACGCGCATGAAGGCCGCGCATTCCTCCGGCGTGCTGCCGATGGCGAAGCTGCCCTCGGCCAGCAGGCGCGTCCGGAAGTCATCGGTGCGGATGGCCTGGACCGCGGCTGTGTTCAAGCGCTGGATCATGGCGGATGGCGTGCGGGCCGGGACCAGCAGCGCGAAATAGGTCTGCGCGACGGTGCCGGGCCGGAAATCCGCCACCAGCGGCACCTCCTCATTGCCTGGCATCCGCCGATCTCCGGTCCAGGCCAGGATGCGCCCCGAGCCCGCGCGATGCTGCGCAAGGCCGGTGCTGCCGCCCACCATCAGCAGGTCGAGCCGCCCGCCCAGGAAATCGGCCACCTGCGCGGCATCACCGCGATAGGTGACGTCCTGCATGCGGACGCCGAAGGCCTCGTTCACCAGCAGCATCGCGATGTTGTTGAAGCTCGACGGGCCATTGGTGCCATAGGTGATGCTGCCCGGATTGACGCGGGCGCGTTCCATCAGTGCCTCCAGGCTCGCGGGCCCGTCGGGCCTGGCCACGATGGCGAAGGGCAGGGTCGAGATCAGCGTGACCGGGGCGAAATCCACGTCCCGATAGGGGATGTTGCGGACGATATGCGGGTTGATGGTCAGCGTGGAGCCCGAGGCGATCAGCACCGTATGCCCATCGGCGGCCGAGCGGGCCACGTATTCGGCACCGATCACGGTGGCCGCGCCGGGCCGGTTTTCCACCTGCACGGGCAGGCCCAAGGGGCCCGCCATGCGCTCGCCCAGGATTCGCGCAGTGACGTCGGTCGAGCCGCCTGGCGGGAAGGGCACGGTGATGGTCACCGGCCGGGTGGCTTGTGTGCCTTGGGCGAGCGCCGCGCCCGGCAGCAGCGCGGGCGCGGCGAGCAGGCCGCGGCGGGTTGTCACGACGCCACCAGGATGGTGCGGCCGGTGACCTTGCCGTCACGCAGGCGCATCAGCGCGGCATTCGCGTTCTCCTGCTTCTCCAGCGTGATCGGGATGCCCGGCACCTTGCCCTTCTGGGCCAGCGCCACCAGCGCCTTCAGCTCCTTCAGGCTGCCCACATAGCTGCCCTGGATGGTCAGCGCCTTGATCGGCATGAGGGGCAGCGGCACCCGCATCTCACCCCCGAAGAGCCCCACCTGGATGAGCTTGCCGCCCTTGGCCAGCGCATCGAAGGCGGCCATGGCGGTCTTGTTGCCGTTCACCAGATCAATGATGCCCAGCACCGGGCCGCCGCAGGCCTTCACGATGTGCTGCGCCGTGTCGCCGCCCGCCAGCACCGTCTCGGTCGCCCCCTGCGCCTTTGCGGCCTCGAGCTTCGCGTCATCCACATCCACGGCGCAGATGCGCTTGTGGCCCATGGCCTTGAGGATGGCGATCGCGTTCAGCCCAAGCCCGCCCGCACCGATGATGACGATCGGGTCCGTCTTGCCGATGGGCGCCAGCTTGCGGATCGCCGAATAGACCGTGACGCCCGAGCACGCATAGGTGGCGGCCAGCGCGGGATCGAGGCCATCGATCGGCACCAGGTGCTTCCAATGCGTTGCCAGCACATGGGTCGCGTAGCCGCCATTCTGGTAGACGCCGAGCGCCTGGGGCTTCACCGCGCAAAGGTTCTCCTCATCGGCCTTGCAGCGCGCGCAGTTGCCGCAGCCGACCCAGGGAAAGACGAGCCGGATCTGCCCCTTCTTCAGCCCCTTCCCCTTCGCCCCCGGCCCCCATTTCACGACCCGGCCGACGATCTCATGCCCCGGCGCCAGCGGCAGCTTCAGGCCGCGATCGGCCATGCGCAGCTTGCCCCGCGTGCCAAGGTCATACTCGCCCTCCCAGATGTGGAGGTCGGAATGGCAGACGCCGGCATGCGTGACTTCGAGCAGCACCTCGTCGCCCTGCGGCTCGGGGGTGGGCAGCTCGATCTCCTGGAGTGGCTTGCCCAGCTCGGTGATGGCCCAGGCGCGCATGTTCGTCTCTCCCTCTTGCTGTTGGACGCATGGGAAACCCTCGCGCGCCGGCGGTCAATTGGCCCTGGGATGGCAGGAGCGACATGAACCCGCCATATTCCCGCCGCCTGCCGGGGGCAGGTGCGGATCATTCCTGGAGCTTCGCCTGCCGATGACACGGCTGATGGTCGCCTTCTTCTGTTCGGGCTTCGCCGCCCTGCTCTGCCAGATCATCTGGCAACGCATGCTGGGCGTCTTCGCGGGGTCGGACACGGTCTCGGCCGCGCTGGTCGTCGGCGCCTTCCTGGCCGGGCTCGGCCTCGGCTCCATCATCGGCGCGAAGCTGGCGGACCGGCTCTCGCCGCACCGGGCGCTGCTGGCATTCGCGCTTTGCGAGGCGGGGGTCGCGCTCTGCGCCCTGCTCTCTAAGTTCTTCCTCTATGACCTGATCGCCATGGGCCTCTCCGAGACCGTGGAGCAGCCGGCGGCGATCTTTGCCCTGTGCTTCGCCGGCCTCGTGATCCCGACCACGCTGATGGGCGCCTCCCTCCCCTTCCTGGCGCGTGCCGTGGCGACGGACCTGGCGAGCGTGGCCACGCGCATCGGCACGCTCTACAGCCTGAACACGCTGGGGGCGGGGCTGGGCGCGCTGATCGGCGGCTGGTTCATCGTGGGCAGCCTCGGCTTCGTCGCGGCCCTGGTCTTCGCGGCAGGGCTCGACCTGGTCGCAGCGGTGCTGGCGCTGACCCTCCTGCCCTCCCTCTCGCGCGAGGTGCCGCCGCCGCCCGAGCGCCGCACTGCGGTACCCGCCGAGCCCTTCGGCGGCCTGGCCCTCTGGTGCCTGCTCGTTTTCCTCTCGGGCTACGTGATCGTCGCGCTGGAGATCATCTGGGTCCGGATGCTGGGCCAGGTCGGGCAGTACCACGCCTATCTGTTCCCGACCGTCCTCGGCGTCTTCCTGCTGGCGGACGGCCTAGGCATGTCGCTCGCCTCACGCATGGTCCGCAACATGCCCGACCCGCGCCCGGCCTTCTTCCTGACCCAGGGGGCGGGCTTCGTGCTGGGCGTGGCGCTGCTCGGCCTGCTTTGGTGGATGATGGGCGTGGCGCCCCTCAAGGATGTCATGGCGGTGGATTTCGACCGCTTCGGCCCGCGCGAGATCGCGATCTCGACCGGCATCATCGTGGCGGTCGTGGCGCCCCCTTCCTTCATCATCGGCATGACCTTCCCCTTCGTGCAGCGGGCGGTGCAGCAGGATCTGGCCAGCGTGGGCGCGCGTGTCGGCTGGGTGCAACTCGCCAATATCCTGGGCAATGCGGCGGGCTCGATCGCGACGGGGCTGCTGACCTTCCACCTGTTCGGCACCATGGGGACGCTGCTGCTCCTGGCCATTCTCTCCCTGGCCCTGCTGGGCTTCTGGGTGATGAAGGCGCGGGCCTCCCGCCCCGCGACGCTGGCGCTCGCGGGCCTCACCGCGCTCATCGCGATCGCGGTGCCGAGCAACCAGGAATTCTGGTCGCGCATGCATGGCCTGCCGCCCCAGGTGGAATCCGCCTGGGGCGAGGACCGCTCGGGCATTGCCTTCTGGCGCGAGCGTGGCGAGGGCGAGGGCCGGGCCCCCGGCCGCTTCTTCATCATGGGCCATGGCCAGGGGTTCGTCCCCTTCCTCGACACGCACATCCTGCTGGGCATGCTGGGCCCGCTGATCCACCCCGATCCGCAGCGCGTGCTGGCGATCGGCGTGGGCTCGGGCGGCACGCCCTATGGGGCGACCGTGAACCCCGCGACGCGCGAAATCCGCGCGATCGAGCTGATCAAGCCGGTGCTGGACGCGCTGGAGGAAATCGCCCGGGAGCGCCCACAATCCGGCGTGGCGGCGCTCATGGCCGACCACCGCGTCCGCCTGGAATACGGCGATGGCCGGCGGGCGCTGACGCGCGGCACGGGGCTGTATGACGTGATCGAGGCCGATGCGATCCGCCCGCAATCCTCGCATTCCGGCCTGCTCTACAGCGCTGAATTCCTGGAGCAGGTGCGCGGCCGCCTGGCGCCCGGCGGGCTCTATGTGCAATGGGCCCCCACCTGGCGCGTGGTGGACACCTTCGCCGCCGCCTTCCCGCATGCCGTCCTGCTGCGGCCGGTGAATGTGATGATCGGCAGTGACCGCCCGATCCCGCTGGACCATTCGGCACTGCTCGCAATGCTTCGCAGGCCGGAGGTGGTGGATTTCGCCCGCCGCGGCAATCCGGACGCGACCGACCTCACCAGGCTCGTGGATGGCGAGGTTTCGGTCTGGACGCCTGAAACGCCGCGCGTGGACCCACCCCTGACCGACATGTTCCCGCGTGACGAGTTTTTCCTGAACCACGCGGCATTGAGCAGCTGGGGGCCGCGGCGCTGACCGCGCCAGGTCATTCCAGACTGGGCAGATGCGGCAGCAGCTTGTCGAGCCGGATCGGATAGTCGCGCACCCGCGCGCCGGTCGCGTTGTGGATCGCATTGGCGATGGCGGCACCGACGCCGCACAGCCCGAGCTCCCCCACGCCCTTCGCCTTCATCGGCGAGGAGATCGGGTCCACCTCGTCCAGGAAGATCACCTCCTGGCGCGGTATGTCGGCATGGACCGGCACCTCATACCCCGCGAGATCATGGTTCACGAAGAAGCCGTGGCGGTGGTCCACCGAAAGCTCCTCCATCAAGGCGGCGCCGAGGCCCATGGTCATGGCGCCGATCACCTGGCTGCGCGCCGTCTTGGGGTTGAGGATGCGGCCGGCGGCGCAGACGGCCAGCATCCGCCGCACCCGGGTCTCGCCCGTGGCCACATCCACCGCCACTTCCACGAAATGCCCGGCAAAGGTGGATTGCTGGTAGCGCTTGGCGAGGTCGCCGTAGGTGATCTGATCTTCCGCCGTCAGGCCATCGGGCCCTGCCGCATCGCGCAGGGCGGCGCTGCGCCGGCCCGCGCGCACCTCGCCCCCCACAAATTCCGCCTCCGCCGAATTGAAGCCGAGGCGCTGGGCGACCGCCTCCCGCAGCTTCACGCAGGCGGCATAGACGCCGGCGGTCGCGCTGTTGCCGCCCCATTGCCCGCCCGATCCGGCGGAGACGGGAAAGCTGGAATCGCCCAGCCGGACGTCCACCTGATCCAGCGGCACGCCCAGCATCTCGGCCGCGGTCTGCGCGATGATGGTGTAGCTGCCGGTGCCGATATCCGTCATGTCGGTCTCGACCGTAACGCGGCCGCGCTCGTCCAGCCGCACGCGCGCGGCCGAGGGCATGACGAGGTTGTTGCGGAAGCCCACCGCCATGCCCAGGCCCAGCAGCCAGCGACCTTCGCGCCGCTGTCCCGGCGTGGCGCTGCGGCGGTCCCAGCCGAAGCGCTCGGCCCCAAGGCGCAGGCACTGCACGAGATGCCGCTGCGAAAAGGGGCGCGCCGGGTCCTCGGGGTCGGTCTGGGTGTCGTTTGCGATGCGGAACTCCACCGGGTCCATGCCCAGGCGCTCCGCCATTTCGTCCATCGCCACCTCCAGCGCCATCATCCCCGGCGCCTCACCCGGGGCGCGCATGGAATTGCCCTCCGGAAGGTCGAGCTCGGCGAGGCGCAGGGAGACGAGCCGGTTGACGCCGGCATAGAGCAGCCGGGTCTGCGCCACCGCCGTTTCCGGCTGGCCCTCCGGCAGGTCGCCCGAGAGGCTTTCATGCGCGATGGCGGTCAGGCGCCCATCCGTGCCGGCACCCAGGCGAATGCGCTGGATCGTCGCCGGCCGATGGGTGGTGTTGTTGGCGATGAGCGGCCGCGGCAGTGCCAGCTTGACCGGACGGCCCGCCGCGCGCGCGCCCAGCGCCGCCAGCACTGCATCAACCCGCAGGAACAGCTTTCCGCCGAAGCCGCCGCCGATATAGGGCGAATCCACCCGCACATCCTTAGCCGCCAGGCCGACCGTGGTGGCGATGTCCTGCTTCTGCCATTCGACCATCTGGGTGGAGGTCCAGAGCGTGAGCTTCCCGCCCTCCCAGGCGGCGATGGAAGCGTGCGGCTCCATCATCGCGTGGCTTTCATCGGGCGTGGTGTAGGTCGCGTCGAGCTGGACGGGTGCCGCGGCGAAGGCGGCCTCGAAATCGCCCAGCCGCTCCTCCTGCGGGGCGCCGCTGCCCTCGCTATCCGCCGCGGCCAGTTCCGCGTGCGGCGCTTCGGCCGCCAGGTCGAAGCGCCCCTCCTCGCGGGCATATTCCACGCGGATCATCTCGGCCGCGTCCCGCGCCTGCTCGAAGCGCTCCGCCACCACCACGGCGATGGCCTGGTGGTAGTGCTGGATCTCCGCGCCGCCGAAGAGAAAGGCGGTGTTCTTCTTGCCCTTGGGCAGGCGCGGCATGTCGAGCGTCGTGACCACGGCGAGCACGCCTGGCGCCGCGCGCGCGGCGGCCGCATCCATCGCGACGACCCGCCCCTTGCCAATCCCAGCACCCAGGATCTGTCCGTAAGCCTGGTTCGGCGCCACGTCGTGACGCTCATAGGCATAAGGCGCGAAGCCTGTTGTCTTGAGCTTGCCGTCAATGCGGTCCATCGGCTGGCCGATGAAGGCCAGGCGGTCAATCGGATTGGTCTCGGCGGGGGTCTCGAACTTCATGGTCTCAGCCCTTCGCTTCGGCGAGGACGGCGGCGAGGGTGCGTTCCGCCAGCCGGATCTTGAAGGCATTGTCGGCACTGGGCCTGGCACCCTCCAGGATGGCCGCCATGGTCAGGGCCGCGCCCTGCGGCAGCAGCGCCTCCGCCGCCTCGACCCGCCAAGGCCGGTGCGCGACACCGCCGAGCGCCACGCGGCCCGTGCCGTCCCGCTGCACGATCGCGGCCACCGAGACGAGCGCGAAGGCATAGGAGGCGCGGTCGCGCACCTTGCGGTAGATCTGCGTGCCGCCGGCCGGTGGCGGCAGCAGCACGGCCGTGATGATCTCACCCGGCGCCAGCGCGGTTTCGATGTGCGGGGTCTCGCCCGGCAAGCGATGAAACTCCGCCATGGGAATGCGGCGTGCCGCACCGTCCGGCCGCAACGTCTCCACCTCGGCGTCGAGCACGCGCATCGCCACCGCCATATCCGAAGGGTGGGTCGCGATGCAGGCCTCACTGCCGCCGATCACTGCCAATTGCCGCGTGACGCCGCCAATGGCCGCGCAGCCGCTGCCGGGGGCGCGTTTGTTGCAGGGCTGGGCGGTGTCGTAGAAATAGGGGCATCGCGTGCGTTGCAGCAGGTTGCCGCCCGTTGTTGCCTTGTTGCGAAGCTGCGCCGTGGCGCCGGCCAGCAGGGCGCGGGCAAGCACGGGATAATCGCGCCGGATCCGCCCATCGGCAGCGAGATCGGCATTGGTCACCAGCGCGCCGATCCGCACCCCACCCTCCGCGGTCGGCTCGATGCGAGCGAGGTCGAGGCCGTTCACGTCAATCAGCCGTGCCGGTGCCTCGATCTGCAGCTTCATGAGGTCGAGCAGATTGGTTCCGCCAGCGACGAACCTTGCGCCGGCGTTGCCGGCGGCTGTGGCTGCAGCGGCGGCCGCGGACGTCGCCCGCTCATAGGTGAAGGGCTTCATGCCGCACTCCCTGCGACGTCGTTGATCGCGTCCAGGATGTTCGCATAGGCACCACAGCGGCAGATGTTGCCGCTCATCCGCTCGCGGATTTCGTCGGGCGTGATCTGCGGCGGTTGCAGCAGGTTGGCCGTCACATGGCTCGGCACGCCTGCTGCGATTTCCTCCAGCGCCGCGACGGCCGCGCAGACCTGGCCCGGGGTGCAGTAGCCGCACTGGTAGCCATCATGCTTGATGAAGGCGGCCTGCATCGGGTGCAGGGCATCGGGCTGGCCAAGCCCCTCGATGGTGGTGACCGTGTCCCCCTCATGCATGACCGCGAGGGTGAGGCAGGCATAGATGCGCCGGCCGTTGACCAGGACCGTGCAGGCGCCGCATTGCCCGTGGTCGCACCCCTTCTTGCTGCCGGTCAGGCGCAGGTGCTCGCGCAGGGCATCGAGCAGCGTGGTGCGCGGGTCTAGCTCCAGGCGCACCTGCGTGTCGTTCACCCGAAGCGAAACCCCGGCGAGGCTGGGCGGGGCCACTGGCGCGGCCTGGCCCGCCGCCCCGGGAACGGCACCCGTGGCCGCCGCGGCCACAGCCAAACCGCGCCGCGTCCATGAGATGTCCTCTGGCCCTGCCATATGGATGATCCTTCTGCCTGAGACCCGTGCGGGGCCTCCGGGGGCGAATGCGCAGGGGTGCGCCGGGTTGCACGGAGGGGCACGGCGCTTGCCGGGGACCGGCTTTCGGTCCAAGGCGGCAGCATGATCCTGCCGCCGCTTCTCCTTGCCCTCCTCCTCAGCTGGCCGGGCCCGGCCTGGGCGGAGGTCGCCTCCGGCTTCCAGCAGGCCGTACCCGCCAAGAAGATCTTCGCCCTGCTCTTCCTGATGATCGGGCCGATGAAGATCCTGGGCCCCTTCGTGATGATGACGCGCGGCGCCGACGCGCATTTCCGGCGACGGCTCGCCACCCGCGCCATCCTCTTCTCGGGCGCGGCGCTGGCCCTGGCCGGGCTGCTCGGCCAGCGCATGCTGCAGAACTTCAACATTCCGCTCCAGGTGCTGGCTTTGACGGGGGGCCTCGTGCTCTTCCTCGTTGCTCTCCAGACCGTGCTGGAGCAGTTCAAGCGCGCCGATGCCCCGCGCGGCGAGGCGCCCAAGCCCGACCTCGCCATGGCCATCAACCCGCTGGCCTTCCCGACCATCGTCACACCCTATGGCATCGCGGCGATGATCATCTTCGTGGCGCTGGTGGAGGGCGATCCGGCGGCGCAGCTCACCATCGCGGGGCTGGTCGCTCTCATCCTGGCGATGAACTGGCTGGCGATGCTCTTCGCCCATGTGATCCTCAGATACGCCGGCACCGCGCTGCAGGTCTTCGCCGTGGTCCTGGGCGTCACCCAGGTGGCGCTCGGCCTCATGATCATCCTGCAGAGCCTGAGCAACCTCGGCGTCTTCACCCTGCGCGTGTGAGCGGGTTGCAGCCCCCGGGCGCGCCGCCTAGCCTCCCCTCAACAATCCAGGGGGAACGGCCGCATGAAGGTCACCGACGTCATCTGCCACGTGGTGCAATCCAAGGTGGAGAAGCCCTTCACCTCGGCGCGCGGCTGGCTCTACACCACCCGTGCCTCCTGCCTGGTCGAGATCCGCACCGATGAGGGCGTGACGGGCTGGGGCGAGTGCTACGGTCCGGCCATGGTCAACAAGACCATCATCGAGACGCAGTACCGCGCCCGCGTCATTGGCCGCGATCCCTTCGATGTCGAGGTGATCTGGGAAGACCTCTACAACCGGATCAAGGATTACGGCCTGACCGGCATGACGATCTGCGCGCTCTCCGGCATTGATATCGCGCTGTGGGACGTGATGGGCCGCGCGGTGAACAAGCCCATCCACAAGCTGATCGGCGGCGCGCATCGCACCGAACTCGTGGCCTATGCCACGGGCCTCTACTTCATCGACATGAACCGCCTGGTCGAGGAGGCGGTGGAGGAGGCGCTGCACTACAAGGAGCAGGGCTTCCGCGCGGTGAAGATGAAGATCGGCCTGGGTGACCCCAAGCTCGACATCCGCCGCATCGCCGCCGTGCGTGAAGCACTCGGCGATGGCGTGCAACTCGCCGTGGACGCCAATCACTGCTTCACCGTGCCCCAGGCCATCAAGCTCGGCCGCGAGATGGAGAAGCTCGATCTCCTCTGGTTCGAGGAGCCGATCAGCCCCGAGGATCATGAGGGATATGTGGAAGTGTCCCGCGCGCTCGACCTCGCGGTGGCGGGCGGCGAGAACGACTTCACCCGCTGGGGCTTCCGGGACGTGATCGCGAAGAAAGCGATGGACATCGTCCAGCCCGATGCCTGCGCCGCCGGCGGCATCAGCGAGTGCCGGAAGATCGCGGCGCTCGCCAGCGCGCATGGCGTGGAATGCGTGCCGCACGCCTGGGGCTCGGCCATCGGGCTGGCCGCCACCGTGCAGTTCCTGGCCGCCCTGCCCGACACGCCGCCCGCCTTCCGCCCCATGCCGCCCATGCTGGAATTCGAGCAGACGCCGAACCCGCTGCGTGACCATCTGGCGAAGGAGCCCATCGTGCAGGTCAACGGCATCGTCCGCGTGCCGGACGGCCCGGGCCTCGGCATCGAGGTGGATCTCTCCGTGCTGGAAAAATACCGCGTGGCCTGACAAGCTCATCACTGCGCCATGCCGGAGCAACCGGCAGGCCAGTCCGAGCCTGATCGCCTGTGGCGGTATCGCCAAAGGCGTGAATCAGTCTCGCAGAAAGGGAGGAATGATGATGCGGCGAATCCTGCTGCTCTTGCTCGCGCTGGCCGCACCCGCGGCCGCGCAGGACTACCCGACGCGGGATATCCGCTTCCTCAACGCCTTCTCGCCCGGCGGCACGTCCGACCTGCTGGGCCGCGTGCTGGCCGAGCAGCTCTCCCAACAGATGGGCCGCCGCGTGGTGGTGGATAACCGCACGGGGGCGAGCGGCGCCATCGCGGCGGCCGAACTGGCCCGCAGCGCGCCCGATGGTTACACGTTGCTGCTCGTTTCGATGAGCATGATGGCGGTGCTGCCGCAGATGCAACGCCTGCCCTATGACACGGACCGCGACATCACGCCCATCGTGAATGTCGCCAATGTCTACAACATCCTGGTCGCCTCGCCGGCCTCGGGCATCCAGACCTGGCAGGATGTGCGGCGCATGGCGCAGGAGCGACCGGGTGGCCTGCGCTGTGCCACGGTCGGGCCCGGCTCCAGCCAGCAGCTCTCCTGCGCGCTCTTCATGTCGTTGACCAACACGCGCCTGGAGCAGGTGGGCTATCGCGGGGGGGCGCCCGCCATCCTCGACATCGTGGCCGGCCGGGTCGAGGTGATGTGGGGCAATATGCCGGAATACCTGGCGCAGATCCGCGGCGGCGGGCTCAGGCCCATCGCCTATGGCGCGGCCGCCGCCTCGCCCCTGCTGCCGAACCTGCCGGTGATGTCGCAGGATGGGCTGCCCAATTTCGTCATTCCCAACTGGTTCGGCGTGGCCGGCCCGGGCGGCATGCCGCCGGCCCTGGTGCAGCGCATCAACGCCGAGGTGAACCGCGCGATGATGGCGCCCGACGTGCAGCGCCGCTTCGAGGAGAACGCGATGCTGCGCCTGGGCGGCACGCCGGCCGACATGGTCCGGCAGATCACCCAGGACCGTGAGCGCTGGGGGGCCGTGATCCGCGACCACGACATCAAGCCGGAGTGAAAGCGGCCTCGCCCGCTAATCCGGCACGGTGACGGGGGCGGTCTCCTCGCGCAGGGCCAGCACCTTGTCCACGCGGCGGCCGTCCATGTCCACGATCTCGAAGCGCCATCCTGCATGGGCGATGCGGTCGCCCTCCCGCGGGATACGCTGCAAGAGGGCAAGCATCAGCCCGCCCACCGTGTGATAGGCGCCGGATTGGGGCGGCAACTCGAAGGCATCCAGCCGGTCCCGCAGCTCATCCAGCGCCATCATGCCGTCGAGGAGGAAGGAGCCGTCATGCCGCTGGACGGCTGAGGGCTTCTCGGATGCCGGCGCGGGGCCCAACTCGCCCACGATCGCCTCCAGCAGGTCGGAGGCGGTGACCACGCCTTCGAAACTGCCATACTCGTCCAGCACGAGGGCCATGCCGAGGCTGTCGGTGCGCAGCCGCTCCAGCGCGTCGAGCGCCGAGAGGCTGTCCGGCATGACGATGGGCTGGCGGAGTGCGGCCGCGATGTCGAGCGGCCCGCCGCCCAGCACCTGGTCCAGCAGATCCTTCGCGGCGACCACGCCCACCACATTGTCCACCCGGCCATCGGCCACGACGAAGCGTGTCAGGGGCTCGGCCTTCAACGCAGTCGCGATTTCGGCCGGGGCGGCGTTGCGGTCGAGCCAGGCGACTTCCGGGCGGGGTGTCATCAGGGCGCGCACCGGGCGATCGGCCAGGCGGAGCACGCGCTCGATCATCTGGCGTTCGTGATGCACCAGGGCACCGGCCTCGACGCCCTCGGCGACGACGGCCTTCACCTCCTCTTCCGTGACACTCTGGTCACTCGGCGTATAGGCGCCGAAAATGCGCAGGATGAGGGCGGAAGAGCGCGAGAGGAACCAGATGAAGGGCGCGGTGAAGCGCGCCAGCGCGGTGAGCGGCAGCGCGAGGGTCGAGGCCACCTGCTCGGGGTTGCGCAACGCCAATTGCTTCGGGACGAGCTCACCCAGGATCAGGTTCATGTAGGTGATGGTCATGACGACCAGGAAGAAGGCCAGCTCATGGCCCAAATTCACCATGAAGGGATAGGTCTCGAGCCAATCGCCGAAGGGCCCCGCGATGGCGGCGCCGCCAAAGACGCCCGCGAGGATGCCGACCAGCGTGATGCCCACCTGCACGGTGGGCAGGAAGCGCTGCGGATCCTCCTGGAGGGCGATCGCGGCGGCGGCCCCCCGGCTGCCCTGGCGCTCCATGGCAAGCAGGCGCCCCTTCCGCGACGAGACGACCGCCAGCTCGCTCATGGCGAAGATGCCATTCAGCAGCGTGAGGAGAAGGACGAAAATGATTTCAAAACTGACACCCATTCGCCCCATGTAGGGCGAGCGCACCGCGGTTGTAACTGCCGCCGCGCACGATTCACTTGCGCCGCGTCCCGGGCGCGGTAGTTCTTCACCCATGGACACAACGACTCGCCGCACCGCCTGGCTGCTCGGCCTCGCGGGTCTCCTGCCCTTCGCCGCCTGCGCGCTGGCCTTCTTCGCCGCGCCCGATTCGTGGTCGGGGCTCGCCGAGGGGGCATTGATCGCCTATGGCGCCGTAATCCTGAGCTTCCTCGGAGCCGTGCATTGGGGTCTCGCGCTGCGTGCGCCGGTTGAGGAGGCCGCGCATGGCCCGGCGCGGCTGACGCTGGGCGTGCTGCCCGCCCTGCTCGGCTGGGTTGCATTGCTGCTGCCCGACGTCTTCGCCCTGCCGCTGCTGGCGCTGGCCATTCTGGGCACGGCGGGCATGGAGCAATGGGCCCGCGGCCAGGGCTTGGTCCCGGGCGATTACCTCGTGCTGCGCTGGGTGCTCTCCATCGCCGCGGCCCTCTGCCTGATGGCACCCTTCACGGGCTGAGGCGCACGCAACCTGGGATTGCCGATGGGGTTCCCGTGATCACCCAAGGCTGTCCTGGCCGTGACAGTAAAGCTTGTCTTAAAATCGCGACGGTGTTATAAAATTGTTAACACCTGGACCGTGGAGACCCCGATGGCCGACATCCTCGCCTTCCCCCAGAAGCCGGAAGACCGCCTGCGCGCCGCCTTGCGCCGGCTGGATGACGCGCTGACCGAGCAGAAGCTCGCCTTCACAGAGTTCCGGACAAATTTGACAGCGCTCGGTGGCGCCGTTTCGGGCCTGGAGGGCAGTCTGGGCAAGTATCGCGAGAGCCTCGCCGCCACGCAGCAGGATGTGACGCGCAGCCAGGAGGCCGCGAAGCGCCTGGAGAAGACGGCCGACATATGGCTGCAAACGGCGCGCTGAACCGCCGCCATGTGCGGCCGCTACATCCTCCAGCGCGATCCCGCCGGGCTGGTCCGCTATTTCGGTGCGGCGCCGCCGGTGCCGAACCACCCGGCCAGCTGGAACATGGCGCCCACCCAGCCGGGCCTGGTCCTCCGCCGCAACCCCCAGACCGGCACGCGCCATCTCGATGTGCTGCGCTGGGGACTCGTGCCGCACTGGTCGCGTGATGCGACGGGCGGCGCGCGCATGATCAACGCGCGCGGCGAGACACTGCTCGAAAAGCCCAGCTTCCGTGACGCTTTCCGCAAGCGCCGCTGCCTCGTGCCGATGGATGCCTTCTACGAATGGGCGCAGGATTCGGCGCCGAAGCAGCCCTTCGCAGTGGCGCTGCGCAGTGGCGCGCCCATGGCGGCGGCCGGGCTCTGGGAGGGGTGGCAGCATCCCGACGGCACCTGGCTCAAGACCTACAGCGTCATCACCTGCGCCTCTGCCGGGCGGCAGGCGCAACTCCATCCCCGCATTCCGGCCTTCCTCGAGCCGGAGGACTGGCCTGCATGGCTTGGTGAATCAGCGACCGACGACGCCACGCTGATGGGTCTGCTCAGGCCGCTCGATGATCGGAAACTGGCCTTCTGGCCCGTCGCGACGCGGGTGGGGCGCGTGGCGGAAAATGACGCGGGGCTCGTCACCCCAGCCCGCATGGAAGGCTGGCCGGATCTGCAGGATGCGCCCCCCGATTGGATGCGCGCCCTGGAGAGGGCATCTCCGGCGTCCTGAGACGCCGGGCCGATCAATCGTCCCGGTGGACCTTTTCCATCCGCTCGTGGCGCTCCTGCGCCTCGATGGACAGCGTGGCGATCGGGCGGGCCTCCAGGCGGCGGAGGCCGATCGGCTCGAAAGTCTCTTCGCAATAGCCGTAGGTACCGTTGGTGATCCGCTCGAGCGCCTGATCAATCTTGCTGATCAGCTTGCGGGCGCGGTCCCGGGTGCGGAGTTCCAGCGCCCGGTCGGTCTCGACGCTGGCGCGGTCGGTCAGGTCGGCTTCCGTGATGCCGCCGGCGGAGAGGGAATTGAGGGTCGCACCCGCCTCGCGGAGCAATTCGTGGCGCCAGCGCAGCAACTTCTGGCGGAAATACTCCTGCTGCAAGGCATTCATGAACTCTTCGTCTTCTGATGGACGATAATCGGACGGGAGAGTGACGACCATGAGCCTGTACCTCACCTCGTGGCGCGCCCGGCCCGACGCCAGATGCATTCCCGAAGCGTCCGGACCATAGGGAAAGCCGATCGCCACGCCAAGGGGTGAATTCGGCCCAAGTGCATGTCGGGCCATCAATTTCACCAGATTGTCCCGGCTTTCACCTGCCGTTGCGGGCGAGTTCCACCCGCGCCCGCAAAGAGATCTCCCCCAGGATCTCGCGCAGGACGGGGTCCGCCCCCGCTTCCCCCTCGGCCAGGAGGGCGAGTCGGGACAGGCGGCCAGGGTCCGCCGCGCCACCTAGCAGGGCGAGTTGCAGCCCCTCCAGTTCACGCAGCAGGGCTTGTCCGCGGCGCTGCGCGGCGGCATCGGCATCGGCCGGACTCCAGCCTTCCTGCAAGGCGAGCATCCCGGTCGCCGGCACGCCCGCCGCCGCTTCCGCCTCGGATGCAGCGGCGGGCAACCGGAACCGGGCCACCCCCGTGCGCCGGGCAGCGCCCGGTCGGGTCGACGGAAGGTATCCGCGGATCGGTGGCAGCATTCTTCACCCTTTCCTCATCACGGCGCTTTCTGCCGGTCCCGCACGGTCGCCCTGGCCTTCGCCCGGCAGATCCTGCCACCGGGAGGTCCCCGGCAGGCCCCCCAGGTCTGGCACGGCGGTTGCCCATAGGTGCCAGGGCGAACTCGTCACGACAGCAGCGCGGAGTGCCAGGGACAGTGGTGGCAATTTCTTTCGGCCTGATGAAGATCCTGAGCCTGGTGCTTGGCCTCGGCCTTCTGCTCTGGCCGGCGCTGACGGCGGCACAATCCGTCCGCATCAAGGACGTCGCCGATGTCGAGGGCGTGCGCGACAACCAGCTTGTCGGCTACGGCCTCGTCGTCGGCCTTCCCGGCACCGGCGATCGCCTGCGCACGGCGATCTTCACGCGCCAATCCCTGGTCGGAATGCTGGAGCGGCTCGGCGTCAACACCCGCGACAATGAGGCGCGGCTCGATACCCGCAACATCGCCGCCGTGATGGTGACGGCGAACCTGCCTGCCTTCGCGCAGCCGGGCAGCCGCATTGATGTGGCCGTCTCCTCCCTTGGCGATGCCTCCAACCTGACGGGCGGCACGCTGCTGGTGACGCCGCTGCTCGGGGCCGATGGCGCCGTCTATGCGGTCGCGCAGGGCGCCGTGGCCACGGGCGCCATCGCCGCGCGGGGTGCCGGCGCCTCCATCGCCCGCGGCGTTCCGACCTCGGCGCGGATCTCTTCCGGCGCCATCGTCGAGCGGGCCATCCCCTACACGCTGGCGGGGCGGGACCATATCCGCCTTGCGCTACGCAACCCGGACTTCACCACGGCGCAACGCATCGCCGCCGCCATCAATGGCCGCGGCGGCCATGTGGCCCGCGCGGTGGACCCTCGGACGGTGCTGCTCAACCTCGGCGGCCGGGACCCGATGAGCTTCATCACGCAGATCGAGCAGCTGCGCGTGACGCCTGACCAGGTGGCCCGTGTCATCATCGAGGAAGCCTCGGGCACCATCGTCATGGGCGAGCAGGTGCGCGTCTCCACCGTCGCCATCGCGCAGGGCAACCTGACCATCCGCATCACCGAGACGCCGCAGGTCAGCCAGCCCAACGCACTTGGCCAGGGCGAGACGGTCGTGGTGCCGCGCACGCAGATCGAGGTGGATGACCAGGCCGAGCGCCGCATGGGCGTGCTGCGCGGCGGCGTCACCCTCAGCGAATTGGTGCGCGGGCTGAACAGCCTGGGGGTCGGCCCGAGGGACCTGATCACCATTCTGCAGGCCATCAAGGCGGCCGGCGCGCTGCAGGCCGAGCTGGAGGTTCGCTGATGACTCCCCTCAGCCCCCTACCCCCCAGCGGTGGCACCCAGACGCCCGCGCGCATGCGCCAAGCCGCCCAGGCCTTCGAGGCCCAGGTGCTCGCGCAATTCATGCAGCCCGCCTTCGCCACGGTGGATTCGTCGAAATCCGCCTTTGGCGGCGGCTCGGCCGAGGCGCAATGGCGCCCCATGCTGGTCGAGGCGTTCGCCACCCATGCGGCCCGCGCCGGCCAGGGCATCGGCCTGCAGGAGATGGTGCTGCGCCACATGCTCCGGATGCAGGAGCAAGCCACGAATCCCACACCACCCGAACAGGAGACTCGCCCATGATGGACGCCGTGATCGCCGCCGGAGAGCGCCTGGCCGAGGCGCTGCGCGCGGAGAACGAGGCGCTCGCCGCCCTCGACCTGACGCGCGCCGCGGCCCTCGCCACCCGCAAGATGCAGGCGACCGACGCCTTCGCCGCGGCCGCGGCGGCGGCCAGCCGCACCCAGGCCCGGGCCGAGGGGCCCCTGCGCGCGGCGGCCGAGACCCTCGCGGCCGACCTCTCCTCCCTCGGGCAGGAGAACCGCAAGCTGCTGGAAGCGGCGATCGCGTTGCAATCCCGCGTGATCGAGACCATCGCCGGCGCGGCACGGCCGCTGGCCGCCGCCCCCGGCTACGGGCGTGCGGGGCGGACCCGGCCGCCGGTGCAGGCCGCCGCCATGGCCCTGGCGACGCGCGTCTGAGTCCACCGCCAAATGGCCGGTACGCCGCGCCGGGGGAATGATTCGGCGCTTCGGTGATTCCACCGTCGCGCATCATGCTCTATTGCCACTCGCGATGGATCTCGCTCAGGACGACCCCGACTGGACGGCGCTGCGCGAAGAGGGGCGCGGCCGGCTTGCCGCGCTGTTCGGCCCGCTGCTGGCGCCGCCTGCGCAGGGCGTCGTCATCGGTCGCCTGGCGCAGACGCTGGACGGGCGAATTGCCACCCTCTCGGGCAACAGCAAATGGATCGGCGGCCCTGGCGATCTGCGCCACACGCACCGGCTGCGGGCGCTCTGTGATGCGGTGATCGTGGGCGCGGGCACGGTGCGCGCCGATGACCCGCTTCTCACCACCCGGCTCTGCGCCGGTCCCTCCCCCGTGCGGGTGGTGATTGATGCGGGGCGGCGGCTCGGCACCGAATACGGGTTGTTCCGCGAGGGCCCGCCCACCCTGCTGGCCACCGCGATCCCTGGCCCCGCCATGCACGGCCGGGCCGAGGCGCTGCTGGTGCCGCGCGCTGCATCAGGTGGGCTGGACCTCACGGCCCTGCTCGCCGCGCTGGCCGCACGCGGACTGAAGAAGATCTTCGTGGAGGGCGGCGGGCAGACCGTCTCGGGCTTCCTGCGTGCCGGCCTGCTGGACCGGCTGCATGTGACGGTGGCGCCGATGATCCTGGGCTCCGGCCGGCCTGCCTTTGATTTGCCCGAAGTCGGGCGCATCGAGCAGGGCATGCGCTTCACCTGGACCGTCCATGACATCACCCCCGATGTCCTCTTCGACATCGCCATAGACCGGCGCTTCCCCAGCGAGGCCATGGCATGAACGACCGGCGCGAGAGCATGGCGCAGGCGCTCTGGCATGTGTCGCCCGGCCAGGCGGAGCTGCGCGCGGCGCGGCTGCCGAGCCCCGCCGCGGGCGAATTGGTGGTGCAGGCGCTGGCTTCAGGGATTTCGCGCGGGACGGAGCGGCTCGTGCATCACGGCCGGGTGCCCGCCTCGCAGCACGCCGCGATGCGCTGCCCGATGCAGGAGGGCGAATTCACCTTCCCGGTCAAATACGGCTATGCGGCGGTCGGCCGCGTTGAAGCGGGCCCGGCCGAGTATCTCGGCCGCCGGGTCTTCGCGCTGCATCCGCACCAGTCGCGCTTCGTCATCCCCGCGCATTTCTGCGCGCTAGTGCCGGACGGCGTGAGCGATGCGCGGGCCTGCCTGGGCGCGAATATGGAAACCGCGCTGAACGTCATGTGGGACGCGGCGCCACGCCTGGGCGAGCGCGCTATCGTCATCGGTTCGGGGGTGGTGGGGCTGCTTTGCGCCCTCCTGCTCGCCCGGCTGCCGGGCGTCACGGTGACGGTGGTGGACCGCGATCCGGCCAAGGCCGCGCTGGCCCGGACCTTCGGCGCGGAATTCGCCCTGCCCGAGGCCGCACCGCCCGAGCAGGAGCTCATCATCCACGCCAGCGCCAGCGCCGCCGGCCTTCGCCTCGCCCTCGACTGCGCGGGTTTTGAGGCGCGCATCCTGGAAGCCAGCTGGTTCGGCGATGCCGAGCCCGCCTTGCCGCTCGGCGCCGCCTTCCACCAGAAGCGGCTGCAGCTCCTCTCGACTCAGGTGGGCAGCGTTTCGCCCGCCATGCGCGGGCGGCGCAGCCATGGCGAGCGCATGGCCCTGGCGCTCTCGCTGCTGGAGGATGCGCGGCTCGATGCGCTGACCGGGCCGTTCGTCACCTTCGCAGACCTGCCCAGCGCCCTGCCCGCGTTGCTGGACCCTCAGCCCGGCGCGCCGCAACCGCTTTGCCCCATCATTCGCTACGCTTGAAAGAAAGATCGCCCATGTTCAGCCTCACCGTCGTGGACCACATCATGGTCGCGCATTCCTTCCGCGGCGCGGAGTTCGGCCCGGCGCAACGCCTGCACGGCGCCACCTTCATCGTTGAAGCCGAATTTCGTGCGCCGAAGCTCGATGACCTGCACCTGCTGATCGACATCGGCCTCGCCAAGGATGAGCTGCGCAAGATCCTGAGCGCGCTCGACTACCGCAACCTGGACGAAGAGCAGGTCTTTGCCGGCAAGAACACGACGACCGAATATCTCTGCCTGCACATCCACGGCTTGCTCGCCGCCGCCTGCCAGGATGGCCGCATGGGGCCCGGCGGGGCGGGCGTGAGCGGCATCAAGGTTCTGCTGCGCGAAAGCCATGTGGCCTGGGCCGCCTTCGAGGGGCCCGTGGCGTAGACATGAAGATCGCGCTGCTCGTCCCCGGGCCCTTCGACACCGTCTCGGGCGGGTACCTTTATGACCGGCGCCTGGTCGAGGGGCTTCGCGCGCTCGGCCATGGGGTGCGTGTGGTCGAACTCGCTGGCAGCTTCCCCGTCCCCGACGACGCGGCACAGCTTTCCGCGCGGGCAGCCTGGGCAGGGCTGGCGCGGGAAGAAAAGGCGGTGATTGATGGCCTCGCCCTCCCCGCCTTCCGGCCCCTGGCGCGCGAGCTCGCCGCGCGCAGCGCCGTGGGCCTGATCCATCACCCGACTTCACTGGAACCCGGCCCCTTTCAGGCCGAGCTGGCGAGCCTCGAACGCGCGCTCTTCGCCGCCTGCGGCCGCCTGGTCGCGACCTCGCCCTATACGGCCAAGGGCCTGCCGGCGCTGGGCGCCGAGCCCGCGCGCATCGGCGTCGTCGAACCAGGGACCGACCCGGCGCCGCGCGCCAAGGGCTCGGGCGGGCCGGGGGCGCGCATCCTGGCCGTGGGCTCGCTCATCCCGCGCAAGGGGCATGACGTGCTGCTGCGCGCCCTGGCACGCCTCACCGACCTCGACTGGACCTTGCGCATCGCGGGTCCGGCGGCGGATCCCGTGCATGCGGAGGGGCTGCATGCCCTGGCCGAGGAACTGGGCCTCACCGCGCGCGTGACCTTCGTCGGCGCCGTGACCGATGCGGCCCTGGAAGCGGAATACGCGGCGGCGGATCTCTTCGCGCTGGCGACCTGGTTCGAGGGCTATGGCATGGCCGCGGCGGAAGCCCAGGCGCGCGGCCTGCCCCTCATCCTCTGCACCGGCGGCGCCATCGCGGATCTGGTTGGGCCAGGGGCCGCGATCCTGGCCGCGCCCGGCGACGCGAACAGCCTCTCGCGCGGGATGCGCCGGCCGATCTGCGACACAACACTGCGCGCCCAGATGGCGGAAGCGAGCTGGCAGGCCGGGCAATCCCTGCCCCGCTGGGAGGACCGTGCCGCGCGCTTCGCGGCCGAGCTGGAGGCCGCAGGCCATGAGTGAGGCAATGCAGACCGAGCAGTTCGACGGCGACTGGCTCTCCCTCCGCGAACCCTTCGATGCGCGCGCCCGCAACGCGGAGATCGCGCGCGCCCTGATGGCGCATCTGGACGAGAAGGGCCGTCCGCGCTTCCTCGACCTCGGCGCCGGCACCGGGAGCCTCACCCGCTGGCTCGGCCATTACGTCGGCCGGGCGCATGCCTGGGTGTTGGCGGATGCCGATGCCGAGCTCATGGCCCGCGCCTTCGACACGATGATGGATTCCGCCGAGGCGATCGGGTGGCGCGCCACCTGGCCGCAGCGCAAGGTCCTGCTGCTGCACGCGCCGGAAGGCGCCTGGCGCATCGAGGGCGTGCTGACCAACCTGGCCGAGGCGCCGGAGGGCCTGCCGCTCCAGAGCGTGGATGCGGTGACGTGCAGCGCGCTGTGCGACCTCGTCTCCGAGGCCTGGGTGGTACGGCTCGCGGACGCCCTGGCGCGGCGCAAGCTGCCCTTCTACGCCGCGCTGAACGTGGCGGGGCGCGAGCGCTTCATGCCCCCCTGCCCCGGCGATGCCCTGGTGGCGCGCGGCTTCGCCCGTGACCAGCGCCGCGCCAAGGGCTTCGGCGGAATGGCGCTGGGCGCCGCAGCGACAGAGACCATCGCGCGCGCCTTCGCGGCGCATGGCTATCGCGTGCTGCGGGGCGCCAGCCCCTGGGTGATCCCGCGGCAGGCGCGGGACATGGCCCTGGAGCTGGCGCTGGGCCATGCCGAGGCGGCGCTGCGGCATGAGCGCCGCGGGGCAGCGCAGATCAACGCCTGGGCCGAGACCCGGGCGGACCAGGCCGATGCCGGGCTGCTCTCCGCGCGCGTCGAGCACCAGGACATCCTTTGCCTGCCGGGATAGGACCGTCAGAGCGCTCGACTGATTGTGAATTGGGCATTCCCCCGCCGCGTGCACGGGCATTCGGCATTGTGCAGTCTGGGATGGCTATTTCTCTCCGGGGAGTCATGTCCGGGACATGGAATTGATCGGGCGCGTCTTACTAGGCTCATGCAGTTTCATGTCCCTGGAGGATGCCTTGTCCAAAGCCCTGCCCCCGATCTCCCGCCGCGCGTTGCTCGCTGCCCCCGTGGCCGGCGCCTTTGCCGCCCCCCTGGCCGCGCCCGCGATCGGCCAGACCGCGCCGATCCGCGTGGGCGTGCTGCACTCCCTCTCCGGCACCATGGCCATTTCCGAGACCGCGCTGCGCGATACGGCGCTGATGATGATCGAGTGGCAGAATGCCCGCGGCGGCCTGCTCGGCCGCCGGCTCGAGCCTGTCGTCGTGGACCCCGCCTCCAACTGGCCGCTCTTTGCCGAGAAGGCGCGCGAGCTGCTCGCGGTCTCCCGCGTGGACGTCACCTTCGGCTGCTGGACCTCGGTCAGCCGCAAGTCGGTTCTGCCGGTCTTCGAGGAGCTGAACGGCCTGCTCTTCTATCCCGTCCAGTATGAGGGCGAGGAAGAGAGCCGCAACATCTTCTACACCGGCGCGGCACCCAACCAGCAGGCGATCCCGGCCGTGGAATACCTGCTCGGCCCCGATGGCGGCTCGGCCAAGCGTATCGCGCTGCTGGGCACCGACTATGTCTATCCGCGCACGACCAACCGCATCCTGCGTGGCTTCCTGAACTCCAAGGGCATCCCCGATGCCGACATCATGGAGGAGTACACCCCCTTCGGTCACAGCGACTGGCAGGGCATCGTGGCGCGCGTGAAGCGCTTCGCGGGCGAGGGCAAGAAGACCGCCATCGTCTCCACCATCAATGGCGACGCGAACGTCCCCTTCTACCGGGAGCTCGGCAACCAGGGCATCAAGGCGGAAGACATCCCCTCGGTCGCCTTCTCGGTGGGCGAGGAGGAACTGGCCGGCATTGATACCCGCCCGCTGGTCGGCCACCTGGCCGCATGGAACTACTTCATGTCCGTGCAGTCGCCCGCCAACACCGAGTTCGTGACGATGTGGCGCAACTACATCCGCAACCCGCGCCGCGTGACGAATGATCCGATGGAAGCGACGCTGATCGGCTTCAAGATGTGGGCGCAGGCCGTCGCCGCCGCCCGCACCACGAGCGTGGACGCGGTGCGCACCGCGCTCTACGGCCAGAAGGTCAACGCCCCCTCGGGCTACGAGGTGGAGATGTTCCGCAACCACCACATCTCCAAGCCGGTGATGATCGGCGAAATCCAGGCCGATGGCCAGTTCAACATTGTGAGCAAGACACCGACCGCGATCCAGGCGCAGAACTGGTCGCCCTTCATCCCGGAGAACGCCAATCGGCGCCGCTAGGCGCCGATTGGATTTGTTGATGCCCTCAAGTGCCATGCCGGAGGCATGGCTTCGGCATGACGCGGCGGCTCCGCCGACTGGGCTACGCCGCGCTGCTGGAGCACCCGGCGGCGCGGTCGGTTTGGCGGCGCCGGCCGCTTGGCGGACGGATTATCTCAGGGGCGTTCATCCATTGATCCGGTCTCTCCTGTTGCGCGGTGGCCTTGTCGCCCTGCTCGTCTCACTCCTCCTTTCCCCCGCCCGCGCGCAGGATTTCGACGCGCTGCTGCCCGGCCTCGCCGGCGGTTTCGCCCAGCAGGCGGAGACGGTGGAGCGCCTGGGCTCGCTCGGTGATCCCCGCGCCCTGCCCCTGCTGCAAGCCATGTCGGATGCGCGGCTGCTGCGCATGGCCGATGGCAACTTCGTGATCCAGGACGGCGCGGCACCGCCCGAGGGCGCGACGCTGATCCGCATCAACAACCGCGTGCGGGTCGCACTGCGGGGGGCGCTCGGCCGGCTCCAACTCGTCTCGCCCGATCCGGCGGAGCGGTTGCGCGCCGCCGATGCCATACTGCGCAACCGCAGCGCCGAGGACGTTCCCCTGCTGGAAGCGGCGCTGACCCGCGAAGCCCGCGCCGATATCCGCGCGCGCATGGAGCTCGCGCTGGGCGGCGCGCGCCTCGCCTCCAGCGACGCCGCGGCCAAGCGGGCAGGCATCGAGACCCTGGGCGCCTCTTCCTCCCCCGAGGCACGCAACCTCCTGCTCGCCGCCCGCGCCGCCAATGCCGAGCTCACCGCCGAGATCGAGGCCGCCGTCGCCGCGATTGACCGCCGACTGCAGATGCGTCGCGCGGCCGAGACCTTCTTCCAGGGCCTCTCGCTCGGTTCGGTGCTGCTGCTGGCAGCCTTGGGCCTCGCCGTCACCTTCGGCGTGATGGGCGTGATCAACATGGCGCATGGCGAATTCGTGATGCTGGGCGCCTATGTGACCGTCGTGGTGCAGGAGATCTGCCGCGACATTCCGGCGCTTCAGCCCTACTCACTGCCTCTTGCCATCCCCGCCGCCTTCCTCGTCACGGCCGCCATCGGCGCCGCCATGGAGCGCGGCCTGATCCGCCACCTCTATGGCCGCCCGCTTGAGACGCTGCTGCTGACCTTCGGCGTCGGCATGGTGTTGCAGCAGGTGGTGCGCCTCGTCTTCGGCGCGCAGAACCGCGAGGTGATCAGCCCGGACTGGATGATGGGTACGCTGATCCTGCCGGGCGGCATCGCCATCACGCAGAACCGCGCCTGGATCATCCTGTTCTCGATCGCCGTCCTGCTGGCCACGCTCGCCGCCATCCGCCTCACCCGCTTCGGGCTGGAGATGCGGGCCGTGGTGCAGAACCGCCGCATTGCCGCCACCATGGGCATCCGCACCGGCCGCGTGGATGCGATGACCTTTGCGTTTGGTTCGGGCATCGCTGGCCTGGCCGGCGTGGCGCTCAGCCAGATTGACAATGTCTCGCCCAACCTCGGCACGGGCTACATCATTGATAGCTTTATGGTGGTGGTTTTCGGCGGCGTGGGCTCGCTGATGGGCACGCTGATCGGCGCCTTCACCCTCGGTCTCGTGAACAAGATCCTGGAACCCTATGCGGGCGTGGTGCTGGCCAAGGTGCTGCTGCTGGTGGGCATCATGCTCTTCATCCAGCGCCGTCCCAAGGGACTTTTCGCACTGAAGGGGCGCGCGGCCGACCAATGAACACGCGCCGCCTCGTCCTCCTGGTGGCCATCGCGGTGCTGGCCGCGCTGCCTCTGCTGAACCTGCTGCCGGATGAGCATCCGCTGCATGTGTCAGACTTCCTGGTCAGCATCATCGGCAAGTGGATCTGCTACGCGATCCTCGCCTTGGCGCTGGATCTCGCCTGGGGATACGCCGGCATTCTTTCGCTCGGCCACGGCGCCTTCTTCGCACTCGGCGGCTATGCCATCGGCATGCACCTGATGCGGCTGATCGGGCCGCGCGGCGTCTATGGCCATCCCGTACTGCCGGACTTCATGGTCTTCCTCGGCTACACCGAATTGCCCTGGTACTGGCTGGGCTTCGACTGGTTCATCTTCGCCTTCGCCATGGCGCTGATCGTGCCGGGCTTGCTGGCGGGCATCGTGGGCTACCTGGCCTTCCGCAGCCGCATCACCGGCGTCTATCTCTCCATCATCACCCAGGCGCTGACCTATGCGCTCATGCTCGCCTTCTTCCGCAACGACATGGGCTTTGGCGGCAATAACGGCTTCACCGACTTCAAGGAATTGCTCGGCATGCCGCTCAACAGCGGGCATACGCGGGCCATCCTGTTCTACGCTTCGCTCGTCTCGCTCGTGCTGGTCTTCCTCGCCTGCGGCGCGCTGACCCGCACGAAATACGGCCGCGTGCTGACCGCGATCCGCGATGCCGAGAGCCGCGTGCGCTTCCTCGGCTATGACACGACGCGCCACAAGCTCTTCGTCTTCGTGCTCTCGGCGATGATCGCGGGCCTGGCCGGCGCGCTCTATGTGCCGCAGGTCGGCATCATCAATCCCGGTGAGTTCAGCCCAGGCAATTCCATCGAGGCCGTCGTCTGGGTCGCCTTCGGCGGGCGCGGCACGCTGGTAGGCGCGGTGCTGGGCGCCTTTTCCGTCAATGCGCTGAAGACCTGGCTCACTTCGGTGGCACCCGATCTCTGGCTGATCGTGCTGGGCTGCCTCTTCATCGCCGTGCCGCTGCTGCTGCCGAAAGGCCTGATCGGCCTGATCCGCCGTCGGGGGAGCAAGCCATGAACGCCGTCGCACTCCCCGAGGGCGATTCCACGCGCGGCCTCTACCTCGACGGCGTCTCGGTCGTGTTTGACGGCTTCCGCGCGCTGAACAACCTCTCGCTGATCGTGGAGCCCGGCGAGTTGCGCGCCGTGATCGGCCCGAATGGCGCCGGCAAGACGACGATGATGGACGTGATCACCGGCAAGACACGGCCCGGCACCGGCATCGTCCGCTTCGGCGGGCGCGACCTGACGCGAATGGATGAGGCGGCCATCGCCAATCTTGGCATCGGCCGCAAGTTCCAGAAGCCCACGGTCTTCGACGCGCTGACCGTCTTCGAGAATCTGGAGCTTGCACTCAAGGCCCCGCGCGGCCCAATCGCCTGCCTGCGTTGGGTGCTCAGGGGCGAGGCGCGCACGCGCATCGAGCGCACGCTCGAGGAAATCGGACTGACCGAGCGGGCGGGCGATCTCTCCGGGCTCCTGAGCCACGGCCAGCGCCAATGGCTGGAAATCGGTATGCTGCTGATGCAGGACCCGCAGCTTCTGTTGGTGGATGAGCCCGTCGCCGGCATGACCGACCATGAGACCGAGCAGACGGCCGCACTTCTGGTCGGCATTGCCGGCACGCGCAGCGTCGTCGTCGTCGAGCACGACCTCGAATTCGTGAAGGCGCTGGGCAGCCGCGTGACCGTGCTGCATGAGGGCAGCGTGCTCTCGGAGGGTTCCATCACCCATGTGCAGAATGATCCGCGCGTGATCGAAGTGTATCTCGGACGGTGATGCCCCGATGCTGAACGTCACCGATATTGACCTCTCCTACGGCGCTAGCCGCTGCCTGCGCGGCGTCTCGCTCTCGGTCGGGCCCGGCCAGGTGGCGGCGGTGCTCGGGCGCAACGGCGTAGGAAAGTCCTCGCTGCTGCGCTCCATCATCGGGCTCGAGAAGATCCAGGGCGGCTCCATCTTATGGGAGGGGAAGGAGATGCGGGCCCTGGGCCCAGCCGAGCGCGCCCGCGCCGGCATCGGCTACGTGCCGCAGGGGCGCGAGATCTTTCCCTTCCTGACCGTGCAGGAAAACCTGGAGACGGCGCTGGCCGCGGCACCGCGCGGCAGCAATGTGCCCGATGAGGTCTTCGACCTGTTTCCCATCCTGCGGCAGTTCCTGCGGCGGCATGGGGGGGATCTCTCGGGCGGGCAGCAGCAGCAACTTGCCATTGGCCGCGCGCTGACGGCACGCCCGCGCCTGCTCATCCTGGATGAGCCGACCGAGGGCATCCAGCCCAACGTCATCAAGGACATCGCGAAGGTGATCCATCACCTTGCGCGCGACCGCAACTTCGCCATCGTGCTGGTCGAGCAGTATTTCGAATTCGCGCGCGACCTGGCGGACACGATCACCGTGATGGTGCGCGGAGAAGTGGCGCTCTCCGGCAAGACGTCGGAACTGGACGAGGCCGAGGTCAGGAAGCTGCTGACGGTGTGAGGGGCTGCCCCCTCACCCATCCCCTATCCCCTGGGCTGCGGTCCACTATGGAGATTCGGCGTCCACCCCATCATGCCGGCTTGCGCCTCAGACCGGATCGTAGCTGTGGCTCTCGAGGAGGATGCAGCCCGTCTCGCTGCGGAAGGGACCATGCCAGGCGCCCGGCGGCCGCGCCGCGTAGGTCATCGGCCCGAAGCGTTCGCCGCCCTTCCCCTCCGCGTCATTGCCGACGAAGAGATCGCCGGTGACGAGGAAGACCTCCTCCCAATAATCATGCACGAAGGGCGCCGTGGTGAAGGCGCCTGGCGCGAAGCGGAGCAACCGCGTGCGGCAGCCGCGCTTGCCGGTCTCATCCAGGCCGCCCGAGAGAATTTTCTGCTGGATCCCCGGCGGATAGCCCGCCGGCGTTTCCCATCCGGTCGTGAGATCCAGCGTGTGGAATTCGAGATGCGCCTTGTTGATCGACATGTCCGGCCTCCTTCGTGCTGCGTGATGCTGAGCAATCTGCGCGCCCGTGTCCATGGTGAAACCGCTTGCGTTAGCTAAGTTACTTAAGTTAGCGTTTCGCATGTCCTCGCGAGCCAGGCCCTCTGCCGCGCCACTCACCACCTCGCGCCCTGCGCTTCTGGTGCAGGGCTCGGACGCCGCGTTTCGCCGGCTGGTGAATGGGTTGCTGGCACTCTCCTCGCGCCATCAGGCGCTGCGCGACGGGCATGCGGCGCGCATCGGCTTGGCCGGGCCCGCCTATTCCATCCTGATCTCCGTGCTGCATCTGGGCGCCCACGGCCCGGTCTCGGTGGGCGATGTGGCCACGCATATGAGGGTCAGCGCCGCATTCATCACGACCGAGACGAACAAGCTCGAAGCGGCGGGGCTGCTGGAGAAGCGTCGGGACCCGCGAGATGGCCGGCGCCTGCAACTCGTTGTGACGGAAGCCGGCAGCGGGCGGCTGGCAGCGCTCGCGCCCACCCAGCGGCAGGTGAACGACATCGAATTCGGCCCGCTCAGCCGTGCGGAATTCCGCACGCTCCTGCGCCTCGTCGAGAGCCTGAACGGCGCGGCCGACCGCGCGCTGGACCTGCAACAGGCGCTCGCCGCCGAAGATGAACGTGGCGCCGCATGAACCCCCAAGGGAGTGCCCAGCATGGCTGACGTGAAGACAGGTGCCCAGCACATCGCGAGCCTGCGCGACGGTCGCAGCGTTTACCTGGACGGTGCGCTCGTGGCGGATGTGACGACGCATCCGGCGTTTCGCGGTGCCGTGCAGTCGGCCGGCATGCTCTATGACTATCAGGCGCGTCCCGAGAACGTCGAGCGCATGACCTTCGATTGCGGCGGCGGACGCCGCGTGAGCCGCGCCTGGCAGATGCCGCGCTCGCGCGATGAGCTGGTGGCGCGGCGGGAGGCCCTGTCCGCGTGGTCGGCGCAATCCTGCGGATTCATCGGCCGCAGCCCGGACCACGTGGCCTCGGCGCTGATCGGCCAGGTCATGGGCATCGAGGTCTTCGAGAAGCACGGCCCCGCCCGCGCCCGCGCCCTGCGCGACTATGTGGCCGAGGCCACGCGGCAGGACTGGTTCCTGACCTACGTCATCATCAACCCGCAGGCCGACCGCTCGAAGGCCTGGGGCGAGCAGGCGGAACCTGATCTCTCCGCGCGCATCGTGGATGAGGATGCGGGCGGCATCACCATCCGCGGCGGCAAGATGCTCGGCACCTCCTCCATCATGGCCAATGAGGTGCTGGTCGCGAATTTGCAGCCGCTGAAGCCGGGCGAGGAAAGCCTCGCCTTCTCCTGCGCGCTGCCGATGAACACCAAGGGCATCAAGGTGCTCTCGCGCAAATCCTATGAGGCGCATGCGGTGAGCGAATGGGACAACCCGCTCTCCGCGCGCTACGACGAGAATGACGCGGTGCTGTGGTTCCAGGACGTGAAGGTGCCGTGGGAGCGCGTCTTCGTGCATCGCGACACCGACATGTGCCGCGCCCAGTTCCACGACACCTGGGGCCACACGATGCAGAACTATCAGGCGCAGATCCGCCTGACGGAGAAGCTGCGCTTCCTGACCGGCATCGCCCGACGCGTGGCCGAGACCATCGGCACGGTGAACATGCCCCCGGTGCGTGATGCGCTGGGCAAGCTGGCCGCACAGGCCGCCGGCGTCGAGGCCATCCTGCACGGGATGGAGGCGTCGGGCTCGCAGCAGGGCGAATGGTTCGTGCCCAACAAGCACATGATGTACGCGGCCCAGGTGCTGACGCAGGAGCTGTATCCGCAGATCGTCTCCACCATCCGCGACCTCGCGGGTGGCGGCATGATCATGCTGCCCTCCTCGGCGGCGGATTACGACAACCCGGAGCTTGCGCGCATCATCCGCACCACGCAGCAATCGCCGGTGGCGACGCCGGATGAGCGGGTGAAGTTCATGAAGCTCGCCTGGGATGCGGTGGGCAGCGAATTCGCGAGCCGACACCTGCAATACGAGATGTTCTACGCTGGTGCGCAATTCGTCACGCGCGGGCATTCCTGGCGGACCTATGACTGGGGCCGCGCGCTCAGCATGGTGGACGGGCTGCTCGACAGCTACGCCATGCCCGACAACATGGCTGCCGGCCGCGCGGCATGATCGCGCAACAGCTCGTCAACGGGCTGATGCTGGGTGGCATTTACGTTCTGGTGGCGGTGTCCTTCACGCTCTTCTTCGGCTGTCTGAACTTCCTCAACTTCTCCGTCCCCGCGCTGTTCATGCTGGGTGGGTTCCTGACCTGGGCGGGCGTGGCGGCGGGCCTCGCCTGGCCACTGTCCGTGCTGCTGGCGCTGACGGTGGCCGCACTCGCCTCGCTGCTGGTGGAGCGGCTGACCTGGCGATTGCAACGCGGCGGGCCGCCGCTGATTCCGCTTGTCTCCTCGCTCGGCTTTCTCATCCTCTTCGAGAATCTGGTGCTGGTGCGCTGGGGCTCGGATGCGCGGGCCATTCCCTCGCCCTTCGGTGATGCCAATTGGCGCATTGGCGAGCTGGTGATCGGCCTGCCGCAGCTCTTTGGCCTGATCCTCTCCATCAGCCTGGTCTTTGGCCTCCAGGCGCTGCTCAAGCGCAGCAAGCTCGGCCGTGGCATTCGCAGCCTCGCCGAGAATGCCGAGACGGCGACCATGCTGGGTGTCGAGGTGGATCGCGTGGCACCCCGCCTCTTCCTCCTGGCGGGTCTGTTCTGCGCGCTGGCGGGTGTGCTCTTCTCGCTCTCCTATCAACTGGTCTCGCCCTACATGGGGGACCAGGTGGCGCTGAAGGGGCTATCGGCCATGGTGCTCGGCGGTATGGGCAACATCTGGGGCGCGGTGATCGGTGGGCTGATCATCGGCCTCGTCGAGATCTTCGCGGTGGGCGCCCTCTCGGCCGATCACGTGAATGTGGTGGTCTTCGGCATCCTGCTGCTGAGCCTCATCATCAAGCCCACGGGTCTCTTCGGGGACCCCGCGCTGGGCCAGCAGAAGCTGTGAGCGGCTATACCGCCGCCATCCTCACGCTTCTGGCGATCAACATCATCGCCGCCTATGCGGCCTGGCTGCCGCTGGCGGCAGGGCAGGTCAACCTTGGCACGGCCGGGTTCATGGCCATCGGCGCCTATTCCTCGGCGGTGCTGAGCAATGAGTTCGAGTGGTCGCTCGCCACCTCCATCGCGGCGGGGGCGGTCTGCGCGGGCGGGTTTGCGATGGCGATCGGCGGGCCGGTGCTGCGCACGCGCGGGCTCTACCTCGCCTTGGCGACGCTCGCCTTCAATGAGGTGGTCCGCGGTATCCTGATCAACCTCGATGTGGTGGGCGGAGCGGCCGGCTATCCCGTCATCGGCCATGTCGGCTTGGTCCCCATCGCCGCCTGTGCGGCCGGGGTCTTTCTTCTGGCACTCTGGCTGGGTGCGAGCCGCCTGGGCATGAACCTGCACGCCATCGAGCAGGATGAGACGGTTACGGCGCTGTTCGGCGTGCATGTGCCCTTCACGCAGCTGGCCGCATTCACCATCGGCGGCGCCATGGCGGGGCTGGCGGGCGGGCTCTACGGGCATCATTTCTCCTTCATCGAGGGGCAGCATTTCAACGTGCTGCTTTCCGTAACCATCGTGCTCTCGGTGGTGCTGGGCGGCACGCAGACGGTCTGGGGCCCGGCGATCGGCGCCGCCTTCTTCACCTTGCTGCCGGAGATCTTCCGTGGGGCTGCCGCCTGGCGCTACGTGCTCTTCGCCGCCGCCGTCATCCTGGTCATGGCAGTCCGGCCGCAGGGCCTGGTCACGCGCGCCGACTTGATGCGGCTGCGCCAAAGGGGGCGCCCGGCATGAGCGCGCCGCTCCTCGACATCCGCGGTCTGCGCAAGAGTTTCGGCGGCCTGGATGTCGTGCGGGGCCTGGACCTTCAGGTGGCGCAGGGCGAGCGCGTGGCGCTGATTGGCCCCAATGGCGCGGGCAAGACCACCGTCTTCAACCTGATCAACGGCTATTACGCGCCGGATGCCGGGGAGATCCGGCTGGGCGGGCTGGACCTCGTGCCCGTTGCACCCCGCCGGCGCATCCGCCATGGCCTCGCGCGCTCCTTCCAGAACATTCGGCTGATCGGCCATCTGACCGTGCTGGAGAATGTGCTGCTGGGCGCGCATGTCCATGCCGGCGGGCCGCTTGCCATGCTTCTGCCGCTCGGCCTTGGCCGGGGCCGCGCCCTGCGCGAGGAAGCCCGCGCGCGCCTGGCCGAGGCCGGGCTGGCTGGCCATGCGGGCAGCCTCGCCTCCGGCCTCGCCTATGGCTTGCGCAAGCGCGTCGAGGTGGTGCGTGCCCTGATGGCGCGGCCGCGCCTGCTCCTGCTGGACGAACCCTGCGCCGGGCTGAACACGCAGGAGCGCGGCGCCCTGCTGGCGGAATTGCACCGCGTGGCCACGGGCGGTGTCACGCTGCTGGTGGTGGAGCATGACATGCATTTCGTGGGCGGCCTGTGCCAGCGCGCCGCCGTGCTCAACTTCGGAGAGAAGATCGCCGAGGGCACGCCCGCCGAGATCGCACGCGAACCCGCCGTGATCGAGGCCTATCTGGGCCACGCGCCGGAGCGCTACGCCCATGCTTGAGGCGAGCGATCTATCCGCAGCCTATGGGCCGGTGAGGGCGCTCACCGAGGTGTCGCTGCGGATGGATGAGGGCGATGTGATGGCCGTGCTCGGCGCCAATGGTGCGGGCAAGACGACGCTGTTGAGCACGCTGCTCGGCCTGCTGCCGGCGCAGGCGGGCCGCATCCGCTTCGAGGGCGAGGACATCACCCGCATGAAGCCAGCGGAGCGCGTGCGGCGCGGTCTCGTGTTGGTGCCGGAAGGGCGCCGCGTGCTGACCAGCCTGACGGTGGAGGAAAACCTCCTCATGGGCGCCTATCCGCGCCGCGACACGCCCGCCCCAGTCGAGCTGGATGCGATCTACGACCGCTTCTCCAACCTGGCGCAGCGCCGCCACATGAAGGCCGCCGTGCTCTCCGGCGGCGAGCAGCAGATGCTGGCCATCGGCCGCGCCATGATGGCGCGCCCCAGGCTCATCATGCTGGACGAGCCCTCGCTCGGCCTCTCGCCCCGCCTGACGGCCGAGGTCTTCGCCCTGATTGCGAGCCTGAATGCCGAGGGCATCGCCATCCTGCTGGTCGAGCAGAACGCCATGCTGGCGCTGGAAGCCAGCCGCCATGCGCTGGTGCTCGAACTGGGCCGCACGGCCTTCGTTGGCGCATCACCTGCGCTGCTGCGCGATGACCGCGTGCGCCGCGCCTATCTGGGCGGCAGCGCGCCCGAGGATTCGTCCCACCACACCCCACCGGAAGGAGTTTCCCCATGATCCGCCGTCGCCCCCTGCTGCTCGCCGGGCTTGCCCTGCCGGCCATCGCCACCGCGCAATCGGCACCCCTGCCGCTCGGTTTCACCACTGCGAAGTCCGGCAACTGGGTCTCGCTCACCCGCCGCAACGAGATCGCGGTGAACCTCGCCGTCGAGGAGGTGAACGCCGCCGGCGGCATCCATGGCCGGCCCATCGCGATCCGCACCTTCGACACCGCCTCCCGCCCCGAGCAGGCGGCCATCGCGACCCGCCAATTCGCCGAGGATGACGGCGCGCTCGCCGTGATCGGCCCCTTCAGCAGCAGCGAATGCCGCGTGGCCTTTCCGGTGGGTGATCGCCTCGGTATCGCGCAGATGGCCATCGCCAGCAGCGCGCCGGGCCTGGCCGCACCCTTCCGCTTCGCCTTCCGCAACACCTCCGACGAAGCGTATCTGTTTGAGCGCCTGCTCGCCGTCGTGCGCGAAAAGGGCATCGAGACCCGCAATGCCGCCATCGCCTACACGACGGACGAGGTCATCGGCCGCTCCATGGGCACGTCGGTTTTTCCGAACCTCCTGCAGGCGGCAGGCATCCCGGTCACCGGCACCGTCTCCTTCCCCGTGGCCGCCTTCGACATGTCCGCGCAGGTGGCGCAGATGCGCGGCGGGGCGCCTGACCTGATCTGCATGGGCGGCCCGCCGGAGCCCGCCATCGTGCTGGTGCGCGAGATGCGGCGCCAGGGCATGCGCGGCCGCATCGTGGGCGGCACCACCATCGTGGATGTGAACCTGCCCGCGCGCATGGGGGCGGATGGCAATGGCACGCTCGTCTCTTCCACGCATTTCTACAATTTCGACAGTCCGCGAGCGATCGCCTTCCGCGATGAGTTCGTGAAGCGCGCCCAGGCCGCCGGCGAGACGGGTGATCTCCGGCCCGGCATGTATGACGCGGCCGCGCACAGCATCGTGCATTTCTACGCCGCCGCGATGCGCCAGGTGCGCGTGACGGGCGAGCGCGCGCGCTTGGCCGCCGAGCGCGCCGCGATCCGCGACGCGCTGCGCGCCATGCGCAATGTGGAGACCATCGAGGGCACCCTGGCCCGCTTCACCGAGCAGGGCGACGCGCTGAAGACCACCTATGTGCTGGAAGTGCGCGACGGCAATTTCGTGCTGGTGGGCACGCGCTCGCCGCCCACGGCCTGAGGTGCCAGCCATGCGGCTCCAGCTCAGGCGCTCCTTCGTGATGATTGACCAGCAGGAGGTGCCGCCAGGCAGCCGCGATGGCGGCGCGCCCTTGCGCCGCGTGGCGGTGACCGGCGTGGTGGTGAACCCCTATGCCGGCCAGGGCTTCGTGGCTGATCTCTCGGCGAGCATCGCGGCGAGCGAGGCGATCGGGCGCGAGCTTTCCGCCATGGCCGTCGCCGCCATGGGGCCGCATGCGATCGAGAGCTACGGCAAGGGCGCCGTGGTCGGATTGGGTGGCGAGCAGGAGCATGCCAATGCCATGCTCACCACGGTCTTCGCCGAGCCCTTGCGCGCGGCGGTGGGCGGCGGCCTCGCCTGGCTGCCCTCCTTCACGAAGCGCGGCGCGCCGGGCACGATGATCGACGTGCCGCTGGCGCACAAGGACGCGCTGTATGTGCGCTCCCATTATGACGGCATGACGCTGATGCTGCCCGATGCGCCGCAAGCCGATGAGGTGGCGCTGATCATCGTCATCGCCAATCGCGGGCGGATTGATGCGCGCGTGGGCGGCCTCGCGGCGAAGGACATCAGCCGGCGCGACGGGCTGCGCTGATGCGTTGTGCCATCATCAACCTCGGCGGCCTCGTCACGGGCGATCTTGCCGCGCCACTCCGCGAGGCCGGGGCCATCCTCATGGATGCGGGGCGCATCTCCCGCATCGGCACGCTCGATGCCGCAACGCTGGAATCCTGCGATGTCGTGGTGGATGCGGCCGGCACGCTCGCAGCGCCGGGGCTGATCGACAGCCATGTCCACATCACCTTCGGCGACTATACGCCGCGCCAGCGCACCGTGGGCTTCCTGGAGAGCTACCTGCACGGCGGCGTGACCACCGCGATCACCGCCTCCGAGGTGCATGTCCCCGGCCGCCCCAAGGACCCCGCGGGGGTGAAGGCGCTGGCGCTTGCCGCCGCTGCCTGCTTCCGCGATTACCGGCCCGGCGGCATGCGCGTGCATGCGGGCTCGGTGATCCTGGAGCCCGGCCTGACCACGGCCGATCTGCAGGAATTGGCGGCAGCGGGCATTTGGCTCGCAAAGGCGGGCTTTGGCGCGTTCCCCACGCCGCATGACTACGCGCCGCTGATGCTGGCGGCGCGCGAGGCCGGCATGATCACGACCATGCACACAGGTGGCTCCTCCATCCCCGGCTCCTCCGGCATCTGGGCCGAGCATGTGCTGGCGAGCCACCCGCATGTCAGCTTCCATGTGAATGGCGGGCCGGTCGCGATGCCCGAGCCCGGCTTCGCGCGCCTGGTGAATGAGAGCGACATCGCGTTGCAGATTTGCACCGCCGGCAATCTGCGCACCGCCCTGCTGACGGCGCGGCTGCTGGCGGAGGCGGGGCAACTGGAGCGCCTGCTGATCGCCACGGATACTCCGACCGGCAGCGGCATCATGCCGCTCGGCATGCTCTACACCATCAGCCATCTCGCGAGCCTGGGCGGCATGGCGCCGGAACTCGCCATCGCCGCCGCCACCGGCAACAATGCGCGGGTCTATCGCCTGAACGCCGGCCTCCTGACGGAAGGCCGCGATGCGGATGTGATCCTGCTGGACGCCTGCGCGGGCGGGGCCTGCGCGGATGCGCTCTCCGCACTGCGCAATGGCGATATTCCAGCGGTGGGCGCGGTCTTCTCCGCGGGGGTGCCGCGATTCGTCGGCCGCAGCCGCAACACGCCGGCCACCATCCGTGACGTGCGGGTCGCGGCCTGCCGGCTGCCGATGGATTTCTCCGGCGTCACGCATTGAGGCATCCAGCCTTGGGCTGAGACGTCGCTTGACCTTGCCCAGCATGAAGCGATCCAGCACGAAGCCTGGCGTAACCTTTGCTTGCCGCCCGCGTTGCCGGGCTCTTCACATCCAAGAGGGGTTGTTCTGTGAGCACAGGGCTGATTGCGCTGCTGGACGATATCGCAGCCCTGGCCAAGGTCGCCGCCGCCTCGCTGGACGACGTGGCGGCGCAGGCGACCAAGGCGGGCGCCAAGGCTGCGGGAGTGGTCATTGATGATGCGGCCGTGACGCCCCGGTATTTGGTAGGTTTTGCGGCGGATCGGGAATTGCCGATCGTGCGCCGCATCGCCATCGGCTCGTTGAAGAACAAGCTGCTCTTCCTGCTGCCGGGGGTGCTCGCGCTGAGCCTGCTCGCCCCCTGGGCCATCACGCCCCTGCTGATGCTGGGCGGCGCCTATCTTTGCTACGAAGGCGCCCAGAAGGTCATCGAGGCGATGTTCCCGCTTGCGACCGTGGCCATGCCCGTCACGACCGCTCCTGTTGACGCACAGGCCCTTGAGGATGCGAGGGTCCGCGGCGCGATCAGCACCGACTTCATCCTCTCGGCCGAGATCATGGCCATCACCCTGGCCACCGTCCCCGATGCCTCTTTCTTCACGCAGGCTGTGGTGCTGGCCGCGGTCGGGATCGGCATCACCGTCGTGGTCTATGGCGCCGTGGCGATCATCGTGAAGGCGGATGACGCAGGGGTCGCCTTGGCGCGGATGCGGGCGGGCGCCTTGCGCATGCTGGGACGCGGCCTGGTGCTTGGCATGCCGCCCTTCCTGAAGCTGCTCGCGCTCGTCGGCACGGCCGCCATGATCTGGGTGGGCGGGGGAATCATCATCCACGGGCTGGAGGAGTTCGGCATCGGCGCTCCCTCCCACATGTCGCATGCCGCCGCGGCCTGGGCAGGGGCCGCTGTTCCGACCATCAGCGGTGCCGCCGGGTGGTTCGCCATGGCGTGTGCTGCAGCTGTGTTCGGGCTTGTGGTGGGGGCGGCGCTGGTGCCCGTGGTGCATCGCGGGTTGGTGCCGATGTATCGCGCTGTCGCCTCGCGGGCGTGACGGGGAACGTGTCGTGACGCGGAGCGCTGAGGGAGCGGGCCGGGCCCTCTCGTCCGCTCGCTGAAACTGATCTAGCCTGCGCGTAACGACGGGAAGGTCACGCCTATGGGTCATCGCATCGCCATCATCGGCGCGGGCGCTGTCGGCTGCTACGCCGGCGCCTACATGGCGCAGGCCGGCGAGGACGTGACCTTCGTGGACATGTGGCCCGAACATGTCGAGGCCATGCGCCGGGGCGGCCTGCGCATCACACATATCCGCGACGTGCCGGAATTCACGACGCCGGTGACCGCCATCCACCTCACCGAATTGCAGGCCGTGGCGCGCAAGCCCTTCGACATCGCCTTCATCTGCGTGAAGTCCTACGACACCGCCTGGGCCACGATGATGATCCAGCAATACCTGGCGCCCGGCGGCTTCGTCGTCTCCCTGCAGAACTGCATGAACGAGGAGACCATCGCGGGCATTGTCGGCTGGGGCCGCACGCTCGGCGCCATCGCCAGCTCCATCACGGTGGAGTTGTGCGAGCCTGGCCACGTGCGCCGCGCCTCCGGCAAGGGTGGTGCCGCCCACACCGTCTATCGCGTGGGCGAGGTGCATGGCCGCATCACCGACCGCGCGGCGGAAGTGGGCCGCCTGACCGCGCTCTCGGACAGCACCAATGTCACGTCCAATCTTTGGGGCGAGCGCTGGTCCAAGCTCGTGGCCAACGGGATGGGCAATGGCATGTCCGCCTGCACCGGCCTCATCAGCAAGGACATCCTGCTGGATGACACGCTGCGCCACTTTACCGCGCGCCTGGGCGCCGAGGCGATCCGCGTCGGCCAGGCGCTGGGTTATGCGCTGGAGGAGATCCTGCATTTCGACCCTGAGGTGATCGCCCGCGCCGGCGAGGGCGATGCACAGGCCCAGAAGATCTACGACGCCCAGCGCATCGCCGAGGCGCAGAAGGGCGGCGGCGCGCATCGCCCTTCCATGGGGCAGGACATGGTGAAGGGCCGCCGCACCGAGATCGAATTCATCAACGGCTTCATCGTGGAGAAGGCGGCGCCGCTCGGCATCGCGACACCGGCCAATGCCGCGCTGACCGAGATCGTGAAGCGCGTCGAGCGGGGCGAGCTGGCGCCCGACCCGAAGCACATTCTGGAACTGCGCCTGAACTGAGCGCGCCGCGCCTCAGTCGATCGAGACGCGGGCCGCGCGCGCGATCGCCTGCCAGCGCGCCGCACTGGCCTGGATGAAGGCCTCGTTCTCGGCCAAGGGAAGCGCCAGCGGTTCCACGAAGGCGGTGCGCAGCCGCTCATGCGTCTGCGGCGCGTTGCGGGCGCGCTCCAGCGCCTCGGCCAGGCGGGCCACCACCGGCGCCGGCGTACGCCGCGGCACGCCGAGGTTGAACCAGATGCCGAGGTCGTAGCCCTGAAGCCCCGCCTCCTGCATCGTCGGCACATCCGGCAGCGCACTGGCGCGCTTACTCGTCGTCACCGCCAGCGGGCGCAGCGCGCCGGAGCGGACATGTGCCGTCGAGGTCGCTGTGGTGTCGAAGCCGAAATCCACGTCGCGCGCCAGCATGGCGGCGACCAGCGGCGAGGAGCCGCGATAGGGCACATGCGTCGCCTCGATCCCGGTCATGCTCAGGAACAGCGCAGCCGAGAGATGCGAGGAGGAGCCATTGCCGACCGAGCCGAAGATCAAGGGCCGCGCCTTCGCCTCTGCGATGAAGGCAGCCATGTTGGTCGCCTGCACGCGGCCCGGCACCACGGAGAGGATATTCGCCACCTCGCCGATCGTGCCGAGGCTGGTGAAATCGCGCACCGCATCCACGCCGGAGGAGGCCGCGTAGAGGAGCGGGTTCACGCCGAAGAGCGCGGTGGTGCCGAAGAGGATGGTGTAGCCATCGGGCTCGGCCTGCGCGGCTGCGACGGTGCCGATATTGCCGCCGGCGCCTGCGCGGTTCTCGATCAGCACCGGCTGGCCCAATTCGCGCGAGAGCGGCTCGGCGATGATGCGGCCGACGATGTCGTTCACGCCGCCCGGCGGATAGGTGACGATGATGCGCAAGGGCCGTGCGGGCTGCCAGGGTTGCGCGCGCAGCGCGGGTGCTGCGAGCAAGGTGCCGAACCCGGCCAACGCCAGGCGCCGTGTGGTCTGAGCCATACTCGTTCTCCCTCCATGGCCGGCCCCTTGTTCCCGGGACAGTGCCTGATGCGCGCCTGCTACCTGGCGCGCTCGATGCAGAACCGAACGACATCGGCCAGCGCCGCGCGCGCCTCGCCATTCGGGAAGATCTCGAGCGCGGCCAGCGCCGCGTTGCCGTAGAGCTCGGCGCGTTCGATGGTGCGCTCGATGCCGCCGTGGCGCGCAATCAACCGCTGCGCCTCGGTGAAATCCTCGTCGCTCTGCTCGCCCGTCTCCAGCGTGCGGCGCCAGAATTCCTGCTCGGCCGCGTCGCCCGCGTGATAGGCGGTGAGCACCGGCAGCGTGATCTTCCCCTCGCGGAAATCATCGCCGACGGTCTTGCCCAGCCGCGCCTGCTCGGCCGAGTAATCGAGCGCGTCATCCACCAGCTGGAAGGCGATGCCGAGGTTGTTGCCATATGCGTCCAGCGCCTCGGCCTCGGCCTGCGGGCGGTCCCCCACCACGGCGCCGAGGCGCGCGGCGGCGGCGAAGAGGGCGGCGGTCTTGCCCTGGATGACTTCCAGATACTGCGCCTCGGTGCTGGAGAGGTCGTTCTGGGTGATGAGCTGCAGCACCTCGCCCTCGGCGATGGTGGCGGAAGCCCCGGCCAGGATGCGCAGCACCTCGAGGTTCTTGTCCTCGATCATGAGCTGGAAGGCGCGGGCAAAGAGGAAATCGCCCACCAGGACCGAGGCCTTGTTGCCAAAGAGCGCATTGGCGCTGGCCTGGCCGCGGCGAAGTGCGCTTTCATCCACCACGTCGTCATGCAGGAGCGTCGCGGTGTGAATGAACTCCACGCAGGCGGCGAGCGCCACGTGGCGCTCGCCGTCATAACCGCAAAGGCGGGAGGTCGCGAGCGTGAGCAGCGGGCGAAGGCGCTTGCCACCGGCGGCAATGATGTGCGCCGCCAACTGCGGAATGAGCGCCACGGGGCTCTGCATGCGTTCGATGATGAGGGTGTTGCAGGCCTGGAGGTCCTGCGCGACCAGCCGGTTGAGACGCGCCAGAGCATCCTCGCCACGGTCGGATCGCATGGCGTCGTCTTCCCTCACCTGAACCATACCCGCCACGCGCGCATTCCCTGTCTCTTTGGCCCAGCCTCCGGGGGCGAAACTTGACCCCGGCCCAGGCTGTGCAGGATACCGAGAGGGCGACATGGCGGCAAGGCAAGGGAAATCAAGGATTTCAGCCGATGGAAGTGGTGGCGGCCGACCCCGATCCGATCCGGATGCAGTTCCTGGCCTCGCTCCTGCGCGACGCCGGGATCGAGGCGGTGCTGCTGGACCGCAATCTGGCCGGCCTGGGCCTGGCCATTTTCCCGCAGCGTCTGGCTGTCCGCGCCGAGGATGCGGCCCGCGCCCTGCGGCTGCTGAGGGAGGCCGGTGTCTAGGAACCTGAGCGAGGACGCGCTGCTGGGCGGCCGGGTGAAGCTGCTGCAGCCGCGGGATGGCTTCCGCGCGGCGCTGGACCCGGTGCTGCTGGCCGCCTTCGTCCCGGCGCGACCGGGCGAATCCGTGCTGGAGCTGGGCTGCGGCACCGGGGCGGCCTTCCTCTGCCTGGCGGCGCGGGTCCCGCGCCTCGCCATCCTCGCGGTGGACCGGGATGCGGCGCTGGTGGACATCGCGCAGACCAATGCCGGGCTGAACCTGCTGCTGGCCGAAATCCGCGCCGCCGACGCGCGCGAACTGCGCAACCTGCCGCCGTTGCATCACGCCTTCGCCAACCCGCCCTATTGGGCGGGCGGGACCCCCTCGCCCATCGCCGACCGTCGCCAGGCCGCGCATGAGGATGCGCCGCTGGCGGATTGGGTTCAGGCCATGGCGCGGCCGCTGCGCCACAAGGGCACGCTCAGCCTCGTGCTGCCCGCCGCGCGCTTCGCCGAGGCCGCGGCCGCGCTGAAGGAGGCCGGCTGCGGCGCCGTCCGCCTCATGCCGCTGTGGCCCCGCGCGGGGGAGCCCGCCAAGCGCATCCTGATCCAGGCGCGGCGGGGCGGCATGGGGCCGGACGAGGTGCTGCCGGGGCTGGTGCTGCATGAGGCCGATGGCCGCTACACCGCGGCGGCTGAGGCGGTGTTGCGCGAAGCCGCCGCGTTGACATAGCCGCCCCCGGAGGGTGCATCATCTCCCCCAATCAAGGGGAGGCGCGCATGGCACCGCACGAAAAGCCTGAGCGGATCGAGGCGCTGGTGATCGGCGCGGGGTTCGCGGGCCTTTATCTGCTGCACAAGCTGCGCGGCCTCGGCATTCCGGCCCTCTCGCTCGAAGCCGGGGATGGCGTGGGCGGCACCTGGTACTGGAACCGCTATCCCGGTGCGCGCTGCGACGTGGAGAGCATGCAGTATTCCTTCGGCTTCTCGGACGAGCTGCAGCAGGAATGGCAGTGGTCCGAGCGCTTCGCCGCCCAGCCCGAAATCCTGCATTACGCGAACCACGTGGCGGACCGGCTGGACCTGCGGCGCGACATCGCCTTCAGCACCCGCGCCACCTCCGCCCATTGGGACGAGGACAGCGCGAGCTGGCTAGTCGGGACCGACACGGGCCGGCGCATCGTGGCGCGCCACCTGATCCTCGCCACCGGCTGCCTTTCGGCGGCGCGGCTGCCCGAAATCCCCGGCATCGGGGATTTCAGCGGGACGGTCTATCACACCGGGCAATGGCCGCATGACGGGGTGGATTTCACCGGGCAGCGCGTCGCCGTCATCGGCACCGGCTCCTCCGCCATCCAGGCCATCCCGGTCATTGCGCGGGAGGCGGCCGCGCTCACCGTCTTCCAGCGCACGCCCAATTTCAGCATCCCCTCGCGCAACGGGCCGATGACGGAGGATTATGCGGAGAGCTGGAAGCGCGACTACCCGGCGAAGCGTGCGGCCGCGCGGCGCATGCGGACGGGCATCCTCTACAATCTCAGCCAGACGCCCGCGATGAGCGTCACCGAGGCGGAGCGCCGGGCCGAGTACGAGGCACGCTGGGCGGCGGGCGGCACCGCCTTCATGGCCGCCTTCAGCGACCTTCTGACCAACAAGGCCGCGAATGACACCGCCGCCGCGTTCGTGCGCGAAAAGATCCGCGGCCTGGTGCGGAACCCCGAGGTGGCGGAGATCCTCGTGCCGCGGAACCACCCCATCGGCACCAAGCGCATCTGCGTGGACACCGCCTATTACGAGACCTTCAACCTGCCGCATGTGCGCCTGGTGGATGTGCGCAAGGCGCCCATCACCCGCATCACGCCGGAGGGCGTGGAAGCCGGCGGCGAGACCCACGCGGTGGACAGCATCGTCTTCGCCACGGGGTTCGACGCGATGACGGGCACCATCCTCGCCATCGACATCCGTGGGCGCGGTGGCGCCCCGATGCGCGATGCCTGGGCCGATGGGCCGCGCACGCATCTTGGGCTGATGGTGGCGGGATTTCCCAACCTGTTCCTGATCACGGGGCCGGGCAGCCCCTCGGTGCTGTCCAACATGATCGTCTCGATCGAGCAGCATGTGGACTGGGTCTGCGATGCGCTGGCGCATCTGCGCCGCAAGGGTCTTGGCGTAATGGAAACGACGCCCAAGGCCCAGGAGGATTGGGTGGCGCATGTGAACGAGGTGGCGCACCGCACCCTCTATCCGCAGGCGAACAGCTGGTACATGGGCGCCAATATCCCGGGCAAGCCGCAGCTCTTCATGCCTTATGTGGGCGGCGTGGGCGCCTATCGGCAGATCTGCGACGACATTGCCGCGAAGGGTTATCCGGGCTTCAGCTTCGGGCGGGAACGGCGTGCAGCGGCAGAGTAGATCGAGGGAAGTATCCGTTCGCCGATCAGTGTGGCGTCGTCCGCGATGAGGAGGTGAAGGACACCCAAAGCCGCGGCTTGCCCCCGGCAAGGCTGCAGTCCAACCTCTTCACTTGCCTCGCGCTGCATGCCCGCGTCGCCCCTGACGCCTCGGAGACCGCCTCGGCGGGCGTGCCGTCTGCCCGCGCCCTGCCTTCGGCTGAATGCGCCTGATGTCGGAGTTGTCGATGATCGCCAGGACCATCCGCACCGTGTTGCTGGGCCTTACCTTCGCCCTGCCCACTCTCGCCAGCGCCCAGGCAAGCCAGGCGGAGCTGCGCCTTTGGGTGGCGCGCCTGATCGAGACACTGGATGCGGGCCTCACGCGCGTTGATTTGCGCAGCCTGCGCATCGAGATCGGTGCGCAGATCCGGGTAATTCGGCTCGGCGCGCCGACCGCGGGCTATGAACTGGATGAACTGAACCGCGCCATCGTGGCGACCGACCAGGCTTGGCAATTGCTCCAGGGCCTGCCGGCGTGCCAGCCAGCGGCGGCGGGCGGCCCGGTCGCCCAGCCGCCCGCCTGCCTCGCGCAGTTGCGGCCCAACCTGATGGTGCTGGGTGTGGACAGCAGCGAATGGGGCAGTGCCTTCACCCAGGCCGCGGTGGTGCAGCCTATCCTCGTCGCGTTGCGCCGCCAGGCGGAGCGGAGCCTGCGCAGCCTGCGCTGAGATTCGCAGCCTGCGATGGCACGCGGCTTGCCCCGCAAGGGCGTGGTGACCCCCATGGGGGGGGCCACGCCTCGGGAAAGGCCTGAAGGATGCAACGCAAATACCGCTGGGCGATCGCGATCGCGCCCTGTGCGCTCGCGTGGCAATGGGGCCTGACGCAGCAGGCCCTGGCGAATGACAACGTCACCATGTCCACCAGCCTCACCAGCGTCGCCCAGTCGGAGACGGTGAACCTGCTGGACCTCGGCGCCGGGGACCGCGCGGGGCTCGTCAGCCAGGAGACGGTCCGCTTCGGGAGCGATTCCAGTGCCGGCGTGATCACCTATTCCGGCACCTCCGGCATCTACATGGGCAATGTTGCGGGCATCACCGCGGCACCCTGGACGCCCACCGGGGTCGAGAGCCGCAACTATTTCGCGACCCAGCCGAAGGGCGACATCACCATCAGCTACGGCCAGAACCAGCAGTATTTCGGGATCATGTGGGGTTCAGTGGACAGCTACAACACGTTGTCCTTCTACAACAATGACCGGCTGGTCGAACAAGTCACCGGCCGTGACGTCACGAGCAACCCGAATGGAAGCCAGGCCGCGAAGGGAACCTATTTCGCCAACTTCAACTTCAATGGCGACGCCGCGTTCAACCGCGTGGTCTTCGCCAGCAGCACGCCCGCCTTCGAGTTCAACATGATCGCCTTCTCGACGCGGACCCAGGCCATCACCCCGACGGATCTCGCGAAGTTGGGCCCGCAAACCGGACCGCAGACCGTCACCGTGCCGGTGAACGCGGCGCCGGTGGCGGGCTCGCCGCTGCTGCTCGGTCTGCTCGGCCTCTGGCGCCGCCGGCGCCGCAAGGCCGTCGGCTGATGTCGGCCGCCACTCGCTCATTGCCTCGCTGGCTGCGATTCGCCCGGCCCGGCCTTGGGCGAGAGGCCAGCCTGACACTGGCGCTGCTGCTGGCGGCCTGGCTGAGCCTTCAGCTCGGCCCCATGGTGCTGGCCCTGCGTGAGGCCGGGCCGCCCGCCTGGCTCGCCCTGAACGGGCTTGGCCCGCTGGACTTGCTGGCCCTCTGGGCGTCGCTGGAGGCCCTGTGGCGCGGCGCACGGGCAGGCGAGCTGCGTGCGCCAGCCTGGGCCGGGGCGCTATGTGCCGCCCTGCTTCTCCTGCCTTCCACACTGGTCGCCGCTTTCGCCCTGGTCCTGATGGGCGGCGCCACCGCCTGGCGCAGCGGAGGAGCGGCACGCTGGGGCGCGATCGGCATGGCCGGGCTGGGCGCCATCCAGCTCGGCCATGTCCTCGGCCAGGAGATGCTGGGCGCGCTGACCCATCTGGAGGCCTGGGCGAGCTTCGCCCTGCTGGCGCTCCTGGAGCCGGGCGTGACCCTGGCGGGGCCAGTGCTGCGAATGCCGGATGGCCACGGCATCGCCGTGCTCGCGGGTTGCTCCATCGCGCATTTCCTGCCGCCGGCCCTGCTCGCGCTGATCGTCATGCGCCGCTCGGCGAACCCCGCCTTGCCGCTGGCACGGCCCATGCTGGTGCTGGCCCTGGCGCTGCTGGTGCTCAACCTGCTGCGGCTGATGCTGCTGGCCTGGTCGCCCCTTGCCTATGCCTGGGGCCATGGGGTGCTCGGCACCAACCTGTTCGGCCTGCTCTGCGTGGCCGTCCTGCAGGAGACCGCCGATGGCTAGAGCGCTCCCCTGGGTCCTGGCGCTTGTGCTGGCGCTGGGCTTCACCCTCAAGCTCGACCGTGCGCTCCGCCAGCCCCTGGGGCTGCAGGCCGCGGCCACAGCCAGCCTGGCACGGAGCCTGGTTCAGGCGGGCTGGCACCCCTTGGGCGAAGTCGCCCTGCTGGCCGATGCTTCCTTCTCAGCACAGGGCTTCCAGCGCAGTGCCTGCACGCTGGAAGTGGCGCTGCTGCCCCCGGGGCCGCAGTACCTCGACGTGGTGCGCGAAGCATGGGGGGAGCGTGCGCAACTCCTCGAAGAGACGGGCTTCGGCACGGTCAGGCCTGGGGAGGAGCGTTGGCGGCAGCTCGGCCGCCAATTGCGCCATGTGCTGGGCCTCGGCCCGCGCCCGGCCCTGTTCGGCCTCGCGGCCGCGAGCAGGGGCGCCTGTCCGCCTGATTTATGGCGGGAGCTGGATCGGCTCGGCCGCTGAGCCGCCCCTTGGCGAGGCGACACGTCGCAAATCAGTTTGCCCGCCCGGACCGAAGCCTTGCCCTGATGGCGCCGGCCAAAAGGCGAGCTTCCTGCATCGCCGACGCGACGCAGCCCGGGAGGCTGCGCCCCCGCCCTACCTCAACGCTCCGGCCGGGCACGCGGTGCGGCCGCCATCCACCTGGAACTGGCCGCCGGTGATGCCCGAGGCCGCGTCCGAGCAGAGGAAGAGCACCATCGCCGTCACCTCGGCCGGCGTGCAGTAGCGACCGAGCGGGATCGAGGCCATGTATTTCTCGGGCACGTCATTCGCGCCGCGGGCCGTCGCCTGCTCCTCCAGCGAGTGGATCATGCGCGTGTCGGTGGGCCCGGGGCAGAGTGCGTTCACCCGCACGCCGCCGCGCGCCACCTCGCCCGCCGCGGTCTTGGTCATGCCCAGCACCGCGTGCTTGGAGGCGACGTAGGGGCCGAGCCCGGCCGAGCCCACCAGCGCCGCGGTCGAAGCCGTGTTGACCACGGCACCCTTCCCCTGTGCCAGCATCACCGGCATCACATGCTTCATGCCCAGGAAGACGCCCTTCACGTTCACCGCGATCACGGCGTCGAAGACCGCCTCCTCCTGCTCGATCAGCGGGCGGACATGGCCTTCGATGCCGGCATTGTTGAAGAAGCAGTCAATGCGGCCCCAGGCCTCCATGGCCGCAGCGACATAGCCGCGCACCTCCGCATCCTGCGTCACATCGGCCTGGCGGAAGCGCACATCATGGCCCTCGGCGGCCAGCGCCGCGGCGGCCTCGGCGCCGTTCGGATCGCGGTCCACCATGAGCACCTTCGCCCCTTCCCGCGCGAAGCCGCCGGCGGCATCGAGCCCGAGCCCGTTCGCCGCACCCGTGATGATGACGACCTTGTTGTCGAAGCGCATACCCAACTCCCGTGTTTGTTGTTTAATTGGCCGTGTGGCCGCCATCGACGGCGATGGCCTCGCCGGTGACGAAGGCGGCGCGTTCCGAGCAGAGCCAGACGACCATCTCGGCGATCTCCTCCACCGTCCCGATGCGCCCCAGCGGCACGCGGGCCAGGATGGCGTCGCGCCGCCGCTCGATGCTGCGGTGGGCCAGCGGCGTCTCGACATAGCCGGGGCAGACCGCGTTGACCCGCACGCCGTCCTTGGCGTGGTCGAGTGCGGCGACTTTGGTGAGGCCGATCACCCCGTGCTTGGCCGCGACATAGGCCCCCGCCCGCGGCAGGGCGATGCGCCCGGCAATGGAGGCCGTGTTCACGATGGCGCCGCCCGCGGCCATGGCCACGATCTCATGCTTCATGCAGAGGAAGACGCCGGTGAGGTTCACGCCCAGCACCCGCGCCCATTCATCGGCGGGGATCTCGGCCAGCGGCAGCGCCTCGGCCGGTGCGACGCCCGCATTGTTGAAGGCGCAATGCAGCGCGCCGAACCTCTCGATGGCGGCCTGCACCATCGCCGCCACCTGCGCCTCATCCGTCACGTCGGCGGCGATGCCGCGGGCCGCACCGCCCGCCTGGACGATCGCGGCGGCGGTGCGCTCGGCCCCTGCCCCGTCGCGGTCGGCCACCAGCACGCGCGCCCCTTCCCCGGCCATGCGCAGCGCGGCGGCGCGGCCGATGCCCGAGGCCCCGCCCGTCACCAGCGCCACCTTGGCGGCGAGCATCACGCGCGCAGCCCCTCCTTCAAGGCGCGCGCCGCCGTCTCGATCAATTCCAGCGCGGGCTTGATGATGGCGCACATGGTCAGCGCGCCGTGCAGGATATCGGCCGCATGCAGGTGCGTGACGCGCACGCCCTCGCGCTCGAGCCGCGCCGCATATTCACGCCCCTCGTCGCAAAGCGGATCATGGCCGACGGTCAGCACGAAGGCGGGCGGCGTGCCGGCCAGCGCGGCGGCGCGCAAGGGCGAGGCGCGCCAGTCGGTCCATTGCGCCGCGTCGGGGATGTAGAGGTTGCGGAACCAGTGCATGCCGGCGGCGACCAGCGGCAGGCCTTCGGTGAAGCGCATGTAGCTCTCATGCGTCGCCGTCATGTCGGTCGCGGGATAGAGCAGCAACTGGAAGCGCAGCGGCGGCAGCGTGCCGTCGCGCGACATCAACGCCATCACGGCCGAGAGATTGCCGCCCGCGCTATCTCCGCCGACCGCCAGCCGAGCCGGGTCCATGCCGAGGCTCGCGGCGTTCGCCGCCGCATAGCGCACCGCCTCGGCCATGTCGTCCACCGCCGCGGGGAAGTGGTGCTCGGGCCCCATGCGGTAATCCACCGCGAGCACCGCACAGCCCGAACCATTGGCGAGGCTGCGCGCCAGGTGGTCATGCGTGTCGAGGTCACCGAAGACCCAGCCGCCGCCATGGGCGAAGACGAGGCCCGGCAGGATGTCCCCGGCCGCGCTGCCGAGCGGGCGGTAGAGCCGTGTCGCCACGCCGCTCGGCAGGCGCAGTTCCCGCGCCTCCGCCACATCGGGCGAGGGCGGCTGCACGACGGCGCGGCCCGCCGCGTATTGGGCGCGGGCCGCCAGCGGCTCCATCGTGTCGAAGCGCGGCCGGCCGCTGGCCTTCACCAGTTCGAGGAGCGCGATGCAATCGGGATGCAGGGGCGCGGTCACGGCCGCGCCTCGCCGGTCTGGAACATGCCTCGTCCTCCTCCATGCGTCTTTCGCGCAGCATGGACGAGAGGGATGCGATGGGGCAACGGGGTGCAATTCGCTTTCCGCACGCGCCGCTTCTCAGCTAGCCTCCCGCGATGCAGGAAAGCCCCCCATCCCTTGTGATCTGCCTCGGCAATGTCGTGGCGGACCACGTCTTCCGGGTGGATGACGTGCCGCAGCCGCCCGCCAAGGCGCAGGCCCGCGGCTACAAGCTCTCGATCGGCGGGATGGCGGCCAATGCGGCCATCGCCGTGGCACGCCTCGGCGGGCGCGCCGCCTTCTGGGGCCGCGTCGGCGATGACCCCAATGCCGAGCTGCTGACCAACGGCCTGCGCGAGGAAGGCATTGACCTCACGGGCCTGCATGTCTTTCCCGGCGCGCGCAGCCCCGTCTCCGCCGTCCTGGTGGACCGCTTCGGCGAGCGCGCGATCCTCGGCTTCCGCGGTGAGGGGCTGGGCACGGACCCCGGCTGGCTGCCGCTCGACATGATGAAGGAGGCGCGCGCCTTCCTCTGCGATCCCCGCTGGTCCGAGGGCGCGGCCACGGCCCTCGCCGCGGCCGAGGCGCTGGACATCCCGACGGTGCTGGATGGCGAGCGCAGCGAGACGCGGCTGCTGCTCGATCTCGTGCCCCGCGTGCGCTACGCCATCTTCTCGGCCACAGGCCTCAACAACTACGCCCCGGGGCAGCGCATCCCGGCCGCGCTGCGCCGCGCCGTCTCCGAAGGGGTGACGCGGATGGCGGCGGTGACGCGCGGCGAGGACAGCACGCTCTGGCTCATGCGCGGGGAGACGACGCCGCGCGAGGTGAAGGCCTTCCGCATCGAGGCGCGGGACACGACCGGCGCGGGCGATGTCTTCCACGGCGCCTTTGCGCTGGCCATGGCGGAGGGCATGGCGATCGAGGACGCGCTCCGCCTTGCCAGCGCCTCGGGCGCCTTGCGCGCGCGCGATGGCACGACCGCCCACCGGGCCGAAGTAGAGCGCTTCATCGCGGAATATCCCAGCGGCTGAGATGGCCGCTTCCGGCCCGCGCCACATTCATGCCACACTCCGCCACCGCCCACGGAACCAGGACCGCGACCCTCGTGAACGACGCCAACGCCGCCCCGCTTCCCGCCTCCGAAGACATCTCCACACCCCGCCCCGACGGGCAGGCGATGCGCGATGCCATCCTGCGCAAGCTGACCTATGACCTTGGCAAGAGCCGCGCCGGGGCGCTCGATCGCGACTGGTTCATGGCGACGGCGCTGGCCGTGCGCGACCGCGTGGTGGAACCCTGGCTGAACGACATGCGCTCGACCTACAACACCGGGCAGAAACAGGTCTATTACCTCTCGCTCGAGTTCCTGATCGGCCGCCTGCTGCGCGACAACATCACCAATTTCGGCTTGATGGCGGAGGTGCGCGCGGCACTCGCCTCGCTCGACGTGGATGCCTTCAAGGTCGCCGCCTGCGAGCCGGATGCGGCACTGGGCAATGGCGGCCTGGGCCGGCTTGCCGCCTGCTTCATGGACAGCCTGGCCAGCCTCTCCATCCCCGCCTTCGGCTATGGCATCCGCTACGATCATGGCCTCTTCCGCCAGGTGATCCGCCAGGGCTGGCAGGAGGAATACCCGGAGGATTGGCTGCAATTCCAGAACCCCTGGGAATTCGCGCGGCCCGAGATCGCGCACAGCATCGGCTTTGGCGGCACGGTCGAGGAGGAGGTGACGGATGATGGCGATACGCACCACGTCTGGAAGCCGGCCGAGACGGTGCTGGCCGTCGCCTATGACACGCCCATCGTGGGCTGGCGCGGCAAGCATGTGAACACGCTGCGGCTCTGGTCCGCCCGCGCGGCCGATCCGCTGAAGATCGACGCCTTCAACCGCGGCGACCATATCGGCGCGCTGTCCGAGCGCGTCCGCGCCGAGGCGATCTCGCGCTTCCTCTACCCCTCGGATGACAGCCCCGAGGGGCTGGAACTGCGCCTCCGGCAGGAATTCTTCTTCAGCTCGGCCGCCTTGCAGGACCTCATCCGGCGGCATTTGCGCGTCTATGGCGGCATCGAATCCCTGCCCGAGCGCGTGGCCATCCAGCTGAACGACACCCACCCCGCCATCGCGGTGGCGGAGCTGATGCGCATCCTTCTCGATGACCACAAGCTGCCCTGGCCGGAAGCCTGGCGCGTGACGCATGGCACCATCTCCTACACCAACCACACCTTGCTGCCAGAGGCGCTGGAGACCTGGCCCGTCTCGCTGATGGAGCGGTTGCTGCCGCGCCACATGCAGATCATCTACATGATCAACGCCGTACATCTCGATGCCATCGCCGCTTCGCATCCCGGTGACCTCGGCCTGCTGGCCTCGGTCTCGCTGATCGAGGAGAATCACGGGCGCAAGGTGCGGATGGGCAACCTCGCCTTCATCGGTTCGCACAAGGTGAACGGCGTCTCGGCGCTGCATTCGGACCTGTTGAAGAAGACGGTCTTTCACGACCTCAACATGCTCTATCCCGGGCGCATCACGAACAAGACGAACGGCATCACCTTCCGGCGCTGGCTGCAGCAGTGCAACCCGTGCCTGACGGAGCTGCTGATGGAGACGATCGGCGCCGAGTTCCTCGACCGGCCGGAGGCGCTGACGGCGCTGAAGCCGCATGCGGCCGATCCCCGGTTCCAGGGCCGCTTCGCCGAGGTGAAGCGAACGAACAAGGAGGCGCTGGCCAAGCTCATCCGCACGCAGACCGGCATCCGCGTGGACCCGGCGGCGCTGTTCGACGTGCAGATCAAGCGGATCCATGAATACAAGCGCCAATTGCTGAACCTGCTGGAGACGGTGGCGCTCTACAACGAGATCCGCGCCCAGCCGCACAACAACTGGGCGCCGCGCGTGAAGATCTTCGCCGGCAAGGCGGCGGCGAGCTACCACCGCGCCAAGCTCATCATCAAGCTCGCGCATGACGTGGCGCGCACCATCAACCGCGACCCCACCATCCGGGACCGGCTGAAAGTGGTGTTCATGCCCAACTACAACGTGTCGCTGGCGGAAGTCCTCGTGCCCGCCTGCGACCTTTCCGAGCAGATCTCGACCGCCGGGATGGAGGCATCGGGCACCGGCAACATGAAGCTGGCGCTCAACGGCGCGCTCACCATCGGCACGCTGGACGGCGCCAATGTGGAGATCCTGGAGCATGTGGGCGCGGAGAACATCTTCATCTTCGGCCTGACGACCGAACAGGTGGCCTCCCGCCGGCGCGAGGGTTGGCGCGGGCAGGATTCGATCAACCTCTCACCGCGGCTGCAGCAGGCGCTGGAGTCCATTTCCTCGGGCGTCTTCTCCTCGGATGACCCGAACCGCTATGGCGAGCTGGTGCACATGCTGCGCGAGCATGATCACTTCCTCGTCACCGCCGATTTCGACGCCTATTTCGACATGCAGCGCCAGGTCGAGAAGCGCTGGGCGGACCAGGCGGCCTGGCAGAAATCAGCGATCCTCAACACGGCCAATATGGGCTGGTTCTCGTCCGATCGGACCATCGCGGAATACGCGCAGGAGATCTGGCGGGTACCCGTGCCGGGATAACCAACATGCACGCCAGCGAAGGCGATGTGACGGCACTGATGGAAGGCCGGCACGCCGATCCCTTCGCGGTGCTGGGGCCGCATGCGGCGCCTGGCGGCCTGATGCTCCGGGTGCTGCGGCCAGGCGCGGCCAGCGTCGAGGCGAGCTTCACCGGCGTCACCCAACGCCTGGAGCCGCGCGACGCGGCCGGCTTCTTCGAGGGCTTCATCCCCGGCGTCCGCATGGGCGAGGCCTATCGCCTGCGCGTGACCGAAAGGGGCACCACGAGTGAGCTGCTCGACCCCTACGCCTTCGGCCCCGGCTTGGGCCCGCTCGACGACCATCTGCTGATCGAGGGCACGCATCACCGGCTGTACGAACGGCTGGGCGCACATCTCATCACGCATCAGGGTGTTTCCGGCGTGCGCTTCGCCGTCTGGGCGCCACATGCGCGGCGCCTCTCCGTGGTCGGCGAATTCAACCGATGGGACGGGCGCTGGCACCCGATGCGCCGCCGCGTGGATTCCGGCCTCTGGGAGATCTTCCTGCCCGGCATCACCGAGGGCACGGCCTACAAGTATGAGCTGCTGGGGCCGGACGGCGCGCTGCTGCCGCTGAAGGCCGATCCCTTCGGCTTCGCGGCCGAGCTCCGCCCCGCCAATGCGAGCGTGGTGGCCCGCATTGACGACTTCACCTGGACCGATGACGCCTGGATGGAAGCCCGCGCCAAGCGCGACGCCCGCACCGCGCCCATGGCGATCTATGAGGTCCACGCCCCCTCCTGGAAGCGCCACCCGGATGATCGCTTCTGGAACTGGGACGAGCTGGCCGCCGACCTCATCCCCTATGTCGTGGACCTCGGCTTCACCCACATCGAATTCATGCCCGTCATGGAGCATCCCTTCGACGGCTCCTGGGGCTACCAGCCGATCGGCATGCATGCGGTGACGGCGCGGCTCGGCCACCCCTCCGGCCTCGCGCGGTTCATCAATGCGGCGCACATGGCGGGCATCGGCGTCATTCTCGACTGGGTGCCGGCGCATTTCCCGGATGACGCGCATGGCCTGGCGCGCTTCGACGGCACCGCCCTCTATGAACACCCGGACCCAAGGCGCGGCTGGCACCCGGACTGGCAGACGGCGATCTACGACTATGGCCGCAAGGAGGTGCAGGCCTTCCTCGCCTCCAACGCGCTGTTCTGGCTGGAGCGCTACCATGCGGACGGTCTGCGCGTGGATGCCGTCTCGTCCATGATCCATCTCGACTACTCGCGTGGGCCCGGCGAATGGGCGCCGAACGCGGATGGCGGGAATGACAACCGTGACGCGGTGGGCTTCCTCCAGCGCACCAACGCCATGCTGGCCGAGCAGGCGCCGGGTGCACTCATCATCGCCGAGGAAGCGACGAACTGGACCGGCATCTCCGCCCCCGTCGCCGAGGGCGGCCTCGGCTTCGCCTTCAAGTGGAACATGGGCTGGATGAACGACACGCTGCGCTACGTGGCAAAGGACCCGCTCTTCCGCCGGCACCATCACCAGTTGATGAATTTCGGGCTGATCTACGCCTTCAAGGAGCGCTTCATCCTGCCGCTCAGCCATGACGAGGTGGTGCATGGCAAGGGCACGCTGGCCGGCCGCATGCCGGGTGACGCCTGGCAGAAGCTTGCGGGCTTGCGCGCCTATTACGGCTTCATGTGGGGGCATCCCGGCAAGAAGCTGCTCTTCATGGGCCAGGAATTCGCCCCCTGGGCCGAATGGTCCGAGACGCGCGAGCTGGACTGGTGGCTGCTGCAATATGCGCCGCACGAGGGCGTGCAGGCCTTCATCCGCGCGCTCAATCGCCTGCACCGCGAAATGCCCGCGCTGCACGCGGCCGATGCGGAGCCTGCCGGCTTCTGCTGGATTGATGCCAATGACGCCGACCACTCGGTCTTCAGCTGGCTGCGCTTTGACGGCCAGGGCGGGCCGCCCGTCGCGGTGGTCTGCAACTTCACGCCCGTCCCGCGCGAGGCGGTGCTGGTGGGCCTGCCCCAGGCCGGGATCTGGCGCGAGGTGCTGAACAGCGATGCGCTGGAATTCGGCGGCTCGGGCCAGGGCAATCTCGGCCGCGTGGAGGCCCTGCCCTCGCCCGCCTTCGGCCAGCCCGCTTCGGCCCGCGTCTTCCTGCCGCCGCTTTGCACGATCCATCTGGCGCCCGAGGCGTGGGAAATGCCAAAACCGACCATTGTCGAAACGACGTCCGGGAAACCCCATGCCTGATCGCGCGCAAAACGCCGCAGCCCCCAGCAGCGCCCCCTTGGCGCGCACCGCCATGGCCTTCGTTCTCGCCGGGGGCCGCGGCTCGCGCCTGATGGAGCTGACGGACCGCCGCGCCAAGCCCGCCGTCTTCTTTGGCGGCAAGTCGCGCATCGTGGATTTCGCGCTCTCCAACGCCATCAACTCCGGCATCCGGCGCGTGGCCGTCGCGACCCAGTACAAGGCGCACAGCCTGATCCGCCACTTGCAGCGCGGCTGGAATTTTCTCCGACATGAACGCAATGAGAGCTTCGATATCCTGCCCGCCTCGCAGCGCGTCTCGGAGAATAGCTGGTATCTCGGCACCGCCGACGCGGTCTATCAGAACATCGACATCATCGAAGACCTGGCCCCACGCCACATCGTGCTGCTGGCGGGCGACCATATCTACAAGATGGATTACGAGCGCATGCTCGCCCAGCATGTGGAGCAGGGCGCCGATGTCACCGTTTCCTGCATGGCGGTCCCGCGCGAGGAGGCCAAGGGCTTCGGCGTGATGGCGGTGGACGGCAATGCCTGGATCACCGATTTCGTGGAAAAGCCCGCCGACCCGCCCGGCATCCCTGACCGGCCCGAGCTTTCGCTCGCCTCCATGGGCATCTACGTCTTCGACACGCGCTTCCTGATCGAGCAACTGAAGCGCGACGCGGCCGACCCGAACTCCACGCATGATTTCGGCAAGGACATCATCCCCTATATCGTGAAGCATGGTCGTGCGGCCGCGCATCGCTTCGAGCGTTCCTGCGTGCGCTCCTCCCAGGAATTCACGCCCTATTGGCGCGATGTCGGCACGGTGGATGCCTATTGGGAAGCCAATATCGACCTGACGGACATTGTCCCCCCGCTCGATCTCTTCGACCAGGAATGGCCCATCTGGACCTATGGCGAGGTCGTCCCACCCGCCAAGTTCGTGCATGATGTTGAAGGCCGGCGGGGCGAAGCGATCTCCTCCCTCGTCTCGGGCGGCTGCATCATCTCGGGCGCCTCCGCGCGGCGCTCGCTGTTGTTCACCGGCGTGCACCTGCACTCCTTCGCCCGGCTGGAGGGGGCGGTGCTGCTGCCGCGCGTGGATGTCGGCCAGGGCGCGCGGCTCTCGAAGGTCGTGGTGGACCGCAATGTCCGCATCCCGCCCGGCCTCATCGTCGGCGAGGACCCGATCGAGGATGCGCGCCGCTTCCGTCGCACCGAGAAGGGCGTCTGCCTGATCACCCAGGCGATGCTCGACAAGCTCGCATGAAGCTCCTCGCCGTCGCGTCCGAGGGCTTTCCCTTCATCAAGACCGGCGGGCTCGCCGATGTGGTGGGCGCCCTGCCCGCCGCCCTCGCGGCCGAGGGTGTCGCCGTCACCACGCTGCTGCCCGGCTATCCCGCTGTGATGGCCGCTCTCGGCCCGGTGCAGCATGTCGAACCGCTGGCGGACCTGTTCGGCGCGCCCGCCCGCCTGGTGCGGGCCGAGGCTGCGGGGCGGGACATCCTGGCGCTGGACGCGCCGCATTTCTTCGCCCGCGCCGGCTCGCCCTATCTGGCGCCGGGCGGCATGGACTGGCCGGACAACGCAATCCGCTTCGCCGCCCTCGGCCGGGCAGCGGCGCATGCGGCGGATGCGATGGGCTTCGACGCGCTGCACGCACATGACTGGCAGGCGGGCCTCGCACCCGCCTATCTGCGCTTCGCGGAAAGCCGGTTGCCCACCCTCTTCACCATCCACAACCTGGCCTTCCAGGGGCAGTTCCGCGCCGACCTCTTCGGCCTGCTGGGCCTGCCGGCCGCGGCCTTCGCCACCGCCGGCCTCGAGTATTTCGGGCAGGTCGGCTACCTGAAGTCGGGCGTCTGGTTCAGCGACCGCATCACCACCGTATCGCCCGGCTACGCGGCCGAAATCCGCACCCCGCAATGGGGCATGGGCCTCGATGGCCTGCTGCGCGGGCGTGGGCGCCATGTCAGCGGCATCCTGAACGGCCTCGACACCGCCGAGTGGAATCCCGCGACGGACCCGCATCTGCCAGCGCATTACGACGCGGACTCCATCGGCAAGCGTGCGGTCAACAAGGCCGAACTCCAGGCGCGCATGGGGCTCGCGATCGAGGCTGACGCACCGCTCTTCTGCTTCGTCGGCCGCCTCGCCTGGCAGAAGGGCATGGACCTGATCCTGGAGGCGCTGCCCGCCATCCTCGAGAATGGCGCGCAGCTCGCCATCCTCGGCAGCGGCGAGGCCGCGCTGGAGGAACGCGTGCATGGCGCGACGGCCGCGCAGCCCGGGCGCGTCGGCAGCTTCATCGGATTCGACGAGGGGCTGGCGCGGCTTTGCTATGGCGGTGCGGATGCCATCCTCATGCCCTCGCGCTTCGAGCCCTGCGGCCTGGGTCAGCTTTGCGCGCTGCGCTATGGTGCGCCGCCCATCGTGGCGCGGGTCGGCGGCCTCGCGGATACCGTGATTGACGCGAATGAGATGGCCGTCGCCGCCGGCACCGGCACCGGGCTGAACTTTTCCCCGGTGAGCCAGGAGATGCTGGCCGGCGCCATCGAGCGCGCCATCGGCCTTTACCGCGAGGGTGAGGGCTGGGCGCGCATCCAGGCCAATGCGATGGCGAGCGACGTCTCCTGGGCGCGCTCGGCCGCGCGCTATGCCGCCCTGTTCCGGGGCATGATCGCTGAACGCGCCCGCTGAGCTGGGCGTCACCCTCCGCCCGGATGGGGTGGAGGTGGCGATCCCGGCACCGGGCGCGGAGCGGCTGTTCTTCTGCACCTTCGACGGCACGCGCGAGACGAGGCGCCACCCCTTGCCGCAGCGCGAGGGCGATGTCTTCCACGGCGTCATCCCCGGCATCGCACCCGGCACCGCCTATGGCCTGCGGGCCGAGGGCCCTGGCTTCGATCCCGACAAGCTGCTGCTCGACCCCTGGGCGCGGACGCTGGAGGGGCCGCTGTGCCTGCACCCCACGGCCTTCGGCGCCGGTGACTCCGGCCCGCATGTGACCCGCGCAGTGGTCGGCGCCGCCGTGCCCGCGCAAGCCTGGACGCCGCTGCCCGCCCGGCCCCTGGTGATCTACGAACTCCATGTGAAGGGCTTCACCGCGCTGCACCCGGAGATTCCGCCCATGCAGCGCGGCACCTTCGCGGGCCTCGCCCATCCCGCCGCCATCGCGCATCTGCAACGGCTCGGCGTCAGCCATGTTGAGCTGCTGCCCGTCGCCGCCTGGGTGGATGAGCGGCATCTGCCGCCGCTCGGGCTCACCAATTACTGGGGCTACAATCCGGTCGCCTTCCTCGCCCCCGATCCACGCCTAGCGCCGGGCGGCATGGCGGAGGTGCGGGCCGCCGTGGGCGCGCTGCGGGCGGCTGGCATCGGCGTGATCCTGGACGTGGTGTTCAACCACACGGGCGAGGGCGACGCGCTCGGCCCCACGCTCAGCCTGCGGGGCCTCGGCGAGCCGCATTGGTATCGCCTCGGCCACAATGAGAGCGGCTGCGGCAATGTGCTGGCGCTGGACCGGCCCTGGCCGCTGCGGCTCGTCATGGATGCGCTGCGGCACTGGGCGGAGCAGGCCGGCGTGGATGGCTTCCGGCTGGACCTCGCGACCACCCTGGGCCGCACGCCGCGCGGCTTCGATCCGGATGCACCACTGCTCGCTGCGATCCGGCAGGACCCCGTGCTGCGCACCCGCCGCATCATCGCCGAGCCCTGGGATATCGGCGCCGATGGCTATCAGCTCGGCCGCTTCCCGGCGGGCTGGGGCGAGTGGAATGACCGCTTCCGCGACGACATCCGCCGCTTCTGGCGCGGCGATGCGGGCATGCTGGGGCCGCTTGCCACGCGCCTCGCGGGCTCGGCCGATGCCTTCCCCGACCGCGTGGTGGACAGCGTGAACTTCATCACCGCCCATGACGGCTTCACGCTGGCCGACCTCGTCACCTACCGGCAGCGGCACAACCTCGCCAATGGCGAGGAAGGCCGCGATGGGTCGGGCGAGAACCATTCCTGGAACCACGGCACCGAGGGGCCGGACCCGGCACTGCACGCGCGCCGCCAGGCCGACATCCGCGCCCTGCTGGCCACGCTGCTCACCGCGCGCGGCACGCCGATGCTGGCGATGGGCGATGAGGGCGGGCGCAGTCAGGGCGGGAACAACAACGCCTATGCCCAGGACAACGCGATCTCCTGGCTCGACTGGGGAAGGCTCGACGAGGGGCTGGTGGAGTTCACCGCGGCGTTGATCGCGGCGCGGCGGGCGCATCCCGCGCTGCACGCGACGGCGGCGCTGACCGGCGCCGCCTGCCCCGAGACCGGCCTGCCCGATGTGGAATGGCGGCACCCCGAGGGCCATGCCCTGCGGCCCGAGGATTGGGGCAGCTCCCGCGCGCTGGTCGCGGTACTGGCCTCCGGCGAGGACCGCGTCCTGCTGGCGGTGAATGGCGGCGATGCGGCCCGCGCCTTGAGCCCCCCCCGGCCGCGCTGGGGCTTTCGCTGGCAGGTGCAGGCCGCAAGCCTGCCCGGCGGCAGCGCCGAACTCCCGCCCCGTGCCGTCGTCCTGATGGCCGAGATTCCGGCCACGCCACGCTGCGCCGAGGCGGCGGACCCCACCCTGCTCGGCCGCCTCGCCATGGCCGCCGGCATCGCGCCGCATTGGCATGACCTGACGGGGCGCGAGCATGAGGTGCCGGAGGCCACGCTGCGCGCCGTTCTCGCGGCCCTTTGCCTGCCGGCCGAGACGGCCGGCCAGGCGCGGGACAGCCTCTCCCGCCGCCAGCAGCGCCCGCCCCTGCCGCAGCATCTGGCCGCCCGCGCGGGCGCGGTCTCAAGCTTGCCCGTGGGCCCCGACCTTCCGGCCCAGCCGGAGCTCCACCTCACGCTGGAGGATGGCAGCGCGCGGGAATTCCGCGGCGTGGTCGAGGGCGGGTACCTGCTGCTGCCGCCCTTGCCCGAGGGCCGCCATGCGCTGCGCTGGCGCGACGCGCTTTGCCGCATCACCGCCGCCCCGGCCGCCTGCTTCCTGCCCTTCGATGCGCCCCGCTTCGGCATCACCGCCCAGAGCTACGCGCTGCGCCACGCGAGCGACCAGGGCATCGGCGACTTCACCGCCATCGCGGCGCTGGGGCGCGGCGCGGCGCAGGCGGGCGCGCTCTGGCTCGGCATCAGCCCGCCCCATGCGCTGATGCCCGTGGAGCGTGAGCGCGCCAGCCCCTACCAGCCTTCCGACCGGCGCTTCCTGGAGCCGCTGCTGCTGGATGTCTCGCATCTGCCGGAAGCGGCGGGCGAGGCCGCGCTCTTCGAGGCACTTCGGGCGGGGCGCGATGTGGACTACCCCGCCGCCTGGGCCGCGAAGCGCCGCGTGCTGGCCGCCGCCTGGGCGCGGTTCGACCGCGATGACGCGGGCTTCCAGGCCTTCCGCACCGAAGGCGGCATGTCGCTGGCCCGCTTCGCCGCCTTCAACGCCCTGGCCGACCGGCACGGCACCAGCGATTCCCGCCGATGGCCGGAAGGGCTGCGGCATGGGCGCGACAAGGGCCTCGCCGCCTTCCTCGCCGCCGAGGCCGATGCGGACGGCTTCCACGGCTGGCTGCAATTCCTCGCCGACCGGCAGATGCGCGAAGCCGCGATGGCCGGCGCCGGGCTCTATCGCGACCTCGCCGTCGGCATGGCCGGCGATGGCGCCGAACCTTGGTCGGGCGACATGGAATTCCTGCCGGGGCTCTCGATCGGCGCCCCGCCCGATCCGCTCGGCCCACTGGGCCAGGTCTGGGGTATCCCGCCGCCCGATCCGCTCGCCGCCGAGGCCAGCGGCCATGCCGGCTTCGCCGCCCTCATCCGCGCCAATATGCGCCACGCCGCGGCGCTGCGGATTGACCACGTGCTGGGCCTGAAGCGCCTCTTCCTCGTGCCCGATGGCGCCGCCGCCGGCGAGGGCTGCTACCTTGCCCAACCCTTCGAGGCGGCGCTGGGTGAGATCGCGCTGGAGAGCCAGCGCGCGCGTTGCGCGGTGGTGGGCGAAGACCTCGGCACCGTGCCCGACGGCCTGCGCGAGGCGCTGCACGGGGCCCGCATCCTCTCCTACCGGGTGCTCTGGTTCGAGCGGGAGGGCCAGGCATTCCGCCCGCCAGCGGATTACCCGCGCCTCGCCGCCGCCTGCGTCGCCACGCATGACATCCCGACGCTGGCCGGTTGGTGGGAGGGGGCCGATATCGCCGAGCGCGAGGCGCTGGGCCTGCTCGACACCGCCGGGGCCATCGCCGCACAGGCCGAACGGCTGGGTGAGCGCGCAACACTGCTGGCGACACTCGGGCTGCCGGACGCGAACGAGGTGGCGCTGCCCGGGGCGGTGGCGGCGGCGATCCACGCGCATGTGGCGTCCACGCCCTCGCTCATGCTGCTGCTGCAGGCGGAAGACCTGGCCGGCGAGCGTGTGGGCGTGAACCTGCCCGGCACGGATCGCGAGCGGCCCAATTGGCGCCATCGCATGGCGCCCGATGCCGCGGCGGTCTGCGCCACACCGCTGGCCCGCGCGGTCCTCAAGGCCATCGCTGCGCGCGCGGTCCCTTCAAACGCAAACGCTTAAAACGCAAAAGGCCGCCTGCCCCACGAGGGAGGCAAGCGGCCCGAAGCGTGGACGCGGCCCCGAAGGGACCGCGCCCGGATTGGCTTACCGGCCGATGGTGGTGCCGGGGATGTTCTGGTTCACGACCGGGGCGACGCCCGGCTGCAGCGTGCCGGGGGCCACGGCAGGGCCACGGCGGTTGCCGCGCGGGCCGGCGACGGTGCCGGTCGGCGCCTGCTGGCCGGGCTGCACGAAGGTCACGATCGGGCGGCCCTGGCCGTCCGTGCCGGTGATGACCGGCGTGCCTTCGGGGGCGAAGCTGCCGCTCGCCGGGCCGACATGCTCGACGATCGGGCGGCCCGTGCCATCGGTGCCGACGATCACGGCATTGCCCGCGGACACGCCGGCCGAGACGCGCGGACCGAGGGTCACGAGCTGGTCCATGCCGTTGATGTTCGCGCGCACGGCGGTGCCGGGCGGCGTGTTGCGAACGACCGAGGCGCGAACCATGGCGACCGTGGTGCCGGTCGAGTCGACCAGCGGGAACATGTCCTCCGGCGGGCCGCTCTGCGCGCAGGCGGCGAGGCCGGCAACCGCGATCAGCGCAAGGAACTTGTTGGCTTTCTTCATTTCTCTCATCATCCCAACCCCTGGCAATGGATACGCGGGAAAAAGGCCAGCTGCAGGGTCTTCCAGCCCACCATCCCAAACGTGAGAAAAGCCTAGCACCAAGTTCCTCGGCAGCAATAGCGTCGAATCAAGGGTAAAGCCTGCTTGCGCCCCTCACCGTTGCAATTCGGCCGCAACCGCGACTTTCCAGCCACAGTTCATGCGTGGCCTCACATGACGGAGCGCGAGACGCTGCGTGGCGGCGGGCCGCGCCGGCGTCCGGCCGGATTCTCCCCGGTAGCGACCTGCTGCGCGGCGCGTCGATTCGCGGTGCTGCCACCCTGCGGCGCCGCTGCCGGCGGACTTAGCGGGGCGCTCGTCACGCCGCTCAGGAGAGGGACCTCGGCGACGGGCGGAAGGGGCGTGGCCGGGGCCGCCGCCGCCGTCTGGACCGGGGAAGCGGCGGTGGCGGGCGGCGCCATGGCCGGCCCCATCCCCACCCGCTCTCCCACCATCACCGTCTGCTCCACCCCACCGACATTGGCGCGCAGCGTGGTGCCGGGTGCCGCGCCGCCCAGCTGCGAGGCGCCGGCCATCGCGACCGCGCGGCCCAGCGAATCGCGCAGCACATAGAGCGGTTCCTCACCGGGATGCGCGGTGCAGGCGGCCGCCCCCAGCAGCGCGGCCAGGGCCAACAGGCGAGTCCATCGGGTCTGGGCTGGGCGCATGGGCGATCTCACTCTCCGCAAAAGGCAGCCAAGGCTAGAGCATGTCCGCGCTGACCGGAACGGCGCCTATTCCCGGCGCAGCACCGAATCCGTGAACCAGGCGGCGACGGGCTGCGGCTTGAAGCCAGCGCGCAGGGCCGCCTCGTCATACTCGGTGGTGAGCCAAGTCTCGAAATCGAGGCCGCGCGCCTCGGCCTCAGCGTATTGCGCGAAGAAGGCGTCCAGGATGCCGGTGCGCGCCGCGGCGATATGCCCGTAGCGCAGCGACAATTCCGACATCGCCGCCGCCGCCCCCCGCCCCTGCAGCAGATGCCAGACGCCGGCCGCCAGCCCGGTGCGGTCGGCGCCCGACTTGCAATGGATCAGGATCGGCTGCGGCAGGCTGCGATAGAGCGCGATGAGATTCAGCAGCCGGTCCTTGTGCGGCGCGCCCCGGCTCTCGAAGGGCTGGTCGGCATGGACAAGCCCCACCTCCGCCGCCGCGGCCCGCCCGAGAGCGTCCGAGCCGCAGGTGGTGCGGTGGCCGCGCAGGTTGATCATGCTGCGGATGCCGTGCCGGCGCACGGCCTCGCGGATCTGCCAGGGCAGCGGGTGGTTCGAGCGGTAGAGCCGCCCGCTCTCCACCACGCCCCAGTTGCGCCAGGAGATGCGCAGGAAGGCGTGATCCACGAAGAGCGAGTTCAGCCAGGCCATCGCCCCGCTCAATACACCACGACGCTTCGGATGCTCTCGCCCTTGTGCATCAGGTCGAAGCCGTCGTTGATCTTCTCGAGCGGCATGACATGGGTGATGAGCGGATCAATCTCGATCTTCCCCTCCATGTACCAGTCCACGATCTTCGGCACGTCAGTGCGGCCACGCGCGCCGCCGAAGGCCGTGCCGCGCCAGTTCCGCCCGGTGACGAGCTGGAAGGGCCGCGTCGAAATTTCCTGCCCGGCCGCCGCCACGCCCACGATGATCGAGGTGCCCCAGCCGCGATGCGTGCATTCCAGCGCCTGGCGCATCAGCGTTGTGTTGCCCACGCATTCGAAGCTGAAATCGGCGCCGCCATCCGTCAGGTCCTGGACCGCCTGGACCACCTTGTCGCGGCCCACTTCGTCCGGGTTCACGAAATGCGTCATGCCGAAGCGGCGTGCCATCGCCTCGCGGCCCGGGTTGATGTCCACGCCGATGATCTTGTCGGCGCCGACCATGCGCGCCCCCTGGATCACGTTCAGCCCGATGCCGCCGAGGCCGAACACCGCGACCGTGGCGCCGGGCCAGACCTTGGCCGTGTTGATCACGGCGCCGATGCCGGTGGTGACGCCGCAACCGATGTAGCAGATCTTCTCGAAGGGCGCGTCCTCCCGCACCTTGGCGAGCGCGATCTCGGGCAGGACGGTGAAATTCGCGAAGGTGCTGCACCCCATATAGTGCATGACGTCGGTCCCCTCGCAGCGGAAGCGGCTGGTGCCATCCGGCATGACGCCGCGGCCCTGGGTGGCGCGGATCGAGGTGCAGAGGTTGCTGCGCTGGCTCAGGCAGGTTTTGCACTGCCGGCATTCGGGCGTGTAGAGCGGGATCACATGGTCGCCGACCTTGAGCGAGGTCACGCCCGCGCCGATCTCGCGCACGATGCCGGCCCCCTCATGGCCGAGGATGGCGGGGAACAGCCCCTCGGGATCCGCACCGCTCAGCGTATAGGCGTCGGTGTGGCAGATGCCGGTGGCCATGACCTCGACCAGGACCTCGCCGGGCTTCGGCCCGCCGATCTCGACTTCGCCGATGGAAAGCGGCTGGCCCGCCGCCCAGGCAATGGCTGCACGTGATTTCATGGCTGCGAGCTCCGGTTCTGTCCCTGCTGGTTTCGCACAGGGGCGTTGAGCGTCAACCCTCGATGAATTCCCGGATCACACGCAATGCGCGCTCGGGATCATCAAACTGCACGCCGTGGCCACAGTCGGGGAAGACCTCGAAGCGGACCAGGTCCGGCGCAAGGCAGGCAGCAATCGTCTAGCTGAAGGGCAAGGGACAGATCGGGTCCTTCTCGCCGGCCAGCACGAGAACGGGGCACGGCACGCGGGCCAAGGCCGCGCGGAAATCCATGCGGCCATGCTCATTGCCCTGGCCGTTGAACCAGAGCGCCACGTCGTCGCGGATGATGGCGCGCCGTGCCGCGTCGGGATCGCCGCCTGGTCGCTGCCGGTAGAGTGGCAGGCAGGTGGCAAAGTAGCGCCGGCGGCTCTCGCTGCTGGGGGTGGTCCAGTGTTCGCGCGCCACCTCGCGCGCGGCGGGTCCACCCAGCGCTTCAAAGCTGGCAAATATCGCCTCGTAGTCGATCCGCGCAGCCGTGCTGGAGAGGATAAGCTTACCCGGATGGGCCGGATGCCGTGTCGCGTAGGATTGCGCGACAAAGCCACCGAAGGAGCCGCCGAACACGATGGGCCGGTCGATGCCCAGCGCATCGCAAAACGCTTTCACGTCATCGCCCCACTGGGCCAGGTTCCAAGTCGCGGGGCTGGCGGCCGCGCTGCGGCCATTCCCGCGCTGGTCGAGGTAGATCACTTGCGCAACATCGGCCAGTCGGGAAAAGAACGGCTTGAACATGCTGTGGTCAGCGCCGGGCCCGCCATGCAGCAGGATCAGAGAGGGCTTGGCGCGCATCCTCGGCCCGTCCGGCACGAGGCCGGCGCCCTCGACGTCGAAGAAAAGCCGTGTGCCATTGACCTCGATGAACACGGCCGGGCGGCTAATCCAGCCGCGCGCCCGAAATCCGCACCATTTCCTGCCAGAGCGGGCGCTCCCGGCGGGCGCGCTCCCAAACGACCTCCGGCGAGGAGCCGCGCGCATGGGCGCCCGTGCGCAGGAAGCGCTCCTGCATGGCGGGCTCAGCCGCGATCTGCTGCATGAGCTGGCTGGCGCGCGCGACGATGGGCGCCGGCACACCCGCCGGCATGCCGAAGGCGCACCAGGAGGTGACGACGAAATTGGGGATCCCGGCCTCGGCCATGGTGGGCACGTCCGGCAGGGCCGGGTGCCGCTCGGCGCTGGTCACGGCCAGCGCGCGCATCCGGCCTTCCTGGACGATGGGGACATAGCTCGCGAGGTTGTCGATCGCAAAGGTCAGGTCCCCTGAGAGCATGGCGGGCGCGATCTGCGCGGCACCCCGGAAGGGCACATGCACGCCGTCAATGCCCTGGCGGTCGCAGAACAGCGCGCCGCAAAGCTGCGCCGTGGTGCCGACGCCGGGCGAGCCGTAGGAGACCCCCTGCCGCCGCGCCTTGGCGAAGGCGATGAACTCCGCCACCGTCCGGGCGGGCGTGTGCTGGGACGAGACGACCATGACATTGGGCAATTCCCAATGCATCGAGATCGGCTGCAACTCCCGGTCTACGTCGAAGGGCATCCGGGTGAAGAGGAACTGGCTGATGGCCCAGACCCCCAGCGTCAGCGGGCCCATCGTGTAACCATCGGGCGTGGATTTCGCGATCGCGTCGGCGCCGATATTGCCGCCCGCGCCGGGGCGGTTCTCGATCGCGAAGGGCTGGCCCGTGATCTGCTGCAGCCGCTCGCACATGATCCGGCACAGCACATCCGTGCTGCCGCCGGGCGGCCATGGCACGATGACGCGAACGGGCCGCTCGGGCCAGGCGGATTGCGCGAAGCTGCCCGTGGGCAATAAGGCGGGCGCGGCCAGGCCGGCGGCGAGCAAGGTGCGGCGCGTGGTCATGTCGGATCGAGTTCCTCGGTTTGTTGATCTTCTGTCATCAGGATGGGCCAGGACCGGCGCCAGTGCGAGGGGGGTGGCAAATCAATCTTTACCCGCACCTGCCACAAATCTGCCCAGGATCAGGCCAAGAGCCGCCGCAAGCCGCCACCAGAACGGGGGTACCGCAAGGGAATCCACCGCCATGTTCGCCGCCTTGATGCTGAAATTCCGCCGCTGGATCGGCTACCGGCCGGAGCGCCGCTACATGCGCGGCGGGGCGCGCTGATTCCGCTTCCCCTCGCCTACCCCGCCACATGCGGGTCGGTCAGGCGGCGATGCTCCTCCAGCGCGAAGCGGTCGGTCATCCCGGCGATGTAGTCGCAGACCACCTCGGCCGCGGCCGGTGTGCCGGAATCCCCCGCCCGCCCGCGCCACTCATCGGGCAGCATCTGGGTGCCGCCATGCAGCAGTTGGAACAGCATCTGCAGCGCGCGCTTGGATTTCTGGGTCGCCCGGTTCACCCGGAAATGGCGGTACATGCGCTCGAACAGGAAGGCCCGCACCTCCGCATTGGCCTCCGCCATGCGCGAGCTGAAGGCGACGACAGGCGCTGGTGCCGCGCGGATATCGGCGGCCGAGCCCGGCGCCAGCGCGGCGATCCGCCGCATCGTCTCATCCGCCACGTCATTGATCATGGCGGCGATCACACGGCGCACCATCTCGGGCGCCGCCCGCCCCGCCGGCAGATCCGGATGCGCCGCGCGGGCCGCGGCCAGGGCGGCGCCAGGCAAGGGCAGCGCCGCCACTTCCTCCACGGTGAAGAGACCCGCGCGGATGCCATCCTCCAGGTCGTGGTTGTTGTAGGCGATATCATCGGAGATGGCCGCGACCTGGGCCTCCGCACTCGCGTGGGTCGTGAGCTCCAGATCATGCAGGGCGTTGTATTCGCGCAGATAGGTGGCCGGGCGGCGCACCGGGCCATTGTGCTTGGCCAGCCCCTCCAGCGTTTCCCAGGTCAGGTTCAGCCCGTCGAATCCGGCGTAGCGGCGCTCAAGCTGCGTCACGTGCTTCAGGCTCTGCGCATTGTGGTCGAAGCCGCCATAGGGGCGCATGGCGGCATCCAGTGCCTCCTCCCCCGCATGGCCGAAGGGCGGGTGGCCGAGGTCATGCGCGAGCGCCAGCGCCTCCGCCAGATCCTCGTCGAGGTCGAGGCGCCGGGCCAGGCTGCGGGCGATCTGCGCCACCTCGATGCTGTGGGTCAGCCGGGTTCGGAAATGGTCGCCCTCATGGAAGACGAAGACCTGCGTCTTGTATTGGAGGCGCCGGAAGGCGCGGGAATGGATGATTCGGTCCCGGTCGCGCTGCCAGGGGCTGCGATGGGAATCCTCAGCCTCCGCATGGAGGCGACCGCGCGAGGAGGTCACCGCCCAGGGGGCCAGTAAACGGGGGGCCAGCGAGCGGACAGGCACAGGTTGCATGGACAAGGGGTATCAGGCCGCGACGGTGGTGGAAATCCTGAACCCGCGGCTCTACATAGGGTTCCAGGAGATTTCCCATGCCCGATGGCCAGCCCGCCCGCATCTTCCACGTCACCCCCCGCGCCGCCGAGGAGGTCGCGGCCATCGCGGCGCGCGAAGGGCGGCCGGGCGCTGGCCTGCGCGTGACCGTCTCGGCCGGCGGCTGCTCTGGCCTGCAATACGGTTTCGGGCTGGAAGAGGCGGCGGGCGAGGATGACCTGGTGGTGACGCTGGGCGGCACCCGCGTCTTCGTGGATGCCGTGTCGCTTGATTTCCTGGATGGCTCGCAGCTCGACTGGCACGAGGCGCTGATCGGCGCGCATTTCGTGGTGCGCAATCCGCAGGCCGTGAGCGGCTGCGGCTGCGGCGTCAGCTTCGCCGTCGCCTGAGGGCGAGCCCGCTCGAAAGCGCCAGCACGCCGGCGGTCACGTCGGGCGCGTCGAAGGTCAGGGCCACCAGCATCCCGGCCGCCAGTCCAAAGGCGCAGGTCAGCGTCGCCTTCAGCAGCAGGCTGATCTGCGGCGGGCCTGCGACTACGCCGCCCAGCCCTTCACCCGCGCGGGGCGTCGCCCAAATTTGCGGCAAATGATTCATAATTCAAGACAATCTCACGAGTAGAGACGTGCGCAAAGCCCTTTTGCCGCGGCCGCTTGCCCCGCGCTGCGCCGCCCGCCACAAGGAGGCATGCGCCTCGCGACCTTCAACGTGAACTCGATCCGCCGCCGCGTGCCGCATCTCGCGCGATTCCTGGGGCGGCACGAGCCGGACCTCGTCTTCCTCCAGGAGTTGAAGTGCAAGACGGAGGAATTCCCCGCGCTCGAACTGGCGGGCAGCGGCTACCGCATGCACGTGGTCGGCCAGACCGGCGGGCGCAACGGCGTGGCGGTGCTGGGCCGGATGGATTTCGAGGTGATCGCCGACGCCCTGCCCGGCGAGGAGGAGGACGCACAGGCCCGCTTCATCGCGGTGCGGGCCGCGGGCCTTGTCGCCGCCGGCATCTACCTGCCCAACGGCAACAGCGGCGGTGCGGAGGGCATGGCCTACAAATGGCGCTGGATCGACCGGCTCCGGCATTGGGCGGGCGCGCAGCTCGACGCCTTCACGCCGCTCGCCATCCTCGGCGACTTCAATGTCTGCCCCACGGAGCGGGACCTCGCCCCCGGCGCCCTGCCGCCCACCGATGCGCTGGTGCATCCCGAGAGCCGGGCGCGCTGGCGTGCGCTCGAGCATCTGGGCCTCACGGATGCGCTGCGCGCGCTGCACCCGACCGATGCGCCCTACACCTATTGGGATTACGGCGCGGCCTTCGAGACCAATCGCGGCCTGCGAATTGACCACGCCCTGCTCTCGGCTGACCTGGCCGAGCGGCTGACGGCATGCGGCGTGGATGTCGCGGCCCGGGCGGAGGACCAGCCGTCGGACCATGCGCCGGTCTGGGTGGAATGGACGGGCTAAGCCGGCCCGGGCGCCGTCAGGGCGCCGAATGGCTCAACGAGAGGTCATGCCAGGCGAGGCGCGCCTGGAGCACCAGCGCCGCCGAATAATAATCCTGCGCCGCCTCCACCCGGGGCATGCGCGCGAGGTTGCCGCGGCCCGCCTGCGCCGCCTCGCTGAGGCGCGCGATGGCCGCGATGCCGGGCGGTGCGGCGTAATGCGGCGTCACATTGGTCATGAGGTCCACCCAGGCGGGCATGCCGCGCTGCGTCGGCGTCGCCCAGAAGCGGATGGCGGAACTGACGGCGGATTCCCCTGCAAGACCGGCCCAGACGAGGTTGAGCGGGATGCGGATGGCGTCGAAGGAAAAGCGCTTGGGCCAGCCCTCTGCCATCAGGGAACGCCCGCCATCGGTGGGAAGCTCCAGCCAGTCGGGCGGCAACTGGTACATGCCGAAGCGGCTGTCGCGGATCAGTGCCAGGCCGTCCCGCTCCAGCCGTTCCCAGGCGATGTCGGGCAAATGCTGCGCGATCACCCTGAGCCCGGCGAAGGCGTAGTAGGAGAGGTTGACGACAACGCGCGAGCGGCTCTGGAAGCCATAGGCGCCCGGCAGCAGCACCCAGCGCGGACCCACCTGCACCACGCAGCGGCGCAGAAGGTCGCGCCCGATGGCCTGGCCCAGGCGGCGATAGACCGGATTGGCCCAGATTCGGCTCGCTTCCAGCAGCGCCCAGGCGATGTAGATGTCGCCATCGCTCGCTTTGTTGAGGTCGGTGACCGCGGGCTGGGTCTCGGGGTGCCAGCGCCAGGCGAAGAGCGAATCGGTCGGCCGCTTCAGGTTGTTCACGGTCCAGGTGAGGATGCGGTCGAAGGTCGGCTGGTCGCCGGCGCGCAGGGCGGCAAGGAGGCCATAGCCCTGGCCCTCGGAGTGGGAGACGTTGCGGTTTCCATTGTCCACCACCCGCCCGTCGGGCAGCACGAAGCGCCGCTCGAACGCCGTCCAATCCTCCTGAACCTGACGGTGCGTCCCGCCTCCGAGCGCGACACCCACCAGCAGTGCCGAAATCACCCTGCGGCGTGGCAAATGAAACAAGACGCGATCACGCTCCAAAAATCATGCTGTTTGTTCACGATTGTGATAGGTCAACGACACGCGCCGTGCCTTAGGGTAGGCGCGGCAATTCGGTGGATCTGGATTCAGCCTTCCGCCCCATGGAGGCCTTCATGCGCCTTTCCTTCCTCGCGTTGCTAAGTTTGTTCTGCATCGGCGCCCTAACCGGCTCGCCTGCACAGACGCAGCCCGCCCCGCATGACCTCCTGGCCCTCGCGCGCCAGATTGATCTCGATGATTCCGAGGAAGAGGTGCTGCGCCGACTGGGCTCTGTGGATTGGCTGACCATCGAACAGCCGCGCGCCCTGCCCAATGGGGTGAGCCGGCTGATCCTCGCCGTGCCGACCGATGACGCCTGCATGCCGAGCGGCGCAGCCCTCGTCTGCCCCGCGATCCGCGTCATCCTGGTCATGGACCCGAGCCGTGGCGCGCGGGTGAGCCGGATCGAAGCCTTTACCCCCCTCCCGGGCAACCAGAACGTGATCGAGGTTTTCCGCACGGCCTCGGACGGCCTTGGCCCGCCCTTGCAGACGGAAAGCTGGGCCGAGCAGATCCGCGGCATGCCCCGGCATGTCTGGCGCCAGCGCTGGCGCCCCGATGCGAGCGCGGGCAGCTTCATGGAGGTGGTGGTCACCGCCGAATCGGAGCCGAGCAACAGTTTCGGCCTGGCCAACCCGGCCGTCCCGGCGCTTGGCCTCGGCTTCGTGCTGAGCGACCCCGCGATCGAGGACTCCACCATGGCGGCCCGCCGCCGGCTGCTGTGCCGGCCCGGCTCCGCGGATTGCGGCTGAGGGCGGCCGCGCCTCACAGGCGGGGGACGATCTCGCGCGGACTTCCGAAGAAGGTCTCGTGCAGGGTTGCGAAGGTCCCGTCCTCGTCACGCAGCAGGACCCAGGTGTTGAGGAAGCGCATCAGGTCGAGCTCGCCATGCGGCAGCGCGACGGCGTAGCGGAACTCCGCCATGGGGGCGAGGATCCTCAGTTCCTCCTCCGGATGCGCCAGGGCAAGGCGTCGGAAGGTGGGGACGTCAAGGACGACCGCCGCCGCCTCCCTGCGCAGCAGCGGAATGGCCTCCTCGTAATCCGCAATCACCGCGATCTCGGCGCCGAGCGGGAGGCCGGGGTCGTCGCCCATCATGGCGCGCGAGAGCGTGAGGATGCGCTGGCCTGACAATTCGCCAAGGCTGGTCAGCGGGTGGTGCCGGGTGGTGGCGAGGACGGTGGTGAAATCCCCATGCGGTGCCGCGAAGGCGACCTGGCGCAGCCGCTCGGGCGTGATCAGCAGCAGGGCGCAGGCCACGTCCACGCCGCCGGCCCGCAGGATGGCGATGCGCTGGCTGAAGGGCATGGGCACGAGTTGCGCCTCGACGCCCAGGCTGCGGGCGAGATCCCGCGCCACCTCGATTTCCATGCCCGAAAGCGTGCCGTCCGGCTGGCGGAATCCGTAGGGCCCGCCCTCCAGCCAGACGCCGATGCGGATCCGGCGCGCGGCCAGGATGCGGCCCAGCGCCCCGCCGGGCGGATTGGCACGCGCCTGGCCAGGCCAACCCAGGGCGGTGGCGGCGAGAAGCGGCAAAGCGCGACGGGCGAGCTGCATTGGCTTGATCTTAAGTTCAATCATAACGTTCGCCAAACGGAAACCGGCACCCTCTCAGAAGCTCGGCAATTCCGGCGCGGGGGTCGAGAGCAGGATTTCGGACAGCGCGGCAAGTTGGCCGCGCGTGCGCGCGAGGAAAATCAGGCTGTTGAGGGTGCGCAGAAGATCATGCTCGCCGAAGCGGACGCCCACCGACATCAGCCGCCGTGTCAGGACCAGGCGATGCGTGAGGCCGAGGCGCGGAAAATCGGCCAGGAAGCGCGTCATCACCGGCCGGCGGAGGACGACCGCCTCCACCACTCCCTGCTCGGCGGCGGCGGCCAGGTCGGCCCGGGTGTCATAGACGAGCAGGCGGGCGGTGGGCGGCAAGGTCTCGGCCACTACGCCCTCGAGCCCGGCACCGCCCAGAACGCCAACCGAATGGCCCTCCAGCTCCGCGGGGCGCCGCATGACGTGGCGCACCGACGAGGCCAACACGATGTCAGCCCGCGTGACCGGAGATGTCAGCAGCAGCTGGCGGGCATCCTCGGCCGTCAAAGCCACATTGGCGCTGATGTCGCCCTCGCCTGCGACGAGGCGCCCCAGGCGCTCGCTCGGCAAGACGTCGTGGAAGACCGGGCGGACGCCCAGGCCGGCCGCCAGCAGGCGCCCGATGGCGACGTCGAAGCCGGCGGGTTCGCCCTCCGCATCCAGGAAGCCGAAGGGCGGCACGCCGAGGCTGACGAAGATGCGCAATTCGCCCCGGTCCAGGATGCTGCGCAGCGCGAGGCCCTGGCCTTCGGCGTGGGCCGGCAGGGGGGCAAGGAAGGGTGCGGCCAGCAGGAGCCGGCGACCGATGGAGTTGGGCCGCATGGTCACGCCCCGGCCGCCGCAGACAGCCGAACGGCAAGGCAAAAATGCTGCGACGTATTCATTTTTAGATTTTGCTACACTGCCGCAGTAGCCTGCAAGCGTAAATCACGCTTTACACATGAAATCCGCGCGAGGCGGCTCAGCCCCTCGGGCCCATCCAGGGCAGGTAGCGCGGAAGCTGCGCCGGCGCCGGATAGACCACGGGGTCGGGCGCCACGACAATCTCCGGCTCACCCCGCCAATAGGCGCAACCCGGAAGCAGCAGCGCGAGAAGGAGCAGATGGCATCGCATGCCGGCAATCGAGCATGCCGCGCCGGCCGGGTCCATCAGCCGATGATGAGGTGGCTCAGCAGCCAGGCGAGGCCGAAGGCGGAGGCGGCCGAAAGGGCCAGTTGCAGGGGCAGGCCGCTGGCGGGCTGGGCCCGAGCCATGCGCGGCTTGGGCGGGATGCGGAGGCTGTCGCCGTTTGGGAAGGTCGTGCTCATGGGTGCAAGCAAACACGAACAAACCGTAAACGCAACCCCTATTTTCAGGTTTTGTTCCGTTCCGCCGTGACGCCTTCGTCAAGCGTCGGGCTTGCGCGCCTCCGCGCCGCCCGGCTCGCCTGGCAGGGCAAAGCCGGCGATGGCCTGCCAGACGCGCAGCACGAAGGCATCGTCCCGCCCACCCTGACCGATGGCCCTCTGGGCGACGAAAAGCTGCAAGGCCTGGGCGGCCAGCGGCACGGGCAGCGCGGATTCGCGGGCCATCGCCTCCACCAGGCCGAGGTCCTTCACGAAGATGTCGCCGGCGCTGAGCGGCGTGTCGTCGCCCGCCAGCACATGGGCCATGCGGTTCTTGAACATCCAGGAGGCGCCGGCCGCGCCGTTCACCACGCCATAGACCGTGTGGGGGTCGAGCCCCGCGCGCAGCGCCAGCGCCATGGCTTCCGCGGCGGCTGCGATGTGCACGCCGGCGAGAAGCTGGTGTACCACCTTCATCGCCGCCCCCTGCCCCGGTTCCGCGCCCAGGTTCCACACCTGGCCCGAGACCGCATCCAGCATGGGTTTGGCGGCGGCGAAAGCTTCCGCGCTGCCGCTCGCCATCACCGTCATCCGCCCTTCGCGCGCGGCCACCGCGCCGCCGGAGACGGGGGCATCGAGGTAGAGCAGGCCGCGCGATGCGGCCTCGGCCGCCAGCCGCTTTGCATCGGCCGGCGCCATGGTGGCCGAGCAGATGATGACGGCCCCAGGCGCAAGGCGCTGCGCGGCACCCTCCTCACCATAGAGCGCACGCTCGGCCTGGGCGGCGTTCACCGTCAGGACCAGCACGGCATCCTGCCCGGCATCGAGATCGGCGCCGCGGGCCACCGCGCGGTTGCCGAAGGCAATGCGGGCCTTTTCGCTGGGGTCCACGCCCGTCACGTCGAGGCCGGCGCCGAGCGCGCTCTTGGCCGCGCCTCCGCCCATGCTCCCCAGCCCGATCACTGCCACCTTCATACCGGCACGCCCCCTGCATATCCCGGTGCAAGGTCGGCCGGGCGGGCCCGGGGCGTCAACCGGCGGCCCGCGCCCAGACGGCGGCGGCGGCGGCCGCCCCCTCGCGCATCACCTCCGCCATGTCGCAGCGCGTGGGGCGGCCTTCTTCCACCAGCAGCTCGCCCGCCACGATGACATGGCTGACGTCGCGGCCCTGGCCCGTGTGCACCAGCGTGCCGAGCGGGTCATTGTGCGGCACCAGGTGCGGGCGGCCGAGATTGATGATGGTGAGGTCCGCCATCCAGCCCGGCGCCACGCGGCCGAGGTCTTCGCCCAGGCCCATCGCGGCGGCGCCCGCCTCGGTCGCGGCATGCAGCATGTGCTCGGGCTGCCAGGAATCCTCGACGGCGCCGGTCTGGATGCGGCCCATGCAGAGACCCCAGCGCATCGCCTCCACCATGTCGCCATGGCGGTTGTCGGTGGCGAGCGTGAGCTTCGCACCGGCGGCCATCAGCGCGCGCGTGGGCGCATAGCGGCCGCTTGCCCCGTTGTTCTTCGGGATATGCGCGACATGCACGCCCGCGGCGCCGAGGGCCGCGATGTCGCGCTCCGTCACATGGATGCAATGCGCCGCCACCAGCCGGTCATGCAGCATGCCGAGGCGGGAGAGGAGTTCCACCGGCGTGCAGCCCTCGCGCTCGGCCACGCGCTTGAGCTCGGCCGGGCTCTGGCAGAGATGGGTCTGCAGGCCGAGATCATGCCGCGCGGCGAGGTCGCGGAGCTGTTGCAGATAGGGCGTGGAGCAGGTGTCCGGCGCGTGGGGCGCGAGCTGAATGCCCATGCGCGCCTGGCCGTGGAAGCGGGCGACCATCTCCTCCGCTTCCTCGATCATCGCGGCACCGATGGCGTCGCGATGTTCCCACCGCCCCTCCAGCACGGCGTCGAAATCCACGTCATGCAGGCGGTTGCAGCCCCAGACGCGCAGGCCGAGATCGGCGATGGCCGGCATGCTGTGCCGCGCATGCACATAGACATCATTGATCAGCGTGCAGCCGCCCAGCAGCGCCTCCAGCGCGCCGAGCCGCGCCAGCGCCACCGCCTCCACGGGTGTCAGCATCTGCGCCTGCGGCACACCCTTCGTGTAGGAGGGCGCGAAGCCCATATCCTCGGCCGTGCCGCGCACCATCACCAGCGCGCAGTGCAGATGCGTGTTGATGAGGCCCGGCATCGCGAGATGGCCGGCGAGGTTGAGCCGGCGCGTCGCCGTCATCCCCGCCTCGGCTACAACGAAGCGGCCGTCGGTGATGGCGATGCGCGCATCGGTGACGGGCGCGGCGAAGGCCGCGGGGATGAGGGTCACGCCCTCGATCAGCAGGTCACAATGCGGCACACGATCCCTCCCCGGGCTGTGCCGCCAAGACAAGCCCGCCGGGGGGCATGCGTCCAGCCTCAGAGGCTGGCCCGCGCGCGCTCCCACAGGGCGGCGGAGGCGGCGGCACCGGCGCGGATCACCTCCTCCGGGTCGCAACGGGTCGGGCGGTAATCCTCGACCACGACCTCGCCCTCGACGACGACATGGCTGACATCGCGGCCCTGGCCCGTGTGCACCAGCGTGCCCAGCGGGTCGTTATGCGGCACCAGATGCGGGCGGCGCAGGTCCACCGCCACGCAATCGGCGCGGAAGCCCACCGCGATCTGGCCGATCTGGTCGGCCATGCCCATCGCCGCCGCACCGCCCTCCGTCGCCGCATGCAGCATGTGCTCGGGCTGCCAGTCATCTTCCACGCGGCCGGTCTGCACGCGGCCCATGCAGAGGCCCCAGCGCAGGATCTCCACCATGTCCGCGTGCATGTTGTCGGTGGCGAGCGTCAGCCGCGCGCCGGCCGCGACCAGCTTGCGGGTCGGCGCGATGGTGCCACCCGTGGCATTGCCCTTTGGGATATGCGCGACAAAGACGCGCGCCGCGCCGATACGCGCGATGTCGCTCTCGCTGAGGTGGATGCAATGCGCGGCCACCAGGCGGTCATTGAGCAGCCCCACCCCCTCCAGCAATTCGGGCGGCGAGCAGCCGTCGCGCTCCTGGATGCGCGCGACCTCCACCTTGCTCTGGCTGAGATGCGTCTGCACGCTGAGCCCGGTTCGCCGCGCCGTCTCCGCCACGTCGCGCAGGAAGGGCGTGGAGCAGGTGTCCGGCGCATGGGCCGCGAGTTGCACGCCGGTGCGCGCATCGCGCTTGCCATGGAAGCGCTGCGCGATGCCGAGCGCCTGGTTCAGCGTGCGCTCGCCGATCGCCTGGTGATGCTCCCAGCGCCCCTTGGAGACGCCGGAGAAATCCACATCATGGATGCGGTTGCAGGAAAAGACCCGCAGGCCGAGATCGGCCATGGCCGGCAGCGTGATGTCGGTGTGCACATAGGTATCGTTGATGAGGGTGGAGCCGGCCAGCATCGCCTCCAGCGCGCCAAGCCGGGCGAGTGCCACCGCCTCCTCCTCGCTGACCATGTGGCCTTGGGGGACGCCCGGCGTATAGGCCGGCGCGAAGCCCATATCCTCGGCCACGCCCCGCACCATGGAGAGGATGGTGTGGGTGTGGACATTGACCATGCCGGGGATCACGAGGTGCCCGTTGAGCTTCAGGTGCCGCGTCGCGGTGGCACCCGGCGGCAGGTCGGCGGCGGCACCCACGAAGGCGAAGCGCGCATCCTTGATGCCGATTGCCGCGCGCTCGATGGGCGCGGCGAAGGCGCGGGGGATGAGGGTGATGCCCTCGATCAGCAGGTCAAAGGTCACGATGGGGCTCCAGATGGCGGAGGAAGCGTTGCAGGCGCTCATCGCGCGGCGCGCCGAAAAGCTGGTCGGGCGGGCCCTGTTCCGCGATGCGGCCATCGGCCATGAAGACGGCGCGATGCGCCACGCTGCGGGCGAAGCGCATTTCATGGGTCACGACGACCATGGTCATGCCCTCGGTGGCCAGCGCGCGCATGGCGTCCAGCACCTCCTGCACCAGTTCAGGATCGAGCGCGGAGGTCGGTTCGTCGAAGAGAATCACGCGCGGGTCCATCGCCAGCGCGCGCGCGATGGCCACGCGCTGCTGCTGCCCGCCCGAAAGCTGGCCCGGCCGCTTGTGGACGTGATCGGCGAGGCCAAGGCGCGTGAGTTCGGTGACCGCCCGCGCCTCGGCCTGCGCGCGGGGGATGCCCAGGACGCGCCGCGGCCCGAGCGCCACATTCTGCGCCGCCGTCAGATGCGGAAAGAGGTTGAAGCGCTGGAAGACGAAGCCGAAGAGCCGCCGCTGGTTCGACAATTCCCGCTCATCCGCCGCGCGCCCATCCGCCCGCTGCCCGATGGTGACATCGGCGATGCGCACCCTGCCCGCATCGGGCGTCTCCAGCCGGTTCAGGCAGCGCAGGAAGGTGGTCTTGCCCGAGCCGGAGGCGCCGATGATCACAACCGTCTCGCCCTCATGCACGTCGAGGTCCACGGATTGCAGCACGGTGCGCGGGCCGAAACTCTTGGTGATGCCGCGCGCCTCGACCAGGACGGGGGGCTTCACCATGTCGGCAGCGCCCGTTCGATGCGGCGCGAGACATAGGCGAGTGCGGAGATCAGCGCCCAGTAGTAGAGCGCGAGAAGCAGGAAAATCTCGAAGGGGGCGAAATGGGTCGCGATGATCGCCTGGCCCGCCCGCGTCAGCTCATAGACCGAGATCACCGAGAGCAGCGACGAGTTCTTGGTGAGCGTGATCAGGTCATTGGTCAGCGCCGGCACCATGGGCCGCCAGGCTTGCGGCAGCAGCACCCAGAGCAGCGTCGCGCGCCGCGTCATGCCGATGGAGAGTGCCGCCTCGCTCTGCCCCTTCTCGATACTGCCGACTGTGCCGCGCACGACCTCGGCGATGTAGGCCCCCGCGTTCAGGGCGAGTGCCACCACGCCGGCCCAGAACTCCGGCAGGCGAATCCCGATCACCGGCAGGGCGAAGAAGACCAGGAAGATCTGGATCAGCAGCGGCGTGCCGCGAATGAACTCGACATAGAGCCGGATCATACCGCGCAGCACCACCGAGTTGGACAGCGAGGCGAGCCCCGCCGCGAGCCCGATGGCCAGGCCCAGCACGGCCGCCACCGAACTCACCTGCAAGGTCATCACCACCCCATGCGCGAGCAGGGGCGCCGCATAGGTGACGACGTTCCAGTCAAAGAGCATGTTTTGGCGCCCTCAAACGCCGGGCGCGCGCATCAGCGCGCTTGGCTTCGGGATGCTGAAGCATCCCGCCGGGCCTATTCGGCCCGGATTCGCCTTGGGCGTGCCCAGCTTCAAAATCTGGTCTTCAAAAGCTGGCCCTCCGCCCGGCTTACGCCGCGGGCTCGGGGATGGTGTCGGGCAGGTTGAACTCCAGGCCGAACCATTTCTCCTGCAAGGCCTTGAGCGAGCCATCGGCGCGCATCGCCCGCAGGCGCTCATTCAGCCAGGCCAGCACCTCCGGATCCTCGCGGCGCAGCGCGATGCCGGCCCAGTTGTCGGCGCCGATGCCGCGCACGATGGCGAAGCGGTTGGGCTGGCTGCGCATGACATAGGCGAGCGTCGGCAGCGTGTTCAGCACGCCATCCACCGTCCCCTGCATCAGGGCCAGATAGGCCGCCGGATGGTCGTCATAGGTCCGCACGCCCGAGAAGGGCTGCCCGCCCGCGGCCCGCATGCGCTCGGCCAGGCGCGGATGGAGCGTCTCGCCCGGCGAGCCCAGCTTCACGCCGAGGCTCTTGCCCCCCATGTCGCCGATGCTGCGGATGGTATTGGCATCCCGCGCGCGGATCAGCAGCGACTGCCCGGCCTCGGCATAGGGGATGGTGAAGGCCACGCGCTCCATGCGGGCGCGGGTGTAGCTCATCGAGGACATGATGATGTCGAAGCGCCCGGCATAGAGCGCGGGGATCACGCCCGACCATTGCGTATCGATGAATTCGGGCGTCACGCCGATGCTGCGGCAGATGGCCGTCGCCAGCTCGACGTCGTAGCCCACGATCACGCCGCTCTCGCGGAAGGTGAAGGGCGGATAGGTCGCCTCGCAGCCGATGCGCAATTTTCCGTTGGCGCGGATCTGCGCGAGCGTCAGCGGGGCGGATTGCGCGGCGGCGGCGCCGGCGGCGAGGACGAAGGGGGCCGCAAGCGCGGCGCGACGGGTGAGGCTCATGGCGGATCTCCTCCGATGGAGCGCAGAAGCTGCGGGCCAGGGGCGGCGGGCTCAACCGGGTTTTGCGGGTTGAAATACGCCCTTCGCGCATGGTCTGCCGCATTGCGCGCCAGCCCGCCCCAGCCAGTGGCCCTTTACCCGGCACCCCATCGGCGCGAACATGCCGAAGCAGCAACACGAGGAAGCGCCGCCATGCCACGATCGCCTGTCCCTCTCTGGCGGGGCTTTGCCGGCGGCGCGCTGGCGCTCCTCGCCGCCTGCGCCGACCCCACCGCGGTCAGCGCCCCCGTCACCGCGCCCCCCGCCGCGACGCTGGAAGAGGATGTGAGCGCGGCCCTGCGCCGCATGGCGACCACGCTGACCGGCGCCCCCGCCTTCACCCTCACCTTCACGACGATGCGCGAGGCGCCGGCCGGCCCCGGGCAATCCATCCTGCTGAGCGGCGCGGGCGCGGTCGTCGCCGCACGACCGGACCGGCTCTATGCCGCGGTGGGCAGCGACATGGGCAGCTACAGCCTCTGGTATGACGGGCGCGCCTTCACCGCGCTCAACACCCAGCAGAACGTCTATGCAGTGACACCGCTGACCGGCGGCATCGAGGCGGCGCTGAAGGCGGTCGAGGCGCGACTCGGCGTTACGCTTCCCATCCTGCCGCTGCTGGCCGATGACCCCTACGCGATGCTGACGCCCACGGGCACGACGGGCCGCTTCATCGGCCGCTCCATCATCCGCGACGTGGTGGTGGATCATTTCGTGATGAACGGGCCCACCGGGCATTGGGAGATCTGGCTGGAGGCGGCGCCGAGTGCGCTGCCGCTGCGCGTCTCCTTCGTGGAATCCGGCCCGCTGCGGCTGCGCACCACCCTCGATTTCACGGCGTGGAACCTGCGCCCGCGCCTGCCCGCCGGCACCTTCGCCTTCACCCCCCCGCGCGACGCCGCGCGCGCCGATTTCCTCCCGCGCGGGGAAGCCCAGACCCGGAGCAACACGCCATGAGCCGCCCCCTCCTTCCGCGCCTCGCCCTTGCCCTGCTCGGGCTCGGCATCGCCACCGAGGCCGGCGCCTGGACCAGCGGCAGCGGCCCGCGCGGCGGCAGCTATGCGGCGGGCCCCCGTGGCGGGGTGGCCGAAGGGCCGCGCGGTGGCGTTGCCGCGACCGGCCCGCGCGGCAATGCGGCGGTGCGCGGGCCCGAGGGCAATGCGGCGGCCTCCGGCCGCTACGGCAACACCGCCGTGCGCGGCCCTCAGGGCAATGTCACGGTCAACAACAACAATGTGAACGTGGTGCGGCCCGGCTACCCCGCACGTCCGGTCTATCCCGTCGCGCGCCCGCCGGTCGCGGTGGTGGCGCCGGTGCCGGTCTATCCCGGCTATTCCGCGGGCGCTGTCGCGGCGGGTGTCGCGGTCGGTGCGGTGGCCGGGGCGGCCGTCGCCTCGGCTGCGGCCCGCCCGCCCGCGCCGGCGCCAGGGCCCGGGCCGGCACCGCTGCCCATCGGCGCGGAATACAGCAGCCTGCCCCCTGGCTGCGTCTCGCAGCCCAGCTCGCGGGGCGGCTCTGTCTTCCGCTGCGGCAATGCCTGGCTGCAGCCCTTCATGGACGGCACGAACGTCGTCTACGTGGTCGTGTCCGGGCCGTAGCTCAGGCCCGGGCGACGCTCCAGCTTTCGCGCTCGTTCAGCAGCGCCGGGTCGAAGCCGGCGAGGCGCTTGTAGTTGCTCGCGGTGTCCGCCAGTTCCTGATGGCTGATCACCGCGTGCAGGTCGGTGAAGCCATCCGGCGCGCGGCGGTGCACCTCCTCCAGGATGAGGTCGGGGCCGAGCGCCCGGTTGGCGAGCGTCAGCTTCGCCGTCGGCGGCCGCCGCGCCGCCTCGTAGCGCGCCAGGCCCTCGGCCACATCGCTCGCCTGCGCCAACTGAAGCGCCAATTGCCGCGCGTCCAGGATGGCCTGGGACGCGCCATTCGAGCCGATCGGGTACATCGGGTGCGCCGCATCGCCCAGCAGTGTCACGCGACCCTCGCTCCAGCGCTCCAGCGGGTCGCGGTCCACCATCGGGTATTCGAGCACCTGCTCGGCGCCGCGAATCAGGCCCGGCACGTCGAGCCAGCCCCAATTCCAGGACTCGTAATGCGGCAGGAAGACGTTGCGGTCGGCGCCGCGATTCCAATCCTCGCGGTTGAAGCCCTTCGCGGGGTCTACCTTCATCTCGGCGATCCAGTTGATCAGCATCTGGCCATCGGGCAGGTGGCGGATCGGGTAGACCACGAATTTCTGATCGTGATGCCCGGCCTGCACCATGCTGGCGCCGGTCAGAAAGGGCCGGGCCACGGTGGTGGCGCGCCAGAGGATCGCCCCCTGCCAGGAGGGTGCGCCCTCGCCCGGCGCGAAATGGCGGCGAATGGCGGAATGGATGCCATCCGCGCCGATCAGCGCCGCCCCTTTGGCCTCGGCGCCATTCTCGAAGCGCGCGGTCACGCCATCGGCATCCTGCGCGAAGCCGGCGACGCGATGGCCGGTATGCAGCGGGATGCCGCGCGCGCGGCATTCCTCCACCAGCAGCATCTGCAGCATGCCGCGATGGATGCTGTATTGCGGCCAGCGATAGCCGGCGGCGAGGCCACGATCCTCGCGCCAGATCTCCTGGCCATGGGCGCTGATGTAGCAGAGCTCCCGCGTCGCAATTCCCGTGGCGGCGAGCTTGTCGGCCAGGCCCAGCTCGGTCAGTTCGCGCACCGCATGGGGCAGCACGTTGATGCCGACGCCGAGCGGCTTGTATTCCGCCACCGCCTCGAAGACGCGAGGCGTGAAGCCCGCGGCCTGGAGCGAGAGCGCCGCGACGAGCCCCCCGATCCCGCCGCCGGCGACGAGGATCTCAGCCATGGACCGCCCCGTGCAGCCAGGCGCCCCACATCAGGCAGGCGGCATCCTCGCCGCGGCGCGTGACGATCTGCGCGCCGAGCGGCAGGCCATTTGGGCCCTTGCCCACGGGCACCGTGACGCAGGGCGTGTGCAGCAGCGTCCAGAGCGTGTTGAACATGGGATCGCCCGTATAATCCGTGCCGGCCGGCGCCTCATCCGGGGCGGAGGGCGTCAGCACCGCGTCATACCCGGCGATGGCGTCGTTGAAGGCGAGCTGCGCGGCGGCGAAGGCGGCGCGGCCCTCGGCCAGCTTGGCGCGCGGCTCGCTGAGGCCCCATTCCATCTTCTCGCGCAGGATGGGGCTGAGCTGGGCGCTTGCGTGGTCGATCTCCCAGCCCAGCGCCTCGGCGGATTCCATGTGCATCACATGCGGGTGCAGTGCCACCGCATCCGTGAAGGGCGCGCCGAGGGTGATCAGCGTGACGGTGGCGCCGGCCTTGCGCGCGGCCTCGCTCACGCATTCCATCAGCGCCGCCGTTTCCGGCGTGCCGGCGAGGCCGGGGGCCAGCACCAGGGCCAGCTTCGGCGCGCGGCCGGGCTGGGGCAGGCGGTGGTCGAAGCCGGTCATCGCCGTCATGCCCAGCGCCACATCGGCGATGGTGGCACCCATGAGGCCGATGGTGTCCAGGCTCTCGCTCATCACCTTCATGCCGGCGCGGTGGAAGCTGCCATAGCTCGGCTTGAAGCCGACCGCGCCGCAATAGGCGGCGGGGCGCACGATGGAGCCCGCGGTCTGCGTCCCGAAGGCCAGATGCAGCACGCCCGCGCCGACACCCGCGGCCGAGCCGGAGGAGGAGCCGCCTGGCGTGTGGCCGGGATTGTGCGGGTTGGTGGTGGGCCCCGGGAAGCGCGTGGCGAATTCCGTGGTGACGGTCTTGCCGGCGATGATCGCCCCCGCGCGCCGGGCGAGCGACACGCAGGCGGCATCGCTGCGCGGCCGGTGCCCGCCCCAGATGGGCGAGCCGTATTGCGAGGGCTGGTCGGCCGTGTCGATCACATCCTTCACGCCGAGAAACAGCCCGGCGAGCGGCAGCTTGGCGCCGGCCTTCACCGCCGCATCCACTCGCGCGGCCTGCTTCATCACCAGCGCGGGATCATGATGGGTGAAGGCCCGCAGCACGGGCTCGCGCGCGGCGATGCGGCCGAGCATGGCCTCGGCGAGGGCGCTGGCGGTGAGGCTGCCGGCGGCGATCGCCGTGGCGGCCTGGGAGGCGGAGAGGGATGCGGGGTCTGTCATGGGGCGGGAGGCTAGAGGGGATTTTCCGTGCGCGGAACCTCCCCGCGAGCCAGTCCTTTCGGTGGCGTCGATGGTGGGCTTCGGCTTCAGCGATTGGCAGTGCCTTGCCGCGGAGGGCATCTTGCCGTCAGCGCGGAAAGGAACCCGACCCGTGCGCCTGCTGACTTGTGCGATCATCGCCGCTGCCGCCCTGGCGGCTGGCTTTGCCGCCACCCCGACGCCGGCAGACGCCCAGGCCATGATTCGCGTCTGCGTCGTGAACGATGCTGGCCTGATGACCCCCTCGCGCCTCCGCTCCACGAATTGGCGCGGCACAAGGGATTCGACCGACTGGGCCGTGATGGCCCAGGGCCAGCGCCATTGCGGAACCCTAATGGACGTGTGTGCCGTGTCCATCGAGGTGCAGGGCCATGTGGGAAGCTGGCAGCCCATCAGCGGCTGCGGCCAGGAATACTCTGTGAGCGATCCGAAAAAGAACGCTGACCTGATCATCACCGGGACGGGCCAGGCAGCCAGGTGCGCGGTACAGCAGTAGCGTCAGCCCTGCCTCAGCGCGCCTCCGCCACACCCTGCGCAATCAGTTCCGTCAGCGCGCGGGCCAGGCAGTCATTCAACCGGTCCATCGCCGCGCCGCGATCGCCGCGCGCCGTGCGCTCGAGGTCGAGCGCGCCGGTCTCGACCCAGTGCTGCATGAGGTCGTAGCGCCGGAACAGTGGCGCGCCGGTGGCGGCGGCAACAAGGCGCAGCTTGTCTCGGTAGGGGTCAATATTCGTATTGGCGCGCAGGAAGCGGGAATATTGCTGGTCCAGAATGATGATGTCGGCCCCGCGCCGCCGGATGCGTTCCAGCCCCTGGAGCATCGTCTCGCCCATGTCGTCGGGGTCGAGACCGCGCACCGCCTCCACCGTGCCCGCCTGCCACAGCACAAGGGCGGGCGTCTCGGTGGCCAGCCCGTCGCGCAGCAGGGCCAGGTGGTCATGCACGCTGACACCCCGCCCCCCGCGCAGCGCGATCTCGACCGAGCGGCCCGGGAAGCGCGCCGCCAGCAGCGCCTGCAGCCGCGCGGGCCAGGCGGCGTCCGGCCCCGAGGCACCGGGCCCGGTGATGGAACCCGAGCCCAGGATGAGCAGGCGCAGCGAGCCCTGCTGCAGGGCGCGCGCGGTGGCCGGCAGCGGGCGCGCCGCGCTCAGCACCTCGGGCGGCACGTCGCAGGTGGTGGCGCGGGCCGGTGTGGCGGCGGTCATCGCGGCCAGCAGGGCAAGGGCGGCAAGCAGCGGCATGTCAGGCGGTCCCGGGCAGCGAGGGGGCGGAGGCGATGGCGGGCTTGGGGCGCACCGTCTCGCGCGCCCAGTCGGCGATGAGGGCGGTGATGACGAGGGCGCCGAAGGAGAGGAGGTTCACCACCACCTGCATCCCCCAGGCGTCATCCCGCTCCAGCAGCAGGCGCGCGGCGAAGGAGAGCAGGATGCCGAAGCAGAAGACCGGCAGGCTGTGCCGGCCCATGGCGGCAAAGGGCCAGACCCAGCGCGAACCGAGGAAAGCCCAGTCCCGCGGCACATAGACGGCGACGAGATAGGCCAGCGCCAGCATGGAGAGCAGGCGCGTTGGGTGCAGCGAGGTCTTGTCGATGCCGACCATGAACTCGGAGAACCAGAGCGGCAGCACCTCCATCGTCCCGGGGATATGTTCGGAGATGATCATGCCGAGCACGCCGAGCGCGAGGACGCCGAGCGCCAGCGCCGCGATCCAGGGGCTGCGCGGCGGCATGGGGATGGAGGGCGCGCCGCGCGCCGCCTGGCCCAGCAGGAACCCCGCCACGAACAAAACCTGCCAGGCGAGCGGGTTGAAGAACCAGCCGCCCTCCTGCCAGCGCGGCAGGTTGAACCCCGCCGCCCGCACGCCAAGCCAGAGCGCGAGGGAGAGGCCCAGCACCAGCCAAGGCTGCCCGCGCAGCAGCAGCCCCGGGATCAGCAAGGCCAGCAGCACGATGTAGAGCGGCAGGATATCGAGGAAATGCGGCTGGAAGCGCAGCAGCAGCGCCTCCAGCAGGGTGCGGTAGGGTTGCTCCGCGAAAGGGTCCAGCGCCAGCTCGTCCAGATAGGCGGCGCGGTCCAGCGTGGCGGCGGAAAAGCCCACCTGCGCGGTGAAGACCACCAGCAGGAAGATGTGCGCGACATAGAGCTTGCCGATGCGGCGCACGAGGCTCGCCGCGGCCGGCGCCCAGCCCTGGCGGTCGGCCTGGCCGGCATAGGCGAAGGCGCCGGCATAGCCCGCCAGCAGCACGAAGGCCTCGGTCGCGTCGGCGAAGGCGAAGTTCTTGAGGGTATAGCCGCCCAGCCAATTGCCCGGCGTGTGGTTGATCACGATCATCCAGAGCGCCAGGCCGCGGCAGATATCCGCGCGGGGATCACGCCCGGGGCGCGGCAGCGCCAGGGCGGGGTTGCTGCGGGTTTGCGTAGCCATCGGCGTCATCAAGCCTTATATGACGCGAATGCTGCGGCGCGTCCCCCCTTTCCTGCTGCTCAGCCTTCTCCTGGCCCCCTGGGCAGGATTGGCGGCCCCCGCTTGCCCCTCCGTGAGCGAGCGCCTGGCGCCGCTGCTCGGCGTCCAGGCCGAGCTGGATGCGGGCGAGCCGCTCACCATCGTGGCGCTGGGCTCCTCCTCCACCGAGGGCGCGGGCGCTTCCTCGCCCCAGGCCGCCTATCCCAACTTGCTGGAGACGCTGCTGCGCGACAAGCTGCCGGGCGTGGAGCTGAAGGTGATCAACGCCGGCAAGTCGGGCGAGACAAGCCAGGAGATGCTGGCGCGGCTCGAAACCGATGTGCTGGCGCATGATCCGGGCCTCGTGATCTGGCAGGCCGGCGGCAACGAAGTGCTGCTGGGCCGCGACCCCGCCGCCTTCCTCGGCCTGATGCGCCAGGGGCTACGCCGGCTCCGCGCGGCCGGCGTCGAGGTGGTGCTGATGGACAACCAGCGGGCGCCGCGCCTGCTCGACGCGCCGGCCCATGCCCGTTTCGAGGCGGCGATGCGCACGCTGGCGGAGGAGGAGCGCGTGCCGCTCTTCGCCCGCTCCCGCCTCATGCGCGGCTGGCAGGAGGCCGGGCTGCCGCCCGCCGAGGTGATCGCCCCGGACGGGCTGCACCACAATGACCGCGGCTATGCCTGCCTCGCCGAGGCGCTCGCCGCCGCCCTGCTCCGCTCGGCCGGGCAGCGCGAGGCGCAGCTCGCCGCGAACTGATCGCCGCCCGGGTGAGCGTCACCACCACCGCCCTGCCCTCCGGCGCGCTGCGGCACGAGATCGGCGTCGCCGCCTCTGCCCTGCCGGCGGTGGCACCCGCCGCCCTCGAATCCGCCTGGGAGGCGGCCCGCGCCTCGGCTGAGGCGGGGATCTGGGGGCCGGCGCGGCTGATCGCCTTCCAGGATGGCGTGGAAATCGCGCTGACCGATGCGGACGCCGCCTGCTGGGCCGAGGCCATGGCCCGGCGCGGCGGGCTCGATTCCCTGGGCGGGCTCGCGCTCTGCCTCCGGTTGCTGGCGCTGGTCGAGGTGCTGGGACGGGCCAAATGGCTGCGCGGCCTTTTCGCCATTACGGCCGAGGGGGCGGAATTTCACCCGGCCCTGCTCGCCGCCGCCGCCCGCGCGCCGCTCGATGGGACGGGGCGTTTCGAGGATGGCCCATTGCGTGCCATGCTGGGCCGTAGCATTTCGCACGTCTCCGCCTGATGCCCCCTTCTGAAGAAAGACGCCCCCGCATGTCGCGCGCCGCCCGGCTCCTGCCCGTCCTGCTCCTGCCCGTCCTGCTCCTCGCCGCCTGCGGCGCCCCCAATTCTGGTCTGCCCCGCTTCGACACGCCCAGCCTCTCGCCCCCGCGCCCCGGCGACCCCGCGACCAACGCGGCCGTGGCCCAGGCCTGCCGCGTACAGACGGCGCAGGAATTGCAGCGCCAGGACCGCGGCATGCTGCTGCGCGAGGATGAGAGCAATTCGCGCCTCGGTTCCGGCTTCGGCGGCCAGCCCTCGACCAACCAGACCGACGTGCTGGCCCGGCAATACCTGTTCGAGCGCCGGATCAACGAATGCATCCGCTTGAACACGCGGACCGACCCCTCGGTGCAGCCGGCACCCGCCGCGACGCCCGCCGCCACCCCCGCCCCCACCCCGCCGCGCCGAGGCACCCGGACGGGCACCTGATCTGGGCCCCTTCGGCGCGCTCGGCCGCGCCCTGTCCCACCGGGATGCGCGGATCTTCTTCTCGGCCAGCCTGACCGCCTGGACCGGCCTGTGGATGCACCGCATCGCGGTGATGTGGCTCGCCTGGGAGCTGACGCGCTCCGCCTTCTGGGTCGGCATGGTCGCCTTTTGCGACCTGGCCCCCGCCGTGGTGTTCAGCCCGATCGCCGGCGCCGTGGCGGACCGCATGAACCGGGTGAAGCTGACCATGATCGCCCAGGCGGTGATCGGCGCGCAGGCGCTGGGCATCGCCATCCTTACCTGGACGGGGGTGATCTCCATCGCCTCGCTGCTGGTATTCGAGGTGATTGGCGGCATCGCGGCGAGCTTCGCCCAGCCGGCCCGCCAGGCGCTGATGCCGGGGCTCGTCCCGCGCGCGGACCTGCCGGCGGCCGTCGCCTGCAATTCGCTCTGCTTCAACGTGGCGCGCTTCCTGGGGCCGGCCATTGCGGGGCCCATGGTGGCGATCTGGGGCGTGGTGCCCGCCATCCTCTGCAATGTGGCCGCCTATGTGGTCGCGACGGCCAGCCTGCCGCTGATGCGCGTGGACCCCGCCCATATCCAGGGCCACGCGCCGGAGGCCTCGCTGCTGGCCGAGACGGTGGAGGGCGTGCGCTACGCCGCGAACCACCCGGGCATCGGGCCGATCCTGCTTTTCGCCGGCATCAGCGCCATTCTGCTGCGCGGCATCCAGGAGGTGCTGCCCCCCTATGTCGAGCGGCTGTTCGGACAGGGGGCGGCGGGGCTCGCGCTGCTGACGGCGGCGATCGGCATCGGGGCGCTGGTGGCCGGGCTCTGGGTCGCCTCGCGCGGGCGGCTTGAGGGGACCACGCGGATCGCGGTTCTCGCCATCGGCATGCAGGCGCTCTGCGCCATGGGTTTCGTCGCCACCGGCTGGTTCGCCTTCGCCGTCGTCTGCGGCGCATTCTACGGCGCCTGCGCCTCGATCCATGGAATTTCGGTGCAGACGCTCGCGCAATCGGCGGCGCTGACCCGGATGCGCGGGCGGACGCTGGCGCTCTGGGGCCTCATCACCCGCGCCTGCCCCGCGCTGGGGGCCCTCGTGCTCGGCACGGCGGGCGAGGTGTTCGGGATGCGGCTTCCCACGCTGATCGCGGCCACCGCCGCCTTGCTGGTGACGCTCTGGGGCGTGACACGGATGCGCGGCTGGGCCAGACACCTCGAGAATCCGACATAGGACAGGTTTAAATGCTGAACACCGCGATCATCGGCATGGGCAACTGGGGCCGCACCCTGGTGAACTCCGTCCAGGGCAAGAACGGGGCGGGGCTGCGCTTCGTGGCCGGCACCACCGGCACGCTGGACAAGGCGCGCGACTACGCGGCCGAGAAGGGCATCCGCCTGCACGCGACCTATGCCGATGTGCTGGCCGACCGCGAGGTGCAGGCCGTGGCGCTGGCCAGCCCGCACGGCATCCATGCCGAGCAGGTGATCGCCGCCGCCGCCGCCGGGAAGCATGTGTTTGTCGAGAAGCCCTTCACGCTGAGCAAGGCGAGCGCCGAGGCCTCGGTTGCCGCCTGCCAGAAGGCCGGCGTGGTGCTGGCCCTCGGCCACAACCGCCGTTTCCTGCCGGCCGTGGCCGAGATGAAGACGGTGATCGCGGATGGCGGCATCGGCACGCTGCTTCATGTGGAAGGCCAGTTCAGCGGCCCCGGCGCCTTCGCCTACAAGGAGGGGATGTGGCGCGCCGACCGCGCGGAAAGCCCGCTCGGCGGCATGGGCGGCATGGGCATCCATATGGTGGACATGATCATCCACTTGGCCGGCCGCTTCCGCGATGTGCGGGTGCTGAGCCACGCCCAGGTCAGCACCACCATTGACGACACGACGGCGATGATGGCGACGCTCACCAGCGGTGCCACGGTGACCTTCGCCACCCTGGCGCTCGCGCCGCGCTATTGGCGCGTGGCGCTGTTCGGCACCGATGGCCTGCTGGAACTGCGCGGGCATGAGACGCTGTTCTTCCGCGGCCGCGACGGGAAGGAATGGACGCGCGACTTCCCCGTGACCGATATCGAGCATGCCGAGCTCGAGGCCTTCGCCGCCGCTGTCGCCGGCGGGCCGGCCTATCCGCTGCCGCTGGACGAGGCGATCCACGGTGTTTCGGTGTTCGAGACGATGATCGGCGCTGCCGCCTCGGGCAGCGCCTACGCCGTTCCGGCCTGAACCCCGCTCAGCGGCGCGCGCGGGGCTGCGGCTCCGCCGCGTCGCAATTCTCGCCGGCCAGGGTCAGCGTGACCGCGCTGGAATTGCCTTCCTCGTGATCCGGCGGGGCGAGGACGAGTTGCACGCCGTGCGGCCCCGCCGCCGGCATCACCTGCAACACCACCTCGGCCCCGCAGGCCCGCACGCCCTGCCCTGCCGCCTGGGCGCGGGTGGCGGCAAGCGCGTCCACCGCCTGGCGCATCGCGTCGCCCAGAGTCATCGTCGCCGAGGGGGGCGGCATGGGCGGCGGGCCGGCGCAGGCCGCGAGGGCCAGGGCCGCCAGAATCAAGCCGGTCTTGCGGTGCATGCGGCATCCTCCAGGTGGGGCGGCGGAGTCTGCGCCGCTGGTCCCGCCACCGCAATGCGGGAATGCCCCCCCGCCGCCTTCCGCCGGGCGGCACGCTGCGTTAAGTCTGCGGGACACTTCCACCACCAGGAGCAACGCCCGAGATGAGCAAGATCAACCGCACCGGCAGCAACCAGATTCTCAGCAGCGCGGTCGAGTACCACAATTTCGTCTATCTGGCGGGCATCACCGCCGATGACCTCAGCCAGGACATCACGGGCCAGACCCGCCAGGTCGTCGCCAAGATCAACGCGCTGCTGGAGGCCAATGGCACGGACACGACGCGCCTGCTGCAGGCGCAGATCTGGCTGAAGGACATCCGTGACCGCGACGCGATGAACAAGGTCTGGGTCGAGTGGCTGGGCGATGCCGGCCGCCCGGCCCGCGCCTGCGTCCAGGCGAACATGGCCGATCCGCGCCACCTCGTGGAAATCATGATCACCGCCTGCAAGTAATACCAGTCGGCGGGCATTCACTTCCCGCTAATAGTTTGAGAAGCGCGCGGGCCTGTCCAGGGCCGCGCGCTTTTTCATGTCCGGCGCCCTGTGGCGTGACTGCGGCGCGGCGCAACGATGCTGTGCCACGCTGAACATGACTGGCGTGACGGGTGTGACATTTGCGTCGCAACACTGTGGCGAAAATCTATGGCGGGGCCGTTTTCAGGAAGATCGTCCTGATTTTCGCGCCGCTACGGGGGGGCTGTGGACAAATCACGCCCGGCTACACCGTATGTCGTAATTCTGGGTTGCCGAGCCCACCCCCGCCCGATACCCGAAACACAGCGAAACATTCTGCCCGCCCAGGAGGGGTTCTGCATGCGTCTGAAGCTGACCACCATGACCATGTGCCTGATGCTCGCAGCATCGCCCTTCGCGCCGCAGGCTGCGGCTTCCCGCGGGGATGCACGGTCGGATGTGGGAGCTTCCGCCTCGCAGTCCCGCAGCGGCACTGGCCAGGCGAACCGCCAGGCCCGCGCCCGGCAGAGCCGCCCCGGCCAGGGCGCCGGCCTGACCTGCGTGCCCTATGCGCGCTCGGTCACCGGCATGGAAATCTCAGGCAATGGGCGTGACTGGTGGCACAATGCCGCGGGCCGCTATGCGCGCGGCCAGCGCCCGCAGGTCGGCTCCGTGCTCGCCTGGCCAGGTTCGGGGGGCATGAGCTCGGGCCATGTCGCCGTCGTCTCCCGCGTCCTCAACGGCCGTCTCATCGAGATTGACCATGCCAATTGGGGCGGCCCAGGCATTCGCCGCGGCACGGTCATGCGCAATGTCCAGGTGATGGACGTCTCGGACGACAATTCCTGGACGCGTGTTCGCGTTCAGGTGGGATGGAGCAACGCGAATTTCGGCCGCGAATATCCGACCTACGGCTTCATCCACAATCGCCCGGCCGGAACGACGTTCGCCGATGCGGGTGATGAGATGATCCGCCCCGTCTCCTACTCCCGCCGGTCCGCCGCGCCGCGCAGCCGCGCCACGCAGCAGCGCGCAACCAATCGCCCGGCCAATGTCACCCGCGTGGCGCAGGCTCGCCCGGCTCGCTGAGCGGGCACGCTGACCGGCGCCACGGAATGGGGCATGCTGGGCGCCTGAGCCCCAGCAGGATCGCCCCATGTTCGTCGCCGCCAATCGCTTCCGAGTCATTCCCGCACATGCCGCCGAGTTCGAGCAGGTCTGGCTGACCCGCGAGAGCCGGTTGCACGAGCTTCCGGGCTTCGTGAGCTTCCAGCTGCTGCGCGGGCCGGAGGCGGAAGATCATATCCTCTATACCTCCTCCACGCTTTGGGCCTCGCGCGCCGATTTCGAGGCCTGGACGCGTTCGGACCAGTTCCGCCGCGCCCATTCGGGGGCCGGCAGCAGCAGGAACCTGACGCTGGGCCCACCCAGCTTCGAGGGGTTCGATGTACTGCAACACATCAAGAACGAGCATTAATAATCTGTTTTTGCAGTATTTCTAAAATCTAAATGAGAGGCTGACCGAGCCGAACTGCGCCGCACGCGGCTGCCCGGAAAATTCCCGGCTGCGGAGCGTATAGGTCGCGGACAAGCGCACCGCGCCCAACATCGCCACCGCGCCCAGGCTCGCATCGCCGACGGTGGGGATGCGGTCCACGCGCGGGCCGTCCACCCAGCTGTTGCCGTCCAGGAAGATATTGTGCGCCACGGCCCGTCCTTCGGCGCCGGCGAAGACATACCAGCCAAGGCCGTCGCCCGGCTCGAAAAAGGCCGAGCCGGACAGGGCGGGGCGGCTGCGCGGCGGGCCGAAATCCGCATCCAGCCTGCTGCCCAGGCGCAGCAGGAGGCCCGCACTGGCATAGGTCATCACATTGCCGAGGCTGGCCGTGACGCTCGGCACCAGGCCCGCCGAGAGGCCACCCCAACCGGGTGCTGTGTTCAGCCGCCACTGCCGCGCGAGAATCAGGTTCACCCCAGGCTCGTCCCGCAACTGGTGATCCCAGCCCTCCGCGAGGGGCAGGCTGCGCAGGCGGTGCACCCCGTTCTGCGCTTGCCGGCCATGCGCTGAGGGTCCGACCATGCCGACCTGCAGCTCCATCGCGCCGAACTCCGTGGCGGTGCTCGAAACCAAGGAGACCGCGCCGAAGAGCCAGCCCGCATAGGGCCGGTCCAGTGGGTCCGGGTTGCGACGGCGCGTGTCGGCGGGGGTGAAGATGGACTGGCCGAGCGAGAGGCCCCAGCGCGGCGCGCCGCCCTCGGGGAAGAGGAGGCCCGGCTGGCGGTTCAGCCAGGCGAGCCAGGCTGGCGGATTGGCGGAGGGCGAGCGCCAGTCGAGCTGGATGCCGCTCGTGTAGTAGCGGTCGGTCCCGGCGACGAGGTCGTTGTCATAGGAGAGGGCAAGGCTGCCTGCCGGGTCCGATTTCTGGGCCGTTTGCGCGAAGCCGGGTGCCGTGGCGAGCAGCAACAGCAGGGCGGCGCCGATGGGCCGGGGATACATGCGGGCGCCTTTCATGGGAATGCCCGCTCAACGCGCACCCAGGCACCCGGTTGCCCGCTCGCCTCAGGCCAGCTCGGCCGACCGATCCCAGAGGTTCGGCACGGCCGTGTTGGTGTAGCCCGAGACGAAGCGCTTCCGCGCGCTCGTGGCGGGGTCGAAGGTATGACGCTCGATCGCGCCGATATTGCCGCCATAGACATGGATGGAGATCGAGGGACGGTCAGGGATGGCGTTTTCCACCCAATGCACATCCTCCTCGCCCGAGCCCACGCCCACCACCTGGCCGGGGGTCAGGTGGTCCACCTGCCCCGCGCGCATCGGGGCACCCGGCTCGGGGTGCATGGTCACGCTCACCTCGGCGCCGCGCAGCATGCCCACCAGACCCCAGACCTTGTGGTTGTGGACCGGCGTGCGCTGGCCGATGCCCCAGACGAAGCTGACGACGGAGAAGCGCTCCAGCGGATCGCAATGCAGCAGGTATTGCCGGTAGGTCGGCCCCGGCTCGGCCAGGGCCTCCGGGAGCCAGTCATCCTGGGCGATGAGATCGGCCAGCAGGGCCTCGCCCTCGCTGAGCCAGCGCGCTTCCGAGGGGTTCTGGTCGGCCAGGCGCGTCATCGCCTGGATGAAGCGGCGGAGCCTGGAAATGTCGGTCATCATTCGCCTCCAAGGGAACGCTTCGCGACGGCGGCCAGGTAGCCCGAGGCCGCCGGCAGCACGTCATCATTGAAGTCATAGGCCGGGTGGTGCAGTTCCCGCCCGCCATCGGCCGGGCCATTGCCGATCCAGACGAAGGCGCCGGGCACTTCGTTCAGGAACCAGGAGAAATCCTCGCCGGTCATGGCCGGCGGCAGGTCGCGGCGGATGGTGGTGACGCTGGCGGCGGCGGCCGCCGCCGTCTCGCGCTCAGCCGGGTGGTTGGTGGTGACGGGCACGCCGCGGCGGAACTCCACCTCGGCGGTCAGGCCGAAGGCGGCGGCGATGCCGTGGGCGATCTCGCGCATGCGGGTCTCGATCAGCTCGCCCACGCTCTCGTCCAGCCAGCGGGCGGTGCCGTGGAGGCGCGCGCGGTTGGCGATCTGGTTCCCGGCCGAGCCTGCTTCCGCGATGGTGACGCTGACCACGGCGGATTGCAGCGGGTCCACCCCGCGCGCCACGATGGATTGCAGGGCCACGATGGCATGGCCGATGCCGATCATCGGGTCCCGCGTCATGTGCGGCAGCGCGGCATGGCCGGCATGGCCCTCGAAGACGATCCCGAATCGGGAACCGGCCGCCATGACCGCCTTTTCATGAATGGCGATGTGCCCGGCCTCGAGGCCCGGCCAATTGTGCCAGCCGAAGATGCGGTCCATCGGGAAGCGGCGGAACAGCCCGTCCTGGATCATGTGCCGCGCGCCGCCGCCTCCTTCCTCCGCCGGCTGGAAGACGAGGCGCACCGTGCCGGACCAGCTCTGGTCCTCCAGCAGCAGCGCGGCGGCGCCCAAGAGGGCGGTGGTGTGGCCATCATGCCCGCAGGCATGCATGACGCCGGGCTTTCGGCTGCGATGGGGCAGCGTCTCGTCCAGCTCCTGGATGGGGAGCGCATCCATGTCGGCGCGCAGGCCCACGCTGCGATTGCCGCCTGCCCCGGTGGCCGCGCGGCGCAGCGTCGCCACCACGCCATGGCCGCCTATGCCGGTCTCGATCTCGGTGACGCCCAGCTCCTTCAGCCGTTCCACGACGAAGGCCGCGGTCTCGCCCTCATCGAGGGTCAGGCCAGGATTTGCGTGGAGGTGGCGGCGCCAGAGGGTGAGCCGGCGCTGGAGATCTGGGTTCATCCTGGCAATCTAGCCAGAAAGCCACGCCGGACGTAACTGCTGCCCTGTCGCGTTTTTTGAGCCGTTTCTTCGCGGATGACGCTTGATCTCGTTTGCAAAGGTTGTATCTTTAAACCATTACCACCTTGTGGTTGCAGCTCGCTGAGCAACGAGGCAGATTCGCATGAAATTCGCTGACATCGGTCAACAGCTGCGCGCCTACCGGATGGAATCCGGCATGCGGGCGGAGGAAATCGCGGCCCGCCTTGGTGTCTCCCGCGCCGCCCTCTACCGCTACGAAAAGGGCGAGGTCATCAAGCTGGAGACGATCCGCCGCCTGGCGGAGCTGCTGAAGGTCTCGCCGCTCTCGCTGCTGGGAATCGGAATCGAGTATTTCGCCCGCCCGGCCGCCTTCCAGGAGCGGCTGCGCGGCTTGGAGGAGCAGGCGGACCAGGTCCTGCTCGTGGGCGGCGCCTTCTGCTGGCAGATCACGGGCGAGGCGCTGGAAGGCGCGCTGGCCGAGGCCTGGACGCAGGCCGTGCCCGCCGGCCCCGACCGGACGGTCGCCATCTCCCTGATCGAGCAGGCGCTGGGCGCGCTCACCGCCCGCAAGCGCCTCTACATCCAGAAGCGCCCGAGCGTGATCGCGGTGCTGAGCGAATCGGCCATCGTCACCTTCCTGACCGAGGGGGTGGCCGGTGGCCTGGCGGTTCCCGAGGCCTCGCGCAGCCGCGCGCGGGAGGCGGCGGCCGTGGAATGCGAAGCCATGGCCGTGATCATGGAGACGGTGCCGATCGGCCTGCAATTGGGCCTCGCCACCGGCATCCAGCCTTCCGCCCCCTTCATGGTGCTGCGCGGGCGGGAGCGGGCGCATGTCATCACCTCGCCCATCCCGGCGGATGCGCCCCCCAGCGCGGCCACCGGCGTCGCCGGCATCACGGCCGCCGAGGAGGCTGTCTCGGTCCATCAGCGCGTGGCCGAGGCCATGTGGCGCGACTGCCGCAAGGGCGCCGAGGCCGCGGCCCGGCTGCGCCAGCTGTTGCGCGACGCCCGCGGCTGAAGGCTTGAGCGGGGTGGGGAACCCTGCCTAGGCTTGCGTCCAGGCGCGCGGATGGTCCGCGCGCCGCTCGGACACACCCCCACATGCGCCTGATCCCCCTCGCCCTCCTCGCGCCGCTGGCCCTGATCGGCTGCGCGACCGATTCGCCGGCGCCCACCGCCGCCGCCCCGGCTGCCGTCCAGCCGGTCCAGCCCAACAACCGCATCACCTTTCCGACCGAGGCGCAGATCGCGGCCGGGCAGCCCATCCGCATCCGGCCCGCGGCCAATTTCGGCGAGTATGGCGTGCTCCAGTCGCTGCCGGGGGCGGCCGCCTGCGGCGTGCTCCAGCAGGGCCGCACCTCGCGCACGCTGCCGGTCTCCTCGCCCTCCGGCCCGGTCACGCCGGCCTTCAGCATCGGTGGGCGCTGCCCGCGGACCGATGACAATCGCGGGCTGGCCTTCGTGCAGATCAGCCAGGCCTGGAACCTGCCCAACGGGTTCTACCTGCGCGGGCCGACGGACGAGTGCTTCCTGCCGCATGTCGGTTCCAACGCGGTCTGCGTGCCGCGCAGCGCCCGGGCTTCGTAACGATGAGAGATCAAAAATGAGGCGTTTTCTAGTTTCACTTATCAAACAAGTCATCTCCCGGTAGCGAATCTGGGACCACCCTTGGTCACCCGGCCGGAGCGTCAAGCGCGCTCCGGCCGGGGGGGGCCGCGCACACGCATGGGCGCATGACTGCCAAGGAGCGAGTTCCCCCCATGACATCCCTGCTTTCGCGTGCGCCGGTAACCTGGAAGGCGCTCATCCCCATCTTTTTCCTCGCGCTCATTGCCGCCGGCAGCGCCTACGCCCTGGTCCGGATGGTTCAGGAGTCCGACGAGCGATACTCCCAGCTGATCGAGCGCGAGGCCACCGGCGCGATCTATGCGGCGCGGCTCAACCTGCTCGTGGTGGATCTGGCGCGCACCGTCTGGCGCGCGACGACATTCGCCGATCCCCAGGACATCTCGACCGCGATGAATGAGATTGGCGCGATGGGCGCGACCTTCGCGGAGCGCAAGCCGCAGGTGCTCCGCGCCATCGCCGGCACGCCCCTGGAGGCGGATTTCGCGGTGGTCGAACGAGAGTTCGCCCGGCTGCGCGGCGTCGCGCTGACCGGCATGCGTCAGATGGCCGAGGGCAACCGCACCGAGGCGCTCGCGCTGCTGCGGCGCGATTTCTACACCGCGATTGGTGAACTTCGCACCGTCAGCCGCCGCGTGACAGACGCCATTCAGGCGATCGCCGAGCGGGAAAACAACACGGTCACGGCCGAGCTCCACCAGGCGCTCTCCACCGCGAAGATCGTGATTTCCATCCTGGTCCTGGCCAGCCTCGGCTTCGCCATCTGGCTGCTCTCCAGCCTTGTCACCCGCCCGCTCGGGCGGCTCGGCCAGGCGATGCGTGGGGCCGCGGATGGGGATCTGACGACGAAGGTGCCCGATACCGGACGCGGCGACGAGATCGGCGCCATGGCCCGCGCGCTGGAAGGCTTCATCGCGGGCCTGCGCGAGACCGAGCAGCTCCGCCAGGCCCAGGAGCGCCAGAAGCAGGAGGCCGAAGAGGCCCGCCGCGCCAGCCTGCACCAGCTCGCCGGCAATCTGGAGGCCGAGGTGGGTGGCGTGGTGCGCGGCATCGCCTCCGCCTCCTCGGAGCTGAACGCCTCCGCCACCTCCATGGTCGGCATCGCCGAGCAGACCTCCGAGCGCGCCGGCAGCGTGTCTCGCGCCACGGCCGAGGCCAATGCGAATGTCAGCACCGTGGCCTCAGCCACGGAGGAGCTCAGCGCCTCGGTCGCGGAAATCTCCCGCCAGGTCCAGGAGAGCACCCGCGTCGCGCAGGCCGCAGTGGAGCAGGCGGAGCAGACCAACACCACCGTCACCAATCTGAATGAGGCGGCCCTGCGAATCGGCGAGGTGCTCCGGCTGATCGGCGACATCGCGGGCCAGACCAACCTTCTGGCGCTGAATGCCACGATCGAGGCGGCGCGGGCAGGCGATGCCGGCAAGGGCTTCGCCGTGGTGGCGAGCGAGGTGAAGAGCCTCGCCGGCCAGACCACCAAGGCGACCGAGAGCATCGCGGTGCAGATCAAGGCGATGCAGGACGCAACCCGTACCACCGCCTCGGAGATCGAGGGCATCCGCGGCACCATCGTGAAGATCAGCGACATCGCCGTCGCGATTTCCGCCGCGGTCGAGGAGCAAGGTGCGGCCACGCGGGAGATCGCCCGCAGCGTGCAGCACGCGGCCGATGGCACCGGGGAGATCGCGAACCAGATCGCGGAAGTGCAGCAGGCCACCACCGACACGGGTGGCGCCGCCAGTCAGGTCAGTGCCACCTCGGCCGAGCTGGCGCAGCAGGCGGAAACCCTGCGGCACCAGGTGGGCGAATTCCTCAGCCGCGTGCGGGCTGCCTGAGGCGTCACACCTGGGCGAGCGGGTGGTGTTCCTCGACCACCGCCCGCAGCCTTTCCTCCAGCACGCGGGTGTAGATCTGCGTTGTCGCGATGTCGGCATGGCCGAGCAGCGTCTGCAGCGCGCGCAGATCGGCCCCGCGGGCCAGCAGGTGCGTGGCAAAGGAATGCCGCAGCACATGCGGGCTGACCTTCGCGGGGTCGAGCCCGCCGGCCAGCGCCGCCTGCTTCAGCAGCAGGCCCACCCCCTGGCGCGTCAGGTGGCCATTGGCCCCGCGTGAGGGCAGCAGCCACTTCCGGGCCGAAAGCCGCCCCTTCCCGCGCGGCACCAGGCCGGCCTGGGCTTCCATCGCCGCCTCCCGCGCGCGGCGGGAGATCGGCACCAGGCGCTCCTTCCTTCCCTTGCCCATGACCGTCACCAGCGGCTCCTCGGCGCGCAGCATCCCGGCGGGCAGCGTGACCAGCTCTGTCACGCGCAGGCCCGAGGCATAGAGCAGCTCGATCGCGGCCGTGGCGACGGAGGCCTGGGCGGGCGGGAGCTTGGCCGCGCCTTCGATCAGCTTCTGCACCTCGGCCTCGCTCAGCGCCTTGGGCAGGGGTGCGGGGGCCTTGGGCGCGTCCAGCAGCTCGGTCGGGTCATCGGCACGCAGGCCCTCGCGCGCCAGGAAGCGGTAGAATTGCCGCAGCGAGGAGAGCCGCCGCGCCTGGGTGCGCGCGGAGTAGATGGATTGGGTGCCGAGCCAGCCGCGCAGATCCACGGGGCTCGCCCGCACCGGATCCTCGCCCAGATGGGCCAGCGCGCCCTCGAGGTCGGCGCGGTAGGCTTCGAGGGTGTTGCGGGCGGCACCGCGCTCGGCCGCCATCATTTCCAGGAAGGCTTCGAGGTGCCGGTTCACGGGTGCTGGCCCGGCTCAGCGCACCTGGAAGCGGTCATTGGGCAGGACGCGTTCCACCGGCGCGGTGGTCACGGCAGGCGGGAAGGCGCCGAGCGCCAGCAGGCCGAGCGCGCCGGCGCAAAGCAGGAGAAGGAACAGGGTCAGCACCGGGCGGCGGAACATGATGGTTGGGGCGTCCCCTCGCAGGAGTCATGGATTGTGCTAGCCTCGCACCCAGTGTCACGCAACCTCGCCCAGCCCGATTCCGCCCCAAGCCCTTCCGCTCCGGGCCCCTCCGCTTCGGGCCTGCCCGCGCGCGGCGCACACAACAGCATCGTTCTGGTTGGCATGCCCGGGGCCGGGAAGTCCTCGATCGGCCGCCGCCTCGCCGCGCGCCTGGGCCTGCCCTTCCGCGACGCCGACACCGAGATCGAGCAGGCGGCCGGCATCCCCATCTCGGAGATCTTCGCGCGCTATGGCGAGGCGCATTTCCGCGAGGGGGAGCGGCGCGTCATCTCGCGCCTGCTCAATTCGGGCGAGCCCATCGTGCTGGCGACTGGCGGCGGCGCTTATGTGGACCCCCGATCCCGCGCCGCGATCCGCGAATCCGGCGCGACCGCGCTCTGGCTGAAATGCCGCATCTCCACCCTCCTGCGCCGCGTGGCCGGGCGCGACCACCGGCCCATGTTCGTGGGCCAGGACCCGCGCGAGGTCCTGGAGCGCCTGATGGCCGCCCGCCACCCCGCCTATGCCGAGGCCGATGTGACCCTGATCTGCTCCGACGAACCCCCCGAAGTGACGACCCGCCGCGTGGCCGAGGTGCTCGCGGGCCACCGCCCGCCCGAGCGGCTGCATGTGGCGCTTTCGCGCAACGCCTATGACATCGTGATCGGCGAGGGCGTTTTGCGCCGCGCCGGCGCCGAGATGGCGCAGCGGCTGGAAGGCCGGCGCGTGGTCATCGTCAGCGACCAGTCCGTGGCACCCCTCCACCTGCCCACGCTGCGCGAATCGCTGGCCGATGCCGGCTTCACCGTCGCCGCCGAATTCCTGGTGCCGCCGGGCGAGGCCAGCAAGTGCTTCGCGCAGTTCGAGCGGCTGGTGGATGGCATCCTCTCGGCCAAGGCCGATCGCCGCCTGGCCGTGGTGGCGCTGGGCGGCGGCGTGGTCGGTGACCTCGCGGGGTTCGCGGCCGCCGCCGTGCTGCGCGGCCTGCCCTTCGTGCAATGCCCGACCACGCTGCTGGCCCAGGTGGACAGCTCGGTCGGCGGCAAGACCGGCATCAATACGAGCCACGGCAAGAACCTTGTGGGCGCCTTCCACCAGCCCAAGCTGGTGCTGGCCGACACGGCCACGCTGCGCACCCTGCCGCCGCGCGAATTGCGCGCGGGCTGGGCGGAGGTCGCGAAGCACGGCCTCCTGCAAGGCCCGCTCTGGGAATGGTGCGAGAACGAGGGAGCGCGTGCCATGCAGGGCGATGGCGAGGCGTTGGCCCATGCCGTGTTGGAAAGCTGCAAGCTGAAATCCGCCGTGGTGGTGGAGGATGAGTTCGAGACGAAGCCCGAGGGCGGGCGCGCTTTGCTCAACCTCGGCCACACCTTCGGCCATGCGCTGGAGGCCGAGTGCGGCTATGGCGGCGAATTGCTGCATGGCGAGGCCGTCGCCATCGGCCTCGGCCTCGCCACCGAGCTTTCGGCGCGCCTCGGCCTCTGCTCCCAGGAAATGCCCGGCCGCGTGCGCGAGCATCTGCGCGAGGTGGGGCTGCCCAACCGCATCGCGGCCCTCCCCCGCCGCTTCAGCGTGGAGCGGCTGATCGCCCGCATGCGGGCCGACAAGAAGGCGCGCGACGGGGCCATGCGCTTCGTGCTGCTGCGCGCGCCAGGCGATGTGTTCACCGAGAGCGGCGTGACCGAGGCGATGGTCCGCGCGCTCCTCACCGAGGAAGGCTGCGAGCCATGAGCGAGAACAACCTCCAGGTCCTGCTGAAGCGCCGCCCGGTGGGCGAGCCGGTTGAGGGCGATTTCGAGATCGTCCAGGGGCCCATGCCGCTGCCGGGCCATGGCCAGGTGCTGGTCCGAAACCGCTTCCTCAGCCTCGACCCCTACATGCGCGGGCGGATGAGCGACGCGAAGAGCTACGCGAAGCCGGTCGAGCTTGGCGCCGTGATGGAGGGGGCGACGGTGGGCGAGGTGGTCGCTTCCAACGACCCCGCCTTCGCGCCGGGCGATGCTGTCATGGGCGGCCAGGGCTGGCAGCGCTTCTGCGCCATGGATGGCGCGAAGCTGCGGCGCGTGGATGTGAACGAAGTGCCGCTCTCGGCCAATCTCGGCGTGCTCGGCATGCCCGGGCTCACGGCCTGGGTCGGCCTTGAGGATATCGGCGAGCCCACGCCCGGCGAGACGGTCGTGATCAGCGCCGCCTCCGGCGCCGTGGGGCAGGTGGCGGGGCAGATCGCCCGCGCACGCGGCGCGCGCGTCATCGGCATCGCGGGCGGTGCGGCCAAATGCGCCTTCGTGAAGAACGAGCTGGGCTTCGATGATTGCCTGGACCATCGCGGCGACCTGGCCGCGCAGCTCGATGCCGCCTGCCCCGATGGCGTGGACGTCTATTGGGAGAATGTGGGCGGCCATGTGCAGGCCGCCGTCTTCCCGCGCCTGCGCGATTTCGGCCGCATGGTGATGTGCGGGATGATCGCGCAGTACAACATCGCCCCCGGCGCCGATGCGGCCGGCGCGCCGCCCGGCCCCAATCTCGGCCCCGTGGTGCGCAAGCGGCTGCGCATCCAGGGCTTCATCGTCAGCGACCATGGCTGGCCGCGCTACCCGCAATTCCGCGCGGTGATGCTGGGGCTGATCCGCGGCGGCAAGCTCACCTGGCGCGAGGATGTGGTGACCGGGCTCGAAGCCGCGCCGCGCGCCTTCATCGGGCTGCTCAAGGGCGAGAATTTCGGCAAGCTCGTCATCAAGGTGGAATGAGCGCGCGGCTTCTTGCAATGCAGCCATGCATGCCGCACACACTTGCCTGACCATCGTCCGGACGGAGAGACCCCATGACGCGTTCCATCACCCGCCGCGCCAGCCTCGCCGCCCTGGGCGGCGCCGCGGCCGCCCTCCCCCTGGCGCTGCCCGCCAATCACGCCCGCGCCCAGGCGCCGCGCGAGCTGCGCCTCGGCCTCATCACGCCGCCGCCCCACACCTGGAACCAGCAGCTCACCGCCTGGGGCACGCGGCTGCGCGATGCCTCGAACGGGCGCTTCACCGTGACGCTCTTCCCCTCGGGCCAGCTCGGCAACGAGGCGGCGATGCTGCAGCAGATGCAGACCGGCGCGCTCGATCTCAGCCTTCTCACCGTCTCCGAGATCAGCAACCGGGTGGATGCCTTCGGCGCGCTGCTGGCCCCCTTCATCGCGAAGGATATCCAGGAGGCGGTGCGCATGCTGCGCCACCCCATCGCGCTCGGCCTGCTGAACGGCCTGCCGCAGGCCACGGGCTGCGTCGGCTTCCGCTACGGCATGGTCGGCATGCGGCAGATCAGCACGCGCGAGACGACGAACAACCTGGCCGACCTGCGCGGGAAGAAGATCCGCATCACGCCGGCGGCCCCCACGCGCGATTTCTTCAACCTCATCGGCATGGCGCCCACGCCCCTGGCCCTGCCGCAGATCTTCGAGGCGCTGTCCAACGGGCAGATTGACGGCGTTGACCTGGATTTCGAAAGCATCATCAACAACCGCTTCCAGGACCTCTGCCGGACGATGCTGCTGACGAACCACTTCATGTTCCCGGCGGTTGGCCTGATGTCGGCGCGCGTCTTCGGCACGCTGGCGCCCCCGGACCGCGAGCTGATCCGCGGCACCATGACCGAGGCGCTCGACGCACTCTGCGACAGCATGCCCGAGCGCGAGGCACGCCAGGGCGCGCAGCTTCGCGCGAGCAACATGCAGATCCGCCCGACGGGGCCGGAATTCTTCGGCGATGCGGTCGCGCAGTTCGACCGCGCCTGGGGGCCGCGCGCGCCGGCACTGGCACAGCTGCGCGCGGCATTTCCGCGCGGCTGAGGTGATGCCGCCCGAATGCGAGGGGGCTTCGCCCCCTCGTACTCCCCCAGCAGGAACCTCAGGTTCCTGCACCGCCGGACTTCCCTGATGCGCCGCATCAGCCTCGCGATCGCCGCGCTGGAGCGCGGCGCGCTGGTGGTCTGCATGGCGCTGGTGCTCGCCCTCGTGCTGCTCAACGTCGTCACGCGCAGCTTCAACTATTCTCTCTTCTGGGTGGATGAGGCCGCCGTCTTCGCCATGGTCTGGGGCTGTTTCGTCGGCGCCTCGCTGCTGGTGCATCAGCGCATGGACTTCGCCGTGACCCTGCTGACCGACCCCCTGCCCGACCGTCTCCGTCACGCCGCCCGCGTGCTGGTGGATGCGCTGGTGCTGGGCTTCGGCGTGCTGATGGTGGTGCTGTGCTGGTGGTGGTTCGACCTGCCGACGCTGGCGGCACAGGGCTGGAACCTGCAGGCCTTCTTCGAGGCGAACTACAACGGCATCTATATGGACCGGCCGACCACGGTGAACCTGCCCAAATGGCCCTTCTTCCTGGTCATGCCCTGGTTCGCGCTCACCACCACCCTCCATGCCACGGCCAACCTGCTGGAGGACCTGGCCGCCCTGCGCTCGGGCGAGGCCTTCGCCGAGCGGCAGGAGGCGGAGGTTTGATCACCGGCCTCGCCTTCGCGGCCCTGCTCTTCATCGGCGCGCCCATCGGCATCGTGCTGGGGCTCTCGGCCGCCGCCTACATCTTCGCCAGCAACAACCAGGTGCTGCTTGGCTCCTACCCCATCCAGATGTTCGGCGGCGTCGAGAATTACGGGCTGCTCGCCATCCCGCTCTTCCTCATCCTGGGCGAGATCATGAACGGGGCAGGCATCACCACGCGCCTCATCGGCCTGGCGCGCGCCTTCGTGGGCCATGTGCGCGGCGGCCTCGCCTACATCAACGTCTTGGCCAATGCGCTGATGGCGAGCATCCTGGGCTCGGCCGCGGCCCAGATCGCCATCATGAGCCGCGTCATCGTCCCCGAGATGGACCGAGAGGGCTATGACCGCCGCTTCTCGGTCGCCACCACCGCCTCGGCCGGCTTGCTCGCGCCGATCATCCCGCCCTCGATGATGTTCGTGGTCTATGCGGTGCTGGCGCGCGTGGCCACGGGCGACATGTTCCTGGCCGGCATCATTCCCGGGCTGATGATGACGCTGGGCTTCTTCCTCGTGATCTTCGTGGTCGGCCTGCTGCGCCCCTTCCCCACGCCCCGGCCGCTGAGCTGGCGCGACCGCTTCCGCCTCCTGCGCGAGGGCGCGCTGACGCTGCTCATCCCGCTGGTCATCATCGGCAGCATCACGACGGGTGTCGCGACGGCGACGGAGAGTGCCGCCGTGGCCTGCGTCGCCGCCTATCTGATCGGCCGCTTCGTCACGCGCGAGTTCCATGACCGCGACGTGCCGAACATGCTGCTGGCGGCCGGCCGCAACGCCGCCGTGGTGCTCTTCATGGTGGCGACGGCCGCGGTCTTCGGCTGGGTGCTGACCTTCGGCAAGGTGCCGCAGGACATCGCGGCCTGGATGCAGACCATCGCGACCGGCCCCGTCTCCTTCATGCTGCTGGTGAACGTGATCCTGCTGGTGATCGGCACGGTGATTGACGGCATCCCCGGCCTCATCATGGTGGTGCCGATCCTCCTGCCCATCGCGACCGAGGTTTATGGGATTGATCCCGTGCATTTCGGCGTCGTGGTCTCGATCAACCTGGTGCTGGGGCTGGTCTCGCCACCCGTGGGCATCGCGCTCTTCATCGCGGCGGCGGTCACGAAGATGAAGCCGGGCGAGATCTTCCTCTGGACCATCCCCTACTGCATCACCACGGCGGTGGTGCTGGTGTTGCTGAGCGTGTTTCCGGTGCTGACGCTCTACCTCGTGCGCTGAGGGCCTGCCCCGCCCGGGGCACGGCCAAGCTTGCGCGGCCACGCTTGCGCTGCATCAACGCGCGGCACCGCCCTGCCGCCTAGCCTCAACGCCATCCGGACGATTGCGCACACGGTCGTGAAGACGGCTCCCGCGCGCGAATGCGGCGGGATGAAAGGGCGAGGGCAGGCAATGCGCAGGCAACAGGCAGGAAAGGCGGCACCCGTAAGCGCCGCGGCCAGCCCGCGTCGGCGCGCCCTGCTCACCCTCCCCTTCCTCCTGCCGTTCGCCGCGCGGGGCCATGGCTTGGATGATTCGCTGGCCGGCGTGGTGCGGCGCGGCGTGCTGCGCGTGAGCATCGGCTATTGGACCGCCACCTTCGTGCCCCCTTCCGAAGCGGGCGAGCCGCAGTTGCGCGACGGCTTCCACGAGGGGCTGGCCCGGCAGATCGCCCAGCATTTCGGCCTCCGCGCGGAGCTCGTGGCGGCACGGGAATCGGGCGACGGCATCCGGCGCATCCTGGCGGGCGAGGCGGATCTGGCCCTGGCGCCGCCGGTCACGCGCAGCCTGCTGCGCCAGGTCATGTTCTGCGGGCCGCATGTCACGCTGGATCTGGTGGTGCTGGCCCGCATGCCGGCCGGTGGCGACGCCACGCGCCCGCGCCTGGACAGCATGCGCCTCGGCACGCTCAACGTCCTGGCACCGGCCCTGGTTGATCGCGGCGCGCTGGCGAGCGTGATGCCCGTCGGCACGCCAGGGCTGCTGATGCGCCATCTGCTGGAGGGGCGGCTGGACGGCGTCATCATCACCCGCGTGATGGCCGATGCCGCGCTCCGCCACTTCAACGGGGCGGGACTGCGCGTGCAGCGGGCGCTGACCAGCGCGGCCTTCGCGGGCGCGGTCAGTTACGGCGCGCATGACCTGCGGCGCGCGGTCAACCTCGCGATCGAGCAACTCATGGTGGATGGCCGGCTCGCTGCCCTGTTCCGGCGCGAAACCGGCCTTCCCTACAACCCACCCCTTCCGGAATGATGCCGATGCCGCCTCACTCCTTTCCGCGCCGCGGCCTGCTGGGCGCCGGGCTCTCCCTCGCGCTCGCCGCCCCGGCCCTGGCGCAGCGGGCCGATCCGCAGACCGTCAGCTTCATCGGCTGGAGCAACACCGAGGCGATCCAGGCGGCGCTGCGCGCCCAGATCGCCAGCTTCATGACGGCCACGGGCCTGCGCGTGGCGCACCAGCACTTCCCCTGGAACGGCTACCGCACCGCGCTGCTCTCCCGCATGCTCGCCGCGGGGCCGGCCGATGTGGTCTGGCTCTCCGACGCCTGGCTGCCGGAATTCGCCGCGGCGGGCTGGGTCCGCGCGATCGACGACGTGACGGCCCTCACGCGCTTCACGCCCGAAATGCGGCCGAGCTGCATCCAGGGCATGAGCCACCGGGGCGAGCAATACGGCGTCCCCTACTACACCGACCACATGGGCTTTCTCTACCATGCGGGCCTGCTGGAGCGCGCGGGCTTCACCGCCCCGCCAAGGAGCTGGAACGAGCTGGTGCAGCAGGCGCAGGTCATGCGCCGGCGCGGGATATCCGCGGCACCGCTCGGCCTGCCGCTCGCCGCCGCACCTTGGCTGATCGAGGTCATCTCCACCCTTGTCTTCAGCTTCGGCGGCGATTTCGTCGCCGGCGGCGAGCCGGTGATGACCGAGCGCCCGCAGACGCGTGCGGCGCTGGACTTGCTCGCGCGCCTCATCCTGCAGGAACGCGTGGTGGCCCCCGAAGCGGTGAATGCGAGCGAGGATGACGTGCTGGAGGCCTTCGGCCAGGGCCAGCACGCCTTCGCCATCCTGCCGACCTACCGGCTGCGCTTCCTGAACGATCCCGCACGCTACGCGGCAGCCGGGAACTTCCACCCCGCCCTCATGCCCAATGGCGGCGATGCGACGCGGCATGAGACCTGCGGCTGGGTGCGCATGTATGCGCTCACCTCCGCCGCCGCGGGCAATCTGCGCCGGCTGCGCAATTCCATCAGCTTCATGGCGGCCTTCGGCGGGCGCGACCACACCGGCGAATACACCATGGCCAAGCGCCTGCTGTTCGGCGCCGGCGTCCCCTTCTGCCCGATGCCGCTCTTCCAGGACACGCAGGTGATCGACTACGTCACGCGCTGGAGCCTTGGTGGGAACATGGTGCTACGCGAGCAGCTCGACTCGGTGCGCACCAAGGACACGATCTCACCCTGGTTCGGCAATTGGCAGGCGCTGACCGACCCGCTGTGGCAGGCCATCTGCCAGGGCACCCTCACGGCCGAGGCGGGGCTCACGCTCGCGGCCGAGGCCTGGTCCGGCCTCAGACGGTCGAGGAATTGAGGGGTGCCGCCTGCCCCCCTCCTCCGCCGTAGCCTGCTCGCCGCGCTGCCAGCGGCCGTGACCGCCCCGGCCTGGGCGATGCCCGACGGGTCGCTGCGGCGCGTGCTGGAAGCCGGCGCCCTACGCCTGGGCGTGCAGGTGGAAGGCACCTCCGCGGCCGCCCGCAGTGCCGATGGCAGCCTTACGGGCTACCTGCCGGAGCTGGGCCGTCGCATCGCGCTGGGCTTGGGCGTGCGGGCCGCGTTCGTGGCGGTGCCGCGCGGCGACATGCTGGGCCTCTCGCTGCAGGGCCGCTTCGACCTGGGCCTGGGCGGGGCGATCGCCGGCACCCGCCTCGCGATGAGCACCCTGCTGAGCGACCCGCTGATGCGCTTCCGCCTCGTCGTCATGACGCCGCGCGCCCATCCCGTGAGCAGCATGGCGGAGCTGCGGGCCTGGCGGGTCGGCGTCATCGAGGGCCGTTCCTTCGCCGAAGCCCTGCGCGACGCTGGCGTCGAGGAGGAGCGGACCATGACCTACCGCAGTTGGCAGGAGGCGGCCGAGGCGATGGCGCGTGGGGGCCGGGAAGCGGCGATCGTGCCGACCTACCATGCGCGCGAGATCCAGCGCATCGCCCCGCAGGCGGTGACGCGCTTCACGCTGGGTGAGTTCTGGCATTGCGCCATGCTGCGCCTGGGCGAGCATGACCTGCTGCGGGCGGTGAATGTGCTGCTCTATCTGCTGCGCCAGGAGGGCGAATTGCCCGCCCTGCACCGCGCCTTCTTCGAGCGCGACCTCGGCGGGCGGAGGACGCTGTGAGGGCGGCATGGCGGCGGCGGCCGCTTCTCGCCCTCGCCGGGCTCCTGCTGCCGGAGAGCCTGCGGGCGGACGCGCCGGTGAACATCCTGCAGCGCGTGACGGACCAGGGCGTGCTGCGCGTGGGCGTCTGGCTCGATGCGCCGCCCTGGGGCGGCTTCGACGCCGATGGCCGGCCCGATGGCGCCGAGGTCGCGCTCGCGCGGCTGCTGGCGCGGGACATGAACCTGCGCCTGCGCCTCGTGCGCGTGAAGGCGGCTGAGCGCGTGGATGCGCTGCTGGAGGATCGCTGCGACGTGCTGGCGGCCGCCCTGCCGATGACGCCGCCCCAGACCGGGCAGGTCAGCTTCACCATCCCGCATGGCCGGGTGAACACGGTTTTCGCCGCGCCCTCGACCCTCAGGCTGGCATCGGTGGGTGACCTCGCGGGGCTGCGCGTGGCCCTATCGGCCGGGACGATCGCGGCCGAGATGGCGCATGCGCAACTGCCCCCCGGCGCCATCGCGCTGTTCACGCCCGGCCTCGCGCAGACCATGGAGGCGCTGCTGCTGGGCGAGGCCGATGTGGCCGTCACCTATGACTGGCAATTGCGGGATGTGCGCCTGGCCCGGCCGGACCTCGACATCCTGCCGCAACTCGCCCTGCATTCCTGGGGCCATGGCCTGGCGGCGCAGCTCGGCCAGCCGGACCTGCTGCGCTTCCTCAACATCTTCCTCTACCTGCGCGGCGTGGACGGCTCGCTTGCTGACATCCACGCCCGGTATTTCGCGGCCCCCCTCCCGGAGGGGCTGCGCTTTCGCTGAAGCTGGGCAGGCCCGCGAGCCGGATTCAGGGGCCGGGCCGGCGCCCGGCCTTACTCGGGCTCGACGCGCGCCACGCGCAGCAGGGTCTGCGCCTTGTCGAAATCGCGCGCGATGTACTGGTCCAGCGCGGCGCCGGCCTGGAAGAGCGGCACGATGCCGAGGCCCATGAGGCGCGCACGGATCGCCTCCTCGCCCATGATCGCCTCCACATGCGCGTTGATCTGGGTGATGATGCCCTCGGGGATGCGCGGCGGGCCCCAGATGGCCCACCAGGAATGCCCATCCACGCTGGCGAAGCCCGCTTCGGCCGTGGTCGGGATCTCGGGTGCCGCGGTGCTTCGCTGCGGCGCGGTCAGCGCGATGCCGCGCAGGCTGCCCGCGCGCACCGGCGGGAGCATGGCCAGCATCGGGTCGGTGTTGAAGCCGAGGCGCCCGCCCAGCAGGTCCACCAGGATGGGCGCGGTGCCGCGATAGGGCACGAAGGTGACATCGGCACCCACCTGCCGGACGAACTCGATGGACGCCAGATGCCCGGCCGAGCCGAGTGCCGAGACGCCGGCCGACCAGTCGCGCGGATTGGCGCGCATGGCGGCGGCCATTTCGGCCATGGTGGTTTGCGGGCGGGAGGGGTGGATCGCCATCAGGCAGGGCCCCTCGCCCACGCGGGCGATGGGCTTGAGGTCCGTCAGCGGGTCATAGCCGGGTGCCCGCATGACGAGCCGCGCGATGGTCTGCACCGAGGCCGAGACCAGCAGCGTATAGCCATCGGGCGCCGCCTGGGAGACGCCGATGCCGCCCACCGTGCCATTGGCGCCGGCGCGATTCTCGACCGTCACGGTCTGGCCGGTGCGCTCGGCCATGCGGGCGGCCACGGCGCGCGCCATGGTGTCCACCGAGCCGCCGGGCGCGAAGGGGACGACGATGCGCACGGGGCGCGAGGGCCAGGCGGGCTGCGCCAGCGCGGGGAGCGCGAGGGCGGCAGGCAGGAGGCTGGCGCCCAAAGCGGCGCGGCGGGTGATGCGGGTGGTCACGTGGATCGGATCTCCTGGCTGGAAACGGCAGGATAGACCGGGATTCCTCTGATGTTTACCCAAATTTCACACGCGGGCGCGCTCAGCCCGCGCGGCGTTGCTCCAAAGTGACGCGCAATGCGCGCATCTCGCTCTCCAGCGCGGCAAGACGCTCGCCCACCGGGTCGATCTCCTGCGCGGGCAGGCCATAGCCCACGGTGATGGTCTCGGGGCAATCGGGCCCGGAGCAGCGGGCGGGAATGCCCACCACCGTCGTGCCGTCGGGCACCGAGGCGACGGCGACAGCATTGGCCCCGACGCGGGCACCACGGCCCACCGTGATCGGCCCCAGCACCTGCGCGCCGGCGCCCAGGATCGCGCCGTCCAGGACATCCGGGTGGCGCTTGCCGGCCTTGAGCGAGAGGCCGCCCAATGTCACGCCATGATAGATGGTCACGTCATCACCCACCGTCGCCGTCTCGCCGATCACGACACCCATGCCGTGGTCAATGAAGAGCCGCCGGCCGATCCTGGCACCGGGATGGATCTCGATGCCGGTCAGCATCCGCCCGAGATGCGAGGTGAAGCGCCCGAGGCCGCGCAGGCCGAGCGTCCAGAGGCGGTGCGCCAGGCGATGCCACAGCACCGCATGCAGCCCGGGATAGGAGAAGATGACCTCGGGCCAGGAGGGGCGCGCGGGATCGCGCTCGCGGATCGAGCGGCCGAGTTCGATGATCTCCAAGACGGGCCGCTCCTGCGTCGCGGTGGGTGTCATGCGAGCCAGCTTGGCACGGGCAGGCCCTTGGCGCGCAGGAAATCCGGATTGAACAGCTTGGACTGATAGCGCGCGCCACCGTCGCACAGGATGGTGACGATGCGGTGGCCGGGCCCCATCAGGCGGGCCAGCTTCACCGCGGCCGCCACGTTGATGCCGGCCGAACCGCCGATGCACAGCCCCTCATGCAGGGTCAGGTCGAAGACCTGCTCCAGCGCCTCCTCATCGGTCACCTGCAGCGCGTCATCAATCGGCGCGCCTTCGAGGTTGCCGGGGACGCGGGACTGCCCGATGCCCTCGGTGATGGAGCCGCCTGCGCTCATCTCGGGCGTGCCGGTCTTGCGCCAGGCATAGAGCGCGGAGCCCATGGGGTCGGCCAGGACCACGCGCGTCGTGGGGTCATGGGCCTTCAGCGCCATGGCGATGCCGGCCAGCGTGCCGCCGGTGCCGCAGGCGCAGGTGAAGGCATCCACGCGGCCGCCGGACTGAGCCAGAATCTCCGCACCCGTGGTGCGGCGATGGCCCTCACGGTTGTCGAGATTGTCGAATTGATTGGACCAGATGGCGGAGCCCGGGTCGGCCGCGTTCAATTCCTCGGCCAGCCGGCGTGAATAATGGACGTAATTGCCGGGGTCCTTGAAGGGCTTGGCGGGGATGAGGCGGAGGTCGGCGCCGATCATCCGGAGGAAGTCGATTTTCTCCTGGCTCTGCGTCTCAGGCATCACGATGACGCTGCGGTAGCCGCGCGCATTACCCACCAGCGTCAGGCCGATGCCGGTGTTGCCCGCCGTGCCCTCGACGATCAGGCCGCCAGGGCGGAGCTCGCCCCGTGCTTCCGCGCCCTCGATGATGGCCAGTGCCGCGCGGTCCTTCACCGAGCCGCCGGGATTCATGAATTCCGCCTTGCCCAGGATCTCGCATCCGGTGGCGGCGCTGGCGCGGGCGAGGCGAATGAGCGGCGTGTTCCCGATGGCGCCGAGGAGGCCCGGGACGGGCGCGGGTGTGATGGCGTTCATGGCGGATGCATATCATCCCGCGCGCGTCGTGAAACAAGGGTTTTGCAAAGCGTAATGCGCGCGGCGCGGGGGTAACATGCAAGGGCGGAGCGTAATTCACGTTGACGTCTGTGGGTACAGGCCATATCTCACGATCAATAATCGTGTTTATTCCACAGCAATGGCGGGTATTTTCCGCCGGCCCGGAGCAACTTCGCATGAACCGCCGCCAGATCCTCGCCCTCCCCGCCCTGGTTCTCCCCGTCCTGGCCTTGGCCGCACCCGCCCTCGCGCAGGCCGACCGGCCGATCCGCCTCATCGTGCCCGTGGCGCCCGGTGGCAGCCAGGACATCGTGGCTCGCCTCGTCGCGCGGCACCTCGGCCCGGTGCTCGGCCAGAACATCGTGGTCGAGAACCATCCGGGGGCCGGCAGCAACATCGGCTATGAACTGGGCGTTCGCGCCCGGCCGGATGGCCTCACGCTCATCGCGGGCTCGGACAGTCTCTCCATCAACAAGGGCCTGTTCAGCCGCCTCTCCTTCGACCCGGTCGAGGATTTCGCGGCCGTCGCGCAGGTCACCTCGGTGCCGCAGATCCTGGTGGTGAAGGCCGATTTCCCCGCCGCCAACCTCAGCGAATTCGTGGCGCTGAGCCGCCGCTCGCCCATCGCCGTCGGCACGCCCGGCAATGGCAGCCTCTCGCATCTGCTGGTGGAACTTCTCCAGCAGGCGACGGAGACGCGCTGGACGCACGCGCCCTATCGTGGCGGTGCGCTCGCGGTCAATGACCTGCTGGGCGGCTCGCTGCAGGGCGTCATGATCAACATCGGCGCCGTCACGCAGCATGTGCAGGCCGGGCGGCTGCGCGGCCTCGCCGTCTCGACCGGCGCGCGCACGGCCGCACTGCCCGATGTGCCGACCCTGGCCGAGGCGGGCGTCTCCAACATCGCCGTCTCCGGCTGGCATGGCCTGGTGGCACCCCGCGGGACGGAGGCCGCCACCATCACCCGCATCAACCAGGCGGTGGGCGAGGTGCTGCGCATCGCCGAGGTGCGGCAGCGGCTCGGGGCCCTTGGCATTGAGCCGGTGGACGCGCCGCCCGAGGCCCTGGCCGCCAAGCTGCGCGAGGATGCCGCGCGCTGGGCGCCCGTGATCCGCCGCACCGGCATGCAGCCCGACTGAAACCCGCGGCGTACTGCGGGGTTGAGGGGGGATGCTCCGTTCGCCCATCGCGCGCTTCGCCGCTTGTCATCTGGCCATCGGGATGGCGCTCTCCGCCATCCTGATGGCCGCCATCCTGTGGTTTGACCCGATCGGCCTCGGGCGCCTGTTGCTGCGCGCGGAGGAACACCCCCTCCCGCTCGGGCTGCTCTGGCTGTTTTGCACGCTGACCTTCGGTTCGGTGCAGCTCGGCGTCGCCATCATGCTAAGGTTCGCGGATGAAGAAACTGCTGGTCCTGGCCCTGGCGCCCCTGCTCGCGGCATGCTCCGTGTTCGGCATGCGCAGTGGCACCGAGGAACCGCCCTTCACCGTGATCGCCCGCCTGGGTGGCCCCTCGGGCCAGGTGGAAATCCGCCGCTACCCGCCCCGGCTCATCGCTGAGATGGAGGTGACGGGCGATGAGGTGTCCGCCCGCAGCGCCGCCTTCCGGCCGCTGGCCGCCTACATCTTCGGCGAGAACGCGGCGAGCGAGCGCATCGGCATGACCGCCCCCGTGGCCCAAGCGGGGGAGCGCATCGGGATGACGGCGCCGGTCGCCCAGAGCGGTGGCGAGGGGACGTGGCGCATCGGCTTCTTCATGCCCGCCCGCTACACCGAGGCGACCCTGCCCCGCCCGCGCGACCCGCGCATCACCATCCGCACCCTGCCCGAGGCGGAAGTGGCCGTGCTGCGCTTCTCGGGCCTGCCGGGCGCCGAGGCGGTGGCGGCGGCGCAGGCGGGCCTGGCCGCGGCGCTGCAAGGCAGCGAATGGCGGGCGGCCGGTCCCGGTGGGGCCTGGTTCTACGACCCGCCCTGGACCATCCCGGGCCTGCGCCGCAGCGAGGCCTGGCAACCCGTCACACGCAACTGATCCGCAGGACATTCTCCAGCGCCGGGCCGCGCAGCGCCTGGCCCGGCGCGAGGACGGTCTGATGGCCGAGATTGACCCATTGCCGCGTCCGCGAGCGCAGGACGACGGGCGCGGTAGGCCGGTCAACGAAACTCGCCAGGATGGTGATCTGCAGGCGCCGGTCGGAGCCCTGGGTGTTTTCCAGCTCGACGCGGTAATTGGCGCGCGTGGCGGTCCCCGTGGTCAGCACCGTCGCGAACTGCACGGCGGTGACGGCCCCGGCGCAATAGCTGGCCCCTTGCGCCCATGCCAGCTGGGGGAGGGCGAGGACCAGGGCGGCGGCCAGGATCCGATGCATGGGCTTACTCCTCGGTTAACCCAGACGTTAATCGTTTCGCCGCCCGCCTGCCAATCGGTGCCACCTATCGCGCCGGTTGGCCGCGCATCAGCCCGTTACCATCGCGATCTTGCCGAAATGCGCATTGGCCTTCATGTGCGCCAGCGCCGCGTGCACCTCATCCAGGTGGAAGACGCGGTCCAGCGGCAGGGCGAGCGTGCCCGCCTCCAGCGCTGCCCAGAGATCCTGCCGCATGAGACGCACGATCTCTCGCACCTCCTCATTGCTGCGGGTGCGGAAGGTGACGCCGATATAGGAAATGCGGCGCGCGGCATGCAGGTCGAAGTCGAAATCCGCGACGGCACCGCCGAGGCGCCCCACATTGATGATCCGCCCCAGGATGCGGGTCGCCGCCAGCGTCTGCGAAACAAGCGGGCCGCTGATCTGGTCCACCACCGAATCCACGCCGCGGCCGCCGGTTGCGTCCAGCACCTGCTTCACCCAGCCAGGGTCGTTTGTGTCCACCGCGAGCGTCGCGCCGAATTCTGCGAGGCGCGCGCGCTTCTCGGGGTTGGTCGAGCTGCCGACCACCACGGTGGCGCCCATGAGGCGAGCGATCTGCAGGCCCATCAGGCCGACGCCCGAGGAAGCGCCCTGGATCATGATGGCACTGCCCGGCGCGCAAAGCCCATGCGTGACGACGGCGTTGTGCATGGTCTGCAACGCCACCGGCAGCGTCGCCGCCACCTCCCAGGACATGTTGGCATCGGGAACGAGGTTCACGCGCCCCCAATCGGCCAGCGCGTATTCCGCGTAGCTGGCGCCCATGCCGCCCATCACGCGCATGCCGGGCTTGAGGTGGGAGGGCACGTCGCTGCCGCATTCGACGATCTCGCCCGCCGCTTCGAGCCCTGGGATGGCGCCGATGCCGCCCACCGCGCCATGCGCATGGCCGGCCGCCACGCCGAGATCGGCGCGGTTCAGCCCGATGGCGCGCAGCTTGACGAGGATCTGCTCCGGGCCCGGCTTGGGCACCGGCACCTCCTGCAGCTTCAGGCCCTCGGCGGTGACGATGGCGGCTTTCATGGCGGGCTCCCCTGTGATTCCGCGCGGAGGCTAATCCCAAACCGCGCGGCGAACGAGAGCCCCGGCTACCGCAACTCGATCGCGTAGCGCAGCGCCCCGGTCTCGATCCAGGAGAGGCGGCGCTCCACCGGGCGGTCCATCACGTCGAAGGCCAGGCGCGCGATGTGCAGGCAGGGCGCGCCGGGGGCGAGGCCGAGCAGCGCCGCGATGTCTGGCGGGGCTGCGATGGCGGAAAGCTTCTCGGTCACGCGCATCACGGTGATGCCGTGGTGGCGCTGGTAATGGACGTAGAGCTCATCGGTCAGTTCCATACCGATGGGCAGGGCGAAGCCGGGGAAGAGCGCCTCCGGCAGGGAGATCTCCTCGACGATGGCGGCCTGGCCTTCGACGAAGCGCTGGCGGGCCAGGCGATGCACGCGGGCGCGGCGCGGCAGGGCCAGGGCCTGCGCTTCCTCGGGCGTGGCGGGCCCGCGCTCCAGCCGGTGCAGGCGGCTTGTCGGCGTGATGCGCCCGCCATCCACGGCCTCGGCGCGGAAGAAGTGAAACAGCGCGCGCTCGCTCGTCGCCTGCGTGACGTAGGTGCCGATGCCCTGGCGGCGCTCGATCAGGCGCTGCGCCTCCAGCCGGCCCAGCGCGCGGCGCAGCGTGCCCTGGCTGATGCCGAGCTGCGCGGACAGCACGGCCTCGGTCGGCAGCGCCGCGCCCGGCTTCCATTCGCCGGCGGCGATGCGCGCGCGCAAATCCTGCTCGGCGCGCGCATAAAGGGGGGCGCGCGCGAGTGTCGTCATGCGCGGCGGAGGTTGGGGGCCGGCAGGCCCTCGATCATCACATTCACGCAGGCGGGCTTGCCGCTGGCGAAGGCGCGATCGAGTGCAGCGGCCAGATCCTCGCCGCGCTCGACCAGCTCGCCATGGCCGCCGAGGCCGCTGACGACGAGGTCGTAGCGCGTGCCGGGGGCGAGTTCGCAGCCATGCGTGCGGTTCGCGCCATAGTCGCGCGCCTGGATCTGGTATTCGGCATTCCACTTCGCGTCATTGCCGACGACCAGCACGAAGGGCAGGTCATGGCGCAAGGCGGTGTCGAATTCCGCCATGTGGAAGCCGAAGGTGCCATCGCCGCAGATCGCGAGCACGCGGCCCGCGGGGCGCGCGGCGCGGGCGGCCAGCGCGAAGGGCAGTGCGGCACCGATGGCGCCGGCGACGCCGTTGATGACGCGTTCGGGGGCCGCGAGGCAGGCCTGCATCCATTGGCCGATCTCGCCGCCGTCAATCACCAGCACGGTGTCCTCGGTCACATGGGGGCGGAGGGCCGCGCCGAGGGTCGCCGGATGCACGGGGCCACCCGATTGGCCCGCCAGCGCCGCCCAGGCCGGCGGGCGATGGGCGATGGCCTCGCGCACGGCCGAGCCCCAGGCGGCATTGGCATGCGGCGTGGCCTGCGCGGCGAGTGCCGCCACCGCCTCCAGCGGTGCGGCCATGGCGCCGAGGGCGAGGCGCGCGCCGAGGCCCTCCACCGCGCGCGTCATGAGCTTGGCGTCCGGCTCGATCACGATCCAGCGGGCCTTCTGGTCCACGAAGGGCGCGCGGCCGAAGCGCAGCGTGAAGTCGAGCGGCTTGCCCAGCAGCACCACGCAATCGGACTGCGCCAGCATCTCGGCAAAGGCGCCGAGCGAGGGGTCGCCCAGGCCGCGCGGGCTTTCCATGAGGGCGATGGGCAGGCCGAGTGCCGCTTCCAGCGCCGCGCGCGCGCGGCGGCCATTCGGGGTGTTCAGCGCGGGGCCGGCGGCCAGGAAGGGGCGCTCCGCCGCGCCGATGGCGGCGAGGATGGCGGCCGCACTCTCGGTGGCCAGCGGCATGGGGTGCGCGAGATAGGCCCCCTCCTCCGGCAGCTTCGGCGCGGCCTTGGCCTCCACCACATCGGTCGGCAGCGAGATGTGCACGGGGCCAGGCCGGCCCGAGCGGGCGATGGAAAAGCCGCGCGCGATGTCGGCGGCGAGGCCGGCCGTGCTCTGCGCCAGCCAGGCGGCCTTGCAGAGCGGGGCCGCCATCTCGACCTGCGGCGTTTCCTGGAAGGCGCCGAGGCCCAGTTCGTTCAGCGGCGCATGGCCCGAGAGCAGCAGCAGCGGCACCTCGCCCGCCTGCGCCGTCGGCAGGCCGGCCACCGCATTGGAATGCCCCTGCCCGCCCGTGACGAGTGCGACGCCCACCTCGCCCGTCAGCCGCGCCCAGGCATCGGCCATATGGACGGCCGCGGCCTCGTGCCGGACATGGATGATCTCGATCCCCTGCTCAAACGCCGCGTCATAAACCGGCATGATGTGGTTGCCCGAAAGGCTGAAGACGCGCGTGACGCCGCCCTTCTTGAGCGCGCCCCAGAGGATGTCGGCGCCGCGGATCTCGTGCTGCATCATGCGTCTCCTGATCTTTCCACGGAGCTTGCACGGGTCTTGTGTCTTATACAAGACCGGGGCAGGATCAGCCCATCGGGAGGAACAGCGATGGCCGATCTGAAGGTCCGCATCTGGCGCGGCGATGCCGAGGGCGGCGCATTCGCGGATTACGCCGTGCCCGCGCGCGAGAACCAGACCATTCTCGACGTGGTGACGCAGATCCAGCGCGAGCAGCAGCCGGACCTGGCCTATCGCTTCGCCTGCCGTGTGGGCATGTGCGGCTCCTGCGCGATGGAGGTGAATGGCCGCGCGCGCTGGACCTGCCGGACACATGTGAAGCGGGTGGCGAGCCCCGGCGAGACGCTGGAGATCCGGCCGCTCGCCAATCTCCCGGTGATCCGCGACCTCGCGACCGACATGGCCCCCTTCTTCGACAAATGGGCGCGGGCGGGCGGGAAGTTTGAGCCGAAGGACGCGCCCGACGGTGCCGTGCCGGAGGAATTCGCGGTGGTGCCGCCCACGTCCAAGAAGCGGCAGGCCGCCGATGCTGGCATCGAATGCATCGGCTGCGGCGTCTGCTACGCCTCCTGCGACATCGTGGCCTGGAACAAGGACTACCTCGGCCCCGCCGCGATGAACCGCGCCTGGACCCTGGTGAATGACGTGCGGGACGGCGGCAACAAGGAACGCCTGGATGCCGTCAGCGGCGATGCCGGCTGCCATTCCTGCCACTCCACGCAATCCTGTACGGAGCGCTGCCCGAAGAACCTCGACCCCTCCTCGGCCATCGCGGGCCTGAAGCGGACGATCTTCTGGGACAGCCTCTTGGGGCGGCGCTGATGCGCGCGGCGGGCACGCGGCTCTGGGCCATCCAGCGCATCACGGCGGGCTTCCTCGGCCTCGCCGTCATCGTGCATCTGGTGACGATCATGCTGGCGATCCGGGGAGGGCTTTCGGGCGCGGAAATCCTGGCACGCACGCGCGGCGCCGAGCTCTGGTTCGGCTTCTATGTCGTGTTTGCGCTCTGCGCCGGGCTGCATGGCGCGATCGGGCTGCGCAATATCGCGGGGGAATGGCTGGGCTTGCGCGGGCGGGCGGTGGATGCGCTCTGGCTCGGTATCGGGCTGGTCACCGCCGCCTTCGGCATCCGCGCGGCCTGGGGGCTCTACCATGCCTGACCGGCGGCACCCCACCTACATCGCCTTCGTGATCCATCGCGTCTCAGGCCTGTTGCTGGCGCTGTTCCTGCCGCTGCATTTCTGGGCGCTGGGCCAGGCCATCTCGGGCGAGGCGGCGCTGGAGGGCTTCCTGCGGTGGACGGACAATGCGCTGTTCAAGTTCGCCGAATGGGGGCTGGTCGTGCTGCTGGCGGTGCACCTCGCCGGTGGCCTGCGCGTGCTGGCGCTGGAATTCCTGGGCTGGCGGGCGCGGCAGAAGGACATGGTGGCGGCCAGCGCCGGCGTCGCCATCGCCGCCGGCATCCTGTTCCTGCTCAATGTGGGCTGACGCGCTGCTCATCTCGGCGGGCAGCCTGCTCGCCGCCTTTTGCGCGAGCATCGCGGGCTTCGCCTTCGTGCTAGTGGGCGCGGCCGTGCTGCTGCAATTCCTCGCCCCCGCGCTGGTGGCGCCGGTGCTGGTGATGGGCAGCCTGATCGTCCAGGGCATCGGCACCTATGCGGTGCGCGACCACATCCCCTGGCAGCGCCTCTGGCTCTATGTCGGCACCGCGACGCTCGGCCTGCCAATGGGGCTGGCCATCCTGGCGCTTGGCCCGGCGCGGGCGGTGGTGGCGGGGGTCGGGCTGCTGCTCGTGCTCTATGCCGGATACACGCTCATGCGCATCGGCGTGCTGCGCCTGGCCCTGGGCCGCAGCGGCGTCGTGCATCCCGCCCTCGCGCGCTTCGTGCCGCGGCTGGGTGCGCCGGGAGCGCGGGCCACGCCGCGCAGTGACGCCGTGATTGGCTTCGCCTCGGGCATATTGGGCGGCATCGGCGGCTATGTCGGCGCGCTGGTCGGCATGTGGGCCGACATGCAGGGCATGCCGCCGCAGGACACGCGGGCGCTGATGCAGCCCTTCATCGCCATCATGCAGGCTCTCACCATCATCGGCCTGGCCTTCACCGGCTTCTTCACACCCGAGGCGATCTTCCTGACCGCCACTGCCGTCCCTGCCCTGCTGCTCGGCACCTGGGCCGGGCTGCGCGTGGGCAAGCGCCTGCCGGCCCAGGGCTTCCGTCTGGTGCTGCTGAGCCTGCTGCTCGTCTCCGGTCTCTCATTGCTCATCTGAGGAAACGCCATGTCCGTCATCCCCCCGCCTGAGAAGCTGCGCGTGACCCCGGACGCGATCGAGGAAGCGGCGAAGCTCCTCTACATCCGGGCGTTGAAGATCCTGCCCGACGACATCAAGCAGGGGTTTTTCCGCCTCGATGCGAGCGAGACCGATGGCCTCGCAAAATCCGTGCTGGCGACGATGATCGAGAACATCGCCGTCGCCGAGCGGACCGAGAACCTGCTCTGCCAGGATACGGGCATCCCCATCTTCAACGTGCAGATCGGCCGCGATGTGGAGCTGGATGGCTGGGCGCTGAAGCAGGCCATCGCGCGCGGGACCGAGCGCGCGACGCGCGAGCACCCGCTGCGCAGTTCGGTCGTGCATCCCATCACGCGGGTGAATGCGCATTCTTCCTGCGGGGCGCATGTGCCGGTGATCAACATTGATTTTGTGGAGACGCCGCGCACGCTGCGCCTGGAGATGATCCCGAAGGGCAGCGGCTCGGAGAACGGCTCCTTCCTGCAGATGCTGATCCCGGCCGATGGGCTGGCCGGCGTGAAGCGCTTCGTGGTGGATGCGGCGATCAAGGCGGGCGGCAAGGTCTGCCCGCCGACCATCCTGGGCGTGGGCGTCGGCGGCACAAGCGACCTGTGCATGCACCTCGCCAAGGTGGCGGCGACGCGGCCGCTGGGCTCCGTCTGCGAGGATGCGGAGGGCGCGAAGCTGGAGGTGGAGCTCTCCGAGGCGGTGAACAGCCTCGGCATCGGCCCGCAGGGGCTGGGCGGGGACAGCACCGCCTTCGCCGTGCATGTGGAAATCGCGGCGACGCACATCACCATGAACCCCGTGGCGGTAAATGTGCAGTGCCATTCCGCCCGCCGCGCCAGCGCCACCTTCACGCCCGAGGGCGTGGTGATCGGATTCTGACGCCATGGCCCATCACACCCTCCACATGCCCTGCACCGAGGCCGATATCCGCAAGCTCCGCGCGGGCGATACGGTCACGCTCCAGGACACGCTCTTCGGCATCCGCGACGCCACGCAGATCCACATGTTCGACCGCGGGCGCCGCACGCGCTTCGACCTGAACGGCCATGCGGTGATCCACACCGCGCCCAATGTCCGCAAGGTGGACCCGTCCGGCACCAACCAGGCGGGCTATGAGGCCGTCTGCATCGGCACCACCACGAGCGACCGCATGGAGCGCTTCACCCGGCCGCTGATGGAGCGCGAAGGTGTCCGCATCATCATCGGCAAGGGCGGGCTGCGCGAAGAGTCGGGAAAGGCCTTCCAGGAACTCGGCGGCTGCTACCTGGCCGTGATCGGCGGGGCCGCGGCGCTGGAGACCACCTGGATCGCCGCCATCGAGGATGTGGACATGGATGACCTCAACCCCGAGAGCCTTTGGCGCTTCGCCATCAAGGATTTCGGCCCGCTCATCGTCGGCATGGACAGCCATGGCGGCAGTCTCTACCGCGACGTGCAGGCCAGCGTGGAAGCGCGGCGCGCGGCCGTGCTCGCGAAGCTCGGAGCAAGCTGATGGACCGCATCACCACCGACATCCTGGTGCTGGGCTCCGGCGGCGCGGGGCTGCTGGGCGCGCTGCACGCGAAAGCCTCGAACCCCGATCTGCGCGTCACCGTCGCGGTCAAGGGTTTGCTGGGAAAGTCCGGCTGCACGCGCATGGTGCAGGGCGGCTACAATGTCGCACTTGCCGCCGGTGATTCCGCCGAGCGGCACTTCATGGACACGCTCGATGGCGGGAAATGGCTGAACGACCAGGACCTGGCCTGGACGCTCGTCACCGTGGCCCAGCGCCGCATCCGCGAGCTGGAGAACCGCTGGGGCTGCTTCTTCGACCGCAACGCGGATGGCACCATCCACCAGAAGGCCTTCGCCGGACAGACCTTCGACCGCACGGTCCATAAGGGCGATTTGACCGGCATCGAGATCATCAACCGCCTGGCCGAACAGACCTGGGCGCGCGGGATCGAGCGGCTGGAGGAGCATCGCGCGCTGGCGATCATCCCCTCGCGCGACGGCTCGCGTCTTTCGGGCGTGCTGCTGCTCGACATCCGCCAGGGCCGCTTCGTCTTCGTGCAGGCCAAGGCCGTGCTGCTGGGGACGGGTGGCGGACCCACCATGTACAAGTACCACACGCCGTCGGGCGACAAATCCTGCGACGGCATGGCGATGGCGCTGCGCGCCGGCCTGCCGCTGCGCGACATGGAGATGGTGCAGTTCCACCCGACCGGCGTGCTGGCCGGCCCCGGCACGCGCATGACCGGCACCATCATCGAGGAAGGGCTGCGCGGCGCCGGCGGCTATCTGCTGAACGGCGATGGCGAGCGCTTCATGCACAATTACGACCCCCGCGGTGAGCGTGCGACGCGCGACATCGTCTCCCGCTCCATGGAGCGCGAGATCCAGGCGGGCCGCGTGAATGCCGAGGGCGGGCTCTGGATCGAGATGGGGCATCTGGGCCCCGCGAATGTGGCCAAGCAGTTCAAGGGCATGGTGGAACGCTGCGCCGATATGGGCTTTGACCTGGCCGGCGGGCGCGTGCCCGTGGTGCCGACGGCGCATTACATGATGGGCGGCGTGGTCTTCCGCGCCGATGGCAGCACCGACCTGCCCGGCCTGTTCGCCGCCGGCGAAGACACCGGCGGCGTGCATGGCGCGAACCGCCTGGGTGGCAATGGTGTCGCCAATTCCACCGTCTTCGGCGGAATCGCGGGCGATGCCATGGCCGCCTGGGTGCCGCGCGAGGGCGCGCTGGAAGCGCCCGATGAAGCGGCGTTGCGCGCGGCGCAGGATGCGGCGCTCGCCCCCTTCGGCCAGCCCGTGCGCCCGCTCAATGCGCTGCGGGATGCGCTGGCGGACCTCATGTGGGACAAGGCCGGCATCCTGCGCGACGCCAAGGGCCTGGCCGAGGCCCGCGCGGGGCTCGATGCGATCGAGGCCGAGCTGCGCGCCTCCGGCGTGAAGGATGGTGCGCGGGGCTTCAACATGTCCTGGGCGGATTGGCTGAACCTGGAGAGCCTGGTCCTCACCAGCCGCGCCATCGTGGCGGCGAGCGAGGCGCGGTGCGAAAGCCGCGGCGCCCATTGGCGCGAGGATTTCCCGCAGACCGACGCAGATGCGAAGGGCCTGCGCCACACCGTGGTGACGCTGGAAGAGGGCCGCGTGCGGCTCGACTGGCGCGCAGTGCGCTTCAGCCGGCTGAAGCCGGGCGAAAGCCTGCTGGCCGCAGCCGCCGAGTAGCCGTTAAGGGATTCTCAATCCGGCGGGGCCCAGGATCGCTCCATGATCACGCGCCCCCCGACCCCCTCGCCCGACGCGCTGCTCTTCCAGACCCTGCTGGACAGCCGGCCCAGCCTGCCGCGCCAGGACGCGAATGACCTGGCCGACCTCGTGCTGCGCCTCGCGGGGGCCGTGCGGGAGACGACGGTGGCGCTGCGGGAGGCCTCGGCCTGCCTGGCTGACCAGCAGGATGCCGACCGCCTCCCCCATCTGCTGACCCGCGCCGAAAGCGCCTGCCAGCAACAGGCGGATTGCACCACGGCGCTGATCCAGCATCTGGCGCCCAGGCTGGCCGCCGCTTGAGGCCGGAATGGTTCTGGCCGCCGCTTGAGGCCAGGATGATCCTGGCCGACGCTTGAGCGGCGCTACGCCGTCTCCCGCGCCTTGCCCGGCTTGTGCACCTTCACGGCGCTCTGTTCGGCGAGGATCTCGCCAATGCTCTGCCGCAGCAGGCGGATGTCGCGGATGCGGCCGAAGCTCGGGCGGTGGAACAGCGCCACATCCCGCATGTGCTGCCCGCCCGCGATGCGCCGATAGGCCACCATGTCATCCAGCAGCGCGCCCACCTGGATCGCGAGCTGCGGCATGAAGGACACGCCGCTGCCGGCAGCGATCATCTGCCGCAGCGTCTCCAGGCTTGCCGCCTGCAATTCGGCCGAGCCCTCGCGCAGCCGCGTCGGGCAGAACTGGATGGCCTGGTCCCGCAGGCAATGCCCCTCGGCCAGCAGGATCAGCTCGGCCACGGGGATGTCGCTCGGGTTCACCGCCTCCACCTGCGCCAGCGGATGGTCGCGCGGCACCGCCAGTGCCAGCTCCTCCCGGAAGAGCGGCAGTTCCACCAGCTCACTGTCGCCGATCGGGCTGGTGGCGAGCAGCGCGTCCAGCTCCCCCTCCTCCAGCTGGCGTACCAGCACGCGGGTATGGCCCTCGGTCAGCAGCAGCTTCAGCTCGGGGTAGCGGGCGCGCAGCGGCTTCAGCAGGAAGGGCACGAGGTAGGGGCCGAGCGTGGAGATGACGCCCAGGCGCAGCGTGCCGGTCAGCGGTTCGGCGCCGATGCGGACGACCTCGAACAGGCGCCGCGCCTCGCTGATGATGCGCTTGGCCTGGGCCACCACCTCCTCGCCGCGGCGCGTCACCAGCACGCCGCGCGGGCTGCGTTCGAAGATCTCGACGCCCAGGAACTCCTCGAGCTTGCGCAACTGGCCCGAGAGCGTGGGCTGGCTGACGCCGCAGGCCTGGGCGGCGCGGCCGAAATGCAGGTGCTCGGCGACGGCCGTGATGTATTCGAGGTCGCGCAGGCTCAATCCGGCGAGGTTCATGCGAGTCCCCAATTCATGTCCTTGACCGGGAGCATTCCCCCGGCCACTCTCCGCGGCAAGGGGCAATCGGCGATCACCCCGTGAGGCTGCGGCCCAAGCATCGCATTTCCTGCCGGATGCACCCTCATGCCCTCACCCGATATCATCACCCGCGCTCAGCTCACGCGCCGCATCGGCCTGCCGGACAGCCCCGCGCTGCTGGACGTGCGCACGCCCGAGGATTTCGCAGCCGACCCGCGCATGCTGCCTGCCAGCCGCCGTGCCCCACACACCGATGTCGCGGATTGGGCCGAGGCGTGGCGTGGACGCGAGGTGGCCGTGATCTGCCAGAAGGGCCTCAAGCTCAGCCAGGGCGTCGCCGCCTGGCTGCGGCACCACGGCGCGAAGGCCGAGGTGCTGGAAGGCGGCTTTCTCGGCTGGGCCGAGGCCGAGCTGCCGCTCGTCTCCCCCACCCATGTCCCGCCGCGCGACGCGCAAGGGCGCACGCTCTGGGTGACGCGCGCGCGGCCCAAGGTGGACCGCATCGCCTGCCCCTGGCTGATCCGGCGTTTCGTGGATCCTTCCGCCGTCTTCCTCTTCGTCGCACCCGCCGAGGTCGCGGCCGTGGCGGAGCGCTTCGGCGCGACACCCTTCGACATCGAGGGCGTGTTCTGGTCCCATCGCGGCCCGCGCTGCACCTTCGACGTGATGATCGGGGAATTCGGCCTGAACCTGCCCGCGCTGGATCACCTGGCGCGGCTGGTGCGCGGGGCGGATACCGCCGATCTCTCCCTGGCGCCCGAGGCGGCGGGGCTGCTCGCCGCCTCGCTCGGCCTCTCGCGCATGCATCGCGACGACCTCGCGCAGCTTGACGCAGGGCTCGCGCTGTATGACGCCTTCTTCCGCTGGTGCCGCGACGCGGCGCAGGAAACCCACAACTGGCCGACGGGACGCCCCGCATGAGCGAATTGCCGAGCTTCAAGGAGGCGTTGCGCGTCTGGGCGCGCATCGGCTGCCTCTCCTTCGGCGGGCCGGCCGCGCAGATCGCGATGATGCAGCGCGAGGTGGTGGATGAGCGCCATTGGGTGAGCGACCGGCGATTCCTGCATGCGCTGAACTTCTGCATGCTGCTGCCGGGGCCGGAGGCCATGCAGCTCGCCACCTATCTCGGCTGGCTGATGCATGGGGTGAAGGGCGGCGTCGCGGCGGGGCTGCTGTTCGTGCTGCCGGGGGCCGCGGTGATGCTGGCGCTCTCCTTCATCTACGCCATCCTGGGCGATGTGCCGCTGGTCGCGGGCCTGTTCTTCGGGCTGAAATGCGCGGTGCTGATCCTGGTGGTGGAAGCGCTGCTGAAGGTGGCGAAGCGCGCCTTGAAGGGCGCGCTGCCCTGGGTGCTGGCGGCGGCGGCCTTCATCGCCCTTTTCGCGTTCGACCTGCCCTTCCCGCTCGTCGTGCTGGGGGCGGCCGCCATCGGCTATGCCGCGCCCCAGGCCTTCGCCGCGGGCGGCCATGGCAAGCCGCGCGAGGGCGCGCCGGCCGCACTCGATGCGGCGCTGCTGGCTGATCCGGGCCGCATCGCCGCCATGGCGCCGCTGGCGCGCCGGGCGGGGCTGGTCGCCCTCGCCCTCTGGGTCTGGCCCGTGGCACTGCTGATGCCGATGGGCGGCGTCTTCGCCGATATCGCCTGGTTCTTCTCCAAGATGGCCGTCGTCACCTTCGGCGGCGCCTATGCGGTGCTCGCCTATGTGGCGCAGGAGGCCGTCGAGCATTACCGCTGGCTGTCCGCGCCCGAGATGCTGGCCGGCCTCGGCCTCGCGGAGACGACGCCGGGGCCGCTCATCCTCGTGCTGCAATTCGTGGGCTTCCTGGCGGGCTGGCGGGACTCCGGCGCGCTGGGCGGCGTGGCCGGTGCGGGGCTGACGCTCTGGGTGACCTTCCTGCCCTGCTTCGCCTGGATCTTCCTGGGTGCGCCCTACATCGAGAAGCTGCACGACATGGCGCGCCTGCGCGGCGCGCTGGCCGGTGTCACCGCGGCCGTCGTGGGTGTCATCGCCAACCTCGCCCTCTGGTTCGCGCTGCGCGTGATCTTCGCGCGCATGGACGGCATCCTGCCCGACCCCTGGAGCCTGCAGCCGGCCGCCCTTCTGCTCTCGGTGCTGGCGGGGGTGTGCCTGTTCCGCCTCAAGCTCGGCGTGGTCTCGGTGCTGGCGGTGACGGCGTTGGCCGGGCTGGTGCTGCGGCTCACGGGCCTCGGCTGAGGCCGAGCGCGAAGACGCGCAACCGGCTGGCCAAGGGCTGCTCCGCCCCGGTGCGCGCGGCATCCTGCTCGGCCACCAGCACGGCGAGGGTGACGCCGCGCCGTGCCGCCTCCGCCTCCAGCACCGCCCAGAATTCCGCCTCCAGCGCGATGGAGGTGGCGTGGCCCGCAAGGCGCAGGCTGCGCTTGACCAGATGGCGCAAGCTCAGCCCCCCGGTCGCAGCATCGCCTCGGGCCGCACCCAGGCGTCGAAGTCTTCCGCCGAGACGCCCTCGCGCAGTGCCGCCTCGCGCAGCGTGAGGTCCTCATGCAAAGCGAGCTTGGCGATGGCGACGGCCCGGTCATAGCCGAGATGCGGGTTCAGCGCCGTCGCCAGCATCAGCGACTTCGCGAGGTTCTCCGCGATGCGCGGCAGGTTGGGGGCGAGCTTCGCCACCATGTTCCGGGCGAAGCTCTCCGACGCATCGGCCAGCAGCAGGGCCGATTGCAGCACGGCCTGGATGATCACGGGCTTGTAGGTGTTCAGCTCCAGGTGGCCCTGGCTGGCGCCGATCGTCACCGTCATCTGGTTGCCCATGACTTGCGCGCAGACCATGGCCAGCGCCTCGCTCTGCGTCGGGTTAGTCTTGCCCGGCATGATGCTGCTGGAGAGACCGTCCTCCGGCAGGATCAGCTCGGCCAGGCCCGCGCGCGGGCCGCTGCCCAGCAGGCGCACATCATTCGCGATCTTCATGAGCGAGGCGGCGATGGTGTTCATCGCGCCATGCAGCTCCAGCAGCGCGTCATGCGCGGCCATGCCCTCGGATTTGTCGGGGTTGGGGGTGAAGGCCAGGCCGATGCGCGTGCCCACCACCTCGCAGAACACCGTGTCGAACTCCGGGTGGCGGTTGAGGCCAGTGCCGGCCGCGGTGCCGCCCTGGGGCAGTTGCAGCAGGCGCGGCATGCTGCCCTCCAGCCGCGCCACGCCGTGCATCACCTGGCGGGCATAGGTGGCGAACTCGCCGCTGAGTGTCACCGGCACCGCATCCATCAGATGCGTGCGGCCGATCTTGATGATGCCCTCCCATTCCTCGGCGCGCGCGGTGAGCGCGGTGGCCAGCGCCTCCAGCGCCGGCCTCAGGCGGAACTGCACCGCCTGCGCGGCGGCGAGGTGCATGACCGTGGGGAAGCTGTCATTGGAGGACTGGCCGCGATTCACATGGTCGTTCGGGTGCACCGGCTCCCGCGCGCCGAGCGGCTGGCCGAGCAATTGGTTGGCGCGGTTCGCGATCACCTCGTTCGCGTTCATGTTGGTCTGCGTGCCCGAGCCCGTCTGCCAGATGGTCAGCGGGAAATCCTCGTCGCGGGCGCCCTGGATGATCTCGTTCGCCGCCTGGCGGATCGGGTCGGCCAGGTGCTGCGGCAATTCGCCAAGGCGGGCATTGGCCTCCGCCGCCGCCCATTTCTGCTGGCCCGTGGCGCGGATGAGCAGCGGCGGGAAACGCTCCGTGCCGATGGCGAAGAGGGCGCGGGCGCGCTCGGTCTGCGGGCCCCAGAGGCGCTCGGCCGGGATCTCGATGGTGCCGAGGCTGTCGGTTTCGGTGCGGGTCATGTCTGTTCCTTGAGGGGCTCTGCCCCTCAAACTCCCCGCCAGGGAACTCGTTCCCTGGACCCTCGCCTAATCGCTGTAGGTCGCGATCTCGATGAGGTTCTGGTCGGGGTCGCGGCAATAGACGGAGTTGATGGGGCCGAGCGCGCCATCCTTCGGCACGGGGCCCGCCTCGACCACGACGCCGCAGCGGTGCAGATGCTCCACCACTTGCGGCGCGCTGACCGTCACGATGAAACACAGATCCTGCCCGCCGGGCGCGGTCGCCGGGCCCGACCACCATTCGGCCTGCGTCATCTCGACCGGGCGCAGGTTGATCTTCTGCCCGCCGAAGCGCAGCGAGGTGCGGCGATGCGGGCCGAACTCCGCGCGCTCCATGCCGAGGACGCGCTGGTACCAGGCGGCGCTGATCTCGACATCCTTCACGGTGATGACGAGGTGGTCCAGGCGGTCCACGGAAAAGCGCATAGGCTCAGGCCTTCTTCTGGCGGCGGGCGGTGACTTCGATCTCGATGCGCATGGCATCCGTCTGCAACTGCGCATGGATGAGGGTCGAGGTGGGGCGCGCCTTGCCCAGATACTTCTTGATGGTGGGGTAGCAGGGCTCCCAATCCTCGCGCCGGGGGACGATGAACATGACGCGCACCACGTCATCCAGCGTGGCATCAGCCTTGGCGAGCGCCTGCGCGATGTTGCGGAAGGTCTGGTCGCATTGCCCGACCACGTCATCCACGATGGTCATCGTCGTGTAGTCATAGCCGGTGGTGCCGGAGACCCAGATGTCGTCGCCATCCACGACGGCGCGGGAATAGCCGATTTCCTCCTCGAAGCGGGAGCCGGAGGAGATGCGGATGCGGGTCATGGCTCAGCGTCCTGTCAGGATGAGTTGGCCCGAGGGCGAGAGCGCGCCGGGCGAGTGGAACCAGATGATCTCGGCGATGACGAGATCAGCCTCGCCGCCCGCCAGCTTGACCCGCAGGCGATGGCCGATGGAGGGGACGCCATCGAGGTCAACCATCTCGGTGCCGAGCGGGCCGATGCCGGGCTCACGCAGCGCGAGGAGGAAGCGGTAGCCGGTCACGCGCAGCGCTCCGGGCGGAATTTGCGCTCGGTGCTGGCGGGGTGCTTGGCCAGCATCGCGGCCGGGCGAATGGGGCGTGGCACGAGGTTGCCCTGGCAATTGGGGCAGGTCATGCCGAGCTTGGTCTCCGCACAGTCGCGGCACCAGGTGCACTCATAGGTGCAGATCAGTGCCTGCGTGCTTTCCGGCGGCAGGTCCCGGTCGCAGCATTCGCAATTGGGGCGGAGTGCGAGCATCACTCCAGGCCCTCGTAGAAATCGTTGCCGTCGTGTGGCCGCTCTAGGCGGCCATGCGCCAAGCTAAGGCAAGGGCAACGTGGCGCCGGTCGCATCACTCAAGACCTTCGTAGAAGTCGTTGCCCTTGTCATCCACGACGATGAAGGCAGGGAAGTCTTCCACTTCGATCTTCCAGATGGCCTCCATGCCGAGCTCCGGAAATTCCAGCACCTCGACCTTCTTGATGCAGTCCTGCGCAAGCCGCGCCGCCGGCCCGCCGACGGAACCCAGATAGAATCCGCCATAGGTCTTGCAGGCGTTCAGCACGGCTTTGGAGCGGTTGCCCTTGGCCAGCATCACCAGCGAACCGCCGGCCTTCTGGAAAGCCTCCACATAGCTGTCCATGCGGCCGGCCGTGGTCGGGCCGAAGCTGCCGGTCGCCATGCCATCCGGCGTCTTGGCGGGGCCGGCGTAGTAGATCGGGTGGTCCTTCAGGTATTGCGGCAGGCCGAGGCCCGCATCCAGCCGCTCCTGCAGCTTCGCATGCGCGATGTCGCGGCCCACCACGATGGTGCCGGTCAGCGAGACGCGGGTCTTCACCGGGTATTGCGTGAGCGTCGCGCGGATCTGCTCCATCGGCTGGTTGAGGTCGATCTTGACCACCTCCCCGCCCATGATGTCGTCCGTGTGCTCGGGCAGGTAATGCGCGGGGTCGCTCTCGAGCTGTTCGAGGAAGATGCCCTCCGGCGTGATCTTCGCCTTGATCTGGCGGTCCGCGCTGCAGGAGACGCCGATGCCGATGGGGAGCGAGGCGCCATGCCGCGCCATGCGGATCACCCGCACGTCATGGCAGAAATACTTGCCGCCGAACTGCGCGCCGATCCCGAGATTCTGGGTCAGCTTGTGGATCTCCGCCTCCAGCTCATGGTCGCGGATGGCGTGGCCGGACTTGTCGCCCTTCCCCGGCAGCCCATCCAGCCACTTGGTGCTGCCGAGCTTCACGGCCTTCAGGTTCAGCTCCGCACTCGTGCCGCCGATGACGACCGAGAGGTGATAGGGCGGACAGGCGGAGGTGCCGAGGGTCTTCACCTTCTCCTCGATGAAGGCGAGCAGCTTCTGCTTGTTCAGCACGGCCCGCGTCTGCTGGTAGAGGAAGGTCTTGTTGGCCGAGCCGCCGCCCTTGAGGATGAACATCAGGTGGAACTCGTCGGCGTGGTGCTCGCCGGGGGCCGCCATGATGGAGAATTCGACCGGCATGTTGTTGCCGCTGTTGACCTCCTCATACATCGAGATCGGCGCCATCATCGAATAGCGCAGGTTCGTCTCGGTGTAGGTGCGCGCCACGCCGTAGCTCAGCGCCTCCTCCTCATCGCCCTCGACCCAGACGCGCTGGCCCTTTTTGCCGAAGACGATGGCCGTGCCGGTGTCCTGGCACATGGGCAGCACGCCGCCGGCGGCGATATTCGCGTTCTTCAGCAGGTCGAGCGCCACGAAGCGGTCATTCGCACTCGCCTCGGGATCCCCGAGGATATTGGCGAGCTGTTGCAAATGCGCCGGGCGCAGCAGGTGCGAGACATCGTGGCAGGCCACGCGCGCCAGCTCCACCAGCGCCTCGGGCTTCACCTTGAGGACGGTCTTGCCCTCGACCTCGATGGTGGAGACGCCGGCAATGTCGAGCTTGCGGTAGGAGGTCGTGTCCTCGGCCAGCGGGAACATGGTGCTGAAGGCGAAGCCGGGCGGGCGGGCGGGGTTGGCGTGATCGGCATCAAGCGGCATGGCGGCCTCGGCGATTGTTGTTGCCGAATCCATAGCGCGCGCAGGCCCGGGCGTCATCCCGGGCCGCGATCCCACCCCTTCTAGTCCCGCTTGCGGCGGAAGGCATCCAGGCTAACCACCTGCGGGGCTTCCGCGGGTGCGGGCGGCGGCTCGGGCACGGGGGCCGCTTCCGGCGGCGCCTCCGCCTCGTCCGGCTCGAAGCGCAGGCCGAAATTGGCGTGCGGGTCCTGGAAGGCGGTCAGCGCGCCGAAGGGCACGGACAGCATCGAGGGCACGCCCGAGAAGGAAAGGCCCACCGAGAAGCGCTCGGCCGCGCGGTCCACCATCAGGTCCCAGAAGCGGTGCTGCAGCACGATCGTCATCTCATGCGGGTAGCGGGACTTCAGATGCGCCGGGATCTGCGTGCCGGGATGGTCGGTCCGGAAGGAGATGTAGAAGTGGTGTTCGCCGGGCAGGCCCTCGCGAGCCGCGAATTCCAACGCGTCCACGGCCACGCCGCGCAATGCGCGGGCGGCCCAGCTCTCATAGGGGATTTGGCTCTCGGGGGTGCTCATCGGTGCTCTTTGGGGGGTGCTGTCTCTCGGCCCCACCATATGGCGATGCGTCGCTTTGGGGAAGAAAGCGTGACCTTCACCGCCTCAGCGCCCGCCAGACCTCCCGCAGCCCCACCGCCTGCTGGGCCAGCCAGCCGCCCGAGACATAGCTGCGGGGCGCGCCCGGATCGCCCGTATGGGGGTAGGCCGCGCGGTTGAAATCGGCCGTGCCGAAGATCCAGTCCCACACCGGCAGCAGCACGCCGTAATTCTTGCCGGAATTCCCCACGCTCAGCACGCCGTGATGCAGGCGATGGAAGCGCGGGCTGACCAGCAGCCGCTCCCCCACCCGCCCGAAATCGAGCCGGACATTGGCGTGGGAGAGGCTTTCGGCCAGGCGCAGCACCAGCAGGATGACCGGGAACTGCCCGGGCGGCACGCCGATCAGCACGGCGATGATGCCGAACCAGGCCGCCGCGATCACGTCATCCAGGACGTGGTTGCGGTCATCCGTCCAGAAGGTCATCTGCGTCTGGGCGTGATGGATGGAGTGCAGCGCCCACCACCAGCCGAAGCGGTGCTGGAAGCGGTGGCGCCAGTATTCCGTGAAGTCGAGAATGACGACGTAGCAGGCGAGCGCCACCAGCGGCCATTCGCGCAGCCAGGGCAGGAAGGTCTCGAGCGTCGGCGGCACGAAGCCGCTATCGGCAATCCAGCCCTCGATGCGCGCCGAGGCAGCGAAGAAGATCAGGAAGCCCAGCATGGGCAGGATGCCGAGGCGCGTGAGCAGCGTGTAGGTCACGTCGGTCCAGACGCGGCGCTGGCTCTCCCAGTGCTCGACCGGGCGCCAGCGTTCCAGCGGCAGGCAGACGGCCGCCACCACCACCACCTGGATCAGGCCGAAGATGAAGAAGTCCATCCATTGGAAGGCCTCATCGGCCCAGTCCATCAGGCCGAGCTCATACATCACCGGCTGGAGCAGCGCCTCGAACACCCAGCCGGTGAAGCGCTCATAGAGGTCGCTGATCATCGGGCGACGCCCTCGTGGGGCAGCGGCGCGAAGCAGAAGCCTCGCTCCAGCAGGCCGGTGATGAGCTGGTCGAAGACGAGGCCGAAGGGCTCGCGGCGGGAGCGCACGCCCCAGTGCATGACCAGCACCTCGCCCGGACGGATGCGGGCGAGGTTCTGCCGCAGCAGCGCGGCATTGGGATGCGCGTCGGAGGCGAGCTCGTCGCCCAGGAAGCCGTTGGCCGTCCAGCCCTGGTGCTTGAGGCCGCAGGCGGCCGCCATCCGCACCGCGCCGGGGGTGACGATGCCGCCGGGCGCCCGCCAGAGCGGCAGCACCTGCGCGTCCGGCACCATGGCGCGCAGCGCATCGATCGGGCGGGCGAGTTCGGCGCAGAGGGCCGATTGGTCCAGCACCTCCTGCCCCTCGCGCGCGCGTGAGGCGTAGGTGACGCGGCCGGGGGACGGGTCGCCGCGGAAATACCAGTGCCGCCAGGTGTGGCTCGCGAAGACATGGCCCTCGGCCGCGCGGGCGCGCCAGAAGGGCCCCCAGGTGGGGTCAAGGTTGCGGTCGCCGCGATGCGTCGGCTCATTGGCGATGAAGAGCGTGGCGCGCACGCCATGGCGGGCCATGCTGGCGGCGATGACCTCCGCCTCGCGCGACCAGCCGGTGTCGATGGTGAGGTAGAGCGTGCCGGCGCAGCCCCGGGCGATGGCCGGGCGGGCCGGTTGCGCCGTGGCGGGGCCGGCGGCGAGCGCGGCGGCGCCCAGCCCGAGGACGCGCCGCGTGACCATGCTCAGCGCAGCGAGGGCCGCGCCGGGTAGCTGGCCGGATGGCCCGCATTGACCCGCACCGCCATCTCGCCCCCCGGCAGGTTGGGGGGCGCCGCCTGGGGCGCGGGTGCCGCACGGGCGATGGTGCCGCCCCCCACCACGGGCTGCGGCATGGGCCGGCTGCCACTGACCGCGCCCGGCGCGGCAAAGGCGAAATCGGCGCCCAGGCCCGGGCGGCTTGGCATCACGAAGAGGCCATGCGGGCTGCGCCCCACCCGGATCTGCGCCTGCTCGCCCGTCGCGGGGTCGAGCATGAGGACGCGGCCGATCCAGCGCAGCGTGGCAAAGATCCGGCCATCGGAATCGAAGGCGATGCAGTCCGGCCCGCCCGGCACCTCGAAGACGCGGCGGACTTCGAGCGTTGCCGCGTCCACTTCCGCGATGCGGCTGTCCACCCGCGACGTTGCGTAGAGCAGGCGGCCATCCGGCGAGGGGAAGACATTGTGCGCGCCGCGGCCCACCTGGAAGGCGCTGCGCACTTCGCGCGTTTCGGGGTCAAGCGTCACGAAATCGGTGCGGCCCATCAGGCCGATCAGCAGGCGGCCGCGATGCCAGATGATGCCGGCGGGCTCCGGCCCCACATCCTGGATCCAGATCGTCGCCCGCGTCGTCATGTCCACCGCGGCCACATGCCCGGTGCCTTGCAGCGTCACATAGACGAAGCGGCTGTCGGGGCTGAAGGCGACGTGGCTCGGCTTGTCCGGCTGGCGGAAGCGGTGCAGCAGCGCGAGGCTCGCCGCGTCATAGATGTCGATCTGGTCCCGCCGGAGCGAGGCGATCACGAGGTAGCGCCCATCGGGGCTGTATTCGAGGTGGTAGGGGTTGCTGATGCGCTCCCGCCGCCGGATTTCGCCGGTCTGCGGGTCAATGAAGAACAGCTCGTTCCCGCCGCTGTCGCCCACCACCAGCTCCCGCCCATCCGGGCTGACAACGAGGTGATGCGCCTCGCGCAGCAGCTGGATGCGCCGCGTCTCGGTGCGGGTCACCGCATCAACCACCGAGATCGAGGCATCGGCCGAGTTGATGACGAAGACCGTATCGGCACGCGCCGGAAGCGTGGCGGTCAATAGAAGCAGAAGTGCGGCGCGCCACATGGCAGCGGAGCTTTCAAGCCTGGGGTTACCGTCTCACTTAGCCCATGAAATCAGACAATTTCAAGACGATAGGATCCGGCGGGAAGAATTACTCCGGCTTGAAATCCAGCGAAACACCATTCATGCAGTAGCGCAGGCCGGAGGGCTCCGGCCCATCCGGGAAAACATGGCCCAGATGCCCGCCGCAGGCCGCGCAATGCACCTCGGTGCGGCGCATGAAGAAGCTGCTGTCCTCGCTTTCGCCGACATTGCCCGCAATCGGGCTGGTGAAGGAGGGCCAGCCGGTCCCGCTCTCGAACTTCGTCTCCGCGTCGAAAAGCGGCGTGCCGCAGCCCGCGCAATGGAACACGCCCGGCCGCTTCTCGGCATTGAGGGGCGAGGTGCCCGCGCGCTCCGTGCCGTGCTCGCGCAGCACCGTGTAGGCGGCCGGCGAGAGCATGGCGCGCCACTCGGCCTCGCTGCGCTGGATCGGGAAGTCGGTCGTCCCGGTCTTCTTGCCGAAGAACATGGCTTAGGCCCCCACGCGGCTGAGGCGGCTGGCGAAGCTCTTGCGGAACTTGCTCACCTTCGGCGCGATGACGGCGCGGCAATAGCCGGACCAGGGGTTGAGCGCGAAGTAGTTCTGGTGCTCCGGCTCGGCCGCGTAGAAGGTGCTGGCGGGCTCCAGCTCGGTCACCAGGGGCGCGCCCCAGATGCCGGCCGCCGTCACCTCGGCCATGACGGCGCGGGCCACGGCCATCTGCTCGGGCGTCTCGGCCAGGATGATGGAGCGGTATTGCGGGCCGACATCGGCCCCTTGGCGGTCCTTGGTGGTCGGGTCGTGCAGGGTGAAGAACATGCGCAGCAGGTCGGCATAGGTGACGATGGCGGGGTCGAAGCCGATGCGCACAACCTCGGCATGGCCGGTGCGCTTGGCGCAGACCTGCTCATAGGTAGGGTTCACCGTATGCCCGCCGGCATAGCCGGAGACGACCTCGTGTACACCCGCCACGTCGCGATAGGCGGCGTCGAGGCACCAGAAGCAGCCCCCACCCAGCGTTGCGTATTCCATGATCCAGACCTCCCTCTCTCGCCCCCACACATAGGGTGGCGCCCCCGCTTGCAGAAGATGCGGGATGTTCCGGGCTTCGCACCGGGAGGCTGGAAGGTAACGGGGTCAGCCCTGCCGCTGACGCGGCATCAACTTTGCCGCTGGCGGGCGGCCAGCGCCGAGACCTCCTCGCGCAGGAAGCGGCCCGAGGCGTCCAGCTCACCGGCCAGGCCGCGCAACTCGCGCGCCGCCGTGTCGGTTTCGGCCACCTCGCCGCTCAGGGCCTGGGCGCTGCCCGAGACGGAGGTGGTGGCGGCCGCCGCCTGGGCGACGCCGCGGGCGATCTCGCGCGTCGCCTCGCCCTGCTGGGCCATGCCGTCGGCGATGGCGGCGGAGATGCCGTGCAGCTCCTGGATGGTCTGGCCGATGCCCATGATGGCCTGGGCCGCGCCCTCTGTCGTCGCCTGAATGGCGCCGATCTGGCTCGCGATCTCCTCCGTCGCCTTGCCGGTCTGCAAGGCGAGGCTCTTCACCTCGCCGGCAACGACGGCGAAGCCCTTGCCTGCCTCGCCCGCGCGCGCCGCCTCGATCGTGGCGTTGAGCGCGAGCAGGTTGGTCTGCGCCGCGATGGTCTCGATCAGGCGCACCACCTCGCCGATGCGCTGGGCGGCGGTGGAGAGGCCACGCACCGTCGCATCGGTCTGCTGCGCCTGGGTCAGCGCGCGGTCGGCGACGCCGGAGGCATCGCTTACCTGTCGGGTGATCTCGGCGATGGAGCTGGCCAGCTCCTCCGCCGCCGCCGCCACCGCCTGGACGTTGGCGGTCGCTTCCTCCGAGCCGGCGCCGAGGCTCTGCGCCTGCCCCGTCGCGCGTTCGGCCACGTCCGAGAGGCGGCTTGCGGCGGCGAGGGTGAGGGAGGCGCGCTCGCCCAGCTTGGCCGAGGCCTCGGCCAGCGCCGCCTCCAGCGCCGCGGCATTGGCCAGCACCGCCTCGCGCCGCGCAAGCTCAACGCGGCCGCGCTCGGCCTCGGCATCGGCGCGGGCGGCACGGGTTTCGAGGCGCGATTGGCGCAGCGTCTCGATGGCGCGCGCCATGCCGCCCAGCTCGTCGCGCCGGGCCAGGTGCGGGACGGCGCCTTCCACATCGCCGGCGGTGATGCGGCCCACGCTGGCGCCGAGCTCGCCCATCGGGCGCAGCATGCGGCGGATCAGCCACCAGCCGGGCAACCCGACCAGCAGGAGCGCCAACAGGCCCGCCAACAGGCTGTCGCGGCGCATGGCGGCCTCGGTGGCCGCCAGTGTCGCCAGCGACTGCCCGGCGAAGAGCAGGCCGACCTGCCGCCCCGCCGCGTCACGGATCGGCTGATAGATGGTGAGGTGGTTGGTGCCGAGGATGACGTTCTCGCCCCGGTAGGTCTGGCCCTGGGTGATGGCGGCCGCATAGGCGGGCCCGGCGGCGAGGCGCGTGCCGGTGGCCCGCGTGCCGTCCGGCCGGACCACGCTGGTCGCCACGCGCTCATCGCCCTTGAAGATGGTGGCGACCCCGCCGCCCGCGTGGGAGACCATGTCCACCACGGCATTGGCGCCCTCCAGCACGAAGTCGCCCCGCGCGAGCTGGCCGCCCTCGGTGAGACGCCAGGCCGCACCGCCCGAAAGCTGGGCCGTCGCGGTCTCCAGCAGCTGGAGGTCGCGCTCGAGGCGCTGGGCCAGGCGCCCGGTCTCCATCGCGTGGAAGCGCTGGAAGGACCAGGCCTGGAGCCCCAGCACCGCGAGCGAGATGGCAAGAAGCCCCGCGGCCGCGATGCGCGTCGCGAGGCTGAGCGCGGCAAGCCGCTGGAGGAGGTTCTTCATGCCGGCAGCTTCACCGGCCAGGATTACCGGCCGGTAAAGGTCCGGCGCGCGGCTCAGGCGGGGACGGCCGCCTCCTCGCGCATGGCCATCCAGGCGGCGTCCAGGCCCTGGCCGAAGCGGCGGCACATTTCCGCGATCTCCGCCTCCGTCATGATGAGCGGCGGCGTGAAGGCGATGCGGTCCCCGATCGCGCGCACGACGAGGCCCGCCTCATGGCATTTCTGTTGCACGAGGATGCCGATCTTGCGCGCGGGGTCGAAGGGCGTGCGCGTCGTCTTGTCCGCCATCAGCTCGACGCCGGCGATGAGTCCCACGCCGCGCACATCGCCCACCAGCGGATGCCCGCGGAAGGCGGCCAGCCCGTTCAGGAAGGCGGGCGAGACGCGCTGCACATGGCCCACCATGTCGCGCTCGGCGTAGATGGCCAGCGTCTCGAGCCCGACCGCGCAGGCCACGGGATGCCCGCCATAGGTGAAGCCATGGCCGAAGCTGCCATGCTTCTTCGAGCCCTGGATCAGCGCCTCATGGATCGGTGCGGAGATCAGCGTGGCCGAGAGCGGCTGGTAGGCGGCGGTGAGCTGCTTCGCGCAGGTGATGATGTCGGGTGTGATGCCATAGGTGTCGCAGCCCCACATGTGCCCGGTGCGCCCGAAGCCGCAGATCACCTCATCGGCCACGAACAGGATGTCGTGCTTTTTCAGGATCGGGAGGATGGCCTGGAAATAGCCCTCGGGCGGGGTGATGGCGCCGCCGCCGCCCTGCACAGGCTCGGCGAAGAAGGCGGCGATGGTGTCCGGCCCCTCGCGCTCGATCAGCGCCTCAAGCTCGGCCGCCATTCGTGCCGAAAACTGCAGCTCCGTCTCGCCCGTCTCGTGGAAGCGGTAGTAGTTGGGGTTCGAGACGTGCAGGAAGCGATCGCCCAGCGGCAGGTCGAAATCCGCCTGCATGTGCGGCTGGCCCGAAAGCGAGGCGGTGGCGACGGTGTTGCCGTGATAGCCGCGGATGCGGCCGATCAGCTTCTTCTTCTGCGGCTTGCCGCGCTGGTTGTTGTAGTACCAGATCAGCTTGATCGCAGCGTCATTGGCCTCGCTGCCCGAGCACTGGAACAGCACGTGGGTGAGGCCGGCGGGCGCCAGCTCGATCAGCTTCTCGGCGAGCCGCACGGCCGGCTCATGCCCCTTCTGGAAGAAGGTGTGGTAGTACGGCAATGAGAGCAATTGCTTGTAGGCCGCGTCCGCCAGCCGCTTTTCCGAAAAGCCGAGCGAGGCGCACCAGAGCCCGGCCATCGCCTCGATGTATTCGCGCCCTTCCGTGTCGAAGACATGCACGCCCTCGCCGCGCGCCATCAGGACCGCGCCATGCGCGTGATGGTCGGCGAGGTCGGTCTGCTGGTGCACGAAATGCGCGATATCGGCGGCGTGCAGGGAATTTGGGCGCATCTTGGCTCTCCTGGAGGCAGACCGGGAGCTTACCCGGTTCGCGTTCCCGGGGAATGGCCCTGTTCCGCTTCATGTGTACGAACAGGAATCCACGGCATGATCCTTGCGTCTCCATACCCCATGGTGCATGCCCAGCCATAAATCCAAGCGGGCCAACATTGCTGAGACAGGGGCTGATTGATGGCACTTCCCCCGAGGCCGCCCGAGGGCGGCAAGCGACGCGGCCCGAACTGGGGCAGCATCATCGCCTATGCGATCATGATCGCGCTCGGCCTGCTGGCGCTCGCGCCCTTTCTCTCGGTGCTGTTGTGATCAGGGCAACGGCGCGCCCGGGGCGGGCCACCAGCCGGCCGTATCCTGCCGCAGGGCCGGCGTCTCGCAGACGCTGACCACGGGGATGTCGCCCGGCCAGGCGGCGGCCCAGGCGCGCGTCTGCACCATCGCCACGCAAAGCCCGACGGGCCGGATGCCCGCCGCCGCCAGCAGCGCGAGCCCGGCCTGCGCCGAGGCGCCGCTGGAGACCACGTCATCCACCAGCAGCACGCGCCGGCCCGCAAGGCGCGGCAGCATGCGCGGATCGAGCCAGAGGCGGCGCTCGGCCGTGGTGGTGATGGAGCGCATGGGGACGCTGAGCCGCTCCTCGTACCAGAGCTTGCGGGAATAGCCGGCGGCGACCCAGTTGCGGTGGCCGAGCCGCTCGGCCAGGAGCGGCGCGAAGACATGGCCGAGCGTGGGCAGGCCCAGCACCATCTCCGCCGCGAGCGGCGCGGCCGCTTCCGCCATCCAGCCGGCCAGCGCGTGGATCACGGGGAAGCTCGCCTGCGTCGCGATGAGGCCGGCGACGCCGATGGGGCGGATGGGCAGGTGCAGCACCCGGCCATCGGGCATGCGGGCCGGATAGCGCTCGCCGAAGGGGGGGCCGGGATCGGGTGCGGGGTCGAATGTCTGCCAGGGGTCGGTGAGGCTGTCGTTCACGCGGGGGTTCCTCCCACGCGCGCGGTGCGGCGTCAAAAGGCGAAGCGCAGCCTGGCCGTCCCCGCGACCTCGGAGACATTGCCCGAGAACTCGCTCTCCACCCGCGCGCCCAGCGTCAGGCCGCGTGCCACCGGCACCTCCAGCCCGCCCGAGAGCAGCGCCGCATTCGCATCCGGCCGCGCGCCGCGCACCGTGAAGCCGGCATCGGGCAGCGTCGCGAAGCCCACCGCCATGGAGGCATCGCGCGTGAGGTAATGCGCCCAGGCCGCCCGCAGATACCCCTGCACCGGCACAGCGCCCATTCGCATCACGCCATCGAGCTGGGCGCCCAATTCGCTGCGCAGCGCGGCCTGGCTCTGCCCGCCCACCGTCACACCCGTGCCAACACCGGTCACCAGGCTGCTCTCGGTGTAGCCCTGGTTGTTCACCTGCTGCCATTGCAGGGCCGCGATGGGCTGCAGCCGCAAGCCGCCGCCGAAGGCCAGGCCATCCTGCCGCACCTCGGCCCGCAGCGAATAGACCTGCGCGCCGAAGCCCGCACGCTGCTGGTCGCTGTTCAGGAAGTACTGCGTGCGCTTCGTGTCCACATCCATGAAGGTGAAGGCAGCCGCGCCCGAGACGGTGAAGCTGCCCAGCCGCGTCGTGCCATAGGCGCCGATCTGGCCGAAATTGGCGGTGGAACTGCCCTGCCCGCTGGCGAGCGAGGCGCTGCTCTCGCCGACCGCGATCGCGACACCCGCCATGCTGGCCGCACCGATCCGATGGTCGAAGCCGAGCGCAAAACCCGCCGTGCGCGCGGTCCGGCTGGCCGAGCCGTCCGAGGCATCGCCGGTCGTGCGGTTATAGGCGCCGGTCGCCGTGGCCCAGACGGCATAGCGCTTGGCGTTCGCGGCCTCACCCGGGCGCAGGCGGCCGCCCATCATGCTCTCCCGCCCATGGCCAAGTGGGTCGAGCATGGTCGCCAGGAACCGGTCGCCCGAGGCGAAGCCCATGGCGCCCGTCGTGGTCGCGATCTCGCCCGAGAGCTGGTTCACCGCGAGGCCTATCGTGCTGGCCGGCTGGTTGTACACGTTGAAGAAGGGCGAGAGGTTGCCCCCCGCGCGGTTGGCCTGGTCCAGCGCGCCCGCGGTGGCGCGCAGGTTGTAGGTCAGGAAGCCAGCGATGCCGCGGGACTGCGGCGTGGGGTCCGGCGGCACCAGCATGGCGGGCACGAGGCCCAGCAGCACTTGCGTCGCCGTCACGCTCACGCGCGCCTCCACGCCCGCGCCGAAGCTGCCGGTGGTGGTGACGGCGGCGAAATTGCCGCTGACACTGCCCGCCTGGAGGATCGTGTAGGGCGTGTTGAAGCTGTAGGGGCCGCCCAGCGGCAGCAGCTGCAACGTGCCCCCCAGCGTCGCATTGCCACTGACGTTGATGCGGTCCGCGGCAAGGCCCTGCACCTCGATCGCCGTGGTGGAGCCCGGCGCGAGCACGAGGCCGCTCAGATGGATCGTGCCGATGGAATTGCCGGGGGCGAGGGTCGCGCCACTTGCCACCGTGACGCCGGGCAGCGTGCCCGTGCCGCCCAGCGTGCCGCCATTGATCACGACATTGGCGGGACCGATATCGCCATTCACCACCAATGCGCCGCCATTCAGCGTCACCGCGGAAGCCCCGCGCAGTGTGCCGTTCACGACGAGGCGGCCTTCGTTGATCACCACCTCGGAGGTGCCGTCGAGCAGACCGTTCAGCACGAGCGTCGCGCCCTGGATCAGCGTGCGGCCGGTGTAGCTCGCGCTGCCGTCGAGCCGCGTGGTGCCCCCCGCCAGCGTCAGCGCGCCGCCGAGGCCGCCATCGGTCAGCGTGCCGCCGAAGCCCGTACCGCCCTGGGTGAGGGTGAGGCTGCGATGGCCGATCCGCACCAGCCCCTCCCCCGCCAATGAGGCGACGGTCATGTTGCGTGCGGAGGCGCCCGTGGCATCAAGCACGGCGCCCGCCGCCACCGTGAGCGGCCCCGCGCCGAGCATGCCGCCCGCCGCCAGGAGCACGCTGCCCGCCATCACCTGCGTCGGCCCCGCATAGGTGCCAGGCGCGGTGATGCGCAGTGTGCCCGGGCCGGCCAGCGTCAGCCCGCCCGGGCCTGCGATCCCGCCCTGCAAGGTCAGCGTGACACCCGGGGCGGGGGCGAAGCCGCCGCCCGTTCCCTCGAGCGTCACTGGCCGCGCCGAGGTGAAGCTGGCATTCGTGGCGAGCGTGCCGCCCGCGAGCGTCAGGCCGGCGCTCGCCGCGCCGAGATTCGCATCCGATGCGACCGAAAGCGTGCCGGCCGCGATCACCGTGCCGCCGCTGTGGCTGTTGGCGCCGGTGAGCGTGGTGGTCCCGCTGCCGCTCTGCCGCAATACGCCCGTGCCGGAGATGGCGTTGGCGATGGTGACGGCATCCGCGCGGTTGATGGCGAGCGTGGCGTTGTTCACGACGGCGCCGGTGCCCAGCGTGCCGCCCGCGCCCAACTCCAGCGTGCCGGCGCTGATGGTGGTGCCGCCGGAATAGGTGTTGGCGCCGGTGAGGATGGTGGTGCCGGTGCCGATCTGCCGCAGCGCGCCCGCACCCGAGATGGTCTGTGCCAGCGTCAGGCTGTCGCTCGAGTTCACCTCGAGCCGCGCGCCGGCGGCGATGCCGATGGGTGCCGTGCCGAGCGAGCCGCCCTCGCCGAGTTGCAGCACGCCTTGCGCGATGCTGGCGGAGGTGAGGCGGTTCGCGCCGGTCAGCACCAGGCTCCCAGTGCCTTCCTTGGTCAGCACGCCGCCCTGGCCATCGGCCCCGAGCACGCCGCCGAAGCTCATGCTGGCGTTGGTGCCGCCCAGGCGCAGCTCCTTGCCGCCGAGGGACACAGTGCCATCGCCCGAGAGGGAGCCGAGCCGGAAGGCGGAGCCTGTGAACACCCGGATGTCCAGCACCGCATTGCCCTCCACGCGGATGCTGGCCTGCGCCGCGTCCTGGGTGCCGCGGAACCGCACGAGGCCGCCAAACCTGCCCGCCGTACCGCCCTCGGCCGTGATGCGCGCCGTGCCGGCGGTGCTGTCCTCCTGAAAATCGAGCACGGCGCCAGCGGCAAGGCCGCTTGACCCCGCCGGTGCCTCGGCGGCGCCCACCCGGATCGTCGCGGCCGCGGCCGTGGCGCGGCCGGAGAGCGTCATCGAGGAACCGGGTCCAATGTGGTTATTGCCGCCCAGCGTGATGCTGGCCGTGCCGCCGGTGGCGTCGTCCTGCAGTTCCACCCGATTGCCGGTCGACTGGAAGATGCCGCCGCCTTCGCTGATGATGGTGGCCGCCCCCATGCTCGACTGGTCGCGGAAGAGCAGCGCCGAGGCGGCGACGTAACCCGAGGGCCGCACCGCGTTGATGAGGGTGGCTGTCCCCGCCGTGCTGCTTCCCTCGAAGCTGATCGTGCTGCCGAAGGGCGTGCCGGTGCTCGCGGCGTTGGTGTAGGTGCCGGTGCCGGCGCTGGCCGTCCCGAGGAAGCGCAGCCGGCCGGAATTCGCCAGCACGCTTGAGCCGCCCTGCACCACATGCGTGTTGTTGCCCGCATTCGTGCCGCTCTCGTAGATCAGCGTCCCCTCCGCGCCGACCGTGACCGTGGCGTTGCTGGAGAGGCTGCCCCCGGCGGAGACGGCCAGCGTCCCGCCCGCGATCGTGGTGCCGCCCGTGTGCGAGTTGGCGCCCGTCAGCGTCAGCGTGCCCGTGCCCGCCTGCGTCAGGCTGCCGCTGCCGGAGACCACGCCGCCAAAGGTCACATTTTCGCTGCGGTTGAAGACCAGCGCCGCGTTGTTCGTGACATTGCCGGTGATGGAACCCGTGGTCCCGCCATCGCCGATGCGCAGCGTGCCCGCGCTGATGGTGGTGCCGCCCGTGTGGGTGCTGGTCCCGGTCAGCGTCAGCCTGCCGCTGCCCGCCTGGGTCAGGCTGCCACCTCCCCAGACGGCGCCGGCGAGCGCAATGTCGCCAGGCCGCGCGACGATCAGCGCGCCGTTGATGACGACCTCGCCCGTGCCGAGCGTGCCCGCCCCTTCGACGCGCAGCGTGCTGCCGGTGACGATGGCGGTAGACCCGGCATAGCTGTTGGCGCCCGTCAGCGTCAGCGTCCCCGCCCCGAGCTGGGTGAGCGAACCGCTGCCCGAGATGGCACCGGCCAGGGTGATCGCATCGGCCCGGTCCACCACCAGCGCGCCGTGGTTCAGCACCGCGCCGGCGCCAAGCTGCCCCGAGGTGCCGCCAGCACCGAGCTGGAGAACAGCGCCCGTGTTGATCGTGGTGAGGCCGGAATAGCTGTTCGCGCCCGTCAGCGTCAGCGTGCCGGCGCCGGCCTGGGTCAGCGTGCCCGTGCCCGAGATGGCATTGGCGAGCGTCACGCATCGCCCCGGTTCACCACCAGCGCGCCGTTGTTCAGCACCGCCCCGCCGCTGATCTGCCCCGAGGTGCCGCCATCGCCCACCTGCAACGTGCCGCCCGCGTTGATGGTGGTCAGGCCGGTGTGGGTGTTCGCACCCGTCAGGATCAGCGTGCCGCTGCCCGCCTGCGTCAGCGTGCCCGTGCCCGAGATGGCGTTGGCCAGCGTCACGCTGTCATTCCGCGCGAAGACGAGCGCCGCGTTGTTGGTGATGCCCCCGCCGCTCAGGCGGCCCGCACCCTCGATGCGCAGCGTGCCCGCCGTGATCGTCGTCGTGCCCGCATAGGTGCTGGCGCCGGAGAGGGTGAGCGTGCCCGCCCCCAGCTTCTCGAAGCCGGCCGTGCCCGCGATCACGCCCGCGAAACTGCCCGAGGAGATCTGCGTGGTCGCCGTGCTGGTCAGCGTGCCAGCACCTTGCAGGTTGCCGATGGTGCCGGTCAGCGCGCCGAAATCCAGCGTGGCGCCGGCCGCGATGGTGACGCTGGCGGCGAGCTGCGTGAGCTGGTTCAAGACCAGGTTGCCCGCCTCCAGCGTGCCGCCCGCGATGCTGAGCGCGATGGTGGCGGGCGAGAAGGCATCCAGGGAGGCGAGGCTTGCCACCACGCGCCCTGTCTCGGTGGCGGTGCCGATGACGAGGGTGGAGCCGGGCCGCAGCGACAACCCGCCGGTCAGCGTCAGAACCTGGCCCGCGCTGGCCGCGATGCGGCCCGTGGCGCCATCCGTCAGGGTGATCGCATTCCCCAGGCTGCCGGTCACGTTGGCCCGCAGCCCGCCGCCCGAAAGGGTGACCGCGCCATGGCCGATCGCGCCGATGTTGCCGAGTGCCAGCGTACCCCCGCTGATCGTGGTGCCACCGGAATAGGTGTTGGCGGCGCTGAGCGTCAGGACGCCGCCGCCCGCCTGCGTCACGGTCCCGCTGCCCGAGATGGCGTTGGCGACGCTCAGCGCGTCGCCGCGGTTGAAGACCAGCGCGCCGTCATTGATGACCGCGCCGCTGCCCAGCGTGCCGGAGGTTCCGCCATCGCCGATGCGCAGCGTGCCACCGCTGATCTCGGTGGTGCCGGAATAGGTGTTGGCGCCGGTCAGCGTCAGCGTGCCAGCGCCGAATTTCTCGAGGCCGGTCGTGCCGGTGATGGCGCCCGCGAAGCTGCCCGCGCCGATGCGGGTCAGGTTCGTGTTGGTGAGCGTGCCCGCGCCCTCAAGGTTGGCGATGGTGCTGAGCCGGCCATCGAGGTCAAGCGTGGCGCCGGCCTCGATCCGCGTGCTGGCCGCATTCGCCGTCAGGTCGTTGAAGGCGAAATCACCCGCGGTGACGCGGTCCGCCGCGATGACCAGGGCGGTGGTGGCGACATCACTCGTGTCCACGGTGCCGAAGCCGGCGATGATGTTGCCGGCGCCACCAAGCGTGAGGGTGGAATTGGCCCCCGGCGTCAGCGCACCGAGCAAGGTGAGCGTGGTGCCGGCGGCGGCCGCGATGGTGGCGGCGGCCCCGGCCGTCACGCGGATATCCTGGCCGAGCGTCGCATCCACCGCGGCGCGGAGCGTGGCATCGCTCAGCGTGATCGGGCCGCTGCCCAGCGCCGCCGCATCGCCCAGCACCAGCGTGCCGCCGAGGATGCTGGTGCCGGCTGAGAAGCTGCCCGCGCCGTTCAGCGTGAGCGTGCCCGCGCCGCACTTACTGATCGAACCGAGGCCCGAGATGCCCTCGGCCAGCGTCGCGTCGGTCGCCTGCGCGAATTCCACCGCGGCGAAGCCATCCAGCGCGATCCCGCCCAGCACCGCGCCGCCCCCGCCGATGGCGAGCAGGTTGGTGCCGCCCGTCAACTCCAGCGCGGCGCCCCGCGTCCCATCACCGCCGAGGCCGCCCGAGAGGGTGGCACCCAGCGTGATGGAGAGCCCCTCGCCCCGGGCGCCGCTGCCGCCCGCGCCACCCGCGGCACCGCCCGCGCCACCGGTGACATTCGCCTGGATCTGGATGACCACGCCGCCGGGCGAGGTGAAGATGACGCCGCTGCCGCCCGCGCCGCCCAGGCCCGGCTGGCCCCCGGGGGAGGCGCCCCCTGCCCCGCCCGCGCCGCCGGTCACGGCGTCGAACAGCGTGCCCGCATTGCCGAGGGCGGTGAAGACGAGGCCGGCGCCGCCCGCGCCGCCGCCGCCGCCGCCTGCGGTCCCATCGCCCCCCACACCGCCCGCGCCGCCCGTCAGCGGGCCTGAGGGCAGGAGGGAATCAACCAGGCCATGCGCGCCACCACCGCCGCCGCCACCGGCCGTGCCGCCGCCCGCGCCGGCGCCGCCGGCCGCACCGGGTGCGCCGCCGGCGGCACCACCCGGGCCGTCGCCCGCGCCGCCGGGCCCGCCGGTATCGCCCGCGCCGCCGCCGCCACCGCCCAGCGCCGCGTCAGCGCCGCCGGGATCGCCGTTGGAGAAGTTGCTGTTGAGACCGCCCGCGCCGCCCAGGCCCCCGCCACCCGCGCCACCCTGGGCCCAGGCCTGCGCGCTGATCAGGGCAGTGGTCGCGAGGAGGGCGAGCAGAAGACGGGACAAGGCCACTCCGGCGACCGTTCTGGTTGCGTGAACTCGCGCTTACGCTACCCAGAAGGGCGCCCCGTTTGCCAGTGCCGGCGGCACTTATTCCGCGGCGGCGACGGGCTTCGCCGTGTCGCCATGCTTGGCGCCCTTGCGGGGGGCCTCGTGCGCCATCTCGCCCATCGCCTTCTGGACATGGGCGGAGAAGACGTATTCGGCCGGGCGCTGCTGCGAGAGATCAATCTCGGGCGCCATCGGGCCTTCGGTGCGGGGCCCGCGAAGCTGCGCGGTGACGGCCTTCCAGGGGCGCTTGATGGCATCCAGTGCTGCGGTTGCCTCGAAGCCGGAATGCACCATGCAATCGGCGCATTTCTCGTAATTGCCGACGCCGTACTTGTCCCAGTCGGTGGTTTCCATCAGCTCGGTGAAGGTCTTGGCGTAGCCCTCGCCCAGAAGATAGCAGGGGCGCTGCCAGCCAAAGACGTTGCGCGTGGGGTTGCCCCAGGGCGTGCAGTGGTAGCTCTGGTTGCCGGCCAGGAAGTCGAGGAAGAGCGGGCTGTTGCCCATGCGCCACTTGGGCTTGGACTTGCCGTCATTGTGGCGGAACACGTCGCGGAACAGGTTCTTCGTCGCCTGGCGGTTCAGGAAGTGCTTCTGGTCCGGCGCGCGCTCATAGGCGTAGCCCGGCGAGAGCATGATGTTGTCCACGCCCATCGCCGTGACGTCGTCGAAGAACTTCGCCGTGCGCTTGGCATCGGCGTTGTTGAAGAGGGTGCAGTTGATGGCGGTGCGGAAGCCGGCATCGCGCACCTTCTTCAGCGCGGCCACGGCGCGCTCATAGACGCCTTCCTGGCTGACGGCCCAGTCGTGCTGCGCCTTGTCGCCATCCAGGTGGATGTCCCAGATGAAGCGCGGATGCGGCTTGTAGGCCTCCATGCGCTTCTCAAGCAGCAGCGCGTTGGTGCAGAGGATGACGATGCGCCCCTGCGCCAGCAGCCCTTCCACGATCTGCGGCATTTCCTTGTGCAGCAGCGGCTCACCGCCGGCGATCGCGACGACGGGCGCCCCGCATTCGAGCGAGGCCTCCAAGCATTCGGCGACCGAGAGGCGCTTGTTCAGGATCTCGTCGGGGTAATCAATCTTGCCGCAGCCGGCGCAAGCGAGGTTGCAGCGGAACAGGGGCTCCAGCATCAGGACGAGCGGGAAGCGCTTGCGGCCAGCCAGCTGCTGCTTGACCACATAGGCCGCGACCTTGGCCTGTTGCGCCAGTGGAATACCCATGCCGAATCCGCTCCGGTTCCATCGAAGCCCGAGCCTCTAGCACGGGGAATGCGGCGCTGCGAAGGCATCGCGGGCCCGCGGCCGGTCGGCCGATCCTTCCGGCCGCGGATCCGAACTCCCCCACGAGGAAGCTTCCCAGGCACCCAATTCTGAACAATCATAGGTTGCAACCATATGAGGAGCAGTGCGCATGCAGGTTTCGATGGCGATGAAGCGGCAACCCCACCTCTCGATCTCCGCGGCGGCGCTGGTCCTGGGCGCGGGAATCCTGGCGGGCGGCGGCGCGCTGGCCCAGACCGCGCCGCCGACGAGCGGTCTGTACATCGGCGCCGGCGGCAGTGTGAACGTCGCGCGATTCGATACCCAGAACACCTATTTCGCCGGCGTGTCGGACGCCTTCCAGGACGGCGTGCGCGTCCTCAGCGGGCAGGCCGCCGGGCCGGCGCGCAACCCGATCGGCAATGACGTCGCCGCGGCGCCCAATGTGCAAATGGGGTATTACCAGAATTTCCGGGACAGCCGCTGGCTCTGGGGCGCCAAGGCCTCCTACAGCTATCTGGCCGCCTCGGCGACGACGAACAACGCGCTCCTGCCGCAATTCGGCGGCTTCACGCGGACGGATGGGGTCTACATCCCCTTCAGCGGCAGCGGCGTCGCCCGGTCCTACCAGATGCGGGCACAGCACCAGGTCACGCTCACGCCCTTCCTCGGCTACACGACGGATCGCGGCTTCATCTATCTCGGCGGCGGGCCCACGCTGACGCGGCTGCAGACCGATGTGAACGGGCTGATCGGCTTCGCCGACATCTACGGCCAGACCACCAACGTCTCCGGCCCGCCGCAGAATTTCTCGAGCGCCGGCTGGGTCTGGGGCGGCATGATCACCGCGGGCTTCACCTTCTTCCTGACGCCGGAATGGTTCCTGGATTTCGCCTATACCGCCTCGGCCACGCAGCGGCAGTCGGGCGTCCACAACAGCCCCTTCATCAACACGGCAGACCCCCGGGGGGTGACCCAGGGCAGCGTGTTCCTGAGCACCTCCGGCGGCGTCGTCATCCAGGGGGCGACGTTGACGGTGAATCGCCGGTTCTGACGCCCCCCACTGGCGGCCCTTTCCGCAGGGTCAAGCCAGCGCCTGCAAATGGCCCTGGGCGATCGCGCGCGCGATCTTTAAGGCACTCGCGCGCGTGGACTTGGCGCCGAGGGGCGGATAATCAGTGCCTCCGGCCATTCTGCCGGCGCCCCGCCCCGATGGAGCCCCTCCCCCGTGAGCCACGCCGCCACCAGCCAAAGCCTGAACGAGCTTGAAGCCCGCCTCGCCGGCAGCCTGGATGACAACCTGGCCGGCCGCCTGCCCGATGCCGGGACCGTGGCGGCCGCCGATTCGCGCGCGCGCCATTGGCGCAGCCCGGAGCCGGGCCGCCTGAAGCCCGGCTCGCCCGAGCACAAGCGCGCCATGTGCGCGATGTTCGCGGAGACCTTCAACCCCTACAAACCCAGCGTCATCGCCTGGCCCAAGCTGGATGCCGAGGCGCTGCATCGCATCACCACGCTGCCCATCTGGGATATCGCGGTGCAGACCGAGGGCAAGGCGCGGCTGCGCATGTCCGCCTATGCCGAGACCCTGACCGACCCCGAGCTGCGCGAGACCATCGCCCGCAATGGCTGGGAGGAGAACCGCCACAAGGAAGTGCTCTCCAAGCTGGTCGAGGCCTATGGCATCCCGCTGGCGCCCGAGCCGGAATACGTGAAGCCCAAGGATACGGAATGGGCCTACATGGTCACCGGCTTCAGCGAATGCGTGGACAGCTTCTTCGCCTTCGGCCTGTTCGAGATGGCGCGGCAATCCGGCTTCTTCCCGGAGGAGCTGACCGACACCTTCGAGCCGGTGATGCAGGAGGAGTGCCGTCACATCCTGCTCTTCGCGAATTGGCTCGCCTGGCACCGCGCCACCATGCCGATCTGGCGCCGCCCCTGGTTCGAGATGCGCGTCTGGGCCGTCTGGGTGTTCCTCGGCTGGGAGCGCATCGGGCTGGCGAAGCAGGTGGATGGCGATGGCAAGACGCAGGTGCAGGACAACAACTTCACCGTGACCGGCAGCAAGGCCGTGGCGGCGAAGGAATTCTCCATGGCCGAGATCATGGACCTCTGCCTCGCCGAGAATGACCGCCGCTTCGCCGGTTATGACGAGCGGCTGCTGCGCCCCACCACCATGCCCTGGCTGGTGCGCCTGGCGCGGCGCTTCATGCGCACGCCCAAACCGGCCTGAGATGGAAGCCGGGCTCGCCCCTGCCCTGCTGGAGGCGAGCGCGCTGGCCGCGCGCAGCGCCCTGCTCGGCGGTGCCGCCTTCCTGGTGGTGGTGGCGAGCCCGCTGGCGCGGCGCCTGCCGGAGGGCCAGGCCGCGCCCTTGATGGCGCGAACGCAGCTCTTCCTGAGGCTTTCGGCGCTGGCAACCATGGGCCTCGCCGTGGCGCAGCTCCTTGCCGGGCAGTTCGGGGCGATCGGCGTGCTGCTGGCGGCCGCCGTGCCCCTGGTGCTGGCCCCGCGGGAGGGGCCGGCGCCACGCCTCGCCCTGGTCATCCTCGGCTTCGCCGCGCTGGCGCTGGTGCTGGGGGTGACGGGCGGGCGGCTCAGCCTGCTGCAGCCGGGCAGCGTCACCTTGGCGACGCTGCTGCGCGAGGCGGGTGCGGCGCTCTGGATGGGCAATCTGCCGCTGCTCTGGATGCTGTTGCGCCCGAACTGGCCCGCCGCCGTGCCGCAGGCGATCGGCATCCGGCATGCGGGGCTGATGCTGGCCGGCATGGCGCTGGTGGCGGGCGGGCTCGCCCTCGCGGCACCGCACCGCGCACTGCTGATGGGGCCGGAGGCGCTGCCGCTGCTGGCCATCACCGCCGGCTTCGTGGTCCTGGCGCAGCTGGCGGCCGCGCTGCGCGTGCTGCTGCTGCTGGCCGCCGGGCGCGCGGCGCCGGCCGGGCTCTGGCTGCCACGGCTGCGCTGCGTGGTGGAGGTGGAGCTGCTGCTCTCGCTCGTGCTTTGCGGCCCCATCGTCGCGCTGTTCCGCCTGGCCGCCGGGGGGCTGGAGCCGGCGGTCGCGCCGGATTTCGCGGCCCTGGTGCCGCGCTTCGGGCTGCATGCGCTGGGGCCGGTGGAGGCGGGCGGGCTCGTGCTGCTGCTCATCGCGCTGCTGGCCTGGCTGAACCGGCTGGGCGGCGTGCCGCAGGCGCGCTTCGCCCCCCTGCTGCTGCTGCCGCTTGGGCTTGGCCTCGCCTCCGGGGCGACGGGCTTCGCCCTCGCGCTCGCCCTGCTGGTGGTGGTGGCGGGCCTGGCCGAGGCCTGGGTGATCTACCGGGGTGAGGCCGGCGGGCCGGGCATGGTGCTGCCCTTCGCCGTCATCCTCGGCGTCATTCTGGTGCTGGCGGGGCAGCCGCCGCGCTGGGCGCTGCTGCCCTGCTGGCTCGCCACCCTCGCCCTGCTGATCCGTTGGGCCGAGTTGCGCCTGCCCGATCCCCGTGACCGCGCGGTGATGGCGCTGGCCTGGCCCTTCGCGCTGGGGACCCTCGGCCTCGTGCTGGTGCTTGCGCATGGGGGCTGATCCCGCGGCCTGGCTCGGCCGCATCGTGGTGGCGCTGGTGCGGCTCTCGCTGCGCCGGACGGTCTCGGTGCTGCTGCTGCTGACGCTGGCCACCGGCGGTGCGGGCTGGCTCGCCGCCACGCGCTTCACGCTCGATTCCGACGTGACCAAGCTCTTCCCGCAGGATCTGCCGTGGCGCTTGGCCGAACGGCAGATCGAGGCCGCCTTCCCGCAGCGGCTGGACCTCATCCTCATCGTGCTCGACGCCCCGGATGCGCGCGAGGCGGAGCGCCGGGGGGCCGCGCTGGCCGCCGCGCTGCGCGCGCATCCCGCCCTGTTCCGCAGCGTGCGGCGGCCCGATGAGGGGCGCTTCTGGGCCACGCAGGGGCTGCTCTACCTGGACCTGCCCGAGGTGCAGTCCATCACCGAGCAGATCATCGCGGCCCAGGGCCTGCTCGGCCCCTTCGCGGCGGATCCCAGCCTGCGCGGCGTCGCGGATCTGTTGCGTCTGATGGGCGAGGGCCTGGCGCGCGGCGAGGCCGAGCCCGCACGCCTCGCCGCCCCCCTCGCCGCCTTCGCGGATGCGGCGGAGGCGGCGCTGCAAGGCCGCGTGGCACCACCCGACTGGGAACGGCTGCTGACCGGCCGGGAGCCCCGCCCGCTGGAGTTGCGCCGCCTGATCCTGGTGCAGCCGGCGCTGGACTATGAACAGCTCACCGCCGGCGCCGCGGCAACAGAGGTCATCCGCGCCGAGGCCGCGCGGCTTGGCGTACCGATCCGGCTGACCGGCCCCGTGCCCATGGCGGATGAGGAATTCGCGACGGTCAGCGCGGGCGCGGTGGAGAACAGCATCCTCTCCTTCGTGCTGGTGGGCGTGCTGCTCTGGATGGCGCTGCGCTCCTGGAGGCTGATCTGGCCGCTGCTGGTGCTCATCGTGGTGGGCCTGGTCTGGACGGCGGGGCTCGGGCTTCTGCTGGTGGGCAGCTACAATCCGCTCTCCATCGCCTTCGCCGTGCTCTTCATCGGGCTCGGCGTGGATTTCGGCATCCAATACGCCGTGCAATACCGCGCCGAACGCGCGCATATGGCCGAGCTGCGCCCGGCGCTCGAACAGGCGGCGCGGGTGGCGGGGCCAGGGATGACGCTGGCGGCCCTCGCGGTCACCCTCTCCTTCCTCTCCTTCTGGCCCACGGATTACCGGGGCGTGGCGGAGCTGGGGCTGGTCGCGGCCCTCGGCATGGTCATCGGCTGGTTCCTGGCGATGACGCTGCTGCCCGCGCTGCTGGTGGTGGCACGCCCGCGCGGCGAGGCGCGGGAGGTGGGCTACCCCACGCTGCGCCCCCTGGATGGCTGGCTCTCGGCCAATGCCGCCGGCGTGGCTTTCCTGGCGCTGGCGCTGGCCGCCTGCTGCGTGGCGAGCCTGCAATGGCTGCGCTTCGACACCAACCCGATCAACCTGCGCGACGCGGCGGCGGAATCCGTCGCCACCTGGCGGGACCTCGCGCGCAGTGCCGAGACCAACCCGAACACGCTGGAGGTGCTGGCGCCCGACCTCGCGGCCGCCGAGGCGCTGGCCGCGCGGCTGGCCGCCCTGCCCGAGGTGGCGCGCGCCACCACGCTGGCCGACTTCATCCCCGGCCAGCAGCCCGAGAAGCTGGCGCTGATCGAGGATGCGGCGATGCTGCTGGGCCCCGCGCTGGCGGCCGAGCCGCGCCCGGCGCCGGATGCGCTGGCGGTGGTGGCGGCCCTGCGCGCGGCCGCGAGCGAGCTGGTGCCGCTGGAGGGCGAGGCCGCACGGCTCGGCCGGGCCTTGGCCCTGCTGGCGCGCGGCGGCGCCGAGGAGCGCGCCGATTTCGCCACGGCCACCGTGCCCGGCCTGGCCCAACTGCTGGACCGCATCCGCGACATGCTGGCCGCCCGCCCGGTGACGCTGGACGACCTTCCCGCCGAACTCCGCGCCGAATGGATGACGCCTGACGGCCGCGCCCGGGTGGAGATGGTGCCCACGCCCAGCGCCCTGGACGAGACGGCGCTGCTGACCCGCTTCGCCGCCGCCGTGCGCGCGGTGGCGCCGGAAGCGACGGGGCTTGCCGTCTCGATGCAGGAATCCTCGGCCACCATCCAGCGCGCCTTCCTGCAATCGGGCGTGCTGGGGCTGGTCTTCGTGCTGGCGCTGCTGGTGGTGACGCTGCGGTCGCTCCGGCTGTCGCTGCTGGCGCTGGCCCCGCTGGCGCTGGCGGGGCTCATGACCATGGCGCATTGCGCGCTGTTCGGGCCCGATCTGAACCTCGCCAACATCATCGCGCTGCCCCTGCTCTTCGGGCAGGGGGTGGCCTATGACATCTACTTCGTCGCCGCCTGGCAGCAAGGGCGGCGCGATCTGTTGGCGAGCCCGCTGAACCGGGCGGTGATCTACTCGGCCGTGACCAATGCGGCGGCCTTCGGGGCGCTGGCGCTCTCGCCGCATCCGGGCACGGCCAGCATGGGCGTCGTGCTCTCAGTCAGCCTCGTCTATTCGCTGCTCTGCGTCATGCTGGTGCTGCCACCGCTGCTCAAGCTCTTCGCGCCTGCCCCCCGGGGCTGATCGCGGTTTCTTGCATTTTGCAACGCCTCCTGCGGCTCTCGCAGCCTGCATGCGCGAAACGCAAGCGGATCGGCAGAATTTACTCTTTCTTTTCTGTATGTTGATGGCACTCCCCCCGCCCCCTGCCCTGGCACGCCGGGTGCAACACCCCTGGCACAGAACACTTCCAGGGGTTTCGCATCATGGTCCGTCCCATCCTTACCGGCACCGCCCTCGCTGACTGGCTGCACCTGCAGGCGGCGACCGGCGCGATCGAGGTGAATGCCGGCAAGGGCGATGACGGCATCTTCGCCGGCGCCTTCGACGACATGCTGCGCGGCGGCGCGGGCAACGACCTGATCTGGGGCAATGCGGGCAACGACACCATCCTGGGCGAGGCCGGCAACGACCAGGCCTGGGGCGGCGAGGGTGATGACAGCCTCGACGGCGGCACGGGCGACGACCAGCTCTGGGGCGATGCGGGCAACGACACCATCCTGGGCGGCGCGGGCCAGGACCAGCTCTGGGGCGGCGAAGGCCATGACAGCCTCGACGGCGGCGCCGGCCATGACCAGCTCTGGGGCGGCAATGGCGACGACACGATGGCGCTGGGCGAGGGCAACGACCAGGCCTGGGGCGAGGACGGCAACGACCGCATCTCGACCGGCACCGGCAATGACAGCGTCTGGGCCGGCCAGGGCGATGATCGCGTGGATGGCGGCGCGGGCGATGACAGCCTGACGGGCGAGGCGGGGAACGACACCATCCTGGCCGGCGAAGGCCGCAACATCGTGCACGGCGGCGAGGGCCAGGACAGCATCAGCGCCGGCGCCGGGAATGACAGCATCACGGGCGATGCCGGCGACGACGTGATCAACGCCGGTGCGGGCAACAACATCGTCTGGTCCGGCCAGGGCGATGACAGCGTCATCACCGGCGCCGGCAATGACGAGATCGGCACCGACGAAGGCAATGACACGGTCGAGGCCGGTGCGGGCCATGACCGCGTCTATGGCAATGGCGGCGATGACAGCATCGGGGCCGGCGCGGGCAACGACTTCGTGACCGGCGACATGGGGAATGACAGCATCAACGGCGGCGCCGGCAATGACAGCCTCTACGGCGGCGAGGGCGATGACCGCATCATCGCCGGCGAAGGTGCGGACCGCGTCTATGCCGATGGCGGCAACGACACGGTGACCCACAGCCGCGGCGCGGCGGATGGCGACTTCTTCAACGGCGGCGCGGGCTTCGACACGCTGGCCTTCGACATGACGCAAGCCCAGTGGCAGGACAGCAGCTTCCAGGCGGAGCTCGGCACCTACCTGGCGCGCCTCGGCGCGGGCAAGACGGGCCTGTTCAACTTCGCCTCGCAGGGCCTGAAGGTCAGCAATTTCGAAGCGGTCGGCATCACCGTGGACGGTGTTGCGGTGGACCTGGTGGATGACGCGGTGACGGCCAAGGCCGATGCCTTCACCGTGACCGAGGATGCGGCGAAGGTCACCGGCAACCTGCTGGCCAATGACAGTGTGGCCGACCTGGTCCGCAAGATCGAGATCACCAGCGCCGCCACGGACGGCAAACTGACCCTCGGCCAGGACGGCACCTTCACCTGGGATGGCGGCGACGCCTTCCAGGCGCTGGCGGAGGGCGAGCGCCGCGACGTCACCTTCTCCTACCGCTTGACGGACATGGACGGCGACACGGACACGGCCAAGGCCACCATCACGGTGGAGGGCCGCAATGACGGCCCGACCGCCCAGGCCGATTTCGGCAAGACCGACGAGGACACGGCGACGAAGATCGACCTGCTCGGCAACGACACGGATGTGGATGGCGATGCGCTGACGCTGCTCAGCGTCTCCGGCTCGGATTACGGCGCCACGATCAAGATTGATGGCGGCGTGGTGGTCTATGACCCCAGCGCCTCGGCCAAGCTCCAGGCGCTGGATGCGGGCGAGACGGCGACCGACAGCTTCACCTACACCGTGCGCGACGCGCATGGCGCCGAGGTGACGCAGACCGTGACCGTCAACGTGGCCGGCCTGGACGACAAGGCCGAGGCCACGCTCGTCGCCTCCTTCGAGGAGGGCCTGGGCAAGGGCTGGCAGGACACGGGCGATGTAGAGACCATCAAGGGCGGCACGGAAGGCAATATGGCCGCGCGCCTCTCGACCGACGACGCCAAGGACCAGAAGCAGGTCGAGGGCTGGCTGCAGCTCGACAAGGGCACGCTCGACAAGCTCGGCTACGGTGATGCCGATGAGGGCTCGGCCATCCGCGGCAAGGTGGAGCTGGAGGCCGGGCAGTCGCTGAACTTCGACTGGCTGTTCGACGCCGCCGCCAAGCCGGGTGGCAATGACTTCGCCTTCGTGACGCTCCGCCATGACGGCGAGAACACGGTGTTCGGCCTCACCGACGTGAAGACGGTCGGCGCGGGCGAGGAGAGCGGCTGGCAGGCCTTCTCCTTCAAGGCGGAAGAGGCCGGCAGCTACGAGATCGGCATCGGCGTGATGGATGTCGGCAGCAGCGACGGCCACTCCGCGCTGCTGCTGGACAATGTCTGGATCGGCTGAGCCGGGCGGCTTGGCCCGCGCTGGTGCAAGCCGCAGCGGTCTGTGGCAGGCTCCTCCAAAATCAACGGAGGAACACCCATGACGACACGCCGCCTGGTGCTGGCTGCCCCTGCCCTGCTCGCCGCCGCCGGCGCCCGGGCGCAAAATTGGCAGCCCGAGCGCCCCATCACCATGATCGTGGCCTTCGCGCCGGGTGGCGGCACGGATGTGGCCGCGCGCACCCTCGCCCGCTTCATGGAGCGCGAGCTGGGGCAATCCGTCGTCGTGCACAACCGCGCCGGGGCCGGGGGTGAGGTGGGGTGGTCCGAGCTTGCCCGCGCGCGGCCGGATGGGCTGACCATCGGCTTCATCAACACGCCCAACCTCGTCACCATCCCGATCGAGCGGCAGGCGCGCTACCGGCTGGAGGATTTCTCGCCGATCGCGAATGTGGTGGATGATCCCGGCGGCTTCTGGGTGCTGCCGGACAGCCCGTGGCGCAACCTGAACGACCTCGCCGCCGCGGCCCGCGCGGCCCCGGGCACGATCAGCTACGGCACGACGGGCGTCGGCTCCGATGACCACCTGGCGACGCTGGCCTTCGAGCGGCTGACCGGCACGCGGCTGCTGCATGTGCCCTTCAACGGTTCGTCCCAGGTGCGCAACGCGATCCTCGGACGCACCATCCAGGTGGCGGCGATGAACATGGGCGAAGGCGTCGGCGATTTCCGCCAGAACCTGCTGCGCCCGCTCGGCCAGATGGCGGAGACGCGCTGGGCCAACACGAACGACGTGCCCACCTTCCGCGAGCAGGGCTTCGACGTGGTGGATGGTTCGCTGCGCGGCCTGGCCGCCCCGGCCGGCACGCCGGCGCCGGTGCTGCAGCGCCTCGCTTCCGTGGTGCGCGGCGTGATGGACCATCCGGATTTCAAGGCGGCGGCCACGCAGCAGCAATTGCCGCTGCGCTTCCTCGACCCCGACCAGCACCGCGCCGTGCTGTTTGCGATGCGCGACAACTACCAGCGCATGTGGGCGCAGCACCCCTGGCGGGATTGACCCGCGTCCGATCGCTTGAGGCGAAGCCGGGGGCGCGGATCGGCCGCGCAGCAAGCTACCAATAGCTGCCGCGCTCGATCTTCACGACATTGGGCGGCGTGTCCTCGGGGTCGGGTCGCACCCAGGCCTCGTTCATGTGCTGCTGGAAGAAGGCCTCGCCATCCCAGCGGCGGCCGCGGATGCCGAAGAGGATCTGCGTGGGCCCGCCGGTGTGGAAGCCCAGCTTGCCCATCGCCTTTGCATGGGCCGAAAGCAGCAAGGAGATGCCGCCCGCGCCGATCAACGCGATGTCATAGGGCGCGGCCTCCAGCGCATCGCGCATGCGCTCGAAGCGGGATTGCCAATCATCCTCCGCGGGCGGGGCCAGGCCCGGCGAGAGCGGCATGCGGATGGTGCGCAGCGCGAATTCGGGCAGGATGTCGCTGCCCGGCCAGATCTCGGCGCGGCGGGCATATTGCCGCTCGATCGTCGCGGCGAAGGGCGAGATCACGGCCACGCGCTTGCCGGCCAGATGCCGTGACCAGGGGTTCGGGAAATACCAGGGGTCGAGCGACTTCAGCGGAATGAGCTGCGCCTGCGGCGCGTGGCGGCTGAGCACCGCGGGCTCGCCGGAATAGCCCATGACCCCCATCACATCCATCGTGCCGGCGGCGGCGACGATGCGCTGGCAGAAGGCGTCGAGCGAGGCGTCCGTGTCGGGGAAGATGCCGACATTGAGGAAGGCCTGCTGCCGAAGGATGCGCGGATATGTGGCGCCCTTGGGCCGCTCATCCAGGTAGAAGCCGCAGAGTTCGGCCTCGAGCCCGCCGATCTTGCCGAAGGCCTTGGGCGGGCCCGCGCCGATCGCGCGCTCCAGCATGGCATGCCCCGCGGCGTCGGAAGGGGTGAGGCGCCCGCCGAAGGCGCGGCGGATGCGGGCGTCGTTCACGTATTGGCGGAGGCGGAAGTAAGTCGGGTGAATCGCGTCCCAGAGCCAGGGGCGATCACGGACGAACTGGGCGAGAACGCGGCGGAATTCCATGCCTTGAAGCATAAGAGCCGCCCCAGGCGGGAACAAGCCGAGGGGCTTGCGCCACATGGTTCAAGTGGACAGGGAAGTTGCGCTCGCCTAGATGAATCATGGGCCAAGCGACCGGAGCAATGAGCAGAATCGGGCGGATTCCCTGCCCTTGGGGCAAAATGCCATGAGTGCGGCGCGGGATGCGCTCGCCGTCCCCGCGACGCATATGCCGGCCACGCCCGCTGCCTGGGCGCCGGGCAGCTTCGCCGTGCGGGATGTGCTGACCACCGCCTTCCTGCGCCTGCCGACGCTCCTGCTCGCCCTGCTGCTTCCCCTGCTGGCCGGCGTGCTGGCCGCCAACCTCACGCGCCCGCTCTGGCCGGCCGAGGCGCTGCTGCTGGTACAGGCGAGCCGCGAGAGCCTGGGCAGCCCCGACCCCACCGGCACCGGCCCCACCGTGATGAGCGTGGAGACGCCGAAGATCATCCAGTCCGAAGCGGAACTCATCAATTCCGACGCGGTGCTCCGCCGCGCCCTGCTAGCGGCGGGGCCCGGCAGCATCTTCCCCGGCCTCGGCGAGCGGCGGCTCTTCGGCCTGCTGCCACCGGCCCCCGAGGCCGAATGGCTGCCGCTCGCGGCCGAGCGGCTGCGCCGCGCGCTCTGGGTGCGCTTCTCGGCCAATTCCAACGTGCTGCGCGTGACGCTCGCACTCCCCGATGCGGATCGCGCGCGGCTGGCGCTGGGCGCCGTGCTGGAGGCCTATTTCGCCCATCGCAGCGAGGTCTTCGCGCAGGGGGATTCGCAGCTCCTCTCCGTCGAGACCGACCGGATGGCGGCCGATCTGCGCGCGCTGGATGCGCAGATCAGCGGGCTCCGCTCCGATGCGCGCATCCTCGACCTGCCGCAGGACATGCAGCTCGCCAATGCGCGGCTCGACAGCGTGACGACGCGCATTGACGCGCTGCGCGAGCGCAAGGCGGTGACCGACGCGCAGCTCATGGCCGCGACGGCGCGCCTCGCTGGCCACCCGCAGCGCGTGGTGGCGACGGCCGAGAGCACCAACCTCGCCCCCAATGATGACAGCCGCAACGAGCTGACGCGCCTGCTGCTGGAGCGGCGGCACATGGGGGCGCAATTCACCCCGGACTGGCCGCCGCTGCGCGCGCTCGACCAGCGCATCGCGACGCTGCGCGAGAGTATCGCCGCCAATGCGCGCATCCGCTTCGAGACGGTGCGCGAGGTGCGCAACCCGGCCGTCGAGCAGATCTCGCTGCGCATCGCGACGCTGGAGGTGGAGGCGGACGCCATCGGCCGGCAGATGGACGAACTGGCGGGCCAGCGGCGCGAGGCGGAAGCGCGCGCCGCCGCCCTGCTCAACGCGGAATCCGCGCTGCGTGACCTCGGCCGCCGCCGCGATGCGCTGGAGGCGAGCTTCCGGCAGATCTCGGGCCGCGAGACCGGGGCCCGCGTGGCCGAGGATGCGCGCCGCGCGCGCTCGCCCACCGTCTCCATGCTGCAGCCGCCCACCCTGCCCGCCCAGCCGCGCGACCGCAGCCTCTCCTTCATCCTCGCGGGCCTGGTCGGCGGCGTGATGCTGAGTGCCGCGGCCGCCATCCTGCTGACGCTGACGCGGCGCAGCTACGCGACGACGGAGGAAGCGACGCGCGGCCTGACGCTGCCGGTGCTGGCCAGCATCCCGCGCCGCGTCACGCTGGAGGCGGCGGCGCCCACGCCGCAGATCACCGATCTCGGCTCCATGCTGCTCGATGCGCGCGCGAGCGGCGAGCGGCTTTCGCTGCTGCAATTCGTGGCGACGGGGCCGGAGGATGGGCGCGGCGCCATCGCCCTCGCCGTCGCGGCCGAGATCGCGCGCGCGCGGGGCCTGCGCACGCTGCTCATTGACCTCGAGACGGATGGGCGGCGGCACCTCGCCGAAATGGGCGCCAACCCCATGCATGACAGCCAGGATCCGGAGAATGTGCTGGCCTTCAACACCGTCATCCCGAGCTTCTGGATCGCCTACAACGCGCACACCTCGCTGCTGACCGACCCACATGCGGGGATTGACCGCATCGTGGCGCTGCTTGCGCGGCTGCGGCGTGAGCTCGACGTCGTCGTCTTCGTGGCACCCACGGATTCCAGCGCCTATGCGATGCGCCGCCTGACCGCGCTGATGGATGCGAATGTCCTCGTCCTCCGGGCCGAGCGCAACGACAAGGGCGCGGTGCGCCGCGCGCGGGATGCGGTGGTGGCGGCCGGCGGCAAGCTCGCGGGCTTCGTGATGAATGGCGAGCGGCCCATCATTCCCCGGCGCCTGGCCTGGCTCGCGCCATGAGGCGGCGGGGCTGGCTGGGCCTGATGGCGCTCACGGCCTGCGCGCCGGGCACCGACAATTTCGGCACGACGCAATCCCTCTCGGTGCAGGAAAGCCTGCCCGAAGGCTTCGCGCCCTGGACCGATGGCCCCATCCCCTACCGCTTCGGCGCCGGCGATCGCGTGAAGGTGCAGTTCCTGCTGACGCCCGAGGTGAACGAGGTGGCACTCGTGGCACCCGATGGCAGCATCGGCCTGCGCACCGCGGGCCGTGTGGAAGTGGCCGGGCGCACGACGGAGGAGGTGGCGGAGGCGGTGACGCGCGCCTCGCGCCGCGTGCTGACCAACCCCATCGTCACCGTCTCGCTGGAGGAGGCGGGTGCCGCGGTCGCCTTCGTCGGCGGCTCGGTGCGGCGGGCGGGCGCCTATCCCGTGGGCGGGCGGCGCGGCGTGGCCGAGATGATCACGCTGGCCGGCGGCCTCGATGAGGCGGCGCGGATGGACCAGGTGGTGCTGATCCGCCGCTCCCCGCAGGACCGGCCGATGCTGCGCACGGTGAACCTGCGCGGCTTCATCGCGGGCATGGATGCGACGGGCGACGTGCCGCTGGTGGCGGGGGACATCGTCTTCGTGCCGCGCAGCCGCATCGCGGAGGTGGGCCTCTGGGTGGACCAGGCGATCAACCGCATCGTACCCTTCTCGCGCTCCTTTTCCTACGCGATCAACCGCAACACGCCGGCCAGCCTGCTGTGACCGAGATCACGCTGCTGGGCGAGGCCCGTGTGGCCGACCTCGACGCCGAGGCCGCGACGGCGCTGATCGCGGCGCGGGATGCGGGGCTGCCGCTCGCCTATGTCGTCTCCATCAACGCACAGATCATGATCCTGGCGGGCGATGTTCGGAACGGCCTGGCCGCCGCGCATGCGGGCGCCTGGCTCCGGCTGAATGACAGCCGCGTGCTGGCCCGGCTGCAGCGCCTGGCGGGCGGCGCGCCGGTGCCGGTGGCAGCGGGCAGCGACATCACGCGCCTGCTGCTGGAGCGCGTGATCCGCCCGGAGGACCCCATCACCATCATCGGCGGGGGCCCTGAGATCGTGCCCGCGCTGCGCGCACGCTTCGGCCTGCGGCATGTGGCGCAGCACGAGCCGCCCATGGGCTTCGGTGCGATGCCCGAGGCGCGGGCGGCGGCCGTCGCCTTCGCGCGCGCGCATCCGGCGCGCTTCCTCTTCGTCGCCACCGGCGCGCCGCGTTCGGAGGTGCTGATGGCGCAGATGGTGGCCGAGGGCGGTGTGACGGGCACTGGGCTTGCGGTCGGCAGCGGGCTGCTCTTTGCCGTGGGGCTGACGAACCGCGCGCCGGCCTGGATGCAGCGCATGGGCCTCGAATGGCTGCACCGCGCCTGGACCGAGCCGATGCGCCTGGGCCGGCGCTACGTGCAGGATGTGCCGCCCTTGCTGCGGCTGACCTGGCGGGCCTGGCGGCGCAACCGGTGAACTGGGCCTTCCTGCGGCGCTACATCCTGGCCTTCGGCGACCAGGGTCTGACGGCGCTGCTCTCGCTCTTCGTGGCTCTCTGGCTGATCCGGCGGGGCGGCCCCGAGGAATTCGGCGCCTATGTCTTCTGGGCGAGCACGGCGCTCGTCGTCTCCACCTTCGCGGCGAGCCTGACCTCGGTGCATCTGCACAAGCTGCGCCCCGCGCCGCTTGCCGGCCGGCGCGGGATGGAGCGCGCGCTGCTCGCCGCCAACATCCTGCTGGCGGGGCTGGCGGCGGCGCTGACGCTGCTCGCGCTGCCGCTGCTGGGCGCGCCGCTCGGCATCTGGGGCGCGGTGCTTCTGGTTCCGGGGACGCTGGTCGGCATCTATGCGCGCACGCTCGCCACCTCCCGCGCGCGGCTGAAGCCGGCGCTCGCGATCTCGCTGGTGGTGGCGGTGGTGGTGGTGGGCGGCATGGGGCTGGGGGCGCTGCTGGGCGCGCCGGCCACGGCGAACCAGGTGCTCGTGCTGGCGGGCCTCGCGCAGGGCGGTGCCGGGGGCTGGGTGCTGTGGCGGCTCTCGGCCGGGCTGCGGCCCGACTGGGCGGGCCGGCGCTGGCGGGCGCTGCTGCGCCGCTCGCTCTGGCCGCTGGCCGGCGGCATGGCGAATGAGGTCTCGACGCGGCTCTACGTGTTCCTGGTGGCGGCCTGGGGCGGCACGGCGGCGATGGCGGCGCTGGCCGCCGCGCAGACGCTGCTGCGCCCGGCGACGCTGCTGGCCGGCGCCTGGGGCGGCGCCGCGCGCAGCGCACTCGCCCGGCTGCGGCACGCGGGTGACCATGCGGGATTCGCGCGGCTGGTGGCGCAGGGCGCCATCGGCCCCGCGCTGGTCACGCTGCTGCTGGGCGGCGGGCTCGCGCTGTTCTGGCCCTTCGTCTCCCAACTGGCCTATGGCGGGCGCTATGCGGAGCTGGCGCCCGTGGTGCTGCTCTGGACCGTGACGATGGCGATCTCCTGCTTCGTCTTCGTCTTCGGCGTGGCCTTGCAGGCGCTGGGGCGGCTCGATGCCGCGGCGCGGTCTGACATCGCGGCGGCCGGCGTCATCGCGGCCAGCATGCCGGTGGCGCTGATGTTGCTGCCGCCGCCTGGCGCGCTGCTGGCGATGATCCTGGGCGGCCTCGTGCAGGTCGCGATCCAGCTCGCGGCGCTCAGGGCGGCGTTGCGGCGCCGCTGACGCCCCGCGGGATGCGCCCCGTGGCCCAGGCGGGCGGGGCGAGCGCGGGCTGCAACCTGGCCTGCGGGCGCAGCCCCGCCTCCCCGCGCGCGATGCCCTGCCGGTCCCGCAGGGCGAGCCACCAGGCGATGGCGGCGACCGTCACCACCGGGCCCGGCGCATACATCACGGAATAGACGGCCGAGCAGAGGATCTCGAACAGCACATACCAGGCGAGCGCGCGGCGGAACGGGTCCTCGCCCTGCAAGGCGAAGGCGGCCCAGAGCGCACGGGCATGGACGAGGATGATCAGCGCCGTGCCCACCACGCCGTATTCCAGCAGGATGCCCAGCCAGCCGATATCGGTGATCCAGAAATCCGGCGAATTCAGATGGTCGGCCATGGTGTAGCCGGAGAAGGTGGAGGTGGAGCCCGCCCCCAGCAGGATGCGCCAGGGGTCCTCCAGCAGCCAGTTCCAGGCGGCGGTGACGGAGCGCAGGCGGATGAAGAGGGATTCGTCGAAGATCTCGGCCAGCAGCGCCGGCACCAGGGGGCCCAGGAAGATGGCGGCGAGTGCCGCCGGCAGCGTCAGCAGGGCGCCCAGCGCCCAGCGCCAGGCGGCGGGCAGTTGCAGGCCAAGGATGAGCAGCACCAGAAGGGCCGTGACACCCGTGGGCAGGCGCGCCTTGTAGATGAAGGCCATGGCCAGCAGGCCGCCCAGCAGCAGCAGCCCCGCCCAGACTTCCCGCCGCTGTGCCAAGCGCACCGCAAGCCAGAGCAGCGAAAGCACGCCCAGCATCATCGGCATGCGGATGTAGTTCCCCCGCCCGTCATCCCAGGAGAACATGTTGGGGCCGGAAACCACCGGCTGGTACCAGGCGACCGGCACCACCACCCAGAGCAGCAGCATGAACCCGAAGGTGGCAGCCCCCAGGCCGAGCGCGCAGCGCGCGAGCAGCGCCTCGGACGGGCGGAGCAGCACCAGCGCCGCGGCGGCCGAGAAATAGAAGGTGATGGGCCAGGCCTTCACCCCGGCGGCCGTCGCATCCACGAAGTCATTGGGCAAATGCAGCATGGAGAGGAAGGGCGTGACCGCCAGCGCATAGACGGTGAGCGCCAGGTAGAGCGCGCGGTCGGTCAGGCGGAGCGCCACCATGCCATAGACCACGAGGGGCGCCAGCATGAGCGGCCAGAGCTTGGCCAGCAGGTAAAGGGGCCCTGCCTCCTCCTTGTAGTAGGGGAGCTGGAAGAACATCAGCAGCAGGACAAGCCAGGGCAGGCTGCGCGCCACCACAATTCTCTTCATTCAACGGCGGGGAACGAGGTGTAGACCAAGCCTGCGGATTTGTCCCGGGCGGTTCGGGGGCGCGGCACTCGCGCCATGGCTGTAAAATCATCTCATTTCATAGACATGCTTGCAAAATTTCTCTGCTAACCCAATAATGATGCCACCCGATGCTTCCCCCGGCCCCGGAGCCCCCGCCCCCCGATGCTTGCCCCCTCCCCGCCCGACCATCCCGGCCTGACCGCCGAGGAACAGCGCCCCTCGGCCCTCGCCGGGGCGCAGCCGGTTGCGGCCTTCTGCCAGCTTGCCACGATGCTCGACCTGCTGGCCTTGCTGCTGGCGGGCCTGCTCTGGATGGACGCGCCGCTGATCCGGGAGGGCTTCACGCCGCTCGAGGCGCAGTTGATCGGCCTCGGCCTCGCCACGCTGTCCTTCGCGGCCATGCTTTCGCTGACGCCGGCCAATCTCGGCCGCCTGCTCGACATGCCCTGGGCCATCGCCGATGCGGCGCTGGTGCCGGGCTTCATCGGCGGTGCGGCGGCGCTGCTGACCTATCTGGTGGCGGACCGCCAGGTCGCGATGGCGGTGCTGCTCTGGCCGGTGGCGGCCCTTTCCCTCCTGCTGCCGCTGCGCATCTTCCTCTCGGGCCTGGCGCAACGTGGCGTTCGCGATGGCTGGCTGCGCCGGCGCATCGCCGTGGTCGGCGCCACCGACATGTCGGCCGAACTGATCCAGCGCCTGACCGACCCTGCCAACCCCGAAATCCCCGACCTCGTCGGCGTCTTCGATGACCGCGACGCGACGCGACGCCCGCCGGAGGTGAGCGGCGTGGGCGTGCGCGGCGACATCAACGAGCTGTGCCGCCGTGCGCAGAGCGAGCGGCTGGACCTCATCGTCATCGCGCTGCCGCTCAGCCGGGCGATGGACATCCTGCGCTCGGTCCAGCAGGTGCAGGCGCTGACGGCCGAGGTGGTGGTGCTGCTGGAGGGCCAGAACGCGGCACCGCAGGGCACGCGCCTTTCGGTCATCGCGGGCTATCCGGTGCTGCAACTGGTGCGCCAGCCGCTGCAGCCGGGCGCGGTGCTGGCCAAGGGCGCGCTGGACTATGTGCTGGCGGCCATCGCGCTGCTTCTGGTGTCGCCCATCCTGCTCGCCGCCGCCCTCGCCATCCGGCTGAGCGGGCCGGGGCCCGTGCTGTTCCGCCAGCCGCGCGTCGGCCGCAACGGGCGGGTCTTCAACATCCTGAAGCTGCGCACCCTGCGCTGGGACCCCGCCGATGACGGCACCCGCGGCGTGGTGGGCAATGACCCCCGCGTGACGCCGATCGGCCATGTGCTGCGCGTGCTCTGCGTGGATGAGCTGCCGCAGCTCATCAACGTGCTGCGCGGCGAGATGAGCCTGGTGGGGCCGCGGCCGCATGTGGCGCATATGCTGGTGGCCGGACAGCCGATCGAGGAGCTGGTGCCGGGCTATGGCGCACGCCACCGCATGAAGCCCGGCATCACCGGATGGGCGCAGGTGAATGGGCTCTCGGGCACGATGTCGGACGTGGCCATGGCGCGCATCGTGATCGCGCATGACCTCGCCTATATCAGCGAGTGGTCGCTCTGGCTCGACCTGCGCATCCTGGCGCGGACGGCGGTGATCTCGCTGTTCGGGCGCAACGCCTTCGACGTGCAGCTCAGGGAGTGGAAGGGCCTGTAGGGCCTGCGATCTCGGCGCCAGGCAGACGGGGTTTCGCCCTTGCGCAGCGCCATGGCGGGCGCACACTGGCGATGAGCCTGCCGCGAACCCTCCGCAGGCCCCCTGAGGAGAGAGCAGAGATGGCGCATCAACGCTTCCGCCGCTTCAACACCGGCATGTATTACAAAGACCATGACGTGAAGAACGAGATGTGCATGGCGGTGCGCGCCGGCAACATCATCTTCCTGCGCGGGCAGACCGGCTTCACCTTCGAGGGTGGCTTCGTGGGCCATGGCGACGCCGCCGCCCAGGCCGACCAGGCGATGAAGAACGTGAAGGTGCTGCTGGAAGAGGCGGGCGCCAAGATGGAACACATCTGCAAGATCACGACCTACATCACCGATCGCGCTTATCGCGAGGGCGTGTACCAGGTGATCGGGCGGCATCTGGGCGATATCGCGCCGGTCGGCACGGGGCTGATCGTGAACGGCCTCGCACTGCCGGAGATGCTGGTCGAGATTGATATTGATGCCGTGATCCCGGACGGCGAATGATGATCCATCTGGGCGGCATTTCGGCGGGCGACGTCGCCCCCTTCCACACGGCGGAAGCGGCAGCCCGCCAAGCCGAGGCGGTGTTCGACCGACTGGAGGCCGAGATCACGCGCCAGGGCGGCAAGCTCACCGACCTGTGCAAGATCACCATGCAGATCACCGACCGCGCCTATCGCCAGGCGGTCTATGGCGTGATGGGCAAGCGCCTGATGGGTGTGCGCCCGGTCAGCACCGGCTTGATCGTGAAGGCGCTGCATGACCCGGCGGCGCTGTTCCAGCTCGATGCCTTCGCGGTGCCGGGTGGCCCGCACCAGCGCATCCGGCCCTATCGCTCCACCAGCATGCCCTATGGGCTCGAAAAGCAGCCCTTCGAGGCGGAGTTCTGCATGGCCGTGGTAGCCGGCAAGCGCGTCTTCCTGCGCGGGCAGACGGGGCTCACGCTGGAGGGTGGATTCTCAACGGTGGGGGATGCGGGCGGGCAAGCGCGCATCGCCATCGCCAACGTCCAGAAGCTCCTGGCAGATGCCGGCGCCACGCTCGCCGATGCCGTGCACGCGACGGTCTATGTGACGGACCGCGCCTATATCGCGCCCGTGATGCGTGAGCTTCTGCCGCCGCTCTCGACCCACCCGATCCCGCAGACGCTCTTTGTCGTGAAGGGGCTGGCGGCGCCGGAAATCCTCATGGAGATCGACGTCCATGCCCATCTGGGATGAGCTCTGGACCGATGCGCGGCTCGTCACCATGCAGGGCGATGGGCTTGGGCTGATCGAGCCTGGCGCGCTGGCGGTGCAGGATGGGCGCATCGCCTGGATCGGGCCGATGGCCGATCTGCCGCACCAGGAAGCGCAGCGCACGCATGACGCCGGCGGGCGCTTCATCCTGCCCGGCTTCGTGGATGGGCACACGCACCTGGTCTTCGCGGGCAACCGGATCGGCGAGTTCGAGCGGCAACTGGGCGGTGCGACGCGCGCCGAATTGGCGGCCGAGGGCGGCGGCATCCTCTACACCACGCGGGCGACGCGGCGCGCGAGTGTGGCCGAGCTGGTCGCCATCGCCACACCGCGCCTGCACCGGCTGATGAGCGAGGGCGTGACCACGCTGGAGATCAAGTCGGGCTATGGGCTCGACCTGGACAGCGAGCTGAACATGCTGCGCGCGGCGCGCATCCTGGGGCGCGAGAATGGCGTGCGCGTCGTCACCTCCTTCCTCGGCGCGCATGTGGTGGCGCCGGAATACAAGGGGCGAGCGGCCGACTACATCACGCATCTGATCGAGGTGGTGCTGCCCGCCGCACTCGCCGAGGGGCTGGTGGATATCTGCGATGGCGGGATCGAGGGGCTGGCCATCAAGCCCGCGGACATGCTGCGGCTTTATGCGGCGGCGCAGGCCGCCGGCATCCCGGTGCGCGGGCATACGGACCAGTATGGCGATGTCGGCGGCGGGGGTGTGCTGGCCGGGATTGGCGCGCTTTCGGCCGATCACCTGGAATATGTGAGTGAGGCGTCGCTCGCGGCCATGGCGAAGGCGGGGACGGTAGGGGTGCTGCTGCCGGGCTCCACGCTGTTCCTGAACGAGCCGCGCCGGCCGCCGGTGGAGTGGTTCCGGAAGCATGGTGTGCGGATGGCCCTGGCGACGAATTGCAATCCCGGGTCTTCGCCCACGCTCTCGCCCTTGCTGGTGCTGGCGCTGGGCTGCTCGTTCTTCCGGATGACGCCGGTGGAGGCGCTGCGCGGCATGACGGTGCATGGCGCTGCGGCGATCGGGCTGGGTGGCCAGGTCGGCGAGTTGCGCGTGGGCCTGCCGGCGGATTTCGTGCTGTGGGAGATCAGCCAGCCGGCGGAGCTGTGCTACTGGCTGGGGGGTTCGCCGCCTCGGGAGATCGTGCGCGGTGGGGTGATCCAGTAACTGGGCCTCCGGCGGCTGGGGCCGCAGGCCCCAGACCCCTTCACTTAAGGAAAGGGGTCCGGGGTCCGTGACCCCGGCCGCCGGAGGCTCTTTAACCCAGCGCCGCCGGCATCGCCTTGAGTTCTTCCTCAGGCAGATGGCACGCAATGCGATGCGCCTCGCCGAACACGCGGATGGGCGGCGCCACCGTGTCGCAGATCGCGCCCATGTGGCGCGGGCAGCGATGGGCAAAGCGGCAACCCACACTTCCCGTCCCGCTCTGCACATCGCCCTTGAGGCGGATGCGGCTTTCGGCGCGGCCTTCAGCACCCACCACCGGCACGGCGGAGAGCAGCGCCTCGGTATAGGGATGGTAGGGCGGGCTCAGCACTTCACCCGCGCGCCCTTCCTCGACGATGGCGCCGCGATACATCACCGCGATGCGGTCCGCGATGTGGGCCACGACGCCGATGTCATGCGAGATGAAGAGGTAGGCGACGCCGAGTTCATCGCGCAGATCCGTCAGCAGGTTCAGCACGGCCGCCTGGACGGAGACGTCCAGCGCCGAGACCGCCTCGTCGCAGACCAAGAAATCCGGGCGGCTGGCGAGTGCCCGGGCGATGCCGATGCGCTGCTTCTCGCCGCCCGACATCTGGTGCGGGTAGCGGGCGCGATAGCTGGGCGGCAGGCGGACGAGATCGAGCAGGCGCTCGGCTTCGCGCGTGGCTTCCGCGCCCGAGGCGATGCCGAAGCGCACCAGCGGGCGGCGCAGCGCTTCGTCCACGGTCTGGCGCGGGTTGAGCGAGCTGTCGGGGTTCTGGAAGACGATCTGCGCGCGGCGCCGGAATTCGGTGGAGGCGCCGGGCGGGATGGCCTGGCCGTCGAAGCGGATGGTGCCGGTGTCGGCGGCGATCAGGCGCAGGACGAGGCGGCCCAGGGTGGATTTGCCGCAGCCGGATTCACCCACCAGGCCGAGCACCTCGCCGCGGCCGATGGTGAGAGAAACGCCATCCACCGCGCGCGTGCCGGCGCGCTTCCGGAAGAGGCCGCCGCCGCCGAAGCTGCGCGACAGGCCCTCCGCTTGCAGCAGTGGTGTCGGCACGGGGCGCGTCACGGCCTCGGGCGCGGGCGGGATGGGCCAGGGCTCGCCCGCGATCTCGGCGGCGCGGTGGCAGCGCGTGAGGCGGGCTTCGCCTTGCAGGCGTTGCGGCTGCGCGCAGGCCGCGACGGCGAAGGGGCAGCGCGGCTGGAAGTTGCAGCCGGCGATGGGCTGCGTCAGGTCCGGCAATCCACCCGGGATGGGTGCCAACCGCGCCATGCGGCCGCGATCCACGCGCGGCAGGGCGGCGAGCAGGCCGCGCGTGTAGGGGTGGCTGGGCGCGGCCAGCACCTCGGCGCAGCGCCCCTGCTCCACCACGCGGCCAGCGTAGAGAACGGTCAATTCGTCGCAGAGCCGGTCCACGATGCCGAGATTGTGACTGACCAGCAGCATGGAGACGCCGCGCTCGCGCCTGAGCTTCTCCAGCAGGTCCAGGATCTGCGCCTCCACCGTGACGTCGAGGGCGGTGGTGGGCTCGTCCAGCAGCAGGAGTTCGGGCTCGCAGGCCAGCGCCGTCGCGATCACAGCGCGCTGCTTCATGCCGCCGGAGAGCTGGTGCGGATAGGCGCGGGCGATCTCGGCGGCGCGGGCAATGCCCATCTCGCCGAGCAGGGTGACGGCGCGGGCGAGTGCTGCTTCGCGCGAAAGGCCCTGATGCTGGATCAGCGGCTCGGCCACCTGAAAGCCGATGGTGAGCGAGGGGTTGAGTGCCGCCGCCGGGTCCTGGAAGACCACGCCGATACGGCGGCCGCGCAGGCGTGCGGCGGCCTCGCGCAGATCCTCGCCATCGAAGCGCAGCGCGTCGGCGGTGAGGGTCGCGCCCTCGCCCAGCAGGCCCAGCAGCGCCAGCACAACGGAGGATTTGCCCGAGCCGCTTTCGCCGACCAGCCCCATGGCGCCGCCGCGCGGGATGGCGAGCGAGACATCCTGCAAGGCATGCACCGGGCCGCGCTGCGTGGCGTATTGCAGCGAGAGGCGGCTGAGGGAGAGGAGCGGCGCGCTCACGGCAGGCCCCCCTCAGGCGGCGGCGCGGCTTTGCCGCGCCAACGCAGCGCAGACCACGCAGAAGGGGCGCCCATCCGGGGCCCCCGCAAAAATGCCGCAGGCGTTTTTGTAGGGAGATTCTTCAATGGCCGCGCCCCCGAAGGCGCGGATCCAGCAGGTCGCGCAGCCCCTCGCCGACGATGTTCACCGCGATCAGCAGCACGCAGAGGCAGAGGCCGGGTGCCAGGCCGATCCAGGGCGCCTCGCTGATGAAGGGGCGGCTTTCTGCGATCATCAGGCCCCACTCGCTGTCCGGCGGCTGCGGGCCAAGACCCAGGAAGCTCAGCGCCGAGCCCAGCAGGATGGCGAAGGTGATGCGCAGCGCGGTCTCGACGATCAGCGGCGGCCAGGCATTGGGCAGGATCTCCCGCACAAGGATGTGATAGCCGCCTTCGCCACGCGCGCGGGCGGCCTCGACGAAATCCTCGGCCAGCAGGTCGAGGGCGACCGCGCGCGCCACGCGCGTCATGATCGGCACATAGACGAGGCCCACGGCGAGGATGGTCTTGCCCAGGCCAGGCTCGGTGACGGCGAGGATCAGCAGACCCAGCAGCACGGGCGGGATGGAGATCATCAGGTCCACGCCGCGCATGATGGCCTCCTCGGTCCAGCCACGCCGGAAGGCGGCGATGAGGCCGAGCGGCACGCCGATGGCGAGCGAAATGGCGGTCGCCCCGAAGCCCATCAGCAGCGAGTGATGCGCACCGGCCAGCACGCGGGAAAACACGTCCCGCCCGAACTCATCCGTGCCGAACCAATGCGTGGCGGAGGGCGGCTGCAGGCGGGAGCGGACGTTGAAGGCGTCGGGCTCGAAGGGCGCGATCCAGGGGCCGAGGATCGCCAGGATCACGATGGCGGTGACGATCACGCCCCCCACCCAGAGCGTGCGCGGAATGCGGTTCATCCGGCGCTGCCGCTCACGCGGATGCGGGGGTTGAGCACGGCGTAGAGGATATCCGCCGCCAGGTTCGCCAGCGCGTAGATGGCGGTGATGACGATCATGCCGCCCATCATCAGCGGGATGTCCTGGTTATCAATCGCGTAGATCAGCATGCGGCCGAGGCCCGGGAAGGCGAAGACGCTCTCCACCACCACGATGCCGCCGATGAGGATGCCCACATCCACCGCCAGCACGGTGATGGTGGGCAGGAGCGCATTGGGCAGGGCATGGCGGCGGAGCACGATGCGCTCGGGCAGGCCCTTGGCGCGGGCGGCCAGCACGTATTTGCTCTCGATCGCCTCCAGCATGGAGGAGCGCGTGAGGCGCGAGACATGCGCGATGAGGCCGAGCACGAGCGTCGAGACCGGCAGGATCAGGTGCTTCGCCCAGCCCAGGAAGCCGCCATCGGCGAGCGGCGTATAGCCCGTGGCCGGCAGCCAGCCGAGCCAGACGGCGAAGAAGATGATGACCAGGATGCACCAGAAGAACTCGGGCACGGCGATGAAGAAATACTGCATCAGCGTGAGGCCGCGATCCGTCCAGGAGCCGACATGCGTGGCGGAGTGGATGCCGAGTGCGATGCCGATGATCGCCACCAGCACGATGCTGATGGAGGCGAGGATGGCCGATCGCCCCAGCGCCTCCAGGATCACAGGGCCCGCCGGGCGGTCCATGGTGAGGGACTGCCCGAAATCGCCGCGCATCAGGCCGCTGAACCAGCGCCAGTATTGTTCATAAAGCGGCAGGTTCAGCCCCAGCCGCTCCTCCATCTCGGCGATCGCCTGGTTGGTGGCGAATTCGCCGAGGATCATGTGCGCGACGCTTCCCGGCAGGATGTGCACGATGGCGAAGACCAGCACCGTCATCGCCCAAAGGACGAAGACGACCGAGAGGAAGCGGCGCGCGAGGAAGCCTGCCATCAGCTCGCGATGAACCCTGCCCGCAGGTCGAACCAGCGCATCGGATGCGTCTTCACATCCTGCACCGAGGTGCGGTAGGCGCAGGCGAATTTCTGGGCATAGGCGATGTAGCCCGGCGGGTTCTCCACCATCGCGCGCTGCATCGCGACGTAGTGGGTCTTCTGCTGGGCGAGGTCACCCGTCAGGCGGGCCGCTTCGAGTGCGGCATCCACGCGGGGCTCATTGTACATCCAAAGCCGCTCATTCTGGCTGCCGCGCGAATGCAGGAAAGGGAAGGTGGAGGTATCAATCGTGGGCCGCGCGAAATAGCCGTCAATATAGGCCGGCGCCTTGCCCGCCACCTCCGCCGAGTAGCGCGAGAAGGGCACGCGCTGGATGTCGAACTCGAAGCCGGCGGGGCGCGCCATCTGCTGGAGCGTGACACCCAGCCGCTCGCGCACGGGGCGGCCCACGGGGATGACCAGCGGGACGCGGAGATTGCCGGTGTGCCCGGCCTCGCGCAGCAGGCGGCGCGCGGTGGTGATGTCCGCCCGTGCCGGGAAGGGAATGTCGCTCGCGAAGAAGGGGTGGCTCGGCGCGATCGGGCTGTGGGTCGGCGTGCCCTCGCCGAACAGCACCGCCTCCGCCACATCGGCCTTGGCGACGGCGAGGTTCAGCGCGCGCCGCACGCGCGGGTCATTGAACGGCGCGATGCGGTTGTTCAGGATCGCGCCATCCCAGGAGGCGGTGGCCACACTGTCCACGCGCACGTTCCGCGCCTCGCGCAGGGCCCGGATATTCTCGGGGCCGAGGTCCCAGACCACGTCGAGATCGCCCGCCTGGAGGGCGGCGATGCGGACCGACATCTCCGGCAGGATCCGCATCTCCACACCGTCGAAGCGCGGCCCGGCCTCCCAGTAGTTGGGGTTGCGCGCATAGATGGCGCGGTCGCCCGGCGCGTAGCTGCGAAAGACGAAGGGCCCGGTGCCGATGGGGTTGGTCGCCAGCTCGTCCAGCCGGTCGGCGGGGACGATCTTGACCTGGCGGTCGGAGAGGATGTCGGCGAAGCCGCCATAAGCGTAGGAGAGGCGGAAGATCACCGTATGGGGGTCGGGCGCTTCCATGCGCTCGATCATGTCGTAGTTGCTGCGGCTCGCCGCACCCGTCGCGGGGTCGAGGATGCGGCGATAGGTCACGATCACGTCGTCCGCCGTCATCTCGCGGCCGTGGTGGAAGCGCACGCCGCGGCGCAGCTTGAATTCCCAGGTCTTGAGGTCGGGCGAAAAGGTCCAGGATTCAGCCAGCTCCGGCACAACGGCCTGCTCTTCGGTCATGCGCGTCAGGCCGTTGAACACGAAGACCGAGTGCATGAACTCCTCGCCGATCGTCGTCTTGGCGGGGTCGAGCGCGCGGAGATTGGCGCTCATCGCGATGCGCAGCGTGCCACCGCCGGCCTGCGCGCCGCCCGGGCGCGGCAGGGCGACGGCGCTGACGAGCGCGGGAATGGCCAGGGCGGAACGGCGGGGGAGCTGCATGGGGGGTCTCTCCTGTTGTTCAGATGACGCCGGGGGCGGCGTCGGGATCCACGGCGCGGGTGACGAATTCCCGTACGGAAGGGGCATAGGCGTCCCACAGGGCGCGCAGCGCGGTGATGGCCTCGGGCGCCAGGTCCACCCGCAGATCCACCAGCGGGAAGATCTCCTTCTCCATCACGACGAGCGCCGCGGAGATGACGGGCTTGCCCTCGCCGCCCGCGGCCTCGCCCGCTTCCATCGCGCGCATCAGGCGCTCGGCAAGCGGCTGGTCGGCGGATTGGGTGAAGGCCGCGGCCATGGCGGCGGGCACGCGGTCATTGGCCAGGATGTTGCCGAGGGCCACGCAATCCGGGACATGCACGGCATCGAGTGCCGGTTTCACGGCCGCGCCATGGAAATGCGCGGTGCGGCCTTCGGCGTCGAGCACGGCGAGCTGCCGCCACTTGTGGTGCGGCGTGCTGGCGACGAGTGCCGCCAGCGTCTCCTCCGCCGAGCAGCCGCTGCGGAGCAATTCCAGGCCGCGCGGGCCGAGGCGCGGGTCGGTGCGGTGCTGCGTCAGCACGCCGCCCACGCCCGGGGCCACATGCGGCACGCGCGAACCGACCGCGATGCTGGAGGTGGTGACGGCGGCGCCGAACTGCCCGGTGCGGGCGCAGCGGCCAAGGAGAGAATAGGTCATGGGGGAAGGCTACTCCGCTTCGGGGTCATGTCAGGGGGTCGGGCGCGGGATTGTCCAGGAAAAACGACAAGCCCTGCCCAGCGCGGCGGCAGCCTGCCCGCGCATCAAGCGGTGAGCCGCTTCACGGTGGCCTCATCCATGCGCGGGACGGGAACATCCACGCTGGCGCAGCCGGCCAGCACCAGTATGGCGGCCACGCTGGCGGCGAGCTTGAGCTGGTGCGGGTGCACCTTGTCCGGCGTGTCGGCCGGCGTCAGCAGGAAGCGCATGTTGGAGAGCGGGCGGTCGAAGCCCGCGCAAAGGCGCAGCGCCGGGATGCCGTGGCGGATGTAGTTCGCGTGGTCGGAATTGCCCATGAAGGGCGCGCTGATGCCGATGGAAAGCCCGGCCGGCGCCAGCGCACTCGCCAGGAATTCCGCCATGCCCGGCACGCCGCTGGTGAGTGCCGTGATGCCCTCCGCACCCGCCAGCGAATCGAGGTTCACGTTCAGCACGCGCTTCGCGCGCTCGGCGGGCGCCATGCGCTCCAGATGCGCGGCCGAGCCCAGCAGCGCCCATTCCTCGATGTTGAAGAGGCCAACCTGCACGCCGCGCGCGAGCTGCGGCACCACGTCGCGGATCGCCTCGGCCACGGTGAGCGCGCAGGCGAGGCCGGTCGCGTTGTCGATGGCGGAGCAGGCGAGGTCATGGCCATCAATATGCGCGGAGAGCACCACCAGCTCATCGCCCTGGCCGGGCATGGTGGCCAGCAGGTTTTCGGCGTGCCGCTCCTCGAAGACGCCCTCGACGAAGATGCGGATGCGGCTGCCCGACTGCGCGGCCAGCGCCGCGCCGGCCTCGTAGCTCAGCCCCGCGCAGGGAATGTTGCCCGGTGCGCCATTGCCGGCCGAGCCCGTCACCGGCAGCAGGCCGGGCTCATGGCAGGCGATGAGGAAGCCGGCCGCCCCTGCATCCCGCGCGCATTCGTATTTCTTGCGGCGGTGCATGTGGCCGGTGCCCACCATGAATTCGTGCCGCACCAGGATGATCGCGCCGCGCACCGCCTCGCCGGCGGCCAGGATCTGCTCCGGCGTGCCGCGGCCGAGATCGAGCAGCGGCGCCTCCAGCCCCTCGGGCGGGGTGGCGGGGGAGCGGCCGAGCGCCTCGGCCGGGTGGGTCACGCCTCGCGCATCGGTGATGCGGGCGCCGATGCGGCTCCAGCCGCGATAGGGGATGGCCTCGCGCGTCACGGGCGCCCCCGTGGCCTCGGCCAGGCGGGGAGCCAGCCATTCCACGGCGGCCTTCTCGCTCGCCGTGCCAGAGAAGCGGCCGCCCGTGGCGCAGATGGCGGCGAAGTCATCCACGATCCGGGGCGAGGCCCAGATGCGGCCCAGAACCTTTTCGATCACGTCCGGTTTCAGCATGGGCCGCTCCTTGTCTTGCACCCAGGGTGACGCGCCGAAAGGCATCGGTCTAGGGTTGACCGGACAAGAACGGAGCCGAACCATGACCGACATCCAACGCCACGCCGCCGGCATGCAGGCGGCGCTGCCCGAGATCCTCGCCATGGCCGAGCGCTGCGTGAACATTGACAGCGGCAGCTACATGGCCGGCGGCGTCAACGCCGTGATCGACATCTGGGCCGGCATGGCGGCGGGCATGGGCTTCGCGGTGGAGCGCACCCCCCTGCCCGGCTTCGGCGACCAGATGACGGCGCGGCTGCCGCTGGGCGGCAATGGCCCGCGTGTGCTGGTGCTGGGCCATGCCGACACGGTCTGGCCCGAAGGCATCGCCGCCATCTGGCCCTTCGCGCGTGATGGCGACCGCATCACCGGCCCCGGCGTGGGCGACATGAAGACCAATGTGGTGATGGCGCTGCACGCGATCCGCATGCTGCTGGCCGAGAAGGCGCTGGGGCACCTCGCCTCCATCACGCTTTGCATCGTGCCGGATGAGGAGATCGGCAGCCCCGGCAGCCGCGCCTGGCTCGAAGCCGAATCCCGCAATGCCGATCTCTGCCTGACGCTGGAGCCTTGCCGCCCCAATGGCGGCATGGTGGTGGGCCGCGGCGCGGTCGGCGCCTTCTACCTGAACGCGACCGGCATCACCGCCCATGTGGGCTCGGCGCGGGAGAAGGGTGCCTCGGCCGTGGCTGCCCTCGCCGCCCTGGTGGCGCCGCTGGAGGCGCTGGGCGATCCGGCCAATGGGCTCTGCGCCACCGTCGGCATCCTGCGCGGCGGCGAGGCGCGGCAGGTGGTGCCGGGCTCGGCCGAGTTGCACCTGGACCTGCGCGCGCCGGACGACGCCGCCGGCGAGAAGCTGCTGGAGGAGGTGCGCGCCATCGCCGCCCGCCCGCCCCGTGATCCGCGCGTGACCATCACCTCGCGCGGCGGCTTCACCCGCCCCGCCTTCCCGACGCATGAGGGCACGCGCCTGCTCTATGCGAAGGCAGAGGAATTCTGCGCCACACTTGGCATTCCGGTGCACCAGGTGGTTTCGCGCGGCGGTTCGGATGGCAGCTTCGCCGCGCGCCTCGGCGTGCCGACGCTGGATGGGCTCGGCCCCATCACGCATGAGACCTGCAGCCGGCGCGAATGGGTGGAGGTGCCCTCCATCGTCACGCGCGGCGCGGTGCTGGCGGGGCTGATGGCCTCGGCGGGCCGCTGAGCGAGGATCTTGAGCATCTGAAGGCCGAGATTGCGGCCTGCCGGGTCTGCGCGGCCTGCCTCCCGGCCGGCTGCCGCCCGGTGGTGCGGCTCTCCGCCACGGCGCCGATCCTGGTGATCGGCCAGGCGCCGGGCACGCGGGTGCATGCCACGGGCACCCCCTGGAATGACGCAAGCGGCATCCGCCTGCGCGACTGGATGGGCCTGCCGCCGGAGGTTTTCTACGACACGGCGCGCATCGCCATCATGCCCATGGGCTTCTGCTACCCCGGCACGGGCCCAAGCGGCGACCTGCCGCCGCGCCGGGAATGCGCGCCGCTCTGGCATGAGCGGGTGTTGGCGCTGCTGCCGGCGCGACGACTCACGCTGCTGGTCGGCAGCTATGCCCAGAAGCGCTATCTGCCCGCGGTACGCCGCCGCAACGTCACCGAGATCGTGCGGGATTACGCGGCCTTTGGCCCGGAGTTCTTCCCCCTGCCGCACCCCTCCTGGCGGAGCACCGGCTGGATGCGCCGCAACCCCTGGTTCACGGCGGAGGTGCTGCCCGTGCTCAAGGCCCGGGTGGCGACGATCCTGGGCTGAGGCGGATCAGCTCCGGCGCATCCATTCCCTCCGGGAAGGGCGCGCCAAGCGCCGCGCATAGGCCGCGCGCGGCGGTGGCGAGCTGCGCGGCCAACGCGGTCAGGTCCGCGGCCGCGACGCGGGCGATGGGCCCACTGACGTTCAGCGATCCGCGCAGCGCGCCGCCCGTGCCCCAGATGGCGGTGGCGAGCGAGGCGGTCTGCGGGTCCTGCAACCCGGCGGAGAAGAAGACCGTCTGGCGCCGGCGCGCAATGTCGGCCGGCCCGTCGCTGCGCAGCAGGGCCTGGCTGATCGAGGTGCGGTCGAGCGGCTTGTGGTTGGGCAGCGCCTGCGCGATGCGCACGGATTGCGGGCTCTCGGCCCGGAACAGCGTCAGGCGGTTGTCCCGCTCGCGCACCTGGAAGGTCGCGGTCTCGCCGGTGGCGGCGGCCAATTGGCGCAGCACCGGCATCACATGGTCTTCCAGGCGAAACTGCGCGCGATAGGCCTCACCCAGCTCCAGCAGCCGGGCTCCGAGCTGATAGCGGCCATCGGCCAGCCGGACCACATAGCCGCGCCGCTCCAGCGAGACGAGGTTGCGCAGCACGGTGGGCTTGGCGAGACGGGTGGCGCGGGCAAGCTCGGAGAGGCCACGGGTGGGGGCGGCGCCCAGGAAGGCATCCAGGATGGACAGGCTGCGTTCGACGGCGACGATGCCGCCGGCGCGCGGCTTGGGCACCTCGGGGGTTTCGCTGCCTGATTCCATTAGCTCCGGTTTCATGTTTTTTTCATTCAAGGTCAATCATGCCGTGTCACGTGCAGGACCGGCCCGGACGTGCCAGCCGATTTGACAGCGTCCGGCTGGCGTTTCACCTTGCGTACCAGCGTTTCATTTTTGCCAGGATCTTCGTCGCATGCGGAAAGAAACGGCCCGCCCTGTGCCTCAATGGGCGCGGCGTCCGCGCTGCCCCGGAATCCGCGATCACGCCATGGCTTATCCGGACAACTTGTCTATCATGCCCCATCCCGCCTCAGCGGGCCCATGACCTGACATGTGCTGGAAGTCCCTGTTCGACACGCCTCTCCCGCCCTAGCCTCCACCCTGCGGAATGTCGGTCCGCGGGGAAAACCGATGCCCCCCCTTTCATCGAGCCAGACGGAACCCGCCCCACGTGACTGCCCCAGCCCCCGGCATTTCCCTCGGCATTGATATCGGTGGCACCTTCACCGACCTCGTATTGCATGACCCCGCCCTCACCCGGTCGGGCAGCCTCAAGATCCTCACCACCCATGCGGACCCGGTGCTGGGCATCCTCGAAGGCACGCGCCGCCTGCTGGGCGAGGCCGGGGTGGAGCCGGGCGAGATCACCCGCGTGGTGCATGCGACGACGCTCTTCACCAATGCGCTGATCGAGAGGAAGGGCGCGCTCACCGCCCTCATCACCACCGAGGGCTTCCGCGACGTGCTGAAGATCGGCCGCGAGCGCCGGTATGAGCTGTTCGACCTCTCGCTGCGCCCGCCGCCGCCGCTGATGCCCGACCACCTCCGCCTTGAAGTCCCCGAGCGCGTGAAGGCCGATGGCACGGTCGTCCTGCCGCTCGACCTCGATGCGCTGGATGCGGCGGCCGACCGCGCCGTGGCGGCCGGGGCCGAGGCCATCGCCATCCTCTTCCTGCACAGTGACCTGCACCCGGCCCATGAGCAGGCGGCGGCCCAGCGCATCGCCGCGCGGCATCCGGGCCTTTCCGTCACCGCCTCGCACGCCATCGTGCGCGAGGTGCGCGAATATGAGCGCGGCTGCACGGCCAGCGCCAACGCCTATGTGGCGCCCATGGCGGGCCGCTATCTCGCGCGGCTGGGCAGCGAGCTCGCCGCCATCGGCATCGCGGCCCCGCTGCTGCTCACGCTGTCCAATGGCGGCATGACGCATCTGGAAGAGGCGATGCGCGCCCCGGTCCAATTGCTGGAATCCGGCCCCGCCGCCGGCGCGCTGGCCGCCGCCTATCTGGCCGGCGGGCAGGAAGCGCGCATCCTCGCCTTCGACATGGGCGGCACCACCGCCAAGCTCAGCGTCGTCGAGCATGGCGAGCCCGAGGTGGTCTTCGGCTTCGAGGCGGCGCGCCAGGCGCGCTTCATCGAGGGCAGCGGCCTGCCCATCCGCATCTCCACCGTGGATCTCATGGAGATCGGCGCGGGTGGCGGCAGCATCGCGCGGCAGGATGCCATCGGCCTGCTCAAGGTCGGGCCGGACAGTGCGGGCTCCGAGCCCGGGCCCGCCTGCTACGGGCGCGGCGGGCTCGAGCCCACGGTCACCGACGCGAACCTCCTGCTGGGCTATCTCGACCCCGCGCGCTTCGCCGGTGGGCGCCTGCCGCTCGACCGGCGGGCGGCGCAGGCGGCGATGGCGCGCCTCGCGGATGCGCTCGGCATCACGCCCGAGGCCGCGGCCTGGGGCATCCATGACGTGGTGACGGAGGCGATGGCGAGTGCGGCCCGCACCCACCTCGCCGAGCGCGGGCGCGATGCCTCGGGCTTCACGCTGGTCTGCACCGGCGGCGGCGGCCCTGTGCATGGCTATCGCCTCGCGCGCAAGCTCGGCATCCGCCGCGTCATCGTGCCGCCCGAGGCGGGCGTCGCCTCGGCACTCGGCCTGCTGACGGCGCCGCCGCGCGTGGACCGGGTGGCGACGCTGGGCCGCCGCCTGCTGGCCTGGCGCGCGGCCGAGCTGGAAGCCGCCTTCGCCGCGCTGGAGGGCGAGGCAAAATCCGTGCTGGCGCGCGGCGGATGGGCCGAGGATGCGCCGGCGCCCACGCGCGTCGTGGATGCGCGCTGCGTGGGCCAGGGCGCGCATATGCCCGTGACGCTGCCCCCCGGCCCCTGGCCTGCCGATGACGCCGCCCTGCACGCCCTGGTCACGGAGGCCTTCACCGCCGCCTACCAGGAGCGCTTCCGCCGCCCGCCGCCCGCCGTGCCGATTGACCTCGTGCATGCGCGCATCGTGCTGCGCGGCGCCGCGCGGCCGCTCGCCCTGCCGCCCGCCAAGCGCGGCTGGGAGGGCCCGGCCCAGATGCACCAGCGGCAGATCCTCTCGGGCGGCACCAGCGCCATGGCCGACATCTACAGCCGCTCCGGCCTCACGCCCGGCTTCTGCGCCCGCGGCCCGGCCCTGGTGGAGGAAAGCGGCTCCACCCTCGTCATCGGCGCGGAGGGGCGCTTCCGCGTGCTGGAGAACGGCAACATCCTGGTGGAGCTGGACGCATGAGCAAGCTCGATCCCGTCAAGCTCGAACTGGTCTGGACGCGGCTGATCTCGGCGGTGGACGAGGCGGCCAAGGCCATCGTCCGCACCTCCTTCTCGACGCTCTCCAACGAGGCGAATGACTTCGCCTGCGTGCTGACGGATAGCGAGGCACGCTCGCTCGCGCAGAACACCGGCTCCATCCCGAGCTTCATCGGCACGCTGCCCAACACGGTGCGCGCGATCCGCGCGGCGATCCCCGAGGCCGGGATGCGGCCGGGGGACATCTACGTGACGAACAACCCCTGGATCGGCACGGGGCACCTGAACGACGTGTGCTTGGTGCGGCCCATCTTCCATGGCGGGCGCATCGTGGCCTATGGCGCCACCACCAGCCATGTGCCGGATATCGGCGGCCGGCTGCGTAGCACCGAGGCGCGAGAGCTGTTCGAGGAAGGCTTCCACATCCCGCCCATGCTGCTGCTGCGCGATGGCGTCGTGGATGCGACGCTGATCAAGCTGCTGCGCACCAATATCCGCACGCCCGACCAGACCGAGGGCGACATCTGGGCCCAGGCCGCGGCCGTGACGCTGATCGGCGACCGCGTGGTGCAGACGCTGGTGGACCACGCCCTGCCCGACCTCACCACCGTCGCGGCCGAGATCTTCGACCGCTCGGAGGCCGCGATGATCGCGCGGCTGCGCACCCTGCCAGATGGCAGCTGGCACGCGGCGATCGAGACGGATGGGATGGACCAGCCCTTCCACCTCCAGGTGCAGGTCACGCTGCAAGATGGGCAGTTGCTGGCCGATTTCACCGGCAGCAGCCCGCAGCAGCCGCGCTCGGTGAACTGCCCCTTCACCTACACCCGCGCGATGACCTGGTTCGTGCTGAAGGCGATGCTGCTGCCGGACCTGCCGAGCAATGAGGGCATCTTCCGCCCCATCAACATCGCGGTGCCCGAGGGCTGCATCCTGAACCCGCGCGAACCGGCACCCGTCGGCGGCCGCGCCGCCACCGGCCACTACGTGCCCGTGCTGATCTTCCGCGCGCTGGCCGAGGCGCTGCCCGACAAGGTGCGCGCCGCACCCGGCAGCCCGCTCTGGATGATGAGCCTGGCCGGCCGCGACCAGGCGGGCCAGCCCTATGCGGGCACGCTCTTCTTCAATGGCGGCACGGGTGCGGGTGCGGCGCAGGATGGCGCGGACAGCATCTCCTGGCCCTCCAACATCTCGGCGACACCGGTCGAGGTGGCGGAGCGCACGGCGCCGGTGATGATCCACCGCAAGGTGCAGCGCGCGGGCTCGGGCGGCACTGGCAAGCACCAGGGCGGCCTGGGGCACGAGACGGAGATCGAGTGCGAGACGGATGGCATGGCCGCCGTCTTCGTCACCGAGCGCATCAAATATCCCGCCCCCGGCCTGTTCGGCGGGGGCCCTGGCGCGCTGGGCGAGGTGCTGATTGACGGCAAGCCCGCGAACACGCGGATGCAGCAGACGCTCAACAAGGGCACGCGCGTCACGGTGCGCACCCCGGGCGGCGGGGGCTATGGGGCGGGGTAACTCCCCCCTCGCCTATTCGGTGCGGATCAACCGGACGCGCCGCGCCGCCACACCCAGCGCCAGCTTGCCCGTCTTCAGCGCCAGCGCATCATCGCCGAACACCTCGCGCCGCCAGCCGCTGAGCGCGCGGATGTCGGGCTCGGATTCGCTGGCGAGCCGCTCCAGATCCTCGGTGTCGGCGAGCAGCTTGGGGGCGACGTGATGCGCCTCCGCACTCGCGGCCAGCAGCACCTTCAAGAGCGCCACCAGGGCGGGGGAGGCCCCTGCCCCGCGCCGGGCTTCCAGCGGCATGGGGAGCTGGTCTTCCGGCAGGGACTTCGCCTCGGCGATGGCGGCGAGCAGTGAGGCGCCGGACTTGCCGCGCGCGAAGCCTTCCGAGATCCCCCGCGCGCGGGCCAGCTGGTCCGCGGTCTCGGGTGCCGTCGCGGCCACTTCCAGCAGCGTCTCGTCCTTCACGAGGCGGCCGCGCGGGATGTTGATGCGCTGCGCCTCGGCCTCGCGCCAGGCGGCGGCGGCGCGCAGCACGCCCAGGAAGCGGCGGTTGCCGGTCTTGGGCTTCAGCCGCTCCCACGCCTCATTGGGTTCGGTGATGTAGGTGGAGGGCTGCAGCAGCGCGTCCATTTCCTGCGCCACCCAGTCGAGGCGGCCTTCGGCCAGAAGCTTCTCGCGCAGCCGCAGATAGACCTGGCGCAGGTGGGTCACGTCGCCCGCCGCATATTCGATCTGCGCCTTGGAAAGCGGGCGGGCCGACCAGTCGGAGAAGCGGTGCGCCTTGTCGATGGAAGCGCCGGCCAGGGCGCGGACCAGGCTGTCATAGCTCGCCTGGTCGCCGAAGCCGGCCACCATGGCGGCGACCTGCGTGTCGAAGAGCGGCATCGGCACCGCGCCAAATTTCAGCAGGAAGATTTCGACATCCTGCCGGGCCGCGTGAAACACCTTCACCACGGCGGGGTCGGCCAGAAGGTCGCCCAGCGGCGCCAGGTCCATCCCCGGCGCCTCGGCATCCACCACGGCCACCTCGTCGCGGCCGGCGAGCTGCACGACGCAGAGCTCGGGCCAATAGGTGCGCTCGCGCATGAACTCGGTGTCCACCGTCACGAAGGGCTCCTGTCGGAGTCGTTCGCAGAGTGCGGCGAGTTCGGCGGTTTGGGTGATCAGGCGGGGCGACGTGTCCGGCATGGAACCGGTTTGCAGCCGGAAGGGCCGCCATGCAAGGGCATGGCTTGACAGCGGGGCCCGGCGAAGGCCCTTACCGGGCCGGAAATCTGTCATCGCAGGACATCATGCACGCCTACCGCACCCACACCTGCGGCGCGCTTCGCGCCGAACACGCCGGGCAGACCGCCCGCCTCTCCGGCTGGGTGCATCGCAAGCGAAGCCACGGCTCGCTCATCTTCATTGACCTTCGGGATCACTACGGGATCACGCAATGCGTGTTCGATGAGAGCGGGCTCGCCGACGCGATGTTCAAGATCCTCTCGGATGATCTCCGGGTCGAGAGCGTGATCACCGTCACCGGCAAGGTAAAGCTGCGGACCGAAGCCACGATCAATCCGGCCTTGCCAACGGGACAGATCGAACTCAGCGTGACCGGTGACGACTGCCTTGTGGTCCAGTCCAACGCCGACGTGCTGCCCTTCCAGGTGGCCGATGACAGCCCGGCGCCCGAGGAGCAGCGCCTGCGCTACCGCTTCCTCGACCTCCGGCGCGAGCGGCTGCAGAAGAACATGATCCTGCGCGCGCAGGTCATCCAGGACATCCGCGAGCGCATGATCGCCGTCGGCTTCAACGAGTTCCAGACGCCGATCCTGACCGTCTCCTCGCCCGAGGGCGCGCGCGACTTCCTGGTGCCCGCCCGCCTGCATCCCGGCAAGTTCTATGCGCTGCCGCAGGCACCGCAGCAGTACAAGCAGCTGACGATGGTGGCCGGCTTCGACCGCTACTTCCAGATCGCCCCCTGCTTCCGCGACGAGGCCGGCCGCGCCGACCGCACGCTGATGTTCTATCAGCTCGACGTCGAGATGAGCTTCGTCACGCAGGAGGACGTGTTCACGACGATGGAGCCCGTCATCCGCGGCACCTTCGAGCGCTTCGCCGACGGCCGTCCCATGGATACCGGCCCCTGGATCCGCATTCCCTATGCGAAGGCCATGCTCGACTACGGCTCGGACAAGCCGGACCTGCGCAATCCGCTGGTGATCCGCGACGTGACCCAGCATTTCGCGGGCTCGGGCTTCGGGCTGTTTGCCAAGATCGCGGCGAGTGGCGGCGTGATCCGCGCCATCCCGGCGCCCGGCGCGGGCGGCAACCCGCGCAGCTTCTTCGACAAGCTGAATGAGTGGGCGCGTGCCGAGGGCGCGGGTGGCCTCGGCTACATCACCTTCGACGCCGAGGGCCCGAAGGGGCCGATCGCGCGGAACCTGGAGGCGGAGCGCGCCGAGGCCATCCGCGTGGCCTGCGGCCTGCAGCCGGGCGATGCCGTCTTCTTCGCCGCCGGCAAGGAGGCCGATGCAGCGAAGTTCGCGGGACAGACGCGGCTGCGCCTGGGCAATGAGCTGGGCCTTACCGAGAAGACCGGCTTCCGCTTCTGCTGGATCACCGATTTCCCCTTCTACGAGCTGAACGAAGAGACCAACCAGGTTGATTTCAGCCACAACCCCTTCTCGATGCCGCAGGGCGAGATGGCGGCGCTCGAAACCCAGGACCCGCTGACCATCGGCGCCTACCAGTACGACGTCGTCTGCAATGGCTATGAAATGGCCTCGGGTGCCATCCGCAACCACAAGGCGGAGATCATGGTGAAGGCCTTCGGCATCGCGGGCTATCCGCCAGAGGCCGTGGAAGAGCGCTTCGGCGGCATGCTCAACGCCTTCCGCTACGGCGCGCCGCCGCACGGCGGCATGGCCGCCGGCATTGACCGCATCGTGATGCTGCTGGCCGACGAGCCGAACCTGCGCGAGGTGAACCTCTTCCCGATGAACCAGCAGGGCGAGGAGCTGATGATGGGCTCGCCCTCGACGGTCGAGGAAATCCGGCTGAAGGAGCTCTCCATCCGCGTGCAGATGCCGCCGCCGAAGGCCCCCAAGCCGGGCTGACGCGCCCTATCGCCGGGCCGATGATGGCGCGGCCAGCGCCAGGCACAGGCCGATCGCGATGCCGATGGTGACGAGCATGGCGGTGACGGCGAGGCCGGCGGTCTCGCCCAGCAATGTCACGGGCGCGGCGGCACCGGCCTGCATGATCGCGAGCCCACCAATGCCGGCCTGGAAGGCGTAGAAGCCCGGGATCATCGCCACCACGCCGGGGAAGGCGAAGGTCACGGCCGGTGCCTGCGCATATTGCCCGACCATCCGGGCGAGCAGGGCCGCCAGCAAGGCGCCCGCGAAGGACGCCACCGGCAGGTCCAGCCCCAGGCCGACCAGCGCGCTGCGCGACCCGTGCCCCAGCAGGGCGCAGAGGCAGCAGGCCCAGGCAAGGCGCGGCGGCACGTTGAACAGCAGCGCATAGCCAGCCCCCGCCAGCGCCGAAAAAACCAGATCCTGCCCGAGCGGGAGCGCCGGGAAATGCCCGCCGACCGGCAGCGCATCGCCCGCGATGCCGGCGGCCAGGAACAGCCCGAAGGCGATGGCGAGGACCATCACCGTGCCGAACAGCAACCGCGCGATGCCATTGCCGATGTGATTGCCGACCGTGTCCCGCACGCCGTTGATGAGCGGCACGCCGGGGACCAGGATCATGCCGGCCGCGACCAGGCACAGCGTCGGCGACTCAGCGGGAAAGGCCCGCATCAGGATGGCCCCCGTGGCCCCCCCCCCGAAGGCCGCGAGCCCGGCGCCGGCGATCGGGTTCACCCCACGCCCCGCCAGGCCCTGGCGCAGCGCCTGGGTGACCATGCCGACCAGCAGGGCCACGGCCACGACCGTCCAGCTCCCGCCAAAGAGCCGCGCGAGGGACGCGGCGGTGACGCCCACGCCCAGCACCACCAGCCAGCCGGGATAGCAATGCGGCGCATGCTCGATGGCGTCGAGTTGGCGTTCGAGTTCCGCGACATCGGCGGCACTGGCGCGCAGGCGCTCGATCGCCACCAGCACGTCCATGTTGACAGCGAGGCCCGCGACCGGTTGGCCGATCTTGGTGCGGAAGCTGCCGGCATTCTCGATCGTCAGCAGCAGGCCTTCGGCATGGACCAGCAGATGCGCCTCACAGCCGAAGCGGCGCGCGAGGCCCAGCACCGCGTCCTGCACATGGGCCGTGTCCGCGCCATTCGCCAGCATGAGGCGCCCGAGGCGCAGCGAGACATGCACCACATCCTGGATGGGCGGGGCCTCGCCCGCCATCAGGCGCCGGCGAGGCCGTGGCCCACCATGTCCATGGGCCGGACCGTCTTGTCGAACAGCGCCTCATCCACGTGGCCCGAGGCGAGCGCCGCCTGCTTCAGCGTGAGGTTCCGCGCGATCGCATCCTCGGCGATATGCGCCGCGTTCTGGTAGCCGATGACGGGCGAGAGCGCCGTGACCAGCATGACGCTGCCATCCACATATTCCTGGATCTTCGCGCGGTTCAGCTCGGTCCCCTCGACCGAGTACTCGCGGAACTTGCCGCAGCCATCGGCGAGGATGCGCGCGGAATGCAGGAAGTTGTTGATGATGACGGGGCGCATCGCATTCAGCTCGAAATTGCCCTGGCTGCCGGCGAAGGCGACGGCGGTGTCATTGCCCATCACCTGGATGCAGATCATCACCATCGCCTCGCACTGCGTCGGGTTCACCTTGCCCGGCATGATGGAGGAGCCGGGCTCGTTGCTCGGCAGCACCAGCTCGGCGAAGCCGCAGCGCGGGCCGGAGGCGAGCCAGCGCATGTCATTCGCGATCTTCATGAGCGCCACGGCCAGGTTCCGCAGCGCGCCATGCGCGCGCACCATCGCATCCAGCGAGCCCTGCGCCGCGAATTTGTTGGGCGCGGTGACGAAGGGCTTGCCGGTGAGGGCCGCGATCCGCGCCGCGACATCCGCCGAGAAGCCCGGCGGCGCGTTCAGCCCGGTGCCGACCGCCGTGCCGCCGACGGCGAGCTGATACAGCCCCGCACGGCTCGCCTCGATCTCGGCGATGGCGTCGCGGATCTGGCCGGCCCAGCCATGCCATTCCTGCCCGACCGTCAATGGCACCGCATCCTCCAGATGGGTGCGGCCGATCTTGACGACATCCATCCAGCCATCGGCCTTGCGCTCGATGGTCTCCACCAGCTTGACCAGTTGCGGCACCAGCAGGCCGTCAATCACCTCCACGGCGGCGATGTGCATCGCGGTCGGGAAGGTGTCGTTGGAGGACTGGCCCATGTTCACATCGTCATTGGGGCCGACCGGCTTCTGGCTGCCCAGCGTGCCGCCGAGCAGCTGGATGGCGCGGTTCGAGAGCACCTCATTCACGTTCATGTTGCTCTGCGTGCCCGAGCCGGTCTGCCAGACGAAGAGCGGGAAATGGTCGTCCAGCTCGCCGCGGATAGCTTCATCCGCCGCCTGCACGATGGCCGCCATCTTCCAGTCGGGCAGCCGGCCGGCGGCGTGGTTCACCAGGGCGCAGGCCTTCTTGACGAAGCCATAGGCGCGATAGACGGGCTTCGGCATGCGGTCGTCGCCGATCGAGAAGTGCTGGAGCGAACGCTGGGTCTGCGCACCCCAGTAGCGGTCCGCCGGGATCTCGACCTCGCCCATGCTGTCGAATTCGGTGCGCGAACCCGACGCGGCCAGGCCGATGGGGACATGTTTCAACGCCGGGGTTTCCATGGTCGCCGCCCATCCTTTTCCTGTGCGGCGAGCCTAACAAGGGATGAAATGTGAAACAATGCGAACCGGTATTGCGTCACGCTTCCTCTTTGTCACGCGCGGTGATGTTTTCGGGCGATAGCATGCGGAAAGACGCCTGCCTTGGAACACGATCATGCCGACGACAACTGTTCGCATGCGATCGTGCGAATTCTCGAAAACCACGGCGTCACCCACGTCTTTGGCATCCCCGGCGCCAAGATAGACAGCCTCTTCGTTGCGCTGAAGCATTCGCGCATCCAGCTCGTCGTCTGCCGGCATGAGCAGAACGCGGCCTTCATGGCCGCCGCCTTCGGCCGGGTCACCGGCCGGGTCGGCGTCTGCATCGCCACATCGGGGCCGGGCGTCACCAACCTCACCACCGGCCTCGCGACCGCGACGAGCGAGGGCGACGCGGTGCTGGCCATCGGCGGCGAGGTGGCGCTCGGCGACCGGCTGAAGAAGACGCATCAATCGCTCGACGCCGTGAGCCTCATGCGCCCGGTCACGAAATTCGCGGCGGAGGTCGCCTCCGCCGCGCAACTCGGCGAAGTCATCGGCAATGCGATCCGCGCGGCTGAATCCGGGCGCCCGGGGGCCGCCTTCGTCTCGCTGCCCAAGGATGTCGGCCTCGCCCCCTTCCCCGGCGATGCGGGGGCCGACTGGACCGGGCGCATCCTGGCAGGCGCGGGTGCCCCGTCCGAGGTCGCGAAGGCGGCCGCCATCCTGAACGCCAGCCAGCGGCCGGTGGCGCTGCTCGGCATGCAGGCCTCCCAGCCCGACCTGGCCGAGCCCCTGGTCGCCTTCCTGCGCGCGACCGGCATCCCCTTCACCTCCACCTTCCAGGGGCCCGGCGCCTGGGTGGAGAGCCAGGGCGGCTCGGTCTTTGCCGGGCGCATCGGCCTGTTCCGCAACCAGCCGGCGGACCACCTGCTGGACGCCGCCGATGCGGTGCTGGCCATCGGCTTCGATCCGATCGAATACGACCCCTCGCTGTGGAACGCCGGCAACCCGCGGCCCATCCTCTGCGTGGACACCATCCCGGCCGACCGCGACAACGCCTTCCTGCCGGCGGCGGAGATCCTGGGCGATATCGGCGCCTCGCTCGCCGCGCTGGGCGCCGCCTGGCAGGGCCGCGTGGCCGAGGCGCATATGGAGGCCGCCCGCGCCGCCGCCCAGGCGCTGCGCGCCACCATCGCGGAAGGCCGCGGGCTCGCGCATTTCCCGGTGCATCCGCTGCGCCTCGTGCATGAGCTGCAGCGCCAGATGACGCCGCGCACGCATGTCGCCTTCGACGTCGGCTCCAACTACATCTGGGCCAGCCGCTACTGCGCGGCCGATTTCGCGCGCCAGGTGATGGTCAGCAACGGGCAGCAGACGCTGGGCGTCTCCGTCCCCTGGGCCATCGCGCTCAGCCTGCTGCATCCGGGCGAGCGCGTGCTCTCCATGTCCGGCGATGGCGGCTTCCTCTTCACCGCGACCGAGCTGGAAACCGCCGTGCGCGTCGGCGCGAAGTTCGTGCATGTCATTTGGGACAGCCGCTCCTACGACATGGTGGAGTTCCAGGAGGTCGCGCATTACGGCGAGAGCGCGGGCGTCGGCCTCGGCGGCTATGACGTGGTGACATTCGCCGAGGCCTTCGGCTGCGAGGGGTACAGCATCCGCGCGGCCGATGAGCTGCCCGTGGTGCTGGAGAAGGCCTTCGCCGCGGACAAGCCCGTGCTCATCCATGTGCCGGTGGACTACAGCTTCAACGCGCGCCTGATGCAGGACGTCATGCAGCATTTCCTGGACTGACCGGAATGGCCGAGATCCCCCGCAGCCGGCGCCTTGGCGTCAACGTCTCGGAATCGCTGCTGGCCGCGCTGCGGCAGCGGCAGCACCGCACGGGCGAGACCTTCGACCACATCGTGCAGGACGCGCTGGCGCAGAGCCTCGGCCTCGACCATCACACGCTGTTTCAGGTCTCCACCGCCAATGCGCTGGTGCAGGGCGTGTACCAGGGCTGCGTCACTGTCGGCAAAATCAAGACGATGGGCGATTTCGGCCTGGGCACCTATGACGGGCTGGATGGCGAGGGCCTGATGCTGGACGGCCATGTGTACCAGGCGCTGAGCGACGGCACCGTGATCGAGCCGCCGGACGAGGCGACCGCGCCCTACTGGGTCGCCACGCCCTTCACGCCGGACCGGACGGAAACCCTGGCCGATGTGACCAGCTGGGATGATCTCTGCGCCCAGCTCGACGCCCTTCGCCGCTCGCCCAACCTCTTCGCCGCGATCCGCGTGGATGGCGTCTTCGACCTGCATTACCGCGTCGCCTGCAAGGCGGCGCCGGGGATGGATCTGGTGACGGCGACGGCGCACCAGGCGGAATTCACGGCGCGGGGTTTCCGCGGCACGCTGATGGGCTTCTGGTCACCCGAATATTCCCGCACCTTCAGCATCCCCGGCTACCACCTGCATGCGCTGTCGGAGGATCGCAGCCGGGGCGGGCATGCGCTGGGCGTGCAGGGTCACGGCCTGCGGGTCGAGGTGATGAATGTGGATGGCCTGGTCATGGCGCTGCCGGAGACGCCGGCCTTTCTCACCGCCGACCTGACGGGCGATCCGGCAGAAGCATTGCGCCAGGCGGAAGTCGCCGGCGCTCGGTCCAGTGGAGAGACATGATGCCTGCACCCAGCCCCCACGGCGTCGCCTTGCTGCACGACCCCCGGCGCAACCAGGGCAGCGCCTTCACCGCCGAGCAGCGGCGCGCCGCCGGCATCGAGGGGATGCTGCCCAGCGTGCCGGACACGCTGGAGACGCAGGTGGCGCGGGTGCATGCGCAGCTCGCCATCCTCGACAGCGATTTGCAGAAATACCTGTTCCTCAGCGACCTCCAGGCGCGCAACGAGGTGCTGTTCTATGCCGTCGTCATGGCGGACCCGGCCGGCTTCATGCCGCTCGTCTATACGCCCACGGTGGGCGAGGCCTGCCAGAAGCTCGATCACGTCTTCCGCGCCACGCGGGGCATGTACCTGCCCATCACCGCAAAGGGCCGCCTGAAGGAGATCCTCTCCAACTGGCCGGAGCCCGATGTGCGCTTCATCGTCGTCACGGATGGCGAGCGCATCCTGGGCCTGGGGGACCTCGGCATTGGCGGCATGGGCATCCCCATCGGCAAGCTGGCGCTCTACACCGCCTGCGCGGGCGTGCCGCCGCAGCTCACCATGCCCATCACGCTCGATGTCGGCACCAACAACCACGCGCTGCTGGAGGATCCGCTCTATCTCGGCCTGCGGCAGGAACGGGTGCGGGGTGCGGAATACGACGACTTCATCGCGGAATTCGTCGAAGCCGTGCAGGAGCTGTTCCCGAAATGCTGCCTGCAATGGGAGGATTTCGCGAACATCAACGCGGTGCCCATCCTGGCGCGCTACCGCGACCAGATCTGCACCTACAATGACGACATCCAGGGCACGGCCGCGGTGGCGCTCGCCGGCATCCTGGGCGGCCTGCGGATCAGCGGCGGCAAGCTGACGGAGCAGCGCTTCCTGTTCCTGGGCGGCGGTTCGGCCGCGACGGGCATCGCCACCCTGATCAGCGAGGCGATGGCGCTGGAGGGATTGCCGATCGAGCAGGCGCGGCAGCGGCTCTGGCTGTTCGACGTGAACGGGCTGATGGTCTCCTCCCGGTCGGACATCGCCGATTTCCAGCGCCCCTTCGTGCATGACCACGCGCCCGTCGCGCGCTTCGTGGATGCGGTGGAGGCGCTGAAGCCCAACGGCATCATCGGCGTCAGCACCGTGCCCAAGCTGTTCGACCGGCCGGTGATCGAGGCGATGGCGCGGATCAACCCGCGGCCCATCATCTTCCCCTATTCCAACCCCACCTCGCGCTCGGAATGCACGGCCGAGGAGGCCTATGGCTGGTCCGAGGGGCGGGCGGTCTTCGCCAGTGGCAGCCCCTTCCCGCCCGTCGAGGTGAATGGCCAGCGGCTGGTGCCGGGCCAGGGCAACAATGTCTACATCTTCCCGGCCATCGGCATGGCGGTGCTGGCGACGGAAGCCAAGCGCGTGACCGAGCGGATGTTCATCATCGCGGCCCAGGCGGTGGCGGAGCAGGTCACCGCCGCAGATCTCGAGCGCGGGCTGATCTATCCGCCCACGAGCAACATCTTCGACGCCTCGCTGAACACCGCCGCGCGCGTGGCCGAGTACATCTTTGATCAGGGCCTGGCCGGCATTCCGCGCCCTGCCGACATCGCGGCCCATGTGCGTGGCATGGCCTACAAGCCCGTCTATCCCGGGTAAGTCTCAGGCTGCCCCCTCAGGCCGCCCCCCATCAGGCCGCCTCGCGCGCCCCATAGCCCTGGGGGTGCGCCGCGTGCCAGTTCCAGGCCGTCCGCACGATCTCGTCCAGCGAGGCGTGCCGGGGCTGCCAGCCGGTCTCGGCGCGGATGAGGGCGGAGGAAGCGACCAGCGCCGGCGGGTCACCCGCGCGGCGGGGGCCGTTCTCATGCGGCACGCGGCGGCCCGAGACGCGCTCGACGGCGGCCATCACCTCACGCACCGAATGCCCCGCGCCATTGCCGAGGTTGTAGCGCACCGAGCCCTGGTCGAGCCGCGGCAGCACCGCGATATGCGCCGCCGCCAGGTCCATCACATGCACATAGTCGCGCACGGCCGTGCCATCGGGCGTGTCGTAATCCGTGCCGAAGACGTGCAGCGGCGGCGCGTAACCCAGCGTCGCCGTGATGGCGCGCGGGATCAGATGCGTCTCGGGGTCGTGGTCCTCGCCCGCGCGGCCGAGCGGGTCCGCGCCGGCCGCGTTGAAGTAGCGGAGCGAGGCGGAGCGCAGGCCATGCGCGCTCTCGGCCCAGGCCAGCGCCTGCTCCATCATCAGCTTGGAGAGGCCATAGGGGTTCACCGGCGCGGTCTCCGCCTCCTCCGTGATGGGCACGGATTTCGGCACGCCGAAGACAGCGGCGGTGGAGGAGAGGACGTATTTCAGGCAGCCGCCCTTCACCGCGGCTTCCGCCAGGTTCACGCTGTTGGCGAGGTTCTCGCGGCAATAGCGCAAAGGCTGCTGCATGCTCTCGCCCACCAGCGAAAGGGCGGCCAGGTGAAAGACGGCGTCGAACTTCCAGGCGGCGAAGATGTCGTCCAGCCGGCGGCGCTCGCCGAGATTGGCCTGGATGAAGGTGGCGCCGGGGGCGACGGCGCCGCGGTGGCCGGTGGAGAGGTCATCCACCACCACCACCTCATGCCCGGCGTCGAGGAGGGTGAGGACGAGATGGCTGCCGACATAGCCGGCGCCGCCGGAGACAAGATAGCGTGCCATGGGTGTTCCGATCTGAGGGTGCCGGTTTGCTCCCGGAATATGGCATCAATTCGTTAGCGGGGCCTCCGTTGCGCCGCGATGATGACGGCGAGGCGGTCCATCACGCCGCGCCGCACCGGGCGGCCCTTGGCCAGGCGCGCGAGGTCCCGCCGGGCCAGCACCAGGGGCAGCGCCGCGGCCCGCGCCTCGCGCGGCAGGCCGGCCAGCGGCAGGGCGGCGGGTGCGGAGGCCGCAAGGCGCGCGATGATGGGCGCGGCCCGTGCCGGGTCCTCGATGACGGACTCGGGCCCCACGAGGTCCACCGGCAACAGGCAGCGCCCCTGCGCGGCGAGCGCCGGCACGGCGCGCAGCAGCCCGGCCAGGCCATAGAGCAGCCCGGCCTGCTGCAGCGCGGGCAACAAGGCCACAGGCGCCCGCAGCAGGCGCCCGGCGGCGACCGCGAAGCCGCCCGCCGTACCACGCAGATAGGCATGCAGTGCGGCCTCGCTCGCGATGCCCTCCTCCTCCGCTTCCATCTCCCGCGCCTCGGCCATGGCGATGAGGCTCGGCGCGTCCAGCGCACCGGCCCGGATCGCGGCATGCAGGGGTGCTGCCACCTCGTGCTGGCGGGGGGCGGCGCCTTCGGCCGCCTGCTCCACCGCCTCGCGCCACCAGGTCAGGCGGATCAGCGCGAGCAGCGGGTTGCTCGCCACCTCCCGCGCGCGGGCCAGCTCATGGTTGAAGGCGATGAGGGTGAAGAGCGCCTCGCGCTTCTCCGGCGGCGCGAAGAGCGCGCAGAGGAAGCGGTCCGGGTCGTGGCGGCGGGCGATGGCGCCACAGGCGGAGAGGTCGGGCACGGCTGCGTCCATGGCGCGAAGCCGGGCGGCATGCAAGCGCTGCCACGCGGCATTCAGGGAACGTCAAGGATGCCCGCGCATGCTGGCGGCAAGGAGATCCCCGCATGCAGCGACTTCATTCCATCCGTTCCCGCCTGATCCTGGCCTTCGCGGCGATCGCCGCCCTGATCGCGGCCGGCATCACCGGCCTCGCCATGCTCCAGAAGAGCCAGCAGGAGGCACAGGCGCTGGAGACGGCGGCCGCGCGGGTCGTGGCCGCCACGCGCTCCAGCCTCGATGCGGAGCTGCTGCGGCTGGAAAGCCTCGGGCTTGGCCTCGCGGCGGATGCCCGGCTGGTCCAGGCGGTGCGCGACACGGATCGCGCCGCGATGGGCGCCATCGTGGGCCCGGTCTATCGCGCGCTGCTGGCCGAGCGGCAGATCTCCACCTTCGGCGTGGCCACCCCGCCCGGCCTGCTGCAATTCCGCGCCCACGGCACGATGGCCGCGCCGGAGGACATCTCCCAGCGGCGCGGTGACGTAATGGCGGCCCTCTCCGGCCGGACCGCGCGCGGCGTGACCGTCGCGGCGCAGGGGCTGGTCTTTGCCTCGGCGGTGCCCGTCAAGCTTGAGGGGCGGGTGATCGGCGCGGCCTTCGGCCAGTCGCTCGCGAATGATGAGTTCCTGCGGCGCATCAAGGGTTCGGTGAATGCCGACCTCATCGTCCATGCCGAGCGCGAGGGCCGAATGGCGCGCGTTTCCGGCACTGCGGGCCAGGGCCAGCTTGGGGAGGGCGCGCTGCGCCAGGCGCTCACCGGCCCCACGCCGCCCGTGACCTCCGCGTCGGGGGATCAGCATGTGGCCGCCTTCGCCATCCCGCTGCTGGACCATGCCGGCCGCCCCGTGGCCGTGGCCGAGCTGATCCTGGACCGGACCGCCGTCGTCGCCGCCGCCCGCGCGGGGATGTTGCGGCTGCTGGGCTTCTCGCTCGCGGCCTTCCTCGCCACCCTCGTCATCGGGCTGCTGATCGCCCGCGGCATCGCGCGGCCGATCAACGCCATGACCGCGGCGATGAGCGAGCTGGCGCAGGGCCGCCTCGAGACCGAGATCCCGGCCCAGGGCCGGCGGGACGAGATCGGCGCCATGTCCGCCGCCGTGCAGGTCTTCAAGGAAAACGCACTCGCGGTGCGCCGCCTGGAGGAGGAGGCCGAGCGCCAGGCCGCCAGCGCCCGCGTGGAGAAGCAGGCCGCCATGAACCAGATGGCCGACGCCTTCCAGGCCAGCATCGGCGGCGTAGTGGACAATGTGGCCGCCGCCTCGGTCGAGATGGAGGCCTCGGCGCAATCCCTGACGCGCATCGCCGAGCGGACCACCGGCCAGGCCGGCATCGTGCGCGACGCGACCGAGGAGGCCGCCGCCAACGTCCAGACCGTCGCCGCCGCCAGCGAGGAGCTGGCCGCCACCGTGGGCGAAATCGCCCGCCAGGTCGCCGCCAGCAACGACATCGCCCGCCGCGCCGTGGAACAGGCCGAGGACACGAATGGGCGGGTCCAGGGCCTCAGCTCCGCCGCGCAGGAAATCGGCGAGGTGGTGCGGCTCATCAACGATATCGCGGCGCGCACCAACCTCCTCGCGCTCAATGCGACGATCGAGGCGGCGCGGGCGGGCGATGCGGGCAAGGGCTTCGCCGTGGTGGCGAGCGAGGTGAAGGCGCTCGCCGCGCAGACCGCCAAGGCGACCGAGGAGATCGGCACGAAGGTGCAGGAGATGCAGGCGGCGACGGCGGCCTCGGTCACCGCGATTCATGCCATCGGCCAGACCATCGGCGAGATGAACCACATCGCGGCCGGCATCGCGTCGGCCGTGGATCAGCAGGGGGCGGCCACGCGGGAGATCGCGCGCAGCGTGCAAAGCGTCGCCGCCGGCACGCAGGAGGTGGTGAGCAACATCTCCGGCGTGAGCGAGGCCTCGGGCGAGACCGGGGCGGCGGCGGGCCATCTGCTGACCGCGGCGGGCGGGCTTTCGCGCGAGGCGGACGAGTTGAAGCGGGAGGTGGGCAGCTTCGTCGCGCGCATCCGGGCCGTCTGATCTCTCCGGGAAAGCACAGGGTTGCGGTTGACGCTGGGCCCCTGGCTGCTTAGCTCCCAGCCACTGCTTCCCTTTCTCGGAGAAACGCCATGGCCTTCAGCCTTCCCCCGCTCCCCTACGCCACCTCTGCCCTTGCCGCCCAGGGCATGTGCCAGGAAACGCTGGAGCTGCATCACGGCAAGCACCACAATGCCTATGTGACGGCGCTGAACGGCCTGATCGAGAGCAAGGGCCTGGCCGGCAAGTCGCTGGAGACCATCGTGGCCGAGGCCGGCAAGGCCGGCGCCGATGGCCTGCCCGTCCTGAACCAGGCCGGCCAGCACTGGAACCACCTGCTCTTCTGGCAGGTGATGTCCCCCAATGGCGGTGGCGACAAGCTGCCGGCCAAGCTCGCCGCCAAGATCGACTCTGACCTCGGTGGCCTCGCCGCCTTCAAGGAGGCCTTCAAGCAGGCCGGTGTGACCCAGTTCGGCTCGGGCTGGGCCTGGCTGATGGTGGGTGCCGACGGCAAGCTGAAGGTGACGAAGACGCCGAACGGCTCCAACCCCGTCGCCACCGGCGAGGGCACGCCGATCCTCGGCGTGGATGTGTGGGAGCACGCCTACTACCTCGACTTCCGCAACGTCCGCCCGAACTACCTGGACAACTTCCTGCACAAGCTGGTGGATTGGTCCGTGGTGGAAAGCCTGATGGACAAGGGCGGCCTCAGCTCGGGCCAGACGGCCTAAGCTCTCGCAGCTTCCGTGAAAGGGGCGCGGTCCGCGAGGGCCGCGCCCTTTTTCATGCGCTGAGATCGAGCAGGGCCTGGGCGAAGGCCTCAGGCGCTTCCTGCGGCGGATTGTGGCCGATGCCGGGCAGGAGTCGCCGCTCGAAGCGCCCGGTGAAGCGGGGCGAAGCGCTGGGGCCGGGCGGGTTCACGCCGTCCGCCAGTCCGTGCAGGTCAATCGTGGGCACGGTGATGGGCGGCAGTTGCGCCAGCCGTGCCTCCAAATCTTCATGCGCGGCGTCGCCGGCTACCAGGCCGAAGCGGTGGCGGTAGGAATGCAGCACCACCTCCACGAAATCCGGATTGTCGAAATGGGCGGCGCTCTCGGCGAATTCGGCCTCGGTGAAGCGCCAATCCGGCGACCAGAGCTGCCAGAGCAGGCGGCAAAGCTCGGCGCGGTTCTGGGCCAGGCCGCGGGCGCCGCGCTCGCTGTGGAAGTAGTATTGGTACCAGTGCCGCGCCTCGCGATCCGGCGGCTGCGGCTCGTTCGCGCGGGCGATGTCCTGGATGTTGTAGCCGGTGCCGGTGACAAGGCCGGCGCAGCGCTCGGGATAGAGGGCGGCCACCACGCAGGCGGCGCGCCCGCCCCAGTCATAGCCGGCGAGGATCGCGGAGGGGATGGCCAGCGCATCCATCAGCGCCAGCAGATCGGCCCCCAGCGCCCCCTGCGCGCCGGAGCGCGGCACGCCGGGGCGCAGCCAGCTCTGCCCATAGCCGCGCAGATGCGGGACCAGCACGCGATGGCCCGCGAGATACGGCACGACGCCATCATAGCAGCGCGCCGCATAGGGAAAGCCGTGGAGCAGGATCACTGCGGGGCCGTCCTCCGGCCCGTGCTCCTCCACGGCGATGATCAGCTGCGGCGTCTCGACGAACCGCAACCGCATGGTCTCAGCTCTTGGCGTCGTTGGCGGCTTCGGGCCGGATCACGCTGCCGATGGTGCCGCGCACGACCGTCACGCGCACATTCGGCGCGATCTCGATCTCGACCTCGTCGGAATTCTCCTTGACCGACTTGATTTCGCCGAGAATGCCGCCCGCCGTGATCACGCGGTCGCCGCGCTTCAGGCTGGTCAGCATGGCCTTGTGCTCCTTCATCTTCTTCTGCTGGGGGCGGATCAGCAGGAAGTAGAAGACGACGAAGATCAGCAGCAGCGGCAGGAGCTGCATGACGATCGCGCCCGCGCCGGCGGCGTCCTGGGCATAGGCGGGGGAGATGAGCATTGGTCCTCGCAATGGGGAAAAGGATGCTGGGCAGATGAACTGCCCGAAGGCTTGCGTCAACTGCGATCCGGCGCTTGAAGCCCTTCCATGGACAACGAACTCCTCGCCCGCATCGCCACCGCCCTGGAACGCTTGGCCCCGCCGCCGGCCCCGCCGCCCAGCCTGGAGGGGGCCGATGCCTTCGTCTGGCACCCCGCGCGCAACGAGCTGACCCCCGTGCCGAGGGTGAGCCGGGTGGACATCATCCTGCTGCAGGGCGTGGCCCGTCAGAAGGAGATCATCTTGGAGAACACGCTGCGCTTCGCGCGCGGCCTGCCGGCCAACAACGCCATGCTCTGGGGCGCCAGGGGCATGGGGAAATCCTCCCTGGTCAAGGCCGCCCATGCCGAGGCGAACCGGATTTACCCGGACAGCCTGGCGCTGATCGAGATCCATCGCGAGGATATCCGCACGCTGCCGGACCTGCTGACCCATCTGCGCGCGCAGGAACGCCGGGCGCTGGTCTTCTGCGACGACCTCTCCTTCGAGAAGGAGGATGCGGACTACAAGGCGCTGAAATCCGTCCTCGATGGCGGGATCGAGGGGCGGCCTTCCAACGTGTTGTTCTACGCCACCTCCAACCGCCGCCACCTCATGCCCCGCGACATGATCGAGAATGAGCGCAGCACCGCCATCAATCCGGGCGAGGCGGTGGAGGAGAAGGTCTCGCTGTCGGACCGCTTCGGCCTTTGGGTTGGCTTCCACAATTGCGACCAGGACACCTTCTTCGCGATGATTGACGGCTATGCCGGCGCCATGAACCTGCCGATCACGCAGGAGGAGCTGCATGCGGCGGCCGTCGAATGGTCGGTCACGCGGGGCGGGCGCTCGGGGCGCGTGGCCTGGCAGTTCATCCAGGAGATGGCCGGGCGGCTGGGGGTGAAGGCTTGAGGCGCGCCCGCGCCCTGCCATGAAAACATAATTTTAAACTATTATTTGCCAGTCAATCTTATCGGTACGTAATGTCTGCATGAAGCGCAAGCTTCCCCGGCCCGAGGGGTCAGGATCAGCTCCGCCAACCAGCATCGGGACGTGCCGTCATGCAGATCAAAAGCCACTGGATCGAAGAGATCCGCCACACCCAGACCAGCAATCTGAGCCCCGGGACAATCACGCCCCGGTTCGTGGTAACGCACTACACCACAGGCTGGAGTGGCGAGGGGTCGCGGAACTGGCTGCAGGGCAAGGCGGGAGGCCATCCGGAAAGCGAAGTCAGCGCCCATGTCGTGATTGATGTGGATGGGACAGCTTGGCAGATCGCCCCCTTCAACCGACGCGCCTGGCATGCCGGACCCTCGCGCTTCGGCTCCGTGACAGACCTCAACAGCCATTCGATCGGGCTCGAGTTCGTCAACCCGGGATGGCTCAAGCCGAACGGCCCCGGCAAATGGCTCGACTATTACAAGACCCCGAAGACGACCGAGGAGCTGGAGGCGCGCGGTGGATTTCTCGAGGCGCCCCACCCGATCGTGGGCTCAGGCAGTTTCGCCTGGCCCCTCTTCCCGCCCGCGCAGATCAAGACGGGCCTCGCCATCGTCGCGGCCATCGTTGCGACCTACGACATCGTGGCTATCGTCACGCATGAGGAGATCGACACCCGCGGCTGGAAGACCGATCCCGGGCCGGCCTTTCCGCAGCATAGCTTCAAGGACCTGCTCGGACAGGGCGGTGATCCCGCGCCTCCGCCGCGCTATGTCGTTGCGGCCACGCGCCTCAACCTGCGTGGTGGGCCGGCCGGGACGGCAGAGAAGGTTGAGCCGCCCGGCACGCTGCCGCGCGGCACCGAGGTCCAATCCCTGCGCGTGGAAGGGACCTGGCATTTTGTAGAGGTGACAGCCGTGCCCACGCCGGCGCCCGGGCTGGAAATAGGGCTCCGCGGCTGGGTTCATGGCGACTATCTGGATCTCGTCCTGACCGCTTGACCTCGCGCGCGGCGGAGGGCCTATCGCATCCCAGGCGGGTGGAGGCGAGCATGCCGAGGATGATTGAGACGCTGGAGGAGCTGCACGCGCTCTATGGCGTGCCTGGTGCGGCCTCCACGCGCAAGGAAGCGCCGCGCGTCACACCCGAATACCGCCGGATCATCGAGGCCGCACCCTTCCTGGCTCTGGCGACCGTGGGGCCGGAGGGGGCCGATTGCTCGCCGCGCGGGGATGCGCCGGGGCAGCTGGTGCGGATCCTGGATGAGCGGACGCTCGCTTTGCCCGACAGGCGCGGCAACGACCGGATCGATAGCCTGCGCAACATCATCCGCGACCCGCGGGTGGCGCTGATGTTTCTCATCCCGGGCTCGGGCAATGCGCTCAGGATCAACGGCACGGCACGGATCACGGCGGATGAGGCGCTGCGCCAATCCTTCGAGATGGAGGGCAGGCTGCCGCGCAGCATCGCCATCATCACGATCGAGACCATCTATTTCCAATGCGCCCGCGCGCTGATCCGCGCGAAGCTCTGGGAGCCGCATGCGGTGCCGAACCTGCCCACGCCCGGCCAGATCCTGGCCGCGATGACGGCGGGCGAGGTGGGTGGCGCCACCTATGACGCCGAATGGCCCGAGCGCGCCAAGACGAGCATGTGGTGAGTCTCGCGCCCGCGACGCGCGACGCGAAGGGCCGCTTCCGCAACCCCGATGGCGGCCCGGCCGGCCAGGCGCTGCCGCGCGTGGCGCGCATGCTGCTGGAGGGCAAGGGCACGCCCTGGCCGCCGGGCCTGACCAACCCGCCCCAGCCGCCGCCGCCCGCCCAGGTGCCGGCGGGCCATGCCAGCTTCACCTTCATCGGCCATGCGAGCTTCCTGATCCGCCTGGCCGATGGGACGACAATCCTGACGGACCCGATCTTCTCCGAGCGGTGCAGCCCACTCTCCTGGTGGGGGCCGAAGCGGGTGCGGCCCCCTGCCCTGGCCCTCGACGACCTGCCCCGGATTGACGCCGTGCTCGTGAGCCACGGCCATTATGACCATATGGACCTGCCAAGCCTGCGCGCGATCCATGCGCGCTGGCAGCCGCGCCTGCTGACCGGCCTCGGCCACGGCGAGTTCCTGGCCAAGGCCGGCATCCCCGGCGCCGTGGAACTCAACTGGGGCGAGGCCGCGCCGCTGCCCGGCGGGCACCGCGCCACCTATGTGCCGATGCGGCATTTCTCGGCGCGCGGCATCCGCGACCGGGCGCGCGCGCTCTGGGGTGGCTTCGCCGTGGAAGCCGCCGCCGACGGGCGTTTCCTCTTCGTGGGCGACACGGCGGCGGGCGGGCACCTCGACGTGGTCGGCCGCCACTTCGGGGGCTTCGGCGTGGGGCTCATCCCGATCGGCGCCTATGAGCCGACCTGGTTCATGCAGGCCGTCCACATCACGCCGGAACAGGCGGTGGAAGCCCAGGCGCAACTGCGCGCGCGGACGGCGATCGGCATGCATTTCGGGACCTTCAAGCTGACGCAGGAAGCTATGGACGAACCGACGCGCCGGCTGATGGCGGCGCGGGGGGCGCAGGATTTTCGGGTGCCAGGGTTTGGCGAAAGCTTTGTGCTGAAGATCTGAAGAAAAGCGGGGGAACGCGTTCCCCCGCGCCCCCTCAACTGTCAGAGAGATTGCGCTTGAATTTCATGGGAAAGTAGGACTAATTTCTCTGGATGAAACAGCGCATTCCCTTCACCGCCCTCTCCGACCGCCAATGGGACGCGCTCCGCCCCTACGTCGTGAAGGACCACCCGGCGGGCCGGCCGATGGGCGATCTGCGCCAGCGGATGGACGCCATCCTGTTCCTGCTTTCCACCGACGCGCCCTGGCGGGAATTGCCGGAGCATTACGGCCCGGCCGGCACCGTGGCGCGGCATTTCCGGCGGCTGACGCATGCGGGCCTCTGGGAAAACCTGCTCATCGCGCTGAAGCAGCTCGGGCCCCGCCATCCGCTCCAGCAGCTGCGCCGGGTCATCTTCCGGGGTGCCCGCCGCGCCGCCCGGCTGCGCGGTCTCGGCATCATTGTGCTGGCGCGACGATTGGGCCTTCCCGAAGCCCTGCCAGGGCCTTCCTGGATGGTGGCCGATCCGGATTTGTCCAAAAGCCTCACGGCGGTGTTCCGCCGCGAATTCGAAAACCCGGCCCCGGGCCATTTCCGCCGCTTCATCCTCGATTGGGGAAAGACGCTGCGCAACCTGCTCACGCTGGCGGGCGGGCGGCCCCGCATGCCGCGCTCAGTCCGGCTCGCCCTGCCGTGAGCCAGCCTCAGGGCAACAGCGCCTCCGCCTCCGCCCAGAGCCGCCGCGTCAGCTCGGCGGCCGGCTCCGCGCGGGCCATAGCGGCCCCCTGCCCGGCCCAGGCCTGCATGCGGGACAGGTCATTGGCCTTTCCGGCCTCCGCCCGCATCGGCGTGGTGAGCACGCGTTGCAGCGGGTACGGCGCCGGCGCCACCGCCTCGAAGGCGCGGGTCGCGTCATTGGCGAGGCCGCGCGCGAGGCGGCCCGAGAAGGCGCGGGTCAGCACCGTGTCCTCCGGCGCGGCGGCGGCCAGCCCCTCGGCCCAGGCGGGGGCGAGCGCCGTCTCCGGGCAGCGCAGATAGGCGGTGCCGAGCTGCACGGCACTCGCGCCCAGCGTCAGCGCGGCCGCGATGCCCCGCCCATCCATGATGCCGCCCGCCGCAATGACGGGAACCGAAAGCGCATCGGCCAGGCGCGGCACCAGGGCGAAAAGGCCGATGAGCTGCGCCTCGGCCGCTTCCGGCGAGAAGGAGCCGCGATGCCCGCCCGCCTCGGCGCCCTGGGCGATGACGGCATCCGCCCCCGCAGCCTCGGCCGCGCGGGCTTCGGCGAGCGTGGTCGCGTTGCAGATCCAGAGGATGCCGCGCGCCTTCAGCTCCGCCACGAAATCGGGCTCCCAGAGGCCCATGATGGTGGAGACGACCGGCGGCCGCGCTTCCAGCACCGCCGCGCACTGCGCCGCGAAATCCGGCAGGAAGGGGCCATCGCCGAGCGGCGGCGGCTCGGGGCCGAGCTGGGCCAGCGCGGCCCGCGCCGCATCCTCCCGCGCGGCGTCGCGCGCCGGCGGCGGGTCGGGCGCCCAGAGGTTCACCTGGAAGGCGCCGTTGCTGCCGGCGCGGAAGCCCTCGGCCCAGCCGGCGATCTCGGCCGGGCTCATCTGCAGCGCGCCGAGGCCGCCCATCCCCCCGCCATTGGCCACAGCGACGCCCAGCGCCACCGGCGAGGCGCTGGCCATGGGCGCCTGGAGGATCGGGGCGCGCAGGCCGAAGCGGGCGCAGAATTGCTGGGCGCGGGTGCGGGCGGTGCTCATGGGGCAAGGCTCGCGCGCCGCCGTCATTGTGTCCATCCGGGCACGGCAGTAGCAATCGCCCCATGAGCACCAGCCCCGTGAGCACCCGCAAGGCACCCCGCATGAGCCAGGACATCACCGCAACCCCGCCCCGAAAGAAGCTCTTCGGCACGGATGGCATTCGCGGCACCGCGAACAAGGCGCCCATGGATGCGGGCACCGCGCTGCGCCTGGGCCAGGCGGCGGGCAAGTATTTCAACCGGGGCACGCATCGCCACCGCGTCGTCATCGGCAAGGACACGCGCCTCTCCGGCTACATGCTGGAGCCGGCGCTGACGGCCGGCTTCGTCTCGGCCGGCATTGACGTGGTGCTGGTGGGGCCGCTGCCCACGCCCGCCATCGCGCTGATGACGCGCTCGCTCCGCGCCGATCTCGGCGTGATGATCTCCGCCTCGCACAACCCGCATGAGGACAATGGCATCAAGCTGTTCGGCCCGGACGGACTCAAGCTCTCCGACGAGCAGGAGGCCGATATCGAGGCGCTGATGGCGGGTGATCTCAGCTCCGCCCTCGTCTCGCCGGCCAAGCTCGGCCGCGCCTCCCGCCTGGATGACGCGCCCGGCCGCTACATCGAGGCGGCGAAGCAGAGCTTCCCGCGCGGATTGACGCTGGAGGGGCTGCGCCTCGTCGTGGATTGCGCGCATGGCGCGGCCTACAAGGTCGCTCCCACCGTGTTGTGGGAGCTGGGCGCCGAGGTGGTAAGCGTGGGCGTGGCGCCGGATGGCTTCAACATCAACCGCGGCGTGGGCTCCACGGCGCCGGCGCAACTGGCTGAACTGGTGCGCGAGCGCCGGGCCGACCTCGGCATCGCGCTGGATGGCGACGCGGATCGCGTGGTGCTGGTGGATGAACTCGGCACCGTCATTGATGGCGACCAGATCCTCGCCGTCATCGCGGATTCCTGGGCGCGCGAGGGCAAGCTCAAGGGAGGCGGCCTGGTCGCGACCGTGATGAGCAACATGGGACTCGAACGCTTCCTCACCTCGCGCGACATCGCGCTGCACCGGACCAATGTGGGCGACCGCTACGTGGGTGAGCGCATGCGCGAGCTCGGCTGCAATCTGGGCGGCGAGCAATCGGGCCACATGATCATCAGCGATTTCGGCACGACGGGGGATGGCCTGGTCGCGGCGCTGCAGGTGCTGGCTGTGCTGGTGGAGGAGAAGCGCCCCGCGAGCGAGGTGTGCCGGCGCTTCACGACGCTGCCGCAGAAGCTGGTGAACATCCGCTTCTCCGGCACGACCCCGCTGAAGGACCCGGCCGTGCAGGAGGCGATCGCGGCCGAGGAAGCGCGGCTCGGCTCGCGCGGCCGCGTGCTGATCCGCGCGAGCGGGACCGAGCCCGTGATCCGCGTGATGGTCGAGGCGGAGGAAGAGGACCTGCTGAACCAGTCCATGGATGCGCTCTGCGGCGTGATCCGCGCGAAGCTCGGCACGTGAGGGGCCGCGTCCTCATCTGCGCCGGCTCGGATTCGGGCGGCGGCGCCGGCATCCAGGCCGACATCAAGGCGGTGACGGCACTCGGCGGCTTCGCCATGACGGCGATCACCGCACTCACCGCGCAGAACACGTTGGGCGTGCAGGGCGTGGTCGGCGTGGCGCCCGACTTCATCCGGCTGCAGATGCGCTCCGTGCTGGAGGATCTGGGCGCCGACGCCATCAAGACCGGCATGCTGCACGATGTGGCGACGATCGAGGCCGTGTGCGACGAGATCGCCGCACTCGCCCCGGATCTGCCCCTGGTCGCGGACCCCGTAATGGTCGCGACCGCCGGCAGCCGCCTCCTGGCCGATGACGCGGTGGACACGCTGCGGGCGCGGCTGCTGCCCATCGCCGTCGTCATCACGCCCAACATCCCCGAGGCCGAGGCGCTGACCGGGCTCTCCATCACCGATGAGGGCGACATGCGCGCGGCGGCGCAGGCCCTGCTCGGCATGGGCGCGCGGGCCGTGCTGCTGAAGGGCGGCCACATGGAGGGCGACGCGCTGGTGGACCTGCTGGTGACACGCGAGGCGGTACATCGCTACGAGGACCGCCGGATCGTGACGCGCCACACCCATGGCACGGGCTGCACGCTCGCTTCCGCCGTCGCCGCCGGGCTGGCGCGCGGCCTGGCGCTGGAGCCGGCCGTGCGCCGCGCGCGCGCCTATGTGCGCGCCGCCATCCTGCGCGCACCGGGGCTCGGCGCCGGGAATGGGCCGCTGGATCACGGCGTCACGGTGGATACCAGCCGCTTTGACTGATCAGCCGAGCCTCGCGCATCTGCCGCTGCCCTTGCTGGCGGTGCCGCTGGGCCTGGGTGGCCTCGGCCTTGCCTGGCGGGAGGCGTGGTCCCTCCCGGTGAGCGAGGTGGTCCTGGCCCTGATGGTGCTGGCCTGGATCCTCATCCTCGGCGCGCATCTGCTGCGCGCGGCGCGGCACCCCGGCGCGGCGCTGGCCGATTGGCGCAACCCGATGCGCTGCGGCTTCGCAGGCGCGGCTTCCATCGGCATGATGCTCACCGCGGCGGCGCTGACGCCCTATCTGCCGGGCTTCGCGCGCGGCCTGCTGCTGCTGGCCATCACGCTGCACCTCGCGATCGGGCTTGCGCTGCTGGCCCGGGTGCTGCGGGGCGAGGGCAGCAACGCCATGCTGGTCCCGCCCTTGATGATCCCGCTGGTCGGCAATGTGCTGGCGCCGATCTTCTGCGCGCCCCTCGGCCTGCCCATGCTGGGCTGGATGCTCTTCGGCGTGGGCATGCTGCTGTGGCTGGCCGTGCAACCCTTGCTGCTGGGGCGGCTGTTCGAGGCGCCTCTGCCGCCGCCGCTGCGGCCCTCGCTCGCCATCCTTCTCGCGCCGAGTGCCGTGGGGGCGCTGGCCCTGAACGCGCTGGGCGGGCCGGCACCGGCCTTCCTGGCACTCTATGGGCTGGCCGCCTTCACCTTCGCGCTGCTGGTCATCGTGCTGCGGTACATGCTGGGGGCGGGCTTCACGCTCGGCTACTGGGGCCTCACCTTCCCGCTGGCCGCCTTCACCGCGGCCACCATCAAGGTGGCACCCTGGTGGATCGGGCTTGGCATGCTCGGCCTCGCCACGCTGGTGATCGGCGCCATCGCGCTCGCCACGCTGCGCCTTGCCCTCCAGGGCGCGCTGCTGCGCCCGCATTGAACAGGAGAACGCCATGACCACGCCCAGGATCCTGCGCGCCATGCCCCGGATGGCCACCCCCGAGAGCATCGCCCCCTATGGCACGCTGATCGAGCCCAGCGCGGATGGCAGCCCCTTCGGCGCCGAGGATGCCGAGCTGGACCTGACGCAGGGCCAGCCGAGGCTCTACATCATGCGGCTGCGCCAGCGCCCGCTGCTGATCCGTGGCATCACGCGCCACGGCCGCGTCACGCAGTGCCTCGCCAGCATGAAGGGCGAGGAATGGTTCATCGGCCTCGCCGAAGCCGGCGATGCGCCGGAGCCCGAGGAGATCCGGGTGTTCCGGATGGGCGGCGATGTGGCCTTGGCGCTGCATGCCGGCACCTGGCATGCGGGCCCCTTCTTCACCGCGCCCTCGGTGGATTTCCTCAACCTCGAACTCACCGACACCAACGAGACCGACCACGAGACCGCGCGCCTCGATGAGACGCATGGGGTGGTGATCGAGATTCTGGCGTGACGCCCGCCCGGGGCTGCACAGGCAGCCCCGGGGGTTTCGCACCTACGTATCGTCCGAAGTTGCGCCCGCGCCCGACTTCCGCTTCCTTATCGCAAGTTGTTGATTTTCTTCATTTTTATGAAGACATCTACAGCTTTACCGATGAAGAGGTGAAGAGTGGTGCACATATTGGCGCTGATGCTCCCGCTGCTGCTGGCATTGCCGCGCGCGGCCCTCGCGGTGGAGGGGGAGGTCGAGGATGTGGTGGTGAACTCGGCCCGCCACGTCACGGCGCGGGAGAGCATCCCCGCCAGCACCGGCGCCAGCACGACCACGATGGACCGCGAGACGATCGAGCGCATGCCGCAGGGCAATGCGGCCTCGCTCAACCAGATCCTGCTCCAGGCGCCGGGCGTGGTGCAGGAGGCGCAGGGCGACCTGCATGTGCGCGGCGACCACCGCAACCTGCAATACCGCATCAACGGCGTGACCCTGCCGGAAGCCATCAGCGGCTTCGGCCAGATGTTCGACGCGCGCGCGCTGCGCTCCGTCTCGCTGCTGACGGGCGCGCTTCCCGCGCAGTTCGGCTACCGCACGGCGGGCATCGTGGAACTCACGCTGCGCTCGGGCATCACCGATCCGGGCGGCAGCATCGGCGTCTATGGCGGCAGCTTCGGCACGGTGCAGCCCTCGCTCGCCTATGGCGGCGGCGTCGGCCCCTTCGAGTATTTCCTGACCGGCAACTACCTGCAAAGCCAGCGCGGCTTCGAGAACCCGACCGCGGCGCGGGACTCCATCAACAACGACACGCAGCAGATCCGCGGCCTCGCCAATTTCGGCTACCAGCTCGACGACTTCACGCGGCTCAGCCTGATCGGCGCCACCAACCAGTCGCGCTACCAGGTGCCCAATGTGCCGGGGCAGCCGCCGCAATTCACCGCCTTTGGCCAGGACCTCTTCGAGAGTGCAGCGCTGCGCGCGCGGCAATGGCAGCGCTCGAGCTTCGGCGTGCTGGCGGTGCAGCACAGCCGCGACAGCTGGGACCTGCAGGTGGCGGGCTTCGTCCGGCAGACCTCCGTGAACTACCTGCCCGACCTGGTGGGGGAGATGATCTTCAACGGCGCGGCGGCCGAGACGCGCAAGCGCAACACGTCGGCCGGGCTGCAGGTGGATGGCGTCTGGCGCGTGGCGGCGGACCACACGATCCGCCTGGGGCTCTATGCCTCGCGCGATGTCACGCAGAATGTCAGCAACTCGACCGTGCTGCCGCTCGGCGCGGATGGCGTGGCGCTGGACGCGCCCTACACCATCCAGGAGCGCGGGCGCATCCATGGCCAGCTCTATGGCGTGTACCTGCAGGACGAATGGCGGATCTCGGAGCGGCTGACCTTCAACTACGGCGCCCGTTTCGACGTGATGCGCCAGCAGGTGGAGGCGAGCCAGTTGAGCCCGCGCGCCAACCTCGTCTGGCGGGCGGCGGAGGGGACGACGCTCTCCCTCGGCTATGCGCGCTATTTCACGCCGCCACCCTCGGAGCTGCTGACGGCGCCCGCACTCGCGCTCTATGCCAACACGACGCTGGCGCCCGAGGTGCCGGTCGCGTCCGCGCCAAAGCCGGAGCGCGCGAATTACTACAACATCGCCATCCGCCAGCGCGTCACGGCCAATTGGCAGGTGGGGGCGGACGCCTTCTACCGCGACGTGCAGGACATGCAGGATCTCGGCCAGTTCGGCAGCGCCTATATCTTCTCGCCCTACAATTACCGCCAAGGGCGCGTCTATGGCGTGGAGCTGACGACGAGCTACCGGGACGGCCCGTGGCTCGCCTACGCGAACCTAACCCTCTCGCGCTCGCTCGGGCGCGGCCTCGTCTCCAACCAGTATTTCTGGAGTGCGGCGGAGCTCGCGCAGGTCGAGAGCAAATTCGTGCGGACGGATCACGACCAGCTCGTCACCGGCTCGGCCGGCGTGAGCTGGCGCGGCTGGGAGGGGGGGACGCTCTCGGGCACGCTGGTCTATGGCAGCGGCATGCGGCGCGGCTTCGCCAACAGCCAGTCGGTGACGCCCTATGCGACCGTGAACCTCGGCGTGGCGCAGCAATTCAGCCTGCCCGATGGCGGCACATGGACCGCACGGGTGGACCTGCTGAACCTGGCGGACCGGGTGTACCAGCTCCGCGACGGCACGGGCATCGGCGTGGGCGCGCCGCAATACGGAATGCGGCGCGGCATCTTCCTGGGGCTGAGCCGCGCCCTTTAGCGTGGGGGCGCGACCGCCGTGATGGGATGGGTGACGCTGACGCCCGCGGGCGCCGCCGCGGCCGCCGGATCGGCTGGCGCCGCGCCCGGATCATCCAGCGTGGAAAGCCCCTCGCCCTCGGCATTGCTGCGGCCGAGCTGGGCGTCGCGCCGCTGGCGCACCACGCTGCGCAGCCGGGCGTAGTAGTCCAGGCTCTCGCTGCGCAGCGCGTCCAGCGTCTCGATGTTTTCGGCGCGCAGGTCGAGGCCGCCCAGCGCGCCGCGGCCCACGCCCAGCATCTGCGACAGCGCGGCGGAGGTGGTGGCGCCGGTGACCAGGCCGACCGGGCTCGCCAGCGCATCCACGCCATCGCCCACCGCGTCGCGCACCGTGGTCGGGCCGAAGAGCGGCAGCATGAGGAAGGGCCCGTCCGGCACACCCCAACTGTGCAGCGTCTGCCCGAAATCGCCCGTCCGCCGCTCGATGCCCGATGCGGTGGCGACGTCGAACAGGCCGAGGCCACCGGCGGTCGAGTTGATGTAGAAGCGCATCAGCGTGTGGCCCGCATCCAGCATCCGGCCTTGCAGCAGGTTGTTGGCGAGGATCACCGGCTCGTTCAGGTTGCGCAGGAAGTTGCGCAGCGCGGTGCGCATGGGGGCCGGCACCGTGTCGCGATAGGCCTCGGCCGCGGGGCGGATGATGTTCTCGTCCAGCGAGGTGTTGAATTCCAGCACGGCGCGGTTCGACGCCTCGAAGGGATCGGAGGGGTCGCTGCCGGGGGGACCCTGGCTGGCGCAACCGGCCAGCAGGCCGGCCAGGAAGGCCAGGCGAAGGGCCGTGGAAAGGATGGGCTTCACGCCCCCACTCTACCCGCCCCCCGCGCAGCGCGCGATAGTGTGGAAGTGACGTTCTATTTCGCCTTCTTGCCCTTGTTGATCGCGCTGGCCGGCGCCGCGCAGGCCCTGCTGGCCGGCCGCGCGCTGCGCCGCCTGGCGGCGACGGCACCACCGGACGGCCCGGCCCTGCCGGCGAGCCTGCTCAAGCCGCTGCATGGCGCCGAGCCTGGCCTGGCGGCGAACCTCGCCGCCTGCCTGGACCAGCGCCATGCGGCAGCTTTCGAGGCGGTCTTCGGCGCGGCCGATCCGGCGGATGCGGCGCTGCCGGTGGCGGGCGCGGCGATGGCGGCGAGCGCCACGCCGTCCCGCATCATCTCGGGCGGGGCGGTGCTGGGGGCGAACCGGAAGGTTTCGCAACTCGTCCACCTCGCCGCCGTGGCGCAGCATGGGGCGCTGGTGGTGAGCGACGCCGACATGCGCTGCCCGCCGCATTGGCTGACGGCGGTGACGGCGCCTCTGGCCGATTCCCGCGTGGGCCTCGTCACCTGCCTCTACCGGGGCGAGCCAGCGGATGGCTCGGCCTGGTCGCGCCTGGCGGCGTTGGGCATTGACTGGCACTTCCTGCCCAATGCGGCGCTGGGCGAGGCGATGGGCCAGGCCAAGGGCTGCTACGGGGCGACCATGGCGCTCTCGCGCGCGACGCTCACGCGCATCGGGGGGTTCGAGCCGCTGTTGCCGCTGCTGGCCGATGACCATGCGCTGGGGGCGGCGGTGCGGGCGGCGGGGCTGCAGGTGGTGGTTTCGCCCGTTATCCCGGCTCACGTCATGTCTGAGCAAAGCCTTATATCACTCTGGAATCACGAGGTTCGTTGGGCGCGGACGGTGCGGATGCTCAACCCCGCGGGCTATGCCGGGCTGGCGCTGACCCATCCTCTCGCCTGGGCGCTGCTGGCGCTGGCCGTCGCCCCGGGTGGGATCACGCTGGGCGGCCTGGCGCTGATCCTGGCGGCTCGGCTCGCCCTGGCGCGGGGGGTGGATCGGGCACTCGGCGTCGCCGGCGGCTGGCGGCGCTGGGCCTGGCTGCCGGCGCGGGACCTGCTCTCGGCCGCGGTCTGGGTGTCGGGGCTGCTGCGGGGCGGCGTGGTCTGGGGTGCGCAGCACTACCGGCTTGGCGCCGATGGCCGGATGGTGGAAACGGGCCGCGCCCCATGACCCGCCTGATCTTCACCGCCGATGACCTCGGCCTCGCGCCCGAGACCAATGAAGCAATCGAGCGCGCCCACCGCCAGGGCGTGCTGACGGCGGCCAGCCTGATGGTGGGCGAGGCCGGCTTCGAGGAGGGGGTGCGTCTCGCCCGCGCCAATCCGGGCCTGGCCGTGGGCCTGCACCTCACGCTGACCGACGGCGTGCCGGTGCTGCCGGCGGCGCAGATCCCGGCGCTGACGCAGAAGAACGGCCGCTTCCGGGACGACATGGCGGCCCTCGGCCTGCTGCTGGCGCTCTCGCCGGTGGCCAAGGCCGAGCTCGCGGCCGAGGTGGCGGCGCAGGTCGAGCGCTTCATGGCCACCGGCCTCGCCTGCGATCATGTGAACGCCCACAAGCATTACCACCTGCATCCGCTGATCGCGGCGGCGCTGATGCAGGCGGCGGCCGGCGCCGGGGTGCGCTGCATCCGCCTGCCCTGGGAGCCGGGGGCGCTGGTGCGCGCGGTGGACGCCACGAGCCCGCGCACCGCCGAATGGGCGCTCCGCCCCTGGTGCCGCACGCTGCGGCGGCGCGCGCTGAACTGGGGCCTGGTCGCGCCCGACCAGGTGGTGGGCCTCGCCTGGTCCGGGCATTTCGGTGCGGCGCGGCTGCGGGGCGTGCTGCCCCGCCTGCCCGGCGGCGTGACGGAGCTGTATTTCCACCCCGCCATGGCCGGCGGCTTCCCCGGAAGTGCCGCCGGCTACGACTATGCGGGCGAGCTCGCCGCCCTCTGCGACCCGGCCGTGGCCGAGGCGCTGGCAGGTGTTCCGCGCGGGGGCTACGCGGCCATGCTCTTGCCGAAACCGCTTCCCCCCCTCAGTTGAGGCGCTGTTCTCCCCAGACGAGGTCCCCCTTTGCTCCCGATCCGCCAGGACATTCCCCGCCGCGCCCTTGTGACGGGGGGGGCGAAGCGCCTCGGCCGCGCCATCTGCCTGGCGCTGGCCGATGCCGGCTTTGATGTCGCGATCCACTACAACAGCTCGGTCGCCGAGGCCGAGGCGCTGGCGGCCGAGATCCGCGCGCGTGGCCGCGCCGCCTTGGCCCTGCCGGCCGACCTCATGCGGGAGGCGGAGGTGGCGACGCTCGTGGCCCGCGCCACCGAGGCGCTCGGCCCGCTCGGTGTGCTCGTGAACAATGCCAGCACCTTCGAGCGCGACGAGTGGCATGACGCGACGCGGGCGAGCTGGGACCAGCATATCGAGCCCAATCTGCGCGCGCCCTTCCTGCTGATGCGGCACTTCGCGGCGGCGCTGCCCGCGCCGGCGCATGGCGCCATCATCAACATGCTGGACCAGCGGGTGATGTCGCTGACGCCGCATTTCGTGAGCTACACCGTCTCCAAGGCGGGGCTCTGGGCGCTGACGCAGCAGATGGCCCTCGCCCTCGCCCCCCGCATCCGGGTGAACGGCATCGGCCCGGGCCCGGCCCTGCCCAGCCCGCGCCAGAGCCAGGCGCAGTTCGACCGGCAATGCGCCTCGGTCCCGCTCGCGCGCGGCACCTCGCCCGAGGAAATCGCGGCCGCCGTGATGGCGCTGCTGGGCCTCTCTTCGATGACCGGCCAGGTCATCCACCTGGATGGCGGGCAGCATTTGCAGTGGTCGCCCGCGTCAGGTGGCGCCCTGGAGGAATAGGCGCGCGGCGCCCTTGGTGCTACGTCGCCATCCAGACCGAACGGACGCCGACACCCCTGCATGACTGCCCCCTCGCCCCGTATCCGCAAGGTCTTCGTCCGGGGGCTGGAGTTGCAGGCCCGGCTGGGCGTCTTCCCGCATGAGAAGGTGGGCCCGCAGCGGATCCGAATGCATATCGAGCTGGATGTGGTGGATGAGAGTGCCGCCATCGGCATCGGGCCGGACAACCTGGAACGCGTGGTGGATTACGGCCACCTCGTCCATGCCGCCCGCGCAGCGGTGGCGGAAGGCCATGTGCTGCTGGTGGAGACCCTGGCCGAGACCGTGGCCGAGATCGCCCTGCGGGACCATCGGGTGCTGCACGCCCGCGTCTCGATCGAGAAGCCGGACGCCTTCGCCGATGCGGAAAGCGTGGGCGTGACCGTAGAGCGTGAGCGCGCGTAAATCGGCGTCAAGCCCTAACAGGCGTCCCGGCGAAGAATCATCCACTGCCAAAGCGGGCAAATCACGAGGCACTGAATTTACAATACTTTCTTCATAAAGCCAACACATTCAGCCTCAAGCCAAGAACGTCAATTCAACGTTTTCAAAAGGTTAGCTGGATGCTCATTTGACGGGCAATGTGACGCAACCTCAGGTTACAGGCAGGTCTCCCCGGGCCTGCACCAACACCGCCCACAGAGTTATCCACAGGAACCGGGGATTGTTTCGAATGGCTTGAGGGACCGGCCCCGGCCCGGTAAGCGCAAACCCATGGAATCCGCCGATTCGCCCGAGGGGGTGCCCTTCAGCGGCCTCGCCGTGCTCGAGGCGGCGCTGCCCAACCTGCCGCTCTCGCCCGGCGTCTATCGCATGCTCGATGCGAAGGGCGACGTCCTCTACGTCGGCAAGGCGCGGGCGATCCGCAAGCGCGTCACCAGCTACACCCAGCTCGCCCGCCTGCCCGAGCGGCTGCGCCGCATGGTGCACGAGACCCGCCGCGTCGAGGTCATCACCACCGCCTCCGAGGCCGAGGCGCTGCTGCTCGAAGCGAACCTGATCAAGAAGCTGAGGCCGCGCTACAACATCGTCCTCCGCGACGACAAATCCTACCCGTGGCTGATGGTGACCGATGACCACCCCTTCCCGCAGATCGCCAAGCACCGGGGCGAGCGGCGCAAGGGTGCGAGCTATTACGGCCCCTTCGCCAGCGTCTGGGCAGTGAACCAGACCATCACGGCCCTGCAGCGCGTCTTCCTGCTCCGCACCTGCCGCGACACGGTGTTCGACACGCGCGACCGCCCCTGCCTGCTGCACCAGATCAAGCGCTGCTCAGCACCCTGTGTGGAGCGCGTCAGCGCCCAGGACTACGGCGCCCTGGTGGCCGAGGCCAAGGAGTTCCTGGCGGGCGAGGTGCCGAGCATCCAGAAGCGGCTCGCCGCCGAGATGGAGGCCGCCGCCGAGCGCCTGGAATTCGAGCGCGCGGCCTCGCTTCGGGACCGCATCCGTGGCCTGACGCATATCCAGGGCACGTCGCGCATCAACCTGGACGGCGTGGGCGATGCCGATGTGGTGGCGCTGCACATGGCGGCCGGCCAGTCCTGCGTGCAGGTCTTCTTCTTCCGCGGCGGCCGCAACAACGGCAACCGCCCCTATTTCCTGACCCATGCCAAGGCCGACATCACGCCGGAGGAGGTGCTGGGCAGCTTCCTCGGCCAGCTCTACGACGACCTGCCACCCCCGCCACTGGTCCTGCTGAGCCATGAGGTGCCGGACGCGCCGCTCATCGCCGAGGCGCTGGCCATCAAGGCGAATCGCAAGGTCGAGCTGCACCGCCCCCAGCGCGGCGAAAAGCGCGACATCGTCCAACACGCCGAGACCAATGCGCGCGAGGCGCTGGAGCGGCGGCTCGCGGAATCCACCGCCCAGGGCCAGTTGCTGGACGGCGTGCAGCGCCTCTTCGACCTGCCCGAGCGGCCGGAGCGCATCGAGGTGTATGACAACAGCCACATCATGGGCACCAACGCCTATGGCGCCATGATCGTGGGCGGGCCCGCGGGCTTCCAGAAATCCGCCTACCGCAAATTCTCCGTCAAGGAAGCCAAGCCCGGAGACGACTTCGCGATGATGCGCGAGGTGCTGGAGCGCCGGTTCGGCCGCGCCCTGAAGGAAGACCCCGCCCGCACCGAGGCGGGCTGGCCCGACCTCGTCATCATTGATGGCGGCCAGGGGCAGCTTTCCGCCGTGACCGAGGTGATGGCCGGGCTCGGGCTGGAGGACATCCCGCTCGTCGCCATCGCCAAGGGGGTGGACCGCGACGCCGGGCGGGAATGGTTCCACATGGCCGGGCGCGAGGCCTTCCAGCTGCCGCCGCGCGACCCCGTGTTGTATTATCTGCAACGCCTGCGGGACGAGGCGCACCGCTTCGTCATCGGCACCCACCGCGCGGGGCGCGCCAAGTCGCTGACCAAGTCCGAGCTGGATGACGTGCCCGGCGTCGGCCCCAAGGTGAAGCGGGAGCTGCTGAACCACTTCGGCTCGGCCCGCGGGGTCCGCCAGGCGAGCGAGGCGGATCTCGGCAATTGCCCCGGCGTGGGGCCGGCCCTGGCCCGGCGGATATATGAGCATTTCCACCTGGGCGCGGGCCAAGCTACATAGTCCCCGTGCCGACAGACCTGCCCAACCTCCTCACCCTCTCGCGGATCATGGCGATCCCGCTGCTGGTGGTGCTCGTCGCGATCCGCGCCCCCTGGGCGGATATGGCGGCCTGCGCGCTCTTCTCGGCCGCCGCCATCACCGATTACTTCGACGGCAAGATTGCGCGTGACCGGCAGATCGTCTCGGATTTCGGCCGCATGCTGGACCCGATCGCCGACAAGCTGCTGGTGGGTGCGGCGCTGATGCTGCTGGCCGGATTCGACCGGCTGCCCAACTGGGCGCTGCTGCCCGCCATCGTCATCATGCTGCGGGAGATCCTGGTCTCGGGCCTCCGGGAGTATCTGGCCGGCATCAATTTCGGCCTGCCCGTCACATCCCTCGCGAAGTGGAAGACGGGGTTCCAGATGGGCGCGCTCGGCACGCTGCTGGCCGGCGACAGCGGCGCGGCCGTGATCGGCCTGGGCTTCCTGCCCGTCTCGATCATCGGCGAACTCATGCTCTGGATGGCGGCCGCGCTCACGCTCGTCACCGGCTGGGACTACCTCGCGGCCGGGCTGCGCCATGCGGCGCGCGAGGTGCAGCCTCACACTTCGTCACCCGTCAATCCGATGGAGCGCCCTTGAGATCGCGCCCTGGCCGGCGCATCTTCTCAAGGAACCCGTCTCTACCCTCCAGGAGTTACGAATGCGCTTGAAGCTCTCGGCGTTCAGGGCGGCGGCCCTGCTCACCGCCACGATTGCTTTGGCGGGCTGCAACAGCGTCGAGTCGGGCTTTGCCAGCGTGCAGAGCAGCCTCTCAGGCACCTATGACCGCTTCGGGCCGAATTGGGGCGGCATGCGCCCCGCCGTGCCGACCGAGAGCCTGACCGTGCAGCGCATCCGCGGCGCGGCCGATCCGCTGGAGCCATTGCGCCCGGAGCCGGGCGATGTCTGGCCGGTCGAGGAAGGCCCGCGCGCCACCCTCGCCAATCCGGAGGAAGCGCTGCGCGGCGTGCGCACCAGCGACGCGCCGCCGCCCCGCACCCGCGGCAGCAGCGGCTTCGAGAACGCGCCGGGCGCGGCGCCGCCCGTCCTCTCGCCCATCTTCGAGGCGCCGACGCCGCCGCCGCGCGCCAACCGCACCGATGGCGCGACGCCGCCCGGCCAGGTCTTCCAGGCGCCGCGCGGGCCGGTGGTGGGCACCGGGGGTGCCGGCAATGTGCAATCCACCGTCTCGCCGCAGGGCTCCGGCCTCGCCATCCGTGATGGCAACACCACCACGCTGTTCGGCCCGGATGGCCGCGCCCAACAGGTGCCGACCCCGCGCTGAGCCATGCAGATCCTGTATTTTGCCTGGGTGCGCGAAAAGATAGGCCGCGCTGGTGAGGAATTGGCCCTGCCCGCCGGCATCGCCGATGTGGGCGGGCTGATGCGGCACCTCGCCAGCCTCAGCCCCGGCCACGCGGCGGCCTTCGCCAACCCCTCGGCCATCCGCGCCGCCATCAACCAGGATTTCGCGGGCCTCAGCGACCCCGTCGCGGATCGCGACGAGGTGGCCTTCTTCCCGCCCGTGACCGGCGGCTGAGGGGCCTCGGCATGGCGCGCATCGCCGTCCAGGAAGCGGAATTCGATGTGGCGGCCGAGACGGCGCGGCTGACGCAGGGCCGCACCGATATCGGCGCCATCGCGAGCTTCACGGGCGTCTGCCGCGCCGATGACGGCCTGGCCGCCATGGTGCTCGAGCATTATCCCGGCATGACGGAGCGCGCCCTGGCGAGGATCACGGCCGAGGCCGAGGCGCGCTGGCCGCTCACCGGCTGCACCGTCATCCATCGCGTGGGGCGCCTGGTTCCCGGCGCGCCCATCGTGCTGGTGCTGACAGCGAGCGGCCATCGCCAGGCGGCGCTGGAGGCCTGCGCCTTCCTGATGGACTGGCTGAAGACCAGGGCGCCCTTCTGGAAGCGCGAGGAGTTCACCGAGGGCCACGCCCGCTGGGTCGAAGCGCGCGCCGAGGATGACGCGGCCGCCCGGAAGTGGTGAACCCCCTCCTCGCCATCCTGGCGGGCGGGGTGATGCTGATCTGGCCGGCTTTCCTGAATGGCTATCCGCTGCTGTTCAGCGACAGCGGCGCCTTCCTGGCGCAGACCGTCGTGCCGCTGATGATCTGGGACAAGCCCTGGATCTACGGCCCCTTTGCCTGGCTCTTTCACCAGCATGTCTCGCTCTGGGGCGTCGTCCTCGCGCAGGGGGTCATCGTCTCGCACCTGCTGTGGCTGCTGGCGCGGGCGTTGGGGCGGGCCGGGCCGGGGCGGCATTTGGCGCTCTGCGCCGCGCTCGCGCTGCTCACCACCCTGCCCTGGTCGGCCGCGATGGTGATGCCGGACATCCTTGCCCCGGTGGCCGTGCTCGCGGCGGTGCTGCTGGGATGGGGCTGGGGCGCGCTGGGCCCAGGTGAGCGGACCTGGCTGATCCTGCTCGGCAGTGTCGCCACCGCGTCGCATCTCTCGCATCTGCCGGTGATGCTGGCGCTGCTGCTGCCGGCGCTGCTCCTGCGCCTGCGCTGGGAGCGCTGCCTCGCCATGCTCGCGCCGCTGCTGGGCGCGGTGCTGCTGCTGCTCGCGACGAATCTGGTGGGCCATGGCCGCCTGGCGCTCTCGCCCTATGGCAGCAGCTTCCTGCTGGCGCGGCTCGTGGCCGATGGGCCCGCCGCGCGCACCATCCAGGCGCGCTGCCCGGAGGCCGGCTGGTATCTCTGCGATGTCGCGGACCGCCTGCCCCGCGACGCCGAGGCCTTCCTCTGGGCGCCCGACAGCCCGGTGAACCGCACGCCCGAGGGGATTCCCATCTTCCTGGGCGGCATGCTTCTCGCGCCCGAGGCCAGCGACATCATCGCCGAGACGCTGCGGCGTGAGCCCATCGCCGTGCTGCAAGCGGGCCTCGCCAATGGCTGGCGGCAGCTTCTGACGGCCGGCATCGGCGACACGCTGGACAACCGGCACCTCGCCGTCGCGGTCCGCCCGCGCCTCGCCCAGGGCTTCCCGCCGAGCGAAGTGGCGGGCTTCGACGCGGCGCGGCAGCAGGGGCCGGGCCTGGCCGAGGCGGGCCGGGCGCTGGCCTGGCTGCACCCGCTGGTGCTGCTGCTGTCGCTGCCGCTCCTCGCCTGGGGCTGGGTGGCCGGCGATGCGCGGCTGCGCGGGGTGCTGCTGGCGCTGGTGGTGGCGGTGCTGGCCAATGCGCTGGCGACCGGCGGGCTCTCCGGCGTGCATGGTCGCTACCAGGCGCGCATCGCCTGGCTGCTGCCGCTGGGCGCCTGGTTCGCCTGGCGGCCGCGCCGCTAGACGCGCGCCGATACCGGCACAGCCGGCGCCGCGCCCCGCCCCGCGAGGCGCGCGAGATGCGCGTGCAGTGCCGCCGCATTGCCGGGCCATGTGAAGCGCAGCGCCGCCGCGCGCACCGCCTCCGGCGCTGGCGGGTCGGCCAGGATCGCGCGGATCGCGGCGGCGATGGCCGCGGGGCTGCGCCCGGGCAGCAGGCGGCCGGCGGCCGGGCGGTCCAGCGCCTCGGCCGCACCATCCACATCGGGCGTCACCACCGGCGTGCCGCAGGCCATCGCCTCGATCCAGGCATTGGCCAGCCCCTCGCTGGCGGAGGCGAGCGCCATCACATCCGCCGCCGCCAAGAGCGCGGGCAACTCGGCATGCGGCACCTGGCCCAGCAGCCGCACGCGGCCCGTGAGGCCGAGCGCCCGCACCAGGCCCTCGAGCCGCGCCGCCTCCGGCCCGCCGCCGGCGATCAGCAGCGTGGCGCCCGGCACCTCGCCCATCGCCTTGATCACCAGCGCATGCCCCTTGCGCGGGATCAGCGCGCCCAGGCTCACCACCAGCGGCCCGGCGACGCCGAGCGCCTGCTTGGCCGCTTCGCGCGGGCGCGGGCGGAAGCGCTCCAGATCGCAGCCGGTGTGGTGCACCAGGATGCGCTCCGCCGGCATGCCGAGCGCCGCCATGTCCCGCGCCAGCGCGGCCGAGACGGCCAGCAGCCCGTCCGCCGCCTGGCCCGCGCGGCGGACCTGCCCGGCACAGCCCGGGCGATGGCCCCAGTGGTGGATGTCCGCGCCGCGCGCCTTGATCGAGCACGGCACGCCGAATTCGCGCGCGAGGCGGATCGCGGCCGGGCCGTCGGGATAGAAGAACTGCGCATCCAGCACGTCGAAGGCGAAGCCCTCCCTGCGCCAGGCGGCGAGCACGGGGCGCACGGCGCGCGCCAGCAGCCAGGGATTGAGCGGCGCGCTGAGGCCGGGGAGGATGCGCATCCGCGGCCGCGCGACCCGCAGGCCCTGCCACGTCTCCTCCAGCGGCAAGTCGCGCAGCCACCGGTAGCGCGGATGCTGGTCGAGCGGCGCGGGCGGCAGCGGTAGCGGGCTCACCACGCGGACCTCTACGCCCGGGCGCGCCGCGAGTGCGAGGGTCTGCGCACCGACGAAGACGCCGAAATTGGGCTGTGCCGCATGCGGAAACAGCGTGGAGAGCGTCACCACGCGCAGCGACGCGACGCTGGGGGTGGGCTCCGGCTCCGGGTCCCGGGTCAAGGCCGCCGGCGCCACCCCTCACCCACCCAGCGACTGCGCGCGCGCGGCATCCACCACGCCCGCCGCCGCGCCCTGCTCCAGCAGGCGGCGCAACAGGGCACGCGCCTGGCGCTGCCCGGCACCTGGCGCCTCGACCACGATGATGGCGAGGACGGGCCGCCCTTCCGCCCCGCGCAACTCCTGCCAGAGGCGCGTGGCGCGCGCGCGCAGGCCATCGCCCGCAGGCGCGCCGCCATGCCAGGCCGCGACGGCGGTGCCATCCGCCTGGCCCGGCGCCTGCCGCGCCTCCCACCGCGCACCCTCGGCGGAGACCGAGAAGGTCACCGCCTCATCCTCATGGCCGCTGATGCGCAGGCGCTCGGCCACCAGGGCGGACCAGCGCGTGCCGTGAGGGAAGCGCAGCAGATGGGCGGCGAGCGTGAGGCCGCCGCAGCGCAAGGCCGGCCCCTCGGCGGCGCAGCCCTCGGCGGGCGCGAGTGCGACGGTGACGCGCTCCGGCGTGCCCGGCGGCGCGCGGTCCAGCACGGCGGCGAGGGCGGGCGTGGCGAGGCCGGCGGCGAGCGTCAGCGCCGTCGCGCCCGCCAGCGCGCCGCGGTGCCAGCGGGTGGGCGGCGGCAGGAAGAGCGGCGCGGATTCGGGCCGGTCCTCGCGAAAGGGCAGGCCCGCCAGGACCAGCAGCAGGATGATCACGGAGAAGAACACCCAGCCATAGATCAGGTGATCGGCCGCCGCCGCCTCGGCGCTGCCTAGGTGGTGGCCGAGCAGCACGATGCCCAGCGCGCGGATGCCATTGGCCAGCACCGGCACCACCACGGCCAGCACCATCACCAGCAGGCGCCGGCCCGGGCTTCGGAACATCACCAGCGCGTAGAGCGCGCCGAAGGCGAGCGAGGCGATGATGAAGCGCAGGCCGGCGCAGGCCTCGGCCACCAGGAAATGCCCGGCCGCGAGCTCAATGATCAGGCCGTCTGCATGGTGCGGGATGCCGAAGACCTCAAGGCCGAGCACGATCATCCAAGCCGTCACCTGCTGCAGCGCGGGCACCAGGAAGGCGCCGAAGGGGACAAGGAAGACGAGGTAGAGCAGCGGCGCCGCCATCGCCCGGCAGATGCGCCAGCCCAGCACCGCGAGCACGAGCGCCAGCATGACGCCGAGGGCCGCGAATTGCCGCCCCTCCATCACGCCCAGGCGCTCGGCCAGCAGCCACAGAAGCCCGGCGCCCAACGCCGGCAGCGCCGCCCAGGGCGTGGGCAGTGGCGCCAGCCCCGCCAGCCGCTGCCGCCGCGTCCAACCCAGCCAGAGCGCGACGGGCAGCACCAGCCAGCAATGATTGTAGGCGGCCGAGCTGTCCCAGACCGCGACGGCTGCCGCGCCCTCCGCGCGGAAAGTCCAGCCGAGCGCCAGCAGCCCCAGCGCCAGCAGCAGCAAGGGCAACGCCCAGCGCTCGCGCGGTGCCATGGCGGGGGGCGCGGCAACGGGCGGCGGCGCGGGGAGGCGTGCCGCGATGTTCATGCCGCCATCGCCGGCACCGGCAGGCGCAGCATCGCATCGAGCGGGCGGAGCGTCGCGGCCCAGTCATGCCCCCTGGCGACGGCGGCGCGGGCGGCGGGGCCGAGGCCCGGCCACTCGCCCCGCAGCACCGCCTGGACGGCGCGCGCCGTGGCCTCGGCGCCATCGGCCACCAGCAGGTCGCGCCCTGCCCGGGCCTGGATGCCCTCGAAGGCGGGCGAGGAGGCGATGACGGGGCGCGCCAGCGCCATCGCCTCCAGCACCTTGTTCTGGATGCCGCGCGCGACGCGCAGCGGCGCCACCGCCGCCGCCGCATGCGCGATGTAGGGGCGCGTGTCGGGCACGCGGCCCGTGACATGCACGCCCGGCAGCCCCGCCAGCGCGCGCACCTCGGCCGTGGGCCGCGCGCCCACGATGTGGAATTCGGGCGTGCCGCCGGGGCCGGGTGCGGCGCGCAGGCGGGGCATCACCTCACGCGCGAAATCGCGCACCGCCTCGATGTTGGGGAGGTAGTCCATGGTCCCGGTGAAGACGAGCGCGGGTGCCCCGGGCGGATAGGGATTGGCGTGGGGCAGCGCGGGATCGAAGAAGCCGAGGTCCACGCCATTCTCCACCCAGCCGGCGCGGCCCGAAGCCTCCGGCGCCAGGGCCAGGAAGCGCGCGCATTCGGCCTCGGAGACGAGCAGCGTGCGGTCGAAGAAGCGCGCGGCACGGCGCTCGAAGGCCAGCAGCGTCCGTGCCTCCCGCGCCCAGAGCTGGCGGCGCGGCGGCTGGGCGGCGGCGGCGTAGGCCTGCCATTTCTCGCTGTCCACATCCACGAGGTCCAGCACGCGGCGCGGCGGGCCGCGTCCGGCTTGGCCCATCACATAGGGCGCCATGGCCGAGGAATAGACGAAGACCGCATCATACCGCCCGGTGGCGAGCGCCGCCTCCACCCAGGCCTGCAAGCCCGGCGCGTGGAACCAGCCGAGCGTCAGCGGCAATCCGGGCCGCGCGCGCCACAGCGTGCGCGCCGCGGCGCGCAGCCCGCCGGCCACGGGCTCGCAATGCACCCTGGCGCAGCGCTGCCGCAGCAGCGGCAGATGCGCCGCATCCCCGGGGTCATCGGAGAGGCAGCCCAGATCCACCTCCCAGCGTCGCGCCAGGTGGTCCAGCATGTGCCAGGAGCGGATGCGGTCCCCCTTGTCGGGCGGATACGGCAGACGATGCGTGAGGAAGAGCAGGCGTCCCATCGGCGTCACCCCAACCCGCGCACGATGGGCGGGCCCAAGAGCTTCGAGAGCGGCAGCGGCAGGCGGCGCCAGGCCGCGATCATCAGCCGGTATTTCGGATTGGCCGGGTTGTGCTCCGGCAGGCTGGCGCCCGCGCTCAACTGGTAGGCGTAGTGCAGCGGCGCGGGCGTGAAGCCCCAATGCTGCTTGAACTCATGGGCGCCGGTGCCCGCCTTGCTGCGGCCGAAATCGAACAGGCGCGCGCCGCGCTCCGCACCCGCGCGGCGCATCACCTCCCAGTACATGAAGTCATTGGCCGCGAGGCGCCGCGCATCCCGCGTGCCGCCGCCGTAATAGGGCAGCACCTCCTCGCGGAAATGGAAGTTCATCACGGCCGCGACGGGCCGCCCCTCATGCAGCACCGTGACCACGTCCAGCATCTCCGCGAAGACCTGTGCCAGCAGCCGGAAGTAGCGGCGCGAGAAGACCGGCGTGCCGAGGTTGCGCACACTCTCGGCGTAGATCGCGTGCAGGCGGTCGGTGTCGCCATCCACCACCGAAGTCAGGCCGTTCTGGATGCCCTTGCGCACCATGGCGCGCTGCTTGCGCGGGATGGCCTTCATGTCGGCCTCGGCATCGCCGGTGATGGGCTTGCGGAAGGTCGCGTAGAGCGGCGGGCGCTCGGGCCAGTCGAGCGGCGGCGGACCCAGGTGGCGAAACTCGACGCTCGGCACGCCCAGGCGGCGCATCAGATCCAGCGCGTGTTCCGCCAGCGCGTCCATGGCCTCGGGCTGCACCGCGACCGGCCCGCCATAGACGCAGAAGGGTGTCGAGATCAGCGCATCGCCGAAGAGGCGCGTCTTCATCCGCGCGAGCGGCAGCACGCCCACCACCGCGCCATCCTGCTCGGCCAGGACGAAATGCGCGGCATGGCCGAAGCCTTCCTCCATCACCCGCGCCCAGCCGGAAAGATGGAACATGGTGGCGCCGGGTGTGGCCTGCACGAAGCGGTCCCAGGCGGGCGCGTTGGCGGGCGTGAGCGGATGGAGGCTGAGGGCCATGCGCCGCTCACGCCATCGCGGGGGCGGGTGTCACGGCGCCCCCGATTTCGGCCGCGTGCACGCGGTCCAGCCGGTCCCAGGCGAAGTCGCGCAGCAGGCGCTCGATGCGGCGCGGCATGCCGGGAATGCCGGTGTAGTGACGAATGCGCGACTTGAGCGGCGCATCCGCCTGGTGCGGCTGGCCCGCATCCAGCTCCCAAGGGTGGAAGTAGAAGATGCCGGGCAGGCGCTGCTGCGCGTTCACGCTGCGCAGCCCCGCGCGGAACAGCCGGTAGGGCAGCAGGCGGAACCAGCCGCCGCCGGCGCAGGGCAGGTTCTGGCCCAGCAGCGTCAGCGTCGTCATCGGCAATTCCACCACCCCATGCGGCGAGGGCCGGTGCGGGCGGCGCGGCGCATCGGCCGCGCCATAGAGATCATGCCGGATCGGGAAGGTGGAGGAGCTGTAGCCATGCCCCTCCTCGGCCAGGATCTCATGCGCCCAGGGCGTGCGCGCGCGGCTGATCGAGAAGGTGGGCGCGCGATAGCCACGGATGGCGGCACCGCCCGCATCCTCCAGCGCGTGCTTGGCGCGGCGGATATCGGCGCGGAAGGCCTGCGGGCCGATCTCGTCCACGCGCTCATGCCCATGGCCATGGCTCGCGAGCTCATGCCCCTCGGCCAGGATGCGGCGGATCAGCGCGGGGTTGCGCTCGGCCACCCAGCCGAGCACGAAGAAGGTCGCCTGGACGCGCGCTGTGGCGAAGCTCTCCAGGATGGCCTCGGTGCTGGCGGCGACGCGGGGGGCCAGCTGCGGCCACTCCGCGCGGTCAATCACCCCGGCGAAGGCCTGGACCTGGAACCAGTCCTCGACGTCCACCGTCATGGCGTTGGCGATGCGGGGCGCGCTCATCGGCCACCGCCCCGACGGCGGGCGCCGAAGAAGCTGGTGATCCAATCGCGCGGTGGCGGCGCCGGGCGGGGTTGGATGTCCTGCGCCCGGTGCGGATGCAAGGGCTGCGATGGGTTGGGCGGGAACGCGGTGGCGCAGGCGCAGGCGCAGCCGGGCGGCGGCATGGCGATGACGGATGTCGGCGACAAGGTCAGGACCGGAGCGGCGACGGGCGGCAGGTGCGAGGCGCCGGCCGCCATCGCTTGGACGGGGCCTGGGGATGGGGCCGATGGTCCTTCGCCGCTCCGCGGCGGCGCATTCACCTCGCTGCTCCGCGGTGACGCAATAACCTCGCCGTTCCGCGGTGACGCAATAACCTCGCCGCTCCGCGGCAGCGCATTCACCTCGCCACTCCGCGGCAGCGCATTCACCTCGCCGCTCCGCGGCGGGGGCGCCGGTGGAATGTTCACAAGCGCGCCCTGCGGCGGCGGGCCGCCGCCCAGATCCTCCTCCAGCTCCATCGCCGTCGCCTCGACCAGCGGCGCGTCGAAGCGCTCCAGCCCCTCCAGCGCGCCGGCCAGCATCACCCGCGCGCAGAGGCGGTTGATGCGGCGCGGAATGCCGCCCGCATGCCGGTGCACCGCATCAAGCGCCGCAGGATCCCAGTGCGGCCGCCCGATCCAGCCCACGGCGCCGAGGCGATGCAGCACATAGCCATGCGTCTCCTCCCGCGTGAGACTGCCCAAATGGAAGGAGGCGAGGACGCGCTGGCGGAGCTGCGCCAGCTCCTCGCTCGCCAGCAGGCGGCGCAGCTGCGGCTGGCCCATCAGGAGGGTCTGCAGCGGCGGCTGGCCCGGCTGCGTCACGTTGGAGAGCATGCGCAGCTCCTCGATCGCATCGAGCGGCAATCCCTGCGCCTCATCCACGATCAGCAGGTGCCGCCGGCGCGTCCCGCGCAGCGCCGTCGTGATGCCGCGCAGCACGCTCGCCTTGTTGCCATCCGCCGGCGCGCTGAAGGCATCGGCCACCATGCGCAGGATGTCGTCGCCCGAGACGAGCGTGGTGGAGATGCGCGCCACCACGAAGCCCGCCGGATCGAGATCACCGCAAAGCCGCTCGATCAGCGTCGTCTTGCCCGCGCCGACCTCACCGGTGACGACGATGAAGCCCTCATGCTGCGCGATGCCATAGGCCAGGTGCGCGAGCGCCCGGCGATGCACGGAGCTGGCGAAAAACAGCCGCGCGTCGGGCGTCATCTGGAAGGCGTTCTCGCGCAACCCGTAGTAGTCGCTGTGCATGGCTTCCCTGTCCTTCAACACGTCGAGAATGGCCCGTCGCCCGCGTCAGAAGGTCTGGCGCAGGCCGATGAGGATGGTGTTCTGGATGGCGCGGCCGCCGCTGCCCGGGACGTCCACGCCGGAGAGATTCCCGCGCGAGGTGATCGCGTATTGCGCGAAGGCGGTGAGGCCGGGTGTCAGCTGCGTGGCCACGGCGAGGCTGCCGCCATAGACCGAGCCCGAAGTGTTGCCGCCCGCCTGGTTGAAGCCTTGGCCCGAACGCTCCTGCCAGCCGTACTGCAGCCCGGCGGTGACGCTGGTGCGATCCGTGAGCGCATGCGCCCAGGCGAGGTTCACGGTGTAGCCTGTCTGCGCGAAGTTGACGGCGCCGGGTGCTGCCGCCACGGGCGTCAGCCGCTGCCAGGAGGCGCTGAGGAAGATCGTGTCGCGCGGCCAGCTCTGGCTGATGGTGACGTTGCCCTGCCGCACGAGCTGCAGGCCGCTCTGCGTGCCGAAGAAGCTGTCGGCGAAGGGCTGGAAGACGGGGGCGCCGGTCAGTGAATCCACCGGGTTGCCCAGCGCGTCCACGGTCGTGGTGGAAAGCAGGTCGGCCGCGCGCTGCGCGCTGCTCGAGAGGCGCTCGGAATAGCTGGCAAAGAGCCGCGTGCGCCCGCCCAGCGCGAGGACGGCATTGACGCTGGGTGAATCCACGCCGTCGCGATGGCCGTATTTGAAGGTGACGATGCTCTCCGGGCTCAGCGTCAGCCGCAGGCCCGCGGCCCAGATGGGCTCGCTCAGCTCGAAGCGCGGGATGGTGGAGTAGCGCTGCGCCTCGTAGCCACCCTCGGCCAGGATCGCGACCTGACGCGTCAGCGCGTAGCGCACCTCGGCCACCGCGACGCGGCGATAGGCGCCGTCATAGATGCCATTCCCGCTGTAGTCGGTGGAGACGAGGCGCGCCTCCATCGCAAGCGGCCCGAAGCTCGGCCCCGTGCGCAACGCGGCGAAGCCCGAATTGGCGACGTAACGCGTGTCGGAGAAGAAGACCTGGCCGGTCGGCGTCAGCGCGGTGGTGGCGCCGCCGCCCAGCGATTGCTGCACCGCCTGGAAGCCATAGCCCACCTGCAGCGTCGCGATGTCGCCGAAGGGCTGCACGAAATAGGGCGAGGCCTGGAAGCTCGTCGTCTGCAGCACGCCCTGGCGGTCCACCAGCGGCGTGGATTGCGGCGCGAAGCCGCCCCCCACCGCCTGGGTGGCCGCCGCGCCGCGCAGGTCGAGGAAGAGCCGCTCGGGCAGCAGCGTCGCCAGCGCCTGGCCGTTGAAATTCTGCAGGATGCGCGATTGCGCGCTGTCCTCGGCGTAGAGCAGCACGCTCGGCTGGTAGTTCAGCACGCCGCGCAGCCGCGCCGTATCGGCCGTCACCAGCAGGCCGGGGCTGACGCCCGTGATGAACTCGCTGCGCTTGTCGGTCACGGTCTGGTTGATGTTGTCGGTGGCGAAGAGCTGCAGGCCGAGGCTTGGCGTCACCGTCCAGGCGCGGCCGGGCTGGCTCTGTTCCGGCGCGGGCAGGCCCGCGCCGAAGCCGGGCGCGAGGATGAGGCCGGTGCGCGGCGGCCCCCCCAGCTCCGGCGGGCCGGAATAGGGGGCGAGGCCCGGCTGCGTGATACCCGTTGCGCCCGGCGCACCACCCGTCGTCGTGGTGTCCGCCGGCAGCACCAGCGCGGGCGGCGCCCAGCCGGCGCCGGGCAAGGGCACCTGCGCCCAGGCCCCGCCCGGGGCGATGGCGGCGGCACCGGCCAGGCAGGCGACGCGGCGGCGCGGCCTAGGCATGCGCCTCCTCCTGCGCCGGCCGCGCCTCGGGCCGGGCGACATGCGACCCGAGCCGTGCGCGGTTCAGGACGAGGCGCAGCACCGGGCAGGCCTCCACCGCATCCAGCGCCGCCTCCACCTCCGCGCGGCTCGTGCGCTCGGCCGCGACGACAAGGAGCACCTGCCCCGCGATGCCGGCCAGCGCCGTCGCCTCGCTGCTGGAGAGGCAGGGCGGCGAATCGAGGATCAGCACATGGTCCGGCAGCGCCATGGCCAGGCGCTGCAGCGCCCCCGCCGCCGTGCCGCGCGGCGCGGCCACCGCGTCGGACCGGGCAAGGCCGGCCGGCAGGAAGACGAGACGCTCCACCTCGGTCGGCAGCACGAGGTCGGCGCTGCGGCCACTGGGGGCCGCCACCAGCTCGCGCAGGCCGGGGCGCGCGCCCACGCCCAGCCGTTCGGTCAGGCTGTCCGCCCGGCCATCGGCATCCACCAGCAGCACCGGCCGCGCGCCGCGGCTGGCGATGCCATGGGCGAGGTTGAGCGCCAGGAAGCTCTTGCCCTCGCCCGGCAGGGCGCTGGCGATGAGGATGATGCGCCGCTGCGGCGAGGCATCGGGCAGCGCGTCATCCACCTGGCGCAGCAATTGGTGCTGCACCATGGCGATCTCCTCGCGCACGCGGTGCACCTCGGGCTGGCCGGCGAGCAGCAGGCCCGCCGCGCGCAGCGCCTCGATCGGGATGGGCGGCGCGTTGCGCCCCGGCGGCGGATGGATCGAATGCGGCAGGATGTTGTGCGGCGCGGCCGCAGGGGGCGCACCCTGCGGTGGAATCGGCGGCAGCGGCGCCTCCTCCGGCGGCAGGGCGCGGCGCGCCATGATCTCGGCCGCGCGCTCGACCAGATGCGCGCGGGGGGTCGGGGCCTGGGTCATGCGACGAGCTTCACGATGAGGCCGGGCACCCCGGCGACGACGGCGCCGAAGCCGACAAAGAGAAGGGCGAAGCCCCCCGCGAAGGCCAGTGCAGGCCCGACCCGCCAGGGCCCGGGTGGGGCGGAGACGCCGCCCAGCACCGGCAGGCCCAAGCCGCGCAATTCCTCCACCGTGTAGAACGCGCGATCGAGGCGGGAGAGCAGGAGCGCCGTCAGCACGCCCGCGCCGATGCCCGCGAGCAGCACCGCGGCGAACAGCAGGAGACGCGGCGGTGCCACGGGCTGCAGGGGAATGGCGGGGGGGTCCACCACCTCGAGCCGCACGCGGTCCGAGCTGTTGCGCGCGGCACCCGCGATCTGCAGCGATTCGCGGCGCGCCAGCAGCTCCTCGTAATTGCGGCGCAGCACGGTGTAGTCACGGTTGATGTTCTGCTGCTGGGCCAGCACCTCGGGCTCGCTGCGGGCGATGGCGTCCAGCCGCTCCACCTCCGCCTGGCCCGTGCGTTCCTGCCGTTCGAGCGAGGCGATCTGCGCGTCCACATCCACCATGCGCACGCGCAACTGCTCCAGCAGCGGGTTGGCGCGGGCGGCACTGCCGCGGGCCGCGCCATCGCCCCGCGCCGCGGCGCCACCGGCGCGCAATTCCGCCACCATGCCGCGGGCCGCGACCACGTCCGGGTGCTGGTCGGTCAGGCGCAGGCGCAATTCGCGCAGCGCGCGCTCCGCCTCGGCGAGCCGCCCGCCGCCCCCGCCCTCGCCCGGCAGGACCGCGGGGGTGGCCGCGATCTGCTGCTCGATGATGGCACGGCGCGCGCGGGCGTCCTGCAACTCGCCCTGCACCTGCACCACGCGCGCCCGCGCCGCCTCGAGGCGTGAGCTGCCGCCCAGCGCCTCGGAGGGCAGGATGTCCAGGTAGCGCGCCTGGAACTCGGCGCGGCGGTTCTCCGCCTGTCGCAGCTGCGCCTCGTAGCTGGTGATCTGCTGCGCCACGAAGCTGCGCGCACTCTCCATCTGCGCGCGGTCATTGGCTGTCGCCGCCTCGATGAAGAGCGTCAGCGTCGCCTGCACCACGTCGCGCGCGATGCGCGGGTTCTGGTCGCGGTAGTCAATGGTGAAGAGGTTGCGCGTCTGCGTCGTGATGCGGATGCTCTTGGCGAGGGAGAGCATCAGCGCCTCCCGCTCCTCCGGCGTGTCCACCCGCAGCTCGAGGTCGGTGCGGGAGATCACGCGGTCCAGGTTGGGGCGGCTCAGCAGCGTGCGCTGTAGCACCTCCACCTGGCCCGAGGGCGTGCTGTCAATCGCGATGCCGCGCAGCAGCAGGCTGAGGATCGCATCCGCATCAGCATAGACGCGGGCCGTGGATTCATAGCGGCTGGGGAGCAGCTGCACGCCGAACCAGCCGACGCCACAGACGATCCAGGCGACGAGCAGGGCGGGCCAGCGCTGGCGCCAGGCGGCCATCGCGTGGCGCCGCAGCAGGGGGATGAGGCTCATGGTTCAGAACCAGCCCTGCGGGATCACCAGCGTGTCGCCCGGCATGAGGGCGACGTCCTGGCTGATGTCGCCATCGCGCAGCAGGTCGGAGAGGCGGACGGGAATGCTGGTGGTGCGCGTGCCGCTGCGGCGGATGATGGTGGCGCGGTTGCCGGCCGCATACCGCGTGAGGCCGCGCGCGCCGATCATGGCATCAAGCACGGACATGCCCTCGCGATAGGGGATGGACATGGGCTGCGCCGCCTCGCCGATGACGCGGACCTGCTGGTTGGGCTGCCCCTGGAAGGAGCGGACCATGACGGTGACGTTCGGCTCCCGGACATAGGCGCGCAGCCGCGTCTCGAGGTCGCGCGCGAGTGCGGTGGGCGTGCGGCCGGCGGCGGTAACGTCAGGGACGAGGGGCAGCGAGACGCGGCCATCGGGACGGATGGGCAGGTCGGCCGCGCTGAGTTCGGGCGAGCGATGGACGAAGACGGTCAGCGTGTCGCCGGGGCCGAGCAGGTAGTCCGCGGCCACCTCGGCCCCGTCGCCGGGGGGGGCCGCGGCCGGGACGGCGCAGGCCGCCTGGAGGCAGAGCAGCAGGAGGGCGGCATGGCGCATGGCTGGTCCTTCACGGTCTTTGGCACGAGGGCATTGGCGCGGAAGCCTTGGCGGCAACCTTTTGCTTCCTCGTGGTTCTAGGCAGTGGACTGTCCAGCGCCGTGACGAAGCGTCCAATTCCTTACGTCAAGAAAGTCAGAAAAAACAACCATGTAAATAAGTAAATACTTTGAATTTTGAGGAAATGCCTTTCATATATGAACATTATCTCGTAAATCTTCAATGTGAAGTGCTATTGTTTCGTCCAATGTTGTGTTTTTTAGTCTCAAATATCTAATGTAAATCGCCTTTCTTTGTATTTTTGTTGACACAATGGCCCGATAGACCGATTTTGATTTACACCATACCCCCGTGGTCTGATCGGAACACCGATGCAAAGCGTATTTGGCCATAGTATTAAGTTCGATACGATGGTTCTCTATATTTTAGAGGCCATTTTTGTATTTGCATCTGTCTATGGAATTCTGATCTGGGGCATGAGCCCAGACCCGGCGCATGACCATTGGCGCCTCGGCCTGCTTGCGGCCATGCTCGCCCTCTCCTCGGGCGTCGTCCTCTGCGCGAGCGGCATGTACCAGCCCGACCTCATGGCCCACACGCGCCGCCTGGCATTGGGCAGCATGGTTGCCCTCATGCTTCTCCTCGTCGCCGCCTGGCTGTGCCTCCGCCTGGTCAGCCCAGAGGGGCTGAGGCTCGCCAGCTTCGGCCAGGTCTCGGCTCTGGCACTCGCGGCCGGCCTCGGCGCCGTCGCCGCCCGGCTCGGCCATGCGCTCGCCGCGCGCAGCGGCCTCGGCCAGCGCCGCCTGCTGATCGTCACCGATCCCGAGACGCCGGCGCTGCCGCCGGAGGAAAATGTCTCGCCCGACGCCATGCCGGGGACGCTCGAAATCTTGCTGCCCGGCGCGAGCCCGGCGCGGCTGCGGGAGCTGCTGAGCCCCGCCTGGCTGCGCGCCTACAACATCTGGGCCGTCGTCGCCCCCGGCCTGCCCGCCGATGCCGAGCTGCGCCGCCACTGCAACCAGAACGGCGTGCGCCTCCTGACGCCCGACGAATTCCAGGAATGCCGCCTGACCCGCGTCGCCTTCGACCGGCTGCCGCAGGACTGGCTCGCCACCGCGAGGCGCCCCAACTGGATGGCGGAAGCCATGCGCCGCGCCTTCGACATCGCGGTCGCCCTCTCCATCCTGCTCTTCACGCTGCCGGTGATGCTGGCGGCCGCCCTCGTCATCCGCCTCGACAGTCCCGGCCCCATCTTCTACCGGCAGGAGCGCGTGGGCCGGGATGGCCGGGGCTTCATGCTCTACAAGTTCCGCAGCATGGTGGTGGATGCCGAGCGTGGTGGCACGCCCCGCTGGGCCACGCCGGGCGATCCGCGCGTCACCCGCGTCGGCCGCTTCATGCGCCTGACCCGCATTGACGAGCTGCCGCAGCTCCTCAACGTGCTGCGCGGCGACATGGCGATGGTGGGCCCGCGGCCTGAGCGGCCCGGCTTCGTCGAGCAGCTCTCCGTCGCCATTCCGCACTACGAGGACCGCCATTGCGTGAAGCCCGGCATCACCGGCTGGGCGCAGGTGAACTACCCCTACGGCGCCTCCATCGAGGATGCGCGCATGAAGCTCGCCTACGACCTGTACTACGTCCGCCGCCGCAGCCTCTTTCTCGACCTGCTGATCCTCATCGCCACCGTGCGCGTCGTCCTCTTCCAGGAGGGCGCGCGATGAGCCGCGCCAAGCACCTGCAATGACGGGCGTCTCCGTGCTGCATGCCGCGGCCGCGCTGATCTGCCTCGCCTGGACGCTGCTGATCCTGGCCGTTGGCCGCGGCCCGGGGGCGCGGCTGCTCGCCGGCGCGGGGGCGGCCGCCGCCCTTTCGGGCGGCGCGCTGGCCCTCTTTCCCGGCCAGGCGCTGGAGGGGACGCCCGCGCTCTTTGAGGTGCTGCGCAGCGCCGCCTTCTTCGCGGTGCTGCTGGAATTCTGCCGCCGCATGGGGGCGCGCGCCGTGGCCCGGCGCATGGCCTGGCTCGGCCTCGGCGTCACGCTGCTGGCGTTGCTCGGCCTGCACCCGGCCGTGCATGCGGCGCTCACCCTGCCCGGCCTTGGCGCGCTCGCCTTCCTGCCGCGCATGGCCCTGGCACTCATGGTCGTGCTGGCGGCGGAAAACCTTTACCGCAATGCGCCCGAGCCAGCGCGCTGGCATGTGGTGCTGCCCTGCATCGCGCTCGGCGGCCTCGCCGGCTTCGACCTGCTGCTGCATCTTGATGCCTCCGTCACGCAGACCGTCTCGCCCGTGCTGCTCGATGCGCGCGCGGTGCTGACGGCGCTCGCCCTGCCGCTGCTGGCGCTGGCCGCCGTGCGGGACCGGCGGGCGCTGCGCGAAATTCCGCTCTCGCGCGATTTCGTCTTCCACGGCACCACGCTGATGGTGGTGGGCACGGCGCTGCTGGGTCTCGCCGTCGCGAGCGAGGCGCTGCGCCGCATGGCCGGCCCCTGGGGCGAGGTGCTGCGCATCAGCCTCGTCGCCGCCGCCCTCATGGCGCTGCTGGCCGCCTTGAGCGCGCGCTCCGTCCGCTCGCGCCTCCGGCGGCTCGTGGCGGATCACTTCTTCCGCGCGCGCTACGACTACCGCGCCGAATGGCTGCGCTGCATCGCCACCCTCACGCTGCCCGACAGCGAGGCCGCGCCCGATGCACGCGCCGTCCGCGCCTTGGCCGATGCGGTGGACAGCCCCGCCGGCGCGCTGCTGCTGCGCGAGGCGGCGCGCGAGGGCCTGCATTGGGGCGGTGGCTGGAATGCGCGCCAGGCCGAGCCTTCGCGCGCGGCGCAGGCGGAACTCCACGCGGCGCTGCGCGACGGCGCCTGGATCGCCGAGGCCGGAGCCGACGGCCTGCCCGCCACCCGCGCCGTCTTTCCGCATCTCTGGCTCGCCATCCCGCTGCTGCACCATCGCGAGGGGCTGGTCGGCGCCGTCCTGCTCGACCGGCCGCGCGCGCCCTTCCGCCTGGATGGCGAGGTGTTCGACCTGCTGCGCATGCTGGGCCGTGAGGTCGCGATGTTTCTGGCCGAACGCCGCAGCGCAGAACGCCTGGCCGAACAGGTGCGGATCGAGGCCTATGCCAGCCGCTTCGCCTTCGTGGCGCATGACGTGAAGACGGTGGGCAGCCAGCTCAGCCTGCTGCTCGCCAATGCCGAGACGCATATCCAGGACCCCGAATTCCAGCGCGACATGCTGATGACGGTGCAGGCGGCGGCCGACCGCATCCACACCCTCATCGCCCGGCTGCGGGCCCCGGCCGAGGCGCCGCCGCCCGGTGCCACGGACCCCCTGACCCGGCTGCGCGCCATCGCCACGCGCTGCCGCCACCCTGTCGAGCTCGAGCATGACGGCACGGCGCACGGCGCCATCCCCATGCCGGCCGAGCATTTCGATTCCGCCGTCACCCACCTGCTGGACAACGCGATCGAGGCCTCGCCGCCCGGCCAGCCCGTGCGCCTCGCGCTGGGGCGCGAGGCGGGGCATCTCGTGCTGCGCATCACCGATGCGGGCCCGGGCATGAGTGCCGCCTTCGTGCGGGATGTGCTGTTCCGCCCGCTGCTCTCGGCCAAGCCCGGTGGCTCGGGCATCGGCGCCTGGCAGGCGCGCGAATTGCTGCGCCGCGCGGGCGGCGAGCTCGACGTCATCACCCACCCCGGCGCGGGCACCACCATGCGCCTCAGGCTGCCCGAGGCGGGGCAGGCGGCACCCCTTCGCCTCCCCTCGCCCGTGATGGCCGAGCCATGAGCAAGCCCAAGCTCCTCGTCGTCGAGGATGATGCGGCGCTGGCCGCCCAATACCGCTGGGCCTTCCCGCAATGCACGATCCTCGTCGCGGGCGATCGCCGGCAGGCGCTGCACATCGCCGGGCGCGAGCAGCCGGCCGCCGCCCTGCTCGACCTCGGCCTCCCGCCCGATGCGGAGGGCGTGGAGGAGGGCTTCGCAACGCTGGAGGGGCTGCTGCGCCAGAACCCGGCGCTGCCCGTCATCGTGGCCAGCGGCCAGGGCCAGCGCGAGAACATGCTGCGCGCGGTGAGCGAGGGCGCCTACGATTTCTGCGAAAAGCCGGTGGACCTCGCCGTGCTGCGCACCATCATCGAGCGCGCGCTGCGCCTGCGCGCGCTGGAGGAGGAGAACCGCCGCCTGGCGCTGGCGCCGCGCGCCAACCCGATCCAGGACATCATCACCGCCGATGAGAGCATGCTGCGCATCTGCCGCACGGTGGAGCGCCTCGCGCAGGTCTCCGTCCCCGTGCTGCTGCTGGGCGAGAGCGGGACGGGCAAGGAGGCGCTGGCCCGTGCCCTGCATGAGCTGGGGCCGCGCGCCAAGGCCAATTTCGTCGCGATCAACTGCGCGGCCATTCCCGAGCAGCTGCTGGAGAGCGAGCTGTTCGGCCATGAGCGCGGCGCCTTTACCGGCGCCGTGCGCCAGGTGGCCGGACGCATCGAGGCGGCGCATGGCGGCACGCTCTTCCTCGACGAGGTCGGCGACCTGCCCGCGCCGCTCCAGGCCAAGCTGCTGCGCTTCCTACAGGACCAGGTGATCGAGCGCATCGGCGGCCGCACGCCCATCCAGGTGGATGTGCGCCTCGTCTCCGCCACCAACAAGCCGCTGGAGGAGCAGGCCGGCAGCGGGCAGTTCCGCGCCGACCTGCTGTACCGGCTGAACTCCCTCATCATCCGCATCCCGCCGCTGCGCGAGCGGGGCGAGGATGCGCTGCTGCTCGCCCGCTTCTTCCTCGCCCGCTATGCGCGCGAATTCAACCTGCGCCTGCGCGGGCTGGACGGTGCGGCGGCGCAGGCGGTGCTGGCGCATCCCTGGCCTGGCAATGTGCGCGAGCTCGCCAACCGCATCCGTCGCGGGGCGGTGATGGCCGATGGCCCGCTGCTGACGCCGGCCGATCTCGAACTCGCCGAGCCCGAATTGCTGCGCGACGCCGATCTCGACCTGCGCGCCATCCGGTTGCGGGCCGAGCGCACGGCCCTCGAGCACGCCCTGGCGCGCAGCAACGGCTCGCTCGCCGGGGCGGCGCGGCTGCTCGGGATCAGCCGGCCCACGATCTACGCGCTGATGGACACGCATGGGCTCAGCCGGCGCGCGGCCGAGGCGCACAGCCCATCGCCCGAACACCCCCCTTGAGGAGGACGCCCGCATGTCACGAATCCAGCGCCGCTTCTGGCACCATGCGCGCCTCGCCGCCACGGCGGCGCTGCTGCTCGGGCCCGCCTCGGCCGGGGCACAGGCGCCGCAGCGCGCCGCCGCCGCCGCCGAGCGCGGAGACCTGCGCACGGCACAGATCGAATGGCGCAACGCGATCCGCCAGGACCCGGCCGCGATGCCGCCTCGCCTCGCGCTCATCCAGGTCAGCCTCACGCTCGGCGATGGCGAGACGGCGGAGCGCGAGGCGCGTGCGGCCCTGGCCCGCGGCCTGGACCCGGCGCTGGGCCACAACCTGCTGGTGCGCGCCTTCCTGCTGAACGGCCGGCATGAGGAGCTGCTGGCCGCCCTGCCCCAGCCGGCCGAGGATCCGGGCGGGCAGGTGGCGGCCGGCCGCGCGCTGGCGCTGCTCGCCACCCGGCAGACCGAGGCGGCGCGCGCCGCGGTGGAGCTGGCGCGCCGCCTGGCGCCGGAGGGCGTGGAGCCGCTGCTCGCGGCCAGCGCGCTCGCCGCTGCCGGGGGCGACCGCGCGGCGGCCGAGGCGCTGGTGGACCAGGCCCTGGTCCAGCAGCCGCAGCACCCCGAGGCCCTGATCCGCAAGGCGACGCTGGCGCTGGAGCGCAGCCAGCCGCGCGAGGCGCTGACCTGGCTTGACCGCGCGCTCACCTCCGCCCCGCAGCTCGTCCCCGCGCTGCTGCGCCGGGCCGAGTTGCACCGCATGCTGGGCGACCGCGACGCGTTGCGCCGCGACGTGGATGCCGCACTGGCCGTCCAGCCCGGCAATGTGGGCGGGCACTACCTGCGCGCCCTGCAGGCGGCCGAGACCCAGGACTGGGCGCTGGCCGACCAGGCGCTGCAGCGCATGGGCCCCGCACTCGGCGCCTTCCCGGGCGGCTTCCTGCTGCTGGCCAGCGTCAAGCGCGGGCTGGGGCAGGAGGCGCAGGCGCTGGACGCGGCCCAGCGCCACCAGGCGCGCTGGCCCGAGGATGGGCGCGCCTACCGCCTCATCGCCGCCATCCACCTGGCCGCCAACCGCCCGCTCGACGCCGCGACCGCGCTTTCGGAGCTGTCGGCGCGCGGCGGCGCCGATGCGGCGGCGCTCGACCTGCTGGGCCGCCTGCAATCCACGGCAGGCCGCCGTGCCGAAGCGCTGGCCGCCTTCGAAGCTGCGAGCCGCCTGGCGCCCGAGGATGCCGGGCTGCTGGCCCGCGTCGCCGCCGCGCGGATGGCGGTGGGCGACATGCCCGGCAGCGTGCGCGCGGCGAGCGACGCGCTGCGCCGCGACCCCGACCTGGATGGCGCGCAGGAACTCCTGGCCTTCGCCGCCCTGCACAGGGGTGACGCGGCCGCCGTGCTGGCTGCGCTGGAGCGCCTGACGCCCAGCCAGCGCGCCACCGAGCCCGCCGGCGTGCTGGAAGGCTTCCTCGCGCTGCTGCAGCATGACCTGCCCCGCGCGCGGGAGGGCTTCGAGCGCGTGCTGCGCGCACATCCGAACTCGCTCGCTGCGCGGCTGGGCCTGGCACGGCTGCACCGCGTGGAGGGCAACCTGCCAGCCACCGAGCAACGCCTGGCCGAGGTGCTGCGCCTTGATCCCAACAATGCCGAGGCGCTGGCCCAGCTCGCGCAGCTCGCCTTGCCCGGCGGCCCGCGCGCGGCCGAGGCGCTGGCCGTGCTGACGGCGGCGCAGGCGGCCGCACCGGCCCAGCCGGCGCTGGCGGCCGCCACGGCACAGCTCCTCACCCGCCACGGCCAGGCCGCGCGTGCGCTCGAGGTGCTGCGGGGCCGTGGGCTTTCCGGGGTGACGGTCACCCTGGCGCGGGCCGAGGCGCAGGCCGCCCTGGGGGACTGGACGGCCGCCCTGGCCACCAGCCGCGAGGCGCTGGGCGAGGCGCCGCAATCCCTGGCCGCGCGCCAGCAGCTTGCCGCCACCCTGGCGCGCTCGGGCGACTGGCGGGGGGCGCGCATCGTGCTGGAGCAGGGCCTGCGCGAACGCCCGGCCGAGGCGGCGCTGCTGCGCCAGCTCGTCACCACGCTGCGCGAGGGCGAAGGGCTCGAGGCGGCGCTCGAACTCGCCGATCGCCTCGGCCGCGATCCGCGCGCGCAGCCCGTGGGCGCCTCCCTGCGCGGTGAATTGCTGCTGGCCGCGCGCAGGCCGGAGGAAGCCGCGCGCGCACTGGCCGCGGCCCATGCCGCCGCCCCCACGCCCCTCCTCGCGCAGCGCGTCGCCGCCGCCTGGCGCGAGGCCGGCCGGCCCGACGAGGCCACGCGCAGCCTCACCGAATGGCTGCAACGCACGCCGGAGGATGATGCGGCGGCGCTCATGCTCTCCAGCCTCGACATCGAGGCCGGGCGGCTGGATGCGGCGCAGGACCGGCTGGAGCGGCTGCTGCGCCGCCAGCCGGACAATCCCGTGGTGATGAACAACCTGGCCTGGCTGCTGGCCCGCCCCGGCATGGAGGAAGGCGGCCTGGCCCGCGCCGAGGAACTGGCGGGGCGCGCCCATTTCCTCGCCCCGGGCGGCGAGATCGCGGACACGCTGGGCTGGATCCTCGCGCGCAAGGGCCAGGCGGCGCAGGCGCTGCCGCTGCTCCGGCAATCGGCGCCCCCGGCGGCCCAGGCCCGGCGCAACCCCGGCGCCAGCTATCGCCTCGCCTATGCGCTGGCGGCGACCGGCGCGAAGGCGGAAGCGCTGGCCCAGCTGACGCCCCTGCTGGAGCCCGAGCCGGCCGCCTTCGCCGAGGAGGCGGCGGCGCGTCGCCTGCTGGCCGAACTGCGCGGCACGCCCCTGCCGGCGGCCGGGGGCCGCTGATCCGTGCGCGCCGCCACCTTCGGGGGCGTCCTCGCCCTGCTGCTGGGGCTTGTCCTCGCCTATCCCTTCGCGGGCGTGCTGCTGTGGAACTGGATCTCCTTCATGAATCCGCACCGGCTCGTCTGGGGGCCGGCCAGCGACTTGCCCTGGGCCGCACTCATCTTCGCCACCACCATCATCGGCTGCGCCGTGGCGGGCGAGCTGCGCCTGCCTCCGCGCAACGCGATCACCCTGCTGCTGCTGGCGCTGATGGCCTGCTTCACCGCGACATCCCTCGTGGCACTCGGCAACCCGGCCGCGGTCTGGGACAAGTGGGAACACACCATCAAGGTGATGCTCGGCCTGCTGCTCACGGCCTCGATGCTCACGACGCGGCGGCGCATCCACGCGCTGATCTGGGTGATGGCGATCTCGCTCTGCTATTTCGGCGTGCGCGGCGGCATCTTCGCCATCCTGACCGGCGGCAACTATCGCGTCTGGGGTCCGCCGCAGACCATGATCACGGACAACAACCACCTGGCCGCGGCCATGCTCATCGCGCTGCCGCTGGTGAACTACCTCAGGATGCAATCGGCGCATCACCTGGTGCGCCTGGGCCTGGCCATCGCCATGGGCCTCACGCTGCTGGCGACCATCGCGAGCTATTCGCGCGGCGCGCTGCTCGGGCTTGTCGCCGTCACGCTGATCTTCTGGTGGCGCAGCCAACGCAAGCTGCTGAGTGCCGTCGTGCTGGCCGTGAGCCTCGCCGGCGCCGTCACCTTCATGCCCGGCGGCTGGACCGAGCGGATGGAGAGCATCACCGCCTACCAGGAGGATGCCTCGGCCTCCGAGCGGCTGGTGCTCTGGGGCATTTCCTGGAAGCTGGCGATGGACCGCCCGCTGGTGGGCTCCGGCTTCACCGGCCCCTACACCCGCGCGGTGGTGGACCGCGTCGCGCCGGATGGCCCGGCACGCGCGGTACACAGCATCTGGTTCGAACTGCTGGGCGAGCAGGGCTTCCCCACCTTCATCCTCTGGTGCGCGCTTTCGGCCGCCGGGATCTGGCAGGCGATGCGCATTGCGCGCCTGACGCGCGGCCGGGCCGACCTCGCCTGGGCGCATGATCTCGGGCGGATGGCCCAGGTCTCGATCGTCGCCTACCTCGTCGCGGGCTCGTTCCTCTCGCTCTCCTACTGGGATTACTACTGGACCTTGCTGGTGGTGGTTGCGGCGACGCAGGGGATCGTCCTGCGCGCGCTCACGGAGGAGGCCCTGCCCACCCGCGCGCTTCCCGCCCGTGCGCTCGCCGCCCGCGCCCTCCCACCGGCGCCCGCCCGCGCCCTGCCAACGGCGCCCGCCCGCGCCCTAGCCGCGCCCGCCCGCGCGACGCCCAGCCCGCCCCAGGCCGGCTGGCGCGCGCGCCGCTGAACCCCGACGCGAAGGCGCGAACCATGCTCGACACGCTCTACTTCCTCGCGATGCTGGGCGGCATCGCCTGGCTGACCTGGTGGGCCACAGCGGGCGAGGCCCGCCCCACCCCCGCGCCCTTCGACATGCGCGAAGCCCCCGCTGCGCCCGCCGCCACCCCTGCCGAGGGTGCGGAAGCGCCGGCGAGCGGCTGGCGCGCCCGGCGCGGCGCCACGTCGCCAGGCGGGCAGCGCCAGCGATGAGCGCATCCCTGCCCCGCCGCCTGGCCCTCGGGCTGCCGGCGCTGTTCGTGGCGGGCCCGGCAGCGGCACAGGCGCCCTGCCTCACCCTCGAAGGGCGCGGCGGGCCGGCCGGGCGCATCACCGTCTTCGGCCAGGCCTTTCCGGCCGGGGCGCTGCCGGCCGGTGCCGCACTCTCCGCCAACATCGGCGGCACCGCGCCGCAGCCGGTGCAATGCGACATCCAGGCCCGCCACCCCGATGGCTCGGTGCGCCTCGCCCTGCTGGCCCTCGCCGCCCCGGCGCTTGGCGATGGCAGCCGTGTGGGGCTGCGCCTGCTGCCCCAGGCGGCCCCGCCGCCGCCGCAGGCCGAGGCGGCGGCGCTGCTGGCCCGCCGCCAGGCGCGGCTCGAGATCGGCGGCTGGCAGGTGGATCTGCTGGCCGGGCTGCCCTCGGCCATCGCGGCGCGCCCCTGGCAGGCTGGGCCGCTCGCGCTGCAGGCCCGCCAGGCCTTCGCCGTGCCCGCGGCGGCGGCCGGCGGCGTCGCCTCGCTCAGGGTCATCGCCGATGTCGCGCTGCGCGTGGATGGCACGCTCTGGGTGGATCTATGGTTTCGCAATGACATCGCGATGCAGCCGTTGGGCGGCGAGGCGCAGTACACGGCCCGCCTCAGCCTCGATGGACGCATGGCGCTGGACGCCAGCATCGGCCGGCAGCACCAGTACACCGCCTGGGGCCGCCTGGTGGGCGCAGGGCCCGAGGGCGCCGCCCACCTGCCGCCGCGCGTGCTGCATGACGCCGCCTGGCTCGCCGATGCCGCCGCCGTTCCCCGCTACGGCGTCGCGACCGGGGTGGAGGAGGCGCTGCTGGCGCGGCTGGGTGCCGCGACGCGCGCGCCCGCCTGGCAGGAGCCGCTGGGCCCGCGCGGCATCACGCAGGACATGCGCCAGGGCGGCGGCCGCCCGGATATCGGCCCCGCCACACAAAGCCAGGCGGCCTGGCTCATCAGCGGGGACCGCCGCGCCGCCGACCACGCCGTGGGCCAGGCCGAGGCGGCGGGCAGCATCCCCTGGCATTTCTGGGACGGCGCCGCGCAGGGCTGGCTCGATCCGCGCCGCTGGCCGCGCCTCTGGACCGATGCGCGCGGCGGCATGCCGCCGGGCGGCCTCACCCAGCCCGTGGCGCCCGACACCGGCTGGACGACGGACCCCGCACACCAGCCCGAGCTCAGCTTCGTGCCCTATCTGCTGACCGGCCGCCGCCCCTTCCTCGACAACCTCCAGGCGCAGGCGGCCTTCAGCGTCTTCGCGCAATGGCCGGCGCAGCGCGGCAACCCCGCGAGCGGCGTGCTGGGCGATGGCCTGAACCTCGTGCGCGGCAACCAGGTGCGCGGCGCCGCATGGTCACTCCGGCAGATCGAGAACGCGGCCTGGGCCAGCCGCGAGAATGATCCGGCGCTCGGCTGGCTGCGCCAGGTGCAGGCCGGCAACTGGGGCTGGATGCGCGCGCAGATCCCGCTCTGGACGCGCCAGCAGGGCCAGACGCATGGCCGCGTCCCCGGCGAATACGGCATCGTGGGCGTTCTGCCGCCCTGGCAGCAGGACTACTTTGCCGCCACGGCCGCGATGGCCGCGCTGCGCGGCCATGCCGATGCGCGCTTCGTGCTGCGATGGATGTCCAACTTCCTGCTCGGCCGCTTCATGGCGGGCGGCGAGGGCTTCGCCCCGCATGATGGCTGCGCCTACCTCATCGCGGTCGGCCAGCCCGGCACGCCGCGCAGCTGGGCGGAGCTGGGCGAGGCGACGCGCGCGGCCAACCTCTCGAACGGCTCGGGCTGGAGCAAGAGCCAGGGCGACTACGCGCAGCTCGCGCGCCAGGCCCTCGCCTTCCTGGCCGATGCGCTGGATTCGCCACTCGCCCTGCAGTTGCACCGCTGGCTTGCCGGCGCGGGCGCGCCCTTCGTCGCGGCGCAGGATTACCGGCGCGATCCGCTGTTCAACATCGTCCCCCGCGCCGATGCGCCCCCGCGCTGCACCTGAGAGGAAGCCGCATCGCCATGATCACCACGCTGCGCCGCCTGCCCTCCCGCCTTTCGGGCCAATGGGCGCTGATGCGGCGCGACCCCGAGCGCTTCGGCCACAACCTGCTGCAATTCACCGACCCCGCACTGTTCGAGCAACGCCTGCTCGACGTGATGAACGCGGTGCCGATGCAGGTGCGCGTCCTCCCCGGCGGGCCGCCCCGCCTGAACATCCTGAACCCGGCGTTGACGCGCGAGGGCATGACGGGCGGGCCCAACACCATCATCAACCTCGCCTTGCGCATCGCGCGCCTGGGCGTGCCCGTGCGCCTCGTCACCACGGTCGAGACCAGCCGGCTGGAGCCCGCCTGGTTCCGCCGCCATGCCGCCCAACTGCTGGGTGACGCCAACCCGCCCGATGTGCCGATCGTGAGCGCGGCCGATCCCGCGCACCCGCTCGAGCTCAGCCCGCGCGACGTCTTCGTGGCCACGCACTGGACGACCGCGCAGCAGTTGAAGCCCGTGCTGCCGCGCCTCGCCGTGCGGCAATTCTTCTACCTGCTGCAGGAATTCGAGGCGGGGTTCCACGCCTGGTCCAGCAACCACGCGCTGGCGCTCGAGACCTACGGCCTCGATTTCTGGCCGGTCTTCAACGAGGCGCTGCTGGCCGACTACATGCTGACCCAGCCCTTCGGCCGCCTCTCGGCCCCCGAGACGCGCGCGCGCGCCACCATCTTCGAGCCCGCGATCGAGGAGCGCCTGTTCCATCCGCCGGCCGAGGTGCGAACCCCGCGCCGGCGCCTGCTGTTCTATGCGCGGCCGAGCAATGCGCGGAACCTCTTCGGCCTCGGCATGCTGGCGCTGCGGCAGGCGAGTGCGGCGCCGGAATTCGCGGGGTGGGAGTTCCTTTCGATCGGCGGGCGGGGCGGCGTGCCGCCGCTGGCGCTGGGCGGCGGGCACCGCCTGAACCCGGCCCCCTGGCTCGATTATGAGGGTTATGCGCAGTCGTTGCGGGAGGCGGACGTGCTGCTCTGCCCCATGCTCTCGCCGCACACGAGCTATCCGGTGCTGGAGATGGCGGCGAGCGGCGGCCTTGCCGTCACCAACAGCTTCGCCAACAAGACCGAGGCGGCGCTGGAGGCACTCTCCGACAACATCCTGGCCCGCGCGCCCACGGTGGAAGCCATGGCGGAGGGGCTGGTGGCGGCGGCCCGGCGGGTGAATGAAGGCCACCCGCGCCAGGCCTCGATCCACCTGCCGCGCGACTGGGCGCTCAGCCTCGACCCGGCCGCGCGGCGCATGGCGCAGATCTTCGCGGAGCTGACCGCGGGTTAAGGCGGGGCGCGCCGGAAGACGACGTCCGCCATCTCGAAATCGCGGCGCGTGAGCGGTTCCAGCCGCAGCGGCGGTGGGCGCATGTAATCGGCCGGAAGATAGGAGTTGCGCACCTCGAAGGCCGCGAATCCGGCGCGCGCGAACAGCTCCAGGAAGGCTTCGAGCGAGCCGCCGAGGGCCGCCAGCGCGTCGGGCTTGATCTCGACCAGGATCTCCACCTCGGGGCGCAGCTCCGCGAGGATGCCGGCCATGCCCTGCGCCACCAGCCATTCGGCGCCCTCCACGTCAATCTTGATGAGGCGCGCGGCGCGCAATTCCTCCGGCGGCACGATGAGCGGCAGCGGGCGGCCTTCCACCATGGCCTCCGCCGCCGCACCGAGCCGCGCTGCCTCATCGGCCAGGATGGTGGTGCCGCCGAGGTTGGTCGGGTCATGCAGGAAGACCGACACCTCGCCCGGCTCGGCCGTGGCGGCGAGGTTGTAGGTGATGACGTTGGTGACGCCATTGGCGGCGAGGTTGCGCCGCAGCCGCGCATGGATCCAGGGCGAGGCCTCGATCGCATGCACGCGGCCCCCGGGGCCGACCAGGCGCGCGGCGAGCAGCGTGTGCAGCCCGACATTGGCGCCCACATCCACCACCACGTCACCGGGCCTGAGCGCCGCGCGGAAGATCGCGGTGATCGCGGGTTCCCAGACGCCGAAGAAATAGACGTAGCTGTGCACCGTGTCCGGGAAGCCGCCCTCCAGCGTCGCGCCGAAGCGGGTGCGCGCGGGCAGCGCGAAGTCACGCCAGAGGATATGCGGGCGCACCACGTGATCCCACAGCCACGCCTTGCCGAAATCGCCCGGCGCGTGCTGGTAGAACAGGCGCAACGCGCCGCAGGCGCCGCGCAGCGCCGCCTGCCCCATCCGGGTCTCTGCGAGTGCGGTCATGGCTGGCTCCCGGGGGTGAAGGCTTCGGCCTGGCTGTATCGGCTGGCATCGGCGCGCCCGCCTTGCGGCAGCAGTGCCAGGAAGCGCGCGAAATCGCGCATCTCGCGCGGGTCCCGCAGGAGGGCGCGCAGCGCGTAGCCGAGCGCCGCCGCGCGCTGCCTGGCCTGCAGGTTGTTCTTGGCCAGGCCCTTGAGCGCCGCGTAATGCGCCCAGCGGAGCTCACGCCGGAAGCCGCGCAGCAGCGGGTCCCGCGCGGCCACGCGATGGAAGGCCACCCATTGATCCGTCAGCCGCGCGCGCGCGCCGGTGAGGCCGCCGCCCGCCCGCCGCCAGGCATAGAGGTTGGCATCCAGCATCTGCACGGGCGCCAGGACCGAGAGCCGGATCGCCAGCAGCACATCCTCCGAATAGTTCAACCCCTCGGCGAAGCCGCCGGCGCGGAGGGCGAGGTCGCGCCGAAGCAGCATGGCACCCAGGTGCACCCAGGAGTTGCCGATCAGGCAGCGCGTCAAAGGCGGCCCCTCGACGATGCAGGGCGGCGTGACCCCGAGTGCCGCGGCGAGGCTCGGCGCGGGATGCAGCCCATCCGGCCGCAGCAGCGCATGCCGACCCAGCAGCCAGGGGGCGCGCGCCTCCTGCATCGCCGGCCAGAGGGCCGCGAGGCCGCCGGGCAGCCAGAGGTCATCGGCGTCGAGAAAGCCGATCCACTCACCGCGCGCCGCGCCGATGCCGAGGTTGCGCGCGGCGGCCGGCCCGGCATTGCGGCCAGGGCGCAGCAGGGTGACCCCGGGGCGGGAGCCGAGCTCCGCGAGGATGGCGCGCGTGTCGTCCCGGCGGGAGCCGTCATCCACCAGGATGAGCTCGGCCGGGATCTCCGCGGCGGCGGCCTCGCGCAGGACGGAGGCGGCGGCATGGTCCAGCAGGCGTGGCTCCGCATCGAAGACGGGGCAGATCACGCTCAACATAATTTCGCATTTCCCGGCATCATGTGCTGCAAAATCCTCGTATGATCGGCCTACATTCAGTATCGCAAAACAACATATATGCCAATTAGAAAGTGTTTTTCAGGATTTTGAACCCAATTTGACGATTTTGCGGTATCTTAGAACGTTCTTTCTTCGATGTTTCTCGATTATTTACATTGATCTCTGAATTCTTTACTGCCTATTTTCGGCCCCGCCGCAGCCCCCACGCGGCGGAAAGGAATGCTCACATGGCCAGGATTCTCGTCACCGGCGGCTGCGGCTTCATCGGCTCGCACCTCTGCGAAGCCCTGCTCGACAGGGGCGACGAGGTGCGCGTGCTGGACGACCTCTCCACCGGCAGCCTCGACAACCTGCCGGACGGCGCCGAGTTGCTGCATGGCGACATCAATCGCCGGGCGGACCTGATCGAGGCGCTGGAGGGGATGGAGGCCTGCATCCACCTCGCCGCCATCGCCTCCGTTGCCCGCTGCCTGGCGGATTGGCCGGGCACCCACCGCACCAACCTCTCTGCCACGATCATGCTGATGGACGAGGCGAGCCGGCGCGGCATTCCGCTGGTCTATGCCTCTTCCGCCGCGGCCTATGGCCGGGGCAGCATGCTGCCGCTGGAAGAGGGCGCCATCGCCCTGCCGCTCTCCTGCTACGGTGCCGACAAGCTCGGCTGCGAGCAGCATGCCCGCGCCGCCGGCGTGACGCATGGGCTGATGAGCGCGGGCCTGCGCTTCTTCAACGTCTATGGGCCCGGCCAGGACCCGAGCTCACCCTATTCGGGCGTCATCTCGATCTTCTGTGAGCGCCTGCGCCAGGGCCGGCAGATCGAGATCCATGGCGAAGGGCGCCAGACGCGGGACTTCATCTTCGTGGGCGATGTGGTGGCGGCGCTGATCGCGGCGCTGCCCGTGGCCTCGCAGGCCGCACCGGTGGTGAATGTCTGCACCGGCGAGGCGACCTCGATCCTGCAGCTGGCCCATATCCTGGGCGATCTGCACGGCACCCGCCCGGCCATCCAGCACCGCCCGACGCGCGCGGGCGACATCGAGCATTCGGTGGGCTCACCCTTGCTGGCGCGCCGCCTGCTCGGCCTCGGCGAGCCGCGCAACCTGGCCGATGGGCTGCGCACGCTGCTGCCCGGCGCGCGTCGTCACGCGCCCGCGCCGCGGCAGATCAGGGCCACAGCCAATGGCTGAACAACCAGACCACGCCCCAGCCGGCAAGCGAGAGCCCCGCGATCACCAGCGCCGCCGCGGGCCACGCCAGGCGCCGCCGCGTCGAGACGGGGGGGCGCGGGGGTTCAGCGTTCATGACGCCCGATCCTGATGGTCATCGCAGGCAAGTTCCCTCGGCTTCGGGCACGGCGCCGGGGCAGCGTCGCCGGTTCCCCCGCCATCCTGCACCGCCCCGCGGCGCAGCGCCACTTGCCATCATGAAAGGAACGCATCGCGCATGTGTGCCCTGCTCGGCCTGTTCCATCCCGACCGGCCCGTGCCGCCCGATGGCGGCCTTCTGCGCCGCATGGCGGCGGCGCTCGCCCATCGCGGGCCGGATGGCGAGGGCTTCCACGAGGAGCCCGGCATCGCCCTCGGCCATCGCCGCCTCGCCATCGTGGATCTCGCCGGCGGGCACCAGCCGATGGCCAACGCAACGGGCGACATCGTCGTCACCTTCAATGGCGAGATCTTCAACCATGAGGGCCTGCGCCGCGAACTGACGGCGCTCGGCCACCGCTTCCGCACCCGCTCGGACACCGAGGCGATCCTGCATGCCTGGCAGCAATGGGGCATCGGCTGCCTCGACCGGCTGAACGGGCAATTCGCCTTCGCCCTCTGGGACCGCGCGCGCGGCCAGATGCTGCTGGCGCGCGACCATCTGGGCGAAAAGCCGCTGCATTACGCGCGCCTGCCCGAGGGCGGCCTCGCCTTCGCCTCGGAGCCGGCAGCGCTGCTGCTGGTGCCCGGCCTCTCGCGCCAGCTCGATCCCGCGGCGCTCGATGACTATCTGGCGCTGGGCTACGTGCCCGATCCCGCCACCATCTTCGCCGCCATCCGCCGCCTGCCGGCCGCCCATTACCTGTTGCTGGAGCGGGGCTGCACGGGTCCCGTCGTGCCCCGCCGCTACTGGCGCCCGCCCACCAGCACCGCCGCCGCCCCGCCGGACGCGCCGGCCGAGCTGGCCGCCCGGCTGCAGCTCGCGGTGCGCATGCGGCTGATGGCCGATGTGCCGCTCGGCTGCTTCCTCTCCGGCGGGGTGGATTCGGCCGGCATCGCGGCGATCGCGGCCGAGCTCGGCCAGCCGCTCGACAGCTTCACCATCGGCCTCGCCGACAATGACGAGCGCGCGGTCGCCGCCAGCCTCGCGGCACGGCTGGGCGGGCGGCACCACGCGGAAATGCACATCGCTGATCCGCTGGAGGAGGCGCGCCGGATCGCCGCCCTGTTCGGCGAACCCTTCGGCGACAGCTCGGCCGGGCCCACGCTGGCCGTCTCGGCCCTGGCGCGGCGGCACGTGACCGTGGCGCTCTCGGGCGATGGCGGGGATGAGGTTTTCGCAGGCTATCGCCGCTACCGCTTCCACCAGATGGCCGAGGGGGTGCGCCGCCTCCTGCCCGCGCGCCTGCGCCGGCCCGTGCTGGGCGGCCTCGCCCGCGCCTATCCCAAGCTTGACCGCGCGCCACGCTGGCTGCGCGCGCGCCACACGCTGACCGAGATGAGCCTCGATTCGGCGCTCGGCTACTACGCCACTCTCCGCCGCATGGGCGAGGAGCGGCGGCGCGCCCTGTTCTCGCCCGCGCTGCGGGCCGAGCTGGACGGGCATGACCCGGCGGCGCGCTTCGGCGTGCTGATGGAGGAATGCGATCCGGACGAGCCGCTGCTCCAGGCGCAATACGCCGATCTCCACACCTACCTGCCCGGTGACATCCTGGCCAAGGTGGACCGCGCCAGCATGGCCGTCTCGCTCGAGGTCCGGCCGCCATTGCTCGACCACACGCTCGTCTCCTGGGGGCTTGCGCTGCCCGCGCGGTTGAAGCTGCGGCGTGGCGTGGGCAAGCATGTGCTGCGCGCGGCACTGGCCCCCATGCTGCCGCCCGCGCTGCTGGGCGGCGCGAAGCGCGGCTTCGCCGCTCCGCTCGGCGCGACCTTGCGCGCCGCCATGCCAAGGCTGCGCGCGCGGCTCTTGGGCGGCGCCATGCTCGGCAGCGGGCTGTTCGACGCGGCCGCGCTGATCCGCATGCTGGATGAGCATGAGGCGGGCGTGCTCGATCACGCGCAGCCGCTCTGGCTGCTGCTGGTGCTGGAAGCCTTCCTGGCCGGCCAGAACGGCCACGCAGCCGCCCCCTGCGCCGCGGCGCTGGCATGAGCGGCAGCATCCTCGCCCGCACCGCGCGCGGCGCGGGCTGGGTGGTGGCCTGGCGCATGCTGACGCGCGTGCTGGGCCTGGTCAGCACGCTCGTTCTCGTGCGCCTGCTGGCGCCGGAGGATTTCGGCCTCGTCGCCCTCGCCACCGCCTTCGCCGTCGCACTCGACGTCTCGCTCTCCATCGGCGTCGAGGACCAGATCGTGCGCGCCGCGCATCCGACGCGCGCCCTCTACGACACGGCCTTCACCCTGAACCTCGCGCGCGCGCTGGCGGTCGCCATGCTGCTGGCATCAACCGCCGGCATGGCGGCGGGCTTCTTCGGCGATCCGCGCCTGGAGGACGTGCTGCTGGCGCTCGCCGCCTCGGCCGCGCTGAGCGGACTCACCAACATCGGCGTGGCCGATTTCCGCCGGCAGCTCGCCTTCGACAAGGAGTTCAAGCTGCTGCTGCTGCCGCGTCTGCTCGGCATCACGCTGACGCTGAGCATGGCCTGGCTGCTGCGCAGCCACTGGGCGCTGGTCATCGGCATCCTCGGCAACCGGCTGGGCGTGGTGGCGATGAGTCATGTGCTCCACCCCTACCGCCCGCGCCTCTCCCTCTCCGCCTGGCGGGAGCTGGTCGGCGTCTCCTTCTGGGCCTGGGCCATCAGCATCGCCTCCGTCGTGAAGGACCGCGCCGACAGCTTCGCCATCGGCCGAATGCTGGGCCCGGCGCCGCTCGGCACCTACACCATCGGCGTCGAGGTCGCGGTGCTGCCGACGACCGAGATGGTGGACCCGATCTGCCGCGCCTGCATGCCGGGATTCGCGGCCACCATGCGCGATGGCGGCAGCGGCGAACTGGGCCGCGCCTATCTGCGCATCGTGGCGCTCATGGCGCTGCTGACGCTGCCGGCGGGCATCGGCACCTCGCTGGTCGCGGGGCCTGTCGTCGCACTCGCCTTCGGGCAGGCCTGGCTGGAGGTGGCGCCGGTCATCACCATCATCGCCATCGCCTGCGCCTTCACCGTCGCTGGCACGGTCAGCGCCGCGCTGCTCAATGCCCGCGCCGCGCTGCGCACCATCTTCGCCATCACCACCGCCTCGGCCGCGCTGCGCATCCTGCTGCTGCTGGCCCTGGTGCCCCCCTTTGGCGTGCTTGGTGCGGCCTATGGCATCGGCCTGGTCGTCGTGCTCGACAATCTCGCGCTGGTGGCGGCCGTGCTGCGGATGCTGCGCCTGAGCGCGTGGCGGCTGCTCGCCGTGATCGCGCGGCCGGCAGTGGCGACCGCCGTGATGGCGGCGCTGCTCTGGTCGCTCGGCCTGGGCTGGATCGCGCCGCCCGCCTCGGCCGCCGCCGCCTGGCCGCTGCTGGTGATGGCCATTCCGCTCGGCGCCGCCGCCTTCGCCGCGACGCTGCTGCTGCTCTGGCTCGGCGCCGGGCGCCCGCCCGGTGCGGAGGCCGACATGCTGGACCTGCTGCGCCGCATCGCGGGCAGCCTCGCCGCGCGGCGCCAGCCCGCGAACGGGGCGCTGACGTGAGCGCGCCGCCCCGCCCGCGCTGGTGCGCCGTGGTCTTCGCCCGCAACGAGGCGGCGGGCATCGGCGCCTGCCTGCGCGCCCTTGCCCGCGCCGGGCATGGTGCGGAGCTGGAGGTCTGCGTGGTGTTGAACGGCAGCACCGACGCCTCCGCCGCCGTGGCCGCCGAGGCGCTGCGCGAGACGCGCCAGCGCGGCCGCATCTGGTCCATCGCCGAGGGCGACAAGGCCAATGCCATCAACCAGTTCATCCATCACCTGCGCCCACCCGCCGAGACCTGCTTCTTCGTGGACGCCTATGCCGCCGTGGCGCCGGATGCGCTGGCCTGGCTGCACGCGGCGCTGGCCGCGAACCCTGGCGCGCAGGCCGCCGCCGCGCTGCCGACCAGGGGGCTGAGTGCCCGCCGCCTGCGCCGCGCCATGCGCCGCCAGCCCGGACTGCATGGCTCGCTCTTCGCGCTGCGTGGCGGCTTCCTGGATCGCATGGCGGCGCAGGGGCTGCGCCTGCCGCTCGGCTTCTACCGCGGCGATGGCTTGATCGGCTCGCTCGTCCTGCATGATCTGGACGCGATGGGCGGCGGCTGGTGCGAGGAGCGCCTGGTGCTGGAGCCGCGCGCGACCTGGCGCGTGACGCCGGGCCGGCCCTGGCGCCTGGCCGACCTCCAGCGCCATTGGCGCCGGCTGATCCAGCAGGGCCGGGCCAGGCTGCAATGGCCCGCCGTGCGCGCGGCGATCTATCCCGGCGGCTTCACGGCGCTGCCTGATGATGCCGATGCGCATGTGCTCCGCTGGGTCGCCCAGACCGCGCAGGCGCCGCGCCTCTGGCGCGACCCTTTCGCGGCGATGGCGCTGGCCCGCATGCGCGGCGCGCCCCCCCGCCAGGACCTCACGCCGCGCCTGCTGCTGGAGTGGGAGGCATGAGGCGCGCGTCACCCCCGCCGCGCCAGCCGCGCCGCCAGGCCACGCAGGGACCAGGCCTGCACCAGCTCGACCCAGAGCAGGGCCGCCTCGCCGGTCGCGAGGCTCAGCTTGTAGCGGTCCGCCCCGCCCAGGAAATCATACACCGCATCCCCGGCCTGCGCCGCGCGCGCGATGGCCATGGCATGCAGGCTGAGGCCGGGCTTGCCGTGCCGCCCGGCGCCCGCATGGTCGAAGCCGCTCTGATAGGCATGCACGCGCCCCGCCCCGCGCAGGTTGTAGAGCAGCCCCACCACCTGCTCACCGGCGCGCAGGCGCAGCAATTCCACCTCGCCGCGCGGAAGCGCCTCGGCGATCAGCGCGCGGTGGAAACGTTGCAGGTAATCCGTCGCGAAGGCGCCGGGCTGGCCGCGCGCCTGCCAGCTTTCGGTGTGCAGTACCACCAGCGCATCGAAGAAGGCGAGCCCCTCGGCCACGCTGCCGGCCGCCTCCAGCGCGAGCAGCCCGTGCCCCGCATAGAAGCGGTCCGAACGGCGGATCTGCTGGCGCGCATTGGCGCTGCACAGCGCAAGCGCATCACCGCCGGCCGCACGCACGGCCTGCAGGTCCACGAAGGGCGCGATGCGCGCCTGCCGCCGCCAGGCGACACCGCCCGCCGCCGCAACCAGGCCAGGCTCGGCGCCGCTGATGACCAGCCGCCGCGCGCCGCGCACGCCCCAGGCCGCGCGCAGCAGCGCCGCCGCGACGGCGGGCTCGGCCAAAGGCGCGTTGTGCTCGATGAAAGGCGCATCCAGCGCGGGCACGCCGCTCTCATTCAGGCAGAGGCGGCCGCGGTGGCGGTTGAACAGCGCGAGGCCCAGGCAGCGCCCGCCCGCCTCGGCGCGCAGCAGCACGGGGTCGGCGAAGCGCTCCTCCGCCAGGCACCCCACCCAGGACCAGCCGGCGAAGACGCCATGCCCCGGCAGGCGTGCCTCCAGCGCGCGCCACTCGCGCCCGAGCGCCGCGAAGTCCTGAACCGGTGTGACCGTAATCTGCACGGGGCCGAGCCTGCCCCGGAACGCCATGCCGGGGGAAACACATTCACGGCGGCCCAGCCATGAGCCGCCCGCGCCGCGTCCTGCATGTGCTGAAATTCTACCGCCCCGACTTCACCGGCGAGGGCGTCTTCCTCGAGCGCTCCAGCGCGGTGATGCAGGAGCTCGCGGGCGATGTGGAGCACGAGGTCCTGGCGACCGAAACCCCAGGCCCGGCCGGGCCGCGACCGGACCAGGGCTGCTCCACCCTCGCGCGCGTCTCCTACCTGACGCGGCAGCGCGTCTCCAACCTGCGGCGTGAGGCGCTGCTCTGCTGGTGGTTCCTGCGCAACCTGCATCGCTTCGGCACGGTGCATTTCCGCACCCATGCCGACTGGTATTTCCTGAGCTATGTGATGACGCGCCTGGCCGGCCGGCGCCTCATTCTCTCGGCCACGCTGGATGACAGCCTGCCGGTGCTGATCGGCCATTACCGGCCGCGCCACCGCCGCGTCGCCGCGCTCGGCTTCCGGCTGTTCCATGCCTATATCGGCATCAGCCCCAAGCTGCATGAAGAGACGCAGGCGGTGGCGGCCGATCCCGCGCGCTGCCACCTGCTGCCCTGTGGCGTCACCGTGCCACCACCCGTGCCAGGGCGGCGCGCCCAGATGCGGGCCCGCCTCGGCCTCGATCCGGGCGATCCCCTGCTGCTGTTCGTGGGCGGCCTCTGCGCCCGTAAGGACCCGTTATTCCTGATCGAGGCGCTGCCCGCGATCCGCGCGGCCCACCCCCGCGCGCGCCTCGCCCTGGTCGGCCCGCCGCTGGAGCCGGACTATGTGCAACGCCTGCACGCGGCGGCCGGCGAAGGTGGCGCCGTGATCTTCGCGGGCGAGCAGGCCGACCCGCACCCCTGGTTCGAGGCAGCGGACCTGCTGGTCTTCGCCTCACGGATGGAGGGCTTCGGCACGGTGGTGCCCGAGGCGATGGCGCATGGCCTGCCCGTCGTGGTGCGCCGCCTGCCCGGCGTGAATGAGGGCTTCGTCCTGGCGGGCGAGACCGGCTTCCTCTTCGAGGACCGCGCGGGCTTCCTCGCGGCCGTCACGCGCCTGCTGGCGGACCCAGCGCTGCGCCACCGGATGGGCCGCGCGGGCGCCGCGCTGGCCCAGCGCGAATTCGGCATGCGCGGCATCGCCGCACGCTACCTCCGTCTCTATGGCATGGCCGAGGCGCTGCACCTGCCACCCGCGGGCACGCCCGCCACGGGCCTGCCCGCCACCGCCTCCATCACCGATCCGCGCTTCCATCGCGCGGCACCCACGCCCGGGGCCGTGCCGCTGCTGGTCACCATGGTGGATGCCGAGGAGGCCTTCGACTGGTCCGCCCCCTTCTCCCGCCGCTCGACCGACGTCTCCTCCATGGCGAGCCAGCACCTGGCGCATCGCGTCTTCGAGCGGCATGGCGTGGTGCCCGTCTATCTCGCGGATTACCCAGTGGCGGCGCAGGAGGCGGGGGCCGGGCCCTTGCGCGAATTGCTGCGGGACGGCGTGGCCGAGCTCGGCGCGCATATGCACCCCTGGGTGAACCCGCCCTTCACCGAGGCGGTAATCCCCGAGAACAGCTTCGCCGGAAACCTGCCGGCCGAGGTGGAGCTGGCGAAGGCGCGCCGCCTCACCGAGCGCCTGGCCGAGAGCTTCGGCGAGACGCCGCGCATCTACCGCACCGGTCGCTTCGGCGTGGGCCGCCGCACGGCCGATGTGCTGAAGCATCTGGGCTACCTCGCCGACAGCAGCATCGCGCCCTGCTGGCCCCCCGCCATCCGCCGGCGCCTGGGCGCGCCCTGGGGCCTGCCCACGCCGCATTGGGTGGATGCCGAGCAAACACTGATGGAGATCCCTGTCACCGCGGCCCTGGTCGGGCGACTGGCCGAGGGGCATGGCGCGCGGCTTGCCCCCATCCTGTTCGATCCGCGGCTGGAGCGGCTGCGCCTGCCCGGCCTCGCCGCGCGGCTCGGCCTGCTGGAGCGCATCCGCCTGACGCCGGAGGGCATGAGCCTGGCCGAGGCCAAGCGCCTGACGCGGGCGCTCTTCGCGCGGGGCCAGCGCGTCTTCGTGCTCACCTACCACTCGCCATCCCTCGCACCCGGCAACACGCCCTATGTGCGCAACGCCGAGGATCGCCGCCGCTTCCTCGCCTGGCTCGACGCCTACTACGCCTTCTTTCGCGAGGAGATCGGCGGCCGCAGCGCGACCTGGCGCGAGGTGCGCTTCGGCGCGGCGGAGGCGGCGCAGCCGGCCGAACCCATGCTGGCGGGCGCGCCATGATGCGGCCCACCCTCCTGGCCTTCGCGCTGCCGCCGGTGCTGCTGTTGCTGCTCGCCATCCTGGGCGGGGCGCTGGCCGCGCGCGGGCGGCGCTGGGCCGGGCTTGGTGCGGCACTCGCCGCCCTCGGCGTGCTACTGCTGGCCACACCCGCCGTCGCCGGCCTGCTGCGCTGGTCGCTGGAGCGGGAGGTGACGGCCAGCGCCGCCGCAACCGTGGAGCCGGCCGCCATCATCATCCTGGGCGCGGAGCTGCACCAGGGCGGCAACGGCGCCGAGCCGGGGCGGATGAGCCTCATGCGTCTGCGCGAGGGCGCGCGGCTGCACCGCCTGACCGGACTTCCGTTGCTGGTCACGGGCGGCGTGGTCTCGCCCGGCGCGCCGCCGCTGGCGCTGCTCATGGCGCGCAGCCTCACCGATGATTTCGGCACGCCGCCCCGCTGGGTCGAGCCGCGCGCGACCGACACGCGCGAGAACGCGGCCTTCAGCGCCGCGCTGCTGGCCGAGCGCGGCATCCGCGCCGCCCATGTGGTCAGCCATGGCTGGCACCTGCCCCGCGCGCTGGCCGCCTTCGAGCGCGCGGGGCTCAGCGCGCTGCCCGTGCCGGTCGAGGCGGGCGCACCCCCCACGGCCGCGCCGGCCGATTGGCTGCCGCGCCCCGACCACCTGATGGAAAGTTGGCTCGCCCTGCGCGAATGGGCTGGAAGGCTGGTCTATGCGCTCCGTGACTGAATCGCCCGCGAAGCTCGTGCCCCTGGGCCGCGGCCCCCTGCCCGCCTGGTGTGACCGCTTCCTGGCCGCGGCGCACGACCCCGACATCTTTGCCAGCCGCTTCTGGTACGAGACCATGCTGCGCCATGCGCTGCCCGCAGGGGCCCAGCCGGTGCTGGCACTCTGCGGGCGGGAGGAGAGCCTGCTGATCCCCCTGCTGCACCGCGCGGGGCGCTGGGCCGCGCTGGTCACGCCCTACAGCCTGGAATGGCGCCCGCTCATCGCCGCCGGCCATGGCGCGGCGGAGCATGAGGCGGCCGGGCGCGGCTTCGCCCGCCTGCTGCTGGGCCAGCCCCCCATGCGGCTCGACACGCTGGATGCCGAGGCGCCGGGCCTGCCCGCGATGATCGAGGGGTTGCGTGCCGCCGGCATCGCCATCGGCCGCTATGCGCATTTCGGCAATTGGCGGCAGCGCCTGGCCGGGCTTGGCGGCTGGGAGGGCTACCTCGCCGCCCGGCCGCCCGCGCTGCGCAACACCATCCGCCGCAAGCTCCGCCGCGCGGAAACCCGCTTCGGCTTTGAGCTGGTGACCGGGCCCGGCCCCGCGCTGGAGGCCGCCATCGCCGCCTATGCCGCGGTGCGCGCGCTGAGCTGGAAGCCGGGCGAGCCCTTCCCCGATTTCGACGCGGCCCTGCTGCGCGCCGCCGCCCCGCGTGGCCTGCTGCGCATGGGCGTGCTGCGCGGCGCCGAGGGCAGGCCCATCGCCGCGCAATACTGGCTGCTGAGCGGCGGCCGCGCAGCGCTGCTCAAGCTCGCGCATGACGAGGCGAGCCGCGCGGATTCCCCCGGCACAGTGCTGACCGCGCTGATGATCCGCCACCTGGTCGAGGTGGAGGCAGCCGAGGAACTCGATTTCGGCCGCGGCGACGATGCCTACAAGGCGCTCTGGGCGGAGGAGCGGCGGCAGCGCATCGGCCTCACCCTCAGCGACCCCTGGCATCCCGCGGGCTTCATCGCCTGGGCGCGGCATTGCGTCTCGCAGGCGCGGCATGCGGGGGGCCTGGGCCGATGAGGATCCTCTACAGCCACCGCATCCGCTCGCGCGACGGGCAATCCGTCCATCTGGAGGCGATGGTGGCGGCGCTGCGCGCCGAGGGGCATGAGGTGCTGGTCGTGGGCCCCGCCGATTTCGCCGCCGCCCGCATGGGCGAGAGCAGCCGCGTGGTGGATGCGCTGCGCCGGCACCTGCCCGGCTGGGTCGGCGAACTCGCCGAGCTCGCCTATGCCGTGCCGGCGAGCTGGCGCCTGCTCGCCGCCGCGCGCCGCTTCCGGCCGGACGTGATCTATGAGCGCGCGAACCTGTTCCACTTCGCCGGCTGCGTCACCGCCGCCTGGCTTCGCCTGCCGCTCCTGGTCGAGGTGAATTCGCCCCTGGCGGAGGAGCGCGCGCGCTTCAGCGGCCTCTCCCTGCAACGCCTGGCCCGCTTCGCCGAGCGCCTCGTCTGGCGGCGGGCGGACCGCGTGCTGCCGGTGACGGCGGTGCTGGGCCGGATGGTGGCGGCGGCCGGCGTGCCCGAGGCGCGCATCACCATCGTGCCCAACGGCATCCATCTCGCGGATTTCCCGCCCCCCGCGCCGCGACCCGGGAGGCCCGAGGTGACGCTCGGCTTCATCGGCTTCCTGCGGGAATGGCACGGGATGGAGGGGGTGCTGCGCGCCCTCGCCGCCTGGCGGCACAAGCTGCCGCTGGCGCTGCACATCGTGGGCGATGGCCCGGCGCGTCCCGGCCTCATGGCGCTGGCCCGCGAGCTCGGCATCGAGGACCGGTTGCGCTTCGAGGGTGTCGCCTCCCGCGCTGCGGTGCCGGGGCTGATCGCGGGCTTCGACATCGCGCTGCAGCCGGCGGCCGTGCCCTATGCCTGCCCGCTCAAGGTGCTGGAATACATGGCCGCGGGCCGGGCCATCGTGGCGCCGGACCAGCCCAACCTGCGCGAATTGCTGACCCATGGTCGCACCGCCCTGCTGTTCGACCCGGACGACCCGGACGGCATGTGGCAGGCCGTGCTGCGCCTTGCCCTCGATGCGCCCCTGCGCGAGGCCCTGGGCCGCGCCGCGCGGGCGGACCTGCTGGCGCGCGGCCTCACCTGGGAGGCGCATGCCCGGCGCGTCGTCCAGCTCGCCCATGCCGCCATGCCGCCCCGCCTGCGCCAGGGCCGGGAGGCGACGGCGCCGGGATGAGCGAGCCGCCCCTGATCCTGCATGTCTTCCCGAGCTTCGCGGTCGGCGGCGCGCAGGTGCGCTTCGCGGCGCTGGCCAACCGCCACGGCGCGCGCTGGCGCCATGCCGTGGTGGCGCTGGATGGCGAGACCGGCTGCGCCGCGCGGCTCGACCCCGCACTCGGCGTCGCGCTGCTGGCGCCGCCCGCGCAGGCGCGCCGCCTGCCCCGCCGTCTGCTCGGCATTCATCGCTTCCTGCGGCGGCACCGCCCGGCGCTGCTGGTGACGAGCAATTGGGGCAGCATAGAATGGGCCATGGCGCGGCTCGCCCTGCCGCATCTGCCCCATCTGCACCTGGAGGATGGCTTCGGCCCCGAGGAACGCACGATGCAGTTGCGCCGCCGCGTGCTGGCCCGCCGCGTCGCGCTCCGCTTCAGCCAGGTCGTCCTGCCCTCGCTCACGCTCAGGCGCATCGCGCTGGAGGGCTGGCGGCTGCCGCCGGCCCGCATGCGCTACATCCCGAACGGGGTGGACCTCGCGCGCTTCCACCCGGCCGAGGGGCCGGCCGTGCTCGACTTTGGCGGCACGGGGCCCGTCATCGGCACGGCGGCCGCACTTCGCCCCGAGAAGAACATCGCCCGGCTGCTGCGCGCCTTCGCCCTGCTGCGCGACAGCGGCGATGCCGCGCGCCTGCTCATCCTGGGCGATGGCCCCGAACGGCCGCGGCTGGAGGCGCTGACCGCCCAGCTCGGCCTCGCGCCTTGCGTGCGCTTCCTCGGCCATGTGGCGGAACCGGCCGCGACCTACCGCGCCATGGACCTGTTCTGCCTCTCCTCCGATACGGAGCAGATGCCCTTCTCGGTGCTGGAGGCGATGGCGACCGGCCTGCCCGTCGTCAGCACCGATGTCGGGGATGTCGCGAAGATGCTGCCGGCCGAGAGCCGCGGCCAGGTGGTGCCGGCCGAGGACGCGGCACTGGCCGGCGCATTGCGGACCCTGCTGCGCGATCCCGTGTTGCGCGGGCGCCTTGGCGCCGCCAATCGCGCCCGGGCCGAGCAGGAATTCAACCAGGAGGCGATGTTCGCGGCCCATGCCGCGCTGATCGAGGAGTTGATCCGCCGATGAACGCGGAGCCCGCCCCCGCCACGCTGCGCGGCTTCCGGCTGCGCTGCCCGCGCGACCGCGCCGCCTTGCGGCCCGAAGCCCATCTGCTGCGCTGCCCCGCCTGCCGCACCGCCTATCCCGTGGTGGGCGGCGTGCCCGTGCTGATCGCGGACGAGAACTCGGTCTTCGCCATCGCCGACTACCTCGATGGCCCCGGCTATGCCGGGCCAAGCTACGGGCGCGATGCGGATGGGGTGCGGGGCTGGCGGCGGCTCTATCGCCGCCTCGCGCGGCGCCTCGCCGATGCGCCCTCCAGCATCCGCCACCCGGATGAGGCGGCGGCACTGGCGCATGTGGCGGCAGGCCGCCCCGCACCGCGCGTGCTGGTCATCGGCTCCGGCGGCCTCAGGCTCGGCGGGCCCGGTGATCGCGTGCTGCACACCGACGTCGCCTTCGGACCCGGCGTGGACGCCATCGCCGACGCGCATAACCTGCCCTTCGAGGATGGCGCCTTCGACCTCGTCATCGCGACCGCGGTGCTGGAACACGTGGCGGACCCGCAGCGCTGCGTGGCGGAAATCCACCGCGTGCTGGACCGTGGTGGCCACGTCTATGCGGTGACGCCCTTCCTGCAGCCGGTGCATATGGGCGCGCATGACTTCACGCGTTTCACGCCGATCGGCCATCGGCGCCTGTTCCGACATTTCGACGAGGTGGCGGCGGGTGTCGCGCTGGGTGTGGGCAGCGTGCTGGCCTTCACGCTCTCCGCCGCGCTGCAATCGGCCTCGGCGAGGCCGGGCTGGCGGCGGGCGGGGCGCGTCGTCGGCGTGCTGCTGACCGCGCCGCTGCGCCAGCTCGACCGCTGGCTGCCGCATGGCGCGGATGCGGCGGGCGGCTGCTGGTTCCTGGGCACCCGCCGCGAAGGCCCGCCGGTGCGCGACCGTGACCTCGTGCAGGATTACCGGGCGAGCTTCGGCCGCGGCCTCACGCCGCCCCCTCCCGCCCCGCCGCGGTGAGGACGAGGCGCACCAGCGCCGGCAGGGACTTCGCCTTGAGCTGGCGCATGATGGCCGCGCGATGCACCTCCACCGTGCGGCGGCTGATGCCGAGATCGGCCGCGATGTTCTTGCTGGGCTCTCCGGCCAGCACGCGGTCCAGGATCTCGCGCTGGCGTTGCGTCAGCCCGGCCAGGCGCTCGGCCGCTTCGGCCTGCGCGGCCGAGCGCTTCCCGCAATCCTTCGCATGGGCCATGGCGCGCTCCAGCACTTCCAGCAGCACGCGCACGCGCACCGGCTTGGTGACGAAGTCCGAAGCCCCGCGCCGCATGGCCAGCACCGCCGTCGCGAGGTCGGAAAAGCCCGTGATCATCACGCTCGGGATCGCATCGCCCGCCTCGCGGAGCCGGGCCAGCAGCTCCAGGCCGCTCAGCCCGGGCAGGCGCGCATCCACCAGCAGGCAGGCATCCCCGCCGCGCTGGTAGGAGGCGAGGAAGGCCTCGGCGCTCGGGTAGTCGCGCACGGCGTAGCCCGCCTCGGTCAGCACGGCGCCGAGTGCCGCGCAGAGTGCGGGGTCGTCATCCACCAGGTAGATGAGGCGCGAGCGCGAGCGCGCGCGCGTGGGCGCGGGCGCCGGCGCGGCGGCGGCCGGCAGGAGCGACTGCACGAGGCTGGCCAGGCTGTGCGGCTTCACCGGCTTCGGGAGCTGCACCTGCCCCGCGGCGGCGATCGCGGCGCGGCGCGCGCCATCCCCCTCCGTCAGGATCAGCACGGGCAACTCGTCGCTCCAGAGCCGGCGCAGCGCCTGGCACAGTTCGACGCCATCCTGCGGCCCCGGCAACGCCTCGTCGGCCAGGATGATGGCGGGGGGCGGGGCGATGCCTGGGGCCAGCTCCAGCGCGGCCGGCCCATCGGCGGCGGCGACGACGTGATGCCCCTCCATCACCAGGATCTCGGCCAGCAGGCTGCGCAAAGCGGGGTCGCCCTCGATGACGAGGATCGTGCCGCTGCGCGGCGCGGCGGGCAGGACGGTGGCCGGTTGTGGCGCCGCCCCGCGCGTGACCTCGACCGAAAGCGGCGCGCCCGGCCGGCCCACGGGGTGGCCGAGCTGCGCGGCGAGGCCATGGACGAGGCCGAGGCCAGGCGAAGCAAGCGCGGCGGGCCGCCGCAGGCCCGCGTGGTGGACCTCGACGGATAGACGCCCGCCGCGCCGCCGCCCCCCCAGCAGGATGCGGCCGCCCGGCGCCTCGTCCAGCGCATGGGTCAGGAGGCGACGCAGGATCTGGCCCAGCAGTGCCGGATCGCTCTGGATGAGCTGCGCCGAGGGGATGACGCGCAATTCGAGCCCGCGCGCCGCGGCCAGCGGGGCGAATTCCGCAGCGAGCGGCTCCAGCAGCGCGCCCAGGGGAAAGACCGAGAATTGCGGCGCCAGCGCGTTCGCCGGCGTGCGGGCGGAATCGCGCAACCGATCAATCAGCGAGGTCAGGGCGCGGATCATCGGCTCCATCTGGCCCAGCACGCGCCGCATGGCCTCGGGCGTGGTCTGCCGCATCGCAAGGCCAAGCAGCAGCGCCAGGACCTGCACGGGCTGGCGCAGGTCATGCCCGGTGGCGGCGATGAAGTTCGCATGGGCCGCGCTCATCTCGTGCAGCCGCGCCTGCGCCGCATGCAGCGCCAGGGCATGCGCGCGGCGCTCCGTCACATCCGCATAGGTGACAACCACCCATTCCGCCTGGGCGGCCGCCTGGCGCGCGGCGCGGCGCAGCAGGACGGGACCGGCGGCGGTTTCGATCTTGCGTTGGCGGGGCGTGCCATCCGCCAGCACGGCGGCCGCATCGGCGGCGAGCCAGGGGTCGGCCAGCCCATCCGGCAGGGGGCGGCCCTCTGCCTCCGCTGGCAGGCCGAGCATGGCGAGGGCCGCGGGGGTGGCGAAACCGAGGTGCAGCCGCTCATCCAGTCCCAACGCGGCAAGGCCACTGCCCGCCAGCAGGGCGGCCAGGTTCGCCACGGGTGGGGTGCTGGCGCCGTGGAGGCGCAGCGTCAGGGCGGAACCATCGCCATCCGCTTCCACCTGCACCGGTGCGTCTTTGCCCAATCCCTCGAGCCATTGCCGGAACAGGTGCACCGCGCAGGGCGGGCCTGAAACGGCAAGGCTTCGCGGTGGGCCCGCAAGCTTCGCATGGCGCAACGTTTCGTTCCCTGACGGTTGACTTGGTGCGTTCAATCAAACGCAGGGTGTGCGATTTCGTTGCACGGGGCCTTCATCGCCGCAGCATTTGATGCGCAGGGCGCAATTCCCGCGGGCCCCTTGCACCGGGGACGGCATCGCAGTGCGCCTGGCGCATAAAAAATGCGCCCCCGATGCAACCTGGCCGCCCGTGATGCGTCTACGCATCAAGCTTGGCGAGCACCCGGGCGCGCGCCGTAATGTTTTGGGTTCTTACAGTAACGCTTGGGTATAGTCAGGAAATTTCCATCATCTGTCAGCTCTCAATCATCAGTATTTTCCGAGGCTGTCATTTTGGTGTGGTGATGATCTAGGCTTTTTTGGGTGATGCTGCGTGCAATCACAGTATCGCCGATTTCGGAACAACATTCACCTGGAGCCAGAAAAATTCCTGAACGCCTCACCCGACCCGCCAGGGACGGAAATGGAGGGTCTGGAAGGCCGGGAAAGGAGAAAGCGATGTCTTCGACCACTCTCGACAAGCCCCAAGCGTCCATCCAAGGGCCTGGCCAGAAGTATGTTTCGCAGCACGGCACGGTTCCCACCGTTCCGCGCGCCGAGGCGCTGCCCGCGCGGACGATGACGCTGCCCGATCGCGGCGCCCACCAGCCCGATCACCCGACCGGTATCCGCTCGCCCACCAAGTCGGATTTCTCGATCGGCAGCAAGCTGCGTGAATTGCGCCGCGCGCGGATGATCACGCAGAAGGAACTGGCGGCGATGGTGGGCGTGACCGGCGCCCAGCTCCATCGCTACGAGATGGGCACCACCCGCGTCGCGGCGAGCCGCCTGATCTCGATCGCCGAGGCCCTGGGCGTGAATGCCGACACCCTGATGGGCGCCGCGACCGGCCATGAGCCCTCGCCGATGGGTCTCGCCCTGGGCGATGGCCAGGATGACATCATCGAGCTGATCAACATCTTCTGCAGCATCCGCGAGCCGAAGAACCGCAGCGCCATCATCGCGGTGGCCCGCATGTTGAGTGCCAAGGGAACCCCTGCCCGCGAGACCGTGGAGCAGGAGTAGCTTCTGGGCCCATGTGGCGCCGGGGCACCCATTGGGTGCCCCGGCGCTTTTGCATGCGCTGCGCGCCGTGAGCCTGCCCTGGCAGGACGCCGGCCCAGCCTGCGCGCCCCCCTCATTCCGCACCTCCAGATACATGTCTCACCCCCTGGGTCAGCGTTGCGCACCGCAAGACCGGTGACGCAATTGCTATGCCGCGTCGTCAAGTTGGGAGCTTGTACCACCGCATCAGATCAACAAAACTTCCTCCTGTCCCAAGCCGAGCAAATGCATTTATTCGCAATATAAGAACTTACAGAAATCGTGAGTTTTTCTCGGATTAAGTGTAGTAATTTTCGTTAAACGAAAATACTGCTCTCTCTATTCGAAATCACTCATGATATTCGAAAGAGAACCGACGGAGACTTGCCGTGAGTGTAATAAATTCCAACATTATCACCAACAATCTGTCAAATTCTTCGACATCATCTGTCAGATTTGCTTACGAGAACGCCGGAAAGGGAATTCTTCAAGCGGGATATACCAGTTTCGGCCAGGTCTTCGCCCCGGGCGAGCTGAAGCCTGGCCAGGGCCTGAGCGCAACACTGGGCGGGCAGCTTCTGTCGGTCCAGATGGACGTGAAAACCACCCACGCCGATGGCTCAGTGAAGATGGCCATCCTCACCATGGCGCGGCCTGAGCTGGCCGCGGGGCAGAGCGTGCAGCTCGCCCTGACGCCCGGGGCCGCCGCCTCCGGGCCGCCACTCGATCTCGCGGCCGGGCTCAATGGTCACCAGTTCACCGTGGCGCTGCAGGGCCCTCAGGGTCCGGCGACCGAGATTGACGTCCTGGCGGCCCTCAAGACCGCGCTGGCCAATGGCACCGCCTCCTTCTGGCAATCCGGTCCGCTCGCCACGCAGGCGCGGGTCGAGGTGCAGGTCGAGGGTTCGCAGCGCCTCGTCTTCGACGTCACGCTCTTCGCCGATGGCGGCATGAACGTGGACGCGCAGTTCAACAACGACGAAGCGATGACCGCGAGCGGCGGGCGCACCGCCACCAAGGTCACCGTCACGATGGACGGCATGGTGGCCGAGCGTTTCACGCTCGACCAGGGCCAGTACCAGAACTGGCACGAGGCCTATTCCTCCAACGGCAAGAATGGCGGCCAGGGCCTGGGCGACCCTGCCTCGGGCTGGCTGAACCTCCGGCAGGATGTGGCGCATCTGCAGGCCGCCGGCGCCATCGCCGGCTATGACCTCACCCGGGGCGTGGACGCATCGCTGCTGGAGGGCTGGGGTGCCGCCACGGCCGCCCCCGGCTGGAACGCGCCGCTGGCCGTGAACGGCGTCACGCAATACATGCCGGGCACTGGCGGGCGGGCCGATATCGGCTTCACCACCCAGGCCAACACCGCCTGGCTGATGACGCAGGACCCCCGCGCCGCCGCCTATGCGCTCGGCCAGGCCGAGACGGCCAGCGCCATCCCCTGGCACCTGCGGGACGTGACCAAGAACACCTGGCTCAACACCGACGCCTACCCGAACCTCTGGACCGATGGCCGGGGGGGCGTGGGCAAGCCGGGCGATGCGGGCTCGGGCGGGCTGACCCAGGCGCTCGATGCCAGCAGCGGCTGGACGCTCGACGTCGCGCACCAGCCCGACCTTTCCTTCGTGCCCTATCTGCTGACCGGCCAGCGCTGGATGCTGGACAACCTCCAGGCCCAGGCGAGCTGGAGCATCCTCAGCCAATCGCCCGGGCAGCGCGACGGTGCGGGGGACCTCGTGGTCCAGGGCAACCAGGTGCGCGGCGCGGCCTGGAGCCTGCGCCAGATTGACGAAGCTGCCTGGGCCAGCCCCGCTGGCAGCGCCGAGAAGGCCTTCTTCACCGAGGCCTCGGCCCAGAACTGGGCCTGGCTGGTGAAGCAAATCCCGCTCTGGACGCAGCAGCAGGGCGAGGCGCATGGCTGGCTCCCCGGCGAATACGGCATCCCCGGCGCCATGGCGCCCTGGCAGCAGGACTATTTCGCCTCGACCGTCATCGCCGCCGCCAGCCGCGGCAACGCCGATGCGATGACCTTCCTGAAGTGGCAGGAGAATTTCCTGGTGGGCCGCTTCACCCACGCGGCCCAGGGCTTCGACGAGCATGACGGCGCCGCCTACCTGATCGCGATCGCGGACCAGGGGACGGGCGCGCTCTACACGAGCTGGGCGCAGATGGGGGCCGCCATGGATGCGCGCGGCTGGTCCAACAACCTCGGCTGGGACCAGAGCCAGGGGGATTACGCCCAGCTGGCGCTCGCCACGCTGGCCGGCATCGCGCGCGTCACCGGCTCGGCCGCCGCCGCCAAGGCCTATGCCGACCTGATCGCCGATGCGCCACCCTTCACCAGCGGGGCGGCCTTCCTGAAGGACCCGACCTACGCGATCGCCGCGCCCTCGGCCACGCCCGCGGCGCCCATCGTCACCGCGCCGCCCGCCGCCACACCGAGCCCCACCGCCGGCATGGCGGAGCTGTCCATCGTGCTGGGCGCGGAGTCCTGGCAAGGCGACCCGCAGGCGGTGGTCCAGGTGGATGGCGTGCAGGTCTTCGCCGGCGCGGTCAGCGCCGCGCATGCCTCGGGCGGTGCCGCCATCAGCCTCGGCCAGGTCAAGGCCGGTGTCGCGCATGCGGTCACCGTCAGCTTCCTGAATGATGGCTGGGGCGGTTCCGCCAGCACGGACCGCAACCTCTATGTCGAGGACATCAGGCTGGGCGGCGTCTCCACCGGCCTCAAGGCCGCGCTGATGACGACGGGGCAGACCACCCTCGCCGTGCCCGCGAGCCCGGCGGCCGCGCTGCCCGCGCCAGCGCCGCCGCCACCCAGCCCCGTGACCAACACCCCCCTGCCCCCGCCAACGGCGGGAACGGGCCTGGATCTCGCCATCATCCTCGGCGCGGAATCCTGGCAGGGGGACCCGCAGGCGGTGGTACGGGTGGACGGCGTGCAGGTCTGGTCCGGCGCGGTCACCGCCGCGCATGCCACGGGCGGGGCGGCCATCGCCCTCGGCCAGGTCGCGGCGGGCGCCGCCCATGCGGTCACCGTCAGCTTCCTCAATGATGGCTGGGGCGGTTCGGCCAGCACGGACCGCAACCTCCATGTCGAGGATATCCGCCTCGGCGGCGTCTCGACCGGGCTGAAGGCGGCGTTGCTCACCAATGGCGACGTCACGCTCGCCCTGCCCGCGATCGCCCCGCCAGCCGCCCCGAACCCCGCCCCCTCGCCGCCGGTGCCTCCCCCCGGGGTCGCTCTCTCCATCGTGCTGGGCGGCGATTCCTGGCAGGGCGACCCGCAGGCGGTGGTCCGGGTGGATGGGGTCCAGGCCTGGGCCGGGACCGTCAGCGCCGCCCACGCGACGGGCGGCGCCAGCATTGCCCTGGGCCAGGTCGCGGCCGGTGTCGCGCATGCCGTCACCATCAGCTTCCTCAATGATGGCTGGGGCGGTTCGGCCAGCACCGACCGCAACCTCTATGTCGAGGATATCCGCCTAGACGGCGCCTCGACGGGCCTGAAGGCGGCACTGACGACCAATGGGGATGTCACCATCGCCCTGCCGGCCTTCGTCCCCGGCAAGCTGCAGAACGGCACGTCCGGCCCGAATGCGCTGATCGGCGGCGCGGGGAATGACACGCTGAGCGGTGCGGCCGGCAATGACACGCTGAGCGGCGGGGCGGGGCTCGATCACCTGACCGGCGGGGCCGGAAAGGATGTCTTCCTCTTCGCGCGGGTGGCCGAGGCGAATGGCGATTTCATCGCCGACTTCCGACGCAGCCAGGGCGACAGGATCGACCTGCGCCCGATCGACGCGGACACCAACCGCGCCGAGGACCAGGCCTTCACCTTCATCGGCGGCGCAACCTTCGCGCCGGGCACCGCGGGGCAGCTGCGCTACGCCGGTGGCATCCTGGCGGGCGATGTGAACGGCGATGGCGTGGCCGATTTCCAGATCATGCTCGACGGCGCGCCGGCGCTCCGGGCGTCCGACATCTGGCTCTGAGTCCCGAAGGCGGCGCGGGTCAGAGCCGCGCCGCCACCCCGCTCACGCCCGTCGCGAATTCGAGCTGGGCCAGCGCCAGCAGATAGGCCGCGCGCGCGTTGTTCAGGCCCACGCGCGTCGCGTTCAACGTGCGCAGCGCATCCAGCACATCAAGCAGGGAGCGCCCGCCGGCCAGATAGGCCTGCTCCGCGCTGCGATAGGCCAGTTCCGCGCGGTTCAGGGCACCTCCGGTATAGAGGCGCAGCAGCGCGCGGGACTGCTCATAGGCGGCCCAGGCCGTGGCGAAATCGGCGCGGCCCTGCAGCAGGGCGAGGCGCGCCTGCGCCTCGAGCTGCGCCTGTTGCCCTGCCGCCGTGCCGACCTGCCCGCTCGTGATCTGGTTGGTGAAGATCGGCACGGAAAGGCTGAAGGTGAACTGGTTGGTCGCGTTCAGCGGCTGCGATGCGGTGGGCAGGTCCTGCGAGAGGCGCGAGCGGCTCCAGCCGCCATTCAGCGTCACGTCCCGCCAGCGTTGCGCCTCGGCGAGGCTGCTGTTGGCCGCGCCGGCCGTGGCGGCTCGGGCGGCCGCCACCACATCGGCGCGGTGCTGCACCGCCTCGGCCAGCTCCTCGCGCGTGGCACCCGGTGTGGGCATGCTGTCGAAGCGGCCACGCACGTCGAGCGCCATGGGCGGCAGGGCGGCACTCGCGGAGTTGCGTGCGGCGGGCGCGCTGAAGGCCGCGGCGTCGAGCGCCAGCACGACGGCCACCTGCGCCACGGCCGCCGCGTAATTCTGCGCCGCACCCGTCACATCCGCCTCGAAGGGCAGCCGGCTTGCCTGGAAGCGCAGCAGGTCCCCCTCGGGCAGCGCGCCGTCCTGGAGCTGGCGGCGCAGCAGGGCCTCGGTGCGGTCCAGCGTGCCGCGGGTGCCGAGTGCCACTTCCAGATTGGCGCGCGCGGCCAGCGCGGCGATGAAGGCCTGGCGAAGCTGGAAGAACTGGCCGCGCAGCGCGTCCAGCACCTGCGCCTCGGCCACCGCGATGTTCTGCTCGGCGAGGCGCGTGCGCAGCGTGCGCTTGCCACCCGTCTCGATCAGGACGGTGAGGCCGAGGGCGATGTTGTTGGCCGGGCTGATGAAGCGGGCACCCTCGATGCGGTTGTTGCCCTGCGTGCTGTTGAACTCCGCGAAGTTGTTGCCGATGCTCACCTGGGCGGGCGGCAGCGAGGAGGCGACGAGGCGCTGCGCGCGCACCGCATCCACGCCACGCTGGGCGGCGATGACGTTGAGGTTGCGCTCCAGCAGCATCCGCTCGGCCTCCGCCAGCGAAACCACGCGGGTGCCGGCGGGCAGCGGCAGCGCCACCATGCCGGGGCCCGCCGCGCGCGCGGGGCGGCTCACGGCGGGTGCCGCGACCGGCGGGGGGCTTTGCGCCAGGGCGGGTGCGGCCAGCAGCAGCAGCGCGAGCGGCGGAGCGATGCGCCTCATGCCGGCAGCCCCGCGCGCTCGCGCCGGGCGGCCAGTGCGGCTTCCTGCCGTGCAAGATCCGCGGGGCGCCCCAGCAGGTCAATCAGCGCCGGGAAGGTGACCAGGATGAACACCGGCACGAGGCCGATGCCACCCACCACCACGATGGCCAGCGGCTTGGTCACATCGGCGCCGATGCCGGTCGCGAGCGCCATGGGCAGCAGGCCGAAGAAGCTCGCGAAGCAGGTCATGAACACCGGTCGCAGACGATCCTGCCCGGATTGATCCAGGGCCGCGCGCCACGTCATGCCCTCATGCCGGAGGTGGTTGAAGTGGCTGAGCATGATGATCCCCTCCATGACGGTGATGCCGAACAGCGCCAGGAAGCCGATGGCGGCCGGCACCGAGAAATTCAGCCCCGCCGCGCCCAGCGCCAGGATACCGCCCACCAGCGAGAGCGGCACCATGGCCATGACCAGCAGCATCTCCCGGATATTCCCGAACTGCACATAGAGCAGCACCATGATGATGATGAGGGCCACCGGCACGATGGTCAGCAGCCGCTTCACCGCCTCCTGCAGGTTGCGGAACTCGCCCACCCAGTCGAGGCGATAGCCGGGCAGCAACAGCACCTCGCGATCCACCAGCGCCTGGGCTTCGAGCACCGCGCTGGCCGGATCGCGCCCGCGGACCGAGAAGCGGATGGGCACGTAGCGGCTGCCATCCTCGCGATAGACATAGGCCGTGCCGGAGACGAGCTGGATCGTCGCCACATCGGCCAGCACGGCGCCGCGCGGCCCGCCCACGGGGATGCGGCCGATGGTGTCCAGGCTGTTGCGGAAGGGCTCGGCCAGGCGCACCACGATGGGGAAGTTGCGGTCGCCCCCCGGCTCGTAGAGGCGCCCCGCCTCCCGCCCGCCGATCGCCGCCTGGATCACGTCGTTGATGTCCTCGACGCGCAGGCCGAATCGCGCGGCGCGCGCCCGGTCAATCGTGACCGAGACGGTGGGCTGCCCCAGCGTGGGGAAGACCGCGACGTCGGTGAGGCCCCGCACCTGGGTCAACAGGCCGCGGATCTGCTCGGCGCGCGCCGTCAGCACATCGAGCTCCGTGCCGAAGACCTTGATGGCATTGGCCCCCTTCACGCCCGAAGCCGCCTCCTGGACGTTGTCGCTGATGGCCTGGGCAAAGCTGAACTGCACGCCGAGGAAGCGCTCCGACAGGCGGGCATTGATGGCGGCGACCAGGCCGTCGCGGTTGCGCGCGGTGGTCCAGCGCTCAGGCGCTAAAAGGGGCATGAAGAACTCGGCGTTGAAGAAGCCGGCCGGGTCCGTGCCGTCATCCGGGCGGCCCTGCTGCGAGGTGACGGTCACGGCCTCGGGGAATTCCAGCAGCGTGGCGCGGATGCCCTGCACCGTCGCGTGGCCCTCCTCCAGCGAGATGGTGCCGGGCATGGTGGCGCGGACCCAGAGATTGCCCTCCTCCAGCGTCGGCAGGAATTCGGCGCCGAGCATGGACAGCACGATGATCGAGACCGCGACCAGCATGGCGGCCAGCGTCAGCGCGAAGGCGCGGGCCGCCATCGCCGCGTGGTAGAGCTTGGCGTAGGACCAGCGGAGTGCGCGCACCAGCGGCGTATCGCGCTCCTGGCTGTTCTCGCTCAGCAGCACGGCGGAGAGGGCGGGCACGATGGTGAAGGCCGCGATGAGCGAGCCCGCGATGGCATAGGCGTAGGTTTTCGCCATGGGGCCGAAGATGCGCCCCTCGATCCCGCCCATGGTGAAAAGCGGAATGAAGGCGACGATGACGATGAGCAGCGCGAAGAGGATGGGCTTGCCCACCTCGCTCCCGGCGCGGAGGATGATCAGCGAAATTCCGGAAAGCCCGCCCGCCGCCTGCCCGCCCGCATAGAGATGGGGGTTGCGCCGGGCCATGGCCAGATGGCGGTAGATGTTCTCGACCATGATGATGGTCGCATCCACCAGCAGGCCGAAATCCAGCGCCCCGATGCTGAGAAGATTGGCGCTCTCGCCCCGCGCCAGGATCACCATCACGGCGAAGAAAAAGGCGAAGGGAATGGTGGCGGCGACGACGATGGCGCCGCGCAGATCGCCCAGGAAGAGCCACTGGATGACGAGGATCAGCACCACGCCCACGATGATGTTGTGCACCACCATGTGGGTGGCGAGCTTCACCAGCTCCTCGCGGTCATAGATCGGCACGATGCGCACGCCGGGCGGCAGGATGCCGCCCGCATTGATGCGCGCGACCTCGGCCTGGACGCCGTGGATGGTGGGCAATGTCTGCTCGCCGCGGCGCATCAGCACGGTGGCCAGCACCACGTCCTCATCCTGCTCATGGCCCGCGATGCCGAGGCGCGGCAGCGCGCCGATCTCGACGGTCGCGACGTCGGAGAGCAGGACCGGCGTGCCGTCGGCCGAGGCGGTGAGGACGATGTTGCGGATGTCGTCCAGGCTGCGGATCAGGCCGATCCCCTGCACCACCGCCGCCTGCGGGCCGATCTGGATGGTGCCCGCACCCACGGTCGCGTTGCCGCTGCGCACCGCCTCGATCACGGCCGGCAATTGCAGCCCGAAGGCGTTGAGGCGCGGCAGGTCGATCGTCACGGAATAGGATTTGCTGCGGCCGCCGAAGCTCGTCACGTCCACCACGCCGGGCACGCGCTTGAAGCGCCGTTCCAGCACCCATTCCTGCAGCACCTTCAGGTCATCGGGCGAAAAGCCCGGCGGACCCACCACGCGGTAGCGCATGATCTCGCCGATGGGCGAGAGCGGGCTGATGGTGGGGTTGGCGCCATCCGGCAGGTCCCGCAGGACGGCCAGGCGGTTCAGGACCTGCTGCAACGCCTGCTCATAGGTGTAGGCGAAGGTAAACTGCACCCGCACATCCGACAGGCCGAAGAGGCTGGTGGAGCGGATGGAGTTCAGGTTGGGCAGCCCCGCCATCGCGAGTTCGACCGGGATCGAGACGTAGCGCTCGATCTCCTCCGCGGATTGCCCCGGATTCTGCGTGATGATGACGACCTGCGGCGGCACCGGGTCCGGGTAGGCCTCGATGTTCAGCTTGAGAAAGCTGTAGGCCCCCACCGCCACGAAGGCGATGAAGAGCAGGATGACCAACGCGCGCTGCTGCAGCGAAATGGCGACGATTTGGCGCATTCAAAGCCCGATCCGAAGAAGCGGCAGCCGCCGCAACGCATGCCTCTGCGACCATCGGGGCAGGATCGCCCCGAGGGTCATGCGGTCAGTCAATCCGCGCCGCGCGATCAATGAAGAGCGCGCCGCCGGTGACCAGCCGTTCCCCGGCCTCGATGCCGTCCTTCGCCTGGATCATGTCGCCCGCGCGGATGCCGGGCGTGATGCGGCGCAGGGTGAAGCGGCCCTCGGGCAGCGCCACCCAGACGAAGGCCTCGGGGCCGCGGAAGATCACGGCGCTGGTCGGCACGGCGGGCGCACGCTCGGCCTCGCCCACCGAGATGCGGAAGTTCGCGAACATCTCGGGGCGCAGCACGCCCTCGGGGTCCTGCACCTCGGCCATCACCGTCAGGCGGCGCGTGGCAGGGTCGAGCCCGGCGGAGGTGCGCACGATGCGCGCGGGGAATTCACGCCCCGGCAGCGCGCCGACCGTGACCTCCACCGGCTGGCCCACACGGATCATCGGCACGTCCAGCTCGCGCACATGGGCCACGAGCCACATGGTCGAGAGGTCGGCGATGGTGAAGACCGGCTCCCCCTGCCCGGCCGCGACCCATTGCCCGGGGCCGACGCGGCGCTGGGTGATCGTGCCCGCCAGCGGCGCCGTGACGGTGATCACGCCACTCACCTGCCGCGTGCGCTCGATCTCGGCGATCTGCTCCGCCGTGCGGCCCAGCACGCGCAACCGGTCCCGATGGGCCTCGGCCTGGGCCAGGGCGCTGCGGGCATCGGCCTCGGCGGCGTTGGTGGCGGCGCGCGCCTGCTCGACATCGCGCTGCGAGGCGGCACGGGCCGAGAAGAGGGATTGCTGGCGGGCCTCCTCGCGCCGCGCCTGCTCCAGCGCCACGCGCGTCTTCTGCACATTGTCGAGGGCGCCGAGCCATTCATTGGCGGCGGCCGTGATCTCCGGGGTCTCGACTTCGTAGAGCGGCTGGCCGACCTCGACGCGGTCGCCCACGCGGGCGAAGGCACGGATCACACGGCCCGTGAAGGGCGAGAGCATGGGCGTCGAGCGGTCGTCATTATAGGCGATGCGGCCTTCGGCCATGCGTTCCGGGCGGAATTCCCGCAGCGCCACGGGCTCGATCCGCAGCGCGCGCATCTCGTTGTCGTTCAGGCGGAACTCGCCGGCAGGGAGGCGCGCCGGCGCGGGGGCCTCGGCCGGCGCCTGCTCGGCCTGATTGAGGTAGAACCAGGCGCCCGCGCCCACCAGCCCGGCCAGGCCGATCCAGAGCCAGGGCTTGCCGCCGCCCTGGACCTGCTCAGGCGCCGCGGCCTGGACCTTGGTTTCGGCCTGGGTTTCGGCCTTCGGCCGCTCCTGCTGGATCACGTTCATGCGAGGTCTGGGCTTTCCAACGCGGAGGAGAACAGGACAACGCAATGCGTGAGTTGCCAGGGCCTCGCGACGGTTGCGAAGATAAACGAAAGCTGAACGGGCGGGTAGCGGCGAGACCTAAAACTTTCGTCACGCCGATGAACACTCAGGCCGGAAGCAGGGGCTGCGGATCGAGCCAGAGGCGGTACCAGCTCAGGCTGAAATGCAGATGCGGCCCCGTCACGCGCCCCGTCGCCCCCATCGCCCCGATGCGGCTCCCCTGGCGAACCTCCTCGCCCTCCCGTACCTCGATGGCGGAGAGATGGGCGTAGAGCGTGTTCACCCCATGCCCGTGATCCAGCACGAGGAGCTTGCCGAAGAAGTGGAACTCGGCCGCCAGCGTCACCTGGCCGGATTGGGCGGCGAGGATGGGCGTGCCGACCGGCCCCGCGACGTCGAGGCCGTAATGCGGCTGGCGCGGCTGGCCGTTCAGCACGCGCTGGCTGCCGAAGACGCCGCTGATCCGCCCCCGCGCGGGCCAGCCGAGACCGCGGGCGAAATCGGTCCGCGCCGAATCCGCGCCACGGACGGCGGAGAGGCGCTCGCGCTCCACGCGGATGCGCTCCAGCGCCGCGGCGTCGGGCGTGACCTGGGCGGGCGGCAGGCCCGTGATGTGCTGCACATCCCATTCCCGCCGGGCCACGGCGATGCCGCGCGCCACGCCGTTCACGCTGAGCGTGGCGGATGCCCCGTGGTCCCGCCCGAAACCGAGGGCGAAGAGCCCCTCGGGCGAGACACGAACCGGCCGGCCGTCGAGCGCCAGGCGCTGGCCAGCCGCCCCCTGGCCGAGAAGCAGCGCGCCTTGCTGGGCCGTGCCGCGCAATTCGACCGCCCGCGCCGGGCCTGCCCCCAGGAGCAGGGCCGGCACAGCGAGGGCGGCGCGACGCCTCACAACAGGCTGCCTTGCGAGGGTTTTCTGGGCTTCGGCTTAGTGCCCGCCGCCGTCGCCTTCACCTGGCCGTCCTGGAAGGTGAGCGTCAGCGCCGCGCCGGGGGCCACCTGCGCCGCCTCGGTCAGCGCCGCGCCATCCGGCCCCTGCACCAGCGCGAATCCCCGCGCGAGCACGGCATTGTAGCTGACGGCCTCCAGCCGCGCGGCCAGGCCCTCCACCCGCGCCGCCCGCTCACGGATCAGCGCCTGCACCGGGGCCGGCGAGAGGCGGGCCAGCGGGGGTGCCGATTGCCGGCGCGCCGCACCCCGCGCCCAGGCGGCCTGCATGCGCTGGTCCAGCGCGCCGAGCCCATGCCGGCCGGCGGCGATCGCCTCGCGCGGGTGGCGCAGCCCGGCGCCGAGGCGCGTCACCTCGGCCCGTTTGCCCGCGACGAAGCCTGGCAGGGCGAAGCGCAGCCGCTCGCCCCGGTCATCCAGGCGCTGGCGGAGCTGGTTCACCATGGCCGGCAGGTCGGGCAGGCCCGCCTCGGCGCGGCTCAGGTGCAGCCGCGCCTCACGCAGGCGGGCGGTGATGCGGTTGTCCAGCCGCGCGCCCCGTTGCGCGAGGTCGGCCGCGAGTTCGAGGCGGGACGGCACGGCAAGCTCGGCGGCGGCGGTGGGGGTGGGGGCACGCCGGTCGCTCGCGAAATCAATCAGGGTCGTGTCGGTCTCGTGGCCGACCGCCGAGATCAGCGGGATGGTCGAGGCGGCAGCGGCGCGGACCACCACCTCCTCGTTGAAGGCCATCAGGTCCTCCAGCGAGCCGCCGCCGCGCGCCACGATGACGACGTCCGGCCGGGGGATTGGCCCGCCTTCCGGCAGGCCGGAAAAGCCGCGGATGGCGGCGGCGATCTTCTCGGCCGCGCCCTCCCCCTGCACCGGCACGGGCCAGAGGATCACATGCCGCGGGAAGCGGCGGGCCAGCGTGGTGCGGATGTCCTGGATCACGGCACCCTGCGGGCTGGTCACCACGCCGATGACGCGCGGCAGCAGGGGCAGCGGGCGCTTCCGGTCGGCTTCGAACAGGCCCTCCTTCAGCAGGGCCGCCCTGAGCGCCTCGATCCGGGCCAGCATGGCGCCGGCGCCGGCATATTCCAGCTTCTCGATGACGAGCTGGTACTTGGAGCGGTCGGCATAGGTGGAGAGGCGGCCGGTGGCCACCACCTCCATGCCGTTCTCGGGGCGCAAGCCGACGCGGGAGACGGTGCCCTTCCAGATCACCGCCTCGATCTTGGCGTTTTCTTCCTTGAGCGACAGGTAGATATGGCCCGAGGCATAGGGCTTGACCTCCGTCAGCTCGCCGCGGACCCGCACGCGCGCAAACGCGCCTTCCAGCGTGCGCTTGATGGCCCCCGCCAACTCGCCCACACCGTATTCGGGAACATTGGCACCGACTCCGTCCATGTCCGACTTATAGGGGCGGAATTTGGCTTTGCGGAGGCACCGTTGCGATGAAGGTTCTTGTTGTCGGCGGCGGCGGGCGTGAGCATGCCTTGTGCTGGGCCATCGCCGCCTCGCCCCTGCTGACGAAGCTCTGGTGCGCGCCGGGCAATCCGGGCATCGCGGAGGTGGCGGAATGCGTCGCCATCGGCGCGGAGGATGTTTCCGGCATTGTCGCCTTTGCGGTGGAGCAGGCCGTTGATCTCGTGGTGGTGGGCCCCGAGGCGCCGCTGACCCTCGGCCTTGCCGATGCCTGCGCCGAGGCGGGGCTTCCCTGCTTCGGCCCCCGCGCGGCCGCCGCGCGACTCGAGGGCAGCAAGAGCTTCTTCAAGGAGATCGCGAACGCCGCCGGCGCGCCGACCGCCGCCCATGGCCGCTTCACCGAGGCCGAGGCTGCCCGCGCCTATCTGCGCGAGAAGGGTGCGCCCATCGTGGTGAAGGCCGATGGCCTGGCCGCCGGCAAGGGCGTGGTCGTCGCCATGAGCGTCACCGAGGCCGAGGAGGCCGTCACCGAGATGATGGAGGGCGGCATCCATGGCGAGGCCGGCCGGATCGTCGTCATCGAGGAGTGCCTGATCGGCGAGGAGATCAGCTTCTTCGCCCTGTGTGACGGCACGCATGCCATCCCGCTGGGTGCGGCGCAGGACCACAAGCGGGTCGGCGATGGCGACACCGGGCCGAACACCGGCGGCATGGGCGCCTATTCGCCGCCGCCCGCCTTCACCGAGGCCTTGCAGGCCCAGGTCATGGCCGAATGCATCAACCCGGTGCTGGCCGAGCTGGCGCGGCGCGGCTGCCCCTTCCAGGGCGTCCTCTTCGCAGGGCTGATGCTGACGGCGCAGGGCCCGAAGCTGCTGGAATTCAACGTCCGCTTCGGCGACCCCGAATGCCAGGCGCTGATGCTGCGCCTGCGCTCCGACCTGCTGCCCGCGCTGCTGGCCGCGACGCAAGGCGAATTGCGCAACTTCGACCTGCGCTGGGAGAAGCTCGCCAGCCTGCTCGTTGTCATGGCGGCGCAGGGCTATCCGGGCACGCCGCTGAAGGGCACGGAAATCCGCGGCCTGGAGGAAGCGGCCCAGGTGCCGGGCGTGCAGATCTTCCACGCCGGCACGGCGCGGGATGAGGACGGCCGGCTGGTGGCCAATGGCGGCCGCGTGCTGGGCATCGGGGCCACGGGGGCCACGCTCGCCGAGGCGCGGGCCGCCGCCTATGCCGCCGTGGCGAAGGTGGATTGGCCAGAGGGGTTCTGCCGCGGCGACATCGCCTGGCGCGCCCTTCCAAGCTAGGGCCAGGAATGGCACGCTCCCTCCAAATCAAGGAGGCCAGCCATGACCTACACCAATCCCGAGACCATCGCGCTGCATGGCGGAAGCCACCGCGCGGACCCCAACACCGGCTCGGTCGCCGTGCCGATCCACCAGACGACGAGCTTCCAGTTCCAGGACACCGGCCACGCCGCGCGCCTCTTCGGCCTGGCCGAGCTCGGCAACATCTACACCCGCATCATGAACCCGACCTGCGACGCGCTGGAGACGCGCATCGCGCAGCTCGAGGGCGGTGTCGCCGCACTCGCCGTCGGCTCGGGCCAGGCGGCGACCAGCTTCTGCGTGATGAACCTCTGCGAAGCCGGCGACAACATCGTCAGCAGCACGGATCTCTATGGCGGCACCTACAACCTGTTTGCGAACACGCTGAAGCAGTTCGGCATCGAGGTCCGCTTCGTGGACCCGGCCGACCCCGAGGGCTTCGCCCGCGCCACCGATGCGCGCACCCGGTGCTACTACGCCGAGACCCTGCCCAACCCGAAGCTGCAGGTCTTCCCCATCGCCGAAGTCGCAGCCATCGGCCGCAAGCTCGGCGTGCCGCTGATCATGGACAACACGGCGGCCCCCATCATCTGCAAGCCCTTCCAGCATGGCGCGGCGATCGTCATGCACTCCACCACCAAGTGGATCGGCGGGCATGGCACCTCCATCGGCGGCATCGTGGTGGATGGCGGGAATTTCGACTGGGAGGCGGGCGGTGATCGCTTCCCCACGCTGAACAAGCCGGACCCGAGCTATCACGGTGCGGTGTGGTCGCAGGCGGCGAAGCCGCTTGGCCCCATCGCCTATATCCTGCGCATGCGCACCTGCCTGTTGCGCGACATCGGCGCGCCCATGGCGCCGTTCAACGCCTTCATGTTCCTCCAGGGGCTGGAGACGCTGCCGCTGCGCATGGAGCGGCATTGCAGCAACGCGATCCGCGTCGCCGCATATCTCTCCAGCCACCCCAAGGTGACGCGCGTCATCCACCCCTCCGTCGCCGAGGGCGAGGCGCGGCGCCGGGCCGAGGCCTATCTCAAGGGCGGGTATGGCAGCCTGATGGGCTTCGAGCTGAAGGGCGGCAAGGAAGCCGGCCAGGCCTTCATCGAGAAGCTGAAGATGTTCTACCACGTCGCCAATATCGGTGACGCCCGCAGCCTCGCCATCCACCCCGCCACCACCACGCACAGCCAGTTGAACGAGGCCGAGCAGGCGGCGAGCGGCGTGACACCCGGCTATATCCGCCTCTCCATCGGGATCGAGCATATCGACGACATCCTGGCCGATCTGGAGCAAGCGCTGTCGTGACCACCTGGCTGACCGGTTCCTTCCCCACCACCCGCATGCGGCGCAACCGGCAGGATGCCTGGACGCGCGCCCTCGTCGCCGAGAACGCGCTGCATGTGAGCGACCTCATCTGGCCGATCTTCCTGACGGAAGGCACCGGCCAGCGCGTCGAGGTCGTCTCCATGCCCGGCGTCTTCCGCGTGAGCCTCGACCTGGTGGCCGAGCATGTGGCCGAGGCCGTGGCGCTCGGCATCCCCGCCGTCGCCCTCTTCCCCTACACGCCCATGGAATCCCGCGACGAGGATGGCACCGAGGCGCTGGACCCCGACAACCTCACCTGCCGGGCCGCCCGCGCGCTGAAGGCCGCGCATCCCGGCCTCGGCATCATTGGCGACATCGCGCTCGACACCTACACGCTCCACGCGCATGACGGCGTGATCCGCAATGGCGAGGTGCATAACGAGGAGACCGTCCAGGCCCTTGTCACCATGTCGCTCAACTATGCCAAGGCGGGCGTGGATGTGGTGGCACCGTCCGACATGATGGATGGCCGCATCGGCACCATCCGCCGCGCGCTGGACGCCGAGGGGCTGATCCACACGCGCATCATGTCCTACGCGGCGAAATACGCCTCGGGCTTCTACGCGCCCTTCCGCGACGCCATCGGCTCCCTCACCGGGCCGGACCGCGCCGGACCAAAGGACAAGAAGACCTACCAGATGGACCCCGCCAACACGGATGAGGCGCTGCGCGAAGTGGCGCTCGACCTCGCCGAGGGGGCCGACATGGTGATGGTGAAGCCGGGCCTGCCCTATCTCGATGTGGTGCATCGCGTGCGGCGCGAATTCGGCGCGCCCACCTTCGTCTATCAGGTCAGCGGCGAGTACTCGATGCTGATGGCTGCCATCGAACGCGGCTGGCTGGATCATGACCGCGCGATGATGGAAAGCCTGATGTGCTTCAAGCGGGCGGGGGCGAATGGGATCCTCACCTATTTCGCAGTGAAGGCGGCGAAGATCATCAAGGCCGGCTGAAGAAGAAGGGCCTCCGGCGGCTGGGGCCGGAAGGCCCCAGACCCCAATC
>JBHYCX010000002.1:0-831975 GCA_051861325.1 Roseococcus sp.
GCATCCACGGGGATGGGGACGATGGAGATCTCGAAGGGCTCCCAATCCACCGCGCGATGGATGGTCTGGCCGGTGGCCGGGTCGGCGGCTTGGTCGTAGCGGTGCACGCGATAGCCGACGCTCACGGCGCGCAGGGTGCCATCGGCGATGCGCTCCCAGACGGGCTCGACATCGGCGGCTGCGGAGAAATGCAGCGTGGCGTGGCCGCGGCCGGCCTCTATGCGGGCGGCCGTGACGCGGCCCAGCACGTCGCGGGCATCGCCGCGGCGATGGGTGTTCAGCACTGGGGCACGGCCGGAGCGCAGGCCGTCCATGCGCACGGCGTTGGGCGCCATGTCCAGTTCCTCGGTGATGAGGCCGAGGGACGGGACAAAATTGCGAGCGCGGGCGCCGGTGGACCAGATCACCTCGACGGTGCGGGCGGCGCGGTCGACGGTGACGGGCGCGGCCAGGGCACGGCAGGCCGTGATCGATGGCTCGATGGGCTCGGTCATGCCTGCGGTTCCGTGACTACCGTCTTGGGCTTGCGGCGCGATAGGGGCGGCGTGTCGGGCACCGCGCTGGTCCAGGCGATCCGCATGCCGCCACTCGCCTCGAAGGTTCGGGCGACGCCGGCGCGCAGCCAGCGGCGCGGGGCCTTGGTGGCATCCGGCTCGGCACCCATCGCCAACCAAAGATCCACCATGGGCGTCAGGGTGAGGATGAGGCCGGCGCCTGCCGGCAGGGGTTCGCTGGTCTGGCCGGGGGCGAGGGTCTCGGACCAGATCAGGCCCTCGGCGGATTCCAGCGGGGAGAGCAGCCGGCCGAAATGGTCGCGCGGTGCCGTGCTGCATTCGACATGCATGGACATGGTGGGCTCCTGGGATATGAGGGGTCAGGGCTCGGTGGTGCGAGCGGGCGATGCGGCGCCGGTGGCGGCGATCTCGATGGCGGCCAGCTGGGCCGCGTCCTGTGCGGCGCCCGACTTGGCGACGCGGCGCGGATCCGTGTCGAGCGACAGGCCCGCATCGTCCAGCAGGGCATTGGCCTCGCGGATCATCTCGACCACCTGGCGGAAATCGTAGCCGAAGGCGCCGACCGCCTCGGGCTGCGGCACGAAGCCGGCGCGGACCTGCGCGATCAGCGCCGTGGTGTCTTTCAGCGGGTCGATCATCTCGTGTGCTGGCGGGACATGGGACATTCCGTCCGGCACGTCAGATCCCCACAGCCCCAGCAGCGCGCCCTGCTGGTGGAAACGATCCGCGATGGGCCGCACCAGCATCGGAATGAGCATGCCGTACTGCACCTGCTCGCAGAGGCGACGGAACTCAATTTTTCCTGCGCGCAGGCTGGAGTAGTTTGCCTGGGTTAGATCGCCGGCGACCTGATCATAGGTCAGGCCGGTGCCCACGGCGGAGGCTTCCAGGGCACGGCGGGCGAAAGCCGCATGGCTGCCACCGCCCGACGGGTTCACCACCTCCACGGACCCCATGCCGCGGCGATACAGGATCATGCCCGGCTCGAAGCTCTCGACCGTGCGGCCCTGGGCGTCGCGCAGCAGCCCCGAGGCCGGACCGGTCATGGCATCGTCGCCATCCTCGGAGACGACCGCCGCCAGGCAGGCCTCGATCTTGGCCTTCATCAGCAGGGCGGCCTCATAGTCGCCGAGATCCCGCAGCCGGGTCAGAACGGGGGCCAGCCAGGAGACGTCGCGCAGCTGGCCAGGGCGGCGCTTGCGGTAGATGTGCAGCACGTCGCGGGCCGGCACCGCCTCGCTGGTCAGTCGGCCGCCGGATGGGATGAGCCAGGAGGCGCCGGGGTGGATGCGATGCAGCCAGTAGGCGGCGGGCTCGCCGGCGTCGCCGAGGGCAATGCCCTGTAACGTGGGCAGTCCCTCGGTCACGCCGTTGCGGGCGGTGTCGAGGTGGTCGCTCTCCAGCACCTGGAGGCGCAGGCCGATAGGATTGGCGGGCGTGATGTCGGCGGGCAGCAGCCGAACGAAGCATTCGCCGCTCTCCACCACGGCCCGCATGACCAGGGCCTGGAGACCATAGAGGTCGAGCCGGCCCTCGGCGTCACAGGCGGTGCTGTCGGACCAGCGGCGCCAGGCATCGGCGTGGGGTTTGTCCGGCCAGCGGGTGGTGATGCCGGCGCCAACGGCGTTGCCGGTCCAGAGATCGACGATGCGGGCGGCGTAGGGGTCGTTGCGGACGGCATCGCGGGCGCGGCGCGCCAACGTGGGTGCTGCCGCGCCGACCTCGGCCGTGGCGCTGCCCCCCGAGGCCGCCCAGCTTGAGGCGCGGCTGTCCTGGGCTGCAGCATAGCCACGGAGGGCGTTCCAAGCATCACGCATCCGGCCCATCACCTGACTCCCTCACGCGAGAAGCTGCCGAAGGGCACGCCGGGCTCGCGCCGCTGCTGGCCGCACTGCGGCGACCTGATGCCGCGGACTGACAGCCTGCGCCGCCGTCTTCTGCGGCAATGATATGAAATCGAGACCTTCCTGATTTTTCTAGCCTGCAACGCCTTGTCCGAATTTCGGGATGCAACCTATAGGGGCTCTCCGCTCCATTCGAAGGAAACATCCATGATCCGCCGTATCATGCTCACCCTGCCCCTGATCGCCGCTATCGGCGCCGGCTCGGCCCATGCCCAGAACTGCGACACCCGCTTCAACTTCCACAACCGCTCCAGCATCACCGTCATCGAGTTCTATTTTGACTCATCGGCCAGCCCCAACTGGACACGGGACGAGCTCGGCGCTGGTGTGCTGCCCGCCGGCCAAAGCCAACGCTTTACCGCGGCCCGTAGCGGCAATTACGATTTCCGTGCGGTGCTGCAGGGCGGTCGTGCCGTCGAGCTGCGCCAGGTCGACATCTGCCGCATCACCGACGTCACCCTCACCGATGCTGGGATGACCGCTCGCTAAGCTATCCGCTGGATGACGCTGAACGGCGCGGCAGACCCTGCCGCGCCGTTTTCGCGCCAGGCCGCCGTGGCGGGCGCAAACGTTCAAAGCCCTTGATCCCGTCGCCCTATCACCCGGTTCCCTCGCGCGAGAAGCTGGCGAAGGTGACGTTGGGCCGGCGCGCGGCGCTGTTCTCGGCGCCGTGCAGGACCGACAGGGCGCGGCCAAGCTCGTCGAGGGAGCGGTATTCCACCGTGCGGCCATCGAAGGTCACGCGGGTGGTGCCGCCGGTGAAGGCTGCGGCCAGCACAGCCGCGCGGGTGCCAGCAGGCTGCGCCAGCGCCCATGCGAGGACGATCGGGTCCATCGTGTTTCCTTGGTTCAGCCCAGTTCTCTGCTACGGCACGTAGGCATGAGGCTCGTACCAGGCTGCCGATCACAATGCGCGAGGGCGTCGCGGCCGGGCCATTCCCAGGCAGGAAAATGAGGGGAATTTCGAGATTTCGTGCGGTCATGCTGCATCGCGCAACACTCCTTTAATGGGAACCCCGTAATTCATCCCTCATCACGGCGCGGGAGAATTGTGAATGGACGGATACGTGGCAGCAGGCTCGACGAATGGGCCAGCGAGCACCCAACAGGGGAGCGCTACCCCAGAGCGCGTGCTCGCACTGGTTGATGACGCGGCAAAGGTTGCGACGTCCAAGGTCAGTGCGATCCAGAAGATCACCCAGCAGACGCGCATTCTCGCATTGAATGCCACTATCGAGGCTGCGCGCGCGGGCGAGGTTGGAAAAGGCTTCGCTGTAGTCGCCGGGGAGGTGAAGTCGGTAGCGGGCGAGATCGCACGTCTGTCGTCGGAGATGGACGGAGAACTGCGCGCTGCCTTTACCGCCCTTTCGGCTGTAGGACAGCGCATGGCGTCCGAGATGCGCGGAGAAAGGCTCGTGGATCTCGCGCTCAATGCCATCGAGATCATTGATCGTAACCTCTACGAGCGCACCTGTGATGTACGCTGGTGGGCCACCGACGCAGCGTTGGTGCAGGCAGCGATCAATGGTACTCCCGACGCGTGTGCCCACACGGCAGAGCGCCTTGGCGTCATCCTCTCGGCCTACACCGTTTATCTCGACCTCTGGCTTTGCGATCTCGACGGGGTCGTGCTCGCGAACGGTCGCCCAGACCGATACCCCAGCGTGAAGGGCAGTTCTGTCGCTGGTGAAGCATGGTTCCGCGACGCCCTCGCCACAACGAGCGGCGAGGAGTTCGCAGTGGCAGACGTTGCGGCGAACAGCGCCCTTGGCGGTGTTCCCGTCGCAACTTATGCCGCCACCGTGCGAAGCGGCGGTAACGCTCATGGCAAGCCGATCGGAGTGCTTGGTGTCCACTTCGACTGGGGCCCCCAAGCCGACGCCGTCGTGCGCGGTGTTCGCCTGACCCCGGAAGAACGTGATCGGTCGCGCGTGCTGCTCGTTGACGCCGTGGGGCGCGTGCTGGCCGCATCCGACGGAAATGGCGTGCTCCAAGAGCGGATCAGCTTGCCGGCAGGTCGACAGGAACGCGGTTTTACGGCCAGTGATGCAGGTCAGACTTTGGCATTTCACCGGACGCCAGGTTACGAGACCTATCGCGGCCTGGGCTGGTACGGCGTCATTGTACAGGAACCAAACCCTGGGATGCAGCGAACGCGCTAACCACGCTTCCACGTGTGTGGCCATCGTGACTGTCACATAGCTCGCCCTCGTCCGCGGACCGGGGCCAGGGTTGTGAGTGTCCTCACTCTTCAGCGCAACCAGCCGCCACGCGCCGCGAGCCAGCCGCGCGGGCGTTGGGTTTCGGATGCGGCTGGCGTAGGTGGTGGCGACCGAGGAGCGACATTGCCAACGGCGGGAATTTCGCTCGCCCGCAGCGGCGCATCGGCGATCTGGTCCCTCAGCTGCTGCCAGAACCGCTCGCCGTACCGATCGGCACCGAGCAGCCAGAGGGCCGCACGGGCGAGCACGGCGCAGTCCAGCGCCTCGTTCCGCTCTCGCAGCTTGGCCCATTCCTGCCGGGCAAAGCCGCGGCGATCCTTCGTCGTGCGCAGCTGCTCCGCGACCAGCTGCTTGACCCATTCGACATCGACGGCGCGCGGCAGATGCACCCACCCGGGTGGCCGCTCCTCCGCGTCGCCGCGCCCGAGCCAGAGGCGGCGATAGAGATCGGCCTTCCAGGTCGAGACCGACACCGTCCAGAGCTTCAGGCCGCGGCGGAGCTTCTGGCCGTTGACCAGCGCATCCACCGACGTGGGGCCTTGCACGGGTTGCGCCCGGTTCCAGCCGTCGATGCCCTTGGTCGGCGCGATGCGGGGATCCCGCAGCCGCCGCAGGTGGCCATAGACCGCCGCGGTGTCGCGGCCGCCGGTATCGACGCAGAGTCGGGCGATACGCATCGCGCCACCGCCCTGGCGTGGCCAGTCGCGAGCCAGCACCCGGGCGAGTTCGTCCCAGGGCTCACGGTCCCGCGGGCTGCCGGGAATGACAACGTGATCGACGAGCCAGGAGGAGAACCCCTCCGCCCAGCCCCAGACGTCGCACTCCAGGCGATCGTCCTGGACGTCCACGCCGGCCGTCAGCACCAACGCGCCGGTGGGCACCAGCCCCATGGCGAAATCCTCGCGCCGCTCGACCAGGCGCTCCCAATCCGGCGCCTCGCCCTGCTCCTGCCAGGTCTCGCCCAGGACGGTGTTCCGAAACGTCTTGATGTCCTCGGGCTTGCCCTGGGCGGCCTCCCAATCCCGGGCGATCTGCTCCCAGGAGAGCCAGCCCACGGGCGAGTAGAGCGCCGAGATGTGGAAGCCGATGGTGTGGGGATCCTGGCCTTCCGCCGTCGCGCGCCACTCCCCGCCGCCGAGCATCGCGGTCTTGTCGTGCTCCTGCATCGGATGGTCGCAAGCGCAGCAGTGATACCGCGCCGTCTCGGGCGCTCCCTTCTCCCAGAGCAGCCGCTCGAAGCGCAGCCACTGCATCTCTCCGCACGCCGTGCACGGCACGAAGAACCGCCGCTGATCGGAGGCGAGGTACTCCCGCTCGATGCGGCTACGGCCGGCGATGGTGGGCGTCGAGACCAGGAAGGCCTTGCGCCGCCAGCCGAAGGTGCGGGCGCGGGCCTCGGCGAGCGCGATGGGGTCGCCTTCTCCGGCGACGTCACCGGGATAGGCGTCCACCTCGTCGAGAAAGAGGAAGCGCGCCGTCATCGAGCGCAGCCCGACCGCGCTGTTTGCGCCCGTCAGCACCAGGATGCCGCCGGGGAATTCCTTCGACAGCATGGTATTGCCGCTGTCGCGGGCCCGGGCCGGGGCGACGCGCTCGCGCAGCGCCGGAGTTTCCTCCAGCAGCGGGTCGATGCGCTGGCGGGAGAAGCGCTTGGCCAGTTCCACGGTCGGCTGCACCGCCAGCGCCGGAGCCGGCACGTGGTGCATGATGTAGCTGAGCCAGTTGTTTCCGCTCTCGGTCGCCCCGACCTGCGCACCCTTCATGAACACGACGCGCCGGGCCGGATGCACCGCCGACAGCGCGTCCATTACATCCTTCAGATAGGGCGTTCGGCTCGTGCGCCAGGGGCCGGGCTCGGCCGAGGCCCGGCTGCCGAGCATGCGATGGCGCTCGGCCCATTCCGAGACGGTGAGCTGCGGAGGTGGGCGCAGCATGGCGCCGACGCGGCGACGCACATGCTCACGGCTGCGAAGACCGGTCCCCTCCGAGGCCTGCTGGATCGAAGCGATCGGCGGCCTCCGTCAGCAGATCGTTGATGTGGCTCTGCAGGATGGTCTGCAGCAGATGCGGGTCGACGCTGATCTCGGCGGCGATCAGGCCCGAAACACGCGCCGGCCAGTTCAGCAGCGCGTCGCGCATGGTGCTGCCGATTTCGTCGAGCGCAGCGTTCGCCTCGTTGACGTCGAGCAGCCGGCGCTTGGTCTCGTCCAGCGAGAGGCGCTGCGCCTCCACCTTGAGTGCGAGCTGTGCCACCTTCAGCCGGGCGAAGGGCGTGCCCTCGGCGCCGGCACCGGCACCGCTGGCGAGCGGTGACCGTCCCGGATCGGCGGTCTCCACCAGCCGACGGCGCGTCTTGTCGATATCCCACTGGCCATCCGGCTCGCGGGCGATGCGGCCCGCGCGTTCGGCTTTGTGGATGGCGGTGTCGCTGACGCCGAGGCGCCGCGCGGCCTCACGCGTGGAGGCGGTCAGTTCCGGCATGGCGGCGACCTCCCGCCACGACAAAGCAGCTCCGCTACGCCGTGCAAATCAGGCGCGCATCTGATGGGTTGGCGGCGCGAATGATGCCGCTTCGCGAAGGATGCGTCCTGTATGACGCACACCGCACCGACCACCCGGACGAAGAGAACACGCGGAATGATTAAGATGCCGTGACCAGGCGCGCTGGACTGTCTCGCGATGGCTTCAGTCGAAGCCCTTCAGGGGCGCTCGACACAGGCGCGCCAGAGTGGATGACCGGCAGGCGTACCTTCTGCGTGACAACGGGCGAGGCGGAACCCCACAGCGTCGAGGACACGTGAGAGATGAAGGAGCATCCGATAAAGCTCCGTGTCCGAAAGCGGGCGGGCCGGCAGTCCATTCAGATCGACTGGAATAGGAACCCCATCATCTCCGTGGACACCGTCGATGATTCCTGGCGGTAGAGGCCAGATCAGAGGCTCCGCCGCGTACAGGCCGGTGGCCAAGACAAGGCCGGCCAGCAGACCCAAGAGGCTGGCCCGAAATCGCTCAGCGAAGCTGCCGCTCACGACGCCAGTGGCTGCCAGTCAGGAAGCAGTTCGGGCCGCTGCCCCGGGCTTAGGAGAATCGCCCGCTCCACCTGGATGTCGCCAGGTTCAGGGCCGAGATGGGTGACGCTGCCGACGGTGAAATGGTCCGTGATCGTCGATGAGGCTCCGAACAAGTGAACCTCGTAAACGGGGCCAACATCGTCCGGGATATCCGCCCGGCCGATCAATCGCTGCTCGCCTGCCTCGTCGCGATACACCTTCATCGTCGGCCCCATACCTGCCTCCCCAAATTCTAATGGGGTGAATGGGCGGACGCTATGGGTTATTGGCGCTGTGTCGGAGCGCCGCCAAGTCGAGAACGCGCCGGGGATCGCGGGGATCCCCGGTGCCTGTGATGACCCCCGCCGCAATGGTTGGCGGGCGCTACTCCGTGACGCGGTAGATCGTGAAAGAGCCCTTCGCGCCGGTCTTATTCGGGCCGACCTTTCGGATCCGCTCCAGCACCTCGACCGCGTGACCCTTCTTCTTCAGTCCCGCCAGGAAGCCGCGGACCGTGTTGCTGTTCCAGGCCGTGGCCTCGGCGATCTGTGCGACCGTCGCACCCTCGGGCCGGCACAGCATGGCCAGCACCTGCTCCTGCTTCGTGCCCTCGCGCGGCTTGCGCGGCGCGCCAGGCTCACGCGGGGTGCGAGCCGGTTTGCTGGCGAGCAGGGTGCGCAGGGCTTCCATCGGCGCGTCCAAGGCGCCGATCATGTCGCCCGCGCGGTTGGCCTCGTCATCCCAGGCGGCGAGGATCGCCGCGGCGGCATCGCGAAGGTTGGTGCGCGGCGAGGCGGCGCGTTCCGCGAGGGCCTGGTCGAGCAAGGCGATCTCCTCCGTCAGGGGCGCGGCCTGGGCGGGTTGCGTGGCGGGCGCGGGGCTTTCCCCCGGCGTGGCGTCCGGCGCCGCCGTGGGCGCCGTGGGGCCAACCGCGTCGCCCTCGTTTGGGTCGATACCGATCGCGCGCAGCCCCTCGTCGGTGATGCGCGCCACGATCCAGGTACCGTCATCATCCTGGCGCCAGCCGAGCCCGACATGCTCCCGCGGCGCGTTTATCTCGGTGAGCAGGTTGTTCTTGATCAGGCTGCGGAACACCGCATTGCGGGCCGCGGCCGGCAGGGCCTTCGGTGCGCGGGCGAGGCCCACCTCGTGCTGCGCGGCGGCGCTGAGGATCACGCGCTGGCTGTCGGAAAGCTTGGTCATCGTGGTGGTCTCCGGTTCCGGGCGCCGGTCATCGGCCCCTACTGCCGGGAGCCCCGCCGGCGTCACCGGTCGGGGCGGTGCGGGAGTGGTCCGCGTCAGAGGGCGTATTCGCCGCGGCGGAAATGCTGGTCCGCGATGTCCTTCAGCTTCGCGGTGGCATCCGAAAGCCAGGCTGCTTCGCCCCAAAGCACCGTCTCGGGGTGCGCGCCGAAATGGTCCTCGCTGGCCTGGGTGAGCTCCGTGAGGATGGCGTCGAATTCGGCCTTCTTCGCGAGGAAGGCTGCCAGGCTGTTTTCCTGGTTGCGGGCGGCGCGGGCAGTGCGGTCGGTCATCGTCGTCTCCGTCGTGGTGCAGGGCGGGGTGCTCTGCGTGTGACGAGACATTCCCGCTGTGCCGCGCGTGAACCAAGCAAGATGCAGGGTTATCTTGTTGCTATGATTTGGCTTTCTCGATCATCAATCGCGCCGCCGCAACATCGACGAAGATGCGATCATCGCCGTCCAGCACCGCAGCCTCACCGGTGGTCTCCTGCCAGCGCCGCACGATGACATCGGCATAGGCGGGGTCGATCTCCAGCAGCACGGCGCGACGTCCGGTGCGCTCCGCCGCGATCATGGTGGTGCCCGAGCCGCCGAAGCAGTCCAGCACCGTATCGCGCGGCTTGCTGCTGTTGCGGATGGCGCGCTCGACCAGCGCCACCGGCTTCATCGTCGGATGCAGGTCGTTCCGCGCCGGCTTGTCGAAGTGCCAGACATTCCCCTGGTCGCGCGCCCCGCACCAGTAATGCTGCGCGCCAGCTTTCCAGCCATAGAGCATGGCTTCGAACTGCTGGTGGTAGTCCGCTCGCCCGAGGGCGAAGGTGTTCTTCGCCCAGATGATGGTGCTGGACCATTTGCCGCCCGCCTCCTGCCAGACGCGATGCAGCGTTGGCCATTCGGACGAGGACATGCAGACGTAGCAGGCGCCTTTGGTGACCGAGAGCAGATTGGCCAGCGCGGGGCGGAGGAACTCGGGAAAGCCGCCGCCCAGCGCGTCGTTGGCGATGGTCATCTTCGCCGCTGTACCGCCCTCGTAGGCGACATTGTAGGGAGGATCGACGAAGCCCATGTCGGCCAGGTGGCCGGCACCGAGGGCGCGCTGCACGTCGGCCAGCTTCGTGGCATCCCCGCACAGCAGCCTGTGCTCGCCGCAGCGCCAGAGATCACCGGTGCGCGTGACGGGCACCACGGGCGGCGGCGGGACGTCATCGGCATCATCGCCGAGGCCGGCATCGGCAGCTGCCAGCAGCCGGTCGAGCTCCATCCCCGAGAAGCCGAGGACATCGAGGTCGACCACCGCCTCGTCGCGGATGCGGGCGATCTCGGCAGCGAGCAGCGCCTCGTCCCAGCCGGAGTTCAGCGCGATCTGGTTGTCGGCCAAGCGGAGCGCCCGTGCCTGCGCCGGGGAGAGGTGGCCAAGCCGCAGCACCGGCACGGAGGCCAGCCCGAGCTGCTTTGCGGCCATGACGCGGCCATGCCCGGCAATCAGCACACCCTCGGCGTCGACCAGGACGGGGTTCACGAAGCCGAACTCGGCAATGGAGGCGGCAATCTGTGCAACCTGCGACGGCGAATGCGTGCGGGCGTTCTCGGCATAGGGGACGAGCCCAGCCAACGGCAGGTCGGAGACGACGAGATCAGGCTGCATTGGCGGTGACCTCCGTCCGAGCCGCGGCGACGGCGTCGTAATCGCGCCCATCATCGGCCAGCGTCACCGGCAGGGCGGGATGGAGCATCCGCCAGCGGGCGATGGCCAGGTCGACATACGCCGGCGCCAGCTCGATCGCGCGCACGCGACGGCCCGTGCGTTGACCCGCCAGGATGGTGGTGCCGGAGCCGCCAAACGGTTCGAACACTACCTCGCCCTCGTCGGTGTAGGTGCGCATCAGGAATTCCGGCAGCACCACCGGGAACACCGCGGGATGTTCCGTCTCTATGCCACGCCCCTTATGGCGGGTGAGGCGCAGCACGTTGTCGGGTATTCGGAAGTCCTGCACCGGCAGGCCGGCATGCTGGTATTCCGAGATGGTCCCATCGGCGGCGCGCAGCCCGCTGCCCTTGTTCGGCGTGCCAGCCCATTTGCAGGGGACGATCTTGTTCGCCTGCCGGGCCTGACGGTTGAAATGAAAGACGAACTCGAAGGCCGGCGCCAGACGCCCGTTCCAATCCCCCGGCAGGCCGGGCCCCTGGTCCCAGGTATAGAGGCCGAAGCGGCGCCAACCGTGGGCGCGCATCCAGTCGAGCCAGCCGGACCAATACGGGATCCATTCGCTGTCACGGTGGATCAGGCCGAGGTTCACCAGCACCTGGCCATCGGGCCGCATGGCCACGTCGAGATGCTGGAACACGCCCAGCATCAGCGCGTCCCAATCCGTCCCGCCGCCGGTGGTGTAGTCGCGCTGGTTTCCATAGGGCGGGGAGGTGAACAGCAGCGCCGCGCGGTCCTCGCCCATCACGCGCGCCACGGTGGCGGCGTCGGTGCTGTCGCCGCAGAGCAGGCGATGCTCGCCGAGCAGCCAGAGATCGCCGGGGCGCGTGACGGCCTGGTGCGGCGGCTCCGGATCGGCATCGGCGGGATCTTCCGCCGGCGCATCCTCGGTGCCTACCGCGCCAGCCGCGCCGCCCCCCTCGGCGGGATCCGCGGACAGGGCCTCGGGCGCGTCGCCGTCGGACACGGCATCTCTAGGCTCAGGACCCATTAATCGCTTGTAGCGACGCGGCGGTTTGTGATTCTCGACAAGGCGGAGGTTCCGCCATGCCCAGATCCAAGCCGCCGTTCCTGCTCTCGTCCCCACAGATGCGGCGCCTGTCGCCGCACTTTCCGCTCTCCCATGGCATCGCGCGCGTGGATGACCGCCGCGTGCTCAGCGGCATCATCTACGTGATCCGCAACGGACTTCAGTGGCGGGACGCGCCCGAGGCCTACGGTCCTCACAAGACGCTCTACAACCGCTTCATCCGCTGGAGCCGTATGGGCGTGTTCGACCGCATCTTCGCCGCACTGGCCGCCGAGGGCGGCCCGCCCGAGCGCCTGATGATCGACAGCACGCACCTCAAGGCGCACCGCACCGCCGCCAGCCTTCTCAAAAAGGGGCTTTTCCCCGCTGCATCGGCCGAACCAAGGGCGGGCTGAACTCCAAGCTCCATGCTGCCTGCGACGGCCAGGGACGCCCCGTCGTGCTGCTGCTCACCGAAGGCCAGGCCAGTGACCACCGCGGTGCTGCCTTGATGCTGCACAAGTTTCCACCAGCCCGCGAGCTCATCGGCGACCGCGGCTACGACAGCGGCCGCTTCCGGGCCGAACTGGCGGCCCGCAGCATCGCCCACTGCATCCCATCAACCCGCCGGCGGAAGGTGCCTATACCGCACGACGCTACGCTGTATCGCCAGCGCCACCGTATCGAGATCATGTTCGGCAGGCTCAAGGACTGGCGCCGGATCGCCATGCGCTACGACCGCTGCGCTCACACCTTCTTCAGCGCCATCACCCTTGCCGCCACCGTCATCTTCTGGCTCGGTCAATGAGTCCTGAGCCTAGCCGCCGCGAGGATGTCCGCGAGCTCATCCGCTGAGAAGCCGAGTGCCGCGAGGTCGATATCCTGCGCCGACTGCACCGCGGCGAGCGCATCGCGCAGAAGCGCCTGGTCCCAGGTCGCGTTCTCCGCGATGCGATTATCCGCGAGCCGCAGCGCCTCCTTCTGCGCCGCGGACAGATGCCGCAGCACGATCACCGGCACCTTGGCCATGCCGATCGCCGTCGCGGCCTCGAGCCGGCCATGGCCGGCGATCAGCACGCCGTCCTCGTCCACCAGCAGCGGGTTGGTGAAGCCGAAGGCCAGCATGCTGGCCTTGATCTGCTCCAGCTGCTCGGCGCTGTGGACCCGGGCGTTGCCGGCATGCGGGCGCAGCTCCGCCACCGGACGCAGCAGGATCTTCGCCGCCATCCAGGGGAGCGTCATCGGGCCATCCAGATTTGGGAGTGGGTGCAAACCATGCGGCCGCGGCTGCAAACCCGGCGCGGCATGGTTTGCGGGCTATCTGTTTGATCGCGCAGGGAAAGGGCTGCAAACCGCAACCCTGTTTTATGGCCTGCCGCTAGCGATGTCGCGCGCTTCCGCCCCCCGCATACGACATCGCCAGGGAGGAACCATGGCCTCGGCATCGAGCCGGCAAAGGCTGCCGCGCCTTCTCAGCATGCGGTAAATCTACCGCATGTGGATTCCGCGGCGCAATGCACTCATGCCCAGCATCGTCACCTTTTGCATGAGCGCATCCCGCCGCCGTACCTTACGCCGCACGAGTTCGCGGGGCAGTGCCGTAATGCGCCGCCAACACGCCCAGCGCTGCCACCACCATGCCCTGGGCCTGCGCTGGATTTACCACACGCCCGCTCCAGCCATGGCGCATCGCCCATTCACGAATCGAGCACTCCAACCCCACGACGTGCCACATGCACGACCCCGCCGCGCTGTCCCATCCCCCCAGTGCCGCGATGGCCCGTGCCACACGGCCCCGCGCATCAAGCTGGCGCTCGCTGACGGTTGCGCCCGTGCCGGCCGCGATCCGCACCATCTGCATGGTCCGCATGCCATCCAGCGCGGCGGCACGAAACTGCGTGCGGAACATCGCGCCGGCCTCGTACATCGCGGGTGTGATGGTGCCGTTGGCCAGCATCTGGCCGAGGCTGTCCACCATGCGGTGATGCTGCACCGGCGTACCCGTCTCCGGGTCAGCTTCGCGGATCGGCTCCGCAAGGCCACCATGCTGCAACCGCCACTTCGACGGACGCATAGGGTCTTGTGGCTTTGCCTTTCGTTTACCGGCCATGATGGCGACCTCCGTTGCGTTGTCCCCAGCGGCGAACCGCCTCGTTGGTGATGGCTTGGCGCAGCCAGGGCTCCGAGACCTCTTCAATCGCGAAGGTGGCGACGCCCTGTTCATGCCAGACCCGCCGCCGCATGGATTCCATCTCGGTCGACGTGGTCGGACTGACACCGCGGTCGAGTGCGCTGCGCGGCGAATGCGGTGCCCCTGGCACGCGCGAGACGTGCCAGGGTTCTGTGGGCTGTTTCGGCACCCGCTTCACCGACCAGCACCCCATTGCGCGGCCTGCAGCAATGCTGGCGGCAGTGGCGCAGGTTCCGCGTGCCGAGGGAACCGGTCTCGTGCGCCAGACGCCGAACAGAGATGCCGCATCAGTCGCTGCATGCTGCTGGCCAGCACCACTGCCCCATGCGCTTGTAGGAAGGGCATCACGTGTTGGGTTCGGAATGGCAGCCAGTCAGCCTCTTCGGGGATCCAGACGCCCTCCACGATGTCGCCTGGCACCACGAATTCGCCGTAATGGCCGCCATCGGGCACAACCCAATAGACAAACATGGCGCAGTCCCCGAGCTCTAACTCGATGCCCTCTTGGCCCCTGCCGGAGCGCAAAACCTTCCCGAGGGCGGCGTGCCAGTCGAGAGATTCAGCGTGGGCGGTTTCATTGGTACTGATGAACCACCCAGGTGCTGCTTGCTCCAAGAACTCGCCACGCAGGTATGTGGTGAGGGTGTTGTTCGTCATGATCATGATCCTTCAGGTGATGGAACCCGTTTGGCGGTCACAGCAGCCGGGCGGCGCACGGGCCTGAGGGACTACAGCGGCGCAGGGACCACGCATCCCCGATCGCCCGTTCCAACGCGTGGGTCCGGGTGGGTCCACCTCTGGGTCCGGGTCGGGTCCGGGTCTGACTCGCGCAAAACTCCCGGAAATCCGCCATGGGTCCGGGTGGTCCGGGTGGGGCAGGGTCTTTTCCCCACTCTTCCGTACACCCCGTATGTGCGTGTCATGCGCGATGTGCGCGACATGTGTGATGCACGAACCGGCTGCTACGAAAGAGAACACAACAGACCCGGACCACCCGGACCCACCCGGACCCAGCGAGGTATTCCGCGGCTTTCCGGCGAGGGGCACACTCGGACCCTTACCCGGACCCACCGTCGCACACCCGGACCCATTGACCATGGCGCGGGTCATCGCGGCGCCTCCTGGACGGGCTGGCGGCGATACCGACGTTCGCGTTTGGCGGTTGCGCCATGCCCGCCCTTGCGTGCGCGCGCCTGTTTGAAGCCCATGCTGACCAGACTGCGGACCACGCGGTTCTGATCGGCCTGCGTCCAGCGCCCCTTCTCGATGGCGAGCGCGTGTTGCAGCACCTCGGCCACCGAGACGTCCTGCAATGGCGAGGGCCGCGGGCGCCGATAGGCGTTGCACTCGCCCAGGCCGTTGTGCATCCACTCGGTGTCGTTCTCGAGATAGCTCTCGATGAGATCGTCCCAGGCATCGCCCTGATAGCGCTCGGCCTGCTCCTCCGCGGCCAAACCATCGAGCGCCTGCGTCTCCAGCCACCAGGGCTCATTGCGGCGAAACCGATCCCGCGCCTCGGCCCAAAGCTGATCCCGATCCGCGTCCAGTGCGGAGATATCGATGCTGCCGCAGACCACTGGCCAGAATCGCCGTCCGCCGGTCGGGTCCTTGAGATACCCGCCCTCCGGATTCACACTGCCGGCAAAGACACATTGCCTCGGCAGATCCACCAGCCGCTTGCCATAGGGCGGCCGGAACCGATCCTGCGTGCGCGACATGAAGGCCTTGATCGTGCTGACCTCGGCACGGCCCATGGTATCGAGCTCGGCGATCTCGATGACCCAGACGCCGCGCGTTTCCATCGCCGCGTCCTTGCTGCTCAGATCGGAGAGGCGGTCTGCGAACCAGGGCTTGGCGATCGCCATCAGAGCGGAGGATTTGCGGATGCCCTGCGGGCCTTCCAGGATCAGGGCGCAATCCGCCTTGCAGCCGGGGATGTAGATCCGCGCGACGGCCGAGATCATCCAGCGCGGCCCAACGGCGCGGTGATAGGGCGTGTCCTCCGCGCCGAGATAGCGGACGAGCCAGGCATCAAGGCGCGGCGTGCCATCCCAGGCCAACGCGTCCAGATGGTCGCGGACTGGGTGGAATAGCCGATCGCGCGCAACGACCTCCACCGCCTGGCCGGCGATGGACATCGGCACCATGATCTCCTGGTGCTGCAGCCAATTCGCCACGAGCGCATCGTCGCGATCGGCCCAGGGTGTGTCAGCCCATTCCGCGGCGCGGCCGATCCAGGGCGGCGGCCTGCGCGCGACGGTGGTGGTGGCGAAGGCATCGTGCCACAGCACGTCCTGCCATTCGGGTGCGGCGCGCAGCGCGGTGATGGCGTTGGCGAGGACGGGGCGTGGCTCGCCTTCGTCGTTGAGCAGCAGGTCCTTGCGCCATTCGTTGGAGAAGGCGGCGGCAGGTCGGGTTGCGGCGATCAGCATCCGCACCGCGTCCGCACCGTCCGATTGCAGGACGTCGTTGAAATCCATCGCGGCTGGCGGCTCTGCGACGGTGACGTCACGACCCTGACTACGCAAAATGGTGATGGCTTGGCGGATCTGCTGATCGGCCTTGCTGTTCGGCTCATCGCCGTCGCGGGCGATGATGACGGCGGCGCCCTCTGGCAGTGGCGCACGGGCGATGTTGCTGATGCCGAGGCAGGCCCAGCTTTCCTGTCCCGTGGCCTGCCAGACCGACAGAGCCGTCTCAACGCCCTCGCAGAGGATGATGGGCGCGCGGCCTGGCATCCGCACGGTGGAGACGTCGGACCAGCCGTCATGCGCCTTGTTGGTGCGCTTCTGGACCTTGATCGGTGCCTTGCGGCCATCCTCGGTGAGATAGATTTGCTGGAGGCCATGGACCTCGCCAGCCGCATCGGTGGCAAACGCCACCAGAGCGCCATACTGGCTGTAGGCGTTCGGCAGATAGCAGATGGAGGGCGGCAGCGGCGTTTCGGTGATGCCGCGGCGACGCAAGTAGAGTTCGACGCGGGTGCCGTGGGGGTCCTCGCAGCCGGCGATGATCTCGGCGACCTTCGCGGCGCGCTTGGCGTCCTCGGCGGCCTTCTTGGCGTTCCTCTGGTCGGATGTTACGGCCCAGAGATCGCCGCCGGCACTGCCTGCGGGACTTGCATCGGAAGGCACCAGATCGGCTGAATGCGGGCCTGCCTGTAAGGCGCCGTCGGGCGAGAGCCGCGCTTCGTCCGGCTCCGAAATGGGCCCAGACCCAGGCGATGCTTGTTCCGGCACGGGGGCGAGATCAGACGCTTCGGGCGGCATCGCGGCGGCACGGGTCCGGCGCCGGCTCTGCCTTGGCGGCCAGCCGAGCCATTGCCGCGCCCAGTCCAGGGCTGCGCCATTGGCCAGGCCGCGGCCCTGCTTGACCATCTCCAGCCCGTCGCCACCCTGCCGGGCCTCATGGTCGAACCAGCGGCCGGCGTTGTCGCCCGCTATCTCCACGGCCAGGCTGCCATGTGTGCCAAACCGCAATTGCTGTTCGCTCGACAGGTCCCGGTTCGGCTCGCCATGCAGTGTGCGGGCCAGATCTGCGATGCGCGCATTCAGGGCCGCGGCCACCTCCTTCACGGCGGCTTCGGTCATGTGGCACCTCCGGCGAAATCCGGATGGTCAGGGGAAATTGGCAACGGCATCGGGCCTCCGCGGCAAAGCGAGGCCCGCAATTAGGCGGATAGATTCGACAGAAGATGCCTTCGAGCCGGTGAGGCCGTGTCGCCTGCGAAGGGAGGAACCCTTCAGCCCGTGGCGTAAGGTGAGGCTACAAGCCCCGCCTTGCGCCGCCGCGCTGCGAGGACGGCAAACGGATCAGCGTCGCCATCGCATCGGCCAGATTCTGCGACAGCGGCTCGCCTTCGATTTCCTGAGCGCGCAACCAATCGGAGATGAGTTCCTTCTTGCATTGATAGCGCTGCGAGATACGGAACTCCCCGATCGCGCGATCCAGCAAGTCCATATACGGCGTGCGGTATGGCTTTCCGGTGTCTGGATCCATGGCGGGAGTCGGGCGCGGCGGCTCAACCATTGGCCAGATGGCCAGAACCATGAAGCGCGGAACGCGGATGTCGATGAATTGGCCGTCCAACATGGTCAGCACGCCATGTCCTACGTTGGCATTGCCAGCGCGCCAGTGTTCCGGGGTGATGGTGCTGTGGTGGCCGGAGTGCAGGTCCCATCGATCAGGTGGTTGGCTCCAGGGACGGGACTGCGTGGTGGACAGCCGCCCCTTCGCATGTAGATCGCCGTCACGGAGCGCGATCTGGATCTCACGCCCGGCGTGGTTGGCTGCTGTGGCGCGTGACACCTCTGTCTGCCGCCAGGGAGGAAGGCTGAGATCTGGTGGGGACACCATCTCGCCGCGCTGGATAGCCCCTTCGATTTGGATCGTAATATGATCAATGGCTTGGGTCAGGGGCCACTGTGTCCTGTCCAGTTTCTCGATCAGCATGAGGGGGCCTTATAGCTGCGGTTGACGAGAGAACGTATCATGAACTACCGCTGGGTTGAAGGGTTCAACCCAGGCGCCTGATCATTCCCAGACCGCTTCGAAGGTGGCGGGCATGACGGCGTTTCCGCTGGACTGGGTCCATGCCAATCACCCTTCCGGCCATCGGCCAGCTCCGCCCGCCTAATCCTCACCTCCAACCGCACCTCCACGAGGTATGCAGGATCCTGGCCGCGGGCCTGGTGCGGCTGCGCAGCCCCACCGTCGAGGAAGCTGCGCGCGAGGCGGCGGATCGGGGAGACAGGTTGCTACCCTTTCCGGCCCCCCAGCGTGTCCATGCAAACCGGACCAACCGGAGATCCGCATGACGCGCGCACCCAAACTCAAGCCCGGCAGCACGCCGGCGCTCACCATTCCCGCCATTCCCGCCATCCCCAAGCCGGACGTGCCGGGCCGGCTGGCGGCCCTCAAGACTGCCACGATGCCGGACCTAAAGCAGCAATGGCGGGAACTTTTTGCCGCGGAGCCGCCGCCCTACAATCGGCGCTTCCTGGAAAGCCGGCTTTCCTACCGCATCCAGGAGCTGGCCTATGGCGGGCTCAAACCTGAGACGCTGGCGCGGCTCGAGGCGCTGGGCGAGCAGATCGACGGAAAGAGCCTGACCTTGCGCCGCATTCGCAAGGATCAGCGCCCCATCACCGGCACGCGGCTGATCCGCGAATATCAGGGTGTCGAGTATCTGGTGACCGTGACGCGGGATGGCTTCGACTGGCAGGGCCGGCCCTATCAGTCCCTCTCCGCCATCGCGCGGGCCATCACGGGCACACGGTGGAATGGCTGGCTCTTCTTTGGCCTCCGGAAGGCCGGCGCATGAGCCGACGCGACGATCCCGCCGCCACTCCGGCGAAGCTGCGCAAGCGCCGCTGCGCCGTCTACACCCGCAAATCCACCGACGAGGGGCTGGAGAAGGAATTCAACTCGCTCGATGCCCAGCGGGAATCCTGTGAGGCCTATATCGCGTCGCAACGGTCCGAGGGCTGGGTGCTGGTGCACGATCGCTATGATGATGGCGGGGTCAGCGGCGGCACCCTCGAGCGCCCCGCATTGAAGCGGCTGCTTGCCGACATCGAAGCCGGCCTCGTCGATGTCATCGTCTGTTATAAGATTGACCGCCTGTCCCGCTCGCTGATGGACTTCGCCAGGCTGGTGCAGACCTTCGACGAGCACGACGTCACGTTTGTGTCGGTCACTCAGAGCTTTAACACCACTACCAGCATGGGCCGGCTCACGCTGAACATCCTGCTCAGCTTCGCACAGTATGAACGCGAATTGATCGGCGAGCGGGTGAGGGACAAGGTCGCGGCCTCGCGCGCGCGGGGCATGTGGATGGGCGGCCCGGTGCCGCTCGGCTATCGCGTGGAGAACCGGAAGCTGCTGGTCGACGAGGCGGGTGCCGCCACGGTCAATCGCGTGTTCGAGGGCTTTGCGGAAATCGGGTCCGGCACGCGGCTGCTGCCGATCCTCCGCGCCGAGGGCCTGGTCACCAAGACCGGGAAGCCCTTTGACAAGAGCGCGCTCTACAAGCTGCTGGTCAACCGGGTCTATCTCGGCGAGGCGGTGCACAAGGGCACATCCTATCCCGGCGAGCATGCCGGCATCGTCTCGCAGGAGCTGTGGGATCGGGTGCACGCCATCTTGCAAGAGAGCCCACGCGTCCGGGCGGGCCGGTCCCGCGGCCAAGCGGCATCCCTGCTCCGCGGGCTGCTGTTTGGCGCCGATGGGCGGGCGCTGTCGCCGACCCACACCCGAAAGAAGGGGCGGCTCTACCGCTATTACGTCAGCCAGTCCGTGCTGCAGGGCGGCGCGAATGACGCGACCTACCGGCGCCTGCCGGCTGGGGAGATCGAGGCGGTGGTGATGGCGCAGGTGCGCGCGCTGCTGCGGCAGCCGGAAGTGGTGGTCGGAACCTGGCGCGCTGCGCAGCAGCAATCGCCAGACGTGACCGAGGACGAATGCCGCGAGGCGCTGGGGCGGCTGGATCCCCTCTGGGAGGAGCTGTTCCCCGCGGAGCAGGAGCGGATCGTGCGGCAGCTGGTGGAGCGCGTGACGGTCGGTGAGGCAGGGGCGGAGATCAAGCTGAACCTGGAGGGGATGGCCGGGTTGGCCCGAGACATGACGGCGAAGCAGAAGGCGCTGGCAGCATGACCAGCGTGACGGTGATGGTGCCGCTGACGATTCGGCGCCGCGGCGGGCGGAAGCAGATCATCAGTCCGGACGGGGCACCGGTTCGGGCGGGCGAGGTGGAAGGGGTGGCGGCCACACGTGGCGATCCGGCGCTGGTGAAGGCGCTGGCCCGGGCGTTCCGGTGGCGTCGGATTCTTGAGGCGGGACGGCATGGCTCGATTCGCGAGCTCGCGGCCGCGGAGGGGGTGGACCGCGCCTATGTCGGGCGAGTGCTCAATCTGACGCTGCTGGCGCCTGACCTGGTCGAGGCGATCATGGATGGGCGAGAGCCGCAGGGGGTGACGCTTCCGTGGCTGATGGAACCGCCGTCTATCGAATGGGCCGGCCAGACCAACAATTGCTCTCGGTGACTAGCCAGGATCGAAGCTAAGGCTTTGCCGTTCCAAGGCTGCTAAGGCATGCTGTTCTCGTGGCACGCTAGGTGCCGCCAGAGCCGCAATGACGCGCTTGGGCTGGAGTAGGCATGGTACGGGAAGCGTTGCGAGAACGATTTATCGAGGCTTTGCGGGAACTAGGGGGAAGCGCCGGGAACGGCAGGCTCCGGGACATGCTTGGCTGGCAGGACGACACCTATCGGAGCGTCCATGCGTCGCTGATCGAAGATGGCACCATCGTAGCAGGCCGTGGGCGTGGCGGTTCCGTTGCTTTTGCGCAGGCACGAGGCGCCAGCCTGGATCTGTTTACGCCACCCGAACCGGCTGCTTTGCCCCAGCCCGCTCCAGTGACGATTGCCCCGAAGCCAGCCACGAAGCGAGCGGCCAACAACGGCGCCACCTTGGGCTTCGAAGCCCAGCTCTTCCAGGCCGCCGATAAGCTGCGGAAGAACCTCGAGCCCTCCGACTACAAGCACGTCGCCCTCGGCCTGATCTTCCTCAAGCACATCTCGCTCGCCTTCGAGGCGAAGCGCGCCGCCCTGCTGGCCGAGGACCCCACCGCGGCCGAGGACCCGGACGAGTACCTGGCCGAGAACGTCTTCTGGGTGCCGAAGGAGGCGCGCTGGTCGCACCTCCAGGCCAGCGCGCGCCAGACCGCCATCGGCAAGATCATCGATGACGCCATGGCGGCGATCGAGGCGCATAACCCGGGTCTCAAGGGCGTTCTGCCGAAGGACTACAACCGGCCCGCCCTCGACAAGGTCATGCTGGGCGAGCTGATCGACCTGATCTCCGGCATTGCCACCGGGGAGCCGGGCGGAGCCGCGAAAGACCTGCTCGGTCGGGTCTACGAATACTTCCTAGGCGGCTTCGCCGGATCGGAAGGCAAGCGCGGCGGTGAGTTCTACACGCCCCGCACCGTCGTGCGCGTGCTGGTCGAGATGCTGGAGCCCTACAAGGGTCGCGTCTACGACCCCTGCTGCGGCTCGGGCGGCATGTTCGTGCAGTCGGAGAAGTTCATCACGGAGCATGGCGGGCGCATCGGCGACATCGCGATCTATGGGCAAGAGAGTAACTACACCACCTGGCGCCTGGCAAAGATGAACCTGGCGGTGCGCGGCATCGACGCCGACATCCGCTGGAACAACGAAGGCATCTTCCTCAAGGATGAGCTGAAGGATCTGCGCTTCGACCACATCATGGCCAACCCGCCCTTCAACATCTCCGACTGGGGCGGGGAGCGGCTGCGGGAGGATGCGCGCTGGATGTTCGGTGCGCCGCCTGCGGGTAACGCCAACTATGGCTGGCTCCAGCACATCTGGTGGCACTTGGCGCCGAACGGAGCGGCGGGCGTGGTGCTGGCCAATGGTTCCATGTCCTCGAGCCAGAGCGGGGAGGATGTGATCCGGCGCGCGATGGTTGAGGCCGACGCGGTAGACTGCATGGTGGCGCTGCCGGGGCAGCTCTTCTATTCGACGCAGATACCGGCCTGCCTCTGGTTCCTCGCGCGCGGGAAGAATCCGGGTGGCGGCTGGCGAGACCGGCGCGGTGAGGTGCTGTTCATTGATGCGCGGAAGATGGGCGCGCTCGTCGATAGGACGCGGCGCGAGCTTTCCGACGAGGACATCGCGCGCATTGCCGACACCTACCATGCGTGGCGCGGCGAGAAGAACGCAGGTCCCTATGCGGATGTGCCAGGGTTCTGCGCGTCGGCGACGCTGACCGAGATCCGCGGTCAAGGGTATGTACTGACGCCGGGGCGATACGTCGGCGCGGCGGATGTCGATGATGACGAGCTTCCATTTGTTGCTCGGTTTGTGGCACTAAAGACAAAACTAGAGGTGCAAATTCTGCAAAGTGAGCAGCTAACGGCGATCCTCCGCGAGCAACTAGCACGGGTTGCAACTGATGATTGATTGGACGCTCGTTCTCTTGGAGGATTTGGCTGCGCCGACGCGAAATTCGCTTGTTGGCGGCCCATTTGGATCAAATTTAGTATCTGCGGACTATAGATCGGAAGGTATACCCGTTATTCGTGGAGAAAACGTAAATTTTGGTCGTTGGATTGGCGGAAAATTTGTATTTGTTTCAAATCAGAAGGCCCTAGAGTTAGCCGCAAACACGGCGCGTGCTAACGATATTATATTTACACAGAGAGGAGAGAATCACTACCGTCAGGTCGCAATGATCCATCCCGACTGCGAGGCTGAATTTATAATATCACAGAGTCAAATGAAAATTACAATTGACAGGAAAAAATCATATCCCTTGTTTGTATATTATTTATTCTGTGCATCTGATCAACGTAATTATTTAAAATCTAATGCTATTCAAACCGGTGTTCCACATACAAATCTCGGTATTCTGCGAAAAATTCCTTTAAAAATTCCTCCGATGCACGAACAACAAAGCATTGCTACATTTCTTGGCGCATTAGACGATAAAATCGAACTAAATTGCCGTATGAACGAAACCCTGGAGGCGATGGCGCGGGCGATCTTCCAGGACTGGTTCGTCGACTTCGGCCCCACCCGCGCCAAATTGCAAGGCCGCCCGCCCTACCTCGCCCCTGACCTCTGGGCCCTGTTCCCCGATCGCCTCGACGCCGAAGGGAAGCCGAAGGGCTGGAGTGAAGTGCCGCTCGATCAGATTGCTGAATTCCTCAACGGTCTGGCCCTTCAAAAATTCCCAGGTACCAGCAGAGACGATCTTCCAGTGATCAAGATCGCCGAGCTCCGCGCGGGCGTTGCGACGGGTAGCGACCGCGCCTCCCGCTCCATCCCGCCCCAGTACGTCGTCGAGGATGGCGACGTCCTGTTCTCCTGGTCAGGTAGTTTGCTTCAGCGGGTCTGGACCGGTGGTCGCGGCGCGCTGAACCAGCACCTGTTCAAGGTTACCTCCAAGCATTGGCCGAAGTGGCTGCACTACCTCTGGGTCGACCATCACCTTCCGAGCTTTCAGGCCACGGCTGCCTCGAAGGCAACGACGATGGGGCACATTCAGCGTCACCACCTTTCGGAGGCAATGACCATTATTGGCAGCCCGGACGTAATGACGGCTGCGGACGCGCTGATCGGTCCGCTGTTTCGGCGTTGCATCGCGAATTCACTCGAAGCTCGCACCCTGGTCACTACCCGCGACCTGATTCTTCCGCGCCTTATGTCTGGCGAACTCCGTGTGAAGGACGCCGAACGCGCCATTGAGGCCGCGGCATGACCCGCCCGATCTTCGAAGATCCGCCCGATGACATGGCGCTGCGCGCCGGCGCGCTCATCGTCAACTGGAATAGCAACGCCGGCTTCGCGGCCCCGGAAGTCAGCACTGCCTTCCGCGTCGCAGCCGAGCGCCTGCTCGATGCCGCGGTGGCCACCAACGAGACCTGGGAAGCCGCCTATCCCATCCTGTTCTGCTATCGCCACGGGCTTGAGGTCAGCCTCAAATCCCTGGTGCCAGGCGCACCGCGGCAGCATGGCCTCGCGGATCTCTGGGCCGCGCTGCAACCACGCCTCGTCGGCCATTACCCCGCGGGTCAGTTGGCGTGGCTCGGTGACCGCATCGCTGAGTTCGAGCAGCTGGACCCGCGCTCGACCGCCTTCCGCTACGCCGACGCTGTCCCGGCCGGTCGTGCCCCTGAGGTCTGGGTGGACTTCCATTATCTGAGAGACAGCGCGGCTTCGCTGTTCGACGCACTCGATCGACTGCGCCTCATTGGGTCGGCAGGGGCGGCCGCCGCATGAGCCAGACGGTCGAGAACGCCCTGTCGGTGCTGCGTGCCCATGACATTGATCCTTGCGAATCCGAGGAGGACGTCGCGGACCTGCCCGGCCTCGGCACGATCGAGGAGGGCGAGACCGTCTACGCGACCTCGCTCGACGACAGCATCGACCCAGGCGCGACGGCTTCGACGGCACAACTGACCTCGGCTCTCACGCGCCACTACGGCTACTCGCAGGCGCCTGGCGGCAAAGGCTCCCACGTGAAGCACGTTAAGCCGAACGCTCCGAACATCCACCTCCCGGGCAATCGACCGGTGGTCTCGCCGGGCCTGGTCAAGCAGGTCCTCGGCGTGTTCGGCGGTTATCGGATCTCGCGGCTACCAGACCTGCTGCGCGGGCAACTACCTCAACCCAAAACTTCCTCATTATCACCGTGATGGACGCCACGCTTCGAGATAAGACTGCCGCAACGGTTTCGGAGCCAGCCGCATGAGCGTGCAATCCATTCAGGCGCACGACCTGAATATCGCCAACGCCTTTCAGTCCTTCTACACGGTGCCGGATTACCAGCGTGAATATGTCTGGAAGACGGAGCAGGTGGAGCAGCTGCTGAGCGACATCTATGCAGAGCTCAGCGGCAGCAATGTCGCGACCGCGCCGGAGTATTTCATCGGAAGCATCGTTGTTTGCCCAGGTGATGGCGGCGTTCTGGAATTAATCGACGGCCAGCAGCGGATGACAACGCTGTTCCTGGTGCTCTGCGCGATCAGGGATCGCATCAAGGAGCTCGGACAGAACCCGTCAACAGCAATATCTCACCAGATCGCCGCCGAGACCGTGGACATCGCCGGTCAGGCTGTTTTCCGCTACCGCCTGGAACTCCAGTATGACGACAGCGGTGGCGTCCTCGAATTGGTCGCAAAAGCCCAAACACTGCCCAAACAGGCAGCGACGCTCTCAATCGCCAACATCGCCAACGCCCTGCAGGTTGCTCGTGAATTTCTGGTCGCCCAGTTCGCAGATGACATCACAGGCGTCCAAGGGTTTCACGGCTACCTGAATAACAAGGTGAAGCTCATCCGTATCCAAACCGAGGATGTCGCGAAGGCGCTGAAAATCTTCGAGACTATCAATGATCGAGGCGTCGGCCTCAACTCGATGGACCTGTTGAAGAACCTTCTGTTTATGAAGGCGAACTCAGCGCAATTCGGCCAGCTAAAGGATAGTTGGAAGGCTCTGCAGGACACGATTTTCGAGATGGGTGAGAAGCCTCTGCGCTTCCTCAGGTACTTCATCCTCAGCCGCTACGACGTTGGCGATCTGCTCCGGGAAGATCAGATTTATTCGTGGTTGGTGAAGAATGAGAGCACGTGTGGGTATGCATCGGCGCCGCTGCGCTTCGCTGAGGAACTGCGTTCGGCAGCGCTCGCTTACCAGAACTTCCTGCGTGGCCGGGACCAACACGCGCAGGAAAGCCGGGTACTGGAGAACTTGCAACTGCTCGGCGGGAGCACGCGGCAACACCTAATCCTGCTTCTCGCAGGACGTCACCTCAGCGCCAGTCTATTCACGCGGCTCTGCGCCGAGGTCGAGGAGCTTGTTTTTGTTTATAGCGTCACTCGCGAAACAACGCGTACCTTCGAAAGGAACTTCGGGATCTGGGCGAAGGAAGTCCGAGAGGTTGAGTCCTTGGCGGACTTGGATGCCGTCATTGGGAAAAATTTCACGCCAGCCAAGAAAAATCTATCGGAGCGATTTGACGATGCCGTCCGCCGCCTCACTTCGCGCGACGTACAAAAGTTCCGACTTCGCTACATTCTAGCGAAGCTAACACAGCGCGTAGATTTGGACGGCTTCGGCGCAAAGCAAGGGACTGAGCGGTTGGGCCGCTACGCTGGTACCGACTTCGAAATCGAGCACATCTTTCCGCAAAACCCCAGCCATGAAGCGGCTGCTGAATTCGGTGACGTCACGGATCCAGCCATTTCTCTGCGGTTGGGTAATCTGCTGTTGGTCGAGAAGTCGATCAACGCCTCCCTTGGAAACAAGCCGTTTAGCCAGAAAGCGCCAGTCTACAAACACTCGCAGGTTTTGCTGACACGCGCGCTCTCAGGAACGCCTGAAGTTGGCAGCGACACAAAGATCGATTCTGCAGTGGCGCCATTTCAGCCTTTCCAGACATGGACGGCAGCCAGCGTCGCGGGGCGCCAGGATCAGTTGGTCGCTCTGGCTCGGCGAACATGGAATATGCCAGTCCACGGAACACCCTGAGCGGGCCATGGCAGCAGTCGCCGAAAGCCATGTCGAAGAGGCAGCCCTCGCCTGGCTGGCCGAGCTTGGCTACGCGACCGTCCCCGGCCCGGATATCGGCCCGGATGGCATGCGACCGGAGCGCGCGGCCTATGGCGACGTAGTGCTCGTCGGCCGCCTGCGCGCCGCCATCGCTCGGCTGAACCCAACGCTGGATGCGGATGCCCGGGCTGCCGTGCTGGCGAAGGTGTTGCAGGCCGAGACGCCCTTCCTGATCGAAGAGAACCGGCGTCTGCATCGGTATCTGCTGGAAGGCGTGCCGATCGAAGTCCGGCGCCGGGATGGCTCCATCGGGGGCGAGCAGGCGCGGCTTCTGGATTTCGATGATATGGCGGCGAATGACTGGCTGGCGACGAACCAGATCACCGTCATCGAGAACAAGGCCAATCGGCGCGCTGATGTGGTGGTCTACGTCAACGGCCTGGCGCTTGGCGTGCTGGAGTTGAAGAAGCCGGGCGATCAGAACGCCACGCTGGATGGCGCCTACAACCAATTGCAAACCTACAAAGCGCAGATCCCCTCGCTGTTCCGCACGAATGCTGTACTGGTGATCTCCGATGGGCTGGCGGCGCGGATCGGCTCCCTCACCGCGGATCGCGAACGCTTTATGCCCTGGCGGACTGTCGCGGGCGATGACCTGGCGCCCAAGAGTACGCCCGAACTGGAAACCGTGCTGAAGGGCGTGTTCGAGAAGCGGCGCTTTCTTGATCTCGTGAAGGATTTCCTGGTCTTCGGTGACGCCGAGGGCAAGCTGATCAAGATCCTGGCCGGGTACCACCAGTTCCACGCGGTGCGACATGCGGTGGAACGCACGCTGGCCGCCACCAGCCTCGAGGGCGACCGGAAGGTCGGCGTGATCTGGCACACCCAGGGCTCGGGCAAGAGCCTTCTGATGGCTTTCTACGCCGGGCAGATCGTCAAGCACCTGGATATGCAGAACCCCACCTTGGTGGTGCTGACGGATCGCAACGACCTCGATGAGCAGCTGTTCGCCACCTTCAGCATGTGCCGCGACCTGTTGCGCCAGACGCCCCAACAGGCCAGCGACCGGGATGAGTTGCGCCGGTTGCTGGACCGACCCTCGGGCGGCGTGATCTTCACCACCTTGCAGAAATTCGCCCCCGAAGCTGGCAGCACCAATTATCCGCTGCTGACCGACCGGCGGAACGTCGTCGTCATCGCGGATGAGGCGCATCGCAGCCAATACGGCTTCCGCGCCAAGATGGAGCGCAAGAGCGGAGATATCTCCTATGGCTTCGCGAAATATCTGCGGGATGCTCTGCCCAATGCCTCCTTCATCGGCTTCACCGGCACGCCGATCGAAAAGGAGGATGTGAACACCCCGGCGGTATTCGGCACCTACATCGACATCTACGACATTAGCCGCGCGGTCGAGGACGGCGCCACGGTACCAATCTACTATGAGAGCCGACTGGCGCGGATTGAGCTGGACGAAGACGAGAAGCCGAAGATCGACGCCGAGATCGCCGAGCTGACCGAGGATGACGCGGAAAGCGAGCAGGAGCGGCTGAAGCGCCGCTGGGCCAGCGTCGAGGCGCTGGTCGGATCGGAGAAGCGCCTGGCGCTGGTCGCCGAGGATCTGGTCCGCCACTTCGAGGCGCGGACTGCGGCGCTAGATGGCAAGGCGATGATCGTTTGCATGAGCCGCCGCATCTGCGTGGCGCTCTACGACGCCATCATCAAGCTACGGCCTGACTGGCATAGCGACGATGATGACGCCGGCGCCCTCAAGGTGGTGATGACAGGCGCAGCATCCGATCCGGAGGCGTGGCAGGCGCATATTGGCAAGGGGGCGAAGGCGCGGCGGACGGCGCTGGCCAAGCGTGCCAAGGACCCGAAGGACCCGCTGCGGCTGGTGATCGTGCGGGACATGTGGCTGACGGGCTTCGACGCCCCCTGCATGCACACGATGTATGTGGACAAGCCGATGAAGGGCCACGGCCTGATGCAGGCGATCGCCCGGGTGAACCGCGTGTTCCGCGATAAGCCGGCGGGGCTGGTGGTGGATTACATCGGCATCGCCCAGAACCTGAAATCCGCCCTCGGCCAGTATTCGGGCCAGGATCAGGAGCAGACCGGCATTGACGAGGCCGAGGCCATCCGCGTCCTGCAGGAGAAGTACGAGATCGTCCGGGCCATGTTTCGTCCGGACACCCCGGGCGGATTCGACTATCGGCTGGCGTTGCGGCCTGAGGCGACCCCTCAGGCACGGCTAGCGACCATGGCTGGGGCGATCGATTGGATTTTGACCCTCCTGCAGCAGGACGCGTCGAAGGAGAGCTCGCAGGAGGCGAAGAAGAGGGCGCATCGACGCTATGCCGATGCTGTGCTCGCGCTGTCCAAGTCGTTCGCCCTGGCTGCGGCGAGCGACCAGGCGCGGATGATTCGGGAGGAGGTGGGCTTTTTCCAGGCCATTCAGGCGGCGCTGGTGAAGAGTGTCGGCGGCGGAGAACGCAATGGCGCCAATCGCGACCTCGCCATCCAGCAGATCGTCAGTCGCGCCGTGGTCTCGACGGAGATTGTGGACATCATGCGGGCGGCCGGTTTGGAGAGCCCGGACATATCCATCCTCTCGGATGAATTCCTCGCCGAGGTCCGGGAGATGGGGAAGCGGAACCTCGCGATCGAGGCGCTGAAGAAGCTCATCAATGGCGAGGTGCGCTCGCAGGCGAAGCGTAACGTCACCCAGTCCAAGGCATTCACAGAACGGCTGGAGGCGGCCATCGCGCGCTACCACGCGAATGCGTTGACCACGGCGCAGGTGCTGGAAGAGCTCATCCAGATCGCGAAAGACATTCGGTCTGCGCGGGCGCGAGGCGAGGAAACTGGCCTCACTGACGAGGAGATCGCGTTCTACGATGCACTGGCTGAGAATGAGAGCGCCCGGCAGGCGATGGGCGAGCCTGCGTTGCGGGTGATTGCCCACGAACTGGTGGCCAGCATCCGCGGCAGCGTCTCCGTGGACTGGGTCCACCGGGAAGCGGCCAGGGCGCGCATCCGCGTGCTCGTGAAGCGTATCCTTCGGAAGTATGGCTATCCGCCGGACCTGCAGGACGCTGCCGTCCAGACGGTTCTGCAGCAGGCCGAGGCTCTGTCAGCGGCGTGGGCCGCCTGATGATTCGGCCGGCGTGGCGGCTGGCAATAGGCGATTCGGTAGTAGCCTCTTTCTCTCCCCCACCGGCGGCGGCGAACTCTGCCACACTCTCGCCGAATAAATTCGAGGTTTTCCCAGGCTTTCAGCCTGGCTGGTAAATCGCCCAAGTCGCCAGCTCCGGAGAACCGCGCGCCGGAGAGAGTGATTTTCGGGTGTCGTTGCGCCTCAGCAACCGCCAGCCGCCGCGTAAAAATGGCGGAAATACTGCGCCACACGGCGACGGCCGCTGCGGGAGAGAGAGGTTGGAGGAATTGGAACTGGCGTCCCGTACGGGATTCGAACCCGTGCTGCCAACGTGAAAGGCTGGTGTCCTAGGCCTCTAGACGAACGGGACAGTCAGTGGCGCGGGATTAGAGGCGATGCGCCGGAAGGTCAATCCCGCGCCAACTCAACCCTTGAACTGCCCCGCGCCGTCAATGTCGATCACCGTGCCGTTCAGGTAGCCGCCGCGCGGCGAAGCGCCGAAGACCGCCATTTCCGCAATCTCCCTCGGCTCGATCGGACGGTCGAAGGGCAGCCCCTTCACCATCTCCGGCCAGCGGTTGGGGTCGCCCAGCGCCTGCTCGGCACGCCAGCGCGCCTGGGTCTCCATCCGCTCCGTCCGCGTCACCGCCGGGTTGATGCCGAAGACGCGCACGCCATCCTTCTGCGCATCGAAACCCACGGCCGAGGTGAAGGCGATGATCGCCGCATTCCCTGCCGTACCCGCGATATAGGCCGGCTTCCAGGCGCGCCCGGCCATGCCGATGATGTTCACGATCACGCCCGATTTCCGCGCGCACATGCTGCCCATGTAGAGCTGCGTCAGGTGGAAATAACCGAAGACCTTGAGCTGCCAGGCCTCGTGCCACTTCTCCATCGAGATGTCATGGATCCCGCCCGAGGGGATGGCGCCCGCATTGTTCACGAGGATGTCGGCCTGCGGCACCGCGGCGTGCAGGCTCGCGCGGTCCTCCGCGCGGGAGAGATCGGCCGTGATCGCCTCCACCCGGACCTGGTACTTGGCACGCAGTGCTTCGGCGGCCGCATCCGGCGCGCGGGCGGCGAGCACGATGTCGCAGCCCTCGGCCGCGAAGGCCTCGGCGCAGGCATAGCCGATGCCCTTGGAGGCACCTGTGATCACCACGCGCTTGCCCGCGAGTTCCATATCCATGATTCAGTTTCCATCCCGTGCGGCCCGCATGGCTTCCGCCAGCGCCGCATTGTTGTGGTCCACATCCTCGAGCGCGCCGTCACGATCCGCGGCGGGCCGGTTCTGCGAGAGCTTGCGCTTGCCGATGAGAGCTTCGATCGTCAGCACCACGCCGACAATCCCCTTGAGCTGCCCTGCGATGAAATCCGCCGGCGCGTCGCTCACGGCCCAGCGGGCGGCGCGCGGCTTTTCGTGATGGTCGGTGAGTGTCGAGACGATCTCGTGCAGCCGGCCCGCATCTTCCACGATCTCCACGCTGCCCTCGGCATGCACGGCCTCATAGTTCCAGGTGGGAACGACGCGGTGATGCTCGGCCTTGGAGGCATAGCTGGAGGGCGAGATGTAGCCATCCGGCCCGGGGAAGATCGCGATGGCGCGCGGGTTCTCGCGCAGCGCCTTCCAATGCGGATTGGCGCGCGCCATGTGGGCGACGATGCGGACGCCATCGGTCAGCATCGGCAGATGCGTGACATCGGGCAGGCCGTTCGCGCCATTGCTGACCAGCAGCGGCAGGCGCGATGTCCGCATGAGGCGCAGCAGCACCTCGGGCCGGTCTTCGCGGAAGGCGGGGGGATTATAAAGCGACATCCCCCCAGCCTAGCCGATTTGGCCGGGGCTTAAAGCGCCCCGCCCTTCCGGCCGGCCATGGCACCCAGTCGCAGCCGCAGCGCGTTCAGCTTGATGAAGCCCTGCGCGTCGAACTGGTCATAGGCGCCCTGGTCATCCTCGAAGGTCACATGCTTCATCGAGTAGAGGCTGTGCGGCGACTGGCGGCCGGTGACGATGACATTGCCCTTGTAGAGCTTCATCCGCACCGTGCCTTCGACGCTCGCCTGCGAGGTATCAATCAGCGCCTGCAGCATGCGGCGTTCCGGGCTGAACCAGAAGCCGTTGTAGATGCACTCCGCATAGCGGGGCATGAGGCTGTCCTTCAGGTGGGCGGCCTCGCGGTCAAGCGTGATGCTCTCGATCGCGCGATGCGCCTGCCAGAGGATGGTGCCGCCCGGCGTCTCGTAGCAGCCGCGCGACTTCATGCCGACAAAGCGGTTCTCCACCAGGTCGAGGCGGCCGATGCCATTGGCCTTCCCCAGCGCGTTCAGCTTGGTGAGGATGGTGGCGGGGCTCATCGCCTCGCCATTGATCGCCACGGGGTCGCCATTCTTGAACTCGATGGTGATTTCGGTGGCCACATCGGGCGCGTCCATCGGGCTGAGGGTGCGCTGCCAGACCATCTCATCCGGCGCGTCCCAGGGTTCTTCGAGAATCTTCCCTTCGGAGCTGCTGTGCAGGAGGTTTGCGTCCACCGAGAAGGGCGATTCCCCGCGCTTGTCCTTGGCGATGGGGATCTGGTGCTGCTCGGCGAAGGCGATGAGCGCGGTGCGGCTGGTGAGGTCCCATTCGCGCCAGGGGGCGATGATCTTGATGTCGGGCTTCAGCGCGTAATAGCTGATCTCGAAGCGGACCTGGTCATTGCCCTTGCCCGTCGCGCCATGCGCCACGGCATCGGCGCCCACGGCCTCCGCGATCTCGATCTGCCGCTGGGAGATGAGCGGGCGGGCAATGGAGGTGCCGAGCAGATACTGCCCCTCATAGAGCGCGTTCGCGCGGAACATCGGGAAGACGAAATCCTGCACGAAGGTCTCGCGCAGGTCGTCAATGAAGATGTTTTCCGGCTTGATGCCGAGCATCAGCGCCTTGTCCCGGGCCGGGCCCAGCTCCTCGCCCTGGCCGAGATCGGCCGTGAAGGTCACGACCTCGCAATTGTAGGTGGTCTGGAGCCACTTCAGGATCACGCTGGTGTCGAGGCCGCCGGAATAGGCGAGCACGACTTTCTTGACGTCCTTGACGCGCATGGGGAGGGCAACCTTCTCGCGGAACGAAATGCTGCGGAGGTGGATGCCAGCGGATGGCGGGTTGGGCAAGGTGGCTGGCAGGCGATGGCCCCGCCCGCGCTATGTCTGCGTCAAGGGCAAGGCGGGCTTCTGGCTGGGCGGCGCGGGCCGGCTGGGCGCCGGGGCCGGCGGGGCGCTGAAGGGTTGGCTCGGTGCCGAGGGTCTCGGCGCCTCGAAGGGTTGCGTGGGCGCGGCGCCCGGCAGCGCGCGCAGGCAGGCCACAAAGGCCACCATGATGGCGTTCGTGCCGGCCAGGTTGAACGTCCAGGGCGGCTCCGTGCCGGTCATGAACTCCACCCGCATCGAGTTGCCGCGGCGAAACGCCGCCTCGAAGCGCGCCATGACCTCGCCCGTCGGGATCGTCCACTTGACCTCCCGGTTTGCGCCCGAGGCGGTGGCCGACCAGGGGGCATTCCCGTCAATCACGATCCGCACCGGGACATTGGTGTTCGCTGGGATCGCCCAGTGCGGCCGGAGCAGGCGCACGTCGAGATGCCGGTTGCCCTGATAGAACTGGATGATGAAGTGGCGCGTCCGGTTCGCATCCTGCGCGTCCAGCCCGCAAGTCGGCGTTCCCTGGGTCGTGGTCCCGCCAAAGGCCGTCCAACCCCCCGCCTGCGCGATCGTGCGCGTCTGGGCGAAGGCCGGGCTTGCCCAGGAGATGACCAGGGCCGCGAGGACCAATGCGTGACCCGCCACCGATCTTCCCCCCATCCGTCTCGCCTCTGCCAAGATGCGCGATCATGCCCGGGCCCTGAGATGGCGTGCTGCGCAGCAACCCGAAGTCCATCGGCGGAAGTATGTTGGACAACTTGAACTTGGCGTTCAAGGGGCGGGCGGTGGTCACGGGTGGCGCTGCCGGCCCGCGCCTGGATCACCCCTGGGTCACGCCTTTGGGGCCGGCCCCGCGCACCCATACCGCAAACACCGCCATGCCCGCCGCCGCGATGCTGAACGCCGCCGCATAGCCGCCCAGCGCGATCACGACGGCAAAGATCAGGCTCCCGCTCGTCTGCCCCATGAAGAGCGCCATGGCGAAGGCGCTCACCGCCGTGCCCCGCGCCTCGGGCATGGCTTCCGTCGCGCGGGCCTGCAGCACGCCGTGGAAGCTGTAGAAGCAGAAGCCCAGCAGCAATTGCAGCGCCAGGATCACGCCCCAGCTCGGCGCCACCGCCGTCAGCGCCAGCCCCGCCGCCAGCCCCAGCCCACCCCAGAGCAGCAGCCCCCGCTCGCCAAAGCGCCGCACCATCCGCCGCGCGATCTGCGTATAGGCCAGCGCCCCCAGCCCGAAGGCAGCCACCACCAGCCCCGCCTCGCCGGCCGAGAGCGAAAAATCCTCGATGAGGAAGGAGGCGATGAAGGGAAACGCGCCCCCGAACAGCAGCGCCCCATCCAGATAGGCCGCCAGCAGCAGGCGCCGCGCATTGGGGTTCCGCAGCAGCCGCGCGTAGGCCATCAGCCCCGACTGCCCTCGCGCGCCCCCTGGCATGCCGCGCCACATCTGCGGGCCCAGGCGCGCGGCCAGCAGCAGCCCGATTGCGGCGGTGAAGCAGCCGAAGACGAGAAAGCTCGTCTGCCAGCCGAAATGCTGGCCGAGAATGCCCGAGATCGGCCCCGTCAGCATCTGCGCCATGACGTTGCCGATCAGGAATTGCCCGATCACTGCCTGGCGGTCCTGGTAGGGCACGGTGTCGCCGATATGCGCCAGCAGCAGCGGGATCACGGCGCCGGCCACCAGCCCGCCCGCCGCGCGCAGCAGGGTCAGTTGCGTCAGGCTACCGGCGAATTCCGCCAGCACCGTGAAGGTGCCGAACAGCATCAGCGCCACGGCGGCGACCCGCAGCTTGCCCAGCCGGTCTCCCAGCGGCCCCACGGCCACCTGCCCGCCGCCATAGGTCAGCATGAAGGCCGCGATGAGGATGGCCACACCCGAGACGGAAACGCCAAATTCGTTGGCGACCAGCGGCATCAGCGGATCCATGATCCGCATCCCCGACCCCGACGCAAACCCCGCCAGGGCCACAAGCCAGATGGAAACCTGAGGCGCGGCGGTCAACGGAATGGGGTCTGGGGCCCATGGCCCCAGCCGCCGGAGGCGCTTGTTTTCACCCGGCCCGCTTCACCCGCTCGGACTCGGTCTTCAGCTGCCCGCAAGCGGCCAGGATATCCCGCCCCCGCGGCCGCCGTATGGGGCTCGAATACCCCGCATCATTCACGATGGCGGCAAACTTCCGCAGCGCTTCCGGCGTCGAGGTCTGATAGGGCGAGCCCGGCCAGGGGTTGAACGGGATCAGGTTCACCTTGGCCGGAAGCCCCTTGAGCAGCCGGACCAGCTCATGCGCCTCGGCCTCGCTGTCATTCACGCCGCGCAGCATCACGTATTCGAAGGTGATCCGCCGCGCATTGGAGGCGCCGGGATAGCGCGCGCAGGCCGCCAGCAGCTCGGCGATGGGGTATTTGCGGTTCAGCGGCACGATCACGTCGCGCAGATCGTCGCGCACGGCATGGAGTGAGACCGCGAGGTTCACGCCCAATTCCTCGCCGCACTTGTCCATCATCGGCACCACGCCCGAGGTGCTGAGCGTGATCCGCCGGCGGGAGAGGGCGACGCCCTCATGATCCATCAGGATGGTCAAAGCGCGGGCGGTGTTCTCGTAATTGTAGAGCGGCTCGCCCATGCCCATGACGACGATGTTGGAGAGGCGCCGCCCCTCCTCACCCTTGGGTGTCGGCCATTCGCCGTAGCTGTCGCGCGCCGCCAGGAACTGCCCCACGATCTCCGCGGTGCCGAGGTTGCGCACCAGCTTCTGCGTGCCGGTGTGGCAGAAGGTGCAGGAGAGGGTGCAGCCCACCTGGGTTGAAATGCAGACGGCGCCCCGATCGGATTCGGGGATATAGACCGTCTCCACCTCCTGCCCGTCGCGGGAGCGGAACAGCCATTTGCGCGTGCCATCCGTGCTGGTCTGCTCGGTCGTGACGCCCGGGCGACCCACCACGAAGCGCTCGGCCAGTTTCTCCTGCAAGGGCCGGGCGATGCTGCTCATGGCGGAAAAATCGCGCACGCCCTGGTGGTAGATCCAGTGCCAGAGCTGCTTGGCGCGGAAGGGCTTCTCGCCGATCTCGGCCATCTCGGCGGCCAGTTCCTCCCGCGTCAGGCCCACCAGCTCGCGCCGTCCTTCGGCATCCGTCATGGGCGGCGGCGCGAAGAGCGCGGATTTGGCCAGGATGCGGCTGCGCTCAGCCTCGGTCAGCCCATCGCTGGCGGCGACGCGCGAGTGTGGCTGGAAAGCGTTGCTCATCGCCTGGACGGCGCCGGGGGCGGGCATTCGCGCCCGATCGCCTCATAGGCCTGGGTGAAGCCGGCCAGCGCGAAGGTGTCCGTCGCCTGGCCGCGCCCATTGGGGCCGGGGCCGCGATGCACCGCCTCCCGCCCCGCGCGCAATCCGGCGACGACGGCGCGGCCATCCCGCGCGAAGGAATTGTCGCTGGCGGTGAAGAAGGCGAATTCGTTCTGCCCGATGAAGAGCTTGGTCTCGGCCCCGCGCGGGAAGTTGTAGCCCGAGCGCACGGCCACCTGGTCCCGCCCGCCGGGGCGATGCGTCACCAGCAGCATCACGTTGTTGGCATCGCGCCCGCCCACGCCCTCCGTGCTGCGCGCACGGGTGAAGGCGTAGCAGACCTTCTGGCCGCCCTCGGTGTGGGCGACGGCGGTCCAGGACTGGTAATCGCCAAGGCGCGAGGGGCGGGGCGTATTGGCCTGAGCGCGGTTTGCCTGCTGCGCCTCGGCCAGAGGTGCAGCGAGGAGCAGCAGGGTGGCGGTGAGGAGAAGGCGGCGCATGGCGCTCCTTACGAGCGGGCGGCGTGCATCGCAACGGCGAAGCGCGCAACCCTGCTCATCGAGGGGCGATCAGCCCTCTTCCTCACGGTCGGACTCGACTTCGATCTCGGCGTCGATCGCGTCGTCCTCGTCCTCCAGCTCGTCCGCATCCTCGACGCCGGCATCCGCCTCGACGTCGTCCAGCTCCACCTCGTCCCCATCCACCTCGGTGGCGGCGACGGCGCGCTTCTTGAGCTTCTCGTCCGGGGTGATGTTGGCCGAGCGGCGAAGGCGCGGCTGCTCGGCCGGCTGCTCCGTTCCGCATTTCGGGCACACGGCCGGAGTCTTGCTCATGTCATAGAATTTTGCGCTGCATGAGACGCAGACGCGCTTCAATCCGAGATCAGGCTTTGCCATGGAGCCCTCTATTCCTTCTGCCCACTCCCCGCGGCGGGCGGGGCGCATTGCCACGGGCCGCGCATCGGTGTCAAACCCGGCTTCATGTCCCACGGCCCCAACCCGACCCCGCTGCGCTCCATCCCGGCCCGCCAGGGCCTCTCCGGGCGGCTTTCCGTGCCGGGCGACAAATCCATCAGCCACCGCGCGCTGATGTTCGGCGCGCTGGCCATCGGCACCACCGAGATCGAAGGCCTGCTGGAGGGCGAGGATGTGCTGCGCACCGCCGCCGCCATGCGCCTGCTGGGTGCGGAGGTCGAGCATCTGGCCCCCGGCCGTTGGCGCGTGGCCGGGCGTGGAATCGGCGGCCTGGTGGAGCCGGCCGACGTGCTGGACATGGGCAATTCCGGCACGGCGGCGCGGTTGATCTGCGGCCTGCTGGCCGGCCATCCGCTCTTCGCGGTGATGACGGGCGATGCCAGCCTGCGCCGCCGCCCCATGAAACGCGTGACCGATCCGCTGGCCGCCACCGGCGCCCGGTTCTGGAGCCGCGAGGGCGGGCGCCTGCCGCTGGCCATCCAGGGCGCGCGCGCGCCGCTGCCGCTGGACTACACGCTCCCCGTCGCCTCCGCCCAGGTGAAGAGCGCCTGCCTGCTGGCCGGGCTCTGCGCCCCGGGCACCACGCGCGTGGTGGAGCCGGAGGCGACCCGCGACCACAGCGAAAACATGCTGCGGCATTTCGGTGCGACCGTGCGCGTGGCCGTGCAGGGTCATGGCCGCATCATCGAGCTGGACGGCCAGCCGGAGCTGCGCGCCGCGCCGGTGATGGTCCCGGGCGACCCGTCCTCGGCCGCCTTCTTCGTGGTGGCCGCGCTGGTCGTGCCCGGCTCCAGGCTCGTGATCGACAATGTCGGGCTGAACCCGCTGCGCACCGGCCTGTTCCAGTCCCTGCGCGAGATGGGCGCGGTGCTGGAGGTGGGGACCCCGCGCCTGGAGGGCGGCGAACCGGTGGGCGACCTCACCATCGCGGCGACCAGCCTGAAGGCCGTGGACGTGCCGGCCGAGCGCGCGCCCAGCATGATTGACGAATACCCCATTCTCGCCGTCGCCGCCGCCTGCGCCACCGGCATAAGCCGCTTCCGCGGCCTTTCCGAGCTCAAGGTCAAGGAAAGCGACCGCCTCACCGGCACGGCCGAGTTGCTGCGCGCGGCCGGGGTGGAATGCGCGATCGAGGGCGATGACCTGCTGGTGCAGGGCTGCGGCGGCCCGCCGCCGGGCGGTGGCCTGGTCGCCACCCAGATGGACCACCGCCTCGCCATGAGTGCGCTGGTGCTGGGCCTGGCCTGCCGCGCGCCCATGCAGATTGATGATGGCGGCTTCATCGCCACCAGCTTCCCGAACTTCATCCCGCTGATGAACCAGGCGGCGGGGCAAGACGCGCTCGGCCCGGCATGAACCGGCCGCTCATCATTGCGGTGGACGGGCCGGCGGCGGCGGGCAAGGGCACGCTGGCGCGCCGGCTCGCCGCGCATCTGGGGCTGCCCTACCTCGACACCGGGCTGCTCTACCGCGCGACCGGCCGCCGCGTGCTGGATGCGGGCGGTGACCCTGCGAACCCGGCCGATGCCACCGCAGCGGCGGAAGCGCTGCAACCCGCCGACCTCGACCGCCCCGACCTGCGCGGCCCGCCGGCCGATGCGGCGGCGAGCCGTGTCGCGGCCATTGCGGGCGTGCGGGCCGCGCTGCTCGATTTCCAGCGGCGCTTTGGCCAGGCGCATGGCGCGGTGCTGGACGGGCGGGACATCGGCACGGTGGTCTTCCCCGAGGCGCCGGTGAAGCTCTTCGTGACGGCCAGCGCCGAGGAGCGCGCCCGCCGCCGCCATGCCGAGATGGCCGCGCGCGGCGCGGCACCGCCCTTGACCGAGGTCGCGGCCGAGATGGCGGCGCGCGATGCCCGGGATTCCGCGCGGGACGTGGCGCCGCTGCGGCCGGCCGCGGATGCGGTGACACTCGACACCAGCGCGCTGGACGCCGACGCCGCCTTCACGGCGGCGCTGCGAATCGTGGAATCCTTGCGCGTCCAGTGATTTTCGCTTGACGCTCCGCCCAACTCGGCAGATGTAACGGCTGTCATGGCCCTCGGACCTTGACCGGACAGGGGTGGACCGTCACGCGCCCCGTTCCCGGCGGCTCCCTCAGGCGGTGCCGCAAGCCGTGATGTTCCGCCCGCGGGCGGGATATGGCGCAAGACCGGCATGCGGGGCCACGCCCCGCACAAGACCCAGGACACAAACTCTACATGGCAAGTGCCACCAGCCCCGCCTCGCGCGCGGCTCCTGAAGATTTCGCCTCGCTTCTCGATGAGATGCTGGGCGCCAACACCGGCTTCGCCGGCTCCGTCGTCACCGGCAAGATCATTCGCATTGATGATGACTTCGCCGTGGTCGATGTCGGCCTGAAGAGCGAAGGCCGCGTCCCCCTCAAGGAATTCGCGCCCCAGGGCATGAAGCCCGAGGTGAAGCCCGGCGACGTGGTGGACCTTTTCGTCGAGCGCTACGAGGACAAGGACGGCTCGATCGTCCTCTCCCGTGAGAAGGCGCGCCGCGAGGAAAGCTGGACCAACCTGGAGAAGGCCTTCGCCGCCAACCAGCGCGTGAACGGCATCCTGTTCGGCCGCGTGAAGGGTGGCTTCACCGTGGACCTCGGCGGTGCGGTCGCGTTCCTGCCGGGCAGCCAGGTGGATATCCGCCCCGTGCGCGATGTCGGCCCCCTGATGGGCCAGTCGCAGCCCTTCCAGATCCTCAAGATGGACCGCGCCCGCGGCAACATCGTGGTCAGCCGCCGTGCGGTGCTGGAGGAGACGCGCGCCGAACAGCGCGCCGAGCTCGTCCAGGGCCTGAAGGAAGGCATGGTGCTCGATGGCGTGGTGAAGAACATCACCGATTACGGCGCCTTCGTGGATCTGGGCGGCGTGGACGGGCTGCTGCACGTCACCGACATCGCCTGGCGCCGCATCAACCACCCGAGCGAGGCCCTGACGATCGGCCAGCCGGTCAAGGTGCAGGTCATCCGCTTCAACTCGGACACGCAGCGCATCAGCCTCGGCATGAAGCAGCTGATGTCCGATCCGTGGGACGGTGTTGCGATCAAGTACCCGGTCAACGGCAAGTTCTCGGGCCGCGTGACCAACATCACCGACTACGGCGCCTTCGTGGAGCTGGAAGCGGGCGTCGAGGGCCTCGTCCATGTGAGCGAGATGTCCTGGACGAAGAAGAACGTGCACCCCGGCAAGATCGTCGCGACCTCCGAGCAGGTGGACGTGCTGATCCTGGATGTGGACGAGCCCAAGCGCCGCATTTCGCTCGGCCTCAAGCAGGCCCAGGGCAATCCGTGGGAGGTCTTCCTGCAGAACCACCCGCTGGGCAGCGAGATCGAGGGCGAGATCCGCAACATCACCGAGTTCGGCCTGTTCATCGGCGTGGGCCCGGATGTGGATGGCATGGTCCATCTCTCCGACCTCAGCTGGGACGTGCCTGGTGAGACCGCCATCGCCAGCTACAAGAAGGGCGATGTGGTGAAGGCCAAGGTTCTCGACGTGGATGTCGAGAAGGAGCGTATTTCGCTGGGCATCAAGCAGCTCGCCGCCGATCCGGCCGCCGAGGTCCTGGACAAGGTGAAGAAGGGCGACATCGTCACCTGCACCGTGACCAAGATCGAAGCCAATGGCATCGAGGTGAAGATTGACGAAGTGCTGACCGGCTTCATCCGCCGTGCGGAACTGGCGCGCGATCGCCAGGATCAGCGCCCCGACAAGTTCGCCGTGGGCGAGAAGGTCGATGCGAAGATCACCGCCGTGGACCGCGCCGCCCGCCGCCTCTCCCTGACCGTCAAGGGCAAGGAGATCGAGGAGGAGCGCGAGGCCGTGAAGGAGTTCGGCACGGCCGACAGCGGCGCCTCGCTGGGCGACATCCTGGGCGCGGCCATCCGCCGCCGCCGCGAGATGGCCGGCGAAGAGTAAGCCCGCGCGGAACCATCCCCCTCGGGGGCCGCACGGACACCGGAAAGGGCGCCCTGCGACGGGCGCCCTTTTTGCGTTCCGGAGCCGCTTCGCCATGTCTCTATAAATGGGATGATAGGTCCGTTTTAGGGACCCTTCACCAGTTTGCGACAAATTCCTTAACGTTCTTCGCTAAGGGAACGTTTCTGACTCGCAGACTCAGGGTTTTTGCACGAAATGCGGCATCTGGTCCCGTTTGGTGAAAGATTTTTTTTAAATACACACCAGAAGCTGAAAATCCCTTGGCGGGTTCGCGTCATGGTGGTAATTCTTCACACGCAAAACGTGTGGAGAAGACCCCGAATGCGTATCCTCCTTGTCGAAGATGACCGCTCCGCCGCGCGCGGGATCACCTTCCAGCTGCAGCAGCACCGCATGGTGGTGGACGTGGCCGATTGCGGGGCCGAAGCCCTCGAACTCGCCCGCCTCTACGACTACGACGCCGTGGTGGTGGACCTGATGCTGCCGGACATGGAGGGGTATGACGTCGTCACCAAGCTGCGTGCCTCCCGCATCGAGGCGCCCGTTCTGATGCTCTCCGCCGTGGCGCGGACCCAGGCCAAGGTGCGCGGCCTCTCGGTCGGTGCCGATGACTACCTGTCCAAGCCCTTCGAGCCGGAGGAGCTGGTGGCCCGCCTGCAGGCCATGATCCGCCGTTCCAAGGGCTTCAGCCAGCCGCGCATCCAGATGGGCCCGCTCTCGCTCGATCTCGGCGCGAAGGAGGTGGCGGTCCAGGGCCGCGCCGTCCATCTCACCGGCAAGGAATACGCCATCCTGGAACTGCTGCTGATGCGGCGCGGGACCGTCCTCTCCAAGGAGAACTTCCTGGACCACCTCTATGGCGGCATGGATGAGCCGGACAGCAAGATCATTGACGTCTTCGTCTGCAAGCTGCGCAAGAAGCTGCAGACGGCCGGCGCCAACAACGTCATCGGCACGGTCTGGGGCCGCGGCTACATCATCCGTGATGCCAGCGCGGCAAGCGCCGCCGCCCGGACCGGCCTCTCCGAGACGCGCCTCGCCACCGCGTGATCAGCCGGCGGCCCGCTCCAGCGCGGGCGCCGAAAGATGGGCGCCCCCGGACCGGAGCGCCGCCTGCAAGGCCGGGATGGGCACCGCGCGCGGCGCCACCCCCCGCGCCACCGCCAGCGCCGCCGCCGCCCCCGCCGCCTGGCCGGTCATCCAGCATTGCGGGATTTCCCGCAGGAAGGAATGGCTGTTGGGGTCGCAGCTCAGATGCCGCCCCGGCGCCAGAAGCCCGTCCAGCACCGCTGGCACCAGCGCGCCGTAGGGCACCGATACATTCGGGAATTTCGGCGAAAGGCTGGGCGAGACACCGATCTCGTCGGGCCAGACCCGCCCATCCCAATCCCCCCGCGTCACCGCCGCGACGCCAGTGAGCCGCCGCGCATGCCGCACGCCCAGTTGGGGCGCGGACAGCATGAGATAGGCGTTCTCGAAGCCCGGCGCGCCCGCACGGTAGAGCGCCAGATGCTCCCCCATCAGCCGGTGGCTCTGGATCTCGACCGCCGTCAGATCCTCCACATCCACCGCCGAATAGCCGGAGAGGCGTGGCCCCATGAACAGCGCCACATCATCCCGCCAGGAGGCGAAAGCCTTGTCGAAGAAGCGCAGCCGCTCGCGCCCGGCTTGCAGGAAGGCGCTGAACGCCGCCGGCTCCTCGGCCCGCCAGCGCTGGTAGCGCGGCATGTTCACGCCGCCGAAGAGCCAGCTCGTGTTCATGCAGTGATGAATGTCGCGCTCGTCAATGTCGTCGTTGAAGGCGGCGCCGGCCTGGGCAAAGAGGTCGCCATCGCCCGTCGCATCCACGGTCACGCCCGCCAGGATGGCCCGCCGCCCCTGCTTGGATTCGAAGAACACGCCGCGCACCGCGCCATCCGTGACGATGGGCGCAGCCCCCCAGGCGTGGAAGAGCAGCTCCGCCCCCGCCTCCAGCACCATTTCCTGCGCGGCGAGCTTCATCGCCTCGGGGTCGCAAGTGGGGGAATGGGTGACGATGCCGTGGAAGGCGCTGGTCCTGGCCGCCCACCAGGCGGCCGTCGCCGCATCGCGCGTACCCCAGAGGGCGGGCGAGGGGCCGCTGACCGCGCCTTTCGGCAGACGATCCAGGAATTCCTCGGCGAAGCCGCGGATCACGCGCTGCCCGGACCAGTCGGTCATCCGGTCAATCCAGATCACCAACCCGCCGGTGGAGAGGCCGCCCAGATGATTGTGCCGCTCCAGCAGGATGGTCCGCGCCCCCTCGCGTGCGGCCGCGACCGCGGCGGCCACGCCGGAGGGGCCGCCGCCGACCACCAGCACGTCGCAACGCGCATGCAGCGGGATGTTGCGTTCCGGCTCGGGCACGGTCTCATCGCTCGCTAGGCGGCGGGTGGGCCGGGGGTCCGCCGCGAAGGTCTCGCTGCGGAAGAAGAGGCGCCCGCCTTCGGGCTCTGGCGGCAGGGACATGGCGCGGCCAGCATAGCCCGTCTTGCCCCCAAGGATAGGCTTTGGCAGAGAGGGGCGTGCTTCGTCTCCTGCCCCTGCTGGCCGTGCTTGTGGGTTGCGCGGCGCCACCGCCCGTCGCGCAGATGCAGCCCCCGCTCAGCTATCCGCCGGCCGCCCGCGAGCGGATGCTGCGCCTGGCGCTGGCCGAATGGCGGGATTGGGGCTGCGTTACGGTCGGCCTGCCCGGCCCCGCGGGCCTGCCCTGTGAAGCGCGCACGGCACCGCTCCCCGAAAGCGCGCCGCAGAATTTCCCCCGCGTGCTGGCCTATTGGCGCGCCGTGCCGCAATCGGGCGAGGCGATTCCGGCCAACCGCGCGCGCTACCAGCGCGCCCTGGCCGGGGAGGGCGGCGGCAATCTATGGGCCGAACCCTTCTGGTCCGCCGCCTTCATCTCCTGGGTGATCGGCGCGGCCGGCGTGGATGCGCCGGAATTCGCGCCCGATGCCGCGCATGCCCGCTACCTCGATCATCTCGATGCGCTCGCCGCCGCCTACCCGGCGCAGGCGCCCTTCCTGCCGCGCGACCCCGCCTTCCATGCCCCCGCCCCGGGCGACCTCGTCTGCCGCGACCGCTCCAGCCGGCCGTTGCGCGACTGGGCGGATCGCGCCGCCGAGCGCGGCCAGTTCCGCCCCATGCATTGCGACATCGTCGTCCATGCCGCCCCTGGCGTGGTGGAGGCGGTGGGTGGCAATGTCAGCGACAGCGTGGCCTTGGCGCGCTGGGCGACGGATGGGGAAGGGCGCCTGCTGCCCGACCCACGGCCGTTCCTCGTCATCATGGAAAACCGCCTCGGCCGCACGCCGCCCTTCAATCAGGACTCCCGCTCATGACCGATCTGTTCAGCCCACTCACCCTGCGCGGCGTCACCTTCCGCAACCGCATCGGCGTCTCGCCCATGTGCCAGTATTGCGCGGGCGAGGACGGAAAGCCCACGGATTGGCACATGGCGCATCTCGTCTCCCGCGCCGTCGCCGGTCCGGGCATGGTGATGACCGAGGCCGCGGCGGTGACGCCCGAGGGCCGCATCAGCCCGGGCGACCTCGGCATCTGGACCGATGACCAATTGCCCGCGCATCAGCGGCTGGTCGCCGCCATCGCCGCAATGGGCACGGTGCCGGCGATCCAGCTCGCCCATGCCGGCCGCAAGGGCAGCCGCCTCCCGGCCTGGGAAGCGGGCCCCGCCGTGCCGGGCTGGGAAGCGCTGGGCCCCAGCGCCACCCCCTTCCAGGGCTACGCCACGCCGCGCGCGATGAGCGAGGCGGAAATCACGGCCACCATCCAGGCCTTCGCCGATGCGGCGGTGCGCTCGGTCAAGGCGGGCTACACCTTCATCGAGCTGCATGCCGCCCATGGCTATCTGGTGCACCAGTTCCTCTCGCCCATCTCCAACCTCCGCAATGACAGCTGGGGCGGCGATTTCGAAGGCCGCACGCGGCTGCTGCGCGAAATCACCCGCGCCACGCGCGCCGTGATCCCGGAGAGCATGCCGCTCGGCGTCCGCATCTCCCACACCGACTGGGTGGAGGGCGGCTGGAACACAGAAGAGAGCGTGATGCTGGCCGAACGCCTGAAGGCGCTGGGCGTGGATATCGTGGATGTCAGCTCCGGCGGCCTCGATGCCGGCCAGCAGATCCCGATCGGCCCGGGCTACCAGGTACCGGGGGCCGAGGCGGTGAAGAACGGGGCGGGCATTCCCGTGATGGCGGTCGGCCTCATCACCGAGCCGGCCCAGGCCCAGGCCATCCTGGACGAAGGCAAGGCGGACATGATCCTCCTCGCCCGCGCCTTCCTGCGCGACCCCTATTGGGTGGTGAATGCGGCGGTGGCGCTGGGCCGGATCGAGGCCCTGAAGATCCCGCCGCAATATGACCGCGCCTGGGGCAGCCTGGCCAAGTTCAAGACGGACCCCGCGATCGGCAAGCCTTTGCCCGCCCTCTGAGGGTCAGCGCAAAACCTCGAAGAACCCCGTCTCCTCATCCATGCGGCGGTGTTCCTGCGCGCGGAAATCATAGCGCGAGACGATGCCGAGCAGATGCCCGTCCTCCACCACGGGCAGGTGCCGGAAGCCGCCATCCTCCATGAGCCTCAGCGCGTCATGCGCCCGGTCATGCGGGCTGAGGCAGCAGGGTTCGGCCGTCATCACCTGGCCGACCAGCGTGCGCTGCGCGTCGAGGCCCACGGCCAGCGCATGCACCGCGTCCCGCCCGGTGAAGATGCCGAGCAGGCGCTGCCCGTCCACGATCAGCACCGCGCCGACGCGGCGCCGGTGCATGGCGGCACAGGCCTCCTGCACCGTGACGCCGGGGCCGAGCGTCAGGGGATTCTGGTGGCGAACCATTTCCGCCATGGTGCGCGTATGCATGGGGCACATCCTCTCCGTTGCAGATGACACTGCCATGACAACGCGTGGCGCGCCTTGCGGTGGCGCAATCTCCGGCCAGGATTCCGGGGTGCTGCGGAAGAAGTGGCGGGCCGGCGGCGAATCCGTCAGGAAGGACGGATGGACGCGGTGGATCTGGCGCTTGTGCTCGCTGTGGATGTCTCGGCCAGCGTGGATTTTGACGAGTTCGCGCTGATGCTGGGCGGCCTCGCCGCCGCCTTCGAGGACCCGGCCGTGCTCGCCGCCGCCACCGGTGGGCCGCGCGGCGCGGTGGCCGTGGCCGCGCTCTTCTGGTCGGAAGCGCAGGAGGTGGCGCTGCCCTGGACGCGCTTCGCCAGCGCCGAGGACGGTGCCGCGATCGCCGCCGTACTGCTCGCGGCGCCCCGCCAACCCCGCGCGGGCGCAACCGCGCTGGGGGAGGGGCTGCTCGCCGCCCTCACGCTGCTGGGCCGTTGCCCGGCGCCGGCCCAGCGGCAGGTGGTGGATGTCTCGGGGGATGGTGCGGGCAATCGCGGCCGCCCCTCGGGCCCGGTGCGGGATCTGGCGGTGGCGGCGGGGGTCGTGATCAACGGCCTCGCCGTGCTGAACGAGGAGCCGGATCTGCTCCAGCACTACGCGGCCGAGGTGATCGGCGGGCCCGGCAGCTTCGCCATGCCCTGCGCCGACTACGCGGATTTCACCGAGGCGATCGGCCGGAAGCTGGTGCGCGAGATGCGAGGGCCCTCGCTGGAAGTATGACGCGAGGGCCCTCGCTGGCCGTGTGACTCAGCTCTCCACGCGGATCTGGTTGGTGCGCACCACTTCGCCCCAGCGCGCGTCATCCTCGGCCATGAGGCGGCCCATCTCCGCCGCGCTGCCGCCCCCCGGCTCGTCGCCGCGGCCGGTGATGCGCTCGCGCGTCGCGGTTTCGGCCAGGGCGGCGTTGAGGGCGGCGTTGAGGCGGGTGACGATCTCGGGCGGCGCGCCGCGCGGCGCGAAAAGCCCCGTCCAGGTGTAGAAGGCGAAGTCGGCGAGGCCCTGCTGCTCGGCCGTGGGCAGGCTGGGGAAGGCGGGGCTGCGGGTTCGCCCGGTGGCCAGAACGCAGCGCAACTGCCCGGCCTGCACGAGGGGCGCCACCACCGAGGCGCCATCGAACATCAGGCTGAAGCGCCCGGCCGCGAAATCCACCATCGCCGGGCCTGAGCCGCGATAGGCGATGTGCGTCATCTCGGGCTTGCCCAGCCGTGCGCGGAACAGCTCCATCGCGATGTGGGTGAGGCTGCCGGTGCTGGTGGAGCCATAATGGATAGAGCCGCGCGGCTGCGCGGCGATCCAGGCACGCAGCTCCGACAGGTTGCGCGCGGGAACCGAGGGATGGGCGCAGAGAATGAGCGAGGAGCGGAGGATGAGGCCGATCGGCACCATCTCCCGCGGGTCGATCATCATCCCCTCCATGGTGTGGGGGTTGATCACCATGGGCGAGATATTGCCGGCGAGGAGCGTATAGCCATCGGGCCGGGCGGCCATCACCGCCTCGGTGCCGAGATTTCCGCCGGCCCCGGCCCGGTTGTCGATGGAGACGGCAACGCCGAGCGCATTCTGCAGCCCGGTCTTGATGCTGCGGGCGGCGAAATCCGTCTGGCCGCCTGGCGGGAAGCCGACCACCAGCGTGATCGGCCGGGTGGGATTCCAGATGCCCTGGGCGCGCAGCCTGGGGGCCGGGAGCGCGGCCGCCGCCAGGGCGAGGCCGCCGCGACGGGTGATGCGCGTCATCATTCTGCTGTCCGCATCATCCTTTGCCCCGAACGCTGGCCTAGCGTGGCGGCTGGGCGGCGCGGGCCTCCGTCAACTCGCGCTGCGCCGTCGCGAGCGCGGTGCGAAGCTGCGCGGCGGCGGCCTCGGCGGCGGTCAGGCGGCCTTGCAGCGCCGTACGCTCGGCCGCGGCGGCCTGGGCTTGCGTCTGGGCTTGCCCCTGGGCCTGGGCCAGCGCGGCTTCGGCGGCGGTCAGGCGCGCTTGCAGCGCGGTGCGCTCGGTGGCGGCGGCCTGGGCTTGCGTCTGGGCTTGCCCCTGGGCCTGGGCCACCGCCGCCTCGGCGGCGGTGAGGCGCGATTGCAGGGCGGTGCGCTCCGTCGCGGCGGCGGTCAGGCGCTGGTCGCGCTGGCCGATCTCGGCCGTCGCGGTCGCCACGGCCTGGGCGAGGGCGGCCTGGGCCTGCGTGGCCGTGCCTTCTGCCGTGCGCAGCCGCGCCTCCAGTGCCAGGATGGCCGCGCCGCGCTGGTCCAGCTCCGCGCGCATGGCGACGCTCTCAAAGCGGGCAAGGTCGAGGTCGGTGCGCAGCGCCTGGATTTCGGCGGCGGCATTGGCCTCCAGCGCGGCAAGGGCGGCGAGCGAAGCGGCGAGCTGCTGGCGCGCCGCCTCGGCGCGGGCGGGCGCGGTCGCGGCCAGGCTGCCCGGCGCCGAACTCACCGCCTCGGCCACGAGGCGGCAGCTGCGGAGCTGCCGGTCGCCCGAGAAGATTCCGCCGGCCAGGTCGAACCGCGTGTCCGAGGTGGCGGGGCCGGCGAAGCGCAGGCTCCAGCGCTCGGCGCCGCGGCTGCGCTCCACCATCGCGGTCATCTGGTTGCCTTCGATCCGGGCGTTGAAACGGCTGCTGTCCTCCACACCCTGGGCGTTGCGGCCGCTGCGGGTGCGGGTCGCGGCGTTTCCTGCGACCGGCGCCGTGAAACGCTCGGTGAAGGCGGATTGGTTGCCGCTCGCCGTGCAGCTCATGGTGAATTGCCAGTTGCCGTCATACTCAACGGCGGCAGCCGGCGGCGCGAGCAGAAGGGGCGCTGCAACAAGCGCCAGGGTGGCCGCGCGCAGCGCCGGACGGGTGAGCGTGACGTGATGGCTGCGCATCGGCAGGAGCCTCCATGGAAAACGCGGGTCTGGACGTTGCCCGCGCGGGAGAGAAGCAGGGAATGCGCCGTCTCACAATCTGGTAATTTCGCGGAAGATGGGCGGCGGCGGAATTTCCGTCGCCCTGGCAGGGCGCCCGATCAGGCGCCCTTCTGCTCCGGCCTGCCGCCGCGGCCGCGCCCGGGCGGGTCGCTCGGGTCGTTGTCGGTCGGCCCCGCCGGTGCCGGGCGGGCGCCGCCGCGGCCTTGGCCGGGAGGGTCTGTCGGGTCGGAATCGCTGCGCCCCTGGCCGCGCGGCGCGCTGCCGCCACGCCCCTGGCCGGGCGGATCCGTCGGGTCGGAGTCACTTTGTCCCTGGCCCTGGCCCTGACGCGGCGTGCCGCGGCCCTGGCCGGGTGGGTCGGTCGGGTCGGAATCGCTTTGTCCCTGGCCACGCGGCGCATTGCCCCCACGCCCCTGGCCGGGCGGATCGGTCGGGTCGGAATCGCTGCGACCTTGTCCCTGGCCCTGGCGCGGTGTGCCGCGGCCCTGGCCGGGTGGGTCTGTCGGGTCGGAATCGCTTTGCCCCTGGCCGCGCGGCGCGTTGCCGCCCCGGCCCTGGCCGGGTGGGTCTGTCGGGTCGGAATCGCTTTGCCCCTGGCCGCGTGGCGCGTTGCCGCCCCGGCCCTGGCCCGCCGGATCGGTCGGGTCGGAATCGCTGCGGCCCTGTTGCCCGGGCCGGGGCGCATTGCCGCCGCGGCCATTGCCGGGCTGGTCGCCGGGGTCGGCGTCGGTCAGGCCGCTTTGCGGCGGGCGCGGGCCGGATTTCGTGCCTTGCGCCAGAGCGGCGCCAGCGGAGGCCGCACTGCCCAGGGCCACCAGCTTCACCACCAGCAACCGCCGGCGCAGCCGTGGGTCGTATTCTGTCATGCGTGCCTCCTCAAGCGAGGGAATTCTAGGCTGCCGCCGCTCGGATTGCACGCGCAACGGCAGCGCTTTTTTGCGTCAAGGCGGGACGACCGCCTGCTCCATCGCTGCCAGCACCCCGGCCGCCCCCACCAGGCGCAGCCGCCCTTGCAGCCTGAGGCAGGCGCCCAGGATCAGGCCGCGGGCCAGCAGCCCCTCGGCGCAGCGTTCGCCCGCATCGAGCGCGGTGGTGATGGCCGCCTCCGGCAGGGGGGCCACATCCACCGTCACATGCAGGTCCCGCAGGTCGCTGTCGGGGTCCAGCTCGCAGGCCCGCTCGCGGCTGATGGCGGGGTGATCCACATCCACCGCATTGGCGATGATGCTGGCCGCCGCATCGGCCTCCGGCGCGCGGGTCGCGAGCACCGTCACCGCATCGGCGATGCCGCGGCTGAAGCTGCGCCCGCGCCAGCCGGAGGTCGCGATGCCGCGCACCGCATCCCCGCCGCGGATCACGGCGAGCCCGCTCGGCCCCACCCGCGCCGGATCCTCGACCAGGCCGACGCGCAGGGTGCTGGCCGGCGAGAGGTGCAGCGCGATGTCGCCACCATTGTTCACATGCGCGAGGCTGATGCCGGGCACCGTCAGGATGGCGCGCAGCACATGCTCGGCCACCGCGCCCGCCACCGCCACCATCGGCGTCACGTAGTGCATGCGGTGCGGCCAGGCGGCCTCCGCCATGCGCTTGGCCACGGGATGGGTGAGGGCGGGGATGCGGCCCATCAGCGGCGCGCGCAGCAGGTGCAATTCGCGCGAGAGGCCGGCCAGCACGCCATGCAGCCCCTGCCAGGCGGCTTCACGCGCCTCGATCACCGAAGCACGCGCGCCCTCCAGCCCGATGACGAGGTCGATCGGCCCGTCCTGCAGGTGCAGCCGCCCATCGGGCAGCAAGGCACGGCGCGGTGGCGGCCACTCGACCTCTGTCATCCCGGGGCACCCGGCCAGGGATTATCCCGAAGCCATTCGCCGCGCACCGCCGAATCGCCGTGTTGCTCAAGCAGGGTGGCGAGGCTCATCGCCTGGTCCACATGGCCGCCCATGGCGGCATAGAGGTCAGCCCGCAGGGTGAATTCCAGCGGCGCCACCAGCGCGGGGGTCGGGACATGGCCGAAGGCCTTGTCGGGCAGGCGCAGGACGTCCGCCATGATCGTGATGCCGCCTCCCGGATACAGGTAGCAGGGTGCACCCCCCATCGTGACTCGTACCTCGCCATGCTGCACGGCCCGCGTCAACAGGATGGGATTGTCGGTGACGCCCGCCCGCAGCGAACCGCCCGCGCCCGCCATGAAGAGGATGGAGGTCAGCGCCGGTTCGCAATTCTCGCCGATGCGGGCCACGCTCTTGGCCACCGCCGCGGGGGCCGTGGCCGGGATGGGGCGCAGCGCCTCGTCCAGCTCGACATAGAGCGAATCCTCGCCGGTCGTGCTGGTCAGCAGCAGGCGCAGCCCGGGCCAGGCAAGCTTGGGGTCAATGCTTTCGATCAGGCTCAGCGGGTCCGTCACATCCGTGCCACCCCAGCCGCTGCCGGGATGCGCCACCTGGAAATATCGCCCAGGCGTGGAGCGCCGCCCGCGCACGCGAATGCCGGAGGCGCGCATGTTCAGGCATTTGCCGGCCTGATGCTCGGTCAGCACGCCGGTGATGTGGTCGTCCACCACAATCACCTCATCCACATGCCCCTGCCATTGCTGCGCGAAGATGCCGACCGCCGCACTGCCGCAGCCCACCCGCATCCGCGTCTCCGGCACGCCATTCACGATGGGCGCCGCCCCCGCCTGGAGCACAAGGCGCGAGCCGCCCTCGATCTCCACCTCGATCGCTTGCTTCGAACAGAGCGCCAGCATGGCCGCGCAGGTCACATTCCCCTCGCGCTTGGAGCCGCCGGTCAGGTGCCGCACGCCGCCGATGCTGAGCATCTGCGAGCCATATTCCGCCGTGGTCACATGGCCGATCTGCTCGCCCTCATGCATCACCCGGGCCGCCTCGGGGCCGAGATGCCGGTCCGTGTCGATTTTCGCCTTGAGGCCGCAATAGCTGAAGATGCCCTCGGTCACGACTGTCACCGTGTCCACGCCGGCATGCTGGCTGGAGACGATGAAGGGCGCGGGCTTGTAGTCGGGATAGGTGGTGCCGGCGCCGATGGCGGTGACGAAGGTGGGGCGCGTGATCCCGCCATCCCAATCCTCGGCCGCTTCGAGGAAAGGCACCAAGGGCTGGTCCGTCTGGGTCAGCAGCACCAAGGGGTCGGTGCGGACCAGGCGGCCCTCCTCATTCGCATAACGATGACAGGCGCCGGCACGGCCGGGGCGGATGCGGCAGAGCACGGGGCAGGCGTCGCAACGCACGATGCCATCGGCTTCCGCCGCGCCGAAGATGGAAGTGCGGTCTACCATGAGAAGAGGCCTCCGGCGGCTGGGGCCGAAAGGCCCCAGACCCCAGGAGTTGGGGTCCGCTCTGCTACCATCGGCCGGTCTCCTTCAGCGCTTCCAGAACCCGGTGCGGCAGCGCCGGAATCCGATGGATCTCCGCGCCCGTCGCATCGCGAATCGCCGAGAAGATGGCCGGCGCCGTCGCCACCAGCGCGGGCTCGCCCACGCCCTTCGCGCCATAGGGGCCGAGCGGCTCGCGCTCCTCGATCAACACGCAATCAATGGGCGGCACGTCGCCGAAGCTCGGGATCAGGTAGTCGTGCAGATTCTCGGTGCGACCGGGGATGTACTCCTCCATCAGCGCAAGCCCGATGCCCTGCGCGATGCCACCATGGATCTGCCCCTCCACCAGCGTCGGGTTGATGGCGCGGCCCACGTCATGCGCGGCGACGAAGCGTCGCAACTGCACGGTGCCGAGCTTCACATCCACCGCAAGCGCGCAGAGCTGCGCGGCGAAGCCATAGGTCGCGTAGGGAATGCCCTGGCCATTCGCGTCGAGCGGGACGGTCGGCGGGTCGAACCGGCCCAGCCCCTCGATGGGCGCGGCCGGCCGGAAGGGCGCGCCGTCCAGGGTCAGCGCGCGATTCCAGCCCAGCACGCCATTGCTGCCGCGCAGGATCTTCGCGCGCAAATCGAGCGCCGCCTCCATCGCGGCACGGCCACTGACGAAGGTCTGGCGCGAGGCGCTGGTCTTGCCGGCATCGGGCGTCGTCGCCGTGTCGCCATTCACATGGTTCAGCGCCGCGACGGGCAGCCCCAGCGCCTCGGCCGCGATCTGCGCCAGCACGGTGGAGGAACCCTGCCCGATATCCACCGCGCCATTGAAGAAGGTGATGCGCCCATCCGTGCCCAGCACGAGCCGCATGTCCGAGGGGTTGGACATGCCGGTATTGCCAATGCCGTACCACATGCCCGCCACGCCCACGCCATACCGCAGCACGCCGCCCCTGGCATTGCGCGCCGCGGCCTCGGCGCGCAGCTCCGCCCAGGCGGGCCGCAGCGCCTCCAGGCAAAGCCGCTGCCCGGCGGAATGCTCCAGGCGCTGCCCCGTGGCGGTCACATCGCCTGCCACAAGCGCGTTGCGGATGCGGAATTCCAGCCGGTCCAGCCCGCACGCATCAGCAAGCCGATCCCACAGCGCCTCCTGCGCGATGGCGGCCTGGGGCACGCCGAAGCCGCGGAACGCGCCGGAAGGCGGCTGGTGCGTGTGCACCGCCCGCGCCCGGGCGCGGACATGCGGCACGCGATAGGGGCCGGTGGCGTGCACCGGCACGCGGCCGGCCACGGTCGGGCCCCAGCTCGCATAGGCGCCGGTGTCATAGATGCCCTCGAAATCCAGCGCGAGCAGCCGGCCCTCGGCATCGCAACCCGCACGCGCGGTGATGCGCGCGGGGTGGCGCTTGGTGCTGGCCGCCATGCTCTCGGTGCGGGACCAGATGGCGCGCACCGGGTGGTCCATGACCCAGGCCGCGACCGCCAGCATGGGCTGGATGCCGGCATCCAGCTTGCCGCCGAAACCACCGCCACAGGCGGACGGGATGATCCGCACCGCATCCATCGCAAGGCCCAGCACGCCGGCCACCTCCTCGCGATCCATCGCGGGCGCCTGGGTGCTGGACCAGATTTCGATGCTCTCGCCGATCCGGCGCGCATAGCCCGCCTCGGGCTCGATATAGGCGTGCTCGACGAAGCTGGTCTGCCAGTCGCCCTCGACCACATGCGCAGCCTCGCGCAGCGCCGCATCGGGGTCACCGCAACGCACGAAGCCCTCGGCCAGCACATTGTCCGGGAATTGCGCGTGCAGCGCGGGGGCCGCCAGCGCGGTGCGGGGATCCTCCAGCGCGTCCAGCTTCTCCCAAAGGATGGGCACCGCCTCGAAGCGCAGCGATTCCACGGCGTCGCGCGTGCCGATCACCGCCGCCACGGCATCGCCGCGATACCGCGCCAGCCCGTCGGCAAAGACCGGCTGGTCCTTGATGTGCGGATAGATGCCATAGCCGTTGCGGCCCGGCACATCCTCTGCCGTCAGCAACCGCGTGATGCCGGGATGCGCGGCCAGGAAGCCCGCCACATCGCCGAAGGTGAAGCGCGCATGGGCATGTGGGCTGCGGATGGCGCGCAGCCAGAGCGCATCGGTGGGTGCGAGGTCGGCGCCGTACCGCTCGGTGCCGTCCAGCTTGGCCGCGCCATCCACGCGCGGCAGGCGGGCGCCGACCGTGCCCTCCTCGGCGCTGGCTTCGACGCCGCGCACCGCGTCAATGATCCGCCGATAGCCGGTGCAGCGGCAGAGCACGCCACCCAGCGCCTGCTCGACCTCGGCCTCGGTGGGCGTCGCGTTCCGGCGCAGCAATTCCGTCGCGGCGACCAGCATGCCCGGCGTGCAGATGCCGCACTGCGCAGCGCCATGCGCGTGGAAGCGCGCCATGAGTGCCTGGCCCTCGGGCGTGGCCGCGATGCCTTCCACCGTCTCGATCTCCGCGCCCGCGCATTGGCCGAGCGGCGTGAGGCAGGCGCAGGCCTGCGCACCATCCACCAGCACCGTGCAGGCGCCGCAATCGCCCGCATCGCAGCCGAGCTTCGTGCCCGTCAGCCCAAGGCTGTCGCGCAGCGCATCCGCAAGCCGTGTGCCGCCGTCGAGCGCCAATTCGCGCGGCACGCCATTCACCAGAAGTGCCGTCATGCTGCCAACCTCGCCTGCGCGCGCGCCACCAATTCCGCCGCCGCCGCATGGCGATAGGCGGCTGTTCCCCGCACATCATCCATCGGCGTCAGCGCGCCATCCCCCCACAACCGCGCGACCTCCGAGCATGAGCCGACAGCGACGCGCCCCGCCGCATCGGCTGCGACCATGACGATGGAAATCACCAGATGCGACCGCGCCCCCAGCTTGAGAAATACCGAGCGCGATTCCGCGCGCTCAACCGGCACATGCAGCGCCACCAGCAGCTCATCCGCCGCCCGCGCCGTGCGGCGGTTGCCCAGGATGAAATCTCCGAGCTTCAGCCGCCGCCGGCCGCGCGCACTCGCCAGCTCCACCTCCGCATCCAGCACCAGCAGCGGCGGTACGCCATCCGCCGCCGGCGAGGCGTTGCAGAGATTGCCGCCAATCGTCCCCCGCGCCTGCACCTGCCGCCCGCCCACCTGGCGCGCGGATTCGCGCAGCGCATCGAAACCGGGAGGCAGATCCGCATCGCGCAGCGCGGCCCAGCAGGTCGCCGCGCCGATGCGCCAGCCATCCCCCGCGCGCGTGATGCCGCGCAGCTCCGGGATCGCGGTGATGTCCAGCCAATCCGTATCGCTGGGGTTTCCCCAGGCGGCGCGATGCGCGCGGGCGGGGAAGACATCGGTCCCGCCCGCCATCACCTGCCAGGATCCTTCCGCGAGGAGTGAAAGCGCCTCGCTCAACTCATGCGGCCTTCGATACGAACCCAAACCCGCTCTCCCACTTGGCGCGATCCTGCATCGGCTCTTAACCTGCTGTCACAGTCTAGGGGAGCCGGTGATGGCGCGCATACTGATCAAGGGCCTCGGCCTGGTGTTTTCCGGCGATTTTGCTGAGCCGCGTCTCGATGCGGATGCGATCCTGATCGAAGGCGGAAAGATCGCCGGCATCGGCACCGCCAAGGATTTCGAGGCCGAAACCACCATCGACGCACAGGGCTGCGCCGTGATGCCCGGCCTGATCGACAACCACGTCCATCCCGCCTTCGGCGACTGGACGCCGCGGCAGAACCAGCTCGGCTTCATCGAGGCGATGGTGCATGGCGGCACCACCACGCTGATCAGCGCGGGCGAGGTGCACCTCCCCGGCCGCCCGAAGGACGCCGTGGGGGTGAAGGCGCTGGCCATCGCCGCGCAGCGCTGCTTCGCCGCCTTCCGCCCCATGGGCGCCCGCGTATTGGCCGGCGCCCCCGTGCCCGAGCGCGGTTTTCGCGAATCCGACTACCAGGAGATGGCGGCCGGCGGCGTCACCCTGCTGGGCGAAATCGGCCTTGGCACGCTGAAGGAAGCGAATGAGGTGGTGGAGACCATGGGCTGGGCGCGCAAGGCCGGGCTCAACGCCATGATCCATTGCGGCGGTCCCTCCATCGCCGGCTCCAACCTCATGCAGGCCGAGGTGGTCATCGCCGCCGATGCCGACATCGTCGCCCACATCAATGGCGGCCCGACCTCGCTGCCCGCCGCCGAACTGACCAAGGTGATCGCGGGCACGAAGCGCGCCATCGAGATCGTCCACAACGGCAATCCGCGCAACGCCATCCATGCGCTGAAGGTGCTGACCGAGATGGGGCGGCTGGACCGTCTGGTGCTGGGCACGGACAGCCCCGCGGGCTCGGGCGTACAGCCCTTGGGCGTCATGCGCACCATCTCGCTGCTCTGCTCGCTGGGCGGGCTCGATCCCGCTATCGCCATCGCGGCGGCGGGCGGCAACACCGCGCGCTGGCGCAACATCGAGGCGGGCGTGATCAAGCTGGGTGCCCCAGCGGACCTGGTCTTCCTCGACGCCCCCATCGGCGGCGCCGGCAGCGACGCGAGCGAGGCCTTCACCTTCGGCGAGCTGCCCGGCATCGGCATGGTGATGGTGGATGGCGAGGTGAAGACCATGCGCAGCCGCAACACGCCGCCGGCGGCGCGCATCCCGGCGGTGCTGTCATGATCATCCGAAAGATCCTCACCAGCGTCGAGGAAACCCGCCTGGAGATGGGGCGCGAGGTCTCGCCCCCCATCCGCCGCGCCATCGCCGCCATGGTGCTGAAGAACCCCTTCGCTGGCCGCTACGTGGAAGACCTCTCCGAGCTGATCGAGGCCAGCGTGCCATTGGGCGCCGATCTCGCCGCCCGCGCCATCGCCGCACTCGGCATCCCGGGCGACCAGGTCCACAGCTTCGGTAAGGCCGCCATCGTGGGCGAGGATGGCGAGCTGGAACACGCCGCCGCGCTGCTGCACCCCAAGATGGGCGCGCCGGTCCGCAGCGCCTTGGGCAAGGGCCCCGCGCTGATCCCCTCGGCGAAGAAGCGCGGCGGCCCCGGCACGCCCATTGATATCCCTCTCGGCCACAAGGATGCCGCCTTCGTCCGCAGCCATTTCGACGCGATCGAGGCGCGCATCACCGACGCGCCGATGCGCGACGAGATCCTGCTCTGCCTCGCGCTGACCACGGGCGGGCGGCCCTTGCCGCGTGTGGGCGGGCTGACGGTGGAGACGATGATTGGCCAGGATGGCCTCAGATAACCGGATGAAGTTTCGGTAATCGTCATCTATGCTGCACTGCATGCATGACGCCATCCGCTTCACCCTGAACCAGAATCCGCGCGAGTTGCCGCGCGAGACAGCGGCGACCCAAACCCTGCTCGACTGGCTGCGCGCGCAGGGGATGACCGGCACCAAGGAAGGCTGCGCCGAGGGCGATTGCGGCGCCTGCACCGTGGTGCTGGAGGGTGCCGATGGCAGCCGCACGCCCATCAATGCCTGCCTCTGCGCGCTCGGCCAGATCCATGGCCGCGCCATCCGCACCGTCGAGGGCCTGGGGCTGGACCACCCCATCCCGCGCGCCTTGGCCGAGGCCGATGCCACGCAATGCGGCTTCTGCACGCCGGGCATCGTCATGTCCGCCTGGGCGCATGCCAGTGAGGGCGGCGAGGCGCATGAGGCGCTGGCCGGCAATCTCTGCCGCTGCACCGGCTATCGGCCCATCCTCGACGCCATGGCGGGGATCGCCGCCGAGGACGCCACGCCTCCCGCCATGCCGGCTATCACCAGCGCGCGCTTCGGCGGCTTCCACCTGCCCGCCACGCTGGGCGAGGCGCTGGCCCTCCGCGCGGCCCATCCCGGCGCCTGGCTGCTCATGGGCGGCACCGATCTCGGCCTGCGCTTCTCCGAGCATCGCGAGCATCCGGCCGAGGTGATCTGCCTGCTCAACGTGGCGGAGATGCAGGGCATCACGCGCGCGCCCGAAGGCCTGCGCATCGGCGCCGCCGCCTCCTATGCCGAGCTTCTGGCCACCTGCCGCGCCGATGAGGATTTCGCGCCCCTCGCCCCCTATCTCGCGCGGCTGGGTTCGCGGCAGATCCGGGGGCTGGGCACCGTCGCCGGCAATCTCGGCACCGCCTCGCCCATCGGCGATGCGCTGCCCATCCTACTGGCGTTGGATGCGGAGGTGGAGCTGGCCGCACCGCGCAGCACGCGGCGCATGCGCGTCGAGGATTTCCTCACCGGCTATCGCCGCAACGCGCTGGCGCCGGAGGAGCTGATCCTCGCCATCGATCTGCCGCGCCCGCCGGCCGGCGCGCTGCTGGCGGCCGAAAAGCTTTCCCGCCGGCATGACCAGGATATCAGCGCCGTCTCGCTCGTCGCCTGCCTCACGCTGGAGGAAGGGGTGGTGCGCCAGGCGCGCCTGGCCTTCGGCGGCATGGCAGCCAAGGCCGAGCGCGCGCATGCGGCCGAGGCCGCGCTGGAGGGCCGCGCGCTGGACGACGCGGCGATGATCGCGGCCGGCGCCGCGCTGCATTTCACGCCGCTCAGCGATGCCCGCGCCAGCGCCGCCTACCGGCTGGAAGCGGTACGCGGCCTGCTGCGCCGCGTGGCGCTGCGCCACACCCATCCGGAACTCGCGGCCGAGGTGCACGCATGAACGCGCCGCTCCGTTTCGCCGGCCAGGCGCTGCGCCATGACAGCGCGCTGAAGCACGCGACGGGCCAAGCGCGCTTCCTGGATGACCTGCCCGAGCCCGCCGGCACGCTGCACGCGGCCCTCGCTCTCTCGCCCGTGGCGCATGGGCGACTGCTGGGGCTGGAGACGACGGCCGCCGCCGCCATGCAGGGCGTGGTGCGGATCATCACCGCGTCCGACTTGCCGGGCGAGAACGACATCGCCCCCATCGGCAGTGGCGAGGCGATGCTGGCCGAGGGCGTGGTGGAGCATCACGGCCAATCCCTTGCCCTGGTGGTGGCCGAGACGCGCGATGCGGCGCTGCGTGCCGCGGCTGCCATCAAGCCGCGCATCGAGGCGCTGCCGCCGGTGCTCAGCATCGAGGAAGGCCTGGCCCGCCAGGCCTGGATCATCCCGCCGCAAACCATCCGCGAGGGCGACGCCGCCACGGCGCTAGCGGCCGCGCCGCATCGGCTGCAAGGCGAGTTCCACGCCGGCGGGCAGGAGCATTTCTACCTCGAAGGCCAGATCGCCCTCGCCATCCCCGGCGAGGATGGCGAGATGCTGGTGCATTCCTCCACCCAGCACCCGACCGAGGGCCAGCACGTCATCGCGCGCGTGCTGGGCGTGCCCTATCACCGCGTCACGGTGCAATGCCGGCGCATGGGCGGCGCCTTCGGCGGCAAGGAGAGCAATGCGAGCTGGGTGGCCGCCGCCGCCGCCGCCGCCGCGGCGCTCACCGGCCGCCCGGTGAAGCTGCGCCTGTCCCGCCGCGCCGACATGGCCGCGACGGGCAAGCGCCACCCCTTCCTCTATCGCTGGGATGTCGGTTTCGACGCCACGGGCAAATTGTTGGCGCTGGATGCGCTGCTGGCCGGCGATGGCGGGCACAGTGTGGACATGTCGGGCGGCGTGGTGTTCCGCGCGGTCACGCATGCGCTCAACTGCTACGCCGTGCCGGATGTGACGCTGACGGCCTGCGCGGTGAAGACCAACCATGTCAGCAACACCGCCTTCCGCGGCTTCGGCGGCCCCCAGGGCGCGCTGCTGATGGAAGAGGTGCTGCACGCAGTGGCCCGGCATCTCGGCCGCGACGTGGAGGCGGTCCGCGCGGAAAATTTCGCCGACCGCACCCCCTATGGCCAGGCGCTGGAACCCGACCTGATCCGCCGCGTCCATGCCGAGGCGAAGCGCGATGCCGGCTGGGCGGACAAGCAGGCCGAGATCGCCGCCTTCAACGCGACGCACCCCACGCTGCGCCGGGGCCTGGGCAGCTTCGTCTGCGCCTTCGGCATCAGCTTCGGCATCCCGCATCTGAACCAGGCGGGGGCCTTGGTGCACATCTACACCGACGGCTCCATCCGCCTCGCCCATGGCGGGACCGAGATGGGGCAGGGGCTCTTCATCAAGGTGGCGCAGGTGGTGGCGGAGGTGTTTTCCGTTCCCGTCGAGCAGGTGGGCGTCAGCGCCACCACCACGGCCGAGATCCCCAATACCAGCGCCACCGCCGCCAGCACGGGCAGCGACCTCAATGGCTGGGCCGCGCATGCCGCCGCCACCACGCTGCGCGAACGCATGGCGGGCGTGGCGGCCGAACGCTTCGGCTGCGCGCCGGAGGAGGTGCTCTTCGAGAACGGCGCCGTCTTCCCCGCCAAGCCCGGCAGCAATGAACGCCTCAGCTTCGGCGATCTCGCCAAGCTCTGCTGGAAGGCGCGCGTCAGCCTCTCCGCCACCGGCTTCTACAAGACGCCCGACATCCACTGGGACCCGCAGGCGATGCGCGGCGAGCCCTTCTTCTATTTCAGCTATGGCGCCGCCGTGGCCGAGGTGATCCTCGACACGCTGACCGGCGAGCATCGCTGCCTCTCCGCCCATCTGGTGCAGGATTGCGGGCGTAGCCTGAACCCGGCGATCGATCTCGGCCAGATCGAGGGCGCCTTCGCGCAGGGCCTGGGCTGGCTCACCAGCGAGGAATTATTCTGGGATGCGCAGGGCCGCCAGCGCAACCTCGGCCCCTCCACGTACAAGATCCCCGGCTCGCGCGACGTGCCCCCGATCCTGCGCACCCGCCTGCTGGAGGGTACCCCCAACCGGGCCGCCACCATCTTCCGCAGCAAGGCCGTGGGGGAGCCACCTTTGCTGTTGGCGACCGCCGTGGTGAACGCGCTGCGCGCGGCCGCCGGGGTCACGCGCCTGGACTTGCCGGCCACCCCCGAACGGGTTTTGCTCAATTTGCGGGCACAAGAAACCGGTTGATGAAAGGCGCTTGCAAGGCCGTGTCAGCCTCGCCATACAGGCGGCAAGGTGGCCCGCGAATGTGGCAACCCAGATATGCAAGGGACAGGTCCGGGTGAGCGATACGATCCTTGAAACGCAAGGGCTGACAAAAGAGTTCCGCGGCTTTCTCGCGGTCCAGGGCGTCAACCTTACCATCCGGCGTGGCACCATCCACGGGCTGATCGGCCCGAACGGCGCCGGCAAGACCACCTGCTTCAACCTGCTGACCAAGTTCCTGATCCCGACGCGCGGCAAGATCACCTATGACGGGCGGGACATCACCAACATGAAGCCGGCCGAGGTGGCTCGCCTCGGCCTCGTCCGTTCCTTCCAGATTTCCGCGGTGTTTCCGCATCTGACGGTGCTGGAGAATGTGCGCGTGGCCCTGCAGCGCGCGCGCGGCAACAGCTTCGACTTCTGGCGCGCGGATTCCGTGCTCAAGCAGTTCGATGGCCGCGCCCGCGAATTGCTGGCCGATGTGGGCCTGACCGAATATGCCGAATTGCAGGCGGGCTCCCTGCCCTATGGCCGCAAACGCGCGCTCGAGATCGCCACCACGCTGGCCCTCGAGCCCACCATGATGCTGCTGGACGAACCCACCGCCGGCATGACGCATGAGGATGTGGACCGCATCGTGACGCTCATCAAGCGCGTCTCGAAAGGCCGCACCGTGTTGCTGGTGGAGCACAATCTGAAGGTCGTCGAAGGCCTTTGCGACAACATCACCGTCCTCGCCCGCGGCGAGGTTCTGGCCGAGGGAGACTACATGGCCGTCAGTCGCAACCCCGAGGTCCAGGCCGCCTATCTCGGCACCGACCCCGCCTCGGTCGGCGTTCCGGAGTCCTCCATCCATGGCTGAGCCCCTCCTGAAGGTCGAGGGCCTGGAGGCCTGGTACGGCGAGAGCCACGTCCTGCACGGCGTGGGCCTCGAAATCCATGAGGGCGAGGTGATCACGCTGCTCGGCCGCAATGGCGCGGGCAAGACCTCCACGCTGCGCGCAATCATGGGCCTGGTGGGCCGCCGCTCCGGCTCCATCCGCTATGAGGGGCAGGAGACGATCAACCTCCGCTCAGACCTGATCGCCCGCGCCGGCATCGCCTATTGTCCGGAGGAGCGCGGCATCTTCGCCTCGCTCGACGTCACGGAAAACCTGATGCTGCCGCCGGTCATCCGGCCGGGCGGCCTGTCCATCGCCGAGATCCACACGCTTTTCCCCAATCTGAAGGAGCGCGCGCGCAGCCCGGGCACCAAGCTTTCGGGCGGCGAGCAGCAGATGCTGGCCATCGGCCGCATCCTGCGCACCGGCGCCAAGCTCCTGCTGCTGGACGAGCCGAGCGAGGGCCTGGCCCCGGTCATCGTGCAGCAGATCGGCCGCACCATCCGCGAGCTCAAGACGCGCGGCTTCACCGTGCTGCTGGTGGAGCAGAATTTCCGCTTCGCCCAGACGGTGGCCGACCGCCACTACGTCATGGAGCATGGGCATGTCGTGGATATGGTGCCGAACTCGGAGCTCATGTCCTCGCTGGATCGTCTGCACGAATACCTGGGCGTCTGACCCGGGATCATGAAACAAGGGAGCTGAAACGATGACCGAAGCCACACGCCGCAGCCTGATCGGCGGTATTGCCGCAGCCCCCTTGCTGGCGACGCCGCTTTCCGCCCGCGCCCAGGCCGCCAACACCATCCGCGTCGGCGTGCTGACCGACCTCTCCGGCACCTTCCGCGACCTGAACGGCCCGAACACGGTCGCCGCCACGCGCCTCGCCGCCCAGGAATTCGCCGGTCGTGGCTTCAATGTCGAGGTCGTCGTCGCCGACCACCAGAACCGCCCCGACGTCGGCGTGAACATCGCCCGGCAGTGGTTCGACCGCGAGAATGTGGATGTGGTGACCAGCCTCGCCGCCTCCTCCGTCGCGCTGGCCGTGGCCGATGTGGCGCGCGAGCGCAACAAGGTCGCCATCGCGACCTCTACCGCCACCTCGGACCTCACGGGCCGCGCCTGCAACGCCAACACCATCCACTGGGTCTATGACACCTACATGCTGGCCAAGACCAGCGGCGGTGCGACCGTGCGCGCGGGTGGCGACACCTGGTTCTTCATGACGGCGGACTACGCCTTCGGCCATGCGCTGGAGCGCGACACCTCGCAATTCGTGCGCGCCGCCGGCGGCCGCGTGGTGGGCAGCGTCCGCACGCCCTTCCCGGGCACCACGGATTTCAGCTCCTTCCTGCTGCAGGCCCAGGCCAGCCGCGCCAAGGTCATCGGCCTCGCCAATGCCGGCGTGGACACGATCAACTCCATCAAGCAGGCGGCCGAGTTCGGCATCACGCGGCGCGGCGTGAAGATCGCCTCGCTGCTGCTCTTCATCACCGACGTGCATGCGCTGGGCCTCGAGGTCGCGCAGGGCCTCGTCTGCGCCAACACCTTCTATTGGGATGCGAATGACCAGACGCGCGGCCTGACGCGGCGCATCCGCGCCATCGCGGGCGGCGACACGCCGGTCGCGATGAGCCATGCGGGCGACTACGCCGGCACGCTGCACTACCTGAAGGCCGTGGCCGATCTCGGCGTTCCCGCCGCCAAGGCGAGTGGCCGCGCCGTGGTCGAGCGCATGAAGGCGATGCCGACCCAGGATGACGCCTTCGGTGCCGGCACGATCCGCGCCGATGGCCGCAAGCTGCACCCGGCCTACCTCTACGAGGTGAAGACCCCGGCCGAGAGCCGCTACCAGCACGACTACTACAAGCTCCTGCAGACCTCGACGGCGGAGGAGGCCTTCCGTCCCCTCGCCGAAGGTGGCTGCAGCCTGATCCGCACCTGAACCCCCACACAGGACAACGACATGATTGAATCCGGCCGCCGCAATTTCCTTACCGCCACGGGCTCGCTCGGCCTCGCCGCCGCGACACCGGTCACGGGCGCGCGCGCCCAGGCGGCCAACACCATCCGCATCGGCGTGCTGACTGACATGTCCGGCCCCTTCCGCGACATCTCGGGCCCCACCAGCGTGGTGGCGACGCGGACGGCGGTGCAGGATTTCGGCAATCGCGGCTTCAACGTGGAAGTGCTGGTGGCCGACCACCAGAACCGCCCCGATGTCGGCGTCTCGCTGGTGCGCCAGTGGATCGACCGCGACGGCGTGGATGTGGTGGTGGACGTGCCGAGCTCGGGCGTGGCGCTGGCCGTGAACTCCGTCATGCGCGAGCGGAACAAGGTCTATCTGAACAGCACCGCCGCGACGGTCGAGCTGACGGGCGCGCAGTGTAGCCCCAACACCATCCACTGGACCTATGACACCTGGATGCTGGCGCGCAGCACCGGCGGCGCCCTAGTGCGCGCTGGCGGGCAGAGCTGGTTCTTCATCACGGCAGACTACGCCTTCGGCCACAGCCTTGAAAACCAGACGATGGAATTCGTGCGCAGCGCCGGCGGCCGCGTGGTGGGCAGTGTGCGCCACCCCTTCCCGGGCACGACGGACTATTCCTCCTTCCTGCTGCAGGCGCAGGCGAGCCGCGCGCAGATCGTGGGCATTTCCAATGCCGGCGTGGACGCGATCAACGCCATCAAGCAGGCCGGCGAATTCGGCCTGATGCGGCGCGGCCAGCGCGTGGCGGGCCTGCTGGTATTCGCCAATGACGTGAACAGCATGGGCCTGCAGATCGCCGGCGGCTCGGTCCTGACCGAGACCTTCTACTGGGACCTGAACGACCGGACCCGCGCCGTCAGCCAGCGCATCGTGGCGAACGGCACGCCCGGCGGCAACCGCCCCTCCATGGGCCATGCCGGCTGCTACAGCGCGACCCTGCACTACCTGAAGACGGTGGCCGACATGGGCGTCGCTGCCGCCAAGGCCAATGGCGTGGACGTGATCAACCGCATGAAGGCCATGCCGACGGATGACGACGCCTTCGGCGCCGGCACCATCCGCCCTGATGGCCGCAAGCTGCACCCCGCCTTTCTGTTCCAGGTGAAGACGCCGCAGGAGAGCCGCGGCGCCTGGGACTTCTACACCCTGCTGCAGACCACCCCGGCCGAGGAAGCCTTCCGCCCCATGGCGCAAGGCAACTGCACGCTGGTTCGCTGACAACACAACGGGGGTGAGTGGGCGCAGATCCGCCACCCCCACCAACGGGAGCTTCGTTCCATGACTGATTTGAATCGCCGCACGCTGCTCGGTGGCGCCGCCGCCACCGCCGCCTTTGGCGCCCTGCCCAGCTGGCAGGCGCGCGCCCAGGCCGCCAACACGGTGCGCATCGGCGTGCTGAACGACCAGTCCGGCCTGTATCGCGACGTGAACGGCCCGGGCTCTGTCGCCTGCGTGCGCCAGGCCATCCAGGATTCCGGCGTCACCGCGCGTGGCGTGAATGTCGAAGTGGTGGTGGGCGACCACCAGAACCGCCCCGATGTCGGCGCCACGCTGACCCGGCAATGGATCGACCGCGACAATGTGGACGTGATCCTCGACGTGCCGACCTCCTCGGTGGCGCTGGCCGTGAACACCATCGTGCGCGAGCGGAACAAGATCTTCCTGAACTCCTCCGCCGCAACGAGCGACCTGACGGGCGCGCAGTGCTCGCCCAACACCATCCACTGGACCTATGACACCTACATGCTCGCCAAGAGCACGGGCGGCGCCATGGTCCGCGCGGGCGGCGATACCTGGTTCTTCCTGACCGCCGACTACGCCTTCGGCCATGCGCTGGAACGGGACACCTCGAACTTCGTCCGCCAGGCCGGCGGGCGCGTGGTGGGCGGCGTGCGCACGCCCTTCCCAGGCACGGATTTCTCGGGCTTCCTGGTCCAGGCGCAGGCCAGCCGCGCGAAGGTCGTGGGCCTCGCGAATGCGGGCGGGGACACCATCAACTCCATCAAGCAGGCGGCCGAATTCGGCCTGACGCGGCGCGGCACCAAGCTGGCCGCGCTGCTGATGTTCATCTCGGACGTGCATTCGCTGGGCCTCGAGACCGCGCAGGGCCTGGTCTGCACCGAGACCTTCTACTGGGACCTGAACGACCGCACCCGTGCCTTCACGGCCCGCGTGCTGCCGAACATGCCCGGCGGCTCGCTGCGGCCCGGCATGGGCCAGGCCGGCTGCTACTCGGCCATCATGCACTACCTGAAGACGGTGGCCGAGATGGGCGTGCCCGCCGCCCGCGCGAGCGGCGTGGATACGGTGAACCGCATGAAGGCGCAGCCCACCGATGACGACGCGATGGGCCGGGGCAGCATCCGCCCCGATGGCCGCCGCATCCAGCCGAGCTACCTGTTCGAGGTGAAGTCGCCCCGTGAAAGCCGTGGCGCCTGGGACTACTACAAGCTGCTGCAAACCACGCCGGCCGAGGAGGCATTCCGCCCGATCGCCGAGGGCGGCTGCGCCTTCCTGCGCACCTGACCCGCCAACGGGGGTGAGCGGGCGCGAGACCCGCCACCCCCACCACCGAGGGAGTAAAGTTCCATGACCGAGTTCAACCGTCGCAGCCTGATCGGAGGGGCCGCCGCCACCGCCGCCCTCGGTGCGCTGCCGCTGTCGCGCGCCCGTGCGCAGGCGGCCAACACCATTCGCATCGGCGTCCTGAACGACCAGTCCGGCCCCTACCGGGACATCTCCGGCCCCTATGGCGTGCAATGCGCGCAGCAGGCGGTGGCGGAATTCGGCAATCGCGGCTTCAACGTGGAGGTCATCAACGCCGATCACCAGAACCGCCCCGATGTCGGCATCAACATCGCCCGGCAATGGTACGACCAGGGCGTGGACGTGATCGTGGACGTGCCGACCTCCTCGGTCGGCCTCGCTGTTTCCAACGTCGCGCGCGAGAAGAACAAGGCCTATCTCAACACGGGCTCCGCCACCTCGGACCTGACGGGCGCGCAGTGCAGCCCGAACACCATCCACTGGATGTACGACACCTACATGCTGGCCAAGTCCACCGGGGCCGCCATGGTGCGCGCCGGCGGCGACAGCTGGTACTTCATCACCGCCGACTACGCCTTCGGCCACGCGCTGGAGCGGGACACCGGCAATTTCGTCCGCTCGGCCGGTGGCCGCGTGCTGGGTGCGGTGCGCTATCCCTTCCCGGCGACGGCCGACTTCTCCTCCTTCCTGGTGCAGGCGCAGGCCAGCCGGGCCAAGGTGATCGGCTTCGCGAATGCCGGCGCTGACACCATCAACAGCATCAAGCAGGCGGCCGAGTTTGGCGTGACGCGGCGCGGCACCAAGCTCGCCGCCCTGCTGATGTTCCTGCCCGACGTCCACTCCATTGGCCTGGAAACCGCCCAGGGCCTGGTGCTGACGGAAAGCTTCTACTGGGACCTGAACGACCGCACCCGTGCCTTCACCGACCGCATGCGCCCGCGCCTGCGGGACGTGGTGCCCAACATGGCCTCGGCCGCCAACTACTCCTGCACGCTGCACTACCTGAAGGCGATCGCCGACATGGGCGTGCCCGCCTCGAAGGCCTCGGGCGTCGAGGTCATCAACCGCATGAAGGCGATGCCCTGCGACGACGACGCCTTCGGCCCCGGCACGATCCGCGCCGATGGCCGCAAGCTTTGCCCCTCCTACCTCTTCGAGGTGAAGGCCCCGCGCGAGAGCCGCGGCCGTTGGGACTACTACAAGCTGCTCCAGACCACCCCGGCCGAGGAGGCCTTCCGCCCCCTCGCCGAGGGCAATTGCGCCTTCCTCCGCACCTGAGGACGGCGCCTTCTTCCCACTCGCGGCCGGCCCCGGCGCAACCCTCGGGGCCGGCCGCACATGCATCCAGGAAACGGACCAGGCATGGAAGAGATTTTCGGCATCCCCACGCCGCTGCTGTTCGGGCAGCTGCTGTTGGGCCTCATCAACGGGGCCTTCTATGCGCTGCTCTCGCTCGGGCTCGCCGTGATCTTCGGCATGCTCAACGTGATCAACTTCACCCACGGCGCGCAGTTCATGATGGGCGCCTTCGTCGCCTGGATGCTGCTGAACTATCTGGGCATCGGCTATTGGGGGGCGCTGCTGCTGGCGCCGATCATCGTGGGCATCACGGGCATCATCCTCGAACGCACCATGATCGCCCGATTGTACAAGCTCGATCATCTTTACGGATTGCTGCTCACCTTCGGCGTCGGCCTGATCATCGAGGGGCTGTTCCGCAATGAGTTCGGCTCCTCGGGCATGCCCTACCGCATCCCGCCCGAGCTGACCGGCGCCTGGGACCTCGGCTTCATGTTCATGCCGATCTATCGCGGCTGGGTCGTCGTCGTGGCGCTCGTCATGTGCCTGGCCACTTGGCTGGTGATCGAGAAGACCAAGATCGGCTCCTACCTCCGGGCGGCGACCGAGAACCCGGCGCTGGTCCAGGCCTTCGGCATCAACGTACCGCGCATGATGACGCTGACCTATGGCGCGGGCGTGGCGCTCGCCGCCTTCGCGGGCGTGCTCGCTGCACCGATCTATTCGGTGAACCCGCAGATGGGTGCGAACCTGATCATCATCGTCTTCGCCGTCGTCGTCATCGGCGGCATGGGCTCCATCCTCGGCTCCGTGATCACCGGCTTCGGGCTGGGCGTGATCGAGGGTCTCACCAAGGTGTTCTACCCGGAGGCATCATCCACCGTGATCTTCGTCGTCATGGCGATCGTCTTGCTGGCGCGTCCCGCCGGCCTGTTCGGGAGGAGCTGAGCGATGGCGGCTCCCGGCGGTTTCAGCGGCACCGACTTCAAGCAGGAGGAAGGCGTCTTCCTCGGCTTCAGCAAGGCGCAGCTCCTGGCTTTCCTCGCGATGGTGGCCTTCATCGCGATCAGCCCCTTCTTCCTCTATCCCGTCTTCCTGATGAAGCTGCTCTGCTTCGCCCTCTTTGCCTGCGCCTTCAACCTACTGATCGGCTATGTCGGCCTGCTCAGCTTCGGGCATGCGGCGTATTTCGGCATGGGCGGGTATCTCGCGGGCCATGCGGCCAAGGTCTGGGGCTTCACGCCCGAGGTGGCGATCCTGATCGGCGGCGCGGTGGGTGCGGCACTCGGCCTCGTCATCGGCTGGATCGCGATCCGGCGGCAGGGCATCTACTTCGCCATGATCACCCTGGCCTTCGCGCAGATGGTCTATTTCTTCTGCGTCCAGGCGCCCTTCACCGGCGGCGAGGACGGCATCCAGTCCATTCCGCGCGGCAAGTTCCTGGGCATCGTGGACCTGGCACCTGACCTTGCCATGTACTGGATGACGGCGGGGATCTTCCTGGCTGGCTTCCTGCTGATCCATCGCATCGTGCATTCGCCCTTCGGCATGGTGCTGAAATCCATCCGCGAGAATGAGCCGCGCGCGACCTCGCTCGGCTACCGCACCGATGACTACAAGCTGATGGCCTTCGTGCTGTCCGCGGCGCTCGCGGGCGTGGCGGGCGGCCTGAAATCCATCGTCTTCGGCATCGCGACGCTGACGGATGTGTTCTGGACCATGTCGGGCGAGGTGGTGCTGATGTCGCTGGTGGGCGGGCTCGGCACGATCTTCGGCCCCGTGGTGGGCGCGGCGGTGATCATCACCATGCAGAACTACCTGGCCGAGTTCGGCGCCTGGGTCACCGTGATCCAGGGCGTGATCTTCGTGCTCTGCGTGCTTGCCTTCCGGCGTGGCGTGGTGGGTGAGATCGGCAACTGGCTGCGCGTCCGCCTGTGACCGAACGCCGCGGCTGATGGCGGGCCAGCCGCCTTCACGGCCCCGGGACTGCCCTCCGTCAGGGAGGGCGCCCGGGGCTTTTTTGCGTCCATTTGCCCGGGCGAGGCGCCAATTGCTTCGGGCAGGAAATGAACATTAAGGTTACTTATGACAAATTTTGGAACAATTCACTTGCAGTGACGCATAAAATAGGTCTAAAAAATTGACACTGGATGGAAAGCGGCGACCCCCGCGCAGCACCACTGGTTCAAGGCGTGGCTCAGCCCCGCTGCGTGAGGAACGACAATGGCCAGGCTTCATGCCTCCCCGCGCCGGCCCGGCGCGGCCTGGGAGGAGATGTCCCCCCTCGAATACGGGCTTGTTGCGGCCTTCGTCCTGATGGCCCTGGTCGCCGCGGTTCCCCGCGCCTCCATCGCGGCTGCGACCGTCGCCTGGCTCATCCTCGAACGCCTGTCCTGACCTTCCGCCTTTTCCCCCAAGGATCCCCCCATGTCCCGCTACCTCGTCACCGGCGGTGCCGGCTTCATCGGAAGCCACCTGAGCGAAGCGCTGCTGCGGGCGGGCCACCGGGTGCGCGTGGTGGATGACCTCTCCGCCGGCCAGCGCCCTACCGATCCGGCGGTCGAGTTTCTTCAGGGCGACGTCACCGATGCCGCGCTCATGCGCGCGGCCGTGGCCGATGTCGTGGGCATCTTCCATCTCGCCGCCATCACCTCCGAGCCCCGCTGCCAGGATGCCTGGTCGCGCTCGCACCGGGTGAACCAGGGCGGCACCATCGCCGTGCTCGAGGCCGCACGCGCGGCGGGCGGCATCCCGGTCTGCTACGCCTCCTCCGCTGCCGTCTATGGCGACCAGGGCCCGCGCGCGATCCAGGAGGCGGCGCGGCTGCGCCCGCATGGCCATCTCGGCGCCGACAAGCTCGGCTCCGAGCATCAGGCGGCCCTGGCCTTCGCGCAGCATGGCGTGCCCAATCTCGGCCTGCGGATCTTCCACGCCTATGGCCCGCGTGCCGCTGGCGCGGCGGTGGCCGAAGCCCCGCGTGACGTGGTCGCGATCTTCGCCGAGCGCATCCTGGCGGGCCAGGTCATCACCCTGCATGGCGATGGCCAGCAGGTGCGCGACTTCGTCCATGTCTCGGACGTGGTGCGCCATTTCTTCGCCGGCATGCAGATGCTGCAGCTCCAGCCGCAGGCGCTCGTGCTGAATCTCTGCACCGGTCGCGGCACGACGATTCGCGGCCTGGCCGACCTGATCGGCGTGGTCGCCGCGCGCGTGCCCCTGGTGCAGTTCGGCCCGCGCCGCGCGCAGGACCTGCGCGCCGTGCTGGGCGACCCGAACGAGGCGATCCATGTGCTGGGCGTCGAGGCCGGGACGGAGCTGGAGAGCGGGTTGCGCAGCCTTCTGCCGGCGCCGCCGCCCTCGGCGCTGGAATGGGCGCGCCGCGCGCCGATGCCGGCGCACCTGCCCCGCCCGGCCGCCGCCCCGGTGGGCGGCCGCGCCCTGCATCACCCGGGGTAGGCGGCCTCGATCATGATGGCGCTGAGCAGCTCATAGGCGGCGGTCCAGGCGGCCTCGACCTCGGGCGTGAACCTGTCGCCCAGGCCCTGGCCGAGCGTCCAGAGCAGCGCGGCGCCGACGCTCGCGTAATGCGCGCGCGTCACGCCGTAACCCACATGCCGGCGCGCCATATCCTGCGCCGCGGGGATCACCGTCTCCGGCCGGTTCAGCCCGTTCACGACCAGTGCGATGGCGGCCATGAGCTTGTGCCCCTGCAGCGCCATGTCGCTGCGTGCGAAAAGGGGCGCGGTCGAGGCATCCACCTCCCAGAGACGCTGGTAGAACAGCTTCGCCGCTGTCTCACGGATGGCTTCCACGTCGCGGAAGCTGTGCTGGACGAGGGCGATCTGGTCAGGCGTCATGCGGTGGTCCTTGCGCTGGTGTGATATTGTAACGCATGAACCTGGGCCGCGTCACGCCCGTCAGACGGGCACCTCGCCGGCCTCCTTCAACGTCGCCAGCACGAAGCTGCTGCGCGTCTCCTTCACGCCCGGCATGCGCAGCAGGCCGCGTGTGGCGAACTCGCCGAAGGCCTCCATGTCGGGTGCCAGCACATGCAGCAGGTAGTCCATCTCGCCACTCATCGTGTAGGCGGCGATGACCTCGGGCCGCGCGGCGAGTGCCGTATGGAAGCGTTCCGCCACCTCCTCCGAATGGCTCTCCAGCGCCACCTGCACGAAGGCCTGCAGCGGCAGGCCGACGCGTGCCGCACTGATGCGGGCGGCATAGCCGGCGATGATGCCCGCCTCCTCCAGGCGCTTCACGCGGCGCTGGCAGGGCGTGGCGGAGAGGCCCACCGCTTCGGCCAGGGCCGTCACCGGCATGCGGCCATCGCGCTGCAAGGCGCGCAGGATGCGCCGGTCCGCGGCGTCCAGGGAGATGGTGGTGGATTTCGCCATTTCTCGGCCTATCACGAGTGAATCACGGTCATGGAGCCGATTTCTACCAGAGTATTCGGTGAGTTTCACCGGCAAAGCCTCGCTACATCTGGAGCAACCCTCGAGGAGACGATCATGGACATCCCGCCCGACCGCACCGACATCGCCGGCCGCATCTGCGAGCCGAACCCGATGGGCACGGATGGCTTCGAATTCGTCGAGTTCACCGGCCCCGACACGGCGCATCTGCGCGACGTCTTCGCCCGCCTCGGCTTCACCATGGTGGCGCGGCACCGCAGCAAGGACGTGACACTCTGGCGCCAGGGTGATGTGAACTTCATCCTGAACGCCGAGCCTGCGAGCTTCGCGCAATCCTTCGGCCGCGTGCACGGGCCTTCCGCCTGCGCCATGGCCTTCCGCGTGGCCGATGCGGCGGCCGCCTTCGAGCGCGCCATCAGCCTGGGCGCCCGCCCCTTCCACGGCCGCGTGGGCCCGATGGAACTGAACATCCCCGCCATCGAGGGCATCGGCGGCTCGCTGATCTATTTCGTCGATCGCTATGGCGCGCGCGGCAACATCTACGACGTGGATTTCAAATGGATCGAGGGCGTGGACCCGCACCCCAAGGGCCATGACCTCACGGTGATTGATCACCTCACCCACAACGTCCATCGCGGCCGGATGGACGCCTGGGCCGGCTTCTATGAGCGCCTCTTCAACTTCCGCGAGATCCGCTACTTCGACATTGAGGGCAAGCTGACCGGGCTGAAGTCCAAGGCCATGACCTCGCCCTGCGGCCAGATCCGCATCCCCATCAACGAGAGCAGCGACGACAAGTCGCAGATCGAGGAATACCTGCGCGCCTATGGCGGGGAGGGCATCCAGCACATCGCCATGGGCACCACCGACATCTACGCGAGCGTGGAGGGCCTTCGCCGCGACGGCGTCGCCTTCCTCGACACGCCCGACACCTATTACGAACTGCTGCCTCAGCGCCTGCCCGATACCGGGGAGGACTTCGCGCGCATGCAGAAGAACCGCATCCTGATGGATGGCTCGCCCTCCGGCGGGCGGCTGCTGCAGATCTTCACCAATACGGTGATCGGGCCGATTTTCTTCGAACTCATCCAGCGCAAGGGCGATCAAGGCTTCGGCGAAGGCAATTTCCGCGCGCTGTTCGAGAGCATCGAGCTGGACCAGGTGCGGCGGGGGGTGCTCAAGTCGGCGGCCGAGTAAGCGAGGGGCGCTGCCCCTCGCGCTCCCCGGCAGGGAACTTGTTCCCTGCACCCTGCCTGTTTGACAGGCAGGGCGGGCGGCGTCGCGTCCGGCGCGGGCTGATCCCCCCTTGCGCGCCGGCGCCGGTGGTTTCATTGCGGGGACATGACTTGGTCCCTCCTCGCGCGTGATCCGCTCAGCGGCACCCTCGGCGTGATCGTCGCCACGCGCTTCTTCGCGGTGGGCGCACTGTGCCCGCGCGTCGAAGCCGGCGTGGGCGCGCTGGCCACCCAGGCGCTGATCAATCCGCTGTATGCCCCGCGCGGGCTGTCGCTGCTGCGCGAGGGCGCGGCACCCGAGGCGGCGCTGCAAGCCCTGCTCGCCGCCGATGCGGGGCGCGAGGCACGGCAATGCCACGTCCTCGCCGCCGATGGCCGCATCGCCCAGCACACCGGCAGCGATTGCGTGCCCTGGTGCGGCGCGGTGAGCGCGGAAAACGTCTCCGTCGCCGGCAATATGCTGGCCGGGCCGCGCGTGGTCGCGGACACGCTGGCCGCCTTCCTCGCCGCCGAGCACCTTCCGCTCGACCTGCGGATGATCCAGGCCATGGAAGCGGGCGAGGCCGCGGGCGGCGATGCGCGCGGCAAGCAATCCGCAGCCCTGGTGGTGACCACCACCGACCCCTATCCCGACCTCGACCTGCGCGTGGATGACCATGCCGACCCGCTGGCCGAACTGCGCCGCCTGCATGGCGTGGCGCAGCAGCGCTTTGTGCATTTCCGCCGTTTCCTGCCGGGCGCCGATCACCCTGGCGTTTTCGACCGGGACGTGATCGCCTCGGCGCTCAAGGCGGCGGGGGTGGCATGAACGCGCTGGAGGTGGACGGGCTCTGCATCGATTTTCACACCGAGCGCGGCGTGCTGCGCGCGGTGGATCACCTGTCCTTCTCGGTGGCCCCGGGCCGGACGCTCGCCATCGTCGGCGAGAGCGGCTGCGGCAAGTCAGCGACGGCGCTGGCCGTACTGGGCTTGCTGGCGGAGAATGCGGAGGTCTCGGGCACGCTCCGCCTGGCCGGCCCGGCGCTGACGCCCCAGGCGCAGCGCGCCGCGCGCGGGCGCGAATTGGCGATGATCTTCCAGGAGCCGATGACCAGCCTGAACCCCGCCTTCACCGCGGGCGAGCAGGTGGCCGAAGCACTGCGGCTGCATGAGGGGCTGAACCCGCGCGACGCCATGGACCGCGCCATCGCCATGCTGGAGCGCGTGCGCATCCCCGAGGCCGCGCGCCGCGCGAAACAGTATCCGCACCAGCTTTCGGGTGGGATGCGCCAGCGCGTGATGATCGCCATCGCGCTGGCCTGCCGCCCCAAGCTGCTCATCGCCGACGAGCCGACCACCGCGCTGGACGTGACCGTGCAGGCGCAGATCCTGGCCTTGCTCGATGAGCTGAAGCGCGAGACCGGCACGGCAGTGGTGCTAATCACCCATGACCTCGGCGTGGTGCGCGACCACGCGGATGAGGTGGTGGTGATGTATGCCGGCCGCGTCGCCGAACGCGCGCTCACCGCGCGCCTCTTCGAGCAGCCCGAGCATCCCTACACGATCGGCCTGCTTGGCGCCGCGCCGCGCCTGGATTCCCGCCGCGCGCGCCTCGCCTCCATCGAGGGCACGGTGCCTGACCTGCGCAGCCCGCCGCCCGGCTGCCGCTTCGCGCCGCGCTGCCCCTTCGCCATCGCCGCCTGCGAGGCCACGCCGCCGCTGGCCGAGGTGACGGCGGGCCACCTGGTTGCGTGCCATCGCGCGCCGTTGGATGCGGTGCTCGCCGCATGACCCCGTTGTTGGACGCGCAAGGCCTCATCAAGCACTTCCCCTTCCGCGACAGCCTGGGCCGCACGCGCGGCGCGGTGCGCGCAGTGGATGGCGTCTCCCTCGCCGTGCCGCGCGGCCGCGTGCTGGCGATCGTGGGCGAAAGCGGCTGCGGCAAATCCACCCTGGGCCGCCTGCTGCTGCGGCTGATCGAGCCCGATTCCGGCCGCCTCCGCTTCGACGGCGAGGATGTGCTGGCGCTCTCCCCCGCGGCCCTGCGCGCCAAGCGGCGCGAGATGCAGCTCATCTTCCAGGACCCCTTCGCCAGCCTCGACCCGCGCATGACGGTCGAGGCCGCGATCACCGAGCCCTTGATCCTGCACAAGCTGCATCGCGGCCGCGAGCGCGCGCGCGTGGCGGAATTGCTGGAGCGCGTCGGCCTGCGCCCCGAACTCGCGCGCCGCTGGCCGCATGAATTCAGCGGCGGGCAGCGCCAGCGCATCGCCATCGCCCGCGCGCTGGCCTCCGAGCCGCGTCTGATCATCGGCGATGAGCCCGTCTCCGCGCTGGATGTCTCGGTCCAGGCGCAGGTGGTGAATCTGCTGGGCGATCTGATCCGCGACCTCGGCCTCACCTTCGTGCTGATCAGCCATGACCTCGGCGTCGTCAGGCAGATCGCCGATGAGGTCGCGGTGATGTATCTCGGTGAGATCGTGGAGCAGGGGCCGGCCGAGGCGCTCTTCCACAACCCGCGCCACCCCTACACGCGCGCCCTGCTCGCCGCCGTGCCGGGCCAGGGCGGCGCGCTGAAGCTGCTGGAGGGCGACGTGCCCTCGCCCGTCTCGCCGCCCCCGGGCTGCCGTTTCCACACGCGCTGCCCCTTCGTGCAGGATATCTGCCGCGAAGCAACGCCCGCGCTGCTGGGCGAAGCGCACCGCGCCGCCTGCCACCTGCAAGATGGCCTGCCCGCCGCCACCCCGATCCGCGAGGCCGCCGCCGATCTGCGCCTCGCCCGACTGCAAGCCTTCTTCACGGAGCAACCCGCATGATCCGCCGCGTTCTTCTTGCCGCCTGCGCCGCCCTCGGCCTCTCCGCCGGCATCGCCGAGGCCCAGGCCCAAAACCTCCGCATCGGCCTCCGCGAGGACCCTGATATCCTCGACCCCACGCTGGCCCGCACCTTCGTCGGCCGCATTGTCTTCGCGAGCCTCTGCGACAAGCTTTTCGACATCAACGACAAGCTCGAGATCGTCCCCCAACTCGCCACTGGCTACAGCTGGGAAGACCCGCGCACCCTGCTCATCACCCTGCGCGAGGGCGTGCGCTTCCATGATGGCGAGGTGATGGATGCCGAGGCCGTGCGCTACAGCCTCAACCGCCACCTCACCATGCAGGGCAGCTTCCGCCGCAGCGAGATCAATACCATCGAGGCGATGGAGGTGGTGAGCCCGACGCAGATCCGCATCAGGCTGACCGGACCCTCCGCCCCCTTCCTCAGCCAGCTGGCCGACCGCGCGGGCATGATCGTCAGCCCCAAAGCTGCCGAGGCCGCGGGCCGCAATTTCGGCACGCGCCCCGTCTGCGCCGGGCCCTTCCGCTTCGTCGAGCGTGTGGCGCAGGACCGCATTGTGGTGGAGCGCTTCCCGGAATACTGGAACGCGTCGGCCATCCACCTGAATCGCATCACCTACCTGCCGATCCCGGACAGCACCGTGCGCCTCGCCAACCTGCAATCCGGCGCGCTGGAGATGGTGCAGACCATTGATCCCGATGACGTGCCGGCCGTGCGCCGCAACAACCGCCTGCGCCTCTCCATCAGCGATGAGCTGGGCTACCAGGGCATCACCATCAACACCGGCAATGGCGCCCGCGCCCAGACGCCGATCGGCCAGAACCCCCGCGTGCGCGAGGCCTTCGAGCTGGCGATTGATCGCGATGCGCTGAACCGCGTGGTTTATGAGGGGATGTTCGCGCCCACCGCGCAGCCCGTGCCGCCCGCCAACCCCATGCACATCCGCGACTTCCGCCCCGAGCCGCGCAATGTGGAACGCGCCCGCGCCCTGCTGCGCGAGGCCGGCGTCACCACGCCGCTGCGCGTGGAAATGACCGTCCCCAACAACCCGGACCTCCGCCAGGTGGGCGAGGTGATCCAGGCCATGGTGCGCGAGGCCGGCTTCGAGCTGCGGCTGAACGCGACGGAATTCGCCACCTCCCTGCAAGCCGCCACGCGCGGCGAGTTCGAGCTCTATCTGGTCGCCTGGTCGGGCCGCGTGGATATTGACGGCAACTTCTGGGCCTTCACCCATTCGCGCGGCGCGCAGAATGACGGGCGCTACAGCAACCCCGAGGTGGACCGCCTGCTGGATGCAGCCCGCATCGAGCCCAATGCGGATGCGCGGCGCGCGCTCTATGCCCAGGCCTACCAGATCGCCTTCCGGCAGGACCGCCACCGCATCTACCTCTGGCACCGCAAGAACATCGTGGCGCATACGGCGCGGCTCAATGGCTTCGTGAATGTGGCGGATGGCCTGATCCGGCCGCAAGGGATGCGCCTGCAGTAACATGTGGCTCTGGTTCCTCCGCCGCCTCGGTCAGGTGATCCCGACGCTGCTCATCCTCTCGGTGCTGGTCTTCGGGCTGCAGCAGCTCATGCCCGGCGACCCCGCGCTGATCCTGGCGGGTGAGGAGCGGGGCGACCCGCAGGTGCTGGCGCAGATCCGCGCCGAGCTGATGCTCGACCGGCCGCTGGTGGAGCAATATCTCCACTGGCTCTGGCGCGTGCTGCACGGGGATTTCGGCTTCTCCTGGCGCATCCGCATGCCGGTGGGTGAGCTGATCCTGACCAAGCTGCCCGTCACCTTTCAGCTCGCGGCGATGAGCTTCGTCATCGGCGTGGTGATCGGCGTGCCGGCCGGCGTCATGAGCGCCGTCTGGCGCGACCGGCCCTCGGACTGGGCGATCAATGGCATCGCTCTCTTCGGTATTTCCATGCCGAATTTCTGGCTCGGCATCATGATGATCCTGCTGTTCTCCGTGCAACTCGGCTGGCTGCCGCCCAGCGGCTATGTGCCCCTCTGGGAAGACCCGCTGATGAGCCTGGAGACGACGATCATGCCGGCCTTCGTGCTCGGCACCGGCGTCGCTTCCGTGCTGATGCGCCACACCCGCGCCGCCATGCTGGGTGCGCTCAGCCAGGATTATGTCCGCACCGCGCGGGCCAAGGGCCTCTCCGAGACATTCGTCGTCGGCAAGCATGCGCTGCGCAACGCGCTGATCCCCGTGGTGACACTCGGCACCATCGAGTTCGGCCGGCTGCTGGCGGGCGCGGTGCTGACCGAGCAGATCTTCTCCATCCCCGGCTTCGGCAAGCTCGTCGTGGATGCCGTCTTCAACCGCGACTACCCCGTGGTGCAGGGCGTGGTGATGGCGACGGCCCTGATCTTCGTCACGCTCAGCCTGATCGCGGACATGCTCTACATGGCCATCAACCCCAGGCTGCGCACGGCATGAGCACCACCGCCGGACAGGCCGCCATCGAGACGGGCGAGAGCCCCGGCCGCCGCGCGCTGCGGCGCTTCGCGCAGCACAAGCTCGCCATGTTCGGCCTGGTCATCGTCGTCATCTTCGTGCTCGCCGCGGCGCTGGCCCCCTGGATCGCACCCTTTGACCCGCTGGAGACCAGCTGGTCCCGCCTGCGCCAGCCACCCTCCTGGACGCATCCCTTCGGTACCGACGAAAATGGCCGCGACGTGCTGAGCCGCGTGCTGCACGGTGCGCGCGCGAGCCTGATGGCGGGCGTCATCGCCGTCGGTGGTGCCGCGCTGATCGGCGTGCCGATAGGGCTGCTGGCGGGCCTCGGCGGCAAGTGGATGGACATGGTGATCAGCCGCGTCGCCGATGCCATGCTCTCCATCCCCTTCCTGATCCTTGCCATCGCGCTCGCCGCCTTCCTGGGCCCCGCGCTCGAGAATGCGATGCTCGCCATCGCCATCTCCGCCTCGCCCATCTTCGTGCGGCTCGCGCGCGGCATGGCGCTGGATGCGCGCAGCACGGATTGGGTTGAGGCGGCGCGCGCCATGGGCAATCCGCCGTGGCGCATCGGCCTCATGCATGTGCTGCCCAATATCCTACCGCCCTTGCTGGTGCAGGCGACGCTGGCCATCGCAGAGGCGATCATCGCCGAAGCCTCGCTCAGCTTCCTCGGCCTCGGCCAGCAGCCGCCCAATCCGTCCTGGGGGAGCATGCTCAATTCGGCGCAGCGCTTCATCGAGAGCGCGCCCTGGCTCGCCATCTTCCCGGGGCTCGCGATCTTCCTGGTTGTGCTGGCCTTCAACCTCGTGGGCGATGGCCTCCGGGACGCTCTCGATCCGCGGAGCCAGAAGCGCTAGCCTCCCCGCAAATCAGGGAGAAAACGCATGACCAGTCGCCGCAACACCCTCGCCGCCGGCCTCGCCGCCGCCGCCGCGCTGCCGGGCGGTGTCACGCTCGCCCAGGCGCCCGCCGCGCCCGCGCCCGCGGCCGCACCCGCCGGCCCCGCCCTGCCTTACAAGCCGCACGCCATCCGCACGCCGGATGGCCTGACGCTAGCCGCCTATGAGTATGGCAACCCGCAGGGCCCCGCGATCCTCTTCCTGCACGGCTATGCCCAGGCCGCCCTCTGCTGGGACCGCCAGACGCGCGATGCGGCGCTGGCGCGTGAGTTCCGCATGGTGGCGCTCGACCTGCGCGGCCATGGCATGAGCGACAAGCCCGTCGGCAACGAGCATTACCGCCCCAACAAGCTCTGGGCCGATGACGTGAAGGCCACCATCGACCAACTGCAGCTGGCGCGGCCCACTTTGGTCGGCTGGTCCTATGCCGGACGGCTGATGGGCGACTACGTGAGCGAATACGGCACGGGCGCGATCGGCGCGATGAACTGGGTCGCCGCCACATCCTCGACTTCGGACACCTCGCGCTATGGCCGCGCGCTGCGCCATCTGGGCCCGATGGGCAGCCCGGACCCGGCCACCGCCATCGCCGCCACCATCGCCTTCCTGCGCGATTGCTTCGAAGTGCAGCCGAGTGCCAATGACTTCGAGGTCATGCTCTCCTTCAACATGATGGTGCCGCGCCACGTGCGGATCGGCCTGGGCGGCCGGCCCATCACCTTCGAGCAGCGGCTGCGCACGGTGGATGTGCCCGTGCTCGTCACCCATGGCGTGCTGGACAAGGTCTCGGATATCACGATGGCGCGGCACACGGCCTCGCTCATTCCGGGTTCGCGCCTCAGCGAATATCCCTTCATCGGCCATGCGCCCTTCTGGGAAGATGCGCCGCGCTTCAACCGCGAACTGGCGGAGCTGGTGCGCTCGGCGCGGCGCTGACGGGCGCGCATCAGCGCGCGCCGCACTCCGCATGGACGATGCGGCAGGTAAGCCGGCCGCGTTCGCGCAGGGTGCAGGCATCGCGCGCGTTGCGCTCGGCGTCGGCCGGATTGTTGGCGTTGCCGAGGGTGACGGCGCGGACGATGTAGGTGCTCGGGTCACTCGTCATGAAGAAGGCGCTGGGTGAGCGGCGCACGCCCTCCATCACCGCGACGCAGACATCGCTGAACTCCGTCTGCAGCGCGCAATTGCCGCCCCGCCCGCGGCAGGAGATTTCAGCCATGCGATGCGCCTGCGTGCGGTCCCGCTGCGCGACGGAGACGCCGTAGCTCGTGCTGGGGGGAATGCCGATGTAGAAGGCGCCATAGGTCGCGCCGGGCCTCTGCGGTGGCGGGGCCAGGCTTGCGGCCTGCGCGCCGGCGGCAGGCGGCGCCGCGCCGCGGCTGCGCTGCTGCGAGTGTTGCTGTTGCTGCCGCTGTTGGGGCGTGGGTTGCGGCAGCGGGGCCACGGATGGGGGCGTGGCCGCCTGCGCGCCGGAGGGGCGCGCCTGGCCTGGCCCGTCGCGGCTGATCGGCTGGCCTGCCATGCATTGCCCGAGGCATTGCCGTTGCTCCGGGGAGGCGGCGCCCGGGCCGACGCGGCACGCCATGCGGCAGGCATTGCTCGGCTGCTGCTGTTGCGCCACCGCCGGCACCGCCAGCACCAGGCTGCCGAGCAGGAGGAGGAGCGCCCGCATCAATCCAGCGCCGTCGTCCGGCGCAGGCGGGAAGGAGCGGACGCAGGGCAGGCACGGGACTCACTGAGGGGGCCACACCCGCTCTGCGGCTTGCAGGCTTCCAGCAGCGAGATCTCGGCGGGCGCGATGGACATTCGCGAAGGATGGCGCTGCCATGCGGTGCATGCAACCCGGACGCGAGTTGCGTGATCCTGCATCGCGGGGTCCGCCGCGCAGAAGCGCCGAACGATGAATCACGGACGAGCCTAGGGCCTGATCCCGCAAAGGCCGATCACGGTCTAGGATGGGGAGAATATGCGCATCCTTGCCGTCCTCCTCGCGCTGACCTGGTGCGGTGCCGCCGTGGCGCAGGACCTGCCGCGCAATTCCGTCGGCCCGCGGCAGGAGACGCGCGGCGCGGGCCGGGTGGTGGAATCGCGTGCCGTCTCCCAGCCGCGCAGCCCCCGCGCCAGCGCGGCGGCGCTGGCTTCCGCGCGAGCCTTCCTCTGTCCGCATGGCGGCACGCCGCAGGGGCGCGGGCGCTGCACGCGGGGCCCCGGCATCGGCGCGGCCGGCACCGGCTGGCTGGGTGATGACCCCGCGGTGCGTGATTGGGATCAGGGGCTGCCGCCGCCCAGCCGTGCCCAGGCGCCATGCCCGCCGGGCACCACCGCCATCCGCGCGCGGGATCAGCCCAATGTCACGCGCTGCGTAGCGGGCTGAGCCAATCCTCCAGCGCCGCCTGCACCGGCCCGGGCGCCTCCATCGTCGGCAGATGGCCGCAGCCGGCGAAGCTCACCTGCCGCGCGCCGGGGATCAGCGCCGTCATCTCGTCATGCAGCGCGGGCGGCGTCAGCGCATCCTGGGCGCCACAGCCGACGAGGGTGGGAATGCCGATGCGGGGCAGGTCCCCCCGGGAGTCCGGCCGCCCCATGATGGCGCGCTGCTGCCGGAGAAAGCCCTCCACGCCAACGCGCTCGGCCATCTCCATCACCTCGGCGGCGAGCGGGCCGTCAAGCCGTGAGGGGTGCAGCAGCATCGGCAGCAGGCGCGGCGTCACACCCTTGAAGGCACCCCGGCCGGACAGCGCGATGAGGTCGAGCCGGCGCTGCGTCTGCTCCGGCGTGTCGGGGCGGGCGGAGGTGTCGAGCAGCGCCAGGTGCGAGACGCGCGGCCCGGCCTGGCGCCAAACCTCCAGCGCGACATAGCCGCCCATGGACAGGCCGGCGACGGCGAAATGCGGTGCATCCGCCACCAGCGCCAGCGCGCGGCGCGCCATGGCGGGGATGCTGTCATCCTGCGTCAGGTCGGCGATGCGGGGCGTGGCGCCGGCAGGCAGACAATCACGCCAGAGGCGCGCGTCGCAGAGAAGTCCGGGCAGCAAAAGCAGGGGAATCGCCATCCGGCGGGCATAAATCGCGCAGCCAGCGGGCGCAATCGCCCGTTTCCGGTTGCAAGCTGCCCGTTTCGGGCGCATATCCGGCGCGTTGATGAAGAGGGCGGCAGGTCCGCCCGAGCGGCCCTGCGCCTTTCGCGCGGGCCCCCTTTGGCCAGGATGCCCCATTTTGAACGAGACCACCCCGAACGCCACCGTGGCGAACGACACGCCCGGAACGAGCCTTCCCGCCGCTGATGCGGCTGTTGTCCCCGCTTCGCCCCCTGTTGACGCGGCGGCTTCCCCCGCCGTCATCACCGCCGAAGCCGCTGCGACGGAGGCTCCTGTGATGGAAGCTTCTGCCGAGCCCGCCATCGTGGCCGAAGCCGAGGACGCCGCCCCGGAAGAGGCCGCGCTGCCGCGCACCACCTTCGCCGATCTCGGTCTCTCAGACGAACTGCTCAAGGCCGTCACCGAAAGCGGCTACATCCACCCCACGCCGATCCAGGAACAGGCGATCCCCATCGTGCTGATGGGCCGCGACGTGATGGGCTGCGCGCAGACCGGCACCGGCAAGACCGCCAGCTTCACTTTGCCGATGATGGACATCCTCTCGGGCAGCCGGGCCAAGGCGCGCATGCCGCGAAGCCTGATCCTGGAGCCGACGCGTGAGCTCGCCCTTCAGGTGGCCGAGCAGTTCGTGAAATACGGCAAGTATCTCAACCTGAACCACGCGCTGCTCATCGGCGGCGAAAGCATGAACGACCAGCGCGACGTGCTGGAAAAAGGCGTGGACGTGCTGATCGCGACGCCCGGCCGCCTGCTCGACCTGTTCGATCGCGGCCGCATCCTGATGGCCGATTGCAAGCTGCTGGTGATCGACGAAGCCGACCGCATGCTGGACATGGGCTTCATCCCCGATGTCGAGCGCATCGTGCAGATCATACCCAAGCTGCGCCAGACGCTGTTCTTCTCGGCCACGATGGCGCCCGAGATCCGCCGCCTGAGCGAAGCCTTCCTGAGCAACCCCAAGACCATCACCGTTTCCCGCCCCGCGACGGTCGCGACGACGATCACCACCGGCGTGCTCTACGTGCAGGATCGCGACAAGCGCGAGGCGCTGCGCCAGCTGATCCGGCGCGAGCAGGTGCAGAACGCGCTGATCTTCTGCAACCGCAAGATCGAGGTGGACATCCTCTACAAGTCGCTCAAGCGGCACGGCTTCTCGGTCGGCGCTCTGCATGGCGACATGGACCAGTCCGCCCGCTTCGCGACGCTCAACGCCTTCAAGGCCAATGAGATCCGGCTGCTGGTCTGCTCGGACGTGGCCGCGCGCGGCCTCGACATCGGCGGCCTGTCGCACGTCTTCAACTTCGACGTGCCCTTCCACTCCGAGGATTACGTCCACCGCATCGGCCGCACCGGCCGCGCGGGGCGCGAGGGCCACGCCTACACCATCGCGACCGCCGATGACGGCAAGCTGGTCCAGGCCATCGAGAAGCTGACCGGTGCGGCCATTCCGCGCATGGAGGTCGAGGGCCTGGATGTCGTGACCGAGGCCGAGATCGCCGAGGCGGCAACGCGCCGGCGTGGCCGTGGTGGCGCCCGCCCGGGCGGCCGGCCTGAGCCCAGCCGTGGCGGCCGTGACCGTGGCGGCCGCAGCGAGGGCCGGGGTGAGGGCCGGGGCCGTGCTCCGCGCCGCGATGCCGTGGAGGCGGCGCCCTCGGAAGAGGTGGCGCCCCGCGCCGCCGAGGACCGTCCCCGCCGCGAGGAGCGCCCGCGCCGTGGCGAGCCCCGCCCACCGCGCGAGGAATTCCGCCGCGACGAAACGCCCCGCGCACGTGACCGCGACGACATGCCTCGCGCGCGTGACCGCGACGACGCGCCCCGCGCGCGCGACCGCGACGACGCCCCGCGCGCGCGCGATCGCGACGACATGGGCCCGGCCGTGCGCGGCTTCGGTGACAGCATCCCCGCCTTCATGCTGATCCCGATTCCGCGGCCGAAGCGGCCGGCCAGCGAGGCGACACCCGCCGATATGGCCGCCGAGACGCCGGCCGAAGCCAGCACCCCCGTCGGCGAGGACACCGAAGCCGCCGCCTGAAGCGGCTTTTGCTTGCACGGATCGCGCCGGCTTTTTTAACCTTCCGCAAGCGATATGACGGAAGGTTGAAGATGCGGTGGATGCTGGTCAGCCTTGTCTGGCTTTGTGCCGCCACCGCTGCGGCGCAACCCCAGCCGCCCCCAAACCCACTCGAGCGTGGCCGCTACCTGGTTGAGGTCACAGGCCATTGCGCCAATTGCCACGCGAGCCGCGGCCCGGATGGACAGCCCATCGCCGGGCATGGCTTGGCCGGCGGCTGGGTGATGCAGGAAGGCCCCCTGCGGGCCGTCGTTCCCAACATCACGCCCGACCGCGAAACCGGCATCGGCACCTGGACCGAGGCCCAGATCATCCGCGCCATCCGCGAGGGCAAGCGGCCTGACGGCTCCAACATCGGTTGGCCCATGCCGGTGGATTTCTACCAGCGCCTTTCGGATGCCGATGTCGCCGCGATGGCCGCCTATCTGCGCAGCGTGCTGCCGGTGCGCAACGCCGTACAGGGCCGCTCCAGCTATCCCTTCCCGGTTCCGGCCCACCCGGTCGTGGCCCATGTGCCGCCACCCGCCGACAACCCGGTAGCCCGCGGCGCCTATCTGTCCGGGCCGGTCGCCCATTGCCTCGACTGCCATTCGGGCCGCGGGCCGGATATGCGGCTCCTCCCGGGGCGTGAGGGCGCGCAGGGCCTTTCCTTCACAGGGCCCTGGGGCACGGTCGTCGCCCGGAACCTGACGCCCAGCACCACCACCGGCATCGGCAACTGGACGCTTGCGCAATTCACCCGGGCCCTGCGGGAGGAGATCGGCGGCGATGGGCGACGCCTCATGCCACCCATGGGGCGCGGGCGGGTCTGGGCCGCGATGACGGATCAGGACATCGCCGATCTTTTCGCCTATTTCCGGAGCCTGCCGCCGTTGGATTAAGGGCTTGCGAGCAGCATGGCCCTGCCCAAGTCAAGCGTGTTAAAGCCAGCGCGCCAGCACCGCCGGAAGGAAGAAGCTCATGAACGTCGTCGCCCCCGCCATCAAATCCTCCAAGCCCGCGCCCTTCCAGTGGGATGACGCCTTCCTGCTGGATGAGCAGCTCACCGAAGACGAGCGGATGATCCGCGACGCGGCCCGCGCCTTCTGCCAGGACCGCCTGATGCCCGGCGTGCTGATGGCCAACCGGCACGAGACCTTCGACCGCTCCATCATGAACGCCTTCGGCGAGCAGGGCTTTCTGGGCGCCACCCTCGAAGGCTATGGCTGCGCCGGCGTCAGCTACGTCGCCTACGGCCTGATGGCGCGCGAAGTGGAGCGCGTGGACAGCGGCTATCGCTCCGCCTTCTCCGTCCAGTCCTCGCTCGTGATGTTCCCGATCCACGCCTATGGCTCCGAGGCGCAGAAGCAGAAGTTTCTGCCGAAGCTGCGCACCGGCGAATGGGTCGGCTGCTTCGGCCTGACCGAGCCCGATGCCGGCTCCGACCCCTCCTCCATGCGCACCCGCGCGAAGAAGGTGGATGGCGGCTGGCTCGTCTCCGGCTCCAAGACCTGGATCACCAACTCGCCCATCTCCGATGTCTGCCTGGTCTGGGCCAAGGATGACGAGGGCACGCTGGGCGGCTTCCTGCTCGAGCGCGGCATGAAGGGCCTGACCACGCCGAAGATCGAGGGCAAGTTCAGCCTCCGCCCCTCCATCACCGGCATGATCATGATGGATGAGGTCTTCGTCCCCGATGAGAACCGCCTGCCGGGCGTGCGCTCCCTGGCCGGCCCCTTCTCCTGCCTCAACCGCGCGCGCTACGGCATCGCCTGGGGCGTGCTGGGGGCCGCCGAGTTCTGCATGCACGCCGCGCGCGACTACACGCTGAACCGCAAGATGTTCGGCAAGCCGCTGGCGCAGACGCAGCTGATCCAGAAGAAGCTGGCCGATATGGAGACCGAGATCACCCTCGGCCTGCAGGCCGCGCTGCGCGTGGGCCGCCTGTTTGACGAGGGCAAGGCCGCGCCCGAGATGATCAGCCTCATCAAGCGCAACAATTGCGGCAAGGCGCTCGACATCGCCCGCGTCAGCCGCGACATGCATGGCGGCAACGGCATCGTGGACGAGTATCACGTCATCCGCCACGTCATGAACCTCGAGACGGTGAACACCTATGAGGGCACGCATGACGTCCATGCGCTGATCCTCGGCCGCGCCATCACCGGATTGAATGCCTTCGGCTGATCCCCGCAAAAACGCCTTCGGCATTTTTGCGGGGGCCCCGGTTTGGTGCCGATCCTTCGCGTTCGGTTCATCCTCATGCGGCAAAGCCACATGAGGGCTCCGGCGGGTGCGCCGTCTGGCATTTCGCTTCTTCTGAAAAGGTGTGCCCGGCTCGATGGTTGAATTGACGGTCACGCAGATGGGGGCGGCGGGGGATGGCATCGCGGCGCTGCCCGAGGGCGCGTCGGCCTTCGTGTCGTTCACCTTGCCGGGGGAGCGCGTTGCGGCGCGTGTGACTGGCAAGGATCGCGCGGTGCTGGAAAGCGTTCTCACGCCCAGCGCGGATCGCGTCGAGGCCCCGTGCCGGCACTTCACCATTTGCGGCGGCTGCTCGCTGCAGCATTGGGCGGATGCGCCCTACGCCGAATGGAAGCGCTCCCGCCTGGCCGAGGCGCTTTCGCGCGCCGGCTATGCCGATGCCGCCGTGGCGCCGATGGTGGCCACCCCGCGTGCGGTGCGCCAGCGCGCCGATCTCGGGCTCGAACGCCTCACCGATGGCCGCGTCGAGATCGGCTTCCACGAACGCGGCGCCACCCATCTGGTGCCGATGCGCGAATGCCATGTGCTGCTGCCGGCGCTGGTGGCACTCCTGCCCGCACTTCAGGACGCGCTGCGCGGGCTGAACGCGCTGAAGCGGCTCGGCTCCGCCATCATCAACATGCTGGATTCCGGGCCGGACATCCTGCTGCGCACCGATGCGCCGCTCACCATGGCCGACCGCAAGATGCTGGCCGAATTCGCCACGCGCGCCGGCATCCCGCGCATCGCCTGGGCCGGCAAGGGCGCGCCGTCCGAGGTCGCCGCGCAGGTGAAGCCGGTGCGGCACAGCCTCTCTGGCATCACCGTCTCGCCACCGCCCGGCGCCTTCCTGCAAGCGAGTGTAGAGGGTGAGGCCGCGATCATCGCCGCCGTCATGGCCGGGTTGCCGCGCAAGATGTCGCCCCGCGCGCGCATCGCCGATCTCTATGCCGGCATCGGCACGCTCTCCTTCCCGCTGGCCGCCAACCACGTGGTCCAGGCCTTTGAGGGCGATCCGGCGGCGGCCGAGGCGCTGCGCCTCGCGGTCAATGCGGCCCAGGCCTCACGCGTACAGCCGCAGCGGCGGGACCTGGTGCGCCAGCCGCTGCTGCCGGCCGAGCTCAAGAACTTCGCGGTGGTGGTGCTCGATCCGCCCTTCGCCGGCGCCGCCGAGCAGGTGGCGCAGATCGCGCGCAGCACGCTCCCGCACCTAATCTACGTCTCCTGCAGCCCGGCGGCGCTGGGGCGGGATGCGGCGGTGCTGCGCGAGGCGGGCTTTGGCCTGGTCTCCGCCACGCCGGTGGACCAGTTCCTGTGGTCGCCGCATTTGGAGAGCGTGGTTGTATTTGCGCGCTGAGAATTTATCTAACGATTCATTCCTGGGAGACAACCAAATGCTGACGTCCAACCGCCGCACCCTGTTTGCCGGCTCCGCCGCGTTTGCCTCGGCCCTGGCCCTGCCCGCCGCCGCCCAGCAGGCCGCCGCCGCCGCACCTGCCGCGCAGGCCCCCGGCTTCTACCGCTTCCGCGTCGGCGGTTGGCTCGTCACCACCGTGCATGACGGCTTCTTCCGCCGCCCGCTCGAAGGATTCGTGCGCAATGCGCCGCTCGCCGACGTCCAGGCCGTACTGGCCGAGAGCTTCATGCCGGGCGACTCGCTCACCATCAACTTCACCATCACCTTCGCGCAGCGCGGCGATACGCTGGTGGTCTTCGACGCCGGCAATGGCGTCACCGCGGCCAATGCCACAAATGGCCGCATGATCGCGAACATGGCCGCCGCCGGCATTGATCCCGCCCGCGTCACGCATGTGATCCACAGCCATTTCCACGGCGACCACATCAACGGCCTGCTCAACGCCGAAAACGGCCGCGCCTTCCCGAACGCGGAGATCATCGTCCCCGCCCCGGAATGGGCCTGGTGGTCGGATGAGGGCAACACGACGCGCAGCCCCGAAGGCCAGCGGCCGACCTTTGCCAATGCCGCGCGCCGCTTCGCGCCCTATCAGGGTCGCGTCCGGCAGATCACGCCGGGCGGCGAGGTGGTGCCGGGCATCACCTCCATCGCCGCCTATGGCCACACGCCGGGCCACACCATCTACCGCATCAGCGACGGCGCGGATCAGATGATCTTCCTGGCCGATACGCTGAACCGCCCCGAAATCATGGCGCGCCGCCCCGACTGGCAGATCATCTTCGACTTCGACGGCGAGGCCGCTTCCACCGGTCGCCGCCGTATCCTGGACATGGTGGCGACGGACCGCATCCGCGTCACCGGCTACCACTTCCCCTTCCCGGCGAACGGCTTCTTCGCGCGCCATGTCACGGCGGGCGCGCCGGGCTTCATCTTCGTGCCGGCGGATTGGTCGAGCGCGGTCTGACCCCCACCCGGCCGGCACGAAGGCCGGCATTTTGGCTGACACCTCTTGAGGAACCACGTCATGACAGAACGCCGCAACCTTCTCGCCGCCACCGGCGCCATCCTGGCCGCACCCGCGCTGATCGGCCGGGCCCAGGCGCAAACTGCGCCCGCCGCGGTCCCGGCTCCGGCCCAGGCACCCGGCTTCTATCGCTTCCGCGTCGGCAGCTTCGTCGCCACCACCGTCTGGGACGGCTTCGCGCCGCGCCAGAACCCCGGCCGGGGCTGGATCGTGAATGCCGACCAGGCGGCGGTCGAGGGCGCGCTGCGCGATGCGATGCTCTCCACCGCGCGGCTGGACAACCCCTTCATCGTCACCTTCCTGGAGACGCCGGCGGGGCTGACCATGTTCGACAGTGGCACGGGCGGCCAATTGGCGCCGACCGCCGGCCGCATGCGCGAGAACCTGGCCGCCGCCGGGATTGATCCGGCGCGGGTCACGCGCATTCTGGTCAGCCATTTCCATGGTGACCACATCACAGGGCTGACCACCGCCGAGAATGTGGCGGTCTTCCCCAACGCGCAGGTCTTCGTCCCCGAGGTCGAGTGGGCCTTCTGGGCGGATTCCTCGAACAGCGGCCGCGTGCCGGAATTCCAGCGCGGCACCTTCGCCAATGTCCCCCGCCGGTTCGGCCCCTACCAGGGCAAGGTCGAGCGCTTCGCCGCGGGGGCGGAGATCCTGCCGGGCGTGCGCGCGGTCGCGGCCTATGGTCACACGCCGGGCCACACGATCTTTCACGTGGCCGACGGCGCGGACCAGCTCTTCGTCACCGCCGATACCGCCTCCCGCCCCGAGATCTTCCTGCGCAACCCTGGCTGGACCAGCGTCTTCGACATTGATGGCCCGACCGCCACGGCCAGCCGCCTCGCCGTGTTCAACCGCATCGCGGGCGAGCGGGCGCGCATGACGGCCTATCATTTCCCCTTCCCAGCGAATGGCTTCGTCCAGCGCATGGGCGAGGGCTTCCGCTTCGTGCCGGCCGATTGGACCAACGCCCTATAATCGGCTCTGCCTATCGTTATGATTGATTTTCCGCTCTCATACCTATCGAGAGTGACGCGCTAATTCTTCTCTCACCGGCGGGGGTTGCCCCCGCCATCGAGAGGAGATCATCCCATGCGCCGCATCACCATCGCCACCGCCGCCCTGCTGATCGCCGGCTTCGCGGGCGCTGCTTCCGCGATCTTTCCGAGCAGCGCCTCCGCGCAGGGCATCTCCTCCAACGGCGTGATGTACGGCCAGTCCTGGAACCTGCCGCAGGACTTCTCGAGCATGCAGCGGATGCAGGCCGCCCAGGGTTCTGGTTCCACCGCCGACCGTGCGGCCCGCGCCGCCCGCCAGGCGCAGTTCAACCAGAACTTCCCTGGCACGCCGATCCGCCGCACCGCGGCGCGCTGAGAGGGGACCGGCCAGCCTCAGCGCGGGAAGCAGGGGCTGAGCAAGGGCCGCAGCCGGGCGGCCTCCGCTGCGGAGACGGCCAGCCGCGCCTCGATCGGCTGGCCGCGTGGCTGCCATTGGGTCCAGCTGAGCTGCGCAGCACCCAGCGTCAGCGGCGCCAGCAGGCGGGAGAGCTCGCTGAGCCTCGCCACCTCGCCTCGCCGTGCGGCATGGAGGCCGAAGACGAAGGGCGCATCCTCGTCCACGCCGATGGAGCCGCTGACCGCGGCCTGCATCTGGGCGGCGGCACCGCCCGTCTGGCTTTCCAGTCGCGTCCGCCGCCCGGCCCGGGCGTCCGGCCCCTCGAAGGCATCGAAATCGAACTGGCCGCGCAGCGTTTCGTGCCGCGGCAGGGCGAGTTCCACGCCCAGCACGCCGGTCACCTGCGGTCCGGCATTGGCCGAGCAGAGGAAGGTGAAGCGCACGGCGCGCCGGTCATCGCCGAAGCGTGCCTCACCCGGGAGGGTGATGGTCTGGCCCAGGGCTGAACCCATCGTCAGCAGCAGGATGAGAAAGGCGCGCATCAACCCTTGTCCCTCAAGGCGAGGAGAAAACTCGCCGCACCCAGGAAACCCACGGCCGCCAGGATCCAGGGGACGCTGCCATATCCGCCATCGGCCTGCCAGATGAGTGCCACCGTGATCGGCCCCAAGGTGCGCGGCAGCACGGCGATGAGACTGAGCGCGCCCGTGACCGCGCCATAGCCCTCGCGCCCCAAGATCTCGGCGGTGCCGGCGGCGCGGACGATGGTGAGCAAGCCATCCGCCACCGCCCAGCAGAAGACGAAGGGCAGCAGCCAGAGGAAGGCCGGCGGCGCCCCGCCCAGCCAGAGCAGGGCGATGGGCAGCAGCAGCATCGCCCCCATGCCCACCCAGCGCGTCGAGGCGCGGGAGCCGGCGAGGTAGAGCCCACCCCGCGCCGCCACCTGCAAGGGCCCGTGCAATGCCACCAGCAGGATGACGCTCGCCTCCGGCAACCCGGCCTCGCGCAGCAGCGGCACCAGATGCGCACCGAGCGCCACCCCGATGAAGGCGTGCGCGGCGAAGCACAGCGCCAGGCCCCAGAAGGCCGGGCGGCGCAGCGTGCGGCGATAGGCCGCGTCGCTGTCCCGCGCCTCGTGGGTGGTGCGCGGCGGTGTGCCGGCGAATTGCCACCAGGCGGTGGCGGCCGGCAGCAATTGCACCACGGCGAGAATCCAGAGCGCGCCGCGCCAGCCGCAGCCCGCGATCAGCCCGGCCACCAGCGGCACGAAGATGGTGCCGGCGAAACCCGTGACGAAGGTGATGGCGGTGATCACCCGCATGGGCTGCCGGGAGAGGGCCACCACCACCGCCATGGCCGGCCCCCAGAGCGCCGTCGCATGCGCGACGCCGAGGCCGATCCAGACCAGGTAGAAGAGCCAGAGCTGATCCGTCAGCGCCCAGGTGGCCAGCATCGCGCTGCCCAGCACGCTGCCCCAGGCGAGCGGCGCCTGGCCGCCATGCCGGTCCACCCAGCGGCCGACCGGAATGGCCAGCACGCCCGAGATGAGGATGCCCAGGGTGAAGGCGCCGTTGATCTCCGCTCGGCTCCAGCCGAGGGCGGCCTCCATGGGCTGCACCATCAGCGCGAAGGGGATGAAGAGCGTGCCCCAGCCGATGGTCTGGGTCAGCGCCGTGCCCAGGATGAGCGCCCTATCTGAAACCCTGTTGGCGGAGGTGCGGTTCACAACGGGATGAGGATGCCCCGATCCGCGTGAAAGCGCGAGAAGGCCTCGGGCGAAAGGCGCACATCGCGTTGCTGCGCCGCACCAATGCCGGAGGGGTTGTGGAAGCGCCAGTGCCCGGCCTCATCCGTGCCGAAGACCAGCACCAGGTGGCCGCCGCGGCGGGGCGGCTCCACCTCCGGCGTGCGGATGCCGGCATGGACCGAGGCGATGTAGAATTCACCGGCGGCCAGGCTGGGCATGGGCTCGTCCAGCACGATGCGCGCGGCGATCCCGCGCGCATTCAGCCAGCGCACGGCGCCCGCATAGATCAGGCCGCGGATGAAGCCATCGGGCTGCTCCACATAGCCGCCCAGCGGTTGCACGCCGCGGCGCAGGTCATGGATGGTGTGGCGTTCGCCGCCCGCGGCCATGGCCATTTTCAGGCAGGCCATGCCGCAGAGATGCTCGGCCCAGCGGGCATACTCGGCGATGTCGGCGGCGCCGGATTCGGCCCAGCGGGGGTCGGTCGCGGGGTCTCTTCCATCGAGGAATTCGCCGACCAGCTCCGGCGATTCCCATTGCGCAAAATAGGGCGGGATCAACGGGTCCTCCGGGGGTGGTGGTGGCGGCGTGGCGCAGCCGGCGAGCATGCCAAGCAGGGCCAGTCGCCGCCGCATCTCACCCGTTCAGATGGCAGGCCGAGAAATGCCCGGGCGCGATCTCCCGCAGCTTCGGCACCTCCACCTTGCAGCGCTCCATGGCGTGGGGGCAGCGCGGGTGGAAGTGGCAGCCGCTCGGCGGGTTGAGCGGCGAGGGGATTTCGCCCTGCACCACCGCGAAGGCCCGCTTCCGCGCCTCGATCCGCGGCACGGAGGAGAGGAGCGAGGAGGTGTAGGGGTGGTTCGGCCGGGCGAAGACCTCCTCGCTCGGCGCCTGCTCGACCACGCGACCGAGATACATGATCACCACGCGGTCGCTCAGATGCTCCACCACGCCGAGGTCATGGCTGATGAAGAGGTAGGTGAGATCGAGCTCCGAACGCAGCTGCATGAAGAGGTTCAGGATCTGCGCCTGGATGGACACGTCGAGTGCCGCCACCGCCTCGTCGCAGACCAGGAATTCCGGCTTCACGGCCAGCGCGCGGGCGATGCCGATGCGCTGCCGCTGCCCGCCCGAGAACTGGTGCGGGTAGCGCTTCTTGAAGGCGGGATCGAGACCGGCGCGGCGGATCTGCTCATCCACATATGCGTCGAAGCCGCCGCGCGTGGTGATGCCGTGCACCAGCGGCGCCTCGCCCACGATGTCCTGCACCTTCATGCGCGGATTGAGCGAGGCGTAGGGGTCCTGGAAGATCATCTGTGCCCGGAGCTGCGCTTCCTTCTTCGCGGCACCCGTCAGCGCATTCACATCCGTGCCGCGCCACAGCACCGTGCCTTCCGAAGGCGGCATGATGCTGGCGACGACGCGGCCCAGCGTGGATTTCCCGCAGCCGGACTCGCCCACGAGCCCCACAACCTCGCCCTTCCGGATGGAGAGGTTCACGCCATCCACGGCATGCACGATTTCCTCGCGGATGGGCGCCCCCAGGCGCTTCGCGATCTTGCCGGCGAAGTCGAGCTTCTTCTCGAAGCGCTTGGTGATGCCGCGCAATTCGATGATGGGCTGCTCGCTCATGCCGGCACCTCATCCCGATGCGGATGCACGCAGCGCGCGTGGCGTCCGGGCAGCAACTCCTCCAGCGTCTGTTCCGCGAGGCAGGCCTCGTCGGCGCGCGGGCAGCGGGTGCGGAAGGCGCAGCCCGCCGGCAGCTTGAGCAAGGAGGGCGTCATGCCGGGAATCTGTCGCAGCGGCTCGCCCCGCTTGTTGCGGCTGGGGACCGAGCCGATCAGCCCATGCGTGTAGGGGTGCAGCGGCCGGTCCAGCACCTCGGAGACCGGGCCGTCCTCGACCACGCGGCCCGCATACATCACCGCGATGTCGTCCGCGAGGCCGGCCACGACGGAGAGGTCATGCGTGATCCAGATCAGGCTGGTGCCGGTATTGGCGGCGAGCTTCTGCACCTCCGCCAGGATCTGCCCCTGGATCGTCACGTCGAGCGCCGTCGTCGGCTCATCCGCGATGATGAGTTCCGGCCGGTGCAGCAGCGCGATCGCGATCGCCACGCGCTGACGCATGCCGCCCGAGAACTGGTGCGGATAGGATTTCAGCCGCTCATCGGGCGAGGGGATGCCGACCATGCCCAGCGCATCGCGCGCGCGCTGGCGGGCCTCGTCCTTGCTGACCTTCTCATGCGCCAGGACGGTCTCGATCATCTGCGTGTCCACCCGAAGCACCGGGTTCAGCGTCATCATCGGGTCCTGGAAGATCATGGCGATGCGGTTGCCGCGCAGGTGCCGCATCTCCTCCTCGCTGATCTTCGCAAGGTTGCGCCCCTGGTAGAGGATCTCGCCCTCCACCACGCGGCCCGGCGCATCCACCAGGCCGATGATGGAAAAGCCCGTCACCGTCTTGCCCGAGCCGGATTCCCCGACTAGGCCCATGACCTTGCCGCGGCCAACCGTGAAGCTCACGCCGTCCACCGCTTTCACGACGCCGGCGCGGGTGAAGAAATGCGTGCGAAGGTTCCGCACTTCCAAGGTCGCGCTCATAACGAAGAGCCTCCGGCGGCTGGGGCCTCAGGCCCCAGACCCCATTTGATAAGAAGGGGTCCGGGGCCCCCGGCCCCGGCCGCCGGAGGCCTTTTTTCTCTCTGTCCCATCATTTCTTCAGCCTGGGATTCAGCACGTCGCGCAGGTGATCCCCCATCAGGTTGATGCTCACGATGGTCACCAGCAGCGCGATGCCCGGATAGAAGCTGATCCAGTATTTCCCACTCAGCATGTACTCGTACCCGTTGGCGATCAGCAGCCCGAGCGAAGGCTCCGTGATCGGCACGCCGAGGCCGAGGAAGGAGAGCGTCGCCTCCAGCGCGATGGCGCGCGCGATCTGGATCGTGCCCACCACGATCAACGGCGGCAGGCAATTGGGCAGCAGATGCCGGAACAGGATGCGCGAGGTCGGCAGCGCCAGGCACTGCGCCGCCTCGATGTATTCGCGCCGCCGTTCCACCAGGGCCGAGCCGCGGACGGTGCGCGCGTAATAGGCCCATTCCACGATCACCAGCGCGATCACGACATTCATGATGCCCTTGCCCAGGAAGGCCAGGATCATCAGCGCGGCGAGGATGGTCGGGAAGGAAAGCTGGAGGTCCACCAGCCGCATGATCACGCTGTCCGTCCGCCCGCCCGCATAGGCGGCCAGCAGCCCGAGCGAGGCGCCGACCAGACAGGCGATCAGCGCGGAGCCGACGCCCACGGTCAGCGAAATCCGCAGCCCGTAGATGATGCCCGAGAGCATGTCCCGCCCCTGGTCATCCGTGCCGAGCCAATGGGTGATTCCCGAGCCTCCCACGGCGCCCGGCTCAAGTCGGCCATCCATGATGTCGAGCTGCGCGAGGTCATAGGGGTTCTGCGGCGCGATCCAGGGCGCGAAGATCGCGAGCAGCGCGATGATGGTGAACACCACCAGCCCGCCGACGGCGATCTTGCTGGCGAAGAACTCCGAGACGAAGCGGCGGAAGGGGGTCTCTTCCTTGACGGCCACAGGCGCGGCCAGCGTCACGTCGCTCATGCCTTGCCCTCCAGCCGGACGCGCGGATCGAGGGCGGAATAGAGCAGGTCCACGATCAGGTTGATGGTGATGAACATCACCACGATGATCATGAGGTAGGCCACGATCACGGGGCGATCGAGCACGTTGATGCTGTCGATGATCAGCTTGCCCATGCCCGGCCAGGCGAAGACGCTTTCCGTCACCACGCTGAAGGCAATGGTGGAGCCGAGCTCAAGCCCCACCACCGTCACCACGGGGATCAGGATGTTCTTGAACACATGCACGAAGGTGACGCGCGCCGGCGAAAGCCCCTTGGCGCGCGCGAACTTCACATAATCCATCAGCATCGTCTCCCGCACGCCGGAGCGCGTGAGGCGGATGACGAGGCTGATCTTGAAAAGTGCGAGGTTGATCGCCGGCATGACCAGATGCGAAAGCCCGTTCGCTGTCAGGAAGGACCATTGCAGCCCCAGGAAATACGCCGTGTCCCCGCGCCCCGTGGAGGGCAGCCAGCCAAGCTGCACGGCAAACACCATGATGAGCATCAGCCCCACCCAGAAGGTGGGCAGCGAGAAACCGAGGATGCTCCCGGCCATGATCGCCTTGGAGCCCACGCTGTCTGGCTTGAGGCCGGCATACATGCCCAGCGGCAGGCCGATCAGCACCGAGATGAACATGGAGCCGAAGGCCAGCTCCAGCGTCGCCGGCATCTTCTGCAGGATGAGCTGCAGCGCCGGCTCGTTATAGACGAAGCTGCGGCCCAGATCGCCGTGCAGCGCGCGCCAGACGAAGACGCCGTACTGCTCCCAGAGCGGCAGATCAAGGCCGAGGGCCTGGATCGCACGCTCCCGCTCCATCTGGTCCGCATCGGGGGAGATCAGGATCTCCACCGGGTCGCCCACGGCATAGACGCCGACGAAGACGATCATGCTCATCGCGATGAGCACGAGGAAGGACTGGGAAATCCGCCGCAGCAGATAGACGGTCATCGGGGACGGATATCCTGCGCGCGGGTCAGCTCATCCGCGCGCGAGACATGCTGCAGGTTCCGCCGCATCGCCCAGATATTGGTCTGGATATAGAGCGGCACGATGGCGACATCCTCGAAGGCGGCGCGCTGGGCGGCGATCAGCAGCTGCTCGCGCCGCGCATTGTCGATCTCACGCAGCGCCTCCTCCAGCTGGGCGTCAATCGCCGGGTTGCTGTAGCGGCCGCGATTGCTCGCACCCCAGCCGCGGTCACGATTGGGGGTGGCGATCAGGTTGCGCAGCGGATGCGAGCCCTCGGGGTTGGAGCCCCAGCCGATCAGGAAGGCGGAGAACTCGCCGCGGCCGGCGCGGGCCACGAAGGTCGTCCAGGGCTGCGCCTCGACCGCGGTGCGCACGCCGATGCGCGTCCACATCTGGCCGATCGCCTGGATCACGCGGCCATCATTCGGGTAGCGGTCATTGGGGCCGTGCAGGGTGATGCGGAAGCCCTGCGGGAAGCCGGCCTCGGCCAGCAGGCGGCGGGCGCCCTCGGGGTCCGGGCGCTGGGCCGGGAAATCGGCGATGAAGGAGAAGATGCCGGGCGGGAAGAACTGCGCGGTCGGCGTGCCGGCCCCTTCCATCACGCGGTCCACGATGGCCTGGCGGTCAATCGCCATGGAGAGCGCGCGCCGCACGCGGATGTCGCGCAGCGGGTTGCGCGGGATGGGCCGGCCCTCGGCATCGGTCACGAAGGGCGAGGCGTCGTCGCGGTGGTGGTCGAAGCTGAGGTAGATCAGCCGTAGGCCCGTCACCTCGCTCATGGCGAGGCGCTGGTCGCCACGCAGGCGCGTCAGGTCGGCCGTCGGCACCTGGTCGATGAACTCCACATCGCCCGCCAGCAGGGCGGCGGTGCGCGCGCTGTCATTGGTGATCATGCGGTAGTTCACGCGGGCGAAGGCCGCGCGCTCGCCGAAATACTGCTCGTTGCGCTCGAACTCGATCCGGTCGCCCATGCGGTGGCTGACCATGCGGTAGGGCCCGGTGCCGATGGCGGCGCGGCCGGCGTTGAAATCCTCGGTGGTGACGCCCTGATGCGTCTCGCGGTCGAGGATGTAGAGGTTGGTCATGTCCTGCGGCAGCAGGGGGTAGGGGCCGTTGGTGGTGATGCGCAGCGTGTGGCTGTCCACCACCTCGACGCCCCGGATGGGCCGGACGAAGGCCGCGAAGCTCGACGGGCTGTTGGGCACATTGGGCACGCGCTGGAAGGTGAAGACCACATCCTCGGCGGTGAACTCATTGCCGTTGTGGAAGCGCACGCCACGCCGCAGCTTGAACTCCCAGACATCGGGGGCGATGGCGGTCCAGCTCTCGGCCAGGCCCGGCTGCATGCGCGCCTGGCCGTCGGTGTTGATCAGCCGGTCGAAGATCATGCTGGCGACGGCATTATTGGGCGAGAGCTGATGGAAATGGGGGTCGAGGGAGGTGACCGGGGCGCCCACCGCCATGTTCAGGGTTTGGGGCGCCGTCTGGGCCCCGGCTGGCACGGCCAGGGAAAGCGCCCCCAGAAGGGCAAGAATGCGCCGGGTCCAGGCCATGTTGTTCTCCCGCGGGGCCACTGATTGAAGCGGGTGGTGTAGCAGCAAGATTACGCCGCAAGCTAGGTGGCCTTCACCTTTCTCGCGCGCCCCAAAAACGCCCCGCATCCCCGCCTTGCGCAGAAGGCGCGCGTTCGTTTCACATTTTGTGCTACAGGGCGGGCATGGAATCGCCTTCGCCCGCCATCGAGGCCCCGGTCGTCCCGCCGCGGCCGGACAAGCTTGCGCCCCCGCCGCCACCCAAGCGGCCACCCTTCCGCCTGTTCGGCGGCTTCATCCGCAGCCTCTTCATCCTGGCCGCGGTCGTGGCGTTGGGCGGCGCCGTCGCGGCCTATGGCCTGTACCGCAGCCTGGAGGCCGGGTTGCCCGATTACCGGTGGCTGGCCGATTACTCGCCGCAGCAGATGAGCCGCATCTACGCGGGCGACAGCCGCCTGATGGCCGAACTCGCGGCCGAGCGCCGCGTCTTCGTGCCGATCGAGGCGATTCCCCGCCGCCTGCAACAGGCCTTCATCTCCGCCGAGGACCAGAATTTCGAGAGCCATCGCGGCGTGGACCCGGTGGCGGTGATGCGGGCCGTGGTCACCAACATCGAGCAATATGGCAGCGGCCGCCGCATGGTCGGCGCCTCCACCATCACGCAGCAGGTGGCCAAGAACATGCTGGTCGGCAGCGACCGCACGGTGCTGCGCAAGGCGCGCGAGGCGCTGCTGGCGATGCGCCTCGAGAACGCGCTGCCCAAGTCACGGATCCTCGAGATCTACCTGAACGAGATCTTCCTGGGCGCCCAGGCCTATGGCGTGGCCGCCGCCGCCCAGGCCTATTTCAACAAGTCGCTGGAGGAGCTCACCACCTCCGAGATGGCCTTCCTCGCGGCCTTGCCCAAAGCCCCCAACAATTACAACCCGCTGCGCTTCCCCGAGCAGGCCCGCATCCGCCGCAACTGGGTGCTGGACCGCATGCTGGAGGACCGCGCGATCACGGCCGAGGAGGCCAGCGCCGCCCGCACCGAGACCATCCTGGCCCGCCCCTTCCGGCGGCCGGAGGTGGTGCCCGTGGGCGGCCACTTCACCGAGGATGTGCGGCGCGAGCTGATCTCCCGCTTCGGGCAGGAGCAGACGCAGGGCGGCGGCCTCGTCGTCCGCACCAGCCTCGAACCCGCGCTCCAGGCGGCGACCGAGGTGGCACTGCGCAACGGCCTGCTCGCCTTCGACCGCCGTCGCGGCGGCTGGCGTGGTCCGCTGGCGAAAAGCGCCCATGGCGCGACGGAATGGCTGCCCGCGCTGGAAGCCTTCGGCCGCCCGCCCGGCATGCTGCCCGAATGGCGCCAGGCCGTGGTGATCGAGCTGCGCGACCGCGACGCCCGCGTCGGCTGGTTCGAACGCGCCCATTCCCGCGCGCCGGCCGAGCCGCGCACCGGCACTATCCTGCTGGAGGATTTGGCCTGGGCCCGTCCCGTGCTGCCGAGCCAGGGCATCCAGCCGGTGCGCCTGGGCAATGCGCCGCGCCGCATGTCGGATGTGCTGGCGCTGGGTGACGTGATCATGGTGGAGCCCGGCCCCGCCGCGGCCCCCGCCGCTCCGCCGCCCCGCAACGCCCCTTCCCCGCGTGCGGATCGCGTGCTGCTGCGCCAGATCCCGGACGTGGAGGGCGCCGTCGTCGCGCTCGACCCGAACACGGGCCGCGTGCTGGCCATGTCCGGCGGTTGGAGCTTCGAGCGCAGCCAGTTCAACCGCGCGAGCCAGGCGCTGCGGCAGCCCGGCTCCTCCTTCAAGCCCTACGTCTATATCACGGCGCTGGAGCAGGGGATTCCGCCCAATCAGCGCTTCCTGGATGGCGGCGTCGAGGTGGCGACGCCGCAGGGCGTCTGGCGGCCGGGCAATTACAGCGGCGGCTCCTCCGGCGGCTATGTCACCATGCGCAATGCGCTGGAGCGCAGCCTCAATCTCGTCACCGTCCGCATCGCGCAGGAGGTGGGGATTGATCGCGTGGCCGAGACCGCCGCGCGCTTCGGCGTGATCGAGAACATGCCGCGCTTCCTCTCCATGAGCCTCGGCGCCGGCGAGACGACGGTGCTGCGCCAGGCCGCTGCCTATGCCAGCTTCGTCAATGGCGGGAAGCGCGTGGAGCCGACGCTGATCGACAGCGTGCAGGACCAGCGCGGCCGCGTCATCTGGCGCAGCTCCAACCGCGACTGCGCCGGGTGCGCCACCGGCCCTGAGGGCGGGCCGCCACGCTTCACCGACAATCGCCGGCAGATCGCCGACCCCATCGCTGCCTTCCAGATCACCAGCATCCTGCAGGGCGCCGTGCAGCGCGGAACGGGTGGCCGTGCGGGCGCCGGCCTGAACCGCCCCGTCGCCGGCAAGACCGGCACGACGGATGACTACAAGGACAATTGGTTCGTGGGCTTCACGCCGGACATCGTGATCGCCGTCTGGGTCGGCTATGACGACCCCCGCAGCCTCGGCCAGGGCGAGACGGGCGGCACCAACGCCGCGCCCATTTTCCGCGAGGTGCTGGCCGCCGCCCTCCAGGGTAGCCCGCCCGTGCCGTTCCGCGCGCCACCGGGCGTGGCGCTGGTCCGCATCCAGACCGATCGCGGCGAGACCATCCTGGAAGCCTTCCGGCCGGGGACGGAAAATTCCGCCACCATGCCCACCGAAATGGGCGCGGGCGCCGCCGCCCGGGTGGACAGCGGGCTGGGCGGGCTTTACTGAGCCCGCATGCGCGCAGACGCCCTCCAGCTCCAAGAGCAGATCACCGCCTCGGTGACCCTGCTGAGGAGGCATCTTTGACTGGGATGCTTCCCTCATTCGCCTCGCCGAACTGAACGCGAAGGCCGAAGACCCCTCCCTGTGGAATGACGCCGCCGAGGCCACCAAGCTCATGCGTGAGCGCGGCAAGCTGGTGGACCAGGTCGAAGGCGTGCAGCGCCTCGAACGCGCCGTCGCCGATGCGCTCGAACTCATCGAGATGGCCGAGGCCGAGGATGACAGCGCCACGGCCGATGCCGCCGTCGCCGACCTCCACGCCTTCGCCGCCGAGGCCAAGCGCCGCGAGATCGAGAGCCTTCTCTCGGGCGAGGCCGATGGCAATGACGCCTATCTCGAAGTCAACGCCGGCGCCGGCGGCACCGAGGCGCAGGACTGGGCCGAGATGCTGATGCGCATGTACATGCGCTGGGCCGAGCGCCGCGGCTACAAGGTGACGCTGACCGAGCAGTCCGAGGGCGAAGAGGCCGGCATCAAGTCCGCCACCCTCCAGGTCACCGGCGACAACGCCTTCGGCTGGCTGAAGACCGAGACCGGCGTGCACCGCCTGGTCCGCATCAGCCCCTTCGGCGGCAACGATAAGCGCCAGACCAGCTTCGCCAGCGTCTATGTCTATCCGGTGATCGACGACAAGATCGAGATCGAGATCAACCCGGCTGACATCAAGACCGACACCTTCCGCGCCTCGGGCGCCGGCGGGCAGCACGTGAACAAGACCGAATCCGGCGTGCGCTTCACCCATATCCCGACCGGCATCGTCGCGGCCTCCACCCAGGACCGCTCGCAGCACCGCAACCGCGTCATCGCGATGGATATGCTGAAGGCGCGCCTCTACGAGCTGGAACTGCGCAAGCGCGAAGCGATCAGCGACGGCATCGAGGCCGGCAAGACCGATATCGGCTGGGGCCACCAGATCCGGAACTACGTGCTGCAGCCCTATCAGCTGGTGAAGGACCTCCGCTCGGGGCTGGAGAAGGGGAACCCCTCCGCCGTGCTGGATGGGGATCTGGATGACTTCATGGCCGCGGCACTCGCCGCGCGCGTTGGAAATACGCGGTCGGATGCGAGCGCCTCGGCGCGGTGATGAGGGGCTTTGCCCCTCAAACTCCCCAGAAGGAACCTCAGGTTCCTTCACCTCCGGCACATGAAGTGGCTTAAGGCCCCAGTCCGGTTGCCGGTGGGCACGCGGATTTATGCCATCGGCGATATTCACGGTTGCGCGGAGAAGCTCCAAGCGCTGCACGGCCTCATCCGTGCCGACCTCAAGGAAAACCCGACCTCCGGCGCGCTGCTCATCCACCTCGGCGACTTCATCGATCGCGGGCCGGACAGCGCGGGCGCGATTGACCTCGCCGTGGGCTTCGACGCCTGCCCCGTCGTGAATCTCTGCGGCAACCACGAAGCCACGCTCCTCGCCGCCCTCGATGGCGATGCGCCGAGCGCCACCGATTGGATGTATTACGGCGGCCGCGAAGCGCTCACGAGCTGGGGCCTGGCCGAGCACGCCCCGCGCGAAACCTGGGCTACGGGCATCCCCGCCCGCCACATCGCCTTCCTGCGCGGCCTCGCGCTCTCACACCGCGTCGGCCCCTATTTCTTCGCCCATGCCGGCGTGCGGCCGGGCATCCCGCTGGACGCGCAAGCGCCCGATGACCTCATGCGCATCCGCGGCGCCTTCCTCGACAGCGAGGCCGATCACGGCGCCTTCATCGTGCATGGCCATACGCCCGTGCGCGAACGCGTGGCCGATCTGCGCGAGAACCGCATCAACCTCGACACCGGCGCCGTCTTCGGCGGCGTGCTGACCTGCGGTGTCTTCGAGGAAGACCGGATCGGGCTGATCACCGCCTGAGGCAGGCGCCGACCAGGCCCTCCAGCAGCGCCTCTTCCGCCGCCGCCGCGCCGAGTTCGCCAGCCAGCACCGCGCCCGCCTTCTCCGCCGTCAGCGCCGCGAAGCCATGCACGCCCGACCAGGCCAGCACCATGCGCGCATGGCGCTGCGCCGTATCCAGCCCCGGCGTGCCGGCGCGGATCGCCTCGGCCAGCGGCTGCCAGGCGGCGGCCTGGGCGGCGCCGAGGGCGGCGTTTCCGGCCTCCAGCAGATCGGCCCGCATCATCAGCCGGAAATGCCCGGGATACCGCCGCGCGAAGCCGAGATAGCCCCGGCCCGAGGCCGCCAATTGCGCGGCCGGATCAGGCGCCGCCGCCGCCATGGCTGCGCGCTGCGCTTCGGCCAGGCGTGTATGGCCCTCGGTCGCGAAGGCCGTCAGCAACCCGCGCTTGTCGCCGAAATGCGGGGCGGCGGCGCTATGCGCCACGCCCGCGCGGCGCGCGAGGTCGCGCAGGGACAGCGCCTCGGGCGGGTGCTCGCGCAGCGCCTCGGCCAGGGCATCGAGCAGGGCGCGGCGCAGATCGCCATGATGGAAGCGCCCGGGCGGCTTGGGAGTGACGGCCATGCCTGGGTATCGCGCCGCAGGCCGAACTTGACAATGGTCAGATCGCCCCGTTATGGGGAACTTACCATTGGACAGAAGTGCGATGAGCCCCGAGACCCTTTTCTCCTTCGCCAATACCCTGGCCCTGGCGGGTTGGGTGGCGCTGCTGCTCTTTCCGCGCCGGCATCCCGTGAATTGGTGGCTCTGCGGCGTGGCGCTGCCGGTGACCTTCGCCCTCGCCTATGTGGCGCTGCTGGCCTTCGCCATGCCCTCGGCCGAGGGCGGCTTTTCCACCCTGGCCAGCGTCGCCGCGCTCTTCGCCTCGCCCTGGGTGTTGCTGGCGGGCTGGCTGCACTACCTGGCCTTCGACCTCTTCATCGGCGCCTGGATGGCCCGCCGCGCCACGGCCGAGGGCCTGCCGCGCTGGATCCTCTGGGTGGCGCTGCCGCCCACCTTCCTGCTGGGGCCGCTCGGCCTGCTCGTCTTCCTCGGGTTGCGGCGGGTGGCGCGATGAACCCGCTGGCCGAGCTGCGGCGCCGGCAGCCCAGCTTCGCGGCGGCGGGATGGGCGTCGCTCGCGGTGCTGGCGCTCTGCCTTGGGCTGGCCGTGCTGGACCCGCGCTTGTTCGACGGCGTCTCGGTCTGGGTGAAGCCGGCGAAATTCGCCGCCTCCTTCGTGCTGTGGTTCTGGACCCTGGCCTGGCTCTGGCCGGCGCTCTCGCCCGCGCAGCAGGTGGGGCGCGTGGCACGGGCGGTGGTGGGCGTGATGCTGGCCATGGCCATCTTCGAGCAGGGCTGGATCACCTGGCGCGCCGCCTGGGGTGCGCCTTCGCATTTCGCGCGCGATGGGCTGGGCGCCACCGTCTATGCGCTGATGGGCCTTGGCGCCACGCTGCTGGTGGCCGGCGCTGCGCTGCTGGGCCTGATGATGCTCTGGCGCGGCAACCCGGACATGCCGCGCCCGGCGCGCTGGGGGGCCGGGCTTGGCCTGCTGGTGACGGGCGTGCTGGGCGGCGTCACGGGCTTCGCCATCGGCGGGCAGGGCTCGGCCTGGGTGGGGGGCGGGAGCAATGCGGCGGGCTGGCCGCCCTTCTACTGGCAGTTCTCGGCGGGCGATCTGCGCGTGGCGCATTTCCTGGCGATCCACGCGATGCAGGCCATCCCACTCGCGGTGTGGCTCTCGCCGCGCGGCGTGGTGGCTTGGGGGATGGCCGCCGGCTGGGCGGGGCTGACCTGGGGTGCGCTGCTTCTCGCGCGGGCGGCGTGAAAAAGGGCCCGGCGGATCGCTCCGCCGGGCCCCGTTTTGGCATTGCTGGTGGCGTCGCCGCCTTCAGCCAGGCACCCCGGTTCGCGGGGCGGTCATCCAGGCCATGGAAACGGCGTCGGCCAAGCTGCAATGAGACACTGGATCACCTCCTTTCGGTTGTTGACCCGATCAGGGTGCCCTGGCGCGAACGGGCGGCGCAAGCGAAATCGCCGCGCGCCTGGTGTGTTCAGGCTGGCGGGGCCTTCACCCAGGCGTTCCCCTGCCGCATCCGCTCCCGCCCATACTCGAAGAGCGGCCGCATATACGCCTGGTCGAAGGGCAGGTTGTAGGGAATGGTGAAATCCGGCCCGATATAGGCGAGGTTGTAATCCATCTGATCCCGCCGTGCCGCGAAATACATCCGCACGATGTCATTGTAGCCGATGGCCGAGATCATCGAGCCGATGGCCCGCCCGGCGATACCCAAGGTCCGGCGCCGGACCTGCGCGCCGCTGGGTTCCAGCCGCGCATTGCGGATGATCCAGGTCCGTGCCGAAGCGACGGGCAACCCCCGCGCCACGCGCTCGCGCCGGAACTCCCCCACCGTCTCCGGAAGGAGGAAGGCCTGGGCGAAGACGCCGCCATCCACATGCAACTCGTGATGCGCCACGCCGTCCACCTCGACCTCGAACAACACGGGGGAGAAGGCGCCGGGGATGGCGGAGGAGGCCAGCATGATGCGCCGCACCGTATCCAAGGCCCGCGGATGCCCGCTCTGCGCGATGGCGCCGATATTCCAGACCACGGGGCGTTCCGCATCGAGGTTGGTGGTGCCGATCAGCAGCATCCGGCCGGCGGCGTAGGCGCGGGCGATCTCGGCCAGCATCCGCTCATCCATGTGGCGGGAGATGGTGCGGAACAGCGGCGTGTTGTCCGCCATGCCGTCATCCAGGATGGCGGCGGTATAGGCGCGCTGGATCAGGATGTCGGCCAGGGTGATCTCGGTATAGACGGCTTGCAGCGCGCCGTCCCAGGCGCTGCCCAGGAAGGCGAAGGGCGCCGAGAGCGCGCCCGTGCTGACGCCCGTGACCAGGAAGAACTCCGGTCGGTCGCCGCGTGCGGTCCAGCCCACCAGCAGCCCTGCGCCGAAGGCGCCATCCTCGCCGCCGCCGGAAATGGCGAGCAGATCGAGATCCGGGACGGTGCGATCGGGATCCAGCCCCCGCAAGGCGGCCTTTCGCCGCACGGCGGCCACGATCTCCTCCTGGAGGGCGACCTGGCCTGCCCGTTCATGGATGAAGAACCGCTCATTGGGCACGCCCAGCACCGCCACGCTGCGCTGCCGCTGGGCCGGCACCGCAGGCAGCCGCGAGGGCAGGCCGCATCCGGCCAGAAGTGGGGGCAGTGTCAGTGCCGGGAGGGCGCGGCGCGAGAGGCTCGGCTTGGGCGGGCGGGCGTCGGCATCAGGCATGAACGGCGTGGTCCTCTTCGGGAGAGTGCCTCCCCAGCCGTCGAAGCCTAACCCCGAACGCTGCTGCGCAGCACATGCTTCTGGATCTTACCCGTGCTGGTCTTGGGCAGTTCCGTGAAGATGACGCGCTTCGGCGCCTTGAACCCGGCCATCAGCGTGCGGCAATGCGCGATGATCTCCGCCTCCGTCGCGGTGGCGCCGGCGCGCAGTTCGACGAAGGCGCAAGGCACCTCGCCCCATTTCTCATCGGGCTGCGCGACCACGGCGGCGAGCGCCACGGCCGGGTGCTTGTAGAGCGCGTCCTCCACCTCGATGGACGAAATATTTTCCCCGCCGGAGATGATGATGTCCTTCGAGCGGTCGCGCAGCTGGATGTAGCCGTCGGGATATTTCACCGCGAGGTCGCCCGAATGGAACCAGCCGCCGGCGAAGGCGGCGTCGGTCGCGACCTGGTCCTTGAAGTAGCCCTTCATCACGACATTGCCGCGGAACATCACCTCGCCCATGGCCACGCCATCGGCGGGCACGGGCTGCATGGAGCCAGGGTCCATCACGTCGAGCCCTTCCAGCGGCACGTAGCGCACGCCCTGGCGCGCCATGAGCTTCGCCTGTTCGGCGGCGGGGGCGTTGTCCCAATCCGCGTGCCATTCATTGGTGACGGCGGGGCCATAGACCTCGGTCAGGCCATAGACGTGCAGGACGGCGAAGCCCGCGGCCCGCATCGCGGCCAGCACTGCTTCCGGCGGCGGCGCGCCGGCGACGACGAAGGTGACGGAGCCGGGCAAGGCGCGCGTCTCGGCCTCCGGCGTGGCCAGCAGCGTGCCCATGACGATGGGCGCGCCGCACATATGGGTGACGTTGTGCTCCGCGATCAGCGACCACATGGCGGCACCGCGCACCGCGCGCAGGCAGACATGCGTGCCCGCCATCGCCGTGATGGTCCAGGGGAAGCACCAGCCATTGCAGTGGAACATGGGCAGGGTCCAGAGATAGACCGGATGCCGCCCCATCCCCGCCGAGAGCACATTGCCGATGGCGAGCAACTGCGCGCCGCGATGGTGATACACTACGCCCTTGGGCTTGCCGGTGGTCCCCGAGGTGTAGTTCAGCGCGATGGCGTCCCATTCGTCGCGCGGCAGCGGCCAGGCGAATTCCTCGCTGCCTTCGCCGAGCAGCGCCTCGTAATCCAGCCCGCCGAGCGTCTCGTCCGAGGGCGCCTCGCTGTCATTCACCTCGATGATCGTGGGCTTGTTTGCGCATTGCACCAGCGCCGCGCGCAGCACGGGGATGAATTCGCGGTCCACGATGACGATGCGCGCTTCGCCATGGTCGAGGATATAGGCGATGGTCGCGGCATCGAGGCGCGTGTTGATGGTGTTCAGCACGCAGCCGGCCATGGGCACGCCGTAATGGCATTCCAGCATGGCGGGCGTATTGGGCAGCAGCGCCGCCACCGTATCGCCACGCCCCAATCCGCGCTTGTGCAGCGCATGCGCGAGCTTCACGCAGCGCATGCGCAGCTCGGCATAGGAGCGGCGCAGCGCGCCATGGATCACGGCGACATGCCCGGGGAATACCTCGGCCGTGCGTTCCAGGAAGAGCAGCGGCGTCAGCGGCTGGTGGTTGGCGGCGACGCGAGGAAGCGCATCGTAATCGGAAGCGGCCATGGTGTTACCTGTCCTGCCAAAGGGGCGCGCGCTTGCCGAGGAAGGCGCCGATGCCCTCCTCCGCGTCGGCCGCCATCATGTTGTCCACCATCACGGCACTCGCGGCGTCATAGGCTTCGGCCAGCGGCAGCGCGCATTGCGCGTTGAAGCCGCGCTTGCCCAGCCGCACCGTCACGGCCGAGCGCGCGGCGATGCTGGCCGCCAGCGAAAGCGCCTCGGCCCGCGCATCCTCCGCGATTCGGTTGATCAGGCCGAGCGCACGCGCTTCCTCTGCATGGACCATCCGGCCTGTCAGCAGCATCTCCATCGCCGGCTTGCGCGGTATGGCGCGCGCCACGGCCACGGCGGGCGTCGAGCAGAACAGCGCGATATCCACGCCCGGCGTGCAGAAGCGGCTGGCGGGCGTGGCGACGGCGAGGTCGCAGCTTGCCACCAGCTGGCAGCCGGCGGCGGTGGCGATGCCCTCGACGGCGGCGATGACCGGCACGGGATGGTTCACCACCTGCTGCATCACCCGGCTGCACAGCGCCATGGTGCGCGCATAGAAGCCGCGCCCGTCATCTGCTTCGGCGCGCGCGGCCGTGAGTTCCCGCAGGTCATGCCCGGCCGAGAAAGCCGGGCCATTCGCCGCCAGCACGATGCAGCGCGCATCCTCTGCGGCGTGCAGCGCATCGCGCAGCTCCTCCAGCATCGCGATGCTCAGCGCGTTGCGCGCCGCCGGCCGATCCAGCGTGATCACCGCCACGCCGTTGTTGTGGCGGTCGGCGACGATCATCGGCCGAGCACTCCCGCGATTTCGTCGAGAATCATCGGATCATCGATCGTTGGCGGCACGGCATAGCTCTCCCCATCCGCGATCTTGCGGATGGTCGCGCGCAGGATTTTTCCGGAGCGCGTCTTGGGTAGGCGCTGCACCACCCGCGCCTCCTTGAAGGCGGCGACGGGGCCGATGCGCTCGCGCACCAGCTTCACCAACTCCTTCGCTACATCTTCCGGGTTGCGCGCCGCGCCCGCCTTCAGCACGACGAGCCCGAGCGGCGCCTGGCCCTTCAGCGCATCGGCGATGCCGACCACGGCACACTCCGCGACATCCGGATGCGCGGCCAGCACCTCCTCCATGGCGCCCGTGGAGAGGCGATGCCCCGCCACATTGATGATGTCATCCGTGCGGCCCATCACCCAGACGAAGCCCTCGGCATCCACCATCCCGGCATCGGAGCTGTCGTAGAAGCCGGGGAAGGTGGAGAGATAGGCCTCGCGGTAGCGCTGCTCGGCATTCCACAGCGTGGGCGTGCAGCCAGGCGGCAGCGGCAGCTTGACCACCAGCGCGCCATTCTCGCCGCGCGGCACCTCGTTCCCTTCGGAATCCAGCGCGCGCACATCAAAGCCCGGTGTGGGCTTGCCGCCCGAGCCCGGCCGCGGCTCGAACAGGCCGAAGCCACGGAAGCCCGCCGTGATCGGCCAGCCCGTCTCGGTCTGCCACCAATGATCCACCACGGGGATGCCGAGCTGCTCGGCCGCCCAGAGCGCCGTCGGCGGGTCGCAGCGCTCGCCGGCCAGGTACAGCGCCTCCAGTTTGGAGAGGTCGTAGTTCCGCATCAGCGCCGCTTCCGGATCCTCCTTGCGGATGGCGCGGATGGCGGTGGGCGCGGTGAAGAGCAGCTTCACGCCATGCTCGGCGCAGACACGCCAGAAGGTGCCCGCATCCGGCGTGCCCACCGGCTTGCCCTCGAACAGGATGGAGGTGCAGCCCGCCAGCAGCGGCGCATAGACGATGTAGGAATGCCCCACGACCCAGCCGACATCGCTCGCCGCCCAATACACATCGCCGGGCGTCATGCCGTAGATCATGGACATGGAGTGGTGGAGTGCGACCGCATGCCCGCCATTGTCGCGCACGATGCCCTTGGGCTTTCCCGTCGTGCCGCTGGTGTAGAGGATGTAGAGCGGGTCCGTCGCCGCCACATCCACGCAAGGATGCGGTGTGCCCGCGGCTTCCTCCGCCGCATAGTCGAAATCGCGGCCCGCCACCATGCTGGCTTCGGCCTGGGGCCGTTGCAGCACCAGGCAGAAATCCGGCTTGTGCGCCGCCATGCCGATGGCCGCATCCAGCAGCGGCTTGTAGGCGATGACGCGCCCGGGTTCGAGGCCGCAGGAGGCGGTGATGACGGCCTTGGGCGTCGCATCCGTGATGCGCGCGGCGAGTTCCGCCGCCGCGAAACCACCGAAGACGACGGAATGGATGGCGCCCAGCCGCGCGCAGGCCAGCATGGCGATGGCGGCTTCGGGGACCATTGGCATATAGATGATCACCCGGTCGCCCTTCGCCACGCCGCGCGCCGCCAGCGCGCCGGCGAGCCGGGCCGTGCGGTCGCGCATTTCGGCATAGGAGATCTTCAGCTGGGCCCCGGTGATCGGGCTGTCATAGAGGATCGCCGTCTGCGCCCCGCGCCCCGCTTCCACATGGCGGTCCAGCGCGTTGTGGCAGGTGTTCAGCACCCCATCTGCGAACCAGCAGCCAAAGAGGCCCTGGGATGCGTCCAGCGCACGGCTCGGCGGCCGGCTCCAGGCCAGGCCCGCGGCGGCTTTCAGCCAATATCCCTCGGGGTCGTTGCGCCATTGCGCCACCGCGGCATCATAGGCCGTCATCCCTGGTCTCCCTCTTTGCCCGCGAAAATGCGCCGATGGCCGTTGCCTCGCAAGCGGGACGGCCGCACCATCCCAGCATGAGAACCCGTTTCGCTGCCCTTCCCGGCAATATCAGGGGCGCGATCCTCATGTCGCTCGGCGGCGTCCTCTTCGCGACCGAGGCGCTGTTCATCCGCTGGATGAGCGACCGCGGCATCCCCGTCACCACCCAGCTCTTCGCGCGCTCCGTGGGCCAGCTCATCTGGGTGCTGCCGCTGATCGTAACGGCCGGCCTCGCCGTCTTCCGCACGCAGCGGGCTGGCATGCATCTCCTGCGCGGCGGCTGCTCGGCCGCGACCTGGGGGTTCTACTTCCTCTCCTTTGCGTTCCTCGACCTCACCACCGCCACCGTCCTCTCATTCACCAATGTCATGTTCACCACGATCCTGGCAGGGCCGGTGCTGAAGGAGCGGGTGGATGCCGCGCGCTGGGCGGGCACTGTGCTGGGCTTCATCGGTATCGCCGTCATGCTGCGCCCGGGCACCGACATCCCGCTGCTGGGCGCGCTGGTGGCGCTGGCCGCAGCACTCTCCTGGTGCGGCATCACGCTCACCTCGCGCAGCCTCTCGCGCACCGAGAGCACACAGACCGTGCTGGCCTGGGTCGGCATCATCACGAGCCTTTGCGTGGCGCCCTTCGCCATCGCCTTCTGGCAGCCCATCGGGATGGTGGATCTGCTGATCCTCGCCGTCTTCGGCCTCGTCACACCCGGCATCATCTGGCTGGTGACGGAGGCCCTGCGCGCGGGCGAGGCGAGTGCGGTCGCGCCCTTCCAATATCTCCGCCTCGTCGTCATCGCCGCCTTCGGCTGGGTGCTGTTTGGCGAGGTGCCGGATGGCTGGACCTGGCTCGGCGCGCTGATCATCCTGAGCGGCGCCGTCATCATCACCATCAGCGAGGCGCGCAAAAGGTGACGCTGCTCCTCCAGGCCGCGCCGCTGCTGGCGCTCTTGCTGCTGCTGGCCACCGGCCGCGCCGGGCCGCTGGCGGCCTGCGGCGTGGCGCTGGCGCTGGCCCTCCCGGCCATCGCGATGACCTTGCCGGAGGGGGCGGGCCTGCTCGCCTTCCTCAGCGATGCCACGCTGCGCGCCGCCTTCCTGGCACTTCAGCCCATGGCCGTGGTGGCGGGCGGCTTGCTGTTCCATGCGGCGGTGCAGCCGGCGGCCGATGGCGCAGCGCGCGAGGCCAATGCCGCGCGCATCTTCGCCGTTACGCTGCCCATGGGCTGCTTCCTCGAATCCGTCACGGGTTTCGCCGTCGGCGCGGTCTTCGCGCTGGCCGCGCTGCGCGCCATGGGCATTGGCGGCGCGGTGGCGGTGGCGCTCGCGCTGCAAGGCCTGGTCATGGTGCCCTGGGGCGGCCTCGGCCCCGGCACCGCGCTGGGCGCCGTTCTGGCGGGCGTGCCGGCACAGGATGCCGTGGCGCTCACCGCCTGGCCCAATGCGGCCTGGCTGATCGCCCTTGCCCCCGTCATGTGGTGGCTCCAGGCCCGCGCCGGCGTGGTGGTGAGCGGGCGCGAGAAGGCGATGCAGGCGCTGATGCTCACCGTGCTCGCCGTCTCGCTCGTGGCGCTGCACCGGGTGCTGCCCTTCGAGGTGATCGGCGTCGTCACCTCGGGCGGCGTCACCATCTGGGCGCTCTGGCGGGCTGATCCGCCCCGCGACCTCACGGCCGCGCTCAGGATGAGCTGGCCCTATCTGCTGCTGACCATCTGCCTGCTCGGCGCCCGTCTGGTGCCGGACCCGCCGGCGCTGCGCCCCTTCGCGGAACTGCCTGCCTTCCCGATGACGCACGTGGCCGTGGTGCTCTGGGTGGTCTCGGCCGGGCTCCTGCTGGCGCGGGGCGATGGGCTGGCGCGAGGCATGGCCGCGCTGAAGCGCGCCCAGAAGCCGGCGCTGGCCATGCTGCTCTACGTCACGCTCGGCCGCTGGCTGGCCGGCAGCGGGATCGCCCTTGCCCTCGCCACCGCGCTGATCGAAGGCAAGGGCGATTATGCCGCCTATGCCATCACGCCGCTGGGCTTCGCCTCGGGCTTCATCACCGGCAGCAATGTGGGCGCCAATGCGGCGCTGATGCCGGTGCAGGCGGCCCTGGGCCAGGTGCTCGGGCTGCCGGTGCTGCTGGCGCCGGCGCTGCACAATTTCGCGGGTGCCGCCGGTGCCGGCATGAGCATCGCCGGCACGGCCATGCTCTGCGCCCTCCTGGCCGACGGCACGCGGCCGGTTCAAGTCTGGCGGCTGATGCTGCCTTCCATGGCGCTGGTGATGCTCTGCGGCACGCTGGCGCTGATCCTCATGAGGTAATGTGATGTCCGATTGGGCCAAGGCCGAACGCATGCTCACGCGCAACGCCGTCCTGAAACCGCTGGTCAAGCGGATCGGCCCCTGCACCCTCGTGCCCCTGCAGCGCGAGCCCTATGAGGCGCTGATTCGCGCCATCGCGCACCAGCAGGTGCATGGCCGCGCGGCCGAGGCGATGCTCAACCGGTTCCGCGCCCTGCATGAGGGCGAGAGCTTCCCGCCCGCCGAATTCGTGCTCGCTTTGCCCTTCGAGGCGCTGCGCGGCTGCGGCTTCTCCGGCTCCAAGGTCCTCGCCATCCAGGACATCGCCGCCAAGACACGCGACGGCCTGGTGCCGACGCTGGAGGCGGCGGCGAGCATCCCCGATGCCGAGCTCATCGAACGCCTCGTCGCCATCCGCGGCGTCGGCCGCTGGACGGTGGAGATGCTGCTGATCTTCACGCTCGGCCGGACAGATATCCTGCCGGTGGATGATTTCGGCGTGCGCGAGGGCTGGAAGCTGCTGAACGGGCTGGAGGCGCAACCCAAGCCCAAGGAACTGGCCGCCATCGGCGAGGCGTGGAAGCCCTGGCGCAGCATCGCCGCCTGGTATCTCTGGCGCGCGGCGGATGAGGGCAAGAAGGTGAAGGTCAGCGCCGTGTGAGGCCGCGCCCGGCGTCTGAGGGTTGAAAAACTAGCGACGGATCGCGGGCGCGGGCGTGCTGGATTGCCGGAGGTCGTCGTAGAGCCCGGTCTGGCCGCGGGCGCAGGCGCCTTCGGCCAGCATCCGGCGATACCCCACGCTGGCAGGGCCACAGGCGCGCGCCAGGCCGTTGCGGTTCTGGCCGGTCGCGCTCCGCACATCGTTGATGAAGCGGTTCACTTCGGCATAGGCGGTGTTCTTTTCCGGCGTGGATTTGTTCGACGCGGCGATGCAGGCCCGCCAGTCGCGCACCTGCTCGTTGCAGCTCGGCACGCCCGTCGTGTCGGGCGCGGGCGGCGGCGGGGTGGCGGCCGGGCGGTTTTGCGCGGCGGCGCCAAGCGGCGCCAGGACCAGGCAGAGCAGGAGGAGGTGGCGCATCAGGGGCCCTTTGGATCGCGTCTTGTCCAGACGAACCCTAGCCGCCGCTGGCCGCCTGTCCAGCCGGCGGCTCGGCGCGCATGCAGCCGCCGCGCTCCACATGCACGATGGCAACGGGCAATTCCCGCCAGGCGAGCAGCGCCTCGGGCGCCGCTTCATGCCGCAGCGCCTCGGTCTTGGTGTCGAGCGGTTGGGGCATGGGCGCCGGCTTGGTCAGCCGCCGCCGCAGCACCCAGACGGAGCCCCAGAGCAGGAGCCAGAACAGCAGCAGGCCCACCATGGCCCAATAGGGCTGCATGCGCCGCCAATGCTCGCGGAAATCGAGCGGCGGCAGCGTGTCCCTGAGGCCCAGCAGCAGCATGATCTCGGCACCCAGGGTGAGCAGCGCGTGGCGGCAGAGCAGCGCCAGCAGCAGCCACATGGAGAGCGTGAGCAGCCAGTCGCGCCAGACCATCCAGCGCGGCTGGATGGCCGAGGTGATGAGCGGCGGCCAGGGCGTGATCGGCGGGAGTCCGCTCATCGGATGCCCCGGTCCGGGCTGACCCAGGTGGTGGCCGCGTTGCGTGGCTTGAGTGCGGCGCGCGGCAGGGCGACGGCGGTGGTCAGCGTCTGCAGCAGCCAGAAGACCAGCGGATACCAGATGATCCAGAACAGGCTGCCCAGCAGCCCCTTTTCATAGCGCCGCTCGATCGACAGGCTCACCACGGATTGCAGCAGGTAGGTGATGGTCAGTGTGATGCCGAACCATTGCGGGATCAGGCCGAAGCCCGGCATGAAGGGCACGGGGTCCAGCCCCACCCCGCGCAGCACGCCCACCAGCAGGGTCAGCAGCATGGCATAGGCCCAGACCACGCTCAGCACATAGTTCAGATAGACCGGGATCATCCCCGGCGCCTGCCCGCGCAGCACCGGCATGAAGTAATCAAGCATCATCTGCGAGCCGCCCTCGGCCCAGCGCAGGCGCTGCTTCCACAAGCCGCGCAGCGTCTCCGGCATCAGGATCCAGACGATGGCATTGGGCTCATAGACCACGCGCCAGCCGGCCATCTGCACGCGCCAGGTCACGTCGATGTCGTCCGTCAGGGTGCGCGTGTTCCACCAGCCGGCCTCATGCAGGGCGCGCTTGCGAAAGGCGCAGATCACGCCCGAGACGGTGAAGAGCCGCCCATAGGTGGCCTGCGCCCGCTTGATCAGCCCGATGATGGCCGAGAACTCGCCCACCTGCAGCCGGCCCAGGATGCTCGTGCGGTTTCGGATGCGCGGATTGCCGGTGAGCGCGCCGACCGTCGGTGCCTGGAACATGTTCGCGATCCAGCGTAGCGCGTGCGGGTCGAGCAGCGCGTCGCCATCGATGCAGACGATGATCTCGTGCTTCGCCAGCAGCGCGCCGGCATTCATCGCCATCGCCTTGCCCTGGTTCTTCGCCAGGTGCACCACGCGCAGATTGGGGATGAGCGTGGCGAGCCGTTCCAGCTCGGCCGCCGTGTTGTCGCGGCTGCCATCATTCACGGCGATGATCTCGAAATTCGGGTAGTCCACCGCGGCGGCGGCCGCGAAGGTCTCGTGCGCGTTCTCCTCCTCATTGTAGCAGGGCACGATGATGGAGATGCCGGGGTAATGCGTGAGCGGCGGCGGCTGGTCGGGCGGCGGGAGCTTCGCCTCGCGGTAGAGCGCGTAGAAGACGCCGCCCGCCATCCAGTACCAGGCCATCACGAAGGGATAGCCGAAGCACAGCACGGGGATCGCTGCGATCACGGCGAGCAGGACGTCCTGCAGCATGCTCAGGGCCTCAGCGGATAGGCGGCGGAAGAGAAGGCCGGGCCGCGCCGCGTCGCATCGGCCAACGCCGCGGCCCCCTCGGCGCAATAGGCGAGGCCGGTGACGCCGGTGGCCTGCACCGCGCGCAGCGCCGCCACCGGGCGCGCGGCGGGCGGCAGGTCCAGCAGCAGGCGGGAGCGTGCGGCGGGCGCGGCCCAGCCGGAATCGCCGAGCGGCACCTGCGCCCGCAGCACGAGGTCGGCGAGCGGTGCGGGCCAGGTGCCGGCGCGCGGCTCGGCCTCGCTGGTCACCATCAGGCGCAGACCGGGGCGCAGCGTCTCGGCGCGGCGCATGGCGGCCAGAGCCGTGGCCCCGCGCGTATCCAGCGCGACCGGCTGCACGCGGCGCTGCCGCACCACCCAGGGCGCGGGATCGAGCGGCGGGCTGGGCACCGCAGCGGCCAGCCCGCCCGCACCTTCCAGCATCAGCCCATCCGCCATGGCGTGGCGCAGCGCCTCGGCGATGAGGTCGGGGATGCGCGCCTCGCCCAGCGTCGCGGCGGCGGCGTCGAGCGGCACGCGGACATAGGCATCGGCGCCGCCACGCGTGCGGATCTGCCAGACCAGGCGCCCCAGAATATCCGCCCCCATGGGCGTGAGGCGCGAGGGATACCAGGCGGGACCAAGCCGGCCATCCGCCGCGCGGGCGTGGCTGTCCAGCGCTACCAGATTGGGGCCGAGGCGGCGGATCGCCTCGATCATCTCGCCGAGCTTCGCATCCTGCGCCGTCATGTCGCCGGCGGCCGCGACCACGCCGGGGTCGAGGCAGAGCAGGCGCAGCGCTGGCGGCGATTCCTCGCGGAAGCGGAGGTTGTTGGCCAGCGCGGCGAGGTCCGGCGCCTGGCTCGGATAGAAGCGGCCGATGGTGAGCGGGCGCTGCGCATCCGCCGGCTCGGGGTCCAGCGTCAGGGTGAAGCGGAAGCCCGCCGCCTGGGCCGCTTCCAGCGCCGGGCCGGAGTAGCGGCCGAAGGGCCAGACCAGCGCGCGCGGCGCGCGGCCCAGCTCGCGCCGGAGTTGGGCGGCGGCGCGGCGGAGACCCTGCTCCACGCGCCGACGCAGCGCGGCATCATCCTCGTAGCGGCCGGTCGCGGGGTCATAGGCCCAGGCGGCGGCGGCGGGGAGCAGGTTGCCCTGCGGATTGCCCGGCACCGTGCTGTGCAGCCCGAAGCTGTGCGAGGCGAATTCCGCGAGGCCCGAGGCCTGCATCTCCCGCGCCTCGGCCCAGCTTACGAAGTCGCTGCGCGGGCGCGGCTGGTCGCCATAGATCACCGTGCCGCCGGGCGGCACCTCCATCCAGGAACCCACGAGGGCGAAGACCGCCGGGTAGCGATAGGCCAGCAGCAGCGGGAAGACGCGGGTGTAGATGCTGCGATAGCCATCATCGAAAGTCAGCAGGATGGCGCGCGGCGGCAGGGCGCGGCGGCCCTCCCGTGCGGCGGCGATGTCGTCCAGCGAGACGGGCGTCCAGCTTTCGGCGCGCAGCCAGTCGAAGAAGGTGACGAGGGTGGAGCTGGTGACGGCATCGGCGGTCAGCTGGTCCCGCGTGTCGGCCACGTCGTGGAAGGCGACGACGACGAAACGCTGCGCTTGCGCCGGCGCCATGAGAAGCAGCAGGAGGAGAAGCACGCGCGCCATGGTTACAGCCGCTGCGTCAGCGCGAAGACCAGCGCCACGCCGCGCCAGGGATCGCCGTCATAGAGCCGCCGCGCGAATTGCACGCCGTAGCGGAACTCCGTCATCGGGTCGAAGCGCCAGCGATGCTCATAGGCCGCGGTGCCGATCCAGCCCGTGCCATAGCCCTGCTGCGTATAGCTGCCCCCATCCAGGACCAGCGCCTGCACGAAGGAGTTTTCGTAGAAGCGCCAGGTCACATGCTCGATGGCCACGCCCGCCGTCGCGGTGAAGTCGCGGCTGGGCGCGAAATAGGGGCCGGTGGTCAGGCTGTTGGTCGAGGTGAAGAGATCACCCCGCAGCGTCACGTCCCAATGCGGCAGGTCGAGGATGCGTTGCCGCGCCTCGATGCCGCCAGCCACGCGGCGATTGCCATCGGTGAAGGGCGCATAGGCGATGGCGCCGGAGATGGAGGTGGATTCGCTGTGCCGCCACGTCACCCGCGCCGCCACCTCATCCGCCGTGATGCCGTAGCGCAGCGCGCGCAGCGGGGTGGAGAGGGCGAAGCGCTCGGCCGCGACGCCGATGCGCCAGGTGTCGAAGGGCTGCCAATCCGCCGTCACGCCGCCGCCCGGGGCGACATAGGTGCCGAAATTCTGCGTGACAAAGGCGGTGGCGCGGAATTGCGGGAGGCGGAATTCCGCACCCGCGCCCACCCGGTTGCGCTGGACAAAGCCCTCCTCCGGATTCGCCGTGGAGACGCCGGCGAGCGCGAAGATGCGCCAATTCTCGGCGATGGGTGGCGAGTAGAGCCGCACCTGCGCCTCGATCGAGCGCCCGCTGGAATTGCTGCCGCCGCCCTCGCTGTTGCCGGGCTTCACCTCCATCTCCAGCACGAAGCGCCGTTGCGCGCGGGCTTCGAGGGCGAGGCGCTGCACGGCCAGATTCTCCGGCCAGATCAGCAGCAATTCGGCGATCATCCGATCCGCCTGGGCGAAGCGGAACTGCGCCAGCGCCAGCTCTGCGAGGGCGATCCGCGCGCCGAGCGTCTGCGGCGCGAGGCTGTGGCCGATCCTGGTTTCCTCGGCGGCGCTCCAGGGCCAGCCGCGCGCGCCCATGATGGCGGCGTTCGCGAGGCGCGTTTCCTGATCGGCCGGCGCGCCCTCGGCCAGCGGCGTGATGCGCGACCAGGCCTGGGCCAGCTGGTCCCCATAGAAGCGCGCCTGGGCCGCCGAGAGGGCGGCGCCCGGGAAATCCGGATTGGGGTAGCGGCTGGGATCGTCCAGGAAGCGGCGCCATCCGGGCTGATCGGCCAGGATGCCGTCCACCATGTTGTAGGCGGTGCGGAAATCCTCGGCCTCCACCGCCGCGTAGAAGACGCCGGCCCGGGCCGTCAGGCTGCCGGGATCGGCCTGGAGCACCGTCTGGTAATCGGCCAGCGCCTCGCGCGGGCGGCGCAGATAGAGCAGCGCATCGGCGCGGGCCTCGCGCACATAGGGGGGCAGGGGGGCGTCGGCGGTCAGCGCATCCGCCTCGGCCAGCGCTTCGCGCATGCGGACGCGGTCGCGCAGCGCCACCACGCGGTCCTGCCGGATCTGGCGGCGCAGGGCGGGCGGCGGGTCCTGCGCGAGAAGCGCCTCCAGCCGGGCCAGGGCGCGGTCGGTGCCCTCGAAGCGCCGCTCCGGCTCGATCGGGCGGACGGTGTTGCCGAAGCGCACATCGGCGGCCGCCACCTCGGCGCCGAGCGGCAGGTGGTCCGCGCCCTCGGCCAGTGGCGGCGGCGCATCGGCGATCACGGCCGCGCCATGCGGCCCGCCCAGGCCGCGCAGCACGCGCGCCGTGCCGGCCCGGGCCTCGGTGCTGCGGGGTGCGATGCGCGCCGCCTCGGCATAGTGGCGGAGGGCCGCGAAGCGGTCGCCCGCGCGTTCCTCGGCATAGGCCAGGGCGAGCAGCCGCTCGATGGCGGGCGCGCGGCGGGCGGCGGGGGATTGCAGCAGCGCCCGCGCCTCGGCCGCACGATCGGCGTCGGTCAGGATGAGGGCCAGCAGGATGGTCCATGTGGGATTGCCCGGGAATTGGCGCAGGCCCTCCCGCGCGCTGGCCTCGGCCGCGGCGTAGTCGCGCGCGTCGCGCTGGGCGTGGGTGTTGGCGAGCAGAGTGGCGGCCCGGCCGGCCTGCTCGGCGCCGCGGCGCGCCTGGGCATAGGCCTCGGCCCGCGCGCGTTCGCCGGCATCGGCCGCCTGGGCGCGGGGCGTGGCGAGCACGGCGCGCGCCTCCTCCAACCGCCCGGCATCGGTGAGGATCAGCGCAAGCAGGATGGGCCACACCTCCTCACGCGCGAAACGTGCCTGGCCCTGCCGCGCCAGGGATTCAGCCTGCGTCCAGCGGCGCTCGTCGCGCGCGGCGCGGGTGGCGGCGAGCAGGGCGTAGCTGGGCAGGGGTTGCGCGCCCAGGCGGCGCAGAACGGCGAGCGCCTCGGCCGGGCGGCCATTCTGTTGCAGCAGGGTCAGCAGGTCCGCACCCACCAGCGGGTCCGCGGCGCCGGCATCGAGCATGGCGCGCAGGCTGGCGATGGCGGCATCCGGCCGGCCGGCCCGCGCTTCCAGCACGGCGGCCTCACGTGGGGATTGGGCGAGGGCGGGCAGGGCCAGGGCGAGGAGCAGCACAGCCGACAGGGTGAGGGTCCTGTTGCGATGCACCTCTGCCCCTTGCCTCCCGCCCTGCGCGTTTTCCTTATATGCAAACATTATACGCAAGGGGAATCAGGCGCGGCCAGGGGCAAGTCCCGCCAGGAAGTCCAGCACCTCGGCCATCGGCACCACATCGGCGAATTGCCGGTCCATGTCGAAGAGCGCGATGGCGTGGCTGATGGGGATGCGGTCGAACACCGCCTCTTGCGGCACGCAGACGCGCAGGTTGAAGGAGGAGGCGTCGAACACCGTCGCCTGCACGCAATTGCTGGTGGCGCCGCCCAGCACGATCACGCTGTCCACGCCGCGATCGAGCAGATGGCCCAGCACGGGCGTGCCGTGGAAGGCGCTGGGCTTCTTCTTGACCAGCACCAGGTCATTTGGGCCGGGCTCCATCCCATCCGCCAGCTCGGCGCCGGGCGTGCCCTCCAGGCACCAGTTGGGGCTCTCCAGCAGGTCGCGCTTGCGGCCATAGACGCCGATGTCGGAGCCCGAGGGGTCGAGCGCGAAGCGGGTGAAGACGCAGGGTGCCCCCACCGCCTGCGCCGCGCGGACGATGGTCGCGGCGGCGGCCAGCGCTGCGCGGCCCACGGCGCCGCAGCTCGATGGGAAGAGATGATCCTGCCCTTCCGCGCCGACCATGTAGCGCTGGGCGTCGATCACCAGCACGGCGGGCCGCTGGCCGAACCCCATGCGCCGGCCGAAGCGCCCCTTGGCCAGCACGGCGCGGTCCTGCTCGGTGAGGAAGTGGTCCCAAGGCTTTTCCATGCGGGGTCTCTCGGTCATGCGTGCTCTCGCTGATTGACCGTCCGTCGCGGCCGGCGTCAGGATAGGTCGCGCTGAAGCTGGCGCGAAGCCGGGAGACCGCCATGATCCGCCGCCGCCAACTTGCCCTCGTTGCCGCTGGCATGCCGCTCGCAGCCCCCTTCATCGGCGCCCGGGCGCAGGTTGCCGACTGGCCGAACCGCCCCATCCGCCTCGTCTCGCCCTTCCCGCCGGGGGGTGCGGCCGACCTCACCGCACGCCTCATGGCGGAGGAGCTGACCGGCGTGCTGCGGCAGAGCGTGGTGGTGGAGAACCGCACCGGCGTGGGCGGCGCCGTCGGCAGCGAATTCGTGGCCCGCGCCACGCCCGATGGCTACACGTGGCTGCTGGCCAGCACCGGCCCCTTCGCCATCACGCCCGAGCTGGTGCGGCTGAACTTCGACCCGGCGCGCGATCTGGCGCCGGTCGCGATGGTCTCCATCGTGCCATCGATCTTTGTGGTGAATCCGGCGGTGCCGGCCAACAACATGGCCGAGCTGATCGCCCTGGCCCGCGCCCGGCCGGGGCAGCTTTCCTATGCCTCCGGCGGCAACGGCACGGCGCAGCATCTGTTCGGCGAGATGCTGAAGCAGATGGCCGGCCTCGATATCCTGCACGTGCCCTATCGCGGCGGCGGCCCGGCGCTGACGGACACCATCGCCGGCCGCGTGCAGATCCTCTGCGACACGCTGCCGCTGGCGCTGCCGCATATCCGCGAGGGGCGGGTGCGCGCCGTCGGCGTCACCACGGCGCAGCGCCACCCGGCCCTGCCCGAGGTGCCGACCGTGGCCGAGTCGGGCGTGCCCGGCTACGAGGCGGTGGGGTGGTACGGCATGGCCGCGCCCACGGGCACGCCCGAGCCGCTGGTCACCCGGATGAACCGCGAGGTGAACGCGCTGCTCGAAAAACCCTCGCTGAAGGAGCGCATGTCGGTTCAGGGCTCCGACCCGCTGCCGATGACGCCGGCCGCCTTCCAGGCCCGCATCGCCGAGGACCGGGCGCGCTGGGCGCGGGTGATCCGCGACGGCAATATCCGGGCCGATTGAGCCCGCTTGAAGGGGCGCCGCTGACTTGGCTTGAAGGGGCGCCGCCCCGGGCGCATCTAGGCGGGGATCAAGGAGCACCCACGATGCCGATTCCCCAGCCCGAAGCCGAACTCAAGCTCGACGCCGACGCTGCCCTGCGCGACCGGATCGAGGCGGCCGCCTTCCGCAAGCTGGTGGCCCATCTGCGCGAACGTTCGGATGTGCAGAACATCGACATGATGAACCTCACCGGCTTCTGCCGGAACTGCGTGAGCCGCTGGTACCAGGAAGCCGCGGCCGATGCCGGCACCACGCTGGAAACGCCCGCCGCGCGCGAGATCATCTACGGCATGGACTACAAGGCCTGGCAGGCCGCCAACCAGAAGGAAGCCTCGGCCGAGCAGAAGGCCGCTTTCGGCGCGGCCATGGCCAAGCACGGGTAGAGGCGCTACCTCCCTCGCCCGAGTTGTGCAGGTAAGAAGAGACCATGTCAGACACTGAAGACGCGAAAGCCAGCCGGAAGCGCCAGGCCGATTCCCCCGATTCCGACACGGGCGGCATCGCGGCTGATCGGCTGCGCTCCATCGTGGACCGCATCGAGCGCCTGGAAGAAGAGCGCAAGGCGCTGGGCGACGACATCAAGGATATCTATTCCGAGGCCAAGTCCGCCGGCTTCGACGTGAAGGTGGTCCGGCAGATCATCCGCCTGCGCAAGCAGGAACCGGCCGAGGTGGAGGAGCAGGAGACGCTGCTCGACCTCTACCGCCGCGCCCTGGGAATGTAGGGGCGCCTGCCGCGCGGCTGATTCACGCCCTTGGCGATGCCGCCAAGGGCGATCAGACGCTACTCCAGCTTCAGGCCCGCCACCCGGACCAGCTCCGCCCATTGCGGCCCGTCGCGCTCCATCGCGGCGCGGAACTGGGCGGGGGTGGAGCAGACCGGCACCGTTCCCATCCGCTCCAGCGCCGCGCGGAAGGGCGCCTGGCCGCAGGCCGCGCCCAGGATTTCCGCCATGCGGGCGATCGCGGCCTCGGGCGTGCCGGCGGGGGCCGCGATGCCGTTCCAGGTCTCGGCGCGGAAGCCCGCGAAGCCCTGCTCGGCCACGGTGGGCACGCCGGGAAGGGCCGCCATGCGCTCGGCCCCCGCCACCGCCAGCACGCGGATCGCTGCGCCGCCCTGGTGCGGGATGATATCGGACGGGTTGCCGAAATAGGCCGCCACATCGCCCGCCAGCAGCGCCTGCATGGCCGGCGCGCCGCCGCGATAGGGCACATGCTCGGCCGCGACACCCGCGCGGTGCAGCAGCAGCGCCATGGCGAGGTGGTTGGAGGAGCCGTTGCCGCCGCTCGAGTAATTCGCGCGGCCCGGATTGGCGCGCAGATAGGCGATGAATTCCGGCAGCGTGTTCACGCCGATCCGCGCAGAGACCGCCAGAACCTGCGGGTTGGCGCCGATGATGGAGATGGGGGCGAAATCCCGCGCGGCGTCATAGGGCACGCGCGTCAGGGCCGGCAGCATCACCATCTGCGAGGCGCTGGCGGTCAGCAGGGTGTAGCCATCGGGCCGGCTGCGGGCCACCGCCTCCACCGCGATGGCGCCGCCGGCGCCGGTTCGGTTTTCCACGACCACGGATTGGCCAAGCCTGGCACCCAGGGCCTCCGCGCTCAGGCGGCCCACGCTGTCGGTCACGCCGCCGGGCGCGAAGGGCACGAGCAGGCGCAGCGGGCGGTCAGGCCAAGCCTGGGCGCGGGCGGGTGCGCCCCAGGCCGGCACGATGACAGCCAGCGACAGAACGAGGAGGGAAAGGCATCTCACCAGCGGGCGCTCCTTGGGTTGCGGCCGGGGCATCATTGGCCAGGCGGAACCTTGGGCCAAGCGAAACCTGCCATGCGACCGGTGCAAATCCCGCTGGCGCCGGGGCGATTTCCAGTCCATAACCCCGGGAATCGTCCGGGGCATGGCCCGGGGCGGTTCAAACCGCTTGCGCCTGCGGCGGGTTGTCAGAGCCTCCGAGCCCTCCTGAACGGATGATGGGTCTGGCGGCGTTTCCGGCCACATGGCACCGCCGCGGGGTGAAGATCCCCGGCCTCCATGTCGCCCGAGACGCCGGAAGCCTCCTTTCCCAAGGGTGCCCCGGTGGTTGGACTGCCTTCCTGCCGCGTCGCAAATCACAGTCCCCGCGACCGCGCGGGGCAAGAAGCATGCCCCCATCCGGGGGCAAGAAGGACGACGCATGTTCGACAACTACTTCCGCAAGGATATCTCCTGGGGCGGTCAGATCCTGACCCTGGAGACCGGCAAGGTCGCCCGCCAGGCCGATGGGGCCGTCATGGCCCGCCTGGGTGACACCATCGTGCTCTGCACCGTGGTCGGCGCCCGCAGCGTGAAGCCGGGGCAGGATTTCTTCCCCCTCACGGTCAACTACCAGGAGAAGGCCTTCGCGGCCGGCAAGATCCCCGGCGGCTTCTTCAAGCGCGAAGGCCGCCCGTCGGAGAGCGAGACGCTCATCTGCCGCCTCATCGACCGCCCGCTGCGCCCCCTCTTCCCCGAGGGCTTCCGCAACGAGGTGCAGGTCATCGCCACCGTCCTCAGCCATGACCTCGAGAACGACCCCGACATGGTGGCCCTCGTCGGCTGCTCGGCCGCACTGACGCTCTCGGGCATTCCGTTCTTCGGCCCGGTGGGCAGCGCGCGCGTCGGCTATATCGACGGCGCCTATGTGCTGAACCCGACCGCGGCCCAGCGCAAGCTCTCCCAGCTCGACCTCGTCGTCGCCGGCACGGCCGAGGGCGTGCTGATGGTGGAGTCCGAGGCGCAGGAGCTTTCGGAGGACGTCATGCTCGGCGCCGTGAAGTTCGGCCATGAGGGCTTCCAGCCCGTCATCCAGGGCATCATCGCGCTGGCCGAAGTGGCCGCGAAGGAGCCCTGGGACGTGGCGCTCGCCGACCCGGCGAAGGACGCGCTGAAGGCCCGCATCGCCGCTCTCGGCACTGCGCCGATGGCCGAGGCCTACAAGATCACCGAGAAGCTCTCCCGCCAGAAGGCCGTGGGTGAGGCCAAGAAGGGCGTCATTGCCGCCCTCGAGGCCGAAGGCGCCGATGTCGCTTCCGCCAAGGGCCTGATGAAGGAACTGGAGGCGGATGTCGTCCGCAACGCCATCCTCGACACCGGCTTGCGCATTGACGGCCGCGACACCAAGACCGTCCGCCCGATCCTGGCGGAAGTTGGCGTTCTGCCCCGCGCCCATGGCTCGGCGCTGTTCACCCGCGGCGAGACGCAGGCGCTTTGCGTGGCGACGCTGGGCACCGGCCAGGATGAGCAGATCATTGACGCGCTGGCGGGCGAGTACCGCGAGAACTTCATGCTGCACTACAACTTCCCTCCCTACTCCGTGAACGAGACGGGCCGCATGGGCTCGCCCGGCCGGCGTGAGATCGGCCATGGCAAGCTCGCCTGGCGCGCGATCCATCCGGTCCTGCCGGAGAAGGACAAGTTCCCGTACACCATGCGCGTGGTGTCCGAGATCACGGAGTCCAACGGCTCGTCGTCCATGGCGACGGTCTGCGGCACCTCGCTCTCGCTGATGGATAGCGGCTGCCCGCTGCTGCGCCCGGTGGCCGGCATCGCCATGGGCCTGATCAAGGAAGACCGCGGCTTCGCCGTGCTCTCCGACATCCTGGGCGACGAGGATCACCTCGGCGACATGGATTTCAAGGTGGCCGGGACGGAGGCGGGCATCACCGCCCTCCAGATGGACATCAAGATCACCTCCATCACCTTCGACATCATGCGCACCGCGCTCGACCAAGCGAAGGATGGCCGCTTCCACATCCTGGGCGAGATGGCCAAGGCCATCACCGGCGCCCGCGGCGAGATGGCGGCCACCGCGCCGCGCATCACCGTGATCCAGGTGCCGAAGGACAAGATCCGTGACGTGATCGGCACGGGCGGCAAGGTGATCCGCGAGATCGTCGAGCAGACCGGCACGAAGATCGACATCGAGGATGACGGCACGATCAAGATCGCGTCGAGCAATCCCGAGGCGACCCAGGCCGCCATTGATCGCATCAAGGGCATCACGGCCGAGGCCGAGATCGGCGCCATCTACAATGGCAAGGTCGTGAAGACCGCCGAATTCGGCGCCTTCGTGAACTTCCTGGGCGCCAAGGACGGCCTCGTGCACATCAGCGAGCTGGCCAATGAGCGCGTGAACCGCACCACCGACATCGTCAAGGAAGGCGATCCGGTGAAGGTCAAGGTCATCGGCTTCGATGACCGCGGCAAGGTGAAGCTCTCCATGCGCGTCGTGGACCAGGCGACGGGTGCTGATATCACCGAGCAGGTGGGCGAGCGCCGCCCCCGTGCCGAGGGTGAGGGCGAGGATCGCCCGCGCCGCGAAGGCCGGGATCGCGGTCCCCGCCGCAGCCGCGACGACTGACCCGAACTTCCGGGTGACTTGAACAAGGAAACCGTCCGGTGCTTTCTTGCGCCGGACGGTTTCGCCAATATTTAACATTCCAAGAATTCGGGCACGGCAGAGGCGGCAGCAGTGAAGGCGATCAACAGCATCCGCATGGGCGGCGTGGATGTCCTCCCCCTCGTCGAGGGTGGCAAGGGCGTTGCCGTGAGCAATGGCCTGACGGCGGGCGCCTGGGCGGCGGCCGGCGGCGTCGGCACCTTCTCGGCCGTGAATGCCGACAGCTATGACAGCGAAGGCCGGACCATCCGGCAGATCTATGCCGGCAAGACCCGGCGTGACCGCCATGAGGAGCTGGTCGCCTACGGCATCGCCGGCGGCATCGCCCAGGCGCGGGAGGCGCGTGACGTCGGCGGGAAGGATGCCCGCATCCATGCCAATATCCTCTGGGAGATGGGCGGCGCCGAACGCGTGATCCGCGGCGTACTGGAAGGGGCCAAGGGCCTCGTCAACGGTGTCACCTGCGGCGCCGGCATGCCCTATCGCCTGGCCGAGATCGCCAAGGATTTCGGCGTCCATTACTACCCGATCGTCTCCTCCGCCCGGGCTTTTTCCGCCTTGTGGAAGCGGAGCTATTCCAAGGTCAGCGAATGGCTGGGCGGCGTGGTCTATGAGGATCCCTGGCTGGCCGGCGGCCATAACGGCCTCTCCAACAGCGAAGACCCGAAGAAGCCCGAGGCGCCCTATGAGCGCGTGCGCAAGCTGCGCGAGCAGATGCGCGCCTTCGGCCTGGACGAGACGCCCATCATCATGGCGGGCGGCGTCTGGTGGCTGGAGGAATGGTCCGACTGGATCGACAACCCCGAGCTCGGCCCCATCGCCTTCCAGTTCGGCACGCGCCCGCTGCTGACCAAGGAAAGCCCGATCAGCGAGGCCTGGAAGCAGCGCCTGACGCAGCTCCAATCGGGCGACGTGCTGCTGCAGCCCTTCTCGCCGACCGGCTTCTACTCCTCGGCCGTCCGCAACGAGTTCCTGCGCGACCTCGAGGCCCGGAACGAGCGCCAGGTGGCCTATACGAGCGAGCCGGTGGGCGAGCACACGGCCGAATTCGGCGTGGGCCCGCGCAAGCGCCTGGTCTGGCTGACGCCGGGCGACCGCGCCCGCGCCGAGGCCTGGACGAGCGCTGGCTATACCGAGGCGATGCGCACCCCGGATTCGACCCTGATCTTTGTCACGCCCACGAACGGGCAGGAGATCCTGGCCGACCAAGTGGCCTGCATGGGCTGCCTCAGCCATTGCCGCTTCAGCAACTGGACGCAGATCGAGCCCGATTTCACCACGGGCAAGAAGGCCGATCCGCGCAGCTTCTGCATCCAGAAGACCCTGCAGGACATCGCGCATGACGGCAGCCTGGAGAACAATCTCATGTTCGCCGGGCACAACGCCTATCGCTTCAGCTCCGACCCCTTCTACTCCAACGGCTTCGTGCCTACGGTGAAGCAGCTGATCGAGCGGATCATGACGGGCCGGTAGCCCGTCCGCGGATCGCCTCAGCCGGCCTTGCGCACCCGAAGGCGGCCATGGCCGTCCGCGCCATGCGTTGCCTCCAGAACTTCATGCCCCTGCTCGGTCAGGCTCCGGGCGAGGTTCTGGCGCGGCTCCTCGCCCTTGTAGAGAATGTCCAGGACGGCGCCGGCCGGCAATTTGTCCAGTTGCAGGCGGGTGCGAACGAAGGTCATGGGACACGTGTCGGCTGTAACGTCGATGACCAAGGCGTTTTTCCTTGCTGATTTATGGTTTTTCCCGCGGAAATGCGGCGGAACCATCTTGCAAAACGATCGTTGAAATCGCTATTCACTAGTCGGAGTGTTTCTGGAAAGAAAAACCATGTCCGATGTCTCAAACGGCGGTGATCTCTTGGGTCTCACGGCCGAAATCGTTTCCGCTCATGTTTCCAACAATCCGGTCTCGGTGAATGATTTGCCGACCCTGATCGTCGAAGTGCACCGCACGCTGGCTTCCCTCGGATCAGTTCCCGCCCGGGTTGAGGTCGAGAAGAAATTGCCGGCCGTGTCGGTGAAACAATCCATCACGCCCGATTACCTGATCTGTCTCGAGGACGGCAAGAAGCTGAAAATGCTGAAGCGCCACTTGCAGACCTCCTATGGCATGACGCCGGATCAGTATCGCGACAAGTGGGGCCTGCCGCCCGAATACCCAATGGTCGCCCCCAACTACGCGAAGCATCGTTCCTCGCTGGCCAAGCAGATCGGCCTCGGCACGCAATCCCGCAAGCCGGGCGCCTGACACGCGCCGTGCCCCGGCCCGCTGGGCGGGGGCGGCTTCTGTGCGGCGCGAACATGCTCTATGGGCTGAAGCGCGCCCGGTGATGTCGGCCAGGTGATGTCGGGGCAGGAAGGCAGAAAGGGCGGGACCATCAGCGAACGCATGTCCCGGATCGAGCAGATGTGCGTGGAGCGCGGCCTGAAGATGACAGGCCAGCGCCGGCTGATTGCGCGCGTCCTTTCCGAAAGCGAAGACCACCCCGATGTGGAGGAGCTGTACCGGCGCGCCGTGGCGCTGGACAACCGCGTCTCCGTTGCTACCGTCTATCGCACCGTCCGCCTGCTCGAGGAGAAGGGCATCCTCGAGCGGCGCGATTTCGGCGGCGGCCGCGCCCGCTTCGACCCGGCCGACCGCGGCATCCATCACCACCTGATTGATGTGGACACGGGCAACGTGATCGAATTCTCCGATGCCGAGCACGACGCGCTGGCGCGCGAGATCGCCGGCCGGCTGGGCTTCGACCTGGTCCAACTCCGCCTCGAGATCTTCGGCCGCCGCCGATGATGCCCGACCTGCCCTTCGAGGAGATCCGCTCCAGCAACCTCGGCGTCCGCGTCGCGACGAGCGAGGCGGAGGTGATCGCCGCCCAGGCGCTGCGCTACCGTGTCTTCTACGAGGAGATGGGCGCGCGCGCCGACGCCTCGACCACGGCCAGCCGCCTCGACGCCGACGCCTATGACGCCGTGGCCGACCATCTTCTCGTGGTGGATCATGACCGCGGCGAGGGGCCGGAGAGCGTGGTCGGCACCTATCGCCTGATCCGCCGCAGCGCGGCGCAGCGCATCGGCCGCTTCTACTCCGAGGATGAGTACGAAATCGCACCCATCCTCGACTACCAGCATGGCATCCTGGAGCTGGGCCGCTCCTGCACCGATGTCGCCTACCGGACGCGCGGCACGCTGCAACTGCTCTGGCGCGGCATTGCCGCCTATGTCTTCAACCACAAGATCGGCCTGATGTTCGGCTGCGCCAGCCTGCCGGGCACCGACCTCGACGCCAATGCGGCGCAACTCTCCTACCTCGCGCAGAACCACCAGGCTCCGCCGGATCTCTGCCCGCGGGCCGTGCCCTCGCGCTATCTGCCGATGGACCGGCTTCCGGCTGGCAGCTTCGACGCGAAGCGGGCGCTGATGTCCCTGCCGCCGCTCATCAAGGGCTATCTGCGCCTCGGCGGGTATGTGGGTGACGGCGCGGTGCTGGACCACCAGTTCAACACGACCGATGTCGCGATCGTGGTGATGACGCAGCAGATCACCGACAAGTACTACAAGCATTACGAGCGCAAATCCGGCTGGGAAGGCCAGGAACGCGCCAGCTGATCACAGCTCGATGGTGAGCCACCCGCCTGCTTCCATGCGCGCCTGATCGCCGGGCAGCAGCAGGATGGTGGTGGTGGCGCTCTCGATGATGGCGGGCCCCGCCACCGCCTGGCCCGCCGCGAGCGCCGCGAAATCCCAGACCGGCAGATCCGTCCAGCCGCCTTCCAGCAGGGCGCGGCGCGTGGCCTGCGGCACGGCGGGCGTGGCGGCGCCGGCTGGGCGCTGGGGCAGGGGCGGCAGCAGCCCGGCCGCGGCGGCGCGGGCAGTGACCAGCACCACCTCCTCCTCCGGCAGGTCATAGGTGAAGAGGGCGCGGTGGCGGGCGTGGAAGGCTTCGCGCAGGCCGGCGCGGTCGGGCGTTACACCATCGAGGTTCACCGTGATCTCGAAGACCTGCTCGCCATAGCGGAGATCGGCGGCGCGATGGCCCCGCACCTCGCCCGTGAACCATTGCACGAGCTGGCCGCGCGCCTCCTCCTCCAGCCCCTCGAAGAGCGAGGCGAGTGCGGCATCCTGCGGCATGGCGGCGGCACTGACGACGCTGCGCGCGATTTCGTGCCGCAGCTCCGTCTGAAGCATGCCCCAGGCGGAAAGCCCGGCGGCGAAGAGCGGCACGGCGATGCGCGCCATGCCGAGATCCCGCGCCACCGCACTCGCATGCAGCCCGGCCGCGCCGCCGAAGGCGAGCAGCGTGGCGCCGCGCGGGTCCACGCCGCGCCGGACGGTGGCCACGCGCACGCCATCGGCCATGCGCGCATTCACCAGGCGATGAATGCCGAGTGCGGTCGCCTCGGTCGAGAGGTTGAGCTTGGCCGCCAGCGCCGCGATGGCGCGCTCTGAGGCCGCCGCATCCAGCAGCCGCGCGCCGCCCAGGAAGCGCGTGGCGTCGAGGTAGCCGAGTGCGAGGTTGGCATCCGTCACCGTGGGTTCCGTGCCGCCATTGCCGTAGCAGGCCGGACCGGGCCGGGCCCCGGCGGATTGCGGGCCCACCTCCAGCGTGCCGCCCGCGCCAAGATGCGCGATGGAGCCACCCCCAGCGCCCAGGGTGATGATGTCCAGGCTGTCCAGCGCGATGCGCTCACCACCGACCTCGCGCCCGCGCCCCAGCGTCGCCGCGCCATCCTGGATCAGCGCGATGTCGGTGGAGGTGCCGCCCATGTCGAGGGTGACCAGCTGGTCACCCATGCCTCGCTTCGCCAGCGCCACCGCCGCCGCGACACCACCCGCCGGGCCGGAGAGCGCCGTGCCGACGGCCAGCCGCGCCGCCTCCGCGATCGGCGCCATGCCGCCATGCGAGAGGATGACGAAGACGGGCTGCGTGTAACCAGCCTCGCGCAGCCGCGATTCCAGCCGCGTGAGATAGCGCGAAACGACGGGGCCGACATAGGCGTTCACCGCCGTGGTCGAGAAACGCTCGAACTCCTTGATCTGCGGCAGCACATCGGCCGAGCAGGTGACGAAGACGCCCGGCAGGGCCGCGCGAACAGCTTCTGCCGCCGCATGCTCATGCTTTGGCGCGGCCCAGGAATGCAGGAAGCAGATCGCGACGGATTCCACCTCCGCCGCGCGCAGCTGTGCGATGGCGGCGTCCAGGCTCGCCGCATCCAGCGGGGTTTCCACGCGTCCATCGGGGCGCAGCCGCTCCCGTACCGGCAGGCGCAGTGCGCGCGGGATCAGCGCCGGCGGTTGTGGCAAGCGGAGGTCATAGCGCGCGGGCTTCAGCCCTTCGCGCATCGCCGTCACGTCGCGATGGCCTTCGGTGGTGAGCATCGCCGTCTTCGCGCCGCGCCGTTCCAGCAGGGCATTGGTGGCGACGGTGGTGCCATGGACGATGCGCGTCGTCGTCTCCAGCAATTCGGTCAGCGTCAGGCCGATGGCGGCGGCCAGGTTGCGCAAGCCATCCAGCACGCCCTCGCTCTGGTCCTGCGGCGTGCTGGGCGCCTTGGCGAGGAATTCGCGGCCCTCCTCATCCACGCCGACCACATCCGTGAAGGTGCCGCCGACATCCACGCCGATGGTGTAATGCATCAGGCCAGCCCCTCTTCCACGTCGCGCGCGATCAGCGCCGGGTCGCGCTGCGCCGGGTCGCCCCAGCCGCCGCCGCCGGCCGAGCGGATTTCCAGCACCTCGCCGGGCTGGATCTCGACGCCGACCTCCTTGGTTTTCAGCAGGCGTTCCGTGCCATCGGCGTGGCGCAGCGCGTAGCGATGCGGCGCGCTGTCCTGCCCGCCACACATCCCCGCACTGCCGTGACGCGCGCCATCGCCCGCCGTGTTGCCGCGCGAGGGGCCGTCGCTCTCCACCACCAGCTCCAGCGAGGCCCCATGCCCGCCGCGATGCTGACCCGCGCCTGCCGTCCCGCCCTGGAATTCATGGCGGCGGAAATGCAGCGGGAAGCGCGCCTCGGCCATTTCGACACTGCCGAATTTCAGCCCGCCGGCCGAATGCCACTCGCCGGCGGTGGACCAGCCATCGCCCTTCGCATGGCCGCCGCCACCTGGCCGCGCATGGAACAGGTGCCAGACGAATTTGCGCTCCGGCCGGCGCGCGTCGCGCCCCGTGATGGCGATGCGGAAGCGCCGCCCCCAGCCGCCCATCGCGCGCTCCGGACAGGCATGCTGCATGGCGCGCATGATCGCCTCCACGATCTCATTGCTGCAATGGCTGGTGCAGAGCGTGACCGCCGCGCCATCCCGCGCCCAGACCACCGACCCCTCCCGCGCCACGACCTTCAGCGCACGGAAAGCGCCCTCATTCTTCTGCACATCGGGGTCCAGCAGATAGGCGAAGGCCATGCAAACGGCGGAAAACATGTTGGGGTAGGAGGAGTTCACGAAGCCTGGCACCTGGTCGTCGCTGGCGCTCAGATCCACCGTGAGCGTGCCGCCCTGCTTGGTGCAGGTGGCGCGGATGGCGATGTTCTCATTGCCATGCCCGTCATCATCCAGCAGCGCCGTGCCGCTCCAGGTGCCATCCGGCCAGGCTTCCAGGATGCGCCGCGTATGCGCATGCGCCAACTCCAGGATCGCCTCCACCGCCGCCATCAGGCCCTCGCCGCCATGCTGCGCGAGCAGCTCGCCGAGCCGGTTGGCGCCGAGCTTGGCCGCGCCCAGCATCGCCGCGAGATCGCCCCGGAAGTCGCGGTTGATGCGCGTGTTGAGCGCCAGCATCGCGACCAGATCCTCGCGCATCACGCCCTGCTCGCCGAGCAGGATGGGCGGGATGCGCAACCCCTCCTGCCAGATCTCCGTGGCGTTCGGGTTGTAGCCGCCATGCGTGCCGCCGCCGATGTCGCTCTGATGCGCGCGGACCACGGAGAAGAAGCGGACCACGCCGCCCTCGAACACCGGCAGGACGATGGTCAGGTCCGGCAGGTGCGAGCCGCCATGCCAGGGGTCGTTCAGCAGAAACACATCGCCCGGCTTCATCTTGTCGCCAAAGGCATCCCGCACCGCCTTCGCCGCGAAGGGCATGGCGCCGACATGCACGGGAATGTGGTCCGCCTGCGCCACCAGCCGGCAATCCCCATCCGTCACCGCAATGGAGAAATCCCGGCTGGAATTCAGGATCTGGCTATAGGCGGTGCGCAGCAGCCCCTCGCCCATCTCCTCCACGATCGCGGTAAAGCGGGCGGAAAGAACGGCAAGCGTCACGGGGTCCATGGGGCACGGCTCCATCTTGGCGGCACCGCGAGCGTGGCGCATCCTGGCTCGAACCAAAAGGGGAGGACCGCAGATGAGTCTCACAACACTGGCCACCGGCCTCCGATTCCCCGAAGGCCCGGTGGTGCTGCCGGACGGCTCCATCGCCCTCGTCGAAATCGAGGCGCAGGTGATTTCGCGGATCGCGCCCGATGGCACGCGCAGCATCATCTCCCGCACCGGCGGCGGCCCGAATGGCCTGGCCGCCGGCCCGGACAACACCCTCATCCTATGCAACAATGGCGGCTTCAGCTGGCATGAGGAGCCGGAGATCCTCCGCCCCTCCGGCACCGCGCCCGACTACACCAACGGTCGCATCGAGGTGGTCGACATCGCCACCGGCGCCGTCCGCACCCTCTATGACCGCTGCGGCGACGTGATGCTCAAAGGCCCGAACGACCTCCAGCTCGACGGCAAGGGGGGCTTCTGGTTCAGCGATCTCGGCAAGGTCCGCGCGCGCGACCGCGACCATGGCGGCGTCTATTGGGCGGCGCTTGACGGCAGCCGCATCATCGAAGCCGCCTTCCCCATCTTCGGCGGCGCCAACGGCATCGGCATCAGCCCGGACGGCGAGAAACTCTACGTCGCCGAAACCGAAACCGGCCGCCTCTGGGCCTTCGACATCATGGGCCCCGGCCACCTCCGAAAGAACCCCTGGCCCAGCACCAGCGGCGGCTCGCTGCTGTGCCAATTCCCGGGCTTCCGCCGGCTGGACAGCCTGGGCATCACGGCCGCCGGCAACATCGTCGTCGCCACGCTGGTCTCGGGGGAAATCACCACCGTCTCACCCGCAGGCGAAATCCTCGATGTCGTGAAGATGCCGGAGCGGATGCCGACGAATATCTGCTTCGGCGGGGCGGATATGAAGACGGCCTACATCACACTGTCGAATACGGGGAAGCTGGTGAGCATGCCTTGGTCGGAGCCGGGGCTCAGACTTCCATACTGAGCACCAAGGGGCTTTGCCCCTTGGAACCCCAGCAAAGGCCTAGGCCTTTGCAATCCACTAGGAAAGAGCGGCCACGCCGGGCAGGTCTTTGCCTTCGAGCCATTCCAGAAACGCGCCGCCAGCGGAGGAGACATAGCTCATCCGCTCGGACACGCCGGCATGGCGCAGCGCGGAGACCGTGTCGCCACCACCGCCCACCGAGCGCAACTGCCCCGCCTCGGTCAGCCGCGCGACCTCATGCGCCACAGCCACCGTCGCCGCATCAAACGGCGCGATCTCAAACGCGCCAAACGGCCCGTTCCAGACCAGCGTCTTCGCGGACGACAGCCGCTTCACCACATCCGCCACCGTGGCAGGCCCGACATCCAGCGCCATCATATCCGCCGGCACGCCATCCAGCCCCACCACGCGATTCGGCGAATGCGCCGCAAAGCCCTCGGCCACCACCAGGTCCAGCGGCAGGACGATCTCACAGCCGCGCACCTTGGCGCCGGCCAGGATCTCGCGTGCCGTGTCATGCATATCGGCTTCCTGCAGCGACTTGCCGACCGCATGCCCCTGCGCCGCCAGGAAGGTGTTGGCCATGGCCCCGCCAATCACCAGCACATCCACCTTGGAGGAGAGGTTCCCCAGCAGGTCCAGCTTGGTGGACACCTTCGCGCCACCCACGATCGCTACCACTGGCCGCTGCGGATTGCCGAGCGCCGCATCCAGCGCCTCCAGCTCCTGCTGCATCAACCGACCGGCATAGGCCGGCAGCAGACGCGCCACGCCCTCGGTGCTGGAATGCGCGCGATGCGCGGCCGAGAAAGCGTCATTCACGAACACCTCCGCGAGCTTCGCGAGGCCCGCGGCCAGCGCCGCGTCGTTCTTCTCCTCGCCCGCGTGGTAGCGGGTGTTTTCCAGCAGCAGCACCTCGCCATCCTGGAGGGCGGCTGCGGCGGCCTCGGCCTCGCTGCCGATGCAGTCATCGGTGAAGGCAACGGGCTTGCCGAGTGAGGCGGCCAGCGCGGCCTGCATCGGCTTCAGCGACATTTCCGGCACGCGCTTGCCCTTGGGGCGATCGAAGTGCGAGCACACGATGACGCGCGCGCCCTTGGTGCAAAGCTCCGCGATGGTCGGGCAGAGGCGCTCGATGCGCGTCATGTCCGTGATCTTGCCGTCCTTCACCGGGAGGTTCAGGTCGGCGCGCAGCAGCACGCGCTTCCCGCGCGGATCGAGGTCATCGAGGGTGCGGAAGGCCATGGCGATCTCTTCAGTTGCGGCAGGGGTCTGGGGAGACACTGTCTCCCCAGTTTTTTTGACTTAAAGCTTGCCGTAGTAGGCAGCGGTATCGCTCATGCGGTTCGAGAAGCCCCACTCGTTATCGTACCAGGACATCACGCGAACCAAGCCGCCATCCACCACCTGCGTCTGCGTCGCATCGAAGGTGGACGAATGCGGGTCGTGGTTGAAGTCGATGCTCACCAGCGGCGCCGTGTTGTAGCCCAGGATGCCCTTCAGCGGGCCGCTCTCGGAGGCGGCCTTCATCACGGCGTTGATCGCTTCCTTCGTCAGGCCTTCGGTCTTGGCCGGCACGAAGTCGAGCGAGACGAGCGAGACATTCGGCGTCGGGATGCGGATGGCGGTGCCGTCCAGCTTGCCCTTCAGCTCCGGCATGACGAGGCCCACGGCCTTGGCCGCGCCGGTCGAGGTCGGGATGGCGGAGACGGCGGCGGCACGGGCCCGGTGCAGGTCCTTATGCAGCGTGTCCACCGTGTTCTGGTCACCCGTATAGGCGTGGATGGTGACCATGTAGCCGCGCAGGATGCCGAAATTCTCGTGCAGCACCTTGGCGATCGGCGCCAGGCAGTTGGTGGTGCAGGAGGCGTTGGAGACGATCTTGTCCTCGGCCGTCAGCGTCGTGTGGTTCACGCCATAGACGATGGTCTTGTCGGCATCTTCGCCCGGCGCCGAGATCAGCACCTTCCGGGCGCCGGTGCCCAGCAGCATCGAGGCCTTGTCGCGCGCGGTGAAGATGCCGGTGCACTCGGCGGCGATGTCCACGCCATCCCACTTCAGCTTGGAGGGGTCGCGCTCGGCCGTCACCTTGATCGGGCCCCAGGTCTTGCCATGGGCCTTGATGGTGATGCTGTCGCCGTTGACGATGACTTCGCCGGGGAAGCGGCCATGCACGCTGTCGAAGCGGAAGAGGTGGGCATTCGCCTCGACCGAGCCGAGGTCGTTGATGGCCACGAATTCCACATCGTCGCGCGCGCTTTCGCAGGCGGCGCGGAGCACGAGGCGGCCAATGCGCCCGAAGCCGTTGATGGCAATCTTCACCGTCATGTTCTTGGTCCTTATCCCAGAAGCTTCTTGGCCGCCGCGACAATGGCGGGGGCCGTGATCCCGAAATGCTCGAAGAGTTTCTCGGCCGGCGCCGAGGCGCCGAAGCCGTTCATGCCGACGAAGGCGTTCGTCCAACGCTCCCAGCCGAAGCCGATACCGGCCTCGATGCCGATGCGCGGGGCGGTGCCGAGGACGGCGGCGCGGTAGTCCTCATCCTGCTGTGCAAACAGCTCCCAGCTCGGGAAGGAGACGACGGCGGCCTGGATGCCCTGCTCGGCCAGCGTCGCGCGGGCGGCGACGGCGAGCTGCACCTCGCTGCCGGTGGCGATGAGGGTCACGTCGCGCGCGCCCTCTGCCTCGGCCAGCACATAAGCGCCGCGGGCCGAGCGGTTCTCGGCGGCGTCGTCGCGCAGCGCCGGCAGCGCCTGGCGCGAGAGGGCCAGCACCGAGGGGCCTTCCGTGCGGCGCAGCGCCAGCTCCCAGCACTCGGCCGTTTCCATCGCATCTGCGGGGCGGAAGACGGCGAGGTTGGGGATGGCGCGCAGCGATGCGATGGTCTCGACCGGCTGGTGCGTCGGGCCGTCCTCGCCCAGGCCGATGCTGTCATGCGTCAGCACATGGATGACGCGCTGGTGCATCAGCGCCGCGAGGCGCAGCGCGGGGCGGAGGTAGTCGGCGAAGATCAGGAAGGTGCCGGAATAGGGGATGATGCCGCCATGCAGCGCCATGCCGTTCATCGCGGCGGCCATGCCGTGCTCGCGCACGCCCCAATGGACGTAGCGGCCGTTGAAATTGCCCGGCCCGATGGCGGGCACGCCCTTCACATCGGTGTTGTTGGAACCGGTGAGGTCGGCGCTGCCGCCCACCATCTCGGGCACCGCCGGCACCAGGGCGCCCAGCGCGCGCTGGCTGGCGATGCGGCTGCCGATCTTGGGCTTCTCGGTGGCGAAGGTGGCGCGGAGCGCGTTCAGCCCCTCGTTCCAGTTCTCCGGCAGCTTGCCGGCCATGGCGCGCTCGAAATCCACGCGCATCGGGTGCTTGGCGAGGCGCTTCAGCCAGGAGCGGCGCGTGCCGGCGGAGCGGCGCCCGGCCTCTTCCCACTTCGCCTTCAGCCCGTCCGGGATGGTGAAGGCTTCCTCGTTCCAGCCCAGCGCCGATTTCGCGCCGGCGATCTCATCCGCGCCCAGCGGCGCGCCATGGCTACCTGCCGTGCCCGCTTTCTTCGGCGCCGCGAAGCCGATGATGGTGCGGCAGGCGATGATGGTCGGCTTCTTGCTGCGCTGCGCGACCGCCATGGCGGCGGCGAGCTGCGCATGGTCATGCCCATCCACCCGCTTCACCGCCCAGCCATAGGCCTGGTAGCGGCGCAGCACGTCCTCGCTGAAGGAGAGCGCCGTGTCGCCATCGATGGAGATGTGGTTGTCGTCCCAGAGGACGGTCAGCTTCTCAAGCCCGAGATGCCCGGCCAGCGCCGCCGCCTCATGGCTGATGCCTTCCTGGAGGTCGCCATCCGAGCAGATGACCCAGGTGCGGTGATCCACCAGCGACTTTCCGAAGCGCGCGGCCAGCATGCGCTCGGCCATCGCCATGCCGACGGCGGTGGAGATGCCCTGGCCGAGCGGGCCGGTGGTCATCTCGATGGCGGGATGCTCGCCATATTCCGGATGGCCGGCGGCGGCGGAATGGAGCTGCCGGAAGTTCTTCAGAACCTCCATCTCCATGCCCGTGTGCCCGGTCAGGTGCAGCAGGCTGTAGAGCAGCATCGAGCCATGGCCGGCCGAGAGCACGAAACGGTCACGGTCGGGCCAGCGCGGGTCGGCCGCGTCGTATTTCAGGAAGCGCGTGAAGAGGACCGTCGCCGCATCGGCCATGCCCATGGGCATGCCGGGATGGCCGGACTTGGCCTTTTCCACCGCATCCATGGCGAGGACGCGGATGCAATCCGCCATCCGCCGCTCTTCCGTCACGGGCAGCGCCAGAATGGCGGCCTGGGCGGCGAGGGCAAGGTTGGGGGAGGTGCCGGGGGAGTCGATACTGGCCAAGGTGTGCAACGCCTTCACTTTGGGCGCGGCTATAATGTGAGACAGGGGGGGCGGCAAGTTTCCGCGCGGTATGTCTGGCTTGCGCCAGCGTTACAGCCCGCGCAGCCAGTCCAGCAGGGGGCGCCAGAGGGCAGCCTCGGCGTTCTCGCCCGCCACCATGCCGATATGCCCGGCGCGGGCCAGGTGCACCTGCGCGCCGGGCAGGGCCGCGGCCAGCGGCAGGGCGGCGGCGGGCGGCACGATGCGGTCCCGCGCGGGGATGGCGAGGAAGCTTGGGCCTTTCCAGTCGCCCGGGACCACGGGCAGGCCGGCCACCGCCCATTCGCCACGGGCCGGCGTGTTTCGGCCATACCACTCGCCCATCGCCTCGCGTGCCACAGGGGCGGCCAGCGGCACGCCGTCATTCAGCCAGTCCTCCAGCACCACGAAGCGGCGGGCGCGGGCCGAGTCCTGATCCAGCCGGCCGAAGGCGCGGAATTTCTCGGCGATGGAATAGGGGTCGAGCATGGCAAACAGGCTTTGCAGCAGGTCCACGCCCAATGCGTTCATCGGCGCCATCATCGGCTCCAGCCCCGGCAGCAGCTTTCCCATGGTGGGCGCCTGGGGGATGGCGCCGAAATCCCAGGGCGTGGCGAGCAAGGCGAGGCCCGCCACCCGGTCCGGCCGGCGCTGCGCGGCGGCGAGCGCCAGCAGCCCGCCCATGCAATAGCCGGCCAGCACCAGGCCCTGGGGCGCCGCCATCAGCGCGCGTTCCAGCCGTCCGGCGATGTGGTCGGTCAGGGTGAAGCGGCGCTCGATGGCACCGGGCCAGCCCCAATCCAGCAGCAAGGGCCGCACGCCTTGCCCTGTCAGGAAGCGCATCAGGGACGCGCCCTCATCCAGGTCCAGCACATGGGCGCGGTTGACGAGCGACGGTACGAAGAGGACGGGCCTGCCCTGGCCGCCATAATCCAGCAGCCGGGCCGAACCCTCCTGCCAGATCACGCCAGGGTCGGGCAGGCGGCGGGCATGGGGGTGGCGGCGATAGGCGGCGAGGCCGCGCAGCAGCGCCGCATCCTCGCGCCAGAGGCGGCGCAGCACGGCGCCGCGAAACGCCTCAGGGCTTGCGCCGCCGAGGCTTGCCGCGATTCGTGCCGCCTCCGCCTGGCCCGCCTTCGAGCGCGGCCAGCCGTTGCTCCAGCTCGGCGAGCCGGGTCCGGAGGGCAGCGGCGTCATCATCGCGGCCCAGCCCCGGCTGGCGCCCAGGATCAGGTGCAGGTTGAGCGGGCGCGGGCCCCGCCGGGCGGGATTCATGGGGGGCCTGCCACTTGGCCGCCGCGGCCATCTGCGCGCTTTGCGCACGCCAGAAGGCGGCCATCAACGCGACCGAAGCGGACCAGGCCTCGGCCAGTTCCGCATCCTGGCCCAGCCCCGCAAGCTCGCTCTCCCAGAGGGTGATCCAGTCGGCGGCCAAGCGATCGAGATCCTCGGGGGAGTTCATCCATGCCCGTGACTATGTGTTGATGGAGGCGCCAACATAGCGCGAAGCCTTGCGGCTTCCCATGCCGCCTGTGCTACGCTTGCAGTGCAACAAACGCCAGATATCCAACCAAAGCAGACTGGGGTGCCCGCAATGCCCGATCAATCGGCCGAGACCAAGCCGGCGAAACCTCCGGTCGTCGTCAAGAAATACGCCAACCGCCGCCTCTACAACACCGAGAGCAGCAGCTACGTCACCCTGGAGGATCTGGCCCAGATGGTCCGCGCCGGGCGTGATTTCGTGGTCTATGACGCGAAATCGGGCGATGACATCACCCGCTCCGTCCTCACGCAGATCATTGTCGAGGAGGAGGCGAAGGGCAGCCACCTCCTGCCGGAAAGCTTCCTGCGGCAATTGATCGGCTTCTACGGCGATAGTCTGCAGGGCGTGCTGCCGCGCTATCTGGAAGCCACCATGACCGGCTTCTCCCGCCAGCAGGAGGAGATGCGGCGCGGCATGGAGCAGGCGCTGAAGCCCTTCAGCCTGGAGGAGATCAGCCAGCGCAACATCCAGATGATGGAGCGCGCGATGAGCCTCTTCTCGCCCTTTCAGGGCCGCAGCGAGCTGGACGCGCTGAAGACCGAGAACGCGGCCCTGAAGGCTGAGCTCAGCGCCCTGAAGGACAAGGGGTAAGCCCGCGCCCTACCGGTACCATCGCGTCGGCAGGTACATCACGACCTCCGGCACATAGGTGCAGAGCAGCAGCACACCGATCAGCGGCACCATGAAGGGCATGACCCCGCGGGCCGCATCCTCGAAACTGATGCCGCCGACGCGGGCGAGGATGAAGAGCACGATGCCCACGGGTGGCGTCAGCAGCCCGATGCACAGGTTCAGCACCATGATGAGCCCGAAATGCACCGGATCCACCCCGATGCTCTCCATCACCGGCAGCATGATGGGCACCAGGATGAGGATGGCGGGCAGCGGTTCGATGGCGAGTCCCACCAGCAGCAGGAAGACGTTGGCGATCAGCAGGATCAGCCACTTCTGCTCGGTGATGGAAAGCACCCAGCCCACCACCTGCTCGGAGACGCGCGTGGTGGTCAGCAGCCAGCCGAAGATCTCGGAAGCGGCGACGATGAGCAGGATGGTGGCCGTCACCTCCACCGTCTCGAAGCTGACCTTGCAGATCGCGCGGAAGCCCAGCGTCCGATAGACGATGACGCCCAGGAACAGCGCATAGGCGACCGCGCAGATGGCGCCCTCGGTGGGGGTGAAGAGCCCGAAGCGCATGCCGCCGATGATCAGCACCGGCGTCAGCAGGGGCAGGATGCCGCGCATGAGCGAGCGGCCCAGCTCATAGAGGCGGAACTTCGCATCCGCCCCATAGCCATGGCGGCGCGCATACCACCACACCATCACCATCAGGCAGGTGGCGAGCAGCAGCCCGGGCACGATGCCGGCGGCGAAGAGCTGCCCGATGCTCGCATTGGCCGAGACGCCGTAGATCACGAGCGGCAGCGAGGGCGGCAGCAGCGGCCCCAGCATGGAGCTCGCCGCCGTGATGCCCACCGCGAATTTCGGGTCATAGCCATGCGCGCGCATGGCGCGCACCTCAATGGTGCCGAGGCCCGCCGCATCGCCCACCGCCGTCCCGCTCATGCCCGCGAAGACGACCGAGCCCACGACATTCACCTGGCCGAGCCCGCCCTTCATCCAGCCGACGGCGGCGACGGCGAAGTCATAGATGCGCTCGGTGATGCCCGAGGAGTTCATCAGCATGCCCGCGAAGATGAAGAAGGGCACGCAAAGCAGCGGGAAGGAATCCACGCCGCCCACCATGCGATGCACGATGGCGAGCAGCGGGATGGAGCCATCCACCAGCGCGAAGATGATGGAGGCGCCCGCGAGCGCGATGGCAACGGGCAGCCCCAGCGCCAGCAGCCCAAAGAAGCCAAACAGCAAAATGGCCGCGGTCATATCTTACGCCCTCAAGCGGCGGGCGGCGGCTCCGCCGCCTTGCCTTCGCCGCGCCGATGGAGCGACTGGCCGGGAGGGCGGTTGGGCGCCGCCGGCCGCGTTGCGGCCGGAGGAGGGTGGGGAGTTGGCGCTCAAGCAGCCGTACCCTGCCTCAAGGCAGCACCGCACATGGAGAATCCGGGCCAAATAGGCCCGGCGCAAAGCTTCAGCTTTGCGAAGCCAAGGCGGCGGAGCCGCCGCCCGGCGTCTGAGGGCGTAAATCATGCCAGCACATCCTGCGCGCTGGGCGCATCGCCGTAGCGCCAGCGGCGCCACACCCACCAGCACTCCCGCAGGAACATGGCGACGAAGCCCGCCGCCACCGGCCAATAGACCCAGGCGAGCGACGCATCGAGGCTGTCCATCGGCATCACGCCCATGCGCTCCGAGAGGTCCACGCTGATCCAGGCGCCGAAGCCCCAGAAGGCCAGGCGGCAGAGGTCCTGGAATGCCCAGAGCACGCGGCGCGCGCGCATCGGCAGCGCCATCTCCAGCGCCTCGACGCGGATATGCGTGCCGCGCCGCACCGCGCCGGCGCTGCCGATGAAGGTGAGGATGATGAGGAGGTAGCGCGCCACCTCCTCCGTCCAGGCGACGCTGTCGTTCAGGACGTAGCGGCTGAAGAACTGCGTGAAGACGAGGATGCCCAGCACCCAGAGCAGGCCGAGGCCCAACCAGTCCTCGATGCCGTAGTTGCGAAAGGAGAAGTGGCGCAGGTCATCGGCGTAGCCGGCCTCCTGCGCCTCCGCGATTCCCTCGAAGGGCTTTTCCAAACGTTGTCCCCAACCTTGCTTGGTGCGGACTTTACCGGAAAGAAAGGTGCTGGCGACTTAAACCGGCTTCATCCGAGCCCCGTCACATTCATCAGCGCCGGCACCCAGGCATAGCCATCGCCCTGCCGCGCGACATGCCCAAGCCCAGGCCAGGGGAAGTGGTAGCTCAGCAGCGCGTGGCGGTCCGTCGCCACGCGGTCCAGCATGCGCGCGCGGGAGCGGGCGGATTGCGCGGGGTCGCTGTCGAAGGCGAATTCCCAGGCGGGGCGGCGCAGCATGATGGCGTGGTGATGCGCGAGATCGCCCGAATTGATCACCGTCCGGCCGCCGCTGGTGATGGCGAAGACGTGATGCCCGATGGTGTGGCCGGGGGTCGCCAGCGCGGTGACGCCGGGCACCACCGGCTGCTCGTCCCGCACCGTAATGATCCGGTCCCGATAGGCGTTGAGGTTGCGCTTCGCGCCTTCGATGAAGATGGGCATGAAGGCCGGCCCGCGCTTGTTCGCGTCATCCGTCCAGAAGCGCAGGTCCAGTTCGCTGATCGCGACCTGCGCGTTGGGGAAGACGCGCGCGCCGGATGCATCCACCAGGCCCCAGCAATGGTCGCAATGCGCGTGCGTCACGGCGACGATGTCAATCTGCGCGGGCTCGATCCCAGCGGCGCGGAGATTCTGCACCATGCGGCCGGTGGTGGGGCCAAACATGCGGCTGTCATTGCCCATGCTCTCGCCCATGCCGGTGTCGAAGAGGATGAGCTGCCGGCCGGTGTTCAGCACCAGGATGTTCTGCTCCAGCACCACGCCGTCGGTGGGCAGGAAATTTTCGGTGAGGATGCGGTTCATCTCGGCCGGCGGGGCGCCGGGGAAGCCGTCGCCGGGCTTGCCGAGCGGCAGCGCGCCGTCGGAAATCACCGTCGCCTCGAACTCGCCGATGCGGAAGCGATACCAGGCCGGGGCGGGTTGGTTGCGCAGGGGGGCCGCGGCGCGTGCCGGCATGAGGGGGGCGGCAAGGCCGATGGCCGCGAGCCCGAGGCCCGCGCGGCGAGACAGCGTCATGTGGTTTCCTCCGATGGGCCCTGGACGGGCCCGGAGAGGCTAGCGGTGCTGCGGTGGAAAATTCAACCGGAAGTTGTGGGGGCCTATCCCTGGCGTTCCACCAACCGCAGATGTGCCTCCGTCGGGCAGCAGGCGCGGCCGTTGATCGGCAGGATATCCTGCGGGCAGGCGGAGAAGGCCATGACCACATCCATCTCCGCCCGCAGCCGCACGCCGCTGCCCGGTGTGGAGACCGGCGGCTCGAAGGAGACGATGCCACCAGGCCCCACCGGGATGTTCATGAAGAGGTTCAGCGGACTGGGCGTCTCATGAATGACGAAACCGAGCTCGGCCATCGCGGCCCAGAGATTGTCCTGGCAATTGTCGTGATGGCCCACGACCCCCAGCCCCTCGTAGCGCCAGCGGTCGCAGGCGGCGATCATCGTGTCGTGGATGTTGCCGGAGCTGTCTTCCACGAGGGTGAGGATCGGGCGCCGCCGGTTGCTCAGCAGCACGTCGCCGGGCTGCGGAATGATGCGCAGCATGCCGGCCCGGCTGTGCTCCATGGACATGAACTCGGTGGCATCCGCGGCGGAGAAGGCCCAGGTATCCACCACCTGCTCGCCATGCGTGTTCACCACCTCCACGCATTGCCCGGCGCCGAGGCGCAGCGCCTTGCCGCGCCGGGCCGGAATCGTGATCAGGTCTTGCATGCGTGGGGCTCCCGAGGATGGGCCAGAAGGCCCCGATGGATGAGGTCTAGCGGTTCGGCATCAGCGCCTTGCCTTCGCGCCGCCGCATCGCGAGCCCTGCCATCAGATAGGTGATGACATAGACGATCACGCGATAGGTGACGGCGGAGCCCGGCGGGATGCAGATGAAGGACATGCCCGTCAGCCCCCGCTTGCCGATCTCGTGCGAGGTCCGGATCACCTCGTAGTCGCTCATGCCGATCGGCTCGGCCAGGTCGCCCAGCAGGTCGCCGCTCGCGGGGCCGGCGCCGCCCAGCACGTCCATGTCGAAATGCACGTAGAGATCGGCGGTGTCCTGGTAGGCCTTGTCGAGCAGCTTCACGAGGCCCTCGATTCCAAGCTCGGTGCGCAGCCGCCAGGTGGAGATGAACTCGGTCCCGCCGGCGAGGAAGCGCCGGATATAGTGCTTGTCCTCCAGCGAGCCGCGCTCCCCGATCTCGACCAGCTTCGACATCGGCAGGTTGGAGTGGAACTCGTAGAGCTTGGCCTTCCAGTTGCCCGAGCCCGCGATGCGCGGATCGGCCGTCGCGTGGTCAATGTCGCGCGCGTCCCAATGCGTATCCAGGCTGATGACGCCGACCTCGCCCTTGGAGCGCTCGGCGATGGGCTTGGCGATGGCATAGGAGCCGGGCGGCGAATTCTGGCCGATGACGATGGGGATGGCGCCGGCATCCAGCGCGTCATTCACCTTGCGCTCGACGGCCGCCTGCGCGGCCAGGATATTCTGCACCGTCGCCGCCTGGGACCATTCGGGCAGGATCTCGGCGTCGCCGTAGTCCACGACCTTCAGATGCTCGAAGAGGTCGAGGTCGAAATCCTGCATGTAGCCGGTGTAGCGGATGGATTGCTGGCGCACGCGCTTCGGCCCCGCCAGCCATTCCGCCTTGTCGAGGTCGCCATAGGTGCGGCCCCAGCCGGCGGCGAATGGCGCGCCGATGATGACCACATCGGCGCCCTTGAGATCCTGCGGGCCGATCGCGACGGGCACGCCGAGGAAGCTCGGCATGTCCTCGGCCAGGCGCGGGTACATCTTGCGCCGCACGCGCGTCGAATTCGCGATGACCGACCAGTCCGGATATGCTGTCATTTGGTGTTCCTCCCTTTTTTGTCTCAGGCTTCGCTCGGCCAGGGCAGCATCTCGCGCTTCACGACGAAGCGCCCGCGCGCGCCATAGGGGCGGGCGATATCGGCCCAGCGGCCGGACACCATCATGTTCTCGATGCCCTGGTTGATTACGCCGAGCACGTCGTGATTGCCCTTCCGGACGGCCCAGGCGAGCGGCAGGAAGTTGAAGGGCTGCTCGGCGAAGATATCTTTCACCAGGGGCTGCTGGCGGGCGAACATCGCGGTCGTGTTCGCGTCCTCGATGCCGACATCGGCGCGGTTGGACGCGACCTCCACGAAGGGCGCCGTCAGGTTCCCGGTGCCGAGCGCCACCACCTGCGCCCGCGGCAGGTTGCGGCGCAAGAAATCCTCGGCCGCTCCGCCCTGGACGACGGCGATGCGCACCTGCGGGTTGTTGAGGTCCTGCAGGGTGCGGAAGCGGGTCTCATTCGCCCGCGCAATGCCGCTGTAGCCGTTGTAGAAAATCGGGTTGGTGAAATCCACCGCCATGGCCCGGCGGATGGTGGCGAAGGTGCCGGCGATGGAGAGATCGAACTGGCCGGATTGCAGCCCGGCCGCGAAGGTGCCCCAGGTCGTCTCCACCCACACCAGGCGCAGCCCCATCTCGGAGACGATCACCTTGGCGGCATCGGCGTAGAGGCCGCTGACCTCGTTCGTGCGCGGGTCGCGGCTCGTGTTCGGCGGCGAGACGATGTAGCCGAGCCGGATCTCGCCGCGCCGGGTGATCGCCTCCAGCGCGCTCTGCGCCGCGGCGGGGTTGGCGATGGCGGTCGCGGCCAGCGCCGTGCCGGTGAGCCCGGCGGTGCCGAGCGTCCTGCGGGACATGGTCATGGTCGGTGTTTCCTTCTGGGCTGTGGTTCAGGTGAGGATGCGGGAGAGGAAGGCGCGCGTGCGCTCCTGGCGGGGCTCCCGGAAAATCTCGCCGGGCGGCCCCTCCTCGACGACGACGCCGCCATCCATGAAGAGCACGCGGGTCGCGACATCGGCGGCGAAGCGCATTTCATGCGTGACCACGATCATCGTCATGCCCTCATTCGCGAGGGCGCGGATCACGGCCAGCACCTCGCCCACCAGCTCAGGGTCGAGCGAGGAAGTGGGCTCGTCGAAGAGCATCAGGTGTGGGCGCATGGCCAGGGCACGCGCGATCGCCACGCGCTGCTGCTGCCCGCCCGAGAGCGTGCTGGGATAGGCGTCGCGCTTGTCGGACAGGCCAACCTTGGCCAGCAGCTCATCGGCGTGGGCGCGGGCCTTCTCCGGCGACTCGCCCAGCACCTGCACCGGGCCTTCGATGATGTTCTCCAGCACGGTGAAATGCGGGAAGAGATTGAAGTTCTGGAAGACCATGCCCATGCGCTGGCGCTGCGCGCGCACCAGCCGGTCGGGTGCCGGGCGACGCCTTCCGCCATCCTCCGTCCAGCCCACCAGCTGCCCTTCGAATCGGATGGAGCCGCCCTCGTAGCTTTCGAGGAAGTTGATGCAGCGGAGCATGGTGCTCTTGCCCGAGCCGGAGGGCCCGATGACCACAAGCCGCTCGCCACCATGCACCGAGAAGGTGACGCCCTTCAGTACCTCCAGCGGGCCGAAGCGCTTGCGCAGCCCGTCCAGCTCCAGGATCAGCGCGCCGCTCATGCGCGCCTCGCGAAATAGGCTTCGAGGCGCTGTGCCGCGAAGAGGAAGGGATAGATCACGATGAAGAAGCCCAATGCCAGGAAGGTGTAGATTTCCAGCGGCCGATAGACCGAGGAGATCAGCCCGTTTGCGACATGCAGCAGCTCCGTCACCGCGATGACGGAGCCGAGGGTCGTCAGCTTGATGAGGCTCGCGAACTCATTGATGAAGGGCGGGATCATCTTGCGCACCGCCTGGGGCAGGATGATCCGCCGCAGCGCCTGGCCGTAGCTCATCCCGATGGAGGAGGCGGCCATGAACTGCCCGCGATCCACGGCGTTGATCCCGGCGCGGAAGATTTCCGCCGTGAAGGCGGCCGCGTGCAGGCCGAGCGCCAGCGAGAGCGTGGTGATCGCCTCCAGCCGCACGCCCGTCAGGATCGGCAGGCAGTAATAGGCCCAGACGATCTGCACGAGGGCGGGTGTTGCGCGGATGAATTCGATATAGGCGGTGGCCGGCCAGCGCAGCCAGGCGCGGGTGGAATGCCGCGCCAGGCCAAGCGGCAGGCCGATCACGACCGAGAGGATCGTGGCGTAGAGCGTGAGCTGCAAGGTCTTCGCCAAGCCCCAGGCGAAGACATCCCAGTATTCGAAGATGATGCCGAAATTCCAGGTATAGGCCATGGGCCGCGTGCTCCCCTTCAGCCGGCGCGCAGATTGTCGCGCAGGGTGCCGCTGCCGTATTCGGTGCGGACCAGGCCACGCCGCTGCAATTCGGGCACCACCATGCGGCCGAACTCCTCGAACATGAGGGGCGAGACGGTCGGCCAGATGATGAAGCCGTCGCAGACGCCGGCGCGGAACCAATCCTCCATGTGATCGGCGATCATGCCGGGCGTGCCGACGATCACGCCGCGCGGCCGGCGCGCCGCTTCGGCGAAGCTGATCCCCTCCGCCTTGGCCAGTTGCATCACGCGGTCGCGTGAGCCGGTGACGCCCTGGTTGCCCTGCGCGGCGGCCAGCTTCTCCGGCGTGTCATGCACCGAGAGATCTGCGCCGAGGATCGCCGAATTGCCGGCCAGCACGAGGTCGCCGCTGATGAGGTCGTTCAGATAGGCGGCCTTCTCCTTGGCGATGGATTCCGTCTCGCCGACGACGACGGCGATCGAGGGCAGCACGGCGCATTCCTCGGGCGGGCGGTCGTATTTCACCATCCGTGCCTTGATATCGGCGTAGAAGGCCGCGCAATCATCGCGCGTGTGCGGCGTGCAGAAGATGGCCTCCGCCCAGCGCGCGGCGAATTCCCGGCCGCGGTCCGAGGCGCCGGCCTGCAGGAAGACGGGCCGCGTCTGCGGGCTGCGGGGCATGGCCAGGGGGCCGCGGGTGCGGATGTATTGCCCGTTGTAATCGGCGTAGCGGACCTTCGAGGGGTCGGTGAAGATGCCCGCCTCGCGGTCCATCACCAGGGCGTCGGGCTGCCAGCATTCCCAGAGGGCGCAGCAGGCTTCCAGCACCTCATCGGCCTGGTCGTAGCGCTGGTCCTTGGGGGGCAGGCCGGTGGTGCCGAAATTGCGCGCCTCCATCTCCGTCGCGGAGGTGACGACGTTCCAGCAGGCCCGCCCGCCGGAGATCAGGTCGAACGAGGCGAGGATGCGGGCGAGCTGGTAGGGGTTGTGGAAGGTGGTGGAGAGCGTGGTGCCAAGGCCCAGATGCTGGGTCGCCTGGGCCATGATCGGCAGGACCATCAGCGGGTCCACATAGGTGATCTGGCCGCCATCGCGCAGATAGGTGTCGAAGCTGCCCTTGTAGATGTCCGGCACGCCAAAGGTATCGGCGAAGAAGGCCGCGTCGAACATGGCGTGTTCCAGCACGCGGGCGAGGTGGGCGTAGCGGTCAGGGGAGAAGAGGTCCGCGAGATCTGCCGCCGGATGGCGCCAGCCGCCATTGTGGTTCGCGGTCGGCCCGGTCTTGAGATAGGCGACCATCCGCATGCGGCGCGCGGCGCTCATGCGGGCGAGATCTGTGTTTGAGATGGCATCCGGGCGCCCCTTTTCATCGGTGGGGCCGTCGGACTGTTGCTTCCTCAATTCCGAGTGGAGACGGCTTTGCCCGCCCGCGTCAATAACTTTGTACGGTCTGGTCCGGTCGGGGTCGCCGCGCGGCTATTCCGGATCCCGCGCCCGATCCAGCGCCTGGCGCAGCGCGATCAGGGTGGGCAGCGCCGCTTCCGGCGCCACGCCCAGCCGCGCCGCGACGGGCGAGAGGTCCTCGGAAATCCAGCGCACCGCGGCCTCGCGCCGGGCGCGCCCGGCCTCGGTCAGCAGGACGCGCTTGCCGCGCGCGTCCCTGGGGTCAGGCTCGAGGCGGATGAAGCCGCGCTCCTCCAGCCGTTGCAGGGTGTTGGTCATGGTGGGCTTGCCCAGCTGGAAGGCACGGGCGAGCTGCGCGGGGCCGCGCCCGTCGCCCAGGCGCACCAGGTGGTTCAGGACGGTGAATTGCGGCAGGCGCAGCCCATCCGGCTGCCCGCGCTCGAAGCGGTTGCGCGCCAGCTGCTCGATGATGCCGATCTCGTTCAGCAGCGCGAAGAGGGGGGAATCGGTCATCCCGCGAGGATACGCGATTCCATCGGCCAGCGCGGGGTGGGGGCGGTGGGGCGCGTGGCGAGGCCGAGGCGGCCGAGCATCTGCACCTCCCCCCGGGCGCCGAGCAGGCCCGGGAGGGCGGCGCGCGGGGCCGCCATCTCGGGATATTCCTGCAAGGCCTGGCTGACCGGATGCAGCGCCAGCCCGGCCAGGTTCGCCGCCAGGTTCAGGCGCAGCCAGTCGCGCCCTGCCGCGAACTGATCGGCGCGGCTGTTGCCCGGCGTGGTGAGCCAGACATAGGCATTCGTGGCCGCCAGCATGGCGCGGTACTGGCCCACCATCATCCCGTGGCCCGGCTGGCCGGCCAGCATGGCGGCGCGGGTCAACTCGCCGCGCGCCACCATGGGGTCCAGTGTGGGGCCCCAGAGGGAGATGCCGTCGGGCCGGGCGGTCACCTCGGCCGTGCCGAGGCGCATGAGCGCGACGCTCTCGCGATGCGCGGCCTCCGTCCCGGCCTCGATCATCCAGGCGCGCCAGACGAGGTCTCGGATGGCGGTCACATCGGCGTTGCGCGCGCCGAAGCCGGCCGGCGCGAGCAGCGCGGCACGGAGCCCGGCGAGCGCGGCATCGGGTACCTCCCGCGCCATGTCGTAGGGCTGCTTGGCCGAGCGGCGCGTGGTGGCCGCGGCGAATAGCGGATCGGGCAGCGCCGCTCCGCCGAGCGTGATGCGCGCGATGGGCCGGGCATCGAGGCGCGGCTGGGGCTCGCCCTCCGGGAAGGGGGTGATCCCGGCGGCGATGCCCTGCTCCGCCGCGGCCAGGCGCAGCAGCTCCGTGAAGCAGCCGAGGCCGATGAGGATCTGCCGGTCGAAGGGGTCGGTCTCGGGCAGGCGGCGGTCGAGGTCCACATGCAGCAGGATGCCGTCCGTGCCCACCAGCCGCATCAGCCAGGGCTGGCGGTTGTGCGGGTTGGGTGCCAGCACGGCCCAGGCGAGGGCGGCCAGGCGCGGGTCGGCCTGCGGTGCGACATTCCAGGGGGTGAGGGGGCCGGCACGGACCGGACGCACCCAGCCGCCGGACAGGGCGAGAGCGAGGCCGGCGGCCTGGGTGGCAAGGAGGGTGCGGCGGGGGATCATGAGAAGCTCCATATGGTTCAATCTTGAACCAAGATGGTTCAACATCAAACGATATGCAAGGCAAATCGGCGCCGGGGCTTGCCAGCCGCGCGCCCCCGGCCCATCACGGGAACGTCACCTGGGTGAGCCCTGACCCTCCGCGCGGAACCCCCGCTCGGCTGCCGGGCTGAGAGGCGGGATGCATCCCGCGATCCCTGGAACCTGATCCGGTTCGTACCGGCGAAGGGAGCGGTGCTTTCGGCCTTGGGCGCGTCATGCGCCGCGGGGCCGTCCCTCCATTCGTCGTCCGCGCGCCGCATGGAGGAAATGGATGGACCGTCGTAGTTTTCTGGCCCTCACCGGCGCCAGTGTCTCAGCCCCAGCTTTCGCGCAGCCAGCGCGCGCCCGCACCCTGCGCTTCATGCCGCAGGCGGCACTCGCCGTGCTGGACCCGATCTTCAACCCGACGACGATCGTCACCACCCACGCCTATTGCGTCTTCGACACGCTCTACGGCGCCGATCGCGCGCTGCGCCCGCACCCGCAGATGGCGCAAGGGCACCAGGTCTCGGCCGATGGGCTGACCTGGACCATCACGCTGCGCCCCGGCCTGCGCTTCCATGATGGCGAGCCCGTGCGCGGCCGCGACTGCGTGGCCAGCATCCGCCGCTGGGCGGTGCGCGACGGCTTTGGCCAGGTGCTGATGCGCGCGGTGGCGGAGCTTTCGGCGCCGGATGACAACACCATCCAGTTCCGCCTGAACCGCCCCTTCCCGGCGCTGCCCGACGCGCTGGCCAAGCCCGGCGCCTCGCCCTGCTTCATGATGCCCGAGCGCTTCGCCAGCACGCCGCCGGACCGCGCGCTCGGCCCCGACGCCATGATCGGCTCCGGCCCCTGGCGCTTCCTGCCGGCGGAGTACAATGCCGGTTCCCGCGCGGCCTATGCGCGCAACGAGGCCTACGTGCCCCGCGACGAACCGGCCGAGGCGGCGGCGGGCGGCAAGCGCGTGCATTTCGACCGGCTGGAGATCGTCTGGATCCCGGATGGCGGCACGGCGGCGGCGGCACTCCGCACCGGCGAGATCGACTGGATCGAATACCCCCTGCCGGACCTGGTGCCCGTGCTGGACCGCGACCGCGGCACCCGCACGCAGATCTATGACCCGAACGGCTTCCTCGGCTTCATCCGCTTCAACCACCTGCACCCGCCCTTCAACGATGTGCGCGTGCGCCGCGCCATCCGCGACGTGGTGGTGCAGCCCGACTACATGACGGCGGTGGCGCTCCCGCAGGACTGGCAGCAATGCCACGCCATGTTCCCCTGTGGCCTGCCCGGCGCGACGGAATTCCCCCCAGCGCCACGGGGCGAGGCGGCGATGCAGCGCGCCCGCGACGCCCTGCGCGAGGCCGGCTACAATGGCGAGCCCATCATCCACATCAACCCCAGCGACTTTCCGGCGGTAACGCAGCAGGGCCGCGTGACGGTGGATCTGATGCGCCGCCTCGGCGTGAACATCCAGGCGGTGGAAAGCGACTGGGCCAGCATCATCGCCCGCCGCGCCAATCGGGCGCCGCCGGCGCAGGGCGGCTGGAACCTGCACAATACCAACGGCCCCGCCGCCACCATCGCCAACCCGGCGGTGAGCTGGGCGATCCGCATGAACGGCGCCCAGGCCTGGGCCGGCTGGCCCACGGATGACGCGGTGGAGGCGCAGGTGGAAGCCTGGACCCTCGCCGCGGATGCCGAGGCGCAGGCCGCCGCATTCCAGCGCCTCCAGGCGCTGCTGTGGGAGGCGGTGCCGATCGCGCCGACCGGATTGTTCCGCCTGCGCACGGCCTTCCGCAGCGACCTCACGGGCGTGCTGCAGGCGCCGAACCCGATGCTGTGGAACCTCCGGCGGGGGTGAGCGGCAGGGTCAGGCCGCCGCCCGGCCCGCATCCCGGACGGTCGCGAATGTGGCCGCCAGCGGCGCGGGCGCGCGGCCGGTCAACTCCTGCACATCGTCGCTGAGCAGCGCGAACTTGCCCGCGCGGATATTCGCCTCGCTCGCCACCAGCACGGGCGCGATGAAGGGCGGCAGGCCGGCCTGGACGAGGACGCCCGCCCGCGTGGCCTCATCCAGCTTCACCGCAACCACGGGCCGCCCGAAGGCCTCGCTGGCGCGGGCCGCGATGTCGTCGATCCCCAGCAATTCGGGCCCGCTGAGGTTGTAGACGCGCCCCGGCGTGGCCTTGCCGGCCAGCGCGGCCGCGGCGGCACGGCCGCAATCCTCGCGCGAGATGGGGGCGTAGCGGCCCTCGCCCGCCGCCGTGGTCCATTGCCCGTGCTCCAGCGCCGCGCCCAGCTCCATCAGCAGGTTCTCCTGGTACCAGGCGTTGCGCAGGACGCTCCAACCGAGGCCGCTCGCCCGCAGCGCCACCTCGGTGCCGAGATGGTCCGGGGCGAAGGGCACCAGCGAATCCTCCGGGTTGGGCATCGAGGTGTAAAGGACATGCCCCACCCCGGCCGCCCGCGCCGCCTCCACCGCGGCCCGATGCTGCGCGAGGCGCCGGCCGGGACGGTCCAGCGCATCGGTCGAGATGAGGAGCACGCGGCCGACGCCGGCGAAGGCGCTGGCCATGCTCTCCGGCTGCTCGAAATCCAGCGCCACCACGCGGACGCCGCGCGCGGCGAGGTCAGCGAGCTTCGAGGGCTCGCGCGTGCCGGCGAGGATGCGGCCCGGGGCCACGCCCTCGGTGGCGAGAAGGTGATGGATCACCGCCCGGCCGAGCTGGCCTGAGGCGCCGGTGACGAAGAGGATGTCGTTCATGGGATGCTCCTGGGTCATGTAGCTCGCGCCCGGGATCGGCGCGGTTGCAGGACAGATGGGGCATCTTGAAACTTCAAAAAACCGGAATAATTTCGGAGAATAACTTCCGAATATTCGAAGATATGGATGCCCTGACCCTCGACCAATTTACCGTCTTTGTCGCCATCGCCGAGGCCGGGAGCTTCGCCGGCGCGGCGCGCCGCCTGGGGCGGGCGCAATCCGCCGTGACCTATGCAGTGCACAAGCTGGAGGAGCAGACTGGCCTGCCGCTGTTCGACCGCACCGCCTATCGCCCGGTGCTGAGCGAGGCCGGGCGCGCGCTCCTGCCCCGCGCGCGCCGTGTGGTGGAGGATGTCGCGGCCTATCGACGCCAGGCCGCCGGCATCGCCCAGGGGATCGAAGCCGAACTGACCGTGGCGCTGTCGAGCCTGACGCCGCTGGCGTTGGTGACGCCCGCGCTGGCGCGGCTGCATGGCGGCTATCCGGGCGTGCAGTTGCGCTTGCTGATCCAACCCGACGAACAGGCTGTCGTCAGCTTGCTGGAAGGGGAAGCGGACCTGGCCCTGGCGCTGGACCTGCCCGGCCTGCCGGACTGGGCGGAGCGCAGCCTGGTGACCGATCTCGACATGGTCTTCGTCGCCGCGCGGGAGCATCCGCTGGCCGGGCTCGACGGGCCGCTGGCGCCGGAGATCCTGGGCGAACACCTCCAGGTCGCCGTCAGTGTCGAGCGCGCGGCGCGGCGCGGGCGGGACCACGGTGTGGTCGGCATCAACCGCTGGTATGTGCCGGATGTGACAACGAAGCTGGCGCTGCTGCGCGCGGGGCTTGGCTGGGGCAGCATGCCGCGCGTCATGGCGGCCGAGGATCTGGCAGCGGGCCGGATGGTCCTGCTGGAGGGCTCCACCCCGTTCCGCGACCGGCCGGCCGCGATCCTGGCCGCCATCCATCACCGTGAACGCCCACCCGGCCCGGCCGCCCGCGCCCTCGTCGCCGTGCTACGGGGCGAATGACGGGAGCGCCGCGCCACGAGGCGCGCCAGCCAAGGGCTCCCTGGGTTCGAGGCGAGCCATTGGAAAACTGGGGAATGTCCCCGGCGGGATTCGGACCGTCGCGCCGCCAGGCGCGCCAGCCCAGACTCCGTGGGTTCGTGGCGCGAGCGTGGAAAACTGGGGAATGTCCCCGGCGGGATTCGGACCGTCGCGCCGCGAGGCGCGCCAGCCCAGACTCCGTGGGTTCGTGGCGCGAGCGTGGAAAACTGGGGAATGTCCCCGGCGGGATTCGAACCCACGGCCCCCAGATTAGGAATCTGGTGCTCTATCCTGCTGAGCTACGGAGACGCGGCGGGAAGCCTACCACACCCCCCGCCACCCCCGGAAGCGCTACACGCCCGCGGTCTGGCCGCTTTCCTCGCGCTGCGCGTATTCCAGCACCACCTGCTCGATCCGCTGCCCGATCCATTCGGCCATCCGCTCCTCCTCGGCCAGGCTCTCCTGCAGGGTGCTGACGTCGCCTTCCGCACCCACCGCCTGGGCCAGGGCGATCAGCGCGCGATAGGTCGCGATCTCGAAATGCTCGAAGGCGTAGTTGGCGAAGGTGTTCTTCACCACCTCATCCTGCATCGGCGCATGCGCCATGGCGGCGACATTGCCCATCATCCCCGTCACGAAATCCTTGAGCGAGGAATGGCTGGTGCCGTGCCGCTCCAGCAGCTGTTCCAGGCGCTGCTGCTGCATCTCGCTCTCGGCGATGTGCTGTTCGATCTTGGCAGACATCTCGGGATAATTCTCCAGCCGCTCGACCTGGCGGCGCAGCAGCTGGATCGCCTGGCTTTCCAGGGCATGGGCGTTCTTCAAGCCGGTGATGTAGGTCTCAAGCATCGTGTCAGCCATGATGGCGTTCTCCGTTCGGGATGTGTGGGAGGGAAACAGCCGGGCCGGCGCGCGGTTCCCCATCGTGGATCGAGGTTGGCGGCCCGCGCCCCCTGGCGCATAAGCAGGCGCCCATGGCCGCCGTTTCCCCCCGCCTCCTGCTGCCCGACGCGCCGGCCCTCGTGGCCTCGCATGGTCGCGCCACGCTGCTCACGCCTGATGGCGAGGTGCTGACGCTGACCGGTGCCCGCATTGGCGAAGCGCTGGCCGAATACCCGCCACCCCTGCTGGTCCATGCCCCCTCCACCGCGAAGCGCCTCGACCTTCCGCGATTCCTGGATTGCTTCGATCTGCTGGAGCTGTTTGCCTTCGCGCTTCCTGGCCGCAGCGCCCCGCCCACGCCGCGTGGCCTCGCCTTGGTGCTGGATCTGCCGCCGCCCGAGGATGACGAGGCCGCGGCCGCCCTCCTGCCCGAGATCGCCTCCCGCCTGCTGCGGGCGCTGGCCGATGAAGCCCGCGCCCCCTCGGGGAAGGAGGCCGCGGGCATGGCGGCCCAGCTCGCCGGCGCCGCGCATTGGCCCTGGGTGCCGAGCGTCCTGGCGGCCCTGGGCATGCCCGACGCCAAGCCCGACCGCAACGCCTTCAAGACCTGGCGCCGCCTCGATGAATGGGAGGAGACGGCCCCGCCGCCGGCACCGGCCAGCCATGCCGTCAGCGGCGCCGATTCGCGCCGCCGCCTGGCGGAAATGCTGGGCACGGGCGCCGAGCAGCGCCCGCAGCAGGCCGATTTCGCCTCCGCCGCCGCCGGCGCCTTCGCCCCGCGCGAGGCCGAGGGCGCGCCGCACATGATCCTGGCCGAGGCCGGCACCGGCACCGGCAAGACCCTGGGCTACATCGCCCCTTCCAGCCTCTGGGCCGAGCGCAACGGCGCGCCGGTCTGGATCAGCACCTACACCCGCAACCTGCAGCGCCAGATTGATCAGGAGCTGATGCAGCTCTTTCCCGATCCGGAGGAGCGGCGCGAGCGCGTCGCCGTCCGCAAGGGGCGCGAGAACTACCTCTGCCTGCTGAACCTGGAGGAAGCGCTGGGCCAATCCGGCCTGCGCCAGATGGCGCTGCCGCTGGCGCTGGTGTCCCGCTGGGCGGGCGCGACCCGCGATGGCGACATCCAGGGCGGCGACTTCCCCGGCTGGATCGGCGAGCTGTTCCAGCCCGGCGCGCTGATGGGCCTGGCTGACCGCCGCGGCGAATGCATCCGCTCGGCTTGCGCGCACTATAAAAAGTGCTTCGTCGAGCACTCGATCCGCCGTGCCCGCACCGCGCGCCTGGTCATCGCCAACCACGCGCTGGTGATGGTGCAGGCGGCACTCGGTGGCGGCGAGGATGGCAAGCCCACGCGCTATGTCTTCGACGAGGGCCACCACCTCTTCGATGCGGCCGACAGCGCCTTTTCCGCCGCGCTGACCGGCGTCGAGGCGGCCGAGCTGCGCCGCTGGCTGCTCGGCGCCGAGGGCGGCCGCTCCCGCGCCAAGGGCCTGCGCGCCCGCATCCAGGAACTGGCGGGCGACATCCCGCAATTGCTCGCCCCCATGGAGGAATCGCTGCACGCGGCACGCTGCCTGCCGGGCGGCGGCTGGTATGCGCGCATGGGCGATGCCGCGCTGCCCGCCGATGGCAATGCGACCGAGACCTTCCTGCACGCCGCCCGCCAGCAGATCCTCGCCCGCGCCGTCGAGGATGACGGTATCTACACGCTGGAGGTGGACCTCCATCCCGTGAGCGAGGCGGTGCGCGAATCCGGCGCGGCCCTCGCCAGCGCCCTGCACGCGCTGGAACAGCCGCTGACCCGCCTGCGCGACGCGCTCGCCGCCCGCCTCGAAACCCCGGAAGGCGAGGAGGAGCCGGAAGTCGGCGAGCGCATCCGCCTCGAGACGGCGATGCGCGGGATCGAGCGCCGCGCCCTCATGCCGCTCGGCGCCTGGCGCGCCATGCTGGGCCAGCTCGCGACCACCCAGGCCGAGCCCGGCACGCGCCCCGTCATGGTGGACTGGCTGCAGCTCGATCGCCGGGACGGGCGGGACGTGGATGCCGGGCTCCACCGCCACTGGCTGGACCCGACCATCCCCTTCGCGCAGGTGGTGGCGGCCCCCGCGCATGGGTTGCTCATCACCTCGGCCACGCTGACCGATGCCGCCAAGCGCGATGACCCCGAAGCCGCCTGGCGCGAGGCCGAGGCGCGCACGGGGGCCGCGCATCTGCCGCTGCCCGCGATCCGCGCGGCACTCCCTTCGCCCTTTGACTACGCGGCCAATACGCGCACCTTCATCGTGACCGATGTGGATGCGCGGCAGTCCGGGCCGGTGGGCAGCGCCATGCAGCAATTGTTCCTCGCCTCCGGCGGCGGCGCGCTTGGCCTTTTCACCGCGATCCGGCGGCTGCGCGAGGTCGCGCATCGCATCGCGCCCGGGCTGGAGGCGAAGGGCATCCCGCTCTACGCCCAGCATGTGGATGCGATGGACAATGCCACGCTGGTGGACATCTTCCGCGCCGAGGAAAATTCCTGCCTGCTGGGGACGGATGCCATGCGTGACGGCGTGGACGTGCCGGGGCGGGCGCTGCGCCTGCTGGTCTTCGACCGCGTGCCCTGGCCGCGCCGCACCATCCTGCACCGCGAGCGCCGCCTGCATCTGAGCGAGGGCGCGCCGCAGGGCTATGACGACACGCATGCCCGGCACAAGCTGCGCCAGGCCTTCGGCCGCCTCATCCGGCGGGCGGATGACAAGGGCGTCTTCGTCCTGCTGGACCGCGCCTGCCCCTCGCGCGTGCTCGCCGGATTGCCGGAGGGGGTGACACCTTTGCGCGTCACCCTGGCCGAGGCGGTGGCACAGACGCGGGAATTGCTGGCGCCGTAGCTTGCATCGTGGTGCGGATGGGCCAGACTTCCCGCATGCAGTCCCGATCCATCCCCTTCGCCCCCGGCGGCTACCGCTTCGTGCCCGGCCGGCAATTCTCCGGCGGCGTCGCGGCCGAAACCGGCTTCGCCCTTCGCCGCGTGCGCTTCCGCCAGCCCTTGCCGCTGGCCCAGGGCCTCGCCGCCGCGCGCGCCATGCTCGATGCCACGGGCCGCCCGCCCGAGGCGCTGGCCGCCTGCGAATTGCGCTCGCCGCTGCCGCTGCCCATTGCGGAGTTCCTGGCCTTCAACGAAACCTATCTCGCTGCGCTGCGGGCCAATGGCTTCGCGGCGCATCCGCCCTATCCCATCGGGCGCAGCAACCTCGCCCCCATCCTCGCGCCGCCCGCGGAGGTGGTGCTCTTCGCCGTCACCTTCACGGTGCCCACGGAAGGCGCGGGTGGGGTGGATTTCTTCATCTCCGGCAAGCCCGAGACGAGCGCAGCCGCGAGCTTCGAGGAAGGCATCATCGGCGGCGCCGATGTCTCGCCCGCCGGGCTGCGCGTGAAGGCGGAGTACGTGATGGCCGAGCTGCGGGCCCGCATGGCGGAACTGGGCGTGGAGGAGCGGCGCGTGACCGGCGCCCAGGCCTACACCATCCATCCGCTGGAGCCGGTTCTGGAGACCGTCACCGGGGGCATGCCGCTCGCCTGGGGCGGGCTGACGCTGGTGCCGGCGCATCCGCCTGTCACGGGCCTGGCTTTCGAGGTGGATCTGCGGGCGATCTCCGAGGAGAGGATCGCCTGAGCATGACCCGCAAGATGCACCTGGTGGCCTATCTGAAGTCCGGCCCCAACTTCAGCTACCCCAGCACCTGGCGCCACCCCTCGGCCACGCTGGATGACCTGTTCGACCCGCGCCGCTGGGAGCATTGCGCCCGCGTGCTGGAGGCGGCGCGCTTTGATGCCTGTTTCTTCGCCGATGGCCTCGGCATTCCCGATCTCTACAAGGGCAAGTACGACGATTTCCTGGGGCGTGGCGGCCAGCTCAGCCTGATGGACCCGATGGTGATCGCACCCCTGATGGCGCGGGTGACGGAACACCTGGGCATCGGCGTGACCCTCTCCACCAGCTTCATCGCGCCCTATGTCATCGCGCGCTACCTCGGCTCGCTCGACCTGATGAGCCAGGGGCGCGCGGCCTGGAACGTCGTCACCACCGGGCGCGACTTCGAGGCGCAGAATTGCGGCATGCCGGGCCTGCCTCCCAAGGAGGAGCGCTACGACATGGCCGATGAGGTGATGGAAGCCTGCGACGCGCTCTGGCATGGCTGGGACGAGGACGCCCTGGTGCTGGACCGCGCAAGCGGCGTCTTCGCCGACCCCTCCAAGGTGCATTACGCGAACTACCAGGGGAAATACATCAGCACGCGCGGGCCGCTCTCCATCCCGCGCAGCCCGCAGGTGCGGCCGGGCATCATGCAGGCCGGCGCCTCGCCGCGCGGCCGCGCCTTCGCCGCCCGCTGGGCCGAGATGATTTTCGCGACGCCGGCCACCAAGGCCGATTCCCTGGCTTACCGCACCGACATCCGTGCGCGGATGGAGGCGATCGGCCGCAACCCGGATGAATGCGCCGTGCTGCCCTCCATGACGGTGGTGGTGGGTGAGACGGAGAGCATCGCGCGGGAGAAGGCGGCGCATCTGGAATCGCTGGTGGACCCTGAGCTGGTCATCGCCTCCAGCTCCTGGTCCGTCGCGGCGGATCTCAGCCTGGTCGAGACGCCCGAGGCGATGGAGGCGCGGGACACCAACCAGGGCGTGCAGGGCCACCGGGACCGCATGCTCCAGGTGGCAAAGGCGAAGGGCATCACCTTCGCCGAGGCGGTGCGCCAGCCGCGCGCGCTGGTGGCCGGCACGCCCAGCATGATCGCCGACATCATGGAGGATTGGTTCACCTCGGGCGCCTGCGACGGCTTCATCCTGCCGCCCACCATCTTCCCCACGACCTTCGAGGAATTCGGCCGGATGGTGGTGCCGGAATTGCAGCGGCGCGGGATCTTCCGGCGCGACTATGCGGGAAAGACCCTGCGCGAGAACCTGCGCAACCCGGGGTGAAGACTACGCCCTGGCGTAGCGCAGCAGCATGGCCCCGCCATCGGGGCCCCAGCGGCGGACATGGATGCCGGGCTCTGCCCCCGGCTGGTTGCTGAACCAGGAGCCGTAGAGGCCTTCCAGCACCGAACCCAGCCAGCCGCCCGTCAAATCCGCATGGGTGCCGACCAGCGGCGCCGCCACATGGCGCAGCAGCACGGTGCGGCTGTTCACGTCGAGGCTGAGCTGCACATAGCCCCAATCGGCCGCGGCCAGCGTATCATTCATCCGGACCTCAAGCTCGCTCAGCGTCGCGCAGGCCGGCAAGGGCATGAGGGCGGCCATGCGCGCGCCCACCATGCGCAGCAACCCCTCCCGCGCGCCATGGTCCAGCTGCGTCTCGAGAGTTTCCATCATCGCGCGCAGGAACAGGCGCCATTGCGGCGCCACGCCGCGTCGGGCGATATAGGTCAGGGCATCGGGGTCGGTGATCTGGTCCTGCACGCGCACGCCTTGAACGAAAAGAGAGCCGACAGCCTATAGCCCAGGCGCTGGCCGGCGGAAATCCGGGACGCATCGAAACATCCCGAAGCTGCGACCGGATGGACCATTGCGCAACCAATTCGCGCAATGGTAAGCGGAATCACCATTTTTGGACAGATCGGGGGAAGTCTATGGGCCGCGCGCCGTCCTGCCAATTCGCCCGGCCGGCCCTGGCCCGGAATCCGCGCATCCCGAAAGGCATGAGCGCATGATCTTCGCTTCCTTCGAGTTCCTGTTCCTTTTCCTGCCGCTGTTCTTCCTCCTGTATTTCCTGACGCCGGCCCGGTTCCGCAACTGGACCATCCTGCTGCTGTCCTGGGCCTTTTATGCCTGGTGGCGGGTGGATTTCCTGGCGCTGCTGGGCGGTGTCACGCTCTTTACCTTCTTCATCGCACTCCGGGTGGATGCGGCCGAGGAGGGGTCCGATTCGCGCTTCCGCTGGATGATGGCGGGGCTGATCGGCAATCTGGGCGTGCTCGCCTACTTCAAATACGCGAATTTCGGCGTGCAGAGCTTCAACCAGGTGGTGACGGCGATGGGCCTCACGCCCACGCCCTGGCATGAGATCATCCTGCCCATCGGCCTGAGTTTCTACGTGCTGCAATCGGTCAGCTACCTGATCGACGTCTGGCGCAAGGATGTGCCGGTCAGCCGCAACTTCGTGGCCTATGCGGCCTACAAGGCGATCTTCAGTCAGCTCATCGCCGGCCCCATCGTGCGCTACGCCGAGATCGAGGAGGACCTCAAGACCCGGGTCCATACCTGGGAGAAGTTCGGCCTGGGCGCGCGCCGCTTCATGATCGGCTTCTGCATGAAGGTGCTGATCGCCGACACGATCGCGCCGATGGTGGACGTGGTCTATGCGCTGCCCAACCCCTCCATGGCGGATGCCTGGGCGGGCGCCATCGGCTACACGCTGCAGTTGTTCTTCGATTTCGCGGGCTATTCGGCGATGGCCATTGGCCTCGCCATGATGTGCGCCTTCCGCTTCCCGGAGAACTTCAACAACCCCTATCTGGCGGGGAACATCCAGGAATTCTGGCAGCGCTGGCACATGACGCTGAGCCGCTTCCTGCGCGACTACCTCTACATCTCGCTCGGCGGCAACCGGAAGGGCCCGGTCCGCACCTATGTGAACCTGCTGATGACCATGGTGATCGGCGGCTTCTGGCATGGTGCCAACTGGACCTTCATCCTCTGGGGCTTCTGGCATGGCGGGCTTCTGGCCCTGCACCGCTACTGGCGGGCCGCGGGCAACGGGCCGATGCCCTACATCCTCGGCAATGCGCTGCTCATGCTGGCGGTGATCCTGGGCTGGGTCGCCTTCCGCGCGCATGACGTGACCAGCGCCTTCGCCATGTATGGCGCGATGTTCATGCCCTCCAGCATCGGCCTTTCCGACGCGCTGGCCTGGCAGGTCACGCCGGACCAATGGTGGTGCGTGCTGATTGGCGTGGTGCTGGTCTACCTGCCGCTGTTCGGCACGCGCCTGCCCTGGCAGCGGCCGGTGGAAGCGATGGGCGGCTTCTGGCGCCTCTGCTGGTTCTGGGCGCCGACGGCGGGGTTCATCCTGGGGATGATCCTGCTCTACAGCCGCGCCGCCGTTCCCTTCCTCTACTTCCAGTTCTGAGGAGCACGCCATGATCGGGAACTGGATCAAGCGGATGGCGACCCTCCAGGCGGCTGTCATCATTGCCATCCTGGGCTGGGGCGCCTGGCAGGGGGTCTCTGCCATCGCCTCGCCGCCTGCGCAGCGGCGCCTGGCGCCGACGCTGAACCTCGATGCCTTCCTGGCCGGGCGCTTCGCGGCGGCGGTGAACTACGTGATGGCGCACAACCTGCCGGTGGACCCCTATGTGCGCGCGGCGGGCGGCTTCTTCCGCTGGCGCTTCTTCGATTCCGGCGGGCCGCAGGTGCGCGTGGGCTGCAACGACTGGCTCTTCCTGACCGAGGAGCTGCGCCCCTGGCCCGACCCCGGCCCCGCCATGCGCGAGCGCGTGGAGGGCCTGGCCCGCATCCGCGACCGGCTGGCGGCGCAGAACATCACGCTGCTGGTGACGATCGTGCCCGACAAGGCGCGCGTGCATCGCGAGCAGCTCTGCGGCGCGCCGCTCTCGGCCCAGGCGGAAGGGCGCTATGCCGAGGTGGTCTCGGCCTTCGCTGCGCGCGGCATCACGCCCATTCCGCTGCTGGAGCCGTTGCGCGCGCTGGCCCGCGAGAAGCCGGCCTATTGGCGCACCGACACGCATTGGAACCAGGATGGCGCGGCGCTGGCTGCGCGGCAGATCGCGACCGCCGCAGGTCCCCTCAACATCGAGCGCCCCGGCGGTTTCACCACGCGCTTCGCCGCCGAGGAAACGAACGGCCCGGGGGATCTCCTGCGCCTCATGGGCCTCGACATCATGCCCGATGGCTGGCGCCCCGTGCCGGACCGCCAGCATGTGGCCACCACGACGGCGCCGGCCTCGGCGGGCGGCGGCGGTGGCCTCCTGGATGACGACGCGCAGCCCCAAGTGGCGCTGATCGGCTCTTCCTACTCGCTCAATGCCAATTTCCACGGTTTCCTGCAGGAAGCGCTGGGGGCGGCGGTGACCAACCTGGCCCAGGCCGGCGGCGGCTTCGCCGGTGCGGCGCGCGCCTATTTCGCCGGCGCCACCTTCCGCGAGGCACCGCCACGCGTGATCATCTGGGAGGTGCTGGAACGCGCGATGGCGCAGCCGGTGACGGAGGAGGAGCGCGCCTTCCTGGCGCAGTAGAACGCGCGCACCGGGCGCTTGAGGGCGGGAAGCTCGCTCACAATCCCATCCGGCTGCAAAGCGGCCGGCGCTTGAGGGCGTCGGAAAGCTTCATCCGGCCGCACCGCGCCCGGCGTCTGAGGGTGTGAAAATCCCCTAAAAACTCATCCCGATACCGACGCTGGTGCCGGTGATGCCACCATCGCCGTAGAAGTATCGCGCAATCAGCCGCACGCGGCTGAGATTGATCCCGGCCAAGCCGATTTCATGGCGTCCCACATCGAATTCGATGCCGCCACCGACCTTGACCGACCAGCCGAACCCGATCGCGTCGCGCTGGTCGCCGAGGTAGAGCGAGCCGGAGCCGTCCAGCACCCAGCGCATCGGCCGCCCGAAGGCCTCGATGCCCATCGGCCAGCGGTAGCGTGCCCAGAGGCCGAGGGTGCGAGCGGTCGAATTGCCGCGGATGGCTTCCGGCGTGTCGCCGAAGGTCTGCAGCCGCATCTGCGAGTAGCGCAGCTCGACATCAATGTTCCGCGCCGGCGTGTAGTCGTAATAGGCCAGCATCAGCGCCCCACCCAGGCCATAGACGTTCATGTGCTTGTCGGTGAAAAACGAGATGTCCCTGTCACGGCGCCAGTTGATGAAGGAGCCCAGCAGCGAGGCGTCCGAGGCGGCGTAGCCGAGCGAGCCGTTGATGATCGGCCGCAGCCAGAGATACTCGGCGAGGCGGATGTCATAGCCGACGCCGACGGTGCCAATGACGTTGTTCCAGCGCATCGGCAGGCTTCGCGATTCATCGCCGCCCGAAATGTAAGCGCGGGGATCGTAGCGCGCATAGCCGATATAGCTCTCGAGGAAGAGCGGGAACGCCTCGGAGACGGTGAAGCCGAAGCCGAGCTGGCCCAGTTGCAGCGTGGGCGAAATGGTGGAGGAGGAGGCCTGGCCGCGCGTGATCTCCACCGCGTTGGTCGAGCCGTCCGGGATCGCGTTGTAGCCGAAGAGACCCAGCACGCCGCCGCGGCGCGCCTGCTGCTGCGCGCGCAGGGCCGACAGGCGCTCGGTGATCTGGGAGGTCAGGGCATCGCGCAGGATGTCGTCGCCCAACTGCGCGCGCGCGGGTGCCGCGGCGAGCAACGCCATGAACAGGCCAGCGCAGAGGGCGAGGCGGCTCATCCGGGCCAGGTCCGGGCGGCGCTGCGGCGGAGCTGGTCCTCGGCGGCGCGGATGCGCTGGACCGCTTCCTCCTGCGTGATGCTGGAGGCCTGGGCCTTGAGCAGCGCATGGCCCTCGCCCACGCGTGCCAGCACGAAGAGGTATTGCCGCCGCGCCGGGCTTTCCGTGCCCTCCCGCGCCACGGTGGCAGCGAGGGACTGCACCAGCGCCTGCACATGCGGATCGGCCGCCACGATGTTGTCGCGCAATTGCGGCGCCTGGGCGTTGGTGCGGTTCGCGTGGCGCAGCAGCAGCCCGAGGGCGGCCACCGCCTGCCCGCCGCGCTCGGAATCGCGCCCGGCGGTCATCGCGAGCGTCGAGAAGGGGCTCTCGCGATAGGGCAGCACGCCATCCGAGGCGAGCACCGACACCGCCTGGAGATAGGTGACGAGAGCCTGCTGCATGGCGAGGCTTCCCGTCTCGCCCAGTTCCGGCACGTCGAGCGCCAGGCTCGCGGTCGAGGCCCAGTCGCGCACGGGGGTATAGTCGGGGGCGCCGCAGCCGGTGAGGGCGAGCAGCGCCAGCAGGGGGAGGCGCATCGCGTGCATCCTGGGAAGCGTCATGGCGGGAAGACCGCAGCGAGGTTGGCCGGCACGGGGCCCGCACCCTCCGCTCCGATCTGGGGCGCGGAGAGGGGCAGGCGGCGCATGTCACGCGAGAGCGCGTCCCGCGCCTGCAGGATCTCGCGCTCGGTGGCGCGCTGCGAGAGGCGGCCGGCGCCCGCCAGGAGCACGGCGTGGCCCTCGCCGATGCGTGTGAGCACCGCGGCCTCGGCCGGCGGCGCGCCGGTCTTGAGCTGGAGGAGGAGCTGCTGCACGGGCGGATCGGCGGCGCGGATCAGACGGGCGAGGCGGCGATCCTCATAGGTGGGGCGGGGGGTCGTGACCTCGTTCGTGGCCCAGCGCGGCGGCGTGTCAGCGCTGGCGGCGACGAGCGCAGCGGCGATCTGATGGATGGCGGGCTCGGTCCCGCCGGGGGCGAAGGCGGCGGGCTCGAAGTTCAGCGGCGCGCCATCCCACAACACGCCGAGCGCGTAGAAATAGGCCGCGAGCGCGCCGCGGGCCGCGCGGCGCTGGGCGACCTCCTCCGGCTGGTTCACGGCGAAGCTCGCCTGGCGCGCCCAGTCGCGCAGCGCGCTGTTCAGCGGCAGCGTGCAGGCCAGGGGCAGCAGCAGAAAGGGCAGGAACCGGCGGTGCAACACCCGCACAGCATCCAAGCAAAGGGCCACGGCGGCAAGCGGACCGCGGCCCGCGTCGAATCTTCTTGACGCTGGACGGCCATTCGCGCGCCGATGGGGCGGAGGGGCGGCAAGCCCCCAACAGCCCATGAGGCGGAGGAACCATGCAAGATCCCAAAGCAGCCGGCATCAGCCGGCGGGCCGCACTCGGCGTCGGCGTCCTGGCCACGCCCGCCCTGGTGCAGGCACAGCCGCAATCCTCATGGCCCACCGGGGCGATCCGCTTCATCGGGCTGTTTCCGCCAGGCGGCGGCACCGACATCCTCTCGCGCCTCTGGTGCCTGAAGATGAGCGAGATCACTGGGCAGCAATTCGTGGTCGAGAACCGCTCGGGCTCGGGCGGCAATGTCGGCACGGAGGCGATTGCGCGCGCGGCGCCGGATGGCAACACCATCGGGCTGGCCAGCGTGGCGCCACTTGCCATCGGGCCCACGCTCTACGGGCGGCTGCCCTTCAACCCGACGCAGGATTTCTCGCTGGTTTCGGGGCTGTGGCAATTGCCCAACCTGCTGGTCGTGAACAACGACGTGCCCGCGCGCTCGGTGCCGGAACTGATCGCGCTGCTGAAGGCCAATCCCGGGCGCTATGCCTATGCCTCCTCCGGCTCTGGCACCACGGTCCATCTCTCGGGCGAGATGTTCAAGGCGATGGCGGGCGTGGACATGCTGCACGTGCCCTATCGCGGGGCGGCGCCCGCGCATGTGGATATCCAGGGCGGCCGCGTGCACATGATCTTCGACAACATCCCCCAGGGCCTGGCGCTGGCGCGTGAGGGGCGGTTGCGCGCGCTGGCCGTGACGGGGGCCGCGCGCAGCCCGCAGGCGCCCGAGATCCCGGCCATGGCGGAATTCCTGCCGGGCTTCGAGATCACATCCTGGGGGGGTGTCATGGGTCCGGCCGGAATGCCGCCCGCCATCATCCACCGACTGAACGCGCTGACCAAGCAATCGCTGGAAAGCGCGGATCTGAAGCGCCGCTTCGAGGAGAACGGCGCCGCCACCTGGTACACCACGCCCGAGGATTTCGCGACCTTCCGCGCGGCGAACGAGGCCGCCTTCGCGCCGCTGATCCGTGCCTCGGGCGCGCGGGTGGACTGAGGCGCGATCAGCCCGAGCCGCCCGCCACGATGTTCACGGCGGCAGCGAGGATCACGGCGTTGAAGCCGAAGGAGACGAGGCCATGGATCAGCACCAGCCGCCGCATGGCGGGGCTGCTGGTCGTCGCGTCGCTCACCTGGAAGGTCATGCCGATGGTGAAGGCGAAATACAGAAACTCGCTGAACTCGGGCGTGCCGTCGCCGCCCGGGAATTCCAGCCCGCATTCCTGGGTCCAGTATTCATGCGCGTAGTCCTGCGCGAAGAGCAGATGGACATGGAACCAGGAGAGGATGATCGCGAAGATCGCGAGGCTGCCCACCAGCCCATCCCAGCGCAGCACCAGAAAAAGCAGTGAGGCGCCAGCCGCCAGCACGGAAAAGCCGGTGACCATGGCGCGACCGTCGGCCATCTCCCGCGCGCGGTTGCGCATCGCCTCGGGCCGCGCCCGGCCCAGGCGGTACAGCAGCAGCGCGGCATAGGTCATGACATGCGCCGACCAGCCGAGCATGCCCGCCGTCTCCAGCGACAGGGGCGTGGCGGCCAGCACGAGGAAGACCACGAGCCCCACGCCCAGCGCCGGGAAGGTGAAGCCGCGCCGCAGGATGCCGGGCAGGGGCATGCGCCTCAGGCCGCCATCGCCTGCGCGAAGACGCCGGCATCCACGTTGCCGCCGCTGAGGATGATGCCCGTCACCGCATCGCGCGTGGCGAGCTTGCCGGCGAGCACGGCGGCGAGTGCGACGGCGCCGCCCGGCTCCACCACCAGCTTGAGATGGGTGAAGGCGAAGCGCATGGCGGCGAAGACCTCCGCCGGCGTCACCACCAGCCCATCCGCCACGCGCGGGGCATTCACCGCGAAGGTGATCTGGCCCGGCTGCTTCGCCAGCAGCGCGTCGCACAGCCCGGCCCCGGCGCCGTCATTGGCGAGGCGCTGTCCAGCGCGGAGCGAGCGGCCGTAGTCGTCCCAGCCCTCGGGCTCGACCGCATAGATCCGTGCCTGGGGCGCCAGCGCCCGGGCGGAGAGCGCGGAACCGGCGAGCAGCCCGCCGCCGCCCGTGCAGATGGCGAGCTGGTCGGGACGGAAGCCCTCGGCCCGCGCATCCTCCAGCAATTCCAGGATGGCGGTGCCCTGGCCCGCGATGACATCGGCGTGGTCGAAGGGCGGGATGACGGTGGCACCGCGCTGCGCCGCAAGCTCCTGCGCCAGCGCGTCACGATCCACGCCGTGCCGGTCGAAGAAATGGATCTCCGCCCCCCAGGCGCGCGTCGCCTCCACCTTCACGGCCGGCGCATCCTGCGGCATGGCGATGAGTGCTGGCATGCCCAGCGCCTGGCAGGCGGCGGCGATGGCCTGGCCGTGATTGCCGGAAGAATGGGTGACGATGCCCGCCGCGCGCGCCCCGGGCGGCAGCAGCATGGCGGCGTTGGTGGCGCCGCGCAGCTTGAAGCTGGCGGTGATCTGCAATGGCTCCGGCTTGATCAGCACCACGCCGCCGGCCGCCGCATCCAGCGCGCGGTGGCGCAGCATGGGCGTGCGGCGGATGCGGCCCTTCAGGCGCTGGGCCGCCGCCTGCACATCATCGAAGCTCGGCGTCATGCCGCAAACCTCCCTGCGAATCTCTGGGGGTCGGTGAGGGGGATGATGGCGACGAGATCGGCATCGGGTGTCACGCCGCGCACCAGCTGCGCCAGCAGGCGGCCGGCGGCGGGCGCGGTCTGGATGCCATAGCCACCCTGGCCGCAGAACCAGAAGAAGCCGGGCGCGGCGCAAGGGCCTATGGCAAGCCCGCGATCGGGCGTGAAGCTGCGCAGGCCCGCCCACCGATGCTCGACGCGATGCACGGGGATGTCGAGCGCCTGCTGCATGCGGTCCACTGCGATGGCGACGTCGAGCTCGTCGGGCTGGGCGTCGCAGGGGTCGCTGTCGGTCTCGTCGGCGGGGCTGACCATGAGCTTGCCGCGCGCCTCGGGCCGCACATACCAGCTGTGGCGCATGTCACCCACCAGCGGCCAGTCGGCGCTCTGGTAGCGGCCGGGGTCCACGATCAGGGCGGTGCGGCGCTTGGGCTGCAGGCCGATGCGCGCCACGCCCGCGATCTCCGCCACCACATCGCCCCAGGCGCCCGTGGCATTCACCAAAGCGGGCGCGGTGAAGACATCGCCCGTGCTGGTCTCGGCGTGCCAGAGGCCCTTTGCGTGCCAGATGCGGCCCGCCTTGCTGCGCAACGCCAGCACGCCGCCCGCGCGCTTGAGCTGCGCGAGGAAGCCCTGGTGCAGGGCGGCCACGTCAATGTCGAAGGCGTCCTGTTCAATGGCGGCACTCACCGCCCAGTCGGCGCGGATGGCCGGCACCAAAGCGCGCGCCTCGTCCAGCGGCAGCGCCACGCGCCCCGCATCGAGCGAGGCGGCGAGGTCCTGGGCCTGGGCCGCATCGGCCAGCGTCAGCACGGGGCGGTGATGGGCGAGCTTCGCCTCGGTGAAGCCCGGCGGCGGCGCCTCGAAGAAGGCGCGGGAGGCGCCGGTCAGTAGCCGCGCATCGGCGCTGCCATAGCTGAGGATCCAGATGGCGGCGGAGCGGCCGGTGGTATGGTAGCCGGCGGATTCCTCCGCCTCCAGCAGGGCCACGCGATGCGTGGCGGAGAGCTGCGCGCCGGCGGTCGCACCGGCGATGCCCGCCCCGAGGACCAGGGCGTCGAAATGATGGGTGTCCATGCGCGCCATCCTCATCCCAGCCGCCCGGCGCGGCAAGCCGGTCGCCGGGGCGAAGCCGGTTGCGTTGCATGCCCGAGAGTGCCTAACCTTCCCAGCAGCGGCGGAGACCGCGCGGAAACATCCAAGGGAGTACAATCATGTCCAACAAGGATCTGTCCCGTCGCGCCGCCCTCGGCGCGGGTGCGGGCGTCGTCGCCGTCGGCACGCTGGCCTCGCCGGCCGTCTTCGGCCAGCCGACCACGACGCTGCGCTGCGCCTTCTGGGACCATTGGGTCCCAACCGGCAACAACGCGATGCGCGAGCTGGCGCGCCAGTTCAGCGAGCGCAACCGCGTCACGGTCAATCTCGACTTCATCACCACCGTCGGCAACCAGCTCCAGCTCACCGCCGCCGCCCAGGCGCAGTCGCGCAGCGGGCATGACATCCTCTCGCTCTCGCCCTGGGATATCGGCGCCTATGCCGACCAGCTGGAGCCGGTGGATGACGTGATGGGGCGCCTCATCACCCGCTATGGTGCCATCAACCCGGCGGCTGAGTTCCTCGGCAAGCATCGCGGCGCCTGGCGCGCGGTCCCCGCCACCTCCGGCACGCAGAACAAGCCCGCCTGCGTCCGCTTCGACCTGATGCAGGAGCATGCGGGCATTGATGTCCGCGCCATGTGGCCGGCCGAGAACCGCGCTGGCCCCGGCGCCGACACATGGACCTGGGACACCTTCCTGCGCGCGGCCGAGGCCTGCCACCGTGCCGGCTTCCCCTTCGGCCTGCCGATGGGCCAGTTCACCGATTCCGTGGACTGGGTGGGTGCGCTCTTCGAAAGCTATGGCGCGCGCGTGACGGATGAGCGCGGCAACCCGACCATCCGCGGCAACCAGCAGCTGCGCCAGGTGATGGACTATGCCGTCCGCCTCTCGCGCTTCCTGCCGAATGACGTCTGGGCCTGGGATGACGCGGCCAACAACCGCGCGCTGATCTCCGGCCGCTCGGCGCTGATCTTCAACCCGCCCTCCGCCTGGGCGGTGGCCAAGCGCGACGCGCCGCAGGTTTCAGAGCGGTGCTGGACCATCCCGATGCCGGCCGGCCCGCGCGGCCGCTTCCTGGCCTACCTGCCCTGGAGCTCGGGCATCTGGAGCTTCGGGCGCAACAAGGCGGTGGCCAAGCAGTTCCTCGAATTCCTCAGCTCGCGCGAGGCGGCGGAGCTCACCACCAACACCTCGAACGGCTACGACATCCCGCCCTTCGATTCGATGAGCGACTTCCGGATCTGGCAGACGGAAGGCCCGCCCGTCGGCACCGTGTTCAACTACCCGAACAAGCCCCACCACCAGGCCAAGGCGCATATCGCTTTCGCGCCGGCGCCGGCCGAGCTGGCCAGCCAGATGTACATCCAGGCGCTGAACACCAAGGTCATCGCGCGCGTCGCCCAGGGTGGCGAGACGATCGAGCAGGCGCTCACCTGGCTCGAGCGCGAGATCAACAACATGCGTCGCGGCGGCTGAGACCATCCAACGGGGCGCGGGCGGGGTGATCCCCCGCCCGCGCCTTCTGCACTGAGGGGGAAGGGGGCGAGATGGCACTGGACGCCACCGAGGGAAGGCTCGCGGCCGCGCATGCGCGCAAGCCGGGCAATACGCTGCAACGCTTCGCGCGGCGGCGCTCGACTATCGCCTTCGTGATGACCTTGCCGTTGATCGCGGTGATTGGCGGGCTGGTCGCCTGGCCCGCCATGTATGCGATGTATCTCTCCACCCTGAACCGTCGCATGACGACCTTCATCGGACTCGAGAACTTCAACATCCTGCTCGATTCCGAAACCTTCCGGATGGTGATCTGGCAGAGCTGTTTCTTCGCCATCACCGCGGTCCTGCTGAAGGCGCTGATCGGCTTCTGGCTGGCCCATATGCTGCACCACATCCCCACCAAGGGGCAGCGCAAATGGCGCGGCATGCTGCTGGTGCCCTGGGTGATTCCGCCGGCCCTCTCCACCCTCGGCTGGTGGTGGATGTTCGAGCCTTCCTATTCCTCGATCAACTTCCTGCTCAACGTCTTTGGCGTGCCCTCCGTGCCCTGGCTGGGCGAGCCCTGGTGGGCGCGGATTTCCGTCATCATCGTGAACGTCTGGTACGGCGCGCCCTTCTTCATGATCATGTATCTGGCCGCGCTGAAATCCGTCCCCGAGCAGCTCTATGAGGCGGCGGCCATTGATGGCGCCACAAGCTGGCAGCGGCTGCGCTACGTGACGCTGCCGATGATGCGCAACATCATCTCCATCACCGTGCTGTTCAGCCTGATCGTCACCTTCGCCAACTACGACATCGTCCGCGTGCTGACCAATGGCGGCCCGCGTGACCTGACGCATGTCTTCGCCAGCTACGCGTTCCAAGTGGGCGTGCTCTCGGGGAACATCCCGCGCGGTGCGGCCGTCAGCCTGTTCATGTTCCCGCTGCTCGCCGTCATCGCGTATTTCGTGCTGCGTGGCATCAACCAGCGCAACAAGGAGGAGGCGTGATGTCCGCCGCGACCGGCCGGGAACTCCCCGGCATCTACCACAAGGCCGGCAGCCTCCGCGCGGAGCGGCGCTGGGCGCTCTGGACCGCCTATGCCTCGCTCATCTTCGCCGCCATCATCATGCTGGCGCCGCCCTTCTACATGCTGCTGACCAGCCTGAAGACGAGTGCCGAGGTGGCCGATCTCGGCGCCAATCCCTGGATCGTGCGCAACCCGACGCTGGAGAACTACTGGGCGATCGTCAGCAACCCGATGTTCCGCGGCTTCATGTACAACAGCGTGAAGATCACGGTGCTCGTCGTCGCGATCACCATGGTGATCTCCATCCTCGCCGCCTTCGCGCTCGCGCGGATGCGTTTCTGGGGCAGCCAGATGCTGGCGACCGGCGTCTTCCTCACCTACCTGGTGCCGGATACGCTGCTGTTCATCCCGCTCTACCAGATCGTGGGTTCGCTGGGCCTCCTCAACTCCACCTGGGGGCTGGTGCTGGTCTATCCCACGCTGACCGTGCCCTTCTGCACCTGGATCATGATCGGCTACTTCGCCTCCATCCCGAAGGAGCTGGATGAGGCGGCGCTGATTGACGGCGCCTCCTGGTCGCAGATGCTGCTGAAGATCTTCATCCCCGTCGCACTCCCGGGAATCATCGCCGCCACCATCTTCGCCTTCACCGTGAGCTGGGCGGCCTTCGTCTACCCGACGGCCTTCATCACACGGCCGGACGAAATGCCGCTGACCATTGGCGTGGTGAGCCAGCTCATCCGTGGCGACACCTTTGCCTGGGGGCAGCTGATGGCGGGTGCGCTGCTGGCCGCGCTGCCGCCGGTGATCGTGTATGCGTTTTTGATGGACTACTACATCGCTGGCCTCACCGCTGGTGCGACGAAGGGGTGAGGGGGCTTTGCCCCCTCACACTCCCCCAGCAGGGCACACGTGCCCTGCACCCGTATTGATCGAAGGTGCAGGAAACTGAGTTTCCTGCCGGGGAGTTTGAGGGGCGGAGCCCCTCAAGGCCCATAACGTAAGGGACGAGACATGGCTGAGTTGTCGCTGCGCAAGATCGTCAAGGAATACGAGGGCGGCGTGCAGGCCGTGAAGGGCATTGATCTCGACATCGCCGACCAGGAATTCGTGGTCCTCGTCGGCCCCTCCGGCTGCGGCAAGTCCACCACGCTGCGCATGATCGCGGGGCTGGAGGAGATCAGCGGCGGCGACATTTCCATCGGCGGCACCATCGTCAACGACATTCCGCCGCGCGACCGCGACATCGCCATGGTGTTCCAGAACTACGCGCTCTATCCGCACATGTCCGTCTTCGACAACATGGCCTTCGGCCTGATGCTTCGGAAATTCCCGCGCGAGGAAATCAAGCGCCGCGTGGACAATGCGGCGAAGATCCTCGACATCGTGCCGCTGCTGGACCGCAAGCCCAAGGCGCTCTCGGGCGGGCAGCGGCAACGCGTGGCGATGGGCCGCGCCATCGTGCGCGACCCCAAGGTCTTCCTGTTCGACGAGCCGCTCTCCAACCTCGATGCCAAGCTGCGCGTGCAGATGCGCACCGAGATCAAGAAGGTCCACCAGACCGTCCGCACCACCACGGTCTATGTCACGCATGACCAGGTGGAGGCGATGACGCTGGCCGATCGCGTGGTGGTGATGAACCACGGCATCATCGAGCAGGTGGGCCCGCCGCAGGAGCTGTATCACAACCCGGCCACGCGCTTCGTCGCGGGCTTCATCGGCAGCCCGGCCATGAATTTCCTCCACGCGCGCGTGGAGAATGACGCGGTGCACCTGACCGATGGCACGGTGCTGCCCATCCCCGAAGCCCGCCGCGCGCGCTATGCCGGCGCCGTGGGCAAGCAGCTGCTCTTCGGCATCCGGCCCGAGCATCTCACGGACCACCGCCCGCATCTGAACAACCGCGCCGACCTCATCATCACGCCAGAGGTGATCGAGCCGATGGGCATGGAGACGATGGTGCATTTCCACCTCGGCGATGCGCGCGACTGCTGCGCCCGCTTCGAACCGACCGTGCATGTGGAACCCAACGTGCCCATCACGCTGACGGTGGACATGAACAACATGCACCTGCTGGATGAGGCGACGGGCAAGGTCCTATAGGCGCCGCCGATCAGGGCCATCGCCCAGGCGGCTTGGATGTTGCGGATTCTCCGGGCCATTCTGCGTCCAGCCGAGATTTCCATCGGCACCAGCAGAACGGAACCGATCATGCGCTTGTTGACGACCTCCGCCGCCCTGTTGATCGCCACCCTGGCTGGCCAGCAGGCCCAGGCGCAAACCTCCTATGTCTGGAAGGGGCAGACCCTCCAATCGGCGGGCCTGACCAGCAATGGCTGCAACCTGCGGGTGCCCGAGGCCACGCATAGCGGCAGCCTGGGCCTGAACAGCATCTTCGTCTCGGTCATGAACCGGGGCACCGCCGCGGTCCGGATCACCGCCGATGTGGAACTCAGCGGCAACAACACCCGCAAGAGCGGCCCGATCGTCGGCATCATCCAGCCCAATTCGGCCATCACCTCCATGCAGGCCTTCAGCCCGGGCGGCACCACCCGCGAAGGCACGACACTGCGCGTCCGCATCACGAGCTGCATGCCGCACACGCCTTGACCCCCGGCTGGGAGCATCAGCCGCCCCGCCATGCCGTAGGGCGATGACGCAGCGTGAATTCTGCGTGGTCGGCACCCATTCCGCCAAAGGACAGACCAGCATGCGCATCGCCCTCGCCGCGGCCACCCTCCTCCTGGGAGCGATGGCGGCCGTTCCAGCGCTCGCGGAAACCATCGAGACTCGCCGGTTCATCGGCTCGGCGCTGCGCTACACGCCATCGGGCGTCACGGGTTGCAATGTCTTGCTGATGGAGGCCGCGACCTATTTTGGCCAGGTGACCGTCACGCTGCGCAATGGCGGAACCTCGGCGGTGGAATTGACCCTGAGCGGAGAATTGGCTGGCAATGGCCAGCGCTCGTTGGGCACGATGACGGCGCGGATGGCGCGGGGGCAGGAGGTTCGGATCGGGTTGATGCGGGCCTATGCGGGGTCGCTCGCGACCAGTGTGCTCACGCTGCGCGTCGCCCCCTGCACCGTGCTGCCGGGCTGATCCCCGCCAGGTCTGGACGCGCTCGGCTGCCGGGGGCAGTTTCCTCGCCGACCGGAGGAAACCACCATGGCCGAGCCTGACTACGTCTATATCCCCGAAGCGGAGCTGGAAGGCTTCGTCACCCGCATCTTCACCGCCTCGGGCTGCGCCCCGGGCGAGGCGGCACGGATCGCCAACCACCTGGTGGGCGCCAATCTCGCGGGGCATGACAGCCACGGCGTGGTGCGCGTGCCGCGCTATGTGGATTGGCAGAAGGCGGGCCATGTGCTGGCCGGGCAGAAGGTCGAAATCGTCACCGATGGCGGCGCCTTCGTGCTGCTGGATGGCAAGTTCGGCTTCGGCCAGACCGTGGCCGAGCAGGCGACGCGCCTGGGCATCGAGCGCGCGCTGGCGCAGGGCGCCTGCATCGTGGGGCTGCGCAATGCCGGGCATATCGGCCGCACCGGCGACTATGCCGAGATGGCCACGGCCGAGGGTCTGATCTCCATCCATTTCGTGAACGTGGCCGGCTCGGTGCTGGTCGCACCCTTCGGCGGCGCCGAACGGCGCTTCTCCACCGCGCCCTTCTGTGTGGGCGTGCCGCTGCCGGAGGGGCCGGTGATCCTCGACTTCGCCACCTCCTTCGTGGCAGAGGGCAAGGTGCTGGTCGCTTCCAATGGCGGCAAGGCGCTGCCGGAGAATGCGCTGATCACGGCCGATGGCCAGATGTCGGGCGACCCGCATACGCTTTATGGCGACTATCCGCCGGTCGGCCCGCGCAACCCGGCCAACGGCACGGGCGCCATTCGCGCCTTTGGCGACCACAAGGGCTCGGGCCTTGCCTTCATCTGCGAATTGCTGGCGGGTGCGCTCACGGGCGGCGGCTGCTCGGGCCCGATCACCGAGCGCGGGCGCATCGCCAATGGCATGCTCTCCATCTATCTCTCGCCCGCGCATTTCGCGGATGAGGCGGCCTTCCACCAGGCCGCGCAGGATTATGTGGCATGGGTGAAATCCTGCCGCCCGGCCGACCCCGAGGCACCCATCATGGCGCCGGGCGACCCGGAGAATGATCGCCGCGCCCAGCGCCGCGTGACCGGCCTGCCGCTGCCGCGCGATGCCTGGCAGGGCATCCTCGACACGGCCGCCTCGCTCGGCATCAACGGGCCGCAAGGGATCTGAGATGAGCACCACCGCCTACGAGGCCTATCGCGCGGTGCGCGAGCGCATCCTGAGTGCGGCCGCGCGCCGCATCCCGCAGGCCTCCGCGGCCTCGCAGGGGCGGGCACTCGGCGTCTGGCACGACAAGGAAGTGCGCGTCTCGAACGAGGCGCAGTTCCAGCTGGTGCTCGACCTCGGTGTGTTTGGCCCGGTCGGCGGGCATACCCGCGCGCTGGACCGCGAAGCGAAGGCGGGCGACTACGCGGAGGGCAGTGAGGAGGCGCGGGTGCTGGCGGCGCTCTCGCGCGCGCATTTCACCTTCTTGCGCGTGGGTGCGGTGCATCCCGAGGGTGGTGTGGCGGCGGAGGATTTGCTGCGCGGTACGGCGCTGCGCATTGAGGATCAGATGCTGGCGCGCGAGGAGGCGCAGGGCTGCGCCTTCGCCGGGCGCATCATGCACCTGGACGGTTTCGAGATGACCTGCGGCGCGCTCGCCCCACTGACCGACGAGGTGATCGAGTCGCTGCTCGGCCGGCCGGCGCCGGTGCAGCCCATCCCGCGCTTCCTGCCCTCGCTGACGCCGCTCATGGACCAGGATGTGATGGCGCTGCGGGCGGCCGCGCTGGCCGAGGATTTCGTGGCGCGGGTCTATCGAACCTCGCTGGAGCATGGGCTGCTGGGGCCGCTGCCGGCCTAAACTGGAAGCGGCGTGAAGACCTGCTTCAGGCAGCGGATGCCGAAGGCGGTGCGCGTGTGGCGCACGCCCGGCAGGCGGTAGATCTTCTCGCGCAGCAAGCGTTCATACCCCGCCGTGCCGCCGACGGCCGCCTTCAGGATGTAGTCGTATTCCCCGGTGACGAGCCAGGCCTCGATCACCTCGGGCATGTTTGCGATGGCCTCCTCGAAGCGGGTGAGCTGCTCCTGGTCATGCTTCTCGGTCATCACCTCGATGATGACCGTATCAGGCAGGCCGAGTTTCGCCTGGTCCAGCTCGGCCCGGTAGCCGCGGATCACGCCGGATTGCTCCAGCCGCCGCACCCGCGCCCAGCAGGGCGAAGCGGAGAGGCCCGCGCGCTCAGCCAGCTCGGCATTGGTCAGCCGGGCCTCGCCGTGGAGGGCGCGGAGGATCCGGCGGTCTATGGCGTCCATCGCGGAAGATCCTTCTGGCATTTCGGCGCTGCACAACAGAATGCGGCAAAACCTCCGGCGCTTTCCAGCGCAGTCTCCCATGGTCATAATCCGCCCGGGACCGGAGACCTTCATGAACAGCATCATCCGCGCCGACCTATCGCTGGAAGAACGCTGGGAGGCGGCCGGGCGCGAGACCCTGCTGACCGGCACCCAGGCGCTGGTGCGCATTCCGCTGATGCGGCGCGAGCTGGATGACGCCGAGGGGCTGGATACGGCCGCCTATATCAGCGGCTATCGCGGCTCGCCGCTTGGCGGCTACGACCGCGAACTCTGGAAGCAGAAGAAGCGCCTGGCCGATCACCGCATCGTCTTCGAGCCCGGGCTGAACGAGGACATCGCGGCCACGGCCTGCTGGGGCACGCAGCAGCTCAACCTCTATCCCAAGGCGAAGCACCAGGGCGTCTTTGCCATCTGGTACGGCAAGGGGCCGGGCGTGGATCGCAGCGGCGATGTGCTGCGCCATGCCAATGGGGCTGGCACGGCCCCGCTGGGCGGCGTGCTGGCGCTGGCGGGCGATGACCCCGCGTCGAAATCCTCGACGGTCACCAGCGGCTCGGAATACGCCTTCGCCGATCTGGAAATGCCGATGCTCGACCCCGCCGATGTGGGCGAGGTGCTGGAATATGGCGTGAAGGCCATCGCGCTCTCGCGCTTCTCCGGCCTCTGGGTCGGCATGAAGTGCATCGCCGAGACGATGGACGCGACCATGAGCCTGACGGTGGACCCGGCGGCGCTCATGACCGTGGCGCCCAATGGCATCGCGATCCCGCCGGGCGGGCTGCATATCCGCCTGAAGGATGCGGCGCTGCCGATCGAGGAGCGTGTGCGGCATTTCAAGCTGCCGGCGGCGTTGGCCTTCGCCCGCATCAACGGCTTCAACCGCATCATGCAGGAGTCGCCGAATGCGCGCTTCGGCATCGCCGTGCGCGGCAAGGCCTGGTCCACGCTGAAACAGGCGCTGGCTGATGCGGGCATCACGCCGGAGCTGGCGCGCATGGGCGGGTTGCGCATCTGGAAGGTGGGCCTGGCCTGGCCGCTGGATGGAGATGCGGCGCGCGAATTCTGCCGCGGCTTGGAAAGCGTGCTGGTGGTGGAGGACCGCCGCAGCTTCCTGGAGTCGCAACTGCGCGAGGCGCTTTACGCCGAAGCCCAGCGCCCGCGCCTGCACGGCAAGGACGTGCTGAGCGACCTCGCCGAACTCGATTCCGCGATGATCCTGCGCGGCCTGGCCAAGACCCTGCCCGAGGCTCTCCGCACCGAACGCCTCGCCGCGCGCATCGCGGAACTCGACATGCTGGCCGCCGCCGCCGCCGAGCCGCTCGATGTCCGCCAGCCCTATTTCTGCCCGGGCTGCCCGCACAACACCTCCACCCGCGTGCCCGAGGGCAGCCACGCGCTGGCCGGCATCGGTTGCCACTACCTGGCGAAGGACATGAATCGCGAGAGCGACCTGTTCAGCCACATGGGCGGCGAGGGCGCGGCCTGGATCGGCCAGCACCATTTCACCGAGACGCCGCATGTCTTCACCAACATGGGCGACGGCACCTATGGCCATTCCGGCGTGCTGGCCCTCCGCGCCGCGATCGCGAGCAAGGCGAACATCACCTACAAGATCCTGGTGAATTCCGCCGTCGCCATGACCGGCGGCCAGCCCGCCGAGGGCGACATGACCGTGCCGCGCATCGCGGCGCAGGTGGCGGCGGAGGGTGCCACCAAGGTCGTCATCGTGGGCGATGATCCCGAGCGCCATCGCGGAGATCCGCTGATCCCGCGCGGCGTCGCCTTCTACCCCCGCGCCGAGCTCGACGCCGTGCAGCGCATGTTGCGCGAGGTGCCCGGCTGTTCCGTGCTGATCTACGACCAGCAATGCGCGACGGAAAAGCGCCGTCAGCGCAAGCGTGACTTGGCGCCTAAGGCCACGAAGCGCGCGGTGATCAACCCGCGGGTCTGCGAGGATTGCGGCGATTGCTCGCGCGCGTCCAACTGCATCGCCATCGAGCCGATCGAGACGGAATGGGGCCGCAAGCGCCGCATTGACCAGTCCGGCTGCAACCAGGATTTCTCGTGTGTCGAGGGCTTCTGCCCCTCCTTCCTGACGCTCGAAGGTGCCGAGCCGGTGAAGCCGCCGACGCCGGTGATCGCCAGCGAGGCGCCCCTGCCCCCACTGCCGGAAGCGGCCTCGGGCGATGCCTGGAACATCCTGCTGGCCGGTGTGGGCGGGCAGGGGGTGACGGCGCTCTCCGCCATCCTCGCCATGGCGGCCCATCTCGAAGGAAGGCCGGTCCGTACGCTGGACAATCTCGGCCTCGCGCAGAAGGGCGGCGGCGTCTATGCGCAGCTGCGCATCGGCCGGGTAGGCGAGCAGGTGCCCAATCCGCGCATCGGCCAGGGCCAGGCGGATGCGATGATCGCGGCCGATCTCGTCGGCGCCCATGGCCGCATGGCGCGGCCGCTGCTGGGCCCCGGGCGCTCCCGCGTGGTGCTGAGCGCCGATGTCTCGCCCACCGGCCGCTTCGTGCTGAACCCCGAGACGCGCGATGACCCCGCCGCCATGCTGGAGAGCGTGCGCGCCGTGACGCGCGAGGTGGTGGCCCTGCCCGCCGCCCGCACCATCGAGCGCGAATTTGGCGAACTGATCTTCCTGAACATCTACCTGCTGGGTGCGGCCTTCCAGCGCGGACTCATCCCCATGTCGCGCGACGCGCTGCGCCGCGCCATCGAGCTGAACGGCGCCGTCGTGCCGAAGAACCTGGCCGCCTTCGAGGCCGGGCGGCTTGCGGCCGAGGCCGCGCCGAAAGCGCCCGAGACGCTGGAGGCGATGATCGCGCGCCGCGTGGCAGATCTCACCGCCTATCAATCCGCGCGCTATGCCGCGCGCTACAGTGCCTTCGTGGCACGGGTGCAGGCGGCGGAGCTGCCCGGCGAGACGCGGCTGACGCGGGCGGTGGCCGCGCAGCTCTATCGCCTGATGGCCTACAAGGATGAGTATGAGGTGGCGCGGCTGCACAGCGACACGGCGTGGCAGGCGAAGCTCGCCGAGAGCTTCACCGGCACCACGCGCATCAACCTGCACCTCGCGCCGCCGCTGCTCAGCAAGGCCGGCACCGATGGCCGCATCCGCAAGATCAGCTTCGGTCCCTGGATGCTGCGCGCCATGGGCATGCTGCAGCATGGCAAGGCACTGCGTGGCACGCCGCTCGACCCCTTCGGCCACACTGAGGAACGCCGGATGGAGCGCGCGCTGATCGGCGAATATCGCGCCGGCATCGAGCGGCTGATCGCGAAGCTGCATCCCACCAACTACGCCCAAGCCTGCGAATGGGCCGAGGCGGGCGCCGGCATCAAGGGCTTCGGCCCGGTGAAGCGCCGCAACGTCGAAGCCACCCGCGCCCGCTGGGCCGCCCTGGAAGCCACCCATGTTTGACCTGCCCGAAGACACCCAGGCGCTCCGCGAAACCGCGCGCGACTTCGCCCGCGAGCGCATCGCCCCCCACGCGCTGCGCTGGGATGAGGAGCGCCACTTCCCGGTGGAGGTCTTCCGCGAGGCGGCATCGCTCGGCATGGCCGGGCTCTATGTGCGCGAGGAAAGCGGCGGCTCCGGCCTCACGCGGCTTGATGCCGCGGTGGTGTTCGAGGCGCTGGCGACGGGCTGCCCTACCACCAGCGCCTTTCTTTCGATTCACAACATGGTGTGTTGGATGATCGACCGCTGGGGCGACGACGCCCAGCGCGCCGAATGGCTGCCGAGCCTGCTGACGATGGAGAAGATCGCCTCCTACTGCCTCACCGAGCCGGGTTCGGGCAGCGATGCCGTGGCCCTCTCCACGCGGGCGAAGCGCGACAATGAGGGCTATGTGATGGATGGCGTGAAGCAGTTCATCAGCGGTGCCGGCGCCTCCGACCTGTACCTCACCATGGCGCGCACCGGCGGGCCGGGTGCCGATGGCGTCTCGGCCATGCTGGTGCCGAAGGGCGCGCCGGGGCTCAGCTTCGGCGCCAATGAGAAGAAGATGGGCTGGAACGCCCAGCCCACCCGCCAGGTCATCTTCGAGGGCACGCGCGTCGCCGCCCACGCCCTGCTGGGCGAGGAAGGCCAGGGCTTCCGCTACGCCATGGCCGGGCTGGATGGCGGGCGGCTCAACATCGCGGCCTGTTCGCTGGGGGGCGCACAGGCCGCACTCGACATCGCGCTGGACTACGTGAAGACGCGCCGCGCCTTCGGCAAGGCGATCTCCGATTTCCAGGCCACGCAGTTCCGCCTGGCCGACATGGCGACCGATCTGGAAGTGGCGCGCACCTTCCTCTGGCGTGCCTGCACCAAGCTCGACCAGAAGACGCCCGACGCCACGCTCTTCTGCGCCATGGCCAAGCGCCACGTCACCGATGTGGGTCACCGCGTGGCGGATGAGGCGCTGCAATTGCTGGGCGGCTATGGCTACCTGGCCGGTTACGGGATCGAGAAGATCGTCCGGGATCTGCGTGTGCACCGGATCCTGGAGGGGACGAACGAGATCATGCGCGTCATCATCGCGCGCCAGGTGATGGGGCGCTGATTCAGCTTGCCGCGGCTGGCCCTCCGGCGTTACGCATAGGCATGCGCTGCATGTATCTCGTCCTGGCCCTGCTGGCCGCCCCCGTGATCGCGGGGCCCGCGGCCGCGCAGCAGCGCGTGGTGGTGCCGGCGGGCGTGGATGTCGTCATTCCGCCGCGTGGCGTGGATGGGCCGGCGCTGGTGCGTGCCCCACGCCCGCGCATTCCGGCGCCCGGCCAGCCGGTAGCGCGCCCCATGCTGGAAACGGGTGCAGGCGCCGGCGGGGCAGGGGTTGGCCTGGCCGCGCCCGGCCTTATCGCCCTGCCGCTGATCGCCGCCGCCGCCTTCCTGGCCGGCACGGTGCCGGGCAATTCCAGCTCCAGTTCCACCTCGGCTCCCGCGCGGACCCGCTGACGCCTGTCAGGCGGCCTGTACCAGGCCGCCCGCATCCGCCAGGGCGCGCAGGTGATGATCGGTGTCACCGAACATCGCCTCATTCACCGTCAGCCGCTTGAAGTAGTGGCCGGCGGCGTATTCCATCGTCATCGCGATGCCGCCATGCAGCTGGATGCTCTGCTGGCCGACCAACCGCTGCGAGCGGCCGATCTGCGCCTTGACCGCATGCATGTTGCGCCGGCGCTCCGCCGCATCCGTGCCCTGGCCCGCCATGGTGGCGAAATAGGCCATGGAGCGCGACTGCTCGATCGCCACCAGCATATCCGCCGCCTTGTGCTGCAAGGCCTGGAAGCTGCCGATGGCGCGCCCGAATTGCTGGCGCGTCTTCATGTAGTCGAGCGTCATGGCATGGACCACGTCCATCGCGCCGATCGCCTCGGCGGCAAGCACCGCGATGGCCTCATCCACCACGCGATCCACCAGAGGCAGGCCCCCCTCGGCATCGCCCAGCACGTGCGCCGCGCGCGCCCCGGCGAAATCCACCTCGGCCGCGCGCTGCCCATCCACCGTGCGGAAGCCGCGCACCGAGACGCCATCCGCTGTCGCCGGCACCACGAAGACGCCGATGCCGCCATGATCGCGTGAGGCGCCGGAGACGCGCGCCGTCACGAAGAAGTGATCCGCCGTGTCGCCATGCAGCACCATGCCCTTGCGGCCGGTGATGACCCAGCCCGCACCATCCTTCTTCGCCGTGGTCTGCACGTCGAAGAGGTCATAGCGCGACTGGCGTTCCACCTGCGCGAAGGCCAGCAGGGTCTCGCCCGCGGCCACACCCTCCACCATCTCCTGGCGCAGCGCGGTATCCGCGCCATGTCGGAGAAAACCGCCGCCCAGCACCACGGTGCTGAACCAGGGCTCCAGCGTGATGTGGCGGCCCATCTGCTCGGCGACGAGCATCGTCTCCTCCGGGCCGCCGCCGAAGCCGCCATCCTCTTCCGCGAAGGGCAGGCCGAGCAGGCCAAGCTCGGCATATTGCGCCCACATCTCACGGCTCCAGCCGGTTTCGCTGGCCATATAGGCGCGGCGATTCTCGAAGCCGTATTTCGCCGTCAGCGTCTTGCGGATGCTGTCCTGCAGGAGCGACTGGGACTCGTTCAGATCAAAATCCATGTTGGTTCAGAGCCCCAGAAACGCTTTTGCCATGATGTTGCGCTGGATCTCGTTGGACCCACCGTAGATGCTCTGCTTGCGCCAGTTGAAGTAGATCCCGGCCAAGCCGAAGGCCCAGTCGGGCGCCACATCCCAATCGTTGCTGCCTTCGGCATCCGGGTCGCCATCCACCCAGGCATAGGGGCCGGCTGCCTTCATCAGCAGCTCGGAGACGCCCTGCTGGATCTCGGTGCCCTTGATCTTGAGCACGGAGGTTGCGGGGTCGGGCTTGCCGGTGCCGGCGCGCTTCGTCTCATTGGCGATGACGCGCATGACGGTCATTTCCAGCGCCTTCAGCTCGATCTCCATCTCCGTCACCTGGCGGCGGAATTCCGGATCCTCGATCAGCGGGCGGCCGCCATCCATGGTTTCCTTCGCGATCATCTTCAGGCGGCGGATGCGCTCGCGGCTGGCGCCGACGCGGGCCTGGCCGAAGCGCTCATTGCCCAGCAGGAATTTGGCGCAATCCCAGCCCTTGTTCACTTCGCCCACCAGCTGATCGGCCGGAACGCGGACATCGTCGAAGAAGACCTCGTTCACCTCATGCCCGCCCTCGATCGTGATGATCGGGCGCACGGTGATGCCGGGCGTCTTCATGTCCACGAGGAGGAAGGAAATCCCCTCCTGCTTCTTGGCGGTGAAATCGGTGCGGGCGAGGACGAAGATCCAGTCGGCATGCTGCGCCAGCGTGGTCCAGGTCTTCTGGCCGTTGATCACCCACTCGCCGTTTTCCAGGACGGCCTTGGTCTTCAGCCCCGCGAGGTCGGAACCGGCGCCGGGCTCGGAGAAGCCCTGGCACCACCAATCATCCAGGTTGCGCATGCGCGGCAGGAATCGAGCCTTCTGCTCGGGCGTGCCGAACTCGATGATGACCGGCCCGCACATGTTGATGTTGAAGCCGAGCGGCGAGGGCGCCGGCCACATCTGCAGCTCTTCGCGGAAGATGTACTTTTGGGCTGGCGACCAGCCGGGCCCGCCATGCTCGACCGGCCACTCGGGGGCCGCCCAGCCGCGGGCGTTCAGCTTCTTCTGCCACTCGACGACCATCGCCTTGGTGGGCGACTTGCCGGCCACCATATGCGCGCGCGTTTCGGCCGGGCATTCGGCGGCGAGGAAGTCGCGCACCTCCTGCCGGAAGTTCAGCTCGGTATCCGTGAAGCGGAGTTCCATCGGGGCGTGTCCTTACGCGGCGCTCTTGGCGCTGCCGGTGGCGAAGCTGCCCCCGGAGGCGGCCAGGGTTTCGATCAGCGCGGCGGGCTTGAGGTTGGGATCGTTGGTCGCGGCGGCGTAATGCGCGAGCTTATCGCGCACCGCCTTCAGGCCCATGCGGTCGGCCCAGAACATCGGGCCACCGCGCCAGGCGGGCCAGCCGAAGCCGTTGCAGAAGATGACGTCGATATCAATGGCGCGGGAGGCCACACCCTCCTCGAGGATGCGGGCGCCCTCATTCACCATCGGCAGCAGCATGCGTTCCAGGATTTCGGCATCCTCGATCTTGCGGCGCCGGACCTGCATCTTCTCGGCGATGTCGAGGATGATGGCCTCGACCGCCGGGTCCACAAGGCGGGTGCGCTTCTCGTCATACATGTACCAGCCCTTGCTGGTCTTCTGGCCGTAGCGGCCGAGTGCCACCAGCGCATCGGCGATGGGCGCCACCGTGCCGCGCGCCTTGCGCACCGCGGCGCCGATATCGAGGCCGGCGAGGTCGCCCGTGGCACAGGGCCCCATGGCCATGCCATAGGCTTCCATCACGCGGTCGATATCCTGCGGGAGTGCGCCTTCCAGCAACAGCTTCTCCTGCTGCGGGCCGCGCTTGCCGGTCATGCGGTTGCCGACGAAGCCGTCGCAATTGCCGACGAGCACGGGCAGCTTGGCGATGCGCTTGCCCACCTCCGTCGCCGTCGCGATGGCGATGTTGTTGGTCTTGGCCCCCCGCACATTCTCCAGCAGGCGCATAACGTTCGCCGGCGAGAAGAAGTGCATCCCGATCACCCATTCCGGCCGCGAGGTGGCGGAGGCGATCTCATCAATGGAGAGGGTCGAGGTGTTGGAAGCCAGCACCACGCCCGGCCGTGCGAGCTTGTCGAGCTTGGCGAAGAGTTCCTTCTTCGCCTCCATGTTCTCGAAGATCGCCTCGATCACGAGGTCGGCGTCCTTCACCACATCGAGGCTGGTGCTGCCCTTCAGGAAGGAGCGGCGCTTCTCATACTCGGCCTGGTTCATGCGGCCCGAGGTGACGGACCGCTGCCAATTCGCCTCGCAGCGGGCCAGGCCCTTGTCCAGCGCCTCCTGGCTCGTCTCCACGATGGTGACGGGGATGCCGACATTGGCGAAGTTCATCGCGATGCCGCCACCCATGGTGCCGCCGCCGATGACGACGGCGTTCTTGACCGGCGTGCCCGTCACATCCTCCGGCAGGCCGGGGACGCGCACGGCCTCGCGCTCGCCGAAGAAGATGTGGCGCAGCGCGAAGCTCTGCTCGCCCGCGACGAGCTTCTGGAACTGCTCGCGCTCGATGTTCAGCCCATCCTCGAAGGAATGGGTGATGGAGGCGCGGACGGCGGTCACACAGCCCTTGGGGCTTTCCTGCCCGCGCGTGCGCTTGAGCAGGGCGGCGGCCGCGGCGTCGAAGGCGGCGAGGTCAGCGCCCTTGATCTTGTCCTCGCGCTTGCGGGCGAGGACGAAGCTGTCCCCCGCATGGGCGCGGGCCCAGGCGACGGCGGAGGCCTCCAGCGGCGCATCCACCACGGCATTGATGGCGCCGAGCTTGGCGGCCTCGGTCGCCGAAATCGACTCGCCCGTCACGATGATCTTGAGCGCGGCCTCGGGGCCGATCAGGCGCGGCAGGCGCTGCGTGCCGCCGGCGCCGGGCACGAAGCCGCGCTTCACCTCGGGCAGGCCGACCTGGGCGGTGGCCACGGCCACGCGCGCATGGCAGGCCAGCGCCAATTCCAGTCCGCCGCCGAGTGCCGAGCCATGGATGGCGGCGACGACCGGCACCTTGCAATTCTCGATCGCGTCGAAGACCTCGGGCAGGCTGGGCGGCTGGCGGGGCTTGTTGAACTCGGTCATCTCGGCGCCGGCGCAGAACATGCGGCCTTCGCCGATCAGCACGATGGCGCGCGCGCCTTCCTTGAGCGCGGCCGCGATGCCGGCATGCAGCCCGGCGCGGACGCCGGTGCGCAGTGTGTTCACCGGCGGATTGGCAATGCGCAGGATATGGATATCGCCGTCGCGGTCATGCTCGACGAAGCGCTCTTCTGCCATGGAACTGGTTTCCCCGTTGATCCTCGTTGCCCGCGATTGTCCGGCGCGGGCCGCATGGATGTCAACGGGGTGAGGGCGTGGAACAGCCACGCCCCGCGACCCGTTACGTCAGACGGATCGGCGTCAGGTCCTGGAACCAGCTCTGCGCCTGCACGAAGCCCTGCACGCGCCGGCTGGTGGCGCGCGGGTTCAAGTCATGCGCCACGAAGAGGAAGAGCGCGTCATCCACCACGCGGGCGTGCAATTCGGCCAGCAGAGCGGCCTGCCTCGCGGGGTCGAACTCGCCATAGACCCGCGTCATGATGTCGTCATACCAGGGGTCGCTGAAATAGCCCCAGTTGTTGGCGGCGGGCGGCACCATGTCGCTCTTCAGGAAGCGCACCAGGGCGGTGAAGGGGTCGAGCGCCGCATAGCTGATGTTGATGGCGCTGATGCCGCGGTTGGAGGGCGCCCGCGCGCCATCCCGCCAGATGGTCAGCAGCGCGTTCCATTCCATCACCTCGAAGGTCACCTCGATGCCGATGTCGCGCAGGTTCTGCTGCACCGCCTCGTTCATCGGCAAGGGCTGCATCTGGCCGGAGCCGGAGGTCGAGATGCCCACACGCGTGCGGATCGGGTTCTGTCGGGAGAAGCCGGCCTCGGCCATCAGGCGGCGCGCGGCGGCGACATCGGTCTTGATCGGCTCGCGCGGCGTGCCGTGCCAGGGGTGGCCGGGCGGCAGGAGGCCGGCGCCGGGCACCATCATGTCCCCCAGCATGGAGCGGATGCCGGCACGGTCAATCGCCAGGTTCGCCGCCTTGCGGACGCGGATGTCCCGCCAGGGCGAGCCCTCGGACATGTTCAGGTGCCAGGTCCAGTTGTGCGGATAGGTGTTGGAGACGATGGTCATGCCCGCCGCGCGCAGCGCTGGGATGGCATCGGGCGGCGGGGCCTCGATGAAATCCACCTGGTTCGAGCGGAGTGCCGCCACGCGCGTATTGGCCTCGGGCAGGGGCAGCAGGATCAGGCGCTCATGCCGCGGGATGCGCGCGGCGTCCCAGTAATTGGCGTTGCGCAGCATGACGCAGCGCTCGCGCACCGCGAAGGTCTCCAGGCGATAGGGGCCGGTGCCGACGGCGCGGTCCAGGTAGCGGTCCCAGTCGCGGCCCGCCGCCTCCCAGGCGCCCTGATGTGTGATGCCGACCCAGGTGAGGCCGAAGGGGACGAGTGAATCGGGCGTGCGGGTCTCGATGATGAAGGTGAGCGGGCCTTCCGCGCGCCAGGAGGCGATGGTCGGCATGCGGATGCGGGCCTGGGCGGCGGCGCGCGGGTCGAAATGCGGGGCATCGGCCTTGAAGGCGCGGTCATAGGAGAAGACGACGTCCTCGGCCGTCATCACCTTGCCGTCATGGAAGCGCACGCCTTCGCGCAGGGTGATGATCCAGCGCTTCGAATCGGCCGGGTCCATGCGCCAGGCGGTGGCGAGGCCGGGGCGGATGGTGACCGGCACGTCGGACTTGCTGAGGTCCCACATCGCGAGCTGATCATAGAGGGTGATGCCCATGAAGCGGTGGCCCTCGGCCCCTTGGTCCGGCACGCCGTTGGAGAGCGGCACGGCGGAGGCCGTCATACCGACGCGCAAGGTGCCGGTCTGGGTCTGCGCCTGGGTCACATCCCAGGGGAGGGTCGCGGCCAGGGGTGCGGCGAGGAGGGCGCGGCGAGAGGGGGTCATGGGCAGGCTCCGGTTGCGTGGTGGGAGCTTGAGGCGGCCGGAGGCGGCTCAGGGATGAAAACTCAGGCAGAAACGCGGAGATTAGACAGAAATGATGCGATCGCGGGCAGTTCAGCGGGTTCTTGCTGAAGGCGGCGGCGGCGGTCTGGGGGCGCGACGTGTGCGCGGGAATTGCAGGTTTCGGACAAATGCCCTGCCTGGATCGGGGGGGGTGAAGGGCAGATGCAGTTTTCAAACAACAGTCGCGGATGTTAGGAAAAAATGCCGGAAAAGTCTAGGGAATGCGAAGTGCTTTTGCAGGCGCTGGGCGTGCGCATAGGCTGAGGCGTTATTCGGAGTCGGCGACGTGGCGGAGAGTTGGAAGGAGATTGAGGGGGCTTGGTGGGACCGCTGGTGGGCTAGCGATTGGTCATGGGACGGGTTGAAGGGCAAACCAGTTGGAGCCAACGGTGGAGTCTCTTACGGCGGCGGGCATGCCGAGAGGAACCTGCAAGACTACTGGCGACGAGATCCTCAATCATTAGCGGTGCGCTGTGACAAAGCGATGCTGGACGCAGGCGAGCTCGTGCAAGGACCGGATGGGACGCTGTGGCATGTTGCTCATGTCCCGATGAAATGGGCCGATGGGGCCCCGGCGAAGGGTGCATGGGACCAGTCACGACGAAGCGCTCTGACCTCGGTTATCGCTCAGCGGGTCGCAGAGGCCGGCGCAACCCATACGGATGCGTGGGCTGACCCTCGGGGCCCTGACGGCCGCGCCCAGCTTCAAGGAGCGGTGCTATTGGATGCACCGCATCATCCTTTGGGGGATGACCATCCGGTCCACCTCCTTCTTGATCAGGCTTTCATGCCGGGATGGCGAGCCCGTGATATGGAGTTTGCGTCCGGCCTCTCCTGCAAAGAGACCGTGTTCGCAACCGATCTCGAAGTGAGCGGCGTCAACTTCGCTGCTGCAGCGCGCTTCCATGACGCTGTCTTTTCAGGCGCAGCGCGAATGATCGACTCGACATTTCGCGCGAACGCGGATTTCAGTTCAGCAATTTTTTTGAAAAGCGCCAGTTTTGCTCGAGCAGTTTTTTCGGATTGGGTCACCTTCGACGACGCTTCGTTTTCTGGGTTCACGAGTTTCACTGGGACGCAGTTTTGCATCGGAACCCGCTTCAACCGGGTCACGTTTCTGGAGATGGTGGGTTTCCACAGTGCTGCATTTGCAAACTCTGCGGGTTTCTGGAATGCATCTTTCAGAGACTACGCTATATTCCAGAATGCTTCGTTCAAGGGAGAAGCGCGCTTCCATTCGGCGATCTTCCACGCGGACGCCAATTTTGAAGACGCCTGCTTTTATGGAGCGGTGAGCTTCGAGGGAGGCGAGTTCCTTGCCCGAGCTGAGTTTGTCAGAACCCGGTTTGCGACACAGCCAGATACGGTGAACTCGCAAGCTATCGTTGATTTCGCTGGTCGCCGCTTCAAAGGCATCGCCGATTTCACAGGGTCGCAGTTTCATCGCTCGACAAGCTTCCGGGCAACATCATTTGAACGGTTCGTTCAGTTTGAGCGCACGACGTTCCCTGACCATCCCAACGTCCAGCACGGGTTACTCAGCGATGCCCAATTCAAGGATGTTGTCAAGCTTCGTGGGTCGGGATGTTGTGCCTTCACTATCTTTGATGGGGCTGTCTTTGGCGGCGGCGTGAGGTTGGATGATCCCGGTGAGGGAATGGTTCAGCAGCAGTTTCAGCAAGAACTGATGAAAATAATCACCCTCAATCACGCGACTGTTCAGTTGGTGCTGCCTTCAGCTTGGTTGGCGGCACGTTGGAGTAACAAGTACCTAATGGATGAAAGCCACGATGCCGCTTTGCGAGCATTAGAGAGTGGTTGCCGCGTTTTGAAGCAGGCTATGGAGAAGGCCTCCGATAAAACGCGAGAGCAAATGTTCTACGCGCTCGAACTTACGGCTCGTCGCTATCAGCGTGAAACTTCTCGCACTGAGCGGCTTTCCTCTATCGCATATGGCTTGGTCGCAAACTATGGTCGCTCGATCGCTAGGCCGCTTTGTTGGTTTGTCGCCACAATCCCCACTTTCAGTCTGCTTTATTTGCTTATCTTCCAGGCCCAAGGCGCCGCGGCGGAAGCGCCTCTTTTCTATCAGTCACTGACCCTCTCACTCGGACGCGTCTTTCCGTTTGGCCTTTGGCAGGTAACAACGCCCGAGTATCAGCGATTGGTCCTTGGTCCGGGTGACACAGGCTGGAGCTTTGCGCTGCGTGGCTTGGCCACGCTTCAATCACTGCTCGCCCTCATCTTCGCATTCCTCGCCGGCCTCGCCCTGCGCCGGCGGTTCCACATCAACTAACGAAGGTCCAGGAAACGAGTTTCCTGGTGGGGCGCGGGGCAAAGCCCCGCATCAACCGACCTAAGCCGCGTGCAGCGCCTTCCACACCACTTCCGGCGTCGCCGGCATGTCGATGCTGGTCACCCCCGCATCGGCCAGCGCATCCACCAGCGCATTCACCACCGCGGGCGGCGAGCCCACGGCGCCGGCCTCGCCCGCGCCCTTCACGCCGAGCGGGTTGGTCTCGCAGACCACCTCGATCAGATCCACCTCGATATCCGGCAGGTCCTCGGCGCGCGGCAGGGCGTAGTCCATGAAGCTGGCCGAGAGGAGCTGGCCGCTTTCCGGGTCGTAGGAGGTGCGCTCCAGGAAGGCCTGGCCGATGCCCTGGGCGACGCCGCCATGCACCTGCCCGCGCACGATCAGCGGGTTCAGCGCGTGGCCCACATCATCCACCACGATGTAGCGGGGGATGGCGATCATCCCCGTCTCGGGGTCCACCTCGACCTCGGCCACGTGGCAGCCATTGGGGAAGGTGTGGAATTCGATCTTCGCCGTCTCCAGCGCGTCGAGCAGGTTGGTGTCCTCGCCCGCCGCGACGCGCTGCCGCTGGCGCGCGGCGAGGCTCAGGATGTCCACGCCGCGGTCGGTGCCGACCACGCCGAACTGACCCTTGTTGAACTCGATATCCACGACGGCGGCTTCCAGCATTTCGGAGGCGGCCTGCTTGCCCTTCTCGATCACCGAGGCGGCGGTGACGAGGATCGCCTGGCCCTCGGAGTAAAGGCTGCGCGCGCCGCCGGTGCCGCCGCCGGCGGGAAGCGTGTCGGAATCGCCCTGACGGATGCGGATCTTCTCCATGGGAACACCCAGCTCATGGCTGGTCAGCATGGCATAGGCCGTCTCATGGCCCTGGCCGGTGCTTTGCGTGCCGACATAGACATCCACGAAGCCATCCTCGGCGAACTTGACCGAGGCGTTTTCCGTGGGGCCGCCGCCGGTCGCTTCCAGATAGTAGGCGAGGCCGATGCCGCGCTTCTTGCCGCGCTTCGCGGCCTCCGCCCGGCGGGCGGGGAAGCCGGCCCAATCGATCTTGGCCAGGGCGGCATCCATCACGCGCGGGAAATCGCCGCTGTCGTAGCGCTGCGCCATCGCGGTGACGTAGGGCATGGCCGATTGGCCGACCATGTTGCGCCGGCGCAGCTCGATGCGGTCGAGCTTGAGGTCGCGCGCGGCCTGATCAATCAGGCGCTCGACGAGGTAGTTGCTCTCGGGGCGGCCGGCGCCGCGATAGGCGTCCACCGGCACGGTGTTGGTTGCCATGCCGAGCACGCGCGCATGGATCGCCTGGAAGCCATAGACGCTGGCCAGCACCTTGGTGCCTGCGCCGGTCGGGATGAAGGGCGCGAAGGTAGAGAGATAGGCGCCCATATTGGCCACGTTGCGGGTGCGCAGGGCCAGGAACTTGCCGTCCTTGTCGAGCGCCAGCTCGCCCAGCGTGATGTTGTCCCGCCCATGCGTGTCCGAGAGGAAGGCCTCGGTGCGTTCCGAGGCCCATTTCACCGGGCGGCCCACGGCCCGCGCCCCCAGCGCGCAGAGCGCGTATTCGGCATAGAGGAACAGCTTCATGCCGAAGCCGCCGCCCACATCGGGCGTCACCACGCGCACCAAATCCGGGCTCACCTTCAGCACGGAGGAGGCCAGCAGGTTCTTCACCAGCCAGGAGCCCTGGGTGCCGGCATAGAGCGTGAAATGCCCGGTGGCGGCGTCGAACTGGGCGGCGCAGGCGCGGCCCTCCATGGAAGAGGCGACGACGCGGTTGTTCACCACCGTCAGCCGCGTCACATGCGCGGCCTGCGCGAACAGTGCCTCGGTCTTGGCCTTGTCGCCCACTTCCCAGTCGAAGACGGTGTTGTTCTTGGCACCCGGCCAGATCTGCGGCTGGCCGGCTTCGCCAGCCATGGCGAGGTCGGTGATGGAGGGCAGGATCTCGTAATCCACCTCCACCGCCTCGGCCGCGTCGCGCGCCTGCTCATGCGTCTCGGCGACGATGAAGGCGACGGGGTCGCCCACATGGCGCACGGCGTCGGTGGCGAGCGGCATGTGCAGCGTGTTGGCGCGGTCCGTCCCGTCGATGTTCTTCATCGGGATGGCGCAGGGCAATTCGCCGACACCCATGGCCAGCAGGTCGGCACCCGTCATCACGGCCAGCACGCCGGGCATGGACTTCGCCGCGCCGACATCCACCGAATTGATCTTCGCATGGGCATGCGGGCTGCGCAGGACATAGCCATGCGCCTGGCCGTCGAGGGCGATGTCGTCGGTGTAGCGCCCTTCGCCCAGCAGCAGCCGGGGGTCTTCCACGCGCCGCACTGATTGGCTCAGGCCGAACTTCGCCATGGGTCGTCTCCCTCAAGATCTGTTCCCTGCATCATCTGACGATGCGGGGGCAAAGGGGAAGGGGGATGTGGTGAAGATCGCCTCAGGCGGTGCGGGGGCGCAGGATCAGGCACCCCGCCACCACCAGCCCGGCCAGCGTGCCGATCAGCCCCGCGGCGTTGAGCGACATGGCCAAGCCAAGCGCGGCCGGAAGCGGCCCGGCCAGCAGCACGCCGGCGGCCCCCAGCCCGGCGCCCAGCGCGGCACCCCCCAGCACCTGCACCCGGTAGCGGTCGGTCATCAGCCGGAGCGCCACGGCCGGGCAGACCAGCATGGCGACGACGAGGATGCTGCCCACGGACTCAAAGGCGGCGACGGCGGCGGCCGCGATCAGCAGGTTCAGCCCCATCTCCCAGCGGCCCACGCGCAGGCCAAGGGAGGCGGCGAAGGCCGGGTCGAAGGAGATGAGCTGCAAGGGCCGCCAGCACAGCGCCACCACCAGCCCCGCCACCAGGGCGACGGCCGCCAGCAGCCCCAACTGGCGCGGCAGCCCGGCCAGGGCCACGGGGTCGAACAGGGACGCGAATCCCTGCGCCTCCAGCCAAACCAGTGTCTCCAGCTGGCCAAACAGCACGCAATCCACGTCGAAATCCGCGCTGCGGGCGTTGGTCAACTCCAGCAGCACGAGGCCGGCCGCGAAAAAGCCGGTGAAGACGAGGCCCGTGGCCGCCCCCGTCTCCAGCCGTGCCGCGCGCTTCACCCATCCGATGGCGAGTGTGGCCAGCAGGGCGGCGGCCAGCGCGCCCAGCAGCATCGGCCCCGCCGAGCGCAGCCCCGTCAGCGCGAAGCCCACCACGATGCCGGGCAGCACGGCGTGGGACAGGGCGTCGCCCAGCAGGCTCTCCCGCCGCAGCACGAGGAAGGAGCCGAGCAGCCCGCAGGTGCCGCCGGCCAGGATCGCGGCGAGCAAAGCGGGGAGGTCGAGTTGCAGGAACTCGGTCATCGGCGCTGGAACGCCAGGGCGGCGCCGAAGCCGAGCAGCCCCGCCAGAACCACGGCCGCGCCAGTCGGGATGTTCTCGAAGCGGGTCGAGATCAGCGCGCCGCTGGCCCCCGCCGCCGCCCCCAGCGCGCCCGCCACCGCCACCATGGCCGGCAGGCCCCGCGTGACGAGGCGCGCGGCGGCGGCGGGGACGATCAGCAGCGCCACCACCAGCAGCAGCCCCACCGCCGGCAGCCCGGCCACGCAGACCGCGAGAAGCAACGCCAGCAGCCCCAGTTCCAGTGCGCGGACCGGCAGGCCCTGGCTGCGGGCGAAGGCCTCGTCGAAGCACAGCGCGCGCAGCGGCTGAAACAGCACGGCGATGACCGCGATGCAGCCGAGTGCCAGGCCGCCGGCCAGCAGCGCATCGCCCTCCGTCATCGTCGCCGCCTGGCCCAGGATGAAATGCGAGAGGCCCGCCTGTGCCGCCGCCGGAATGGCCTGGGCGACCGAGAGGCCCACCGTGCCCAGCGCGTAAAACGCGGAGAGCACCACGCCGATCGCGGCATCCTGCCGGATGCGGCCGCCCGCCGTCAGCGCGCGCAGCGCCAGCAGCCCGAGCCAGGCCGAGAGCGCCGCCCCCACCAGCAGCGGCGCCAGGCTGCGCGCCGGCCCCCCCAGCGCCGCCATGAGCAGGGAGGCCGCGACCACGCCCGGCAGCGCCGCATGGCCGATCGCATCCGCCACCAGCGCACGGCCGCGCAGCAGGGCGAAGGCGCCCACCACGCCCGAGGCCGCCCCCAGCGCCGCGCAGCCCAGCAGCACGATCAGGGTGTTGTGGGGAATCATGCCGCCGGCCGTCCCGGCAGGCCGCCAAAGGCGCGGGCGATGGTGGCATCGGTGAAGGCCTCACCCACCGGGCCGGCCGCGACCACCTCGCCCGCCAGGATGAGCACCTGGTCGAAATGGGCGGTGATGAGGGAGAGGTCATGGTGCACCATGAGCACCGTCTTCCCCTCCCGCACCAAGCCATGCAGCACGGCGAGGATGGTCTGCTCCGTCACCGCATCCACCGCGGCGAGCGGCTCGTCCATCAGGAAGAGGTCGGCGCCCTGGGCCAGGGCGCGGGCGAGAAAGACGCGCTGCTGCTGCCCGCCCGAAAGCCGGCCGATCTGGCGCCCGGCGAAATCCACGAGGCCGACGGCGGCGAGTGCCGCGCGCGCGGTCTCTCGCTCGGCGCGGGGCACGCTGCCCCACCAGCGCATGCGCGGCACCCGCGCCATGGCCACGATGTCGAGCGCGCTGGCCGGGAAATCCCAGTCCACGCTGGCGCGCTGCGGCAGGTAGGCGACGCGGGCGCGGGCCGCATCCAGCGGCAGGCCGAAGAAGCGTGCCTCCCCGGAATCGGACGGGATCAGGCCCAGCGCCGCCTTGAGCAGGGTGGATTTCCCGGCGCCATTGGGGCCGAGGATGGCGGTGAGCCCTGGCGCCGCCTGCCAGGTGACGTCCCTCAGCGCCGGGCGCCCGGCATAGCTGACATTCAGCCCGGTGACGGAGAAGGGCGCCGTCACAGCCGCCCGTTCAGCCCGCGCTCGGGCGCGGAGCCGCCGAGCGCGCGCGCGATGGTGGTGATGTTGTGGTCCATCATCCCCTCATAGGTGCCGCGATAGGTGCCGGGGCGGCCCATGGAGTCGGAGAACAGCGTCCCGCCCAGCCGAACCTGATGGCCCCGCGCCGTCACACCCTCGATCAGGGCGCGCACGGCGCGATCCGGAACGGAGCTTTCGGTGAAGATGGCGGGGATGCGGCGCTCGACGATGAGGCGGACCATCGCCTCGATCCGGCTGAGGCTGGCCTCGGCCTCGGTCGAGAGGCCCTGGATGGATTCGACCTGGAATTCGTACCGCAGGCCGAAATAGGCGAAGGCGTCATGCGCCGTGACCAGCACGCGCCGCTCGGCCGGGATGGGTGCCAGCACCTCCCGCGCATAGGCGTCCAGCCGATCCAGCCGCGCCCGCGTCTGCGCCACGCCGGCCGAAAAATCCTGGTTCAGCCGGGGGATCCGGCCCAGGGTGGTGGCGATGGCGGGCAGGGTCTCGGCCCAGAGGATGGGGTCCATCCAGACATGCGGGTCGGCTGCGTCGGGGTAGTCTTCATTCTGGCGCAGGCGGGAGCGCGGGATGGCCTCGGCCACCGCCAGCGCCGGTTTGCCCTGGGCGGCCGCGCGGTCCAGCACGTCATGCATCCGGCCCTCGAGCCGGTGGCCGTTGAAGAACAGCGCGTCGGCGCGGAGCAGGCGGGCGATGTCGCTGCGCGTCGGGCGGAACAGGTGGGGGTCCACCCCTTCGCCGATCAGGGTCTCGGTGGTCAGCGCCGTGCCGCCCACGCCGCGAACGAGGTCGGCGATCATGCCGATGGTGGCGAGCGCCACGGGGCGTGCGGGCTGGGCCAGGGCGGGCCGGGCCAGGGAGGGGGTCGCCAGGGAGAGGGTCGCCAGGGCGGGGAGAACCCGCCGGGGGATGGCTGAATAGCTGTTCACCTGTTCACTCATCCAATTAAATCAGTGACTTGTCAGTTCTAACTTGCCCTGCTCTCCCGCCACGTCAAGGCTTGTACGAAGCGGCTTGTGTTGCCGGGCGATGCGGCGGAAGCTGCATCGATGGCAACAGGCGTCCGCATCAACGAGGATGAGGTGTTCGAGCTGGCGGAGATGTTCCGCCTGATGAGCGACCCCACACGCCTGAAGATCATCCTTGCCTGCCTCGACCAGCCGGTTTCGGTCGGCGCCACGGCGGACATGCTCGCGATTTCACCAAGCCTCGTGTCCCACCACCTGCGGCTGCTGCGCGCGGCGCGCCTGCTGACGGCGGACCGGCGGGGGCGGCAGGTCTTCTACATGGTGGGGGACCCGCATATCCGCTCCATGCTGACCGATATGGTGGACCATGTGGCCGAGGGCGGCGCCGAGGGGGCCGAAACAGAGATCATCGAGGGCGGCTAGCCGGCCCAAAAAACCCCTTTGTTGCAGCGCCGCAGGCTTGCCGCGCCGCCGCCCGCCGCCTATGGTCCGGCCGCGGCGCCGGGCCGGCCCCTTCAAGAGGGCATGCCATGCTGCGCCCGCAGGTGGCCGATGTGGCCACCGGGCGACGGCCCCGGGCTGTCGCTTCAGGTTTTGGGGCAAGGTGCGGCGCGTGATCGGGCGTATCGGACGAATTCTCGGAATGGCAACCCTGGGGCTGGTGGCGGCGGGCGGCTTGGCCTTCGCGCAAACCCAGGCTCCGATGGTGGGCGCACCTGCGCCCTGGGGCATGGGGCTGCAGGAATCGGGCGGTCCCATCAAGGACGCGATCTCCAGCTTCAACACGCTGGTTTTCTGGCTGATGGTGGCGGTCACGATCTTCGTGGCCGTGCTGCTGGCCTGGGTGATGTGGCGCTACAACGAGAAGGCGAATCCCGTCCCCTCGCAGAACAGCCACAACACCACGCTGGAAATCGCCTGGACGGTGATCCCGGTGCTGATCCTGCTGGTCATCGCGGTGCCCTCCTTCCGCCTGATCTACTACCAGGACCGCGCCCGTGACGCCGACCTCACGATCAACGTGACCGGCCACCAGTGGTACTGGAGCTACCAGTTCCCCGACCACGGCAATTTCAGCTTCGACAGCCGGCCGATCCAGGACGAGGACATCCGCCCCGGCCAGTTCCGCAGCCTGGAAGTGGACGAGCCCTTGCTGATCCCCGTGGGCCGCACCATTCGCGTGATGACCAATGGCGTGGACGTGATCCACAGCTTCTTCATCCCGAGCCTGGGCGTGCAGCGCTACAGCATCCCCGGCCGCACGCTGGAGACCTGGATGCGCGCCGACCGCGTGGGCACGTTCTACGGCCAGTGCAACCAGATCTGCGGGGTGAACCACTGGTTCATGCCGATCGTGGTGAAGGCCGTGCCGCAGGAAGAGTTCGACGCCTGGGTGGCCAGCGCGCGGACGCGCTTCGCCCGCCAGGACGCCCCGGCCGCGCCCGCCCTTGCGGAAGCCGCGGACGACACCATTCGAATCGCAGCGGCGCGTCAGTAACGCAGCCGCGCAAGGTCAAGGAAAGGCACCCGGGACATGGCATACGCAGACGCGCATGGACATGACGACCACAAGCCGAACTTCGTGAATCGCTGGCTGTTCAGCACGAATCACAAGGATATCGGCACCCTCTACATCATCTTCTCGCTCTTCGCCGCGATCATCGGCATCGGCCTCTCCGTGCTGATGCGTCTTGAGCTGCAGCAGCCTGGCCTGCAGATCTTCGCCGATGGCCAGATGTGGAATGCCTATGTCTCGGCCCACGGGCTGATCATGGTGTTCTTCGTGATCATGCCGGCGCTGATCGGTGGCTTCGGCAACTGGTTCGTGCCGATCATGATCGGCGCGCCGGACATGGCCTTCCCGCGCCTGAACAACATCTCCTTCTGGCTGCTGGTGCCGGCCTTCCTGCTGCTCGGCGGCTCGCTCTTCGTGGGCGGCGGCGCCGGCGCGGGCTGGACCATCTACCCGCCGCTCTCGGACGACACCTACCAGTCGGGCCCCGCCATGGACATGGCGCTGTTCGCCCTTCACCTGGCCGGCGCCTCCTCGATCCTGGGTGCGGCCAACTTCATCACCACCATCTTCAACATGCGCGCCCCGGGCATGACGCTGCACAAGATGCCGCTCTTCGTCTGGTCCATGCTCGTCACCGCCTTCCTGCTGCTGCTGGCGGTGCCGGTGCTGGGTGGCGCGATCACCATGCTGATCACGGACCGCAACTTCGGCACGGCCTTCTTCGACCCGGCCGGCGGTGGTGACCCGGTGCTGTTCCAGCACCTCTTCTGGTTCTTCGGCCACCCCGAAGTGTACATCATGATCCTGCCGGCCTTCGGCATCATCAGCCACGTGATCTCGACCTTCTCGAAGAAGCCGGTCTTCGGCTACCTCGGCATGGCTTACGCGATGGTCGCCATCGGCGTGGTGGGCTTCGTGGTCTGGGCGCATCACATGTACACCTCGGGCATGGATGTGGACACGCGCGCCTACTTCATGGCGGCCACCATGGTCATCGCCGTGCCGACGGGCGTGAAGATCTTCTCCTGGATCGCCACCATGTGGGGCGGCTCGATGAAGTTCGACACGCCGATGCTCTTCGCCATCGGTTTCATCTTCCTGTTCACGATGGGTGGCGTGACGGGCGTCGTGCTGGCCAATGCCGGCATCACGCAGATCCTGCACAACACCTATTACGTGGTGGCGCATTTCCACTACGTGCTGAGCCTGGGCGCCGTCTTCGGCATCTACGCCGGCATCTACTACTGGATCGGCAAGATGTCGGGCCGGCAGTATCCCGAGAAGCTCGGCAAGATCCACTTCTGGCTGACCTTCGTCGGCGTGAACCTGACCTTCTTCCCGATGCACTTCCTGGGCAACCAGGGCATGCCGCGCCGCTACCCGGACTACCCCGACGCATTTTGGGGCTGGAACCTGGTCGCCTCGCTGGGCGCCTATATCTCGGTCGCGGGCTTCATCTTCTTCTTCTACGTGATGTACGTGACCTTCAAGCGTGGTGCTGCCGTCCCCGCCAATTACTGGGGTGAGGGTGCGACCACGCTGGAATGGCAGATCAGCAGCCCGCCGCCCTTCCACAGCTTCGACGAGCTGCCGAAGATCCGTTGAGGGGGCGTTGCCCCCTCAAACTCCCCCAGCAGGGGACACGTCCCCTGCACCCCCATTTGTCGGAGATGCAAGAACCTGAGGTTCTTGCTGGGGAGCTTGAGGGGCAAAGCCCCTCAACTTAAGGAACCCAGATGAGCGACGTCACCACATCCGAGATCGCCGGCGCCTCCGAGGTGCGCGACTGGATCACGCTGCTCAAGCCGCGCGTGCTGACGCTGGTCGTCTACACCGGCATCATCGGGCTGCTGGTTGCGCCAGGCCACATGCATCCCGTGCTGGCCGTCACCGCCATTCTCTGCATCACCATCGCGGCCGGTGCGGCGGGTGCCATGAACATGTGGTACGACCGCGACATCGACGCGATCATGCGCCGCACCATCAAGCGCCCCATCCCGACCGGCCGCATCAGCGCCGATGCCGCGCTGACCTATGGCGTGGTGCTGGCGGTGGGTTCTGTCGCGCTGATGGGCCTCGCCACCAATTGGCTGGCGGCGGGCGTGCTGGCCTTTTCCATCTTCTTCTACGTCGTCATCTACACGATGCTGCTGAAGCGCCGGACGCCGCAGAACATCGTCATCGGCGGTGCCGCCGGCGCGTTTCCGCCGCTCATCGGCTGGATCGCCGTGACCGGCAGCATCGAGGCGCTGCCGCTCGTGCTCTTCGCCATCATCTTCATGTGGACACCGCCGCATTTCTGGGCGCTCTCGCTCTGGGCGCACCAGGATTACGAGCGCGCGGGCGTGCCCATGCTGCCCGTGACCCATGGCGCGCGCGAGACGCGCAAGCAGGTCGTGATCTACACCGTGCTGCTGGTGCCACTCACCCTCGCCCCCTGGCTGATGGGGTTCAACACCTGGGTCTATGGCGCCGTGGCCGCTGCCCTCGGGGCGAACTTCCTTCGCCATGCCTGGCTGACCTGGCGCGACGACCAGGATGAGTCGGGCGTTTCGCTCACCAAGGACATGCCGGCGAAGCGCTGCTTCAAATACAGCATCTCCTACCTGTTCCTGCTGTTCGGCGCGCTGGCGCTCGACCGTCTGCTGCTCGCATGACACCCGAGGAAAGGGCGATCTTCGAGCGCCGCCGCAAGGCGCGGAACTGGGCCATCCTGGGCGCGCTGGCGGGGCTTTCGGTGCTGTTCTACTTCATCTCGATCGCGCGGCTGCTGCGGGACTGACGCCGCCCTCGGGCGCGAAGAAGCGCTCCCCGAGCGCCGCCCGGGCGTCCCCCGGCGCCGCCTCCACCAGCACCAGCTCCAGCCGCACGCCCGCCGCCACGCGGCAGAGATGCGTCCAGCCGCCATCCCCCTGATGCAGCACCAGGTAGAACTCCGCCCAGGCGCTGCGGCCGGTGGCGTCCATCCAGGCGCGGCCGCCCAGGTGCATCGCCTCATCACCGGGGGCGAGGCAGGGGGTGAGGTCATGCGGGGCGGTCAACATAGGCGGTCTCCTCGGTGCGCGAGGGACGGCGCTTTGGCGTGGAAGACCCGTATCATTGCCGGGACGGCCACATCCTCCCCCGCGAGGGGAAGCGCCACCTTGCCCGGGAAGGCAGGTTGGCGTTGGGCGCCGGCCCAACTCTTGATGCCCTTTCCGATTAGCGGCGGCGGAACGGTGCGGCAAGAGGCTTGCGCGCCGGGTCATACGGGGCCAATTCACCGACATGACCCCGCAAGAGGCTCTCGCCCGGAAGAATCGCCGCCTTGGCATCGCCGCCTTCGGCTTTGTCGGCTTCATGGTGGGCGTGAGCTTTGCCGCCGTGCCGCTTTATGACCTGTTCTGCCGCGCCACCGGCTTTGGCGGCACGCCGATGATCGGCCAGGCGGCGCCGGCCAGCCCGGGCACCGCGATGGTGACCGTGCGCTTCAACGCGCAGACCCACCCGAACCTGCCCTGGCGCTTCGAGGCGCAGCACCCCTCCGTGCAGCTCCGCGTGGGGGAGGAGTCGCTGGCTTTCTACACCGCCCGCAACACCGGGACGGCGCCCGTGACCGGCATCTCCACCTACAATGTGACGCCCGACGTCGTGGCCAAGTATTTCCACAAGACCGCCTGCTTCTGCTTCGAGGAGCAGACGCTGGAGCCGGGCCAGACGGTGGACATGCCGCTCGCCTTCTGGGTGGATCCCCGCATCGCCGAGGACCCGGCCACGCGCGGCATCCGCACCATCAGCATCAACTACACCTTCTTCCGCAGCCTGAACGATGCGGAGCGCAGCGGCGCACTGGCCAATGCCGGTCCGCATGTGGGGGCGCGGCGGTAGCGTTTTCAGCCGCTTTCCCGCTGCCCCACCCTTGATCCGCGGGCCATTTTCCAGGATTGTGCGCCGCAACGCCCGGGGGCCTTCTCGCGTCCCGGGGGATAAGACGCAGGACGAGCGATGGCCAGCAACGCCGAGGGCGCGAGCCCCTACAAGCACCCCTACCATCTGGTGGAGCCTTCCTACTGGCCGATCCTCTCCGCCTTCGCGGCGGGGCTCATGCTGACCGGCATCATCGTGCTGGCGCATGGCGGGACGAAGTGGGTGCTGGGCGTCGGCGCCGTCAGCGTCCTGGCCTGCATGTTCGGCTGGTGGCGCGACGTCCTGAAGGAGAGCCGCACGGCCGGGCTGCATTCGCCCGTCGTCCGCCTTGGCCTGCGCTACGGCATGATCCTGTTCATCGCCTCCGAGGTGATGTTCTTCGTGGCCTTCTTCTGGGCCTATTTCCACTTCGCCCTCTATCCGGAGCATGTCTCGGGCGCCGCCTCGGCGATCTGGCCGCCGGCCGGGGTCAAGACCTTCGATCCCTGGAGCCTGCCCTTCCTGAACACGATGATCCTGCTGCTCTCGGGCTGCACGGTCACCTGGGCGCATCACTCGCTGATGATCAATGACCGCAAGGGCCTGATCCTCGGCCTGGCGATCACGGTCGTGCTCGGCATCGCCTTCAGCGGCCTGCAGATCTGGGAATACAGCATCGCGCCCTTCGCCTTCACCGGCGGCGTCTATCCCTCGGTCTTCTTCCTCGCGACGGGCTTCCACGGCTTCCACGTGATTGTCGGTACCATCTTCCTCGCGGTCTGCCTGTTCCGCGCCATGGCCGGCCATTTCACGCCGGAGCGGCATTTCGGCTTCGAGGCCGCCGCCTGGTACTGGCACTTCGTGGACGTGGTGTGGCTCTTCCTCTTCGTGTCCATCTACATCTTCGGCGCGGGCGAAATCGCCCACCACTGAGGAGGATGGCGGGGCCTTCCACGCCCCGCCCTTCCCCGCCGCGCTGGTGCGCAGGCGGAACCTCATGTATCGGAAGTGGTGCGTCGGGGCCCCGCCTGTCCGGCGGGCCCGCCTTTCGGAGTTGAGATGTCTCGCCCTGTCGCGCTGATCATTGGCATCACCGGTCAGGATGGTTCCTTCCTCGCCGAGCTTCTGCTGGAAAAGGGCTATGCGGTGCATGGCCTGCGCCGCCGCACCTCCCTGCCCAACCTCGGCAATCTCGCGGCGCTCATCGGCGCGGGCGCCGAACTTTGCCTGCATCATGGCGACATGACCGAGGGCGCCAGCCTGCTGCGCGTCCTCCAGCGTGTGCAGCCGGATGAGGTGTACAACCTCGCCGGCATGAGCCTGGCGCCTGGGCGGGTGCCGCAAAACGACGCGGCGCTGCACGCGCTGGGGACGCAGCGCCTGCTGGACGCGCTGCGGCTGCATGATCCCGGCCGCGCCATCCGCCTCTTTCAGGGCTCGAGCTACGAGATCTTCGGGCCCGGCTCCTCCGCGCCGGCCGATGAGCAGACGCCCTTCGCCCCGGATTCCGCCACAGGTGTCGCCCGCCTCCAGGCCTACTGGCTCATCGCGGCGGCGCGGGAGCGCTACGGGATGCACGCGGCCAGCGGCATCGCCTTCCCGCATGCCAGCGCCCGCGCGGCGCCGGATGCGTTGCTGCGCCATGTGGCGCGCGGGGCGGCCACACTGGCGGCGGGCGCCGCACCGCCCTTGACCCTCGGCGCGCTCGATCCGGCGCAGCATTGGGGCCATGCGCGCGATCAGGCCGAGGCGGCGTGGCGCATGCTGCAGCAGTCTGCACCCCAGGATTTCGTGCTGGCCGGCGGGGCGGTGCATCCCCTGCGCGCCGTGGTCGAGCGGGCCTTCGCCATGGCCGGCGCGCCGCTCCGCTGGGAGGGGGCCGGCTGGGCCGAGACCGGGCTTTGCGCCGCCACCGGGCGGCTGCTCGTGCGGTTGGATCCGGCGGGGCCCAGCTGCCGTGGCCCAGTCGGCGATTCGGGCCGCGCGCGGCGCCTGCTCGGCTGGCAGCCCGCCGCGGATCTGGACGCGCTGCTGGCCGAAATCCTGGCGGATGAGCGGATGGCCCTGGCCCGGCAGACGGCGTGATGGCGCCGCCCGGGGCATGAGGACCGCCTAGATGGCCTTGCGTGGACGCATTGACGGGGTCTTCGACGGCATGCTCCGCGGCTGGCTCTGGGACCCGGACGATCCCTTCCGCCGCCTCTCCGCCCAGATCCTGCTCGATGGCGAGCGCCTCGCCGAGGTGCGCGCCGATCGCGCCCGGCCCGACCTCGAGGCGGTGGGCTTCGGCGAGGGCGGCGGCGGTTTCGAGCACCCCTTGCCCATCACGGCGCAGGACGGCGCGACGCATGAGCTGCGCCTGGTGGCCGAGCAGCTTTGGATCCCGATCGAGGTGGACCGCCTCGCCCTGCCGGTGCCGCCCCGCCTGCACATGCTACGCGGGCGCCTGCATGGCGTGTTGGGGACCCATTGCACCGGCTGGGCCTGGGATGCCGCCCGGCCGCTCGAGCGTGTGGCGGTGGAGCTGGTGCAGGAGGGGCGGGTGCTCGCGCGGCAACCCGCCGCGCTGCGCCGGCCCGAGCTGGCGCGCGCCGGGATCGGCGATGGTGCGCATGGCTTCGCCTTTGATCTCGCGCGGCTGCAGCCACTCCCGTCGGAGGGCACGCGGCTTGAGCTGCGCGCGGTGGGCGCCCATGGGGAATGGCCGCTCGGCGCGGTGACCATGCCGGCCGGCCAAAGCCTCGCCGCCGCCCCGCCACCGCCGGCGGCTGCGGGGGCGGGCATGAGCCGCCGGGACTACCTCGCCGCGGTCCGCCAGGCCGAGGCCGAGCGCGACCAGGCGGCGGCGGCGCGCCTGCTGGAGGCCGCCCTGCTGGAGCATCCGGACGACCCGGACCTGCTTTCGATCCGCGCCCGCGTTCACCTCGCCCAGCAGGAGCTGGAGCCGGCCGAGCGCCTGGCCCGGGCGGTGCTGCAACGACAGCCCGACCATGCGCGCGCCGCGCTGATCCTGGCGCGCGCCACGGCCGCGCTGGGCCGCCATGCGGAGGCGGTCGAGGCGTGGCAGGCGATCGGCCCGCGCGACCCCGCCTTCCGGGAGCGCGTGGTGAAGCGGACGCTCGGCCTGATCGCCCTCGGCCGCCGGGCCGAGGCGCAGCATGAGGCGGCAGAGGCGGCGCGCCAGCACCCCGACGATGCCGAATTGCTGCGCCATCTGGCGTTGACGGCCGATGCGGCGGGCGCACCGCGCACGGCGCTCACCCATTGGCGCCGCTTGCTGGCGCGCCTGCCGGAGGAGGCAGCGGCGCGTGAGCGCGTTCAGGCGCTGGAGCAGATGTTCCGTGCCCCGGGCCAGGCCCTCGCTTCGCCCCTGGTCCATCCGGAGCTGCGGGAGTGGCAAGGGCCGCTGGAGGCCTGGGCCGGGCCCGAGCCGGCCTGGCCGGCGCCCGGCCTGCGCCTTTGCGCCCTGGGCGGGCGGGCGATGGCCACGCCGGTCGAGCCCCGGCACCTCGCGGCCGGAGACCTGCCCGGCTACGGGCTGCTGCTCCGCGCCGAGGGCGGTGGCGCAGAGCTCAGCTTCGCCCTGGCCGGCCGGGAACCGCTGCGGATGGCGATCGAATGCCGGGCCTGGGCGCCGGGGCCGGGCCTGGTGGCGGCGCTCCGCCGCACCGATGGCGCGGGCACGGAAGCCGGGGAGCGCGTGCTCTGCCGCATCGAGCCCGCCGAGCGCCCCCGGCTGGAGCGCTTCGACTTCATCCCTGACGGGGCCGAGCTGGAGGCGGTGGGGCTGGAGCTGGTGCTGCGGCTGGAGGGCGCGCAGGCCCTTCTCCTGCGGCCACCGCGGCCGTTCTCCCGCCTTCGTGCTGCCGCGCCGGCGCCTGGGGGCTTCGAAGCGGCCGGGCTTCCCCTGGCCTTGCCGCCCCGGCGGCGCGATGCGGAACGCCGCGCCGATGCCCTCATGGCGCTGGCGGTGCCCTTCACCTCGGTCGTCATCGCAACGCCGCCCGAGGCTCTCTCCCTCACCATCCAGCGCGTGCTGGGCGAAACCATGGCGCCCTTCGAATGCGTGCTGACGCCGCAGCCCGATTGGCCGGAGGCGCTGGTGGCCGCCCTGCGCAGCCTGGCCGCCCTGGACCCCCGGCTGCGTTTCCTGCCGGCCGACGCCCCCGCGGCGACGGGTTGGACGGCGCGGCTGGAGGCGCCACCGCCGGGCGGGCCCGATTGGCTGGCCGCGCTGCACCGCCGCGCCGCCCGCGACGGGCTGGCCGAGGCCCCCGGCGTCCGGCTGTTCCGCGCGGGCTGAGCCGCCGCCCCCGTCCAGGTCTCAGTTCAGGCCGCGCAGCCGTTCCTCGACGATGTTGCGCCAGGGCGCATCGGCCGGGGCATCGGCCAAAAGCTGCGTCCAGATCGCGCGGGCCGTGGGGTTGCGGCCGGCCCGCGCCTCGGCGAGGCCCGCCAGGAAGCGCAGCCGCGCATCCTGGGGCTGCATGGAGAGGCCGCGCGTGATCCAGCGCAGCGCGTTCTCAGGCTCGTTCAGCTCGATCTGGATCTCGGCCACGTCGCCCGCCAGGCCCACGTCGAAGCCGCCGCCGAGCGCCTTCTCCCAGGCGGCTGCGGCCTCGGCCAGGCGGCCGCGGTTGCGTTCGGCATTGCCGAGCAGGATGAAGCCCTGGCGGCCCAGCTGGGTGTTGGGGTCGGCGGTGGCGAGGCGGGCGCGCAACTGGGTCAGCATCGCCTCGTCCTGCGCATCGGCCTCCTGCCGGACGGCGAGCGTGGCCGAGGGCATGTCGGGGAAGCCGCGCTCGACATAGAGCATGACGCCGGCCACCGGCACGAGCACGAGGGCCACGAGCAGAAGGATGGACGGGCGGCCCGGCGCGCTCAGCGCCTCGGGCGTGGGGGCGGTGAGCAGGCGGCGCTGCACCTCCACCGTGGCGGATTTGAAGGCGGCCTCATCCAGGCGGCCCTCGGCGCGCTGGGCCTCCAGCTCGGCCAGTTGCGCGTGGAACAGCGCCACATCGGCCTCGCCCCGGCCGCGCGGGCGGGGCGGCCGCAGCACCGTATAGGCGAGCGGCGAGAGAATGAGCGCGGCCACCAGGCCCAAAGCCAACCACATCACGCCTTTGGTTCACCCTGCAATGCGGCGAGGCGCTGGCGCTCGGCCTCGGTCAATTCGGTGGGGCCGATCCCCGTGGGGCTCGCATGCCGGCGCGCCCGCCAGATGGCGAAGAGCCCGCCCAGCAGGGCGAGGGCCGGCGTGGCCCAGAGCAGCAGCGTGCTCCATTTGAAGGGCGGGCGCAGCAGCACGAAATCGCCGTAGCGCTCATGCACGAAGCGCATCACCTGCTCATTGCTGGCACCCTGCTCCACCTGCTCGCGCACGATGCGGCGCAGGTCCCGCGCGAGGGACGCGTCGCTCTCCTCAATGGACTGGTTCTGACAGACGAGGCAGCGCAATTCCTTGCCGATCTCACGCGCACGGGTCTCCTGCGCGGGGTCGGGGAGGCGGTAGGTGGTGTCGCCGATCTGGGCGAAAGCGGGAAAGGCGCACAGCAAAAGAACCATGAGAGGGCTTTGCCCTCTCAAACTCTCCCACCAGGAGGCTGGCCTCCTGGACCTCTTGAATAAGCGGTACATTTTCATCCCCGCAGGCGGGCCAGCAAGGGAAGCACGTCCTGCGCCATCAGCTCGGGCGTGAGCGGGCCGGCGAAACGCCAGCGGATGATGCCGCCACGGTCGAGGATATAAGTCTCGGGCACGCCATAGACGCCCCAGTCGATCGAGACACGGCCGGGCTCGTCCACGCCGAGGCGGGCGAAGGGGTTGCCGTGGCGCGTCAGGAAAGCCTGCGCCTCGCGCGGGCGGTCCTTGTAGTTCACGCCCCAGACCGGCACGCCCTGGCGCTGCAAGGCCATGAGATGCGGATGCTCGATGATGCAGGGCGCGCACCAGCTGGCCCAGAAATTCACCACCACCGGACCGGGCAGGCCGCGGAAATCGGTTGCGGCCAGGGCCGGCAGGCCAGAGCTGTCCAGGGCGGGCAGGGTGAAGTCGGGCGGCGGCTTGCCCAGTAGGGCCGAGGGCACGCCACGCGGGTTGAAGCTGCCATCCTGCAAGCCGCGCAGCATGGCCCAGAAGCCCAACCCTGCCGCGGCCGCCACGCCGAGCGGCGCATAGACCAGCAGCTTGCGGCGCGAAGGCTTCGCCACGGGCTTCACCACATCGCTCATGCCGAGGCCTCCGCCTCCTCACGGCGCCGCCGCGCGGGGGCGGCGATGCGGACGCGCCGATCGCTCAGCGAGAGGGCGGCGCCCAGCGCCATGATCCCGGCGCCGATCCAGATCCAGGGCGCCAGCGGGTTGTTGTGCAGGCGCAGCACGGCCTCGCCATCGCGCTCCTCGCCCAGCACGGCGTAGAGGTCCCCTCCTGGCGAGGTGCGGATCGCGGCTTCGGTCGTCGTCATGCGGCCGGTCGGGAAGAAGCGCTTGCTCGGCTCCATCACATGCACCACGCGGCCGTCGCGCAGGACGGTGATGGTGGCCTTGCGGGAGGTGAAGTTGGGGCCGACGAAATCGCGCACGCCCTCGAGCCGCCATTCATAGCCGGCGAATGTCGTGGAGCCGCCGGGCGGCACCGCGACCAGCTTCTCGGTGGCGAGCCCCATGCCGGAGATGCCAAGGATGGTCACACCCACGCCGGCATGGGCGATGGCTGCGCCCCAGGCGGCGCGCGGCAGGTTCCGCGCGCGGTTCCAGGCATTGCCGAGGCTGGTGCGCCCCACCCCAGCGCGGTCCGCGATATCGGCCACCGCCCCCGCCAGCAGCCAGAAGGCGCAGGCGAAGCCGAGCGCGCTGAGCACGTGCCAGCCGGCCAGGGTCAACGTGAGGATGAAGGCCAGCAGCGCCACGCAGGCCGCCCACCACAGGCGTTGCAGCACGGGCCAGAGGCTGGCGCGTTTCCAGGCCAGCATGGGCCCGACCGCCATCGCCATCACCAGCGGCAGGGCGAGCGGCGCCGTCGCCGCGTTGAAGAAGGGCGGACCGACCGAGATCATCTGCCCCGTCAGCAGATCCAGGAACAGCGGGTAGAGCGTGCCGACGAAGACCACCGCCGTGATCGAGCACAGCAGCAGGTTGTTCAGCACGATGCCGCCCTCACGCGAGATCGGCGCGAAGATTCCGGCCGGTGCCATGGCCGGCGCGCGCCAGGCGAACAGCGCGAAGGCGCCCGCCACATAGATCCCGAGCAGGCAGAGGATGAAGATGCCGCGCGCCGGATCGGACGCGAAGGAATGCACCGAGTTCAGCACGCCCGAACGCACCAGGAAGGTGCCGAGCAGCGAGAGCGCGAAGGCCAGCAGCGCCAGCAGCACCGTCCAGACTTTCAGCGCCTCGCGCTTCTCCACCACGATGGCCGAATGCAGCAGCGCGGTCCCGGCAAGCCAGGGCAGCAGCGAGGCATTCTCCACCGGATCCCAGAACCAGTAGCCGCCCCAGCCCAGCTCGTAATAGGCCCACCAGGAGCCGATCGAGATGCCCATGGTCAGGAAGGACCAGGCGGCCAGGCTCCAGGGCCGCACCCAGCGCCCCCAGGCGGCGTCCACGCGGCCCTCGATGAGCGCGGCCACAGCAAACGCAAAGGTGACGGCATAGCCGACATAGCCGAGGTAGAGCAGCGGCGGATGGATCGCGAGGCCGATATCCTGCAGCAGCGGGTTCAGCCCCTGGCCATCGGGCGGCGGCGGCCAGATGCGCTCGAAAGGATTTGAGGTGAAGAGGATGAAGGCGAGGAAGCCCAGCGAGATCATCCCCATCACCGCCTGCACCCGCGCCTGGAGCGCCGAGGGCAGCGAACCGCCAAAGGCCGCGACCGCGGCGGAGCAGCCGGCCAGCACCAGCACCCAGAGGATCATCGAGCCCTCGTGATTGCCCCAGGTGCCCGTGATCTTGAACAGCATCGGCTTCGCCGAATGGCTGTTGGCGACGACGTTCACGACGGTCGTGTCATTCGTCGCATAGGCCCAGATCAGCGCGGCGAAGCTGATGCCGATGGCAATGAAGCCCGCGACCGCGAGCGGCGCGCCCGAGCCCATCAGCCGGGCGTCGCCCCGCTGCGCGCCCCATAGCGGCAGGATGGACTGCGCGATGGCGAGCATCGCCGCCAGGACCAGCGCGAAATGGCCGAGTTCGGGGATCATGAGCCGCTATCCAGATATGTCATGAGCCGCTCCGCGGCGGGGGGGATGCAGGCGCGCCGGGGCGCGCCGGATCAAGCGTGTTCCACGTCGCCGGCGCCGGTGCCGCGCCCTGCGCCGGGTTCCAATGGCCCGAGCGCTTCAGTGCATCGGCCACTTCGGGCGGCATGTAGGTCTCGTCATGGCGGGCCAGCACCTCGCGCGCGCGGAAGGTGCCGTCGGCGCCCATCACGCCCTGCGTCACCACGCCCTGCCCCTCGCGGAACAGATCGGGCAGGACGCCGGTGAAGATGACGGGGATGGCGTGCGCGCCATCGGTCACGCGGAAATGGATGGCCGGGCGGCCCTGGTATTCGCCCTGGCGCTGCACGCTGCCCTCCTCGACCAGGCCGCCGAGGCGGAAGGCCCGGCCCTCTGGCGGCGTCTCGCGCGCGATGTCGGAGGGCGAGCGGAAGAAGACCAGATTGTCCTGGAAGGCCGTCAGCGTCAGCGCCGTCGCGCTGCCGAGGCCGATGGCGCAGAGCAGGAGGATGTAGAGCCGGCGCTTCTTGCGCGTCATTTTTGCCGTTCCACGGAGGGGCGTTCCAATTGGGCGAGTTGTCGCTTGGCCGCGCGATGGCGCGACAGCGCAGATATGGCGAGGATGGCGAAAATCCCAAGCACCGCCGCCCAGCTCAAGGTCACGTGAAGCCAATGAGTGGAAAGAGTCATGTTGACGCCCTCAAACGGCGGGCGGCGGCTCCGCCGCCTTGCCTTCGCCGCGCCACGGGTGCGCTGACGGGGTGTGTCGGTTGGGCGGCGCCGCGCGCCGTGCGCGCGGATGGCATTGGAAAGGGGGTCACGCTTCCGCCTCCCGCAGGGTGGCCGGTGCGTCGGCGCGGCGCGCGGCGGCCATTTGCAGGGCGCGGACGCGGCGCTCCATCACGGCGGCGCGGGTCGCCGCCAGCGTCACCGCGATGAAGGCGAGGCTGAAGGCCAGCGTGCACCAGAGCAGCGGATAGAGGATGTCCACATGCATCCCCGGCGCATCCAGCCGCGTCACCGAAGCCGGCTGGTGCAGCGTGTTCCACCAATCCACGCTGAACTTCACGATGGGCACGTTCACCACGCCCACCAGCGCCAGGATCGCGCCCATGCGCGCACCACGCTCGGGGTCGTCGAAGGCGCGCACCAGGGCCGCATGGCCGAGCCAGAGGAAGAACAGCACCAGCACCGAGGTCAGCCGCGCATCCCACACCCACCAGGTGCCCCACATGGGCTTGCCCCAGAGGCTGCCCGTCAGCAGGCAGAGCGCGGTGACGGCGGCGCCGATCGGCGACAACTCCCGCGCCGTCAGATCCGCCAGCGGATGCCGCCAGATCAGCGACATGATGGAAAGGATGGCGAGGCCCATGTATCCGCCCATGGCCAGCCAGGCCATCGGCACATGGACGAACATGATCCGCACCGTCTCGCCCTGCTGCCAATCCTTTGGCGCGAGCCAGAGACCCCACACCACGCCGATGGCCAGCGTGATCAGCGCCGCACCCGAAAGCCAGGGCAGCCAACTCTCCGTCAGCCGCAGGAAGCGGCCCGGATTGGCGAAGCGATGCAGCGAGCCTGAAGGCCGCGGTGCTTGAGCAGCGTTTTCCACAACACCACCATAGGCAGATGCGCCCGGGGATTGAAGCGCCCCGCGCAAAGCATCCGCCAAGAGAAAGTTATCCTCGCGCAATGATTTGCGCCCCATTGGCGTGCATGTGTCAGATATGCGAAGCCTTCACGCGAACGCCACATGTCGCCGCGAAGAATCCCATGGCCAAACCCAAGACCCGCCCGCCCGCCTTTCTCGTGAAGTCCGAGCCCGATGTCTTCGGCTGGGACCAGCAGGTGGCGAATGGCGTCGAGCCCTGGACCGGCGTGCGCAACGCCCAGGCCGCGAACTTCCTCCGCGCCATGCAGAAGGGCGACCGCGTCTTCTTCTACCATTCCAACATCGGCAAGGAGGTGGTGGGCATCGTCGAGGTCGTCCGGACCGCCTATCCCGACCCGACGGATGAGACGGGCCGCTGGGTCTGCGTGGATGTGAAGACCGTGTCGAAATTGCCGCAACCGGTGACGCTGGCCGCCATCAAGGCCGAGCCTCGGCTGGACGGCATCGGGCTGATCCGCCAGTCCCGCCTCTCCGTTATGCCCATCACGGCCGAGCATGCGGCGGTGATCCTGGAGATGGCCGGCGCATGATCCGCGCCCTGCGCGACCATTGGCTGATCGGGGCGCTGACCGGTGCGCCGCTGCTGCTGGCGCTGGCGCCCGTCCAGCAGGCGGCGCTCGCCCCCTGGCTGCTCTGGGTGTTTCTCGCGCAGCCGCTCTACATGATGCACCAGCTCGAAGAGCATGTGGATGATCGCTTCCGCCGCTTCGTGAATGCGCGCCTGGCCGGCGGCGCCGAGGCGCTGACGCCGGCGGCTGTCGCCGTCATCAACATCGGCGGCGTCTGGATCGTGAACGCGGTGGCGCTGCTGCTGGCCGCCACGCATCACCCGGGCTGGGGCCTGCTGGCGGGCTATCTGATGCTGGTGAACGCTATCACCCATGTGGCCGCCGCGGTCGCCCTCAAGGCCTATAATCCCGGGCTGGTCAGCGGCGTGCTGCTGTTCCTGCCGGCGGGGCTTGTCACGCTTATCCTCGTCTCCGGGCAGCCCGGCGTCGGGCTGCTCGCGCATCTGGGCGCGTTGCTCGCCATCCTCATCCTGCACGCGGCCATCGTGCTGCATGTGAAGCGCCACGCTGTCCAAAGGGGCGCGGTCCCGGGGGGCGCCGCATGAGCGAGACCTCCGAGTGGCGCGTCCTCTGCCGCCTGGACGACATCCCGGATGGCGAGGCGCGGGGCTTCCCGGCCCCGCCTGGCGGTTTCACCGGCCTGTTTGCCATCCGGCGCGGCGCGCGCGTGCTGGTCTATGTGAATTCCTGCCCGCATATCGGCCTCCCGCTGGAGCCGGTGCCGGACCGCTTCCTGGACCGCAAGCGGGAGATGATCGTCTGCGCCGCGCATGGCGCGCGCTTCCGCATCGAGGATGGCGAATGCGTCTCCGGCCCCTGCATGGGCGATGTGCTGGAGGCGGTGGAGGTCCGGCTGGTGGAGGGCGAGGTTCGCGTGCCCCCTGATGCGGGGATTTGACGCATTCGGGGGTTTGACCGGACGAATGGGCACGCTAGTTTGCGCCCTGAGGAAATTTCAGTCCCCTAGAGAGGGAAATCCCTGCATGTCCATGTTCACCCGCCGCGCACTGCTCGGCACCGGCGCCGCAGTGGCCTTGGCCAGTCCGGCGCTGGCCTTCCCGGATCGCACCATCCGCATCATCTCGGGCTTTCCGCCGGGCGGGCTGAATGACGTGGTGAGCCGCGCCATGGCGGCCTCGCTCACGCCCATCCTCGGCGTCTCGGTCGTGGTCGAGAACCGCGTGGGCGCCGGCGGCAGCGTGGGCGGCACGGCGGCCGCGCGCTCGACGCCCGATGGCCACACGCTCTGGATGGGCATCGTGGACACGCAGGCCATCCTGCCCACCGCCATGCGCGCGCTGCCCTATGATCCCGACCGCGACTTCGCGCCGATCAGCTTCGTGGCCAACGTGCCCTTCGCGTATATCAGCGGCCCCTCGCAGCCCAATATCCGCGACTTCGGCGCGCTGATGGCCGCCGGCAAGGCGCGCCCGGGCGTGATCACCTTCGCGAGCTGGGGTGTGGCCTCCACCTCGCATCTCGCGATGGAGCGGGTGCTGCGCCAGCAGGGTGTGGAGATGCTGCACGTCCCCTTCACCGGCCAGGCGCCGGCGATGCAGGCGATCATCGCGGGCCAGGTGGATTGCATGGCGCTGCCGGCCGGCGGCGCGGAAGGCGCCTGGCGCGCCGGGCAGCTCCGCGTGCTCGCGGTCGCCGCCAAGCAGCGCGTGCCGCTCTACCCGGATGCGCCGACCATCCTCGAGCTCGGCGGCACGCTGGATGCCGGGCTTTGGAAGGCGATCTACGCGCCTGCCCGCACGCCCGCGCCGGTTATCACCCGCCTGAACCAGGCGGTGCGCGAGGCGATGCGCCAGCCGCAATTCATCGAAGTGCTGCGCCTGCAGGGCGCCGTGCCCGAGCCCTCGACGCCAGAGGCGCTGGCCGAGCTGCAGCGCCGCGAGCGCGTGGCCTGGGGCGAGGTGGTGCAGGCCACGGGCGCCTATCTGAACTGAACCGGGACGGCGGGGGCATCGCATGTACAAGCTGATCAGCGCGACGCCCTCGCCCTATGCCCGAAAGGTGCGGATCGCGCTGATCGAGAAGGGCATTCCCTTCACGCTCCAGACCGAGGTGCCCTGGCACGGCACCACCGCGACGCCGGCCTACAACCCGCTGGAAAAGCTGCCCGTTCTGGTGCTGGAGGACGGCACCGGCATCTATGAGAGCCGCTTCATCCTGGAATGGCTGGAGGTGAGGCACCCCACGCCCCGCCTGTTGCCTGACAACCCCGAGCAGGTCCTGGCCGCGCGCCAGACCGAGGTCATCGCGGACGGGATCTGCGATGCCGTGGTGCTGCTGTTCTTCGAGCGGATGCGCGCGGCCCCCAGCGCGGAATGGATGGCGCGCCAGCGCCGCAAGGTGGAGGGCGGCGTGCGCGCTTTGGCCGAGCGTGTGGGCGATGGCTTCCTCGTGGGCGGTCGCTTCGGCCTGGCGGACATCGCGGCGGGGACGGCGCTGCGCTACCTCGCCGTGCGCTTCCCGGAATTCGACTGGCCCGGCAATCATCCGGGATTGGCGGCCATGAGCGCGCGGCTGGAGGCGCGCCCTTCTTTCGCCGCGACCGTCCCGGTGCCGCAAAGCATCACAGAGAAAGTGGTCTGAAAGGGGTCTGGGGCCCAAGGCCCCAGCGGGTCCAGGGCAGCGCCCTGGCCATTTACCGCCCGCGCTGAGGCGGCCGCGCCCCGGCCGGTGTGCCCGCATCAAAGCCGAGGAAGCCGATCGACGGTTGCGGCGCGCCGCCATTGGCCTGCCAGAGCGTCGGCAGGCGGGGCGTGGCATTGGCCGGCTGCACCGGCGCCTCGCGCCCTTCACGGCCCGGCGGCGGCGTGCGGGTGCGCACGGGCGGGCCGCGCAGCGGGATGGTGTCGGGCGGGGGCGGCGCATAGCCGGCCATGCCGCGCACCGAGAGCACGTAGAACATGATCTCCGGCCGGCCCTGGTCAATCGCGGAATCCACCGCCGTCAGGCCCAGCGCGTTTCGGGCGTTCACATCGGCGCCGCGCGCCACGGCGTCCCGCACCGTCGCGATGTCGCCGCGGTTGATGCCGTCGAACAGCGCGTCGTTGGGGTTCATGGCGGAGGGCGGCGTCTCGGCCGGGATGGGCGCCTGGCCGCGCCGCGCGGCCACGCCGGGCAGGGCGGGCGGCTGCTCGCGCGGGGCGGCGGCGGCCGGGGGCGCGGTGGTGCGGCTGGAGCCGAGCATGCCCTGGGCCGCGGCGGGCAGGCCCGGCAGCAGCATGGCGCCCGTGAGGAGCAGGGCAGGGATACGGGTCATCATGTCAGCGCCCTCCGAAGGTGAAGCTGTCCGGCGGGGTCTCGGCCGCGGCGGGTGCCGCTTCCTTGATCTTCGCCTCGATCTGCTGCATCAGCCGGCCCAGGCCCTGGGTCAGCCCGGCCAGTTGCACCAGCGGCACGACCAGAAGCCCCGCCGGCACCGGCTTGTTGTCGGCGCCGAGGCGCCCGAGCGTCAGCCGCACCACCCCATGCTGCACGGACGCATCCAGCAGGCCATCGGCGAAGATGGTGGTTCCGACAAGGTTGGGTCCGGGAGGGGTCTGGTTGTCCATCAGCGATGCCATAGCCGAGCCGCGGGCCGGATGCGAGGGGCTGTGCCCTACCAGGTCAGTGGCACGCTGAGGCGCGCGCCGGGGGCGGGGGTCTGCAGCAGCCGCTGGTCCGGATGGGTCGGCGCCGGGTCCGTCGCCGCGCTGCGGCTGGGCACGCGGGGATGGATCATGGTGGGCGAGAGCGTCGGCGATTGCGAGGGCGTGACCGGCCGCGCCTCGATGTCGAGGTTTGGGCGCGGGGCAAGCTGCGCCTGCGGCACGGGCGGTTGCCCCTGGCCGAGGAGACTGCCCGAGAAGCCCGGGGTCAGCGCGATGCCGCCATCCATGAAGGCCCGATCCCGCGGGTCCCGCGGGCGGGGCCGGGGCGGGGCCTCGGCGCGCGGCGCTGGCGCCACCTGGGGTGAGGACGCTGGCGCCGCCTGGGGCGAGGGCGCGGGAGAGGGAGACGTCTGGGCCGGTGCGGGAAGGGCGAACAGCACCGCGATCAGAAGGCCCAGCGCGCGCGTCACAGCCCGGCCACGCCGCGCGGATCCTGGGGCGGATTGCCGGCAATCCCGGGCGCGCCGGCCTTCCAGGCCTTCAGCGACCAATGCACGGAGGGGAAAGCCAAATCGTCCCACGGGATCTCCTCCCAGGCGAAAAACCGGACATCCAGGCTTTCAGGTCCCGGGGCGATGCCCGGCTCGGCCAGATGGGCCTTGTAGATGATCTGGACCTGTCCGATTCGCGCAATCGAATAGATGGCCAGCAGGCCATCCAGTTCAAGCCGCGCGCGGGCCTCTTCCCAGGCTTCCCGCTTCGCCCCTTCCTCGGTGGTCTCGCCGAGCTCCATGTAGCCGGCGGGCAGCGTCCAGAAGCCGTGGCGCGGCTCGATGGCGCGGCGGCAGAGCAGGATGCGTCCGCCCTCCGACACCACGCTGCCCACCACGATCTTCGGGTTCTCATAGGCGACATAGCCGCAATCGCCGCAGACCAGGCGTTCGCGGTCCTCACCCTCCGGGGTGCGGCGGACGAAATTGGGCATGGGTCGTCCGCCGCCTCCCTGTTTCCTCAGCCCGCCGCGGCGGCGAAGGCGAAGTTGTCGTAGCTGTTCTCAGCCACGCGGAACCACTGGAACAGCTCCGAGCGATAGGGGCGGTAGCTGTCCCAGATCGTCTTGAAGCGGGCGTTCTGGCCGGCGAGGTCGGCCATCAGCGCCTCGTTCGAGCGCCAGGCGAGCTGCAGGATCTCGCGCGAGTAGAAGCGCAGCTGCGTGCCCTGCGCGACGAGGCGGCGCAGCGCGATCGGGTTCAGGTGGTCATAGCGGCTGACCATCTCGCTATCCGCTTCGGCGCAGGCGATGGCCAGCGCGTCCTTGTACTGCTGCGGCAGCGCGTCGAACTGGCGCTTGTTGCTCATGAAGTGCAGGCGGGCGGAGGGCTCGAAGAAGCCGGGCGCGTAGTAGAAGCGCGCCACGCGGAAGAAGCCCAGGCGCTCGTCATCATGCGGGCCCACGAACTCGGTCGCGTCGATCGTGCCGCGCTCCAGCGCGGGGTAGATGTCGGCCGGCGCCACCAGCGTCGGGTTGGCGCCCATGCGCTGGAACACCTGGCCGGCGAGGCCGGAGATACGGAACTTCAGGCCCTGCACATCCTGCTGGGTGCGGATTTCCTGGCGGAACCAGCCGCCCATCTGCGCGCCCGTGTCGCCGGCCGGAATGCCCACGATGTTGTATTCGGCGAAGAGCGAATCACCCAGCGCATTGCCGCCGCCATGGCGCAGCCAGGCCGTCATCTGGCGGGTGTTCAGGCCGAAGGGGATGGCCGTGAAGAAGGCGAAGCCTGGCTCCTTGCCGATGTACCAATAGGCGGCGGTGTGGCCGCAATCGATGGTGCCGGCCTGCACGGCGTCGAGCACCTGGAGGCCCGGGACGATTTCGCCCGCCGGGAAGACCTGGATGCGGAAGCGGTTCTCGGTCAGCGCGGCGACGCGGTTGGCGATGCGCTCGGGCGTGCCGAACAGCACGTCGAGGTTGCGCGGGAAGCTCGACTGGCAGCGCCAGCGGATCTCGGGATTGGCCTGGGCCAGCGCGGGGGTTGCGAGTGCCGCGGGCGCAGCCATCGCGGCCGTGCCGAGAACGAGACGACGATTCATGACGTTTGCCTCCGAAGATGAATTCCTGGTGAGACGCGCATAAACCAGAGCCGGGCGCGGGGGAAGCGGCAACACACAGGCTTCGCCCGGCCTTGTGCACCGGGCAGGCCATCGCCCCGGACTGCGGCCTCCGCCTCGATCGGGGAGGCCTCCACCGCATGAGGCAAATTTCAAATGAGTCAGCCCCTGTTCAGGATTGTTCACGCAGCGTTACAATGATCATATTCTCTTGCGGGGCGGGAAAATCCGGCATCATGCACAACCTATCGGGGATTTCGCGGCAATTGAGATCGCGCCTACTGCGCTTCGTGCCCCGGCTGGCGGGGGCCGTCGGGCCCGTGAACGGTCTCGTGCTCGGTCTCCTGCTTGGCCTCGTGCTCGTGCTCGGGCTGGGCGGGCCGGCACTGGCGCAGACCGGCAATCCCACGCATGACGCCCTGCAGGCCCGCTCCGACCTTGAGCGGCGGCAGGCCCTGCAACAGGCCGTGCGCAGCCAGGGCGACCAGTGCAATTCGGTCCTCATCGCCTTTCACGCAGGGATGGACGGGCAACGCAACGCCTTCTGGGATTTCCGTTGCGCGGATGGCGCGACCTATCGGGCGCGCCTGCCCGCCGAACGCTTCGCCGCCGTCACCTTCCTGCGGTGCGGCGCGGCCGCGCCTGTGCCGCATCACGGCGGCCCCTGCTTCCAGGCGGTAACCGGCACCGCCGCGCAGATCGCGGCGCGGAGCGGTGGCAACGAGGCGTCCTGCCGGGCCGCCTGCGCCGCGCAGCCGGCGGCAGCGCAGAATCAATGCGTGCAGCGCTGCCTCTCGGGCCAGGGCATCGAGGTGGGCCAGCAAACTGCCGCCGCCCTGCCGCCCAACTCGCGCTTCGGCGCGATGTACACGACCGACCAGCCCGTGGCCGCCTATGGCTTCGCCAATGGCAATACGGACCGCCTGGCCGTGAACATGGCCGCCGTGCGCATCTGCCAGACCCTCGCCGGCCAGGTGCCCTGCAAGTTCCAGGGCGAGCTGGTGAACCAGTGTGGCGCCATCGCCATGGCGATCAGCCGCCACCCGCGCGCCATGGTGATGACCGCCGACCTCTCGACCCAGGTGCTGAACCTCGCCACCACCGGGCGCGGCGCCACGCGCCAGGCGGCGGAGGCGGATGCCATGCAGGCCTGCCGCCGGGCCGAGGGGCCTGGCATCCAGTGCCGCATCGTGGCGGGAGGGTGCTGAGATGACGAAGCCGCCCTCAAAGACGCCGAACTCAAAGACGCCGAACTCAAAGACACAGGGGAACTCCTCCATGCGCCGCCTGATCGCGGGCTTCGGCCTCGCTGCCCTTCTCATCGCTCCGGCCCTGGCGCAGAACCCGCCCCAGGGGGAAGGCCAGAATCGGCAACAGGCCCGCGCTGCCGCGCCGGCCAAGACGCTGGATGCGGTGCGCCGGCGCGGCCATCTGCTCTGCGGTGTGAATGGCAGCCTGGCCGGCTTCTCCGCGCCCGACCCGGCGGGCCGCATGCGCGGGCTGGACGCCGATTTCTGCCGCGCCGTCGCCGCCGCCGCGCTGGGCGATGCGGAAAAGGTGCGCTTCGTGCCGCAGGTCACGGTGGAGGCCGGGCTCGATGCGCTGGCCGCGCGGCGGATTGACGTGCTGGCCCGCAACGCCACCGTCACCCTCACGCGCGATGCCGGCCGCCCGGTCACGCCGACCGCGGTTCTCTTCTATGACGGCATGAGCTTCCTCGTCGCGCGCAGCCTCAACGTCACCTCGCCGCGCCAGCTGCGCGGCCGCACGGTCTGCTGGGCCGGCGCGGAAGGGGCGGGCACGGCGGGCGAGAACATCGCCAATTTCGGCAGCCGCCACAACCTGAACCTGACCATCCGCCGCTTCGGCACGCCGGCCGAGGTGGTGACGGCCCTGGAGGCCGGCGCCTGCGAGGCCTTCGCCGCCGATGGCGGGGCGCTCGCTTCCCGCCGGATCACCGATTTCCGCGCACCGGACGACTGGATGGTGCTGCCCGAGGTCATCTCCCGCGAGCCGCTCGCCTCCTTCGTGCATGCGGGCGATGACGAATGGCGCGGGCTGGTTTTCTGGGTCACGCATTTGCTGACGGGCGCCGAGTATTTCGGCGTGACCTCGGCCAACCTGGCCGAGAACCTGGGTAATCCCGATCCGCGCGTGCGGCAGATGCTGGGCGCGCTGCCCGGCTTCGGCCGCCCGCTGCGCCTGCCGGATGATTGGGGCGCGCGGGTCATCAGCAGCGTCGGCAATTACGGCGAGATCTTCGAGCGCAACCTGGGCCGCGCCTCCGTCTTCGGGATGGATCGCGGCCTGAATGACCAGTGGACGCGCGGCGGGCTCATCTACGCCTTCCCGACGCGCTGACCGCGCTGAGAGACCGATTCACGTCTTCGGCGAAGCCGCCTGAGACGATCGGGGTCTGGCCGGTCTGTCGCGCTACAGGATGTAGCGCGACAGGTCCGCGCTGGCGGCCAGCGTCGCCACCCGCTCGCGCACCATCTCGGCGGTGACGGTCACCGCTTCGCCGCGGCGGTCGCTGGCGGTGAAGCTCACCTCCTCCAGCAGGCGCTCGATGACGGTAGCGAGCCGCCGCGCGCCGATATTCTCGACGGTCGCGTTGATCTCGGCGGCGAGATTGGCGAGCGCGTCCACCGCGCCGTCATCGAAGACGAGCTCCACGCCCTCGGTCTGGATCAGCGCGCTGGCCTGCTTGAGCAGGGAATGCTCGGGCTCGGTCAGGATGCGGCGGAAATCCTCGCGCGTCAGCGCCTTCAGCTCGACGCGGATCGGCAGGCGGCCCTGGAGTTCGGGCAGCAGGTCGCTGGGCTTGGAGAGGTGGAAGGCGCCGGACGCGATGAAGAGGATGAAGTCCGTTCGCACCGGGCCGTGGCGGGTGTTGACGGTCGTCCCCTCGATCAGCGGCAGCAGGTCGCGCTGCACGCCCTCGCGGCTGACATCGCCGCCGCGCACGCCGCCCTCGCTGCTGCGGGCGATCTTGTCGATCTCGTCGAGGAAGACGATGCCGTTATTCTCGGCGTTGAGGACGGCGGTGCGCGTCACCGCCTCATTGTCCAGCAGCTTGTCCGCCTCCTCGCGCGTCAGCGCCTCGCGCGCGGCGGCGACGGTCATGCGGCGCGGCTTCTGCCGGCCGCCGAACATCTTGCCCAGCATCTCCTGCATGTTCTGCATCTGGCCCGGCGGCATGCCGGGCATGTCCATCATGCCGATGGGCTGGCCCTGCGGCTCGCTCACCTGCACCTCGATCTCGCGGGTTTCGAGCTGGCCCTCGCGCAGCATCTTGCGGAATTTCTGGCGGGTCTCGCCGGCCGCACCCTCGCCCACCAGCGCGGTTACCAGCGCTTCCTCCGCGGCGAGTTCGGCCTTGGCGCGCACGCCCTTCCGCGCGGCATCGCGCGCCTGGACGATCGCGGCCTCGACCAGGTCGCGCACGATCTGCTCCACGTCCCGGCCGACATAGCCGACCTCGGTGAACTTCGTGGCCTCGACCTTGAGGAAGGGCGCATTGGCGAGCTTGGCCAGGCGGCGGGCGATCTCGGTCTTGCCGCAGCCCGTCGGGCCGATCATCAGGATGTTCTTCGGCACCACCTCCTCCTGCCAGGAATCCGGCAGTTGCTGGCGCCGCCAGCGGTTGCGCAGCGCGATGGCGACGGCGCGCTTCGCGTCATTCTGGCCGATGATGAAGCGGTCCAGCTCGCTCACGATTTCGCGGGGCGAGAGGTTCACGGTCTCGGGGACCATCACGTCACTCATCGCCAATGGTCTCCAGCACGAAATTGCCGTTGGTGTAGACGCAGATGCTGGCGGCGATGGTCATGGAACGCCGGGCGATCTCCTCGGCGCCGAGATCATCCACCGTCAGCAGCGCGCGGGCCGCGGCCAGCGCGTAATTGCCACCGGAGCCGATGCCGATCACGGCGTCCTCCGGCTCCAGCACGTCACCCTGGCCGGTGAGCAGCAGGGAGCGGTCCTTGTCGGCGACGGCGAGCAGGGCTTCGAGGCGGCGCAGGTAACGGTCGGTCCGCCAATCCTTCGCGAGCTCGACGCAGGCGCGTTCGAGCTGGTCGGGGAAGCGTTCGAGCTTGGCCTCGAGGCGCTCCAGCAGGGTGAAGGCATCGGCCGTCGCGCCGGCGAAGCCCGCGAGCACGCGGCCCTGGGCGATGCGGCGCACCTTGCGCGCATTGCCCTTCACCACCGTCTGGCCGAGCGAGACCTGACCGTCACCGGCCATGGCCACCTTGCCGTTGCGGCGGACGCACAGGATGGTCGTGCCGTGCCACCCCAGCGGATCATGTGTGTCTGTTGTCATGGCCCGCATGTGGCGCGTCCGGGCGGCTTCGGCAATGCGGGTTGCGGGCGCGCATGTCTGATCCCAACCTGCCGCATCGAAGGAGATTCGCATGCTGCCCAGCCTCTTGAACCACGCCGCCGACGCGCTACCGCTGCATGTGGTGACCCCCGGGAGCTGGGAGGCGCTGCCGGGCGCCGCTTTCGCGCGGGCCGGCGGTTTCGGGGCCAAGCCCGGCGAGATCGCGCTGCTGCCGGGCGATGCTGGCTTGGCCGGTGCGCTGTTTGGTGCGCCGCGCAGCGCCGAGGGCTATGGCGCCCTGCCTTATGGCCTGCCCGAGGGGACCACCTGGCGCCTGGTGGGCGATGATGGCGCCGCGGCGGCACTCGGCTGGGTGCTGGGTGCCTATCGCTACACGCGCTTCAAGCCGGGCAAGCGTGCGCCGGCGCGGCTGGTGGCGCCGGCCGGCAGCGAGGCCGCGCAGGCCATCGCCACCGCCATGTGCCGCGCGCGCGATCTGATCAACACGCCCGCCAACCACCTCGGCCCGGCCGAATTGGTGGCCACGGTGGGCGAGGTGGCGGCGCAGCATGGCGCCGCCTTCCGCGTGATCGAGGGCGAGGAACTGGCGCGCGGCTTCCCGGCCATCCAGGCGGTGGGCCAAGGTGCTGGAACAGGGGCTAGCCCCCGCGCGCCCCGCGTGGCGGTGCTGGAATGGGGTGCGGCGGATGCGCCCCTGGTCGCGCTCTGCGGCAAGGGCGTCTGCTTCGACACGGGCGGGCTCGACCTCAAGCCCTCCAGTGCGATGCTGCGCATGAAGAAGGATATGGGCGGCGCCGCCGTCATGCTGGCCCTGGCCGAGGCGCTGATGGCGCAGAAGGCGCCCATCCGCCTGCTGCTCCTGATCGGCGCCGTCGAGAACAGCGTGAGCGGCGATGCCTTCCGCCCGCTCGACGTGATCCGCACACGCCAGGGCCTCACCGTCGAGATCGGCAACACGGATGCCGAGGGGCGCCTGGTGCTGGCCGACCTCCTGACCTTCGCCGCCGAGCACCAGCCGCGCGTGATCCTGGACGGCGCCACGCTGACGGGTGCGGCGCGCGTGGCCCTCGGCCCCGACCTGCCGGCCTTGTTCAGCAATGACGACGCCCTGGCCGAGGCGCTGCTGGCCGGCGGGCAGGTGGTGGGTGACCCGATCTGGCGGCTGCCGCTGCATGAGGGCTACGCCAGCTGGCTCGACAGTCCCATCGCGGACCTCAACAATGTCGCGACCAAGCCGATGGGGGGGGCGATCGTCGCGGCGCTGTTCCTGCGCCGCTTCGTCCCCGAGGGCACGCCCTGGGCGCATTTCGATCTCTACGCCTGGAATGACGCCACGCGGCCCGGGCGGCCCGAGGGCGGTGAGGCCACGGGGATGCGGGCGGCGCTGGAGGGGCTGGCGCGCTTCCTCGGAATGCCCCGGCAGTAAGTTCCGGAGAAACTTAAATTATCCAGGCGAAAAATGAATTTCTTGCAATACGGTGCGAAATCGGGCCTACTCATTGTCCTGACGCACCCAATATGAAATGTCAGAGAGTTGTTACACCCCACGCGCCGGGCATGGGGTGAGCCAAGGTGGCGCCCAGGGTATCGGTGCCTGAAGGAAAGTCGCGATGTCTGTCCAGATCAATCCCGACCAGCTGATCGGCATCCTCCGGGATACCACGGTTGCGCTGGTCCGCCGCGATGGGCCGGATCTCTCGGCGCGCCAGCTGGGCGTCTTCCTCTCGGTCTATCTCAGCCCAGGGCCGCACACGGTGCGCGGCCTCGCGCAGAATCTCAACGTTTCGAAGCCGGCCATCACCCGCGCGCTCGACCGCCTGGGCGAGCTCGACCTCGCCCGCCGCAAGGTGGATCCGATGGATCGCCGCAGCGTGCTGGTCCAGCGCACGCTGAAGGGCACCGTCTTCCTGCGCGAGCTGCGCCAGACCATGGCCGAGGCCGATGGCGTGGTGGCGGAAATTCCGGTGGCGGAGACGGTCGAGGCCTGACGCCGTCCGCCGGCCTCAATAGCCGGCGCTGAAATCCACGAGGTTGATCAGCGGCCGCCCCTCGCGCGCGCGGCGCAGGTTCTCCACGACCTGCGGCGCGGCGCTGGCGGGAATCGTGATGGCCGAGGCATGCGGCCAGACCAGCACCTTGGGGTGCGTCCAGAAGCGATGATCCGCCGGCAGGGGCTCGGGCTCGAAGACATCGAGCGCCGCCGCCGCCACATGGCCGGAATCCAGCGCCGCCAGAAGATCCTCCGCGACGAGGTGGCCGCCGCGCGCGGCGTTGATCACGAAGGCGCCGCGCGGCAGCCAGGCGAGGCTCTTCGCGTTGATCACGCCTCGCGTTTCCGGCGTCAGTGGCAGCAGACAAACGAGGATGTCAGTCTGCCGCAACATGGCTTCCAGTCCATCCGCGCCAGAGAATCCTTGCACGCCCTCCACCTCGCGCGGGTTGCGCGTCCAGCCCATCACGGGGAAGCCCAGGGAGCGCAGCGCCTGCGCGCAGGCATGGCCGAGCTGGCCCAGGCCCAGCATGCCGATGCGGCGCTTCGCCGTGTCCGGCGCCGGCAGCTCATCCCAGATGCGGGCGGCCTGCTGCGCGCGGTATTCCAGGTCCTGCCGGTGGAAGCGCAGGACGTTCAGCAGCACCCACTCGGTCATGCCGCTGGTCAGCCGCTCATCCTTGAGGCGCGCCACGGGAATGCCCGGCGGGGGTCCTGGCGGGCGCAGCAGATGGTCCACGCCCGCCCCCATGGAGACGATGAGCTTGAGGTTGGGATAGCGCCGCAGCTCCGCCATGTCGTGCTGCGTCCAGCAGACCGCGGCCTCGATATCCGCGGGGTCGCCCGCATCGGGAAAGAGGCGGATGTCGAGCGTGGGGTCCTCGGCCAGCAGGGCGGCGCGCCAATCCTGCATGGCATTGGCCTTGGTGGAGAGAAGAATGGCCATCAGTCCTGCCTTGCGTCGGGGAGGGTCACGCCCTCGATTCCGTGGAAGCTGCGCACATAGGCGCGCCAATCATCGCGCCGCGTCGCGACACGCTCGGTGCCGTCGGGCATCTTGGCGTAGAGGCTGAGGACGCCGCGCGCCCACATCACGTCGAAGTTGAGGTCGCTCATCAGCACGAAGGCGGCGCTGCGCATGAACACATCCTCCTTGATCTTCGGCTGCACCTTGGCGAGCCACCACCAGCAGCCCGCCGCCAGCACGACCGAGCCCACATAGAAATGGATCATCGCGGTGGCGAGGAAGGAGCTGGTGAGGATCAGCCCGGCGGGGATGATGTTCTCGGCATAGCGATAGACCGGACTGCCCGGCGAGTTCATCTTGCGGATGTGGATGCCGAGCTTCACCAGCTCGATATCCATCAGCGCCTGGAGCTTCTGGCGCTCCTGGCCGGCCCAAGGGTGGGCTGGTGCTTCTTCCGTCTCGCTCAAGTTTCCGAATTCCCCTCGGCAGCGCGCAGCTCGAAGGCGGCGGCCATCAGGGCGCGCGTATAGGGCTCGCGCGGGTTTTGCGTAAGGGCCTCGGCCTCGCCCGCTTCGACGATGCGGCCATCCTTCATCACGATGATCCGGTGGGCCATGGCGCGCACCACGCGCAGATCATGGCTGATGAAGAGGTAGGCCAGGCGGTGCTTGGCCTGGAGCCCGCGCAGCAGCTCCACCACCTGCGCCTGCACGCTGACATCGAGCGCCGAGGTGGGTTCATCCAGCACGACGAGGCGCGGCTTCAGCACCAGCGCGCGGGCGATGGCGATGCGCTGGCGCTGGCCGCCGGAGAATTCATGCGGGTAGCGTTCGGCCATCGCGGCGTCGAGGCCCACTTCCTCCAGCGCCTGGGCCACGCGGATGGCGCGCTCCGCCTCGCGCAGGCCGGGTTCGTGCACGGCGAGCCCCTCACCCACGATCTCGCCCGCATTCATGCGCGGCGAGAGCGAGCCGTAGGGATCCTGGAAGACGATCTGCATGCGCGCGCGCAGCGGGCGCAATTCGGCGCGGGAGAGGGGCTGGATATCGCGCCCCTCAAAGCGGATTTTTCCCGCACTGTTCTCCATCCGGATGAGCGCGAGGCCGAGCGTGGTCTTGCCGCTGCCACTTTCGCCGACGAGGCCGAGCGTCTCGCCTTCGCGCAGCGCGATGTCCACGCCATCCACCGCCTTCACCTGCGCGACGACACGGCGCAGCAGCCCGCGGCGGATGGGGAAATGCACGCGGATGTCCTGGCCCTGCAGGATCTCCTCCGCGCCCTCGGGGATGGGGGCGGGGCGGCCGCGCGGCTCGGTCGCCAGCAGCATGCGGGTATAGGCGTGCTGCGGGTTGGCGAAGACCTCGGCCACCGCGCCCTGCTCCACCACCGCGCCATCCTTCATCACCACCACCCGATCGGCGTGGCGGCGGACGATCTGCAGGTCGTGCGTGATGAGCAGCATGGCCATGCCGAGGCGGCGCTTCAACTCCGCCAGCAATTCCAGGATCTGCGCCTGGATCGTCACGTCCAGCGCCGTGGTGGGCTCATCGGCGATCAACAGCTTGGGCTCATTCGCCAGCGCCGCGCCGATCATCACGCGCTGGCGCTGCCCACCGGACATCTGGTGCGGGTAGGCGTTGATGCGTTCTTCCGCGTTCGGCAGGCCGGCGCGCTGGAGCGTGGCGATGACGGCCTGGCGCAACGGCTCGCCGCGCAGCGGGCGGTGCAGGGTGATGGCCTCGCTCACCTGGCGGCCGATGGTGTGCAGCGGGTTGAGCGAGGTCATCGGCTCCTGGAACACCATCCCCGCCACGCCGCCGCGCAGGCGGTGCAGCGCGGCTTGATCGGCGGTCAGCACTTCCGTGCCATCGAGCGTGATGCGGCCTTCCGGATTGCTGCCGGTGTTGGCCAGCAATTGCAGGATGGAAAGCGCCGTGACCGATTTGCCGGAGCCGCTTTCGCCCACCAGCGCCACCGTCTCGCCGGCATTGACGGTGAAGGAGACGCCGCTGACCACACGCTTGCCGCGGAAGGCGACGGCGAGGTTCTCGACGGAGAGCAGGGGTGCGCCCGTCATCAGCCGAGACTCCCGCCGGGCAATTTGCGCGGATCAAAGGCGTCGCGCACGGCTTCGCCGATGAAGATCAGCAGCGTCAGCACGCCGCCCAGCACGACGAAGCCGGTGAAGGCGAGCCAGGGCGCCTGGAGGTTGTTTTTCCCCTGGCTGAGCAATTCGCCGAGCGAGGCCGAACCGGGCGGCAGGCCGAAGCCCAGGAAATCCAGCGTGGAGAGCACGGTGACGGAGCCGGAGAGGATGAAGGGCAAGAAGGTCAGCGTCGCCACCATCGCATTGGGCAGGATGTGCCGGAACATCAGCGCGGAGTCGGAGACGCCCAGCGCCCGCGCGGCCCGCACATAGTCCAGGTTGCGCCCGCGCAGGAATTCCGCACGCACCACGCCGACCAGGCCCATCCAGGAGAAGAGCAGCAGGAAGACCAGCAGTGTCCAGAAGGAGGGCTCGATGACGGAGCCCAGGATGATCAGCAGAAACAGCTGCGGCATGCCGGACCAGATTTCGATGAAGCGCTGGAACAGCAGATCGGTCCAGCCGCCGTAATAGCCCTGCACCGCGCCCGCCGCGACGCCGATGATCGAGGCGAAGATCGTCAGCGTGAAGCCGAACAGCACCGAGATGCGGAAGCCATAGATCACCCGCGCCATGACATCGCGCGCCTGGTCATCCGTGCCGAGCCAATTGCGCGTGCTGGGTGGCGAGGGCGCGGGCTGGCCGAGATCACGCACCACCGTCGCATGGCTGTAGCGAATCGGCGGCCAGACCACCCAGCCGCGCGAGAGAACGTCGCGCATGAATTCGGGATCGTGCCAATCGGCCTGGGTGGGCAGTCCCTCGGGCACGATGTCGCTCTCGGCATATCCGACGGCGACGGGGAAGAACCAGTTGCCGTCCACCTTGGCCACCAGCGGGCGGTCATTGGCCAGCAACTCCGCAAAGAGCGTCAGCACGAAGAGCGCACCGAAGATGTAGAGCGAGATCATGCCGCGGCGATTGCCACGGAAATTGGCGATGCGGCGGCGCGTGAGCGGGGAGAGAGTCATCGAGGGGCTTTGCCCCTCGAGCACCCCAGCAGGGAACCAGTTCTCTGCACCCTCACGCTGCCTCTAGTTCGAACACCAAGCGCTCGTGCGGCGCCGCGGTGATGCCCGCCTGCATGGCACCCGCATCCGGGAAGGGGCCCGGCAGATGCAGCGTCTCCGTCTCCAGCGTGATGCGCGGCACGGCCAGCGGCCAGGGCTCCAGTGTGGCGGTCCGCGCGGAGGTCCGGATCAGCGTGGTGCCGTTGCAGTCGAACCGCTCCTGCCCCCAGCAGAGGCCGAGCGCGATGGAATCCACCATGGCGATCTTGCGCTGATTGGCCGTGACCTGAGCTTCCTCCACGCCAAGCTTCGCCATCAGCTCCGCGCTCCAATCCTTCTCGCGCGCCATGTAGCCCTCCATGGCGGCGAGGCTCTCGCCGCTTGGCGCCATGCGGTTGCCGAGGATGCCCAGGCGATAGATGTGGCTGCCATGGCGCAGGATCAAAAGCCCCGCCCAGAGGCCCCAATTGGCCAGCGCATCGCGCACGCCCTGCTCCCACATCGGCACATGCTCGGCGCCGGAGAGCGCGTTGAAGTGGCGGGGCAGGCCGGTCGCGGCGTCGAATTCCGGGGCGCGCTCCCATTCCATCCAGGCGCAATCATGCTGGGCGGCGGCGTTGATGACGGGCTCCAGTGGCGCGGGCGGTTCGGCCAGGGCGCGCATGAGCTGGCCGGCCAGCACGGCATGGGCGGGCTGCGGCGTGGCCAGCACGCTGCCATCTTGTTGGGTCCAGAGGATCATCGCCTGCTCTCGAAATCAATGCGCGGGTCTACCAGCGTATAGGTGAAGTCGCTGACGATCTGCATGATCAACCCCAGCAGCGTGAAGATGTAGAGCGTGCCGAACATCACCGTGTAGTCCCGCCGGATCGCCGCCTCGAAGCCCAGCAGGCCCAGCCCGTCCAGCGAGAAGATGATCTCCACCAGAAGGGCCCCGGTGAAGAGGATGCTGATGAAGGCCGCCGGAAATCCCGCGATGATGATGAGCATCGCGTTGCGGAACACATGCCCGTAGAGCACGCGCTGCTCGCCCGCGCCCTTTGCGCGGGCGGTCACCACATATTGCTTGTTGATCTCCTCCAGGAAGGAGTTCTTCGTGAGCATGGTCAGCCCGGCGAAGCCGCCGATCACCAGCGTCACGGTCGGCAAAACCATGTGCCAGGCGTAGTCCGCCACGCGCGTCCAGAAGGGCCATCCCTCGCTGCCCGAGCTCACCAGGCCGCGCAGCGGAAACCATTGGAAGAAGCTGCCGCCGGCGAACAGAACCACCAGCAGAATGGCAAACAAAAAGCCCGGAATCGCATAGCCCACCAGCACCACCGCACTCGTCGCCAGGTCGAAGCGCGTGCCATCCCGCACCGCCTTGCGGATGCCGAGCGGGATGGAGATCAGGTAGATGATCAGCGTGGACCACAGCCCGAGCGAGATGGAGACGGGCAGCTTCTCCACCACCAGGTCCCAGACCGGCCGGTCGCGAAACAGCGAACGCCCGAGATCGAAGCGCATATAGCCCCAGAGCATCTCGCCGAAGCGCACATGCGCGGGCTTGTCGAAGCCGAAGGCGCGCTCGATCTCGCGCACCACCTCGGGGTCCAGCCCGCGCGCGCCGCGATACTGCGAACCCCCGCCCTCGGCCGTGGAGGCCGGCTGCGGCCGCGTCTCGTTGTTCCCCTCGCCGGTCAGGCGGCCCATCGTGTCACCCTGCCCGCGAATCTCCGCGATCATCTGCTCGACCGGACCGCCAGGGGCGAACTGGATCACGGCGAAGTTGATCAGGATGATGCCGAACAGCGTCGGGATCACGAGCAGCAGGCGGCGCAGCAGGTAGCTGGTCATGGGTGAATGTGCGCCGGCGAGGGGCCGCTGCCCCCTCGCGCTCCCCCGCCAGGGATCTTGATGCCTGGACCCCGGCGACAAAACTCAAAAGGGGTCCGGGGACCAAAAGTCCCCGGCGGGAGGGTCCGGGAGGGCAGCGCCCTCCCGCGGTGCACCCCACCCATCATAGGCTCCGCTTCGCCTCTTGCAGCGCGCGGTCGCGTGTCGGGTCGATCCACCAGGAATCGAAGCCCAGTGCGTATTTCGGATTGCGTTCCGGCCGGCCGAAGCGGTCCCAGAAGGCGATCCAGAAGGCGCGGTTGTGCCATTGCGGGATGACGAAGTTGCTGTGCAGCAGCACGCGGTCCAGTGCACGCGTGCGCGCGATCAACTCCTCGCGGTCCGGCGCCATGATCACCTGCTCGACCAATGCGTCGATCACCGGGCTGCAGATGCCCGCGATGTTCTGCGAGCCGTTCTCCTGGGCTTTCGCGCAGGTGAAATAGTCCCGCTGTTCATTCCCGGGCGAGAGGGACTGGCCCATCACATCCACGGTCATGTCGTAGTCGAAGGCGTCGGTGCGGACCTGGTATTGCGCGGGATCCACCGTGCGGACGCGCGCCTCGACGCCGAGGCGCTGGAGCCATTGCACATAGGGCAGGGCGACGCGTTCGAAGCTGGCGCCGTTCAGCAGGATCTCGAACTCGAAGCGCTGGCCCTGCGCGTTCACCAGGCGTCGGTCACGGATGGTCCAGCCGGCCTGGCGCATCAGGTCGAGCGCGCGGCGCAGCCCATCGCGGTTGTTGCCGCTGCCATCTGTGGTGGGCAGGCGGTGCTCTGTGGTGAAGACGGCCTCCGGGAGCTGGGCGCGGAACGGTTCCAGGATCGCGAGCTCGCGCCCCGTCGGCAGGCCGGAGGAAGCAAGCTCGCTGTTCGAGAAGAAGCTGGTGGTGCGCGCATAGGCGCCGTTGAAGATGTTGGCGTTGAGCCATTCATAGTCGAAGACCTGCGCCAGCGCCTCGCGCACGCGCGCATCCTGGAAGAGCGGCCGGCGCAAATTCATCACGAAGGCCTGCATGCCGGTGGGCAGCTGGTGGCGGATCTCGTCGCGCTTGACGAGGCCGCGGCGCACCGCCGGGAAGTCGTAGCCGGTGGCCCAGTTGCGCGCGATGTTCTCGGTGCGGAAGTCGATCTGGCCGGCCTTGAACGCCTCGAAGGCGACGGTGACGTCGCGGAAATACTCGTAGCGCATCACGTCGAAATTCTGCGTGCCGCGCCGGGTGTTGAGGTTCACCGCCCAATAATCCGCCACGCGCCGATAGGCGACGCTGCGGCCGGATTCGAAGCGGTCCACGCGATAGGGGCCGGAGCCGAGCGGGATGTCGAGCGTGGGGCGCGCGAAATCCCGCCCCTCCCAGAAATGCTTGGGCAGGATGTTCATCTGGCCGAGGATCAGCGCCAGCTCGCGGTTTTCGTTGGTCTTGAAGCGGAAGGTGACGCGGCGCGGGCTCTCCACCACCACCTCGCTCACATCGCCCCAGTAGGCGCGGTAGAAGGGGCGGCCCTGGGTGCGCAGCGTGTTGAAGGTCCAGGCCACATCCTCCGCGGTGATGGGGCGGCCATCATGCCAGCGCGCTGTCTCGCGCAGTTCGAAGCTGACGCCCATGCGGTCGGCCGGGATTTCGACGATCTCGGCGAGATGCGCGTATTCGGTCGAGGCCTCGTCCGCGCTTTCCATCAACAGGCTGTCATAGAGGTTGTTGAGGCCGACGGCCGCCGTTCCGCGCAGGATGAACTGGTTGAAGCTGTCATAGCTGCCGAGTGCCGTGAGCGCGATTTCGCCGCCCTTCAGGGCGTTCGGATTCACCCAGGGAAAATGCGGGAAATCCGCGGGCAGGGCGGGTTCGCCCAGCAGGGAAAGCGCGTGGGTGCGGATGGGCGGCGCGCTTTGCGCGACGGCCGAGAAGGAGACCAGCCCGAAGCCGGCGGCGAAGAGGTCACGGCGTTGCATCATATTGCAGAGATTGGGGGTGCCGGGCGTCCAGGGCAACCGGCAAGTCAGCCGAGCAGCGAAACGATCTCCGGTAGCAGCGCGGCGTCGCCCACGGCGATGACCTCGCCCGAGCTGTCCAGGGTGAGGGGCTGGCCCTGCCAATCCGTCATCCGCCCGCCCGCGCCCTCGATCACCGGCACGAGCGCGGCCCAGTCCCAGGGCTTGAGCGTGCCTTCGACGACGGCATCCACCAGGCCCAGCGCGATCAGCCCATAGGCGTAGCAATCGCCGCCCCAGGTGACGCGGCGCGCGGCCTTCCGCACGCGCTCGAAGCGCGCGGTGCCTGCGGCGTCGAAGATTTCTGGCGAGGTGCAGGAGAGTTCCGCGGTGGCGAGGCTGGGGCAGGGCCGGCAGGCCGCCACGCCCCCGATCGGGCTGGTGAACCGCGTGGGCTGGCCGGCCACGCCCAACCAGCGCTCGCGCGTCACCGGCTGGTCGATGAGGCCGAGCACGGGTTCGCCCCGGTGCAGCAGGCCGATCAGCGTGCCGAAGAGGGGGCGGCCGGTGAGAAAAGCCCGGGTGCCGTCAATGGGGTCGAGCACCCAGAGGTATTCGGCGTCACCGCGCTCGGTGCCGTATTCCTCGCCCATGATGCCATGGGTCGGGAAGCGTTCGGTCAGATAGGCGCGGAGTGCGCGTTCGGCCGCGCGGTCGGCCTCGGTGACCGGCGAGGCGTCGCCCTTGGCTTCCACCAGCAGGGCCGAGCGGAAGAGCGGGCGGATGATGCCGCCCGCCAGATCGGCCGCCGCCTCGGCGGCCGCGACGAACTCAGGGGAAATCAGGGGAGCGGCGCCGGCGTGGCGGAGAGCGTCCGCAGGAAGGCGATCACATCCGCGCGCTGCGCCGTATTGGCCAGGCCCGCGAAGCCCATGCGCGTGCCTGGCATGGCGCGGTTGGGCGCCGCGATGAAGGCGTTCAGCGCCTCGTAATCCCAGGGCTTGTCGGCCAGGGCGCGGTTGGCGGCGCTGTAATTGAAGCCCGCCTGGTGCGCGTGCTTGTTGTTCACGATGTTCCAGAGGTTCGGGCCCACGCCTGCGCGGCCACCCTCGTTCAGCGTGTGGCAGGAGGCGCAGAGCCGGCCGGCCAGCGCCCGGCCATTATCCACATTCGCGGCCGCGAGGAGCGGGCCGATCGGGTCTACCGCCGGTGCGGCAGGCGCCGCCGGGGCGGCGGCGGTCTGCGGCGTGGCGCCGATGCTGATGGCCGAGCGCTCCAGCTTGTGCGGATGCACCACCAGGCCACCGATCACGCCAGCGCTCATGAAGGTGACGCCGGCGGTGAGGACGGCCGCGTAAATCTTATTGGCTTCCAGGCTCATGCCGAGCAGACCCTTCTCAACGACCGGGCGGCTTTGGCGCTGTTTGCGCGATGCCGTCCCCTGACTTATTCGTAGACTTCCATACAGGCGGTGCTGCGCCGCATCAACCGTCCCCGGCCCTTGTTTCACCCACGGAATTCAGCGTGAACCCCATCATCATCATCCCCGCCCGCATGGCGGCGACCCGCCTGCCCGGCAAGCCGCTGGCCGAGATCGCCGGCCGGCCGATGATCGTTCATGTGCTGGAACGCGCGCGGGAGGCGGGGATCGGCCCCGTCGCCGTCGCAGCGGGCGAGCCCGAGATCGTGGCGGCGGTGGAGGCGGCGGGCGGCCGCGCCGTGCTGGTGGCGGATGACGTCCCCAGCGGCACGGACCGCATCCACCGGGCGCTCGCCCAGCTCGACCCCTTCGGCGCTCATGACATCGTGGTGAATTTGCAGGGCGATTTCCCGACGCTGGAGCCGAACCTTCTCTGGTCCGTGCTGAAGCCGCTCGGCGACAAGGCGGCGGAGATCGGCACGCTGGTCTGCCCCATCGCCGATGAGCGCGAGGCCAACACCGCCTCCTTTGTGAAGGCCGCCTGCGCCTTCCCGGAGGGGGCCGAGGTTGCGCCCGCCCTCTATTTCAGCCGCAACCCGATCCCCTGGGGGGAGGGGCCGCGCTGGCACCATATCGGCGTCTATGCCTATCGGCGGGCGGCGCTGGATCGCTTCGTGCGCCTGCCGGAATCACCGCTCGAACGGCGCGAGAAGCTGGAGCAGCTGCGCGCGCTGGAGGCCGGCATGCGGATCGGTGCCGCGCGCGTCGAACATGGCCCCTTCGGCGTGGACACGCCCGAGGATCTCGAACGGGCCCGCCATCTCTTGGGAAACACATGAACCAGATCATCGCCTTCCAGGGGGTTCCTGGCGCCTATTCCGACCTCGCCTGCCGCCACGCCTATCCCGGCTGGACCACGCTGCCCTGCCCGAGCTTCGAGGCGGCGATGGCGGCCGTGCGGGACGGGCGGGCGGACCTCGCCATGCTGCCTTGCGAGAACAGCCTGGCCGGACGCGTGCCGGACATCCATCGCCTGCTGCCGGAATCCGGCCTCTCCGTGATCGGCGAGCATTTCGAGCGGGTGGAGCACTGCCTGCTGGCTCGCCCCGGCGCCAAGCTGGAGGGCATCCGCCGCGCGCATAGCCACCCGATGGCGCTCGGCCAAGTGCTGAAGGTCATCAAGGAGCTGTCGCTCACCCCCGTCATCCAGGCCGATACGGCAGGTGCGGCCGAGATCATCGCCCGTGAGGGCACCTTCGAGGACGCGGCGGTCGCGAGCGAACTGGCGGCCGAGGTCTATGGCCTGGAGATCCTGCGCCGCAATGTCGAGGACGCCTCGCACAACACCACGCGCTTCTACGTCATGTCTCGCGAGCGCAAGCTGCCGCCAGCGAACGAGGTGCCGCATCCGGTGACGACCTTCGTCTTCCGCGTGCGCAACATGCCGGCCGCGCTTTACAAGGCGCTGGGCGGCTTTGCCACCAATGGCGTGAACATGACGAAGCTCGAGAGCTACATGCTCGACGGCGCCTTCACCGCCACGCAATTCCTCTGCGACGTGGATGGCCACCCGGATGAGCCCGGGCTGTTCCGCGCGCTGGAGGAGCTGCGCTACTTCTCGCGCGAGCTGAAGGTGCTGGGCACCTACCCGGCCAGCCCGTTCCGGCTGGCGCATGAGGGGCGCTGAGCGCCCCTCACACAACCCTTAGATCGAGCCTGGTGCCAGCGTGTTGCAGCCGCTGCGGCTGCGCAGCCGGTCGCAGGCCTGCTGGGCGCTGGCCTGCGACAGCCCGGTGATGCGGGCCCGGAACAGCGTGCCACGGCCCACCTGCACTGGCGTCACCTGCACGCGGCCACCGATGCTGCCCTGCGCCGCCTGGGCCGCCTGGCGTGCCAGCTCGGGCGAGCTGAAGGCACCGACCTGGACGCCCCAGCCACCCGGCGAGGCGGGGGCGGCGCCGGGCCGGAAGCCAGCGGGCAGCGTGCCGGCCTGCGCCGTGCTGATCAGGCCGAAGCTGCGCGCAGGCTGGGCCAATGGCTGCGCCGCGAGGGGCGCCCGGCTGGCGACGGTGAGCGGCTGCGGCTCGCGCCGGCCCTGGCTCTCGGCCAACCGGGCCGCGCCTTCGGGCGTCGAACCATCGGGGATCGGGTCCATGCGGGCCACGATGATGCGGCCATCCGCCATCGGCTCGCCCTCGGCGGAGGTGCTGCGGCCGGCGGCCTCGGCCAGGCGGGCGGCGCCTTCGGGCGTCGAGCCATCGGCGATCGGCTCCATCGCCACCACCCCGCCACGGGCAATGAAGCTGCCGCCGCTGGCGGTGACGCGCGGCGCCGGGGCGGCCGACGCCATGCGCACTGGCGCCGCGCTGGGCTCGGCCGGGGGCAGGGCTGCGTACTGGGCGTTCTGCTCGCGGATCGCACGCTGCTCGGCCAGCGCCGTGCGGGTCGCGGCGTCCATCCGGCGCGGGCCCTGCGGGACGTTCAGCGGGATCTCGCCCGCGGCATAGATTTCGGGTGGCGCGCGGCGGACCGGGCTGCTGGTGATGATGCGGGGCCCGACGCGGGCGACGTAGTTCCGCGTCTCCGCCGGCAGGCCCTGGTTGTTGTAGAGGTAGTTCTCCAGGCGGCGCGGGCCGGCATTGTAGGCGGCCAGAAAGGCGGGCGAGCCGTAGAGCTCATACATCTGACGGACATAGGCGGTGCCGGCCATCAGATTGTCGTAGGGGTGATAGGGATCGTCGCCGAGGTCGTGGCGGCGCTGCAATTCACGGTAGGTGCCGGGCATGACCTGCATCAGCCCCATGGCGCCGACGGGCGAGGTGGCGCCGGCACGGCCGCCGGATTCCTGGCGCATGACTTCACGGATCCAGCGCTCGGGCACGTCGAAGCGGCGGGAGGCCTCGCGGATCCAGGGGCCCCAGGGATCGCTGGGCGGGCCCGGCGGGTCATAGCTGCCGCGCGTGACGCTGGCGGAGCGGGTGGGCGCGGTGGGCGTCTGCGCGCAGGCGGCCAGAAGACAAAGGACCGAGACTGCGGCCAAGGGCCGGCTCAACGCCTTGCTGCGCCCCAAAAACGACTGGGCCATCCTGTGGAAACTCCCCCTTGCTTCACCGCCGGACAAATGCCCCGAACCACCCCCATGGCGCGGAACGCAGCAGCGAATGTCCCTGTGACAAGACGACCGGGGACGGGGGACTCATAACGCCAGCCACTCCTTCAAATCAAGCAAAGACGTCATTCCTGTGGCAGGCCCGGCGGGGCGCGAATGATTCAGCATGATCCACCACGTGATTCAGCACGTGATTCAGGGGCATCCCCGGTGATTTCGCGCAGGCCCCGCATGCTCTACAAGGGTCGCATGCGACACCTGCGATGGTTCCTGCTTCTTCCCCTCGCCCTGGCCCCGGCCTTGGCCGGCTGCGGCGGCGCGACGCCCGATCCCGCGGCGCCGGTCGAGGCGGTGGTGGAACCCGCCTTCGAACGCGGCACCATTCTGGGCCTGCGCCCGCTGCCGCCGACCGCCCCGGGCGAGCCGCGGCTGCGCCTGGTCTCCCAGGTCGTGGGGGCGGCGCGCGGCGCCGGCAGCCCGGAGGCGAACGCCGTGGAGGTCGTGGTCCGCCTCGAACGCGGCAACCGCGACGTGACGCTGATCCAGCCGGCCGAGGCCTGGCTGCGGCCGGGCCAGCGCGTTCGCCTGACCCCCGGCCCGCGCCCGGTGCTGACGCGCGAGGCGGGGGCCTAGGTTACCCTTCCGCCCGCATCCGCCGCGCCAGGTTCTCGCCGATCATCACGCAGGTGAAGTGCAGGTTGGCGCGGCAATCCGTCGGCATGATCGAGGCATCGGCCACGCGCAGCCCTGTGACGCCGCGCACGCGGAGGTCGGGGTCCACCACGCCGCGCGGGTCCTCATGCGCAGTCATCCGGCAGGTGCCGGCGGCGTGCTGGATGTCGCTCGCCTCGGCCAGCATGATGGCGTCGAGCTCGTCATCCGGCAGGGCTGCGGCTGCGGGCATGGAGAGGCCGCTTTCGCCGAAGGTGATGCTCTCGGCGAGATGCGCCAGCGGGTCGAGCGCGGTGAGGCGGGCCAGGCGCCGCACGCCGTCGCGCAGGCGCAGCCGGTCACGCGGATCGGCCAGCATGTTTTCATCCACCTCCGGCTGGGCCTCGGGGTCGGCGGAGGTCAGGCGGAGTTCCCCGCGCGAGAAGGCGTCGTAGAGGGCGATGCCCACCGCACCGCCGGGCGCGGGTGCTGCGCCCTCGCCGAGGCCGCGATGGTTGTAGGCGATCATGATCATGTCCCGCTCGCCGCCGCCGCCGAGGCGGCTGCTATAGGTGAGGCAGCAATTGGTGTGGCGGGCATCGGCGCCCTCGGCGCGGAACTCCGGCTTGAGCGCCATGCTGGCGCGCAGGATGGGGTGGTCCATCAGGTTCTGCCCGACATGCGGCAAGTCCTGCTGCACGGCGATGCCGAGCGCCTGGAGGGCCGCGGCGGGGCCGAGGCCGGAGCGCATCAGGATGGTCGGGCTGTGGATGGCGCCGGCGCAAAGCACGATCTCGGCGCCCGCGATCTCCTCCCAGACATCGCCGAAGCGCACGCGCACGGCCCGCGCCCGGTTCCCCTCGAAGAGGATGCGATCCACCAGCGCGCCGCCGCGGATGGTAAGGTTGGGCCGGCCGCGGGCGGGTTCCAGGTAGCCGTCATTGGTGGTGACGCGCAGGCCGCCTCGCAGATTGATCGGGTTGCAGGAAATCCCTTCGCCCTCGGGCGCGTTCAAATCGGGCTTCCAGGGGTAGCCGGCAGCGAGTGCCGCATCGCGCAGGCCGAGATCCACCGCCCCCCATTGGTCCAGCGGCATGCGGAAGACGGGCAGCGGCCCGCCCTGGCGGATGCCCGGCGCCACGCCGGTATCCGCATCATCCTCGATGGCGTCGTAGAGGGGCAGCACGTCGCTCGCCGCCCAGCCTTCGCAGCCGGCCTCGGCCCAGGCGTCGAAGGCGGCGGGGACGCCGCGGATGGCGATCTGCGCGTTGACGGCCGACGAGCCGCCCATCGCCTTGCCGCGCCAGTAGAATTTCGGCGCCTGGGCGGCGGTGCGGCGCGTCATCAGGCCGGGCCATTGCCATTGGGCCTGGTGCGTGGGGTCATGCATGAACGGGATGATGTTGGCGCTGCGCAGGGCATGCGGCGCGTCCGCCGAGCGCCAGTCGCGCCCGGCTTCCAGCAGCAGCACGCGCCTGTGCCCATCCTCGGAAAGCCGCGCGGCCAAAGGGGCGCCCGCGGAACCGGCGCCGACCACGATCACGTCATACATCGCGCTTACTTCTCGACGTTCCAGAAGACGGGAATGGCGGAGGGCACGAGGTTGCGCAGGTTCGCCCGGTGCAGCGCCGGCTGGGCGAACTGGCCCCAGGGCAGGGTGATCACCTCGTTGTAGATCAGCGTCTGCATCTCCTCGATCAGGCGCATGCGGGCGGCCTGGTCGGGGGCCTTGGTGAAGGCGTCGAACATCGCCGTCAGCCGCTCATTGCAGTGATAGCCGCTGGCCGGGATGCCGGTGCAGGTGAAGGCCACGAAGGGGTTGGTGATGGGCGATTGCAGGTCGATCCCGATGGCATGCACGCCGAACACATGCCAGCCGTCGCGCCGCGTGCGGCGGGCGAGCAGCGAGGCCCAGTCCATCACCTGCATGTCCACGTTGAAGCCGGCCTGGCGCATGCGGTTGGCCAGCACCTCCGACGAGATGCGCGCCGCCTCCAGGTCATTGGCCACCATCACGATCACCGGCTCGCCATTATAGCTGGTGGCTCGCAGCGCGGTGCGCGCGGCTTCGATCGAGGGATCGCGCGTCACCTCGCTGCCGACCGTGGTCTCATAGGGTCCGCCGCAGACGAAGATGGCGGCGCAGGTGCGCTGGTATTGGGAGGAAAGGCCGAAGGCCGCCATCACCTCGGCCTGGTCCACGAGGCGCAGCAGCACGCGGCGGATGGCGGGGTCCGAGAAGGGGCCACTCGCCGCATTGGTGCGGTAATGGCCGGTGAAGGTGTCGAGGCCGGTGAAGCCCAGCACGCGCACCCGGCGGTCCCGCTCCAGGCGCGGCAGCAGGTCGAAGGGGGCGTACTGCATGTAGTCCACCTCGCCCGCCTGGATGGCGTTGGCGGCGGTCAGGCCGTCCGGCACCACGCGCAGTTCCAGCGCCTCGATCCGCACGGGCTTGCCGCCGGCGAAGAGGTCATTGGGCTCGGGCCGCGAATTGTAGCGGGGGTTGCGGCGCAGCAGCATGCGGTCGCCCGTGCGGTGGTCCTCGCGGCGATACATGAAGGGGCCGGAGCCGATGATCTCCGTGATGCGCTCGGCGCCGGGCGTGCGGGCCAGGCGCTCCGGCAGCATGAAGGGGCCGGGCGAGGCCGCGGTGCCGAGCGTCTCCAGCACCAGGCCATAGGGCTCCTTCAGCGTCAGGGTGAAGCTGCGCGCGTCATTCGCCTCGATGCTGGCGGTGGCGGCCAGGAGGCGCGTGCCGAGCGCGCTGCGCGGGCCCCAGCGGCGGATCGAGGCGACGCAATCGGCGGCCGTGACGGGCGTGCCATCATGCCAGAGGAGGCCCTCGCGCAGGGTGAAGCGCCAGGTGAGCCCATCGGGCGAAGTGGTCCAGCTTTCCACCATCTGTGGCCGGGGCGTGCCCGAGCGGTCCATGCCGAAGAGCGTGTCGAAGACCATGTAGCCGAAGGTGCGGCTGATATAGGCGGTGGTGAAATGCGGATCGAGGGTGACGACCTCGGCTTCCAGCACCGCGGTCAGGGTCTGCGCGCGGGGCGATGCGGCCGGCAGCGCGATGCCACAGAGGAGAAGGAAGGCCAGCCACCGGCCCATGGATCGACGCGCCATTCGGATCTCCTGCTGCGATGCAGCAGGCAGCCTAGGTGTCGCGAGCATCCGATGCCAAGGGCCTCGGCGTTACGAGAGTGTCATCCGGTGTGGCGTGCCTAGTTCTTCAGGCTGAGCATGAGCAGCGCGAAGAGCAGCAGCGCGGCACCCTGCAACAACACGCGATAGCGCATCAGCTTCTGCGAGGAGGCGGGGCTCGCGCCGCGCGCCATGCCGATCAGCCCGGCGAAGAGGACGCCCAGCGTCGCCAGCATGGCGAGGGCGACGAGGATGGTGAGGAAGGTCTGCATCGACCCATCATGGGGCGGGCCGCGCGAAGCGCAACCGGGCCAGCGCCGCAGCACCCGCCACCCCCGCCACGCCGCACAGGGCGAAGCCGAGCGAGAAGCCGCCCGTGGTGAGCACCAGCGCCGAGAACAGCGTGGGCGCCACGATCATGACCCCCGCGAAGACGAAGCCCAGCGCGGCCGTCGCCGCCCCCACCCGGCCGGCGGGGGCCACGCGCGCCACCTCGCTCAGCATCACGCCGTTCCAGCCGACGGCCGAGGCGCCCATGGCCACCGCGACCACCGCCAGGATCAGCGAGGGCCAGCCCGGCCCGGCCAGCGCCAGCAGCCCGCAGGCGCCGCCGATGCCCAGGCCGAGCGCCAGCAGGACCGGCAGGGCGCCGATCCGGTCGGCGATCAGCGCCCAGGCGATGCGGCCGGCCACGCCGCTGCCCTGCGCGAGCGCCAGCATCAGGCCGGCCTGCTCCAGCCCCGCCCCCATCACCTGCACCTGCCAGACCACGAAGAAGGAGCCGAAGCAGAATTGCGCGATGCCGTAGCTGGAGGCGGCGAAGGTGAGTGCCCGGATGCGCGCATCGTCGCGCAGGATGGAGAGGCTCGACTTCGCGTCCTGCCAGGGGCGGAGCGGCGCGCCGCCCGGCCCCGCGCGGTCGGTGTCGAGGGCCGCGCGCAGCGGTTGCAGGGACAGCGCCAGGAGCAGGGAGAAGGCGGCCATGGCGAGCACCGCCGCGCGCCATCCGTGATGGATCGCGAGGATGGGCGCGACGGCGGCCACCAGCATCGCACCCGCCGGCACGCCGCATTGCTTGAGGCCGAAGACCAGGCTGCGGATGCGCGGCGGCGTGCGCGGGGCCAGCAGGTGGCTGCCCGCCGGCGTGATGGGCCCGTGGCCGAGGCCGGCCAGCAGGGCGGAAAGCGCCAGCGCCACCGGGTGCCCGAGTGCCGCCAGCGCGATGCCGGCCGCCACCACCACCAGCGCCCCCTGGCAGACCCGGACGCCGCCATGCCGCGCCAGCAGGCCCTGGGTGATGGGCCCCGAGAAGAGCGCCCCGGCATAGACCAGCGCGGTGTGGATGCCGGCGAGGCTGGCGGAAAGCCCGGTCTCCGCCGCGATGGCGGGCGCCAGCACGGGCACCGTCAGGAAGGCGCCCATGCCCGCCATATGGGTGCCCAGAAGGGCCAACATGATGAGCCAGATGGAGGGCGATGCGCGCATGAATTCCAGGATGGTGCATGCTGCGCCGCGGCGAGGCAACTTGACCCCAGGGACATCTGCGCGGAAAGCAGGCGCCATGCTGCTTCGCGCCCTTCCCTTGTTGCTCCTCCTGCTCTCGCCCCTGGCGCTTGCCCAGACGGGGGGGCCAGCGGGTGGCCAAGCCGCGCCAACGGCCGCGCCGCGCAGCGCCACCCCCGCCGCCACACCCCAGCCTGCGACCCCCCCGGCCGCGACACCCCCGGTTGCGACTCCACCAGCCGCGACACCGCAGCCCGCACCCCCCCAGCCCGCGACAGCCGCGCCGGCGGGCACGCCCGCCCCTCCGCCCGAGCTCGCCGCCCTGCTCGACATCCTGCGCGACGAGGCACGCCGCGGCGCCCTGATCCGCGCGCTGGAGGCCACGACTGGGGCCGCCCCCGCGCCCGATGCCGCGGCGCCCACGCCGGAGGAGGTCATCTCCGCCCCGGCCGACATCGTCGTCGGCATCGCGAGCCGCATCGGCCAGTTCCTGGTCCATGCCTGGACCACGCTCTCCGCCGCGGCCGAGCTGACCCTGATCCGCGACTGGTTCGAGCGGCTTTTGACGGAGGAGGGGCTGCAGGCCCAGGTCTGGGCGCTGGGCTGGAAGCTGGTTGTGGTGCTCGCCGCCGGCATGGTGACGGAGCGGCTGCTGCGCCTCCTCATGAAGCGGCCCAACACCTGGCTGGAAAACCGCGGCATGGCGGTGCAGGGGCGGATGCAGGGGCTGCGACGGCTGCCCTACATGCTCGGCCATCTCGGGCTCGACCTCGTGCCGATCCTGGGCTTCGGCGCGACGGCGCTCGCCATCATCGGCACTTTTTCCATCTGGCCCTCCAACCGCCTGGTGATGGAGGCGGTGACCTTCGCCTACATGGCGGCCCGCGCGGTGATGGCGGCGGGGCGCCTGATCTTCGCGCCCGGCCTCACGCGGCTCCGGCTGATCCGCTGCGACGATGAGACGGCGGCCTATGCCACGCTCTGGATCCGTCGCCTCGCCTTCACCGGCGTCACCTTCTACGCGACGGCCGAGGTCGCGATGCTCTTCGGGCTGCCGCAAGGGGCCTATGAGAGCGTCTGGCGCCTCGGCCTGCTGGTGCTTTCGCTGCTGGTCGCGCAGATCGTCCTGCAGAATCGCGCCGCCGTCGCCGCCCTGCTCGATGCGCCCGACCTCGCCGAGGGCGACCGGCCGACGCGCAGCCGCGCCTTCATGCGCGCCGCCCGCTCGCGCCTGGCCGAGGCCTGGCATGTGATGATCATCCTCTGGCTGCTCGCCGCCTGGACGGTCTGGGCGCTCGAGATTGATCGCGGCTTCGAGCGCCTGGCCGAGGCCTCGCTCTCCACCATTGCCATCATCGTCGGTGCGAAGCTGCTGGATGAGGGCGTGCGCCGCCTGCTCGACCGGCTGTTCCGCATCAGCGCCGAGCTCGCGGTGCGCTTTCCGGGGCTGGAGCAGCGCGCCAACCGCTACCTCCCCGCCATGCGCACGCTGGTCTCGGCCATCATCACGGCCGCCGGCCTCGTGCTGCTGCTGGAGGTCTGGGGTCTCGGCTCGCTCTCCTGGTTCGGCACCGGGCGCTGGGGCGGGCGGCTGGTCTCGGGCGCCAGCAGCATTGCCATCACCGTCGTGGTCGCGCTGCTGATCTGGGAGGGGGCGAATGCCGCCATCCAGCGGCACCTGGCGCGCCTGCCCAAGGATGGCTCGGCCGCGCGCTCGGCCCGGGTGCGGACGCTGCTGCCCATGCTGCGCACGGCACTGGGCGCGCTGCTGATGGTGATCGTCGGCCTCACCCTGCTCACCGAGATCGGCATCAACGTGGCGCCCCTGCTGGCCGGTGCGGGCGTGCTGGGCCTCGCCGTCGGCTTCGGCAGCCAGACGCTGGTGCGGGACGTGATCACCGGCGTCTTCCTGCTGCTGGAGGATGCGGTGGCGGTGGGCGACACCGTCACGGTGGGTGGCCTCTCCGGCACGGTGGAGGAGCTGTCCATCCGTTCCATCCGGCTGCGCGCGCTGGACGGCTCGGTCCATATCGTGCCCTTCAGCGCGGTGACGACGGTGACGAACCAGACGCGCGATTTCGGCTATGCCGTGCTCGACCTCGCGTTGGACTACGGGGCGGACACGGACGAGGCGGTGATGATGCTGCGCCAGGTGGGCGAGAGCATGCGCGAGGACGAGGCCTGGGCGCCGCAATTGCTCGCCCCGCTCGAGGTGCTGGGCGTGGACAAGATGGGCGATGCGGGCGTGATCCTGCGCGCGCGCGTGATGACGCCGCCTGCCCGCCGCTGGGCCGTGGGGCGCGAGCTGAACCGCCGCGTGAAGCAGCATTGCGACGCGGCCGGCATCCCGCTCTTCGCCGCGGTGAAGGCGGCGGCCCAGCCCGTGATGCCTACGCCAGCCGCGACAGCCAGATGACGGCGACACCGCCCAGGATCGCCAGCATGTAGCTGCGCGTGCCGATCATGATGCCGGTGACGGCGGCCGCCGCCAGCAGGCTCGGCCAGCCGCCCGTCACCAGGGCGGGCGTCACGAAGGCCACGAAGATGCACCCGGGCATGTGGCCGAGCATGGAGGTCACGAAGGGCGGAGGGCGGAAGGCGCGCAGCAGGGCATAGCCGCCCGCGCGCAGCAGGTAGGTGGCGAGTGCCATGCCGAGGATGGCCAGCACCACGTCCCAGCGGAGAGACATTCCTCAGGCCCCTGAAGCTCGCCCCGCCAGCTTGGGCGAGGCGGGCGGTTGTGCCCGGCTTCGGCGCGGTTGTGAACCCGGCACCCCCATTGCGGGATTGCGCGCGAGCCGCAACCATCGGGCGCGGATCAGGGAAGGGAGTCAGGCCATGGGCTATGTGATCTTGGGCTGGGATGGCGAGGATGCCGAGGCGCCCGCGCGCCGCGCGGCCGTGCGCGACCGCCACCTGGAAGTGATCACCCGCTGGGTCGCGGCCGGGCGGCTGCATTTGGCCGTGCCGCTGTTCCGCGCCGATGGCACGGCGGCCGGCTCCATCATGATCCTGAACGACGAGGATGAGGTGGGGGCCCGCGAATACCTGCTGGAGGAGCCCTTCGCGCGGGAGGGCGTCTGGCTCAGCTACCAGATGCGGCCCTATCGCATCGCGCCCATGCATTACCAGCCGCTCCCTTCCGGCCCGACGCCCGCCGGCATGACGCATTGCGTGGTGATCGCCGAGGATGCCGAGAACAGCGTGGAGCGGCGGATGGCCGTGCGCCAGCCGCATATGGAGCGCGTGATGCGCTACGCCGAAGAGGGCGTGCTGGCCTGCGGCGGGGTGCTGCTCGGCGCCAAGGGCGAGATGCTGGGCTCCATCGCCATCACCCGCCACCCGACGGAGGAGGAGGCCCGCGCCTGGTGGGCCGATGATCCCTATGTGACCGCGGGGGTCTGGCAGAAGATGCGCTTCTTCCCGACGCGCTTCGCGCCCTTGCCCTACAAGCCTTTGCCGAAACCCGAATGAGCAGGCTGATCGAATACGCGGACGCGCCCCCCGAGGTGCGCACCGTCTTCGACGACATCAAGGCGCTGCGCGGCGTGCCTGACGTCAACAACTTCTGGAAGGCGCTGGCGGTGCATCCGCCGACGCTCGCGCGGGTGTGGGAAAACCTGAAGCAGGTGATGGCGCCCGGTGCGCTCGACCCGCTGGTGAAGGAGATGCTCTACCTTGCCGTCAGTGCCACCGCGGGCTGCAACTACTGCGTCGCCTCGCACACCGCCGCCGCGCGGGCCAAGGGCATGGATGACGCGATGCATGGCGAATTGCTCGCCGTGATCGCCATGGCAGCCGAGACCAACCGCCTGGCGGAGGCGCTGCGCGTGCCGGTGGATCCGCAATTCCAGTGAATGCCACGCTCGCTGGTCCCAATCTGGCTGGTGTTTTCGCGCTGCTGCTCTGGGCCTTTCTTGCGCTGCTCTCCAAGCTGGCGGCGGGGCTGCCGCCTTTGCAACTGACGGCGATGAGCTTCTTCGTCGCGGCGGTGACGGGCCTCGGCGTCGTTGCCAGGCGGGGCGAGCTGGGCGCGCTGCGGCAGCCGCCGCTCGTCTGGGCGCATGGCGTGGGGGGCTTGTTCGGCTATCACGCGCTGTATTTCGCGGCCCTCGCCTATGCGCCGGCGGTGGAGGCCAATCTGCTGAACTATCTCTGGCCGCTGCTGATCGTGCTGCTCTCGGCGCCGATCCTCGGAATGCGGCTGGGGCCGCGGCGGCTGGGCGGCGTGGCGCTCGGCTTTGCGGGTTGCGCGCTGCTGCTGGGTGGTGGTGCACGCTTCCCGGCCGAGGCCTGGTTCGGCTTCCTTTGCGCCATCGGCTGCGCCTTTGTCTGGGCGCTCTATTCGGTCACGGCGCGGCGGTTGTCACGGGTGCCGACCGGCGCGGTGGCGGGGTTCTGCGCGGGCTCGGCGGTGCTGGCGCTGCTGGCGCATCTGGTCTTTGAGCCGAGCGTGATGCCCGATGCGCGGCAGGCGCTGGCGGCGCTGCTGCTCGGCCTCGGCCCCGTGGGCGCCGCATTCTTCCTCTGGGATCTCGGCATGAAGCGTGGCGATCCGCGCCTGCTCGGCACGCTCGCCTATGGCGTGCCGGTGGCCTCGACGCTGTTGCTGATCGCGGCCGGCGCGGGGGCCTTCACCTGGAATGTGGCCCTCGCCCTCGCCTTGGTCGCGGGGGGCGGCTGGCTGGCCGCCACCGCGCGGTAGGGGGTCTTTACGCCCCCTCGCAGCCCTTCTCCCGCAGGCTGGCGATGACCCAGTCGCGCGGCCAAGTGCCGGCCTGGATGTCCTGCTCGGCCTTGATCTCCTTGGCCTGGTGCGCCTCGGCTGCCGCGATCACCGCTTCCGCCTCCTCCATCGGCACCACCACCACGCCATCCTCGTCGCAGCAGATGAGGTCGCCCGGCATCACCACCTGGCCGCCGCAGGAGATCGGCGTGCCGATCTCGCCCGGTCCTTCCTTCCAGGGGCCGGCCGGCGTGTGGCCGCGCGCCCAGACGCCGAGGTCCATCTTGGCGAGCGACGCCACGTCCCGCACCGCGCCATCCAGCACCACGCCGGCCACACCGCGCTTGGTGGCATGGCCCAGCATCAGGTCGCCCATCAGCGCCACCGAAAGATCACCATTGCCGTCGCAGACAATGATGTCGCCGGGGTTCGCCATGTCCACCGCGCGGTGCAGCAGCAGGTTGTCGCCCGAGCGTGCCTTCACGGTGAAGGCCGGGCCCACCAGGCGCTTGCGCCCGCCATAGGAATGGAAGGTGCCGCTGAGCGACTGCAGGCGGTTCATCACATCGCCGATATTGGCCGCCGGCACCTTGGCCGCGCGCTGGATGATGGCGGGCGCCACGCGCGCGGCGATGGGGTGGATGCGAAAGCCGATGGTCATGGAAAATCCTCCTCGATTCGCGCCATGCCACCACGCGGGGCGCGATCGGGGAAGCCCGTCACGGCAGCAGGACATGCAGCGGCCGCGCCGCATCGGTGATGGTGAGCGGCAGGTCCGGGCCGCGATCGCCATCGCATTGCGTCGGCACGCCGGCACCTTCCAACCGGACGCGGGCGCAGCGCCGCAGCTCGATGAAGGGCAGGCGATGCATGAGGCCGAACGGCAGCGCCGCCCCGGCCAGCAAGGCGCCGAGCCGTGCCGGCCCGCGTTGGATCACCAGGGTGAAGCCGGGCTGCAACGGCGAGGCGGCGGGTGCGACCAGATGCGGCCCGGCATAGAGCTGCCCCTTGGTCACGATCAGGCCCGTGGCCGCTTCGAAGGGGCCGTCATCGGCGGCGAAGCGCAGGGGCGGCAAGGCAGGCCTCAGCAACTCGCGGCCGCTCTGCCAGACATAGGCGGCCTTGCCGATGCGGCGCTTCAGCCCCGGCGGCAGGTGATGCACCACGGCGGCGTCGAAGCCCGCCCCCAGCATCTGCACGAAGACGTGCCCCCCGGCCGAGCCCGGATGGATCGCCCGCAGGTGCCCCGCCGCGATCACCTGAGCGGCCGCCTCCGCATCGCGCGGCAGGCCGAGTTCCAGGGCCAGCACATTGGCCGTGCCGAAGGGCAGGATGCCGAGGGCGGTCTCGCTGCCCATCAGCCCCGCCGCGACTTCGGCGATGGTGCCGTCGCCGCCGGCCGCGACCACGCAGGCCACGCCGCGGGCCGCTGCCTCGGCAGCGAGGCGTCGCGCATCGCCGGGTCCGCGGGTCTCGGCCAGCTCTGCCGCGGGGCCGAGCACGGCCATCGCCCGTGCCAGTCGGCGCCGCCGGCGCGAACCGGCGGCGGGATTGAAGATCACGCGCATGAAATGCGGCGGATAGCACCGCATCCTTGACGATTCGTGGTCGTTTCCATGGCGGCACAAAGACATGCGCAGGGCGCGGGGGTCATGGAAGGTTCACGTGCAACCCTCGGCTTTTCAACTCATTTGCCAAGTTATGCACAGCACGGAGCATCCCTGATGCCGCCACGTGACCAGAAGATCCGGGTCCGCAGCGTCTTCGTCTCGGACATCCATCTCGGCACCCGGGGCGCGCGCTCGGACATGCTGCTGGACTTCCTGGCGCGCGTCGAATGCGAACAGCTCTATCTGGTGGGCGACGTCATTGACGGCTGGCGCCTGCGCAAGGCCTGGTACTGGCATGCGGAGTTCGATGCGGTGATGCGCGCCGTGCTCGACCACGCGGAACGGGGCACCGCCGTCACCTACATCCCCGGCAATCACGATGAGATGTTCCGCGAATGGCTCGGCCTCGAGATCGCCGGCGTGAAGCTGCGGCGCGAGGCGGTGCATGAGGGCGCCGATGGAAGGCGTTTCCTCGTCATCCATGGCGATGAATTCGACGGCGTCATCCGCTACGCCAAGTTCCTCGCCTATCTCGGCGACTGGGCCTATGACACCGCATTGGTGCTGAACCGCTGGTTCAACCTCGCGCGGCGCAAGCTGGGCTACCCCTACTGGTCGCTGTCGCAGTGGCTCAAGCGCCAGGTGAAGGAGGCGGTGAAGGCGATTGACCGCTTCGAGACGGCGCTGGCTGGCGAAGCCCGGCGGCGCGGGCTGGATGGCGTGATCTGCGGCCATATCCACCATGCCGAGATGCGCATGGTGAACGGCGTGATGTACATGAATGACGGCGACTGGGTGGAAAGCTGCACCGCCCTGGTCGAGCATGCCGATGGCCGGTTCGAGCTGCTCGACTGGGCGGCCCTGCAGCGTGCACCGCAGCGGCTGCGCACGGTGCAGCCGGCCTGATGAAGCTCGTCATCGTCACCGATGCCTGGCGCCCGCAGATCAACGGCGTGGTGCGCACGCTGGAACGCGTCTCGGCCGAGCTGACCGCCCAGGGTGACACGGTGGAGGTGGTCGGCCCCGACCGCTTCCCCAACTTCGCCATGCCCGGCTATGCCGAGATCCGCCTCGCGGTCCTGCCGCGCGCGCGCCTCGCCCGCATGCTGGACGCGCTCCGCCCCGACGCGCTGCATATCGCAACGGAAGGGCCGCTCGGCCTGGCGGCGCGCGCCATCGCGATGCGGCGCGGCTGGCGCTTCACGACGAGCTTCCACACGCGCTTCGCCGAGTATCTCAGCGCCCGCACCGGCATTCCGCCGCGCGCCACCTGGGCGCTGCTGCGCCGCTTCCACAATGCCAGCGCCGGGACCTTCGCCGCGACGCCGAGCCTGCGCGAGGAACTCACCGGGCGCGGCTTCCGCCACGTTCTTCCCTGGACGCGTGGCGTGGACCTGGAATTGTTCCGCCCGGGCCTGCCGACCCCCTGCGCCCAGGCCTGGGCGGGGCTGCCGCGCCCCGTCTTCCTCTATGCGGGGCGTGTCGCGGTGGAGAAGAACATCGCCGCCTTCCTCGCGCTTGACCTGCCCGGCAGCAAGGTGGTGGTGGGCGACGGGCCACAGCGCGCGGCGCTGCAGGCCCGCCATGCCGGGGTGCATTTCGCCGGCTGGCGGCAGGGCGAGGAGCTGGCCCGCGCCTATCGCGGCGCCGATGTCATGGTCTTCCCCTCCCGCACCGACACCTTCGGCCTGGTCCTGCTGGAGGCGATGGCGAGCGGCACGCCGGTTGCTGCCTTCCCGGTGATGGGCCCGCGCGACGTGGTGGGCGCGGGCGGCGTGCTGGATGAGGATCTGCGCCGTGCCTGCCTGGCCGCGCTGGAGGTGCCGCGCGCCCAGGCCCGCGCGGAGGCCGAGCGCTTCTCCTGGCCGGCCAGCGCCAAGGCCTTCCGGGACCAGCTCACGACGCTTTAGCCGGGCCTGCCCTTGCCTCTCGCGCGCCGGCATGCGAGGCGCGCAGAAGATGTCAGAGTTGAATTCATGCTGCGCCGGCTGACGCGCCACCCGGTCTTCCAGGCCGCCGCCGCGAATCTGCTGGGGCTCTACCTCGCGCTGGTCTACCGGACCACGCGCTGGACGCTCATCGGCGGCGAGGCGATTGACGCCGCCTTTGCGGCGCATGGCAACGTCATCGCGGCCTTCTGGCATGAGAACCTGCCCTCGATGCCGCATCTCTGGCGCACCGGAAAGGCGCGGGCCGGCATCCCGTCGGCGCATGTGCTCGTCTCCCGCCACCGGGACGGGCGGCTGATCGGCGATGTGGTGAAGCGCTTCGACCTGAACATGATCCATGCCTCCACATCCAAGGGCGGCGCGGTGGGCATGCTCTCGATGGCGCGGCTGATCCGCACGGGTGCGATGATGGTGATCACGCCCGATGGCCCCCGCGGTCCGCGCCGGCAGCCTGCGCCGGGGGTGGCGCAGCTGGCCGCACTCAGCGGCAAGCCCGTGCTGCCCTGCGCCGGGCGCTTCGCCTTCGCGGTGGGCCTCGGCACCTGGGATCGCATGGAATTCCCGCTGCCTTTCGGCCGTGGCGTCATCGTCGCCGGCCCTGCCATTCCTGTCGCGCGGGACGCGCCGGAGGAAGCGCTGCCCGCCATCGCCGCCGCCCTCGATGCGGCCTGCGACGCCGCCGACGCGGCACTCCGCAAGCCCCGCCGGTGAGCGGCGCCTGGCACATCGCGGCCAGCCTCGCGGCACCCGCGCTGCGCTGGAACCTCCACCGCCGCGTGGCCCGCGTCAAGGAGGAGGAAGCCCGCCTGCCCGAGCGCGAGGGTCATGGCGCCGCCCGGCCGGCCGGGCGCCTCATCTGGCTGCACGCGGCGAGCGTGGGCGAGAGCCTCTCCATCCTGCCGCTGATCGAGGCGCTGGCCGAGCGCGACGCGGGGCTGAACATCCTCGTCACCACCGGCACCGTCACCTCGGCGCGGCTGCTGCCGCAGCGCCTGCCCGCCGCGCTCATCGGGCGGGTGACGCATCGCTACGCGCCGCTCGACGTGCCGGCCTGGGTCGCGCGCTTCCTGGAGGGCTGGCGGCCGGATGCGGTGGCCTTCGTCGAGAGCGAGCTGTGGCCCAACACGCTGGCCGCCATCCAGGCGCGCGGCATGCCGCTGGCGCTGCTGAACGGGCGCATCTCCGCCCGCACCGCCCGGCGCTGGGGGCGCTGGGCCCCCGGCTTCGCGCGGGAGTTGCTCGGCCGTTTCCAGCTCATCATGCCCCGCTCGGCCGAGGATGCGGCGCGGCTGCTGGCCTTGGGCGCGCGGGAGCTGGAACCGCCGGGCGACCTCAAGCTGGCGGCACCTCCCCTGCCGGCGGATGAGGCCGCCCTGGCCGCGCTCCAGGCCGCCATCGGCGGGCGGCCCGTGCTGCTCGCCGCCAGCACCCATCCGGGCGAGGAGGCGCAGATCCTCGCGGCGGCCGAGGCGCTGCGGGACAGCCGGCCGGACCTGCTCACCATCATCGCTCCCCGCCATCCGGAGCGGGGCGCGGCACTTGGCCCCTGGCCCCGGCGGGCGCTGGGGGCGCTGCCCGATGCCGGGCCGGTTTATCTGGCGGACACGATCGGCGAGATGGGGCTGCTCTATCGCGTGGCGCATGTCGCTTTCATCGGCGGCAGCCTGGTGCCGCATGGCGGGCAGAACCCGCTGGAGGCGGCGCGGCTCGGCTGCCCGATCGTCTTTGGCCCCGACATGCAGAATTTCGCCGAGGCGACGGCCGGGCTGCTGGCGGCCAGGGGCGCCCGCCAGCTGCCCGATTCCGCCGCGCTGGCGGGGACCGTTGCGGATATGCTAATCCAAGCGGAAGCGACGGCCGCCATGGCGCGAGCCGCCGGGGAATGGGTTGCCGCCAATGCCGCGCTGCCAGGCCGGATGGCGGAGGCGCTGCTGGCCCTGATGGGCAAGGCGGGCCGAGGTTAAGGGAAGGGTTGGAAGATCAGCATTCGAGCGCCCGATTTCTGGGGTCGCCGCGGGGGAATTGCGCCCCTGCTGCTCTCGCCCGTGGCCGCCATCTACGCGGCCGCTACCGCGCGGCGCATGGCCCGCCCGGGCTGGCAGGCACCGGTGCCCGTCATCTGCTGCGGCGGCGCCACGGCCGGTGGCGCCGGCAAGACCACGCTGGCCATGGATATCGGCAGCCGCATCCAGGCGCGTGGCACGCCCGCGCATTTCCTGCTGCGCGGCTATGGCGGCTCGGTGAAGGGTCCGGTCCAGGTCGAGCCCGGGCGCCACGGGAGCGAGACGGTGGGCGATGAGGCGCTGCTGCTGGCGGCGCTGGCCCCCACCTGGGTCAGTGCCGACCGCGCGGCCGGCGCGCAGCGCGCCGTGGCCGAGGGTGCCGGCGCCATCGTCATGGATGACGGCCTGCAGAACCCGACGCTCGCCAAGACGCTCTCCCTGCTGACGATTGATGGCGGCTACGGCTTCGGCAATGGCCATGTGATCCCGGCCGGCCCGCTGCGCGAGAGTGTCGCCGCCGCCGCCGCCCGCTGCGACGCCGCCGTGCTGATCGGCCCCGACGAGACCGGTGCGCTGGAGTTGCTGCCGGAGAGCCTGTCGGTGCTGCGCGGCGACCTCGTCTCCGGCCCGGAAATGGCGGGGTTGGCGGGCGAGAACGTCTTCGCCTTCTGCGGCATCGCGAGCCCGCGCAAATTCTTCAACACGCTGCGCCAGGGCGGCGCCGTGGTCGCGGGCACCGAGAGCTTCGCCGACCACTACCCCTTCGACGCCGGCGACCTGACCGCGCTGCTGGCCCAGGCCGAGCGGCTGGGCGCCATTCCTGTCACCACCCGCAAGGACTGGGTGCGGATTCCGCCGGAATTCCAGGGCCGGGTGCGCGTGGTCAGCGTCACGCTGCGCTGGGATGATCCGACCCAGATCGAGGCGCTGCTGGAGCATGCGTTGCAGAAGGGGGCGCTGGGAACCGCCTGAGCGCGAGGGCGAAGGCCATCGCGCAAAGCCCCGCCATGGCGAGGAAGGCGAGGCCGCCCACCGCGCCATAGAGCCAGCCGCTGCCCCACATCAGCCCGCCCGTGCTGGCCGAGACCGCCGAGGCGAGCAGTGTCTGCGCCCGGCCCGACAGGCCCGCCGGCAGCCCCATCAGCGCGCGCATGGCGGCCAGGTGCATGGCGCCGAAGGTCAGGCCGTGCAGCAGGTTCACCACCACCAGCACGGCCGGTTCCACCGTGAAGGCGGTGACCCCCCAGCGCAGCGCGCCCGCACCGGCGGCGAGCAAGACGAGGCCGCGGACGCCCAGCCGCTCCACCACCGGCCGCCCCCAGACGAAAAGCGCGATCTCCGCCAGCACGCCCAGCGCCCAAAGCAGGCCGATGAACCCCGTGCTCAGCCCCGCCGCCTGCCAGTGCAGGGTCGAGAAGCCGTAATAGACGGCGTGGCTGCCCTGGATCAGCGCGGCCAAAGGCAGCACCCAGCGGAAGCCGGGCTCGGCCAGCGGCGCCCAGAGACTGGCTGACGGCGCTGCCGCGGCCTCGCGCGTGGGGGGTGCGGGCAGGCGCAACGCGGCCCAGGCGGTCAGCAGCAGCCCGGCGGCCAGTATCCAGGTCGCGATGCGCGGCCCCGCCCATTCCGCGGCGAGCCCCGCCGCCAGCGCGCCCAGCATGAAGGTGATGGAGCCCACCGAGCGGACCCGCGCATAGTCGAAGCCGCCCCGCCGCACCGCCGCCACCGCCAGCGCGTCCGAGAGGGGCACGATGGGGGCGGCGGCGATGCTGTGCAGCACCTGCACCGCCAGCAGCAGGGCGAGGCCGGCGGCCAGGCCGAAGCCCAGCGCCGCAGCGGCCGCCAGCAGGGACGCCACGGCCAGCAGCCGGCGCATGTCCGGCACCGCATCGGCCAGGCGCCCACTGAGCGGTGCCGCCACCAGCCGCACCAGCGAGCCGGCGGCCAGCACCAGGCCGACCTCGCTGGCGCGGAGCCCGCCCTCGGCCAGGATGGCGGGCAGGAAGGGCAGCATGGCGCCGAAGGCGGCGAATTGCGCGCCGAAGACCAGGGCGAAGCTTTGCGGGGCGGTCACGCCGCGCAATCTCCGCCGGCCCTCCCGGCTTTGCAACGGGCCCCACGTTGCAATCATTGGCGCATGGTTCATAACCCTGCGGGCCCACCCGCCTCTCCTGGGCCGTCAGTCGGAAGCCAGCATGTTCGAAGCGCGCGTCAAAGCCATCCTCGGCCCCACCAACACGGGCAAGACCCATCTCGCGATGGAGCGCATGCTCGCGCATTCCTCGGGGATCATCGGCTTCCCGCTGCGCCTCCTGGCGCGGGAAAACTATGATCGGATGGTGGCGCAGAAGGGCGAGAAACACGTCGCCCTCATCACCGGCGAGGAGAAGATCATCCCGCCCGACGCCAAGTGGTTCGCCTGCACGGTCGAGGCCATGCCGCTCGACCGCCGCGCCGAATTCCTGGCGGTGGACGAGATCCAGCTCTGCGCCGACCCGGATCGCGGCCACATCTTCACCGACCGGCTGCTGCATGCGCGCGGCCTGGTCGAGACCATGTTCATGGGCGCCGAGACCATCCGCCCGCTGCTGCAACGCCTGGTGCCGCAGGTCGAGATCGAGACGCGGCCGCGCCTTTCCAAGCTCGAACACGCCGGCCCCGCCAAGCTCACGCGCCTGCCCCCGCGCAGCGCCGTCGTCGCCTTCTCGGCGGCCGAGGTCTATGCCATCGCGGAGGCCATCCGCCGCCGCCGTGGTGGTTGCGCCGTGGTGATGGGCCGCCTTTCGCCCCGCACCCGCAACGCCCAGGTCAAGATGTACCAGGACCGCGAGGTGGATTTCCTCGTGGCGACGGACGCCATCGGCATGGGGCTGAACATGGATGTGGACCATGTGGCCTTCGCCAGCCTCAACAAGTTCGACGGCCACGCGCCCCGCCAGCTGACCCCGCAGGAGGCCGCGCAGATCGCCGGCCGCGCCGGCCGCGGCATGCGCGACGGCACCTTCGGCGTGACCGGCGAATGCCCGCCCTTGCCCGAGGAGATGGTCGAGAAGATCGAGGGGCATCATTTCGAGCCCATCCAGGCGCTGGCCTGGCGCAACAGCGACCTCGACTTCGGGGGCATCGAGGCCCTGCTGGACAGCCTGGGCGCCGCCCCGCCGCAGCCCGGCCTGACCAAGGGCCATGACGCGACGGACCACATCACGCTGAGCCTGCTGGCGCGCGAGGAAGCGATCCGCCGCATGGCGTCGTCGAAGTCGCGGCTGCAATTGCTGTGGGAAACCTGCCAGGTGCCGGATTTCCGCAAGCTGGCGGATGATACCCACACGCGGCTTTGCGCGAAGCTCTTCACGCATCTCTGCGAGGACGGGAATGTCCCGTCCGACTGGATCGCCTCGCAGATCGCCACCTGCACCAGCATCGAGGGCGACCTGGACACGCTGATGTCCCGCCTCTCGGCCATTCGCGTCTGGGCGTATATCGCGGCACGCGCCGATTGGGTGCGCGATGCCGCCACCCAGCAGGAGGCGGCCCGCGCCGCCGAGGATGCGGTGAGCGACGCGCTGCATGAGCGGCTGACGGCGCGCTTCGTGGACCGCCGCGCGGCGCACCTGATCCGCAGCCTCGACAACACCGAGGAGGATCTCCTCAGCGCCGTCACGCGCCAGGGCGAGGTGGTGGTCGAGGGCCACAAGGTCGGCCGCGTCGTCGGCTTCGAATTCCAGCCCGAGCTGGGCGAGGGCGGCGAGGAGGAGAAGAAGCTCATCCTGCGCGCCGCGCGCCGTGCGCTGGTGCAGGAAATCCCGCGCCGTGTCGCGGCGCTGGACATCGCGAAGACCGACAGCTTCGGCCTGACTGCCGAGCACCGCATCACCTGGGAGGGTGCGGAGATCGCCCGCCTCAAGATGGGCAGCGAGCCGGGCAAGCCGCTGATCGAGGTGAAGGACAGCGAATTCCTCGACGGCCCGCAGCGCGAACGCATCCGCACGCGCCTGGCCGGCTGGATCGAGAGCGTCATCGCCAAGGACCTCGCCGCCATCGCAGCGATCGAGGCCAAGGCGGCGGAGGACAACACCCTGCGCGGCCCGGCCTTCCAGCTGCGCGAAACGCTGGGCCTGAAGCCCGGCGACACGCGCAACCATATCGGGCAGGAGCTGCGGACCAAGCTGAAGGGCATCGGCATCCGCGCCGGCCGCTTCGCGCTCTACGTGCCCGAGGCGCTGAAGCCGCGCCCCATGGCGCTGCGCGCGCAGATCTGGGCGCTCAGCTACGAGGTGCCGACGCCAGCGCTTCCCGCCCCCGGCCTGGTCTCCATCCCGAGCGATGGCGTGATGGCGCTATCCTGGCCGCCGGGCTTCGCGCCCATGATGGGCTGGGTGCCGGCGGGCCCCGTGCTGCTGCGCCTCGACGTGGCGGAGCGCGTGGCGGCCGAGCTTGGTTACCTCACGCGCCGCGCGCCGGCGCCGCTGCCGCCCGAGATCCTGGGCCGCTTCGGCATCAAGGGCGATGCGCTGGGGCCGGTGCTGGCGGAGCTCGGCTTCCGCCTGATCCCCTCCGAGCCGCTGCCCGAGGGCATGGAAGGCCCCGTGCTGCCGACGATGGTGGCCTGGTCCCGCCCCGCCCAGGCGCCGCGCCACAACCGCCCGCAGCGCGGCCGCGGCCCGCAGCGCGAGGCCCCGGCCGACGGTGCGGCCCCCGCCGAGGGTGCGGAGAACCGCCCGCCCCGCCGGGATGGCCCCCGCCGCGATCGCAACCGCAACGGGCCGCGCCCTGGCGCTCCCGCCCCCGCGACCGAGGGGCAACCGGCCGAGGGGCAGGCCCCCAGCCCGCAGGAGGGCCGCGGCCCGCGCCCGGAAGGGCGCAACAACAGCCCGCGGCCCGAAGGCCGGAACGACGGTCCCCGCCGCGAAGGTTTCCGCAAGGATGGCCCCCGCCGGGATGGCGCGCCCTCGGGTGGCCCCGGCCGGGATGGCCCGAAGCGCGACGGCCCCCGCCGCGATGGCCCCCGCGATGGCCCGCGCCCGGGCGGCCGCGACCGCGACCGTGGCCCCGGCGGGCCGGAGACGCGGACCTTCCATGAGGACCGCCCCGCCAGCAAGGTGGAGGACAGCCCCTTCGCCGCGCTGATGAAGCTCAAGCTCAAGTAACAGATGGAGGGGGGCGCGCCCTTCCTGCGTCTCGATGCCTGGCTCTGGCATGCGCGCCTGGCCCGGTCCAAGGCGGAATGCGCCGCGCTGATCATGGCCGGCGGGTTCCGGCTCAATCGCCAGCCCGTGACCAAGGCGCATGCACGGGTGCGGGTGGGCGATGTGCTCACCTTCCCGCGCCATGGCGAGGTGCATGTCTGGCGCGTGCTGGACCTCGGCCAGCGCCGGGGCCCGGCGGAGGAGGCGCAGGGCCTCTACGAGAAGATTTCAATCACGGAATGAGGGGCCGGATGGCTGGACAATCCGGGCCGGGAGGGCCATTCCTAAGGCTCTTCGCCGCCATCGGGAGCTGTCTTTGTGACCTACGTCGTCACTGAAAATTGCATCAAGTGCAAGTACATGGACTGCGTGGAAGTCTGTCCGGTGGACTGCTTCTACGTCGGCGAGAACATGCTCGTGATCCATCCCGACGAGTGCATCGACTGCGGCGTGTGCGAGCCGGAATGCCCGGCCGAGGCGATCCTGCCGGACAGCGACGATAAGGCCACCCCCTGGGTCGAGCTGAATCGCAACTACGCCCAGTCCTGGCCGAACATCACCCGCAAGGGCGAGCCGCCAGCCGATGCGGATGACTGGAAGGACAAGCCCGGCAAGCGCGAGTTGCTGAGCCCGGAGCCCGGCAAGCCCTGAGCCGGGCGCATGGCGATGGCATGAAGGGCCGCCCCGACCCACGGCCGGCCCCCCGGCCTGCCCTTGGCCGCGCCGGGCGTGACCCCGTCCGTTTTTTGTGTTAGGCTCCAGCGCCGGAGACGTCGCTTTCCCTCGCTCCACCTCTTCCCAGACGGACGGGGACGCGTGCGTTCCGAAATCTTTCCTCGGCATGCAGGAGCATAGCGCCCCATGGCCTCTTCATCCAAGCCGGCCAAGGCGAAAGCCAAGCCCGCCACCCCCGGCAGCAAGCCGGCGGCCAAGTCCGCGCCGAAGCCCGCCGCGAAGGCGGCCAAGAAGCCTGCGGCAAACCCGGTGGCCAGGGCCGCGTCCAAGCCGGCCACCCGGCCTGCGTCCAAGGCGGTGACCAAGGCGGCCACGAAGCCCAAGGGCAAGGTGGTGGCCAAGCCCGCAACCAAGCCGGCCGCCAGGGTTTCGGCTGCCAAGGCGCCAGGGAAGACGGCCGCCAAGCCCAAGACAGCGCCGAAGCCCGCCCCCGCCCCGGCAAAGCCTGCCAAGGCCAAGCCGCCCCTCCCTCCGGTCAAGGCCAGCCCACCGCCCAAGCCCACCCCCAAGCCCATTCCACCGGCACCCCCAGCCGTCTCCAGCAGCAAGGCAACCTTACCTCCAGTGACCAAGAGCAAGGCCTCCGAGGCCAAGTCCACTCCGAAATCCGCGCCCGAAAAGGCGGCCCCGGCCAAGGCCGAGAAGCCGGCCGCTGCCGAGGCGCCGCCGCCCGCTGCCGAGCCCGTCGTGGCCGGGCCGCGCCCTTCCATCGTCGTCGCGGCGCCGCCCAACATGCCCGTCCGCAATTCGGGGAACCCGAATTCGCCCCGCCCGCCCATGGGCCGGCCGAACATGCCGCCCTCCTTCGCCGTGCGCAGCCCGGGCCGCCCGGGCTTCGCCGAAGGCCAGGCCACGCCGCCGCGTCCGCCCGGCCCCAAGGTCGAGTTCAAGGCCGGCGACCATGTGGTCTATCCGACGCATGGCGTCGGCACGGTGCAGGGCATCGAGGTGATCGAAGTGGCGGGCATGGACCACCACATGATCGTCGTCACCTTCGACGAGAACCGCATGACGCTGCGCGTCCCGGTCAACAAGGTGCCGACGGCCGGGCTGCGCAAGCTCTTCACCCAGAAGGAATTCGAGGCGGCGATTGATACGCTGAAGGGCCGCGCGCGCATCAAGCGCACCATGTGGTCCCGCCGCGCGCAGGAATACGAGGCGAAGATCAACAGCGGCGATCCCATCCAGATCGCCGAGGTGGTGCGCGACCTGCAGCGCAATGCGGGGCAGCCCGACCAGTCCTTCAGCGAGCGGCAGATCTACGAGCAGGCGCTGGAGCGCCTGGCCGCCGAATACGCCGCCATCGAGAAGATCGACAAGATGGCGGCCAGCGAGGCGCTGGTCACCTTCGCCAAGTCCACGTGACGACGCAGGACAGCACCGGCATCGAGGAGGTCATCACCGATCTCGAGGAGGGCTTCGCCCTCTTCGATGACTGGGAGGACCGCTACCGCTACCTCATGGACATGGGGCGCGAATTGCCGCCCCTGGCGCCGGAGGAGATGGTGGAGGCGAACCGCGTCTCGGGCTGCCAGTCCCGCGTCTGGCTGCTGCCGCGCATCGAGGATGGGCGCGTGCATCTGCGCGTGGGCAGCGATGCCGCCTTCGTCCAGGGCCTGCTGGCGCTGTTGCTGCGCGTGCTGGATGGCCGCCGCGCGGAGGAGATCCTCGCCACCGATGCCGGCTTTCTCACGCGGCTCGGCCTGGGCGAGCATCTCAGCATGTCCCGCCGCAACGGCGTGATGGCGGTGCTGGCGCGGATCCAGGCCGCGGCGAAGGCCGCGCTGTAGAGCTTGAAGGCCGCGCCTCAGGCCGGCCGGCGCGCCACCAGCAGGCGGTAGCGCACCCAGCCCTCGGTCTGCAGGCCCTCCAGCAGCAACCCGCCGATCTCGGCTTCCGCGCGGACGCCGAGGCCGAGCAGCCGCGCCAGCAAGGATCGGTTCCGCACCTCAGCGAGGCGGGGCGCCACTTCGGCCATGCCGCGCACCTGGAGCAGCGGGTTCAGGTCCCGCTCGCCCACCAGCTCCAGCCCGCAGGCTTGCAGCGCCGCGATCCAGCCGGCGCGGTCCGGTGCCACTGGGCAGCGCCAGTAGCGCTTGAACTGCGCGAGCCGCGCCGCGGGCTCCGGCGGCAGGCCGGGCTCGGGAATGTCATCCACCACCAGCAGATGGCCGCCCGGCGCCAGATGGAGGGCCAGGCCGGCCAGCGTGGCGGCCGGGTCGGCGCTGTGGATCAGGCTCTCGATGCCATAGATCAGGTCGAAGGGGCCCTCGGGCGGCGCGTCATAGGATTGCACCTGCACGCGGACACGCTCGGCCAGGCCGGCCGCCGCCAGCGCCGCGTTGCCGCGCGCCGCCTGCTCGGGCGAGAGGGTCAGGCCGGTCCAGTCACCGCCGAGGCGCGGCGCGAGGTCGAGCATCGTGGCGCCATAGCCGCAGCCGGCATCGAGCACGCGTGGCGCGGCGGGCAGCGCCACGCCCTCCAGCATCAACCCATGGATGACGAGCGGCGAGGGCGCACCCCCCGCCGGGTCGGCCAGGGCGCGATGCACGGGGTGCACCGCTTCGCCGGCCGCGCGGCGTTCCCGGTAGAAGGAGATGCCGTCGAGCCAACGGTAATAGCGGCGGACGCGCCGCGCCTGGCGATCGGAAAGGGAGGACATGCAATTGTTTTACATGGCCTCAGGCGGGTTGTCGCGCCAGGTGCAATTCGGCGGCAATGCGGCGCAAATCCTCGGCCGCGGGGGTGCTGGGGTGGCGGGTCAGCAGCGGGGACTGGGCGCGGATGGCGGCCGGCACGCGCGGGTCCCGCCGGACGGCGCCCAGCAGCGTGAGCCCCTGGCCGAGGAAGCCGCGGCAGGCGGCATCGAGCGCGGCATGCACGCGCGCAGGCTGCGCCGCCATGTTCACCAACAGGCCGGCCCGCGCCCCCGGCGCGTCGCGCCGGTGCAGCTTCAGCACGGCATAGGCATCGGTCAGCGACGTCGGTTCCTCCGTCGCGACGACGATCAGCAGGTCGGCCATCGCGGCCAGGCCACGCTGGGCCGCGCCGATGCCCGCGCCCAGATCCAGCACCACCCAATCCATCGGCAGGCCGCGCAGCATGACCGTGACCTCGGCGGCGCCGGCCCGGTCCAGCGTGGCGAGCGCGGTGGAGCCGGAGCGGCCCGGCAGCACGGCGAAGCCCGCGGGGTGATGCACCAGGGCGCCCTCCGGCGGGCATCGCCCCGTCAGCACGTCGCCCAGATCATGCCGGGGGTCGAGGCCCAACTGCACATCCACATTGGCGAGGCCGAGATCGCCATCCACCAAGGCCACGCGGCCGCCCGCCTCGGCGAGCGCCTGGGCGAGGCCGATGGCCAGGCAGGTCTTGCCGACGCCGCCCTTCCCGGAGGCGAAGGCGATCAGCTGGGGCGGGGTCATGGGGTCATCTCCCGGTCGGGGCCGCCGGACAGGCGCGCGGCCAGCCAGGCGGGGGATAGCGGTTGCAGCCCATGCGCGACCTGCGGGCCGATGCCCGCCTCGGTCAGCGCCAGGCCCATGGCGGCGGCGGAAAGCACACCGCCCAGGCGCCGCGCCATGTCGAGCCGCGTGGGCAGCAGGTGCCGCGCGCCAAGCTGGTGGAAGGCGCGGGCGATCTCGGCACTTTCCTCGGCGTCGAGCCCGGCGGGCAGGACCAGAACGGGCGTGGCCTCGGCGGCGCGGATCAGCCGGTAGAGGCGTTCGGCCTGGGCCTCGTCGAAGGGGTTGCAGCCGAAGCCGTCCACCAAGGCGAGCTGCCCCGGCTGCCGCGCGGCGAGCGCCTTGGCCAGCGCCTCCGGCACGGCGGCGACGGCGAGCGTCAGGCGCAGCAGGCGCGTGAAGGCGGCAAGCTGCTCGACCGCGCCGGCGCGCGCGCCATCGGCGGTGACGACGATGGGCGCGTGCCCGGCCATCTTGGCGCGCGCGGCGAGCTTGGCGCAGGTCAGCGTCTTGCCGGCGCCGGGCGGGCCCACCAGCAGCAGCGGGCGATCCTCGGGCAGGGGCTCGAAGGCGAGGCGCACTTCCAGCGCCACCGTCAGGTCGGGCCCCGGGAAGGCGCCGCTCAATGCCGCGCCCAGATTGTGCCGCGCGAGCTCCGAGGGCGGCGGCTCGGGCTCGGGCTCGATCAGCTCGGGCTCGGCGAGGTCGAGTGCGGCGGTGACCTCGACGCCGCCCGCGACCCGCCGCGTGCCGAGCACCACCGCCTCCTCGCCCAGCGCCTCGCGCACGGCGGTGAGGGCCAGGGTGGCGTTGCGCGCGTGAAAGACCCTGAGGCGCATGGCTCAGACGCTGGCCAGGCTGCGGATGCGCACGCGCGGATGGATCTCCGCCTGGGAGAGCACGGGCGTGCTGGGGCGGAAGCGCTCGATGATGGCGCGCAGGTGCGGGCGCAGCGCGCCGGAACACAGCAGCGCCGGGTGCTCGCCCTGCGCGGCCTGGGCGTCCAGCACATCCCGCAGCCGCTGCATGAAGGCCTGCAGGCGGCCGGGCTCCATCGCCAGCTGGCGATCCTCCGGCGGGCCCGCGAGGGATTCCGCGAAGGCCGCCTCCCACTCCGGCGAGAGCATGACGATGGGCACATAGCCCTGCGGGCCGCGCGCCGCCTCGGAGAGCTGGCGGCTCAACCGCATGCGGACGATGCCGAGCATCTGCGGCAGGGAGCGCATGCCGGCGGCCGCCGCCTCCTGCAGCCCTTCCAGGATGGTCGGCAGGTCGCGGATGGAGACGCGCTCGGCCAGCAGGGCCTGGAGCAGGCGTTGCAGCAGGCCGATGCTCACCTGGGAGGGGATCAGATCCTGCACGAGCTTCTGCTGGTCGCGCGGGAGCTCATCCAGCAGCTTCACCGTCTCGCTGTAGGAGAGCAGCTCGCTCATGTTCTCCCGTACCACCTCGGTCAGGTGCGTGGCCAGCACGCCGGCGCAATCCACCACGGTGCAGCCGCGCGCCAGCGCTTCCTCGCGCAGGTGCTCCTCGATCCAGAGGGCGGGCAGGCCAAAGGCGGGCTCGGTCGTCTTCTCGCCGGGCAGGTCGGGCAGGCCGCCCTCGGGGTTGATGGCGAGGTGCAGCGGCGGGCGCAGCGTGCCGCGGACCGCCTCGATCTCCTTCACGCGGAGGATGTAGGTGTCCGGCGGCAAATCGAGATTGTCCTGGATGCGGACGGAGGGCAGCACGAAGCCCATTTCCTGCGCGATGGAACGGCGCAGGCCGCGGATCTGCTCGGTCAGCCGCGGCGCCTCGCCCGAGGCGAGCGCGAGCAGGCCATAGCCGAGTTCGAGCCGCAGAAGATCCATCCGGAGCGCCTCGGCGACAGCGGGCTCGGTCGGGATGGCGGGCGGTTCCTCGGGCGTGGGAGGGGCGGCGAGGCTCGCCTGGCGCTGGAACCAGGCGGCCGTGCCGGTGGCGCCGGCGATGACGAGAAAGGGCAGCATCGGCATGCCCGGCATCGCGCCCATCACGAGGGCGGCGGCGCAGGCGATGGCGAGCGGCTTCCAGCCCGTCAGCTCCCGCGCCATGAGCTGGTCCGCCTGTTCCTCCTTGGCCGCCTTGGTGACGACGATGGCGGCGGCGACGCTGACCAGCAGTGCCGGGATCTGGCCCACCAGGCCATCGCCCACCGTCAGGATGGAATAGGTCTCGACCGCGTCGCCGAAGCTCATCCCGTGGCGGCCAAGGCCGATGGCGAGCCCGCCCAGCAGGTTGATGAAGGTGGAGATGAGGCCGGCGACGGCATCGCCCTTCACGAATTTCGAGGCGCCGTCCATCGCGCCGTGGAAGCCGCTTTCCTCCTGGAGTTCGCGGCGGCGCAGCTTGGCCTGCGCCTCGTCAATCGTGCCCGCCGAGAGGTCGGCATCAATGGCCATCTGCTTGCCGGGCATGGCGTCCAGGTGGAAGCGGGCGGCCACCTCCGCGATGCGGCCCGCGCCCTTCGAGACGACGACATGGTTCACGATGAGCAGGATGGCGAAGACGATCATGCCGACCAGGATGTCGCCGCTCATCAGGAAGTTGCCGAAGGCCGCGATGACGCCGCCCGCCGCCTCCGGCCCCTCATGCCCATTGGCGAGGATGGCGCGCGTGGTGGCGACGTTGAGGCCGAGGCGGAACAGCGTCGTGATCAGCAGCAGCTGCGGGAAGGACTGGAAGTCGAGCGGCCGCGTCAGCAGCAGCGCCACCATGAGCATGAGCACCGAGAGCACGATGTTCAGCGCGAGTGCCGCATCCAGCAGCACGGCCGGCAGCGGCACGATCAGGATGATCATGACGAGCAGGACGCCGGCGACCAGCAGCATCTCGGAGGAGATGCGGAGGTTGCGCAGCCAGGCGGGAAGGGCGGTGGCGTTCACGCGACGCGCCAGCTCTCGGGCAGCTGCCCGGGGGCGAGGGGCACGGCCACACCCTGGCCGCGATACTCGGCCAGCTTGTTGCGCAGCGTGCGGATGGAGATGCCGAGGATCTCCGCCGCGCGCGTGCGGTTGCCGAGGCAGCGGCCGAGGGTTTCGAGGATGAGCTCGCGCTCCACCTCCTCCATGCGGCGGCCGACGAGGGCGGCGATGGGATGCGCCGCCTGCGGCGCCACGGCCGCGGGTGCCGCGTCCTCGGCCACCGCCTCGGGCAGCACGGTGCCGAGCTCGATGGCCTCGGCGCCGATCTCGCGCCCGGTCGCGAGCAACACCGCGCGGTGCAGCGCGTTCTCCAGCTCGCGCACATTGCCGGGCCAGGGATGCGCCATGAGCCGCGCGGTCGCGGCGGGCGAGAGGGGGCGGGCGGGCAGCCCGTTGGCGGCGGCGTAGCGCTCGGCGAAATGTTCGGCGAGCGGGAGGATGTCGGCGCCGCGTTCGCGCAGGGGCGGGATGCGCAGTTGCACGACGTTGAGGCGGAAATAAAGGTCCTCGCGGAACCGCCCGGCGCGCACCTCGGCCTGGAGGTCGCGGTTGGTGGCGGCGAGGATGCGCACATCCACCTTCACCGGCTGCGTGCCGCCGAGCTTGTCCACCTCGCGCTCCTGGATGGCGCGCAGCAGCTTGGATTGCAGCCGCACATCCATCTCGCCGATCTCGTCCAGCAGCAGCGTGCCGCGATCGGCCTGCTCGAACTTGCCCTTGCGGGCGGCCACGGCGCCGCTGAAGGCGCCGCGCTCATGGCCGAAGAGCTCGCTCTCCAGCAGCGCCTCGGGCAGGGCCGCGCAGTTGAGCGCGACGAAAGGGCCGCGCGCGCGCTTGGACGCCGCATGGATGTGCCGGGCCAGCACCTCCTTGCCGGTGCCGCTCTCGCCCATGATGAGCACCGAGGCCTCGGCCCGGGCGAGTTGCTCCGCGCGGGCCAGCAGCGCCTGCATCACCGGGTCGCGGCAGACCGGCGCCTCCTGCCCGGCCGTCACCGCCTGGAGCATGGCGGCGATCAGCTCGGCCTCGGGCGGCAGCGGCAGGAATTCGCGCGCGCCGGCGCGGATGGCGCGCAACACCGCCTCGGCATCCGCATTGCGCCCGCAGGCGATGAGGGGTGTGGCGATGCGCTCCTCGGCCAGGCGTTCCAGCAGCCAGGGCAGGTCATGCGCGGCGTCGGCGAGGATGAGGTCCGCCCCCGCGCCGCGCAGCCGCTCGAGCGCCGCCGTCACGCCCTCCACCTGCGTCAGCTGCGCGCCGCGCGCGACCGCGATGCGGGCCGCGTGACCCAGCTCGCCGCCGAGGGAGCCGAGGATCAGCAGCCGCGTCATGTGGCGCGGTCCGCCTTCACGATCTCGGTCATGGTGATGCCGATGCGGTTGTCCTCCACCATGACCACCTCGCCGCGCGCGACCAGGCGGTTATTCACGTAGATGTCCACCGCCTCGCCCAGCTTGCGGTCCAGCTCGACCACGGCGCCGCGGCCGAGCTTGAGCAGCTGGCTCACCTGCATGGTGGCGCGGCCGAGCACGGCGCTGACCTGCACGGGGATGTCATAGACCGCCTCCAGGTCGCGTGGCGGGGCTGGGGCACGTTCGCCGCCCGCGGGGGCGCCCGGCGTGGTCGGGACAAAATCTTCCGTCGCGTCGCTCATGCGGCCTGGCCTCTCTCGTTTCGCGTTGGGCGGGGGTCAGTTTCATTCGACAAGCTGGTCATCCTTGCCCTCGGCGAGCTGTATCTGGCCCTGCGCCGCGAGGTCCTTGGCGGCGGTGACGACAGCGGCCTGCGCCTCGTCCACATCCTTCAGGCGCACGGGGCCGAGGGCGGCGATGTCGTCGCGCAGCAGCTTGGCCGCCCGCTCGGTCATGTTGCGGAAAAAGAGCTCGCGCATCTCCTCGGCCGCGCCCTTGAGCGCCAGCGTCAGGCGCTCCTTCTCGACCGAGCGCAGCAGGAGCTGCAGCCCCGCGGCATCCAGGCGCTTCAGGTCGTCGAAGGTGAACATCAGCGCGCGGATGCGCTCCGCCGCCTCGAAGTTGCGTTCCTCCAGCGCGGCCATGATGCGCGCCTCCGCCTGGCGGTCGAGGCCGTTGAAGATGTTGGCCATCATCTCATGCGCGTCGCGGCGCTGCGTGCGCGCGAGGTTGGACATGAACTCCATCTTCAGCGTGCGCTCCACGCCGTCCAGCGCCTCCTTCTGGACATTCTCCATGCGCAGCATCCGCATGACCACTTCCATCGCGAAGCCTTCGGGCAGGATGGAAAGGACGCGCGCGGCGTGCTCGGGCTTCACCTTGCTGAGCACCACGGCGACGGTCTGCGGGTATTCGTTCTTCAGGTAGTTCGCCAGCACCGTCTCGTTCACATTGCCGAGCTTGTCGAAGATGGTGCGACCCGCCGGGCCGCGAATCTCCTCCATGATCTGCGTCACCCGCTCGGGCGGCAGCGTGCGCAGCAGCATCCGCTCGGTGCTCTCATAGGAGCCGACGAGGCTGCCGGCCTGGCCGATCTGGCTGGCGAATTCGTCGCAGATCGCCTCCACCGTCTCGGCGGAGATGCTGCCGAGCTGGGACATGGCGTGGGAGAGATCGCGGATCTCGTCCTCGTGCAGGCGCTCGAAGAAGCGGGTTGCGTGCTCCTCGCCCAGGGCCAGCATCAGGATGGCGGCCTTCTGCGTGCCCGCGATGCGCTTGCGTCCGCTCATTCATCATCCTCCGGGGTGAGCCAGCGGCGCACCGCCAGCAGGGCTTCATCGGGGTAGCTTTCCACCAGGGCGGTGATCCGGCTGATGGAGGAGGCGCGCAGCTGCCCCTGCACATGCGCGAGATTCATCATCTGATCGTCGCCCGCGCCGCCTTCGGCGCCGAGCAGCCCGGCCGGGCGCTCGCCCGGCGGCAGCGCGGGATCGCCGGGCTGGCCGGGCAGCGCCGCGCCGCCCTCGGCCCCGATCGCGCCGCCCGTCAGGCCGCCGCCCGCCCCGGCCAGCGCCGGCGTCGGGTTCAGCGAGAGCGAGAGCTTGCGCGCCACCGGCCGCGCCACCAGCAGCAGCGTGAGCAGGATCAGCACGCCGATGACAGCCGTCTCCAGCAGGCGGGCCACCACGGCCTGCGGGATGTCGAGCCCGAACATGCCGGCCTCGCGCGGGGCATCCTCCGGTTCGGCGAAGCGCATGGAGACGACCTCGACGCGATCCCCGCGCTGCTCGTTGAAGCCGACGGCGTTGCGCACCAGGCCGGCGATGCGGCCGAGCTCCTCGGCCGTGCGTTCGCGCTTGGTGACGGTGCGGTCCGGCTGCGCCTCGACCACGCCATCCACCAGCACGGCGACGGTGAGGCGCCGCGTGACGGGATGCTCGCGAAGCACGTTGCGGATGGTGCGGCCGATCTCGAAATTCGTCGTCTCCTCCTGGCGGCTTTCCTGGTTCCCGCCCGCCCCGCCCGCTGGCTCCGCGCCGGGCAGGTTGTTGCCGACGCCAACCGCCCCGCCCTCGGTGCTGCGGCTGGTCTCGTTGCTGGACTGCGTGCTGCGCGGCACCTGGTTCTCGGGGTCGAAGCGCTCCTCGCGCGTTTCCACGCGGTCGAAGTCCATCTCGAGCGCCACTTCGGCGCGCACGCGGCCCGGGCCCAGCACGCGCTCCAGCATTTCCTCGACCGCGCGGGACAGGCGCGCCTCCTGGCCGCGGCGCAATTCCTCCTGCGTCTGCGCGCCCGCCGGGCCGCTCAGCGCCTGGCCGCCGCGCGCCAGCAATTCGCCCCGGCTGTCCACGATGGAGACATTCTGCGGCCTGAGCCCCGGCACGGCGGCGACGACGAGGTGCAGGACCGCCTGCACGCCCTCGCGATCCAGCCGCTGCGCGCCCTGCATGGTGAGCAGCACGCTCGCCTGCGCCTCGGCCCGCTCGCGCGAGAAGGCTTCGCGCCGGGGCAGCACCAGATGCACGCGCGCGCCGCGCACGCCGCTGAGGGCCCGGATGCTGCGGGCAAGCTCGCCCTCCATCGCGCGCAGGCGGTTCATCTCCTGCTGGAAGGGCGTGGTGGTCAGGCTTTCATTGCGATCGAACAGCTCATTGCCGATGGAGCCGCCGGCGGGCAGGCCTTCGCGTGCGAGGGCCAGGCGCAGGCGCGGCACATCCTCGGCCGGGACCAGCACCTGCGTGCCGCCGGCGGCCAGGCGATAGGGGACGCGCTGGCGTTCGAGGGCGGCGACGACCGCGCCCGCGTCACGCGTTTCCAGATCGCCATAGAGAAGGCCCATGGGCGGCGTGCCCGCCCGCAGCACGAGAAAGCCGATCAGGCCCAGAACGCCGAGGCCGACGCCCGCCAGGGCGATCAGCTGGACCCGGCCCAGTGCCCGCAGCTGGCCGATCAGATTCTGCATGGCACCATCGAACACGGCGCGCTGCACACCAACATGCAAATTCTCCCGGAGGCTCATCCTGTGCCCTGGGCAGAACTTGCCGCTTCCCCTCTTGCGAAAGGCTTAACGCCCCGCGTTCAAAGCGAAATCCCGCTCAATTCGCGGCGAGGCCGCGCAGCTTGTCGAAATCCACCGAGAGCGCGCCGAGGCTGAGGCGCACCGCACCGTCGCGCCGGTCCACCGCCGTCGCGCGGGCCAGCACGCCGGCGCCGAGCGTGACCGCGCCGCCATTGGCACCGATGCCGCTCACGGTGAAGCGATAGGCGCCGTCATTCTGCTGCGTGCCGGTGGTATCGCGGCCATCCCAGCTCCAGTTCGTGGGCGTCGTGCCCAGCGCCACTTCGGCGCTGCGCAGCGTGCGGCCGGCCGAGTCCTGCACCGTGACCAAGGCGCGCCGCGCCTCGCCCGCCGCCGGCAGGCGAAGCTGCGCCTGGCCGCCCTGCAGCGAGAGGCGGTCGCTCTCCACCTCCACCACGCGGCCCATCAGGGGGGCGGCGGAGACGAGCTGGTTGCCCTGCTCCACGCTCAGCAGTCGCTCGAGATTGGTGTTGACCTTGATCTGCTGCTCGACGGTCGCGAACTGCACGAGCTGCTGGGTCATCTGGTTCGCATCCATCGCATTGGTCGGGTCCTGGTTCTGCAGCTGCGTCGTCAGCAGCGTGAGAAAGGTGTTGAAGTCCGAGCCGATGCCGGTGGTGGTGGCGGCGCGCGCCGTGCCGGAGCTGGTGCCTGCCTGTGTGGTGCCCGTCTGTGTTGTGCCCGTCTGTGTTGTGCCGATGCTGCCGCTCATGCGCTGGTCTCCGTCGCGTCAGATGTTGAGGTCGAGAAGCCCGCGCAGCGCGCGGGCCGAGGGCGGTTCGGCCGTGATCGCCCCGGCCGCGCGGCCCATGCCGCGCGAGGCCGTGCCGCCGCGCGGGTCATCCTGCGGGCGCTGGTCGCGCTCGCCCGAGGAGGTGCCGAGCGAGAACTCGATGCCCTTCGCGTCCACGCGCAGCCCCGCATCGGCGAGGTTGCGGTCCAGCTCCTGCCGGTCACGCAGCAGCAGGGCCAGCGTCTCCGGCCGTTCGGCCATGATGCGCACGGCATGCGCCTCGCCCTCGCGCTGCACGCGGATCTCGACGCGGCCGAGCTCGACCGGCTCCAGGCTGAGCTGGAAGCCGCCCATGCCGCCGGGTGCGAAGGCCAGGGCGACGGCGATGGGCGCCACCTGGCGCATGGGCAGCGGCGGTGGCGGCGGTGTGGCGGGCGCGGCCTCGGCCGCGCGCGGCGCCTGGGGCGCGAATTCGCCCATGAGGGAGGTGACCTCCGGCAGGGCATGCGCCGGCAAGGGTTGCAGCGGCGCGGGCGGCGGCGCGGCGGGCGCGGGCTTCTTCGCCGCCGCGGCGTGCGGCGTGACGGACGCCTGTGGCGCCGGCGCCGTGGGCCCGGGCGGGACCTCCGGCAGGGGCATGGCGTCCGGCGTGCCGGGTCCCTCCGTCAGGGCCGCGCTGCCCGGCTCGGCGCTCGGCGCGGTGGCGGCGCGGAGCGGGGCGGCCGGGGCGGCGGGCGCCGTGGTGAGGAGGGCCGTGGCGGGGCGCGCCGTGGATGGGCGGTCCGTGCCTTCGGCCATGTCATGCCCCGTCGGTTCCTCCGGCAGGGCGGGCGTGGGGATGGCCAGCGCGGGGCGGGGCGATGCGGCGAGGACGGCCTGCGCCGGCGGCGCCGCCATGGCGGGGGTGGGTGGGATCGCTGGCGCCGGCGGAGCAAGCGTCAGAGGTGGCTCCGCCCATGCCTCCGCCGCGCCGGGCGTGGCCTCGCTCGTTTCGTCGCGCGCGGCCGGCTCTGCGCCGTCCTCCGGTTCCAGGGGCGCGGCCGGGGCTGGGGCGGCCTCCGCGAGCGGGAGGACCGGCGTGGCCACTCCCTCGGCCGGCCCGGCCGGCGCGGCTTCTGGCGCGGCTAGCGGTGCGGCTTTTGGCGCGGCTTTCGGCGTAACGTCCGGCGCAGGGCGAAGGGGCGTCGTCCCCGGCGGCACGGTGGGCATCGCGGGGTTGGCCGGCCTGGGTGCGGCGGGTGGGGGCGGCGTCTCCACCGGATCGGGCGCAACCGATGCGCCTGGTGCGCTGCCGGGCGCGAGCGGCGCGGGCGTAGGCGGGTGCGGCATGGCAGGGGTCGGCGCCACCGGGCCCAAGGCCAAGGGCTCGGCCGTCACCGGCATCGGCACCAGCGGTGCGGGCGTGGCGCCGGGCGGCGCCGGGAGGGGCCCGGGCGGTGCGGGCAGCGCGGGGCCAGGGGGTGCCGCGGCCAGCAGCGCCGTGCTGCGGTTCAGCGCCTCCTGGAAGCCGGCTTCCCCGCCCGCTTCCGGTGGCACCGGCGGTCCGCCCATCGCAAGGGCGGGCGGCGGCGCCGCGCCGATCGACAATGCGCCCTCCATGCCGGCTGCCTTTCCATCGCGCGCCCGCCGGGCCCCATGCCCGCCATCCTGCGCCGCGCCGAGGGGGGTGCAAGGCATGGGCCAGGGCGTGGCGCCGTGCGGCGGCATGATCCGCCGGGCGGCGGGGCGCTTCGTGCCGGCACCGGGCAGTTTCTGCCGCATCCCGGCCGCCCGGCGCTGGCACGTATCCTGCGAGGGCCTGGCCAGCCCAATCCCCTTCGGCAATGGAGCCCCAGCATGTCGCTCTTCGGTGCGATGACCACGGCGATCTCAGGCATCAACGCGCAGTCACGTTCGCTTGGCCACATCTCGGACAATCTGGCGAACAGCCAGACCACCGGCTTCAAGCGGATCGATTCCAACTTCACCGACCTCGTCACGCAGTCCAGCTCGAACGGGCATTCGCCCGGCTCGGTGATCGCGCGGCCCGATTTCACCAATACGGTGCAGGGCACGGTGGAGCAGAGCGAGAATCCGCTGGGCCTCGCCATCGGCGGGCAGGGCTTCTTCAGCGTGGCGCAATCGCGCGGCAGCGTGGGCGGGCTGCCGGTTTTCGACGAGCGGCAATTCTACACCCGCGCGGGCGATTTCCGCATGGACCGCGACGGCTACCTGGTGAACGGCGCCAACTACTTCCTGCAGGGCTGGCCGGTGAATGGCGAGGGCGTGGTGGACCGCACGACGCTGGCGCCCGTGCGCGTGAGCCAGGAAGTGTTCAACCCCATCGCCACTTCGGTCATCGAGATGTCGGCCAACCTGCCCGCGCTCGATCCGCCGGCCACGCCGGCCGATGCCAAGACCTACAGCACGCAGGTGCAGATCTACGACCAGGTGGGCAACCGCAACCCGGTCACGCTGACCTTCACGCAGATGACGGATGGCACGCCGCGCGGCTGGAACATGACCATCACGCCCAACCCGGTCACAGGCGGCGTGGATGTGCCCATCATCTTCGGAACCAACGGCACGATCGAGAGCTTCAACGGCGTCGCAGGCCTGGCCAACACCGTGGTGGAGTTTCCGTTCCAGATGGATTTCGGCCTGGGCAACCAGGATGTCACGCTGAACATCGGCCGCTTCGGCGTGGCGCAGGGCATCACGCAATATGCGGGGCGGGATTTCTCGCTGCGCAACCTCTCGCAGAACGGCGTGCCCCCCGGCGGATACTCGGGCCTCGCGGTGCGTGACAATGGCGACATCGTCGTGAACTACGACAATGGCCAGTCGCGCACCGTGGCGCGCGTGCCGCTGGTTTCCTTCAGTGATGCCGACAAGCTGCAGCGCCTGGATGGCCAGGGCTTCATGCGCACGGTCGAGAGCGGCGAGGCACAGGTCACGGATGTGGCGAGCAACGGCGTGGGCAAGCTGGTGGTGGGCGCGCTGGAGAAGTCCAATGTGGATATCGGCACGGAGTTCACCAAGCTGATCGTGGCGCAGCGCGCCTATACCGCGAACACCAAGCTCGTCACCGCGGCGGACGAGATGCTGCAAGATACGATCAACATGAAGCGCTGACGCGCTCGGGCAACATGAAGCGCTGACGCGCCTCGCAGGATGGAACCGCCATGAGCCTCGACCTCGCCATCGGCATTGCGCGCAGCGGCCTGCAGGCGACGCAGCGCGCCCTGGCGAATGTCTCGCAGAACATCAGCAATGCCGAGACGCCGGGCTATACCCGCAAGACCGGTGCTGCGGAATCGCGCACGGCGGGCGGCATGCCGCTTGGCGTGCGCCTCGGCGATGCGCGGCGCGAGGTGGACCAGGCGCTGCTGAACGAGCGCGATTCGCGCGGCGGCGAGGCGGCGGCCGCGGCCGTGCGGGAGCGGCTTCTCTCCGGCATCGAGGCCATGCAGGGCACCGCCGGCGCGGGCGAGACGCTGGGTGACGCCGTCGCTGCATTGGAGACGAGCCTGACCAGCCTGCGCAGCGCCCCGCAGGAGGGCGGCCTGCAGCGCCTCGCGCTGGATGCGGCGCGCGAGGTGGCCGTGCGCTTCCAGGATGTGGCAGCCGGAATGGCGGATGCGCGCCAGCAGGCGCATGACGGCATGCTGCGCGAGGTGGACCAGGTGAATGTCGGCCTGCGGGAGGTGGCGCAGCTCACCATCGCGATCCGCGGCGATCGCTCGCGCGGCCTGAGCACCGCCGATCTCGAGGATCGGCGCGACATGGCGCTGTCGAAGCTCTCGCAGAGCCTGCCGGTGCAGCCGCTGCACCAGCCCGATGGCGGGCTTGTCCTGCTGGCGCGCGGCGGCTTCGCGCTGCCGCTGGAGCCGGAGGGCGACGCCATCACCGCGGCCTCCGCCGATCTCGGCGCGAGTTCCTTCCACGGCTTGGGCGGCGACATTCCCCCCATCCTGCTCGGCGGCGCCGACATCACGCGGCAGCTGGGCGGCGGGCGGCTCGGCGAATATGTGGCACTTCGCGATGCCACGCTGCCGCGCTACCAGGCCGAGCTCGACCTCGCCGCCGCCACGCTCGCCACGCGCTTCGACCAGCAGGGTCTGCGGCTCTTCACCGGCACCGCCGGGCAGATGCCCGACATCAGCCTGCCCTACAGCGAACCGGCAAGCGGGCAGATGGGCTTTGCCAGGCAGCTCCGCGTTGCCGACCCGGTGGCCGGCAATCCGGCGTTGCTGCGTGACGGCACGCATGCGGTGCCGGATACGCCGGGCGGCGCCACCGGCTTCACGCCCAACCCGGCCGATGGACCGGCCGGCTTTGCCACCCTGCTCGATCGCGTGATCACCCATAGCCTGGGCGAGACGGTGCGGCCCGGCGTCATCTGGCCGCCCATCGCCTCGGGCGGGATCGGGCCCGATGGCACCCTGAGCTCCCCCTTCATTCCCCCGCGCGCCATCGGCGACTACGCCGCGACGCTCACCGGCGTGCAGGCGGCCGACCGCGCGGCGGCGACAGCTGCGCTCGAGCGCGCCGAGGGGCTGAAGGCCGGGATGGAGGCCCGCTTCCAGCGCGAATCCGGCGTGGACCCCGATGCCGAGATGGCGATGCTGATCCGCTTGCAGAACGCCTATGCCGCCAATGCCCGCGTGCTGAATACGGCGCAGCAGATGTGGGACCAGCTGCAATCCATCGGCCGATAGGAAGGGGAGCTGACACGCCATGTCCAGCATCGAGCTGTTCAACCGCCTGACGGGCGACACGATGCAGTTGCGCAGCCGGATCGAGACCCTGACGCGTCAATCCATCACGGGCCTGAAGGCGGAGCGCCTGGGCGACCTCGGCCCCGGCGTTTCCCGGGCCGTTTCGCTTCGCGCCGAGCTGGGGCGGCGGGAGCTGTCCGGCCAGGCCATGGAACAGGCGCTCGGCCGCACCGCGGTGATGCAGGGCAGCCTGGACCGCCTGACGGAGATCGCCCGCGAGTTCCGCACCAAGGCGGCCACGCGCATCACGGCCGGCGACCCGGGCTCGCTCATGACGGTCCAGGGCGACGCGCGCGCGGCGCTGACCGAGGTGGCGCATCTGCTGAACACGCGGCACGGGGGCGAATACCTCTTTGGCGGCAGCGACCTGACGCGCCCGCCCATTCCGGACCCCGAGGGCCTGGCCACCGGCCAGATGGCGCAGGACATCGCGGCCGAGGTCGCTTCCCTGCCCACCCAGGGCGCGGCCGCCACCATCGCGGCGACGCGCGGCATCGCGCAGAGCAACGCAGCGGGCGTGACACCCTTCTCGGACCGGCTGACGGCGGATGCGCTGCTGCCGCCCGGAGAACAGGAGGCGCGGCGCGGCGTGCCGGCGGCCGATGGCCAGGTGATCGGCTATGGCATCATCGCCGGGCGCAACGCGGACGCGATCAGCCAGGGCGAGACGACCGGGAGCTGGGCGCGCGACCTGATGCGCAACCTGATGAGCCTGGCCGCCCTCAAGCCCGAGCAGATGAGCGACCCCGCGGCCTTCGACGGCTTCATCGGCAGCCTGCGCGACGGGCTCTCCTCGGCCGAGCTGGCGCTGGGCGAGGAGGCGGGCGCGCTCGGCACCGTCGAGGCGCGGATGGAGGCGACGCAGCGCCGGCATGATGATCTCTCGACCGCGCTTTCCAGCCAGCTCTCGGACATCGAGGAGGTGGACGTGGCCGATGTGCTGGTGCGCCTGCAGGCCACGCGCAATGCGCTGGAGGCGAGCTACCGCGCCATCGGCTCGTTGCGCGAACTCACTCTGGCGAACTTCCTGCGCTGATCCGGGCCGGCGTTTCGGGCCTGCATCTTCAAGCGCCATTAACCCCGCCCGCGGCAGAGTGATCCGGTGCCGGGTGGCCCCCGGCATCGGCGGAACGGCAGGGAGCCATGAGGGCCCGTGCCGGCCGTGTGCCTCCCTGAGGGAGGGCGCGGATTTCCGGTCTGAGCGACTTGAAGGGAAAAAACATGTCCACGCTCGTGTTGGAACTCCGCCAGGGCGACCTGATGGTGGTGAATGGCGCGCCGATCCGGTTCCGCAACCGCACCCGGATCGAGCTGGCGGCCAAGGCGCGCTTCCTGTTTGGCAAGCAGATCATGGCGCCCGAGGGGGCCAACACCCCCGCGCGACGGATCTATTTCGCCCTCCAGACCGCCTATATCGGCACGGAGGAGGAGCGCGAACCGGGCCTCGTCGCCGCCCGCACGCTGATCGAGGAATTCAAGGAGGCGACCACCTCCGTCCTCGTGCGCGAGATGCTGGCCCGCGCGCTGGAGGCCGCCCTGGAGGATGATTGCTACCTGGCGCTGAAGATCGCGCGCCGGGTGATGCGCCATGAGGAGGAGGTGCTGGGCCTGGCACCCCTGCCGGCACCGCGGCGCGAGGCGACCGAGGGCGCCCATGGCTGACGCGGCGGCCGCCGTCGCCGCCTTCCGCCGGGTGCTGAAGCCCGGCGAGGAGGAGCGCGCGCTCATCCGCATCGCCACCGAACCACAGCAGAAACGCGCCATGGATCAGTTCAAGCGCGCGGTGGACCGTGCGCCGGATGTGCGCACCGCGCTGCGTGACCCGCGCGTGCTGCAGGTGATCACCACGGCGCTCGGCATCCCCGAGGGCGCCAACCAGCAGGGGCTGGCCACGCGGGTCCTGCTCTCCGACCTGAGCGACGAGAAGAGCCTCGCCAACACGCTGGGCGACAGGCGCTGGAAATCGGCCGCCGAGACGCTCGACCTCGCCAAGCGGGGCATTGCCGCGCTGCGCGACCCGCAGCTCCAGGCGGGCCTGGCCGACGGGCTGCGCCGCGCGCAATGGAACCAGAACCTGGAGCGGGAGCAGCCGGGCCTGGGCGATGCCGTGCTGTTCCGGGAACGTGCCACCGCAGTGGACAACAACGTCTATGCCGTGCTGGGGGACCCGATCATTCGCCGCGTCGTGACCGGCGCGCTGGGATTGCCGCCGGAGATCGCCATCCAGTCGGTCGAGGCGCAGGCGCGGGCGGTGCGGGCGCGGTTCGACATCACCAAGCTGGAGAATCCGAAAGAGGTGCAGCGCCTGGCGGAGCGCTACCTGATGAATCGCGCGCGGGCGGAGGCCGGCAATGGCGGGGCCGATATCCTGGCGCGCTTCGGCTTTCCGCCCGGCGGCTTCACCGCCTGAGGCGCTCTCACGGCTTGCCGCCGAAGCCGCGCTGCGCGTTGCGGTAGGCTTCGAGCTGCGCGGCGCTCGGCGCGCTGCGCGCGACCTTGCCGGCTCCATCGAGGAATTCCGTCACCACGATGCCCAGCGCGGGGTCGAGCCGCAGGCGCGGGTTGGGGCCGATCGGTGGCGCGGGGGGTGGCGCGGCAGCGGCGGGCGGTCCGGCGGTGGGCGCGGCGGGCAGGCCGCTCGGGAGATAGGTGCCGATGGGCTTCATGGTCGTGGCTCAGCAATGTTGCAGGACCGTCCCAGAAACCATGCCGAGAGTTAATGGCGCGTGAAGGCGTGGACGTAAAATTGGACGCGGCGGGTTTGACGTGCGCGCGCCAAGCGCCGAATCTCCCCGGCGCGTGACCCTTCCTCCCCAACCTGCGGCCCCTTTGGCCGCACATCTGCTGACGCTGGCCGCCGCCGTGGCCGGCGGCTTCGTCTTTGCGCTGCTGCATGTGCCGCTGGCCTGGATGATCGGCGCCATGTTCGGCACGGCCGCCGTGGCCTGGTTCCGGCCCGCTGGTCTGGCGCCGGCCGTGCATCCCGTGGCACGGCCGGCGGCGCTGATCGTGATCGGCCTCGCCTTCGGGCAGACCTTCTCGGGGCCGGTGCTGGCCGCGCTGCTGGGCGCGGCGCCGGCCATCCTGATCGCGGGTTTCCTCTCCATCCTGGCGGGCATCGCCACCATGCCGGTCTTCACCCGGATGGCGGGGACGGATGCGCGCACCGCCTATTTCGCGACGATCCCGGGCGGCGTCATCGTCATGGCTGTGCTGGCCCAGCGCGAGGGTGCGCCGCTGGCGCCGGTGACGCTGGCGCAGACGCTGCGCGTGCTGGTGGTGGTGCTGGTGATGCCGCCCACGCTCTCGGCCATCGCGCCGCATGGGGATTTCAGCGCCTTCGTGGCGCCGCGCCTCGACTTCGACGCGGCCGGGCTGCTCGGCATGCTCGCGGTGGGTTCGGTGGGCGCGCTCCTGCTGCGGCAGACGGGCATCGCCAACCCCTGGATGATCGGGCCGTGTTTCCTGGCCATCACCGCCGCGGCCTTCGGTCATCTGCCCTCGGCCGTGCCGGGCTGGCTGATTGACGCGGCGCAGGTGGGCATGGGGGCGGGGCTCGGCCAGAAGATGACGAAGGAGTTCCTGCTCAGCTCCCGCCGGCTGATGCGCGCGGCGCTGATCTCCTCGCTGCTGTTGTGCCTGTTCTGCACGATGTTCGGCGCGGGGCTCGCCTGGGCGACGGGGCTGCCGCCCTCGGCCGTCATGCTGGGCATGGCGCCCGGCGGCATGCCGGAGATGGGTGTCACGGCCAAGGCGCTGGGGGTCGCCGTGCCGCTGGTGCTGGCCTTCCATCTCACGCGCACGCTGCTGTGCAATTTCCTGCTGGGGCCGATCTATCGTGGGCTGGTCGGGCTTGGCCTGTTCAGGCCCCCCGGCAACGCGTAGCGTTGGGGCAGGAGACAACGTCCATGCCTGATGATCACGTGTCTGCCGCTGCCAAAGCGGCGACCACCCTGCCCTTGAACGGGCTTCGCGTGCTCGACCTCACGCTGGCCCGCGCCGGGCCCACCTGCGTGCGCCACCTGGCCGATTGGGGCGCCGACATCATCCGCATCGAGCCGCCGGGCAATAATGACGGCTTCGGCGGCGCGCGGGACGGGTTTGATTCCGTGAACCTGCACCGCAACAAGCGCGGCCTCGCCATAGACCTGAAGAGCCCGGAGGGGCATGCGGCCTTCCTGCGCCTTGCCGCCACGGCCGATGTGGTGGTCGAGAACATGCGCATGCAGGTGAAGCACCGGCTGAAGATTGATTACGAGACGCTCTCGAAGATCAATCCGCGCCTGGTCTATGCGAGCATCTCGGGCTTCGGGCAGACCGGGCCCTATTCCACGCGCGGCGGTGTGGACCAGATCGCGCAGGGGTTGGGCGGCCTCATGTCCATCACCGGCGAGCCGGGGCGCGGGCCGATGCGCGTGGGCATCCCGATTGACGACCTGACGGCCGGCAACCTGCTGGCGATGGGCGTGATGATGGCGCTCTACGAGCGCGAGAAGACCGGCCGCGGCCGCTGGGTCCATACCTCGCTTCTGGAGGCGCAGGTCTTCATGCTCGACTTCCAGGCCACGCGCTGGCTGCAGAAGGGCGAGATCGCGGGCCAAGCCGGCAATGACCACCCCGTGAATACGCCGATGGGTGTGTTTCCCAGCGCCGACAAGCCGATCAACATTGCGGCCTCCTCGCCCAAGCTCTGGGCGGTGTTCTGCAAGGCGGCGGGGCGTGAGGATTGGCTGGAAAAGCCCGAATGGAAGACGGCCGAGGGCCGCACCGCCGACCGCGCCGCGCTTAACGCCGCGGTCAGCGAGGTGACGCGCCAGAAGCCCAGCGAATACTGGATCGCGCTGCTGGAGGAGGCCGGAATCCCCTGCGGCCCGATCAACAACATCCGCGAGGTCTTCGAAGACCCGCAGGTGCAGCATCTGGGCATGGTGTGGGATGTGCCGCACGCCAAGCTGGGGAAGGCGGGCGTCGTGCGCACGCCGATCAACATCGAGGGCCACAGCCCCGGTATCCGCCGTGGCGTGCCGGCCCTCGGTGAACACGCGGACGAAATCCTGGCCGAAGCCGGGCTGACCCCTGAGGAGAGCGCCGCATTGCGGGCGAAAAAGGTTTTGGGAGAGTGAGTGAGATGCAGTTTGCCGATGGAAAGATCCTGGCCCGCAGCGAAGGCGGCGTGGGCACGATCATCTTCAACCAGCCCGAGAAGCGCAACGCGATGAGCATCGCGATGTGGGACGGCATGGCCGAAGCGCTCGACATCTTCGAGGCCGATGCCGCCGTGCGCTGCGTCGTGCTCGAAGGGGCCGGCGGCAAGGCCTTCGTCTCCGGCGCCGATATCAGCCAGTTCGAGAAGAACCGCTCGGACGCCGATGCGCAGCGCCAGTACAACATCAAGACAAGCCATGGCCGCGAGCGGCTGGCGAATTTCGACAAGCCTGTCATCGCCAAGATCCAGGGCTTCTGCATGGGCGGCGGTCTCGGCATCGCCATGTCGTGCGACATGCGGATCGCGGGCACGGGCAGCGAATTCGGCATCCCCGCCGCCAAGCTCGGCATCGCCTATGGCTTCGACATGGTGACCAACCTGGTGAACCTGGTGGGCCCCGCGCACGCCCATTTCATCCTGATGACCGGCGGCCGGCTGGAGGCCGCCGAGGCCGAGCGCATGGGCCTCATCAACAAGCTGCACCCGGCGGAATCGCTGGATGCGGAGGTGGCGAAGATCACCTCCACCATCGCCATCAACGCGCCGCTTTCGCTGCGTGCCAACAAGCGCACCGTGCGCGCCGTGCTGGCGGACCGGGCGGATCGCGACATGGCCGCCATCGCCGCCAACCAGGATGCCTGCTTCGACAGCGCCGATTACCGCGAAGGCCGGCGCGCCTTCATGGAGAAGCGCAAGCCGGCCTTCACCGGCGCCTGAGCGCCGCAACACCGCGAGCGGTCTCGCGCGGCGAGGCCGCTCGCGAAATTTTCACTGGCCTCCGCGCAATATCTCGTTAAGTTCCCGTTCATCTGCGGGCCCCCGCGGAGGGGAAAGTCACAAGGACAGGGTTTTGGACGGCACGGCGCAACCTGCACCTGATCAGCATGATGAACATCTCGCGCCGATTTCGCGCATCGTCACGGAGGTCGCGGCCCAGTTTCCGGGGGCGCGCATCACCCTGGGTGAGATGGCCGAGGCCTTCGGCGACCGCGCCTTCGGCCTGTTGATCCTGCTGCTCTGCCTGCCTTCGCTCCTGCCGGGCATGGCCTCCGTCTTCGGCATTCCCATGCTGATCCTGGGCGCGCAGATGGGGATGGGCCGGCGCGTGCCGAAGCTGCCGCGCTTCATCGCCCGCCAGTCCATCAAGCGCGAGGACCTGCTGCGCCTCTCGGGCGCCTCCGGCTCCTCCTGGATCAAGCGGATCGAGCAATATGTGAAGCCGCGCCCGGGCTTCTTCACCGGCGCCCTGGGCGACAAGATCGTGGGCTGGCTGACCGTCTATTCGGCCGTCATGCTCATCCTGCCCGGGCCGGGCACCAATGGGCCGCCCGCCTTCGGCACCATCATCATGGCGCTGGGCGTGGTCGAGGCGGACAACCGCGTCATCGGCATCGGCGCGTTGATGACGCTGCTGGGCTGCCTCTTCGCCACCTTCGTGATCGGCGCGCTGGTCTGGGTGGGCATCCAGGCCCTTGGCTGGATCGTCTGAAGCGGTCTAGACTCTTCCCCATGTGAAGGTGACCCGATGAGGGTTGAAACGGGAACGCGCGACGCGCCGGCATGCCTGCCGGTCAATCCGCGGCTGCCCCCGCAACTGTAGGCGGTGAGTCCCGGTCCAGATGCCATTGCTCCTTTGCCGGGGGTGAGAAGGCGGACCAGGGCGTTGACCCGCGAGCCAGGAGACCGGCCTTCACAGAGTTGTTCTCGCGCGTACCGGGCGGGGTGCACCGGTGCCACGGACTTGTTCCGTTTGCGAGCTCGGCGCCAGCCGTCAGGCGGGGCGATTTTCCCGTCTGGCATGTCGTCATGCGCAACACGGGAGTTTCCCATGCGCCGTATCCTGCTCAGCACCGCCGCCCTCCTGGCGTCGGTGACGCCCGCCCTTGCCCAGAACTCCAACCCCACATCCCGCTCCTCGCCCGAGCAGGATCTGATCGCGGTGCCCGACACCATCGTCACCGCCACCGGCCTTCCCACGCCGCTCGCCCGCGTGCCGGCTTCCATCACCGTGATTGACCGCAGGGCGATCGAGGAGAACGGCTTCGCCAACCTGGCGGAGGCGCTGGCCACCGTGCCCGGCCTGCGCGTCGCGCAGTCGGGCGGGCCTGGGCAGCAGGCCAGTGTCTTCATCCGCGGCAATTCCAGCCGTTCCACCCTCGTCCTCATGGACGGGGTGCCGGTGAACGACCCCTCGGACGCGAATGGCGCCTTCAACTTCGGCAATGAGACGCTGTTCGACATCGAGCGGATCGAAGTGCTGCGCGGCCCCGCCTCCTCGCTCTATGGCAGTGCCGCGGTGGGCGGCGTGATCAACCTGGTCACACGGCGCGCGCCGCCGGACCGCCAGGTGATGCCCTATGGCGAAGTGGCCTATGGCTCCAGCAGCACGCTGCGGCTGGGCGGCGGCGTCGCCGGCACCATCGGCCAGTTCGATTACCTGGCGAGCCTGAACAACATCTCCACCCGCGCGTCCAACGCGACGGCCAGCCGCTTCTGGCGCACGCTGGGCGAGACGGACGGCTTCAACACCACCAATGCCACGGCGCGGCTGGGCTACACCTTCATGCCCGGCACCCGCGTCGAGGGCCAGGTCCGCTGGCGCGAGGCCCGCACCGGCATTGACAGCGTCCCGCGCGACGACCCGAACTACACCGGCGATGATCGCCGCTGGATGGGCCAGATCCGTGGCGAATCCAACCTGTTCGACGGACGGCTGACCACGGGCCTGCGCCTCGCCGTCACGCAGGACCGCCGCACCTATTCCAACCTGCCGGACCTGCTCAGCAGCGCCACCACGCAGGATTATTATCGCGGCACGCGGCAGAGCGTGGATTGGGGCAATGTGGTGCGCCTGCCGGGCTTCGGCCCGGCCACGGATGGCGCCGTCACCTTCGGCGTGAACTACGCGCATGAAGATGTGACGAGCTACGCCGGCAACGCGCCCTTCCGCTCCGTCACCAACGCGCAGCAGGACAGCACGGCGGGCCACGCTGCCATGCAATACCGCTTCTGGAACGCCCTCGATGTCACAGGTGGCGTGCGCTACGACAGCGTCTCCGACTTCGCGGGCTATACCAGCTGGCGTGTCGGCGCGGTGCTGGCGGTGCCGGACACCGCCGTGCGCATCCGCGCCTCGGGCGGCACGGCCTTCAACGCGCCCTCGCTGAACCAGCGCTTCGGTGTGATCGGCAACACCTTCCGCGGCAATCCGAACCTGCAGCCCGAGACCAGCATCGGCTACGAGTTCGGCGCCGAGATGGATTTTGCCGCTTTTGGCCAGCCGCGCTTCTCCACCGTGGGCTTCACCTACTTCCAGTCGCGCGTGACGAACCTGATCAACTTCAATGCGGGCTTCAGCACGCTGACCAATGTGGCGAGCGCCAACATCAAGGGCGTGGAGCTGGCCTTCGCGCTGCGCCCGGTGCCCTGGCTCACCACCGATGTCGCCTGGACCATCACGGATGCGACGGATGGCCAGACGGGCGCGCCGTTGCCGCGGCGGCCGGAGAGCATCGTCACCGTCTCGGCGCGGGTGGAGCCGGTGCGCGGCCTGGTCATCACGCCGCAGGTGCTGTTCACCGGGCGCTCGCCGGAAGGGGCCTTCGCGACCTACCTGGACTCGGGCGCGAGCGTGAGTGCGATGCGCTACAACAAGTCCGGCACGCTGTTCAATCTGACGGCGACCTATCCGGTGTTGACGCAGGTGAATGTCTATCTGGAAGGCCGCAACCTGACGGACAGCAAGTGGGAGCCGGTGAACGGCTTCCAGACGCCCGGGCGCAGCGTGATCATCGGCTCGAGGTTCGTTTTTTAAGCCCTCAGACGCCGGGCGGCGGCTCCGCCGCCTTGGCTTCGCGGCATAAGCCGCGGCGGCCGTTCGGCCTCTCGGCCCTGCGGGCCGCAAGTGTTGGAACTAAAGAAACCCCACCGGGTCCACATCCACCTGGACCCGCACCTCGCGCGGGAGTTGCACCCGCGCGAGCCAATCCATCAGCACCGGCTGCACCTTCACGCCGCGCGCCGCCTTCAGCAGCAGGCGGTGCCGATAGCGCCCCCGCAGCAGCGCGAGCGGCGCGGGGGCGGGTCCCAGCACCTGCAGGCCGTCACCCACCGGCGCGGCCAGCCCCATTTCCCGCGCGCCTCGCTCGGCCGCGCGCGCATCCTCCGAGCTGATGATCAGCGCCGCCAACCGTCCATAGGGCGGCCAATGGCCGGGCTCGCGCTGCGCCGCCTCGGCCTTGAGAAAACCCGGGAAATCATCGCGGATCAGCGCCTGCATCACCGGATGCTCCGGCGAGAAGCTTTGCAGCATCACGCGGCCCGGCTTCTCCTCACGCCCCGCGCGGCCGGCCACCTGGTGCAGCAGCTGCATCGTGCGTTCCCCCGCGCGCAGGTCGCCGCCGCCGAGGCCGAGATCGGCATCCACCACGCCCACCAGCGTGAGATGCGGGAAGTGCCAGCCCTTGGCGACGATCTGCGTGCCGATGATCAGGTCCACCTCGCGATCCTCGATCTGCCGCGCGGCGGCGGCGGCGGCGGCGGGGCCGGGGATGGTGTCGCTCGCCATGACCAGCCGGCGGGCCTCGGGAAACAGCTCCGCCACCTCCTCCTGGATGCGCTCCACGCCGGGGCCGATGGGCACGAGCGAGTGTTCCGCGCCGCATTCGGGGCAGGCGGGGGGCGTCGGCGCCGTATGGCCGCAATGGTGGCAGAGCAGGCGCCGCTGCGCGCGATGCTCGACCAGCCAGGCGGTGCAGTTCGGGCATTGCATGCGATGCCCGCAGGCGCGGCAGAGCGTGAGCGGCGCATAGCCGCGGCGATTGAGGAACAGCATCGCCTGCTCGCCCCGCGCCAGCGTCTCCGTCACGGCGGCGACCAGTGGCGGCGCGATGAAGCGCCCGCGCTCGGGCGGGTACTGGCGCAGGTCAATGGCGCTGACCTCGGCCATGGCCGCGCCGCCATGGCGCACCGGCAGGCCGAGCCGCCGGTAGCGCCCGGCCTCGGCATTGGCGACGCTCTCCAGGCTCGGCGTGGCGCTGACCAGCACGCAGGTGGCGCGCTCCAGCCGCGCGCGCACCACGGCCATGTCGCGGGCGTGGTAGATCACGCCCTCCTCCTGCTTGAAGGCGGTCTCGTGCTCCTCATCCACCACGATCAGGCCGAGATCGGGGAAGGGCAGGAACAGCGCCGAGCGCGCACCGACCAGCACGGGCGCATCCCCCTCCGCCACCGCGCGCCAGGTGACGCGGCGCGTGCGTGACGACAGCTCGGAGTGCCAGAGGGCCGGGGGTGCGCCGAAGCGCCGCTCGAAGCGGGCCAGCCATTGGGTGGAGAGCGCGATCTCCGGCAGCAGGACCAGGGCTTGCCGGCCCTGGCGCAGCGTCTCGGCGACGGCGTCCAGATAGACCTCCGTCTTGCCGGAGCCGGTGACGCCCTCGAGCAGCGTCACGCCGAAGCTGCGCGCGCGCACCGCCTCGCTCAAGGCGGCCGCCGCTTCCGCCTGTTCGGGACGGAGCAGGGGCGGCGCGAAATCGGGCAAGGGGCGGGGGAAGGCGGCGGCGCGGCCCATCAGCGCCGGCTCGATCAGCCCGACCGAGGCGAGGCCGCGCACCACCCCCAGCGAGACGCTGGCCAGCCGGGCGATCTCGGTTCCCGGCAGCGTCTCCTCACCGAGGGCCGCCAGCGCCCGGGCGCGGTCGGGCGTGATCCGCGCCTCCGCCCCCGTCACGCGCCGCCAGCCGGCGGCCTGGGCGGGCGCCTCCAGCGCGGCGGGCGAACTCATCGCCATCCGCAGCACGGCGCCGGGGGGTGAGAGGGTGTAGGCGGCGATCCAATCCACCAGCTGGCGCAGCGCCGGGCGCATGGGCGGCGCGGGCTTGACGGCGATCACCTCGCGCAGGCGGCCTTCGGCCACATGCTCCGCATCCGGCGCCTCGTCCCAGATGACGCCGAGGCTGACCCGGCCGCCCAGCGGCACCTCGACGAAGCTGCCAGGCCCCGCCACCAGGCCAGGCGGCAGGCGGTAGTCATAGGCGCCCTCCAGCGGCAGCGGCAGCAGGACGCTGACACGCAGGCCTGCTCCCCCCTCACCGGCCTTTCGGGATGGTGTCGCCATGGGCTATTCCCTTCGCGACGGGGCGGCCAATGGTCAATCCCCGGCCCCCGATTCGCCGCCAGTGCAGGATACCCCCAACATGAAGTTCTTTGTGGACACCGCCGATGTCGCCGAAATCCGTTCCCTCGTGGGCACGGGCTTCGTGGACGGCGTCACCACCAACCCGAGCCTGATCGCCAAGTCCGGCCGCAAGATGAGCGAAGTGATCGCCGAGATCTGCGCCATCACCGAGGGCCCCGTCTCGGCCGAGGTCACGGCGACGGACCATGAGACGATGCTGAAGGAGGGCCGCTACCTCCGCGGCATCGCGTCCAATGTCTGCGTGAAGGTGCCGCTGACCGAGGCCGGCCTGCGGACCTGCAAGGTGCTCTCGGACGAGGGCACGCCCGTGAACGTCACGCTCTGCTTCTCGGCCAACCAGGCGCTGCTCGCGGCCAAGGCGGGGGCGACCTTCATCTCGCCCTTCGTCGGCCGGCTCGATGATATCGGCCAGGACGGCATGGAATTGATCGCGGATGTCGTGCAGATCTACGGCAACTACAATTTCAGGACCGAGGTGCTGGTCGCCTCCATCCGCCACCCGGTGCATGTGTTGCAATCGGCCAAGCTCGGCGCCCATGTCGGCACCATGCCGCCTTCGGTGATCCGCGGCCTGATGAAGCACCCGCTGACCGATCGCGGCCTGGAGGCGTTCCTGGCGGATTGGGCGAAGACCGGGCAAAGTATTTTGTGAGTTGTTTTGACGCCCTCAAACGCCGGGCGCGGCCTCCGGCCGCTTGGCTTCGGAATGCTGAAGCATTCCGCAGGGCCTATTCGGCCAGGATTCTCGCAAGGCGGGGCTGTTTGGGTTCGGTTGGCCCTGGCCGGCGGGTTGCTGGGGCGGTGTCGTCGTGAAGGCGCCTGACCCTGCGGCCGTGGAGGCCTTCCTTCTCGCCAACCCGGATTTCCTCGCGAAGCGCCCCCAGCTCTATGCCATCCTCACCCCACCCCGCCGCATCCATGGCGAGGTGGTGGCGGACCATATGGCGGCAATGATCCAGGCCGGGCGGCAGGAATGGCGGGGGCTGCTCGAAGCCGGCCGCACGCGCGGCGCCTTTGCGGCCAAGGTGGCCGAGGCGGTACTGGCGCTGCTCGCCAACCCCGATGCCGAGGATTGCCTGCGCCATGAATGGCCCGCGCGCCTCGGCCTGGAATCCTGCCGCCTCATCCCCCGCATCCCCGGCCCCGCCCTGGTGCTGCAGGATGTGACGGTGGCGAGCACCGCCCTGCATGGCGAAGCCGCCCCCCTGATCCGGCGCGAGGCGCTGCTGCGGGTGGGCGAGGCGACCCTGGCACTGGGTGCGCGCGAGCCCTCTGGCCTGCCAAACGAGCCGGAATCGCTGGCCTTCCTCGCCCGCGCCCTGGCCACCGCGCTCGCCCGATGACGGGAGAGGCCGCCCGCGCCGAATTCCTCGGCTGGCTCGCCACCGAGCGCCGCGCCAGCCCGCACACGCTGGAAGCCTATGGCCGGGATGTCGCGGAATTCCTGGGCTTCCTGACGCAGCACCAGGGGGCGGAGCCCGATCTCGGGGCCCTCGGCGCGCTCAAGCCCACGGATCTCCGCGCCTTTCTCGCGCTGCGCGCGCAGGAGGGGGCGGGCAATGCCACGCGCGCCCGGCAGCTCGCCGCCATCCGCAGCTTTTTGCGCTTCCTCGCACGGCGCCACGGCATCGCGCCGCTCGCCATCGCCGCCATGCGGGGCCCCAAGCGCGTGCAGCCCGTGCCCCGCGCGCTGAACCGCGCCGATGCGCGGGCCGCGGGCACCGAGATCGGCGATGTGCACCACCCCGAGCGGCCGGAATTCCAGGCGGCGCGCGATGTGGCGCTGTTCACCCTGCTCTATGGCTGCGGGCTGCGCATCAGCGAGGCGCTGGGCCTTTCCGTCGCCGAGGCGCCGCTTCCCGGCAGCGATGCGGCGCTGCGCATCCTGGGCAAGGGCGGCAAGACGCGCCTCGTCCCCGTGCTGCCCGTGGTGCGCCAGGCCATGGCCGGCTGGATGGCCTATCGCGGTGGCGCCGCCGCGGATGAGCCGCTGTTCTTGGGCGCGCGCGGCAAGCGGCTCGATCCGGCCGTGGCCCAGCGCACCCTGCGGGATTATCGCCGCCTTGCCGGCCTGCCGGAGCACGCGACGCCCCATGCCCTGCGCCATTCCTTCGCCACGCATCTGCTGGCCGGCGGGGCCGATCTCCGCTCCATCCAGGAGCTGCTCGGCCATGCCAGCCTCTCCACCACGCAGCGCTATGTCGCGGTGGATGCGGAGGGGCTTCTCGCCACCTGGCGGATGGCGCATCCCCGCAGCGATTGACGGGGCCGGCGGCGGCGCTGCAAGCTTTGCACTCCAACACGGAGGCCTCCTCATGCATCGCCGCGCGCTTCTCGCCCTTGTCCTCGCACCCTTGGCTATGAACATGGCGGCTTCGGTGGCCCTGGCCCACCCGCATCACGACCTGACGGCCGAGCGTGCCGGGCATATCGAGCAGCAGGTGATGGCCTTCCGCGTCGGCTTGCAGGCCGCGGCGCGCGAGCGCGATGTGGTGAAGCTGCGCGAGATGTTCGCCCCATCCTTCATCCACACCCACACCACCGGCAAGGTGGATGGCCGTGATGCGCGCCTCGTCGCCATCCTCGCTGGCGAGCCGGTGATCGAGCTGGCCGCCGTCGAGGAGCTGTCCATCCGGGTGCTCAACGCCGATGCCGCCGTCATCACCGGCCGCAGCCCGATCCGCAGCATGGCCGAAAACCGCGTGGTGCAGGTGCGCTGGGTGCAGATGATGGCGCGTGTGGATGGCGCCTGGGTGCTGGCCGCCAGCCAGGCGACCCGCCTGCCCGAGGGCGTGTGAGCGAGGCCCACCCTCGCGGCCTGAAGGCCCGCCTCCTCCATGAGTTGGAGGAATACGGGACGATCTTCGCCTATCTCTACATCTCCTTCGCCGCGGTGATCTTCTACCGGGACGCCGTGCTGCAGGCGGAGGGCATCGCCTTTGGCGCCTATGGCTTCGCCCTGGTGAAGGCGCTGGTGCTGGCGAAGTTCATGGTGCTGGGCCACGCCGCGCGGCTGGGTGAGCGGCTGCGCGGGCGGCGGCTCTTCGTGAATGTCCTGTACCGCGCCTCGCTCTTCATGGCTCTGCTGGTCGCCTTCAGCATGGTCGAGGAGGCGGTGGTCGGCCTGCTGCATGGCCATGGGGCGGCGGAAGCCATCCGCGCGATGGCGGATGGATCGCTGCGCGAGAAATTCGCCTACGCCATCCTGCTCTGGGTGATCCTACTGCCCTATTTCGCCCTGCGCGTGATCGGCGAGGTGCTGGGCAAGGGCGAGCTGAAGCGGATGTTCCTGAGCCGCGCGGCGTAACGGACGAAGCGGGGCCGCCTCAGCGGTTGGCGCGCGCCACCACCGCCTCGAACAGCACCTGGCAGCCCGCTTCCGCTTCCTCCGGCAGGATGCTCTCGGCCTCGTTGTGGCTCAGGCCGTCCTTGCAGGGGGTAAAGATCATCGCGGCCGGCACGCGCCGCGCGACATAGACGGCGTCATGCCCGGCACCCGAGATGATCTCCCGCGCGGGATAGCCGAGGCGCGCCGCCGCCTGGCGCACCAGCTCCACGCAGGAAGGGTCGAAGGGCTGGGCCGGGATGTCGAAGAGCTTCGTCAGTTCCAGCCGGCAGCCATTCTGCGCGACCAGGGCCTCGGCCTCCGCCGGGAAGCGCGCCATCAGCGCCTGCACCTGCGCATCGTCCGGGTGGCGGAATTCGATGCTGAAGCGCACCTCGCCGGGCACCACGTTGCGGCTGTTCGGCAGCACCTGGAGCTGGCCGACGGTGCCGCGGCCATCCTCGCCGCCCGTAAAGGAAGGCATGGCGCGCATCAAATCATCCACCAGCGCGATCACGCGCGCGGCGGCGACCAGCGCATCGCGCCGGGCGGAGGGCGGCGTGGTGCCGGCATGGGCGTCCTGGCCGGTGATGACAGCGTCATACCAGACCTGGCCCTGCGCGCCGGTGACGATGCCGATCTGCTTGCCCTCGCGCTCCAGGATCGGGCCCTGCTCGATGTGCAGTTCGAAATAGGCATCGGCCGGGAAGGGGGCGGCGGGATGCGCGCCCTTGTAGCCGATGGAATCCAGCGCCTCGCTGACATTCACGCCGTCGAGGTCGGTGAAGCCATAGGCCTCCTCCAGCGGGAAGATGCCGGCCCAGACGCCGCTGCCCATCAGCGAATGGCCGAAGCGGCTGCCCTCTTCATCGGTCCAGTTCACCAGCTCGATCGGCGCTTCGGTGGTGATGTTGAGGTCGTTCAGCGAGCGCATGACCTCGAGCCCCGCGATCACGCCCAGCGCGCCGTCGAATTTTCCGCCGGTGGGCTGGCTGTCAAGGTGGCTGCCCAGCAGCACCGGCAGGCGCTTGGGGTCGCGCCCCTCGCGGCGGGCGAACATGTTGCCCATGGCGTCCACCCGCATGGTGAGGCTAAGTTCCTCGCACCAGGCGGTGAAGCGCTGGCGGCCGGCCTTGTCCACCTCGGTCAGCGTCAGGCGCTTCACGCCGCCCTTGGGCGTGGCGCCGATCTCCGCCATGGCCATGAGGGTGTCCCACAGACGCGGGCCGTTGATCTTCTGGTTCGTGCTCATGGCGTAAGGATAGCGGGAAACCCGCCGCCCTGAAATCGGCCGCGGCAGGACATCACCCGCCCACCCTTGCCGCCGGCGGGCGGGACTGCAACTGATAGCGGATGGCCCACGCACTCGACACCGCGACACCCGCCCTGCTCCGCAATTCCGACCTCGACCGCGCCGAGGTGCGCCAGGCGCGCATCGACCTCGCCGCCTGCTTCCGCATGGCGGCGAAGCTCGGCCTGCAGGAGGGGATCTGCAACCACTTCTCCTTCGTCGTGCCCGGGCGCGACGACCTGATGCTGGTGAACCCCTATGGCCATGCCTTCGCCGAGGTCACGGCCTCCAGCCTCGTCATCTGCGACTTCGAGGGGCGGGTGGTCGCCGGGAATGGCGTGCCCGAAGCCACCGCCTTCTACATCCATGCGCGGCTGCATCTGAAGCACCCGCGCGCCAAGGCCGCCTTCCACACCCACATGCCCAATGCCACCGCGCTCTCCATGCTGGAGGGGCCGCCTTTGGTCTGGGCCGGGCAGACGGCGCTGAAATTCTATGGCCGCACTTTGGTGGACGAGGACTACAACGGCCTCGCCCTCGATGAGCGTGAGGGTGACCGCATCGCGGCCGCACTCGGCGATGCCGACATCGTCTTCATGAAGAACCACGGCGTGATGGTGGTGGGTCCGAGTGTCGCCGAGGCCTGGGACGACCTCTACTACCTGGAGCGCGCGGCCGAGGTGCAGCGCCTGGCGATGACCACGGGCCGCGCGCTGAAGCCGGTGCCCGAGGCGGTGGCCCGCGCCACCTACGCCCAGATGCGCGAGGGCGACCGCGAAAGCGCGCGCCTGCACCTGGAGAGCATCAAGCGCCAGCTCATGAAGGAACAGCCCGACTTCGCGGATTAGTTTTCCGCCCTCAGACGCCGGGCGCCGCCTCCGGCGGCTTGGCTTCGCCGCGCGACGGTTGCGCCGGGTCATCAGGGCAATTGGGCGGCGCCACGCGCCGTGCGCGCGGATCCTCTCAGCCTTCGCGCGATGGCGTGGGCGCCCCGTCGCGCTGGGCATCCTCCACCGCCCGCAGCGCGTCGAGGATCAGGGCCTGCTGCGTGGCAAGGAAGCTCGCCTCGTCCCGCGTCAGGATCTGCGCCGAGATCTGGATCGCGATGTCCGCGCGGTCGATCTCCGCCACATGCACGCGCGGCCAGCCGGGCGCCTGCTCGACCAGCGGCTCGGCCGCCACGCGGCGCTGGATCTCCTCGACCATGGCCGCGATGCGCGCCGCCGGCATCTCGCGCGGCACGGGCAGCGTGTGCTGGAAGATCCAGCGGTCCCGTGCCGAAAGGTTGGTCACATGCACCTTCGCAAGATCGGCATTGGGGATGCTGGTGAGCGAGCCGTCGGGTGCCCGGATCTGGCTGGAGCGCGGGCCGATCGAGACCACCACGCCGCGCGCCGTGCCGAAGGCGATGGTGTCGCCTACGCGGAAGGGCCGGTCGGCGAAGATGGAAATGCCGCCCAGCAGGTTCTCCACCGTGGCCTGGGCGGCCAGCGCCAGCGCCAGGCCACCGATGCTGACGCCGGCCAGCAGGCCGAGCGCCGGCACGCCCGCCTCATTGGCGCCGAGGACGATGATCGTCGCCGCTGCCAACAGCGAGCTGACGCGCGCCAGCAGCCGCAGCAGGTTCGCGTCATAGACGCGCGCGGGAAAGCTCGGGGCCGCGATGATCGCCTCCGCCACCAGCCAGCAGGATGACCAAGCCGCCCAGGCCGCCGCGAGGTAGATGGAGAAGTTGGTGAAGAGCAGCCCCAGGTCGGACAGGCCGCCCACCAGCACGACCTGCCAGGTGATGAAGCTGTAGGCGAGGTCCAGCAGCAGCATGAAGACGAAGGCGGCCGAGAGCATCCCCAGATGCCGCCGCCACGGCACCGCGCCCTTGGTGGCGCGCAGGACGACCCGCAGCCAGGCCAGGCCCAGCAGCACCGCCGCCGCCAGCACCAGGAGGGCCAGCAGCACCTTCCAGGCGGGGGAGCCGAGCATGTCCCATTGCAGGGGGCCCGGCAGGGTTTCCAGGCGCAGCCCGGCCAGCATCGGGCCGGTGAAGCTGCGCTGCATGGCGCGCCAGTCGGTGATGGTGGCGGGGGTGAGCAGCGGCGCATCGGCGATGGCGGCGCGGAACTCCGGCAGGCGGGCGATGGTCTCGGCCGAGAAGACCCAGTTGCGGCCGGCCGCGCCCTCGGGGAGGCGAACCAGCCGGATTTCCGTCCCCGGGATCGCCCAGCGCACGGCCTGGGCGCTGACGGGCGGGCTGGCCGGGTCCAGCTCGGGCAGGCGATTCAGGATGTCCACCAGCAGGCCGATGGCCATGACGCCGTGCTTGAGGCGCATCGCCGGCGGCGCATCCCGCAGGTCGAGCATTTCGCGGCCCACGCGCACCAGGGGCGTGGTCAGCGCGGCTTCGCCCGCGGCGCTGGGCGCGGCCAGGTAGGCCACGAAAAGCGCCTCGACTCGCCGGGCCTCGGCACGGAAGGAAGCGACCGTGGCCTGTGGGGTGGAGGTGTCGAGCTCGGGCAACAGGGCGGCGGCGGCCTGCAGGCCGGGCGTGAGCCCTGCGAGCAGCAGACAGACCCGCAGAAGAACCCGCAGAAAAACCCAGCGGTGCAAGGCCTGTGCCTCCCTTGGTGACCTGTCGGGCCACGAAGCCCGGCCGGCATTCTCCGGCCATGGGGCGGCGGCTGTCGAGCGGGCCTCAGCCCCGGCGGGGCGCCGGGCGCTTGTTGCCGGCATAGGGGCGCTTGGGCGGGCCGCCCGCCGATGTGTCCCTGGGCGCGCCATAGGGCGGGCCACGCCGGGCCGCGCCTTCCATGGGCGCATCGGCCGGCTCGACCTTGATATGCGCATCGTCCCGGCCGGGCTTGGAGGCGGCATGCGCAAAGCGCGACGCCGCATAGGGCGCCACCTCGAAGCGCGTCTCGCGGTCGAGGATGCGGATGCGGCCGATCTCCTCGCGCGTCACATGGCCGCGATGGCAGAGGAAGGGGAGGATCCAGCGGGGGTCGGCGTCGTTGCTGCGGCCCACATTCATGCGGAACCACACGCCCTCGCCCACCTCGGTCGGCGCCGGCATGCCGCGGGGCTGCGGCTCGGGGCGGGCCTGGGCGGCGGCGAGCTCCTCGGGCGCGGGGAGATGCGCGCGCAACTGCTTCACCAGCGCGGCCGCGATCGCCTCGGCCGAGCGGCCTTCCAGCAGGCGGCGGCCGAGGGCCAGGTCCATCTCATCGGCCTCGGCCTCCAGCATCTCGATGCCGGTGGCGAGGATGCGCTCGCCATCCTTGGCGTGGATGTCGTCCGCGGTCGGCGCGCCGGACCAGGCGGCCTGGAGCTTGGCGGCCTGCAACAGGCGCTCGGCGATGCGGCGGCGATTGTGCGGGACAATCAGCGCGGAGATGCCCTTCTTGCCCGCGCGGCCGGTGCGGCCCGAGCGGTGCAGCAGGGTCTCGGGGTCGTTCGGCAGGTCCGCATGGATGACGAGCGCCAGGTCCGGCAGGTCGAGCCCGCGGGCGGCGACATCGGTCGCGACGCAGACGCGGGCGCGGCCATCGCGCAGCCCCTGCATGGCCCGCGTGCGCTCGGCCTGGGAGAGTTCGCCCGAGAGGGCGACGGCGGAGAAGCCGCGCTCCACCAGGTTGCCGTGCAGGCGCGAGACGGCGGCGCGCGTGGTGCAGAAGACGATGGCGGTGCGTGGGTCGAGGAAGCGCAGCGTGTTCACCACCGCGCGCTCCATCTCGCCCGGCGCCACGGAGAGGGCGCGGTATTCGATGTCGCTGTGCTGCTTGCCCTCATTGGTGGCGGCGATGCGCAGCGCGTCCTTCTGGAAGCCCTTGGCCAGCTGCGCGATGCCGCGCGGCACGGTGGCCGAGAAGAGCAGCGTCCGGCGCTCGGCCGGCATGGTCTCCAGGATGGCTTCGAGGTCCTCGCGGAAGCCGAGGTCGAGCATCTCGTCGGCCTCGTCCAGCACCACGGCGCGGATGGTCTGCGGCTTGAGGTTGCCGCGCTCCAGGTGGTCGCGCAGGCGGCCTGGCGTGCCGACGACGATGTGGGCGCCATGGGCCAGCTGCCGGCGCTCGGTCATCGGGTCCATGCCGCCGACGCAGGCGACGACGCGGCCGCCTGCCTTGGCGTAGAGCCAGGTAAGTTCGACCTGCACCTGAAGGGCCAATTCGCGCGTGGGGGCGACGACGAGGGCGAGCGGCGTCGCCGAATGGCCGAGGCGCTCGGCGCCGGCCAGCACCTCGCCCGCGATGGCGAGGCCATAGGCGACGGTCTTGCCGGAGCCGGTCTGGGCCGAGACCAGCAGGTCCCGCCCGGCGGTCTCGGGCTCCAGCACGGCGGCCTGCACGGCGGTCGGCTCGGCATAGCCGCGTTCGGCCAGGGTGGTTGCCAGCGGGCCGGCGAGGTCGGGGAAGGGCATGAGAAATCCTGGTAAAGCGTATTCAAGCCAGGCGGAACCGACTGGCATCGCAAAGCTGCGAGAAAACAAAGGTTGAGCCCGTGGCGGGCAGGGCGCGCAACGGGTTCGACCCGCGCGCGGCGAGCTGTGGATAAGCCTGCGGGACGCCAAAGGAAAGCGCGGATCTTGGGGGGGAGGGGTCCGCGCCGGACATGACGACCTCAGGATATCCACAGCGGCGTTAATGATTTGGTCATGAATTCTTCCCGGGAAACGCAAAGATGCGGCCCGGCGGAGCCCCTAGGGACAGCAACATTGTCCATCCAGGGAAATGCGCATGTCCGGCCAGATCACCGCCACCACGGGCTTCAACCTCAACAATACGGGCTTGGCCGGCGGGTCGGCCGCGGGGGCCGAGGTGGTCGTGCAGGATGCGGCCCGGGGGCTGGTCTATGTGCTGGGCGGCAATGGGGTGGATGCGCTGGACGCCACGACCGGGGCCCTCGCCTTCTCCATCCCCAAGAGCGCGATCCAGGTGCCGGGCGGCGGCGCGGCCGCCACGCTCGGCTCGGGCAATTCCGTCGCCATCAGCGGCAACACGCTGGCCATCGCCTTTGACGGCCCGGCCGCCGGCCAGCCGGGCGTGGTCGCCGCCTTCACCATCAGCGGGACGCCCGGCGCCTATGCGGCCGCCTGGCGCGCGACCGCCGAGGTGGGCGTGGTGCCGGACATGATCACCTTCACCCCCGATGGCACGCGCCTGCTCGCCGCCATCGAGGCCGAGCCCACCCAGGGCTACACGGTGGACGCCCAGGGCGGCATCGCGGTGATTGATGTCGCGAGCTGGACCTCCAGCTTCTACAATTTCGCGGGCTTCGACACCGCAGCCCTGCAGGCGGCCGGCGTGAAGATCGCCAATGGCTTCGGTGCCGCCAACACGGCGACGGCGCTGACCGACCTCGAGCCCGAATACATCACCATCGTCGGCAACACCGCCTATGTGACGATCCAGGAAGCCAATGCCATCGGCGTCTTCAACCTGACGCCGGGTGCCGAGGGCTGGGTCTCGGTGCTGCCACTCGGCCTTTCCAACCACAGCCTGGCCGGCAACGGGATTGATACCTCCGACCGCGACGGCGGCGCCCTCATCCGCCAGGTGCCGATCAGCGGCATGTACCAGCCCGACGCGATCGCGAGCTTCGTGCAGGATGGCGTGACCTATCTCGTCACCGCCAATGAGGGCGATGCGCGCGAATATGGCGGCGCCTTCAACGAGGCGGTCCGCATCTCGGCCCTGGTGCCCGCCACCGGCAACACGCCGCCCTCCGGCATGCCGGCGCTGGATGACGCGCTGCTGGCGCAGATCCAGTCCCGCCGGGGCGATGCCGATCTGGGCCGCCTCGATGTCAGCCGCTGGGCCGGTGACACGGATGGCGATGGCGACCTCGATCGCCTGCAGGCCTTCGGCAGCCGCAGCTTCTCCATCTGGCAGGTGGGTGGCACCGAGACCGCGCCGACCATCACCCAGGTCTGGAACAGCGGCCAGCTGATCGACCAGATCATCGCGAGCGAGGCGCCGTCGCTCTATGATGACGGGCGCTCCGACAACAAGGGCGCGGAGCCCGAGCACATCACCCTCGGCACCGTGGATGGCCAGCTCTATGCCTTTGTCGGGCTGGAGCGCGCCAATGCCAACATGGCCTTCCGCATCGACGGCCCAACCGATGTGAGCTTCGCCGGCCTGGTGCGCCAGCCGGGCGATGTGGCGCCGGAAACCTCGGCCTTCATCCCGGCTTCGGGCGGCCAGCCCGCGCGGCTCGTGGTGGCGAATGAGGTCAGCACCACGACCACCGCCTTCGATCTCTCGACCGCGCCGGCCGCGAACTACACGCTGCAGATCCTGCACGGCTCGGATTTCGAGGCCGGGCTGCTGGCCACCGGCCGGGCCGATCGCTTCGCCGCCATCGTGGACAAGCTGGAGGATTCGGTCGCCAACAGCATCACGCTTTCGGGCGGCGACAACTTCATCCCCGGCCCCTTCGGCGCGGCCGGCACGGATGCCAGCATGATCCCCGTGCTGCGCGCCTATTACGAGCAGGCGCTGGGCCTGCCCGCGGGCTCGCTGACCAGCCTCTATGGCAGCAGCTCGCCCTTCTTCGCGACCGACATCGCCATCCTGAACGCCATCGGCATCCAGGCCTCGGCGCTGGGCAATCATGAATTCGACCTCGGCACCAACGCGGTGGCCGGCGCCATCGACTTCACCGCCAACACCTCCGGCGCCACGCCGGGCGCGCGGGTGACCGGCATTGGCGCGCAATTCCCCTATCTCTCGGCCAATCTGGGCTTCTCGGGCGATGCCGCGCTGCGGGCGCTCTACACCGCGACGCTGCGCGAAGCCTCGACCTACGGGACCAGGCAGTCTGACATCACCGACAACCAGACCGTCGCCAACGAAGCGGCAGACGCGCAGATCGCGCCCTGGACCACCATCGTCGAGGGCGGCCAGACCATCGGCATCCTGGGGCTCACCACGCAGATCCTGGCCTCCATCTCCACCGTGAACGGCGTCACCATCCTCGATCCGGCGGGCGATGGCGCGGTGAACAACATGGCGGAGCTGGCCGCCATCCTGCAGCCCTATCTGGACCAGATGGCGGCGCAGGGGATCAACAAGATCGTCCTCCTCTCCCACCTGCAGCAGTTCAGCAACGAGCTGGCGCTGGCGCCGCTGCTGCGCGGGGTGGATGTGATCATCTCCGCCGGCAGCCACGCCATCTTCGCCGATGGCACGGATGCGCTGCGCGAGGGCGACACCGCCTCGGCCGCGTATCCGGTCTATCGCACGGGGGCCGATGGCAAGCCGGTCGCGATCGTCAGCACCTCCGGCGAATACTCCTATGTCGGCCGCCTCGTCGTCACCTTCGACGGCAATGGCGAGCTGATCGCCGACCCCGATGGCGCGGGCGCGCTGGGCGTCGGCGGCGTGGATCCGGTGGTCTCCGGCGCCTATGTCACCACCGATGCGACGGTGAGTGCGCTCTGGGGGGCGGACGACGCCTATGCCGACGGCACGCGCGGCGGCGAGGTGCGGCAGATCACCGACCAGCTGCAGGCGGTGATCTCCGCCAAGGATGGCAATGTCTTCGGCCGGACCGAGGTCTTCCTGGATGGCCGCCGCAGCGAGGTCCGCACCGAAGAGACCAACCTTGGCAACCTGTCGGCCGATGCCAATCTTTTCGTCGCCCGACAGTTCGATGCCGAGGTCGCGGTCAGCTTCAAGAATGGTGGCGGCATCCGCGCCGAAATCGGCGCCGTGCTGGGCCAGCCGGTGCCCAGCGAATTGCCGCCGCTGGCCAACCCTTCGGCCGGCAAGCCCGAGGGCGGCATCAGCCAGCTCGACATCGAGAATTCGCTGCGCTTCAACAACGCGCTGAGCGTGGTGAGCGTCACCGCCGAGAACCTCGAACGCCTGTTCGAGCATTCGGTGGCGGCGACGGCGCCAGGCGCCACGCCGGGCCAGTTCGCCCAGGTCGGCGGCGTCTCCTTCTCCTATGATCTGAGCCGCACGGCGCAGGTGGTGAACTCCACCTCGGGCATCGTCTCCACCACGGGCGAGCGGGTGCGCAACCTGGCCATCCTGAATGAGGATGGCAGCATCGCCGACACCATCATGATCAACGGCGTGCTGCAGGGCGACCCGAACCGCCTGATCAAGGTGGTGACGCTGAGCTTCCTGGCCGATGGTGGCGATGCCTATCCCTTCCTGCCCTATACGGTCGCGGGCAGCCGCACCAACCTGCTGAACAACGCGGCCCTCTCGGATGGTGTGGCAAGCTTCGCCGCCAAGGGCAGCGAGCAGGATGCATTCGCCGAGTATATCGCGGCGGTGCACGGCACGGCGGCGACGGCCTTCGACAGTTCCGACACGGCCAAAGCAGGCGATCTGCGCATCCAGGACGTCGCGGCGCGGCCCGACACGGTGCTGACCCCCTACGCCCAGGTGACGGTGGGCGAGCGCGTGGACCTGGTCCAGATGACGGCGGGCCCGGCGCCCTTCGCCTTCAGCTTCACCGGCACGGCGTCTGGGGAGACCATCCTCACGCATGACGCCGCCGAGTTGGTCCTGGGCGGTGCCGGGGACGACCTCCTCATGACCCGCGGGGGCAATGACGATGTGCGCGGCGGCACGGGTCAGGACACGCTGATGGCCGGCGAGGGCCATGACCGCCTGGATGGCGGGCTGGACGCGGACAGCATGGTCGGCGGCGCGGGCGACGACACATACCGCGTGAACGATGCCGGCGATGTCGTGGTGGAACTGGCCGGTGGCGGCAATGACCGCGTCATCTCCAGGGTCAGCCAGACGCTCAGCGCGGATGTCGAGCACCTCACCCTCAAGGGGTTCGCCGATCTCACGGGCATCGGCAACGCGCTGAGCAACCGGATCGGCGCCAATGCGGGTGACAATCTGCTGGATGGCGGGATGGGCAACGACGCGCTCTACGGCCGCGTGGGCGACGACACGCTGATGGGCGGCGAAGGCAATGACCGTCTGGATGGTGGCCTGGGGGCGGACAGCATGACCGGCGGCGAGGGCAACGACACCTATATCGTGGATGATGCGGGCGATGTCGTGGTGGAACTGGCCGGCGGCGGCCATGACCGCGTGGCCGCCACGGTGAGCCACACGCTTGGCGCGGAGGTGGAGCGCCTGACGCTTTGGGGCTCCGCCGACCTCGACGGCATCGGCAATGCGCTGGCCAACCGGATCCAGGGCAATGCGGGCGCGAACCTGCTGGATGGCGGGATGGGCAACGACTCCCTCTATGGCGAGGCGGGCGACGACATGCTGACGGGCGGGGGCGGCCAGGATCGTCTCGACGGCGGCAATGGGGCAGACAGCCTGACCGGCGGCCAGGGGAACGACCTCTTCTTCTTCGTGCGGGGTGAGGCGGATGGCGATCAGATCATGGACTTCACCGGCAATGGGGCCGAGGCCGGGGACCGCCTGATCTTCTCCGGCTACGGGACCCTCGCCGAGGGGGCGAGCTTCAGCTTCCTCGGTGGAAATGACTGGCAGATCACCTCCGCCGACGGCACGACGGTGGAGGAGATCCAGATCATCGGGGCCGTCGCCGCGCAGGACTGGATCTTCGCCTGAGCTGAAGGCTTCGGGTGTTGCTTGGGGGGCGCGTCGCGATGGCGGCGCGCCCCCTTTCAGCTTTGCCGGCGCATTGACCTTGCCGCTCCTTCGCGGGAGACTTGTCCGGACAAGGAGGGCGCATGAGCCAGAACAAAGGACCTCTCGCCGGCCTGCGTGTGATTGATGCCTCGAATTTCCTGGCAGCCCCCACCGTCTCCATGCATCTGGCCGATATGGGCGCCGAGGTGATCAAGCTGGAGCGGCCCAATGGCGGGGACGAGTTCCGCAACTGGGGGCGGCGGCGGGACGATATCGCGCTCTATTACAAGGTGGTGAACCGCAACAAGCTCTCCATCACGGCGGATTTCCGCACGCCGATGGGTGTGGAGACGGTGAAGCGCCTGGTGCGGGACGCCGACCTGATCGTGGAGAATTACCGGCCGGGCACCATGGAGAAATGGGGCCTCGGTTATGACGTGCTCTCCGCCATCAACCCGCGCCTCGTGATGCTGCGCGTCACGGGCTACGGGCAGGAGGGGCCGAACGCGCATAAGCCCGGCTTCGGCACCGCGCTCGAGGGATATGGCGGCTTCGTCTACATCAATGGCGAGCCGGAGCGGCCGCCGCTGCTGCCGCCCTTTGGGCTGTCAGACGCCAGTTCCGGCCTCTGCGGCGCCTTCCTGGCGCTGGCGGCGCTGCGGGAGCGCGATGCCTCGGGCCGCGGCCAGGTGGTGGATCTGGCGCTGTATGAGGCGATGTTCGCCATGCTCGGCCCCTTCGTCGTGGAATATGACCAGCTGGGCGTGGTGCAGGAGCGCATGGGCTCGCGCCTGCCCTGGGTCTCGCCGCGCAACACCTACCAGTGCCGGGACGGCGCCTGGGTGAGCCTGAGTGCCTCCTCCAACGGGACCTTCGTGCGGCTTTGCACGGCGCTGGGCGAGCCGGGCCTCGCCACCGATCCGCGCTTCGCGGAAAATGCCGGGCGCGTGGCCAATGTCGTGGCACTGGATGCGGAGTTGTCGCGCCTGATCGGGGCCTTCGACCGGGCCGATCTGATCGCGCTGCTGGAGGCGTCGGACGCCGTGGTGGCGCCGGTGAACAGCGTGGCGGATATCATGGCCGACCCGCATATCGCGGCGCGCGGCTCCATCATTTCCGTGGAGGATGCGGAGTTGGGCGGCACGATGCGCATGCAGGCCCCCTCCGGCCGCTTCTCCCGCACGCCGCCCGAGATTCATCACGCGGGGCCCCCGGCCGGCGCGCACAACCGGAGCATCCTGATGGACCGCCTAGGCTTCACAGAGGACGAACTCCGTGCGGCGGGGATCGAGGCATGATCGCCCTTCCCGCCCGCGCCATCGTCACGGAAGTGGGCCCGCGCGACGGGCTGCAATCGCTGGGCCGCTGGGTGCCGACGGACGAAAAACTCTGGCTGATCCAGCGCTTGGCCGAGGCGGGGATCACTGAGATCGAGGCCGTCTCCTTCGCCCATCCCCGCTTCATCCCCGATCTGCGCGACGCGGAGGAGGTGCTGGAGCGCCTGCCGCCCATGCCCGGCGTGAATTTGCGCGGCCTGGTGCCCAATGCCCGGGGGGCAGAGCGCGCGGCGACGACGCGGGTGGATGAGATGGTGGGGCTGATCACCGCCTCCGTCGCCTATTCCGCGCTGAACCAGAACACGACCATCGAGGGCGCGCTGGAACAGGCCATCCTGGCGCTGCGCGTGGCCGAGCGCGCCGGAAAGCGCTTTTCGCTCGGCCTCGGCATGGCCTTCTGGTGCCCGCTGGACGGGCTGATCCCGGAAGAGCGCGTCATGGCTATCGTGGCCCGCCTTTATGACGCGGGGCTGCGCGAACTGATGCTGGCCGGCAGCCTCGGCTTCGAGGACCCGCCCACGGTCCGCGCGCGCTTCGCCCGCATCCTGGACCGGCATAAGGGCATGACGCTCTGCTACCATGTGCATGACCAGGCGGGAATCGCGTCCGCCAATGTGCTGGCGGCGCTGGATGCGGGCGTGACCCGCTTCGAGGTCTCGATCTGCGGCCTGGGCGGCGGGGTCGCGACGCCCGAGGCCATCGGCAACATGCCGACCGAGGATCTCACGCAGATGCTGGAACTTTGCGGCATCGAGACCGGTCTGGAATCGGGTGTTGTGATCGCGGCCGCACGGGAAATCGCGGCCCGGCTGGCGCTGCCGCTGACCAGCCGCGCGGGCTTGCATGGCAACCGCGACGAAGCCCTGGCCCATGGCCGGGCCAAGATCGCCGCGAAGACAGAGGGGAACGCCGCATGAGAACCGCCATCCGCAACCGGCTGCGCGTCGCCGGCGCCTTGCTGGCGCTCCCCGCTCTCGCGCGGGCCCAGGATTTCCCGCGCCAGCAGATCCGTCTGATCCTGCCCTTCGCGCCCGGCACGGGCAGCGATGCCATCGCCCGCATCGTGGCGCATGAGACGCGCAACCGCTGGGCCCACCCGATGGTGGTGGAAAACCGCCCGGGCGGCGGCGGCATCACGGGCACCGAGCAGGGCGCGCGCGCGGCGCCGGACGGCCACACGCTGACGCTCGGCACCACCAGCACCTTCCTGGTGAACCCCGCGCTCAACCCCCGCGCGGGCTACACCTTCGAGCGCGACTTCGCCCCCGTGGTGGGCATCGGCCGCAGCTTCTACGTGGTGGTGACGGCGAACACGGCCGCCGCGCCGAAGACGTTGGGCGAGCTGATCGAGCGGCTGCGCGCCCCGGGCGCCCATGGCACCTTCGCCTCCTCCGGCGCGGGCACGATCACGCATCTCGCCTCCGAAATCGTGCTGCACAAGGCGCGGGTCACCGGCACCCATGTGCCCTATCGCGGCAGCGGGGCGGCGATGGCGGACATCATCGGCGGGCAGGTGTTGTTCGGCTCCGACTCGCTGGCGGCCACGCTGCCGCTGATCCGGGGCGGGCAGTTGCGCGCGCTGGCCATGACCTCGCCCACGCGCTTCGCGGGCCTGCCGGATGTGCCCACGCTGATCGAGAGCGGGATGCCGGGGACGGTGATCGATGCCTGGTTCGGCATCGGCGCGCCGGTGGCAACACCCGCCCCCATCGTGGCGCAGCTCAGCGAGGCGATCCTGGCCGCCATCACCAGTGCGGACGCCAAGCCCCGCTTCGAGGCGCTGGGCGTGGACCTGCTGGCCCTCGGCCCCGCCGGTTTCGCCCAATTCGTGCGGGAGAGCGGCGTGTTCTGGCGCGAATTCCTGCGGGAGAGCGGCATCCGGATCGAATTCTGAGCCCTTGCATCAGAGGCCCCGCCGCGCCATAACAGGGGTCTTCCAAACCAACTTCATCAGAGGTGGGTGGCCTTCCGGGGCCGCCCTTTCGGCATTTGACCATCGAGAGACCACGCCACGAAGGGCTCGACGCCCGCATCGCCGATCTGGTGGCGCCGACGATCGAGCATATGGGCTACGAGCTCGTCCGCGTGCAGATCAGCGGCAAGGAAAAGCCCACCGTGCAGATCATGGCGGACCGCGCCGATGGCGCGGCCTTCACCGTCGAGGATTGCACCGAGATCAGCCACGCCGTCGGCGCCGTACTGGACGTGGCGGACCCGATCAAGGCCGAGTGGATGCTGGAAGTTTCTTCGCCGGGCATTGACCGCCCGCTGACCCGCGCGAAGGACTGGAACCTTTACGCCGGCCATGTCGCGCAGGTGGAGATGCTGATCCCCATCGAGGGCCGCAAGCGCTTCCGCGGCATCGTCCTCGGCGCCGATGCGGAAGTGGGCCGGCTGCGGCTGGATGAAGGCCCCGAAATTGCCCTCCCGCGTGACCAGATGCGGCGCGCCAAGCTTGTCCTGACCGATGAACTCATCGCTGCCACGGCAGCGCAGATCAAGGCCGCGTCTGCGGCGGAACAAGGGAACTGACCATGGCCATGGATGTTGCGATCCCCCGTCCCGAATTCCTGCAGGTGGCCGAGGCCGTCGCCCGCGAGAAGATGATCGAGAAGGAAGAGGTTCTCGAAGCCATGGAGCTCGCCATGGGCAAGGCGGGCAAGCAGAAATACGGCCTGGAGAAGGACATCCGCGCCACCATTGATCGCAAGAATGGCGAGGTTCGCCTCTCCCGCTGGACCGAGGTGGTGGAGCAGGAGCCGGTCGAGAACGAGGACACGCAGATCCCGCTGCGCATCGCGGTCAAGGTGAAGCCCGGCATCACCGTGGGTGAGTTCATCGTGGACCCGCTGCCGCCCATCGATTTCGGCCGCATCGCGGCGCAGACGGCCAAGCAGGTGATCGTGCAGCGCGTGCGCGAGGTGGAGCGCAAGAAGCAGTTCGACGAATACAAGGACCGCGTGGGCGAGATCATCAACGGCACGGTCAAGCGCACCGAATACGGCAACCTCATGGTCGAGCTCGGCAAGGCCGAGGCCCTGCTGCGCCGCGACGAGACCATCCCGCGCGAGGCCTTCAAGAATGGCGACCGCGTGCGCGCCTATATCTACGACGTGCGCGAGGAACCGCGCGGCCCGCAGATCTTCCTGTCCCGTACCCATCCGGGCTTCCTGGCGAAGCTCTTCGCCCAGGAAGTGCCGGAAATCTATGACGGCATCATCGAGATCAAGGCTGTCGCGCGGGACCCGGGCTCGCGCGCCAAGATGGCGGTGATCAGCCGCGACTCGAGCATCGACCCGGTCGGCGCCTGCGTCGGCATGCGCGGCAGCCGCGTGCAGGCCGTGGTGGCCGAACTCCAGGGCGAGAAGATTGACATCATCCCCTGGAGCTCCGACATCGCGACCTTCATCGTGAACGCGATGGCGCCGGCCGAAGTGGCCAAGGTGCTGCTGGATGACGAAAGCAAGCGCGTCGAGGTCGTGGTGCCGGATGAGCAGCTTTCGCTCGCCATCGGCCGCCGTGGCCAGAATGTGCGCCTCGCCTCGCAGCTGACGCGCTACGACATCGACATCATGACCGAGGCCGGCGAGAGCGAACGCCGCCAGGTGGACTTCAGCAAGCGCAGCGCCCTCTTCGTCGAGGCGCTGGACGTGGACGACATGATCGCCGGCCTGCTGGTGACTGAGGGCTATTCCACCATCGAGGAAATCATCGAGGTGGATGACGAGGAGCTGGCCGGCATCGAGGGCTTCGACGAGGCCATCGCGACCGAGCTGAAGCGCCGCGGCATGGCCTTCCTGGAGGCCAAGGACGCCGAGTTCGAGACCCGCCGCATCGAGCTGGGCGTCGAGGACGCGATCGCCGAGATCGGCACCTTCACCTCGGCCATGCTGGTGCAGCTGGGCGAGGCCGGCGTGAAGACGCTGGACGATCTGGCCGACCTGGCCGGCGACGAGCTGGTCGAGATCTTCGGTGCGGAGACCATGGATGAGGAGACGGCCAATGCCGTCATCATGACCGCCCGCGCCCATTGGTTCGATGGCGAGGGAGAAGCCGAAGCTGCCACAGGCTGACCCCATCAGGCCCGCACCAAGCGCCGACGACCTGCCCGATGATGCCATCGCGCGGGAGCGCGGGCCGCTCCGGCGTTGCATCGTGACGCGGCAGACCCTGCCGAAGGAGCAGATGCTGCGTTTCGTCATCGGCCCCATGCGTGAGGTGGTGCCTGATCCGGGTGGACGACTGCCGGGCAGGGGCCTATGGTTGGCGGCGCAGGATGATGTGCTGCGCAAAGCGCTGAAGCAGGGCGCCTTTGCCAAGGCCGCTCGGGGCTCCGTCGGGGTTCCGGGCGATCTTCACGCCCTGATCGTTTCTGGCTTGCGCCAGCGGGTCCTGGATTTCCTGGGCCTCGCGCGGCGCAGCGGGGAGGCGGTGGCGGGGCGGGAAGCGGTTCTGGACTGGCTCCGTCATGACAAGGTGGCGTTGCTCATCCAGGCGTCGGATGGCAGCCCCGCCGAGAGGAGCCGGTTGGTCGGTGGGCGAACCGATGGGCTGGGTTTTCCGGTCCTGACACCGCTCACGGCCGCGGCGTTGGGTGGCGTTTTTGGGCGGGAGCGCGCGGTACACGTCGCGGTTTGCCCAGGTCGGATGGTTTCCTCGCTGCAGGCGGAAACGGCGCGTTTGGCCGGCTTCGTTGCGGTTTGAGGGTGAAGGATTGAGTTCGGAACGACGAATGAGCGACCAGAACGAACAGGATGCGGCCAAGAGCCGATTGAGCCTCCGACCGGCAGGCCGCCTCGAAATGGGCAAGACGGTGGATGCGGGCAGCGTCCGCCAGAGCTTCAGCCACGGCCGCAGCAAGGTCGTCCAGGTCGAGGTGGTGAAGAAGCGCGCCCCGGGCCCTGGTGGCACGGGCACGACGCTGCGCGCGCCGACCGCCCCGGTGCGGCCCGGTGTACCCCGCACACCCCAGGCGCCCGCGCCCGCTGGCCCTTCGCCCTCTGGCACTGGGCCCGCTGGCACGGCACCTTCTGGTGGTCCGCCCGCTGGCACGACCCCTGCCGCCAGCCCCGGCACGAATCCCGCGCCTGCCCCGGCCGCAGGCGGCGGGCAGAACGCCCCGGCCACCGCGCGCCCGCCCGCGCCGCGTGCCGCCACCGGCCCCTCCGGCCGCCCGCTGACCGCCGCCGAGCTGGCCATCCGCCAGCGCGTGCTGGAGGAGCAGCGCCGCGTCGAGGCCGCCCGTGAGCGCGAACAGCGCGAGCAGCAGGCGCTCATGGTGCGCAGCGCGGCCGAGGAAGCCGCGCGCCGTGCCGAGGAGGAGGCCCGCCAGCGCGAAGCCGCCGAAATTGCCGCGCGCGAAGCGGCCCGCGCCGCCGAATCCGCCCCGGCCCCCGCCGCGCCCTCCGAGCCGGCGAGCCCCGCCGCCACGAGCGATGCCGCGCCCTCCGAGCCGGCGCGCCCCGCCGCGCCGCGCGTCACGCCGCTGGCCGCCCGCGCGGTGCAGGGCCCGGCCCTGCGGCCCACCAACCCGCCGCCCTCCGGACCTTCGGCCAAGCTCTCGCTCAACCCGCGCGCCCGCGCGGATGAGGATGACGATCGCCGCGGCCCCGCCCGCCGCCCCGGTGGCGGCATGTCGCCCGGTGGCGTGAAGCGCCCGGCCCCCGCGCCGGTGAAGAAGGCGCCGCTGGCCCTCGGCCGGCGCGAAGGCCGCATTGACGTCGCTGCCGCGATGGATGGCGAGGACGAGCGCAGCCGCTCGATGGCCTCGGTCCGCCGCGCCCGTGAGCGTGAGCGCCGCCAGGCCGAGCTGCAGCGCCTGCGCGCCGGCCAGGAGCGCGTGGTGCGTGACGTCGTGATCCCCGAGACGATCACGGTGCAGGAACTCGCCAACCGCATGGCCGCCCGTGGTGGCGAGGTGGTGAAGGCGCTGTTCCGCATGGGCGTGATGGCGACGCTGACGCAGAGCATCGACGCCGACACGGCCGAGCTGGTCGCGCAGGAGTTCGGCCATCGCGTGAAGCGCGTTGCCGAGGATGACGTGGAGCTGGCCCTCGAAGGCATGGTGGACGAGGAGGAGGCGCTGCTGCCGCGCCCGCCCGTCGTCACCATCATGGGCCATGTGGACCACGGCAAGACGTCACTGCTGGACGCGCTCCGCAAGACGGATGTGGCGGGGCGCGAGGCGGGTGGCATCACCCAGCATATCGGCGCCTATCAGGTGCAGACGCCGTCGGGCATCGTCACCTTCATTGACACGCCGGGCCATGAGGCCTTCACCGCCATGCGCGCCCGCGGCGCCGGCGTCACCGACATGGTGGTGCTGGTCGTCGCCGCCGATGACGGCGTGATGCCGCAGACGATCGAGGCCATCAAGCACGCCCGCGCCGCGGAGGTGCCGATCATCGTGGCCGTCAACAAGATCGACAAGCCTGGCATCAACCTCGACCGCGTCCGCAACGAGCTGTTGCAGCACGAGATCGTGGTGGAAAGCCTGGGCGGTGAGACGCAGGAGATCCAGGTCTCGGCCACCAAGGGCACGAACCTGGACAAGCTGCTGGAAGCCATCCTGCTGCAGTCCGAGATCCTGGACCTGCGCGCCAATCCGGACCGCCCGGGCGAGGGCACCGTGATCGAGAGCAAGCTTGATCGCGGGCGTGGCCCCGTGGCGACCGTGCTGGTCCAGAAGGGCACGCTGAAGCAGGGCGACATCGTCGTCGCCGGCGCCGAATGGGGCCGCGTGCGCGCCCTGGTGGACAGCCTGGGCAAGCCGCTGAAGCTGGCCGGCCCCTCGGTTCCCGTCGAGATCCTCGGCCTGTCGGGCGTTCCCTCGGCCGGCGAGAATTTCATCGCCGTGGACAATGAGGGCTCGGCGCGCGAGGTGAGCGAGTTCCGCCAGCGCCGTGCCCGCGAGAAGGCGGCCGCCGCACTGGGCGCCGGCCGTGGCACGCTGAACGACATGCTGGCGCGCATCCAGGCGGGCGAGCAGAAGGAAGTGGCCGTCGTCGTCAAGGCCGACGTGCAGGGCTCGGCTGAGGCGATCAACGTCACGCTCGGCAAGCTCGGCAACGAGGAGGTGCGCATCCGCGTGCTGCACTCGGCCGTCGGCCAGATCACCGAGAGCGACATCCAGCTCGCCAAGGCGTCCAATGCGGTGGTGGTGGCGTTCAACGTCCGCGCCACGACCCAGGCGCGCGAGATGGCGCAGCGCGATGGCGTGGATATCCGCTACTACTCGATCATCTACCAGGTGTCGGACGACATCGAGGCGATCTTCAAGTCGCGCCTCGCCCCCGTCCAGCGCGAGAGCTTCATCGGCTACGCGCAGATCCTGCAGGTCTTCGAGGTCAAGCGCCTGGGCAATGTGGCCGGCTGCCGCGTGACCGAGGGTGTGGTGAAGCGCGGCTGCGGCGTGCGCCTGCTGCGCGAGGGCATCGTCATCCACGAGGGCGAGCTCAGCACGCTGCGTCGCTTCAAGGATGACGTGAAGGAAGTCACCAACGGCTACGAATGCGGCATGGGCTTCAAGAACTATGACGACATCCGCGTCGGCGACCAGATCGAGTGCTTCGAGACGGAAACCGTCGCGGCGGCCTGAGCTTCCGTGTTTCTGATATGGGGCGCGGCGGGGCAGCCCGCCGCGCCTTTTGCTTTTCGAGAGAATTGAGAGATGGCCAAGCGCCACAATGAAAACCCCGGCGCGCCCAGCCAGCGCCAGCTCCGCGTGGCGGAGGAGGTGCGGCATGCGCTCGCGGCCATCTTCGAACGCGGCGATTTCCGCGACCCGGACCTCGCCAATGCCCGCATCACCGTGACCGAGGTGCGGGCCAGCCCCGACCTCAGGCACATGACCGCCTTCATCAGCGGCCTGGGGAAGGACGTGCCGCCTGAGCAGTTCGCCGCCCTCAAGCGCGCCCATGCCTTTCTGCGCGGCCAGGTGGTGAAGAACATCCGCCTGAAATTCGCGCCCGACCTGCATTTCCAGCCCGACAGCGCGCTGGACTACGCCATGAAGATTGACCAGCTGCTGCGCCAGCCGCAGGTCGCCCAGGATCTCGTGGCCGAGAAGGACGAGAAGGACGAGAAGGGCGAGTGATCCCGGCGCATCAGGATTGCGCCCATCGGCCTTCCGGCCCGCCTGAAACCGCCTAGAACGCAGCCTCGCTTCGCACGCAGGAATTGATGCCCCGTCACCAGAGAAAACCCAAGGGCCGCCCGATTGATGGCTGGCTCATCATCGACAAGCCCACGGGCATCGGCAGCACCGACGTCGTCAACCGCGTGAAGCGCGCCTATGACGCGCAGAAGGCCGGCCATGGCGGCACGCTCGATCCGCTGGCGACCGGCCTGCTGCCCATCGCCTTCGGCCACGCCACCAAGACCGTGCCCTATGTGATGGACGGCACGAAGGTCTATCACTTCACGCTGGCCTTCGGCGAAGCGCGCGACAGCGATGATTCCGACGGCGCCGTGACCGAGACGAGCGACGCGCGCCCGAGCGATGACGAAATCCGCGCGGCACTTCCCGCCTTCACCGGCGACATCATGCAGGTGCCGCCGATCTATTCCGCCATCAAGGTGAATGGCGAACGCGCCTATGACCTGGCGCGCGACGGCCAGGTGGTCGAGCTCGAAGCCCGCCCCGCCCGGGTGGACCGCTTCGAGCTGATCGCGCGGCCCAGCGCCGATAGCGCCATCTTCGAGGTGCAATCCGGCAAGGGCGTCTATATGCGCTCCCTGGCGCGGGACTTGGCGCGTGCGGTCGGTACGGTCGGCCATATCGCGGCGTTGCGCCGCCTGCGCGTGGGTCCCTTCACCGAGGCGCATGCCGTCCCTCTGGACAAGATCGTCGTGACAGGCGATACCCCGCCCCCTTCACTGGACCTTCTGCTCCCCTTGACGACCGCGCTGGCCGACATCCCGGCACTGGCCGTCACGGAGGCGGAGGCCGCCCGCCTGAATTTCGGCCAGGCCCTCAGCCTGGTCGAGCTCATGGGCCGGGTTCCGTCCGAGGCCAGCCCCGATGGGGGCCTGGTCCGCGCGATGGCAGCGGAGCGGTTCGTGGGCCTGTGTCGTCTCGAAGAGGGGATGATGCGGCCCGAAAGGCTGATGGCGCCCGGTTGATCCGGGGCTTTCGGCCTGAGAGCCGGTTCTTCTCTCAAACCTTGAAGGGATCATCCGATGTCGATCACCGCTGAGCGCCGCGCGGCGCTCATTCTCGAATACGCGACCAAGCCCGGCGACACGGGCAGCCCCGAAGTGCAGGTGGCCATCCTCTCCGAGCGGATTTCCAACCTGACCGAGCACCTGAAGACCCACGCGAAGGATTTCCACTCGCGCCGCGGCCTCCTCGTGATGGTCGGCCAGCGCCGTGGCCTGCTCGACTATGTGAAGCGCAAGGACAAGGCGCGCTATGACACGCTGATCCAGCGCCTCGGCCTGCGTCGCTGACTTCGGCGGGCCGGTCCCTCGGGGCCGGCCCTTCCCGCCGCGCTTCAGCTCCCTACATAGGTGGGGTGCTGCACCGCCGCTCCCTGTTCGCCCTGGCCGTTCTGCCCGCCTTGCCGGCGCGGGCGCAGGAGCGCACGCGCTATGTGTTTGACCAGAGCGTCGGGCGCATCGGCTTTTCGGCCCGCCATCTGGGCCTCTTCACCTCGCAGGGGCAGTTCGACCGCTTCCAGGCGACCTTGCTGATTGATCCGGCCAACCCGCAGAACGCCTCGGTGGATTGCGTGGTGGAGACGGCGGAGGTCAGCATTCCCTTCCCCGGCGCCACCGACCTGCTGCGCTCCGAGGCCTATTTCGACGTCACCCGCCACCCGACCGCGCGCTTCGCGGGCGAGGCCAATGGCCTGACCGAGGCGGGCGGCTTCCCGATCGCCGGGCAATTGGCGGTGCGCGGCGTCACCCGCCCCTTCCGCATGACCGCGCGCCTGATCGAGCGCCAGGGCAATGTCGCGCGCTTCCAGGCGGAGGGTGAGATGCGCCGCGGCGAATTCGGCATGGTGGCGGACCGCACGCTGATCTCGGACGCGATCCGGCTCAGCGTGGATGTCCGGATCGCGGTGTGACCCCCGAACGCTGGTCCCTCCCGCAGCGGCGCCTGCATGCGTGGGGGGCGGTGCTGGTGGTGCTGACGCTGGGGCTCTCACTCGCCATGGTGGCGCTGCCCATGTCGCAGCTGCTGGCGAAGTTCCTGGCCTACCAGCTGCACAAGACCTTCGGGCTGCTGGTGCTGATCCTGACGCTGGCACGGCTTGGCTTCCGGCTGGCGCGGCCGGCGCCCATCCTCACCGGGTTGCCGCCCGGGCGGCAGCGGGCGGCGCGCTGGGGGCAGGGGGTGCTCTATGCGCTGCTGCTGGTGGTGCCGCTGCTCGGCTACCTGACGGCCCAGGCGGCGGCAGGGCCGGTGCCCACCACGCTCTTCCTGGTGATCCCCGTGCCGCACCTGCTGGACCCGGATCCGGCGCTCTATGCCTGGCTGCGACCCACGCACCAGATCGCGGCCTGGAGCCTGATCGCGCTCGCCGCCGCACACGCCTCCCTCGCTTTGTGGCATCATCGGCAGGGCGTACCGGTGCTGGGGCGCATCTGGGGCTAGGCAACGCAGCCCCACCGGGCTGGTTCATCTCCGATCAGGGAGCCGAGCATGTCGAAGCAGGATTCGCGCGGAACCCCCAAGCCCGGGCTGACCAGCCTCGCCGATCCGGCGCTCAACCAGGAAACCCCGCCGCACCTGCTGGGTGATCCCGTGACACCCACCCCGCTGTTTTTCGTGCGCAACAACGGCTCCCTGCCGGTGGTCCCGCCCGAGGCGGCCGGGGATTGGGTGCTGGAGGTCACGGGGCGCGTCGCGCGGCCGCTCACGCTGCGCCTCGGCGAGTTGCGCGCCCGCTTTCCGGTGGTCGAGCTGACGGCGGTGCTGGAATGCGCGGGCAATGGCCGCAGCAGCTTCGCCCCACCCGTGCCCGGGCTCGCCTGGGGCCATGGCGCCGTGGGCTGCGCGCGCTGGACGGGCGTGCGCCTGGCCGATGTGCTGGCGGCGGCGGGCGTCGCGGCGGATGCGGTTTATGTCGGGCATGAAAGCCCCGACCACGCGCTTGGCGCGCCCGGCCAGCCGGCGCTGTCGCGCGGGTTGCCGATCGCCAAGGCGCTGGCGCCCGAGACGCTGCTGGCCTTCGCCATGAATGGCGCGCCGCTGGACCCGCTGCATGGCTTTCCGCTGCGCGTGGTGGCGCCGGGCTTCCCGGGTGCCGCCTGGCAGAAATGGCTGCGGCGCATCCTGGTGCTGGACCGCGAGCATGACGGTGCCAAGATGACCGGCCTCGACTACCGGATGCCGCGCCGGCCGGTGCCGCCGAGCGAGACGCCGGACCCCGCGCTCTTCGACGTCATTACCGACATGCCCGTGAAGTGCCTGATCACCGAGCCGGCGGCAGATTTCCGCGCCAGTGGCCCCGTTACGGTCGCGGGCTTCGCCTGGAGCGGGGCGATCCCGGTGGAGGGGGTGGAGGTCTCGGCCGATGGCGGGGCATCCTGGCATCCGGCCACGCTGGAGCCGGGCGAGGGCCGCTGGGCCTGGCGCCGCTTCCGCGCCGTCATGGACCTTCCCCGTGCGGGTGATGTGGAGCTGATGGCGCGCGCGACGGATGTGGCGGGCACCACCCAGCCCCTGGACCCGCCCTGGAATCCGCGCGGCTACCTGAACAACGCCGTCCACCGCATCCGCGGCCGCGCCGGCTGAGCTTCAGGCGATCTCGGCCGCGCGGCGGAGGCTGTTGATCATGGACATGCCGAGCAGATGGGCATGCGCCTTTGCCGGGTCGCCCGCCGCTTCGGCCATGCGGGCCTGGAAATCGGCCTGGTCCTCGGGGGTCGCGGCTTCCAGGTTTTTCTTGTTCTGGATGGTGGTGCGCTGGACCACCTCCTCGGTGATGCCACGCCGCTGCCGGTCGTAGCGGTCCAGCAGGGCCTCATCGGCCCCGTCCTGCATGACCTGGACCAGCTTCTCGACCAGGTTCACCGCGTCATGCACGCCGCCATTCAGCCCCATGCCGCCCAGCGGGTTGTTGATATGCGCGGCATCGCCGGCGAGCAGGATGCGCCCCTTGCGGAAGGTCTCGGCCACGCGCTGGTGCACGCGGTAAAGGGTGGTGTGCTTGATGGGGTAGTCCCCATGGCCGGCCACCACGCGGGCGAAGCGGGCGCGGGCGAATTCCGGCGTCATCACCTCCTCGTCCGAGACCTCGGCGCGCACGGGGAACATGGCGCGCCACACGCCGGGCACGCGGAGCAGGAAGAACCATTCCTCGGGGTCCGCGTAGTAGGAGACATCGGCCAGGCCAGGGATGAGGGACGCGAAGTCGAATTCGGTGGAGAGCACGAGGAAGCGCTCGGGCCAGGTGAAGCCCTCGAAGGCGATGGCGGCGGATTTGCGGACGGCGCTGCGCGCGCCATCGGCACCGATGATCCAGCTGCCGGTGAGGCGCGTGCCGTCCTCGAGCGCCACCGCCACATGGTCGCCCTCGTCGCGCGCCTCGGCGACGGCGGCGTTGAAGCGTGCCTGGTAGAGCGGGTTGCCGTCGAGCATGCCGTGCAGGATGCGCGTCAGCTTGAACTGCTCGCATTGCAGCCGGTAGGGGTGGCGCGTCACGTCCGCCAGAAGGCCGAAGTCGAACTCGGCGATCACGCTCTGGTCCCGCCTGCGATACTGCACGCGCGGTCCGATGATGCCCTGGCGGATCATGTCCTTCGCCGCACCCAGATCATCCAGCATGTCGAGCGTGGGGGCGTGGAAGGTGGAGGCGCGCATCTCCTCGGAAATGCCGGGGCCCGATTCCAGCACCTGCACGGGAATGCCGGCGCGGACGAGTGCCGCGGCCGCGACAAGGCCGACCGGGCCGGCGCCGGCGATCAGGACAGGCTTGGGCTGGGCCATGCGGATCAGAATCCCCTTCTTCGTTTGTTACAGTTGGCGCAAAAGCGGGGACTGTGAAGGGGTGCAATTCCACGCTGGCCTTTCCTGCTCTAGCGTCACGGGAAAGGAAAGGAACGCCCCCTCATGGATCTGCGCCAGAAGCTTCACGGCCGCCTGCGCCTGCCGCTCATCGGCTCGCCGCTCTTCATCATCTCGGTGCCCGACCTCGTCGTCGCGCAATGCACCTCGGGCGTCATCGGCTCCATGCCCACGCTGAATGCGCGCCCGCTGGAGCAGCTGGATGACTGGCTTTTCGAGATCAGCGGCCGCCTCGCGGAATATGACCGGGCCAACCCGGACCGGCCCTCGGCGCCGTTCGCCATGAACCTCATCGTCCATCGCTCCAATGACCGGCTGGAGGAGGATCTGAAGCTCGTCGTGAAGCACAAGGTGCCGCTGATCATCAGCTCCCTCGGCGCGCGGACCGAGGTGAATGACGCGATCCATTCCTATGGCGGCCATGTGCTGCATGACGTGATCAACCAGACCTTCGCCCATAAGGCGATCGAGAAGGGCGCGGATGGCCTGGTGCTGGTCGCCTCGGGCGCTGGCGGCCATGCGGGCGCGCAGAGCCCCTTCGCGCTGATGCAGGAGACGCGCGCCTGGTTCGATGGGCCGGTGGCGCTCTCGGGCAGCATCGCGCATGGCCGCAGCATCCTCGCCGCCGAGGCGATGGGGGCCGACTTCGCCTATATGGGCTCCGCCTTCATCGCGACCGAGGAGGCGCGCGCGGTGGATGAGTACAAGCAGATGCTGGTGGAAGCGGGCGCGGACGACATCGTCTACACCAACCTCATCACCGGCGTGCATGGCAACTACCTGAAGCCCTCGGTGCGGAATGCGGGGCTCGATCCGGACAATCTGGAAACCTCCGACAAGTCGGCGATGAGCTTCGCTCAGGGCCGCAACAAGAAGTGGAAGGACATCTGGGGCGCGGGGCAGAGCGTTTCGGGCATCCATGCGGTGGTGCCGGCGGCCGATCTGGTCGCGCGGCTGCATGCGGAATATCTGGAGGCGCGGCGCAAGCTGGGCGGCGCCTCGCCGCTGGTGAACCCGAACTGGGCGCGGGTGACGGAGGCCGCCTGACGCCCCATATCCCGGGCATGAGCGAAGCCACCATCCGCCTCGGCGCCTTCCTCGGCGTGCTTGCCCTGCTGCTGGCGGCCGAGCGGCTGATCCCCTGGGAGGTGCCGCGCCCGTTGGGCTGGCGGCGCTGGCTGCCCAATTTCGGGCTGGTGGCGCTGGGGGCCGTCACGGTGCGCTTCCTGATGCCGCTGGTGGCGGTGGGCGCCGCGCTATGGGCGCAGTCCCGGGGTGTGGGCCTGTTCCACTGGCTCGATGTGCCGGGCTGGCTGGCCATCCCGCTGACGGTCGTGCTGCTCGACCTGCTGATCTACTGGCAGCACCGCCTCTTCCACGTGGTGCCCGTGCTTTGGCGGCTGCACCGCGTGCACCACGCCGACCCCGAGATGGATGCTAGCACCGGGCTGCGCTTCCACCCCATCGAGATCTGGCTCTCCATGTGGGTGAAGATCGTGGCCGCCGTGGCGCTGGGCGCGCCGCCCGAGGGCGTTGTGGCCTTCGAGATCATCCTCAACGCGGCGAGCCTGTTTGAGCACGCCGCCATCCGCATCCCGCCCCGGCTGGACCGTGCGCTGGGCTGGGTGATCGTGACGCCCAGCCTGCACCGCATCCACCACTCGGAGCGGGAGGAGGAGACGAACAGCCATTACGGCTTCTGCCTCTCCGTGTGGGATCGCCTCTTCGGCAGCTGGCGCGGCGCCTGGGTGGGCGAGCTGGTGCTGGGCATCCGCGGCTATCGCGCCGAGCGCGAGCAGCATGTGCTGCCCTTGCTGACGCAGCCCTTCCGCTAGCTTCCGGCGTCGCGCTCCCGCTCTGCCAGGTCGCGCAAGGCGCGGCGGGCAGCATTGGCGATCTCGGGCGTGCGGGCCTGCTGGGCCAGGGCCTCGGATTGCCGCAGCCAGCGCCGCGCCTCGCCGAATTCGTTGCGCGCGGCCGCACTTCGGCCGGCGCGCAGCAGCAAATCGGCCGCGACATGGGTTTCGCCCTGGCGGCGCGCGGCCTCGGCCTCCAGCGCCAAGGCGCGGGCGAGGCCGCGATAATCCAGCCCCTCGCGGCGTAGCGTCGCGGCCTCGGTGGCGAGGCGGCGGGCCTCGGCGAGGTTGCCCTCGGCCAGCGCAGCGGCGGCGGCAAGCTCCTGCGCATCGGCGCGGAAGGCACGGCGCTCGGGCGTGCCCAGCGCGCCGCGGGCCGCGGCCAGCCCCGCCTGGCTGTTCTGGGCCGCGGCGATCAGACCGCGCAGGAACCAGGCGCGAAGTGCGACATCGGCATCCTCCGTGCCGATGCCGGAAGCGACACGCTCCGCCCCGGCCAGGTCGCCGCCGCGATACAGCGCCAGCGCCTCGACCAGGCGCAGCGCATCGGGGATGGCGGCGTTGCGGCGCAACAGTTCGGCCTGCACTTCGCGCGCCGTGGCCAGGGCGGTGGCGGGGTTGGGGCGGGCAAGCTGGGCGGCGGCGAGGCCGATGCCCGCATCGCCGATGGCGCCCGTGTCATCCCGCTCCCGCGCGCGGTTCAGCGCCACGCCATAGAGGCGCGCGGCCTCGGCCGGGCGGTCGAGTTCGAGGGCGAGGCGGCCGGCGCGGGCGGCGCGGCCGAGCGTTTCATCCGGCGGCGGCGGGGCGGGGGCGGGCGTGCTGCCGCAGGCGGCCAGCAGCGGCAGGGCCAGCCAAAGTGATCCCTTGGGCGCGCGCTTCACGGGCGCAGCCTTTCGGCGGCCGGGCGGCGGGGTTCGGGCGGGGGCGGTCCGCTGCCGCCCAGCAGCCACATGCCCCGCAGCTGGCTCAGCAGCAATTCCAGCTCGCGCGTGGTCTGCTGCGTCTGGAGCAGCAGGCCCGGGACATTGCCCGTGCTGTCCTCAAGGTTGCGTACCGTCTGCGGCAGGCGCTGCGTGGCGCGGGAGACGTCGCGCGTCGTCTGCTGGAGGTTGGCGAGCGCCTGGTCCACGCGGCGCATCAGGGCGGGCAGGGTGGCGTTGGGGCCGCTCTCCGCCATCAACCGCTCGGCCTGGGCGGCGAGGCCGTCGAAGCGCTGGACGAGCTGCGCGCCGCCGCGCAGCAGGCTGGTCAGTTCGCGCGCCGTCTCCTCCGCGCTGCGGGCGAACTGGTCATTGGTCATGAGCCGGCCGAAGGAGCCTTCGCCGCGCTCCACCCCGTCCACGAAGCGCACGGCGAAGCGGGAGACGCGGCCGAGATCCTCCAGCACCGGCAGGGCGCGGTCGCGCAGCTGTTCCAGCACCTGGAGCTGCGAGGGCTCGCTTGTCGCCTCCAGCGTGGCGGCGTTCCAGTCGAGCGTGGCACCCTCGCCCCGGCCGATGAACAGAAAGCCCGCGCCGACGCCGCCCATGCGGCTGCGGATGGTGATGGGCGAATCCTGGCGGATGAAGTCCCGCGCGCCGGGCTCGGTCAGCAGGATCTCCGCGACCAGGCGGCGGCTCGGGGCGAAGGAAATGCGCTGGACGGTTCCGGCCTTGAGGCCCAGCACCTGCACATCGGCGCCGGGCTCCAGCCCGCCGGTGCCCTCGGGCGGCAGCAGGACGCGGAGCCGGGCTTCGCCCTGGGCGAAGGCTGCCATGGGCAGGAGCAGGGCCACCAGCAGCAGCCATCCCGATCGCTTCATCCCAGCCCCCCGGCGCCATGGTTGAGCTCACGCTAGCGGTCGGCTCCGCGCCGGGGCAAGCCGCACTTACCCCAGTGCGGCCACCTCCGCGCCATAGCGCTGCAGCACCTGGCGGCGCTTGATCTTCATGGTGGGCGTCAGCAGCCCGTTTTCCACCGTGAACCCCTCGGGCAGGGTCTGGAAGCGGCGGATGCGCTCGATGTTGGAGAGCCGGGCATTCACGCGCTTCACCGCCTCGCCCACGCGGTCCGTCTGGCCCTCGGCGGGAACGATCAGCGCCACGACGCCCGCCATGCCCTCGCCGGCGGCCACGGCCTGCGCCACCTCGGCCTCGCCGGCCAGCATCGCCTCGATCTTGGAGGGAGCGACCATGTCGCCGCCCTTCAGCTTGATGAAGTCGCGCTTGCGGTCGGTGATGTGGATGCGCCCGTCCCGCAGCTCCGCCACGTCGCCCGTGTGCAGCCAGGGCTCGCTCTCGCCGTCGGGGATGCGCAGCGCCTGGGCGGTGGCGTCGGGGTTGTTCCAGTAGCCATCCATGACGAGGCCGCCGCGCACGAGCAACTCGCCATCCTCGGCGAGGCGCACTTCCACGCCCGGCAAGGGCTTGCCCACGCTGCGGCGGTCATTGTCCCAGGGGAGGTTCACGCTGATGACCGGGCCGGCCTCGCTCTGGCCATAGCCCTGGATGACCATGACGCCGAGTGCGAGGAAGAAGCCCGACAGCTCCGGATCGAGCCGCGCGCCGCCGGAGATCAGCGCCTCGATCGCGCCGCCGAAGCGGGCGCGCACCTTGGCGCGGACCAGGCGTTCCAGCACCGCGTCCTGCACGCGCTCGAACAATCCCAGCGGCGGGCCGTCCAGCTTGCGCAGGCCGAGTGCGATGGCGCGCTGGAAGAGCTTGAGGCGAAGCCCGCCCTCCTTTTCCAGCGAGGCCATGATCCGCTCGCGGATCACCTCGAAGAGGCGGGGCACGGTGGTGATGAGGTGCGGCCGGTGCTCGGCGAAATCGGCCAGCAGCTTGTCCGCGCCGCGCGAGAAGATCACCTGGTAGCCGCAGGCCGGCATGAGGAAGCCGCCCACCGTGTGCTCATAGCTGTGCGAGAGCGGCAGGAAGGAGAGGTAGCGCCCGTTTCGCACGCCGATCCGGTCAATCAGCCCCTTGGCGCCCGCGCAATTGGTCAGCATGGCCCGGTGCGGCAACATCACGCCCTTGGGATTGCCGCCGGTGCCCGAGGTATAGATCAGGCAGGCGAGCCGCCCGGCCGGGATGTCCTCCACCTCGGCCACCAGCATGGCGAGGTCGCCGGGGGTGGCCGTCATCTCGGCCCAGGTCACGGTGCGGGTTTCCGCGGGGGCGGGGGGCAGCGCCTCCATGCCGACCAGCAGGTCCAGGGGGGCCGCGGCCAGCACCCGCTCGGCGAGCTGGCGGGTGGAGACGATGGCGACGCGGGCGCCGCTGTCCCGCAGGACATGCGCGTGGTCCGCCACCGTGTTGGTCACATAGGTCGGCACGGTGATGGCGCCGATGGCCATGATGGCATTGTCGGCGATCATGAATTCGGGCCGGTTCTCGCTCACCAGCAGCACGCGGTCCCCGGGCATGATGCCCTCGGCGCGCAGCCCGGCGGCGAGGTCGGCCACCTTCTGGCAGAATTCGCCCCGGCTCATGCCGCGCCAGGCGCCATCCCGCCAATAGCCCAGCATGGGCCGGTCCGGCGCCTGGATGGCCAGGGTAAAGATGAGGCCGGGCAGGCTGGTCGCCGTTTCGACGGTTTGCGGCATGCAATGGTTTCCGGAACTTGGACGTGGGGCCGCTTGGACGCGGCGCTCACCCGCATATATGAGAAGGATGCGAATGATCCCAGGCCGCGCCCCTGAAATGTTGCGCTCCCCCCTCGATGTTGCCGGCGGCGACACCTCCTTGCCCTCCTGGGATCTGTCCGATCTCTACAAGGCCCCGGAGGATGCCGCGCTGGTGGCCGACCTCGCCCGCGCGGAGGAGCAGGCCCGGGCCTTTCAGGAGCGGCTGTCCGGCCAGCTCGCCGGAATTTCGGGCGATGCCCTGGCCGAGGCACTCCGCGAATACGAGGCGATCGAGGAAGTGCTGGGGCGCGTCATGAGCTTCGCGCAGCTTCTCTTCGCGGGCGATGCGCAGAACAGCGAGAATGGCCGCTTCTACCAGACGATGCAGGAGCGGGTGACGCAGATCTCCTCGCACCTCGTCTTCTTCACGCTGGAGCTGAACCACGTGCCCGAGGCCACGCTGGAGGCGAAGCTGAAGGCGAGCCCCGCGCTGGCCCGCTTCCGCCCCTGGCTGCGCGACCTGCGCGTCTGGCTGCCGCACCAGCTCTCGGACGAAATGGAGCGCCTGCTGCACGAGAAGGAAGTGACGGGCCGCGCCGCCTGGAACCGCCTCTTCGACGAGACCATGGCGAACATGACCGTCACCGTGAGCGGTGAGGAACTCTCCGTCAGCGCGGCGCTGAACAAGCTCTCCGATGCCGATCGTGACGTGCGCGCGGCGGCGGCCAAGGGTGTCTCCGAGGCCTTCGGTTCGCGCATCCGCCTGTTCAGCCTCATCACCAACACGCTGGTGAAGGACAAGGAGGTGATGGACAAGTGGCGCAACCACCCGCGCCCCGGCTCCTCCCGCAACCGCGCGAACATGGTGGAAGACGAGGTGGTGGACGCGCTGGTGACGGCGGTGCGCGAAAGCTTCCCCCGCCTGTCGCACCGCTACTACACGATGAAGGCGAAGTGGCTGGGCCTGGACAAGCTCATGCACTGGGACCGCAACGCGCCGCTGCCGCGCGATGTGGACAGCACCATCCCCTGGCCGCAGGCCGTCTCACAGGTGCGCGCCGCCTATGCCGGATTCAGCCCGGAGATGGAGAAGCTGGCCGCGCCCTTCTTCGACAAGCCCTGGATCGACGCGGCGCTGCGCCCCGGCAAGTCCGGTGGTGCCTTCGCGCACCCGACGGTGCCTTCGGCGCACCCCTATCTGCTGCTGAACTATCACGGCAAGGCGCGGGATGTGATGACGCTGGCCCATGAACTCGGCCATGGCGTCCATCAGCGCCTCGCCGCCGAGCAGGGCTATCTCATGTCCAGCACGCCGCTGACCCTGGCCGAGACCGCCAGCGTCTTCGGCGAGATGCTGACCTTCCGCGCGCTGCTGGATGCCGAGACGGACCCCGCCAAGCGCCGCCTGCTGCTGGCCGGCAAGGTGGAGGACATGCTGAACACGGTGGTGCGGCAGATCGCCTTCTACCGCTTCGAGACGCTGGTGCATGACGAGCGTCGCAAGGGCGAGCTTTCCTCCGAGCGCATCGGCGAGATCTGGATGCAGGTGCAGACGGAAAGCCTGGGCCCCATCTTCGACTTCACGCCGGATTACGCCTGCTACTGGGCCTATATCCCGCACTTCGTGCACTCGCCCTTCTACGTCTATGCCTATGCCTTCGGGGATTGCCTGGTGAACGCCCTCTACGGCGTCTACCGCGACGGCAGCGTCCCGGATTTCGAGGGCAAGTACATGGCGATGCTGAAGGCCGGCGGCACGCTGCGGCACAAGGAATTGCTGGCGCCCTTCGGCCTCGATGCCTCGCGGCCGGATTTCTGGAAGCGCGGGCTCGACGTCATCTCGGGCTTCATTGACGAGCTGGAGGCCACATCTTGAGCGACCGCGAAAGCTCCTCCTTCTTTGGCGAGGTGAAGCGCATGGCGCGCACCTCCGGCGCCGTGACCGGCATCGCGGCCCGCGTGGCGGGTGAGCGCTTCCTCGGCATCAAGACCAACAAGGATTCGCACTCCCAGGATCTCAAGGCGATCCTGGGCGGGCTGAAGGGCCCGATGATGAAGGTGGCGCAGTTCCTCGCCACCATTCCTGACGCGCTGCCCGAGGAATATGCGCGCGAACTCGCCACGCTGCAGTCCAATGCGCCGCCCATGGGCTGGGCCTTCGTGAACCGCCGCATGGGCACGGAGCTGGGCAACGACTGGCAGAAAAACTTCACCGAGTTCGGGCGCGAGGCGGCCGCCGCGGCTTCGCTCGGCCAGGTGCATCGCGCGAAGCTGCAGGACGGCACGGATGTCGCCTGCAAGCTGCAATACCCGGACATGAACTCCGTGGTGGAGGCGGACCTCAAGCAGCTCAAGCTCGGCATGCAGCTCTACAAGCGCATGGACAGCGCGCTCGACAACGAGGACGCCTATGCCGAGATCGCCGACCGCCTGCGCGAGGAACTCGACTACACGCGCGAGGCCGCGCATCAGCGCCTCTACAGCCTGATCCTGGCCGATGAGCCGCGCGTGCATGTGCCGACCCCCATTGACCACCTGACCACGCGCCGCCTGCTGACGATGACCTGGCTGAAGGGCGGCTCCATCCTGAAGCGGCTGGAGGAGGAGCCCTCGCTGGAGGAGCGCAACCTCTATGCCGAGGCGCTGTTCCAGGCCTGGTACAAGCCGGTCTATCGCTATGGCGTGATCCATGGCGACCCGCACCTCGGCAATTACCAGGTGCGCCAGCCTGGCGTGCATGACGAGGCGGGCGGCATCAGCCTGCTTGATTTCGGCGTGGTCCGCATCTTCCCGCCGAGCTTCATCACCGGCGTCATCACCCTCTATGAGGCGGTGCGCGACGGCGATGACGACAAGGCACACCACGCCTTCGAATCCTGGGGCTTCCGCAACCTCTCGCGCGAGACGATGCTGGTGCTGAAATCCTGGGCGGATTTCCTCTACGAGCCGCTGCTGGAGGACAAGGTCCGCCTCATCCAGCAATCGGATGACCCCACGCATGGCCGCCGCGTGGCGCAGGCCGTGCATGAGGGGCTGAAGCGCACCGGCGGCGTGAAGATCCCGCGCGAATTCCCGTTGATGGACCGCGCGGCCATCGGCCTCGGCAGCGTGTTCTTTCGCCTCAAGGCGGAGCGCAACTGGCACCGCATGTTCAATGAGCTGATCGAGGACTACAGCGAGGAGAAGCTGGCCCAGCGCCAGGCCGCGGCGCTGGCCGAGGCGCGGGTGCCGGGCCCGGTCTGATCAACCGGCCTGCGGCTGTTCCAGGAAGAAGCGAAGCATCTCGCGCGAGGCATCCGGCCCGCGCGGATCGGTGTAGGAGCCGGCGGCGCTGCCACCCGACCAGGCATGGCCGCCGCCATGGATGAGCCATTGCTCCAGCACGGCCTGGCCCGCGGCATCGCGGTGAATGGTCTGGCTATAGGCGTGGCCGCCAGGGACCTGGCCGCGCCGCAATTCCGTCCGGAAGGCGCCGGAGGCGGCGGATTGGGTGATCACCTGGTCGCCATTCCGCGGATGCACGGTCTGGTCCTGGTCGGCGTGGAAGACGATGGTCGGGATGGTGCGCCCGCCCGTCGCAGGCGCGGCCGCCCCCTGCCGCATCGCCGCGAAGGCGGAGGGCATGTCCCGCGCCGCACCGCAGGCCAGGCCCGAATGCACGCCCACCGCCGCATAGAGCTCGGGATAGGCCCGCGCCATGATGGCCGCCGCGGCACCGCCCGCTGAAAGCCCCGCCACATAGACCCGGGCGGGATCAACCGCGTATTCGCGCATCACCTGCCGCGTCATCCCTGCGATCAGCGCAGGTTCGCCCTGGTCGCGCCGCTGGTCGGCGGGGCTGAACCAGTTCCAGCATTTCTGCGCATTGGCCGCCTGCGTCTGGCCCGGATAGAGGATGAGGCAGCCATGTTCCTCGGCCAGCGCGTTCATCCGCGTACCGGCGGCGAAGTCGTCCGGCGACTGCGTGCAGCCATGCAGCATCACGACCAGCGGCATGGCCGCGCCGCTGGTGCTGCCGGGAATGTAGAGCTTATAGCCGCGGTGTCCGGCCTCGCTGGTGAAGGACCCGGACAGGAATTCAGCGCCCTTGGGCAAGGGCTCGGTCGCCCGCGCCCGCGCCGTCTGCCCCAGCCCACCTGGCTGCAGCCGATTCAGGACGCCACGCAGCGCCTCGGGCATGTGGGCCTTCGCGCCCGGGCCGGTGGCCGGCCAGCCGGCGGCGGGTGCGGAGGCCTCACCTGTCAGCGCATGCACGTCGAAGATGCGCGGCTGCGGGCCGCTCGCCGCCGAGGCATTGCCCCGGGCCGATGTTTCATTTGGTGCCTCGCGGCGCAGCAGGCGCTGCAACAGCGCGGCGGCTTCGGTCAGCCTGCCCTCGCGCGTCAGGCGCGTGGCTTCGAGCATGGTGTCTGCGGTCATGATGGCTTCTTTCAATGCGGGAGCGCGGGCGCAGCCCATGGCTCGCCCGGCCTCACGTCGGGATCAGGTGGCTCAGTTCGTGCGGTCGGCCAGCGCGGCCTTCACGGCGGCGCTGGCCTGCAGCGCGCCCAGGACGGAGATCGAGGCGATGGTGGCCCGGGCCAGCTCCGGCGTGACATCCGTGGCGATGCTGGCGAGGCCGAGGACGCGGATATCCAGCCTCTCCCCCGCCGCCTGGGCCCGTTCGAGATCGGCGCGGGTGATGTGCCGCAGCCCGAGATCGAGGCTTCTGCGCGCAACGGATTGCCGCGTCGCCTCGGCATGCCGCTCGATCTGGTTGCGGATGGCGGTGCGGATGAAGTCGGTCCGGTTCGCGTAGAAGCCGTCCTGCACCAGCAGGTCTATGTGGCCGAGATCCACATAGCCGAGGTTGATGGTGATCTTCTCGCTGTCGCCGCCGGGCCTCGGCCGCAACGTATGGATCTCGCCTGCCATCTGAATCACCATCTGTGTGGATGGTGAACAGATGGTCCGGGGATGGGTTGCAGGGGGTGGCGCGAAAAAACGCCCCCACCGCTCAGGCCGCCTGCTGCTCCAGCGTCGGCGCCACGTCGGAGAGGGTGACGCGGCGCATGTCGCGCTTGTAGCGCTGGTCGTCATAGGCGCGGCCGCGATGCAGCGTGCAGCGATTGTCCCACATCACCAGGTCCCCCACCGCCCAGCGGTGGGAATAGACGAAGCGCGGCTGTGTGGCGTGCTCCAGCAGGTCGCGGATCAGCATCAGCGCCTCGGGTGTCGCCATGCCGTGGATGCGGCCGATATGCGAGGAAAGGAACAGCGCGGTGCGCCCGGATTCCGCGTGTCGGCGCACCAGGCGCTGCGGCACGGGGGCGAATTGCCGGCGCTCGGCTTCGGTCCATTCGGCGAAGCCCAGCATGGCGCGGGAATAGATCAGCGAATGGTCGCAGACCATGTCCCGCAGGCGGGCCTGTGTGGCTTCGGGCAGCGCCTCCCAGGCGCCGCGCGTATCGGCGAATTCGGTCTCGCCGCCCTCGGGCGGGATGCTGCGGGCGTGCAGCAGGGAATGCTTGGCGGGCGTGGCCTTGAAGCTGCTGTCCGAATGCCAGAGCCGGTTGCCGAGCGAGAAGAAGCGCCGCCGGTCATCCGCCGCCAGGATCTGCCCTTTCTCATCCAGGTTGGAGATGTCGTTCATCGCGAAATGCTTGAGGCGCTGCTTGTCCACATCCACCGTGGCGCGCGTCTGCTCGATGGGGCCGAAGCGCGCGGCGAATGCCATCTGCTGGTCGTCGTCAATGTCCTGGCCGGGGATGACCAGCACGCCGTAGCGTCCGATGGCGGCGTCCATCACCGCGAATTCCTGATCCGTCAGGGGGCGGCGGAGATCGGCGCCCTCGATGCGGGCGCCGAATTCGGGCTTGAGCGGGGTGACGGTCAGCATGGCGTTTCCTCCGGTCTCATTGGGCGCGCACATCGGCGGCGCGGATCACCTCGCGCCATTTGGCGCGGTCAGCCGCGAGGCGCGTGGCGAAGGCCTCGGGCGGTTCGTAGAGCGGCGTGAAGCCGGCCTCGGTCAGGCGGCGCGGCAAGGCAGGGTCGGCCATGGCGGCGCGCACCGCGCCATCCCAGCGGGCGATCACATCGGCGGGCGTGTTGCGTGGAAGGCAAAGGCCGAACCAGCCCGTTACCTCGAAGCCCGGCAGCGTCGCGGCGATGCGGGGTAGGCTCTCGTAGCCGGTGACGCGCGTGGGGTCGCCTTGCGCCACGAAGCGCATCGTGCCGTCGCGCACCTGGCCGGCGACGTCGCCGATATTGGTGATCATGAAATCCACGCGCCCGCCGATGATATCCACCGCCGCCGGCGCCGCCCCGCGATAGGGGATGTGCTGCATGTTCACCTGGCCGAGGCGCTTCATCAGCTCGCCCGCCAGATGCTGGGCGGAACCGGGGCCGGGGCTGGCGAAGGTGATCTCCCCCGGCCGGCGGCGCGCTTCCTCCAGGATCTGCGCGACGCTCTGGAAGCGGCTGCCGGACGCCACCACCAAGGCGTAGGAGGAGAGCGCCACATTGGAGACGGGCAGCAGCTCCGCCCCCGGATCGAGCGGCAGGTTGGCGCCCTGCAGCTGCGGCGTGATGGACAGGGTGCTCATCGGGCACTGGAAGGCCGTGTAGCCATCGGGCGCGCTGCGGGCGACGAGTTCGGCGCCGATCGCGCCATTCACGCCGGTGCGGTTCTCCACCGCCACGCGTTGCCCAAGCAGCGGCGAGATGGCTTCGGCCACCAGGCGGGAGAGCGTGTCCGAGCCACCGCCGGCCGCGAAGCCGCTGACGATGCGCGGCGGGCGTTCGGGGAAGGCGGCCATCGCGGGAGTCGCGAGGGCGAGCGGGACCAAAACGGCCAGGATGCGGCGTGCGTGGCTTCGCATGGGCTCCCTCCCTGGGGAATTTTGCGAAGCGTCACGCCGCAGGCCCGGCCCTGTCAAGGCGAAGCTGAGGGGTTACCCTTCGGCGCGGATGTTCCCGCGCTCGATCACCTCGCGCCATTTGTCGCGCTCGCGCAGCAGGCGGGCATCGCCGGCGGCCGGCGTGCTGCCCACATAGTCAAAGCCCAGTTCGCCGAAGCGGCGGGCCACATCCTCGGCGCGGGCGGCGCGGATCGCGGCCTCGTGCAGGCGGTTGACCGGGCCGTCCGGCGTCGCCTTGGGGGCGGCCAGCATGGCCCAGGTGTACACGTCATAGCCGGCGAGACGCGGGTCGCTTTCGGCCATGGTCGGCACGTCGGGGAATTGGGCGATGCGCGTTTCGGTCATGGCGGCGAGCGCGCGGACGGTGCCGGCGCGAATCTGCGCGGCGAAGCCCGGCACGTCGCCGAAGACCATATTGATCTCGCCCGCCAGCAGCGCCGTCAGCGCCGGGCCGCTGCCGCGATAGGGCACGTGGGTCAGCTGCACGCCCATCATCATCTGGTAGAGCTCGGCCCCCAGATGCAGCGGCGTGCCCATGCCGGCCGAGCCGTAGTTCAGCCGCGCGCCCTCGGCCCGCGTCCAGGCGTGGAAGCCCGCGATGTCGCGCGGGGGCGCATCGGCGCGGACCACGAGGATATAGGGCGAGGTGGAGATGAGGCTGATGACGCGCAGATCCGCCACGGGGTCATAGGGCATAGGGCGCATGGTCAGCGGCGACGTCAGGAAGGAGATGGAGCCCATCAGCACCGTGTGCCCGTCGGGCCGTGCCTGCACCACGGCGCGCGTGCCGATGGTCGCCCCCGCGCCGCCGCGATTCTCCACCGTGACGGACTGGCCGAGGAACTCGGTCATCTTGGGTGCGACCAGCCGCGCGCCGATATCGGGCGTGCCGCCGGGCGGGAAGGGGACGATCATGTTGATGGGGCGGTCGGGCCAATTCGCCTGCGCGAGCGCGGGGGTGGCGAGCGGCAGCATGAGCGCCGCGCGGCGTGGGATGCGGATGGTCATTGTTGTTTCCTCCCGTTCAGAGGGAACGACGATACAGGGAAATCAGCCGTTCCCAATGACGTTCCGCCGCTGGCTTGTCGAAGCACCAGCGCTCGGGGAAGGCGAAGCCGTGATGCACGCCGGGGTGGATTTCCAGCTCGCCTGCCGTGCCTGAGGCATCGAACAGCGCCTGGAGTTCGGCCACCATGGGCAGCGGGGCCAGTTCATCATGCTCGGCGCAGCAGATGTAGCGCTCGGCGCTGCCCCGGCCGAGCGTCAGGTGTGGGCTCTCCTCGGCATCGCTCACCAGCCAGGTGCCGTAGATCGAGGCGGCGGCGGCGATGCGGCCCGGGAAGCGCGCGGCGGCGGCCAGCGCATAGGGGCCGCTCATGCAATAGCCATGCGTGCCGACCGCGCCGGGCTTCACGGCGGATTGCGTGTCGAGGAAGGCGAGCATGGCCGCCACATCGGACATGACGGGCGGGATGGTCATCTTCGTGCGGATGGCGCGCATGCGGTCCCGCTCCGGGTCGCCCATGGTCAGCACGCCGGGGCCGAAGACGCTGTCGCGGCCCGCGCGATAATAGAGGTTGGGCAGCACGACGTAGAAGCCGATGCTGGCGAGGCGGCGGGCCATGTCGCGCAGCTCCTCGCGGATACCGGGCGCGTCCATCAGTAGGAGGATAGCGGGGTGCGGGCCGTGGCGCTCGGGGTGGCAGATGAAGCTTTCCATCGCGCCGTCGCGCGTGGGGATGTCGAGGGTTTGTTCGATCATGGTAGCCTCCCTTTTCGGGAAGCGTGTCACCCGCGGCCCATCAGGGCCAGCCCCTCCGCCACCGAGACGAATTCGCCGCCCGCCACCACGCGCGTCTTGCCGAAGCGCTTCTCGAAAATGCGGCGCACGGCGGGCACGAGCGAGGAGCCGCCGGTGAGGAAGACGCGGTCCACCTGCTTCGCGGTCAGGGATGCATCGGCGAGCGCGGCATCCACCGCCGCGCCGATCTGGCGCAGCTCGGGCGCGATCCAGGTTTCGAAATCCGCGCGGGCAATCTCGTGATCCACGACGAAATCCGCGTGGCGGAATTGCAGCCGCGCATGGGGCGCGCGGGACAGCGCCGCCTTCACGCCGGAGATGGCGCGGTACATGTCATAGCCCACCTCATCCTCGATGAGCTGGATGAGCTGGTGCAGGCGTTCGGGCTCGGCCGCGTTGCGCGCGACATCGGCGATGTCCCGCAGCGTGCGGGGTGCCCGCATGAGCGAGAGCAGGTGCCAGCGCGCGAAGCTCATGTACCAGGCGGGCGGGATCGGGAGTTCCGTGCCCATGACATTGTAGCTGCCGCCCTTGCCGAGCAGCGGCGAGACGACGTGGTCAATGATGCGGAAGTCGAAGGCATCGCCCGCGACGCCGACGCCGGCATGGCCGAGCGGTGTCGCGCCGCCGGGCTCGAAGCGCAGCAGCGAGAAGTCGCTGGTGCCGCCGCCGAAATCGGCGACGAGCACCGTCGCCGCCGTGTTGAGGCCGGCAGCGAAGCGATGGCCGGCGGCGGCGGGCTCGAGTTCCACCCGCACATCGGGCAGGCCGGCGGCCGCGAAGCCCGCGCGCAGCCGCGCCTCGCCCAGCGCGTCATCCGCCGTCTCGCCCACGAAGCGCACAGGGCGGCCGACGATGATTCGGGCACCTGCCATGTCATCGCCAAAGGGCGACAGCAATTCTCGAAGGAAGAGGCCGACCAGCGCCTCCAGGCTGTAGGGGCGGCCCAGGATACGCGTTTCTTGGAAGCTCTTTTGCGCCAGGTAGCTCTTCATCGAGAGGATGAGCCGTGCCTCCAGCGGGTCCTCCAGATAGGCGCTGATGCCGGCGGGTCCCGCGGCGTGGCGCAGATGGCCGGCGCCGTCGCGCCAGAAGCAGAGGATGGAGCGGAACACCTCCTCCGTCGCACGGCGCAGCACGCGAACCTCGCCGCCAGCGCCGAGGGCGGTCACCACGGAGTTCGTGGTGCCGAAGTCAATTCCAATGAGGGGCTGCATGGCGCGCTTGAACCCGCCTGGCGCCCTCTTGGCAAGGCGGGGCTTTGCCGTGACGCTTGGGGCATGGAAACTGCGCTCAGGCTGCTGGGGCGTCACAACGCCTTCAATGTCCGCAAGGTGCTCTGGCTTCTCGATGAGCTGGGGCTGCCCTACCGCCAGGAAGATTGGGGGCGTGGCTTCCGCTCGACCGATGATCCGGAATTTCTCGCGCTGAACCCGCTCGGCACTGTGCCGGTGCTGGTGGATGGGGAGAGCGTGATCCGCGAATCGCACGTCATCCTGCGCTACCTCGCGGCGCGTGCTGGGGCGGAGGCGCTGTATCCGACGCCGCTTGCGGCGCGCGCGAAGGTCGAGGCCTGGATGGATTGGGTGGCCTACGAGATGTCCATGCCCATGCGCGGCGCCTATCTGGGCGGCGAGCTGGGGCTGGTGCCGTGGAACCGCGCCTCCTTCGTGCAGATGGGGCGTGCGGAATATGCGCGGCGCATGGGGCAGCTCGACGTGGCGTTGCGCGATGCGGCGTATCTGGCGGGCGAGGCCTTCACGCTGGCGGATATTCCGGCCGGCTTCGTGGTGCATCGCTGGTTCTCGATGAAGAGCATCGAGCGCACGCCGATGCCGGCGCTGGAAGCCTATTACGACCGGCTTTCGGAGCGCCCGGCCTATCGCGCCCATATCCGCAACGGGCTGCCCTGAGGCCCATGCGCGGCTTCGCCATCGCCGTCATCGCCGCGCAGGTGCTGACGCAGGTGGGCGCCTTCACCTTGCCGGCGCTGCTGCCGGAATATCTCGATCGCTGGAACCTCTCCGCCACCGAGGCGGGCTGGCTGATCGGCGCCTTCTTCGCCGCCTATGTGGTGGTGGTGCCGGTGCTGGTCTCGCTGACGGACCGGCTGCCGGCGCGGCGCATCTACCTGCTCGGCACGGGACTGACGGCGGCCTCGCATCTGGGCTTTGCGCTGCTGGCCGAGGGGTTCTGGAGCGGGCTGGTGCTGCGCGCGATGGCCGGCGTGGGTTGGGCGGGCTGCTACATGCCGGGGCTGAAGGTCATCGCCGAGCGGCTGGAGGGGAATGCGCAATCCCGCGCCGTCTCCTGGCATGCGGCGGGGGTGGGGATCGCGGGCGCCATCTCCTTCGCGGTGGCGGGGTTCTGGGCGTCGCTGGGCGGTGCCGAGGCCGCCTTCCTGTTCAGCGGGGGCGCGGCGCTGGTGGCCTTCACCATCGGCGCCATCGTCATGCCGCGCACGGCGCCGCGCCCGCCCGCCGTGCCGCGCCGGCTGCTCGATTTCCGGCCCGTGCTGTGCAACCGCGCGGTCACCGGATGGATCATCGGCTACACCGTCCACACCTGGGAATTGGCCGCGCTGCGGGCCTGGGCCGTGACCTTCCTGACGCTCGTCATCGCGCGAGCGGGCGCGCCGGACTGGCTGCCGGGGCCGACGGCGCTTTTCACCGCGGCGGGGTTGGCGGGCATCGCCATCTCCATCACGGGGAACGAGACGGCGCAGCGCTACGGGCGCGCGCGGGTGGTCGCCTGGGCGATGGCCGGCGGGGCGCTGATGTCGGTGCTGACGGGCTTGTCTGCCTGGGTTTCCGCGCCGCTTGCGGCTCTCGCCGTGCTGCTGTGGAACGCGGCGATCTATCTGGATTCCTCGGCGCTCACGGCGGGCACGGTGCAGGCGGCGGGGCCGGAATTGCGCGGCGCCACCATGGGGCTGCACAGCATGTGCGGCTATGCCGGCGGCTTCGTGGGCCCGGTCGGCGTCGGCCTCGCGCTCGATCTGCTGGGGCCGGCCAACCCCGCCGCCTGGGCGCTGGCCTTCGGGCATCTGGCGCTGGTCACGCTGGCGGGGCTCTGGCTGCTGCGGCGCGTCACTCGCGCTGGGCGATGAAGGCGAAGGCCAGCCCGAAGCCGGCGGTCCAGAGCAGCCAGGCCCCGGCGCGATGCAGGTCGGGCGTAACGCCGCCATAGAGCCAGGGCGCCCAGGTGATCGCGACCCCGTCGCAGATGAGCGCGACGGCGGAGCCGAGCGCCATGCCAGCGACGGTCTGCTCCCGTCTCAGTCCGCCCATCCGCTGGATCAGCCAGATGGTCGGCACATTGATGGCGATGCCCGCCGCGAAGATGAGCACGGTCAGCGCCCCGCCCGCGAAGACCTCGAAGGGGATGAGCAGCCGGATCAGCACCGCCCCCGTGATCCAGAGCAGGAGGGCAAAGGCCGAGACGCGCAGCGTCTGAAAGAGGGTCATGTGGGAGCCTTATGTAGCGATCGCTACATTCATAGCGGCGCGGCGGGCGCGATGCTACGAAAAATGCCATGAGCATCCGCGAGGAACGCCGCGCCGCCGCCCTGGTCAGCATGGGCGAACATCTGCTGCGCGAGGGCCTGGCCGGCGCCAGCCTGCGCGCCCTGGCCCAGGCGGCGGGCACGAGCGACCGCATGCTGCTCTACTACTTCGCCGACAAGGACGAGATCCTGACCGCGACGCTGGAGCACGTCGCCGCGCAGCTCGCGGGGCTGCTCGATGCCGCGGGATCGGGTGCCGTGCGGCGGCCCTATCCCGTGCTGCTCGCCGAGTGCGCGACGGCCTTTCACCGCCCTGATTTCCAGCCTTTCATGTGGCTCTGGCTCGAGATCGCCGCCGCCGCCGCGCGCGGGCAGGAGCCGCATCGCGCCATCGCGGGGCGCATCGCCGATGGCTTCCTCGCCTGGGGCGAGGCGCGGCTGGAGGAGCCGGACCCGGCGCAGCGCGCGGCCCAGGCGGCACTGCTGCTGGCGACCGTGGATGGGCTGGCACTCCTGCAGGCTGTGGGGCGTGCGGGCGCGGCGGCCGAGGCGCTTACCGCCGCCGCGCCTCGTTCAGCAGCAGCAGCGCCATCAGCCCGAGGCCGACGCCGGTCATGATGGCGATGGCGAGCCGAGGCCCCACGGAATCGCCCAGCACGCCCATCGCCAGCACGCCGATCGGCCCCATGCCGATGCAGGTGGTGACGAGGCCGAGCACGCGCGAGCGAATCTCGGGCGGTGCCGCCGTCATCACCACCGAGGTCTGCATGGCGGCGAAGCGCGCGGTGCCGAGGCCCCCCACCGCCAGCAGCAGCCAGGCCAGCGCATAGCTGCTGCTGAAGGCGACGAGGATCAGCAGGATCATGAACATCAGCGAGCCGATGACCAGCGGCGCGGGGCCGGGCGGGTTGCGTCGCCCCAGCGCCAGCCAGAGCCCGCCCAGCAGCGCGCCGAAGGGCTCGGCCGCCGCCAGCAAGCCGATGGCGGCGGAGGAGGCGCCGAAGGCGAGCGTGCCGAAGGCCGGCAGGATGGAATTGTAGCTGAAGGCGAAGACATTCATCACGAGCGTCACGCCCAGCACCAGGCGCAGCGCCGAGAGGCTCAGCACCAGGCGCACCGCCTCGCCGATACCGGCGAAGGGATTGCCGCTGACGGCGCGGCGCGGCGGCGCGGTGACCTGCGTGGTCAGCCGCAGCGCCACCAGATGCAGCGCGCAGGCGATGGCGGCGGCCACGGAAATGCCGGCGAATTGGTAGATCACGCCGCCCAGCAGCGGCCCGACCGCGCGCGTCGTGCTGCCGGTCAGCGTATCCAGCGCCACGGCCTGCACCAGGTCGCCACTCGGCGCGGCATCGGCCGCCATGCGGCGCCGCGTCGCCATCTCGCCCGCCCAGGCGAGGCCGGCGAGCAGGCCCTGGATCATCAGATGCCAGGGCGCCAGCCAGCCCAGCAGCGCGAGCACGGCGACACCGCCCGCGCCGATCGCGGAACTTGTCTGCAAGGCGATGAGCAAGCGGCGGCGATCCATGCGCTCGGCCAAGGCACCCGCGATGGCACCCAGCAGCATCATCGGCAGCGCGCGCACCATGGCGACGATGGAGACGGCGAGTGCCGAGCCCGTCATCTCGAAGGTCCAGAGCGTGGCGGCGAGCAATTCCAGCCAGCGCATCGCATTGGCGATGCCGCCCAGCATCCAGAGGCGCCGGTAATCCGGCGTGCGCAGGAGGCGCAACAGGGTCGCGGTATCAGGCCGGGCCATGGGCCTCGGTCGTGATCGTCATGGAACTCGTTTCCGCCCTGATTCTTGCGCGCGATCCTGCGGGTTTCAGGGCGCGGTGGGAAGGCCCGCCAGCCGCGCATCCGCATCCCGTAGCGCGGCGCTGCGCTCTGCCGCGGGGCCATGGCCGCCGCCGCCGCCGGTCCACATCTCGATCACGTCGCCCGCGCGCAGCATCATGTCATCCTTGGAGCGGACGGCGATGACCTCCGCGCCGCGCAGCACGCGGCAGCCGGCCAGCGCGCCCGCCTCGCCGCCGGCCTGGCCCGCGGCCGCCACGCGGAAGCGGTCGCAATAGATGGCGAGGCGCACGCCCTCCTCCAGGATGCGGTAGCGCCGCATCGAGCCATTGCCGCCGCGATGCCGCCCCTGGCCGCCGGTGCCCGGCAGCAGGCGATATTCCTCGATGCGGAAGAAGGGGTAGTCGGCATCGGCCGCTTCCACCGGGACGTTGGTGCAGTTGGAGAGCGGGCCGGCCACCGCGTCGCAGCCATCATTTTCGGAGGATGCGCCATAGCCGCCATCGCGCAGCTCGATGAAGACGCGGTAGCGGCCCTCCTTCAGCTGCGTGAGGCAGAAGCTGGTGGTGCTGTCGAAGCCCGTCGCCACCGCGCGCTCGGGCGTGGAGGAACCGAGCGCCTTCAGCACCGCGTCATAGGCGCGGTAGGTCGCTTCCATGCGTGCCCGCACGGGGGCGGGAAAGCGCGGGTTGAGCAATGTGCCCTCGGGCACGGTGATGGTGACGGCGCGGGCCGCGCCCTCATTGAAGGGCACATCCTCGCCACTCAGGAAGGATTTGAGCGCGGCCAGCGAGCCGGAGACGACGGAGGCATAGGGCGCGTTCAGATGCGTGCGCACCTGCGGCGCCGTGCCGGTGAAATCCACGGCCAGGCTGTCGTCCGCGATGGTGACGGTGGCGCGGATGCGCAGGGGCTCGGCGCTGATGCCGTCATCATCCACGAAATCCTCGCCGACATAGGTGCCATCGGGCAGGTCGCGGATGGCGGCGCGCAGGCGGCGCTCCACATAGGCGATCTGGCCAGCCATGGCGGCTTCGACGGTGGCCGTGCCGTGCCGCGCACAGAGTTCGCGCACGCGGGCGATGCCGGTGAAGCAGGCGGCGAACTGGCTCTCGATGTCGCCGATGGTCTGCTCGGGCACGCGGATATTGGCGGCGATCATCCCGCGGAGATTGCCCTCCTGCCAGTCGCGCTGGTGGTGCCAGCGCGCGGGCGGGATGATGAGGCCCTCGCCGTAGAGATCTGTGGCCGATGAATTGAGCCCGGGCGCGCCGCCGCCGATGTCGAGGTGATGCGCCACCGCCGCCGCATAGCCGATGATCCTTCCCTCCACGAAGATGGGCATGAAGATCAGGATGTCCTGCAGATGATGCGCGCCGCGATAGGGATGGTTGGTGATGTAGAAATCACCCTCCTCCAGCCGCTCCGGCGGGCAGGCCGCCATGCAGTGGCGCAGCGTGATGGAGAGCGAGCCGACGAGGACGGGAATCAGCTCGTCGCTTTGCGCGACGGCGGCGCCGCTCGCATCCATGATGCCGGTGGAGGCGTCCTTGCCGTCGCGCACGATGGGCGAGAAGGCGGAGCGGTAGAGCTTCGCGCCCATTTCGCGCGCCGTGGACATGAGCGCCTGGCCGATCACGGCCTGGTCGGCGGGGCTGATCATGCATCCCTCGTCAGCAGGAGGTTGCCGGCGGCGTCTTCCGTGGCGGCCCAGCCGGGCGGCACCCAGAGGCTGGCGGTGCTGTCCTCGATGAGCAGCGGGCCCTGCACCGGGCCCGTGAGGCGCGGCGGGCCGCCGAGGCCGGGGAGTTCCTCCCGCGTCACATGCAGGCCGACGCGGTAGGAGACGATCTCGACGGCGCGGCGCGTGTCCACCGGCATCCGGTAGATGCGCTCATGCGCCGCGTTGAAGGCGGCGAGCAGCGCGGCCTCGTCGAAGGTCGCATCGGGCAGGGGCACGCTGATCTCGAAGGCCTGGCCGACCAGGCGCATGTCGAGCGTCACGTCCAGCCGGCGCGTGCCGGTGACGCCATGCGCGTCGAAGCGTGCTTCCAGCTCGGCGCGCATCGCGGCGATGGCGGCCATGGCTTCGGCGGCGGCACCCGCATTCACCGTGCGGCGCCGCGTGCGCGCGGCGAGCAGGCTGTGATCGGCGGCGAGCAGCCCATAGGCGGAAAGCACGCCGGCCCCTGGCGGCACCAGCACACGCGCCATGCCCAATTCCTCCGCGACGGCGGCGGCGAGCAGCGGGCCGGCGCCGCCATAGGGCACGAGCACATGGTCGCGCGGATCGCGCCCGCGCTCGGTGGAGACGAGGCGCACGGCGGCCACCACATGGGCCACGGCGATGCGGATCACCGACTCCGCCGCGTCCTCGACGGTGAGGCCAAGCTCGCCCGCGAGCGGCGCATAGGCGGCCCGCGCCGCTTCGCCATTCATCACCAGCCCGCCCGCCAATTCCTTGCCCGCGGGGATGCGCCCCGCGATCACCTGCGCGTCGGTCAGCGTGGGCCGCGTGCCGCCGCGCCCATAGCAGGCAGGCCCTGGCACCGCGCCGGCGCTGCGCGGTCCCACGCGCAGCATGCCGCCCTCATCCACCCAGGCGAGGGAGCCGCCGCCGGCCCCCACGGTGGTGATGTCGAGCATGGGCATCTGCACGACCAGCCCATCCACCCGCGCCTCGCGCGCCAGTTCGGGCCTTCCATCGGCGATCAGCGCCACATCCGCGCTGGTGCCGCCGACATCCAGCGTGATGATGTCCCGCACGCCGGAGCGGCCCGCTTGCCGCACGGCGCCCATCACGCCGGCCGCGGGGCCGGAGAGCAGCGCGCTCGCCGCATTGCGCCGCATGGCGGCGGCCGGCACGCGCCCGCCGTTGGACTGCATAACGGAGAAGTCGCCGGTGAAGCCGCCCTCCGCGAGCCGGGTTTCCATGCGGCTGAGATAGGCGTCCAGCACGGGCTGCACATAGGCCGCGAGTGCTGTGGTGCTGGCGCGTTCGTATTCGCGGAATTCCTCGCTCACCTCATGCGAGGCGGTCACGGGCAGGCCGGGGGCGAGGCGCCGCACCAGGGCCGCCAGCGCCTGCTCATGAACAGGGTTGGCATAGGCGTTCAGCAGGCAAATCGCGACCGCGCCAGGCTTCGCCTGTGCCAGGAAGGCGGCGAGGCGGGGCGCGAAACCCTCGGCGTCGAAGGCGCGGGCGGGCGTGCCGTCCGCCAGCAGGCGCTCGGGCACCTCCAGCGCATCCTCGCGCGCCACCAGCGCCACGGGCTTGCGGTAGCGCAGGTTGAAGAGCTGCTGCTTGTCCTGCCGCGCCAGCAGCAGCACGTCGCGGAAGCCCTCGGTCACCAGCAAAGCGAGACGCGCGCCGCGTCGCTCCAGCACCGCATTGGTCGCGACGGTGGAGCCATGCACGAACTCCTCCATGGCATCGGGCGCGATGCCGGCCGCGTGCAACGCGTGGAAGGCCGCCTCATCCGGGGCGGCGGGCGTGCTCGGCACCTTGGCGACGCGCACGCCCTCGGGGCCGATGCTGACCAGATCCGTGAAGGTGCCGCCGATCTCGATTCCGACCGAGCGCATGCCCCTTACTGCACGCTGATGCGCGCTTCGCGGATCACGCGGCCCCAGCGCTCGGTCTCCTCGCGCGCCAGCTGGCCCAGCGCCTCGGGCGTGCCATCGGCGGGCTCGGCGCCGAGTTCGAGGATGCGCTGGCGCACGGCGGGGCGGGCCATGATGCGGCGGAAGCCGGCATTGAGGCGCTGCACCACCGGCGCGGGCACCTGCCCGCCGGTGAAGAGCGCGAACCAGGAGACGACGGCATAGCCCGGCACCGTCTCCGCGACGGTGGGAATCTCCGGTGCGGCTGTCGCGCGTGCGGGCGAGGTGACAGCGAGGCCGGTGAGGCGCCCCGCGCGCACCAGCTCGATCGCACCCGGCATGTTTTCGAACATCAGCTGGATCTGGCCGCCCTGGAGGTCGGTCAGCGCGGGCACGCTGCCGCGATAGGGGACATGGACGATGTCGGCCCCCGTCATCAGCTTGAACAGCTCGCCCGCCAGATGCGTCGTCGCGCCGATCCCGGCCGAGCCGAAATGGATGGAACCGGGCCGCGCCTTCGCCGCCGCGATGAGTTGCGCGATGCTGGTGATGCCGCTCGCGGGGTTCACCACAACGAGGTTGGGCACGTTCGCCACCAGCATGACGGGCGCCAGATCCCGCAGCGGGTCATAGGGCAGGCTGGACATGAGGGCGGGCGCGGTGGCGATGGGCCCCGGCGTGCCCATGACGAGGCTGGTGCCATCCGGGGCGGCCGCCGCCACCTGGGCCGTGCCGGTCACACCGCCCGCGCCGGGGCGGGATTCGACGATGATCGGCTGGCCGAATTCCGCCTGGCCATGCTCGGAGAGGATGCGGGCCAGCACATCGGTCGTGCCGCCGGTGGTGAAGGGGACCATGAGGCGGATGGGCCGCGCCGGCAGCTCCTGCGCCTGGGCAGCGACGCCAAGGAACGGGGTGGCCAGGAGCAGGGAGCGTCGGTTCATGGGGCCATCATCTCGCAAAGCTGTTCGGACAAGTCTGACCAGCCACGCCACGGCATGCAAGCGGCGCGTGGAGCGGCTATAAGCCGGTGCAAAGCCCTGGAGGATCTCGCATGCCTGTTTCACGTCGCGCCGCCCTTGTGCTACCCAGCCTTGCGGCACCTGCGGTCGCGCTGGCCCAGCCCGCCTGGCCGGACCGCCCGGTGCGGATCATCGTGAGCTTCCCGGGCGGTTCCACGCCCGACATCGCGGCGCGCGCCGTCGCCACTCATTTGCAACAGGCCTTCGGCCAGCCCTTCGTGATCGACAATCGCGCGGGCGGCGGCGGGACCATCGGCGCCGAGGCCACGGCGCGGGCGACGGATGGGCACACGCTGGGTGTGACCATCGGCGGCCCGGGCTCCATCGCCAAGATCCTGAACCCGGCGCTGGCCTACGACCCCGTGACGGACCTCCAGCCGGTTTCGCTGCTGGCGCGCATGCCCTTCGTGCTGGCGGTGAACCCGAATGTGCCCGTGCGCAACGTGGCGGAGCTGATCGCCTATGCGAAGGCCAATCCGGGCAAGCTGAACTACGGCTCGGTCGGCGCGGGCAGCACCGGGCACATGCTGGTGGCCGAAATGGCGGCGCGCCAGGGCCTCGACATGACGCATGTGCCCTTCCGCTCGGTGCCGCAGAGTGTCACCGAGATCGTGGCTGGCCGGATCGAGCTGATGGCGGCGGCGGCGGGCTCGGTGCTGGGCCAGGTGCGGGGCGGGCAGGTGCGGGCGCTCGCCGTCTCGGGCGATGCGCGCATGGCGCAACTGCCCGACGTGCCGCTGTTGACCGAGGCGGGCGAGCCGGGGGCGGGGATCTATGCCTGGATCGGCCTGTTTGCGCCGACCAACATGCCGGCCGAGCGCGTCGCGCGCCTCTCGCAGGAGGCGGGGCGCGCGCTCTCCAACCCCGAGACGGGGCGCACGCTGGAGGCGGCGGGCTTCGAGCCGCTGGGCACGCCGCCCGCCCTGCTGCGGGCGCTGATCCAGTCCGAGGTGGCCCATTGGGGGCCGATCATCCGGCGGCTGAACATCCGGCCGGAGAGCTGAGGCCTGGCGCCGCTGAGAGGATGATTCACCGCTTCGGCGTGCCGCCTCGGCGGATCATGCTCTACCGGGTCGCGCGGTCCACCGCGCGGCCGGCGCGTTCGGCGGGGCCGCTCGGCGGGTCAATCGCGTCGCGCACGGAGTCCGCGGCACGGTCCAGGCTTTGGCCGGCGCGCTCGGCCGGCCCGGCCGGCGGATCGCAGGCGGCGAGGCTGAGGGCGAGCAAGGGCAGCAGGTAAAACGAGCGGATCATGCGGGGGAGGGGCCTTGAGAAGTGACCCCCCAGCAACGCCCCGTCATGGCATGGGTTGCCGTGGCACATCAGTCATGAAAAAGGGCGGCGCCCGAAAGAGCGCCGCCCGGTCTGCGAACGGGATCGCGGCTTACTTGTGCGCCGCCTGGTCCCGCGTCTTGTAGAGCGAGAAGATGATGCCGCCCGCGATCAGCGCGCCGGTGACGCCGAGCGAGAAGGCCGGGTCCAGCTTCCCGAAGATCTGGTTCCAGAAGATCTTCACGCCGATGAACACCAGCACCATCGCCAGCGCATACTTCAGGTACTCGAAGCGATGCACCATCGCGGCCAGAGCGAAGTAGAGTGCGCGCAGGCCGAGGATCGCCATGATGTTCGCGGTGTAGACGATGAAGGTGTCGGTCGTGATGGCGAAGATCGCCGGCACGCTGTCCACCGCGAAGATCAGGTCCGCGATGTTGATGATGATCAGCGCCAGGAACAGAGGCGTGGCCGTCAGCGCCAGCTTGCCCGTCTTGGGGTCGGGCTCGCGGACGAAGAACTTCTCGTCATGCAGCGTGTCGGAGACGCGCATGTGCTTGCGCATGAACTTCACGACGGGGTTCTTCGAGATGTCGGGCTCGGTCTCCGGCACCATCAGCATCTTGACGCCGGTGCCTATCAGGAAGGCGCCGAAGATGAAGAGGATCCAGGAATATTCCTGCACCAGCGCCGCACCCACTGCGATCATGATGCCGCGCAGCACAATGACGGCGATGATGCCCCAGACCAGCGCGCGGTACTGGTATTTCCGCGGGATCGCGAAATAGCCGAAGATCAGGCTGATCACGAAGACATTGTCGATGGACAGCGCTTTTTCGATGAAATAGCCGGTGAAGAAGGTGATGCCGGCATGCGTGCCGTCGCTCGTCGTGATGTGGCCGGCATTGTAGGCCCACCAGATGACGGCGCCGTACAGCATGGCGAAGGCGATGTAGAAGGCGGAGAGCACCAGGCTTTCCTGGATCCCCATCTCCTTGTCCTCCTTGTGGAGGACGCCGAGGTCGAAGGCGAGCAGGGCGAGGACGATGGCCATGAAGCCAACCCACATCCAGATCGGCTTGCCGACCCATTCGAGCAACATGAAGTCCATGAGATGTCTCACTCCTCTGGGGCGGGGCCGTGATGGTTTTGCCCCGCGAGATGGCAAAAACATCCGACATCACGCGGGTGAAGTTTCCCTTCACCAGCGCCAGAGGGGCCCGGATCAGGGGCATATGGCCGATTTCTTACGGGGACGCAAGATTGCCCTGAACCATAGCTGAATGAAATTCCCATTGCGGCGGCGATGCCCGCATCCCACATAGGGCGCATGTCGGGAGGAGAGTTTGCGCTCGGAGCGGGCGCACACTAGGTTCCCCCCAGTATAAGCACCACGGGATCGAGGCGCGACGATGGGTTCTTTCAGCATTTGGCATTGGTTGGTCGTTCTGGTCGTCGTCCTGCTGCTGTTCGGCAGCGGCAAGATCAGCGGCCTGATGGGTGACGTCGCGAAGGGCATCAAATCCTTCAAGGCGAACATTAAGGAGGACGAGAAGCCCGCCGACGCCTCCATGGCGGCTGAATCCGCCCCGCCGGCCGGGACGATCGCCGGCCCGCAGGGCGCGACGACGACGGCTGGCAACGCCGCGGCGCAGCCCGCCGCCGGTTCGGCCACCGGCCGCCCCGCGGCCTGAGCGACGCGCCGGGCCTGGCCCGGCGGGAGACGGGCGTGGTTCCCTCCGAAGCGACCGAGGCGATTCGCGCGGCCGGGCGCCGTATGGATGCCCGCGGCTGGGTGCCGGCGACAGCCGGCAATATCTCGGTCCGCCTCGGTGATGGCCGCATCGCCATCACCCGTTCCGGGTTTCACAAAGGCTTCATCCCGGAAGATGGGGTGATGACCGTGGACCTCGACGGCCGGCCCGAGCATTCCAACCTCCGCCCTTCGGCCGAGACGGAGCTGCATTGCGGCATCTATCGCCGCTTCGCGACCGCTGGTGCCGCCCTGCATGGCCATTCCGTGCCGGCAACCGTGCTCTCGCGCCAAGCGGGCCGGCACATCACGCTTGCTGGATATGAATTGTTGAAGGCCTTCCCCGGCCTGCCGACGCATGAGGCCGCGATCCGCCTGCCCGTGCTGGACAATGACCAGGACATTCCCCGCCTTCAGGCGCGGGTGACCGAAGCCTGGGATGCCGACGCCGGCCATCCGCCGGGCTACTTGATCCGCGGCCACGGCGTCTATGTATGGGCCGATGACATGCCAGGCGCCCTGCTGCGCCTGGAGGCCCTGGAATTCATGCTCGAATGCGAGCTGGAAGCACGGAGATTGCCGCGATGAGCCGTTTGACCGTCTGGGATGCCGCGACCAAGGCAGAGATCCTCCGCACGGAGGATGCCGACACCATTGCCGCCGCGCTGAAGGAAGTGGGCGTGCGCTTCGAGCGCTGGCCCGTCGCACCCCTGCCCAAGGGTGCGCCCGCCGATGCGGTGCTGGCGGCCTACAAGCCGCATCTCGACGCCTTCCTGGCCGAGACCGAAGCCGGCACGGCCGACGTCATTCAACTCACGCCCGACCATCCGATGAAGGGCGCGCTGCGCGACAAGTTCCTCAAGGAGCACATCCACACCGAGGATGAGGTGCGCTTCTTCCATGAGGGTGCCGGCAATTTCGTGCTGCACCTGAATGGCCGCGTCTATGACGCGCATTGCACCCAGGGTGACCTGATCAGCGTGCCCGCGAACACGCAGCACTGGTTCGACAGCGGCGACGCGCCGGACTTCACCGTGCTGCGCGTCTTCACCGACACCTCCGGCTGGACGCCCCATTACACCGGCACCGACATGGCCGAGCGCTTCCCGGTCATCGTCGGCTAGCGCCTCTCCCCACGAAGCTTTCGCCGGCGCAATCGCCGCGTTGCGGCGTCTGCGCCGCCGAAATCTTCGCGGGGGCCCCGTTCCGCTGATTCTGATGGGCCTGCTCCGTTGCCGCAGCAAAGCCGCGGCGCCGACCGGGGGGCCATTGGCGCATGTGAAGGTAGTCCGATGATCACGCATATCCTGTCCGACATCGAGGGCACGACCACCGCGATCGCCTTCGTGCATCGCAGTCTCTTCCCCTACGCCGCCTCGGCGCTGGAAGATTTCCTCGCGCGGCATGGCGATGAGCCGGAGGTCGCGGCCATTCTCGCCGAGGTGCCGGGCGATCCGCTGACCACGCTGCGGGAATGGATGGCGGCGGATGCGAAGGTCACGCCGCTGAAGGCGCTCCAGGGGCTGATCTGGAACCAGGGCTATGCGGAGGGCGCGCTTAGCGGCCATCTCTGGCCCGATGTGGCGGAACAGCTTCGCGCCTGGCACGCGCGCGGCCTGCACCTCGCCATCTATTCCTCGGGCAGCGAGCAGGCGCAGCGGCTGCTGTTCCGCCATTCCGAGGCGGGCGACCTCGAACCCCTTTTCGAGGGTTTCTTCGATACCCGCATGGGCGCGAAGCGCGAGGCGCCGAGCTACACGCGCATCGCCGAAGCCTGGGGGGCCGCGCCCGCCGCCATCCTGTTCCTCTCCGACGTGGCGGAGGAACTGGACGCGGCGCGTGCGGCCGGCCTCGCCACCTGCCAATTGGTGCGGGCGGAGGATGGCACCAAGCCCTCTGGCCGCCATCCGGAGGCCGCGGATTTCCGCGCCGTGAACCCGCTGCTCGCGGCGTGACAGCCGCGGGGTGCGCGGTTAGAACCGGAGCAACCGCCATCCCCGCGGAGTACCGCCCATGCTGACGACCTACACCGTCGAGAACGGCCACCTCGCGGTCCGCGACCATGTGCGCGACGCCGAGGCCCTGCGCCGCGCAGTCTGGATCGACCTGCTGCAACCCTCGCTGGAGGAGGAACACGCGGTCCAGGCGGCACTCGGCATCGAGGTGCCGACGCGCGAGGAGATGCAGGAGGTCGAAAGCTCCTCCCGCCTGTATCGCGAGGGCGATTCGCTGGTGCTGACCGCGAACTTCCTGCATGGCGCGGATACCGGAAATTTCGGCTCCACGCCCATCTCCTTCGTGCTGACCGCGACCGCGCTGATCACCGTGCGCTACGCGACGCCGAAGGCCTTCCCGGTCTTCACCGCGCGCTGCCAGAAGACGCCCGCGCTGGTCAGCAGCGGCGATGCGGTGATGCTGCACCTGTTCGAGCAGATCGTGGACCGGCTGGCCGATATCCTCGAGCGCATCAGCAGCGACATGGACCGCGCGAGCCACAACATCTTCCAGCGCGGCGCCGAGGACCCGGCCAACAAGCGCGATCGCAACCTGAAGGCGGCGCTGCTGACCCTGGGCCAGGTGGGTGAGGTGACGGCGCGCGCCTCGGAAACGCTGCTTGGCCTCAACCGCATCTTCACCTTCGTCAGCGCCGAAAAGGCCATGGCCGTCCGCAAGGAGAACCAGGGCACCATCAAGACCCTGGTGCGGGACGTGCGAAGCCTCGTCGAATATGCGAATTTCATGAACAGCAAGGCGACCTTCCTGCTGGATGCCGTGCTCGGCATCATCAATGTCGAGCAGACGAACATCATCAAGACCTTCACCGTGGTGAGCGTGGCGCTGATGCCGCCGACGCTCATCGCCTCGATCTACGGCATGAACTTCCAGCACATGCCCGAGCTGGAATGGACCTTCGGCTATCCGCTGGCCCTTGGCCTGATGGTGGCGACGGCGGTGCTGCCCATCTGGTTCTTCAAGCGGCGCGGGCTGCTGTAGCCGGCCCTCACGCCGCCCGGGGCTGGAGTTTGGCCAGGGCCGCAGCGAGGCGGCCATGCGCCGCGGCGTCCGAAGGATCGAAGCGCATCCGCTGCACCTCCCCCCCGCCTGCCAGCGCTTCGACGCCCAGGACCAGGCCGGCATCCAGCGCATCCAGGCGAAGGCGCCCCTTGCCATGGACCTGCTCGGCCCCCGCGAGGGCGCATCCACCGGTGGAGATGTTCCTCACTGTCACCTGGCGCGCGGCCGGCAGCCCCATGCCCTCCAGCCGGGCGGGGATCTCGATGGGCCAGCGCGGCTCCCTCCGGCGGTCCACCTCGGGCGAAGCCTCGCGGACAATCCTGACCAGGCCCTTGCCCAGCGCGGATACGGCATCGCGGGACCGGGCCGCTCCCTCCGAGACCGACGCGGCCCGCGAGCCCGTCACCGCCGCCTCGTCCGACACGGCGGTGATGCGTTCCGAGACCGCATGCGCGGCCGCGGCCGTTCCCGAGACGGCGCGCGAAATCTCCTGCGTCGCCGCCGCCTGTTCCTCCATGGCGGCGGCGATGGCGGTGGCGGCTTCATCCACTTCGCGCACCGCTTCCACCATCTCCCGCACGACCTCGACCGCGCCATCCGTCGCCACGGCGATTTCATGCACCTGGCGGGCGATCTCCTCCGTCGCCCGGGCGGTCTGGGCGGCCAGCTGTTTCACCTCGCCGGCCACCACCGCGAAGCCCTTGCCCGCATCCCCGGCGCGGGCCGCCTCGATGGTCGCGTTCAGCGCCAGGAGGTTGGTCTGGCCGGCGATCTCGGCGATCGCCTTCGCCACGCCCCCGATGCGATCCACCTCCTGCGCGAGGGTCGCGATCCTCTCGCGGCCCTGGTTGCCCTTCTCGGAGGCGCGGCGCGTGGCGGTGCTGGCGCCGCTGACCTGATGCGTGATCTCGCGGATGGAGGCGCCCAGCTCCTCGGTCGCCGCGGCGACGGCCTGCACGTTGCGCTGCGCATCCAGGGCGGCTTCCGCGACGGAGGCGCTGTCGGTCGCGATCCCCTGGGTGCCGGCGGCCATGGCCTGCGCGCTCTGCGCCATCTCCCTCATGCGCTCCTCGATCAGGAGCATGGCCCCGCCCGCCTCGGTCTCGACCTGGTCGGCCATGGCGCGCAGCGCGGCGCCGCGCGAGGCATCGGCGGCGGCCCGGGCCTCGGCGGCGGCCGCGCGCTCAGCCTCTGCCTCCCGCAGCCCGGTCTGAAAGATGATGACGGCGCGCGCCAGCTGGCCCACCTCGTCGCGCCGCTCGCCATAGGGGATGCTCACGGCCAGGTCGTTGCCGGCGAGGGTCTGCGTCGCCGCCGTCAGGCGCCGGATGGGCCGGCTGACGCGCACCACCACGCAGGCGCCCGCACCGGCCAGCAGCAGCATGGCCAGCGCCGCCAGGACGGCTTGCGTGTTGGCGGCGAGCGAGGCTTCACCCGCGGCGGCGGCGACCAGGCGATCCGCCGCCACGATCTGCGCGTCCAGGATGGCCCCGATGGATTCCGTCAGCGGATCAATGACCGGGTAGAGGCGCTGGATGACGGCCGCTTCCAGCGCGGCGCGATCCTGCGCGCGGAAGATGGCCACCAACTCCTGGAAGAGGCCATCCGCTGGCGCCTTGCGGCGCCGTGCTTCCTCCATCAAGGGCACCGCCGCTTCCGAGAGCGGCATGGCCTGGAGCGCGCCCCAGGCGGCCCCGATCCCGTCCTGGGCCTGCCGCAGCGCCGTCTCGCCTTCCGCCCAGGCGAACCCCCCATTGCGGACCTTGTGGGAGGCATCCACGACGCTGACGGCATAGGCGTCCGACAGGGCCTTCAGATGCACGAGGGATGTGATGGTGTCCTGTTTCAGCGCCTGCAGAGAGTTTCCGGACCGGTTCAGCGAAGCGGCCCCGTACATCATGGAGCCGATGCTGATCACGCCGATCAGCGAGAGAAGCCCGAGAAGCAGGGGCGTGATCTTCAGGTGATTCATGTGTTGCTGAGTCCTAATTTTGAAGTGCTGGTGCGAAGATGCCGCGGCTTCGGTTAACCGATGCTTGCCGGCGCCATCGCATCGCGCTGCGGCGCGATCTGACCGTTCCGCAGGCAATTTCGCATCGGGTGGGTGCCGGAAGGCGGGCGCCCCGGTTGACCCCGCCCAGCGGTTCCGCAACATCGCGCTCTCAGTCAGGAGCCCGCCATGCCCGCCACCCACCGCGTTCCCGCAACACCCGAGACCATCCGCTGGGGCACCTTCGATGGCAGCTTCAAGCCCATCACGGAGGTCGAGAGCGGGGACCTCGTCATTCTGCAATGCGTCTCCGGCGCGCCCGATGTGGTGGCCGAGGCCGAGGCGCTGGGCCTGAACATCCCGCCCGCACTCGCCGCCATCCATGCGAGCAACCCGCCGCGCCTCGGGCCGCACATCCTGACTGGCCCCGTGGCCGTGAAGGGCGCCATGCCCGGCGACGTGCTGCGCGTGGACATCGAGAAGATCGAGCTCGGCGCCGAATGGGGCTTCTGCGGCTTCCGCCCGCTGGGCGGCACGCTGCCCGAGGATTTCCCCTATCGCCGGATGCTGCACATCCCCGTGGATCACGAGAAGCGCACCGGCCATGTGCCGATCGGTGGCGGCATCACCCTGCCGCTCAGCCCCTTCTTCGGCGTGATGGGCGTCGCACCCCCGCCGGAATGGGGCCCGATCTCGACGAAGGAGCCGCGCGCCCATGGCGGCAACCTCGACAACAAGGAGATCGGCGAGGGGGCCACGCTCTTCCTGCCGGTCCATGTCCCCGGCGGCAATTTCTCGGCCGGGGATGGCCATGGCGTGCAGGGCGATGGCGAGGTCTGCATCAACGCGCTGGAGATGTGCCTCACCGGCCATTTCCGCCTGACGCTGATGAAGGGCGCGAACCTGGCCTATCCGCGCGCCGAGACGGCGACGCACTACATCACCATGGGCATGCACGAAGACCTCGACGAGGCGATGAAGAAGGCGCTCAGGGAGATGATCGGCTTCATCACCAGCCGCACCAATCTGAGCCCGGCCGATGCCTATCAGTTCTGCTCGCTGGCCGTGGATTTCCACGTGACGCAGACGGTGAACGGCGAGAAGGGCGTGCATGGGCTGTTGAAGAAGGGGTTGTTATTTTAGGAGCTTTTTGGGCGCCCTCAAGCGCCGGGCGGCGGCTCCGCCGCCTTGGCTTCGGATTGCTGAAGCAATCCGCCGGCCGCACGTGCGGCCGGATTCGTCGTTGAGTCGCTGATTCGGGGAGGGCGGGCTTCGCGGCACGGGCCGCCACTCCCCTCCGAGGGATTGGATTTCCATGGCCGATGGCGTTTCATGGAGGTTCTCTTCTCCAAGGACATTCCATGCGCCGCCTGTTTCTCGCCGCCGCCCTGCTGGCCCCGCTGCCGACCCTTGGCCTGGCCCAGACGCCGGACGCCTTCTGCACGGGCCTGCGCCGGATCGTGCAGGCTGCCGCGCAAGATTTCGTCGAACTCCCGGCGGGCACCCACTACCTGCACGGCTCGGTGAATGAGCGTCGCGCCGTGGCACCGCCCTTCGACGGCGGGCCGCCGCGCGCCGTCTACTATGCCGTGATGCTGCGCGATGATTCGCCCCGCGCCTTCACCCTAGCCGAGCAGCACATGCGAAATCTGCAAACCGAGATCAACCGCTGCTTGCCTCAGGCGCAGGTCTCGGGCGTCGCGAGCAATGATCGCGGTACCCTCCAGAGCTGGACGATGGAGCGCGCGGTGGTGGGGCTGCGGCGCGAGGACAGCCGCGGCTTTGCGTCCTCGACCGAGATCGTGGTCTCGGTCACCTCGCGCTGGTAAGGATCGGGGTCTGGGGCCCCAATCTTCAGAAATGGCGGCCCCAGCCGCCGGAGGCCCTTTCCTTAGGCCGCCTCGCCCTTGACCGGCAGGCCCTCGGCCTTGCGGCTCGCGCGCTTGCGCTCGTTCGGGTCCAGGTGGCGCTTGCGCAGGCGCACGACCGAGGGCGTCACCTCCACCAGTTCGTCATCCTCGATATAGGCGATCGCCTGCTCGAGGCTGAGCTTGCGCGGCGGGATCAGCAGCAGCGCGTCATCCTTGCCGGCGGCGCGGATGTTGGTGAGCTTCTTCTCCTTCACCGGGTTCACCTCGAGATCATCGCCGCGCGAATTCTCGCCGATGATGAGCCCGACATAGACCTTGGAGCCCGGATCCACGAAGAGCGTCCCGCGCTCCTGCAGGGCAAACAGCGCGTATTGCGTCGTGTCGCCATCCACATTCGAGATGAGCGAGCCGTTGCGCCGGCCCTCCATCACGCCGGCCCAGGGCAGGTAGCCATGGAAGAGGCGGTTCATGATGCCGGTGCCGCGCGTGTCGGTCAGGAACTCGCTGTGGTACCCGATCAGCCCGCGCGAGGGCATGATGAAGGTCAGGCGCGTCTTGCCGCCGCCCGAGGGGCGCATGTCCTGCATCTGCGCCTTGCGGATCGAGAGCTTCTCGACGACGACGCCGGTATAGGCGTCATCCACATCCACCAGCACTTCCTCGAAGGGCTCTTCCTTCACACCCGTCTCCGGGTTCTCGCGCATCAGCACGCGCGGGCGGCCGATGGTGAGCTCGAAGCCCTCGCGGCGCATCGTCTCGATCAGCACGCCGAGCTGAAGCTCGCCGCGGCCGGCGACTTCGAAGGCGTCCGTCTCGGTGGAGACGGTGACCTTGATCGCGACATTGCCCTCCGTCTCGCGCTCGAGGCGGTCGCGGATCTGGCGCGACGTCACCTTCTTGCCCTCGCGGCCGCCCAGCGGGCCGTCATTCACGCGGAAGGTCATGGCGAGCGTCGGCGGATCCACCGGCACGGCGGGCAGCGGCACGGGCTGCTCGGGCGCACAGATGGTGTCGGGGATGGTGCTGTCCGACAGGCCGGCGATGGCGATGATGTCGCCCGCGAAAGCCTCGTCCACGGGGATGCGCTCCAGGCCGCGGAAGGTCAGCAGCTTGGTCAGGCGGCCGGTTTCCACGGTCGTGCCATCGGCGCGCAGCACCTTCACCGGCATGTTGACGCGGGCCGTGCCCTGCTCAATGCGGCCGGTCAGGATGCGGCCCAGGAAGTTGTCGTATTCGAGGATGGAGGCGTTCATCGCAAACGGCGCGTCCGGCAGCACGGTCGGCGCCGGGACGTGGCGGACGATCAGGTCGAACATCGCGTCCAGGTTCTGGCGCGGGCCGTCCATGCTCTCATCGGCCCAGCCCTGGCGGCCCGAGGCGAAGAGCATGGGGAAATCCAGCTGCTCGTCATTGGCGCCGAGATTGGCGAAGAGATCGAAGATCTCGTCATGCACCTCGTGGGGGCGGGCGTCCTGGCGGTCCACCTTGTTGACCAGCACGATGGGGCGGATGCCGCGGGCCAGCGCCTTGGTCAGCACGAACTTGGTCTGCGGCAGCACGCCCTCGGCGGCGTCCACCAGCAGCACGCAGCCATCGACCATCGAGAGGATGCGCTCCACCTCGCCGCCGAAATCGGCGTGGCCGGGGGTGTCCACGATGTTGAGCTTGACGCCCTTCCACTCGACGGCGGTGCACTTGGCGAGGATGGTGATGCCGCGCTCGCGCTCGAGGTCGTTGCGGTCCATGGCGCGCTCGGCGACCTGCTGGTTCTCGCGGAAGGTGCCGGCCTGCTTCAGCAGCTGGTCCACCAGGGTGGTCTTGCCGTGGTCAACGTGCGCGATGATGGCGAGGTTACGCATGGGCATGGATCGGGACTTCCGGGCATGTGTGAGGCCCGGGACCGTGGGCGGGCCGGGCGGCGTGGCAATCAATTGCTTGGGTTGCTGGCACAGGGAACGACTGTGCGGCGCACACATAGGCGGAAGCGTTCCAAATTGCCAGCAGAGATGTGCGGGCGGGCCGATCGGCCCCAATTTGGGGGATTTCCGCCCGTGCTTCGCTTCGTGTAACGTATTTGCATGCGGAGACGGAGGCGTCGGGTCGAATGTTCCGTTGGACGATCGCCGCGGGCATGCTCCTCCTGGCGGGCCCCGCCCTGGCGCAATCCGGCACCTGCCTCAGCCGTGGCATGCTGCAGGTGGACGCCGCCTATTCCCGCGACGCCGCCGGCGGCACCTATGACTACATGGTGCAGGTGAGCAACCTGACGACCCAGACCCTGCGGTTCCGGGTGGAATTCCAGATGACGGGCGCCATCCCCGATCCGCGCCTCGCCAGCACGAACTTCCAGGTGGCGCCGCGCGGCAGCCTGGTCATCCCCATGGCGAATGGCCGCGTCCGGGCCGATGCCACGCGGATCCGCGGCGGCGTCCGGCTCAATTGCTGAGGGGGGCCACGCCCTTCGGCCAGTCGCTCTGGCCCAGCACCCAGCCCTCCCAGCCGCGCACCATGTCATCGGCCGGGATCACATCGGGCCGCACCCCGTCCAGCACCGCGACCAGCGCCATGAGGCCGAGGGTGCAATCCAGCCGGTCCTCGCCGGCGGCATCCGCGCCGAACCCGTCCCGGATCATCGCCAGCGCCCCGGCCGAGGGGGCGATGCGCAGCCGCGCCAGCACCGCGCGCAGGGGTTCGGCCAGGGAGCGGCGCGCCGCCTGGTCCCGCTTGCTGCCGGCGAGCCTGAGGCCGAGCTGGCGCAGCGCCTCGGCCGGATAGACCTCGGCCACCGCCAGGCGGCGCGGGCGCAGCAGGGCGTGCAGCCCGCCTTCGAAGGGCCAGAGCGAGAGCGGTGCGCCGGCGGCCAGCGCCGGGGCCAGCCAGTCCCGCCAGGCGGTGATGGCGGCCTTGCCCGACTGGTTCGCGCCCAGCGTCCAGAAGGGCGGCGCGCCGGCCGGGCGGCTCGCCGTCGCGCGGTCGCACCAGCGGTGCAGGTCGTCCGGCCCGGGCAGGCCGAGCGCCGCGGCGTGGGAGGCGCGCGTCATCCCCTTCACGCCCCGCATCGGGTAGAAGGGCGCATCGAGGCCGATGGTCGCCAGCGACTCGTTCACGGCGAAGAAGCGCGCATCCCCCGCCCGGGCGCGCAGGAAGGCAAGGAAGCCCGCCTCCGGCCGCTGCACCGCATAGGCGCGCGGCACGCCGAGCGGCAGGTCCAGCCCCAGGGCGGCGGGAAGGCCCGCTTCCAGCAAGGCGGCGGCGAAGCCGGCGGGGTCACCCACCGGGCGGGGCGCCTCCAGCCGCCACCCTGCCGCACCGCGCCGGGCCACCGCCGCCCAACGCTTGCCCGGCGCCACCGACCAATCCGCGTGCGCGGCGATCATCTCCATGACAGGATGGCGTGACCCAGGCAGGAGGCGAGCATGGCCTATTCCCCGATGGCGAAGTGGTTCCACTGGATCACGGTGGCGCTGATCCTGGTCGCGCTGCCGACCGGCTTCGTGATCGGCCACATCAAGGATCCGAGCAAGATGGCCTTCTACGCCATCCATGAAAGCGCGGGCCTCACCCTGCTCATCGTGGCGTCGCTGCGGCTCTGGTACCGCATCAAGCATCCGGTGCCGGTGGAAGCGAACCTGCCCGCGCCGATGCGCCTCGCTGCCACCGCCGTGCACCACGCGCTTTATGGCGCGCTGATCCTGCAGCCGGTGCTGGGCTTCTTCGCCACCAACGCCTTCGGCTTCCCGATGCAGGGGGCGACGGCCTATCTCGGCTTCATTGACCTGCCGAAATTCATGCCGGCCTGGGAGTGGGGGGCCAATGTGCTGCTCTGGCTGCACCAGAGGCTGGGCTGGGCCATCGTGGCGCTGCTGGCGGCGCATATCGGCGCCGTGATCTTCCACCAGGCGATCCGGAAGGACGGCACGCTGATCCGGATGGTTTAGACTTTTTGTTGCCCTCAAACGCGTCACGCCGGAGGCGTGCCTTCGGCACGACGCGGCGGCTCCGCCGCATCAGCGGCGGCGGCCGTTCGGCCCCTTGGGCCGCGAGCATTATCCCCCGTTCGCGGCGCGCAGCAGCCGCGCCGCGTCATGCTCGGCGTCGCAGGCGATGAAGCGGCCGGGGCTGCCCGCCTCGGGCAGGGCCTGCAGGCCGATATCGGCGTAGAAGCGCAGGAAATCCTGGCCCACGCCGGTGAAGGCGGGGCGCCCGCCCTGCCGCTCGCAGTAATCGCGGAAGCGCCAGATGGCGGAGACGGCGTCCCGCGGGTCCCCCACCGGGTCGCCATGGGCGATCCAGACGTCGTCGCAGCGGGTGAAGGCGAAGCCCGCGCGCCCGCCCTCGCCCCAGATCACGCCATCGGCGCGGGGGGGCAGGCAGGCGCCCAGGGATTCGAGGCGCGTGCGGTTGGCCTCCTCCAGGGGCTCCGGGCGGATGCGTGCGGGGCGCAGCAGCCGCACCATGCCGACCAGCAGCAGCAGCACCATGATGCCGATGGTGAAGCGCAGCTGCACCGGCGCGCCGGCGAAGAGCACCAGCTCCATCCAGGTCTCGCCCTGCAGGCGGCTGGCATTGGCGAGCGTGGCGAGTGCGAGCCCGCAGATGGCCACGGCCGCCAGCGGCAGCAGCATCTCGTTCGACAGCGGCTCCCGCCGCAGGCGGCTCTCGCGGTAGAAGGCCGCGCGCATGGTGGCAAGCAGGGCGGCCACCAGCAGGAAGAGGCCCCAGGTCCACCAATGCTCCTCGCGCAGCTTGGCGATGAGCGCGCCATTCACCAGCAGGAACAGGGCCATGCCCCAGGCGAGGCGCAGCCGCCGCGCCAGGCCGAAGGCCATCACCAGCAGCAGCGAACCCACGATGGAGGCGGCGAATTGCGAGGCCAGCGCCGCCTCGTACCCGGCCCAGGCCTGCAGCACGAGGGCCGAGACGGGCAGCGAGCCCAGGAACACCAGCAGCGCGCCACCCAGCGCCACGAGGCCCGCCAGGATCGGCACTTCGAGCGGCATGGCGCCGCGGCTCAGCGCCCGCAGCGAATCCCGCCGCTGGCCGATCTCGAAGCTGGCGAAGAGCCCGCCCGCGATGAAGAGCGGCACGATGTAGTAGTAGAGGCGAAAGACCAGCAGCGCGCCCACCACCTCGGCCGCACCCATATAGGGGGCGAGGCCGATGATGATCGCGCCGTCGAAGACGCCGAGGCCGCCGGGGACCGAGGCCGTGATGCCGAGCGCATAGGCGGCGAGATAGATGCCGATGAAGCGCAGGAAGGTGAGGCCCTCGGCCGGGGGCAGCAGCACATAGAAAATGGCCGCCGTGATGGCGACATCCACGGTGGCGAGCAGGCTCTGCGCGATCGCCATGCGCACGCCGGGCAGTTCCACATCATGGCCGAAGACCCGGATGCTGCGGCGGAAGCGGCTGAGCAGGATATAGGCCAGCACCACGCCGAACAGCGGCAGGGCCATGAGTTGCAGCAGCCAGCGCGGCAGGTGGTCACCGGCCCAGGGCAACACCTCGGGCTCCACCAGCAGCACCATGCCGCCGAGCGCCATGCCGCCCAGCCCAAAGGTGAGGGATGTGAAGCCCACCACCTTGCCGATCTCGAGCGGCGAATAACCCCAGGCGGAATAGAGCCGGAAGCGCACCGCGGCCCCCGAGACCGCGGCGAAGCCGAGATTGTGCGCCAGCGAATAGCCGCAGAAGGAAGCCAGCAGCGCGCGCCCCCAGCTCGACGGCCGGCCCGCATAGCGCGCCCCCAGCCAGTCATAGATGGCGAGCACGAGATAGGCGACGATGGTGAGGCCCGCCCCCCACCACAGCGCCCAGACCGGGATGGCCTCCATCGCGCGCTCGACATCCGCGACCGAGAGGTTGCGGAATTCGCGATGCACCACCCAGATGGCGCCGACCAGCAGCAGCAGGCCGAAGACGGTGGCGCCATGCCGCTTGAGAAGAGACAGGGCGCCCTTCACGCCGGCGCGTTCTCCCGGCTGAGCGCGTTCTCGATCAGCGCGACCGTCTCGGGCACGCCCATGACGGCGACGGTGCCGCCGAAGCGCGGGCCCTCACTCTTGCCCAGGAGCACTTCGTAGAGGGCCTGGAACCAGGCGCGGCCGACGCCCATGGAGCCGTCCTTGTTGGGCACGGCGAAGGGCGGGCGGCGGCCCGCGTCATAGACGGCGTTCTGCATCGCCGTCTCGCGCTCCGCACCGGCCGGCAGGGCCGCGAATTCCGGGGCGCGCTCCAGCAGGATGGCGATGAGCGCGCGCATCGCCTCGGCCTCCTCGGGCGTGGCGGCGCGGAATTTGCGCTCGGGTGCCACGAAGTCGCGCCAATAGGCGCAGGCATTGCGCACCAGGCGGTCCAGCACCGGCTCGCCCTCGGGCGTCAGGCCCGGGTGATACTTGCGCAGATAGGCCCAGAGGCGGTCCGGGTCGTCGGTGTTGGCGATGCCGGCGAGGTTCAGCAGCGTGGCGTAGGAGACGGGGGGCGGCGCGAAATTCGGCACCTGCCCGTCATGGATGTGCCAGGCGGGGTTCGCCGGGTCGCTCTGGGCCCGCAGCTTGGCGAGCTGCGCCAGCCACTCATCCACCGCGCGGGGGATCACCTCCTTGTAGAGGCGCTTGGCCGAACCGGGAGAGGCGAACATGAAATGCGCGAGGCTCTCCGGCGGGCCGTATTCCAGCCATTGCTCGATGGTGAGCCCGTTGCCCTTGCTCTTGCTGATCTTCTGGCCCTGGGCGTCGTTGAACAGCTCATAGGTGAAGGAGACGGGCGGCTCGCTGCCCAGCACGCGGCAGATGCGGCTGGAGAGCTTCACGGAATCAATCAGGTCCTTGCCGGACATCTCGTAATCCACGCCCAGCGCGTGCCAGCGCATGGCCCAGTCGGCCTTCCATTGCGCCTTGCAATGGCCGCCGGTGACCGGCGTCTCGAAGCGCTCGCCCGTCTCTGGGTCGGTCCAGAAAATGGTTCCGGCCTCGAGGTTGGTGGCCTCCACCGGGACCTGCATGACCACGCCCGTCTTGGGGTGGATCGGCAGGAAGGGGGAATAGGTGGCGCGGCGGTCGGGGCCGAGCGTGGGCAGGATCACCTCGCGCACCTCGTCATGCAGGGAGAGCATGCGCAGCAACGCCGCATCGAAGCGCCCGGATGCATAATATTCGGTGCTGCTGGCGAATTCATATTCGAAGCCGAATTCGTCGAGGAAGCTGCGCAGCCGGGCGTTGTTGTGCTCGCCGAAGCTCGGATGCGTGCCGAAGGGGTCGGGGATGCGGGTCAGCGGCTTGCCGAGATGCGGGACCAGCAATTCCTTGTTCGGGATGTTGTCCGGCACCTTGCGCAGCCCGTCCATGTCGTCGCTGAAGGCGATGAGCCTGGAGGGCATGCCGGTCAGCCGCGCGAAGGCGCGCCGCACCCAGGAGGTGCGCGCGACCTCGCCGAAGGTGCCGATATGGGGCAGGCCGGAGGGGCCGTAGCCGGTTTCGAACAGCGCCTCGGTTTTGCCCGTGGCTTCCATGCGTTGCGCGAGCTTGGCGGCTTCCTCGAAGGGCCAGGCGCGGATGTTCTGGAATTGCGGATCGGCGGTCATGCGCAGGGGGATGGCAGGGGCGGCGGGCGGGGTCAATCTTGACATGCCCAAGCCCGGGGCAGTCCTGCCTTGCGCGAGCGCAGGGCGCGCGGCCCGGTCGAAATGAAGCGCCTGCAACCCCCTGGCGCTGCGGGGCGGGCTGGGTCAATTCACCCTGTGGAGGGACCAACCGATGCCCGATTTCGATCCTGAGGCCTATGCGAAGCAGGCGGCCGCCGCCATCGGCCTGCCGCTCCACCCCGCGCATCTGCCGGGAATCACGATGAATCTGGCGCTTGCGAAGCGCATGGCGGGGTTGGTCGAGCAGATGAAGCTCGCGCCGGCCGATGAGGCGGCACCCGTCTATGTCGCGCGGAAGACGCCATGAAGGCCGTGGACCTCGCGGCCGAGATCCGCGCCGGGCGCCGCCGCGCCGCCGATGTGGTGGAGGAGCGGCTGGCCGACATCGCCGCCCGCAACGCGACCTACAGCGCCTTCACCGAAGTCACCGCCACCCGCGCCCGGGCCGAGGCGGCGGCGGTGGATGCGAAGGTGAAGGCCGGCCAGGACCCCGGCCCCATGGCGGGCGTGCCGGTCGCGGTGAAAAACCTCTTTGACCTCCAGGGCATCACCACGCTGGCCGGCGCCAAGATCGAGCGCGACACGCCGCCCGCCACCCGCGACGCCTTCCTGGTGCGGCAGATGCAGGCCGCGGGTGCGGTCATGCTCGGCGCGCTCAACATGGATGAATACGCCTATGGCTTCACCACCGAAAATGCGCATTTCGGCCCCTGCCACAACCCGCATGACCTGACGCGCATCGCCGGCGGCTCCTCCGGCGGGAGTGCGGCGGCGGTGGCGGGCGGCCTCGTGCCCATCACGCTCGGCAGCGACACCAATGGCTCGATCCGCGTGCCTTCCTCGCTCTGCGGCATCTGGGGGCTGAAGCCGACCTATGGGCGGCTTTCGCGCTCCGGCGGGTTTCTGTTCGCGGCGAGCTTCGACCATCTGGGACCCTTCGCCCGCGAACTGGCCGACCTGGCGCTGGCCTACAACATGCTCCAGGGGCCCGATGCGGAGGACCCGGCGCAGCATTGGGTGGGGTTTTCGCAGGTGGGCGGCTCGGCCGAAATCGGCGATCTGCGGATTGCCGTCGCGGGCGAGCATTTCACGCAGGGCGGCCATGCCGAAGCCTTCGCCGCGGTCGAGGCCGTGGCGCGCGCGCTGGGCACGACGCGGAGCGTGACCATCCCCGACGCCGCACTCGGCCGCGCCGCCGCCTTCCTGATCACCATGGCGGAGGGCGCCAACCTGCATCTGCCCAACCTGCGCACGCGCCCGGATGATTTCGACTTCGCGACGCGGGACCGCTTCCTGGCCGGCGCGCTGCTGCCGGCGCATTGGGTGCAGCAGGCCCAGCGCGTGCGGGCGGCCTATCGCGCCAAGGCGCTGGCCGTGTTCGACGAGGTGGATGTGATCATCGCCCCCGCCACCCCCTATGTGGCGCCCAGGATCGGCCAGGAGATGATCGAGGTGGAGGGCGCCATGATCCCGGTGCGGCCCAATCTCGGCGTCTATACCCAGCCGATTTCCTGCATCGGCCTGCCGGTGATCGCCGCACCGATCGCCGACCCCGTGGGGCTTGGCACGCCGGGCGGGATGCCCATCGGCGTGCAGCTCATCGCCGCCCCCTGGGCCGAGGAGAAGCTGTTCCGCGTGGCCGCCGCGCTGGAACAGCTCGGCATCTGCGCCGCGCCCGCCGTGAGGAACTGACCATGCACGAGATCAACATCCCCGAAGTCCATGCCGAGGTCTCGGCGGCCTTCTACCGCTACGAGAAGGCGCTGGTGACCAACGACGTCGCCGTGCTGGACGAGCTCTTCTACAACAACGAGCACACGCTGCGCTTCGGCGTGACGGAGAACCTGTTCTCCTATGCCGAGATCGCGGCCTTCCGCGCCTCCCGCCCCAGCCAGGGCCTGGCGCGGGAGCTGATCCGCACGGTCATCACCACCTATGGGCGGGATTTCGGCGTGGCGAATACCAGCTTCCGCCGCGAGGGCGCGGATCGCACCGGCCGGCAGAGCCACACCTGGCTGCGCACGCCCGAGGGCTGGCGGATCGTAGCCGCGCATGTCTCGCTGCTGCCGCCCGGCACTGAATGAGGGGCGCTGAATGAGGCCGTAGGCGTCGCGTTACAATTCCGGGCCTGCAAGCCCGCCATGGAAGCGCCATATCCCGGAGGCAGAACGACATCCGGAGGTAGGCCATGACACGTATCTGGACCCTGGGATTGTTGGCGATCGGCCTTGGCGCCTGCACGGTCGGGCCGCCGCAGGGTCCGAGCGTCGTCGCCATGCCGCCACAGGGCAAGGATTTCGCGCAATTCCAGCGCGAGGACGCCTTCTGCCAACAGACCGCGATGAACAGCCTCGGCCTGGCGCCCGACCAGGCGGCGGCGCAGTCGGCCCTCGGCTCGGCGGCCATCGGGACGGCGGTGGGCGCCGTGGCCGGCGGGCTGATCGGCGCGGCCACCGGCAATGCCGGGGCGGGGGCGGCGATCGGCGCCGGCGCTGGCCTCGTGACCGGCAGCGCGGTGGGCGTGGGGGCTGCGCAGAACACCAATCTCAGCATGCAGGGACGCTACGACGTCACCTACGCGCAATGCATGTCGAGCTATGGCAACAACGTGCAGCCCCTGCAGGTCAATGTGCCCGTGCCGGTCTATGCGCCGGCCTATCCGGCGCCCTACCCCTATGGCGTCTATGTCGGGCCGCGCGTCGGCTTCGGCTGGGGCGGCGGCTGGGGCTATGGCTGGGGCCGGCCCTATGGGGGCTATTATCGGCGCTGGTGATGCGGTCCAAGGGGGCATGACCGAGCCGCTCGCCCTCTACATCCACTGGCCCTTCTGCGCTTCCAAATGCCCCTATTGCGACTTCAACTCGCATGTGCGGGAGGGGGGCGTGGACCATGCGCGCTTCCGCGCCGCGCTGCGCCGTGAGCTGGCGCATGAGGCGGCGCGGCTGGGGCGCCGGCCGCTCGCCAGCATCTTCTTCGGCGGCGGCACGCCGAGCCTCATGGAGCCGGAGACGGTGGCCGCCCTCATCGCCGATGCGCGCGCGTTTTTCGACGCCGACCCGGAGATGGAAGTGACGCTGGAGGCGAACCCGACCAGCGTGGAAATCGGCAAGCTGCGCGCGTTCCGCGCGGCGGGCGTGAACCGCGCCTCGCTCGGCGTGCAGTCGCTCGATGTGGAGGCGCTGCGCTTCCTGGGCCGCCGGCATGATGTGGGCGAGGCGATCACGGCGCTGGAAGCCGCGCGCGAGATCTTTCCCCGGTTGTCCTTCGACCTGATCTATGCCCGCCCCGGCCAGGCCGAGGCCGCCTGGCGGGCGGAACTGCGCCAAGCGCTGGCCTTGGCCGCCGATCATCTCAGCCTCTACCAGCTCACCATCGAGCCCGGCACGCGCTTCGCCACCCAATATGCCCGCGGCGATTTCGCCCTGCCGGAGGAGGATGACGCGGCGCGCATGTATGAGGCGACGGCCGAGGAGGCGCGGCGCTTCGGCCTCGCCCCCTACGAGGTCAGCAACTACGCGAAGCCGGGCGCCGAGAGCCGGCACAACCTCGCCTATTGGCGCTATGGCGATTACCTCGGCATCGGGCCGGGCGCGCATCAGCGGCTGCTGCGCGATGGCGTGATGTGGGCGACGCGCCGGCATCGCGGCCCGGAGGAATGGGCCACCCGCGTGGAGCAATCCGGCCATGCGGCGGTGGAGGAGGAGGCGCTCTCCGAACGTGACCGCGGGCGCGAGGCGCTGCTGATGGGGCTGCGCCTCGCGGAAGGCGTGGACCCCGCGAGAATCGAGGCGCGCAGCGGCTTGCGCTTCGTGGACACGGTGGATCCGGCCATGCTCGCGGCCTGCCTGGAGGAGGGGTATCTGGAGTGGCAAGGGCCCCGGCTTGTCGCCACCTCCGAGGGGCGCGTGCGCCTGGACGCGCTGCTTCCGGCCTTGCTTCGCTGAGCGCGCCTGTGCATTCTGCACCCATGTTCCTGATGAGCACCCTTTCGCGAATTACGCGCCCGGCCGGTTGATCCGCGCCGCGGTGTCGCGGCGCGTTGCCGCGCCGGGCCTTCGCGACCCCCCTTCCAGGAACCCATCCCATGACCGCAAACGTGCTTTTCACCGTGGACGCCTATGCCGAGCCCGGCCTGCTGCCGCGCCTGCTGCAACCCTTCGCCAAGCGCGACCTGACGCCCGACCACATGCTGGCTTGCCGCGAGGGCGAGATGCTGCGCGTGGAACTCGGCATGGCGGCCATGCCGGCGGAGATGGTGCATCTCGTCGCCGGCAATCTCGGCCAGGTGGTGGGTGTCACGCGCGTGACGGAAACCCGGCGCGAGGCGCTGCGAGAGGCGGCCTGACTGGACGCGCCTCCAGGGCGCTGGTCTAGTCCGGAACTGAGCGCGGGAATCGCGCCATGTCCCGGGAGTTTCCGTCATGCCCTTGTCGCGCCGCGTCGCTCTGGCCCTGGCCGCCGGCCTGCCGCCCAGCATCGCCCACGCACAGGAATATCCCGCGCGGTCACCGCGCCTGATCCTGGGCTTTCCGCCAGGGAGCGCCGCCGATGTCGCGGCGCGGGTGATCGCACCGCCGCTGGGCACCGCACTCGGCCAGTCCATCGTGGTCGAGAACCGGCCCGGTGCGGGCAGCAACATCGCGACCGAGCAGGTGGTGCGCGCGGCACCCGATGGCTACACTCTCTTCCTCGGCTCCGTCGCCAACACGATCAATGCGAGCCTGCAGCGTGACCTGCCCTTCGATTTCGCGCGGGACCTGGCGCCCATCGCGCCGCTGGTCAGCGTGCCCAACCTGCTGGTGGTGCACCCTTCCGTGCCCGCGCAGAACGTGGCCGAGCTGATCGCGCTCGCGCGCGGCGGGCAGCTCTTTTTCGGCTCCTCGGGGATCGGAACGGCGCCGCATCTCTCGGGTGAGTTGTTCAACCTGATGACCGGCGTGCGGATGACGCATGTGCCCTATCCCGGCAGCGCCCAGGCGGTGACGGATCTGCTGGCCGGGCGCGTCGGCGTCATGTTCTCGCCGGCCTCCACCGTGATTCAGCATGTGCGCGCCGGGCGGCTGCGCGGCCTCGCTTCCACCGGGGCCACGCGCACGGCCGCCGCCCCCGAATTGCCGACGATGATCGAGGCCGGGCTGGTGGGCTTCCAGAGCGCCGTCTGGTTCGGGCTGATGGCGCCGGCGGTGACACCCGCGCCGATCATCACGCGGCTGGCTGAGGCGGTGCGCGTCGCGATGAACACGGGCGAGACGCGGGCCCAGCTCACGGCCCAGGGCTTCGACGTGCTGGCCGGCGGGCCGGCGGAGCTGGCGCGGCTGATCGCTGAGGAAACGACGAAATGGGCGCGGGTGGTGGAAGCCTCCGGCGCGCGGAACAACTGAGCTCTGAAGGGGTTTGATATGGCCAAGCTGAAGCTCGCCGAATGCCGGCGCTTCATCCGTGCGGTGATGGAAAAGGCGGAGGAGATGCAGGTGCCGGTCTCGGTGGCACTGGTGGGGCCGGAAGGGCACCTGATCGCGATGGAGCGCATGGATGAGGCGGGCTGGATCACGCCCGAGACGGCCTCGGCCAAGGCCTTCACCATGGCGGCCTTCCGCTCGATGAGCCCGCGCTTCCAGGACGGCCTGGTCACGCAGCAATGGCTGCGCGAGCGCAACCCGCAGCTCGCCATCAACGCCTCGGTCTTCACGGGCGGCAAGATCTTCATCTCGGGCGGGGCGGCGCCGGTCTTCAAGGGCAATGAGATGGTGGGCGCCTATGGCATCAGCGGCGGCACCTCGGACCAGGACGAGGAGATGGGGAATTACGCGCGCGAGAAGCTGGGCTGGCTGCACAAGCCGGCCAAGGATGACACGCCCCAGGCCGTGAAGGACCACATCAATTCGATCTACGACAAGGTGGGCCTGGGCAAGAAGAAGCTCTGAAGCATGGCATCCGCCCGGATGCCATGGCATCCTGTGGGCGGAGGTGCCCTGATGGCCTGGCTTCTGCGGATTGCGATGTTGGCGGGCGGCGCGGTCGCCGCCTGGTTCGTGGCGCCGGATGCGCCGAACTACACCGTCGTTCAGGGAATGATGACGGTGGCGATCATCGCGGCCTGCGTCGTCGCCGCCGCGCTGATCAAGCGCCGCTGATGGAGCTGGTCGAGGCCGTCCTGGCCATGATGGCCGCCTGCGTGGCGCTCGCCGTCGTGGCGCGCTTCGCGGGGCTTCCCTACGCGGTGGTGCTGATCCTGGCGGGCTCGGCCATCGCCTTCATCCCGGGCCTGCCCGACATCACGCTCAACCCCGAGCTGGCGCTGGCCTTCTTCCTGCCGCCGTTGCTCCAGGGCAGCGCCTTCCGGACGGACTGGAACGCCTTCCGGCGCAACCTCAGGCCCATCCTGCTGCTGGCGGTGGGCTGCGTCTTCTTCACGGCCTTCTCGATTGGCTGGGTGGCGCGGCTGCTCGTCCCGGAAATGCCCTGGGCGGCGGCCATCGCGCTCGGCGCCATCCTGGCCCCGCCCGATGCGGTGGCGGCCGCCGCCGTGCTACAACGCCTGAACCTGCCGCGCCGCATCGTGACGGTGCTGGAGGGCGAGAGCCTGGTGAACGATGCCTCCGCCCTCGTCATCTACCGCTTCGCCATCGCCGCCATGGCTGCCGGCAGCTTCGTGCCGCATGAGGCGGTGGGCAGCTTCCTGCTGCTGGGGGTGGGCGGCATCGCCATGGGCTGGGCCGTCGCGCGCGGCACGCTCTGGGCCATCGCGCGGCTGCGCGACACCCTGCTGGAGACGGCACTCTCCTTCCTGGCCTGCTATGCCTCCTTCCTGGCGGCGGAGGCGCTGCACCTCTCGGGCGTGATGGCGGTGGTGACCACCGGGATCATGATGGGGCAGGCGCAGCATCGCGTCTTCTCCGCCCGCACGCGGCTGGAGGCGCGGGCGGTCTGGGAATTCGTGGAATTCGTGCTGACCTCGCTGGTCTTCATCCTGATCGGGCTGCAACTGAACGACATCGTGAGCCGGCTGGGCGACCGGGGCGCGCTGGAACTGGCGGGGCTGGCGCTGGTCATCTCGCTGGCGCTCATCGTCTCGCGCTTCATCTGGGTGCTGCCGGCGGCGGCGCTGCCGCGGCTGATCCCGAGCATCCACCGCCGGGATCCGCTGCCGCCCATGGCGCATCTGGTTGTGATCTCCTGGGCGGGGATGCGCGGCGTGGTCTCGCTCGCGGCCGCCATTGCGCTGCCGCTGAACTTCCCGGAGCGCGACCTCATCATCTTCCTCGCCTTCTGCGCCATCCTGGCCACGCTGGTGGTGCAGGGCACCACGCTGGAATGGCTGATCAAGCGCCTCAACCTGGTGCAGCAGCCGCATCCGCATGGGATTGACCCGGAGGAGGCGCATGCGCGGCACATCGCGGCCGAGGCCATGTTGGGCGCCATCCGCCACCGCGCGGGCGACGTGCTCTATGGCCCCATCGCGCAAGACCTGCTGGCCGAGCATGTGGACCGTGCGAGCCATCTGAAGCGCGTCACGCAAGGTGGTGCCGCCGTGGCGGCCGAGCGCGCCGCGCGCCGCGCCGTGCGCCTCGAAGGGCTGGAGGCGGCGCGCACCGCCATCCTGGCCTTGCGGGCCGAGAACGGCCTGGCCGAGGAGCTGCTGACCAAGCTCAGCCAGGAGCTGGACTTCGAGGAAAACCGCCTGAGGAACGCGCTGGGATGAGCATCGCGGCGCAGCTTGAAGAGGCGCGGCGCGCGCTGATTGATCTCTCCACCCGCAACCGCCTGCTGAGCCTGCCGGCGCAGGGGCGCTCGCGCGGCGTGATCCGCATCGAGGAGGAGGATGCGGGCTTCGTGGTCACGCAACTCGCGGCCGGCAAGGGCTTCGGCTTCGAGGCCGCCGTGGCGGGCGACGCGAAGACCCGCAAACGCGCCGAGGGCGTGGCCACCGCGAGTGCCAGCGCCACGCGCGAGGAATGGCAGCGCGACACGGCATTGCGCGTGGCGCTCCCGGCCGAGGAGCTGACGCGCCGGCTGCGCGACGTGATGGCCGATGCCCGCAGCGCGCGCGAGGAAAGCGGCGTGCCGAGCCTCTTCCTCGCCGTCGGCGCGCTGGTCTGGCGTGACCCCGGCACGCCCGGCACCGAGCGCATGGCGCCGCTGGCCTTGATCCCGGCCATGCTGGAGCGCGAGGGCGTGAGCAACCGATTTTCCCTGCGCGCGACGCCCGATGATGTGGTGGAGAATCTCTCGCTGCGCGAGAAGCTCGCCACCGATTTCCGCGTTACGCTGCCCGATTTCGCGGGCGAGACGCCGGCGGAATGGGCGGCGCGCATGCAGGCGGCGACGGCGGGGCGTGAGGGCTGGCGGGTGGAGGCGGATGCGCTCGCACTGGGCCTCTTCGCCTTCGCGAAATTCCTGATGTGGCGGGACCTCGATCCCGTCGCGCATCCGGGGCTGCTCACGCATGCGGCCCTGCTGCGGCTGCTGGATGGCGCGCAGGCGGTGGCCGAGGCCCCGCCCTTCGCCGATGACGCCGATGTGGATGCGGCGATCCCGGTCGAGAAGCTGGATCATGTGGTGGAGGTGGATGGCAGTCAGGCGCTGGCGGCGGAGGCCGTGCGGCGTGGCCATTCGCTGGTGATCCAGGGCCCGCCGGGGACGGGCAAGAGCCAGACCATCGTGAACATCCTGGCCCAGGCGGTGATGGATGGACGCAGCGTGATCTTCGTGGCGGAGAAGGCCGCGGCGCTGGAGGTGGTGAAGCGAAGGCTGGAGCAATTCGGCCTCGGTGCCGCCGTGCTGGAATTGCACAGCGAGAAGCAGTCCAAGCGCGCCGTGCTAGACGAGCTGCGTGCGACGCTGGCGCTGCCGCCGCCCATCCCGCCGCAGCGCGAGGCGGCCGTGCAGCGCCTGGGCGAATTGCGCGGAAGGCTGAACCGCCATGCGGCCGCGATGCGCGACACGGTGGGCGAGACGGGTGTGACCGTGCAGGAGGTGGTGGGGCGTCTCGCCGCGCTGCGTGCCTCGGGTGCCGCGCCGCCGCCCTTCCGGCTGGACCCCACGGGCTGGGATGCCGCGCGGCTGCGCAAGCTGCGCGAGGCGGCGCGGGACATGGCCGCCAGCCTGGGCGGCGCGCGTAGCCCCTGGCGCGGCGTGACGGCGCCGCTCGATGCCATCGGGGCGCAGCGCCTGCTGGCGGAACTGCCGCGCGCCATTCGCGCGCTGGCCGCCGCACCGGGCGGCGTGACGGAGGCCGAGGCGGCGCTGGCCGCCGAGGCCCTGCGCGCCGAGGCCCCGATGCAGCCTGAGGCCGTGCCGGCGGCCGAGGCGCGGCTGGCCGATCTGCGGCTGCTGGCCACGCCCGATCCACGCTTCCTGCCGGGTGCGCTGGAGGTGCCGGGCCTCGCCGCCGCGCGCGACACGCTGGCGAAGCCCGGCGGCATGCTGGGCTTCCTCCATGGCGCACGTCGCGCGGCGAAGGCCACCCTCGCCGCCGCGCTGCGCGACCCCGAGGATATGGCGGCGCTGGACGCGCTGCTGGCCGTGCAGGCCGCGCGCGCACGGCTCGGCCCCGGGCCGGATGCGGCCAAGCTGGAGCGTGACCTCGGCTGGATGGCGCGCCACGCCGCCGCCTTTGCCACGCCGCCCGCGACGGAGGCGCAACGCGCGGCGCTCACCGCCAGTGCCGCGATGCGTGACGCCACCGGCCTGGAAGCGGCAGAGAGCTTCGCCACCATGGCCGAGCGCCTGGCCGCGATGGCCGCCGAGCCCGAAGCGCTCTCGCCCTGGCAAGCCTGGGCGCGCGCCGGGGCCGCCGAACCGAGCCTCGCGCCGCTCGCTGTGGCGCTGGCCGATGGCACGCTGGCGCCCGATGCAGCCGAGGGCGCGCTCGACTTCGGCATCCTGGAAGCCCTGCTTCGGGTCGCGATGCGCGAGCATCCGGAATTGGCCGCCTTCGACGGCGTCGCCGCCGATCGCTGGGTCCTGGATTTCCGTGCGGCCGATGCGGCGCGCGTGCGGCTCGCGCGGGCCGAGGCCGCCGCCATCCATGCCGCGCGCGTGGAGGCGCTGCGCGGCGGCGAGGAAGCGGCCAGCCTCGCCTTCCTGCGCGGCGAGTTCGAGCGCAAGCGCGGCCATGCGCCGCTGCGGGCCCTGCTTTCGCGCGCCGCGCCGCTGATCCGCAAGGCCAAGCCCATCCTGATGCTCAGCCCGCTGAGTGTCGCGCAATTCCTGGCCAATCCGCATCACGCGACGCAGCCGGGCTTTCCCATCTTCGACCTGCTGGTGATGGACGAGGCCAGCCAGATCGAGCCGGTGGATGCGCTGGGCGCCATCGCCCGCGCGCGGCAGGTGGTGGTGGTGGGCGACGACAAGCAGATGCCGCCCACCCGCTTCTTCCAGCGCATGACGGAGGAGGTCGAGGAGGACGCGCAGACGGAGGAGGAGGCGCTGGCGGCGCGTGATGTGGAGAGCATCCTCGGCCTCGCCAATGCGCGCGGCATCCCCAACGCCATGCTGCGCTGGCACTATCGCAGCCGGCATGAGAGCCTGATCGCCACCAGCAATGCGGAATTCTATGGCAGCCGGCTTCTGGTCCTGCCCTCTCCACGCCCGCGCAGTACGGCGCTGGGCCTCTCGCTGGTGCGCGTGGACGGACGTTTCCAGGGCAGCGCCAATGCCGTGGAGGCCCGCGCCGTGGCCGAGGCGGTGCTGCGCCACGCGCGGGAGACGCCAGGCGACACGCTGGGCGTCGCTGCCTTCTCCGTCACGCAGCGCGACGCGATTGCCGAGGCGGTGGAGGCGCTGCGGCGCGAAAGCCCGGAGACCGAGGCCTTCTTCACGGCACACCCGGCCGAGCCCTTCTTCGTGAAGAACCTGGAGAACGTGCAGGGCGACGAGCGCGATTCCATCATGATCTCTGTGGGCTATGGGCGTGGTGGCGATGGCAAGCTCGCCATGCGCTTCGGCCCTCTCTCCGCCGAGGGCGGCGAGCGGCGGCTGAACGTGCTCATCACCCGCGCCAAGAAGCGCTGCATCGTCTTCTCCGGCATCGGTGCGGAGGAGGTGGATCTGGAGCGCGCCAAGGGGCGCGGCGTGGCCGCGCTCAAGACCTTCCTGGGTTTCGCGGCGGGGGGCGAGGCAGCGCGTGCCGCGGCGCGGGACGGCTCGGCCATCGCGGGGCTGATCGGCGGGCTCATCGCGCAATCGGGTCGGGAGGCGGTGCCGCGGGTGGGGCTGTCCGGCCTGTTCCTCGACGTCGCGGCGCGGGGGGCGCAGGGCTTCGACCTCGGCGTCGAGGTGGATGGCGCGGATTGGTCGGGCCTGCGCTGCGCGCGGGACCGCGACCGTGGCCGCCAGATGGCGCTGGAGGGGATGGGCTGGGCGCTGGCGCGTAGCTGGTCGCTCGATTGGCTGAACCAGCCCGAGGGCGCCGCCGCCCGGCTGCGCCCGGCGCTGGGCCTCGCCGCGCCGGCCGCCGCACCGGTCACCGCCGCGCGGCTGGCGCCGGCCTATGTGGAAGCGACGCTGGACAAGCCGCCCGCCAACCGCGCCGAACTCGCCGGGCTGATCGCCGCCATCGTGGCCACAGAGGCGCCGGTGCATGGCGATGCCATCCAGGAACGCCTGCGCCTGCTGCTGGGTGCGGCCGCGCCCGATGCCAAGGGTTTTGCCGGCGCGCTGAACGATGCGCGGCTGCTGCAGGGCCTCACCGAGCAGAACGGTTTCTGGTTCCCGGAAGAACGCGGCGCCGTCCAGGCGAGGGACCGTTCCGCCGCCGCCGCCCATCTGCGCCGGCCGGCGATGATCCATGCGGACGAGGTGGCAGCCGCCGCGCGCCTGGTGCTGGAGCTGGACCCGCGCGCGACGGAGGAGGAATTGGCCCAGGGCCTGGTACGGCTCCTGGGCCTCGACCCCTCGGCGGCGCCGGCGCTGGCGGCGCGTGTCGCGATTTTGGTCGGCTCGGGGCAACTGATGCTCACGCGCGGGGCATGATCGTTCTGCTCGATTGAAAACTCCAAAACAATTCATTGGAAAAGTGATGCTGCGCCGCAATATCTCAGGGCGCAGCCGGAATGACCGGCGCGTATCCCACAGCCTTGCAGGAGACATGCCCATGCTGACCGTCGGCGACAAGTTCCCGAGCTTCGACCTCACCGCCGTTCAGGGCGGCCCCGAGGGCCTGAAGGGCCCCGGCAAGTCCTTCATCCAGGTCACGGACCAGAGCGATGCCGGCAAGTGGAAGGTCGTCTTCTTCTGGCCGAAGGACTTCACCTTCATCTGCCCGACCGAAATCGCCGCCTTCGGCAAGCTCCAGGGCGAGTTCAACGACCGTGATGCGGTGATCTACGGCGTCTCGACCGACAGCGAGTTCGTGCACCTCAACTGGCGCGTGTACAACGAAGACATCAAGAACCTGCCCTTCCCGATGCTGGCCGATGTGAAGCGTGAGCTGAGCACGGCGCTGGGCGTCCTCGACAAGGCGGCCGGCGTGCCGCTGCGCGTGACCTTCATCGTGGATCCCGAGGGCACGATCATGCATGTCTCGGTGAACGGCCTGAATGTCGGCCGCAACCCGCAGGAGACGCTGCGCATCCTCGACGCGCTGCAGACGGACGAGCTCTGCCCCTGCAACTGGACGAAGGGCGAAGAGGCCCTGAAGCCGCAGGAGCTGTTCGAAAAGGCGGCCTAAGCCTGTCGCTTGCGGCGGTAGCCGCCACACCAACCCTACCGCCGCAAGCGAAAGGGGGGCATGCAGCCCCCCTTGGACCCCCCGGCCGCTTTGCGGCGGGGGCATTCTTTTCCCCACATTTTTCTGTTTTGGAGCCCGCGTGATGTCGCTGGAAGCCCTGCGCAATGCCCTCCCCGAATACGCCAAGGACCAGAAGTTGAACCTCGGTTCGCTGGCGGCCGAGCCCTCGCTTTCCGTGCAGCAGCGGGCCGGCACCTTCATCGTGTCGGCGCTGGCCAGCCGCAACGCGACGGTCACGCGCGCCATCCTCGCCGAATTCGGCCCGCAGCTCTCGGCCGAGGCGCTGGTCGCCGCCAAGGGTGCTGCCTCCATCATGGGCATGAACAACGTCTACTACCGCTTCACGCACCTGGTGGGCGGCGACTACCCAAGCATGCCGGCCAAGCTGCGCATGAACATCATGGCGAAGCCCGGTGTGGAGAAGGCCGATTTCGAGCTTTGGTCGCTCGCGGTTTCCGCCATCAATGGCTGCGGCATGTGCATGGAGAGCCACGAGAAAGTGGTGAAGCATGCCGGCCTGACCAGCGAGCAGGTGCAGGCCGCCGTCCGCATCGCCTCCGTGGTCCACGCGACGGCGGCGACGATCGAGGCGGAAGAGGCGGCGGCCGGCTGAGCTTGGCTGCGGGAGGGCTGCGCCCTCCCGCGCCCGGTCACTCCAGCGTGATGCGTGCCTCCCGCACCACCGGTCCCCAGATGCGCGCGAAGTCGGCGTGCACTTGCTGGTAATCCGCCGAGGAGACAGGGCGAGGCAGCGGGTAGAGCCCGGCGGCCACCAGGCGCCGCCCCGTGTCGGGGTCGGCCAGCACGCGCTGCATGGCGGCGTGCATCTCGGCCACCACGGCCGGCGGCATGCCGCGCGGGCCGGAAATCCCGGTCCAGGAGGAGACGGTGAGCGCGGGCAGGCCCAGCGCCTCATAGGTCGGCACGCCGGGCAGCGCGGCGAAGGGCTGCGGCGTGGAGACGGCGATGGCGCGCACCTGGCCGGCCTCGATCGCGCCGGTGGTGCCGGCCATCGGCGTCAGGAAGCAGTCCACCTCGCCGGCGATCGTCGCCTGCAGCCCGGGCCCGGTCCCGCGATAAGGCACATGCACCCAGCGGCCGCCCACGAGTTTCGCCATCATCTCCCCCTGGAGATGCTGCATGCCGCCCACGCCTGAGGAACCATAGGTCAGTCCCTGCGGCCGCGCGGCGGCCGCAGCGCGCAGCTCCTCGAAGCGGCGGAAGCCGCTGGCCCCCGGCAGCAGCATCACGGTCGGCGTATCGGCCACCATGGCGATATGCGTGAAGTCGCGATCGCCGTCATAGGGCGGCGGCTGCATGGCCAGTGGCACGATGCCATGCGGCGAGGTGTTGGAGATGCCGATGACGGAACCATCGGGCGGCGCCTGCACCACCATCCGCGTGCCGATGGAGCCAGAGGCCCCGGCCCGGTTCTCGATGACGATGGTGCGCCCCAGCGCAGCCGCCAGCCCGGGCTGGATGATGCGCGCCGTGGTGTCCGAGGCGCCACCCGGCGCGAAGGGCACGATCAGGCGCAGCGTCGTGGCCTGCGCGCGCGCCAGATGCGGCGTGGCGAGGGACAGGGCGATCAAATGGCGGCGGCGCATGGGCTTCTCCGAAGGGCGGCTGAGTGACTCCCCAAGCAAGTGGCAGGCCAGCGCGCGCGTCAGATGCCAAAGAAGCGCCGCGCGGTCCCGCTCTCGATGGCGCTCACTTCCTCGGCGGGCAGGCCGGCCGCGGCCACGGTGGCGCGCGGGTCGTCCTCGCCCATGTCGAAGGGGTAGTCGCTGCCGAGCATGATCCGCCCCGGCCCTACCAGCTCGAACAGCATGCGCAGCAGCCGCGGATCGAACACCACCGTGTCGTACCAGAGGCGCGACAGATAGGCCGAGGGCGGCTCGGCCGTCAGGCGCCGCAGCTCTGGCCGGCGCCGCCAGGCATGGTCCAGCCGCCCGGCCAGGAAGGGGTAGAAGCCGCCGCCATGCACGATCTTCACGCGCAGTTCCGGGTGGCGGTCCAGCACGCCGCCCAGGGTGAGGTGATTGGCCGCGATCACCTCCTCCAGCGGATTGCCCACCGTGTTGACCATGAAGAAGCGGCCAAGCCGCGCGCCATCCGAGAAGCCGAGCGGGTGCAGCACCAGCGCCGCACCCAGCCGTGCCAGCCGCGCCCAGAGCGGATCGAGCGCGGGATCGGAGAGTTCCATGCCGCCGGCACGTGTGTCGATCTGGAAGCCCTTGAGGCCGAGTTCCTCGACAGCACGCGTGGCTTCATCGGGCGCGCGGTCGGGCGCCGTCATCGGCAGGGTGCCGATGCCGGTGAAGGCCCCGGCGCCGGCCGCGACCATCCCCGCCACATGTTCGTTCTGCGCGCGGGACAGGGCGATCAGCAGATCCGGCTCGGCCCAGTAATGCTGCTGGCCAGGGGCTGGCATCACCACCTGGTGGTCCACGCGCATGCGCGCCATGTCCTCGCGCCGCGCGGCGATGTCGAGGAAGCGGCGCGACAGTTCGGGGAATTGCGCCTGGTCCACCGCGGCGCTCTCCCGCTCCATGTCGCGCGTATAGGGAATGGAGCGGAGCTCCGGCCGCCCGGCCACCATCGGGTTCACGCCGGGGCAGAGCGTGTGGGTGTGCGCGTCGATGATCATGGCTGGGTGACCGCTTGAGGGATGCGGGTTTGATGCGGCGGGCGGCGGGAGGCGTCAACGCGCGCGGCGCCGCGGTCGTCGCTCGCCCTCGCGTCTCTTGCCCTGTCCGGCATCAGCACCTGCCCATTCGCGAGGCATGCGTGGCTGTGACCTGTCGCCGGCCCGCGTCATCGAGCGCGCTTCACGAAAGACAGTCCAGGAAAGACCAGAGGGGCAGCGCCCCTCGATGCCTCAGGCCGGCCGCCCTTCGATGCGGTAGGCCGGGTCGTTATAGCCGGGCGTCGCCGCATGGCCGGGCGTGACGAGGCCGCTGATCAGCGCCTCATCCTCCGCCGTGTAGCTGCAATCCAGCGCCGCGATGTAGTCGGCCAGTTGCGCCTCGGTGCGGGGGCCGACGATGGCGCCGGTGATGAGCGGATTCCGCAAAACCCAATGGATGGCGAGATGCGCCGACGCCACGCCGCGCGCGGCCGCGTGCTGCGCGAGTTTCTGCGCCATCGCGATGGAGGCCGGGTGCCACTCGGCTTCCAGCATGCGCTTGTCGCCGCGCCCGGCGCGGCTTTCGGCATCGGGTGGCGCGTCGGGGTTGTATTTCGCCGTCAGCACGCCGCGCGCGAGCGGGCTGTAAGGAAAGACGCCCATGCCGTAATGCGCGGAGACCGGCAGCACCTCCACCTCCGCCATGCGGTTCAGCGCGTGATAGAGCGGCTGGTTCACCACCGGGCGGTCCACGCCCAGCCGGTCGCAGGCCTCACACAGCGCCGCGATGCGCCAGGCGCGGAAATTGGACAGGCCGAAGGCGCGGATCTTGCCCGAACGGATCAGGTCGCCGAGGGCGGCGACGGTCACATCGAGCGGCGTGTCGTGATCCTCGCGGTGAAGATAGAGGATATCAATGTGGTCGGTGCCGAGGCGTCTGAGGCTGCCCTCGACGGCGCGGATCATCCAGGCGCGGGAGAGGCCCTTCTCATTCGCCCCCGGCCCCATGGCATTGCCGAGCTTGGTGGCGAGAACCCAGTCATTGCGCGTGCCGGCCAGCGCCTGGCCCACCACCTCCTCCGAGGCGCCGCGCGAATAGACATCGGCCGTGTCGAGGAAGTTGAAGCCGGCTTCCTTGGCGGTCGCGATCATGCGGGCGCTGGTGCTGGCGTCGGTCGGGCCGCCGAACATCATGCTGCCGAGGCAGAGCCGGCTGACGCGGACGCCGCTGCGCCCGAGGATGCGATATTCCATGGCGTGGTTCCTCACCGTTCCCCGTCAGGATAATCCCGGCCCGGCCGCGGGCGATACCCGGGCAGGCTCCAGCCATAGCGCAGGGCAGCGGCGCGGATCAGGAAGCAGGTGAAGACGCCGGCGAGGAAGGCGGGCTCGCGCCAGATGCCTTCGAGGCGCAGGACGATGAAGACGGTCGCGCCGGCGGCAGCGGCCGTCACGTAGATTTCGCGCCGCAGGATCAGCGGGATCTCATTGCAGATCACATCGCGCGCGATGCCCCCGAAGGTGGCGGTGATGACGCCGAGGATCACCGCTGCCCAGGCATGCGCACCCGCCAGCAATGCTATTTCGGCGCCCAGCACGGCATAGATGGAAAGCCCCACCGCATCGGCCCAGAGCAGCGCGCGGAAGCGGTTCTGCAAGAGATGCGCGATGAAGAAGACGAGGATGGCCGCGACGACGGCGATGGCGACCAGCTCCGGCGCGCGCAGCCAGAAGACCGGCGTGCGGCCCAGCAGCAGGTCGCGCAGCGTGCCGCCGCCGAAGCCGGTGACGATGGCGATGAGGATGAAGCCCACCGCATCCATCTGCTTGCGCGAGGCGACGAGCGCGCCCGAGATGGCGAAGACGGCGATCGCCGCGTGGTCAATCCAGTAGAGCCAGGCGTCGAGGCCCGCCACTTACTCGGCCGGCTGCACGCGGGGCGCCGCCACCGGCGCCATCGCCCGCGCGCTGCCGGCGCAGAGCAGGGAGAGGACCAGGAGGCTCGCCACCACCGGCAGCACCAGCCAGGTCAGGCCGAAATCAATCAGCAGCCCCATCGGCACAGGCATGAGGGCGGAGCCCAGCGGCAGGCCGGCGCTGACGAAGCCGAAGACCTTGCCGATCTCGCCGGGGGGGCAGGCCTCCTTCAGCATCACGTCGCGCGGCGTGCGCGAGGAGCCGAGGCAGAGGCCGGCGACCAGCGCCACGGGCGCCAGCAGCCACTCGGCATAGGGGACGAAGCCGAGCGAGAGGATCAGCCCGCCCGCGACGAGCGTCAGCACCGTGACGAAGCCGAGCAGGTTCCCGCCCTTCTTGTCGGCCCACCAGCCGCCCACCAGGGTGCCGGCCGTGGCGCCGACCATGTAGCCGGTGAGCGCCAGCGAGGCGATGGCGATGGGCGTGCCCCAGAGCTTGCCGAGCACGGTGATCAGGAAGGCCGTCATGCCCGAACCCGCCATGGCGGAGAGCAGGAAGAAGGCGAAGAAGGCGAGGATGGGCTTGCTGGTCAGCAGCCGGACGCCGCTCTCCTTCTTGGCGCCGCGCGCCTTCGGCTGATCGCTCAGGATGCGCGATTGCCAGAGGATGAGGCCGACGACCGGCACGCCGAGGAAGCCCACCAGCAGCAGCGCGCCGCGCCAATCCATCACCAGCAGCAGCAGCGCGATGACGGGGGGCGCGAGGGCGAAGCCGAGATTGCCGGTGAAGGTGTGCAGCGCGAAGGCGCGGCCCACGAATTCCTTGCGGATCGAGCCGGCGAGGATGGCGTAGTCGGCCGGGTGGATCACCGAATTGCCGATGCCCGAGAGCACGGCCAGCACCAGGATCAGCCGGAAGTCCTGCACGAAGGCCATGGCGCTGATGGAGAGCGCCATCAGCAGCGTGCCGCCCACCAGGAAGCGCCGCGCGCCGTGCTTGTCCACGAGGAAGCCCACCGGCGTCTGCAGCAGCGCCGTGGTGCCGCTCATCAGCGCGAGCGAGGCGCCGAGCATGGCGAAGGAGACGTCGAACTCCGCGCGCCAGAGCAGGAAGATCGGCGGCAGGCAGAGCATGTAGAAATGGCTGAGGAAGTGGCCCGTGCCGATGAGGGCGCAGATCTGGTAGTCGCGGCGGGCGGTCAGGGTGGCTTCGCTCATCGCCGGAAACTGAGCGCGGCGGGGGGCTGCGTCAATGTGAAGGGCACGGGCTTACCGCCATTTCATGCCGGTGGCGCAAGTTCGCCCAGGGGCCAGCGCGGGCGGGGGGCGAGCGCCATCGGGTCGTGCTGGCCTGCGCGCAGCCGCTCCAGCCCGGCCCAGGCCACCATCACGGCATTGTCGCCGCAGAGGCGCAGCGGCGGCGCCAGCAGGGGCAGGGCGGTGGCGGTGGCCAGCGCCGCCCGCACCGCCTGATTGGCGGCGACACCGCCCGCCACCACCAGCGCCGTCGCCCCCGGCAGCATGGCGGCGGCGTGGCGCGCGCGGTCGGCCAGGACGGCGGCCACGCTGGCCTGGAAGCTGGCCGCGATGTCCTCGCGGCGGAAACCCTTGCCGACGGCCTGGGCGACCGCGGTCTTAAGGCCGGAGAAGGAGAAGTCGCAGCCCTCGCGGCCAAAGAGCGGGCGGGGCAGCTTCACCGCCTTGGCATCGCCGCCGGCCGCCAGCCGCTCCAGATGCGCGCCGCCGGGCCAGGGCAGGCCGAGGAGCTTCGCCGCCTTGTCGAAGGCCTCGCCCACCGCGTCGTCCAGCGTGGTGCCGAGGCGGCGGTAGCGGCCGAGCCCCTCCACCGCCACGCATTGGCAATGCCCGCCGGAGACGAGGATCAAGAGATACGGATAGGCGGGCGCTTCCGGGAACAGGCCGGGCAGCCGCGCCGTCAGCGCATGCGCCTCCAGGTGGTTCACGCCGATGAAGGGCAGGCCGGCGCCCATCGCGAGCCCCTTGCCCAGGCTCGCACCCACGATCAGCCCGCCGATCAGCCCGGGCCCCGCCGTGGCCGCCACGCCGCCGAGGTCGCGCGGGGTCAGGCCGGCCTGGTCCAGCACGCCGCGCACCATGCCTTCCAGCCGTTGCAGATGCGCGCGCGCCGCGATCTCGGGCACCACGCCGCCGAAGCGCGCGTGTTCGGCCGATTGGGTGAAGACCGCCTCGGCCATGATTTGTCCGGTCGCATCCAGCACGGCGGCGGCGGTTTCGTCGCAGCTGCTCTCGATTCCGAGGACCGGGGATGCGTTTGGGCGGGTTTCGTTCATCACTTGCGCCCTATATGACGCGCCGATGTCTTCCGCCACGTCCGTCCCTCCCGCTCCTCATGCGGCCAAGCATTCCCGCATGCGCGCGCTCCCGCTGCGCGTGGGCACCCGCGCCTCGCCGCTGGCCCTCTGGCAGACGCGGCATTTCCTCGAGATCATCACGGGCTTCTGCCCGGTGCTGCGCGGCGTGAACGCCTTCGAGGAGCACGCGATCGCGACGACGGGCGACATCGTGCAGAACCGGCGCCTGGCGGAGATCGGCGGCAAGGGCCTCTTCGCCAAGGAAATCCATGAGGCGCTGCTGGATGGCCGCGTGGATTTCGCGGTGCATTCCCTGAAGGACCTGGAGACCGAGATGCCCGCCGGCATCGTGCTGGCCTGCACGCTGCGGCGCGAGGATGCGCGGGATGCGCTGGTGCTGGGTGCCGGCTGCGGCGTGCCGGACCCCTCCGACCCCTATGCCTGCCTGCCGCTGGGCGCGGTCGTCGGTTCCTCTTCGTTGCGGCGGCAGTCGCAATTGCTGGCGGCGCGGCCGGACCTCAAGGTGGTCACGCTGCGCGGCAATGTGCAGACGCGGCTGGATCGCGTGGCGCGCGGCGAGGTCACGGCCACGCTGCTGGCGCTGGCCGGGCTGCGTCGTCTCGGCCTCGAGGCGCATGCGGCGGTCACGCTGCCGCCCGAGGTGATGGTCCCGGCCGCCGGGCAGGGCATCGTCGGCATCACCACCCGCGCCGATGATGTGGAGCTGCGTGAGCTGCTCTCCGGCATCGAGGATCGTGAGGCGGCGGCCGTCTCCAAGGCCGAACGCGCGCTGCTGGCGGCCCTCGACGGCTCCTGCCGCACGCCCATCGGCGGGCATGCGCGGCTGCTGACGGATGGCACGCTGCAACTGACGGGACTGGTGGCGCGGGAGGATGGCAGCTTCCTGCTCAGGCGCGAGGTGCGCGGCGCGGCGGAGGATGCGGCGCGCATCGGCGCGGCGCTGGGCGAGGAATTGCGGGCGGAAAGCCCGGCCGACATCTTTGGCTGAGATGAAGGGCGGGGTCCTCGTCACCCGGCCCGAGCCCGGCGCGGCCGAGACCGCCGCACGCCTGGCGGCCCTGGGCTTCACGCCCGTGCTCGCCCCCGCGCTCCTGCTGGCGCCGCGCCCGCTGGCGCCGCCCGCTCGCGCCCAGGCCCTGCTGCTGACCAGCCGCGCCGCCGCGCGCGCGCTCTCGCCCTGGCCCATTCCGGTGCTGGCCGTGGGCGCGGCGACGGCCGAGGCGGCGCGTGCCGCGGGTTTCGCCGATGTGCGCGCGGCGGATGGCGATGCGGTCGCGCTGGCGGAACTCTGTGGGGCCACGCTGCGCCCGGCCGATGGTCCGCTGCTGCTGGCGGTGGGGGCGGCCTATTCGCTCGACCTCACGGCCTTGCTGCGGGCGCGGGGCTTCCGCGTGATCCGCCGCGTCGTCTATGCGGCGCGGGAGGCGCCCACCCTGCCGGAGCAGGCCCGCGCGGCCATCGCGGCGGGCGAGGTGTCACACGCGATGTTCTTCTCGCCGCGCAGTGCCGCGTGTAGCGTGGCGCTGCTCTCGGGCGCGGGCCTTGGCGCGGCGCTCAGGGGCATCGAGGCGCTGGCCATCAGCCCGCGCGTGGCGGCGGCGCTGGAGGCGGTCTCCTGGCGGCGCATCCGCGTGGCGCGGCGGCCGGACCAGGACCACCTCTTGGAGTTGCTCCCATGACCCGCAAGCTCGATCCCGCCTGGGTGGCGCTGCTGGGCGCGGTGCTGCTGCTGGTGCTGGCCATTCTCTGGCTGCTGGGCGGCCGCGCGCCGCCCGCGCGGACCGATCAACGCGTGGCGGCGGCCGAGGCCGCGATCCAGCAGCTCGCCGCGCGGCCGGTGGTGGAACCCGGGGCGCTGGAAGCGGCCCTCGCGCGGCTGGCCGCCGCCGAGGCGACCATCCGCCTGCTGAGCGACCGCCCGGCGGGCGACCCCGTGGCGCTGGCCGCGCTGGAGCGGCAGGTGGCGGCGAACCGCGCGGCGGGCGAGGCCGCGTTGCAGGCGCGCGTCACGGCGCTGGAAGCGGCACTTACGCAGCGCATCACGGAGGCCACGGCCGCCGCCGAGGCCACCGGCGCGGCCCGCCTGGACCAGCGCCTCGGCGCCCTCGACGCATCCGTGACCACCCGCCTGGCCGAGGCCACGACGCGGCGCGAGGCGGCGGAGCAAGGGCTGGGCGCCCGGCTGGGTCAGCTCGACCAGGCGCGGCTGGCAGGCGAGGCGAGCCTCGGCCAGCGCGTGACCAATCTGGAGACCGGCCTCTTGCAGCGGCTGGCGGCGCTCGAGGCGCTGCTGGCGCAACGCGTCGCCGCGATCGAGGCGCTGGCGGCGCAGCGCCTGGCGCCGGTTGAGCAGGCCTTGCAACGCCTCTCCGCCGCCGAGGCGCGGACCGAGCGGCTGGCCGGCATTGATGCGCTGCGCGCGCTCCTCGATGCCGGGCAGCCGCTGGCGCCGGCCCTCGCCCGGCTGGGCCAGGCCCCGCCCCCCGCGCTGGCCCGCTTCGCCACCACGCCCCCACCCACCGAGCCCGCGCTGCGCCTCGGCTTCGAGGATGCGCTGCGCCAGGCGCGCGCCGCCACGCAGGAGGGGACGCTGCCCCGGCTGAACAGCCTGCTCACCATCCGCCGCGGCGAGGATGTGGTCTGGGGCGATGCGACCGAGGTGAATGTGGAACGCGCCCGCCGCGCGCTGGAGGCGGGCGATGTGGAGGGCGCGCTCGGGCATCTCGGCCGCCTGCCGGAGCCGCTGCGCCAGGGCATGCGCGCCTGGCTGGAAGAGGCGCAGGCCCTGGCCCAGGCGCGCTTCGCGCTGCGCGCCCTGGCCGGCGGCTGATGCGGCTGGTCCTCAAGCTGCTGCTGGTCCTGCTGGCGGGCTTCGCCGGCGTCATGGGGCTGATGGAACTCGGCGGCAGCGTCGAGATCCGCCATGGCGACCTCTGGATCGGGCTGCCGCTGGCGGCCGCCATCCTGCTGCTGGTCGCGGGGTTCCTGCTGCTGCATGGGCTGCTGCGCCTGTGGTCCTGGCTGCTGGCCTGGCCCGCGCGGCGGCGCCTCCGGCTGGAGCGGCAGGACCGCACCGAGGGGGAGTTGGCGCTGACCCGCGCGCTGGTGGCGCTGGCCGCCGGGCGGGCGGAGGCGGCGCGGATCGAGGTGGCGCGCGCCCGCCGCCTGGTGGGCGACAATCCGCAATTGCTGCTGCTGGCGGCCGAGGCCGCGCGCGCCGAGGGCGACGAACCCGCGGCGACCGAGGCCTTCGAGGCGCTGGCGGCGTGGCCCGAGGCGCGCTTCCTCGGCCTGCGCGGCCTGCTGCGCCAGGCCGAGGCGCGGGGCGATTGGGATGCCGCGCGCGAGATCGCGGCCGAGGCGCAATCGGCCGAGCCCAGCGCCGAATGGCTGCGCGCCGAACGTTCGGAGGTGGCGCGGCGCCGGCAGGATTGGGGCGAGGCGCTGGCGCTCTCCGGCAAGGATGCGCCCCGGGCCGCACTCAGCCTCGCCGCCGCCCTGCAGGAGAAGGACCCGCTGCGCGCGGCCGAGCTGGAGCGCCAGGCCTTCCTGGCCGAGCCCGGCTTCGCGCCCGGCGTGCTGGCGCATGCGAGCCGCCTGCTGGATACGGGCCACCCGCGCCGGGCGCGCGGCGTGCTGCAACAGGGCTGGAACGCGGCACCCCATCCCGGCATCGCGGAATTGCTGCTGGGCCTGGACACCGACCGCATCCGCCGGGTGCGGCTGGTCGAGGAACTGACCCGCAACACGCCCGCGCACCCCGAAAGCCGGCTGCTGCGCGCCCGCATCGCCTTCGAGGCCGGGCTGACGGGACGGGCGCGGCACGAGCTGACCCTCTGGCGCGAAACCGGCCAGGCCGATCGCCGCTGCTACGCCCTGCTGGGCGAGGTGGAGCGCGCCGAGCACGGCCCGGACGCCGCGCGGGAGCGCGAGGCGGGCTGGCTGCGCGAGGCGGCGGCCGCGCCGGTCGAGCCGGTCTGGCGCTGCGGGCATTGCGGGGCCGAGCATTCGGAGTGGAAGCCGCTTTGCGGGGCCTGCGGCACGGCAGGCGCGATCACCTGGAGCGGGGCTGCGCGCTGAGCCTGCCCGTGAGGGCGCAGCCGTCGCAATTCCGGCGCGTTTCCGACCGAATTCGAAGCGATACGTGTTTTGAACACGGAGAATACGCCATGCACCGCAGGGGATTGTTTCTGGGTCTCGCCAGTCTGGCCGCGGCGCTCACCCTCGCCGCGCCGGCCGAGGCGCAGCCCGGTTGGGACGGCCCGCCGCCGGGCCATCGTCGCCGCCGCCGCTGCTGGGTGGAAACCCGGCAGGTCCGCTATCGGGATCGCTGGGGCCGGGTGCGGTGGCGCACCGTGCAGCAGCAGGTCTGCCGCTGACCGACCCGAGGCGCGCGCCGGAGGGGTGAGAGAGCCGGCGCGCTGCATCACGGCCGCGCGTTCAATGCAGCAGGAACACCCCATTCGCGTATTTCAGGTCGGCCGGCTTGATCAGGGCGGCGCTGGCGACGCGGACGGAATGCAGCGGGCCCTCGATTTCGCGTTTCCAGAAGTGGAGGAAGCGGGTGAGTTCGGGGAAGGCCGGGGCCAGGTCGTGCTTCTGCCAGATGAAGGTCTGCAGCAAACCGGGATGGTCGGGCATGTGGTAGAGGATTTCCGCCGTGGTCAGGCGCCAGTCCTTTTGGCGCACCATGGGGGAGAGAACATCCAGCATCAGGCAGCCTCCTTCAGGGTCAATTCCACCCCGCGGGACCGGCTGATCCTCCTGCCGGCCCCTTCGGCGGGCTGGTCACGTCATCAGGCTGACATGATCGGAATCGGCTTCGCCAGAAAAATCTTCTGATTTTTCAGATCATTAGCACTCGCACTCAGAGAGTGCTGCCATTTGGCTTGACTCTCTTCCGAGGCGCGCCTAACTCCCTGGCACTCCTCGCCAGTGAGTGCCAACAGGCGCCGCGCGCGGGGAGGTTCCCATAGCCTGACTCATCAGGAGGAAAGAACCGACATGAAGTTTCGTCCCTTGCACGACCGCGTCCTCGTTCGCCGCATCACGGCCGAGGAAAAGACCGCGGGCGGCATCATCATTCCCGACACCGCCAAGGAGAAGCCGCAGGAAGGCGAAGTCCTCGCCGTCGGCGCTGGCACCGTGAATGAAGAGGGCAAGGTCCGCCCGCTCGACGTGAAGGCGGGCGACCGCATCCTGTTCGGCAAGTGGTCCGGCACCGAGGTCAAGGTCAACGGCGAAGAGCTGCTGATCATGAAGGAATCCGACGTGATGGGCATCGTCGAGGCCTGATCGGCCCGAACGACCATCGCTTTCAACCAGACATGAGGTGATACAATGGCTGCCAAAGACGTGAAGTTCGGCGCTTCGGCGCGTGAGCGTATGATTCGTGGCGTGGACATCCTGGCTGACGCCGTGAAGGTGACGCTGGGCCCCAAGGGCCGCAATGTGGTGATCGACAAGTCCTTCGGCGCTCCGCGCATCACGAAGGACGGTGTGACGGTCGCCAAGGAAATCGAGCTGGCCGACAAGTTCGAGAACATGGGCGCCCAGATGGTGCGCGAAGTGGCCTCGAAGACCAACGACACCGCCGGTGACGGCACGACGACCGCGACGGTGCTGGCCCAGGCCATCGTCCGTGAGGGCGCCAAGGCCGTCGCCGCCGGCATGAACCCGATGGACCTCAAGCGCGGCATCGACAAGGCCGTGTCGCAGGTCGTGGCCGAGCTGGAAGCCAAGACGAAGAAGATCACGACTTCCGCCGAAGTCGCGCAGGTCGGCACGCTTTCCGCCAATGGCGAGAGCGAGATCGGCGAGATGATCGCCTCTGCCATGGAGCGCGTCGGCAATGAGGGCGTGATCACGGTCGAGGAAGCGAAGAGCATTCAGACCGAGCTCGACGTCGTCGAGGGCATGCAGTTCGACCGCGGCTATGTCTCCCCGTATTTCATCACGAATGCGGAGAAGATGATCGCGGAGATGGATCAGCCCTACATCCTGATCTTCGAGAAGAAGCTCTCCCAGCTCCAGCCGATGCTGCCGCTGCTCGAGGCCGTGGTGCAGAGCGGCCGTCCGCTCGTCATCATCGCCGAGGACGTGGAAGGCGAGGCGCTGGCCACGCTCGTGGTCAACAAGCTGCGTGGCGGCCTGAAGATCGCCGCCGTGAAGGCGCCGGGCTTCGGTGATCGTCGCAAGGCGATGCTGGAAGACATCGCGATCCTGACCGGTGGCCAGCTGATCAGCGAAGATCTCGGCATCAAGCTCGAGACCGTCACGCTGGCGATGCTGGGCAAGGCCAAGACCATCCGGATCGAGAAGGAAAACACCACCATCGTCGATGGCGCTGGTGAGAAGTCCGAGATCCAGGGCCGTTGCGAGCAGATCAAGGCGCAGATCGAGGAGACCACCTCGGACTACGACCGCGAGAAGCTGCAGGAGCGCCTGGCGAAGCTCGCCGGTGGCGTCGCCGTCATCCGCGTCGGTGGCAGCACCGAAGTGGAAGTGAAGGAGCGCAAGGACCGCGTGGACGACGCGCTGCACGCGACGCGCGCCGCCGTTCAGGAAGGCATCGTTCCCGGTGGTGGCACGGCGCTGCTGCGCGCCTCGACCAACCTGGGCACGCTCAAGGGCCTGAACAGCGACGAGCAGGTCGGCATCGAGATCGTCCGCAAGGCGATCCAGGCGCCGGTCAAGCAGATCGCCGCCAATGCCGGCAAGGACGGCGCGGTGATCGCGGGCGAAGTGCTGCGCTCGACCGAGTGGGTGTTCGGCTATGACGCCCAGCTCGACGAGTACAAGGACCTGGTGGCCGCCGGCATCATCGACCCGACCAAGGTCGTGCGCACGGCGCTGCAGGATGCGGCCTCGGTCGCCTCGCTGCTGATCACCACGGAAGCCATGGTGGCCGAGCGTCCGGCGAAGGCCTCGGCCCCGCAGGGCGGCCCGGGCGGCGGCATGGGCGGCATGGGCGACATGGACTTCTAAGTCCAAGCGCCTTGGCGAAATCGGGGAGGGCGGTCCGCAAGGGCCGCCCTTTCTTTTTGCTCGGTTGCATGCATGGCCGCGCGTTCCGTGCATGGCAGCCGGCCCACCAGTTTAATTTGACTTCCCGCGGCCAATCTGCGCCTTTGCTCCCACCTTCGTCTTGCCGTGCCGACCCCAGAAGCTCTCTTCAGACCCGCTGGATGTGTACCCGCCGGACAACGCGTGCCCCTGCCGGGAAAGGTGCGGGCGAGAAGCGCGTGTTCTGCGAAGTCCGGCTGGAGTGGGTGATAATGCGCCGGAGATTCCCGCGCGCATGCTTTTGGAGAATAAGCGGATGGCTTCTGGCACCGTGAAATGGTTCAACGCGACCAAGGGTTACGGCTTCATCTCGCCGGCCGGTGGTGGCTCCGATGTGTTCGTGCACATCACGGCGGTTCAGGCCGCCGGTCTGCAGGGCCTCAAGGATGGCCAGCAGATTTCCTACGAACTGGCGGAAGAGCGCGGCAAGACGTCCGCGGTCAACCTCAAGGCCAGCTGAATCCGACGGTCCTCCGGGACTGTTGATCGAGAAGGGCGCCCCTCACCGGGCGCCCTTTTTTGTTCCGGCACGCGGAGGTTTCGCCGCAGGACCCGGATGGGGTAGAGATCGCGCATGGACCAGCCTGCCCCCCACCCCTATCGCGACGGCCTGCCCCCCGCACCGCCGGGGCCCCCGGAGGGGGAACAGCACGCCCTGCTGAGCCGCGCCGAGGTGCCCTTCCTCACCGGCCTGGCCCAGGGGCCCGTGCTGCCCCTGGCCGTGGTGGTCGGCCTGCTGGCGGCGGGCGTCACCGGCCCCGCGCTGCTGGCGGGTGGCCTGGCCGCACTGGGCGCGGGCGCCGTCGTCGCCGCGCTGGCGCGCTACTTCGCGGTGCTGGGCGCGACCGAGCGCTACGCCGCCGAACGCCGCCGCGAGGAGATCGAGACCGAAACCTACCCCGAGCGCGAGCGCTGGGAGGTGGCGGCCGTGCTGCACCGCTACGGCCTGCGCGGCGACACGCTGGCCCGCGCGGTGGAGGCCATCGCTACCGACAAGCGCCGCTGGGTGGATTTCATGATGCGCTTCGAGCTCGACCTGATCGAGCCGCAGCCCGCGCGTGCCGCGCAGGAGGCGGCGGCGCTGGCCGTGGGCCAGGCGCTGGGCGGCCTGTTGCCGCTGCTGCCGCTCATGCTGCTCGACGCGCCGGGCGCGTGGCCCTGCCTGCTGGTGACGCTCGCCGGCGTGGCGCCGGCCGGCTGGCTGCTGGCGCGGGCGGAAGGGCAGGTGGTGGCCGGGGGTGCCGTGCGGGCGGTGCTGCTGGCCGCCGCCGGGGTGCTGGCCGCGCTGGCCCTCATCGCGCTGGCCTGAGCCGCCTTGCGCGGCGCAACGAAGGTTTAACCGGCCCTGGGGATATCTTCGCGCGGAAGAGAGACCCATGCCCCATCCTCCGCGCCTGAACCTGCCGCTCCTCTGCCTGGCTGCCGTCCTGACCGGGGCGCTCGGGGCCTGGCTGGCGCTGCCGGCAGGCGGGCCGATTTCGGCCGCGCTCCTGCTTCCGCCGGTGGTGCTGCTGGGCTGGTGGGGCTGCCGGATGCAGCGGGAGCTCTCCCTCTGGCGGCAGGTGATGGCCGCGACCCCCTACCGCATCTGCCTCTACGGCCCGGATGACCGGCTGGAATGGCACAATGCCGCGCCCGGCCAAACCTGGAGGGCGCTGGTCGCGCCGCTCGGCGCGCGGCCGCATCTCACGGAGGTGATGCAGGCGCTGCTGGCGCATCTGCCGCCCGCCGAGCGCGCGGCGGAACTGACCCGGCGGGTGACGCGGCATGCCCGCGCCAGTGGCCAGCCCTTCGAGGTGCTGACCGCGGACGGCACCTGGGAGCGGATGCGCCAGATCCGCCTGCCGGGCGGCGAGGTGGCGACCTTCGCCGTGGACATTTCCGCCGTGAAGCGGGGCGAGCTGGCGCTCGCGGAATCCGAGGGCCGGCTGCGCGCGCTGCTGGAGATGGCGCCCGTCGGCATCTGGCAATTGGATGACCAGGGGCGGACCATCTTCGCCAACCGGCGCCTCGCTGCGCTGTTCGGCGCCCAGGCCCCGCCGGCGCTCGGGGAATCGGGCCTCGTGCTCACCTCGGCGGCCGACCCGGAGGGGCCCTTCGGCTTCAGCACCGGGACGGAGAGCGAGGCGCGCCTGACCCTGCCCGGGCTGGTGGAGCGCCGCCTGCGCGTGACCGCCTCGCCCTGGCATTGGGCCGGGGGGCTGCGCGGCTGCATCCTCTCCGTGCTCGACGTGACGCCGCTCAAGGCGGCGGAGGAGCGGATCGAGCACCTGGTGGAGCGCGACCCGCTGACCGGGCTCATCAACCGCGGCACCTTCCTGGCGGCCCTGGAGACCATGCTGGCGGGGCAGCAGCGCGGCGTGCTGGTGCTGGTGGACCTGGACCAGTTCAAGGCGGCCAATGACCGACACGGCCAGGCGACCGGCGATGCGCTGCTCATCGAGGCCGGGCGGCGCCTGCGCGAGGCGGTGCGCCCGGCGGATCTGGTGAGCCGGCTGGCCGGCGATGAGTTCGCCGTCCTCGCCCATGGCGCCGGGCCCGAGAGCGCCGCGATGCTGGCGGAGCGGCTGCGCCAGGCGCTGCGCCGGCCGATCGAGATCGGTGGCGTCGAGACGCCCCTCTCGGCCAGCTTCGGCGTCGCCTGCGCGCCGGAGCATGGCGAGGAGGCGGACCAGCTGCTGCGCGCGGCGGACCTCGCGCTCTTCGAGGCGCGGGCCCAGGCGGGTGACGCCGTGGCCCTGTTCCTGCCCGCCCTGCGCGCGCGGGCCGAGCAGCGGGCGGAGCTGCGCGAGGCCTTTGCGGAGGCGCTGGCGGCGGGCGAGCTGGAGCTGCATGTGCAACCGCAGCTCGACCTCGAAGGCGGCCGGCTGATCGGGGCGGAGGCGCTGATCCGCTGGAACAGCGCGCGGCTCGGCCGGGTGGTGCCGCCGGTCGAGCTTCTGGCCGCGGCGGCGGAGGCGGGGCTGGTGCTCCAGCTCGACCGTTTCGTGCTGGGCCGCGCCGTCGGCCTGCTGGCCGGCTGGGGGGCGCGGGAGGATGCGCCCGCGCATCTCGGCATCAACATTTCCATCGCGACCCTGCGGGACCCGGGCTTCGCCACCGAGGTGGCGGAGGCGCTGAAAGCGGCCGGGGTGGAGCCCGGGCGCCTGGAGATCGAGATTCCGGAGGACCTCGCCATCCGGGACCTGCCGGGCGTGGCGCGGACGCTGGCCGCGTTGCGGGAGGTGGGCGTGCCGCTCTCGCTCGATGATTTCGGCGGCGGGCATTCGGGGCTGCCGCATGTGGTGCGCCTGCCGGTGCAGCGGCTGAAGCTCGACCGCTCGATCACGGCGGGGCTGCCGGACGACCCGAAATCCTACGCCGTGCTGCGCGCCACCATGGCGCTGGCGCGGGGCATGGGCATCGAGGTGATTGGCGAGGGGGTGGAGACCGAGGGCCAGGCCTTCGCGCTGCGCCGGGCGGGTTGCCACATCATCCAGGGCTGGCTGGTGGGCCGGCCGATGCGGCCGGAAGAGCTGGTCCCGCCGCTGCCGAAGCTGCTGGCGCGGGCGTGATGTCGGGTAGCCCTTGAGGGCGTCTACAGGATCAGCCGGTCGCACAGCGGCCGGCGCCGCCCAACTGCGCCACCGGCCTCGCGCACCCGTGGCGCGGCGAAGCCAAGGCGGCGGAGCCGCCGCCCGGCGTCTGAGGGCGCTAAATCAAGCCTGCTTTCGCTCGATCAGGCTGTGGCGGATTTTCCGACCACGCTTGATGCGGTCCTCGATGAAGCCGGCCTCGCCCCACCGGATGGCGCGGCCGAAGGCCTGGGCGTCTTCGGTGAAGCGGGCGAGCATTTCCAGCACCGCCTCGCGATTGTTGAGGAAGACGTCGCGCCACATGTTCACGTCACTGCCGGCGATGCGCGTGAAGTCGCGGAAGCCGGAGGCGGCGAATTTCAACACGCTCTCGCGCGTTTCTTCGCTGAGGTCATCGGCGGTGCCGCAGATGGTGAAGGCGATCAGGTGCGGCAAATGGGAGACGATGGCCACCACCTTGTCATGCGTGGTGGGGTCCATGGTCTCGATCATGGAGCCGCAGCGGCGCCAGAGCTCGCGCACCTTCTCCACCGCGGCCGCGTCAGTCGCCTCGGTCGGCGTGACGATGACGTAGCGGCCCTCGAACAGCGTGGGGAAGCCGGAATCCGGGCCGGAATATTCGGTGCCGGCCATCGGGTGGGCGGGGACGAGATGCACGCCGGCCGGCAGCAGCGGTGTCACGTCGCGGATGACGGAGCCCTTGGTGGAGCCGACATCGGTGAGGATGGCGCCGGGCTTCAGATGGGGTGCGATCTGCGCCATCACCTGCGCATAGACGCCGACAGGCACGCAGAGGATCACGCAATCCGCACCCGCGACGGCGGCTGCGACATCATCCTCGACGCGGTCCGCGAAGCCGAGTTCGCGCACGCGGTCGCGCGTCGCCTGGCTGTGGGCGGTGACGACGACTTCGCGTGCGAGGGCGTGGCCCTCGCGGTTGCGCCGCGCGATGGAGCCGCCGATCAGGCCGGCGCCGATCAGGCAGAGGCGGTCGAACAGAGGTTCGGTCACGGTCGGCGACCGGACGAACTCAGCGACGGCTTCAGGGCGTCAACCATTTTCACGCATGAAGGCGGTCAACGCTTCCACCACCATCTGGCACTCTTCCGCCGTGCCGATGGTGATGCGCAGGCAGGTCGGCAGGCTGTAGCCGCCCACGCCGCGCACGATGATCCCGCGCGCGCGCAGGCTCGCATCGGCGGCCTTCGCGCGCGCGGCATCCTCGAAATCGGCGAGGATGAAGTTGCAGGCGCTGGGCCAGACCTTGAGGCCCGCGGCCTGCAGGCCGGCCACGGTCTTGGCGCGCCATTCCGTGTTGTGCGCCACGCTGCGCTCGATCCAGTGGGGCTCGGCGAGGGCTGCGATGCCGGCGGCCATGGCCGTCGCGTTCACGTTGAAGGGGCCGCGGATGCGCGCCAGCACGTCCGCCACCACTGGCGGCATATAGGCCCAGCCCAGGCGCAGCCCGCCCAGGCCGAAGATCTTGCTGAAGGTGCGCGTCATGACGGTGTTGCCCGAGGCATCCACCAGCGCCTGGCCGGGGTCGTAGTCGGGGTCGGTCACGTATTCGGCATAGGCGGAATCGAGGATCAGCAGGATGTCGTCGCGCAGGCCGGCGCGCAGGCGCTTCACTTCGCTCTGCGGCAGCAGCGCGCCGGTCGGGTTGTTGGGGTTCACCAGGCAGACGAGCTTGGTGCGCGGACCCACGGCGGCGAGCATCGCGTCCACATCGGCCAGCAGGTTGCGCTCCGGCACCTTGATGACGCGGCAGCCGGCATAGCGGCCGGTCAGGTCATACATGACGAAGCCGTGGGCCGGCATGATGAGCTCGGTGCCCTCGCCGCCATAGGCGAGGATCAGGTAGGCGATGAGTTCATCGGAGCCATTGCCGCAGACGATGCGCGCGGGGTCCAGGCCGAATTTCGCGCCGATGGCTTCCCGCAGCTTGGTCGCGCCGCCATCGGGGTAGCGGTGGGCGTCGCGCGCGGACGCGATGATCGCCTCTTGCGCCATCGGCGGCGGACCGAAGGCGCCCTCGTTGGAGGAGAGCTTGATGATCCGGTTCACGCCGGGGATCTTCGATTCGCCGCCCACATAGGGCTCGATCGAAAGGATGGAGGGGCGGGGCAGCAGGGCGTTCATGGCGTTACTTGGTCCCTCGTTCGGGAATGGCATAGCGGCCAAGGATGGTGGCACCGGCGGGCGGCGCGTCGAGCGTCTCGACCAAAGCGCGGGTGAAGCCCGGGCCGCGGCGCATGATGAGCACGCGGCCCGAACCGCAATGGGCGGCCAGCGCCGAGCGGCTCGGCTCGCCCGGCATCTCGACGCGCATGAGCGTGGCGTCGCGGCCCGAGGGGTCGGCCGGGTGCAGGCCGATCACGGCGGCTTCCAGCGGCGGCTCGCGCTCCGAGACGAAGGGCAGGCGGGCGATGACGGAGAGGTGCGCGCCGTCGAAGCGCGTCCACCATTCCTCGGCCGCATTGTCGCTCTCGCGCGGCCAGGGGAGGACGGCGATGCTCGCCTCGCGCGAGCCGAGTGCCGCGAGTGCCGCGCCGAGCGAGGGATGCTGGCGCTGGGGCGTGTTGACGCCGAAATGCTCGGCGGCGAGGCGGGCGAGCGCCGGGTCGGCCGGCAGGGCCACGCTGAAATTGCCCTGCTGCGCGACGGAGCTGGCAAAGAGCTCGCGCCAGAGCCGCACCAGAGCGGGCCGGGGCAGGGGGCCGGAATGGCGCGCGAGCAGCCGGCGCAGGATCGCGGCCTCGCGCCCTGGGCGGAGCACGGTGCCGGCCGGCTTGGCCTGGCTGGCGCCGAGGCGGTGCACCACCTCGGCCCGGCGCATCAGCAGGTCATGCATGGCGTCGTCGAGGCTGTTGATCTCGGCGCGGAGCGCGTCCAGCGTATCGGGGGCGGGTTTTGGTTCGGACATGGGTTCCAAAGCCATAGCGGCGCCGGGGCCGCGCGCCAAGTTGCCCCGAGGGGAGGCAGGCCTTATCTCTGCGCTTGCATGAACGAAATCGCACCTTTGCCGGAGGTCCAGCACCAGCGCGTGGTCCTGCCCGAGGGCCTGACGCTGGATTGCGGCGCGGTGATCCGGCCGCTCGCCGTCGCCTATCGCACCTATGGCACGCTGAACGCGGCGCGGAGCAACGCCATCCTGGTCTGCCATGCGCTCACTGGCGACCAGTACGTGGCCGAGCGCCAGCCGGTGACCGGCAAGGATGGCTGGTGGGACGCCATCATCGGCCCCGGCAAGCCGGTGGATACCGACCGTTTCTTCGTCATCTGCGCCAATGTGCTGGGCGGCTGCATGGGCTCGACCGGCCCGCGCGAGGAAATGACGGATGAGAACGGGGCGCCGCAGGGTCGCCCCTGGGGCACGGATTTCCCGACCGTCACCATCCGCGACATGGTGCGCGCGCAGAAGAAGCTGACCGAGCATCTGGGCATCACGCGGCTGCTGGCGGTGATCGGTGGCTCCATGGGCGGCATGCAGGTGCTGGAATGGGCCGCGACCTATCCGGAGGCCGTCTTCGCCGCCGCGCCCATCGCCTGCGCCAGCCATCACTCCGCGCAGAACATCGCCTTCCACGAGGTGGGGCGCGCCGCCATCCATTCCGACCCGGACTGGAAGGGCGGCCGCTACTGGGAGGATGGGCGCATCCCCGCGCAGGGCCTCTCGGTCGCGCGGATGGTGGCGCATATCACCTACCTCTCCGAGGCGGCGCTGACGCGGAAATTCGGCCGCCGCCTGCAAGGGGCGAGCGCGCTGACCTTCCTGGAAGACGTGTTCCAGGTGGAGAGCTACCTGCGCCACCAGGGCAGCACCTTCGTCCGCCGCTTCGACGCGAATTCCTACCTCACCATCACCCGCGCCATGGACTACTTCGACCTCGCGAACGAGCATGGCAGCGTGGCCAACGCCTTCCGCGGCACGCCGACGCGCTTCTTCGTGGCGAGCTTCTCCTCCGACTGGCTGTTCCCGACGAGCGAGAGCCGCGCTTTGGTGCGCGCGCTGAACGCGGCGGCGGCCCGGGTCAGCTTTGTCGAGATCACGACCGACAAGGGGCATGACGCCTTCCTGCTGGATGAGCCGGAATTCCATCGCGCACTCGGCGGCTTCCTCACCGGTGCGGCGGCGGCGCTCGGCGTATGAAGAGGGGGGGCGTATGAGCGCGGCACTGCTCATGCGCGCCCAGGCGCGCAACAATGCCTGGGCCAATCACCGGCTGCTGGGCTTCTGCGCGGGCTTGTCGCAGGGGGAGTTCGAGGCGCCGCGCACGGGCTTCTTCCCCTCGCTGCGCGCCACGCTGAACCACATCCTCATCATTGACCACTTCTATGTGGACGCGCTGGAAGGCGGCAGCCTCGGCCCCGCCGCCTGGGCCGATCGCGAGCCCTGCCGCGACGTGGCCGCACTCCAGGCCGCGCAATCCGCGGTGGACCAGCGGCTGATCGCCTGGTGCGACGCGCTGCGCGACGAGGAAATGGGCCGCATCATCGAGGTGCAGCGCGGCCACCGCGTCCAGCGCGAGCGGACGGACCGGCTGCTGCTGCACATGTTCCAGCACCAGATCCATCATCGCGGCCAAGCGCATGCGATGCTGGGGCGCGCCGCACCGCAGCTCGACGAATTCTACTGCTGGGGCGAGGCATCGCTGCGCGCGGATGAGTTTGCCGCCCTCGGCTGGTCCGAGGATGATCTCTGGCAGGAGCGGCGATGATGCGCGACCGCAGCACGATCCAGTATGTCGCGAAGAACATGCGCCTCGACCTCCGGCTGATCGCGGAGATGATTCCCGAAGGGGCGCGCGTGCTCGACATCGGCTGCGGCGACGGCGCGCTGATGGCGCATCTGGCGGCCGAGAAGAATGTGGACGCGCGCGGCATCGAGATTGACATGGGCGAGGCGACGGAGGCGGTGGCCCAGGGCCTCGCCGTCATTCATGGCGATGCGGACAATGACCTCGCCTTCTACCCGGATGGCGCCTTCGACTATGTGGTGCTGAGCCGCACGCTCCAGGCCGTGGAAAAGCCGCGCGAGGTGCTGCGCCAGATGCTGCGCATCGGGCATCACGCCATCGTCAGCTTCCCGAATTTCGGCCATTGGGAGGTGCGCTGGAAGCTCTTGCTGGGCGGCCGCATGCCGGACACCGAGACCTGGTCCCGCCCCTGGTACGAGACGCCCAACATCCACCCCTGCACCATCACCGACTTCTTCGCCCTGGCGGAGATGGAGGGCTATGTGATTGAGCGCTGGCTCGCGGTGGATGAGCGCGGGCTGAAGGCGCCATGGACGCGTTCCGTGCGGCTTGCCAACCTGTTCGGACAGCAGGCGCTGTTCCAATTGCGGCGCAAATAGCCGGCCGGTTTCTGTGGCGCGCACGCGCGGCGCTTGTTACAGATCAAGGCGGGCGGCCCAATCATCCGTCACACGAAAAGCACATCCCAGGGAGGGTTGCACATGGCGCGAGTGGCATTGGTGACGGGCGGTCAGCGGGGCATTGGCGCCGCGATCAGCGAGGGGCTGAAGGCCGCGGGCCGCAAGGTCGTCGCGAGCTATGCCGGCAATGACGCCGCCGCCGCCGCCTTCACCGAGCGCACCGGCATCCCCTGCGTGAAGTTCGACGTGGGCGATTTCGAGGCCTGCCTCGCCGCCGTCGCCAAGGTGCAGGAAGAACACGGCCCGATCGAGATCCTGGTCAACAATGCCGGCATCACGCGCGATGCGATGATGCGCAAGCTGACACGCCAGATGTGGGATGACGTGATCGATACCAACCTCGGCTCCTGCTACAACATGTGCAAGGCGGTTTGGGACGGCATGAGTGCCGCCAAGTTCGGGCGCATCGTGAATATCGGCTCGGTCAACGGGCAGGCGGGGCAGTTGGGCCAGGTGAACTATGCCGCCGCCAAGTCCGGCATCCATGGCTTCACCAAGGCGCTGGCCCAAGAGGGTGCGCGCAACCAGATCACGGTGAACGCGATCGCGCCGGGCTATGTGGACACCGAGATGGTGCGCGCCGTGCCGGCCGATGTGCTGGAGAAGATCATCGCGCGCATCCCGCGCGGCCGCCTCGGCACCGCCGAGGACATTGCCCGCGGCGTGGTCTTCCTGACCGCCGACGAGGCCGATTTCATCACCGGCTCCACGCTGTCCATCAATGGCGGGCAGCACATGTACTGAGGCCTTGCCGGCGCGCGGAGCCCCCGCGCGCCAGCCAGGTTTCTACCCGTCCAGCCGGATCCCGAGCTCACGGATCAGCGGGCGCCACAGCGCGTTCTCCGTCGCGACGAAGGCGTTGAACTGCGCCGGCGTCCAGGGCTGGTACTCGATGCCGAGCGTGCTCATCCGCGCGGCGATCTCGGGCGATTGGATGGCCGCGATCATCTCGGCCGAGAGGCGCTGGATGATGGCGCCCGGCGTGCCCGACGGCACCGACATGCCCTGCCAGCCATAGGCGACGGTGTTGGCGTGGCCGAGCTCCGCCATGGTCGGCACCTCGGGCGCCTGGGGGCTGCGCGCATCGCTCAGCACGGCCAGCGCGCGCACGCGCCCGTCGCGGATGAAGGGCAGGCCGGTCGCGGTATCAATCACCACCGAATCCACATTGCCGGCCAGCAGGTCCTGCATGGCGGCGGGCCCGCCGCGATAGGGCACATGCGTCGCGTCCAGCCCGGTGCGGCGCTTCACCAGTTCCATCGCCAGATGGTGCGGCGAGGCGACGGCGGGCGTGCCATAGGTCGGCGAGCGCGTGCGCGCGGCGGTGAGGTATTCGGCGAAGCTGCGGGGCGCGCCCTCGGGCCGCACCACGATGTAGAGCGGGAAGCGGCCGATGAAGCCGACGCCGGTGAAATCCGCATCGGGGTTCATCGGCATGCGCGAAAACAGCGCCGGATTGTAGGTCAGGATGCCGTTGTCCACATGCATCCAGGTGTGGCCGTCCGGGGCCGCGCGGGCCACCATCTCGCTCGCCAGCAGGGCGCCGCCGCCCGGGCGGTTCTCCACCACCACGCTCTGGCCGAGGCGTGCCGCCATCTGCGCGCCGATCAGCCGGGCGAAGGTGTCCGACGCGCCGCCCGGCGGGTAGCCCACGACCCAGCGCAGCGGGCGGTCCGGGAAGGCCTGGGCGCGCGCGGGCAGGCCCGCCGCGGCTGCGGGCAGGAAGGACAGCCCCAGCCCGGCTTGGGCGAGGCGGCGTCGGGTGAAGGGCATGGCGGGCTCTCTCAGCGATGGAGGTCAGGCGCCATCATGCGGCCCGCCGCGCCGCCTTCCAAGGGTGTTCCCCTCAGTTCCAGACGCTTTCCCCCTTGGGCGCCGGCGGGTCGCTGCAGGCGCGGTTGCGCCCGCTGCGCTTCGCCTCGTAGAGCGCCGCATCGGCGCGGGCGATGAGTTGCACCGGCCGTTCGCCCAAGCCCGCCATGGCCACGCCGAGCGAGGCGGTGACGCTGATCGGCGGCCCGCCCGCGGGAAGCTGCACCGTGGCCTCGGCGATGCGGCCGCGGATGCGCTCGGCCATCGCCATGGCGTCGCGCAGCACGCCGCAGGGCAGCATCAGGCTGAATTCCTCGCCGCCGAAGCGCGCGGCGACGGCGCCCTCGGGCGCGGATTCGGCCAGGATCTCGGCCAGCCGGCACAGCACCTGGTCCCCCGCCGGGTGGCCGTGCGTGTCGTTCACCGCCTTGAAGTGATCGAGGTCGAGCATGAGGAGCGCCGTGGGCCGCCGCTCGGCCAGATGCTCGCGCAGCGCCTCGTCGAAATGCCGGCGGTTGGCGAGGCCGGTCAGCGGGTCGGTGCTGGCCAGGCGCCGCGCCTCGGCCAGCTCGGTGCGCAGCTCCTGCGTCTTGCGGGCGGTCTCGGTGAGGTTGCGGGCGGCCGCCTCGCTGCGACGGGAGACCTCCAGCGTCTCGGCCGCCAGGCGGCGAAGCAGGTTGTTGAGCGATTCGGGCTCGCTCCCCAGCCGGTCGGAGGCCTGGGCCAGTGTGCCGCCGTAGCGCAGCGCATCCTCGCGCGCGTCGCGCACCAGGCCGATCGCCTCGTTCACCGCGCCTTCCAGGCGGACCGCCACCTCCCGCAGGGAGAGCGCCTCGCGGTCGGCGGTGAAGAAGTGGACGTGCAGCTCCTCCATCGCCTCCGGCGTCATGCGGGGCTGGGTGGCGAGCCGGCCCTCGAGCTCGGCGCGCAGGCCGGGGGCCGAATCGGCGTGGAAGCTGAACCAGATCAGGTAATTGGCGGGCGTGGGGGCGAGGCCGTGCTCGAGCATCGAGGCCATGGCGGCATGCGCATGCAGCAGGGTGGGGTCCTTGCGGGCCGCAGGGACGGGGCGGGGCGGGGCGGGATTCTGGGCGGTGCTTTGCATGGGCGGCGGCGAGGTCCTTTTCTCCGCGGCCTTGCTACCCCGGGAGGGATGAACATTGCGTTGCCCCAAGGGATGGCCGAGGGGGGTGACCGAGGGGGCCGCTTATCCGAGCCCCGTGAGGTGCTTCACCAGCAGCAGCCAGAGCGGCAGGCTGAGGATGGCCAGCACATGCTCGGTCGAGGTGATGGCGGCCATCAGCGGCGCATCGCCGCCCATGGCGCGCGCCATGACGTAGGAGGTCGCGGCGGTGGGCAGCGCCATGAACAGCACCGCCATGGCGATGGACAGCGGCTCCAGCCCCAGCCAGAGGCAGAAGGCCAGCGTCAGCCCCGGCATGACCACGAGCTTGAGGACGGAGGTGACGAGCTGCAGCGGCAGGCGGTCCGCCATGGCGCCGACCGAGAGCGCGGCCCCCACGGCCAGCAGCCCGAGGGCCACCGAGGCGCGGCCCAGCGCCTCCATCAACGGCTTGACGCCCGGCGGCAGGCCGCCCGCCCAGGCCACCGCGAAGCCGACGACGCAGGCCAGCATCAGCGGGTTCAGCAGGATCTGCCGCAGCACGGGCCAGGGCTGGAAGCGCCGCCCGCCGCCGGCGGCGAAGGCCGTGTTCGTCACGAACTGCACGAAGGGCACGATCAGCCCGGTGGCGACGGCGCCGAGCGCCACGCCGGGCGCGCCGAACAGCGCGCCGGCCACGGCGAAGCCGATCAGGTTGTTGAAGCGGATTCCGCCCATCAGCACGCTGGTCATCGAGGCATGCGGCTGGCGGAAGGCGCGGGCGATGAGCAGCGAGGCCGCCGTGCCGATGCCAAGCGCCGTCCAGATCGCCGCCATCATGCCGAAGACCGGCACCTCGCCCAGCCTGACCGAGCCGATGGCGGCCACCAGCAGGGCGGGCAGCAGCACCCAGAAGATCAGCCGCTCGATCCCGGCCCAGACGGCGTCCTCGCGCAGCAGCCGGCGCTTCAGCAGCGCGCCGAGCGCCATCAGGCCGAAGGCGGGGACGAAGGCGTCGAGATAGGCGATCATCGCACGGGCTCCGCGTCAGGCGTCGGACCCGGCCTCCTCGGCCAGTGGCATGGGGCCAGGGGTGCTGCTCGGCGGGGCCGGGCGGCGTGGCTGGGCCGCCTGGGCGGAGATGTCCCGGAGGCAGGAGGCCTCGCTGCGCTGCGCGAGGCCGCCCGCGCGGGCCTGCACATGGGCGACGCGGGGGCCCGCCTCGCCGGTGTAGAGCACGATGTCGAGCTGGCAGCCGCCGCCGGAATAGAGCCAGACCTGGGCTGGCCCCTCGTTGCGGCGGAGCATGGGTTCGCCCAGTGCGGCGCGCACCGCGTCGGGCGATGCGCCGAGCAGGGAGGCGGCATGTCCGGGTGCTGTGTGGCCCGCGCCAGCGTTGGCACCGCGGGGGCGCGGCGTGGGCGCAGGGGCGCCCAGCGCCTGGAGGTTGGCGCGGTGCGAATCCAGGATCGCCTCGGCGGCCGCCCGCTCATGCTCCGCCCCACCGGTGCAGGCGGAGAGAGCCACCAGGCTGAGGATCAGGCGGCGCGCCATGCCGGCGATGTCCCGGGACGAGAGAAACCCGCCGCGATGCGGCGGGACAGGAAAGGGATCAGCCTTCGCCCTGGAGCATTTCCATGGTGCCGATGATCTGGCCGCCCTCCTCGACGGAGAGCTTCTTGTAGCGCGCCATGCCCTTGATCTTGCCGGTGGCGCGGATGATCAGGTTGCCACGCGCGGTCACCGTGCCGTCGAACAGGCCGGCGATCTCGGCGTCCTCGACCTGCACTTCGCCGCGGAACACGCCGGTCTGGGCCACCGAGAGCTCGGCCGCCTGGATCATCTGGCTCTCCACCGTGCCCTCGACCACGAGGCGCTCGGCATCGGCGACCGTGCCCTGGAGGCTGATGCCGCGGCCCACGATCAGGGTGCGGCGCTCATTGGTGGCGGTCGTCACCGGGCCGCCGCGGGCCGGCATGGCGGCCGGTCCCGGCACGCCCGGGCGGACCGGGGCGTTGCTGGGCTTGGGCGGCAGGCCCATCGGCGCGCTGTTGGCGGCAGGTGCGCGGTAGCTCGGCATGGTCAGCTCCGCATCGCGCTGCGCGGGCCCGTTCGTCCCCTCCTGGCTGGAGTCGGGAGTCTCATCCTTTTTGCGACCGAAGATCGACATGCGGGCGTTCCTTGCAAGATCCGAGCGAAGAGGCGGTGTATAACGCGCCGCCGTCGCCGGGCAACGCCCGTCTGCGAAGAATTCGGCCCCGCTTTGCATTTCCAGGCGCGGGAGGCTACCCGGGGGGCCTTGCCCGCACCTGGAAGATATCCCCGCATGAGCCTCACCTCCCTCGACATCCTCGGAATCGGCAACGCCATCGTGGACGTCCTGGCCCCCACCGATGACGCCTTCCTGGCCGGCCGTGGCCTGCCCAAGGGCGGGATGCAGCTGATCGACACGACCCAGGCCGAGGCCTTGTATGCCGCCATGCCGGCGGGGGTGGAGAGCTCGGGCGGCTCGGCCGCCAACACCTGCGCGGTGGCGGCCGCGCTGGGGGCGAAGGTGGGGTTCCTCGGCAAGGTCGCCGCCGACCAGCTGGGCCAGGTCTTCGCCCATGACATCAAGGCCGCGGGCGTGCATTTCCCGACCGCGCCGCTGGCTTCCGGCGCCCCCGATGCTGCTCCCACCGCACGTTGCCTGATCCTGGTGACGCCCGATGGCCAGCGCACCATGAACACCTTCCTCGGCGCCTGCGTGACCTTCGGGCCGGAGGATGTGGACGCGGCCGAGGTGGCGCGCGCCAAGGTGGTCTATCTCGAGGGCTATCTGTTCGACCCGCCGGCCGCCCAGGCCGCCTTCCGCGCCGCCGCCCGCGCCGCCCACGCCGCCGGCCGCAAGGTGGCGCTGACGCTCTCGGACCCCTTCTGCGTCGGCCGCCACCGCGAGGCCTTCCGCGCCTTCGTGGCCGAGGAATGCGACATCCTCTTCGCCAATGAGGCGGAGATCCTGGCGCTGTACGAGACCGAGGATTTCGAGGTTGCGGCGAAGCGCGTCGCTGGCGACGTCGAGATCGCGGCGCTGACGCGCAGCGAGCATGGCTCGGTCATCCTCTCGGGCGCGGCGCGGCATACGGTGGCGGCCCAGCCGACCAAGGTGGTGGACACGACCGGCGCGGGTGACGCCTATGCGGCAGGCTTCCTCGCCGCCTGGACGATGGGCAAGCCCTTGGCCGAGGCCGGGCGTTGGGGCAGCATCGCCGCAGCCGAAGTCATCAGCCATTACGGGGCCCGCCCGCAGGCGGATCTCAAGGCCCTGGTTGCATAGGAACTTATCGCATGCGTCATCTCCCGCTCGCCGCCGCCCTGCTGCTGGCCGCCCCCATCGGGGCGCTCGCCCATCATGATGAGGTGCATCCGGCGTCCAACCTCATGGCGCAGGCCAGCACGCCGGATTCGATCCAGGAATTGCAGCGCCAGCGCCGCAACCCGGATGTGCCGCCGGGCGTGCAGGCGCAGCGGCGCGATGCGGCGGATGCCGATGCGGCGAGCCTGGATGACGCGGCGGCACAGATCCGCGCCGCCACCACCGCGCTGCGCGCCGGCCGCGCCGGCCAGGCCAATGAGTTCCTGGAGCGCGCCGAATCGCGCCTGCTGACGCGCAGCACCCTCCCCGTCCAGGCCGGGCAGCCGGTCCAGGACGGCCCGGTCGGCCATATCGCCGCCGCGCGGGCCGCACTCTTCGCCAATGACCGCGCGAAGGCCGCGAGCGAGATGGAAGCGGCACTCACCGCGCTGAACCGCCCCGCCCCCGCCCGCCGGGCCCGGCCGTGACGCAGGCGCTCCCGGAAGCGCCGCCCGCCATCCGCGACGCCATCCTGGACTGGCTCGCGCGCTTCTCGGCCACGGTGCGGGAGGTGGATTACCGCAGCGCCTACCCGTTCTGGCACCCGCGCATCATCGCCTTCGGCACGGTGCAGCCCATCGTCGAGGGGCTGGAGGTGTTCCGGGACCGGCAATGGGAATCGGTCTGGCCGAAGACCACGGACTTTACCTTCCGCCTGGACGTGACGCGTGTGCTGGCGAGCCCGGATGGGAGGATGGCCGTCGCCATCGCGCCCTTCACCTCGACCGGCTACGCGCCGGACGGCACGCCCTTCGATCGTCCCGGCCGCACCACGCTGATCCTGGTGCCGGGCGATGGGCCCGAGCCCTGGATCGCGGTTCACAGCCACATGTCGCTCGCGCGCGGCGTGCCGGCCGACAGCCATGCGAGCCGGCCGGTCAAGGCGCGGTAGAGCCTGATCGCCTTTGGTGATTCACCAAAGGCGTGAATCAGCATCGAGGCAAAGCCTGAAGCGGCGCCCCGGCTCAGCCGAGCGCGGCCACGAGCGCGCGCAGCAAGGCGGCTTCGTTGACCGGCTTTTCGCATCGCGGTTGGTGGCGGTAGGGCTCTTCCATCGCATCGGCCCCGAAGCCCGTCATGAAGACGTAGGGGATCCCCCGTCGCGCCAGCGCATCGGCCACGGGATAGCTCGTCTGGCCATGCAGCGAGACATCCAGCACCGCCACATGGATGGGGGGGGCCCCGGCCTCGACGAAGGACAGTGCCTCCTCCACGACACCGATCGGCCCCAGCACCTCGGCACCGGCCTGGGTGAGAACCTCCCGCAGGCTGGCCCCGATGAGGTAGTGATCCTCGACGATCAGGACATGCCGGCCAGCCAAGGCGCGGCCAGCGATAAGGTCAGCCATCGGCCAGATCCTCCACGCGCCGCGCGGGAAGCGGCAGCTCGATGCGGCAGGTCAGCCCGCCGGGGTCGAACCGCATCTCGGTCCTTGCCCGCAGGGTGAAGGCGAGGGCGCGCTCGATCAGCTCGCGTCCGAAGCCGCGGCGGAGGGGGGGCGTGAGGCCCGTCATGCCGCTCTCGCGCCATTCCAGGAGCAGCAGCTGGTCGGCGTTCGTCTCGTCTCTGACCTGCCAGCTGATGTCCAGCCGCCCGACATTAGCCTGCAATGCGCCATGCTTGACCGCATTGGTCGCAAGCTCATGCACGGCGAGGCAGAGGGTCTGGAGCGATTCGAAGCCCAGCAGGACGCGCGGGCCCGACATGGTGATGCGCTCCTGCCCGCTCGGAGAGAGCGCGTCTATTTCGAGCTTCAAAAGTTCACTGAGCTCGATCTGGTCATCCAGGGCGCCACCGATCAGCGACTGCACCCTTCCCAGTGCCGCGAGGCGCGTGAGATAGCCTTCGAGCGAGCTGCCCTTGCCCAGGGTTTGCTGCGCGATGGACTGGACGATCTGCAGCAGATTGCGTGTGCGGTGCTGCAGTTCGGCGATCAGCACGCGCTGCCGGGCTTCCACCCGGACGAGGTTCGCCGTGTCACTCCTGGTCACGTCGATGAAGGTGACGACGACCCCTTCGATGCGTTTGCTGCTGTCGTGATAGGCCGCGAGGCGGACGAGGAAATTTGCCGTCCGTGCTTCATTCTCCGCCCGCCGCTCGATGGGCGCGTGCCCCTGGAAGACGGCCGCGATATCATCCGTGAGGCGGGGCAGAACCAGCCGGCTGGTCAAATCCGTGATGGGGCGCCCACGATCGCCAGGCCGGATGTTGAGCACCGCGGCGACCGCAGGGGTGAAGCTGCGGATCAGCAGATTGCGGTCCAGGAACACGGTCGCGACATCGCTGGTCTCAAACAGGCTTTCCAGATCCCCATTGGCACGGTTCAACGCATCCACCTTGGTGATCAATTCGGCATTGACCGTTTGCAATTCCTCGTTGACCGACTGCAACTCCTCCTTGGAGGCTTCCAACTCCTCATTGGTGGACTGCATTTCCTCATTCATGGAAACCAGCTCCTCGTTGGAGGATTTCAATTCCTCCAGCGCGGTCTCGTATTCCTCCACCAGGGATTGCAGGCGGTCCCGCGTTTCGCGGAGTTCGCGCTCCAACTGCTGGGCGGTGCCGGCCTGGCTCGCATCGGCGCGTTGCATCGCTTCCTCGCGACTCAGCACCGACCCTTGGTCGGCGAAGATCACGAGGTAGAGCGGTCCCCTCGCTTCAGCGCAGCTGGCGCCATCCGCCAGGCGCTCGACCGTCAGATTGACGAATTGCACGCCGTCCTCGTCATTGGTGACGGCCAGCCCCTCGCGCAGCACCGGCCGGCTGGATTCCGCCGCTTCGCGAAACACGGCGCGGAGGTCCAGCCGCAGCCCCTTGCGGACCATGTTCAGGAATTGCCGGGTGGGTGCGCCTGCGGGCGCCTCCAGATACTTGCCGGTGCGATGGGAAAAATAGACCACGTCGCCATCGCCATTCACGACGACATGCGGTGGCGCGAAGCGGTCCAGCACCTGGCTGTCCACCGCCTGGCGCAGAGCGAGCCCGCCGGCCACCGGGCTGCGCGGCGTCAATTCGCTGAGCAGCCCAGGGCGCAGCTTTGTGACCAGGGCGGGAAGGCGCAGGCCGGGCGGGCTGTCCCCGCGGCGGCGGAAGATGCGATGCTTCTTGTCGACCGGTGCGAAGAGCTCTTCGAAATGGCTGACATTTTCCGCCGAGCCCAGGAAGAGGTAACCCTCGGGGCGGAGGGCGTAATGGAAGGTCGGAATGACCTGGCCCTGCACCTCCGCGCCGAAATAGATCAGCAGGTTGCGGCAGGAGACGAGGTCGATCCGCGAGAAGGGTGGGTCCCGAATGACATTGTGGGGGGAGAAGATGCAGAGCTCGCGCACATCCTTCGCCACGGTGTAGCTCACGCCGTCCCGGACGAAGAACCGCTCCCGCCGTTCCGGGGTGACGCTGTCGAGAAGGGCGGCGGGATAGCGGGCCGCGCGCGCGACGCTCAGCGCCGCCTCGTCGATATCCGTCGCGAAGATCTGCACGCGCGGCGCGGTGGTGAGCTTGTTCATATGCTCGCGCAGCAGGATGCCGAGGGAATAGACCTCCTCGCCCGTGGAGCAGGCGGGGACCCAGACGCGCACGGTGTCCGTGGCGCCGCGATTGGCGAAAAGCCTGGGCACGACCTGGCGTGCCAGGCTTTCGAAGGCTTCGTCATCCCGGAAGAAGCCGGTGACATTGATCAGCAGGTCCCGAAACAAGGCGCTCACTTCGCGCGGGTCCTTTTGCAGTTGCTCGACATAGGCCTCGATGGAGGCGATCTGCCTGACCTGCATGCGCCGCGCGACGCGCCGCCGAAAGGTCTTCGTCTTGTAGCCACTGAAGTCATGGCCGATGTGCTTGTTCAGGATGCCGTAGATCTCGGTGACGGGCTCCTCCGGGTCCGGGCCCTCGGCCGGGAACACCCCCTCATCCGCATGGGTGCCGCGAACAAACTCCGCCAGCTTCGCGCCCATCTCGTCGGCGGGGAGGGCGAAATCGACGAAGCCGGTGGAGATCGCGCTTTTCGGCATGCTCGGATGCTGCGGACCGGAGCCATCCGCGGCCTGCGCGAAGGTGATGCCCCCGGCTTCCTTGATCGCCTTGACCCCCAGCGTCCCATCGCCATCGCCGCCGGAGAGCACCACCCCGGCTGACATCTCGCCCACATCCGCGGCCAGGGAGGCAAAGAACAGGTCAACCGGCTTGCGCTCGTGAATGCCGCGGTGAACGACGAGGCGCCCGCCGCTCATTTCCAGGACGGTGTTGGGCGGCATGACATAGACGTGGTCCATGGCGACCAATTGCCCCTCCTCGGCGATGAGGACGGGCATTGGCGTCGAGCGAGAAAGGATTTCATGCAGGAAGCTCTCGCGCGAGGGGCTGAGATGCGTCACGACCACGACGGCAAGCCCGGGATTCGCGGGCATTCCGCGGAAAAAGCCGCCCAGCGCCTCAACGCCGCCCGCGGATGCGCCCACGCCGACGATCGGAAAACTTCGCGGCGTTGTCACGAGACGGAACCCCCTTGGCGAACCGGCAATGAAAGTTGCCGGAGCCAGCTTCAACAGCCGCTGGGGATCACCATCACATGGCCAAGCCGGAAGCGCCAAGGGTTTCGAAGGAAGGGTCTTCGGCGTCATGCAGTAACCGCCAGCCCGACGCGGCGTTCCGAGCGAAACGGCCGGCCGGCGAAATTCTTTTGCGGCCCTACCTGCCCGCCATGCTCCGGGCTAACCCGCCCGCGCCGCCTGCCGGGCGAGCGCCACCAGCAATTCCAGCATCGGCGTCGCCACCCCCGCCTCGCGCGCCAGTTGCAGCGGCACGCTGAGCAGCGCCTCGAATTCCAGGCTCCGCCCGGCCTCCAGATCCTGCAGGATCGAGGGTTTGTGCGCGATCACGACCGAACGCAGGATCTGCGCCTCCGGGTCGCCCGGCACGGGGTGGCCGAGGGCCGTGGCGATGGCGAGCCCCTCCTGCATCACGGCCTTGGCGGCAGCCAGAACGGCCGGGTCGCTGAAGGTCGTCTTCATGTCGTTCCGCGTCAGCAGGCAGATCGGGCCGTTGGTCAGGTTGTTGAGCAGCTTGGTCCAGATCGCCGTGCGGATGTCGGTGGTGGCCACACCCCCCATGCCGGGGCCGTCCAGCGCCGCCGCCAGCGCCTGGATGCGCGGGCTCATGCTGTTGTCCAGCTCGCCGAAGATCACGCGGCTGGATGCACTCTGCACCCTCACCACGCCGGGCTCGATCACGGTGCAGGCGGACCAGACGACGCCGCCGATCGTGCGCGGCAGCCCCACGCGCGCGCGCACCACGCCGCCGGGATCGAGCGTGGTGAGGTTCGCGCCCCACCACCAGGGGATGCCGTTGATGACGAAGACGACCGGCGTGTCCGGGCCCAGCAGCGGGCCGATCGCCTCCGCCACGCTGGTGACCGCCGGCGCCTTTACGGTGACGATCACCGCATCCTGCGGGCCGAGCGCCGCGGCGTCCTGCTCCGCGCGGAGGCGGGCGTTGAAGCTGCCATCCGGCGCCGCGACGGTGATGCCGCGGGCGCGGATGGCTTCGAGCTGCGGGCCGCGCGCGATGACGCTGACCTCCGAGCGGCCCTGCTGCGCGAGCCGGGCGGCGACATGGCTGCCAATGGCGCCGGCGCCGAAGACGGTGATCTTCATGGGTGGACCTTCATCGCGGTGAGCAGCGCGGTCGCGGCGGCGACGTGGCGCGCCACGATGCGCGCGCCGAGTTCCGCACTGGCGCCCGAAGGATCCTTGGCCTGCACGCCACCGGGCGCGATTTCCGGCAATTCGATGGGCACGCCGAAATCCACGCCCTCGGCGTGGATGGTGCCGAAGCCGCTGACCGGCAGGCCGAGGAAGGGCGAAGGGGCTGCGCGCATCCGCAGCAGGGCCGCCTGGCAGAGCTCTGGGTGGAGATGCAGGGCGACCGAGGCCACGGGATCACCGCCATGGCCCAGCGCATCGGGCGCGCCGCCCAGCTCGACGTGCCAGGCGCCCGCGGTCTTCCAGAGATGCAGCACGGGAATGATGACGCCGTGGCTGCGGCGCAGCGCGCGCTGCGCATCCTCGATGGCCGGGATGTTACCGCCATGGCCGTTGATGATGAGGATGCGCCGCGCGCCGCCCTCATGCAGGGCCACCAGGATCTCCGTCACCAAGGCCGTCAGCGTGGGCGTGCTCAGCGCCACGCCGCCCGGGACACCGCGGAAGAAATCCACGCCGCCGAAGGGAATGGGCGGCGCCACCAGTGCCTCGCCCGCGGAGCGCGCGATGCGCATCGCCATGCTCTCGGCGAGGAGGTAGTCGCCCATCGGAAGGCCAGGGCCGTGCGTCTCGGTGCTGCCCATCGGCAGCAGCACGGCGTATCCCTCGGCGAGGCGCGCCGCGACCTCGGGGGCCGGAAGCTCCGCGATCCTCATGACAGCATGTCCACGGCGATGCGGCTGAGCGCCTGCACGCCGAGCGCGATGCAGCGCTCATCGGGCTGGTAGTTGGCGTTGTGCAGCTTGTCGTCGCGCCCCGGCGCGCCGGCGCCGACACCGAGATGGAAGGCGGGCGCGCGTTCGGCGAAGGCGGCGAAATCCTCGGCGCCCATGGAGGGCGTGCCCTCGTGCACCACCTCGCCGAAATGCGCGCGGACGCTGGCGATGGCGGGTTCCAGCACGGTGTCGTCATTCACCAGGCTCGCCACCATGCGGCGATAGGTGATGGTGGCCTCCATGCGCATGGCGGCGGCGGTGTGTTCCACCAGGCGGCGGATCGCGGCCTCCGCCACGTCGCGCGCCTCGGCGTGCAGGGTGCGCACGGTGCCCTTGAGGTGCACGCGCTCGGGGATGATGTTGTAGGTGGTGCCGGCCTGGAACATGCCGACCGTGACGACGCAGGGGTGCAGCGGCTTCTGCTCGCGGCTCACGACCGTCTGCAACTGGGTGATGAGATGCGCCGCCCCCACGATCGGGTCCACCGCCGCATAGGGGTGCGCCGCGTGGCCGGACTTGCCGCGCAGGATGATGTCGAAGCGGTCGGAGGCGGCGAGCGAGGGGCCGCGCACGAAGCCGAAGGTCCCCACCGGCTTGTCCGGGTGGTTGTGAAAGCCGATTGCCATGTCCACGCCATCGGCCGCGCCATCGGCGATCATGGCGGGGGCACCTTCCAGCACCTCCTCCGCCGGCTGGAAGACGAGCACGATGCGGCCGGCCAGATTCTCGCGCAGGCCGTTCAGGATCTCGGCCGCGCCCAGCAGCGTGACGGTGTGGATGTCATGCCCGCAGGCGTGCATCTTGCCATCGAGCTTGCTCGCGAAGGGCAGGCCGGTTTCCTCATGGATCGGCAGGGCGTCCATGTCGGCGCGCAGCGCCAGCGTCGGGCCGGGGCGCGCGCCCTCGATCACGCCGAGGACGCCGGTGCGGCCGACCCCGGTGCGGTGCGCGATGCCCATGCGCGTGAGTTCGGCCGCGACGATGCCGGCAGTGCGCACCTCCTCGAAGGCCAGCTCGGGGTGGCTGTGGATGTCGCGCCGCAGCTCGATCAGGCGGGGCTCCAGGCTGGCGGCCTGTTCGCGGATGCGGGTGGCGGGATCGTTGGTAAGCATGTTCTGCGCCTTGCTGCGGTGCCGCATCCTCTCTCCGCGCTTGGGGGCTGTCCAGTTATGCGGCTTGCGATGGCCCGGAACGCGTGCGATAGCCGCGTTAACGAAGTGCCTTGATCGGGCCACAATGCGGGGGTGCAGGATGTTCGGGAAGCTGACGCGCCGCCATGCGCTCATGGGCGCTTGCCTGTTGCCGATGCCGGCGCTGGCGCAGGCCTGGCCGGCGCAGCCCATCCGCCTCATCGTCCCCTTCGCGCCCGGCGGCACCACCGACCTCATCGCGCGCCTGGTGGCGACGCCGCTGCAGGAGCGCCTGGGCCAGCCCATCATCATCGAGAACCGGCCCGGCGCGGGTGCGACGGTGGGCAGCCTGATGGCGGCGCAGGCGGCACCGGACGGCTATACGCTCGTGCTCTCGAACATCGCGAGCCATGGCATCTCGCCCTCGCTCTACACGAATGTGCGCTATGACGCGGTGCGGGATTTCAGCCATATCGCGCTGCTCACGCTCAACCCTTCGGTGTTCGTCGCGAACCCGCGCGCGGGCATTTCCGACATGGCGGATTTCGCGCGCATCCACCGCGCCAGCGCGCGCGGGCTGGACATGGCGAGCAGCGGCGCCGGCAGTTCCAACCACCTGCTGATCGTCCGCATGGGGCAGATCCTGGGGCGCGAGATCAACCACATCCCCTTCCGCGGCGCGGGCCCTGCGATGACGGCGGTCATCGGTGGGCAGGTGCCGCTGATGAGCGACAGCCTGCCCTCGGCCGCTTCGCATATCCGCCAGGGCAGCGTGCGCGCGGTGGCGATGAGCAGCGCGGAGCGCCATCCCGCCTTCCCCGATGTGCCGACTCTGCGCGAGCAGGGTTACGATCTTGTCACCAGCTCCTGGTTCGGACTCTCCGGGCCGGCGCGGATGCCGCAACCCGTGGTTGCGCGCCTCTCGCGCGAGGTGCGGGCCATCCTGGCCAGCGCGGAAATCCGCGCGAGATTTGCTGAAATCGGGGGCACGCCGGGCGAATTCTCGCCTGAGGAATATGCGGCTTTTGTCACGTCCGAAGTCGCGAGCTGGGCGACGCTGGTTCGCGAAAGTGGCGCGCAACCTGACTGATTCGTAAGATTTGATCCCAGGCGCGCTTGGCGCTTGGCAGTTTGTTCGAAATGCCGGAAGGTCCGGCACGACGATAAGGAGTTCGACTTTATGAAGCTGAACATCAACACGAAGGACTTGGCGTCAGGCATATTCCTCGTCCTGATTGCGCTGGTCGGCCTCTACCTGAACCAGGACCACAACCTCGGCTCCGCGCGCCGCATGGGTCCGGGCTACATGCCCGCCATGACGTTCTACATCCTGGCGGGCCTGGGCGTGTGGGTGCTGCTGGCCAGCCTGTTGAGCGGCCCGGATCCGCTGGAGAAGTGGACAGGCATTGACGCGGGCAGCCTGGTGGCCGGCATCGTGGTCGGCGCCGTCGTGTGGAAGTTGTCTCCCTCCGTCTGGTCCTTCTTCGGGCAGACCTACAATGGCGTCGGCGTCGGCATCATGGTCGGCATGCTCGTGATGGCCTATGCCAGCGGGTGGCGCCCCTTGGCGATCATCTGCGCCGCCGTCGCGTTCTTCGGCCTCCTCCTCGAGAAGGCCGGCTTCTTCGCGGCACTCACCGGCCTGATCCTGGTCTCCGTCTTCGCGGACCGCACCCATACGCCCAAGGGCGTGGCCGGGCTGCTCGTCTTCCTGCTCGTCCTGTGCTGGTGGGTCTTCATCTACGAACTGGATATCCGCGTAAATCTGTGGCCGCAGAGCTAAGTGCGGGATAGGGGATAGCGACCATGGAACTTCTCATCACCAACCTGGCCTATGGGTTCGGCGTGGCCCTCAGCCTGCAGAACATCAGCTTCGCGCTGCTGGGCGCGCTGATCGGCACGGCGATCGGCGTGCTGCCGGGCATCGGGCCGGTGGCGACGATCTCGCTGCTGCTGCCGATCACCTTCGGCCTGCCCGCCACCACCGCCATCATCATGCTCGCCGGCATCTACTACGGCGCGCAGTATGGCGGTTCGACGACGGCCATCCTGCTCAACCTGCCGGGTGAGGTGAGTTCGGTCGTCACCACGCTCGAAGGCTACAAGATGGCGCGCAACGGCCGCGCCGGCGCGGCGCTGGCCACCGCGGCCATCGGCTCCTTCTTCGCCGGCTCCGTCGCCACCATCCTGGTCGCCGCCTCCGGCCCGCTGCTGACGCAGGTGGCCCTGAGCTTCGGACCCGCCGATTACTTCTCCCTGATGCTATTGGGGTTGATCATCGCCTGCGTGCTCGCGCAGGGCTCGATCATCAAGGCGGTGGGCATGGTGGTGCTGGGTGTCGCGCTCGGCCTCGTCGGCACCGACGTGCAGACCGGCCAGCAGCGCTTCACCTTCGGCATCCCTGAACTGTCGGACGGCATCGGCTTCGTTCCCATCGCCATGGGCATGTTCGGCATCGCCGAGATCGTGCTGAACCTGGAGCGCCCCGAATCGCGCTCCGTGCTGACCTCGAAGGTGGGTTCGCTCTGGCTGACCAAGGAGGAATGGAAGCGCGCCACGCCGTCCGTGCTGCGTGGCACGGTGGTGGGCAGCTTCCTCGGCATCCTGCCGGGCGGCGGCGCCTCGCTCGCGGCCTTCGGCTCCTACATGATGGAGCGGAAGATGTCGAAGGGCCGGCACATGTTCGGCCAGGGCGCGATCGAGGGCGTGGCCGGCCCCGAAGCCGCCAACAACGCGGCGGCGCAGACCAGCTTCATCCCGCTGCTGACGCTGGGCATTCCTTCCAACGCCGTGATGGCGCTGATGGTCGGCGCGCTGATCATCCAGGGGATCCAGCCGGGCCCGCGCATGGTGGAAGCGCAGCCCGACCTGTTCTGGGGCCTCATCGCCTCCATGTGGCTCGGCAACCTCATGCTGCTCGTCATCAACCTGCCGATGATCGGCATGTGGGTGAAGCTGCTGCAGGTGCCCTACAAGTTCCTCTACCCCTCCATCCTGGTGTTCTGCTGCATCGGCGTCTATTCGCTGAACAACAACGTGTTCGACGTCTACATGACGGTGCTGTTCACGGTGTTCGGCTACTTCTGCGCCAAGCTGAAGCTGGAGCCGGCGCCGCTGCTGATCGGCTTCGTGCTCGGCCCGATGATGGAGGAGCACCTGCGCCGCGCCATGCTGCTCTCGCGCGGCGACTGGGCGGTGTTCATCCAGCGCCCGATCTCGGCCACCATGCTGGGCATCGCGGCCTTCGCCCTGATCCTGATGGCGCTTCCCTCCATCCGGAAGGGCAAGGACAAGGCTCTCGCAGAGTAAGGCGGGACGCCCTTCCCGAAACGCGCCGCGGAGGGCAACCTCCGCGGCGTTTTTCGTTGGAGCCTGATCGTCTTTGGCGGCTTCGCCAAAGGCGTGAATCAGCCTCCCATTCGTCCAGGAGCGCGCAGATGAATCTTCAATTGCAGGGCAAGGTGGCGCTGGTCACCGGCGCATCCGCCGGCCTCGGCCGCGCCATCGCCAAGGAATTGGCGGCGGAGGGCTGCCGCCTCGCCATCCTCGCGCGCCGCCGCCCGCTGCTGGAGAGCCTTGCCGCCGAACTGCCCGCGCATGCGGAGCCCCTGATCATCGAGCAGGACTTCACCGCCAAGGACGCGGGCGAGCGGATCCGCGACGCGATGCAGGCCCGCTTCGGCCGCTGCGACATCCTGGTGAACAATGCCGGCTCCTCCCGCCCGCAGGAGGGGCTGGGCTCGGACGAGGCCTGGATGGACGCGATGGAGATCAACTTCCACGCCGGCCGCCGCATCACGCACGCCCTGGTGCCGATGATGCAGGCGCAGCAATTCGGCCGCATCATCAACCTGACCGGCCAGGACGAGGCCTGGATGATCAATGCCGCCAATGCCCCCAACGGCGCCGTGCACATCTGGGCCAAGGCGCTCAGCCGCACCTTGGGGCGGGACGGCATCACCGTGAATTCCATCCCGCCCGGGCGCATCCGCTCCGAGCAGATTGACCAACGCATCCTGCCGACCGAGGAGGCGCGCCGCGCCTGGGCCGAGAGCCAGGTGCCGGTCGGCTATATCGGCGAGGCGCGGGACCTCGCGGTGCTCGCCACCTTCCTGGCCTCGCCGCTGGCGCATTACATCACGGGCCAGGTGATCCATGTGGATGGCGGGACCAGACGCTTTCCGCATTGAGGGCCTGCTGGTCCTCCCCTGTTACAATTGGCGACGGACCGATACGGGGCCCCCTGTTACAATCCCGTCCATGGAACCCGCCCCGCACATCCTTGTCCTCGACGACGACCGCGAAATCCGTGAGCTTCTCGGGAAGTTCCTGGAAAAGCAGGGGCTGCGCGTCACCCTGGCGCGCGACGCGCGTGAGTTGCGCAAGGTCTGGCCGCTGGCGCGCTACAGCCTGGTCGTGCTCGACCTGATGCTGCCGGGCGAATCCGGCCTGGACGTCGCGCGCTGGCTGCGCGGGCAATCGAACATCCCCATCGTCATGCTGACGGCGATGGGCGAGGAGACGGACCGCATCGTGGGCCTCGAGCTGGGCGCCGATGACTACATGGCCAAGCCCTTCAACCCCCGCGAATTGCTGGCCCGCATCCGCGCCGTGCTGCGCCGCGCCGAGGGCGCGCAGGCGCAGGCCCAGAACAGCGAGGATGCCAGCGCGCAGATCCGCTTCGCCGGCTGGCTGCTGGAGCCGGCGCGCCGCCGCCTGCTCAATCCGCAGGGGGCCGAGGTGCCGCTGACCGGCGGCGAATACGAGCTGCTGACCACGCTGTTGGAGCGGCCGAACCGCGTGCTGACGCGGGACATGCTGATGGACCTGCTGCACAACCGCCAGCCCGGCCCCTTCGACCGCGCCATTGACGTCGCGGTCTCGCGCCTCCGGCGCAAGCTGGAGGATGACGGGCGCAACCCCTCGGTCATCAAGACCGTGCGCGGCGGCGGCTATGTGCTCTCGGCCACGGTGGAGCGCGGGGAAAGTTCGGCCGAGCGCGCGGCGGAATGAGGCGCGCCCCCCGATGAGGCGGTTCTGGCCGGGCAGCCTGGCCGGCCGCACCGCGCTGGTCCTGATCCTGGGCCTGATGGTGGTGCAGGCCGTGGGCCTGACCATCCATGCCTTCGACCGTGTGGAACTGCAGCGCGCGGCCGAGGCGCGGGAGACGGCGCTGCGCACCTTCGCGCTGTGGCGCGCGCTGGTGACGGCGCCGCCGGAGCGCCGGCCGGCCATCCTCGCCGAGGCCGACCTGCCGGCCACCCTGGTCGTGACCTATGACCCGCATTCGACCATGCCGCCGGGCCTGCCGCATGTGCCGCTGCCGCTGGCGCATTGGTTCCGCCTGGATGCCGTGCCGCCGCCACCTCCGCCGCGGCCGCGCGTGGAAGGCGAAGGCCCGCAGCGTGCGCTGCCGGGCCTCCGGCTGGACGGCGGGGGCCTGCCGCCGCCGCCCCGCCGCTTCCGGCCCATCGAGGTGCAGTCGGGGGCGCTCGGCCGCAGCAGCTTCGCCGTCTCCATGCGCTTCCCGGATCAGGGCTGGCTGAACCTCACCATCCGGATGCCGGCGCCGCGGCCCTGGCATTCCGACAATTTCCTCGTCGCCTTCCTGGCCATGTCGCTCGCCGCCGCGCTGATGACCTGGTGGGCCGTGCGCCGCCTGACGCGCCCGGTGACGGACCTGGCCGCCGCCGCCGAGCGCCTGGGCCGCGGCGTGAACGCGCCGCCTTTGCCGGAGAACGGCCCGCGCGAGGTCGCGACCGCGGCGGCCGCCTTCAACACCATGGCGAGCAATATCCGCCGCTTCGTGGCTGATAGGACGCAGATGCTGGCGGCCATCAGCCATGATCTGCGCACGCCCATCACGCGCCTGCGCCTGCGCGCCGAATTCCTGGAGGATGACGACCAGCGCGCGAAGATGCTGGCCGACCTCGCCGAGATGGAGGCGATGATCGCGGCCACCCTCACCTTCGCGCGCGATGATGCGGCGAATGAGCCGGCGGGTGCGGTGGACCTCGCCAGCCTCGTGCGCACCGTGCTGGATGAGGCGGGGGATGCGGCGCCCGAGCATGCCGCGCGCATCGCCTATGCGGGGCCGGAGCATCTGGTGCTGCAATTGCGGCCGGTCTCGATGAAGCGGGCACTGGCGAACCTTGTCGGCAATGCGCTGAAATATGGCGATGCCGCGCGGCTGACGCTGGAGCAGCGCGATCGCGGCGCGGTGCTGATCCTGGATGATGACGGCCCCGGCATCCCCGAGAGCGAGCAGGATGCCGTGTTCCAGCCCTTCCGCCGCATCGAGGCCAGCCGCAACCGCGAAACCGGCGGCACCGGCCTCGGCCTCACCATCGCGCGCAGCATCCTGCGCGCGCATGGCGGCGACGTGACGCTGGCCAATCGGGAGGGCGGGGGGTTGAGGGTGGTGGCTCGGCTGCCCGGGTGAATTGTGGCCCGGCTGCCCGGGTGATACAGGCGCGCCAGCCAGGAGCCCCGCCCATGCCGATCAAGGCCAGCATCATCCCCGTGACGCCCTTCCAGCAGAATTGCGTGCTGGTCTGGGACGACCAGAGCCTGGAAGCCACCGTGATTGATCCCGGCGGCGATGTCGCGCGGATCGAGGCGGAGATTGCCGCGCGCGGCGTCACGCTGACGCAGATCCTGCTGACGCATGGCCATATTGATCACGCCGGCGGCGCGGATGAGCTGCGGGAGAAGACCAACATTCCCGTCACCGGCCCGCACCAGGCGGACGCAATCCTGCTCGACCACCTCGAGCAGCAGGGCCGCGCCTATGACATCCGAGGCGCCCGCAACCTCGTGCCCGACCGCTGGCTGGAGGAGGGCGAGAGCATCACCATCGCGGGCGAGGCCTTCGACGTGCTGCATTGCCCCGGCCATTCGCCGGGCAGCCTGGTCTATGTGAGCCCGGCGCTGCGCGTGGCCTTCGTGGGCGATGTGCTGTTCCAGGGCTCGATCGGGCGCACCGACTTCCCCTATGGCGACCATGACGCGCTGATCAACGCGATCACGACCAAGCTGCTGCCGCTCGGCGATGACATCGCCTTCGTCTGCGGCCATGGCCCGGGCTCTGATTTCGGGACGGAGCGGCGGAGCAACCCGTTCCTGCAGGGTTAGGGCATGATCCGCCGAAGCGGTGAATCATCCTCTCGGCAAAGTCACACGGCGGCGCTGTGCCGCCCCTTGCCCTGGCCCAGATAGGCGTCGAAGCAGGCGGCCACATGGCGCAGGAAGGGCCGTGATTCCTCCGGCACGGTGAGCCAGGCGGGGGTCAGCCGCACCAGGCCCTGCGCCTCCAGCGCCTCCAGCCCGGGTCGGGCCGTGGCGAGCACCGCGGGCGGCAGCGCGTCAAGGTCGAGCGCCAGGTCGCACATCACGCGCTCGATGGCGGTGCGGCGGGCGATGTCCTCCGCCGTCAGCGTCAGGCCGCGCGCGATGGGCAGGCGGCCGGCCTCGACGGCCGCGACATAGCCGCGCTCATCGGGGAGGTTCTGCGCATAGCCCCGCGGCGTGGCGCCGATGGAGGAGGCGCCGATCTCCAGCAGGTATTCGGCCTGGTCGGTGGTGTAGCCCTGGAAGTTGCGGCGCAGGCGACCATCCTTGCTGGCGCGGGCCATGCTGTCCCCGGGCCGCGCGAAATGGTCGAGGCCGATGCTGACGAAGCCCGCCGCGCGCAGCGCCGCCGCCGCGCATTCCGCCTGTTCGAGCCGGGCCTCGGGGCCGGGCAGATCCTCCGGGTGGATCGCCTTTTGCGAGGGCTTCATCCAGGGCACATGGGCATAGCCGAAGACGGCCACGCGGTCGGCGCCCAGTTCCGCCGCCAGCTGCGCGGTGGCGCGCACATGGTCGCAATCCTGGCCGGGCAGGCCGTACATCATGTCGAGGTTGATGCGGCCGATGCCGGCCGCGCGCAGCCGCGTCACGGCGGCCGCCACCATCTCGGCCGGCTGGACGCGGCCCATGCGCTCCTGCACCTCGGGGTTCGCGTCCTGCAGGCCGAGCGATGCGCGGTTGAAGCCGGCTGTCGCCAGCGCATCCACCACCTCCTGCGTCAGGGTGCGGGGGTCGAGCTCGACCGAGAGCTCGGCCTGGGGCGCGAAGGGGAAGAGGGCGCGCAGCCGGCCCATGAGGCGCGTGAGGCGCGCGCCGCCCAGCGCACTCGGCGTGCCGCCGCCGAGATGCAGGTGCTGCACCAGACCATCGGCGGGCAGGGCGCGGGCCAGCGTCCCGGCCTCCTGCTCCAGGGCCGCCGCGTAGCGGGCGATGCGGGCCTCATTGCGCGTCACCGAGGTGTGGCAGCCGCAATACCAGCAGAGCTCATGGCAGAAGGGGATATGGACGTAGAGCGAGAGCGCCGCGCCCGCCGGCATGGCGGTGAGCCATTCGCGGTAGAGCGCCTCCTCCATCGGGCCGAAATGCGGCGCCGTGGGATAGCTGGTGTAGCGCGGCAGGTTGGCGGAGAGGGCGATCGGCGGGGCGGGGCGGGCGAGGGTGTCCATGGCGGGAAGGGTGGCGCGCGTGGCACCCCCCTGTCCTTGCGCCGGATCAATTCCCCGGCCCATGCTGCCCCCGCAATCGGAGGCAAGGCGGAATGGCGGATTACGATCTGGTGGTGCGCGGCGGCGAGGTGGCGACGGGCTTTGGCACGACGCGCTGCGACATCGGCGTGAAGGGCGGGCGCATCGTGGCGCTGGCCGAACAATTGCCGGCGGGCGGCGCCAGCGTGAATGCGGCGGGCCTGCTGGTGCTGCCCGGCGGCGTGGACAGCCATTGCCACATCGAGGAGCCCTCGCCGCGCGGCGTGAGCGAGGAAAGCTTCGAGAGCGCCAGCCGCGCGGCCTTCGCGGGCGGCACCACCTCCGTCGTCTGCTTCATCCCGCAATGGAAGGGGCATGGCGTGCTCGGGCGCTTCGCCGATTCCTCGGCGCGGGCGGCGAAGGGCATGGTGGACTACGCCTTCCACCAGATCATCAGCGATGCGACCGACGAAGTGCTGGAGCGCGAGATCCCGCAGCTCGTGGCGCAGGGCGTGCGCAGCCTGAAGGTGTTCCTCACCTATGAGCCGCTGCATGTCAGCGACGCCGATTTCATCAAGGTGCTGGTCACCGCGCGCAAGCATGGCTGCCTGGTCACCGTGCATTGCGAGAATTACGCCGCGATCAACTGGCGCACCGAAGCGCTGCTGGCCGCCGGGCTGACCGCGCCGAAATACCACGCCTGGTCCCGCCCGCCGGTGGTGGAGCGCGAGGCCACGCACCGCGCCATCGCGCTGGCGGAGCTGGTGGACCAGCCGATCCAGGTCTTCCATGTGAGTTGCGCGGAAGCGGCGGAGGAGATTGCGCGCGCGCAGACTCGCGGCGTGAAGGTGTGGGGCGAGACCTGCCCGCAATATGTGGCGCTCACCGCGGACCAGATGGACCAGCCCATGGACAAAGATGGGGGCTTCGAGGGCGCGAAATTCATGTGCAGCCCGGCGCCGCGCGACCAGGAGGAGCATGCGCGCATCTGGGACATGATCCGGCGCGGCGTGCTGGACGTCGTCTCCTCCGACCATTGCGCCTTCAGCTTCGCGGGCGACAAGGGCAAGGCGCAGAACGGCCGCGACGCCACATTCCGGGACATTCCGAACGGCATTCCCGGCCTCACCGCCCGTCTGCCCATCCTGTTCAGCGAGGGTGTCTCCAAGGGGCGCATCACGCTCGATGACTTCGTGCGGCTGACGGCGACCAACCCGGCGCGGCTGATGGGGCTTGCCCCGCGCAAGGGCAGCATCGCGATCGGCGCCGATGCGGACCTGGCGCTCTGGGACCCGAAGGCCAAGCGCACCATCACCAATGCGCTGATGCAGCACGCCATTGACTACACGCCCTATGAGGGGATGGAGGTGACGGGCTGGCCGGTCATGACCATCCGGCGCGGCGAAATCGTGATGCGCGACGGCGTGGTCCAGGCCGAGCCAGGGACGGCGCAATACCTGCCGCGCGGGCCCTATGACATGGTGAAGCCGCGGGGCGTGCTGGCCAACGGCTTCGACGCGGCGCCGCCGCTCTGAGGACGCGGGACCGAGGGGCGCCGCCCCTCGGGCTCCCCGGCGGGCGTGAGAGCCTGCGTGGCTTTCACGCTCCCTGCACCCTGCTCAGCCAGGCCCCTTCAACCCGGGTGGCAATGTCCAGCAACTCGCTGGAATTGACCGGAAAGCGCCCGATCATCGGAAAATCTCCATAGTTTCATGTTATAGTATTGCATTGGCATTTAGTTATAGTATAAATTTGCCGAATCTATGAGCATTTTGTCGGGCTCAGTATATTCGGAGATGAACGGCCATGATGCGAGGGTACTCCATCAGACTGGTTGGATTATTGGCATTATTTTGTATTGTATTCTGTGTATTTCTGATTGGTTCTTCGCGAACGCTGGGTGTCTATGATGAGGGCCTGATCCTGACGGGCGCCTTCCGGGTCTTGCATGGAGAGCTCCCGTCTCGCGACTTCTACGCGAATTACGGCCCGGCACAGTTTTTCCTGCTGGCTGGCGTGCTGGCCGCAGCGGGGGTGGACAGCCTCGCCGCGCGATGGCTCGACGCCGCGCAGATGGCGGGAATTGTTCTGGCCGCCTGGTTGCTCCTGCGCCCGCTCGCGCCGCGCGCCTGGGCCGCGGTGGGAACAATGGCCGTGCTCCTGCTGCTGCTGACCACGCGTTCCGAGCTCTGGCCCATCAATCCCTCGATCCTGATCGTGCTGTGCCTGGTGATGGTGCTGCAAAACCGGCTGGTCGAGGGACGCGGCCTCACACCCTGCTGGCCCGCCGCATGGCTGCTGGCGGCCCTGCTGCTGACGCGCTACGACCTGATGCCGAAGGTGCTCCTTGGGGTCGGCATCCCGACGCTGGCGATCCTGGCTTTGCAGCGCCAGGCGCGGTGGCTGGATGGCGGGGAGATCGGGCGCATCCTGTTGGCCAACACCGCCATGCTGGCCCTGGTCCTCGGTGGGACGCTGGCGGGATTATGGGCGATGGGCATCCTCGGCCCGGCGATCAGCGACATTCTCACCTACAACACCGGCAACTACATCGCGATGCGGGACTTGCCCTTCGCCACCTGGCAGGTGATCGCGCGGCAGCCCCTGCAGGCGCTGGTCTACCTTGCCTTGCCAGCCCTGGTCGCCGCCACCCTGGCGCTGACGCGCCTTGCTTGGGAGCTGCGCTGGAACGTCGCGCGCGATCCGCGTGCCGTGGCGCTGCTGCTTCTGGCGGGTGCGACCGTCATGCTCTTCACCAAGGGGCTGGTAAGGACCGAGCCCCTGCACATGGTCGCGGCCAATGTGCCGGCGGTGCTCCTGCTCGCGATCAGTGGCGCGGTGCTGGCGGCGCCGCTGGTCCAACTGGTCCCGGTTCTGATCCGTCGCGGGGCGGCGCTGCTTGCGCTGTTTGCGGGCCTCTACATGTTGCAGGGAGTGCTGGCCTCCCGTGGCGCGGCCGATACAGCCTGGCGCATCGCAAGAGGCCCGAATCCTGACCTGCCCGGCTTTCGCGTGTTTTCCGCCGAGCCGCACCGCTTGGCCGCCGCGCGCCATGTCGCCGCGGCCACCGCGCCGGATGAGCGCATCCTCTCGGCGACCGGGCGGCACGACAAGATCTTCGTCAACGACATCGCCTTCAATGTCCTGGCCGGCAGGCTGCCGGGGACCCGTTGGCATCACTATGATCCCGGCGTCCAGAACGCCGAGGCCGTGCAACGCGCCATGATCGCCGATCTGGAGCGGCATCGCGTGCAGGTGGTGATGCGCGACCGCAGCTTCGATGAGGTGCGCGAACCGAACCGAAGCGCCTTGAGCAGCGGGGTTACATTGCTGGACGACTATTTGGCCAGGGCGTTTGCGGTGGAAGCGGTCTTTGGGCCCATCACGATTCTTCGCCGGCAAGGGGCCCCATCTCCCGGTTGAGCTCAGCCCAACCCCGCCAGCCGCGCGGGAAGTTCCGCCAGGCGCTCGGCCTCCGCATTGGCGAAGGCGAGGCGCAGATGGCGCTCCTGCCCAGGGCCGAAGAAGGGGCCGGGCAGGGTCATCAGGCCTTGCTCCGCCGCCAGGTATTCGGCCGCCGCCATGGCATCCGGTGCGCCATCGGGCAGGCGCAGATAGGCGAAATAGCTCCCCATCGCGTCAATCCAGTCGCTGTTCAGCGCGGCGCGGCAGGCGCTCGCGCGGGCCTGCATGATCTTGCGGTTGTCCGAGCGCCAGTCGCGCAGCGCCGGGATCGCCCAGGCCAGCACCTGTTGCGCCGGACGCGCCGGACAGATCTGCAAAGTGTCGAGCGCCTTGGCCAATTGGTGCTGGAATGCCTCGCCCGCGATGACGGCGCCGAGGCGGTGGCCCGGAATGCAATAGGCCTTGGAGAAGCTGTAGAGATGCACCAGCACCTCGCCCCATTGCGGGTCGCTGAACAGGCGATGCGGTACGGTGTTGGGCAGGAAGTCGCGATAGGTCTCGTCCAGCACGAGCGCGATGCCGCGCTGCCGCGCGAGTTCGGCGAAGTCAGCGATCACCTCCGCCGGATAGACCGCGCCGGTCGGGTTGTTGGGGCTGACGAGGAGGATGGCGCGGGTGCGTGCGTCCAGCAGCGTGGCGGCGCGCGCGACGTCCGGCACGAAGCCCTGCGCGGCCTCGCAGGGCAGGGGGCGGGCTTCGACGCCGGCCATGGTCAGCGCCATCTCGTGGTTGAAGTACCAGGGGGTGGGCACCAGCACATTGTCGCCCGGCGCGGCCAGAACCTTCATCGCCATGGCGAAGGCGAGGTTGCAGCCGGCGGTGATGGCGACATGCTCCGCGCCGATGGCGGCGCCGTAGAAGCCGCTCGCATCCTCCGCGAGCGCCGCGCGCAAGGCCTCGTCGCCCGCGATGGGGCCGTAGCTGGCCGCCGCGCGTTGCCCCGCCGCCTCGCCAAGCCGCGCCAGCAATTCCGGGTGTGGCGGATAGCCCGGCACCGCCTGCGTGAGATCGAGCGCCGGGCCACGCTGGCCGCGATACCGCGCCGCCCAGGCGCGGGCGGCGGGAATGGCGGGCTCGGCCGTGGCGAGGATATGAGGGGAGAAGCGCATGCGGGCCTCAGGCTTCGAGAAGGGTGACCTGGCCGCGGTCCAGCTCGTAATACGCCGCTTCGACCCGCAGCGCGCCCGAGGCCAAGGCGGGCGAAAGGGCGGAGGCCTGGTCGCGCAGGCGGCGCGCGGTGAGGCGCGCATGCATGCGGATCGTGGCGTCCAGCATATCCGTGGGATTGCCGCGCCGCGCTTCCGCGACGGCGGGAAGGATGGGCTCGATCACCGACATCAGCGCCCCGGGCAGCCGCGCGCCCTGTTCGGCCACCTGGATCGCCGCGCCCACCGCGCCGCAGCGCTCATGCCCGAGCGCCACGATCAGCGAGACGCCAAGCGCGTTGGTGGCGAATTCCAGGCTGCCCAGCCCATCGGTGTAGAGCGAATTGCCGGCGATGCGCACGGCGAAGATCTCGCCCAGCGTGGCGCGGAAGAGGGATTCTGGCGCGGTGCGGCTGTCGGCACAGCCGAGGATGGCGGCGAAGGGCGCCTGGCCGCGCGTCAGCGCCTGGCGGCGCGTCGCGTAGTCGCCCGGCGGGGCGGGCGCATCGGCCACGAAGCGCCGGTTGCCCTCCATCAGGCGCGCCAGGGATTGCGCGGGCGTGAGCGCGTTTCGGGCCGGCGCCTCCTGGGCCTGCGGGGCATGCGCCAGGGTGGTGGCGCAGAAGGCGCAGGCAAAGGCCGCGCGGCGGGAGAGGGTCATGGCGTTGGCGTCCTCATGGGTCCTCGACCAGCGGGCGGCCGGTCTCGTGTCGCCAATGGTGCCAAAGCAGGCGGGCCGCGAGCGCGCGCGCAGGCGACCACGCCTCGGCCATTTTGGCCAGGGCTTTCGGCGCGGGCCGTGCCTCCAGCGCGAGGAGGTGACGCGCGGAATTGGCCAGCGCGATGTCGCCGGAGGGGAAGATGTCCGTGCGCCCTTCCGCGAAGATCAGATGCACCTCGGCCGTCCAGGGGCCAAGGCCGCGAACGGCGCTCAGCATCGCCACCGCCGCGGTATCGGGCAGGGTGGCCAGGCGGTCGAAATCGAGCGTGCCGTCGAGGCAGGCGGTGGCCAGGCTGCGCGCATGCGCCGCCTTGGGGCGCGAGAGGCCGGCCATGCCGCAGAGCGTCGCATCCTCCATCGCGAGCAGCCCATCCGGCGTCAGCGCGCCGGGCAGGGCCGAAAGCCGCCGCCAGATGGCGCCGGCCGCCTGATTGCTGATCTGCTGGCCGCAGATGGTGCGAAGCAGCCCCGCGAAGCCGCGCGGGCGTGAGCGCCAGGGCAGCGGGCCCGCGCGTTCCTCGATCGCCGCGAAGCGCGGCTCGGCCGCGAACAGCGCGGCTCGGTCAGAAGGCGACGCGCATCCGGGCGGTGAAGATGGAGACGGGACCACGATCGGCATTGTAGGCCGGGTTCACCACCAGGGCATAGCCGAGCGCGCCATGCAGGCCGGGGGCGAGGCGCGCATCGTAATAGGCCTCGGTCAGCCATTCGGGGCTGTAGTTCAGGCGGCCGTCGCCGGTGATGAAGCCGATGCCGCCATCCTCCAGATAGCGCCGCCGCCCGCCGCTGATGAAGCCGATATTGGTGCCAAGCCCGATCGTATCAGCGGGCCGGCCCCAGTGGTTGCCCGTCAGCGCACCGCCGAAGCTGATGGCGCGGTCCATCTCGGTGAACATCCAGTTCTGCGTCTGCCCGTCATTCCAGGAGGCGCGGGCGAAGATGCCGAAATCCTGCGTGATCTCCTGGTCGAAGGACAGCGTCGCGTTGTTCTTCGCACGGTAGCCATAGGGATTGATGTCGAAGGTCTGGAAGCCGTTGCTGAACAGCTCGTTCCAGCGGGATTGCCGGGCGCGGGAATAGCCGTAGATCAGCCGCAGCGCGCCCTCCCGTTCGCCCAGCTTCCAGAAGCGCTCCAGCGAGGCGATGAGCTGGAAGCCGCGCGTGATGGAGGGGTCGAGAAACAGGCCGTTCACCTGGCGCGCCACGCGGAAGGCGCCGCCGCGCACCGCCCATGTGCCGTTCTCCCATTCGACGGCGAGCCCTTCCGTATAGCCGCGCGCATCCGCCGCGTAGTCGAAGGCGCCGCCGCCCACCAGCGCCCAGGACATGAACTGCGTGCGCGCGTCATGCGCGTAGCGATTGTCGTCGAAGATGTCCCAGACGGCGAATTTGCCGAGCGTGATGGTCAGGCGCTCGCGCGGGAGCGGCGCGGTGAAGCGCAGCGGGTCATTGTCGGGCGGGACCATGTCTTCCGAGAGCGCGATGGTTTGCCGCAGGAAGATGCGCGGGAAGGAGAGCACGGGGTCGCTGCTGCCGAGGCGGAAGGCCTCGCCATTCGGGAAGCTCGCCACACCCGTGGAGTTGGAGAGGCCGAATCCGCGCGTGACCGAGGCGTTCACGATCACCTCCGCCCCGTGCCAGAGCCGGCGGCCGAGCACGAGGTCGGTCGAGAGGGTGTTGCGCGCCTGGGGCGCGGGCAGGAGGCTGCCGGCCCCCTGGTAGGGCGAGCGGAAGCCGGCATTGCCCTGGAGGATGAAGGTGGCCTGGCCGCGGATCATCCAGCCCAGCTCCTCCAGCCGGTCCTGCTTGGCGGCGAGCTCGGGGATCATTGCCTCTTCCGGCGCGCCGAGATTGGGCGTGCCGGCGGAGTTGAAGCGGCCGGTCTGCGCGGCGGCGAGGCCCGGCAGCATCAGCAGCAGGAGGAGAAGCGCGCGCATGCGGGCAAGCTCTAACGCTTTGCGCGCCCTGTCCATCGCATCATGAATCCGTAACCCCCGTGGTTTGACGCGCGCGCCAGAGCGCCCGACACTGCACCCAACGCCAGGAGGAAACACATGGTTACGCGCCCCTATACCCAAGCCGATCTCGACGCGCTCTGCGCCTGGGACACCCCCACCATCTGCAACGCGCTCGAACTCGTCGTCCCGGCGCGGCGCGGCCATGGCTTCACGGTCCGCACCTTCGATTGCGCGCACCCCACGATGAAGCCGATCTGCGGCCCCGCCCGCGTCGGCACCATCCGCGCGCAATTCCCCTCGGGCCGCACGAAGGAGGCCGACCGCGCCTCGCGCATCGGCTGGTACGAGTACGTCGCGAATGCCGACATGCCGACCGTGGTGGTCCTCCAGGACCTGGACGACGTGCCGGGCACGGGCGCCTTCTGGGGCGAGGTGAACACCAATGTGCACAAGGGGCTGAAGGCGCTGGGCTGCGTCACCAACGGCTCGATTCGCGACCTCGACATGGTGGCATCCGACTTCCAGCTCCTCGGCATCATCAACCCGAGCCATGCCTATGTGCATGTGGTGGATTGGGGCCGGCCGGTCACGGTGCATGGCATGCAGGTGCAGCATGACGAGGTGGTGCATGCCGACCGCCACGGCGCCGTCACCATCCCGGCCGAGGCGGTGAAGGGCCTGCTGGGGGCGATCGACCTGCTGAGCCGCAAGGAGGCCGTCATCCTGGAGATGGCGAAGCGCCCGGATTTCGACATCGGCAAGCTGCGCGAGGCGCTGAGCAAGTCCGACGATATTCACTGAGTTTATGCCCTCAGACGCCGGGCGCGCGCATCCGCGCGCTTGGCTTCGGAAAGCTGAAGCTTTCCGCCGGGCCTATTCGGCCCGGATCCTTGGGGGGCAGTTATGATTCTGCTCTTCTGGTCTGGTCGGTTGGGAGTGCTGAATGCCCTTCGTTGAAGATGGTCCGGCGCCAGGCTTCGAGGGTGGCTGGTTCCGGTGGGACACGCCGCTCGTCGCGGTGAAGCGCGAATGGGTGGATGGCTATCGCCACCTGAACATGGGCTACTACCTCGTCGCCTATGATTTGCAGACCGACCGGCTCTGGCCGCATCTGGGCCTCGGTACGTCGTTGAAGAAGGGCGGCCTCGGCACCTTCGCGGCCGAGGCCTGGCTCGACTACCAGCGCGAGATGACCGAGGCGATGCCGATCGGCGCGGAAAGCACCGTGCTGGCCAGCGACGAGAAGCGCCTGCTGGTGAAGCACCGCATGTTCCATTTCACCGAAGGCTGGACCGCCTCGGAGCATGAGGTGCTCTACCTCTGCGTGGACCTCGGCATCCGTCGCGTGACACCCTGGCCCGCCGAGGTGCGCGACATCCTGGCCAGCCGCGCGACGGGCGAGGCCGCCAGGCGCCTCGCCCTCAAGCGCCGGAACGCCTAGGCCAGCAATTCGCGGTAGAGCGCGACCAGCCGCTCCGCCTCGCCCGGCCAGCCCCAGGCGCCGCGCGCCGCGTCCCAGCCGGCCGCGCCCAAGGCGGCGCGGCGCGCGGGGTCTTCGAGTTCGACCACGGCGGCGGCAATGGCGGCGGGGTCCGTCACATCCACCAGCAGCCCGCAGCCACTCTCCTCCACGATCCCCGCCACGCCCGTCGCGAAGCGCGGCGCGATGACGGGCAGGCCGAGCGCCATGCCGTCGAACAGCTTGTGCGGCAGGGCCAGGCGATGATTTTCCTCGCCCGGCTGGAACAGCACCAGGTTGATGTCGGCCATGGCCGCGCGGGCCAGCGCCGCCTCGGCCGGCAGCCAGCCGGTGCAGGTGATGCGGCCCGTCAGGCCGCGCGCGGCCGCCGCGGCGTGGAAGGCGGCCTCGCTGCCATCGGTGAAGCGGCCGATGACCAGGAGCCGCGTGCCTTGCGGGCACAGTGCCAGCGCCTCCAGCAGCACGGGCCAGCCGCGCGCCACGCCGATGGCGCCCAGATGCAGCAGCGTGAGCGGCCCGGGGCCGTGCCGGCGGCGCGGCAGGCCCACCGGCACCAGCGCATGGTTGCGCACCGCCACGCAGCGCGCGCCGGGGAAATCCTCGGCCAGACCATCCTTCGCCAGCACCACCGCATCGGCGCGACGGCCCATCGCCCGCATCACCAGCCGGATCGCACGACGCGCCAAGGGCCGCAGTGGGCCGGGCAGCCGCGCATCGAGGCGCGAGGGGTAGTGCTCATGCACATCCAGCACGAAGCGCGCGCCCGTGCGCCGGGCCGCGAGCCAGGCCACCACCCAGGCATCGGGCTCGGAGGCGTGGATCGCGCGGGGGCGCAGCGCCACGGCGCGCGCGTAAAGTGCCCACCAGCGCCGTCGGCGGGAGGTGCGCGGCACCACCTCCACCGTGACGGGGCCGATCGGGCGCGCCGGTTCGGGCGAGAGATGCGTGACCGCGAAGCCCGCCGCCGCCAGGCTCTCGCCCTCCTTGCGGACGACGCGCATGTCGTCGCTGGGATGCGCGGCGGAGAGCAGCAGGATCACGCGAGCGCCCGGGCGGGGGCCGCGGCCAGCGCGCCCTCCACCGCCGCCACGAAGCGGGCGGCGAGCAGGCGGCGGTCGTGCCGCCGCTCGGCCAGGCGGCGCGCGGCCTGGCCCATCGCCTCGCGCCGCGCGGGCTCCTGCGCGAGGCGGGTCAGGGCGGCGGCCAGCGCCGCGGGCTCCGCATGCGTCTCGCCGCAATCGCCCGCCGCCAGCAGCCGCTCGGCCTCGCCCGGCACGTTGGAGAGCACCGGCCGTCCGGCGGCCAGGTAGTCCATCAGCTTGTTGGGCGCCGTCCATTCCGCGAAGGCGGGCACGGGGGCGAGGCAGAGCAGCCCGACCTGACTGCCCGCCAGCAGGCGTGCCAACTCCGGCTTGGGCATGGGATCGAGGAAGGTGAGGTTGCCGAGGCCGCGCGCCGTGGCCTCGGCCATCAGGGCCGGCTTCTCGCTGCCCTCGCCCACCAGCAGCAGGCGGACGCGCCGCTCGTCCCGCAGCAGGGTCGCCGCCTCGATCAGTTGGTGCAGCCCGTTGGCGCGGCCATGCGCGCCGGCATAGACGGCCAGCATCTCGCCGGGGCCGGCCGCATCCGGGCGCCAGGGGCGGATCTGCGGGCCAAACAGGTCCAGGTCGCAGCCCTGGCCGATGACGTGCAGCCGCTCGGGCGGGGTGCCCCGGGCGCGTGCCGTTTCGGCCATGCCCTCGGTGAGCGCCACCACGGCGGCGGCCTGCCGGCAGGCGGCGCGGGCCAGATGCTCCATGCCGCGCAACAGCAGCGGGCGCCGCAGCCCCAGGGCGGCGGGGAGTTCGGGCCAGGGGTCGCGGATCTCGAAGAGGAAGGGCGTGTCGCGCGCCTGGCGGGCCAGCAGCGCGGGCAGCACCACGCTGAGCGGGGTGGAGCTGGCGATCACCAGATCCCACCCCGGCCGCAGCGCCAGCCGGGTGGCGCGCGCCGCATAGCGCAGGAAGGCAGCGATCCGCGCCGCCTCGCCCGCCGCATTGCCGCAGGGGATGGCCCATTCCACCACCTCGAAACCGCCGACGCGGCCGGTGCGCTCGCCGCGCCGGAAGGCGCCGCCGAGGCCGGTCACCGCCCCCTGCCACTGCCCGCAGGCGAGTGTGACCGCATGCCCGGCCTGGGCGAGCGCGCGGGCGAAGGCGTGGCTGCGCGTGGCGGTGGCGCCGGCGGGGGTCGAGAAATGCTGGTGCAGGTAGAGGATGCGCGCCAAGACGCCCCGTCAGCGCTGGTGCAGGGCTTGGATGCGGCCGATGACGCGGGCCTGGTCGGCCGGGCTCATCCCACTGCCGGAGGGCAGGCAGAGCCCCTGCTCGAACAGCGCCGCCGCCACGCGGCCACCCACCACGGGCGCGTCCCGGAAGGCGGGCTGGAGGTGCAGCGGCTTCCAGACCGGGCGGCTCTCGATCCCGTCCTCGGCGAGTGCCCGGCGCAGCGCCTCGCGGTCCGTGCCGAAGGCCTGCGGGTCCACCAGCAGGGCGGTGAGCCAGCGCGAGGATTGCGCCCAGGCCGGCTCGGGCATGAAGGAAAGGCCGGGCAGGTGCCCCAGCGCCTTGGCGTAGCGCCCGAAGATGGCGCGGCGCGTCGTCACCCGCTCGGCCAGGCTCGGCAATTGGGCGCGGCCGACGGCGGCCAGCAGGGAGCTCATGGCGTAGTTGAAGCCCGTCGTCTCGTGCTGGTAATGGACCGCCGGCTCCTTCGCCTGGGTGGCCAGCGCGCGCGCCTGGGCGATCAGCCCCGCATCGGCCGAGAGCAGCGCGCCGCCGCCACCCGCGGTGACGATCTTGTTGCCGTTGAAGCTGAGCGCCACCAGCCGCGCGCCATGCCCGGCCGGGCGGCCATGCTGCATGGCGCCGAGCGAGCAGGCGCTGTCGGAAAGGATGGGCACGCCCCAGGCGTCACAGGCTTCGCGGATCGCGGCCATGTCGGCCGGCTGGCCGTAGAGATCGGCCGGGACCACGCAGCGCGGCAGGCGGCCACGGCGCGCGGCGGCGGCCAGCTCCTCGCGCAGCAGATGGGGATCAAGCGTCCAGGAGGTGGGGTCCACGTCGAGGAAGCGGGGGATCGCGCCCATCTGCACGGCGGGTGCGACGGTGGCGACGAAGGTGAGGGAGGGCGCCCAGACCTCGTCGCCCGGCTGCACGCCGAGCAGGCGGAAGCCCAGATGCAGCGCCGCCGTGCCGGAGCTGGTGGCGAGCGCATGCGGCAGGCGCGCCACCTCGGCGATCTCGGCCTCGAAGGCGACCAGCTCGGGCCCGGCGGGGGCCAGCCAGCCGGATTCGAGCGAGAGGCGGAGGCGATCAAGCTCGCCGCCGGCGAGATGCGGGGGGGAGAGCGGAAGGGCGACAGGATGGCCCGCGCCGGGTTGGCGAATGGCCGGGTACGGGAAGGAAACGCGGGCGGAGGCCATTCGGTGAACCTTTTGGGAACCGGCGCCTCAATTAGAGAGAAAGGGTTGCATAGAATGCAAGCCCAGCGTGTGGATTGCAGCAAAATTTAAAGCTGCGGTGGTAGATTTTTAATGTTTGCGCATGAAAGCGCCGGGGGAGCAGCCCTCCCCCGGCCGCCGGGCTCAGGCCGTGCCGACCGGCTGGGCGCGGCGATTCTGCCAGAGCTGCACGAAGTCGATCGGGTTCAGCATCACCGGCGGGAAGCCGCCCTCGCGCGTGACATCCGCCAGGATGTTGCGGGCGAAGGGGAAGAGCAGGCGCGGGCATTCCACCAGCAGCACCGGCTCCAGATGCTCCTGCGGCACGTTCAGGGTGAAGATGCCGCAATAGGTGAGCTCGGCGATGAAGCAGGGCGTCTCGCCCACCTTCGCATCGGCGCGGATCATCAGCGACACCTCGAAGACGTTCTCGCCCTCCTGGATCGGGCGGGCCTGGACGTCCAGCGCGAGGTCCACCCGCGGCTGCTCGCGCAGCGTCGCGAAGATGCCGGGGGCGCCGGGCACCTCGAAGGAGAGGTCCTTCGTGAACTGGATGTTGAGCACGATGGGCAGCGCCTCCTGGCCGGAGCTGCCATTGGCGGGGGGCTGGGGTTGGTCGGACATGGGATCGCCTTCGGTCAATGCGGATGAGGGGGCGCTACCACGGGGCGGGCGGTGTCGCCAGACTCGGAGTATCCCAACTCGGCGTACCCCACCCTGGGCCCCGGCCTTTGCGGCGGCGCATCAAACCCCTATCTCTGGCGCATGCCCCTCTCCGCCCCCGCCCCCCGCAAGCTCGAACACCTGCGCGACATCCAGCTGCGCGGCTATGTGCGGGAGGACGGCCTCGTGGACATCGAGGCCCACCTGACGGACACCAAGACCTACGGCTTCCCCTCCGAGCACCGCGGCCAGGTCGGCCCCGGCGACCCGATCCATGGCATGTGGATCCGCATGACGATCAACGAGGAGATGCTGATCATCGCCTGCGAGGCGGCCTCGGACCACACGCCCTTCGCCGTCTGCACCGGCGCGACGCCGGCCTTCGGCAAGCTGGCGGGCCTGACCATCGGCCCCGGCTTCAACCGCGCGGTGAATGAGCGCGTCGGCGGCGTGCTGGGCTGCACCCATCTGCGCGAGGTGCTGGCGCAGATGGGCACCGTCGCCTTCCAGACCATGTGGCCGCTGCGCTCCCGCCGCCAGGCGGCCCAGCGCCAGGCCGAAGCGGCCGGCGCGCCCCGCCGGCGGCCCGCCCTGCTCGGCACCTGCCATGCCTATGCGCCGGACAGCCCGGTGGTGCGCAAGAAATGGCCGGAATGGAGCGACCTCGCCGAGAAGCGGGAAGAAACGCCTATTTGATGCCCTCAGACGCCGGGCGCGCGCTCCGCGCGCTTGGCTTCGCCGCGCCACTGGTGCGCTGGGCCATCCGGGCAGTTGGGCGGCGCCGGCCGCATTGCGGCCGGATGGGTCTTCTAACGCCCTCAGACGCCGGGCGGCGGCTCCGCCGCCTTGGCTTCGCCGCGCTGCTGATGCGCCGTGCCCATCGGTCGGTTGGGCGGCGCCGGCCGCTTTGCGGCCGGATGGGTCTGGGAAGGCGGGCGGGTCTTGGCCGCTCCCCCCGCCTCAATGCGCCTTCGCCGGCTCCGCCTCGCGCTTGCCGAACCAGCCCTTCACCCGCTCCCGCAGCGACTGGAACACCACATAAAGCATCGGGATCATGAAGATGCCGATGACCGACGCCGCCAGCATGCCGCCAAACACCGGCAAGCCCACCGCCTGGCGGGAGAGGGCCGCGGCCCCCGTCGCCGTGATCAGCGGCACCAGGCCCAGGATGAAGGCGAAGCTCGTCATCATCACCGCGCGGAACCGCATGCGCGAGCCGAGCACCGCGGCGTCCCGGATGGAGAGCCCCTTCTCGCGCTGCTCCTTCGCGAATTCGATGATCAGGATGCCGTTCTTCGCCGCCAGCGCGATCAGCACGACCAGGCCGATCTGCGCATAGACGTTGAGCGGCAGCCCCGCGATGACCAGCGCCGCGAAGGAGCCAAGGCCCCCCACCGCGACCGAAAGCAGCACCGGCACCGGGATGGTCCAGCTCTCATAGAGCGCCACGAGGAACAGGTAGGCAAACAGCAGCGCGAGCGCGATCAGCGCGCCGGTCTGCCCCGCCGCCTGCTTCTCCTGGTAGGCGGTGCCGGTCCAGTCGAAGCTGTAGCCCGATGGCAGGACGCGGTCCGACAGCTCCTCCATCGCGGCCATGGCGTCGCCGGACGAGATGCCCGGCCTGCCCTGGCCGTTCAGCGTCACGCTGCGGACGTTGTTGTAGCGCTGGATGGTCTGCGGCCCGAGGATCACGCGCACATCAGCGACCGCGCGCAGCGGCACCATCTGCCCGCGTGAATTGCGGACCTGCAGGCGCCAGATGTCGGGGATGTCGTCGCGGTCCACCGCCTCGGCCTGGATGTTCACCTGCCAGGTGCGGCCGAACAGGTTGAAGTCGTTCACGTAGAAGCCGCCGAGCGAGGCCTGGAGCGTCGTGAAGATGTCGCTGATGCGGACACCCAGCGCCTGCGCCTTGTCGCGGTCCACATCGAGGTAGAGCGAGGGCGTGGTGGGCGAGAAGGTGGAGAAGACGCCGACCAGGCGCGGGTCCTGGTTGGCCGCGATCATCATGCCCATCATGGCGCCGCCCAGCTCCACGGGGTCCCGCCCCTCGAAATCCTGGAGCTGGTATTCGAAGCCGCCGCCGGTGCCGAGGCCGAGGATGGGCGGCACGTTGAAGGCGAATACATTGGCGACCCGGAAGCCCGCCGCGAAGCCGAAGATGGAGCGGATGCCGGTGAAGACGCTGGCCTCCACCGTCTTGCGGTCCTCGAAGGGCTTCATGCGGGCGACGAGGAAGGCCGAGTTGGACTGCGCGCCGCCATCAATGAAGGAGAAGCCGATGATGGCGAGGATGTTCTCGATCGCGTCGTTCTGGCGCAGGAAATTCTCCACCTCGATCGCCGCCTCGCGCGTGCGCGCCACCGACGACCCCTGCGGCAGCTGGAGCTGCACGAAGAAGGCGCCCTGGTCCTCATTCGGCAGGAAGCCCTGCGGCGTGCGGCTGCCGAGCGAGAAGATGCCCCAGGCGAAGACGCCGGTGAGGATGATGGAGAGGAAGGCGACGCGCACCAGCCGCCCCACGATCCAGGCATAGCCGTCACGCACCTTGTCGATGGCGCGCAGCACATACTTGATGGGGCCGCGCTTCGGCCCCTCATGCCGCAGCACGATGGCGCAGAGTGCGGGCGAGAGGGTCAGCGCATTGATCGCCGAGATGATCATGGCGACGCTGATGGTCACCGCGAACTGCTTGAACAGCACGCCCGAGACGCCGGAGATCAGGCCGATCGGCACGAAGACCGAAAGCAGCACGAGGGTGATGGCGATGATGGGGGCCGTGATCTCGCCCATCGCCTTGTTGGTGGCCTCGGCCGGCGTGAGATCGGGCTCCTCCTCCATCACGCGCTCGACGTTCTCGACGACGACGATCGCGTCATCCACGACGATGCCGATGGCGAGCACCATCGCGAGCAGCGAGATGGTGTTGGCCGAATAGCCCAGTGCGAACAGTACCGCGAAGGTACCAATCAGGGAGACCGGGACGGCGATGGTCGGGATGATCGTGGCGCGCAGCGAACCGAGAAAGAGATAAACCACGATGACAACAAGAAGAAATGCCTCGATCAGGGTCTTGATCACCTCGTACATCGTGTCCGTCACGAAGGTGGAGGTGTCGTAGATCACCGTGCTCGACATCCCCTCGGGGAAGCGGCTTCCCATGGTGGCGAGCGTGCGGGTGACGAGCTGCGCCACCTGCACCGCATTGGCCCCGGGGGCCAGGTAGATGCCCATGGTGATGCTGGCGCGCCCATTCAGCCGCGCCTCCACATCCATGTTCGCGGCCCCCAGCTCCACCCGCGCCACGTCCCGCACCCTGAGCGTCGAGCCGTCGGGATTGGCGCGGATGACGATGGCGCCGAATTCCTCGGGCGTGATCAGGCGGCCCTGGGTCTGGATGTTGAACTGGAATTGCTGGTCCTCGCCGATCGGCCGGGCGCCGATGCGGCCCGCCGCGGCCTGGATATTCTGCGCCTGGATGGCCCCGATGATCTCGGAGGGCGAGACGTTGAGGTTGTTCAGCCGGTCCACCTCGAACCAGACGCGCATGGAGTAGTCCTGCGCGCCGAACATCTGCACATCGCCCACGCCAGGCAGGCGGCGCAGCGTGTCCAGCATGTTGATGGTGACGTAGTTCGAGAGGAACAGCGGCGGGTGCTCGGGGTTGGTCGAGGAGACGCCGACGAATTGCAGCACGGCCGAGGATTGCTTGCGGACCGTGACACCGGCGCGCTGCACTTCCTGCGGCAGGCGCGCGATGATGCCCTGCACCCGGTTGTTCACGTTCACCGTGTTGATGTCGGGGTTCGTGCCGAGCGCGAAGGTGACGGCCAGCGTGTAGCTGCCATCGCTGCCGGAGTTGGAGCGCATGTAGAGCATGCGATCCGCGCCGTTCACCGCACTCTCGATGGGCTGCGCCACCGTCGCTTCCACCACGCCGGCCGAGGCGCCGGGGTAGCGCGCCGTCACCTGCACCACGGGGGGCACGATGTCCGGGAACTGCGCGACCGGGATGTTGAACATGGAGAGCGCGCCGGCCAGCGTCATCACGATCGAGATGACGATGGCGAAGCGCGGCCTGCGGACGAAGATGGCGGAGAACATGCGCGCTCAGCCCGGCCGGCCGGTGGCGGCGGGTCTGACCCCGGCGGGGGCGGCATTCACCGGCTGGCCCGGGCGGACGCGCTGGATGCCCTCGGTGATGACGCGCTGCCCGGCCTCGACCCCGCTTTCGATCACGGCGGTCTCGGCGGTGCTGCGGCCGAGCGTCACGTTGCGGCGCTGGGCCTTGTTCTCGCCATCCACGACGAAGACGAAGAAGCCGGCCTGGTCCTGCGCGATGGCCGAGCGCGGGATGGTCACCGCCATCACCGGCTGGGCGCCCTCCAGCAGCACGGTCACGAATTGCCCATCCACCAGTTGCCGCGCGCCGATATCGTTCTGCTGCATGCCGGTGCGGATCGGGTTGGGGATGCTGGCGCGGACCAGGATCGAATCCGTGTCGCGGCCGATCTGCGTATCAATGAAGTCAATGCGGCCGGGCAGGGGATAGATGGTGCCATCCGATTGGCGGATGCGGACCACGACGGCCGCCGCACCACCGCGCCCCTCATAGCGCTCCCGCAGCTCAAGCGCCGCCCGCTGGGCGATGGTGAAGGCGACGCGCATCGGGTCCTGGCTGACGATGGTGGCGAGCGCGTCGCTGGACGGCGTGATGACGTTGCCGGGCGTGAAGGTGGAGCGCCCGATGGCGCCGGCGAAGGGCGCGTAGATGTTGGTATAGGCCAGGTTGATCTCCGCCACCCGCACCGCCGCCTGGGCGCCGAGCAGCGTGGCTGAGGAGGTGCGCTCTTGCGCCTGGGCGTTGTCGAGGGCCACCTGGGTGCCGGCGCCGGTCGTCCGCAGCTCCCGCGCGCGGGCCAGGGCGGTGCGCGCATTGGTGAGCTGCGCCTCGGCCGAGGCGACATTCGCCTTCGCCTGCTCGAGCTGCGCCTCGAAGGGCGCGCGCTCCATGCGGAAGAGGAGCTTGCCCTCCTCCACCTCGGTGCCTTCCTGGAACAGGCGCTCCTCCAGGAAGCCGGTGATGCGGGCGCGGAGTTCCACGCGGTTGATCGCCTCGACGCGGCCGATGAATTCGGTGCTTTCGGTCACCGGCTGGCGCCGCGCCTCGACGACGCCGACCGCGGGCGGCGGTCCGCCTGGGCCCATCTGCGCCTGGGCGGGCAGGCTCGCCCAGGACGCGGCCAGGAACACGGACGCAACGAGATACCGCATGCAAAGAGACCCCTCAGGCGATGAGCCGGCAGGCCCGTCGCAAACCTTCACCCATGTGCAACCCAAGCGGTGGGGCAGGTCAACCCAAAATTGTGCAACGCCGCAATGCCGGGACGGGCGCCGGATGGAGCCCCCCGAAGACGCAGAAACCCATGAAACCGCGGGCCGTGACCCGCTTTCGCGCGATCACGGCCGTCCGTCGCCCCGGCGGCTGTTACTCTAATTCACCGGGACGAAGACACGCGCCGCCAGCGCCGCCTGGAAGAGCACCTGCATGATATCCTGCGCGACCTGGAGGTTGCGCGGATCAATGCGGGGCAGGGCAATCACCTCATCGCCCGCGCGCGGCAGTTCACGCGGATCGAGGATCACCTCGCCCGAGGCACGGCGGATCATGATGCTGTTGATGTTGCCCCGCGCGGTCAGGCCGCCCGCCTCGCGGACCAGCTCCGCCACGGTGATGCCGGGCCGCCAGAGCACCGCGCGCGTCACGCCCACCTCGCCCGTGACGAGCACCGTCTCGCGCCGCTCGGGGATCACGATGATGTCGTTGTCCTCCAGGCGGATGCTGTTGCAGCGCCCCCCGCTGAAGACGACGATCCGCCCCTCCGGCACCACGCGCCGCGCGCGCTGCAGGTAGGAGGAGATCTGCTGTGCCTCGGCCGAGCGGATGGCGGCGACACCCTGGGTGGGCGAGGTGGCGAGGAAGAGCGCGCGCTCCAGCCGGTCCGAGGCCTCGGCCAGCGCCCGGGCCTGCTGCGCGGCGACGCTGGCGCGCAGGATATAGACGCTGGAGGTATCGGCCAGGAGCGGGTCCACCTCGATGTAGTCGAGCGCGTTGCAGAGCTGCGCGTCGCGGTCCATCACCAGCACGGAGGGGCCGATGCGGCTGCCCTCGACCGTCACGCGGACCGTCTGCATCGGCCGGTCGGTGATGAAGGTCACCACATCCTGGTCACCCAGGCGCACGCCCTGGAACTCGCTCAGGGTGCTGTAGCGCGAGAAGGGGCGGCCATCCCGCGTGCCCTGGATGATGGCGTTGGTGGCGCTCGGCAGGGGGCGGGCGTAATCAATCAGCTCGCGCCCCGTCATGATCTGGCCGGGCACCTCGAAGAGGAAGTTGTTGCGCACGCCGCCGGTGGCACCCACCAGGGCGCGCTGCCGGCCGACGACGATCGTATCGCCCTCCTGCAGGCGCAGCGCCGGCAGGCGGCCGTCGAGCAGGAAGCGGTAGAGGTCCACATTGGCCGCCTGGCGGCCGCCGCGCAGGATGGAGATCTCGCGGAAGCTCCCGCGCGAAGGGTCCACGCCCCCGGCGCGGACGAGGAAGTCTATCACAGAATCCGCCGCACTGCCGGCGAAGCGGCCGGGCGTGCGCACGAAGCCCGTGACGAAGACGCCGATGCGTTGGGCCGACAGCACCGTCGCATAGACCTGCACCTGCTGGGTGTAGAGGCGGCGCACCTCCTGCTCCACGCGGCTCTGGATGTCGCCCGAGCGGGTGCCGGCGAGCGGGATGGGGCCGACATTGGGCAGGAAGAAATTGCCGGCGGGGTCAATCATGCCGCTCTGGTCCGCATCCACGGCGCCCCAGACGCGCACCGCCACGCGGTCCCCGGGCGTGAGGACGTAGTTCGGGTTCGGCGCCTCGGAGGAGGCGGCTGCGGATTGCGTGAAGAGCGACGCCCCGAAGACGGCGGTGGGCCGGCCCGCGGCCCGGTTGAGCTCACCGAGGGGGAGTGCCGCCATGGCGCCCGCCTCGGCCTCTGTCGTGCTGCCGAGGCGGTTGGTGCCGGGATCGCCGGGCGCGGCCGTGAGGGCGCCCGCCGCGGATCCGCCCGTGCCACCCAGGCCACCCTGGCTGGGCGCGGCGGGCGGGGTGAAGCTCACGCCGGGCGGCAGCGCGCCGCGGCCGAAGAGGTTCTGGGCCTCGGCTCCGGCCGGGATCAGCCAGGCGAGACCAGCCGCGATGACGAGGGGGCGTAGGAAGTCAGCGCGCATGTTCTCTCATTCCGGTCAGGATCAGCCAGGCCATGCCGTAGAGGATGGTGAGGCTGAGGAAGACATAGAGACTGGCCCAGTAGGGCAGGGGGAAAAGCGATCGCTCGGCGAGGTTGGGTTCCACCACGCGCGAGAGGAAGACGGCCTGGCGGGCGGCGTCGGAATTGGCCCGGTCGAGCACGACGACATTGGCTTCGAGCTGGTTCTGCGCCAAGGCGACCTCGGCGGTCAGCCGCGCGAAGGTCTCCATCTGCTCGGTCATGCCGGTCGAGGCGGTGGCGATGCGGCTGCGTTCCTCGGCGACCTGCGCCTCCAGCCCGCGGATGCGGTTCTCGAGGTTGATGATCTGCGGGCTGCCGGGCCGGGCGAAGCCCTGGAGCGTCTGCAGCTCGCTGCGCGCGCGGGCGATGTCGTTCTGCAGGCTGTTGATGGTGGCGACGGCGGCGGAGGCGGTGGCGCCCGGGTCCACCTCGCGCTCCTGCTGGCGGAACATGGTCAGCGCCACGCGGGCATCGGTCACGCGGGTTTCGGCGCGGCGCAGCTCCGTGCGCGCGACGCGCATCGCCTCGTCGCGGATCTTGGTGTTCAGGTCGTTGACCAGCTCCTCGCTGAGCTCCAGCAGCAGCTTCGACAGCGTGAGGCTGTCCACCGGGCGGAAGGTCCAGACGCGCAGGTCGGAGATGCCGGTGGTCGGATCCACGGTCACGGTCACCTGCCAGCGGTAGTAGGAGCGCAGGCGCTCTGCGGTGGGATGGGCCCACCAGAGGCGGAAGAGCGGGTCGGCCTCCGGGCGGCGGTAGATCTCCACGAGGTCGAGCTTCTCGCGCGCCTTGCGGATGGCGTCGTGCGACAGCAGGAAGTCGCGCACGCTCGCGATGTTCTCGGGCGAGGGGATGAAGCCGGCCGAACCGAGGATTTCGCCGCCCACGCCGCTGGTGGCGGAGATGCGGGGCATTTGCGCGCGAACGGTGAAGCGGGCTTCGCTCACATACTGCGGCGCGGCGATGAAGAAGAGGTAGAAGCTCGCGATCAGGCTGGGCAGGACAACCCACATGGTGAAGGGGTGTTCGCGCATCCACTGGCGCCAGCCCCGGCGTCCGCCCATGGCGCCGACCGGCGGCAGCGGCCGGCCGGCAAAGCGGTCCGTCGGCGCCGTGTTCGCCCGCAAAGCGGGCGTGCGTGCAGGCGCGCGCTGCGCTTTGTCACGCGTGGCGCCCGTCATCGCCCGGCCCTCTGATGCGCTGCCCGCGGGGCTCGACACCAAGGGCCGGGCGCCGGCCGGACTAGAGCTGCTCGTATTCGGCGAAAGCCTGGTCCAGATCTTCATGGAAAGTCAGCCTCCCTTCGTGGAGGATCGCGGCGTGGGAACAGAGCTGGCGCACCGTATTCGTCTGGTGTGAAACAAGAATCAAGGCACTGCGTCCGCGCCGGGCCAGAAGGGCCTGCCGGCAGCGCTCGGCGAAGCGCGCGTCACCGGCCGCGATCACCTCGTCGATCAGGTAGCAATCGAAATCCACCGCCATGGACAGCGCGAAGATCAGGCGCGCCTTCATGCCGTCCGAGTAGGTCTTGACCGGCTTGTGGAACTCGTCGCCGATCTCGGAGAATTCCTGCACGAAGCTCTCGACCCATCCGATGGGGCGGTCGTACAGGCGGGCGATGAAGCGCGCATTGTCGGCGCCCGTCAACGCGCCGTGCACCGCCGCGTCATAGCCCATCGGCCAGGAGACGCTCATCCGCCGGCGGACCCGGCCGCGGGTCGGATGCTCGACGCCGGCGAGGATCTTCATGAGCGTGCTCTTGCCCGCGCCGTTGCGCCCGAGGATCCCCACCGCGTCGCCCGGCAGGAAGGTGGCGTCGATGCCCGACAGCACCTCCCGCGTCACGCCGTTCTTGGTGAAGCTCTTGCAGACGCCTTCCAACTGCAGCATGGCGCCTCAGACCTCCAGGTGCGGCTTGGCCGCCTTGAGCGCGCACAGGCCGATGAAGTTCACCGCGACGATCCAGATGATCATGTAGGTCAGGTCGTAGCTGTAGGGCACGCGCGCCCCGAACTGCCCCTCGCGCGTGAATTCCATGATGTGGATCAGCGGGAACAGCAGCACGATCTCCTGCATGGAGCCGGGCAGCCACCAGACCATGAAGAACATGCCCGAGAAGGGCAGGCAGAGATAGGTGAAGGGATGGACCAGGCGATCCACCAGCTGCGAGTTCAGCGCGGTCGAGGAGAGGAAGATCAGGCCCGTCCCGTGCGACAGCAGCATCATCAGGGCTACGCCGCCCATCATCTGCAGGGGGTTGCTGGGCCAGTCCCCGAAGACGATGCCGATGATGACGACGAAGATGGAGATGCAGATGGCGACCGCCGCGGCGTCGAGCATGCTGCGGGCCCACATCACCGCCTCGATCGTCACGCGCGAGTGGTAGAGCAGCTGGTAGTTCGCGGCGATGCCGTGCGGCGAGCGGCTGACCAGGGTGCGGAACAGGTAGTAGAGGATGTAGCCGATCAGGAAGAAGCTGAACTTGTTCAGGTCGCCCTTCATGGCCGAGCCGACGCCCACGGCCCATTGCCACATCGCGACGCCGAGGCCGAGCAGCGCCGGTTCCAGGAACAGCCAGACATAGCCGAGGTTTTCGCGCCCGAAGCGCGTGTGCAGCTCGCGGATCATCAGCGCCGACATGACCCGCATCCGGGCACGGCAGATCTGGATGAGGCCCGGTTCCTTGCCCACGAGCTCCATGGCTGGGGCTACCTGAGGCTGCCGCGCAGCAGGGGCGTCGAGGAGACGAACTGGCCCGCGCCGTTGCGGCAGGCGACCGCCGCGCGCTCGCTGCCGCCGGAGCCCAGGATGATCTCGCGGCACTCCCGCCCGCTGGCGGCATTGTAGGCGCGCACCAGGCGCGCGCGCTCGCCGTTCACCATGCCCACGCTGCCCGGCGTCGCGGTCTCGGCGAAGTCACCCAGCGGGTCCGGCCCGCGCGGCACGGTGCTGACCACCGGCGCGGCCGTGCTGGAGGCGACCGGCGAGAGATCGGGCCATTGCATGCCGCAACCCGGCAGGAGGGCCAGGGCGAGGAGCCCGATCATCCATCTCATGTGCAGCAAAGGCGACAGACCTTTCTTCATGCGCGGGTCTTCATGACGCGGAACCCGATGACCTGGACCCGATGAACCCGGGCCGGATCACGCGGGGGCCGCCGCCAGCTTCCGGAGGGCGTTTTGGGCGACCTGCGACGATATGGCTACCCCCGCGCGGTCCGCCCGACGGATCAGCGCCGCTATATAAGCGGCTGCGCCCGGATAGACACCGCAAAAAGATTTCCCTGTCAAATCATTGAATCAGGACAGTGGGTTGCGGCGGTTCAGCCCCGCCAGCCCAGCGCCGCCGAACGGTAGCCCGCGCGGCGCTCGGGCGGTGTGGGCCAGCGGCCGGCGACGCGTTCCAGCAGCAGCCCGGCATCTGTGGTGAGACCCGCCGCCAGGGCGCAATCAAGGAAGAGCTGCTCCAGCACATCCTGCTGGGCGTGGCTGCCGCCGAGTTCATGCAGGCCGCCCAGCGCCGGGCGCATCACCGCCACCGCCGCCGCCGGCTCCCCCCTGGCGCGCAGAAGCAGTGCCTCGCAGCAGGGCAGGGCGGCCTCGCGCACCACGCGGGGATTTTCGCCGGAATTGGCCAGGGCATAGTCCCGCATCGCGTCCAACATGCGCTGAGCCGCATCGAAGCGGCCGGTGGCGCAGAGCGCCATCATCCAGTGCGGCAGGGTGAAGGCCGAGAGGCAATCGCCGATCCGCGCCTCGGCCTTCTCGGCCAGTTCTTCCCAGCGGTTGCCGACATCCACGCCTTGGCGCTCCAGCCGGAACAGCATGGAGGCGGCGTTCTGGCAATCAATGTAGAGGTCGGGCTGCATCTGCGTGACGGGGCTGTCCAGGTTGCGGAAGCCCTGGTCGTAGAGGCGCAGCACCTCCGCATGCTCGCCGCGCTCCAGGTGGAACATGGCCTGGTGCCAAAAGATGTGGTGCATCAGGTTGTTGCCGCCCTCGAAATGGGGCGTGAGGCCGGTGATCCAGGCGATGCCCTCGGCGCGGCGGCCCTGCATCTCCAGAACATGCGCCACCGCATGGGCGGCCCAGAGATCGGCGGGGTCGCGGCGGATGGCCTCGCGGCCCGCATGTTCGGCCAGCAGCAGGTTGCCCGCCTCCTCATTGGCAAAGGCGCGGCAGGCGAGCACGGAGCCATAGCCCGGCACGTCGCGATCCCAATGCGGCATGATGCCCTCGACGGCGCTCCACATGGCGGGCGCCTTGCCCATCCAGAAGGCGGCGAAATGGTGGAAGCGGAAGGCCAGGATGTCGCGCGGGTGCTCGGCGATGATGCGCTCCCAGATCGCGATGGCGCGGTCCTGCCCGCCCTCGGCCCAGGCATCGAGGGCGGCCAGGTGCATCTGCTCCCGCCCATTGCCGCCGAGCTTGCGGGCCTGGTCGAGCGCGGATTTCGCCGCCGGCACATGGGCCGCCTTGTAGGCCAGCATGGCGAAGCCCGCCTTCATCATGACGGGCAGCGGCGCCTCGGGATCGGCCTGGAGGGTGGCCTTGAGGCGCAGCGGCGTGTCGAGGCGGTATTTCAGGAAGCCCTCCACCATGTGGTCGAAGGCGCGGACGGCCTCTTCCGAGGCGAAGGTGGCGCGGTTGCCCTGGGCGTCATGTGCCATGGTTCAGATCCCCCATTCGGCGAGAAGGACTTCCGTGTCCTCGCCCAGCGCGGGCGCGGGCTCCTCCCAGGCGCCGAAGCCGGGGATGGCGGGGAAGGGCAGGGCGCCCAGTTCCGGCTGGTGGAGGATGGGGGCGGCGCCGACGGCCTGGACATGCGGGTCCGCCAGGAATTCGAGTGGCGTGTTCACGCGGTCGCAGAGCAGGCGGGCGCCCTGGAGGAGCGGCACCCAGTGGGCGGCGTCGCGCGTGAGAAATTCCTCCCGCAGGATGGCGATGAGCGCGGGTTTGTTGGCGAAGCGCGTCTTGAAATCGGTGAAGCGCGGATCTTCCAGCAAATCCCCGCGGCCGATGGTGCGGCAGAGTGTCACCCACTCCTCCTCGCGTACCAGGGCGAACATGATCCAGGCGCCGTCCTTCGTCGGGTAGCTGCCGGCGGGGGTGTTCAGCTCGCCCGGCATGCGGCCGAGCAGGCCGGATTCCGAGATGGGCAGCACCATCAGCGCGGCGGCCGTCTGCATCAGCGAGACATCGAGGTGGCGGCGGCGGCCGGGGCGGCCGGCGGCGGCGTCCTGCGCGCGCTCGGCCAGCGCCGCCTGGCAGGCGGCGAAGGCGGAGATGCCGGTGACGACATCCACCACCAGCGTGCCGGCCTTGTGCGGCACGCCATCAGCGCCGGCATTGACGGCGACGAGGCCCGAAAAGGCCTGGGCGATGCCATCCGTGCAGGGGCGCTCGCGATAGGGGCCGGATTGGCCGAAGCCGGAGACGGAGACGCAGACGGCGTCCTCCTTCGCGGCCTCGGGGGCAAGCCCGATGCGGGCGGCGACACCCGGCCGGAAGGCCTCGATCAGGATGTCGGCGCGGGCGGCGAGCTTCGCCACACGGGCCTGGCCTTCGGGGGTCGCGAGGTCCAGCACCAGGCTGCGCTTGCCGCGGTTGAAGGCGGTGTGCATGACGCTGTGGCTGCCGGCGCGCGAGGTGAGGCCGCGCGACCAGTCGCCCTTGGGCGGCTCCAGCTTGATGACGGTGGCGCCGGCCTGGGCCAGCAGCATGCCGCAATAGGGGCCGGCGATGCCCTGGGCCGCGTCCAGCACGACCAGGCCTGCATAGGGCTTCAAGGGTTGGGACATGGTGTTCCTCTGCGTTGCCCCTATCATCCTCCAAAATCCAGGATGGGAAAGGGAGGGCGAATGATCGCGACAAGACGGGCCATGCTGGCCATGCCGGCATTGGTGGGGGTGGCGCATGCGCAGGAGCGCCCGGTGCGCTTCATCGTGCCCTATCCGCCGGGCGGGCCGACCGACCTGGTGGGGCGCGTGACCTCGGCCGGGATGCAGCCCTCGCTGGTGGAGAACCGGCCGGGGGCCGGTGGGTCCATCGGCGCGGGTGAGGTTTCGCGCGCGGCGCCGGATGGGACGACGCTGCTGGTGAACGCGTCGGCCCATGTCATCGTGCCGCATCTGCAGCGCAACATGCCCTTCGACTCGCTGGCCGATTTCACGCCCATCACCGAGATCGTGAAGGTGCCGCTGGTGCTGGTGGTGAATGAGGCGGTGCCGGCGCGGAATGTGGCGGAGCTGATCGCCCTCGCCCGCGCGCAGCCGGGGCGGCTGTCCTACGCCTCCTCCTCCATCGGTGGCGCGCCGCATCTGGCGGGCGAGCTGTTCAAGCTGATGACCCAGACGGACATGGTGCATGTGCCCTATCGCGGCTCCGGCCCCGCGCTGCAGGATCTGCTGGGCGGCACGGTGCAGGTGATGTTCGACAGCCTCGCTTCCTCGGCCGGGCATGTGCGGTCGGGGCGGCTCAGGGCGCTGGCCGTCACCACCACCACGCGGCTGCCGGGGAGCCCGGAGCTGCCCACGGTGGCCGAAACGGTGCCGGGCTATGAGATGAGCACCTGGTACGGCATGTGGGGCCCGCCGCGCATGCCCGCCGCAATGGCGACGCGCATCCAGGAAGGGGTGGCGCGGATGGCGGCCACGCCCGAGGCGCAGGCGCGCTTCCTCTCGCTCGGCGCCGATCCGGTGGTTAGCACGCCGGAAGCCTTCGGCCGCTTCGTGCCCGCGGAATATGAGCGCTTCGGCAAGCTGATCCGCGATGCGGACATCAAGGGTGAGTGAGATGATGCGTGCACTGATCTGCGAGTCCTGGCGGGATTTCGACGCGCTGGAGGTGAAGGAGGTGCCCCGCCCGCCGATGCGGCCGGGGGCGGTGCGGATCAAGATCGCGGCGGCTGGGGTGTCCTTCGCCGTGCAGCTCGTCGTGGCCGGGAAATACCAGCGCAAGCCGCCGCTGCCCTTCGCGCCTGGGACGGAGGTGGTGGGCACCGTGCTGGAGGGGCCGCTGCCGGTGGGCACGCGGGTGTTCGCGGCGCTCGATTGGGGCGGCTTCGCGGAGGCGGCGGTGGTGGATGCCATCCATGTGGTGCCCATCCCCGACGGGCTGCCGCTGGAGCCGGCCGTGGCCTTCCCGATCAGCTACCCGACCGCGGCCTCGGCGCTGATGTGGCGCGGGCGGGTGCAGGCGGGCGACTGGGTGTTGGTGCATGGCGCGGCGGGCGGCGTGGGGCTGGCGGGTGTGGAGATCCTGAAGGCGCTGGGGGCGCGGGTGATTGCGCGCGCGGGCGCGGCCAAGCACGGCATGCTGCATGCGCGCGGGGCGGATGCGGTGCTGGACAGTGCCTTGCCGTTCCGGGATGCGGTGCGGGATGTGACGGGCGGCGCGGGCGTGGCCTGTGTGCTGGACACGCTGGGGGGCGACGTCTTCGACGAATCGCTGCGCTGCCTGGCCGATGGCGGCACGCTGGTCACGGTGGGCTATGCGGCGGGGCGCATCCCGAGCGTGCCGGCCAATATCCTGCTGCTGAAGAACATCGCGGTGGCGGGTCTCAACTGGGGCACCTATCTCGGCTGGTCGCCGGGGGATGGGCGCGAGGGCCATGCGGCGCGGGTGCGCGCGCTATGGGACCAGCTGATGGCGTGGTGGGCCGAGGGGAAGCTGCGGCCGGAGGTGCATGCGGGCTTCCCGCTCGCGCAGTTCCGCGAGGCGATGGCTGAAGTGCGCGGGCGGCGGGCCGTGGGGCGCGTGGTGCTGCGGCCCGGCGCGTAACGCGCCGCCTTTGCCGGGAGGCTGATTCACGCCTTTGGTGCAAGCACCAAAGGCGATCAGGCTCCGACGCGGCCTCTACAGACGCGCGCCGGAGGTGGTGAAGCGCTGTTCCGCCGATTCCTGCACGCGCGTGTCGAGCACGAAGGCGGCGGCGATGGAGAGGATCGTGGCGGCGAGGATGCCGGTGATGACGGATTTCATGGTCTTGCCTCCCGGAAGAATCTCATCCTGCGTTACGGCGAAACGCCCCGGTTGAGCAAGAGCCTCTCCGCTTCGGCCAGTTCCTCGGGGGTATTGGCGTTGAAGAAGGGGTCGAAGGGGTCGGTCGGCCATTCGGCATGGGCGATGCCGTGGCGGGCGGTCCAGCGGTCAATCTTGCGTTCGCCTTCGGTCACGGCCTGGCGCAGGGCGGGGGCAAGGTCGCGCGGCCAGAGGGCGATGGGCGGGTGGGTGAAGCCGCCCGAGGCGGCGCAGGCCATGGGGGTGCCGGCGGCCTCGCGTGCTGCGTGGAGGCGGGCGACGAGGTCCATCGGCAGGAAGGGGGAGTCGCCGGGGACGGTGACGACCCAGGGCAGGGGCGAGGATTCCATGGCGGCGAGGATGCCGGCGAGCGGGCCCGGGTGGTCGGGCAGGGTGTCGGGCAGGACGGGCAGGCCGTGGGCGGCGAAGCGCGTGGGGTCGCCATTCGCGTTCAGCGCGAGTGCGGCGCATTGGGGTGCGAGGCGGGCGATGACGTGGTCGAGCATCGGCCGGCCGGCGAGGGTGCGGAGTGGCTTGTCGCCCCCGCCCATGCGCCGGGCGAGCCCCCCTGCCAGAATGACCCCATAGCTCTCGTGCATCCGGCGCTTGTCCGGCGGGTATGGCGCCGCGTCAACTGATGGGGTCTGGGGCCCGCGGCCCCAGCCGCCGGAGGCCTCTTTTACCCTTCGACCCTGACGTTCGCCTCGCGTGCGACGTTGGCCCAACGCGCCACTTCCGAGGCGACGAAAGCGGTGTATTCCGCGGGGGACATCCGCCCTTCCGGCTGCATCGCCATGCCGCGCAGCAGTTCCTGCGCCTCTGGCGTGGCGAGCCAGGCGGCGAGGCTGGCGTTGAGGCGCTGCGTGATGGCGGGCGGCATGCCCGCGGGGCCGGAGAAGCCGTACCAGGCGCTGGCGACCATCTGGGGGTAGCCTTGCTCGGCCCAGGTGGGGGCATCGGGGAAGGCGGCCATGCGCGCGGGGGCGGCGACGGCGATGCAGCGGATGCGCCCGGCCTGCATCGGCCCGGCATGCGAGGAGGGGTTGTCCGAGACCAGTTCCAACTGCCCGGCCAGGAGGTCGAGCTGCGCGGGGGCGGAGCCGCGGTAGGAGACGTGCTGCACGGGGATGCCCAGCGTGCGGCCGGCGAGCTCGCCGGTGAGGTGGCCAAGGCTGCCGATGCCGGGCGAGCCGAAATTGATCGGCGTGCCGCGCGCCCGGGCCGAGGCGACGAGGCCGGCGAGATCCCGGTAGGGCGCATTCGCGTTGGCGAGCAGCACCATGGGCGCGGTGCCGACCAGGCCGATATGGGTGAAGTCGTTCATGGGGTGATAGGGCAGGTCCGGATAGAGGCCGGGGGCCACGCCATGGGCCGCGCTGCTGGTGACGAGCAGCGTGTAGCCATCACCGGGCGAGCGGCCGACATGCGCGGTGCCGATGCGCCCGCCGGCGCCGCTGCGCGCATCCACCACGAAGGGCTGGCCATATTCGCGCTCCGCATGCCGCCCGAAGGAGCGGGCGATGGCGTCCAGCGCGCCGCCGGCGGCGAAGGCGATGACCAGGCGGACGGGGCGATTGGGCCAGCCCTCCACGGTCTGGGCTGTCGCGAGGGCGGGCAGGGCGAGCGGGGCGGCGAGCAGGGAGCGGCGGGGCAGCGTCATGCGGTGGTCTCCTGGGCGGGGTGGCGGGGGCGTGGCAGGCCGAGATGCTCGCGCAGCGTCGTGCCGGTGTAGTCCTGGCGGAACAGGCCGCGGCGCTGGAGCTCGGGCACCACCTTGTCCACGAAATCCTGCAGGCCGCGCGGCATGACGGGGAAGGTGACCATGAAGCCGTCGCAGGCGCCGGCCTCCATCCATTGCTGCATGATGTCGGCGATCTCCGAGGGGGAGCCGCAGAGCGTCGCCTTGCTGCGGTTGTAGCGCTGCGCCACCTGCCGCAGCGTCAGGCCTTCGCGGATGAGGCCGGCGATCTCCGCGAAATAGGCCTGGTGGTGGTTGCTGGCCGCGGGGATGCGGGATTCGGGCACGGGCTCGTCGAGGGGGAGGTCGCTGAGGTCCGTCTCCAGGTCCTGGCCGAGGCGCATGACGCCGACGGCGGGGTGGAGGAGTTCCTGGTATTCGCGGTTCAGCGTCTCGGCTTCCGCGGCGGTGTCGCCGACGATGACGGTGATGCCGCCGAGGATCTTCAGATGCTCCGGCGCGCGGCCGTATTTCGCCATGCGGGTCTTGAGGTCCTGGTAGAAGGCGACCGCGCTTTGGATGGTGGCGGAGGTGCCGAAGACGATTTCGGCGGTCGCGGCGGCGAGTTCCTTGCCGGTGTCCGAGGCGCCGGCCTGGATGATGACGGGGTGGCCCTGCGGGGCGGGCGCGATGTTGAGGCCGCCATGCACGCGGAAATGCTTGCCCTCATGCTGGACGAGGTGGAATTTCGCGGGGTCGAAGGTGAGTTTTTCCGCGGTGTCATAGATGAAGGCATCCGGTTCCCAGCTGTTCCAGAGCTTCTTCACGACTTCCACGAATTCGCCCGCGCGCTCGTAGCGCTCGCTGTGCGGGGGGAGCTTGGCGTGGCCGAAGTTGCGGGCCGCGAAGTCATTGGCGGAGGTCACGACATTCCAGGCCGCGCGGCCGCCCGAGATATGGTCGAGCGAGGCGAAGAAGCGGGCGACGTTGTAGGGCTCGCTGAAGCTGGTGGAGACGGTGGCGCCGAGGCCGATGCGCTTCGTGGCGCCCGCGACGGCCGAGAGCAGCGTCAGCGGCTCCAGCTGGTTCATGAAGACGGGGGCGTGGCTCCAGATCCGCATGTCGTCGGTGCGGACGGTGGGCGTATCGGCGATGAAGAAGAGGTCGAACTTGCCGCGCTCGGCGATCTCGGCGATCCGCTGCCACCAGGCGATGCTGGTGCCGGCATCGGGCTGGGCGCCGGGGGCGAGCCAGGCGGCGAGATGGTTGCCATTGGGCTGGACAAGGGTGGCGAGGGCCATCTGGGTCATGGGCGGATCATGCGCCGCCCGTATCGAAAGAAAAGTGGCCTGGGCGGCCCGCCTCGCGTTTTGACCGGACGAATTGCCGGTTTGTCGTGCAGCTGCCCGCTACTCCGCCTCGGCCGAGTTCTTGCGCCAGTGTTTCGCGCTCTCCTCCTCGACGTAGCGGGGGTCGGCGTCGAAGACCATGCGGCTCTCGCCGGCCAGCACGGTGAAGCGCTTGCCCTTGCAGCGGCCGATGAGGGTGAGGTTCGCCTCCCGCGCCAATTCGACGCCCCAGGCGGTGAAGCCCGAGCGCGAGAGCAGGATGGGAATGCCCATCCGCACGGTCTTGATCACCATCTCCGAGGTCAGGCGGCCGGTGGTGTAGAAGATCTTGTCGGCGCCGGAGACGCCGCTGCGGAACATCCAGCCGGCGATCTTGTCCACCGCATTGTGGCGGCCGACATCCTCCATGTAGCAGAGCGGCTGGTCGGCCAAGGCCAGCGCGCAGCCATGAATGGCGCCCGCCTCCAGATAGAGCGAGGGGATGGTGTTGATCCGGTGCAGCAGGCGGTAGAGGTCGCTGGTGTGCAGCTTCACCTCGGTGGAGAGGGTGACGCTGGCGAAGCCCTCCATCAGGTCGCCGAAGGCGGTGCCCTGGGCGCAGCCGGAGGTGAGCGTCTTCTTCTTCAGCTTCTCCTCGAAGTCGGTCCGTGCCTGGGTGCGGACGACGACGACGCCGAGGTCGTCATCGTAATCCACCGCCGTCAGCTGGTCCTCGGCGCGGAGCATGCCCTGGTTCAGCAGGTAGCCGACGGCGAGATCCTCGGGCCGGTCGAGGATCGTCATCATCGTCACGATCTCCTGCCCGTTCAGGTAGAGCGTCAGCGGCCGTTCCATCGTCACGCTGGTCTCGACCGGGGCGCCGGTGTGGTCGAGGCCGGTGACGCGGCGGGTCAGGCGGGGGTCGGCGGGGTCCGGGCGGATCTGGAGGTCGGGCGTGTCCATGCCCGCCATATGGCGGTTCAGCCGCGCACCGCGAAGGGGCGCAGGAAGAAGACCGTGCCGAAGCCGAAGGCGCCGTTCAGGATCGCGGCCCGCATCAGGGCCTGCTCATTCGCGCTGTTGAGGGTGGGCAGGCCGAACAGACCAGCCACGGCGGTGGTCTCCGCCGCCGTGATGGCGACGGCGCCGAAGACGAGGCCGAGCGGCAGGTCGAAATTCTCGGCGCGGGTGACGCGCACCAGAATCGCGATGATGATGCCCCAGATGCCGCCCCAGAGGCCCAGCATCGCGAGCAGGGGCAGGCCCAGAGGCGGCACGGGCCGGAAATCATAGGCCATATGGAAGCGGCCCACCGCATCGGTCAGCGCCGGAAGCTTGGCCGCATGATGGTGCAGCACATGCAGCGAACCCTGGTGGAAGGCCATCATGGCGAAGGCACCCATGATGAAGCCGATGATCCAGATCTTGCTGCCCGTGGACTTCGCCATTGCGACCCCCGTCTTGCCCGCAAGCCATCTGTGGCCCAGGCTGGCCGCAAGGTCCAGCCTGCAACTTTACCTTGGGGAGAATTCGCGTGAACGGTGCCGAAAGCCTTGTGCATAGCCTGCTGAAAAGCGGCGTGGAGGTCTGCTTCTCCAACCCCGGCACGAGCGAGATGCATTTCGTCGCCGCGCTCGACCGCATCCCCGGCATGCGCTGCGTCCTGGGGCTTCAGGAAAACGTCGTGACGGGTGCCGCCGATGGCTATTGGCGCATGACCGGCAAGCCGGCCGTGACCCTGCTGCATTGCGGCCCGGGCCTGGCGAATGGCCTCTCCAACCTGCACAACGCGCGCCGCGCGCGTTCGGGCATCGTGAATTGCGTGGGCGACCAGGCGACCTATCACCGCCCCTATGACGCGCCGCTGACGGCCGATACCGAGGGCTTCGCCCGCGGCGTTTCGCAATGGGTGCGCACCAGCACCAAGGCGACCGAAGTGGGCGCCGATGCCGCGACGGCCGTGCAGGCCGCCCGCACCTCGCCCGGGCAGATCGCCACCATGATCCTGCCCTCGGACACCTGCTGGGATGAGGGCGGCGTGGTGGCGGAGGCCCTGCCCGTGCCCGGCGTGCCCCAGGCCGAGATGCATGCCATCCGCAACGCGGCGCGCGTGCTGCGCGAGAAGAAGAACGTGCTGGTGCTGCTGGGCGGCACCATGGGCACGAGCGAGGCCGCGCAGATCGAGGCCAACCGCATCGCGCAGGCGACCGGCGCGCATCTGCTGGCCGAGACCTCCAACGCCAAGTTCCAGCGCGGCCGCGGCCGCCTGCAGCTGGAGCGCGTGCCCTATCCGGCGGACCAGGCGATCGCCCGGCTGAAGAATTACGAGCAGATCATCCTCGTCGGCTCGAAGGCGCCGATCGGCTTCTTCGCCTACCCCAACATGCCCTCCAAGCATCACCCGGAAAGCGCCATCATCACCGTGCTGACGCGGCCCGAGCAGGATGCGGTGACGGCGCTGCGCGCGCTGGCCGAGGAGCTGGGCGCCCCCAAGGTCGCGATGCCCGATGCCGGCCCCCGCCCGCAGGCAGAGCGCGGCGCGCCGACGCCCGAGGGCCTGGCCCGCACGGTGGCCGCCCTGATGCCCGAGGGCGCCATCATCGTGGATGAGGCGGTGAGCTATGGCCGCGGCTTCTTCCCGCAGACCCACGCGGCCCCCGCGCATGACTGGTTGCAGATCACGGGCGGCGCCATCGGCTGCGGCGTGCCGCTGGCCACGGGGGCGGCGATCGGCGGCGGCGGGCGGCGCGTCATCGCGCTGCAGGCCGATGGCTCGGCCATGTACACCGTGCAGGGGCTGTGGACCCAGGCGCGCGAAAAACTGCCGGTGACGACGATCATCCTCTCCAACCGGAAATACCAGATCCTGATCGGCGAGTATCAGAATGTCGGCGCCAATCCGGGCCCGACGGCGATGCAGATGCTCGACCTCGGCAACCCCGATATCGGCTGGGTGAAGCTCGCCGAAGCCATGGGCGTGGAGGCCGCGCAGGCGACCACGCTGGACCAGGTGGCCGACCTGATGGCGCAGAGCTTCGCGCGCCCCGGCCCCTTCCTGATCGAACTCGTGATCTGAGGGCGCCGCCCGGGCGGGCCTTCCCCCCTGGGGGAAGGCCCGGACACCGGCTGCCGCGCAGTTTCTAACTGAAATTTAATCCATTGGTTTTGTGAAAGAGCCGGGCCGCTCCGCCTTGCGCCGCGTCCGTTATGTGTGCGGAATCTTGTGAATTGGCACCGTGCTCCGAAAAAGGGACAAGTCGCCGGCGGATCACCATAAAATCTCACCGGAATCTCTTGTAACGAACAGACCAATCCGGAGCGTTGTGCGCCCCTGTCTAATGCAACCTATGAGAGCTCATTTGCGTGCCGTGGCACGCATGCGTTGGTGTCGCGGAGGGTGCCTCGGCCTGTATTTCCTCTCCACACCGCCCTGGATGGCGGAGATCAGGAGCCGAAACGCATGACCACGTTCAACGCAACCAATCTCGCCGACATGATTCTCCGTGGCCGCCTGCCCCCCGGCGTCACGCAGATCAACCTCCTGGGTGGCAATGACCAATTCATCGGGGATATCGGGGCGGATCGCGTGGATGGCGGCTCCGGCAACGACACCATCTACGGCATGGGCGGCCATGACAGCCTGGTCGGTGGCGCCGGCCTCGACGTGCTGGATGGCGGCGAGGGCAATGACACCCTTAATGGCGGCGGCGACAGCGACACGCTGAGCGGCGGCGCCGGCCATGACAGCATCCTCGCCGGCAGCGGCGACAATGTCGCCTTTGGCGGCCTGGGCAACGACTTCATCTCCGCCGGCGCGGGGGACGACCTCCTCTCCGGCGATGACGGCAGAGACACGATCGAGGCCGGCAATGGCGCGAACCAGGTCTATGGTGGCGCGGGCGATGACAACATCTCCGCCGGGACCGGCAATGACAACCTTTCGGGCGGTGACGGGGACGACATCATCGCTGCCGGCTCCGGTGCGAACCGCGTGGATGGCGGCGCGGGCCACGACAACATTTCCGCCGGCAGCGGCGATGACACGCTTTCGGGCGGTGACGGCGACGACAACATCCTGACCGGCAACGGCGCCAACTTCGCCTATGGTGGCAATGGTCACGACGACATCCTCGGCGGAAGCGGGGCCGACTGGCTGCAGGGCGATGCCGGGAACGACGAATTGTTCGGCGAGGGCGGTCATGACAGCCTGCATGGCGGCGCCGGCCGGGACCTGCTGCAGGGCGGCAACGGCAACGACTACCTGGATGGCAGCCTCGACAACGACACCCTGGCCGGTGGCGCCGGGAAGGACACGCTGTTCGGTGGCGCCGGCGATGACGTCCTCAACGGTGGCGCCGGCGCCGACCTGTTGAGCGGCATGACCGGCAATGACCTGTTCATCCTCCGCAAGGGCGATATCCAGGACGACGTCATCACGGATTTCAACGCCAATGGCGCGGCCCCCGGCGGCGACCGGCTGGTGATGGACGGCTTCACCGGCGCTGCGGTCTTCACCAGCCTGGGCAACGGCCTGTGGAAGGTGACGGATGGCAGCCTCGGCTACAGCGAGACCCTCACCATCTCGGGCGTGACCACGCTCTTCGGCAACGACATCTTCTGATCGGCTTGGCCCAGCCCATGAAAGGGGCGCGCTGCGGCGCGCCCCTTTTTCGTGTCAGCCGCCGTCGGCGTCGAGCGCGTAGCCGGCCGAGCGGACGGTGCGGATCAGATCCACCTCGCCCTCGATGTTGATCGCCTTGCGCAGCCGGCGGATATGCACGTCCACCGTGCGCAGCTCCACATGGATGTCGCGGCCCCAGACGGCGTCGAGAAGCTGTTCGCGGGTAAAGACGCGGCGCGGGTGGGAGAGGAAGAATTCCAGCAGCCGGTATTCGGTGGGGCCGAGATGCAGCGCGCGGCCATTGCGCGTGACACGGTGCGCATCCTGGTCCATCGCGAGGTCGAGATAGGCGATGCTGCCCTTGGCCGGCACGTTGGAGGACCGGCGCAGCAGGGCGCGGATGCGGGCCAGCAGCGCCTCCACCGCGAAGGGCTTGGCGATGTAGTCATCGGCGCCGGTGTCCAGCGCACGGACCGCGTCCTGGTCCTCGGTGCGGGCGGTGACCATGATCACCGGCAGGTCCCGCGTGGCTGGCCGGCGCCGGATCTGGCGGCAGACCTCGATGCCGGACATGGCGGGCAGCATCCAGTCGAGCAGGACGAGGTCGGGCTTGGCCTCGGCGATGCGGATCAGCGCCTCCTGCCCGTCGGTCGCCTCCTCGACGTGGAAGCCCTGGCGCTCGAGGTTGTAGCGCAACAGGGCGAGCAGGGCGGCCTCATCCTCCACGACGAGGATGGTGGGCTTGGCCCCGCCATGGAAGCCTTCGGGCATCGCGCGCACTCCTTAAGCGGGGGGCTGGGCGACTGCCGAGGTGGAGACATCCGCCTTGGGGCGCTCCTCGGTCAGCGGCGTGCCGAGCACGGCGAAATGCACGCGCTCGGCGATGTTGGTCGCGTGGTCGCCGATGCGCTCCATGTTCTTCGCGATGAAGAGCAGGTGCGTGGCGGCGGTGATGTTCCGCGGGTCTTCCATCATGAAGGTCAGCATCTCGCGGAAGATGCCGTTGTAGATGCCATCAATCGGCTCGTCATTCGCCCAGACGGCGTCGGCCTGGGCGTGGTCCTCCTCGACGAGCGCGTCAATGGCGCCCTTCAGGTTCTCCTGCACCAGTTCGGCCATGCGCTCGAAGCCGTTCAGGCTGCCCAGCAGCGGCTGCTGCGAGACCACGATGGCGCGCTTCGCGCCGTTGCGCGCGTAGTCGCCGATGCGCTCCAGGTCCTGGCTGATCTTCATGCAGGCGATGATCAGGCGAAGGTCCTGCGCCATGGGCTGCCGCAGGGCGAGGAGGCGGACGCAGAACTGCTCTACCTCGCGCTCCATATCGTCCAGCAGCTTGTCGCGGGTGACGACCTCGGCGGCGAGCTTGGTGTCGCGGCGGATCAGCGCGTCGGCGGCGTCCGCCACCTGGCGCTCGGCGAGGCCGCCCATGCGGGCGATCATCTCGCGCAGGCGCTTGAGGTCTTCCTCGTAGGATTTCACGATGTGGGAAGGGGAACCGTTGGGCATGCGCCTGCTCCTCAGCCGAACCGGCCGGTGATGTATTCCTGGGTCTTGCGCTGCTTCGGTGCGGTGAACATTTCCGCCGCCGGCGCCACCTCGATCAGCTCGCCGAGGTAGAAGAAGGCCACCTGGTCCGCGCAGCGCGCCGCCTGCTGCATGTTGTGCGTCACGATGGCGATGGTGAAGTCGCGCTTCAGCTCGTCAATCAGCTCCTCGATCTTCAGCGTGCTGATGGGATCGAGCGCCGAGGTCGGCTCGTCGAAGAGGATGACCTCGGGGCGGACGGCGATGGTGCGCGCGATGCACAGGCGCTGCTGCTGCCCGCCCGAGAGGCCCATGGCGTTGGCCTGCAGCCGGTCCTTCACCTCGCCCCAGATGGCGGCCCGGGTCAGCGCCCATTCCACGCGCTCATCCATCGCGCTCTTGGAGAGCTTCTCGTGCAGGCGCACGCCGAAGGCGATGTTCTCGTAGATGGTCATCGGGAAGGGCGTGGGCTTCTGGAACACCATGCCGATCTTCGAGCGCAGCTCGTTGATATCCACGCTGGGGTCGATCAGGTTGGTGCCGTCCATCATCACCTCGCCCTCGGCGCGCTGGCCGGGATAGAGGCTGTACATGCGGTTCATCACGCGCAGCAGGGTGGACTTGCCGCAGCCGGAGGGGCCGATCATTCCCGTCACCTGGCGGTTCGGGAAGTTCAGGTTGATGCCCTTCAGCGCCTTGGGCAGCGTGGGGCCGTAGAAGAAATCGAGATTGCGGATGCTGATCCGGTTGTCGGTGTTGAGCACCGCATCCGAGCGCACCTGAATGCCGCCGAAGCTGCCGGAGGTCTCGATGTTGGTCTGCGTGTCGGAGTTCATGGTCATGCCTTCGTTCAGATGCGCTTGCGCAGCAGGGTGCGCGCGATGATGTTCACCAGGAGCACGCCGGCCGTGATCATCAGCGCGCCCGCCCAGGCGATCTGGATCAGATCCGGGAAGCCGGAATTTGCCTGCTGGTAGATGGCCACCGGCAGGCTCGCCATGGCCTTGCCCAGGTCCCAGTTCACCACATTGTTGCCGAAGCTGGTCAGCAGCAGCGGCGCCGTCTCTCCGGCGATGCGGGCGAAGGCCAGCAGGATGCCGGTCACCATGCCGGACAATGCCGCGCGGTAGGCGACCAGCGTGATCATCTTCCACTTGGGCGCGCCGAGCGCCACCACCGCCTCACGCAGGGTGTTGGGGATCAGCGTCAGCATGTCCTCGGTGGTGCGCACCACCACCGGGATCACGATGATGGAGAGTGCCAGCCCGCCAGCCAGGCCCGAGAAGCCGCCCATCGGCAGCACGACCAGCTGGTAGATGAACAGGCCCACCAGGATGGACGGCGCAGAAAGCAGCACGTCCGAGACGAAGCGTACCGCGTTGCCGAGTGCGGTCTGCCGCGCATATTCGGAGAGGTAGGTGCCCACCAGGATGCCGATGGGCGTGCCCACCGCCACGCCGATGCCCGCCTGCACGAAGCTGCCGAGGATGGCGTGCAGGAGGCCGCCCTTCTCCGCATCCGGATCGCCATAGGTGGTCGGGCGGAAATCCGTGATGAAGACGGTGAGGTCAATGGCCGGCGCGCCACGCCAGATCAGCGTGACGAGGATGGAGGCCAGGAAGAAGATGCCCACCGCCGTGGCGGCCAGGCAGAAGAGGCGGACGCCCTGGTCCACCAGGTGCCGGCGGCGGCCACGGGCGCGGCGCGCGCGCTCGTTGCGCGGCTGCATGGCGATGGCGTGAAGGTCGGTCGTGGCGCTCATGGCCTCAGCCTTTCAGCCGCGAGCGCAGCAGGTAGCGCGAGGCGGCGAGCACGATGAAGGAGATCAGGAAGAGCAGGAAGCCCAGCGCAAACAGCGAGGATTGCTGCAACCCGCCGGCCAGGCTCTCCGGAAACTCCATGGCGATGACCGAGGCGATGGTGGTCGTCGGGTCGAAGAAGGAGGTCGCGATGCGGTTGGCGTTGCCGATGACGAAGGTCACCGCCATCGTCTCGCCGAGCGCGCGGCCCAGGCCCAGCATGATGCCGCCGACGACCGAGATGCGCGTGTAGGGGATGACCACGCCGCTCATCACCTCCCAGCGCGTCGCCCCCAGGCCGTAGGCGCTCTCCTTGTAGACCGGCGGCACCTGCTCGAACACGTCGCGCATGGTGGCGGCGATGAAGGGCAGGATCATGATGGCCAGCACGAGCGAAGCGGCGAAGATGGAGGTGCCCGCGAAATTGGTGCTCTGGAACAGGAAGCCGACCAGCGGCAACTCGCTCAGCGCGTCGCCGAAGGGCAGCTGGATGTTGCGCTGGACGAAGGGCACCAGGACGAAGAGGCCCCACATGCCGAAGATGATGGAGGGCACGGCGGCCAGCAGTTCGATCGCCGTCCCCATCGGCCGCCGCAGCCAGGGCGGCGCGAGCTCGGTGAGGAAGAAGGCGATCCCGAAGGCCAGCGGCACGGCGAGGATGATCGCGAGAATGGAGGACATCACGGTGCCGACGATGGCAACGGCGCCGCCGAATTGCTCACGCCCCTCCACCGGGTCCCAGCGGGTGCTGATCAGGAAGTCGAGGCCGAATTGCTTGAAGGCCGGCAATCCGCCGATGAAGAGGGTGACGATGATGCCGCCCAGCAGCAGCAGGACGAAGACGCCCGCCCCCCTGCACATCCATTCGAAGACGAGATCGCCGATGGAGCCGGAGCTCCGGCGTGCCGGGGCGGAAGCCGATGTCTGCACTGGGCGCAACCTTGGAAAGAGACGGGCGCCGGCCAGGCCTGGGCCTGGCCGGCGAGAAGAGGCTCAGGCCGCGGAGCCGGTCCAGACGGCGGCGCCGGCGGGGTCGCGCACCTGGCGCGCCCAGGCGGCGCGGATCAGGTCATGCGCCGCGTTGGGCAGGGCGATGTATTCGAGGCGGCGGGCGACCTCACTGCCGTTGCGGAAGGCCCAGTCGAAGAAGCGCATCGTGTTCCGGCTGCCCGCGACCTTGTCGGCCGGCGGGTCGATCGGCAGCAGGATGTAGGTCGGGCTGGTGATCGGCCAGGCGGCGGGATCGGCCAGGTCGATCGTGTCGGCCGCGAAGTTCGGCACGGTCCAGTCGGCCGCGGCGGCGGCGGCCAGGAAGGCCGGCATCTCGGGGGCGATGAAGCGGCCGCCCTTGTTGCGGAGCTGCGTCGTCGTCATGCGGTTCACGACGGCGTAGGCGTTCTCGATGTAGCCGATCGCGCCCGGCGTGTTGCGGATGATGTTGGACACGCCCTCATTGCCGCGCGCGCCATTGCCGGCGGGCCAGCTGATCGCGGTGCCCGCACCCGGCCCCGTGCGCCAGGCATCCGACACGCGGGAGAGATAGGTGGTGAACACCCAGGTCGTGCCCGAGCCATCGGCGCGGTAGCAGGGGGAGACGGGCAGGTTCGGCAGGCGGATGTCGCGGTTCAGCTCCACCAGGCGCGGATCATTCCAGCGGGCCACGCGGCCCATGAAGATGTCCACGATGATCTCAGGCGTCAGCTTCAGCGCATTGTCGGCCACACCGGGCAAGTTGGCGCTGAGCACGACGGAGCCCAGCACGGAGGGGAACTGCATCAGCTTGCGCTCGGTGAGCTGCGCGGAGGTGAGCGGCGCGTCGCTGGCGCCGAAATCCACGGTGCGGGCGGTGATCTGGTTGATGCCGCCGCCCGAGCCGATGGACTGGTAGTTCAGCGTAACGCCCAGCGGCTCCCGCGCGGCCTGGGACCAGCGCTCATAGAGCGGGCGGGGGAAGGTGGCGCCGGCCCCGGTGATCGTCGCGGCCTGGGCGTAGGCCCCACGCGCCAGGAAGGGGGTGGCGGCGGCGCCGGCGGTCAGGGCAAGAAGGGAACGACGGTTCACGGGAATCTCCATGTTGGACCGCCCGCGGAGGGATGCGGCGGTTCGTGACGGAGCGGATAGGCGGCCCGCGAGACCTCCGTGTTTCATATTTGTGAAGCTTCGATGACATAGACCTTTTGTTCACCTTGTCGATGCTTCGGCATTGCTTTCCCCGCCCGGCAGGCGGGCGGTCGGGTTGCGCCGCAGCGCGGCCATGGCACCCGCATCGCCGCTCCGCAGGATGGCGCGCGCCACCGCCTCCGTCAGGTTCAGGCGCCGCGCCACGGATTGCAGCACTTCAGGCCCGGGCGGCGCCTGCACCAGCGCCAGCAGATCCTGCTCGGTGAGAACGCGCGAGAGGCGGATCAGCGGCTCGCTCACGCCGGCCTCGGGGTCACGCGCCAGGGCCAGCACCAGGTCATGCGGGGCGTCGGGCAGGTCGGCCAGGGTGTCGGCGACGGCGTGGCGCACCTGGGGCGCGCTGTCTTCCGCCAGGCGGCGCAGCCCGGCCCAGCCCATCCCCGCCATGTCAGCTGCATGGGCGGCGAGCTTGCGGGCCAGGCGCGCGCGGATCGCGGCCACGGGATCGCGCGCCAGGATGGCATCGGCCAGCCGGGGCGCATGCGGATTGTCCGCGACGGCCAGGCGCACCGGCGCCGCCTCATCGGCGGCGAGCAGCACCAGCGCTCCCTCCCGCGCATCCGGGCGGGCGGCAAGCGCCAGGCGCTCGGGCAGCGGCCCGGAGGCGGGGAAACCCGTCGCGGCGGCGAAGGGCGGGAATGACGGGAGCATGAGAGGATCGGCCATGGCGGGACCATGCCGGGGCAAACTTGCGAAGCGGTGAAGATTGGCCGCCGCACCCGTTGCGAGGGCGCGGCCCGCGGGCGTAGGCTCACGGCATGGACACGCCAGAACCCGCCCCCGCCCAGCATGATCTCGGCGGCAATCCCCGCTTCCGCTGCACGCCGGTCGAGCCGGATGACGATGCGCCGCCGGATGATTTCGGCAAGCGGGTGGATGCTCTGCGCGCCGTGCTGCGCGAGAAGGGCCTGCTGACGACGGATGAGCAGCGCCTCAACATCGAAAGCCTGCCCGAGGCGGAGTATTTTGGCCTCACCTATTACGAGAAGTGGCTGCGCGCGATTGCCGCCGTCATGCTCGCCAAGGGTGCCGCCACCTGGGAGGAATTGCAGTGAGCACCGGCGTCGGCGAGACCGCCGCGGCCCGCTTCAAGGCGGGCCAGCGCGTCAGGGTGAAGGATGCGCGGCCCGAGCGTATCGCGCGGCTGCATCTGCGCACGCCGCATTACGTGCGCGGGCGGATGGGCACGGTGGAGCGCGCCCTCGGCACCTTTCCGAACCCCGAGGACATCGCCTTCAACCGCCCGGCCGAGCCGCGCGTGCTGTATCACGTCCTCTTCGACCAGCCGCCCGTCTGGAATGAGGGCGAGGCAGGGGACACCCTGCTGATCGAACTCTTTGAACATTGGCTGGAGGAAGCGTGATGGCCGGCTATCAACCCCGCCCGGAAAGCGTCGCCCTGCTCGACAAGCTCGTCGCCGCGCTGAAGTCGCGCGGCATCGTGACCGAGGAGGAGATCACCCTGCGCCGCACCATCGCCGAGCGCGCCAACCCCGAGACCGGCGCCCGCATGGTCGCCCGCGCCTGGGTGGACCCCGAATGGCGCGCCTTCCTGCTGCGCGACGGCACCGCCGCGGCCGAGGCCATGGGCGTCTCGATGAAGGGCAACCCGCCGCTCGGCGTGCTCGAAGACACCGAGAGCGTGCATCATCTCGTCGTCTGCACGCTGTGTTCCTGCTACCCGCGCGCGGTGATCGGCTACCCGCCGCATTGGTACAAATCCTCCGCCTATCGCTCCCGCGCCGTGCGCGAGCCGCGCGCGGTGCTGGCCGAATTCGGCACGGTGCTGCCGGCCGGCGTGCAGGTGCGCGTGGTGGACAGCACGGCTGATTTCCGCTGGATGGTCCTGCCGCTGCGCCCGGCGGGCACGGAAGGCTGGAGCGAGGATGAGCTGACCGCGATCGTCTCGCGCGATCACCTGGTCGGCGTCTCGCTGCCGCATGCCGCGCAGAAGGTCTCGCGCGCGGCGTGAGCCATGCGGCGGGGGCGGCCCCTCCTGAGGCTGATGGCCTCCCGGAACCCCGGCGCACCCGCGCCGCCGCCTGCATCGCGGCGGGGATTTCCCTCACCGTGCTCGATGCCGCCATGGTCAACATCGCGCTGCCCTCCGCCGCGCGTGACCTCGGGCTGACACCGGCGGAATCGGTCTGGGTGGTGAATGCCTACCAGATCACCGTCGTCGGCACGCTCATCCCCTTCGCGGCGCTCGGTGAGATCGCGGGGTTCAAGCGCATCTGGAATGCGGGGCTGGCGCTGTTTCTCCTGGCCGCCCTCTGCTCGGCGCTGGCGCCGAATTTCGAGGCGCTGCTGGCCGCGCGCATCGCCCAGGGCCTGGGTGGGGCCGCCGTGATGAGCCTGATGTCGGGCCTGGTGCGGCACACCTATCCCATCGCGCAGCTCGGCCGGGCCATCGGCTTCAACGCGATGGTGGTGGCGCTCTGCTCGGCCACCGGGCCGTCGCTCGGCGCCGCCGTGCTCGCGCTGGCCGATTGGCCAACGGTTTTCCTCGTCCACCTGCCGGTGGGCCTCGCCGCGCTGATCTTCGGCGCGCGCGTGCTGCCCGACGTTTCGCGCCAGCCGCGTGCCTTCGACCTCGGCGCCGCCGCGATGAATGTCGCGGCCTTCGGACTGTTCTTCCTGGGGCTCGACCTGATCCTGCATTGGCCGGTGCTGGGCGTGGTGGCGCTGGCCTTGGGCATCCTCATCGCCACCCTGCTGATCCGCCGGGAGATGGCGCGTTCCGTCCCGCTGCTGCCGCTCGACCTCTTGCGCATCCGCACGGTGCGGCTCGCGATCGGCGCTTCCATCTGCATGTTCGCCGCCCACATGGTGACGGTCATCTCCATGCCCTTTCACCTCTCGGCCGCCGGCTTCACGCCGGTGCAGATCGGCCTCCTCATCACGCCCTATCCCATCGCGGTCGGCCTGCTGGCGCCCATTGCCGGCCGCTTCGCGGATCGCACGGCCTCGGCCCTGCCGGTGGCGGCGGGTGGGGGCCTGCTGGCGCTGGCGCTGCTGCTGCTGGGCAGCATCCCCGCGAGCCTCTGGGTCTGCGCCGGGCTGCTGCTGGCGGGCATCGGCTTCGGCTGCTTCCAGGCGCCGAACAACCGGGCGATCCTCTCCAGCGCGCCACGCCACCGCGCCGGCAGCGCAGGCGGCATGCAGGCGACGGCGCGGGTGCTGGGGCAAAGCCTGGGGGCGACCACCGCCGCGGCGTGCTTCACTTTGGCGGGGCCTTGGATGGGGTTTTATTGCGGGGCGGTGCTGGCGGTGATGGCGGGCGTGTTGAGCCTCGCCAGAAGGTAAAAGAGGGCCTCCGGCGGCTGGGGCCGCAAGGCCCCAGACCCCACTCCATAAGGGCCCATCCGGGAAATTCTGGTTTATACTAAAGACTTTGCAGCCAGCATGCCGTTGGGTCGTTCAGCAGATGGCGCTGACCGGAATGCCAAAGCATTTTTCGAAGAATATACCTCGCCTATCGCCTCCATGACTCGACCTGGTGGGAGCCTCACAGTTCCCTTTGCGACATCCAGGCCCCCGGAACGGAGGAAACCCGGCATGAAGGTTTCTGACATCAGCCAAAATCATGATGAGGAACAGAAGCTATGCCCTATCAATTTGGCCTTACCTCGACCAGCCACGCCAACGGGCTGACCCACTCCTATCTGCTGTTCGCCGGGAGCATTGACTATCCGCGCGGCGGAATGGGCGACTACGTTGCGCCGCTGAATTCCGTGCAGCTCACCGATGCGCGACACGAAGCCCTGGAAATCCTGAAAACCGTGACGCTCGACGAATGGGGCGACGAGCAGTGGCACGAATGTAGCTGGTATCAGATCGTGAACGCCCACACCCTCTCCGTGGTTGAGGAAGGGCGCGGCAGTAACAGGGACGGACAGAGCCATGACGGCGTGCTCTCCCCCGTCCACCACCTGTCTCCAACGCCGCCTTCCGAACAACCGACCAGCCCCCAATGAGCGGTTCGGGCAAAAACTTGGTGGGCGATCCTCATGCCTCCTGAGCTGGAGCCTGAGCCACCGCTGCGGAAGGCGCGAGGACCGTTCCCTCTCATCGAGCTCATCGTCGCCGCCCTCCTCCCCATCGCCATGATGCGCATCATGCCCGGTAGGCTCGCCGCAAAACCCTCGGCGTGAATCGGAACGTGCCCGATGAGCTCCAAGGAATCGGGTCTGGGGCCCGTGGCCCCAGCCGCCGGAGGCTTTTCTTTATTCGCCGGCGGGCGCCGGCACGCGGCGCGACTCGCGGGTGGCCAGGCCGCCCTGCTCCAGGATGAAATCGGCGATTTCGGTGACACCCTTGTCGATCTTCAGATTGCTGAAGATGAAGGGGCGCTGGCCGCGCATGCGGCGCGCATCACGGTCCATGACGGAGAGGTCGGCACCCACCAGCGGCGCCAGGTCGATCTTGTTGATCACGAGGATATCCGAGCGGGTGATGCCAGGCCCGCCCTTGCGCGGGATCTTGTCGCCCGCGCTCACGTCAATCACGTAGATGGTGAGGTCCGCCAGCTCGGGGCTGAAGGTCGCGGCCAGGTTGTCGCCGCCGCTCTCGATGAACAGCACTTCGAGGTTGGGGAAGCGCGCGGACATGTCATCCACCGCGGCCAGGTTGATCGAGGCATCCTCGCGGATCGCGGTGTGCGGGCAGCCGCCGGTCTCGACACCCATGATGCGGTCCGCGTCCAGCGCGCCCGCGCGCGTCAGGAACTCGGCATCTTCCTTGGTGTAGATGTCGTTGGTGATCGCCGCGATGTCATGCGTCTGGCGCAGCAGGCGGCAGAGCCGCTCGACCAGCGCCGTCTTGCCGGAGCCGACGGGGCCGCCGACGCCGACGCGGAAGGGTCCATTGCTCATGATCTGAAGAGCCTCGTGTATTGGGTTTCGTGGCGCATGGAGAGGATGTCGAGCAGCGGCGACGCCGTGCCGAGTTCGTCCAGCGAGGTGGTCAGCGCCGCATCGGCGCATTCGGTGATGATGGGGAGCAGGGCGGCCGTCGCGATCTGCCCATCGGTCTGGCCAAGCGGAATGAGGCGCACGCCGGCCGAGACGAGGTTGGCGCAGAAGCCTTGCAGGAAGGCGAAGAGCGCGGGGCGCAGCGGGATGCCCGCCAGGCCCGCCGCCGCGCCGAAGGCGACCGCATGGGAGAGGCGGCCGCGATGCCGCGCGGCGAAGGCCGCGAAGCGCAGATCGGGCCAGCAGGACACCGTCACGCTGGCGAAGCTGCCGCCCTGCTGCGTAGCTTCCAGGGCGGTCTCGGCCGTGCCGCGCCAGGCGGCGGAGAGTTCGGCGATTTCATCGAGGGTTTCATCATCCGGGGCGCGATGCGCTTCAGCGAACAGCACGGAATCCACCCGCCCCGCGCCCTGGCGCAGCACGCTCGCGATATAGGCGACGAGGTCCGCCTGTTTGCGCAGGCGCCCTTCCTCCACCGCCATCTCGATCCCGTGGCTGTAGCTGAAGCCGCCCACGGGATAGGCGGGCGAGGTCCAGGCCATCAGGCGGAAGAGGTCGGAATCAGTCACCGTGGTGATGGTGGTGGTTCCCATCGCCGTGATGGTGCCCATGGTCGTGCCCATGGTTGTGGTCGTGCTCATGGCCATGATGATGCTGGTGGGAGGAGCGGTTGTGCTCGCCATAGGCGCCGCCCTCCGGGTTGAAGGGCGCGCGCACCTTCTGGATATGCGCGCCCAGGCCCCGCAGCATCTGCTCGATCACGTGATCCTCGCGGATCAGGATGCGGTGTTCCTGCAATTCGGCGGGCAGGTGGCGGTTGCCGAGGTGCCAGGCGAGGCGGATCATCTCGGCCGCGTTGTGCGCGCGGATTTCGACCAGCGTCTCCTCGGCGGCGCGAACCAGGATCACGCGGCCATCATCGAGGATGAGGCCATCGCCCTCGCGCAGCACCTGCGCCTCGGCGAGGTCCAGCACGAAGGGAATGCCGGCGGCCGTCTCGTAGCGCTTGCGGCGGCGGTAGCGGTCGTCGAAGTCGAGCATCACCTCGGCATCGGCGGTGAAGCTGCCGGGCGCGGCGACGCGCGTGGCGCGGGGGAGAATGTCGTGCATCGGGGCGCTCTCAGAACAGGAAATAGCGCTGCGCCATGGGCAGCACCTTCGCGGGCTCGCCGATCAGCAATTCGCCATCGGCGCGCACTTCGTAGGTTTCGGAGTCGATCTCCATCACCGGCGTCGCGTCGTTCAGCACCATGCTCTTCTTCGAGATGCCGCCGCGCGTGTTGTGCACCGCCAGCAGTGGGCGCGTCAGGCCAAGGCTCTTGTCGAGGCCGGCATCCAGCGCCGCGGCCGAGGTGAAGGTCACGCTGGTGAAGTGGGGGGCGCGGCCCAGGGCGCCGAACATCGGGCGGTAATGCACCGGCTGCGGCGTGGGGATGGAGCCGTTGGGATCGCCCATCGGCGCCATGGCGATCATGCCGCATTTCAGCACCATCTCCGGCTTCACGCCGAAGAAGGCCGGGTTCCACAGCACGAGATCGGCCAGCTTGCCGACCTCCACGCTGCCGACATGGGCCGAGATGCCCTGCGCGATGGCCGGGTTGATCGTGTATTTCGCAATGAAGCGCCGCGCGCGGAGATTGTCGTTCTCGCCGGTCTCGCCGGGCAGGCGGCCGCGCTGGACCTTCATCTTGTGCGCGGTCTGCCAGGTGCGGATGATCACCTCACCCACGCGGCCCATCGCCTGGCTGTCGGACGACATCATGCTGATGGCGCCGAGGTCGTGCAGGATGTCCTCGGCCGCGATCGTCTCGCGCCGGATGCGGGATTCCGCGAAGGCCACGTCCTCGGCGATGCGGGGATCGAGGTGATGGCAGACCATGAGCATGTCGAGATGCTCGTCCACCGTGTTCACCGTATAGGGCATGGTGGGGTTGGTGCTGCTGGGCAGCACGTTCGTCTCGCCCAGCAGCTTCAGGATATCGGGCGCATGGCCGCCGCCCGCGCCCTCGACGTGGAAGGCGTGGATGGTGCGGCCCTCGAAGGCGGCGATGGTGTCGGCGACGAAGCCGCCCTCGTTCAGCGTGTCCGAGTGGATCGCGACCTGCACGTCGAAGCGATCCGCGACCGCGAGGCAGTTGCGGATGGCGGCCGGCGTGCTGCCCCAATCCTCATGCAGCTTCATGCCTGCCGCACCCGCGCGGATCATCTCCTCCAGCGCCTCGGGCCGGGCGGCATTGCCCTTGCCGAGGAAGCCGATATTCATCGGGAAGCCCTCGGCCGCCTGGATCATGCGGGCCAGGTGCCAGGGACCGGGCGTGCAGGTGGTGGCGAGCGTGCCATGCGCGGGACCGGTGCCGCCGCCGAACATGGTGGTGACGCCGGCTGTCAGCGCCTCCTCGATCTGCTGCGGGCAGATGAAGTGGATATGCGTGTCAATGCCGCCGGCGGTGAGGATCTTGCCCTCGCCCGCGATGATCTCGGTGCCCGGGCCGATCACGATGTCCACGCCGGGCTGCGTGTCCGGGTTGCCGGCCTTGCCGATGGCATGGATGCGGCCATCGCGCAGCGAGACATCGGCCTTCACCACGCCCCAATGGTCGAGGATGAGCGCGTTGGTGATGACGGTGTCGGCCGCACCCTGCGCGCGCGTGACCTGGGATTGCCCCATGCCGTCGCGGATCACCTTGCCGCCGCCGAACTTCACCTCCTCGCCATAGGTGGTGAGGTCGCGCTCGACTTCGATGAAGAGCTCGGTATCAGCGAGGCGCACGCGGTCGCCGACCGTGGGGCCATACATGCCGGCATAGGCGTTGCGGGAGATGCGGGCCATCAGCCGCGTCCTGCCGACTGAGGGCGAAGCCCGAAGGCGATGAGCAGGCCGCGCATTAAAGTTTCCCCTCGATGTCGCCGCGGAAGCCATGCACCACGCGCCCGCCGCGCAGCGGCACCAGGCGCACCGTGCGGGATTGCCCGGGCTCGAAGCGCACCGCCGTGCCGGCCGCGATGTCGAGCCGCTGGCCGCGGGCCGCCGCGCGGTCGAAGGCCAGCGACAGGTTGGCTTCGAAGAAGTGGTAGTGGCTGCCGACCTGGATGGGACGGTCGCCGGTGTTGGCCACCTCGATCTCGGTCACGGCCTGGCCGGCGTTCAGCTCGATCTCGCCGGGCGCGCAGATCACTTCACCTGGGATCATGGGGCGCGTCCCTAGCGGATGGGGTTGTGGACGGTGACGAGCTTGGTGCCGTCGGGGAAGGTGGCTTCCACCTGGATGTCGTGGATCATTTCGGCGACACCCTCCATCACCTGCGCGCGGCTGATGATCTCGCCGCCGGCCGCCATGAGCTCGGCGACGGTGCGGCCGTCACGCGCGCCTTCCACGACGAAATCGGTGATGAGCGCGATGGCCTCGGGGTGGTTGAGCTTGACGCCGCGCTCCAGCCTGCGGCGCGCCACCTGGGCGGCCATGGCGATGAGCAGCTTGTCTTTTTCGCGGGGTGTCAGGTGCATGCCGGCATCATGGAACGAGTTGGCTTAGCACGTCCACAGTCTTGGAAGCACGGGCGGCAGGCCCAGCGCCGCCGCGCGCAAGGCGGGGATGGCGGCCGCCATGGCGCCCCGCACCGCGCCGGCCGAGCCCAGGAAGCGCAGCAGCAACAGCCCCGGCCGCACCAGTGACGCGGCGCCGCCGGTCAGCTCCCGCGCCAGCTCGCGATGCGCGGCCGCATCCTCCGCCAGCAGCAGGATCATGCCGAGCGAATCGGCGCCATCCAGTCCGAAGGGCGCGCCCCGCGCCGCGGCGTCGAGGCGCAGGGCATCCGCCCAGATGAGGCGCCCGCCCTGGTGCAGCCTCCAGGCGTCATGCAGCGCGCCATGCCGCCACACCTCGCCGCGCGCGATGCGGCCCAGCACCACCGCCTCGGCCGCCAGCAGCGTCCCGCCCGGCGCCACGCGCGCCTCCATCCGGCGCGTGAGCCGCGCGCCGTCGAAGAGGATCGCCTCCTGCGGCAGGAATTCCAGCACCGCCCCTTCAGCCACCTCGATGCGTGTCACGATGCGGGAGGTGTCGCCCAGGCTGCGGTAGATCTTCTCGGCGGCCGGGGCCGTCACCTGGGCGCGCGCACCGGTCCGCAGGGTGATGCCGGCTTCGATGGAATCACCGCCCGCCAGCCCGCCCGCGACATTGACGAAAGCCGCCTCCAGCGCCGCGCCGGGCTCGGGTGTCGGGAAGAGGATGCGCAGCGGCGAGGCCTGGTTGAGGCGGACAAGCCCGTGCGCCGCCACCTCCAGCGATGCGGCGCCGATGGCGCGTTGATGTCGAATCATGCGGCGCGAAGCTTGGCCGCCAAGCCGCACGCGTGGCAAGCTCACTCGCATGGAACTCTTCGTTACGCTTGGCGCGCAGCGCTATCGCATCCAACGCCCCTGGGGCGCCGTGCCGGATGGCGCGGGCCGCGTCAGCGATGTCGCGGTGGATGCAGAGGGGCACATCTTCGTGCTGCTCCGCACCGACCCCTATGTGGACCCGGCCGTCGCCACCGTCATCGTGCTGGATGCCGAGGGGCGGCGGCTCGATGCCTGGGGCGAATCCGTGGCCGATGGCCACATGCTCTGCGTGGCGCCCGATGGCAGCGTGCATGTGGTGGACCGTGACGCGCATGAGATCATCCGCTTCGACACGGATGGCGAGCGGCTCGGCGCGCTGGGCCAGCGCCACAGCCCGGGCGCCCCCTTCAACAGCCCCTCCGACATCTGCTTCGCGCCCGATGGCACCGCCTTCGTGGCCGATGGCTATGCGGCCTCACGCATCCATCGCTTCGCGCCCGATGGCGCGCCCGATGGCGGATGGGGCACGCCCGGGCGCGGGCCCGGCGAATTCTGCACGCCGCACGCCATCTGGATGAACCAGGCGGGCGAGATCGCGGTGGCGGACCGCGACAACAGCCGGGTGCAGATCTTCACCGCCGCTGGCGCCTTCGTCCGCGAGATCACCGACGTCCACAAACCCATGGATATCGGCTCGGACGCGCAAGGAAACTGGTGGGTGACGGACCAGGTGCCGCGCCTCTCCGTCTTCTCGCGCACGGGGGCCCTGGTGGGGCGCGCGCGGGCGGTGCTGAACGGCGCGCATGGCATCGCGCTGCACCCGGATGGCTGCGTGCTGCTGGCGGAGATCAACCCCTCCCGCCTCACGCGGCTGCAGCCGGTCTAGAGCATGATGCGGAATCGCCGAGACGCTGAATCATCCTCTCCGCAAAGGCCAGACCCCGCGACGTGAACGCAGCGTGGTCTAGCGAACGGCGCTGAGCCCGGTGGGCGGCGCCTTGCGCGGCCGGCGGCCGAGCGACCAATTGGCCGCCATCCGCACCTCGGGGTTGGGGACGGTCCAGCATGCGCCATCCTCATCCATGAAGACGACCCACATGAGATGCGATTCCGGCCCATAATCCATGACGAAATGCGCGAGGCCGGGGCCGCGCGGGGTGGTCATCGGCAAGGGCGGATTCAATTGCTGGAAGATCATGTCGCCTCATCCTGGCCCGCTGCCGCGTCGGGATGAGGCGGGGGGTCCGTAGAACCTTCCAATGTGGCGCCGGTTGCACCGCGCTCATCTGGTCTGCGCCGGGTGCGGTTTTCTTGCTGCCTTCATCCGGTTACATGTGCCCCGTTTCATCAGGAGAATTGTGATGCGTGTGGGCGTGATCGGTGCCACGGGCGCGGTCGGCAAGGAGTTGGTGGCGGTGCTCGCCAAGCGGCACTTCCCCGTGACGGAGCTTCGCCTCTTCGCCTCAACGCGTTCCGCCGGCACCAAACAGACCACGCCCTGGGGCGACGTCGCGATCGAGGCCTATAGCCCGGACGGCGCCCGCAACCTGGACCTGGCGCTGCTCGCCGTCTCCGGCGATTTTGCCAAGGCGCATGCGCGCGCCCTCGCGGCCGAGGGCGTCGCCGTCGTGGACAATTCCTCCGCGCTGCGGCTCGAAGCCGATGTGCCGCTGGTGGTGCCCGAGGTGAATGAAGGCGCCATCGGGAGCCACCGCCTGATCGCCAACCCGAATTGCACCACGGCCATCCTCGTCGTCGCCCTCGAGCCGCTGCGGCAGGCGTTTGGCCTCAAGCGCGTCATCGTCTCGACCTACCAGGCGGCCTCGGGCGCCGGCGCCGAGGGGATGGCCGAGCTGGAGCGCGAAACCCGCCGCGTGCTGGTGGAGGGCCAGCCCGCGCAGCATGACGTCTTCGCCCACCCCTTGGCGTTCAACGTCATCCCGCAAATCGATAGCTTCCAGCCGAACGGCTACACGCGCGAGGAAATGAAGGTGGCCTGGGAAAGCCGGAAGATCATGGGCATGCCCGATCTTCCCATCTCCTGCACCGCCGTCCGCATCCCGACCTATCGCGTCCACGCGGAAGCCGTGACCATCGAGACGGAACGCCCCGTGACGGCGGAAGCCGCGCGCGAAGTCCTCTCCCGCGCCGCCGGCGTGCGCGTGGTGGATGAACCCTCGGCGCAGCGCTACCCGATGCCGATCACGGCGACCGGGCAGGATGACGTGGAAGCCGGCCGCATCCGGGCGAACCCGGTGTTCGGGGATCGGGGGTTGGACTTCTTCCTCTGCGGCGACCAACTGCTGAAGGGCGCGGCGCTGAATGCGGTGCAGATCGCGGAGCGGATGCGCCGGTAAGCAAGGCCAGGGCGCTGCCCTGGACCCGCCGGGGCCTCAGGCCCCGGACCCCGTTTTAGAGGGTTTCTGGCCAGCTTTGGCGGCCGTGCAGGACGCGGAGCACTTCGATCGCTTCGCCGCGAATGGGGTAGGGGACGAGGAAGGGCGTGTTCGGGACGACCCGTTCGCGCGTTCCGGCCCGGCGGCCGGGGCGGGCGGATTCCGGAAACATCGGCAGTTGCGCTACCGCCTTCAGGATCAACGAGACCTGCTGTGTCGCTGCGGTCGGGTTGTCACGCGCAATATGGGCGCGCGCGGCGGTGAGGTCGCGCAGCGCAGGCGCGGTCCAGGCGATTTTCACGCCGGTGGCGGTAGCTCATTCGCGGTATCCCAGGACTCGACCCATGCGGCCACGGCGTCATGTGGGACGAACTGGCCGGCATCGGCGGCCCGGATGCCGGCTTCGATGGCGCTGAGGTGATCGGCCTGGAGGGCGAGATAGCCCTCGATGGCTTGCGTAATCACCCAGGCTTCCGGCCGGCCGATGGAGGCGGCGATGGCGGAAAGCCGTTCCTGGGTTTCCGGCGCCAGCCGCAAGCTGAGCGCTCAATGCGTCATCCCTCCCATTATCGCACGCAGCGCCCTGAAAAGTCATCCGCAACCTGATGTCATGGGTTCCGAGGGGCCAGCCCCTCGGCCGCCGGAGGCTCTTTTCCCTGGAAAATGTTCTGTATTTGTTCCTATAAGAACCCCATGCATCCCCTCCTCACCGACGCCGAATACGCCCTCCTCCTCCCCCTCATTCCGGACGCGGGCCGCCCCGCGCGGGACCGGCGGCGGACGTTGGATGGCATCTTCCATGTGGTGATGTCCCGCTGCATCTGGTCCGAGATGCCGGCGCGCTTCGGCAAATGGGACACGGCGCACCGCCAGTTGCGGCGCTGGATGAGGGCGGGCGTGCTGGAGCGTTGGCTGATCGCGGCGACGAATGCGGAGTTCGACAGCCTGCGGGAGCGGATTTGCCGGGCCTTCCGGCGGGTGGCGCGCGGTGCGCCGATGACGTCGGTGCTGCTGGCCAAGGATCTTGGCCTGCGTTCGGCCTTGCCTTGCGCGCCCTGCTACCTGCCGGACCTGGCTTTGTCCGAAACCGTGCAGAATCTGGTGTTGCGCCGCATCGGAAACCCCTGGGCGGCGCCGCGCGGGTTTTTCGGGCTCATGGGAAAGCTGCTGAAACTGGCCGGGGGTGATCCGCGGCAGTGGCGGGTGCGGTGAGGATGCCCCACCGCACCGGAAAAGCCTCAGTTGTTGGTGCCGGCGAGTTCGGCGACGAGGAAGTCGCGGAAGACGGATACGCGCTTGGAGGCCCGCATTTCCTCCGGGTACACGAAATAGGCGTTGATCTTGGGCGCCTTGAGCTCGGGCAGGACGGTCAGCAGGCCTTCGAGTTCGGGGCCCATGTAGTCGGGCATGGCGGCCAGGCCCATGCCGGATTGCACGGCGCGGAGCATACCGGTCAGGCTGTTCACCTCGAGCGTGCCGCGGCGGCCCTGGCCTGGCTTGCGGCCGATCTCGGCGAGCCAGTTGATCTCCTCGACCGGCGGGCGGTAGTCGCCCCAGACGATGAGCTTGTGGGCGTCGAGGTCTTCCGGGCGCTGCGGGATGCCGTGGCGCTTCAGGTAGTCCGGGCTGCCGACGATGCGCCAGCCGAAGCTCGCGACATGCCGCTGGATCAGGTCGGGCTGGCGGGGCGGGTGCATGCGGATGGCGACGTCGGCCTCACGCATGGCGAGGTCCAGGTCGGCATCGTCCAGGATCACGGAGACGTTGATCTCCGGGTACATCTCCAGGAAGCGGTGCAGGCGCGGGGCGAGCCAGGAGCCGCCGAAGCCCGTGGTGGTGGTGATCTTGAGGCGCCCGGCCGGGCGTTCGCGGCCTTCGGTCAGCAGCGCCTCGGTCATGGCGAGCTTGGCGAAGACCTCGCGCACGGTGCGGTTCAGCGTCTCGCCGGATTCCGTGAGGATCAGGCCGCGCGCGTGGCGGTGGAAGAGCGGCACGGAGAGTGCGTCCTCCAGCGCCTGGATCTGGCGCGAGACGGCGGATTGGCTCAGCGCCAGGGTCTCGCCCGCATGGGTGAAGGAGCCCGCTTCGGCCACGGCGTGGAAGACGCGCAGCTTGTCCCAATCGAGCGGCATTATGCGGCGGCCCAGGCTGCGGGCGAAGCCTCATGAACACTCAGTCCCGCCAGGAACTTCTCGGCGTCGAGTGCGGCCATGCAGCCGGTGCCCGCGGCGGTGACGGCCTGGCGGTAGATCTTGTCCGCCACGTCGCCGGCGGCGAAGACGCCTTCGACGCTGGTGCGGGTGCCGCCGGGGGTGACCATCAGGTAGCCTCCTTCATCCATGGCGAGTTGGCCGCGGAACAGGCTCGTCGCCGGGTCATGGCCGATCGCCACGAAGATGCCGTCCACCGCGACTTCGCGGCGCTCGCCGGTGCGGGCGTGGCGGAGCGCCAGGCCGCGCGCCACGGGGCGGGGCGCCTCGGTGCCCAGCATTTCCTCCGTCACCATGTCCCACAGGATGGTGACGTTTTCCTTGGCGAAGAGGCGCTGCTGCAGGATGCGCTCGGCGCGCAGGCTGTCGCGGCGGTGGATCAGGGTGACGTGGCGCGCGAGGTTGGCGAGGTAGAGCGCTTCCTCGACGGCCGAATTGCCGCCGCCGATGACGGCCACGTCCTTGCCGCGGAAGAAGAAGCCGTCGCAGGTGGCGCAGGCCGAGACGCCGAAGCCGGAGAGCGCCTGCTCGCCGGGGATGCCGAGCCAGCGCGCCTGGGCGCCGGTGGCGATGATGATGGATTCGGCGATGTAGGTGTCGCCGCTGTCGCATTCGGCGCGGAAGGGGCGGCGGGACAGGTCCACCTTCGTGACGAGGTCGTATTTCAGCTCGGTGCCGACATGTTCGGCCTGGGCGCGCATCTGCTCCATCAGCCAGGGGCCCTGCACGGCCTCGGCGAAGCCTGGATAGTTCTCGACCTCGGTGGTGATGGTGAGCTGGCCGCCCGGCTGCATGCCGGCGACCAGCACGGGCTTGAGGCCCGCGCGGGCCGCGTAGATCGCGGCGGTGTAGCCGGCCGGGCCGGCGCCGATGATCAGGAGACGGGTGGGGATGGTGGCGGGCACGGGCGGTTCCGGGGGTTGTCTTGTGTGGGACGCATATCTGCCCATCTTGGCATGCGGAACAAGAGAGTGGGTTGCATATCGCAGCATCCGCAAGGATATTGCGCCGCATGGCACCGCGCAGCAACGAAACAACGCCCACCGGCACGGCCGAACTGGATGCGATCGACCTCCGGATTCTGGCCGAGCTGCAATCGGATGGGCGGATCACGAATGTGGAGCTGGCGAGCCGCGTGGGCCTTTCGGCGCCACCCTGCCTCCGCCGCGTGCGCCGGCTGGAGGAGGCGGGGGTGCTGCGCGGCTACCACGCCGATGTGGAGCCTTCGGCGCTCGGATTCGAGGTCACCTTCTTCGCGATCGTCGGGCTGGAGAGCCAGAAGCAGGTGGTGCTGGACGCCTTCGAGGCCGAGGTCATCGGCTGGGCGGAGGTGCGCGAATGCCACATGATCCGCGGCGGTGGGGATTTCCTGCTGCGCCTGGTGGCGCGGGACACGGCGCACGAGAACGCGCTGACGGCGCGGCTGACCAGCGCGCAGAATGTGCTGCGGGTGCAGACGCTGCAGACCATCCGCACCGCGAAGAATGCGGCGGGCGTGCCCTTCTAGGCCCTTTAGGCCCTTCCCCTCGGCGCTTCCCAGGGCATAGGCTTCGCATCGCGAGCGGGCAAACCGCCGTGAGACGGAACCACAGGGAGGATCCGCATATGAATCGCAGAACGCTTCTGGGCGGCGCTGCCGCCGGCCTGCTCGCCGCCCCCACCGTGTTGCGCGCCCAGGCGCCCATCACGCTGAACGGCGCGGTGCAGTTCAACGATGACCACGTCTTCAACCGAACGCTGCTGAAATTCGAGGAGCTGGTGAAGCAATATGCCGGCCGGCCGGTGAATTTCGTCCTGCACCGCAACAGCAGCCTGGGCCTTGAGAAGCAGTATTTCGAATACATGTCGGCCGGGCGCGCGGTGGATTACGGCATCGTCTCGCCGGCCCACATGTCCACCTTCAGCCGGGCCGCGCCCTTCATCGACGCGCCCTTCCTGTTCCGCAACCTGGCGCATTGGAACCAGGTGATGGACCAGGATCTGCTCTCGCCTGTCGCGCAGGAGGTGGAGCGGCGCGCGCGCGTCATGCTGATCGGCTATGCCGGCGGCGGCATCCGCAACATCTTCGCGAACAAGCCGGTCTCGAACATGGCGGAGATGCGGGGCCTGCGCGTGCGCGTGCAGGGTGCCCCCATCTGGAACCGCACCTTCGCGGCGGCGGGCATGGCGCCGCAGGTCATCGCCTATAACGAGATCTACAACGCCATCCAGAACAACGTGCTGGAAGCGGGCGAGAACGAGGCGGCGGGCGTCTTGGCCATGCGCTTCTTCGAGGTGGCGCCGCAGCTCGCCATCACCGAGCACGCGATCACCGTGCGGCCGATCTGCTTCTCGGCGCAGACCTTCGCGCGCCTCCCGCGCGAGGTGCAGGAGGCGGTGCGCCGCGCGGGCCGCGAGGCCGGCGTCTTCGGCCGCAACGCCGAAAGCAGCGAGGATGGGCAGACGCTGGCGCGCCTGGAGGGCGAGGGGCGGCTGCGCCGCATTCCCTTCACCGACCGCGCGGCCATGCTCGCCGCCGTGGCCCCGGTGATGGCGGCCTATGCGCGCGAGATCGACGCGGAGAACATCTTCTCCCGCATCAACGCGCTGAGCAGCTGAGTCGATGGCGCACCACCAGCCGCGCGGCGCCTTCCGCCGCGCCACCTTCCTCTACAGCCGCTTTCTTGATGTGCTGGTGGTGCTCACCGTCTTCATCCTGATCATCCCGGTGACGTTGCAGATCTTCGCGCGCTTCACCGAGTTCATCCCGCGCTACATCTGGACGGAGGAGGCCGCGCGCTTCCTCCTCGTCTGGATGGTGATGATCGGCGCGATGATCGGCGTGCGGGAAGGAAGCCACTTCATCGTGGACCTCTTCCCCTCCGCCACCGGCAAGTTCAAGGCAGTGCTCGATCTCATCGCCAATGTCTTCATGCTGATCTTCGGTGTCGTCTTCCTCTGGTGGGGGATCGAGTTCACGGAATTCGCCTGGTTCCGCATCAGCGAGCTGGCGGAACTGCCGCTCTGGACCATCCACATCGCCTGGCCGATCGCGGGCTTCTCCTGGCTGCTCTTCACCGGTGAGCGCATGTGGGACAGCATCCAGCTCCTGCGGGGGCGCGGCTGATGGGAGCGAGCACGCTCTCCTCCGCGCAGGCGGCCTGGATCCTGTTCGGCGGCTTCTTCGGCATGCTGGCGCTGCGCGTGCCGGTGGCCGTCGCCATCGGCCTCGCCTGCCTGCCCATCCTGCTCATCGAGGACCGGCTCTGGCCGATGCTCCTGCTGCAGGAGACCTTCAACGCCTATAACAGCTTCATCCTGTTGGCCGTGCCCTTCTTCCTGCTGACGGCCAACCTGATGAACATCGGCGGCATCACCGACCGCCTGGTGCGCTTCTCTCGCGCGCTGGTCGGGCATTTTCCCGGCGGCCTCGCGCAGGTGAATGTGGTGCTGTCGATCTTCTTCGCGGGCATCTCGGGCAGCAGCACGGCCGATGCGGCGAGCCAGGCCAAGCTCTTCATCGAGGCGCAGAGGAAGGAGGGCTATGACGACAGCTTCTCCGTCGCCATCACCGCGGTCTCGGCCGTGTTGGCCGTCATCATCCCGCCCTCGATCCTGATGATCGTCTGGGGCGGCGTGCTGACCGTCTCGATCGGCGCCTTGTTCCTGGCCGGCATCCTGCCGGGGCTGCTGATCGGGCTCGCGCAGATGGGGACCGTGCATGTCTATGCGAAGGCGCGCGGCTACCCCACCTATCCGCGCTCCACAATGAACGAGATCTTCGCCTCCTTCCTGGTGTCCATCCCGGCGCTGCTGACGCCCTTCATCATCATCGGCGGCAAGATCTTCGGCTGGTTCACCGCGACCGAGAGCGCCTGCATCGCGGTGCTCTATGCGGGGTTCCTCTCCATCATCGTCTATCGCGAGATGAATTGGCGGGGCCTGTGGAACGCCTTCAGCGAGACGGGGAAGCTCTCGGCCATCGCATTGTTCTGCGTCGGCACGGCGAGCGCGTTTGGCTGGCTGCTGGCCTTCTACAAGATCCCCGAGGCGCTGATGGCGGGTGTGGGCGCCTGGCAGATGGGGCCGGTCATGACCGGCTTCTTCATCGCGGGCGTCTTCCTGGTGGTGGGCTGCTTCCTGGATGCGATCCCGGCCATCATCATCGTGGGCGCCATCCTGCAGCCGATCGCCGAGGCCGCCGGGCTGCATCCGGTGCATTTCGCGATGATCGGCATCGTCTCGCTCGCCTTCGGGCTGGTGACGCCGCCCTATGGGCTCTGTCTGCTGATCACCTGCGCGGTGGCGGAGATGCGCGTCGTGGATGCGCTGAAGGATGTGGGCATCATGCTGCTGCCCATGCTGGGCGTTCTGGCGCTGCTCATCCTATGGCCCGACATGGCGCTGCTGCTGCCGCGCCTGATCGAGCCGGATTTTCTGAAATGAGATGGTCCGGGGCTGGCCGCAGGGCTGGCCCCGGGCGTCCGAAACAGGCGCTACCCGCGCCGCACCACATAATCCCCGGCTTCCAGCGCCGCCACGATGGCATCGGCCTGCGCGCGGTCCCGCACTTCGATCATCAGCTCCAGCTCGGCCGTCTGCACGCTGGGCGCGGCAAAGAGGCGCTGGTGGCTGACCTCGATCACATTGCCGCCGGCATCGGCCACGCGCGTCGCGATATCGGCCAGCACGCCGGGACGGTCGGGGATGTCGAGGTGCAGGCGCAGCAGGCGCCCGTCGCGCAGCAGGTTGCGCAGCAGCACGTTGGAGAGGATGCGCGGATCAATGTTGCCGCCGCACACCACGGTGCCGACATGCTTCCCCGCGAAGCGCTCGGGATAGGTCAGCAGGGCGGCGACGCCGGCCGCGCCCGCGCCCTCGGAGACGACCTTCGCACCCTCGGCCAGCAGGGCGATGCCCTGCTCCACCGCGCGCTCCGGCACGACGAGAATCTCGACGCCGAGACGGCGCAACATTTCCAGCGGCAACTCGCCCACATCGCGCACGGCGATGCCCTCGGCGATGGTGGGGCCGCCCACCTGCACGGGCTGGCCCGCGAGCCGCTGGCGCATGGCCTGGTAGCCCTCGACCTCCACGCCAAAGACGGGAAGGCCGGGCCTGAGCGCATGCGCCGCGACAGCGCAGCCGGTGACGAGGCCGCCGCCGCCGGTCGGGAAGATCAGCGCGTCGAGATCGGGCGCGTCCTCCAGCATCTCGAGTGCCATGGTGCCCTGGCCCGCGATCACGCCGGGGTCGTCGTAGGGGTGAATGAAGGTCAGCCCCTCGGTCCGCGCCAGCGCGTGCGCATGGGCGGCGGCTTCGGCGAGGGTCTCGCCATGCAGCACCACGCGCGCGCCGAAGCCCTCGGTGCGCAGCACCTTGTTGGAGGGGGTGAAGCGCGGCATCACGATGGTGGAGGCGATGCCGAGCAGCGTCGAATGCCGGGCCACCGCCTGCGCGTGATTGCCGGCCGACATGGCGATGACACCCGCCGCGCGCTCGCGCTCAGAAAGCAGCGCGAGGCGGTTGGCGGCGCCGCGTTCCTTGAAGGCACCGGTGGCCTGCAGGTTGTCGAGCTTGAGCGAGACCCGCGCGCCGCAGGCGTTCGAGACGGCGGGATTCTCGATACTCGGCGTGCGCAACACGCGGCCATGGATGCGCGCGGCGGCCGCGCGGATATCCGCGAGCGAAAGCTGCATCGGGGCTTAGTTGAAGGCGACCGCGGTGATCTCGACCGCGCGCGCGCCGCCCGGGGCGGGAACCTCCACGCTGTCGCCGACCTTCTTGCCCATCAGCGCCTTGGCGAGCGGCGAGGAGAGGGAGATCGAGCCCGCCTTCATGTCGGCCTCATATTGGCCGACGATGCGATAGGTCGTCTCCTTCTCGGATTCCTCGTCGATGATGGTCACGCGCGCGCCGAAGCGCACCTGGCTGCCGGTCATCTTGCTGACGTCAATCACCTCGACGGAGGGGATGATGGCTTCCAGCTCCGCGAGGCGGCCCTCGATGAAGGATTGCCGCTCGCGCGCCGCGTGATACTCGGCGTTTTCCGAGAGGTCGCCATGCGCGCGCGCTTCAGCGATCGCCACGATGATCGCGGGGCGCTCCACGGACTTCAGCTGCTTCAGTTCCTCTTCCAGCTTGGCCAGCCCCTCGGCGGTCATCGGGAACTTCTGCACGGCAGTTTCTTCCTTCGCAGCGATCCCTCTTCTCGGCTGGCTCGTGTTTCGCAGGCCACGAGAGGGGGGGAGGGAGGGAGCAGGAGCGCCCCCGACCCTCCATGAGTCGGACTTCAGAACGACGTGATAGAGTAGGATTGCAGGGGCGCTACATCAAGGGTTCCCGCACGGAGCGCCGCGATCGCCCCCGCCGCGGCCCTGGCACCCGCGATCGTCGTGTAGTGCGGAACGCCCTGGGTGAGCGCCGAGCGACGGATGTCGAAGCTGTCGGACACGCTGCGCCCGCCGCCCGAGGTGTTGATCACCAACTGGATTTCCCCGGACTTGATCGCATCCACGCAATGGGGCCGGCCTTCGAGCACCTTGTTCACCAACGTCACCTCGATTCCGGCTTCGCGCAAACGTGCCGCCGTGCCGCGGGTTGCCATGACGCGGAACCCCATCTCGGCCAGGCGCCGGGCGATGGCGACAGCCGCCGCCTTGTCGCTCTCGCGGACGGAAATAAAGGCGGTGCCACTCTCGGGCAGCTTCACGCCCGCGCCCATCTGGGACTTCAGGAAGGCGCGCTCGAAGCTGGTGTCGAGGCCCATCACCTCGCCGGTGGATTTCATCTCGGGGCCGAGCAGAACGTCCACGCCGGGGAAACGGTTGAAGGGGAAGACCGCCTCCTTCACTGCAACGTGCTTGGCCACCGCGTCGTCATCCAGGTTGAACTCCGCGAGCTTCGCACCCGCCATGACGCGCGCGCCGATCTTGGCGACGGCAACACCCGTGGCCTTGGCCACGAAGGGCACGGTGCGGCTGGCGCGGGGGTTCACCTCGAGCACGAAGATCTCGCCATCCTTCACCGCGTATTGCACGTTCATCAGGCCGCGGACCTTGAGGGCGCGCGCCATGGCCTGGGTCTGCGCCTTCAGCTCGGTGATGATGGCGGGCGGCAGGGAGTAGGGCGGGAGGGAGCAGGCAGAATCACCCGAATGGATGCCAGCTTCCTCGATGTGCTCCATCACGCCGGCCACATAGACCTCGCCATCGCTGTCGGCGATGCAGTCCACATCCACCTCGATGGCGTCGGCCAGGTACTGGTCGATCAGGATGGGGTTCTCGCCGGAGACGCGCACCGCCTCGGCGCCGAAACGGCGCAGCTGTTCCGCGTTGTAGGCGATCTCCATGGCGCGGCCGCCCAGCACATAGGAGGGGCGGACGACGACGGGGTAGCCGATGCGCGCGGCCTCGACCTCGGCCTCATCCAGGTTGCGCGCGATGCCGTTCTGCGGCTGCTGCAAACCCAGGCCCTTGAGCATGAGCTGGAAGCGCTCGCGGTCTTCCGCGATGTCGATCGCCTCCGCGCTGGTGCCAAGGATGGGGATGCCGGCCTTGTCGAGCGCCTGGCTGAGCTTGAGCGGCGTCTGCCCACCATATTGCACGATGCAGCCGAGCAGCTTCCCGCCCTCCTGCTCGCGACGGATCAAGGCGATCACATCCTCGGCCATCAGGGGTTCGAAATAGAGGCGGTCGGCCGTCTCGGGGTCGGTGGAGACGGTCTCGGGGTTGCAGTTGACCATGATGGTCTCGATGCCGGCTTCCTTGAGCGCGTAGCAGGCATGGACGCAGCAATAATCGAACTCGATGCCCTGGCCGATGCGGTTCGGCCCGCCGCCCAGGATCACCACCTTGTCGCGCGCCGTGGGGCGGGATTCGCAGACGGGCGTGCCGAAGCCGCCCTCATAGGTCGAGTACATGTAGGGCGTGTCGGCGGCGAATTCGGCGGCGCAGGTGTCGATGCGCTTGTAGACGGGATGCACGCCGAGCTTCTGCCGCGCGTCGAACACCGCCGTCTCCGCCTGACCGCTCAGCTTGGCCAGCTGCTTGTCGGAGAAGCCCAGCGCCTTGAGGCTGCGCATGCCCTGCGCGGTCTTGGGCAGGCCATTCGCCTGCACGCCGCGCTCGGCGATGACGATGCGCTCGATCTCGCGGATGAACCAGGGGTCGAACTTGCAGGCGGCGTGGATCTCATCCACCGGCACGCCGGCGCGCAGCGCCTGCGCCACGGTCAGGACGCGATCGGGGCGGGGGATGGCGAGGGAAGCGTGGAAGGCCTCGCGCGAGCCATCGCCCGGAGGCGCCTCCTCATCGAGGCCGGAGAGGCCCGTCTCCAGGCTGCGTAGGCCCTTTTGCAGCGCCTCGGCGAAGGAACGGCCGATGGCCATCGCCTCGCCCACCGACTTCATGCTGGTGGTGAGCGTGGCGGGCGTGCCGGGGAATTTCTCGAAGGTGAAGCGGGGGATCTTCACCACGACATAATCGATCGTCGGCTCGAAGCTCGCCGGCGTCACCATGGTGATGTCGTTCTTCAGCTCATCCAGGGTGTAGCCGACGGCGAGCTTGGCCGCGATCTTGGCGATAGGGAAACCGGTGGCCTTCGAGGCGAGCGCCGAGGAACGCGAGACGCGCGGATTCATCTCGATGACGACCATGCGGCCATCCTTCGGATTGATGCCGAACTGCACGTTGGAGCCGCCGGTATCCACGCCGATCTCGCGCAGGCAGGCGATGCTCGCATCGCGCATGCGCTGGTATTCCTTGTCGGTCAGCGTCAGCGCCGGCGCGATGGTCACGCTGTCGCCGGTGTGCACGCCCATCGCGTCCAGGTTCTCGATGGAGCAGACGATGATGCAGTTGTCCGCGCGGTCGCGGACAACTTCCATCTCGTATTCCTTCCAGCCCAGCACGCTCTCCTCGACCAGCACTTCGCTGGTCATGGACGCCGCGAGGCCGGCGCCGACGATCTGCTCGAACTCCTCGCGGTTATAGGCGATGCCGCCGCCCGTGCCGCCCAGAGTGAAGGAGGGGCGAATGACGCAAGGCAGGCCCACTTCGGCGAGGCCGGCCCAGGCTTCTTCCATCGTGTGCGCAATGGCGCTTTTCGGGCTTTCGATGCCGATCTTGGTCATCGCGTTGCGGAACTTCTGGCGGTCCTCCGCCTTGTCGATCACATCGGCCTTCGCGCCGATCAGTTCGCAGCCGTATTTCTTGAGCACACCGGCCGCATCGAGCTTGAGCGCGGTGTTCAGCGCGGTTTGCCCGCCCATGGTGGGGAGCAGCGCATCCGGGCGCTCCTTCGCGATGATCTTCTCGACGATCTCCGGCGTGATCGGCTCGATATAGGTGGCATCCGCCAGGCCCGGATCGGTCATGATCGTGGCCGGGTTGGAGTTCACGAGGATGACGCGATACCCCTCCGCCCGCAGCGCCTTGCAGGCCTGCGCGCCGGAATAGTCGAACTCACAGGCCTGGCCGATGACGATGGGGCCGGCGCCGATGATGAGGATCGAGGAGATGTCTGTGCGCTTGGGCATGGGGGGACCTCAGGAGAAGGAAAAAGCCGTGGAAGCTCAGTCTTGGGCGCCGCGACGGCGCCAGAGGAGGATCAGCGGCGTGATGATGTGGCCGGGCACCCAGAAGACGAACCAGGTGGTGTGCCAGGCGGCGGGGATCAGGAAGGTCAGCAGCCCGTGCAGCAGGATGAGCGAGCCCGCCGCCGCCAGGATCGGGATCACGCCGGGCCGGCCGTTGGAAAGGCGGTTGGCCAGCAGCGTGACGACGAGGCCGGAATAGACCAGCCCCTGCACGATGATGAGGATCTGTTCCATCAGCCTTGCACCCCTTTGGTTTCGCGCCACGCGGAATACAGCAGCGCCGGCAGCAGGATCAGGTGCGGCACGCCCCAGAAGGCGAGTGCCGTGACCACGTGCTCGGGCTCGAGGAAGAACATGGTCACGCCATGCACCGTGGCGGAGATGGCGAAGGCGGTCAGCGCCGCGCGCATCGGCGGGAACATCTTCTTCAGCGCATGCGCCAGCCAGAAGAGCACGCCGCCGGAATATCCCAGCGCGAAGAGCGCGAAGACGAAGCCGTTCATCGCCCGAAGACCTTCTTGCGATACCAGATCAGGCCGCCGGCGATGGCGTGGGACAGCGCCACCAGGGACACGACGTAGAGCGCGCCCGTGCCTGGAAACACCAGATAGAGCAGCACGCCCATCAGCAGCATGGAGAGGCCGAGCGCCTGTTCCAGCCGCGGCAGCATGCGGCCCAGGGCAGTGGTGGCGATGATGGCGACCAGCGTGCAGCCGGCCAGCAGCATCAGCACGACGAGGAGGGTGACGAGCAGCTCAACCACGCGCGGCGCTCCCCGAGAAACCCTCGCCAAAGGCGAGCTTCGCCGCGATCAGCGCCAGCGCCGCCCCCAGCACATAGCGCTGCACGGCGAGCCAGACCGGCCGCGTGCCGAGGAAGCGCGCCGTGCCGGCCGCACCCCAGACCAGGATGCCGTCGAAGATGATGGCGATCACGATCTGCACCGTCCCAAGGATGATCCCCTGCACGAAGAGGTTGCCGAGCGTGGGGTCGAGGAAGGGCGGCAACACGGCCACGTAGAACAGCGCGACCTTCGGGTTCAGTGCGGCGGTGGCGAAGCCCACCGCGAAGAGGCGCGCATCGGGCTCGGGCGGCATGGTGCGCGGCGCGAAGAGCGGCGTGGCGCCCGGCCGCACGCATTGCCAGGCGAGCCAGGCCAGATAGATCGCGCCGCCGATGCGCAGCCCATCCCAGGCATAGGGAATGGCAAACAGCGCCGCGGTGATGCCCGCCGCGGCACAGAGCATGATGAGGAGCGACCCCGTCTGGCAGCCGGCCAGCGAAACCATGCCCGCGCGCGTCCCCTGCGCCAGGGAACGGCTGATGAGGTAGAGCATGTTCGGCCCGGGCGTCAGCACGAGGCCGAGCGAGAGGGCGGCGAAGACCAGCAGGGTTTCGAGGGAGGGCATCAATCCTCCAGCAGCTTGCGCAGCATGTCTTCGGCCGAGTTTTTCGTGGCCGCGATAGCGCGCTCCAGCTCCTCGATGGCGCGCGTCGTCGGCACGATGCCGCGCCGGCGGACCTCGATCAGCTCGGCCGTCGTCAGCCGGTCCAGCGCCATCTCCAGCACATTCATGCCGAACTGCTTGTTCTGGTCACGCACGGGATGCGGCGAGAGGGCGCCGCGCAGCTTGTCCAGCGCCTCGCCGTCAATCGGCCAGACATCATCGCGCCAGAGACGGTATGCGGCGAGCAGCAGGAATTGCTCCGTCTCCAGCAGGGAGAGGGTGCGACGCGGCGCGAAGACGGGCGCCTCGATCTGCATGAATTCCGGCAGCGCCACGCCATCAGCCCTGGATCGAATAGCCGCCATCCACGGCGATGGAAGTGCCGGTGATGTAGGCCGCGGCGTCGGAGGCGTAGAAGGCCGCGATGCCCTCGAAATCCTCAGGTGTGCCCCAGCGGCCGGCGGGCGCGCGGGTGCGGACATTCTCATCGAGCTTCGGCATGTCCCGCCGCGCGCCGCGCGTCAGCGCGGTATCAATCCAGCCCGGCAGCACGCAATTCACGGTGATGCCATCCTTCGCCCAGGCGGTCGCCAACGTCTTGGTCAGCTGCACCACGGCGCCCTTGGAGGAGGAATAGGCCGCATGCAGCGGCATGCCGAAGATGGAGAGCATGGAGCCATTGTTGATGATCCGCCCCACGCCGCCGGCCTTCAGATGCGGATAGGCGGCCTGCGCCGCGAACATCGTGCTGGTCAGGTTGGTGTTCAGCACCGTGTGCCAATCGGCCAGCGAGGTTTCCTCGGGGCGCGAGCGGATATTGGTGCCGGCATTGTTCACGAGGATGTCGAGCCGGCCGAAGGTCGAGACCGTCGCCGCCACCATTGCCTTGATCGAATCCGGGTTGGTCACGTCGGCACTCACCGCTTCGGCCTTCGCACCCAGCGCGCGGAGTTCGGCCAGCGCCGCCTCGCTCTTGGCGGCATCGCGCCCCGCCAGCATCACGCTGGCGCCGGCGCGGGCGAGGCCGCGGGCGAAGCCCAGGCCAATCCCGCCATTGCCGCCGGTGACGAGCGCGACGCGCCCCTTGAGATCGAACATCGCCATTTCCTTCCCTGTTCAGGCCTTCGCCTGGGCCATCATCTCCACAAAGCGATGGAACAGGTAGTGGCTATCGGAGGGGCCGGGCGCGGCCTCGGGGTGGTATTGCACCGAGAAGCAGCCAGGCCCCGCGATGCCCTCATTGGTGCCGTCAAAGAGGCTGACATGGGTGACGCGCACGCCCTCGGGCAGCGATTTCTCATCCACCGCGAAGCCGTGATTCTGGCTGGTGATCTCGACCTTGCCGGTGGCGAGGTCCTGCACCGGCTGGTTGGCGCCGCGATGGCCGCGATCGAGCTTGTAGGTCTTCGCACCCAGCGCCAGCGCCAGCAGCTGATGCCCCAGGCAGATGCCGAAGACCGGCACCTTCGCCGCCAGCACGCCCTGGATGGCCGGGACCGCGTAAACCCCCGTCGCCGCCGGATCGCCCGGGCCGTTCGAGAGAAACACGCCATCCGGCTTCTCGCGCAGGATGTCCTCGGCCGTCGCGGTCGCGGGGAGCACGGTCACATGGCAGCCGGCATCGGCCAGGCAGCGCAGGATGTTGCGCTTGGCGCCGTAATCCAGCGCCACCACCCGATGCGCGGGTGCTACCTGCTTCCCAAAGCCCTGGCCCCAGGACCAGCAGCTTTCATCCCAGGTATAGGCCTGCCGGGCGGTGACGTCCTTGGCGAGGTCCATGCCCTCCAGCCCCGGCCAGGCCTTGGCCTGGTCCAGCAAAGCGGGGATGTCGAAGCGGCCATCGGCGGGGAAGCTGATCACGCCATTGGGGGCGCCGCCATCGCGGATGCGGGCCGTCAGCGCCCGCGTGTCCAGGCCGCAAATGCCGGACACGCCATGGCGCTTCAGCCAGTCCTGCAGGTTCAGCGTGGCGCGGTAATTCGCGGGCTCCGTCACGTCCTGCTTGACGATCAGGCCGCGGGCCACGGGCGTCGCCGCCTCCATATCCTCGGCATTGGTGCCGACGATGCCGATATGCGGGAAGGTGAAATTGATGATCTGCCCGGCATAGGAAGGGTCGGTCAGCGTCTCCTGATAGCCGGTCAGCCCCGTGTTGAAGCAGATCTCGGCCACCTGGGAGCCATGCGCGCCGAAGCCCCAGCCCCAATGTACGCTGCCATCATCGAGCACGAGGACGGCGGTGGCACCTTCGGGAGTTTGGTCGGGCATGGGGGCTTCCTGGGCGTTGGGGGCTGCGCCATTGGGGGCTGTGCTTGTGAGGTCGGACAAGGCAAGGCCGGTGGCGGCCAGCACGGCGGGCCAGTGCTTGGCCGGGATGGACTTGGCCTGGCGCCATTTGCGAATGGCCTCGGTGCCCACCTGGCATTGGGCGGCCGCGGCTTCGGCGCCCCCCATGAGGGCTAGGATGTCTTCCACGGTGCGCATGAGCTACAATATGTGGGAAGTGACTTCCCAGGGCAAGGCATGAACCTGCCCCTTGGGAAAAACACTCCCGACTTCCCGTGTAAGGATTGGATCCATGGACCTTCGTAGCCGTTTCACTGCCGAATTGAAAACCGCCATGCTGGCGAAGGACGCCCCCACCGTGGGCACGCTGCGCATGATCACGGCCAAGCTGAAGGACATGGATATCGCCGCCCGCCCCGGCCCGCCGCTGGAGGAGCCCGCCATCATCGCCATGCTGCGCGGCATGGCGAAGTCCCGCCGCGAATCCGTGGAGATGTACCGCCAGGGCAACCGCGAGGAACTCGCCGCCAAGGAAGAGGCCGAGATCCAGGTGATCGAGAGCTTCCTGCCGACGCAGATGGATGACGCAGCCCTGGCTGGCGCCGTCGCCGCCGCCGTGGCCGAGACAGGCGCCACGACCATCAAGGAGATGGGCAAGGTGATGGCCGTGCTGAAAGCCAAGCACGCCGCCAGCCTGGATATGGCCAAGGCCGGGCCGGCGGTGAAGGCCGCGCTGGGCGGCTGAAGGGACGCAGGGCGCTGCCCTGCACCCGCCGGGGCCGAAAGGCCCCGGACCCCATCAGACGAGACGGGGGCGGGTCAGTTCCGGTTCCACCAGCTTACGGACCGCGACTTCGCCCGCCGCGGCCACGCGCTCGGCGCCGATGGCGGCCAACGGGTCGTCGGCGTTGCGCCAGGCCTTGTACTCATCCTCGTAGGGCAGCCCCATGCCCTCGGCGAGCAGATGCACCCAGTTCACCACGCGAATGCCGTGATCCCGCTCCAGCCCGATCATCTCGCGGTGGCAGGAGTGGAAGATGGTCACCAGCGTGTCCGCCCCCGTCTCGCGCATGGCGGCGAGCGTCGTCCGCTGCACATCCGCCAGCGCACCCGGCACGCTCGCCAGGCCGAAGCACATATAGCTTGGCGCGCGATAAGGATGGTCCACCACCTCAACGCCGGGGATCATGCCCAGCAGCTCGGGGATGATGTCGTTCACCGGCACCCGGCCCTGGAAGCCCACATGCCGGTCCACGAAGACCCGCGCCGAAACCCGCTGCGTCAGCAGGGGCGCGAGATGGTCCCGCTGCTCATGGATCGCCTCGCACAAATGCTGGCTGTCGAAATTCTGTTCCTTCGTCTGCCCCATGAAGTCATCGAGATTGGCATGGCAGGAGGGGCACCAGGTGATCACGCGCGGCGTCCCGCTGGCGGCGAACTTCTCCATGGTCCGGTCGGCCATGCCTTCGGCGATGCGCGGTGCGCTTTCCTTCGGACTGCCGCAGCAGGCGCCGGGGCCACCGACGGGCGCGGCCTCCACACCCACGGCTTCGAGGATGCGCTGGCTGAGGCGGATGATCTCGCCATGGCGCGTCATGTTGCAGCCATACCAGAAGGTGTTCACAGCCATTCGCCCTGTTCCTTCTCGGTGAAAGACAGCCGCGCGAAGACCTTCACGCGGGACATGGTCTCCGCCGCATCCCGTCGGGGGATCACGCCCCCCTCCTGCGCCTGCCACTTGGCGAGCCGCAGCATGAGCATGGGGTTCACCGCCTCGGGGCAGGCGTCGTTGCAGGAGCCGCTGCGGGTGCAGACGCTGATCCAGTTGCGCGCGGCCACATCGCCGGTGCCGCCGGTCAGCACGTCCAGCACGCCGATCACGGCGGCCTTCGCATCCGTCCCGCGCGCATCCGGCGCGTAGGGGATCATCGGGCAGGCCTCGAAGCAGGCGCCGCAGCGGGTGCAGGCGGCCAGCATGCGCGCGGTCTCGGCCGCGCGCAGCGCCGACCAGTCCTCATGCGCTACCATCCGTTGATGCGGTCCCATGTGGCGATCACCTCGCGCGAGCCATCCACCACATGATAGCGGTCAAAGGCGGCCGCTGTCAGGCAGGTATGATTGGGCGCCACGCGCAGCTTGGTGCCGATGGGCAGCATGGGCGCGGGCACCGCCTCGCCATGCTCCTGGTGGACGCGCGCCAGGATGGGCTCGCCGAGGGTGTTCCCGCCATCCATGTCCAGCACCAGGCCGAAGCCGTAGTCGCGCGGCGCCTTCTCGGTGCTGCGATCCTTGCTCATGGCGAGCGCGCCGGAATCCAGCAGCAGGGCGCCGCGTGCGGGCTTGCGGCCGATGACGCTGGCCAGCACCGTCACCGCGATGTCGCCCTCCGGATGCGTGCCGAGCTGCGCCTGGAAGAGATCGCCGAACATATAGACGCCCGCGCGGATGTCGGTGATGCCGTCCAGCCGCTCCGCATGCAGCGCAGTGGGGGAGGAACCCAGGCTGACGATCTCCAGCGCGAAGCCGGCTTCCCGCAGTGCCCCGGCCGCGCGCACCACGCCTGCGCGCTCCAACTCCGCGATGGCAGCCATCTCGGGGATGCTGCGCCCGCCATAGGAATGGCCCGCATGGGTGAAGACGCCGGCCAGCTTGCCGCCCAGCGCCGCCGCAATCGCCCGGGCTTCGTCGGGCGGCACGCCGCCGCGGCCCTCGCCCACATCCACCTCGACCAGGGCGCGGATCTTTCCCGAATGTGCGGCGATGACCTGCGCCGCCTCGACATCGTCCGTGATGACCTTCACATCCGCGCCATCAGCGTTCAGCGCGGCCACCGCATCGAGCTTCTGCGGCGTGATCCCCACTGCGTAGATCTGGTCCCGCCAGCCGCCCTCGGCGAAGTAGCGCGCCTCGGCCAGTGTGCTGACCGTGATGGGCCCGAAATTTGGCGCCGCCAGCATGGCCACATCGCGCGACTTCGCGGTCTTCAGATGCGGCCGCAGCACCACGCCGGGATGCCGCGCGATGGCGCGCTGCATCATCGCCAAATTGCGCTTTAGCACGCCCAGATCCAGCACCAGGGCCGGCGTGGTCAGTTCATCGAGATTCATCGCGAGGCATCCTGATCCAGCGGCAGCACGGGCCGCGGCAATTTCGTCCAGTCGAAGCGGCTGAGGATGGGCGAGGTGAGGCCCGGCGCATCCACCTCGACGATCTGCTCATGCGCGAAGAATTCATCGAAGCCCCCGCGGAAATGCCCGCGCGACTTCACCACGACGCAGCGCGCGGCGCCGACATCAATCCCAAGATGCTCCAGGAAGGCCGGGTCCGCGCATTGCGTGCGCTGGCTGATCACCACCACGTCAATGCCGCCCAACCGCAGCCAGGCCGTATCGCCCAGCTGCATCGCCGTGCCGGCGAAGATGCCGCGCCGCCCCGTGACCTGGCCGTTGGAGAGCGCCTTCACCTCGGCCTCGGCCGCGAAGGGGCGGCTGAAAGGGTCCTGCTCGGCCGCGCGGTTGAAGCGTGCCTCGAATCTTCCACCGAGGCCGACCGCCTTGGCCTCCGCCACCAGGGCCGGGTCATGGATCACGCCGAAGACCGCGCCTTGCACGCCGGCGCGATGGAAGGATTCCAGCAGCCACATGGTGTTGCCGCGCCCGCCACCGCCGGGATTGTCCGCGACATCGGCGAAGGCGAGCGGCGTCGTGCTGGTCAGCGCGCGTTCCGTCGCTTCCTCCAGCGGTGTCAGCTTCGCCATGAAGCGGTCGCGCCGCGCCCAGGCGGCCTCCGCCAGCTCATCGGCCAGCGCATCGGCGGCGCCCTGATGCGTGGCGGTGACGATGGCGCACATGCCGTTGAAGGGCGTGTCGCCATAGGCGAAGCCCGCCATGACCGAGACATTCACGATGCGCGGATCCGCCGCGCGCCGCTCCTGGCCCAGATTAATCACCTCCGCATAAGGCCCTTGCGCCGTGAGGAGCGAAACGGTGGGCGCTACGATCGGCAGGCGGCGATGCGCGCGGACGAAGCGCTCGCCCTTCAGCAGCCGGCGCATGAGGCCGGCGCTCTCCTCACCGCGCGCGCGCATGTCCATGTGCGGGTTGGTGAGGTAGCCGACATAGGCGTCGTTCAGCGCGACATTGGCGTCGCTCACATTGGCATGCAGGTCATAGGTGCAGATGAAGGGGATTTCGCCCAGCTCGGCCCGCACCAGCGCCTGCACCGCGCCCTCCGGGTCATCCAGCACGGTGGTCAGCCCCGCGCCATGCATAACGCAGAAGGCGCCCTCCACCTGCCCACGCAGGGCGCGCAGCCCGGCGCGCCATTCCTCCATCAGCGCCTCGAAGAAGCCGTGATCCACCGGGCCATTGGGCTCGGCCATGGCGAGGGTGAGCGGGCGCGGCTGCCAGGGGCCGATCGCGTCCATGGCGGTGACGAAGCCGGGCATCTCGCCGAGCGCCTGCGGGCTCGCGCTCCGCGCATCGGTCACGATCGCCTCGCCGCGCAGCAGGCAGCGATAGGCGAAATCCGCTTCGGTCGCGATGGGCGCGAAGCGGTTGCACTCGATGGAAAAGCCCAGCAGGGCGATGCGCGGGCTCATACGGCCACTCCCAGCAGCTCGGCATAGCGGGGCGTGGATTTCAGCCCCGTGCCGGTCAGCACCACCACCGTGCTCTCGCGGCCCGCGATCTTGCCGGAGGCCAGGAGCTTGCCGAAGGCAGCGGCGGCCTGGGCGCAGGTCGGCTCCACATAGACGCCGCGCCTGGCCAGCATCAGCGAGGCCTCGGCGATCTCCGCCTCGCTGAGCATCACCGCGCCGCCCCCGCTTTCGCGCATGGCGCGCAGGCATTCGCTGGTGCGCAGCGGCTGGGCGATGGCGGTGCCCTCGGCGATGGTGGGCTGCGCGGCCACGGGGTCCAGCCCAAGCGCTGCCCGGGCGATGGGCGCGCAATGCGCCGGTTGGGCCGCGAAGATGCGCGGCAGCTTGCTGATCTGTCCCGCGCGCAGAAGCTCCGAGAAGCCGATGAAGCAGCCCAGCACATTGGACCCCGCGCCGCAGGGGACGATCACGTTGTCCGGCGCCTGGAAGCCGAAATCCTCCCAGAGTTCATAGGCCAGGCTCTTGGTGCCTTGCAGGAAGAAGGGCTGCCAATTGTGGCTGGCGTAGAAGATCTTCTCCGCCTCCTGCTCCGCCGCATCGGCGCAATCCTGGCGCGAGCCCGGCACCAGCGTGATGGCCGCCCCGGCCGCTCGGCTTTGCACTGTCTTGGCCGGGCTTGTGCTGGCGGGGACGAAGATGGTCGCCGCCATCCCGCCCGCCGCCGCATAGGCGGAGACGGCCGCCCCGCCATTGCCGGAGGAATCCTCCAGCACCGCGCTTACCCCCTGCTCCCGCAGCAGCGAGAGCATCACCGAAGCGCCGCGATCCTTGAAGCTGCCGGTCGGCATGAACCATTCGCATTTCAGCAAGGCCGTCTCACCAGCCAGGCTCATTTCCACCAGCGGCGTGCAGCCCTCGCCCATGGAAATCGGCTTGGCCGGTAGGAAGGGCAGGGCGGCGGCATATCGCCAGATGCTGCGGACACCGGACGCGATGTCGTCCCGCCCGATTCCCGGCAGGTCCGTCAGCAGCAGGGGGGCGCGGTCATCGCCGCACCAGCGCGGGGTTTCGAGCGGATAGGTGCGGCCCGAGCGCGGATCGAGATAGGAGGTCATGGCCGCCAGGGTTGCGCGCAAGCCCGCTTCGGGCAAGCCTCGCGCCCCATGGAAAACGAACTTGCCCGCCTGGCGGCCGATCTCGTGCGGATGGACAGCCGCAGCCACCTCTCCAACATCGCCGTCGCCGAGCGGATCGAGGCCGAACTCGAGGGCTTCGAGATCGAGCGGCTGGACTATGTGGACGGCGCCGGGGTGGCGAAACGCGCCCTGGTTGCACACCGGGGTGGCCCTGGCGGCCTGGCCCTCTCCGGCCACATGGACACGGTGCCGGCGACGGGCTGGACGGACGACCCCTGGAGCGGCGCCATCCACGACGGCGTGCTGCATGGCCTGGGCTCCGTGGACATGAAGGGGGCGGTCGCCGCCTGCATCATGGCGGCCAAGGCCGCGCCCCGCGCCACGCTGCTGATCACGACCGATGAGGAAACCACCAAGCAGGGGGCGCGCATCATCGCGGGACAGTCGAAGCTGGCAAAGAAGGCGGCCCTCGCCGGCATCGTGGTGGCCGAGCCCACCAGCCTGATCCCCGTGCGCGGCCACCGCGCCCATATCGCCTTCACCGCGACGGCCGAGGGCGTGCAGGCGCATTCCTCCACCGGCAAGGGGCTGAACGCCAACTGGGCGCTGATCCCCTTTCTGGTCGAGGTGAAGGCGATGTTCGAGCGGCTGCGGCACGACCCGAGCCTGCAGGACACGGCCTATGACCCCGTCTTCAGCGACTTCAATGTGGTGGTGGACAATCACGGCACCGCGGTGAACGTGACGGTCGCGAAAGCCACCGCCCGCATAAAATTCCGCTACAGCCACAAGATCGACCCCTCACCGGTGCTGAGCGCAATGCGCGAAGCCGCGCGCGCCAATGGCCTGACGCTGGAGGAAGCGCATGAAGGCCATCCGCCGGAACTCCCGGCCGACCACCCGCTGATCCGCCGTGCCTGCACGATCACCGGCCAGGCGCCGCGCACCGCGCCCTATGGCACCGATGCCTCCGAGCTCCAGGCCATCGCGCCCTGCGTGGTGCTGGGCCCAGGCCCGATCGAGACCGCGCATACGCCGCATGAATGCGTGGCGCTGGACCAGCTCAACCGTGCCGTGCCCATTTTCCAGAGCCTGCTGGCAGGCTGACAAAAAGACCTCCGAGGAAACGAACAACATGGATTTCTCTTCGCTCGACCCGGTGGTCAATCCGCGGTCCATCGCGATCATCGGCGCCTCCGACGAGGCGACGCGCATTGGCGGCCGGCCGATCTCCTACATGCTGCAAAGGGGCTTCCAGGGCGCCATCTATCCGGTGAACCCGAAGCGCCCGACGGTGCAGGGCCTGAAGAGCTACGCCGACGTCAACAGCCTGCCCGAGGTGCCGGATGTCGCCATCGTGGCCGTTCCCAGCGCGGCGGCGCTCCAGGCGGTGGAAGACCTGGGTGCCCGCGGCTGCAAGGGCGCCATCGTCTTCACCGCCGGCTTCGCCGAGATGGATGCCGGGGGTGCGGCCGCGCAGGATGTGATGGTGGCGAGTGCCCGCAAGCACGGCATGCGGCTGCTGGGCCCCAATTGCCTCGGCCTGTTCAACTCCGCCATCAACTTCTACGCGACATTTTCCGCCAGCTTCGAGAGCGGCTGGCCGCTGCCCGGCCGCATCGGCATCGCCTCGCAATCCGGCGCCTATGGCACGCATCTCTACTCCATCGCGCGTGATCGCGAGATCGGCACGCAGATCTGCATCACCACCGGCAATGAGGCCGAGGTGACGCTGAGCGATGTTCTCGGCTGGATGGCGCAAAGCCCCGATGTGGATGTGATCTGCGCCTATGCCGAGGGCATCCGCGAGGGCGAGCGATTCCTCGCCGCCCTAGACCTCGCGCGGCGAAACCGCAAGCCCATCGTGATGATGAAGGTGGGCCGCAGCGCGTTGGGCCAGGCCGCCGCTCAATCCCACACCGCCAGCATCGCCGGCGATGACGCGGTAACCGACGCGGTGCTGCAGGAATTCGGCGTGGTCCGCGCGCGCAACACGGAAGAGCTGCTGGATATCGCCTATGCGGCCACGAAGAAGATCTACCCCGTGCGGAACACGCTTGGCGTGGTGACGGTCTCGGGCGGCGCCGGCGTGCTGATCTCCGACGTCGCGGAATCCATTGGCTTCGAGATGCCCGAGATGCCGCAGCCGGCGCAGGACCGCCTGCGCGGCTTCGTGCCCTTCTGCGCGCCCCGCAACCCCGTGGATTGCACGGCCCAGGCCATCAACCAGACCGAGCTGATTGGCGAATTTGCAACCGCCATGGTGGTGGATGGCGGCTATACCTCCTGCCTCGGCTTCTTCACTCAGGTGGGCGCCTCGAAGTCCGTGGCACCCAAGCTGCGCGCGCAGATGAAGGCGGTGGCGGACCAGCACCAGGACCGGCTCTGGGCGCTCTCCATTATCGCCCCGCGCGATATGATCCGCGAATATGAGAAGGACGGGTTCCTGATCTTCGAGGACCCGACGCGCGCCGTCGTCGCCCTCCACGCCATGGGCCGCTTTGGCGAGGCCTTCGCCCGCGTGGCGCCGCCCTCGCCGGCCTTGCCGCAGGTTAGCCTGCCGGCGACCACGCCGACCGAGGCCGAGGGCAAGCGCATCCTCGCGGCCAGCGGCATCCCCGCCGTGCCCGAGCGCGCCTGCGCCGATGTGGAAGCGGCGGTCGCGGTGGCAAAGGAATTCGGCTTCCCCGTGGTGCTGAAGATCCTGAGCCCCGACATCCTGCACAAGAGCGAGATTGGCGGCGTGCTGCTCGACATCGCGAGCGAGGCGGCGGTGCGCGAGGGCCACGCCACCCTCCTCGCCCGCGCCGCCGAACGCGCGCCCGGCGCGCGCATCGAGGGCGTGCTCGTCGCGCGCCAGATCAAGGGCGCCGTGGAGATGGCGCTCGGCCTGGTGCGCGATCCGGTCTTCGGCCCAGTCGCCATGGTGGGCCTGGGCGGCATCTTCATCGAGGTGCTGAAGGACGTCGCCTTCCGCCGCTGCCCCTTCGGCGTGGACGAGGCCGAAGCGATGATCCGCGGCCTCAAGGGCTTTCCCCTGCTGGACGGCGTGCGCGGCCGCCGCAAGGCCGATGTGACGGCGCTCGCCCAGGCGCTGGCCAATCTCTCCACCTTCGCCGTCGCCGCCGGGCCGCGCCTGCTCTCGGTGGACATCAACCCGCTATTGGTCCTGCCGGAAGGCGAGGGCGCCTTCGCGGCCGACGCCGTGCTGGAGATCGGGGAATGATCGTCGCCGAGAAGCTGCTCGCCTATCCCATCCCGGAAATCCGCCAGAGCCTGCGCTGGCAGGATGTTGCGCTCTACAACCTCTCCATCGGCCTGGGGCAGGACCCGATGGATCTGCGCCAGCTCCCCTTCACCTATGAGCCCGGCCTCACCGCCATGCCCGCCATGGCGGTCGTGCTCGGCTATCCCGGCTTCTGGATCAAGGCGCCGGATACGGGCGTGGATTGGGTGCGCGTCGTGCATGGCGAGCAGTCGCTGACGCTCCACCGCCCGCTGCCGAGCAGCGGCGAGATCATCGGCACCTCCCGCGTCACCGGCCTGGTGGATCGCGGCCCCGGCAAGGGCGCCCTGATCTATTCCGAACGCGTCATCCGTGACGCGACGACTGGCGAAAAGCTCGCCACCGTCGAGATGACCACCTTCGCCCGCGGCGATGGCGGCTTCGGCGGCGCCTCCGGCCCGGTGAAGGCCCCACACCCCGAGGCGGAAGGCACGCCCGACCTCGTGCTCGACCTGCCGACGCGCCCCGAGCAGGCCGCCTATTACCGCCTGAACGGCGATTTCAACCCGCTGCATATCGACCCCGAGGTCGCCACCAAGGCCGGCTTCCCCCGCCCCATCCTGCATGGTCTCTGCACCTTCGGCGTGGTCTGCCACGCGCTGATGCAGGGCCTTTGCGACTATGACACGGCGCGCTTCGGCACGATGGACCTCCGCTTCTCCTCCCCCGTTTATCCGGGCGAGACGATCCGCACCGAAATCTGGCATCGTCCGGGCGGCGCCGCCTTCCGCGCCCGCGTCGTCGAGCGCGACGTGGTCGTGGTCAGCAACGGCCTGTTCCGCTTCGCCTGAGGAGACCCCCATGCAGCCCATCCCCCGGATCGCCGAATTCCACGCCGAGATGACCGAATGGCGGCGCGATTTCCACGCGCATCCCGAGATCGGCTTCGAGGAAATCCGCACCAGCGGGATCGTCGCGGAGAAGCTGGAATCCTGGGGGATCGAGGTCGAGCGCGGCTTCGGCAAGACCGGTCTCGTCGGCGTGATCCGCGGCAAGCGCCCCGGCAACCGCACGCTGGGCCTGCGCGCCGACATGGACGCCCTGCCCATGCCGGAGCTGAATGAATTCGCCCATCGCAGCACCATCCCTAACCGCATGCATGCCTGCGGCCATGACGGCCACACCACCATGCTGCTGGGCGCCGCCCGCTACCTCGCCGAGACCCGCAACTTCTCCGGCACCGTCCACCTGATCTTCCAGCCGGCCGAGGAGGGCCTGACCGGTGCCGCCGAAATGCTGCGCGACGGCCTCTTCGAGAAATACCCTTGCGACCAGGTCTATGGCATCCACAACGCCTATGACCTGCCGCTCGGCACCGCCGCCATCCGCCCCGGCACCGTGCTGGCGGCCGTGGATTATTTCGACCTCACGCTGACCGGCCGCAGCTGCCACGCGGCGCAACCGCATCGTGGGCTCGACCCGCTGCCCTGCGCCGTGCAGGTCTATACGGCGCTGCAAAACCTGGTGAGCCGCCGGATGGACCCGCATGAGACGGTGGTGCTCTCCATCGGCCAGTTCCAGGCCGGCACCTCGCAGATCGTGATCCCCGAGACGGTGCTGATGCGCGGCACCATCCGCACGCTCAAGCCCACCACGCGCCGCGCCATGGATGAGCTGTTCCACCAGACCGTCCACGGCATCGCCGCCGCGCACGGCGTGGAGGTGAGCCTCGACTACCGCCGCTCCTACCCGCCCACCATCAACACGGTGGAGGAAGCCTCGGCCTTCGAGGCCGCGGCGCGGGACGTGGTGGGGGATGACCTCATCATGACCAACCTGCCCTCCCTCACGGCCGGGGAGGATTTCGCCTATTATCTCGAGAAGGCCCCTGGCGCCTTCATGCTCCTGGGCCAGATGACGCCGGAGCACGGGAATGTCCCCGTGCATCACGGCCGCTATGATTTCAACGACGCGCTGCTGCCGATCGGCGCCAGCTGCTTCGCCCGCCTGGTCGAGCAGCAACTGGGCCACGGCTGACCGAGGAGAACCAAGTGACGGTCCACGACTTCACCGCCAAGCTCGGCAATGGCACGGAACAGAAACTCTCCGCCTATGCCGGAAAGGCCCTGCTCATCGTCAACGTCGCCTCGAAATGCGGCTTCACCCCGCAATACAAGGGCCTCCAGGCGCTGCAGGAGGAATACGGCCCGCGCGGCTTCGAGGTGCTGGCCTTCCCCTGCAACCAGTTCGGCGCGCAGGAACCCGGCACCGATGCCGAGATCGCGAGCTTCTGCGACACCAGCTACAAGGTCACCTTCCCGATCTTCTCCAAGATCGCGGTGAACGGGGCCGAGGCGCATCCGCTCTACAGCTTCCTGAAGAAGCAGAAGGGCGGGATCCTGGGCGACGGCATCAAGTGGAACTTCACCAAGTTCCTGGTGGACAAGCAGGGCAACGTCGTCTCCCGCCACGCCCCCACCACCAAGCCCGAGGCGCTGAAGCGCGAGATCGAGGCGTTGCTGTAGGGCTTCCCCTCCCGGCCCCCGCCACCCCATATGCCCGCCATGGACCTCGATTTCACCGAAGACGAGCTGCACCGCTATTCCCGCCACATCCTGCTGAAGGAGGTGGGCGCCATCGGCCAGGCGCGGCTGCGCCAGGCGCGGGTGCTGGTGGTGGGCGCGGGTGGCCTCGGCTCGCCGCTCGCGCTGTATCTGGCGGCGGCGGGTGTCGGCACGATCGGCCTCGTGGATCATGACCATCTGGAGCTTTCGAACCTCCAGCGCCAGGTCGCGCACAGCACCGCGCGCATCGGCCAGAACAAGACCGACAGCGCCGCCGAGGCGCTGCGCGGCCTGAACCCTGAAGTCCGGCTCGAACTCCACACCCGCCGCATGGACCGCGCGGCGGCCGAGGAGCTGATCCCCCAATACGACGTCATCTGCGACGGCACCGACAATTTCCCGACGCGCTTCCTGCTGGGCGATGCCTGCCACCTCTTCGGCAAGCCGCTGGTCAGCGCCGCCGTGCTGCGCTTCGAGGGCCAGCTCTCGGTGTTTCGCGCGCATGAGGGCGCGCCGCATCCCTGCCACCGCTGCCTGAACCCGGAGATGCCGCCCGAGGGCCTGGTTCCCACCTGCTCCCAGGCCGGCGTGCTCGGCGCCGTCGTCGGCGTGATGGGCACGCTGCAAGCGACGGAAGTGCTCAAGGTCATCCTCGGCATCGGCGAGGACATGTCCGGCCGCCTGCTGCTCTGGGATGCGCTGGATGCGCGCTTCCGCACGGTGAAGCTGCGCCGCGACCCCGCCTGCGCCCTTTGTGGGGAGTCCGCCACCATCCATGACCTCTCGGCGCATGACGCATGAATGCGCTCGGCCTGCTGCTGATCTCCGGCGGGCATGAGCGGGCGCATTACGCGTTGATGCTGGCCACCGCCGCCGCCGCGCTCGGCCGGCCGGTCACGCTCTTCGCCACCAATGGCGGCTGCCGTCTGCTGCTCAAATCCGCGCCGCTGGAGCATGACCCGCGCGAGGCCGAACTTGCCCGCGCCGGGGTCGCCACCATCACCATGCTGATGGAGGCGGCCCGCGCGCTGGAAGTCCGCTGTATCGCCTGCGAGGCGGGGCTGAAGGTCGAGGGGCTCGATGGCGAGGAACTGGCCGCCGGCACGGAACTCGCCGGCATCGTCACCTTCCTTGGCGCGGTGGGCGGTGGCCAGGTGATTTCGCTGTGACGCTTGACCCGGCGCGGGCGGGCTTGGCATCCAAGCGGGTGATGCACGCTCGCCTGACCCTTGCCGCGATTTGCGTCCTCGCCCTCGCGGGCGGGGCGGCCGCGCAGTCGAGCCTGGGCGGGCAGGGGAGCGTGCCGCCGCCGCGCCCGGCCGCCGCAACCCCCGCTTCTCCCTCCAGCACCACGCCCCGCCCCGCCGCCCGGCCACCCCAGGGCAATGCCCCTCGGCCGGCCCAGGGCCAGGCGGCCCGGCCCCCGCAAGGCGGCACGGCAGCCCGCCCCAACACGGCGCAACGCCAGCCGCCCACCGCCGCGCAGCGTCAGCAGGCCCAGCAGCGCCGGGCCGCGGCGGCCGCCGCCGCTGCCGCCGCGGCGGCCGGAACCGCAGCCGCCGCAGCCGCGGCGCAGCCGGTCACCCCGCCGCCGCCCGAGCCCATCCCGCCGATCGGCAGCGTCACCGGCCTGCCCATGCCGCGCTTCGCAGCACTCCGCTCCAATGACGTGAACCTGCGCGTCGGCCCTGACCGCCGCTTCCCGGTCGAATGGCGCTACCAGCGCTCCGACCTCCCGGTGCAGATCATCCGCGAGCATGACCAGTGGCGCCGCATCCGCGACCCCGATGGGGCGGAGGGCTGGCTCGCCGCCTCCAACCTGCAGCCCGGCCGCCGCACCTTCATCGTCCGAGGCGAGCCCAGCGCCGAGGTTCCGTTGCGCCGCCGCGCCGAGGATTCCGCCACCCCCGTCGCCCGCCTCAAGCCCGGCGTGATCGGCCGCATCCGTGGTTGCGAGGCCGGCAGTGACTGGTGCGAGGTGCAGGTGCAGGACCGCCGCGGCTTCATCAAGCGCGGCGAGATCTTCGGCGTCCTGCCGGATGAGGAAATCAAGTAGCGGCCTGAGGCCGGCCGGACCGGCCGAATAAGATTGCCTTTCTGCATCATTGCCGCAGAGTGCATGTTTCCAGCTGATGAGCGGAACATGACGGAGGCCCAGCGCCAGGCGCGCAATATCATCCTGTTGTCGGACGGCACGGGCAACAGCTCCAGCAGCCTGTTCAAGACGAATGTCCGCCGGCTCTACGAGGCGCTCGACCTCGCCGACCCGCAGGACCCGCGCCAGCCCCGCCAATTCGCGTTCTATGATGACGGCGTCGGCACCTCGGGCTTCCGGCCGCTAGCTTTGGCCGGCGGTGCCTTCGGCTACGGCCTCGCCCGGAATGTGCGCGAGATCTACGCCTTCCTCTGCCGCACCTATCGCCCGGGCGACCGCATCCACGCCTTCGGCTTCAGCCGTGGCGCCTTCACCATCCGCATCGTCGTCGGCCTGATCCTCAACCAGGGGATCGTCCGCTATGACGGCAATGACGCGGCGCTGGACCGCGCCGTGCGCGCCGCCTACCGGGAATACCGGCGCGAGCGCCACCAGCGGCGCCAGCTCCTGCTCAACCTGCGTCCACTGCGTGACACGCTCATCCGCGGCTGGCACCGCCTCACGCCCATCCCCGGCGCGCGACCTTACGACAAGGCGCGCAACATCGTGCCCGGACGGATCGAGTTTGTCGGCGTCTGGGACACGGTGGATGCCTATGGCCTGCCGATCGAGGAACTGGTCCGCGCGATTGACCGCTTCATCCTCCCCCTCAACATGGCGGATGCCGACCTGAACCCGAAGGTCCACCGCGCCCGGCAGGCCCTGGCCCTCGACGAACAACGCCAGACCTTCCACCCGAGGCTCTGGAACGAATATCCCAAGGGCCGGCCCGAGCCGGATGCGGAGCGCATCCGCCAGGTCTGGTTCGCCGGCGTCCACGCCGATATCGGCGGCGGCTATCCCGATGATGGACTGGCCCATGTCACGCTCGACTGGATGCTCTCGGAGATGGAGCGGGCGGAACCGGGCCCGCAAGCGCTACGCCTGAGGCCCGAGGCGCGCGAGACGATCCGCGCCCGCGCCGATGAGAACGCGCCCGCGCATGATTCGCGGCGCGGTCTTGCCAGCTATTACCGCTATCGCCCGCGTGACCTGGAGATCCTGCGCGACCAAGGTGAGCACAAGGGCGCCGCCTTCACCCTGCGCACCCGCACGCCCCTGCTGCACGAGAGCGTGCTGCGCCGGATCAAGGTGGGCCATGACGGCTATGCGCCGATCAGCGCGACGCTCGATGCGGAGGTCGCGCTGATCGCCGGCGGCACGCTGCCGATCGCGGTCTATCCGGGCCTGGAAAAGGCGCCCGACGCCGCCGGATTCGCGAAGGGGCGGGAGGCTGTCTTCAACCTCGTCTGGTGGCGCCGCGTTTGCTATTTCCTGGCGCTCGGCCTCACCCTCGCCATCGCCGCCTTGCCCGCATGGATGGAGGCGAAGGGCTGTTCGAGCTGGGCCTGCTTCCTCTCACCCTTGATCCGGGCGCTGGGCGGCTTCCTGCCGGGCTTTCTGGCGGGCTGGACGGCGACGGCGGCGGCCAATCCCGCGACGCTGCTGGTGGCGCTCGGCCTCCTGCTCGCCGCCAACCTGGCGGGGGGGCATTTCAACCGCCGCATCCGGGACCAGATGCGCCCGGTCTGGTCCAGCCACTCCGGCCTCCCGCCGCTGGCACCGGGCCTGCCGCCACCCGCGCGGCCCGGCCCCGTCAACGCCTGGGTCCAACGCCTGCGAACGCACAGGCGCTACACCGATTTCTGGAAGTTCGCGCGGCGCGCCTTGCTGCCGGTGCTGGCCGGGGTCACCACCCTCTACCTCGCCTACGCGATCATCAGCATCGGCGTCATGTCCGCCGCGGAATCGGCGGGATGGGTCTGCGACGAACCCGCCGAGCCCGGGGTGTTCCGCCCCTCCAGCCTTTGCTCCCGCACCGGCGCTCATGTCGAGGCGGGCGGCCGCTACGAGATCCTGGTCCGGATTCCGGCGGGCGATGCCTGGCTGGACCGCACGCTGGGTGCCGCGCCCAATGGGCTGACGGAGCCACCGAAGCGCCTGATGGCGCTGGCCGCGCCCCTGCGGCGGCACTGGGGGCAGCCCTGGTTCAAGCTGATGACCCGCATCGGCGTGCGGGGCGCGGACAGCCAGGCGCCGGACTGGCGGCTGGCCCGCGCCGATCACGGGCAGGTCTATCGGGCGGAGCTGACGGCCAACCGCACCGGGCCGCTGTTCCTGTATGTGAATGACGCCGTGCCATTCGGCCTGACATGGTGGTTCTACGGGAACAATACCGGGCGGGCGGAGGTTTCGGTCCGCCTGCTCTCGTTGGCGCAGCCCAGCGGCGCGCTTCAATCCAGCTTCAGCACCTCGCCCGCGAGGTAGAGGCTGCCGCAGACCAGCACCCGCCCCGGCGCTTCCTCGGCCACCAGCCGCGCCAGCGCGGCGCGCACATCCGGGCCTGGCTTCGCGACACCGCCGCTGGCCGCGATGATGTCGTCCACCGTCATCGCCAGGTGCTGCCCGGGCTCGGCCACCGCCGTCACGCTGGTGGCGAGCGGCAGGATGGGCGCCATGAAGCCCGACGCCGTCTTGCCCTGCTTCATGCCGATGACGAGGTGCAGCGGCCGGTCGCGGAACTCCGCCAGCGTCGCCGCCAGGGCCTGCCCGGCGCCGGCATTGTGACCGCCATCCAGCCAGAGCTCCCAGGGGGCGGGCGGGGCCAGCCGCCCGCGCAGCCTTTGCATGCGCGCGGGCCACTCGGCCGCCGCCGCGCCCCGGATGATGGCGTCCTCGCTCAGCCAGGCCGGGTTCCAGGCGCGGAGTGCCGCGATGGCGATGCCCGCATTGTCCGGCTGGTGCGCCCCCTTGAGGCCCAGCTCGGGCAGGAGGATGCTGCCCTGCCCATCGGTGAAGCGATGTGCCGCGCCCTCGCGCTCCATGCGCCAGGCTGTGTCGCGCGCCAGCAGCGGCGCGCCGAGTTCCGCCGCGCGGGCGGCGATGACCGAGAGCGCCTCGGCCTGCTGCCGTCCGGTGGCGCAGGGCACGCCGGGCTTGATGATGCCCGCCTTCTCGAAGGCGATCTTGGCGATCGTGTCGCCCAGGAATTCCATGTGGTCCATGGAGATGCTGGCGATCGCCGTGGCCGCCGGGGCGGCGATGACATTGGTCGCGTCGAAGCGTCCGCCCAGGCCCACCTCCAGCACCAGCAGGTCCGCCGGGACCCGGCTGAACAGCAGCAGCGCGACCGCCGTGGTGATCTCGAAGACGGTGATGGGCGTCTCGCCATTCGCCCGCTCCACCTCCTCTAGCGCGTCGCTCAGCGCCTCCTCGGCCACGAGTTCGCCGGCGAGGCGGATGCGCTCGTGGAAGCGCACGAGATGGGGCGAGGTGTAGACATGGACGCGTTGCCCGGCCGCCTCGCCGATGGCGCGCAGGAAGGCGCAGGTGCTGCCCTTGCCGTTGGTGCCGGCCACATGCACCACGGGCGGCAGCCGCCGCTCCGGATGGCCGAGCTTGCCGAGCAGCGCTTCCAGCCGCCCCAGGCTGAGATCGATCAGCTTCGGATGCAGCGCGTGCATCCGGTCGATGATCGCTTCCGAACGACCGCTCATGCGGCTGCCGGCGCTTCCTCGGCGGCGCGCAGCAGGCGGATCACCCGCGCCAGCGTCTCGCGCATCTCGGCGCGCTTCACCACCATGTCGAGAATGCCGTGCTCCAGCAGGTATTCGGCGCGTTGGAAGCCCTCGGGCAGCTTTTCGCGCACCGTCTGCTCGATCACGCGCGCGCCGGCGAAGCCGATCAGGGCGCCAGGCTCGGCGATCTGGATGTCGCCCAGCATGGCGAAGCTGGCGGTCACGCCGCCGGTCGTCGGGTCGCAGAGCACGACGATGAAGGGCAGGCCCGCATCCTTCACCATCTGCGTCGCGATCACGGTGCGCGGCATCTGCATCAGGCTGACCGCGCCCTCCTGCATGCGGGCGCCGCCCGAGCTCGCGAAGACGATGAGCGGCGCGTCCTGCAGCACGGCGAGCCGCGCGGCCGTCACGATCGCCTCGCCCACGCCGGCCCCCATGGAACCGCCCATGAAGGCGAACTCAAACACGGCGACGACGGCGCGCTGGCCCTCGATCTGGCCATGCCCCACCACCACCGCGTCATCCATGCCCGACTTGGTCTGGGCGTCGCGCAGGCGTTCGGAATAGCGGCGCTGGTCGCGGAAGCGCAGCGGATCGGCCGGGGCCTTGGGCAGCTCGATCTTCTGCCAGCCCTCATCCAGCGTGGCGTCGAGCCGCTGCCGCGCCGAAAGCCGCATGTGGTGGCCGCAATGCGTGCAGACGCGGAGGTTCTTCTCCAGGTCGGTCTGGAAGATCATCTTCTGGCAGCTGGGACACTGGTGCCAGAGATTATCCGGCATCTCGCGCGAGGTGCCGAAGAGCGTCTTGATCTTGGGCAGCGCCCACTCGGAAATCCAGTTCATCTTTATTGCCCTCAGACGGCGGGCGGCGGCTCCGCCGCCTTGCCTTCGCGCCGTGACAGGGCGCGCCCGGTGGTTGGGTCGGTCGCGGCGCGCCGGCCGCTTTGCGGCCGGATCCTGCGTTGACCCAGTCGCCTTGGAATGGCGATTTGGGGGGGCGGGGTCAAGCGGCGCCCCCAAACTCCCTGATGCACGCGCCCGCCCGCCATGCTAAAGCCTCGCCATGCCGAGAGTGGCGGCCGCAAGGCTGCGAGCCCCGGCCCCTGCCAGCCGGCCCTCCCCCGGGGTCGAATCACGGTCCCCCCCGAGCGGGCCAAAATCCAGCGGGCGCGTCGCCGCGCCCCCGAAGCGCCGCCGCAGCCTCGGCGGGCTGCTCTTTCGGCTGGCCATCATCCTGCTCATCTGGGGCATGCTCGCCTTCGCGGCGGTGCTGATCTGGTTCGCCCATGACATGCCCCGCCCCGATGCGGCGCTGACCCATCAGCGCCGCCCCAGCGTGACCCTGCAAACCGCCGAGGGCGGGCCGCTTGGCACCCAGGGCGACCTTTATGGCGAGACGCTGCGCCTGCGCGACCTGCCGGCGCACCTCCCCGCCGCCCTGCTCGCCATCGAGGATCGCCGCTTCCACCAGCATTTCGGCCTGGACGTGATCGGCCTCGCCCGCGCCGCCTATGCGAACTGGAACGCAGGCGATGTGGTGCAGGGCGGCTCCACGCTGACGCAGCAGCTCGCCAAGAACCTCTTCCTCAGCCCCGCCCGCAGCACGCGGCGCAAGGTGCAGGAAGCGCTCATGGCGCTCTGGCTCGAGAACCGCTTCACCAAGGACCAGCTGCTCGAGATCTACCTGAACCGCGTCTATCTGGGCGGCGGCGCCTATGGGATGGATGCGGCCGCACGCCTCTATTTCGGCGTCTCGGCGCGGCGGCTGACGCTGCCCCAGGCCGCCATCCTGGCAGGCCTCCCGCAGGCCCCCTCGCGCTACAGCCCGCGCGCCAACCCGGATGGCGCCATGGCCCGCGCGCGCGATGTCCTGGCCGCCATGGTCGCGACCGGCGCCATCACGGCCGAGCAGATGGAGCGCGCCGTGCAGGAGATGGCCATCCCGCCGCGCCCGTCCCGCAATGGCGGCTGGTTCGCCGACTGGATCTTCGAGGACATCCCCACCGCCTTCCCCGGCAGCGCCGACCTCGTCATCCGCACCACCCTGGACCCGCGCTGGCAGAACGCCGTGGAGTCCCGCCTCGGCGCGCTGCTCGACCAGGCGGGGCGCGAGGCGAAGGTGGGGCAGGGCGCCGTCGTCGTGCTCGATGCCAATACCGGCGCCGTGCGCGCCATGGCCGGCGGGCGGGACTTCCGCCGCAGCCCCTTCAACCGCGCCACCAATGCGCGCCGGCAGCCTGGCTCCACCTTCAAGGCCATGGTGTATCTGGCCGCCCTCGAACATGGCGCCTCCCCCTTCGACCAGGTGGCTGATGGGCCCTTGCAGATGGGCCGCTGGTCGCCCTCCAACGGGCATTGGCGCACCCGCGGCTCCGTCACGCTGGACGAGGCCTTCGCGCATTCGGTGAACACCGCCGCCGTGCGCGTCATGCAGATGGGCGGCGGGCCGCGCGGCGTGGCCGATGTGGCCATGCGCCTCGGCGTGCAGGGTCGCTTCCCGCGCGATGCCTCGATCGCGCTCGGCACCGGCGAGGTGACGCTGATTGACCTCGCTGCTGGCTATGCCGCCATGGTCAATGGTGGGCGGCGCATCACCCCCTATGGCATGCAGCGCGTGGAGGCCGAGGGCCGCAGCCTGCCCGCACCCCGCACCGACCCCGCCCAGGTCATCAGCGCCGAGGCGGCCGAGCGCATGCGCAACATGATGGTGAGCGTGGTGCGCGGCGGCACGGGCCGCGCCGCGGCCATCCCGGGCCTCGTCACCGGCGGCAAGACCGGCACCACGCAGGATTACCGCGACGCCTGGTTCATGGGCTTCGTGCAGATGCCGACAGGCCCTCTGGTGATCGGCGTCTGGCTCGGCAATGACGACAACACCGGCATGGACGATGTGCGCGGCGGCACGCTGCCCGCCCGGCTGTTCCGCGAGATCATCGAGGCGGCGCGGACGCCCTGAAAACAGGCCTCCGGGGCCGCCGGAGGCGTCTTCTACTTCCGCAATTCCATCTGGATCGGCCCCTCGCGCTCGCCCCGGGCGAACTGGTCCACCATGGCGTTGCCGGTCTCGCCGAGATGGGCGGCCTCGCCGGTCCAGATGATCCGGCCCTTGTGGATCATCGCCGCGTCATCGCCGATGCGCCGCGCGCTCGCCATGTCATGCGTGATGGAGAAGGCGGTCGCCCCCAGCCGCTCCACGCAATCCACGATCAGGCCGTCAATCACGGCCCCCATGATGGGATCGAGGCCGGTGGTCGGCTCGTCGAAGAAGATGATGTCGGGCTCGGAGGCCACGGCGCGGGCCAGCGCCACGCGCTTCTGCATGCCGCCCGAAAGCTCGGAGGGCGAAAGGTCGCCCACGCTGGCGGCGAGGCCCACCTGGGCCAGCACCTCGGCCGCCTTGTCGCGTGCGGCCGTGCGCGTGATGCGCTTCTGCGCCAGCAGCTTGAAGCAGACGTTTTCCCAGACCGGCAGGCTGTCGAACAGCGCGCCATTCTGGAACAGCATGCCGATGCGGTCGCGCAGCGCCGTCCGGTCCCGCCGCGAGAGCTTCGACACATCCTGCCCATCCACCTCGATCAGCCCCTCATCGGGGGTGATCAGGCCGAGGATGCACTTGATGGTGACCGACTTGCCGGAGCCCGAGCCGCCCAGCAGCACCATGGAATGGCCCGCCCGGACGTCGAGGTCCACGCCATCCAGCACGCGCTTCGCCCCGAAGGACTTCTGCAACCCGCGCAACCTGATCTTTGGGGTTTTGCTGCCCGGCTGATTCACGCTTCGCTCCGCTTCGCGATCAAACGGGGTCATCGGCTGAAGAACGCTTCCGTGATCACATAGTCCAGCGCGAGGATGAGGATGGAGGAGGCCACCACCGCCGCCGTTGTCGCCTGGCCGACACCCTGCGCGCCGCCCTTGCTGTTGTAGCCGCACCAGCTGCCCATCAGCGCGATGACGAAGCCGAACACCGCGGCCTTCACCAGGCCGCTGACCACGTCCATCACCTCCAGCACGTCCCAGGTGTTGTCGAGATAGGTCTGCGCCACGAAGCCGAGCTTCACCGTGCCGATGAGGAAGCCGCCCAGCACGCCCAGGATATTGGCCACGATCACCAAGAGCGGCATGGCCAGCGTCGCCGCCAGAAGGCGCGGCGCCACCAGATACTTCATCGGGTCGGTGCTCAGCGTCGTCAGCGCATCCACCTGGTCGGTCACGCGCATGGTGCCGATCTCGGCCGCCATCGCCGCACCGATCCGGCCCGCCACCATCAGCGCCGCCAGCACTGGCCCCAATTCGCGCGTGACGGAGAGGACGACAACGCTCGCGATCGCGCTCTCCGCATTGAAGCGGGAGAAGCCGGTGAAGCTCTGCAGCGCCAGCACCATGCCGGTGAAGAGCGCGGTCAGCGCCACCACGGGCAGGGAGAAATAGGCGATCTCGACGAAATGCCGCCAGAATTGCCGGAACTGGAAGGGCGGGCGCACGAGGTGCGAGACGCCGATGGCCGCGAAGATCGCGACATCGCCGAGGGTGCGGCAGGCGCCGATCAGGCCGCGCCCGATCAGCGCAAGCGCATCGAGGAGGCGGTTCATGCCGGGAGATAGTCCCGCTTGTACCGCCGGCCGAGCGAGGTCAGCAGCTCATAGCCGATGGTGCCGGCCATGCCGGCCACCCGGTCGGCATCCTGGTGCGGGCCGATGATCTCGATGAACCGGCCGGGCTTCATGGCGCGCACGCCGGTGACGTCGAAGGTCATGAGGTCCATCGAGACGCGGCCCACCATCGGGAATTCCTGCCCGCGATAGCGGCCCTTGAGCTGGCCCTCCAGCGCACGCGGCAGCCCGTCGGCATAGCCGATGCCGATGGTGGCGATGCGGCTCGGCCGGGTGGCGAGCCAGGCGCCGCCATAGCCCACCGTCTGCCCGGCCGGGATGTCGCGCAATTGCAGGATCTGGCCCGCCAGGGTGAAGACCGGCTCCATCGGGTTGGGCCGCCCCGGCGTCGGGTTCAGGCCGTAGAGCGCGGCACCGGGCCGCGCCAGCTCGCTCCCGAAGCGGGGGCCGAGGAAGATGCCCGACGAATTGGCGATGCTGCGCCGCGCCCGCGGCAGCCGCAGGCAGGCCTCGTTGAAACGGGTGAGCTGCGCCAGGTTCATCGGGTGCTGCGGGTCCTCGGCGGCGGCGAGATGCGTCATCACATACAGGATCTCAAGCCGCTCCAGCAGCGTTGGGTTCTCGGCCAGGCTCTGCAACTCGCCAAGCGAGAGGCCGAGGCGGGACATGCCGCTATCCACATGCAGGATGGCCGGCCCGGAATGCGCCGCGATGTCGTCCAGGCTGTTGAGCACCGGCGTCAGACCCGGGTGCTTGCCGGCCGCGAAGCCGCCGAGCACGGCGACCATGGGGCCATCGCCCAGGATCACGCGAAGCGCCTCGCCCTCCTCCACGGTGGCCACGAAGAAATGCCGGCAGCCCGCATCCCGGAGCGCGGTCGCGATGGGTGCCGCGCCCAGCCCATAGGCGTCGGCCTTCAGCACGGAAGCGACGGCACCGCTGGCGTGGGTTTCGCAGAGGCGGCGCCAGTTCCGCACCACCGCGCCGCAATCAATGGTCAGGAGGCCATGGGGCATTCAGTCGCCATAGCTTTGCTCATGCGTGGTGTCGAGATCGCCGAAGCGCGTGAACTCGGCCTCGAAGAAGAGCGGAATGGTCCCGGTCGGGCCATGGCGTTGCTTGGCGATGATGAGGTCCGCCTTGCTATGGGCGCGTTCCATGTCCTGCTGCCAGCGGGTCATGGCGTCCTGGAACTTCGAATCATCGGGGAAGTTCGTGATCTTCGGCTCTTTTTGTTTCAAATAGTATTCGTCACGGTAGATGAACGAAACGCTGTCCGCGTCCTGCTCGATCGAGCCGGATTCACGCAGATCGCTCAGCTGGGGCCGCTTGTCCTCGCGCTGCTCGACCGCGCGGGAGAGCTGGGAGAGCGCCATCACCGGGATGGACAACTCCTTCGCGATCGCCTTCAGACCCTGCGTGATCATGCTGATTTCCAGCACGCGCGATTCCGGCCGCGTGCCGGCGGCGGGCCGCATGAGCTGGAGGTAGTCCACCACCAGGAAGCGCAGCCCCTTGGTGCGCTGGATGCGCCGGCAGCGCGTGCGCAAGGCCGAGAGCGTGATGGCCGGCGTGTCGTCAATCAGGATGGGCAGCTGTGACAATTCGCGGCTGACGCCGACGAAATGGTCGAACTCACGCTGGCTGATCTCGCCGCGGCGGATGCGGTCGCCCTGGATGCGGCTGGCTTCCGAAAGCAGGCGGTTGGCGAGCTGGTCCGCGCTCATTTCCAGCGAGAAGATCGCCACCTGCCCGGGCTTGCCGCCGGTCTCCTCCGCCTCGCGCAGCAGGGCCTTGGCGGCGCCGAAGGCGATCTTGGTGGCGAGTGCCGTCTTTCCCATGCCGGGGCGGCCGGCCAGGATCATCAGGTCGCTGTCGTGCAGCCCGCCCATCTTGGCATCGAGGTCGCGCAGCCCGGTGGAAAGGCCCGAGACGCCGCCACCACTCTCCTTCGCCTTGGCCGCGACCTCGACGGCCCGGATCAGCGCGCGCTCGAAGCTGATGGCGCCGCCCTCGCTGGCCTTTTCGGTCGCGAGGTCAAAGAGTTGCTGCTCGGCCGCCTCGATCTGGTGCTTCCCTTCCAGCTCCGGCTCGGCGCCGAAGGCGCGGTTCACCACCTGCTCGCCCAGGTCAATCAACTGGCGGCGGATGTAGCAGTCATGGATCAGCTTGCCGTATTCGCCGGCGTTGACGATGCCGACCATGGCCCCCAGCAGCTGCGCCAGATAAGCGGGGCCGCCCACCTCGGCCAACTCGCCGGTGTGCTCGAATTCGTGGCGCAGCGTGACGGCATCCGCGAGCTGGCCGTTCTCCACCCGCCGGCGGATCGCGCTGTAGATGCGGCCATGGATGGCATCGGCGAAATGCTCGGCTTCCAGGAACTCGCTGACCCGCTCATAGGCCTTGTTGTTGGCGAGAAGCGCGCCGAGGAGGGCTTGCTCCGCCTCCAGGCTGGCCGGCGGCAGGCGGGAGCCGAGGCCGAAAAGCCCACGGTCGTCCGGTGGCGGTTGGATGCTGTTCATGTGCCCCATCCATACTCCCACGGCCCGCCCGCCGCCATGGCCGACGCCTGTGGATAACGGGCGTAACTCCGCCCGGCGCCCACAACCGCAACGCCCTCCCGCCCAGCGCGTTGAAAGGCCAGGACAGTCAAAAGGAGGACACCATGAGCGGTATGCAGGACCAGATCACGGAACACATGGAAGTCGTGGGCAGCTGCGGCAACCATGTCGGCACGGTGGATCACCTGGAGGGTGAGCGGATCAAGCTCACCCGCAGCGACGACCCGGATGGGGGGCAGCACCACCACTACCTGCCGGTCAGTGCCGTCGCCTCGGTGGAGGGCAACCGCGTGGTGCTCACCATGAACCATATGGATGCGCTGAAGGCGCGCACCATGTAAGGGGCGCCGGTCAGGCGCGGGTGAAGATGAGACCCCGCGCCCGGCTGGCATTCACCGTCAGGCTCTGGCCGTCCTGGGCCAGGACGGCATCGGCCCAGCCCTCGTACAGCGCAGAGGGCATGGCGATGCGCAGATGCCGCGCGCTCAGTGCCGTGATGGGGGAGGGTGGGCCCCGGCGCACCGGGCCCAGCGCCTGCATCACCCCATCCTGGATGCGCCATTCGGCGGCCAGTTCCGCGCAATGCCAGGTGCCATCCAGCGCCGGCGACGCGACGGCGGTCGCGCGCCGGAATGTGGCGCGATGGCCGGCATCGAACTCCACCTCCATCAGATCGCCCGCGGGCATGCTGGCCTGGAAGGGAAAGGCGCCGCGCCGGGCCCTCATCCGCCCATCCGCCGTCGGAATGAGGGCGAAGGGCACGCCATGCATGCGGGCCGTCCCATCCGCGGTGATGTCGAGCGAGAGGCCGTCGGCCTCGCTCAGCCAGGTGCCCGCCATGGGCGCGGGATCCAGGGCCGAGGGCTCCGGCAGCAGGGCGGGATCATTGCTCAGCGCCGCCTCCAGCACCTGCAGCGCCATGTGGTGCGGGTCGAGTGCGGCGTTGTTGGCCAGCACGAAGACGGTCAGCCGCTTTTCCGGGATGCGCAGGAAGGCGGTCTTGTAACCGGGCCAGAGTCCGCCATGGCTGACCAGGCGAAGGCCGCGCCATTCCTCCACCTCCAGCCCCAGCGCGTAGCGGTTCATGGCGCCATGGGTGAAGGGGGCCGTGGCCACCAGCCGCGTCTCGATCTCGCCCCCCAGGCCGCCCACCGAGAGGCTGCGCGCCCAGAGCGCCAAGTCTTCCACGCAGGAGACGAGGCCGCCCTCGCCCCCCAGCGGGAAGCCGTGCCGCGCCGTGGTGAAGCCGCCCGTGCCATCCGGCAGGTAACCGGTGGCCAGGCCGCGCACCGGGCGGGTGATGTCCGGCGTGTGGCGGGTGCGCGTCATCCCGAGCGGCAGGAAGATGCGTGTCTCCAGGAAATCCGCGAGGCTCTGGCCCGCGATGCGCTCGATCACCCGGCCCAGCAGCCAGAAGCCGCTGTTCGAATAGAGGAAGCGCGAGCCGGGCGCGAAGTTCAGCGTGGTCTGCCGGGCGATGGCGGCGTCCAGCTCGGCCGCGCCCACCTGCGTCGCGAGGTCGGCGCCACCCAGGCGCAGCAATTCCAGCATGTCGCGCAGGCCGGATGAGTTGCGCATCAGGTGATCGAGCGTGATGCTGTCGAGCGATTCGGGCAGTTCCGGCAAATGCTGGCGCACCGGATCCCCCACGCCGAGCAGCCCGTCGCGCTCCAGCAGCAGGATGGCGGCACAGGTGAATTGCTTGGAGACGGAGGCGATGCGGAAACAGCTGGCCACGCCGAGCGGCACATGCAGGTCGAGCGAGGCGAGGCCGACCGAGCGCCGCAACAGGAGCACGCCGTCGCGCGTCACGCCGATCGTGGCGCCGGGCTGCTCCGCCAGGGGGGCGAGCATCAGCCCGACGCGGCGTTCCAGCCGCAACAAATCCAGATCACGCATGTCCCGAAAACTCCCTGGCCCGGACCTCCTACACGAAATTTCCGACCTCGCCACATGGTTATTCCCATGCAAATCCTGATTCTCGGCGCCGGCGGGCATGGGCGCGCGGTCTGCGAGGCGGCGCGGGATGCCGGCTTCGCGCCGCGCGGCTTCCTGGATGCGCGGGCGCCGCTTCCCCCCATGCTCGGCCTGCCCGTGCTGGGCGACGAGGCGGCGCATGATGGGGGGCCGCTGCTCATCGCGCTCGGCGGCAATGGGCTTCGGCTGGCGGCGGCGGCGCGGCTCGCCTGCCCGCTGCCGGTGCTGCTGCACCCCTCCGTGGTGCGCGCCCGCAGCGCCGAACTGGCCGAGGGCGCCGTGGTGATGCCGCGCGTGGTGCTGGGCGCGCTGGCGCGGATCGGGCGCCTCGCCTTGGTGAACACCGGCGCCATCATCGAGCATGACGTGGTGCTGGAAGAAGGGGCGCATGTCGGCCCCGGCACCGTGCTCTGCGGTGGCGTGCAGGTGGGCGCGCGGGCGATGCTGGGGGCGGGCGTGGTGGTGGCGCCCAACCTCACCATCGGCGCGGATGCCGTGGTGGGGGCGGGCGCTGCCGTCCTGGCTGATGTGCCGCCGGGGGCCGTGGTCGCCGGCGTGCCGGCGCGCCCCATCCCGTGAGGCATGTGAGACGACCCGCAGGCCTTTGAGACAAAGCGTGACGCAGGGTTGCATTCAAACCCCGGCGTCGCATGTCGTGTTTTATTGCGCGGCGTTCCGGAAGCTTTAAGCTTTCACCGGCGTGATGATGGGGTATTGCATGGCTCAACCCTGGCTTTTGCCCCGGGCGGCGCCGTGTGCCATCAGCGGAGCGTGTGTTGGAAACATTCGGGACGCGACTGGCATGGGGCGTCCGGAACCACTGGGGATGAGGCTCGCTGGATGAAGCTCAAGGTCGGGACCACAGCCGCCGTGGCGGGCGCCTTCGCGGCGGGCATCATCGTGGGTCCGCTCGTCGCGGCCTGGGCGCAAGGCGCCGGCGATGGCGGCCGCGCCGAGACCTACCGCCTGCTGCAACTCTTTGGTGACGTCTTCGCACGCGTGCGCGCCGAATATGTCGAGCCGGTGCAGGATCGCGACCTCGTCGAGAACGCGGTCAACGGCATGCTGACGGGGCTCGACCCCCACAGCGCCTACCTCAACCCCCGCAATTTCCGCGACATGCAGGTCCAGACCCGCGGCGAATTCGGCGGTCTCGGCATCGAGGTGACGCAGGAGGGCGGCTATATCCGCGTCATCTCCCCGATCGACGAGACGCCGGCCGCCCGCGCCGGCATCCGCCCCGGCGATTTCATCACCCACCTCAACGGCAATTCCACCCAGGGCATGACCCTGCAGGAGGCGGTGGACCAGATGCGCGGCGAGCGCGGCACCGCCATCCGCCTGACGGTGCGGCGCGAGGGCGAGGCCCGCCCGCTGGAAATCTCCATCACGCGTGACGTGATCCGCCCGCAGGTGGTGCGCTTCCGGCTGGAAGGCAACGACATCGCCTATATCCGCATCACCTCCTTCAACGAGCAGACCGAGGTGAATCTGCGCCGCGCCATGACCACGCTGCGCCAGCAGGCCGGCGGGAATCTCCGCGGCGTGGTGCTGGACCTGCGCAACAACCCGGGCGGCCTGCTCGACCAGGCGGTGCAGGTGACGGATGACCTGCTGGACCAGGGCGAGATCGTCTCCACCCGCGCCCGCCGGCCTGAGGATGCACAGCGCTGGAATGCCCGCGCGGGCGACATCACCCAGGGCCTGCCCATGGTGGTGCTCATCAATGGCGGCTCGGCCTCGGCGAGCGAGATCGTGGCCGGCGCGCTGCAGGATCACCGCCGCGCGGTGGTGCTGGGCACCCGCAGCTTCGGCAAGGGCTCGGTGCAGACGGTCATGCCGCTCGGCGGCAACAATGGCGCCATCCGCCTGACGACGGCCCGCTACTACACGCCGTCGGGCCGCTCCATCCAGGCGACGGGCATCGAGCCCGATTTCGAGGTGCGCGCCACCCGCCAGGACCCGCAGGCCACCACCGCCGCCGCCGCCGCCGCCAACCCGACGCGTGAGCGTGAGCGGGAGCAGGATCTGCGCCGTTCGCTCCGGGCCGAGGGTGCCACCACCCCCGCGCCGCCGACGGTGACGCTGCCGCCGCTGAACCTGCCCGCCTCCATCACCGAGCGCGTGCAGACCCAGCCGCCCGAGGGCTGGCCCACGCTCGACATCACCAAGCCGGAGACGGATTTCCAGTTGCAGCAGGGCCTCTCGCTGGTGCGCGCCATGGCGGCCAACCCGCAGCGCCGCGCGCAGCGCTGAGGGGAGATACCCGCCCGCCGTGCCCCCCGCCTTGCCTGAGGAGAGCTTGAACACGCGAGGCGGGCGGCGCGGCTGGGTCTGGCTCGGCCTGTTCTGGGCCGTGATTTTGCTGAGCTTCGGCGGCGGCGGCGTGACCCTGGCGCTGCTGGGCCCGCTGCCCGCCGCGACCACCGAACTGGCCCTGGCCCCCGTCGAGACGCCGGCCCCGCCCCCCACCGCGCCACGCGGCGTGCCCGAAAGCCTGGCGCGCCACGTGGACCCGGAGCTGGTGGAATACACCGCCCTGGGGGCCCTGCCGCGCATCGGTCCCGATGGCCGCATGCCCATGCGCGCCTATGCCCGCCCCTTCGACCGCGGCGACCCGCGCCCGCGCGTCGCCCTCATCCTCGGCGGCATCGGCCTGCGCACCAGCCTCTCGGACGAGGCGATCCGCACCCTGCCGCGCAACCTGGCGCTGGCCTTCACCCCCTATGCGCCCAACCCCGCCCCGCTGATCGAGGCGGCGCGGGATCGCGGCTTCGAGACGCTGCTGGCCTTGCCGATGGAACCCACCGGCTTCCCGATGAACGATCCCGGCCACCGCGCCCTGCTCACCGGGCTTTCGGCCGGTGAGAATGCGCAGCGGCTGGATTGGCTGCTGGCGCGCTACCCCGGCCATGTCGGCGCCATCGGCGCGCTGACCTCCATGCGCGGCGACCGCTTCGCCGCCATGGCCGAGCCCTTCGCGCAGATGCAGCTCGCGCTCAGCGCGCGCGGCCTGCTCTATTTCGACGCCCGGCCGGGCGCGCCCAATCCGCAGCGCGCCTGGGGCCTGACCGTGGATGTGGTGGTGGATGAGCCGCACACCCGCGGCGAGATTGACCAGCGCCTGGCCCTGCTGGAACGCCTGGCGCGCGAGCGTGGCGGCGCGCTGGGCTATCTCGGCGAGGTGACGCCGGTGGCGCTGGAGCGCCTGGCCCTCTGGAGCGGCGGCCTCGACGCGCGCGGCCTGGCGCTGGCGCCCGTCACCGCCCTGGTCCGCCGGCCGGAGATCGCGACCCGATGAATCTTCCCTATCGCCCCAATGTGGGCGCCGTCCTTTTCAACGCGGCGGGGCTGATCCTCGTCGCCCGCCGGGCCGACATGCCCAATGCCGAGGGCGCGCCCGGCGGCTGGCAGCTTCCCCAGGGCGGCATGGATGCGGGCGAGGACCCCGCGGTCGCGGTCTTCCGCGAGCTGGAGGAGGAGGTCGGCACCGCGAAGGCCGAGATCCTGGCCGAACATCCGGACTGGCTGAACTACGACCTCCCGGCCGAGCTGATCGGCAAGGCGCTGGGCGGCAAGTATCGCGGCCAGACGCAGAAATGGTTCGCGCTGCGCTTCCTGGGCGAGGATGCCGATATCCGCCTCGACCTCGACCCCCACCCGGAATTCGACGCCTGGCGCTGGGCGCGGCTGGCGGAGTTGCCGGGCATGGCGGTGCCCTTCAAGCGGGCGATCTATGAGCGGCTGGCCGTGGATTTCGCCCGATTTGCGGGCTGAGCCGGCTCAGTGCCGGTGGCGATGCGCCGGCGCGGGTGTCGGTGTGCCGCCCGCATAGCCGCGCAGCTCGGCATAGCGTGTCACCTGTTCGGCCGAGAGCATCGCCGTCTGCAACAGATGGGTGCGCAGGTGTTCCGCCCGCAACGCGGCTTGCAAGGCGCCGATGCGCCCGGTCCGCGCAGTAACCTCCTCGGCGGTGATGCGGCGCTCGCGGAAGGCGGCATCCAGCCCGCGCTCCTGCTCGACCAGCTCGGCCCCCAGGCGGCGCGCCTCGGCGCGGTGCACGGCCATCAGCGCCTCGGTCTCGCGCCGCTGCTCGGCCGTCAGGCGCAGCGGCGTGGCCAGTTCCAGCACATGCATGGGGCCAGGCCAGCCATTCAACTCGGCGGCCAGGGCGAGCATCATGCCGCGCCCGGCCAGCAGCTCCTCGACCTGCTGCGCGGAAAGGGCGCGGATCTCGCGCTGGTGCAACCCGGCATAGGGGGTGCCGTGCTGGGCGAGGGCGGGGCTGCCCAGGAGGGCGGAGGCGAGGAGCAGGGTGCGAATCATCGCCCGGCTATACCATCGCGGGCTCAGAACGTGTCGAAGAAGATCTTGCTCGCCAGCCCGAGCCCGAGCAGTGCCAGCCCCATCGAGACGCCCGGCCAATAGGGCCGCGCGCCATATTGCAGCACCAGCGCATTGGCCGCGAGCGAACCGACCAGCCCCGCCAGCGGCTGCCACCAGGCGAGTTGCCAGAAGCCGAAGGCCAGCAGCAACAGCCACATGGCAAAGGCCGAGCGGCCCAGCCAGCGGAAGGCGCGGTCGGCCGGTTCGTAATCCGGACGCAACCCGGGGGTGGAGCTGCGCGATTCGATCATGCCGGCAATGGCCAGCGCCACCAGGGCCAGGAAGTAGATGTCCATGGCCCCGGGAAAACACGCTCTGCCCTTTGCCGCAAGACGGGAAAGCGCGAAGATGCGCCCCAGGAACCAAGAGGCCGCCTCCATCGTGAAGAAATTCGCCAGCACCGAACGCTACATCGCGCCGCGCGAGCTGGAGGTGGCGGTCAACGCCGCCATCGCCCTGCAACGCCCCCTGCTCGTCAAGGGCGAGCCCGGCACCGGCAAGACCGTGCTGGCGCAGGAGATCGCGCGCAGCATGGGCTACCCGCTGATCGAGTGGCACATCAAATCCACCACCAAGGCGCAGCAGGGCCTCTACGAATACGACGCCGTGTCCCGGCTGCGCGACGGGCAGCTCGGTGATGAGCGCGTGCGCGACGTGTCCAACTACATCATCCGCGGCAAGCTCTGGGAGGCCTTCGCGAGCGAGACGCCGGTGGTGCTGCTGATTGACGAGGTGGACAAGGCCGACATCGAATTCCCGAACGACCTGCTGCTCGAACTCGACCGCATGCAGTTCCATGTCTACGAGACGAAGGAGACGGTGGTGGCCCGCCAGCGCCCCATCGTCATCATCACCTCGAACAACGAGAAGGAGCTGCCGGACGCCTTCCTGCGCCGCTGCTTCTTCCATTTCATCCGCTTCCCCGACCGCGAGACGATGGAGCGCATCCTCCAGGCCCACTACCCCGATCTGCGCGCCGATCTCGCGCGCGAGGCGCTGAACGTCTTCTTCCAGATCCGCGAGGTGAACGAGCTCAAGAAGAAGCCGGCGACGAGCGAGCTGCTGGACTGGCTGAAGCTGCTGATGATCGAGGACATGCCCGCCGAGGCGCTGCGCTCCGCCGATGCCAAGGTCGCGATCCCGCCGCTCTATGGCGCGCTGCTCAAGAACGAGCAGGATGTGCATCTGTTCGAGCGGCTTGCCTTCCTGAGCCGCGCAAGGCGGTAAGCCCATGTTCGCCCCCTTCATCCTCGAACTCCGCAAGGCCGGGCTGCCCGCCTCCATCACCGAATGGCTGATGCTGATGGGCGCCATGAAGGCCGGCGTCGCGGATTATGACCTGGAGGATTTCTACCACCTCGCCCGCGCCACGCTGGTGAAGGATGAGCGCCACCTCGACCGCTTCGACGTTGTCTTCGGCCAGGTGTTCAAGGGGCTGGAGCCGCCCACAACCGTGACGGGGGAGATCCTCCAGCGCGAATTGCCGGAGGAATGGCTGAAGAAGCTGGCCGAGCGCCTCTTCTCCGCCGAGGAGATGAAGAAGATCGAGGCGCTGGGCGGCTTCGAGAAGCTGATGGAAACGCTCAAGCAGCGCCTGGAGGAGCAGAAGAAGCGCCACCAGGGCGGCAACCGGATGATCGGCACCAACGGCACCTCGCCCTTCGGCGCCGAGGGCTTCAACCCCGAGGGCGTGCGGATCGGCCAGGAGGGCTCACGCCACCGCCGCGCCGTGAAGGTCTGGGACAAGCGCGAATTCCGCGACCTCGCCGATGATGCCGCACTGTCCTCGCGCGCCATGAAGCTGGCGCTCCGCCGCCTGCGCCGCTTCGCCCGCCAGGGGGCGGCGGATGAGCTGGATATTGACGGCACCATTGGCGCCACTGCGCGCAATGCCGGCACGCTCGACCTCAAGATGCGGCCCGAGCGGCGCAATGCGGTGAAGGTGCTGCTGCTGCTCGACATCGGCGGCAGCATGGATGACCACATCCGTGCCTCGGAGGAGCTCTTTTCCGCAGCGAAGTCCGAGTTCAAGCACCTCGTTCACCTCTACTTCCACAACTGCCCTTATGAGCGCTTCTGGAAGTCCAACCGCCGCCGGGCCGAGCAGCAGACCGCCACCTGGGAAATCCTGCGCACCTATGGCCCCGATTGGCGCGTGGTGTTCGTGGGCGACGCCTCCATGTCGCCCTACGAGATCGTCGAGCCCGGCGGCAGCGTGGAGCATTGGAACGAGGAGGCCGGCAAGGTCTGGCTGAAGCGCATCACCGCCCATTTCCGCCGCGTCGCCTGGCTGAACCCGACGCCGGTGAAGCATTGGGGCTACACCACCTCCATCGGCATCGTGCAGGACGCGATGGAGGGGCGGATGTTCCCGATGACGCTGGAAGGCCTGGACGACATGGCGCGGGCGCTGCGCTAACCGTTGGGTCTGAGGATCTGCCGCAGCACGGTTCCATCCGAAAGCCGGTCGAAGCCCTCATTGATTTCCTCCAGCCTGACGAAGCCGCTGCGCAGCTTCTCCACCGGCAGCTTGCCGCGGCGGTAGAGGCTGAGCAGAAGCGGAATATCGCGGTTGGGCACGCAGCTTCCCATGTAGCTGCCGCGAATGCTGCGCTCCTCGCTCACCAGGCTCGCATGCAGGTAGGAGAATTTGGCGGCCACATTGGGCAGCCCCGCGCTGATCGTGCTGCCGCCGCGCGCGGTGATGGCATGCGCCAGCTCGAAGGCGGGGATGGTCCCGGCCGTCTCAATCACCGTATCGAGCCCCCCCGCCGTCGCCTCACGTACCGCCGCCGCGCAATCCGCATTGCCGGCGAGGAAGGTGTCCGTCGCCCCCCATTCGCGCGCGAGGTCGAGCTTCGCCTGGCTGGTATCCACCGCGATGATGCGGGACGCCCCGGAAGCCACGGCGGCGAGCAGCGCGTTCATGCCGACACCGCCCAGGCCCACCACGCCCACTTCCTCGCCGGGCCTGAGCCGCGCCGTGTTGATGACGGCCCCCGCGCCGGTCATCACCGCGCAGCCGAACAGCGCCGCATCCTCCAGCGGGATGTCCTTCTCGATCTTCACCAGGCTGTCGCGCATCACCACCGCGAATTGCGCGAAGAGCGAGAGGCCGGAATTGTGGTTCACCACCTCGCCATTCAGCCGCTTCAGGCGCCGCACGCCAGACATCAGCGTGCCCTTGGCCCGCGTGTCGAAGGATGCGGCGCAGATGTTGGGCCGGCCCCGCACGCAATAGCGACATTCGCCGCAGCTCGTGACGAACAGCGCCACCACATGGTCGCCTTCCTTCAGCCCCGTGACGCCCTCGCCCAGCGCGCGGACGATGCCCGCCCCCTCATGGCCGATGATGATGGGCAGCGGCCGCGGGCGCTGGTTCTCGATGGTCGAGAGGTCGGAATGGCAGAGGCCCGCGGCGGCGATCTCGATCAGCACTTCGCCGGGACCGGGCGGCGCCAGTTCGACCTCCTCGATGCTCATCGGGCGCGTCTCGGCATAGGGGCGTGGCAGGCCCTGGGCCTGGAGCACGGCGGCCTTCATGCGCATGGAATTCCCTCCTGATTTCCGCTCCAGGCTGGACGCCGCGCGACCACCTGTCCAGCATGGACGAAACAAAGGAAGCGCCATGACCTACGAGCTCTACGCCATCCGCTACGCCACCAATCCGCGCCGCCAGGTGCGGGACAATTTCATGGTCGCGCCCGGCGATGCGCATGACGGCCCGATGCCCATGGATTTCTTCGTCTGGGCCGCGGTGCGCGACGGCCAGGCCATCCTCATCGACAGCGGCGCCGACCGCGAGACCTGCACGAAGCGCGGCCACGATTTCCTGCGCTGCCCGACCGAGGGCCTGGCCGCGCTCGGCGTGAAGCCCGAGAACGTCACCGGCATCATCTCGACGCATCTCCACTGGGACCACGCCGGGAACTTCGAGAAATTCCCCCGCGCCCGCTTCCACGCCCAGGCCTGCGAGATTGAGCACGCCGTCGGCCCCTGCATGTGCCGCCCCTTCCTCCGCCGCGCCTATGACGTGGAGCAGGTGGTAAGCTTCGTCCGCCTCGTGCATGGCGAGCGCGTGACCTTCCATGATGGCGAGAGCGAGGTCGCCCCCGGCATCGCCGTGCGGCATGTGGGCGGCCATGCGCCGGGGCTTCAGGTGGCGCGCGTGCACACCAAGCGCGGCTGGGTGGTGCTGGCCTCGGACGCCATGCATTTCTTCGCCAATGCCGAGACGGGCAACCCGTTTCCCGTCGTCGTGAATGTCGAGGACTACCTGGCCGCCCAGGCGCTACTGCCGAGCCTGGGTGAGAGTGCGGCGCACGTCATCCCTGGCCATGACCCGAAAGTCATGGCCATGTATCCCGCCGTGGCGCCGGACGTGATCCGCCTCGACGTGGCGCCGGTCTAGGCGCCCAGTTCGCGCCGCACGATGGCGGCGCCCTCGGCCAGCGCCTTCAGCTTGCCGAAGGCGCGCTCGCGCGGGAGGTATTTCATCCCGCAATCGGGCGCCGGCACGATCTTCTCGGCGGGCAGCACCTTGAGCCCCGCGCGGATGCGCTCGGCCACCACCTCCGCCGTCTCGATCTCCTTGGAGCCGAGGTCGAGCACGCCCAGCATGATGGTCTTGCCCGGCAACTCCTTCAGGATCGCGAGGTCGAGCTTGGGCTGCGCCGCCTCGATCGAGATCTGCCCCGCCGCGCAATCGCTGAGCTCCGGCAGAAAGGAGTAGCCCGACGGCTTCTGGTTCACCATCGCCGCATAGCCGAAACACAGATGCACGACGGTCGTGCCCTCGATCCCTTCCAGCGCGCGGTTGATGGCCGGCACGGCGAAGGCGCGCGCCATGTCGGGGAAGGCCTGCATCCAAGGCTCGTCCAGCTGGATCACATCGGCGCCGGCGGCCTTCAGCTCACGGATCTCGGCGTTCAACGCGATGGCGTAGTCCATCGCGAGCTCGGCCTCGTCCTTGTAGAAGGCGTTCAGGCATTGCCGGCTCATGGTGAAGGGGCCGGGCAGCGTGATCTTCACCTGGCGGTCGGTGTTGGCGCGCGCGAAGGTGACGTCGTGCACCTCGACCGCGTGCTTGCGGCGGATGCGGCCGATGACGCGCGGCACCAGCGTCTTGGCGCCGGTGCGTCCGACGACTTCGCCGGGGCCCGAGGGGTCAATGCCCTCCAGCGCCGAGGCGAAGTGGTTGGAGTAGCTTTCGCGGCGGATCTCGCCATCGGTGATGATGTCGATGCCCGCACGCTCCATGTCACGCATGGCGAGCACGGTGGCGTCGTCCTGCGCCTGGGGCAGCAGGTCGGGCGCCACGCGCCACATCTCGGGCGCGCGGACGCGCGGCACCAGGCGCGCGCGCAGCGCCTCCTGGTCCAGCAGCCAGGCGGGCTGGGGGTAGCTGCCCACCACGGTGGTGGGCAGCAGGGGCAAGGGGCGCATCAGCCGACCGGGTTGGTCAGTTCGCCGATGCCCTCGACGCTGATCTTCACGATATCGCCCGTCTTGAGCACCTGCGGCGGCACCATGGCATAGCCAACACCCTCGGGCGTGCCCGTCATCACCACATCGCCGGGCTGGAGGGTGAAGCCCTTGGAGAGGTGGTGCAGGATGTCCTTCACGTCGAAGATCATCTTGCTGGTGCGGCTGGACTGCCGCTGCTCGCCATTGATCCAGAGCTGGATGGCGAGGTCGCTCGCGTCCAGCTCATCCGCCGGGATGATCCAGGGGCCGAGCGGGCAGGAGCCGTCCAGCGACTTGCCCTTGAACCACTGGCCGTAGCGGCGCTGCAGGTCACGGCCGGTCACGTCATTGGCGATGGTCCAGCCGAAGACGTGGCTCAGCGCATCCTCCTTCGCGATATTGGCGCCAGCCTTGCCGATGATGAGGGTGAGCTCGGCCTCATAGTCGAGCCATTGGGTCACGCCGGTCGCGCCATGGTCGGGGATGGTGTCGCCGGGGGCGATCACCGTCTCGGGCGCCTTGGTGAAGAACTGCGGAAACTTTGGGAGCTCCGAGTTGGTGATGCCGCGGGTGCGGTCGCCCTCGGCCACGTGGTCCATGTAGTTGCGGCCGACGCAGAAGATGTTGCGGGCCGGGCGGGGCAGGGGGGCCAGCAGCTTCACGGCGGAGAGCGCCAGGCGCGCCGCGGCCGGCGGGTTCGCCACCAAAGCGCGGATGGCGGCCAGCGCCGGGGCACCGGCGGCGATGATCGCGGCCATGTCGGCCTGCGGCAGACCGGCGGCGGTGAGGTCCAGCACCTCCGAATCGCCGAGCATGGCGCCCGGGCGGGAGGTGTCGGCATGGGCGAAGGTGACGAGGCGAAGGGCCATGGGTGGTCTCTTTCTGGGACAGGCCCGCAGGGGAAGCCGAGCGGAATGCTTTGGCAAGCCCCCGCCAAGCATGTTCCAAAATGCGAGACAGCTCGTTTTTCTGCAACATTCTGATTGCAACCCCTGCGATCATCGCGCTAGGTTCCGCGCAACGATCCCCGCAAGGCCCATGGCATCCCCGTGCCGGCGGTCCGCAGGGTGGAACATCCCTGGCGTACCCCCCCTGGCTTAGCCCCTGGCCGAGGACCGACCCTTGACCCTTTCTGCCCCCCTGGCTCCGCCTTTCGCGCTCTCCCGCCGGGGCGCCATCCTGGCCGCCTCCGGCCTGGCGCTGCCCACGCTGGCCGCTGCCCCCGCCGCCGCGCAGATCCGCGCGCCGAGCGACATCCAGCGGGCCGAATGGGCGGCTTTCCGGGGTCGGTTCCTGGCGCCCGAGGGCCGCATCGTGGATACGGGCAACCAGAACATCTCCCATTCGGAAGGTCAGGGCTGGGCGCTGATGTCGGCCGTGCGCGCCGATGACCGCGAGAGCTTCGACCGCATCCTGGCCTGGACGGTCGCCACGCTCCGCCGCCCGCAGGATGAGCTGTTCTCCTGGCGGTTCCGCCCCAATGCCAGCACCCCGGTGGATGACCCGAACAACGCGACCGATGGCGATCTCTTCATCGCCTGGGCGCTGCTCGAGGCCGGGCAACGCTGGGGCAACCGCGACTGCACCGCCCAGGGCACCGCCATGGCGCGGGACATTCTGCGCCTGCTGGTGCGCCGGGCGGGGAGCTACTGGGTGCTGCTGCCCGGCGCCCGCGGCTTCGAGCGGGCGGACCACACCATCGTCAACCCGTCCTACTACGCCTTCCCCGCGATCCGCGCCCTGGCCCAGGCCGTGCCCGACCCCGCCTGGCTGCGCGTCGCCGCCGATGGCGTGGCGCTGATGCGCAACGGGCGCTTTGGCCGCTGGGGCCTGCCGCCCGATTGGCTGGCCGTGCGCCGCGTGGATGGCCTGCTTTCCCTGCCGGGGGACTGGGCGCCGCGCTTTTCCTACGATGCACTGAGGGTGCCGCTCTACATGGCCTGGGTCGGCTTGGCGCAGGAGCCAAGCCTGACGGGCTCCGCCGATTTCTGGAATGACCCGCGCCACCGGCATCTGCCGGCCTGGGTGGACCTTACCACAAATATCATCTCTCCCTATGCCGCCTCACCAGGAATTGGCGGCGTGGCGGCGCTCGCCACGGCCCGGCGAGGCGCTGGGCCGGCCCAGCGGCAAACAAGGCTTACCATGCCGGGGACAATGGTGCCCGCCATGCCGGATTACTACTCTGGCGCGTTAAGCCTGCTCTCAACACTCGCTGCACGCGATTCCGACTTGATTTGAAGCAAAACGCAGCTGAGACAAATTCTATTGCAATTCGCGGGGTTTCGTTGACGTCCAATTGAAGGCATCTTAGGGGCCTACGTAGCAGCAGGGGTTTCCTTTTTCGATGGGCCAGGAGCCAGACGTGGCGCGGGTGGCCGCCGCCATGAACACGCCAGGCTTGAAGTATCGCAGCTTTGGAAACCTGCCGGTTCGGACCGAGCCGGCCAGGGGTGAGGGCGCGCCTGTCGGTCCGGCAGAGGTCCTGCGCGAACTCCGCTCCGTCTCCGCCGCCCTGCGCACCGAGGAGGCCGCCCCGCCATCGCCCGAGCCGCCAAGCGCCATTGCGGCAATCATGGCGATCCCGCCGATTGACGACACCATCGTGCCGCTGCCGCCCGCGCCACGCCTGCGCCCTGCCGCGCCGGCACCGCGCCTGCCGCCGAACCCGGCATCCCGGCTGGAACCGGCGGCCGCGGCCCCTCCGCCGGGCCCGTCCTTCGCGCCTCCGCCCCGCCTGAGGGAGCCGCCCCGGGTTGGCGATGCGCCAGCCGCCCAGCAAACCGCGCCCCAGCTTGGCGCGCCCCGGGTGAGCACACCCGTGCTCAGTGCCCCCATTCCGCCGCCGCTGCCGGCAGCGGCCATGGCCGTGCCGGTCGCGCCGCCGCCGCCGCTGCCGGTTGCGGAGCGGGCGGCGATGCCGGTCCCGCCGCCAGCGCCGGTCGCCATGGCTGCCCCGCCGCCACCTCCCCCGCCGCCGCCAAAGATGGCCGCCGCGCCGGTCGTCATCCCGTCACCGCCCGAGGTGAGGATTGCCCCGGCCGCCGCCATGCCGCCCCCGCCTCCGCCCCCGCCGCCACGCCCGGCGGTGATGAGCGCGCCGGTCATGGCCGTCGCCCTGCCGTCGGCGCCGGTCGCACAGAGCGCGCCGGCACAGGTCGTGCGGAGCGCGCCAGTCCAGGTCCCGCAAAGCCCGCCAGCGCCGGTGGCGCAGAGCACGCCGGCACAGGTCGTGCGGAGCGCGCCAGTCCAGGTCACGCAAAGCCCGCCAGCGCCGGTGGCGCAGAGCACGCCGGCACAGGTCGTGCGGAGCGAGCCAGTCCAGGTCCCGCAAAGCCCGCCAGCGCCGGTGGCGCAGAGCGCGCCGGCACAGGTCGTGCGGAGCGAGCCAGTCCAGGTCCCGCAGAGCGCGCCAGCGCCGGTCCCCCAGAGTGCGCCGGCACCGGTTGTGCGGAGCGCGCCCGTGCTGGTGGTGGCGCCGCCGCCGGCGCCAGTCGTCGCGCCTGCCATCCCGCCGGTCAGCCCATCGCCCGCCCCTCCCCAGCGCGCACCGGAGCCGCCCCCCGCGCCGCAGCCGAAGGCCGTGGCGGCGGCGCCGATTGAGCTGCCCCCAACCGGTGCCGTGCCCGCGGCCGAAACGCCGGCAGCCGAAAGCGCGTTGCAGCAGATCGACTGGTCCGTCCTGACGAGCCCGGCGGCGCCCGCGCCCGCGCCCGAGGCCCCGCGCCAATCTGCGCCCCCGCCCGCCTCGCCGTCTGTATCGCCCGCCGCGCCGCAGGTTCCGCCTCAGGTCGCGCCCTCGGCGGCCACACCCCCGGCTGCCACGCCGCCGTCTGCGCCTGCCGCCTCGCCGCCTGTCGCGCCCTTCAGCCAAGCCCCGAACCTTGCGCCGGCTATGGCTCCGCCGGAGCCCCAACCCGCGCGCGAGCCTGCCCCGGGGTACTCCCCTGGGCCCGCCCCTCAACCGGTCCCGGAGCTCAGTCTGTTCGCCCAGGCTGCGGCCGCCGCACCGCCGGCGCCCGAGCCGGCGTTGTTCGCGCCGGCCCCGCAGGCCGCGCCAAGCCCGGCGCCCGCTTTGTTCAACCCCTCTGCGCCCATCCCCTCTGCGCCCATCCCCGCTGCGCCCATGCCCTATGCGCCGGCTCCCCTGGCCCCCGTCCCCTGGACCCCCCCGCCTGCCGGTGCGGCGGCCGAGTTCGCGATCTTCAGCGGCCTGGGCGCCCCGCGCGATGCCACGCCACCGGCGCCCCCGGCCCCGGCGGGCAGCACGCTCAGCCGGCTGAAGCAGGTCGTCACCCATCCGGGGATGACCGGCCTGCCCCAGCCGGTCATGGGCCGCTCCGGCTATGAGCCGCCCCATCGGCCGGGCGGCGGCGCACTCCCGGCCGCGGCCGTGACAGTTCCCCTGGGGGAGGTTATGCGTCTCGTGGCGTCAGGCGGCCCGCCTGCCGCATCCCCCTTTGACACGTTCCGCGCCGCCCTGCGGGCGCCGTCAACCTTCTAGGCTGCCGGAGGCTCCATGCCCCTCATTTGCTTCGCGTCCCCCAAGGGCGGTGTCGGAAAGACCACGCTGGCCGCCAACATCGCCGATGCGATGCGGCGCCAGGGGCGGCGCGTGCTGGTGATGGACTTCGATCCGCAGAACACCCTTCGCCTGCATTTCGGCGTGCCGCTCAGTGACATCGCCGGCTTCATGACCGAGCTGCCCAAGCGGCCGGACTGGCGGGAGATGGTCCGCCAGACCGCCTCGGGCGTCATGCTGCTGCCCCATGGTTCGATCGATATCCGCGGCGCCCTCGGCCTGGCCCACGCGCTGGAGCGCGACCCCGAGCTGCTGGCGGCACCGCTGCGTGCCATCCTGACGGATCCGAGCCTGCTGGTGATCGCCGATACGCCGCCCGGGGCCTCGCACGCGCTCAGCATCCTCGCACCCATGTCCTCCATGGTCTGCGCGGTGCTGCTGGCGGATGCGACCAGCGCCGCCCTCGTGCCCGACATTGACAGCGGCCGCTTCCTCGGCGCGGGCACCATGGCCGCACTCTTCGCCGGCCGGCTTCGCGTCGTGCTGAACGGGGTGGACCCGAACACCCGCCTGTCGCGCGCCGCGGCCGAGACGGTGGCGCGGCACCTGGGCCCCCGCCTGCTCGGTGCCATCTGCCGCGAGGAGATCGTGGCCGAGGCACTGGCCGCCCAGCGCCTCGTGCTCGACATCGCGCCTAACAGCCAGGCGGCCGAGGACCTGCGCGAGATCGCCCGCGGGATCGAGGCGGCGCTGCCGCCGGTCCCCGAGCCCTTCAGCCCGGGCTGGGGCGCCCGATGAGCGAAGTCTCCGCCCGGAAGGAATGGCTGGCCCGGCTTCCGCTGATGCGGAACAAGTGGTTCGGCGTGTTCATCACCACCCTGGGCGCGTTGCTGTCGCTCACCATCATCACCGTGCCGATGGCGGCCGAGCAGCAGGTCGTCTTCGCGCTCGGCTGCCTGTTCCTCTTCCTGGTGTTCAACCGGATCCAGGGCCGCACGGTCACACTGCTGCTGATCGTGCTCTCGCTGCTGGTTTCGCTGCGCTACATCTTCTGGCGGCTGACCGAGACGCTGGATTTCAGCACCTTTCTGCAGAGCTTCCTGGGCGTCGGCCTGCTGATGGCCGAGGTCTACGCCATCATCGCGCTCGTCCTCGCCTATTTCCAGACGCTCTGGCCGCTCGACCGCAAGCCGGCGCCGCTGCCCGCCAACCCGGATGAATGGCCGGCGGTGGATGTCTTCATCCCCTCCTACAACGAGCCGCTCGACGTGGTGCGCCCCACCGTCTTCGCGGCGCTGGCCCTGGACTGGCCGTCGGACAAGCTGAACGTCTACCTGCTCGATGACGGGCGGCGCGAGGATTTCCGCCGCTTCGCCGAGGAGGTGGGCTGCAACTACATCATCCGGCCCGACAACAAGGGCGCCAAGGCGGGCAACATCAATCACGCGCTGGCGCAGACCAGCTCGGAATACGTCGTCATCTTCGACTGCGACCACGTGGCGACGCGCGGCTTCCTCCAGCTCAGCCTGGGCTGGATGCTGCGCGACCAGGGCCTCGCGATGGTGCAGACGCCGCATTATTTCTACTCGCCCGACCCGTTCGAGCGGAACCTTGCCGCCGGCCAGCGCGTGCCCAATGAGGGGCTGCTCTTCTACGGCCTGATCCAGCAGGGCAATGACTTCTGGGGCGCCACCTTCTTCTGCGGCTCCTGCGCGGTGATCCGGCGCACGGCGCTGGAATCCGTGGGCGGCGTGCCGACCGAGACGGTGACGGAGGATTGCCACTGCTCGCTGCGGATGCAGAAGAAGGGCTGGCGCACCGCCTATCTGCGCGTGCCGCTCGCCGCCGGGCTGGCGACCGAGCGCCTGATGCTCCACATCGGCCAGCGCATGCGCTGGGGCCGCGGCATGATTCAGATTTTGCGCGTGGAGAATCCGCTGTTCTCGCGGGGCCTGAACCTCGCGCAGCGGCTTTGTTACTTCAACGCCATGTTCCACTTCCTGTTTCCGCTGCCGCGCTTCGTGTTCCTGACGGCGCCGCTGGCCTTCCTCATCTTCGGCGAGAGCATCATCGCGGCCTCGCCGCTCGCCATCGTGGCCTATGCGGGGCCGCATATCGTGCTTTCGGTCACCACCGCCTCGCGCATCCAGAAGACCGTCCGCCACTCCTTCTGGTCCGAGATCTACGAGACGGTTCTGACCGTCTATCTGCTGCCGGTGACGCTCTCGACGCTGCTCGACCCCAAGCGCGGCCGCTTCAACGTGACCGACAAGGGCGGCACGCTGGAGGAGGGCTATTTCGACCTGCGCGCCGTGGGCCCCAACATGTTCCTGGCGGGAGCGCTGTTGATCGGCCTGCTGCTCGGCATCTACGGCCTCGCCGCGAATGCGACGCAGACGCTGGAATTCCAGGCCTTCGCGCTGAACGTCATCTGGGCGACCTTCTGCCTCGTCGCGGTGCTGGCCGGTCTCGCTGTCGGCCGCGAGCGGCGCCAGGTGCGCTCGCGCGCCCGCGTCTCGGCCGAGGTGGAAGCCGCCGTGCTGCTGGCCGATGGCCGCCGCGTCGAGGGCCTCTCGGAGGACCTCTCGCTGGGCGGCGCGGCGCTGCGTATGCCTGCACCGGACAACTGGGGCGATGACAATCTCGTGATGGTCGAGTTGGATGCCGGCTCGCAGCGCGTCACGGTGCCGGCGGAGGTCTTGCGTTGGCAGGATGATCGTCTCAATTTGCGCTTCCTGCCCCAGGACATGCAGGACGAGGGCAGTATTGTGATCGCGACCCTGTGTCGCGCCGATGCCTGGGTGGACTGGGACAACATCCGCGAGGATCGCCCTCTGCGCTCACTGAAGGAAGTGCTTGTGTCGATTGGTGGCCTTTTCGCCGGCGGGTCGCAGTTCAGCTTCCGCAAGCGCACGCCCGCGGGTCGCTCCATCCAGGTGCCCGACACCATGCCGGACCTGGCCCAGGCCAAGGCGGGCGAGGTGATTGCGCAGCCTGCGGCGAAGCGCCCGGGCCTGCTGCGCCCCTCGATTCCCGCCGCGGTCGCGCTCGCGCTGCTGCTGGCCTCCGGTGCCGCCTGGGCGCAGTCGCGCGGGCCCCAGCCGCCCACGCTGTCTCCGCCCACGCTCTCCCCGCCGCCGGTCTTGTCGCCGCCGCCCGGCCTGGCGCCCGCGCCGATCCTGCCGCCCATCATGAACGCGCCGCCCAGCGGCATGCCCATCGGCGGCGCGCCGCTGGGCGGCCCGGGTCTGAACGACCCGCAGGGCGGCCCCGGCGGCAACCCGCTGCTGGCGACGCCGGGGCAGGACGCGCCCGGCACCCGCACCGAGACGCGGACCCTGCGCCAGCTTGGCCTGCGCGGCCCGATGCAGATGCGCGGCGTCTCCGACCTCCAGGGCCTGCTCTTCGGCGTCCGCGGCGACGAGGTCGTGACCTCCGCGCGCCTCACCCTCCAGGGCGCCACCTCGCCCGCGCTGATCCCCGAGCTCAGCCAGATCGCCTTCACGCTGAACGAGCAGTTCATCGGCACCGTCCAGCCGGACCGCGCGCGGCCCGCCTTCGGCCCGCTGGAATTCCCCATCAACCCCTTCTTCTTCGCCGATGTGAACCGGCTGAACTTCCGCTTCACCGGTCGCTACGCGATCGAGTGCAACGATCCGCTCTCGGGCCTGCTCTGGAGCACGATCTCCGACAATTCCACCATCTCGCTGCGGCTTGAGCGCCTGCCCATCACGCGCGACCTGGCGCGCCTGCCCGAGCCCTTCTTCGACCCGCGCCAGCTGCGCGAGCCGCTGGTGCTGCCCTTCATCCTGCCCGACGTGCCCAGCAACGAGGCGCTGCGGGCCGCGGCCATCGTCTCCTCCTGGTTCGCGGTGCAGGCGGATTACCGGGGTTCGAGCTTCCCGGTCGGCAACCTGATCCCGCCGCGCGGCAATGCGGTGGTGATCTCGGCCAGCCTCGATTCCGTGCCGGGCCTGATCATGCCCCGGCTGGAGGGGCCCACGCTCGCCATCGTGCCGAACCCCAATGACCCGCTGGGCCTGCTGCTGGTGATCGCCGGCCGGAATGGCCAGGAGGCGGTGGCGGCGGCCACGGCGCTCGGCGTCGGGCGCGAGGCGTTGAGCGGCGAATTGGCGACGATCCAGGCGCAGGACATTCCGCCGCGCCAGCCCTATGACGCGCCGCGCTGGGTGCGGGTGGACCGTCCGCTGCGCTTCGGCGAGATCATGGACCCGTCCGAGCTGCAGGCCTTTGGCTACGTCCCGGGCCCCATCTCCGTGCCCTTCCGCACCGCGCCCGACCTGTACACGGCGCGTGACCGTGCCCTCTCGGCGCAGATCCGCTTCCGCGCCCCGCCCGGGCCCATCATGGATGTCGCGGTCTCGCGCCTCGACGTCGCGCTGAACGACATCTATCTCCGCTCCGCGCCGCTGCGGCAGGCGGAGGCCGGCTGGCCCTTCAACTGGATCCAGCGCCAGGTCTCCCAGGGCGAGATGGACGAGGTGCAGATCGGCCTGCCGAGCTACATGCTCTTCGGCCAGAACGAGCTGCAGCTGCGCTTCGACATGCGCCCGCTGCACCGCGGCGACTGCATCGCCGTCCCCGGCGACATCCGCGCCTCGGTGGACCCGGACAGCACCATCGACCTGAGCGGCGCCTATCGCTTCACGACGCTGCCCAACCTCGCCTTCTTCACCTCCTCGGGCTTCCCCTTCACGAAATACGCGGATCTCTCGCAGACCGCGGTGGTGCTGCCCGAGCGCCCCTCTCAGGCGGAGCTGGAATCCTTCCTGACCATGCTGGGCCGCATCGCGGCGCTGGTCGGCTATCCGCCGGTGAACCTGCAGGTGGTGCGGCCCGACGGGCTGCAATCCGTGGCCGAGAAGGACCTGCTGGTGATCGGCACGCTGGGCCGGCAACCCGCCCTGCAGGCGCTGCTGCGCGACGGGCCGCTGCAGATGGAGAGCAACCGCCTCACCGTCCGGCTGAACGACGTGTTCGGCGATTTCCGCAACCTCTTCGGCGGCGAGCGGCGCGGTGAGCTGGAGCGCGTCTCGGCGCTGCTGGCCAATCCGGGCGAATCGCTCGGCGCGCTGATCGGCTTCGAGAGCCCGCTGCGCTCGGGCCGTTCCGTCGTGGCGCTCACCGGCTCGAGCCCGGCCGGGCTTGAGGCCATGGTCACCGCGCTGCGCGACCCCGAGCAGGTGCCGCGCGTGCAGGGCGACACCGCGCTGCTGAGCGGCGGCCGCATCCAGGCCTTCCGCGTCAGCTCCACCTACACGCATGGCACGCTGCCGCCCTGGCTCTGGCCGGAGTATTTCATGAAGGACAATCCCTATGTGCTGCTGGGGATGTTCGTCCTGGTCCTGCTGCTGATCCCGGGCCCGATCTACTGGGTCCTCCGCCGCCGCGCGGCGCAACGCCTGCGCGAGCGCTCGGTCTGAGTGAGGGATGCGAAGACATGTCACAGAGCACGAGGGCGATGACGATGCCTGAAGCAAGCCGCTGGATGATGACGCGCCGCGCCGGCCTGGCGGGCGCGCTGGCCATGCCCTGGCTGCCGCGCGGTGCCGCCGCGCAGCAGGCCAGCCTGGTCGAGATCGGCACCAATGGCTGGCTCTTCCCCGTGTGGGACCGGCTCACGCGGGTGGACATGACGGCGCTGCGCAACGCGCTGCAGACCGTAGGCGAGACCATCGGCATCCTGCGCGCCGCGCGGATCCAGGTGGCGATCTGCCTCATTCCCTCGCGCAAGCGGCTGATGCGGCAGTTCCTGCCCGCCGGCTCCCAGGTCTCGCCCGAGGCGGCGCAGCGCTACAGCCTGAGCGTCACCGAGCTGACCCGGGCCGGCGCGGTGGTACCCGACCTCGACGCGCTGTTCCGCGCCCAGATGCAGCGCGACCCCGCGCATCCGCTGTTCTTCAAGACCGACACGCATTGGACGCCGATGGGCGCCGAGCTCGCCGCCGTGGAAATCGCGCGCCAGATGCGCGAGCGGATGCAGCTTCCGGCCAGCCCGCGCCCCGGCACGCGCCTCGGTGACCTGCGGCCCATGCAGCTCGCCGCCGGCGACCTCACGCAGCATGTGCCGCCGGCCCAGCGCGCCGCCTATGGGCCCGAGCAGTCGTTGATCCGCCAGATCCTGCCGGCCGAAGGGGCCTCCGCGCTGATTGACGATGACAGCTATGACACCGCGATCGTCGGCACCAGCAATGTCCAGCCGCGCTTTGGCTTCCAGCCGGTGCTGTCCAACCAGCTGGTCCGGCCGGTCGGCCTGTTCTGGAAGCCGAACAATGTCGGCACCTATGCCACGCTGCTGGATTATCTGCGCAGCGACGCCTTCAAGCAGCAGCGGCCGCGCGCCCTGGTCTGGAACCACCTGGAGCAGGACATGGTGAACACCACCAACAATTCCTCCTGGGGGCAGGCGGCGATCCCGCCCGCCGAATTCCTCAACCAGGTCCGGCGGGCCGTGGCATGAGGCGCGCGATTCTCGCCCTCGCGGCCGGCCTGGTCAGCGGCCTCGGCGCCGCGGGCGCCGCGCAGGCGCAGGGCCAGGTCTATGACCCCGTGCCGCCGCGCGGCTCGGCCTATGTGCGCCTGGTGAACGTGCTCCCCGGCGAGGTGATGGCCCGGCCGGATTTCCTGCCGCAGCAGCGCCTGGGCACCGCGCCCGCGCAGCGCGTCATGGCCTTCACCACGGTCGAGAACGTGGCCAACCGGCAACTCCGCCTGGAATTCCAGGAAGGCCAGCGCCGCGGCCAGGCGACGCTGCGCGTCGAGCCCGGCAGCTTCGTCACCGTGCTCCTGCATGCGGCACCCGGCGGCGGCATCGCCGCCACGCCCGTGGTGGATGCGGCCGATTTCAACCGCGCCCGCGCGCGCCTCGCCTTCTACAACGCCATGCCGGATTGCCCGGCGGCCGGGCTCTCGATCCAGCCCTCCGGCCCCGCCGTCTTCGAGGGCGTGCCGAGCCTCGGGACGCGCGCCCGCAGCGTGAACCCGGTGGCCGCGCAGATCCGCGCCAGCTGCGCCGACCGCGCCAGCGCCCCCTTCGCCCTCGAAGGGCTGGAGGCGGGCGGCATGTACAGCATCTGGATGATCAGCGGCACGCCGCAGCCCCAGGCCTTCATGACGCGCGACACCACCGCGGTCTGGCGGCCGTGATGGGGCATCGGGGATGCTGAACCGCATGGACCGGAGGAGGCGCCGCGGCTTCGGGCGGGGTGCCGCCGGGTGGGCGGCCGGGCTCGTCCTGGCCGGGCTGCCTGCCGCCGCGCAGCAGCCGCCGGTTCTCTCTCCGCCGCCGCCGGCCCTGTCCGGCCCGCCGGCGCTCTCTCCGCCACCCTTGTCCCCGCCGCCGCTGTCGCAGGCGCCGGCCCTCTCACCTGCGCCCGCGCTGTCGCCGCCGCCCGCACCCGGCGCTGCCGCCACGCCCGCCGCCGCCGCCGACACCCGCATCTCGGGCGGCGCCGCCGCCACCAATCTCCTGGAGCAGGCAGCCTTCTGGCAACAGCAGGGCCAGACCGAACGCGCGCTTCAGACGCTCGACCGGCTACTCGTCGTCGAGCCCAACAACATCGAGGCGCTGGCGGGGGCGATTGAGCTCGCCTCGCTCAGCAACCAGCCCGAGGCGGCGCGCCGCTACCTGACGCGGCTGCGGCGGCTGTCGCCCAACGACCCGCGCCTGACCCGCAACGAGGAATTGCTGCGCGTGACCGGCGAGGATGCGGAAACGCTGGCGGCCGCCCGCCAGCTCTCCCGCGGTGGCCGCGCCGAGGAGTCGGTGGCTCGCTATCGGCAGATGTTCCGCAACGGTCGCATTCCGCCCGCCCTCGCCTCGGAGTATTTCCAGGTGCTCGGCGCCTCCTCCGAGTCCGGCTATCGCCAGGCGGTGCAGGAGCTCGGCCAGATGGCCGCGGCGCAGCCCAATGACGCGCAGCTGGCGCTGACCTACGCCCAGCTTCTCACCTATCGCGAGGAAACCCGCTCGGACGGCGTGGACCGGCTGGCGCAGCTCTACAACCAGCGCGGCGTGCGCGAGGCGGCGCGCGTCGCCTGGCGCCAGTCGCTGCTCTGGCTGGGCGACGAGCCGGAATCCGCCGCCCGCATCCGCGCCTATCTCGCCGTAAACCCCGGTGACCGCGAGCTGGAGCAGAAGCTCCGCGCCTCCGAGGTCGTGATCGCGCCGGGCGCCACGGCGCGCATCTTCGGCTGGGGCGCGGTGGATGCCGGCCGCAATGCCGAGGCCGAGCAGCAGTTCAACGCCGCGCTGGCGATCGACCCCAACGACACCGAGGCCATCCTGGGCCTCGCCGTGCTGCGCAAGATCCAGAACCGGATGACCGAGGCGCGGAACCTGCGCGACCGTGCCATCGCCCTCTCGCCCGACCGGGCGGAGGAATTCACCCGTGCGGTGGGGGATCTCACCCCCTGGGCCAGCGGCGGCGCCGGGGGCGGCGGCAATGCCATCGGCCCGGGCGGCCTCGCCTGGCGCGCGCTGGAGCGCGGTGACCTCGATCGCGCCGACTCGCTCGCGCGCCGGGGCCTGAATGCCCGCGGCCAGCAGCGCCTCGACAGCGAGCTGGTGCTCGGCCAGGTGGCGATCCTGCGCCGCGATTTCGTGGCGGCCGAGATGCGCTTCCGCAACGCGCTGACGCTGCGCCCGCGGCAGCGCGATGCGCTGAACGGTCTCTACCTCGCCCTTGTCGGCCAGGACCGCATCGCGGAGGCCGAGGCCTTCCAGCGCGAGATGGGCCTGCCGCCGAACCGCGAGGCGCAGGCCGCGCGCGCCTTCAGCCTGCGTGACCGCGCGGCCGCGACCGACAATCCCGAGCAGTCCGTGGCGCTGCTGCGCCAGGCGCTGGTCATGGCGCCGAACAACCCGTGGATCATGCTCGACGCGATCCGCAAGCTGAAGAGCCTCGGCCAGACGGCCGAAGCGGCGGAGCTGGTCAACCAGCTGGAGCGCGACACGAGCGCCGATGCCTCGACCGCGGCCGCCCTGGTGGCGCTGGATGAGGAGCGCTTCGGCGCCGTCGTCGCCCTGCTGGAGCGCATCCCGGTGCGGGTGCGCAATGCCGACATGAATCGGCTGCTGACGGTCAGCCGCCGCGAGTTCGAAATCCGCCAGCTCGAATTGCAGGTGCGCGAAGGGCGCGCCGGCGCCATGGATGCACTGCTGGCTGGCGCCGGCCGGCGTGACCCGGGCTTCACCGTCGGCCCTGCCACGGTGCGCGCCTTCGCCCGGCTGAACGACCCGATCCGCGCGGGCCTCGCCGCCCGGGCCGCCCTGGCCGCCAATCCCAACACCAGTGCCGCGGACCGCATCGCGCTCGCTTCCGCGCTGATCGAGGCGAACCGGCTGCAGGATGCCAGCGCGCTGGCCGCCCCCCTGCTGGCCGACCGCAACCTGCCGGCGGAAACCCGGCGCGAGCTCGCCGCCGTCATGGAATCGGGCGCGGTGCAGCAGGCCGATGCGCTCGCCCTGCGGCGCGAGCCCGAGCAGGCCTACCAGGCGATGGCGCCGGCGCTCGCCGCCGCGCCCGCCAGCGTTCCGCTGAACATGGCGCTGGTCCGCCTCTATGTGGCGCAGAACCGCACGGCCGAGGCGCGCATCCTGGTGGATGCCGTGTTGGAGCGCGACCCGCGCAACCTCGTCGCGCGCCTGGCCAAGGTGGACCTCGCCATCGCCGAGGGGCGGCTGCGCGAGGCGGACGCCCTGATCACCGAGACCGCCTTCCTGCATCCCGGCGACATCCAGGTCACGCTGGCCGAGGCGCGCGTCGCCCGCGCGCGCGGCGAGCTGGGCCGCAGCCTGCGCCTGATGGAGAGCGCGGGCGCGCGACGGGTGGAGCATCTGCGCAACAGCGGCCAGCTGGCCGAGGCGCGGCTGACGCAGCTTGCGCTCAACCCGCAGCGCGGCGGCCCGGGCCCGACCCAGCTGCATGACCCGCTGACCGCGCAGATCGCGCAGGAGCTGATCCGCGCCCGCGACGAGGCCGCGACCTGGATCCAGGCCGGCGCCATGCTGGGCTATCGCGACGGCGATGCCGGCACCTCCCGCCTCACCACGCTGACGGTGCCGGTCGAGGTCTCGACGCGCATGCCCGGCAACATGCCCGGCCGCGTCGTGATGGGCGTGGACACGGTGGTGCTCAACGCGGGCAATCTCAACACCGGCTCCGCCAATGCCCGCCTCTTCGCCGAGAACGCGGTGCGGCCCTTCGGCACCTATCGCGCCGGACCTGAAACCCAGGAAGGTGCCGCGCTGCGCGCGGCCTATCTGGGCCGGAACTGGCGGGCCGATATCGGCTCCACGCCGCTGGGCTTCGCGCGCACCAACATCGTGGGCGGCGCCGAAGTGGTGCCGCGCATCACCGAGCAGCTGCGCATGCGCCTCTCCGTTGATCGCCGCGCGGTGACGGACAGCATGCTCTCCTATGCCGGCATGCCCAATTCGGTGGCCGGCGCCCCCTGGGGCGGCGTGGTCCGCACGGGCGCGCGCCTGCAGTTCGAATGGGCGCCGACCCAGCGCTTCGGCACCTATGCGGGCGCCGGCTACAGCATCTACCGGGGCGACAACGTCCAGAACAACAACCGCGTGGATGCCGGCATCGGCGCGTACTACGCCTTGCTGCGCGAGCAGAACCAGCAGCTCACCATGGGTGTGGACCTGCGGTATTTTGGCTTCGACAAGAACCTGGGCGGCTTCACCTTGGGCCAGGGCGGCTATTTCAGCCCGCAGCAGAACATCATCGCCTCGCTCCAGGCGGAGTACATCGCCCGCTGGGGGGATTGGTCGCTGCGCACCATCGGTGCGGTTGGCTACCAGAACTTCCGCACCGCCGCGACGCCGACCTTCCCAACCAATTCCGCCCTGCAGGCGCAGGTCGTGAATGCCTCCTTCTTCGACAACACCACCCCGGTCACCTCGGCCGCCACGCGCAGCAGCGGCATCGCCGGCTCCGTCTTCGGCAACCTCGAATACGCGGTGACGCCGAATGTGCGACTGGGCCTCGCCGGCCGCTTCGAGAAGGTGGGCGACTACCAGGACACGGTGGGCCTGTTCTACCTGCGCTGGCGCCTGGACCGCCCGCGCGAGGACCTGCTGCCGCTCTTCGCCGGCGCCGCTTCGCCCACGCCCAATGTGAACGACCCGATGCAGTCGAGCTTCGGCGCGGGCCGGCCGGAATGGATCGGCCTGCCCTCCGGCGCCGCCCGGCCGACCTGGTGACGTGAGCGCCGCCAACCTCCTGCGCCGCATCGCGCTGGCGGTCGGGCTGCTGGCCGCGGCTGGGCCGCCGGCGCTCGCCGCCTGCCCCGCGCCGCCAGCCGGCCAGCGCCCGCCCCAGGCAGTGCCCGCACCCGGGCCCTGGGCCGAATGGCGTACCGCCGTGAACGCGCTCACCGCGCGGCTGCGCGGCACGGATGTCGCCCAGGCGCGCATCGCCTTCGTGGGGGATTCCATCACCGAGAGCTGGCAGCCCAACCTCTTCCGGATGTTCTACGGCCATCGCGGCGGGCTGAACCTCGGCATCGGCGGGGATACGACGCAAAGCCTGCTCTGGCGACTGGAGAACGGGCACTGGCCCGCCGGCTTGCAGCCGCAGGCTATCGTTCTGCTGATCGGCACCAACAATATCGGCCATGGCAACCGGCCCGAGGATGTGGCGCTGGGCGTGGCCACGGTGATCGAACGGCTGCAGCGCCTGGCACCCCAGGCGAAGATCCTCCTGCTCGGCGTCCTGCCGCGCGGCATCCATGCGAATGACCCGATGCGCGCGCCGATCGCGCGGCTGAACCAGTTGCTCGCGGCGTGTGGCGACAACCAGCGGATCATCTACAGCGAGCCCGGCCAGCTGATGGTGGACGGGCAGGGCACCCTGCATGACTGGGTGGCCTTCGACTGGCTGCACCTGACACTGACGGGCTACGCCATCCTCTCCACCGCCATCGAGGGGCATCTGAGGCTGGCGTTGCAGCGCTAGGCCGGAATACGGCCCTCAGGCCGGCTCCAGCAGCCCCATGCCCCAGAGCTTGCGCGCGAAGCCGGCATCGCCGGGCACCGCGCCCTCGGCCAGGGCGGCCAATTCGGTCACCTCGCCGGGCGTCAGCGGCAGCGCGCCGCCGGTCCAGAACAGTGTCGCCGCGCCGTCCTGCGCCTGCACCAGATGCGAGTGCATGCCCTCGGTCAGCCGGAGCTGCCCCTCCGGCATTGGCGCGAAAAGGCCGCGCGCGGGCAGGGGCTGCCGGTCCCGCGCGAGCTGCTCCAGCATCAGATTCGCCAGCCGCTCGGCATGGGCGGGGGTGGCGAGGCGGCTGAGGCGCTGGGCCAGGCCGGGCAACAGGTCCTGCTCGCCGATGCGCCAGCTGGGCAGGCTCTCGCGCAGCGCCGGGTCCGCCAGCTCGGCCTCGTCCAGCAGGGCGCGGATGGCCTGCGCCCAGGAGGCCTCCATGAAGCCGATGGTGGCATGCAGCGAACGCTCGCCCGGCTCGGTCGCCGCGTCATGCATGATGCCGCGCGGGATGTAGAGCGCGTCGCCTGGCTCCAGCACCAGCACATGCGGCTCGCCCAGCGGGGGCATGTTGCCGGGCCACGGCGTGCGGCGCGTCGGCCGCTCGATCCGCTCGCCATCCCAGATGCGCCAGCGCTTGCGGCCTTCCACCTGCAGCACCAGCACGTCATGCGTGTCGAAATGCGTGCGGAAGCCCTGCGCGGCGGGCGGCGTGAGGTAGATGTTGGACTGCACCGCGTGCAGGAAAAGCCGCTCCAGCCCGCGGCAGAAATCCGCCAGCGGCGGGTGGGTCTCATGGAATTGCGAGATGACGAGCGAGGCGCCCGCATCGAAACGCTCGAGCAGGCGGGGCAGGTCCACCCTCCCATCGGGCAGGGTGAATTCCTCTTCGGGCACGCCGGCGCTGCCGTTGCGCGCCTCATCCGCCATCGCGATCCGCGGCGTGCGCGCCCCATCGGTGCGCAGATGCGCGTCGAGGGCGGCGATGCTCAGCAGCCCCGCGAAGCGGTCGGGGCGCGACCCCTGGAAGTGCTTCCACTCCAGCCCCTCGCGCAGCGCCAGCGCCTCATCCACGCTCATGCCCTCGAAGGCGAGGGCGAAGGCCGCCTCGGTCAATCCTTGCTGCATGGGTCCTGCCGGGCTGGGTGGAGAAGGGCGCGGGGTGGCTACCAGCGGCCCTGGCCGGGCGCGTCGCGCGGGTCGGAATCGGTGCGGCCGGTACCGCGCGTGCCGCCGCGCCCGCGCCCAGCGCCGTCGCTCGGGTCGCGGTCGGTGATGCCGCTGGCGCGGGAGCCGCCGCGGCCATTGCCGGGCCCGTCATTCGGATCGCGGTCGGTGATGCCGGTGGTGCGGTAGCCGCCGCGGCCCTGGCCGGGACCGTCGCTCGGGTCACGGTCGGTGACGCCGGTGGTGCGGTAGCCGCCGCGGCCCTGGCCGGGGCCGTCGCTCGGATCGCGGTCGGTGACGCCGGTGCCGCGATAGCCGCCGCGGCCCTGGCCAGGGCCATCATTCGGGTCACGGTCGGTGATGCCGGTGCCCCGCACCAGCACCGGTGCAGGCGCCGGCGGGGCCACACAGCCGGCCAGAGCGGTTCCTGTTCCGCCGAGGGCCGCGACCCGCAGGACCAGGAGGCGGCGTGAGAGACGGTTTTCCATCGCGTTTTCTCGCTTTGTGTCGAATTGGCGAAACTTCCCTGAGGGCGAGAGTGCACAGCCCCGGCGGGAAACGCAACGTTCCCCGCTGCCGCGGATCGCGCAGGGGTGCCGGCGGACATGGATTTCCCCATTTCTCGTCGGGCTTGTCTTGGGCCTGGACCTTCCTCGGGCCTCGAATCCTGGGCTATGCTCATCGAACAAAAGCAAGGCCAGCAGCCCGCAGAAGACGCGACTGTCCAAGAACGATTGGAACGTCTTGCCGCGCGGCCCCTCGCGCTGGCCGGAGAAACCCGATGAACGCCCAGACCCTGCCCGTTCTCTATACGGCGCTCGAACCGCTCGACAGTGACCGCCACGCCGGGCTGCACCTGCGCGATGTCGGGCATGGCTTTGCCGCGCACCTCTCCTCCATCCCGCTGGCGGTCGAGGAATTCGCGCTGGCCGGGCGGCACATGCCGGTGGTCTTCGCGGCCACCGCGCCGCACATGCCCGTGGCGCTGACCGGCCTGGCACCCGACCGAAACCTCTTCGTGGATGAGAAGGGGGCCTGGCGCCGCGGCACCTATGTGCCGGCCTATCTGCGCCGCTACCCCTTCCTCCTGGTGCGCGCCGCTGCCGATTCCGACCAGCTCGTTCTCTGCATTGATCCCCAGGCGCCGCAATTCGCCGCCTCCGCCGGGGAGCCGATCTTCGACGCCGAGCGCAAGCCCGCGCCGCTCGCCACCCAGGCGCTGGAATTCACCCGCTCGGTCGAGGCGGCCTTCCGCAAGACCCAGGAATTCGCCGAGGGCCTGATGCTCATGGGGCTGCTGCAACCGGCGGCCACGCAGTTCGAGTGGGAGGGCAAGCCCTTCCGGGTGGACGGCTTCCATGCGGTGGATCGCGACCGCCTGGCGAAGCTCACCGGCGAGCAATTGGCCACCCTGCGCGACAAGGGCTGGCTGGATGCGATCTATGCCCACCTGCTCTCGCTGGGCGGCATTCCCGAACTCAAGCAGATGCAAGGCTGAGCCGATGCAACGCAGAACCCTCCTCGCCGGCGCCGCCCTGCTGCCCGCCCTTGCACCGGAAGCCCGGGCCCAGGCGCGCTTCGCCAATATCAGCATGTTCATCCCGGCCGGCCCCGGCGGCGGGTGGGACGGGTTGGGCCGCGCCATCGAGCAGGTGGCCCGGCCCGCCGGCCTCGTCGGCAATTTTCAGTTCGAGAATGTGGGCGGCGCCGGCGGCATCGTGGGCCTGCCGCGCTTCATCTCGCAGCGGCGCGGCCGGCCGGATGCGCTGATGGTCGCGGGCTCGGTCATGGTGGGCGCGGTGCTGACCAACCGCTCGCCGCTCGGGCTTTCCAACGTCACGCCCATCGCGCGGATGACGCAGGAGGTGGGCGTCGTCGTCGTTCCCGCTTCTTCAGAGATCCAGGACATCGCCGGGCTGCTCGCCGCCTTCCGCGCCAATCCGGGCGGCACTTCGGTCGCCGGCGGCAGCGCGGGCGGGACGGATCACATCACCCTCGGCCTCATCCTCAAGGCGCTTGGCCGCACCGCGCGGGAGGGGAGCTACGTGGCCTTCGCGGGCGGCGGGCCGGCCCAGGCGGCGATCCTCGGCGCGCAGGTGAAGGCCGGCATCTCCGGCTATTCCGAGTTCGCCGAGCAGATCCGTTCGGGCCGGATGCGGGCGCTGGCCACCACGGGCGAGACGCGCAGCGACGCCTCCATCCCGACGCTCAAGGAATCCGGCGTGGACGTGGTGACGGCCAATTGGCGCGGCGTTTTCGGCGCGCCCGGCATCAACCCCAACCAGCGCGCGGCCCTGGTCAATCTGATGACCGAGCTGAACGCGCTGCCCGCCTGGCGCGAATTGCTGGCCACGCGCGGCTGGGACAACGCCTTTCGGCCGGGCACCGAGTTCGACCGCTTCCTCGCGGCCGACATCGCGGCCACCGAGGCGGTGCTGAAGGAGCTGGGCCTGGCCGGGTGAAGCCCCGCGCGTGAATGGGCGTCATCACCAGGCGTGATTTCGCGGGCGTGCCACCACGCCCCATATGCCATGGCAAGGGGGCGGCATGTCCCGCCCCGAGCCATGGAGTTGCCCGAAGATGACCCTGTTTTCCCCCGTGCGCGTTGGCGCGCTGAACCTGCCGAGCCGCATCGTGATGGCGCCGATGACGCGCAACCGCAGCCCCGGCCAGGTGCCCAATGCGCTGAACGCCGAATACTACGCCCAGCGCGCCGGCGCCGGCCTGATCGTGACCGAGGGCACGACGCCCGACGCCTCCGGCCGCGGCTACATTGACATCCCCGGCCTCTACAATGCCGCCCAGGTCGAGGGCTGGCGCCAAGTGGCGCGCGCGGTGCATGCCAAGGGCGGGCACATCTTCGTGCAGCTGATGCACACCGGCCGCATCTCCCACCCCGATTTCCTGGATGGCGCGCAGCCCGTGGCGCCCTCGGCCATCGCCGCCCCCGGCGAGATCTACACGCATGCGGGCATGAAGCCGCATGGCTCCCCCCGCGCGCTGGACGCCGCCGAGATCCCGGCCCTGATCGCCACCTATGGCCGCGCCGCGACGCTGGCGCGCGAGGCCGGGCTGGATGGCGTGGAGGTGCATGGCGCCAATGGCTACCTGCCGGGCCAGTTCCTCGCCCCGAATGTGAACCAGCGCACCGATGAATGGGGCGGCTCGCTCGAGAACCGCGCGCGCTTCCTGCTGGCTGCCGTGGATGCGGCGGTGGCGGCGATCGGCGCCGATCGCGTGGGCGTCAGGCTCTCTCCCGGTGGCGTGTTCAACGACATCCATGACCCGGATGCGCCCGCGACCTATGCCTATGTCGCGGCCGAGCTGGCGAAGCGGAACCTGGCCTATCTGCACATCTTCGACACCAGGCCGGGCTTCGACGTCGCCGCCCTCATCCGCGCGAACTACAAGGGCACGCTGATCCTGAACGGTGGCTATGACCGGGCGCGGGCCGAGGCGGACATCGCCGCGGGCCTGGCTGATCTGGTGGCCTTCGGCGTGCCCTTCCTGGCCAACCCGGATCTGCCGGAGCGCCTCGCGCAAGGTGCCGCGCTGAACCCGCCGGACCAGGCGAGCTTCTATGGCGGCGGCGCCAAGGGCTACACCGACTATCCGGTGCTGGCCGCCTGAGAGGCCATGCGGCGGGCGAGCCAGATGGTGTGCCCGCCGCAATCCTGATCCTCGGCGCGGCGCTCCACCACCGCGAAGCCGTGGGCCGCGAGCAGGTCGCGGTATTCCGCGGGCGAGAGGCTGGCGTGATGCAGCACCTCGCCCTCGAAGCAGCCCAGCGCCACGCCCTCCGAGGGGCCGCTGGTGAACATCAGCGCCGCACCCGGCGCGGCGTGGCGGGCGAAGACGGCGAACATCGCGCGCTGATGCCCGTGGTCCAGATGAAAGAAGCTGTCCCAGGCCAGGATGCCGTCAAAGCGGCGGTCGAGGTCGAGGCCGCGCATGTCGGCCAGGTGCCACGCCTGCCCGGGAAACCGCGCGCGGCAGAGGCCGAGCAGGGTGGGGGCGCTGTCCACCCCCGTCACCGCGAAGCCCGCGCCGATCAGGTGTGCCGCCATCGGCTCACCCATGCCGCAGCCGAGGTCGAGCACCGCGCCGCCGGCCGGGATCAGCGTGGTGAAGCGGTCGAGCCAGGTACGTTCGAACAGGCGCCGGTCGCGCTGCGCGTCGAAGGCGCGCGCATGGCGTTCGTAGAGGCCGATGATCTGCTCCGCGCTCATCCTGCCAGCATGCCGGCGCGGCGTTGCGCGCGAAAGCTTCCCCGCATGACAAGCTTGCCACGCGCCAGACAGGTGACGGATGGCATGAATCGGCCAAGACTGCCGGCGTGAGGAAACGCCAGACGCCATGACGAACCGGATTCCGTTGCCCGACCTGCTGGCCGGCCTTTTCGTCCTGGGCTTCGGGCTGGTCGGCTTCTGGCAGGCTGGCGCCATTCCCGTCTCGCCCCTCTATGCCCAGGTCGGCCCCAAGGCGGTGCCCTATGTGGTGGCCAGCGGCATGACGCTGCTCGGCGCGCTGCTCGTGCTGGCGGCCTTGCGCGGCGGCTGGTCGGCCGGGGTTGCGGAGGTGGTGGAGGCCGGGCCGCCCAACATGCGTGCGCTCGGGCTGCTGGGGGCGGGGCTGTTGGCCAACCTCATCCTGATCGGGCCGGCCGGGTTTTCCATCGCCGCTTCGGCGCAATTCGTTCTGGTGGCCGCCGCCTTCGGCAGCCGCTCCATGGCGCGGGACCTGCTGATCGCCCTGCCGCTGACGCTGCTGGTCTGGTTCCTCTTCGTGCAGGGGCTTGGCGTGAATATCGGCGCGGGGCTGCTGGAGGGGCTGATCCTGCGCCTCCTCGGGCAGGAGGTCGTCTGATGGATGCCATCAATGGCCTCGCGCTCGGCTTCTCCCATGCGTTGACGCTGACCAACCTGGCCTGGGCGCTGACGGGCTGTTTCCTCGGCACCGCCGTCGGCGTGCTGCCCGGCATCGGGCCCGCGCTGACCATTGCGCTGCTGCTGCCCATCACCTTCCAGGTGAGTGCGACCGGCGCCTTCATCCTGTTCTGCGGCGTCTTCTACGGCGCCATGTATGGCGGCAGCACCACCTCCATCCTGCTGAACGCGCCGGGCGAGAGCGGCTCCATCATCACCGCCCTCGAAGGGGCGAAGATGGCGCGCAATGGCCGTGCCGGGCCGGCGCTGGCGACGGCGGCCATCGGCAGCTTCGTGGCCGGCGTGGTGGGCACGCTGGGCATCGCCTTCCTCGGCCCCGTTATCGTGGATTTCGCGCTGGTCCTGGGGCCGGCCGAGTATTTTTGTCTCATGGTGCTGTGCTTCGTCACCGTCTCGGCGGTGTTGGGCGGCTCCGCGCTGCGCGGGTTGGTCAGCCTCTTCTTTGGCCTGACGCTGGGGCTCATCGGCATTGACCTGCAGACCGGCCAGCCGCGCATGACCTTCGGCCTGCCGGAGCTTTATGACGGCGTGAATGTCGTGCTTGTCGCCGTCGCGCTCTTTGCCGTGGCCGAGGCGCTGCACATGGCCTGGCGCTACCATGGCGGCAAGGCGCAGGTGCTGCCCGTCGGCCACCTGATGCTGTCCCGCGCTGACCTCAAGCGCAGCTTCTGGCCCTGGGTGCGCGGCGCGGGCCTCGGCTTTCCCTTCGGTGTGCTGCCGGCCGGCGGCACCGAGATGCCGACCATGCTGAGCTACTATGCCGAGCGGAAGCTGGTGGCACCCGAGCACGCGCATGAATTCGGCACCACCGGCGCCATCGAGGGCGTGGCCGGGCCGGAGGCCGCGAACAATGCGGCCGCTGCCGGCATCCTCGTCCCCATGCTGACCTTGGGCCTGCCGACATCGGCCACCGCCGCCATCATGCTCAGCGCCTTCCAGAGCTACGGCATCCAGCCCGGGCCCTTGCTGTTCGAAACGCAGGCCGAACTGGTCTGGACGCTGATCGCCAGCCTCTTTGTCGCCAATGTCATGCTGGTGGTGCTGAACCTGCCGCTGGTGGGGCTCTGGGTGAAGATCCTGAAGATCCCGACGCCGCAGCTCTACGCGGGCATCCTGGTGTTTGCGACGATCGGCACCTACGGGATTTCCAACTCCATCGTGGATCTGGTGCTGCTCTACGCCATCGGGATCATCGGCATGTTCATGCGCCGCTTCGACTTCCCGGTGGCGCCGGTGGTGATCGGCATGATCCTGGGGCCGATGGCGGAACAGGCGCTGCGCCAGGCGCTGACCATCAGCGAGGGCAATTGGATGGTCTTCGCCACGCGGCCGGGGAGCCTGGCCATCCTGCTGGTGGCGGTGGCGGCGCTGCTGGGGCCGCGGCTCTACGGGCTTTGGGTGCGGCGGCGTCAGATCGTCTGAATGGTTGCCTTGTGACGAAAGTCAGTTAATCTGATTGGATGACAGGCGATGGCAAGTTGCTCGGGTTGGAGCGCGCGGTTGAAGCCGCTGGGGGTGTCGTCGCCTTGACGAAGGCCCTGGGTTGCTCCCGCACGGTTGTCAGCAACTGGCGCAGGGAAGGCGGCATACCTGCGTCGCGCGTGCCCTCGATCGCAAAGTTGACGGGGTTGTCGCCGCAAGTTCTCCGACCCGATCTGTTTCCCGATGTGCGATCCGAAGAACCATCGCACCCCGGCCTCGCCGAATCCCAGGCCCCTTTCGCCGCCGAAGCCCAGGCGCTCGGCCTTGACGCCGCCGCCATTGCCGCCCAGGCCGTGCAGGACGCCATCCGCGCCGAGAAGGCCCGCCGCTGGCTGGCCGAGAACGCGGACGCCATCGAGGCCTGGAACCGCTGGACCGAATCCAACGAACTTCCCCTCGCCGAATACCGCATGTTCTGACCCGGTGGCCCGCTTCGACCTCTTTCGCCGCCCGCGCGGCGCACCCGGCTATCTGCTGCAAGTCCAGAGCGATTTTCTCGATCGGCTGGAAACCCGCGTGGTGGCGCCGCTGCTGCCGCCCGACGCCGTGCCCCGCCCCATCCGGGACCTGCATCCGCGCTTCGAGATCTACGGCCAGCACTTCCTGATGGCGACCCAGCTTCTGGGCGCCATCCCCAGGCGCGAACTCGGCCCCAGTGTCGGCTCCCTCGCCGCCCAGCAGGACGACATCACCCGCGCGCTCGACGTGCTGATCACAGGCTTCTGAACATGCCCGAAGCCCCCCTGCTCAAGCCCGAGGACGGCGTGGCCGAGCCCGATCGCCGCCGCCGCTGGGTCTCGCCGCTGCTGCGCCGCATCCTGCTGGTGAACGCGCTGCCGCCCGCGCTGCTCGCCGCCGCCCTGCTCTACCTCGACCAGTACCAGAACGGCCTGCTCGCCGCCGAGGTCGAGGCCATGCGCACCCAGGCGCGCATCTATGCCGGCGGCATCGCGGAAGCCGCCGTCCGTATCCAGGATGACCGCGCCGTGCTCGTCCCCGAAGTGGCGCGCCCCCTCCTGCGCCGCCTGGTCGAGCCCTCGCCCAACACCCAGGCGCGCCTCTTCGACACGGCCGGCCTCGTCGTCGCCGACAGCCGCGTGCGGGAGGCGGTGGGCGGCGCCGTGGTGACCGAGCCCCTGCCGGCGCCCGCCCCGCGCGGCGCCCTCTCGGACACCGTCTCCGGCCTCTATGAGCGCGTCCTGGGCCTGCTGCCGCGCCAGGCGCTGAACCCCGTCGTGCTCGACACCACGCCCGATGCCCAAAGCTTCGACTGGCAACCCGATCTCGGCCCCGAGCGCCAGGCCGAGCTGCGCCTGGCGCTGGAAGGCGGCGTCACCCCCTATATCCGCCGCACGCCCGATGGGCGCCTGCTGGTCAGCGTGGCCGAACCCGCCCGGCGCGGCGCCCAGGCCGTCGGCATCGTGCTGCTGACGCGTGAGGCGCGGGAGGTGGATGCGCGCCTGTTCGAGATCCGCGCCAGCGTCCTCGGCCTCTTCGTGCTGGCCCTCATCCTCACCGTTGCCGTCTCGCTCTACCTCGCGCGCACGCTGGCCAGCCCGATCCTGCAACTCGCCGGTGCGGCGGCCGAGATGCGCCAGGGCAAGGGCCGCGGCGGCAGCGTGCCCGAGCGCCTGCTCGACCGGCAGGACGAGATCGGCATCCTCGCGCGCGACCTCCAGGCCGCGGCCCGCGCGCTCTGGGCGCGGATCGACGCCAATGAGCGCTTCGCCGCCGATGTCGCGCACGAACTCAAGAACCCGCTCACCAGCGTGCGCAGCGCGATCGAGACGCTGCGCCGCGTGGAGGATCCGGCGCAGCAGAAGCGCCTGCTCGGCATCATCGCCAATGACGCGGTGCGGATGGACCGGCTGATCGGCGACATCTCCGACTCATCCCGCGTGGATGCCGAACTCTCGCGCACCGTGGCGGAGCCCGTGGATATCGGCCCGATCCTCGCCGTGCTGGTGGAGCTCCACAACACCACCCGCCAGCCGCGCGACCCGGAGATGGAGCTGGAAGCGCCAGAAAAGCTGGTCGCGATGGGCGTGGAGGACCGCCTGGTGCAGGTGCTGCGCAACCTGCTCGGCAACGCCGTCTCCTTCAGCCCGGATCACGGCCATGTCTGGCTCCGAGCGCGCGAGGCGGGGGCGGAGGTCGAGATCATCGTGGAAGACGAAGGCCCGGGCATCCCGGATGCCAAGCTCGAAGGCATCTTCGACCGCTTCTATTCCGAACGCCCGCGGGGCGAACGCTTCGGGCAGCATTCGGGTCTTGGCCTCTCCATCTCCAAGCAGATCATCGAAGGGCTGCGCGGGCGGATCAGCGCGGAGAACCGGCGTGATGCGGCGGGGAAGGTGCTGGGGGCGCGGTTTGTCGTCAGGCTGCCCAAAGCCTAAAAAAAAGGGCCTCCGGCGGCTGGGGCCTCAGGCCCCAGACCCCATCAGTTTAGGGGCATTCCTCCAGGGGGCGGCCGATCGCCGCCTGGCGCTCGCCTTCGCGGAAACAGCCGGCCAGCCAGGTGCCACGGAACCAGCCGCCCTCCACGCTGAAATACTCGCCCAGGCCCTCGGGGCGGTCCTCGCGGAACTCGCCGCGGTAGAGGTTGCCGTTGATCCAGACCATGATGCCACGGCCATGCCGCTTGCCCTCACGCCACTCGCCCTCATAGCGGGCGGTGGCCCAGACGCGCAGGCCGAGGCCCTGCTCGCGCCCCTCCTGCCACTCGCCCTGATAGACCACGCCGTTGGAATCCAGGAAGGTGCCGATGCCGTGCATCTTCCCGCGCGCCATGCTGCCGACATAACGCTCGCCGCGCGGCTCACCGCCCTCGACATAGCGCCACTCCATCAGCCCTTCGCCTTGCGCCGGCCCCCCCTCGCAGGGGCCGGTCCAGATCGCGATCTCCTCCTGCTGGGGGTTCGGGTTCCAGACCCAGCAGCCATTGCGTTCATCCACGGTCCAGCCGGGGCGGCCGGTCGCGGCGATGGAATCGGCCGGCGGCGGGGCCGGTCGCGGCTGGACAGGCTCCGGCACGGGGGCCTGGGCCAAGGCGGGGCCGGTGAAGGCGGGGCCAGACAGGGCCAGGAACAGGAATATCCAACGCATCGCTCAATCTCCATGCATCCGGCCGAATCAGCCACCCCGCCGTAACGCAGTATCACGCGCAGCGTCGCAGAAGAGGACCACCCTCGAGCCGAGGCGAAACCAACTGCCGCGCCGCAGCGCGACATCATCCCCCGCGCCGCAAAGCGAAATCATCCCCCGCGCCGCAGCGCGGCGACACTGAGCGCCAAGCCGCCGCCCAGCGCAACCACGGCCACGGCCACCGGCAGGCCCCAGCCGGGCACCGCCTGCAGCAGCAACCCTCCCAGCGGCGCCCCCAAGGCGCCCCCCAGCAGATAGGCCGTGTTCAGCCCCGCCATGCCGAGTGCCCGGGCGGGCCCCGCGAAGCGCTGCACGGCGCGGACCATGCCGAGCGTGTAGATCGCCCCCGCCGCACCGCCCCAGACGGCCAGCACCGGCCAGATCCCCCAGCCCGGCGCCAGCCAGGGCCAGAGCAGCGAGCCCAGCGCCACCACCACGGCACAGCCGAGCAGCGCCCGGTGCGTGCCGAAGCGGTCCGCCAGCATCCCCACCGGGTATTGCGCCAGCATGTTGCCGAAGCCGGTTGCCACAACGATGGTGGCGGCCGCCCCCGCCGCAAGCCCCAGCGCCAGGCCCTGCACCGGAAACACCGCGCCGGCCGTGCCCTCCAGCGCGCCGCAGAGCATCGCGGCCCCCGCCGGCGCCAGCATCATCAGCGCCACGGGGCGCAACCGCGCGAGCGAGAGCCGCATGCGCCGTGGCACGGCACCCGGCACCTCCCGCAGCAGCAGCGTCAGGGTGAAGCCCATCATCATCAACCCGGCCGAGGCGGCGAAGGCCCCGGACTGCACGCCGGAAAGCCAGAGCACCGCCGGTCCGCCGCCGATCGCGGCCGAGATGAAGGTCTGGTAGATGCCGAGGAACTGCCCCTCCCGCCCCGGCGGCGCCATGGCGCCCGCGATCGCATCCGCCGTCGTCCAGGTCAGGCAGGAGGCGATGCCGAGCAGCGCGCCGAAGGCGAACCACAGGGGCAGGGGCGGGTTGGTGGCGAGGCCCAGCAGGGCGACGGCCGAGACCAGACCCGCCAGCTGGTGCAGGCGAAGCGCACCCCCCACCCAACCCGCCAGCCAGGGCGAGGCGGGCGCGGTGAGCAGCGCTGCCACCCAGACGGAAGCCGCGTAGAGGCCGACCATGGCGGGCGAAACGCCGGCTTCGCTGAGGATGACGGCCGCCAGCGGCACGGACATCCAGACGCCGGCGAAGCCGCAGGTGGCGGCGGCGACGAAGATGGGAAACTGGGCCGGCGCCGGAAGCGGCGCGGCAAGATGCGTCACGGACATGGCATTGCGGGCGCTCGCGGGCGCCCCCTCGATCTCGGTTTGCGGGTCAGGCGAAGGCGGCGTCAGCCGCGTTTCGGGCCGCATGGATCGGGGTCCAGCAGGACCACCCAGGCGCGCCATGCGGCGAGCCCGCCGCGACGGAGGGAGGTGAGCTTGGACATAGCCGGAAGATGAGGGTGCCCCGGGCCGAAGTCAAACCAACCCTGGCTTGCCAGCCACGCATGGCAAGGCCAGTTTGGGCCCCATGATCCGCTCCATCCTGCTCGCCCTCGACGACACGCCCGGCGCCTGCGCGGCGCGGGACATCGCTTTCGCTCTCGCCCGCCGCACCGGTGCCGAGGTGACCGCACTGATCGTGCTGGACCGCCCGCACACCACCGGCGCGCATGAGCCGGTGCCGTTGGGCGGTGGCGCCTTCGCCACCCGCCGGAACGAGAAGCTCGCCGAGGCGGTGGAGGCCGAGGCCGAGCGCGTGCTGGCCGATGCGCGCATCGCCGCCGATGGCCTCGACTTCGCCGTGGTGCGCCGGGACGAGGCGCCCGAGGCCGCCCTGCTGGCCGAAGGCTGCGCCCATGACCTCATTGTGATCGGCCGCGACAGCACGCTCGGCCGCGAGGCCTGCGATGACGGCCTCTCCCCCACCATCGAGGCGCTGCTGCGCGACGGCGCGCGCCCGCTGCTGGTGGTGCCGCCCGGTGTCGAGGCGGCCGCACCCGGCATCGCCGCCGGCGAGGCGCTGAAGCGCCCGATCCTCATCGCGCATGACGGCTCGCTCGCCTGCATGCGCACGCTGCATGTCTTTGCGCTGCTCGGCCTCGGCCGGAACCAGGCGGTGAAGCTGCTCGACTTCGCGCCCGAGACGAGCCCCGAGGCCCTTGCCCGCTACCTGACCCAGCACGGGATGCGGGCCGAGGCCTTTGCGGTGACCGGCGACGCACATGACATCCTGCTGGCCGAGGCACAGAGCCTGCCCGCCTCGCTTCTCGTCCTCGGCGCGGATCAGGAAAGCGGCATCGCGCGGCTGATCTTCGGCAGCGCGACCGCGCGCCTGCTGCGGGCGTCGCCCTGCGCGGTGTTCATCCACGGATAGAGTCTGATCGGCTTTGGCGAATGCCAGAGGCGTGAATCAGCCTCTCAGCGAGTCTGATCGGCTTTGGCGAATGCCAAAGGCGTGGATCAGGCTCTGCTCAGGCCCTGCGCTGCTCCTCCAGCAGCCAGAACAGGATATTGTCCCGGAAGGTCGCGTCGCGCGTGATCTCGAGATGCTCGCGCGGGAGGAACAGCGCGCGCTCGAAGCCCATCGGGCTCTCCACGCGCGGCGGGCGCGGCGCCTGGCCTTGGCGGTGGTCCAGAAGGACGGAATCGCGCAGCACCACGCCATCGCCCGGCCCCATCTCCCGCGCGGTGAGGCGGCCATCGGCCGAGGCGTTGAGGCGCAGCGCCGTGGGCATGGAATCGCCCGCCACCAGCATGAGTTCCGTCCCCGGCGGCGGGCGGGCGGCCTGGTCCATCGCGGCGGCGAAGGCGCGGGCGCGGCGCAGCAGCCGCGCCTGCAAGGCAAGGGCCAGGCGCCGGCGTTCCGCGGCCTCCGGCACATCGGGCATCAGCGTGGCCAGGTCCGCCTCCAGCCCGCGCGCGGCGAGGCCCCAGCCGAGGCGCTGCCACAAGCCGGGGTCATGCAGGTCGGGCGTCGTGTCGCCCAGCAGCACGGGGCGGCTGCGGGCACGCGGCAGCAATTGGTACACCGAGGCGAAGGTGCCGAGGATGGCCTGGCTGTAGCGCGGCACGATGGGCTGGCCGAAATCCCGCCCCTCCACCAGCACCCGCAGCGCATCGAGCGAGCCGCCATTGGGCGTGCCGATCTGGATCAGCCGCGCGATGTATTCGGCGCCCGCGAAATTCGGCTGTGGCAGGGCGCCATCCGCCGGCAGGTCGGCATCGCCGAACAGCATGGCGTAGCGCGCGACGAGCCCGCCCATGGAATGCGCCACCACGTCGAACTTCACGGGATGGTTCCGCATGCCGAAGCGGCGCGCATATTCCGCCTGCACGAAGGCGCGCTTCTCGGCCATGAATTCCATCAGCCGCTTCGCGTTCAGCACATTGTCCTGCCGCCAATCGTAGGAGAACTGGAAGCAGGTGAAGTGGTCATTGCCGTAATCCACCCGGCCGGCGAGCCCCAACGCCTCGTCGCGATAGCCGCCGAGGCCGAGCGTGCTGAGGATCTCCGCATAGGCGCGAAGTGCCAGCGGGATGCCGGCGACGCGCAGCTGCACGCGGTCCAGCACGCCATCGGGGGTGACGCGGCTTTGCGTCGCATCCGTGAAGGGCAGCGCCACCAGCCGCGCGCCCGCGGCCGTGCCGGGATCGGCCGCGACGCCGTCGAAGGCGCCCCAGACGATCTGGCCCGAGGCCGGGTCGCGCAGGCGGCTGCCGAGCAGGCCTGGGATGACGATGATGGGGTTGCGGTCCACGCCATGATGCATGGCGGCCGGCGTGTAGAGCAGATGGAGGTCGGCCTCGGTCTCGGGCGGGCGCGTCTTCAGCGCGGCATAGGCCGCCACCCCCGCCACGCCGCCCAGCGCCAGGCCGCGCCGCGTCCAGCGCCAGGCGCGGCTCATGTCGAAACCTTGGTCACCGCCGCAGACTGGGCGCGGCGCGGCCTGCCTGTCAAAGCCTGGATTCCAGCCAGCCCTGCACCAGCGCTGCGATGGTGTCGCTGTTGCGCTCCAGCATGAGCATGTGGCCATTGCCCGCGAGGCCCTCCGCCGGGAGGTCCCGCAGCTCAGCGCGGGGTGTGCGCGCGGCGAAGGCGGCGCCCGCTTCGCGCAGCCTCACCCAGCGCGGATCCCGCGCGATGTGGTCGCCATAGAGCAGCAGGATGGGGAGATCGGGCATCGGCCCTGCGCCGAAGCCGGAGGGCTCGAGCAGCACCAGCGCGCGCACGAGATGCGGCGCGGCCTGGGCGGCGGCGCAGGCGAAATGCCCGCCCTGGCTATGCGCGATGATGACCGAGGGCCCCGTGCGCGCCAGCAGCGCGAGGTAGCCCGCCAGGATTTCATCATCCGTACCGACGAAGCGCGGCACGCCTTGCCGCACGAAAACCTCGTAATGGTCGAGCGGGAATTGATGGCCTGGATGGGCCGCGCGCGCCGCACGGCTCGGCCCAATGCGGAATTGCTCCCAAGGGTCGTTCACGCGCCGGTGCAGCGGGGGCCCGGGGAAGATTTCGGGAAAGGGGGCATAGCCGCTGCGCCCGCGCTCCACCGCGTCGCTCACATGCACATGCCAACCGCGCCGGAGGAACCAGAGTTTCCAGCCCTCCCGCCCATCGGGCGTCGTGTCCCAGCAGGCGCCGGTCAGCCCGCCGCCATGCCAGAAGAGCAGCGGAAAGGGGCGCGTCACCGGATCGGGCCGCACATGCTCCGCATAGAGGCTGCCCACCAGGTATTCGCCGTTCATGTCGGCGCGATAGGGCGGGCTGCCGGGGACCAGCTGCACCTCGGTGACCGGCCGTCCCTCGATGCGCGCACTGCGCCCGCCCACGAAGAAATGGCCCATATCGGCGATGCGCAGCGGCTCCATCCGCACATCCTGCGGCAGCAGCCGGGGCCGCGAAAGTCCGGGATTGACGCCGCCCCGCCGAGGGCCCGGAATACCCTCAACAACGCCAGGGAGGCAGGCATGGCCGGAAGGCTTGCAGGGAAACGTGCATTCGTGACGGCGGCCGGCCAGGGCATCGGCCGCGCCACCGCCATCGCCATGGCGGCCGAGGGCGCCTCGGTCATTGCGACGGATCGCGACGCCGCGAAGCTCGCGGGCCTCGATGCCCATGGCATCACAAGCCACGCGCTGGACGTGCTGGATGACGCGGCCGTGGCGGCTGCGATCGGCGCGGCCGGCCGGCTCGACATCCTCTTCAACTGCGCGGGCTTCGTGCACCAGAACACAGCGCTGACCTGCACCGATGAGGAATGGGACTTCGCCTTCGCGCTGAACGTCCGCAGCATGTGGCGCACCATCAAGGCGGCGCTGCCGGCGATGCTGGAGGCGAAGAGCGGCAGCATCATCAACATGGCCTCGGCCGCCTCCAACATCAAAGGTGCGCCCAACCGCTTCCTCTACGGCACCAGCAAGGCCGCCGTGATCGGCATGACGCGCGCCGTCGCCGCCGATTGCGTGACGGCGGGCGTGCGCGTGAATTGCCTCGCCCCCGGCACGGTGGACACACCGAGCCTGCATGACCGCATCGCCGCCAATGCCGCGGCCGCCGGCAGCTTCGAGGCTTCGCGCGCCGCCTTCATCGCGCGCCAGGCCATGGGGCGGCTCGCGACCGCGGAGGAGATGGCGGCGCTGGTGGTCTATCTCGCGAGCGACGAAAGCGCCTTCGTGACCGGCCAGGCGATGGTGATTGATGGAGGATGGACGCTGTGAAAACGACCCGCCGCGCGCTGCTGGCCGCACCCCTGCTCGCAACCCCCGCGCTCGCGCAAGCGCCTTGGCCGAACCGCCCGATCCGCATCATGGTGGGCTTCCCCGCCGGCGGCACGACGGATCTTCTGGGCCGCCTCACCGGGCAGCTCCTCACGGAGGAGCTGGGCCAGCCCGTCGTCATCGAGAACCGGCCCGGCGCCGGCTCCAACATCGCGGCCCAGGCCGTGCTCCGCAGCCCCGCCGATGGCTACACGCTGCTGCTGGGCTCGCCCGGCACCAACGCCATCAACGCGCATCTCTACAGCAATGCCGGCTATGACCCGTTGACCGACTTCCTGCCGATCAGCCAGATCGCCGAGGTGCCCAACCTGCTGGCGGCCCACCCCTCGCTCGGCGTGCGGGACGTGCCGGGGCTGATCGCGCTGGCCAAGCAGCGGCGCCTCTCCTATGGCGAGACGAGCATCGGCGGGTCCACCCATCTTTCCGCTGAGATGTTCCGCCTCATGGCCGGCATCGAGGCGACGCATGTGCCCTATCGCGGCAGCGCGCCGATGATGGTGGACCTGCTGCCCGGCCGCATTGATTTCGGCGTGGACAACATGCCCACCATCATCAACCACGTGCGTTCCGGCGCGCTGGTGGGCATCGGCGTCACCTCGGCGCGGCGCTGGGCGACCGCGCCCGAGATCCAGGCCATTGCGGAAACCCTGCCCGGCTATGAGGTGACCGCCTGGTTCGGCCTGGTCGCGCCGCGCGGCACCCCGGCCGAGGTGATCACGCGCGTCAACGCCGCCCTGCGCGCGGGCCTCGCCAAGCCCGAGACGGTGGCGCGGCTGGCCGAACTGGGTGCGGCGGCCATTCCCGGCACGCCCGAGGAATACCAGGCGCGCAACGTGGCGCAGCATGCGCGGCTGGGCGAGCTGATCCGGCGGATCGGCGTGAAAGCCGATTGAGGCCTACTCTTCGGGAAGTTCGGCCTTCGCCAAGCTTTCCTGATCGGCCTTCGCCTCGGGCCGCCCATGCCGCATGCGTCCACGCGAAAGCTCGGCCACGACGCCATGCAGGGTGCGGACCTCCTGCTCGGTGATCTCGCCGCGGGTGAACCAGTGCCGCAGGTTGCGCACCATGCCCTCGCGCTTGGGCGCATTGCGCAGGAAGCCGCTGGCGTCGAGTTCGCTGATGAGGTGGCCCATCAGGTTTTCCAGGCTGTCGCGCGTGGCGATCTCGGTCTTGTGGGTCTGGAATTGGCGGGGCGGCGTGGCATCGGCCGCCACCCACCATTCATAGGCCAGCACCATCACCGCCTGGGCCAGGTTGAGCGAGCTGAATTCGGGGTTGAGCGGATAGCGCACCAGCGTGTCCGCCCGCGCCAGATCCTCCGCCTCCAGCCCCGCGCGCTCAGGCCCGAACAGCACAGCGACCCGCATCCCGCGCGCGTTGATGTCCCGCAACTCAGCCGCGCCGGCGCGCGCCGTCATGACGGGGATCACCACATGCCGTGGGCGCGGGCAGGTGGCCAGCACACGGTGGCAATCGGTGAGTGCCGCATCCACCGTGGGGAAGACCTGCGCCGCATCCAGGATGCGATCAGCGCCCGAGGCCGCGGCCCAGGCGCGCGGATGCGGCCATGTGTCGCGGGGTGCGACGAGGCGCAGGTGGAACAGCCCGCCATTGGCCATCGCCCTGGCCGTCGTGCCGATGTTTTCTGCAAGCTGCGGGCGCACGAGCACCACGATGGGCGTCTCGCCCGCGGGCGCGACGAGCGGTGCGGCGCCCTCCTCTCTCATCTGGCGGAAAGCCGCGCGAGGATGGCGCGCATCTGCGTGATCTCGGCCTGCTGGGTGCGGATGATCTCCTCCGCCAGGCGCTTCACCTCAGGGTCCGTGCCGTGGCGGAGCACGATGCGCGCCATTTCCACCGCGCCCTCGTGGTGCGGGATCATGCCGGCCACGAAGTCACGATCGGCATTGCCGCTGTAGCGGATCTCCATCGCGCGGTGCATGGCGTTGTTGGCTGCGCGGAATTCCCGCGTGCTGGCGGGCTCGTTCGCGCGGGCCGGCGCGCCGTGGCCGGCATGCGGCGACTGGGCCAGGGCGGTGCCAGGCAGGGTGGCGGTGGCGGCGATCAGGGCGGTGCGGCGGTTCATGGTGTGTCTCCCGTGTGAGGGAAACAGGGTCCGGCTTGCCCCAAGGTGAGGGTCAAGCGCGCTTCCATGTGGTTCCGCCCGCGCTGTCCTCGAGGATGATGCCCTGCGCCAGCAACTCGCCACGAATGCGGTCCGCCTCGGCCCAGTTCTTCGCGGCCCGCGCGGCAAGGCGCGCTTCGATGGCGGCCTCGATGGCGCTCGCATCATCGCCGCCCTGCAGCCAGGCACGCGGTTCGCCCTGGGCGAGGCCCAGCACGGCGGCGGCCTCGCGGAAGGCGGCGGCGGCCTGGCCGGGAATCGGCGCCCAGGTCTTGCCGATGCGGGACAGCACGGCGGCGGCGGAACCGCCCACGGTGGCACTGTTCTCCAGCGTGCGGAGATCGCGCAGGCGGGCGAGGGCGAGGGGCGTGTTCAGGTCATCGGCCAGGGGCTCCAGCGCCCATTCCGCCATCTCGGTGATCAGCGCGGCTTCACTGACGTCCGGCGCGCGGCCCAGCATCGCGTAGCTGTCATCCAGCTCGGCCTTGGCCTCCTGGAGGCCGGCCTGGGTGTAGTCCAGCGCGCTGCGGTAATGCGTGCGCAGCAGCAGCATGCGAAACGCCTCGCCGGCCCAGGGGCCCTGCGCCAGGATGTCCTGCACGGTGAGGAAATTGCCGAGGCTCTTCGACATCTTCTCGCCATCCACCAGCAGCATGCCGTTGTGCAGCCAGGTGTGGGCCATGAAGGGCACGCCGAACGCGGCGCGGGTTTGCGCCACTTCGTTCTCGTGATGCGGGAAGAGGAGGTCGGCACCGCCGCCATGGATGTCGAACTGCTCGCCCAGATGCCGCCAGGACATGGCCGAGCACTCGATGTGCCAACCCGGGCGCCCGCGGCCCCAGGGGGATTCCCAGCCCGGCGTCTCGTCATCGCTGGGCTTCCACAGCACGAAGTCACCCGCATCGCGCTTGTAGGGCGCCACATCAATGCGCGCGCCGGCCAGCAGCTCATCCTGGTTGCGGCCGGAGAGCTTGCCGTAATCGGCGTAGCTGCCGACGCTGAAGAGGACATGGCCTTCCGCCGCATAGGCGTGGCCATTCGCGATCAGCTTTTCGGTGAGTGCGATCATCTCGGCGATGTGGCCGGTCGCGGTCGGTTCCACATCGGGCGGCAGGCTGCCGAGGGCCGCCATGTCGCGGTGGAAATCGGCCGTCGTGCGGGCGGTGATGGCGGAGATCGGCTCGCCCGATTCCCGCGCGCGCGCGTTGATCTTGTCATCCACGTCGGTGATGTTCCGCGCATAGGTCACGCGCGGATAAAGCCGCCGCAACAGGCGGGCCAGCACATCGAAGACCACGACCGGCCGCGCATTGCCGAGATGCGCGAGGTCATAGACCGTGGGGCCGCAGACATAGAGGCGCACATGCGCGGGATCGAGCGGCGCGAAGGTTTCCTCGCGGCGCGTCAGGCTGTTGTGAAAGCGAAGGGTGGGCTGGGTCATGGAAGCTGGTCCGTCGGGCCAAGAGAAAGGGAGCGCGCCCGGAAGGGGCGCGCGGGGCCGTCAGCAGCAGCGACAGGACTTGACCATGCCCCGCTTATAGGCGCGCGGGGCGGCCCGCTTCAAGCCCGCAGCCGCGCCTCGGCCCGTTCGCGCCCGATCAGCGGCAGCAGCACCTTGAGGTCCGGCCCGTGATCCTCGCCCGTGAGCGCCAGGCGCAGCGGCATGAACAGCGCCTTGCCCTTGCGGCCGGTGGCGGCCTTGATCGCCTCGGTCCAGGCGGGCCAGGTGGTGGCGTCATAGGGCTCGGCCGGCAGCAGGCTCAGCGCGCTGGCCAGAAATTCGGCCTCCTCTGGCTGTTCCAGGGGCGCGATGTGGCCATGCACCACGTCCCACCAGTGCTTCACCTCGGGCAGGCGGTCCAGGTTCTCGCGCACGGCTTCCCAGAAGGCGGCATCCGCGCCCTCGGGCAGCTTGGGCTGGGCTTCCGCGAAGGACATGCCGTGCAGCAGCTTGCGGTTCAGCGCCAGCAACTGCCGCGGGTCGAAGCGCGGCGAGGAATGCGAGACGCTCATCAGGTCGAAGGCCGGCAGCAACTGGGCCGGCGTGCCGGGAAACGGGTCATGCGAGGTGCCGAGTGCCGCCAGATACCCCGTGATGGAGGCCGCCTCCACGCCATCCCGCCGCAATTGCCGCAGCGAGAGCGAGCCGATGCGCTTGGAGAGTGGCCCGCCATCGGCATCGGTCAGCAGCGGCAGATGCGCGAAATGCAGCGCCTCCGGCTTGCCGCCGAGCGCGCGGAAGATGTCGAGCTGCACGCCGGTGTTGGTGATGTGATCCTCGCCGCGCACCACATGGGTCACGCCCGTCTCCAGGTCATCCACGACGGAGGTGAAGGTGTAGAGGGGCGAGCCATCGGCGCGCACCAGCACCGGGTCGCTGATGGCGGAGAGCTTGACCGAGCGTGGCCCCAGCACGCCATCCACCCAATCCACGCTGCCCATGGAGAGTTTGAAGCGCCAATAGGGCTGCTTCCCGTTTTCCAGCGCGCGGGCGTACTGCTCCTCGGTCATCTTCAGCGCGCCGCGGTCGTAGAGCGGCGGGCGGCCCTGCTTGAGGCGGAGTTCGCGCTTGTAGGCCAACTCCTCCTCGCTCTCGAAGCAGGGGTAGAGGTGGCCGCTTTTCTTCAGGCGCTCGGCGGCGGCGGCATAGGCGGCCAGCCGGTCGGACTGGCGGAACATGCTGTCCCATTCGAGGCCGAGCCAGCGCAGATCCTCTTCGATCGCGGTGACGTATTCCGCCTTGCTGCGGCCGGTGTCGGTGTCATCCAGCCGCAGCACCAGCTCGCTGCCGGATTTGCGCGCGAACAGCCAATTGGCCAGCGCGATGCGGGCATTGCCGACATGCAGGTGCCCAGTGGGCGATGGCGCAAAACGAAGTTTCATATTTATGCCCTCAGGCGCCGGGCGCCGGCTCCGCCGGCTTGGCTTCGCGCCGCGGCTGTTGGTCTGGTTGTACGCGCGGTCTGGGCGCGCCGGCCGCTGTGCGGCCAGATGGTCTTGGGCGTCCTCAAAGGCAGGGCGCCGGCTCCTGTGGCTTTGGCGTCATTCCGCCTCACCATCCTCGTCATCCTCATCCTCTTCCAACCGGCGCGGATCAATGATGCGCCAGTTGCGCGCCTCACGGTCGCGCGGAGGGGCGGCGGCGAAGCTCGGCAGGTCGTTCGCACTTTGCCAGGCGCCCTCTGGCACGCCCTCCACCGCCGCATCCTCGCCAAAGGCGAACCAGGCGGCGGTGACATCGGCGGCCGAGGCGCGCGGCACGCGGCAGCGTTCCACACTGTCCCGCACATAGCGCTTCGCGAATTCATTGGCATGGGCGAGCGAGGTGAAGCCGCGCACCACCTCGGCCGGCTCCGCGCTGTCGGGGTCGGAGAGGTCCATGATGCGGACCTCCAGCCCCTCCGGGGCCGCGAGCAGGTTCTCGCTCACGAGATCAGCCCCGTGAAGCCATTGGTGATGGGGTAGCGGCGGTCCCGCCCGAAGGCGCGCTGGCCGATCTTCACGCCCGGCGGGGCCTGGCGGCGCTTGTATTCGGCGCGGTCCAGCATGCGCCAGACGCGCAGGATCAGCGCGCGCTCGAAGCCCTGCGCGACCAGATCATCCACGCTGCGCTCCTGCTCGACCAGGCCGTTCAGGATGGCGTCCAGCACCTCATAGGGCGGCAGCGTGTCCTGGTCCTTCTGGTCGGGCTTGAGTTCGGCGGAGGGCGGCTTGGTGATCACGCGCTCGGGCATCACCGCGCCCTGGGGCCCCAGAGCGCCGTGCGGGACATTCTCATTCCGCCAGCGGCAGACCTCGAAGACGTCGGTCTTGTAGACATCCTTCAGCACGGAATAGCCGCCGCACATGTCACCATAGATGGTGGCGTAGCCCGTGCTCATCTCGCTCTTGTTGCCGGTGGTCAGCAGCATGTTGCCGAACTTGTTCGACAGCGCCATCAGCGTGACGCCGCGGATGCGCGACTGCAAATTCTCTTCCGTGATATCCGGCGCGCGATTGCCGAAGGCCGGCGCCAGCATCGCCTCATAGGCCGCCATGGCGGGCCCGATCGGGATGGTGTCGTAGTGGATGCCGAGCAGCCGCGCGCATTCGGCCGCATCCTCGAGGCTTTCCTGGCTCGTGTAGGGCGAGGGCATCATGACCGCGCGCACCCGCTCCGGCCCCAGCGCGTCGGCGGCGACGGCGGCCGAGATGGCGGAATCAATGCCGCCCGAAAGGCCGAGCACGATGCCGGGAAAGCGGTTCTTCTCCACGTAGTCGCGCAGGCCCAGCATCATCGCGTGGTAGATCTGCGCGGGCCGGCTGAGTGGCTTTGCCAGCTCCTGCGCGGCGCAGACCCAGACGTCGCCGGGCTTTTCCCAATCGGTCAGGATCAGCGTCTCGGTGAAGCTGGGCGCGCGCACGGCGAGCTTGCGATCCGCGTTCAGCACGAAGCTCGCGCCGTCGAACACCAGCTCATCCTGGCCGCAATTCTGGTTGAGGAAGACGAAGGGCAGCCCGGTCTCGACCACGCGGGCCACGGCGAGGTCAATCCGCGCCTCGGCCTTCTCCACCTCGAAGGGCGAGCCGTTGATGGAGAGCAGGATTTCCGCGCCGCTCTCGCTGAGCGTCTCGGAGACCGCCGGGAACCACCAATCCTCGCAGATCATGAGGCCGATGCGGATGCCGCGGAACACCACGGGGCCGGGCGCGGGGCCCGCGTCGAAGACGCGCTTGTCGTCGAAGACGCCGTAATTGGGCAGCTCGTGCTTGGCGCGGCGCGTCACGATCTTGCCGCCATCCAGCAGGAAGGCCGCGTTGTAGAGCTTCCCCCCATCGAGCCACGGCCCGCCCAGGATCACGCCGGGCCCGCCATCCGCCGTCTCGGCCGCCAGCGCCGCGATCTCTGCGTCGCACATGGCCTGGAAGGCGGGCTTCAGCACCAGATCCTCCGGCGGATAGCCGGCGATGCTGAATTCCGGCGTCACCAGCAAATCCGCGCCCGCCGCCGCGGCCTCGGCCCGCAGGGCCCGGATCTTGGCGGCGTTGGCACGCAATTCCCCCTCATGCGGGTTCATCTGCGCGAGGGCGATGCGGAGGCGTTTCGTCATCGGGTGGAAGTAGGCGTGCGGGGCCCCATGGTCAACGCGCGGGGGCGCGCACCCCGGCCATCATGCCCAGTGTCACCACGGCCACGCCGAGCCAGCCGGCCCAGCCCAGCGTCTCGCCCAGCAGCGGCCAGGCGCCGAGCGCCACCAGGGCCGGCACCACCGCCGTCACCGCTGCCGTCTCCGGCCCGCCCAGCAGCACCGTGGCACGGGTGAACAAATAACCCGCCACGATCACCGAGAGGATGCCCTGATACAGCGTGTGGAACAGCACCACGCCCGGTGCGATGGCGCCGAGGTTGGAGGGCAGCAGCAGCCACCACACCGGCAGGTAGAGCGGCGCGGCCAGCAGCGCGATGGCGAGCGTGGCATCCAGTGCCGAGACGCCCCAGCGCCGCACCAGCCCCATATAGATCGTCCAGCTCAGGCAGCCCAGGATGAACAGCAGGTCCCCCCGCCAGGCGCCGGGATGGGCGGCGAAGGTGTCGCTCGCCAGCAGGGCGATGCCGCCGGCGACCAGGCCGAGCGAGAGGAAGCGCTGCCGCCCCCAGGCCTCGCCGAAGGCCCACCACCAGAGGCCGGCCGTCAGGAAGGGCAGCAACCCCGGCAGCAGCACCGCGCCATGGGCGGCGGGCGCGAAGCTGAAGGCCCAATAGGCCGCGATGGGAAAGACGAAGGCGGCCGTGACCGTCAGCGCCAGGGCGCGCGGCAGCCCAAGCCGGGGCCAGCCGCGCCAGAGCAGCAGCGGCAAGGCGGCGAGGAAGGCGCCCGTGTAGCGCAGCGCCGCCACATCCCAGGGCGTGAAGGCCTGCGCCGCCGAAAGCCGGGAGGTCAGCAGGAATCCGGCCCAGATCAGCAGCACGCCGATGGCGCAGAGCAGCCCCTTGGAGCGCGGGCTCACGGCCGGGCACCTGGCATCGGGCGGACCTCGACAGAGGCGACAGAGCGCAGCGTCAAGCCGCGACAGAGCGGGCGCATCTTCCTCTCATGCCGGGAATGACCCCGGCCCAACGAGACCGTCCAGGAGATTTCGCCATGATCCGCATCACCCTCGCCGCCGCCGCCTTCGCCGCCCTGATCGCCGGCGCCCCCGCCCAGGCCGCCCTGACCGACAACGGCCTGAACCTGAACGCGCTGACGGAGAACGGCCTGCAGTGGAACCCGCTGACGGACAATGGCTTGCAGCTGAACGCCATCACCGAGAATGGCTTCACCCTGAACGCGCTGACGAACAACGGCTTCACCCTCAACGCCCTCACCCAGAACGGCGTCAGCCCCCAGATGACGCGCGGCGTGCTGGTCCTCGGCCTCTCCCTGCCGGAGAGCATGCCGCGCCAGGCGGCTGAATAAGCCCGAGCCTGCCATGTCAGATCCGGGGCGGGCCAGCAGCCCGCCCCGGCGCCATTCCGGGAGACGCGCCATGATCCGCCATCCATTCGGCCTTGCCCTTGCCGCGCTGCTCCTCTGGGCCACCGCCGCCGCCCCCGCTGCGGCCCAGGCCGTGGCCCTGCGCATCGACTCCGCCGAGCGTGACAGCCGTCCCGAAGCGCCGGATGTCTGGCTTTTCCACATGACCTATCTGAACGCTCAGGGCACCCGCCAGGATTACTGCATGCCCGACCCCGAGGGCCGCAGCCGCGCCATCCCTTACCCCAAGGCCGATGAGCCCGGCGGCTTCGCCATCACCTGCTCGGCCGGAGCCATCGGCAAATGCCTGCGCCTGGGCTACCCCCCCTGGGCGCAGGCGCCGGATGGCCGCCCGCTGGCACCCTATTTCGCCGCCTGCGTGAACCTGGTGCGCGCCGCCTATGATGGCGGTGACCGCGGTTGGACGCGCAATGGCATGGCGATCGACATCTGGGACAACCTCGGCCTGCAGATCCCCGCCGACGATCCGGATCTGGCGTTCGAGGCCGGATGGTCGGCCGAGGGCGCGGTCTGCGTCGCCCATACCCGCGTTCCCGAAAACGGCCTGGTCGCGGATGTCGTGCGCGACGTGCCGCGCCTCGCGCCGCATGCCGGCCCCCTGAACTGCACGGAGGCGGCGGCGCGCGCCGCCGGAGCCATCCTGTTCAACCGATCGCGCCGCGCGGGCTGAGAGGCTCACGGCGCGTGGGGCGCATGGCTCAAGCGCCGTGCCCGTTCCGCCGCCGCCCCTCCTGCCGCAGCAGGAATTCGCGCCCGACCTTCACCCGCGGGGTGCCGTCATATTCGACGATGTCGGCCGTGGCGTAGGTCTCGCTCCAGATGTCGGGGATGAAGGAGCCGGTGCCCACCACATCCACCGGCGCCTGCGCCTCCGCCATCACGCGGCACTTGCCCACGCTGAAGCCTGAGGAGGCGACGATGCGCACCTTGTTGAAGCCCGCCGCGTCCAGCGCCTCGCGCACGCGCCAGATGGCGGCGGCGGAGACGCCGGTGCCCACCAGATGGCGCAATTCGGAATCGCTGCGGTAGCGACGGATCGCCTGGGGCGCGTGGCGTTCCAGCACGGCGTAGCTCTCCGCCGGGTCCAGCCCTTCGAGGAAGCGGCCGCCATGGGTGTCGAGACGCACCGCCATGCGGCCGCCGGCGGCGAGATCGGCAAAGCGATGGCAGACGATCAGCGCATCCGTCACCTCCTGCCCGAAGTAATCCACGAGCACCGTCAGCCCTTCATTCGGGTAGGTCTGATGGAACATCTCGGCCGCGCGCAGGGTGGAGCCGGCGTACCCGATCAACGCATGCGGCATGGTGCCGCGCCCAGCGGGTTCGCCGAACCAATGCGCCGTGCTGTCCGTCGCGGTGCCGACGAAGCCGGTGGCGCCTTCCAGCCGCGCCGCCGCACTGCCGACCGAGGCGGCATAGGCCATCATCTCCTGCATCTCGAAGCCGGCGCAGTGCCGCGCCTCCATCGCGAGGAAGGCCGCGCGGGGCATCTCCAGGCTCATCTGGTAGGCGTTGTGGGCGGCCACGCAGGCTGGCCCCAGGCGCTGGAGGTAGAGCGTCTCCAGATCGGCCAGTGCGGCGAAGGAACCCGTAAGGTAGAGCAGCGGGTCACCCGCGCCGACCCATGCGCCCTCGGGGTATTTCACCTCGATCTCGAAGGGCGTGCCGCGTTCCCGCGCCACGCGTTCCAGCCATTGCACGGCCAGGCGCGGGGCGGAGATGACGGGGCGCCGCAGGAACACCGCATAGGTCACGCGCACATCGCCGAAGGTCTCGACGATGCGGCGGGTGCGGTTGAAATAGCTGTCCGTCCGGGCCGTGATCTCGTGGTCCAGCGGGGATTTTTCGTTCATTGCGCGGCGCGGACCAGCTCGCGTTCCGGCTTGGCGCGATGCGCCTTCAGCTCCTCGGCGATGAGGAAGGCGAGTTCCAGGGACTGCTCGGCGTTCAGGCGCGGGTCGCAGAAGGTCGCGTAGTTCTCGGCGAGGTCGGCCGCGGTCAGCTTCTGCGCGCCGCCGATGCATTCCGTCACGTTGCGACCGGTCATCTCGACATGCACGCCGCCGGCCAGCGCCCCTTCGGCCGACATGACGTCGAAGAAGCCCTTCACCTCGTTCAGGATGGCGTCGAAATTGCGCGTCTTGTAGCCGCCCTGGGTGGTGGTGTTGCCGTGCATCGGGTCGCTCAGCCAGACCACCTTGCGCCCGGCCTCGGTCACCGCGCGGACCAGGGGGGCGAGCTTCGCCTCGACCTTGTCGGCACCCATGCGGGCGATCAGCGTCAGGCGCCCGGCCTCGTTCGCGGGGTTCAGGATCTCGGTCAGGCGCAGCAATTCGCTGGCTTCCATGCTGGGGCCGACCTTCATGCCGATCGGGTTGGCGACGCCGCGCAGGAATTCGACATGCGCGCCGTCCGGCTGGCGCGTGCGGTCGCCGATCCAGAGGAAGTGAGCGGAGCAGGCATAGGTGCGCAGATGCGTGCTGCTCTCGCGCGTCAGCGCTTCCTCGTAAGGCAGCAGCAAGGATTCATGGCTGGTGTAGAAGGCTGTCTCGCGGATCTGCGGCGCATTGTCGCTGTTCATGCCGCAGGCAGCCATGAAGCGCAGCGTCTCATCAATGCGGGCGGCCAGGCCCTCGTATTGCGCGGCGAGCGGGCTACGCGCCACGAAATCGAGGTTCCAGCGATGCACCTGGTGCAGGTCGGCAAAGCCGCCCGTCGCGAAGGCGCGCAGCAGGTTCAAGGTCGCCGCCGATTGGAGGTAGGCGAATTCCATCCGCTTCGGATCGGGCACCCGGGCGTCCGAGGTGAACTCGGCGCCGTTGATGATGTCGCCGCGATAGGAGGGGAGGGTGACGTCACCCAGCTTCTCCACGTCGCTGCTGCGCGGCTTGGCGAACTGGCCCGCCATGCGGCCCAGCTTCACCACCGGCATGCCGGCGCCGAAGGTCAGCACCACGGCCATCTGGAGCAGCACCTTGAAGGTGTCGCGGATGGTGTTCGCGTTGAAATCCGCGAAGCTTTCGGCGCAATCGCCCCCCTGGAGGACAAAGGCCCGGCCTTCGGAAGCTTCGGCGAGCGCGGCCTTCAGTCGCTCGCACTCGCCTGCAAAAACGAGGGGTGGAAAGCTCGCGACCTTGGCTTCCATCGCGGCGAGCGCCGCGGGATCCAGATATTCAGGCACCTGCCGGATCGGCATCTGCCGCCAGGAAGAGGGGCGCCAATCACGCGCCATGGCTGCGAACTCCCAAGAAACTCGGTTTGGCCGAGCCTAAATCAGGCGGCGGAGAAAGGCTACCAGCCCCGTCTATTCGGCCGCAGCCGCGACGCCGGCCACCCGGGTGCGGGTGCGCAGCGTCACGAATTCCTCGGCCGCTGTCGGGTGGATGCCGATGGTGCGGTCGAAATCCTGCTTGGTCGCGCCCATCACCACCGCGATGCCGATGCCCTGCATGATCTCGGCCGCATCCTCGCCCAGCATATGGGCGCCCAGCACGCGCTGCGTCTTCTGGTCCACCACCAGCTTCATCACCGTCTTGCGGCCCTCGCGCTTGCTCAGCGTGTGGCGCATGGGGGTGAAGCGCGTGAGGTAGATGTCCACCGGGCCGCGCAGCGCAGCGTCTTCCTCCGAAAGGCCGACCGTGCCGATGGGGGGCGAGGTGAAGACCGCGGTCGCCACATTCTCGTAGCTGGCCCGGCGCGGGTTGTTGCCGAACAGCGTATCGGCCAGCGCATGGCCGACCGCGGTCGCCATCGGCGTCAGGTTCAGCCGGTCCGTCACGTCGCCGATGGCGAAGATGTGCGGGATGTTCGTCGCGTGCTCGCCATCCACGGGGATCACGCCGTTCTTGCCGGTGATGACACCCGCCTTGTCCAGGCCGAGGCCGAGGGTATTGGGCGCGCGGCCGGTGCAGAAGAAGACCGCATCCACCTCCCGCATGAAGTTGGTGGTGAGCGCCACCATCAGGTGGTCTTCCATCTTCGTGATGCGCGTCGGCATCACGCCGGAATTCATGCCGATGCCCTGCGCCACCATGGCCTCCACCACCGCGGTCCGCAGATCCCCGTCGAAGCCGCGCAGCGGCAATTCGCCGCGGTAGAAGACGTCCACCTCGGCGCCCAGGCCGCGCAGCAGCCCCGCGAATTCCAGCCCGATATAGCCGCCGCCGATCACGGCCACGCGCTTCGGCAGCGCCTTCAGCGTGAACAGGTCATCGGAGACGAGGCCCAATTCGGCGCCGGGAATGTCGAGCTTGGTGATCCGCCCGCCCGTCGCCACCACGATGCGCTCGGCGGTCACGATCTTGCCGCCGACATCAAGCGTATGCGCGTCGAGGAAGGTCGCCCGCGCATCGAAGGTGGTGACGCCCGCGCCGGCCAGCATGCGGCCATAGATGCCCGAAAGCCGCGCCACCTCGGCATCCCGCGCGGCGGCGAGCTTGCCCCAGTCATGGCCGTGATTCTCGATGTTCCAGCCGAAGGCCGCCGCATCCTCGGCCCACATGCCGTATTCGGCGGCGTTCACCATGATCTTCTTCGGCACGCAGCCGACATTGACGCAGGTGCCGCCCCAGAAGCGCTCCTCCGCGACGCCGACGCGCGCGCCATGGCCGGCCGAGATCCGCGCGAGGCGCACGCCGCCCGAGCCGCCGCCGATCACGAAGAGGTCAAAATCATACGCCATGGGGCACCCTTTCAAGCTGCGCTTCACATAGGCGCTCCGCCCGCGCTCAGGAAGGGCGGCGGGGCACCACCATGCGGGGCGTGAAGACCTGCACCGCCTCGCTTGCCTGGTTCAGCGTGGTGATCCGCACCACGGCCGAGCCACGATCCGGCCGCGAGCGGGAGGGTGCCACTTCCAGCACCTCGATCTCCACGCTGAGCGCATCGCCGGGCCGGGTCGGGCGCGGCCATTGCAGCTCGCCCCCCGCGCCGACGATGCCGCCCGCCAGATGCCCGATGGCGCCGACGACCATGCGCATGGTCAGCGCCGCCGTGTGCCAGCCGCTGGCCGCCAGGCCGCGGAACAGCGGATGCTCCGCCGCCGCCACGGGGTCGGTGTGGAAGGGCTGCGGGTCGAAGCGCGCGGCGTATTCGATGATGTCCTGCGCCGTCACGGTCAGCGGGCCGGCGCGGAAGACCTGGCCGGACGAGAGGTCTTCCAGGTAGAGCGGCGCGGCCAAGGCCCCCAGGGGCGAGCAGAGCTGCACCAGCCCGCCATCCAAATCCCGCAGGTAGGAGATCGTCTGCCCCCAGGGCTTGTCCACCGGGGGCAGCACCTCCGTCGCACCTTCTGACTGCGCATGGGCATGCGCGGCGGCGACGTCGGGCACCTCGAAGGCGATCTCCTGCGCGCTTTCGCCGTGCAGGGACGGCAAATGCAGGCCGGTCTCGCGCTCGAAGAAGCCCTGGCGCGCGAAGCCCAGCACCGTCTCGCCGGTCTCCATCGCGACGTAGTCCTCGCCCAGTGCCAGCTTCTCGGTCAGGCCGAAGGCGCGGGCGTAGAATTCCGCGCTGGCGCGGGCATCGGGCACGTGGCGGATGACGCGGGCGAGGCGCGTCACGCCGGGATCGCCGTGCAGAGCTCGACCAGCGCGCCATTCGGATCGCGCAGGTAGGAGACGACCTGCCCCCAGGGCTTCTCCACCGGCGCCAGCACCTCCACGGCGCCCTCGGCCAGGGCGCGCGCATGGGCGGCCGGCACGTCCTCCACCTCGAAGGCGATTTCCTCGCCGGGCGGGCGGGCGCCCGGGCGGGTCGGCGCAAACTCGAGGCCCATGCCGCTGGTGACGAAGCCCTCGCGGCAGAAGGCGAGGACGGTGGCGCCCGTCTCCATCGCGATGAAATCCTCGCCGGCGGCGAAGCGGGGCGCGAGCCCGAAGGCGCGGCCGTAGAAATCGGCCGTCGCCGTGGCGTCGGGCACGTAGCGGATCACCCAGGCGAGCTTCATGCGGATGGCCTCCCTGGCGAGGACCTTAGGGACCGCCAGGCCGGTTGTCAGCCGCCCTCATGCCCCCCTAGACCACGCTGCGTTCACATGCGTTCACTCCGCATGGTCTAGCCTTTGTTGAGAGGATGATTCAGCGCTTCGGCGATTCCGCCTCAACGCATCATGCTCTAGCCTCGCGCGCAACACAGGAGGAAACCCCATGGCCCGTCGCTTCATTGACCTCTCGGTCGCGCTCAAGGCCGGCATCGCGAGCGACCCGCCCTATATGCTGCCCGAGATTGACTACCTCGATCACCACATGACCGCGCCTGCCATGGCCGAATACATGGGCGTGCCGGTCTCCGCCCTGCCCGAGGGCGAATACGCTGCGATGGAGCGTGTGCGCATCAGCACGCACAACGGCACGCATCTGGATGCGCCCTATCACTACTTCTCCCGCATGAACGAGCGCACGGTCCCCGGCGGCGAGCCCGCCTGGCGGATTGACGAGGTCCCGCTCGAATGGTGCTTCTCGCGCGGGGTGAAGCTCGATTTCCGCGCCAAGCCCGACGGCCATGTCTGCACGCCCGATGACGTGAAGCGCGAGCTGGACCGCATCCAGTACGCGCTCAAGCCGCTCGACATCGTGCTGGTGAACACCGCCGCCGCCGCCCGCTATGGCGAGGGCGACTACATCGACAGCGGCTGCGGCATGGGCAAGGCAGCCACGCTCTGGATGCTGGAGCAGGGCGTGCGCGTGGTCGGCACCGATGCCTGGTCCTGGGATGCGCCCTTCAGCCACACCCGCCGCAAGGTGGCCGAGACGGGCGATGCCTCGCTCATCTGGGAGGGCCATCGCGCGGGGCGGGAGATCGGCTACAGCCATCTGGAAAAGCTCGCCAATCTCGACCAGCTGCCGGGCCATGGCTTCATGGTGGCCTGCTTCCCGGTGAAGGTGCATCGCGGCAGCGCCGGCTGGACGCGGGCGGTGGCGATCCTGGACGATTGAGGGTCAGCCGAGCAGCCGGCGCAGCATCCCGCGCATCACCAGGCCGAGGCGCGGCTCGGCCACCTCGTTGCGGTAGGCGCCGGTGTAGAGCCGCAGGATGAGCGCCCGCCGCAGCGCCGTGCCGGGCAGGAAGCGCAGGGCGAGCCCCCCTTTGGTCACACGGACGAGCCGGAAGGGAATGCGGAGCGCGCCGCGGTCCAGCAGCAGCTCACCCTGTTCGGTGACCGCCCCGCCCGTCTCGACCAGGGCGCCGCGGGTGGAAAGGTCATGCAGCCGCGCCGTCAGGCGAGTGCCGTCCGCCAGCAGAATCTGCGCCGGCTCGTCCGTCGCAAAGCGCTCCTCCTGCCGCGGGCGCGGCAGTTCGACGCAGGTCGCGATGACGATGCCGAGCAGCAGCAGGTTGAGCAGGCTCCAGAGCATGGTGAACGCGTAGCCCTCCTGCAGGCGCGCGGGGCTCCAGGGATGAAGCGCGGCGAGCATGCCGGCCACCGTCAGCAGCGCCATCAGGGCGAAGGGCGCCAGCATGGCCCAATGAACGGTGACGCGCGTGGTGGAGAGGCCCTTCGGCGTTACGCGGAAGGGCTGGCCGAAGGGGCGGACCAGGGTGCGCGCCACGGTCGCCAGCACGGGGAAGGTGATGACCATCTGGCTCACCTCCGAGAGCACTGGCAGCAGCCGCCCGCGTGTGAGCAGCGCGAGGCCTGCCATGCCCGCCAGGAGATGCGGCGCCATCCAGAAGAGCAGCTCACCCGTGCCCGCCGCGAAGGAGCTGATGCCGAACCACCAGAACAGGATGGGGCCCAGCAGCATCATCAGCCGCGCAAGAAAGCTGGTGGACCAGTAGAGGACCGTGTCCAGGCAGGAGATCCGCTGCACCAGCGGCAGCCGCCCCGCCCCGGCGAAGGACCAGCGCGTATGGATCTGCTGGATCGCCCCCAGGCACCAGCGCGCCCGCTGGCCGACATATTCGCTGAGGCCCTCGGGCGCCAGGCCGGCCGAGAGCTGCTCATCCAGGAAGATCGTGCGCCAGCCACGCTCGGCCAGCTTGAAGCTCGTCAGCATGTCCTCCGTCACCGTTTCCACCGCCATGCCGCCGGCCTGGAGCAGCGCCTCGACACGGAACACGGCCGAGGTGCCGCAGCAGAAGGCGGCCCCCCAGGCGTCCTTGGCGGGCAGGATGTGGTTGAAGAAGAAGCGCTGCTCGTCCGGCAGCGCCTTGGCGCTGAGCAGCCCGGCCTGCAGCGGGTCCGGATTGAAGAAATGCTGCGGCGTCTGGACGATGCCGACATCCGCCTCGCGGAACAGCGGCAGGGTCCGTCTGAGGATGTCGCGATGCGCGGAGAAATCGGCATCCAGCAGCAGCACGAATTCGGGCCGGCGGCCGGTGTTGATCGCATGCGCGAGGCCGTTGTTCACATTGCCGGCCTTGGCGTGCCGCCCCTTCACGCGGCGCACATAGAGCGCGCCGAGCTCGGCCGCGAGGGCGCGCACCCAGTCCCGCGCGCCGTCATCCAGCACCCAGACGCGCAGATCCCGGTGGGCGATGCGCGTGGCGCAGAGGATGCTGCGCTCCAGGATCTCGGGGCTTTCATTGTAGGTGCAGAGCAGCACATCCACCGGCGCTTCGCGCAGCGCTGGGGGCGCGGGCGCGGCCGCATCCGCCGTGCGGTCCCGGTGGCGCAGCAGGAAAGCCATCACCAGCGCGGAGGAGAAGGTGGCGAGCGTCTCCGTCACGAGGAGCGTCCAGGCCCAGAGCGCCTGGAAGGCGCCGCCCTCGGGCAGCGGCGTGTCCCAGCGCCACAGCATGTAGCGGCCCGAGAAAAACAGGGCGAGGCCAAGGCAGACCACCCGCGAGACGACGGCTTGCGGCCCGTATAGCGCGACGACCAGAAGCGGTAGGCCGAGCGCCAGCAGTGCCGGCACCCAGATGGCAACCCCCATGGCGGGCTACCAGAGCCTGGGCAGGCGGTTGCCCTCGAAGATGACCTGCCCGGCGCGGCCCACGGGGCAAAGCATGCCGGGCTCGAAGCGCGGCAGGATGATGCGGAGCAGGGCGGTCTGACCGGGCGGGCGGCTCGGCAAGGCGGCGAGGTTCCCGCCCTCCCGCGCCTGGCCTTCCCCTTGCGGGCCGGCGACGACGCCGATGCGCTCCTCCGTCTCGCCCGCCAGCCGCAGCCGCGCTGTGCTGCCCGGCGGCAGGTGCGGCAGCGCGCTCTGTGGCACCGAGGCGAGCAGGAAGGCGTTGCGGCAATCCACCAGCTCCGCCAGGACTTCCTCGGGGAGGACGCGCTGGCCCGCCTGGGTGTGCAGCCGCCACAGGATCAGGCCGCGGGGCGGCGTGATCACGGCACTGCGGCGCGCCTCATGCTCCTCCCGTTCCTCGGCGAGGCGCCGCTCGGCGCGGTCCAGCGCCGCCTGTAGCTGGGTCGCCTCGCGGATCAGCGCGTCGCGGCGCAGCGCGATCTCGTGCAGCCGCTGCTCGGCATAGGCCGCGCCCGACTGGCCGGGCTGCGTGAAGAGCCCAAGGCGCGCGGCCGCGACCTGCCGCTGCAGCGCCAGGATCCGCATGCCCTGCGCCTCCGCCTCGTGGAGCGCCGCTTCCCGCTCGGCCTCCGCGCGGTCGCGTGCGGCTGCACTGGCATGGCCGCCGCGCGCGAGCTCCACGGCCCGATCGGAATCCTGACGCGCCCGCGCTGCACGGGCGAGTGCAGCGGCGCGCAGCGCCTCCGCCTCGCCCAGCCAGGCCTCGTACTCCTCGGTAAACACCTCCTGGTGAAGGGCGCCGCGCGCACGAAGCTCCCCGGCCAGCGCTTCCAGCGACCGGATCTGGCCGATCAATGCCCCCACCTCCGCCTGCGCGCGATCGCGCTCATGCTTCGCGTCCAACCACCGGCTGCGGTCGGCACGCGTGTTCTCGATCCGCGCAAAGGCCAGCAGCGGCGGCAGCGCGGCACCGGGCTCCCCGGCCAGGTCCGTCACCTCCCCACCAATGGGCGAGCGCACCGGCAGGGTGTGGGCTGAGATCACCGCATGCTCGGTCGTGAAGGTGAGCAGGTGGTGCAGCACGCCCGCCGCCGCCGCGCCGATCAGCAGCAGCGCCAGCAGGATGCGCCACCGCCGCGCCCGCAGGCCATGCCGGGCCGGCAGGGGGGTGGCGGGTGGCAGGGTGAAGCCGGTATGGCCTGAGGCCCGGCTCATCGCCTCGAAGGCTTCCGCGCGCGAGGCTGCGGGCGGCGCGATGTCAGGCATGAAGGAAAGTCCGAAAAAGCGTTCTGCGCCTCTTTTGCCGCGCGATCGGTGAATCAATGGTGAGCGTGGCCGTCGGATCCCGGCCTAACGCGCGAAGCCCTCGAAGCCGCGGCGCAGCGCATCGGCGCGGCCGTCGCGCGTGACATCCCAGAGCGGGCTGTCCACGGCCAGGCGCTGGCCGCCGTCGCGCTGAACCGGGCGGATATTCAGTGCGGCGCGGTTGCGCGTGGCGAGGCCGAAGAAGTCGAAGGGCACGCGGACATAGATGCCCTTGTCGAAGCTGCCCTCGCCGAAGCGCGAGTAGCTGACATTGGTGAATGTGGCGAAGCCGCCCACCTCGATCCCGCTGTCGAAGCGGCGCCCCATCTCGATCGTGCCGCCCCAGTCGCCCGCGAGATAACGGCCGCCGCGCAGCACGGTGTAGAGGTTCCACACCGGCAGATCGAGGTAAAGCGAGGCCTGGCCCGTGACGACCGAATAGCCGAGCGTGCCGATGTTCTGCGTGTATTGCCGCTGCGCCACCCAGTTCAGGTCGAGGCCGATGGCGAAGGAACGATCGCGCGGGCGCCAGAGCACCTCGCCCGAGATGCCGCCGAACATCGGCTCCAGCATGCCGGCCGTGACGCGGGCGAAGATGTCGCGCGCCGGCGTCCAGATGCGCTCGGCATAGAGGGCGGGCATGGTGGTGGTGGCGGCGCGGGCGTAGCGGGCGAAATCGCTGCGGACATGCGGCAGCACGCTGTCGCTCGGCAGCCCGTCGGCCAGGTTGCCCGCGAAGGCCTGCTGCACCGCGCCGACGATCGCGGTGTTCCAGCCGATGTCGAGCCTGGCGCCCGCGGTCGCGCCCAACTGCCAGCGCACCGCCGTGTCCGGGTCGCCCACCATGAGGTTCAACGCGGGCGCGATGCCCCAGGTGAGGCGCGGCGGCGCGGCGAAGGCGGCGGTGGCACTCGTCTCGTCATAAGCGGGCAGGAGCTGCGAGCTCGCCAGGATCTCCTCCGCGCTGCCCATCGCGCGGCCCTGCGCCTCGAAGGCCCCGCGCAGCGTGATGAGGCGCGCGATCACCACGCCATCGCGCTCCCAGATGACGCGGATGCGCTCGATCTGGGCAGGCAGGATGGGTTGCGCCGCGCGCACCACGCGGGAGGCGACCTGCGCGAGCGTGCGATAGGGCCCGCCCGAGACGGCGATGTGCGCCTCATCGCCGCGCAGGTCGAGCGAGATGGGCAGGAAGCCCTGGGCGCGCAGCGCGGGAAAGAGGCGGCGTGCGAGGACCGCATTCTCGCTCGCCTCGCCCTCGCGGTCGTCGCGGCCCATCCGGACTTGCCCCTCGAAGCCGGCGGAGGCGGCGAGGAGGCGTTCCCGCCATCCCCGCAGCGGCTGGGCCTCGGGCCCAGGCGGCGCCGCGCCTTCGCCCAAATTCGGCGGCATGGGGCGCGGCAGCATGGGGGGCGGCGGTTCGCGCGGCAGGTCGGGCGGCGCGTCCGGATTGAGCCGGAGCGAGGCGCGCACCAGGAAATCCGTGCCGTAGAGAAAGGACGCGCCGACATCGAGATAAGGATTGGGCTGCCAGTTGAAGCCCACATTGAAGCGGCTCGCCGCCTCGCCGCGCAGGTTGGTGGTGCGGGCGGGATAGCCGCCTCGCTCGTCGCGCAGCGCATCGGCCGAGTATTCGATCTTGGCGCGCAGCCCCTCGATCGCGCCCCAGGGCGTGGGGATGGGCGGCACGGAATACTCAAGGCCGGCGAATATGCCGGAATAGGGGCCGCGGAACAGGCTGTTCCAGGCGACGGTGCCGCCCTGGCCCACATTGCGCGGCCGCGTGCCGAAGCCGGCCGGCCCGTAGGTGAGCGGGTTGGTGACATCCTGCCCCGAGGAAAGCCGCCCCCAGCCCATGCCGATGGTGGCGTCGAGCGACCAGAATCGCTTGGAAGCGACGATGAACTCGCCCTGGTAGATGCCGGTGCCGATCACATCCTGCAGGCCGATGGCGAGCGCGGGGCGCCAGGCGTTTTCCTCCCACACGCGCAGCCTGAGGTCGAAGGCGCGGTCCGTCGTCGTGCCGCGGCCTGTGGTGCCATCCAGCCTGTCGCTCAGGCGAAAGGTGGTCTCCAGGAAGGGCAGCGCCTGGAAGTTGACGAAGAAGAATTCCCGCTCCCGCCGCCAGGACCCTCCGCTCTCGATCACGCCATCGGGCCGGAAGCGCGCATTGGGCATTTCGAGCAGCCCGACGCGGCCGAAATTGGAGCCGGTGGCGGGGACTTCATCGAGGGCGCGGGCGGGGGTGGCGAGCAGAATCGCCACCGCAACAAAGGCCGCCGCTGCCCTCCCAAAATCCGGCCGCACAGCGGCCGGCGCGCCCAGGCCGCCCGCCACGTCAGTGCGCCAGCGGCGGCGCGAAGCGAAGCCGGCGGAGCCGGCGCGTCGTGCGGAGAGCACGCCTGCGGCGTGACGCGCTTGAGGATGGCTGACAAAACCATCCGGCCGCACAGCGGCCGGCGCGCCCAGGCCGCCCTGCACGTCAGCGCGCCTGCGGCGGCGCGAAGCCAAGCGACCGGAGGGAGCGCCCGGCGCCTGAGGGCATCAATTAGTTCCCCCCCCGGTAGATCACCGCCAGCGCCGCCGCCGAGATCGCGAGCTGCCCCGCGATCTGCGTCATATCCCGCAGAAAAGCCCAGGATTCGAAGGGCGAGGGATCATTGGGCACGATCACCAGGCTGCCCGGCGGCACCGGCGGCCCGCCCTGCTGCCACGCGCCGAGCCCGGCCGGCATGGAGGTGCCGTTGGGCAGCACCAGGAAGGCGCGCGCGGGGTCGGCGAAGCGCTGGGTGCCACCCGCCGCGCGCACATACTGGTTGGCGCGCCAACCCGTGAGGAATTGCAGGCTGCCCGGGTTCTGCACGGCCCCCACCACCGTCACGTCATTCGGCCGCTTGGGCATGACGATGAGGTCCCCCGGCTCCAGCAGCACATCCAGTTCGGGCCGGCCGGCCAGCACCACGGGATTGGCCTCCACCACCATGCGCCCGGCGGCGGGGATGGTGCGCAGGCTGGCGGCAAGCTGCTGCCCGGCGGCGACGGCGCCTGAGACATCGGTGCCGCGGCCGCTGCTGCCCACCACGGCCGTGCCGGCCGCCACCTGCATCAGGCCCATTTCCAGCTCGCGCGCCGTGCGGTTGAAGCCCTCCTGCTGGCGGGCGCGTGCGGCCTCGCGCGTGAAGACGGCGCCATAGGGATAGGCCTGCGGCGTGAGGCCACCGGCGCGGGCAATGACCTCGGAAAGGCGCTCGCCACGCCGGATGTCATAGACGCCGGGCCGGAGGAACTCGCCCACCAGCGTGACGGGGCCGTTGTCGCGGTCGCCGAAGCCGCGCGGGATCCGCACGCCATCGCGCGGCGAAAGGCGGACGGCGGCGAAGTTGCGGCTACGCAGGTCGAGCACGGTGCGGGTGAGCGGGATGGCGCTGGTCTGGTCGGAAGGCTCGCGCGTGAGCTCCACGCTGGAGAGGTCGGCCGTGTCGGTGAGGCCGCCGGCCACGGCCAGCACCTGGTCCAGCCCCGTATTGTTGGTGATGGGGTAGAGGCCGGGCAGCCGCGCCTCGCCCGTCAGCGTGATCGCGTTGTCCAGCAGGAAGGTGAGCAGCGCGGGGTAGTCCATGAAGGCCTGGGGGCAGGGCGTCTCGCCCAGCCGGCGGAAGCCGCCGATCCGCGCATGGGCGAAGCGCTGCGGCGAGGAGCGCGCCGCGATCTCGAGCTGCGTGAGCGCCGGGCAATCCAGGCCGCGCGACGGGTCGGGCGCGGCACCCGGCGGGGTCGGCATGCCGGGTGCTGGCGCGGGGACGAGGTTGGGCAGCCCGGCCAGCAGGTTCGCGGCTGGCGGTGGCGGCGTGGCGGATGGCGTGCTGCGCGCCTGGGCCGCGTTCAGCCGCCCGCGCTCCGTCTCGTCCAGCAGCGCCCATTGCACCGTGGGGCTGGAGAGCCAGAGCACATCGGCCAGCGAGAGGATGATGACCTCGTCGCCCTCGGCCAGGTGCACATCGGCGCGGCCGGCCAGCACGGCCGAGAGGTCGAAGGGCTGGAAGCGGCGGCCGCGCGTGCGCGCATCGGTGCGCAGGATCACCGCCATGCGCGCATAGGGGTCGGGGCGGACGATGCGGCCATCGCCCAGCAGGCCGCGCAGGCTGGCACCCCGGCCGCCCAGCGCGCGCGTCATCGGCTGCGCCACATGGCCGGTGAGGCGCAGATTCTGCGCCTGCACATCCGTGCCGGGCTCCACCAGCAGCAGGTCGCCCCGGCGGAGCGGCGATTGCAGGCCGATCTCGCGGAAGGCGCGGCGGCCCTCGCCATCCGTGGTTTCCAGCAGGAAGCGGTTGCCGGACGGGCGCAGCGCATCCCCCGCGAGGCGCAGCATGGTGCCGAGCGGGACCGAGCCGCTGCCCGGCGGCAGCTCATAGATGGAGGGGCGCGAGACCTCGCCGCCCAGCGCCACCACGCCGCCGATGGGCGGCACCAGGATGCGCTCGCCCTCGCGCAGCGTGAGGTCGGGCGGTTCGCCCTCGCCGGCGAGCACGGGATAGAGGTCCAGCACGCGGCGGCCGCGCGGGCCTTCCACGCGGATGGCGCGCAGCGTGCCCGATTTGCGCACGCCCTGCGCCGCCACCAGGGCATCGAACACGTTGGCGAGCGGCGAGAGGGCGACGATGCCCGGCCGCTGCACCTCGCCGCCGACGAAGATCGTCACCTGGCGCATCTGCCGGACTGAGATGAAGACCTCGGCGCCGGCCAGTTCCCGCTGGGCGCGGCGCCCGAGTTCCTCGCGCAGCTCCCGCAGGGTGCGGTCGGCGGCCGGCAGGGGCGGCAGGTTGGGCAGCAGCAGCATCCCCTCGCGCGAGACGCGCAGGGTGAGGTCCTGGCTGGTACGGCCGCGGAAGCTGATCACCAGCTCGTCATCGCGGCCGATGACGTAATCCTCCGGGATGGCGCCGGAGGCCTGGTTGAGCTGCTGGCCGAAGGCCTGGCCGGCGAGCACGCCGGGCGTGCTGGTGCGGAAGCTCTCATAGCCGAATTGCCGCAGCGGCTGGCGCGGCATGGGCATGCGCGCGGCCGGGGTGGCGGGGGCAAGGGCGGCGGGCTGTGGACGGCGGTTGTCGAAGAACTGCTCGATGGGCGAGAGCGGCTCCTCCGTCGCGGTCGGGGTGGGGGCGGGCAGGCCGAGGCTGGAGAAGGGAGCCGGCTGCGGCGCGGTGGGGCTCTGGCTGCCGAGGGGGCGCCCGGCGCCGGCATCCAGCAGGCGCTGGAGAATGTCCTGCTGGGCGCTGGGTGGCAGGGCCTGCAACGGGGCGCCGCCGGGCAGGGTCGAGGGAAGCGAGGGCGGGCCGAGCAGGGAGGAGGGCGCATTCTGCGCCCGCGACGGCTGCAGGAACGCCGCGAGGACAAGGGCGAGCATGCCGGCCAGCCGCATCGCAGCCGGCCCCCCCTGAATCAACCAGACCGCAGGGAAATTCAGTTTTGCGATGATTTGATGCATATTTTGCAACCATGCGGCGAAGCCTCCCCATCTCGTCAAGCCTCTGGATTGCAAAAATGGATGCCGCACGCCGTTTGGGGGCAGTGCCTGTGGCCTGGGCGCTACTGGGGCGGGGCCCCTGGGCGCGCGCCTGGGTCCGCTGGCGCCTGCGCGAGGGGCTGGCGCCGGAGGGTGCCGACCTGATGGCCGGGCCGGATGTCCGGCCGCTCTGGGAAGCGAATCGCTGGGTCGAATTGCCGCGCCTGGCCCTGGCCGGCGAGGCCCGGGCCATGCCGGATTGGCTCGCGGCCTGGTTCGCCGCCCACCCCCCCTACCAGGGCAAGAACTGGGCCTGCGGCCAGGAGGCGGCCTTGCGCGCCCTTCACCTGGCGCTGGCCGCGGCGCTGGGCGGCGTAACCCCGCCGGAAGCGCCGATGCGCGCGCTGGCCAGGCGCATCGGCGCCAACCCGGCCTATGCCCGCGCGCAGGACAACAACCACCCCGTCAGCGAGGCCTGCGGCCTGCTGCTTTGCGGCATGGCGCTGGGCGAGGCGCGCCTCGCCCAGCGCGGCGCGCGGCGGCTGGATGCGGCCATCGCCCGGCTCGTGGCCGAGGATGGCGGTTTCGCACAGCTCAGCCCGGCCTATCATCGGATGCTGCTGGACGTGGTCGCCTGCACCGAATGGCTTCGCCGCCGGTGGGGCGGGCCGCCGGCCGTGCCGCTGACCCTGGGGCGCATGGCGGCGGCGACGCGCTGGCTCCATCGCCTCGCCTGCCCGGCCACGGGGCGGCTGCCGCGGATCGGCCACCAGGATGGCTCGCATGTCGCGGATCTCTCCCGGGCGGGGCCGGAGGATGCGCGCGCCAGCCTGGAGCGCGCGGCGCGGATCTTCTGCGGCGCCTCGGCCGGCTGGCCGGAGGATCCGGGCTGCGTGGCACTCGGCCTCGCGGTGCCGGAGGCGATGCTGGCGGCGGCGCCGGACTGGCAGGCGGGTGGGCTGCTCGGCCGCCGCTTCGGGCCGCTGCGCGCCATCCTGCGCGTGGGCCCGCTGCGTTTCCGTCCCGGCCATGCCGACCTGCTGCATCTCGATCTCTGGCGGGAGGCGGAGAACCTGCTGCGGGATGGCGGGACCGGCGCCTACAACCCGGCCGAGCCCGCCTGGCTGCCCCATTTCCAGGGGGCGGCCGCGCACAACACCATCGCCTTCGACGGCGAGGACCAGATGCCGCGCCTCGGCCCCTTCCTGTTCCACCATTGGCCCGCGACCGGCGCCCTGCCGGCGGGCGGATGGTGGCGGGACCATCGCGGCCGCCGCCATGCGCGCCAGTTGCATGCCGCGCCGGATGGGCTGCGCGTGGAGGACCATGTCTCAGGCCCGTTCCGGCAGGCGGTGCTGCGCTGGCGGCTTGCGCCTGGCGACTGGGTCCTGGACGGTGACGGCGTGGCGGGCATGGGCCTCACGCTCCGCCTTGCGGCGGACGGACCCATGGACCTGCGGCTGACCCAGGGGATGGAGAGCCTCGCCTATGGGGCGGTCTCGCCCCTGCCGGTGCTGGAAGCGCGGATCCCGGCGGCGACCTCCCGCATCACCACGCATATCCATAATTTATGAAGCCATAGGTTGCATTTCCTGTCTTCCCACGCCCATCCTGACCGCAAGACATGAGGGCCGGATGGCGCTGGAGGCATTGCTCAGGGAGGTGTGGCGCCAGCGCCTGGGCATTCTGCTCTGCTGCGCCCTGCTCTATGCGCTGGCCGCCGCCCTGGTCTGGAACTGGCCGCGCGGCTACGTCGCCGCCGCCATCGTGGCGCCCTCGGAAACCACCGGAATCGCCACCTCCTCGCTGCTGACGCCCTCGCCCTTCCTGCAGCCCTCGCTGCTCGACCAGCGGCCGGGGGGCAATTTCGCCGTCTATCTCGTGGCCCTGCGCGCGCCCGAGGCGGCGGCCATGCTGGCGCGGGAGACGCCGCTGCTGGCGCAGATCGAGGAGCGCCGCGCCGGCTGGCCGCTCGGCCCGCTGCGGCGCCTGCTCGGCCTGCGCCTGACCGCGGATACCGATGACGCGCTGAGCTTTCTGGAACGCAATTTCGCCGCCACCCCATCGCTCACCTCCGTCACCTGGACGCTGGAACTGGTGCACCGGGACCGGGATTCCGCGCTGGTGATGCTGCAGCGCCTGCACGCCCAGGCCGAGACCCGCGTGCGGGAAACCCTGGCCGAGCTGGCCGGGCGGCGCATCGCGGCGCTGGAGGCGCGGCTGCGCGTCGAGCCCGATCTCTTCCTGCGCAACAGCCTCTATGACCTGCTGGCCCAGCAGCAGCGCGCCGCGCTGGTGGTGGCGGCCGATGAAGCGGCGGCGGCGCGCCTGGTCTCGCTGCCGATGGTGGAGATCCGCCCCTCGGTGCCCAACCGGCCACTGCTGCTGGTGCTGCTGGCCCTCGTCATCCCCGGCGCCGTGATCCTCGCCGTCACCTGCCGCATCCTGCTGCTGCCGTCGCCCGCGCCGGCGCCGGCCGCACCCGTGGCCCCCGGCTGGCGCCGGCCGGCCGAGCCCGCCCCGCCGCGCAAGGAGCCGGTGCTGACGCGCGTGCCCGGTGGCGACGGCGCGTGCTGAGGACGGCGCCGCTCTTCGCCGCCCTGGCCGGGCTGGCCGGCGCGGTGCTGCATTTCGCCGGCGCGCTGAAATCCACCCAGGCGGTGGCGGCCCTGCCCTTCGACATCACGCTCCTGGCGCTGCTCGGGCTGCTGGGGCTCTCGCCGCTGCTGGTGCTTGGCCGCGCCTGGCTGCTGGCGCGCGGGCTCGGGCCGCCGCTCGCCGCCTGCGGCCTGCTCTGGGCCTGGTGGGTGCTGGCCGCCGCCTGGAGCCCCTGGGGTGAGGGCGTCGCGGACCGGCTGCCGGAGATCGTCCTGGCCGGGCCGCTCATGCTCCTGCTCGGCCTGCTGATCGGCGCCGATCCGGCGGCGCGGCGGGTCTTCGCGGCGGCGGTGATCGGGCTCGGCGCTTTCGTCGCTGCCTCCATCGCCTGGGGCTTGTCCACGGATGCCGTGGTGCTGGGCGGCCAGGTGGGGGCCGATCCATCGCGCGTGCGGGTGCAGTATCAGGTGGCGGGCCTCGCCATCGCCTGCGCCGCGGGGCTGGTCGCGCTGCACGCCACGGCGGCGCGCGGCTGGCGGGTGCTTCCCTGGCTGGCGCTGCTGCTGGCGCTGGCGGTGGGGGTGCTGCTGCCCGGCGGCCGGGCGGCGCTGCTGCAGCTTGGCGCGGTGGTCGCGCTGGCGCCCGCGCTGCGCTGGCTGCTCGTGGGGCAGGTGGCGCATGCGCTTGGCTGGCTCGCGCTCGTCGCGGCCGGCGGCGCGGCGGGGCTCGGCCTGCTGCTGCTCGATCCCGGGCGGGCCGAGGATCTCGCCACGTTGGAGCGCCTGTTTCGCGCCAATGGCGGCCAGGATTCGGCGCGGCAGATCCTCTGGGGCGAGGCCTGGCGCCTGGCGGGTGTCGCGGGCCTCGGCCCGGGCGGATTTCCGCCCGCCATCGGCGTCGGCCAGGACCGGGGCCTGCACCCGCACAACCACGCGATCGAGGCGCTGGTGGAAGGCGGCGCCATCGGGTTCACGCTCTGGCTCGCCGCCTTCGGGGGGGCGCTGCTGCTGGCCCTGTCGCGCTTGCCGCGCGTGGCGCCCGAACGCGCCGCGCTGATCCTGGCCTTGACCCTGCCCGTCGCGATGACGGCCATGGTCTCGACCGACCTCGGCAACCGCATGGTGTGGTTCGCGCTCGGCCTCGCGCTTTCGCTGGGCGTGGAGGCGCGCGATGCCTGAGGGTGGCGCCTATCGCCGCTGGGGCAAGCGCGGCTTCGACATTCTGGGAGCGGCGCTGCTGCTGCTCGCGGCGCTGCCGCTGCTGCTGGCAACGGCGCTGGCGGTACGCCTCGCCCTGGGCCGGCCCGTGCTGTTCCGGGACTGGCGCGCAGGGCGGGATGGCGTGCCCTTCCAGCTCGTGAAGTTCCGCAGCATGGCCGTGGGCGCGGGCAGCGATGCGGAGCGGCTGTCACGCCTTGGCCGTGCCATCCGCGCGCTGGCGCTGGATGAGCTGCCGCAGCTCTGGCTGGTGCTGCGGGGGCGCATGTCGCTGGTCGGCCCACGCCCTCTGCCGCTCGACTACGTGCCGCTCTACACGGCGCGGGAGAGGCGCCGGCTGTCGGTTCGCCCGGGGCTGTGCGGTCTCGCCCAGGCCGCGGGGCGCAATGCCGTGCCCTGGCCCGCACGGCTCGAATGGGATGCGCGCTATGTCGAGGCGATCACCCTGCGCGGGGACCTCATGATTCTCGCGCGCTGTGCGCTGCTGCTGCTCAGCGGGCGGGGCGTGCATGCGCCGGGCGAGGCGACGATGGCGCCGCTCACTTCAGCCAGAGAGGGTCCTTCACCTTCGTGAGGAAGGCTGCGAAGGCGGCCTCCTGCTCGGGCGTGGTGGCGATCGGGCGCGGGGTGCGCGGCGCGCCCGCCTCGCGCAGGATGGTCTGCACCACGGGGGCCGCACCGAGAACGAGGCCCGGCTGCCGCCCACCCTTCAGCTCCAGATAGACCTCGGCCAGCAGCTTCACGTCGAGCAGCGCATTGTGCGTGGTGCGCTGCGAGAGATCGATGTTGTAGCGCCGGCACAGCGCATCCAGGCTGTTCTGCGCGCCGGGGAAGGCGATGCGGGCCAGCGCCAGGCTGTCCACCATGCGGGCGGGGTTGAGCGTGGGGCGCTTGGCGCGGAACAACTCGGCATCCAGGAACTTGAAGTCGAAGGGCGCGTTGTGCGCGACGATGGGGGAATCGCCCAGGAATTCCAGCATGGCGTCGGCGATGTCGGGGAAGCGCGGCTTGCCCTCGAGGTCGACGCGCGTGAAGCCGTGGACGCGCGTGGCTTCCGGCGGCACGTCGCGCTCGGGGTCCACCAGCGTGTGGAAGACGCGGCCCGTCGGCATCAGGTTCACGATCTCGATGGCCGCGACCTCGATCACGCGGTGGCCCTCCAGCGGCTCGAAGCCGGTGGTCTCGGTGTCGAGGACGATTTCACGCATCGCGCATCTCCTGGATCAGCCGTCGGACGGCGGCCTGGGCGTGGTGGCGCGAGAGGCCGGTCGGGATCACCACATCGGCGCGGCGGCGCTTCTCGGCATCGGGCATCTGCCGCGCGAGGATGGCGGCGAGGCGCGCCTCCGTCATGCCCGGGCGCCGCAAGACGCGCTGGCGCTGCACGGCGGCCGGCGCCGAGACGACGATGATCCTGTCGAATTCCCGCAGGTCCCGCCGCGTCTCGAAGAGCAGCGGGATATCCAGCACGACGAGTGGCGCGCCGCGCCCGCGCCAGCGCCGGAGGAAGCGCGCCTGCTCGTCGCGCACCAGCGGGTGGATGATGCGCTCCAGCCGCTTCAGCGCCTCGGGCTGGCCGAGCACGGCGCGGCGCAGTGCCTCGCGGTCCGTGGCGCCGTCGCGCTCGCTGCCGGGGAAGGCGCGCGCGATGGGGCGCACGGCGCGGCCGCCCCGGGCCTGGAGCGCATGCACGGCGGCATCGGCGTCAAACACCGGCACGCGCAGGCGCTGGAAGGTGCCAGCCGCGGTGGATTTCCCCATACCGATGCTGCCGGTGAGGCCCCAAACCCTCATCGCGGCGGGATATCCGCGGCGACGATGCGGCGCAGTTCGTCATCCACCACGGGCGCCACGCCGAACCAGGCCTCAAAGCCGGGCCGCGCCTGGTGCAGCAGCATCCCCAAGCCATCCACGCCGGTCAGGCCGCGCGCGCGGGCGGCGGCCAAAAGCTTCGTCTCCAGCGGCACATAGACGATGTCCGCCACGACCGCGTGATCGGGGAGGGGGGCGAGGTCCAGCTCCAGCGGCGGCTGGCCGGCCATGCCGAGGCTGGTCGTGTTCACCAGCAGCGTGGCACCCTCCAGCGGCGGCGTGGTGCTGACATGGATGTTCCCGCCCAGCGCGCGGGCCAACGCCTCGGCGCGCTCGGGCGTGCGGTTCACCAGCGTCAGATGCGGGCAGCCAGCATCCAGCAGCGCGGCGGCGATGGCGCGCGCGGCGCCACCCGCGCCCAGGATCACGGCCGGGCCGCGCTTCGGATCGGTGCCGGGCAGGGAGGCGAGGAAGCCGAAGCCATCCGTGCAATCGCCGATGATGCGGCCCGCGCGGAAGACCAGCGTGTTCACGGCACCCGCGCGATGCGCGCGGGGCAGCACCTCGTCACACACCGCGAAGGCGGCTTCCTTGTGCGGGATGGTGACGTTCATGCCGCGGAAGCCGGCGGCGGCCAGGCCGCGAACGGCGGCGGCAAAATCCGCGGGCGCGATGGGCAGCGGCACATAGGCCGCATCCAGCCCGTGCCGCGCGATCCAGGTGCCATGCAGCAAAGGCGAGCGCGAATGCGCCACGGGCCAGCCCGTCACCCCCGCCAGCTTGGCCCGTCCCGTCAGCATGGGGCCCGTGAGCATCAGGCGGTCAGCGAGGGGACCAGTGTCGCCTGCATCGCGGCGCAAAGGCTCTCCGAGCCGTCTTCCGCGCGCATCCAGACCTCGGCCCGCGCCACCGTCAGCGTGCGACCGAGCTTCAGCACCTCGGCGCGCGCAATCGCCAGCACGCCGCGCGCGGGGCGGAGAAAGTTCACCTTGAGCTCGGCCGTGAGCACCTCCTGCCCCGCCGGCAGGAGCGAGAGGGTGGCATAGCCGCAGGCATTGTCGGCCAGCGTCGTCAGCACGCCGGCGTGGAGAAAGCCCTGCTGCTGCGTCATGGTCTTGCGGAAGGGCGCCTCGATCACGCAGCGGCCGGGCGAGACCTCGGCGATGCGGGCCTCGATCACGCGCATCAGGCCCTGCTGCGCGAAGCTCGCCTCGATGCGGGCCTGGAGGTCTTTTTGCGGCATCGTCAGGCTCCGGTTTTCGGGCGGGAAGGTGCTGGCGTCACAGGCGCCAGCCGGTGTGGATGGCGACGATGCCGCCCGAGAGATTGCGGTGCTGCACGCGCTCCAGCCCGGCCGCCGTCATCATGGCCGAAAGCGTCGCCTGGTCGGGGAACATGCGGATGCTTTCCGCCAGATAGCGGTAGCTCTCCGCATCCTGGGCGATGCGCCCGCCGATGGCCGGCAGCGCCTTGAAGGACCAGGCGTCGTAGAGCGGCGCGAGCGCCGCCACTTCGAGGCGCGAGAACTCCAGGCAATGAAAGCGTCCGCCCGGCCGCAGCACGCGCCGCACCTCGCGCAGCACGGCGTCCTTGTCGGTGCAGTTGCGCAGGCCGAAGGCCATGCTGACCTTCTCGACGCTCGCGTCCGGCAGGGGGATGTGCTCGGCATCCGCGCACAGGAAGGAGAGCCCGCGCACCAACCCCTTCTTCAAAGCGCGCGACTGCCCAACGGACAGCATCTCGGCATTGATGTCCGAGCAGATGACGCGCCCCGCGCCGCGCTCCAGCGCCAGGAAGGAAATATCCCCCGTGCCGCCGGCGAGGTCGAGCAGCGTCTCGCCCGGGCGGGGCTGGATCGCGTTGACGAAGATCCGCTTCCAGGCCCGGTGCAGGCCGAGCGACATCAGGTCGTTCATCACGTCATAGCGTGGGGCCACGCTGTCGAAGACTTCGCGCACCAGCCCGGCCTTGTCCTCGGCAGGGACGCTGCGGAAGCCGAAATCGGCGGTGGTCTCGGGGTTCTCGGTCATCCCCCGGGTATAGCGGCAACAGGGCGAATCTGCCATGCGGGGGGCCGGAGAAAGAGGAGGCGGCCATCCCCGAATTGCCCGAGGTCGAGACCGTCATGCGCGGCCTCGCTTCCGTCCTCGACGGCCAGGTGATCCGCCAGGCCGAGACGCGCCGCGCCGGCCTGCGCTGGCCCTTCCCGGCCGGGCTGGCCACCACGCTCATGGGCGCGCGGGTCGAAGGCTTCCGGCGGCGCGGCAAATACATGCTGATGCGGCTGGAAGGGCGGGAGAGCGTGCTGATCCATCTGGGCATGTCCGGCCGGATGGTGGCGCGGCACCGGGATGCGGCCGTGGTGGCCCGGATGGGCCCGCAGGGCATCGCGAGCGACGCCCGCGGCCACAACCAGCCGCCCGAGACGCATGAGCATCTGGTGATGGAGACCGAGGGCGGCTGGCGCGTCGGCTTCGTGGACCCCCGCCGCTTCGGCTGCGTGGACCTGGTTTCCCGGGATGCCGAGGACAGCCACAAGCTGCTGGCGGGCCTCGGCCCCGAGCCGCTGGAGCCCGGCTTCACCGTGGCGGCGCTGGAGGCGGCGCTCTCCGGCAAGATCACGCCGATCAAGGCCGCGTTGCTGGACCAGAAGGTCGTGGCCGGGCTTGGCAACATCTATGTGAGCGAGGCGCTGTACCGCGCGGGCATCTCGCCCCGGCGGCTCGCCGCCACCATCCCCGGCGCGCGGGCCGAGCGGCTGGTGCCCGCCATCACCTCCGTCCTGACCGAGGCGATCGAGGCGGGCGGCTCCAGCCTGCGCGACTATGTGCGGGCGGATGGCGAATTGGGCGTCTTCCAGGAGCGGTTCGACGTCTATGACCGCGCGGGCCAGCCCTGCAAGCGCTGCCCTGGGCCGCCGGGTTGCGCCGGGATCACCCGGCTTGTGCAGTCCGGCCGATCCACCTTCTACTGCGCCAAACATCAACGCTGACCCGCGTCCGATGATCGCAGGGCCGCTTGGCCCGAAGGTCTGAATCGGCTGCGGCAACAAAGGGAATGCCGTTCATGGCTTATGAGATGATCCTGACCGAAACCCAAGGCGCCGTCGCCGTGATCCGGCTGAACCGCCCGCAGGCACTGAACGCCCTCTGCGATCACCTGATGGGCGAGCTTGGCGAGGCGCTGCGGGCCTATGACGCCGACCCCGCCATCGCCGCCATCATCCTGACGGGTTCCGAAAAGGCCTTCGCCGCCGGCGCCGATATCAAGGAGATGAAGGACCGCACCTACCCCGCCGTCTATTTCGAGGATTTCATCACCGCCCGCTGGGAGGCAGTGACCACCATCAAGAAGCCCGTCATCGCGGCCGTCTCCGGCTTCGCGCTGGGCGGCGGCTGTGAGCTGGCGATGATGTGCGACATGATCATCGCGGCCGAGAACGCCAAATTCGGCCAGCCCGAGATCAACCTCGGCATCATCCCCGGCGCCGGTGGCACGCAGCGGCTGACGCGCGCGGTGGGCAAGGCCAAGGCGATGGACCTGGTGCTGACCGCGCGGATGATGGATGCGGTGGAGGCCGAGCGCAGCGGCCTCGTTGCCCGCGTGGTGCCGACCGACCAGCTGATGGCGGAAGCCATGAAGGTCGCCGAGAAGATCGCGAGCCTCTCGGGCCCCGCCGTCGCGATCGCCAAGGAGGCGGTGAACCGCGCCTTCGAGACGACGCTGGCCGAGGGCGTGCGCTTCGAGCGCAAGATCTTCTACTCGCTCTTCGCGACCGAGGATCAGAAGGAGGGGATGTCGGCCTTCGCCGAGAAGCGCAAACCGGCCTTTCGCAACCGGTGAGCCCGCGGGCGCACTTCCCGTCTTGACGATGAGGGGGGTGGGGGCTTAGACCCTCGCTTCCTCGGGCGGTTCTTTCCGCCCCTGTCATTCACTCCAGCAGCGATCGCATCACAACGCCCATGGCCAACAATGCTTCCGCGCGCAAGCGCATCCGCCAGACCGAGAAGCGCACCGAGCGCAACCGCATGCGCCGCTCGCGCGTGCGCACCTACCTGCGCAAGGTCGAGCTGGCGATCGCCGGCGGGGACAAGGCGCAGGCCGCGGCGGCGTTCCAGTCCGCCCAGCCGGAATTGCAGACGGCGGTGACCAAGGGCGTCCTGCACCGCAACACCGTGGCGCGGAAGATGTCGCGCCTCTCGGCCCGCATCAAGGCGCTGAACACCGCCGCTGCCTGAGCGCGCGCTCTAAGTACCGACAATCGGAACGGCTCCGCCGGGAGATGTTTAATCTCCCCATGGCGGAGCTTTTTCTTGTGCATTGCGCAATCGCATAGCGACTTGTTTGTCACACTTGGTGCGGTTTTTCATAATTACTGCGAGCGCGGCTTCATGTGCGGCTGAAACCTGCGGTAACGTTTGAAGCGTCGCAGCGCTCCTGCCGCGTTGCCTCGGTAAGTTCCTAGTGTTCCAGTACCCGGGCGGCCCCGCCCTCACAATGACCAACCAATATGCGGCCTCCCCCGAGGAACGCGTTGAGAGACTGAGGACAGGGATGGATCAGGATACGGGCGAGGCCCCCCCGCCCAACGCCGGAAAGATCGCCGCCTGCTGGGCCCGCGTCCGCACACGCCTCCGACAGGAGGTGGGTGACGTCGAGTACCGGAACTGGCTGCGGCAGATGAGCCTCGCCGGCGTCGAGGCGGACACCATCCTCATCCATCTGCCCACCCGCTTCCTGCGGGACTGGGTGCGCGATCATTACGGCGACCGGCTGCGCACGCTCTGCCAGGCCGAGATGCCCGGAATTCGCCTGGTGGAGCTGCGCGTGCAGGCCGCCAGCCGTGGCGAAAAACCCGCGATCGAGGAGGAAGCGGCCGAGGTCTCGCCCCTGGCCGAGAGCCTGGCGCCCCCGCCCGCCGAGCCTGTCCGCAACGACTGGCTCGTGCCGCTCGACCCGCGCTTCACCTTCGACAGCTTCGTCGTCGGCAAGCCCAATGAATTCGCCCATGCCTGCGCCCGCCGCGTGGCCGAAAAACCCGCCCAGGCCGGCTTCAACCCGCTGTTTCTCTATGGCGGCGTGGGGCTGGGCAAGACGCATCTGATGCACGCCATCGCGTGGTCCCTGCGGGAGCGGGACCCGGGCCTCTCCGTCGCCTACATGTCGGCTGAGAAGTTCATGTACCGCTTCATCGCGGCCCTGCGCAGCCACAACACCATGGAATTCAAGACGCAGCTGCGCTCGGTCCATGTGCTGATGGTGGATGATCTGCAGTTCCTGATCGGCAAGGACAACACGCAGGAGGAATTCTTCCACACCTTCAACGCGCTGATTGATGCCGGCAAGCAGATCATCATCTCCGCGGACAAGGCGCCGAATGACCTCTCCGGCATCGAGGACCGGCTGCGCACCCGCCTCTCCGGCGGCATCGTGGCCGACCTGCACGCGACCACCTATGAGTTGCGCCTCTCCATCCTGCAGTCCAAGGCCACCATCTCGGGCGTCGAGGTGCCACCCCGCGTGCAGGAGCTGCTGGCCCGCAAGATCGCCTCCAATGTCCGCGACCTCGAGGGCGCGCTGAACCGGGTGGTCGCGCATGCCAAGCTCTTCGGCCGCCCGGTCACGCTGGAATCCGTGCCGGAAGTGCTCTCCGACATCCTGCGCGCGCATGACAAGCGCCTGTCGATCGACGACATCCAGCGCAAGGTGGCCGAGCACTACAATATCCGCCTGACCGAGATGGCCTCGGCCCGCCGCTCCCGCGCCGTCGCCCGGCCGCGGCAGGTGGCGATGTATCTGGCGAAGCAGCTCACCTCCCGCTCGCTGCCCGAGATCGGCCGGCGGTTTGGGAACCGGGACCACACCACCGTGTTGCACGCGGTGAACAAGATCACGGAGCTGATGGCCGAAGACCCGGCTTTCGCCGAGGACGTCACCTTGCTCAGGAAGATGCTGGAGATGTGAGGGGCTTTGCCCCTCAGACCCCAGCAGGGAACGAGTTCCCTGCACCCTCGCTTTGACCGCGCCAGCCGGGATGCTACAGAAATCCCCGTATTGCGCGGCGATTCGCGCCTTCGGACAGCAAGGGACCGGGAGAGATGAAGTTCAGCGTCGAGCGCGCCATCCTGCTCAAGGCCCTCGGGCACACGCAATCCGTGGTCGAGCGCCGGAACACCATCCCCATCCTCGCCAACATCCTGCTGGACGCGAAGGAAGGCACGTTGCGCCTGACCGCGACCGACATGGAAATCGCCATTGTCGAGGAAGTGCCCGGCGTGCAGGTGGCCCGCCCCGGCCGCACCACCGCCCCCGCCGCGACCCTCTATGAAATCGTCCGCAAGCTGCCCGATGGCGCGACGGTCGAGCTCGACCACAAGGGCGGCGACGCGCCCCTGACGCTGCGCGCCGGCCGCTTCAGCACCAGCCTGCCCGTGCTGCCGGTGGAAGACTTCCCCTCGATGACCGAGGGCGCGCTGCCGCACCAGTTCAAGCTGGAAGCGGCCAAGCTGCGCGGCATGATCGCCCGCACGCGCTTCGCCATCAGCACCGAGGAAACCCGCTACTACCTGAACGGGATCTATCTGCACGTCGCCGAGGATGCCTCGGGCCGGAAGCTGCGCGCGGCGGCGACCGACGGCCACCGCCTGGCGCGCGTCGAGACAGATGTGCCGGACGGCGCCTCGGCCATGCCGGGCGTGATCATCCCGCGCAAGACTGTGAACGAGCTGAACAAGCTTGCGGAAGAGACGCGCGACGAGATCGAGTTCCGCCTCTCCGACACCAAGATCAGCTTTCGCGTCGGCACCGTGACCCTGACCAGCAAGCTGATCGACGGCACCTTCCCGGATTATGAGCGCGTGATCCCCCGCAACAACGACAAGGTGATGGAAGTCGGCACCCAGGCCTTCGCCCAGGCCGTCGGCCGTGTGGCTGCGATTTCCAGCGAGCGTTCGCGCCCGGTGAAGCTCAGCATCTCCAGCGACAACCTGCTGCTCACCGCCTCCAGCGCCGAGCAGGGCGAAGCGCGCGAGGAGTTGGATGAGGGGCTGGTGACCTATGGCTCCTCGCCCATCGAGATCGGCTTCCAGGCGCGCTACCTGAACGACATCACGGAACAGGTGGGCGAGACGCTGCGCTTCAAATTCTCCGATGGCAGCGCGCCGACCGTGGTGCAGGACGCGGCGGATGACGACGCGCTCTACGTCCTCATGCCGATGCGGGTCTGAGGCTCAGGACCACTCGAGCCTGAGTTCCGTGACCGCCTTGCCCCATTGGGTGGCGGTCAGGCGCTCCACCTCCACGAAGGCCGCCTCGGCATAGAGGCGGGCGGCCGCTGGCAGGCCGTCCAGCGTCCAGAGATAGACGCGGCCGATGCCCTGCGCCCGCGCATGGTCCAGCGCCTCCGCGAGCAACTTCCGGCCGAGGCCGCTGCCGCGCAGCGCCCCGTCCAGGATGAACCAGCGCAGATGGCCGAGGCCATCGCCCTCATCCTCCAGCGCGATGGAACCGAGCGCCCGGCCATCCTGTTCCACCGCGCGGAAGAAATCGCCCGGCGCCGGGGGCTTGGTCAGGAATGCGCCCAGTTCCCGCGCCACCTTGGCCTCGAAGACGGCGCCGAAGCCATGGCTCGCGGCGTAGTGCCGCGCATGCAGCGCGGCGATGTCCCCGACGAGGCCGGGGAACCAGCCGGCATGGAGCTTCACCCCGAAAGCTCGGTGCGGAAGATGTCGAGCAGCTTCAGCGAGCCATCGCCCTGCACCAGGTGCCAGAAGGTCCAGCCATTGCAGGAGGGTGCCTCCTGCACCGCGGCCCCCACGCCATGGATGGAGCCGCGCGCCGTGCCGCAGGCGATGGTGCCATCGGCGAAGACCTGCGCGGCCCAGCGGCGGTGGCGGTCGGTGAGGGTGGCGCCAGGCGTGACCAGCCCGCGCTCGACCAGGCTGCCGAAGGCGATGCGCGGCTGCTCCTTGCGCGTGGGCGTCGGCATGGTCTCGACATCGCCAAGCGGCTGGATGGCCGCGATCCGTCGCTCGGCGGCGGCGGCATAGCCGGGGTCGCGCTCGATGCCGATGAAGCGCCGGCCGAGGCGCTTGGCGACCGCCGCCGTGGTGCCCGAGCCGCTGAAGGGGTCGAGGATCACATCCCCCTTCTGCGTGCAGGAAAGGATGACCCGATGCAGCAGCGCCTCGGGCTTCTGCGTCGGGTGCAGCTTGTTGCCGGCCTCGTCGCGCAGGCGTTCATTCCCGGTGCAGAGCGGGATGTACCAGTCGCTGCGCATCTGCAGATCGTCGTTCAGCGCCTTCATCGCGGCATAGTTGAAGCGATACTTCGCATCCTCGCTCTGGGCGGCCCAGATCAGCGTCTCATGCGCGTTGGTGAAGCGCCGGCCACGGAAATTCGGCATCGGGTTGGCCTTGCGCCAGATGACGTCGTTCAGGATCCAGAAGCCGAGATCCTGCAGCGCGGTGCCGAGGCGGAAGACGTTGTGGTAGCTGCCGATGACCCAGAGCGCGCCATCCTTGCGCAGCACGCGGCGGCATTCGGTGAGCCATTCGCGCGTGAAGGCGTCATAGGCGGCGAAATCGGTGAAGCGGTCCCAGTCGTCATCCACCGCATCCACCAGGCTGTGGTCCGGGCGGTGCAGCGTGCCGCGCAGTTGCAGGTTGTACGGCGGGTCCGCGAAGACGGCATGCACCGAGGCCGGCGGCAGGCTGCGCAGCGTCTCGATGCAGTCGCCCAGCAGGATCCTGTCGAGCGGTATATCGAGACCAGCGCCCAAGGCGGGAAGTTCCTTCGCGAATCGGAGGCCTGACCATGCGCGACGCGGAGTCGCGCCGTCAACAGCGGTGCCGTGCCCAGGCCTCCTCGACGGGGGCAAAGCCGCGCCGGTGATGCGGCGTAGGGCCATGCTCCAGCAGCGCCTGCCGGTGCTGGAGCGTGGCGTAGCCCTGGTGCCGGGCGAAGCCATAGGCGGGCCAGCGCGCATCCAGCCGCGCCATGCCGGCGTCACGCAGCGTCTTGGCCAGGATGGAGGCGGCGGCGATGGAAAGGCTCAGCCCGTCGCCGCCCACCACGCATTGCACGGGGCAGGGGAGCACCGGCGGGCGGTTGCCATCCACCAGCGCGAGCTGCGGCGCCACGGGCAGTTGCAGCAGGGCGCGCCGCATCGCGAGCAGCGAGGCGGCAAGGATATTGATGCGCCCGATCTCGGCGGCCGAGGCGCCACCCAGCGCCATGGCCAGGATGCCCTGGCGCTGGGCGTCGCGCAGCGCCAGGGCGGCGTGGAGCCGGGCGGCCGGGGAAAGGCGCTTGCTGTCATCCAGCAGGGCGGCCAGCGGCGCGGGGCAGGGGCGGAGGAAGAGGACGGCGGCGGCGATGACCGGGCCCGCCAATGGCCCACGCCCGGCCTCGTCCAGCCCGGCGACGAGGCCGCCCGCCGCCTGCTCCAGGCTGAAATCAGGCATGCGGCCCGTCCAGGATCATGATTCGTGACGCCGTCGAAATCCTCTTGCGTCGGAATATGAAAATTTCTACATGACTTCTGGTTAACAAATAATCCACCCTGGAGACATCCATGATCCCGACTTCCCGTCGCGGCCTGCTGGCCGCCGGCGCCACCGGCTTGCTTGCCGGCAATTCCGCCCTGGCTCAACCGGCACTGCCCGCCAATTGGCCGGACCGGCCGATCCGCATCATCGTGCCTTACGCGGCCGGCGGCATCACCGATGTCATCAGCCGCGGCATGGCGGTGGGGTTGCAGGGCGCGCTGGGGCAGCCGGTCGTGGTCGAGAACCGGCCGGGCGCCAATGGCACGGTCGGCACGCTGGTTGCCGCCCGCGCGGCGCCGGACGGCACCACCATCACGATGGGCATCACCGACACCTTCGCCATCAACCGCTCGACCTTCCGCTCGGTCCCCTACAGCGACGAGAATGACTTCGCGCCGATTTCCATGATCACGCGCGTGCCCTTTGCCCTGATGGTGGGCGCGCATCGCCGCGAGATCACGGATTACGCCAGCTTCATCCGCGAGGCGCGGCGCGAGGCGGGGCGGCTCAGCCATGCCTCCTGGGGGGTCGGTTCCTCCTCGCATCTCGCCTTCGAGTTCGTGGCGCGGGCCGAGCGCTTCGAGAAGCTGCACGTCCCCTTCGCCGCGCAGGCGCCGGGCATGCAGGCCGTCGCCTCGGGCCAAGTGGATTCCATGATGCTGCCGGTGGGCGGCGCCAACAGCCTGGCGGTGGACAACCGTGCCCGCATCCTGGCGCTGGCGCACCCCTCGCGCATCGAGCTGACGCCCAATGTGCCGACGCTGACCGAACTCGGCGTGCCGCTGGCGACCGGCCTCTGGCTCGCGCTTTACGCGCCGGCCCGTACGCCTGCGCCGATCATCGCGCGCCTCAATGCCGCGGTGCGTGAGGGCATGCGCAATGAGCAGACGCTCGCCGTCTTCCGGCAGCAGGCGGGCGCGCCCGAGCCCTCGACGCCGCAGGAACTGGCCGCCTTCGCGGCGCAGGAGCGCGTGCAATGGGGGCAGCTGGTGAACGAGAAGAACATCCGCGTCGAGTGATCTTCACGATACATCCATAGGTTGCTGGAGTGTTAACGGCCCGGGGGCGCATCCTCCCGGGCATGATCACCAACCGTCTCATCGCTGCCGCCACGGGTCGAAGCGCCGCGGAATCCGGGCGCGTCTTCAGAAAGCCTTCATCCTTGCGGTGGCAAGTGGTGCGCATGATCACCACGAACTCCCTCGCGGCCTTCACCAAGGAGGTCGCACCGCAAAACCGCCTGGCCGAGCGCCCGGTGACCGAGGCCAGCGGCGTCCGCCGCCAGATGCCAGGGGAGGGCGCCCCCTTCCCGGCCGAGCAGGTCGCTCAACGTCGCCTGGAAGCCGTGCCGCCTGCGCCGACCAAGCCCCTGCCACGCGGCTCGCTGCTCGATCTTCGCGTGTAGCGCCGGATTTCCGCCTATTTTTGAGGCAGACCACTCTTTACGTGTTCTCTATGCAACACATCGCCCAATTTATGGGCTATTGTCTTGCCAATCCCGCGCAATTCTTGCCTTTATGTTGCAACGCAAACCTGCGGTGTACATCAGGGATCATTGAATATGCGCAACATCCTCTTTGCCATGGCGGCGGTCGCCGGTGTTTCCCTGGCTCAGCCGGTGCAGGCCCAGATTGCCATCGGTGAGACCGGTCTCACGGTGACCACAACGGGCACCTATGCCAGCGACTACCTGTTCCGCGGCATCAGCCAGACCCGTTCCCGCATGGCCTACCAGGCGGCGTCGGAGGTGGTGCATAGCAGTGGCGTCTATGTCGGCGGCTTCATCTCGAACGTGAACTTCCAGGGCTTCGATGCGCGCCAGGAGGTGGACGCCTATGGCGGTTATCGCGTCACGCTCGGCGGGGTGAACCTCGATTTCGGCGGCATCGGCTACCTCTATCCCGGCTACAACCGGCCGCCGAACGGCGTTTCACCCGTGCTCGACTATGCCGAAATCTACGCCAAGGCCACCTATGAGATCGGCCCGGTGAACCTGCTGGGCGCCTTCAACTATTCGCCCAACTTCTTCGGCCGTTCGGGCAATGGCTTCTACGTCGAGGGCGGCGCCGACTGGAAGACCGGCGTCTGGGACCTCACGCTCGGCGGCCGCATCGGATACCAGTGGATCCAGCGCAACGCCGTCTTCGGCACGCCGGATTATGCGTGGTGGTCCATCGCCGTGACCCGCGAATTCCCCGTCACCAATATCGGCACCATCGTCGCGAGCGTCGGCTACTACGACACCTCGATCAGCAAGCAGGACTGCATCTACGGCACGGCGCAGAACATCTGCAGCGCCCGCGCCCTGGCCTCGATCGCCTTCCGGTTCTGAGCGTGAACAACACCCGGCCCCCGCGGCCGGGTGTTGACCCGGCGGTGCCGCGGGCGGACGCTCCCCCTTCCTCCCTGGAAGGCTGGTTCATGAAGCCCGCGTCGCCCCTTTTCCTCCTCATGGCTGTCGGCTTGCTCGCCCCGGCCGCGGCGCAGGAGCGCCCCACCCTCACGCCCTCGCGCGATGTCGCCGTCACCTACCGCGTCGTCGCCGAGGGCGCGCCGCCGGGCGAAATGCGCATGTCCTGGCTCGCCGCCCGCCGCCTGATGCGGATGGACATGCCGGGCGGCCAGGGCTGGATCGTACTCGACATGGGTGCCGGCACCGCCTTCATGGCGATGGAGGCCCAGCGCATGGTCCTCGACATGCCCGCCACGCCCATCGCCGCCCGCATGGCGCCCAGTGCCGAGGCGCGTTTCAGCCGCGAAGGCCCCGCGCGCATCGCCAACACGGATTGCGTGAACTGGCGCGTGGAGGAGCAGGGCCAGGCGGCCCGCATCTGCCTGACGGCCGATGGCGTGATGCTGCGCAGCGAGACCCTCTCCCGCGCCGGCACGGGCCCGGTGCCCGGGCTGCTGGAGGCGACGCAGATCAGCTTTGGCCCGCAGCAGGCGGCGCGGTTCCAGCGCCCCGCCGGCTACCAGGACCTGCAATTGCCGCCGCCGGCCCAGATCGGCGCCGGGGGCATGCCGCGCGGCACCGCCCTGCCGCCGCCCGGCCTCACCATGCCAGGACGCTGAGCCATGCCCCATCTCCTCCGCCGCCGCAGCCTCGCCGCGCTCCTCGCCGCGCCGGCCATCGCGCCCTCCCTCGCCGGCGCGCAGGCGCCCGCCTGGCCCAGCCGTCCGATCCGCCTCATCGCGCCCTTCCCGCCGGGCGGCGGCGTGGACCTGACCGCCCGCCTGCTGGCCGAGCCGCTGGGGCGCGCCGTGGGGCAGACGGTGGTGGTCGAAAATCGCGGTGGCGCGGGCGGCGTGATCGGCGTGGAGGCGATGTCCCGCGCGGCACCGGATGGCTACACCCTCTCGCTCACCGGGGCCGGCACCATCACCGCCGGGCCGCATCTGCGGCGGCTGCCCTATGACGCGCTCGGCCTCGGGCACATCACGCGGCTGGTGCGGATGCCGTTCATCCTGGCCGTGCGGTCCGACCTGCCGGCGGCGAACCTGGCCGAGTTCCTCGTCCTCGCCCGCCGCGGTGGGCTGCGCTACGCAAGCGGCGGGCCGGGCACGAGCCAGCATCTGGCGGGTGAGCTGTTCAACCAGCTCGCCGGCGTCTCGATCGAGCATGTGCCCTATCGCGGCACCGGCCCCGCGCTGAACGACCTCGCGGCCCGCGTGGTGGATGCCTATTACGGCGACCCCGCGACACTCGGGCTCATCCAGGGCGGCCAGGCGCGCGCCATGGCCGTGACCTCGCCCGAGCGCTGGCCGCTCCTGCTCAATACGCCCGCCGCCATCGAGGCGGTGCCCGGCTATGTCGCGGAGAACTGGTACGGCCTGGCCGCGCCCGCCGGCACGCCCGATGCGCTGCTCGACGCCATCAACGCCCAGGTGCTGCGCGTGATGGCCGAGCCCGACACGAAGCGCCGCTTCGACGAGGCCGGGCTGCACCCCGCCACCCTCTCGCGCGCCGAATACCTCGCCTTTCTGCGCGCCGATACCGAGACCTGGGGGCGGGTGGTGCGGACCGGGAACATCAGGATCGGAGACTAGATTTGCAGCCGGCCCATCGCCTCGCCGTGGATATCGGCGGCACCTTCACCGACCTTGTCCTTGAGACGCCGCAGCGCACCCATTCCCACAAGCTGCTCACCAGCGCCGATGCGCCTGAGCGCGCGGTGCTGGAAGGGGCGGGGCTGCTGCTGGCGGCGGCCGGCGTCTCGCCCGGCTCGCTGTCGCTTGTGCTGCATGGCACCACGCTTGCCACCAATGCGCTGATCGAGCGCAAGGGCGCCTGCACCGCGTTGCTCACCACGCAGGGTTTCCGCGACAGCGTGGAGATCGCCTATGAGCACCGCTTCGCGCAATACGACCTGACGATGGAGCGGCCCGCGCCGCTTGCCCCGCGCGCGCTGCGCTACACCGTGCCGGAGCGCATCGCGGCGGATGGCGGCGTGCTGCTGCCGCTGGACGAGGCGGCGCTGCAGGGCGTGGCGGAACAGGCCCGTGCCGATGGTGTCGCAGCACTCGCCATCTGCTTCCTGCACAGCTTCACGAATGACGTGCATGAGCGCCGCGCGGCTGAGATCCTCGCCGCACTTCTGCCGGGCGTCTCCCTCTCGCTCTCCTGCGAGGTCTGCCCCGAGGTGCGCGAATATGACCGCGCCAGCACCACCCTCGCCAATGCCTATGTGCGGCCCTTGATGGATGGCTACCTGGCGCGGCTGGAGGATGGCTTGTGCGCGCTGGGCATCGCCGCCCCCGTGCTGATGATGATGTCTTCCGGTGGGCTTTGCACCGTGGGGGCCGCGCGGCGCTTTCCGGTGCGCCTCGTGGAGAGCGGGCCGGCCGGTGGCGCTATCCTCGCGCGCCACGTGGCCGCGCAGAATGGTCTGGAGCGCGTGCTCGCCTTTGACATGGGTGGCACCACGGCGAAGCTCACACTGATTGACCATGGGCGTTTCCACATGGCGCGCAGCTTCGAGGTGGCGCGCGCCTATCGCTTCGTGCAGGGCAGCGGATTGCCCATCCGCATCCCGGTGATCGAGCTGGTGGAGATCGGCGCGGGCGGCGGCTCCATCGCGCGGCGGGACGGGCTGGGCCGCATCCAGATCGGGCCGGATTCCGCCGGCAGCGCGCCCGGCCCGGCCTGCTATGGCCTGGGCGGCGCGGCGCCGACAGTGACCGATGCCGACCTGCTGCTGGGCCGCTTGGACCCCAAGATGTTCGCTGGCGGCACCATCCCATTGGATGAGGGCGCGGCACGCAATGCCTTTGCGCCGCTCGGCACCGATGCGCCGGTCGGTGTGGCGGAGATCGTGGACGAGACGATGGCGAGTGCCGCGCGTGTTCACGCCGTCGAGAATGGCGAGGATACGGCCGGGCGCACCATGATCGCCTTTGGTGGCGCCGCCCCCCTGCATGCCGCCCGCCTCGCGCAGAAGCTTGGCATCACGCGCGTGCTGGTGCCGCGTGGCGCGGGCGTCGGTTCCGCGCATGGTTTCCTGCAGGCGCCGATCGGCTTCGAGGTGGTGCGCACGCGCTACACGCGGCTCGATGCGATGGACGCCGCGGCGTTGGAATCCATGTTCGCCGAGATGCGGCTGGAGGCCGAAGCGGTCGTGCTGCAAGCCGCGCCGCGCGAAGGCCTGGTGGAGGCGCGCACCGCCTTCATGCGCTATCGCGGCCAGGGCCATGAGATCGCGGTGCCGATCACATCCGGCCTCACCGCCGAGGCCTTGCAGGAGGCCTTCACTGCCGCCTATCGCGGGATTTTCGGCCGCGCCATTCCGGGGCTTCAGCCGGAGGTGATGACCTGGGCGCTGGCGCTCTCGCGCCCCGTGGCGCCGCCGGTGCGCCTCGGCGGGACCGCCGCGCACGCCGCCCCCGCTGCCGCGCAACAGCGCGCACTGGTGGACCCGGCCACGGGCCTCTCCGGCACCGCGGCCATCCATGTGCGCGATGCGCTGGCACCGGGTGCCACCCTGCCAGGCCCCGCCCTCATCATCGAGGATGAGACCACCACCGTGGTCCCCGCCGGCTGGTCCGCCTCCATCAACGCGGCCGAGCAGATCGTGCTGGAGCATACGCGATGAACGACATCCGCCTGCAGGTGATGTGGAACCGCCTGCTCTCCGTGGTGGAGGAGCAGGCCCGCACCCTGGTCCGCACCGCCTTCTCCACCAGCGCGCGCGAGGCGGGCGATATCTCGGCCGGCGTCTTCGACGTGGAGGGCCGCATGCTGGCCCAGGCCGTCACCGGCACGCCCGGCCATGTGAATTCCATGGCGCGCAGCGTAAAGCACTTCCTCGCGGCCATTCCCGCCGCGACGATGAAGGCGGGCGACCACTACATCACCAATGACCCGTGGCAGGGCACCGGCCATCTCTATGACGTGGTCGTGACCTCCCCCGCCTTCCACAAGGGCAAGCTGGTCGGGCTGTTTTCCTGCACCGTGCATGTGGTGGATATCGGCGGCATCGGCCTCTCGCCCGATGGGCGGCAGGTGTTCCATGAGGGCTTGCGCATCCCCATCATGCCGCTGGCGCGCGAGGGCGTGGTGGACCCCTGGCTGGTCAACCTCATCCGTGTGAATGTCCGCGAACCCGTGCAGGTGGAAGGCGACCTCTACGCCCTCATGGCCTGCAACGAGACGGGCGAGCGCCGGCTCGCTGGCATGCTGGCCGAGAACGGGCTGGACGATCTGGAAATGCTCGGCGCCCACATCATCGCCCGCTCCGAGGCCGCGATGCTCGCGGAGATCGCGAAGCTGCCGAAAGGGCGCTGGACCAGCCACATGCGGATTGACGGCATGGAGGCGCCGATTGATCTCCACGCCACGCTCACCATCGCCGAGGACCACATCGCCGTGGACTATGCCGGGACCTCCGCGCAGAGCGGCTACGGCATCAATTGCCCGCTCTGCTACACCGATGCCTACACGGCCTTCGGCATCCGCTGCATCATCGGCCCCGAGATCCCGAACAATGCCGGCACGCTGGATCTGATCCGCGTGACGGCGCCGGAGGGCAGCATCCTCAATGCGCTCTCGCCCGCCGCGGTGAATGCGCGCAGCACCATGGGGCACATGCTGCCCGATGTGGTGTTCGGCGCGCTGGACCAGGCACTGCCGGGCCGCGTGCCGGCGGAGGGCACGTCGAACCTGTGGAACCTCAAGCTCGGCGCGGGGCAAGGGCTGACGGGCGCCACGCCGCGCCCCTTCATGGTGACCATGTTCCATTCGGGCGGCGCCGGCGCGCGCCCCGCGCAGGATGGGTTGTCGGCCACGCCCTATCCTTCGGGCGTGAAGAACGTGCCGGTGGAGGTGACCGAAACCGTCGCCCCCATCGTGGTCTGGCGGAAGGATCTGCGGGATGATTCCGGTGGCGCGGGCAAGTACCGTGGTGGCGATGGGCAGATCATGGAAGTGGCGCATCGCCATGGCGAGGCCTTCGGCATCTTCGCGACCTTCGAGCGCGTGCATCACCCGGCCCGCGGCCGGCATGGCGGCGCGGATGGCGCGCGCGGCGTGGTGCGGCTCGCTTCCGGCGCCATGCTCAAGGCCAAGGGTTTCCAGGTGATTCCGGCGGGTGACCGGCTTATCGTCGAGATGCCGGGCGGCGGCGGCATGCACGCGCCCGAGAAGGAGTGACAGGCCCATGACCTTCACCGCCGTTGTCCGCTGCCCGCGCAGCAAGATGCTGGGCGTGGCGATGGCCACCAGTTCCATCGCTGTCGGCAATCGCTGCCCTGTCGTCGTCCCGCGCATGGGCGCGGCCGGCGTGCAGGCCATCGCTGATCCGCGCCTCACCCTCGCCTGTGCACGCCTTATCGGGCTTGGACTGCACGCGCCCAAGGTGGTGGAGGAGTTGGCGACGGGCGATCCGGAGCGCGATTTGCGCCAGATCGGCGTGGTGGATGCCTATGGCCACGCGGCGGGTTTCACCGGCGCGGGCAATGGCGTGCATGCCGCGCATATCCTCGGCGCCGGCTTCGTCGCCATGGGCAATGCGCTGGCCAATGACGGCGTGGTCCCGGCCATCGCCGCCTCCCTGACCGCCAGCGAGCCCGAGCCCATCGAGCTGCGGCTCATGCTCGCCCTGGAAGCCGGGCGCGATGCGGGGGGCGAGCACAAGCCACTCAATTCCTCCGCCATGCTGATCTACGCCGACGAGCCCTTCAGCTATCTCGACCTGCGCGTGGATCTGCACGAGACGCCCGTCCACGAGCTCCGCAGCATCCTCGACCGCTTCCGCCCGCTGCTGCCCTATTTCCAGGAGCGCCCCTACAATCCGCGCCTGGCCACGCACAGCAAATGGCTGGCCGAGAACGGGCATCCGCCCGCCCATCGTTGACGCCACGGAGAGAGAGCATGAAGCGCAGAACCGCCCTGATCCTCGCCGGCAGCCTGGCCGCCCCCGCGATCCATGCGCAGGAGGCCTTCCCCGGCAACCGCACGCTGACGCTCACGGTCGGCTTCGCGCCGGGCGGCGTGGGTGACATGGTGATGCGGCAGCTCTCGGAATCCGCGCGCGCCAAGCGCGGGGTGCAGACCGTGGTGGATTTCCGCCCCGGCGCCGGCAGCGCCCTCTCGCTGGACCGCATCGCGCGCGCGGCGCCGGATGGCACGCAGGTGGCACTCGGCTCGGTCAGCGCGCTCTGGATCATCCCGCAGCAGCAGCAGCTGGGCTATGACCCGCGCCAACTCACCGGCCTCGGTCAGATCAGCGGGCATCCGCTCGCGGTATATGTGAAGACCGACAGCCCGCTGCGCAGCTGGGCCGACCTGCTGGCCTATGCGCGCGCCAATCCCGGCAAGCTCTCCTGGGGCACCACCGGCTTGCGCGGCTTCGCCGAGGTGATGGTGGAAGCGGCCTTCCGGCAGGAGCGCGTGCAGACCAGCACCGTGCCCTTCCGCGGTGGGGCGGAGGCCATCGCTTCCATGATGGGTGGTCATATTGATGCCGTCGCCTCGGCCGATTTCGGGCCGCTGCTCGCGCAGGGCGCAGTGCGGCTGCTGGCGGAAACCGGCCCCAACAAGGTGCCCGGCCATCCGGAGGTGCCGACCTTCCGCGAGCTCGGCTACCCGCTCTCGGACGCCGTCGCCTATGGCGTGGTCGGCCCGCCCGGCATCCCTCGCCCCGCTGTGCTCTGGTGGCAGGAGATCATCCGCGAGACCACGCAGGACCCCGCCTTCATCGAGGCGCTGCGCCGCATCTATGCCGTGCCGGACTTCCTGGACGCCGAGGCCTATACGCGCGCCATCCGCGACGGCTATGCCCGCTTCGGCGCCGCGCTGCGCGGCTGAGCCTTGCGGCGCGACCCCTCCGGCATGAGGCGTTGCATCGCCTGTCTGCGCGCGACGGCCGTGGCCGCGCTGCTGGCCGCAGCCGCGCCGGCGGTTGCGCAAACGGGGCCGGCGCCCATCGGCCCGGCGCATGATCCGCATGGCCTGGGCGCGCTGGCGCGCAAGGCGCAGAACCCGCTGGCCAACATGTACAGCGTGCCCTTCCAGAACAACACGAACTTCGATGTGGGGGCGCGCCAGGGCACGCAGAACATCCTCAACATCCAGCCCGTCCTGCCCTTCGAGCTGAATGCGGATTGGAACCTGATCACCCGCAGTGTCCTGCCCGTCACGTCGCAGCCGGGCGCCATGCCCGGCCAGTCCGGCAGCTTTGGCTTGGGCGCCTTGCAGACCTCGCTCTTCCTCTCCCCCGCGGAGCGGACGGATGGGATCGGCTGGGGCGCGGGCGTGCTGGTGCAGTCTCCCACCACGACCGACAAGGCGCTGGGCAGCAATGTCTGGGGGGCGGGGCCGTCAGGGATCATGCTGGCGATGGGCGGGCCCTGGGTGGTCGGCACGCTCATCAACAATGTCTGGTCCTTCGGCGGCGGGCCGCACAACGCCTACAACACCTTCACCGTCCAGCCGCTGATCAACTACAATTTCCGGGCTTCGCCAGGGACCTATCTCTCCACCCAGCCCCTCATCACCGCGGATTGGCTGGCCCCGGCCGGCCAGCGCTGGACGGTGCCGGTGGGCCTGGCGGTGGGGCAGGTGTTCCGTGTCTCGGGCCAGGCGATGAACGCCAATCTGGGCGCCTACTACAACGTCATCCGGCCGGATGACGCGCCCTCCTGGCAGATCCGCTTCCAGCTCGTCTTCCTGTTTCCGCGTTGAGGCGCGGGCGGCCCCATGGCGAACACGACATGAATCTCCCCTGGTGCCCTTCATCCATGTTTTTGCAAGATGTGGCTGGGTGAAGTCACAGGCAACACCGTCCAGGGCGAGGCCCGGCCAGCGCCCCGCTCCTTCGCCGGGACCAGGAAGGACAAGATCATGACGATGTCACGCCGCTCAGCGCTTGCCGGCATGGGCCTGGCAGGTGGTGGCCTGATGACCGGAGGCCTGCTCCCCACCGGCGCCCTGGCCGAGGGCCTGCGCCTGTTTGAGGGCATCGAGGATTTCTGGCTGGCGAGCGAGGCCTATGTCTACGGCTACCCGCTGGTCACGATGGAGATGACGCGCCGCATCATCACCAATGTCGCGCAGGTCGCCGGCACGCGCGGGCCGATGGGGCACGTCATCAAGCTTCGCGAATACCCCAATTCCAGCTTCCGCGACGTGACGGCGCCCAATGCCGACACGCTCTACACCACCTCCTTCTTCGATGTGGGGCGGGAGCCGATGGTGCTCTCCCTGCCCGACATGAAGGGGCGCTATGCGCTGTTCCCGCTGCTCGATGGCTGGACCAACGTGTTCCAGGTGCCGGGCAAGCGCACCACCGGCACCGGGCCGCAGGTCTATGCCATCACCGGCCCGGGCTGGAGCGGCACGCTGCCGGCGGGTGTGACCGAGTACAAGTCGCGCACCAACATCGTCTGGCTGCTGGGTCGCATCTACTGCACCGGCACGCCCGAGGATTACCGCGAGGTGCACGCCCTGCAGGACCAGGTCTCGTTGGTGCCGCTCAGCGCCTATGGCCGGCCCTACACCCCGCCGCCGGGCCGCGTGGACCCCGCGATCGACATGCGCACCGCGGTGCGCGAGCAGGTGAACCGCATGAGCGCGGTGGAATACTTCACCCTGCTCGCGCAACTGATGAGGCAGAACCCGCCCGCGCCCGCCGATGCGCCGCATGTCGCGCGCTTCGCCCGGATCGGCCTGGTGCCCGGCCAGGATTTCGACGCGAGCAAGCTGCGCGCCGATTTCGCGAGCCGCATCCCCGCCGTCTCCTTCGACCGCATCATGATCCAGTTCAAGATCAACCCGGCCATGAAGGACGTGAATGGCTGGGGCTTCACCACGCGCACCGGGATCTACGGCACCGATTACCTGATGCGCGCCTTGGTCACCGCCATTGGCCTCGGCGCCAACCGCCCGCAGGATGCCGTCTATCCCACCTCGATGAAGGACGCGCATGGTCACGAGTACAATGGCGCGAACCGCTACGTGATGCGCTTCGCTCCCGGGCAGTTGCCGCCGGTGGAGGGCTTCTGGTCGCTGACCATGTACGACGCCGATTACTTCTTCGTCGCGAACCCGATCAACCGCTACTCGATCAGCGCGCGGCAGGAGCTGAAGCGCAACGCCGATGGCTCGGTGGACCTGCATATCCAGCATGCCTCGCCGGGTGCGGAGCGCGAGTCGAACTGGCTGCCGGCGCCGGCGGGCAAGTTCGTGCTGATGCTGCGCCTCTACTGGCCGAGCGAGGCGGACCCTTCGATCCTCGACGGTAGCTGGACCATCCCGGCGGTCACGAAGCTCTGAGCGTCAGCCCCGCGCGACCTGGCTGCCGGCGACGGCGGCGAGGTTCGCGATGCCGCGCGCCGTGACACTCGGCGTCAGCACATGGATGGGCTTGTTCATCCCCAGCAGCATGGGGCCCACCTGCAAGCCATCCGCCACCGCCTTCATCAGGTTGAAGGCGATGTTGGCGGCGTCGAGGTTTGGAAACACCAGCAAATTGGCGGTGCCTTCCAGCGGTGAGTCGGGAACGGCGCGCGCGCGGATCAGCGGCACCAGCGCGGCATCGGCGTGCATTTCGCCATCCACCTCCAGCTCGGGCGCCTGGGCATGGATCAGCTTCAGCGCCGCGCGCATCTTGCGGGCCGACGGCGCGCCCGAGGCGCCGAAGGAGGAATGGCTGAGCAGCGCGACCTTGGGGACGATGCCGAAACTCTTCACCTGCTCGGCGGCGAGCAAGGTCATCTCCGCGATCTGCGCGGCACTCGGGTCCACCAGCAGATGCGTGTCCACGAAGAACAGCGTGCCGTTCTGCGTGATGACGGCGGTGCAGGCATAGGCGCGGCTGACCTCCGCCCGAGCGCCGGTGATGGCCAGCGCGTGTTCCCACTCGCTCATCCAGTCCCCCCGCCCGCCGACGATGGCGGCATCGGCATGGCCGGCCTCCAGCAGCAGCGCGGCGGCGACGGTGGGGCGGGAGGCGACGCGGCGTTCGGCGGCGGCGGGCGTGATGCCACGCCGGCAGACCTTGGCCTGGTAGAGCTCGACCAGCGGGGCGAAGAGCTCGGGCTGTTCCTCCGGATGGAGCACGCGCACCGATTGGCCGAGGGCCATGCGCAGGCCGAGCGCCTTGAGCATCGCCTCGATCACCGGCGTGCGGCCGACCAGGATGGGCTCGGCCGTGCCTTCGTCCAGCACGGTCTGCACGGCGCGCAGCGTGCGCTCATCCTCGCCCTCGGCGAAGACGATGCGGGCGGGGTGGCGGCGGGCGAGTTCCTGCACCGGGCGCATGAGGTTGCCCGAGCGGAAGACGAAGCGGCTGAGATCAGCGCGATAGGCGTCGAAATCCGCGATGGGGCGGCGGGCCACGCCGCTCTCCATGGCGGCGCGGGCGACGGCGGGCGCGATCTGCAGGATCAGGCGCGGGTCAAACGGCTTGGGGATGATGTATTCCGGGCCGAAGACCGGCGCGGTGCCGCCATAGGCGGCGGCCACCACTTCGCTCGCTTCCACGCGGGCCAGGGCTGCGATGGCCTCCACGGCCGCGACCTTCATCGCCTCGTTGATCGTGGTGGCGCCGGCATCCAGCGCGCCCCGGAAGATGAAGGGGAAGCAGAGGACGTTGTTGACCTGGTTCGGGTAGTCGGTGCGGCCGGTGGCGACGATGGCATCCGGCCGTGCCGCGCGCACCGCCTCGGGCAGGATTTCGGGGTCGGGATTGGCGAGTGCGAGCACAAGGGGGCGTGGTGCGAGCTTGTGCAGCCACTCGCCCTTCAGCACGCGGGGTGCCGAGAGGCCCAGGAACACATCGGCGCCGTCCAGCACCTCGGGCAGGGTGCGGGCATTGGTCTCCTGCGCGTAGCGGGCCTTGGTGGCGTCCAGGCCGGGGCGGCCGGCATAGACCACGCCCTCGATGTCGCAGACGGTCACATTCTCGCGCTTCAGGCCCATGGTCAGCAGCAGGTCGAGGCAGGCCAGCGCCGCGGCACCGCCGCCGGTGTTCACGAGCTTCACATCCTCGAGCTTCTTGCCCTGCAGCAGCAGCCCGTTGCGCACGGCGGCGGCGACGATGATGGCGGTGCCGTGCTGGTCATCATGGAAGACCGGGATGTTCATCCGCGCGCGCAGCCGCGCTTCGATCTCGAAGCATTCGGGCGCCTTGATGTCTTCGAGGTTGATGGCGCCGAAGCTGGGCTCCAGCGCGGCCACGACTTCGACGAAATGGTCGATCTCGGTGGCCTGGACCTCGATGTCGATCGAATCGATGCCGGCAAAGCGCTTGAACAGGACCGCCTTGCCCTCCATCACCGGCTTCGAGGCGAGCGGGCCGATATTGCCGAGGCCCAGCACCGCCGTGCCATTGGTGATGACGGCAACCATGTTGCCGCGCGTCGTGTAGTCCCAGGCCTTGTCCGGGTCGGCCGCGATTTCCTCGCAGGCGGCGGCGACGCCGGGGGAATAGGCCAGCGCCAGGTCCCGCTGGGAGGCCATGCGCTTGGTGGGTTCGATGGTGAGCTTTCCGGGCCGCGGCAGGCGGTGGTAATCGAGTGCGGCGCGGCGGAAATCATCATCCATGTCGGAACCCCTTGAAGCGGAGCGAAGATGCGGCCTGCCCCGCCCGGAAGCAACCGCGGAACGCGCGCCCGAAGCGCGACGAGGCCACGCCCAGGGCGTGAAACCTGCGCTGCCAAGGCTGCCCGGCCGCAACGCGGCCGGCGCCGCCAACCTGCCAGTGATGTCGAGAACGTCCGAAGCGCGGCGAAGCCAAGCCCACGGAGTGGGCGCCCGGCGTCTGAGGGCAAAAAAGATGGTGCGGTCGAGAAGATTCGAACTTCCAAGGGGTTTCCCCCACCAGCACCTCAAGCTGGCGTGTCTACCATTCCACCACGACCGCAGACGAGAGCGTCCTAGCGCATGATCCCGCCCGGTTCAACCGACCCAGAGCATTTTCCCGCATGGCGGATCAGCGAGGGGCTGACCCCCTATCCCGAGGCGCTGGCCGCCATGGAGGCGCGCGTGGCGGCGATCCGGGCCGGGACGGAGGCGGAGGCGGTCTGGCTCGTGGAGCATCCGCCGACCTACACCGCCGGCACCAGCGCCAGGCCGGAGGAGCTGATCGAGCAGCGCTTCCCGCATTACGCGGCCGGGCGCGGCGGGCAATGGACCTATCACGGCCCAGGCCAGCGGACCGCCTATGTCATGCTGGACCTGACCCGCGCCCATGGCGGCGTGCCGCCGCGCGACGTGCGCGCCTATGTGCACGCGCTGGAGGAGTGGATGATCCGCGCGCTCGACCGCTTCAACATCCGCGGCGAGCGGCGGGAAGGGCGCGTGGGCATCTGGGTTGTGAAGCCCGGTGGTGCCGAGTTCAAGATCGGCGCCATCGGCGTGCGGGTCACGCGCTGGGTCTCCTGGCACGGGATCGCGCTGAACGTGGAGCCGGACCTGACGCATTTCGGCGGCATCGTGCCCTGCGGCATCGCCGAGCATGGCGTGACGAGCCTGCATGACCTGGGCGTGCTGGCGACCATGGAGGAGGCCGATGCGGCGCTGATGGCCGCTTGGGATGAGGTGTTCGGCCCGGGTGGGGGTGTCTGATTCCGGTAATCGGGGTCGGGTCATTGGTGTTTCCGGCATCGTTGGCCTGCCAGAATGCTTGACAAATTTACGTCCAACATTGTCATCTTGCATTGACAGTAAATTTGTCAAGACAGATTGACATGTGGGGCAGGGCCAAAATCGTGACGGGACAGCAGGTGAAGATCGCGCGGCTCCATGCCGCCGCCACCGCCCCGCGGCCGCGCGCCCCGCGCCCCGAACGGCTCAGCCCCCCACCGCTTCCGTCTCGCCGCGCGGCCAGCCCGCGCGATGCCTTGGCGCCGAAGCCCCGAGGAACCCGCTCCTGGGTTCATCACGCAACGCCCACAGGTCTCCAAAGGAGGGACAATCACGATGTCTAACGAAAGCAAGGTCTGGCCGACTGGCCTGACCGTCGGGGAGGCGGAGGAGCTGCACCGCTACCTCATCAGCGGCACGCGCACCTTCGGCTTCATCGCCGCCTGCGCGCATTTCCTGGCCTACACCCTCTCCCCCTGGCTCAAGTAGGAGGGAACCCAGATGATCAATGGCAAGATGTGGCTGGTGGTGAAGCCCACCGTCGGCATTCCCTTGATGCTGGGCGGCGTGGTCGTCGCCTCGCTCGCCGTGCACACGGCGATCCTGGCCAACACCACCTGGTTCCCCGCCTTCCTGCAGGGCAAGCCGCGCGCGGCGGCCAGCCTGATGGACGGGAACGCCCCGGCGGTCGCGCTGGCAAAGCCGGGCACTCCGGCTGAGCTCGCCTCGCTCATGGTGAAATAGGGCCAGGCCTGTCCTGGCTTGACGGGGGGCCGGCCCAGAGCTGGACCGACCCCTCAACCCTCCGCATGGGGTGAGCGGCGCATGAACCCGATCTCACGCAAGGTGATCGAAGGCTGGGCCAGCCTCGGCCCGCGCTTCCTGCCCTTCGCCGATGCGGCGACACCCGAGATGCCGCTTTCGCGGCTGCTGCGGCTTTCGCTGTTCCAGGTCTCAGTCGGCATGGCGATGGTGCTGCTGATCGGCACGTTGAACCGCGTGATGATCGTGGAGCTGGCGGTGCCGGCCTCGCTCGTCGCCATCATGCTCTCGCTGCCGCTGGTCTTCGCGCCGTTCCGGGCGCTGATCGGCTTCCGTTCGGACACGCACCGCTCCTTCCTCGGCTGGCGGCGGGTGCCCTTCATGTGGCAGGGCACGCTGATCCAGTTCGGGGGCCTCGCCATCATGCCCTTCGCGCTGCTGGTGCTGGCGGGCGAGGGCGAGGCGATGGATGCGCCGCGCTGGATCGGCCTGGCGGGCGCCGGCCTTGCCTTCCTCATGGTGGGCGCCGGGCTGCACACGGTGCAGACGGTGGGCCTGGCGCTGGCCACCGACCTGGCGCCGCCCGAGGCGCAGCCGAAGATCGTCGGCCTCATGTATGTGATGCTGCTGGTGGGGATGATCATCAGCGCCGTGGTGTTCGGCGCGCTGCTGGCGGATTTCACGCCGGGCAAGCTGATCCAGGTGATCCAGGCCTCGGCCGTGGTGACGCTGGTGCTGAACGTGGTGGCGCTGTGGAAGCAGGAAGCGCGAAACCCCGCCCGCACCGCCTTCCACCTGCCCGCGCCGAGCTTCCGCGCCTCCTGGGGCAGCTTCATCGAGGGCGAGCAGGCGCTGCGGCGCCTCATGGCCCTTGGCCTCGGCACCGCCGCCTTCTCCATGCAGGATGTGCTGCTGGAGCCCTATGGCGGGCAGATCCTGGGGCTTTCCGTCTCGGCCACCACCACGCTGACCGCGAGCCTGGCGCTCGGAGGGTTGATCGGCTTCAGCTACGCCTCGCGCGTGTTGAGCCGGGGCGTGGACCCCTTCCGGATGGCAAGCTTCGGGGTGTTGTTCGGCATGCCGGGCTTCGCGCTGGTGATCCTTGCCGCACCGCTGCACGCGCCGGCGCTGTTTGCCCTTGGCGTGCTGCTGATCGGCTTCGGGGGCGGGTTGTTCAGCCACGGAACGCTGACCGCGACCATGAACCTGGCCCCGCGCGACCAGGTGGGCCTGGCGCTCGGCGCCTGGGGCGCGGTGCAGGCCACCGCCGCTGGAGTCGCGATGGCATGGGGCGGGGTGATGCGCGATGTGGTGACCGGCTGGGCCGGGCCGAAGGGCAACGGGCCGATGCTGGGCTATGCCAGCGTCTATGCGCTGGAGATCGCGCTGCTGCTGGCGGCGCTGGTGGTGATGATGCCGCTGCTGCGGCGGCGTGGAGTGGCGGCGCAGGTGGTCTGAAGGCGGGGTCCGGGGTGACACTGTCACCCCGGCGGGGGCCCGGGGGCAGCGCCCCCGGAAGCGGGCTTAACGCCCGCGCGCCATAAACCCACGCGGCGCGGCGGCCGGCGCGGCCGGGCGCTTCCGCCCCGCATCGCTGATCGGCTTCACCCAGGCGCGTTCCGGCGCGGCCGGGCGGTTGGGTGCACGCGGCTCGTCGCGGCGGTCATGGTCGCGGCCGCCGCCGTGGTCGCGCTTCGGCGCGCGGTGGTTCTGCGCCGGGGCGCCGCCGCGGCCCCGCTGCGGGCGTGTCGGCACGGCGCGGTCGTTCAACGGAACCGTCGGGTTCTGGCGGCGATCCTCGCTGTCAATCTTCTGGCGCGTCAGCTTCTCGATGGCGCGGAGAAGGCCGACCTCATCCGGGGCGACGAGGGCGATGGCCATGCCCGAGGCGCCGGCGCGCGCGGTGCGGCCGATGCGATGGACGTAGGTCTCCGGCACTTCCGGCAGCTCGTGCTGGATGACGTGCGTGACTTCCGGCACGTCAATGCCGCGGGCGGCGATGTCGGTCGCCACCAGCACCGGCGCGCGGCCGGACTTGAACTCGGCCAGCGCGCGTTCGCGCTGGGACTGGCCCTTGTTGCCATGGATGGCGTTGGCGGCGATGCCGTCATCGGCCAGCGACTTCACGATCTTGTCCGCGCCATGCTTGGTGCGGGAGAAGATGAGCACCCGGCCCACGCCTTCACCGCGCAGGATGCCGGTCAGCGCCGAACGCTTGCCCGAGCCGTCCAGGAAGATGACCTTCTGGTTGACGCGCTCGGCCGTGGTCGAGACGGGGGTGACTTCCACGCGGACCGGCTCGATCAGCATGTCCGCGGCCAGGCGCGCGATATCCGGCGGCATGGTCGCGCTGAAGAACATCGTCCGGCGCTGCTTCGGCACGGTGGCGACGATCTTGCGGATGGCCGGCAGGAAGCCCTGGTCGAGCATCTGGTCAGCTTCGTCCAGCACCAGGATCTGCGTGTGGTCCAGGCGGGCATGCTTGGTGCCCATATGGTCCATCAGGCGGCCGGGTGTGGCGACGAGCACGTCCACGCCGCGGGCCAGCGCCCGCTGCTGCGGCACATGGCCGACGCCGCCGAAGACGGTGGCGACGGAGAAGCCCATGTGGCGGCCATAGGTCTTGAAGCTTTCCGCGATCTGCGAAGCCAGTTCGCGCGTCGGGCTCAGCACCAGGACGCGGCAACCGCCGCGCGGCGGGTGGCCACCGGTCAGGGCCAGCTGGTGCAGGATGGGCAGGGCGAAGGCCGCCGTCTTGCCGGTGCCGGTCTGCGCGATGCCCAGGATGTCGCGGCCCTGGAGGGCGGCGGGGATCGCCTGGCTCTGGATCGGGGTGGGGGTGGTGTAGCCGGCCTGTTCCAGCGCGCTCAGGAGGAGCGGGTTGAGGCCGAGTTCAGTGAAAGTGGTCATGATAAATCCAGCTGCGCGGCGCGCTTCTGCGGCCGCGGGAGTTCAGGGTTGGACACCCCGCGTGGCTGGGCTGATCCGGGAGATACATCGAAGGGTCCGGCAGTTCGGCTGCCTTGTGGCGTTTCAGTCAGACTGAAATGCGGCGCCGCTCACGCGGCCGGATCCTGGCGAGCATGCATGCCCGCTTGATGCGGTCGGGTATGGTGCATTGCGAAAGCGAACGCAAGACAATTCGGTGGGCTCACCAAAGTCCCGGCAGCCAGAGGGAAATCGCGGGCACCAGTGCCAGCAGGATGATCCGTACGAAATCCGAGGCCACGAAGCCCATGACGCCGCGATAGGTCTCGCCCATCGGCACATCCTTCGCCATCGCGTTAATGACGAAGAGGTTGAGGCCAAAGGGCGGGGAGATCATCCCCACCTCGACCGACATGAGCACCAGGATGCCGAACCAGACCAGCACCTGCTCCCGCCCCAGGCCGAAATCCAGCGAGAGCATGAGCGGGATGAAGATGGGCAGCGTCAGCAGCACCATCGCCAAGCTTTCCATGAAGCAGCCCAGGATGAAGTAGATCAGCAGGATCATCAGCAGGATGACGATGGGCGCCACGTCGAAGCCCGCAACAACGGCGGAGAGTTCGGCCGGCAGGCGGGAGAGGGCGAGGGCCGCACTGAAAAGCTCGGCGCCCAGCAGCACCACGAAGATCAGGCCGGTGGTGACGGTGGTGGAGAGCAGGCTCTCGCGCAGCCCCTGCCAGCGCATGCCGCCCAGGATGACGGCCAGCAGGAAGGTGGCGGCGGCGCCGATGGCCGCACCTTCGGTGGCCGAGAACCAGCCGCCATAAATGCCGGTGACGACGAGGATGAAGACCATGGCGACGGGCCAGACCTCGCCCGTGGCGCGCAGCTTCTCGCGCAGGTCCATGGCGGGCGCCGGGGGCGCCGCATCCGGGTGGAGGCGGGCATAGATGTTCACCACCAGCATGTAGCCGGCCGTGGCGATCAGCCCGGGGATGACGGCGGCGACGAAGAGCGTGCCGATGCTCATCTCGGTGTAGATGGCGTAGATCACGAGGATGACGCTGGGCGGGATGAGGATGCCCAGCGTGCCGCCGGCGGCGAGCGTCCCGGTGGAGAGTGCGTTGGAATAGCCATGCCGGCGCATCTCGGGCCCGGCCACCTGGCTCATCGTGGCGGCGGTGGCGAGCGAGGAGCCGCAAATGGCGCCGAAGGCCGCGCAGCCGCCGATGGTGGCGACGGCCAGGCCGCCGCGCCAATGCCCCATCCAGGCCCGCGCGCAGCGGAAGAGCGCACGGTTCATGCCGCCCTTGGTCGCGAAATCGCCCATCAGGAGAAACAGCGGAATGACCGAGAGCGTGTAGGAGGAGAAGCGGCTGAAGGTCATCGAATTCAGCGTGGCGAAAAGCCTGTCCCAGCCGCCGATCGTGGCGAAACCCACGCCGCCCACCAGCAGCATCGCCACACCCACGGGCATGCGCAGCGCGATGAGCACGAGCGCGGCGGCGAACATCGCCAGCCCGATATCGAAGTCACTCATGCGGAACGCCTTACGCGGGCGGCACTTTCCAGCGCGATGAAGGCCGAGCAGACCATCCAGAGCGCCATGCCCACGGCCGCACCCGCATAACCCCACCAGAAGGGGATTTCGAGGAACATCGTCTCGCGCTCGCGGTCCCAATTGTTGTAGCCGCCGATGGCCAGCCGCCAGGCCAGCACGAAGACCACGGCGGCGGCGATGGCGCGCATCAGCGCATCAAGGCCGGCGAGGCCACGGGCGGGCAGCTTCTGGGTGAAGAAATCCACCATCACATGCGCGCCCCGCATCTCAGCCAGCGGCAGGCAGAGCGCGACGGCGACGCCCAGCACCATCTCGACGATCTCGGAATCGCCCAGGATCGGCTTGTTGATGATTGCGCCCTGCAACACCGAGCCGGTGGTGACCGCGACCGCCGCGATCAGCAACAGCCCGGCGAGGAGCGCGGCCCAGGTGGCCACGCGCTCCAGCGTCGTGCGCAGCTTCGGGTAGGGAAGGAAGGCGGGCGCCGCGAGGACGCCGTGCTCGGTGACCTCGGGTGCGCTCAAGTCGGACGGCCGAACCGCGCGGTGATGGCCTGGATCTCGTCGAAGAGCTGGCGGCCGTTGCGGTTGCGGCGCGTCATCTCGGCCATCCAGGCGTCATAGGCGGGGGCGACGGCGGTGCGCCAGCGCGCCATCTCGGCCGGGGCGATCTCGATGATCTCGCCGCCGGCGTTGCGGGCGGCGTCAATGGCCGGCTGGGTCTGCGTGTCCCAGGCCTCGCCGAGCTGCTTGGAGAGTTCCGCGCCGGAATTGGCGTCAATCACGGCGCGCAGCTCGGGCGGCAGGCGCATGTAGCTGCGCTGGTTCATCAGCGTCAGCAGCATCCCCTGGAAGAGGCCCACACCGGGCGGCTCGCTGTGGTATTTCGAGACCTCGAAAAGGCGGAAGGGCTGGGTGATGGCCCAGTTGATCAGGAAGCCATCCACCTGGTTGCGCGCGGCCGCCTCATAGACGCCACCCAGCGGAATGCCGACGGGGGTCGCACCCATCGCCGTCACCGCCTCGCCGATGAAGCGGCCGGCGACGCGCAGGCGCAAGCCCCGGAAATCCTCCAGCGTGCGGACCGGGCGGCGCGAGGTGTGGATCAGCGCGCGGTCGGTCGCATGGATCGAGATGATCTTGATGCCGCGATATTCGGTGTCCGCCAGGTTCTTCGAGACATATTCGAAGGCGGCCTGGGACATGGTGGCGCTGCGGCCCGTGTTCATGAAGGGCATCTCCAGCCCTTCCGTTCCCATAAAGCGCCCGGGCGTGAAGCCCGGCACGGTCCAGATGATGTCCACCACGCCGTCTTCGAGCTGCTGCGGCAGGTCGCGCGGTGCACCCCCCAGCTGCATCGCCGGGAAGCTCTGGATCGTGATGCGCCCCTGGGATTGCTGGTTCACCCGCTCCGCCCAGCGGTCGAGGTGGATGGTGTGATCGAGCGCCGTGGGGGAGGAGAAGCTGTGCAGCCGGAGCGTGAAATTCTGCTGCGCGCGGGCCACCAGTGGGGTTGCCAATGCACCCAACGCCAGACTGGCGCCCATCAGGTCACGTCGTTGCACGGGCCCACTCCTTCGGTTCGGGAAGTCGAGCGTCGCAAGCTTTGCCCGGGCATGGCAAGGCGGCCAGCAAGGCAGGCCATGCGGAAATTCGGGCCGGCGGCGCGGATGCGCCTCCCACGCAGGCAGGCGCTGCCTGCTTCCTGGCCGCGTCGCGCGCAAAACGCGGTGGCGTCGCAACGCGAAGCCGCGTTGGGGGTTCCGCATGGAACGGCCCTGTGCCTTCGCTGCGGGCGCGCCGTGTTCCCTCACGCAGCCACAAAGGAATCACATGATGGACAAGGACCGGATCGCGGGTGCGGCCAAGCAGGCCAAGGGCGCCGTCAAGGACGCCGCGGGCAAGCTGACGGGCGATGCGAAGCTGCAGGCGGAAGGCAAGGCCGACAAGGCCGCCGGCAAGGTGCAGAACGCCGTGGGCGGCGCCAAGGACGCGCTGCGCAAGGCGGCCGACAAGTAGCCGGAAATCCCGTGCGGGCTTGGGCCCTGGCCCAAGCCCGCCGGGGCTTTTGCCGCGACACACCCCTGGCGGATTGGAATCTCGAATGAGCCTGTTCAGCAAGATCCTCCACAAGGTGTTTGGCGGCGCCTCTGCGGATGCTCCGGGCGCACCGCCATCAGCGGAAACCATGCCGGGTGGAAGCGCCACGGGCCTTCCGGCCGGGCCTGCCCCGGCGGGCATGGGCGCGGCGCCGATCGGCCCGCCGCCCCTGCCAGATGCCCAAGCCATGACGCCGCCAGCCGCCGCCGTGCCCGTGGATGTTGAGGCCGTGCTGACGGAGTTGGCCGCCACGAAGGGTGGTGGCGGAAATTGGCGGGTCTCCATCGTGGACCTGCTCAAGATGCTGGACCTGGATTCCAGTCTTTCCGCCCGCAAGGCCCTGGCCGATGAATTGAACGTCCATGCCGGCGCCGATGGCTCGGCCGAGCAGAACATCGCGCTGTCCCGGGCCGTCTGGCAGCAACTCGCCGAGAATGGCGGGCACGTGCCGGAGAGCCTGAAGGGCTGAGTGCGCCCCTACTGCACGGCCGATTGCGGGATCCAGCCCTGTTCGGCGAAGATGCGGCCGAGCCGCAGCCCCAGCGCATCGCCGATCCGCCTGCCTTCCGAGCCGACATCGGCCGAGCGCGCCTCACTCACGCTCGACATGATGGCGTTGGATGCGGCCATCTCCGCGAGCCGTCCCACCGCCATGCCTGCACCCATGGTGCCCGCGGCACCCGGCGTCCTCGGGCTTTGCGCCGTCGCCTCGAAGCTGCTGATCAGGCGGGGTGCGGCGTGGCCGTCGCGGTAATAGACCTGCACCTCCACCGCCACGCTGCTGCGCCCGCGGCCGAAGCCGATCAGGTTGCGCTGCGTCTGGTTGCCCTGGTCCACCGAGAGCAGGTGCCCCTCCACGATCACCACCCGCGCGGCACTCGGCGCCGGGGCGCGGGTGACGCGCTCGGCCGGCAGGCCGAAGCTCTGCAGCTTGGCGGTGACCTCGGCACTGACGCCGTCCGCCGCCTGGCGCCCGGCGGCGAGGCGTTGCTGGCTCAGCGTCTGGTCGCTCGTCATCTGGGTCAGGCGCTGGCGCACGCCGTCATCGAGCTTCACGTCGCCGGCGGCGACGCCGGGTGCCACGACATAGATCCGCTCCGGCCGGGGCAGGCGGCGGCCGGAATAGCCCGCGGTCTGCTCCACCTGTGGCGCCGTGCAGGCGGCAAGGCCAAGGCCGGGCGCGAGGGCGAGGACGGCGCGGCGGCCGGGCTTCGAGGGCTGGGACATGCGGCCTTCCTTCGGTCATGGATCATGGCGAACCCTGACGATGGAGCAGGGACGCCGGGGTTCTAGAGCATGATGCGTTGAGGCGGAATCACCGAGACGCTGAATCATCCTCTCAGCAAAGGCTAGACCCAGCGAGGTGAACGCATGTGGACGCCGCGTGGTCCAGTGGGAGCCTTTCCCGCTTGGGAAGCAGTCGCCGAGGCTACAGGCTCGCCCGCTTGCTGAAGCCCGGCTCCTCCGGCGGCTCGGCGAATTGTTCCTCGATGCGTGTCACCTGGGCCAGCGGCGGGCCGCGCCGGCAGGCGGTGAGCACGGCATTCAGCCCGTCCTCCTCGCCGGCCAGCAGCGCCTCCACCGTGCCATCGGCACGGTTGCGGACCCAGCCGGCAATGCCGTGGCGCCGCGCCTCGCGCACCAGCCAGTCGCGGTATCCAACCCCCTGCACGCGCCCGGCGATGCGAAGGAGGCGGGCCTTCATCCCTGGCTCAGCGCCGCGAGGCGGGCGGCCAGCACCAGGTCGGCCGCGACCTTCTCGCGCCGCTCCTCGGCTTCCCAGTCGAGGCCCCAGCGTTCTTCCTGGAACAACTCATCCAGCACGGCGAGGCGATGGGCGGCGGCCGGTTCCAACGCACCCTGGACGACGGCCAGGCCAAGCACGCAACTGCCCAGCGCCGGAACCAGCACGCCCAGCGCCGAGAGCGCCACGGGCGAGAGCGCGGCCACTGCCTGGTGGAGCGCCGCCAGTGACTCCGGGCTCTGCCGCACCGGCATGATGCCGCGCGTCGCGCGCAGATCCGCGCCGAAACGCGCGTGCGCCCAATCCAGCCAGGGCTGCCAGGCGGCGTCCTGTCGCTCCGCCAGCGCGTCATCCTCGGCGCGATAGCAGAGCAGGTCGGTCTCGGCGTATTTGGCGATGGCGGCGATGGTGGCGGCGGGGTCGGGCGCGATACGTTCGGCCGCCGTGCCGGTCAGCCGGGTAAGGGGGACGTCCTCCCAGGACATCTCGCCGCCCTGTTCACCGCCTGCGGCCTGCCATTCGGCGGCCAGCGCCTCGCCCAGCTCGCGCGTCGCCACGCGCAGCGCGGCCCCGGTCGGCAGGCGCACCGGCTTGCCGTCGAGATGGATGGCGAAGCCGTCATTCTCGGCCACGCAGGCCGCCTGGTTCCAGAAGCGTTTCATGTCGCGCCGTTCTTAGAGCATCGGCGCGCGCGGTGGAATCAGGGAATCAGGCCGCCTGGCTGAGGCCAAGCTCATGCAGCGTGGCCTCGATCGCGCCGAGCGCCCGCGCCACCTCCGGCAGGCCGATATCGCCGATGGCCCCGATGCGGAAGCTCGGCGTCTCCGTCGTGAAATAGCTGCTGATGGTGACGCCGTGCCGCTTCAGCGCGGCCACGAAATCCGCCAGCACCAGGCCCGCCGGCTGGTGCACCGTGACGACGATCGGGCCCTGCTCGGCCTCCGCCAGATAGGGCTTGAGCCCGAGTGCCGTGAGGCCGCGATGCAGCGCCATCGCATTGGCGCGGTAGCGCGCGAGCCGCACGGCGCGGCCGCCCTCGGCGTCGAAGCGATCGAGCGCGACGTCAAGGGCGCGCAGCGTCTGCACCGGCCCGGTGAAGCGCAGGCTGCCCATGCCATTCTGCCGGCTGTTCGCAAGCACATCCGAGAGATCGAGGCTCCAGGAGCGCGCATTCCCCGTACTTTGCTCCGTCCGGTCCACCCGCGCGACGGCGAAGCCGAAGCCGGGCAGCCCCTCCAGGCACTTGTTGGAGGTGAAGACCACCGCATCCAACTCGGGCTGCGCGGAAAGATCCAGCGGCAACGCGCCGAAGGCGGAGACGGCGTCCAGGATCATCCGCCGCCCGGCGGCGCGCACCACGGCGCCGATGGCAGCGGGGTCGTTCACGATGCCGCTGCCGGTCTCGCTCTGCACCATGCCGAGATGGCCGCATTCGGGATGCGCGGCCAGCGCGGCTGCGACTTCGCCCGGCGTGATGCCGCGCGTGTCGGGCGCGTGCAGCTCCACCACCTCGCGCCCGGCTTCGCGCGCCAGGCGCGCCATGCGCACCGCGTATTCCCCGTTCATCGGGATCAGGATGGCGCCGCCCGGCGCCACATAGGTGCGGATCGCGGCCTCCAGGATCATGTGCCCCGCGCCTTGCAGCGGCAGCGTCACATGCTCGCCCTCCACCCCGCCCGCGATCACGCGGATGCGCTCGCGCAGGCGGGTGTAGAAGGGGCGGAAGGCGGCGTCCCAGGGGGCGATGTCCTCGGCCATGGCGGCGCGCACCGAGGGGTGGGTCTGCACGGGGCCGGGGGTGAGGAGCAGCATCGCGGGTCTTCCTGGTCTGAGCTGCGGCTCTTGCCGCGAATTCACCCGTTCGGGAACCCCGCACCGGTGACTTGCCCCGAGAAACCTCTACCCTGGCCGCATGGCCGATGCGCGACTGACCGCCGTGATCGTCGCCTCCGCCCTGTTCATGCAGAATTTGGACAGCGCGGCGGTGGTGACCGCCCTGCCTTCGATGGCGCGGGAGCTGAACGAGGACCCGGCGCGGCTCGGGGTCGCCATCACCTCCTACCTGGTGGCGCTGACGGTCTTCATCCCCGTGTCCGGCTATGTGGCGGATCGCTTCGGGGCGAAGCGCGTCTTTCTCATCGCCATTGCGCTCTTCGGCCTGTCTTCCGCCGCCTGCGGCCTGTCGAACAGCCTGGCGGAGCTGGTCACCGCCCGCGTGGTGCAGGGCATGGCCGGCGCCATGATGGTCCCGGTCGGGCGGCTCCTGCTGCTGAGCGGCATCCGCAAGGACGAGATGCTGACGGCGATGACCTGGCTGACCATGCCGGCCATGCTGGGCCCGATCCTGGGGCCACCACTGGGTGGCATCCTGACCGACCTGTTCGGCTGGCGCAGCGTCTTCTGGATCAACCTGCCGGTGGCCGCCTTCGGCCTGGTCATGGTGGCCTGGAAGATCACGCCGCTGCCGCCCGCCAACCCCGGCCCGCCCGATCTGCTCGGCCTTGCCCTGGTGGGCGGCGCGCTGGCCGCCGCCATGGCCGGCATCGAGACGGTGGGGCGCGGCTTGCTGCCGAACCCCTGGCCCTTCGTGCTGCTCGTGCTGGGCGCTGGGCTGGGCTGGCTGGCGCTCCGGCATTGCCGGCGGGTGGAGAAGCCGGCGCTGGACCTCACGCTGCTGCGCCATGCGAGCTTCCGCCACGCGGCCCTCTCGGGCAGCCTGTTCCGCGCGGGGGCGGGGGGTGTGCCCTTCCTCGTGCCCATGCTGCTGCAGGTGGGCTTCGGCTGGGGCGCGACCGAGGCGGGCTTCGTGGCGTTCGCCACCGCCATCGGCGCCTTCGCCATGAAGCCGCTGACGCGCCCCATCCTGCGGCGCTTCGGCTTCCGCACCGTGCTGATGGGCAATGGCGTGCTGGCGGCGGCCGGGGTCGCGATCGGCGCCGCCTTCACCCCCGCCTGGCCGATCGCCGTGATGTTCGTGGCGCTGGCCCTCGGCGGGCTGTTCCGCTCGCTGCAATTCACCGCCCTGAACACGCTGGCCTTCGCCGACCTCCCGCGCGAGAAGCTGAGCGCCGGCACCAGCCTCTACGGCACGGCCCAGCAATTGCCTCCCGCGCTGGGCGTGGTGCTGGCCACCAGTTCCCTCGAAGTGAGCCGCCATATGTCGGGCCACGAGGCTCTGCTGCCGAGCGACTTCACGGCGGCCTTCCTGATCGCGGGCCTCGTGGTGCTCTCGGCCACGCCGCTCTTCGCGCGGCTGCCGCGTGATGCGGGGGCGGAGGTCAGCGGGAAGCGATGAGGGCGCCGGCCGGCCGAGCTTGCCGCGGCATGGGCATGATCCTAGGCTTGAGCTTGGCGGTGCGGCTGCGGGCCAGGAGTGGCCAGGTTGCCACCCGCTGATTGGCTGCAACGGGGCAAAGGCAAAGCCGACCCCCATCCCGCAAGGATCCGTCATGAGCAAGAACATCTGGGCTGCCTGCCTCACCGCCGCGGCGCTGGTCGCCGCGGGCGCCGCGACGGCGCAGACCGCGGCCGCCCCTCCGCCGGCCCCCGCCATGACGCAGCCCTGCGAGGTCCGGGGGCAGAACTGGCGCGGCAGGCCCTTCTTCGAAGTCCTGTTCATGAACCGCGTGCCCGGCGGCCCCGCGGGCATCGGCAACTACTTCAACTCGCTCGGCAACAAGTTCGAGCTGCCCGACGCAGCGTTGGATGCGCGGTTCCGCGCCCTGAACGCGGAGGAGCTGCGGCGGGAATACGGGAGCGACGGCATCTTCTTCAACGGCCCGCGTCGCTTCGTGGCGAACGGCTTCACCGGGGACTCCTTCAATGACTGCCGGCTGCGAGTCATGAATTCGATCCCCTTCTACCTCTACGGCACCTTCGAGGTCCCCAACCTGGAGACGTTCATCTCCAGTGCGCCGCCTGCCTACCGGGTGCTGGTTTCCAGGCGGACCGGCAACTTCACCTTCAATGCGGGCGAACAGGTGCACGAGCTGGTGACGCCGGAGGGCGAGGTTTACACGATGTTCAGCCTCTCCCTGAAGGCGGACCCCAACAACACCATCGAAAACCTGCCGACGCTGGGGCAACGGCTGACCTTGCCGGCGGGCTGGCGCTACAGGGTCCGGACGCTCGACCAGCAACTGGTCCTGAGGTTCAGCTATGACGCCAACCCGCCCAACACGATCGTGCTCGACCAATTCGAGGGCAACTACCAGCACAACCCGGGCCAGCGGTAGCGGCCCCTGCGGCGCGCCGCCCGCGCCTTAGCGCGGCGCGGTCGGCGCCGGGTTGGTCAATTCGCGCAGGATCTGCTCCTCGCGCCGCGCATCCTGCCCCACGCTGCCCGAAGCCGGCGGTGGCGTGACCGCGCTGGGCGCGCCCTGCCTGCGGCCGGTTTCCTCGCGGAAGATGTCTGCCTCGCGCCGCGCATCCTGGCCGGGCGTCGCGCTGGTCGTGGGCGGCGGCAGGGTGCCGGGCGCCGTGGGGCTCTGGCCCATCAGCTCGCGATAGATCTGGTCCACCGCCTGGCCCTGGTTCTGGCGCGGCGGCGTCTGCGCCGCGGCAGCGCCGGCCAGCAGCGTGACCGCGAGGAGCAGAAGGCGCCCAACGGCCGGGCGGGTGGCGGTCATGATGCGGGTCTCCGGTGAGGATGCGGCGCGGCAGCCTAGCAAGATCGGGCGAAAGTCACAGGGGGCTCATTCGGCCGGCGCGGCCCCAGTTCCCCCTGCCGGCGCCTGGGCCTTGCCGCGCCCGCGGCTGAAGCGCCGCGCCAGGCCATCGAAGCCGAGATACAGCACGGGCGTCACGAACAGCGTGAGCGCCTGGCTGACCGCGAGGCCGCCAATGACGGCGAGGCCCAGCGGCTGCCGCAGCTCGGCCGCCGCCCCCCAGCCGGCGGCGATGGGTACGGCGCCGGCGGCGGCGGCCAGCGTCGTCATCAGGATCGGGCGGAAGCGCAGGATGCAGGCATGGCGCACCGCATCCATGGGTGGCTCGCCCGCGCGCTGTCGCTGCAAGGCCACGTCCACCACCATGATGGCGTTCTTCTTCACGAGCCCGATCAGCAGCAGCACGCCGATGACCGCGATGACCGAGAGATCGAGGCCGAACAGCCAGAGCGTGGCGAAGGCGCCGAGTGCGGCGGCCGGCAGGCCCGAGAGAATGGTCAGTGGGTGGATGAAGCTCTCGTAGAGCACGCCCAGCACCACATACATGATCAGCACGGCCGCCAGCACCAGCGCACCCTGGCCCGCCAGCGCCTGCTGGAACACCTGCGCGGAGCCCGAAAAGCCCGAGACGATGGTGGGCGGCAGCCCCATCTCCCGCTCCACGGCGCGGATCGCGTTCACCGCATCGCCCAGCGCCACGCCCGGCGGCGTGTTGAAGCCGATGGTGACGGCTGGCAGCTGGCCCTGGTGCGCCACCGTCAGCGGCCCCGAGCGGCGCTCGATGCTGGCCACGGCCGAGAGCGGCACGAGGCGGCCGGTGACGGATCGCAGATAGAGCTTGGCCAGCCCCGTCTCGTCCCGCTGGTCCTCGGGCAGCGCTTCCAGGATCACCGGATAGGCATTGGCCTGGCCGTAGATGGTGCTGATCTGGCGCGAGCCGAAGGCCGAATACAGCGCCTGGCGCACCTGCTCGATCGAGACGCCGAGCGCCGTCGCGCGGTCGCGATCCACATTGACCATGACCACGGGGCTGTCGAGCTGGAGGTCGGTGTTCACATCCTGCAATTGCGGCAGGCGGGCCAGGCGCGCTTCGAGGCGCGGCGCCCAGTCATAGAGCTCGTCCAGGCGCAGCCCCTGCATGGTGTAGATGTAGAGGGTGCGCGTCTGGCGCGCGCCGAAATTGATGTTCTGGATCGGCTGGAGAAACACCCGCATGCCCGGCACGCCCGAGGCCTGGCGGCGCAGATCCTGCAGGATGGTCGTGATGTCCGGCCGCTGGTTGCGCGGCTTCAGTTCGACGAAGAGCCGCCCCTGGTTGATCGAAGCCGAACCGCCCACCGCGCCCACCGTGGCGACGACGCTGTTGACATGGGGCGAGGCCGTGAAGATCTCGGCGATGCGCTGCTGCTTCTCCGCCATGTCCTGGATGGAGGCGCCGCGCGGCCCCTCGGTGTTGACGATGACGAGGCCGGTATCCTCCACCGGGAAGAAGCCCTTGGGCAGCTTCACCGCCATCCAGCCGGCGCCGATGAGCGAGGCGAAGAACAGCGCCCAGATCACCAGCCGGAAGCGCAGCGCGAGGTCGAGCAGGAAGCCGTAGCCGCGCTCGATGGCGACGAAGCCGCGCTCCAGCGTGCGGTCCAGCAGGCCGGGCGCCTTGTGCTGGCCCTTCATGCGGCTCGCCATCAGCGGCGTCAGCGTGAGCGAGACGATGAGGGAGGCGATGACGGCAAGGCTGACGGTGGCCGCGAAGGCGTTGAACACGCGCCCCACCACGCCGCCCATCAGCAGGATGGGCAGGAAGACCGCGATGAGCGAGAGCGTGATGGAGAGGACGGTGAAGCCCACCTCCTTCGCGCCCCGGATCGCGGCGGCGACGGGATGCATCCCCTCCTCGATGTGGCGGACGATGGCTTCCAGCACGACAATCGCGTCATCCACGACGAGGCCGACCGCGATGGTGAGGCCCAGCAGCGTCACATTGTCGATGCCGTAGCCCAGCGCATACATGAGGCCGAAGGTGATGCAGAGGCTGATCGGCACGGCGATGCTCGGGATCAGCGTCGCACTCAGGCGCCGCAGGAAAAGGAAGCAGACCAGCACCACGAGGCCGATCGCGATCAGCAGCGATTCCTGCACGTCATGCACGGCATCGCGGATCGAGCGGCTGCGGTCGAGCATGACGCCGAGGCGGGCCCCCGGGGGCAGGGCGGATTGCAGCGCTTCCACGCTGCGCATCACGCCATCCACCACATCCACCGTGTTGGCATCGGGCTGGCGCTGGACGGCGAGCACCAGGGCGCGCTGCCCGTCGCGCCAGCTCGCCACGCGTTCATTCTGCACGCCATCGGCCACCTCGGCGATCTCGTTGAGGCGGATCGGCGCATTGGCGCGGCCGGCGACGACAAGCTGGCCGAACTGCTCGGCATTCTGCGGCTGCTCGGTGGCGCGCAGCGTCAATTGCTGCCGCGCGCCGCTGAGCAGGCCGACCGGCGCGTTGGAATTGGCCTGCTGGATGGATTGCTGCACCGTGTCGAAGGCGAGGCCCATGGCGGCGATGCGATCGGGGTCCAGCCGCACGCGCACGGAAAACAGCTGCTCGCCATAGGTCACCACCTGGGCCACGCCCTGCACGCGTGACAAGGCGGGCGCGATGATGGTGCTGGCCACGTCGTTCAGGCGATAGAGCGGCACATCGCCGCCCGAGAGCGTGAGCAGCAACACCGGCGCATCCGCCGGGTTCACCTTGCGGTAGCTGGGCGGCACCGTCATCTCGATGGGCAGGCGCCGCTGCGCGCGCGTGAGTGCGGCCTGCACGTCCTGTGCCGCACTATCAATGTTGCGGCCGAGCTGGAATTGCAGCGTGAGGTTCAGCGTGTCCTGCCCCGAATTGCTCGACATGCTCTCGAGCCCGGCGATGGTGCTGAACTCACGTTCCAGCGGGAGTGCGACCGAGGTCGCCATCGTCTCCGGGCTGGCGCCGGGGAAATTGGCGAAGACGGAGATGACGGGGAAATCCACGCGCGGCACGGCCGCCACCGGCAGCCGCGTATAGGCGATGGCGCCGGCCACCACGGCCGCGATGGTCAGCAGCAGCGTCATCACCGGCCGGCGGATGCAAAGCTCCGAGATGTGCATGGCGCGCGCCCCTCAATTCGCCGAGGAGATGCGCTGCGGCGCGGGCGCGGCCGGCGGGGCGTTGCGCTCGATGGCGCGGGCGCCCTCGGTCACGCGCTGGGCGCCGTCCACGATGATCTTGTCGCCCGCCGCGATCTCGCCGCGCACCACGGCACGGTCGCGCACATTTCGGACCAGCTGCACCGCCCGGCGCCGCGCCGTTCCCTCGGGCGTGAGGACGTAGATGTAGCGGCCCTGCTGTCCCGTCTGCACCGCGGCCGAGGGGATGGAGATGGCGTCCTCCTCCACCGTGGGCACCACGGTCACGCGCACATATTGCCCGGGCCACAACGCGCCCCCGCGATTGTCGAAGCGCGCGCGGAGCTGGATCGTGCCGGTGGTGACATCCACGGCGCTGTCCACGAAGACGAGGGTGCCCTCGGCCGGCGCACCCGTCTCGCCATCGGCCAGCGCGCGCGCCGGTACCTCGCCCGCGCTCAGTGCGGTGCGGATCTGCGGCAGCCATCGCTCGGGCACGTTGAACTGCACGAGGATGGGGTTGAGCTGCGTGATCGTCGCCATCGGCACGTTCTCGGCCTGGCGCACGACATTGCCGACGCGCAGCGGCAGCACACCGAGCTTGCCGTCGGTCTCGGCCGTGATGGTCGCGAATTCGATGTTGAGCCGGGTCTGCTGGATCAGCGCCTCGGTCGCGCGCGCATTGGCGACGGCGGCGGCGGCCTCCGCCGTGGCCTGTTCGAAGCGCTGCTGCGCCGCGAAGCCCTCGCCGCGCAGCGACTGGTAGCGCACGGCATCCGCCTGGAAACGAACGATCTGCGCGCGGTTGGCGGCGAGCTGCGCTTCCTGCTGCGCCAGGATCGCCTGATTCAGTCGTGAATCCAGCGTGAACAGCACCTGGCCGCGCTGCACGAGCTGTCCTTCGCTCACATGCACCTGCGTGATCTGGCCATCCACCCGCGTGCGGATGGTCACCACGCTTTCCGAGACCGCCGTGCCATTGGCCAGGATCTCGACCGGCACGGGGCCGATGCGCGCCGGCTCCGTGGTGACGGGAATGCCCGGCTGCGCGAGCGCCGCCAGCGGCAGCAACAGCGCGAGGGCAAGGGGGATCAGGCGGGGGAACATGGGGTTACGCGGCTCCGATCAAGGCAGCATCAGCCGCTCCCGCGCGGCATGCTGCGAGGCGTCCGCGATTCAACAGCATCATCCCCGAAAGGCGGATGACAACTCGGAAAGGTTACCCTTCGTCACCCCTGGTTGCGCTGGGAGTTGAAACGCAAAACGTGCATGATGCCGGCGTTCAGGAAGGAAGACGTCACATGGTTCGCTGGCTGGTTGTGCTTGCCCTGTTCTTCACACTTCCCGCGTTCCTGACACTTCCCGCACAGGCCTTCGATCTTCCCGGACTCTCGCGCGATTCCAGCCAGTACCGCGAGCAATTGGAACGGCGCTTCCCCGCCGGCGGCACCCCGCAGCAGCGCCAGGGCGCCGAGCAGCGTGCCGCGGCGGCCGAGCGTGCCAACAACTGGCCCAACGCCGCCCAGGCCTGGGAGGAGCGCGCCGGGATGGGCGAGGCGACGGCCGCGCAATGGCTGGCGCTGGCCCGCGCGCAACTGCGCCGCGCACCGCCCGAGCCCGCGCGCGCGCTCCAGGCCGCGTGGCAGAATTTCATGATGGTTCCCGCCGGCCCGCCGGAAATCCCCTCGCTGCTGCTGGTGGCCGAGGCGCTGGCCCGTATGGAGCGCCCGGCGCAGCAGATCGCGGCCCTGGAGGCCGTGATCCAGCGCGCGCCGAACGAGCCGCGCTACGCCGAAGCATTGACCCAGGCGCGCCGCGCGGCCGGCCTGCTCGTCACGCGCGTGAACACCGAGAGCGAAGCCGAGCCGCCGCGCGCCTGCCTCAGCTTCACCCTGCCGCCCGCCCGCCGCCAGGACTGGCAGCCGCAGGACTGGATCCGCGCCGAGCCCGCCATTCCCGGCCTCGCCATCACGCGGGACGGCGATTCGCTCTGCGCGGTCGGCCTGCCGCATGGCCGCACCACGCGGCTGATCCTGCGCGCCGGCTTGCCCGGCGAGGACGGGCTGCGCCTGAACCGCGACACCGCCGTCAACATCGCCATGCCCGACCGTGCGCCCCGCATGGCCTTCGACAGCCGGGCCTTCCTGCTGCCGCGCGGGCAGCAGGCGCGCGTGCCGCTGGCGCTGATGAACGTCTCGGGTGTGCAGCTGCGCATCATCCGCGTGGCGGAGCGCAACCTCGTTCCCCTCACGCGCGACTGGCGCCTCGGTGACCAGATGGATTCCTGGACCGCGCAGGACCTCCAGGAGAGCTGGGGCCGCGTCGTCTGGGAGGGGCAGGTCGAGGTGCCGCGCCACCCCACCAACAGCCTGCAACGCATCGCCGTCCCGGTGCCGGAGGCTGTGCGCACCGCCGGGCCCGGCCTCTATGTGATGGTGGCGCAGCCCAGTGACGGCACCAACAACGCGACCAGCCTTGCCACGGCGCAGCCCTTGATCGTGACCGATCTCGGCCTCACCGCCTGGCGCGGGGCGGGTGGCCTGGCCGTGCAGGCGCGGCAGCTCGGCAATGCCCGCCCCGCCGCCGGCGCCCGCGTGGCGCTGATGGCCCGCAACAACGAAATCCTGGCCGAGGCCGAGACCGGCGCCGACGGCCTGGCCCGCTTCCCCGCCGCCCTGCTGCGCGGCGAGGGGCCGATGGCGCCCGTGGCGCTGCACGCCAGCACCGCCGATGACCTCGTGGCCCTCGACCTCGAGGCCGCGGCCTTCGACCTCTCGGATCGCGGCGTGGCGGGCCGCCCGCATCCCGGCCCGCTCGACGCCTTCCTCTGGCTCGACCGCGGCATCTACCGCCCGGGCGAGACGGTGCAGGCCATGATGCTGTTGCGCGACGTGGCGGGGCAGCCGGCGAACCTGCCCGTGCGCCTGCGGCTGCGCCGCCCGAACGGGCAGGTGGCGGCCGAGACGGTGCTGCGCGATGGCGGCCACTGGCCGGTCACGCTGCCCGCCGCCGCGCCAGCCGGCGCCTGGAAGATCGAGGCGCTGACCGACCCCGGCGCCCCGCCCGTGGGCGAGGTGACGCTGCGCGTGGAAGCCTTCGTGCCCGAGCGCCTGGCCGTCGAGATCGGCCCCGCCCCGGGCCCGCTGACGCCCGGCCGGCCGCTCGAAATCCCGGTCACCGCGCGTTTCCTCTATGGCGCGCCGGGCTCCGGCCTCACCGGCAATGCGCAATACCGCCTGCTGACGGAGCGCAGCCCCTTCCCGGCCTTCCAGGGCTTTCTCTTCGGCCTGGAGGACGAGGTCTTCGCGCCCGACATGCTCTCCGCCGAACTGCCGGAGACGGATGCCCAGGGCCGCGCGACACTCACGCTCAACCTGGAGCGCGCGCCGGACACCACGCGCCCGCTGCGGGCCGAACTCACGCTCCAGGTGGAGGAGCCGGGTGGCCGCGCCACCAGCGTGCAATTGCCGCTGGCCGTCGCCGGCGGGCCGCGCCTCATCGGCATCCGCGGCCCGCAATCGGTGGATGCGAACGCCGAGGCGGCGTTCGATCTCGCCATCGTAAACCCGGCCGGCGAGGCGCAGGCCGGGCAGCTCAACCTGCGCCTGCTGCGCGAGCGGCCGGATTGGCGGATCGTCATGCGCTCCGGCCAGGCGCGTTACGAGACGATCTGGACGGATGAGCCGGTGGACACGGCGAGCCTCGCCATCACCGCCGCCGCGCCGGGCCGCTTCGCCCGCAGCCTGCCCTTCGGCCGCTACCGCCTGGAAGCGCAGGAGGTGGGCGGCATGGCCCTGGCCTCCGTGCGCTTCCGCTCGGGCTGGGCCGGCTCGGAATCGGCGGAGGTGCCGGACAAGGTGGATGTGGCGGCCGATCGCCGTGCCTATGCGCCCGGCCAGCCGGTCACGCTGCGCATCACATCCCCCTTCGCCGGCCGCGCCAGCCTCGCCATCCTGACGGACCGCCTGGTGGCGCTGCGCGAGATCGAGGTGCCGGCTGCCGGCGCCGAGGTGACGCTGGAGGCCGACCCCGCCTGGGGTGCGGGCGCCTATGCCGCCGTCACCGTCTTCCGCCCGGGGCAGGCCACCGATGCACCGGGCCGCGCCCTCGGCCTGACCTGGTTGCAGATTGATCCCGCCGCGCGCCGCCTGGAGGTTGCGATCGGCGGCGAGGAGCGCGTGCGCCCGCAGCGCCGCGTGACCATCCCCGTCAGCGTGACAGGTGCGCAGGCGGCGGTGCACCTGACCCTCGCCGCGGTGGATGAGGGCATCCTGCGCCTCACCCGCTTCGCGACACCCGATCCGCTCGCGCATTACGCCGGCCGCCGCACGCTTGGCACCGATATCCGCGATGATTACGGCCGGCTGATCCGCCCGGGCGACGGCACGCTCGCCGTGCTGCGCCAGGGCGGCGACGAGCTGGGTGATCTCAGCGCGATGCGCATCCCGCAGCGCAACGTCGTGCTGTTCAGCGGCGTGGTCACCACCGATGCGCAGGGCCGCGCCGAGATCCCGCTCGACATCCCCGATTTCGCGGGGGAATTGCGCCTGATGGCGGTCGCCTGGGATGGCGCGCGCGTGGGCTCCGCCGCGCGCACGCTGCTGGTGCGCGATGCCGTGCTGGCCGAGGCGCTCCTGCCGCGCTTCCTCGCCCCGGGCGACGAGGCCAGCATTGCCGTCCTGCTGCACAACCTCGAACTCCCGGCGGGCGAGGTGAGCGCCACGCTGACCGCTGAGGGCGCCATCGCCCTGGTGGGCCCGAACCGCCTTGCCGCGCGGCTGGCCACTGGCGCGCGCGCCCAGCCCACCGCCACGCTCAGCGCGACCGGCGTGGGCGAGGGCGTGCTGCGCCTCGCCATCGCCGGGCCTGACGGCTTTTCCGCCACGCGGGAGGCGCGGATAGAGGTGCGCTCCTCCCGCGCGCTCGCCACCGCCAGCAGCCTGATCGAGATCGCCCCGGGGGCGGAGGCGCGCCTCGCGCCCGATGCCGCGCGCTTCCTGCCCGGCGCCTGGCGCGCCACGGCGCGGCTCGGCACGCCGGTCCGCTACGATGCCGAGGGCATGCTGCGCGCGCTGGAGAGCTTCCCGCTCGCCTGCCTCGAGCAGCTTTCCTCCCAGGCGGTCGGCATGGCCGCGGCGCTGACCGAGGCCAGCACGCCGGCACAGCTGGTGCGTTTGCAGCGCGCGGTGGATGGCGTGCTGGGCCGGCAGCGCTTCGATGGCAGCTTCGGCCTCTGGTCCGCGCAGGGGGAGCCGGAATACTGGACCTCCGCCTATGCGGTGGAGGGGCTGCTGCGCGCCAAGGCGGCCGGCGCCGCCGTGGCCGATGCGGCGCTGGAGGCGGCGCTGGTGAACCTGGCCGAGCGGCTGGAGGAGACGAACCCGAGCGAGCCCGCCGAATACGCCGCCCAGGCCGCGCGGCTGAACGCGCTCTCGATGGCAGGGCGGCACCGGCTGGGTGCGGCGCGCCGCCTGATGGAAAGCCTGGACCGGCTGCCCACGCCGCTGGCCCGCGCGCAGCTCGGCGCCGCCTTCGCCCGGGCGGGCGATGCCGAACGCGCCACGCGCGCCTTCACCGCGGCGCTGGCCGCACCGGCCCGCCGCGACTGGATCTACGACTATGGCAGCGGCGCGCGGGACGCGATGGCGATCCTCGTCCTCGCGCAGGAGGCGCGGATGCCGGCGGCCATGCTGAGCACAGCGCTCGGCCGCCTGCCCGGGCCGGAGCTCACCCCGGGGCTGGCTTCCACGCAGGAACAGGCCTGGGCGGTGCTGGCCGCGGCGGCGCTCGGCCGTGACGGGCGGCCGGTGCGCGCCAGCCTGGAGGGGACGGCCCTCACCGCGCGCGTGGTGAATGTCACGTCGGGCGGCACGCTGCGAAACCTGGGCGATGCGCCCCTGCCGGTGACGCTCACCGTGACCGGCATCCCGGCCGAGGCGCTGCCGGCCGGGCGCAATGCCATGCAGATCCGCCGCCGCTTCCTGAACCTGGAGGGCATGGCGCTGAACCTCGACCAGCTGCGCTCCGGCACCTCCTTCATCATGGTGATCGAGGGGCGGGCGGAATCCAGCCAGAACCACCTGGCGATGATCAGCCAGGGCCTGCCGGCGGGGTGGGAGGTCGAGGCGCGGCTTGGCCCGGGCCCGGTCGCGGGCCTGCCCGGCCTTGGCGAATTGCCGGAGGCCGATGCGCAGCCCGCACTGGATGACCGCGTGGTGGCCGCCTTCACCTTCTCGGCCGAGCAGCGGGAGTTCCGCCTCGCGGTCCGGCTGCGGGCGGTGACGCCGGGGCGTTTCGAACTGCCGGGTGCGGAAGTGTCGGACATGTACCGCCCGGCCTTCTTCGCGCGGCAGGCGGCAGGGCGGATCACGGTCCAGCCCTAAGCCGGGACCTCAGCCGCTGAGCAGGCGCTCCACCAGCATGCGCTGGGCGGAGCCCTCGCCGCGGGCGAGGCCGGGGTGCAGCCCATCCAGCACCCGCACGCCCTGCGCGGCCGCGAGGTCCCGCGCGAGGCCGGGCGGCGCCACCAGCACGTCGCCAGGGGCCATGATGGCCGGGCCCTCCGGCGGCGGCTGGTCGGGCAGGCCGAGCTTGTCCCAGGCCCAGCCATGCGCGGTGACCCAGCCCTCGCCGGATTGTGCGCAGGGCTCGGGGCGCAGCACGCCCAGGCCCTCGCGCAGCAGGGTCAGCGTGCCGCCCTCCAGCCCGCCGAGGCCGATGTCGAGCCAGAGGCGGGGCTGGCGCGCGCCAGGGAAGGTCGCCGCGAGCGCCTGCCCGGCGGCCCCCGCATCCTGCGCCGTCAGCGGCAGGTCGCGGCTGATCGCCAGCAGATGCGCGAGCCCCGACTGCGGCCCACGCAGATAGGCCTGTTCCAGCACGGCGGCATAGGCGGCGGCCACGCGGTCCGGGTTCAGCTCCCACAGCGCCCAGCGCCGCGCGGCCTCGCCCATTTCGGCGCGCAGCGCGCCATCGCGGCCGATCTCGAGCAGGGCGGCGGCGAGTTCGCCGGTCTCGGCCGCCTCGGCCACCAGGCGGCAGCCGGAAGCCTCCATCTCGGCCATCGCGCCATGCCGGTTGGAAAGGAGCGGCCGGCCGGCCATCAGCACATCCTTGGCGGCGGCCGAGGTCTCGCCCCGGCTGCCGCGCCGGAGCTGCACGGCGAGGTCGCAGGCGGCGAGCCAGGCCTGGTAGATGGCGGGCGGGACGCGCCCCGTCACGCTGACGCGGCCGCCGAGGCCCTGGCGCTCGGCCTCGGCCATCAGCCCTGGGCTGCCCTCCTGCGCATCGCCCACGAAGACGAGGCGGGCGGTGGGAACCTGGCGGGCGAGGGCGCCGAAGCCGGCCAGCACGCGCTCCGGCAGCTTCTGCGGCGTCACGATGCCGAAGGAGGCGACGATGAGATCCTGCTCGGAAAGGCCCAGCGCCGCCCGCGCCGCCTCGCGCTTCGGCAGGGGGGCCGGCTGGCGCATCAGCGGCAGGATATGGGCGTGCGCGAGCGCCGCGTTGCCATACTGCATCTCCAGCAGCCAGCGCGCATGGCCGGAATGCAGCACGAGGCCCAGCGCCTCGGCCATCGGGCCCGCGCTGCCGGCCAGCTCATGCGTGCCGAAGAGGGCGGGGTAGCCCTCCTCCCGCGCGACGCGCGTGGCGCGCGGCTCCGGCGCATCGGCGCGGCGATCGAGCCAGTTGCGCAGGTCGGTGATGGCGGCCTCGTGCAGGGTGACGACGCCGGGGATGCGCGGCAGCAGCTCCTGCAGGATGCGCGTGTGCATCGGGTTGTTGCCGACATGGTAGAGCACGCGGTCGAAGCGGCCGCCCTGCTCGGCGAAGTCATCCTCGCTCATCCAGGGCATGCGGCCGGCGAGCGGCCCTTCCGGTGGGGCCGCGCTCACCAAGGTCACGGCGTAATGCGCGGCGAGCGCGGGGGCGAGCTCCGCGGTGTAGTCGGCGATGCCGCTCGGCGTGGGCGGCAGGGGCGAGACGATGGCGAGGCGCGGGCGCCGCGCGGGCCGGGCCTTCAGCGCACTGGCCTTGCGCCCCGGGGGCTGTGCCCGCTCGAAGGCGGCCCAGGCCTCGGCCGCCACGCGGTCCCAGCTGAATTCGCGCGCGCGCCGCGGGCCATAGGCGGCGAGGTCGGCGCGGAGCTCCGGCGCTTCCAGCAGGCGCTGGAGCAGGCGGGTCAGCCCCTCGGCATCCTCCGGGTCGAACAGTGCGTCGCTGCGCGCCAGCACCTCCGGCAGCGCGAAGCGGTCGCTCGCGATGCAGGGCGCGCCGCAGGCCATGGCCTCCAGCAGCGGCAGGCCGAAGCCCTCGGCCAGCGAGGGCATGACGAAGAGCCCCGCCGCCGCGTAGAGCCCGGGCAGGTCCTCGTCCGGGATGAAGGGCAGGCAGACCAGCTCATGCTCCGCGACGCCCTCGCCACGCGCCATGTCGCGCAGATGCGGCGGGTTCACATGGCCGATCGCGAGGCGATGGCGCGCGCGCAGCCCCTCCGGCAGGGCGGCATAGGCGCGTAGCAGCAGGCCTTCGTTCTTCCGGAAATCCCCGGCGCCGAGATAGAGGAGGTAACCCTCGGAGAGCCCGTAGCGCCGCAGCAGCGCCTCCCGCGCCGCCGGGTCGGGCGGGGGCGGCGCGAAGCCGGGCGAGGCGCCGCCGCCCACCACCACCACGCGTTCGGGCGGCAGGGCCAGGTGGCGCAGCACCTCATCCCGCGTGGCTTCCGAATTGGCCAGCAGCGGCGCGCAGGCGGCCAGTTCGTCCAGGCAGCGGGCATACCAGGGCACCAGCCCCGCCTCGCGCCAATGGCCGTCGAGATACATCCCGCGCAGCGTCATCGGGATCAGGTCATGCACCGTGGCGGCGATGCGCGGTCGTTCCAACTCGGGCGGCCAGGTGGTGACGACGTCATGCCGCAGCCCCTCGAAGACGGAGCCGAGATGCAGCAGGTCCGGTCCCGCGGCGCTGATCACCTCGGCGCGGAGATGCTCGGCGAGGCGGCGCAGCGGCGCCTGGGGGTGCTGGCCCGCGGCGCAGCCCATGGGCGCGGTCCAGCGCTGGATGCCGTCCCTGCCGAGCAGGGGGGCGAATTCCGCCGCCAGCCGCGCCGCCGATTCCGCGAGGCGCAGGTTGAGCAGGATCTGCACCTCATTCGGGCCGCGCCCGCGCACCAGCGCACGCGCCAGCTCCAGGCTGTAGCGGCCGAGCCCGGCATGCCGCGCCGCCCCCTGCACCCCCTGGAGGTCGAGCATGAGGCGCATCGGGGCCTCAGCCCTTGCGCGAGGTGACGAGGCGCAGCGCCGCCCGCCCGGCCTCGCCGCCCGGCAGGGGGGCGGTGGGTTCGGCCGTCTCGGCCCGCAGCCGCGCCTCCAGGGCCATCAGCCGCGCGGGGGCGAGGGCATGCGCCCCGCCGCCCTCGGGCAGCATCACCGCCTCGATCATGGCGAGGCGCGCGGCCATGTCGCCCTCCGCTGCCCATTGCAGCGCGGCGATGCGGATCGGCGGCACGCTGCGATCCTCCATGTCGAGCGCGATGCGGGCCAGCCCCTCGGCGTCGGTCGTCAGTTGCAGCGGCAGCAGCAGCGCGCCGCCGCCCTCGGGCAGGCTGGTCATGCCGCCGGGATGGCGCAGGCGCGGATGCAGGCCGGGGCGGACATGCAGGTGCAGCAGCACCCGGATTTCGCCCGCCGCCTCGGGCGGCAGGGCCAGGCGCAGCACCGCATCGGGCGCCAGCGCGCTCACCCCCTGGGCATGGGCCGTCTGGCTCCAGCCCTCGGCGAGGAGGGCCAGCCAATCCTGCTCGACGGCGGCGGGGCCGAAGAGCACGGCGCGCCCGGGGGCCAGGCGCGGCGTCTCATGCGCCGCGGCGGCGATTTCCCTGAGCGCCACGCGGATTGGCCGATGCTCGGCCTCCGGTGGGGCGTGGGTCGGCCCGTCCACGACGAGGCGCAATGTGGCCGGCCCCGCCGGCACGTCCAGCGCCAGCATGGCCTCCTGCCCCGGCTCGATCTCGGTCCATTGCAGCGGCCCGTCCCCGAGCGCGATGCCGGCGCGGTTGTCCACCGCCCAAGGGGCCGCGCGCAGGCGGAACCAGAGCCGCAGCGGGGCGGCGCAATCGAGGTGCAGCGTGCCCGAGCTGCCAACGAGCCAGGAGCCAGGGCCCTCCGGCGGCTCGAAGCCGGCACCCAGCATCAGGACGTCGCTGAGATCCGCGCCGTGCGTGAGACTGACGCGATGCCCGGGGCTGAGGCGGGGCGGCTCGGGCGCTGCGCGCTGCGGCGGCGGCGCGGCCATGCAGGCGGCGATTTCGGCCAGGAAGTGGCGCGTCACCTCCGGCCAGCCGCGCGGCGTGAAGCCTTCGCGCAGCCGCGCCTCAGCGGCGGCCAGCGCCGCGCGGTCGGTCACGAAGTGGCGCACGCGGGCGGCGATGTCGCGCGGGCTGTAGGCATCAATGGGTTCGGCGAAGCCGGCGGCGGCCTCGGGTGTGGCCCCTTCGAGTGCGGCAAGGCACAGCTTGCCCAGCGCCAGGGACTCGCCCACCGGCAGGCCCCAGCCCTCGTTGAAGGAGGGGAAGATGGTGAAGAGGCAGCCGCGATAGAGCCCCTCCAGCTCGGGGTCGGAGACGCCATGCACCAGGCGCACGCGCCCGCCCAGGAAACGCGTCGCCTCCAACTGCTCCATCAGGTCCGTCACGCGCCAGCCGGGGCGGCCGACGAGGACGAGGGCCGGCGGCTCCAGCCCGTCGCGCAGCAGGATCTGCCAGGCCTGGAACAGCGCCAGGTGGTTCTTGCGGGATTCGATGGTGCCGACGCAGAGCACATAATCCTGGCCCTGCAGGTCGCGCACCGCCTCGGGGAAGGCCATCGCGTCGGGCTTGTCGGGCGGGCTGATGCGGTGGGCCAGCGGCACCGGGCGGATCGGGATGGGCGGCGCCTCGATCGCGGCCAGCCGGCGCCCCAGCTCCTGCGCTGTGAATTCCGAGATGGTGAGCGCGAAGTCCCAGAGGCCGGCGCCTTCCTCCAGCCCCTGGCGGAAGGCGGCGACCGTGCCCTCGCTGGTGTGCTCGGGGTGGGTCAGCGGGATCAGGTCATAGATCAGCACGCCGATGCGCAGGCCCGCCGCGCGCAGCCGCGCCAGCGCCGAGGGCACGCCCGCCCAGAACCAGAAGGCGCCCATGATGAAGAAGACGCGCGCCGAGGGCAGGTGCGTGGCCCGCGCGCGGTCCATCGCGCCGGTGACCAGCGCCTCGGCCCGGAGCGCGTCATGCGGCTCGTGCAGGCAATAGGCGATGATGGCCGCGATATCCTCGCGCGCGAGGGTCCAGAGCGGGCCGAAGCGCTCGGCCAGGAAGACGAAGCGCGCCTGCTCGGCCGCGACGGGATCGGCCAGGATGCCCTCGGCCAGGCCGAGCTGGACGCGCTGGATGCCGGTGGCGCGCCCGGTGTCGCGCACCATGGTCAGCAGGTCCGTCACGTCATGGAGCTGCGGGCCGCCCGGGATTCCCTCCTCCGGGGGCGCGCCGCCGACGCGGCGGATCGCCTGCCAGTTGCGGCGCTCGGGCTCCAGGCGGAAGGCCTCGCGCGCCGCGGCGATGGCGGCGTTGCGCCGGCCGGCCAGGAGCAGCGCCTCGGCCAGGGCGCGGTGGCTCGCGGGGTGTTCGGGCGCGCGCGCCAGGTCCAGCTCGGCCTCGCGCAGGCGCTCCAGCGCCAGGCGCTCGCGCTCCGAGATCTGCCGGGCGGACACGCCGGCCGGGCGGGGGCGGATCTCGACGCCGGCCAGCGCCGCCAGCTCCTCCGCCGCGTGGTTGATGGGGGCGAGCTGGTCCGAGAGCGCGTAGGCGGCCGCCGCTTCCTCCAGCCGGCCCTGCAGCTTCAGCGCGTGGCCGAGCTGGAGCGCGATGTCATGGTCGCGCGGTTGGCGTTCCTGGGCGGCGCGGTAGGCCTGCTCGGCCCCCGGCAGGTCGCCCGCTTCCTTGCGCGCATGGCCGAGCTGCACCCAGAGCGGCGCATCCTGCGGGTTGATGGCGAGGTAGCGTTCATACTGCGCCGCCGCCTCGGCCCAGTCGCGCCGGTCGCGCGCGGCATCGCCCTGACCGCGCGCCATCTGGCCCGCGATGCGCTTCGCCGCCCGGTCCCGTTCGGCGGCACGCCGGGCGCGGAAGCGGGAGAGGAATGCGAATGGGTTCAAGCACGGGCTCCGGGGATGGAACCTCCATCCCCGGAGAGGCGCGTCACGTCAAGCGCGCCCTTTGGGCACCGGGGGCCTAGCCCCCCATCATCCGCGGGGCTCAGCCCCCCATCCTCCGCGGGGCCTAGCCCCGACGATTCACCAGCGCGTCGTAGTCCTTCATCAGCGTCTCGGTGATCGTGCCGGGCGTGTAGTCATGGCTGCCAATGCGGCGCACGGGCGTCACCTCGGCGGCGGTGCCGGCCAGGAAAACCTCGCTCGCCTTGGGCAATTCATCCGGATGGATCACCCGCTCCACCACCTTCAGCTGGCGCTTGCGGGCCAAGTCCATCACGGTGCGGCGGGTGATGCCGTCCAGGAAGCAGGTGGGCTTGGGCGTATGGACCTCGCCCTCCATCACGAAGAAGGCGTTGGCGCCGGTGGCCTCGGCGAGGTCCCCCTTCCAGTCGAGCATCATGGCGTCGTCGGCGCCCTCATCCATGGCGGCCTCCTTGCTCATGGTGCCGATCATGTAGAGGCCGGCCGCCTTGCTGGCGGTGGGTGCCGTCTCGGGGTGGGGGCGGCGCCACTTGGCCATGGCGAGGTTCACGCCCTTCATGCGCTGCTCCACGCCGAAATAGGCGCCCCATTCCCAGACGGCGATGGCGAGCTGCACGGTGGTCGCCTTCGCGGCCACGCCCATTTCCTCCGCACCGCGCCAGGCGATGGGGCGGACATAGGCGTTGGTCAGGTTGTTGCGGCGAATCGTCTCGTTGCACGCATCATCAATCTGCTGTGCGGTATAAGGGATCTCGAAGCCGAGGATCCGGCCGGACTGGAGCAGGCGCTCGGTGTGCTCGCGCAGCTTGAAGATCTCGCCGCCGTAGCAACGCTCGCCCTCGAAGACGGCGGAGGCATAATGGAGGCCATGGGACAGGACGTGCAGCTTCGAATCGCGCCAGGGTCGGAATTCGCCATTCCACCAGATCACGCCGTCGCGATCATCGAAGGGAACCAGGGCCATGTGTGTCCTCCTTGGCGCCGAGAGAGACCCGAACGGAATGCCGGGGGCAGGAAGGGCGCATCATCCTGTCGTTTTCGCCTGACTATGTAGAATGACCGCAAAAAATGTGTCAATGAAGCTGACCGAAAATGGAAACATGGCTGCCATGCCGGAAACACTGAAGTCCGACCTTTCCCGCCGCGACACCCCCCGCGCGGAACCCTCCCGCGCGCCGGGCGGCACGCGCAGCCTGCTCTTCCTGCGGGAGGAGGAACTGCGCCTCGCGCAGGACCTGCTCTATTTCGGCTATCGCGACTTCACCGCGGGGGCGGACCGCATCCTCGCCACGCTTGGCATGGGCCGTGCGCATCACCGCGTGCTGCACTTCGTCGGCCGCGCACCGGGCATCAAGGTGGGCGAATTGCTCGCCATTCTCGACATCACCAAGCAGTCGCTCGGCCGCGTGCTGCAGCCGATGATCGAGGATGGCTATGTGCGCCATGCGCCCGGCGTCACCGACAAGCGCCAGCGCCTGCTGAGCCTGACCGAGCAGGGTGCGGCGCTGGAGCGGCGACTGTTCGACGCGCAGCGCGAATGGGTGCTGCGCGCTTATCGCGAGGCCGGGCCCCAGGCGGTGGAGGGCTTCCGCCAGGTGATGCGCGGCCTGATGGGCCCCGACGCGCGCGCCCAGTTCGAGGCGCTGGAGCGCAGCGCCGCCCCGGGCCGGACCACGCCCACCTTTTCCCCCAATCCCGCCCCGCGCGCCGAGACCCGAGGAGGCTGACCCATGGCCGAGACGAGCGCCGACATCCTGGTGGTGGATGATGATGCCCGGCTGCGCGCGCTGCTGCAGCGCTTCCTGACCGAGCAGGGCCATCGCGTTGCCGTCGCTGGCGATGCGACCGAAGCGCGTGCGGCCATCGAGGCCATGGCCTTCGACCTGCTGGTGCTGGACGTGATGATGCCGGGCGAGACCGGGCTGCAGCTGGCCGAGTACCTGCGCCGCGAGGGGCATGAGACGCCCATCCTCATGCTCACCGCACGCGGCGCGCCCGATGACCGCGTGGCCGGCTTCGAGCATGGCGCCGATGACTACCTCGCCAAGCCCTTCGACCCGCGCGAGCTGGCCTTGCGCATCCGCACCATCCTGCGCCGCGCGACGCCCCGCCCCGCACCGACCGCATTGCCCGAGGGCCCGATGCAGCTCGGCCAACGCTGGTTCGACGCCGAGCGCTGCGAGCTGCGCGGCCCCGAGGGCACCCAGCGCCTGACGGGGGGTGAGGCGGCGCTGCTGACCGCCTTGGCCCGCCGCGCGGGCGAGGTGCTCTCGCGCGAGGAAATCGCGGTTGCCCTCGGCACGCCCGATGCGGGCGAGCGCAGCGTGGACGTGCAGGTGACGCGTTTGCGCCGCAAGATCGAGACGGACCCGCGCGAACCGCGCTTCCTGCACACCATCCGGCACAAGGGCTATGTGCTGAGACCCGGCCCGTGACCCAGGGCGCGCTGGGGCCCCCCGCTGCGGAGCAGCTGGACAAAACTCCAGCGGAGCAGCTGGACAAAACTTCAGCGGAGCAGCTGGACAAAACGCCAGCGGAGCGGCCGGAACAGCCCACCGCGGAGCGGCCCGGCAAGCCCACCGCGAAGCGGCCGGACAAGTCCTTGCTGCGCGGCATGGGCGGGCTGCTGCCGCGCGGCCTCTTGGCGCGCACCCTGCTCATCATGCTGCTGCCGCTCGTCGTGCTGCAGGGTGTGGCACTCCAGCTATTCTACGGCGGGCATCTCGACGTCATCTCGCGCCGCCTTTCCGCCGGCCTCGCGGGCGATGTCGCCTTCGTGGCAAATCTGGTGGACCAGGCGCCCGAGGTGATGCGCGGCCAGATCCTGCGCGAGGCCAATTGGCGCCTCGGCCTCTCGCTCGGCTTCGAGCCCGGCCAGGTCCTCGGAACGCCGCCCGCACGGCCGGCCTGGATGCCCTTCCTGCCGCTCGAGGAGGACCTGGACCACGCGCTGCGCGAGCGCATGAATTTCGTCTTCGACGCCGATTGGCACAGCGACCCGCAGGCCATCGTCATCCGCGTGCAGACCGGCACGGGGCTGCTCTCGGTGGAGGCGCCGCGCAAGCGGCTGTTCAGCACCACGCTCTACGTCTTCGTGCTGTGGCTGGTCGGCTCCGCGCTGTTGCTGGCGGGCATCGCCATCATGTTCATGAAGAACCAGGTGCGCGCCATCCGAAGGTTGGCCGAGGCCGCGGAATCCTTCGGCCTCGGCCGCGACGCGGCGCCCATCAAGCCCGAAGGCGCGCGCGAGGTGCGCCAGGCTGCACTCGCCTTCAACGCCATGCAGGGCCGCATCCTGCGCTTCGTCAGCCAGCGCACCGAGATGCTGGCCGGCATCAGCCATGACCTTCGCACCCCGCTCACCCGCATGCGGCTTGCCATCGCCATGCTGCCGCGCTCGGCCGAAACGGCGGAGGATTTGGAAGCGCTCAACCAGGATCTCGAGGAGATGGAGCGCATGGTCGAGACCTACCTCGCCTTCGCCCGCGGCGAGGGGATCGAGGCGCCGCGCCCCGCCGACCTCGTGGAACTGGTGGAGGAGATGGCGGCGAAATCCCGCCGCAGCGGCGCGGATGTGAGCGTGACCCTGCCCGCCGCGCTGACCCTGCCGCTCAGGGCGGATGCGTTGAAGCGCGCGCTGGGAAATCTGCTCGACAATGCACGGCGGCATGCCCAGCGGATCGCCATCGGCGTGGCCGAGGTGCAGGAGGCGGGGCGGCGCTGGGCCGAGTTGACGGTGGATGATGACGGCCCCGGCATCCCCGCCGCCGACCGCGCCGAGGCCTTCCGCCCGTTCAGCTCGGGCTCGGCCACCGGCACCGGCCTCGGCCTCGCCATCGCACGCGACATCGTGCGGGCGCATGGCGGCGAGATCCTGCTGGAGGAAAGCCCGATGGGCGGGCTGCGCGCGCGGATGCGGCTGCCGGTCTGAGCGCATGGCTGGCTTGCGCGCGCCCGCGCTGAAACCGCGCCGGCGCGCCGCCAGATCCCTTTCATCACGCAGGAGCAGGACGCGCATGGCGCAAAAGCAGCTTCACCTCGGCGCCTTCATGCGGCCGGTCGTCATCCATACCGGCGGGTGGCGCTATCCGGGTGCCTGGCCCGATGCGAATTTCAGCTTCCCCCGGCTGAAGGAGCTGATCCAGCGGCTGGAGGCGGCGAAGTTCGACGCCTTCTTCATGGCCGACCACCTGGCGCTGCTGAACATGCCGATCGAGGCGCTGCGCCGCAGCCACACCGTCACCAGCTTCGATCCACTGACGCTGCTGCCGGCACTCGCCGCCGTCACCGAGCGCATCGGCCTCATCGCGACGGCGAGCACGACCTACAACGACCCGTATCACGTGGCGCGGAAATTCGCCTCGCTCGACCATATCTCGAACGGGCGGGCGGGCTGGAACCTCGTCACCACCGCCAATCCGGACGCCGCGCAGAATTTCGGCCAGGACGCGCACATGGCGCATGGGGAGCGCTACAAGCGCGCCCGCGAATTCTACGACGTGGTGACCGGCCTTTGGGACAGCTTCGCCGATGACGCCTTCATCCGCGACGCCGAGAGCGGGATCTTCTGGGATCCCGCACGGATGCATGTGCTGAACCACAAGGGCGCGGAGCTCTCCGTGCGGGGGCCGCTGAACATCGCCCGCCCGGTGCAGGGATGGCCGGTGATCGTGCAGGCCGGCGCCTCTGAGGCGGGGCGCCAGATCGCGGCCGAGACGGCGGAGATGGTCTTCGCCGCTGGCGGCCCCATCGCCGAGGCGCGCGCCTTCTACGCCGATGTGAAGACCCGCGCCGCGGCCATCGGCCGCAATCCGGACCACCTGAAGATCCTGCCCGGCGCGCTGGTCGTCGTCGGCGCGACGCTGGAGGAAGCGCGCGAGAAGCGCGCGCGGCTGGACAGCCTTGTGCACTACGAAAGCGCGCTGGGCGCACTCTCCATCGCGCTCGGCGTGGATGCGCGCGGCTTCGACCCCGACGGCCCGCTGCCCGAGATCCCGGAGACGGAGGGTGGCAAGTCCGGCCGCGAGCGCGCCATCGCCCTGGCCCGGCGCGAGAACCTGACCGTGCGGCAATTGGCGCAGCGCCTGGGCGGCTATGGCGGTGCGGCCATCGTGGGCACGCCGGCCAGCATCGCCGACGAGATGCAGGAATGGCTGGAGACCGGCGCCTGCGACGGCTTCAACGTGATGTTCCCCTACGTGCCCGGCGGCCTCGTGGATTTCGTCGAGCAGGTGGTGCCGGAATTGCAGCGCCGCGGCCTGTTCCGCACGGAATATGCGGGCACGACGCTGCGCGAGCATCTGGGCCTGCCGCGGCCGGGCAATCGCTTCTTTCCGTGATGGCGAGGCTGGTTCAAGCCTTTGGTGAAGTCACCAAAGGCGATCAGGCCCGGGCTACTCCACGCGCCCGATGCGCTGCACGGCCCGCACCAGCCGCGCCGAATCCTCGGTGAAGAACTGCGCGAACTCCGGCGCATCGAGGTAGCGCGGCGGTGAGCCCGCCGTCTCGAAGGCGCGCCGCAATTCGGCATCCTGCATGGCCATGCGCAGGCTTTCGCGCAGGCGGAGCTGGATCGCGGAGGGTGTTGCGGCGGGCGCGAAGAGGCCAGCCCAGATGTAGAACTCCACCTCCGGGAAGCCCGCCTCTATGAAGGTCGGCACCTCGGGGAAGGCGGGCGCGCGCTCACGCCCCCAGCAGGCCAGCACCCGCAGGCGCCCGGATTGCACATGCTGCGTGACCGTGCCGGGCGCGGTGGCGAGCGCCTGGATATTGCCCGAGAGCAGGGCCGTGATGGCCGGCCCCGCCCCTTGGAAGGGCACGTGCAGCAGGCGGATCCCTGCGGCGGTGGCGAACATCTCCATCGCCACATGCAGCGTGCCATAGGGGCCGGAGGAGCCATAGGGAATGTCGCCTGGCCGGGCGCGCGCGGCCGCGATGAACGCCGCGAGATTGGCCCAGGGGGCGCCAGCCGGCACGGCGAGGACGGTGGGGTCGGCGTTAACCAGGCCGATCGGCGCGAATTGGTCCACCGTGTAGGGCGGCACGCGGCCGAACAGGCGCTCGGCCTCCGGGATCACGGCGAGCGAGGAGAGCGCCATGAGCAGCGTCTGCCCGTCCGGCGCGGCGCGCACCACGAAGCCCGAGCCGATGGCGCCGGCGCCGCCCGGGCGGTTCTGCACCACCACCGGCTGGCGCAGATTGCGTTCCATGGCGGCCGCGACCGGGCGCGCCGCCAGGTCGGCCTGGCCGCCGGGCGGGAAGCCCACCACCATGGTGACGGGACGCGTCGGGAATTCAGCCGGCTGCGCAGCAGCGGCGCCGGGCAGCAGGGCCAGAAGGCCGCGGCGGTCCAGCCTCATGCGGCGGCGGCGGTGTCGCGATCTTCGGCGAGGCGGGGCGGCTGCTGCGGAAGGTCGTCCCGCGGCGGCTCATAGAAGGCGGCCGCGCGCGGCGCCTGCTCGGGCAGCGTGCAGATTTGCGTGGCCGTCAAGGGACGACGACGCAGCATGGGCAAGGAGCTCGGTCCGCGCAAAAATATTTCCTCCCACCGAAGGTTGTCACGCAATAGCCGCAATCGGCGATCTAGGCCACTCGATTCTCAAGCATTCCAATTCCTGGAACCTCGATCCGCACGACATCGCCCGAGGCGAGGAAGCGCGGCGGCGAAAAGCCGATGCCGACACCGGCCGGCGTGCCGGTGGCGATGACGTCGCCGGGTTCGAGGGTGATGCCGGCGCTGATCGCCTCGATCAGCGTCGGGATGTCGAAAATCAGGTCGCTGACCGGGGCGTGTTGCCGCTGCTCCCCATTCACCCAGGTGGTGAGGGTGAGCTTCGTGGGGTCGGGCACTTCGTCGGCGGTGAGGATGGCGGGGCCCATGGGGCAGAAGCTGTCCAGCCCCTTGCCCAGCACCCACTGGCTGTGGCGCTTCTGCAGGTGGCGCGCGGTGACGTCGTTGATGATGGTGTAGCCGAAGACGTGCTTCAGCGCGTCGGCCTTGGCGATGCCGCGGCCGGATTTGCCAATGACGATGCCGAGTTCGCCCTCGTAGTCCAGGCCGCCGGTCGGATCGAGATGGCCGAGGATGGGCTCGCCGGTCGCGATGATGCTGGTGTGCGGCTTGCTGAACACCACGGGGAAGGGGGGCACCACATCCTTGGCGCCGCCATCGAAGCCCGAGCCCGCGAATTCCTTGGCGTGCTCGTGGTAGTTCTTGCCGACGCAAAAGACGTTCTTCGGCGTGCGCGGAATGGGCGCCAGCAGCCGCGCCTCGGGCACCACGGGTGCCGCGCCGATCACGGGCGTCCGGCCCGAGGCGATCAGGCCCAGCATGTCCCGCGGCAGGGAGGAATCGATGGCGGTGATGTCGCGCACGGCGCCCGAGGAATCGAGCGCGCCGACGCGGGCGCCCATGCCATCGGTGAACGTCACAAGCCGCACGTCATGCTCCCGTCACATTGAGTGGCGGGGGTGAAGCATCTTTTCTTAAACGTTACAAGACCGGTGCGGCGGGTGACTGGAGCGCAATTTCGATGGCGCGCGCGGCCCGGAAACAGAGGTCGTCCCGGTAGAGCGCGGCCGCCACCTGCACGGCGCGCGGCATGCCCTCGGAATCGAGGCCGACGGGCACCGAGATGGCCGGCTGGCGCGTCAGGTTGTGCGTGAAGGTCCAGGGCGCCCAGTCGCGCCAGAGGGACATGCGGGGGTCGATCGTCGGCTGGTCGGCGGCGAAGGCGGCCGTCGGCGTGCAGGGGGTGAGCATGATGTCGTAACGCTGGTGAAAGCGCGCCATGGCGTGCGCCGCTTCGATGCGCAACGCATCGGCGCCCAGGAAATCCACCGCACTCATCACGCCTTCGGCGGCCGCGACCTCGGCGATGCCGTCATCCAGCAGATGCCGTTTCTCTTCCGGTACGGAGGCGACCAGGCGGGAGAGGGCCACGCCCCAGACGCGGCCGAAGATGGCGCGGGTGTCCGGGAGTTGCGGGTCCGCTTCCTCGATGAGGGCGCCGGCGGCTTCGAGTGCCTGCGCGGCCTGCATCAGCGCCGTCTCGCCCTCGGCGTCGAGCGGCGCGTCGAAGCCCATGCGGCGGACGATGGCCACGCGCAGGCCGCGCACGCCGCCCTCGATGCCGTCCCGCCAGTCGCGTGCTTCGTCGGGGAGGGAGAAGGGGTCGCGCAGGTCATGCCGCGCCATGGCGTTCGTCATCAGCGCGGCATCGCGCACGCTGCGCGCCATGGGGCCGGCGACCGCGACATTGGCGAAGGCGCCCAGCGGCCATTGCGGGATGCGCCCGAAGCTCGGCTTCACGCCGACCACGCCGCAAAACGCTGCCGGGATGCGGATGGAGCCGCCGGCATCGGTCCCGATGTGCAAGGGCCCGAAGCAGGCCGCCGCCGCCGCCCCCGCGCCAGAGGAGGAGCCGCCCGGCGTGCGCTCGCGATTCCAGGGGTTGCGGGTGATGCCGTGCAGCGGGCAATCGCCCGGCGATTTCCAGCCGAATTCCGTGGTGGTCGTCTTGCCGATGATGACGGCGCCCGCGAGCTTCAGCCCGAGCACGGCCGGCGCATCCTCGGTGGCGGGCGTGGCATCGGTGGTGCGGCTGCCGCGTCGTGTGGGGAAACCCGCGACGTTCAGCAAATCCTTCACCGTCACCGGCACGCCATCCAGGCCGCCGATGGGCCGCCCGGCCGCCCAGCGCGCCTCGCTCTCGCCCGCCTGTTGCAGGGCGCGAGGGTTGAGGGCGGCGAAGGCATTCACCCAGGGGTTCATCCGCGCGATGCGCTCGGTGACGGCCTTCAACGCCTCGACCGGCGAGAGGGCGCGGCGCGCATAAAGGGCCAGAAGCTCTTCGGCTTCCATGAGGGCGGGGTCGGTCTGGGTCATGCCCGCAGGATGCCCCCGCGAGCAGCCTGCGTCACCTGGGCGCGACTTAGGCCGCGAGGCCACGGGCGCGCAGCCCGGCGGCCACATGGTCCACGAAGGCGCGCACTTTCGGAATCATCAGCCGGTTGGTCGGATAGACGGCGAAGATCCCGCTCTCCGGCGTCGCGGCGTCGGGCAGGACGCGCTGCAGCAGCCCCGCCGCCAGCGCATCCGCCACCGCCCAATCCGGCAAGGCCGCCAGGCCGATCCCGGCCAGGGCCGCGGCGCGGAGCGTCTCCGCATTGTCGCTCAGCAGCACGGGGCGCACCGGCACGCTCTCCCCGCCCAGCCGCCAATGGTCGCGCCAGGGCAGCGGCGCGAAGGCGATGCAGCGATGCACCGCGACATCCGCAGGCTGCCGCGGCGGCCCGTGCTGCGCGAGGTAGCCGGGCGCGGCGACGATGACGACGCGGGACGTCGCCAGCCGGCGCACCACCAGCCCCTCGGCGGGTGCCTCGGCGACGCGGATCGCGAGGTCAAACCCATCCTCGACGAGCCGCACGCTGCCGGCGGCTTCGGCCAGTTCGATCTCGATCGCCGGATGGGCGGCGAGAAAGCTCGCGAGGCCCGGTACAAGGTGGCGCGCGGCGAAGCATTCGGGGGCGGCGACCCTGAGCCGGCCGGCGGGCGTCTCCTGCAGGGACTGCGCCTCGAGCCTGGCCGCCGCCTGATCCTCCAGCAGGCGCCGACAGCGCGCGTAGAAGACGCGGCCCGCTTCCGTGGGTGCCACGCGCCGCGTGCCACGGTCCAGCAGCCGCACGCCGAGCCGCTCCTCCAGCCCGCGCACCGCGGCACTCACGGAGGATTTGGCGGTCTGCAAATGCTCTGCCGCGGCGGTGAAGCTGCCGGCCTCCACCACGCGGACAAAGGCCTCGATCCCCGCGAACGCGCTCATCCCGGGATTGTTCGCCCTGGTGAACGCGCTGTCCAGAAGCGATGCCTGTGCCTTTCCTCCCGCGGCATGCAGCTTCGGGCCGCAGCGCGATGGGCGCTGAAGGCATGGAGGATCTCAGGATGGATGGAGAAGCAGGACGGGCCGTGGGCATGCTGGCCGCGACGGAAGGGGAGGTGCTCGACGTGTTCGGCGCAAGCCTGGTGGTGAAGACCTGCCCGGCGAGTGTGGGCTTCCTCCTGGCGGAGCACGTCGTCCCCCCCGGCTATGTCGTCCCGCCGCACAGCCATGCCACGGACAGCGAGGCCTTCTTCCTCCTGGAGGGGGAGCTCACCCTGCTCTCCGGCCAGGGCGAGACCCGGCTCTCGGTCGGGGGCACGGCACAGCTGCCGGCCGGCGTGCCGCACGGCTTCCGCAACGACGCGGACCAGCCGGCGCGGTTCCTCGTGATGGCCGCGCCCGGCCTCCAGGCGCTGGAGATGTTCCGCCATTTCGACCGCGCCGGCCGGTCCACACCCGGCGGGCTGGCCCCGCCCGAGATCATGGAGATCTGCCGGCAATATGGCGTCGCCATGGGCTGAGTGGCGCGGGCCTCAGCGCCAGTTGCGGCGCTGGTTGGGGTTGGGCGCTTCGGAGCAGGTCTGGATCGTCACGGTGGCGCTGCCATTGGCGATGCTGGTGGGCAAGGCGGGCGTCAGGCTGCGGATCGGCACCACCAGGGCGCCCGGCCCGAGCGAGCCGGTGGACGCGCTCTGGACCGTGCGGTTGAAGCCCGTGCCGTTGAGGACGACCTGGACGCTGAAGGAGATCCATTTGGTCGCGTCATCATTGTTCAGGCTGACAACCAGCTGGTCCGTCCCGATCGAATAGACCTGCCGGGCCGAGAGCTTGCAGCCATTGTTGTTGCTGTAGTTCAGCGTGATCGCCGAGGAGGGAATGGCGAATTGGGCCTGGGCGGGCCATGCGAAGGCGAGGGCGAAAACAGCAGGCAGGGCGAGGCGAGCAAACACGGTGCGGTCTCCATGTCCGGTGAAGCTGGTTCCGAAGGGAAGGTCGCGCGGATCGCGCTACATGTTGGCCAAAGGCCGGTTGGCGGCGGCATTGACGCAATTCGCCAACACCACCGTCGCGCTCGGGGTGGCGAGCGTGGAGAGGGGCGTGCTCAGCCCGCCGATCTCGACCGTGTTCGACCCGGTCGGGCGCGCGGTGAACGTGACGTCAGGCAGGGTACGGGAGAGGGTGCTGCCGGCACTCGTGCCACTGATCGTCATCCGGAGGGTGAAGCTGATGGGGGAGGCGCCGGTGTTGTTGAAGGTGAAACGGACATCGCTCGGGCTCTTGCCCGTGGTGATGCTGACGGGCGTCACGCGGCAGGGGCTGTTGCCCGGGATCGTGACGGTGATGGCGTTGAACGGGATGTTCTGCGCCTGGGCGGGCAGGATCACTGCCAGGCTGGCAAGCGCGACGAGGCTGGGAAGCTTGGATATGGGAGGGTCTCCGCCGGGGCAATCGCCGATGCCGGGATCATGCCCGGCAATGCGAAGCCCTGCCAATCGGTCCGCCCCATGGCCATGAGAGCGCGCGCCGATCACGCGTGATGCGGCGCGAGACCGGCGACCGGGACTGCCCCTGGCCCGGCCCGCCGCGCCGCCAGGATGCGGCGGGCATCTTCCGCCCGTCCCGCCTCGGTGCAGGCGCGCAGCAGCGTGAACTCCACCAGATCGGTCTGCGCGCGGCTGCCGCCGACGCGCTCGCTTTGCGCGAGCAGCGGCTCCAGCGTCTCGATCACCGCGGGAAAGTCGCTTCGGCGGTAGGCGAGAAAGGCGCGGGAGATGGCGGGGATGACGGGTCCGGAGGGGTAGCGGCCCTCGCGCTCCAATTCGGCCATCTGCGCGATGCGCTCTTCCAGCGCCGCGCCGTCGCCGGCCAGGGCCTCGGCCAGCATCACATGCAGATCGGCGAAGGCGATGCCGGCACGTGGGAAATGCGTGCGGGCGAAGTCGCGCAGGGCCAGCCAGGCTGCCTCGTCCCGCGCATGCCCGGCCAGTTCCCAGCGCCAGAGAAAGGAGCTCGCATCCTGCAGCTTCTGCCGCGCGGTGCCGCTGCCGCCTTCGAGCGAGAAGGCCTCCGCGTAGAGCCGCCGCGCGGCCGCCGCCTCGCCCGCTTCCAGCTCGCCCAGCGCCAGGTGCCAGTGCAGATGGCCATGCAGCACGCCGCCGCGCGGATAGGCCTTCAGCCAATCGCGCAGGAAGGCGCGGGCGGAATCGGTCTCGCCCTGCTCGTAGCAGAGATGCGCGCGCGAATGCGCGACCCAGGCGCTGTCCGGCCGCCGCGCGAAGGAAGCTTCGATCTGGCGCCGCGCCGCGTCATGCTGCCCCGTCTCGTTCAGCGCCATGGCATGGGCGGAGGCGAACCACCAATCCTCGCCATAATGCGGTGCCAGCCGATCCATCATCGCCGCGAGCCGCGCCTTCTGGCCCACCTGGCCGGAGGAGCCCAGAAGCCCGTTCGGGTTGGCGTTGGTGTTCAGCACCATCGCATCGCGCGGCCATTGCGCGATATGCGCTTCCAGCGCCGCGATGGCGTCTTCGATGCGGCCGCCCAGCAGCGTGCGGTAGAAGGCGATCTGGCTCGCCTCGCGCGGGGTCACGCCGCCCAGCAGCGATTCCGCTGCCGCGATGGCGTCGCGCGCCCCGGCCATCTCGCCCAGCAGCATCAGCGCCTGGGCGCGGCCGACATGGGGGAGGGCGAAGCCGGGATCGGCGGCGATGGCGGCCTCGAAAGCCGCGCCGATGCCGTCATACTGGGTGAGCAGCCGGTCCAGCCCCAGCGCATGCGCGTCCCGCGCCGCGTGGGAGTTGGTGGTGAGCGGCAGGCCGTAAGGGTCGGTCAACATCAGCGCAGCTCCGGGAAATCCTCCTCGCGGAACTCGGCCTCCCCGCGCGCGCCGGTGGCGAAGCGCTTCTCCTCCATCTGGCGCAGCTCCACGCGGCGGATTTTTCCCGAAATCGTCTTGGGCAAATCATATACCTCCAGCCGGCGCAGGCGCTTGTAGGGGGAAAGGCGCTCGCGCAGGTGCTGGAAGATGGAGAGCATGGTGGCGCGATCCGCCTCGACGCCTTCGGCCAGCACGAGATAGGCCTTCGGCACGGCCAGGCGCACCGCATCGGGTGCGGGGACCACGGCGGCCTCCACCACCGCCTCATGCTCGATCAGCGCGCTTTCCAGCTCGAAGGGTGAGATGCGGTAGTCGGAGGCTTTGAACACGTCATCCGCGCGGCCGACATAGGTGTAGTAGCCCTCCGCATCGCGCGTCGCGACATCGCCGGTGCGGTAGGCGATGCTGCCGAGCGGCATGAAGCTTCCATCATCATTCTGGTAGCCCTGCATCAGCCCCATGGGCGGCGGGTCGAGCATGAGGGAGACCTCGCCCTCCTCCACCTCCTGGTCGTCGGGGTTGAGCAGGCGGACGCGGTAGCCGGGGGATTCCTGGCCCATGCTGCCGGGCTTCACCACCTGGCCCGGGAAGCTCGCGATCTGCAGCGTCGTCTCGGTCTGCCCATAGCCCTCGCGGATCGTCATGCCCCAGATCTTCTGCACATGTTCGATCACCTCGGGGTTCAGCGGCTCACCGGCCGAGCAGAGCTCGCGCAGCGCGCCCCGATGCGGCGCCATGTCCTGCTGCACCATCATGCGCCAGACGGTGGGCGGCGCGCAGAAGGTGTTCACACCCTGGGCAGCCATCATCTCCAGCGTCGCGCGCGCATCGAAGCGCGGCTGGTTGTTGATCAGGATGGTGGCCCCCGCATTCCAGGGCGCGAAGACGTTGCTCCAGGCATGCTTGGCCCAGCCGGGCGAGGAAATGTTGAAATGCAGGTCGCCGGGCTGCAGCCCCAGCCAATACATCGTGATGAGGTGGCCGACCGGATAGGAGCACTGGTCATGCAGCACGAGCTTGGGCTTGGCCGTGGTGCCGGAGGTGAAATAGAGCAGCAGCGGGTCGCGCGCCCCCGTCACGCCTTCCGGCGTGAACTCCGCGCTGTTGTCGAGCAGCGCATCATAATCCACCCAGCCTGGCGCGCCGCCGACCGCGATGCGCGAGACCTTGGAATCGAGCCCGTCGAATTTCCGCGCATCGGCCCCGGCCGCCACCACATGCTGCACGCGGCCGCGCTCGAAGCGATCCTTGAGATCGGCCGGCGTCAGCAGGGTGGTCGCGGGGATGACGACGGCGCCGAGCTTCTGCGCCGCCAGCATCGTCTCCCATAGGGGGGGCACATTGCCGAGCATCATCAGGATGCGGTCGCCGCGCTTCACGCCCATGCCGCGCAGCCCATTGGCGAGGCGGCTGGAATCGGTGGAAAGCTGGGCGAAGCTGCGCGTCGTGGCACCCTCGCCCAAAATCCGCAGCGCCTCGCTGTTGCCAAGCGGCCCGCGGGCCAATTCGGCGTCGAACCAGTCCAGCGCGTAGTTGAAGCGCTCCATCGCGGGCCAGCGGAAATCGCGATGCGCCGCCGCGTAGTCGCCGCGATGGGCAAACAGAAGATCACGCGCCTGCTTGAAGGATTCGCCGCTCATGTTGGTCTCCCCGCACCGTTCTTATGCGGGGAGGTTAGGCGGCGAGAGGTGCCGGGCGCTACCCCGCGAAAGGATCGCGCAGCGCAATGGTGTCGTCGCGATCCGGCGAGGTGCTGAGCATCATCACCGGCGCCTCCACCAGCTCCTCGATCCGGCGGACGTATTTCACCGCCTGGGCCGGCAGCTGGGCGTAGCTGCGCGCCCCCTTGCAGGAGCCGGACCAGCCCTCCATCGTCTCGAAGATCGGCTCGCAGCGGGCCTGGGCGCGCATCGCGGCCGGCAGGTGCTTCAGCACCGCGCCATCCAGGCGATAGCCCGTGCAGATCTTCAGTTCCGGCAAGCCGTCCAGCACGTCGATCTTGGTCAGCACCAGGCCGTTCACGCCGCCGATCTTCACGGCCTGGCGCACCATGGCGGCATCGAACCAGCCGCAACGGCGCGGCCGGCCCGTGACGGTGCCGAATTCATGACCGCGCTCGCCCAGGCGCTTGCCCGTCTCGTCATGCAGTTCGGAGGGGAAGGGGCCGGAGCCCACGCGCGTCGCATAGGCCTTGGCGATGCCGAGGACGAGGCCGATGGAATCCGGGCCCACGCCCGCACCGGCGGCCGCATTGCCGGCGACGGTGTTGCTGCTGGTCACATAGGGATAGGTGCCGTGATCCACATCCAGCATCACGGCCTGCGCGCCCTCGAAGAGCACGCGCTTGCCCTCGCTGCGGGCGGCATCCAGCCGCTCCCACACCGGTTCGGAATAGGGCAGCAGCTGAGGGGCGAGGGCCAGCAGCGCATCGAGCAGCGGCTGCTTCTCGAAGGGTGTCGCACCCAGGCCGCGCAGCAGGGAATTGTGGTGCAGCAGAAGCTCATCGAGCTTGGCGGAGAGCGTCTCCGGCTCGGCCAGGTCACAGAGGCGGATGGCGCGGCGGCCGACCTTGTCCTCATAGGCCGGGCCAATCCCCCGCCCGGTGGTGCCGATCTTGTCCTCGCCCCGCGCTGCCTCACGCGCACGGTCCAGCGCGGGGTGCAGCGGGAGGATCAGCGGCACATTGTCGGCGATGCGGAGGTTGTGCGGGCCGACATCCAGCCCCTGGGCGCGGACCTTCGCAATCTCGCCCAGCAGCGCGTCAGGATCGAGCACCACGCCATTGCCGATGATGCCGAGCTTGCCGCGCACCACGCCCGAGGGCAGCAGCGAGAGCTTATAGGTGGTGCCATCCACCACCAGCGTGTGGCCGGCATTGTGGCCACCCTGGAAGCGCACCACGATCTCGGCGCGGCTCGCCAGCCAATCCACAACCTTGCCCTTGCCCTCGTCGCCCCACTGGGCGCCGATCACGGCGACATTGGCCATAACGCTTAACCTTTCTGAACCAGCGGGACGGGGTTTGCGCCATCCCAGACATGGGTGCAACGGAGCGCCCCGGGCGCATCCTCGGCGGCCAGGGCCGCGACGGTGGCGAAGCCTTGATCGCGCAACGCCGCACCCGTGGCGGCGGGCGTGCCGAGCGGCAGGAAGCAGCGCGGGCGGGGCGGCGCGTGCGGGGCCGCGCGCAGCACGGCATCGGGATAGAGCGTCATGCCCGTCGCCGGCTCGTCATTCGCGGAGAGATAGCGCCCGCCCTTGGCCAATTCGCCCGAGCTGCCAGGGCCGAAGATCGTGAAGGCGACGCCCACATGATAGCGGAAGCCGCGGAACTCCACGGGGTCCAGCGTAATGCGCAGATGGGGCGCGCGCGCCGCGATCGCCTCGATGATGCGGGCCGCGTTCTCGGCGATGGCGCGCGCGGCCTCCGGGAGCTCGGCCTCGCGCAGCACGGCCAGGGCATGGGCAGCGGGGCCCGCGGCGGCGAGCAGGCGAGGCAGCAGCAGGGCGACGGGGCCGGCGCCCTCGACGAGGGCCGTGACGGCAGCAGCGTCCTTGCGGTCCAGCGCGCGCACGAGGCGCTGGGCCAGCGCGTCCTCGATCCCGGCGGCGTCCAACAGCGCCTGGGCCATGCGGGGCAGCGTCACGTCGAGCGTGATGCCGGTGACCCCCACCCGCGCCAACGCCTCGGCCGCGACGAGGGCGACCTCGGCATCCGCTTCGGGCGCGGCACCGCCGATGAGCTCCACGCCCGCCTGCGCCAATTGGCGGGAGGGCGCGAGCTCGCTGCCGCGCACCCGCAGCACCTGGCCGGCATAGCAGAGGCGCAAGGGCCGGGCCTGCAGTCCCAGCCGCGTGGCCGCGATGCGGGCGACCTGCGGCGTGGTGTCGGCGCGCAGCCCCATCATGCGCTGGCTGACCGGGTCCATCAGGCGGAAGGTCTGCTCGGCCACGGCCGCACCCGAGCCGCCGAGCAGCCCGTCCTCGAATTCGAGCAGGGGCGGCTTCACGCGCTCATATCCGTAGCGGGCGAAGCCCTCCATCAGCGCCTCGATGAGCGCAGCCTCCCGCTCTGCCTGGGGGGGCAGCAGGTCCATCAGCCCGGCCGGCAGCAGCCCGGGCGGGGTGGTCAGGGAGGATCCGTCATTCATGCGGTTACCATCTGTGACAGGGGGCATGCTGACCGGCAAGATGCCGGCATGGCATGGGTGACCCCCGAAGGAGTTTCCATGGAACGTCGCGCCCTGCTGTCCCTGCCCCTGATCCTCGCCGCCTGCGACATTGATCCCGTGACGGATTACCTCGGCGGTTTCGGTGACCCCGTGCGCGGCGCGGCCCTCTTTGCCCCGCGCAACCTGGGCGACACCTCCCGCTGGCAGGGCGACCCGGCGGGGGCGGCGATGGCGGCGGCGCAACTCGAATTCCTGGCGCGCAGCTTCCGCGAAAACCCGATCTACAGCGTGAACAGCAACCCCGCGACGAGCCAGACCCTGCAATCCGCGGTCGCCGAGATGCGCGCCACCCTTGGCATCGCCGGCAATGCCCGCAACGCCGATGTGGAAATCCTGCTGCGACGCGCCAGCGTGGCGCTGCGGGAGGGCAGCCAGGCGCAGGCGCTCGCGGCGCTGACCGGACCCAATTTCACGGTGCCGCCGGAGGAGGTGCTGCGCCGCCTCAGCGACCTGCCGCGCCTGCCCATCGTCTCGGCGGCGGCCGGCATGGCGGCCAATGAGATCAGCCCGGGGCGGCGGAGTTAGGCTTCCCCCGCCCAGGCCTCGGGCGGGATCACCCAGGGCAGGTCGGTATCCCCGGGGCGGGCGCCGGCGGCGGTGATCAGCGCATGCGCCTGGCCGCGATGATGCGTCTGGTGGTTGAACATGTGGGTGACCAGCAGCCAGCGCGGCCGCCGCATCTCCTGCCCCGTGGCGCCGCTGAACCAGGTGATCTCGCCGGCGATGTCAGCGGGCGTGAGGCGGGCGGCCCAGGCCTCGATCCCGGCATCGGCCTCGGCGCGGCGGGCCTGCAACGCGGCCCAGTCCGGGATCCAGCGCGGGCTTTCCGGGATGGCGACGGACGGGCGCTCCCAGCCATCGAAGCGATGCATCCACATGGCGTCGCCCCAGAGCAGGTGGCAGAGCGTGCCCTGGATGCTGCCAAAGAAGGCGCCGCGGTCGGCTTGGCGGGCGGCCTCGTCGAGCGAACCCGCCGCCCTGTAGAGGCGGCGGTTCATCTCGGCGTTGTAGGCGGCCATGGCCTGGGCCCAGGCGGGCGTGATCATGGCGGAGGATCCTTCGCTCAGGCCTCGCCCACGCAATCCAGCATGGCGGCGTCCAGCGCCTCGGCCGGCGCCTTGCCGCCCCAGAGGACGAACTGAAAGGCGGGGAAGAAGCGCTCGCACTCCGTCAGCGCGATATCCACCATGTCCTCCAGCGATTCGGCCGAGGCGCCGGGGGCGCCGCGCAGCAGCACCGCATGGCGGAAGACCGGCACGCCTTCGTCGGATTCGAGGCCGAAATGGCCGATCCAGAGGCGTTCATTGGCCAGTGCCAGCAATTCGAAAAGCGGGCCGCGGCGGGTGTCCGGCACCTTCACGTCGAAGGCGCAAGAGAAATGCATGGCGCTGATCTCGGGCGACCAGGAAAAGAACAGGGTGTAGTTGCACCATTTGCCCGGGGCTTCGGCCGCCATCTCGCCATCCGAGCGGCGCTCGAAGGTCCAGTCATTGGCGATGACGATCTGTTCGAGCACATCGAGCGGGTTGGTGGCGCGTTCTTCCCCAACCTCGGCCAGCATTCCGGACATGTGGCACTCCCCAGGCACCCCGGTTGCGAACACCCGCCAGACCCCGGGCGGGCCTTGGCGCGAGAGTGGCGGGACCGTGACGGTCCGGATGCAGGCCGGGCACTCCCCCCCGATGCTCCCCCTTGGCCTAGGGATTGGGGTGCGGCGCCTGACTCACCACCACCGCTAGGGTATGGCACCCTGAATCCGCGCCGCAAGTCCTTCCCGTAAGAAGAAGCTGTGAATAACTCGTCTCAATCCACGGGCAGGAAGATGAAGATCACCGCCATGACCAGGCAGCCCATGGCGGCGAAGTAGGTCCAGCGCAGTTGCTCGCCCAGGAAGGCCACGCTGAAGACGGCGAAGACGGCCAGCGTGATCACCTCCTGCATCACCTTCAGTTGCTGACCGGTAAACGCACCCGAGGCATAGCCGATGCGGTTGGCCGGAACCGCCAGACAGTATTCGAAGAAGGCGATGCCCCAGGAGACCAGCACCGCCACATAGAGCGGCCAGGCCGGCGCCTTGAGATGGCCGTACCAGGCGAAGGTCATGAGGATGTTGCTGCCGATGAGCAGCAGGGGGGTCAGCCAATAGGCGCTCATGGTTCGGCCATCACTCCCAGCGGTTGCGGTTGGCGCGGCGCGGGCGGCAGTCGCTTCAGCAGCCAGAGCATGATGCAGAGCGCGGGCAGGGCGGCCGCCGTCGTCATCAGGAAGAAGTTGGTCCAGCCCAGCGCCTCCGCCCATTGGCCGGACCAGGCGCCCAGGAAGCGCAATGGCACGGCGGCGAGCGAGGAGAGCAGCGCATATTGGGTGGCGCTGAAGGCCCGGTTGGTCAGCCCGGTGAGGTAGGCGACGAAGGCGGCATCGGCCAGGCCATCGGTGAAGTTCTCCACGCCCACCTGGGCATAGAGCATGCCGATATCCCGCCCCGCCCAATAGAGTGCGACATACATGAGGTTGGAGAGCATCTGCAGCAGGCCCGTGATCACCAAGGCGCGGCCCACGCCGATCCTGGCCACGAAGAAGCCGCCGGCCAGCACGCCGGCCAGGGACATCACCAGGCCGAACACCACCGCCACCTGCGCCACATCGCCGCGGGTGAAGCCGATGGCGCGGTAGAAGGGCGGCGTCATGATGCCCGCCAGCGCCTCGCCCAGCTTGAACAGCACGACGAAGAGCAGGATCGCCAGCCAATAGCGCCGCCGCGTGAAATCCACGAAGGGGTCCAACACGGCGAGCTTCATGCGGCGCGGCCAGGACATGACCTCGCGCGGTGGTGCCACGGGTTCCGGCGCGAAGAGCACGGCGAGGAAGCCGACAGCGACCAGCCCCGCGCAATAGGCGAAGGCGCCGGACCAGCCGACCAGCCCGACCATGCCGAGCGCCCCCGCATTGGCCGCCAGCAGCGCGAAGCGGTAGCCCCAGACATAGCAGGCGAAGCCATAGCCTTGCTCCTGCTCCTCCAGGATTTCGATGCGGTAGGCGTCAATCACGATGTCCTGACTGGCCGAGAGGAAGGCGACCACGACGGCGACGGCCGCGGTCAGCCAGGCCGCACTCGCGGGGTCGGTGAGGCCGAGTGCCAGGATCGCCACCATCAAGGGCGGCTGGATGGAGGCGAGCCAGCCGCGCCTGCGCCCCAGCCGCCGCAGGAAGGGCGGCGCCGCATGGTCCATCACCGGCGACCACAGGAATTTCAGCGAATAGGCGGTGCCGATCAGCGCCGTAAACCCGATCGCGGCCAGCGAGATGTTCGATTCGGAAAACCATTGCCGCAGCACGAAGCCGGTGAGCGGCAGGGGCACGCCGGCGGCGAAGCCCAGCGCCAGCATGATCAGGAAGCGGCGGTCACGGAACAGGATCAGCATGCGGCGAGGCTAACCATCCGCCGCGCGCGCCGCCAGTTCCGTGGGGGGGCCAACCAGTCTACACCGCCGCCCCATGGACATCACCCGCTTCTTCCTGATCCGCCATGCCCTGGTCGAGCCGTCGGCGCGCGCCATGCTCTACGGCAACATGGATGTGGCGCTCTGCGACGCCGCCCTGCGCGAGGAGGCGGCGCTGTATCGCTGGCTGGCCGCCCGCCTGCCGCGCCCCGCGCGCTGGGTGGTGACGCCGCTCAGCCGCACGCGCGCCACGGCCGCGGCCATCTTTGCGGCGGGCTACCCTGCGCAGCCCCTGGTGGTGGAGCCCGACATGGCCGAGCAGTCGCTCGGCGAATGGCAGGGCATCACGCATGAGGCGCTGACCGAGCGGCTGCGCCAGCCCCCTCACCCCTTCTGGCCCCATGCGGCGGCCGAGCGCCCGCCCGGCGGCGAAAGCGTGGATGATGTGCGCGAGCGCGTGGGGCCGGTGCTGGAGGGCCTCGCGTGCAGCCTGCCGGGGCAGGATGTCGTGATGGTCGCGCATGGCGGGACCATCCGGGCGGCGCTGTCGCACGCGCTGAAGCTGGATGGGCACCAGGCGCTGACCTTCTCCGTGAAGAATCTCTCCCTGACGCGGATCGAAAAACACGGGACGGATTGGCGCGTCATCTCGGTCAATGAGGAGCCCTGGCTGATGGAAAACCCGACGCCCCCCTGAAGCCTGTCGAAAGCCCTTCCGGCGCGGCGCTTGGCCCGCTAGAAACGTTCTGTTGCGAAGGGTTATCGGGGGAAGCTCATGCGCTTTGTCATTCTGGCCGCCGCGGTGGCACTGCTTTCGGCGTGTGCCGGCTCACCTCAGGGGAATGCGCCGCAATCGCTGGTGGATCGCTCGGCGCTGACCGTGCAGGACATCCTCTCCACCGAGAATGACCGTCTCGACGCCGCGAGCGTGCTGCGCCGGGCGCGTGGCGCCGTGGTCTGCCCGCAAAGCTTCCGCGCGGCCTTCTTCGCCGGCGGTTCGGGCGGGAATTGCGTGCTGGTGGGGCGGGATGCCGCCGGTTCCTGGTCCTCGCCCGCCTTCTATGCGGTGGGGTCGGGCAGCCTCGGCTTCCAGGCCGGCATCCAGGACAGCCAGACGCTGCTGCTGCTGATGAATGACCGCGCTCTGACCGCGGTGATTGACCGCCAGTTCAAGTTCGGTGCCGATGCCTCGCTGGCCATCGCCCATCTCGGCGGCTCGGTCGAGGGGGCCACCACTACGGCGCTGGGGGCCGACATCCTCTCCTTCTCCCGCTCGCGCGGCCTCTTCGCCGGCCTGGCGCTTGAGGGCTCGGTCCTGAACCCGATGCCCGACTGGAACGCCGCCTATTACGGGCGGGAGGTGACGGCGCGTGACATCGTGCTCAGCATGTCCGCGCATAATCCGGGCGCGGATCCGCTGCGTGCGGCCCTGATGCGCTTCGGCGGGCAGCCCGCCCCGGCCGCTGCCGCGCCGCAGCCGGTCGCAAGCCCTGCCGCCGCGCCGGCCGCGGCCGCCCCGCGCGGGAGCGTCGGCCGCACGCCGCTGCCGCCGCCGCCTTCGCGCTGAGCAGGGTTGCCGGCCCCGCCGTTTCGCGGCCGGCGGGATTGGTCTAAACCTGCCGGCGTGTCCGACACGCCACCTTTCTGGAAGACCAAGACGCTCGACGCGATGACCCGCGCCGAGTGGGAAAGCCTGTGCGACGGCTGCGGCCGCTGCTGCCTGCACAAGCTGCGCGAGGACGATACGGGCCACCTGCACCACACCGAGATCGCCTGCCGGCTGCTCGACCCGGCCACGGCCCGCTGCACCGACTATGCCAACCGCAAGCGCCGCGTGCCCGACTGCATCCGCCTGACCCCCGCGCGCCTGCAAAAGATTGATTGGCTGCCGCCCACCTGCGCCTATCGCCTGGTGGCCGAGCGGCGGGACCTGCCCGAATGGCACCCGCTCCGCTCGGGCGACCCGGAGAGCGTGGTCCGCGCCGGAGTTTCCGTGCGCGGCCGCGTCGTGCCCGAGCGTGAAGCGGGCGCCACCGAAGACCACATCGCCACCTGGCCGGGCAACTGGCCGAAACGCGCGGGCGTGAAGCCCGCGATCGGTTCCTTGGAAGGAAATACGCCATGAAAGACGCCCTGTTCGGCGGCGTGAACGCCGCTGTCCTCACCGCGATGAAGCCCGACTTCACGCCCGACCTGGACCGCATGGCGAAGCACGCCAAGTGGCTGCTGGCCAATGGCTGCAACGGCCTCGGCATCATGGGCACGACGGGCGAGGCCAATTCCTTCGGCCTGCATGAGCGCAAGCAGATTCTGGAAGGGCTGATCGCCCGTGGCGTGCCGGCCGGCGTGATGATGCCCGGCACCGGCTGCGCCTCGCTGGCCGATACGGTGGAGCTGACGATCCATGCGCGCGAGCAGGGCTGCCGCGGCGTGCTGCTGCTGCCGCCCTTCTACTACAAGGGCCCGTCGGATGACGGCCTCTTCGCCTATTTCGACGAAGTGGCGAAGCGCGTCGGTGGTGGCATCGCGCTCTATCTCTACCATTTCCCGCAGCAATCGGCGGTGCCCTTCAGCCTCAGCCTGATCGGCCGCCTGCTGGACGCCCACCCCGGCGTCTTCAAGGGCGTGAAGGACAGCTCGGGCGACTACGCGAACATGAAGGCGATGATTGATGCCTTCGCCAGCCGCGGCTTCGAGGTCTACTCCGGGTCGGACGAGTTCGTCCAAAAAATCCTGGCCGAGGGCGGCGCGGGCTGCATCACGGCGGCGTCGAACTGCAACAGCCATTGGGGCGGCATCGTCTATGCCAAGCGCACCGGCCCCGAGGCCGATGCGGCCCAGGCCATGCTGACGGCCACCCGCCGCGCCGCCACCGCCGTGCCGCTCATCCCCGGCCTGCGCGAGATCATCGCGCGCAGCACGGGCGATGATGGCTGGCGCGTGATCCGCCCGCCGCATCTGCCGCTCTCGAAGGAAGATGGCGACAAGGCCTGGGCGACCTGGCAGGCGACGGGCGCGCTCCCGCTGCCGGGCATGCCAGCCCTCAAGCAGGCCGCGGAGTAAGCGCGATGAAGGAGCCGCTGCGCTGCCGGGAGCCGGCGGTTCCCGTCCTGCAAATTGACGATGACAAGGTCCGCGTCATCCGCTGGGATTTCGGCCCGGGCGCCGAGACCGGCTGGCATCGGCATGGCTGGCTCTATGTCGTCGTCCCGATGATGGATGGCGAGCTGCTGGTGGAATACCCGGATGGCTCGACCACCACCTCCATCCTGAAGAAGGGCGAGGCCTACCACCGCGTCGCCGGCGTCGAGCACAATGTGGTGAACAACGGCGCGGGACCGCTGAGCTTCGTCGAGACCGAAGTGAAGGCGTTTCCGGGCTAATCCCGGAAGCGCGCCAGGCTCACTCCACCGTCACGCTCTTCGCGAGGTTGCGCGGCTGGTCCACATCCGTGCCCTTCAGCACGGCCACGTGATAGGCCAGGAGCTGCACCGGGATGGCGTAGAGGATGGGCTGGCTGAACGGGTCGGCGTCCGGCAGGACCACCACATGCTCGGCGAAGCGGCGCAGCGCGGGCGCTCCGGCAGCGTCCGTGAAGGCCATGATGCGCCCGCCGCGCGCCGCCGCCTCCTGCAGGTTCGAGGCCGTCTTCTCATACAGCGGCCCGGAGGGGCAGAGCGCGATCACAGGCACCGATGTGTCGATCAGCGCGATGGGGCCGTGCTTCATCTCGCCCGCCGCATAGCCCTCGGCATGGATATAGCTGATCTCCTTCAGCTTCAGCGCCCCCTCGAGCGCAATGGGATAGAGCGCGCCCCGGCCGATGAAGAGGACATCGCGCGCGCGCGCGACCTCGGCGGCCAGCGCCTTGATCTCGGCATCCTGGGCGAGGATGGCCGCCGCGTGCTCCGGCACCTCCAGCAGGGCGGTGGACAGGCGTGCCGCCTCCTCGGCCGAGAGCGTGCCCCGCGCACGGCCGAAGCCGATGGCGAGGCAGGCGAGCACCGCCAGCTGTGCCGTGATGGCCTTGGTCGAGGCGACCGAAATCTCGGGCCCTGCCACGGTGAGCACGGTCGCGTCGCTTTCGCGCGCCATGCTGCTCTCGGGCACGTTCACGATGGAGAGGATCTTCTGCCCGCGCTCGCGCAGCATCTTCATGGCGGCGAGATTGTCGGCCGTCTCGCCACTCTGGCTGATGAGCAGCGCGGCACCGCCCTCGGGCAGGGGCGGATCCCGGTAGCGCAATTCGCTCGCCACATCGGCATCCACGGGGATGCGCGCGAGCTGTTCGATCCAGTAGCGGCCAACGAGCCCGGCCAGGAAGGCGCTGCCGCAGGCGGTGATGGTGAGCCGCGGCACCTGGCGGATGTCGAAGGGCAGGTTGGGCAGGTTCACGCCGAGCGTGGCGGGATCGAGGTATTGCCGCAGCGTATCCCCCAGGACGGCCGGGTGCTCATGGAGCTCCTTCTCCATGAAGTGGCGGTAGTTGCCTTTGCCCATGGCCGCGCCCGAGACGGCGCTGATGCGGATCTCGCGCTGCACGACGGCACCGTTCATATCGCGGAACTCTGCCCCGTTGGGGGTCAGGACGGCGTGATCGCCCTCGTCCAGATAGGCGATGCGGCGGGTGAGCGGGGCGAGCGCCAGCGCGTCCGAGCCCACGAACATCTCGCCCTCGCCGAAGCCGACCGCAAGCGGGGCGCCGTGGCGCGCCACCACCAGCAGCTCCGGATGGCCCGCGAAGAGGATGGCGACGGCGAAGGCGCCATGCACGCGCGCAAGGGCAGCTGCCGCGGCCTCGCGCGGCGGCAGCCCCTCCGCGAGGCGCCAATCCACCATCTTGCAGAAGGTCTCGGTGTCGGTCTCGGTCTCGAAGGTGTAGCCCTTGGCCTCCAGCTCGTGCCGGAGTTCGGCGTAGTTTTCGAAGATGCCGTTATGCACCACGGCCACGCGCGCCGTCGCATGCGGGTGCGCGTTGCGCTCGACCGGCGCGCCATGCGTGGCCCAGCGCGTGTGGCCGATGCCGGTGGTGCCGCTCAGCGGCGCATCCGCCAGCACCTGCGCGAGATTGCCGAGCTTGCCCTCGGCGCGCCGCCGCTCGACGGCGCCATCCACCAGGGTGGCGATGCCGGCACTGTCATAGCCGCGATACTCCAGGCGCCGAAGCGCCTCCAGCAGGCGGGGGGCCGCCGCTTCACGGCCGACGACACCGACGATTCCACACATGCGCTCGATACTCCCAGCAGGCGTTCCCCGAGGGGGGCGCCTATTTGCCCTTGAAGCCGCGGCCCGGCTTGTTCACCTGCCGCCCCCGCGCGATCGCCAGGGCGTCATCCGGCACGTCCTCCGTCACCACGCTGCCGGCCGCGACCAGCGCGCGGTCGCCCACACGCACGGGGGCCACCAGCGCCGTGTCACTGCCGATGAAGGCGCCCGCGCCGATGACGGTGCGGTGCTTGTTCACGCCGTCATAATTGCAGGTGATGGTGCCCGCGCCGATGTTCGAGCCCGCGCCGATCGTCACGTCGCCCAGGTAGCTCAGATGGTTGGCCTTGGCGCCCTTGCCCAGGCTGGCGGCCTTCAGCTCCACGAAATTGCCGACATGGGCACCCTCGCCCACCTCGGTGCCCGGGCGCAGCCGCGCATAGGGGCCGATGATGGCGCCGCCGCGCACCACGCATTGCTCCAGATGCGAGAAGGCGCGGATGGTCGCGCCGTCCTCCACCGTGACGCCGGGCGCGAAGACGACATGCGGCTCCACCACCACGTCGCGGCCGAGCTGCGTGTCCCAGGCGAGGCAGACCGTCTCGGGCAGGGTGAGCGTGGCGCCGCCCAGCATGGCGGCTTCGCGAAGCCGCGCCTGCAGCTCCGCCTCGGCGGCGGCGAGCTCGATGCGGCTGTTGATGCCGCGCAGCTCGGCCTCGGGCGCTTCCACCGCCTGGGTGCGGCCCCCCTCGGCGCGGGCGGCGCCCACCACGTCGGTCAGGTAGAATTCGCCCTGGCGGTTGTCGTTCCCAAGGCTGCCGAGCCAGCGCGAGAGGTTCGGCCAGGCGGCGCAGACCACGCCTGCATTGCACAGGCCGATGGCACGCTCTTCCTCGGTCGCATCCGCCCATTCGACGATGCGTTCGATGTGGCCCGCCGCATCCTGCACCACGCGGCCATATTTCGCCGGATCGGCCGGGCGCATCGCCAGCAGCACGAGGTCGGCCGCCGCGCGGGCGGCCACGAGGCGCTCCAGCGTGGCGGGCGTCACCAGCGGGTTGTCGCCGTAGAGCACGGCAACATCGCCGCTGAAGCCTTCCAGCAGGGGGGCGGCCATGCGGGCGGCGTGGCCGGTGCCCAGGCGCTCGGCCTGGACCACGCTGGCATGGGGAAGCACCGCCTTCTGCAACTCCGGCATGCCGGGGCCGGCCACCACGATGATCCGCTCGAACACCGTCTCGCAGGCTGCGATGAGGTGATGGATCATGGGGCGCCCGGCGATGCGGTGCATCACCTTGGGCATCGCGGATTTCATGCGGGTGCCTTGTCCCGCCGCGAGAATGATGGCTGCGCGCATGGCCAAGGCGTAGCCGCCCCGGCCCCCGGGCCGCAACCCCGATGGTGGATGACGCTTTCTTGCACGGCGTGTCGTCGGGCGCTTCGGGAGCGGGCTTCCTTGCCGGGATGGGCCCCGGCGGCTACCACCGGTCCATGCCGCTCGCCATCTTTGACCTCGACGGAACGCTGGTGGACAGCGCCCCCGATCTCCGCGCCGCGCTGAACCGCCTGATGGCGGCCCAGGGCCTCGATGCCTTCGCGCTGCCCGAGGTGGCGGCGATGATCGGTGACGGCGCCCGGGCCCTGCTGGTCAAGGCCTTTACCGCGCGTGGCCTGGCCTTTGACGAGGCGCTGCTGCCCGGCTTCCTTGAGGACCTCGAGGCGAATTCGGCCGTGCTGACCCGCCCTTATCCCGGGATGGTGGCGGCGCTGGAGGCCCTCTCCGCGCGCGGCTGGCAGCATGCCATCTGCACCAACAAGCCGATTGCCGCCACGCGCGCGTTGCTGGCCGAACTCGGCCTCGTCCCGCATTTCGCCCTGGTGCTGGGCGGTGACAGCCTTGCCGTGAAGAAGCCCGACCCCGGCCATGTGCGGGGCGTGCTGGAGGGCCTGGGCGTCGCGGCCCAAGACGCGGTCATGATCGGCGATCACCAGAACGATATCCGCGCCGCGCGTGGTGCAGGGGTGCGCAGCATCTTCGCCGCCTGGGGCTATGGCGAGGGGATGGGCGCCGATCTCAGCGCGCCCGCGCCCTCAGCGCTGCCCGCGATCCTCGGCTAGCTCCACCAGGCTCGCCTGGATGGTGCCCCACCAGCGGCTGGCGATCTCGACCTGGATGGGAATGGCCGGCGCCCCGGGTTGCGTCACGCCAAACAGCAACGTGCTGCGCGTCGGCCGCATCGCATCCTCGATCGGCCGGTCGAGCGGGATGCCGGCGATGGGCCGGCTTTCCACATCGCAGCGCAGCAGGCCGCGGTCGGCGACCTGCACAACCGGGTTCGTCGTGACCTCGAAATGCGTGACGCGGCGGCCATCGAAGGTGCGGGCGCGCACGTCGCAGCGCGCCGTTTCCCGCACATGGGCCGTCAGCAGGACCATGGCCGAGAGCGGGTCGATATGGCCACGCCGCGCATCATCCGGGACGGGCGTGCGCTCCATGTCCTGCAACGGCTCCAGCGTGGCCGCGCGCACGGTGCCGTCCGCCGCGTAGTCGAGGACGGAGCGCCGCGTCATGCCGCGCCAGGTGCCGTTGGTCTGGTAGCGGCGGGGCAGGGCGGCCCCGGGGCGCAGCAGGCCCTCGCTGCGTGCCTGGGTGTCTGAACGGATCAGCCAGGCAGCGACGCCGCGGGTGCGGGTGCGCGTCTCGATGCTGTAGGGCGCGCCGGGTGCGCCGAGCGTGAAGCGCACCTCGGCATCGGCGACCGTGATCCCGGCGGCGGTGATGGCGTAGGTCGCGCGCCAGCTTTCCGCCGAAGCGGGGGCCGCGAGCAGGATCAGGGCAAGGGCGGCACGACCAATCATCTATTAACATGTGGGAGGCCTGCGCCCACCGCGCAACCGGCTTGACAGATGCGACGCTCCGACGCAAAGGGAGCGCCATCGGATGGGCGCGTAGCTCAGCGGTAGAGCACTGCCTTCACACGGCAGGGGCCACAGGTTCAATCCCTGTCGCGCCCACCATCCTTTACAAAGACTTGGCGGCGTTGGTCAGCTTAGGTGAAATTGCCTAGGTAGCAGATAGGTAGCGGCGCCGACTTTGAGGGCGCTTCTGCGGACGCTAGTCAGCCGGTTGAATGCGCCTCCCTCGGAGGCTTCTGCATCACCACAAATCCACTTCTGTCCAAGTGCCGCACCACCCACCGGGCCAGCACCGCCGAGTTCTTCCGCGTCTCAACTGCCAGCGGCTTACCCCGTTCGTTGAACGTCAGGGCGTAGGCTATCGCCCCGGCCAGATCGGTAGGATCGGCGGGCGTGAGGTCGGGCGCGTTCAAGTAAGATGCTCTCCACCTTCAAGCACCGCCTCAACCGCCTCATTGATCATCGGAGCCGGATATGCCGGGTGGCGCGCCCAGGCGACTTCGCGCGCTGCCGCTGCCGCATCAAGTCGTCGTGCAACGGCCAAGGCTGCGGCCCGCCGCATGGCTTCGGCTGCATCAGCGGTCAGCCATGGAGGGCGGCGGTAGGGGGACATGATTGGAACAAAAAGCGAACAAGACTGGTCCGGCAAGACCATACCGGCAGCGTGATCCGCCCCGCCAAGCCTTAGGTGGCCGCCAGCACCCCGAGCCGGGCGGGCGGCTCTACCTCGCCAGCGGCCACCCCGATCAATTCCAGCGCCTCGCGCAGCGCACGGGCGGCGGCCTCGCCGGCATCTTCACCAGGGCGCGGATGCAGGACGGCGCCCAACACCAGATGCGCCGCAATCGAAGCGGCGGCACGTTGCGCTGCGTCGTGCCGCTCGCCGGGCGTCATGCCATCGGCCGGCCGCGCTGCCATGGCATCAAGCCCGGCACGGCAGAGGCGGGCCAGGTCAATTCCGCCATCCACCACGGGGGCGCGGCCATCCAGGCGGCGGGCGTTCACTGCGCGCTCAGACAAGCCGAGCAAACGGCCTAGCTGCCCACTGGTCACGGTCGGGGGGAGGTCAGGGGATGAGGCTTTGGGCATGGTTTGCTCCGGTTGAGGTGATGCTACCCACGGGAAATGCCTATGGCTGGCGGAACAGCATGGCTTGAACCCCTGCATACGGATTGACCCAGCAAGGACCCGGCGCGGCGCAGGGGCAGACACTGCGCCAGCCACACAAACGAAGACGGCCCTTAGATTTCATTGTGCCGCCGCTTCCGCCACGTCCTGACATGCTTGATGGCGTGGTCGTCGCGCTGCACAGCCGTCACCACCACCGCCGCAACCAGGTCGTGCAGACCGTCATCCGCGATGAATGCGGGCCGACCATCTATGCCCACAGGCGGGCGCACTTCCCACACGTCACGCCGTAGCCCCGCGAAGGCGAAGGTCAGCGGCACGCCATCAAGCTGCACGTCAACCAGCGCATACGGCGTGCGGCCTTGGGCGGGCGGTATCCTGACCCCCACAACGGCCACGGCATCCCCTCGCGCGGGCGCACATGTCGCGCGCGTTGTTTTCTCGGCCGCGATCATGCCGCCTCGGCCTCGGGCGTGGTGGCATCCACCTTGCGCTTCCGTGCCGGAGTTTTGCGGCCCAGGTGCTCGAAGGCTTCGGGCGCGGCCTTCACCGCCTCCCACGCCGCGCTCTCCATGGCTGCCAGCAAAGCCGGAGACGGGCGGATACCGTCGCCCCCATCAAAAGACGTGGGCATCCGCATGATGAAGCCGGTCTTCTTCAATCGCTGGACCGCGACGGTGCAGCCCCAATCCGCCGCGACCATCAAATCCACAAAGACAATCGGATTGCGCCGCTCGCCCTCGGGAATGCGGACATTGCTGGCGCGCACCACCCAAGAGGCGGGCGCAGATGTTGCCTTCGTCATGCTGGTCTTCCTTTCGCGCGGTGCGCCTCAAGCCGGGCGCCCAAAAACAACGCCCAGGCGGGGGGATGCCCTCTCTCAAGAGAGGCATTCCCCCCCGTAAGGGGAGAAGCCGGAAACGTGGGAACGCCTAGAGTTCTGCGGGTTTCAGCGTTCCCGGGAACGAGATGGGCGGGAACGAAGATTTCGGGCGATTTTTCGCGGTTTTCTGCCGCTTTCCTCGTTCCCGGGAATGAACAGAAACGACTCATTCCCGCTCGTTCCCGGATTTTTCGGGAATGATCCCCGCCGCTGCCGCGCTACCATGGGCGCGGTAATGGGCGAGGGCTGCGGCGCGTGAGCCTGCGTCGGTGACGATGGGTGCCCCCTTCGCATACGGGCCTTCCGGCACGTCGAGGAAATCGGGCACCCGGCTGCCCGGCCCCCTGCACTTCACCAGGCGTCCCTGTTCGACAGCCTGATTGCCCAGGAGTTCCAGCTTGGCGCGCGACAGGCTCGCCAGCGGTTCCCGAAAATCGGCGCGGCCCTCGAAAAGCCCTGCCGCACCCGTCAGCTTGAACGGCATCCCCGCCGCTGCGTATTCGGCGCATGCCGTCACCAGGGCGGCAATGAGGGCCGCATCTGGTTCTGGCGGTGCGAGGCGTTGCGTCTCATCCAACAGGCGCCCGCTATCCCGGCAGCGCAGAAAGAAGCGGTCCCGGTAGATGGGCGCTCCCGCGTGGTTCGCCTTCACAAGCTGACCAATCACGATCCGCTCGGCCTCGACATACTGCCGCTTGAATTGGGTGATGGCGTTGTTGTCGCTGCGCGGATCGGGCCGCCTGAGGCTGTAGGCGAAGCGGCTATTTGCCACCCATGCCCCGCTGCCGCGCATGCTGGTCCCGCCCGCGCCCTTCGCCACATGGCCCAGAAGCAGGATGGTGCAGCCGTGGGCGCTGGCCTTCTCCCGCAACAGGCGCATGAGGCGTTTGACGTGGGTGGCGTCGTTTTCGTCGCCCTCCAGGAAATCCCCGGCAGGGTCCAGGATCAGCAGCCGCACCGCGAAGCCGCTGCCGCGCGAGATCTTCGTCAGCAGCGCATCAAGCCCGGTTTCCGCGAAGCCGGTCAGCACCGCCACACGCTCGCGGCTGGTCGTCACCAGCGCCGGATCAAAGCCCGGCAGATCAAGCGCCGGGATGACGAAGCAGGGCACGCCATCGCGCTGCCGCTGTGGATCAAGCGCATTGGCGCGGCGGTGCAGTTCGGCCGTGTCGTCTTCCAGCGTGATGAAGACGGAGGCGCCCGCCGCATCATGGGGCACCGTGCCCCCCAGCGGCCCCGGCAACCGCCCTGCCAGACCACAGCCGCGCGTGGCGCGGGCGGTCAGCAAGGCGAGGTCCAGCGCCACCATGGACTTGCCCAAACCACCCTCGCCAAACAGCAGCCCCACGGTTCCAAGGGGCATAAGCGGCTCAAGCAGGAATTGGCGCGGCGGCGGCTCGCCTTCAGTCAGACAATCGAGCCGGAACCGCATCACGTCACCCAGGTCGGGCGCCTCGGGCGCAGGCTTCACCTCGGGCGAGTAGGACCGCGTGACGCATCGCGCGATGTGGCGAAGCCGCTCATCGTCCGGCCAGTCGTCGCCATTGGCCTTGCCGTGGGCGAAGGCTGCCAGGATCAAACCCGCCTCGATTTCCGAGAAGCCCGCCGCCTTCAACATCGCGGCGAGGCTGAAATCTGCGCCGCTCCGGCTATCGTCCTTCCCGGCTTCGGTCAGATCATCAATCATCCCCCCCCAGCGATCACGAAGGCTCACACGCAACATGAGGGCGAAGTTCAGCCGCGTCGAAAGCGTGGGCGGCAAATCCTCTTGCCGCTTGATCCTCGCCGCCCCTGCCTCTCTGAGCGCGTCCATAAGGCTGCCTGACGCCTTGGGGCTGACCGTGGGCGTGTGGGTATCCTTGGACGCCTTCGCCGCCTTCCTGACGTGCCCTGAGGCTTCCAGGCGCCGCGCCCAATCAGGCAACCGCGCCTCGATTTCCGCCGCCGTGTAGAAATGCGTGGCGCTGTGGATCAGGCGGGCGCGCGTGACAGGTCGGCCCTTGTTCACCTTCGCCCCCGTAGGGAAATTGATTGTCCCCGGCAGCCGCAACAGGCGGTCAATGTTTGCCGTGCCCTTGGCGCCGGTCGCGGCCTCGATAGCCTGCGATTGCCGCTCTGCTTCCGCGTAATCGGCAGCGCCAGCTATGGCGCGGCGCTCTGTCACCCACAGAGCCTGAATACCGTTGCCGCTATCAATCAGGACAGAGGGCGGAAACGCTGCATCCGCCGTCAGATGCTCGGCCAGGTCGGCAAGACGGCGCCGTTCATCCGTCAGCGGAAATTGATCGTCCAGCGGGTCAATATCCGCATGCCGACACAGGGCCGCCGCCATGCTCGCTTTGTCGGGCTTCTTGGTGCAGCCCGGCGCCGTCTCGTTCGGCGTGAAATAAACATTCTTCGCGGCCTTTTGCTGGCGAAGAATCCACGCCGTCATCTGGTCGGCATCACCCGGCCCGAATGTCTGCGTTTCCGATGCGCCGCTCTGGTGCAGCGCCGTCAGCGTGAGATGCGGCGCATTCGTCGCACCCATCCAGAAGCGGGCGAAACGCTCGCACTCGGCCAGGTCATAAAGGGGGCTTTCTGCGTTCAAGCCGCACCCCCTTCCACATGGGGCGCGGCCAGCGTGGCGAAGCTGACCAAGGCGGTCAGCACCGGGCGCCGCGCGGGGCCTGTCGCGCATGCCAATACAGGGCCGCCACAGGGCGTTTGCAGCCCATGGACGATGACAAGGCGCGGCACGTCATCAGATGCCGTCAGCGCCGCGCCAGCGGGCTTCCCGGGGGATGTGGCGCGGCTCATGGCTTGGCCTCCCGCGCGATGTGCTCCATGGCCGAGACCAAGTTCCAGCCATCGGGCTGCGCGTTCATCACGCATCCAAAAATGGCGGCGGCCTCGACTTCGGTCGGTTCGTGTGGCGGTGCAGGCGGCGGGCGCCGAAAGCCGGCCCTCACTCGCACGCCCGGCGCGACTTGCCGCACCGCCACGAAGCAAAGAAGGTCAGGGTGAAGCGGCACTTCGCCAAACAGCGCACGACGGATGCGATGCGCGCGGCCAGGATGGGCCTTGAACCATGCGCGGTCGCATTCGGACGCAGCTTCGGCGGCGGCCACGTCGTGTAGCGGAAATGGATATGCACTCATGGGGAAAACCTTCGGTTGGCCCGAGGCTTGCCTTTTGGGTGGCGAAACCGATGCAGAGTGCGCTATTGGTGCGCGGCCCGTAGTTCCCTGCACACAGTCCACGCCCGGCCCCGAAAGGTGCGCCGGGCGTTTGGCTAAGGACAGGGAAGACGCAGCACGGCAGCGAGTGCCAGCACGCCCAGCAGCGCGACGGATGGGCCAGCGCCCGGCAAGAAGCGGCCCATCACGCGGCCGCCTTCTGCGCGTCAGCTTCGGACGTGCTGCACCGTGTGGCGCTGGTCATGCTGCGCGCCCAGGCGAGCGCATCGCCCCAACGATAAAGCGCTCTGGCCGAGAAAATGGCATAGGGCGGCCCGCCGCCGCGCGTGGCCTTGGTCGCAAGAGTGCGGGGCGAAATTGGATAGCCGGCCGCCGTCAGGGCTTCGGCAATCTTCTCGCGCGTCAGTAGCGCGTCGTCGGTGTAGAAGCTGGTCATCGGTATGCCTCCAACACAAACGCGGTCATTCGCGTTGCTGTGCTGGATCGTCCTAGTAACAGCATGATTCCGATGATCAAAACCTAAAATCGGGAGGAAAGTCGGGGGCTTTTTTCCTGCCCTACTGCCCGCCGGCGGTGTCACCGGACGCTGCCGCTTCGGCTCGCTCCCGGACGGTCTTGCGCGCCGCACTATATGCTTTCGCGGCGGCTTCGTGCTGAAGGCCGTAGCGTTGTTGGATTTGCCAGATCACTTCCTTGCGCGGCAGCCCTTCCCATTCGTGGAAAAACGCAAATCCGCCCGTTCGCTTTGGTGCTTCCGGCCCTTTGCCGATTGCCTCCACGATTTCTTCGTGACGCTTCCATTTGCTAGGCGCGTGTGCGGCTCGCTTGAAGGGCTTTTGGAGAAGGCGCGCCAGTTCAGCATGCGAGATCGGGTGAAGATGCCGCGCGTGGAAAATCAGGATAGCCGCTGCCCTGTAGAATCCGGCTGCCGTCTCGGCCTCATATAACGCTTCCCAGGTAGGCTCCAGGCTATCCGCCCCAAACCATCCTAGGTCACGGGCAGAAACGATTTCGCCACCCGGCAACGTTTCGTTCGGTGTGAATGGGTCGTCGTCAACCATGCCGCGCCTCTACTCGCGCCCCTGCGATGATGTGGCGGGGCTGCGCGGGCAGAGGTTCCGCGCGGATCGGCCAATCCTGCCCCGCCGATGGTCAGCCTACAGGATGAGGCGGCATCTGTTCCAAAGGATTGCGCGTCACGCCGTCGCCGCGTGAAGCTGCACAATCTCGCCGCCGCTCTGCTTCTCGGGCTGCATGCGCCGCGCGATCTCGCCCGCCACCTTGTCAGCAGCCGCCAACAGCACCGCATCCGCCGAATGGACGTAGCGGCTTGTGACGCTGCGCCCGCGATGGCCGATCAGGGCCGCGATGGTGATTTCCGTCATGTCCAGATCAGCCGCCACGCTGGCGAAGCTGTGGCGCAGCACATGCGCCGTCACGTCAGGCGGCAGCCCGCCCAACTTCACCATGCGCGCCATGAATTTCTTGAACCCGGTCATCGTGGTTTCGCCGCGCGAAGGCGGGAAGACCAGGGCCTCGGCCTCGCCGCCCGTGGCGGCCTTCTGCGCCGTCAGCACGTCGCATGCTTCGCGCGATAGGGGCCGGATGCTGGCGCCTGTCTTGGTGTCGCCCAGGCGTGCGGTGCGGCGGGCGAGGTCAACCTCTTTCCAGCGCAGCCCGATGGCCTCGCCGCTGCGCCAGCCGGTCAGGGCCAGGAAGCGGGCGGCGGCCACGGCATGCGGCCAGATAGTGGCCTTGTCGGGATTGCCTTTCATCTTCGCAGGAATGATGACGGCGGCCTTGTCCAGCCCGTCATGGAACAGCTTGTATTCGGCGTCAGACAGGCGCCGTTCCCGCTTGCCATCGGCGGGGCGCAGCACGCCACGGGCCGGGTTATCGGCGCAGATGCCAGCCTTCACGCCGTAGGCGAAGATCGCCCCGAGAAGCCCGATAGTGCGGCTCGCCGTGCCCATGCCACCGCGCACGTTGCGGAAGGCGTGCGCCTTTTCCAGCTTCTCGCGCCGATGCGTCTTGCCGTCCGCAACTGCGTGCATGAAGGCTTCAAGATCGGCCGTGGTGACGCTGCGCGCCTTCCGGCTGCCCAGCAGAGGCAGGATATGGGCATCAATCCGGCTTTGGTCGGTGTCGAGCGTGCTGGCCTTCTTGCTGCCGCCGCGCCGCGTGGTCAGGCGCCCAGCCTTGGCGGCGGTCATATACCGCTCGCACAATTCCTTGATGGTCGGGGCCTCGCGCAATTCGCGCTTGGCGGCAGCAGGATCAGCACCGCCCGCCGCTTCGGCCAAGATCGCCTTGGCCTTCGCCCGCGCCGTTTCAGGTGTCCACGGCGCACCGTGGCGCCCGATGGTCAGGCGGCGGTTACGCCCTTCGGCATTCCGAAACAGGACGATGTAGGCAACCGCATCGCTGCGCTGGCGCCGGATGCCAAAGCCCGCCACCGCGCCCTTGCCGCCGTCAAACAGTTCGGAATTGGGCGCCAGGTTCCGCACCTCTGTCAGCCCGATCTTGTTTGCCGCCGTCGCCATCTGCACCGCTCCAATGCGCTACCTAGGACCGTCTAGGTAGCACCTAGGTAGCAGGAGGGCGCATGCCAGCGCAATCGAAAGCGACGAGGTAAGACAGAAAAAGCAAGGAAAGGCGGGGGATTTCAACGGAGGCGGCATCCATAACAGATCGCCTCAAAAGCTAAGACCTGCCTTCACACGGCAGGGGCCACAGGTTCAATCCCTGTCGCGCCCACCATTCGATCCCCTCCTGCCTCGCCTGCTCGCCGCATTCTTGGTGCGGCTTGAATATCTGCCGGCCAAAGGGCGTTCGTCCCGGCCCGTCTGGCAACCATCCTCCATCCCCCCGGTTAGGGAGGTTCAGAAGATGGAGGCCCTTCCATGACCATTCTTTATCTCAACAACCCCAACTACACCTTCAACGACCCGCAGGTGTCGCTCGGCAGCGATCCCGCCTTCCTCACGGAATCGAACGTCTACCGCGTCGACACGCGCGGCGATGACGTGACCTTCACCGGCCGGGATTTCACCTTCGCGCAGGCGGATCTGCGCCTGATCGGCCTGCCGGCCTCCTCCGCCATCCCGACCGGCGGCACGGTGACGGGCTTCACCTATGCGCAGAACGGCGTCGAGAGCTTCACCCTGGCCAATCTTTCGCTCTCGTTGCGTGATGTTTGGCGGGAGGTGGTGGATGGCGGTTCGCTCACCCAGTCCCTGCTCGCCGGCGCCCTCGCCGGGAATGACCAGATCACGCTGGGCAACGGCAATGACCGCATTGATGCGGGGCGCGGCGAGGACTACGTCTTCGGCGGCCGCGGCAATGACGTGCTCTCCGGCGGGGATGGCCAGGATGTGGCGGGCTACGCCGATGTGCGGGCCGCGCATGCGATCTTCCGCGAAGGCGGCACCGCTTATGTCCGCGACAGCCAGTTCGGCAATGTGGACATCCTCGACGGCTTCGAGACGCTGCGCTTCGCCGATGGGGACCTCGCCCTCACCGCGCTGCCATCGGCGACCCCGCTCGAATACATCGCCTCCTACGCGGATCTGCGTGAGACCTTCGGCGTGAACGCGGCCGCCGGGCGCGCACATCTCCAGCAGAACGGCCTGGCCGAGGGGCGCAGCGCCAGCTTCATCGGCTACGACTACATCGCGAGCCATGTGGATCTCATCAACGCCTTCGGCGCGGACGAGAATGCGGGCGCAGCCCACTACATCCGCTTCGGCGCCAAGGAAGGCCGCGCGGCGGATGACTTCGACGCCGCGCGCTATCTGGCCAACTACGCCGATCTGCGCGCGTCCTTCGGCACGGACACCGATGCGGCGGCGATCCACTACATCAACTTCGGTTATGCCGAGGGCCGCACGGACGATCTCTGGATCGGCTGAGGAGCATCAGGCTGGGCGGCGGGCGATTTGCACCGCCCAGCCTGCGGGGCTTCCCGCGCTGATGCTTTCGCGCTTGCCAGGCCGGGGGTGCGTCAGCGAAACGCCCAGCGCAGCGTCTCCGCCAGGCCGAGCGTGCCAGCCCGCAGGATCGGCCGGGCCAGCGCGGGGTTTGGCAGGCCGTGCATCCGCCGCGCCCAGTCGGGCAGCAAGTCAATCGCCGCCTGGTTGCCCAGCGCCTGCAAGGGGGCGGCCAGGGGCGCGCGGCTGGCGGATTGCAGAAGGAAGCGCCGCACCTCCCGCGTGCGCGAATCGCTGCGCAGGGCGGCGCGGCCCTCGGTGATGAGGCGTTGCGCGGCGCTGGCATCGCGCAGCACCGGATCGACGCCGAGGCGCGTGCCGACCTCCGCCATCTCCGCGAAGTAGCGATCCTGGTCGGCGCGACTCATGCCAGGCTCGCCATACCGGCGCCAGGCCGCGAGGAAGCTCGTCGCCTCCGTGACATGCACCCAGGCCAGCAGCTTCGGATCATTGGCGTGGTAGGGGGTGCCATCCGGCAGAATGCCACCCACCCGGTCATGGATGCCGCGCACCCGCTCGATCACCGCCAGCGCTTCCTCCCGCCCGCCATAGGTGGTCAGCGCGATGAACCGGGCGGTGCGGCGCAGCCGGCCATGCAGGTCGGTGCGGAAATTCGAATGGTCCCAGACGCCGGCCAGCACCGCCGGGTGCAGCATCTGCAGCAACAGGGAGGCGATGCCGCCCACCATCATGGAGGTAACGTCGCCATGCACCCGCCAGGCGACCGAGCGGGGGCCGAACAGCCCGTCCGCCCGGCGCGGCACCGGCGCCTCGCCCCGGGCGCGGTCGTTGAACAGCGCCACCACGCGGGCCGTGATGGCGTCCTTGATCGGTTGCGCGGGGTCCGGCCTGTCTCGCCTCATGGGTCGGATATGGGCGGCGCCGGCGCGAAGGCCAGCCCGGCTTGCGTCGGGAGGCCTTCGCCCCCATCCCTGCTGCCATGCATTCGGATCATCCTGGCCCCGCCGTCATCAACGGCACGGTCATCATCGGCACGGGCGGCATCGGCGCCGCGCTGGCGGCCGAGCTGGAACGCCGTGGCCAGCCCGTCCGGCGCCTCGGCCGCCGCACCGAGCCCGCGCTGGACCTGCTGGACGAGGCAAGCATCGCCCGCGCCGCCGCCGAGACGGGGCCGGGCCTGCGCCTCGTCCTGGATGCGACGGGTTTCCTGCATGATGCGCGCTTCCAGCCGGAGAAGAGCTTCCGCCAGCTCGATCCCGCCCATATGGCGCAAAGCTTCGCCCTGAACGCGACCGGCCCGGCGCTGCTGATGAAGCATTTCCTGCCGCTGCTGGCCCGGGACGGCCGCGCCGTCTTCGCCACGCTCTCGGCCCGGGTCGGCAGCATCACGGACAACCGCCTGGGCGGCTGGACCAGCTATCGCGCGGCCAAGGCGGCGCTGAACCAGATCATGCGAACCACGGCGATCGAACTGGCGCGGACGCGCCCGCAGGCGATCTGCGTCTCACTGCATCCGGGCACGGTGGATACGGCGCTCTCCGCCCCCTTCGCCAAGGCCGGGTTGGAGGTGCAGCCGCCCGAACGCGCCGCCGCGCGCCTGCTGGATGTGCTGGCAGCGCTGACGCCAGCCGAAAGCGGCGGATTCTTTGACCACCACGGCCGGCCCATCCCCTTCTAGACCGGGATGCGTTGAGGCGGAATCGCCGCATCATCCCTTCGGCATGGTCTAGCCGCCGAGCTGCATCAGCTCCCGCTCCAGCTCCGCGATCTCGGCCCGGGTCTGCGCCAGGAAATTGTCGCGCTGGGTCATCTCCGCCTCGGTCTTGAGGTGCCAGCCGAAGGCGGTGGTGATGTCCTGGCGCTTGCGGCGGATGATATCGCGCAGATCAGCGCGCCGGGCCGCGCGCTCCGGCGTGTCGGCCAGCGGGGCTGGCGGGGGTGGCGCCGCGTGCTCGGTGGCGGGCGTGCCGCCGGCCCGCGCGCGGGTCGTGTTCCAATCCGCACCCGCCGGCGGCAGCGCGGCGGGAAGGTCCGTCGGCCAGAGGGCACCGCTTTGCGCCAGCCGGCCGAAGATGGCGATCAGGGCGGACCAGCGCAGCGCGGCAAGGCGCAGCGCCGCCCGGTGGCGCGCCGGGCCGGCCGGCATGGCGGCTGCGGCGCCCTGGCCCAGCGCCTCGGCCTCGCGGCGGAAGGCCCGGCCGGCCTGCGGGCCGTATTCGGCCTCAAGGAAGGCCGCGACATCCTCCAGCCCCGCGCGCCGCGGGAGGGCGCGGCGATGCTGCCGCCAGCCCCACATCACCTCACGCGCGGCGAGGCGCGCATCGAGGCGTTCGATCGCGCTGAGGCTCACCGCCTCGGCGAACCAATCATAGAGCCAGGCCAGGTGATAGGCGACCCAACGCAGTCCCTCGGCCAGCCAATGCGCCTGGTGCCGCAGGCGCAGGATCAGCCAGGCCGCGGGCGCGGCGGCCAGGGCGATGGCCGGCGGATAGGGCGGGCCGGCAAGGACGAGGAGCGTGACCATCGTGGCGGCGCCCAGCATGCCGGCGTCCATCACGAGGGTGGCGAGCGTGCCGAGCTTTCCCGCCAGGCGGCGCGTGGTGCGCTGGCGCTCACGCAGCAGCGCCCGCGAGCGCAGCAGCAGGGCCTGCGCCTCGGGCCGCTGCTCGGCGAGGCCGCTGCGTTCGAGCATGGCAATCAACTGGCGCAACTCCTGCACCGAATGGCTGGTCCGCGTGCTGGACAAGGCGTGCTCCGGCCGAAAAACGGGTCTGGCGGCGGGCTTCGCACAATCGGGGTGAGGGTTTGGTTAAGCAGGCTTTCGCTAAGCCATGGGGGCGCCGGCCGGGGCCTCGCCACGCTCGATCTCCGTCAGCGCCTCGCGCTCGGCCTGTTCCAGGCCGAAATACTCGATCCTCCAGAAATTCAGGAGCCTAGCGACGAGGATGGCGGGCGCGTCGGCGCAGGCCGCGTTGTAGGTGAAGGCGGCATGATTGAACGCCTCGGCCGCGGCGGTGATGTCCGCGGCCAATGCCTCCAGGGCGTGGGCCAGCTGATCGAGGCGGATGGCGTCCACCTGGTCCGGATGCGCATCGGCCTGCGCCAGGGCGTTGACGATGGCCGTCTCCAGCCCCTTTTCGGCGACGCCGGCGGCCATGGGGGAGAGATCCGCAACCAGGGCCGCGGTGCGCGCCTTGGCCAGGGCCTGGACCGGCTTCTGGGCCTTGCGCGGCAGGTCCTGCAGGGCCCGGATCAGTGACGCGGCCACCCCATGGCGGCGTCGCAGAACCTCGGCCAGCGGCGACCAGTGGCCCGTCGCTTCCTGCTGCAGGCGCCGCAGGCGCGAGCGGATCGCCGTTCCCCACGCCAGCAGGATCACCAGAACCGCAGGGATCACCCATTCCATTCCAGCCTGCCCCTTCCTCTCCATTGCTACAGCCCGCGGCGGCGCGGCCGAGGCATGTGCCCGCCCGGGAGACGACCGAACCCTAACGCGATTGTTCCGGTTGTGAGAGGGGGCGTCACCTTTTGAAGCCGCGCATGCACTTGCGCGCGGCCTGCGGATGACCTAATCCCGGCCGCTCAACGGCTGGGCAGCCATCGCCGCCTGCCGCATCCCCGGAAAGCCCGACATGAAGCCCGACACCCACCCCGCCTATCATGAGATGACCGTCATCATGACCGACGGCACGACCTTCACCACCCGCACCGCGGGCGGCAAGCCGGGCGAAACGCTGCGTCTCGACATTGACCCCAAGAGCCACCCGGCCTGGACGGGCGTGCAGCGCATCATGGACACCGGCGGCCAGGTCGCCAAGTTCAACAAGAAGTTCGCCGGCATCGGCATGCGCAAGGGCTGAAGCCCGCGCCACCTGCTGTTTCGGGTGCCGCCCTGGCTGCCGCCAGGGCGGTTTTCGTTGTTGGGGCCCCCTCTTGAAACCGGCAGGGCCACATTCCAGATCGCGGTGGTCGAGGCGCCGTCAGGGCTTCGGCGTGGATCCGACCGAGGTATCGCCCGTCCTGGGGATGCGCGCGGCGGAACACTCAACCCGGACCTTGCTACCGCAGGAGGTTCACTATGAACGCCGTTGATTTTTCTCCGCTTCTCCGCACCGCCATCGGTTTCGACCGCTTCGCCCGCCTGCTCGACGGCGCGCGCGTTCAGTCGGAAGCGCCGGCCTATCCCCCCTACAACATCGAGGTGACCGGTGAGGACAGCTACGTCCTGACCATGGCCGTCGCGGGCTTCGGGCCGGATGACCTGGAACTGGTCGTGCGCGAGGACACGCTCTTCATCTCGGGCAAGGCCCCGCAGGCGGAAGGCGAGGCGCGCCGCTACGTCCATCGCGGCATCGCCGGCCGTGCCTTCGAGCGCCGCTTCGTGCTGGCCGACCATCTGGTCGTGCAGGGCGCGCGCATCGAGAACGGCCTGCTGCACGTGGCCCTGCAGCGCGTGGTGCCCGAGGCGCTGAAGCCCCGCCGCATCCCGATCGCGACCGCGGATGCGCAGCCCGCGCCGTCGCGGCCCGTGGCCATCGAGCAGTCCGCCCAGGCCGCCTGAAAGCACGGCCTGACCAACGGGGAAGGGGGGCGCGAGCCCCCCTTTCTCATTCGGAGGGCTTGCGGAAGAACGCCTCGGCGGCCGCGCGGTGGCTGCCGCAGGTCAGGATCGCCGCCTCGGCCCGGCTGATTTCGGCCTTCAGCTCCGCGATATAGGCGCGCAGCTCCGGCTCGGACCAGCCTTCGAGGCGCGGTGGTTGCAGGCCCTCGCGGGGCCTGGGGCGGGGATCATCCTCGAAGATCACGTGATTCCTCCTCTCCTGGAAGGGCTGGCCCCCTGCGGGGGGTGACAGTGGCCGGGGGGGAACAGTATAGGGCATGCACAGATCGGGTGTGGGCCCCCGGGCCGCCCCCCTCCATCCACGGAACAGACCTTCTTCTCCCGGAAACACTGACATGGCCCAGCCCCTGATGCCCAAGGCAACCGCCGTGTGGCTGATCGAGAAGACCTCGCTCTCCTTCGAGCAGATCGCCGATTTCGTGCAGATGCACCCGCTGGAAGTGCAGGCCATCGCCGATGGCGAGGTGGCGCAGGGCATCATCGGCTACGATCCCGTCGCCAACATGCAGGTGACACGCGAAGACATCGCACGCTGCGAGGCGGACCCGACGGGGCGGCTCGTGCTTTCCGCCGCCGCGGTGCCGGTGCCGAAGGGGCGCGGCAAGGGTGGGCGCTACACGCCCGTCGCCAAGCGCAATGACCGGCCGGACGCCATCGCCTGGCTGCTGCGTAACCACCCGGAACTCCCGGATGTGCAGATCGGCAAGCTGCTCGGCACCACCAAGGAGACGATCCAGAAGGTCCGTGACCGGACCCACTGGAACAGCGCCAACATCAAGCCGCGCGATCCCGTGATCCTCGGCCTCTGCACCCAGGGCGCGCTGAACGCGGCGGTCACCGCCGCGCAGGAACGCCTGCGGGCCGAGGGCATCGCCATTCCGGTGCCCGCGCCGGTCGAGCCGGAATAGCCAGAGCCACAACAGGCTGAGCCCGGACAGGCTGAGCCCGGACAGGCTGAGCTTGGAGTGCAGCGGCGGGGCGGGCGCCCCTGCCGTCAGCCCGGCGCGTTCAATGCGCGCGTCGCAGCCGCTCCATTTCTTCCTTCAGGTGCAGCTTCTCCAGTTTCATCCTGGCAAGCGCCGCATCATCGGGGCGGGGCCGCGCGCCTTCATGGGCGATGCGGGTCTCGATCTCGGCGTGACGGGTTTCCAAGGCGCGAATCCTGGGGGCATGCATCATGCGTTGGCGTCCTCTTTCGATTTCGCCCGGGCGGGAACGCCCACCCGGGGCATCACCTTCGCGCTCGCTCTGTTGCCAGCGCGCCAAGCCATGCTATCCCCATTCTGCTGGCCAGGGGAAAAGATTTCGTTTCCCGCCCTGGCCGAATCTCGAGCCCTCGCGATCAGGATGGCGGCACACACGGATGCTTGAAGACCGCGAAGCCCTGCTCCGCCGCCTGCATGAACTGCGCAGCGAGCACCGGGACCTCGACACCGTAATCGCGCGGCTGGAGACCGGCCTGGGCGACCAGTTGCAGATGCAGCGCCTGAAGAAGCGCAAGCTGAAGCTGAAGGACGAGATCGCCTGGCTCGAGAGCCAGCTCGTCCCCGACATCATCGCCTGACACAGGAACAGCATCATGGCGGAAAGCACGCCCCGGGTGGGCGTCATCATGGGCAGCCGTTCCGATTGGGAGACGATGCGCCATGCCGACGAAACCCTGACGGCACTCGGCATCGCGCATGAATGCCGGGTGGTCTCGGCGCATCGCACGCCGGGCCGCCTCTTTGACTATGCCAGTGCGGCGCGTGGGCGGGGGATCCAGGTCATCATCGCCGGCGCCGGCGGGGCGGCCCACCTGCCGGGCATGGCGGCGAGCATGACGGCCTTGCCGGTGCTGGGCGTGCCGGTCGAGTCGCATGCGCTCAAGGGCATGGATTCGCTGCTGTCCATCGTGCAGATGCCGGGCGGCGTGCCGGTCGGCACCCTCGCCATCGGCAAGGCCGGCGCGATCAACGCGGCGCTGCTGGCCGCCGCCATCCTGGCGCTGGCCGACCCGGCGCTGGCGGAGCGGCTGGATGCATGGCGTGCGCGCCAGACCGAGGGCGTCCCGCATGACCCCGTCTGAAGCGAATCCCCCTCCCGCTCTTACCTTGGGCGCCACCATCGGCATCCTGGGCGGTGGGCAACTGGGGCGGATGAGCGCGATGGCGGCCGCCCGCCTCGGCTATCGCTGCCACATCTTCGCGCCCGAGGCGGAGTCGCCGGCCATGCAGGTCTCGGCCGCCGCCACCGTGGCGGGCTATGACGATGTGGAGGCGCTGCACCGCTTCGCCGCCGCGGTGGACGTCGTCACCTATGAGTTCGAGAATGTGCCGGCCGCGACGCTGGCCGCGCTGGAGGGCCGGGTGCCCTGCCGGCCCGGCCCTCGCGCCCTGGCCATCTGCCAGGACCGCATCGCCGAAAAACGATTCCTGGCGGAAGCCGGCGTGCCCGTCGCCCCCTGGCGCCCCGTCACCAGCCTGGCCGAGCTGACCGCCGCCATCGCCGAGATCGGCCTGCCGGCCGTGCTCAAGACCACGCGACTCGGCTATGACGGGCGCGGCCAGGCGGTGCTCCGGCAGCCCGAGGATGCCGCCGCGGCCTTTGAACGCCTCTCACCCAAGCCGCTGGTGCTGGAGGCCTTCGTTCCCTTCGCCGCCGAGATTTCGGGCATCGCCGCTCGGGGCCTGGATGGGGCGGTGGCGACCTATGACGCGGTGGAGAATCGGCACCACCACCACATCCTGGACCTCTCCTTCGCCCCGGCCCGCTTGCCGCCCGCTGCCGCGGAGGCGGCGCGCGAGCATGTCGCCAAGGTCGCCGTCGCGCTGGAACTGGTGGGGTTGGTGGCGCTGGAGATGTTCCTGCTGCCCGATGGCTCCTTGCTGGGGAATGAGATCGCGCCCAGGCCGCACAATTCCGGGCATTGGACGATGGATGCCTGCGCCTGCGGGCAGTTCGAGCAGCATATCCGCGCCGTCGCCGGCCTGCCGCTGGGGCCCGTCACGCGGCATGCGGATGCCGTGATGCGCAACCTCGTGGGGCCCGATGGGCTGGCCGCCTGGCCGCGCCTCGTGGCGCGCGGCGACGTCGTCGCGCATTGGTATGGCAAGGCCGAGGCGAAGCCAGGCCGCAAGCTGGGCCATGCGAACCGGCTGCTGCCGCTGGGCGCCCTCGGTGCACTTGATGACAGCGCTGCTTGTGACGGATTGTGACCCTGTGGCCCAAAAGCCAAAGTCTGATGTGGCGTTTGGGCCACAGATGCCGGGAAATGCTGGGCAGGGTGGTGCATTCGCCGGAACTATGGTGTTAAGGTGCCCTCACGCAGCGGGGATTCTCATCCATCGGATGTGCCGCGCAGCGACCGAACAAACGTTTTTGATCTAAGGAGAACGAGGATGAGCCTCAAGAAGGCCCTTATGGCCGCGACGGTTCTGTCGCTGCCCGTGGCCGCCCAGGCGCAACCGATCTCGGGCCTGTACTTGGGCGCGGGCGTGGGTGCGAATTACCGTGAGAACAACTCGGTCAACCCGCGTCTTTCGCCGTCGGGCATTCTGACCGGCCAGGTCGGTCTCGACACCGACTGGGGTTGGGCTGGCGTGGCCAGCCTCGGCTGGGGCTTCGGCAACGGTCTGCGCACCGAACTCGAAGTCAACATCCGCCAGAACTCCGTCAGCTCGGGCTCGATCGCGACGCCGACCGGCACGCGCAACGCGACCGCGACGGGTGGCCAGATCTATCAGTACGGCCTGATGGGTAACGTCTTCTACGACATCCAGACCGGCTGGCGTCCGGGCGGCGTTGGCATCACCCCGTATGTCGGTGGTGGTATCGGCGTCGTGCAGAGCAACTGGCGTTCGGTTCGCGGCAGCGGCAACGGTGGCTCGATCACCATTGACGACACCGCCAACAACTTCGCCTACCAGGCCATCGGTGGCGTTGCCTTCGGGATCACCCCGGCGCTCGCCCTGACCCTCGAATACCGCTTCTTCGGCTCGACGCAGCCGGACATGGGCATTCGTGGCCAGGCTGTCGGCGGCGTGAACAACGGCCGCGTCGTGCAGGGCCGCTATGACGGCGACAACCTGAACCAGTCCGTCCTGGCTGGTATCCGGTACGCCTTCAACGTCCCGACCCCGGCCCCGGTTGCTGCTCCGGCTCCGGCCCCGGCTCCGGCCCGCACCTTCCTGGTCTTCTTCGACTGGGATCGCGCTGACCTGACCGACCGCGCCCGCCAGATCATCGCCGAGGCGGCGACGAACGCCCGTACGGTTCGTTCGACCCGCATCGAGGTGTCCGGCCACGCCGACCGCACCGGCTCTGCCGCGTACAACCAGCGCCTGTCCGTCCGCCGCGCCGAAGCGGTGGCCGCCGAGCTGGTTCGCCGTGGCATCGCTCGCAACGAGATGACGATCCAGGGCTTCGGCTTTGATCGTCCGCTGGTTCCGACGGCCATGGGTGTCCGCGAGCCGCAGAACCGCCGCGTCGAGATCGTCCTGCGCTAAGCAGGACGTCTCCTCCGCGAGACTTCGAAAGGGGTGGCTTCGGCCACCCCTTTTTTGTTGTTCGGTCCCAGGCATGAGACTGTTGCGAAACTGCATCTGGTGCGACGAATATGTTTGTCACAGCGCGCAGAGTGTAAATGATTGCTGTGCAATCGCCAAAAATCTCATAGACATGGATCATATAGCGGGTGAGCACTCGCTTGGATCGTATAGGCAAGGAGAAGCGGAATGCTTCGTGACGCGAAAATCGCTCTTGGGATGATGGCTACTGCCCTGGCCCTTCCGGTGGCGGGTCAGGCTCAGTCGCTTCCCGGGATTTACATCGGCGCCGGCGCCGGCGTGAACTTCGTTCCGGAGCAGACCGGCCGCAGCAATCGGCAGCTCGCGGGCCAGTTGCAGTCGCTCAACATCCCGACCACGATGAACGCCGGTTCCGATCCCGGTTTTGTGGGCGTGCTCGCCGTCGGCTATGCCTTCGGCAACGGGATCCGCGCCGAACTCGAAGGCAGCTTCCGCACGAACGAGGCGGGTTCGACCGGCTCCTCGACGAGCACGGCCTCGGGCACCGGCCGGACCTTCGCTCTGATGGGCAATGCCTATTATGACATCCGCATCCCCTCCGCGCCCTGGATCGTCCCCTACATCGGTGCCGGCCTGGGCTATTCCTGGCGGACGGCCGATGGCCTGACGATGGTTGACCGTTCTTCCGGCGGCACCTTCGTGACTTCGGGCACCGAAGGCAGCTTCTCCTACCAGGCCATCGGCGGCGCGGCCTTCCCGATCGCTTCCGTTCCGGGCCTCTCCGTGACGGCCGAGTACCGCTACTTCGCCGCGACGCCGGTCTACTTCCCGGTCGTCGGCTCCAACACCCGCACGGGCCAGCCTGTGGTTTCCGGCGGCGCGAAGGCGTACACCGAGGACCACTCGGTCATGGTCGGCGTGCGCTACGCCTTCAACACGCCCCGCCCGGCCCCGGTTGCTGCTCCGGCGCCGGCGCCGGCTCCGGCCCGCACCTTCCTGGTCTTCTTCGACTGGGATCGCGCTGACCTGACCGACCGCGCCCGCCAGATCATCGCCGAGGCGGCGACGAACGCGCGTACGGTTCGCTCGACTCGCATCGAGGTGTCCGGCCACGCCGACCGCACCGGTTCGGCCGCGTACAACCAGCGCCTGTCCGTCCGCCGCGCCGAAGCGGTGGCCGCCGAGCTGGTTCGCCGTGGCATCGCTCGCAACGAGATGACGATCCAGGGCTTCGGCTTCGATCGTCCGCTGGTTCCGACGGCCATGGGTGTGCGCGAGCCGCAGAACCGCCGCGTCGAGATCGTCCTGCGCTAAGCAGGACGTCTCCTCCGCGAGACTTCGAAAGGGGTGGCTTCGGCCACCCCTTTTTTGTTGGGCCGCGCCCCCGGTCCGTGGGAGGGCCGACACAAAAAAGGCGGCCCGAATGGGCCGCCTTCTCCGCTCCGACAAGGATGGCGGTTCAGCGCGCGGGCGTTGACCGCTGCGGGCTCTGGCGGGGCGCTGGCGCCGTGCAGACAGGGGCCGAAAGCGCCTGATGCACCTGACGCGTAACCGACACCTGGGAAAGCTCGTTCGCTCCGTTTGCCGCCATCGCCGCCTGGAACAGCGGCCCCTGCTCGTTGCAGAAGAAGCTGCCACGATCAATGCTGACGCGCGATTGGCTGTTGGCGAGTTCGGTGATGTACTGATCGAGCTGCCGCTGGTGCTGTGCACCCTGCGTGCGGCGGAAATAGGTAGCGAGCGTGCGGAAGGCCGTTCCCAACTCCGCCTGATTCTTGCGGACGAACGCATTGTAGTTGTCATGCTGGCCGCAGGCGAGAGCCGCAACCAGCAACTGGCTCTGCAGGGCGCGGATGTCGAAGGCGGTCTTCTCAGCCGGCTGCATGCAGGCCTGCCGGCTGGCGGCGGATGCGCCAGGGGCCAGCGTCTGCTGTGCGCCCACCGCTGGCGGCGCGGCGGCGGTCACCGCGGGGGCTTGCGCCGGCCGCGTCGCCGTCGCCGTGGGGGCCGGGTCTTGCGCGCAGGCAGCCAGCGCCGAGAGGACCGCGACGCCCGCGAGAAGGCGTCGTGCCAGAGGGCTCTTAGAAGGCGTCATTCCGCCCAATCTCCCGAATCGGTGGGCCAGCCTTCCGCACCCAGCGAATCCGGGCGAAACGGCCATGCTGACCAGAACAGATTCGCCCTTTACACGGTCCGGGGCAGGGCGCGAAGCCTGTTTAGGCAGCTTTCCGCGCCGGTTGAGGCAATTCTTGCAAGCGCCTGTCCAGGAACGACAAAACCTCGTCCATTTCGGGCTCAACCGGGCGCATCCAGAAGGCGAGCGTGGCGGAATAGACGGCGGCGAGGGTCGCGCGGCGCGTGTACCAGGAAAAATCGGCCGAACGATCCCCCGCCGCATGCCAGATCGCCGAGGCGGTGCGAGCCAGGAGGCGGAGCGCGACCGGCGCGTTCCAGGGCAGCGCCAGCAGAGCGAGCGCGGACCGCAGCGCCTCGCGGTCAGGCTGGAGCAGGCGCAGGCGCAGTTCCACCACGCGACGGATGCGCTGCGGCGTGCGCAGGCTCGCGAGATCCTCTGCGGCGGCGGCGGCGTCCATCCGCGCATCCAGGAGCGCGAGCCAGGCATCCACCGCGCCGGTCACGCCGCGGGGGAAGGCGCTGGACATGAGTTCGGGCGGCTCGCCGCAATCCGCCAGGGCGCGGCGCAACGTGTCGCGACTCCAGCCCTCCCTGCGGGCACGATGGACGGCGGCTTCGATCCAGGCGGTTTCGGTCATGCGGATTCCTCCGAAAAGCGGGCCAGTTCCTCGACGAAGCCGAGGCGGGCAAGATCGTTCATGCGGCTGAGATAAAAGACGCCGTCCAGATGGTCATTCTCGTGTTGCAGCACGCGCGCGGCGATGCCCTCCGCCTCGCCCTGGACGGGCCTGCCCTCATGGTCCAGGCCACGCCAGGCGACGCGCGCCGGGCGCTCCACCTGACCGCGCAGCCCGGGGATGGACAGGCACCCCTCCCAGGCGCTGGCGCGCTCCTCGCCGAGTGGGGTGATCGCGGGGTTGATCAGCACCCGCATCTCCTGTCCGTCACGCCAGAGGAAGAGGCGCAGCGCCTGGTGCACCTGCGGGGCAGCGAGCCCGATGCCCCCCGCATCCGCCAGTGTCTCGGCCATGTCGAGGATCAGTTGGCGGATCTCCGGTGCGGTGGGGTCCTCCACCGGAGCGGCACGCCCCAGCAGCACCGGGTGGCCCATGCGGGCGATCTTCAGGATGGCCATGCCGCTTTCTCGTCCTGTCGCGGGGAGATGTGGGGGCATTTTTCCCGCATGCGAGGGCTTCCCGCCAGAGGGACGGATGTGATATGCGATCCGCACGGCCACGGAGCGAGACGCCCCGGGGCAAATCGTCGTTGTCGGCCATCAGGAGATTCGCCCGCGTGCAAGTCGTCGTTCGGGATAACAATGTTGACCAGGCGCTGAAGGCGCTCAAGAAGAAGCTGCAGCGCGAGGGCGTGTTCCGCGAAATGAAGCTTCGCCGGCACTATGAGAAGCCCTCCGAGCGTCGCGCGCGTGAGGCGGCCGAGGCCGTTCGCCGCGCCCGCAAGGTCGAGCGCAAGCGCATCGAGCGCGAAGGCTTCTGAGCCTCTTCTCCTGCCGGTTTTGAGCCGCGTCGGGCCGCGCCCGCCGCGGCTTTTGCCGTTCAGCCTTCGGCGCGAATATTCGCCTCGCGCACCAGCGTCGCGTAATTCGCGTATTCCCGCGCCAGCAGCGCCTGGGTCTGCGCCGGGCTGATCGGCGCCGCCGGCACTGTGCCCACGCCGCGCAGCTTGTCCTGCACGCTGGGGCGGGTCAGCACCACCTGCCAGGCGGCAGCGATGCGGGCCAGCACCGGCTCCGGCAGGCCGCGCGGGGCGATCGCGATGTACCAGGAATCCACATCGGCGCCCTGGATGCCCTGTTCGCCGAGCGTCCGCAGCTCCGGCAATTCCAGCGCGCGCGTGCTGCCCACGGCGGAGAGCGCGCGCAGCCGGCCCTCGCGCAGATGCGGCGCGGCCAAGCCGGCCGGCAGCACCGCCACGTCAATCCGCCCTGCGATCAGATCGACCACGCCCGGCGGCAAGCCGCGGTAATCCACCGCCGTCATGCGGATGCCCTGGGCGCGTTGGATCACCTCCACCGCCATATGGGCGAAGCTGCCATGGCCGGGGCGCAGATAGTTCAGCCGGCCCGGCTCGGCCTGGGCCGCCGCCACCAGCGCGGCCACGCTGGTCAGCGGCGAATTCGCCGGCACCACCAGCACCGAGACGGCATGCGAGACCTTCACCAGGCCCTGGAAGGCATCCACCGGATGAAAGGGCTGCGGCGTCAGTAGCGGGCCGACGACATGCCCGAGCGAGGCGAGCAGCCAGCTGTAGCCATCCGCCGGGGACTGGGCGAGGTTCTGCGCCGCGATCATGCCACCCGCCCCGGTGCGCACATCCACCACCACCGGCTGGCCCAGCTCCGCCGCCAGATCCTCGGAGACGGCGCGGATCACCAGGTCAATGATGCCGCCGGCCGGGAAGGGCGAGATGAAGCGGATGGGGCGCTGCGGGAAGGCCTGCGCCAGGGTGGGTGCCGCGAGGAGGCTCGCGGCGCCGCCCAGCAGGATGCGGCGGGGGAGGGTGGGGCTCATGCGGCTGCGGTATCCTTGAGGGCGTCGTAAAGCGCGCTGAGGCGCGCGGTGAGCGGGCCGGGCAGACTGCCGGGCAGACTGCGCCCATCCACGCCGCGCACCGGCGTCAGCCCGCCGAAGGTGCCGGTCACGAAGGCCTCGTCGGCGGTGAGGATATCCTTCAGCACGAAATTGCCGAGCGTCAGCGGGATGCCGTTGGCGCGGCAGAGATGGATCACATTGGCGCGCGTCACCCCGTGGAAGCAGTAGTCGCCGGTCGAGGTGAAGACCTCGCCGCGCCGCACCCAGAAGAGGTTCGTGGCGTTGCAGGAGGAGATGAAGCCGTGCGGGTCCAGCATCAGCGCCTCATCCGCGCCCGCCTTGATCGCCTGGATCAGCGCGGTGATGAGGTTCAGCCGGCTGTGCGAGTTCAGCCGCATGTCGAACATGTCGGCCGGGGTGCAGCGGATGCTGGAGGTGAAGAGCGTGAGGCCGCGCGTGCGGATCTCGGGGCTCGGCAGCTTCCATTCGGCGATGATGGCGATCGTGGCCGGTCCGATGGCCTGGCGCGGATCCTGGTTCGGCGTCTTTTTCAGGCCGCGCGTGACCATCAGGCGGATATGGACGCCATGCTCCATGCCATTGGCCCGCAGCAGGGCCCAGAGGGCATCCACCACGCCCTGGCGGGTCAGGCCGATATCCAGGTCAATGGCGGCGGCGCCCTCGAAGAGCCGGTCCAGATGCGCGTCGAGAAAGACGAGCTTGCCCTTGTGCAGGCGGATGCCCTCCCAGACGCCATCGCCCAGGACGAAGCCGGCATCGAGGATGGAGACCTTGGCCTCGGCGCGCGGCACCAGCGCCCCGTTGAGCCAGACCAGCACCGTCGCGTTGCGCGGGTCCGCGCTGAAATCCTGGCTGCCGGCCATGGGCGGGAACGCTCCTGCAATGCGGTGTGGGAAACTTATTATGAAGCCCCTCGCGACGCGTCAACGCGGCGGCCAGAACGGAAAAAGGCTGCCCCCCGCGCGGGAGGCAGCCTTCTGGGTCGGGGCAGCGCGAAGCAGCTTAGCGCTGCAGCGCCTGCACGATCTCCTGCGTCACCTTCTTGGCGTCGCCGAAGAGCATCATGGTGTTCGGGCGGAAGAACAGCTCATTGTCCACGCCGGCATAGCCGCTGGCCATGCCGCGCTTCACGAAGAACACCGTCTTCGCGCGCTCCACATCCAGGATGGGCATGCCGTAGATGGCGCTGGACTTGTCGGTCTTCGCGGCCGGGTTGGTCACATCATTCGCACCGATGACGTAGGCGACGTCGGCTTCCGCGAATTCCGGGTTGATCTCCTCCAGCTCATGCACCTCCTCGTAGGGCACATTCGCCTCGGCCAGCAGCACGTTCATGTGGCCGGGCATGCGGCCCGCAACGGGGTGGATGGCGTAGGAGACCTCAACACCTTCCTTCTTCAGCAGGTCGGCCATTTCGCGGACCACCTGCTGGGCCTGGGCCACCGCCATGCCATAGCCGGGCACCACGATGATCTTCTGTGCGTTCTTCATGATGAAGGCCGCGTCTTCCGGGGAGCCGGCCTTCACCGGCGCGCGGTCGGCATTGCCGCCGCCCGCCGCGGCCGCGCCGCTCTCGGTGCCGAAGCCGCCCAGCAGCACGTTGATGATCGAGCGGTTCATCCCCTTGCACATGATGTAGGAGAGGATGGCGCCCGAGGCGCCGACCAGCGCGCCGGTCACGATCAGCAGCAGGTTGCCGATGGTGAAGCCGATGCCCGCCGCCGCCCAGCCCGAGTAGCTGTTCAGCATGGAGACGACGACCGGCATGTCGGCGCCGCCGATCGGGATGATCAGCAGGAAGCCCAGCGCGAAGGACAGGATCGCGATCACCCAGAAGAGGAAGGGCGAGCCGGTCAGCACGAAGAGGAAGATCAGGAAGACCAGCACGCCGCCCAGGATCGCGTTCAGCTTGTGCTGGTTCGCGAACATGATGGGCGCGCCGGACATGCGGCCATCCAGCTTCAGGAAGGCGATGACCGAGCCCGAGAAGGTGATGGCGCCGATGGCGAGGCCGAGCGACATCTCGATGAGCGAGGCCGCCTTGATGTTGCCCTGCACGCCGATGCCGAAGCTCTCGGGGCTGTAGAAGGCGGCCGCCGCCACGAAGACGGCGGCGAGGCCGACCAGCGAGTGGAAGGCCGCGACCAGCTGCGGCAGCGAGGTCATCTGGATGCGGTTGGCCAGCACCGCGCCGATCGAGCCGCCGATGGCGAGGCCCGAGACGATCAGCACGAAGCCGCCGAAATCCATGCCGGAATTTAGGATGGTGGCGACGATCGCCACCGCCATGCCGATCATGCCGTATTGGTTGCCCTGGCGGGACGTCTCAGGGTGAGACAGGCCGCGCAGCGCCAGGATGAAGAGGACGGAAGCCGCCAGATAGGCGAGGGTCGAGATCGTCGCCATCGGTTCAGCCCTTCTTCTTCTGGAACATGGCGAGCATCCGGCGCGTCACCATGAAGCCGCCGAAGATGTTCACGGCGGCGAGCGTCACGGCGAGGAAGCCGAAGAGGCGCGCCGCATCGCTCTGGGCCGCCGCGGCCGCCAGGATGGCGCCCACGATGATCACGGAGGAGATGGCGTTGGTCACGCCCATCAGCGGCGAATGCAGCGCCGGCGTCACGTTCCAGACGACGTAGTAGCCCACGAAGCAGGCCATCAGGAAAATGGTCAGCATCAGCAGGAAGGGCTCGACCACCTGTGCCACGGGGGCGGCGGCCTCGGCGGCGCGGCGGGCGAATTCCGCCAGTTCCTGCGCACGGGCCGCGAGATCGGCGGCCTTGGTGGCGATTTCGGCTTGGGTGCTCATCGGGGCTCTCTCCTCAGGCCGCAAAATTCTTGTGCACGACGGCACCGCCGCGCGTCAGCGTCACGCCGGCCACGATGTCATCCTCGGGCGGCAGCTTCGGTGCCTTGGCTTCCTTGTCCCAGAAGGTGGTCAGGAAGGTCAGCAGGTTGCGCGCGTAGAGGGCGCTGGCGGCCGCGGGGATGCGCCCGGGCCAGTTGGTGAAGCCCAGCACCTTCACGCCATTGGGCGTCACGATCATCTCGCCCGGCACGGTGGCCGCGCAATTGCCGCCGGCATCGGCGGCGATGTCCACGATGACGGCGCCCGGCTTCATGCTGGCGACCATCTCGGCCGTCACCAGCGTGGGCGCGCGGCGGCCCTGCACCAGCGCCGTGCAGATCACGATGTCCTGCTTGGCGATATGGGCCGCGACCACCTCGGCCTGCTTCGCGTAGAATTCGGCCGAGAGCTGCTTGGCATAGCCGCCCGAGGTCTGGGCGGCCTTGCTCTCCTCATCCTCGTAGCCGACGAAGCTGGCGCCGAGGGACTTGATCTCCTCCTTGGCGGCCGGGCGCACATCGGTGGCCGAGACGCGGCCGCCGAGGCGGCGCGCGGTGGCGATGGCCTGGAGGCCCGCGACGCCGGCACCCATGATGAAGGCATTGGCGGCGGGGATGGTGCCGGCGGCCGTCATCAGCATGGGGAAGCCGCGGTCGAAGGTCTCGGCCGCCTCGATCACGGCGCGGTAACCCGCGAGGTTCGCCTGGCTGGAGAGCACGTCCATGCTCTGCGCGCGGGTGATGCGGGGCAGCAGCTCCATCGAGCAGGCCTCGATCCCGGCGGCGGCATAGGCGGCGGCGGCCGCGGCATCCGCACCCAGCGTGCCGATCAGCAGCGTGCCCGCAGGCAGGGCGGCTTCCGGCGCGCGCACGGCGAAGACGATCTTCGCGCCCTGCAACGCGGCGGCGGCATCGGCGGCGATCTCGGCGCCCGCGGCCGCGTATTCCGCGTCGGGGATGCCCGAGGCCAGGCCCGCGCCCGCCTCAACCGCAACGCCGAGGCCCATGGCCATCAGCTTCTTCACCGTTTCCGGCGTGGCGGCGACGCGGCTTTCGCCGGCCCGCCTTTCCTTGAGAACCGCGAGGCGCATACCGTGCTCCAGAAGGACAATCCGCGCTCCATAGTCACGCCGGGCCTGGATGCGCAAGCGGGGTCCGGACATTTCCCGAGTGGATTGTTCGGAAATTGATCTTCCGGCGTTTTTCGCGCGGCCATGCTTTGGGACGAATGGCCGGCCGGGCAGGCGGGCCAAACCCCCCGCAGCCCGTGCTGGAGCTTCAAAGCTCCAGGAAAAGGGCCTCCGGCGGCCGAGGGGCTTGCCCCTCGGAATCCATCAACCCTGGCGTGCCATTTGCAGGCAGGGGCCGGCCGCTTCGGCTGCGGCCCGCGCATCCGCGCGGGACACCGCGCCCGACATGACCAGCGAGACCGCGGCATTGCGCAGCGCATCGGGGATCGAAGCCCCGCCCAGCACGCCGGGCAGCGCGCGGGTGAAAAGCTGCTGGCTGAGCGGTTGCAGGCCGGCGGCGCACCGCTGCGCGCCGGCCTGGTCCGCCGAGGCAGAACCGAACGGGGCGGCGGCAAGCGCCAGCAGGGCGGTGAGGGTCCAGGCTTTCATGGCGGCTCTCCAACGGATCGCCCCAAGGGATAGGCCAAAGCTCAGCGCCGCGCCAATTCCGCCTCCAGCTCGGCGATGCGGGCATCCCGCGCGGCCAGCGCCGCGGCCACATCGGCCGCCTCGAAACGCTGCGGGATGTGCTGCGGGCAATTCGCGTCCCAGGCCAGCAGGTCAAAGAGGATCGCCTGCTCGGGCAGGGCGGCATATCCCTCGGGGCGGAGCGCCTGGAGCAGCGCCGGGTCATCCTCCACCACCCGCGCCGTGCCCCAGAGCTTCATGCGGCGGCGATGCGCGTAGTCCATCAGGAAAAGGTGCGCCCTGGGGTTCTCCGCCAGATTGCCCAAGGAGATGTATTGCTTGTTGCCCTTGAAATCCGCGAAGCCGAGCTGCGTGGGCGAGAGCACATGCAGGAAGCCGGCCGGGCCGCCGCGATGCTGGATGTAGGGCTGCCCCTCGGCGCTGGCGGTCGCCATGTAAATGCTGGTCTGCGCCGCGATGAACGCCGCGAGGTCGGGCGTGATCCGGCCACGGAACTCCATCTCGGCATGGCGCGGCCGCGTGGTCTTGCGGTCCTGGACCGCGCGGATGCTGGGGGTGAAGGGAAGCTGGTTCACAAGCCCAGCTCCGTGAGGCCGGGATGGTCGTCCGGCCGGTGCCCCTGCGGCCAATGGAACAGGCGCTGCCCCTGCGGGATCGGCAGGTCGTTGATCGAGGCGATGCGCGTCCGCATCAGGCCGCCCGCGTCGAATTCCCAGTTCTCGTTGCCGTAGCTGCGGAACCACTGGCCGCTGTCGTCGCGCCATTCATAGGCAAAGCGCACGGCGATGCGATCGCCCTGCCAGGCCCAGACCTCCTTGATCAGGCGATACTCCAGCTCGCGCGCCCATTTGCGGGTGAGAAAGGCCTCGATCGCGGCGCGGCCCTGCAGGAATTCGGCGCGGTTCCGCCAGCGGCTGTCCTCGGTATAGGCGAGCGCCACGCGGGCGGGGTCCCGCCCGTTCCAGGCATCCTCGGCCATGCGGGCCTTCTGGGCGGCGGTCTCGGCCGTGAAGGGCGGGAAGGGCGTGCGGGACATCGCGGGGCTCCTTCAGGCGGCCTCTGACACGGCGGGGAAGTCCACCACGGTCTGCGCCACCTCGTTCAGGTAGTTGGTCCAGCTGTTCAGCGCGACATGCAGCACGATCTCGACGATCTCCGCGTCCCCATAGCCGGCGAGCTTCACGAGGCGCAGCGCATCATCATCCACATGGCCGCGCTCCCGCGCCACCTTGGCGGCGAAGCGCACGGCCGCATCCGCCTTGGGGTCGTTGGAGAAACCGGCCCGGTTGGCGGCGATCTCGGCGGCGTCGAGCCTGGCCATGTGCTGGCCGACATAGCTGTGCGCGGCCAGGCAATAGCCGCAGCCATTGATCTCCGCGATGGCCAGCGCGATGCGCTCGCGCGTCGGCGCCGGCAGGCTGCCCTTGGCCAACGCGGCGCTGAGGCCGAGATAGCCCTCCAGCGCGGCCGGGCTGCTGGCCACGGTGCGGAACAGGTTGGGCACGGAGCCGAGCTGCTTCTGCACGGCCTGGAGGAAGGGTCGCGAGGCCTCGGGCGCGGCTTCGATCGAGGCATGGGTGACGAGACGGGTCATGCGGAAGATCCTTATTCCCGGCGGCCAGGGCTCCGGCTGCTGCGAAGCGGACCATCGGCCATTGCGCTGAGAACGATAATTCCCGTTCTTGTCACTTCATCATTGCGCATGCTGCAATGATGTATGGACCGCTTCGCCGCCATCTCCGCCTTCATCGCCGTGGTGGACCGCAAGGGCTTCGCGCCCGCCGCGCGGCATTTGGGCCTCGTGCCTTCCGCCGTCACGCGGCAGGTGGCGGCGCTGGAGGCGCATCTCGGCGTGCGGCTTCTCGCCCGCACCACGCGCTCGGTCACGCTGACCGAGGCGGGCGCGCATTACCTGGAGCGGGCGCGGCGGATCATGGCCGAGCTGGCCGAGGCGGAGGAGTTCGCGCAGACCGAGCGCCGGACGCCCGTGGGGCGGCTCGTGGTCTCGGCGCCGGCGGTGTTCGGCCGGCTGCATGTGGCGCCCCTGCTGGCCGATTTCCTGGCCCGGCATGCCGGCGTACAGGCGGAGCTCCAGCTCTCGGATCGTTGGGTGAACATGGTGGAGGAGGGGGCGGATTGCGCCATCCGCATCGGCCACCTGCCAGATTCCGGCCTGGTGGCGCGCCGCCTGGGGGAGACGCGGCGCATCATCGTGGCCGCGCCCGACTACCTCGCCCGCCATGGCACGCCGGTTCACCCGCAGGCGCTCACCGCGCACCGGATCATCCGCTTCTCCGCCTTCGAGGGCGCCGAGGAATGGCGCTTGTTCCGCGATGGCCGGGAGGAGCGCGTGGCCATCGCGCCCCGCCTCGTCACCAACAGCGCCGATGCGGCGCTTTGCGCGGCGGAGCGGGGCGCCGGGCTCACCATGGTGCTGGCCTACCAGGCGCGCGAGGCGATCGCCGCCGGGCGCCTGGTCCGGGTGCTGCGGGATTGCGAGCCGCCGGCCATGCCCATTCAGATCGCCTGGCCGGCGGCGCGGCTGATCCCGGCCAAGCTGCGCGCCTTCATCGAGATGGCGGCGGAAAGCAGCGACTGGGCCTTCGGCTGATCAGTCGAGCTTGATGGCCGCCTGCCGGATCACATTCGCATAGCGCTCGGCATCGCGCCGCAGCAATGCGGCCGCATCGGCCTGGGTGCCGCCGCCGGGCAGGAAGCCGGCCTCGCTGATGCGGGCGCGCACGCCGCGGTCATTCAGGCCGCGGTTCACGCCAGTGACCCAGCGCGCGGCGATGGCCGCCGGCAGGCCGGGCGGGCCCACCACCATGTACCAGACATTGGCGTCGAAGCCGGGGAAGCCCTTCTCGGCCACGGTCGGCACATCGGGCAGCCATTCCACGCGCTGCGGCATGGTGACGGCGATGGCGCGCACCCGCCCCGCGCGGATATGCGGCAGGTAGGTGGGCAGGGTGTCGAAGGCGATGTCGATCCGGCCCGCCAGGATCTCCGTCACCGCCTGGCCGGTGCCGCGGAAGGGCACATGCGTCATCCGCAGCCCCGCCTGGGCCGAGAGCAGCTCCGCCGCCAGATGCTGCTGCGTGGCGACGCCGGAGGAGGAGTAGTTCAGCACGCCCGGATTGGCCCGCGCATGCGCCAGGAACCCGTCGAAATCCTGCACGGGCGAGGAGGCCGGCACCACGCCCACGAGCGGCACTGTGCCGGCCAGCACCACCGGCGTCTGGTCGCGGTGGATGTCGAAGGGCGGCGGGTTGAGCAAGGGCGGCACGACGGCCGAGGCGCTCACCGTCGTCATCAGCATGGTGTAGCCATCCGGCCGCGCGCGGGAGAGCTGGCCCATGGCCAGCGTGCCCGAGGCGCCCGGGCGGTTCTCCATGGCCAGCGCCTGGCCCAGCTCCTCCTGCAGGGTGGGTTGCAGGGCGCGGGCGATGATGTCGGTGCCGCCACCGGGCGCGAAGGGGATCAGGAAGGAGATGCTGCGCGTCGGGTAGCCCTGGGCACGGGCCCCACGCGGCAGGATGCCGGGCAGCGCGAGTGCGCCGAGCAGCAGCGGGCGGCGATGGATCATGGTGTTTCCTCGGTCTCGTTGGCCCGAGGCTACGCGAAGCCGGCGGCGGGGCGGAAGCCCGCCCGCCCTCTCGTTTCAGGGGAGGAAGGAGAAAATCAGGAACACGGCAAAGACCGCGAGATGCACCGTCCCCTCCAGCACCGTTGTCCGCCCGCTGCCGAGGGTGACGGCCAGCAGCAGGAAGGTGAGGCCAAGCAGCACCGTCATGGCCTGGTTGAGGCCGAGATGCAGCGGCTCGCCCAGGTAGAGCGCGACGCCCGCGACGGCCGGGATGGTCAGGCCCACGCAGGCGACGATGGAGCCCAGCGCCAGGTTCAGCGCCGTCTGCATGTTGTTCTTGGCGGCTGCCTTCACCGCCGTGATGCCCTCTGGCAGCAGCACGATGGCGGCGATGACGATGCCGACCACGGCGATGGGCGCGCCTATCGCGGCCACGCCGGCCTCGAGCGTGGGGGAGAGCTTCTTGGCCAGCAGGATCACCACCAGCAGCGCCAGCAGCAGCAGCAGGAAGGCAAGCCAGGCGGCGGCGCGGGAGGGCGGATCGCCGTGCAGCCCGTGATCCGCCATGAAGTCGGTCTTGTGGCGGATCAGCTGGACGTAAAGGAACAGCGCATAGAGGCCGAGCGCGATGATGGAGACGAAGATGAGCTGCGGCGAGCTGAAGACCGGGCCTGGCTCGGTCGTTGTGTAGCTCGGCAGCACCAGGGTGAGGACGGCGAGCGGCATCAGCACCACCAGCAGCGCATTGGCCGCCACGGGCCGGAAGCTCTGCGCGAAATGCCGCACGCCTCCCAGCACGAGGCAGAGCCCCAGGATGCCGTTCAGCGCGATCATCAGCGCGGCGAAGATACTGTCCCGCGCCACGGTCGGGCTGTTGCCGCCCAGCATGATGGAGACGATCATCCCCGCCTCCAGCACCGTGACCGAGAGCGCCAGGACCAGCGTGCCGAAGGGCTCGCCCAGGCGCTGCGCGACGGTCTCGGCATGGTGGACGGCCGCGAAGACGGCGCCGAGCAGGCCGGCCGCCACCAGCAGGGCCGGCGCGCCCTCGCCCCAGACCAGCAGGGCAAGGCCGAGCACGGGGAGCGTCCAGCTCCAGAAAGGCAGCTTCCCGACAGCCTGCTTCACACCACGGCCCCCCTGACGATTGATGGTCCCTATCATGCCAGAAGCTGGTCCTGGCGTTAAACGCGGGGGGCGGTCTTGCACAAAAAGGGAACGCGATGGTGGCCCGGCTTGCGGCAGCGCTACCACCTGTTGTGGTTTGGACCCGCGAATCGGGCGATCCCGATTCGTTCGCGCGAATCGGGGTTCATATTTGATTTTAAAGGATTTCTCTTACACGAATCGGAAAACGTTCAGGTCTTGTTCTTTTGCCGCCCCATCACGACGCCAAGGCCCACCAGGCCCAGCGCCGCAACCAGCATCGCCGGCGCGAAGCCGACCCCCTCCCGCGCCAGCCCCATCACCACCGGCCCGGCCGCCTGGCCGAGGAAGAAATGGAAGGCATGCATGGCCACCGCCGAGGCACGGGATTGCGGTGCCACCTCCGTCACCCGGGTCTGCAGCGAGTTGTGCAGCATGAAGAATCCGAGCCCGAGCACGCCCCCGGCCACCATGAAGACCGGAGCGGCGGGTGCCAGGGCGAGGCCCGCCACGCCCGCGCCGGCCAGGGTGCCGCCCAGGCGCATCATCCGCCGCGAACCGAGCCGCGCCACCAGCAGCGGCGCCAGCCCGGTATAGGCGAGGCCGCCCGCCCCGAAGGCCGCGACCGTCAGCCCCGCCTCGCGCGTGCCACCCAGGCCGGTTTTGGCCAGGTGGTTGGCGAAGTAGGGAAAGCCGCCGAAGACCAGCAGCCCCTCGACGCCCACCGCCCAGAACAGCACCAGCGCGGGCCGGTGGGTCAGGAGGAAGCGGTAGCGCGCGATGGCCTGGCCGAAATCGAGCCGGCCGGTCGGCTCGGGCGTGCGGTCGCGCAGGATGGTGAGCATGGCGGCGAGGGTGAGCGCGCCGCAAAGCAGCATCAGCCCGCGCCAGCCCAGCACTGGCTCCAGCAGCCCGGCCACGGCGCCGCCGGCCATCTGGCCCACGATGGCGCAGGCGAGGAAGCGGCTGATCGCCACCTGGCGCTCGGCCAGCGGCACGCGGTCGCCGAACAGGGCAAGGGTGGTCGGGAAGATCCCGCCGCCCGCCGCCCCCGTCAGCACCCGCAGCACCATCAGCAGCAGCAGGCTTGGCGCCAGGGCGGAGGCAAAGAGGAACAGCGCCTGGAAGGCCAGCGCGAAGGTGATGATGCGCCGCTTGCCCAGCGCATCCGCCACCGGCCCCAGCACGGGCTGGACCAGCGCATAGGGCAGGGCGAAGCAGGTGGCCAGCAGCGCGACCCGCGCCGGATCGGCCGCGAAGTCGAGCGAGATGACCGCCACCAGCGGGTCGGTCAGGCGGGTCGCGAAGGCGGAGGCGAAGCCCGCCAGCGCGAAGGTGAGGATCAGGGCGCGGTGCGGGGAAGCGGGCATTGCGGCCAAAGCTGGCCCGCCTGGGGCGAGAGGCAAGGCGGGCGCGGTTACGTTTGCGTCATCGCGCGGGCTTTGCCTTCGGCGCGCGCGCCAACCTTGCCGGGCAGGGCGGCGTCACGCTAGAGGGGGTGGACATGGCCCGCAGCGTGATTTTTTTCTCCACTCCGACCAGCGCGACAGGCTCCATGTTCCGGGCATTGCGCATCCTCGCCGAGGACAAGTACCAGCCGCTCGGCTGGGTGCATGATCGCTATGCCGCACAGCGCATGGACCGGGTCGCGAGCGAGGTGCCGCCGACCGAGGACCAGTTGGTGATGCACAATGCGCCCGCGCATTTCAACCGCGCCACCCGCCTCAGCGATTACCGTTTCATCCTGAATGCGCGCGACCCGCGGGACATGTTGTGCAACCAGTACCACTGGCAATTCGTGCATCCGTTCCCGGGCGAACCGCCCGCCGAGGAGCAGGCCCGGCAGGCGCGCGTCGCCGCGCTCGGCATTGACGCCTGGGTCCTGGCGCAGGATTTCCGCCCCGTGCTTCAGGGCTTTCTCGACGTGGCGCGCCGCATCGCGCCGACCGATCGCGTCTTTATCGGCTATGCCTTGTTTTGCGGGCATTTCGACGATGCCATCCAGCGGATGGCGGGCTTCCTGGGGATGCCGGTCGAGGAGCTGGTGGCCGAGCGGCGCGCGGCGCTGGAGCGCGAGCGTGTGGCGCATCTGCCGGAAAATCCTGCCTGGATCGGCCAGAGCTGGCCTGGGGCGGACACCGCCCCAGGCCGCCATCGCCGCGAATTGCAGCCCGAGACCATCCGCCTCCTGACCGAGCGCCATCGGTGGTTCCTCGATTTCCTGCGGCATATGGATGATCCGCGGATGGCCGACACATATGCGTAGTTCTTGATGGGCCGGAATCGTGGATGACCGGGCCGCCGGATTTGCCGCCTCCGTGCCGCATGGTCTAAGGCACATCCGCTTTCACGGGAGCGCGCCTCGGCGGTGGCTCGAGGGTGGTTCACACGCCGGTGATGTCTCCGGGTCGGATCATGCTTCCGTGAGCGAAGGCAGCAAGCGAATGGCATGGCACGCAGCATCATTTTCCTGACCACGCCGACCAGTGCCACGGGCTCCATGTACCGCGTCCTGCGGACCATCGCGGAGGGGAGGTACCAGCGGGTGCATTGGCTGGCCGCCCTGTTTGACGCCAACCGCATCGAGGACGCCGCGCACGAGGCTCCCCCCGCGGAGGACAGCCTGATCCTCCATAACGCGCCGCAGCACTTCAATCATGGGATGCGCCTGCTGGATTACCGCTTCGTCCTGAACGCGCGCGATCCGCGGGACATGGTGTGCAACCAGTATCACTGGCAATTCGTGCACGAGGAACCCGCCGAGACCCCCGAGCAGACCGCCGCACGGCGCGAACGCGTGGCGCGAGAGGGCATTGATGCCTTCGCGCTGCGCTTCGACAACAACCTCTACCTGAAGGGATGGTTCGACGCCGTCCGCCGGATCGCCCCGCCGGACCGGATCTTCATCGGCTACGCGATGTACTGCCTGCATTTCGACGAGATCATCGCCCGCGTCTCCGAGTTCATGGACGTCCCGCCGGCGACATGGACGCGCAAGCAGCGCGCACAGATCGAGCGGGAGCGGGTGGACAACCTCAAGGGCAACCCCTCCTGGATCGGGCAGCGCTGGGCGGGCACGGACACGGCCCCGGGCCGCCACCGCCATGAACTGCAGCCGGAGACCATCCGGATCCTGACCGAGCGCTACCGCTGGATCCTCGACTTCCTCCGCCGATTCGACGACCCGCGGGTGGCCTCCACCTACGATTGACGGGTGCTACTGCACCCGGTTCTCCACCAGGTCCGTCACCACGGCGGGGTCCGCCAGCGTCGAGGTGTCGCCCAGCTGGTCCGTCTCATTGGCGGCGATCTTGCGGAGAATGCGGCGCATGATCTTGCCCGAGCGGGTCTTGGGCAGGCCCGGCGCCCATTGGATGGCATCCGGCGTCGCGATGGGGCCGATCTCCTTGCGGACCCAGGCCACCAGCTCCTTCTTGAGCGCGTCGGACGGCTCCTCGCCGGCATTCAGCGTCACGTAGCAGTAGATGCCCTGGCCCTTCAGATCATGCGGCATGCCCACCACGGCCGCCTCGGCCACCTTCGGATGGGCCACCAGCGCGCTCTCGACCTCGGCTGTGCCCATGCGGTGGCCGGCGACGTTGATCACGTCATCCACGCGCCCGGTGATCCAGTAGTAGCCATCGGCATCGCGCCGCGCGCCGTCGCCGGTGAAATAGAGGCCGGGATAGGTGGAGAAATAGGTCTGGATGAAGCGCGGATGGTCGCCATAGACGCTGCGCATCTGGCCGGGCCAGCTGTCGGTGATGACGAGGTTGCCCTCGGTCGCGCCCTCCAGGAATTTTCCTTCGGCATCCACCAAGGCGGGCTGCACGCCCGGCAGGGGAAGCGTGGCGGAGCCCGGCTTCTGCGCCACGGCACCGGGCAGCGGCGAGATCAGGATGCCGCCCGTCTCCGTCTGCCACCAGGTGTCCACGATCGGGCAGCGCTCCTCGCCCACCACGCGGTAATACCAGAGCCAGGCTTCGGGATTGATCGGCTCGCCGACCGAACCCATCACGCGCAGCGATTTGCGGGAGTGTTTCTTCACCGGCGCCTCGCCCTCGCGCATCAGCGCGCGGATGGCGGTGGGGGCCGTGTAGAAGATGTTGACCTGGTGCTTGTCCACCACCTGCCACATCCGGCCGAAATCCGGATAGCTCGGCACGCCCTCGAACATCAGCGTGGTCGCGCCGTTCGCGAGCGGGCCATAGACGATGTAGGTGTGGCCGGTCACCCAGCCCACATCCGCCGTGCACCAGTAGATCTCGCCCGGGCGATAGTCGAACACCAGCTCATGCGTGAAGCTGGCCCAGACCATGTACCCGCCCGTCGTGTGCAGCACGCCCTTGGGCTTACCCGTCGAGCCGCTGGTGTAGAGGATGAAGAGCGGGTCCTCGGCGTTCATCCGCTCTGGCGCGCAGGTGGCGGGCTGGGCCGCCGCCGCCTCATGCCACCAGATGTCGCGGCCCGCCTCCATGGCAACGGGCGTGCCGGTGTTGCGCACCACCAGCACATGCTCGATCGAGGGGCAGACCTTCAGCGCCTCGTCGGCGTTCACCTTCAGCGGCACCTTGCGGCCGCCGCGGCGGCCTTCATCGGCCGTCAGCAGGATCTTGCATTCGGAATCCTGGATGCGCGACGAGAGGCTGTCCGGGCTGAAGCCGCCGAAGACGATGGAGTGCACGGCGCCGATGCGCGCGCAGGCCAGCATGGCGACGGCCGCTTCCACGATCATCGGCAGATAGATGCAGACGCGGTCGCCCTTCTTCACGCCGAGGGCGCGCATGGCATTGGCGATGCGGCAGACCTGCTCATGCAGCTCGGCATAGGTGACCTTGCTGTCGCTGTTCGGGTCATCGCCCTCCCAGATGATCGCCACCTGGTCGCCGCGCCCGGCCTCGATGTGGCGGTCCAGGCAGGAGACGGAGGCGTTCAGCTCGCCATCCTCGAACCACTTGATCGAGACATCGCCGGTGAAGCTGGTGTTCTTGATCTTCGTGGGCGCCTTCATCCAGGCGATCCGCTGGGCCTCGGCCCGCCAGAAGCCGTCCGGGTCGGATTTGGCGCGGGCCACCATGGCGGCCCGCGTCTCGGCCGTGACCTTGGCCGTGCTGGCGATGCTGGGCTTGATGGCGATGAGCGCGTCATCCGACATGGACGTTTCCTTCCTCGAAGCGGTCTGCCTTGGGGGCGTGTTTGCGGGAGATAACCGCACGCCGCCTTGCGCCGCGTCAATCGCACCGTCCGGCCCACAACAAAAGACCCTCCCCGGAGTGAGCCGGGGAGGGCGAGTCGGGGTCTGGGAGGTGTCCGGCCAGCCCTGCTGGGCCGGCCGGGGTGGTCAGGTGGTGCGCCTCAGTTGGTGCGCGGCGCGGTCGGCGCCGGGGTGGTGGCGGCGGTGCCGGAGGGCTGCGCCGGGCGGGCGGGCGCCTGGGCCGTGCCCTGCACCGCACCCTGGGCCGGCGTCGCCGGGCGGGCCGTCACCTGGCCGCCGGGGTTGGTCGGCGAGGCGGGGGCGGCGGCCACGGGGCGCTGCGTGCCGCTCGCGGCGGGCGCCGGCGTGGTGGCCGTCCCCTGGCTCGTCCCTTGGGCGAAGGCCGGGGCCGCGCCGATCAGCAGCGCGAGGGTCAGGAAGGCGGGGCGGAAAGTCTGGACCATCGAATGTTCCTCCTTGGGGAACCACGTTGCCCGGGGTGGGCTTCGTGTGAGGAGGAATTTGCGCGCCGCCTGTGCCGGGCCTTGGGCGGCGGCAAGGTATGTTGAAGGCAGGCGCGGCGGATTGAGGGCGATTGCGGCGCGCTGCCACGATCCGGGCTTCAGGGCTGCCAGATGCGCCGGAAGGCCAGGGCGGCGAGCCCCCCGGCCAGCGCGCCTGCCAGGGGCAGGATGGGCTTGGCGAACAACAGCAGGTGCAGCAGCAGCGCGCCCGCCACCGCCCCGCCCAGCGCATAGGCCAGCCGCCCTTGCCGCCCGAACGCCGCCAGCAGCCCATGCACCGGCAGCCCACCCGCCAAGGTCATCAGGAGGGCGAAGGGCCAGGCGAAGCCCATGGCGGCCGAGCCCAGGGCGAAATCGCCGATCAGCGTCGGCGTGATGTCATCCAGGCCCGCGTGCGGGAGGTAGGAGATCAGCAGCAGCACCGGCAGCGGCGTGAAGCAGGCCACCAGCGAGGCCGCGAGCACGCCCAGCAGCAGCCGCCCCGGCCGGCCCGCGACCAGCCGCTCGCCGAGGCTCAACCCTCGATCCGCTGCGGCCCCACGGGTTGCATGGCGACGGGCTTTGTCCCCGCAGCATCCGCCCCCGGCAGCGGGCGGAAGCCCTCGGGCACCTCGATATCCGGCCGCTCGGCGAAGAGCCTTGCCCAGGCGCGGTTGGAGACCTCATCCGCCTCGCGGAGGATGCGCGCCTCGTCCATCGTCAGCACCGCGCCGTCGCGCATCAGCCAGCGCCCATCCACCATCACGTCGTCAATGTCGCGCGCCTGGCCCTGGTGCACGAAGACCGAGACGGGGCGCAGGAAGGGCACGAGATGCGCGCGGTCGGTGCGCATCATGATGAGGTCGGCGAGGTTGCCCGGCGCCAGCCATCCGCCATCGGGCACGCCCATCGCCTTGTAGCCATTGCGCGTGGCCCAGCGCAGCGCCTCCTCCGGCGTGGGGTTGCGGCCATCCTTGCGGCGTACGCGCTCCATGAAGAGGCCGGTGCGCATCACCTCCACCATGTCCTCGGCCATGTTGTCGCTGCCCATGGCAATGTTGCAGCCGGCCTCGGCCATTTCGCACACGCGGGGGCTGAGGCCGCGCCGTGCCGCGATGGCGGAGTTGAAGGCCACATGGGCACCCCGCTTGCCCAGGATTTTCTCCTCCAGCGGCGCCATGCAGCGGCAATGCGCGCCGATCATCCGGTCATGGATGAAGCCGATGGAATCCAGGAACTCCGTCGGCAACATGTTGTGGTGCGCCTGCACCGCCGCCACCTCGCCCCAGATCTGGTTGAGGTGGATGGTGCAGACCGTATCCAGCTCCTGCTGCAGATCCCGCAAGGCCCGCAGCAGTTCGGGCGAGCACATGTCGGGCGCCCAGGCGGAGACGCCGACGCGGATGCGCCCGCCGGCCGCGCCATTCCACTTCGCATGCAGCGCGCGGATGCGGGCGATGCCGGCTTCGCCCACCTTCGCGTCGCGCTTGAATTCCGCCGGGTCACCGATGGAGGTGCCGACGCGGTCCCAGCTTCGCTCGGCCAGCAGCATGCGCAGGCCGGTGGCCTCCATCGCGGCGGCGTAGTTCTCGATCTGCGTCGCGTCCTCCAGCACGGCGGTGGTGCCGGAGCGGAGCGCTTCCAGGGCCCCCAGCTCGCACATCACGCGCTGCTCCTCCGGCGTCAGCGGCGGGAGCGGGATGGGCGAGAGGCCGCCGGTGAAGGGCGGCTCATGCGGTGGCGACAGGTCCTCGAAGACGCCGCGGGCCAGCGTCATCACCAGATGCGTGTGGATATTGGCGAAGCCGGGGAAGATCGCGCGGCCCGTGGCGTCCACCACCTCGGCGCCGGGATACTTCGCCGTGATCTCGGCATTGGGGCCGAGGGCCGCGATGCGGTTGCCCTCGATGGCGATGGCGCCGCCGTGATGGATGGTGCCGGCCGCATCGCCGGTCACGATGGTGGCGTTGGTGATCAGCATCATGGGCGGTGCCCTCCCGGGACCATTCGGAGTTCACGCCGCATGGTCCCTCCTTGGTTGAGAGGATGATTCAGCGTCTCGGCGATCCCGCCGCGGCGCATCATGCTCTATTCGGCCTGGATGTTGGCCTCGCGCACCAACCGCGTCCAGAAGGCGCGCTGCTCGCGCATATGGGCGTCCAGCGCGGCCCCCGGCGTGAAGGCGGCGACGGAGCCGAGGCTGACCATCTGCGCCACCATCTCGGGCGCCGACATCACGGCGCGGAAGCCATCCTCCAGCGCCAGGCGGCGGGCGGGCGGAATGCGCGCGGGCGCGATGATGCCGTTGAAGCCCATCAGCGACCAATCCGTCCCGGTCTCGCGCACGGTGGGAATATCGGGCAGCGCCGGATGCCGCGCGGGCGAGGAGATGGCGAGGACGCGCACGCGCCCGCCCTCATGCGCGCCACGGAACACGCCGTAATTGCCGACCATGAGCTGCACATCGCCCGCCAGCAGGCCCTGCAGCGCCGGGCCGGTGCCGCGATAGGGCACATGCGTCATCGAGACGCCGGCCGCGCGCCGCCAGGATTCGTAGAAGAGGTGCGGCCCCGAGCCGATGCCGGCCGAGCCGAAATTCAGCGCATCCGGCCGCGCCTTCAGCAGCGCCACGAATTCCTGCATGGTCCGCGCGGGCACGGCGGAGGAGACGACCAGCACCGAAGGCCCGGCGGTGAGCTGCGCGACACCCACGAAGTCGCGCTGCGTGTCGAAGGGCAGGCTCGGATAGAGCGCGTGGGTGATGCCGAGATTGCCGGCATCGCCCATGAAGAGCGTGTATCCATCGGGCTCCGCGCGGGCCATGAACTCCATCGCGATGTTGCCGTTGGCCCCGCCGCGATTTTCCACGACGACCGGCTGGCCCAGCCGCTCCGAGAGCTTCTGCATGATGGGCCGCCCCACCGTGTCCACACCGCCGCCGGCGGGATAACCGATGACGAGGCGGATCGGCCGATCGGGGAAGGCGCCCTGAGCGAGCGCTGGCGTGGCGAGCGCAGGGGCGGTGAGCGATGTGAGCAGCAAGGTGCGGCGGCAGGCGAGCATGGGGTGTGTCTCCGCTGGAATGCGGCAGCCTCGCGCTTCGCACGGGGCGGTGGAAGCGGGAAGTTACATGCATGCTGGGGGCAGGGGCGCCGCTTCTGCCCAAGGCTTGGGCGCCGCCCCTCCCGCCTGGCCCCGATGCGGGGCATGCTGTGCGGGAAGCCTCAGGGGAGAACGCCATGTCCACCACCCAGCCCGTCGCCGGATTGCTGCTCTTTCCGGGCCTGACGCAGCTCGACCTCACCGGCCCCTATGAGGTGCTGGCCCGCCTGCCCGGCTGGCGCACCGAGATCGTCGCCAAGACCACGGCGCCGGTGAAGACCGATCGCGGCCTGGTGATCACGCCCTCCATCGCCTTCGGGAATGCGCCGCAATTCGACCTGCTGGTGGTGCCCGGCGGTCCCGGCACGGATGATGCGATCCTCGATGCCGAGACGGTGGAATTCGTGCGCCGCCAGGGCGCGGGTGCGAAGCACATCTTCGGCATCTGCACCGGCAGCCTGCTGCTGGGCGCGGCGGGCCTGCTGCGCGGCAAGCGCGCCGGCGGCCATTGGGCGGCGCGGGACCTGCTGACGCATTTCGGCGCGGAAGTGAGCGATGCGCGCATGACGCAGGACGGCAAGATCTACACGGCGGGCGGCGTCACCTCCGGCATCGACATGGCGCTGCGCGTGGTGGCCGACCTGGCGGGCGAGGACGTGGCGCAGGGCATTCAGCTCCAGATCGAATACGACCCCGAGCCGCCTTTCCGTGCCGGCACCCCCTTCGTGGCACCGCCCGAGATCGTCGCAAAGGCCCGCACCGCCGGCGCCGCCCGCCGTGCCATCCGCGCGGCAGCGGTGGAGACGGCGGCAGCACGAATGGGGTCTGGGGCCTGAGGCCCCAGCCGCCGGAGGCTCTTCCTTAAAGCCGATAAACCCGCGCCGCAGTATCATGGAACAGCGCCGCCCGCTCATGCGCGCTGGCGCCACTGGCGAGCCGCTTGAACGCGTTCCACAGCACGGGATAGCTGCACATCCCCTTGTCCACGGGGAAGTTGCTCTCGAACATGCAGCGCTCCGCGCCGAAGACCTCGATGCAGGCCTCGATGGTCGGGCGCCAGGCCGCGGCCAGCGCCTCGGAGCTGGGCGGCCGCGGATCATGGTGGAAGCGGTACCCGCCCACCTCCATGGCAAGGCCGCCCAGCTTCATCATGACGTTGGGGCAGGCGGCGAGCGCCTTGATGGCGGTGTGCCAGGGGGCGAAGACCTCCTCCGGCCGATAGGGACCGACGCCGACAGGCCCGCCGCAGTGATCCACGATGAGCGTCAGCTCCGGCACCGCGCGCGCCACCTCCAGCACCTGCGCCAGTTGCGGGTGATAGGCCCAGACATCGAGGGTGAGGCCCATGGCGGCCAGGCGCTGCGCGCCCTCCCGGAATGCGGGGAGTGGCAGCGGCCCCGGCGGCGGTGATTCGAGGTTGCTGCGCACCAGCGGCGAGGCATCCCAGGCGGTGCGGTTTCGCACGCCCCGGAAGCGCCCGCCTGCAATCGCCAGATGCGCCTCCAGCAGCGGCGTCACGCGGTCGCCCAGGGTGAGGTCCACCAGGCCCACGATGCCGGCGCAGGCGCGGGTCTTCTGGCCCTCGGCCGCCTCGGCCACGCGCGTCATGTACCGCGTCTCGCCGAGCGGCCGGCGCTCGGGCGGCTCCGCCATGTCGTATTGCGAAGCGCACTGGATGAAGACGGTGGCGCGGATGTCATGCCCGCTGGCGGTATCGGCCAGCAATTCCGGCAGCAGGTAGCTCTGGTCCGGCTGGTCCCAGATGTGGTGGTGCGGATCAATGATCGGCAGCCCGGGCTCGAGGATCGGCTCCCTGTGCTGGTCGAGCCAAACGTCGCGGATGGCGATGTGGCGCGATGCCGTCATGGAGGTTGCCGGGATGGTGGCGGCGGTCATGGCGCTACTCCAGCCGGATGTTCGCGTCGCGCACGAAGGCCTGCCACTTGGCGCTTTCCGCGCGGAAGAAGGCGGCGAACTGCGCGGGCGTATTTGCCTCGGCCGTCAGGTCGGTGGAGCGGAGATTCTGCTGGAAGGCCTGATCCACGACGATCTCGTTGAGCAGGGCCGAGAGGCGCTCCACCACGGCGGGCGGCGTGCCGGTGCGCAGGAAAATGCCGTTCCACTCGACGGTGGCGAAGCCGGGCAAGGTTTCCGAGAGCGCCGGCAGGTCGGGCAGGGCGTTGATGCGCGGGCGGGCGGAGGTGTGCGCCAGCGCCTTCACCTGGCCGTCGCGCACCTGGGCGATGGCGCTGTTCACATTGCCGAAGAACAGCCGGATCTGCCCGCCCACGAGGTCCGTCAGCGCGGGCGCCCCGCCGCGATAGGGGATGTGGTTCGCCTTCACCCCCGCATCGCGCAGGAAGAGCTCCAGCACCAGGTGCTGCTGCGAGCCGATGCCCGAGGAGCCCGCGGCGAAATTGCCATTGGCGCGGCGCATCGCTTCGATCAGCTCCGGCACGTTGCGCAGCGGCGAGTTGCGCTCGACGAGGACGAGCTGCGGCACGGCCATGGTCTGGAAGACCGGGATGAACTCCCGCTCCGGAATGTGGCGCTGGCCGCCGAAGAGGGCAGGCGTTACCGAGATCGGCGTCGCCTGGTTCATGATGGTGTAGCCGTCATTCGGCGCCTGGATCATCGCCTGCTCGCCGATTGTGCCGGTGGCACCGCCGCGATTCTCGACGATGAAGGTCTGGCCCGTGCGCTGCGCCAGGGCCTGGGCGTAGAGGCGGCCGACGAGGTCCGCGGCACCGCCCGCCGGCCAGGGGACGATCATGCGCACGGGCCGGCTGGGCCAGGGGGCTTGCGCCAAGGCGGGGGGGGCCAGCGCGAGCGGTGCGGCCAGGAGCGTACGGCGCCCCCAGGGGGTTTGGTTCATGCGGCGTTTCCTCCAGCGGGCCTGTTCCGGCCGTGCCGCATCTTGGGTGAAGCGGCCGCCTTTGGCCACCGCGTGGCCCTCGGCATCATCGAGCGCGATGTGCGAATGCGGATGCGCGCCGGACCATTCCTCCGGATACGGCTTCGCCGTGCAGGCGCCTTAGGACAGGCCGGTCCGGCCCATGACGAAGGAAGCGAGGTCAGGCCCAGCGGTCCCGATGTCGGGGACGATGTCGGCAAGGCCTGCGTCCATGCGCTTGCTTTCCTGTATTCCCCGGCCGCGCGCCACCTTGCCGTGTCAGAAGCCGTAGAGCCGGGCCGGGTTCTCGCTGAGGATCAGGGCGCGCCGTCCCGCATCCGGCTCCCATTCCGCGAGCAGCCCCAGCATGTCCCCATCATTGGGCATGGGCTTGTCAAAGTGGGCCACATGCGGCCAGTCGCTCCCCCAGATGACGCGGTCAGGTGCTGCCTCGATCACGGCGCGGGCGAAGCGCGCGGTGTCGGCATAGGGGAAGGCCACCTCGGCCGAGATGCGGTAGAGCCCGGTCAGCTTCACCCAGAACAGCCCGTCCCGCAGCATCGCCAGGAACTCCTGGTAGCCGGGATGGGCGACGCCGCCGCGCGCCACCTTGGTGTAGCCGATATGGCCGACCGAGACGGGCAGGCGCATCGTCTCGGCCAGCGCGCGCAGCTCGGCCGGCTTTGCCTCGACATGCACCAGCAATTCCACATGCCAGCCGAAGGGGCGGATCACCTCGGCCACATCCGCCAGCGCATCGAGCGAGCGGAAGGGCATGCCGCCCTTGTCCACCAGGTTCACGCGAATGCCGCGCGCGCCCTTGGCGTGCATGGCGGCGATCTCGGCCTCGGTCACGCCCTCGCTGACGGCGACGATGGCGCGCAGGCGGTCGGGGTGCGCGCTGGCGGCATCCAGCACGGCACGGTTGTCGGTGCCATGCACGCTCGCCTGCACCACCACGCCACGGGCGAGGCCCAGCGCGTCATGCAGGGCCAGCAGCCGCGTTACGTCATTTTCCGGCGGCGTGTAGCCGCGCGTGGCCTGGTAGGGGTAGCGCGCCGCATCGAAGACATGGGCATGCGTGTCGCAGGCCCGCGGCGGCATGGCCATGGCGGGGGCGCGCGGGTGGTGGTCCGGGCCGGGGCAGTCGCGAATCTCGGTCATGCCCTGACCTTAGGGCGGTGGCGCCGCTCAGCCCAGCAGGCCAAGCCCGCGCAGGAAGCGGCGCACGCCGGGCTGTATCAGCGCCGGGTCGGTCACCGCGGTCGCGGTGTTCTCCGCCGTGGTCTCGCTGGCCTGGGCCAGGCGCTGGCCAAGATCGCCCCGCGCCTTGTGCAGCGCGGCGGCGAGGCGATAGCCGACCTCCTCCTCCAGCCCCGGCCGGGCCAGGACGAGGCTCCAGGTGCCGACGGACGCCACGGCCTCAGTCTGGCCCTGGTAGCTGCCGGGCGGCAGGCTCATCGGGCGCAGCGCGGGGTCCGCGGCCAGGATGCGCGCGCGCTCCGCGGCATCGGGCGCCACGAAGCGCAGCCCCTGCGGCCCGCGGGCGATGGCGACGAAGCCGGGCCAGCCGGCACCGCCACCCCAAAGTGCCGCCACCCGCCCCTCCATCACCATGGCCGGGCCATCGCCCGCGCGGTCCAGCAGGACGCCCTGGAAGTCGCGCTCCATGTCGAGGCCGAGGCCGGTCACCACCTGCCGCGCCAGCACGACGAAGCCCGAGCCCCTGGCACCCCAGGCGATGCGCTGTCCGCGCAGCTCCGCGATGGAGCGGATGGGGTTGTCGCCGCGCAGGCCGAAGAGGCCGGGCTGGGCATACATGGCAAAGAGCAGCGTCACCCCGCGCCCGGCGGCCAGCGCCGCCGTCGCCGTCTCGCCGGCGACGAGGCCGAGATCCACCCGGCCCTCGGCTAGCAGATTCACGTTTTCCAGGCTGCCCGCGGTGTTGCGGGGCTCGATCACCAGCGTCGGGTCGGCGGTGTTCACGGCGGCGGCGAAGGCCGCGCCATAGGCTGGGAAGCCACCGCCCGGCGTCGCCGTGGCCAGCGAGAGGGTCAGGGGTGCCTGCGCCGCAGCGGCGCCCGCCAAGGCGGGGCTCGCCAGCAGGGCGCGGCGGGCGATCACGCCTCCTCCTCGTCGGGCGCGCGGATCACCGGCAGCAGGGCGGTTTCCTTCACCGTCGCCATGGCGATCTCGACCGCCACGCGCTCCATCCCGGCCAGGGGGCGAATCTCCTCCGCCATCAGGGTCTCCAGCGCCGCGATGTCAGGCAGGCGGAGCTTCACGAGGTAGGACCATTCGCCCGTGAGCTGGTGGCATTCCAGCACCGTCTCCAGCTTGCGGATGAGGCGGCGGAAGGCGATGTCCTCCTTGCCGGGCCGCACGGCCACCCGCAGGAAGGCCAGCAGCGGGCAGCCCACCTCGGCCGGGTCCAGCTCGGCATGCCAGCCGCGCACCACGCCGCGCTCCTCCAGCCGCTTCAGCCGCTCCGCCGTGGCCGAGACGGAGAGGCCGGAGACCTTGGCAAGATCGGCCAGGCCCGCGGCGCCGTCTTGCTGAACCGCGATGACGATTTTCCGGTCAATTTCGTCCATGGCGGGAGGGTATTCGGATAAACTCGATCTGTAAACGAAAATGACGCGTTCCTGGCGCAAGGCCAAGGCTTTGCGGCAAGTGGACCTGGCCGGCAAAGACTTGGGCCCCGCCTCTTGTCCGCGCGGCCGCTGCTCAATACATGGGCACCAGAGGCCGCGCATGGTGCGCGGATCGCCGCGCAGCCGCGCGGAGCCAACAGGGGCTGTGCCCGGTGCCTGACAGGGGCCGAGCAAAGTCGCCGCAAAGGAGCAGGCTCGCATGAGCAAAGTCATCGGTATCGACCTCGGCACCACCAATTCCTGCGTCGCCATCATGGAAGGCGGCGAGGTCAAGGTTCTCGAGAACGCGGAGGGCGCGCGCACCACCCCCTCCATGGTCGCCTTCGCCAAGAACGGCGAGCGCCTGGTCGGCCAGAGCGCCAAGCGCCAGGCTGTGACCAACCCGAACAACACCCTCTACGCCGTCAAGCGCCTGATCGGCCGCAAGTTCGACGACGCGATGGTGCAGAAGGAAAAGGGCCTGGCCCCCTTCAACATCGTCAAGGCCGACAATGGCGACGCCTGGGTCGAGGTGGACGGCAAGAAGTATGCGCCGCAGCAGATCAGCGCCAACGTCCTCACCAAGATGAAGGACACGGCCGAGGCCTATCTCGGCGAGAAGGTGACGCAGGCCGTCATCACCGTGCCCGCCTATTTCAATGACGCCCAGCGCCAGGCGACCAAGGAAGCCGGCGCCATCGCGGGCCTCGAGGTGCTGCGCATCATCAATGAGCCGACGGCGGCCGCGCTGGCCTACGGCATGGACAAGAAGACCGCCGGCACCATCGCGGTCTATGACTTGGGCGGCGGCACCTTCGACGTCTCCATCCTGGAAATCGGCGACGGCGTGTTTGAGGTGAAGTCCACCAATGGCGACACCTTCCTTGGCGGCGAGGATTTCGACCAGCGCGTGATCGACTACCTCGCCGATGAGTTCAAGAAGGAGAACGGCATTGACCTGCGCGGCGACAAGCTCGCGCTTCAGCGCCTGAAGGAAGCCGGCGAGAAGGCCAAGATCGAGCTCTCCAGCTCGAAGCAGACCGAGATCAACCTGCCCTTCATCACTGCCGATGCCTCGGGCCCGAAGCACCTCGTCATGCAACTGACGCGCGCCAAGCTGGAAGCGCTGGTGGATGACCTCGTGCAGCGCACGCTGGAGCCGGTGAAGAAGGCGCTCTCCGATGCCGGCATGACGGCGGGCGAAGTGGATGAGGTGATCCTCGTCGGCGGCATGACGCGCATGCCCAAGGTGATCGAGGCGGTGAAGGGCCTGTTCGGCAAGGAGCCGGCCCGCAATGTGAACCCCGATGAGGTGGTCGCCATCGGCGCCGCCATCCAGGGCGGCGTCCTGAAGGGCGACGTGAAGGATGTGCTGCTGCTGGACGTGACGCCGCTCTCTCTCGGCATCGAGACGCTGGGTGGCGTGTTCACGCGCCTGATCGACCGCAACACGACGATCCCCACCAAGAAGTCGCAGACGTTCTCGACCGCGGATGACAACCAGACGGCTGTCACCATCAAGGTCTTCCAGGGCGAGCGCGAGATGGCGGCGGACAACAAGCTGCTGGGCAACTTCGATCTCCAGGGCATCCCCCCCGCGCCGCGCGGCGTGCCGCAGGTGGAGGTGACCTTCGACATCGACGCGAACGGCATCGTCAGCGTCTCCGCGAAGGACAAGGCCACCGGCAAGGAGACGCAGATCAAGATCCAGGCGAAGTCGGGCCTCTCCGACGCCGACATCGAGAAGATGGTGCGCGATGCCGAGGCCAATGCCGAAGCGGACAAGAAGCGCCGCGAGGCGGTCGAGGCGCGCAACCAGCTCGACACGCTGATCCACTCCACCGAGAAGACCATTCGCGAGAATGGCGACAAGGTGCCGGCGGATGAGCGCGCGGCGGCCGAGGCGCTGATCACCGAGGCGCGCGCGGCGATGGAGACCGGCGATGCCGAGGCCATCAACGCGGCGGCCGAGAAGCTCAGTCAGGCCGCGATGAAGATCGGCGAGGCCATGTACAAGGCCGAGCAGGCGGCGCCGCAGGGCGAAGCCGCGCCGGACCAGCAGAAGCCCAACGACAAGGTCGTGGACGCCGAGTTCGAGGAAGTGGACCCGAAGAAGAAGAAGGGCTGAGCACCGCTCCAGCCAGCCCGAGAAAAGCGCCCGGATCAGTGATGATCCGGGCGTCTCTGTAATGCCGCCCAGGAGACACCATGGCCAAGCGCGATTATTACGAAGTGCTCGGCGTCAGCCGGGACGCCTCCGAGGAGGACCTCAAGAAGGCCTATCGCAAGCTCGCGATGCAGTTCCACCCCGATCGCAACCAGGGGGATGCCAAGGCCGAGGGGCGTTTCAAGGAAGTCAGCGAAGCCTACGAAGTCCTGAAGGACGCGGACAAGCGCGCCGCCTATGACCGCTTCGGCCATGCCGCTTTCGAGGGCGGCGGTGGCGGGGGTGGCGGCGGCAATCCCTTCGGCGGCGGCGGCTTCGAGGACATCTTCGAGGAAATGTTCGGCCGCTTCGGCGGGCGCGGTGGCCGCCAGGCGACGGGCCGCGGCGCCGATCTCCGCCAGGAGGTCCAGATCACGCTGGAGGAGGCCTTCGCCGGCACCAAGAAGACCATCCGCGTGCCCAGCAGCGTGCAATGCGAGGCCTGCAACGGCTCGGGCGCCGAGGGCGGCAGTGCGTCGGCCACCACCTGCGGCACCTGCCGCGGCACCGGCAAGATCCGCGCGCAGCAGGGCTTCTTCCTCATCGAGCGCACCTGCCCCACCTGCTCGGGCTCGGGCAAGATCATCAAGAACCCCTGCAAGGTCTGCGCGGGCGCGGGCCGCGTGCAGCGCGACCGCACCCTGAACGTGACCATCCCCGCCGGCGTCGAGGACGGCACCCGCATCCGCCTGACCGGCGAGGGCGAGGCCGGGCTGCGTGGCGCGCCCGCTGGCGATCTCTACGTGGATATCGGCGTGAAGCCCCACCCGATCTTCCAGCGAGAGGGGCCCAACATCATGGTCCGCGTGCCGCTGCGCATGACGCAGGCGGCGCTGGGCGCCAGTGTGGAAGTGCCCTCCATCGATGGCGGACGCTCCGCCGTGAAGATCCCGGCCGGCACCCAGACGGGTGACAATTTCCGCTTGCGCGGGAAGGGCTTCTCCGTGCTTCGCAACCCCGCGCGCGGGGACATGTATGTCCAGGTCGTCGTCGAGACGCCGCAGAACCTCACCGCCAAGCAGCGCGAGCTGCTGGAAGCCTTCGAGGCGGAAGCGGTTCAGGGAGGCAAGAGCAGCCCGGAGAGCGAGGGCTTCTTCGCGAAGGTGAAGGAGTTCTGGGACGGGCTGGGGCGTTAAGGCCAGGGCGCTGCCCTGGACCCGCCGGGGCCGAGAGGCCCCGGACCCCAGACCTTAGAGTCCCGCTGCCCTGGCGCGGGCGCGGACGAGAGCCAACACCGTGCGGCACGTTGGCGCCGGCAAGCCGGTCAGCTCCGCGAACTCCACGATCACGCCCAGCAGCGCCTCGATCTCCATCGGGCGGCCACGCTCCAGATCCTGCAGCATGGAGGTGCGGTGTGCACCCACTTCCGCCGCGCCCGCGATCCGCTTGTCCACGTCAATTGCGAAGCGCACGCCCAGTGCCTCGCCGATGGCCTGGGCCTCCAGCATCATGTTGCGCGCCACCTCGCGCTGGCCAGGATCGCCCGTCAGCTGGTCCAGCGTGTTGAAGGTGAGCGCCGAGATCGGATTGAAGGCGAGATTGCCCCAGAGCTTCACCCAGATCTCATCACGGATCTTGGGCCGAACCGGCGCCTTGAACCCCGCCGCCACCAGCGCCTTGGCCACCGCTTCGACGCGCGGCGTGCGCTCGCCGGAGGGCTCGCCCAGCGTGAATCGGTCGCCATAGGTGTGCTCGATTACGCCAGGCTCCGGCACATCCGCTGCCGGATAGACGATGCAACCTATGGCACGCTCCGGAGCCAGGAGCGCGGAAACCTCGCCCCCCGCATCCACGCTCTCCACGCGGCGGCCCTCGTATTGGCCGCCAATCTTGTGGAAATACCACCACGGGATGCCGTTCACGGCGGAGACGATGGAGGTCTCCGGCCCCAGCAGCGGCTGCATCTGCTTCGCGGCACCCGCCAGCGAATGCGCCTTGAGCGTGACGATCACCGCATCCTGCACGCCCGCCTCCTCGGCGGTGGCGACGCAGCGCGGATGCACGATGGTCTCCTGGCCCTCGCTGATCAGCTTCAGCCCGTTCTTCTGCATCGCCGCCAGATGCGGCCCCCGCGCGATGATGGTGACCTCGGCGGACTGCGCTGCCGCCATCTTCGCCGCCATCAGCCCGCCGATGGCGCCGGCGCCAAACACGCAGATCTTCATCAGAGCGAAATCCCCAGCTTCTCGGCGAGGCCGATGCGCATCAGCTTGCCCGTCGCGCCCTTCGGGATCTCCGGCAGGAAGACGACCTTCCGCGGCACCTTGAAGTCCGCGAGGTACTTCGCCGCGAAGTCGCGCAACTCGCGCTCGGTGATCTCCATTCCCTCGCGCAGCACCACGGCCGCACCCACTTCTTCGCCCAGCTTGCTGTGCGGAATGGCGAAGGTCAGCGCCTGCGCGACAGCAGCGTGGGCGGAGAGCACGCCATCCACCTCCAGCGGACTGACCTTCTCACCACCGCGATTGATGAGTTCCTTGAGCCGCCCGGTGAGCTGGAGGTAGCCATCCACATCCAACATCCCCTGGTCACCGGTGCGGAACCAGCCATTCGTGAAGGCCTTGGCATTGGCCTCGGGGTTGGCTTCGTAGCCGGCCGTCACGTTGGGACCACGGATGACGACCTCGCCGATCTCGCCCTGCGGCAGGAACTCGCCCTCATCGGTCATGATGCGCACCTCGGGGCCGGCGGGCAGGCCGACGGCGCCGGGCTTGCGCTTGCCGCGCAGCGGGTTGGACGCCATCTGGTGCGCCGCTTCGGTCATGCCGTAGCTCTCCACCAGCGGGCAGCCGAAGGTGGCTTCCATCGCTTCCATCACCGGCCCAGGCAGCGAGGCCGAGGAGGAGCGGATGAAGCGCAGCTTCGCGCGGGCGATGATTTCGGCATTGCGTTCGGCGCGGCTGAGGATGGTCTGGTGCATCGTCGGCACCGCCGTGTACCAGGTGGGGCGTTCCTCATCGAGAAGGCGGAAGAACTTCAGCGCATCGAAGCCGCCGGTGCAGCACACGGCGCCACCCGCCGCGATGGAGGAGAGCACGGCCGCGATCAGCCCATGGATGTGGAACAGCGGCATGATGTTCAGGCAGGCATCGCTCGCCGAAAGCTCCAGCGCCGCGCCGATATGCTGCGCGGACGCCGTGATGTTGCGCTGGCTGAGCGGCACGATCTTCGGCCGCGCCGTGGTGCCGGAGGTGTGCAGCACCAGCGCCTCGTCCTCCGCCTCCGCCATGCCAGGCTTTGCCGCCGCGCCAGGCGTGCCGCCCTGCAACGTGAAGCTTCCGGCGGCCTCGCCGGGGATCAGCTCCAGCACGGGAATGCCGAGCCCTTCGGCCGAGGCGCGGGCGGGCGTCGCATCGCCCTGCTGCACGATGATCGCCTTGGGCTTCAGGTCATCCAGGTAGAAGGTGAACTCGTCGCCCTTGTAGCTGGGGTTGAGCGGCGCGGTGGAGGCGCCGGCGGCGACGCAGAGGAAGGCGGCCGCCATCTCGGGCCCGTTCGGCAGCACGATGGCGACGCGGTCGCCACGGCCGATGCCCTTGGCGTTCAGCGTGGCGACCGTGCTGGCGGCGAGCGTGCGCAGCGCCTCATGTGTCAGCGCCGGGCGGCCAGGCGCGCGAAGCGCCGGCGCCGCGGCGGCACCGCGTTGCAACAATTCACCGAGGTTGCTGATCGCACTCATGAAACGCAATTCTCCTGGAACACGGACCCAATGAAACGCGGCATCGCGCGGAAGCGGAAGGCTGCCAAGCGGCTTTGCAAGCTTTTCATCGCTTCACAGCCAATTGACTCCTTTACGAAACGAGAGGGGTTCCAAGCGGCTTTGTAAAGGGCATTTACAAGCTCCGTTTCAGCCACAGGGAGCCACCGCCCATGATGCTCAGCCGTCGCCAATTGCCGATGATCGGGGCCGGTCTTGCGGTCACCGGCGGCGCTGTCAGCACGCCGGCGCAGGCCCAGCGCGCCTGGGAGCCGCAGCGCCCCGTGCAGTTCATCGTCCCCGCCGGCACCGGCGGCGGCGCCGACCAGATGGCGCGCATCATCCAGGGCATCGTCACCAAGCACAGCCTGATGCGCCAGCCGATGATGGTGGTGAACAAGGCCGGCGGCGCGGGCGCCGAGGGCTTCCTCGAGGCGCGCAACGCGCGCGGCAACCCGCATGTGCTGATCATCAGCCTCTCCAACCTCTTCACCACGCCGATGTCCACCGGCATCCCCTTCTCCTGGCGCGACCTGACGCCGGTGAAGATGATGGCGCTGGATGAGTTCGTGCTCTGGGTGAACGCCTCCTCGCCCTGGCAGAATCTCCAGCAATTCGTCGAGGCCGCGAAGGCCGGGCGCATCCGCCTCGGCGGCACCGGCTCCAAGCAGGAAGACCAGATCATCACCGTCGCCATGCAGCGCGCGATGGGGACGGAGTTCATCTACGTCCCCTTCCGCGGCGGCGGCGAGGTGGCGACGCAGCTCGTCGGCAATCACATCCAGGCGACGGTGAACAACCCGATCGAGGCCGTCACGCATTGGCGCGCCGGAACGCTGCGCCCGCTCTGCGTTTTCGACAGCCGCCGCCTGCCGGGCGAGGGCCGCATCACCGACACGATGGGCTGGCAGGACATTCCCACCTGCAAGGAAGCGGGCCTCGACGTCGAGTACCTGATGCTGCGCGGCGTCTTCGCAGCGCCCGGCATCACCGCGCCGCAAGTCGCCTTCTACACCGACCTCCTGAACCGCGTGACGGCCACGCCCGAGTGGCGCGACCTCATGGCCAATGGCGCGTTCAACACCACGACGATGACGGGCGCGCCCTTCGTCGAGTGGCTGACGCGCGAGGAAGCACGTCACCGTTCCCTGATGCAGGAAGCTGGCTTCCTGGCCACCGGAGGCTGAACCCATGAGCGTGACCACTGGAAACGACACCCTGATCGAAGCGGCGGCCGAGCGCGGCCCCAGCATGAAGGGCATGGAGATCGGCACCGCCGTCGCTCTCATGGCCGTCGGCGGCATCGCCATCATGGATAGCCTGCGCATCGGCGCCGGCTGGGCCGGCGATGGGCCGCAATCCGGCTATTTCCCCTTCTGGCTCGGCCTCATCCTGGTGGCGGCCAGCCTCGTGAACCTGGCCGTGGCGTTGAAGCCCGCTGCGAAGTCCGAGGGGGGAGAGCAAGGCGCGCTCTTCGCCACCTGGCCGCAGCTGCGCATGGTCGGCTCCGTTCTGCTGCCCACCGCGGTCTATGTGGCGGTGATTCCCTTCGCCGGGATCTATGTCAGCTCCGCCCTGCTGATCGCCTTCTTCATGATCCGCTTCGGCGAGTTCCGCGCCGTGACGTCCTTCCCCTCGGGTGCGCTGGCGGCGGGTGTTGCCTTCGCGATCTTCGAGCTGTGGTTCCTGGTCGCTCTGCCCAAGGGGCCATTGGAAACCTATCTCGGCTACTAGCGTCCCCGCGAAGGTTTCGCGGTCGGAACGCCGCGTTGCGGCCTTGCCGCCAGCGAAACCTTCGCGGGGGCCCCGCCTCCCTCACATTTCACATTCGCCTCATCCCGGTGCGGCCAAGCCGCACCGGGGCTCCCATGCGCGCGCCGTCGCGGTGGCGCCTGATGCTTCACACCCGCGCCCGGCGGCGCTGAAGGGTTCGCACTGATGGAAGAAATCGGTCTGCTGATGCAGGGCTTCTCGGTCGCCCTGCAGCCGGAGAACATCATCCTCATGGTGGCCGGCATCGTGCTCGGCGTGCTCATCGGCGTGCTGCCCGGTCTCGGCGGCGCCAATGGCATCGCCATCCTGCTGCCGCTGACTTTCGCGCTTCCGCCGGTCAGCGCGATCATTCTTCTGTCCTGCATCTACTGGGGCGCGCTGTTCGGCGGCGCCATCACCTCCATCCTCTTCAACATCCCGGGTGAGCCCTGGTCCGTGGCCACGACGTTTGACGGCTACCCCATGGCGCAGCAGGGCCGCGCGGGCGAGGCGCTGGTGGCGGCCTTCACCTCCAGCTTCGTCGGCGCCCTCATCGCCGTGGTGATGATCACCTTCCTCGCGCCGCTTGTCGCGCAATTCGCGCTGCAATTCGGCCCGCCCGAATTCTTCGCGGTGATGTTCCTCTCCTTCGCCTGCTTCATCGGTTTGTCGAAGGGCTCTCCGTTCAAGGCCCTGGCCGCGATGATGTTCGGCTTCCTGCTGGCGGGCGTTGGCCTGGACGGCGTGACGGGCCAGCTGCGCATGACCTTCGGCTCGATGGAGCTGATGCGCGGCATTGATTTCCTCGTCGTCGTCATCGGGTTGTTCGGCCTGTCCGAGATTTTCCAATCCATCGAAGAAGGCCTGCGCTTCAAGGGCCAGTCGGCCAAGATCACCCTACGCACCATGCTCAAGACCTGGTCCGAGCTGCCGAAGCACTGGTGGCTCTTCATCCGCTCCTCGGTCATCGGCTGCTGGATGGGCATCACCCCCGCCGGTGCCACGCCCGCGAGCTTCATGAGCTATGGCATGGCGCGCCGCATGGCGACCGACAAGGAGAGCTTCGGCAAGGGCCGCGTCGAGGGCGTGATCGCGCCCGAGACGGCGGCGCATGCGGCCGGCACCTCGGCGCTGCTGCCCATGCTCTCGCTGGGCGTCCCGGGCTCGCCCACCGCGGCGGTGCTGCTGGGCGGCCTGATCATGTGGGGCTTGCAGCCGGGGCCCATGCTCTTCGTCGAGCAGAAGGATTTCGTCTGGGGCCTCATCGCCTCGATGTATCTCGGCAATATCGTGGGCCTCATCATCGTGCTGGCCGCCGTGCCCTGGTTCGCGATGATCCTGCGCGTGCCCTTCTCGATCATCGCTGCCATCATCCTGATGGTCTGCGCCATCGGCGCCTACACCGTGAACAGCGCCGAGTTCGACGTGGTGCTGATGCTGATCTTCGGCGTCATCGGCTATGTCATGAAGAAGCTCGACTACCCGCTGGCGCCGCTGGTCCTCGCCCTGGTGCTGGGCGACCGGACGGAGGAGAGCTTCCGTCAGTCGCTCCTGATCAGCGAGGGCTCCATGGCCGTGTTCTTCTCGAACTGGCTGGTGGGCGGCATCATGGTGGCGGGGCTGACGCTCATGTTCTACCCCGCCATCAGCAAGCTGATGGAAAGCTTCCGCCGCCCGAAGGCGGCCTAGGCTTCGGCAGGCGGCCGGCCGAAGGCCGCCTGGTAGCGTTCGGCAAAGCGCGGCTTCACTTCGGGGTTCACGATGCGCGGCGGCATCCGCCCCGCCGCCAGTTCCGAGAAAGCCAGGGCCGCGATCTTTGTGATATTCGCGCGGCTTTCCTCGGTCACACCCGCCGTGTGCTGGCTTGCAATCACGGCGCGGTGGTGCAGCAGCGGGTGATCCACCGGCGGCGGCTCCACCTCCCACACATCGAGGCCCGCACTCGCCACCTGGCCCGCTTCCAGTGCTTCGAGCAGCGCCGCCTCGTCATGGATGGAACCGCGCGCGGTGGTGACGAAGATCACCCCCTTCTTCATCGCGGCGAAGGCTTCGGCATTGATCATGCCGCGCGTCTGCGGCGTCAGCGGGCAATGGATGCTGACCACATCGGCCTCGGCCAGCAGGGTCGCGAAATCCACCTTCTCGCCGCCACGGGCCGCGATGGTGGCCGCATCCAGATACGGATCGCAGACGATGACGCGGTTGCCGAAGGCGGCCTTCACGATCTCGGCGACGCGCGTGCCGACATGGCCGAAGCCCACCAGCCCCACCACCTTGCCGCGCAGCTCGCGGCCTAGCAGCGTGGCCCGGTTGCGCGCCGTGCCCGCGATCATCGAGGCATGGGCCTCGGGCATGCGCTTCAGGCAAGCCAGCATCATGCCGACGGCGTGCTCGGCGACCCCCTCGGCATTGCCGCCAGCCTGGTTCACCAGCAGCACCCCCGCATCGGTGCAGGCCTCGGGATTGCAGGGGTCGTAGCCCGCGCCATAGCTCGCTGCCATCAGCAGGTTGGGCAGCTTGCCCAGCAGCTCGGCATGGACGTGGAGTGGCAAAGGCAGCTCATCGCGCGCCGCCATGACGTAGTAGCCATGGCAGGAGGAGAGCGTCTGGATCGCCTCGCTGGGGCTGGCCTCCAGCGGGATATGGACGATTTCCAGCGCCGGGTCCTGCGCCGCCGTCGCCAGGAAATTCGGGTGCGGCACGAAGCCGTAATAGCCGATGCGGAATCTTTGCAACTTGGGTCTCCCTTTGCCCGGCAGGCTCGCGCAAGCCGCGCCGCTTGGCTAGCCTGCCCCCCTCCAGGGGAGGATGCGCATGGACGCCGGACCACTCGCGGGCATTCGCGTGCTCGACATGACGACGGTGCTCTTCGGCCCCTATGCCACGCAGCTCATGGCCGAGATGGGGGCGGAGGTCATCAAGCTCGAGGCACCCGAGGGCGATGTGACGCGCCACACCGAACCCGCGCGCAACCCCGGCATGGGGGCGATCTTCCTCACGCTCAACCGCGGCAAGCGCGGCCTCTGCCTCGACCTCAAGCAGCCCGCCGCGCGGGATGCGGCGCTGGCCGTGGCCCGGACCTGCGACGTGGTGATCACCAATGTGCGCCCGCGCGCGCTGAAACGCCTCGGCCTCGATTCGGCGACGCTCAGGGCGGCTGACCCGCGCCTCGTCTTCTGCGCGCTGGTGGGTTTCGGGCAGGATGGCCCCTATGCGGAAAAGCCCGCCTATGACGATTTGATCCAGGGCATCGGCGGTCTCGCGCATCTGGCGCTGGCGCAAGGCCTGGCCGCGCCGCGCTACGCGCCCTTCGCGCTGGCGGACCGGGTGGGCGGCATGCATGCGCTCTCCGGCATCCTCGCAGCCCTGCTGGAACGCGGCCGCACCGGGCTCGGGCAGGAGGTGGAAGTGCCGATGTTCGAGGTCATGGCCAGCATGGTGCTGGGCGACCACCTGGGCGGGCTGGGATTTGAGCCGCCCACCGACCAGGGCGGCTATGCCCGCCTCATCAGCCCCGACCGCAAGCCCTATGCGACGCGGGACGGATCCATCGGCGTGATGATCTACAACCAGGCGCAGTGGGAGCGCTTCTTCGCCGCCATCGGCACGCCCGAGCGGATGACGACCGATCCGCGCCTGCTCAACCACACCACGCGGCTGCGCCACATAGACCAGCTTTACGCGGAACTCGCCAGCATCTTCGCCACGCGCGGCACGGCGGAATGGCTGGGCCTGCTGGAGGCGGCGGACCTGCCCTGCGCGCCGGTGCATGACCTGCCCAGCCTTCGCGCCGACCCGCACCTCAACGCGCGCGGCTTCTTCCAGCCGGAGCAGCACCCGAGCGAAGGCGCGCTGACCCGCATGGCGGCACCCGTGCGCTTCTCCGCGCATGGGGAGATTCCGCGCGGGCCAACGCCGCGCCTGGGTGAGCATGGGCGGGAGGTGCTGCGGGAGGCCGGGCTGGATGAGCCGGCCATCGCGGCCCTGGTGGAGGCGCGGGCGTTGATTGTGCCGGGGTGAGATCAGCGCGCGGGGCTGGTGCGGGAATACCCCTGCACGGGGTGGCTGCCTGGTGCTCAATGCCATTCGAAATCGCTGGCAAGCTGGCAGGTGGAGAGGGTCAGCACGCGGCCATCCAGCCGGACGTCGAGATCGCGGATATTGGCCAGGAACGGCATGATCATCCGGTCCGCCTCGAAGGTATCGCCGGCCTCAAAACGAAGTCGAAGTGCCATGACAATGAAGGGCTGGCCGCGGCATCTGAATCGCAACGTCTCGTTCCGCCCGAGCTTGGCCTTCAGTACTTCCGCGAGAATTCCTCGCCGTTGAGCGTGATCGCGACAACACGAGCCCCCGGCAATTCGAGGGCATCAAGCCGGAGCCGAAACTCTGCATCCTGCCCGCTCCATCGTGTCGGCGGGCGGAGCGCTTCGCGAAGGCCAAGCAGCGCCGCGCAGAGGAGACCCGCAGCGAGGATCAGACGAGAGGCCCGACGCGGGATCAAACAACGCATGTCTCCTTTGATGTCTGGAACATAAGAGGAACATAGATGCCATTTCAAGCAAATCCCTCTCTCGCGGAGAGGCCTGCCGAGCGGGCGATGATCCGCCCCTCAAGGATGTCTTGCTCCAGCCACGCCGCTTACCCAGGATGCGGGTGTCCCCACCGGAGCCCCGCCGCATGACCACGCTTCCCCGCCGCAGCCTTCTCGCCGCCCCGCTGACGCTCGCCGCCCCCTCCATGGTCGCCGCCCAGGGCGCGCGCTCGCTGCGCTTCGTGCCGCAATCCGATGTGACTGTGCTGGACCCGCTCTGGTCCACCGCCTTCGTCAGCCGCAACCATGCCTATCTCGTCTATGACACGCTCTACGGCACGGATTCCAACTTCGCGCCCCAGCCGCAAATGGCTGAGGGCCATGTGGTCGAGGATGGCGGCCTCACCTGGATCATCACGCTGCGCCCCAATCTGCGCTTCCATGATGGCGAGCCCGTCCGCGCCGCCGATGCCGTCGCCAGCCTGCGCCGCTGGGGTGCCCGTGATGCCTTCGGCCAGGCGTTGTTCGCCGCCACGGATGAACTGACCGCCCTGGATGACCGCCGCCTGCGCTTCCGCCTGAAGAAGCCCTTTCCGTTGCTGCCCGCGGCCCTGGGCAAGACCACCGTCACCGTCCCCTTCATCATGCCCGAGCGCCTGGCCCGCACCGATGCCGCGACGCAGGTGACCGAGATCGTGGGCTCCGGCCCCTATCGCTTCGTGCCGGGTGAGCGCGTGGCCGGCGCGCGCACCGTCTATGCGCGTTTCGACGGCTATGTCCCGCGCGAGGGCGCGCCCAGCTTCACCGCCGGCGGGAAGGTCGCCAATCTCGACCGCGTCGAATGGATCGTGATGCCCGATGCGGCCACCGCCTCGGCGGCGCTCCAGGCGGGAGAGGTGGATTGGTGGGAGCAGGCGGTGACCGACCTGCTGCCCACTCTGCGCCGCAACCGCAACATCGAGATCAGCACGCTCGAAACTTCGGGCTGGGTCGGCTTCCTCCGCTTCAACCACCTCCAGCCGCCCTTCAACAATCCGGCCATCCGCCGCGCCATCCTGGGCGCCATCAACCAGCCCGACTTCATGCAGGCCATCGTCGGCAACAACCCCGATCTCTGGCGCGACAAGGTGGGCGTCTTCACGCCGGGCACGCCGCTCGCCAATGACGAGGCGATGGGTGCGCTCACCTCGCCGCGCGACCTCGATCGCGTGCGGCGCGAACTCGCTGCGGCGGGCTATAGTGGGCAGCGGATGGTGCTGATCGTCCCCACGGACCTGCCCTTCCTCAGGGCCATGTCCGAAGTCGGCGGGGACCTCTTCCGCCGCATCGGCATCAACCTCGACTACCAGGCGCTGGATTGGGGCACGGTGCTCTCCCGCCGCACCTCGCGCGAGCCGGTGGAGCGCGGCGGATGGTCGGCCTTCTTCACCTTCGGCGGCGGGCAGGATTTCGCCTCGCCGGCCGGGCATCTCGGGCTGCGCGGCAATGGCACGAATGGCTGGATCGGCTGGCCCGACAGCCCCGAGCTGGAGAACCTGCGCAACGCCTGGTTCGACGCGCCCGACCTCGCGGCCCAGCAGGCCATCGCGCGGCGCATCCAGGCGCAGGCGATGCAGGATGTGCCGATGATCCCGCTCGGCCAGTATTTCCTGGCCACCGCGCATCGCCGGAACGTCAGTGGCATCGTGCAGGGCGCGCCGCTCTTCTGGAATGTGCGGAAAAGCTAGATCAGCGGCGCCACCACGCGCCGCGTGCCCAGCGTGCCGATCGCCGCCTCGACCCCATAGGCGGCGCGCAGCGTCTCGGGCGTGATCAGCGCATCCGGGGCGGCGGGGCCTTGCGCGCCGCCCGCGCTCACCAGCATCACCGCGTCGGCCAGCAGCAGCGCGTGGTCGGGCTGGTGCGTGGTCATCAGTACAGCGAGGCCATCGCGCTTCGCCAGCGCGCGCACCTCGCGCAGCACCAGCGCCTGGTTGCCGAAATCGAGGCTCGCCGTGGGCTCGTCGAGGATGATGGCGCTGCCTCCCTGGGCCAGGGCGCGCGCGATCAGCACCAATTGGCGCTCACCGCCGGACAGTTCCGTCACCGGGCGGTCGGCGAGATGCACGATGGAGAGGCGATCGAGCGCCGCCTCCGCCGCCGCGTGGTCGGCGGCGCCCGGCGCGCCGAACACGCCGAGACGGGCCGCGCGGCCCATCGCCACCAGGGCCCGCGCCGGATAGGCGAAGCCGCCCTGAACCGCCTGCGGCACATAGGCGATGCGCTGCGCCACCTCGCGCCGCGAGAGGCGCGGGAGCGGTCTTCCTTCCAGCAGGATCTCACCGCCGAGCGGCGCAATCAGCCCAAGCAGCGTGCGCAGCAGCGTCGTCTTGCCGCCGCCATTGGGGCCGAGCAGGCAAAGCACCTCGCCCGCGCGCAGCGTCAGGTTCAGGTCGGAGAGCACCGCGCGCCGGCCATGGCCGACGCAGAGATCGCGCGCCTCAAGCATGCCGCCCCCGCGCCAGCAGCCAGAGAAACAGCGGCGTGCCGAGCAGCGCCGTCAGCACGCCCAGCGGCAATTCGGTACGCCCGAGGTTTCGCGCGGCGGTGTCCACCGCCAGCAGGAAGGCCGCGCCCAGCAGCATGGAGAGCGGGATGAGCCGGCTGAGATCCGGCCCGCCCAGCAGTCGCGCCATATGCGGCACGACCAGACCGATCCAGCCCACCGCGCCGGCCAGCGCCGTCACCGCCGCCGTGGCCAGCGTGGCGCCCGTCACGGCCGCACCCCGCAGCAATGTGGTGTTGGCGCCGAGCGCCCGTGCCTCATCCTCGCCCAGCGTCAGCAGGTTCAGCCGCCAGCGCAGCAGGAACAGCAAGGCGAGCCCGGCACAGGCCGGAATGGCGGCCGCCACCACATCACCGCGCGTCACGGCGTTCAGCGAGCCGAGTAGCCAGAAGGTGATGGCGGGCAGCTGGTTGTAGGGGTCGGCCAGGATCTTCAGCAGGCTGATCGCCGCCCCCATCAGCGCACCCAGCGCGATGCCGGCCAGGATCAGCAGCAGCGCCGGATCACCCCGCCCGCGCACCAGCGCGGCCAACCCCGCGACACCCGCCACCGCGACCACGCCGCCTGCGAAGGCCAGGCCCTGGATCGCCGCCACGGGCAGCCCCAGAAAGATGCCCAGCACTGCGCCCAGTGAGGCCCCAGCCGAGACGCCCAAGAGGTCGGGCGAAGCGAGGGGGTTGCGGAACATCCCCTGGAAGGCGGCCCCCGCGCCGGCCAGCGCCGCGCCCACCAGGATGGCGGCCGCCACGCGCGGTGCGCGGATGTTCCAGAAAACGATGGCGGCCGGCCCTTCCTCGCGTCCCAGCAGGATGTCGAGCAATTGGCCGGGTGGAATCGGAAAGCGGCCAAAGGCCAGCGCAAGAAGCACCGCCGCCAGCAGCGCGCCCAGCGCCACGCCCCAGGCCAGGGCGCCGCGCATCAGGCCGGCAGCGCCGGGCGCAGCAGCGCCGCGATCTGCGAAGGCTCGGGCCGCCGATGGTAGAAAAGCGCGTGGAAGTCGCTGACCCGCTCGGCCAGGCTCTCGGCCGGCACGAGGCCAAACAGCACGGGCAGCCAGATCAGCCCCAGCAGGCGGTTCACCGCCGGCGGGAAGTCCACCCAGCCGAAGGGCAGCCCGGGCGCCAGAACCAGGCGGTTGGCGCGCACCGCCGGCAGCGCCCGCCAAAGCGGATCCTGCCGCGCATGGGCGGGGAAATCAGGATGGATCGCGATCACCCAATCCGGATTCCAGGCCAGCACCTGCTCCAGGCTGATCTGCGTCAGGCCGCCCGGCCCCAGCGCGCGGCCCGCCACATTCGCCGCCCCCGCGAATTCGATGATCTCGGTGTTGATGGAACCCGCGAGCCCGGTCTCCAGCCCGCGCGGCCCGCGCACATAGAGGACCCGCGGCCGCCCGCGCGCAGCGAGGCGCGCGGCTTGCGCCTCGGCCTCGGTCAGGATGCGCTGGGCGGCCTCGGCGCGCAGATCCGCGTCCTTGCGGCGGTCCAGGATGTCGCCCAGCTGGCGATAGGTCTCGGGGATGCGGGCCAGCGCGCCATCCAGCAGCAGCGTCGGGATGCCGGTCTGCTCCTGCACGCGATTGGCGAGGCTCACGAAGCTCGGCGCCACGCTGCCGTAGTCGAGCACGAGGTCGGGCCGCTGGCGCAGCACCGCCTCGATATTCGCGGTGTTGTCGCGGCCGGTGAGGCGCCCGGTCTCCGGCAGGGCAGCGGCCTGCTCGGTCAGGAAGCTTGCCTCCAGGCGGCTGGGCGGACGGGCGGGCCAGCCGGCCAGCAATTCGGGCGCCAGCGTGTAGAGCAGGATGGCGGCCGGCGGCCCGGCCGCCAGCACGCGGTGGATCTTGTCCGGCAATTGCGCCGCACGCCCTACCGAATCCCGCACGTCGCGCGCGAGCGCGGGCGTGGCGAGGGGCGTGGCGAGCAGCGCGCGGCGGAACATCATCTCTCCTTGGGCAATCCCGGCGCGTCGAAGCCGTGCCGGGCGAGGATCATCTGGCCCTGGGGGGAGAGGATAAACAGGGCCAGCCGCGCCGCCTCCGCGCGCGGCTGCAGCAGCAGCATCCCGTAATCGGCGAAGACCGCCAGCGCCTCCGGCACCTCGACGCGGGCGAGGCGCGGCTCGGCCCTGAGCGCCAGCACGGCGTTGGTGCAGTAGGTGAGGAAGAGGTCCGCCGCGTTGCGCTCGAACTGCCAGGCGTAGAGGTCGCGCCCGGCCGGCGGGCGCGGGGAATCCGGCCCACCGGTCAGCGTCAGCGCCTTCGCGTCCAGCGCCGCGCGCGCGCCAGGGCGCAGCGCCTCGGCCCGGGCAAACAGGGCGAATGCGTAGTCGCCCGCGGGATCTGCGCGCGGGGTGGAAGTGCCGAGCCGGATGGCGGGGTCCAGCATGCGCGCCAGCAGCGTCTCCGGCGTCACGTCCAGCCCCGGCCGCGCCAGGGCGCAGAGGCGGTTGCGGGCGAAGAGCACCACGGGCATCTGCCGCTCGTGCGCCAGCGCCTCCGGATGGGCCATGTTGGCGCTGGCGAAGAGGTCGAAGCCCTCGCCACCCGCGATCCGCTGCCGCAGCAGGCCCGAGGGCGCATAGGTCTCAGTGACCGGCGCGCCGCCCGGGCTCGCGGCGAAGGCGGTCGCCACCTCGGAGAGGGCCGCGCGCAGGCTGCCGGCGGCGGCCAGCCGCACCGGCTCGGCCTGGGCGGGGGCGGCCATCAGCAGCGCCGCCAGGAGCAGCCGCTTCACGAGGTGGGCTCGGGCAGCGCGGCGTTCGGGAAGAACAGCTGCTCGCCATTGATCTTGTAGCTGGCGATGGCGGCCTGCCCGGCCGGCGAGACGATCCAGTCCACGAAGGCCTGGCCGTCGGCCGCCTTCACATGGCCGTGGCGCGCCGGGTTCACCAGCATCACGCCATATTGGTTGAACAGGCGCGGATCGCCCTCGGTCACGATGCGCAGCTCCTGGCGGTTGCGGAAGGAGAGCCAGGTGCCACGATCGGCCAGGATATAGGCGTTCTGCGCGGCGGCCGTGTTCAGCGCCGGGCCCATGCCCTGGCCGACCGCGCGATACCAGCTGCCCGAAGGCTCCACGCCGGCCTGCTGCCAGAGGCGCAGCTCCGCCGCATGCGTACCGCTGCGGTCGCCGCGGCTGACGAAGGGCGCCCGCGCCTCGGCGATGCGGCGCATGGCGGCGACGGCGTCGCGGGAACCGGCGATGCGGGCGGGGTCGGCGGCCGGGCCGATGATCACGAAGTCGTTGAACATCACGTGCTGGCGCTGCGTCGCGAAGCCCTCCGCCACGAAGCGTTCCTCGGCCGCGCGGTCATGCACGAAGACGACATCGGCATCGCCACGCCGCCCCACATCCAGCGCCTGGCCGGTGCCCAGCGCCACCACGCGCGCGGTGATGCCCGTGGCCTCACGGAACAGGGGGAGGATATGGCCGAACAGACCGGATTGCTCCGTGCTGGTCGTGCTGCTGATGGTGATCAAGCGCTCCTGCGCCACGGCAGGCGTGGCGAGCAGGAGGAGGGCGAAGAGGGCTCGGCGCATCATTCGAGGATGTCTCCGCGCAGGAAGGCCTGGGCCTCCGCGCTTTGGGGTTGCGAGAAGAAGGTTTCGGCCGGCGCCTGCTCGATCAGCCGGCCCCGATGCAGCAGCAGGATTTCGCCGGCGAGGCGGCGGGCCTGGTTCAGGTCATGCGTGGTCATCACGATCTTCACGCCGCGCGCGGCCGCGCGGACCACGATGCCCTCCACGGCGCGGGTCGCGGCGGGGTCGAGGCTCGCGGTCGGCTCGTCGAGGAAGAGGATCTCCGGCCGCAGCGCCAGCGCGCGGGCGAGCGCCACGCGCTGCTGCTCGCCGCCCGAGAGCTTGCGAGCCGGGCGGTCCGCCAGGTGCGCCAGGCCCACCTCCTCCAGCGCGGCCGGGATGCGGGCCGCGTCGCGGATGCCGGCGAGGGAGAGCGCGTGGGAGATGTTGGCAGCCACGCTGCGGCGCAGCAGCACCGGTTTCTGGAAGACCATGGCCTGGCGGCCCAAGCCGGCGGTGACCACCAGCCCCGCACTCGGCGACAGCAGCCGGTGCAGCAGGCGCAGCAGCACAGACTTGCCCGCGCCATTCGGGCCGATGATCAGGCTCGGCGCGCCGCTGCCGAGCGTGAAGCTGACATCGCGGAGGATCGGCACGCCAGTGACGGCAAACCCGAGGCCTTCGGCGCGCAGCAGCGGCCCGCTCATCCCGCCCACCGCGCGGAGGCCTCGCGCAGCAACTGCGCCGCCGCGTTCACGCCGAGCACGATCGCCATCAGCACGATGCCGAGGGCCAGGGCCAGCGGCAGGTCTCCCTTGCTTGTCTCGAGCGCGATGGCGGTGGTCATCACGCGGGTGAAGCCCTCGATATTGCCGCCCACCACCATCACGGCGCCGACCTCCGCCGAGGCGCGGCCGAAGCCGGCGAGCAGCACCGTCAGCAGGGCGAAGCGCCCATCCCAGAGCAAGGTGCCGACTGCGCGGCCGGGCCCGGAGCCCAGCGAGCGCAGCTGCTCGGCATATTCCTCCCACATGCTCTCCAGCACCTGCCGCGTGAGCGCGGCGAGAATGGGGGTGATGAGCACCGCCTGCGCGATCACCATGGCGGTCGGTGTGAAGAGCAGGCCGAGACCGCCGAGCGGCCCCGAGCGTGACAGCAGGATGTAGATGACCAGGCCCGCAACCACGGGCGGCAGGCCCATCAACGCGTTCAGCAGCACCAGCAGCCCCTGGCGCCCGGGAAACCGCGCAACCGCCAGCAATGCGCCCAGCGGCAGTCCGATGCAGGCGGCGATCAGCGTGGCCGTGAGCGAGACGCGCAGGCTGAGGGCGATGATCGCCCAGAGCCCCGCATCGCCCGCGGCGACAAGCCCCATCGCCTGCTGGAATGCGGCCCCGATATCCTGCATGACGCGGCTGTAAGCCTGGCGCAGGCTGGCGTCCACGGCGCATCCACTTGCTCATTTGCCGCCATTTGCCGATATTTGCCGAATGAATATCTGGACCCTGAAAGAGGCTGCCCAGTTCCTCCGCCTTTCCGAGCGCGCCCTCTACGACCTGGCCCGCGCCCGCCGCCTGCCGGCCGCGCTGGTGGGCGGCAAATGGCTCTTTCCGGTCGAGGCGCTGCGCCGCTGGCTGGTGGACCAGGCCGCAGCGGGAGGCCGCGCCACGCCGCCGCCCATCCTGGCCGGCAGCCACGATCCGCTGCTGGATTGGGCGGTGCGGCAATCCGGCTGCGGCCTGGCCTTGCGCGCGGGCGGCAGCCTGGATGGGCTGGATGCGCTGGTCGCCGGCAGCGCCCTCGCCGCGGCCCTCCATCTGCGCGACGAGGAGGGCGGCTTCAACGAGGCGGCGGTGCGCGCCGCCCTGCCGGGCGCGCCGCTGGTCGGCCTCGTCTGGGCCTGGCGCGAGCAGGGGTTGATCACGCCGCCGGGCAATCCGGCCGGGCTTGCCACCATCGCGGATCTCGCGCGGCCGGGGCTGCGGGTGATCGGCCGCCAGCCGCGCGCCGGCAGCCATGTGGCGCTGGTCGGATTGCTCAGCGATGCCGGGGTGGCGCTGCGCGACGTCGCCTTCCTGCCCGATCCGGCCCTGGCCGAGGATGAGGTGGCTGCCGCCGTGCTGCGCGGTGCGGCGGATGTGGGCTTCGGCATCCGCGCCGAGGCGATGCGCGCGGGCCTTGGCTTCGTGCCCCTGCTGCGCGAGCGCTTCGACCTGGTGCTGCACCGGCGCGAGGCCTTCGAGGCGCCCATGCAGGCGCTGCTCGCCTTCGCGCGTACGCCGCTCTTCGCCGAGCGCGCTGCCCGCATGGGCGGCTATGATGTGGCGGAGACGGGGCGCGTCGCTTTCAATCTCTGATCAGGCGTGGACCTCCGTCTCTTCCTCAATCTGCAGCGCGTCGTTGAAACGGTTGAAGAAGCCGCAAAGCGTGATCCGCAGGGTGAGTTCCACGATCTGCGCCTCGGTGAAATGCTCCAGCAGCGCCGCGTGCAGCCTGGGCGTGATCCGGTTGGGTGTCTCCCAGGCCACCTTGGCGTAGCGGATCACCAGCCGGTCCACCGCGTCGAACTCCGCGGGCAGATCCGCGTCCATGATGCGGTCCACCGCCTCGGGCGAGACGCCGGCCACCACCAGGAAGGGCTTGTGGTGTGCGACGCAGTAATGGCACTCGTTCAAGCGCGAGACGACGACGATGGCGATCTCGAGATAGCGCTTGGGCAGCGTCGCCGCCGCGCGCAACTCCATGAGCAGCGGCATGAGGTGGCGCAGGGCCGCCGGCACATGCGCGATGACGGCGACCTGGTTGCGGAAGGGGCCGTATTGCCCGGCGAAATCCTCGTAGATGGCGGCGAGGTCGGGCGGCAATTCCTCGGAGGGGATGGAACGCACGCGGGCCATGGCTCTGCTCCTGCCAGATGAAGGGCCAGGGTGGACCGGGGCGCGCCCTGCTTCAATCCACGTCGCGCGTACGGCGCGCCTTAGTCGACGCTGGCGCCCGAGGCCCGCACGACCGGCGCCCAGCGCGCCGTCTCCTCCGCCATGAAACCCGCGAAATGCGCCCGGCTGGCCGAGGGCCGCGGCAGGCTGCCGCCTGACGAGAGCCGCGCCTGCAATTCCGGCTCGGCCAGCGCGGCGATCGTCTCGCGGTGCAGGCGCTCGAGGATGGGCTCGGGCGTCTGTGCCGGGGCCACCACGCCGAACCAGCCGGTGGAGACGATGTCCACGCCGCCCTCGCGCAGGGTGGGCACGTGGGCGAAGGCGGGGATGCGTTCGGTGCCGGTCGCGGCGATGGCGCGCACGCGGCCGGCGCGCGCCAGCTCAGCCACCGCGCTGACCGACTGGAACAGCACCTGGATGCGGTTCTCCATCAGGTCCGTGTTCATCTGGCCGCCGGCATTGTAGGGGATATGCGTCATCTCGACGCCCGTGGCCTGGGCGAATTGCGCGCCCGCCAGATGCTGCGAGGAGCCGGCGCCGACCGAGCCGAAATTGATCTGCCCTGGCCGCGCACGGGCATAGGCGACGAATTCCAGCAGGTTGGTCACCGGCAGCGCGGGCGGAATGACCATGAGGTTGGGCACCAGGGCCATCAGGCTGACCGGCGCGAAATCCGCCACGGGGTCGAAGGGCAGGCTGCGATACAGCGTGCGGTTCACCGCATGGCTCGCGATGCTGGCGAGGCCCAGCGTGTAGCCATCGGGCGCTGCGCGCGCGACCACGGTCATGCCGATATTCGTCCCCGCGCCAGGCCGGTTCTCGATGACGACCTGCTGCCCGATCCGCACCGCGACGCGCTCCATCACCAGCCGCGCCGTCACATCCCCCGCGCCGCCGGCCGGGCCCGGGACGATGAAGCGGATCGGCCCCCGCGCGGGCCAGGCCTCCTGGGCCTGCGCGGCCCGCAGGGGGCAGGCCGCCGGGGTCATGAGGAGGAGGCGTCGGGACAGGGACATCATCCCCGCATAGGATGCACACCCCTCCAACTGCAAGCGCGGCTTGTGCGCTGCCACGCGGGGCGCGAGACTCAGCCCCTCACGGCGGAGGCTAGGGCGATGCGCGATGTTCTGGGGTGGCGGAAGAAGTTCGGGGTGATGGGCCCCTCCACCAACACCGTGGTGCAGCCCGATTTCGACATGATGCGCCCGCCCGGCGTCACCGCGCATTACAGCCGCATCTTCACCCCCAACGCCCATGCGGTAAGCAACGAGACCTTCCGCGCCGGCGCCGAGGTGATCGGCGGCAACACGCTCGACGCCGTGCGCAGCGTGATGACCTGCGAGCCCGACTACCTCGTCATGGGCATGAGCGCGGTCACTTTCTTCGACGGCGTGGCGGGGGCGGACCGTTTCGTGCGCAGCGTGAAAGAGGAAAGCGGCCTCGACATCAGCGTCGGCTCGCATTCCTGCCACGCCGCACTTCAGGCCTATGGCGGGGTGAAGCGGCTGGCCATCCTCTCGCCCTACTGGCCCAGCATGAATGCCGAGGTGATCCGCTATTTCGGCGACATGGGCTACACCACGGTGCGCGACAAGGCCCTGCAATGCCCGCGCTGGACCGCCATCGCCGAGGTGACGCCGGCCGAGCTCGTCCCCGTGCTGCGGGAGCTGGATGGCGATGACGTGGATGCCATCGTGCAGGTGGGCACCAACCTCTCCATGGTGCGCCTGGCCGCGGCGGCCGAGATGTGGCTCGGCAAGCCGGTCATTGCGATCAACACGGCCACCTGGTGGCATGCGCTGCGCGCCAATGGCATCACCGACAAGATGGACGGCTTCGGCCGGCTGATGGCGGAGTTCTGAGCATGCGTTTCAACGAGATCGCGGCCCCCACACCGACGGAAGAAAGCCTCGCGGCCGAGGCCGCCGCCATCATGGCCCTGCTTGATGCGGGGGACCGCGCGGCGGCGGTGGCGCAATGGGATGGGTCGCGGCGCGCCCAGGACACGTGGTCCGCGCTCGTGCATCTGCGCTTCGCGCAGGACACGGCGAATGAGGAGGCCAAGGCCGCGCGCGAATACGCCGACAAGCTCGCCCCTGTCGCGACCGGGCATGAGGTGGCGATCAAGCGCCGCCTGCTGGACGACCCGGACCGCGCTGCCGTCGAGGCGCTGGTGGGGCCCCATGTGCTGCGCCTGTGGCAGACCGACATCACCACCTTCGACCCCGCCATCGCGGCCGATCTGGAGGAGGAATCGAAGCTCGCCGCCCGCTACACCGCGCTGCTCGCCTCGGCCAGGATCGAGCTGGACGGGAAGGTCCTCAACCTCTCGGGCCTCGCCCCTTATGCCGAGCACGCGGACCGCGCCATGCGCCACGCGGCCGAGGCGGCGCGCTGGGCCTTCTTCGAGAAGCACGGCACGGAGCTGGACGAGATCTACGACGCGTTGGTGAAGCTGCGCCACGGCATGGCGGTGAAACTGGGCGATGCGAACTTCATCCCGCTCGCCTATCGCCGCATGCGGCGGGTGGATTACGACGCGGCCGATGTCGCGCGCTATCGCGCGGAGGTGGTGCGCCATGTGGTGCCGCTGGTGGGCAAACTGCTGGAAGCCCGCCGCGCCACCTTCGGCTGGGACAAGCTGCGCTACTGGGACGAGGCGCTGATTGACCCGGCCGGCAACCCCGCACCCATCGGCGACCACGACACGCTGGTGACCGCCGCGCAGACCATGTTCGACCGGATGGACCCGCGCCTCGCGGAGTTCTACCGGCTGATGCAGGCGGGCGGCTTCCTCGACCTGAAGAACCGGCCGGGCAAGGCGGGGGGTGGGTTCTGCACCTCCTTCCCCACGGTCGGCGTGCCCTTCATCTTCGCCAATTTCAACGGCACGCATCACGATATCGGCGTCTTCACGCATGAGATGGGCCACGCCTTCCAGTGCTGGGAAAGCCGCCACCTGCCGGGCATTGACCAGCTCTGGCCCACCATGGAGGCGGCCGAGATCCACTCCATGGGCCTCGAATTCCTGACGCATCCTGAGATGGGCCTGCTGGTGGGCGAGGATGCGGCGGAGCGCTTCCGCCGCATGCACCTCATCTCCTCGCTCGCCTTCCTGCCCTATGGCGTCTGCGTGGACCACTTCCAGCATGAGGTGCACGCCAACCCGCATGCGACGCCCGCCGAGCGCCACGCCATCTGGCAGCGGCTGGAGCGGCTCTACATGCCCTGGACCGACTATGGGGACCTGGCCTATCCCGCCAAGGGCGGCCGCTGGCAGGCGAAGCAGCACATCTACAACAGCCCCTTCTACTACATCGACTACACGCTGGCGCTTTGCTGCGCGATGCAGTTCTGGGTGAAGTCCCGGCATGATCCGCGGGCCGCGCTGGATGACTACGTGGCGCTCTGCGCCCGCGGCGGTTCGGCCCCCTTCCAGGAACTGGCGCATGGCGCGGGGCTGGTCTCGCCCTTCGCGGCCGGTGCCCTGGCCGAGGTGGTGCGGGAGGCGGAGGCCGCGCTTGGCTAGGACCCTGCTTGCGATCCTGGGCGGCGGGCTGCTGCTGGTCTGGCCCGCCGCGATGAACCTCTATCCGCTCGTCTTCGTGGACAGCTTCACCTACATCCGCCAGACGACGATGGGCGTGCCGCCCTGGGACAAGTCGCTCACCTTTGGCGCCGCGATCCACGCGCTGCACTGGCAATGGTCGCTCTGGCCGGTGGTGCTGGGGCAGGGGCTGCTTGCCTCCTGGCTGCTCTGGCTCACGCAACGCGCGCTGCGCGAGGGGCCCTCGGCCAGCGCGCATCTGCTCGTCTGTGGCGGCCTCGCCGCGCTGACCTCGGCGCCCTGGTTCCTGGCGACGGTGATGCCCGATGCGTTGACGGCGTTGGGCCCGCTCTGCCTCTTCCTGCTGGGCTTCGGGCGGCTTTCGCGCATCGAGGCGGTGGCTATCGGCCTGCTCGGCGCCTTCGCCATCTCCGGGCATATGGCGCATCTGCCGCCGGCGCTGGCGCTGGTCGCGCTCACCGCGCTGCTGACGCGCCGCCTCGTCCCCGTGCTGCGGGTGGCAGCACCCCCGCTGCTTGCGCTCTTGGTGCTGGCGACCGCGAACCACGCCGCCTTTGGCCGCTTCACGCCCTCGCCGCATGGCGCGATCTTCCTGCTGGCCCGCCTGCAGGATGACGGGCCGGTGCTGCGCCTCATGCAGGCGCGCTGCCCGGAGGAGCCGGGCTGGCGGCTCTGCGCCTTCCTCGACCGCCTGCCGATGGACGCGGAGGATTTCCTCTGGGGCATCAGCCCGATCAACAGCGAGGCCGATGGCAGCCTGCGCAAGCTGGGCGGGTTGCGCGCCGTGCCCGAGGCGCGGGAGATCGTGGGCGCCACCCTCGCCGCCTACCCGGAGGAGGTGGCCTCAGCCATGTTTCGCAATGCGCTCCGGCAGCTCACCCTGTTCCGCGTGGGCGACACGCTGGTGCCCACTTCGCTCTTCAGCACGCGGGAGGTGATCGAGCATGGCTTCCCCGCGGCCGAGCTGGCGCGCTTCGACGGCGGGCTCCAGGCGCGGGGGCTGCTGCCGCAGGCGGCCGCGCCCTTCCTGCTGCCGCAGCTTCCGGTGATGCTGGTGGCGCTTCTCCTGGCGCCCTGGCTGGTCTGGCGGGCCTGGCGCGCGCGCGATCTGCCGCGCGGCGCGCTGATCCTCTTCGTGCTCGTCGCCATCGGGGGCAATGCCGCGGCGACCGGCGCGCTCTCCAAGCCGCTGAACCGCTACGAGGCGCGGATCATCTGGCTGCTGCCGGCCGCGGTGGGGCTGGCGCTGCTGCCCACCCTCAGGCGGCGCCAGGGCTGACTTGCTTGGCGCCCTCCGGCAGGATCGAGCAACATGGCTCGCCTGCCGGATCCTACCTGCCCTGGTGAGCCAGGCGGCACTTCAGCCAAGGAAGCCAAAGCCGTGCTCAAGCCCCACCTCCTGAACCTCTCGAACGACGTGCCTTCCGAGTTGCGGCCTGCCCTCTGCGCGATGTTCTACGACCGCGTCTATCGCGACGCGTTCCCGAAGGCCGATCTGGCGGAGACGCCCGAGGTCTGGTTGCCCTTGATGGGCGCCGCGCCGCAGCCGCCGCGCCCCTCGCTGCACATCATCCTGGCTTTGCGCCAGCGGCTGCCGGCCACGGAGATTTCGGAGACCGATATCCTCGGCGGTGCCATCCTCGAATGCTTCCACCAGAGCGGCGCGACCTTGCTGACGTATATCTGCGTCCACCCCTCGGCTGGCGGCCAGGGCGTCGCGCGAAGCCTCGTCGCCCGCGTCCGGTCCGAAGCGGAGCAGCACGCCCGTGGAGAACCGCTGCTGCTGTTGGCGGAGACGGAAAAGCCCTCATCCAGCCTGAGCGAGGAGGACAAGGGCGCAGTCCGTCGCCGGATTGTTCAGCTCGATGCCCTGGGCTTCCAACGCATTGACGTGGGCTACCGGCAGCCGCCGCTTCGCCCGGGCCAGGCGCCGAGCGACGACCTCGTGCTGATGGCGCATGCGCCGGAGGGGGAGGAGCTGATTTCGCCGAGGCGCCTGCGCCGCTTCCTGGATGAATTCTCCGCCTCGCTTGCCGAGCACCGCGGCGGCGCCGAACTCGACCTCGCGCCCGGGCTGCCCATCCGTGGTGAATCCCAGCGCGGCGAAGGCGCCTGGCTGAGGACGACGGCCTTGACCAGCCTTCTCCCGTGGGAGGATCGCCCCCAGCTCGGCTCGGCGAGTTCGATCTGTCTGCGCTTCACCTTCATTTGCGAGCCGATCAGGTTCGACGTGCGTTCCCATGCCAGCCGCCTCGATCCCAGGCCGGTCACGCTCTCCTCCATCGCGCAGGATGCGGAAGTCATGGAGGACGTGCGGGATTTTCTCGAGCCCATGCGTTCCTTCTCGACCGACATCACGATTTCCGAAGAGGGAACCCGCCGCCTTCCCCTGGCCGCGCTGTGCGAGCTTCCTGCAAGCGCTCAGCACGGCGAGCACCGGCTTGTTCAACCGCAGGACAATCGGATCACCATCGAACTGCCGCAGTCCATCGTGACCGACTGGGAGAATGAAAACGTATCCACCAGTCTCGGTCCGGACAGTGATGAATGCATCAACATCACCGCCCGCTGCATTGACACCATATCGATCTTTGCGACCAACCAGATCGCCTATTCCATCTCCTTCCTGCTCGATGAGGAGGATCTTGGCAGCCGGCCCGTGCTGGATGCCGCGCGATTCCTGACGCTGTTGTCCCTGGCGGGCAGTGCCGGCGCGCCCTCAGGGCAGCGCTGGCAGGCGCTGTCGCGGAAGATCGCCTTCATCCATGCGGGCCAGCGGTACCAATTGCATCAACTTGCCTCTGCGCGCCTGAGGGCCATGTGCCTGCTCAACATCGCAGACGCCGGTGAACGGGCGGAACTGGAAAAGGCCTGGGCTGAGGACGATCTCAAGCGCGGCGTCGGGCGTACGCCCCACTGGACGCTGCCGCCGGGGACGCGGGAAATCTTCAGCACGCTTCTTCGCAGGCTCGCCGTCCGATTCTCGGGGAGCGAGCATGCGGAGACCATGCGCAAGGTCCGGACCGCGCTCTGCTCACCAAGACCCGAAGACATGCAGGGGGCCAGCCTCGAGGTCGTCGGCTTCAGCGCCTTCCAGCGCGCCCGCGCGACGATCGAAGCCGCGCGGAAGCGCCAGGCGCCCCTGTCCGAGTTTACCCGCATGCTGTCCGGCCTGGCGCAGGCGGTCATAGACTTCGACGACCAGGATCTCCACGAGGTGAACGACTCGCTGATGACCAGCGACATCACGGGCGATTACATTCACTTCGTCCACCGGCATACCGTCATCCGCCTGAGCAAGAACTCGCGCAGCTTCGATCGCATGAAGCACTGGATCGGCGGCTGTCCGTATTTCTACCTCTCCACCGTCTCGGCGGCCTTCAATGAGCGCCTGGTCCGGGATGCCAACAAGGCCATTGCCAAGCTCCGACCGGCAGGCGCGACCGTCGGCTTCTCTCTGCCCTTGAACGGCAAGCACCACGAGGCGCAGGCACGGCGGATCGAGGAGAGGTTCCACTTCTTCGAGAGCTTTGAAGCGGACATGGTTCCGGACGTCTTCCGGTACCCGAGCGAGAGCGAGCTGTTCCGCATGATCGAGCAGCAGCGGGGAACTGCGCTTCAGCGCCAGGAAGGCCGACGCCTTCTCAGCCAGATCGAGAATTTCGAGCGTGAGCGGTCAACCCAGTCGCGCGAATGGGTGGAAGCCTTGCTCACTGCCGCGGTGTTCACGCTGACGGTCTGGCAGGTCTTCGGCGTGATCTGGGACTCCGGCGGGAAGCAGGGCGATCAGGATCTTAAGAGATTGCTGGGTTGGTCGGCGCCCCCGCTGGAAACCTATGTGTTTCCCTCGGTCGGGGTGCCGATCCTGCTATCCACCATCCTGTTGACGCTGTTCTTCCTCGTCTCCTGGCTGCCATCGGCACTTCGGTCCCGCTACCGGGCGAAGCTCAACCTGATGCCGACCTTCCTTCTCGTCCTCTTCGTCGTGCTCTTGCCGCTGATGCTCTTCGTCTGGAAGTTCCTCGCCCTCGCCTGATCAGCGCCTCATGCGGCGCTGAAGGTGATGTCCTTGGCGCCGTCCCACAGCACCGAGCGGCAGACCTTCGCCAGCCGGTCGAGGTCGGCCGTGATGGTCAGGAAGTGGTTGCCGGCGAGCTGCCCCGCCTTGCTGGCGAAGCAGCAGGGCCCGTAGGCGACCAGGATCTCCGTTTCGCTCACGGCACCCGGGATGCCGCCGGGATAGACGATGATCTGGCCGGGTGCCGGGTAGCTCGTCGCGTTCTCATAGCCGATGGACAGGTCGCGCTCGCCCATCGGAATCCAGCAGGCCTCGCCGCTCCAGCGGACATGGATGATGCGGTCCTTGTAGGGCAGCAGGTGGCGGAAGCGGGCCACGGTCTGCGGCGCGGCTTCGGTCTCGAAGCGCGCCTCGAAGATGTCGCCGCCGATATTGATGGAGATGTCGCTCACGTTCCTGCCCTTTGCTGAGGTCGGGGCCGGAAAAAGCACGGCCCGCGCTTCAGGTCGAGAGGGCGATCCAATCCGAAACGCGCCGGGCGAGGGCCGCGCCATCGCCCGCGAGCAGCAGCCGCTTCACCCGCGCCCGTTCCCCCGCGAGCAGGTGGATGTCGGATTTCCGCAAGTCCAGCGCTCGCGCGAGGTAAGCGATGAGCGCCGCATTGGCCGCGCCCTCGACCGGGGGTGCTGAGAGCCGGAGGCGCAGATGCGTCCCCGCATCAGGCGTTGTGGCGACCCCATCCAGACCATCCCGTCCCGCCCGCGGGGTGAGGCGCACGACGAGCCGCAGCCCGTCGGGCGTGATCAGGAAAGGTTCCGCCAATCAATCCCCCGTCAGATGCGCCCCATCACCATCAGCACGATGACGATGATCAGGATTGTTCCCAGGACGCCGATGCTGCCATGGCCGAAGCCGTAGCCATAGCCACCGAAGCGGCCGCTGAAGCCGCCCAGCAGCGCGATGACGAGGAGGATGATGATGATGGTGCCGAGCGGCATGGCGGGAACTCCGGGTTCTGACGCGTGAGGACCACGCGGAGCCCAACGTCCCGCCGCGCTGCAAGGTTGCCCACGGTATGTTTTTTGCCTGCAACGATGCCGGGCGCTACGCTCATCCTGGGACAAGGGGGTTTGGCATGGCTGATCCGCACCGCATCGTCATCGTCGGAGGGGGCGCCGGTGGCCTCGAACTCGCGACGCGCCTGGGCAATCGCTACGGCCGCGGCACGCGCGCGCAGGTGACGCTGGTGGAGCGCGGCCGCACGCATCTCTGGAAGCCGCTGCTGCACGCGGTGGCCGCCGGCAGCCTGGATCGCGCGCAGCATGAGCTGAACTATCTGGCCCAGGCGCATTGGCACCACTTCACCTATCGCTTCGGCGAGATGACGGGGCTCGACCGTGACACGAAGGAAGTGTTGCTGGGCGCCATGCTGGACGAGGAAGGGCGCGAGATCACGCCGGCGAGCCGCCTCGGCTATGACACGCTGATCATCTCCGTCGGCTCCGTCACCAATGATTTCGGAACACCTGGCGCCGCGCAGCATGCCATCCCGCTGGAGACGCTGGACCAGGCGAGCCGCTTCAACCGCCGCCTGGTCAATGCCTGCCTGCGCGCCAATGCGCAGCCGGAGCCGGTGCGCCCGGGGCAATTGCACGTGGCGATCATCGGCGCGGGGGCGACGGGCACGGAACTCGCCGCCGAATTGCACCGCACCGTGCGCGCCGTGGTGGCCTATGGCCTCGACCGCATCCAGCCTGAGCGCGACATCCGCATCATGCTGGTGGAGGCGGCACCCCGGATCCTGCCCGCGCTGCCCGAGCGCATCTCGGCCGCGACGAATGACCTGCTGGCGAAGATGGGCGTCGAAGTGCACGCCGGCACGCGCGTGGCGGAGGTGCGGGCGGATGGCGTGGTGCTGGCCGATGGCGGCTTCCTGCCGGCGGAGCTGACGGTCTGGGCGGCGGGCGTGAAGGGCGCCGATTTCCTGAAGGAGATCGGCGGGCTGGAGACCACCCGCACCAACCAGCTGAGGGTGCTGCCCACGCTGCAGACGACGCGCGACGGGAACATCTTTGCGCTGGGCGACTGCGCCTCCTGCCCGCGCGAGGGGTCGGACCAGCCGATTCCGCCGCGCGCCCAGGCGGCGCACCAGCAGGCGAGCCACATGTACAACCAGATCGACAGGCTGCTGGAGGGCAAGCCGCTCGAGCCCTTCATCTACCGGGATTTCGGCTCGCTGGTCTCGCTCGGCAAGTACAGCACGGTGGGCAGCCTGATGGGCTTCCTGGTGGGCAAGTCCATGTTCATCGAGGGGTATTTCGCGCGGCTGATGTATCGCTCGCTCTACAAGATGCACCAGACGGCGCTGCATGGCGGCGCGCCCACGGTGTGGCGCAGCCTGGCTGGCCTCGTCTCGCAAAGGGCCGAGCCCGGTGTCAAACTCCACTGAACCACAACTGGGGAGGGAGAGGCATGGATCGCAGGATGCGCCTGTTCGGCATCTGGGGGACGGCCATCGGCAGCGTGGGCGTCGCCATCTTCGGCGTGCTGCTCATGCAGGTGATGGATGACCCGAAGGCCCGCACCGCCGGTTTGAAATGGGGCTTCATCCTGATGTCGCTGCTGGGCGGCATGGGAGTCTTTGTGCTGAGCATGACGCAGGGCAAGCGCAAGACCCCTGCAGGCGACTAGCTTCCGGTGAAGCGGGGCGGCCGGCCTTCCCGCCGGGCGGCGCGGCCCTCGGCGTAGTCTGCGCTGTCATAGCATTGGTCGGCCAGGGCCTGAACGCGGGCGAGGTCAGGCGGGCCGTCGCGGCGTGCCAATTCGCGGAAGGCGGCCTTGGCGGCACGCAAGGCGAGCGGCGCGGCGGCGGCGACCTCCGCGGCTGTCGCCTCCGCCGCTTCCAGCATGCCCGCGCGGTCCGGCAGCATCTGCGTGACGAGGCCCATCCGCTCCAGCTCAGCGCCCGCGAAGCTGCGGCCGGTCAACACCATGAGCCGCGCGGTGGCGAGGCCACAGACATCCACGAGCTTCGCGATATCCTCCAGCCGGTAGGGCAGGCCGAGCCGCACGGCGGGCACGCCCATGCGCGCCTCGGGGCTCGCGAAGCGCAGATCGCATTGCAGGGCGAGCTCCAGCCCGGCCCCCAGGCAATGCCCATGGATCGCGGCGATGGCGGGTTTCTCCAGCGCCGCCATGCGTTCGGCCACCGCGCGCTGAAGCGCGTTATAGGCGGCGGATTGCGCGGCATCGGCGCGGATCGCCTCGAATTCCGAGATGTCATTGCCGGTGCAGAAGGCGCGCTCGCCCGCACCTTGCAGCAGCAGGACGCGGATGGCGGGGTCGCCGGCCACCTGGTCCAGCAGGCCGGGCAGCGCCTGCCACATCGCGGCCGTGATCGCGTTCATCCGGCGCGGATGGTCGAAGGTGAGGCGGGCGATGCCGGCCGAGACCTCGAGCGTGACGCGCGCCTCAGTCAAGGCGAATGCCGGCCGCTTCCACGACTCGCGTCCACTTCTCCGTCTCGGCGGCGAGGAAGGCGCTGGACTCGGCCAATGTGCCCCCCATCGGTGTCGCGCCCAGAGTCGTGAACCGGTCGCGCAGGGCCGGCGCAGCCAGCACGGCGCGCAGGTCGTCGTTGAGCCGCTGCATCAGGGGCGCGGGCGTGGCGCCTGACGCCGCGATGGTGAACCAGGCCGTCGCGACATAGCCGGGAACGCCCGCCTCCTCGGCCGTCGGCACCTCGGGCAGGGCGGGGGAGCGTGTGGCGCTGGTCAGCGCCAGCGCGCGCACGCGGCCATCCCGCAGCACGGGCGGCACGGTGGGCAGGTTCTCGAACATCAGCTGGATGTTGCCGGCCATCACGTCGTTCAGCGCCTGGGAGGAGCCGCGATAGGGCACATGGATGAAGCGCAGCCCCGTGACCAGCATGAACAACTCGCCCGCCAGATGCGTGGAGGTGGCGTTGCCGGCGGAGCCGAAGGTGATCTCGCCGGGCCTGGCCCGCGCCAGCGCCACAAGCTCACGCAGGTTCTGCGCGGGCACGGCCGGGTTCACGATGATGACGTTGGGGAACTCCGCCAGCATCGCCACCACCGCCAGCTCGGTGCGCGGATTATAGGTGAGGTTGCGATAGACGCTGCTCGCCGCATGGATACCGATGCTGCCGAGCATGAGCGTGTAGCCATCGGCCGGGCCGCGGGCGACATGCTCGCCGCCCACATGGCCGCCGGCGCCCAGGCGGTTCTCGACCACCACGGGTTGGCCCCAGCGCGCCGCCAGCGCCTGGGCGGTGAGGCGGGCCATGACGTCTGCCGAGCCCCCCGCCGCGAAGGGCACGACGATGCGGACCTGCCGCTGCGGAAAACTCTGCGCCTGCACGCCGAGCGGCAGGAGCAACGCCATCAGGATCCAGGAGAATGCGCGCATGGGGGGCCTCCGTTGCCGCATTGCGGCACGCGGCCCGGCCCAAGTCCAGCGGCAATCAGCCCATGCTGGAAAAGACCTGCCGGTCCTTGTTCTCGCGCATCAGCATGGTGAAGCCGGGGATGCTCTCGAAGCCGAGGCCGAGCGGCATGCCGCTTTCGTCATCCGCGATGATCTTGCCATAGGGCAGGCCCGCGAATTTCTGCCACTGCCCCGCCGGCTTCTTCACTTCCAGATGCACCACCGTGGCCTTGAGCATGAGGCGGACGATCGCCTCCTTCGGGCGTGAGGGCTTGGTCAGGCTCGGCGCGCCCGCGATCATCTGCCAGCCATGCGCCAGCGCCCAATCGGTGATCTCAGTCTTGTCCACGGCGGTTCCGTCCCGTCTCTACCCTTGCGCTTCGATCTCGGCGCGGGTCATGAGGTCGGCGTATTTCTGGCCCATGTCAAACAGGTTCGCCTCATGCGGGGCGATGGCGCGGTCACCCACGCAATCCGTCGCGACGATGGTGCGGAAATCATGCTGGAGCGAGTCCACCACGGTCGCGCGCACGCAGCCCGAGGTGGTGCAGCCCGTCACGATCAGCGTGTCCACCCGCCGCATGGTCAGGAAGCCTGCCAGATTGGTGTCGAAAAAGGCGGAGGCGCCGCGCTTGCGCACCACAAGCTCGCCCGGCGCGGGGGTCAGCTCGGGGATGATCTGCGAGAGGGGCGATGTCTCGGTCAGCTTGAGCAGGGAGGGCGCCTTCAGCGTGAAGACGCCGGCATCCGAGCCATCCTCGGCATAGACGACGCGGGTGTGCGCAACCGGCCAGCCCTTGCGCCGCGCATGGGCGAGCAGGTGCACGGTCTGCTGGATGGCGGGGCCAATATTGCCGCCGCCGAATTGCGAGGGGTCGGCGAAGCCCACCACGTAATCCACGATGACGAGCGCGGGCGCGACGCCGAAGCCGGCGCGGCGGCCGAGGCCCTGGCGGGCATAGATCTCTTCGTCCGTCTCGGTCATTCCACATTCTCCAGATCGCGCAGGCTCTGCACCATGCTGGTGCGCAGCAGATGCGCGCGGTGCCGCGCGGGGTCGGCGACCGTCGCGCGCAGATCGTCCAGGAAGGCCTGCCGCACTGCGGGGTCCTTCTGGTTGAGGATGGAGCGATTGCGCAGCGCCTGCTGCTGCACCACTTCCAGCGCCACGCGGCGCCGCTGGCGCTCATAGCGGCCCATGGATTCCAGCGGTGCGCCGTGCCAGACGGTGGCGAGCTTCTCGGCCAGGTTCAGCGCGTCATGAATGCCGCCATTCATGCCCATGCCACCCAGCGGGTTGTTCACATGCGCCGCATCGCCGGCGAGGAAGACGCGCCCCTCCACATAGCGTTCGGCCACGCGCTCATGCACGCGATAGGCGGTGCGGTGGGTGATCTCGTAGGCACCGTTCTTTGGCAGCACCTGTTGCATGCGTGCCTCGATCCGCGCGTCGGAGAGCATGACCGCCTCGGGTTCATCCGGGTCGGTCGGCAGCAGCAGGCGCCAGAGGTTGCGGTTGCGCAGCAGCACGAACCATTCATGGGGATCGCTGATATAGGCGATGTTGGTCAGCGCCTCGATCGCGTCGTGATAGGCAAAGGGCGTCGAGAGCGTCAGGTAGATCTCGGGGATGGTCTGCCCCTCGAAGCCGATGCCGAGGCTCTTGCGGATCGCGCTGCGCGCGCCATCGGCCCCGATCAGGTAGCGCCCCGCGAGCGCCTCCTGCTGCCCGTCCGGGCGCTCGATGGTGAGGCGCACGCCCGCATCGTCCTGCGCGACGCCGATGGCACGCGCGTCATAGACGAACTCCACCGCGGCATTCGTCGCCAGCCGCTCGCGCAGCAGGCGCGTCAGGCGCCATTGCTCGCACTGCAGCCGATAGGGGTGGCGCGTGTCGCCCGCGATCATCGCGTGGTCAAAGGTGGCGATGGGGCCCTCCGCGCGGTCGCGGAACTGCCAGGTGGGGCAGATCAGCCCGTCCTCGACCAGGCTTTCCACCACGCCGAAGCGCTCCAGCATGTCGAGCGTCGGCGGATGGAAGGTGCTGGCGCGCATGCCATCGGGCAGGTCGCGCTCGGCCTCGATCACGGCGACGGGGATGGCCTCGGCCGCCAGGGCTGCGGCGGCAACGAGGCCCACCGGCCCCGCGCCCACGATGAGAACACGATCACGATCCATGCCGGCGAGCCTAGAGGCGTTTCGTGGGAAGTGAAGACAGGGCGGCTGCTCCCGCCTTTGTCACCCCCAGCTGTCCTGGGCGCCGCTGCGCCTTCCCACCACCACCGGCTGGGGCTTGGGCAGCGGGCCGGGGCGGCCGAAATGCCAGCCTTGGCCCAGATGCACGCCAAGGCCGCGCATCATCAGCGCCATCTCCTCCGTCTCGATCCGTTCGGCCACCACCTGCGCGCCGACGGCGACCGAGAGGTCCACCATGGAGGCCACGAAGCTGCGGTCCCGCTCGCCACGCATCGCCGCCTCGACGAAGCTGCCATCCACCTTCACGTAGTCCACGCGGAAGGCCTTGAGGTAGCGGAACGCGGCCGCACCCGCGCCGAAATCATCGAGGCAGACCGGGATGCCGCGCTCGCGCAGCCCTTCCAGCGTGGCCGCCGCGGCGGCCTCCTCCTCGATCTCGGCGCTCTCGGTCAACTCCACCATCAGGCGCTGGCTGGAGGCGGGGTGGGCGTCGAGCAGCCCGGAGAGGCTCTTGCGGAAGGCCAGGCTCTGCAGGGACAGGCCCGAGATGTTCACCGCGATGCGCTGCGCCGCGGTGAGGCTGCCGGCCGCTTGCAGCGCGATCTCGGTCACCGCCAGGTCCAGTTCCTCGGTCAGGCCCACCGTCTCGGCCAAAGTCACGAAATCCTGCGGCCCGGCTTCCGCGCCCAGCAGCCCCTTCTCGGGGCGGAGCAGCGCCTCGTAGTGGTGCAGGGCGCGGTCTCCTAGGCTGATGATGGGCTGGTAATCCAGGTGGAAGCGCCGCTGGGCGATGGCGCGGCGGATGGTGCCGGCGCGAGCCGTGATCTGCTCGACGAAGCCTGAGAGCCCGTTGCTGAACCCCTCCTCGCGCAGCCCGCCCGCGCCGGCCCGTGTGAAGGTGGCGAGGCCGTGCCGCAGCGCGCGCACCGCCTGGACCGGAGAGAGCGCGCCCGCTTCCAGTGGCAGCATCTCGCCGGTCACGCTGCCGCCCCGGCCGTGCTGTTGCAGCAATCCCTCCAGCCGCTGCGTAACGGCCGCGATGTCCGGCGCGCTGGACCCGCAGGCGGAGAGCAGGCCGTAGCGGCCTGGCGCCAGTTCCGCCGCCATGTTGCCCGCCTGGGTCATGAGGGCGGCGCGCATTTCCTCGGTCAGCGGGCCCGACACCTCGATCAGGCCGAGGCTTCCGCCGCCCGTGCCGGGCCGGCGCAGCCGGGTCTCCGCCTCACGCAAGAGCGCGACCGCGCTGGGCGCCGCCTCCGCGCCCGGGTCGAGCGGGATCGGCACCGGCCCCATGGACAGGCAGAGCCGCGGCGGCTCGCCCGGCAGCGCGAGATGCAGGCCGGAGACGACGAAGGGTGTCTGCTCCGAATTGGCCAGGCGGACCACGGTGGGCGGAAGCCGGCCACGCCCGGGCATCAGGGCCAGCGCCGCGGCGAAGTTGGCACGATCGGGCGCCGCGATCAGGGCGGGCAGGTCCTGGCCCATGAAGCTTTCGGGTGCGGCACCGAAACGCAGGCGGAAGGCGCCGGCGGTGAAGGCGATCTGCCCTTCCAGGTTGGTCTCGACCAGCATGTCCGCGCCGGCAAATGCGAAGGCGACGAAGCGTTCGCGGTCGCCCAGCGGGCGGCGGGCGGCGATGCTCATTCCGTGGTCTCCCTGTCGTCCGGCACTGCGCGAACTCCCCCTTGCGGGCACCAGCTTCTGCGCCGCGGGCTGATGTATGGCGGCGCATGGTGAACCCCCCCTTAAGGCGGGCCAGAGGTGGCCGCCCCGGCTGGACAGGCGCCGCTTCCCGCGCATATGCAGACACATGGTTGATTTCACACGTCTCTGGGATGTCCTGGTGGTGGGCGGCGGCAATGCGGCGCTTTCGGCCGCCATCACCGCGGCCCGGGCCGGCGCCAGCGTCATCGTCGCCGAGCATGCGCCCAAGGCCATGCGGGGCGGCAATTCCCGCCACACCCGCAACCTGCGCGCCCTGCACCCCAGGCCGACCGACGTGCTCACCGAGAGCTACCTCGAGGACGAATACTGGGATGACCTGCTGCGCGTGACCGGCGGCCGGACCGATGAGGCGCTGGCCCGCATGTGCATCCGCGCGAGCGAGCATGCGCCGGGCTTCCTGCGCGATTGCGGCGTGGTGTTCCAGCCCTCGCTCTCGGGCACGCTGTCGCTGAGTCGCACCAACGCCTTCTTCCTGGGCGGCGGCAAGGCGCTGGTGAACGCCCTGTACCGCACGGCGGAGAGGCTCGGCATCACCATCCTCTACGACACCGAGGTGCAGCACATCGCCATCGAGGAGGGTTTCTGCCGCGAGGCGATCGTCTCCTGGCGCGGCTTTCCGCAGCGCATCCGCTGCAAGGCGGTGATCGCCTCGGCCGGCGGCTTCCAGGCCAATCGGGAGTGGCTGCGCGAATACTGGGGCGATGCGGCCGACAACTTCCAGATCCGCGGCACGCCCTATGCCCAGGGCCGCGTCTTGAAGGACATGCTGGCAAACGGCGTGCAGGAGGTGGGCGACCCGACGCAGTTCCATGCGGTGGCGAATGACGCCCGCGCGCCGATGGAGGATGGCGGCCTCGCCATGCGGCTCGATTGCGTGCCCTTCTCCATCGTCGTGAACAAGGATGTGGAGCGCTTCTACGACGAGGGCGAGGATGTCTGGCCCAAGCGCTACGCCATCTGGGGCCGGCTGATCGCCCAGCAGCGCGATCAGCGCGCCTTTGCCATCACCGACAGCCAGGCGCTGCACAACTACCTGCCGAGCGTCTTCCCGCCCATGAAGGCCGACAGCATTGGCGAACTCGCGGGGTTGCTGGGGCTGGATGGCGCCAAGCTGGAAGCCGTGGTGGCCGGGTACAACGCCGCCGTGCAGCCCGGCACCTTCCACGGCAACAAGCTGGATGATTGCCGCACCGAGGGCCTGGCCATCCCCAAAAGCCATTGGGCGCGGCGCATTGATACGCCGCCCTTCTACGGCCACCCGCTGGCGCCGGGGATCACCTTCACCTTCCTCGGCGTGAAGGTGAATGACCGCGCACGGGTGATGATGGCCGATGGCAAGCCGTCGGGGAACATCTTCGCCAGCGGCGAGATCATGGCTGGCAATATCCTGGGCCAGGGCTATCTGGCCGGCTTCGGCATGACCATCGGCACGGTGTTTGGCCGCATCGCAGGCGAGGAGGCCGCGAAAATTGGCAGAAACTAGGCCCTCAGACGCCGGGCGCCGCCTCCGGCGGCTTGGCTTCGGATCACCATGGGCGATCCGCCGCCCGCAGGTGCGGTCGGAATTGTCGTGGGCAGTTGCTGATCGGGACGCGTGTGATGACCGCTGAGAGCGACGCCACCATCGAAGCCCGGCGGCAGATGGAGATCTGCAATGCCTGCCGCTATTGCGAGGGCTATTGCGCCGTCTTCCCGGCCATGACGCTGCGCCGCGAGTTTACCACGGGGGACCTCACGCACCTCGCGAATCTCTGCCATTCCTGCAAGGGCTGCTACCACGCCTGCCAATACGCGCCGCCGCACCCCTTCGGCATCAACGTGCCCGAGACCTTTGCGACGATCCGCGCCGAATCCTACGCCGAATACGCCTGGCCGCAGGGCATGGGCCGCCTCTTCGAGCGCAACGGGACGCTGGTCTCGTTGGCCGCCTTCCTCTCGGTCACGCTGGTGCTGCTGCTGACCATGGCGCTGCAGGACCCGGCCATCCTCTACACCGCGCAGACCGGGACGGGCGCCTTCTTCCGGGTGATCCCCTATTGGCTGATGACCGGCCTCGCCTCCCTCACCTTCGGCTACGCGTTGTTCGCCATGGGGATGGGGGCGGTGCGCTACTGGCGCGGCACGGCGCCGGGCGCGGGGCAGAAGCCCGTGACGCTGGCCCCGGTGGCGGAAGCGGCGGTGGACATCCTGACGCTGCGGAACCTCGGCGGCGGCGGGCATGGCTGCAACGACCTGGATGACAGCTTCGCCCAGAAGCGGCGGCACCTGCACCATGCGATGTTCTATGGCTTCATGCTCTGCTTCGCGGCGACCACCACCGGCGCCTTCTACCACCACTTCATGGGTTGGAAGTCGCCGCATGCCTTCCTGAGCCTGCCCGTGCAGCTCGGCACCTGGGGCGGCGTGCTGCTATGCATCGGGACCGCCGGCCTGCTCTGGGTGAAGACGGTGACGGACCCGGGCCCGGTGGCCAAGCGCCTGCTGGGCGGCGAATACGCCATGCTGGCGCTGCTGTTCCTGATCGGCAGCACGGGGCTGCTGCTGCTGGCGATCCGCCACACGGGTGCGATGGGCGTGATGCTGGCCCTCCATCTGGGCCTCGTCCTCGCCTTCTTTCTGGTGATGCCCTACTCCAAGATGGTGCATGGCGTATATCGCGGCCTCGCTTTGCTGCGGAACGCGCAGGAGAAGCGGCGATGATCACGCGGCGCGCGGGGCTCGGCCTGCTGGCGCTGCCCGGCCTGGCCCAGGCGCAGACGCGGCCGATCCGGCTGATCATTCCCTTCACCGCCGGCGGCAGCAACGACATCGTGGGCCGCATCCTGGCCGAGGGCATGTCGGCGCGGCTTGGCCAGTCCATCGTCATCGAGAATCGCGGCGGGGCCGGCGGCATCCTGGGCAATGACATCGTCGCCAAGGCGGCGCCGGATGGGCTGACCATCCTGCTCGCCGGCAGCGGCTCCTTTGTGATTTCGAGCCTGGTGCATCCGCGCGTCCCGTATGACGTGGCGAATGGCTTCGCCCCCATCGGCCTGCTGGGGGCCGCGCCCAACGTCATCGCGGTGCACCCTGCCGTCCCCGCACGCAACCTCGCGGAGCTGGGCGCCTATGCGCGCGGCAAGAACCCGCCGCTGACCTTCGGCACGCCCGGCGCCGGCACCACGGCGCATGCGCTGGGGGCGATGATCGCGCTTACGCTCGGGTTCGAACTGGATGCCATCCATTACCGTGGCACCGCGCCCGCATTGACCGATGTGGTGGCCGGCCGCGTGCAGATGATCACCAATGCGGCGGCACCCTTCCTGCCCTTCCTCTCGGCCGGGACGCTGCGGTCGATTGCCATCGCTGGGCGGCAGCGCGCCTCGATCCTGCCGGAGCTCAGCACCTCCTACGAGCAGGGCTTCCCGCAGATCGACAGCGCCACCTGGTATGGGTTGCTGGCGCCCGCCGGCACGCCGCCGGAGGCGACGGCCCGCCTGCACGCGGCGATGAACGCGGCCCTGGCCGACCCGGTGGTGCGCTCGCGCCTCACGGAGAACGGCGTGGAGCTGGAGACGAGCCCAACACCGGCCGATTTCGGCCGCTTCGTCGCGAGCGAGCGCGAGCGCTGGGGCGTGATCGTGCAGCGGGCGAATCTGCGCGCGGAGTAGGGGCTTCGCCCGAACGCAACCTCGAAGGATCGTCACTGCGCCCCGAGAATCCGGGCCGAATAGGCCCGGCGGAATGCTTCAGCATTCCGAAGCCAAGGCGGCGGAGCCGCCGCCCGGCGTTTGAGGGCGAAAAACATCCACGCCGAATAGGCCCGGCGGAATGCTTCAGCATTCCGAAGCCGAGGCGGCGGAGCCGCCACCCGGCGTTTGAGGGCGTAAAAATCTTGATCCGCTAAAAGCGGATCAAGGCCCCGCCCCAGGTGAGGCCGCCGCCGATCGCCTCCAGCAGCACCAGATCGCCGCGCTGGATCCGGCCGTCATGCACCGCCTCGGCCAGTGCGAGCGGCACGGAGGCGGCGGACGTGTTGGCGTGGCGGTCCACCGTCACCACCACGCGCTCGCGCGGCAGGCCGAGCTTCTTGCCCATCGCTTCGATGATGCGGATGTTGGCCTGGTGCGGCACCAGCCACTGCACGTCCTCGCGGCCGATGGAATTCGCGGCCAGCGCCTCATCCACCACGGCGGAGAGCTTATTGACCGCGTGCTTGAACACCTCGCGCCCCGCCATGCGCAGCGGGCCGGTGGTGCCCTCCACCAGCAGGATGTCGCCATGGCGGCCATCGGCGTGCAGGTGGGTCGAGAGCACCCCACGCTCGGGCCCAGGGCCGTCCTGCGCTTCGGCGCGCAGGAGGACGGCGCCCGCACCGTCGCCGAACAGCACGCAGGTGCCGCGATCGGTCCAGTCCATGATGCGCGAATAGACTTCGCTGCCGATGACGAGGAGGGACTTCGCCTGGCCGGCGCGGAGCATCGCGTCCGCGACGGAGAGGGCGTAGACGAAGCCGGTGCAGGCGGCCGAGATGTCGAAGCCGAAGCCGCGCGTCATGCCGAGCAGCGCCTGGATGCGCACGGCGGTGGACGGGAAGGCGTGGTCCGGCGTGGCGGTGGCGACGATGATGCCGTCCACCTCCTCCACCGCGGCGCCGGCATGGGCCAGCGCCTGGCGCGCGGCCTCGGCGCCCAGGGAAGCGCAGGTGTCGTCCGGGCCGGCCAGATGCCGCTGGGTGATGCCGCTGCGCTCGCGGATCCAGGCGTCGCTGGTGTCGAGCCCGTAGCGGGCCGCCAGGGCGTCATTGTCCAGGATATCAGGGGGCAAATGGCCGCCGCAGCCGGCGATCACGGAACGAAGCGTCAAGGCAGATCAGTCCTGCTGAGCGATGACCGCCGGCGGGGCGATATCGGGATCGGACATTGTAGGCGCATGCGTGGCCAGGCGCGACAGGCCCTCTCGGATATTCTGCGTGAAGCCGTGGGTGACCATGTCCATGGCCACATCCATGGCATGGGCGAAGCCGGTGGCGTCCGTCCCGCCATGCGACTTCACGACGACGCCGTTCAGGCCGAGGAGAATGGCGCCGTTGTAGCGGCGCGGGTCCATCCATTCGCGCAGCCGCTCCAGCGCGGGCCGGGCGAGGAGGTAGCCGGCACGCGCCGGGATGCTCGAGGTGAAGACCTGGCGCAGCAGGTCGCGCATCAGCTTCAGCGCGCCCTCACCGGTCTTCAGCGCCACATTGCCGGTGAAGCCGTCGGTGACGACCACATCCACCGTGCCGGCGGCGATGTCATGCCCCTCGATGAAGCCGTGGAAGTTGATGCCGGCATGGCCTTCGCGCAGCACCTCGGCCGCCTGGCGGACGCGGTCATCGCCCTTCAGCTCCTCGGAGCCGACATTGAGCAGGCCGATCGTGGGGTTGGGCAGGCCGAGCACGGCGCGGGCGAAGGCATCGCCCATGATGGCGAACTCGACGAGGTTGCGCGCATCGCACTGGATGTTGGCGCCGAGGTCGAGCATGACCACGTCGCCCCGGGCCGAGGGCGTGATGGCGGCGAGCGCCGGCCGGCCGATCTCGGGCATGGTCTTGATGACGATCTTCGCGAGCGCCATGAGCGCACCGGTGTTGCCGGCGGAGACCACGCCTGCGGCCTCCCCCTTGGCCACCGCGTCAATGGCGAGGCGCATGGAGGAGTTCCGGCCCTGGCGCAGCGCCACGGTCGGTTTCATGTCTCCCGGGATGGCGTCGGGCGCGTGGCGGATGACGCAGAGCTTAGCGGCGCGCGGGCGGGTCTTCAGCCCTTCGCGCAGGCGCGCTTCGTCGCCCACGAGCAGGAACTGCGCCTTGGGGTGACGCTCCGCCGCCAGATCGAGGCCGTCGAGGACGCTATCAGGGGCGTGATCGCCGCCCATGGCGTCCACGGCGAGGGAAAATCGCCGCAAAGCCCCCTCGGAGGGTGCCGCCATGTTCACGCGCGGATCGCCCCACCCGTCATCCGCTTAGCCGCGAACCACGCCCTTCAGCGCATCGGCCGCCGCAACCTCACGGCCGTCATAATGACCGCAGGCGGAGCAGACATGGTGCGAGCGCTTCAGCTCGCCGCAGTTGGAGCACTCCACATGCCCTTCCTTCGGCAGCGCCATGTGGCTGCGGCGCATCCCACGGCGGGAGGGGGAGACTTTCTTCTTCGGGACGGCCATGGAGCCAGCCTTTCAACAGGTAGGGGGCCGCCCGGACAATTGCCGGTCAGCCCAGGCAGGAGAGGGGGCGGAGTGCGCCCAAGGGACAACAGCCGCTGCGGGCATGCGGCAGCAGGGAGGGAGCGCGATTAGCACCCATTCTTCCCCTCGCGCAACCTACCCTTGCGGCTTGAGCCGCAACAGCTTCGCAAAGGGGCTATGCGTGGCGTCGTCATCCGGGCTCCCCGGCATGGTTGCGCCGGGCGCGCGGGGATAGGGGTCGAGCGCCAGGGACAATTGCTGCGCCAGCGCCTCGCCGAGGTCCGCCACGCCTTGCTCGGTCTCGATGTCGTCGGGGTCGTCCTCGCCATCCGAGGGCTCCATGCCCTCGGGCAGCAGCCGCCAGGCGACCGGCTCGCATACCGATTGGCGAATGGGGACGAGGGTGATGCCGCAGGCCTGGTCCAGCTCGGCCGTCAGTTCCCCTTTGACCAGGATGCCGCCGCCATCACCGGGCTTAAGGTGCAGATCGGCGGCCAGGCTGTGCAGGCTCAGCAGCTCGAACCGGCGGGCCAGCGCCTCCCGCTCGGCCGGGCCGGCCTCGAGCCGCAGGCGCTGCCCCGCGGCGGGGACGTGCGCGAGGGGCAGGCGGTGGCTGAACTCGGCGCTCATGCGAAGCGCACCTGGCCCTGCAGCAGCGCCGCCAGCTCCTGCCCGGCGAGGAGGGCCGAGAGCGCCTCGGCATGGCGGGCGAGCGCGAGGGCGGCGCCGGGGGGCGCTTCCTCCTTCACCCAGATGTTGCGCTCCAGCGCCGCCGCCAGCGCTTCCGTGTCGCCCTGGTCCAGCGCTTCGCCATAGCTGGTGGCGCGGCCGTGGAAGCCCTCCCACAGCATCTTCACGCGCTTGCCGACGCTGAGGTCGCCGATTCCCATCTCGCGCAGGTTCACGTCCATGTCGGCGAACATCGCATCGAAGACGGCCTGGCCGAGGTCGTCGGCCGTCTTGTCGGTCGCGGCGCGCAGCCGGCGGATCAGGAGGCCGACATGCAGGGAGACGAGCTCGAAGCGCCCGGCCGTGGTGTCGGGCACGCCGAGCTCGGCGTAGAGGCGCGGTGCCCGGGCTGCGCCGACGGCGGCCGCGTAGAGTTCGAAGCCGGTCCGCTCATGCGGGCGGCGCCGGAACAGGCCGAGAAGGCCCATGATGCGGAAAATCCTGACAAGTGCTCCCGGGCGGGACGCGCCAGACAGGCGCATTGACCACGGGGGCAGGGTGGCGTTAAGCCCGGGACATGGCCCGTCACCCTGCCTTGGTCAACATCCGAATCCTTGCCCTCTTGGCGCTTCCGGCGCTGGGCGGCTGTGCCTACCTGCCGCCGCTGCCCGAGCGCCCGCGGGATGTGTTCACGACGCCCATCGTGAACCGCGGCCACCCGGTGACGGAGGACCAGATCGCGCAGATCACCACCGGCGTCTCCACCCGGGCGGATGTGCAGGCGCTGCTGGGCAGCCCGAGCCAGACCAGCACCTTCTCGGACAACAGCTGGTACTACATCAGCGGCGTCACGCAGCAGCGCCCCGCCCGCAGCATGGCACTGCGCTCGCAGCGCATCGTCGCGATCGACTTCAGCCCGGCCGGCACCGTCGCCGAGATTCGGCAGATCGACTACACCCAGGGCGACATGCCGCGGGTGAGCTTCGTGGATCGCGAGACGCCGAGCCCGGGCAATGAGCGCACGCTGATGCAGGCGCTGTTCGGCAATATCGGCCGCGTCGGGCCCAACCCGGCGGGCAATGCCGGCATCCTTCCGGCCGGCGGGCCGACCACTGGGGGCGGCCGCTGAGGCCGTTTTCGCCAGCCAAGGCTTGATTCCCGGCGGCTTTCCGTCAAACTGGCGGTTTACCCCCGCATGTCGCGGACGGACCATTCCAGAGGAGCGCAGCCGCGTGATCCCCGCCCTGATGCCGACCTACAACCGTGCCGACCTCGCTTTCGAGCGGGGTGAAGGCGCCTATGTGTGGACGGATGCGGGGCGACGATTCCTCGACTTCGGCTCCGGCATCGCCACCTCCTCCCTCGGCCATGGTCATCCGCATCTGGTGCAGGCCATCGCGGAGCAGGCGGCTAAGGTGATGCATGTGAGCAACCTTTACCGCGTGCCCCAGGCCGAGAAGCTGGCTGCGCGGCATGTGGCGGCCTCCTTCGCCGACTCGGTGTTCTTCTGCAACTCGGGCGCCGAGGCGAATGAGGGCATGGTCAAGGCCGTGCGGAAGTATCACGCCGAGAACGGGCATCCGGAAAAGTTCCGGATGATCTGCTTCGAGGGCGCTTTCCACGGCCGCACGCTCGCCATGCTCAGCGCCACCGGCAACGAGAAATACCTGGCGGGCTTCGGCCCGGCGGTCGAGGGCTTCGACCACGTGCCCTTCGGCAACATGAACGCCGTGCGCGACGCCATCACCCCCGCCACCGCCGGCATCATGATCGAGCCGGTGCAGGGCGAGGGCGGTGTCCGCCCGGCCGACCTGCGTTTCCTGCGCGAGCTGCGCGCCGTCTGCGACGAGTTCGGCCTGCTGCTGGCACTGGACGAGGTGCAGACCGGCATGGGCCGCTCGGGCAAGCTCTGGGCGCATCAATGGGCGGACATCGAGCCCGATGTGATGTCCTCGGCCAAGGGCATTGGCGGCGGTTTCCCGCTGGGTGCGGTCATGGCCAAGGAGGCGGTGGCCAAGCACCTGAAGCCGGGCACGCATGGCACCACCTATGGCGGCGGGCCGCTGGCCTGCGCGGCCGGCAATGCCGTGCTGGACGTGGTGCTGGCGCCGGGCTTCCTCGACCAGGTGGACCGCGTGGCGCGTCACCTCTGGCGCGGCATGCTGGCGCTCGCCGAGCGCCATCCACGCGTGATCCTGGGCGTCCAGGGGGCCGGCCTGCTCCTCGGCCTGCGACTCACGCCCGAGGTGAGCAACGGCGCCATGCAGGCCGAATGCGTGGAACAGGGCCTGCTGACCGTGGCGGCCGGGATGAACGTCCTGCGCGTGGCACCGCCGCTCATCATCACCGAGGCGGAGGTGGATGAGGCGCTGGCCGCCCTCGACCGAGCCTGCCTGGCACTGACGCCTGCTGAAGCGCTGGCGCCCGCGAAGTGAGCGCCCTGTTGAAGCCGACGGCCGGGGGCGGCGATGGCCCCCGGCACTTCCTTGAATTGATGGACCTCGATGCCCCCACGCTCCGGCACATGCTGGAGCTGGGCAAGAAGGCGAAGCGCGGCGAGGTGATCGGCCAGCCGCTCGCCGGGAAGACCGTGGCACTCATCTTCGAGCTGCCCTCCACGCGCACGCGCGTCAGCTTCGAGGTCGGCATCCGCCAGCTGGGCGGCACGCCGCTCGTGCTGACCGCACGCGAAATCCAGCTGAATCGCGGCGAGAGCGTGAAGGACACGGCCCGCGTGCTCTCGCGCTACGTGGACGCCATCATGCTGCGCACCGCCGATGTCTCGAACATCCGCGAATTGGCGGCGCATGCGACGATTCCCGTCATCAATGGCCTGACTAACATCAGTCACCCCTGCCAGCTCATGGCCGATGTGATGACCTTCGAGGAGCATCGCGGCCCCATCGCCGGCCAGGTCGTCGCCTGGACGGGGGATGGCAACAATGTCGCGCAGAGCTTCATCCAGGCCGCCGCGCGTTTCGGCTTCACCTTGCGCATCGCCACACCGCCCGAGCTGGCCCCGCCGGCGGAGCTGCTGGCCTGGGCGCGACGCGAGGGTGCGCAGATCGAACTCACCACTGACCCCGTCGCCGCCGTGAAGGGCGCGCGCTGCGTGGTGACGGATTGCTGGGTCTCGATGAGCGACGAAAAGGATGGCGAAACCCTGAGCCGCCATAACCTGCTGGCGCCCTACCAGCTCAACGGCGCGCTGCTGAAGCAGGCTGCGCCGGATGCCATCGTCATGCATTGCCTGCCGGCCCATCGCGGCGAGGAAATCACCGACGAGGTGATGGACGGCCCGCAAAGCGTGGTGTTCGACGAGGCCGAGAACCGGCTGCATGCGCAGAAGGGCGTACTGATGTGGGCCCTGGGGCTGGCCTGAACACCACCACGCCCGGCTAGACGACTTCCGGCACCGCCCGCGCGGTGCCGAGGAAGTCGAGAAAATCCTCGGGCGGCATTGGTCGGCCATAGAGAAAGCCCTGCACCTCGCCGCAGCCCTCGGCCCGCAGCAGGGAGGCCTGTTCCTCCGTCTCCACACCCTCCGCATTCGCACTGACGCCGAGTGCCCGGCTGATGCCGACGACGGCGCGCACAATCGCCTCCGCCTCGCCGCCTTCGCCCAGATGGCGCACGAAGCTCTTGTCAATCTTGATCTTGTCGAAGCGGAACTTGCGCAGGTAGCCGAGGCTCGAATAACCCGTGCCGAAGTCATCCATGGCGAGGCGCACGCCCATCTGCCGCAGCCGGCCCATGATGATGACGGTCTCCTCCGTGTCGGTCATCATCACGCTCTCCGTGACTTCGAGTTCGAGGCGATGACCAGGCAGTCCGGTCGCGTCCAGCGCGCGGCGGACCATGGGCACGAAAGCGCTGTGGCGGAACTGCACGGCCGAGACATTGACCGCGACGCTGATGGCATCCGGCCAGGTCGCCGCCTGGCGGCAAGCCTCGTTCAGCACCCATTCGCCCAGCGGCAGGATCATGTTGGTTTCCTCGGCGAGCGGGATGAAGCGGTCCGGCGTCATCAGCCCGCTCGTCGAGTGGTGCCAGCGCACCAGGGCCTCCGCCCCGGTGATGCGCTGCATGGCGCCATCGGCAACCAGGCTCACCTGCGGCTGGAAGTGCAGCGCGAATTGCCCTTCGACGAGCGCGCGCCGCAAGTCGGCCTCAAGCGTCTTGCGGCGATGCAGCCGCTCGTTCATGGCCTCGTCGAAGAAGTGGAAGCCGCCGCGCCCGTCGCTCTTGGCCTGGTAGAGCGCCAGATCCGCCTCCTGGAGCAGGCGCGCCTTGTCCGCGCCGCCCCCCTCGGCCAGGGCGATGCCGACGCTGGCGCCAATTACCGCCTGGTGGCCGTCCAGGTCGAAGGGCGCACTGAGCAACTCGATCACCCGGGTCGCCAGGCTCTCCGCATCATGGGGCTGATGCGCCTGGGTCTGGACGATGGCGAATTCATCGCCGCCAAGCCGGGCCAGCGTATCGGTCTCGCGCAGATTGGCGGCCAGGCGCCGCACCACCTCGCGCAGCAACTGGTCGCCGGCGGCATGGCCCAGCGTATCATTCACATCCTTGAAATGGTCGAGGTCAACGCAAAGCACCGCCACTTTCGATTCATTGCGCCGCGCATGGGCCAGCGCCTGGTCCAGCCGCTCGGCAAAGAGCGCGCGGTTGGCAAGGCCGGTCAATGGATCATGCGAGGCGAGCCAGGCGGCGCGTTCCATGGCCTGACGCAGCAGCCGCAAGGGCAGCGTGCGCAGGACGGCGAAGCTGGCGGCCGCGAGGAGCAGCGAAAACACCGCGACGATCAGCGTGATCTGGAAGGGCTGGCGCAGGCTGCGCAGGATCTCGACCTCGCCCACGACGTGGCCTTGATCAAAGATCGGCGCCACCGCGCGCATCCGCGGCCAGGGGAGCGCCGCGCCCTCAGGCACGGTCGCCGTGACCAGGACCTTCCCCACGCCATCGGTGACCATCCGGCGCTCCGGCAGCGTGTCTTTCAGCGCATCGGGCGTGATGAGATCAAGCAGGCGCAGATACTGCATGGACCAGGTCTGCGGCGTTCGCGCGATGAGTTCGGTGACCTGCCCGGCGATGATACGGCTCTCGATCTGGGCGCGCCCGTCTTGGTCGTCATGCACGCTGGCCATGTGCCAGACCGGCGGCACCAGCGCGATGAGGATCGCGATGATGGCCGCGAAGATCGAGACCGCCCGCGCGACCGGTGCGTCGGGCAAGGCCTTCTTTGGCGAAGGGGGCATGGTCTACCCTTCAGCCTATGTGCGTCATGTGATGGCCATGCCGCACCAGGATGTGCGCGGCCTGCGCGCTGAACAGAAACGTGAGAAAATCCTCGACCCACGGATCGGATTGGACCCGCGTGACCACGTGAAACCCCTTCTGGATAGGCCAATCGCCAATCTCGACGGGCCACTCCTCGATCTGGATCGGCTTCAACCCCTTGATCTCGGTCATCATCATGCTGAGGCCCAACGTGCCGAAGCTGCCGCGCGAGGCGCGCAACGCCTCGGCCTGGTCATGGTCGGACGCGGCTGTGGGGATTCCCGGGCGACGCTGCAATTGCGCGACGGCCGCCGCCATGGAGGGCGAGAGACCGGACATCAGGGTCGTGTCGCTATCCAGGAGCGGGCGGCGAGACACGCGCGCCGGCGTTCCGTCCGGCCAGGTTGTCAAAGCACCCGTGAACATCGCCTCGGCCTGAGACAGACTCATGCGATCCGCCGTGTTGTCCTGGCGGGTGGCGAAGGCGAGAGGCGTGGTCGCATAGAGACGGGAGCGCAGGCCTGAGGCCTGCTCTGCCGCGTTCACGGGGCGCGAGGAGACCGATGCCTCCAGACGACCCGCCGCAACACCGCGGAGGCCCCCCATCGTGCCGAGCAGGCGCACTGTTTCCAGGGCCAGGCCCGGACCGTCCCGCAAGGCCGGCGCCAGCAGGTCAATCCCGCCCAGCGCGGCGCCCGTGCCGCCCACGCGTAGGAGGACAGGCAGGGCAAGGGCCGGGGAGGCGAGGCCCGCCGCGGCCAGGCAAAGCGCCTTGCGTCGGCTCAGCCGGGGCATCCGTGATGGGTTGGAAGTCATGGACGACGTTTCCGTGATTCATGCAGGACGTCACGGCAAAATGCGACCTTGAAGGTTAAGGCACTTGTAACGCATGGGATTACCTCGCCAGCCTTTGCGGGCGGCGCCATCGGTGCGGCCGATGATGGCGGGGCAGGATTTACAACAGCGCGCCAACGGCACGAACGCCCAGCGCTTCGTCACCGCCTGGGTCACGGGCTGGGCCGCGTTCTCGCACACAATGTTGAAGCAGATCCCCTTCCGCGCGCAGGCGCAGCTTGATCCGCTGATGCGTCATCTGCCGGAGGTGACGCGCGGGGGCCAGGCACTGGTGCCGGTGGCGGCCCCGGATTGATGGTGCCCATCCTCAGCTGGCATGCCGTGGACAAGGCGCCACCTTCGATGGGCGGCGCCTTCGGGGTGGTTGTGAGGATGCCGCTCACGCGCGAGGTTCCGCATGGCGTGCTGCGGGCTATGCTATCGGGTGCATCAGGTTTCGGAGCGCGCGTGGCGGCAATCACCGCCTCCCCGCCGATGGATGCGCCCTACCATGCGGGACGGCCATGGCGCGGGCTCTCCACCACGCCTATCTCGCTGCAGGCGAACATGCGCTGAAGGGGCGGGGCGGGGTGCGGTTTGACCGCCGCAAGAAGGGCCCCTTTCAATCAATGCTCAGATTCAACCGCCGCACCGTATCCCGCTCATAGGCCACGCGCTCGCGCGCGAATTCCAGATAGGCCTGCGGGCCCAGATACTCGTTCGGGTTTTCCCAGCGCCGCATGATGGCCTGGCTCGCATCATCCTCGAAGGCCTTCTTTAGGCTGCGATGCATGATGTCCACGATCTCGGGGTCCAGCCCCTTCGGCCCGACTACGCCATAGGGCGAGGTCACGCTGCGGCCGAGCCCCAATTCGGTGAGGGTCGGCGCATTGGGCGCGGAGGCGAGGCGCGTCGGCGTCCAGGCGCTCAGCAGCTTGAATTCGCCGCTTTCGACCTGCGGCCGCCAGGATTGCGCATCGGCCACGATGTCGATCTGCCGTCCCAGCAGCATGGTCACCCCCTCCTGCGCGCCGCGCGTCGGGATGTGCTCCATCCGTACGCCCTTCTGGCGGAGGATATCCTCCATCGCCAGGTGGTTGGTCGTGGCGATGCCGGAGGTGGAGTAGGTCAGCTCGCCCGGGCGGCGGCGGGCTTCGGCGATCATGTCGTCGAAGCTGTTCCAACCGCGATCCGAGCGCACGGCGGTGCCGAAGACGAAGCCCGTGATCTGCATGATGTAGCTGAAATCCGTGATGGGATCCCAGGTCGGCTGCCGCGTCAGGAAGGGGTGGCGGAGGATGGACAGGTGGTGGTGCGCCAGCGTGTAGCCGTCGGGCCGCGCCTGCTGCGTCAGGAAGAAGGCCGCACGGGTGCCGCGGGCGCCCGGCATGTTCTCGATGACGATGCTCTGGCCCGTGTCGCGCTGGAAGATCTCGAACATCTGCCGGTGCAGCGCATCCAGGCTGCCGCCGGGTGGCCAGGGGATGAGGAAGCGGATGGTCCGGTTCGGATAGCGCGCCTGGGCGAAGGCGGGCGTGGCCAGCGGGGCGGCGGCAAGCGCGCCCAGCAGCGCGCGGCGTCGGATGCTCATTGTTTTTGTGTCCTCCCTGAAGGCGAAGCCGGCTAGTCCATGCGGATGCCGAGCCTCGTGACCATCTCGCGCTCATAGGCGGCGCGCTGCACGACGAATTGCTGGTAGTCGGCCGAGTTGTAGTAGACCAGCGGCATGTCGAACTGGTTGCGGACGCGTGTGTTCTCGGGGCCCATCAGCGCCGTGTGGAAGGCGTCATGCAGCAGGCGGACGATGCCAGGGTCCATGCGCGGCGGGCCGCAGAGGCCGTAATTCGAGGTGACGACCAGGTCATAGCCCAGCTCGCGCAGGGTGGGCGCATTGGGGAAGCGCGATACGCGATCAGCGGTCCAGACGCTGAGCAGCCGCATCTGCCCGGCTTCGACCGGCCCGGCCCAGACGCTGCTGTCGGCGATCATGTCAATCTGCCCGCCCAGCACCTGGGGCACCGCCTCGGAGGCGCCACGGAAGGTGACATGCGTCATCTCGATCCGCTCACGCGCCATGATGTCTTCCATCGTCAGATGGTTCGTCGTGGCGATGCCCGAGGTCGCGAAGCTCACCCGGCCCGGATTGGCGCGGGCATAGGTGATCATGTCCTGCCAGGTCTGGAAGCGGCTATTGGCGGCGACGGCCACGCCGAAGAGCCAGCCGCTCAGGCCGATGAAGTTGGTGAAATCCGTCGTCGCATCCCATTGCGGGTTGCGCACCAGGAAGGGGCGGCGGATCACCGAGAGGTGCATCTGGCCGATGGTATAGCCATCCGGCCGCGCCTCGCGCGCCAGGTGCACGGCATGCAGCGTGCCGCCCGCGCCGCCGCGGTTCTCGGCCACGATCGGCTGGCCCAGCAGTCGGCCGGCCTGCTCGCCCAGGCTGCGCAGTTGCGCATCGGCGCTCCCGCCCGGGGCCCAGGGGATGATCAGGCGGATCGGGCGTTCCGGGTAACGGCCCTGGCCGCTCGCAACGCCGGGCGCGGCCAGGGGCGCGATGGCGGCGGCGCCGCCGGCGGCGAGCGCATATCGGCGTGACAGGGGGTGGCCCATGGCGTGTCTCCCAAAACCATCGGCGCATCTTACGGCGCCGTCATGCGGGATTGGGGCATGGAAGGGGGCGGCTTGCCAAGCCCCTTCGTCACATCGGGTCGCAGCGCAGCGTGGTGGCCCCCCGCAGCGCCTCGGCACCCAGCGCCGTGGCGCCAGTGCCCAGCGCGTGCTCGGTGCTGGCCCCGGGCGGCAGGTAGCCGTTCAGCGCCTCGGCCGGGCGCGTTCCGCCCGGCAGGGTGAAGCTGTAGCTGTAGCGCAGGGCGGCCGTCCGGCTCGGGTTCGCCAGGGTGAACTGGTAGAGATAGCGCCCATCGCCGAGCGGCCGGCTCTCGAAGCGCGCCTCCGGCCCGCAATCCTGGCGCGGCTGCCCGAGGGCCTGGGCGTGAGCGCCGGCGGGGGCGGCGGCAAGGAGCGCCGCGAGGGCGAGGGAGAATGGGTGGATCTGGGTCATCGCCGGTCCATGCGGCCCCGCCGCCGCGGCCGCGTCAAGGCTGCCCCCCAAGGGCCGCCCCTCAGGGCCGCCCCTCAGGGCCGCCCCTCAGGGCCGTGTCGGCACCGCCTGGCAGCGCAGGCGCATGGCCGCCTCGATCTCGGCGGCCGGAAGCTGGGCCGCGCCAGTGCCGAGCCGGACGCGCTCCATCCGCCCCGCCTCGATGCGCACGGGCGCGGCGGGTGGGGCTTCGCCGAAACCCGGCTGCACGCGGATCGGCCGCATGCCCGGATTGGAGAGCGTGGCCCAGTGCGAGAACGCCGCGCCCTCCGCCCGGCTGTACTGGCCGAGGATGATGATCCGGCCGGTGCAATCCTCCCAGGCTGGCACTGGCCCCTGCGCTGGCCCCTGCGCGGCGGCAGGCCAGGCCATGAGCAGGGCGCCGCCCATCAACGCCATCCGCACCACGTCATCCCCTCCGTATCCCTGCCGGAAGCACTGGCACGGGGCGCCGGATTTGGCGAGGGATGCCCTCCATTCGCCGGGCGGCCAACGATCCGCGTGCTCGGATGCGCCATGCTCACGGGGATGAAGGAGGAGGTGCGGGCCAGCCATGGGCGAACCCAGCCGCCGGGCTCCATGCGGAAGGCCGGACCCTTCATGGCACCAGGGCCGTCATGGCGAACTCGCCGATGGCACGGATCGGCCCCACCTTGCGTGGCGGCCCCTCCCGCGCCAGTTTGCGGGCCAAATGCGGTTGAGGAATTCCCATGTCTGACAGCTTCGACGTCATCGTCATCGGCGCCGGCCCCGGCGGCTATGTCTGTGCCATCCGCGCGGCCCAGCTCGGCCTCAAGGTCGCCTGCGTGGAGAAGCGCGCGACGCTGGGTGGCACCTGCCTCAATGTCGGCTGCATTCCGTCCAAGGCGCTCCTCCACTCCTCCGAGCATTTCGAGGAGACCAAGCACAAGCTGGCGGATCACGGCATCAACGTGACCGGCGTCTCCTTCGACCTCGCCCGCATGCAGGCCCGCAAGGCCGAGGTGGTCGGCGCCAACACCAAGGGCGTGGAATTCCTGTTCAAGAAGAACAAGGTGACCTGGCTGAAGGGCGCGGGCCGCATCGTGAACGCCTCGACCGTCGAGGTGGCCGGGGTGGAATACGGCGCGAAGAACATCGTCATCGCGACGGGCAGCGAGAGCATCCCCCTCAAGGGCATCGCGGTGGATGAGAAGCGCATCGTCACCTCCACCGGTGCGCTGGAGCTGGCGCAGGTGCCGGAGCATCTCGTGGTGATCGGCGGCGGCGTGATCGGCCTCGAACTCGGCAGCGTCTGGGGCCGTCTCGGGGCTAAGGTCACCGTGGTCGAGTATCTCGACCGCATCACCCCCGGCATGGACAATGAGCTCTCCAAGGCCTTCGAGCGCGTACTGACCAAGCAGGGCTTCAAGTTCAAGCTCAAGAGCAAGGTGACCGCCGCGATCGCGGACGAGACCGGCGTCAATGTCACCATCGAGCCCGCCGCCGGCGGCGAGGCCGAGACGCTGCGCGCCGATGTCGTGCTGCTGGCCATCGGCCGCCGCCCGCATGTGGAGGGGCTCGGCCTCGCCGAGGTGGGCGTGGCACTGGATGAGCGCGGCCGCGTGAAGACCGACGCGCATTACGCGACGAACGTGCCCGGCATCTACGCCATCGGCGACGCCATCGCCGGCGCGATGCTCGCCCACAAGGCCGAGGATGAGGGCGTGGCGCTGGCCGAGCAGCTCGCGGGCCAGAAGCCGCACATCAACTACAACGCCATCCCGAGCGTGGTTTACACCTGGCCCGAACTCGCCTCCGTCGGCGAGACCGAGGAGCAGCTGAAGGCGCGCGGCCAGGCCTACAAGGTGGGCAAGTTCCCCTTCACCGCCAATGCCCGTGCGCGCGCGATGGGCGATATGGACGGCTTCGTGAAGATCCTGGCTGACGCCAAGACCGATGCCGTGCTGGGTGCGCACATCATCGGCGCCGATGCCGGGACGCTGATCGGCGAGATCGCGCTCGCCATCGAATTCGGTGCCAGCGCCGAGGATGTGGCCCGCACCTGCCACGCCCACCCCACGCTCAACGAAGCGGTGAAGGAAGCTGCCCTCGCCGTGGATGGCAGGGCTTTGCATATTTAGAGGCGCCGGTTCTTTGCGCCGCCCGATGCGCATGTCGGCCCCGGCCTGGTAACTTCGCCTTGCGATGACGCGCCGGTCGTCCCCGCGCGGAATGCCGTGCGGGAGCGGCAAATGCGGGCGGATGCGCCGCATCTGCGACGCGGTGGGCAGGAAGGGGACGAACAACGCAGCGCCTCCGTCCCGTTCAGAATCCTGGTTGATGCCGCCTGAGCCGACACGGCTCGCCTGTTGCCTGTGCCAGCGCCCCTGTGGGTCTCTGCCGGGCCGTAAAAAGGGGCGGCGGAGCCGAAACACTTTGTGGCCGGACAGGGCAGTCCCGCCATGTTACGGGTCGTGCATGAGTCCAGACGCCGCCCATGCCGCCGTGAGGTTCGGCCTCGGTGCCCGACCCGGTGCGCCCGTGCCCGGTGACCCGCGGCCCTGGCTGCTGGCCCAGGTGAAACCCCTGGCGGTGCCCGAGGGGCCGAGCGCGGAGGAGATCCGTGCCATGCTCCAAGAGCCCGACCGCGAGGCCGGCGCGCGCATGCGGCGGGACTTCACACGGGCGGACTCGTTCGGCTGGGCCCGCCGGATGTTGACGACGGAAGAGCCTTTCGCGGAACGCTGGGCGGAATTCTGGAGCAACCATTTCACCGTCACCCGTCGGGGCACGGCGCTGAGCGTGCAGGCGGGTCACTTTCACCGCGCGGCGATCCGCCCGCTCGTCTTCGGCCCCTTCGACGAGCTGCTCCTCCGCGCCTATCGCCACCCGGCCATGCTCGACTACCTCGACCAGTTCGGCTCGGTCGGCCAGCGCAGCGCGGCGGGGCAACGGCGCAACCGCGGTCTGAACGAGAACCTGGCCCGCGAATGCCTGGAGCTGCACAGCGTCACCCCCGCCGCCGGCTACACCCAGACCGACGTGATCGCCCTCGCCCAGGTACTGACCGGCTGGTCCATCGGTCGTGGCTCCCGCTTCAACGAGCCACCGGACTTCATGTTCCGGCCCGCCTCGCACGAGCCCGGCCCGAAGACGGTGCTCGGCCAGGAATTTCCGGAGGGCGAGGAAGGCGGCGTTGCGGCCCTGCGCTTCCTGGCGCGGCACCCGGCAACGTATCGCGCCATCGCACTCAAGCTCGCGCGCCATTTCGTCGCGGATGAGCCGCCGCCCGGGGCGGTGGCGCGGATCGAGGCGGCGCTGCGCAACTCCGCGGGCGACCTCTCGGCCGCCGCCCGCGCAGTGATCAACGAGCCCACGGCGTGGCAACCGCTGACCAAGGTGAGATCGGGTCAGGACTATGCCATCTCCGTCCTGCGCGGGCTTGGCCAGCCGGAACGCGCCGCGCCGATGCTCGTCGCGACACTGCTGCGCCTCAACCAGCGGCTCTGGAGCCCGCCCGCGCCCATCGGTTGGCCTGACGACGCGGCCGCCTGGGCCGTGCCGGAGCAGCTCATGCGGCGCGTGGACTGGGTCAATGAACTCGCCGGCCGCGCGGATGTCGGCCAGCGCCTGCCGCTGAACGAGCTGGTCGAGGCCTTCCTCGGCCCGCTCGCCCGGGCCGAGACCGTGACGGCCGCGCGGCGCGCCGGCTCCATGCAGGAGGCGGTCCTGCTCGTGCTGGCCAGCCCGGAGGCACAACGCCGATGATCCACGCACGCCGCTCCTTTCTCCTGGGCCTGGCCGGCGCGGTCATGCTGGGTCGCTCTCGCCTCGCGCTCGCTGCCGGCCCGGTGGGCGAGCGTCGCCTGGTTGTCGTGCTGCTGCGTGGCGCGCTGGACGGCCTCTTCGCCGTGCAGCCCTATGGCGACCCCGGCTTCACGGCGCTCCGCGGCCCGCTCGCTTTGCCAGAGCCAGGGCAGGAGGGCGGCGTGCTCGACCTGGGCGGCCAGTACGGTTTGCATCCGGCGCTGACGCATCTGCACGCGCTTTACCGCCAGGACGAGGCGCTCATGCTGCATGCGGTGGCCGGACCCTGGCGCAGCCGCAGCCATTTCATGGCACAGGATCTGATGGAAGCCGGCGCGACGCGCCGCCTGCCCGATGGCTGGCTCAACCGCGCGCTGGCCGGCCTGCCGGAGCCGACCGCGGGCGCGCGGCGCGGCCTGGCGGTCGGCCTCGATCTCCCCCTTCTGCTGCGTGGCACGGTGCCGGTGGGCAGTTACGCGCCGCTGGCCCGCAGCCAGGCCGAGCCCGAGATCCTCACCCAGCTTGCCCAGTGGCACGCGACCGACCCCGTGCTCGGCCCCGCCTTTGCCGAGGGGCTTCGAGCACGCGGCTTCTCCAGCGCCGTGCTGGAGGGCCAGGAAGCGCCTGTTGGCCGCACCCATCCCTTCGTCATCCTCGCCGAGGCCGCGGGCCGGCTGCTCGCTGCTTCGCGCGGGCCGCGCGTCGCTGCCCTCGAGATCGGCGGATGGGACACGCATTCAGGCCAGGCCACCCGCCTCCTCGGTCCCTTGCGCGCGCTGGATGAGGGCCTGGAGGCGCTGCGCACCGGCCTCGGCGCCGCCTGGGCCGAGACCGCCGTGCTGGTGCTCACCGAGTTCGGGCGCACCGCCCGCGTGAACGGCACCGCGGGGACCGACCACGGCACGGCGGGCGTCGCCTTCGTGATCGGCGGCGCCGTGCGGGGCGGCCGCGTCATCGCCGACTGGCCCGGTCTCGGCCAGGGCCAGCTCTTCGAGAACCGGGACCTCATGCCCACGCTCGACCAGCGGCGCATCGCCAAGGGGCTGCTCGCGCAGCATCTCGGCCTCGGCACCGCCGCACTGGCCCATGCCTTCCCCGACAGCGGCGACGTATCGCCGCTCCGCGGCCTGTTGCGCGTGGAGGCCTGAGCGCGGCCCAGCGCGCAGGCGAGCCCACCGCGATCCGGGCGACGAGCCTGGCGCCCGCCTGATCGGCCGCACTGCCCGATGATTTCGCCTCGGGCTGCCTCTCCCGGCGCTGCGCGGCCGCACGGTCGCGGATCTGCGCCGGGCTGTCGAGGGGCACGCCCCTGGCGCAGCTTCGATCATCACGCCGCGCCCCTCCCCCGAAAGCTCCCGCGTGGCCCTCATGTTGACGCCAGCGCCGTCAATGACGGTGACCGTCTTGCTGTTGCCTTTGGCGCAGCAGCGCAGCCTTGGCGACGCGGATCATGGCCTCGGACAGGTCGAGGCGATTTTCGCCGACGCGGCCGAGGCGGCGCCCGCGGGCCATCCAGCCCAATCTGGGCGCGACACCCCATTCCAGGGCCAAGCGCCTTGTCGGAGCGGCACAGAATCTCGACGACGATGCCGAGGGATGCGGCCTTGTTCATCCGTGTTGTGCGGCCGTCATCCGCGCCGACGAGCGGGTGTTTCAGCCACGGCCAGCGCTTGCGGTGGCGGCGAGGAGCGAGCGGCGGCCCATCATCTACTTGCCCTTGTGGTAGAGGTGGGGGATGGCGTGGTCCACGGCCACGTCCAGCAGCATCGGGCCATCGCTCGCGAAGGCGGCGGCGAGGCCGGCATGCAGCGCCTCGGCGGTCTCGATGCGCCGGCCCGGGCAGCCCTGGCCGGCGGCGAGGCTCACGAAATCCAGCCCCGGCAGCTCGATCCCCGGCGCGCCCTCCACGCCCAGCACGCGGGAGAAACTCCGCATCGCGCCATAGCCCGCATTGTTGACGACGATGATGGTGAGCGGCAGCCGCGCCTGCACTGCGTTCCAGATCGCCTGGATGGAATACATCATTGAGCCGTCGCCGATCACGGCCACCACGCGTGTGCCGGGATGTGCCATCGCGACGCCGACCGCGGCCGGCAGGGAATAGCCCAGGCCCCCGCTCGCCATGGTGTAGAAGCCGCCCCAGCGCGTGATGGGCAAATGCCGCTGCAAGGCCGGCCGGTGCGAGGGCGCTTCCTCCACGACGATCGCGCCCTCCGGCATGGCGGTGTGCAGCGCGGCAAAGAGGTATTCCGCCGGCAGCGGCAGCGCCGCCTCGGGCTGGGGCGCGGGCGGGCGCGGCGCGGGCCCGGCGCGGCGCGTGGCCGGCATGCGTTCCAGCAGCGCGGGCAGGGCCAGGCGCATGCTGCCCAGGATGGCGGTGCCGGAGGTGGCGGCCGCCGCCGCCTCGCCATCCGAGGTGAGCTGGAAGACCGGCGTGCCGTCATGGAACACCGCGCATTCGCCGGCCACATGGAAGGTAAAGGCCGGCGCGCCGATCACGACCACCAGGTCATACCCGGCCAGCCCCGCCGCCACCGCATTGGGCGCGGCCGCGAGAAAGCCCTGGAAGAGCGGATGATCCTCCAGGCAGGCGACGCGGCTGGCGAAGGGGCTGGTCAGGATGGGCGCGCGGGCGTGTTCGGCAAGCGCCAGAAGGGCAGGCCCGGCCCCCTCCTGGTCCACCTCTGGTCCGACGACGAAGACCGGCCGCGCCGCACGGGCCAGCGCCTCGGCCAGCCGATCCAGCAGGGCCGGGTCGGGCGCCACATCCACGCTCACCACGCGGGACGGCACGGGGCGCGTCAGCACGCCCCAGTCATCCATGGGGATGCTCACCAGCGTCGGCCCCCAGGGGCGCTGCATGGCGATGCGGTGGGCATGGGCGATGGCCGCCGGCACATCCTCGGCGCGCGCCGGCTCAATGCTCCATTTCACATAGGGGCGCGGGAAGTTCGCGGCCTCGGTGGCGCCGAGGAAGGGGTTGCCCGGCAGCAGGGAGCGCGCCTGCTGGCCGACCGTGATGACCAGCGGCGCCTGGTTGCGGAAGGCGGTGAAGATGTTTCCGGCCGCATGCCCCACGCCCACCGCCGAGTGCAGATTGCAGAAGGCGGCGCGGCCGGTCGCGCGGGCATAGCCATCCGCCATGCCGACCACGACGGTTTCCTGCAGCCCCAGCACATAGGTGAAATCCGCCGGCCAGCGATCCAGGAAGGGCAGCTCGGTCGAGCCCGGATTGCCGAAGACCGTGGTCATGCCGAGTTCGCGCATCAGCGCGAATGTGGCCTCGCGGACCGTGACAAGGCCGGTCTCCGTCGGTCCATGCGGCATTTCCGTTCCCCCACGCCCTTTGCGCCAGGGTTACGGCGCCCCGCGCCAGGGCTGCAAGCGCTACATCTCCGCCCGGCGGGAGACGCGCCGGAGCACGGCGCACAGCCGGGAGAAGCTGAGCCAGAAGCCGCCATGGCCGGGTGCGTCCTCCGGCCGCCCATCCAGCAGCGGTTCGCCCCGACGCAGCAGGCCGAGGCGCGCCTCCATCCGGCCCCGCATGTTCTCCAGGAAGGCGTCGGTGGCCGAGAGATACTGCTCCAGCAATTCGGCGGTGATTTCGATCTCGGCGCTCGAGCGGCCGGCGGCGGTGAAGCGCTTCAGGCCGCGCCCTTCCGCCAGGATGGCCAGATGCAGCCGGTGGAGTTCGGCCAGGTGCCGCGCGCATCGCATCCGGGCCTCGCGCACCTCCTCCTGCAAATCCGCCGTCATGGTTGATCCTCCTGCGGCAGGCAGGATCAGGCCGAAAGCTTAATCAGGCCTTGCCATCACGAGGCGGACCAGCCGCTCCAGCCGCGGGTCGGTCAGGCCCATGGCGGAGAGCTGCCGGGCGGTGTTTTCCAGATACTCCCGGTTCGTCCCGGTCTTGCCGGCGCCGCGGGCGATGGTGGCGGCCGTGCTCTGCTCGCAGGGGCGGCAATAGGCGGGGTGGCTGCGATCCGCGACATAGCTGATGCCGCGCACCTCGCGTCCGGAGGCCAGGCGCAGCTTCAGCAGGCGGCGGTGATAGACATTCTCGCCATTCGGGTTCTCGCGGGATTCCAGGTAGTCCAGCACGGCGGGCGCCTCGGCCCGCGCCACGCGGAAGGCGACGCCCCGGCAGGCGCCGCCGCGATCCAGGCCCAGCACCAGGCCCGGCACCTCGGGCGTGCCGCGATAATGCCGGGACCAGAGGCAGAAGCGGCGGTGATAGCCGCGCAGCAAGGCGGGCTCATGCCCCAGATGCGGGAAGCCCGGCCGCCAGATCAGCGAGCCATAGGCAAAGACGTAGAGATGCCCGTCGGCATCGAGGGGGAGAGCAGGATGCCTGATGGCATCCGGCGGCAAGTCCTGCACCGCGTGAGAGCCTTTGCGAAACCGGTGGGTGATGTTTAACCCTGCCCGCATGGCAAGAAAATGGTGGGCGTTTCTCCTCCTCGCCCTGATCCCCGCGGCCGGCGGCCTCTATTGGACCTGGCAGGAGGCGACGCGCCGCCTGGAGGTGGAACTCGCCCGCTGGAGCGAGGCGCGCCGTGCCGAGGGCTGGCAGGTCCGCCACGGCACGCCCGAACGCGCCGGCTTCCCGCTGGGCGCCGTGCTCCAGCTCCCCAGCTTGTCGGTGCAGGCGCCCAACGGCGTGGGCTGGCAATCGGCGGCGGCGACGCTCGGCCTGTTCCCACAGGACCATCGCCAATTGCGGCTGGAACTGACCGGCGCGCAGCACATGATATTGCCGCGCGGGGCTGTGCCGGTGCAAAGCCGCTCGCTCGTGGCCCGGCTGCGCCTGGACGGCCAGGGCGGCACGCTGGAGGGCGATGGGCTGCGGCTGGGCGAAGATCTCGCGGTGCAGAGCCTGGCGCTCAACCTCTTCGGCACCGATTTCGACATTCGCGCGGCGGGGCTGGTGCCGGCGCGGCTGCCGCGGCTCGACAGTGTCCAGGTGACCGGCAAGCTCAACCTCCCGCCCGGTCTCAGCGCGGCCGGATGGCGTGCGGCCGGCGGCGCGCTCAGCATCGGCCATGCCGAAGCGCGGCTGGGCGAGGCGGTGGCGCAACTCCGCGCCACCCTGACGCTGGACGCGCAGCTCCAGCCGGAAGGGCGTGGCACGCTCACCCTGGTGGGCGTGCAGGAGGGGTTGAACGCCCTGGTGACCGCCGGGCTGGTCGCGCCCAACATGGTGGGCGTGCTGCGCGCGGGCCTGCTGCTCAGCGCGCGCGTGCCGCCGGAGGGCGGGCCGCCGCGTGTGGAATTGCCGCTCGAGCTGCGCAACCGCCGGGTCACCATGGCACGCTTCCCGGTCGGCGTGCTGCCGCCGATCGAATGGCCGGGCCCGCCCCGCCGCTGACGGGTTGTCCTGTGCCGAACCCGGCCGCATGCTGCGCCCAAGAAATCACCTTGGAGGAACAGCATGGCGTCCGTCCCCATCGCCGGGTCGCGTTTTGTCATCATCGGCGGCGGCAGCCTGGTCGGCTCCGCGACGGCGGGCGAATTGCTCGATGCGGGCGCTGCCGAGGTGCGGCTCTTCGACAATTTCTCGATGGGTGCGGAAAGCGCCGTGGCGCACCTCAAGGACCATCCGCGCCTCAGGATCATCCGCGGCGACGTGATGCGCATGAGCGACCTGCTGGCCGCGCTCGAGGGCGCGGATGGCGCGCTGTTGCTGGCCGCCTACATGACGCTGAACATGGACCGCGACCCCTGGGGCGGCCTCGATGTGAACATCCGCGGCGTGCAGAACGCGCTGGAAGCCAGCGTGGCACGCGGTGTGAAGAAGGTGGTCTTCGCCTCCTCCAACGCGGTCTATGGCTACGGCCCCGGCATCAAGGGCGACCTCGTGGAGGGCACGCCCTTCTACAGCGAGGGGGCGCCGCCGGCGGCCATCATCTACGGCGCGACCAAGATCATCGGTGAGCAGCTCTGCCGCACCTATACGGCCAAGCGCCAACTGCCGCATGTCGTGCTGCGCTATTCCACCGTCTATGGCGAGCGGCAGCACCACCGCGCCGCCAATGCGCTCTACATCATCGAGACGCTGGACAAGCTCGCGCGCGGCGAGCCGCCGGAGATCTTCGGCGATGGCAGCGAGACCAAGCATTTCGTCTATGTCGGTGATCTCGCGCGCGCCAACCGCATGGCCTTCGAGAGTGCGGCGAACAATGTGGCCGTCAACACCTCCGGCCCCGCGCCGATCACCACGCTCGAACTGGTGAAGCTGGTGACGGAACTTGCCGGCGGCGGCCCAGCGCCGGTCTTCGTGGGCGAGACGGCGGGCAAGGTGCGGCTGACCTCGGGCGGCGCCTTCCGCATCGCGCATGAAAAGGCGTTCTCCGCCATCGGCTGGAAGCCGGAAGTGGAGATGCGCGAGGGGCTTTCACGCCTCATCAAATGGCTCAAGGAAGGAAACTCGTGATGCTTCGTCGCACGCTTTTCGCCACCGCGCTGGCCACGCCCGCACTTGCGCAATCCTGGCGGCCCGATCGACCCATCGAGATCATCGTGGGCTTCACGCCCGGCGGTGCGACGGATGTGGATGCACGTCTCTATGCCCGCTTCCTGGAGCCGCGCATCGGCGGCACCGTGGTCGTCGCGAACCGCCCCGGCGCGGGGGGCGAGGTGGGCCTGGCCGCCATCGCGCGCGGCCGGACCGATGGCACGGTGATCGGCACCACCAACATGCCGGGGCTGCTGACCATTCCCATCGAGCGCACGGCGCAATTCAAGCTCGATGACTTCGCCCCCATCGGCAATATCGTGGGCGACCCGTCCGCCATCTCGGTCCGCGCCGACAGCCCCTACCAGACCATCGAGGAGCTGTTTGCCGCCGCCCGGCGCGAGCCGGAGAGCATCAGCTTCGGCTCGCCCGGCATCGGCACGGATGACCACCTGCTGATCGTGCTGCTGGCGCAGGCGACGGGCATCCGCTTCAACCACGTGGTCTTCCAGGGCGACCCGCCGATCCGCACCGCCATCATCGGCCGGCAATTGGTCGCGAGCGGGCTGAATCTCGGCTACGTGCTCACCAACAATGACGGCATGCGCCTGCTGGCCCTGGCAGCGAACGAGCGCAGCCGCTTCGCGCCCGACCTCCCGACGCTGAAGGAAAAGGGCATTGACGTGACCATGGCCTCCGAGCGTGGCCTGGTGATGCCCGTGGGCACGCCCGCCCACATCGTCTCGCGCTTCCGCGAAGCGACCGACGACATCGCGAAGGACCCCGAATTCATCCGCGCGATCGAGGCGCGCTCGCTGCTGGTGCGGCATGAATCCGGCGAGGCCTGGTTCGCACGCCTGCGTGCGGATGAGCGGCGCTACCGCGCGCTGTGGCAGACCACGCCCTGGGCGCAGCGGTGATGCCCAAGCGCCGGACGCCCGGCGCACCACGGGGCAGAGCTGTTCAACGGGCGTCGTGTGATCCGCATGGCTGTGACGGCCGTGGCCATGGGGCCCGCCGCTGCGGCAAGGCGATCACTCCGCGCCGGAGCGGGCCGTCCCCTCCGTCTTAACCTCCCCTGCTGACCGGCCCTCTTGAGGCGCGCGCCGGACCCAAGACGAAAGGTTCCGGCCAGCCTGGGCCGATTCGCAAACACGATGACGAGCGGGGCGGCGCCCAAACGGACCACCGCGACCGGCATCCTCCAATCGTGCGCGATGCCTAGTCCGTGCGATCCGACTGGCCCACACTCGGCGAGATTTTGAAGAAAACGAGATTTCCGACCGAGTACAGCGGCTCTACGTTTTTACGCCAAACTGGTTTTGCCGAATTTTTGCAATAATGGGTTGCATCATCAGTAGACGGCGCATTCTCCTCATTAAGCAATTTAAGGCAAATTTTCTCAATGGCGGCATAGCGCTTATCGCGAGGCGAAACATTTTTCAATTTCTGCTGGTTGGGATCATTTGGGTTCCAGCACGAGAACTGCCAGGGGGAAGTGCATACCTCTTCGATGCTGTAACCCCACCAGGCTCGAGTGGGCCAATTGGCACGCGTGATGATCACCTTCGCAATCGCTTCCCATACCTCGGGGGGATCACTGCGCGCTTCGCCCCAAATGGTGCGGACCATGCGATCCAGATCCATTAATGTGTAATCCAATTCATCCTCCATGCGACGGCTGCAATCATGGCGCCCGAGTGGGGAAATCTAATCTGATCACACGCGTTTGTCAGCGGCATAGGGCGGATCTTTAACTTTAGATTAATTCAAAATACGAGCTTCCGGTACCTCCCTTCTTGGTCGAGCGCAGGACTTATTCACCGACGCAGAAGACACCATTGGCGGTGGTGCGTCGCGTTGTGCGGCATCCTATTTCCGGGAGCGCGTCGAGGGCAGGGCGAGCCACGCCCGGGCGGGTGGTCCCGTCCAAGGAGCATCAGCGCGGCACCCGGTGCTCGCTCGCCTGGGCTTTGTGCATGGGGGACGAACGCCCCCGCCTGTGCATGGGCGAGATCAGGGAAAGCGGCTTGCCGCTGGGCATGGCGGGACCTCCGCCCCGTCCAGCTTCATTCCCCTCCGCTCGGATCCAATTGGTTGTCGGGACCCGAGCCTCAAATGTCGGCAAGCCATGCTGCATCGAGCTCACCCCCCGCCAACACACCTTGTGCGCGATTTCCCCTGCATCGCCTCGCTGGCCGCCTCGCCCGTACCGTCGTGTGCAACGTTCAACAAAACGCAAGGTGGCCCTGCCAGGCACGTCATGCCGGCGTGCCAAGCAGACGGTCAGCTGTCCGGGAGAGAGCCTCAGGAATGGTCAGATGACGTGCGGCGGCCAGAATTGACGGCAATACGGCAAATGGCGCCGCCTCGAGCAACTTGTCCGCGTTCACGGGCTTGGTGGCAACCTCTGTACACAACTCTGCAAGCTGGTCGCTGATGACGTCAAAGGCGGAGAGATCGAGTGGCCCCTCGGTCGAAATGCCCAGGGTGGCGTAATGGTCATGGAATTTTATGCCGTCACCCGCGACACGCCGGCCCATCTTGCCCATATCGCACCATCGGGTTGGTATTCCATACGCGTGGGCAACAATAAGTCCGTGGAGGGAGGTAGACAATATCCGTTCGCACGCCATCATCTCCGAGATGAATTCTTCAATATCGTCGTATCCGACCCGCAAGATAGAAATATCATGAACATTCTGCAGTTTGAGCGGGATCGGGATATGGCTATAGTGCCTGATCAAGCCTAACCGGTGTTTTTTCTCAACGGCTGGCTTGAATATCAAAGGCAGAAGAAGCGCAGGATCACCGTAGATTTCCGGTGCTTGCCCGCCTGACTTCAAGACCAGATCGCGGGTCATCGGGCCCCGTACGGCACGGTAGTTCGCGTTCGGATCCAGTTTGTCGGTCATTCGGGGCGTTCCCGTACCCCAGACCTGCGTCCCGTGGCGCGCGAACTTGATGACTGAGCCGATCGCCAGAATCCCGCTGCCCGCTCGAGCCCGCTTCGGGGGGATGCCGGACAGTCTCTCAACGACATAGGGATTCAAGATATCGCCAAAATTGCCCGGATAGGGCCCGGCCATCCACCACAATCCCGGCCGTGCTTCATCCGCGAAGCCGGCTTCTGCTGCACGGCGATCAAGATCGAGTTCGAACAAGACGCTGCGTGCATAGGCCACGCCAGATGGCTCGCCCAGCTTGAGAAGGCGTTCCGCAATCTGGCGCGCACTCTGCACGTCACCGGCCATTTTAGCACTGGTCAACAGAATGGTTTGGGCCTCGCTGTCCTGGACGAGCGATTTGCCCAACAGGCGGCGCAGTGCTCGGCCGGCGGCCGCCGGCTGTTCGGCCCGTAAATATAACTTTGCAAGTTGATACGGTGCCGCAGGGTCATCATATCCATGATCCACGGCCTTGGCAAAATAGACCGCCGCCTCAGCCGGCTTGCCCGCTTCTTCCGCCTCTGCTGACCATTTCAGCAAAAGCGTCTTTACTTGCTGAGCTGTGGGCTCCGGCGGTTGTGAGCTAAGGGCAGGGAGGTCCTCTTGGTTTTCCGCTGGGGCTGGAATGCCGGCATCCACCACGCCACCGCCATCATTGACCTCGCCGATGGACCTCCCGGCTTTCCGTTCCGCGTCATAAGCCGCTCGGACAAGGGCCGACCATGATTCGACCTTGGACTCTGCCGCCATCTTAATCATTTGGTATAGGAAAAGGCGGCTTTCTCGGTTTGCGATCATATAGAGGGCAGTACCCTCGGCGCTGATGGCAATGCTCTGCATCTGCGATCTGAGACTTTGCAGTCCCGCGATCGGGCGCATTCCATCAAGAATCAACCATCTTGAGTTTTCGGAGCGTGTAAGAGAGAGTAATTTTTTGCACCTGTCCTTGAAATCATCCAGATAAAATGCGCGGCCAGCCAGGCCTACCTTGCGGCAGCTCCGGCGAAATGCAGTGATATCTTTTTGCGGTACGAAGGCTACAACGCGGGTCAACTCAGTATTGTCTTTGGACATGGTGCTCGCTTCCTTTACCAGGCCGCATGAACGCTACTGCCTCAGCCGCAATCTGAACTCGCCCGCCCGCCGGGGAGGCCGCACGATCAAGCGTAGCGCATTGGTCAGTTACTCGCCAGGATGAGCCCGGCGACGTCATGGCCGAGCCCTCCGACCCTTCATGCCCGTCTCCGCGAGGAAGGCGCTCCGCAACAGCGCTGCCACGTGGCCGCGAAGTGAGTGGCGCTTCCCCCGCACTCCACTGCCCGTGCCCACCGCAAGGTCAAATGCTTCGCGCCTCGCGATGAAGACGCACGCTCGACTGGATCTATCTTCGTCTGGCGCAGTTTCGGTCATCCCCCCTGTCGTTCCGGTGCCTCGCGCTGTAGAATCGGGCTGGTAGCGCCGCAGAAACAGGAGCCAAAGATTAATGGCTGTTTCGCTTAAAATCTCTGACACGCCCTGGATTGCGGTCTGGAAAAACCGCGCGGACGCGACCGCTGCTGAGGTTTCGATCCAGTCGGGCGCCAACTGGACCATCAAGGCGGATTTTTCGCGTTGTGAGGCCGTTTCGCGCCTGTTATGGCCCCTGCCGCCGCCGGAGGCGCATGAGGGGGAGCAGATCCTCACGTTCGACATCGAGTTGGCGGCGATGCCCTCCGTCCCGCCGCCGATCGAGTGGATCGCCATCGTCCACGGCGCCTCCGCCGATCGCGTCGTCTTCCTCAAGAAGCTCAAGAATTCTGTCGAGTTCGACAAGGTTCCGCGCAAGTTCCGGTGTGAGGTGGACACGCAGGAACTTCGGGAAGGCCAGGGCGAGGTCTTCCTCTGCCTGCAGTTTCTCCCCGGGATGCCGTCGCTTGGCCTGACCTTGAGCGCGAATTGGAGTCACCTGCCGCAGGGCGCAGGTGCGAGGCGCCCCGCCGGCGCGTCAGAGGGACAGAACGCCAGCCCAACCACGCGCCACCCTTCGTCACAACCGCAGGCGCCACAACCCGCCGGCCAGCTCGCCCTGGGGTCTCTGGCAAAGGGCGCTCCCTTGCCCGCAGCCACGCTGCGCGCAATCGCAGCGGCCTTTGACGACCTTCCGGTCGAGCATCTCGCTGCTGCCTGGAACAAGCTCGAGGAGCAGGTGATCCTGAAGCGGATCAAGGCAGGGCACCGCGATCGCAACTGGCCGGAACTGGTTCAGCTCGGCCTTGGCCTGGGAGTGTCAGCGGCCCACCGGCGCGAGGCGCTGGTCCTGCTTGGCCGGGCCCAGATCTACGCCAATGAAACCGGGGCTGCGGCCAAGCTGCTCAGCCGTCTGGCGGAGGATCTCCCGGCCGACCCCGAGGCCAACCTCTATGCCGGCGTCGCCCTGACACGGGAGAGCCGCAACGAGGAAGCGGTGGAGTTCATCGGGCGTGCGATCGCCGCCAAGCCTGATGTCGGCCGGTACTGGTTCGAGCAGGCTGTCGCGCAGCGGCGCATGGCTTCCCGCATGGAGGTTCCTGCCGCCCGCGAAGCGCTGCTGCTGGATGCGGTCGAATCCTGGAAGAAGGCGCTCGAACTCGATCCGAGATACGCCGCGCGCAGCCATTCGCGCATCGCCCAGATCTATCTCGAGATGAATCGCGTGGACCTGGCCCTGACCCACGCGGACCGCGCCGTCGCTGAGGAGCCTGAGGGGGTGGACGGCCTGATGACGCGCGGGCGCGTCTTGCTGGCGCTCAACCGCGTCAGGGAGGCCCTGACCCTCGCGGAGCAGGTCTATGCCCTGGCTCCGACGCACCAGGGGGCGCAGTTCCATCTGCGGGCCCTGCGCAACCTGGTCGAGGATGATGGCGACGACACTGACGTCACACTGTGCGAAGCGCGGCTGGTGGGCGGTTCCCTTCACGGCATGCGCTGCACGCTCGACGGCGCGGAGCTGGTTCGCGAGCCGCTGCCCGAAGGCACGGATCTCGCGGCGTGGTTCGCAGCCCTCCCCTCGGAGTGGATCGTGCTCGACGCCGCCGCTCAAGACGCGGATCTCGTGGAATGGCTGCAGCTCTGCCGCTACCAGGCGCCGCGGTGGTGCGGGCGGATCATAGCCCGGAACGCGGCGGGGGGAACCGTCGAGATCTGGCGGCGCGATCTGCTGCGCAACCTCGTTGACAGCGAAATCATCGGGGACACGTCCTCGCTCGTCCCCACTCTGTCCGCCGTCGCGCCGGTGGTGGCGACGGTCGACACGACGGCGGCCGCCGAAGGCGTGGCGGACGCAGCGATGGGGGCCTCCCGGGATCACCGTGCTGGCCTCGTCATCGCCGTTTCCAGGCACGGCATTGTCAAATTCGGCGGTGGTGAGCAGTTCCTCGACAGCATGGCCGAGCACTACGAGGGCATGGGCCATGACGTCCTGATTGCCGGCACACGTCCGGAACGGGTCGGAGAAAGCGGCGTCGAAGGTGGGCGCAACTTTGCGTTCGTGGACGAGTCGCCGCAGGCCCTGCGGCGTTTCTTTATCGAACGCCGCCCCGCGCTTGTGCATGTGCTTTCGGGATTGGGGTTCCAGGTCGCCACCGCGCTGAATTATCTGAACATCCCCTTCGTCTATGGCGTGCATTTCTGGCGCGATTGCCTGGGGCTGACCGACGAGAATCCTCAGTTCTTCGACGATCTGGACCGCGGTCCCATCCCCAAGCCCACCTTCCGCTACGTGCTGCAGCGGGCTGCGACGGTCTACAGCAACTCGCTATTCACGCGTGAGGTCCTGGAGGAGGCGTTTCAGTGCCGCACGCCTGTCCTCTATTCGCTCCCGCGGGATGTGGACGCCGCGCAGACCGAAGCGCTTGAGGCCGACGCCCAGGCGTTGTTCGGTGACCTCGCCGATTTCGTCCTGCTGGTGAACGCGGCGCACAACAAGGGCTTTGGCCTGCTTCTCGAGGTGGCCAAGCTGGTGCCATCCGTCACCTTCGTGGCGATAGCAAGCCAGACGGATGCCGCCGAGGCCCAGGCCGCCATCCAGGCCGCGATGCTCAGCAACTTCCGGGTCCTGCCCCGCACCGACAGGATCGAGCTGCTCTACCATCGGGCGCGCGTGGTCGCGGTTCCAAGCTACCGTTTCGTCGAGACATTCAGCCGCGTCTGCATTGAGGCGCAACGTTACCGCAAGCCGGTGCTGGGTTCGGACCGTGGCAATGTGCCGTATTTGCTGCGGGAGTCCGGTGTCATCCTGCCGGAAGAGCCCGCCGCCTGGGCGGCCGAGCTGCATCGCATCTACAGCGACGATGCCTATCACGCGTCGCTGGTGGATGGGGCGTCGGCCAACTCCGGGCGCTATGCCTACGATACGCAACGCCGCGGGGTGCATGGCCTGGTCTCCACCCTCGGCCACCAGATCCTCATCGGTGCCGGTTCCGGCATCGGCAACATGCTGCATGCCGGGCCGATGGTTCGCAACATTGCCCGGCGGCTTGGCCGCAAGGTGGACGTCGTTGTGGCTGAGGATCATCGGAACAGTCTGTTCCTCCTGCATCACTCCGACTACGTGAACGCCACGTTCTCACTGAAGCAGAACGTCCTGCGCAAGCACTATGATACGGTCTTCCTGACGCATTGCTTTGGCGACGCGCCGGTCCGCTTCCTCGGGCGCCGGGTCATCTCGTCACGCTCCTGGCGGCGCTTTGAGCCCGCGGGGCCGTTCCACGAGACGATCTTCAACCTCGAAGCGGCCAAGCACCTGTTGCGGATCGACTACGATGAAGCCGACATCAACGGGTATTACGTTGGGGACTTCAAGTATTCGCCACCCAAGGACGGGCGTCGGATCGGCCTGCATGGCGGCTCGAAGGAAGGGTTCTGGACGAGCAAGCGCTGGCCTCGGTACCAGGAATTGGCGGAAGCGCTCATCAGCCGCGGCTACGAGGTGGCCTCGTTCGGAATCGAGCCTGAATATGTGGAGGGCACGCTGGATCTCACAGGCGGCTCGATCGCGGAGATGACGCAGCAGATGCTGACGTGTTCGTACTTCATTTCAAACGACAGCGGCCTCATGAACATCGCCAATGCGCTGGGGATTCCGCTGACATCCCTGTTTGGGCCAACAAACCCCGCCACACGCGGGCCGCTTGGGCCGAAAAGCACATTCCTCGCCATCAGCAAGGACTGCGCGCCCTGCGAAGTGACGCCCGCTGGCAAGGAAACCTTTGTGGCAGGCCGCTGCCGCTGCATCGCGGAACTGGATTTCGACCGCGTGTTGCAACATGTCCTCTCTGAAATGGGCCAGCTTGGGCTGCCGGTCGATATCAGAGACAGGTCGGCCCTTGGTGTGAGATAGTGTCTCGCGGGAAGCGTCGTTTTCGCCTTGTTGATAAAAATGGGACCGAGACCGTCGTGCATTTGGGCGGGGATTGGGAGGGGACATGTTGCGTCGCGTGCTTTGCCTTGGAGCCTATGCCAACGGCAATGTTGGGGACATGTTCCAAGCGGAGGCTCTTGCGGACGCTGTCCGCGCGGCGCGCCCTGACGTAGAGGTTACGTCCGTGTCGCCTTCGGCGCGCGGGACCGCTTATCCCAGCCGGAATCACGTGGCCGGCCCGGCCGATGGCGCTTTTGATCACGACTACATCAACCGCTTCGACATGCTGTTGGTGGGGGGCGGGGGGCTTTTCTCTGCGCCGCATCGGCCGCTGAATGATTCCGAATGGGTGGCCGGTCTGCGGCTGCCGGTGGTGACGGTTGGGGTCGGAGCGGCCGGCGAGACGCCGCTGGCATCGCAGCCCTTCCTTGAAAAATGCAAGGCTGTCTCGGTTCGGGATGAATACTCCCTGGCGGCGGTCACGCCGATCCGCCCCGATGCGACCATCGTGATGGACCCCATCCTGCTCTACGGACCGACGCGCGAGGTAACCCCCTCGGGCCAGGAGAGGCGCGGCATCCTGTGGCTGCCGGGCAAGCTCGTGGGCGGAACGAGGCCCGTTTACGACGACATCATGCACCGCCTGTATGTCCCGAAGACGGACATGATCGCCTCGGTCAACCCGGTGACCGACCGCCAGAGCGGCTTCGACGAAGTCTTTGGCACGGACGTGGTCTTTTTCGATTCTGCTGAAAAGTTCCAGGAAGCCGCTGCCAACTATGCGTTTGTCGTGAGCGAGCGCTATCACGGCTGCATTCTCGGACTGACCGCGGATACGCCTTGCATCGGCCTCAGCCTGCGAAGCAGTGTGGTGACCTCGAAGATTGACGAGTTGTACCGCCGCATTGGCTATGCCGAATGCGTCGTGACTCCAAAGGTTCACATGACCCGGCAGTTTCTACGAAAACTGTCGGCGCAGCTCGAATTTGGGAAGATTAGATCTTATCTGAATGGCGAGCGCGAAGTCATGAAGGTATTTCTGCAAAAGGTTCTGCATGATTGATACGCCTCCGTTGACAAATGCTTGATCGCGTTTCATAAGGCGGCTTGGGCTCGTAATTCCAGCTGGAGCAAATCAAGAGATGTCGAGCAAGGCAGCCTCAGCACAGACAATCATGACGCCGGTTTCTTTTGGTGAATTGATTGATAAGATCACAATCTTGGAAATCAAGCGTGATCGGATCTCTGACCCGGCCAAGGTGCGCGCGGTCATGCATGAGCTGGATTTGTTGAACGGTATCCTGAAGCAAATCGGCTTTGATCGTGATGGCAGCTTCAAGCCAACCATCGACGCATTGGCTGCGGTCAATCTTGAGTTGTGGGTGATCGAAGATGATATTCGCGATTGCGAGCGCAGCAAGGATTTTGGCGAAACCTTCATCAAATTGGCGCGCGCCGTGTATTTCACCAATGATCGTCGTGCCAAGCTGAAGTTAGATCTCAACCAGATGTTTGGCTCTGATATCGTGGAAGTGAAATCCTACTCTGATTACGCTTAGCTCGTTGCATAACTGAACGGGTGAAGCGGATGTCGCCGCGGTCAATCGACATTTGGGCGTAGTGATCCTTTGAGACGCTGCACCGGACTTCTGCAGGTCGGGCTGATTTCGGTCCTGCAGCGGGTGTTGGGGCGCGCCATCCGCCTGGTCCGCAGGCCGCGTTCCTTTCGCCTGGCATCCTTGCTCCGAACGCGAAAAGCCAAAGGTTCGGCCCTACCGCGCTGGCCCTCTTGACGGATTCAGGGCAGACAGGGCGCGCCTTTTGTGAGCACTGCCTCGAGATCAGATGCATGGAAACGACCAACATCAGCAGCGGCTTGAACACATGATGAGCTTCACGCGCGACCGATGCGGCTGGCCCAGGAAAGGGTCACCACTTCGCATCGCCGGGCGGCTGGTGGTGAGCTGGCCCCGCTGGCTGTTGCACTGCCTTGCCACCCTCCTGCTGATAGCGTCGTTTGGCTTGCCCGCGGCGGCGACGGAGGCCGAGCGCGCCGCCGCGCTCCGGCGCTATCTGCTGGATGATTGCTTCGCCACGCTGCTCAGCCCTGACCAGCCACGACGTCAGCCCACCGCGACTGGCGCGGCGGCCGGCAACACCGAGGCCAAGTTCGAGCTCGAAGCGCAAACCGTCGGCCTGACCTGGATCCGTCGTGGCCTCCTCTCATCGAACCGGGAGTGGGTGGCTCTGGGATGGCGCATCATCGACTGGGGCCTGGCGCAGCCGCCGGAACGCTCCGCTGACGCCACCCATCAGACGTCGCGCTTTCTCGACTCGGTCGCCCTGGCCATGGTGCTCGACCCTGCCGGCGCAACAGAGGCGCGGCGTCAGGCTTTCGCCTTGCGGCTTGACTGGCTGGCGTCGGACCAGATCTTCGCGCGGGCCAGCCGTTCGAACCGTGCATTCACGCATCGGACCTGGATGCGGGCCTCTCTCTTCGAAACCGCCTTCCTCGTCCTCGGCGACCCGAGCCTGCGGGAGCGCGCGGCGGCGAATGCGCGACAGGGCTTGGGGCAACAAATGCCCGATGGCGCCTTCCCCGAGCGGGGCGGATTTGATGTGGGCTATCATGTCTTCGGAATGGTCTTCCAGCTGCAGTACCTGGTTGCGGCCGATCCCCGGGATCCGCTGCGCGCTGAGGTCCTGGTGTCGCTCCGCCGCGGTCTCGACTGGTATGTCGGACGACTGAGCGCCGAAGGAATCATCGACCGCACCGGATCGACGCGGATGCTCCGGGAGTCGGGAGGCCGCAAGGACGTCAACTACGCCCGTGCGATCGAGGCGCTGCTCGGCAGCGCGCTCGTCACGGGCGACCGCCGTTGGGTTGAGGCGGCTGCGACCATGAGCGAAGGCGGTCTGGCCGACCGGCGCCTACCGGAGAGCTTCCTGCAGCGCTTCGGTCGCCATCGGGATGGGACCTTGCCAACAGCCTTGGTCGCGAGTTGCGTGGCCTATTGAGGGCTCGCCGCCGCGGCATCCGCTCGCGTCTCAAACGGAGGCTCCCAGCAGGCGGGGGGCACGTGACCGAACTGTGCTGCCCCAGCACCGCGCAGGCCTTTCGCTGCGACACGCCAGGCTCGCACACGCCGTGCTCGGCGCAGGCCCGTCGCCGCTTGGGGCTTACCGCTTTCCGGAGGCGGCTTCCTGCCGGTTGACCGTCTTGACCGTCAGGTAAGATGCCGCCTTGCATGGGTGTCGCTTCCCCCGCTCTTTCGGGGCAGTCCCCCGAAGGTTTCAGCCGCTTCACCTGGGGCAGATTCCGGCCGAACGCCCTTCGCCAACGATGGCATGGCAGAAGCCAAACCGCGATCTCTCTCAGCCGAACAACACCGTCGCCTGGCGGAGCCTCGCGAAAATCCTTTCCGGGCCGCGCGCCGCCTACGGGGCCCATCCCGGCCATCCCTCTGCGGCCCCCGGAATACGGCATCCGCAGCCTGCTTCTCCAGGGCGAGGGCAACCGCCAGGTCCAGCGCCGCGTCCATCGGACCCGTTACCGGCAATCCAATCTTGCGGGATATTTTATCAACAATATCAGTCGTTTCAAACAGGTGGCCGCCGGCGACGATCCTCTCAGGCGCGACGTCTCGCAGCGGTCCCCTCGCCGCAGGCAGGCTTCAGGAGCAGCCTTAAGAAACCATGACCTGGCGCGGCCTGCGCCTCTGGGAATCCGCGACGCTCCTGGCCTCTGCTCGATGACCGTTGCCTTGGTCCCATGGAGCTGGTCTGAATTTGGCGGCGTAGAAAACTGCTGCTACTGTCGATTGTCATTGCATGGGGCTGAAGCGCGGTAATGCAAAAACCTGTATCAATCGGTCTGAGCATGCACCACCTACAGCACTGGCGCCTCGTTCACGCTCTGGCGGAAGGTACGCGGCCTGTGTCAGTCGCAGAAAGCCACGCCGCAGGCATTAATCATCTGCAAAAATACTTCAAGGCGCCGATTCAGACTGTCGAGGGCGCCAACACCAAGCGAGATTTCATCACAATTGATACTCTGGCGCCAGCAACAACTGTCGGAGATATCTCGCGTCCGCTGATTTTGCCGCATGAAATTGTAGATCATTGCCGCAGTTTGTGGACAGATCGCAGGCATATTGACTTCGGATTTATTGGTCTGAGTCACTGGGGCCGGAAAGCGACCCTCTCGAACTGGCACGAGACAAAAATGGCGGGTGCCCTTCGCATCTTGAACGTCTCGTCAAGTGCGGACTTTGCGACGGCTTTTGATCCGAACACAGACGGGAAATCCCCAAATATATTTGTTGCATTTTCAAAGCGCGGTCGCTCGTTTCCGGTGAAGGTTTGGGACGAGGATTACTATAAATTCCTGTCTCATAGCCGCTTCAGTCTCTGCCCAGATGGCGACCAAATCTGGAGCTATCGCTTCTTCGAGGCAATCCTATGTGGTTCTATGCCGGTCGTTCAGTCGAAATGGCCCTGTTATGAAGGGTTCCGTTTCTTCACCATGGATCAATCCAAAGAAGATCTTGTCCTGAGAGATGAAGATATTTCCCACAATTTTGCGCTCTGTAGGGAACGTTTGACCCTGTCGCTTGCTGAGATTGACGACGTGATGGCATCAGCCTCGCCTCAGGGCTGAGGGGAACCGGCACCGAACCGCATCGCCTGAAAGCTCGACGGAGCAACCCACCGCTCCACGCGCAGCCTGCGCCGACCTGCCCGAAGCTGCGCGAGAGCGGCGGGGACCTGCGCATGGGCCGCCCTTGTGCCACACCGTCGGCGGTTTCCGATCCGCGACCGGCATGACCGCTTCGATCAGACATCGCAGCCGGGAAGCGCAGCCGACGTCAGCTTGGTGAAAGGGGGCGGGGAGGCTGGCCCGGCAACGGCGCATGGTTGCCGAAGCCTTGGGTGAGCCGGAGGGCAGGCGCCTCTGCGGACAAAAGAAACAGGGCAACCTCATCGCCCCGTAGCGCCCCCCCCCTTTCCGCCGCGCCGTGTTCTGATTGTTCCCTCCTGCCGGGCTGGAGGTTGGCAGGAACGTCGTAGCCGCTCTTGCGCGATACCCAGCAACACACGCTAACCGCATTGCACGAGAAAGGTCTGACGCTCCGCGGGGCTGCGGCGCCAGACCTGCTATTCTAAAGCAATATTATTGTGAATTCTCGCGCATCACGATCAAATAATTCATCCTCTTTACCTTCCGGTATGTCGTCAGGAGCTTCTCTTCCAAGGCATCGAAGAGAACGCCTCCCTTGCCGGGGCCGTTCACGCCCATGGAGCGTTGCAGCAAACTCAGGCGCTTGATGATGTCAAGCACCAGTTGCCCTTCTTCGCTACCCTCGACTTGCGACAACTGCGCAAGAATTTTGTCGGCTTCGATCTTGTGATCAGCGCTCAGTGCATCGACACTGCCATCGATAACGCCGAGGCCGCGCTGCTTGTATGATGCAACAAAATTCTTCTCGCGCCCGTCAACTGAATATAGTTCGTACCGTGCGTTCTTGACCCGAACAACAAGTTTGGAGGACATTTTTTAACCCTTCAGCCCCGATGGCTTTCAAGAAACAACCAGCGAACCCGGAGCGCGCACATCGCCTGACCCGTCGGCAACGTAGTATATCCCTACCATTCTCGCGCCGACAATGCCTTGGGCATACGAAGCCAAAGCGCCACCAAATCTGCGCGCGCAGTGTCATTCATCCAGTTATCTAGGATCTTGGCGCACATCTGCCACGGATCTGGGGTTCGTGACTTGTTCGGGGCTCTGCTTGTTTCTGCACGACGCGGCCCGCCCAGGCTGGAAGGACGACCGCACGGCAAACGGCTTCTGTGCCGACGTGCCTCCTCCTTCCGGTCCTGTGGGGATCGCAGTCCGTCGAGGCGCTTGTACTGCGGCGGCTTGCGCCGCCCGTCCCACTTGCGTCCCACATCCAGATATCCGATGCACTGGCCCGGGGAGACGATCACGCCGAAGCCCTGGCTCCGCGACCCAACGCAAGCTTCCCCCGGCGAGGCGATACCGGGTGCATGTGGTCCTCGCTCGGTCAAGAAATGTTGACACGTCCAGCGGACCAGCGTGACGAGGGCGCGCCTCCGCAGGGAAGGTCAGGAGGCGGGAGGCTTCATGGGTAGGATCCTGGTCACTGGTGCGGCGGGCTTCATCGGTGCACATCTGTGCCAAGCGCTTCTCGCCCGGGGCGAGCGGGTCATCGGCATCGACAACCTCAACCCCTATTACGATCCTGCGCTCAAGCGGGCACGGCTCGCCGCGCTGACGGGACGCGCGCCACCGGGCCATTTCTTGTTTGAGACGCTCGACCTGGCCGACACTGCGGCGGTGCTTGCCCTGGCGCAGGCGAACCCGGACATTGATCGGGTCGCACATCTGGGTGCCCAGGCGGGTGTCCGGTGGTCGCTGGAAGCCCCCTTTGCCTATACGTCGGCCAACGTCACCGGCCACCTCTCCATTTTGGAGGCCGTGCGTCGCGCTGAAGGACGCGTTCGCCACCTGGTCTATGCTTCGACCAGTTCGGTCTATGGCTCGCGCACCGACGGCCCGTTCCGCGAGACCGACCGCGTGGATCATCCAGCCTCGCTCTATGCCGCCACCAAGGTGGCCGGCGAGGTGATGAGCCGGACCTACAGCGACCTCTACAGGCTACCGATCACGGGTCTGCGCTTCTTCACCGTCTATGGCCCTTGGGGCCGGCCGGACATGGCCTATTGGCTCTTCACGGATGCGATGCTGAAGGGACGCCCGATCGCGCTGTTCAACGAGGGCCGCATGATGCGCGACTTCACCTTCGTGGATGACATTGTGCAGGGTGTCATGGCCGCGCTGGACCACCCACCGGCGGATGGCGGCCACCGCCTCTACAACATCGGCAACAGCAAGCCGGAGCCGCTGCTCGGCATGGTGGCGCTGCTGGAGGAACTGCTGGGCGTGACCGCCATCCGCGAGCTCAAGCCCATGCAGCCCGGCGATGTGCCCGCGACCTTCGCCGATGTGTCGGCGATGGAGCGCGATTTCGGCTGGCGGCCCACCACGGACCTCCGCACAGGGCTCACGCGCTTCGTCGAATGGTGGCGGAGCTACCACGGATAGGATCCGCGCCCGGCGCTTGCGCGCGCCGGATATTCATCGGTTTATGGACCGGCAGGGGGCCAGGCCCCTTGCCACGACCGGAGAACGCCCATGCCCGACCCCGCAGAGCCCTACGCCCAGCGCCCCGCCCTGCGCGGCACGCGGCACATGGCCTCGGCCGGGCATTATGGCGCGGCGCATGCCGCTTTCGCCGTGCTGGAGGCCGGCGGCAATGCGGTGGATGCGGCGGTGGCGGGCGGCATCGCGCTTGGCGTCCTCCAGCCTGACATCGTCAACGTCGCGGGTGTCGCCCCCATCATGATCCGCATGGCCGATGGCGCCGTCTGGACCATCGCCGGCCTTGGCCCCTGGCCACGCGCCACGGACCCCGAGCATTTCCTCCGGGCCTGCGGCGGCACCATCCCCGAGGGCATCCTGCGCACCGTCGTGCCGGCGGCGCCCGATGCCTGGATCACGGCGCTGGCCCGCTTCGGCACCATGCCCTTCGCCGAGGTGGTGCAGGCCGCGATCCGCTTCGCCGAGGGTTTCCCCGTGCATCCCCTGATGGCCGACACCATCGCGGGCTATGCCGCCAAATACGCCCGCTGGCCTGCCAATGCCGCGATCTTCCTGCCCGGCGGCCGGCCGCCGCAGGTGGGCGAGATCTTCGTGCAATCGGACCTCGCGAAGAGCCTTCGCCACATGGCCGATGAGGAACGCGCCGCCCTGGCCCGCGGCGGCGACCGGCAGGCGGGGCTCGAGGCCGCGCGCGCCGCCTTCTACCGGGGGGATATCGCGCAAGCCATCCTGCGTTTCCACCGCGAGGCGGGCGGCTGGCTCGCGGCCGAGGATCTCTCGGAATACCGCTCGCCGGTGGAGCGCGCGGTCACCACGCGCTTCGCGGGCGTGGACGTCCACACCTGCGGCGCCTGGTGCCAGGGGCCGGTGCTTCACCAGGCGCTGGCCCTGCTGGACGCGCCCGCGCTGCAGGCCGCCGGCCACAACAGCCCCGACTATCTCCACGGCATCATCGAGGCGATGAAGCTCGCCTTCGCCGACCGCGAGGCCTTCTACGGCGATCCGAATTTCGTGGATGTGCCGCTGGCGGGCCTGCTCGACCCCGCCTATGCGGCCGAGCGCGCGCGGCTGATCGACCCTGCCCGCGCCGCGCCGGACATGCCGCCGCCCGGCCAGCCCCGCGGGGCCGCACCTGTCGCCGCGGGCGCGCCTCTGCATATGCCGGGCGCGCCCTCCGGCCCGCCGCGTGACACCTCCTACATCGCCGTCGTGGATCGCTGGGGCAATGCGGTCTCCGCCACGCCGAGTGATGTCTCGAGCGACACGCCGGTCATTCCCGGCACGGGGCTCTGCCCCTCCTCGCGCGGCTCGCAATCCTTCACGACACCGGGGCACCCGAGCCGCGTGGCGCCCGGCAAGCGGCCGCGCCTCACGCCCAACCCGATCATGATCGAACGCCCGGGGGAATTCGTGATGCCACTCGGCACGCCGGGCGGGGATGTGCAGTCCCAGGCGATGCTGCAGGTGCTGTTGAACATGCTGCTCTTCGGGATGGACCCGCAGGATGCAGTGGAGCATCCGCGCGCCGCCACCTACAGCTTCCCCGACAGCTTCGAGCCGCATGTCACCTATCCCGGCCGCCTCTGCCTCGAAGGACGGATTGACCGCGCGACCGGCGAGGCCCTGGCCGTGCGCGGCCATCAGGTGAGCTGGTGGCCCGACCGCATCTGGCGCGCCGGCGCGGTCTGCATGGTCCAGGCGGACCAGCGGAGCGGCATCCTGACGGCCGGCGCCGATCCCCGCCGCGCCAGCTATGCCGTGGGGTGGTGAGGCTTGGAGGTCTGCCTCAGCTTCGACAACGGCCCTGAGCCCGAGGCGACGCCGCTGGTGCTTGCGGCGTTGGCGCGGCGCGGCTTGAGCGCCACCTTCTTCCCCATCGCGCAGAAGCTGCGCGACCCGGCGCGGCGGGCGCTCGCCGAGCGCGCCCTGGCGGAGGGGCACCGCATCGGCAACCACACGCTGACGCATGGCGCGCCGCTCGGGCTGCGCGGCGGGGCGGAGGCGGTGGCCGAGATCATGCAGGCCGAGGCGCTGCTGGGCCCGTTGAATGCGCAGCGCCTGTTCCGGCCGAATGGCGGCGGCGGCGCGCTCGGCCCGCATCTGCTCAATGCCAGCTCGCTCCGGCACCTGCGGGCAGGGAGCTACACGGTGGTGTTGTGGAACGCCGTGCCCGGCGATTTCCGTGACCCCGAAGGCTGGCCGGCGACGGCCCTTGCGCAATGCCGCGCGGCCACCGGGCCGGTGCTGCTGGTGCTGCATGATCTGCCCAATGGCGCGATGCGGCATCTCGACGCCTTCCTCGACCGGATGGCGGGGGAGGGCGCGCGCTTCACGCCGGAATGGCCGGAAGCCTGCCTCGCATTGCGGGGCGGCCTGCCCCTGTGCAACCTTGCATCGATTTCACGGGAGGACATTGCGCCATGAAGCGCCGCCCATTGCTGGCCCTGGGGCTCTTCGCCCCCAGTCTTGCCAAGGCCCAGACTCCGGCCTGGCCCGACCGGCCAATCCGTTTCGTCATTCCCTTTCCGGCGGGTTCGAGCACGGACATCCTGGGCCGCCTCTCGGCGCAGCACCTCTCGCGCGGGCTGAATGGCGCGACGGTGGTGGTGGACAACCGTGCCGGCGCGGGCGGCACCATCGGCTCGCAATACGTCGCGCAGGCGGCACCGGACGGGCTGACGCTGCTGCTGGGCACCATCGGCACCCATTCGGTGAACCCCCACCTGATGCCCAATCTGCCGTACGACCCGATGCGCGACTTCACGCCGATCATCGCGCACTCCAAGACCAAGATCCTGCTGGTGGTGCGGCCGCAGCTCGGCGTGCGGAACATGGCGGAATTCGTGGCGCTCGCCCGGACCCGGCCGCTTTCGGTCGCGTCCTCCGGCACCGGCACCACGGGGCATCTGGCCCAGGCGCTGCTGGCCGAGGCGACCGGCATCAATACGACGCATGTCCCCTACCGCGATGGCGGCCGCGCCGTGACGGACCTGCTGAGCGGCCAGATCGATTCCATGTTCTACCACACGGCCTTCGTCCGCCCGCATATCGAGGCGGGGACCATGCTGGGCCTGGGCATCACCGGGGCCACGCGCAGTGACGTGCTGCCGGGCGTGCCCACCTTCGGCGAGGTGGGGCTGCCCGCCATCAACATCGAGGCCTGGTGGGCCATCTACGCGCCGGCGCGCCTGCCCGCGCCGCTCACGCAGCGGCTGAACGGCATCTTCAACGCGTCGCTGGTGGATCCCGAGACCCGTGCCGTCTTCGCGCGCAACGGCGTGGAAGCCATGGGCGGCTCGCCGGAGGAGCTGACGCGCTTCCAGCGCGCCGAACTGGACCGCTGGCGCGAGGTGATCCGCCGGGCCAACATCACCGTGGATTCCTGAGGCGTCTCAGGTGTCGGTCAGGCGCCCCAGACCTTCGGCGAGCTCGGGAAAGATGTTTTCCACCTCGTCGAAGAACAGGGCGGCGATCCGCCGGTAGCCCCATTCGGTGAAGTGGACGCCGTCCTCGGCGCGGAAGCCGCGCGCGCCGCGCTCCATTGCCACGCTGGACTTGAAGCGGCCCTGCGGATCGCTCGTCGCCTCCCAGGTCGGGATCCAGACGGCGCCGGCGGCCAGCGCCGCGTTCTGCTGGATCTCGTTCAGCTGGCGCACGGCGTTGGCGAATTGCTCATTGCGGACATTGGGCAGGCCGAACCAGACGGCGCGGGAGCCCGCCTGCACCGCGTGGCCCACCATCTCGCCCACGCGGCGGCCATAGCCCTCCGCGAAGGCCGAGGTGCCGAAGGCGAAGCGCGAACGCGTCTCACGGACCACCAGCGGGCGGAAATCATTGGCGCCGACCCAGAAGAGCGTGAGATTGGGCCGGTGCCGCGCGACCAGGTCGCGCGAGACGGTGGGCCAGTCATGCTCGTCGCTGCGGGTCACGCCGGTCGCGTGCAGCGTGCCGTTGGTCACGCGCAGTCCCTCGCGCCGGCGGAGTTGGCCGTTCAGCGCCAGGAACATCCCCTGCGCCAGCGAATCCCCGCAGAAGAGCAGGTTCACGCGCTCGGGCGATGGGCGCTCCGGCAGGGGGTTGGGCAGAATCGCAGGCTGCGCGAGGGCGATGCCGCCCGATGACAGCAGCGCCATTGCGCCATAGAGAAGGCTTCGCCGCGAGGGAGCTGCGAATTGGGCGCGGAACGCCACGCGGGGTTTCTCCGGGACAGCAGGGGTGTAGAGATTTATATCATGCACATTGTCACAAAGAAGTCCCCGGCCTCGGCGAAATGGTGAACCGTCGTACGTTTTTCCTGGGCTCGGCCGCGCTGCTGGGCGGCTGCGGCGCCCGGCCGGAGCCAATGGCCGGCGAGGCCGGGGCGCCGCTCGTTCTGGCGCAGGCACGGCCGGATGCCGGGCTGGAGGCGGTGCTGCCCGTCCGCGCGGGAGACAACCCCTATGAGCCCCTGGCCGGCGCGCTGCGCGCCGGCGGGCGCGGCCAGCCCTCGCGCGCCCTCATCCTCATTCTCGGTGACAGCCATACCGCGGGCCCCGTCATGGTCGGGCATCTGCGTGAATTGATGCAGGCGCGCTTCGGTGCCGCCGGGCCCGGCCGCCTGCCGCCCGGCCGCGCCCAGCGCCCGATCAACGCGAACCAGCTGGTGGAGGCCTCGCAGAGCGGCGAGTGGATGGCGCGCAGCGCGCTCCGGGCCAGCAATCCCGGCCCCTTCGGCCTCACCGGCTTCCGCCTCACGGGCAGCCGCGCGGGGGACGTCATCACCCTCCGCTCGACCGAGGCGGCGGGGTTCGACCGCGTGAACCTCAGCCTGATGGCGGGCCCCGATGCCGGCAGCTTCCGCCTGCGCGTGGATGACCTGGCCGTCGGCCCCGTCACCCTGCGCAGTGCCAGCCCGGAATTCCGCTCCTTCGCGCTGGATGCGCCGGCCCGCAGCCGTGAGCTTTCCATCGAGGTGACCGGCGATGGACCGGTGGAGCTGCTGGGTTGGGGCGTGGCCCGCAGTGGCCGCGGCGTGCTGGTCGAGGGCTTCGGGATCAACGGCGCGACTCTCGCCTCGCTCGACAACCGCGACCCCGCGATCTTCGCGCGCGAGCTGGCCAACCAGCCGCCGGCGATGGTCATCCTCGCTTTCGGGACGAATGAGGCGGTGGATTCGGATTTCGACGAGGCCGCCTATGCGGCGCAGCTCACGCGCCAGATCCAGCGCTTGCGGCAGACCCTGCCGCGCACGGGCATCCTGGTCATGGGCGTGCCCGATGCGGGGCGCCCGGTGCGCGCGGCACGGCGCGGCCGGCCGCCGCAGGGCTGCGCCGCCGTCTCGCCCTTGCCGGCGCTGCTGCGCGTGCGCGCCGCGCAGCGCAGCGTGGCCCAGGCGCAGCGCGTGGGCTTCTTCGACTGGAGCGCCGAGGTGACGCGCAGCCCCTGCCGCCTGCCCGAGCTGGCGCGCGGCGACGCGCCCCTGATGCGGCCGGACCTCGTGCATTTCACCCCTGACGGCTACCGCCTGACGGCCGAGCGGCTGCAGGCGCATCTGCTGCGCGGGATGGGGCCCGCCACGCGAACCACCGCCACCTGAATGCTCTTCCCGACCGGCATCTTCGCGATCTTCTTCGCGGTGGTCTTTCTCGGCCACTGGTCGCTCGTGCGCTTCCGCCCGGCCTGGCACAAGCCCTTCCTGCTGGCCGCGAACCTCGCCTTCTATGCCTTCTGGAGTGTCGAGTTCTGCATCGCGCTGCTGTTGGTGGGCTTCTGGACCTGGGGGATCGGGCTGCTGGCGGGGCGCGGCCGCTCGCGGCCCTGGCTCTGGGTCGGCATCGCCGGCACGCTCGGCTGGCTGTTCTATTTCAAATACACCAACTTCTTCCTGCAGGAGGTGGTGGCGCGGCTCGACTGGCTCGGTCTCGGCCCCATGCCGCTGCTCGACATCGTGCTGCCGGTCGGCATTTCCTTCTACGTCTTCCAGGCGATCTCCTACATGGTGGACGCCCATGAGGGCGAGGCCGAGCCCGAGCCAAGCCCGCTCAATGTCCTGGTGTACCTGACCTTCTTCCCGCATCTGGCAGCCGGGCCCATCGTGCGCGCCGCGCGTTTCCTGCCGCAGCTTCATGCCCCGCCCGACCGCTTCCGCATCCCGGTGGTGATGGCCTGCATCCTGATCCTGGGCGGGCTGTTCAAGAAGATGGTGATCGCGAGCGAACTCGCGACCGGCATCGTGGACCCGGTGTTCCGCGACCCCGCCGCGCATGGCGCGCTCGACATCCTGCTGGCGGGCTATGGCTACACCATCCAGATCTTCTGCGATTTCTCGGCCTATTCGGACATGGCGATCGGCTTCGCCGCACTGCTGGGCTATCACTTCCCGAAGAATTTCGATCAGCCCTTCCGCGCCCTCACCCTCTCGGAGTTCTGGCGGCGCTGGCACATCTCGCTCTCCTCCTGGCTCCGCGACTACGTCTATATCCGCTGCTTTGGCGGCAATCGCTGGAATGTCGGCCTGGCGCTGATGGCGACGATGGTGCTGGGCGGCATCTGGCATGGTGCCGCCTGGACCTTCGTGCTCTGGGGCGTGATCCATGGCGTGGCGCTCTGGGTCGAGCGTGCCGTCTGGGGCAAGGCGGCGCCGGTGACGATGGCGGGGCGCGTGCTGCGCTGGTTCATCACCTTCCACATCGTGGTCATCGCCTTCGTGCTGTTCCGCGCGCATGATCTGGCGGGGTTCGGGGCGATGATGGCGGGGCTGCTGCAGTTCGACACGCCGAATGAGAGCATCACATGGCGCTTGCTGGCGCTCACGCTGCTCGGCCTGTCCTTCCATTTCTGGCCTTCCGACCTGCGCGAGCGGATGGAGCGGATGCTGCGCCGCCTGCCGGCGGTGGCGCTCGGCGCGCTCTGCGGCGTGGCGCTGCTGCTCATCCTGCTGGCCGGCCCCGAGGGGGTCGCGCCCTTCATCTACTTCCAGTTCTGAGGAGCGCGCGATGCAGCAGCCCTGGATGCCCGACGCACCGCCGCCACCCAGCGGCGTGCCCGACGACTTCTCCCGCGCGACGGCGGTGCTGCCGGTCGGCCGCGCGCTGGTCGTGCTGGGCGTGGTCTGGTTGCTGCTGCTGATGGGCCGCTCCGGCGCCATGCTCGACGCCGCCTATGGCCTGCCCATCCTTCCGGGCACCGAGGCGCTGATCAGCCTGGCGGAGGCCTGGCACGCGGCGATGGAATCGCTCGGCATCCCGGCGCTGACCCAGGGCCTGCGTGCCGTGCTCTCCTGGGGGCGCGCCTGACCCCTCAGCGCAGCACGCGGGGCGCCCCATGCGCCGGCTGCACCCCGGCCACCGCCGCACGGTCGAGCCATTGCGAGAGCCCGACCCACCAGGCCTGGTAGCCGACGCCGGTGGGGTGGATGCCGTCATGCGAGGGATAGGTGCAGCGCGCCGTGCGGCCGCTGTGGATGGCCGGCAGGTCGCGCAGGCGATCACTGGCGCGGCGCAGGTGGCGGGTGAGGGCGGCGTCGAGCGCGGCGCTGCCGCGTTCCAGCGCCGCATCCTGGAAGCAGCCGGGCGTGGCCCAGATGGCCTGCTGCGCTTCCCAGCCTTCCATCACCGCGGCGATGCGCAGCGGATAGGCCTCGGCCTCGGCCTGGGTCATGCCGCGCAGGTCATTGGTGCCAAAGACGAGCACGAGTCGCCGGGCGCAGCGCGGCTCCTGCTGGCGCAGCCAGGCGATGCCCGCCCCCTGCTGCGCGATGACGGTGAAGCCAAGGGCGCGCGCATGCGGGGCCATGCCGAGGGCCAGGCTGTCGCCCAGCAGGATGTCGGGGCAGGTCGTCTCCGCGCGGGCAGGGGCGAAGGGGAGTGCGAGGGTGGCCAGAAGGGCCAGGAAAAGCCAGCGGTGCGGCGGCATGGGCAAGGGACTCCGTCCTGGGGTCTGCACGCGAGGTGCCAGACCCGGGGTGAAAGCGCGGTAAACGCGGTTTTGGGGGGAGCGCTGCGAAACATGGTTGACGTGGCCTGCTCTTCCCGGCTTTCCTGCCGGTTCAGAGACTTGCAGGGCATGCAGCCCCGGCCAAATGGAGAGTCACCGATGGATACGCTGACGCGGTCCGGCCTCGCTGAGGCCATCTATGCTGAGGTCGGGCTCTCCCGCAACGAATCCGCCGCCCTCTTGGAGGCGGTGCTCGAGCGTGTTTCCAGCGTGCTGGAGACGGGGGAATCCGTGAAGATTTCTGGCTTTGGTACCTTTCTCATCCGTCAGAAGGGGCAGCGCATCGGGCGCAACCCCAAGACGGGCGTTGAAGTTCCGATCCTGCCCCGTCGCGTGCTGACCTTTCGGCCAAGCCAGGTGCTGAAGGCACGGATCAATGGCACCACCCCGGCCAGTGGCGGCAGAGGGTGAGCGGGCAGGCTGATCTAGAGGATCGCCCGCGGCTGCGCAAATCCGCCCAGGCCTTCCGAACCATCAGTGAGGCGGCGGAGCAACTCAATGTGCCGCAGCACGTGCTCCGCTTCTGGGAGACGAAGTTCCCGCAACTCAAGCCTTTGAAGCGGGCCGGAGGGCGCCGTTACTACCGGCCGGAAGATCTCGCGCTGCTCAAGCGCATTTCCGATCTGCTCTATACACAGGGCTACACGATCAAGGGCGTGCAGCGACTGCTCGACGAGGGGGAGCCCGAATTGCCGCTGGGCGAGCCCGCGCAGGAGGAAACTGCCCTGACCGAAATCCTGGCCGAGCTCGACGCCATCGCGGTGGCGCTGCGCCGGCTCTGAACCGGCCGGTTCAGCGCCCTTTCTGTTCGCGGTCCTGCTTGGCGCGCGCCTCGGTGCGGGCAAGCGGGAAGGCGGCGATGCTGCGATCGGCCAGGCCGGGCAGGAGGTCCAGGATGCGGCGCCAATTCGTCGGCTCGCCACTCTGGCAGGCATCCTCGAGCGCCCGGGCCGCGTCGCGCAGGGCGATCGCGCCGAAGGTGGCGGCCGCCGCCTTCAGGCTGTGCGCCTCATCCTCGATCCGGATCGGATCGGTCATGGCGTGCATGCGGCGCACGCGCTCCTTCGTCTCGGCGGTGAAGACGCTGATCAGGCGGGGCAGGCGCCCGGGGCCGACGGCGGCACGCAATTCCTCCAGCGTCTCGCGGTCGAGCAGGGGGGCGGTGGCGCCGGGCTCGGCCTCGGGGATGGCGACGCGCGGCCGGCGCGGGCGGGCATCCAGGACGCGCTGGACAGCGGCCAGAAGCTCGGTCTTGCCGAGCGGCTTGGGCAGGTGGCCATCCATGCCGGCGGCGGTGCAGCGTTCCGCATCGCCGGGCATGACGCTGGCGGTCATCGCGATGATGGGCACGCGGCCGCGGGGGCCTGGCACGGCGCGAATGGCGCGTGTGGCGGCATAGCCGTCCATTAGCGGCATGCGGACATCCATCAGGATCAGGTCGTAATCGGAGGACTCGGCCGCGGCGGCGGCTTCCGCGCCGTCGCGCGCCAGCTCGACCGTGTAGCCGGCCTTGCGCAGGATGGCGGCGGCCACAAGCTGGTTCGCCTTGCCGTCCTCGGCCAGGAGGATGCGGCCATGCGCCCCGGCCAGCGGCTGCACCACCACGGGCTGCGGCGCGATGCGGGGCGGTGGGGTGCCCGATTCCGGCACATGCGCCAGCGGCAGGTCGAAGAAGAAGGTGCTGCCGCGCCCGGGCGTGCTGTCCACCGCGATCTGCCCGCCCATGAGGGCGACGAGGCGCTTGCAGATGGCGAGGCCGAGGCCGGAGCCGATCTGCTCGCCCGTGTGGTCGGCCTGGGCGAAGCGGGTGAAGAGGCTCTGGCGCAGCTTGGGCGGGATGCCGATGCCGGTGTCGGTGACGGCGAAGCCCACATGCCCATCGGGCAGCGCCGCGATGCGCAGTTCCACGCTGCCGCGATGGGTGAACTTCACGGCATTGTCGGTGAGGTTGATCAGCACCTGGCGGATGCGGCTCGGGTCGCCCACCAATTGGCCGGGCAGCAGGTGATCGAGGCTGGCCGAGAGCTCGATGCCCTTTTCGGCCGCCGCCGGGGCCAGGAGGTCCAGCACATCCTTCACGATGTCGGCCAGCGAGAAGGGGTCCGCATGGATTCCGAGCTTGCCGGCCTCGATGCGGCTGAGGTCCAGCAGTTCGTTCACGGTGTGCAGCAGGGTCGCGCCGCAGCGCTGCGCCGTCTCGGCATAGGCGCGCTGCTCGGCGTCGAGTGCGGTGTCGAGCAGGAGCGCGAGGGTGCCCATGACGCCGTGCAGCGGGGTGCGCACCTCATGCGACATGAAGGCGAGGAAGTCGCTCTTTTCCTGGTTTGCGCGCTCGGCGGCGCGGCGGGCCTTGGCGGCCTCGCGCTCGGCGCGCTTGCGGGCGGTGACGTCGTGCTGGATGCCGATATAGGCGAGCAGGCTGCCATCCTCGCCCAACACCGGCGCCATGCGCAGCTCATTGACGAAGCGGCGGCCATCCTTGCGGTGGTTGGTGAATTCGAGCGTGATCGGCTTGGCGGCGGCGACGGCAAGGCGCAGCGTGCGGACCGATTCCTTCTCGGTCCCGCGGCCCTGCAGGAAGCGGCAATTGCGGCCCAGAACTTCCTCGGCCGGGTAGCCGGTCATCTTGGTGAAGGCCGGGTTGATGAAGACGAGCGGGCAATCGGGTAAGGCCGGGTCGGCCACGGTGATGCCCGTGGGCGCGGCCGCGATGGCCAGCGCCAGCACACCATTGAGGCCGGCGGCGGAGACCGCGCCGTCCCCACCCGCCAGATAGGCGTTGCCGCCCGCATCACGCGTGATGCAGACCTTCTCGAGGGGTGGCGCCCTACTCGTCATAGGTGAGGAGAGTTTCGACGGGGACATCGAGGCGTTTCCTTCCGCCCAGGAATGTGAGCTCGATCATCGCGGCCACGGCCGGCACGACCGCGCCCGACTGGCGCAAGAGGTCGAGCCCTGCCTTCATGGTGCCACCGGTGGCGAGCAGGTCATCGAGCAGGATCACCCGCTGGCCGGGCTCGACGGCATCGGCCTGCATTTCGATCCGGTCGGTGCCATATTCCAACGCGTAGTCGAGGCCGACGGTTGCGCCGGGCAGCTTGCGCGGCTTGCGCAGCATGATGAAGCCGAGGCCAAGTTCAAGCGCCAGCGGCGCCGCAAGGAGGAAGCCGCGGCTCTCGATGCCGGCGAGGAGCTGTGGCTGGTAGGGGGTAATGCGCGCCGCCATCGCGGCCATGGCGGCCTTCCAGGCCGGGCCATGCCGAAGCAGGGTCGAGATGTCGTAGAAGAGAATTCCCGGCTTCGGAAAATCGGGAATGCCACGGATGTGGCGCTTGAGGTCGTTTTGCGTCACGGGATTCTTTGCTGCGATCTGGCCGAAGGGATGATTCGGGCGGAAGGGCACCACCAGTGGCGCTGGGCTTCGCTCGAACAGCTTGAAGCCTAGTCCCTTTGGGCAATATTTAGCAAGCTTCTCCCCCGCTCCTGGGACGAGAAAGCCAAAGGAGGCCATGTCGTTCCTATGTCACGAGGTAAGGTTGCGTTCCTGATCGGCGTGGTCGGATTTATCGTTTATATCGCCATTGTGGTTGCGTTAGGCGATTTTGTTGTCGAACGGCATTGGGCAATACAGTTAGTCTATTATGTCGTCTGTGGCATCATTTGGGTGATACCAGCGAAACGATTGATCGAATGGAGTGCGAAAGCCCCGCATTGAACAGCCCGCGCGCAGCCTTCTCGATCCTGAGTTGAGCCTGATGCTTGCAATGCAAGGGCCGAGGCGCCTGGCTGAGCCTCGCTAAGGGGCTATGCGGCCCGCAATACTCCGGGATCCCGGCGGGATGGGTGGCCGGGAAGCCCCGGCCACCCATCCCGTTCACATGCTGGCGCCCGAGGCGCGGACCACTGGCGCCCAACGCTGCTGCTCACCCTGGACCCAGGCGGCAAGGCCCGGCTGGGGAATGTTCTCGCCCGCCACGAAGGCGATCGAATCCATCCGCTGCCGGATCGCGGGCTCGGCCAGGATCTCACGCACGGCGGCGTTGATCCGCTCGGTGATGGCTGGCGGCAGGCCGGCCGGACCGCAGAGCATGAACCAGTTCAGGCTCACCACATTGCCGAAGCCCGCCTCCCGCGCCGTCGGCACGTCGGGCAGGATGGAAGCGCGCTCCGCGGAGGAGACGCAGAGCCCACGCATGCTGCCGGCCCGGATGGCCTGCACATTCGCCGCCGCCGTGTCCCAGAGCGAGGTGGTGGTGCCACCCAGCACCGCCGTCTGCGCCTCGGGCGCGCCACGGAAGGGGGCGTGCAGAAGCTGGGCGCCCGTCTCCATGCCGAAGAGCACGCCCGTCAGGTGCCCCATCGAGCCGATGCCGGAGGAACCGAAACTGACTGCGTCCGGGCTGCGCTTTGCGGCCGTCGCGTAGTCGGCCAGGGAGCGGATCGGGCTGTCGCCCTTCACCGCGCAGACGATGGGCGCACCGCCCATCGGCGCGATGTAGGTGAAGCTGCGTGCCGGGTTGTAAGGCAGGTTTGCCATCATCGAAGGCAGCAGCACCAGCGGCCCGGCGGTGGACATCAGCAGCGTGTAGCCGTCCGGCCGCTCATTCGCGGCCGCCCCCACGCCCACCGCACCGCCGCCGCCCGGGCGGTTGTCGATGACAAAGGACTGGCCGAGCATCCGCTCCAGCCGCTCGGCCACGGGCCGCATCATGAGATCCGAGGCGCCGCCGGGGGTGAAGGGGATGATGATCCGGACGGATCGGTTGGGCCAGGCCGGCTGCGCCTGCACCAGGGCCGGGGTGGCCAGAAGCGGGGTGGCGGCGAGCAGTTGGCGGCGATTCATGGGCAGTTCCTTGCAAAGACACGCCCAACTTGATGCAAGTGCCATGCCCAGGGCCAGGGGGGGGCCGCCCGCTGCCTCAGATCCCGCTCGGCTCGCCCTCGGTCAGCCGCAGCAGGGCGTTCATGTCGAGGATCCGCACCGTCTGGTGCCCGGGCTCCGTGATCAGCTTCTGCCGCTTGAAGGAGGCGAAGCTGCGGCTCACCGTCTCCAGCGTCAGGCCCAGGAAGTCGCCGATGTCGCTGCGCGTCATCGGCATCGGCAGTTCGACCGGCAGCGGGCCGCGCTGGCGATAGGCCTCGACCAGGCCCAGCAGGAAGCTTGCCACCCGCGCCTCGGCCGAGCGGCGGCCGACGGAGACGAGCTGATCCTGCGTGTTGGACAATTCCCGCAGGCACAGGTCCAGCATGCGGCGCTCCATCTGCGGGTAGAGGCGCAGCAGCGAGTCGAGGCGGACGCGTTCGATGCGGCAAAAATGCCCGTGCGTCAGGGTCTCGGCGTCGAAGGGATAGGTCTGCCCCGCCCCGTAGCCCAGGATGTCGCCCGCAAAGCGGAACCCCACCACCTGCTGCTTACCGTCCGGCAGCAGGCGGGAGAGCTTCACCACGCCCTCCACGATGGAGTAGGCGCGCTGCGCCCGATCGCCCTCGCGGAAGAGCACGCTCTTGGCGGAAAGGTGGAAGCGCTGCGAATCGGCTGAAATGTCATCCAACGCGGAGGCATCGAGCTTGTGGCACAGCCCGGCCACCCGGCTGCCGCAGGTGGCGCATGGCTCGGCTGGCTGGGCATCACGGACCATGCCGTGGACGGTGTCGAGCGGGTTCACGGCTTATTCTCTCCCTCAACTGGGGAGAGAATAAGCCTTACATTCTCCGAGTTGCAAGCTTGGTGACACCGCCGATGTCAATCGGCCTTGTCAGTCGCCGGTCATGGTGAAGGCGCCCGGATTGATCGTCACCGTGCCCGGGCCGGCGACCGCGACCGCCGTGGTCAGTGCGGACCAGGTCAGCGCGTTGCCGCCGCTCGCCGCGTCGAACAGACCGACATGGGAAAAGCTGCCGGCGGCCGCGGTGAAGGTGAAGCGCACCGCCTCCGCGTTCTGCTGCACGCCGGTGCCGGTGAAGGTCACGCGCTGCCGGGCATATCCATTGCCCACGGCTTCGCCGCTGATGCCGGTCGGGTCGCTGCCGCCGGTGCCGAGGCCGAGGAAGACCGCCGTGGGCAGCACGGGAGACCGGCCGCACAGCGCGCGGGTGAGGACGTTCTTCGCATAATCGGTGAGGGAGCTCATCGTTTGGGTCCTTCTCGCTGGGTCAGATGTCGGTGGCGGTGGCGAAGCGGGACGGCGCGCCGCCCGGCTCGGGCTGCAGCCGGATGGTTCGGTAGAGGTCCTCGACCGCGAGGGTGTAGGGGTCCTCCATCGCCGCCTGTTCGAAGCGGAAATTCAGGCGCTGCAACGCCGATTTTCCGGCGCGGCGGGCGGCTTCGTCGCGGTAGCCATGCAGCTGCGCCTCGACGATGCCGGCCACGCGGTCCACCTGCACATGTGTCAGGCGCCAGTATTCGGCGAAGGCGCCGGTGTCGTTGATTTCGATCGGGATAAGGAATGCCATGGGGTTCTCCTGCGATCAGCTGGCGGTGGTGGATTCGACATTCGCAAAGCGCGCGGACCAGACGATCGTGGTTCCCGCCGCGCCCGTACCGGTGACGGCAATGCCGCCATTCGTGGTGTCCGCGGCAATGTCCAGCCGCCAGGTGCTGCCCGTGCCATTGCTCGCGGTCGGCGCGATGGCCGTGGCCGCGCCCTCATAGACAACCAGCGTGCCCACGCCCGAGCCGCGCAGGGCCGAGACGTTCACGCGCCAGGTTGCGGCGTCGGTCGTGCCGGTCGCCTTGGCGGTCACGATCAGCAGCCCCGCGTAGCTGGCGAAGTTCGGAAGATTGATCGTGTTCGTCGTGCTCGCCCCGGTGTTGTCCGCCGTCAGGCGCGTCGCCGTCGCGTTCGTGGTCTGTCGCACCAGATGGTGTTCGCCGCATTGGGCGTCGCCATTGGTCGTGATCCGGCCGGCGGACCACGCTCCCCGTCCGAACACCGCCCGCGTCGTCGCCTGTGCGCCACCAGGAATCCAAGCGTTCGTCCCGTTGGCGGTGTTTTGAGTGCCCCCGGCAACTGTCCCGTTCGTGGAGGCGGAATTGCTGGAGCCGCCGCCAACCGTTCCGGCCGTGTTGACGACGCTATTGCCGGAGCCCCCGGCAATTGTCGCCGCGGTGCTGGTCGCGGTGTTGTTGAGCCCGCCACCGATGGTGCTGTTCGCACCGCCCGCGACCTGCGTCGCCGCCGCGCGCGTCGTCTGCCAATCCACCGCATTCGCGCCACGCGCATTGCCGCCCGTCACCGCCGAATCCGGAAATTGCGCGAGCACGGCCCCGGCGCCCTTTGGCTGCATGACGGCCGAGATGTTCGCGTCCGAGCCCTTGGCCCGCCATCCGGTGCGGCCGGGAGAACCGGTGACGCCGCCGACCATCTCGGGCCTGTTGGCGGTGCTGGCGGGCGTCGTCACCTCCAGCCCGTGCGCGCCGCTGGCCCCGCCGAGCGTCGCGCTGCCGCCCGCCATCCGTGCCAGCTCCGACCCGGCGACGGAGATGCCGAGGCTGCCCGCGGCGGGCTGGAACAGGCCCGTATCATCCTGCGCGACCGAAAGCCCGGGCCGCGCCGCCTCACCCGCCGGCGCCTGGAGCCCGACCGAGCCATTGCTGCCGGCATTGAAGACCGGCCCGGGGTTGGCCGTCTCCAGCAGCGGCGGGCTCGCCAGGTTGACGCGGTTGGCCGTGCCGCTCGGCACATTGGCGAGGTGAATGGCCGCCGCGCCATTGTTGCGCAGGTTGAAGTTCACGCACCGCAAGGCGCCGACATCAATACGGTTGCCGCTGCCCTCGATGCGGATCGGGTTGTCCTCGGCATCGTCGATGCGCAGCGAGCCGATCTGCACGCGGCTGAGGGTCGTGTTGACGTAGATGCCGATGGAGCCCGGCAGTGGCGCGCCGCCGGCGTTGAAGATCTCGCATTGCACCGTCATGGCATCCACCTGCCCGTCGGTGCCGGCCGCCTCGACCCAAAGGCCGTGGCGCACGAAATCCGCATAGGCCTGGCCGATGCTGAATTTCTGGGTGAAGCCCGCGGCCGAGGAGGTGAAGCGGAACATCGAGCGGTAGCCGAGTGCGAAGGCCTGATCCACGAAGATGCCGTCACAGCGGCGGAAGATCAGCGCATCGCCATTGGCCTGCTGCCAGCGCACGACGTTGTCGTTGGCCGACCAGAAGGGCCAGAGATGCAGGTTGAGGATGCGGGAGGTGTCGTAGCCCTCGTCGATTTCGATGCCGGCGGTGAAGACCTGGCCGCGGATGCGGCGGAAATCCGTGCGGCCGGAATTGCGCACGAAGATGCCGCGGTTGATGCCGGAGAGCATGATATTGTCGAAATCCACGCCGCCCAGGCAGTCGGTGACGCGAAACAGCCAGTCGTAGTTGGTGGGCGCCCAGGCGGCGTTCTGTGCCGCCGTGTGGTTCTGCCGGAAGGCCATGTCGGCGACGACCGAGCCGCGGGCGCCGACGCCCGTGAAGGTGAAGGGCGTGAAGCTCGTCTGGTCCACGGTGATCCAGGTGCCCTGGCCCGGGCTGCCGCCCTCGCTGAAGCCCGCGCCCTGCAGCCGCACGGCGCCGCTGCTGACGGTGATGGCCGAGGCGAGGCGATAGGTGCGCGGGCCGAACTGCACGACGCCACCCGCGGTGCCGAGCGCGTTGATCGCGGCCTGGATTGCGGGTGCATCATTCGTCGTGCCGTTGCCGAGCGCGCCGAAATCCCGAACGTCCACGCCCCGGTCCGCCAGCACGGCGCGACGCATCTGCGAGAGCGTCGCGCGCCGCGTTCCAGGCGTGGGCGAAGTCTGGACGAAGGGCGTGAGGTCGGCATCCGCGACGGCAGCCGCCGCGGGCAATTCACTGATCTTGAGGTCGGGCATGGGGCTCCGTCCGGTCTGGGGGGAAACGGGGGGGGCGGGCGGCGGCTCAGCCCTGGGAGATGGCGGAGCCGTCCTCCTGCAGCAGCTTCGCGCCATCCTCGATCAGGATCAGGCGGAGGTCGGGCAGGATGTTGAAGCTGCGCGAGGTGGCGACGACGCCGGTGTCCAGCGCATCCTCGATGCGGATGCGGTAGCCGGTGCCGACGGGCGGCGTGGGCAGCGTGGCCGTCGCATAGCCCTGGTCCACATTCACCGTGATGGCGGGGGGGATGATCTGGTTCTGCGCGTTGCGCACGGTGATCACCACCTGCTGGATCGGGCCGATGACCTGGGCCTGCACGGGGATCGAGGTGCCGACGATGATGCCCGCCATCAGCGGAGCGAGGATGATGGTGGAGACGACCGCACCCGCGGCCTGCACCATGCGCAGCGTCTGCGCGATGGAGCGCGTGAGCGCGATGGGCGTCACCGCGCCATCCAGGATCACGCCGGGGCCGGTCGCGGCATTGCTGCGCACCGGGAGCATGGCCATGGCATCGGCCGATTGCACGATCATCAGGTCGCCCGCGCGCAGCCGGCTCACGGCGGGGGCGAAATAGCCGGCGGTGGTGATCGCCGCCTGGAGATCGGTGCTGCGGTAGTGCCAGAGGTTGAAGCGCGCGGTCTGGATCAGCGGCACGAGGTCGCTTGCGATGAAGGGCATGGGCGTGCGTCTCCTAAGCCATGGGGGCGACAAGCCGCGCTGAGCGCGCGGGTGATTCGGGAGGGGGGAGGGGTGCGGCCCGGGGCGCGGCACTGGACGCAATTCACCCCTTGGCCCGCTTTCCTTACGAGAACAAATAATGAACGTCAAGGAAAAAATGCGGATATTGTGCAAGCGTCCCGGCTGCGTCATAGGCTCACATCCCCGAGGTGGAGCCCGCCCCATGCGCCGATTGCTGCTGACCCTGGCCCTGCTGCTCGCTGCTCCCCACGCCCAGGCGCAGCAACCCACTCTGAACATCTACAACTGGGCCGATTATATTGACCCCTACGCGATCGAGCGCTTCCAGCGCGAGACGGGGATCCGTGTGCGCTACGACGTCTATGACACGCTGGAGACGCTGGAAGGAAAATTATCCGCAGGCCGCTCCGGCTACGACATCGTCGTGCCCACCAGCGAACCCGCGTTCAACCGTCTGGTCCGCGCCGGGGCGCTGCGCCCGCTCGATCGCGCGCGCCTGCCCAATGCGGCCAATCTTGACCCCGCGCTGATGGCGCGCATCGCTTCGGTGGACCCGGAGAACCGGCATGGCGTGATCTATCTCTGGGGCACGGTGGGCCTTGGCATGAATGCGGCGCGCATCCGCGAACTGGCGCCCGATGCCCCGCTCGACAGCCTCGACCTGCTGCTGAACCCTGAGCATGCGCGCCGCATCGCCCGCTGCGGCATCGCGGTGATGGACAGCGCCGTCGATGTCCTGCCCTCCGTGCTGCGGCACCTGGGCCGCCATCCGGACAGCGTGGCCACGGCCGATCTGGATGCGGCGCAGCGTGCGCTGCTGGCGATCCGTCCCTTCCTGCGCTCCATCCCTTCGCCGCCCGCCATCATTGATGCGCTGGCGGCGGGCGAGATCTGCCTTGCCTTCAGCTATTCCGGTGATGTCATCCAGGCGACTGCCCGCACGCGCGAGGCGCGGCGCGCGCACGAAGTGACCTATGTGATGCCGCGCGAGGGTGCGCAGCTCTGGTTCGACATGATGGCGATCCCGGCCGATGCGCCCAACCCGGATGCGGCGCATGCCTTCATCAACTTCATCCTGCAGCCCGACGTCATGGCCGGCATCACCCGCCAGGTGCGCTATCCAAACGCCATCCCCGCCTCCCGCGCGCTCCTGCCGCCCGAGGTTGCCAACGACCCGAGCGTCTTCCCCCCGGCCGACGCACTGGCGCGGAGCTTCGTGGCCGGCACGCCGGCCCAGGCGGGCGAGCGTGCCCGTGCGCGGCTCTGGGCGCGGTTCAAGGCCGGCCGGTGACGCTGCTTGCGCTGGAGGGGCTGACAAAGCGTTTTGGTGCCTCCACCGCGCTGGATGCGCTCTCGCTCGAGATCGCGCCCGGCGAGTTCTTCGCGCTGCTGGGCGGCTCGGGCTCGGGCAAGTCCACGCTGCTGCGGGTAATCGCAGGCTTCGAGGCGCCCGATGCGGGGCGCGTGACGCTGCAGGGTCAGGACATCACCCGGCTGCCGCCGCCCGCGCGCGACCTTGCAATGATGTTCCAGTCCTATGCGCTGTTTCCGCATATGAGCGTGCGCGAGAACATCGCCTATGGCCTGCGCCGCGCGGGTGAGCGCGAACCCGGGCCGCGCGTGGCGGAGCTGGTCGCGCTGCTCGGGCTGGAGGGGTTGGAAGCCCGGCGGCCGCAGCAGCTTTCGGGCGGGCAGCAGCAGCGCGTGGCCCTCGCCCGCGCCCTGGCCCGCCGGCCGCCTCTGGTCCTGCTGGACGAGCCGCTGGGCGCCCTCGATTCCGGCCTGCGCGAGCGAACCGGCCTGGAATTGCGTGCCCTCCAACGCCGCCTGGGGGCCAGCTTCGTCATGGTCACGCATGACCAGGCCGAGGCGCTCTCGCTGGCCGATCGCGTCGCGGTGCTCGAGCAGGGGCGCATCGCCCAGGTCGCGCCACCGCGCGAGCTTTACGAGCGCCCGGCCACGCGCTCGGTCGCGCGCTTCCTGGGGGCGGCCAATGTGCTGGAGGGCACGCATTTCCGGTTGCAGGCGGCGGCCCCCGCCTCCGCCTATGCGCTGCGCCCCGAGCGCATCCGCCTCACGCCATGCCTGCCAGAGGTGAATGGCGCGCGCGCCCGGGTGGCCGACATCGCCTTCCGTGGCGGCGATGTCCTGCTGCTGGCCGAGGCGGAGGGGCAGGCGCTGCGCGTTGTCCTCCCCGCCGGTGCGCCCTCGCCCGAGCCGGGTGCCGAGGTGTTTCTCGCCTGGGACGCCGCCGCGCTGGCGCCGCTCTCGGCGTGATTCGCGCGGGTGCCTGGCTGGCCCTGTTGCTGCTGGTGGCCGCGCCGCTGGTGATCGTACTGGGCATGGGCTTCGGCACTTCGGCGCCCGGCGTGCCGCCCGTCATTCCGCCCCTCGGGCGCGATGGCTGGCAGGGCAGCCTGGAGGCCTGGGGGCTGCTCTTCGCCGACACCTACTACCTGGATGCGGCGCTGCGTTCGCTGCGCCTTGCCGCCATCACCGCCACGCTTTGCCTGGTGCTCGGCTTCGGCATGGCGCTGGGCATCGCCTCGGCCGCGCCGCGCTGGCAGGCGCCCTTGCTTGGCCTGGTGCTGCTGCCCTTCTGGTCCGGCTTCGTGCTGCGCCTCGCCGCCTGGGTCGGGCTGCTGCGCGATGGCGGCTGGTTCAACGCGACGCTGATGCAGGCCGGCGTGATCGCGGAGCCGCTGCCGCTGCTCTACAGCGAGGGCGCGATGCTGGTGGGCATGGTGCACGGCTACCTGCCCTTCGCCATCTTGCCGCTGACCGCAACCCTCGCGCGGCGCGACCTCCGGCTGGAGGAGGCGGCCGCGGATCTGGGTGCGGGTCGGTGGACGGTCTTCCGCACCATCACCGTGCCGCTCGCCGCCCCCGCCGCCGCGGCGGCCTTCCTCCTGGTCTTCATCCCCGCCGCCGGCGAGGTGGTGATCCCTGAGGTCCTGGGCGCGCCGGATTCGGTGCTCTTCGGCCGCGCCATCTGGGCCGAGTTCTTCCAGACGCGCGACTGGCCGGCGGCCGCCGCGCTCTCCACCGCGCTGCTGGCCTTGCTGCTCCTGCCGATCGCGCTTTACCAGCGGCTTTCGGTGGCGCGATGAGGCGGGCCGTCCTCACGCTCGGCCTGCTGTTCCTGTGGGCGCCCATCCTGCTCATGGCCGCCTACGCTTTTTCGGACAGCCGGGTGCCCTTCGAATGGGGCGGCTTCTCGCTGCGCTGGTTCCAGGCGCTGGCGGCCAATGAGCGGCTGCTGGAGGCGGCCTGGCTTTCGCTCCGCATCGGCGTGGCCGCCGCCACGCTGGCCACGGGGCTGGGCCTGGCGCTGGGCTGGGTGTTGGCGCGGCATGGGCGCTTCGCCGGGCGGCCCTTGTTCGGCGTGCTGGCCGGCGCGCCGCTTGTGCTGCCCGAAGTGGTGATGGGCCTTGCCTTGCTGCTGTTGTTCGTCGGCCTCCAGGCGCTGACCGGCTGGCCCGCCCAGCGCGGTGCGGTGACCGTCTGGCTCGCCCATGCGTCGCTCGGCATGGCCTATGTGGCGGTGCTGGTGCAGGCGCGGCTCGTGGGTTTGGATCCGGCGCTGGAGGAGGCCGCCGCCGACCTCGGCGCCAGCCCGGCGGTGGTGTTTCGCACCATTACCCTGCCGCTCATCGCGCCGAGCCTGGCGGCGGGCTGGCTGCTGGCCTTCACCCTCTCGCTGGATGACGTGGTGCTGGCGAGCTTCGTCTCCGGCCCGGGCGCCACCACATTGCCGGTCTATCTGTTCTCGCAACTGCGCCTCGGCATGACGCCCGAGGCCAATGCCTTGGCCGTGGTGATGCTGGCCCTGGCCGGGGGGGGCGGCCTGCTCACCTGGATGCTCCGCCTCAGGCGTTGAGCAATGCGTCGATGTCGGCCTGGGCGAGGTCGGCCGCGGTCGGCGCGGCGGCGACGGTCTGCATCTGCGTGCGCACCACCACCTTGGTCTCTGCGGGGCGCGCCTGGCCGGGCAGCACGCGCTCCAGCATGCTCTCCACCTGTTGAAGATGCTGGATCGCGCGGCGGATGCGCTGGCCGGTCACGTCCTGGAAGCTGCACGCCTCGAAGATGGCGTTCACCTTGTCCGCCAGGCCCTGCATGCTGGCCGCGTCACGCGGGCCGCCCGTGATCCAGTCCTGGATCGCCTCGGCCGCCTCCAGGATGACGTTGGCTGCGGATTCGGTCGCCATCACCACGGCCTCTAGCTCCACGCCGCTGTTGCGGCTGGCCTCGGCCGGGACGGCGACGAGGTTGGCGATGCGCTCATGCACCTGCGCCAGCTCGCGCGCGATGCGCTCCTCGCTCATGTCGGCGAGCTGGACGCTGGCGTGCAGTTCCGCGCTCAGCTCCGCGATGCGGCGATCGAGGAAGCGGTTCATCTCGGTGAAGAGCGGCTGGAACTCCGCGCGGACGGCGGTGCCGACCGCAGCGGTCAGCGCGTCCTGCAGGGCAGGCGTGATCTCGGTCGACATGCTCGGACACCTCGTGCATCGGAAAACGAGGCGGAGTTAGGAGGCGACGCGTGAAATCGCGGTTAACGGCCGCCTTCACGCATTGGAAAGACCTCGGGCCTACTCCTCCCGGCATCTGATCGGAAAGGATGCAAGCCGATGCGCGTGAGAACCCTGTTCAACCTGGCCATGCTGTCCATCGGCTGCGTCGCGACCATCGTCGCGGCCAGCCTGGCCTGGGTTGAGCTCCGCAAGGGCATGGCCGCACGCGAGGCGGCGGCGCAGGTCGCTGTCTCGGCCGACCTCCTGCGGCTCACCGAGCGGCTGGTGATCGAGCGTGGCAACTACGTGATCCGGATGAACGCAGCCGGTGCCGCCGACTCCGGTGTGATGGATCGGCTGCGCGCGCTGGAGGTGGAGACGGACGCGGCGCTTCAGCGCACGATCGAGGCGTTGCGCGCGGCGGGCCTCGATGCTGGAACGCACGCTGGATTGGGCCGCCTTCAGGCCATGCCGGCCGAGCTCGCCGCCTTGCGCGGGGCTTTGCGGCCCGCCGCCCAGCAGCCCCTCGCCGCGCGGGAGGCCGCGCTGCGGGGCCGGCCGCAGGCCGCCTATGGCGCGATGCTGGCCAGCGTCAGCGAGCTTCTGGATGCCAGCCATCGTGCCGTGGCCATGGCCGGGGGCGGGCTTGAGGGTCTGCTGCTGGTCGCGCGCATCACCTGGGACATCCGCGATGCCGCGAGCCGCCGGATCGTCCCGATCGGCACGGCGCTGAACAGTGGCCGCGCGCTGACGCCCACCGAGCTGGAGACCATCGCCGGGGCCGCCCTCGCCGTCGAGAGCGGCTGGAACCGCGCCCGCATGGTGGTGCGCATGCTGGGTGAGCCGCCGCGCGTGGCGCAGGCCGTGACCGAGGTGCAGACGCGTTATTTCGGCGAGCCTGCGCGCATGACCGAGGCGCTGGTCGCCGCGGGGCGTGCGGGCAGCGCCTATCCCCTCACCGGCGATGCCTTCACGGCCTGGGCCACGCCCTCCCTCCAGCAGATCCTGCTGCTGCGCGATGCCGCGTTGGAGGCTGCGGTGGCAGAGGCGGGCGCGGCGGAAGCCGCGGCCTGGCGGAGCCTCGCGATGGTGCTGACAGGTACGCTCATCGCCGGATTGCTCCTGGCGGCGCTGGCGGCCCTGCTGCGCCGACGGGTGGTGACGCCCATGCTGGACCTGACGCAGAGCGTGCAGCACATGGCGGATGGTGACCTCGCGCGGAAGATCCCGCATGAGGGGCGTGGCGACGAGATCGGCCAGATGGCGGGCGCGCTCGAGGTGCTGCGTGAAAAGGCCGAGGCCGCGCGTGCCGTCGAGGCCGCCGCCGCCGCTGCCCAGGCGGCCAAGCTGGCCGAGGGGGAACGCACCCAGGTCCTGATCCGCACCTTCGAGGCCGAGGTTGCGGAAACGCTGGGTGCCTTCGTCGCGGCTGCCGCACCCTTGGACGGCACGGCCGACCAGCTCGGCCGTGCCGCCGAGGATGCCCGCGGGCAGGCAGAGGATATGGCCCGCGCCGCCGGCAGCGCCTTTGAGGAGGTCGGCCTTGTCGCCAACTCCGCGGAGGAACTGGCGGCGAGCATCGCCGATGTCGCCCGCCAGGTGGCGGAGAGCGCCCGCATCGCGTCCAAGGCCGCCGAGGACACGCGCGCGACCGATGCGGCCGTGGGCGTGCTGGTCGAGGGCGCGCAGCGCATCGGGGATGTGGTCGTGATGATCAACTCCATCGCCGCGCAGACCAATCTGTTGGCGCTCAACGCCACGATCGAGGCGGCACGGGCGGGGGATGCCGGCAAGGGCTTTGCTGTGGTCGCCGGCGAGGTGAAGGCACTGGCCGCGGAGACCGCCCGGGCGACGGATCAGATCCGTACGCAGATCGGTGCGATGCAGGGCGAGACGGGACGCGCGGCGGATGCCATTCGCGGCATCGGGCGGACCATCGCGGAGGTGAGCGCCATCGCCGAGCAGGTGGCGGCCGCAGCGGAGGAGCAGGCGGCGGCAACCCAGGAGATCGGCCGTGCCGTCGCCCGCGCGGCCAGCGGGACCGAGGAGGTCTCACGCCAGACCGCGCAAGTGCGTGAGGGGGCGGAGGTCACGGCCTCCGCCACGCTCGGGCTGCGCGAGGCTTCAGCCGGGTTGTCGCAGCAGGCCGCCGCGCTGCGCGGCAAGGTGGATGGGTTCCTGGGCGCGATCCGCGCGGCCTAGTCTTACTCCGCGGCGTTGCGTTGGGGCAGGGCAGGGGGCTCGCAGCCTGTCTCGCAGCAGCGGCCGGGCTGTTTGGAGGTGCGCTTGCCCTCATCGAGGATGCCACGGTCGAGCAGCCGCTCGACCAGCGCGCTGCGCTCCTCCACGGGGTAGTTGCGCCAGATTTCGCGCTTCATCGCCTCCGGGCTGCCGCCGCCATGCAGCGAGATGACGGAATACCAGCCGCCCTGGTTGGAGGCGGTCAGGTCCTCCATGAAGCGCGCGACGTCCAGGCGCTTCTCGGCGGGGATGTCGGCCCGGCCGGCCAGCACGGCCGAGAGCGAGGCCGCTGTCTCCGGGTTGTGGTCCTCATCGGGGCCGGGCAGGGCCACGATCAGGCCGCCCGAGACGTAGTGGGCCAAGCGGTGCATGTCGTAGATCTGCGTCGCCAGCAGCAGCTTCCCGATATTGCTGAACACCGTCTCCGGCATCACCGCGCCCGAGGGGTCCCGCGTGCCATAGACGCTGGCCGCGACGCCGCAGGCGAAGAAGCCCTCGACGATCTTGATCAGGTCCACCATCGCGTCGCGCACATGGGCGTGGCGGTCGGTATCCAGGCCGTTCGCCTCGATCATCAGCGCGCCGGCGCCGATCAGGAGATCGCCGAAGCCAGCGCGGGCGGCGATGCAGGAATGCCGGTGATGTGTCGCGTAGCTGGTGGTCATGAAACCGGCCTCGGCCGTCTCGCCCGCGAAGAAGACGCGCTCCCACGGCACGAAGACATCCTCGAACATGACGACGCCGGTGGACTGGCCGTATTTGTTGCTGAAGCGCGCCGCCGCCTCGCCCGGGCGGCCGGCGGGACGGGCGACAATGGTGATGCCCTCGGCATCCACAGGCACGGCGCAGCAGACGGCGAAATCGGCATCCTCGGGCGTCATCGTGCGGCAGGGCATGACGAGGAATTCGTGCATGTAGGGCGCGCCGGTGACGATGGCCTTGGTGCCGCGGATGATGATGCCATCCGCCCGGCGTTCCTTGATGTGGACATGCACGTCCCGGTTCGCCTGCTGTCCCGGGCGCTTGGAGCGGTCGCCCTTCGCATCCGTCATCGCGATGCCAAGCGAGAGGTCGCGCGCCTGGACGTCATCGAGATAGGCGAGGAAGCGGGCATGCCGTTCGCCGCCATGCTCCTCATCGGCGCGCTTCGTGCCCTGGTGCAGCGCGTTCAGCGCGTCATGCGCCAGATAGCGTTGCGCACAGCCGGATTCGCGGCAGAGCAGGCGCACGGCTTCCAGCTTGGTCAGCAGGTCATCCGTGCTGCCGTTCACATGCAGCATGCGGTTGGTGACGCGGCCCGAGGCCTGCTGCGTCGCCACCATCAGCTTCTGGTACTCCTCGCGCAGGGCAAAATCGTAGGTGACGCCGAGGGCGTTGATGCCAGGTGCCAGCAGCGGCTCATCCGCCACGCTCTTCACCTGCTGGCCGTTGACGAAGACGCGCGGGGAAAGCGCGCGGAGCGAATCACGATAGGCCTCGGCGGAGATCAGCATGGCGGTGCTTCCTTGGTGCTTGCCAAAAATCTAACGCTGTTCGATTATCGTCGTCAATGAGCGTCTCGACGAAAAAGGAACTGGGCCGGCAGCGCATCCTGGATGCGGCGCGCGAGGTCTTCGCCGAGCAGGGGCTGGAGGGCGCCAGCCTGCGTGCCATTGCGGCGCGCGCGGGCTACACGCCGGCCGCGCTCTACTTCCACTTCGACAGCCGGGAGGCGATCTATGCCGAGCTGTTGCGCGCCTCGCTGGCCGACCTCGCCGCCGCCATCCATGCCGCGGCGCAGGGGCCGGGGGCCTTCCGGGACGGCGCGCTGGCCCTGTTCGACTTCTATGCCGCCCGCCCGCAGGAGCTGGCGCTCGGCCTCTATCTCGGCCCCGGCGGGCCGGCGCCGCGCGGGCTGGGCCAGGGCGTGGATCCTGAGCTGAATGCCCTGCTGCTGGCCGCCCTGGCGCCGATCCGCGCCGCGGCGGCCGCGCGTTCGACGGAGCCCGATGCGCTGGTCGCGGAGGCCTTCGCCCAGGCCGTGGGGCTGCTGGTGCTCTCCGAAACCCGCCGTTTGCGCTTGTTTGGACTGCCCGCGCGTGGGCTGATGCAACGCCTGCTGGAGCGCATGCCATGCTGACCCTGGACCGCCGGACTTCGCTGCTGCTGCTCGTGGACCTGCAGGGCAAGCTGCACCCCGCCATCGAGGATGGCCCGGCCGTGCTGCGGGAGGCGCTGCGCCTCGCGCGCCTCGCCCAATTGTTCGACGTCCCGGTCTGGGCCACGGAGCATTGCCCGGACCGGATCGGCCCGCTGCTGCCCGAACTGGCGGCGCTGAGCGAGAACACCTTCCACAAGACCAGCTTTGATGCCTGCCGCACGCCCGCCTTCCGCGATGCGCTGCCCGCCGACCGCACCGACATCGTGATCTGCGGCTATGAGGCGCATGTCTGCGTGATGCAGACGGCGCTGGGCCTCCGCGCCCTGGGGCGCCGCGTCTGGGCGGCGCGGGACGCCATGGGCTCGCGCCGCGCCGCCAGCCGGGAGGCGGCGCTGGCCCGCCTGGCCAGCGCCGGCGCCACGGTCATCACCACCGAGATGGCAGGCTTCGAATGGGCGGAGGACGCGACGGACCCCCGCTGGCGTTCCCTGCTGGCATTGGTGAAGGAGCCCGGGTAACTAAGCAGGGAATACAATCGGGGGGGCGCCGTGACCAAAAGCGAGGCAAGCAAAGGCGAGGCAAGCAAAGGCGAGGCGATCAGGACCGAAGGCACGGGCCGGCGCGACATCGCGAATTCCGGCGCCGACCCGCGCCCGCGCTACCGCCAGATCAGCGACGAGTTGCTGGGCCAGATCCGCGGCGGCCAACACGCCATTGGCAGCATGCTGCCCACGGAGACGGAGCTCTGCGCCCTCTACGGCGCCTCACGGCACACGATCCGCGAAGCGCTGCGCCTGGTCGAAGAGGCCGGGCTGGTCGCGCGCCGGCAGGGCAGTGGCACCACCGTCATCGCGCATGAGAATCGCGGCCGCTTCGTGCAGGACCTGACCAGCATGGGCGGGCTGCTGCAATATCCGGAGGAGACGCGCCTCACCGTGCTGCGCGCCCGCGAGGTGCCGGCGAGCGAAGTCCCCGGCGTTCCCGTGGGCGAGGCCTGGCTGCGGGTGGAGGGGATTCGCCGCGTCAGGCTGACCACCGCGCCCATCGCCTTCACCATCATCCATATCCCCGCCGAATATGCCGGCGTGATCGAGGAGATCGGCCAGCAGCCCGTCTCGGTCTATACGCTGATCGAGCGGCGCTTCGGCTTGCAGCTCTCCGCCGTTGAAGTGGATCTCAGCGCCGGCGGCGTGCCCGAGGCGCAGGCGCCACTCCTGGAAGTGGAGCCGGGCGCGCCGGCGCTGATGATCCGCCGGCGCTACCTCGACCAGAATGGCCGCGTCTTCGAGGTGTCGGATGGCTGCCACCCGGCCCCCCGCTTCACCTATCGGGCCACGCTCAAGCGCGAGGTGTGAGGCCGATCCGCTCGGCCAGCGCCACGATGCGCTGCGCGCGGTCCACGATCGGGTAGTCCACGAAGCGCCCTTCCACCTGGATGGAAGCGAGGCCCTGGGCCTCCGCCTCGGCGAAGGCGGCGATGATGCGCCGTGCGCGCGCCACCTCCGCCTCGGCAGGCGAATAGGCGGTGTTGGCGATGGGCACTTGGTCCGGATGAATGCAGAGCTTGCCCTGGAAGCCCAGCGCCACGCCCCGCGCGCAGGAGGCGCTGAAGGCCTCCATCTCGCGCAGCTCGATCCAGACGGTATCAATCGGTGCCTCCAGCCCCGCGGCGCGGCTGTGCAGCACCATCTTCTCACGCGCACCTTCCAGCACCGTCTCGGCCAGATCCCAGGTGATGCCGAGGTCGAGCGTGTAATCGCCCGCGCCGAAGCTGAAGCGCCGCACCCGGCTGCCCAAGGAGGCTGCACAGGCGGTCAGCGCGGCAAGGCCGGCCATGCCGCGCGCCGTCTCGATGATGGGCATGATCTCGATGGCGCGGTGGGGCAGGCCCCGCTCGCGCTCCAGGCCGGAGATCAACCAGTCCACCGCGATGAGCTGGGCCGGGTCCTCGAGCTTGGGCAGGACCAGCCCATCCAGCCGCGGGCCGATCACGGCCTGGATGTCACCCGGGCAGAATTCCGTGTCGAAGGCGTTGACGCGGACGAAGCCGCGGCAGGTGCGCGGGCGTTCAAGGGCGGCGTTGACCAGCGCCCTTGCCGCCACCTTGGCCGAGATCGCGACCGCATCCTCAAGGTCGAGGATGCAGGCGTCGGCGCCGGCCGTGAGCACCTTCTCGGCGCGGCGGGCATGATCGCCGGGGGCGAAGAGGAAGGTGCGGTTGGGGGCGGTCATGCGGCATCTCCTGCGGTGTCCCTCGCTGATAGGGGCCGCACTGGTCCGCGTCCAGATGGATTTGTCCGTATGTTTGACAGGAACGCCTGCACCGGCTCATCCTTCGCGCAAAGGGAGACCAACGCCATGGACAGCCTGCCGACCGAGCTCGCCACCCGCACGCCCATTTCCCTGCAGCTGGGCGAATTCGCCACCAACCTGCGCGTCCAGGACATCCCTGCCGATGTGATGGACCAGGCCAAGCGCCACATGCTGGACAGCCTGGGCATCGCCATCGCGGCCTCGGGCTTCGACTATGCGCGGCGCACCATCGGCGCGATCCATGGCCTGGCGGGTGCGGGCAGCCACCCCGTGATCGGCATGCCCTACCGGCTGCCGCTGCGCGATGCCGTCATGATGAACGGCTCGCTTATTCATGGCCTCGACTACGACGACACGCATTCGGATGCGATCGTCCATGCCTCCGCCAGCACGGTGCCGACGGCGCTGCACATGGCGCGCGAGCACGGCGCGAGCGGCGCCGAGGCATTGCTCGCCTACATCATCGGCGTCGAGGCCGCTTCGCGCATCGGTGCGGCGGCGCAGGGCGGCTTCCACCAGGTGGGCTTCCACCCGACCGGGATGGTGGGCGCCTTCGGTTGCGCGCTGACCGCCGGCCGGCTCGCGGGCGCCACGGCAGCCCAGATCGGCGCGGCACAGGGCATCCTGCTTTCGATGGCGGCGGGTTCGCTCGAATTCCTCGAGGATGGCTCCTGGACGAAGCGCATCCATCCCGGCTGGGCCGGTTTCGCCGCCGTGACGGCGATTGCGCTGGCGCGCAACGGATTCAAGGCGCCGCCCGCCGCCTATGAGGGCCGCTTCGGCCTTTTCCGCAGCCATATGCAGGACAAGGCGCCGACCGATCTCTCGCGCTGCACCGAGCGCCTGGGCGATCTGTGGGAGATGCGCAACAACGCGCTCAAGCCCTATCCCTGCTGCCACTTCAACCACGTCTTCGCCGATGCGGCGCTTGCCTTGCGCGCGGCGCACGGGCTGCGGCCGGAGGAGATCAAGCACATCACGGTGCGCATCCATCCGAACCAGGTGAAAGTGGTGTGCGAGCCGGAGGCGGCAAAGAAGGTGCCGGCCAATTCCTATGACGCGCAGTTCAGCGTGCATTACGCCGTCGCCTCCTGCCTGCTGCGTGGCCACCTCTCGCTGGATGACCTGGAGGAGGAGATGATCCGCGACCCACGCGCGCTCGCCCTCTGTGCCCGCACCAGCTACGAGACGGACGCCACCCTGAACTTCCCGCGCTACTACGGCGGCGAGTTGGTGATCGAGACCACGGACGGCCGCGTGCTGCGCCACCGCGAGGAGATGAACCGCGGCTCCGACGGCAACCCGCTGACCATGGCCGATGTGGAGCGGAAGTTCATGGAGAACGCTTGCCGCCAGGTCTCGGCCACGCAGGCGCGCCGCCTCCTCGACCTTGTCATGGATCTTGATGCAGCGTCGAATGTGATGGCGCTGACCGAAGCCCTGAATGGCTGACGGCGCGCTGAATTGTTGAGGAAACGAAGTGATGTCACGACGCGGCGAAATGGCCATGGTCGCCTTTCTCCAGGCGCAGAACTGCTCGAATTATCCGGGGTCCTGGCGGCACCCGGAGACGATGCAGGATTTCCTTTCGCCAAAATACTACCAGCGCATCGCCCGCAACCTGGAGGATGGCCGCTTCCACATGGCCTTCTTCGATGACCGCCTGGCCCTGCCGGACATCCTCGGCCATGACCATGCGCAGGCGGTGACCAATGGCATCCGCGTGGTGAAGCTGGATCTGATCTCCATCCTGACGGCGATGGGGCTGGCGACGGAGAAGCTCGGCCTCGGCGCCACCTATTCCACCACCTACTACGAGCCCTATCACGTGGCCCGCGTCTTCGCGACGCTGGACCACATGCTGGGCGGGCGCGTCGCCTGGAATGTCGTCACCTCGCTGAACGACAGCGAGGCGCACAACATGGGCCGCGCCGAGCATCCCGCGCATGACCTGCGCTATGACCGCGCCGATGAGTTCATGGAGATCGTGCTCAGCCATTGGGATGCCTGGGGCGATGATGCGATCATCAATGACCGCGCCTCCGGCATCTTCGCCGATCCGAGCAAGGTTCGACGGCTGAACCATGACGGCCGCTGGTACAAGAGCCAGGGCACCTTCACCGTGCCGCGCACGCCGCAGGGAAGGCCAGTGTTGATCCAGGCCGGGCAGAGCGGCCGGGGCAAGGCCTTTGCCGCTTCCTGGGGTGACCTGATCTTCGTGATCTATCCCAACCTCAAGGCCGGGCAGAAGGTCTATGCCGAGTTCAAGGCGCAGGTGGCCGCCTCCGGCCGCAATCCGGCCAAGGTGCGCGTCTGCCCCGCCGTCTACGCGATCATCGGCAACAGCAAGGATGAGGCGGCCGAGAAGCGCGCCCTCATCGAGGGCCTGGCCAAGCCGGTGGACGGGCTGGCGCTGCTGTCGGAGGTGCTGAACTACGACTTCGCCAGCAAGGGCATGGACGAGGCCTTCACCGATGACGAACTCGCCGGCATCAAGGGCCTGCAGGCGATCCGCGACCGTGTGGTGAGCACCTCCGGAAAGCAGAACCCGACGCTGCGCGACTTCGTCGAGATCAGCGGCCGGGGCACCATCCGCGAGTTCCCCTGCTTTACCGGCACGCCGCAATCCATTGCGGATGAGATGCAGGAATGGTTCGAGAGCGAGGCCTGCGACGGCTTCGTGCTCGCCGCCACCCACATGCCCGGCGCCTACGAGGATTTCGTGCGCCTGGTTGTTCCCGAATTGCAGCGGCGTGGCGTCTTCCGGCGTGAATTCGCCGGCACCACCCTGCGTGAGAACCTCGGCCTGCCGCGGGCAGCGCCGTTCGATTGGCAAAGGAACCCCGCCGCATGATCCAACGCCGCAGCCTGCTCGCCGCGCCAGCGCTGGCGCTGTCCATCCCCGCCTATGCCCAGGGCTATCCGACGCGGCCCGTGCGCATCATCGTGCCCTTCCCGCCGGGCAACATGAGTGACCTGATCGCGCGCGTGCTGACCGAGGAAATGCAGACGCGCCACAACGTCCAGGTCATCGTGGACAATCGCGCCGGCGCGACGGGGGCGATCGGCGTGCAGGCCGTCACGACAGCGCCGCCGGATGGGCACACGCTGCTGCTGACCAGCAATTCGCCCGTCGCGGTGAACCCCGCCGTCACGCCGAACCTGCCCTTCGATGTGCTGCGGGACCTGGTGCCGATGTCGTTGATCGGCTGGACGGGCTTCCTGATCGTGGTGCCGCCCGACCTGCCGGCCAACAACCTGGCCGAGCTGGTGGCGCTGATGCGGGCCAATCCCGGCCGCTACATCGCCGCCAATCCCGGCATGGGAACGGCGGGACACCTGACGACGGAGATGTTCTCGCGCCTGGCCCGGGTGCCGATGGAACAGGTGCCCTATCGCGGCTCGGCCCAGGCGCTGCTCGACCTCTCGGTCGGCCGGGTTCACTTCATGATTGATGCGATGACCAGCGCGACGCCGCAGGTGAATGGCGGCCGCGTGAAGGCGCTCGCGGTGCTGGCGCAGACGCGTTCGCCCATCCTGCCCAACGTGCCGAACATGCGCGAATCGGGCGTGCCCGAGGTGGTGGATTTCCAAAGCCTCGCCTGGGCTGGCCTGTTTGCGCCCGCGGGCACGCCGCCGGCGGTCACGCTCTACTGGAACCGCATCTTCAACGAGCTGCTGGCCGACCCCGCCTTCGTGCGGCGCCTGGCGCAGCAGAATGTGGAGGCCGCACCGCCCGGCGGGCCGGAGCGTCTGGCCGACATCCTGCGGACCGACCTGACGCGCTGGCAGCAGCTGGTGCGGGACGCCAATATCCGGATCTGAGGGGGGCTTTACGGATCCGGCCGTGCCTCGCTAAAGGGCAGCACGGCTGGGGTGTAGCCAAGTGGTAAGGCAGCGGTTTTTGGTACCGCCATTCCTAGGTTCGAATCCTAGCACCCCAATTACCCTAAGCCGTTGGTAGTGAGTGATTTCCGATTTCGGCGCGCCCCTCGCGGACAGGCCCGGAAATCCGCGCTCTTCCGCCGGTGCGTCTATCGGACCGCGCCCAAGAGACGCGTTTGGTCCCAGATTCATGGCACCACGGGGGCCCGTGTCTCTCCCGCCCGTTTTGGCAGTACGAGTTTTTGGGGATGCTTGCCGATCTGCGCTTGGAGGCTCTCAGGAGCGAGGGCGCCTATACCGGTGGGGAGGGGACGGCGTCACTGAACCTGATGCGGTGGAACTCTCGCGTTCAGCGAAAGCCGAGCGCCTCGCGCTGCTGCTGCCAGTCAAGCGGCAAGCCGCGCCGGCATTCCTGGAGCAGCGCAGCGGCGGAGAGCCCAGCTGGCTGCCGCCCGTCCATGATGGCTCGTAAGATGTCCGGCGCGAGAAATGCCAGCCTGATGAGGCGCGAGGCATAGGAGCCGCTGAGACCCTCCTGCGCAGCGAGCTCGCCAAGGCCAGCGACCTCGCTCCGCTGAAGCTTCTCCCACATCGACCGGGCGCGCAGCATCAGCCGCATCATTGCCGGATCCGCAACCGGCTCGGTAGCCGGGTCCGCCCCGATCACCATCGCGACCTCCCTCCCGGCACGCCGCAGCGATGCCTGCACGGATAGGATGAGCGGGGTGGCTTCCTTCGTTGGGTTCGCGGCGTCGAGCGAAGTGGATTTGGAGTCGGCGGCTAGCAGCGCCGCCACGCCATCAAGCTGCACATGCAGATCGATCCGATCGGTGTGGAGGCTCACCCGCGTTAGGATGGCGAGCAACATTCTTCTTACCTCGGCCGCGCCCAGCTGCGGCCACTCCCGCGCGAGCCTGGAGGCTCGATCGAGCAGCCTGCGACCCAGCGCCGCCTGCGGCAAAGCAGGCCGCAGCGCTGCATGCAAAGCCGCTTCATCGGCAAGGAGCCGGCGGATGCGACTAGTCACCAGTTGCTCGAGTTCATTGGCTGGAACCCGGCGGCCCGCCTGTGACGCGTCTCTCGTTCCTATGATCAACGTCTGCGAGACGTAGTACCGATAGCGCTTCCCCGCCTTCACAGCATGGGTTGGGGTCATGCGTGTCTCGCTATCGCCCTCGTAGGCCAGGCCAGCGAGAAGGCTTGGATGCTCAGCATTGCTGCCAGATGCACGCCGCACCCGATGCTCGGCGAGCTGGGCCTGAACCGCTTCCCACAAAGGGAGGTCGACAATGGCGTCATGCTCACCAGGATATACGTTGCCCTTGTGGGAAATCTCACCGCGATAGGTGCGGTTTTGCAGCAGGTGATACAGCGCCCCGTGCTGGGGCCTCAGGCCAGCCTTGTTGGTGACGCCCTCCGCTACAAGGCGCGCCCGTAGCTGACGGACCGAGCCAAGTTCGTGATAGGTACGAAACACATGCCGCACGTACTCCGCCGCCGCCTCGTCGATGACCAGCTTGCGATCGCGCGCGACATAGCCAACGGGGACAGAGCCGCCCATCCATATGCCCTTGCGTTTCGATGCGGCGATCTTGTCGCGAATGCGCTCGCCGCTGACCTCACGCTCAAACTGCGCGAAGGACAACAACATGTTCAGCGTCAGGCGGCCCATGCTGGTTGTGGTGTTGAAGTGCTGAGTGACCGACACGAAGGAGGCGCCGTGCTCGTCCATGACGTCGACGATGCGGGCAAAGTCGGGCAGGGAGCGCGTCAGCCGATCGACCTTGTAAACCAGCACCAAGTCTACCTTGCCGGCCCGGATGTCAGCTAGGAGGCGCTGCAGGCCGGGACGCTCGAGATTGCCGCCGGATAGACCACCATCGTCATAGCGGGTCGGCAGCAGCACCCAGCCCTCATGGCGTTGGCTACTGGCATAGGCTTCGCAGGCCTCCCGCTGCGCATCGAGGCTATTGAAGACCTGATCGAGGCCCTCGTCCGAGGATTTCCGGGTGTAGATTGCGCAGCGTCGGCTGGGACCACGTGATGACGACTGCCGACGCTGCTCAGTTCCCATCGGCTGCGCCTTGGCTGGGCTTCGCCGGTGCTCGGCGTAGCCCGAAGAATCGCGGCCCTGACCAGTGCGCGCCGGTGATGAGGTGAGCGATCTGCGTCAGGGAGGCATAGTGCTTTCCGTCATGCTCAAAGCCCTTTTCCAGCACGATGACGGTGTGCGTTTGCCCGTGCCATTCGCGCACGAGGGTGATGCCCGGCTTGAGTTTGGAGGCACGTGCAATGGGCGGCAGCTTGCCATTGACCGCCATGCTGCGTGTCAGGGCGGCCAGCTGACGTCGGGTAGCAGCGGACAAGCCGCCCAGCGCCTCCTCCTGCATCCTGTGGGCGATGCTGCGCTGTAGGAGGTCACGGCTGACGCGGAGGGGCGGGGTGCCCCGGTACAGTCTTTGCCACTCGGTTCGCAGCTCCTCCAAGTCGAGAGCCGCGAGCGCCGTGAGGCGCTCGCTCAGTTCTCCAATTGGTCCAGTGGCGTCCCGTCCCGCTGGCAGAAGCTCATACCTTGGTCCGCGACGCGTCGGTGCAAGCTCTGTCCCGATCTGATCGACCATCGCAATCGCCTCAGTCCGCCATGGTCATGCGGTAGGCCTTGCGGCCGTTCTGCTGGATCAGAGCTACACCGTAGCCCCGCTTGCGAAGCCCAGTCACTGCGGCACGCGCGGAATGAGGCAGCCAACCGGTGAGGGTGGTGATCTCCGTCAGTGTCGCACCTGCGTCAGCGGAGATCGCCTGCAACACTTTACCCAGCTTGCCGATGGGGCGTCGATGGGGTCCAGAGCATCCCGTGGCGCGCCGGACAGGTAGCAGGCGACGAGGTCGTCCACCTGAGCCGCGTCGTACACCTGGTGGCCGTCGAGCGCGGCCTTCAGGTCATGCAGCTTATTCGGGTCGGTCTGCTCGCTGAGGATCGTCGTGCGGTAGTAGGGCGCGAAGGACGCCTCGATCACGTCAGCATCGTTCTGGAAATCGAGCACGAACGTGTCGTGCTTCTTCGGGTGCGCACGGTTGAGCCGCGACAGGGTCTGCACCGCCTTCACCCCGGAGAGCGCCTTATCCACGTACATCGTGTGAAGCAGGGGCTCATCGTAGCCCGTCTGGAACTTGTCGGCGCAGATCAGGAACCGATACGGGTCCTTCTGGATGCGCTCCTCGATGGCACTGCTCGGGAAGCCGTTCAACGACGCCTCGGTGACCTTCTGCCCGCCATACTCATGCTCGCCTGAGAAGGCGACGATGGCTTGATACGCGCTCTTTCGCTCCCGCAGGTAGTCCCGGAAGGCGTGGAAGTACTGGATCGCGCGCTGAATTCCGCTCGTCACCACCATCGCCCGCGCTTCGCCGCCGATTTTTCGCCGAGCGATGACCTGGTCATGGAAGTGGTCGACCATGATCTCGGCCTTTTGGCGGATCGCGTGCTCGTGCCCCTCGACGTAGCTGCGGAGCTTCTTCTTCGCCCGGTTGGAGTCGAATTCGGGGTCATCCTCAACCGCCTTCGCCAGGCGGTAGTAGCTCCGGATCGGCGTGTACTGGGCCAGCACGTCCAGGATGAAACCTTCCTGGATGGCCTGCTTCATCGTGTAGGTGTGGAAGGGGCGGTGCTTCGTGACGCCACCTTCAGTGAACGGCGTGCCGAACACCTCCAGCGTCTTGTTCTTCGGCGTTGCCGTGAAGGCGAAGTAGCTGGCGTTGGGGAGGACCTTCCGCGATTCCATGATCCGGTTGATCGTGTCTTCGACCGTCTCGTCCTCTTCCTGCCCCTCGCCGCCGGCGCCTGAGAGCGCGATGTTCATCTTGGCGGAGGTGCGGCCGCCCTGGCTGGAATGTGCCTCGTCGATGATGATGGCGAAGCGCTTGCCACGATGCTCATCGCCGATCTCGTCGAGGATCACCGGGAACTTCTGCACCGTCGTGATGACGATCTTCTTGCCCGTCTTCAGGAATTCGCGCAGCGCGCCGGACCGATCGGCATGCCCGACAACCGATGCCACCTGAGCGAACTGCTTGATCGTGTCCCGGATCTGCTTGTCGAGCAGCCGCCGATCGGTCACGACGATTGCGGTGTCGAATGCCAGGCGCCCCGCATGCTCCAACCCGACCAACTGATGCGCGAGCCAGGCGATAGAGTTGCTTTTGCCGCTGCCGGCCGAGTGCTGGATCAGGTAACGCCGCCCGACACCGTGATCCCCGGCGTGGCGCAGCAGTTCCCGCACCACGTCGAGTTGATGGTAGCGGGGGAACACCTGGCGCGGAGGCTTCTTCTTGCCGTGCTCGTCCCGCTCCTCGACGATCTGGGCGTAGTTCTCCAGGATCTCGGTCAGGCGCGGCTTGGTCAGCATGTCGCGCCACAGGTAGTCGGTCTTCAACCCGGCTCGGTTGGGCGGATTCCCGGCTCCATCGTTCCAGCCCTTGTTGAAGGGCAGGAACCAAGACTCCTTCCCCTTCAGATGCGTGCACATCCGAACCTCGGCATCGTCCACGGCGAAGTGGACGACGCAGCGCCCGAACTTGAACAGCGCCTCCCGCGGATCGCGGTCGCGCTTGAACTGTTCGACCGCGTCCGCGACGGTCTGCTTCGTCAGGCTGTTCTTGAGCTCGAAGGTGGAAATCGGCAGTCCGTTGATGAAGGTCGCCATGTCGAGCGACTGCGCGCCGCCATCCGTGCATCGCTGAAGAGCCCGCCATCTGCGATGACCGAAGCGAGCCGGTCCACATGCAGGATGTGGTAGATCTTGGGCTGTGCGGGCGGCGCTGCGGTCATTCCTCGGCCTCGGCAAGAGCGGCGTCGAGGTCTTCTCCGACATCGTCCTCTGCCCCGTCGGATTCGTCGTCCGGGGCGAGATCGTCCTCCGCACCATCAGCGAGGGGCGCTGCAATGTCCGCGGTACGAACATCGAGGGCGCCGGTGACGGAGTCGGCGATCAGTCGCTCACGATACTCCTCGACCAGCCCGATTTCACGACGAAGGCGCTTCTCTGTGGCGGCGATTGCTGATGTCGCGCGCTCCACCGCAGCCACGATGGCTTCCTGCTCTTCGACCGCTGGCGCTGGAAAGCGCAAGCGGCGGATAGTCGTGGACGACAGGTGCTTCACGGTTGTCGAGAACGTCTGCTCGTTCACCCATTTCAGCGCCAGAGCCATTACAAGCGCGAGGTAGGCGCGATCGAACCGGGCATCTGGCCTCAAGCAACATACGCGTTGATTGAGCATCGCGGGGCCGCCTTGCCAGACAGCCACGTTGAAGTCGCCATCCATTCCGACAAGAACGTCGCCGGTGTCTATGGCTGCTTCCGGTACCGGATCGCCAGCGAAGCTTACGACAGTCTGCATCCGAAAAATATCGCGGATGCGCACCAGAGGGAGGCCTTCGCCCACGCGGAACAACGTCGAGTCAAATGGAAAGCCATTCACAACGCGGACATGGCTTCCAACGTGCGTCCGGTTCCACCGAGTTGGGACCTCCGCGAGCCAGGGAAGCCCCGTTCGCTGCATGGGCTCGGAAGGCTGAAGGCCTCGGGCAACTGCATCCTGCACGATGCCCTGCCGCCTCTCCTTGAGCACAGCAAGCATGCGGCGCCGGTTCCGGATCAGCCGGTTGGTCACCTGATCCACCACCGCCGCCTCGATCTCCGCCGCCGAAACCCGGCGCACGATGCTGGCGTCGCCGGCCGCATCGCCCTTCAGGACCCGCTGCGCCACGTAGTAGCGGTAGAGGCGGCCATTCTTCCGGGCGTGGGTCAGCGAGCGAGACAGGCGGTCGATCTTGTAGACCACGATCACGTCGACCAGGTCGGCCTGAATGTCGCGCAGAAGGCGCTGTAGCGCCGGCCGCTCCAGCGTGCCGCCGGAGAACCCGCCATCGTCGTAGCGGTCGCGGACCAGCACCCAGCCTTCGGCTCGCTGGCTGGTGATGTAGGCCTCACAAGCGTCGCGCTGCGCGTCGAGTGTGTTGAACTCCTTTTCCAACCCTTCGTCGGTAGACTTACGCGTATAGACAGCGCAGCGGAGCTTCTTGGTCGTCGCCGGCATGGCCGGTTCGATGCGGGCGCGACGGGTCATGCATCCCCCCACCTCCTGCGTCGTGCTGCTGCGGCCCAGTTCCTTCAAGTGCACGATGATCCAGATGGTCGGCCGCGGGCTGCGCACCGTGGATCCCACCGAGCATCCCGGCATCGTCAAGCGCGACTGCATCGTGCTCGACTTCGGCACCTCCTCGCAGATCCACGGGTGCCTGGAGCAGGACGTCGATCTCGACAGCCAGCCCGGCGAAGGTGAGCCGCCCACCAAGACCTGCCCCTCCTGCGAGGCCGAGGTGCCGATCGCGGTGATGGAGTGTCCGATCTGCGGTCACGCCTTCGAGCCCCGCGGGCGCGAGACGGCGCCGCTCACCGACTTCATCATGACGGAGATCGATCTCCTCCGCCGCTCCGCCTTCCAGTGGTGCGACCTGTTCGGCGATGACGCCGCCCTGCTGGCCAATGGCTTCAACGGCTGGGCGGGCATCTTCTTCCTGAACGGTGCCTGGCACGCGGTCGGCGGCGCCAAGGAGGAGCGGCCGCGCTTGCTGTCCATCGGGGAGCGGCTGGTGGCGCTCGCCGCGGCGGATGACTGGCTGAACACCTACGAGACCGACGAGAGCGCCCACAAGAGCCGGCGCT
>JBHYCX010000003.1:0-598441 GCA_051861325.1 Roseococcus sp.
TGGCCGCCGCCCTGGAAGGCTGGGGGCGTGCGATTGGCCTGGGCCGGCCGCTGCTGCGGCACTTGCGGGCGGCCGCTGGCCGCCTGGCCGGTGGCGGGGCGCTGCGCGGCCCCTGCGCCCGCGCCGCCGCCGGGGCGCTGAACCGCACCAGGGCCGGCGCCAGCGCCCGGGCGTTGCGCGCCGCCACCAGGCCCGCCGCGATCACCAAGGCCGCCGGGGCCACCCCGGTCACCCGGCCCGCCGCGATCCGTCAGCGATCCGCCGCGATCCACCTGGTCCATGCGGCCCCGGAACTGATCGCGGCTCTGCGTCGCGTTCCGCGCTGCACCACCGCCCGCGCCATCGCCCCGGTAGCGGTTGCGCACATCCTCGTTGCGATAGGCGACGCCCTGCCGGTGCGAGCTGTCATGCCGCCAGGTGTTGCCGCTGATCTGGTTCCGGTTGACGTTGATGTTGTTGTAGCGGCTCGCGTTCACGTTCACGCTGCCGCCACCCCAACCCGGCGAGGCCCAGCCCCAGAGCGAGCCGACCAACGCGACGCCACCGGCGAAGGCCATGCCGGTCAGCAGCGCGCTGCCCAGCCCGTAGCTCGCGGGCGGCGGGTAATAGACCGGCGGATTGGCCGGGTAGGGCCAGCTTCCATAGGCCACACTCGGGTCATAGGCCGGGACGTAGACCGTCTCCGGCTGCGTCGGCTGGATGACGATGGTCTGCGCCGGCGCCTCCACCACCGTGGTGGAGGCGGCGGAGCCCGCGCGCGGCTCGCGTACCGTCTGCGAGACGATGACGGTCTGCTGCGGCCCGGTCTGCAAGGTACCGGCGGCTTGCGCGCGGCCGCGCAGCACCTGGACCGTGTTCAGCACATCCTCCTGCTGCCCGAGGAGGGCATCGCCGATCTGCTGCGTCCATTCCAGCTGGTCATTCATCATCTTCAGCACATCGGGGAAGGGCAGCAGCGACTTCACCGAGGGGTCCCAGGGCTGCGCCACCAGCGCCTGGGCCAGCGCATCCCCGCGCAGCTGGGCGTTCTGCCCCTGCTGCAGCCAGCGCTGCGCCTGCACGATCTCCAGCGGATAGGTCGCCGCCATCAGCATCTGCATCAGCAGGCTGTCGGGATAGAGCGCGATGGGCGCCAGCACCTGCTCCAGCTGCGGCTGGGTGAGGCGGCCATCCTGCGCCGCCTGGACCGCGGCCGGCGGGGCTTGGGCGAAGGCGGGGGCGGCCGGCCAGCCGGCCGTCGCCGCGACCCAGCCAAAGCCCGCGGCACCCATCAGCAGGGCCGTGCGCCGCCATGAGGTGCGGGGGCGGGCAGCAGTCGGCGGGCGGATCATCGGCATTCTGGAATTCCCTCGTGGCGCCCTGGGCGCGCCTTGCCGCGCGTCCGCCAGGATCGCGGCGGCCTGGACTCAACAACCGCCCGGAGAAGCGCCGTCCGCATGCCGGGCCTGTCCTGTGGTTGGTCCGCGTCGCGAACCTGTTGCGACGAGGCTAGGGCCGCATCGCCGTGATTGTCGAGGATCACACAAACGTCAGGCACGTTGCGTCAGATCAATGCCAGGATGTGAAGGTTGGGCGAGTGGTCAGGGGCGGATAGAAAGCACCTGCCGCAGCCGGGGATGCCCCGGTCCGGGATCGAGTCTGGAGAGTTGAGTGTGATCTGCTGTGACGAGAACGGCGCCCGGACCAACATGCCGCGCCGCAACCCGGCGGCCGGGATGGCCGCGGCCTCCCGCCAGCGCAGACTGCGGGCGGCTGGCCGGGGGTTGGCGTAATGAGCCAGGCCCTGATCGGCGTCATCAATGCCGGCTCCTCCTCGCTGAAATTCTCCATCTATGCGGGGGATGATTGCCTGCTGAACGGCCAGGTGGACGGCATCGGCGTTCACCCCGCGGTCAAGGTCAAATCCGGCACGGGCGAGGCGCTTGCGCCGCCCGATCTTTCCCATGCGCCGCCCACCACACCGGGCGATGCGCTGGTCGCGCTGCTGCCCTGGCTGCAGGATTGGCTGGCCGGCCGGAAGCTGGCGGCGATCGGCCATCGCGTCGTGCATGGCGGGCCGAAATACGGCGCCCCGGCGCGTGTGACACCGGCGCTGCTCGAGGAGATGCGGGCCTTCATCCCGCTGGCGCCGCTGCACCAGCCGCACAACCTCTCGCCGATCCTGGCCACGCTCGAGCGCAGTCCAGACCTGCCGCAGGTGGCCTGCTTCGACACCGCCTTCCACCGCACCATCCCCGAGGTCGCGCAGGCCTTCGCGCTGCCGCTGGAGATGATGGAGCGCGGCATCCGCCGCTACGGCTTCCACGGCCTCTCCTACGAATACATCGCCACCGTGCTGCCACAGGCCGCGCCCGCCATCGCGGGGGGCCGTGTGGTGGTGGCGCATCTGGGCAATGGCGCCTCGCTCTGCGCGTTGCAGGCCGGGCGCAGCATGGCGACGACGATGGGTTTCTCCGCACTCGATGGCCTGCCCATGGGCACGCGCTGCGGCCAGCTCGACCCCGCGGTGGTGCTGCACCTGCTGACCACGGAAGGCATGGCGCCGCAGGCGATCGAGGATCTGCTCTACCGCAAGTCGGGCATGCTGGGCCTTTCCGGCATCTCCTCCGATTTCCGGGACCTGCTGGAGAGCGACGCGCCCCGCGCCCGCTTCGCGATCGAGGTCTTCGTGCATCAGGTCGCGCGCAACATCGCCTCGCTGGCGGGTGCGATGGGCGGGCTGGACGGCATCGTCTTCACCGCCGGCGTGGGCGAGAACGCGGCGCCGATCCGCGAGGCCATCTGCCGCGCCGCAGCCTGGATGGGCGTGGAGCTGGACGTCGCCGCCAATGCCGCGCGCGCCGCGTGCATCTCGGCGCCGGGCAGCCGCATCGGCGTGCATGTGATTCCGACCGACGAGAACCTGATGATCGCGCGCCACACGCGCGCGCTGCTAGAATGAGGAACAACGATGCCTGATCCTGACCGCCTGCCCGCCGTGCTCGCGGGGAAGAAGGCGCTGATCGTCGGCGTGGCGAACGCGCATTCGATCGCCTGGGGCTGCGCCTCGGCCATGCGCCAGGCCGGCGCCGACATCGCCATGACCTATCTGAACGAGCGCGCCAGGCCACATGTGGAACCGCTGGCGAAGGAGGTGGAGGCGTCGCTCTTCATGCCCCTCGAAGTGCGGGAACCCGCGCAGGTGGAGGCCCTCTTTGCGGCGGTCGAGAAGGCCTGGGGCCGGATCGACATCCTGGTGCATTCCATCGCCTTCGCGCCGAAGGAGGCGCTGCAGGGCCGCGTGGTGGATTGCCCGCGCGAGGGCTTCCTGGCGGCGATGGATGTCTCCTGCTGGTCCTTCCTCGACCTGGCGCGCCGGGCCGAGCCGCTGATGACGCAGGGCGGCACCATGCTGACCATGTCCTATCTCGGCGCCAATGCGGTGGTGGAGAATTACGGCATCATGGGGCCGGTGAAGGCCGCGCTGGAATCCGCCGTGCGCTACGTCGCGACCGAGCTGGGCCCCAAGGGCATCCGCGTGCATGCCGTGAGCCCCGGCCCGCTGGCAACACGCGCGGCCTCCGGCATCAAGGATTTCGACGAGCTGATGGAGAACGTCTCCACCCGCGCGCCCGTGCGGCGGCTGGTGACGATCGAGGAGGTGGGGGCCGCCTGCGTCTTCCTCTCCTCCGACTACGGCGCCGCGATGACGGGCGAGACGCTCTACGTCGATGGCGGCTACCACATCCTGGGCTGACGCCGGGCAATCAGGAACGGAGAATGGCCATGAGCATCTTTGGCAAGAGCTTCAGCGCCGATGCGGTGCATGCCTACATCCAGGCGACCAAGGCGAAGGAAGCCGCGGAGAAGCAGGCCGCGCAGGACGCGCATAAGGCGGAGCTGGAGAAGCTGCGCGAATCCTTCCTGGAGCGCGAGGTGCAGGCGGACGCGCTCGAGCGCATCGCCGCCCTCGTCGCGCGGCAGATCGAGCGCGGTGAGAAGCAGGCGCTTCTCTTCCAGTTTCCGTCCGACTGGCTGCCCGACCAGGGACGCGGCATCACCAGCCATGACCCGGAATGGCACCGCAAGCTCGATGGCTTTCCGCAGCGCGCCTATGCCTATTTCGCGAAGGAGCTTGCCCCGCGCGGCTTTCAGCTCAAGGTCGAGATCGTGGACTGGCCGGGCGGCATGCCCGGTGATGTCGGCTTCTACCTGACCTGGAAGCGGCCGGAGGAACTCTGATCCCGCCCATCCCCTTTTTGCCGCGGCATCCCTGCGCGCCCCCGAGGAATCCGATGACCAAGCCGACCCCACCGCTCCCGACGAATCTCCTGCCTTGGGCCGCCTACAGCCTCGACGCCTGGCAGCGTTCCATCCTCTTCCTCGACGTCCTGCGCGAGCGCGGCAACGCCTTCCTGGAGCGCGAGGGCGACCCGATGCGCCACGTCCTCAGCTTCGGGTTCGACGTGGTGATGGACGGGCATGACCTGCCCCGGCCGGTGAACTACTGGATGGCGCGGATGCGCCCGCCCGCCGATGCACCACCCACTGATCCGCGCCAGCGCGCCTTCATCGTCATTGACCCGCGCGCCGGCCACGGCCCGGGCATCGGCGGCTTCAAGGCGGATAGCGAGATCGGTGTCGCGATGCGCGCCGGCCACCCCTGCTATTTCGTGGGCTTCCGCCCCGAGCCCGAGCCCGGCCAGACCATCGAGGATGTGGTCCATGCCATCATCGCCTTCGCCGAGGAGGCGGGCCGCCGCCACCCGGAGGCGGAGGGCAAGCCCGTCGCCATCGGCAATTGCCAGGCGGGCTGGTCGCTCCTGATGTCGGCCGCGATCCGCCCCGAGGCCTTCGGGCCGCTGATGGTCGCGGGCTCCCCCATCTCGACCTGGGCGGGAACCGAGGGCAAGGCGCCGATGCGCTACCTGGGCGGCGTGCTCGGCGGCTCCTGGCTGACGGCCATGACGGGCGACCTCGGTGCGGGCAAGTTCGACGGCGCCTGGCTCGTCTCCAACTTCGAGAGCGGCAACCCGGCCAACACCTACTGGACCAAGCAATACGAGGTCTGGGCCGATGTGGACCGCGCGGCCGGGCGCTACCTCGATTTCGAGAAATGGTGGGGCGGCCACGTCACGCTGAACGCGGCCGAGATGCAGTTCATCGTGGACCAGCTCTTCATCGGCAACCGGCTGGCGAGCGGCGAGCTCACCTTCTCCGACGGCACGCGGGTGGATCTGCGCAACATCGCCTCCCCCATCATCGTCTTCTGTTCGGAGGGCGATGACATTACGCCGCCGGCGCAGGCGCTCTCCTGGGTGACGGATCTCTACAAGGACATCAACGACCTCCGGACGCATGCGCAGACCATCGTCTATTCCGTGCATGGCAGCATCGGGCACCTCGGCATCTTCGTCTCGGGCGGCGTCGCGAAGAAGGAGCACAATGAGTTCGCGTCCAACATGGACATGATTGATGTGCTCCCGCCCGGCCTCTACGAGGCGGTGCTGGAAGACGCGGCCGGCGTGGCCCGGCCGGAGCTGGCCGGCGGCGACTGGCTGGTCGGCTTCGAGGCGCGCGAGATGAGCGACCTCGCGCGGCATGGCGGCACCACCCCTGAGGACGAGAAGCGCTTCGCCGCCGCGCGCCGCGTGTCGGAAGCCAATCTGGCGCTCTACCAGACCCTCGCCCAGCCCGCGCTGCGCGCCGCCGTGACGCCGCCCATCGCGGCCACCCTGGCGCAGGCCCATCCCGCGCGGCTCTCCTACACGATCTTCTCCGACCGCAATCCCTGGATGGCAGGGGTTAGGATGGCGGCCGGCTTGGTGCGCGCCAACCGCCAGCCCGTGGCGCCCGACAATCCCGGCCGCGTGGCCGAGAAGGCGATGTCGGCGGCGGTCGAACAGGCGCTCACCGCCTATGGCCAGGAGCGCGACAGGATGACCGAGCGGCTGTTCCAGACCATCTATGATTCGCCCCTGACACAGGCCGTCACCGGCGTCGCGGCGGAGGGCGTGCCGCTGCGCCCGCGCCCCGGCGAGACGCCTGGGCACCGGCAATTCGTCGCACTCGCCACCGAGCGCCTGCGCGCGCGCATGGCCGAGGGCGGCATGCATGAGGCGCTGCTGCGCGCCCTCATCTGGATCCGCCTGGCGACGCGCCGTGCGGATGAACGCTCCTTCGCCACGATCCGGCGCCTGCGGGAGGCCTATGGCACGCGCATCCTGCCGCTTTCGGAGTTCAAGCGGATCATCCGGCAGCAATTCTTCATGATCCTGGTGGATGAGGCGCAGGCGCTCGCCACGCTACCCGCGCTGCTGCCCGCTGACCCGGCGAAGCGGGCCGAGGGTTTCGCGCTGATCCGCTCCGTGGTGGAAGCCACGGGCGATCTGCCGGAGACGGAAGTCGCGCGTCTGGATGCGGTGGAGCGCATCTTCCTGGGCGAGCCCGACCCGAGCGGCGAGAAGGTGCGGCGGCTGCGCCCGCGCGGCTCGGCCGCGGCCTGACGCCTGCGGGGGGCTTTCCCCCGCCTCAGCCCAGGGCGGCTGCAACCTCGGCCATGGTGGGCCGCAGCGCCGGGTGCCGCGCCAGGCAGTCGCGCGCAATGTCGCGCAGGCGCGCCGTCTCGGCGCCGTCCGCCGTCACCAGCGCCAGCACCTCCTCCAGCAGGAGGCCGAAGGCGCGGGTCTCGATGCGCGTCAGGGCCTCATCGCGTCCTGGCCGCAGCAGGGCCGCCGCGCCGAAGTCGCCCAGCACGGCGGCGCCCGCCGTGCCGTCCCAGTGGATATTGTGCGCGTAGAGATCGCCATGCAGCACGCCCGCCGCATGCAGATGCGCCACCGCGCCCGCGATGCCGTGCGCCAGGGCCAACGCGGCCGGCGGCTCCAGGCGCAGGCCGGGGGCATAGACATCCCGCGTGCAGCTCTCGAGGCTGGGTGGCCCGGCCAGGGCGCGCCATTGCGCGGAGATGAGCGGCATGAGCAGCGCGGCACGCCCCTCGGGGTGGTGCTCCACCTCGCCCAACGCGCCCACCAGATGCGGGTGCGCGCCAGCGGCGAGGCAGACCGCCATTTCGTGCCGGGGCAGGCCGTCGCTGGTCATGGCACCCTTGAAGAGCTTGAGCGCGACCGCGCGCGGGGGTGCGTCGGGCCGCTCCCGCCACAGCGCGTGGTGCACCAGCCCGGATGCGCCCTCCCCCAGCAGAGCGCCCGGCGTCAGCACGCCCCAAGGCACCAGCCGCGCGGCGGGCGCTGGCGCATCGAGCGCCGGGTTTCCGGCGAGGCCGAGCCAGGCGAGCGTCGGATGCGCGGCCAGCCAGCCCGGCAGTGCCGCGAAGCGATTGGCGCCGATCCGCAACAGCTCCAGCGCCGGCGCCTCGGCCAGGCTCTCCGGCAGCGCGGCCAGCGCGTTGCCGGCGAGCATGAGCTTCTGCAAGTGCGGCCTTCGTCCCAGCGCATCGGGCAGGGTGGCGATGGCGTTGTCCGTCAGGGTCAGCCAGCGCAGCCGCGGCGGCAGCGCCTCCGCCGGCACCTCGCGCATCCCCGTGCCGCGAAACCCCAGCTGGCTCAGCGCCGCGCAATCGCCGAGCGCGGGCGGCAGGATTGCGAAGCGATTGCCCGAGCCGAAGAGCACGCGCAGCCGCGTGAGGCGGCCGAAATCCTCCGGCAGGGAGGACAGCGCATTGCCGCCGAGGTCGAGGAATTCCAGCGTCTCCGCCAGGCCCAGGATCTCGCGCGGGAATTCCGTCAGGCCGCAGCCGGCCAGGCGCAACTCGCGCGCACCGGCGAGGTCGCCGCGGCGCAGGGCATCGAGGGTGGCGAGGCTCATGCGCGACCCTTAGCCGAGATCGCGCGCCGCGCCACGCCTCAGCGCGGCGCGGGGGCCTCGATCGGCTGGTCCAAATCGTTCCAGATCGCGTCGAAATGCGCCTGGAACTCGGGCGTGCGGCGCGCCTCCACCGGGTCCCGCACGACATCGGGCAGGGCGATGACATGGGTGGACTTGATGGTGCCGGGGCGGCGGCTCAGCACCAGCACGCGGTCCGCCATGACGATCGCCTCGCCGATATCATGCGTGACGAGGATGGCGCTCTTGGCACGTTCGCGGATGATGGACTGCACCTCGCGCTGGAGCAGCAGCTTGGTCTGGAAATCCAGCGCCGAGAACGGCTCGTCCAGCAGCACCACCTCGGGGTCGGGTGCGAGGGTGCGCATGAAGGCCACGCGCTGGCGCATGCCGCCCGAGAGCGTGCCGGGCTTGGCATTCTCGAAGCCCTTCAACCCATAGGCCTCGATCAGGCCGCGCGCCCGCGCCTCCGCCTCGGTTCGCTTCATCCCGTGGATTTCGAGGCCGAGCAGCACATTGTCCAGCACGTTGCGCCAGGGCAGCAGCAGATCCTTCTGCAGCATGTAACCGACATGGCCCGTGGCGCCGGCGACGGGCTGCCCCAGCACTTCCACACGGCCCTCGCTCGGCGCCTGCAAGCCCGCGATCACGTTGAACAGCGAGGACTTGCCGCAGCCGGAGGGGCCGACGATGGCCAGCACCTCGCGCCGGTGCAGCGCGAAGGAAATGCCGGTGAAGGCGAGCACGCCCGGGAAGCTGAGGGACAGCCCCTCGGCGCGGAGAACCACATCCTCGCTCATGCCCAGCGCGCCTTGCTCTCGATGAAGGTGACGCAGCGGTCCAGCACCAGGGCCAGCGCCATCAGCGCGAAGATGCCGGTCCAGACCGCGTTGAGGTCGTAGAGCGTACCGGAGAAATAGACGAGGTAGCCCAACCCCTCCCGCGCCGAGATGTATTCGCCCACGACAGCGCCGATCAGCGCGAAGCCCACGTTGAGGCGCAGCGCGGAGACGATCCAGGGCAGCGTCGCCGGTGCCACCACCTTGCGCCAGGTCTGGAAGCGCGAAGCACCCAGGCTGCGCATCAGCCGGATCAGGTCCTGGTCCACCTCGCGCGTGCCGGCAAAGGTGGCGATGAGGCTGACGATGAAGGTGAGGAGGGCGGCGATGGCGATCTTCGCCTCCATCCCGATGCCGAACCACACGATGATGAGCGGGGCCAGCGCGATCTTCGGCACGCCATTGATCGCGATCATCACCGGCCGCACCACGGCGGCGAAACCGGGCGAGAGCCAGAGCAGCAGCCCGCACAGGCTGCCCAGCGTGGAGCCGATGAGGAACCCCGCCACCGCCTCCTGCGCCGTCACCCAGGTGTGGGTGAGCAACTCACCGGAGGCGATGAGGCCCTTCGCCTTGGCGTAGATGCCGCTCGGCTGGCCGTAGATATAGGCGGCCATCAACCCCGAGCGGACGCCCCATTCCCAGGCGCCCAGGATGGCGGCCACCAGCAGGACCTGCTTCGCCAGCAGGGCCGGGCTGAAGCCGCCCCATTTCAGACCGGGCGTCACGCGATGCCGGCCGCGCGCGCCGCCGCCTCGGCCAGGGAATTGTCCACGATGCGCTCATAGGGCAGCGCCTGGCGCATGGTGCCGGCGCCCAGCTCATGCGCGATGATCGCGTCCCACTGCTCGCGCGTGACGACGGGCGAGACGGGTACGACGCCCGCCGTGCCGAGCAGCCGCGCGGCGCCGGCCTTCACGGCATCGGGCGGCACCTGTGCGAATTCCTCGCGGCTGACTTCCTCATAGACCGAGGCGTCGGTGCGGATGAGCTTCAGCGCCTCTGCCAGGGCGTTGCTGAAGGCCTGCGCCTGGCTGCGGTTCGAAGCCAGCCAATCCTCGCGCACCATGGCCGTGCTGAAGGCGATCGGGCCGATGACGGGCGCCAGCGGGAGCGAGACGGCGAGGCCCTGGGATTCCGCGATGGAGGCATCCCATTCGAACACGCAGCCGAGATCGGCGCGGCCATCGCGCACGGCCGCGATGATGGAGCCGGGCGGGCCTTCCACGAAGCGCACGCCCGCCGCCGCCGGGTCCATGTTCGCGCGGGAGCGCATGGCATAGGTAGGCGAGGAGACGGTGTTGGAGGGGAAGCGCAGCGAGGCGATGCTCTTGCCGCGCAAATCTGCGAGGCTGTTCAGCGTGACGCCGGGCTTGTGGATGAACCAGAGCCCGATGGCGCCGGCCAGCATGCCGATCACCTTGATGCTGGCACCTTCCACCGTCGCGTTCACGCTCATGCCCGTGCCGGTCAGCGCGATCTGCGCGCGGCGGGCATTGAGCACGGCGACAGGCTCGGCGATGGAGCCAGCCGGCTGGATTTCCACGCGCAGCCCGTGCTTGGCGAAGAGCCCGCGCCGCTGCGCGACAAAGGCGGGCGTCCAGTTGGCGAGCCGCAGCGCGGTGACAATGGTGATCGGCGTGCCCGAGCCCTGGGCACGCAATGCGACGGGGGCAGCCAGCAGGGCAGGGCCGGTGGCGAGGAGGCTGCGGCGGGAAGCGGGGTGCATGGGCGTCTCCAATCAGGCAAAGGGATGTTGAGGAAACAGGCACGGCATCGCCCAGCCTGATGCCCGGATGGGCAGCGGGCAAGCTGGGGCGACGTCGGGCCTGACCCGGCAGGGGATGGCGGATTGTCCATACAAATCGCGTGCCAACAATGTCAGGCTTGGCAGGGCGCGCTTTGCATGCGAACGCGCAGACCATGGACAGCCCCTTCGCCACGCCCCTCGACGCGCTCCGCGCCGCCGCCGCCGCCCATGGCACGCGCGAGGCGCTGGTCTTTCCGCACCAGGGCCGCCGCCTCTCCTTCGCCGGATGGCTGGAGGAGGCGGAGGCGCTGGCCCGCGGCCTGCTGGCGCTGGGGCTGAAGCCCGGCGCGCATGTGGCCCTGCTGGCCGAGAACCGCATCGAATGGCCCGTGGCGCAGCTCGGCATCGCCGCCGCCGGCATGGTGCTGGTGCCGCTCAACACGCATTACCGCGCGGAGGATCTGGGTGCGGCGCTCGCCACCAGCCGGGCCGAGGCGCTGCTGCTCAGCGCGCGCTTCCGCAGCAACGCCTATCTCGAGATGGTGCGCGCCTTGCGGCCGGACCTGCCCGCGCTCCGCCACCTGGTGCTGCTGGATGAGGTGGAGGGCGAGTGGCACTTCAGCAGCCTGCGCGCCGAGGGCATCGCCCTGCCCGAAGTCGCGCCCCGCGCGCCGGCCAGCCTGCAATTCACCTCCGGCACGACCGGCGTGCCCAAGGGCGCGCTGCTGACGCATCAGGGCATGCTGATGAATGCCTGGGGCACGGCACAGCGCCTGCGGCTGACGCCCACGGATCGCCTCACCTCCATCATCCCGCTGTTCCATTGCGCGGGCTGCATCATGGGCATCCTCGCGGGACTGCAGGCGGGGGCCACCTATGTCGGCGTGCCGGCCTTTGACGCGGAGGAGATGTGCCGCGTGATCGCGGCCGAGCGCTGCACGGCACTCTCCGGCGTGCCCACCTCCTGGCTCGCCATGCGGGATTTGCCGGCGCGGAAGACCTACGACCTGACGAGCCTGCGCACCGGCACCTGTGGCGGCGCCGATGCCAACCCCGAAATCCTCGCCGATTGCGTGCGGGATTTCCCCATCCCCGGCCTCGTCCAGGTGTATGGCCAGACCGAGGCCAGCACGCTCATCGCCTGCGCCGATTGCGAGGACCCCGAGCGGCTGGAGACGGCGGGCGAGCCGCTGCCGGGGATGGAAGTGCGCATCGTGGACCCGGTCAGCGGTGCCGTCCTGCCGGCGGGCGAGATCGGCGAGATCCAGGCGCGTGGCCCCATGGTCATGCTGGGCTATTTCGAGCGCCCCGAGGCCAATGCCGAGACCATCACGCCGGAGGGCTGGCTGCGCAGCGGGGACCTCGGCTGCATCACCCCCACGGGCCGCATCCGCATGGCCGGCGGCCGCTTGCGGGACATGCTGATCCGCGGCGGCGAGAACATCTACCCGGTCGAGATCGAGGCGGTGCTGGCGCAGCACCCGGCCGTGGCCGAGGTCGCGGTCTTTGGCATCGCCGATGCCTATTACGGCGAAATCCCCGCCGCCGCGCTGCGGCTGCGCCAGGCGGTGCCGGCCGCCGACCTCGCCGGTTTCTGCGCCGCGCGCATCGCCCGCTTCAAGGTGCCGGCGGCCTGGTTCACCGTCACCGCCTATCCACTCACCGCCTCGGGCAAGATCCGCAAGACGGAGCTGCGCGAGATGGCCGAGGCCGGGCGGCTGGAGCGCCATGCATGAGCCCGCTGGTCTTCCGCTACGACGTGCACAGCCCCTGGTGCTACCTCGCCGCGCTCCGCATCGAGGGCATCGCGGCGAAGCATGGGCGCAGCGTGGAATGGCGCCCAGTCTATCTCGCGCGGCTGATCGACGCGATTGATGGCCGCCGCCCGCTGGAGGCGAATGCCGCCTTCCTCGCCTGGTACCGGCAGGATTTGCAGGATTGGGCGGCGCTCGGCGGCGTCACCTTGCGCTACCACCCGCGCTATCCGCTGCGCCCGGCCCGCGCGCTGCGCGCCGCCTGCTTCGCCAGCAGCGAAGGCCAGGGCGGCGCCTTCGCCCGCGCCGTGCTGCGCGCCTATTGGAGCGAGGCGGGCGATGTCGAGGATCTGGACCTGCTCGGCCGCCTCGGCGCGGTGGCAGGGCTCGACCCGCAGGCCGTCATCGCCGCCACCAGCGACGAGCGCTGGAAGGCGCAACTCGCCGCCAACACCGAGGAGGCGATCGCGGCCGGCGTCTTCGGCCTGCCCATGGTGACGGCCGATGAAAAGCTCTTCTTCGGCAATGACCGGCTGGATCTGCTGGACCGTTTCCTGGGCGGCCCGCTGCGCCCCTGACCCGCCCGCGACAAATGCCGGGCTTGCGCCAAGTGCATGGCCCGGCCGATGATCCCACCCAGAGAGACACATCCTTCCGGAGAAGCCCGCCCATGACCGTGACCCGCCGCACCCTGCTGGCCGCCGGCGCCGCCGCCCCTCTGCTGCCGGGCCTTGCGAACGCGCAAGCCCGCTGGCAGATGGCCACGCCCTATCCGGACGGGAACTTCCACACCCGCAACAACCGCGCCTTCCTCGAGGCGGTGCAGACCGCGACCGGCGGCCGCGTGCAGGTGCAGATGCACAGCAACGCCTCTCTCCTGCCGATGGCGCAGATCAAGCGTGGCGTGCAGCAGGGCCAGGTGCAGCTCGGCGAAATCCTGCTCAGCGCCTATGGCAATGAGGACCCCTTCTTCGAGATTGACGGCGTGCCCATGCTGGCGCCGACCATCGCCCAGGCCCGCCGCCTCAATGAACTGACGCGCCCCTATATCGAGGCGCGCTTCCAGCGGCAGGGCCTCTCGCTGCTCTATTCCGTCGCCTGGCCGAATTCGGGCTTCTACACCAACACCCCGGTGGATACGCTCGAGGCGCTGCGCGGCAGCCGCTTCCGCACCTTCAGCGTGATGACCAACCGCTTCGCGACGCTGATCGGCGCGAACCCCGCGCTGATCCAGGCCGCCGAAGTGCCGCAGGCCTTCGCCACCGGCGTGGTGAACGCGATGGTCACCAGTGCGGCGACCGGCGTGGACAGCAGCGCCTGGGATTTCAGCCGCATCTACACGCCCGTGGGCTTCACCCACACGCGCAACGCCGTCTTCGTGAACCGCCGCGCCTTCGAAGCGCTCTCGGCCGCCGACCAGGCCGCGATCCGCACCGCCGCCACCGCGGCCGAGGCCGCCGGCTGGCGCCTGGCCGAGGAAGCCATCACCGCCAGTGAGGCGACGCTGGCGCAGCGCGGCATGACCGTGGCCCGGCCCTCGCCCGCGCTGCTGGAGGCGCTGGACCGCATCGGCCAGGAGATGACCCGCGAATGGGTGGCCCGCGCCGGCGAGGACGGCGCGCGCGTCATCGCCGCCTATCGCGGCTGAGGCACATGCGGCGCCCGCCCAAGCGCTGCACAAGGCTCCGCCCCGGCTGCGCACCACGCGTGCAATGCCGGGGCCGCACCGCTTCCCGAGGCCCAGCTTGGCCTTGCACCGCGCAAGCGGCCGGGCGGAACATCGCCCGCGCATGACATTGCGCCGGGAGGCCTTCCGCCCATGACCCTGACACGCCGCAACCTGCCTCTCGCCGGCCTGGCCACGCCGGCGCTGATCACCAGCGCCGGCGCCCAGGCGCGCTGGCAGATGGTGACGGCCTTCCCCGACAGCAACTTCCACACCCGCAACAACCGCCTCTTCATCGAGGAGGTGCAGGCCGCGACCCAGGGCCGCGTGCAGATCCAGCTGCACCCCAATGGCTCGCTCATGCCCATGCCGCAGATCAAGCGCGGCGTGCAGCAGAACCAGGCGCAGATCGGCGAGATCCTGCTCAGTGCCTATGGCAATGAGGACCCCTTCTTCGAGATCGACGGCATCCCGCAGCTCGCTGGCACGCTCGCCCAGGGCCGCCGGCTGAACGAGCTGTCGCGCCCCTACATCGAGGCGCGCTTCCAGCGGCAGGGGCTTTCGCTGCTGCAGGTGGTCGCCTGGCCCAATGCGGGCTTCTTCTCGAACGTCACGCTGGACACGATCGAGGCGCTGCGCGGCACGCGCTTCCGCACCTTCAGCGCGATGACCAACCGCTTCGCCGTGCTGGTGGGCGCCAACCCGACGCTGATCCAGGCGGCGGAAGTGCCGCAGGCTTTCGCGACCGGCGTGGTGAACGCCATGGTCACCAGCGCCTCCACCGGCGTGGACAGCGCCGCCTGGGATTTCGCCCGCGTCTATACCCCTGTCGGCTTCACGCGCTCGCGCAATGCCGTCTTCATCAACCGCCGCGCGCTGGAAGGCCTCTCCCCGGCCGACCAGGCGGCAATCCGCGCGGCCGCCGTCACGGCCGAGGCGCGCGGCTGGCAAATGTCCGAGGAATCCATCGTGGCCAATGAGGCAACCCTCGCCCGGCGGGGCATGAATGTGGCGCGGCCCACCCCTGCCTTGCTGGAAGGCTTGGATCGCGTCAGCCAGGAATTGACGCGCGAATGGATCGCCCGGGCCGGCGAGGATGGCGCGCGCGTCATCGCCGCCTACCGGGGTTGAGCCGCATGCTACGCCGCGCGCTGGACGGGCTCTATCTGGTCAGCGCGGGGCTGGCGGGGCTGTCGCTCTTCGGCATTTTCTTCGTGATGATGGCGCAGGTCTTTCTCCGCCAGGGCAATATCCAGCTGCCCGGCGCCGATGACTTCACCGCCTATCTCTGCGTGGCCACCACCTTCTTCGCGCTCGCCTACACCTTCAAGCGGGGCGAGCTGATCCGCGTCGGCCTCTTCATCGACAAGGCCGGGCCCGGGCTGCGCCGGCTGATTGAGCTGGCGGTGCTGGCACTGGCCGCCGCGCTGGTCAGCTACATCGTGTACTGGACCTTCTCGGACGCCATGTTCTCGCGCGAGATCGAGGAGGTGGCCCAGGGCAGCGTTCCCTTCCTGATCTGGATTCCGAAGCTCGCCATTCCCGCCGGCGCCGGCATCCTGCTCATCGCCATCCTGGACGAGTTCGTCACCGTGCTGCGCGGCGAGAAGCCGAGCTACGTCCGCGCCGCCGAAGAGCGCGCGGCGCGCGGCGATTTCTCGGCGGAGATGTAGGCCCCATGGACCTCCTTACCCTCGCCCTTCTCCTGCTGGTCCTGCTCTGCCTGCTGCTGGGCAGTGGGCTCTGGATCGCGCTGTCCCTCGCCGGCACGGGCTATATCGCCATGTCGCTGGTGAACCCGACGCCGGGGCTCTTCCTCGCCTCGGCCTATTGGGAGAGCACCGGCTCCTGGACGCTCGCCGCCCTGCCCATGTTCATCTGGATGGGTGAGATCCTGTTCCGCACCAAGCTCTCGGAGGAGTTGTTCAACGGGCTCGCCCCCTGGGTGCGGCGCATCCCGGGGCGCCTGTTGCATGTGAACATCCTGGCCTGCGGCATCTTCGGCAGCGTCTCGGGCTCGTCCGCCGCCACCTGCGCCACCGTCAGCAAGATCGCGCTGCCCGAACTCAGGCGCCGCGGCTATGACGAGCAGGTGGCGATCGGCAGCCTCGCCACGGCGGGCACGCTCGGCATCATGATCCCGCCCTCGATCATCATGGTGGTCTATGCCGTCGCGGCCGAGGTCTCGATCGTGCGCGTCTTCATCGCCGGCATGATCCCGGGCGCGCTCGTGATGGGGTTGTTCAGCCTCTACATCATCATCTGGGCGCTGCTGAATCCGTCGAAGCAGCCGGCCGCCGAGCCGGGGATGAGCCTGGGCGCGAAGCTGAAGCAATCGGCGCAGCTGATCCCCTGCCTCCTGCTGATCGTGACCGTCATGGGCTCGATGTTCCTGGGCTGGACCACGGCGACGGAGGCGGCGGCCTTCGGCGTGCTGGGCAGCCTGGTGCTGGCCGCGGTCACGCGCTGCCTCACCTGGCGCAGCTTCGTGGACAGCCTGGCCGGCGCCACGCGCCTCTCCTGCATGATCATGTTCATCCTGGCGGGTGCAGCCTTCCTGACCAAGGCGATGGCGCTGACCGGCATCCCCTCGGCGCTGGCCGCCGCCGTGGCCGCGGCCGAGCTTGGCCCCTTCGCCATCATCGGCATCCTCACCGTGGTCTATCTCATCCTCGGCACGGCGCTGGATGGCGTCTCAATGATCGTGCTGACGACCTCCGTCGTGGTGCCAATGGTGCAGCTCGCGGGGTTCGACCTCGTCTGGTTCGGCATCTTCATCATCCTGCTGGTGGAGATCGCGGAGATCTCGCCACCGCTCGGCTTCAACCTTTTCGTCATGCAGACGATGACGGGCAAGGAGCAGACCGAGATCGCCTGGGCGGCGCTGCCCTTCTTCATGATGCTGGTGCTGACGGTGGTGCTGATCACGATCTTCCCGGAGATCGTGACCTGGCTGCCGGATTATCTTCTCCGCCAATAGGCGGAAGTTTTTTCGTGCCCTCAGGCGCCGGGCGCCGCCTCCGGCGGCTTGGCTTCGCGCCGCCACAGGTGCGCCGATGGGAGGGGCGGTCTGGGCGCGCCGGCCGCGCTGCGGCCGGATTCTCGTCGGGTGGCGCTCAGCTTTTGCAGGGATTGGCGGGCGGCGCTCAGCCGAGCGCGTAGCGCAGCCGCACCACGCCATTGGGCCAGGTCTGCGTATCGAGCAAGGTCAGCGTCTGCGCCGGCGGGTGGCCGCCGGCGAAGAGGGGGATGCCGCGGCCCAGCAGCACCGGCATGGTGAAGAGATCGAACTCGGTGATGGCATCTTCCGCCAGCAGCCCGGCGATGAGCTGCCCGCCGCCCACCACCCAGACTCGCTCCTTCGTCGCGCGCAGATGCGCGGCGAGCGAGGCGAGATCGCCCTTCCAGGCTTCCACACCCGCGGGCGGGTGGGCGATGCCGCGGCGGCTCAGCACCAGGCAGGGCTTGCCTTCGTAGGGCCAAGGGCCGAAGCGCAGCACCTGGTCATAGGTCGAACGCCCCATGACCAGCGTGCCGATGCCGCCGAAAAAATCGGCATAGCCGTAGTCGGTCGCCTGGAACGGCTCCAGCCAGGCGACCGAGCCATCCTCGGCCGCGATGAAGCCGTCCAGGCTGGCCGCGATATAGGCGACGCGCCCGGACATGCTCCCCCCCTGGCCGTTCAGTCCTGCCACTTCACCTGCATGAAGGGGGCCGGGATCAGCAGCTTGCTCTCCTGGCTCGCGATGAAGGGGCGCACCTTGGCCAGATAGTTGAGCCAATCCTGGTTGGCGAAGAGCTTGGTGCGGCGCTCGGCGCGCTCGGCCAGGCTCTCATAGCCCCACATGTGGATCACCTGGTTCAGCGGGCCGAACTCGGTCGAGTAGTAGCCGACGAGGCGCCCCAGGATGGGCTTCTGGATCGCCAGGCCCTCGGCCGCATAGGCCTTGATGTAGTCCCCGATCTTGCCGGGGTGCATGGTGTAGATGCGCTCTTCGACGAACATATTTGGGTCCTCAAACGCCGGCGCCGGCTCCGCCGGCTTGGCTTCGCGCCGCAGGGATGTGGCGCTGGTTGGCAGGGCGGTCGCGGCGCGCCGGCTGCGTTGCAGCCGGATTCTCGGTGTGCGTCGTTTCCCCCGGCAACGTCGCGCGCGCGGCGAAGCCTGTCCAGCCTCGCTCCAGAGGACAGCCCCGGCCGGCTCAGGGCTCCGCCAGCCTGGCCAGGAAATCCTGCGACCAGCCGCCGCTGCCCGCCGCGACCAGCGCATCCATGTCCTGCCGCCAGCGGGCCTTGCGTTCCGCGATGCTCATGGAAAGCGCCTGGTCCAGCGCCTCCGCGATCTCGCAGGGGTCATTGGGATTGACCTTGATGGCGCCTCCCATCTCCTGCGCGGCGCCCGCGAAGCGCGAGAGGATCAGCACGCCCGGATCCTCGGGCGGCTGGGCGGCCACGAATTCCTTGGCGACGAGATTCATCCCGTCGCGCAGGGGCGTCACCAGCGCCACCCGCGCGATGCGCAGGAAGCCGGCGAGGCTTCGCCGGTGGACGGGCCGCGTGGTCCAGCGCAGCGGCACCCAGTCCACATCCGCGAATTCGCCGTTGATGCGGCCGACCATCTCATCCAGCTCACGCCGCAGCAGCCGATAGTGCTTCACCTCCTCGCGCGAGAGCGGCGCCACCTGCAGGAAGGTCACCTTCGCGCGGTGCTGCGGAAAGCGCTTCAGCAGGGCGGCATAGCCCTCCAGCCGCTGCGGCAGGCCCTTGCTGTAGTCCAGCCGGTCCACACCAAAGATCAGCCGCCGGCCGGACAGGCTCTCATGGAAGCGCTGCGTGTCCCGGCGGGCCGCGGCGGTCGCGGCGGCGCGGGTGAACTCCTCGGCATCAATGCCCACGGGGAAGGGCGCGATCGCGGGCGTGACACCCTGCTCCGCCGTTGCCTCGCGCATGTGGCGCGCATCCTCCTCGGTCTGGGTGCCGAGCAGATCATAGGCGCCCAGATCATGCAGCAGGGCAGCGGCGCGGGGCAGCGCCTGGAACAGCCCGAGCGGCGGAAAGGGCACATGCAGGAAGAAGCCGATCCGCTGCGTGACACCCAGGGCACGCAGCGCGGCCCCCAGCGGAAAAAGATGGAAATCATGCACCCAGATCACGTCATCCGGCCGCAGCAGGGTCAGGAGTTGCGCGGCGAAACGGTGGTTCACCGCGCGCCACGCCTCCTCCTCCTCGCGGTGGAACTCCGCGAGGCCGAAGCGGTAATGGAGGAGGGGCCACAAGGTGCCGTTGCAGAAGCCTGAATAATACTGGCGATGCTCGGCCTCAGTCAGGTCCAGCAGCGCGTGGGTCCGGGCGCCCAGGCTCTCAAGCTTCGGCTCAGGCTCGTCGGAGATCTCACCCGACCAGCCAAACCACAGCATGTCCCGCCGCTTCAGCGCGGTCTGCAACGCGACGGCCAGGCCGCCCGCCGTCGCCGCGCGCGCGCGCAGCGGCGGCACGCGGTTCGAGACGATCACCAGGCGCGCCAAAACCCCTCCTCCCAGCTCCTGGAGAGCCGCATGGCGCAAAGGATCAGCCCCACCTGCGAGTAGCTTTGCGGGAAATTGCCCCAGAGGCTGCCATCGCGCGGGTCCACATCCTCGGAGAGCAGGCCCACATGGTTGCGCAGCTTCAGGATCCGCTCGAACAAAGCGCGCGCATCGGCCGTCCGGCCGATCGCCGCCAGCGCATCCACCAGCCAGAAGGAGCAGACGAGGAAGGCCGTGTCGGGCACGCCGAAATCATCCGGCAGGCCGTAGCGCAGCAGCAGCCCGTCACGCATCAGGTCCCGCTCGATCGCCTCGACGGTGGCGATGAAACGCGGGTCGGAGGGTGGCAGCAGGCCGATTTCGGGCAGCAGCAGCAGCGCCGCATCCAGCCCCTCGCCGCCGAACACCTCCTGCAGGGCGCCGAGGCCTGGGCTCCAGGCGCCCTCCAGGATGCGGTCGCGCAGCGTCTCGCCCCGGGCGCGCCAATCCGCCGCCTCATCCGCCAGGCCGAGATGGGCGGCGATGCGGCCCAGCCGGTCCACCGCGGACCAGCACATCGCGGCCGAGAAGGTATGGATCCGCGCCCGGCCGCGATACTCCCAGATGCCGGCATCGGGTGTGAGCGCCGCCTTCTCCGCCGCATTCCCCAGCGGCACCAGGCGGCGATACAGCGCCTCGTCGCCCGGCTGCGGCAGGCGACGATCGAAGAACATCATGGCCGCCGACATGACGACGGCACCCCAGACGTCGTTCTGGACCTGCAGCGCCGCGGCATTGCCGACGCGCACCGGCCCATGCCCCTCGAAGCCTGCGAGGTGGGGCGCTTCCCATTCGTCGATCGGGCCATTGGGCACCAGGGGATAGACCGGGCGAAGCAGATTGCCCTGCTCCAGCACGGCGCCGGTGAGATAGGTGATGTAGCCTTCCATGGTGCGGGTGGCGCCAAGCTTGTTCAGCGCCATGACGGTGAAATGCGCGTCGCGCAGCCAGCAGAAGCGATAATCCCAGTTGCGCCCGCTGCCCGGCGCCTCGGGGATGGAGGTGGTCAGCGCCGCGACGATCCCGCCCGTATCATCATGGGCACAGAGCTTGAGCGTGATGGCCGCGCGGATCACCTCATCCTGCCACTCGAAGGGCAGCGAGAGGCTGCGCACCCACTCCTCCCAATAGGCCTGGGTCTCATCCTCGAATTCGCGCGCCGTGCGGCCGGCCGCGCCATCCACCGTGTCATCGGGGCCGATCAGCAGCGCGATGGGTCGGTCGAGCGCGAATTCCGTCTCACCCATGACGAAGCCGAGCGGCGCGTCCGTCGTCACGCGCAGCGTATCCGCCGTGCCCACGTAGCGGATGTGGTTGGAGCCGGCGCGCGGCTTCGGCGCCTCCTCGCCCCAGCCGAAGCGGGGGCGGATGCGCAGCCGGATGCGGGGCCGCCCGACCAGGGGCTCGATGCGGCGGATCAGCATGGGCGGGCGGAACATGCGGCCGAAGCGGCGCTGGCGCGGCACCGTGTCCGTGATGCGCAGGCTGTTGCCCTGCGCGTCGGTCAACTCCGTCTCCAGGATGGCGGTGTTGCGGCGATAGCGCTGGGTGCTGCGGCCCGGGTTCGTCAGCGCCACATCGGTGAAGCCGCCCTCGGGCGCCGCCCCGTCCAGCAGCGCGCAGAAGACGGGATCCGCGTCCAGCCGCGGCCAGCACATCCAGTTCACCCGCCCCTCCCGCGAGACGAGGGCGGCAATGGTGCCATTGCCGATGGCGGCCAGTTCAAGCGTCATTCAGCTCTCCAAGCCAGGCCCGAAGCGCCGCGGGCGAGGCGAAATGCTCGGCCATGCGGAAGCCGGCGCCGCCCAGCGCCGTGGCCGCGGCGATGGCATCCTCGTCGGTCACGTCATCGCCGATGAAATAGGGAATCCGCCCCGCAAAGCCCGGCTCGGCCATGAGGGCGCGCAGGCCGGTCCCCTTGTCGGCGACATGCGCGCGCACCTCCCAGGCCATGGCGGCGGGCAGGATGGTGAAGGCGGCCTGTCCCGCGAGCAGGCGGCGCAGCAGGTCCAGCGCCGGGGCGCCGTGTTCGGGCGCCAGGCGGTAATGCAGGACGAAGCCGGCGGATTTGGGCTCGAAGATCACCCCGGGATGCGCGGCGGCGAAGGCGCGCGCCGCCGCGACCCAGGCGGCGGGCATGTCGGGCCCCGGGACGCGCCACGGGGAAGCACTGGCGACGAGCCGGAGCACGCGGCCATGCTCCGCCGCGATGGGCAGGCGCAGCGGCGCGAGCAGGCGGTCGGCATCCGGCAAGCCACGGCCCGTGATGATGCCCAGCGCGCCCTTCATCCGCGCGGAGAGCGAGGCAAGCTGCGCGCAAAGGCCCGGCGGCACCACCACCGCATCGGGCCGGGGCGCGATATCGAGCAGGGTTCCGTCGAGATCGAGCAGCAGGGCCCCCTCCGAGAGGAGGTGGCCCGCTGCGGGCAAGCCGGGCGAAATTCGCATGACGCCGCGGACAACGCGCCCCGGCGCTGGCGGTTGCCCTATTTCGTGACGAATGCTTTTTCGAGGACGTAGCTGCCGGGGGCATTGTTGGTGCCCTCGATGAAGCCGCGCGCTTCCAGCAGCGCCTTGCAATCGGCGTTCATCGCCTCGCTGCCGCAGATCATCACGCGGTCATGGGCGGGGTCGAGTGCCGCCACGCCCGCCTGGCGCTCGGCCTCGCCGGTCTCCAGGCGGGTGGTGATGCGGCCCTGCACCGGGAAGGGCTCGCGCGTCACGGCGGGCAGGTAGATCAGCTTCTCCGAGACCATCTCGCCCAGCAATTCGTGCACGCGCAGCTCGCCCGTGATGTAGTCGCGATAGGCCAGTTCCTTCACCTCGCGCACGGTGTGGGCGACGATGATCCGCTCGTAGCGGTCATAGACTTCGGGGTCGCGCATCAGGGACATGAAGGGGGCGAGGCCGGTGCCCGTCGCCAGGAACCAGAGGTTGCGGCCGGGCAGCAGGTTGTCGGGGATCAGCGTGCCCACGGGCTTGCGGCCGATCAGCACGCGCTCGCCCACCTTGATGTGCTGCAGGCGCGAGGTGAGGGGGCCGTTCTGCACCTTGATGGAGAGGAACTCCAGGTGGTCCTCCCAGGCGGGGCTCACCATGGAATAGGCGCGGGTCAGCGGCTTGCCGTCCACCATCAGGCCGATCATCGCGAACTGGCCGGAGGTAAAGCGCAGCGCCGTGTCGCGCGTGCATTTGAAGCTGAACAGGCTCTCGGTCCAGTGATGCACCCAGGTGACTTCTTCGGCGTAGAAGCCCGGGGGTGCGGTGAGGATGGGTTGGGTGTGCGTGTCCATGGCATGCGTTTTGCGGCCCGTGACAACGGCGCGCAAGCGGGGAATGATGCCGCATGGCTGATTTCATCCCCCCGCATGACCCCGACACCAACCCGCCCGTGGGCGAGCGCGTGGACACCACGCCCCGGCCGCTCCCCGCGCGCATCCCCCACAAGGGCCGCAGCGTGGACCTGGAGGTGCTGCACCCGCGCCACGCGCCGGACCTCTGGCAGGCCGCGCAGAGCGACCAGAGCGAGGCCAGCTGGGCCTATATGGGCTATGGCCCCTTCGCCTCGGAAGCGGCGCTCACCCAGTTCGTGGGCGGGTTTTCCACGACGCATGACCCGATCGCCTGGGCGGTCCGGCCGCATCGCAGCGGCACGGTGGATGGCTGGCTGACGCTGATGGAGATCCAGCCGGGCAACGCCCATATCGAGATCGGCCATATCTGGTTCTCGCCGCGCATGCAGCGCACACGTGCCGCGACCGAGGCGATGTTCCTGCTGATGCGCCACGCCATGGAGGACCTCGGCTACCGCCGCCTCACCTGGAAGTGCAACGCGCTGAACGCCCCCTCGCGCCGCGCGGCCAAGCGCCTCGGCTTCACCTATGAGGGCACGCTGCGCGCGGTGATGACCATCAAGGGCCGCAGGCGGGACACCGCCTGGTTCTCCATCCTGGCCGATGAATGGCCGGCCCGCGCCGCCGCCATCCAGGCCTGGCTGGATGATTCCAACTGGGACCAGGCGGGGCGGCCCAAGACGTCGCTCACGCCCGCCGGCTGAACGGGCGGCGCCGATATGTTGACGTGCCAGCAACAAATTCGACGCGGGCCTGTCATGGTGGGTTGCTAGGCGGGCGCCTCCATTCCGGAGGGATTCCCGCATGCGCCGCCTTTTGCTCGCCACCACCGTTTCCATGGGCACCGCCATCGCCCTGGCGCTGCCGGCCGCCGCCGACACCCGCTTCGAGGCGCGCCTGGTGGGCCAGGCCATCCTGCCCGCCGCCACCTTCGTGGCGCCCCCGGCCGACGCGCCCGAGTATTTCCGCATCTCCGGCCGCTTCACCGGCGCGGGCAATGCCCGCAATGAGGTGGTGGGCAGCATCCCCGGCGTGAGCCTGCCGGGCTATGGCCCGCGGCCCACCGGCCTCGCCATGCCCTTCCCGGGCCAGCCGCTGCAAGGCTTTTCCGGCATCAAGCCGGTGAGTGACGGCAGCTATTGGGTGACGGGCGACAATGGCTTCGGCAACCGCCGCAACAGTCCCGACGCGCTCCTGATGATCCATCGCGTGCGTCCCGATTTCCGCAGTGGCGCGGTCGCGGTGGAAAACACCATCTTCCTCTCCGACCCCAACCGCGTGGCGAGCTTCGTCATCCAGAACGAGGCGACGCCCACGCGCTACCTGACCGGCGCCGATTTCGACCTGGAGAGCATCCAGCCCCTGCCCGATGGCAGCTTCATGATGGGCGAGGAATTCGGCCCCTTCCTGCTGCGCTTCGACGCGCAGGGAAGGCTGATGGCCGTGGTGGAGACCCAGCTCGATGGCCAGCCGCTGCGCTCGCCCGACCATCCCGCGCAGATGATCCCGGCCAACCCGACCGCCGGCGTGCCGCACCGCGTGCGCCGCTCGGGCGGCTATGAGGGCATGGCGATGACGCCGGATGGGCGCACCCTCTGGGCGCTGCTGGAGCAGCCGATCTTCGCGCCGAACAGCAACCAGTCCGAGGGCGCTTTCCTGCGCGTGCTGGAGTTCGACGTGACGCGCATGGCCTGGACCGGCCGCAATGTGCGCTACCGGCTGGAGCCGGGGGCGACGGCCATCGGCGATTTCAACATGATTGATGAGCGCCGCGCCCTGGTGATCGAGCGCGACAATGGCGAGGGCGACCCCGGCCGCGCCTGCGCGCAAGGCGTGGAAAGCACCCATGCCGCCCCCTGCTTCGCCATGCCGGCGCGCCTTAAGCGCATCTACCTCGTGGACATGGGCGCCGTGGATGGCGAAGGCTTCGTCCGCAAGATCGGCCATATCGACCTCATGGCCATCCAAGACCCCGAGCGGGTGGCGCGAAGCCGCGGTGACCGCCCGGCCGGCGCCAGCGACACGGTCTTCGCCTTCCCCTTCTTCACGATCGAGAACGTGGCGATGGTGGATGCGGATCACATCATCGTCGGCAATGACAACAACCTGCCCTTCTCGGCCGGCCGCCACCTCAGCCGCGCGGATGACAACGAGCTGATCCTGCTGCACGTGCCGGAGCTGCTGCGGGCGCGCTGAGGCCCGCCCAAACCTGGGCCCAGACCCGGGCGCCGGGGCGGCGCACTTGCGCGCCCCGGCCGGCCAACTAGCATGGCATGGTTTTTCCAAGGGTGCCGCCATGCCGATTTCCGATGACGTCAAGGCCTTCATCCCGGGCGAGCGTGTCACCCACGCGCCGCTCGGCTCGGGCGTGCTGGACGGGCTCAGCTTCGCCGTGAAGGACCTGTTCGACGTGGCTGGCGCGGTCACGACCTATGGCAACCCCGATTGGGGCCGCACCCATCCCGTCGCCGCCGCCACCGCGCCCGCGGTCATGGCGCTGCTGGAGGCTGGCGGCACGCTCGCCGGCAAGACCAAGACGGTCGAGCTGGCCTACGGGCTGACCGGCGAGAATGTCTGGCACGGCACGCCGATCAACCCGAACGCGCCGGATCGCTTCCCCGGCGGCTCCTCCTGCGGCTCGGCCGCGGCCGTGGGCGCGGGGCTCGTTGATTTCGCGCTGGGGTCCGACACCGGCGGCAGCGTGCGCATCCCGGCCAGCTATTGCGGCGTCTTCGGCATCCGGCCGAGCTGGGGGGCGGTCAGCCTCGCCGGCGCCTGCGGCCTGGGGCCGAGCTTCGACACCTGCGGCTGGTTCGCGCGCTCGGCCCGCGTGCTGCAGGCGGTGGGCGATGCGCTGCTGCCCGAGGATGCGCTGCCCAATGTCGCGCAGCTCGCCCCGCTGCTGAAGCCGCAAAGCGTCTGGATGAACGCCGATCCCGCCACCGCCAATGCGCTGCTGCCGGCGCTGGAGGCGCTGGAACGCGTGCTCGGCACCGGTCCCGCCGTGCGCGTCGAGGGGCCGACGGACATCCTCGCCCAGGCTTACGAGAATTTCCGCTGCGCCCAGGCGCAGGAGGCCTGGGCCACGCTGGGCAGCTGGGTCGCCGCGACCAACCCGCAATTCGGCCCGGGCGTGAAGGAGCGGTTCGAGGCGGCGCGCGACATGGACCCCGCCAAGGCGGCCGCCGGCCGCGCCTATCGCAAGCGCTTCTCGGTCCGCGTCCGTTCGCTGCTGGCCGGCGGCGCGGTCTTCGCCTTCCCGACCTCGCCCTTCCCGGCGCCGCTGCTCACCGCCTCGGCGGCCGAGCAGAATGCGGTGCGCGAGCGCAGCATGGGCGTCACCGCCATCTCGGGCCTGGCCGGACTCTGCGAGGTCACCATCCCGGCGGGCCGGGTGGATGGCGCGCCGGTCGGCCTCTCGCTCGCCGCCGCCCCGGGGCGGGACCGCGCGCTGCTCGACCTCGCCACGCGCGTCGCGGCGGAGCTTGGCCTCGCATGATCATCCGGGAGGCGACGCCCGCCGATCTCGGCCCCATGGTCGAGATCTACGCGCACCACGTGCTGACCGGCACCGGCACCTTCGAGGAGACGCCGCCCGATGCGGCGGAGCTGGGCCAGCGCATGGCCAAGGTGCAGGGCGCCCACTGCGCCTGGCTCGTGGCCGAGAATGACGGGCTGATCGTGGGCTATGGGTACTATTCCCAGATCCGCGATCGCAGCGCCTATCGCTTCACGGCCGAGGACAGCATCTATGTGCGCGACGACGTGCGCGGCATGGGCGTGGGCAAGGCGCTGGTGCAGGCGCTGATCGAGCACGCGACGGCGCGCGGCTTCCGGCAGATGATCGCCGTGATCGGCGACAGCGAGAATGTCGGCTCCATCGGGCTGCATTCCTCCCTCGGCTTCCGGCAGGTGGGCACGATGAAGGCCGTCGGCCTGAAGTTCGGCCAGTGGGTGGATGTGGTCACCATGCAGCGCCCGCTGGGCGAGGGCGAGCGGACGCTGCCCGCCTGAGCGGGAGGCCGGCGTTCAGCCGAGGCCCAGCGCCCGCAATTCCGAGATCGCCGCGCGCACCGGCGTGAAGCCCGCCACCGCCTCCAGCGCGGCCAGGCGCATGCGCCGATGCTCGGCCTCCGAGAGGGAGAGCATGCGGCGGATCGCCTCGGCCACCGCCGCGTCATCCGTGGTATCGGCGAGGAAGCCGCTTTCGCCATCGGTGATGAAGTCGCCGGCGCCGCCCAGCCTGGGCGCCAGCACCACGGCGCCGCAGGCCATCGCCTCCGCCGCGGTGCGGCCGAAGCCCTGGTAGTCCGAGAGGTCGAGGAAGGCGTCGGTCACCCGCAGCAGCTCGGCCACCTCCAGCTGCTTCAGTCGGCCCAGCAGGGTGACGCCCTCCGGCAGGGCGAGGCCGGACGCCTCCAGCTCCTCCTCGGTGCAGCCGAAGGCGGTGAGCGCCACGGGGCCGAACTCGCCTGCGGCCAGGCGGGCCAGCATGCGCAGCGTGCGGCGCGGCGCGCGGCGCGGCGTGGCCGGGCGGACCATGGCGGCCACATGCCGCAGCGCGCCGGCCTCGCGCCGGACGGGGCGATAGATGCCGTGGTCCACGCTCGGCACCACCAGCGCCGTCGCGTGGCCGTGCGCGGCCTCGACCATGCCGGCGAGCCAGCGCGTCTTGGCGAAATAGGTGCAGTCGCGCAGCACCGAATAGCTGCCGATGGCCAGTGCGTGCTCGGTGCTGCCGGCGCGGTAGAAGAGCGGCTCGTAGTCCTGCACGTAGTATGCGTGGCGGAGGGCCTGGCCGTGCGCGCCCTTGTGCGAGTCCGCGATGACATGCGCCGAGGCGTTCGTGGTGGCGACCGCGACGTCGCTCCCGGCGAGAAGGGAGGCGAGATGCCGGAGGTCGTCGAAGGCCTCCATGCCGCCCTCGGCCACCCAGGCGAAGCGGTCATAGGCGGCGCTGAAATAGGGCGCGTTGGCGCGGTTCACCAGCACGCGCGCCTCGATGCCGAGGTCGCGCATGGCGTTCACCTCCTGCACCACGGAATGCGCGCCGCCGCCGCCACCACCCACCGGAAGCACAAAGGAAACGCGCGCCATCTTCAATCCAGCTCCGCCGCGAGGTTGGTCAGCCGGGCGCGCAACCGCCCGAGCGGGGCGCAATCCTGCATGATCCGCTCCAGCGCGGGCACGATGACGCCGGAATGCTTGTTCGTCATCTCGAGCCAGCCTGCCCGCGAGAGGCGCGCGCGCGCGGCCTGCCCGAAACTCACGCTCTTGTGGTGATAGACGAAGCAGTCATCGGCCAGCGTCAGCCGGAAGCCAGCCTGGCGGGCGCGCAGGCACAGGTCGGTCTCCTCGCCATAGCCCATCGGGAAGGCGTCCTCGTCGTAGAGGCCGATGCGGTCGAAGACCTCGCGCGCGATCATGGTGCAGAAGCCGTTGAGCACCGGGAACTCGGGATAGGCCCGCTCGGACACCTCGTCGAGGATGGCCTGCATGCGCGCCAGATGCCGCGGCTCGATGACCTCGTTGACGGACCAGCTGCCATCCGGACGCTTCGCCGCGGGCACGCTCTGCCAGGTCGCCGCGTTGGACAACGGGCCCACCATGCCGGTGCCGGGCCGGGCCTGGGCGGCGGCGTGCAGGCGGTCCAGCCAGCCGCGGGAGACCAGCGCGTCGGAATTGAGCACCACCACCCACTCCGCGCCGGTCAGCAGCACGCCCTCGTTGATGGACTTGGTGTAGCCGCGGTTGTTGTCGCGGCGGTGCAGGATGAAGCGCGGATCGGCCGCGGCCTCGGCCCGCAGCATCGCGGCGGTGAACTCGCGGCTGCCGTCATCCACCATCACCACCTGCATGGGGCCGGTGGCGGCGGCGCGCAGCGCGTGCAGGCAGGCCCGCACCTCGTCATGGCCGTTGTAGATGGGCAGGATCACCTGGGTGAAGGGATGCGCCTGGCCCGCCGCGCGTGCGGCGACGCGGAGCGGTGGCGGCGCCTGCCAGAGCCCGGGCAGCAGGGGGTGGGCCTCCCGCCGGGCCTCGCCATGCACGCGCAGGAAGCCCACCGCCTCCGCGAAGACGCCATCCAGCCGCGCATCCTCGAAGCGCGCCGCCGCCGGCAGGGGCGGCGCGCCGGGCGCAGGCAGCCAGGCGGAGAGACCCTTGGCGGAGAGCGCGGTCAGGCCCAGCCACACGCCCTCCTCGGCCAGCAGCGCGGCTTCCTCGGCCGTCAGGGTGAAGGTCACCGCATGGCCCGAGGGCCGGCGAAAGACGGTGCCCCGCCACACCCGCCGCAGCGGGTGGAAGACCGACCCCTCGCGCCGCTCCAGCGAGATGTCGAAGCGCGCCTTCACATGCGTCTCGGTCGCCTCGGGCAGCCAGGCCGTCACCTCCCATTCCATGGGCTGGTCGGCCAGGGGCGCGCCCAGGTGGAAATGCAGGCGGAGGCCGGGGGCCACCGCATCGGCGACGAGGCGGACGCCCCGGCGCGGCGCCTCTGGCCCATCCGGCGCCTCGGCCAGCAACTCGAAGCGCAGGCTGCGGGCCGGGAGGTCGGCCTCGCCCATCACACCATCGGCGATCTGCAGGATGACACCGGCGGCGCTTGTGCCGGCCAGGCCTTCCGGCCAGCGCAGCCCGGTCCCGCCCGCGGGCCCGATCGAAGCTGGCAAAGGCGTCGCGGGAAGGGGCGTGCCAGATGGGGGCGGCGCCATGAGCGTAAGGGGGGAGCCCGCGAGCTCCTGCCCGGAGAGCATGTGGAAGGCCCGGACGCGGCGCGCGATGCCGTCCCGCAGGGGCGGGGGCAGCGGCCAGCTCAGGCGAAACCGGCCGCCCTCGTCCCGCTGCGGCTCGGCAGTCACGATGCAGGTGGCGGAGCCTTCGACATCGAGGCCGATCTCCGGCGGCTCCTCGGGGGCCAGCGGGTCGGGCATGGCCCAGCCGGTGAGGCCGGCGCCCTGTGCCATCGGCGCCACCTCGCCGCCCGTCACGCCGGCCGGGGGCGGGGGGGCCTGCCTGGCCTCTCGGGTCTCGGCGCTGCCATCCATCGGCTCTGCTGCCACCTTTGCGTGCATGTCGGCCGGTGGCGCATAGCATCGGCGCCCTGGCCGAGGAAGCATGCCCCAGCCCAGGGAACGAGGCCAGCGCCCCTGAGCCGCGCGCCAAGCCGGGGCACCGCCAAGCCCGGGCACCGCTTGAGCCGCACCCGGGGCAGGGATACACCGGCAAGGGTCTCACCGCCGAAGAAAGGGGTTTCTCCTGGACCAGGATGCGCCTGCCGGCCCCGCACCGCTCCGCCTTCTGGTGGTCGCGGCCCGCCATGACCCCGCCGCGCCGCCCGCGCGCCTGGTGGCCGCCGCGGCGGCGGCAGGGCTGGAGGCCCGGCTGCTCTGCGGCGCCGCGGGGCTTGAGCCGCCGCCCGGCATGCGCATCTTCCAGCCCTTCGCGGATGGCAGCTTCCTCGCCGAGGCCGAGCCCGGCCACGATGCGGCGGAGCTGAGCCAGAGCGACGCCGACCTGCTGCGCCGTCTCGGCCGGTTTCTCGCGGAATGGCCGCCGGGCATCGTCCACCTGCATGACCTCTCGCCCTTCGGCATGGAGTTCATCGGCCTGATCCGGCGCACCTGCGCAGAGGCGCGGCTGCTGCTCTCCCTCACGCCGGAGCTGGCCGGGCGGCTTGGCATCACCGGCCCACCGCGCGGCTTCCTGCACCAGGCGCCGCTGCGTCGCTTCCTGGCCGAGGCAACGCTGCTGCTACCCTGCGAGAGCCTGGTGGCGCCCTGCCTGGATTTCGGCCTGGATGCGGCGCGGCTGGTGATCCAGCCCGGCCTGCCACCGGAGGTTGCGGCCAGCCCCTTGCCGCCGACCGGGCGCTTTCTCGTCATCGCCGCCTTCCCGGCGGATGCCGCGCAGCAGGCCATGCTCGCGGCGACGGCGGAGCGGATGGCGCGCTTCGCGAACGCGCCCATCCTCGACATCCGCGCGGCGGCGGAGGCCGCGGCCGCGCTGCCCGGCGCGCATCTCGCCCTCCTGCCCGAGGCGGCCGACCCGGAAGGGCTGGCCGCGCTGGCGCTGGCCATGGGCCGGCCGGTCATCACGGACAGCCAGGGGGAAGCCGCGCGGCAGGTTGAGCCCGGCCGCGACGGCTGGCAGGTGCCCATGAACCCGACCGCCCTGGCCAGCCTCCTGCTTGACCTCGCCGAGGCGCCGGAGCGTGTGGCCGCCATGGCCGCGACGCTCCTCCCGCCGCCCGGCCCGGCCGAGGCCGCAGCCGCGCTCTTCGCGCGCTACCGGGAATGGGCGGCGGACCCCGCGCGCATCGCCCCGCCGGGCAGGATCTGAGCCATGCCGGAGCCGATCCACCCGCCGCTCGCCCAATCGCTGCGCTTCAGCCCGCGCGCCGTCGCGCGCGCGGAAAGCGCCAATTACCACCAGGGCGAGGATATCCGCCTGCACCTGGTGGTGCGCGGCCATGAAGGGCGGCCCTGCCTCATCGTAAATGACTGCCTGGGCGGCCAATGGGGCGAGGAGCTGCGCCTGCCGCTGACGCCGGAGGAAGCGCTCTCCCCCACGGTCGAGGTCGCCTTCACCGGTGCGGGCATCCTGATCCAGATCCTCGGCGAGGCGCCGGTCGCCTTCCGGCCGGGCACGGCGCCGCCGCAATCCCTGCTGCCGCGCCATGGGCCTGATGTCGCGGTGGGCCCGGCCGAGATGCCCACCCTGGAACTGCCTGCCTTGGCCACCCCCGCCGCGCTGCCGGTTCAGGGCGATGGCGTCATCGAGGCGGCCTCCCATTTGCCCGGCACCGGGCACCGGCTGCTGGTGATCCGCCTCGCGGATGCCGGGCTGGAGGCGGCGCTGGTCCAGGCCCAGGCGCCGATGCGGCTGCGCGATGCGGCCGGCGCCGGCACGGCCGCCGCCGCCTGGTTCTGCGCCCTGCCCGAGGGCCAGGGCCTGCTGGCCGCCCTGCCAAGCCCGGGTGAGGCCGCGATCACGGGTGCCGAGCTGCTGCCGCCGGGCCGCCCGCCGCTGCACCTCGTGCCGGCGCGCGGCCAGGCCGAGGCGCCACGGCCCATGCCGGCGGAATTCGTCAGCCTCCTTGCCGCCGCCCAGGGCCCCGCCAAGCGCGAGCTGGAGCGCCTGCTGGCGCGCGGCTTCACCGGGCGGGACACGCTCTCCTGGCTTTCCGCCCCGGTGCGCATGCGCGTGGCGCGCTGCCTGCGCACGCCCGAAGGGCTGCTGCTGCAAGGCTGGCTGCATGATCCCCGCGGCGCCATCGCCAGCATCCGGCTGCGCGCAGGCGAGGGCGCCTGGCCGCTCAAGCCCGGCGCCTGGCTCGACACCATGGCCTGGGATGGCGAGGGCGGGCGCGGTTTTCTCGCCCGCGCGCCGGCGCCGGTGCGGCTGGGCGAGGCCTGGCTCGACGTCACACTCGCCAGCGGGGAGAGCGGCACCCTGCCGCTGCCCTTGCCCGAGGGCGCCGACATCCCGGCGCTGCGCGCCATCCTGGCCGAGGCGGGCGCGATCCCGGAGGCGGCGCTGGAGCATGCCTTCGGCAGCGTGCTCGGCCAGCCGCTGGTGGCACTGAACCGCCACCGCCTGGCGCGGCCGATGGCGGTGGAGGAACACGCCTTCGGCACGCCGCCGGCCGCGCCGCGCGCCAGCCTCGTCATTCCGCTGCATGGGCGGCTGGACATGATGGCGGTGCAGATGGCGCTCTTCACCGCCTGCGGCATGGGCGGGGACGAGGTGATCTTCGTGCTGGATGATCCGCCCCGGCGGGAGGCTGCGCTGGCGCTGGCGCAATCCGCCTGGGACCGCTTCGGGATGCCGCTGCGGCTGATCCTGCCGGCGGAGGGGCGGGGCTTCGGCCCGGCCAGCAATCTTGGGATGCGGCATGCGAAGGGCGAGGTGGTGGTGTTTCTCAACGCCGACGCGTTCCCGCACGGCACCGACTGGCTGGACCACCTGGTCCGTGCCGTGGCGGAGCCCGGCGTGGGCGCGGCGGGTGCCAGGCTGCTTTACCCCGATGGCAGCTTGCAGCATGGCGGGATGCGGCTGGAGGCCGGCCCGGGCGGCTGGCTGTTCCCGGAACACCCGGGCAAGGGCCTGCGCCCGCCGCCGCCCGCACCCGGCCTGCGCGAGGTGGAGGCGCTGACCGGCGCCTGCCTGGCGCTGCAGCGCGAGGTGGCGGAACGCTTCGGCGGCTTCGACGAGGACTATGTCATCGGCGATTTCGAGGATGCCGACCTCTCGGCCAGGCTGGCCGAGGCGGGGCTGCGCCGCGTGATGGTGGATGCGGCCACGCTGGTGCATCTGGAGCGGCAATCCCAGGGCCGCGCCGATGCGCAGGCGGGGCGCTGGAACCTGACGCTGCTCAACGCCTGGACCTACAATCACCGATGGAAGAAGGGCACCGCTGGAAGCGCGGCGGATCAGAAGCGTTCCGCGCGGTAAGGCGCGGGGTTCAGGAAGGGCGCTTCGCCCGTCATCATCTCGGCCAGCAGGCGGCCGGTGGTGGGGCCGAGCGTCAGGCCCTGATGGGCATGGCCGAAGGCGCACCAGGCCCCCTTCTGGCCGGGCAGGGGCCCGATGATGGGCAGCATGTCCGGCGTGCAGGGGCGGACGCCCATCCAGGGCAGCGCATCCACGCGATCCGTGAGCGGCAACAGGGCGCGGGCCACGGGTTCGGCGCGTTCGATCTGGATGGGCGTGGGCGGCGCGTCATTTCCGGCGAATTCGGCACCCGTGGTGAGCCGCACGCCGGCGCGCATGGGGGCCAGCAGGAAGCGGCTTGCGGTGTCGAGGATGGGGCGGTTCAGCGTGGCATTGCCGCGCAGGCGGTAATGCATGTGGTAGCCGCGCTTGCCGAAATAGGGGGGCGCGTAGCCGAGGCGCTTCGTGAGCGAGACGGCGGCGGCGCCGAGGGCGACGACGACTTCCTCCGCCTCCACCGGCCCATCCGCGCCCTGCACGCGCCAGCCGGCGCCGGCGCGTTCCAGCGTCATCGCATCACCATGCAGGAAGCGGCCACCGGCTTCAGCGAATTGACGGGCGTAGCTGAGCGTCAGCGCATGCGGGTCGCTGACGGAATAGGGGTCGGTGAAGTGGATGGCGCCGTGGCGGCTGACGAGCAGGTGCGGCTCGGCCGCCGCGAGGCCGGCGGTGTCCAGCACGCTGAAGTTCACGTGGTGCTGGTCGTGGGCGATGCGCGCCTGGGCCAGGGCGGCGTCGAAGCTGGCCGCGTCGCTGTAGAGCTTCATCCAGCCGATGGGGCGCAGCAGGTCCATCGCCTCGGTGCCTTCGGCGAGCGCTCGGTGCTCATCGAGGCAGGTGGCGATGAGTGCGGCGAAGGCGCGGGCGGCGTGTTCGTAGCGCGTGGGTTCGGAATGCCACCAGTAGCGCAGCAGGGGCGAGGCGAAGCCGGGCAGCGCCATGGGGTGGTAATGCACGTCCAGTGCCTGGTTGCCGGCGATGCGGCGGAGTTCGGCCAGGCTGCGCGGGAAGGGGTGCGGGTGCACCGCCTCGCGCTGGATCAGCCCGCCATTGCCGAAGGAGGCGCCCTCGCCTGGCGCCTCGCGGTCGAGCAGCGTCACCTGCCGCCCGCGCTTCTGCAGATGCAGCGCGACCGAGACGCCCACCATCCCCGCGCCGAGCACGATCACCGAAGCCGCCATGCCATCCCCGCCTGTGCCACCGCGCGCAGGATGGCCGAGGATTCCGTGATGCGTCCATGCATGTCCGGATGACGCGCGCGCAAGAACCGGACTAGGCTTGCCCGAGAACCGGGAGATCGCCATGACCCTCAGCCGCCGCGACGCGCTGTTCCTGCCCACCGCCATGACGCTGGCCGCACCCGCCCTCGCGCAGGACATGCGGGCGCGCACGCTGCGCCTCGTCCCCTCGACCGACCTCGTCTCGCTCGACCCCGTGATCTCGACGGCGCTGGTGGCCGTGCAGCACGGCTATCACGTCTTCGACACGCTCTATGGCGTGGATGGGCAGATGCGCGCGCAGCCGCAGATGGCCGAGGGGCATCAGGTCAGCGCCGATGGGCGCGTCTGGACCATCCGCCTGCGCGAGGGGCTGCGCTTCCATGATGGCGAGCCGGTGCGCGCTTCGGATTGCGCCGCCAGCCTGCAGCGCTGGGCCCGCCGCGACACCTTCGGCCGCGTCTATGCGACCGCGATCGAGGCCTATGAGACGCCCGATGACCGCACGCTGGTCATCCGCCTGAAGCGTCCCTTCCCCCTGCTGCTGGACGCCATCGCCAAGCCGCATTCGCAGCCCGCCTTCATCATGCCCGAGCGCATCATCCGCGCGGCGCCGGATTCGCCGATCACCGAGATCATCGGCTCCGGCCCCTATCGCTTCCTGCGGGATGAATGGTCCTCGGGGCATCTGATCGCCTATGGGCGGTTCGATGGGTATCGGCCGCGCGGCGAGGCGCCGGAATGGACCTCGGGCGGGAAGGTCGCGCATTTCGAGCGGGTGGAGTGGCGCGTCATCGCCGACAAATCCACCGCCGTCTCGGCGCTCATGCAGGGCGAGGTGGATTGGATGGAGGCGGTGCCGCATGACCTGCAGCCGCTGATCGCGCGGAACCGGCGGGTGCGGATGCAGAATGCGGATCCGCTGGGCTCGGTCGTCGTGATGCGCTTCAACCACCTGGTGCCGCCCTTCGACAATGCGGCGCTGCGGCGCTTCGTGCTGCAGGTGGCGCGGCAGAGCGACTACCTGACGACGGTGGCGGGCAGCGAGGCCGGCGCCTTCCAGGAATGCCGGGCGATGTTCCCCTGCACCATCCCGGGGGTGGAGGAGATCGGGCGCGACACCTTCGGCCGCCTGGCCGCCGGCGGGCCGGCGATGGCCGAGGCGCTGCGGGCCACGGGCTACAAGGGCGAGAAGGTCGTGATCCTGAACCCCGCCGATAATGCGACGCTGGCGCCGCTCGGCCCCATCACGGCGGAATTGCTGCGGCGCGCGGGGCTGAATGTCGAAATGCTCGACATGGACTGGGGCACGCTGCTGCAACGGCGCAACAATCGCGGCCCGGTGGAGCGCGGCGGCTGGAGCCTGTTCCACACCACCTGGCCCAGCATCGCCATCGCCAATCCCGTACTGAACACGACGATCCGCGGCGAGGGTGCGACAGGCTGGCCCGGCTGGTTCGAGAGTGCGGAGATGGAGCGCCTCACCGGCGCCTGGCTCGACGCCACGGACCCGGCGCAACAGGCGCGGCTGATGGGCGAGATCCATGCGCTCGCGCTCCGCGAGGTGCCGACGGTGCCGCTCGGCATCTACTACCCGAAGACGGCCTATCGCGCGGAGTTGACGGGGGTGCTGGGTGGCTCGGTGCGCTACCCGTGGAATGTGCGGCGGGGCTGAATCACGGCCTTCGGCGTGAAGGCTAGGTCGTCCACGGGGTAGAATGGGCGGGCGACGGTGAAGGGCATCTCCGCCACGCGGTAGGAGGAGAGGCCGGGCGTGTCCACCGTCACGCATTCGCCGATGGCCGCGAAGTTCAGCGTGAAGTGATAGCCCGAGCGCACCACCACGATGGCGTGCTCGGACGGCTCCAGCCCCATGGCGCGGAAATAGCCGGGGTCGAGGTAGGAATAGGGGAAGGCGGTCAGCGCCAGGTGCAGCGGGCCGACCCGCAGCACGGCGTAGGGGCCGATGAGCGCCCGCTGCCCCGCCTCGGCAGGGCCGGCATAGGTGAAGGCGGCGCCCTCGGCCGCCGCGATGACCTCGCCGGTGATGGAGACGGGCGGCATCATGGTGGAGATGCGGCCGCCGAGCGTGAGCGTCACTGTGGCCCCCACGCCGGCCGCACGGCAGGCTTCGACGGCTGGCGCATCGGTGAGCGGCAGGATGGCGGGGAGGGTGTTTCCGCGCGCGAGCAGCGCATGCAAAATCACCGTGCTGTCGCCTGGCGCGCCGGCGGCCACGCGGTCCCCCTGGTCGCCCAGGATCATCGTGCGGCCGGGGGCGGCGCGGTCCAGGGTTCCCGTGAGGCTGGGGTATTGGATGATGGTCTCGGCCCGGGCGGCCCAGAGGGCGTCCGCCAGTTCCTGCACCAGCGCCTGCGCCGCTGCGGCCTCGCCATTGCCATAGGCCATGACCACCTGGCCCAAGCCCGGCACATCCAGGAATTGCTGCGCGTTGAAGATCGAGGCGTCCACCACGGCACCGGAGGCCACGGCCGCCGCCGCGCGGGCGTGCAGGCCCATCAAGGGCGCCTCATCCGTACGGTCCCGGCCGAGCGTCAGCATGGGCAGGTGGGCCGAGGCGAGCACGGGCTGGAGCCGCCCCGCCAGCATCGCGAGTGCGGCGCGCCCGGCGCGCAGGCCCGTCGCGCCCTGGTCGGCATGGGGGTTGGTCAGGTAGGCAGCCAGCAGGTCGCAATCGCGCAGGATCTCGGGCGTCACATGGGCGTGCAGGTCGAAGGCGGCGGTGATCGGCACATCCGGGCCGACGATCTCGCGCAAGGCCGTGATCAGCACGCCCTCGGGGTCGTGCAGCGAGGGGGTGAGCATGCCGCCATGCAGCGGCAGGGCGATGGCGTCGAAATCGCCGCGCCGGGCGGCGTCGCACATCAAACCCAGCACCTCCTGGAAAACGCTTTCCTCCACCGGGCCACCGGATTGGGCGCGGAACAGGGTGGGGATGAGGACGTCCGCACCCTCGTCCTCGGCCGCGGCGATGATGCCGCCGAGCGTCGAATTGGTGCCGCGCGCCTTGGCATGGGCGTCGGCGCCTGACGTGATGGTGAAGCTCTCCCGCCCCGTCCGCACCGGGGTGAAGCTGTGGGATTCCTGCGAGATGCCGCCTGCCAGGATGCGCTTGCGTGCCATGGTCAGCCGAGCCCCGGCGGGCGGTGCTGCGCCCAGGGCCGCGCCTGTTCCAGGATGGCGCCGAGGCGCAGCACATCCGCCTCCGCCCGCCAGCGACCCACGATCTGCAAGCCATAGGGCAGGCCATCCGCGCCAAAGCCGGAGGGCACGGTCAGCGCGGGATGGCCGGTCAGGTTGAAGGGGTATTGCGGCGAGCTCCAGCCCTGGCGGGTGATGCCGCACTTCACGCCATCCACCTCGACTTCCTCATTCGCCGCGTCGAACACCGCCGGCAGCGCGGTGCGGGACATGGTGGGCATCATCAGCACGTCATGGCGCTCCAGCAGGGACTGGATCTGGCGGAAGAGGCGCGTGCGGGCGAATTGCGCCTCGCGGAACTGGGTGAGGGTGAAGCCCTCGCCGCGCCGCATGAATTCCACCGTGACCGGGTCCATCACATTCTGGAAGCGCGGCAATTGCGCGGCGAGGAGGACGGTGAAATTGGCCTGGTAGAGCACGCGGCCCTCGAACTCGATCCAGTCGATGGCGTCGGTCACTTCCTCGATTTCGGCGCCGAGATCGGCATAGGCGGCGAGTGCGGCGCGCGTGCCCGCCTCCACCTCGGCCGCCACGCGCGGGTTGGCGCAGCGCATCAGATATCCGATCCGCAGGCCGCTCAGGTCGGTGCCGACGAGCCCGGGCGAAAGCGGCGCATCGGGCCCCGCGCCGGCGGACCAGGGGTCGCGGCTGAGCGCATCGGCCTGGGTTGGGCCGCGCAGCACGCCATACATCAGCGCGGCATCGGTGACCGTGCGGGTCATCGGGCCGGAATAGCTGTTGTTGGAAAATCCATCCCGCCCCCCCTCCAGCGGAATGGCGCCGAGTGTCGGCTTCAGGCCCACCAGGCCGCAGCAGGCGGCGGGGCCGCGGATGGAGCCCGCCCCATCGGTGCCGAGCGCCATGGGGCCGAGCCCCGCCGCGACCGCCGCCGCACTGCCGCCGGAGGAGCCGCCCGCGGTGCGATCAAGATTCCAGGGGTTGCGCGTGATGCCGAAGGCCGGGCCATCGGTAAGGCCCTTCACGCCATATTCGGGGGTGGTCGTCTTGCCGAAGAGGATGGCGCCCGCCGCGCGCAGCCGCGCCACCGGCACGGCATCGGCCTTGGCCGGCGCCGCCTCGTCGAAGATGCGGCTGCCCATGCGGGTGGGGGCGCCCGCCACGTCCAGCAGGTCCTTCACGGCGATGGGGATGCCATGCAGCGGGCCAAGGGGGCCGCCCGCCATCACCGCCGCCTCGGCCGCCTTCGCCGCCGCGCGCGCTTCCTCCGCCATCACGGTCACGAAGCAGTTCAGGCGCGGCTGCTGCCGCTCCACCGCGGCCAGCACGGCGTCCAGGTATTCGATGGGCGAGAGGCGCTTGCCGCGGATCAGCGCCGCGGCGCGTTGGGCGGGCAGGAAGAGCAGGTCTGACACAGGCGAATCTGGCACGGGCGAGCCCCTGGCGTTGGGCTGCCAGCTTCGCACTAATTCAGGCGGCGTCCAGCCGCAGCACCCGCCCGCGCGATTCATCGGTCAGCAGCAGCAACCCGCCATCGGGCGCAAACAGCACCTGGCGCATCCGCGCGCGGCCCCAGAGCAGGCGTTCCTCCGCCACCACCGCATCGCCCTCCATCTGCAAACGCAGCAGGCCCGGCGTGTTGAGGCAGGCGATATAGAGCGCGCCGCGCCAGAGCGGCTGCGCATGTGCGGGCGCGAAATTGATCCCCGAGGGGCTGACCGAGGGCGCCCAGTGCCGCACCGGCTCGGTGATGCCGGGGCCAGTGGTGCGGCCCCCCGCGATCTGCCGGCCGGAATATTCCCGGCCATGCGAGACCTCGGGCCAGCCGAAATTCCGCCCCGGCAGGATCAGGTTCAGCTCATCCCCGCCGCGCGGGCCGAATTCGGCGACGAAAAGGCTGCCCGTGGCCGGGTTGAAGGCGATGCCCTGCGGGTTGCGGTGGCCATAGGTGAAGATCTCGCCGCGCAGCCCCTCCCGGCCGAAGAAGGGGTTGTCGCGCGGGATCTCGCCCTGGCGGGTCAGACGGATCACCTTCCCGGCCAGGTCGTTCAGCTTCTGTGCCCGCTCGCGCGTGTTGTTGCGCTCGCCGGTGGTGAGGAACAGGTGCGCGCCATCAGGCGAGAAGGCCAGGCGCCCGCCGTAATGCAGCCGTCCGCTGGCCTGGGCGGGTGTGGCATCCAGCGCCGGGCGCACCGCCTCGAAGCCGCGCGGCGTGAGGCGGGCGCGGGAGAGACGGGTCAGCACGCCGCCCTCCACAAGCGTTGCGGAGGTGAAGAAGACCTCGGCGCTGGTCGCGAAATCCGGGGCGGGCTGCATGTCCAGCAGGCCGCCCTGGCCCTCGGCCACCACCTCGGGCAGGCCCGGGAGCGGGGGGGAGAGGCTGCCATCGGGCGCCATCAGCCGGGCGCGGCCGGCCCTTTCGCTCAGCAGCAGGCGCCCATCGGGCAGGAAGCCGCCGCCCCAGGGGTTTTCGAGGCCGGTGGCGAGGACGCGCCAGCGGAAGGGGCCGCGCTCGCTGCGCTCGGCCTCGGCCGGGGATTGGGCGCGGGCGAGCGCGGGCGTGGCGAGCAGCGCGGCGAGCAGGGGGCGGCGAAAGCTGGACATGCGGGCTCCGTCTTGGCTGCGGCACAAATGGGGATGATTTGTTACGTGCCAGCGTTTCCCGACACGGCGCAGTTGGTTTAAGGCGAGCGCATGTCCGGCTCCGCCTCGTGACGCGCCCAAACTCGGTCCCGCCCCGCCTGCGCAACCGCCCGCGCTTCGGCGTGCGGCGGCGCGTGGCGATGCGCCGCGAGCCGCTACCGCCGAGCTGGCGCCCCGCCCCGCCCCGGGCCCGCTGGCGCCCGCCCGAGCCACCGCGGCCGGTGCTGGGCTTTCCCGTCTTCTGGATCGGCTCGATCGCCGCGCACCTGCTGGTGGCGGCGCTGATCCTGTTCTGGCCCGAGCCGCGGCCGCGCGCGCCCAACGAAATGCCGCCGCCGAGCTTCGACATCGTCTTCGAGGGCGGGCAGGTGGAACAGGCGATGGCGGAGCCGGTGGAAGGGGTGGAAACGCCGCCCGCCACCCCCGCGCCGCCCAGCCAGGCGCCGGTGCCCCCGCCGCCCGACGCGCCGCCCTTGCCCTCGCAGCCCGCCCTGCCGCCGATCCAGCAGGCGCTGCCCCTGCCGCCGCCACCGCCGCCGCCACTCACGCCGCCGGTGCAGCCGCCCTCGCCCGTCGCGCCGCCGCCCATCCCGCAGCCACCCGTCCCGCAGCCGCCCCTCGCGCAGCCGCCGGTGGTCGCCGAGGCACCGCCGCCGCCGCTGCCGCCCCTGCCCGGCGCAGTGGAGCTCTTTGCCCCGCCGACCGAGCTGCGGATCCCCGATCGCCTGGGCGAGGCGCTGCCCCTGCCGCCGCCGCCCACGCCCCCGGCGCCGCCGCAGCGCCAGCCGAGCCCGCCGCAGCAGCAGGCGCAACGCGCCCAGCCGGCCCAGCCCAACCTGCCCGGCATCTGGGTGCCCGGCGGCGTCCAGCTTGGCCGCCCCGCCGCGCCCCCGGCCGGCCGGCCCCAGGCGCGCGGCACCGATACGACGGTGGATCCGCGCTTCCTCGAAGGCCGCCCGCGCACCGACCCCTCGGTGCGGGTGACCGGCGCGCAGGTCGGCGCCGATTGGCGCGCCGCCTTCCGCCGCTGGCTCGACCAAAATTTGAGTTACCCGGAGCGCGCTGTCGCGTTGGGGGAGGATGGTGTGGTGCGGGTGGTGGTGACGGCGGCCCCGGATGGGACGGTGCGGAACGTCCGTTTGGTCGGTCCCTCCACCTCGCCCTCGCTGAATTTCGGCACGACCTTCCCCTTCCAGGGGGCGCGGCTGCCGGCTTTTCCGCCGGGATCGGACCCCAATGGGGTAACGATCGAGCTCACGGTGAACTATGTGCTGATCCGGCGTTGATTCGAGGGAGTCACAACCCTCTGTTTCTGAATCCGAAAGTCAGCCGCCAAGGTTTTTCCACAAGTTTCTGGCGAATCGGAATTATCCAGACCTTGTATGTCAATCCTCTATTTTGCTACTCTATGTAGTATCAGGGACGGGGGATTGCATCCTATGGACTGGACGAACGAAGCCATTGACCGCCTGCGCGCCCTCTGGGCCGAGGGCCATTCAACCGCCGAGATCGGTCGCCGGATGGGGATTTCGAAGAATGCCGTGGTCGGCAAGGCGCATCGCCTTGATCTTCCCGCCCGGCCGAGCCCGATCCGCCGGGATCCCGCCACCCCCCGCCCCGTCGCGACCGGCCGCCGGCCGACCCTGCCGACCCTGCCGCCGCTGCGCGCCGCCATGCCGGTGGCTGTCGCCCCGCGCCGCGAGGAGCCCAAGCCGGTCGCGCCGACCCTCCTGGCCCTGCCGCCCAAGCCGGCCACCAGCGTGGTGCGCGCCTTCCCGCGCGTCAGCAGCAAGGCCTGCTGCTGGCCGATCGGCGAGCCCGGGACCAAGGGCTTCCGCTTCTGCTCGGACCCCGCCATGGGCGGCAAGCCCTACTGCGCCGAGCACGCGGCCCTCGCCTATGTCCGCGTCAAGGATCGGCGCGAAGACGCAGCCTGAGGAACGGGGGCCCAGCCCCCGAATGCCCGACCAGGACGGCGGCCGCCTCCCGAGAATGCGAGGCGAATAGCCGAGCCGGAATGCTTCAGCGTTCCGAAGCCAAGGCGGCGGAGCCGCCGCGTCGTGCCGAAGGCACGCCTCCGGCGTGACGCGTTTGAGGGCGTCAAAATATGACCGGCGTTCTCCTGCAACTCTGCGCCCTCATGATCTTCGTCATGATGGACACGCTCCTGAAGGTGATGGCGGCGGATTTTCCCGTGCTGCAGATCATCTGGGCGCGCTTCATCTTCTCCTCGCTCGTCGTTGCCATCGCCCTGCGCATCGCGATGGGGCGCTTTCCCTGGCGGTCCCGCGCGCCGGGGTTGCAGGCGTTGCGCTCCCTGCTGCTCGGCGGGTGCAGCATCCTCTTCACCGCGGCGCTGGCCCGCATCCCGCTGGCCGATGCGACGGCGGTGGGCTTCGCCTCCCCCCTCATCACCGTGGCTTTGGCCGCCCTGCTGCTGCGCGAGAAGGTCAGCCTCCGGCGCTGGTGCGGCGTAGCGCTGGGCTTCGTGGGCGTCATGGTGGCGCTCCGGCCGCCCTTCCTGACCGGCGCGCCGCTGCACTGGGCCTATCTCCTGCCGCTCGGCACCGCCACCATGTTCGCCTTTTACCAGATCCTGACGCGGCGGCTGGCCGCGCTGGACGACAGCCGCGTCACCATCTTCCACACCGGCCTGGCCGCCGGGCTGGCCACCAGCCTGGCCCAGCCGCTGGTCTTCGTGGCGCCCGGCGCGCTGGACTGGGGCATCCTCATCGGCGTGGGCGTGCTGGGGGCGGTGAGCCACGGGTTGCTGGTGCTGGCCTATGCCCGGGCGCCGGCCAGCCTGCTGGCGCCGCTGTCCTACACGCAGCTGGTCTGGGCCAGCCTGGCCGGCATGCTCGTCTTTGGCGATTGGCCGGATGGGATCACCCTGCTGGGGGCGGTCATCATCGCGGCCGGCGGGGTGCTGACCGCCCTGCCGCAACGCAGCCGCACGGCGCCGCCGTGACACCCCCGTGCGGCGCCGCCGCAACACTCCCGTGCGGCGCCGCCGCAACGCAGCCGTACCGGGAATGCAACGTGATCTCCACAATCCCGCTTGCACACCCCTAAAGGCCGCGCTAACCCCTGAGGCCGATCGAACAGGGGATCGTCACATTCCAACCTTTGGGCTTTCGGAGGGCGAGCGCGCCCATCCCCGTGCCGCGCTGGACGCTGCCTCCGTCCGCAACGCCTATCGGCGCTGGGCCGGCGTCTATGACCTGGTTTTCGGCGGTGTGTCGGCCTTTGGCCGTCGCTCGGCCGTGGCCGCGGTCAACCGGATCTCGCAGACCGCGGGCCGCCGCATCCTGGAAGTGGGCGTGGGCACCGGCCTCGCTCTGCCGCATTACCGCCCGGACCTCGACGTCGTCGGCATTGATCTCTCGCGCGAGATGCTGCTGAAGGCGCAGGAGCGCGTGGCGGCCGAGCGGATCACCGCCTGCCACGGCCTCCTCGAGATGGACGCCGAGAGCACCGCCTTCGCCGATGACAGCTTCGACATCGCGGTGGCCATGTTCACCGCCTCCGTCGTGCCGGATGCGCGCAAGCTCTATGCCGAGATGTCGCGCGTGGTGCGGCCGGGCGGCCATCTGCTCTTCGTGAACCATTTCGCGGCGGATGACGGCTTCCGCTGGTGGCTGGAGCGCACGACGGCCCCACTCGCCCGCATCCTCGGCTGGCACCCCGACTTCAAGCTCAGTGACCTGCTGGGCGAGGGCGAAGCCGAGATCGAGCGGATGGAAGCCTGCCCGCCACTTTCGCTCTTCACCCTCGTCGAAGTGAAGAACTGACCCTGACATCGGGGGCGGGTTGGGCCACATGAGGGGGTGATGACCCCTTCCGTACAACGCCCGATCCCTTGGCAACGCCTGATCCTGCCGAGCTTCCTGGCGCTGCCGGTGCTCGCCCTCCTGCTGGGCCTCGGCAGCTGGCAGGTGCAGCGCCTGCACTGGAAGAACGGGCTGCTGGCGGAACTCGCCGCCGCCCGGGCGCGCGGGCCGGTCGAGGCCTCGGCCAACCCGCCGCCCTTCGCGCATATCACCGCCACCGGCCGCTTCCGCCCGGGTGCGGAGGCCATGCTCGGCCTCGAGGTGCGCGGCCCGGTGCTGGGCGGCAGCCTCATCGCGGTGCTCGACCGGCCTGGCCAGCCGCCGCTGCTGGTGGAGCGCGGCTGGGCGCCGCTGGAGGGTGGCGCCATTCAGCGGCCGGAGGGGGAGGTGACCGTCAGCGGCTATGCCCGCCCTGCCGACCGCCGCAACCCCTTCGCCGCGAAGGATGACCCGGCCGCGCGGCGCTTCTACAGCTTCGACCCGCGCGCCATTGCGCAAAGTCTGGGCGCGCCCGACGCGCTGCCCTACACGCTGACGGTCGTGGTGCCGGGTGCGCCGCTCGGCCTCTCGGGCCTCGGCTCCACGCCGGCCCCACAGCGCGGGCCGGTGCCGGATGCGGCGCATGGCTTTCCATCCCCCAGCAACCCGCATCTGGGCTATGCCGTGACTTGGTTCGGCCTCGCCCTGGCCTGGACCGCCATCTTCTTCCTTTGGGCCAGCCGACGGATCCGTGACGCATGAGCCACCCCGCCTATCTCCGACTGACGCAGCGCGTCGCCCGCCTGGGCGCCCTGGGGGAGGCCGCCGCCATCCTGCATTGGGATGCCAGCACCATGATGCCGCGCGGCGGCGGGGCCGCACGCGGCGAGCAGCTGGCGACGCTGGCCGGCCTCGCGCATGACATGATGACCGCGCCCGAGGTGGCGGACGACCTGCGCGCGGCCCAACCGACGGGCGAGTGGGAGGCGGCGAACCTCACCCTCATGCGCCGCGCCCATGCGCGCGCGACCGCGCTGCCCACCGCGCTGGTCGAGGCCACGGCGCGGGCCAACTCCGCCTGCGAGAAGATCTGGCGCGAGGCCAAGGCAAAGTCCGACTTCGCCATGGTCCGCCCCGCCCTGGAGGAGGTGCTGCGCCTGCAGCGCGAGACCGCCCAGGCGCTCTCCGCCGCCACCGGCCTCGCGCCCTATGACGCGCTGATGGAGGGCTACCAGCGCGGCGTGACGGCCGCCGAGGTCGAGCCGGTCTTCGACGCCTATGAGGCCTGGCTGCGCGAGGCGCTGCCCCGCGCCGAGGAGATCCAGGCCCGGCGCGGCGCGCCCATGCCCCTGCCCGGCCCCTTCCCGGTGGAGAAGCAGCGCGAGCTCTGCCGCCACCTCTCGCTGCGCCTGGGGCTGGAGGCCGAGCATTCCCGCCTCGATGAGAGCGTGCATCCCTTCTGCGGCGGCACGCCCAGCGATGTGCGCATCACCACCTTCTACAGCGCGAACGACCCCGCCAAGGCGCTGCTCGGCGTGCTGCACGAGACCGGCCATGCCCTCTACGAGCGCGGCCTGCCCGAGGCCTATGCGCGCCAGCCCGTGGGGGAATCCGCCGGCATGGCGGCGCATGAATCGCAAAGCCTCATCATCGAGATGCAGGCCTGCCGCAGCGACGCCTTCCTGAGCTTCCTGGGGCCAGAACTCCACAAACTGTACGGCGGGGATGCGGCACCCTACGCGCCGGCCAACCTGGCCAGGCTCTGGCGCCGCGTCTCACGCGGCTTCATCCGTGTGGATGCGGATGAGCTGACCTACCCCGCCCATGTCATCCTGCGCTTCCGGCTGGAGCGCGCGATGATCGGTGGTGAACTCTCCATCGCCGACCTGCCCGGCGCCTGGGCGGAGGGGCTGCAATCGCTGCTCGGCATCACGCCGCCGGATGATGCGCGCGGCTGCCTGCAGGACATTCATTGGCATGATGGCGGCTTCGGCTATTTCCCGAGCTACACGCTGGGCGCCATGGCCGCCGCGCAGCTCATGAAGGCCGCGCGGGCGGCCACGCCGGGGCTGGACGCGGCGCTGGCGCAGGGTGACCTCCTGCCGCTGGTCGCCTGGCTGCGCGTGAATGTGCATGCCCATGGCGCGAGCCTCGGCTTCCAGGATCTGCTGCGGGCCGCGACGGGCAAGCCGCTCGATCCCATGGATTTCCAGGCGCATCTGGCCTCCCGCTACCTCGATGGGCCCGCCGCCTGATGCCGCATGAAACCGGCCTGATCGCCACCATCGCGCTGGGCCTGACCTTCGCGCTCTTCCTGGGGCTGGCCGCGCGCGCTGTGCGGCTGCCCACCATCGTGGGCTACCTCGCCGCCGGCATCGTCATCGGGCCTGCCACGCCTGGCTTCGTGGCGGATCTCGGGGCCGCGCAGCAGCTGGCCGAGATCGGCGTGATCCTTCTGATGTTCGGTGTCGGCCTGCATTTCTCGCCGCGCGAGCTGGCGGATGCGCGCGGCGTGGCGGTGCCCGGCGCCATCCTGCAGATGGCCTGTGCCACGCTGATGGGCTGGGGGCTGGCCCGTCTGATGGGCTGGGGCGATGCGGCGGGCATCATCTTCGGCTTCTGCCTCTCCGTCGCCTCCACCGTCGTGCTGCTGCGCGCGCTGACCGAGCGCGGCGAGCTCGCCACCACCCAGGGCCACACCGCCGTCGGCTGGCTGGTGGTGGAGGACATGGCGATGGTGGTGGCGCTCGTCCTCGTGCCGGTGCTCGCCGCCGTCACGCAGGACCGGCCGGCGGCGGGGCTGATGATCGGGCTGGGCGGGGCCGAGGGTGTCGCGCTCATGCTGCTCATCACGCTCGGCAAGGTCGCGATCTTTGTCGCGCTGATGCTGGTGGTCGGCGCGCGGGTGCTGCCCTGGGCGCTCTCCTGGGTCGGGCGGCTGCGCTCGCGCGAGTTGTTTTCGCTGGCGGCGCTGGTGACGGCGCTGGGCATCGCCTACCTGGCCTATGTGCTGTTCGGCGTCTCCTTCGCGCTGGGCGCCTTCCTGGCCGGGCTGGTGCTGGGGCAGTCGGCGCTCTCGCAAAAGGCGGCCGAGCAGACCCTGCCGCTGCGCGACGCCTTCGCGGTGCTCTTCTTCGTGGCCGTCGGCATGCTGTTCGACCCCGGGATCATCCTGCGCCAGCCGCTGGCGCTGATCGGCACCGTGCTGGTGGTGCTGATCGGCAAGACCGTCGCGGCCTATGCCATCGCGCGGCTGCGCGGGCTGGAAACGAAGGCGGCGCTCAGCATCGCCGCCGCGCTGGCCCAGGTGGGGGAGTTCAGCTTCATCCTGGCGGGCCTGGCCGTCACCGAGGGCGTGCTGCCGGAGGCGGGGCGGGACCTGATCCTGGCTGCGGCGATCATCTCGATCGCCGTAAATCCCTTCATGTTCCGGCTGGCGGATTGGGTGGGGCGGAGGCCGACGTGACGGGCCGCATCGCGGCGGCATAGGCTTCATCGAACCAGCCGGCGCGTGCTTCCGCCGCGCCGTAGACGGGGTTCCCGGCGAGCTGGCGGGCCTGGGCCTGCAGCGTCTCACAGACCACGTGGTCCTCCCGCAGGATGCGGCGGCCGCGCCAGGCGGCGATGCGGCGCGCGAGGGGTTCGAACAGATCCACCGAGCGCGCGAGGAAATCTCCCGTGCCCTCGTTGCTGGCGCGGAGGACCGCGATCTCGGCCACGCAGCGATCCACCCCGAGCGCCACATGCCGCACGACGTAGATGTAGCGAAAACCCTGCCGCAACACGCGGACGCGGTGGGACAGCGAAATGGCGACATCGGGAAAGAGGTGGATCATCCGGTAGGCCACGGGGTCGCGCTCCCCGTCACGCAACAGGCGCGACCAATCCTCCAGGGTACCGGCCCGGGCCAGGAAATAGGCGCTGTTCGGGCCAAAGCGCGTGTAGTTCAGCAACTCGCGCGGGATATAGCGCTGGTTCCCGCGGAAGCTGTCCGGATGCACGGCGGGCAGGTGATACTCGTCCAGGCTGATCCATTGGCTGAAGCGCCAATTCGCGGCGACCGGCATGGTGGTGCGCGCCGCGCGGCGCATGTCGGCGCAGAGCTGGGCCAGCACCTCGAAGGCGGCGCCGAGGAAATCCTGGAGCGAGTCCGTGCCGCCGGGAAAGCGCGCGAAGAGAAGGTCACCGCAGCAGGCGACGTCGAGGCGGGTCAGGCGGCGGCCGAGCTCGGCGGGGCGCACGCCGAACGCCTCCAGGCAATTGGGAATGCCGACGGCCTCGCCCTCGGAATCATAGCGCCAGTGGTGGAAGGCGCAGAGGATCGGCCCCGTGCCCTGCGCCGCGGTGCGCAGCGGGTAGGACCGATGGGCGCAGCGGTTCTCGAAGCCGCGCAGCTCCGTCCCGAATCGCTGAATGAAGACGGAGCGCCCGCCCAGCCGGGCGCGGAACCAATCCTGGTCCCGCGGCAGATCGGAGGCGTAGCCGAGCAGCGTCCAGACCTGGCCGAGGCGGGCCTGTTCGACCGCGTGGGCCTCGGGGTCGTAGAGCGCGGCAAGATGCGGCGCCGCCGCCATTCACGTGGCAGCCTGCGCGCGCCACCCGGCACCGGCTTCGATGTGTTCGGGATGAAGCATGGCGGGCAACATCCTGACCGTGGCCGCGCCGGCAAGTCACGTGAAAATACCGCGCGTCCTGCGTTTCAATAGGCCCGGCCCGCCGCCATTTCCGGGGCGGCGCCTTCCCGCGCCTCGGCCACCGCCGCGCGGAGATCCTCCAGGTATTCCTCCGCCACCTCCGCATGCAGCGGGTTCAGATGCAGGTGGATGCCGTCGGGCTCCTGCTGGCGGCTGACCAGCCAGCCGCGGGCGTCCAGCGCCGTGGCCACCCGGCCGATGTTCAGCGCCGGGTCCGTGCTGCGATAGACCAGGACGGCATGGTTGCCGGGCAGCACCTCCAGCCCCTGCAGCGCGGCCACCCCCGCCGCGATGGTGGCGCGGGCCTGCTGGATGCGCCGCGCGCAGTCGAGATAGCCCGCCTGGCCCAGGTGGTTCATCACCGCCCAGGCGGCGGCCACGGCACCGCCCGGCCGGGTGCCCTGCGCGGTGTGCGCGGCGTACATCCCGCGCGCCCAGGCCTTGCTCTCGAAGCGGTGATGCGCCTTGAGCGCCACGTCACGCAGCAGCAGGAGCGAGGCGCCCTTCGGCGCCATGCCGTGCTTGTGGATGTCCGCGCTGATCGAGGTGACGCCGGGCACGCGGAAATCCCAGGCCGGCAGCGGCACGCCGAGGCGTGACAGGAAGGGCGAGAGGAAGCCGCCGACACAGGCATCCACATGCAGCCAGACGCCTCGCGCCTCAGCTAGCGCACCCAGTTCCGCGATGCGGTCAATTCCGCCGAAGGGATAGTTGGGCGCGGAGCCGATCAGCGCCACCGTGTTCGCGTCCATCGCCGCTTCCATCGCGGCCACGTCGCTCAGGCGCTCGGCATCCACCGGCACGCGCCGCGCCTCCAGGCCCAGATACCAGGCGGCGCGGTCGAAGGTGAGGTGGGCGGTGTCGGGCAGCACGATGTTGGGCTTGGCCACGCCCGCGCGTTCGCGGGCCGCCAGCATGGCCAGGAAGATGCTTTCGCTGCCGCCAGAGGTGAAGGTACCGCCGGCGCCCTCGGGCGCGTGCATCAGGGAGAGGCCCATCTGAACCACCTCGCCCTCCAGCCGCGCGAGCGAGGGGAAGGCGCGCTGGCCGAGATTGTTCTCGGTCCAGAAGGTCAGGTAGGCCTCCTGCTGGATGCGCTCCAGCGCCTCGTCCAGGTAGTAGAAGAAGACCGCCATGCGGCCACGCTTCCAGGAATAGTCGCGCGCCTTGGCCTCCAGCAGGGCCTGCTTCAGGGCGGGCCAATCCTGGCCTTGCTCGGGAATTGCGATCATGATTTTCCTCGGACGGCGTTTGGCTCATATGAACACGCCGCAATGAACGGGGGAAGCGAGATGCAGCTGGGCATGGCGGGCCTCGGCCGGATGGGCGGGAACATCCTGCGCCGGGTGATGCTGGCGGGGCATGAGGGCGTGGCCTTCGACCGGGACGACGCGGCCGTCGCCACCCTGGTGGCCGAGGGTGCTGTGGGCGCCACCAGCCTGCGCGAGCTGGTCGGCCTGCTGCGCGCGCCGCGCACCATCTGGGTCATGCTGCCGGCCGGCGAGATCACCGAGGCCGCGCTCACCGAACTGCACGGGTTGCTGAGCCCGGGCGACACCATCATCGAGGGCGGCAATTCCTTCTGGAAGGATTCCGCCCGGCGCGGGGCCGAAGCGGCCGCGCGTGGGCTGCATTACCTCGACATCGGCACTTCCGGCGGCGTCTGGGGGCTGAAGCGCGGCTATTGCCTGATGATCGGGGGCCCGGCTGAGGTGGTGGCGCGGCTCGACCCGATCCTCGCCGCGCTGGTACCGGGCGCGGGCACGGCCCTGCCCACCGAGGGGCGCGAGGCGCGCGATGCCCGCCCCGCCCAGGGCTATGTGCATTGCGGCCCGAATGGCGCGGGGCACTACGCCAAGATGGTCCATAACGGGATCGAATACGGGATGATGCAGGCCATGGCCGAAGGGCTGGACCTGATGCGCGCGGCGCCCTTCGAGCTCGATCTGCCCGACATCACCGAGGCCTGGCGCCGCGGCTCCGTCGTCTCCTCCTGGCTGCTCGACCTCACGGCCCAGGCGCTGGCCTATGACCCCGACCTCGCCGAATATAGCGGCCATGTGAGCGACAGCGGCGAGGGCCGCTGGACGGTGGATACGGCAGTGGAACAGGCGGTGCCGGTGCCGGTGCTGGCGGCGGCGCTCTTCGCCCGCTTCCGCTCGCGGCAGGAGGCCAGCTTCGCGGACAAGGCGCTGAGCGCGATGCGCAAGGGCTTCGGAGGGCATCTGGAGCCGAAGAAGGAATGACGCTCCACCTGCTCGTCATGGGCGTCTCCGGCTCGGGCAAATCCACCATCGGCGCGCGATTGGCGCATGCGCTGGCGCTGCCCTTCGGGGATGCCGATGCCTTCCACCCGCCCGCCAACGTCCAGAAGATGTCGGCGGGCACGCCGCTGACCGACGCGGATCGCTGGCCCTGGCTCGATGCGCTGGGCGCCTGGCTGGCCGCACAGGCGGGGGGCGGTGTCATCGCCTGCTCAGCCCTCAAGCGCGCCTATCGGGACCGGCTGCGCGCGGCCGTGCCGGGGCTGCGCATCCTGCATCTCTCCGGCCAGGCCGGGATGATCACGGCGCGACAGGCCGCGCGGGAGGGCCATTTCATGCCGCCCTCGCTCATGGCCAGCCAATTCGCCACCCTGGAACCACCCGCGCCCGATGAAGCGGCGCTGGTGCTCGACATCACCGCCCCGCCGGAGGTCCTCATCCTCCAGGCCACGGCGCAATTGCGGAGGATCGCTGCATGTTGAGTTACGTCCATGGCGCCTCGTCCACGCCGCTGCTCGGCGAGACGATCGGCACGAATTTCCGCAACACCGTGGCCCGCTTCCCCGAGCGCCTCGCGCTCATCGCGCGGCAGCAGGGCGTGCGCTGGACCTATGCGGAGATGCTGGCCCATGCGGAGAATGTCGCGGCCAATCTCCTCGCCGCCGGGCTCGAGCCGGGCGAGCGTGTCGGCATCTGGTCGCCCAACAATGCCGAATGGGCGCTCACGCAATATGCCACCGCGCTGGCGGGCCTGGTGCTGGTGAACATCAACCCATCGTACCGGCTCTCGGAGCTGGAATACGCGGTGAACAAGGTGGGCTGCGCCGCCATTGTCACCGCCACCCGCTTCAAGACCAGCGAATACGTGACCATGCTCGACATCCTGGGCGCCGAGAAACTCCCCACGCTGCGCCATCGCTTCCAGATCGGCGCGCAGACGCAAAAGGGCTACCGGAACTTCGCCGAACTCATGCGGCCCGCGCCGGATGAAGCGCGCGCGAAGCTGCACGCGATCGAGGCGACGCTGCAAAGCGATGATCCCATCAACATCCAGTTCACCTCGGGCACCACCGGCGCGCCGAAGGGCGCGACCCTCACCCACCACAACATCCTCAACAACGGGTATTTCGTGGCCGAGGCGCAGCGCATCACGCATGAGGATCGCATCTGCATCCCCGTGCCGCTCTATCACTGCTTCGGGATGGTGATGGGCAATCTGGGCTGCACCACCCATGGCGCCACCATGGTCTATCCGGGCGAGGGCTTCGATCCGCTGGCCACGCTTGAAGCCGTGGCGGAGGAGCGCTGCACCGCGCTCTATGGCGTGCCCACCATGTTCATCGCGCAGCTCAACCACGCCGATTTCGCGAAGTTCGATCTGAGCAGCCTGCGCACCGGCATCATGGCGGGCTCGCCCTGCCCGATCGAGGTGATGCGCCGCTGCATCAGCGACATGAACATGGCCGAAGTCACCATCGCCTATGGCATGACGGAGACCAGCCCCGTCAGCTTCCAGTCCAGCACGACCGACAGCGTGGAGCGCCGCGTCTCCACCGTGGGCCGCGTGCAGCCGCATATCGAGGTGAAGATCGTGGATGCGGAAGGCCGCACCGTGCCGCGCGGCCAGCCCGGCGAGCTCTGCACGCGCGGCTATTCCGTCATGCTGGGATATTGGGGCGATGAGGCGCGCACGCGCGAAGCGATTGATCCCGCCCGCTGGATGCACACCGGAGACCTCGCGGTGATTGACGAGGAGGGCTTCTGCAACATTGTCGGCCGCATCAAGGACCTGGTGATCCGCGGCGGCGAGAACGTGTACCCGCGCGAGGTGGAGGAGTTCCTGTTCCGTCACCCGAAGGTGGCGGAGGTGCAGGTGATCGGCGTGCCCGATCCGCGCTTCGTCGAGGAAATCTGCGCCTGGATCCGCCTCAAGCCCGGCGAGAGTGCCACGCCCGAGGAGATCCGCGACTTCTGCCAGGGGCAGATCGCGCATTACAAGATTCCGCGCCACATCCGCTTCGTCGAGGAATTTCCGATGACCGTCACCGGCAAGGTGCAGAAATACCTGATGCGCGAGGCGATGATCGCGGAACTTGGCCTCAGCGAGCAGAAGACGGCGTGAAAGAGGATTGGCGTAGCCTGAACAGGGCGAATTGGGATGAGCGCGTGCCGCTGCATCTCGGCACGGCGATGTATGACCGCGCGCATCTGCGCGACGGGGCCGGCCGGCTGGACGCCATCGCCGAAGCGGGGCTCGGCGATGTGGCCGGGCTGCGCGTGGCTCATCTGCAGTGCCACATGGGGGATGACACGCTGTGCCTCGCCCAGCGCGGGGCAGCCGCGGTGGTGGGCCTCGATTTCAGCGCGCCGGCCATCGCCGCCGCGCGGGAATTCGCGGGCGAGCTGGGCCTCGCGAATGCCAGCTTCGTGCAAGCGGATGTCTATGATGCACCGGCCATGCTCGGTGGTGGGCATGACCTCGTCTTCAGCAGCTGGGGGACGATCTGCTGGTTGCCGGATATCGAAGGCTGGGCGCGGGTGATCGCGGAATTGCTGCGTCCCGGCGGTGCCTTCTTCTTTGCCGAGGCGCATCCCTTGGCGCTGGTCTTCGACGACGCGGCGCCGGCCGACGCGATGGGTCGGCCGGGCTGGGACGTGCCGTATTTCGGCGCGGGGCCACTCCAAGTCCAGGAGCTGCGCGACTATGCCGATCCGGACGCCGAGCTGCGCAACAGCCACACCATCCAGTGGCTGCACAGCCTCTCCGCCATTCTCGGAGCCCTGCATGGAGCCGGGCTGCGCCTGGAATGGCTAAGGGAGCATCGTGGTTGCCCCTGGCGCATGTTCCGTTCGCTGGTGCGCGGACCGGATGGATTATGGACCTGGCCCGGCCGCGCCTGGCTGCCGCTCGGCATGAGTTTGCGCGCCGTGAAATCCTGAGGGGAGACATGATGATCAACCGCAGCGGCGGCCGCGCGGCCCGCGAGATCACGCCCGAGGCGGCGGCAGCGCTGGTGAAATCCAGCGACTGGCTGGACTATGGCGCGACCTTCAACCAGCCCGACGCCTTCGACCGCGCACTGGCCGCGCGCAAGGACGAACTGCGCGACGTCAGCATCCGCAACTGCCTCAGCATGCGCCCGCGCGCGACGCTTGAAGGCGACCCCGAGCGCAGGCACTTCGCCTTCTACAACTGGCATTTCTCCGGCTACGACCGGAAGAAGCACGATGCCGGGCTGACCCACTACATCCCCTGCCATCTGGGCGAGATCCCGGACTACTACCGCCGCTTCATCGAGCGGCTGGACATCGCCATCCTCAAGGCCTCGCCCATGGATGCAGAGGGCTACTTCAACCTCGGTCCCGTCAGCATCTGGCATCCGGCCGTGGTGGAGCGTGCGACGACGCTGATCCTGGAGATCACGCCAGACATGCCGCCCGTGGTGGGCACGCATGTGCGCGTGCATCGCACCCAGGTGGACTATCTGATCCAGGGCGACGACACGCCGATGCCCGAACTGCCCAACGCCCAGGCGAGCGATGTGGACCGCGCCGTCGCCCGCCTCATCGCCACCGAGATCGAGGATGGCGCCTGCCTCCAGGTGGGCATCGGCGGCATGCCGAACGCGGTGACAACGCTGCTGCTGGAATCGAATGTGAAGGACCTCGGCGTCCATACCGAGATGCTGAATGACGGGCTGATCGAGCTCTATCGCGCGGGGCGCGTCAGCGGCGGGCGCAAGGCGACGGACCAGGGCCTCGTCACCTACAGCTTCTGCCTGGGCAGCCGCGCCAGCTACGACACGCTGCGCCACAATGACGACTTCCTCTGCCGCCCGGTGGATGACACGAACATGCCCGACATCATCGCCCGCAATGACCGCGTGGTGGCGATCAACAACACGACACAGCTCGACCTGCAGGGCCAGGCGGCGTCGGAATCCGATGGGCACCGGCACATCAGCGGCACGGGCGGGCAGTCGCAATTCGTGCGCGGGGCCTATGCGTCGAAGGGCGGCAAATCCTTCATATGCCTGGCTTCCACCTATGAGCGGCACGGAAAGCGCCGCAGCCGCATCGTGTTGGATTTGACGCCGGGCAACATCGTCACCACGCCGCGCTCGGACCAGATGTTCGTCGTGACCGAATACGGGATGGTGAATCTCAAGGGCCGCTCGGTGCCGGAGCGCGCCAAGGCCATCATCGGCCTCGCCCACCCCGACTACCGCGAGGAACTGGCGCGCGAGGCGCGGGAGCGGCGGATCGTGCCCCCCCATTTCCTCTGACGCGCCCGATTGACGCTCAGGCCCGGCGGGCGGAAAAGCGCGCCATCGTTCAGGAGAACCACCATGGCGCTTTCCGCCGAGACCAAGGCCAAGCTCGAGAAGATCACCACCGCGACGCTGACGACGGTGCTGCTGAAGAAGGGCCTGCGCAACGTCTGGATGCGCAAGGCCGCGCCCTTCACGCCCGCCGCGCAGAATGTCCGCCTGGTGGGTGAGGCCTTCACGCTGCGCTTCGTCCCCGCCCGCGAGGACCTCGCCACCCCCGCCTCCTGGTCCAGCCCGATCAGCACGCGCGCCGCCATCGAGGCGATGCCCGAGGGCTGCATCGCGGTGGCCGACGCCATGGGTGTCAGCGATGCCGGCATCTTCGGTGACATCCTCTGCGCCCGCCTCGCCAAGCGCGGCGTGACGGCGTTGGTGACGGATGGCGCGGTGCGCGACGTGGCCGGCGTGAACGGCACGGGCCTGCCCGTCTGGTGCGCCGGCGGTGCGGCGCCGCCCTCCGTCGCCGGCCTCACCTTCGTCTCCTGGCAGGAGCCGATCGGCTGCGGCGGCGTGGCGGTCTTCCCGGGCGATGTCGTGGTCTGCGACGCCGATGGCTGCGTGCTCATCCCGCAGGCCATGGTGGACGCCGTGACCGAGGAAAGCGTCGAGCAGGAGCGCCTGGAAGGCTGGATCATGACGCAGGTGGATGCGGGCATGGCGCTGCCCGGCCTCTACCCCGCCAATGCCGAGAACAAGGCCCGCTACGAGGCCGACAAGGCTGCCGGCCGGGCCTGATGCGCCGCCCGGCCCCGCCGCTGGTGCGGCGGGGCCGAGGCCTGGCGTCGATGACCCCCGCGTGACCTGCGCGTGACGCGGGCCGACCGGCAAATGGAAGCCGGTCCATCACCATCGCCTTCAGGGCCCATGTCGAGCTTGGAAATTTAGCGATCAGGCCGCCCGGAAGGCCGCAGCCCCTTGTCGCATTCCTATAATTTGGTTCACTCTTCAAAGATTGATGTTTGGAGAGGAAATTGTGATGAAGCTGCCTGTCATCGCCGCCCTTCTCGCGGCCGGCACACTCCTGGGCGCCTGCACACCCGATGCGCGGCAGCCCGTGGTCGCCAGCAATCAGGTTGCGTGCGACACGAGCATCCGCTTCGTCAACAATTCCTCGGTCACGGTGCTGAACCTCTACTACAACCCGGCAGGCAACCCGAACTGGGGCCCGGACCGCCTGGGCCAGAACGTGCTGCGCCCCGGCGCCACGTCCAACGTGCGGCTGTCCTTTGCGCGGCCCTATGATTTCCGCGTGGTGTGGGACAATGGCCGCGCGGCGGAGATCCGCAACGTGAACATCTGCCGGGCGAGCCAGATCGTGGTCACGAATGCCGGCCTGCGTGCCATCTGATTTTCCGTTCTGGACGGAGGAAAAGCTCCGCATCCAGGACACCGACCTGAACGGCCATGTGAACAACGCCTCCATCGCGGCGTTGTGCGAGGCCGGGCGTGGCGAGATCATCAGCGCCGTCGCCGGCACCCCGCGGGAGCGGGCGCTGGGCTCGGCGCTGCGCCGCGTCACCATCGAATACCTGGCCGAGGTGCACTACCCCGGTCTGGTGCGGATCGGCAGCCGGATCGCGAAGGTGGGCAACAGCTCCATCACCATCGCCCAATCGCTGCTGGAGAACGGCCACTGCTTCGCCACGGCGGAGAGCGTGATCGTCTTCACCGACCGCACGACGCGCCGCCCCGCGCCGATGCCGGAAGACTGGCGCGCGGGCTTCGCAAAGCTCGCCTGAGCGGGCTCAGTACTCCGCGAAGATCCGGTTCAGCTCCGCGCGATCCTTCGTCACGGTCAGGCCCAGCATCAGCAGGATGCGCGCCTTCTGCGGGTTGAGGTTGTCGGCGTTCAGGAAGCCGGCTTCCTGCATGCGGGTCGTGTGGAACATCCGCCCCGAACCGGCGCGCGTGCTGGCGGCGATGGGCGTGCCGGCGGCCATCGCGGCCGTCATCGTCTCAGCGAGCGCGGGTGTCACGAAGCTCGGCGCGAAGCCGGCCGAGACGAGGCCCTGCGCGCCGGCGGCGATGAAGGCCTCCACCGCCGCGCCATCGGCGCCGGCATAGCAATAGACGATGTCCACCCGCGGCAAGGTGGCCAGCTTGCGCACATCGAATTCCGTCTCGCGCCCCAGCTTGCGCAGCGGGCGGCGATACCAGGCGATGGCATCCGCATCGGCATGGGCGAGGCAGCCGAAATCCGGGCTGCGGAAGGTCTGCAGGCGGGAGGTGCTGGTCTTCGTCACCTCGCGCGCCGCATGCACCTCGTCATTCAGCAAGACCAGGGCGCCCAGGCCGCGCGCCCGCTTGTCGCCCGCCACGCGGCAGGCATTGGCGAGGTTCATGCCGGCGTCGGAGGACAGGCCCGAGGAAGGCCGCTGCGCGCCGACCAGCACCACCGGGACCTCGACCTTCACGGTGAGCGAGAGGAAATAGGCCGTCTCCTCCAGCGTCGCGGTGCCGTGGGTGATGACGATGCCGTCCAGCCCCGGAATGTCGGCCACCACCTGGTCGCAGAGGCGCACCAGCTCCAGCCATTCCTTGGGGCCGAGCGCGGTGGAGGGCACGGCCGCGTATTTCACCGCGACCACCTCGGCCACCTCATGCACCTGCGGCCAATAGGCCAGCAGCTGCTCGGCATCCATCACCTTGCCGAGTGTTGCGTAGTCCGCGATGTCGAAGGGCCCGCGGCCGAGCGAGCCGATGGTGCCGCCAGTGCCGATCAGGGCGATTTTCGGTTTGGTCACTTGGCGGGCTTCCTCTCGATGATGGAGGTGGTGAGGCGGGAGACGCAGAAGAGTTCACCGTCGTCGCGCCGCAGCTCGATGTTCCAGACATGCACGCTGCGGCCGATCCGCACGGGCGTGCAAAGGCCGAAGGCGCGGCCGCCCTTTGGCAGCGGGCGCAGGTGGTTGGCGTTGATCTCGAGGCCGACGGCCATGAAGCCGGGATCGCAGGCCATCATGGAGGCGACGCTGCCGAGTGTCTCGGCCAGGACGACGGAGACGCCGCCATGGATGATGCCGAAGGGCTGCACATGCCGCTCATCCACCGGCATCTCGCCGCGCAGGAAGTCGGGGCCGATCTCGGTGATGCGGATGTCGAGGAGCCCGTTGACCGAGCCTTCCGCCCGGCTGTGGATCTCCTCGGGCGTGGTGTGCTGGCGCCAGATGCTCACGCTTCCGTATCCTCCGCCCGGGCCTGGGCCCGGGCCTGCCGTTGGTCGGCCATGCCGGCGCTGCGGATGTCGCGGCGCAGGACGAAGCCGAAATTCACCAGCATGATGCCGGCCCAGAGCAGCGAAAGTCCATCCAGCACGGAGAGCCCGATCCCCGGGATGATGGCGGCGAACAGGCCAGGCAGGAGGTAGAGCAGCGTCGCCAGGGCCGCGAAGGCCACGCGCAGCTCGGTCGTGCCCACCCCGTCGAGCGCCAGGCTGTGCACGCCGGTGACGAGCAGGCGCGCCAGCGCCAGGTTGCTCAGCAGCATGTAGAGGGCGAGCAGGAGGAAGGGGATCGGCAGGGAGACGAGGCCCGAGGCGGCGAAGCCCAGCGCCAGCAACAGATAGGCGATGAGGTCCACGCCATTGTCGAGCACGAAGCCCTGCACCTGGCGCTCGATCCGGCGGTGGCGCGCCACCTTGCCGTCCAGCGAATCCCCCAGCCAGTTCAGCCCGAATCCGATGAACACCAAGGCGAGCGAAAAGAGGCTGGACAGGCCCAGCGCGAAGCCGAGGGAACCCAGGGCCGCGCCGAAGATGCCAATTCCGGTGAGCGTGTCGGGCCCGACGCCGGCGGGCACCCGTCCGACCATCCCCTCAAGCAGCCGCGCCTCGGCCTTGGCGAGGAAACCGCCATTCACGCGCCGGGGAATCACGACCGATCGAGGATCGTCGCGACGGCGTCGAGGGCGGTGTCGATCTGCGCGGTTTCGTGCGCGGCGGAGAGGAAGAAGCGCAGGCGCGACGTGCCCTTGGGCACGCCCGGGGAGGTGACGGGGAAGCTGTAGATGCCCAACCGCTCCAGCTCCTGCGCCATGGCGAAGGTGCGGATGTCGGTGCCGAGGATGATGGGCGTTACGCCGAAGCCCCAGCTCGGCCCCACATCCAGGCCGCGGGCGCGGGCGCCAGCGAGGAAATGGGCGCCATTGGCCTGGAGCGCCGCGACGCGCTCCGGCTCGCGCCGCATGATCTCGAGCGCCTTGAGCGAGGCGGCCGCGACGGGTGCGGGCATGCCCACGCTGTAGACCAGGCCGGGCGCGCGGGCCTTGAGGATGTCGATCAGCACCTGGCTACCGCAGACATAGCCGCCGCAGCCCACCAGCGTCTTGGAGAGCGTGCCGAACCAGATGTCCACGCGGTTCGGATCAATGCCGCAATGCTCAGCGATGCCGCGACCGGTGGCGCCGATCACGCCCAGCGAATGCGCCTCATCCACCATGAGCCAAGCCTGAAAGCGTTCCTTGATCTCGGCGAGGCGGAACAGGTCCGGCCCGTCGCCATCCATCGAGAACAGGCCCTCCGTCACGATCAGCACGCGCTCGAAGAGGTAGCGCGTCAGCGTGAGGTAGTGCTCCAGGTCATCGAGATCGTTGTGGCGGAAGGATTTGCGCTGGCAGCGCGCCCCCTGGGCGCCGACCACCACGCAATTGTGGATCAGCGAGTCATGGATGATCAGGTCCTTGGGACCCAGGATCGTGTCAATGACGGAAGCCGCGGTCGCGTGGCCGCTGACGAAGAGGACGCCCGCCTCCGCCTCATAGACCTCGGCAAGCGCGGCTTCGAGAGCGCGGTGCACGGGCCGCTCGCCCGAGGCGATGCGGCTGGCCGAGACGCTGGTGCCGTAGTCCCGTGCGGCTTGTTCATGCGCGGCCAGGACTTCCGGGTGGCCGTTCAGTGCCAGATAGTCATAGCTGGAAAAATTCAGCAGCTCCCGGCCGTTGATCGTGGTGCGGGCGCCCGCGCGGGCGTCATGCACGCGGTAATAGGGGTTGGTGAAACCGAGCGCCGGGCCGACCTGGCGCTCCAGCAGGATCTCGCGATAAGCCGGCAGGCTCTCGAAGGAGAGATCGTGCCGGGCGACGTCCTGCCGCAACGCCCGCGCCCGCGGCTGCCGGCGGTCAGCGGCCAGGCTGGACGGAATCTCTGCCGAAGGGGCCGGCGCGGCCGCCTCACGGCCCAGGCCCGCCACATCAAGCTCCGTCGGGGTCAGCCTCAAATTCATCAGCGCACGATCTCACATAGCAGTTGCACTATATCGGATCGGTTCTGAACCGGAAGTGAACCATGCTTTCGCAAGGCGCAGGAAACTCTCCACCCGCGTCCTGATCTTACGGCGGCAGTATCCGGTTTTCGAGATTTAGCCAAGCAGTTGAGGTACATTCCAACGCCGAGATGCAAAGGAGTCTGCCCTGCAACCGTGCAGTGCAGCATAAACAACAGGCGCGACCGCAGTCTGAAGGTGTCAACCCCAAAACCTATCCTGGTTTCTTTTTCCAGTCCTGCGGCGCCACGGCGTTTTTTATTGTGACTGCTGCGCGGACAAGGTGCCGACGATCCGCCCGACCAGGTCCCGGATGGAGCGGTTGCCGCCCATCGTGGTCAGCGGCAGCTCGATCCCGGTCCGTTTCTCGACGCCCAGGCGAAGCTCCAGCGCCATGAGGGAGTCGAGTCCGATGTCGATCAGCGGCCGGTCGGGTTCCACCGCCTCGGCCGGCAAGCGCAGGATGCGGGCCACCTCCTCCCGCACCAGTTCGAGCAGCGCCTCGGCCGCCGCCTCCGGCGAGAGGGCGGAAAGGTCGAGCATCTCCTCCCCGCCCGGCGCGCCCCCCTGGCCCTGCTCGGCGAAGACATCGGCGAAATAGGGCGAGCGCAGGACGGCCAGCTTGTTCGCGGCGGGCGACCAGCGGATCACGGAATAGGCGCTGACCGCCGGCGCCGCCGCGGGCGCGGCCAGCAACGTGCCCAGGTGGTGCAGCGCCTCGGCCGAGGTGACGCCCGAGACGCCGGTCGCCATGCGCAGCCGCTCCGCCAGGCCGCGCGTGCGCGCGATCACGCCGACATCCGAAATCGCCCCCCAGCAGACGGCCAGCGCCGGTACACCCCGTGCCCTCAGGCCCAGCACCGCCCCCTCCAGGAAGGCATTGCCCACGACATAGGAAGACTGCCCAGGGCTGCCGACGAAGGTCGTCGAGGAGGAGTAGGCCACCAGGTATTGCAGCGCATCCCCCACCGTCGCGGCTTCCAGCGCCCGCATGCCGGTGACCTTGGGGCCCAGCACCCGGGCGATCTTCTCCGCCGTGAGGCCGAGGATCATCCCGTCCTCCAGCACCATGGCGCAATGGATGACCCCGGCGATGGGGCCCAGCTCCGCCCGCCAGCGGGCAAAGGCGGCCGCGACCGCCGCCGCATCGGTGATGTCCAGCGCCTCGATGCGCAGGTCGGTCCCCGCGGCCCGCGCGCGTGCCACGCGCGCCTCCATGGCCTCGTCCACCGCGCCGCGGCGCGAGACGGCAACGACGCAGCCGGCACCCTGCGCGGCCAGCCAGAGTGCCGTCTCCAGGCCGAAGCCGCCGGTGCCGCCCAGCACCACATGCACGCCCGCCGCCGGCCGGAAGCGGCCTGCGGCGGCCGCGTGGGGCACCGCGACCGCGCTGGGCCGGACCAGGATCTTGCCCAGATGGCCCGAGGCCTGCATCAGCCGGAAGGCATCCGCCACCCGCCCGCCCTCGAAGGCGAGATAGGGGATGGGCCTGAGGCGCCCGGTTTCGAACAGCACCATGATGACGCTGACCATGCGCCGCACCGCTGCCGCGTCATGCGCCAGGAGCTGGTCAATATCGGCGCCGATATAGGTGATGTTCTTCACGAAGGGCCGGAGGCCCAGGCGCGTGTTGTCGAAGAAGTCCCGCTTGCCGAGCTCGACGAAGCGGCCGAAGGGCTTCACCAGGCGCAGCGCGGCGCGCATGGCATCGCCCGCGACCGAGTTCAGCACCACATCCACGCCGCCCACCGCCGCGCGGATCCGGTCCTCGACGTCGGCCGCGCGGGAATCCACCACATGGTCGGCGCCCAGGTGCCGCAGCAGCGCGCGCTTTTCCGCCGTGCCGGCGGCGGCCACGACGATGGCACCATGCGCCTTGGCGATCTGCACGGCCGCCATGCCCACGCCGCCGGCCGCCCCCTCGATCAGCACCGTCTCGCCGCGCTTCAGCGCCGCGCGCTCGATCAGCGCGAACCAGGCGGTCACGAAGGCGACCGGCACCGCCGCCGCCGCCTCCTCCGGCAGCACCTGGCCCAGATGGAACAGCCGGTCGGCCGGCAGCGTCAGGTGCGAGGCGAAGGCCTGCGCGCCGAAGCCCATCACCGCGTCCCCCGGCTCGAAGCCCGGCACGCCCGGGCCCGCGCGCAGCACATGGCCCGCGAATTCAAAGCCGAGCGAGCCGCTGGTCATCCCCTCGCCCAGGATCTCGGAATCCAGCACGCCGAGGCCCAGCATCACGTCGCGGAAATTCAGCCCGGTCGCGGTGACGGCCAGCTCCACCTCGCCCGGGCCGGGCGCGATGCGGGCCGCGACGGACCAGCCGAAATCATCCAGGCCGCGCGGGCCGATGCCCAGCAGGCTGCGCTCCGCCGCCGCCAGGGCGCGCGCGCGCGCCTCCATGCGCCGGGTGGCGCGTGGAACCATGGCGCCGCCGGCCGTGAGCCAGATCTCGCGTTCCACCAGCGGCTCGGCCAGATGGCGGTGCAGCGCCGCCTCCATCACCGCGGGGGGCGCCTCGGGCGTCCAGACCAGCAGGCAGGTCTCGACCGCCGGAAACTCGTTCATCAGGCAGCGCGCATAGCCCGCGAGCGCCTGCGACATCGGCGTCGGGATGCCGCCCGCACCCAGTTCCAGCGCGACGTAGAGGCGGGCCGTGGCCTCGCTTTCGCTGAGCGCGATCGCGAGTTCGCGCAGGCGCAGCATCCGCGCGGCCAGCGCGGCCGCCTCCTCCGCCGCCACCGCCGGGCCGGTCTCGATCAGGACGGGGAAGCCATCGGCGCGGGGTGCCGCGGCCACCCAGGCGGCGCTCTCCACCGGCGTCAGCGTCGGCTGCACGTCAAAGCCGGGGAGCCGCGCCGCGAAGGCCTCGGCCTCGGCCGCGCCTTCGGCGAGCAGGCCAAGCACGCGGCCCAGCGGGGCCTTGCTCTCGGCCGGGCGACGCTGTGGCTCCGCAAAGACCAGCCGCTCGCCCGAGCCGGGCAGGCTGGCCTGGCGCAACAGGGTGAAACCGTGCTGCGCCAGCGCCTCATCCGCCTCGGAGGGATAGGGCCAGGCGCCCACCGGCTGCTCCGGCGAGGGCGAGAAGCGGAACCAGCCGGGGGTCGCCGCATGCAGCACGTCAATCGCCGGGTGGTGCGGCGGGATCGCGACCAGCAGCGGCGGCGCGTGGTCACCGAGGCCGGTCAGCAGGTCGAGCGGGCTGGGCTGCCCGCCATCCAGCGGCGTGACCGCGGCGCAGAGCGCGAGATCGAACACCGCCCCGCCCAGCTGGGCGTCCGGGCCATGCACCGGGATGCTCCGCGCCGCGCCGGCGCGTGCGAGCAGCCGCTCGGCCGCCTCCACATCGGCGGCGAGGATGGCGAGCGAGATCTCGCCGGCCCGGACGCGCGGCAGCAGGCGCGGCAGCAAACCACCCAGCCCCGGCTCGAGCAGCACGAGGCGCAGCCGCCCCGCATCGCCGGAGGTGGCGAGGCGATCCACCACCGCCGCCAGCGCATCGAGGCTCGGCGCCGCGAAGACCGAGGCGGTCATCACCGCGTCCAGCAGGTCGGCGTTGGGGGCGGCCTCCTGGCCGGTGGCCAGCAGCGCGGGCAGGGCCTCCAGCACGTGCAGGGCGAGGCGCAGATCGGCGCTGGCGCCGGGGTGGCGGGCGGCGAAGGCGGCAAGCGCCGCGCCGGGGTCGGCCAGCAGGCCGGTCAGCACCGGCGCCGCCTGCCCGACGGCGAGCTGCCCGGCTTCCTGCCGGGCATCGTTCAGCGCGCGCCAGACGACGCGCGCATTCGGCGCGATGGGGGCGGCGAGGCCCACGATGCGCTCGGCCGATCGTCCTTCGGCCACGGTGTTCACCACATGCCCCGCGATATCGAGCGCGAGGGCGACCAGCGCCGGGCGCGCCCCGGCATCGGCCACCGGGATCGGCTGCGACAGCGCCGCCGCCATGGCGGCGGTGAGGTCGGCCGGGCCGGCGCGCCAGGGCTGCAGCCGGCCCTCGATGATGCGGTCCGCCTCGCGCCAGGCCGCGAAGGTGACGCGGCGCATCACCACGCCCTCGCCCCGGGCGACCACACGGCCCGCTTCCGAGAGCAGCTCGATGTCGAAGACCCGCGCATCGGCCATCTCGCGGACCAGCCGCGCGACCGAGCGGACCACCGTCTCGCCCGGGGCAAAGAGGGAGAGCCGCCCGATGCGGACCGGGAGTTCGCCCACCACCTGCCCCGGCCGCTGCGCAATGCCGAGGAAGATGCCGTGGAAGGCCGCGTCATAGGCGGCCGGCGCTATCACCAGGGTGTCGGTGAAGAAGCCGAGGTCGGGCGCGGCGCCGGCGATCTCGGTGATCACGCAGTCATCCGCCGCGCGGGCGGATTGCGCCGCCCGGAAGGCCCCGCCATAGCCCAGGCGGCAGGCGGCGGTGGCGGCATAGACTGCCTCGGCATCATGCGTGGCGCCGCCGCCCTGGCGCAGCGTCTCGGGCAGCGGCAGCGGGTGCGGCTGGGCCGCGGGCTCGGGCAGGACGGTGGCGCGTGCGTGCAGCGTGAAGCCGGCGCCCGCGTCCAGGCGCGGCCGGGCGCGGACCTCTACCACCCGCTCGGCCTCGTGCCAGAGGATGCTGACCTCCTGCGCCTGCTCCAGGCTGAGGGCGCGCAGGATGTCGAGGTCGAGCAGGCGGAGGCGGGTGGTGCCATGCACCTCGCGCCCCACGGCCAGCATCATTTCCATATAGGCGGTGGCGGGCAGGATGGCCTGCCCGTCCACGCGATGGCCGGCGAGGAAGGGCTGCGTGCCCAGGCTCAGCATCTGGCGCCATTCCGCGCCGCCGGGTGCCAGGCGAACGCCGGTCAACGCGTGCAGCGGACCGCCGCCATGGCTCGGGCCGTAGATGCCATAGGCCTCGGGGGTCGCGGTGATGACGTATTCCTGGCGGTCCCAGCGCATCATCGGCAACTGGCGCAGCGCCGCACCAGCTTCCGCAGGAGAATGGGCACCCCGCGCAGAAGCGGGGGCGGCATCCAGGGACGCTCCCTTCACCACCGCCTCCAGCAGGATGCGGGCGATGGGGTCCGCCTCCTCCCCGCCGCGGCCCTGGGTGAGCGTGCCCATCGCGGCGGCGCGCATGCCGGCATGGCGCGCCACCTCGCTGACGAGGGAGCCGAGGATGGGGCGGGGCCCGATCTCGATGAAGAGATCCGCCCGCCCCAGCGCCACCGTCACGGCGTCCTGAAACAGCACGGGCGCGCGGATGTTGGACCACCAATAGCTGCCATCCAGCTCGGGGCCGGCCACCTCCGCCCCGGTGACGGCGGAGATCATCGGCACCCGCACCGGGCCCGGCTTGAGGCCCTCCAGCGCCGCCAGGGTCTCCGCGCGGCCCGGATCGAGGATGCGGCTGTGGAAGGGGTAGGCGACGTCGAGCGTGACGGAGGCGATGCGGGCGCGGCGGGCCACGCGCAGCACCTCGGCCAGCGCCTGGCTGGCACCCGAGAGGGTGGTGGAGCTCGGCGCGTTGCGCGCGGCGACCTCGACCGCGTCGGTGCCGGCCTCGGCGATGATCTCGGCCGCGCGGGCGGCGTCGCAGGCCAGCACGGCCATGCCGCCCAGGCCCTGCACCGCCTCCTGCCCGGCGCTGCGGATCACGATCAGCCGCGCCGCATCCTCGGCGCCCAGCGCGCCGGCGGCGGCGGCGGCCGCCACCTCGCCCACGGAATGGCCGAGCACGACGTCCGGCCGCAGGCCCTCCGCCGCCAGCGCGGCGCAGAGCGAGAGCTGGATGGTGAAGAGCAGCGGCTGCATGGCGCTGGTGGCCGCCAGGCGCTGGGCCGCATCCTCGGCCAGCATGGTCTCCAGCGGGCAGATGCCGCCGGCGGCGCGGATGCGCGCGGCCCAGTCGTCGAAGGCGGAGCGGAAGGCGGCGTTCCCGCGATAGGCGGCGCGGCCCATGCCCGGCCATTGCGTGCCATTGCCCGAGAACACGAAGGCGACCCGCGCCTGCCGGGCAATCGCCTCCCCGAGTGCCAGGTCGGGGCGGGGCACATCCGGCTCCATCAGTGCCTGCGCCACCGAGCCGCCCTGAGCCAGGTCCAGCACCAGGCGATGGGAGAGACGGTCCCGCCCGGACTGCGCGGCCGAGGCCACCGCGGCGGCGCCGAATTGCTCCACCGGCTCCAGATAGGCGGTGGCGAGCTGCCGGAGCGCCGCCTTGCTGTGGGCGGAGATCACGAGGTAGCGGGGCGCCGCGGCGGGCGGCGCGGCGGGGCGCGGCGGCACGCTCCCGATGACGGCATGCGCGTTGGTGCCGCCGAAGCCGTAGTTGCACAGCCCCGCCAGGAGCGGCCCTTCCGCCGCCAGCTCGACCGTCCGGGCGGCGGGGGCGAGGCCGAGGCCCGCCACGTCAATGTCAGGGTTCAGCTCCTCCAGGTAGAGCGTGGCGGGGTAGCGCCGCCGCTCCAGCGAGAGGACGAGCTTGGCGAGCCCCGCCATGCCCGAGGCGGATTCCAGGTGGCCGATATTCGACTTGACCGAGCCCACGGGCAGCGGCGCGCGGCGGTGCCGGCCCAGGGATTCCCCGATGGCCCGCGCCTCGATCGGATCGCCCACGCGGGTGCCGGTGCCATGCGCCTCGACGAAGGCCAGCGCGTCGGGCGAGATTCCGGCCTGGCGGTAGATGGCCTCCAGCAGGTCCCGCTGGCCGGTGAGCGAGGGCAGCGAGATGCCGTTGGTGCGGCCGTCCGAGTTCACGCCGATCGCGTGCAGCACGGCGCGCGGGGCGCCGGCGCCGAAGGACGAGCCGGGCCGGGCCAGCACCAGCACCACGGCACCCTCGGCCCGCACATAGCCATCGCCCTGGGCGGAAAAGGGCCGGCAGCGGCCGGTGGGGGAGAGCATGCCGGCGCGGGAGAAGCCGATGAACGGCGCCGGCGAGGAGAGCATGTTCACGCCGCCGACGATGGCGAGCTCGATCCGCCCCGCCTCCAGCGCCGCCGCCGCCTGGGCCAGCGCCACCACCGAGGAGGAGCAGGCGGTGTCGAGCGTGAGGCTCGGCCCCTTCAGGTCATAGGCGTAGGAAATCCGGTTGGACACCATGGCCAGGCTGTTGCCGGTCATGAAATGGGCGTCGAGCGCGGAGACGTCGAGCAGGGGGACGTCGGCGTAATCCGTCGCGGAGGCGCCGACGAAGACGCCCACCTGCCGCCCGGCGAGGCTGGAGGGGGCGATGCCGGCATCCTCCAGCGCCTCCCAGGTGACTTCGAGCAGGACGCGCTGCTGCGGGTCCATCTGCTCCGCCTCGCGGCGGGACATGCCGAAGGCCGCCGCGTCGAAGTGCAGGCCGTTCTCCAGATAACCGCCGGCGAAGGTGTAGGCGGTGCCGCGCGCCGTGGTGTCGGTGCTCAGGAAGCGCTCGGGCCGCCAGCGGTCGGCCGGCGAGATGTCCTGCACGGCCGAGCCGCCCGCCTCCAGCAGCGCCCAGAGGCTGCGCAGGTCCGGCGCCCCCGGAAGCCGGGCGGCGAGGCCGAGAATATCGAGCGGGGCAGGGAAGTTCAGGATCAACGCGGTGTCCAGGAGGGTTGGGGTGGCGAGGATCGGCGCCGCGGGGGCACCTGGCTCAGGGTGGTCGGGTGCGGCCGGGTCAGTCTCAGTGCATCATCCCCTGAACGCGCCGGGGCTGGCTCATCCGGCCAGCCCGGTCTCCCCTCCCCAGACTGGAACAACGTGCAAGCGGTTGGAACAATTCGGGACAAACTGGAATGGCCTGCAATGGCGGGCTGCCATCATTGCCTTCCACTTACAATCGGATACGCTATTTTCGTTGCCTGATTCAAGTTTCCCCGACCCCACGGCCCCGCCCCCGGGGCCACCGCGCCTGGAGGCCGGATGGTGAACAAGGCCCCGCGCGCATGGGCGGGAGACACCCCTTCCACCCATCAGGCCGGGCCCAGCTGGGCCCTGGTGACCGGAGGTTCCAGCGGAATCGGCGAGGCCCTGGCGGCCGGATTGCTGGCCCGGGGCTGCCACCTCATCCTCGTCGCGCGCGATCCCGGACGGCTCGCCGCCGCCCAAAAGCGGCTGGAAGCGGGGCGCCCGGGGGCGGAGCGGGTCGAGACGCTGGCGCTGGATGTGGGCGACGGGCCGGCGGTTGCCGCCGCCATGGCCGCGCTGCTGGCGCGGCTGGGCCCGCCCGCCTGGGTGGTGACGAGTGCCGGGATCGCCTGGCCCGGCCGCTTCCTGGACCAGCCGCTGGCCGAGCATGAGGCGCAGCTCCGCGCCAATTACCTCGGCAGCGTGAACGTGCTGCACGCCCTGGCGCCCGCCATGGCGCAGGCGGGGCGGGGGCAGGTGGTGCTGCTTTCCTCGGCCGCGGCCCTCGGTGGCTTCGCTGGCTATGCCGCCTATGCGCCCTCCAAATGGGCGATCCGTGGGCTGGGGGAGATCCTGGCCCTTGAGCTCGGCGCGCATGGGGTGCGGGTGCTCACCGCCTTCCCGCCGGATACCGACACGCCGCAACTGGTGGAGGAGACCGCGCGCCGCCCGGCCTTCACCGCCCGCTTCGCGGCGGGAAACCGGCCGCTCACCCCCGGCTTCGTGGCCGATCGCATCCTGGCCGCCGCCGATCGCGGCGCGCGGCAGGTGGCGCCCGGCTTCGGCGCCAGCCTTCTGCTCTGGGCCGGGCGGCCCTTCGCGCGCTATCTGGAGGCGGCGCAGCGCAAGCTGCTGCGCCGGCACCCCGAGGATTCCCGCTGACGTGAAGCGCCTCTCCCTCCAGCCCCCGATCGTCGAGGAATCCGGCCCGGGCTGGCTCATCCCCGCGCATCCGGAGCCGCTGGCGACGGGGCCGGGCGCGCTGCGCCTCGCCCTCATGGCGCGGCACAGCCTGATCGGCGTCTGGACCGCGGAGAGCTATGCCGCGCGGGACTTCGCCTACCGGCTGCTGCGCCGCCAGGTCTGCGTCTTCAACGACCCCGCCTCGATCAAGGGGGTGTTTGTCACGGGGGCGGAGCGGTTCGAGCGCAAGGGGGCCATGATGCGCCGCGCCCTCTCGCCGCTGCTGGGCGACGGGCTCTTCATCTCGGATGGCGAGACCTGGCGCCGGCGGCGGCCGCTGGTGGCGGATATCGCGCATAAGACGCAGGTGCCCTTCTACGCGCCGATGATGACCGGCGCCGTGGCCGAGATGCTGGCCGGCTGGCGCGCCGGCGCGGCGATCAGCCTGCTGCCGGCCATGGCGGAGCTGACGGCACAGATCATCGCGCGCTCCATCTTCGGCACGCGGCTCGGCGCCGCCGCCCTGGCCGGCATCGTGCAGGGCTTCGGCCGCTACCAAGCGGGCATAGACAGCTTCAACCTCCCCTTCTTCCTGGGTGCCGCCGAGGGCTGGCCGGTCGGTCGCGGCCGCGCGCTCCGCGCCGCCATCGCCGAGGTGCATGGCGTGGTGGAGCATGTGATCACCGAGCACGTCGCCGGCCGGGGCGAGCATGGCTCCATGGTGGACATGCTGGTGCGCCGCATGCAGCGCAGCCCGGAACTCGGCCTCGACGTGCAGGCGCTGCGCAACGAGGCCGCGACCATCTTCATGGCCGGCCACGAGACCACGGCGGCGACGCTCACCTGGGCCTTCTACCTGCTCGCCAAGGCGCCCTGGGCCGAGGCGGCGCTGCATGCCGAGCTGGATGCCGTGCTGGGCGGGCGGGAGCCCACCGCCGACGACGTGCCGAACCTTCCCTATGCGCGCGCCGTGATCGAGGAGACGCTGCGCCTCTACCCGCCCGTGCCGATCCTGCCCCGCCAGGCGCGGGAGGCGACCGTGGTGGGCGACATCGCCGTGGAGAAGGATGCGCTCGTGCTGGTCGTGCCCTGGATCCTGCACCGCTCGCCCGACCTGTGGGAGCAGCCGATGCATTTCCGCCCCGAGCGCTTCATGGAGGGCCCAGCCCCGGTGCCCTACAGCTACATCCCCTTCTCGGCCGGGCCGCGCATCTGCGCCGGGCTGAATTTCGGGCTGACCGAGGCGATCCTCTGCCTCGCCATGGTGGCGCAGGCCTTCCGGCTGCGTCTGGCGCCGGGCTTCACGGCCGATCCGGTCTGCCGCCTCTCGCTCCGGCCGCACACGCCCATCCTCGCCCAGCTGGAGGCCCGCGCGTGAGGGAGGAGACCGACCCCGCCGCCATCCTGCCCGACCGCCGGGCGCCCGGCCTGCGCAACCGCCTGCTGGATGCCTGGGAGATCGCCCAATACCTGGTCTTCCGCCACATGCCGATCGACCTCGGGCCGCGCCTCGCCGCCCCCGGGATCGTCGCCTATATCCGGCGCGAGCGGCCCTGGGTGGTGGAGCGCGCGCGGGCCAACCTCCGGCGCCACCGCCCTGGCGCGAGCGAGGCCGAAATCGAGGGCTGGGTGGCCAGCTTCCTGGACAATATCGGCCGCTATGCCGGCGAGACGCCGAGCGTCGGGCGCTACATGGCCGCCGGACGGATCGAATTGCCGAACCCGGAGCGCACCCAGGCCATCTGCCGCCGCGGCCCCGTCCTCGCGCTGTGCCTGCACACCGCCAATTGGGAGGTGATGCTGGAGGGCCTGCGTGCCCTCGGCCTGAGCGCCGCCTGCGCGCCGATCGAATGGGAAACGCGCGGCCAGACCTGGATCATCAACGACCTGCGCCGCCGCAACGGCCTGCGCTTCCTGACACGGGACCATGCCGGCATCCGCGCCGCCTACAAGGAGCTGATGGAGGGCGGCCTGCTGGCGATCTTCGTGGACGAGGCGCGCGGCGGGAAGCTCATGGCGCCGCTCTTTGGCCGCCCGCCGCATGCGGAAGGCAACCTCGCCATCGCGGCGAAGCTGGCCCGGCGCAGCAATGCGGCCCTCGTGCTGTGCCACGTCACCCGCCTGCCGGGCGAGCGGTTCCGGGTCAATTTCAGCGACGCGGTCGCCATGCCGGAGGAGTCCCGCGGCCTGCTGGAGGACGTCGCCTTCCTCAACAGTTTGATCGAGCCGGTGATCCTGGAGCATCTGGAGCAATGGTTCTGGCTCGATGACAGCTTCTGACGCCCCTGTCCTGGTCGGCCCGCTCAGGCCCGGGCCGGTGGGCGACCAGGTGCTGGACCTGGCGGCGACCGGGCGCGCGAGCCTCGCCGCGCTGCTGGGCGGTGACGCGGAGCGCCACGCGCTGTTCCGGCCGGGCCTGCGGGCGGACCGCTTCCTGGTGGCGACGGTGGGGGGCGAGCTGGCGGGCTATGTCAGCCTCAAATACGCGGGGCGGGGGCCCTTCGCGCCGGGCCTGGCGGATTTCATCCGCTGCCAGGGATGGCGGCGGGGCCCGCATGCCTGGGCGGTGTTTTCCTGGATCGAGGCGCGCACCCAGCCGCGCCCGCGCGGCGCCTATATCTACGGGATGGATGTGCTGAAGGCGTGGCGCGGCCACAAGCATGGGCGGGATGTGGGCGGCGCGCTGATGGCCGCGGCGATCGAGGCGATGACACGCCTCGGCTACACCAGCCTCGACATGGAGGTCCGCCGCCCGGCCGCCCGCGCCCTGGCACGGCGCGCGGGCGCGGTGCCGGCGGCGGCGGCGCCCCGCCTCTCCCTCACGCGGCTGCTGATGGCCACGGCGGGGGATTACGAGCGCCTAACCATCGTCCTCAAGCCGGAGGCGCGGCATGCCGGGCGCTGACCTCAACCTCGCCGCGCTGCATGACGCGGCGGCCTTCACGGCCGAGCAGGAGCGGCTGGGGCGGATCTGGACCGTGGTCGGCGTCGCATCCGCCCTGCCGCGCGAGAATGACTGGTTCCGCACCATGCTGGGCGGGCGCTCGGTCTTCGTCCAGCGCTTCGCCGACGGGCTGCGCGGCTTCGAAAATCGCTGCGCGCACCGCTCCTTCCCGCTGCGCCAGGCCGAGCGCGGCAACGGGCCGATCCTCTGCGGCTTCCACCATTGGCGCTATGACGCGGAGGGCGTCGCCGCCGGGATTCCCAATTGCCAGGACGCCTTCGGGACCGCGCCGCGCGCGCTGGGCCGAAGCCTGGTCCGGCTGGATGTCGCCTGCTGCGGGGACCTGATTTTCGCGCGGTTTCCGGGCGCCACCCAATCGCTGGAGGAATTTCTCGGCCCCGCCTTCGACGTGCTGTCGCAGCTCTGCGCGACGATGCAGGGTGCCACGGGGCTGATGCTGCCGGCCCAGGCGAATTGGCGCCTGAATCAGTGGATCGCGCTGGATGATTACCACCTCGCCGCGGTGCATCCCGGCAGCTTCGGCACCAAGGGGCGCTACCTGCCGCGGCAGGAGCTGAACTATCAACGCTTCGGCATGCACAACGCCTATTTCCTCGGCGCCCGTTCCGGCTCCATGGAGGACTGGGCGGGCGTCCTGCGCGCGGGCCGGCGGGACCCGGTGGGCTACCGGATGATGCACATCTTTCCGGACAGCACCTTCGTCGCCTCGCCGGCGGTGCGCGCCTTCGGGCAGAGCTTCCGCTACCTCATCATCCTGCGCCAGATCCCACTCGCGGCCGAGCGCAGCGCGACGAGCATCACGATCATCCGCGTGCGACCGGACGGCGCGACGGGCGGCCTGCTGACCCGCCTTCTAGAGCCGTTCGAGCCGGTGCGCCTCTGGATGGCGCGCCGCTCGGCGGTTTCGATCCTGCGCGAGGACCGGGCCGTGTGCGAGGCGCTGCAAACCCAGGCCGGCCAGATCGCGGATGACCCCGTCTATGGCGCGTCCGAGATCCGCGTCGCCTGGTTCAACGAGGTCTACGCCGCCGTGATGCGCGGCGAAGCCCCGCCATGACCACAAGCCTCGCGCTCGATGTCTCGCGCCTGCTCTGGCGCGCGGTGCGCGCGGCGCCGGGCGGGATTGACCGGCTGGAACTGGCGATGGCGCAGTACCTGCTGCGGGAGGAACCCTCGGCGCGCTTCGTCTTCACGGATGGTGGCGTGGTCCGGGCGCTGAAGCCCGCCATGGCGCGCCGCCTGGTGGAAGGCGCGGCCGCCCGCTGGGCGGGCCATCCGGGCGATGCCGCGTGCCGGCGCGTCGCGGCCTATCTGCAAGGCGATGCGGAGGCCTTCCCCCCCGCCCGCGCGCGCCTGGCGGACCGGCAGGTGCCATTGGTGGACCTTGGCCGCACGCTGATGGCCGGGCTGCTCTACCGCCGCGGAGCACTCCGCCCGGAAGAGCCCGAGGGCTTGCAGGGCTGCGCCTATCTCAACCTGTCGCACCGCAACCTCGACAATGCGAAGCTCTTCGCCACGCTGTCCCGCACGGCGCATCTGCTCTGCTACCTGCATGACGACATCCCGCTGCGCAGCCCCGGCCTCGCAGCGCCAGGGAGCGACCAGCGCTTCCGCCGCATGCTGCGGCACCTGGGGGAGCGCCCGGTGCGCATCGTCACCAACTCCGCCGCTTCGCGCGCGCGCATCCAGGAGACCGCCGCCGCGCATGGGTTGCGCTTCGCGCGCATCGAGGTGATCGCACCCCCCGTGGGAGAATTGTTCACCGAGCGCGCGCCACGGCCCGTCGCCGGCCGTCCTTTCTTCCTGGTGCCGGGGCTGGTGACGGCGCGCAAGAATCTCGGCGTGCTGGCCGAAGCCTGCCGGGCCATGGCCAGGCCGCGCGGCTTCGACATCATCCTGGCAGGCGCGCCCGGCCTGGATGCGGCGGAGGTTCTGGCCGCGCTCGGCCCGCTGCCGCCCGGCCTGCGGGTGCTGCGCGCCGAGGGGCTGAGCGACCAGGCGATGGCACGGCTGACGCGCAGCGCCATCGCCGTGCTGGCGCCCTCCCTGCAGGAGGGGTTCGACTATCCGGTACATGAGGCGCTGGCGGCGGGCGTGCCCGTCCTCGCCTCCGACATTCCGGCGCATCGCGAATATGTCACGGGCTTCGCGGAATTGCTGGACGCGCAGGATGTGGCGGGCTGGGCCGCGGCGCTGACGGATTTCGCTTCGGGCGGGCCACGCCACGCGGCGGCGCGCGCGGCCGCCCAGCGCTTCGCCCCGGCGAGCCCCGCCCGGCTGCTGCACGGCATCACGGAGTTGGCCCGCGCATCCTGATGCAGGGGGCAAGTCCAACGAGGGCCAAAGGCACGATAGGTCGCGCCTATCGAAAGATCAGAAACCGCGGATTGGTGCCGATCATCTCCGGCTTGTAGCTTCCATCTCACAGGACGGAATGGCCGCGCCTGATACCGCCAAAGGAAACCTGATCATGTCCAAGCGTCTCACCCTCGCCGCCCTCGCCGCGCTGCCGATCGCTTTCGCCTCGATGGGCGCGCAGGCCCAGATGGCGCAGTTTTGCGATGGGCGCATCGTGGCGAATGCCTTCTACAGCAATGTGCAGAGCAACGGCTCGCGCTCGACGGTGCCCTACTTCGTGCAGCTGCAGAACCGCTCGGGCGAAGCGATCCGCTACACCGTCCGCTTCACCGCGCCGCACATCATGGGTGCGCAGAACGGCAGCACGGTGGCGCATCTGGCGAGCTACCAGCAGGTGACGGTGCAGCTCGGCACGCAGAGCTTCAACAACCCCGCCGGCACCGGCCAGCTCAGCCAGGCGGACATGAGCCGCTACACCCAAGTGCACTGCCCGCGCTGAGCACCGGGCCCGGCAGACGAACAGCCCAGCCCCGTATCCGGGGCTGGGTTTTTCGCGTCACGCCTTCTGCCAGCGCAGGAACAGCGCGCAGCCCAGCACCAGCGCGGCGGCGAAGGTGAGCAGGGCCGCCGCCACGCCCCCCAGCGCCGCGGCCGCGCCGCTCAAGCCTTGCAGCACCGCAGCGCCGCCGAAGAAGAAGATGTTCTGCGCAGAGAGGGCACGCCCCGCCTCCTCTGGCCGGACCAGGCTGCGCAGCAGCGCGAAGCACAGGATCTGGAAGGAGATGGTGGCGCCGAACCCCACCAGCAGCAGCCCATCCGCCCAGGCAGGGAAGCCGAGCGGCCCGCCCAGCACGAGGGCGATGATGCAGGCCGCCGCCATCAGGTGCCCGCCCAGCAGCAACCGCCGCAAATGGCCAAGGCGCCCCACCAGCCAGCCCGCGAAGGCCGGCCCCGCCACCAGCATGAAGGTGCAGAACAGCAGCAGATGGCCGGCCTCGATGCGCGCCATGCCCTTCACGTCCATCAGCCAGGGCCCGCCCCAGAGGCCGCGCACGCCCAGCACCGCGCCGAAGGAGACGAAGGCCAGCGCCATCAGCCCGCGGAGCCGGGGCGAGGTGGCGAATTGCATCACCTCCCGCGCATTCTGCCAGATACTGGAACGTGAGGCCTCGGCCGGCCGTTCGTGCCGGACGGTCAGGAAGATCGCGAGCATAGCGCCCAACGCCAGCGCGCCGCAGGCCCAGAAGCCGGCACGCCAGCCGGAGACCTCGACCAGCCAGGCGAGCGGCGAGGCGGAGAGGATCATTCCCGAATTGCCGAAGCCCTGCACAAGCCCCGCCCAGAGGCCGAATTGCGCCTGCGGCACGCCGCGCGCGGCATAGGTCATCGGGCACATCATCATCCCCGAACAGGCGATGCCGAGGACGATCTGCGCCAGCAGCAGCGTGGCCGCCGAGGGCGCCAGGGCCGCCATGGCCGAGCCGATCACCGCAATGGCCATCAGCGTCAGCGCGACCGGCTTCACGCCGTAGCGGTCGAGCCCGACTCCGACCGGGATCATCGCGGCCGCGAAGGCCGCCGGGAAGGCGCTGGTGATCGCGGCCAGCGTCTCCGCGCTGATCGCGAGGTCGCGCGTCAGCACATCGGTCGCGACGGCGGGCAGGGTGCGCACCGCATTGGAAAACACATGCCCGAGCGTGAGCGCGAGCAAGGGAACCGCGATGGGATTCAATTGCGGAACATCTTGCCCGGATTGAGGATGCCCTTCGGGTCCATCGTCGCCTTCAGGCTGCGCATCACGGCGATGGCCTCCATCCCGTGCTCCGTCTCCAGGAACTCCCGCTTGCCGAGGCCGATGCCATGCTCGCCCGAGCAGGTGCCACCGAGATCCAGCGCGCGTTGCACGATCTTGCGATCCAGCGCCCAGGCGCGCTCCATCTCCTCGGGATTGCCTTCCTCGACCAGGATGATGGTGTGGAAATTGCCGTCGCCGACGTGACCCACGATGGGCGCCTCGAAGCCGCTCGCCTCGATGTCGGCCTTCGCCCCCAGCAGGGCTTCCGCGAGGCGCGAGATGGGCACGCAGACATCGGTGGTGATGCCGCGCTTGCCCGGGCGATAGGCGATGCCGGCCCAATAGGCGTCATGCCGCGCCTTCCACAGCTTGTTGCGCGTCTCGGCCTCGCGCGCCCAGGCGAAGCCGGAGCCATTGTGCTCGCCGGTGATGGCCTCCACCGCCTCGGCCTGTTCGGTGACACCTGCCTCGGTGCCGTGGAATTCGAGGAAGAGGGTGGGGACGGCCGCATAGCCCTCCAGCTTGGAATAGGCGATGCAGGCGGCCATCTGCACCTCGTCCAGCAGCTCGATCCGCGCCACGGGAATGCCGAGCTGCATGACGGTGATGACGCTGTTCACGGCATCGGCCAGCGTCGGGAATTGGCAGACGGCCGCACTCGTCGCCTCGGGAATGCCATGCAGGCGCAGGCGGATCCTGGTGATGACGCCCAGCGTGCCCTCGCTGCCGATGAAGAGCCGCGTCAGGTCGTAGCCATTGGCGCCCTTGCGCGTGCGGCCGCCCGTTTGGATCACGCGGCCATCGGCCAGCACGACCTCCAGGCCCAGCACATTCTCGCGGATGGTGCCGTAGCGCACGGCATTGGTCCCGCTCGCGCGCGTCGCGCACATGCCGCCGATGGTGCAGACCGAGCCCGGGTCCACCGGGAAGAACAGCCCCTGGTCGCGCAGGAATTCATTGAGCTGCTGGCGCGTCACACCCGGTTCGATGCTGCAATCCATGTCCTCGGCGTTCACCTCGAGAATGCCGGTCATCCGGCTGAGATCGAGCGTGATGCCGGCGCGGACCGGGTTCACATGGCCCTCCAGCGAGGTGCCGGCGCCAAAGGGCGTCAGCGGCACGCCATGCTGGTGGCAGAGCTTCAGGATCTCGCTCACCTCCGCCGTGGTTTCCACGAAGGCCACGGCATCGGGCAGGGTGGGCGTCGAGGTGTCCTCGCCGCGGCTGTGCTGCTGGCGGATGGCGTCGTTGGTGGTGAGCCGCTCGCCCAGCAAGGCGCGGGCGGCGGTGATGACGGCATCCACTGGCCGGGGCGAAAGCGAGTTCATGGCGTGTCCTTCCGGGGGCGCGCCATCATGCCCCGTTCCGCCCGGCAGGGCGATGCCCGGGGGGTCCATCGGCTGCGCCGATGGCCGCCATGGGGCCGATCCTGTTGCCGGGGTGATTGCCGCCCGCGATGATCCCGCCCAGGACCACTCCCGGAAGGCCCGACCCCATGCGAATTCTCCCTCTCCTCGCGCTCGGCTTCGCGCTTTCCGCCGGTGCCGCCCAGGCCCAGCTCGCGCAATTCTGCAATGGCAGGATCAGCCTGGTGAATGTCACGCTCGACCCGCGCTCGGCGAGCGATGAGCGGCGGCCCCGGCTCTATTCCGGCAGCTTCTTGAACAGCACGGGCGGCGCGATCAACACGGTGCTGACCTTCACCGGTCCGTCCGGCGTGATCAGCCTGGCCACGGCCCGCCAGCTTTCCATGCCCGGCAGCAGCCAGACCCAGGCGCCCCTGGTGCAATGGCCGAAATCCATGGGCCACCCCAGTCTGGGCACGGTGGCCGAGGGTGTTCGCGTGGAATGCCCCTGAGCCCCGGCCGAGCGCGGCCCAGCCAGATCCATCATGGGCCGGGCCGATGACGCAGATAGGATACGGCCTGTTGTGCAGCCCGGCACCGCCCGCGATGCTCCATCCCGACCTCTCCAGACGAAGCCCGCACCCATGCGAATGCTGACCCTTCTGGCCCTGGGCCTCGCCCTCTCCGCCGGCGCGGCACAGGCGCAGGTCGCACAGTGGTGCATGGGGCGGGTGAGCCTCGAGCGCTTCGTGCTCGAACGGCGCGAAATGAGCGGCGGGGAGAGGCCCTGGGTCTATGCCGGCATCTTCAAGAACCATGCGCCGGGGCGGTTCCGCATCGTCCTGACCTTCGTCGCCCCACCCGGCGTCTCCAGCCTGACGAATGCGCGCGAGGTGATCCTGGAGCCCGGCCAGGAGATGCAGATCTCTCTGGTGCGATGGCCGAGATCCATGGACAAGCCGAGTGCGAGGATGATGGCAAGCGCCACGCGGATGACCTGCGGCTGAAGGTCTTACCAGCGCGGGCCATCCGTCCTAGCCTCTCCTCCTCGCAGGAAACGCAGGAGGAAAGCGATGGCGAACAAGGTCAAGGAAGCCTGGAAATCGGGCAAGGCCGTGGTGAACGGGTGGCTCGCCATCCCCAACGCCTTCAGCGCCGAGATGTACAGCCAGTGCGGCTGGGATTCGGTCACGGTGGACATGCAGCATGGCGTGCAGGACTACCTCTCCTGCGTCGCGTGCTTCCAGGGCATCGCGGCCTCGGGCTCGGGCGCCACGCCCATGGTGCGCGTGCCGTGGAACGAGCCGGGGATCATCGGCAAGGTGCTGGATGCCGGCGCCTATGGCGTGATCTGCCCGATGGTGAACACGCCGCAGGAAGCCGCCAACCTCGTGCAGTTCAGCAAGTATCCACCCCATGGCACGCGCTCCAATGGGCCGATCCGCGCGGGCGCCTATGGCAGCAGCGGCAACTACCAGGCGACGGCGAATGACGAGATTCTCGTCATCCCCATGATCGAGACCAAGCAGGCGATCGAGAACATCGAGGCCATCCTGGACGTGCCCGGCATTGACGGCATCTATGTCGGCCCGTCGGACCTCTCCTTCAGCTACGGCCTGACGCCGAAGCTGGACGTGGAGGACCCCTTCATCCTCGGCATCTACGAGAAGCTGCTGAAGGAGACCTCGAAGCGCGGCATCGCGGCCGGCCTGCACAATGGCACGCCGGAATACGCGAACCGCATGATCAAGATGGGCTTCAAGCTCGTCACCATCGCGAACGAGGTCGGCCTCATGGTCGGCGCGGCGAAGAGCGCGGTGAAGGTCGCGCGCGGCTGAGGCCACGGGGGTGAGCTGCTGACCGGTACGAAGCACATCCTCTGCGTCCTGGGGACGCGGCCCGAGGCGGTGAAGATGGCACCTGTCATCACCGCCTTGCGGCTGTGCCCCTGGGCGCGCGTCACCGTGCTCAGCACCGGCCAGCATCGCGACATGATCGGGCAGATGCTGGGCGTCTTCGGCATCACGCCCGACCTCACGCTGGATGTGATGCGGCCGGGCCAAAGCCTGGCCGAGCTCACGGCGCTCCTGCTCCAGGGGCTCGACCCGCTTCTGGCGCGCGAGGCGCCGGCGCTCGTCCTGGCGCAGGGCGACACCACCACCGTGCTGGCCACGGCGATGGCGAGCTTCTACCGCCGCATCCCCTTCGGCCATGTCGAAGCGGGCCTGCGCACCGGGGACATGGCCTATCCCTTCCCCGAGGAGTTCAACCGCATGGCGGCCGCGCGCATCGCCGCCCTGCATTTCGCCCCCAGCACCGGCGCGCGCGACAATCTGCTGCGCGAGGGGATCGCCGCAGAATGCGTGCATGTCACCGGCAACACGGTGATGGATGCGTTGCTGGAGGTGGCCGCCCGGCCCGATCTGCCGCCGGGCCATCCCGTGGCGCCAGGCGCGCGCATGATCCTGCTCACCATCCATCGCCGTGAAAACACCGGTGCCGCGCTGGAGGGCATCTGCCGTGCCGTGGCGGCGCTGCATGCGCGCTTCGAGGACGTGGAATTCGTCTATCCCATGCACCCCAACCCCGAGCTGCGCGCCGTGGTTCGCCCGTTGCTCGGCGGCCTCGGGCGTGTGCACCTGATCGAGGCGGTGGATTACCCGGGCATGGCGGCCCTGCTGAAGCAGGCCACGCTGGTGCTGACCGACAGCGGTGGCCTGCAGGAAGAAGCACCCGCCCTCGGCAAGCCGGTCTTCGTGCTGCGCGCCGAGACCGAGCGGCCGGAGCTGGTCGAGGCTGGTTTCGCGCGGCTGGTGGGGCATGACACGGCGGCCATCGTCGCGGGCGTCTCAGGCTTCCTCAACGACACACGGCCGGGCGGCGGCTTCGCGCGCGGCGCCTCGCCCTATGGCGACGGGCAGGCGGCGCCGCGCATCGCCGATCTCTGCGGGCGTTTCCTCGGCATGGATGCTTGCGCGCCGGGCTGAGGCGGCCATGATCCAGGCCCGCCATCCAGGATGCCCGCATGACCGTCTCCCCGCTTTCGGCCCTCAAGGTTGTCGAATTCACGCATATGGTGATGGGCCCGACCACCGGCATGGTGCTGGCCGATCTCGGCGCCGATGTGGTCAAGGTGGAGCCGGCGCCGAAGGGCGATTCCACGCGCGCCCTCACCGGTTCGGGCACCGGGTTCTACGCGAGCTTCCAGCGCAACCGGCGCTCCCTCTGCGTGGACGTGAAGACGCCGGAGGGCCTGGCGCTGGTGCGGAAGCTCGTCGCGCGGAGCGACGTGCTGATCGAGAATTTCCGCCCGGGTGCCATGGAGAAGCTCGGCCTCGGCTATGCCGCGCTCAGCGCCGAAAACCCGCGGCTGATCTACTGCTCCTGCAAGGGGTTCCTCAAAGGCCCGTACCAGCACCGCACCGCGCTGGACGAGGTGGTGCAGATGATGGGGGGCCTCGCCTACATGACGGGCCCGGAGGGGCAGCCGCTGCGCGCCGGGGCCTCCGTCATTGACATCATGGGCGGGCTTTCGGCCGCCATCGCCATCCTCTCCGTCGTCACCGAGCGCGCGGTGACCGGGCGTGGCCGCTATGTGGAGGCGGCGCTGTTCGAGACGGTGGCCATGCTGATGTCGCAGCACATGGCGCAGGCCGCGATCACCGGCATCGCGCCACCGCCGATGAGCAAGCGCACGCCGGCCTGGCCGGTCTATGACGTGTTCGATACCTCGGATGGCGGGCAGGTCTTTGTCGGCGTCGTCACCGACACCGCCTGGCCCGCCTTCTGCGAGGCGTTCGGGCTGACGGAGCTGGGCGCGGACCCCTCCCTCGCCACCAAGCAGCAGCGTGTGGCGCAGCGGGCGCGGACCATTCCGGTGATTGCCGAAGCGCTCCGCCGCTACACCAAACCCGCGCTGATGGAGAAATGCGAGGCGCTGGGCCTGCCCTATGCGCCGATCGGCAAGCCGGCGGATCTGTTCGACGACCCGCATCTCAATGCCAATGGTGGGCTGGTGCCGCTGACCCTGCCCGATGGGAGGAAGGTGAACCTGCCCGCCTTGCCCATCACCCTGGATGGCGCGCGCCCCGGCCTGCGCCACGACCTGGCGCCACCCGGCTCGCATGATGACGAAATCTGCGCGGAACTTGGCTACGACGCGGCCGGCATCGCGGGGCTGCGCGAAAAAGGTATCATTTTGTAGGAAAAAAGGGCCTCCGGCGGCTGGGGCCGTGGGCCCCAGACCCCTTGAGTGGAACGGGGAGGCCTCTTTTCCTTACGCCTTCACCACCCCCGCATCGCGCAGATAGGCGAGCAGCGGCAGCAGCGGCAAACCGAGGATCGCGCTGTGTTCGCCCCGGATGTCGCGCATGAGCTGCACGCCCATCCCTTCCAACCGATAGGCGCCCACGCTCTGCATGACGAGCCCGCCCTCGCGGGCCAGGTATTCATCCAGGAAGGCGTCGGAAAAGTCGCGCATGGCGAGGCGCGGCGTCGCCAGATGGTGCCAGGCGCGCTGGCCGTTGCGCCAGACCACGACGGCCGTCATCAGCTCATGCGCGCGATTGCGCAGTTTGAGCAGATGCGCGCGCGCGGCGGCGAGGTCCTCCGGCTTGTCGAACCAGGCACCCTCGCAGACCAGGAGCTGGTCAGCGCCGATGATGGTGGCCTCGGGGTGGCGGCGGGCGATGCGCGCGGCCTTGGCATCGGCGAGAAGGATGGCGGTGTCGGCCGCACTCACCCCCTCGGCCAGGGCGCTTTCCTTGATCGCAGCCTCGTCCACGGCGGCGGGCATGGCCTCGAAATCCAGGCCCGCGCCTTCGAGCAGGGCGCGGCGGGAGAGGCTTTGCGAGGCGAGGATCAGTCTCACGCGTTGCTGCCGAGCACGGGGGCTGCGGGATCCTCCGGGGCGGCGGCGGCCTGGATGCCGCGGCGCTGGTGCCAGAGCTCCACCTGCTGCATCACGGTGGCGGCGGTTTCCTCGATGCTGCGGCGGGTCACGTCGATCACCGGCCAGCCATGCGCGGCGCAGAGGCGGCGGGCGGCAAGGATTTCCTGCTTCACCGCATCGGGGTCCACATATTCGTTCTCGCCCACGCGCACGCCACCGGCGCCGATGATCTTCAGGCGATGGCGGCGGATATCAATGAGCGAGACGGGATCAATGGTCAGGCCCACGACGGGGCAGGGCGGGTGTTCCAGCTCGGGCGGGAGCGGCGCGCCGGGCACGAGCGGGACATTGGCCGCCTTCACCCCGCGATTGGCGAGGTAAAAGCAGGTGGGCGTCTTGGAGGAGCGGGAGACACCGACGAGCACGACATCGGCGTTCATGATGCCGGCGGTGCCCTGGCCGTCATCATGGCTCAGCACATAGTGCATGGCGTCAATGCGGCGGAAATAGTCGGCGTCCATCACATGCTGGGCGGCGCGCTTCTCGGTGGCGCGAAGCCCGATCTCGGCCTGGAGCAGATCCATGACGGAATCGAGGACGGAGAGGCAGGGGACGCCCAGGCGCCCGCAGGTCTCCTCCAGCGTGTGGCGCAGGCTGCGGTCCACCAAAGTGAAGATGACGGGCCCCGGCTCCTGCTCGATGCCCTCGATCACGCGGTCGAGATTCATGCGGCTGCGCACCAGGAACCAGCGGTGCTGGATGACGCCGGCATTGTCGAAGCGGGCGATGGCGGCGCGGGCGATGCTGTTCAGCGTCTCGCCCGTGCTGTCGGAAACCAGGTGCAGGTTGGTGTTGCGGGAGGGCATGAGGGCTGTGGATCAATCCGCTGGGGCCTGGGCATAACGGGGATGAAATGCCGGTGATCACGATACGCCGGCTGGCAGCGGGGACAAACCAGACATTTCCGACAGCCCGGGATGAATCGCGGCGGTGGGTGTGCGACCCGGGGACAATCACGCGCGGCATGAGGCGCAGCCTTGGCTCACGACGCATCGGGCGCACCCCACAACCCTGTGGATGGTTCCGGGACAAATTGCGTCCCCATGATTCACACCCCCTACTACCAACCACAACCTCTTCTTCTTTTCCTATTTTCCTGAGATGGTCCCGGGCATGACAGACAAGCCCATTCTCCGAGTGCTCTCCGGCGAGAGCGTATGGCCCCCTCCGGTCTGGCTGATGCGCCAGGCGGGGCGGCATCTGCCCGAATACCGGGCGACGCGCGGCGTGGCCGGCAGCTTCATGGACCTCTGCCTCAATCCGGAACTGGCGGCCGAGGTCACCATCCAGCCGGTGCGGCGCTATGGCATGGATGCGGCGATCCTCTTCTCCGACATCCTGATCGTCCCCTGGGCCATGGGGCAGGGCCTGACCTTCGCGGAGGGCGAAGGCCCCCGCCTGCCGCCCATCACGGATCAGGCCGGACTCGACAAGCTCGACGTGGCAGGGGCCGCGGAGCGCGCTGGACCCATCATGGAGACCGTGCGCCGGGTCCGGGCTACGCTGGCCAAGGATCACCCCCAGACGGCGCTGATCGGCTTCGCAGGTTCGCCCTGGACCGTCGCCTGCTACATGGTGGAGGGCAAGGGCGGCGGCGAGTTCAAGCATGCCCGCCGCATGATCCATGAGAACCCGGCCCTGTTCACGGCCCTGGTGGAAAAGCTGGAGGCGGCGACGCTGGCCTACCTTCTGGCCCAGGCCGATGCGGGGGCCGAGGCCCTGATGCTGTTCGATTCCTGGGCTGGCCAATTGGCGCCCAACGCGTTCCGCAAATGGGTGATCGAGCCCAATAAGCGGCTGCGTGCCGCCCTCAAGGCCGCCCGGCCGGAGATGCCGGTCATCGGCTTCCCGCGCCTTGCGGGCCCCATGCTGGCGGAATACGCGGCCGAGACGGGGGTGCAGGCTGTCGGTATGGATACGGCGATGAACCCGGCCTGGGCCGCTGCGAATGTGCCCAAGAATGTCGCCCTGCAGGGCAATCTGGACCCGGAGGTGCTGATTTCCGGCGGCGCGTCCCTCCGGCGCGAGGCGGAAAGCATCCTGGCGGCCATGAAGGGGCGGCCCTTCATCTTCAATCTCGGCCATGGCGTGGAGATCACAACGCCCCCGGAACATGTCGTGGAATTGCTCCAAATCCTGCGCGCGGCTTGAAACCCTGCCCGGAGAGGGTATGTGCGGGGATGCATCCGGGGGTTTGGCTTGATGGCGCGGCGTGTTGCGGTGGTATTGTTCAATCTGGGCGGGCCTGACGCCCCGGAGAGCGTGCGCCCGTTCCTGGTGAACCTCTTCAGCGACCCCGCGATCCTCCGGGTGCCGGGCTTCGTCCGGCCCTGGCTGGCCAAGCTGATCGCCTGGCGCCGCACCAAGCCCGCGCAGGAGAACTATGCCGTGCTGGGCGGCAAGTCGCCGCTGCGGGAATTGACGGAGGAGCAGGGCCGGAACCTGGAAACCCTGCTGCGCGAGCGCGACCCCGGCACGGATTACCGCTGCTTCGTCGCCATGCGCTACTGGCACCCGATGAGCGACGAGGCGGTCAGCGCCGTGCAATCCTGGGGGGCGGAGGAGGTGCTGCTCATCCCGCTCTACCCGCAATTCTCCACGACGACGACCGGCTCCTCCATCACCGCCTGGAACGACGCCTGCGAGAAGGCGGGGCTGCGCGTGCCGACCATGGCGCTGTGCTGCTTCCATTCCGATGACGGCTATGCGCGTTCCACCGCGCGGATGGTGCAGGAAGCCTATGACAAGGCGCGCGCGGAATTGGCCCCCGAGGTGCCGCTGCGCATCCTCTTCTCCGCGCATGGCCTGCCCGAGAGCATCATCAAGTCGGGTGATCCCTACCAGTGGCAGGTGGAAAGCAGCGTCGCCGCCGTCATTGAGCACCTGAACATCCCGAACCTCGATTCCATCGTCTGCTTCCAGTCGCGCGTGACGCCGCAGAAATGGATCGGCCCCTCGACCGAGGATGAGATCGAGCGCGCGGCGAAGGAAAAGGTGGCCATCCTGATCAGCCCCATCGCCTTTGTCTCCGAACATTCGGAAACCCTGGTCGAGCTGGATGTGGAGTACCGCGAGGAGGCGGAACACCTGGGCATCCCCGGCTATTTCCGCGTGCCCGCGCAGAACAGCGATGCGGGCTTCATCCTGGCGCTGGCCGATCTGGTGGAGCGCACCCGCGGCTCGGGGCGCGCGCTGTGCAGCTTCGCCGGCGCCCGCCAATGTCCGAAGCAGCATGGTGATTGCCCGCATGCCCGCGCCAAGACCGGCCAGGGGACGGGACAAGGGGCCGAGCAGGACTCGGCGCTGGCCAAGGCTGCGTGATCCGCGCGGTTCTGTTCGATTGCGACGGCGTCCTGGCCGATAGCGAAACACTGGCCAACCGCATCGTTGCCGAGGAACTCACCGCGCTCGGCTGGGTGCTGGACGCGCATGCGGCGCAGCGCGAATTCCTGGGCCTTTCGCTGCCAGACATGACGCCGCTGATCGAAGCCCGTGTGGGGGCGCTGCCGTCCGGCTGGGGCGCGGCGCTCAGCGAACGCATCGCGCGGGCAATGGAAGCCGGCGTGCAGCCCATGCCGGGCGCGGGTGACGCGCTGCGCGGTGTGGCGGCGGCAGGCCTGCCCATGGCCGTCTGCTCCAATTCCGCCCGGGCCGAGCTTGGCATGAAGATGCGCGTCCTGGGTTTCGAGGCCTTCTTCGAGGGGCGGATCTTCAGCTTTCAGGACGTTCCGCGCCCCAAGCCAGCGCCGGACCTCTACACAGCCGCGGCGCGCGCCTGCGGGGTGCAACCTGCGCATTGCCTGGTGGTGGAGGACAGCGCCACGGGCGTGGCCGCGGGACTGGCCGCTGGTTGCGGCGTGGTGAGCCTGGTGCCTGGCCTGGGCGTGCCCCACCTGCCCGACCTGGCGGAGCTGGCAGCGCTGCTGTGAAGGTCCAGGAAACCGAGAGCGGCAAACTCCACTCGATTCAGAACCGCCGCAACAGCCGGTCAATATAGTCCAGCTCCTCCGGCGGCCGTTCGCGCTCGGCGCCGCGGCGCCGCAGCTCGTCCTGCAGGCGGCGGGTGCGGAGCTGCTCGGCTTCGTCCGGCACGCGGGTGTCGCTGCCATTATCGGCATTGCCGGTGTTCTCGCGGGCGCGGCGGCCGAGCGGATCGCGGCCCTCGCCAAGCTGCTGCTGCCCGTCGGGGTCGTCGCCGCCCATTTCCATCTCGCCCATGCCCTCCTCTTCGCCCTCGCCCTCCCCCTGGCCCTGGCCGAATTGGCGCTGCATCTGCTGGGCCATCTGGCGGCCGCCCTCCTGGAGGCGGCGCATCGCCTCCTGCTGGGAGGGGCGGGCGTCGCGGCCCTCGGCCAGGGCCTCCATCGCCTCTCGCATGGCCTGGTCGGCCTGGCCCAGGGCTTCGGGCACCTCGCCGGTCAGGTCGCCTTGCTGCTGCATGAGCTCGCCCAACGCGCGGCGGAGGGCGCGCTGGCGGCGGGCTTCGGCCTGTTGCTGGCGCTGGGTTTCCTGCTCGGCCTGCTGCTGCTGCTCGGGGGTGGTCTGGCCGGGCGCACCGGGGCGCTGGTTCCAGGGCTGGGCCTGACGGCGCTGCTGGGCGGCGCGCTGCTCCTGCTGCTCGGCGCGGCGGGAGCCCTGGTCCACCATCTCGCCCTGGCGGCGCACCATGTCCTGCACGGCGCCCATCTGCTGCTGGCCGCGCTCGCGCTGACGCTGCCGCTCGGGGGATTCGCCGCGGGTCACGCGGCCTTCCTGGAGGGCGCGCAGCATTTCCTCGAGTTCCGCGAGTTCGCGCTGCGCATCCTCCATGCGGTTCTGGCGGTTCGCTTCCTCCATGCGGCGGGTGCGGCGGTCCATGTCGCGCTGGTCGAGCATGCGCTGCTGCGGGTCATAGGGCAGCGCCTCGGCGTTTTCGCGTTGCAGGCGCTCGGCCATGGCTTCCAGGTGGCGGCGGATCGCCTCGCGCAGCTGCTCGATGCGGCGCTCCACCTCGCTGCGCTGCTGTTCATTCTCGGCCTGGGGGGTGCGCTCGGCCTCGTTCATCGCCTCGCGCAGCTGGCGCTGGGCCTCGGCCAGCGCCCGCGCGGTGCGGGTGTCGCGGCCTTCCTCGAGGGCGAGGGCCGCTTCCCAGAGCAGTTCCTGCACCTCGCCGATCGCCTCCGGCCGGCGGTCGCGCTGGAGCTGCCCGCGGGCGGTGCGCAGCGCCAGCAGCGTGCCGCTGTCATGCTCGAAGGCCTCGGGCGCCTGGGTGATGCGATCCATGTCGCGCATTGCATCGGTGCGGGCGTTGGGGTTGAGCGAAAGCGCCTTGCGGATCTCGATCATCGCGCGCGCCACGGGGTGGTTGAAGCTGCGCTCGGGCAGCACCAGCGTCACCTCCTCCGAGCGGCCTTCCTGCTCGGCGCCGTCGCGCGCGATGAGGCGCAGCGTGACGGGCAAGCCGGCCCAGGGATGCGCGGAGAGGTCGGGCTGCGCCAGGCCACGCGCCTGCTTGGGCGCAGCGGAGGGCAGCGTCATCTCGAGCGTGATCGGCGCCGCGTCGGGGCGCGCGGCCAGGTGGAACTCCGCGCGCAGCGCCGCGACCCCCCAGTCATCCTCGGCGCGCCAGGGCAGGCGCAGCGCGAGCCCGCGCGGCGAGCGGGCAGGCGCCTCGGTGAAGGCGGCCACGGGCGGCGCATCAGCCTGGACGGCGAGGTTCCAGGTGACGATCTCGGTCCCCTCGCGGCGGATGGTGACGCGGGCGCCGGCCTGCATCACCGCCTGGGCGGTGTGGCTGCCACCCCCCAGCGCCTCGAAGCCGATGCCGGAGAGGCCGGTGATCTCGGGCAGGGCGGCGCCGAGCCCGCCGGACATTGCGACCTGGAGGCGGCTGCCCGCCGGGATGGTGGCGGCACCGCCCTGTCCCGGCAGGAAGATGGGGGGCGCCCCGGTATAGGCGGGCGGCGTCACCCAGGCCTCGACGCGCAGGGCGGCGGGCGGGGGCGCGCTGCCGAAATGGGGCAGCAGGCCGCGCACCAGGAGGGTCTGCGCATCACCCCCGGCGGCGAAGAGGGCGGCGGCGAAGCCGACCAGCACGGCGGCGCGCAACGCCCGCGGGTCCCGCGCGGCAAGGCCGGGGCGCGGCGTGCCGACGCGCAGCCGGGCTATGAGGCGCTGCATGCGGGATTGATGCGCGGCCCAGAGGGCCAGGCCGTCGGGGTCGCTCGTCGCAGGCTGGTCCTGCAAGGCGGCGAGGGGGCGATGCGCCAGCCCGCTGGCGCGTTCCAGCCGGCGATCCACGGCCGCGGCATCCGGGCGGCGGAAGCCCGCGAATCCGTGCCGGATGGCGAGGACCAGGGCCAGGAGGAAGCCCGCCAGGATCAGCGCATGCACCGAGCCCGGCAGCAGCGCGGGCAGGCCGGCGAAGGCGAAGATACCGAACAGGCCGAGCGTGCCGAGGGCCGGCCAGAGCGCCGGCCAGAGGGCCTCCCACCACAGCGCGGCCCGGGCGAGGGCGCGCTTGCGGGCGAGGGCCCCGGGCGTCACGTGGCCCAGCCTGCGCGGTCCGCGGTAGGCAGGCGCTGGCCTTCCAGCAGGGCCGCGTGGGATTGCCGGTCACGGATCACCGTGAAGCGGTTGCCCTCCACCATCACCTCAGCCGCCAGCGGGCGGGCATTGTAGGTGCTGCTCATCGAGGCACCGTAGGCGCCGGCATCGAGGAAAGTCACGAGCGAATTGGGGGGCAGGGCGGGCAGGTCGCGCCCCTTGGTGAAGGTGTCGCTGCTTTCACAGACAGGGCCCACCACATCTGCCGGCGAAAGCGGCGCATGGAAGGCAGCGGCCGAGACCGGCAGGATACCGTGCCATGCCTCGTACATGGCCGGGCGCAGCAGGTCGTTCATCGCGGCGTCCACGATCACGAAGCGGCGCGTGGTGGCCTGCTTCTCAACAATGACACGCGCGAGAAGCACGCCGGCCGGGCCGCAGATCCAGCGCCCCGGCTCCAGCATGATCTTCACGCCGAGGTCGCCGAGGCCGGCCTTGATGGCACCTGCCAGCGCGGCGGGCGTGCCGGGCGTCTCGTCCCGGTAGGCGATGCCGAGGCCGCCGCCGCAATCCACCCGCAGCACCGGTTGCCCCGCCGCGCGCAGCTCCCGCACCAATTGGCCGAGGCGCTGGTAGGCGGCGCGGTAGGAGGCGACGCCCTGGGCGATCTGGCTGCCGATATGCACGGTAAGGCCCACCGGATCGAGGCCGGGCAGCGCGCACATCCGGGCGTAGAGCTCCGGCGCCATCGCGATGGGCACGCCGAACTTGTTCTCGCTGAGGCCGGTCGTGATCTTGGCGTGGGTCTTGGCGTCCACATCGGGGTTCACGCGCAGCGCGCAGCGGGCGCGCTTGCCCATGGCGGCGGCGACGGCGCTCAACATCTCCGCCTCCTCGGCGGATTCGATGTTGAGCTGCAGGATGTCCTCGGCCAGGGCCAGGCGCATTTCGCGCTCGGTCTTGCCGACGCCGGAAAAGACGATCGCATCGGCCGGCACGCCGGCGGCGCGGGCGGCGCGCAATTCGCCCTCGCTCACCACATCGGCGCCGAGGCCCTCCTGGTGGAGCAGGTTCACGACGGCGAGTGCGGGGTTGGATTTGGTGGCGAAGTGGATGGAGGCATCGAGCCCCGCATCGGCCAGGGCGCCGGCCAGCGCGCGCGCACGGCGGCGCAGCGTGGTGGCCGAATACACCCAGGTGGGCGTGCCCACGACATCGGCGATGCGCGCGAGCGAAACCTCCTCCACCATCAGCCCGGCGATGGGGTCCATGGTGAGCGCGGGGCGCGCGGCGAGGAGGTCGGCGAAGGAGGGGTCGGGGCTGTCGAGGACAGGAGCGGGAGCGGCCATCGCCGTAGATAAGGGGCGGAGGGGCCGCCCGCCAAGGGCCGCCCGTCAGACCAGCCCTGCGGAGAGCTCCCGGAACTCGGGCGAATCCCGCGCCATGCGCACTTCCCAGTCGGGATCGGGGTCCTGGCCGACCGCGCGGCGGCGGAAGGCCTGGAGCAGGCAGGCCAGGTTGAAGGGGTCCAGAAGCGCCCGCTTCAGCGCCCAGGCGAAGAACAGCGCGAGGAACAGCCCGCCGCCGGACCAACCGCCCGGCATGGCCCGCGCGAGGGCGGCGGAAGGTGCGAGCAGGAGGGCGAAGGCCGCGACGACGAACAGCACCGTCAGCGGCAGCAGGACGAGCCGGTTGCGCATCATCCCCCCGATGTTCTGCGCGTAGAGGATCAGCCCCTGCCGCGCCGCCACCCAGGGAGGGGCGGCGCCGGCACGCAGCGCATGGGCGAGGATCACCGCTGAGGCCGGCCCGGCCAGGAACCGCAGGGTGATGCGCAGCAGGGACAGAAGTTGCGCCACCACGGGCGTCGGGACCAGCCGGCGCGTCAGGCCGTGCAGCAGCTCGAGCGCCGCGTCCATCGCGCGGCGCAGCAACGTCTCCAGCCGGAGAAGCCCGGCCGGGTCGGGGAAGCGCGCGGCGACCAGCGCCTGCGCCGCGCCGATCTGCGCCCGGCCGGAGGGCAGGGCGCGGCCCTCCAGCAGCGCGTCCATCGCCGCCAGCTGCGCCGCCGTGACCTGGTGCAGGATGCGGACCCGCCGGTGATGGATGAGAAGGGCGGCGAGGCCGGAGCCGGCCAGCGCACCCAGCAGCATCGCAAGGTCCTGGAATTCCGGCGGGACAGCGAAGCCCAGGAGCTGCCCGAGGCCGGCGCCGGCCGCGATGAACGCCAGATGGAGGGCCATGATGCCGGCGTGAAGCAGCAGCCGCAGCAGCAGGAACGGCCAGGTCCGCGCCATCAGCCTGAGGGATCGAACGAAGGAGAAGCTCCACATCAGCGTCACCGCCGAAACAGGATGAGCGCCGAAATCGCCTGCAGCACCGCGGCCGCGGCCAGCACCGCCGCACCCGAGCCCGAGAGGTCCCGCAGCAGGCCGAAGGCGCCCGGCGTCAGCGCATAGGTCGCCTGGTTGACGGCGGTGACGAGGGCGACGACGCGGCCCACATCCGCGCGGGTGAATTCTGTCTGCGCAATCATGGGCGGGAGGGAGAGCATGTTGCCCACTGTCAGCCCCACCACGACGCAGCCGGCCAGCAGCAGGGGCGCGCTGACATCGAGCGCGGTGAGCAGGATCAGCGTGCCCAGGGTCTGCAGCGCGAAGTTCCAGGCGCCGGCGCGGCGGCGGTCAGCCCCTGCCGGCAGCGCCCAGCCCATCAGCGTGCGGCCGATCACGGCGCAGATGGTGATGAGGCTCAGCGCCAGGCCCGCGCCGAAGGCGCCCAGCGTCGGCGCCAGCAGCGAGAAGAGATGCGCGAGCAGGCCGACGAGCGCTGCCGCACCCAGGCTGAAGCCGGCGCAAAGGCGCAGGAAGCGGGGCTCGCGCCAGATGGCGCGGCCAGGCGGCAGGCTGGGGGCCTCGATCGCCCCCGCCGCGCGCAAGGCGGGCGGGTCGGGCGCGACGCCGAGGCTGTTCGGCGTGGATCGCAGGAAGAGCAGCGCCAGGGCCGTCATGACCAGCAGCGTGGCCGCGGCGACGGCCGCGCCGGCGGCGGGAAAGCCCCATTGCGTGATGAGCAACGCCCAGAGCGGGGCGAAGACCACGCCGCCCACGCTGGCGCCGTTGAAGGCCAGCGCCAGGGCCGCCGGGCGCCTTCCGTCGAACCAGGGCGTCACCATGGCGTTGATCGAGGCGCCGCTGGTCAGCGCCCAGCCCGCGCCGCTGAAACAGGCGGCGAGGAAGATGTGCCAGGGCTGAGTGGCGGAGGACCAGCCGAGCAGGCCAAGCGTGGTCAGCCCCGCGCCCAGCAGCACGACGCGGACGATGCCGAGCCGCGCCTCGACGGCCGGGAACCGCGCGACCAGCAGCGCGCCCAGCAGGAAATGCGTGGTGATGGCGGCGGAGACGAGGGAGACGGACCAGCCATGCCGGTCGTGCAGCGCCTCGAGGAAAATGCCGGGGCCATAGAAGCCGATGCCCCAGGCGAAGATCGCGATGGTGAAGGCCGCCCAGACGACGCGCCAGCCGAAATAGGGTCTTTCTGTCCTCACCATCGCCCCCATCCCCCGCGCCGGGGAATGGGGTGATGGTGCCGGATCAGGCGCTTTCGTAAAGCCGCGTCAGCGAGAATTCGCGATGGCCGAGCAACTCGGCCGCCGTCAGCTCGCCATCGGCGGTGCGGATCATGCAGTCGAGCAGGGCCTCGCCGGCCTCGTCCATGTTGATCCGCTTCTGCAGCAGCCCGGTCACGTCCACGTCCACATGCTCGGACATGGTGCGCTGGGTGCGCGGATTGGCGGTCAGCTTGATCACCGGCAGGATCGGGTTGCCGATGACGTTGCCCTGGCCCGTCGGGAAGAAATGCACCGCATAGCCCGAGGCCGCGCACAGCGTGACCATCTCGGCCGCGGCAGACGAGCTGTCCATGAACCACAGCCCGGGGCCGGTCGGCGCCTCGGCCTTGTCCAGCACACCATCCACCGTGCACTTCTTGCCGATCTTGGTGATGTTGCCGAGCGCCTTTTCCTCGATGGTGGTCAGGCCACCCTCGATGTTGCCCTTGGTGGGCTGGCTGTCGGAGAGATCGCTCGTCTTGTTGGCTTCGATGACGCGCTGGTAGCGGTCGAACATCGCCATGAACTGCTCGCGGATCTCGGGCGTCTTGCAGCGCGCAGCGACCAGGTGCTCGCCACCCGTCAGTTCGGTCGTCTCGCCGAAGACCAGCGTGTGGCCGGCTTCCCAGAGCTTGTCGAAGGCATTGCCCACGGTCGGGCAGGAGGCGAGGCCCGAGGTCGTGTCGCTCTCGCCGCACTTGGTCGAGACCCAGAGCTCCTGCAGCGGGGCCTTCACCTTCCGCAGCTTGGAGGCGTGCTTCACCATGCGATAGGCGGCGCGCGAGGCGTTCATGATGGTGTTGAGATCGCCATTCTGCTCGATGGCGAAGCCCTCGACCGGCTTGCCGCTGAGCGCGATGCCCTCGACGATCTTGCCGGTCCAGCCGGGCTCGATGCCGATGACGATGACGGCGGCCACATTCGGGTTGGTGCCTGTGCCGATCAGCGTGCGGAAATGCAGCTCGAGGTCGGCGCCGAATTGCAGGCGGCCATAGGCGTGCGGAATCGCCATCGCGCCCTTGATGTTGTTCGCGACGGCTTCGGCGGCCGCGTTCGAGAGGTCATCCACCGGCAGGATGATGACGTGGTTGCGCACGCCCATGCGGCCGTTCTCGCGGCGCCAGCCCTCGAAGGAGGAGCCCTTCAGATTGATTGCCATGTGGCGTTTCCCCTACCAGCGCTTCGTCTTGACGTTGTGGACGTGCAGATGCTCGCCCGGCGCGATGTCGGCGATGGCCTTGCCGATGTCGATGCCGTATTTGAAGATCGTGTCGCCCGCCTTGATCGGCTTGATGGCCAGCTTGTGGCCGATGGGGATGTCAGACTTCGAGTCGAACTCGATCATCTTGTCCTGGTCCATGATCCAGCCGTTGATGCGGTTGCTGGCCGTCAGGCCCTCCACCACCACGACTCCCACGGAATCACCTTCGTCATGCACGACGAAATGGATCGTCATCGCGTTTCCTCCTGTTCAATGAAGGGGACGCTAGGAGGCTCTTGAACGCAAGTCAACTATATGACCTAGATGAGCTGAATGAATATCGAGACCCCCCTTTGGCGCCAGGTGCGCGCCGCCATCGTGGCTGAGATCGCCGCCGGCGAATTCCCGCCCGGCACGCCGCTCCCGGCCGAGAAGCTTCTGGCCGAGCGCTTCGCCTGCGCCATCGGCACCATCCGCCGCGCGACGGATGGGCTGGTGGCCGAGGGCGTGCTGACCCGCCAGCAGGGCCGCGGCACCTTCGTGGCGCAGCACACGCCCGAGCGCAGCTTCCGCTTCTTCCACCTGCGCGGCGCGGACGGCGCGGCAGAGTTGCCGCGCACGGAATTCCTCGACTTCACCGAACGCCGGGCGGATCGCGCGCAGGCCGCCGCCCTCGGCCTGGAGCCGGACGCGCCCCTGTTGCGCGCGCGGCATTTGCAGCACCTGGCCGGCCGCCCCGCCATGCAGGAGACGCTGTGGCTGCCGGCCGCGCTGTTTCCCGGCCTCGATGGCTCGCGCTTCGCCGGGCGGACCGGCACCGTCTATGATCTCTACCAGCGCGAATTCGGCATCAGCGTGACCCGCATCGACGAACAACTGCGCGCCGCCATCCCTTCCGCGCGCATCGCCGCCCGCCTCGGCCTGCGCGGGGGCGAGCCCGCGCTTTTCATCCAGCGCATCGCCTTTGCGGTGGACGGAAAGCCGGTGGAACTCCGCCTAGCCTGGGCCGATACGCGGGAGCTTGCCTACTTCAACAGCCGGGCCTGACGTGGCAAAAGGCGTGCTTCAGCATGGAGTGCAGAAGATGGCCGGCGTGTTCTGGTACAAGGGCGAATGGACCACCGAGGAGCCCAAGATCATCGGCCCGATGGACCATTGCTTCTGGCTCGGCTCGGTCATCTTCGACGGCGCGCGCTCCATCACCGGCTGGGCGCCCGACCTGGACCGCCATTGTGCCCGCGCGGTGCGCTCGGCGCTCGTCATGGGCATGAGGCCGACCATGACGCCCACCGAGATCGAGGCGCTGTGCCGCGAGGGCATCCGCCGCATGGGCCCGGAGGCCACGCTCTATATCCGGCCGATGTTCTTCATCCGCCAGGGCCTGGGTGCCGCGCGCCCCGACCCTGACAGCACGGATTTCATCCTCTCGCTCTATGACACGCCGCTGCCCGCCTGGGCCGGCTTCTCGGCGATGCTCACGCCCTTCCGCAAGCCGGCCACCGACATGGCGCCGACCGACGCGAAGGCCGCCTGCCTCTACCCCAATGGCGCGCGCGCCACGGCCTGGGCGAATGAGCGCGGGCACGACATGGCTGTCATGAGCGACGTCGCCGGCAACATCGCCGAATTCGCCAGCTCCAACCTCTGGTTCGCCAAGGATGGCGTGGTGGTGACGCCGGCTGTGAACCACACCTTCCTCAACGGCATCACCCGCCAGCGCGTCATCACGCTGCTGCGCGAGGCGGGCGTCACGGTCGAGGAACGCGCGGTGCGCGCGGAGGAACTGGACGAGGCGGATGAGATCTTCTCGACCGGCAACTACGCCAAGGTGCAGCCCGTCATCCGCTACAATGGCCGCGACATGCAGATCGGCCCCTTCGCCACCCAGGCGCGGGAGCTGTATTTCGCCTGGATGCGCAGCCAGCCGCGCGTGGTGAGCGAGCCCGCCGCCGCGGAATGATCAGGCGGGCCATGACCTCCGAGGTCATGGCCCCGCCCCATCGCTTCGCCTATCCGGTGGCGCCATGAGCCAGACCAGCCTGAAGCCCGTGGGTGAATTGCTGCGCGGCTGGCGCGAGCGGCGGCGCATCAGCCAGCTTTCGCTTTCGCTCGATGCCGGAATCTCCACGCGCCATCTCAGCTATGTCGAGACCGGCCGCGCCCAGCCAAGCCGCGAGATGCTGGTCCTGCTTGCCCACCAGCTCGATGTGCCGCTGCGGGAGCGGAACATGCTGCTGCTGGCCGCGGGCTATGCGCCCATCTACCGCGAGACACCCATGCAGGCGGCCGATTTCGCGCCGGTGCGCGCGGCGCTGGACCGGATCCTGGCCGCGCATGCGCCCTTCCCCGCCGTCGCGATCGACCGGCACTGGAACCTGGTCGCGATGAATGAAGGCGTGGCGCCGCTGCTGGCGGGCGTGGCCCCCCCACTGCTGGCGCCGCCGGTGAATGTGCTGCGACTCAGCCTCCATCCCGAGGGCCTCGCGCCGCGCATCGTGAACCTCGCGGAATGGCGCGAGCATCTGATGGCGCGGCTCGACCGGCAGATCGCCGAAAGCGGCGACCCCGCGCTGTTGTCGCTGCGCCAGGAGCTGGCCGCCTATCCGCATCCGCCCGGGGTGGCGAGCGATGGCGCGCTGAGTGAGCTTGCCGTTCCGCTGCGCCTTGCAACGCCGGATGGCGTGCTGAATTTCATCAGCACCTCCATGGTCTTCGGCGCACCGCGCGACATCACGCTGGAGGAGCTCGCGATCGAAGCCTTCCTGCCGGCCGACGAGGCGACGGCGCGCGCCATGCGCTCAGGCTGACAGCGCCGCCAGCAGGCCCGCCGCGCGGTGGCCCCGCGCCACCCCGTCCACCAGGAAGGCCACGCCCGCCGCGGTGTTCAGGCGCAGCGGCAGGATGGCCTGGTAGGCCGGGGATGCGTACCAGCCGCGCGCCGCTGCGCGGTCGGGGAACTCGATCACGATGACATCGGCATCCCAGGCGCCCTCGATCGCCTCGGCCCGCGCGCCGTGGATCAGGAATCGCCCCTGGTAGGGCTCCAGCGTCGCATCGATCCGCGCCAGGTAGTCGGCGATCTCCGGGCCCATCGTGACCGCGTGCAAATGGGCGATGGCGTAGCTTGGCATGGGGGCCTCCTGTTCCTCGATGGCGCGGAGGATGCGCGGGGCCGCGGGGCCTGGGCGATGACCTCCGGGGTTATCGCGGGCCCCGTCCGGGGCTCGCCAGGATGGCCGGGCCCGAAGCACCGGGCGCAACAGGAAGGACCTCCGTCATGAACGCCGTCACCATCGCCGAGACCTACCTGGCCTTGTGGAACGAGACCGATGCGGCGCGCCGCGCGGCGCTGCTCCACGAACACTGGGCCTCGGGCGCGACCTATGTGGACCCCCTCATGCGCGGGGAGGGCGCAGCGCAGATTGATGGGCTGATCAGCGCCGTGCAGCAACGCTTCCCCGGCTACCGCTTCCGCCTGACGGGCAAGCCCGACGGGCATGGCGCGCATTGCCGCTTCACCTGGGCGCTCGGCCCCGAAGGTGGCGAGCCGCCGATCCGCGGCTTCGACGTGGTGCGCCTGCAGGAGGGCCGCATCGCCGAAGTGGTGGGCTTCCTCGATGCGGTCCCGGGCGGCTGATCACGGCTTCGGAAAGCGCGCCCCGGGCAGCAGCTCATAGGGCGGTTTCCAGCCCGGCATGGTGCGGAAGCGCGCGATCCAGCCGCTGATGTTGGGGAAGGCCGCCATGTCCAGCGGCCATTCCTCGGCCGGGAAATGCAGGTAGCCCTGCATCGAGATGTCGGCGATGCAGGGCGCATCACCCATCAGGAAATTCCGGCCTTCGAGCTGCGCCTCCACCACACGGAAGGCGTTTTCCGCTCGCGCGCGAAAGGCGGCCACCACGGCCGGGTCGGCATTGGCGGTGAAGCTGTGCAGCCAGCGCCAGGTGGCGAGGTAGCTGGTGAATTTGTGGTTGTCGAAGAACAGCCAGCGCAGCTGTTCCTCCTCATCCGGCGCGGCGAAGCGGCCAAGCGTCTGGGCGAGATAGGTGAGGATCACGCCCGATTGCGTGCGGCTGCGCCCGGCATGTTCCAGCACCGGCACTTCGCCCATCACGCTGACGCGAGCCCGCCATTCGGGCGTGCGGGTCTCGCCGTGATAGTAATCCACGGGGATGCCCTCCCACTCCGCGCCGCAGAGCGCGAGCATGAGGGCGACCTTGTAGCAGCCACCGGATTCGGGAAAGCAGTGAAGCCGAAACGCCGCCATGCAGAACCTCCTTCAACGCCCCTCGGGGCAGCGCCGCTCACGGAGGAGATCCGCGCGCGCATCCTGCACCAGGATACGGAGGTGCTGATTCTCGACAAGCCGGCCGGGCTCGCGGTGCATCGCGGCCCGCGCGGCGGCGCCTCGCTGGAGGACTGGCTGCCGGCGCTGCAACAGGGCAAGCGGCATTTGCCGCAGCCGGCACACCGGCTGGATGCGGATACGGCGGGCTGCCTGGCACTCGGCCGCACCAAGCCGGCCATCGCCCTGCTGAACCGGCACTTTGCCGAGGGCAGCGCGCGCAAGACCTATTGGGCCGTGCTCATCGCCGCACCGCCCACCGATCGCGGGTTGTGCGAGGCGCCCTTGCTGAAGGTGAGCAGCGCCGCCGCCGGCTGGCGCATGGTGGTGGATGCGGCGGGCCAGGCGGCGCGCACCGAATGGCGCGTTCTGGGGCGTGACGGCGCACTGACGGCCGTGGAGCTCACGCCGCGCACCGGGCGCACGCACCAGCTCCGCGCGCATATGGCGCATCTCGGCTGCCCGATCCTGGGCGATGCGCGCTATGGCGGCGGGGCGGGCGCCATGCACCTGCTGGCCCGCGCGCTGGTCCTGCCCGGCATCGCCACCGCCGAGGCGCCGGTTCCCGCCCATATGCGGGAGGCGCTGGCGCGATGCGGAATCTCCTGATCCTGCTCGCCACCACGCCGCTGCTTATGGCCCAGGGGGCGAATACTGGCCTGCCCCGCCCCTATTGCGGCTATGGCGAGGGGCTGGCCGCGCTGCGCGAAGTCGCGCGCGAGGTCGCCCTGCCCGTGCCCGGCATCATGGAGGGCCGGGCGCGGGGCGAGGTGGTGGTGCGCGCGCTCTCCTCCGCCGCGGCCACCTTCACCGGCTGTGGCTGCGCGCGCCTCGCGGAACTGACGCGGGAGGCGGAACGCGTGGCGCAAGGCGCGCCCTCGGAGGCGAGCATCGCGCGGCTCTCGCAGCTCTTCAGTCAGGTCGGTTTTCGCACGCAGCTGGTGCGCGAGCAGGCGGAGCGGGCGGGATGTCGCTAGGGTCTAACGCCAGCCCGCCATCTCGCGGCATTGGCGCGCCGCGTCGGGATTGACCTGCTCCAGCGCGGCCAGCGTGGCGGCGCCGGTGTCATTCGCCTGGCTGACCATGCAGGTGCAGTACAGGCCGCGCACGGCCTGGGAGGTGCCCCTGTTCGCGGTGGCGTCGAGGCATTGCCGGATCCAGCCCGCCGCGTCCGGCACCTGCGCGAAGCCGGGTGCGGCGAGCGCCAGCAAGGCCGTGAGGGCGAGGAAGCGCATGGCAGGTCTCCAGGGGTTCGCCGCCAGCCTCCCGCCCCGGGCAGGCGGGGTCAATCAGCTCCAGCCGGCTTCGCGCGAACATTCGCGCCGCGCGCGCGGGTTCACCCGCTCCCATTGCGTGACGGAGCGCGTCTCGCGGTCGCTCATGCGGTTCACCATGCAGGTACAATAGGCCGTCACCACGCGGCGGGATGCGCCTTCATCGGCGTTGTCGCGCACGCATTGGTTGATCCAGCGGCGGTCATCGGCGGTGCTGCTGCCGGTGGTGACGCAGCCGCCCAAAGCGAGCGCGAGCAGAAGGGGGGTGAGGTGTTTCATGGCGTGCGAACCCAACGGGGAATGAGGGCAAAGAGCATGTAGGCGAGCAGCGTGACCAGCCCGGGCGGCGTCGCGAATTCCGCCAGCCATTCGCGCAGGGTCCAGCCACGCAGCGCAGCACCGGTCAGGAATTCCAGCGCCAGCAGCAGCGCGAGTGCCGCGAACCCCATGCGCAGCCGCGCGGGGCCGGGCGGGATGGCGCAGCGGCGGATGATGCGCGGCGCGATCCACCCGCAGAAGCCCAGCATCACCGGCAATTCCACCAGCAGGGCCGGCAGGCGCCCGAGGCGCGGCGCCAGCACGAATTCCCGCAGCGGGCCCAGCATGAAGCCCATGCCGAAGGCAGCGAGGACGTAGAGCAGCGCGCCATGCAGCCCGCGGCTCATCGCACGCGCAGCTCGGTCCGCGCCGCGGCGCCTTCGGCGTCGAGCACGGTGATGCGGTAGAAGCCCGGGCCCGGCGGGACCCAGCTCGCCTCGCGCCGGGCGGGGTCGGTGCTCAGCGGTGTGCCATCCACCAGGAAGGTCAGCGGGCGCTGGCCCCCGGCTGCGCGCAGCACGACGCGCCCGGCCTCGGGCAGGGTGGCGCGCGGCGGCGGAAAGAGCAGGCGCAGCGCATCGCTGCCGGGTGCAAGCCCGGCGCTGAGCGGCCGCGCGGCGAAGCCCTGGCGCGGCGCGGGCGGCAGCCGCTCGAACACCTGGCCGAGCAGCGGCAGCGCCAGGCGCGCGCCGGTGGCGTTGGGCATGGGCGTGCCATCAGGCCGCCCCACCCAGACGCCCACCACATGGCGCTGGTCCATGCCGATGGCCCAGGCATCGCGCCCACCCCAGCTTGTGCCCGTCTTCCAGGCGATGCCGGGCGGGCCGCCGCCGGGAATGGGCTGCACCAGGATGGCGCTGGCGAGGTTCGCCGCGCGCGGCTCGATCAGCCCGGCCCCGCCATCGCCGAGCCGGGCGTAGAGCCCCACCAATTCCCGCAGCGTGACGCCGACTCCTCCCAGCGCCAGCGGCAGCGAGGGCTCGGCCCCCGGCGGCAGGCGCGGGATGGCGCCGCCGGCCTTCATCACGCTGGCGAGCCGGAGCGGCCCGATCTCGTTCAGCAGCGCGACGGCCGGCTGGTTCAGGCTTTGCCGCAGCGCATCGGCAATGCGCAGGCGGCCTTGGAAGGCGCGGTCGAAATTCTCCGGCGCATAGTCGCCGAAGCGGCGGGGCAGGTCCTCCATCAGCGTCTCGGGCGTCACCACGCCCGCTTCGAAGGCCAGCGCATAGATCAGCGGCTTGAGGGTGGAGCCGGGTGAGCGCACGGCGCGCGTCAGGTCGAGCGCGCCGGCGCGGGCCGGGTTCATCCAATCGCCACCGACCAGCGCGCGGGTTTCGCGCGTGCGGAGATCCGTCACCAGGATGGCGAGCGAGACGCGCTCGGGCAGGCGGGCCAGCGCCTCGCGCGCGATGGCCTCGGTGGCGCGTTGCAGGTCGAGGTCCAGCGTGGTCGCGCCCTCGCGCGCGGCGTGCGGGGCGTGGCGCGGCATGGGGCGGCGGTGGGTGGGCACGTCGCCGGCCAGGGTGATTTCGGCCGCGCTCGCGATGTCGGGCGCGCGGGCCAGCAGCACGGCGTCGCGCGCGCGGCGGGCGGCTTCGGGGTGGCGGTCGGGGCGCAGCGCCTCGGGCCGGCGCGCGAGGGCGACGAGCAGCGCGGCCTCGCCCGCATCAAGCGCGGAAGCGGGGCGGCCGAACCAGGCCAGCGCACCGGCGCGCATCCCCTCCAGATTGCCGCCCTGCGGCGCGAGGGTGAGCCAGATCTCCAGCACGCCCTGCTTGCCGTGGCGCCATTCGAGCTGCAGCGCGCGGGCGATCTCGATGAGCTTGCTGGTCAGGTTGCGCGGCCGCGGCTCCAGCAGGCGTGCCGCCTGCATGGAAAGCGTGGAGCCGCCCGAGACCACGCGCCGGGCCCGCACCCATTGCGCGGCGGCGCGGGCCAGCGCCAGCGGGTCCACGCCCGGATGGTGGTGGAAGCGGCGGTCCTCCGCGGCGATGAGGAGGGCGAGGAGATGCGGCGGCACGTCTGCCGGCGTGGTCCGCAGGCGCCAGACGCCGCCCGGCGCGGGCCAGACGGAAAGCGTGCGCCCGTCCCGCGCCGTGACCTCGCGCGCCGCGTTCTCGAAGCGCGCCAGGGGCGGCGGGAAGGCGCGGTCGAGCGACCAGGCGAGGCACGCCAGCACCAGCACCACCACCAGCAAGATCGGAAGGGCCCGGCGTCGCATGCGGGGATGATGCCCCGGCCTCGGCCGCTTGTCGCGGGCGATCGCGCGGCGCCGATGGCGGAGAGAGGTTCAGCCGATCGGGACGGTTGGTCGCATTGTCTATGCTGTTCGCAGCACGAGGCCACACCGCTCGTGCAGGAAGAACATCTTGCGAAGCAGCATTCTGGCGATCCTGGTCCTTTCGGGTTTCGCCGCCGGTTCGGCGCGGGCGCAGATGATCCAGGGGTGCCACGGCCGCGTTGTCATGGACCTCATCTACGGGACCGCTGTGAGCGGCGGGTGACGGTGGATATGAGCTTCAGTGGGTTTCCCCCCTCGGTGACCCTCGTCTCGCCGTCTAGCCCGAACATCTTGATCGCACCGTACGCCACCACCGCGCTGCGCTTCGGGAGCGGCACCAGTCAGATCAACCCCGCCGCGGTCGCCAACATTTACAACCACTTCTTCTCCAACTCCGGGCCGACGTTGCGGGCGAGCAATTGTCGGTTGTCGTGAAACCCTGGGCGCGCAGCGGCTGCGTCGGGTTCGGCAACCCACCTATCGGCGCGAGCGGGTCTGCCGATTGGGCCTGCGGGCTGCCGTGCGTAAGATGCATGTCATGGGAAGGGGCCGCTCCGGCAAGCCGACCCGGAAGGACTGAGCCCCATGCACATGCAGCTTCGCGTCGGCGCCCTGCTTGCCGCCCTGATGGCCGCCGCGCCCTTGCAGCAGGCGGATGCCCAGGGCCAGACAAGCTGCGCGGGTCGGGTGGTCATTGACGCGATCTACCAGACACAGACCGGCGGCAATCACTACGAGTACTTCTTCAGCCTGCGAAATGGCACGCGGGGCGCTGTGACGGTGGACGTCGCGATCACCGGCTTCCCGGCGGGAGTGACGTTGTTCAGCCCGTCCTTGCCGGGCATCCCGCTGGGGGGATATGCCACGCGCTCCGCGGTCAGGTTCGGCCGGGGCACGAGCGGCAATATCGGCAATGGCACCGTGACACGCGCCTATGACGCGTCGCCTGGCTCGGGGCCGACCGTGCGCCTGACCAATTGCCGGGGCGGCTGATCAGCCTCAGCGGGCCGCCTTCCACCTGGCGCGTCAGGGATCGTGGCCTTGGCAGATGCCGGGCGGGGCGCCCGGCATCTGCCAGCGCCTCAGAACAATGCCGCCGGCGAGACGGTGCTGCCCGAGAAGCCCTGCGCGCGCAGCGGCTGCATCATGAAGCAGAACTCGTTCCGGCCGGAGGCGACGATCTCCGCCAGGTTCATGTTCTCCAGCAGGTGCACGCCATGCACCACCAGCGCGATCTGGTGCACCGGCAGCGAGGCGCCCGGCATGGTGGCCGAGGGCGCGACCTCCACGGGCCAGTTGTCGGAGCCGAGCAGCATCGGGTTCTTCGCGATCAGCCATTCGGCCGCCGCCACGCCGATACCCGGGCAACCCGCGACATAGCGCGCGTTTTCCCGCGCCCAGAGATGGCCCCAGCCGGTGTTGATGATCATCGCATCGCCCTCGCGCAGTTCGACGCGCTGGCGGTTGAGCGCGGCTTCGAGGTCGGCCACTGTGATCTCGTAGGTGTCGGGCAGGGTCCGCACCCCCTTCTGGCCGGCCACGTCAATCAGCACGCCGCGCGTCATGATGGTGCCCACCGTCTCAATGCCCATCTGGGTGAAGCCGGTGCGGGACATGATGGAGGGCAGATCCACGCAGTTATAGACCTCGTTGCCGATAGTCTGGTGCGGGAAGCCGTCGAACTGCGTGCCGACCTGGCCGATCTCGCCGATCACGACCTCCTCATTGGAGCCGCGGCGGTTGGATTGCGGGTTCATGAAGACCTGCTTCTGGTGCACATCGAAGCGCCGCGTGCCGAAGAAGGGCATGTTCTGCGCCAGCACATGGCCCATTTCGATCTTCTTGCCTTCGCGGATCATCGCGGCGGCGCTGCGGATGCGATCTTCCGTCAGCAGATTCATCGAGCCGCGGCGGTCATTCGGTCCCCAGCGGGAGGGGCAGCGCTGGGCGGCGGCCGGGGGCGACCAGCCTTGCGCGTTCACCGGGGTGGCCTGAAGGCCGAGATGGGCGGTACCGCAACCCAGGCACGCGCCGAACAGCGCGCGGCGTGACAGACCCTTCATGGGGCATTTCCTCCGTGATGTTATACTATCTCTAGACGATTGAAATCGCCGAAGAAACGCTAGCACCCGGAAGGCCATGCGAGCCTAGGTGAAACACCGGACATGAAGAGGGTTTCATCCGGCTGCCCTCTTCAACCCATCGAGCAGACAGGCGAGGCTCGCATGCCGACGTGCAACTCGGCGGGCCGGCATGCGCGCCTGATCAGCGGCATCGGCAGAACCGATTGGTGTTCCACGCCCATCGGAAGCCTGCTGTCGCGGCAACTGAGCCGCGCTTTTGCGCCCAGTGTCAGAGAGGAAGCGATGAAGACACCACAGGTGATCCTCGCCGCCCTGGCATTGATCGGCGTGACGGGCGTGGCCCTGCCCGCTTCGGCGCAGCAACGCGAGTTCTGCGTCGCGCTGCTCCCTTTCCCCCCGTGCCTCCGGCGACGGTCAGCCGGCTTGTGGTCTTCCAAGCCTATGCGGTGCCCGACCTGAAGTCGGACCACACGCTCGTCAGCTATCGCGCGCAGTTCCAGAACCATTCCTCGGGGACGATCAGCCTGACCGTGCGCCCCCGGCTGGCCGGCAACTTCCCGCCCGGCGCGCCCTGGGAGAATCCATCCCAGACCTTCTCCCTGACGTCCTACCAGCCGGTGAATCTGGTGGTGGCGATCCTGCGCGTGCCTGGCCAGATCAACCAGCCGAGCCGGCTGCCCGCTGCCTGGGGCGTGGTGAACGGGCTGACGCCCGATTGCCCGGGCCGCGGCCCCTGACGCGCGGCGCGCTTCAGACCCCGGCGAAGAGGTAGTTCGGCATGGGCTGCGTCTCGTCCTTCACGCCCTTCACGCCGGGAATGGCCTCGGCCAGCACGCGCAGGCCGCGCTTCACGCCCTCGTCGCGCATGAAGCCGTGGAAGGTGACGACGCCCTCCCGGACATCCACCAGCGTGTAGAAGCTGTCGGCCCAGGGCTGCTTGCGCATGGCGGCGATCACGGCGGAGCGCAGGCGACTGTCGCTGTATTCGCCCTCCTCCGGCATGGGCGCCACCAGGGCGCGCAGCAGGTCCGCCCGGCTGACGATGCCGCGCAGCCGCCCCTCGGTGACGACGAAGACGCGGCGGATGTTCCGGTCCTCCATCAGATGGGCGATGTGGGCCGCGGTGTCGCCCTCGCCCACGGTCAGCACCGTCTCGGTCATGATGTCCTTGGCGCGCACGCCATGGGTCTTGGCGAAGCGCTCGGCCTCGGCCGCCGGGTCCACGAAGAGGCTGGAGAACCAGCCGGGCTTCGCATCCTCCTCGCCCGCCAGACGGCGGATCAGGTCGGCCTCGGTCACCACGCCCAGCACCTCGCCGGCGGCGCCCAGCACCGGCACGGCGCTGATCCCGCGCTCCGAGAGCAATCGGGCGACGGCAAGGACGGGCGTCTCGGGCGGCACGGAGACGACATCGGGGGTCATCAGGTCTCGGGCGGTCAAGTGGGTCATGTGTGTGTCCTCCTGGCGAGGCAGAATGGCAGCGCGAGCCCAGGTTTTGCATTGAGGCAGCGCAACCCCTTTGCCTTTGGGCGCGCTTCCCCCTATTGGCGCGTCCAGAAAACAAATCCGCCGGAGGACTTTTTCATGAATCAGCTTTCCCGCCGCACGGCCCTGGGCGCCGGTCTTGGCCTGCTCGCCGCGCCGCAGCTCGCCCAGGCCCAGGCCGCCCAGCAGATCTCCATCGCCACCGGCACCACGGGCGGCGTCTATTACCCGCTGGGCGGCGCGCTCGCGAACTACCTGACGCGCGGCATCCCCGGCGTCTCCGCCACGGCCGAGGTGACGGCCGGCTCCACCGCGAATTTCCAGCTCCTCGGCGCCAGCCGCGCGCAGCTGGTCTTCGGCCAGGTGGATGCGGCGGTGGACAGCGTCCGCGGCGCCGGCCCCTTCCGCGGCCGCGTGGTGCCCACCCGCGCCATCGCCGTGCTCTACACCAACCGCATGCAGGTGGTGACGACGGCCGACCGCAACATCCGCACCATGGCGGACCTCAAGGGCAAGCGCATCTCGACCGGCGCGCCCGCCTCCGCCACCGAACTGTTTGCGCTGCGCCTCATCGCCGCCGCCGGCCTCAACATCGCGACCGATTTCCGCGGGCGTGAGCGCCTCTCCCCGGCCGAGAGCACCAATGCCATCCGTGACGGCAAGATTGACGCCTATTTCTTCGTCTCGGGCGTGCCGACCTCGGCCATCACCGACCTGGCCGCCACCCCGGGCACGCAGCTCGTCCTGATTGACCACGCCGATGCGCTGGGCCCGATCGTGGCTGAGCATGGCCCGGTCTATTTCGCCGAGACCATCGCGGCCGGCACCTATCCCGGCCAGAACACGCCGAACCAGCAGCTCTCGGTCGCCAACATCCTGGCGGTGCGCGAGGATACGGCGCCCGCGCTGGTGACGCAGATGCTGACCATCCTCTGGCAGAACCGCGAGGACTGGTCGCGGGTGCATTCTGCGGCACGCGACTTCAACCTGGCCGGGCAGAAGACCGCGGCCGCGGGCGTGCCCTGGCATCCGGCGGCCGAGGCCTTCTGGCGCGCGGCTGGCGCCACGCTGGGCTGAGCCCGGCCGGCTCGTCCTGATCGCGGCCGGGTGGCATCACCCGGCCGTTTCTACATTTCGCGAGAGCATCGCCCATGTCCCACAGCTCCCTCCCGCCCGAGATCAACCCCAACAGCATGGACGCGGCCACCGCCGCGCGCGTGGAGCGGCTGATCGAATCCGAGGAAGGGGCGATGAACCGCTTCGCCGGCGCGCTGGGCGTGGTGGCGGTGGGGTTGGCACTCGCGATGTCGCTGTTCCACCTCTACGCCGCCTGGAGCATCGTTCCCACCACGGTGCTGCGCTTCGCCCATGTCGGCTTCACCATGGTGCTGGGCTTCTTCCTGTTTCCCGTGGCGCGCCGCTTCCGGGACCGCTTCCCGCCCTGGGACTGGGCGCTGATCGCAGCCGCCATCTACGTCACCTGGTATCTGATCTCCGGCGGCGATGACCTGCAGGACCGCATCATCTTCCCCGAGCCGATGGACATCGTCGTCGGCTGGCTGCTGATCGCGCTCGTTCTCGAGGTCACGCGGCGCTGCACGGGCTGGATCATGCCGGTCGTCGCCATCGCCTTCCTGCTCTACGCCTTCTTCGGCAACCACCTGCCGGCCCCCTGGACGCATCGCGGCTATGACGCCGAGCGGCTGATCCCGCACATTTCCATCACGCTGGAGGGCATCTTCGGCACGGCGGTGGATGTCAGCGCCACGCTGATCATCCTGTTCACCATCTATGGCGCGATCCTGGGCGCGACCGGGGCGGGCAAGTATTTCGTGGATTTTTCGTTTGCCGCGACGGGCGGCAAGCCCTCCAGCGCCGGGCGGACGGTCGTGCTGTCGGCCTTCCTGCTGGGTGGGCCTTCGGGTTCGGGCGTGGCCACCACCGTCACCATCGGCACCGTCGCCTGGCCCATGATGAAGCGCGTGGGCTACACGCCGCATGATGCGGGCGGGTTGCTGGCGGCGGGCGGGCTGGGCGCCATCATCTCGCCCCCCATCATGGGGGCCGCGGCCTTCCTGATCGCCGAATATCTGAAGATTTCCTACCTCGACGTGCTGCTGATGGCGGCCATCCCGACCGTCCTCTACTACGCCTCGCTGCTGTTCATGGTGGAGCTGGACCAGCGCCGCATCCGCGCGGCCGGCGGCGGCAAGGATGACGTGCCGATGCCGGTCGAGAAGGTCGGCGCCATGTTCAAGCGCGGCTGGTACCACTTCACCAGCCTCATCGCGATCATCGTCTTCATGGGGATGGGCTATTCGGCGACGCTGTCCGTGCTCTACGCCATGGGCCTCGCCGTGGCGCTCTCCTTCCTTTCGCGCGAACACGCGCTCTGGCCGATGAAGCTGATCCGCACGCTGGCGGCGGGCTCCGAACAGGCGATCGGCATCGCCGCCACCTGCGCCTGCGCCGGCATCATCGTGGGCTGCATCACGCTGACCGGCCTCGGGCTGAAATTCTCCGACATCGCGATCCAGGCGGCGGGCGGTTCGCTCATCATCACGGCGATCTATACGGCGCTGATCGTCTGGGTCGTCGGCCTCGCGGTGCCGGTGACCGCCAGCTACATCATCTGCGCGGTGGTGGCGGCCCCCGCGCTGATGAAGCTGGGCGTGCCGGACTACGCGGCGCACATGTTCGTCTTCTACTACGCGGTGCTGTCAGAGGTTTCGCCGCCCACCGCGCTCTCGCCCTTCGCGGCGGCGGCCATCACGGGTGCGGGGCCGTACCGGACCACGCTGATGGCCTGGAAATACACCCTGCCCGCCTTCGTGCTGCCCTTCGTCTTCGTGACGGACCCGCAGGGAGTCGGCCTGCTGCTGAACATGCTGCCCGGCATGGACTGGATGGATGTGGTGGAGCAGGTGTTCTTCGCCACCCTCGGCCTCGCGGCCTTGTCCTCCGCCTGCCAGGGCTTCGCCATCACGGCGATGAACGCGGTGGAGCGCTGGCTGATGGCGCTGGGCGGCGTGCTCATGGTTTTCCCCGCCATCATGCAGGTGATGGTGGGCGATGCGATCCCCGCGCCGCATTGGGTCGGGCTGGGAATCGGCGTCCTGCTGCTGGCGGTGCAATGGGCGCGGCGCGGGCGCTTGCAGACCGCGGCCTAGCGCGCTTTTCTGGATGGATGAACCCCGATGAGACGTCGCCCGCCGAAGCCCGCCCGCCCGGATTGATCCGGCGCGGCTGGGACCGCGGCAAGGCGGCCTGGGAATTCGGCCAGCGCCTGCTGCTGGGCACCCTGCCCCTCGTGCTGGCGGCGCTGGCCATCTTCATGGTGCTGCGCGAGGCGGCGCGGCAACCCATCGAGATCGCGGAGCTCTCCGTGCCCTCCAGCCTCTCGGACAGCGGGCTGAGCGGGACGGTCGCGGCGCGCCGCCTGCTGGATGCGGTGAACGCCACCGCCCATGCCGTCCGCACCGAGACCATGCACCGCCCGAGCGCCGAGCTGGAAGGCTCGGAGCCCGACCTGAACATCCCCGCCGCCGGGCTTTCGCTGCGTGGACTGGCCGCCCTGGTGCGCAACCTGCTGGGCTGGCCGGAGCGGAAACTCTCCGGCGAGATCATTGTCAATGGCGACAAGATGCGCCTGCGCCTGCGCCTCGCCGGACATGGCATCATCGCCGATGTCGAAGGCCCGACGGCCGCGGGCGCGGACCCGCTGCTGGTGCGCGCGGCCCCGGAGGTCTGGCGCGTCGTGGCACCCCGGCTCTACGCCTGGCACATCGCCGAGACCGATGCCGAGGAGGAGGATATCCGCGACCGGCTGCTGCTGCTGCGCCGCCGCGCCACGGACCCCGATGCGGTGGCGACGATTGATTTCCTCTTCGCGCGCTCCCTCGTGCGCTCCGGCCATGCCGCGCGCGCGCTGGAGCTGCTGGAGCTGGTGGCGGAGCAGGGGCCGCCGCGCGCCTCCGCGCATTACGGCCGGGCGCTGGCGCTGCGGGCGCTGGGCGACCGCGAGGGCGCGCTGGCCGCCCAGGCGCGTGGCCTGGCGCTCGATCCGAGCTCGCCCTGGGCGCATCTCTCCTCGGCCGTCCTGCTGCGCGAGCTGGGCCGCTTCGACGAGGCGCTGGCGGCGGCGCGCGAGGCGCAGCGCCTGGATGATGACGACCGCGACGGGTTGATCGAGGAGGCGCGCATCCTGCGCTTCATGGGGCGCCTGGCGGAGGCCGCCGCGGTCGCCCGCCGCGCCGTGGCGCTCGATCCCACCTATGCGCCGGCGCATGCCGGCATGGGTCACACGCTGCTGTCGCAGAACGAGGATGCGGCCGCACTGGCCGCCTTCGAGACGGCTTTGCGCCTGGCACCGCATCTGGCGGATGGCCATACCGGGCGCGGCCAGGCCCTGGCCGCGCTGGGCCGCACGCCGGATGCGCTGGAGGCGCTGGCGCGCGCCGTGGCCCTCGATGCGACCGACCACCGGCCGCATCAGGCCCGGGGCTCCGTCCATGCGCGGCTCAGCCAATGGGAGGAGGCGCTGGCAGCCTATGACGCCGCCATCGCGCTTACCGCCGGCCTGCCGGCGCTGTATCTGGGCCGTGGCGTGGCGCTGGCCGAGCTGGGCCGCCGGGCCGAGGCGATCGCCGCCCTGCGCCAGGCCTTCGCGCTGGGGCTGGAGAATGCCGCCGGGCGGCGCCTGCTGACGGAGTTGGAGGCCGGCCGGTAGCTATCGCCCGGTGAGGAGGGCGATGTCCTCCGCGTCCAGTTCCACCGGGGTGCCGCCTCGGATCAGCGCGGCGAAATCCTCGTCCGGCACCATCAGCGTCAGGCAATAGAGCTTTCCGGGGCCGGTGTTCTCGACCACATGCTCGACGCCCGGCGGCAGCATGAGCGTGTCGCCGGGGCCGATCGCGGTCCAGTCCGCCCCGGCCCGCGCGCGGCCGGTCCCGCTGAGGACGAAGAAGGCCTCCTGCGCCAAGCGATGCGTGTTGGGCGGCGTGGCACCGCCGGGGGCGAAGACTTCGACCACCAGGGTGAAGCTCGCGCCATCGGCGATGGGGTCGAGCAGGCAGGCGAAAAAGTTGCTGTCGCCCGGCGCGATGCGGAAGCCGCGCAGATCGGCGGCGCGTTTTACGACGGCCAGCATCAATCCACCTTGATTTCTCGCACCTGGAACTGGTTGTCCGCCCGGTGCTGCATCGCCACACCCTGGCGATGCGCCCAGGGAATCATCATGTGGTAGAGGGGCACATGGCCGAGATCGGCGTTGTGCAGCTTGTGCGCCTCGATCATCAGGGCGCGCCGCGCCGCCGGGTCGCCCTCATTGTCAATGCGCGGCAGCAGCGCGTCGAAGGCCGGGTTGGAATAGCCGCCCATGTTCCACGTCGCCGCCCCGCCGATGGAGCGCGAGGCCATGATGGCGCGCAGCGTGTAGCTGGCATCGAAGGTCGGCACGCCCCAGGAGAGAGCGTAGAAGGCTGTTTCCTGCCGGCGGATGCGCTGGGTGAAGACGGCGTTGGGGTGCAGTGCCAGCGTCACGCGGATGCCGACCTGGTTCAGCATGGCGGCGATGGCCTGGCAGGCCTCGTCATAGGTGCCGACGGGGCAATCCAGCGGCACGGAGAAGCCCTGCGGATAGCCGGCCTCGGCCAGCAGGCGGCGCGAACGGTCGCGGTCCAGCGGCAGGCGCGCATCGGTGCCGGCGTCCCAGCCATTCACGAATTGCGTCCACATCGAGCCGGTGGGCACGGCCTGGCCGCGCAGGGTGGCGCGGCGCAAGGCTTCCACGTCAATCGCATGCGCCACGGCCTGCCGGACGCGCAGATCCTTGAAGGGGTTGCGGCCGCGGATGTCGCTACCCGGCAGCTCCTCCACATCCTGACGGAAGCCGAGCCAGACGGTGCGGTTCTCCTGCCCTTCGAGGATGCGCAGGCGCGGGTTGGAGCGGATGCGCGCCACATCCTGCACCGGAACGACATGCACCATGTCCACCTCGCCCGAGAGGAGGGCGGCCACGCGCGTCGCGTCCGAGCCGAGGGTGATGTGGTGGTATTCGGTGATGTTGCCGGCGGGTGCGATGCCGGCGGCCAGCCCCCACCAATTGGGGTTGCGGACCATGATGGTGCGCTGGTCCACCTCGCGCGAGCGGATGATGAAGGGGCCGGTGCCGTTCGCCATGCGCACCGCCGGGATTTCCTCACGCTGGGCGAAGTTCTGGGGGATGGTGCTGCGGTTCGCCTCGGCCCAGCCGCGATCCATGATGAGGATGCGCGTCATCTTGTCGGGGATCACGGCGTCGGGCACGCGGGTGACGATGTCTACCGTCCGGTCGTCCACCGCCTCGGCGCGCAGCACGGTGTCCACGAAGATGCCGTAGTTGCTGGTGGGTGCCAAAGCGCGGGTGATGCTGAACACCACGTCATCGGCGGTGAAATCCTCGCCGCCCGCGAATTTCACGCCGGTGCGCAGGGTGAAGCGCCAGCGCGTGGGCTCCACCTGCTGCCAGGCGGTGGCGAGGCCGGGATGCACGCGCAGGTCATCGCCGCGATGCGTCAGGCTCTCATAGACCTGACTGACGACCAGGAAGGTGAAGAGGGCGTTGGTCGCATGCGGGTCGAGGGTGGCGGCATCCACGCTGGTCGCCATGCGGAAAATGCGGGGCGGCGTGGTTTGCGCCACGGCCGGAAGCGCCATGGAAGCGGCCAGGGCCGCCCCCGCCAAAAGCCTTTGCCAGCGCATCATCGATTTCATCTCCAGGGTGATTCAGCATGGGGCGGTGCGAAGAACCTCGCAATCAGGCTTCGTTGCCCCTATATTGCCGGAAAGACATATTTCCTTCGGGAGTTGCCACGACCATGCGCCGCACTGCACGTTTTCTGACCTTCACCGCCGCCGCCGCCTTCGTGCTGGCGCCCGCCCTGGCCGAGGCTGCGCCGGGCGGCCGTTCCTCCTCGGGCAGCCGGGGTGCGCGCACCTATCAGGCGCCGCCTCCGACCAACACCGCGCCGCAGCAGGCGCGCCCGATGGAGCGCACCGCGACCCAGCCCGCCGCCCCCGCCACGGCGGGTGCCGCCGGCGCCGCCGCGCGCCCGGCCGCGGCCCAGGGCAGCTTCTTCTCCCGCAACCCGATGATGGCCGGCCTGATGGGCGGCCTGCTGGGTGCGGGTATCTTCGGCCTGCTGGCCGGCGGTGGCTTCTTCTCCGGCCTCGGCAGCCTCGCCGGGATCATGGGCTTCCTGTTCCAGCTGGCGATCATCGCGGGCCTGGTCTTCCTGGCGATGGCGCTGTTCCGCCGCTTCCGCCAGCAGCCGGCCCCGGCCGGCATGCCGAACACCATGATGCGTGAGCAGCAGGACGCGCCGCGCAACATGATGGGCGGCATGGCGGGCAGCGGCATGGCCCGCGGCACGGCCAAGCCGGTGGACGAGGTCGGCATCCAGGGCGCCGACTTCCAGGCCTTCGAGCGCAGCCTCATCGAGATCAACGCCGCCTGGTCGCGCGAGGACGTCGCCGCCCTCTCGCGCCTCGCGACGCCGGAGATGGTGCAGTATTTCCGCGACGACTACGCGGCGCTGGCCGAGCGCGGCTGGAAGAACGAGACGCGCGACGTGAAGCTCGAGCAGGGCGACCTGGCCGAGGCCTGGAACGAGGGCCCGCGCGACTACGCGACAGTCGCCATGCGGATGAGCCTGGTGGACTGGACGCGCGACGTGAAGACCGGCGCCATCACCGAGGGCAACCCCAACGCCCGCACCGAGCAGACCGAACTCTGGACCTTCGTCCGCGTCCAGGGCGGCCCCTGGCTGCTGAGCGCGATCCAGCAGACCAGCTGAAGGCCGGGGGCTGGTCCCCCGCCTTTTCACCAAGCCGGCGCGGACCATAAGCTGCGTGGCGCCACCTCCTCGGCGCCACGCTCGCTGGACACCGCCGATGATCCGACCCTTTGCCTCCCTTTTCGTGTTGCTCCTGCTGCACGCTCCGGCCCTGGCGCAGCCACCTGCCTGCACGGTTCCGGCCGGGCCCCTCCAGGCCCTCCTTTGCGCCACGCCCGCGCTGCGTGAGGCGGATCGGGACCTGCGGCAATTGGAGCAGGCCCTGGCCCGGACCACGCCGCGCCCGGCCACCATCGCGGCCCGCGCCCGGGCCTGGCAGCGCATGATCGAAACCGGCGAGACCCTGCCCGAGGCGCTGCTCGACCATTATCAGAGCCGCCAGCACGAGCTGCGAGAGCTTCTGCGCCAGGACCGCGCGATGCGCCGGCTGGCGCCTCCCAACGGCGTCATCCCCCGCCCGCCGCTGGAGCAGCGCTGCCTGGGCCAGGTGCTGAGCGCCTGCCGGGTGGAAGCCGCCGGCCTCCTCGTCAGCGAGGACCGCACGGCCCGCATCCTCTTCCAGCTCCAGCGCGGATTCACGGAGGCTGATGGCATCCGCGCCGGGATCGTGCTGCTGGCGGAGACGCGGGGCGGCTGGCGCTTCCTTGGCTGGGCCTTCGAGGCGGCCGGCTATGACGCCCCGGTGCTGCACGCACAGGAGGGCGGGCTGCTCCTCGCCGCCGGGGGCCGGCGCGCTGGCTCGGGCCGCGGCAATGCCGAGCTTCTGCTGCAGCGCCGTGGCACAGCCTGGCGCGATGTGGAGCTCGAAACCTGGCAGGAGGAAGCCGCCACGCGCCTCCCGCCCGGCCTCGAGATTCGGCAGGCGGTGTCCTATGATTTCGGGGAGCTCGCGGCCGCTGCCCGGCTCTCCCGCGAGGCTGACGCGAATTGCTGCGCGAGCGGCGGCACCGCCCGGCTGGGCTTCCGCCTCGGGGGCGATGCACTCCGCCTCGACACGCTCGAGCTGGATGCCGCGGCCCGCGCGGCCCTGCCCGCCCCCGGGCCGCTTTCCTGCCCGGCCGAGCGCGCGCAATACCGCTTCGGCGGGCCGCAGGATTTCCGCGGTGAGTTGCGGCATGCCGGCCCCGGCGCCGGTGCGGATTCGGACCTGCTGCTCGTGCTGCGATCCGGCGCGAGCGGCCGCGCCTATTGGTTCCGCTTCGCGCAGGCGCAGGGCTTCGGCAGCATCTCCCTCCTGCCGGTGGAGGAGCCCGGCGCCCGCGTCGCGGAAGATGGCATCCAGGACCTGACCTTCGACGACGCGCTGCTGCCGCAGCTCGGCTTCCACGCGGTCGGCGCGGCGCTGGAGGTCTCGGCTGATCCGCCCCGCAGCGGGCAGGCGGCGCCACGGCATCTCTTCCTGCCGGGCATCGGCTCCGCCCTGCATTACGGGCTGTTGCCGCAGCAGGCGGGCCAAACCGGGGGAGAACGCATCTCCACCGCCTTCTGGACGCTGGACGCCTGCCGGTGAGCCTGACGCTGCGGGCCCTGGCCGCACTGGGCGCCGGCCTGCTCATGGCGGCGCCCGCCTTGGCGGAGGACGTCCCGGCGCTGATGGCCCGCGCGCCGGCGCTCGCGCTCGATGGAACCGTGGCGCCGCTGACCGGCGCGGTGCGGGTGGGCGGCCAGGGCTGGGGGCCGTTCCGGCGGCTCTGCGTCGCGGGCTTCGTTCCTCGCGATGATGGCGGCGAAACCCCCTTGGCCGAGCCGAGCTGCTTCAACGTCGAGGCCGCGCGCGAGGAGGCCGGAACCTGGCACCTGGCGCTGCGCACCGATCCGATCCGCGGCGGGCCGGCCCTGGCCTTCACCACCTCGCGCGATGCGGCGGGCGTGGTGGGGCCGGTCGTGGTCACCGTGCCGGCAGGCGTGCCGGAGCCGCCGGCGGCGGCGAAGACGCGGCTCGAGACGGTCTTCCGCGCTGCCGTGCAGGCGCATGGGATCGGGCCCGCCACCATCACGCCCGCCACGCCCTTCCTGATGCCGCTGCCCATCGGCGCCGTGGACAGTGACATGCAGGTGGCCGATGGCGGCTTCCTCTGCACGCCGGAAGGGCTGGCGCAGCGACAGGGCCGCGCGGTGCTGGTCGCGGCCTGCCGGGCCTCCGCGCAGGGCGAGCTCGCGCGCGGGCAGGGCGCCAGCATCACCATGGCCGGGCGCTTCGCGCTCGATCTCGCGACGGGCCTCGTGCTGCAGCATGGCTACGCCGCCTTCCTGGTGATGGAACCGAGCCCGCGTGGCGGCACGCGGCGGATGGAGATGCGCACCCTCTCACGCCAAAGCTTGGAATAGCCCAGCGCAACCCGCTTCCTGGACAAGCGGGGCCGCTCGGCTAGGCTCGGCCCATGTTCACCCTCCCCGCGCTCGAAGCCGCCGAAACCCTCATCCGGCGGCATTTCCCCGCCACGCCGCAATATGCCTGGCCGCTGCTGGCGCAGCGCGCGGGCTGCGAGGTCTGGGTCAAGCATGAGAACCACACGCCCACCGGCGCCTTCAAGGTGCGCGGCGGGCTCGTCTATTTCGAGGCGCTGCGCTCGAAGGGTGTGGTGAGCGCCACGCGCGGCAATCACGGTCAGTCGCTGGCCTATGCCGGGGCCAAGGCCGGCATTCCCGTCACCATTGTGGTGCCCATCGGCAATTCCACCGAGAAGAACGCGGCCATGCGCGCGCAGGGTGCCAACCTCATCGAACACGGCGCGGATTTCGACGTGGCGCGCCAATTCGCGCGCGATTACGCGGCCGAGCACAGGCTCGACTTCGCGCCCTCCTTCGCGCCGGACCTGGTGCGTGGCGTCGCGACCTATGCGCTGGAGCTGTTCCGCGCGGCACCGCCGCTCGATGCGCTTTATGTGCCGATCGGCCTCGGCTCGGGCATCTGCGGCTGCATCATGGCGCGGGACCTGCTGGGCCTTTCGACCGAGATCATCGGCGTGCAATCCACCGGCGCCGACGCCTATGCGCAGAGCTTCGCCGCCGGGCGCGTGATCGAGACGCCGAGCGCCATCACCCAGGCGGATGGCATGGCGACGCGCATCCCCGACCCCGCCGCGCTGGAGATGATCCTCAAGGGTGCGGCGCGCATTGTCACCGTGACCGATGATGAGGTGCGCGACGCGATCCGCGCCTATTGGACGGACACGCACAATCTGGCGGAAGGCGCGGGTGCCGCGCCCTTCGCGGCGCTGATGCAGGAGCGGGGCAAAATGCAGGGCAAGCGCGTCGCGACCATTCTCTGCGGCGGGAATATTGATCTCGCGCTGTTCCGCGACTGGGTGCTCGCATGATCCTGGAGCATGTGAGCCCGCTCGGCGGGCCGGCGGTGGATCTGCACGTCGCGGAAGGGCGCATCACGGCACTCACGCCCAGCGCGCGCGCGGGCGCGCCGCGCCTGCTGCTGCCCGGTCTGGTGGAAGGCCATTGCCACCTGGACAAGACGCTCTGGGGCCAGCCCTGGTGGCGCAATGAGGTCGGTCCCTCGCTGATGGACCGCATTGAGAATGAGAAGGCGACGCGTCGCGCCATTGGCATGGATGCGATGCGCGAAGGCCGCGCGCTCTGCGAGGCGCATCTGGCGGCCGGCACCACGCGGCTGCGCAGCCATGTGGATGTGGATGAGGAAAGCCGCCTCACCCATGTCGAGAAGCTGCTGGCGCTGCGGGAGGAGATGCGGGGCCGCATCGAGATTCAGCTCGTCGCCTTCCCGCAATCGGGCATTGTGCGCACACCTGGCGTCGAGGAATGGCTGGATACGGCGCTGCGCCTGGGTTGCGACGTGGTGGGCGGGCTCGACCCGTCGCTGATTGACCGCGACCCCGTGCGGCATCTGGACATCGTCTTCAAGCTGGCCGAGCGCCACGGCAAGCCGGTGGACATCCATCTGCACGAAGCGGGCGAACTCGGCGCCTTCAGCATGGAGCTGATCGCGGAGCGCGCGCGGGCGCTGGGCATGCAGGGGCGCGTCGTCATCAGCCATGGCTTCGCGCTGGGCGATGTGGCGGCGCCGCGGGCCGATGCGCTGCTGGCGCAACTGGCGGAAGCGGGCGTGGCACTCTGCACCTCCGTGCCGCCCTCGCGCGCCGTGCCGCCGCTCAAGCGCGCGCGCGAATTGGGCGTCACGCTCTTCGCCGGCAATGACAATATCCGCGACACGTGGAGCCCGCACAACGCGCCGGACATGCTGGCGCGGGCCGCGATGGTGGCGCTGAAATACGAGCTGCGGCGCGACGAGGATGTGGCGCTGGCGCTGGATGCCGTGACGTTCCGCGGCGCCGAGGCCTGCGGCTTCGCGGATTACGGGTTGGCTGTGGGCGACCGCGCCGATCTGGTCCTGGTGGGCGCGAGCTGCGTGGCGGAGGCGGTGGTCACCCGCGCCGCGCCGCTCGCCGTCTATTCCGGCGGGAAGCGGGTCGCCGGTTCGGGAGGGTAGAGCAAGAGGGCTTTGCCCTCTCGCATTTTCCTGGATGGTCGATCCATGCGGCGGAGGTGCAGGAACCTGAGGTTCCTGCCGGGGTCGAGGGGCAGCGCCCCTCGTTCAAGTATTGCCGCCGGACAGCGTCTGGTTCGCCAGTCGCTCGGAGAGCTTCGCCACCGCCGTATGATCCTCGCCCGGGCCGAGATGCGTGGCCGCTGCCGCCCAGAGCTCGCGCGTCAGGGCCGAGAGCGGCGTCGGCACGCCCGCCTCCTTGCCGACCTCGATGGCGATGGAGAGATCCTTCACCATCAGGTCCAGCCCGAAGCCGGAATCGAAGCGGCGTGAGAGCACGAATTGCCGGAACTTCTTCTGGGTGGAGTTGTTCATCCCCGTCGAAGAATTCAGCACATCCACCATCAGCCCGGGCTCGAGGCCGAGCTTCTGGCCGATCAGCAGTGCCTCGATGCCCATGAGGAAACCGCCGGCGCTGACCAGGTTGTTCAGCGCCTTCATCGCCTGACCCGCGCCGATGCCACCGCAGCGGTGCAGCGAGGTGCCCATGGCGCGCAGCAGCGGCTCCGCCGCGTCGAGGTCGGCCGCTTCGCCACCCAGCATGATCGCGAGCTCGCCTGTCTTCGCGCGCGGCACGCCGCCCGAGACAGGCCCATCCACCATGCGGATACCGCGCGCGGCGAGGCGTGCGGCGATCTCCCGCGTGCGGCTCGGGTTGCCCGAGGTCATGTCAATGAAGAGCGCGCCTTCCGGCAAGGCCGGCAGCACGGCGTCGGCGACGAGCGCCACTTCCTTGCTGGTGGGCAGGATGCAGAGGAAGGCCTCCACGCCCTTCGCGGCCTCGGCGGGCGAGGCTGCGGCATGGCCGCCCACCTCGCTCACGAAGCGCGCCACCCGCTCGGGCGAGATGTCGCTCACCGTGACATCATGACCGGCCTTGATGAGGTTGGCCGCCATGGGCCAGCCCATATTGCCGATACCGGCAAAGGCGAGGCGCGCCATGGGCTACTTCTTCGCCTTGGCGGCCGGCTTCTTCGCAGGTGCTGCGACCTTCTTCGGGGCTGCCACGGCCTTGGGCGCGGCCTTCGGCTTCTTCGCGGGCTTCTCGGGCTTCGGCTTGACCGCGCCCTCCGCCAGCAGCACCTCATGCGTCGCCTTGAAGGCGTCGAGGCCGGCGGGGATGCCGCAATAGGCCGTCGCGTGCAGCAGCGTCGCCTTGATCTCCTCGACGGTCACGCCATTGGTGAGCGCGCCCTTCACATGCAGCTTCACTTCAGGAATCTTGCCGAGTGCCGTCAGCATGGCGAGGTTGATGATGGAGCGCGTCTTGCGGTCCAGCGTCGCATCGCCCCAGGCCCAGCCCCAGGCCCAGGCGGTGGTGGCGCGCTGGAAGGACATCATGAAGTCGTCGGCCTTGGCCATGCTCGCATCCACATATTCGGCGCCGAGCACGGCGCGGCGGATGGGCAGGCCCTTCTTGAACAGCTTGTCGTCGTCGAGTGCCATGGAGATTTCCCCTCTGTTGGAAGATGACGCAGGCTACGCGCCGCAAGTGACGGGTCAATGGGAGGCAAGAATGTTCTTTGAGGGCTTCACGCTGGAAACGCGGCTGGTGGATGGCATGGCGGTGCGCTTCCGCCGCGGCGGCAAGGGTCCGCCGCTGCTTCTGCTGCACGGCAACCCGCAGACGCATGCGATGTGGCACCTGGTGGCGCCGGAGCTGGCCGAGCGCTTCACCGTGATCGCGGCCGATATCCGCGGCTACGGCTTCTCCGAAAAGCCCGGCGCGACCGCCGATCACGCGCCCTATTCCAAGCGCGAGATGGCGAAGGATGTGGTGGGGCTGATGCGCGGCCTCGGCTACGATCGCTTCAGCATCGCGAGCCATGATCGCGGCGCGCGCCTCGCGCATCGCATCGCGTTGGATCATGCGGCGGCGGTGGAGAAGCTTTGCGTGATGGACATCGTGCCCACGCTGCATCACTTCGAGCATGCGGACATGAAGTTCGGGCTTGGCTACTATCACTGGTTCTGGTTCGCGCAGCCGCATCCGGGGCCGGAGACGCTGATCAGCCAGGATGTGGAGGTCTGGTTCGACATCCACACCTCGCGCGAGCCGAAGGATCGCAGCTTCTTCCACCCGGAGGCGCGGGCCGACTATCTGGCCGCGCTGCGCCTGCCCGGCACGGTGACCGCCATTTGCGAGGATTACCGCGCGGCGGCGAGCATGGACCTCGAGCATGACCGCGCGAGCCGCGCGGCGGGCGAGCGGGTGCAGTGCCCGGTGCTGGCGTTGTGGGGCGCCAAGGGGAAGATCGGGCAGTGGTACGAGCCGCTGGAGGTCTGGCGCGACTACGCCGATGGGCCGGTGAGCGGCCATGCGGTGAACAGCGGCCATTACCTGGCGGAGGAAGCGCCGGGCGAGGTGCTGGCGGCGCTGCGGGGCTTCCTTGGCTGAGGGGCTCACGCTGCGTGTCGCGACGCCGGAGGATGCGGCGCGCGTCTCCGAGGTGCTCGCCTCCTCCTACGGCACGCTGTGGCGGGGCGCCTATGCCGAAGAGGCGCTGGCCGCCGTGCTGCCGCTGGTGAGCCGGGCGCGGCCGGAGCTTCTGGCCTCCGGCCGCTACTTCCTCGCCCTGCGCGGCGAGGCCGTGATGGCGGTGGGCGGCTGGAGCCCGGACGACCCGGCGAGCGGCGTGACGCAGCCGGGCCAGGGCCATGTGCGGCACTTCGCGACGCATCCCGCGCATCTGCGCCAGGGCGCGGCAGGGCTGATCCTGCGGCGCTGCCTGGAGGAGGCGCAGGCAGCGGGCGTGCGCGAGATGCTCTGCCTGGCGAGCCTGCCCTCGGAGGCCTTCTACGCTGCGTATGGCTTCGTGACGTTGCGACGCGAAGAGACGCGGATCGGTGGGCGCATCCTCCTGCCATCGCTGATAATGCGTCGCGCGGGGTAGGCCCTCACTGCCGCACCACGGCGGGGAGCAGCGCCGTGGGGCGGTTGGCGGCGGTGCAATGGTCATTGTCGCGGCGGCGCACGCCGAAGCGCAGGCCCGTCGGGTCCAGGGCGATGAGGTCGTGATCCTCGCGGCATTGCGCGACGGGCTTCCAGTTCGCGCAGCCGGTGACGGAGATGTCCACCTCCTCGTTCGGGCGGAGGTTGCAGTCGCTGAAGCCGAAGGCGCGGGTCAGGTTGGCGTCCGTCGTCAGCAGCGTGACGAACTTCGCGTCCTCGAAGAAGACGGCCTCGAACCCGCCGGGCACGGCGGTGGATTCCGCGCCGATGCGATAGGGGCCCTGCGTGCGGAAGCGGAAGGTCGGGCGCTGCATCTGCGGGTCCAGCGCATGGGTGAAGACGAGGCTCCATTGGCCGTTCTCGAAGGTGAAGCGGCGGGTGCCATGGCCGCCATACCAGGGCTCGGGCGAAGGGGCTGGCATAGGTGCCGGAGAGGGTCTCGAGGGCCGCGCGCGGCGTCTGGGCGGCGAGCGGCGCAGCGAGCAACAGCGCGGCGGCGAGGGGCAGGATGCGGGGCATGGGCGTTCTCCGGTTCGGGACGGCCCGATGCCGCCGCCTGACCTGATGAGCCGCAAGCCGGGCCGGTTTCGACAGGCGGGGGCAAGGAAAGCGCTTGATCGGACAGGGATTTAATCCTAAACAATCAGCGGCCATGGCCCGGATTCCGGCCCAGCCTTCGCCCGCGTCGTGCAGCACGATTCCCGATCCGCCTCCGCGGGCAGGAAGCGCGCGGCCAGCCTGGGCTCAGGCGGGTTTGGCGGGGCGGGGCATTTGTCCCAAAGCCTGGGGTGCGTCCCCCACGGCCGCGCCATTGCGCCGCAGCGCGGGGGGGCGGCGATGGCGTCCATCACCGAGATGTGGCGCGTCATCGCGGCGGCCGCAGAAGGGCGCGCATGGCCGGGCTTCCGGTGTCCTGGGTTCTTCGCCACGATGGCGGAACTTCCGGGAGACCACCATGCGCCGCCGTTCCGCCCTCGCCCTGCCGTTCCTGGCCACGCCCGCCTTCGCCCAGCCGGCGGCCCCGCCGCGCGCCATCCGCGTCATCGTGCCCTTCGGGGCGGGGGGCATCATTGATGTCGCCGCGCGGCTGCTGGCGGAGCCGATGGGGGCGGAACTCGGCCAGGTGGTGCTGATCGAGAACCAGCCAGGCGCCGGGGCGACCATCGGCGCGCGCAACGTGGCGCGGGCGGCGCCGGATGGGCAGACGCTGCTGGTGAGCGGTGCCGCCCATGCCGTGATGCCTGCGCTCTATGCCGATGCGCCCGACGCCGCGCGGGACTTCACGCCCATCACGCTGCTCTCGCAGCAGCCTTTCCTGCTAGCGGTGCACCCCTCCAACCCCGCGCGCAGCTTGCCCGCCTTCCTGGCCTGGCTGCGGGAGAAGCGAGATACCGCGACGTTCGGGACCACGGGGGTCGGTGCGGCTTCGCACCTCGCGGGGGAATTGCTGAAGAAGCTGGCGGGCGTGGATTTCACCGTGGTGCCCTATCGTGGCACGCCCCAGGCGGTGACGGACCTGACGGCCGGGCGGCTCGACTTCATGATCGACAGCCAGACGCTGCTGGCGCCGCTGGCCCGCGCCGGGCAGGTGGTGGGGCTGGCGGTGACGACGGCCGGGCGCTCGCGGATGCTGCCGGATCTGCCGAGCATCGCGGAGGTGGTGCCGGGCTTCGAGAGCTCCTCCTGGCAGGGGATGTATGCGCCGGCCGGCTTGCCCGCGCCCATGGCGACGCGCCTGGCGGCGGCGGCGCAGGCAGCGCTGGCGCGGCCTGAATTGCAGGCGCGCTTCGCCGATGCGGGGTTGCAGATGATGCCGACGGGGCCGGAGGCGCTGCGGACGTTCCTGGCGGCGGAGACGGCGCGCTGGGTGCCTATCCTGCAGGCGACCGGTGCGCGCGGTGGCTGACGGGGCTTGAGTGCGGGCTTGCGCGAGGCTAAGTCAGGTGCAGAGCGCGGGCGTAGTTCAGAGGTAGAACGTCAGCTTCCCAAGCTGAATGTCGGGGGTTCGATTCCCCCCGCCCGCTCCAATCCCCTCAATCCAGCGAGAGCATCCGCCCCAGGCGCTTGCCGCCGAGGATGTGCACGTGGAAATGCGGCACTTCCTGCCCGGAATCGGGGCCCATATTCGTGATCAGCCGGTGGCCGGGCTGCTCCAGGCCGAGCGCCTTCGCGACCAGGCCCACGGCGCGCCAGAAGCCCGCGATCTGCTCTGTCGTCGCGCCTGCGTGGAAATCGGCGGCGCTGACATGGGGGGTCTTGGGGATCACCAGCACATGGGTGGGCGCCAGCGGGTTGATGTCGTGGAAGGCGAGGGCGAATTCGTCCTCATGCACCTTCTTGCAGGGAATCTCCCCGCGCAGGATGCGCGCGAAGATGTTTTGCGGATCATAGGGGGGAAGGCCGGTGACGCTCATGCGGCGCAGGTTAGTGCAGGACGCGCCGTCTTGGAATCACCTCAGCCACCACCGGCCTGTGCCAGGATTCGGCGCGCGCGGATGAGGATGGGCTCGTCCACCATCAGCCCATCCACCACGAAGGAGCCGCGGCCCTCGCGCGCCGCCTCTTCGCCGGCAGCAAGCTGGCGGCGGGCCAGGTCCAACTCGGCGGCGCTGGGCGAGAACCCCTCGTTCAGGATGGGCACCAGCGAGGGGTGGATGCAGCTCGCCCCCACAAGGCCTGCCCGCTTGGAACGCGCGACCAGGGCGCGGATCTTCTCGGCGTCCTTGTAGTCGGCGACGGTGCCGAGCGTGCCGAGCGGGGCCACGCCGGCCGCCACCGCCGCCAGCACCATCTGCCGCTTGGCCATGGCGATGATCTCGTCATCCGCGGCGGCGCCACATTCGGCGGCCAGGTCCTCTGCGCCGATGAGCAGGCCCGCCACGCGGGGCGAAGCGCGGGCGATTTCGTGCAGGGAGCGCAGCGCGGCTGCGGTCTCGACCATGGGGATGATGCGCATATGGCCTGTGAGCAATTCGCAGGCGAGCTGGACGTGGTCGGGGCCCAGCACCTTGGTCAGAAGGATGCCATCGGCACCCGCCGCCACCGCGGCCTCGATGTCGCCCACGGCCAGCCGCAGCGGCCGGTTCACGCGGACCAGAACCTCCGCGCCGCCGGAGCGCGCGATGGGGATGGCGGTGGCGAGCGCGGCGCGCGCTTCCGCCTTGCGCTCATGCGGGATGCTGTCCTCGAGGTCGAGCAGGATGGCATCCGCGCCGGCCGTCGCGGATTTCTCCACGAAGCGCGGCACATTCGCGGGCACGTACAGCATCGAACGCCAGATGCGGGCCATCACTTGGTCTCCCCGTCGAGCACGATGCGCGCGGCGCGCAGGCGTGCGAGTTCCTCGGCGCCCAGCAGCGGGGCGAGCAGTGCGTCATTATCCTGGCCCAGCGTCGGCGCCGGGTTGCGCAGGATGCCGGGGGTGGCCGAAAGGCGCGGCACCTCGCCATGCATGGGCAGCCAGCCATCGGGCATTTCGGCGTCCGGCACCTCGATCAGCGCCTCGCGGCCGGCGACGTAGTGGTCCTGCTCCAGGCCGGCCACGTCCATGATGGGGCCGATGGTGACGCCGTCGCGGTCGAACTGCGCCAGCGCCTCCTCCATGGTGAGTTGCGCCACGGCGTCCCGCACCACGCCATCAATCTCCTCGATGTGGCGGATGCGGTCGCTATTGGTGCGGAAGCGCAGGTCGTCCACCAGCTCGGGCCGGCCGATGCTCTTCATGAGCTTCACGAAGATGGCCTGGGTGGAGCTGGAGAGGCCGACCCAGCCGCCATCCTTGGTCTGGTAGGCGTTGCGGGGCGCCGTGTTGGTGCTGCGGCTGCCCGTGCGGGGCTTGAGCTTCCGCGTGATGCGGTAATTCGCCATCTGCGGCTCGAGCACCGAGAAGATCGGCTCAAACAGCGAGAGGTCCACCACCTGGCCCTGGCCGTTGCGTTCCGCATGGCGGAGCGCGATGAGCGTGGAGGCCGAGCCCATCAGGCCCGCATAGGCATCGGCCATGAACATGGGCGGCAGGACGGGCGGGCGATCCGCATAACCATTGATGGCGGCGAAGCCGGAATAGCCCTCCACCAGCGTGCCGAAGCCTGGCTTATGCGCGAAGGGCCCGGTCTGCCCCCAGCCGGAGACGCGCACGATGACGAGGCGCGGGTTCAGCGCATGCAGCGTGGCGGGGGAGAGCCCCATCTCCTCCAGCACGCCGGGCCGGAAGCTTTCGACGAAGATGGCAGCGGTTTCCACCAGGCGCTTCACCACGGCGATGGCGTCGGGCTGGCGGAGGTCTAGGCAGATGCTGCGCTTGTTGCGGCACCAGGTCTTCCAGGAGGTTTCTACGCCGCCGACCTTCCAGGCGCGCAGGGAATCACCGGCGGGCGGCTCGACCTTGATGACCTCGGCGCCCTGGTCGCTCAGCATCTTGGTGAGCATGTTGCCGGCGACGAGGCGGGAGAGATCCACCACGCGCAGGCCGTCCAGCGCGCCTGTCGCCGCTGCGTCGAATTCGCGCCGCGTGAGCATCTTGTCCCCGTTTCCCCGGCATTGATCGCGGCCGACGCTATGGGCCAGTCTGCCCAGGGTCAATGCGGGAGGCGGCGCGGATGGCGTATGAGCAGAGGCGCGATTTCATCGGTTATGGCGCGAACCCGCCCGATCCGCGCTGGCCGGGCGGGGCGAAGCTCGCGCTGAACTTCGTGCTGAATGTGGAGGAGGGCTCGGAGCCCTCGGTGCAGGATGGCGAGGGGTTCTCGGAGACCAATCTCAGCGAGGCGCATGGGCGCAACCAGATCCCCCGCGGGCGCGACCTGGCGGCCGAGACGCTGTTCGAATATGGCAGCCGGGTCGGCTTCTGGCGCGTCACGCGCATGTTCGCGGAGCGTGGCCTGCCGCTCACCATGTTCGCCTGCGCCCAGGCGCTGGAGCGCAATCCGGAGATTGCCGCGGCGATCCGGGGGTCTGGCAATGACGTCTGCTCGCATGGCTGGCGCTGGATCAAGCATTTCGAGCTGGACGAGGCGACCGAGCGCGAGCACATCGCCCGCGCCGTCGCCTCGCTGGAGCGCACCACGGGGCAAAAGCCCTCGGGCTGGTATTGCCGCTACGGGCCGTCGGTGAACACGCGCCGCCTCGTCGCGGAGCATGGGGGCTTCCTCTACGACAGCGACCATTACGGCGATGAGCTGCCCTTCTGGGTGACCATCGAAGGCGAAGGCCACCTGATCCTGCCCTATTCGATGGCGACCAATGATGCGAAGTATTTCGGCGCGATCGGCAATGGCGAGCAGTGGTTCGGCTACATGCGCGACGCCTTCGACACGATGCTCGACGAGGGCCGGCGCGGGCGGCCGGCGATGATGTCGGTGGGGCTGCACCCACGCATCACCGGCCAGCCGGCGCGGGCCGCGGGGCTCCGACGCCTGCTAGACCATGTGATGGCCCAGCCGGATGTCTGGGTGGCGCGCCGCGAGGACATCGCCCGGCACTGGGTCGCCACGCACCCCTATCCGGGGCGCGGGCTGAACGAGTGAGGGAAAAGGGGCACGCCGTGCCCCCGCGCGCCAAAGGCGCGAGCGGCCGGATGGCCGCCGCCGCTGGTGGGGCGAAGCCAATTGCCGCGGAGGCGGCCCGCTCGGCGTCTGAGGGGCACGAAGGCGAAGCCTTTGTGCGCGGAAGAATCGGTGATCAATCCGCGCGGATGCCGGCCTCCCGCACCAGGCGACCCCAACGCTGCACCTCGGCCTCCATGAAGCTGCGGGAGCGGTCGGGGTCCCAGCCCAGCATGTCGAAGCCGCCTTCCTCGCCGCGGCGGCGCAGATCGGGGTCGCGCATGGCGGTTTGGGTGGCACGGACGATCTCCGCCAGCACGGGGCGCGGCACGGCGCTGTTGGTGAGCATGGCTGTCCAGTTGGTCATTTGCAGGTCCGGCGCATTGGCCTCCAGCACGGTCGGGATGTCGGGCACGAGACGGTGGCGCGTGGGGCTGGTGACGGCCAGGCCGCGCAAGCGCCCGCCCTGAATCTGCGCGAGGCATTCGGGCAGGTTCGAGACCATGAAGTCCAGATTGCCGGCCACAAGGTCGGTGACGCCCGGCGCGCCGCCGCGATAGGGCACATGGGTGATGTTGCCGCCCCCGCCGGAAACGCGCCGGAACAGTTCCAGCCCCAGATGCGGGGGCGAGCCATTGCCGGAGGAGCCGCCATTCAGCACGCGTGAGCGCGCCTGGGCGATGAGGTCGCCCAGGGAACGGGCCGGATTGTTGGCGTTGACCACGACGACGAGCGGCAACGAGCCCAGAACCGAGACCGGCGTGAAATCGCGCATCAGATCGTAGGGCGCATTGGGGAAGAGGCTGACATTCACCGCATGGGTCAGCGTGATGGCCAGCAGCGTGTGCCCATCCGGCGGGGCTTTGGCGGCGGCGTCGGCGCCGATCAGGGCATTTCCGCCGGCGCGGTTCTCCACCACCACGGGCTTGCCCCAGGCCTCGCCCAGCTTCTGTGCCACCAGGCGCGCCATGATGTCGGTCAGGCCGGCGGGGGTGAAGGGGACGATGTAGCGCACCGCGCGGTCCGGGAAGGAGGATGCTGGTTGGGCCTGGGCCAGCCATGGCAGGCCGAAGGGCAGGCTGAGCGCCGCCCGGCGGGTGATGGACATGAATACTCCTCCAATGGGCGAGCCTTGCGTTCCGGGGCGCCCTTGGTGGCGAGTGTAGGCGAGGGCGGGGGCGGTTTGGCAAGCGCCGGCGCCTCTGGCGTAATGGCCGGGAAACCCGAGGAACCGCCCTATGACCGACGCCTTCCCGCTGCCCAGCGCCAGCCCCGCCGAACTTGGCCTGGACCCCGCCAAGCTCGACCTTCTCTGCGCGCGGATCGAGGCGGACATCGCGGCCGGGTACCATCCCGGCGCGCAGGTGGCGCTCGCTCGGCACGGCAAGCTCGCCTTCTTCCGCAGCTTCGGCGCGGCGCGCCACGGCGTGCCGGCGAGCGACGGCTCGCTCTGGCTGCTCTACTCCAACACGAAGGTGATCACGGCCGCCGGGCTTTGGGCGCTGGCGGAAGAAGGCCGGCTGCGCCTGACCGATACGATCGCCCAGCACCTGCCGGGCTTCGAGGCGGGCGGGAAGGGCGGCATCACCTTCATCGAGCTGCTGACCCACCAGGCCGGCTTCCCCAGTGCCGAGATCCCGCCGGCCGCTTGGGAGGACCCGGCGCTGCTGCGCGAGCTGGTCTGCAACTTCAACCTGGAATGGGAGCCCGGCAGCACCGTCCGCTACCATCCAGCGGCGGCGCATTGGGTGGCGGCTGCGGTGATCCGTTCCGTGACCGGAGAGGACCACCGGGCCTATCTCCGGCGCCGGGTCGTCGCGCCGCTTGGCCTCGATGGAGAGCTGTTCGTGGGCGTGCCGGCGGAGATGCAGGGCCGCACGGCGGACATGCATGACGTGGATGGATCCGTGCGCATGCCGGAGGGCACGGCGGCCTTCCTGGCGGCGGGCGTCCCGGGTGGCGGGGGCTATGGCACCGCGCGCGCCATGGTGGCCTTCTACCAGGCGCTGATCCATGGCGGTGCCGTGGCGGGCCGTCGCATCCTCTCACCGCGGATGGTCGGCTACGCCATTCGCAATTACACCGGCGACCGGCCGGACGAATACAACGGGATGCCGATGCATCGCGGCCTTGGCCCGCATCTCAGGGGCGAGACGCCCGCCATCCGCGGCCTGGGGGACATCGCGCATCCCGGCACCTTCGGCCATGGCGGCGTGGGTTCTTCCTATTGCTGGGGCGATCCGCAATCGGGCGTATCCTTCGCCTTCCTGTCGAACACGCGTCAGTCCGAGGAATTCCATGGGCCACGCATGAACACGCTGAGCGACCTCGCGCACGCCGCCATCATTTCGTGAGCAGGCGTACGAGCCCGTCGAGCTGGTCGAGGTCCTTGTAGGCGAGGATGACCTGTCCGCCGCGCGCGCCGTGGCGGATGGTGACCTTGAGGCCGAGATGGCCGGTGATCTTGCGCTCCAGCGCGCGGGTTTCGGCGTCGGACTTCGGCTGGCGTGGCGCGGGGCCGACGTTCTTCGCCGCGGCCAGGGCTTCCGCCTGGCGGACGTTCAACCCGCGATCCACCACCTGGAGCGCCAGCGCCACGGGGTCCTTGGCGGTGAGGAGTGCCCGCGCATGGCCGGCGGTGAGCGCGCCCTCGCGCAGCAGGTCGCGCACGCGCTCGGGCAGGTTCAGCAGGCGCAGCGTGTTGGCGACATGCGGGCGGCTCTTGCCGACGGCGCGGGCCAGCGCCTCCTGCGTCAGGCCGAACTGCTCGGTGAGGCGGCCATACCCCTCGGCCTCCTCCAGGGGGTTGAGGTCCTGGCGCTGCAGGTTCTCGACAAGGCCGGCGGCCATCGCCTCACGGTCGGAGAATTCGCGCACCAGCGCCGGCACCTCGTGCAGGCCGGCCGCCTGGGCCGCGCGCCAACGGCGCTCGCCTCCGATGATCTGGTAGCGGTTGGGCTTGGACTTCGCGGGGCGCACCAGGATGGGCTGCAACACGCCATGCTCGCGGATCGAGGCGGCGAGCTCAGCCAGGGCCGCCTCGTCCATCGCCTCGCGCGGCTGGAAGGGGCCGGGCTCCATGGCGCTGACCTGCAGGGTGCGCAGGCCGGCCGCGCTGGGGCTGGCGGCGGCGGCGTCGCCCAGCAGGGCGGAGAGGCCGCGGCCGAGGGCGGGGGGTTTGGTCATCGGGCGGCCTCCTCGGCCATCCTGGGCTTCAGCCCCGGATGGTCACACTCAACACGGATCAGGATTCGCGCTCCAGATCATTCTTCGCCAGCTCGCGCAGCCGGGCGCGGTGGCGGCGCAGGAACTCGGCGGCGAGGCGGGTATAGGCCTCGGCGCCAGGGGAGCGCGGATCGTAGAAGGTGACGGGCAGGCCGTGGGACGGCGCCTCGGAGACGCGGACGTTGCGCGGGATCACCGTGTCGTACACCTGGGACTTGAAGAAGCCGCGCACATCCTGCGCCACCGCCTCGGCCAGGTTGTTCCGGCGGTCGAACATGGTGAGCACGATGCCGTCCAGCCGTAGCTTCGGGTTGAAGCCGGCGCGGACGCGCTCCAGCGTCTGGATGATCTGGGACACGCCTTCGAGGGCGTAGAACTCGGCCTGGAGCGGGACCATGACGGACTCGGCGGCCACCAGCCCGTTGAGGGTCAGAAGGCCGAGCGAGGGCGGGCAGTCCAGCAGGATCCATTCGACGCCCTTCAGCGCGGCCGCACCCTTCTCCAGCGCGTCGCGCAGACGGGTTTCGCGGTGAGCGAGGTCCACCAGCTCCAGCTCGCCACCGGCGAGGTTGGGGTCGGCCGGGATAATGGAGAGGTTGGGGATGGCGGTGGGGCGCAACACTTCGGCCAGCGGGCGGCCCTCGACCAGCATGGCGTAGCTGCCGGCCCCCCGGGCGGCGCGCGCAATGCCGAGGCCCGTGGAGGCGTTGCCCTGGGGGTCGAGGTCGATCAGCACCACACGCTGCCGTGCGGCGAGCGCTGCGGCCAGGTTCACGGCCGTGGTGGTCTTGCCGACGCCACCCTTCTGGTTGGCCAGGGCAAGAATGCGGAAGGTGGCGGGGTCAGACACCGGCAGGGCGTATCTCGCTGAGGCGGAGGATGGTCGCTTGCGCGTCGGTGCGGCTTTGGAACCGCTCCGTTTGCATAAGCCAATGCGGCGCGGCGGCCGTCAACTCCGTCTCGACGTTTCGGCCCTTCAAAAACACCGCAACGCCGCCGGGGGCGAGGATTTGCGCGGCATGCCCCAGCAGGGTGTCTAGCGGCGCCAAGGCGCGGGCAGTGAGCACCGGCACCTTGGGCAGGCGCGCGGCTTCGATTCGCGCCGGATGCACCCGCACATGCGCGAGGCCGAGCGCACGCGCCGCCTCCATCAGGAAGGCGCATTTGCGCCGGTCGGACTCGACGAGGTGCGTCTCCTGCTCGCGGCCGATGGCGATGACGAGGCCGGGCAGGCCGCCGCCGGAACCGATATCCGCGAGCGGGCCAGCCGGCAGGAGGGGCAGGAGTTGCCAGGAATCCAGAATGTGCCGGTGCCAGGCGTCTTCCGCGGGCGCGGCGGCGATCAGGTTGATCTTCGCGTTCCAGGCGAGCAGCAGCCTGAGGTATTCCCGCAGCCGCGTCTCTGTTTCACGTGAAACATCGAGGGTGGGCAGGTCAGGCTGTTTCACGTGAAACACCTCGCCGGAGATGGACCGCGAGTGCGGCGATGGCCGCCGGCGTGATGCCCGGCAGACGCCCAGCGCTGCCCAGCGTGGTGGGGCGGGAGCGCTGGAGCCGGTCCCGCATTTCGTTGGACAGGCCGGCAATCGCGGCGAAGTCCACATCCGGCGGGATGGCCAGCGCTTCTTCACGCTCCAGCAGCGCGCGCTCGCCCTCCTGGCGGGCGAGGTAGGGGCCGTAGAGCGCTTCGGCCTCGACATAGGCGCGCACGCGCTTCGGCAGGTCGCGCAGCCAGGGGAAGAGGCGCTCGGCCGCCTCAGCCGACATGGCCGGCAAGGCCAGCGTGTCGAGCGCGCTGCGCCAGCGGCCATCCTGGTTCACCGCGACCCCTGCCGCGGCATAGGCGGCGGGTGTCGCGCCATCAGCGCGGGCGCGCTGCATCGCATTGGCCACATCGGCGGCGAAGGCGCGGTGCAGCGTGGCGCGGGCCGCACCCACGCAGCCCCAGGCGATGCCCTTCTCGGTCAATCGCATGCCGGCATTGTCGGCGCGCAGGCTGAGGCGATACTCGGACCGTGCTGTCAGCATGCGGTAAGGCTCGCTCACCCCCTGCAATGTCAGGTCATCCATCAGTACGCCGAGATAGGCCTCGGCGCGGCTGAGGGTGGCGGGTGCCGCGCCGCCGCCCGCCCTATGGGCGGCGTTCACCCCCGCCAGCAGCCCCTGGGCCGCGGCCTCTTCATAACCGGTGGTGCCATTGATCTGCCCGGCCAGGAACAGGCCAGGCAGCGCCCTGCATTCGAGTGTGGGGCCGAGCGCGCGCGGGTCCACATGGTCGTATTCGATCGCGTAGCCGGGCCGCAGGATGACCGCCCGCTCCAGGCCCGGGATGCTGGCGATCATCGCGCTTTGCACTTCTTCGGGAAGGCTGGTCGAGATGCCATTGGGATAGACCGTGGGGTCATCCAGCCCCTCGGGCTCCAGGAAAATCTGGTGCCGCTCGCGCGACGCGAAGCGCACCACCTTGTCCTCGACCGAAGGGCAATAACGCGGCCCCACGCCCTCGATGCGGCCGCCATAGACGGCCGAGAGATGCAGGCTGCCGCGAATGATCTCATGCGTGCGCGCCGTGGTGTGGGTGATGCCGCACTCCACCTGGCGGTTGGTGATCGCCTCCGTCATCCAGGACAGCGGCTCGGGCTCCGCATCGCCCGGCTGCATCTCGAGGCTCGCCCAGTCGATGGTCCGGCCGTCCAGGCGCGGCGGCGTGCCCGTCTTCAACCGGGCGAGCGGCAGGCCGAGCCGCTCCAGCGCGAGTGCCAGCCCGACGGCAGGCGCCTCGCCCACGCGGCCGGCCGGGATGCGCTGCTCGCCGATATGGATCACGCCGCGCAGGAAGGTACCGGTCGTGATGACGAGCGCGCCGCACGCGATGCGCCGGCCCTTGCCCGTCACCACGCCTTGCAGTCGCCCATCCTCCATGACCAGATCCTCGGCCGGTTCGCCCAGGATGGTGAGGCCCGCCGTCTCCGCCAGCAGGGCCTGGATGGCTTTGCGATACAGGCGCCGGTCCGCCTGGGCACGGGGGCCGCGAACGGCGGGACCCTTGCTGCGGTTAAGCAGCTTGAAATGGATGCCTGCCGCATCGGCCGCGCGGCCCATCAGCCCGTCCAGCGCGTCCACTTCTCGCACCAGGTGTCCCTTGCCGACGCCCCCGATGGCCGGGTTGCACGACATCTCGCCGAGCTTGGCCGGATCATGCGTCAGCAGCAGCGTCTGCGCGCCACAGCGCGCCGCCGCCGCCGCCGCCTCGCAGCCCGCATGGCCGCCGCCCACCACGATCACATCGAACCGCATATCCCACATGCGGCGGCCTATAGCAGCGCCAGCACGACAGCGCGATTCATCGCGGCATCACTTGCCGATGCAGAATTCGCCGAACACCACGTCCAGCACCTGCTCCACATCCACGCGCCCGGTCAGGCGGCCCAGCGCGCGCAACGCGCGGCGCAGAGCCTCGGCGCGGAGCTCCGGCAGACCGGCCGCCGGCAGGCGCGCCAACTCCTCCACCGCCTCGCTGAGCGCCGCGCGGTGGCGCGGGCGCGTCAGCACGGCGCCATCCGCGAGGCCAGCCCGCGCCGCCGCCGCCGCCTCAAGCCGCTGCCGCAGCGCCGCCAGCCCCGCGCCCGTGCGGGCTGAGACGGCCAGCGCCTCGGGCAGCGCCGCATGCGGCAGGTCCGCCTTGTTCAGCACCGCCAGCGCATCCGCCCCCAACAGCGCCAGAGTGGCTGCATCCGGTGGTGCATCGGCCGCGAAGACCAGCAGCCGCAGATCCGCCGTCTCGGCCCGTGCCAGCGCACGGCGGATCCCCTCTGCCTCGATCTCGTCCGACGCCTCGCGCAAGCCCGCCGTGTCGGCCAGCGTGACCGGCACGCCGGCCAGGATCATCCGCACCTCCACCACGTCCCGCGTGGTGCCCGCGCGCGCCGAGACGATCGCCGCTTCGCGCCCGACCAGCGCATTCAGCAGCGAGGATTTACCCGCATTGGGCGCACCCAGGATGGCGATGGTCAGCCCCTCCCGTAGTTTCTCGCCGCGGTCGCCCTCGGCCAGCATCGCTTGAATTTCGGCGCGCAGGGCGGCCGCATCCGCCTCCACCCTTGAGTCCAGATCGCCGGGCAGGTCCTCCTCCTCGAATTCGATGAAAGCCTCCTGCCGGGCCAGCAGCTGGGTCAGGCGCTGCGCCCAGCCCGCATGTCGCGCGGCCAGCCCGCCCTCGGCCTGGCGGAGCGCCTGGCGCCGCTGCGCCTCCGTCTCGGCGGAGATCAGGTCGGCGATGCCCTCGGCGGCCGTCAGGTCCATGCGTCCATGCAGGAAGGCGCGGCGGGTGAACTCGCCGGGCTCGGCCGGGCGCGCGCCCAGCGCGGCCAGCGCATCGGCCACGGCCGCGATCACCGCTGGCCCGCCATGCAGGTGCAACTCCGCGCTGTCCTCGCCCGTATAACTGCCGGGAGCCGGAAACCAGAGCACCAACGCCCGGTCCAACTCCACGCCGGCATGGCGCAGCAGCCGAAGGCTTGCCCGGCGTGGCGCCGGCAGCGGGCCGGCCAGCGCCCCCAGCACCGCGGCCGTCCCTGCCCCCGAGAGCCGCATCACCGCCACGGCCGAGCGCCCTGCCCCCGTAGCCAGCGCGAAGATCACGGTCACGTCTTGGCCGGGACCACGTCTTTCTCGGTCAGCATCAGCCGCGAGGCACGCCCGCCGGCCACGAGGTGCGCCTGCAACACTTCATCCACGTCCTCGCGCGTGCGCACCTGATACCAGATGCCCTCGGGGTAGATGACCAAGGTCGGCCCGAACTCGCAGCGATCAAGGCAGCCGGCCTGGTTGATGCGCACGCCCTTGAGGCCGAGTTCCTTCGCGCGTGCCTTCATGTAGTCGCGCAGCGCCTCGCTGCCCGCCGCCGCGCAGCTGCCGCGCTTGTGTCCGTCCGGCCGCCTGTTGCAGCAAACGAAGACATGCGCCTCGAAATAGGGCGGGGGGTCTGCCTCGGCCATGCGGCCTCCTTCGGGTGATGTTCAACCCCCATGTAGCAAGCGGGGGCAGCGGGGGAAGGGAGGGGATGCTTGACGCACACCCCCTGTGGGTGCTGCATCGCGTCACCTGCGCAACATAGGGAAACATGCCGCAACTTTCGCTCCACACCCCGCTTGGGGAGGTCACGCTCTCGGAGGAGGACGGGGCCATCGTCGCGCTCGACTGGGGCCGCGGCAGCGAGCAGGAGGCGACACCCCTGCTGCGCGAGGCGCGGGACCAGCTGCACGACTATTTCGACGGCAAGCGCGCGCATTTCCAGCTCCCGCTCGCCCCGCACGGCACGCCCTACCAGCGCCGCGTCTGGTCCGCCCTGCGCGCGATCCCGGCCGGCGAGACACGCTCCTATGCCGACGTCGCGCGTGAGGTCGCTTCACACCCTCGCGCCGTGGGCCAGGCCAATGGCCGAAACCCGATCCCGATCATCATTCCATGCCACCGCGTGGTCGCCGCCAATGGTGCGATTGGCGGCTATTCCGGCCTGGATGGCCCCGAGACGAAGCGCTATCTCCTCGCCCTCGAGGCGCGGACGCTCAATCTGCCATCCCCCCTCATCTGAACCAGGAACTCCTCCATGAACCACGCCATCCGCGTCCATGAATACGGCGGCCCCGAGAAATTGCTGTGGGAGGAGGTCCCCCTGCCGCACCCGAAGCCGGGCGAGGCGCTGATCCGTCAGAAGGCGGTGGGGCTGAACTACATCGACGTGTATTTCCGCACTGGCCTCTACAAGGCGCCCTCGCTGCCCTTCACGATCGGCATGGAGGGGGCCGGCATCGTGGAAGCGATCGGCGAGGGTGTCACCGAAGTCGCGGTGGGGGACAGCGTCGCCTATGCCTCCGGCCCAATGGGGGCCTATGCCGAGGCGCGCACCAACAAGGCCGACCGCCTCGTGAAGATCCCCGCGGGCATCAGCTTCGAGCAGGCGGCCTCGATGATGCTCCAGGGCATGACGGCGCAGTACCTGCTTCGCAGCACCTACCGCGTGAAGGCGGGTGAGACGATCCTGGTCCATGCGGCGGCCGGCGGCGTCGGCCTCATCATGGTGCAATGGGCGAAGGCGCTGGGCTGCACCGTGATCGGCACGGTCAGTACGGAAGCCAAGGCGGAACTCGCCCGCGCCAATGGCTGCGACCATGTGGTCCTTTCCGGCGAAGACCTGCCCGCCGCCGTCAAGCGCATCACCGGCGGCGCCATGCTGCCCGTGGTCTATGACAGCGTGGGGCGCGACACCTTCACCGCCTCGCTCGACTGTCTGGCGCCGCTCGGCATGATGGTCAGCTACGGCAATGCCTCGGGCGCCGTGCCGCCGATCGACATCGGCATCCTGGCCGCCAAGGGCTCGCTCTACCTGACGCGGCCCACCCTCGGCTCCTACACGATGAAGCGCGGCGACCTCGAGCATGTCGCGGCCGAACTCTTCGACGTGGTGAAGTCCGGCGCGGTGAAGCTGCAGATCAACCAGCGCTACGCGCTGAAGGATGCCGCCCAGGCGCATCGGGACCTGGAAGCGCGCAAGACCACGGGCAGCACGGTGCTGCTGCCCTGAGAGGTGCTGCGCTGATCGGTCAGCGCAGCACGAAGTAGCGGTAGCGATAGGCCTCTGTGAGCCCCAGCCCCGCCTGGAGCGCCACGGAGGCCTTGTTCGTGATGGCCACCTGCGCAAAGCAGGTCTCCGCCCCCAGCCCCTGGCCCCAGGCGGCCGCCGCGCGGATCATGCGCTGGGCCAACCCGCGGCGGCGGAATTCCGGCCGCACCGCGAGATCGAAGATCCCGGTAAACCTCCCATCGCAGGTGGCCGACATGGCCGCCGCGGCCTGATCCTCCTCCTCCAGCACGAGCCAGACGGCCGGAATGGCAAAGAGTGGCACCGCCTCCTGCTTCTCCGTCCTTCGCGCGGCGGACTGGTATTCCACTGTGCCGAGCACGTCGAACCAAGTGGCATCGGGCGCGGAGAGGATCCGGATCGCGGGGTCCGCCTGTGGGTCCACGCGGCCATGGGTGACATGGCTTTCATCCGCCTCCGCCCACTTGCCGGCACGCAGCAGCGCCTCAAGGCCTGGTGGATCGAGCGGCGCGGATCGGAAACGCGGCGTCATGCCAAGGCGCCGGTAATGCGCTGCCACGCGGGCCACGCGCGCGGCCAGATCCGGATCGGGCGCCGGGTCAAGCGAGCAGGCGGCATTCGCGCGCCCCGTCCCGCCCAGGAAGCTGCGCACCACGAAGGGGCCATCGAAGACGACGCGCGGCGAGGGCAGCGCGTTGAGCGTGGCGCGCTCCAGCGCATGGACCAGTGCGAGGTTCATGGGGCCTCCCGCGCCAACTCCGCCATGGCGTTCTGGTAAGTCCGGTCGAACAGCGCCTCGATCGCGGGATTCACGCCGCGCAGACCGGCCGCCACGCGCCCCGCCCAGCCGACATATTCGACGCGCCGCGCATGGTTCCAGGAGGCCGGCGGCGCGGTCACGATGGCGCGCAGGTTGGAGATCTTGTCCGCCAGCTTCACCATCTTGGCAGCATTGGATTTCTTCGGCGCCTGCGAGATCTGCAGAGCCTTGCGCATTTCCTTGGGCAGGCTCTTGTCATCGGAGACCTCGGCGACGATGCCGGCCACCTCGGGCCCGAAGCGCGCGGCCAGGGCTTCCAGCGTCACCGGCTCGGGGTCGTTGTCGCTGTCCTCCACCGTGTCGTGCAGCAGGGCGGCGATGATGGCCGCCTCCGGCGCGTCATGCTCGGCGAGGATCTGGGCCACTTCCAGCGGATGGTTGATGTAGGGCTCGGCCGCGGCACCCTTGCGGCGATGCGTGGCATGGACGGCGGCCGCGAAGCTCGCGGCCGCCAATAGCTTCGCGCTCAAGCGCCTACCTGTTGCCCCGGTTCTGCGGCGTCGTGATGACGCCGGTCGCGGCCCCCACCGCGCCCCCGGTCAGCGCGCCGATGGCGGCACCCTGGCCGCCGCCGGCAATGGCGCCGATCGCCGCACCGGCGCCGGCGCCGATCAGACCGCCGCCAGCGGCCCGCTGGGCGGGGTCATTGGGGTTGGTGCAGGCGGCAGTGCCGAGCGCGGCAACGAGGCCGAAAGGAAGAAGAAGCTTGCGCATGGGATAATTCCTTCGAGGAAGTGTCAGTTGCCGGGATGATTGGCAGCGGGTTGCCGGGTGAAACCCCAGCCCGCCCCGCCGCCGACATAGCCGCCACGGGAGACCGCCCAGCCGCTTTCCTGCGGGGTCTGCCCCGTGGCGCAGGCCGTGAGCAGAAGCATGAGCCCCAAACCCGAAAACAGGCCGAGCCTGATCACGAAACGATTCTCCCGCAACACGTCATCATCCTTCAAGCGAAAGATGGCGGGAAGATGGGGTGCGTCTGGCGAAAAGAAATTGCGTGCGATGGCAAGCGCCACGCAGCTAGGCTGCCCGAAACACGAGACGTCCTGTGCCCCGACCCCGCCCGACCATTCGTCACTACCCCAAAAAGCCGCCGAAGCCACCAGTCGAGACGGACCTCAAAGCGCTGGGCGACGCCGCCAATGAGGCGGCGAAGCGCGAGGCGGCGCAATGGTTCTTCTTCCTGACCATCATGATCACCCTGGCCGCGCTGGTCGGCTCGACGACGCATCGCGTGCTGTTCCTGGAAGACCCGGTGCGGGTGCCCATCCTCTCGGTCGAACTGCCCTTGCTCGGCTTCTATGTGGCGGCGCCGGCCATCTTCGTGGTGATGCATTTTTATCTGCTGGCGCAGCTTCAGTTGATGGCCGCCAAGGTCAACGCCTTCCTCGACGCGGTTGAGAGGGAGACGCCAGAGGGCAGCGAGCATCGCGAGTTGGCGCTGCGGCGGCTGGATTCCTTCTCCGTCGCGCAACGCATGGCGGCAGATCGGTTTGGAAACCGCAGCTTTGCGCTCTGGCTCATGGTGGTCGTGACGCTGGTGCTGGCGCCGCTCGTACTGCTGCTGTTTTTCCAGATTCGTTTCCTGCCGCACCACACGGAACTCATCACCCTCTGGCACCAGTTGCTGGTCACGGCGGATGTGGTGATTCTCTGGTGGCTCTGGCCCTTTCCCCAGGGCGAAGGCGCGCGGTGGCGCCGCATTGGCCTTGTTGTGACGGGCAGCCTCGCTGTGCTGGGCATCTCCTGGATTCTCGCCGTCATCCCGGGCGAGGATCCACAGAGCGGCGGCCTGAACGCCATCCGCGCCCCGCTCTTCGATGGTCCGACCCATGAGGTCACGCAGCGAGCCACCAGCCCCTTCACAAGGCGGCTGATCCTGCTGGATGAGGTGTTCCTGACCGAAGCGGAGCGCAAGACCTGGACAGATACGCCCGAAGAACGGCGCGATCAGATCGGCCGAACGCGGGTTTTGCGCGGCCGCGATCTTCGCTTCGCGGAACTCAGCCGCGCGGATCTTCGTGGGGCTGATTTGACAGGGGGCATCCTGCGAGGAGCTAACCTAGCACAGGCGGAGATGCAGGGCGCGGTCCTCACAGGCGCGAAGCTGCAGGGTGCGAACCTTTCTTGGACGCAGTTGCAGGGTGCGGATCTCAGGAAGGCGGAGATGCAGGGTGCCGATCTTTCGCGGGCGCATTTGAACGGCGCCAATCTCTTTGACGCGCAGATGCAGGGCGTAAACCTCATCAGGGCGGAGATGCAGGGCGCCTTTCTACCATATGCTAGCATGCAGGGTGCCCTCTTAACCCTTGCACGTATGCAGGGTGCTGACCTTTCCTTTGCAGTGATGCGGGGCGCAAATCTCCGAGCTGCGGAGATGCAGGGCGTTGACCTATCTGGGTCGCAGATGTGGGGCGTTGACCTTTCCGGGTCGCATATGCAGGGTGCCGATGTCTGGGGGACCGAGATGCAGGGCGCAGAGCTTGGGGACTTTAATGTCTGGATGCTGCTGAGCTTGCCGGCCGATACTTCAGACGCGTCACTTAATCGGCTTAAGTACCACCGAGAGCCGCCTTGTTCGGAGCGCTTTTCATCGAACGGTTCGTGTGTGCGCTACGGATCTTGGGCAGAAGCAGTCAAGGCGTGGTTGCTTCAAATTCCCCATGGTGCGCGCCGCAACTCTGCGCAGCGGCGTCTCTCAGTTTTGCTCGAGCCTAAAGTCTGGGAGGAAACCGAGGGTGCCACCGGGTCCTTGACACCGACCGATACGGTAAATCCGAGTCGGGTCGCTGACCTTCTGGGCAGACTGGCCTGCGGTGCCGAACACCCACCGCACATGGCACGCGGCGTAATCGCCCAAATCGGAGCACAACCACCGCATGGGCGGGATCTCGGCCCGCACCGCGCGACCCTCGCCGCGCGCATGCTGAGCCCTGACTGCCCCGGCGCCCAAGGCCTTCGGCCCGAAGAGCGCGCGCAACTCGCGCGCATCGCCGCCGGCCAGAACTAGGTATTCATCGCGTCGAAGAAATCCTGGTTCGTCTTGCTGTATTTCAGCTTGTCGGTCAGGAATTCCATCGCGTCCTGCGTGCCCATCGGGTTCAGGATACGGCGCAGCACCCACATCTTGCTGAGCGTGCCACGCTCCACCAGCAGCTCTTCCTTGCGGGTGCCGGACTTGGTGATGTCGATGGCGGGGAAGACGCGCTTGTCGGAGAGCTTGCGGTCCAGGATCAGCTCGGAATTGCCGGTGCCCTTGAACTCTTCGAAGATCACCTCGTCCATGCGGCTGCCCGTGTCGATCAGGGCCGTCGCGATGATGGTCAGCGAACCGCCTTCCTCGATGTTGCGCGCGGCGCCGAAGAAGCGCTTCGGCCGCTGCAGCGCATTGGCGTCCACGCCACCCGTCAGCACCTTGCCGGAGGAGGGCACGACCGAGTTGTAGGCGCGGCCCAGGCGCGTGATCGAGTCGAGCAGGATCACGACGTCCCGTTTGTGCTCGACCAGGCGCTTGGCCTTCTCCAGCACCATCTCCGTCACCTGCACGTGGCGCGTCGCCGGCTCGTCGAAGGTGGAGGCCACGACCTCGCCGCGCACGGTGCGCGCCATGTCCGTCACTTCCTCGGGCCGCTCGTCAATCAGCAGCACCATGAGGAAGACGTCGGGGTGGTTCGCGGTGATGGATTTCGCGATGGATTGCAGCATCACCGTCTTGCCGGTGCGCGGCGGGGCCACGATCAGCGCGCGCTGGCCCATGCCGATCGGCGCGATCAGGTCAATCACGCGGTGCGTGTTGTCCTTCTGGACGCCCTTCGGCGTCTCCTGCCCCTCGATCTCCATCTTGAGGCGACGGGTCGGGTAGAGCGGCGTCAAATTGTCGAAGTTGATGCGGTGGCGCAGCGCCTCGGGCGGCTCGAAATTGACCGCGTTCACCTTGAGCATGGCGAAGTATCGCTCGCCATCCTTGGGCGCGCGGATCTGGCCTTCCACCGTGTCACCGGTCCGCAGGCCGAAGCGGCGCACCTGGGCGGGGCTGACATAGATGTCGTCGGGGCCGGGGAGGAAATTCGCCTGGGGGCTGCGCAGGTAGCCGAAGCCGTCGCTGAGGATTTCCAGCGTGCCTTCGCCATAGATCGCCTGGTCATTGTCGGCGAAGGTCTTGAGGATGGCGAACATGATGTCCTGCTTGCGCAGGATGGAGGCGTTCTCGACGCCCAGCTCCTCCGCGAAGGCGAGGAGGTCGGGCGGCGTTTTCGCCTTGAGTTCAGAGAGGTGCATGAAGCATCCGAGAGATAGGTCGCAGAGGGGGATCACCGGGGGCGATATGATTGGGGCCCCGAGATTCGCGCCACGCGGTCACTGCGGGCGGATTCGGCGATCGGGAGGGAGGGATCGGCCAGGGCGACCGACGCAGGGAACCTAGGGAGGCGCGGCCCCCGCGTCAACCGCCGTCTTTGTCGCCCTCAGAACGGCTTCACGATGACCATGATGACGATGACGATCATGAGCAGCGTCGGCACCTCGTTCATATAGCGCCAGTGGCGCTGCGGGAAGAGCCGCTCGTCGCGCTCGAAGGCCTTGCGGTGCTTGGCCAGGTACATGTGGAACCAGGTCATCGCCAGCACGCAGAGCAGCTTCACGTGCCACCAGCCCGAGGTCCAGGACACGACGCCGGGCGTCATCACCAGCATCAGCCCGAGCAGCCAGGTGACGATCATGCTGGGGTTCATGATGGCGCGCAGCAGCAGGCGCTCCATCTTCTTGAAGCGCTCATGCTCAACGCCCCCGCCCTGCGGGATTTCGCAGTGATAGACATAGAGGCGCGGCAGGTAGAACAGCCCCGCCATCCAGGCCATCACGGCCATGAGGTGGAAGGATTTGACCCAGAGATAGGCGGGCGCAAGGAAGTCCAAGGTCAGTTCCCCTTGAGGATGGCGGCGATGAAGGCGTCCAGATCATCGCCCGGAAAGAGATGGCCGGGAATGCCCGCGGCGGCGGCGGCCTGCATGTCCGTCTCGCGATCGCCGATCAGGAAGCTCCCTTCCCGCCGCAGCGGGAAATGCGCGAGCCAATCCTCGATCATGCCGGGCTCCGGTTTGCGGCGCGGGCTGGGGCGCCGATAGCGCTCGACCTCCGCCGCCTCGTGGAAGGGGCAATAGGCGAAGCCATCCAGCCGGGCGCCGGCCGTCCGCGCCTCGCCCGCCATCCAGTGATGCAGGCGGCCCACCGCCGCCTCGTCATAATAGCCCCGCGCCACGCCCGCCTGGTTGGTGACGATGCAGACCGCGAGCCCCGCCGCGTTCAGCCGGCGCAGGGCCGCCATCACGCCGGGGATCCAGCGCACCTCCTCGATCCGGTGCGGGTAGCCGGTGTCCTCGATCAGCACGCCGTCGCGGTCGAGGAAGGCGCAGGGGCGCCGGTCGTCCATGCCTGTCATGGCCGCCCGGATAGCATGGCCTCCCGGTGCTGGTCTTCTCGCGCTGACAGGATTAGAGGTGCGCCCATGCAGCCCTTGACCCGCCGCGCCGAGATCGCCCGCAAGACCGCCGAGACGGACATCACCGCCCGGCTCGACCTGGACGGCACCGGCCGCGCCGATATCACGACCGGCATCGGCTTCCTCGACCACATGCTGCACGCGCTGACACGCCACGCCCTGCTGGACCTGGCGCTGACGGCGAAGGGCGACCTGCACATTGATTTCCACCACACGGCCGAGGATTGCGGCATCGTGCTGGGCCAGGCCATCAAGGCGGCGCTCGGCGAGAAGCGCGGCATCACCCGCTTCGGCCATTGCCTGATGCCGATGGACGAGGCGCTGGCCGAATGCGCCATTGATATCTCCGGCCGCCCCTTCCTCGCCTGGAGTGTCACCTTCACCCGCGACAAGGTGGGCGAAATGGACACGGAGCTGTTCGAGGAGTTCTTCCGCGCGCTCGTGATGAATGCGGGCCTGACCTGCCACATCACCCAGAAGGCCGGCACCAACGCGCACCATATCGCCGAGGCCTGCTTCAAATCCTTCGCCCGCGCGCTCCGCATGGCCGTCGAGCCCGATCCGCGCCAGTTGGGCGCCATCCCCTCCACCAAGGGTGTGCTGGAGGCCTGATGCGGAGCTGGACCGTCCACCTCCCCCCCGGCGCCGGCCGCGGCTCGGTCCCCCCCACGGGCCTCGCGACGGGGCTTGGCAAGCCACCGGTGTTGATTCCCGAGGGGTTCTCCTTCTGGGCCTTCCTGTTCGGGCCCTTCTGGCTCTTCCTGCATCGCGCCTGGATGGTGGGCCTGGTGGTGCTGGTCGGCCTGGTCGTGCTGAACCTGCTGCCCGACCCCTATGGCATCGCGCTGGCCATCGCCGCGCATCTGCTGCTGGGCTTCCAGGGGCAGGATCTGCGCCGCTGGACGCTGGCGCGCCGCGGCTGGCGCCTCGCGCATGTGGTGCAGGCGCATGACGCGGAGGGCGCGCTGGCCCGGCTGCTCCAGGCCGAGCCGCGGCTGCTGCCGCTCTATGCGGGTGAGGTGGCGCGATGAGGGTCTCGGTCATTGATCCCGGCTCGGGCAACCTCGCTTCCGTCTGCCGGGCGCTGGAACGCGCCGCCGATGGCCCGATCACGGTCGAGGTCACGCGCGAGCCGGAGACGCTGATCCACGCCGACCGCATCGTGCTGCCCGGCCAGGGCGCCTTCGCCGCCTGCCGCGCAGGGCTGGATGCGCTGGAGGGCATGGTGGGCGCGCTCTATGAGCAGGTGCAGGTGCACCGGAAGCCCTTCCTCGGCATTTGCGTCGGCCTGCAATTGCTGGCCGAGCGCGGGCTGGAGCATGGCGCCACCCCCGGCCTCGCCTGGCTGCCCGGCGAGGTGGCGGCGATGGACCCCCGCGCCCCGGACGGCACCCCCCTGCCCCTGCCGCAGATGGGCTGGAACACGCTCGACTTCACGCCCGGCGCGCATCCGGTCCTGGAAGGGCTGCTGCCCGGCGACCACGCCTATTTCGTGCACTCCTACGCCTGGCGCGGCGGCGAGGCGGCGGATGTGCTCGCCACCACCGATTACGGCGGGCCGGTGCCGGCCATCCTCGGGCGCGGCAATGTCGTCGGCACGCAATTCCATGTCGAGAAGAGCGCCGGCGTCGGCCTGCGCATCCTCGCCAATTTCCTCCGGTGGACGCCATGAATACCGAGTCGCTCCCCGCCGGGCCGGCCGTCGTCCATCGCCTGGAGGTGGAACGGGTGGACATGCTCGACCCGCATGACCTGGCCGACCTTTGCGAGGCGACCAACGCGGCGATCGTCGAAGGCGGCGGCTTCGGCTGGGTGGAGGCGCAAAGCCGCTCTGCCCTGGAGCGCCATTTCCGCGGCGTGATGCTGGTGCCCGAGCGCGAATTCTTCGTGGCCCGGTTGGATGGCCAGGTGGTGGGCAGCGCGCAGATGGTCCGCCCGCCCCGCAACAACGAAGCGCAGGGCTTCGCGGCCCAACTCACCCACGCCTTCATCGCGCCCTATGCGCGCGGCTTCGGCCTGGCGCGTCTGCTGGTGCGCCGTGTCGAGGAGCGGGCGGCCGCCATGGGCATCCGCGTGCTGAACCTCGATGTGCGCGCCACGCAGGACACCGCGATCACGCTGTTCGAGCGGCTGGGCTATGTGCGCTGGGGCAGCCATCCCGCCTATGCGCGCGTCGGCGGCGAGACGGTGGCCGGCTATTTCTACTACCGCCTGCTGGAGCCGCAGCACGGCCGCAGCACCGCCGATGCATTGGGACAGATCAAGACGTGAGCGGCTTCACCCTCTACCCCGCCATTGACCTCAAGCAGGGACGCGTCGTGCGGCTGCAGCGCGGCGACATGGCGCAGGCCACGGTCTATGCCGAGGACCCGGCCGAGCAGGCCTGCGCCTTCGCGGCCGACGGCTTCAAATGGCTGCACGTCGTGGACCTGGATGGCGCCTTCGCCGGCAAGCCCGCCAATGCGGAGGCGGTGGCGCGCATCCTCGCCGCCAGCCCCAACCCGGTGCAGCTCGGTGGCGGCATCCGCAACATGCCGACGGTGGAGGCCTGGCTGGAGGGCGGCGTCACGCGCGTCATCCTGGGCTCCGCCGCCGTGAAGGACCCGCATTTCGTGCGCGAGGCCTGCCGGCATTTCCCGGGCCGCGTCGTCGTGGGCATTGATGCGCGCGGCGGCATGGTGGCGACAGAGGGCTGGGCCGAGACCAGCACGCTCCCGGCGCGCGATCTCGCGCTGCGGCTGGAGGATGCGGGGGCGGCGGCCATCATCTACACCGACATTGACCGCGACGGCATGCTGAGCGGCGTGAATGTCGAGCAGACGCGCGCGCTCGCCATGGCGCTGGACACGCCCGTCATCGCCTCGGGCGGCGTCGCCTCTCTGGCCGATCTCACGGCGCTGAAGGCGGTGGCGGGGGATGGGATTTCCGGCTGCATCCTGGGCCGCGCACTCTATGACGGGCGGATCCTCCCCGCCGAGGCGCTGGCCCTGGCAGCCGCGTGATCCGCACTGCTGCCCCGTCCGATCTGGCGGGGATGCTCGACCTCTATCAGCACCTCAACCCGAATGATCCGCGCGTGCCCGAGGCGATGGCCGCCACGGCGTGGCAGGCGATGCTGGACTCCGAGCTGATCCGCCTCATCGTCGCGGAGCGGGAGGGCAGGCTGGTCTCCAGTTGCATGCTCGTGATCGTGCCCAACATCACGCGCGGGGCCCGCAGCTTCGGCGTCATCGAGAATGTCGTCACCCATGCGGCGCATCGCGGGCAGGGCCTCGGCCGTGCGGTGCTGGCCGCCGCCGTGGAGGCCGCTTGGGATGCCGATTGCTACAAGGTGATGCTGGCCACCGGCTCGCGCCAGGGCTCCACCTGGCGCTTCTATGAGGGTGCCGGCTTCATGCGCGCGACAAAGACGCATTTCGAAGTGCGGCGCGGCTGACGCCCGGCGCGTCACCCGCCTTCCATCAAAGCGTCGCTTGACGCCTCGCCAAAAACGCCCCAATCGCGTTCCCCCAGGATCATCCGGATACCTGGACAAACCGGGAATTCATCCGTGCTCGCGCTCCGCATCATTCCCTGCCTCGATGTGAAGGAAGGCCGCGTCGTGAAGGGCGTGAACTTCGTCGCACTGCGTGACGCGGGCGATCCGGTGGAGCAGGCCCGCGCCTATGACGCGCAAGGCGCGGACGAGCTGACCTTCCTCGACATCGGCGCGACGCATGAGAACCGGGACACGATGTATGACGTCGTCTCCCGCACCGCCGCACAGGTCTTCATCCCGCTGACCGTGGGCGGCGGCGTGCGCAGCGTGGAGGATATCCGCAAGCTGCTGCTGGCCGGCGCCGACAAGGCGAGCATCAACAGCGCCGCCGTGGCGGATCCCGACCTGGTGAAGCGCGCGGCCGAGGCCTTCGGCAGCCAATGCATCGTCGTGGCCGTGGATGCGAAAAAGGTGGCGGAGGGCCGCTGGGAAATCTTCACCCATGGCGGCCGCCGCGAGACAGGGCTCGACGCCGTGGACTGGGCGCGCCGCATGGCGAGCCTGGGCGCGGGCGAGATCCTGCTGACCTCGATGGACCGCGACGGCACGAAGCAGGGCTTCGACCTTGAGCTGCTGCGCCGCGTGGTGGCGGCGGTGCGCGTGCCGGTGGTGGCCTCGGGCGGGGTCGGTGCGCTCGATCACTTCGTCGAGGGCGCGCGGGCCGGCGCCACCGGCCTGCTGGCGGCGAGCGTGTTTCACGATGGCGTGTTCCGCATCGAACAGGCCAAGGATGCCTTGGCGGCGGCGGGGCTGCCCGTGCGCCGTGTCCGGGAGATGGCGTGATGGCGAAGGCCACGAAGAAGAAGGCCGCAAAGCCGGCCAAGGTCACCAAGGCGGCGAAGCCGGTGAAGGCCGGGAAGCTCCCGGTGCCGAAGAACATCCCGGCCAAGAAGACGCGCATCCGCAAGGCCGTGCTGAAGGCCGAGGCCGCGCATCTCAAGCCGCTCGAACTGCCCGAGGATGGCGACGCCGCGGTGTTGGACCGCCTCTGGGCCACCATCGAATCGCGCCGCCTCGTCGGCGATGCCGCGGTGTCGCACTCCGCGCGGCTGATCGCGCGCGGCACGCAGAAGGTCGCGCAGAAGCTGGGTGAGGAAGCGGTCGAGCTGGTGATCGAGGCCGTCGCGCGCAACCGCCCGGCCACCATCAGCGAATCCGCCGATGTGCTCTACCACCTCATGCTGCTGCTGGTGGATGCCGGCATCACGCCGGGTGAGGTCTGGGCCGAACTGCGCCGGCGCGAGGGCCTCTCCGGCATCGCCGAGAAGGCCTCCCGCCCGCGGCCCAAGGGGCTGCTGGCGATCGCGCAGACGACGAAGCTGCCATAGCGTCCGATCGCCTTTGGCGGCTTCGCCAAGGGCGTGAATCGGCCGCGCAGCGATCAGCCGATCGCCTTTGGCGGCTTCGCCAAGGGCGTGAATCGGCCGCGCAGCGATCAGCCGATCGCCTTTGGCGGCTTCGCCAAGGGCGTGAATCGGCCGCGCCCTCAGCGCCGGCTGAGGGTGACGATGTAGCGGCATTCCTCGGTGGCGGAGGGGTTGTGGAATTCGCAGTCGCGCGGCGTTGTCAGGTCATTGGCCAGAGCATCGCCGGGGCCGAGCGTCGTTGCCTCCTCGCCCTCGCGGATCACCAGCGCGCCGCTCTCCAGCCAGACCACCTGTCCCCGCAGGAAACGGTAGGAGGCCGCCGGATAGGCGATGCGCGCACCGGGCGGCAATTCCACCTGCACCAGCTCGGGCTCGGCGCCTGGCGGTGAGAGGGCGCGGCGGCGATAGCCGGTGCCGGGATCGGTCCAGCACTGCTGCGTGGCGGCGCGCGAGACGCGCCCACCCCCCGCATCGCCCTCGGCCCGCGCCAGCAGGGCGGAGATGGTCAGCCCCAATGCGCCCGAAAGGCGGCCCAGCAGGGCCGCCGTCGGACTCGCCTCGGCGCGCTCAATCTTGCTGATCATGGCGCGCGAGACCCCGGATTCGGCGGCCAGCGCGGCGATGGACCAGCCGCGCGCCTCCCGCTCGCGCCGGAGGCGGCGCGCGAGGAGATCATCGAGGTCTGACATCATGGTGGACATGTGACCAATTTAGTGGAAAATGCCTGATATGACCAGCATCGGCCACAATGGCGGTCCGCCGCTTGAGGATGAAGGGACCGCCTGGCGCAGCTGGGTCTGGCGCCGCGCCCACAAGAAGGCGTGGAAGACCCCGCCGCGCGAAGTGGCCTTGCGGCGGCTGGCCCGGGCCGAGGAACTGGGCATGAGCTACAAGGAATACACGCTCGAGATCCTGGAGCGCGGGAAGTATCTGTGAGGTCGGGCCGGCGGGAGACCACCAGAAGCTTCGCCACCCTCGAAGAATCCGGCCGCAAGGCAGCCGGCGCCGCCCAACCGCCCGCATCATCCAGCACGACAGCCGCGCGGCGAAGCCAAGCGGCCGGAGGCCGCGCCCGGCGCCTGAGGGCGTTAAATTCATTCCCCCCGCAGCGGCCGCGCCATCAGCGCAGCCAGCGCGCCCTGCACGTCGAGCCGCCCTTGCAGCATCGCCACGACGGCCGCGCAGATCGGCAACTCCACCCCGGCCGCGCGCGCGCGGTCCAGCAGCGCCGGCGCGGTGGCGATGCCCTCGGTCACGCCGGCGCGCCCGGCCAGCGCCTGGGCCAGCGTCATCCCCCGCCCCAGCGCGAAGCCGAGCGAGGCGTTGCGACTGGAATGGCCCATCGCCGTCAGGATGAGGTCGCCCAGGCCCGAGAGCCCCGCCGCCGTCTCCGCCTTGCCGCCGAGGCCGATGACCAGGCGCGACAATTCCGCCAGCCCGCGTGTGATCAGCGCCGCCCGTGCATTCTCGCCGAGGCCCGCGCCGGTCGAGATGCCGGCGGCGATGGCCAGCACATTCTTCGCGGCGCCGCCCAATTGCACGCCCAGCGCGTCCTCGCTGCCATAGAGCCGGAGCGCCTGGCCCGAGAGCAGCCCCTGCGCGGCGGCCACCAGCGCCGGATCGCGCGCCGCGACGACGCTCGCCGCCGGCAGCCCCGCCGCCACCTCATGCGCGAAATTCGGGCCCGAGAGGATGCCGCCCGAAAGATCCGGCCGCGCTTCCGCCAGCACCTCCAGCGGCAGGCGCAGCGTGTCCGCCTCCAGCCCCTTGCAGACCAGCAGCAGCGGCGGCAACCCGCGCGGCAGGCTGGCCAGCATGGTGCGCAGCGGCTGCATCGGCACGGCGAGGATGCCGAGCGCAGCACCGCCCGGCGCCAGCTCATGCGTGACGCGCAAGGCCTCGGGGAAGGCTGCGCCCGGCAGCAGCCGCGCATTCACCCGTGCGCGCTGCATCTCCTCCGCCCGCGCCGCGTCGCGCGCCCAGAGCGTGACACCATGGCCGAGCCGCGCGGCATGGATGGCGAGCGCGGTGCCCCAGGCGCCGGCGCCATAGACGATGACCTCACTCATCGGAAATCCGCGTCAGCGCCCATCCCGCTCCCGCCTCCCATGACAATGCCTCGCGCAGTGCCTCCAGCATGGACCGGGCCGCCGCCTCGAAGCCATAGGGCGGATTGACGATGATGAGGCCGCAGCCATTGAGGCGCGCGGCGTCCAGCGGCTCGCGCAGGTGCAACTCGGCCGCCACCACGTCGCGCACTCCGGATTCGGCCAGCGCCGTGTGGAACGCGCGCACCGGCGCGCGGCCCTTGATCGGATACCAGGCCGCCTGAACCAGGCCCCGCGCGCGGCGCGAGACCTCGATGATGGCCGCCGTCAGCCGCTCATATTCGCCCGGCTGCTCGAAGGGCGGGTCCATGAGGACCAGGCCGCGCTTCTCCGGGAAGGGCGTCAGCGCGCGCACGGCCTCGAAGGCGTCGCGCTTGTGGACGGCCACGCGCGCATCGCGGCGGAACAGCGCGCGCAGCGTGGCGTGGTCCGCCTCATGCAGCTCGACCAGGGCCAGGCGGTCCTGCGGGCGGAGCAGCGCGGCCGCCAGCGCGGGCGAGCCGGGATAGCCGCCATCGGCGCGGACCAGCGCCAGGTAGTCCGCCAGCGGCCCCTCGGTGATGCCCGTGAGCCGGCCGATGCCGGATTGCCATTCGCCGGTGCGCTGCGCTTCGTCGCTGGCGAGGTCATAGCGGCCGATGCCGGCATGGGTGTCGAGCACGCGGAAGGGCGCGTCCTTGCGGGCCAGCGCGCGCAGCAGCCAGACCAGCAGCGCGTGCTTCATGCAGTCGGCGAAGTTCCCGGCGTGGAAGGCGTGGCGGTAGTTGATGGGTCAGATCCTCTTGCGGCGGCATCGCGCGCCGCAGGCCTTCTGATCCTGCGGCCAGCACGGTCGCGGCGCGCCGCGCGCCGTGCGCGCGAATACTCTCGTGGGCGAACTAGATCGGCAGCGTCGCGCCATGCGGAAAATCCTGGCCGAGCAGGGCCAGGAGCGCCGCCCCCACCTCCTCCGGCTGGCGCAGCTTTGTGGGGTCCTCGCCCGGGAAGCCGGCCGCGCGCAGCTTGGTGGCGACGGGGCCCGGCTCCACCAGCGCCACCCGCAGCGGCGACATCGCGACCTCCGTCGCCCAGCAGCGCACGAGGTTGGCCTGTGCCGCCTTCGCGCTGCTGTAGAGGCTCCAGTACGCCGTGGGCTCCTCCACATGCGTGTCATGCAGAAACAGCGCGCGGCCGGCGGAGGCGGCGCGCAAAGGCGGGTCGCAGGCGCGGATCAGGCGATAGGCGGCGGTGGCGTTCACCGCCAGGCTCTCGCCCCAGTCGCGCGGCGGGATATGCGCGGCCGGCGTCAGCTTCGCCAGCAGGCCCGCCGCATGCACGAGGATGTCCAGCCGCCCGAAGCGCTGCACGATCGAGGGGCCCAGCATGTCGAGCTGGTCAGCCTCCTTCACGAAATCCAGCGGCAGCAGCGTGGCGGAACCGCCGGCGGCGCGGATGAGATCATCCGTCTCCTCCAGCCCGCCCTGGCTGCGCGCCATGAGCACGACATGCACGCCCGCGCCCGCCAGCGCCAGCGCGGTGGCGCGGCCAATCCCGCGCGACGCGCCGGTGACGAGCGCGACCTGCCCCCGCATGCTCAAGCGCCGGCCTTGAGCAGGCTGCCGCGCGCCTCGGTGTTGTCGGTGCGATCGGTGAGCGGGATCGCGTAGTCGCCGGTGAAGCAGGCGTCGCAATAGGCGGGTGCGGCGGGGTCGCGCCCCTCGCGGCCGAGGGCGCGGTAGAGGCCGTCAATCGAGATGAAGGCCAGGCTGTCCACGCCGATCAGCTTGGCCATGGCGGCCAGGTCATGCTGCGCGGCCAGAAGCTCCGTCCGCTCGGGCGTATCAATGCCGTAGAAGCAGGAATTGATGGTGGGCGGCGAGGAGATGCGCATGTGCACTTCGGCGGCCCCCGCCTGGCGCACCATCTCGACGATCTTCTTGGAGGTCGTGCCGCGCACGATGCTGTCATCCACCAGGATGACGCGCTTGCCCTCCAGCATGGCGCGGTTCGCGCTGTGCTTGAGCTTCACGCCGAGGTGGCGGATCTGATCCGTCGGCTCGATGAAGGTGCGGCCGACATAATGGTTGCGGATGATGCCGAGCTCGAAGGGAATGCCGGCCTGCACGGCATAGCCCATGGCGGCGGGCACGCCGCTGTCGGGCACCGGCACCACCACATCCGCCGCCACATTGCTCTCGCGCGCCAGCTCGGCGCCGATGCGCTTGCGCGTCTCATAGACCGGCGTGCCCTCGACCACGGAATCCGGCCGGGCGAAGTAGATGTATTCGAAGATGCAGAAGCGGTTTTCCGCCTTCGGGAAAGGCTTCACCGAGCGGATGCCGGCATCGTCGATGATGACGATCTCGCCCGCGTCAATGTCGCGCACGAATTCGGCGCCGACGATGTCGAGCGCGCAGGTCTCGCTCGCCAGCACCCAGCCATCATTGAGGCGGCCCAGCACCAGCGGGCGGACGCCCAACGGATCGCGCGCGCCGATCAGCGCGCCATTGTGGAGAGCGACCAGCGAATAGGCGCCCTGCACCTGCTTCAGCGCGTCAATCAGCCGGTCCAGCACGGTGGAATAAAGGCTGATGGCGATGAGGTGGACGAAGACCTCGCTGTCCGTCGTGGACTGGAACAGGCAGCCGCGGCGCACCAGGGCGCGCTTCAGCACGACGGCATTGGTCAGGTTGCCGTTGTGGCCGACGGCGAAGCCGCCGAACTCGAAATCGGCAAACAGCGGCTGCACGTTGCGCAGCGCCGTCTCGCCCGTTGTCGCGTAGCGGTTGTGGCCGATGGCGGCGCGGCCGGGCAGGCCCGCCATCACCTTGGCGTCGCCGAAGATGTCGCCGACGAGGCCGAGGCCCTTGTGCGAATGGAACATGCCGGCATCGTCCAGCGTGACGATGCCCGAGGCCTCCTGCCCGCGATGCTGCAGCGCGTGCAGGCCGAGTGCCGTCAGCGCCGCCGCGTCCTTGTGCCGCCAGATCCCGAAGACCCCGCATTCCTCATGGAACTTGTCGTCATCGCCCGGGGCGGCTGCGCCAAGGGGGGGGCCAGGAAGGGGCATGGGAGTGACCTTCAGCTTCGGTTTCTGGCAGGCGGACGCATCAGGTCCTCCTGCGTGGGCACGCGGCGTTCCGGCGGTGCGGCGATCCGGGGGCGATACTCCTCCGGCATCAGGCCGACAACCCATCGGGCCCCATCCACCACATAGGGCAACGCCCGGGCCTCCTGCACGGGTTCCGGCCAGCGCTCGATCGCGGGGACGAAGAGCCCCGCGAGCACATAGGCCAGGACCGCGATGAAGGCGCCGCGCGCCAGACCGAATATGGCCCCCAGCGAACGATCCACACCCCCCAGAGGGCTGCGCTGCACGCTGCCCGCCAATGCGTGGATGAGCAGCTTCAGCACCACCAGCACCACCAGGAAGACGCCGCCCACGGCCACGCCATCGGCCAGCCAGTCGGGTTCGATCGTGCCTTCCAGGAAAGGCTTGATGTGGTCGAGCAGCGCGAATCCGGCCAGGGCCGCGCCGATCCAGGCGGCAATGCCCAGGAACTCCCGCACGAAGCCGCGCAGGAACGACAGGATGGCGGAGGCCACCATCACGAGGAGAAGGATGCCATCCGCCCAGGTCATGCTGCGGTGCCATGTAGCCGGGGCGGCGATTCCTGTCACCTGAGCCGCCCTGCCGCCCCGGAACAAGGCAGCGTCACGATTTTTGCCATGTCATCCATTTTCATATCGGTTATGCATTGGCGCAGCCTGTGCCATTCCATGCGTTGGGCCCTGTGATGGCGCTCCGACGGTCCACCGCTGCCCCCGAGGAACCCCCTCCCTGACGTCCATGCCCACCTTCCGCGACAGCACAAAGCCCGCCCCTGGGGGCCGCTCGTTCCGAAGCCTGATGGTGCGGGTCGTCCTCCTGGTCGCGCTGCCGCTGGTGGCTATCGCGCTGCTGGCCACGCTCGACGGCGTCCGGCACGAGCGGGCGCGCTTCAACGACCAGATGGTGCAGACCGCGCGCGCTATGGCCATCGCCCTGGATGGCGACGTCGCCCGTGTGGAATACGCCCTGCGGACGCTGGTCGGCGCGCTGGAGGGCGGCGACCTGGTCGCCGCCCGCGCGCTGAGCCAGGCCATCCGGGCCGTGGTCGAAGGCCCTGGGCTCGCCCTCGTGCTGGATGGCGAGGGCCGTGTCATCGCGGAAGCCGATGCCTGGCCCGAGCGTGCGCCCGGCGCGGTCGGCCTGGACGAGGCGTTGCGCGCATCCGCCCGAATCGCGCCGGGGGCCATGATTTCCAACCTGATTCCGCTGCCCGGCGGCGGCTTCGCGGTGGCGGCCATCCAGTCCCTCGCGGGCGTCGGCTCGCCGGGTTTCGCCGCCCTGCTGGTGCCCTCCACCCGCTTCGGCCAGGTGCTGCGGGCGCAAAGCCTGCCGGAGGGCTGGGTCGCGGCGGTGGTGGACCGGGAGGGCCGCGTCGCCGCACGCACCCGCTCGGAGGAGGAATTCGTGGGGGCCACGGCCTTGCCGCGCACCATGGCGGTGCTGACCGGATCCGGGGCCGGCGTCGTCCCGCGGAGCACCACCCATGACGGCATGCTGAGCACCATCGCGGCCGCCCGCGCCCCCCGCAGCGGCTACGGCGTGGTCATCGCGGCGCCGGCCTCGAGCGCATGGCAGGACCTGCAGGCCGTGCTCGGCCTCCCGGCGCTGGCCGCCGCCTGCCTCGTCCTGGGCTCGATCTGGGGCGCCCGGCGGGTCAGCGTCCGCGTCCTGGCCGGCATCGCGGCGCTGGCGCCGGGCGCGCCCGCCACCGCCTCCGGCGTGCGGGAGCTGGATGACGCGGCCGCCCGGCTGCGCGCCGCCGAGGCCGCCCGGGCGACGGCGATGCAACGGCTGGGGGAGAGCGAGGCCCGCTACCGCATCGCGACCGAGGCCTTCGCCGGCGGCATCTATGAGTGCCGGCCGCTGGAGAATGCAGTGCTCCGCAGCCGTGGCCATCTCGCCATCCTCGGTGAGGAGAGCGACGCGCCGGTGCGCGAATGGTGGCTCGACCGCCTGCATCCCGAGGACCGGCCCCAGCTCGATGCGGCGCTGGCGCAGCTTCATGCCGGCGAACGCGACCGGTTCGAGCTGGAGTATCGCGTGCGGCACCGGCTGGGCCACCACATCTGGGTCTGGCACCGTTCCATCGCCAACCGCGGCGCCGATGGCGTGGTGGACCGCATCGTCGGTTCCGTCACCGACATCACCGCCGAACGCGCGGCGCGCGACAATGAAGCGCTGGTGGCGCGTGAGATGGAGCACCGCGTCAAGAACAGCTTCGCCCTGATCGTCAGCCTCGTCAGCCTGACCGCCGCGCGCCGGCCCGAGGCGCGGGATTTCGCGGCCGAGCTGCGCGAGCGGGTGATGGCGCTGACCGCCGCGCATGACCTGGTTCACCGCGGCGCCGCGGCGACCACGCTGCACGGGCTGATCCGGCGCATGTCCCAAGCCTATGATCTCGGCCGCGAGGCGGCGCGCATTACGCTGGAGGGCGAGGACGTGCCGCTGCGCCCGGCGAGCGTCCCGCAATTCGGCCTGGTGCTGCATGAATGGCTCACCAACGCGGCCAAATACGGCGCGCTTTCCCACGTCGAGGGCCGGCTGCGGATCACCACCCGATCTTCCGGCGGGGAGTTGCGGCTCGACTGGGAGGAAGGCGGCGGCCCGCCCATCGCGGGCCCGCCGGCGCAAATGGGCTTCGGCTCCATGCTGCTCGCCTCGACCGCGCATGCGCTGGAAGCCCGCCAGACGCTGGACTGGCGGCCGGAGGGGCTGCACATCACCCTCACCCTGCCGCTGGACCGGCTGGAGGAGCCGCCCGACCCTACGCCCGCTCGCGCTTGAGGGTTCCCGCCGCGAAGGGCGCCACCAGGTCGGCCAGGTGGCCCACCTCGGTCAGGCGCAGGCCCTCGATGGCGGCGGGCGGCTTGTTGCCGCGGGCCACCCGGCGCGGCAGCACGGCGGCGGAGAAGCCCAATTTCTGCGCCTCGCGCAGTCGCTGCTCCGCCTGGGAGACCTGGCGGATCTCGCCGGAGAGACCGACCTCGCCGAAATAGACCGCATCCGGGTCGGTCGGCCGGTCGGTGATGGCGGAGGTGAGTGCCGCCGCCACGGCCAGATCCGCCGCCGGCTCGTTGATCCGCAGCCCGCCGGCGATGTTCAGATAGACGTCGGATTGCCCGAAGCTGAGCCCCGCCCGCGCCTCCAGCACGGCCAGCAACATGGAGAGCCGCCCGCCCTCCCAGCCCACCACCTGCCGCCGGGGCGAGCCGCCATTGCTGGGCGAGAGCAGCGCCTGCACCTCCACCAGCACCGGCCGCGTGCCCTCGAGCCCCGCGAAGACCGCCGAGCCCGAGATATTGCCGCGACGCTCGGCGAGAAACAGCGCGGAGGGGTTGGAGACCTCGACCAGCCCGCCCTCGGTCATCTCGAAGACGCCGATCTCGTCCGTCGCGCCGAAGCGGTTCTTGGTGGCGCGCAGGATGCGGAACTGATGGCCGCGATCGCCTTCGAAATAGAGCGTGGCATCCACCATGTGCTCCAGGACGCGCGGGCCGGCGAGCGTGCCCTCCTTCGTGACATGCCCCACCAGCACGAGGGCGAAGCCGCGCGCCTTGGCGCAGCGGATCAGCTCGGCCGCGCAGGTGCGGACCTGGGCCACGGTCCCCGGTGCGGAATCCAGCGCGTCGAGCCACATGGTCTGAATGGAATCGATGACGACGAGCGTCGCCTCATCCTCCGCCTCCAGGCTGGCCAGGATGTCCCGCAAGGCGGAGGCGGCGGCCAGCGCCATGGGCGCATCGGCCAGGCCCAGCCGGCGCGCGCGCATGCGCACCTGGGCCACGGCCTCCTCACCCGAGATGTAGAGCACGCGCTTGCCGCCCATCGCCATGCGGGCCGCGGCCTGGAGCAGGATGGTGGATTTGCCGATGCCGGGATCACCGCCCACCAGCACGGCCGAGGCCGGCACGAAGCCGCCCCCCAGCACGCGGTCCAGCTCGGCGATGCCGGTCAGGTGGCGGGGTGGCGGCGCGCTCTCGCCGGCCAGGCCGACGAAGCTGATTCCCCGGCCTGGTGGCGCCTTGCCGGCGGGCCCTGGCGAGCGCGGGGCCGTGCTCTCCTCGACCAGCGTGTTCCATTCGCCGCAACCATCGCAGCGGCCCTGCCACTTCGGGTGGGTGGCGCCGCAGGATTGGCAGGTGAAGCGGATGCGGTCCTTGGCCATATCTTGGAACATAAATAGAACGCACACATGCCGCAAGCGGTGCCTTCACGATAGGCGATGCCGATGGCCGGCTCTGCCGCAACGGATTGGCCTGGGGCCGGGATGCAGCCTAGCTTGAGCTTATCGGACGGGCGGTCCTGCCAGCCGAGACAGACCAGAAGGAACGACCCAGATGAGAAAGCAGCTGCTCACCGGCTTGGCGACCGCCGCGGCCCTTGCCACCCTGCCGCTGACCGAGGCGTCGGCCCAGGGCAACTCCTACTGCAACGGCATGGTGCAGGCGGCGAGCTTCTACAGCACCACGCAGGCCACCCCGACGCGCAGCACCGTCTCCTACTTCGTGATCATCCAGAGCATGGTGGAGCAGTCGTTGCAGATCGAGGTGACCTTCCGCGACAGCCGCAACATCGTGATCCCCGGCGGCGGTGGGCCGCATGGCCGCCGCCTCGGTCCCTGGGGCACGTCGCAGCCGATCCAGATCGGCGTGGCGACGCTGGCCAATCCCTCCGGCACGGGCGGGCTGAACGTGCCGCATGACCTGGCCGCGGGCACCACGGTCACCTGCCGCGTTCTGGTCCGCTCCGGCGCCTGAGACCGGCCTGGACCTCAGGGCGGGCGCCGAATGGCGCCTCGTCCGAGCAGGTCGCCGCGCCCCTTCCCCCAAGCCCAGGCGCGGCGGCGAACCCCGGCGGGGCGATCCCCCCATTGGCCCCGCCGGGGGCCCTGTCTTTGGTTTTGGGCCTCAGCCCATGCGGCAGGAAGCGCCGAGGCCGCGCAACAGCGCCTCGGGCGGCAGGCCGGCCGATTGCTCCTGCGGCAGGCGGAGGGCAAAGACCGTCTGGCCCTGGCGCATCAGCATCAAGGGCAGGCCCATCTGCGGCCGCCCGCCGCCCGTCATCAGCACGGGTTGCAGCAGGATCGCCTCGCCGCTGCGATTGGCGACGGCGACGCTGATCCCCGTCGCGGCGCGGCCCGGGGCGTGGTCATGCCATTGCGGGCTGACGGCCAGGACCTCCACGCGGCCCCCGCACAGGGTGCTCGCGCCGAAGGCGGGCCCGGCCAGCAGGCAGACGACGGCCGAGAGGGTGAGAATGCGGCGCATGGGATTGCTCCATCCAACTGAGAACGTTCCCGTCCTATGGGATGAAGGTTAACCGCCGCCTAAGCCCCACTCCCTAAGCCCCGCCGGCTGCGTGCCGGGTCAATCCCCGCGCAGGGCCGCCCCGGCCGCCAGCGGGGCGAGCGGCGCCGCCAGCGTCAGGATCGCAGCTTCCAGCAGCAAATAGGGCCGGGCCTCCAGGCCGTTCGCCGCGGCCTCGATGGCGGCCGCGCCGAAGATCACCGCCGGGATGGAAAGTGGCAGCACCAGCAGCGGCAGCAGCACGCCGCCGCGCCGTGCGCCCAGCGTCAGCGCCGCCCCCGCCGCGCCGAAGACGGAGAGGATAGCCGAGGCGAGGCCAAGTGCCAGCATCGCGGCCGGCCAGGTCTCGGTCGGCAGGTTGAGCAGGGCGGCAGCGAGGGGCGTGGCCAGCACCAGCGGGATGCCGGTGGTGATCCAGTGCCCCAGCGCCTTCACGGCTGCGATGCCGGCCGGCGGCAGGCCGGAGAGCAGGAGCTGGTCGAGCGAGCCATCCTCCGCCTCCGCGCCGAACAGCCGGTCGAGCGGCAGCAGGGCCGCAAGCAGGGCGGCCGCCAGCAGCACGCCTGGCGCCAGCCGCGCCAGCAGCTCGGGCGAGGGGCCGACGCCGAAGGGGAACATCGCCGCCACCAGCACGAAGAACATCACGGCCGAGAGCGTATCGGCCGGGTGGCGGATGGCGAGGCGCAGCTCGCGGAGCAGGAGCGCGATCACGCGCCCCCCCTCCGATGGCCGGAGGGCCGCAGGGCCCGGAGGGCTGAATCGGCGGGGCCTCCCCTCCGATGGCCGGAGGGCCGCAGGGCCCGGAGGGCTGAATCGGCGGGGCCTCCCCTCCGATGGCCGGAGGGCCGCAGGGCCCGGAGGGCTGAATCGGCGGGGCCCCCCCTCCGATGGCCGGAGGGCCGCAGGGCCCGGAGGGCTGAATCGGCGGGGCAACGTCGCGCCATCACAGCCTGAGCTCCCGCGCATCCGGCAGGGGCAGGGGCAGGTGGGTCGCGGCGAGGATCATCCCGCCCGCGGCGCGGTGCGCGGCAAAGAGCGGCGCCAGGCGCTCCACCGAGGCCGCATCCAGCCCGACCGAGGGCTCGTCCAGCAGCCAGAGCCGCGCGGGCGCCAGCGCGAGGCGGGCCAGCGCCAAGCGTCGCTTCTGCCCGGAGGAGAGCACCCGTGCCGGCAGCTCGGCCAGGGGCGTGAGGCCGAGCGCGTCCAGCGCCGCCGGCACCTCGCCGCCCCAGAGGCGGGCGAAGAAATCAAGGTTTTCGCGCGCGGTCAAAGCGGGCTTCAGCGCGTCCTGGTGGCCGATGTAGCGCAGCCGCGCGCCATGCGCCGCCGGATCCGCCAGGCAATCGGCGCCATCCCAGACGAGGCTTCCTTCCGCGGCCGGAATCAATCCGGCCAGCAACCGCAGCAGGGAGGATTTGCCCGCGCCATTGGCACCCGTCAGCAGCAAGGCCTCACCCGGTGAAACCACGAAGGACAAGCCGGCGAAGACCAATCGTTCCGACCGCCAACAGGCCAATTCTTGTGCTTGCAGCAGGGTGGCCTCCATGGACCAATCAACAGGGCCATGCTTAAACGCGCGGCGCAAGAGTGAGGAAGAAAAGCATGACCGGCACCGATACCCTCAAGACGGCGCGCCAGCTCTCGGTGGATGGCAAGACCTACCATTATTTCAGCCTGCCGGAAGCAGCCAAGCAGATCGGCGACATCTCGCGCCTGCCCTTCTCGCTGAAGGTGCTGCTGGAGAATGTGCTGCGCTTCGAAAACGGCCGCAGCTACACGGTGGATGACGCGAAGGCGATCGCCGAGTGGGTGGCGGAAGGCCATTCCGAAAAGGAAGTCCCGTTCAAGCCCGCCCGCATCCTGCTGCAGGACTTCACGGGCGTCCCCGCCGTCGTGGACCTCGCCGCCATGCGCGACGCGCTGCTGAGCCTGGGTGGTGATCCGCGCCGCGTGAACCCGCTGGTCCCGGTGGACCTCGTCATTGACCACTCGGTGATGGTGGATGTCTCGGGCAGCGCGAGCGCGCTGCAGAAGAACGTGGACATCGAGTTCGAGCGCAATGGCGAGCGCTACGAGTTCCTGCGCTGGGGCCAGGAGGCCTTCAACAATTTCCGTGTGGTCCCGCCCGGCACCGGCATCTGCCACCAGGTGAACCTGGAATATCTGGGCCAGGTGGTCTGGACCAACAGCGTGGGCGGCGAGACCTACGTCTACCCCGACAGCTGCTACGGCACGGACAGCCACACCACGATGATCAACGGCCTGGGCGTGCTGGGCTGGGGCGTGGGCGGCATCGAGGCCGAGGCCGCGATGCTCGGCCAGCCCATCGCCATGCTCATCCCCGACGTGATCGGCTTCAAGCTCTCCGGCAAGCTGAAGGAGGGTGTGACCGCCACCGACATGGTGCTGACGGTCACGCAGATGCTCCGCAAGAAGGGCGTGGTCGGCAAGTTCGTCGAGTTCTTCGGCCCCGGCCTCGCGCACATGCCGCTGGCCGACCGCGCGACCATCGCGAACATGGCCCCCGAATACGGCGCCACCTGCGGCTTCTTCCCGGTGGACGAGATGACGCTGAGCTACCTCACGCTCTCCGGCCGTGACGAGCACCGCATCAAGCTCGTGCGCGAATACTGCAAGGCGCAGGGCATGTTCCGCGACGAGAGCACGCCCGACCCCGTCTTCACCGACACGCTGGAGCTCGACCTCAGCACGGTCGAGCCCTCGATGGCCGGGCCGAAGCGCCCGCAGGACCGCGTGGCGCTGGTCAATGTCGGCGCCTCCTTCGCCAAGGACCTCGCCGCCGGCGCCATGGGCGTGCCGGGCGACGAGGCGAACAAGCGGGTGAAGGTGGCGGATGCCAATTTCGACCTGGGCCATGGCGATGTCGTGATCGCGGCCATCACCTCCTGCACCAACACCTCCAACCCCTATGTGCTGGTCGCCGCCGGCCTCGTGGCGCGCAAGGCACGCGCCCGCGGCCTGACGCCGAAGCCCTGGGTGAAGACCTCGCTCGCCCCCGGCAGCCAGGTCGTGACGGACTACCTGGACGCCGCCGGCCTCTCGGCCGACCTCGACGCCATCGGCTTCCAGACGGTGGGCTATGGCTGCACCACCTGCATCGGCAACTCCGGCCCGCTGCCGGACGCGATGGTGGAAGCCATCGAGGACAACAAGCTGGTGGTGGCCGGCGTGCTCTCGGGCAACCGCAACTTCGAGGGCCGCGTGCACGCCAATGTGCGCGCCAACTACCTCGCCTCGCCGCCGCTGGTCGTCGCCTATGCGCTGGCCGGCACGGTCAAGCTCGACATGGGCAAGGACCCGATCGGCACCGGCAGCGACGGCAAGCCCGTCATGCTCGCTGACATCTGGCCCACGCAGGAGGAGGTGAACGACACCGTCCATGGCGTGCTGACGCGCAAGATGTTCATGTCCCGCTACTCCGACGTGTTCAAGGGCCCGGCGCAGTGGCAGGCCATCAAGGTGGATGCCGGCAGCGACACCTATCGCTGGAATGGCGGCTCCACCTACGTGCAGAACCCGCCCTATTTCGAGGGCATGACGATGGACGTTAAGCCGCTTGCCTCCATCCAGGGCGCGCGCGTGCTGGGCCTCCTGGGTGACAGCATCACGACGGACCACATCTCGCCCGCCGGCAATATCCGCAAGACCAGCCCGGCCGGCGAATACCTGCTGGAACACCAGGTCCGGCCGGCGGATTTCAACAGCTACGGCGCGCGCCGCGGCAACCACCAGGTCATGATGCGCGGCACCTTCGCCAACATCCGCATCAAGAACGAGATGGTGCCCGGCATCGAGGGCGGCATCAGCAAGCACTACCCCTCGGGCGATGTGGCGCCGATCTACGACGTCGCGATGCGCTACAAGGAGGAGGGCGTGCCGCTGGTCGTGTTTGGCGGCAAGGAATACGGCACCGGCTCCTCGCGCGACTGGGCGGCCAAGGGCACCTTCCTGCTCGGCGTGAAGGCCGTGATCGCCGAGAGCTTCGAGCGCATCCACCGCTCAAATCTCGTCGGCATGGGCGTGCTGCCGCTGGTCTTCCAGGAGGGCGAGAGCCGCACGACGCTCGGCCTCAAGGGTGATGAGCAGGTGAACATCCTGGGCATCGAGACCCTGAAGCCGCGCGGCATGCTGGACATGGTGATCACGCGCGCCGATGGCAGCGTGGTGAAGACGCAGGTGCTCTGCCGCGTGGATACCGCCGACGAGGTGGAATACTACCGCAATGGCGGCATCCTGAACTACGTGCTGCGCGAGATGGCAAAGGCCGCCTGAGGGCGGCAAGGCCCGTCATGCGGCGGGCCATCCTTGGCGGCAACGCCAGGGATGGCAGCAGCCGCTGAAGTGGGATTCCGCGCCGGCGGATCACGCTTCAGCGCGCGGCCATCTCCATCCGTGGCAGGATGAAGCCGTGCGCGGCGAAGACCGTGTTGCCGTAGTCGTTGATGCGTGGATACCAGACGCGGATCTGCGACCAGTCATTGCCGGGCGAGACGTCCATCACCGGCTGGTCCTGCGCGACCCGGCCCCGTGCCGCGCCACTCGCCCAATTCGCATGATCCACCCGGATTTCCCGCGCGGAGACGACGCGGGAGACGACGGCCACATGCCCCGTGGGCAGGCGGCGGGTGCGCGCCATCACGATCACGCTGCCCGGCGCGGGCCGGCGCGCGCGCGTGTAGCGCCCGGCCGCCGCATCCCACCATTGCCAGGCATCGCCGCGCAGCTCGATGCCTGAGCGCGCGCGCGCATAGGGCACGCAGGACATCTGCATGTCCGGGCCCATGCCCGGCACGCCCGAGGGCGTGGGCACGCGTGAGGTGCCGCAGCCCGCCAGCGCGGACAGCGCGATCAGCCCCAACCAGCGCCGACGGCTGGCCTGGAAGACGCTCGACACGGTGGTAACCCCCAAAGCCGCCTCCCCCGAGGCGACATCCGATTTTACCGCAAAATGAGGCGGGAAAAAAGCGCGTTCATTCGGCGGGCTGGAAATCGAGCGCAAGCGGGCCGATGCCGGGGCCGATCCATTGCTCGGCATAGCCCACGGTGCCGCTCTCGCGTTCGGCCCAGAAGCGGTTCACCACGGGCGAGAGGCCGGGGACGCGGCAGCGCTCCTCCACCAGGATATAGCCATCCTCCGTCTCGGCCGCGCGCAGCCGGCAATCGAAGGCAAGGCCGAAGCGCATGGTGGAGGGATCGCGCGAGGCGCCGGTGATGTCCACCAGGCGCCGCGTCTCGGCGGAGCGGACCAGCAGCGCGCGCGGGTCCGCCAGCGGGTCGGGGCCGTCGAAGCGCGTGCCCATCACCATCTGCGGCAGGCCGGCGGTGCCGACCACGCGGGCGCCGTCGGTCGCCACCACCACGCCGCCAGGGGCGCGCCACATGCGCCGCGTGCCCTGCTGCTGGATCAGCACGGCCGAGGCCCGGCGCCGGCCGAGGGCGAGGCGCAGCACCTCGCCCTGATCCTCCGTCTCGGCGCTCTCGGCCTCGGCGATGGCGAGACGGTCGGGCTCGGCGCTCGGCAGGAAGCTGGCGAGGGGCGATGTGCCCTCACAGGCGGCGAGGGCGAGGAGGGTCGTCAACAGGACAGCGCGCATGCCGGATGATGCGAACACGCCACGGTTGTGTCGAGGGGTTTCGCCCGGGACCGCGGGGAGGCTGGACGCCCCGCCGCAAAAGCCGCAGAGAAACCCGCCATGTCGCCCCTCACCAACGCCCGCCGCATCGTCGTGAAAATCGGCTCCGCCCTGCTGGTGGAGGCGGCGGAGCCGCGTCACGCCTGGCTCGAATCCGTCGCGGCCGATATTGCGGCCTTCCGCGCGCGCGGGACGGAGGTGGTCGTTGTCTCCTCCGGCGCCGTCGCCTTGGCGCGCGGCACGCTCGGCCTGACGCGCAAGACCCTGCGCCTGGAGGAGAAGCAGGCCGCTGCTGCCGTCGGCCAGATCCGCCTCGCCGGCGCCTGGGAGCAGGCGCTGGCCGGCCAGGGGCTGCGCGCCGCGCAATTGCTGCTGACGCTGGAGGATAGCGAGGATCGCCGCCGCTACCTCAATGCCCGCGCCACGCTGGCGACGCTCGCCGAACTCGGCTGCGTGCCTGTGATCAACGAGAATGACACGGTGGCAACGGCCGAGATCCGCTTCGGCGACAATGACCGCCTGGCGGCCCGCGTGGCCGAGATGATCTCGGCCGATGCGCTGATCCTGTTTTCCGACATTGATGGCCTCTACACCGCCGACCCCCGCAAGGACCCGGCGGCCGCGCACCTGCCCGTGGTGGAGCGCCTGACCGATGAGATCATGGCCATGGGGGGCGAGCCGCCGCCCGGCTATTCCTCCGGCGGCATGCGCACCAAGCTGATCGCGGCGCGGATCGCGACGGGCGCCGGCTGCGCCATGGCCATCGCGATGGGCCATGCGCCCCACCCGCTGAAGCGTCTGTCCGAGGGCGAGCGCTGTACCTGGTTCCTGGCCTCGCCCGAGGGGCGCACGGCGCGCAAGCGCTGGATCGGCGGCAGCCTTCAGCCCCAGGGCGTGCTGGTGGTGGATGCCGGCGCGGCGCGGGCGCTGACACGCGGCGGCTCCCTGCTGCCGGCCGGCGTGCGCGTGGTGACCGGCGATTTCTCGCGCGGGGACCCGCTGAGCGTGCGCGACGAGGCGGGGCGCGAGCTGGCACGCGGCCTCTCCGCCTATGACGCGGCGGATGCGGTGCGCATCGCGGGCCATCGCAGCGCCGAGATCGAGGCCATCCTCGGCTGGCGCGGGCGGGACGAGCTGATCCACCGCGACGACATGGTGCTGGCCGAGCAGGAGACACGCTGATGTTCGACGCCTTCCTGATGGGCGTGGTGGAGGGGCTGACCGAGTTCCTCCCCATCTCCTCCACCGGCCATCTGATCCTGCTGGGCGAGTTGCTGAACTTCCAGGGCCCGCCGGGCAAGGTCTTCGAGATCTCGATCCAGCTCGGCGCCATCCTCGCCGTCATTGTCGTGTTCTGGCGCAAGCTCTTGGATGTGGCGCTGGGCATGTGGAAGCCGCGCACGCCGGAGCGCTATTTCGCGGTGAACATCGCGCTCGCCTTCCTGCCCGCGATGATCATCGGCGCGACGCTGCACGGCACGATCACGGGGCTGCTGTTCAACCCCTGGGTGGTGAGCGTGGCCCTCATCGTGGGTGGCATCGCGATCATCCTGATCGAGCGCACGATCCGCGTGCCCACCATCCGCTCCGTGCCCGAGATCGGGCCGCTGGCCGCCATCCTCATCGGCTTCGGCCAGGCGCTGGCGATGATCCCGGGCACCTCGCGCTCGGGCGCCACGATCATCACGGCGCTGCTGTGCGGCGTGGATCGCAAGACGGCGGCCGAGTTCAGCTTCATCCTCGCCATCCCGACCATGCTGGCGGCGGCGGCCTATTCGCTGCTCAAGGCGCGGAACGAATTGTCACTGGACGGGCTCGGCCAGATCGGGATCGGCTTCGTCACCGCCTTCGTCGTGGCGCTGGTCACGGTGCGCGCGGTGCTGGCGGTGATCGGCCGCATCGGCTTCACGCCCTTTGGCTGGTATCGGATCGTCATCGGCACGGTGATGCTTGTCGCGCTCAGCCTTGGCTGAGCGCGCGGGCGAGGACCTGCTCAGCTTGGGCTGAGCCGCCAGCGCAACCTAAGCCGGCCATGCGGCGTTCTCCCCGCGATGGCAGCCAAGCGTGGTTGCCCAGCCGGAGGATCCGATCATGCGCGCCGTCCCCCTTGCCGCCCTGCTTGCCCTGCCCTTCCTCGCTGCCTGCACGGTCAACACCGCGCCCTCGCCCACCCCCGTCGTCGTGCAGGAGCGCGTGCCGGTCCAGTCGCAGGTGGTCTCGCCGCCGCCGGTCGTCCTGCAGCGCTACTGAGGCGGGAGCGGCGCCATGCGAGCCTCCCCGATCTGGGTGGCTGCCCTGCTGCTGGCCGCCCCGGCCGTCGCGCAATCCTGGCCCGACCCCGGCGCCGCCCGGCAGGACAGCATCGCCGAGCAGCAGCGCGAGATGCAGCGGCAGGGCGAGCCCTCCGTGCCCCTGCAGAACCGCGACAGCCGCCGCATCGACACGCTGGGCGAGCTGGCCGGGCCCCGCGAATGGCTGAAGGAAGCGCAGACTGCGATCCGTGCCGGCCAGCTTGGCGTCGCCAACGAATTGCTGGAGCGCGCGGCGACGCGCCTGCTGACCCGCAGCACCGTGCCCGCTCTGGCCGACCAGCCGATGCGCGACCCGCGCCTGGCCTATATCTCCGACGCCCGCCAGGCGCTGTTCCGGCGGGACCGGCGCGAGGCGGACCGGCTGATCGAAATGGCGGTCCAATCGCCCTGAGGTAGCTGCCACAAAACTGTCACTCCCCAAGCGGCCGGGCTGCTTCTATGGGCCTGGAAGACCAGCATGGGGATTTTTCGTGGATATCAGCTTCGACCAGTTGCCCTCCGGCGTCGCCGTCATCCGCCTCAAGGGCCGGCTGGACATCGTGGGCGCGATGAAGATCGACGTGCAGTTCGCCGCCGTCACCGCCGCCAACCGGGCCGTGGTGGTGGATCTGGGCGAGGTGGAGTTCCTGGCCTCGATGGGCCTGCGGACCCTCATCATGGGGGCCAAGTCCATGCGCAGCAAAGCAGGCCGCATGGTGCTCTACCGCCCCATCCCCCTGGTGGAGGAAGTGCTGGTGACGAGCGGGACGACCACCCTCATCCCCGTCGCGCATGACCTGGCCGAGGCGGAGGCCCAGGCCCAGGCATGACCGCGCGCGAGGTGCAGCTCAGCGCCAGTTTCGCGGAGATGCCGCGGCTTGCCGCCTGGGTGGAAGCCGAGGCGGCGGGATTGGGGCTGGATGCACGGCAACTCTACGCCATCCAGCTTTGCCTGGAGGAAGTGGTTGCCAACCTCGTCATGCATGCTCGCCCCGCGGCTGGCCCCGGCATCACCATTCGTGTGCGGATCGAGGACGCGCCCTTGCGGGTGACGGTGGAGGATGACGCGGAGCCCTTCGACCTGACAGAGCTGGCTCCCGTTGCCCTGCCGGACTCGCTGGACGCGATCCAACCCGGCGGCCTGGGCCTCGGGCTTGTGACGAGCTTCTCCAGATCGCGCGAATACCGCTCCGCGGCTGGACGGAACCGGTTGGTGCTGGGCTTTGCCTAGACCGTGATCCGCTATCGCTCCGTGTTGCGATTCAGCCCCAGGCGTCGCGATGAAAGCGATACCCCTCGCCCTCGCGCGCGAGATGCCCGGTCGCCGGGAAGGGGAAGTGATAGCCGGTGACGCGAACGCGGTCCGTCGCCGCCATGTCGAGCACGCGCCGCCGGCTGGCCGCGGCCGCCGCGCCGTCGAAATCGAAGAGCGAGATGTAGTCCGGGCGGCGCGCGAACAGCTCCGGCCGATGGGTGATGTCGGCCAGCACCAGGAATTGCTCGGCGCCGTCGCTGACGCGGAACACGGTGTGGCCCGGTGAATGCCCGAAGGCCGGCACGCTGGTGATGCCGGGCGAGACCTCGCTGCCCGGCGCGAAGCGGCGGATGCGCCCCTGATAGGGCGCGAAGCGCCGCGCGACATTGGCGAAGTTCACGCGCTGCCCCTGCGGGCTGCGCGTCTCATTCCCCACCTCGCTCCACCAGCCGAACTCCTCGGCGGCGATCGCGATCTCGGCATTGGGGAAGGCGGCCTGGCCCTCGGCGGTGGTGAGGCCGTGGATGTGGTCTTGGTGGCAATGGGTCACGATGACAAGGCCGACGCGGGCGGGGTCCAGGCCCGCTGCCGCCATGTTGGCGCCGAGGCGCCCGGCCGTCGGCGTCAGCTGCCCGCCCGTGCCGGCATCGAAGGCGATCAGCAGCCGGCCGGTGTCCACGAAGGTGACGTTGTAGGGGCCGATATAATGATCCGTCGGCAGGAAGGATTCGGCCAGCACCGCGCGCACCGTTTCGGCCGGCGCGTTGAGCACCAGGCCGTCAATGTTGCGGCGGGCGAAGCCGTCCGAGATGGTGGTGACGGTGAAGCCGCCGACGCGGAAGCGGAACCAGCCCGGCGCCTGCGGCAGAGGTGCGGGCGCAGGGGCCTGGGCGAGTGCCGGCGCGGCGGCGAGCAGGGCGGGCGCGGCGAGCAGGGGGCGGCGGCGCAATGCGGTCATGGTCTGGTTCCTCCCGTGTCGCGCCGAGCATGAAACCGGGCGCCGCCCGGGTCCAGCCGCTCAGTTCAGCTTCTTCGCCCGCTCCGCCTCGCGCAGGTAGTCCTCGGTCGTCTTGGTCGGCGGGCGCTCGGTGGTGGCATAGGGGTCGAGGGCCGCGTTGGTCGCCGCCGTCACGCGGCAATCCTCGCAGAGGTCGAGCATGGCGAGGCGCTTGGGGTCCTGGAACATCCAGTGGCCGGAGGCGGTGAGCTTGGCCTTCACCCGCTCCACGCTCGACTTCATGCCGAAGAGCTTGCCGCAGGAGGGGCATTCCGCCGGCGGCTCCTCCTTCACCACGACGGGGCGCGCGGCCTCGGGCGCGAAGTTGAGGCGCGGCTCCAGCGTGATCACCTTCTCCGGGCAGGTCACGGCGCAGAGGCCGCATTGCACACAGGCATCCTCCAGGAAGCGCAGCTGCGGCGTGTCCGGGTTCGCGGTGAAGGCGGATGTCGGGCAGACCATGGTGCAGGCGAGGCAGAGGGTGCAGCCCTCCGTGTCCACGCGCGCCAGGCCGAAGGGCGCCTTCTCCGGCATCGCGACCTGCGCGGCCGTGGCCCCGCTCGCGCCATGCAGGGCGCGGAAAGCCTGGCGCATCACCTCGCGCGGGGCGCCGAGGGGGAGGAAGGAATCTGCCGTCCAGCCGGTGCGCAGCGGCTTGAGGCCAGCGAGCGCCTCGCCCAGCGTGAAGGGATCATCCGTCTCGATCGCGGCGGCGCGGGCGCCGAGCCCCATGCCGGCCAGCGCCGTGTTCAGGTAGTCGAGGTTGCGGAACACGCCCTCCGTCCCGTGGCCGCGCCGCGCCGGCATCAGGAGGCGCAGGCCCGCGGCACCCCACGCGAAGGCGCCGGCCAGCAGCGAGAGATCGAGCTGGCTCACCTCATTCACCCGGATCGGCAGCACGCGGGCCGGCAGGCCCTCGCCATGGCGGGAGAGCGCGTCGATCAGCGCTTCGCCATGCGCGTCGTCATGGATCAGCAGGATGGGGTCCCGCCCGCCGGCTTCGGCGAAGCCCAGCAGCATGGCGCGCATGCGCCGCGTCAGCGCATCGGCGGTGGGCAGGGCGTATTGGATGGCGCCGGTCGGGCAGACGGCGGCACAGGCGCCGCAGCCGGCGCAGATCTCGTTGGAGACGTTCACCCAATCCTTGCCACTCGGCGTGATGGCGCCGGTTGGGCAGAGGTCGAGGCAGCGGGTGCAGCCGGTCTTCTTGTTGCGGCTATGGGCGCAGAGCCCCTGCTCGAAATTCACGAAGCGCGGCTTGTCGAAGGTGCCGACCAGCTCGCCCGCCGCCGCCATGGCCTTGGCCACTGCCACCGCGTCATTCGGATCGGCGCGCAGATAGCCCTGGCGCGTCTCGTGGAAGAGCGCGGGGCGGCCCGTGAGGTCCAGGATCACGTCGCAGCGGCTTTGCGTGCCGTTCTTCCCCTCGCCCCAGAGATAGGTGGCGCGCGAGGCGGGCGAGGCGGCCGCGGTGTCATCCACCGTGACGGTGAAGTCGCCGAGGAAGCCTGTGGCGGCCCGCGCGCGCCCGCGCAGCACGGGGAATTCCACGCGGCGGGCCGGCGTCACCGGCTCCTCGCCCGTGAGCAGCACGGTGATGTCGAGCTTGTCGGAAAGCGCGCGCGCCGCCTCCAGCGCCACGGCATCCCGGCCGAGGATGAGCGCGATGCCCTGGCTGGTCATCGAGACCAGCGAAATCCCCGGCAGCGGCACGGCGGCGGCCGCCAGCAGCCCGGCCATCTTGGGCCCGGCCTCGGCGCCCTCGGCACTCCAGCCGCCATGCTCGCGCACATTCACGAAATCGAGCGCGGCGGTGAAGCCGACCTCCTCCGCCTCCTGCGTGAAGAGCGGCGCCTCCTGCGTGCAGGCCACGGTGACGGGACGGTTCTCGCCCAACGCCTTGAGGAAGCGGTCCATCTGGCTGCGGCAAAGGTGCTCGGCCGTGCGCAATTCCGCACCCTGGGCGGCGCAGCCCTTGGCGAGGGCCTTGCCGTCCAGCGTCATCGTGTCCTCGCAGGAGCAGACAAAGGCGATGCGCGAAGCGGTCATTGGGGGGTGGCTTCCTTCCCGGCGGCGTTGCGGGCGCTTATATCCTTACACGCAAGTCAGGATAGATGGGGGGAGCCCAAGCCTTGAACACCGGTGACGCCTTGCCGCCACTGCCCAGCCTTTTCGCGCCCGTCATGCTGCGCGAGGGCGGCGATGCCATGGCCCGCGCGGTGGAGCTGGCGCCCGAGGGAGCCTCGCCCATCGCGAGCGGCGCGGGCACGCTGGTCTGGGTGCGGGCGCTGAACCGGGCCGAGGCGGCGGTGGTGTTGGAGCCCGACCGGCCGCTCGGCCCCGCGCGCCTGGCTTATCTCGCCGCCGCCAATGCGCTGGCCGATGCGCTTTCCGCCATCGCGCCGCCGGAGCTGCCGGTCACCTGGCGCTGGCCGGGCACGCTGGCCGTGAATGGCGGCGTGGTGGGGCGGATGCACCTCGCGCTGCCGGAGGGTGCCACCGACGACGCCATCCCCGACTGGATGGTGGTGGGCTTCGAGCTGCGCCTGGTCTGGCCGGAATCCGTCACCCCCGGCGAGCATCCGGGCGAGACCTCACTGCAGGAGGAAGGCTTCGAGGAGCTGACGCCGGCCGCGCTGACCGAGGCCTGGGCGCGGCACCTGATGGCGAACCTGGATGAATGGAATGCCCGCGGCGCCCGCCGCGTGGCCGAGAAATACCTGGCCCGACTGGAGGAAGCGGCGGGCGAGAAGGGCGTGAAGCGCGGCATTGATCCCAACACCGCCGCCCTGGTGCTGCACCGCGACGAGGGGCGCGAGACATGGCCGCTCACCTGATGCTCCGCACGCTGCGGCTGGACCCTTCGGATACGCTGATCTTCCCGGCCGCCGCAGAACCGGGCGAATGGGCGGTGCCCGGCGGTTTCCAGTTCTGGGATGATGCGCCCGCGGCCCTTTCCGGCAAGCGGCAGCAGGCCTTTCGTGGTGGCTTCCTCGGCCTCGCCAGTTTCGGCTGGTCCACCCTGGTGGAAGTGGCAGAAATCACGCCCGAGGCGCGCGAGGCCGCGCTGGAAGCCCTGGCCGCGCATATCCAGGCCGAGCACGGCGCGCCCGACCGTGACGCCGCCCGCGCGGCGGCCGCCGAGGAACTGGCCTTCGCCGAATCCCTCTGCGACCAGCCGCCCGGCACCGTCTTCGCCCTGCACCGCAGCCATGACGAAGGCGGCGAGATCCGCGAGGCCTTCCGCACGCTGCATCGGCGCGAGACGCCGCATCATGATTTCGGCGCCCTGCCGGTCTTCGCCATCTCCCAGGTCGAGGAGGACGCGCCACCCGATTCCCCCGACCTCACCGCGCTCATCAAGGCCCGCAAATGACGCTCCTTTCCCCCGGTGATTTCTGGGTCGCCTCAGGGCACCACCTCTGCGACCTGGGTGCGGAGGGGCGGCTGCGTGCCACGCCCGATCTCTGGCGCGCCTTCCTGGCCCGGCCCGAGCTGGTGCCCCCCGCCGAGGCCTGCGACGCCGAGCGCGCGCTGCATGCGCGCCTCATGGACAACCCGCTGGCGGTGGTGGACCCCACGGGCCTCGCGGACCCCGACGCCGCCGAGAACTGGCAGGTCTTCCTCGGTTTCCGCGACAAGGTGGCAGCCGAGCCGACGCTGGAAGCCGCCTGGCTCAAGCTGTTCCGCGGCAATGTCAGCGGCATCCCGCCCTTGTTCCTGCAGATGCTGACGCACCTCGTTGCCCGCGCGGCGATGGAGGGCGAGGGTGACGCCTTCACGCTCCGTGCCGCCGAATGCCTCTTCCGCACCCAGCGCGCCGCCATCACGCAGGGCGCAACCCTGCTGGCCGATGAGGAGGTGGTGGATGCCCGGCACGCCGATGGCGACCTCGGCGCGCTCGGCCGCCTGCTCACCGAGGCCGGCGCGCCCCCGCGCGAGGTGGAGCTGGACGTGCTAAGCGAGGCAAACGCCCCTGGCTACAAGGCGCGCTCCGACGCGCATGACCTGGCGCTGGACATCGCCGAATCGCGTGAGGGCCAATTCGGCCTGGCCCGCGCGCTGGAACGCTTCACGCGCCACATGTTCGGCGAGACGGTGCGGATCAAGCCCGTGCCCGTGATCGAGGACCGCAACTGGACCTGGCATGTCGGCCTCGATGCGGAGGCCACGCGTATCGCCAACGCGCTGTGGGACGGCAAGAAGGTGAAGCAGGCCGACCTCGCGCGCATCCTCTGGCTCGGCGTGCTGGAGTTCGAGGATTCGACGCGGGTGGTGAAACGCGCGCAGGGGCGGCCGGTTTACCTGGCCTTGGCGATGGATGCGGCGCAAAGGGTGCGGATGAAGCCGCAGAACCTCGTCGCAGGATTGCCGCTGGTGGAAGCGGAGAAGGCGGCGTGAGCGAGTCCGACACCAGCATGCCGCCCGAACTCACCATCCAGGTCGCCATCCTGGCCGAGCGGCGGCCGGGCGTGACGATCTGGCAGTCCCATGTCTGGCGCGCCATCGCCGTGCTGGAGGAGGCGCCCCCCGTCCCCGCCTGGACCAAGCTGCGCGAGGAAAACGGCCGCGAGGTCTTCTTCGCCGGCACCGCCGAGATCACGCTGCACCGGACGGATACGCCCAACTACAAGGAAAACCTGGAAGCCGCCGAACCGCTCGTCTGGGTGGTGCTGCGCGACAGCCCCGAGGGGATGAGCCTGGGCGCCGTCACGCTGGATCCCGGCGAGGGCGAGATCTACACCGAAGCGCCCTCCGACCTGGTCGAGGCCCTGCCCATGCCGCCCGGCCTGCGCGTGCTGCTGGCGAGCTTCGTGGCCGCGCACCATGTCGAGCGCGAATTCCACAAGCGCAAGCGGGACCGGCAGGACACGGATTCGCTCGGCCGAAAGGGCCGCGTCTGATGCCCGACGAGGCGGAAAAGCTCGGCTTCCTCAGCCGCTGGTCGCGCCGCAAGCGCGGCGAGGAGCTGCCCGAGCCGGAATTCTCGCCGGAACCCGTGCCGTCTCTCGAGGCTCAGCCTGAGCCCGAAGCCGCAGCAGCGCCCGAGCCGGAATTCGACATCTCGACCCTGCCGCCCATCGAGACGCTGGATGCCAGCAGCGATTTTTCCGTGTTTCTCAAGCCCGGCGTGCCGCATGCCTTGCGGACCGCCGCGCTCCGCAAGGCCTGGCTCGCCGATCCGCTGATCCGCGACTACATGAGCCCGCTCGACTACGCCTGGGATTTCAACACACCCGGCGGCCTGCCCCATGGCTTCAGCAACGTGCTCGCCGAGACGGGCGAGGCGCTGCGCAAGCTGGTGAACCAGGCCATCGGCGAGATGGAGCCCGAGGAGGAGAAACCGGCGGAACCGCAGGGCATCGTCCTGGCCGAGGGCGCCGCGCCCGCATCATCCCTGCCTGAGGGCGAAGACCCGCCCGAACCAACCCCGGCACTGGCCGAGGCCCTGCCACATGACGATCAGGACATCTTGCCGCCGAGCCCGCTTCGGCTGAGCGAGGCACCCCTCCCGGCCCCGCCGCCCGCCCTGGAAGAATCCGAGCCGCCGCCGCGACGCCGCCATGGCGGCGCGATTCCGGCCTGAACTCGATACCCGACCAAAACGCTTTACACCTTTTTGACACGCCCCGTTGACGGCGGTGCAAGATTTCTGCACTGTCATGTCAATGGACCGGGGAACACAGACAGGCGGGCTGGACGCCGCAATCGCCGCGGCTGGGGGCATGGAAGCCTTCCAGTCGGCGCTGAATGTTGCGCGCCGCACGGTTTTCCTTTGGAAACAACAGGGTATCCCCGCCGAGCGAGTCCCCGAGATCGAGGCCGCCACCGGCATCTCCCGCCACGCCCTGCGCCCGGACCTCTGGCCCGCCGCCTCGTCCCAGGCGGCGGATCCGCTGCGCGAAGGCCGCGCCAACCTCTACGCCCTGCTCGGCCACCTGCTGAGCGATGTGCCGGACCCCGCCTTGCTCGCCCGCCTCGCCGCGTTGCCGGCGGATGAATCGCCCATCGGCCGCGCGCTCGGCGCACTCGGCGCCGCCGCCCGCGTGGCGAAGCCGGACGCGCTGGAGCGCGAGTATCACGACCTCTTCATCGGCCTGGGCCGCGGCGAGCTGCTGCCCTTCGCCTCCTACTACCTGACCGGCTTCCTGCATGAGCGCCCGCTGGCCGAGCTGCGCTCCGACCTCAAGCGCCTGGGCATCGCCCGCTCGGCCGGGGTGCATGAGCCCGAGGACCACATCGCCTTCCTCTGCGAGGTGATGGCCGGGCTGCTGCGCGGCGGCGTGCCCGAGGAAGCCGATGCGATGTTCCAGCGGCATATCCGCCCCTGGGCGATGCGCTGCTTCAGCGATTTGTGCGTGGCCCAGGCGGCGGTGTTCTACCGGCCCGTCGGTGAATTGGGGCGCGCGCTGATGGATGTGGAATTGGCCGCGGCCGAGCTGCCGGCCTGAGTTTTTGGGAGAGGAGAATCGCCATGGCGAATGATCAGGAGACGGCCGGCAAGCGCCGTGGGTTCCTCAAGACCTTGGGCTTCGGCACCGCCGCCGCGGCGGCGGCCGTGACGCCGGCGCTCGCGCAGCGCGCCGATTCCGTGCCGGCGCGCGACGCCCGCAAGGAGAATGCGGCCACTCGCACCGCCGCGCGCTACCAGCCGAATTCGCCTTCGGTGCAGGCCTTCTACCGCACCAACCGCTACGAAACCTGAGCACAGGAAAGATTCGCACCATGCTCATCAAGCGCTCCGACGGGGTTCGCGCCAAGCAGCGCCTCGCCTCCGCCTATCAGGGCCTTTCTGCCGGCGGCCTCGATCGCCGTGGCTTCCTCAAGCAGGCCGGCCTGGCCGGCGCTGGCGTGGCGGCATTGGCCGGCATCGCGCCCCGCATGGCGGAAGCCTCGGGTGCCGCGACCGGCGTGATCAACCACGAGCAGCCGGTCACCCGCGTCAAGAACATCTGCACCCATTGCTCGGTCGGCTGCACGGTGGTGGCCGAGGTGCAGAACGGCGTCTGGGTCGGGCAGGAGCCCGCCTGGGAATCGCCGATCAACCGCGGCACGCATTGCGCCAAGGGCGCCTCGGTGCGTGAGCTGGTCCATGGCGACCGCCGCATCAAGTTCCCGATGAAGCTCGTGGGCGGCCAGTGGCAGCGCATGAGCTGGGACGCCGCGATGGCCGAGATCGGCGAGAAGATGATGGAGATCCGGCAGAAGTCCGGCCCGGATTCGGTCTTCCTGCTTGGCAGCGCCAAGTTCTCCAATGAGGGCGCCTATCTGTATCGCAAGTTCGCGGCCTTCTGGGGCACGAACAGCGTGGACCACCAGGCCCGCATCTGCCACTCGACCACGGTGGCCGGCGTCGCGAACACCTGGGGCTATGGCGCGCAGACCAACTCCTACAACGACATCCGCAATTCCAAGACCATGATCATCATGGGCGGGAACCCGGCGGAGGCGCATCCGGTCTCGCTCCAGCACGTGCTGAGCGGCAAGGAGACCAACCGCGCCAACCTGATCGTCATCGATCCGCGCTACACCCGCACGGCCGCCCACGCGACGGATTACGTCCGTATCCGTCCCGGCACCGATATCCCCATCATCTGGGGCATGCTCTGGCACATCTTCCAGAATGGCTGGGAGGACAAGGAGTTCATCCGCCAGCGCGTGCACGGCATGGAAGACGTGCGTGCGGAAGTCGCCAAGTGGACGCCGCAGGAAGTCGAGCGTGTGACGGGCGTGCCCGGTGCGCAGCTGCGTGCGGTCGCCGAGAAGTTCGCGACGCAGAAGCCGTCCACGCTGATCTGGTGCATGGGCGCCACGCAGAAGACGGTCGGTACGGCGAACGTCCGCGCCTACTCGATCCTGCTGCTGGCCACCGGCAATGTCGGCAAGGAAGGCACCGGCGCCAACATCTTCCGCGGGCACTGCAACGTGCAGGGCGCGTCGGACTTCGGCCTCGATGTCGCGACGCTGCCGGCCTATTACGGCATCGATGAGAACGCCTGGCGCCACTGGTCGCGCGTCTGGAACGTCTCCTTCGAGAGCATGCGCGCGCGCTTCGACACGCCGCAGATGATGCACACCCCGGGCATCCCGACGACGCGCTACTTCGACGCGATCCTGCTGCCCAAGGACCAGGTGCAGCAGCGCGACAACACCAAGGGCATGATCGTCTTCGGCCATGGCGGCAACACCGTCACCCGCATGCCGGAAGCCGTGAAGGGCCTGGAGGCGCTGGAGCTGCTGGTCGTCGCTGACCCGCATCCGACGACCTTCGCCGTGCTCTCGGGCCGCCGCGACAACACCTACCTGCTGCCCATCGCGACGCAGTTCGAGTGCAATGGCAGCCGCACCAGCTCCAACCGCTCGGTGCAGTGGTGCTCGAAGGTGGTGGACCCGATCTTCGAGAGCCGCACCGACTATCGCGTGATCTATGACATGGCGAAGGCGCTCGACGCCGCCGCCACGCGCCGCAACATGACCTACCGCATCGCGGAGGAAATGTTCCGCCCCTACGAGATCGTGAATGGCGAGCCGACCGCCGAGAGCATCCTCGGCGAGATCAACCGCGGCGCCTGGGGCACGGGCTATTCGGGCATCTCCGCCGCGCGCCTCAAGCTGCACCAGCAGCACCAGGACAAGTTCGACCTGGTGACGCTGCGCGCGGGTGCGAATGCGCCGGCCGAGATCCGGGGCGACTTCTACGGCCTGCCCTGGCCCTGCTGGGGCACGCCCGAGATGCGCCACCCCGGCAGCCACATCCTCTACAACACGAATATCGCCGTGAAGGATGGCGGCGGCAGCTTCCGTCCGCGCTTTGGCCTGGAGCGCAATGGCCAGACCCTGCTGGCCGAGGGCAGCTGGTCCAAGGATTCGGACATCCAGGACGGCTACCCCGAGTTCACGGTGGCCGTGCTGAAGCGCCTGGGCTGGTTCGACGACCTGACCGAGGCCGAGAAGGCCAGCATCGCGCAGGTCGGCGGCGCCAACCCGGATGCGGTGTCCTGGATGACCGACCTTTCGGGCGGCATCCAGCGCGTGGCCATTGCGCATGGCTGCTCGCCCTTCGGCAACGGCAAGGCCCGCGCCAATGCCTGGAACCTGCCCGACCCGGTGCCGGTGCACCGCGAGCCGATCTACACCACCCGCAACGACCTGATCGCCCAGTACCCGACCCTGCCGGACCGGCGCGGCTTCCGCCTGCCGCATCTGGGCCAGTCGGTGCAGGCGCGCAGCCCGCAGCTGGCGGCGGACTTCCCGATCATCCTCACCTCCGGCCGCTTGGTGGAGTACGAGGGCGGCGGCGAGGAAACCCGCTCGAACAAGTGGCTGGCCGAGCTGCAGCAGGACATGTTCGTGGAGATCAACCCGCGCGATGCGGCCGCCCGCAACATCCGCGATGGTGGCTGGGTCTGGGTCATGGGCCCCGAGAGCAACAGCCGCGCCCGCGTGAAGGCGCTGGTGACGGAGCGTGTGGGGCCAGGCGTGGCCTTCATGCCCTTCCACTTCGCCGGCTGGTTCCAGGGTGTGGACCAGCGCAGCAAGTATCCGCAGGGCACGGACCCGATCGTGCTCGGCGAGTCGGTGAACACGCTCACCAGCTACGGCTATGACCCCGTGACCTTCATGCAGGAAACGAAGGTCACCATCTGCCAGATCCGTGCGGCTTAAGGGAGAAACGACATGGCCCGCATGAAATTCCTCTGCGACGCGGATCGCTGCATCGAGTGCAACGCCTGCGTCACCGCCTGCAAGAACGAGCACGAGGTGCCCTGGGGCATCAACCGCCGCCGCGTCGTCACCATCAATGACGGCAAGCCCGGCGAGCGCTCGATCTCCATGGCCTGCATGCACTGCACCGACGCGCCCTGCGCGGCGGTGTGCCCGACCTCGTGCTTCTACACCACGGCCGATGCCGTCGTGCTGCACGACAAGGACACCTGCATCGGCTGCGGCTATTGCTTCTACGCCTGCCCCTTCGGCGCGCCGCAATATCCGCGCGTCGGCAACTTCGGCGGCCGCGGCAAGATGGACAAGTGCACCTATTGCGCCGGTGGTCCGCAGCAGGACAACACGCGCGTGGAATACACGCAGTACGGCAGCAACCGTCTGGCCGAGGGCAAGCTGCCGCTCTGCGCCGAGATGTGCTCCACCAAGGCGCTGTTGGCCGGCGATGGCGAGATGATCGCCACCATCTACCGCGAGCGCGTGCAGCGCCGCGGCTATGGCTCGGGCGCCTGGGGCTGGCGCACCGCCTATCGCGAGAACATCACCACCTGATCGGTTAGGGCCCCGGTTCACACCGGGGCCAAGTTTTTCAAGGGAGGCGGAAACCTTCCGGAGGAATGCACATGAAACGGCTCATTCTCGCACCCTTCCTGGTGCTGCTCCTGGCCCTCTCCACCGCCAGCCTGGCGCCGGCCTTTGCGCAGAACGCGCCGAGCCAGGCCGGCTCCGGCCGCGGCACGGTGAACGCGGACGAGATGGAATTGCAGCGCCTGCTGCAGGGCGGCCGCGTCGAGGGCCGCACCTCCATCCCGGATCCCCGCTCGGAAGTGCTGATCCAGCCGCAGGGCAAGGCCTGGCGCGACTTTCACAATGTGACGCTGGCCTGGGTCGGTGGCATCGCGGTGGGCGGGATGATCCTCATCCTGATCGCGTTCTACGCTACGCGCGGGCGCATCACGATCGAGGCCGGGCCGGCCGGCCGCACCATCAGCCGCTTCAACATCCTGGAGCGCGCGAATCACTGGATGGTCGCCTCCTCCTTCATCGTTCTGGGTCTGACGGGCCTGAACCTGACCTTCGGCCGCCATGTCCTGCTGCCGATCCTGGGCCCCTATGCCTTCGCCGAGGTCTCGCTCTGGGGGAAGATCGCGCACAACTTCGTGGCGTTTCCCTTCACGCTCGGCATCGTCGTGATGCTGCTGCTCTGGGTGAAGGACAACATCCCGAACGGCCGTGACGTCGAGTGGTTCAAGATGGGCGGCGGTCTCATCGGCAAGGGTCACCCGAAGGCGGGCCGCTTCAATGGCGGCCAGAAGATGGTGTTCTGGATCACCGTGCTGGGCGGCGGCATCGTCGCGGCCTCGGGCTATTTCCTGATCTTCCCCTTCTGGGGCGAGTTCGGCGTGGCCGACATGCAGTTGGCGCACATCATCCACTCCATCCTCTCGGTGCTGATGGTGGCGGCGATGATCGCCCACATCTACATCGGCTCGGTCGGCATGGAAGGCGCCTTCGATGCCATGGGCTCGGGCGAGGTGGATCTGAACTGGGCCAAGGAGCACCACGGCCTCTGGGTCGAGCAGGAGATGGCGAAGGCCCGCCAGGTCGTCGCCCCCTCCGGCGTGAAGCCGGCGGAATAGCCCCTTCGCGGGATGGCGGTTCTGGGTTACAGGATCGCCATCTTTCTCGGGGGGTCTCATGCGCATCACACATCTCGCGGCCATCGCCCCGGCGATGGCCGTTTTCGTCTCCTTCGCTGCGACCGCGCAAGAGCGCCAGGCCTGGCGCCTCGACCTGGAATCCGGTGCCACCTTCCAAACCAAGAACCAGGTCCGGAACCCCGGCAACACCGGCACGCAGTTCAACCTGAACGCCCTGCAGGGCGACCCCGTCTCCCCCTTCTTCCGGGCGACACTGGCCTGGGACCCCTGGGAGCGCCACGGCTTCCTTGTCGCCTACCAATATCTCCGCAATGAGGGCTCGGGCACGCTGCTGGGCCCCACCAACTTCGCCAACACCACCTTCGCGCCGGGTGTCCGCACCACGGGCGATTACCGCTTCGACACCTGGCGGGCGACCTACCGCTACACCCTGGTGCAGACCCCGGATTTCCGCCTGCGCGTCGGCCTCACCGGCCTGATCCGCGATGCCGAGATCCGGCTCAGCCAGAACGGCATCACGCGCGCCGATTCCAATGTCGGCTTCGTGCCGCTGCTGCATGCGAGCTTCGACTGGCGCATCGCGCCGCGCCTGAGCCTGATGGGCGAGGTGGATGGGCTGGCCGCCTCGCAGGGCAGCGCCGTCGACCTCGGCCTGCGCGCCGGCTTCGACCTGACGCCGCAATGGCAGGCGACTTTGGGCTGGCGCATGCTGATGGGCGGCGTCGACAATGACACGACCTATAACTTCGCCACCTTCCAGACCATCACGGCGGGTGTCGCCTATCGCTTCTGAGGTGATGCTTGACGCGCCGCGCCTGGGGGTTTGAAAGGCCCCCATGCGCATCATCGGCCTTGCGGGATGGAGCGGCGCGGGGAAGACCACGCTGCTCACCCGGCTCATTCCGGAATTGCGGGGGCGCGGGCTTCGCGTCTCCACGCTCAAGCACGCGCACCACGCCTTCGATGTGGACCAGCCGGGCAAGGATTCCTGGGAGCATCGCGCGGCTGGCGCCTCGCAGGTGCTGGTGGCCTCCGCCAAACGCTGGGCGCTGATGACCGAACATCGTGACGCGCCTGAGCCCGGCCTTGCCGAATTGCTCATCCATCTTGCGCCGGTGGACCTCGTCATCGTCGAAGGTTTCAAGCGCGAGGCGCATCCCAAGATCGAGGTGCACCGCGTTGCCAACGGAAAGCCCTGGCTGCACCCCGAGGATCCGCGCATCGGTGCCGTTGCGAGCGACGTGCCGCCCCCGCTTGGTGCGCCCGCCTGGGTGTCGCTGGACGACATCCCCGCCATAGCCGATGCCGCGCTGCGCGTCGCCGCGGAATGGCCCTGAGCCATGGCGCAGCTCTCCGATGACTGCTTCGCCTTCGGCGGCCCGCTGCTCACGGTGGAGGCGGCGCAGGCGCTGATCCTGGAGCGCGTCACGCCGCTGCCGGGCACGGTGGACGTGTCGCTGCGCGAAGCCCTGGGCCGCGTGCTGGCGCGCCCGCTGGTGGCGCAGACGCCGCTGCCGCCCTTCTTCAACTCAGCGGTGGATGGCTATGCCTTCCGCCACGCCGACCTCGCGCCCGATGGCGAGACGCGCCTCACCCTGGCCGGCCGCATCGCCGCCGGGCATTCAGGTGCGCAGGTCGCCCCCGGCACCGCCGCGCGCATCTTCACCGGCGCGCCGATGCCCGAGGGCGCCGACACGGTGATGATGCAGGAGGATGCGCAACTGGACGGCGACGCGCTGCTGCTACCCCCCGGCCTCAAGCGCGGCGCCAATGCGCGCCCCGCCGGCGAGGATGTGCCCCAGGGCAGCGAGGCCCTGCCCGAAGGCCGCCGCCTGCGCGCGCCTGAGCTTGGTCTCGCCGCCGCTCTCGGCTTCGCCCGCCTTCCGGTGCGCCCGCTGCTGCGCGTCGGCGTCTTCTCCACAGGCGATGAGCTGGCCTCGCCCGGCGCCACGCTCGGCCCGGCGCAGACCTTTGACAGCAACCGCTTCACGCTGATGGCCATGCTAGCGCGGCTGCCGGTGCAAGTGACCGACCTCGGCATCCTGCCCGATGACGCGGCCGAGACGTCCCGGGCGCTGCATGCCGCCAGCGCCACGCAGGATCTGCTGGTCACATCGGGCGGCGTCTCAACGGGCGAGGAGGATCACGTCCGCGCCGCGATCGAAGGCGCGGGCAAGCTCGTTTTCTGGCGCCTCGCCGTGAAGCCCGGGCGGCCGGCGGCCATGGGCGTGGTGAACGGCGTGCCGATGGTGGGGCTGCCCGGCAATCCGGTGGCGGCGGTCGTCACCTTCCTGCATCTGGTGCGGCCGCTGGCGCTGCGCCTCGCTGGTGCGGCGCCCGAGGCGCTGCTGCGCGTCCCGGCCGTGAGCAGCTTCGCCTATCGCAAGAAGCTGGGTCGCCGGGAATATGTGCGCGTGACCCTCGCCGAAACCGCAGCGGGTCTGGTCGCCCAAAAGTTTCCGCGCGAGGGGGCGGGGCTGCTCACCTCGCTCACCCAATCCGATGGCTTCGTGGAACTGCCGGAGGATGTGACGGAAGTTGCCCCCGGCGTGCCGATCCGCATCCTCCCCTTCGCAGCGATCTTCTGATCTACTCCCCGAAAGAAGGGGAAACGCGATGACCGAACATGTGCTGACCGAGCGCCACGGCGCCGTCATGACCATCCGCCTCAACCGGCCGGACAAGAAGAACGCCCTGACGCGCGACATGTATCGCGGCATGGCGGCCGGGCTGCACACCGCCGCGTCCGATGACGCGGTGCATGTGGTGCTGTTGGCCGGCGGCGCCGATTTCACCGCCGGCAACGACATCGGCGACTTCGCCAAGGCCGGCGACCGCGACCCGAAGGACCCCGGCGCCGCCTTCGATTTCCTCGAGGCGATCCTCGCCTTCCAGAAGCCCGTCGTGGCCGCCGTGCGCGGCAATGCGGTGGGCATCGGCACGACCATGCTGCTGCATTGCGACGTGGTGGTGGCGAGTGAGACGGCGCGGTTGATGATGCCCTTCACGCGCCTCGCCCTCTGCCCCGAGGCCGGTTCCTCGCTGCTGATGCCCGCGCGCGTCGGCCCCGCCATCGCCAATTGGTGGCTGCTGGCCAGTGCGGGCTTCAGCGGCGCCGATGCGGCGGCCGCCGGCCTCGCTACCCGTGCCGTCGCGGATGACGAGGTAGAGGCGACGGCGGCGCAGATGGCGGCCACCCTCGCCGCCTTGCCGCCCGGGTCGGTGCAGGAATCTAAGCGCTTGATCCGCGCGCCGCACATGGAGGCGGTGAAGGCCGCGATGGCGGCCGAGCGTGTGAGCTTCGGCGAGCGGCTGCGCAGCCCCGAGGCGCAGGCGGCCTTCGCGGGATTCCTGAAGAAGGCGAGCTGAGCCCTTGCGAGAGGGCGCTGCCCTCTCGCGTTGTCTCCGCTTCGCGGCCAACCCCGCCAAGAAACTGAGTTTCTTGGATCTTCCTACTGATGGTGGTGCAGGAAGCTGGCTTCCTGCCGGGGAGCCCGAGGGGCTGGCCCCTCGGTCAGCCCAGGCAGCCTGCGGCCAGCGCCGTGAAGGCGCGGGCGCGGTGGCTATGCCGCGCCTTCTCTTCCGGCGTCATTTCGCCAAAGGTCAGCGTCGCGCCGTCCGGCACGAACATCGGGTCATAGCCGAAGCCATTGCCGCCGCGCGGCGGCGCCACCCAATGCCCGGCGCATAGGCCCTCGAAGGCCTCGGTGTGGCCATCGGGCCAGGCCAGCACCAGCACCGCCGCGAAGGCACAGCGGCGCCGCGCGCTGCGGTCCTCGGCGGCGATGCGCGCCATGGCGGCGGCATAGTCGCGCGTGCCGTCTGGCCGCATGGCCCAATCCGCCGTGTAGACGCCAGGCGCGCCGGCCAGCGCGGCCACCGCCACGCCGCTGTCATCGGCCAGCGCGGGCAGGCCGGTCGCGCGCGTCGCGGCCAGGGCCTTGATGCCGGCGTTTTCGATGAAGGTCGTGCCGGTCTCGGCGGGTTCGGGCAGGCCGAGCGCGCCGGCCGAGACCAGCTCCAGGCCATGCGGCGCCAGCAGCGCGGAAAACTCGCGCAGCTTGCCCGCATTGTGGCTGGCGAGAACCAGCCGGCCGGGAGCCAGCTTCCTCATAGGCCCACAGCAGCCTTCTGCGCTGCGACCAGCTTCGCCACACCATCGCGTGCCATGTCGAGCATCGCCAGGAACTGCGCCTCGCTGAAAGGCGCACCCTCGGCCGTGGCCTGCACCTCGATCAGGTTGCCATTGCCGGAAAGCACGAAGTTCGCATCCGCATCGGCCGTGCTGTCTTCGGCATAGTCGAGGTCGAGGATCGCCTCGCCGCCCGCGATGCCGCAGGAGATGGCGGCGACGTGATCGGTCAGCGGGATGCTGCTCATGATGTTGTTGCGCTTGGCGTGCTGGAAAGCGAGGTGCAGCGCGACCCAGGCGCCGGTGATGGCGGCGCAGCGGGTGCCGGCATCGGCGTTGATCACGTCGCAATCCAGCGTCACCGTCATCTCGCCCATCGCCTTGCGGTCGGTCACGGCGCGGAGCGAGCGGCCGATCAGGCGCTGGATTTCCTGCGTGCGGCCGGATTGCTTGCCGCGCGCGGCCTCGCGATCGCCGCGGGTGTGGGTGGCGCGGGGCAGCATGCCGTATTCGGCGGTCACCCAGCCCAGGCCCTGGTTGCGCATGAAGGGCGGCACCCGCGTCTCCAGGCTGGCGGCGCAAAGCACCTCGGTATTGCCCATGCGGATGAGGCAGGAGCCCTCCGCATGCTTGGCGATGCCGGTTTCGATGGAGATGCTGCGAAGGGCGTCGGGCGCGCGGCCGGATGGGCGCATGTGGGGCAATCCTCTGGGTTTCTGGGGCCGCAATAGGCAAAGCCAGGCCCGCTGACCAGGGGCGGCGGAAGGGAAAGGTTGACCTATGCCCCCCGGATAACCAAGCTATCTACAGCGATGCACACCCCCATCAAGTCACCTCTCTTCGCGGTGCCGAGTATCGCCACCAGCGCATTGGACCCCCGCTCGACCGCCGTGCTGCGGGAGCTGGTGGAAGTGTATGTCGCGACCGGCGAGCCCGTGGGCAGCCGCACCCTCTCGCGCCGCCTGCCGCTCAACCTCTCGCCCGCCTCCATCCGCAACGTCATGGCCGATTTGGAAGAGGCCGGGCTGCTCTATGCCCCGCACACCAGCGCCGGGCGCCTACCGACGCAGCAGGGCCTGCGCCTCTTCGTGGACGGGCTGCTCGAATTCGGCGACCTCGCCGAGGAGGAGCGCGCCGAAATCGCCGCCCGCTGCGCCGCCCATGGCCGCTCCTTGCAGGACACGCTGGCCGAGGCGGGGCAGATGCTCTCGGGCCTGGCCGGCGCTGCGGGCCTCGTGGTGGCCCCCAAAGGTGAGGCGCCGCTGCGTCATATTGAATTCGTGCCGCTGGGCCCGGGCCGGGCGCTGGTGGTGCTGGTGCAAGGCGATGGCCGCGTCGAAAATCGCGTCATCGAGGTGCCGCCGGGCCTGCCGCCCTCGGCGTTGGTGCAAGCTGGCAACTACCTGAATGCGCGGCTCTCCGACCTCACGCTGGACGAGACGCGCGCCAATGTGACGCAGGAGATCGCGGCCAACCGCACCGCGCTGGACGCGCTGACCACCCAGGTGGTGGAGGCCGGCATGGCGACCTGGGCGGGGGGCGGCAGCGGCTCCCTTATCCTGCGCGGCCAGGCCCGCCTGCTCGAGAACATGGAGAACCTGACCCGCGTGCAGGAGATCCAGGCCCTGTTCGAACGGCTCGAGGCGCAGGAAACCACGCTCAAGCTGCTGGAACTGGCGCAGCGGGGCGAAGGCGTGCAGATCTTCATCGGCGCCGAGAGCGGCCTATTCTCGACCGCCGGCCTTTCCGTCGTCGTGGCGCCCTTCCGCAACGCGCAGGAGAAGATCGTGGGCGCGATTGGCGTGATCGGCCCGTCGCGCATCAATTACGGCCGGGTGATCCCGGTGGTGGACTACACCGCGCGCGTCATCGGCCGGCTGCTGGGTTGATCCCGCGGCGCCTCGCGCTTACCTGAACCGCATGACCGAACCTCAGACCCCGTCCCCGGCCGACACTGCGCCGGAATCCCCCGACACGACCGCTGCCCCCGCCCCCACGCCGGAGGAGCGCATCGCCGCCCTCGAGGCCGAGCTGGCCGAGATGAAGGATCGCTGGCTGCGCGCCGAGGCCGAGGTCCAGAACGTCCGCAACCGCGGCAAGGACGAGGTGGAGAAGGCGCGCAACTACGCCGTGCAGAAATTCGCCACCGACATGACGGAAGTGGCGGAAAACCTGCGCCGCGGCATTGACCTGCTGCCCAAGGCCGAGGAGGGCGAGGCCGAGATCATCGGCAAGATGCGCGGCGGCTTCGAAGGCGTGGAGCGCTTCCTGCTGCAACGCCTCGAAGTGCATGGCGTGCACCGCAAGCCGGCCGAGGGCCAGCCCTTCGACCCTGAGCTGCACCAGGCGATGAGCGAGGCGCCCGCGCCGGAGGGTGTGGAGCCCGGCACGGTGATCCAGGCCTGGACCAGCGCCTGGACGCTGAATGGCCGCCTGTTGAAGCCCGCCATGGTGGTGGTCGCTGCCAAGGGTTGATGCCCCTGGCATGAATTTCGCTCCAAGCTGAGGGCGCGGGCCGGTTTCCCCGGATTCTGCCGCGCCTTTCAGCAGGAGTGAGCCCATGCGCCTGTCCCGCCGCCTGATTCTGGGCACCGCCCTCGCCGCCCCGGTGGCCGTGTCCGCCCAGCCCGCCTGGCCCACCCGCCCGGTGCGCGTCATCAACCCCTATTCGCCCGGCGGCACCACGGATGTGGTGATGCGCCTGATGAGCGAGCGGCTGGAGCGCGCCTTCGGCCAGCCCTTCGTGGTAGAGGCACGGCCCGGCGCTGGCGGCTCGGTCGGCACGGCGCAGGCGGCCCAGGCCGCACCCGATGGCCACACCCTGCTCATCACCAACACCGGCCCGCTGACCGTCGCGCCCACGCTGATGGGCAACATCACGTATCGGCCGGAGAGCTTCACCTACATCACCATGTTCGGCGGCGCGCCAATCGTCTGCGCGGTGCGGACGCAAAGCCCCTACCAGACCATCCAGGATTACGCGGCCGCCGCCCGCGCGCGGCCGGAAGGGATCAGCTTCGGCAATTCCGGCGCGGGCTCCATCGGCCATCTGGCCGGCATGCTCTTCGAGCAGGCGGTGGGGGTGAAGCTGTTGCATGTGCCCTTCCGCGGCGCGCCCGAGGCGCAGGCGGCGGTGCTCTCGGGCGATGTCACCTCGCTCTGGGACACGATCGGCGCGCATGCCGGCTCGGTGCGGCAGGGCTCGCTCAGGGCGCTGGCCTTCACCAGCGCGGAGCGGATCGGGATCTTTCCGAATGTGCCCACGGTGCGGGAATCAGGCTTCCCGTCCGTGGTGGCGAACAACTGGTTCCTGCTGGCCGGCCCGGTCGGCATTCCGCCGGCCATCGCGGCGCGCATCAACGAGGTGTGCCAGGCCGCGATGCAGGAGGCCGTGGTGCGCGAGCGGATGGACGCGCTGGGTTTGGCGTCGCTCGGCAACATGACCGGCGCGCAGATGCAGGCCTTCGTGGTGGAGGAAACCGCGCGCTGGGCGCCTGTGGCGCGCGCGGCGGGGTGATTGGGGAGCGCTCGCGCGCTCCCCGTCCCATTCAGATGTAGTGTTCGGCCAGCGGCTCGAAGCCGTTGAACTTCTGGCTCGCATAGGTCGTCACATAGGCGCCGGTGGCCAGCAGCTCCACGCGGTCACCGGCGGTCAGCGCCATCGGCAGCCGGTAGTTGCTCTTCTCGTAGAGCGTGTCCGTGCTGTCGCAGGTCGGGCCGGCGATGGTAACGGGGCCTTCGGCGCCGCCATCATGCGGGGTCTTGAAGGCGTATTTGATCGACTCGCCCTCCGTCTCCGCCAGCCCGCCGAAGCGGCCGATGTCGAGATAGACCCAGCGCACCGGGTCATTCTCGGCCTTGCGGCTCACCAGCACGACCTCGCTCGAGACCACGCCCGCATCGGCCACCAGGAAGCGGCCCGGCTCGATCACGATCTCGGGGATCGCATTGCCGAAATGCTCGACCATGGCGCCCATGATGGCGGAGCCGAAATCGTCGATCTCGGGGACCTCCGCCTTGTAGCGCACGGGGTAGCCTCCGCCGAGATTGACCATGCGCACCTTCACGCCGGCCTCGGAGAGGTCGGTGAAGAGCATGGCCACCTTGGCGATCGCGGCCTCGTAGGCGGCGGTCTTGGTCTGCTGGCTGCCGACATGGAAGGAGAGGCCGAAGGCGTCGAGCCCCATTTCCGCCGCGCGGACCATCAGCGCGCGCGCCATCTCGACCTCGCAGCCGAACTTGCGGCTGAGCGGCCATTCGGCGCCGTCATTGCCGACGAGGATGCGGCAATAGACGCGGCTGCCCGGGGCGGAACGCGCCAGCTTCTCCAGCTCCATCTCGCTGTCGAAGGCGAACATGCGCACGCCGGCCGCATAGGCCGCGGCGATGTCGCGCTCGCGCTTGATGGTGTTGCCATAGGAGATGGCGTCCGGCTCCGCGCCGGCGGCCAGGCACATGGACACTTCCTGGAAGGAAGCGGCGTCGAAATAGGAGCCGAGGCCGACCAGCCGATCGAGGATCGGGGCCGCCGGGTTGGCCTTCACCGCGTAGTAGATGCGCGCGAGCGGCATCGCCTGCCGGAGACGGCCGAAATTGTGAGCGACCCGATCCACATCCAGCACGAGGCAGGGCGTGGCCGGCTGCTGATCCGCCAGGTAGCGGGCGACCTTGGGGGTCATCGCACGATACTCCACAAACGAGTGGAACCAACCCCTTCAGGGGTGGCCCCAGATTGACGAAACGGTCGAACGAACCAGCGACCAGAAAAAAACCGTGGCGCAAACCACGGGGTTGCCAGAACGCTTGACGTCGTTGCGTAAACCTTGCGCCGCGGTGGCAAGCCTTATTCAGGGGCTCAGCTCCGTGGGCCTGGGGCCAGAGGCACGTGCGTACTGCGTCTTGTGATCGGCGATGTAGGGCCAGCTTCACCAGCATGCAAGCGGGAAATCTGTGATGGGCGAAGTTTTTTCGCGTCTACCCCCCTGGGGCGCCGGAAACCCCGCCGAAAGCCCCCCGGGGGGTCACGGGAAAATGCCGGAAACGCCCCCGGGGAGACAGGAGTGTTTCCGGCGCGTGTCAGGATTGCGCGCGGCGCATTCGGGCGGGGCACGAATCGGAGAATGGCGGGCGGCTTGCCCCCAACCCATCCGGCCGCACAGCGGCCGGCGCCGCCCAACCGGACGCATGATCCGGCGGGCCAGCCGCGCGGCGAAGCCAAGCGCGCGGCGCGCGCGCCCGGCATCTGAGGGCTTTTATAAGGTCCCCGGATAGGAGCCGCCGTCGAGCAGGATGCTCTGCCCCGTCGTGAAGCCCGCATGGATGGAGCATAGGAAGGCCGCGAAGGCGCCGAATTCCTCCGCCGTGCCAAGCCGCCCGGCCGGGATGCCGGCGACGGCCCGCCGCTCCAGCTCCGTCACATCGGCGCCGCCGCCTTTCGCCACCACCTCCCAGTTCCCACGCACGCGATCCGTGTCGAAGGGGCCGGGCAACAGGTGGTTGATGGTCACGTTATGCGCCGCCACGCGCCGCGCCAGTGAAGCGAGCGCGCCGGTCAGCCCGGCCCGCGCGCCATTGGAGAGTTCGAGCCGGCCGATCGGCATCTTCACGGAATAGCTGGTGATGTTCAGCACGCGGCCGAAGCGGCGCGCCTGCATCGCCGGCAATGCGGCGCGGATCAGCGCGATGGGCGTCAGCATGTTCGCTTCGACCGCGCGGCGCCAATCGTCCAGCTCGAATTGCGAGAACTCGCCCTGCGGCGGCCCGCCCGCGTTGGTGATGAGGATGTCGGGCTCGGGGCAGGCGGCAAACAGCGCCGCGCGCCCCGCCTCGGTGGTCACGTCGCCCTGGACGGTGGTGACGGAAACGCCGGTTTCGGCGCGGATGGCGGCGGCGGTGGCCTCCAGCGCCTCGCCCCCGCGGGCGGAGATGACGAGCGAGACGCCCTCGCGCGCCAAGGCGAAGGCGCAGCCGCGCCCGAGCCCCTTGGACGCCGCGCAGACGATGGCGGTGCGGCCCTTGATGCCGAGATCCATGACGTTTCCCCCTGGGATATTGGGGGAAGGCTAACTCAGCGGATCATCCCCGTCATGGGGCTGGAGGCATCGGCCTTGTAGTCGCGCGGCATGCGGCCCGCGAGGAAGGCGGCGCGCCCGGCCATGACGGCGTGCTTCATGGCTTCGGCCATCTTCACGGGGTCCTGGGCATGGGCGATGGCGCTGTTCAGCAACACCGCGTCGCAGCCGAGTTCCATGGCGAAGGCGGCCTCGCTCGCCGTGCCGATGCCGGCATCCACCAGCACCGGCACCTTGGCCTGCGCCTTGATGGCGCGGATCATGTAGGGGTTCACGACCCCCATGCCCGAGCCGATGGGCGCGCCCAGCGGCATGATGGCCACACAGCCCATCTCCTCCAGCCGCTTCGCGGCCACGGGGTCATCGGCGCAATAGACCATCACCTCGAAGCCATCGGCGATCAGGGCGGCGGCGGCCTCGAAGGTCGCGGCCATGTCGGGGTAGAGGAAGGGGGGCGGGCCGAGGACTTCCAGCTTTACCAGGTTCCAGCCGCCCGCCTCGCGCGCCAGGCGCAGGGTGCGGACCGCATCCTGCGCGGTGAAGCAGCCGGCGGTGTTGGGTAAGTAAGTGTAACGGTCCGGCGGCACGAAATCCTGCAGCATCGGCGCCGAGGCGTCGCTCAGGTTCACGCGGCGGACAGCGACGGTGACAATCTCGGCCCCGCTCGCCGCGATGCTGTCGCGCGTTTCCTCCAGCGACTTGTAGCGCCCCGTGCCCACGATGAGGCGCGAGTTGAAGCGGCGCCCGGCAACTTCCCAACTATCTTCGGTCAATGCTCAGCCACCCCCGATGAAATGGACGATCTCGATGGCATCGCCATCGGCCAGTGCCGTCGTCGCGTATTGGGAACGCGGCACGATCTCGAGGTTGCGTTCAACCGCGACCTTGCGCGCGGCGAGGCCGATTTCCGCCAGCAGATCGGCCACGCTCAGGCCGGCCGCCATCTCGCGCGCCTCGCCATTCACGGTGAGCTTCAGGCGTTCAGCCAGCTCGGACATCGCACGCACTCCCGCCATGGGGGCCAGGCCGGGGCGGGGAGGGAGAGCGGCGTCCCATCCCTTCGCCGGCATGACCCGGATCAGGTTCGAAGGGTCACCGCGCCGTCGCGGACTCTCAGCCCCTGGGCGGGGGCTCCCCTTGGTCACAGCCAATCTGGTTCCGCGGGGCCTCAGGGTCAATGACACCGGCGGGATGGGAGAGGGCGGGCGCGCCCGCTGGGCGGAGCCGCGCTTGCCGCTGCCGCACCCCCCATGCTAGCCCCGCCTGTCCCGACCCTGTGTGACCATTCCGGAAACGCCATGAACCTCATCGCCGTCTTCAACGGCCCGAACCTCAACATGCTGGGCACGCGCGAGCCGGAGAAATACGGCACGGCGACGCTCGACGATGTGGAGAATCTCTGCGCCGAGGCGGCGGAGGAACTCGGGCTCGCGATTGACTTCCGGCAGTCCAACACGGAAGGGGAGCTGGTCTCCTGGATCCAGGAATGCCGCGGCCGCGCCGCCGGCATCGTGATCAATCCGGCCGGCTACACGACCACCTCGGTCGCCATCCTGGACGCGCTGCTTGCCGCAGGCCTCCCGGTGATCGAGGTCCATATCACCAATATTCATCGGCGCGAGGAGTTCCGGCAGCACAGCCTGGTCTCCAAGGCCGCCACCGGCGTGATCGCCGGCCTGGGCGTTGCGGGCTATGCCCTGGCGTTGCAGGCCATGGCCAATCTCGTCGGCGGAAACGAGGATGACGACGCATGACCAGCGGCATTCAGTTCGACGCGGAGGCGATCCGCAAGCTCGCCGAGATTTTGCGCGAGACCGACCTGACCGAGATCGAGCTCTCGGAAAAGGAATCGCGCATCCGCGTGGCGCGCATCATTCCCGCCGCGCCGGTGGCGCCCGCGCAGTATTACGCGGCGCCCTCCATGCCGATGCAAATGCCCGCACCGATGCCGAGCCCGGCGCATGCGCCGGCGGCGGCGCCCGTCGCCGCCGATCCCGAGGCGATCGACCCGAAGCATCCGGGCCTCGTCACCTCGCCCATGGTGGGGGTCGCCTATCTCTCGCCCGAACCGGGGGCGGCGCCCTTCATCACGGTCGGCACGAAGGTCGCCGCGGGGCAGACCGTGCTGCTGATCGAGGCGATGAAGACCTTCAACCAGATCAAGACCAGCCGCGCCGGCACCGTCACGCGCATCCTGGTCGAAGCCGGCACGCCCGTGGAATACGGCGAGCCGCTGGTGCTGGTTGAGTAGAAGAATGACCCGCACCGCCTCCTTGCGAGAATCCGGCCGCAACGCGGCCGGCGCCGCCTACCTGACTTTCCGGCCTGGCGCATCCGCAGCGCGGCGAAGCCAAGCCGGCGGAGCCGGCGCCCGGCGCTTGAGGGCATAAAGACTCATGCTCAAAAAAATCCTCATCGCCAATCGCGGCGAGATCGCGCTGCGGGTGCATCGCGCCTGCCAGGAAATGGGCATCCGCACCGTCGCCGTGCACAGCACCGCCGATGCGTCCGCCATGCATGTGCGCCTCGCCGATGAGAGCGTGTGCATCGGCCCGCCGCTGGCGCGGGACAGCTACCTGAACGTGGCGGCGATCCTCTCGGCCGCAGCCATCACGGGGGCGGATGCGATCCATCCGGGCTACGGTTTCCTCTCGGAGAACGCACGCTTCGCCGAGATGGTGGAGGCGCATGGCCTCACCTTCATCGGCCCCACGGCCGACCACATCCACATGATGGGCGACAAGATCGCGGCCAAGGACGCGATGCGGAAGCTCAATGTGCCGCTGGTGCCGGGCTCGCCCGGCGCGCTGGAGAGCATCGAGGAAGCGCGCGAGATCGCGGAGCGGATCAAGTATCCCGTGCTGATCAAGGCGGCGGCGGGCGGCGGCGGGCGCGGCATGAAGGTGGCCCATTCGGCCGATGAGCTGGAGGAAGCCTGGCAGGTGGCCCGCACCGAGGCCAAGGCCGCCTTCGGCAATGACGCGGTCTATATGGAGAAATACCTCGACCGCCCGCGCCACATCGAATTGCAGGTCCTGGCCGATACGCATGGCAATGTCGTGCATTTCGGCGAGCGCGACTGCTCGCTCCAGCGCCGCCACCAGAAGCTGGTGGAGGAGGCGGGCTCCCCCGCGCTGACCGGGCCGGAGCGCGACGCGCTGGGCGCGCAGGTCACGGCCGGCCTCCGGCAGATCGGCTATCGCAATGCCGGTACGCTGGAGTTCCTGTACCAGGACGGGCAATTCGCCTTCATCGAGATGAACACCCGCTTGCAGGTGGAGCATCCGGTGACGGAGATGGTCTGCGGCGTGGACCTTGTGCGGGAGCAGATCCGCATCGCCGCCGGCGAGAAGCTCGGCTACGGGCAGTCGGACGTGACCTTCAACGGCCACGCCATCGAATGCCGCGTGACCGCCGAGGATCCGGAGACGTTTGCGCCCTCGCCGGGCAAGGTGAACACCTATCATGCGCCGGGCGGCCTCGGCGTGCGGGTGGATAGTGCGCTCTACTCGGGCTATGCGGTGCCGCCGCATTACGACAGCCTGGTGGCGAAGCTGATCGTGCATGCGCCGACCCGCCCGCAGGCCATCGCCCGCATGCAGCGCGCGCTGGACGAGATGGTGGTGGACGGCATCAAGACGACGCTGCCTCTGCACCGCCGCATCATGGCCGATGCCGAGTTCCAATCGGGCGATTACACGATCCATTGGCTGGAGCGTTTCGTCGCGCGGGGATAAGGCCCTCGCGCTTGCCAGCCCCGGTGATCGCGGGGAGGCTGGCGCGACAGGAGGTCCCCATGCCCGCTCTCTCCCGCCGTGCCGCGCTGATCGGCGCGGGTGCGCTCGCCGCCCCCGCTTTCGCGCAAGCCCCCTGGCCCGACCGCCCGATCCGGTGGATCGTGAACTTCCCACCCGGCGGCGCGGCCGACACGCTCTCGCGCATCCTCGCCCCGGTGGTGAGCGCCCGCCTCGGCCAGCCGGTGGTGGTGGAAAACCGGCCGGGCGCGGGGGGCGCGCTGGGCGCGGATATCCTGGCCAAGGCGCCGGGCGACCGCTTCCTGGTGATGATCTCCTCGGCTGCCTCGCACGGCATCGGGCCGGTGCTGTACCGCAATTCGCCCTATGACGCGCTGCGCGATTTCACGCATGTGCGGCTGGTCGGGACCTTTCCCTCCGTGCTCGCGGTGAACCTGGACTTCCCGGCGCGCAACCTCACGGAATTCCTGGCGGTGGCGCGGCAACGGCCGGTCTCCTACGGCTCGGGCGGCAATGGCACGCTGAACCACCTGATCGGCCAGGTGCTGGCCCGCGCGGCGGGCGTGGACCTCACGCATGTGCCGTATCGCGGCTCAGCCCCCGCGCTGACCGACACGATCGGCGGGCAGATCCCCGCCATCATGGAAAGCCTGCCCATCGCCCTGCCACATCTGCGCGGCGGCCGGCTGCGCGCGCTGGCGACCAGCGAGGCGACGCGTGCCCCTTCCCTCCCTGACGTGCCGACCTTTGCCGAGCAGGGCTTTCCGCAGGTGGTGGCGAGCAACTGGTTCGGCTTCTCGGCGCCGGCCGGCCTGCCGCCCGAGATCATCGCCCGCTGGGATGCCGAGATCGCGCATGCCCTGGCCGACCCGGCCGTGGTCGAGCGCTTCGCGGCGATCGGCGTGCGGCCAGGCGCGGAAGGGCCTGCTGGCTACACCGCGCTGGTTCGCAGCGAGCTGGAGCGGTGGCGGGCGGTGATCGCGGCGGGGAACATCACGGCCGATTGACGCATGGCTTGCGGTCGGAATGGCTTGCGCCCGGCGGCGTGCGGGCCAATCTTGCTGCCATGAGCACACCCGCCCCCGATCAAGCGATCCTCAGCGCCTTCTGGCGCGTCCTGGCTGGCAGCGGCTGGCATGGGCTGACGCTGCGTGCCGTCGCGGCCGAGGCCGGCCTGCCGCTGGCCGAGCTGCGCCGCCACTTCGCCAGCCCGCTGCACATCCTGGCCGCGCATCAGCGCGCCGTGGACGCATTCGTGCTGGACGGCACCATCGAGGACCTCGGCAGCACCGCGCGGGACCGCCTGTTCGACGTGCTGATGCGCCGGCTGGACGCCCTCCAGCCCGACCGTGCCGGCGTGGTGCGCCTGCTGCGGGACCTGCCGCGGGCGCCGCTGCTGGCGCTGTGGTTCGCGCCCCGCAATGCCGGCTCCATGGCCTGGATGCTGGAGGCGGCCGGGCTGGACGCGGCGGGGCCGAGCGGGCTGTTGCGCGTGCAGGGGCTGGTCGGTGTCTGGCTCGCGGCCCTGCGCGCCTGGGAGAAGGATGAGAGCGAGGACCTCTCGGCCACCATGGCGGCGCTGGACCGCGCCCTGGACCAGGCCGACCGCATGGCCCGCTGGTTCCGCATGGCCCCGCGCGAGGTGGAGCCGGAGCCGGAAGCCGAAGCGGCCCCAGCCGAATCGCCCGACGAAGTCATTTGACCGCGTTACCCCCGCCCGTCTAGGACCAAAAGGATGGTGTCTGCCGGGATGACGGATCGCTGGGGTCTGTCGCGCGGGAGCACGCGGAGATTCACGCTGTGGCAAACAATTTCAACCCGGAAGAAATGATGCGCGCCTTCACCTCGATGAAGATGCCGGGCATGCCGGACTTCCAGGCCTTCGCCGATGCGCAGAAGCGCAACCTCGAGGCGCTGACGACCGCGAACAAGCTCGCCCTCGAAGGTGCGCAGGCGGTGGGTCGGCGCAACATGGAGATCATCCAGCAGGTGATGTCCGAGATGACGCAGGCGATGCAGAGCCTGAGCGTGACCGAGGGCTCGCCCAACGCGAAGGCGGCGCAGCAGGCCGAGCTGATGCGCACCGCCTATGAGCGCGCGGTGGCGAACATGCAGGAGATCGCCGAGCTGATCCAGAAGTCCAATGGCGAGGCCGTCGGCGTGTTGAACCGCCGCTTCGCCGAGGCGCTGGAGGAAGTTAAGGAACTGGTGAAGACCTGAGCCGCGGCCAGGCGAAGCGGGCCTATTCGACCCGCTTCAGCTTCGCCTCGACCACCGCCGCCAGCACGCCCGCACCATAGGGGATGGCAGCGTCATTGAAGTCGAAGCGCGGATTGTGCACCTCGGCGCTGTCGCCATTGCCGGTGACGATGTAGGCGCCGGGGCATTTCTCCAGCATGAAGGCGAAGTCCTCCCCGCCCATCACGGCGGGGAATTCGCGCTTCACATGGCCTTCGCCCACCAGCGCGGCCGCGGCATCGCCCAAGGCCACCGCCTCCATCGCGTCATTCACGAGCGGCGTGGTGATCACGCGGAAATCCAGCGTGGCCGTGCCGCCGAGGCCGGCCGCCACGCCCTCGCTGATGGCGCGCATCCGGTCCTCGACCAGCTTCATGATCTCATTGCTGAAGGCGCGCACCGTGCCGCCGAGGCGCACTTCGTTCGGGATCACGTTGTAGGCATTGCCCGCATCGAAGCGGGTGATGCTGAGCACGGCGCGCTCGGCCGCCGGCACGTTGCGCGCGACCACGGATTGCAGCGCCTGCACGATGGCGGCCCCCATCACCACGGGGTCGTTCGTCGTCTCGGGCCGCGCGCCATGGCCGCCCTTGCCGGTGACCTGGATGTCGTAGAAGGCCACGCCCGCCATCATCGGCCCGGGGCGGATGCCATAGCTGCCCACGGGCATCCCTGGGCGATTGTGCAGGCCAAAGACGGCGTCGCAGGGGAAGCGCTCGAACAGCCCGTCCTCCAGCATGGCGAGCGCGCCGCCGGCGCCCTCCTCGCCCGGCTGGAAGATCAGATGGACCGTGCCGTCGAAGCGCTTGGTCGTCTGCAGATATTTTGCGGCGGCGAGCAGCATGGTGGTGTGCCCGTCATGCCCGCAGGCATGCATCTTGCCGGGGATGGTGCTGGCATGGGCGAAGCCATTCGCCTCGCTCATCGCCAGCGCGTCCATGTCCGCCCGCAGGCCGATCCGCCCCTGGCCGTTGCCGTGGCGGATGACGCCGACCACGCCGGTGACACCCACGCCGCGATGCACCTCGATCCCCATCTCCGTGAGCTTGGCGGCGACAAGATCGGCGGTGCGATGCTCCTCCAGCCCCAGCTCGGGATGCGCGTGGATGTCGCGGCGGATGGCGGTGAACTCATCCTGCCAGGTGGCGATGGTCTCGGTGGGGGTGCTCATGCGCGCATTATTCCTCCGGCTTGCCGCCTTGGGCAATCGCCAGCGCCTGGCGCAGCACCGTCATGTCGCCGATGTGGTTGGCCAGCAGCAGCACCAGCTTGGCGTCGAGCTTGCGCGAGGCCGCGTCATCCAGCGTGCGATGCGCCTCCATGAGCGCGGCGTAGAATTCGTCGGGGTCGCTGAGGCGCGGCGCGGTGCGGAGTTGCGTCATCGTCCAAGAGCCTTGTCGCGCGCGGCGAGGATGGGTTCGGGGGCGGCGGTGGTGAAGCGCGCGGCGACGTGCTGGTCCGGCCGCAGCAGCACGCATTCGCCGGGCGAGAGGCCATAGCGCGCGGCGACCAGGCCCGAATGGTCCAGCAGCGTGCCGGGGCGTGGCGTGTCGGTGAGGACCAGCGTGGTGATGCCGGGCATCGCCACCGGCGTCACCTCGCGCGCCAGCAGGGTGAAGCCGCCATCGGCGCCGATCTGGCGCAGCAGCCAATCCCGCGCATCGCCGCGCAGAACGGGCGCATCGGGCGCCGGCGTGCCGGGCGGCGCCAGGCCGGGCGCCTCGTCCGGGCCGTTCAGCGGGCTGTTCCAGAGGGTCGAGGGGCGTGAGAGGCGGCCGGAATTCACCAGCGGTCGGGCCAGCGCCCAATCCTCGGCCAGTTCCAGCACGGCGTCGCGGAAGGCGCGCGCGGCCTCGTTCTTCGGCGTGATGAAATCCGTGCTGCGCGTCGAGTTCAGGATGTTCTCATCCGCCGCCGGGATGCGCTCCGCGTCGTAGCTGTCGAGCAGCGCCTCGGGTGCGGCGCCCGTCAGCACGGCGGCGAGCTTCCAGCAGAGGTTGTCGGCATCCTGCACGCCGCCATTGCCGCCGCGCGCGCCGAAGGGGCTCACCTGGTGCGCGGCGTCCCCCAGGAAGAAGATGCGGCCATGGCGGAAGCGCTCCATCCGGCGGCAGCGGAAGGTGTAGACGCTGACCCATTCGAGGTCGAAGGGCACGTCCGGCCCCAGCATGTCTTTCACCCGCTGGCGCACGCGCTCGGGGTCCTTTTCGCGCTCGGGATCGGCGTCCCAGCCGAGCTGGAAATCAATGCGCCAGACATCGTCGGGCTGCTTGTGCAGCAGCACCGACTGGCCGGGATGGAAAGGCGGGTCGAACCAGAACCAGCGCTCGGTCGGGAAGGGCGCGGTCATCACCACATCGGCGATGAGGAAGCGATCGCGGAAAACCTGGCCGGTGAAGGCGAGACCGAGCGTCTTGCGGATGAAGCTGCGCGCGCCATCGGCGGCGAGCAGCCAGTCGGCACAGAGCGTGTAGCTGCCCTCGGGCGTTTCGACCGTCAGGCGCGCGCCGTCCGGTTCATTGACCACGCCGGTGACGCGCGACTTCCAGCGCAGATCCACCAGGCCCGTGGCCTCGCAGGCCTCCACCAACCATTGCTCGGCGTAGTACTGCTGGAGGTTCACGAAGGCCGGGAATTCATGGCCATCCTCCGGCAGCAGGTTGAAGCTGTAGGCCTCGCGCGACTGGAAGAAGACGCGCCCCTGGTTCCAGGTGCAGCCCTTCTCCAGGAACTTCTCGCCCAGGCCGAGCCGCGCGAAGATTTCCAGCGTGCGCTTGGCGAAGCAGATGGCGCGGCTGCCAAAGCTCACCGTGTCATCCTCGTCGAGCAGCACGACGCGAAGCCCGCGCCGCGCGAGGTCCAGCGCCGCCGTCAGCCCGACCAGCCCGCCGCCGGCGATGACGATGGGTGCGCGCTCCTCACCGCCGGGATGGGGGCGGAAGTCGTAGCGCGGCTGGGCGTAGGTTGTGGGCAAATCAGTGCACTTCGGCCGATTTCATCGGCGAGGCGCCCTCGACCGCGCGCCACATCTCGACGTCGCGCTCGGCGGTCCAGATGCGGGGATGCGCGATGCCGCTCGCCTCGTCGAAGGCGCGGCTGACATTGAAGGGCATGCAATGTTCGAAGATCACCCATTGCCCGTATTTCGGCCGCATCGCGCCCATCGCCTCGGCGTAGAGCTGCGTCAGGTTCCAGCCCTTCTCCACGGCTTGCTTCGCGAGGCCGAAGAGGTCGCTCGTGAAGCTCTCGGTCTCGTGCAGCGCCTGCGCCACATCGGCCTTGGTCATCAGCGCGGCGCCGCGCCCGGGGACGAGCTTTTCGGCGCCCAGCTCGCGGATGGCGGCGATGGTGGCGGGCCAATCGGCGAAATGCGCGTCGCCGCAATAGGGCGTGGCGCCGAACTCCACCGTGTCGCCCGCGAACAGCACCTTTTCCTTCGGCAGCCAGACCACCGTGTCGCCCGCCGTGTGGCTGCGGCCGATATGGATGATCCGCGCCTCGCGCTCGCCGAGCCACAGCGTCATCTGCCGGTGGAAGGTCTGCGTCGGCCAGGTCAGGCCGGGGATGCTCTCGCGGCCGCGGAACAGGCGCGGGAAGCGGCCGATCTCGCTGTCCATGTCCTGCGCGCCGCGCTCCACGATGAGGTCGCGCGTCGCGTCCGAGCAGATGATGGAATGCGCCGGATAGCCCGAGGCGCCCAGCACCCGCACCGCGTGGTAGTGCGAGAGGACCACCTGCTTCACCGGCAGCTTCGTGACCGCCGCGATGCGCGCCTGGACATCTGCCGCCATGATGGGCGTGGCCTGCGCATCCACCACCACCACGCCATCCGGCCCCACGATGACGCCGGAATTGGGGTCGCCTTCGGCAGTATAGGCGTAGAGGCCGGGGCCGAGTTCGTCGAAGGAGACGTGCTTGTCGGCGAGGTCCTGGGTGGAGGCGAAGCTCATGGGCTCTTGGTGCCTTTTTGCGCTGTGGCGTCGGCGTCCCTTATAGACCCATTCCTGGCCCCTCAGGCCAGCCGGAAGCGGGCGCTGGCCAGCGCATCCTCGCTCAGCGCGGCGCGCACAGCCGCGCCCGCGCCGTCCTCGTCCAGCACGAGGACGCGGTCGAACCAGCCGGACTGGCCGCGCACGCGGGCCTGGAACAGCCGGTCCAGCGCCTGGGCGGCGGGGCTGCGGCCCTGGCAGCAGGCGCAGGCGACGGCGTGGGCCGCGACCTCCGCCTCGAAGCAGACTGCCGAGACGGCGCCCGCCGGCAGCGGCCCAGGGCGCGCGAGGGTGACCACCGCCGCGGGCTTCCCCCCGGCCAGCGCGCCGGCCAGCGCGCCCGCCTCCGGCAGGATCGAGACAGGGATTCGGGCGTCGAGAGACCAAGCCATAGGCTAGACATAAGGATATCTTTATGCCATTTGCAAGCCCATGGACACGCTCCTCTCCCAACTGCGCGCGACGGCCGAGCCCACCCGGCTCCGGCTGCTGGCGCTGTGCGCGCGCGGGGCCTTTTGCGTGACGGAGCTGTGCGCGGTGCTGGGCCAGTCGCAGCCGCGCCTGTCCCGCCACCTGAAGCTGCTGACCGAGGCCGGGCTGCTGGAGCGCCTGCCGGAAGGCTCCAACGTCTATTTCCAGGTCCCCGCCCAGGCCGAGCTGGTGCGCGTCATCCTCGCGCGCCTGCCGGAGGAGGAGCCGGTGCTCCAGGCGGATCGCCGCCAGGCCGCACGTATCGCCGCCGAACGCGCCCGTGCTGCCTCCGACGCCTTCCAGCGCGAGGGGATGGATTGGGACGAGCTGCGCGCGCTCGACCTCGACGCCGCGGCCATCGAGGCCGCGCTGCTCGACGCGCTGCCCCCGCGGATCGAGGCGCTGCTCGACATCGGCACCGGCACCGGCCGCCTGCTGGAATTGCTGGCCCCGCGCACACATCGCGCGCTCGGCGTGGATGCCAGCCGGGACATGCTGGCCCTCGCCCGCGCCCGCCTCTCCGAGCGCGGCTTGACCGATTCCTGCACGGTCCGCCAGGCCGACATGTACCGCCTGCCGCTCGCTGACCGCAGCTTCGACGCGGTGACCTTGCAGATGGTGCTGCACTACGCCGAGGACCCGGCCGCCGCCCTGGCCGAGGCCGCGCGTGTGCTGCGCCCCGGCGGCGTGCTCCTGGTGGCGGACCTCGCCCCGCATGGCACGGCCGAGGTGCTGGGCCGCTTCGCGCATCGCTGGCCTGGCTTCGATGATTCCGAACTGGCCGGCTGGCTCGGCCAGGCCGGCTGTGCGCTGGCCGCCCGGCAGGACATCCCCGGCCGGCTTCCCGTTCGCGTCTGGCGGGCCGAAAAGCTGCCCGCCGACGCCCTCACCCACGCCTGAACCAAAGAAGAACCTGCTCCATGGCCTCTCGCCCGCACCTCCTCGATGCCCTGCGTGACCGCGTCCTGCTTTGCGACGGCGGGATGGGCAGCCGCGTCCAGGCGCTGACGCTCGATATCGTCAAGGATTTCTGGGACAAGGAAAACTGCACCGAGGTGCTGAGCCTCTCCCGGCCCGAGCTGATCCGCGAGATCCATCGCGGCTATTACGAAGCGGGCGCGGACATGGTGCTGACCAACACCTTCGGCGGCAGCCCGATCACGCTCGATGAATTCGAGCTCGGCTCTCGCGCCTTCGAGATCAACAAGCTCGGCGTGGAACTGGCGCGCGAGGCGGCGGAGAGCTTCGCCGATGGCCGCCATCGCTGGGTGGTGGGTGATATCGGGCCCGGCACCAAGCTGCCGAGCCTCGGCCACATCACCTATGACGCGCTGGAAGAGGCGCTGACGGAACAGTGCCTCGGCCTGATCGCCGGCGGCTGCGACGCCATCCTGACCGAGACGAACCAGGACACGCTCTACATCAAGGCCGCCGTCAACGCGGCGAAGATCGCCAAGGCCAAGACCAAGAGCGACATCCCCATCTTCGTGCAGGTGACGGTGGAGACCACGGGCACGCTGCTGGTCGGCCCCGACATCGCCGCCGCCGCGGCCGTCGTGCATTCGCTGGACGTGCCGCTGCTGGGCCTGAATTGCGCCTCCGGGCCGCAGGAGATGGCCGAGCATCTACGCTGGCTTTCGCAGAACTGGCCCGGCCTGCTCAGCGTGCAGCCCAATGCCGGCCTGCCGGAGCTGGTGGATGGCAAGACGCATTACCCGCTGGGCGCCGAGGAGATGGCCGTCTGGATGGAGCGCTTCGTCGTGGAGGACGGCTTCAACCTGATCGGCGGCTGCTGCGGCACCTCCACGCCGCATATCGCGGCGCAGGATGCGATGCTGCGGCGCCTGGGCGGCGACAAACACCGCCCGACGCCGGTGAAGCGCAAGTATCACTGGGTGCCCTCCGTCGCCTCGCTCTATTCGGCGACGGCGCTGCGGCAGGAGAATTCCTACTTCTCGATCGGCGAGCGCTGCAACGCCAACGGCTCCAAGGCATGGCGCGCCGTGCAGGAAGCCAATGACTGGGATGGCTGCCTCGCCATCGGCCGCGAGCAGGTGGCCGAGGGCTCGAACAGCCTCGACATCTGCACCGCATTCGTCGGCCGCGACGAGATGCGCGAGATGAGCGAGGTGATCACCCGCTTCACCTCCAGCGTGAACTCGCCCCTCGTGATCGACAGCACCGAGACGAACGTCATCGAGGCCTCGCTCAAGCTGCATGGTGGCAAGCCCATCATCAACTCGATCAATTTCGAGGAAGGCGAGGGTGCGGCGCATGACCGCATGAAGCTCGCGAAGAAGTTCGGCGCCGCCGTCATTGCGCTGACCATTGACGAAGTCGGCATGGCCAAGACCGCCGAGGACAAGCTGCGCATCGCCGAGCGCCTGGTGGATTTCGCCTGCAACCAATACGGCCTGCCGCAGTCGGATTTGATGATCGATCCGCTGACCTTCACCATCGCGACCGGCAATGAGGATGACCGCAAGCTCGGCGTCTGGACGCTGGATGGCATCCGCATGATCCGGGAGAAGTTCCCGGATATCCAGATCATGCTGGGGCTTTCCAACATCTCCTTCGGGCTCAACCCGGCGGCACGCCACGTGCTGAACTCGGTGTTCCTCGATCACGCGGTGAAGGCGGGGATGACGGGCGCCATCGTGCACGTCTCCAAGATCAAGCCGCTGCACAAGATTCCCGCGGAAGAGGTGAAGGTCATGGAAGACCTCATCTATGACCGGCGCGAGGAAGGCTACGACCCGCTGCAGAAGGTGCTGGAGATGTTCTCCGGCCGGAAGGCCGCGGATAACGTCGCCAAGGTCAAGGCGGCGACAGTCCAAGGCCGCCTCAAGGACCGCATCGTGGATGGTGACCGCAAGGGCCTGGACGATGAACTTGCCGCCGCCATGGCCGAGGGGATGGAGCCGCTCGCCATCATCAACGACGTGCTGCTGGACGGCATGAAGGTGGTGGGCGAGCTCTTCGGCGCCGGCAAGATGCAGCTGCCCTTCGTGCTCCAGAGTGCAGAGACGATGAAGGCCGCCGTCGCCTATCTTGAGCCGCACATGGTCCGCGTCGAGGGACAGGAGAAGGGCACCATCGTGCTCGGCACCGTGCGCGGCGACGTGCACGACATCGGCAAGAACCTGGTGGACATCATCCTCACGAACAACGGCTACAAGGTCGTGAACCTCGGCATCAAGGTGCCGCTGAACGACATTGTCGCCGCTGCCAAGGAGCACAAGGCCAACGCCATCGGCATGTCCGGCCTGCTGGTGAAGTCCACCGTGGTGATGCGCGAGAATCTGGAGGAAATGAGCCGCCAGGGCATCGAGATCCCGGTCCTGCTGGGCGGCGCGGCCCTCACGCGCAACTATGTCGAGGATGACTGCGTGCAGGCCTATGCCTGCGGCAAGGTCGTCTATGCGCGCGATGCCTTCGATGGCCTGCACCTGATGGACAAGGTGATGGGCAATGATTTCGAGGGCTATCTCGGCGCCATCCAGGCGAAGCGCGTGGGCAAGTCCCGCAACGAGAAGCGCGTGCTGGGCCAGGCCGATCCGCGTGGCTTCGCGCCGGTGGACGTGGCCTATGCGCAGAAGCGCCGGCGCCGCGAGACCGCGGGCCTGACCACGCCCGTCCCGCCCTTTTGGGGGGCCAAGGTGATCGAGACCGACCCCAAGGCGCTGGTTCCCTTCATCAATGAGCGCAGCCTCTACCAGTTCCAGTGGGGCTTCCGGAAAGCCGGGCGCTCGCTGGAGGACTTCCTGGGTTGGGCGAAGCAGGAGCTGCGCCCCGTGCTGAAGCGCATGCTGGCGCTGACGCAGGAGCAGAACATCCTCAAGCCGCAGGCCATCTACGGCTATTGGAAATGCGCGGGCCAGGGCAATGACCTGATCCTCTTCGCCGAGGACGGCACCACGGAAGTGGCCCGCTTCAACATGCCGCGCCAGCCCAAGGAGGATGGCGACTGCATCGCCGATTTCGTGCGCGACGTGGATGATGCCGAACGCGACGTGATCGGCCTGCAGGTCGTCACCGTCGGCCAGAAGGCCTCCGACATTGCGCGCGAGTGGTTCGAGGACAACCGCTACCAGGACTACCTCTACCTGCACGGCCTCTCGGTCGAGATGGCCGAGGCGCTGGCGGAAGTCACCCACAAGCGCATCCGCGCCGAACTCGGCTTCTCCTCCGAGGATGACCGCGACATCGAGAAGATGCTGAGCCAGGGCTATCGCGGTGGCCGCTATTCCTTCGGCTATCCCGCCTGCCCCAAGCTCGAGGACCAGGTGCCGCTGCTGGATCTGCTGGATGCGAAGCGCATCGGCGTTGATATCAGCGACGAATGGCAGCTCCACCCCGAACAGAGCACGAGCGCGATCGTGCTGCACCACCCGCGCGCGAAGTACTTCTCGGTCTGAAGATGCGAGCGGCGCTCCTCTTCGCCTGCGCCCTGCCGCTCCTGGGCTGCGGGCTGGGTGAGCGCCGCGTCACCGACATCGGCGACAACTTCTGTGCAAGCCGGTTGCGCCCGGCCGTGGCGGCGCTGCCGCCCCCTGCACCGGGCCAGGTGGAACGCCTTTTGCAGGGCGGCTTCAGCGCCGAGGCGATCGAGACCGCCGAGGCGATCGGCGTGCTGGACCGCATGCAGGCCTTGATCGAGGCCGAACGCCGTCCCGGCAATGGCGTGCCCGTGATCCTGGCGCGCCAGGCGGTGACGGATCGCATGCTGCTGGCGCTGCTCGACGTGCAGGCGACACTGGCGACGATTGATTGCGAGGGTGAGCGCGCGGACCAGCTGCGCGGCCAGCTTCAGCGCAACGAGGCGCGGCGGGCGCGCAACCTCGGCCTTGCCGGCATCCTGATCGGCGCGGGGACGGCGGCGGTGACCGGCGGTCTTTCGCTGGCGGGCTCGGCGGCCGCGGGCGATACGGCCGGCATCATCGGCGGTTCGACCGAGGCGGCGGTGGCAAGCATGCTGCTCTTCGGCGGCGGAACCGGCATGCTGCGCACCCGCGCCAACCTGCTGGCCGAGATCCATCGCCAGCCCGCGCAGTCCAGCCTCTTCCCGCCCACCGTCTGGCGTTACCTCACGCGGCGTGACGCTCCGGGCGAGCCCAGCATCGCGGAGGAGATCGTCGCCGAATGGCGCGCCGCCGGCCTGCTCGATGCGGAAGGGGATGACGACCCGCTGTTCCGGCCCGAGGCGCGCCTCAGCGTGGATGATCTGGAGCGCCGCGACGCCATGCTCGACCTCACGGAAGCGCGAATCGCGCTGATGAGCCGCGACCTCCGGCAATTGCTGGAGGAGGTCACCGGCCGCCCGATCCCCCGCTACAGGCGTGGCATCGGGCCATAGGCTTCCGGGATGTCGCCGAGGTCATGCACCGGCAATTGCGGCATGGCGCGCAGATGCGCGCCATGCGCGCCATCGGCGTGGAATTCATGCTCGACCCAGCCGAGGATTTTCTCGCCCACGCGGTGCTGCCAGGGGTCGCCCACGATGAAGCCCACGGCCGGCGCCCAGACCTGCCGCATGCCATCGGCCACGCGATCCCGCCACTGATGCACGTGGCCGCTGGCGATCAGCGCCGGGCGCGTGTCACCGAACATCGCGAGTAAATCGGCGCGGGGTGAGGGCAGCAGCGGCCAGTAGGTCATGGCCGTATCGTCCAGCGCCTCTTCCGTGATGGGCTTGTGCTGGAACAGCGCGATGCGGCGCGTGCCGGCGGTGGCGATGGCTTCGGCGATGGCCGCGCGGTGCGCGGGGTTGGCGGAGAAGCCCTGGCTGTCCAGGCCGATCAGGCGCCAGCCTGGGATGTCGCGCGTGAAGTGCAGCGGGCCCACGCAGTCCTCCCAGCGGGTGAGGCGTTCGGGGGTGATGGGCTGTCCCCCGCCAAGCACGGCGTCATCGCCCACATCGTGATTGCCGGGCAGGGCCAGCCAGTCGAGGCCGAGGGCGTTCATGGCGGCGGCGGCGTGGCGCAGGTCGTCGGCGGAATCCGCGCCATCGAGCGAGAGGTCTCCAGTGTGGATGACCAGATCGGGCTTTGCCTGACGCAAAGCGTCCTGCACCGGCGCGAAATTCCCGTCGAAGAGCGGCCGGCTCTTCGACAGATGCGTATCACTGATCTGCGCAACTCTGGTGATCATGGGTTCTCTTCACAATTGGGGTCCGGGGCCTTGCGGCCCCGGCGGGTCCAGGGCTGCGCCCTGGAGACTAACCACGCGGCCGCGGCAGCAACCGGCGCACTTCGCTCGCCATGTCGGCCAAAGCCTGCTCCGGCGTTGCCCGCTGCTCCACGATGCGCGCCTGGTTGTCCACCATGGTCTGCGTGACACGGACCGAGTTCGCACCCGGGAAGGCGTACCAGGGGATCATGATGTTGGCCTGCCGCGTCGCCGCCTGGAAGAGCGGGTTCTGCTGGTAGAATTCCGCCAGCCAGCGCGGATCATCAATGGCGAGCTGGTTGGTCGGCACATAGCCGGTGTTGCGGACCATGAGGCTCGTGCCCTCGGCGCTGGTGGAGAAGCGCAGGAACTTCCAAGCGGCCGCGCGCTTCGCGGGGTCGCGCGCCGTCAGCATGCCAGCCGCACCGCCGGTGGGAAGACGGCCGCGCTGCGGGTCGATCACCGGCATCACGGTCGTGCGCAGCTCGAAATTGCGACCGACCTGCTGGATGGTTCCGCGCAGCGCCGCCGTGGTCCAGAAGAACATGCCGAGGCGCCCGGCGGCGAAGGCCTGCTGTGCCGCCTCACGCGTCAGGTTGGGCATGCCGCCCTCCTTCACCATGCGGTCGAGCAGGCGCAGCGCGGCCAGGCCCTCGGGGCCGGCGAATGCGATGTCGCGCTCATCCTCGCTCAGCATCCGGCCGCCATGGCCAAACAGCAGGGCGGAGAACATCCAGTCATCGCCGGGCCAGGTGTAGTACATGCCCTCGATGCCACCTCCAGCTGTCCCCCCTTGGGCCTTGATGCGCGCGGAAAGCGCCAGCGTGCCGAGCCAGTCGGTCGGCATGGCATCGGGGTTCCCGCCGGCGCGGCGGACCAGGTCGGCGTTGAAGAAGGTGATGGGGTTGGAGGCGGCATAGGCGAGGCCAGCCTGCATCCCGCCGAAATGCGCGAGTGCCAGGATGTTCGGCGAATAGCCCATGGCGGCGGGGTCGCCCTCGGCGCGGAGCAGCGGCAGCAGGTCCTGCGCGATGCCGCGCTCGGCAAAGAGGCGCAGGCGGTTGAAGCCCTGGTAGGAGAGGTCCGGCATCTGCCCGGTGGCGGATTGGCGGAGGATGAGCTGCATCCCCTCCTCGTAGTTGGGCGTCGTCACCCAGTTGATGCGGATATTAGGCTCGCGCTTGGCGAACTCCGCCGCGATCGCGTCGTAGCTTTCCTTGAAGATGAAGGGCTGCGCGTAGTGCACGGTGATCTCGACCGCCGCCTGGGCGCGGAGGATGCGCGGCGCGAAGAGGGTGGCGGTGGCGGCGGCAATGCCGAGGCTGCGGCGTTCCAACATGGCGGTCTTCTCCAGGAGTGGGGGCCTCATCCCTTGAGGCCGGTGGTTGCGATGCCCTCGACGAAGCGCCGCTGCGCGACGAGGAAGGCGAGCACGAGCGGCGCGGTCATGATCGCGCAGGCGGCCATGAGGGCGGCGAAGTCATCGCCCGCTTCCTCCGTGCGGAAATGCAGCACGCCGAGCGCGGGTGTGGCGTATTCCGTGCCGGTGACGACGATGAGCGGCCAGAACAGGTCGTTCCAATGCGCGACGACGCTGAAGATCGCGAAGGCGGTGGCCGCTGGCCAGGCGTTGGGCAGCGCCACGCGCCAGACGATGGCGCCCTCGCTCATGCCATCCAGCCGTGCCGCGTGGATCAGGTCATCGGGCAGCGAGCGGAAGAACTGGCGAAACAGGAAAATGCCGAAGACCGAGATGGTCGAGGGGATGATCAGCGCGGCATAGGTGTTCAGCATGCCGAAGGCCGCGAAGCCGGCATAGAGCGGCAAGGCCGGCACATGCGGCGGCACCAGCAGGCCGAGCATGACGGCGCCAAAGACCCATTCGCGCCCGGGAAAGCGCAGCTTGGCCAGCGCATAGCCGGCCGGGATGGCAAACAGCAGCTGGAAGAACAGGATTCCGCCGCAGACGATCACGCCGTTCAGCAGATAGCGCCCGACCGGCACCTGGGCGAAGACGCGCGAGTAGTTTTCGATGGCTGCGAAGCGCTCCGGGATCAGCGCGAGATTGGCGCGAAAGATCTCGTCGGTCGGCTTCAGCGAGGCCGAGATCATCCAGATATAGGGTGCCAGGATGATCAGCCCGAAGAGCGTGAGCAGTGCCAGGCGCGGCATGTCGCGCAGCCAACCCCCGGCCAGGGCGCTGCTTGCCGCCGCGTGTGTCGCGCGGCTCGCCGCCGCGACGGGGAAGATGCGCGCCTCAGCCATAATGCACCCGCTTGTCGAGCACGCGGGTCTGCAGCCACATCAGCCCGAGCACGATGACGAGGAACACCAGCGTGATCGCGGCCGAATAGCCCAGGCGCAGGAAGGTGAAGCCCTCGGTGTACATGGTATAGAGCAGCACCTCGCTCGCCTTGTTCGGCCCGCCCCGCGTGAGCACCGCCACCGTGTCAAACACACGGATGCTGCGGATCATGGTGATGGTGACGACGAAGAGCGTGGTGGGCCCGAGCAAGGGCCAGGTGACCAGCCAGAAGCGCGACCAACCTGATCGCGCGCCATCCACCGAAGCCGCCTCGCGCAGCTCGCGCGGGATGGCGGTGAGGCCCGCCATGAAGAGCACCATGTTGAAGCCCGCATTCTCCCACACGCCGATGGCGGCGAGTGAGATCAGCACCGTGTCCGAGGAGGAAAGCCAGGCCGGGCCCGCCACGCCGATCATCCGCAGCAGCGTGTTCACCGGGCCTATCGTGGGATGCAGCAGGTATTGCCAGGCCGCCGCCATGGCGACGGTAAGCGACACCACCGGCAGGAAGAAGACCGCGCGGAAGAAGACGCGCCCGCGCGCCCCGGCCTCGATCAACAGCGCCAAGGCAAGGCCGAGCCCGACTGAGAGTGGCGCAACCAGCCCGACATAGATGATCGTGTTGAAGAAGGAGCGACGGAAGCCGCGATCCTCCAGCAACTCCCGGAAATTCTCGAGACCAATCCAGACCGGGACCAGCCCCAGCTCATAATCCGTGAAGGCCATGGCGATGGCGGCCAGCGTGGGCAGCAGCAGCAACAGCGCGAAGGAAATGGCGGCCGGAAGGGTCAGCAGCCAGGCGCCCAGCGCCTCGCCACGGCGGATGCGCGCCTCAGACACGCGCGGGCTCGCGACGATGCGCGGGGATGCGCCGACCCTCGGGGCCAAACACCAACGCGCGGGCCGGATCAAAGCCGAGGCGCAGGACCTCGCCCGCATGCGGCAGCGCGCCGGGGCCGGCGCGCAGGACGACGTCGGTCGTGCCCAGGCGCAGATGCACCAGCGCGTGGTCGCCCAGGAATTCCGTGTGCTCGACGCGGGCCTCCAGCCCTTCCGCGCCCATGGCCCAATCCTCCGGCCGGATGGCAAGCGTGACCTTGCCGCGCGCGCTGCTGTGCAGGGCGGTGGCCGCGCCACCCACATGCAGCACGCCATCCTCGCCGATCTCGGCCTCCAGCAGGTTGATGCGGGGGCTGCCGATGAAGCCCGCGACGCGGAGATCCACCGGCTCGCGGTAGATGTCCTCAGGCGACGCGATCTGGAGGATCTCGCCGGCCTGCATCACGGCCACGCGGTCCGCCATGGTCAGCGCCTCGGACTGGTCATGCGTCACGTAGAGGGTGGCGGCGCCGACGCGGCGATGGACCTCCACGATTTCCCGCCGCGTGGTGACGCGCAGCGCGGCATCGAGGTTGGAGAGCGGCTCATCCAGCAGGAAGGCGCCGGGCTCGCGGATCACGGCGCGGGCCAGGGCCACGCGCTGGCGCTGACCCCCGGAGAGCTGGCCGGGCTTGCGCGCCAGCAGATGCGAGAGGCCGAGCGGCCCGGCGATGCGCGTCACATCGGCGGTAATGGCCGTGCGCGCGGCGCGGCTGCCCGGCAGCAGGCCACCCAGCAGCGGCATCCGCTGCCAGGCCGAAAGCCGCCGCATGGTCAGCGGCACCGCGATGTTCTGCGCGACGGTCAGATGCGGGTAGAGCGCATAGGATTGGAACACCATCGCCACGTCGCGCTCGGCCGGGTGCAGCGCTGTCACCTCCCGCCCGCCGATCCGCACTACGCCCGCATCTGCCGCCTGGATGCCCGCGATGACGCGCATCAGCGAGGTCTTGCCACAGCCGGAGGGGCCGAGGAGCGCCACGAATTCCCCGGGCGCCACCCGCAGCGAGACATCGCGCAGGATGGGTGTCCCGCCCAGGGTCAGGCGCGCGCCCTCGACCGCGAGGCCGAAGGCTTCGGAAGCATCATTCATGGGGGGCGGGTTACGCGGCGGGCGTGACAGAGAGGCCGCGATTCCGTGAAGCTTCCATGTCACGCGCGCAGCTTCGCGCCCCGGTGGGAATGGGCTAGACGAAGGGCCTCCGCCACTGCGATGAGGTAGAGCGTGACCCGCGCCGTTTCCCTGGCGGCCGGCAGTGTTGCCGTGGCCCTCGCCGTGCTGGCGATGAAGCTGGTCGCCTGGTGGCTGACCGGAAGCGTGGCGCTGTTCGCCGACGCGCTGGAGAGCGTGGTGAACGTCGCCGCCGCGGCCGCCGCCCTGGTGGCGGTGCACTACGCCGCCCAGCCGGCCGACGCCAACCACCCCTATGGCCATGACAAGGCGGAGTATTTTTCCGCCGTCCTGGAAGGCGCGCTGATCCTCGTCGCCGCCTTCATCATCCTGCATGAATGCTGGCAGGTCTGGAACGCGCCGCGTACAGCCGAACTCACCCTGATCGCCTTCGCCGTCGCACTCACCGCGACGGCGGTGAACGCCGCCTGGAGCGCCGTTCTGTTCAAGCAGGGCAAGCGCCTGCGCTCCCCGGCGCTGCTGGCCGATGCGCGGCACCTGCTGGCCGATGTCGTCACCTCCATCGGGGTGCTGCTCGGTCTGGCGCTGGCGATGGCCTCCGGCCTGCTCTGGCTCGACCCCCTGCTGGCGGCGCTGACCGCGGTGAACATCCTGTTCAGCGGTGCGCGGCTGGTGCGCGAGAGCGTCGGCGGCCTGATGGACGAGGCCCTGGCGCCGGACCTGCTGGCCCGCATCCGCGCCACCGTCGCGGCCGAGGCGGAGGGCGCGATCGAGGCGCATGACATCCGCTCGCGCCAGGCGGGGCGCTCCACCTTCATCGAATTCCACCTGGTCGTGCCGGGCGACATGCGCGTGGTGGAGGCGCACGCGATCTGCGACCGCATCGAGGCGGCGCTGAAGGCCGAGCTGGGCAGCGCCATCATCACCATCCATGTCGAGCCGGACACCAAGGCGAAGCACAGCGGGGTGCTGGTCCTGTGATTCCGGGCCCGCGCTGGGCGCCGCCGGAGCGCGGCGGGAACATCTCCGCCGCCACGCTGCTCTCGCTGCTGCTTCATGCCGCGGCCCTGGCCGGCGTGGTCGGCCTGTTCCACCGCGAGCCGAAGACCGAGCCGGCGCCCGAGCGCGGCGTCGAGATCGTGTGGGACCAGGAGGCCTCCGAGGCGGTGAGCGAGGCCGAGGCGCCCGTCCCGCCCGGCGCCCCGCCCGAGCCCGCGCCGCCGCCCGCCGCGGAGGCTCCCCCGCCCGTGCCACCGCCGCCCGTGCCCCCGCCGCCCCAGCTGGCGCTGGCGTCCCCCGTCCCGCCGCCACCGCCCCCGTTCAACCTGCCGCCGCTGGAACTGCCCGCGCCCGATCTCTCGGTCGCGCCGCCGCAGGAGGCGCCACCCCCGCCCGAACCGCCGCCGCCCGCGCCGGAACCACCGCCACCTGACCCACCGCCGCCGCCCCCGGAGCCCGAGCCGCCGCGCCCGGAGCCGCCCTTGCCGGAACCACCGCCGCCGCCGCCCACAGAGGCGCGCCCGGAGCCGCGACCGGAGCCGCCGCCCCCGGAGCCCCGCACCGAACCGGCGCGCCAGCCGCCACGCCCACGCCCCACGCCGCCGGCGCGCGCGGCCCAGCGCAACCAGCCGCCCGCCGAGGCCGGCCGCGCCGGTGAGGAGGCGGCCGCCCAGCAGGCGGCTGGCGTGGGCCGCGCCACCGGCGCAGTCGTGCCCCCGGGCCCGGATGCGCGCTACAACAACGCCGCCCCCAGCTACCCCGAGGCGGCGCGGCTGCGCGGGGAGCAGGGCACGGTCGGCCTGGAACTTGCGGTGGGCACGGATGGGCGCGTCATCACCGTCACGGTGGCGCGCAGCTCAGGCTCGCCCATGCTGGACGCCGCGGCGCGGCGGGCGGTGCAGGAATGGCGCTTCCGCCCCGCCATGCGCGATGGCGAGCCGGTGGCGGGCACCATCCGCACTTCGGTGCATTTCCGGCTGCAATGATGTGATGGCAGGAAGGCAAAGCCTTCCTGCGCCTCAGACGCCGGCGGGCCGCGTCCGTGGCCCGAAGATCCGGCCAATCACCCTCAGAAGTCGATGCCGCGCTGCGCCTTGATGCCGGCCTGGAAGGGGTGCTTCACCTCGCGCATCTCGGTGACGAGATCGGCCATCTCCATGATCTCGGGCTTGGCGTTGCGCCCGGTGAGGATGACGCTGGTACGCTGCGCCCTCCCCTCCAGCGCCGCCAGCACGGCGGGCACGGTCAGGTAGTCGTATTGCAGCGCGATGTTGACCTCATCGAGCACGACCAGGTCATGCGCGCCGGAGGCCAGCATTTCGGCGGCGGCGGCCAGCGCCGCCTCGGCCGTCTTGGTGTCGCGCGCCAGGTTCTGGGTGTCCCAGGTGAAGCCTTCGCCCATGGTGCGCCAGGTGATGTTCCCGCCGAGCTTGTCGAAGAACTGCTTTTCGCCGGTCGGCCAGTCGCCCTTGATAAACTGCACCACGCCCACGCTGTGCCCCCAGCCCAGCGCGCGGATGATGACCCCGAAGGCCGAGCTGGACTTGCCTTTGCCATCGCCGGTGTGGACCAGCACGAGGCCGCGCCCGGGGTCCCGCGCCTCGGTGATCTTGCGGCGCTGCTCGGCCTTCAGGGCCTCCATCTCCGCCTTGTGGCTCTCGTCATCCGGCATGGTGTTCTCCTTTGGCGGTCAGATGGTCACGAACTCGCCGAAGGCGAGAGAGGGCGGCCAGTCCTCGGCACGCGGGCCGGTTGCGAGTGCGGCCTTGATCACGCCGGCATGCGTGACCAGCAGGTGATGCCCGGGGCGGGCGCGGCAATCGCCCAGCGCGGCCAGCGTGCGCGCCTGGAGCTGCGCCACGCTCTCGCCCCCATGCGGCCGGGCGTGCAGGAAGTCCGCCGCCCAGGCATCGAGCTCGGCGCGGGGAATGCCGGACCAGGGCAGCCCCTCCCAGGCCCCGAAATCCATCTCGGTCAGGCGGGCATCCAGGGTCGCGGCCAGGCCAAGCCGCTGGCCGATCGCCTCGGCCAGCACACGGCAACGGCGCAAGGGAGAGGTGACGAGGCCGGCCAGCGGCGGCAGGCGCGCGAGGAGCGCTTCCAGCGCCGCCTCATGCCCTGGCGCCAGATCAAGGTCGGTCGCGCCGTAGCAGATGCCCTCCGCCACGTCCGGCCGCAGATGCCGCAGCAGCGTCACAGCCACGCCAGCACGCCCAGGTAGAAGGTGATCTCGCTGCCCTGCTGCACGGCGCCGAGGCAATCGCCGGTATAGCCGCCGATCTTGCGTTCGAAGACGCGGCGCATGGCCAGGTGCCCCGCCGCCAGCCCGAGCAGGCCCAGCAGCGCCGCCATGGGACCGAGTGCCAAGGCTAGCCCCAGCCACAGCAACAGGGCACTGCCGGCGGCGATGCGCAGGCTTTCGCGGCTCACCCCCTCGGCCACCGGCTTGGCGGTGCCATGGTCCCGCACATAGCCGCTGGTGGCGATGACCAGCACGGCCGAGAAGCGGCTGAGCCCATGGCCCGCGATGAGTGCCAGGATGGCGGCGTCCGGCGGCATGGCGGCCAGCGTCGCGGCCTTCAGCGCCAGCGCCAGGATCAAGGCCGCCGCGCCATAGGTGCCGATGCGGCTGTCCTTCATGATTTCCAGCGCGCGTTCGCGCGTGAGACCGCCGCCCACGCCGTCGAACATGTCGGCCAGGCCATCCTCATGGAAGGCGCCCGTCAGCAACAGGCTGGCGGCGATCGAGAGCAGCACCGCCACCAGCGGCGGCCAGGCCAGCAGCGCCAGCCCATAGACCAGCGCGACAAGCGCGCCGACCAGGGCGCCGACCAGCGGGTAGTAGCGCGTGGCCGCCGTCAGCCGCTCCGGCGTGAAGCCCGCGCTGGCCGGCACCGGCAGCCGCGTGAGGAACTGCACGGCCAGCAGCAGGATGGCCCATTGTTCTTTCATGCGGGGCCGCTCACGGCAGCGCTCTCGAAGCTCGCCATCTCGTTCAGCATGGCGGCGGCGGCGCGCAGCAAGGGCCAGGCCAGCAGCGCGCCCGAGCCCTCGCCGAGGCGCAGGCCGAGGTCGAGCAGCGGCTCGGCGCCGAGTGCCGCCAGCAGCGCGGCGTGGCCCTGCTCGGCCGAGCGATGGGCGAAGACAAGATGTTCCCCGATGCCGGGCTGCATGCCGAGCGCGACCAGCGCCGCCGCCCCGGCGATGAAGCCATCCACCAGCACCAGGCGCCGGGCCGCGGCCGCGCCCAGCATCGCGCCCGCCATGGCCGCGATCTCGAAGCCACCATATTCCGCCAGCGCCTCGGCCGGCGGCAGGTGGGGCGCGGTGCGGGCGGCGGCCTGCTCCAGGATCGCCTGCTTGCGGGCCAACCCCGCCGCATCCACGCCTGTGCCGCGCCCGATGAAGCCTGCCACCGGCAGGCCGGTCAGTTTCGCCGCGAGCAGCGCGGCGGCGGAGGTGTTGCCGATGCCCATCTCGCCCAGGCAGAGCGCGTCGAACGCGCCCTCCCGCGCCAGCTCGTGGCCCAGATCCAGTGCGGCGGTGCGTTGCTCCGGCGTCATGGCCGGGCCGAGCCGCGCATTGGCCGTGCCCGGGGCGATGCGCCGCGCGATCAGCCGCGCATCGGCGATGGGCGGGCCAGCCACGCCGCAATCCACCACGGCCACCGGCATGCCGGCCTGCCGCGCGAAGACATTGGCGGCGGCGCCGCCCGCGAGAAAATTCAGCACCATCTGCCGCGTCACCTCGGGCGGATAGGCCGAGACACCCTCGGACGCGATGCCGTGATCGGCGGCGAACAGGATCAGCCGGCAGGCCTGCATGCGGGGTGCCAGGCTTTGCTGCGCACGGGCGATCTGCGCCGCCAGCGCCTCGACCCGGCCGAGCGCGCCAAGGGGTTTGGTTTTGCCGTCAATCCGCGCCTTGAGCGCGGCTTCGAAGGCATCGGATGACGTGGCCTGGGGCATGGCGCCCCTTCAACGCAATCCTGCCGCCGGTGTCCAGCCGTGCCGCGGAGCGGCGGACAAGCCATGCCGCTCCGCGGTGGGCCAGCTTGGGCGCATGGCCAAACCCTGCTATCCGCCCCGCCATGCGCGCTCTCCAGCTCCTCGCCGACCGTGATCTTCGCCTGGTGGATATCCCGCCGCCGCCGCCGCCCGGCCCGGGCGAGGTGCAGCTTGCCATGCGGGCCGTGGCGCTGAACCACATTGACGTCTGGGGATGGCGCGGCATGGCCTTCGCCAAGCGCGAGCTGCCGATCAGCGTGGGTGCCGAAGGCGTGGGCGAGGTGGTGGCGCTGGGCGAGGGTGTCACGGGCTTCACGCCCGGCCAGCTCGCCGTGCCCTATGGCGGCTTGACCTGCGGCACCTGCAAGGAATGCCTGCGCGGCCGGGACAACCTTTGCGAGAACATCAAGGGCATCCGCGGCTTCCATGTGGATGGCTTCGCGCGCGGGGTCATGAATCTCCCGGCACGGCAATGCGTGCCGGTGCCGGCGGGTGTGGCCGTCGAGGACGCGGCCTGTGCCGGCATCACCTTCTCCACCGTGCAGCACATGCTGTTCGACAATGCGAAGCTGGAGCCCGGCGAGACGGTGCTGATCCATGCGGCAGGCTCGGGCATCGGCACTGTCGCGGTGCGCATGGCCAAGGCCATCGGCTGCACCGTGATCGGCACGGTGGGCGATGAGTTCAAGGCGCAGAAGGCCCGCGCCGAGGGCGTGGACCACGTCGTGAACTACAACACCGACCGCTTCGAGAGCGTGGCCCGCCGCGTCACCGGCAAGCGCGGCGTGGATGTGGTGTTCGAGCATGTGGGGGCCGCCACCTGGGCGGGCTCGCTGCTCTCGATGAAGATGGGCGGGCGGCTCGTCACCTGCGGCAGCACCAGCGGCGTCTCGGCCGAGACCAATCTGATGATGATCTTCCAGCGGCAGTTGCGCATCCAGGGCAGCTTCGGCGCCACGCTGCGCAATATTGCCGAGGGCGTCGAGAAAATGGCGGCGGGCATCCGCCCCGTTCTCGACACCGTCCTGCCGATCGAGCGCTTCGAGGAGGGCCTGGCGCGGCTCGAGGCGCGGAACGTCTATGGGAAGATCGTCATCAAGCTGTGAAGCGCCCCTGGCATTTGAAGTTGCAGCGCATCGGCGAATGGCTGGTCGCCTGGCTGTCGCGCCGGGTCTTCGGGCTGCTGCGCCTGCTGGGGCCGGACCGCGCCTCCAACCTCGGCGCCTGGATCGCGCCGCGCGTCGGGCGCTTCCTGCCGCATCACCGGCACGCGCTGGAAAACCTGCGCCTGGCCTTCCCGGAGAAATCCGAGGCCGAGCGCGAGGCGATCGCGCGCGAATCCTGGGCCAATCTCGGCCGCACCGTCTGCGAGTATTCGCATCTCGACCAGCTCTATAACGGCGACGGCAAGCGCGTCGAATCCGAGCAGGCGACGAAGGACCGCTTCCTCGCGATCCGCGAGGGCGGCCGCCCGGTGCTGATCTTCGGCGCGCATCTGGGCAATTGGGAATTGCCGGCGGTGATCGCGCATGCCTTCGGCCAGCGCGCCGCCCTGCTCTATCGCACGCCGAACAACCCCTACATCGCGGCCGATATCGTGAAGATGCGCGAGCCCATCATGGGCGAGCTGATTCCGGCCGGTATCTCCGCGCCGATCCGCATGACGCAGGCGGTGGATGAGGGCATCAATCTCGGCATGCTGGTGGACCAGCGCTTCGGCCGCGGGCCACGCGTGCCCTTCTTCGGCCACCCCGTCGCGGCCAACCCCTTCATCGCGCGGCTGGCGCGGCGCTTCGAGGCGCCGGTCCATGGCATGCGCGCCATCCGCCTGCCCAACAACCGCTTCAGCCTGGAACTGACCGCGCCGCTCGACCTGCCGCGTGACGCCACGGGCAAGATCGATGTCGAGGCGGCGACGGCGATGATCAACCGGATGATCGAGGCGTGGGTGCGGGAGCAGCCGGGACAGTGGCTCTGGATGCACCGCCGCTGGCGGCCCTGACCGCTGAGGCCAGGGCCAGGAGATTTACGCCGCGGTCTTGATCGCGACCTTCTTCACGCTCTCATCCACCGCACCCGCGAAGGTCTCGAAATTCTGCTCGAAGAGGCCGACCAGGTTCTTCGCCGTCGCGTCATAGGCGGCCTTGTCGGCCCAGCTGTCGCGCGGGTTCAGGACGTTGGCGGGAATGCCGGGCACGCTCTTCGGGATCATCAGGCCGAAGAACGGGTCCTGCACGAACTCGACCTGCGCGAGCGAGCCGTCCAGTGCCGCGCGCAGCAAGGCGCGGGTGTGCTGGATGCTCATGCGCTTGCCGGTGCCATAGGCACCGCCGGTCCAGCCGGTGTTCACCAGCCAGCAATCGGCGCCGTGCTTGGCGATCAGCTCGCTCAGCATCTTGCCATAGACTTCCGGGTGGCGCGGCAGGAAGGGGGCGCCGAAGCAGGTGGAGAAGGTCGCCTGCGGCTCCTTGCCCATGCCCTTCTCGGTGCCGGCGACGCGCGCGGTGTAGCCCGAGAGGAAGTGGTACATCGCCTGCGCGGGCGAGAGCTTGGAGATGGGCGGCAGCACGCCGAAGGCATCGGCCGTCAGCATCACCACATTCTTCGGCAGGCCCGCCTTGCCCGTGATCGTGACGTTCGGGATGAACTCGATGGGGTAGCAGGAGCGCGTGTTCTCCGTGTAGCGATTGTCCTCGAGGTCGAGCATGCCGCGCTCATCGGCCACGACGTTCTCGAGCACGGCGCCGAAGCGGTGCGAGGCGTCCCAAATCTGCGGCTCCGCCTCGCGGCTCAGCTTGATGACCTTGGCGTAGCAGCCGCCCTCGAAATTGAAGACGCCGGCATCGGACCAGCCATGCTCGTCATCGCCGATCAGGCTGCGCTCGGGGTCGGAGGAGAGCGTGGTCTTGCCGGTGCCGGAAAGGCCGAAGAACAGCGCGACGTCGCCCGCCTTGCCGACATTGGCGCTGCAATGCATGGGCAGCACGCCTTTGGCCGGCAGCAGCCAGTTCATCACGGTGAAGATGCTCTTCTTGATCTCGCCGGCGTAGCTCGTGCCGGCGATCAGGATGGTCTTCTGCGCGAAGCTGAGCGCGATGCAGGTGCTGGTGCGGCAGCCATCCACCGCGGGGTCCGCCTCATATTCCGGCGCGTGCAGGATGGTGAAGTCCGGCGTGAAGGCAGCAAGGTCCTCCACCGGCGGGCGGATGAACATGTTGCGCGCGAACATCGCGTGCCAGGCATTGGTGGTGACGAGGCGGACGCGGATGCGGTGCGCGGGGTCGGCGCCGGCATAGAGGTCCTGGGTGAAGAGGACAGGGCGCGCGCCCAGCCAGCGGCGCACCTTGGTGGCCAGGCCCTCGAACTTCGCGGCCTCCAGCTTCTTGTTGATCTTGCCCCACCAGATATCGTTCGTGACGTCGGCGTCGTCCACCACGAACTTGTCCTGCACCGAGCGGCCGGTATGGACGCCGGTGATGGCGATGAAGGCGCCATCGGCGGACAGGCGGCCTTCGCCGCGGGCCAGGGCATGCTGCACCAGCAGGGGCGCCGTGAGGTTGGCGTGCACCGGGGTGCTGGAAGTGACGCCGGTCCCGGCGAGGGCGGTAGCGGTCATGCGGAATGTCCCTGTTGCGAGCAAAAAACCGTGACCGTTTCCATGTCCCGGCCGTGTTGGTTCACTGAGGGGCATTTCGATGACAGTCGAGGCGGAATTACGGCGTGCGGGTGGCCCCGGTCAATGCCGCCAAGGGCTTCAAAATCATGGGTTTCGTGAAATTCGTTATTGCTGCGTTGCAGCAAGCGCCGCCCGGGCCGTGCGGGCTGACCGGACCAATTCTGCGCGCACCGCATCGGCATCGGAGACGGGTGCCGCGAAGGCAAGGCGCAGCACGGATTCCCCAGCGGCGATGTCCAGCCCGTCCACATCCACGGCCGCCAGGCGCCATGCAGCCGGCGCGGCGCCGAGCAGACCCGTGGCGATGGCTTCCACGGCATCGGCATGGTCGCTGTTCACATGCGCGATGATGTCCGCCTCGGCCTCGGCGATGGCGGCGACCGCCTCTGCCTTCGGCAGGAGTTGCGCCACGCGCAGCCGCGTGGCCCGGGCGAAGCCGCCCACCATCAGCGCGCCGAGCGGCGTGATCCGCCACAGGCCGAAATCACCGAATTCCGCATAGAGCGCCGCATAGGGGTGGCGTGCCAGCCAGCGCGCCTTCAGCCCCGCATCGGTGATCGCCTCGGCCATGCCGGTCAGGGTGACGCGCGGCGCGGTCTGCGGGTTGGCCCCCTCGGCCGGGCCGGTGAAGAGCAGCGCGCAGCGCGGATCGCGCTGGAGGTGACGCGTGTGCTCGGACAGCGAGGAAAGCCAGAGCAGCGGGGCGAGCCCGGCTGCGCTGGCCGGCGTCACCAGGCTCGCGAAGGGCTGGCCGTCCTGCTGCGTGGCGAGCGTGGCGGCGGTTGCGGCGCGGATGATGCGGCGGGCTTCAAAGCCGGGATCTTCGGTCATGTCCGGGAGAATGGGTGCGGCGGGCGGGCCTGTCATCCCGCGCGCGACCGGCCGGGCCGATATTGCATCGTCCAGTGTTTCAGGCGCAGGATTACGTATCAGCCGCTGCGACGGATCACACGCAGCGCAAGGCTTTGAGCCAACTCGCCCGAGGAGAACGCCCATGATCGAGCCGAAGCACCACGCTGCCGCGCTGGGGGCTCTTCTGGGCGTCGCGATGATGTCCGCCACCGCCACCGCCCAGACCGTGCCCGATGGCAGCGATTCCGGCTGGCGCTTCTCCGTCACGCCCTACCTCTGGTTGCCGACCGTGGGGGGCGAGCTGCGCTACGGCCCGCGCGAACGCGGAACCGCGCATGTGGACCTGGACCCGCAGAACATCGTGGATGCGCTGAAATTCGGCCTGACCTTCGGCGCGGAGGCGCGCTACGGCCGCTTCACCCTGGCGACCGACCTGCTCTATCTCAGCCTCGGCAACCAGACGAGCTGGGTGCGCCGCGTGGACTTCCCCTCCGCCAGCGTCCAGGCCTCGGCCAATCTCGGCACCCAGACCTCGCTGACCAATACGCTCTGGACATTGGCTCCGGGCTATACCGTGCTGCAGGGCGACTGGGGCAATGTGGACATCCAGGCCGGCTTCCGTGTGCTGGCCGTCAGCGCGCGCACCAATGTGCAACTCTCCACCGAGGTCGTCGGCCCCAGCGCCGGCGAGGTCTTCGCGCGCACCGGACGGCTGAGCGCCAGCGACCAGCTCTGGGATGGCATCGTGGGCGTGCGCGGCCGCTTCAACCTGGGCCATGGCTTCTATATCCCCTATGCGGCGGATATCGGCGCGGGCGGCTCCGTTGCGACATGGCAGTTGCAGGGCGGCCTGGGCTATTCGACCGGCTGGGCCGGCGTGGTCGCGGGATACCGCTACCTTTCCTACTCCGCGAACGGCAATTCGCTCATCCGCGACCTGCACCTGGGCGGGCCCTTCATCGCGCTGAACATGAAGTTCTGACGCGACGGCTTGATGCGGATCATGGCGCCCTGGCGCCGGTTGGCCAGGATGGTGGCCGACGGGAAAGGGGATGATCCGGATGACGCAGCCGCCTAGGGCCGACCGGGCCACGCCGGTCCAGCGCAATGCCGCCGGCAAGGCGCTGCGCGACCAGGTTCCGCGTGGCTCCCACGCCGCATGGAAGCTGGCCGCGGGGCGCGACGATGCCATCGCCCTCCTCCAATCGGCGGATGAAAGCCGCGTGCCGGAGCTGGTGCCGATCCGCTACGGGCGCATGCTGCGCACGCCCTTCACCTTCTATCGTGGCTCGGCCGCCATCATGGCGCGGGACCTGGCTGGAACGCCGGCCACGGGCATTCACGTTCAGGCCTGCGGCGACGCGCACCTGATGAATTTCGGCGGCTTCGCGACGCCCGAGCGACGCCTGGTCTTCGACATCAACGACCTGGACGAGACCCTGCCCGCCCCCTGGGAGTGGGATGTGAAGCGCCTCGCCGCCTCCTTCGTCCTGGCCGCGCGCTCCAACGGCCTGTCCGACGATACGGGACGGGAGGCTGCGATGGCCTGCGCCAAATCCTACCGCAAACGCATGCGCGATTATGCCGGGATGGACGTCCTCGACGTCTGGTATGCCCGGATTGATTCTGATGACGTGCTGGAGATGCTGCCCGAGGAGCGGCGCGCGATGCTGGAAAAGCGCATCGCCAAGGTCACGGGGACCAGCAGCTCGGAGCTGATCTTTCCGAAGCTCGTGGAGGAAACCGGCGGCCAGCCGCGCATCCGCGACCAGCCGCCGCTGCTCTACCACTGGAACGGCGATGGTCACCACGAATACATGGAGGTGATCAGCGAGGCGCTTCTCGTCTATCGCGAGACGCTGGCCGAGGACCGGCGCGTCCTGTTCGACCGGTACCAGCTGGCGGATGGCGCCATGAAGGTCGTCGGCATCGGCAGTGTCGGCACCTTCTGCATGGTGCTGCTGCTGACCTCGATCGCGGGGGATCCGCTGTTCCTGCAAGTGAAGCAGGCCAATGCCTCGGCGCTGGAGCCCTATGCCGGGGCCAGCGCCTACACGCATCACGGCCAGCGCGTCGTCATGGGCCAGCGGCTGATGCAGCCGGCCTCCGACATCTTCCTGGGCTGGGTAACGGGCCGCGGGAAGCGCGATTTCTACCTGCGCCAGCTGCGCGACGCGAAGCTGAGCCCGCTGGTCGAGACCTTCGACGCCGAGATGCTGGAAATCTATGGCGAGCTCTGCGGCTGGGCGCTGGCCCGCGCACATGCCAAGGCGGGCGACCCCTGGACCATCGGCGGCTATCTGGGCGGGAGCGACAAGTTCGACGAGGCGATGGGCGGCTTCGCGCTCGCCTACGCCGACCAGGCCGAGCGCGACCACGCGGCGCTGAAGGCCGCGGTCCGTGCCGGCACGGTCGCGGTCGAGATGGAGCGGTAAGCCCGGCGCGAACTTCGCAAGACGGATCAATGGCGGTTGCCGCATAAGCGCCGCATGCCGACCAAGACACGCACCCTGACCGATCACGCCGCCCGCATCGCCCGGGCCATGGCGCACCTCGCGGCCCATCCGGACCGCACGCCGAGCCTGGCCGAGCTGGCCGATATCGCCGCCTTCTCGCCCTGGCATTTCCACCGCGCCTACCGGTCGCTCACCGGGGAGACGCCGGCCGAGACGCTCACCCGCCTCCGCCTTTCCCGGGCCGCCGCCGCGCTCATCAAGAGCGACGCGCCCATGGCGCGGATCGCAGCCGCCGCGGGCTACGGCTCGACCGCCGCCTTTACCCGCGCCTTTCGCGAGGCGCTGGGCATCCCGCCCGGCGCCTATCGCGCCCGCGCCGCCATCGGCAGCGCCATCACGGAGGAGGACAGCATGAACGACATCATCATCGTCGAAACCCCCGCCATGCATCTGGCGGCGCTGCCGCATCGTGGCTCCTTCGACGCCATGGGCGCGGTCTTCGACCGGCTCAGCGCCTGGGCCGCGGCACGGGGTTTGATCCATGAGGGCACGCGTTTCATCGGCATATACCCCGATGACCCGCACAGCGTGCCGGAGGCCGAGCTCCGCTCCCAGGCGGCGCTCACCGTGCCGCCGGGCACGCCGCTCGATCCCGGGATGGAGGTGGTGGAACTGCCGGCGCTGCGCTGCGCCCGCCTGCGCTACCAGGGTCCCTATGCCGAGCTGGAGGCGGTGTATGACCGGCTCTATGGCGAATGGCTGCCGCAATCCGGCGAGGAGGCGGGCGAATTCCCGGTCTTCGAGGAATACCTGAATGACTGCCGCACCCTGCCGCCTTCCGAATGGCTGACGGACATCCTGCTGCCGCTGAAGCCACGCTGAAGGCGGAATTGCCGCAAGCCGGCCTGTTTTGTGCCACCATCGGCGCCTATAAGCGTCGTCAAGGAGGCCCCAATGCCGCAAACCATCGCCCTCGTGGATGACGACCGCAACATCCTCACCTCGCTCTCCATGACGCTGGAGCAGGAAGGCTACAGCGTCCGCACCTACACCGATGGCGAAAGCGCGCTGCAGGGCCTCATGGCCAAGCCCGCCGACCTCGCCGTGCTCGACATCAAGATGCCGCGCATGGACGGGATGGAGCTGTTGCAGCGCCTGCGCGCGCGCTCCGCCATGCCGGTGATCTTCCTGACCTCCAAGGATGAGGAGGTGGATGAGCTGATGGGCCTGCGCCTCGGCGCCGATGACTACATCACCAAGCCCTTCAGCCAGCGCCTGGTGCTGGAGCGCATCCGCGCCCTGCTGCGCCGGAACGAGGCGATGAAGGCCGAGAGCAGCGGCGTGGTGGCGGGCGGGTTGCTGGTGCGCGGCGACCTCACGCTGGACGAGACGAAGCACACCTGCACCTGGCGCGGAAAGCAGGTGCAGCTGACGGTCACCGAATTCCTGCTGGTGAAGACCCTGGCGCTCCGCCCCGGCCTCGTGAAGAACCGCGACCAGCTGATCGACGCCGCCTATGGCGAGAACATCTACGTGGATGACCGCACCATCGACAGCCACGTGAAGCGCGTGCGCAAGAAGTTCCGCGCCGTGGATGACGAGTTCGCGCAGATCGAGACGCTCTACGGCATCGGCTACCGCTACAAGGAGCAGTAGCCCGGCCGGGCTTTACGCCGCCCGGATTTCCGCCAGGAACCGGTCCACCTGGCCGCGCATCTGATCGGCTTGGCGGGCGAGGTTTCCGGAGGCGCCGCGCAATTCGATGGCGGAGCTGCCGGTCCGCTCGGCGCCCTCGCGCACGCCGGCGGCATGGCGCGCGGCATCCTGGGTGCCCGCCGCGGCCTCCGCCATCGCGCGCCCGATCTCGCGCGTTGCGGCCGCCTGCTGTTCCGCCGCCGCCGCCACCGCGGTGGTATTCGCCTCCATCTGCGAGATGGTGCGCGAGATGCCGGCGATGGCGGCCACGGTGCGCGCCGTCTCCTGCTGCATCGTGCCGATCTGCGCGCCGATCTCCTCGGTGGCCTTGGCGGTCTGGGCCGCCAGCGTCTTCACCTCGGAGGCGACGACGGCGAAGCCCTTGCCCGCCTCGCCCGCGCGGGCCGCCTCGATCGTCGCGTTCAGGGCGGGCAGGTTGGTCTGCCCCGCGATGCCACTGATGAGCTGCACCACCTCACCGATGCGCTGGGCGGCGTTCGCCAGGCCCTGCACCGTCGCATCCGTCTCCAGTGCATTGCTGGCGGCGTCGCGCGCCACGGAAGCTGCCTCCTGAACCTGGCGTGAGATCTCGGCGATCGAGGCTGACAGCTCCTCGGAGGCGCCGGCCACGGATTGCACATTGGCACTCGCCTGCTCGGCGGCGGCGGCGACGGAGGTGGCGCGCTCGGTGCCGTCGGCGGCGTTCACGCTCATTTCCGTCGAGGTCTGCTCCAGCCCGCTGGCCGCGACGGAGAGGGCGCCCAGCACCTCCCCCGTCTCGGTCTCGAAGCCGCGGATCAGGGCTTCGATCCGCTGGGCGCGGGCGGCCTTGGCGGCCTCCTCCGCCAGGCGGGCCGCGGCCAGTTCCTCGCGCTGCAGCGCGCCACGGCGCAGCGTCTCCACCGCCGTGGCCAGGCGGCCCAGCTCGTCCTCGCGATCCTGGCCGGGGACGCTGGTGCCGAGTTCGCCGGCCGCGATGCGGTCCACCACCTCGGTCGTGGCCTGCAGGGGCGAGACCACGCGGCGCAGCAGCAGCAGCACCGCCGCCAACGAGATCAGCGCCGTCACCAGCAACAGCGCGAGGCCGATGCCGAGCTCCAGCCAGGCCGCGCGGGTCATGTCCCGCGCCTTGCCCAGCGCATGGTCCAGCGCGGTGTCCCGCAGCTGCAGGATGCTGGCCTGGGCCGGCAGGGACCAGCCGCGGAAGGCCGTCAAATCCTCTGGCCAGGGCGCGGCCGACGCACCTGGCACGGCGCGGGCGCGGGCCCATTCCATCAACTGGTTCCAGCGCACCGCATCGCGGTTCTGGAAGACTTGCATCTGGCGCTGCACCTCGGCCGTCAGGCTTGGGGCATCCTTGAGCGCGGCGACCATGCGCTGCACGCTCTCCCAGGCCTGCTCGACCCGGCCCGTCATCATCTCGGCCGCGACGAGTTGCTCGGGCGGGATCGGCCGGCCGGCCACCCAGGCATTCATCATCAGGTTCCGGCGCCCGGCATATTCCCGCATGTCCATCGCCTGCAGCGCGACATTGACCGGCGCAGCGATGGACGGCGCCTCGGTGGCCACGCGCGCGGAGGCGAGGGCCGCGAGGCTGGTCAGTCGGGTGCCCGCCGCCGTCCGCGCGGCCAGCAATTCGGCGGCGAAGGTTGCGTCGCGCTCGGCGGGGGGGCGGGCCAGCATGCCCTCCAGCCGCTGCCGAAAGCGGGTGAGCGTGGCGATGCCCTCACGGATGGCCGCGGCATCGAGACCCGCCTCCAGCGTGCTGCGCTCGGCCGCCGCCAGAAGGCCATCGGTCGTCGCCGCCGTGGTCGCGAGGAAAGCGCGGTCCGGACTGGCGGCCTGGGCGGCGGCGTTCAGATGCCCGGACTCGACCGCGAGGGCGGTCTGCGCGCGCTGCACGTCGCTGATCACCCGCGCGGCGATCTCGGCCCGGTGGCTGCTGGCCAGCGTCTGGGCGCCTTGCCACGCGAGCCATCCCGTCCCGAGCAGCCCGGGCAGGGCGACGGCGAGAAACCCGATATAGAAAATGCTGCGGATGCGCATGCTGGTCCCCGTGCGGCGAGAGAATCAGCGCCGGGATTCATGCGGGAAAAGCGTTAGCGCATGATGAAGCGGGACATGGGGGCGGCTCAGCCGCCGGGACGATCGCAGGGGCCCGGGGCCTCGCGGCGGTTGGGGTCTTCCTGGAACTCCAGCGCGTAGGGCCGCTGCGGGATCAGCACGAGGGCGCGCATGTCCTGCGGGCTGCCATCCTCGTAGATCGCGTGGGATTCCACGAAGCGCACGGGCTGCCGGCGTGGCACCACGGGGATGCGGCGCAGGGCGCCGTCGATCAGGTGCTCGACGCAGCTCGTGGCGCCGGGCGTGTAGCTGCGCACCATCATCTCGAAGCGCGGCAGGCTGGCCGGGATGTCCTGCGGGATGGCGATGAGCAGCGTCTGCACACAATTCTCCGGCAGGCGCTCAATGGGTGGGCGTCGCCGAATCTGCGCGATGAAGGCCTGGGCCGCGCGCTGCGTGTAGCAGACCACCGTCTCCATCGTCGGCAACGGCGCGCCGAGGCGCGGCTCATCCTGCGCGCGCGCGGGCCCGGTGGTGAGCAGCCCCGCCAGGATCAGCGCGGCGCGACGCATGCCGGCAATTCCAGCAGGCTTTCCACCCGCGCCACTTCCCGCGCCTCGGCCGCCTGCACCTCGCCCCAGATTCCGCGCGGGATGAAGACCGGATGCATGCCGGCGGCGCGCGCGGGCTCCACGTCGTTGTCCACGCGGTCCCCCACATAGGCGATCCGCGCGGGCTCGGCGCCCGTGACGCGCAGCACCTCCTCGAAGAAGCGCGGATCGGGCTTGGAGACGCCCCATTGGTGGGAGGTCGCGATGAAATCGGCGCCGAGTTCCAGCGCGTGCAGCGCCTCCAGCACGCCATCGGGCTGGTTGCCGGCAATGCCGAGGCGGAAGCCCGCGCCACGCAGCGCGGCGAAGGCATCGCGCACATCGGGGTAGAGATCATCCTCGCCCGGGATTTCGAGGCCCGCCAGGCGCTGCCGATGCGCCTTGATGTCGAGGCCGGGCGCGATCTCGCGGATGGTGCCGCCGATGCCCTTGCCGGCGGCGATGCCCTGGCGCAGCGCTTCGGTGAAATCCACCTCATGCATGTCCAGCACGCCGGCCCAGCCCCGGATCAGCCGCGCCTCATCCACCAGCACGCCGCCGACATCGAAGACGACCCACTGGATCACCAGGTCATCTCCAACAGCGCGATGCGGTTCTCGGAGAGCGGCAGCAGGCGGCCCGCAACGCCCTCCTGGTTGAAGACGCCCGCGATGGGTGTGCCCACGCGTTCGGCCGGCAGGCGCAGATTGGCGACGGCCAGGCTTGCGACACCTTCGCGCCGCTCCGCCACCTCGCGCCCGTCGAGCAGCACGACGTCGCGCGGCCAGGCGAAATAGCCGCGCGGGCGGGTCAGGCGCGTCAGGCTTGCCGCACCCCGATCGGCGTCGGTGAGTGGCGCAGGCGGGCGAAGATGCAGCACCTCGGTCGAGCGCGGGAAGGGCGAGCGGAAGTAATGCGCGATGGGGTGACCGGGTGCCGCCAGCACGATCTCCAGCGTCCAGTCGCTTTGCACCGTGACCGGGCCCCAGGCGCCATCCGCGCCCGTCTCGCGGCGATGGATCGCCTCGCCGATCCGCGCGCCGGTCGTGGCATCGGTGCGGAAGATTTCCACCACCGCGCCCGCCACCGGCTGGTTGGTGGCGGCGCCGGCGACGAGGTTGGTGACCAGGCCGTTGAGCACGGGCCGCGCCTCGGCCGGCACGGTGAGCGTGGCGGGCTCGCGCCCCGCGATGAAGCGGAACTGCTCGCGGAAGGCGCGCCAGTGATAGGCGATCTCGCGGTGATCGAGGCCGGGCAGCAGGATGTTGGTGGCGCCGCGCAGCGAAGGCCCCTCCTGCGTGATGCCGGTGGGCGTTCCGGGACGGCCGACGAAGCGGCCATCGGGCTGGGCGAACAGGTCATTATCGGAGCGGAGTGCCAGGAAGGCCGTGCCCTCCATCACATCCGAGGCGCCGCCATTCAGCCGCTGCAGGAAGGGGCTGCGGGCGTTGAACTCGCTGCCCTCGTTGAACTCCCAGTCGAAGACGCCGCGATTGGGCGTGCCGCAGGTGATGGCGTGGCTGACCTGCGCGGCGCCACCCTGGTGCACCACGAAATCGCGGATCGGATAGCCGCCGCGCGAATTGCCGATCAGCGCCACGCGCGGCGCGCCGGTGCGCGCGCGCAGCTCGGCCACAAAGGCGGCCAGGCGCTGCGTCTGCTCGGCGCTGGAGCTGCGATGGGGCTGCGCCACCGCATCATTCGCGCGGGCCAGCGGGTCCGGCATGTTCACGGCCATCAGGCGATCGCGCGGCCAGCCATTCGCCTCGAAGCGCCAGAGGGTGGTGAGCCAGAGCGCCGCGTGGTCCCCATTGCCATGCACCATGAGGATGGGCGGCGGCGCGTCCTGCGCGCGGGCCAGGCGGGGGGCGGCGAGCGCGGCGGCGGCGCCGAGAAGCAGGGAGCGTCGAGCGAGGTTCATGGACGCGGATTTAGCACCGGGACGGGAGCGAGTCCCGTCTCGGTTCCGTGTCAGCGTCGCACCGCGCGGCGCAATGCATCCAGCACCGAATCCATGGCGGCCTGGTAGCCGGGGCCGTCCAGGTAGCCATCCATCGCGCCGGTGCGCTCCAGGAAATTCTGCCAGGCGGGGTTTTCGCGCGCGCGGCGGAAGCGGTCATGCAGCGTGGCGGCGATGTCGTCCGGCAGGCCGGCGGGGGCGTTCAGGCCTTTCATGTTCTCGATCACCACATCCCAGCCCAGTTCGCGCAGCGTCGGCACGTCGCGGAAGGCAGCCAGCCGCTCGGGCGATGCCACGGCGAGCGGCCGCACCTCGCCCGCCTGCGCCAGGCCCGCCATCTCCTCCGGCGCCAGCACCGCGAGCTCGACCGTGCCGGCCATCAGCGCCTGGAGCGAGGGCGCGCCGCCGGTAAAGGGCACGTGCAGGAACTCGACGCCGGCGGCCTGCTGCAGCAGCACGAAGACCGCGTGGTAGATCGAACCCTGGCCGGAGGAGGCATGCGGGATGGTGCCCGGCGCCGCCCGTGCCGCCGCCACCGCGGCCGGCAGATCGGCGTAGCGGCTGCCGCGCTTCGCCACGATCAGCAGGGGCTGGCGCGTCAGGCGGATGATGGCGCGGAAGGAGGTCTTGGGGTCATAGGGCAGGTCGCGGAAGGCGGGGAGCGAGATGCTCTCGCTGCCGCCGCCCACCAGAAGGTTCAGCCCGTCCGGCGTCATGCCGGCCACCTGCTGCGCGGCGATGGCGCCGCCCGCGCCGGGCCGGTTCACCACGATGATGGGCGTGGGAAAGAGGCGTTGCGCCGCCTCGGCCGCGGCGCGCCCGGCCAGGTCAGCGCCGCCGCCGGGCGCGAAGCCGACGATGAGCTGGATTGGCCGCGCCGGCTCCCAGGCCAGGGCCTGCGTGCTGGCCAGAACAGCGGGTGCCGCGAGGAACGCCCTGCGTCCGAACATGATGACCTCCCTTGATTTTGGGGGAGGATAGCGGCGCGCCGGCCGCCGCGCCATGCTGCCGGCATGATGCGACACGCCACCGACTGCCACATGCACATCTACGGGCCGGCCGCGCGCTACCCTGTGGCGCCGACCAACCCCTCGCCCGTGCCCTTTGCCAGCGATCTCGCGGCCTATCGTGCCGTGCAGGCTCGCCTTGGCCTGGGGCGCACCGTGGTGGTGCAGCCCACCGCCTATGGGCTGGACAATGCCTGCACGATGGATGCCGTGGCGGCGCTGGGCCTTGATGCGGCGCGCGCCGTGGTGGCGGTGACGGCCGAGACGCCGATGGCGGAATTGCAGCGCCTGCACGCGGCCGGCGCGCGCGGCGCACGGGCCTTCATGCTGAAGGGCGGCCCGGTGCCTTGGGAGGGGCTGCCCGCGCTCGCCGCGCATGTGGCGCCGCTCGGCTGGCACGTGCAGCTGCAATTTGACGGCGGCGAGATGGAGGCGCGCGCGCCGTTCATCGCCGACCTGCCTTGCGATGTGGTGATTGATCACCTGGGCCGGTTCCATGACCCTGTGCCGCCCTCCGCCCCCGCGGTGATGGCGCTGCTGCGGCTGCTGGAAAGCGGGCGCGTCTGGGTGAAGGCCTCCTCGCCCTATGGTGTCTCGCGCTCCGGCCCGCCGGGTTATGCGGATGTCTCCGCCATCGCCCGCGCCATCATCTGGGCCGCGCCGGAGCGCGTGGTCTGGGGCTCCAACTGGCCGCATCCCAACGCGCCCGAGCCCAAGCCCGACGAGGCCGCGTTGCTCAATCTGCTGGCCGAGTGGGCGCCGGATGAAGCGCTGCGCCGCGCGATCCTGGTGGACAACGCCGCGCGGCTCTACGACTTCGGCGCGTAACCCGGAGCCTGGTGGACGATCTCGCCGCCCACCATCGTCATCTCCGCCGCCACACCCTTCAGCGCCGAGAGCTCCACCGTCAGTGGATCCGCCGTGAGCACGGCGAGGTCCGCGAGCTTGCCGGGTTCGATGCTGCCCTTGTCGCGCTCGCTCATCGTCAGATAGGCGCCCGCGTTGGTGGAAGCGCGAATGGCGCTCTCCCGGCTGATCGCCTGGTTCATCCCCACCGCGCGCTGCGTATGCATGTTCTGGCGCGAGACCGCCTGCCACATCGGATAGAACATCGAGACGGGCACATTGTCCGTGGCCAGCGCATAGGTCACGCCCGCCTCCTCCAGCCAGCGCAGCGGCGAGATGCTGTCCTCGTCGGGCAGCTTGTTCCGCTCCACCAGCAGGTGGCCTTCCTTGTAGATGTAGCGGTTCGTATGCGTGGTGAGCACGAGGCCGAGGTCGCGGATGCGGTGCACCTGCTCCTGGCTCAGCACCGCGATGTGGCCCAGCACCCAGCGCAGATCACGGATCGGCACCACCTCATTCACCTCGGCGAAGAGGTCCAGCATGTTGGGCCAGATGCCGATGGCGCGGATGCCATGCCGCGCGCAGGCGATCAGCATTTCCTTCGCGCGCTCGCGATCGAGCCCCATGTCGTAGTTGAAGCCCGCCCAGCCGGTATAGGGCGCGGCCTGGGCACGCAGCGCGTTGTCCGGCGTGCGGCCGATTTCGGTGATGAGGCCGGAGAGGCGCAGCATGTCATCGCCCAAGCCAGCGCCGGCCAGCTGATGCGCCCAGCCGCCGATGAGCCGCTCCATCGAGACGCCCTCCATCCCGCGCCAGTCGGGGCTGAGTGCCAAGTGCGAGCGCATGGTGAGCTTGCCGGCCGCATGCACCTCGCGATAGGCGGCGAGCAGCTCGGCCGCGACGCCGTGTTCCTCATAGATGCTGGTGGTGCCGAAGGCGTGATACATCGCCGCCGATTTCGGCAGCCCCGCCACGCGATGCGCGTGCGTGAAGCCCGGCGCCATGTGGAAGGCGGCAAGTTCCATCAGCGGCACATAGCCGCGCTCGGTGATCACGCCATTGGGCTCGCCCGCCGCGTCCTTCTCGATGGTCACGGAAGGATGTGGCGGCGCCGTTTCGCGCGTGATGCCGGCGAGTTTCAGCGCCATGGAATTGGCCAGCGACACCAGCGGCAGCGAATGCCGCCAGAAGCCCCAGATGGGCCGGATATAGACGGGGTTGCGCGGCGCCGCGTCATCCAGCTCGGCCCGCGTCGGCCAGCGGCCTTCGGCGAGGGATTCCGGCAAGTCCCAGTAGAAGGGCGGCTCGCCCACCGGCATGGTGACGATCCATTCGCCCGGCGCCTTGTCCTTCGCCAGTTCCGCGATGCGCGCCTGGATGGCGGCGATGGAGCGGCAGCCGGCCAGGCTCGGGAAGACGTCCTTCAGCCCCTCGCGGTCCATGTGGGCGTGGCCGTCAACCAGCCCGGGCAGCACGGCCCGGCCATCCAGTGCGACGTGTTGCGTGTGGGGCGCCGCATGGCGCTGCACCATCGAATCCTCGCCCACCGCGAGGAAGCGGCCGGCGCGGATGGCGACCGATTCCGCGATGGAGAAGCGTGCATCGGCGGTGATGATCTTGCCGCGGCTCAGGATGATGTCGGCCGGTTCCATATGCGTCACTCCGAACGTTGCAGGCGGCCCTGGCGGACCATCTCCGCCCAGCGCTCCACATCGGCGCGGAAATAGGCGGCGAAGGCGGCGCTCTCGGCCGGGATGGGCTGGGCGGCGGAGATCCGCAGGCGCTCCCGCACCGGGGCGGCCTGCAGTGCCGCGAGCGCGGCCGCCTCCAGCCGGCGCTGCGTGGCCTCCGGCGCGCCGGACCTGATGAACAAACCGACCCAGGTCTCGAAGACGTATCCCGGCACCGTTTCGGCGATGGCGGGCACGGCCGGCAGCACGTCGGAGCGCGTGCGCGAGGTGATGCCCAGCGCGCGCACCGCCCCCTGCTGCACCTGCCCGATGGAGGAGGCCATGACGTCCAGCAGCATGTCGATCCGTTGCGCGATCAGGTCGGGATAGACGGCGCCCGAGCCGCGATAGGGCACGTGCAGAAGTTCCACGCCGGCCGCAGCACCCAGCAACACGCCGGCCAGATGGCTGCCCGTGCCGGGGCCGGAGGAGCCGAAGCTCACCCGCCCCGGCGCCGCCCGCGCCGCCGCCAGCAGCCCCGCCATGTCGCGGTAAGGTGATTGCGGTGAGACCACCAGCAGCGAGGGGATGGCACCCACGCCCAGCACCGGCGTCAGGTCCCGCACCGGATCGAAGCCGAGTTGGCTGAGCGAGACGCTGCTGGCCAACCCCGCCCCGGTGAAGAGGATCGTGTGCCCGTCCGGCCGCGATTGCTGCGCGACATAGGCGGCGCCGACATTGCCGCCCGCGCCCGGGCGTGTGTCGATCGTCACCGTCTGGCCCAGCGCGGCTGAAAGCTCCGGCGCCAGTACGCGGGCCAGTACATCAATCGTGCCGCCGGGCGCGAAGGGCACCACCAGCGTCAGCGGGCGTTCAGGGAAATTCTGGGCCTGGCCGGGAAGCGGCAGGAGAAGCAGGGCGGCGAGCAGCAGGCGGCGCATCGGAACCTCCGGTCAGGGAGGCTCAGTTTGGGCCGATCGTGCCGCCCCCGCCCAGCCCCTCGCGCGCCTGCGTCGCCAATTCATCGGCCCGTTCATTCATGGGATTGCCGGAATGCCCGCGCACCCAGAGCCATTCCACCTGATGCTGCTTGGCGGCGGCGAGCAGGCGCTGCCAGAGGTCGAAATTCTTCACGGGATCGCGCGCCGCATTGCGCCAGTTGTTGCGCACCCAACCCTTGATCCAGCGCTCCATCCCGTTGCGGACGTATTCGCTGTCGGTGTGCAGCACCACCTGGCAGGGGCGGGTCAGCGCCTCCAGCGCGGCACAGGCGGCCGTGAGTTCCATGCGGTTGTTCGTCGTCTCGCGCTCGGCGCCGGTGAGTTCGCGCGTCACATCGCCGAAGCGCAGGATCGCGGCCCAGCCGCCGGGGCCCGGATTGGGCTTGCAGCCGCCATCCGTCCAGATCTCGACCTTGCGGGGGAGTTCAGGCACCGAGAGCCTCCGGGCCGCGCGCATGGCCGAAGAAGCGCAGCTTGTGCAGGTATTCCAGCGGGTCCTTGCGGGTGACCATGGCGCCCGGCGGCGTGTTCACCCAGTCGAACAGGCGGGTCAGCAGGAAGCGGATCGCGGCCCCCCGGCAGAGCACGGGCAGCGCCGCCAGCTCGGCCTCGCTCAGCGGCCGCACCGCGGCATAGGCGCGCAGGATGGCGCGCGCCTTGGTGACGTTGAAGCTGCGATCCGCCTCGAAGCACCAGGCGTTCAGGCAGACCGCGACGTCATAGGCCAGCAGATCTGTGCAGGCGAAGTAGAAGTCGATCAGCCCGGAGACGCGCGGGCGGCCGCCCGCCTCCAGGAAGAAGACATTGTCGGGGAAGAGGTCCGCATGGATCTGGCCGACCGGCAGTGCCCCCGCCTCCGGCCACTCGGCGAGGATGGCGGCCAACGCGGCGTCGAGTTCCACGATCAGCCCGGCCTGAACCGCCTCGCCATCCGCGCGGCAGCGCTCCAGCAGCGGCGCCCAGGCGGCGGGGCCGAGGCCGTTCGGGCGCACATCGGTGAAGCCCTGCCCGGCCAGGTGCAGCCCGGCGAGCGCCGCGCCAAGCGGCCCACAATGCTCGGGCCGGATGCGGCGGGGCCAGACGCCGGGCAGGAAGGTGCAGATCGCGGCCGGGCGGCCCGCCAGCTCCCGCAGCGCCTGCCCGTCCCGCCCGGCCACGGGCTCGGGCGCGGAAAGGCCGTGCGCCACCAGATGCCGCATCAGGCCCAGGAACCAGGGCAATTCGCGCGGATTGACGCGCTTCTCATAGAGCGTGAGCACATAGTCGCCCCCGCCGGTCTTCAGCGCGTAGTTGGAATTCTCCACGCCCTCGGCGATGCCGCGGAAGGCCAGCAATTCGCCGATGTCGTATTCGCCGAGGAAGGCACGCAGCGCCTCGTCGGAAACCTCCGTGTAGACCGCCACAAATCAGGCCGTGGCCAGTGCCGCCGGAAGCTTGAAGATGATCTTCTCCTCCGCCACCACGATTTCCTGGATGGTGAGGTCATAGCCCTCGCGCAGGCGCTCGATGACTTCCTCGACCAGCACCTCGGGCGCGCTGGCGCCCGCCGTGATGCCGATTCGCGTGACACCCTCGACGGTCGCGAGATCAAGCTCCCGCCCGCGCTGCACCATGACGGATTTCGCGCAGCCCGCCCGGCCCGCGACTTCCACGAGGCGCACCGAGTTCGAGGAATTGGGCGCGCCCACCACGATCATCATGTCCACCTGGGGCGCGATTTCCTTCACCGCCGCCTGGCGGTTGGTGGTCGCGTAGCAGATGTCCTCCTTCGCCGGCGCCGAGATCTCGGGGAAGCGGGATTGCAGCACGCGCACGATCTCCGCCGTGTCATCCACCGAGAGCGTGGTCTGGGTGATGAAGGCGAGGGACGCATCCGCGGGCGGCATCACGCTGCGGGCCTGCGCCTCGTCCTCGACCAGGGTGACGGCACCTTCGGGGAGCTGGCCCATGGTGCCGATCACCTCGGGGTGGCCGGCATGGCCGATCAGGAAGATGTGCCGCTTGCGGGAGAAATGGTGCTCCGCCTCGCGATGGACCTTGCTGACCAGGGGGCAGGTGGCATCCAGGAAGAACATGTCCCGCCGCTGCGCCTCCGCCGGGATGGATTTCGGCACGCCATGCGCCGAGAAGACGACGGGCTGGCCGTCATCGGGGATTTCGTCCAGTTCCTCGACGAAGACGGCGCCCTGGCGCTCCAGCGCCTCGACCACGAAGCGGTTATGGACGATCTCGTGGCGGACATAGACCGGCGCGCCATGGCGCTTCAGCGCTTCCTCCACGATCTTGATCGCCCGGTCCACCCCGGCGCAAAATCCGCGGGGGCCGGCAAGGATGACATGAAGCGAGGGCTTGGCGGCCATGCGATGGGGTTCCCGGGGCGGGTTGAGACCCCTCCACACTATCGCTTTGCGCGGATCGGTGCCAGACGGAGCGCCACATTGGACGTAAGCGGGGACGAATGATGAAGCGTCTGGGTCTGGGTGTGACACTCGCGGCCGCGCTGGCCGTGGCGGGCTGCGGCGGGCCGCGCATGGATGACCTGCTGGTCCCCTGCCCCAGCCTGACGCTGCCGGCCGATGTCGCGGACCTGACGCGCTACCTGCCCGATAGCCCGCCGGATCATTCCACCCTCATGATGGACGCGCGCGTGACCGGCGTGCAGGGCAGCTGCCGCCGCGGCCGGCGCGACCAGACGCTCGATTCGAGCATCGCCGTCCGCTTCCAGGTGGAGCGCGGCCCGGCCGCCCCCTCGCGCGGCTTCCAGCTGCCCTGGTTCATCGCGCTGCTGGATGCGCGCACCAACGAGGTGCTGAACCGCCAGAGCTTCGTCATGAACGGGCAGTTCGCCGTGAACACGACGCGCGCCAACGTCACCTCCCAGGCGGTGGACATCGCCTTCCCGGTGGGAAGCGGCCGGCGGGTGCAGGATTACCGCATCCTCGTTGGCTTCCAGCTCAGCGAGGCCGAGGTGGCGATGAACCGCCGGCGCGGGCCGCGCTGAGCGTCAGGCGTCAGCGCAGCCGGCCGAGCAGCCACACTGCGCGCGCATAAGCATCCGTTGCCCTGAACAATTGCTGGGTGGCGGCGCCATCCAGCCCGGCCCTGGCCCAGCGGGCCCGTAGCCCGTCCATGGCCCCGGTGCGGTCGTGCAGCAACTCCGGCATCAGGTCGTCCGCCTCGCTCAGCAGGAGGTGCAGCGCCTCGACCAGCGTGGCCAGCGGCGCCACCACCGCGCCGCTGGCCCCCGCCGCACTCTCCGCCAACTGGTTCGCCGCCTCTCGCAGTGCCGCCAGGATGGATAGCCGGCCGCGCAGATGGGCGGCGGGCTCGATGCTCTCCGGCGCCGCCGCCTGCAACTGGCGCAGGTATTGATCCATCGCCGCTTCCAGCGCGATCGAGGCTGCGTCCAGGCCCTTGGGCGGCGGCGCGTCGGCATGCGGCCGCACGCCATCCAGGAACAGGGGCAGGCGCTCGATCAGCCGGGCTTCCTCGAGCTTGGCGAGCGCGAGCGCGCTGGCGGGGTCGGCCAGCGCGGCATCGGCCAAATGGCGGGGGCGTGCCAGCTCGGTCGCGGCGGGTTCGGGCACGGCGCGCAGCAGCCAGCGCTCCGCCCACGCATCGAGCGGCCAGGCGGCGAGGGCGATGATCGTCTGGTAGAGGATCAGCAGCGCGCCGATCTGCCCGGGCACCCCGTCAGACAGGGCGCGGCACAGCGCGATCAGCCCCGGAAGGCCCGCCGCCTCAAGGATCCAAAGCCCCACCAGCAGCGTGGAGCCGGCGATCTTCCAGACACCCTGGTAGAGCGCGGCCCGCCGGCCATGCACATCCGTCCCCGCGCCCGCGATGATCTGGGCCAGGCCGGCGCCGGCACAGCCGCCATAGATCACGAGGGCGGCGGGGGCGAGGTCGAGCGTGCCGCTGGTCGCCAGGGCAATCGCCAGCACGCCGGAGGCTGCGGCGCTGGCGGCGACGAAGGCGGCGGCGAAGCCCACCGCCCAAAGCAGGATCAGCGCGGAGGCGTGGGCCAGCATCTCCGCCAGCAGCGGCGATTCGGCCAATTGCCCCATGGACTGCTTCAGCAGGGAGGCGCCCAGCAGCTGCAGGCCCATCGCCAGCAGCAGCGCGTAGCTGGTGGCGAGCCGCCCCTTCCAGTCGAGGCGGAAGAAGGGCAGCGCGCCGCCGATGCCCAGCAGGATGAGCGAGGCGGTGTAGAGATCCACGGTGGCAAGCAGCGCGACCCCGGTGGTGCCGATATTCACCCAGGAAAGCAGGGGCAGGCACTGCCGCAGCGTCATCGTGCCGGCCGAGACGAGGCCGCCCGCCGCCGCCGTGACGGCCAGGTTGGATTGCGTCACGCTGCCGGCGACGAGGCCGGCCACCGCCCCGCCCCACGGCGTGCGGACCCCCCGCGTGATCATCCGGCGGAGCCTGGGGCCCACGAACATGCGCGTCGCCTGGGTCAGCGCGGCCACGCCTGTCAGGAACAGGCCCAGGCCGCCCAGGAACAGGGCCAGCGTGTTCATACCGCGCGGATGTCCCCGCGTGTCCCGGCCGCAGGACCGCCGATGCTACTCGCCACGACGGTCCAGGATGGAAGGCCTGCCGCGTTCACGAATGGGTCGCGCAAGGCCGCTCCCCTTGGGCGGGATCAGCCCTTGCCGTGACAGTGCTTGTATTTCTTTCCCGACCCGCAGGGGCAGGGCGCATTGCGCGGCGTCTTGTCCCAGGTGGACATGTCGTTCGGGTCCACCTCGGAGATCACGCGTGTTTCCAGCCGCGCGGTCGCGGCCGCGCCGTAGTCGGGCGCGGGCGGCGGCGCCATCTCATAGGGCTCGGCATCCGGGGCGGCGTGGCGCATGTCGGTCACGCGGATCGGCTGCGGCTCGGGCAGGGGCGCATCGGCCGTCAGTTCCAGGCGCAGCAGCAGCGAGGTGACCCGCTCGCGCAGGTCTTCGAGCATGTTGTTGAACAGCGCGAAGGCCTCGCGCTTGTACTCGTTCAGCGGGTCACGCTGGCCATAGGCGCGCAGGCCGATGCCCTGGCGCAGATGGTCGAGGCTGAGCAGGTGCTCCTTCCACACCTGGTCAAACAGCTGCAGCAGCAAGGACTTCTCGACCATGCGCATGAAGTCGGGGCCGAGATTGGCGGCCTTGGCGGCGGCCACCTGGTCGGCCGCGGCCTCGATGCGCTCGCGCACCTGGACCTCGTCAATGCCCTCTTCCTTGGCATAGGCGGCGATGGGCAGGTCGAGGCCCAGCACGTCGCGTACGCGCTTCTCGAGCCCCTCCAGGTCCCATTGCTCGGGATAGGCATTCTCGGGGATCGCCTTGTCCACCATGCTGCCGATGGTCTCGTGGCGCATCTCGGCGATGGTCTCGCTGAGGTCGGTCGCGTCCATGTAGGCGCGGCGCTGGGCATAGACCTCGCGCCGCTGGTCATTCATCACATCGTCGTATTTCAGCAGGTTCTTGCGCGTGTCGAAGTTCCGCGCCTCGACCTTCTTCTGCGCCTTCTCCAGCGCCTTGTTGATCCAGGGGTGGATGATGGCCTCGCCTTCCTTGAGGCCGAGCTTCGTCAGCATGCCGCCCATGCGGTCGCTGCCGAAGATGCGCATCAGGTCGTCTTCCAGCGACAGGAAGAAGCGGGACCCACCCGGGTCGCCCTGGCGACCGGAGCGGCCGCGCAGCTGGTTGTCGATGCGCCGCGATTCATGGCGCTCCGTGCCGATGACGAAGAGGCCGCCCGCGGCCTTCACGATGGGCTGCGCGGCGGCGACCTCGGCCACGTGGCGCGCGAAGACCGCGTCATATTCCGGGCCATGACCCTCGGGCACCTCGGCTTTTGCGAGCATGTCCGCATTGCCGCCGAGCTTGATGTCGGTGCCGCGGCCGGCCATGTTGGTCGCGATGGTGACCGCGCCCGGCCTGCCCGCCTGCGCCACGATGCCTGCTTCCTGCTCGTGATAGCGCGCATTCAGCACATTATGCGGAATGCCCGCCTGCTTGAGCAAAGTCGAGATCAACTCGCTCTTCTCGATGCTGGTGGTGCCGACGAGGCAGGGCTGGTTGCGCTCGCGGCACTCGCCGATCAGCTTGATGACGGCCTCGTATTTTTCCATCGCGGTACGATAGACCTCGTCATCCTCGTCCTTGCGCGCGACGGGCACGTTGGTCGGGATCTCGACGACTTCCAGCTTGTAGATCTCGGCGAATTCATCCGCTTCGGTGGCGGCGGTGCCGGTCATGCCGGAGAGCTTGGGATACAGGCGAAAATAGTTCTGGAAGGTGATGCTGGCGAGCGTCTGGTTCTCCGGCTGGACGGTCACGTCCTCCTTCGCCTCCAGCGCCTGGTGCAGGCCGTCGCTGTAGCGGCGGCCCTCCATCATGCGGCCAGTGAACTCGTCAATGATCACGATCTTGTCGTTGCGGACCACGTATTCCACGTCGCGCTTGAACAGGACATGCGCACGCAGCGACTGGTTCACATGGTGCACGACCGAGACGTTGTGGCTGTCATAGAGGTTGCCCTCCTCCAGCACGCCGGCCGCGGTCAGCAGCGCCTCGATGTCCTCGCCGCCCTTTTCCGTCATCGAGACGGTGCGCTGCTTCTCATCCTTCTCGAAGCGCTCAGTGTCCTTCACGAATTCCACCATCACCGCATCCACGCGGCGATAGAGGTCGGAGGTGTCGTCGGTGGGGCCCGAGATGATCAGCGGCGTGCGCGCCTCATCCACCAGGATGGAGTCCACCTCGTCCACGATGGCATACTGGAAGGGCCGCTGGACCATCTCCTCCAGGCGGTACTTCATGTTGTCGCGCAGGTAGTCGAAGCCGTATTCGTTGTTGGTGCCGTAGGTGATGTCGCAGGCATAGGCCGCGCGGCGCTCGTCATCGCTCAGGCCCTGGACGATGACGCCCGTGGTCAGGCCCAGGAAGCCATAGACCTGGCCCATCCATTCGCTGTCGCGCTTGGCCAGGTAGTCGTTCACCGTCACCACATGCACGCCCTTGCCGGGCAGCGCGTTCAGGTAGCAGGGCAGGGTGGCGACGAGGGTCTTGCCCTCGCCGGTCTTCATCTCGGCGATCTTGCCGTCATGCAGGACCATGCCGCCGATCATCTGCACGTCGAAATGGCGCAGGCCGATGACGCGCTTCGCCGCCTCCCGCACCACGGCGAAGGCCTCTTCCAGCAAATCGTCCAGCTCGGCGCCCTGCGCGAGCCGCTCGCGGAATTCGGCGGTCTTGCCGCGCAGCGCCTCGTCCGACAGCGCGGCGAGCGGCGCCTCGAAGGCGGCGATCGCGGGGAGACGCGCCTGGAAACGCTTCAGCGAACGGTCATTCGCGGAACCGAAGATGGCACGGGCAAGACGAGCGAACATGGGGTGTGGATTCTCTCCGGGCGCCGCCGGCGGAAGGGGCGGCTTTGGGCTTGTGACAGGTAAGGGCGGCATGCCCCCGGGTCAACGTGTCACGACATCGGCCCGGGCTGGCGGGCCGGGCCTTGGCCCGGGTTGTGAGGGGGGCGGGCATCGGCCATTGTCGCGTCAATCGTGATGGATTCCCGCTGATGTCCCGCTTTTCCCTCCCTCTCGCCCTGCTTCTGGCCGCTGGGCCTGCCCTCGCCCAGGCACCCGCCCCGGCCCCCGCGCCCGCCCCGGCCCCTGCGCCCGCCGCTGCGGCCCCGGCCGCGACCGAGGACAGCAACCCCGTCCTCGCCCGGGTGAACGGCCAGGAGCTCCGCCTGGACGAGGTGATGGCCACCGCCGCCGAGGCCATGCCGGCCGAGCTGCGCAACGTGCCCCCCGCCCTGCTGCGCACCATGCTGCCGCCCCAGGTCTTCGAGCAGCTGCTGGACCGCGCCATCACCGACCGCGCCATGGTCGCCGCCGCCCGCACCGCCGGCCTCGACCAGGACCCCGAGATCCGCCGCCGCGTCCGCCTCGCCGAGGAGAATGAGCTGCGCGACGCCCTGCTCCGCCGCGAAGTCCTGCCCCGCGTGACGGATGACCTGCTGCGCGCCCGCTATGATCGCGACGCCGCCGGCCGCACCGCCGAGCCCGAGGTCCGTGCGCGCCACATCCTGGTGGCGAACGAGGCCGATGCCCGCGCCATCCTGGTGGAAATCCAGCGCGGCGCGAATTTCGAGGAAGTGGCCCGCCGCCGCTCGACCGACCCAGCCGCCCGCAATGGGGGGGATCTGGGCTTCTTCCGCCAGGGCGACATGGTGCCCGAATTCGCCACCGCCGCCTTCGCCCTGCAGCCCGGCCAGGTCAGCCCCGCCCCGGTCCGCACCCAGTTCGGCTGGCACGTGATCAAGGTCGAGGAACGCCGGACCTCCGCCGGCCCGAGCTTCGAGGACAGCCGCGACACGCTGCGCCAGGCCGTGATCGAGGAAGAGGTGCTGGCCGCCGTCCAGCGCATCCGCGCCGCAAGTCGGATCGAGCGGGTTGAGCCGCCCGCGCCCCCCGCGCCGGCCATCCAGGCCGAGCCGCCGGCCCCGGCCCGGCCCGCCGCCCCTGGCGCAACCCCCGCCCCCCGGAGATAGACCATGACGGGCCCCGTCTCGCCCCTCGCCCTCCCGCTGCCGGAGATGCCCGCCATCGCCGGCGCCGAATGCGCCAGCACCGCCGCCGGCATCCGCTACAAGACGCGCGAGGACATGACCGTCTTCCGCTTCGCCCCCGGCACGACGGTGGCGGGCGTCTTCACCATGAACAAATGCCCGGGCGCCCCGGTGGATTGGTGCCGCGCGGCGCTGAAGGGCGGCAAAGCGCGGGCGCTCGTCGTCAATGCCGGCAACAGCAACGTCTTCACCGGCAAGGCCGGGCGCGAGACCTGCGAGCGGACGGCCAAGGAAACCGCCGCGCTGCTCGGCTGCAAGCCGCGTGAGGTCTTCATCGCCTCGACGGGCGTGATCGGCGAGCGCCTGCCGACCGACGTGCTGCTGGCCGCCCTGCCCGGTGCGGTGGCGAAGCTCCAGGCCGATTCCTGGCAGGGTGCGGCGCGGGCCATCATGACCACCGACACCTTCCCCAAGGGCGCCACCCGCACGGCGAAGATCGGCGACGCGACGGTGACGATCTGCGGCATCGCCAAGGGCAGCGGCATGATCGCGCCGGACATGGCGACGATGCTCTCCTTCATCGCGACCGATGCGAAGATCCCGGCCGAGGCGCTGCAGAAGCTGCTCTCCAAGGGCAATGCCAAGAGCTTCAACTGCGTGACGGTGGACAGCGACACCAGCACCTCCGACACGGTGCTCCTCTTCGCCACCGGCCAGGCCAAGCATCCGCGCGTGCCCGGCGAGGGTGGGGCGATGCTAAAGGATTTCGCCCGCGCCCTGGACGAGGTGCTGCACGAACTGGCGCTGATGGTCGCGCGCGATGGCGAGGGCGCGCAGAAGCTGATCACGATTGATGTCACGGGCGCCGTCTCCGCCAAATCAGCGCATCGCATCGCCATGGCCATCGCCAATTCCCCCCTGGTGAAGACCGCGATCGCCGGCGAGGACGCGAACTGGGGCCGCATCGTCATGGCCGTCGGTAAGGCAGGCGAGCCCGCGGATCGCGACAAGCTTTCGATCGCCGTCGGCGGCACCTGGATGGCGCGCGAAGGCGGCGTGATCCCGGATTACGACGAGGCGCCGGTGGTGGCCCATATGAAGGGCCGCGAGGTCGAGATCACCGTGGATATCGGCCTTGGCCGCGGCAAGGCGCGGGTTTGGACCTGCGACCTAACGCATGGGTATATCGACATCAATGGCAGCTATCGCAGCTGAGCTTCCCATCACCACGGCGCGGCTCGTGCTGCGCCGCCTGGTGCCGGCGGATGCGCCCGCCGTTACCCGGTTGGTGAACGACTATTCCGTTGCCGGAAACCTCGCCCGCGTGCCCTTTCCCTACCGGGAGGAGCTGGCGCGCGAATGGATCGGCTCGGCCGGCGAGCAGATTGACAGCGGCGATGCCTATCATCTCGCGATCACGCAGGAGGGCGCGCTGGTCGGCTGCATCGGCCTCACGCGGAAGCGCGGCGCCCTGCCGGAGCTCGGCTACTGGATCGGCCGGAAATTCTGGGGGCGTGGCCTGGCGCGCGAGGCGGGCGAGGGGCTGCTGGCCTGGGCGGAGGCGCAGCTCGGCATCACCGAGGTCGAGGCCAGCGCGTTGTCCGACAACCTCGCCTCCCAGGCGGTGCTGAAGCATCTGGGCTTCGCGGTGGAGGGCACGGCGATGCAGCCTTTCCTCTCCCGCAACCGCGCCATGCCGGTGATGCTGTTCCGCCGCGCGGCTGCCCCGCCCGCCCCGCCCAAGCCGATCCTGCTGGTCGTCGCCTGCGCGCTGCTCGACACGGAGGGCCGCATCCTGCTGGCCCAGCGGCCGGAGGGGAAGTCCATGGCCGGCCTCTGGGAATTCCCCGGCGGCAAGCTCGATGAGGGCGAGACGCCCGAGGCCGCGCTGATCCGCGAGCTGCGCGAGGAGCTCGGCATCGAGACGCAGGAGGCCTGCCTCTCGCCGCTATTCTTCGCCAGCCACTCCTACCCAAAGTTCCACCTGCTCATGCCGCTCTATATCTGCCGGAAATGGCAGGGGCGGGCGGTAGCACGGGAAGGGCAGACGCTGGCCTGGGTGCGGCCCGACAAGCTGCGCGACTACCCCATGCCGCCCGCGGATGTGCCGCTGGTGGCGCTGCTGCGCGATTTCCTGTGATGCCTGACAACCGCGAGGTGCCCTGATGGCCAATCCGATTGCCTGCCTGCTGATCATCGGCAACGAGGTGCTCTCGGGCCGCACGCGCGACGCCAACCTGCAATTCCTGGCGACCCGCCTGGGCGAGCTCGGCATTCCGCTGCGCGAGGTGCGCGTCATCCCCGACGTGCCGGAGACCATCATCGCCACCGTGAACGAGGTGCGCGCGAAGCACGACCACGTCTTCACCACCGGCGGCATCGGCCCCACGCATGACGACATCACCAGCGAATGCGTGGCGATGGCCTTCGGCGTGCCCTGGGTGGTGCATGAGGAAACCCGCGCGCTGATGGCCGAGGACTATGCCCGCCGCGACCCGCCGGTGGAGATGAACGCGGCCCGGCTGCGCATGGCCACGCTCCCGCTGGGTGCGACGCCGATCCGCTGCGCCATGACCTCGGCCCCCGGCTTCACCATGGGAAATGTGCATGTGATGGCGGGCGTGCCGCGCATCATGCAATCCATGTTCGAGGCGCTGGCGCCCTCGCTCACCGGCGGCGTGCCGGTCGTCTCGCGTGCCGTGCATGCGCTTGGCGTCTTCGAGGGCAACATCGCGGAGGCGCTGGAGGCCATCCAGAAGCGTCATCCGGATCTCGACATCGGCAGCTACCCCTTCTACCGGCCCACGCCCGGCAGCACCGGCTTCCCCGGTGGCGGCGTGGCGCTCGTCTCCAAGGGCGTGTCGCTGGCCGAGGTGGAGGCCGCGACGGCCGAGATCACCGCCATGCTGGCGGCGATGGGGGCGACGCCCATCCAGGGCGAGCCCGCGTAGCATCCGCGCGGCTGATCAGGCTCTAATCGAGCCGCGCCAGCCGCACCGCGGTATGGCCGGGCGAGGTGATCAGGCTTGGCATCACCAGCATGCAGTCATCGTGCGGCGTGCGGATTTCCGAATCCCCGTTGCGCGCGATGAGCGTGCCGCGGCGCGGCACCACTGTGCCGCCGCGCCAGGGCTGGGTGAAGGTGAACTCCGCTGTGTCCGCCGTGACCGTCTGCGTGACGATCCCGAGGCGCGGGCGGGGCAGGGCCGGCACCGCGCCGGGCACCAGGCCCAGCAGCGCCAGCAGGCGCCGCGTCGCGGCCTCCATGCGCTCCACCGTCTCCGCCTCCCAATGCCAGCCGGCTTCGAGCAGGACGGAGCGCCGGCCGCTGCCCGGCACGGCGAAATGCCCGTAGTCAATCAGCCGCCGCCCGATCTGGTGGCCGTGATCGGCCACGACCAGCGGCGGCTCGCCCAGCTCCATCGCCAGGCGCACGGAATCCTGGGGCCCGCCCACCAGGAAAAGCGGGTCCGACGGCCAGAGCATGGAGTGCAGGTCGAGGATGACATCGGCGCTGTCCAGCACGGGGCGCAGCGCGCGGGCGCGGCGCAGCTCAGCCGAACGGCGCGGCCCTTCGAGCGTCGCGATGTCCCAGAGGCGGTTCAGATCCTCCTCTAGGAAGCGGGAGGCCGTGGGGTCCTCCGCCTCGAAGCGGGAGAAGGCGTCGAGATTGGCGAAGATGAGCGTGAGCCGCCCGCGCTGCGGCCGCAGCCCCTCGCGCAGCAGCCGGTCGAGCAGGATGGCGCCGGCGAATTCATTGCCATGCGTCAGCGCCACGACGCAGAGATGCGCGCCTGGGGCGCCGCTGTCGAAGGTCCAGACGCCGGGCAGGCTGTTTCCGGCGCGCCACCGCGCGATATCGGGGGGCTGAAGCCGGGCGGTGCGCCGCGGCGCTTCCAGCAATTGCGCCAGGGCGGGCGGCAATTGCGTCCTCATGCGGCACGCCGCGATTGCCGCTCGATCAGCCGGCCGAGGAAGTCGCAGCAGGCGAGGAGCTGGGTGGTGGTGATGAATTCTTCGGGCTGGTGCGCCTCGGCGATATCGCCCGGGCCGCAGACGATCGCGGGGATGCCGGCCTCCTGGTAGTAGCCGGCCTCGGTCCCGTAGCTGACCAGGCCCGCGCGGTTGCTGCCCGAGGCGCGCTGCGCCAGCAGAACCAGCGGGTCATTCTCCGGCAGGCCGAGCGGCGGGGCATTGGCGCGCACACGCAGCTCCATCGTCGCGGCCGGAAAGACGGCGCGCATCTCGGGCAGGATCGCCGCTTCCACATGCGCGACGAAGCGCGCGAGGATCTCGGGCGCGGAATCGCCGGGGACGCTGCGGATCTCAAAGGTGAACTCGGCACGGTCGGGCACGATGTTCAGCACGGTGCCGCTGTGGAAGGTGCCGGCATGGATGGTGGTGTAGGGCGGCGCGAAGCCCTCCACGCGGCGGCCCTCTTGCGCGAAGCGCCGCGCCTCCGCCTTCAGCCAGGCGATGGCCTCGGCCGCCGCCATCAGCGCGTTCACCGTCTCATGCGCGCGGGAGGAATGGCCGGAGAGGCCGGTGAAGACCACGTCCCAGCTCGCATAGCCCTTGTGCGCGATCACCGGCGCCATGTTGGTCGGCTCGCCCACCACACAGAAGGCGGGCGGCGGCGCGTGGCGGCCGAGCACGGGCATGAGGCGCGCGGCACCGCGAAAGCTCGTCTCCTCGTCATGCGTGAGGCAGATGTGAAAGGGGCGCGCCAGATGCGCCTGCGTGAACTCGGGCAGCATGGCCAGGATGCAGGCGACGAAGCCCTTCATGTCCGTGCTGCCGCGGCCGATCAGCTTGTCGCCCTCGGCGCGCAGCGTGAACGGATCGGCGAGCCAGGCCTGGCCCTCCACCGGCACGCAATCCACATGGGCGGAAAGCGCGATGCCACCCTCGAGACGTGGGCCGATGATGGCGTGCAGGTTGGCCTTGCCATCCTCGATCATCACGCGCGATTCGATGTTGTGGGCTTCGAGCTCGGCCTGCACGAATTCGATCACCGGCAGGTTGCTGCGTGCGCTGGTCGTGTCGAAGGCGACCAGCTTCGCGAGCATATCCTGGATTCGAGCGATTGACGTCATGGGGCGGAGCTTATCCACTCGCGGCACTTCGTCCAATCGGGGGCCCCAAGGGGAAACACTCATGTCGCCACGCATCGCCATCCTTGGCCTCCATCTGGAGGCCAACGCCTTCGCGCCGCCCACGCTGCGGCCGGATTTCGAGCGGCAATGCCTGGCGCGCGGCGCGGAGATCACGCGCCTCGCGCGTGCGCCCAACCCGCCCCTGCCGGCCGAAATCCCGGGCTTCTACGCGCGCATGGACGCGACGGGCGACTGGACGCCCTGCCCCATCCTGATGGCCGCCGCCCCGCCGGGCGGGCCGATCGAGCAGGGGGTGTTCCTGGACTTCCTGGACGAGATGCAGCGCGGGCTCGCCGCCGCCCTGCCGCTGGACGCCGTCTATGTCGCGAGCCATGGCGCCAGCAGCGCCACGGGCGACGAGGACAGTGACGGCACGCTGCTGGCCCTGGTGCGCCGGCTGGTGGGCCCGCGCGTGCCCATCGTCGTGACGCATGACCTGCATTGCAATGTGAGCGAGCGGATGATCGCCGCCCTCGACTGCTTCATCGCCTATCGCACCAACCCGCATGTGGACATGGCCGCCCGCGCGGCTGAGGCCGCGGATGCTGTGCGCGAGCTGCTGGCCGGCGAGAAGACCGCCCTCGCCTTCCTGCGCCTGCCGCTGACGCCGCCCTCCGTCACGCTGCTGACGGCCGAAGGCCCCTATGCCGATCTGGTGCGCGATGCCGAGGCGATCATGGCGAGCGACCCCGCCATCCTGAACGCAAGCGTGACCGGCGGCTTCACCTTCAGCGACCTGCCCAAATGCGGCATCACCGTCACCGTCACCGCGCGTGGCGAGGACATGGCGGCAGCCAAGCGGGCCTGCGCGCAGCTCGCCCGGCGCGGATGGGCCGAACGCGCGCGCCACACGCGGCGCCTTCTCTCCATCCCCGAGGCGACGGAACTGGCGTTGCGCGCGGGCCGGGGCGAGGTGGAGCCGGTGATCTATTCCGATGCCGGCGACAATCCGGGCGGCGGCGGGCGCGGCAGCACCAGCTACACGCTGCGCGCGCTGCATGAGGCGCGGGTGCCGGGCGTCGTGCTCGGCCTCTTCGTGGACCCCGAACTGGCGGCCGAGGCGCATGCGCAGGGTGAGGGCGCGCATTTCCACGCCGTCTTCAACCGCGTGGAATCGGAGTTCTCGAAACGCTTCGAATCCGGCACGCGCATCCTGAAGCTGACGAATGGCGAGGGCGTGGGACGGCGGGGCACCATGAAGGGCCGGAGCTTCCAGCTCGGCCCGACGGCGCTGCTGGAGCTGGATGATTCCGGCATGAGGATCGTCGTCATCAGCCTCCGGCGGCAATGCCATGAGCCGCGCACGCTGGAGATGCACGGCATTGATATCGCCGCCGCGCGCGTGGTGGTGGTGAAGAGCCGCGGCCATTTCCGCGCGGGCTTCGATGAGTTCTTCCCGAACGAACGCATCCATGAGGTGGACAGCGCGGGCCTGACGAGCCCCGTGCTGACCAACTTCGCCTGGAAGCGCCTGCCGCGCCCCACCTGGCCGCTCGACCCCGAGGCGGTCTGGCACGATCCCGGCTGGAACTGAGGGTCCAGCTACGGCGCCTTGTAGGGGTGCGCCGCCATCCAGTGCCTGGCGATGTCCACCCGCCGCGTCACCCAGACGTCCTTGCGCCGGCCGATATGGTCCAGCACGCGTTGCAGGCCCATGGCGCGTGCGGGGTGCCCGATCAGGCGCATGTGCAGGCCGATGGACATCATCTTCGGCTGGCCCTTCGCACCTTCGTCATAGAGCATGTCGAAGGCGTCGCGGATGTAGGAGAACCAGTCGTCGGACGTGCCCATCCAGCCGGCATATTTCCCGTCATTGTTGGTGAGCGAATAGGGCACGACCAAGTGCGGCTTGCCCTGCACCGTCTTCCAGATCGGCAGTTCGTCCCCGTAGTAGTCGCTGTCATAGAGGAAACCGCCCTCCTCGACGACGAGGCGGCGCGTGTTCACGCTCGGTCCGTAGCGGCAATACCAGCCATCCGGCCGGTGGCCGACCGTCTTTTCCAGACTCGCCACGGCGAGGCGGATATGCTCGCGCTCCTCCGCCTCGCTCAGTTCGTAATGCTTCACCCAGCGCCAGCCATGCGAGCAGACGTCGAAGCCGCTTTCGCGGATCGCGGCCGCCGCTTCCGGATTGCGTTCGAGCGCGAGCGCGCAGCCGAAGACCGTCATCGGCAGGCCGCGCTCCTGGAAGAGGCGCATCAGCCGCCAGAAGCCGACGCGGCTGCCATATTCGAACATGCCCTCCGCCGCGAGGTCGCGGCCGGACTTGATCTCGTTGCGGCCATGCGCCTCGGTCAATCCGGTCTCGGTGAAACCCTCGCCGTCCTGGATGGAGGGCTCGGAGCCCTCCTCGTAGTTCATCACGAAATTGACGGCGATCTTGGCGCCGCCCGGCCATTGCGGATCGGGCGGGGTGCGGCCGTAGCCGATGAAGTCACGCTGCTCAGACATGGGGCCTCACGCTCGGGATGCTGCTGCGCCCCGAGCATGGGCCATGCCAGCCGGTGCCGGCTAGAGGGAGCGCGTCACAGCGGGTAGTCCCGCTCCGGCTCAACACCGGCCGCGGCGATGAGCTTGCGTAGGCGCATGACCTGGTCGCCCGCGACGGAATGCGGGCCGAGATGGACGCTGTCCTGCGCGCCCTTCAGCGTGATGCGCACGGCGCCGCTGCCGCTCGGGTGCAACTCCGCGCCCAGCTCCTCCAGCAGGTGCTCGACCGCCTTCGGGTCCAGGTTGTGGTTGAGCGGATGCGCGAAGATGCCGTGCAGGATCTTGCGGTGACGGTGGTTCATTCTCTCTCATTCTCCCAAGCGAATGTCGCATGGGACCACGGGCCGCCGCCCTGCGCCTTGCGTCAGGTCAAACCCCGGACCGGGCCTGCTAGCCGGCCGTGGCGACGTAGTGCTTCAGCTCCTCCGCCTCCTGCTCGGCCTCGGCGATGCGGGCCTTCACGAGGTCGCCGATCGAGACCATGCCGGCCAGCGCGCCGCCGGCGTCCAGCACCGGCAGGTGCCTGACGCGCCGGTCGGTCATCAGCTGCAGGGCCTCCTGCACGCTGCTCTGCGGCGTCACCGTGTGGAGCACGCGCGTCATGAGCTGGCCGGCGGTCATGCGCGTAACCGCCTCGCCCATGCCGGCCAAGGCGCGCACGATGTCACGTTCGCTGACGATGCCGAGCACGGTGCCATCCGCCTCCACCACGAGGACGGCGCCGATGCGGTGCTGTGCCAGGGTGCGGGTGATGGAGGCGACGCCGTCGCCCGTGCGGACCGAGATCACCTGGCTGCCCTTGCCGCGCAGGATGCTGGAAATCACCATGGTGTTTCTCCCTCTCCCTCGAAGGATCAGGCTGCACCCGGACACGCGGGGGTTGCAACGAAATCCCGTGCTGCGATGCAGTATATTCGGATGCCCTCACACGCTGGGCGGCGGCTCCGCCGCCTTGGCTTCGGAATGCTGAAGCATTCCGCCGGGCCTATTCGGCCCGGATTCTCGCGGGGCAGACTTTGTTCTGCCAGGGTGCGCGATTTGCGTGGGTAGCGCGCGCTGCGCCCGCTACTCCGTGCTGCCGGTCAGCTGCGTCTTCACGAGGTCTGCGAACCGGCCGCCCTCGGCCAGCAGGGCCTGGAAATCGCCGCGCTCCACGATGCGGCCCTGGTCAAAGACCAGGATCTCGTCGGCGTCGCGCACGGTGGAAAGCCGGTGCGCGATGATGAAGGTGGTGCGGCCGGCCATCAGCGCGCGCAGCGCCTTGGCCACCTTCGCCTCCGTCGCGGCATCCAGCGCGCTGGTCGCCTCGTCCAGGATGAGCACGGGCGGGTCCTTCAGCAGCGCGCGGGCGATCGCGAGCCGCTGCCGCTGCCCGCCCGAGAGCGAGGCGCCGCGTTCGCCCACCATCGTGTCATAGCCATGCGGCTGCCGCATGATGAAGTCATGCGCCTCGGCCATGCGGCAGGCGCGCTCGATGTCCTCCTGCGTGGCGTCGGCGCGGCCCACCAGCAGGTTGTCGCGGATGCTGCGGTTGAACAGCATGCTCTCCTGGAAGACCACGCCGATGTTGCGGCGCAGGCTTTCCAGGCTGATGTCGCGCAGGTCCACGCCGTCCAGCGTGATCCGCCCATCCGTCGGGTCCCAGAGGCGCTGGAGAAGCTGCATCGAGGTCGTCTTGCCGGCACCGGTCGTGCCCACCAGCGCGATGGTCTGCCCAGGCTGCGAGGCCAGGTCGATGCCGTTCAGGATGCGCCCGCTATTGGGGTAGGAGAAGCCGACGCCCTCGAAGCGCACATGCCCCTCGGCGCGGCCGAGTTCCTGGGCCCCCGGCCGCTCGGGCACGGTGCTGACGGCGTCCAGCACCTCGAAGAACTGCTTGAGCGCCGGCGCCTGGAACAGCATGTGCGAGACGAAGGCCACCGCACCCTCCAGCCGCGCGACCAGCAGCGTGGCGAAGCCCATGAAGCTCACGATGTCGCCCACACTGGCCTTGCCCCGCAGGTGCAGCAGCGTGCCCAGCATGAAGATGAGGATGACGGTGATGGTGCTGGCCGCGCGCGAGAGCACGTTCACCAGCGCCCACCAGTTCAGCACCGGGAATTGGTGATCCAGCACCTGGCGCATGATGTCGCCGAACATCTTCGCCTCGCTGTTGAGGCGCGTGAAGGACTGCACGACCAGCACGTTGGAGAGCGCATCCTGCGCTGAACCCGCGAGCTCGGTGTGGAATTCCTCCACCCGCATCTGCGCCACCTGCGTCTTGCGGATGACCAGCGTGGTGAGGATGGTGAAGATGACAACGAGGCCGATCAGCAGCAGGCCGAGGCGCCAGTTCATGATCATCGTCAGCGGCAGCAGCACGAGCGCGCCGATGAAGGTCGTCAGATGCTCGCGGAAGAAGGCGAGCCAAAGGCCGAAGAGGTTGTCGCACCCCATCAGCATCACCTTCATCAGCCGGCCGGACTGCACATCGCCATGGAATTCCAGCGGCAGCGCCAGCACATGCTGGAAGTACTTGGACATCATGGTCAGGCGGTTGCGATGCGCCATCCGGTCCGCCAGCAGCGAGACGGCGACATTGGCGGCGATGGCGGACAGCCCCACCGCCGCCCAGATGCCGAGCAGCACGAAGGCCTCGCTCCAGACGGTGCTCTCGGTCATCCGGTCGGAGCGGGCGAGCAGGTCAATCACCCGGCCGAACAGCACGGGTTCAAGGAATTGCAGGCCGGCCAGCGCGACGGCGGCCGCCGTCAGCCCGAAGGCCACCTGCCGGTCCGGCTTCAGCAGGGCCAGGACGCGGATGTAGATTCGGACGAAGTCCATCGGCTGTGATCCTGAGGGCGTGCGCAGAACGCCTGTAGCAACCGCACGGATGCGCGCAAGAGCGCGCGGAGGGCTTTCACCGGGGAAAGCCCTGCCTCTTGAAGCATGATGGCCCCTGGGCCAGTCTCATGAACAAAGTGAAAGATCGGGAGATCGTCCAATGCGCATAAATCACGGTGTGAACCGCCGGGGCCTCCTGGCCGCCGGCCTCGCCATGCCGGCCCTGGCGGCCACGGCCCAAGGCCGGAGCGCTGCGGCGCAGGGCGCCGGGGCCGCCTGGGCGCCCACGCGCCCGGTGCGGCTCATCGTCGGCTTCACGCCGGCCGGCACCACCGACATCGCGGCCCGCCTCCTCGTCGAGCCGCTGTCGCAGCGCCTGGGCCAGCAGGTCATCATCGAGAACCGGCCGGGCGCCGGCGGCAATGTCGGCGCGGATGTGGTCGCGAAGGCCGAGCCTGATGGCCACACCATCCTGATGCAGACGGTGAGCGCGGGGGCCATCAACTACCAGCTCTACGGGCCCCGCATGCCCTACAAGCCGGAGGATTTCGCGGGCATCAGCCTCGTGGTGCGCGTGCCCAACGCGATCTTCGTGAACCCGAACGTCCGCGCCACCACGCTCGCCGAGCTGGTGGCCCTGGCCCGTGCCAATCCGGGCCGCATGAACATCGGCAGCAGCGGTGTGGGCACCTCGCTGCACATGACGGGCGAGTTGCTGAAGCTCGCCGCCGGGATTGACCTGACCCATGTGCCCTTCCGCGGCGCCGGCCCGATGATGCAGGAGATCATCGCCGGCCGCATCGAAGTGGGCGTGGACAACCTGCCCTCCGTCATCGGCCATCTGCGCGAGGGGCGGCTGCGCCCGCTCGCCGTCACCACCGCGACCCGCAGCCCCTCCCTCCCCGATGTGCCGACCACGGCGGAGGCCGGTTTCCCGGCGGTGGAGGCGACCGCCTGGTTCGGCCTGGCCGGCCCCGCCCGCATGCCGCGCGCGGCCATCAACCGCATCAATGCCGAGGTGGAAGCCATCCTGGCCGATCCCGCCGTCTGGCGCCGCTTCGACGATCTCGGCGGCATGCGCGCGGACCTCGTGCCCGGCGGCGGCAGCACCCCCGAGACCTTCGACGCCTTCATGCGCGCCGAGGTCGCGAAATGGAGCGATGCGGTGCGCCGCTCCGGCGCCTCGGTGGAGGGGTGAGCCTCCTTTCCCGCCGGGCGCTTCTCGCCGCGCCGGCTTTCGCGCCCGCCCTGGCTGCCTGGGGCGCGCAGGCGCAAGCCTGGGCGCCGACGCGGCCCTTGCGCCTCGTCATTCCTTTCCCGCCCGGCGGCACGACGGACCTGGTCGGCCGCATGGTGGCCGAGCGGCTCTCGCCCCGGCTCGGCCAGCCGGTGATCGTGGAGAACCGGCCGGGTGCCGGCGGCAACATCGCGGGCGAATTCGTGGCCCGCGCCGAGCCGGACGGGCAGACGCTGTTCTTCACCTCGATCGGCACCGGGGCGATCAACTACGCCGTCTATGGCGCGCGGATGCCCTGGAAGCCGGATGAGATGGCGGCCGTCGGCCTCGTCACGCGCATGCCGAATGTGCTGATGGTGGCGAACCGGCTTCCCGTCCGCACCATGGCGCAATTCCTCGATTTCGCGCGCGGCCGCCAGGGCGAGATCACCTACGGCACCGCGGGCATCGGCAGCAGCCCGCATGTCTGCATGGAGCTGCTCGGCCAGCTCACCGGGATCCGCTTCGTGCATGTGCCCTTCCGCGGCTCAGGCCCGATGCTCACGGAATTGATGGCCGAGCGGGTGGATTGCGGGATGGACAACATTCCCTCCGCGCTGCCCTTCATCCGTGACAACCGGCTGCGCGCGCTGGGCACGAGCGGCGCCGCCCGCAGCCCGGTGGTGCCGGATGTGCCGGTGATCGCCGCGACCATCCCGGGCTTCGAGGCGACGGCCTGGTTCGGCGTGCAGACGGGCGCGCGCGTGCCGCGCCCGGTGATCGAGCGGCTGGGGGTGGAGGTGGACGAGATCGCGCGCGACCCCGCCTTCCGCGCGCGGCTGGCGGAATTCGGCGCGGAGGGGCCGGGGCTGACGCCCCAGGGCGGCACGACGCCGGCCGCCTTCGAGGCCTTCATCGCCGCCGAGATCCTCAAATGGGGCGAGGTGGTGCGGAAGGCGCAGGTGCGGGTGGAGTGACCCGCGCCTGTCCCAGGCTCTACAGCATCTCGATCAGCAGCCCATCCGCGCCCACCTGCGCCGCGAGGCCGGTGCGGGTGGGCGTCAGGTTGAGCCGCACGCCGGAGGTGTTCTGCAGCCAGAGGCCGCCGCGCATCTGCGCGCCCGGCGCCACCAGCCCGGCGCGCGCCTGGCCGTAGAGGCCGGGGAACTGGTCAATGCTGGTCATGTTGTACACGCGGCCCACGGCACGGATGCGCGCCATGCCCACGCCGCCCGCGCCCAGCCCGCGCACCCGGAAGCGGTGCGTGCGGCCCTGGTAGAGCACCGAGCCGGAGCCCCAGGCGACCTGGCCAATGAAGCCCACCTGCCAGTTGTTCATCTCCACGCGCGCGACGGCATTGCCGAGCGGCGCCTCGGGCGGCGGCGCCGGTGGCGGGGCCGGGGTGGCGGTGACCGGGGCGGGCGGCGTCTCGCTCGCGCAGGCGGCGAGGCCGAGCGCCGGGATGGCGGCGAGCCAGAGGCGGCGGTTCAGGATGGCGTCGGACATTGCGAAGGGCACTCCCATGCTGCGCTCAAGCTTGCGCCGGCCGCGCGCCGCCGCCCAGCCCCGCCGGCTGGCCCGGGCGCGGGAATCTCTGTATCGAGCGTCCCAAATCGCACGGAGATTCGTCATGCTGAACCGCCGCACGGCCCTCGCCCTGCCCGCCCTGATCCCCGCCGCCGCCCTCGCCCAAACCGGAACCGCCACCCCCTGGGCGCCGACCCGCTCCGGCCGGATCATCGTCCCCTTCACCGCCGGTGGCGCCACGGATGTGACGGCGCGCATCATGGCCGAGCGCCTCTCGGCGCTGCTTGGGCAGAGCTATGTGGTGGACAACCGCCCCGGCGCCGGCGGCAATGTGGGGGCCGAGCTGGTGGCCAAGGCCGATCCGGACGGCCACACGCTGCTGATGGGCACGATCGGCACCGCCAGCATCAACCAGTTCCTCTATCCGCGCCTGCCCTTCGACCCGCAGCGCGACTTCGCCTCCATCGCGCTGGTCAACCAGGTGACGAATGCGGTGGTGGTGAACCCCGCCGTGCAGGCCAACACATTCCAGGAATTGCTGGCCCTGGCCCGCCGCCAACCCGGGCGCCTGAACTACGCGACGCCCGGCAACGGCACCTCGGGCCACATGTCGGGCGAGTATCTGAAGTTCCGCACCCAGGTGGACATCAACCACGTGCCCTATCGCGGCACGGGCGCGCTGATCCCGGACCTGCTGGGCGGCCGCGTCGAGATCGCGGTGGATAACCTGCCCGCCTATATCCCGCACATCCGCGAGGGGCGGCTGCGCATCCTGGCGGTGACGAGCCGCGAGCGCTGGTTCGCCGTGCCCGACGTGCCGACCGTGCAGGAGGCCGGCGTGCCAAGCTTCGAGGCGGTGGCCTGGTTCGGCCTGCAGGCGCCTGCCCGCACGCCGCGCCCAGCGCTGGACCGGCTGATCGCCGCGGCCATGGAAATCTGCGCCGAGCCCGCAACCATCGCGCGCTTCCGCGAGTTCGGGGCAGCGGCTTCACCGCTGGGCGGTGCCGATTTCGACCGCTTCATCGCCGCCGAGAATGACAAGTGGCGCGAGGTGGTGCGGGTCGCCAACATCAAGCTGGAGTAGCGCGAGGAGGATCCCATGGCCGCCGAGAATTCGCTGAGCCCCTATCTCGTCGTCGCGGATGCGGCGGCGGCCATCGCCTTCTACAAGGCCGGCTTTGGGGCGGAAGAGCTGTTCCGGCTGATGGATCGGAAGAGCGGCCGGATCGGCCATGCGGAGCTGCGCGTCCATGGCGCGCTGCTCATGCTCGCCGATTCCTTCCCGGAATACGGCACCCGCACGCCTGCGGACCTGGGCGGCACGCCGGTGCGACTCTCATTGACCGTTCCCGACGTGGACGCCGTGGCGGCCCAGGCGGAAGCCGCCGGCGCGACCATCACGCGCCCGCCCACCGACGAGTTCTATGGCGCCCGCTCCGCCAACCTGACGGATCCTTTCGGCCATTCCTGGATGCTGACGCGGATGATCGAGGTGGTGTCGCCGGAGGAAATGCAGCGCCGCTGGGATGCGATGAGCGGCTGAGGGGTAGGGCGCGACGGGCCTGCGACGCCCGCGCCGGGGCGTTACCGAGCCCCGAGGATCCGGGCCGAATAGGCCCGGCGCAGAGCTTCAGCTTTGCGAAGCCCAGGCGGCGGAGCCGCCGCCCGGCGTCTGAGGGAAAAAAGACTCAGCTTCGAAGCTGGCCTTCAGGCCAGCTTCGAAGCGATCCAATCCTTCATCTGGCCCTTGGGCATGGCGCCGACCTTGGTATCCACCGGCTTGCCGTCCTGGAACAGGATCATGGTGGGGATGCCGCGCACCGAGTAGGTGTTGGGCGTCATCGGGTTGTCGTCGATGTTCACCTTGGCGACGGTGAGCTTGCCTTTGTACTCGGTGGCGATCTCGTCGAGGATCGGCGCCACCATGCGGCAGGGGCCGCACCATTCGGCCCAGAAATCCACGAGTACGGCGCCCTTGGCCTCCAGCACGTCGGCCTGGAAGGTCTCGTCGGTCACGGCCTTGGTTACGTCGCTCACAGGCGCCTCCTCGGGTTCATGTCGCGTTAAGGTTGTATCGTCGGCGTTTCAGGTCAAGCGCCCTACAGGCCGGGCGCATGGGTGTCCAGAAGGGCGTCTGGCAGCGGCATGACCTGGGCGCCATAGGTCCAGACCAGGCTGCAATCCACCGGACGACCCGGAAAGGCAAGCCGAAGCACGGCGCGATAGGCCGCCATCTGGCGCAGATAGGCGGGCGGCGCGGCCTCGGCGAGGGTTGGCGGCGGGCGGTTGCTCTTGAAGTCGAGCAGGGTGATGCGCGCTGGCGTGATGAGCAGCCGGTCCACCTGGCCGAGGATCAGGCGCTGCCCCACGCGGCCGGCCAGCGGCGCCTCGGCCAGGCTGCCGGGGCCGAAGGCGGCGGCGATGGCCGGGTGCGCCATCACGGCCAGCGCCTCGTCCAGGATTTCCGCCTGTTGGGCGGCGTCGAGGCCGTGGCCCGGCCGGGCAAGGAAGGCGCGCCCGGCCGATTCGCGCGCCTCCGGCGGCAGGTCCGGCAGGGATTGCAGGAGGGCATGGATCAGGTTGCCGCGCCGGAAGCGCCGGCCCAGCGGGTCCCCCGGGGCATGCGGGGCGGCGGCCGGCATCTCCGCCTCCTGGTCCTCCATGTGGGAGGGGGTGGCGATGTCCGGTGCGGTCATGGCGGCGGCGGGTTTGCGCGCCCAGGCGGGCAGGGCGAGGGCGGCGGCCTCGGCCGCAAGGGGCCGCTCCAGCCGGCGTGGGTCGGTCTGCGGCGAAGCGAGGCTGAGCATCGGCCCGGGCGCGAAGCCATCGGCGTTCCCGCCCCAGGCGGCGGGGTCGAAGTCGCGCTCGACGACGCCGTCCAGCCGGGTGAAGCCCGCCCTGACCTTCTCGTACCAGCAATCCTCCGCGGGGTTCTTGCTGCCATGCCAGCCGCAGATGATCAGCCGATCCTCGGCGCGGGTGAGCGCCACATAGAGCAGGCGGTTGGCCTCTTCCGCCTCCCGCGCGGCCTGGCGCGCCTCGGCCTCGGCATAGGCGGGGGCGTTGAAGCCGGTGCGGCGCGGCGCCCAGAGGGGCAATTCCTCCTCGGTCCAGCGCAGGCCGGATTTCTGCGGGGGCGCCCCCGTGGTGTCGGGCAGGATGACGATGGGCGCCTCCAGCCCTTTCGCGCCATGCACGGTCATCACGCGCACCATGTCGGCGCCGGCATCGGCCTCGCGCTTCACGGTGGCGCTGGAGCGGCGGAGCCAGTGCAGGAAGCCCTGGAGCGAGGCCGGATGCGCGCGCTCATGCGCCATCGCGGCGGTGAGCAATTCGTCCAGCGGGTCGGCGGCATCGGGGCCGAGGCGCGCCAGGAGCCGGGCGCGGCCGCCGCGCTCGCCCAGGATTTCCGCGATCAACGCATGGGCGGGCAGATGGTCGGCGCGGGCGGTCAGCGCGGCGAGGAGGTCGGCCGCGCGGCCGATGGGCGTCCCGGCCCCGCGCTCGGCCATCAGGCGCGCATGCAGCGTGCCGGGGCGGCCATGGGCGAGGGCGAAGAGGTCGTCATCCGTCAGGCCGAAGATCGGCGATTTCAGCGCGGCGGCGAGTTGCAGCTCATCCTGCGGCAGCAGGAGGGCGTCGAGCGTGGCGAGCACGTCCTGCACCGCGATCTGCTCCACCAGCACCATGCGATCCACCCCGCCGACGGGCACGCCGTGTTCCTTCAGGGCGCGGACCAGCAGGCCGAGGAAGGCGTTGCGGCGGCGCACCAGCACCAGGATGTCCCGCGCGCGGATCGGCCGACCCTCGCCCGCCTCCGCCTCGCAACGGGCATCGAGGCGGCCATGGGCGATCATGTGGGCGATGCGCGCGGCCAGCGTGGCGGCCAGGTGCGCATCCGCGCCGGTTTCGGCCATCGGCGCCTCGGGCACGTCCCAGGCGGGCGGGTCTTCGGCCTTGGCCTGGGATTGCAGCGGCCAGAGCTCGACCAGGCCGGCCGCACCGGCGCGGTCCGGCAGGTGGCGCAGGGTCTGGCCGGGGGCGACGACGCCGTCCCGCGCCGGGCCCTCGGCGAAGACGCCGTCCACCAGCGCCAGGATGGGCGGCGCCGAACGGAAGGAGACTTCCAGCGGCACGGCGCGGAATTCCTGGCCGGCGGCGGTGATGGCGGCGCGGAACTCGCCCTCGGCGCGCGGCAGGCCGGCGGCGTCGGCGCCCTGGAAGCCGTAGATGGACTGCTTGATGTCGCCCACCGCGAAGACGGTGCGCGGCGCTTCGTTCGCGCGGGTGCCGCGCCCGGCGAAGAACTCGCCCGAGAGGGCGCGGGCGATGGCCCATTGCTCCGGGTTGCTGTCCTGCGCCTCGTCGAGAAGGATGTGGTCGAGCCCGCCATCCAGCTTGAACAGCACCCAGGCGGCGCCGGGGTCATCCAGCAGCTTGCGCGCCGCCTGGATCAGATCATCGTAGTCGAGGCGCCCCATGCGCTGCTTGGCGGCGGCGAAGCGGCGCAGCACGGGGATGCCGAGCACCAGCGCGGCCTCGGTGGAGCGGAGCAGGGCCAGCGCGGCCGCGCGTTCCCGGGCGGCCAGCAGCCGCTCGCCCTCGCGCTCGCAGACGGCCTGGATGAAGCCCTGGTCCTCGGCCGTCGCCTTGGTGGCGAAGCTCTTGCGGAGGTTCCCCTCGGTCGTGATGAAGACGCTGGCCCAGTCCTCCAGCCCGGCCTCCCGCGCCAGCGGGTCCTGCGCGAGCCAGGCCTTCATGGGCACGCCGAGCTTCACATCGGCCTTGCCGCCCAGCACCAGCCGGGCGGCGGCGCGCGCCAGCTCACGCTCCGCGGGCGGGGTCGCCGCCTCGCGCCGCAGCGCGGCCTCATCCGCCTCGGGGTCGAGGCCGAGGCGATGGGCGATCTCCGCCACCAGCATGGGCAGGCCGCCCAGTGCGCCGAGACCGGCTTGCAGCATGGGCTCGGCGCGGCGCAGCTCCGCCATCACCTGGCCGAGGCCGGCGGCGTTGCTGAGCGCGGCCAGGCGTTCCAGCGCCGGGCTCTGCGGCAGCTCCACCTCCCGCGCGCCGGCCAGTTGCGCGTTGGCGTCCAGCTCCTCCAGCACGGCGAAGCCCGGGGGCAGGCCGGCTTCGAGCGCGAAGCCGCGCAGCAGGGATTGCGCGAAGCTGTGCAGGGTCGCGATCCGCATGCCGCCCGGCAGCTCCAGCACGGCGGCGAAGCCGGCGCGGGCACGGGCGATCTCCTCGTCGGTCGGCGGGCGTTGCAGCAGGGCGTGCAACTCCGCTTCCAGAACCGGCGCGCTGGCCACGGCCCATCGGCCAAGGCGGCCGTTCAGCCGCGTCGCCATCTCGGCCGCGGCCGCCTTGGTGAAGGTCAGGCAGAGCAGCCGCTCGGGCCGCGCGCCGCCCAGCATCAGCCGCAGCAGCCGGTCGGTCAGCAGCTTGGTCTTGCCCGAGCCGGCCGAGGCGGTGACGAAGGCCGAGACGGCGGGGTCGGAGGCGCGGGACTGGCTGGCCTCGGCAATGGCGCGGGGGCTGGTCATGCGCCGTCCTCCGCCTCGGCCGACCATTCGGCGGTGCGGGCCAGGTGCTGGAAATCCCCCACGGCGCGCCGGCGCGGATGCGGATGGGCGGTGAAGGCGGCGTCGCCCAGCAGGAAGCGGTCGGCGAGGGCCTCAAGCGCGGCGGCGGCGGCGGCGATGGTGGCGGGCATGTCGAGCTTGAGCGCCTGCACCTCGCCCGGCTGGTCCGCACCGGTCAGCCGCCAGTATTCCAGCGCGCCGACCGTGCCCGGGGCGACGCCCGCGAAGGCCCCCTGCTCGGCCAGCCAGGCCTCCAGCGGAAGTTGCGGCGCGGTGCCGGCTTCCACGTCGCGCTTCGAGGGCACGGTGCCGGTCTTGTAGTCGAGGATGCGCAAGCTGCCGTCCTTGCGGCGGTCCACCCGGTCGGCCCGGGCCTCCAGGGTGATGGTGCCGGCCGGGCGGCGCAGCGTGGCGCTGGCCTTCACCTCGGGCCAACTTGCCAGGAGGTGGTCGCGCTGCTGCGCCTCCAGCCCCCGGATGAAGCGGCCGATGCGGGCGAGGCGCGGCGCCCAGAGTGCCCCGACGGCGGGGCGCAGGGCCGCGCGCGCCAGCGCCGCTTCGGCCGCGGCGTCCCAGAGCGGGGCGGCGGCCGCTTCGCCCGGCCAGGCCTGGGGCAGGGAGAGCAGGAAGCGATGGATCGCCGCGTGGACGAGGTTGCCGTAATCCGCCACGCCCGGCTCCTGCTCCAGCGGATCGAGCGCCGAAAGGCCCAGGATGCGGCGGGCGTAGAAGGCATAGGGGTCGGCGATCAGCGTCGCGACATCGCTGGCGGTCAGGCGCTCCGGCCGGGCGGCCAGCGGCGGGCGCGGGGCGGGGCGCGGGCAGGGGCGGATCTCCGCCGGCTGGTCCAACAGCCGCGCCCATTCGGCGCAGGGCTCGGGCGGCAGGCGAAGCCCGGACTGGCCCTGGAGGAAAATATCAAGCCGCGTCAGCCAGCGGGCGGGCACGGCGGGGCTGCCGCCACGCCGTGCGGCGCGGGAGAACACGGCGCGGCGCGAGGCCGCCGCCGTCAGCAGGAAATCCGCCGCCACCCGGCCGATGCGCAATTCGGGCGAGGGCAGGCCGAAATCCCGCCGCATGGGCCGGCTCATCCAGGGCCCCGGGTCGCTCGCCTGGGGCCAGACCGTCTCGTCGAGCGCGCCCAGCACCACCAGGTCGAAATCGAGCAGCCGCGCTTCCAGCAGGCCAAGGATTTCCACCTGGGGGTGCGCCGCATCGCGCCGCCCGCGCGAAATGCGGGCGGCCTGGGTGGTGCCCTGGCCCAGCGCCGCCTCGAACAGGCCGGGCCAATCGGCCGGCGCAATGGGCGGCATGGCGGCCATGGCCGGCGCCAGGGCCGCGAGTTGGCGGGCCAGCGCCTCGCCCTCGGCCTGGGCGTAGAGGCGCAAGCCGCCGGGCAGGGTGGGCGTGGTGGCCAGCGCCTCGGCGGCTTCCAGATGCTCGGCCAGCAGATCGGCCGGCGGGCGAACCGGTGATTGCGGCAAGGCGGTGAAGGGGCCGAGCGCGGCCTCCAGCGCATCCAGAAGCGCTGCCAGGCGCGGCTCCGGCGCGCGCAGACCGGCCAGCGCGGCGCGCAGGCCCGCAAGGCCCGGCCCGGGCGAGGGGCCGCGCAGCGCCGCGCGTTCCATCGCCTGGGTGGCGGCGAGCCATTCGCCGCGCTCCATCCCGCCGGCGCAAAGCGGGTGCTTGAGCACCGAAAGCAGCGAGACGGGCCCGCATTCGCCCGCCGCCAGATGCGCGATCAGCCGCAGGAAAGCGCCGGGGGGCGTCTCCGAGAGGGGCTGGCCCGCGCTGTCATCGGCCAGGATGCCATGGCGCGGCAATTCGGCGGCGACACGGCGCGCGAGGTCGCGGTCGGGCGTGACCAGGGCGGCGCGCGCGCCGGGGGTTTCCAGCGCGCCGCGCAGGGTCAGCGCGATGGCGGCCGCCTCATCCTGCGCATCGCTCGCCTCGATCCGGCTGAGGCGGGCGAGCGGCGCCTGCCAGCGCGCCGGCTCCGGGCTCTGCCAGGGGTCGAGATGGCCGGCCGGCAGCAGCGCGGTGCCGAGCAATTCGGAAATGCCATCCGGCCCGGCCGCCACCCAGGACGTGGCATCGGCGAGGGTGGCGCCCATCCGGTCCAGCATGGCGCGCTGCCCGGCATAGGGGTGGGTCGGCGCCTCGCGCAGCGCCTCCCAGGGGAGGGCGGCCGTCGCATGGTCCTCGTCGGGGAGGACGACGAAGCCCTGGGGCAGCCGGGTCGCGATGACGCGCAGCAGGTCCGCCGCTGCCGGCACCGTGCCGCCCATGCCGATGCCGGCCGCGATCACGGCACCCTCCGGCGGCGCGTCCTCCCAGGTCAGCCGCTGGGCGCGCAGCGCCAGCACCCGCCGCACGCCGATGTCGAGCAGCCCCTGCGCGTCCAGCCAGCCCTGCCATTCCTGCACGATGGCGCGCAGGAAGGTGGTGGTGATCTGCCAATGTACGGCGAGCGATTCCGGGGCCAACGCCTCCAGCCGCTCCAGCCAGCGATGGCCGAGCAAGGCGGGGTCGTCGGGCAGGATCTCGGCTTCTTCGAGGGCGATCTCGTCCAGCAGCCGGCCGAGCTCCAGCCCCAGCGCCCAGGCATGCTCGGCGCTGGCCGGGCCGCCCATCTCACGCGGGAGGCGGCTGGCGAAGCCGGCCAGCACCGCCTGGCGGCGCAGCGCATCCACGGCGGGCGGCAGGCGAAGCAGAGCGGGCAGGGCGAGTTCGTCGGCATCTTCCGTGGAGAGGCCGGCCAGGGCGCGCATGCGCGGCAGCAGCAGTGCCGGGGTATCGGCTTCGCGCAGGAAGGCGGCCTGGAGGGCGCGGGCGGCGCGGCGGGTGGGCAGCAGGATGGTGGCGGCGGCCAGTGCCTCGCCCGCGCCCAGCCGGTCCAGCGTGCCGCGCGCCAGCGCGGGCAGAAAGGCCTGGTCCGGCGGGATGGTGAAGAGTTTCAAAGCCAGTGGCTCGACGGGCCCTGGCGCAGCCGGTGCTCGGTGCGGGTGAGGTCGCCGGGGGTGGAGAGGTGGAACCAGGCGCCGTCATGAACGAGGCCGAACAGGCGCCCGGCCTCGATGGCGCGGTCATAGCAGCGGTTCAGGCTGAAGCGCCCCTCGGGCTCGGGCGCGACCAGGGCGGGCGCCATGACCTGCACGCCGCCGAAGAGATAGGGCGCGATCTCGCGCGGGCCGGGGCGGGTAAGGCGGCCCTGGCCGTCCAGGAAGAAATCGCCGCGCCCCACCTCGCCCTCGATGCGGGAGGTGCGGATCAGCAGCAGCAGCGCATCCATGCGGGCCGGGTCGAAATGGCGCTGGAGCAAAGTGAGGGCGGGGGTGGGGCCGTCCAGCCAATAGGCGTCGCCGTTCACGACGGCGAAGGGGGCGGCGCCAAGCCGCGGCAGGGCGCGGCGGATGCCGCCGCCGGTCTCCAGCAATTCAGGCTCGAGCTGGAGGCGCAGGCGCGGCGGCGTGGCCTCGCGCGCGGCGACCGCGGCGGCCACCTTCTCGGCGCACCAATGTGCGTTCACCACCACCTCCTCGATGCCGGCCTCGGCCATGCGATCCAGCGCGTGGTCGAGCAGGGAGCGGCCAAGCAGGGGCAGCAGGGGCTTCGCCGTCTCTGCCGTCAGCGGCCGCATGCGTTGGCCGAGGCCGGCGGCCAGCACCATTCCGCGCTGGATCATGGGTTCCGGCGCCTTTCGGGCGGCACATGGGCGTCGAGGAAGCGTGCCAGCGGCAGCGTGGCCGGATGCTCCAGCGCGCGGGCCAGCAGCGCCCAGCAGCGCGGGCCGTGCCGGAGGTAATGCGGCTTGCCGTCCCGCCGGTCGAGCCGCACCCAGAGGGCGGCGACCCGCAGATGCCGCTGCGCCGCATGCACGGCCATGGCGGCGCGGAAGCCCTCGGCGTCCAGCTCCGGCCGTTGGGCGAGATAGGCGCTGATCACCGCTTCCCGGAGGGCGGGCGCCACGTCCCGCCGCGCATCCTCGACGAGGGAGACAAGGTCATAGGCGGGGTGGCCGGTCGCTGCGTCCTGGAAATCAATCACCGCCATGCCGCGCGGCGTGGGGATGAGGTTGGCCGGGAAATAGTCGCGATGGACGAAACCCTGCCCGGCGAAGGGCGCCAGCATGGCGGCGAGCGCGGCGGCCAGCCCCTGGCGCGCTTCCTCCGGGCAGGGGGTGCCGAAGATGGCGGGCCACCACCACTCGCAGAAGGTGGCCTGGGTGGCGCGGATCATCGCCGCCGAATCCCAGGCGGGCAGGCCCGGGGGCGGCGGCGCGGCGTGCAGCGCGACCAGGCTGCGCGCCGCGTCGAAATAGAGCGGCGCGGGCTCGGCCCCCGCATCCAGGGCGCTGGCCATGCTGGCCGCGCCGAGGTCCTGCACCAGGGCGGTGTGCGTTGCGGGCTCCACGCCGATCACCCCCGGCGCCGGCACGCCCAGCGATTCCAGGTGCCGCGCCACGCGCACGAAGGCGTCGAGATATTCGGCCGAGGGCGTGCGCATGAGCAGCGCCGGGCGCGGCCCGCCGGAGAGGCGGGTGTAGTGCTTGCTGGCATCGGCCTGCAGCACCTCCTGCCGGGCGGCGGCATAGCCATGGGCTTCGAGCAAGGTCACAGGCGGTCCTCCCATCCGGTGAGGTGGGCCAGGCGCGCCTCCTCGTGCGGGCCCGGCGCCAGCGCGACGCGCAAGGCGCCGGCGGGTGAGAGCCGGCCCAGGCGTTCGGGCCACTCCACCAGGACGATCCCCGCCCGCGCCTCATCCCAGCCGAGTTCGAGCAGCCCGTCCGGGCCCGCCAGGCGGTAGAGGTCGAAATGATGCGCGGCGGCGCCGCCGGGCAGGTCGTAGCTCTGCACCAGGGTGAAGGTGGGGCTCGGCACCTCCAGCCCCGCATCGCCCGTCGCGGCACGGAGAAAGGCGCGGGCAAGCGCGGATTTGCCGGCCCCCAGCGGGCCTTCCAGCAGCAGCGCGTCGCCGGGGCGCGCCAGGGCGGCCAGCCGCGCGGCCAGCGCCTCGGTCGCGGCGGGATTGTCCAGGGTGATCTCCATGCGGCGCCATCTTGCCGGGCGGGCGCGAGTCCCGCAAAGGCCAAGACTGGACGCACCCGGCAAAGCAAGGCATGGCCCAGGCATGAGCGAGATGATCGAAACCGACGTGGCCATCATCGGCGCGGGGCCCTGCGGCCTTTTCGCCGTCTTTGAATGCGGCATGCTGAAAATGCGCTGCGTGGTGGTGGACACGCTGGAGGAGATCGGCGGGCAATGCGCCGCGCTCTATCCGGAGAAACCCATCTTCGACATTCCGGCCCATCCGCAGATCGCCGGTGCGGCGCTGATCGAGCGCCTGGCCGAGCAGGCCGCGCCCTTCGAGCCGCGCTTCCTGCTGAACCAGCGCGTGGATGCGCTGGCGCAGCGCGAGGGCGGCTTCACCCTCACCACCAGCCTCGGCAACCAGGTGCGCGCCAAGGCCGTGATCATCGCCGCCGGGGCCGGCGCCTTCGGCCCCAACCGCCCGCCGCTGGACGGCCTGCCCGGCTACGAGGCGAGTGGCGCCGTGCGCTACATGGTGACCCGGCGCGAGGAATTCCGCGGCAAGCGCGTCGTCATCGCGGGCGGCGGCGACAGCGCGGTGGATTGGGCGCTGAGCCTGAAGGATGTGGCGGCGAAGGTGGTGGTGGTGCATCGCCGCCCCAAGTTCCGCGCGGCGCCCGAGACCGCCGCCCAGCTCGAAGCCGCCGCCGCGCGGGGCGAGGTGGAGATGGCCATCCCCTACCAGCTGCACGGGCTGGAAGGCGACGGGTCGCGCCTCGATGCCGTGGTGCTGGCCACGCTGAAGGGCGAGGAGATGCGCGTCCCGGCCGACCATCTTCTGGCCTTTTTCGGTCTTTCCATGGAGCTCGGCCCCATCGCGGATTGGGGGCTCGGGCTGGAGCGCAGCCACATCGCGATCACCCCCGCGACCTGCGAGACCAATATCCCCGGCATCCACGCCATCGGCGACATGGCGACCTATCCGGGCAAGCTGAAGCTCATCCTGCAGGGCTTCTCCGAGGCGGCGATGGCAGCGCATGCCATCCATCCGCGCGTCTTCCCCGGCGAGGCGCTGCATTTCGAGTATTCCACCAGCAAGGGCGTGCCGGCGGCATGACCCCGCCCGATGACCGGAAGACACAGCCTGAAGGTCTGAATCGGCCGGGCAGTAACCCGCCCGATGACCGGAAGGCGCAGCCTGAAGGCCTGAATCGGCCAGCGCATCCCGATGCCGACCGCTCCAGCGCCGAGGACCCGCGCCGCTTCGCCCCCGCGGCGGCCCGCAACCGGGATGCTCTGCTGGAGGTGCTCCGGGGCGTCCTGCCCCCGCGCGGCCTGGTGCTGGAGGTGGCGTCCGGCACGGGGGAGCATGCGGTGCACATCGCCGCCGCCCTGCCCGGCCTGACCTGGCAGCCGAGCGACCCCGCCGAGGAGGCGCGGCGCAGCATTGATGCCTGGGCCGCCGGCCACGCCAATATCCGCCCCGCCCTCGCGCTGGATGCCAGCGCCTGGCCCTGGCCCCTTGCGGCCGCGGATGCGCTGCTCTGCGTGAACATGATCCACATCGCGCCCTGGTCGGCGGGCCTGGGCCTGCTGCGGGGGGCTGCCGCTCTGCTGCCGCCGGGCGCGCCCCTGGTGCTCTATGGGCCATATCTCCGGGAGGGCGTGGCGACGGCGCCGAGCAATCTGGACTTCGATGCGAGCCTGAAGGCGCGCAACCCGGAATGGGGCCTTCGGCGCCTGGAGGATGTGGCGGCGGCGGCCGAGGGCTTCGCCCTGGAGAAGGTGGTGGAGATGCCGGCCAACAACCTGACTGTGATATTTCGCCGGACGGGGTGATTCGCGCGTCTCGTCCGTCTCATAACACGGGCACACCTCAAGTGATTTCTAAGCTCTGCCTCAACCCCTCCCGGAATGTATATAAAAACGAGACAGATATCCAAATTGACGAAATTCTCGAATTCTTAAGTCATTTTTACGCCCAATTTACGATTGCACAACCACAGGTGTTTTTGCATGGTGAGGAGGCCCTGGGGGGGGCTTACTCATGTTTACGCAAGCGAATGTCTCGTTTTCCACGCAGTGGGGCACCGGCCTGATCGGCCAGATGCGGGTCTCCAACGACGCGCAGACACTCAATAATTGGACGATCACCTTCGACGTCCCGTTCCAGATCGTGAACCTCTGGGACGCCACCATCCTCACCGCCACCAGCCTTGGCGGGGGCGTGATGCGCTACACCGTCGGCAGTGCCGGGTGGAATGCGAGCGTGCCGCCGGGGGGCGGCGTCAGCTTCGTGTTCGAAGGCCAGGCCGCCGCCAACATCCAGGCCCAGCTGACCGGCGTGACCTTCGGCACGACCGAGGCGCTGGCCACGCCGCCCGCCGTGAGCGTCACCGACGCGACCCTGACCGAGGGCGCCTCCGGTACGAAGGAGATGGTCTTCACCATCTCCCTCTCGCAGCCGGCGACCGGGACGGTGACCATCCCCTGGTCCACCCAGGACGGCACCGCCCAGGCCGGCAACGACTACCGCGCCGCCTCGGGCAGCGTGACCTTCGCGCCGGGCGAGACCAGCAAGACCATCTCCGTCACGCTCCTGGGCGACACGGCGATCGAGGCCAACGAGACCTTCAACCTGGTGCTCGGCACGCCCGGCGGCGCCACCATCGCGGATGGCCTGGGCCTCGGCACCATCCAGAATGACGACGTCCTGCCCAGCCTCTCCATCGCCGATGCGCAGGTGGCGGAAGGGAGTTCCGGCACGAAGCTGATGGTCTTCACCGTGACGCTCTCGGCACCTGCACAGGGCCCGGTGACCGTCGCCTACACGACGCGGGACGGCACGGCGCTCGCCGGCAGCGACTACACCGCGCAGAGCGGCAGCCTGAACTTTGCGGCGGGCGAGACCAGCAAGACCATCGCCGTCGAGATCCGCGGCGACACGGTGGACGAGATTGACGAGAGCTTCGAGATCGCGCTCAGCGGCCTGACCGCCGCGACCTTCGCGCGTGCCAGCGCGATGGGCACCATCGCGAATGACGATGCGCCGCCCGTGCTGACTATCTCCAATGCCGAGGTGCTGGAGGGCGCGTCAGGCACGCGCAACATGGTCTTCACGCTCAGCCTGAGCAAGGCGATCGGACAGAGCGTGACGGCCAACTTCGCCACGCAGGACGGCACGGCGCTGGCCGGCAGCGACTATGTGGCGCGCAGCGGCAGCATCACCTTCTCGGCCGGCCAGACCAGCAAGACCATCTCCGTCGCGGTGAGGGGCGACACCGCCATCGAGGCGGATGAGACCTTCGGCCTGGTGCTGAGCAATGTGGCGCGCGCGACGCTGGCCCCGGGCGGCGGCACCGGCACCATCCGCAATGACGACCTGCCGCCGCCCACGCTCAGCATCAGCGATGCGCAGGTGACGGAGGGCGATGCCGGCACGAAGCAGATGCTCTTCACCGTGGCGCTCTCCCGCGCGATCACCAGCACCGCCGCGGTCACCTGGGCCACGCAGAACGGCACGGCCACCTCCGGAAGCGACTATACCGCCGCCAGCGGCAAGCTGAGCTTTGCCGCCGGCGAGGTGAGCAAGACCATCGCGGTGACCCTGCGTGGCGATGCGGCGGTGGAGGCGGACGAGGCCTTCTCCGTCGTCCTCGGCACCGCCACGCGCGCCACCATCGCGGACGGCACCGGCATCGGCACCATCGTGAACGACGATATGGCGCCACCCGCGCTCACCATCAGCGACGCGCAGGTGACGGAGGGTGATGTCGGCACGAAGCAGATGCTCTTCACCGTGTCGCTCTCGCGCGCTGCGACCAGCGCCGTCTCGGTCACCTATGCCACGCAGAATGGCACGGCGGCGGCGGGCAGCGACTTCGTGGCCAATACCGGCACGCTGAGCTTCGCCGCCGGCGAGGTGAGCAAGACCATCGCCGTGACCATCAACGGCGACACGGCGGTCGAGGCCGATGAGAGCTTCAACCTGCTGCTCTCCGGCGTAACGGGCGCCACGATCGCGGATGGCACGGGTGTCGGCACGATCCGGAATGACGACGTTCCGCCCAGCCTCACCATCACCGACGCGCAGGTGACCGAGGGCGACGGCGGCACCAAGCAACTCGTCTTCACCGTGGCGCTCTCCCGCGCCGCGACCAGCGCCGTTTCGGTCGGCTATGCCACGCAGAACGGTACGGCGGTGGCGGGCAGCGACTACCTCGGCGCCACGGGCACGCTGAGCTTCGCGGCGGGCGAGGTGAGCAAGACCATCGCCATCACCATCAATGGCGACACGGCGGTCGAGGCCGATGAGAGCTTCAACCTGCTGCTCTCCGGCGCGACGGGCGTGACCATCGCCGATGGCACGGGCCTCGGCACCATCCTGAACGACGATGTGCTGCCCACGCTTGCCATCAGCGACGCGCAACTCGCCGAGGGCAATGCCGGCGCCACGCAGATGTTGTTCACCGTCACCCTCTCGCGCGCCATGGGCGGCCCCGTGACCGTCAGCTACGCGACGCAGGCCGGCACGGCGACGGCGGGCACGGATTTCACCGCCGCCAGCGGCACGCTGAGCTTCGCGGCCGGCGAGACCAGCAAGACCATCGCCGTCGCCGTCAATGGCGACACGGCGGTGGAGGCGAATGAGGGCTTCAACCTGCTGCTCTCCGCCGCCAATGGCGCGACCATCGCGGATGGCACGGGCCTCGGCGCGATCCTGAACGATGATGCCGCCGCGCCCGCGCCCTCCGGCGATACCGCGACCTTCCGCGTGACGCAGAGCTGGAATGGCGGCTTCCTGGCCGAGATCACCGTCGTGAACGACGCGACGCCGATCGAGGGCGGCTGGACGCTCGCCTTCGACGCGCCCTTCCAGATCAAGGGCGTCTGGAACGCGGAGATCGTCAGCCAGTCGGGCAGCCAATACGTCATCCGCAACGCGCCTTGGAACGGCAATCTCGGGCCGCTCGGCACCACCACCTTCGGCATTGACGTGGTGGGCGCGGGCGAGCCCGTGAATTTCAGCGTGAACGGCGCGGCGCCGGCCCCCGTGCTGCCCGGCCTCAGCATCGCCGACGCCTTCCTGACCGAGGGCGACACGGGCAGCGCGCTGATGAACTTCACCGTCAGCCTCTCCGCCGCCGCGGCCGAGGCCGTCACGGTGCAGTACGGCACGGCCAATGGCGCGGCGCTGGCCGGCCTCGACTACCAGGCCGCGAGCGGCAGCCTGACCTTCGCGCCGGGCGAGACCAGCAAGATCCTCTCCGTGGCCGTGCTCGGCGACACGCTGCGCGAGGGCACGGAGAGCTTCACCGTCAACCTCACCGCGCCCGGCGGCGCGCGGCTGCTGGATGGCACGGCTGCGGGCAGCATCCGTGACAATGACGCGCCCGCCTCCACCCTGCCGCCGCCCGGCTGGTACTCGACCAGCGGCAATCAGATCGTGGATTCCACCGGCGAGACGGTGCGGCTGAAGGGCATCAACTGGTTCGGCATGGAGGGTTATCTGGGCGTGCCGGACGGCCTCTACACGCGCAACTGGCAGGACATGATGGAGCAGATGAAGGAGCTGGGCTTCGACACCATCCGCCTGCCCTTCAGCCTGCAGAACATCCAGCCCGGCGCGATGCCGAACAACATCGTCTACAGCCTGAACCCCGATCTCGCCGGCCTCTCGAACCTCCAGGTGCTGGACAAGATCGTGGATTACGCCGGCGACCTCGGCATGAAGATCATCCTCGACTGCCACCGCAGCAGCTCGGGCGCGGGGCCGAACGAGAACGGCCTCTGGTACGACCAGAACTTCTCCGAGGCGCAGTGGATCAGCAGCTGGAAGAGCCTGGTGCAGCGCTACGTGGATGATTCCACCGTGATCGGCGTGGACCTCCAGAACGAGCCGCATGGCGCGAGCTGGACCGACTGGTCAGCCGCCGCCGAGCGCGCCGGCAACGCCATCCATGAGGTGAACCCGAACCTGCTGATCGTCGTCGAGGGTGTCGGCAACTACCAGGGCGACTACTACTGGTGGGGCGGCCAGCTCGAAGGCGTGCGGGATGATCCGGTGGTGCTGCAGCAGGCCAACAAGCTGGTCTATTCGCCGCACGACTATCCAAACTCGATCTACCCCAACACGTGGTTCGAGGGGCCGAACTTCAAGGAAAACCTCCCCAACGTCTTCCGTGAGCATTGGGGCTTCATCTACGAGGAAGGCATCGCGCCGATCTTCCTCGGCGAGTTCGGCACCAAGCTGCTCGACAGCCGCGACATCGCCTGGCTGGACGAGCTGACGCAGTACCTCAATGGGGATTTCAACACGGATGGCGTGCTCGACATCGCCGCCGGGCAGGAGGGGATGAGCTTCGCCTATTGGTCCTGGAATCCGAACTCCACCGATACGGGCGGCATCCTGAAGGATGACTGGATCAATGTGCACCAGCACAAGCTGGCCGCGCTGGAGCCGATCCTGATCGGCTGAGGTGCTGCCGCCGGGGGCTCAGAATTCCTCGGCGCGCAGGGCGCGGGCCAGGGCATCCAGCACGCCGTTGCAGAAGCGCGGCTCCTCGCCGCCGAAGAAGCCGTGCGCGACGTCCATGTATTCCTTGATGACGACGCGCGCGGGCGGCCCGCCCAGGTCCCGCAATTCGCCCCCCGCGGCGCGCAGGATGGCGCGCAGCACCGGGTCCAGCCGCCCCATCGCCCAGCCGGAGGCGAGGTGTGCGGCGATCAGCTGGTCGAGGTCCTCGGTGTGGGTGGCCGCACCGCGCATGATGCGCGCAAACAGCGGCACATCCGCCTCCTCCACCCGGCCATCCTCGAAGCCCTGCTGGCCGGGTGCCGCACCCAGGCGGTGGCGGACGAACTGGTCCAGCACCGTCTCGATGTTCTCGCCGGACTGCTCGGTCTGGAACAACGCCTGGACGGCGGCGACGCGCGCGCCCGTGCGGGGGCGGCCAGGCGGTTTCGCGGCGGTCTTCATCCGAGGCCCCAACGGCGCCGAAGAGCGACCTGCATCAGCGCGGCCTGCGCGGCCTCGGCGCCCTTGTTGTGCTGGTCCTGCCGCGAGCGCTCGATGGCCTGCTGGAGGGTGTGGACGGTCAGCAGCCCGAAGCCGATGGCCGCACCGGAATCGGTGGAAATGTTCATGACACCCGAGCACGCCTCGCGGCAGATATGGTCATAATGGTCTGTGTCGCCGCGCACGACGCAGCCCAGCAACACGAAGCCGTCCCAGCGGGGCTCCTCGTCATCGGTGTCCAGCGCCATGCGAAGTGCCGCCGGCAGTTCGAAGGCGCCGGCGACGTCCACCGTCTCGATCAGGCCGCCGGCTTCCGCCACCACCCGCTCCACGCCCTGGCGCATGCCGCCCACGATCTCGTCGTAATAGGGCGCCTGGATCAGCAGGATGCGCACGGGCGCGCCCGGCACCTGCACCGTGTCACGCTTCGGGCCGTCGATCGTGCTCATTGATCTGCTCCGCAGATGGGCGTGCTCATCAGCTCTCTCCCACGACCGGCCGGGTCGCGACGACGCGCAGGCCCCAGCCCTCCAGCCCCACCAGCGGGCGGGGGTGGTTGGAGAGGCGGATGATGTCGGTCAGGCCGAGATCGGCCAGGATCTGCGCGCCCACGCCATAGTCGCGCAGCTGCGGCGTTGCGTTGTTGTCGCGGTTGCGGCGGACATGGGTGCTGATGCCATCCCGCCGATAGTCGCGCAGGATGACGACGACGCCGCGCCCCTCGGCGGCGATGGCCTCCATCGCGCCGTGCAGCTCGCGCACGCCGCGGCCGCCCACCATGTCGGTCATCAGGTTGGCCGCGTGCATCCGCGTCAGCACCGGCTCCGGCCCCGTGATGTCGCCCTTGATGAGGGCCACGTGCTCGCCCGATTCCAGCGCGGAATTGTACACCACCAGGCGCCAGTCGCCGCCCACCGCATGCGTGATCTCGCCCTCCTCGACGCGCTGGATCAGCCGCTCGGTGCGGCGGCGATGGCCGATCAGGTCGGCGATGGTGCCGAGCTTGAGGCCGTGCATCTGCGCGAAGGCGACGAGGTCCGGCAGGCGGGCCATGGTGCCGTCATCATTCATGATCTCGCAGATCACGCCGGCGGGGTTCAGGCCCGCGAGGCGCGCGAAATCCACCGCCGCCTCGGTGTGGCCGGCGCGGATCAGCGTGCCGCCCTCGCGCGCCACCAGCGGGAAGACATGGCCCGGCGTGACGATATGCTCGCGCCCCAGCTCGGGGTTGATGGCGACGGCGACCGTGCGCGCGCGGTCGGCGGCCGATATCCCGGTGGTAACGCCATCCCGCGCCTCGATGCTGACGGTAAACGCCGTCTGGTGCCGGGTGCCGTTGGACTGCGCCATGAGCGGCAGGCCCAGCTGCTCCACGCGCTGCCGCGTCATGGCCAGGCAGATGAGACCGCGGGCGAAGCGGGCCATGAAGTTGATGGCGTCCGGTGTCGCGAATTGCGCGGGGATGACGAGGTCGCCCTCGTTTTCGCGGTCTTCGTCATCCACCAGGATGAACATCTTGCCGCGCCGGGCCTCTTCCAGAAGCTCCTCGGTGGGGGTGATGAACTCGTGGTAGGTGGTGGTCTTGGTCTGGACGCTCACGCGCGAAACTCCATCAGCCGAGCGACGTAGCGCGCCAGGGTGTCGATCTCGATATTCACCGCATCCCCCGGTTGCAGCGTTCCGAAGCTGGTCACGGCGGCGGTGTGGGGGATGATGTTGACCCCGAAACTCTCTGCGTCAACCTCATTGACCGTCAGCGAAACGCCATCAATCGCGACGCTGCCCTTGACCGCGATGTAGCGGGCGATCTCGCCGGGGACGGCAAAGCGCCAGCGCACCGAGGCATTTTCCGGCGTGGCGGAAAGCACGCGGCCCACCCCATCCACATGACCGGAGACGAGGTGCCCGCCCAGCTCGTCGCCGAGCTTCAGGCTGCGCTCCAGGTTCACGCGCCCGCCGGCCTTCCAGCGCCCCATGGTGGTGCGCGCCAGGGTCTCGGCGCTCGCGTCCACCGCGAAGCTGTCGGCGTTCAGTTCCACGGCCGTCAGGCAGATGCCCGAGCAGGCGATGGAGCAGCCAAGCGTGGCACCGGCCAGGAATTCGGGCGCGACGCCGATCACCAGGCGCATGTCATGCCCCTGGCCGATCGGCTGCACCTCGCGCAGCGTGCCGAGGGCCGTGATGATTCCGGTGAACATGCGCCTACTCCTTCACGAACTCGCTCATCACATCCTCGCCCACCGCTTCCGTCGCCACCCGCCGAAAGCGCGGCATGGCGGCGAGCGCGGCGACGCCGAGCGGCCCGGCACTGGGCCAGCCTTCGGCGCCCATCACGCCAGGGGCATGGAACCAGACGAGCCGGTCCACAAGCCCCGCCCGCAACAGGCCTGCCGCGAGGCCGGCGCCGCCCTCCGCCAGCACGCGCGTGACGCCGCGGGTGGCGAGTGCCGCCAGCATCGGGCGCGGCAGCAACCCGCCACCGGCCGCGCGGCGGATCGTCACCACCTCGACCCCCGCCTCGATATAGGGTGCCAGCGCGGAAGGGCGATGGCCGGCGCCGGTCAGCAGCCAAGTGGGTTGGCGCCCGGCCTCGCGCACCAGCCGCGCGCCGGGCGGCGTACGCAGCCGCGCATCGGCGATGACGCGCAGCATCGGCACGGGGTCCATGCCGGCGATGCGGCAGGTGAGATCCGGGTCATCGGCCAGCACCGTGCCGCTGCCCACCAGCACCGCGTCATGCCGGGCGCGCAGGGCGTGCACGGCGCGGCGGGCCTCTGGGCCGGTGATCCAGCGGCTTTCGCCCGTCCCGGTCGCGATACGTCCATCCAGCGTGGCGGCGAGCTTCAGCGTCATCAGCGGCAGCCCCGCCGTGATGCGGCGGATGAAGCCGGCATTGAGCGCCGCCGCCTCCGCCCCCAGCAGCCCTTCCTCGACCGTGACGCCGGCCTGGCGCAGCCGGGCGAAGCCGCGCCCATCCACCCGCGCATCGGGATCGCGCAGCGCCACCACCACGCGGGAGACGCCGGCCTGGATGAGCGCATCGCAGCAGGGCGGCGTGCGGCCGTGATGCGAGCAAGGTTCGAGCGTCACGTAGGCGGTCGCACCTTTCGCCGCCTGACCGGCGCGGGCCAGCGCCTCGGTCTCGGCATGGGGGCGGCCGCCGGGCTGGGTCCAGCCGCGGCCGACCACCTTCCCGTCCTTCACCAGCACGCAGCCTACGGCAGGGTTGGGCCAGGTGTTGCCCAGGCCGCGGGCGGCGAGTTGCAGCGCGGCCCGCATATGCGCGAGGTCATCCACCGGCAGCACTCCGAGGGGCGCTGCCCCTCGACCCCGGCAGGGGCCACGGGCCCCTGCACCCGAGCACCTCAGGGGGCATCCAGGCCGCCGAGGAAAGCCTGGAAATCCTTGGCTTCTGAAAAATTCTGGTAGACCGAGGCAAAGCGGACATAGGCCACCTGGTCCACGCCCTTCAGCGTGTCCATCACCATCTCGCCGATGCGGCGGGAGGGGATCTCGGCCTCGGTTTCCATTTCGAGGCGGCGCTGGATGCCGTTCAGGATGCGCTCGATCCGCTCGTCATCCACCGGACGCTTCCTGCAGGCGATCTTGATGGATTTGCCGAGCTTGTCGCGGTCGAAGGGCACGCGGCGGCCATCGGTCTTGAGCACGGTGAGCTCGCGCAGCGTGACGCGCTCGAAGGTCGTGAAGCGGTTGCCGCAGGCCGGGCAAAAGCGCCGGCGCCGGATCGCCGCCCCGTCTTCCGACGGCCGCGAATCCTTCACCTGGGTCTCGTCATTCCCGCAATAAGGGCAGCGCATCGGCGACCTTCCAGCCAGACAGAATCGGCAGAAAAGACGCTACCCCCGAAGAATCCGGCCGCAAAGCGGCCGGCGCGCCCAAACTGCCTCAACCCCCTGGTGCGCCTTCGGCGGCGCGAAGCCAAGCGCGCGGACCGGGTATCCCATCGCAAATTGCTACGCAATTTCGATGGGGCCCGGGCGCGCGCGCCCGGCACTTGAGGGCATCAATAAATCGGGAACTTCGCGCAGAGCGCCTGCACGTCCTTGGCCACCGCCTGCTCCACCGCCGTGTTGCCGTCCGGCGCATTGGCCTGGGCCAGCCCATCCAGCACGCGAACGATCAGGCGGCCCACTTCGCGGAACTCGGCCTCGCCGAAGCCGCGCGTGGTGCCGGCGGGCGTGCCGAGGCGGACGCCGCTGGTGACCATCGGCTTCTCGGGGTCGAAGGGGATGGCGTTCTTGTTGCAGGTCAGGTGGGCGCGGCCCAGCGCGGCCTCGGCGGCCTTGCCGGTCAGCCCCTTGGGGCGCAGGTCCACCAGCATCAGGTGGCTGTCCGTGCCGCCGGAGACGATGGCGAGCCCCCCCTGCACCAGCTCATCCGCGAGCGCGCGGGCATTGGCCACCACCTGCTTGGCATAGGCGCGGAAATCCGGCCGCAGCGCCTCGCCGAAGGCGACGGCCTTGGCGGCGATGACATGCATCAGCGGCCCGCCCTGGAGCCCTGGGAACATGGCCGAGTTGATCTTCTTCGCGATCGCCTCGTCATTGGTCAGCACCAGGCCGCCGCGCGGGCCGCGCAGCGTCTTGTGCGTCGTCGTCGTCGTCACATGCGCGTAAGGCACGGGCGAGGGATAGGCGCCAGCGGCCACCAGGCCCGCATAATGGGCCATGTCCACCATGAGGATGGCGCCGATCTCATCGGCCACCGCACGGAAGCGCGGGAAGTCGATCTCGCGCGAATAGGCCGAGCCGCCGGCGATGATGAGCTTCGGCTTATGCTCGCGGGCCAGGCGCTCCATCGTCTCGTAGTCGAGCAGCCCGTCCTCGGCCTTCACGCCATAGGCGATCGGGTGGAACCACTTGCCCGAGTAGTTCACCGGCGCGCCATGCGTCAGGTGGCCGCCGGCGGCCAGGTCCATCGCCAGGAAGCTGTCGCCGGGCTGCAGCAGTGCGAAGAACACCGCGATATTGGCCGAGGCGCCGCTATGCGGCTGCACATTGGCGAATTTCGCGCCGAAGAGTTCCTTCGCGCGCTCGATGGCGAGCGTCTCGGCCACGTCCACGAATTCGCAGCCGCCGTAGTAGCGCCGGCCCGGATAGCCCTCGGCATACTTGTTCGTCATCACCGAGCCCTGCGCCTCGAGCACGGCGCGGCTGACGATGTTTTCCGAGGCGATCAGCTCGATGCCGTCCTGCTGGCGCGTCAATTCATGCGCGATGGCCGCGGCCAGCTCGGGGTCGGCTTCCGCCACGCCGGCCTGGAAGAAGCGGGCAGGCAGGAAGCGGGCGGTGTTCTCGTTCATGGCAATGGTCCTTGCGGGCAGGTCAATTGGGCATATCACGGCCCGAGGGGACCGCGAAACGCTCCAGATCAGGTGAGGGCGGTCTCGATCTTGGCAACGCGCCGCTCATGCCGGCCACCCTCGAAGGCGGTGCCGAGGAAGGTGGCCAAGGCCTCCAGCGCCACCTCCACCCCTGTGGTGCGGGCGCCGAAGCAGGCGATGTTCGCGTCGTTATGGGCGCGCGTCAGCCGCGCCTCGGTGCTGTTGTGCAGGACCACGGCGCGTATGGCGGGGTGGCGATTGGCCGTGATGCTCATCCCGATGCCCGTGCCGCAGACCAGCACCCCAAATTCGGCCTCGCCCGCCGCGACCTTGGCCGCGACGGCATGGGCGAAATCCGGGTAATCCACGCTCGCCTCCTCATGCGTGCCGGCATCGAGCACGGCATGGCCCTGGGCTTCCAGGGCGCTGAGAAGGGCCCGCTTCAGCGGCAGGCCGGCATGGTCGGAACCGATGGCGATGATCATGGTGCGGTGCATTACCACGCTCAGCCGGGCCGCTGGAACCGCGCTCTGCTTATGGCCGCCCGGCGTTGGCTGCGAGGAAAGCCGCCACCTGCTCGCGCGAATCCACCCGCGCCGCGCCTTGGGCGCCGAGCGAGACGCTGCGCCCATTGGGCAGGGTGCGGGTGCGGAGGCCCCCGCCCAGCCCGTCGAAGCCGTGATGCGCGCCGGGATAGCTGACCACCGTGATCACGCCGGGCGCGCGGGCGGCCAGTTGTTCACAGGGCTGGGGCGGCGTCCAATTGTCCTCGGCGCCCAGCAGCATGAGCAGCGGCGCCGTGCCGGATTGCCGCGCCTCGCCCTGCCCGCAGCCGGGATAGAGGGCGATGGCGGCCCCGAGCGCGCCTGGCGGGGCGGTGGCCCAGGCCGCGAGCGTGGTGGAGCCGCCATGCGACCAGCCGATCAGGATCGGCGCCTGGTTAGCCGCCCAGGGCTGCGCCCGCGCCCAATCCGCCGCGGCCAGCGCATCCAGGCGCCGCACGGCAAAGGGCCCCGCCGGAAAGCCGCGCACGCCGCAGGCCTCGCCCAGGCCGCGGCTGCCGAAGCTGTCGGGGAAGAGCACGGGGTGGCCGGCTTCCAGCAGCCGGATCGCCCAGTCGCGCTGATGGGCGGGCAGGCGCATGGGGCGCCCGGCCGGGCCGACGCCGGAGCAGGAGTGCAGCGCCACCACGGGCGGGCGCGTGGGGTTGGGCGGCAGGTAGAGCAGGGCGCGCAGCGGCGCCCCCTCTGCCCCCGGCACGGTCAGGCGCTGCTCCGGGAAGGGGATCTCGCGCGCCGCCTCATCGGCCGAGACGCCCTGGGCGGCGCAGCCCGCGAGCAGGAGGACGGCCAGCCAGCGGATCATGGCGCTTCCTTCTCCCCGGCCAGAAGCCGCTTCTTGTTGGGCACGCCCCAGCGATAGCCGGTCAGGTCGCCACTCGCGCCGATCACCCGGTGGCAAGGGACCGCGAGGCTGACGGGGTTCTGCGCGCAGGCGCGGGCCACGGCACGCACGGCCGCGGGCTTGCCCATCTCGGCCGCCAATTGGCCGTAGCTGCGCGTCTGACCGAGCGGGATGGTCTGCAACGCCTCCCACACCCGGCGCTGGAAGGCGGTGCCGCGCAGATCCAGCGGCAATTGCAGCGCCGCATGCGGTTCGCGCAGGAAGGCCGCGACCTCCGTGACGGTGGCTTCCAGCGCCGCATCCTCGTGCAGTTCCGCATGCGGGAAGCGGCGGCGGAGGTCCCCTTCCAGCGCATCCATGCCCTCGCCAAAGCCGATGAAGCAGACGCCCTGCGCCGTGGCGCCGACCAGCAGCGGGCCCATCACGCTCTGGGCGCGGGCCATGCCGATCGTCTCGCCCTTGGCCCCCCGCCGGGCCGCCCCGGGCGTCATGCCGAGGGTGGCGCCGCGCTTTTCATAGACGCGGCTTTCGCTCCCGAATCCGGCCTCGGCCACCGCATCCGCCACGCGTGCGCCCTGGCCGAGGGCGGATTGCAGGCGGCGGGCGCGCACCCCTTCGGCATAGGAGCGGGGGGTCACCCCCGTGATGTCGCGGAACAGGCGGAGAAAATGGTGCCGCGCATAGCCGGCGCGCCTGGCCAGGGCTTCCAGGCTCGGGATGGTCTCGCTCGCCTCGATCAGGGCCACGGCGGCGGCGATGGCGTCCCGGTGCAGGGCGGCGCGCTCGCCCTTCGGGTCGCAGCGCTTGCAGGCGCGGTAGCCGGCCGCCTCGGCCGTGGGCGCATCGGCGAAGAAGACGGCGTTGCGGCGCAAGGGCGGGCGCGAGGGGCAGCCAGGCACGCAGAAGACGCCTTGCGTGGTCACGCCATAGACGAAGGGGCCGCAATCAGGCGCTGTGTCGCGCGCCAGCAGGGCCAGCCAGCGGCGCTCATCGAGGGGAAGGGGGGCGTTGTCGGGCATGGGGGGAATGTGACGGGCTGCGCGGATCCGTGCCATCCGCGCATTGCGCTCACATCTCCTCGCCCTCGGCCGCGCGAGTCAGCTCCCGCAGCCGCTCCGCGCCGCCGGGCAGGCGGGGATGGATGGCGAGCGCCGCCTCATAGCTGCGCAGCGCGCCCCGCGCATCGCCCGCCTCCTCCTGCAGGCGGGAGAGGCTGACCAGGGCCGCGAAATGCCGGGGCTCGAGCCGCAGGCATTCGCGCAGATCGCCCGCTGCGGCGATCCGGTCCCCCACCTGCTGGTTGGCCTGGGCGCGCCAATGCCAGGCATCGGGGGCCAGGGGCGCCAGCGTGATGGCGGCGTCGAAATCCTCCAGCGCATCGGCCGGCTGGTTGGCGCGCAGGTTGCGGATGCCGCGATTGAGCAGCAGGGCCACGGCGGCGCTGGCCTGGCGCGCCCAGGTCTGGCGGATCGCCATCTCGGCCATGTGGGCGCCGCGCTCATCCGGCGCCTCGCGCAGCGCCTCGAAGGCGCGGTCGAGGTCGCGCGCCGGGGCCGAGGGGGCCGGCGGCGTCGGCGTCTGCGCCCAGCCGGACGATACGGCCAGCAGCAGCGCGAGGACGAGGATGGGAAAGCGCATGCCGCGATGTTCGGGCCGCCGCCGCCCGGGCGCAAGCACTTCCGTCGCGTCAGCCGCGGCCGAGCCTGAGGCCCGTTTCGCGGACGATGCCCTGGAACTTCGCCAGCTCCGCCGCCACGAAGTCGCGCGTGCTGGCGGTCGTCGAGGGCTCGGCCGGGTCAATGCCGGCCACCGTTAGGCGGCGGCGCAATTCGGGTTCGGCCAGGGCCTCCATGGCTGCGCGGTTGAGGCGCTGCTGGGTGGCGTCCGGCATGCCGCGCGGGCCCTGGAGGACGTTCCAGGTGATGATGTCGAAGCCCGGCAGGCCGGATTCCGCCAGGGTCGGCACCTCCGGCAGTTGCGGATGGCGCGTGGGCCCGGTGACGCAAAGCGGGCGGGAGGAGCCGTCGCGCAGATGCGGCAGGGCGGAGGCCATGACCTCGGCCGAGAAATCAATCTCCGCCTTGCGCATCGCCTCCAGCACGGCCGAGCCGCCGCGATAGGGCACGTATTCGCCCTGGAAGCCGAAGCGATGCGCGAAGAGGCTGCCGGTCAGGTGGCCAATGCCGCCTGAGCCGGAGCTGCCCCAGAGCATCGGCGCCGGCGCCGCCTTGGCCGCTGCCACCAGCGCCGCCACGTTGCGATGCGGGCTGCTGCCGGGGACCACGATCACCATCGGCCCGCCACCCAGGATGGCCAGGTGCGAGAAGTCGTTGATCGGATCGTAGCGCACCGTGTCCGGTAGCGCGGCGGGATTGGTGCCGTGGCTGGAGGCGGAATGCACGCCCAGCACATGCCCGTCCGGATTCTGCCGCGCCACATATTTCGCGCCGAGCGAGCCGCCGGCGCCGGGCCGGTTCTCGATGATGATGCGTGCGTTGGGTGCCAGGCGCGGCGCCATGCGGTCCGCCAGCAGCCGCGCGCCGGTATCCACGGAGCCGCCGGGCAGGAAGCCGACGACGAAGGTGATGGGCCGGTCGGGGAAATTGGCCTGGGCGCGTGCCGGCACCGCCAGCAGGCTGGGCGCGGCGAGGAGGGTGCGGCGCTTCATGCGGGCAGGCGCTTCGACAGCGTGGGGGGCTTCGGCCCGCCCGCCATCCAGTCCAGCAGCTCCACCGTATGCACCACCGGCAGCGCATCGCCGGCGAGCTGCGTCATGCACCCGATATTGCCCGCGGCGATCACGTCGGCCCTGGTGCGGTTGATGTTTTCGAGCTTGCGGGCGCGCAGCTGCCCCGCGATCTCCGGCTGCAGGATGTTGTAGGTGCCGGCGCTGCCGCAGCAGATATGCCCCTCGGCCGGCTCCTTCACCGTGAAGCCCGCGCGGGTCAGCAATTGCTTGGGCAGGGCCGTGATCTTCTGGCCGTGCTGGAGCGAGCAGGCGGAGTGATAGGCCACCGTCACGCCGGGCTTCTCCCGCGTCGGCGCATAGGCGAATTTCTCCAGCACCTCGGTGATGTCCATGGCCAGCGCCGAGACCTTCGCGGCCTGCTCGGTCTCCGCCTCCTCGCGGAACATGAAGCCGTAATCCTTGAGCGTGGTGCCGCAGCCGGAGGCGTTCACCACGATCGCATCCAGCCCTTCGCCCGCGATCTCGGCCGACCAGGCGGCGATGTTGGCCCGCGCCGCTGCCATGGCGGGGTCATGCTGGCCCATGTGATGGGTCAGCGCGCCGCAGCAGCCCTGGCCCGGGGTGATCACCACCTCGATCCCCATGCGCGTCAGCAGGCGGATGGTGGCCTCGTTGATGGTGGGGTTCAGCACCTTCTGCGCGCAGCCGGTCAGAAGGCCGACCCGGCCGCGGCGCGTGCCCTCGGCCTTGTGGATCTGCGCCTCCTGCAGCGGGCTCGGCGGCGGGAGCGTCGCGGGGGCCAGCGCCAGCATGCCGCGCAGGCGCTGCGCCGTCATGGACTGGCCGGGGATCAGCTTGCCCAGCGGCCGCGCCAGGGCCGCCGCGCGCAGCGACATCCGGAACAGCCCCGGGTTGGGCAGCACGCGGGCCAGCACCGCACGCAGCGCGCGCTCGGGCCAGGGGCGCGTGTACGTCTCCTCGATGTGGCGGCGCGCATGGTCCACCAGGTGCATGTAGTGCACGCCCGAGGGGCAGGTCGTCATGCAGGAGAGGCAGGAGAGGCAGCGATCCACATGCCGCACCTCGAGCTCGGAGGCCGGGCGATTGTTCTCCAGCATGTCCTTGATGAGGTAGATGCGGCCGCGCGGCGAATCCAGCTCATCCCCCAGCAGCAGGAAGGTGGGGCAGGTGGCGGTGCACATGCCGCAATGCACGCATGTCCGCAGGATCTTGTTGGCTTCCGCGGTGTCCGGGTCGCGCAACTGCTCGGCCGTGAAATGGGTCTGCATCTGGCGCCCTTCATTGACTGATGCCACGCTGTTCATGGCGGGAAATTGGCCGCTGGTGAAGGGTGGGGTTGGATGGCGGCTTTGGAAGCACTGGCGGAGCAAGGCCTCGCGGTCTTCGCCCTGCTCATCTTCGCGACCCTGCTGCTGGCCTATGGGGCGGGGGTCATGATCGGCCGCTGGCACCAGGCCCGCACCGAGGAGACGGTCGAGGCGACCAGCTTCGTCACCAACGGCCTGCTCGGGCTGCTCGCCTTCACCCTCGGCCTCACCATCGCCATGGCGCAGGGCCGCTTCGAGGCGCGCCGCGCCACCTCCCTGGCCGAGACCAATGCCATCGGGACGGCCTGGCTGCGGGCCAGCGCTTTCGAGCATCCCCGTGCCGCGGAGATCGCGCGCCTGCTCGAGCACTACACGCGCCTGCGCCTGGAATTCGTCGAGGCGCCATTGAAACTGGCCGAAGTGGAGCGGCTGAGCGGCGAGGCCAATCGCATGCAGGGCCTGATCTGGGGTCATGCCAGTGCCATCACGCGTGAGCGGGCCGACCCGCTGACCGCCGCACTCCAGGCGTCACTGAACGACGTCTTCGACCAGAGCTCCGCTCAGCGCTGGGCCTTCGCGGCGCCGATTCCGGGCGAGCTGCTGTTTTTCCTCATGGGGATGGCTGTCCTCACCATCGGCACCATCGGATACCAATTCGGCCTGAAACGCCTGGGGGCACCGACGCTGGCGGTCCTGCTGGTCGGCGTCTGGACCGGGGCGATGGTGCTCGTGGCTGATCTGGCGAGTGCCCGCTTCGGCGCGGTGCGGCCGGATTCCGCGCCCTACCATTGGACGCTCCAGGGGTTTCGGGGCGGCCTTGTGATCCCGCCAGCGCCCTGACGCCGGCCTATTCGGCTTCGGCGAGCGCCGCCAGCACCGCCGCGCCATAGCGCGTCAGCTTGCTCTCGCCCACGCCCGGCACCTCGCGCAGCGTCTCCAGGCAGGTCGGGCGGCGGGCGGCGATCTCGGCCAGCGTCGCGTCGTGGAAGATGACATAGGCCGGCACCTGCTGCGCCTTGGCCTCGGCCTTGCGCCATTCCCGCAGGGCCGCGAAGAGCGGGTCGTCCGAGGCAGGCCGCGGCGTATCGGCGCGCGCGCTGCGTGCACCGCTGCGCGTAGCGCGGGGGCGGATCACATCCTCGCGCAGCATCACCTTGGTCTCGCCGCGCAGGATGGGGCGCGCCGCCTCGGTCGGCACCAGCTCGCCGTGGTTCTCGACGGCGATGTCGAGCGCGCCCTGCGCCACCAATTGCCGCGCCACGCCGCGCCAGGCGCCCTCCGGCACGTCCCGGCCGACGCCGAAGGTCGGCAACTTGTCATGGCTGAACTGCGCGACCTTGTCGGTGAGTTTTCCCTGCAGCACGTCCACCAGATGGCCGAGGCCGAAGCGGCTGCCGGTGCGCAGCGCGGCCGAGAGCAGCTTCTGGGCCGCGATGGTGCCATCGGTCAGCTTGGGCGGCGCGGCGCAGACGTCGCAATGGCCGCAATCCTCGGCCAGGTCCTCACCGAAGCAGCGCAACAGCACGCGGCGGCGGCAGGTCCCGGCCTCGGCGATGCCCACCATGGCGTCGAGCCGCATGCGCTCGATGCGCTTCTGCTCGTCCGAGGCGGGGCTCGACTGGATGCGGTGCCGCGCCAGCGAGATATCGCCCGCGCCATAGAGCAGCAGGGCGCGGGCGGGCAGGCCATCGCGCCCCGCCCGGCCGATCTCCTGGTACCACCCCTCCGGCCCCTGCGGCAGCGAGAGGTGGGCCACGAAGCGCACATCCGGCCGGTCAATGCCCATGCCGAAGGCGATGGTGGCGCACATCACCACCGCATCGCCGCGGGCGAAGCGGCGGTGCAGGTCGCGCTTGTCCTCGCTCGCCATGCCCGCGTGGAAGGGGGCGGCGTCATGCCCATCGGCGCGCAGCCAATCGGCCGTCTGCTCGGCCCGGGCGCGGGTGCCGCAATAGATGATGCCCGCACCCCGCCCATCCGAGGCCTCGCGCAGGAAGCCGCGGATCTGCGCCCGCTCCTGGTCGCGCGGCTCGGCCGCCAGATGGATGTTGGCGCGGTCGAAGGAGGCGCGGAAGACCGGCGCTTCCTCGAGGCCCAGTTGCGCGCGGATATCGTCCACCGTGCGCGCATCGGCGGTCGCGGTCAGCGCCAGGCGGGGCACCTCCGGGAAGTCCGAGCGGAGGAAGTTCAGCGCGCGGTATTCGGGGCGGAAGTGATGCCCCCACTGGCTGATGCAATGCGCCTCATCCACGGCAAACAGCGCGATGCGCTGCTGCGAGAGGCGCTCCAGCATGCCATCCATGCCCAGCCGCTCGGGGCTGATATAGAGCAGCTTCAGCGTGCCCTCATTGATCCCGCGCCAGACCTCACGGCGATCATTCTCCTCCAGCTCGGAATGCAGCGCCGCGGCGGCCACACCTTGCTGGCGGAGTGCCGCCACCTGGTCCTCCATCAGCGCGATCAGCGGCGAGACGACGATGGCGAGGCCTTCGCGGCACAGCGCCGGCACCTGGAAGCAGAGCGACTTGCCGCCGCCCGTCGGCATGAGGACGAGGCCGGAGCCGCCGGCCATCACATGGTCCACGATCTCGGCCTGGCGGCCACGGAAGCCGGGATGGCCGAAGACCTCCCTCAGCACATGCGCGGGATCACGGCTCAAGGGGCTGCGAACCGGATCTCGACGCGGCGGGTCTCGATGGGCGCCATGTCGGGCGCCACCGGGGCGCGGCTTTGCATGGTGATGCGCTCGGCCGGCACCCCGGCCTGGCGCAGCAGCTCCGCCACATGCTGGGCGCGCGCCACGGCCAGGGTGCGGTTGAAGGCGCCGCCGGTCGGCCCGCCATAGCCGAGGATGGTCACGGGCTGGCTGCGCGCCGGCCCTGCCGCCGCCTGCACCACGGCGCGGGCGGGTGCGTCGAGCGTGGCGCTCTCGCCCTGGAAGAAGACGACGCGCGCGGGCTCAGGCTCGGATTGCAGGCCGGCGCAGGCGGCCAGAACCGGCAGCGAGAGGGCAAGGAGGGTCAGGCTTCGGCGTTGCATGGCGATTCTCCGCGCCGGAAGGTGGTCGCGGATGGGGGGCATCCGGTCAAGGTCGATCCGCGGGGGTCAGCCCGCCGCCGGAAGCAGGCGGCCGCCGGCCAGGCGCAGCACGCGGTCCAGCGGTTCGGCCCCGGTCAGCTCATGGGTGATGATGAGCAGGCCGCGCCCCTCGGTGGCGGTGGCCAGGGTGGCCATGAAGGCGCGCTCGGCCTCGGCATCCAGGCCCACGGTCGGCTCGTCCAGGATGAGGATGGCGGCGGGCGGCAGCAGGGCGCGGGCGAGGGCGATGCGCCGCGCCTCGCCGCCACTGAAGCGGGCGCCACCCTCGCCACAGCGCGTCTCCAGCCCCTCGGGCAGGCTGCGCACGAATTCCGCGACGCCCGCCTTGGCCAGCGCCCGCCAGAGCGCGGCATCCGGCGCGCCGGGGGCGGCGAGGCGGAGGTTCTCGGCGATGCTCACATCGAACAGCCGGGCATCCTGCGACAGGCAGACGATGCGCTGCCGCAGCTCCGCGCTGGCGAGTTCCTGGATGTCGGTGCCGCCCAGGCGGATGGTGCCGCCCTGGGGTGCGGCGAATTTCAGCAGCAGCCCGGCCAGGCTCGATTTGCCGGCGCCGGAGGGGCCGAGGATGGCCACGCGTTCGCCCGCATGGAGCGTGAAGTCGAGCTCCTCCAGCACCGGCGGCGCATCGGGCCGCCAGCCGAAGGTGACGCCGCTGAGCACGAGGTCATGGCCCTGCGGCAGGGGGGCGGGGTTGGCCGGCTCCTCGACCGGCGGGCGGGTATCGGCTGCCTCGAACAGCCGCCGGGCGCTGGCCGCCGCACCGGCCAGGAGGCCGCCGGCGCGCGCCATGAGCCCCAGCGCCTCCGCCGCCGCGATGGCGAGAAACAGCGCCAGAACCGCCATGGCGGCGCCCGCCGGGCCGGCCAGCAGCCCCCAGCCGAGCGCGGCCAGCACCGCCACCTGCGTCAGCAGCGTGCCCGCCGTGCCCGCGGCGGCCGAGCGCAGCGAGACCTCGCGCTGGGCGGCCATCAGGGTGGCGTCGGCGGCCTCCAGCCGGGCCAATGCCCGCGATTCGGCATTGGCGGCCAGCGTATCCTCCAGCCCGGCGATGGGGTCCACCGCCGCGGCGCGGAGCGCGCCCCGCTCATCCGCCGCGCGCTGCGCCGCCCGGGCGGCGGCGGGTGCCAGCACCAGCGGCAGGATGAGGGCGAGGCCGAGCGGCAGCACCAGCAGCGCCATCAGCAGCGGCTCGGCCCCCAGCAGCAGGGCGATGGCGGCGACCACGGCCAGCGCGGCCGCCGCCGGCATCAGGCCGCCGAGATAGAGCCGGTCCAGCGCCTCGACATCGGAGATTACGCGGCCCAGCAGGTCGCCCGAGCCGCGCAGGCCGATGCCGGCCGGCATGCGCTCGGCCAGGCGGCGGAAGAACCAGACCCGGGTATCGGCCAATGCCTGGAAGGCGGCGGCGTGGGAGGCCATGCGCTCCCACCAGCGCAGCAGCGGGCGCAGCAGCACCACCGGCCGCAGCCAGATCAGGGCGGCCACGCCAACCAGGCCCACGCCGCCCGCCCCGGCGGCCACGCCCTTGCCCGCCAGCGCCAGCAGCGCCACGCCGCTCAAGGCCGAGAGCATGCCGATGACAAGGCCGAGCAACAGCGCCTTGCGGCGGGTGTCCCAGAGCTGGAGGACGCGGATCAGGTCAGCCCACATGCTGTTCCACGCGCCGGTGGCCGGCCAGTTCGATGACGCGGCCCGAAAGCCCCATGAGCTGCGGCGAATGGGTGGCGATGATCGCCGTCCGCCCGGTGCAGAGCCGCGCGATCGCCTCCATCACCTCGGCCTCCGTGCCGGGATCGAGCGAGGCGGTCGGCTCGTCCAGCAGCACCAGGGGCGAATCGCGCAGGAAGGCGCGGGCGAGGGCCACGCGCTGCGCCTGCCCGCCCGAAAGCCCGAAGCCGCCCTCGCCCACCACGGTCTCCAGGCCCAGCGGCAAATGGGTGGCGAAGGCCATGACGCGGGCGGATTCGGCGGCGCGCAGAACCTCGGCATCGGTCGCCTCGGGCCGGGCGAGGCGAATATTCTCGCGCAGCGTGCCGCCGAAGAGATGCGCCCGCTGGCCGACATAGGCCGAAAGCCGCCGCAGCTCGGCGGGCCTGAGGCGTGTCACATCCTCGCCATTGATGGCGATGCGCCCCGCACTCGGCGCCACGAATCCCATGAGCAGCCGCAGGACGGAGGATTTGCCGGCACCCGAGGGGCCCACCAGCATCAGCGTCTCGCCGGGGGCGAGGGCGAAGGTCAGGCGCGGCAGGGCCGGGCGGTCCATGCCGGGGTAGCGCAGCTCCACCTCGTTGAAGACGAGCGCCACGCGTGGCGGGATTTCCTGCAGCAGCAACCCGGGGGCGGGCGGCGCCTGAAGCAGGGGGGCGAGCTCGGCCGCGGCGCCGCGGGCGGACATCGCCTCGTGGTAGGCCTGGGAGAAGTTGCGGAGCGGCAGGAAGAAGACCGGTACGGCGAGGATGCAGAACAGCGCCGGCGTCGGGTCGGTCACGGTCGGCGCCAGCAGCATGCCGTGGCGCCAGGCGAGGTAGCCGAGCGTGAAGCCGGCGAGCAATTCGAGCGCGGCGCTGGAGAGGAAGGCGACGCGCAGCACGCGCATCGTCCGCTGGCGGAACTCATCCGCCGCCGCCCCCAGCGCGCGCGCCTCATCCTCGGCGCGGTTGAACTGCACGAGGGTGGAGAGGCCGCGCAGCCGGTCCACGAAGCGGCCGGAGAGACGGCCCAGCACGTCGAGCTGCTTGCGGCTCTCTACCGCGGCGCCGATGCCGGTCAGCGCCATCGCCACCGGCACCATGAGGCCCATGACGGCCAGCACCAGCGCGCTCGTGCCGTCGAACTGCGCGACAATCACGATGATCGCGGCGGGGCCGAGCAGGGCAAGGGCGGCCGCCGGCACCCAGCGGGAGAAGAAGCCGTCCAGCGCCTCGACGCGGTCCACCAGCAGGGTGGCCTTCTCGCCCACGCCCCGGGGGTCGCCGGGGCCTTCCTCCATCAGCCGGGTGAAGAGGGCAGCGCGGATGCTGGCCCGGGCACGCTCGCCCGCCGCCTGCTGCGCGATCTCCTGCGCCATGGAGAGGCCGGCGCTGAGTAGGGCCAGCGCGCCGGCCGCCGCCAATTCGCCGAAGCCGCCGCCGAACAGGCCGGAATTGGGATAGCCCAGGATGCTGGCGAGCAGCCGCGCGACGAGGAAGACGAAGGCCACCTGGCAGAGGATCCCCGCCAGGCCGAGCGCGACAGGCAGCACGGCACGGCCGCCCTGGGCGCGGACCTGCCGCATGAGCCAGGCCGAACCTTGGCGACCGTTACGAGGCGATTCCATCGGGCGCAAGATTAGGTGAGTTTCCGGAGGAGCGCCACGCCCCGCCATCTTGCCCCTGGCGCGGCGGCGGGCCAGATGGGCGCCACCGTCACGAATGGGTTTCGCATGCTCCCGCATCATGGCCGCTTTCCCTATTCCCCCTGGTCTGCGCGCGCGCGCGAAAGCTGGCCCTTCGGCCGCAAGCTCGCCGTCTATCTCGGCGTGAACCTGGAGCATTTCGCCTTTGGCGAGGGGCTGGGCGCGGAGCTCGCCCCCGGCGGCCCGCAGCCGGATGTGCTGAACTACGCCTGGCGCGAATACGGCAACCGGGTGGGCGGCTTCCGCCTGGTCCAGCTGCTGGACGAGCTGAACCTGCCCGCGACCGTCCTGCTCAACAGCGCCATGTATCACCACGCGCCGGAACTGGTGGCCGCGCATCGTGCCCGGGGCGACGAGATGGCCGGCCATGGCCGCACCAACAGCGAGCGCCAGAGCATCCTGCCCGAGGCCGAGGAAGCCCGCCTCATCGCCGAAAGCACGGCCGAGATCGTGAAGCACGAGGGCACGGCCCCGCGCGGCTGGCTCTCCCCCTGGATCGCCGAGAGCCGGGTCACGCCCGACCTGCTGGCCGAGGCCGGTTACACCTACAGCCTGAACTGGTGCATGGATGACCAGCCGGTCTGGAAGACCACGCGCTCGGGCCGGCTGCTCAGCATCCCCTATCCGCAGGAGGCGAACGACATTCCGGCTATCGCCGCCCGCAAGGACGGCGCCCGGCAATTCGCGGAGCTGATCGTGGATGATTTCCACGAGCGCCTGCGCCAGACGGAGGACGGCGTGCCCCAGGTGATGGGTATCGCGCTCCATCCCTACATCGTCGGCCAGCCCTACCGCATGCGCGCGCTGCGCCAGGCGCTGGCCGTCATCGCCGCGCGGCGGGACGAGGTCTGGATCACCACGGCCGGCGGCATCTACGACCACTGCCTCACCTGGCCGGAAGGGAGCATCGTCTGATGCGCGCATTCATCCTCGCGGCGCTGCTCGGCCTCGCCGCCTGCGCCGCCACCCCGCCGGGGCCTGACACGCCCCGCACGGTGGAGCGCGTGGACCTCTCGCGTTATCTCGGCCTCTGGCATGAGGTGGCGCGCCTGCCGCAGCGCTTCCAGGACAGCGCCTCGCTGCGCTGCGAGGAGGTGACGGCGGAATACGCCCCCCTCGCGGAGGGGCGGATCAGCGTGCGCAATTCCTGCGTGAACGCGCTGGACCCCGCACGGCCGCGGCGCGTCGCCACCGGCCAGGCCTATGTGGTGGAGGGGAGCAACAACGCCCGGCTGCGCGTGAGCTTCTTCTGGCCCTTCTACGGCGATTACTGGGTGTTCGGCCTCGATCCCGACTATCGCTGGGCGCTGGTGGGCTCGCCCTCGCGTCGCTCGCTCTGGCTGCTCTCCCGCACGCCGAGCCTGCCACCGGCCGAGATGGAGCGAGCGCTGGCCATCGCCCGCGCGCAGGGCTTCGACCTCGGCCCGCTGATCGTCAGCGGGCGCTGAGCCGCCTGCGGCTAGGCCAGCAGGGCGATCCCGCCGGCCGTGACCAGCACGGCCAGCGCGAAGCGCTTGTAGAATCGCGGCGCGATGACGTGGAACAGCCGCGCGCCGACCGGGACCGAGAGCAGCAGCACCGGCATCAGGATCAGCAGCTTCGCCAGCACCTCCGCCGTGATCATACCGAACCAGAGCGGCCCCAGGATCGAGACGACGGCGATCAGCGCGAAGAAGAGGATGAGGTTGGCGCGGTGGCGCTTCGCCTCCTCCGGCCCGGCGAGGAGATAAAGGATCACCGGCGGCCCGCTCATGCCCGTCGCCCCCTTCAGCAGACCGGCACTGGTGCCCACCAGCAGGTTGAGGCCGAGCGGCCGGCTGCCATGGTAGCGCCAGCCCGAAAGCAGCAGCATCCCGAAGACCAGCACGAAGCCGCCGATGCAGCGGCGCAGCAGCTCCGGATCGGCCGTCAGCAGCACGATGGCGCCAAGCGGCGTGGCGAGCGCCGCCGCGCCGCCGATCGGCAGGATCACGCGCGTATCCGCATCCTTGAAGGCGCGCGGCAGGAGCTGGAGCGAGACGATCAGCTCCATCATCAGCATGACCGGCACGCCCGCGCGCGGGCCCCAGAGCACGGAATAGATCGGCGCGAGGATCACCGCCGTGCCGAAGCCGGCATAGCCGCGCATCAACCCGGCGACGGCAGTGGCCAGCGCCGCCGCCCAGACCGGCCAGTCCGCCAGCAGCTCCCCGGCGGCGGCGAGCAGCGCGCTCACCCCTCCACCTGTTCGAGCGTGACGACGGCGAGGTTCAGCAGGACCTTGCCGGCATGCTCGAAATTCACCGTGACGCGGTCCCCCACGACGGACTGGACCTGGCCCACGCCCCAATCGGGGCAGGCGGGGTGCCGGACCCGCATCCCGGGCTCCATGCCGTGCATCTCAAGACCTCTCCTCGCGCCGGGTGCGGTATGGCGCATGTAAACACTCGGGCAACCCGGCCGGCTTAAGCCGGCACGCAGGTCTCCCTCCTCCCTGTTCACCGCGCTGTCCATCCCGCGCCGGCATGGCGCCGCGAATTGGCCCGTATCTTGCGGTGATTTGCGATGAGATGCCTGAGTTGGTCACTCTGCGCCACTGCCAGCGCGGTAGATTGAGAGAAACGCAAATGCTCCAGCCCCACCGCCTCGCCGAGTTGATGGCCGCGCGAATCTTCCACGACCTCGGCTCTCCCATGGCGAGCATCACGGCCATCCTCCCGCAGGCCACCGATCCGGCGGCGCATGCCATCCTGATGGAAACCGCGGCCGAGCTCAGGGCGCGCATGAAGCTCTTTTCCGTGGCCTTCGGCCATGGCGACGACCTCGGCTGGCAGGACATCGGCGTGCTGCTGCAGGGTGCCCCCATGGCGCACCGCGTCCGCTTCGAAATGCCCGCCTCCACCGCGACGCTGACGGCAGGCCAGGCGCGGCTCATGCTCTCCCTCGCGCTGCTGAGCGCGGAGGCGCTGCCACGTGGCGGCGTCGTGCGCATCGCCGAGGATGCCGGGGGCTGGCTGACCTTCCTGCCGGAAGGCCGCGATGCCGCCTGGTCCCCCACCCTGGCCGAGCTGATGGCCGGCGGCGCGCTGGATGCGGCGCTGGCCGCGGGCCCGCGCCGCGTGCTGGCGCCCTGGGCCGTCACCCAGGCGGAGGCCGAGGGGATGGAGCTGAGCTTCGCCCTGGGCGTCGCCCCGGCCATCGCACCGCTGCGCCTCGGCCCCCTCGGCTGAGCCACGCCCTCCCGGCTTGCGATGCAAAACGCAACGCAAGCCGAGACATCGGCCCCTGCCGATTTATGCGCCGCGTTTACCGTTTCTTCGCGAGCCACGCGCCATCCTCCCTGCTTCACCATCCCCGCCTGTCGCGGGGAAAGCCGGAAGGGACGCCCGATGGACGATCTGCTCGCCGATTTCCTCACCGAGACCAATGAGGGTCTCGCCAACCTGGATGCGGCACTGCTGCAGCTGGAGCGCAACCCGGCGAACGGCGCCGTGCTCTCCGAGATCTTCCGCACCGTCCACACCATCAAGGGCACCTGCGGCTTCCTGGGCCTGCCGCGCCTGGAAGGCGTCGCCCATGCGGCGGAGAACGTGCTGGGCCTGTGGCGCGACGGCACGCTGCCGGTGACGCCGGCCGGCATCACGCTGATCCTTTCCGCGGCCGACAGCTTCAAGCACATCGTCGCCGGGCTGGAGGCGACGGGAAGCGAGCCGCCGGGCGACGACGCCGCGCTGAAGGCCGCGCTGGACGCCGCCGCCTCGGGCGAGGCGCCGACCGAAGATGCAACGGCCGAATCCGCGCTGCCCGGCGCGGAGAACATCGCCGCGGCGAACATCGCCGCCGAAGCCCCGGCCGAGACCGCGCCCGCCGGCGCCAACGCGCCGCAGACCATCCGCGTCGCGGTGGACGTGCTGGAGGATCTGATGGTCCTGGTGAGCGAGCTGGTGCTGACGCGCAATCAGCTCATGCAGCTCGCCCGCGCCGAGGAAAACACGGCCTTCTCCGTGCCCCTGCAGCGCCTCTCGCAGATCACCTCGGACCTGCAGGACGGCGTGATGAAGACGCGCATGCAGCCCATCGGCAATGCCTGGTCCAAGCTGCCCCGCCTGGTGCGCGACCTCAGCCATGACCTCGGCAAGCGGATCGAACTGGAGATGCGCGGCGCCGACACCGAGCTGGACCGCCAGGTGATGGAGCTGATCAAGGACCCGCTGACCCACATGGTGCGCAACAGCGCCGACCACGGGCTGGAAAAGCCCGAGCAGCGCCGTGCCGCCGGCAAGAAGGAGACCGGCCGCATCCTGCTGAACGCCTTCCATGAAGGCGGCCATATCGTGCTGCAGATCGGCGATGACGGGCGCGGCCTGAACACCGACCGCATCAAGGCCAAGGTCGTGGCGCAAGGCCTCGCCACCGAGGCCGAGCTGGCGACCATGAGCGAGCGCGACATCCATCGCTTCATCTTCCGCGCCGGCTTCTCGACGGCGGCCGAGGTCACCTCGGTCTCCGGCCGGGGCGTCGGCATGGATGTGGTGAAGACCAACATCGAGCGCATCGGCGGCACGGTGGATCTCACCTCGCGCGAGCACAAGGGCACCACCTTCAGCATCAAGATCCCGCTCACCCTCGCCATCGCCGCGGCGCTGATCGTCGAGGCCGGGGGCGAGCGCTTCGCCATCCCGCAGGCCGGCGTGCTGGAGCTGGTGCGCGTCGGCGGGGCGGACGGGCCGAAGGTCGAGCACATCAAGGACAGCGCGGTGCTGCGCCTGCGCGGCCAGCTCCTGCCGCTCGTGCCCCTCAAGCAGGTGCTCCGGCTGGAGACGGCGGAAACGGCCGATCCCGGCGGCTTCGTCGTCGTCACCCAGGTGGCCGGGCAGCTCTTCGGCATCGTGGTGGACCGCGTCTTCGACACGGAGGAGATCGTGGTGAAGCCGGTGGCGCCCATCCTGCGCCACATCACGATGTTCTCGGGCAACACCATCCTGGGCGATGGCAGCGTCATCATGATCCTCGATCCCAATGGCATCGCCCGCGCCTCGGGCCTCGGCCTGGAAGGCGCCGCCGAGGGCGGTGCCCTGGAGGAGGCGGCGGCCACCACCCGGCGCGGCGACCGCCATACGGCGCTGCTGCTGTTCCGTGCCGGCCCGGGCGCGCCCAAGGCGGTGCCGCTCGGCCTCGTCGCGCGGCTCGAGAACCTGGACGCCGGGCGCATCGAGCGTACGGGTGACAGCCTGGTCGTGCAGTATCGCGGCACGCTCATGCCGCTCGTCCCGCTCGACCACGGCATCATGCCGCCCGAGACGGGGGAGCAGCCGGTGCTGGTCTTCGGCGACGGCGACCGCGCCATGGGGCTGATGGTCGAGGAGATCCTCGATGTCGTGGACGTGCCGCTCGAGATGGACGCGGCCGGGCTGCGCCCGGGCTTCCTCGGCAGCTGCGTCGTGGACGGCAAGGTGACCGACCTGCTGGACACCGGCTACTGGCTGAAGCAGGGCCAGGCCGACTGGTTCGAGCCGACCGTGGTCGTTGGCACCCGGCCGCGCGTGCTGGTGGCGGAGGACAGCGACTTCTTCCGCAACCTGATCGTCCCCGCGATCATGGCGGCGGGCTATGACGTGACGACGGTGAGCAACGGCCGCGACGCGCTGCGCCTGCGCGACGCCGGCGAGCGCTTCGACGTCATCGTCTCCGACATCCACATGCCCGAGCTGGACGGCATGGCCCTGGCGCGCGCCGTGCGCGAGGGCGGCGCCTGGGCCGAATTGCCGATGATCGCGCTTTCCAGCGCCGCCGCGCCGATTGATGTGGAGCGCGGCCGCGCGGCCGGCTTCAGCGACTACATCGCCAAGTTCGACCGTGACGCGCTGCTGGCCAGCCTGCAGCACTGCCTCCAGCCCATGCTGGCCAGCTGAACCAAGGATCCCGCCATGCAGACCGCCCCGAATTCCGCCACCGAGCCACGCATGCAAGCCCTCTCGGTCGCCTCCGAAGCCGCCAGCATGATGCTGACCCTGACCGTCGCGGGGCAGCCCTGCGCCGTTCCCGTCCTCGCCGTGCGAGACGTGCTGGGCGTGCAGGCCATCACCCGCATCCCGCTCGCCCCGCGCGAGGTGGCGGGCAGCCTCAACCTGCGCGGCCGCATCGTCACGGCGGTGGATCTGCGCGGGCGCCTCGGACTGCCGCCGCGCGCGCCGGGCGAGGTGGCGATGTCCGTCGTCGTCGAGGTCGGCGGCGAGCTCTACAGCCTGCTGGCCGACCAGGTGGGCGAGGTGCTGACACTCAACCCGGAGGAGCGCGCCCCCAACCCGCCGACGCTGGACGCCTCCTGGAAGGAATTCTCGCTCGGCGTCCATCGCCGGGATGATCACCTGCTCGTGCTGCTCGATGTCGAGCAGTTGCTGGCACTCGGCGTCTGAGAGGGGAGCAAGCCATGTCCAGCGGCGAATGCCTGGTGGTTGATGACAGCGCTGTGGTGCGCAAGGTCGCGCGGCGCATCCTGGAACGGTACGGTTTCGCCGTGCGTGAGGCGGAGGACGGGCAGAAGGCGCTGGACGCCTGCCGTGCGGCGATGCCGCGCGCCGTCCTGCTCGACCGCAACATGCCGGTGATGGACGGAATCGGCTTTCTCCGCGCGCTGCGCGCGGAATTCGGCCCGGACGATCCGGTGGTGGTGATGTGCACCACCGAGGCCGGCACCGAGAAGATCCTCGAGGGGCTGGAAGCCGGCGCGCAGGAGTATGTGATGAAGCCCTTCGACGAGGACATCCTGCGCGACAAGCTGGTGCAGGCCGGGCTGCTGCCCGAATGAGCCTCGCTTCCCCGCGGCCTTTGCCGGCTGCTGCCATCACGGGGCGGCTGCGCGTGATGCTCTGCGACGACAGCGCCACCGTCCGCTCCGCCCTCGCGCGCGTGCTGGAGGCCGACCCGGCCATCGCGGTGGTGGCGCGGGTGGGTGATGGCGCGCAGGCGCTGGCCGCGCTGGACGCGGCACCCGCAGCCGAGCGCGCGCAGGTCGTGCTGCTCGACCTCGAGATGCCGGTGATGGACGGGATGACGGCGCTGCCGCTCATCCTCCAGCGCGAGCCGAGGCCGGTCGTCATTGTCGCCAGCGCGCTGACGCAGAAGGGCGCCAGTGCCACGATGGATGCGATGCGCGCCGGCGCGTCGGACTACATTCCGAAGCCGGGGGCGGCGGGCGGCGGCCTGGCCGACCCGAATTTTCGCGCCGAGCTGCTGGCGAAGGTGAAGGGCTGGGCCCGGCTGCGCAGCCCCGCCGCACGCGCACCGGTGGCGCCCCCGCGCCTCGCCCCCGCCCGTGCCGGCGATCCGCCCAAGGTCATCTGCATCGGCAGCTCCACCGGCGGGCCGCAGGCGCTGGCCGCGCTGGTTCGCCGGCTGCCGAAGCGCATCGCCCTCCCCATGGTGATCGTGCAGCACATGCCGGCCGGCTTCACCGCCATGCTGGCCAAGCACCTGGATGCGCTGGGCGGCCCCCCCGTGACCGAAGCGCGGCAGGGCGATGTGCTGGAGCCCGGGCGCATCTACCTCGCCCCCGGGGATCACCATCTCCTGGTGCGCGCCGAGGGCGGCCGCGCCATCCTCCATCTGTCCGACACGCCGCCCGAGAATTTCTGCCGCCCGGCCGTGGATCCCACGCTGCGCAGTCTGATCGCCCTGCATGGCCGCGCCGTGCATGCCGTGATCCTGACCGGCATGGGCCATGACGGCCTGCAGGGCTGCCGTGCCCTGGCCCAGGCGGGTGGCACCGTCTGGGCCCAGGATGAAGCCTCCTCCGTCGTCTGGGGCATGCCGGGCGCCGTCGCGCGCGCCGGCCTGGCCGCGGCGCAGGGAACCCCCGAATCGCTGGGCGATGCCCTGGCCCGGATCTGCGGAGCGCGCCCGTGACCATGACCCCTTCCACCTTCACCTTCCTCACCGACATCGTGAAGGCGCGCTCCGGCGGCGTGATCGGCCCCGACCAGGGCTACATGCTGGAGACGCGCCTCGCCCCCCTGATGAAGCGCGAGGGCCTGTCCGACCTGGACGCCCTGTGCGCGCGCCTCAAGGGCGCCCGCACCGAGGCGCTGGCACAGGAGATGACGGAGCTGCTCACGACCAATGAGAGCAGCTTCTTCCGTGACACCCGCCCCTTTGAGCATCTGCGGGCCCTGCTGCCCGAATTGCACAAGGCCCGGCCGCCCGGCCAGCCGTTGCGCATCTGGTCCGCCGCCTGCTCCACCGGGCAGGAGGCCTATTCGATCGCCATCATCCTGGCCGAGCTGGGCGAAGCCGATGCGAGCTTCAAGGCGCGGCGGGTCGAGATCATCGGCACCGACATCACGACGGCGGTTCTGGCGCGCGCGCGTGCAGGCGTCTTCTCGCAATTCGAGGTGCAGCGCGGCCTGCCGATCCGCACCCTGATGAAGCGCTTCGTGCAGGAGGAGACGCGCTGGCGCATCCGCCCCGAGGTCGCTGCCCCTTGCCGCTTCGAGAAGTTCAACCTGCTGGGCGATCCGCGCAGCCTGGGCCGCTTCGACGTGATCTTCTGCCGCAATGTGCTGATCTATTTCGACGTGCCGACGAAGGCGCGGGTGCTGGGGGGCATCGCGCAGATCCTCGCCCCCGATGGCGCGCTCTATCTCGGCGCGGCCGAGACGGCGATGGGCGTCACCGCCGCCCTGGTCGTGAAGCCCGGTGAGCGCGGCGTCTATGGCCTCGCCTCGGGCGCGCCGCCGCAGCGATTGCGCGCCTGAGGCGGGCCCGCATCCGGGCGTGCCCCCCCCTGGGCCGCATCGGGGGCCGCATCGGGGGATGCATCAGGGGCCGGTTGCCGGCCCGGGATGCGGGCCGCACAATCGCGCGATGCCGCAAGAGATTCGCCTGAACGCCTTCGACATGGCCTGTGTGGGCCACATCCAGCACGGGATGTGGACCCACCCGCGCGACACGAGCGCGCAGTACAACACGCTGGACCACTGGCTCGGCCTCGCCCGCCTGCTCGAACGCGGGCTGTTCGACGGGCTGTTCCTGGCCGATGTGCTGGGCGTCTATGACGTGCTGGATCGCAGCCCGGACGCCGCGCTGCGCGGCGCGGTGCAGGTGCCGCTGCTCGACCCTGCCATGATCGTCCCCGCCATGGCGGCGGTCACGTCCCAACTCGGCTTCGGCATCACGGCCAACCTCTCCTATGAGGCGCCCTATCTCTTCGCGCGGCGGATGAGCACGCTGGACCACCTCACGGGCGGGCGCATCGGCTGGAACATCGTCACCGGCTATCTCGACAGCGCGGCGCGGGCCATGGGCCTCGGCCGGCAGATGGCGCATGACGACCGCTACGACATGGCGGATGAATACATGGAGGTGGTCTATCGCCTCTGGGAGGAAAGCTGGGCGGAGGACGCGGTGCGGCGCGACGCCGCGGCGGGCCTGTTCACCGACCCCGCGCGGGTGCGGCGCATCCGCCACGAGGGGCCGCAATTCCGGCTGGATGCGGCGCATCTCTGCGAGCCTTCGCCGCAGCGCACCCCGGTGCTCTACCAGGCCGGCGCCTCCGCGCGCGGGCTGGCCTTCGCGGCGCGGCACGCGGAATGCGTCTTCCTCAATGGCGGCCCCGCGGCGGATGTGGCGAAGCAGGTGGCCGCACTCCGTGCCCTGGCCGCGCCGCGCGCGGTCCGCGTCTTCGTGGGAGCCACCTTGGTGATGGGCCGCACGCATGCTGAGGCCGAGGAGAAGCTGACCGAGTATCGCCGCCATTCCAGCGTGGAGGGCGCGCTGGCCCATGCCGCCGCCTCCCTCGGCATTGATTTCGGCCGCTATGAGATGGACGAGCCCATCGAGGCCGGGCCGGGCAATGCCATCCAATCCAATGTCGCCGCCATGAAGCGCGCGACGGGGCCGCGCTTCACCAAGCGGGGCCTGGTGGATCAGTTCATCCTCGGCAGTCGGCAGAAGCCGATGGTGGGCAGTGTGGACGAGATCGCCGACCGGCTGGTGGCCTATGCGGGCGAGACGGGGGTGGATGGCTTCAACCTCTCCCGCACTGTGTTTCCGGAATGCCTGGTCGAGGTGGTGGAGCAGCTCGTTCCCGCCTTGCAGGAGCGCGGCGCCTACAAGACGGCCTATGCGCCCGGCACCTACCGGGACAAGCTGTTTGGCACGGCGCGCCTTGCGCCGCCGCATCCCGCGGCGGCGCTGCGGCGGTAAGCCTTTTGCGCCCTCAAGCGCCGGCCGCGTTGCGGCCGGACAAGAGTTGGCGCCTTTACAGCCCCGCGCCGTCGCAGAGCGCTTCGATCAGGAAATCCGCGTGGTAATGCGGCCCCGCCGGGTTGGGCGCGGAGAACAGGCACATCTCGGCGGTGCCGAGCGCGGGCAGCCCTTCCAGTTCCACCAGCCCCTCGGGCAGGCCGGCGCGGCCCATCACGCTGAGCGCGAAACCCGCCTGCGCGGCGGCGGCAATCCCCATGAGGCTGGGCGAGGTATAGACCACCTCAGCCGCGAGGCCGGCGCGGGCGAGGGCGGTCAGCGCGCGGTCGCGGAACATGCAGCCCTGCGGCAGCATGGCGAGCGGCAAAGGGCGCTCCCGCGCCAGCTCGAAATCGGGCGCGGCGACCCAGACCACCGCCTCGGTGAAGATGACCCGGCCCTCGGTCTCGCCGTCGCGGCGCTTGCCCAGCACCAGGTCCAGCTCCTCCCGCGCGAGGGCCGCGCGCAGCTCGTGGCTGCGGCCCACCTCCACCTCGATCCGGAGCTCGGGCCAGGTTCGGGCGAAGCGGGCCAGCGCGGGGGCGAGGTGCCGCGGCACGAAATGGTCGGCCACGCCGAGCCGCAGCTTGCCGGCGATGGGGGGTGCCACGAAGCGGCGCACCGCCTCCTCGTTCAGGGCCAGCATGCGCCGCGCGTAGGTGAGCAGCGTCTCGCCCTCGCGCGTCAGGACGACCTGCTTGGCGCCGCGCGTGAAGACCGGCTTGCCGAGCAATTCCTCCAGCCGCTTCACCTTCAGGCTGATGGCCGATTGCGTGAGGCCGAGCGCCAGGCCGGCCGCGGTGAAGCCGCCACGCTCCGCCACCGTCACGAAGCCGCGCAGCAGGTCGAGGTCGAGATCGGGGACGCGCATGCGCCCTTATCGGCCGGACGGGGCGCAAAAAAAAGGGCGGCCGGAGCCGCCCTTTCGTGACGCGTTTGAGGGCTCAGATATCCTCGTCGTAGCCGCCGCCCGCATCGTCATAGCTGCCCGACGCATCGTCGAAGCCGCCATTGTCATAGCCACCGCCCGAGGCGTCATTGCCGCCCCAGCCGGAATTGGCCGCCGCCGCGCCCGGATCGGTCCAGGCGGAGGAGGCGGGGACCGCTTCCTGGCCGAAGGCGCCGCCGCCGGTCGCTGCTGCCGCCGAGCCGCCGCCGGAGAAGGCGTTCATCAGCATGTTGCCGAGGACCATGCCGCCGGCAACGCCGGCCGCCGTCATCATGGCGGTGCCCAGGAAGCCCGGGCCCTGGCGCTGCGGCATCATGCCGCCCGGAGGCTGCATGGGTTCTGGGCGCGGCGGCATGGGCGCGGGGCGCGAGCCGCCGAAGCCCAGGAAGCCACGATTGTTGGCCGCCTGCGCCTGGCGCGAGGTGTTTTCCAGCTCCCACTCCAGCTCCTGGATGCGGTTCTGCGCCTGGACCAGCGCGTGCTCCTGCACGAAGGCGGTCTGCGTCAGGCGGAACCGCGCCTCGGGATACTTGGCGAAGAGCTCGGCGATGTAGGCATCGGCCGCGGGCTCGACGGGCGGCAGGTTCGCCGCGGGCTGTGCACCGGTTTGCGGGACGCGACCGCCCCAAGGGCTGCTGGAGGTGGCGGCGGGCTGCTGCACGCCGGCCACACGCATCACATAATCGCCGATGATCCGGCGTTCTTCGTCAGTCATGGGGTCCTTCCCTTCGAAAAAGGGGCGATTCGGGCCGCCCTGAATGCGCAAGGAGATGGCCCAGCGCCCGGGGCATTTCAAGAAGTTTAGCAAACCGTCATGTGGTGGAAATGCGATCCGGCAGCCGGGCCGGTCCCCATTCGATCACGGGGCAGCGGTCCATCACCACCGTGACTCCCTTCGCCCGGGCACGGGCGGCCGCGGCCTCGTCCACCACGCCCAATTGCAGCCAGACGGCGCGGGCGCCCAGCGCCACCGCCTCGTCCATTACCGCGCCTGCCTCCTCGCTGCGGCGGAAGACATCCACCAGGTCGAGCGGGCCGGCCTCGCTGAGGCGCGCCACCACCGGCCGGCCATGGATCTGCTGCCCTTCCAGGCCGGGATTGATGGGCGTCACCTCATAGCCGCGCTCCAGCAGGAAGCGCATGACGCGGAAGGAGGCGCGGTCCGGCTTGGCGGAGGCGCCGACCAACGCGATCCGGCGGGTGGTGAGCAGCAATTCGCGGATGTCCATGGGCTCCATATAGGCATGGGCTTGTGCCGGCGCAGCGGGGGCGCACCTATGGCGCATGTGGAATCCCTTCGCCCCCCGCCCTCCCGTCGTCGCCCTCGTGCGGCTGGAGGGTCTGATCGCCGCCCGCACCGGCCCCTTCGGCGGGCTCAACGCCGCGGGCGTGGAGCCCATCCTGGCCCGCGCCTTCGGGCTGAAGCGGCTCGCGGCGGTGTTCCTGGCGATCAATTCGCCCGGCGGATCGCCCGTGCAATCCTCGCTCATCGCCGGGCGCATCCGGCATTGGGCGGCGGAGAAGAAGGTGCCGGTCATCGCCTTCTGCGAGGATGCGGCGGCCTCCGGCGGCTACTGGATCGCCTGCGCGGCGGATGAGATCCATGCCGATCCGGCCTCGATCCTCGGCTCCATCGGCGTGATTTCCTCGGGCTTCGGCTTCCCCGAGGCGATCCAGCGCCTGGGCGTGGAGCGGCGCATCCGCACCGCCGGCACCGACAAGTCCAGCAACGACCCCTTCCGCCCGCAAAGCCCTGAGGAGCTGGCGCGGCTGGATGGCCTGCTGGCGGATCTGCATGTCGAGTTCAAGGATTGGGTCCGTGCCCGGCGCGGCGCGCGCCTGACAGCGAGCGAGGCGGAATTGTTCAACGGCCGCTACTGGATCGGCCGGCGCGCGCTGGAACTCGGCCTCTGCGACGGGCTTGCGACGCCGGAGGCCGAGGCGCGGCGCCGCTTCGGCGAGAAGGTGCGGATCGTGCCGATCGGCGCGCGCAAGCGCCGCTTTCCGATGAGCCTGTTGCCGGGTGCGGGGGCCGCACTGGTGCAGGTGATGGAGGAACGTGCGGCCTGGGCCCGGCTTGGTCTCTAACTCTCAGTCGCGGTGGGAGAGGTAGTGCGCGAGCGCGATGAGGTCCGCGTCGGACAGGCCTTGCACGGCACCGTTCATCTGCGTGTCCGGCCCGGCGCGCAGCCCATCGCGGTACTGCGTCATCGCGTGCAGCAGGTAATCCTCCCGCTGGGCGGCGACGCGCGGGATCTGCGCGCGGCCGCCATAGTCGGAGACATGGCAGGTGGCGCAGTGGCGGGGCCCGCTGAGCGCCTGGCCGGCGGCAAAGAGGGCGGGGTCCAGCGGGCGCCGGTCATTCGGCGCGCCCGGCGGCAGGGTCGCGAAATAGGCGGCGATGTCCTGGATGTCCTGGTCGGACTTGCCGGCGGCGAAGGGCTGCATGGCGGGCGCGTTGCGCAGCCCCTCCCGCAGCAGGATCATCTGGATGGTGATGAAATCGGCCGGCTGGCCCGCCAGCGAGGGGATGTCCGGCAGCTGGCTGCGGCCATTCGCCCCGTGGCATTGGGCGCAGGGCCCGGCGAGTTCGGCGCCGCGTCGCGCATCCTGGGCCAACGCGGCAGAGGAGGTCGCGGCGGCCAACAGGGCCGCCGCAAAGATCAGTCGAAGGCTCATCGGCGATAGGTGATCCGGTAGATCGCACCCATCTGCTCGCCCGAGACCAGCATGGAGCCGTCGCGCAGCACATGCACCTCGGCCGGGCGGTCGGCGAAGCGCTGGTTGGCGTCATCGCGCAGGCCGGTCAGGAATTCCTCCACGCGGGTCACGTTGCCGCTGGCGTCGAGATGGGCGACCACGACGTCATAACCGCTCAGGCGCGAACGGTTCCAGGAACCGCGGCGGGCGATGAAGATCTGGTTGCGATACTGCTCCGGGAACATCGTGCCGGTGTAGAAGCGCATGCCGAGGACCGCGGTGTGCGGGCCGAGCAGGGCGGCGGGCTGCGAGAACTCGCTGCAGGCGCGGCCGCGGTTGTACTGCGGGTCCGCCCAGTTGCCGAGGCAGAAGGGGAAGCCGAAATCCTCACCGACGCGGCGAACGCGCAGCAGCGAATCCTGGGGGTTGTCGTCCCCCACCCAGTCGCGGCCATGATTGGTGGCCCAGAGCTCACGCGTCGTCGGGTGGTGCGCGAAGCCGACGGAGTTGCGCACGCCGCGCGCCTCGATGCGGCGATCGCTGCCATCGGGGCGGAAGGAGACGAGCAGGGCGAACTTGTCGCGATCCGTGTCGCACACGTTGCAGTTCACGCCCACGTTTGTGTAGATCCGGCCATCGGGGCCGAGCGAGGCGTATTTCCAGTGATGGTTGCCGCCATGCTCCTGCTCGGTCGGCAGGGCGAAGGCGGCGGTCAGGTCCACCGGTGCCGGCGGGCTGTCCAGGTTCGCCTCGACATTGTCATAGCGCAGCACGCGGTTGACCGCGAAGATGTAGAGGCTGTTGCCGATCATCACGAGCCCGTTCGGCTGGGCCAAGCCCTGCGCGAAGATGCGCGTGCGCGTCGTGCCATCCGGGTTGCGCGTGATCGCATAGACGCGGCCGATGGCGCGTGAGCCGGCGAAGAGCGTGCCGCCCGGCGCTTCCGCGATCGAACGGGCGCCGGGGATGCCATGGGCGAAGACCTCCGCCTGGAAGCCCTGGGGCAGGCGGATGGAGGAGAGGGGCACCTGGTCGAGCGGCGTGACGGTCAGCCGCGCGGCATGGGGGGCGAGCGTCGAGCCCTCGGGGCGGCCAACGGCCCAGCCCGGCACCGGGGCGGGCGTGGCGGCGGGGGCCTGGGCGAAGGCGGGGCCTGCCATCAGCAGCGCGGCCATGCCGAGCAAATTGCGGCGAATTGTCATTGGATGTTCTCCCTGCTCCCGGTTCGGGCGCCCTGTTGCGAGCGTTGCCACGGCAGGGAAGGACGAAATCCGGTTGCTGGCAAGCCCTTGTTACGCGCGCCGCGCGAGCTGCTTGTTCTCGAGCTTCGAGAGCAGCCGCACCACCGGCCAGAGCAGGATGAAATAGGCCACCGCCGCCGCCATGATGGGCGTGGCGTTGAAGGTGACACTCTGCGCCTGGCGCGCCTGGAAGAGCAGTTCCGGCATGGCGACCACGGCGGCGATGGAGGTGAGCTTCACCACCTCCAACGTGTTGGAGATCAGATCGGGCAGCACGTTGCGCACCGCCTGCGGCAGCACGACCAGGCGCATGGTCTGCCACCGGCTGAGGCCCATGGAGCGCGCGGCCTCGCTCTGGCCCAATGGCACGCTGGCGATGCCCGCGCGCAGGATCTCGCCGTAATAGGCGCCGGTGTTGAGGAAGAAGCCGATGGCGACGGCGGCGAAGGCGCTTACCTCCAGCCCCGCGAAGGGCAGGCCGGCATAGACGAAGACCAGCAGCACCAGCGGCGGCAGCGCGCGGAACACATCCACCCAGGCCATGAGCGGCCAGCGCACCCAGCGCGTCTTCACCGTGGAGAGGAGGGCCAGGATCAGCCCGCCGAGCAGGCCAAGCGGCACGACGACGGCCGAGAGCAGCAGCGTCTGGCCCAGCCCATCCAGCAGGATGGGCCAGGCCTCCATGAGGATCTGGATGTTGAAGAAGGCTTCGACGAAATCGCTCATGAGCGGGTCATGCGATTCACGCTCCGCTCCTCGCGCTTCGCGCCGCGGGGCTCCACGACCGCATGGCTCACCGCTTCGCCTTATAGTGCTGCTCGACCCACCGGCCGGCGATCACCACGGGCAGGAAGAGGATCAGGTAGGCGATGGCGCCCAACGTCAGAGGCGTCGGGTTGAAGGAGAAGGAGACGCCAGCCTGCGCCGCACCCAGGATTTCCGGCACCGCCACCACGGAAGCGAGTGCCGTGCCCTTGGTGATGGCGATGGTGCGGTTCACCAGCGGCGGGATCACCATCCTGACTGCCTGCGGCAGGATGATGAGCGCGAAGGTGACGAGAAAGCCGAGGCCGAGGCTGCGCGACGCCTCCCACTGCCCGCTCGGGATCGCGGTGATGCCAGCCCAGAAGATCTCCTCGGCGAAGGCCATGAGCACGAGCGCCAGCGCCAGCCAGGCGGCCACGAAGCCAGACATGGAGACGCCCGCCGCCGGCAGCCCGAAATACAGCAGCACGATGATGACGAGCGGCGGCAGCGCGCGGAACAGATCCACCGCGAAGATGATCAGCCAGTTCACCGGCCTGAGGCCCATGGCGCGGATCACGGCCAGCAGCAGACCCACCAGCACGCCGGTCACGATGATGCAGCCGGCCAGCGCCAGCGTCAGCCACAACCCCTCGATGATCTTCGGGATGTATTCGGCGGCAACGCGGGCGTTGAGGAAACTATCGGCGAAGCGGTCCCAGCCGTTCATGGGCGATGCCCATGAACGGCGATCAGGCGGCTCAACTGCAACGCGGGTTCTGCGGCGTCGGGTCGTAGCCGGGCAGGCCGGGCGGGCCATAGCCCGGGAATTCCATCCGCTCCGCCTGGTCGGGCCCCGGGGCGTTGCCGAACCAGCGCTCGCTGAGGCGGGCGATGGTGCCATCCCGCTTCATGCAGGTCAGCACGTCTTCCACCTGGTTGCGCAGCGCGCCGCTGTCCTGGCGGAAGGGCGTGCCCCAATGCAGCCGCGTGCCGGGCAGCACGAAATCGGCGACGTATTGCGGCGTGCGGCTGGCCGAGAAGCGCACCACCGTGTTGCCGGAGAGGTTGGCATAGGCGCGGCCCTGGATCACGGCCTGCACCGCATCGGGCTGGGTGTCGAAGGCGAGGAGCGTGAGGTTCAGACGCTCGGCGTTGCGGGTGACCCATTGCTCATAGGGGGTGCCCTTGTTCACGCTGATCGTCTTGCCCCGCAGATCCTCTTCGGAGCGGATGGGCGGCGTGCCGCGGCGGATGCCGAATTGCAGCTCGGTCCAGAGATAGCCCTCGGTGAAAAGCAGGCTCGCCGCGCGCTCGGGCGTCACCGTCGTGGGCGCGCAAAGGAAGTCATAGCGGCCGGCATTCATCGCGGGGATGAGGCCCGAGAAGGAGGCGCTGTCGATCGTGATCTCGCGCCCCATGCGGCGCGCCACCTCGCGGAAGAGGTCAATCTGGAAGCCCTGCACGCCGCCCTGGAGCGAGGGGAAGGCATGCGGCGCGAAGGTGCCGTCCACCGCGCAGCGCAGCGGCGGCTGGGCGGCGGGCGCCTGCGCGAAGGCCAGGCCTGGAAGGGCGGCGGCCGCGACGGCGGCGGCGAGGAAAAGGCGGCGCATGGGGGAACCTCATCATTCCGATCGAAGACGGAGCTTCCACCCCTTTGCGACGTGACGCAACTTGCCTGCCGCCTGGGCAGAGCTGCCTCGAAATTGCCTCTCTTCCTCCCTTTTGCCGCCTGATGAAGCCGTCAGAACCGGTCTCCAGGAGATCATCGTCATGCAACGCTTCGGGTTCAGCTTCGTCCTTTTCGGCCTCATCCTCATCCTGTCCGTGGTTGGCTTCCTGCTGACCGACGGGCTGGCGCCGGGCCGTCTCGCGCCGGGCTTCGCCGCGCTGGCGGCCGCGCTTGGCGGGTTCTGCCTGGTGCTCGGCCTCTACGGGCTCGAGCGGGGCCGCGGCGCGACCCACCATATCGGCTGATCCAGCCGGGTTTTCCTTGACCTCGCGCAAATCGCGCGGAGCGAAAGTGAGTTGCAGCGTCCCATTCATGAGGCTTGATCCGGCCTTGCAAGCGCATAGGATTCACCCGCCGGCAAACGGCGAAGGGAAATGCCATGTGTAACGGGTGCGTCGCCAACATCTTCGGCAAATTCACGCTCGGCCGCGGCCCGACGCGGCGGGGCCTGCTGGCGGCCTCTGCCGTGGGCGCCGCGACCGCGATGACGGGCGGCGCGGCCCGCGCCCAGAGCGGCCAGGCCGACACCATCTTTCGCGGCGGCACGGTGCTGCCCGCCCCGGGCAGCCTGGCGCCGGCGCAAGCGCTCGCCATTGCCGACGGCAAGGTCATGGCCGCCGGCGCCGATGCGGATATCATGGCGTTGCGCGGCCCCAACACGCGCATCGTGGACCTGGCCGGCCGCACGGTGCTGCCGGGCTTCATTGATCCGCACCAGCACAGCCTGACGGGCGGGCTGATCACGGCCGTCTTCGACGACCTCGGCTACAAGACCTATCGCACCCGCGCCGAGGTGATGGCCGCGATGCGTGCCAAGGCGGCGCGGACGCAGCCAGGGCAATGGCTGCTCTGGTGCAATTTCGACAATCTGCTGCAAGGCGGCGATTTCTCGATGGCGGAACTGGACACCGTCTCCACCCAGCACCCCATCCTCGTCTACTACATCAACATGCATGATGCGGCGGCCAATGGCGCCGCCTTCCGCGCCGCCAACATCCCGGACGACATCGGCACGCTGCCGGGCGGCGGCCGCTTTGGCCGCGGGCCGGACGGCAAGCTGGACGGCACCATCTTCGAAGAATCGGCGCTCCGGAAATTCGCGGTGGCCCTGCCGCCGCTGACGCCCGCCTTCATCAATCAGGCGGCGCTCAACTGGTTCCGCACCAATGCCGCGGCCGGCAACACGACGGTGCATGAGGCGGGGGTGATCGGCGATGCCGCCATGCTGCAAGGCTATGCCCGCATCGCGGGCGAGGCGATGTGCCGCGCCAGCACCAGCCTGATGTTCGAGGCGATGGCCCTGGGCGACGCCTACAAGCAATATGGCTACGGCGCGCAGGCCACGCAGATTCCGAACTCGCCACTCACGATCTACGGCATCAAGATCGTGGGCGACGGCTCGAACCAGACGAAATCGGCCGATCAGACGCAGCCCTATCTGGGCGGCACCAGCAAGGGTTTCACCAACTTCGGCGCGGCCGAGATGAACCGCATGGTGGCGGCGGTGAAGGCGGCGGGCTGGCCCGTGCTGGTGCATTGCAATGGCGACGCGACGATTGACCTGGCGCTGGACGCGATCGAGGCCGCCTATGGCGCGAACCCGGCGACGGGGGTGAACCGAATCGAGCATTGCACCATCACCCGGCCCGAGCAGATTGCGCGCATGAAGCGCCTGGGCGTGCAGCCGAGCTTCCTGATGAACCACGTCTATTTCTACGGCGCCGCCTATCGCGACACGCTGTTCGGGCCGGACCGCGCGGCGCGGACCGATTCCGCTGGCGATTTCGTGCGGGCGGGGATGCCCTTCACGCTGCACACCGATGCACCGTGCTCGAACATCGGCGGGCTGCAGCTCATCCAGACGGCCGTGACGCGCAAATGCAGCGTGGATGGCTCGATCATCGGGCCGGAGCAGGCGGTCTCGCTGGATGATGCGCTGAAGGCCGTCACCATCCATGCCGCCGGGCAGATCGGCCAGGCGCACCGCATCGGCACGCTGGAGCGCGGCAAGGAGGCGGACCTGACGATCCTGGAGAGCAACCCCTACAGCGTGGACCCGGGGGCGATCATGGATATCAAGGTCAGTCAGACCTGGGTGTCGGGTGTCGCGAAGTTCGGGGCTTAAGGCCAGGGGCTCTGCCCCCCTTCGTGCCTATTGGGACCCCGGCAAGAACCTCAGGTTCTTGCATCTCCGATGAATGGGGGTGCAGGGGACTTGTTCCCTGCCGGGGAGCGCGAGGGGCAGCGCCCCTCGCATCGGATCACCCCTTCTCGGGATACATGGCCAAAAGCGCGGCCTCATCCGCCGCGCAGCGCCCGCGCTCGGTGATCAGCCCGGTCACGAGCCGCGCCGGCGTCACGTCGAAGGCCGGATTGGCGGCGGCACTTCCGCCGGCCACCACGCGCACCGTCTCGATCCGGCCATCGGCGGTACGGCCGGTCATCTCCGTGACCTCGGCCCCGCTGCGCTCTTCGATCGGAATTTCGGCCACGCCGTCGCGCACGCGCATGTCCAGCGTGGAATGCGGCAGCGCCACCCAGAAGGGCACGCCATTGTCATGGGCGGCCAGCGCCTTGAGGTAGGTGCCGATCTTGTTCGCGACATCGCCGGTGCGCGTCACGCGGTCCGTGCCGACGATGACGATGTCCACCTCGCCATGCTGCATGTAGTGGCCGCCGGCATTGTCGGCGATCACCGTGTGCTTCACGCCATGCGCGCCAAGCTCGAAGGCGGTCAGCGCCGCGCCCTGGTTGCGCGGGCGCGTCTCATCCACCCAGACGTGGATATCCAGGCCCGCATCATGCGCCATGTAGATGGGGGCAAGCGCCGTGCCCCAATCCACCGTCGCGAGCCAGCCGGCGTTGCAATGCGTCAGCACGTTCACGCGGCCCTTCTTCGCCGCGATCTCCTGCAGCAGGGGCAGGCCGTTCTCACCGATGCGGCGGCAGGTTTCGGCGTCGTCATCGGCGATGTCGGCGGCCTCGGCATAGGCAGCGGCGGCGCGGGCCTCGATGGGCAGGTTGTGCAGGCGCGCACGTTGCCGGTCGAGCGCCCAGCGCAGGTTGATGGCGGTGGGGCGCGTCTCGTTCAGCGCCTCCAGCACGGCGTCCAGCGTCTCGGGCGCGGTTCGCATGGCAAGGGCGACGCCATAGGCGGCGACGGCGCCGATCAGCGGCGCGCCGCGCACCTGCATGGAGCGGATGGCGTGCGCGGCCTCCTCCCAGGTGGTCAGGCGGATCTGCTCGACGAGCCATGGGAGCTTCGTCTGGTCGAAGATGCGGACCGACCATTGGTCCTCATCCAGCCAGACGCTGCGGTAGGAAACGCCATCAATCTTCATGGGAGGTCTCTACTGTCCAGAGATGCAGGAACCTGGTGAAAACCAAGCAGGTTTTCACCCTGCCGGGGAGTTTGAGGGGCAGGGCCCCTCATTCAAACGCGCTGATGCAACGCCGCGATCAGCGTGAAGAGCCGCCGCGCCGTCTCGAAATCCACGGCGATGCGGCCTTCGAGGCGGGTGGTCAGCAATTCCGCCGCCTCGTTGTGCAGGCCGCGGCGGCCCATGTCGATCGCCTGGACGCGGGCGTCCATGGCGCCGGTGGTCACCGCTTCCTCGTGGTTCTCCACCAGCATCAGGTAGTCCTTGATGAGGCGCCGGAAGGGGCCGAGGACAAGGATGATGGCGCGCAGCGGCGCATCCTCCTTGTCGCGGATGTCCAGGATCAGGCGCCCTTCGCGCACCATCAGGTGCAGCGCGAAGGGGCCAGGGCCCAGGCCCAGCGGGTCGAAGCGGTTGCCCCGCAGCAGGTCCTCGATCGCCTGGCGGCGGTCCGCCTCGGCATAGGCGGAGGGCGGCGGCGGCGCCTCGGGCAATTCGATGCGGATGAGGTGGCGGTCAGGCACGGGTTCAGCCGGTGGTCTCGTTGTCGAAGCCGAAGCGGCTCATCAGCCCCACGGTGGCGCCCTTCACCGGGCGCAGCAGCAGTGTGGTGACGATGGCGAAAGTGGGGATCCAGACCGCCATCTGAATCCACATCTCCGGCGAATAGGCCTTCTCGATCCAGAGGACGGGCGGCAGCAGCAGGTGGCCCACCAGGAAGATGGTGAAATAGGGCGGCGCGTCATCGGCGCGCAGCTTGCCCAGCGGCGCGTGGCAGACCTCACACTCCTTCGCGACGCGCAGATACCCCTGGAACACATGCCCCTCGCCACAGACCGGGCAGCGGTTGCGGGCGCCCCGCCAGAGCGAGACGCGCAGCGGCGGCAATTCGGGGGCCAGGTTTGGCACGGGGCGATCCGGCTGCCAGAGGGTGGGGGGGAGAGTATCGGGCATGTTGCACTGCACAAATGAATGGTTGTGAGCAGTGTGGCAAGAAAAACCCGTTCCTGCCATGCTGGCTGCATGCATGGCAGAATCCTCATCATCAATCCGAACTCCAGCCAGGCCTGCACGGCCGGCATCCGCGAGGCCGTGGCGCCCTTCGCGGGGCCCGGCCTGCCGCGCATCGAGGTGACCCAGCTGGATGAGGGCCCACCGGCCATCGTCACCTGGCGGGATTGGTTCGGCGTGGCCGAACCGCTCTGCCGCCGGATCGAGGGCGAACCGGCCGAGGCCTATGTGATCGGCTGTGTCAGCGATCCGGGGCTGGAGGCCGCGCGCGGCGTGACCGACCGGCCCGTGGTTGGCATGTTCCGCTCGGCCGTCGCGGCCGCGCTGACCCGGGCCGAGCGCTTCGGCATCATCGGCTTCACGCAGAAATCCCTGCCGCGCCAGCGCCGCGCCCTGCAATCCATGGGCGTCGAAGGCAACATGGCCGGCTGGATCCCGCTCGACCTGCCCATGCATGTGCTGACCGACCCCGTGGCTCCGCAGGCGCGCATCGCCCAGGCGGCGCGGCAGCTCGCCGACCAGGGGGCGGAGGTCATCATCCTGGGATGCGCGGGCATGGCGGGGCATGTGGGTGTGACGATGGAAGCCAGCGGCCTGCCGGTGATCGAGCCCTGCCAGGCCGGTGCAGCCGCCGCCCTGCTCGCCGTGGTCGGCGCGCGCATGCCGGCGCTGCTGAACGCGTGAGCGCCGATCTGCTGCGGCGCTACTACGCCGCCTTCAACGCCGCGGACAGGGCGGGCATGCTGGATTGCCTCACCGAGGACGTCCTGCATGACGTGAACCAGGGCGGGCGGGAAACCGGCCGCGCCGCCTTCGCCGCCTTCCTCGGCCGCATGGAGCGCTGCTACCGCGAGCGGGTGGAGGATCTCGTCGTCATGGTCAGCGCCGATGGCCTGCGCGGCGCCGCTGAATTCACCATCCATGGCACCTATCTGGTGGCGGATGAAGGTCTGCCGCCGGCCCATGGCCAGGGCTATGTCCTGCCGGTCGGTGCATTCTTCGAGATCCGCGAGGGGCGCATCGCCCGCGTCACCAATTACTACAATCTGCAGGATTGGCTGCGGCAGGTGGGCGGCTGAGACCGGGATGTTCCGCCGCGTGATGATCTATGTCCTGGCGGCGCTGCCGCTGCTGCTCATCCTCGCGGTCTGGTGGCTCTACACGCCTGACAAGCCGCGCGCCGCGCTGGAGGCGCGCTATGCCGCAGCACCCTCGCAATTCCTGGCGCTGGACGGCGTCCGGCTGCACCTGCGCGACACCGGGCCGCGCGATGCGCCGCCGGTCCTGTTCCTGCACGGCTTCGGCTCCTCCCTGCACACCTGGGAGGAGGTGGCTGTGGCGTTGGAGCAGGACTTCCGACTGATCCGGCTCGACCTGCCCGGCTTCGGCCTGACCGGCGCGGACGCAACGGGCGACTACCGCGACGCGCGCAGCCATGCCGTGATCCTGGCGCTGCTGACGCGCCTCGGGCTGGAGCGCGTGGCGCTGGTCGGCTCCTCCATGGGCGGGCGCATCGCCTGGAGCTTCGCGGCCGCGCATCCCGACCGCGTCACGCGCCTGGTGCTGATGGCGCCCGACGGCTTCGCGAGCCCGGGCATCGGCAATGACCAGCCACCCCGCGTGCCGGCGCTGATGCGCGTGCTGCCCTATACGCTGCCCGAGGGGATGCTGCGCGGCTCGCTCCGCCCCGCCTATGGCGACCCCGCGGTGATGACCGAGGCGCTGTTCGAGCGCTACCGCGACATGATGCTGGCGCCGGGTGTGCGCCAGGCGATCCTGGACCGCATGGGCCAGCATGTGCTGACCCGGCCGGAGCCGCTGCTGGCGCGCATCCGCGTGCCCGTGCTGCTGCTCTGGGGCGACCGGGACGCGATGGTGCCGGTCAGCAATGCGCAGGACTACCTGCGCGCTTTGCCCGATGCCCGGCTGGTGGCGCTGCCCGGCATCGGCCATGTGCCGATGGAGGAGGCGCCGGGCGAGGTGGCGCGGGTGCTGCGGGATTTCCTGGCAGCACGCTGAGGCCCCCTTTGGGGGCAGGCTTACAACCGGAAATACGCCGTCATCACCAGCGCGAAGCCGACCAGCGCGGTCAGCGCCGGGATGAAGAGGCTCGGCATGGGCTCGTCTGGATCGGCGAGGGCGACGAGGCCCGCCGTGCGCCCACCGCCGGCGAAGCCGAGGCCGAGGCCCAGCACCGCCAGGACCGCCGTGTTCAGGCGGGCATGCTCGGCGTCGAAGGCGATCAGCGCGTCGCGCGCCGCCTCGGCGGCAGCCAGCAGATCCACGGTCAGGAAAAGCTGGCCCAGCAGCCAGAGGGCGGAGCCCGCGAAGACGAGCGGCAGGACGAGCCCCATCCAGCCGCCCTGTGCGCCGGTCAGCTTGCGCGTCTCGGCCAGGACCAGGGATGCGGCCAGGAGGCCGAGCGGTATCCAGATCGTCACGCTATTCTCCGAGTGGTGAAGTCGGGTGTGACCACCACACCGGCGTCATCTTGGCAAGTGCGATCAGGCGCGCATGCGCCCTGGATTCAGCAATCCGCGGGGGTCCAGCGTGGCCTTCACCCGCCGCGCGATGGCGGCGAGCGGCGGCGCCTCCTCCGGCAGGACGGGAACATGGGCCGACAGGGAAGCGGGGCCACGGAAAAGCGTGAAGCTGCCGCGCGCGCCGGCGGCCGCCTGCATCACCGCGCCGTGCGCGCGCTCGGTCGCGGGACCGGCCACCCAGATCAGCCCGCCGCCCCAATCCAGCAGCAGCTTCGCCGCGAAGGCCGCGCGCAGCGCCGTGACCGCGCCCGGCGCGGCGGAAGGGGCCACCGAAAGGCGCCAGATCGCCTCATCCGGCGCGGCATCGAGCGGCTCGGCAGCGCGCACCGCGCGCCACAGCGCGTGGGAGGCTTCCGTCTCCAGCAGGCTCGCTTCGCCGAGTGCGGCCAGTTCCTCGCGCAGCTTGCCCATGCGGTAGGTCACGCTCTCGCGGAAATCCTCGATCCGCGCGAGGGCGACAATGCCGGAGAGGCCCATGGCGGCATGCCCGTCCAGCAGCAGCGCCGCACCGCTCACCCCGTAGGGTGAGCCGAGGGCGGCACTCAGCGCCGCCACGCCGCGCGCCACGTCGGGCACGCGGATCGCGAGCGTGCCGGTGGCCTCAGCGCGGGGCAGGACCTTCAGCGTCACCTCGGTCAGCACGCCCAGCGTGCCATGCGCGCCGGTCAGCAGCTTGCAGAGATCGAGCCCCGTCACGTTCTTCAGGACGCGGCCGCCGGAGCGGAACACCTCGCCCTCGCCCGTCACGGCGCGGATGCCCAGCACATGGTCGCGCATGGCGCCCCACATGATGCGCCGGGGGCCCGAGAGGTTGGCGGAAACGACGCCACCCAGCGTCGCCGCCTCGCTCGCGCCGAACAGGGCGGTGAGGTCGGGTGGCTCGGCGATGATCTGCTGGTTGTTCTCGGCCAGTGCCGCCTCGATCTCGGGGATGGGCGTGCCGGCGCGGGCGCGGATCATCAGCTCGGTCGGGCGATAGAGCACGATGCCGGTGAGGTTGCGGGTGGAGAGCGTGCGCGCGGCCTGCCCCCATGGTTGAAGAACTGGGCGCAGCATGGCGCGCTTGGTGCCGCGGCCCTCGATGCAGAGCGGCTCGCGCGCCGCATGGGCGCGCGTCACTTCGGCGGCGAGTGCCTCTTCCGTGTCCGGGGCCGTCACGCTCATGCCGCGATCTTCGGATTGTCGGTGAGCGGAAAGACCTTGGCCGTGTTGAGCAGCCAGTCGGCGTCGAAGGCAGTCTTGATGGCGCGCTGCAAATCCAGCTCGCGCGTGGTGAATTGCGTGCTCATCAGGTCGCGCTTCTCGACGCCCACGCCGTGTTCGCCCGTCAAGCAACCGCCGACCTCGACGCAGAGCTTCAGGATGTCGCCGCCGAATTCCTCGGCCTTGCGGAAGCTCTCGGGGTCATTCGCGTCGAACATGATGAGCGGGTGCAGATTGCCGTCGCCCGCGTGGAACACATTCGCGACGCCGAGGCCGTATTGCACGCTCATCTCGCCGATGCGCTTCAGCACATGCGGCAGCTCGCCGGTCGGAATGGTGCCGTCCATGCAGAGGTAATCCGGGCTGATGCGGCCGACGGCCCCGAAGGCGCCCTTGCGGCCCTTCCAGATGGCGAGCGACTGCTCGGCGCTCTCGGCCAGCTTCATGCTGATCGGGTTGAAGCGGGCGCAGATGTCGCGGATCTTGCCGAGCAGCATGTCCTGCTCCTCCGTGCTGCCCTCGACTTCGATGATCAGCATCGCCTCCGCATCCAGCGGATAGCCGGCATGGGCGAAGGCCTCGCAGGCGTGGATGCAGGGCTTGTCCATGAATTCCAGCGCGACCGGAATGATGCCCGAACCGATGATGGCATCCACCGCCGCCCCCGCGACCTCGACGGAATCGAAGGCGGCGAGCATGGCGCGCGCCCCCTCCGGCCCGCGCAGGATGCGGACAGTCACGTCGGTCACCATGCCGAGCTGCCCCTCGCTGCCGGTGATGAGGCCGAGCCAGTCATAGCCCGCGGCATCCAGGTGATTGCCGCCGATCTCGATGATCTCGCCCTCGATGGTCACGAAGGTCACGCCCAGCAGGTTGTTCGCCGTCACGCCGTATTTCAGGCAATGCGCGCCGCCGCTGTTCATCATGACATTGCCGCCGATCATGCAGGCGAGCTGGCTGGAAGGATCAGGCGCGTAGAAGAATCCATCGCCCTCGACGGCCTTGGTGATGCCGATATTGGTCACCCCGGCCTCGACCACCGCATAACGGTCCTCCAGGTTGATCTCCTTGATGCGGTTCATGCGCATCAGCCCGATCACGACAGCATCGGCCAGCGGCAGCGCGCCACCGGCCAGCGAGGTGCCGGCGCCGCGCGGCACCACCCGGATGCCGTTCGCGTGGCAGTAGCGCAGCACCTGCGCGACCTCATCCGTGGTGCGCGGCAGCACGACGGCGAGCGGCATCTGGCGATAGGCCGCCAGGCCGTCCGTCTCATAGGGCTTCATGCGGATCGTCTCGCCGATCACCGCATCGGCTGGCAGCAGCCGGCCGAGATCGGCCAGGATCGCGTCACGCCGCGCGAGGATGTCGGGCTTGGGGGCCGGGAGGGTGATCATGGGGCGCTGTCCGAGGAGGTCACTGCCCCGCAACATGTCGTCGGGGGGGCTTTCCCGCAAGCATGCCGCCGCCCATGCTGGCCGCCCCGTTTGCCCGGAGCCCCCATGCAAGCCTGGCGCGCCAGCCTGCCCATGTACAACCTGCCGGAGATGCGGGCCGAAAACGCCGCCTTCTGGGCCGCCTTGCGGGCCGAACTGGGTGGCGAGGGCATGACCAACCTGCCGGAGGCGCTGAGCTTCGACCGCCCGCCCGTACCCGGCGCCATCGAGGCGGAGAACCTCTTCACCCAGGTCTGCGGCTATCCGTTGCAGACCATCTTCCGCGGCCAGGCGCGGCTGCTCGGCGTGCCAAGCTATACGGTGGAACACTGCACGCCCGGGCGGCATGCGGCGGTCTTCATCGTGCATGCGGATGCGCCCTATCGCGAGCTGGCGGATCTGAAAGGTGCCAAATTCGTCTTCAACAGCCCGCATTCCAATTCGGGGATGAACCTGCCGCGCCTGGCGCTGGCGCGCCTCGGCGCCCGCGCGCCCTTCTTCGGCTCGATCACCGAGACGCACAGCCACCCCGCCAATGTCGAGCGCGTGGCGAAGGGCGAGGCGGATGCGACCTGCGTGGACAATGTCACCTATGCCTTCATGGTCCGCTACCGGCCCTGGCTGGGCGTGCAGACGCGCATCCTCGCACCCACGCCGAGCACGCCCGCCATCCCCTTCGTCACCGCCATCGCCACGCCCGAGCCGATCGTGGCGGCACTCCAGGCGGCGCTGGCGCGCGTGGCGCGCGATCCGCGCTGGGCGGCGGCGCGGGCGGGGCTGATGATCGCTGACATCCTGCCGCCCGAGCAGGCCGACTACCCCGAGCAGTTGCGCCATGAGCAGGAAGCCGCCGCGCTGGGTTACCCCGAGTTTCGCTGAGCGGAATGTTCCTTGACCGCAATGGCGGCGGGGCGCAGCCTTCGCGCAAATCCGGAGGAAGATTCCATGCCGCAATTCCGTTGGCGCGCGCCGCTCCTGGCCCTGGCTGGCCTTGCCTTTTCCGCCATCGCCTCGGCCCAGCCCGCCGCGCCGCCGGCCTCCAACACGCTGGATCAGGTGCGGGCGCGCGGCGCGCTGGCCTGCGGCGTGAACGCCAATACGCCCGGCTTCACCACGGTGGACAGCCGCGGCGAGTTTCGCGGCATGGTGGCCGATCTCTGCCGGGGCCTGGCCGCCGCCATCTTCGGCGATGCGACCAAGGTGCGCTTCGTGCCGCTCTCCTTCGCCACGCGCTTCACCGCGCTGGGCGCCGGCGAGGTGGACCTGCTTTTCCTCACCAGCACGCAGACGGTGCTGCGCGACACCACGCTCGGCCTGCGCTTCGTGCATCCCTATTTCTACGACGGCCACGGCTTCATGGTCCGGCGCGACGCGAATGTGACCGACGCGCGCGGCCTTGCTGGCGCCACCATCTGCCTGCAGCCGGGCACGACGAACGAGCAGATCACGGCCGAGTATTTCCGCAGCCAGAACCTGACGTTCCGCCCCGTGCTCTTCGAACAGAACGAACAGGTGCGTGCGGCGCTGGCCGCCGGGCGCTGCGACGCCTTCGGCTTCGACGCCTCGGGCCTCGCCGCCATGCGCTCCTCCCTGCCGGATCCCAACGCCTGGGTCATCCTGCCGCAACTCTTCTCGAAGGAGCCCTACACCGCCGTGATCCGGCGTGGCGATGAGAGCTGGTTCGAGCTGGTGCGCTGGTTCACCTTCGCGCTCTTCGAAGCGGAGGAGGCGGGCATCACCGCCGCCAATGCGGACCAGATGCGCCGCACCTCGCAGGACGCCAATGTGCGCCGCCTGCTGGGCGCCCTGCCGGAGGTGGGCCAGGCGCTGAAGCTCGATCCCGCCTGGGCGCTGAACGCCATCAAGGCGATCGGCAATTACGGCGAGCTCTACGCGCGCCACCTCGGCCCCACCACGCCGCTCGCGATGCCGCGCGGCAGCAACGAGTTGTGGACGCGCGGCGGGTTGCATTACGCGCCGCCTTTTCGCTGAAAAAGGGCATTACAATGCGGTCACGCCGCCAACAGGTCGGTTGACTCCAAGCGTAATCCCGCCCGACCATCCCGCTCAGAAAATCAAGGTTGAGGCAGGCAAAGCATGAAGTGGGATCGGTCCATCCGAGCCGCGCTGGTGGCGGCGTGTGTGGCATTCACGGGCACGGCGGCACAGGCCGGCCCTACCCTCGATCAGATCCGGGCGCGCGGCACGTTGGTCTGTGGCATCCACACCGGCGTCGCCGGTTTCGCGCTGCCCGACAGCCGCGGCACCTGGCAGGGCCTGGACGTGGATCTCTGCCGCGGCCTGGCCGTCGCCATCTTCAACGACATCACCAAGGTGCGCTTCGTGCCGATGTCGTCCTCCACGCGCTTCACCGCGCTGGGCTCGGGCGAGATTGACGTGCTGTTCCGCACCTCGACGCAGACCATGCTGCGCGACACGACGCTCGGCCTGCGCCATGTCACCACCTACTTCTTCGATGGCCACGGCTTCCTCGTGCGCAACTCGCTGGGCGTGCGCCAGGTGCGCGAGATGAACGGCGCGACCATCTGCCTCATCCAGGGCACGACGAACGAGCAGGTGACGGCGGATTACTTCCGCAGCGTGAACGTGCCCTTCCGCCCCGTCGTCTTCGAGCGCACCGACCAGGCCGCCGCGGCGCTGCAGGCCGGCCGCTGCGACAGCTTCGGTTCCGACGCCTCGCAGCTCGCTGCCGTGCGCTCCACCATGCAGAACCCGCGCGAATGGACCGTGCTGCCGGAGCGTTTCAGCAAGGAGCCCTACGGCGCCTACGTCCGCCGCGGCGATGACGACTGGTTCGAGCTGGTCCGTTGGTACACCACCTCCATCATCGAGGCGGAGGAGCAGGGCATCACGGCCGCCAATGCCGAGCAGATGCGCCGCACCAGCACCAACCCCAACACGCGCCGCCTGCTGGGCGTGACGCCGGAGCTGGGCCAGTCCCTGAAGCTCGATCCGCTCTGGGCCTACAACGTGATCCGCGCCATCGGTAATTACGGCGAGCTCTATGAGCGCACGATGGGTGAGAACACCCCAGTGGCCTTGCCGCGCGGCCCGAACAACCTCTGGACCAATGGCGGCCTGATGTACGCCCTGCCGATGCGCTGACCAGAGCCACGAGATAAGGTCCGGCCCCGACACAGGGCCGGATCACACACGGCGCAAGCCGGGACTGAGCCCCCTTCGGCCGCAAGGCCGGGGGGGTTTTTCGTTTCGCTACAGCGTGAACAGCCGGCCCTGCTCCGGCATCGCATCCGCGATTCCGCAGGCGCGCAGCGCGCGCCAATAGCTCACGGGGTTGCTGGCCAGCACCGGCTTGCCGAGCTCGCGCTCCGCCGCGCGGGCAAGGGCGGCGAAGGGCAGGCCGGTGCCGACCTGGATGATCACCTCCACCTCTGGCGCGTTCAGCTCGGCGACCGCGGTGCGCATGCGCTCCAGCGGCACGCGGCCGATCGAGGCGGGGCTCGGCGCGCGAAGGCCGATCAGCCGCACCACCGCATGGCCGGCCTCCTCGAAGATGCGGCGCGCGGCGGCGTCACCCACCGGCAGGAAGGGCGTCAGCAGGCCGATCCGCACGGGGCGGCCGAACAGCGCGTCCAGCGCCGTGACGATCGCCGAGGAATAATCGGTGACGCCGCAGCCCAGCCGCTCGCCCACCTCGCGGATCAGCGCCTGGCCCGCGGCGCCGCCACCCACGAAATTCTCGACCATGACGCCGAGGATCACGTGGTCGGGCCGGCAAGGCGCCAGCGTGTCCACCGCCGCCATCAGGCCGCCCACCATGGCGGCGCGCACGGCGAGCGTGTCCGCGTCCGCCTGCACCCGCTGTTCCGGATTGGCGATGCGCGCCTGGGCGTTGATCACGCCCTCCGGCCGGAGGTCGTCCATCTCCGCCTGCACGGCGGTGTTGGTGGCCGGCGCCACCACGCCCATGAGGCAGCGATGGCCCAAGGTGTCGCGGGAATTGATCTCGTTCATGCGGCCCAGATTGTGATCAACGGGGCGTGATCACAATCCGGGCCCAGCGCGGAGCGGCGATCCGGCTCAGGGCAGCACGCCCGCCGCCTGGTTCACGCGGGAGCGCGCGCGATTGGCCGCGATGCTGGCCTGCCCCTCGTCATTCGCCGCCTCCAGCCGGAGCTGGCGAACGCGGAACAGGTCGAAGGTGCCGGTCTCGCCCGCGCGGAAGGCCCGCAGCGCGATGCCCTCCTGCTCGGTCGCCACGGCCAGGCGCTGGCGCGCGAGGCGCAGCGCCGCCTCCGCCGCGCGCAGCTCGGCCTGGGCGCGGGCGGTGCCGGCCTGCACCAGGCGGCGCGCCTGGATGAGTTCCGCGGTGGCGCGCGTCACCTCGCTTTCCGCCTCGGCGCGGCGGGGCGCGTTGCGCCCCTCGGTGCCGAGCGGGATGCGCACGCGCAGGCCGAGGCTGGTGGCGGTGTCCATGCCCGTGCCGCCCTCCTGCCGACCGAAGACGCCGAACTCCGGGTTGTCGCGCGGGGTGGCGGTGACCAAGCGCTGGCGCGATTCGGCCGTGGCCAGCGCGGCCTCGGCCGTGACCAGCGTGGGGTGGCGTGCCGCGCTGCGCACCGTCTCCACCGGCAGATTCGGCTCCAGCCCGCCGGTCAGCACGCGATAAGCGGCGATGGCCTGGGCCGCGGCGGCCTCCGCCTGGGCGAGGGCCAGCTCCGCGCCCAGCGTCTCGTTGCGGGCGAGCAGCGCCTCGGTCGGCGGAATGTCACCGAGCTGGGCACGGCGGGCCACATCGCGGGCGATCTCGCGCGCCGTGTTCAGGCGCTCCCGCGCCAGTTGCGCGGCGCGCCGCGCCTCGGCGGCATCCCACCAGGCCTCGCGCAGCACGCCCGCCACCTCCAGCCGGCGCAGCGCGATGCGGGTTTCGAATTCGGCCACGGCCGAATCCACCGTGCCCTGCAACGCGCCGCGCTGGCCCGGCAGCCAGATGGGGGCCGCGACTTCCAGGTCCAGCTCGCGCACCTGGCCAGGCCCCTGTGTGCCGGAGCGCATCGAGCCGCCGAGCGCGGGCGAGCCCGCGATGGGCGAGCGCGCCGTCGCCCCGCGCGCGGCCGCGGCGTCACGCTGGGCCTGCAAGGTGCGGTAGCCGGCATCCAGTGCGAGTGCCGCCTCGACATGGCGCGACAGCTGCGCCTGCCCATTTTGCGCCTGGGCCGCGCCCGGCAGCAGCAGCGCCGCCAGCACGGCCGCCACGGCCAATGCCTTCACCCGCGGCAGGGCGAAGCGCTCGTAGAGGATGGGCAGCAGCACCAGGGTCAGCACCGTCGCCGTCACCAGCCCGCCGATGACGACGATGGCGAGCGGCCGCTGGATTTCGCTGCCCGGGCCCGTGGCGAAGAGGAAGGGCACGAGGGCGAGGGCCGCGATCATCGCCGTCAGCACCACGGGCGTCATGCGGCGCTTGGCACCCTCGCGCACCGCGGCTTCCAGCGAGAGTCCCTCCTCGGCGATCAGGCGGTTGATGTAGCTGATCAGCACCACGCCGTTCAGCACCGCGATTCCGATCAGCGTCAGGAAGCCGACCGATGCGGGCACCGAGATGAACTCGCCGGAGGCCCAGAGCGCGATCACACCGCCGATCAGCGCGAAGGGCACGTTGCAGAAGACGAGCGTCGCCTGCCGCACGCTGCCGAAGGTGAGGTAGAGCAGAAGGAAGATGGCGCCGAGCGCGATGGGCACCACGACGGCCAGCCGCGCCTGGGCGCGCTGCTGGTTCTCGAACTGCCCGCCCCAGGCCAGGCGATAGCCGGGCGGGAGCTGCACCTTCTGGGCGACGGCAGCCTGGGCCTCGGCCACGAAGCCGCCGATATCCCGGCCGCGCACATTGCTCAGCACGGTGGCAAAGCGTTCGGCCTGTTCACGGATCACCTGCACGGCGCCCTCCTCTTCCCGGATATCCGCCACCTGGCTCAGCAGCACGGTGCCGCCCGCCGGCAGCGCGATCTGCACGCGCGCCAGGTCGGCGGCGGAGCGGCGCAGCCCCTCCTCGCCGCGCAGCAGCAGCGGGATGCGGCGATCCCCCTCCAGCACCTGTCCGACACCGCGGCCATCCACCCAGACGCGAAGCGCCTCCTGCACGTCACTCGCATTGAGGCCGACGCGGCCGGCGGCGAGGCGATCCACCCGGACGGTCAGGTACTTCATGCCCTCGTTGCGGAGCGCGAAGACATCGGCGCTGCCGGCGACGCCGCGCACCGCCTCGGCCACCTCGCGGCCGATGCGGTTCAGCTCGGGGATCTCAGGGCCGAAGACCTTGATCACCACGTCGCCGCGCGCGCCAATGATCATCTCCTGCACGCGCATATCAATGGGCTGGCTGAAGGAGAAGCTCGTGCCGGGAAAACCGTCCAGCACGAGGCGCACCTGGTCGAGCACCCAGGGCGTGCCGCCGGCTTGCGCCTCGGCGCGCCAGGTCTCGGGCGGGGCCAGGGTGAAGAACATGTCCGTCTCGTTCAGCCCCACCGGGTCAATGCCCAGCTCATCCGCCCCGGCGCGGGACATGATGCCGCGCACCTCGGGCACGCGGGCCATGATCTCGCGCGCGATGCGCTGGTCGGTCTCGGCCGCTTCCTCCACGCCGATGGTGGGGTGCTTGCGCACCGTCACCACGGGCGTTCCCTCGTCCATGACGGGGATGAAGATGCTGCCGATCTGCGTGAAGGCGAGGCCGGCGAGAACGAGGCCGATGCCGGCCGTGCCGGCGATGCGGAAGGGGCGCTTCAACGCCCATTCCAGGAAGGGATCATAGCCCGCATGAAGCTTGCGGACGAGCCATGGCTCCTTCGCATGGCCGCCCTGGAGCATGAAGGCGCACATCACCGGCACCACCGTCAGCGCCAGCATGAGCGCTGCGATCAGGGCGAAGGCGATGGTCATCGCGACCGGCCCGAACAGGCGCCCCTCCAGCCCCTGCAGCGAGAGCAGCGGGACGAAGACGGCAACGATGATGATGACGCCGGAGACGAGGGGCACCATCACCTCGCGCGTGGCTTCCGCCGTGAAGCGCAGGCGCTCCTTCATGGTCATCTTCGCCGTTTCATGCAGGCCGAAGCGGTGGGCGACGTTCTCCACCACCACCACCGCGCAATCCACCAGCAGGCCGATGGCGATGGCGAGGCCACCCAGCGACATGATGTTCGCCGACAGCCCGAAGTAATGCATCAGCCCGAAGGTCACGAGCACGGCGAGCGGCAGGCTGAGCGAGACGACGAGGGCCGCGCGCCAATTCCCCAGGAAGAGGATCAGCAGCACCACGACGAGCGCGATGGCTTCCAGCAGCACCTTCTGCACGGTCCAGACCGCCTTGCCGATGAGGTCGGCGCGGTCATAGAAGACGACCAGATTCACCCCCTCCGGCAGGGCATCCTGGATGGCCGGGAAGCGCGCGCGCGCGCCTTCCACCACGGAGCGCGCATTGGCGCCGCGCAGGCCGAGCACGATGCCCCAGACCGCCTCGCCCTCGCCGTCGCGCGTCACCACGCCGTTGCGGGGCAGGGCGCCGAAGCGCACATCGGCCACGTCGCTCACGCGCACCACGCCGGTGTCGCGTGCCAGCAGCACGATGGCGCGCACATCCTCCAGATTCTGGATGCGGCCCTCGGCGCGGACCAGCAGCGCTTCCTCGCCATCGCGGATGCGGCCCGCGCCGTCATTGCGGTTGTTGCGCTCCAGCGCCTCCTCCAGCATGGCGGTCGAGATGCCGCGCGCGGCCATGGCCGCGGGGTCGGGCACCACCTCATAGGTGCGGACGAAGCCGCCCAGCACGTTGATGTCGGCCACACCGGGCACGGCGCGCAATTGCGGGCGCACCACCCAGTCCATCAGCGTCCGCGCCTCGGTGGGGGAGAGGTTCTCGCCCTCCAGCGTGAACATCAGCATCTCGGCGAGCGGCGTGATGATGGGGGCGAGCCCGCCCGAGACGCCGTCCGGGAGCTGGTCCTCCATTTCGTTCAGGCGTTCATTCACCTGGGCGCGGGCCCAGTAGATGTCGGTGCCGGCCGAGAATTCGAAGGTCATCAGCGTGACCGAGAAGCGCGTGACGGAGCGCATGAAGACGAGGTTCGGGATGCCGCGCATCGCGAGCTCGATCGGGTTGGTCACGCGGCGCTCCAGCTCCTCCGGCGTCAGGCCGGGTGCGCGCATGGAGACGAGGACCTGCGTCGGCGCCACGTCCGGGAAGGCGTCGATCGGCAGGGCGCGATAGGATTGGAAGCCCCAGACGGCGAGGCCGAGGGCCATGATGATCACCAGCAGCCGCTGACGCAGCGCCGTATCAACCAGTTTGGCGAGCATGGATCAGCCCCCGTCCGCTTCGGACAGCTCGGCCAGCAGGGCAAGGATGCCGCGCGTGGCGATCTGGTCGGTGGGGGCGAGGCCGCCGCGGATCGAGGTGAACTGCGCCGTTTCGTTCAGCACCGTCACGGGCCGCGCGGTGAAGCCGGTGGGGGTGCGGATGAAGACCCAGCTTCGCTCGCGGTGGCGGACCACGCTGCCGGCCGGCACGCGGTATTGCGGCATCCCATTGGCCCGCAATTGCAGGGCGACGGTCACAGCCTGGCCGGGGCGGAGCGCCTCGGCGCCGCGATGCATCTCGGCCACCGCCGTCACGCTTTGCGTCGCGGCGTCGGCGGTGCGGCCGATGCGCAGCACGAAGCCCTCGGCGCCCTGGGCGGGCACCAGCACGCGGGCATTGGCCTCCAGCGCCGGCGCACGGGAGAGCGGGACCTGGATGTTGATCCAGAGCGTGTTCAGATCCCCGATCGTCATCAGCGGCGCGGCCTGGGCCACGCGCTCGCCTGGCGTGGCTGCCCGGCCGAGCACCACCCCCGCGACCGGGCTCGTCACCGTCAGCCCCTGCTGGATGCGGCGGCTGCGGCGCAGATCCGCCACCTCCTGGTCGCTGAGGCCGAGCAGGTTGAGCAGCTGCGTGCGCTCATCCAGCGCGGCGGCCGCACCCGTCGCCTCGGCGCGGGTGACGATCAGGCGGCGCTCGGCGATCACGCGCTCGCGGAACAGCTCCTCGTCGCGGCGGAGTTTTTCCTGCGCCAGCTCGGCCGCTGTCGCCGCTTCGAGGAAGAGTCGCTGCGCCTCCACCAGCTCGGTGCTGCGCAGCCGGGCCACGGCCTGGCCGGCGCGCACGCGCTCATCCGGGGCGACGAAGAGGCTTTCGATCAGGCCGGCGGCGGGGGCGGCGATGACGCGCAGCTGCGTCGGCGGCACCACCACCTGGCCGGGGAGGAGAATTTCGGAGGGGCCGGTCTCGGGCTCGACGCGCCCCAGCTCGAACCCGCCGGCGCGAAATTGCCGCTCATCCAGCCGGATGGTGACATCCGCCGCCGAGGGTTGCGCAAGGGCAGGACGCGCCACCTGGGGTTGCAGGGCGGCAAGTAGAAGCATGGGCGCGCAGAAACGGCGCGCGATGCGGGCATACATCACGACTCTCCAAACATGTGTTTCCTGGAGAGCGCACGGCTCAGCGCTCAGATTCCCGGGCGGCGCCCGGAAGTCGGCTCAACAGGCCCCTTGGACAAATGGGGCGTGTCGCATGCCTGCGATCTCCAGCGCCGGCCGACAGATGACATTTGGTTCATCTTACGGAAGGTTTCAAGTCCCGGCGTGGCGGGGCATTACAGAGCCCTGCCTTGACCCTGCCTGAACCGAGCCTTGCGCCAAACTGAACGGAGCACCCGCATGATCATCCTCGTCACCGGCGCCACGGCCGGCTTCGGCCGCGTCATCGCCGCGCGTTTCGCCGGCACGGGTGCGCGCATCATCGCGGCCGGACGGCGCGCGGATCGGCTGGAGACGCTACGGACGGAACTCGGCGCGGACCGCGTCCTGCCGCTGACGCTGGATGTGCGGAACCGCGCGGCGGTGGCCGCCGCCATCGCGGGGCTCCCGGCCGATTGGGCCGAAATTGACGTCTGCGTGAACAATGCGGGCCTGGCGCTCGGCCTGTCCGGCGCGCAGGACGCGGACCTCGACGACTGGGACGCGATGGTGGACACCAACATCAAGGGCCTGATGTACGTGACCCGCGCGGTGCTGCCGGGCATGGTGGCGCGCAACCGCGGGCACATCATCAACATCGGCTCGACGGCGGGCGAATTCCCCTATCCCGGCGGCAATGTCTATGGCGCGAGCAAGGCCTTCGTCCGCCATTTCAGCCTGAACCTGCGGGCCGACCTCTGGGGCACCAAGGTCCGCGTTACCGATATCGAGCCCGGCCTGGTGGGCGGCACCGAGTTCAGCAAAGTCCGCTTCCACGGCGATGACGCGAAGGCCGCCGGCATCTATGCAGGCGCCGAGCCGCTGACGCCGGACGACATCGCCGAGGCGGTGCATTGGTGCGCGACGCTGCCGGCGCGGGTGAACATCAACACGCTGCAGATGATGCCGGTGGGCCAGGCCTTCGGCCCGCTGCGCGTCCACAAGGAATGAGCGGGGTCACACCCCCCTTTCCGCCGCGCCACCGGGGCGAGATCCCGGTCACCGAGCTTCTCGCCAAGGCGAGCCGCAGCCTGCTGGAGGTCTGGGGCGAGGAGATGTTCCGCAATGCCGGCACGATGCTGGAGGCGCTGGGCCTTCGGCTCATCGTCTTCAACCGGCCCGCCGCCATCGAGGCGGTGCTGGTGACGCAGGCGGAGATCTTCGCGGCCAAGCCCACGCAACTCACCAAGCTGCTGGCGCCGCTGCTGGGTCAGGGCCTCTTCGTGGCCGATGGCCGGGCCTGGCGCGGTCGTCGCGCGGCGGTGGAGGCCGCGATGGCCGCCGCGCTGGACGGCGCCGGGGATGCCGCCGCCGCCGATTGGGCCGCCCGGCCCGAGGGTTCCACGCTCGACGTGATCGCGGAGATGGAGCGGCTTTCGGCGGGGCTGCTGCTGCGCCTCTTCTTCGGCGAGGCGGCGGGCGATCCGGCGGAGATCGTGCGCCTCGCCCGCGCCTATCGCGGCAAGATCAGCGGCGCCGGGCTGATCACGCTGATGGCCCTGCCGGACCCCCTGGTGCGGCTCCGCCTCGGCGGCGACGCCAGGCGCATCCGTGCCCTGCTGGCGGCGCCGCTGGCCCGGGCCCGCCGGGCGCGTTCCGGCCTGGTGGCCGCGCTGCCGGCCGATCTGGCGGCGGATGAGGCGATCTCGCTCTTCGCGATCGGGCATGACGCGCTCTCCGGCCTGCTGGCCGCCGCCTGGTTCCTGCTCGGCCAGGCGCCGGAGGTGGAGGCGGCGCTGCATGCGGAGCTGGACGCGGCCCCGGCGCTCACGCCCCCGCACCTGCCGCTGACCCAGGCGGTGCTGCGGGAGGCGCTGCGCCTCTATCCGCCCTTGCCGCTGATCGCCCGGGTGGCGGGGCAGGCGACGCAAGTCGCGGGCCTCGCGGTGCCCCGGGGCAGCATTGCCTTCGTCGCCCCCTGGCTGGTGCATCGCCATGCCGATCTCTGGGAGGCGCCGGATGAATTCCGCCCCGCCCGCTTCCTGCCGGAGGCGCCGCCGCCCCGGCCCTTCAGCTACCTGCCCTTCGGCCTCGGCCCGCGGCACTGCGTGGGCGAGGCGGTAACGATGCAGGCGGCGACCTTGGCGCTGGCCAGGCTCGCCCAGCGCTTCCGCCTGCGCACGCTGCCGGGCCAGGCCGTGGTGCCGAGCGCCGGGCTGACCCTCTCCCTGGCCGAGCGCCTGCCGATGCGGCTGGAGCGGCGATAGGGGCGCCGCGCATTGCCCCCGCGGCCGATCCGCGCTTCAACCCCGGGATGAGCGACACGCCCCGCCTTTCACTCGCCGAAGCCCGGAATCTCGCCACCGCCGCGCTCGTCGCCGCCGGCGCCAACGCGGAGATGGCGGCGCTGACCGCGCAGGCCCTGGTCGCCGCCGAGGCCGAGGGGCAGGGCGGGCACGGCCTCTCCCGTGTCGCGATGTATGCGGGCTTCCTGCGCGAGGGGCGGGCCGATGGCGCCGCCATCCCGCGCGTGACGCGCGAGCGCGGGGGTGCGGCGCTGGTGGATGCGGGCAACGGCCTCGCCTACCCCGCCCTGCACCTGGCCGAGGCCGAGGCGGCGCGGCGCGCGGCGGCGCATGGCGTGGCCTTCATCGCCATCACCAACAGCCACCATGCGGGCGCCATGGCGCTGCCGGTGCGGCGCCTGGCGGGGCAGGGGCTGGTGGCGCTGGCCTTCACCAATTCGCCCTACGCCATGCCGGTGCCCGGCGGCCGGCGCCCGCTGCTCGGCACCAACCCGGTCGCCGCCGGCTTTCCGCGCCGGGACGCGGCACCCATGGTGGTGGACCTGGCGCTTTCGGAAGTGGCGCGGGGCAAGATCATGGTGGCCGCCAAGGAGGGCCGCCCCATCCCCGAGGGCTGGGCGCTCGACGCGGCGGGCCAGCCCACCACTGACGCCAAGGCCGCGCTGGATGGCGCCATGCTCGCCATGGGCGGCACCAAGGGCGCGGCGCTGGCCCTGGTGGTGGAGGTGCTGTGCGTGGCGCTGGGCGGGGCGGCCTTCGGCTTCGAGGCGGACAGCTTCTTCGCGCCCTCCTCCAACCCCCCGCGCCTCGGCCACGCCATCCTGGCCGTGGACCCCGGCGCGCTGGCGGGGCAGGACGCCTTCCTCGACCGGATGGAGGCCCTGGTCACGGCCATGCTGGGCGATGCGGGCGTGCGCCTGCCCGGCGCGCGGCGCGACGGGCTGACCCAGCGGGCGGAGGCGGAGGGGATCGCCGTGCCGGCCGCGCTGCTGGCCCAGCTCAAGGGCCTGGCGCATGTCTGAGTTCCGCGGCGGCTACGGCCCCTCCAGCTTCCCACCGCCGCTCCGCCGGCCCGAGCCGCAGCGCATCTGCGGGGTGAACGCCGTCCGCGCCCTGTTCCTGCGCCGGCCCGAGGCGGTGCAGCGCCTGCATTACCTGGAAGAGCGCCGCCCGGTGGCCGGGCCGCTCTGCCGCTACCTCGCGCGCCACAAGAAGGCCTATCGCGAGGTGCTGGAGGATGAGCTGGCCCGCATCGCCGGCACCGAGCACCATGGCGGCATCGTCGCCATCGCCGATCCGCGCAAGGCGCTGCCGATTCCCACGCCGCCGCCGCCCGTGCTCTTCGCGGCGCCGGTGCTGCTGGTGCTGGACGGGATCGGCAACCCGCACAATCTGGGCGCCATCGCCCGCGCGGCCGCCTTTTTCAACGCCAAGGTGCTGCTGCTCTCGGGCGACCAGCGCCAGGCCGACCTGTCGGACGCCGCCTTCCGCACCTCGGAGGGCGCGCTGGAGCACCTGGCGGTGTTCCGCGCCGAGGATCTGGGCAGCACGCTCCGGCGCTTTTCCGGGCAATGGCATGTGGTGGGGGCCGTGGCCCAGGGCGGCCTGCCGCCGGCCCGGATCGCGCGGACCAAGCCCATCGCGCTGGTCATGGGCGCCGAGGAGACGGGGCTTTCCCCCGACATCCTGGCCTGCTGCGCCGAGCGCGTGACGCTGCCGGGCTCGGGCCTCGTCGAGAGCCTGAATGTGGCAGCGGCGACGGCGGTGCTGCTGCACGCGCTGCAAGGCTGACATCCTGGGAAATTCCTTGAAGCCTCACATGCCGGGCGTGCATGGTCCCGCGCAGATGCCAAGCGCCCCCTTCCAGGCCGAGACCGAGGCCGGCCGTCTCGTCCTGCGCTTCAGCGGCGCGCTGGACAGCGCCGTGGCTGCCTCCGAATGGGACGCGGCGCACCGCGCGGCGAAAGGCGGCGCGTCCTTCACCCTCGACGCCCAGGGCGTGACCGAGCTGGATTCCGGTGGCGCGGCCCTCCTGGTCTCGCTGGCGCGGCTCGGCGGCGAGGCGGAGTGGCGGGAGCCCGAGGCGGCCGCGCCGCGCGCCGCGCTGGACCGCTTCCGCAAAGCCATCCCGCCCGCCCCACCGCCGCCCAAGCCCAAGCCCTTCCGCCCGCTGACCGCGATCGGCGCCGCCACGCTGGAGCGCCTTAACGCGTTCGGCGGCCGGATGGCCTTCCTGGGCGAGACGGTGCTCGCCTCGCTGCGCCTGGTGCCGCGCCCCTGGCGGCTGCGCTGGGCCGAGGTGCTGCGCCACTTGGATGAGGCCGGCACGCGCGCCTTTCCGCTCTGCATCCTGCTGGGCACGCTGATCGGCGTGATCCTGGCCTTCCAGTCGTCGGTGCCGATGCGGCAATTCGGCGCGGAAATCTTCATCCCGCAGCTGGTCGGCATTTCGCTCACGCGTGAGCTGGGGCCCTTGCTGGCCTCCATCATCCTCGCCGGGCGGACCGGCTCGGCCTATGCGGCGGAGCTCGGCACCATGCGGGTGAACGAGGAGGTGGACGCGCTGAAGATCATGGGGCTCGACCCCGTGGCCTGGCTGGTGGTGCCGCGCATCCTGGCCTCCACCCTCGTCATGCCGGCGCTCACCATGGTGATGAACGTGACCGGCATCGTGGGCATGATGATCGTGATGTCCACGCTGGGCTTCCCGCCCGTCGCGGTGCTGAACCAGCTTGGGCAGTGGCTTTCGCTGCAGGATGTGGCGGGGGGCCTGGGCAAGGCCGCGATCTTCGGCCTGGCCATCGGCTATATCGGGTGCCAGGCGGGGCTTTCGGCCGGGCGCGGGCCGCGCGCGGTGGGCGATGCGGCGACCGGCGCCGTGGTCGGCGGCATCGTGGCGCTGGTGGTGCTGGACGGGCTCTTTGCCATCCTCTTTTTCCGGCTGGGCTGGTGATGGTGGAAACGACCGGAGCGCCGGCGGTGCTGACGGCCGAGGGCGTCGCCATGCGCTTCGGCGCGCGCACCATCTTCAAGGATGTCACCTTCGAGGTCCGCCGCGGCGAGGTCTTCGTGATCCTGGGCGGCTCGGGCTGCGGCAAATCCACCCTGCTCAAGCTGCTGATCGGGCTGATGCCGCCCAGCAAGGGCCAGATCCGGGTGCTGGAGGGCGATTGGACGGCGCTGGAGGGCGAGGCGCGGCGCGGGCTGCTGCGGCGCATCGGCGTCATGTGGCAATCGGGCGCGCTGCTGGGCTCGCTGACCCTGGCCGAGAACGTCATGCTGCCGATCGAGGCGCATACGAAGCTGCCCGAGGCCGCCCGCGCGCTGGTGGCGAGCGCCAAGCTCGGCCTGGTCGGCCTGGGCGACGCGCAGGACCGGCTGCCGGCGGAGATCTCGGGCGGCATGCTCAAGCGGGCCGGCATCGCCCGGGCCATGGCGCTGGACCCGGAAATCCTGTTTCTCGACGAGCCGAGCGCGGGGCTGGACCCCATCACCTCGGCCGGGCTTGATGCGTTGATCCTGTCACTGGCGCGTGAAACGGGCACAACCTTCGTGGTGGTGACGCATGAGCTGCAATCCATCCTGGCCATCGGGGACCGCTGCATCATGCTGGACAAGGACGCGCAGGGGATGATCGCCGAGGGCGACCCGAAACGGCTGCGTGACGAGAGCGACCACCCCACGGTGCGCGCCTTCTTCCGGCGGGAGGCCCTAGGGGGGGCCCAAGGGGGGGCGATATAGATGGCCAGCATGCGCAAGATCCAGCTCTCGGTCGGGCTGATGGTTGTGGTGGGGCTGGCGCTGCTGGTGGGGGTGGTGCTCTTCCTCACGCAGAACCGGCTGCGCAGCAGCGACGTGCTGTTCGAGACCTATATCCGGGAATCCGTGCAGGGCCTCGAGGTCGGCTCGCCGGTCCGGTATCGCGGCGTGGCAGTGGGGCGGGTGACCGAGATCGCGCTCGCCGCCGCCGAATACCGCCGGCCGGAGGGCGAGGGCTTCGCGGCCGCCTTCCAGCTCGTGGTCGTCCGCTTCGCGGTGAACCTGGGGCGGGTGGGCGATGTGCCCTCTACGGAGGATGCGGTGGCGGCCGGCCTGCGGGCGCGGCTGGCGAGCCAGGGCATCACGGGCGTCGCCTATATCGAGCTGGATTTCCTGGATCCCGAGCGCTTTCCCGTGCCGATCGTGCCCTGGACGCCGCGCTATTCCTGGATTCCGGCGGTGCCCTCCACGGTCGCGCAGGTGACGAGCGCGGCCGAGATGGTGCTGCGGCAGGTCCAGGGCATTGATTTCGCGGGCATGGCGGCGAACATCAACGATCTCTTCCTCGACCTGCGGCGGCAGATTGATACGGGTGAGCTGGCGGTGGCGCTGCGCGACGCGGCGGCGCTGATGCAGGAGCTGCGGACCATCGCCAGCACCGCGGACGTGCCGGGCGCGGTGGCGGAGCTGCGCGACACGGCCAGCGCCGTGCGCGGCCTGGCCGAAGGGCGGGAGGTGCGGGAGACGCTCTCCGCCATGGGGGCTGCCGCGCAGGATCTGCGGCGGGCGACGGCACGGCTGCCCGGGACCATCGGACAGCTCGATTCCAGCCTGCGCGCCGCCCGCAACGCGACCACCGACGTACAGGCCGACCTGGCGCCCATCCTGCGCGACCTGCGGGCGGCGACGAGCAACCTGCGCGACACCACCGAGGCGCTGCGGCGCTCGCCTTCCCAGGCCTTGTGGGGCGCGCCGCCCCCCGCCCCCGCCGGAGCCACCCGATGATCCGTCGTCTCTTCTGCCGTCACCTCGGGCTCGCCCTGCCGCTGTTGGCGGCCGGCTGCTCGGTCCTGCCGGACCGGCCCTTCATCGAATCCCAACGCTTCACCCTGTCTCCTCGGCGGGAGGGGCTGCCGGGCCGGCGGTTGCGCCATGCCCTGCTGCTGCGGACCATGCGGGTGGCCCCGGGGATGGAGCAACGCGGCCTGCGCCGCGTGCCGGCGCCAGGCCGGGTCGAGGTGGCGCCCTATGAGGAATGGCTGGCGCCGCCCGCCGAACTGGCCGAGCTGGCACTGCGGCAATGGCTCGTGGCTTCGGGCCGCTTTACCGCCGTGACCGCGCCTGGTTCACGTTTGGAGACTTATCTTGTTTTAGAGGCCGAACTCGTTGCCCTGCAGGTGGAGCCCGATGGGGCGCGGGCGGCGCTTGGCGCCTTGCTTCTGCGGCAGGCGGAAGGGCTGGGTGAGGCTCGCGTCCTGGAGCAAACCCTTGTGCAAGGCCGATCGCCGGTCGCGCTGGGCGCTGATGCGTCGCAGCGCGCGGCGGCGATGCAGGCGGCGCTGGGGCAGGCCTTCGCGCAGCTGGAATCTTGGATTGTCTCCAACGTCTCAGTTTAGGAACGCGATTAACCAAGAATAAACGCTTTTCCCAACATATTCTCAAAATGAAGACTTTGCTCTGATTTGAGCTTGGGTCATTCTCGGCCTGGGGAATATGGGGGATCACATGACTGCCACGTGTATCAATACGTGGGACGAGGTCTGGGCGGAATTCGATGCCCGCCAGGCTGCTCGTTCCGAAATGTCCAATCCGGCGGTGATGGTGGCGGGGGCCACCGACGCTGTCCCGGCGAAGGAACCGGTCGCGCGCCTGCGCCGGCTCATCCATGCGCGGCGCAGCCGGACGACGGCCATTCGCCGCTCCTTCCTGGAAGCCTCGGCCGAGCGCTGGAGCACGGAGGCCGAGCGGCTTCGCGCCCTCCAGGCCGCCCGGCGCCAGGCGGCGCCGAAGCGCGGCTTCGGCCGCATCAAGCGCGTTCTCGCCGTCATGGCCTGCACGCTGGTCGCGGTGTATGCGGGCTCGCCCGTCGCCTCGGCCGTGCAGGTCGCGGCCGCCATCCAGCGTGGCGATGCCGCGGCGCTGGCCCACTACGTGGATTGGAACACGCTGCGCCCCGCGCTGAACGCGGCTCTCGCCGCCGAGACGCAGCGCAATTCCAGCGCGCCCATGCCGGATTTCATCACCGGCATGGCGGAGGACATGGCCGACCGCCTGGCCTCGCCCGCCGGCCTCGCCTTGCTGCTGAACGAGCGCCTGGCCGCCGGCGGCGCCCAGCCGGCGCGGGACATGCTGAGCCGCGTGCGCCTGCTGGAAGCCGGCCTCTGGGAGGTGACGCTGACCTCGGTCAACGTGCCCGACCGTTCGGCCAAGCTGACGCTCGCCCTGACCGACCCGATGCGCCTGCGCTGGGAAGTCCAGGCGATCGAACTGCCGGCGCAACTGCCCGCGCGCCTGCGCTGAGGCGGGCGGCCCGATGGCCCCGCCTGCCGCCCCCTGGGCGGCCGGCGCGGGTTGGGTCATTCTGGCCACCTGCCAAGGCTGGATGACGATGCGCCGCTGCCACGCCGGGCCACCGCGCCCTAGGCCATGATGGAGATCGCGTCCTGGGCGCTCCGCCTGCTGGGCGCCTTCTATGCCCTGGCCGCCTGCCTGGGCTTGCGGCGATGCGCGATGGACCTGTTGCTGAGCCGGGCCATCTCGGCGCTAGGCGGCGCCGATTCACCGGAAACCCGCGCGGAGACGCGGCGGGCGATGGTCCAGGCGGCGCAGCTTGTGCTGGTCGGCCTGGGTGGTATCGCGCTGATGGCCCTGCTGGACCTGGCGTTCCCGATCTTTGTCGCATCGGCCGCGTTCTACGTTTTCTACGTCCTGCTGCTCGCACCGCGCCTGCTCGACCCCTTCGATCCGCCCGACGCGGAGGGTCTGGCCCAGCGCCGCCGGGCGCTGGTGATCTACCTGGCCGTCACCCTGCTGGTCGGCATGGCCGCTCTCCAGGGCCTGCTGCGGGATTGGCGGGCCGAGAGCTGGCAGGTGCTGGGGCTGGTGGCACTGCTGGCCCTCGGCCTGTTGGGCTACGCCTTGCATTTGCTGCGTGGCTTGCCCAAGGCGCCAGGCCGGGATGCGGCAAGTGATGTGTCGCCGCAACAGGCGCCCTGGCCCTCCACCGCACGCGGGCCGGAGCAGGACGAGAGGCTGCGCGGGGCGCGGTTCATCCTCTCCCCCTCCTGGAACGAGGGCGGCCTGTTTGAGGCTGAAACCCGCCGCCCCGTGAGCTCCGATCTGCCGCAGGACATGCTGACGGAGGCGGATTGGGACGCAATCCAATACTGGATGGACGTGTTCCGCGACGTGGGGGACGCCGCCGATCCGCGGCGCTGCGGCTTCACCGCCCCGGACGGCGCGGCGCGCATGGCGGCGGAGGGGCAATGGGTCTTCGACCAGCTCGCCGCGCGCCTGGGCCCCGGGAGGCTCAGCTTCGAGCCGGTGCCCTGGCCCCGCCTCTCCCGCCATCGCGCCACCGCCGTGAAGCTGATGGCCGAGGCAGGCGTGGGCGCGCTCTGGGTGTCGGATGGCGACATCCACGAACCCGTGGACCCGCGCGACTTCGGTCTCTCCTGGAAGCTCGAACTCGATATCCACGTCTGGGATCTGGATTTCGAGGAGGGCGCCCGCTGGGAGGACGCCGATGGAGCGCCCCGCTGGGGCCCGGCCGAGGCGGCCGCGCATGAGGCTGAAGGCCGGGCGATCGCCGCGCGGCTGGCGCGGGAGCTGGCCGTGACCGGCCGCGCGCACGTGCCCGTCCGCTTCTGGTCCGAGAGCGAGGCGCGGCTGATCGACATCCCGGCCGGTTGATGCTGCGCCGCCGCTATTGCCACCGCCGCAGCAGCAGGTGGGAGAGCAGCGAGAGCGCCAGGAAAATCACGATCCCGAAGCCCGAGACCAGCACCAGCGCCGCGAACATGCGCGGGATCTGCAACTGGTAGCCGGTCTCCAGGATGCGCGACGCGAGGCCCGAGGAGGAGCCGCCGGTTCCCGCCACGAATTCCGCGACAATGGCGCCAATCAGCGCCAGCCCGCCCGAGATGCGCAGCCCGGCCAGGAAATAGGGCAGGGCCGTCGGCAATTGCAGCCGCAGCAGCATCTGCCACCGGCTCGCGCGGTACAGCCGGAACAGGTCCCGCAGGTTCGGGTCCACGCTGTTGAGCCCGGTGGTGGTGTTCGACAGGATCGGGAAGAAGGCGACGATCCAGGCGCAGATCAGCAGCGCCAGCCAGAGATTGTCGGCCCAGATGATGATGAGCGGCGCGATGGCGACGATGGGCGTCACCTGCAGGATCACCGCATAGGGATAGAGTGACATCTCCACCACGCGCGACTGCGCGAAGAGGATGGCGAGCGCCAGGCCCAGCGTGGCGGCCACGAACAAGGCCGCGAAGGTGATCTGCGCGGTGATGACGAGCGAGGGCAGCAGCGAGGCCCAGTCCCGCACCAGCGTCTCGGCGATCAGCAGGGGCCCGGGCAGGATGTAGGGCGGGATGCCCTTCGCCCGCACCAGCCATTCCCAGCCGAGCAGGAACAGCAGGCCCACCAGGCTCGGCGCCGCGATGCCGAGCGCCCGGTTCATGCCGCCATGGCCGCGGTGAGCGCGTGCGAGACGCCGCGGCAATGCGCGGCATAGACCGCGGAGGTGCGGAATTCCGGCGTGGCGCGATCCTCGGCCGGCACGTGCAGCTCCGCCGCGATGCGGCCCGGGCGCGGCGTCATCACCAGGATGCGCTCGGCCAGGAAGACGCTCTCGAAGGTCGAGTGGGTGACGAAGACCACCGTGAAGCGCTCATCCCGCCAGAGGCGCAGCAAATCCTCGTTCAGCCGGTGGCGCGTGATCTCGTCCAGCGCGGCGAAGGGCTCGTCCATCAGCAGCAGGCGCGGGCGGGTGACCAGGGCGCGGGCGATGGAGACACGCATCTTCATGCCGCCCGAGAGGGTGCGGGGATAGGCGGCTTCGAAGCCGGTGAGGTCCATGCGGGCCAGGGATTCGCGCGCGCGCCGCTCGGCCTCCGCACGGGGCACGCCGGCCAGCTCCAGCGGCAGCGCCACGTTCCGCAGCGCGCTGGCCCAGGGCATGAGCGTGGGTTCCTGGAAGACGAAGCCCAGCTGGCCCGTCATATCCGCGCTCCAGCGAAGGCGGCCCGCGCTCGGCTCCAGCAGCCCCGCCGCCATGCGCAGCAAGGTGGACTTGCCGCAGCCGGAGGGGCCGAGCAGCGCCAGGAAATCCCCCTGCGCGATGGAGAGGGACACGCCATCCACCGCCGTCACGCCGCCGGGAAAGGACTTGCCGACGCCCTCCAGCCGCAGCAGCGGCCCCGTGCTGGTCAGAGCCCGACCCGCTTGTTCACGAACCGCAGGTCATAGCCCCGCTTGAAGTCGAGGCCCGCGGGATAGATCCCGGCGTCGCGCATCGTGTTGTAGAAGCGCTCCCACCGGGCATCGGTCATCGCACCCACGCCCATGGTGGTCGCATCGCCCGAGATGACGATGCCCTGCTCGTTCATCACGCGGATGGCGTAGGCGATGCGCTCCTCGTTCATCTCGGGGTTGTCGCGGATGATGAGGCGGTTGGCGGCGGCGATGTCCTGGCCGCGCATGTATTGCGTCCAGCCCTCGATGCTCGCGTTGATGAAGCGCTGCACCACATCGGGCCGCGCCTCCATCTGGGAGCGCATGATGTCCACGGTGGTCTGGTAGTTCTCATAGCCGGCATCGGCGATGAGGAAGACCTTCGGCCGCGCGCCGGCCTGGATGGCGGAGAGCGGCTCGGACGACAGAAAGCCCTGCTGGATGGCCATGCGGTCCACCAGCCAGGGCTGGATATTGAAGGTGTAGGGGCGCACCTGATCATCGGTGAAGCCGAAGCGCGCCTTGAGGAAGGGCCAGTAGGTGACGCGCCCGCCGGAGCCCACGAGGATGGGCCGGCCGCGCATGTCCTCGAAGCGGTTGATGCCGTTGCCCTCATGCGTCATCAGGACCTGCGGGTCCTTCTGCATCATCGCGGCGATGGTCAGTGCCGGCACGTTCTCGCGCACATAGGTCAGGGCCTGGAAGCCGTTGGACATGATCATGTCCACGCGGCCGGCAACCATGAGGCGCACGGGGTCGAGGTTGGGGCCGCCCTGGCGGAGATCCACTTCGAGCCCGGCGCGGCGGTAGAGCCCGGCGGCGACGGCCTGGTAATACCCGCCATGCTCGGCCTGGGCACGCCAGTTGGTGTGGAAGGAGACGCGGTCCAGGCTCTGTGGGACCGCGATGCGGGCGCCGGGCACGGCAGCAAGGGCAAAGGCGGCGCCGCCACCCAGCAGGGCACGGCGTTGGATGCGATAGCGGGTGCGCATGGCTCTCTCCTGCGGGGCGTGTCCGATTATGTGATGCGGTGCGCTCGATGCGCCAGGGGCATGATATGCCGTCTTAGCGGCTCGTGCTGCGCAGCATGTTGATGATGCCCGAGAAGTCCTGGCCCGCGCCGCCCTCGGCCGCGAAGCGCTCATAAAGGGCGAGTGCGGCGGCGCCCAGCGGCGTGGCGGCACCGGCGGCCTCCGCCGCCTGCTGCGAGAGGCCGAGATCCTTCAGCATCAGCGCGGTGGCGAAGCCCGGCTTGTAGTCGCGATTGGCGGGGCTGCCCGGCACCGGCCCCGGCACCGGGCAATAGGTGGTGAGGGACCAGCACTGGCCGGAGGATTTGCTCGCCACCTCGAACAGCGCCTCATGGCTGAGGCCGAGCTTCTCCGCGAGCGTGAAGGCCTCGCTGGTGCCGATCATCGAGATCGCCAGCAGCATGTTGTTGCAGAGCTTGGCGGCCTGGCCCGCGCCTGCTTCGCCGCAATGGACGATGGTGCGGCCCATCTTCTCCAGGATGGGCTTGGCCTTGGCGAAGCTTGCGGCATCGCCGCCCACCATGAAGGTGAGCGTGGCCCCCTCGGCCCCCATGGTCCCGCCGGAAACGGGCGCGTCCAGCATGGGCTTGCCGGCGGCGACATCGCGCGCGGTCTCCACGTCAATGGTGGAACAATCAATGAGCACGGCATGCGGCTCGGCCACCGGCGCCATCTCGGCCCAGGCGGCGCGGACATGGGCGCCGGCGGGCAGCATGGTGATCACGATGTCGGCGCCGCGCGCCGCATCCGGGGCGGATTGCGCGCGCTGGATGCCGCCTTCTGCGGCCGCGTCCATGGCGTCGGCGCTCAGGTCATAGCCGCGCACCTCATGCCCGGCCTTGGCGAGGTTGCGGGCCATGGGCAGGCCCATATTGCCGAGACCGACGAAACCGATGCGTGCCATGAAGCGTCCTCCGTGTTTGCGGGAAGGCTAGTCCAAGCCTCAGGCGCGCTCCACCCCGCCGCCGCGCAGCGAAGTGACGAAATGCCCGGCGGTTGTCAGCGGCGCATCCGGCTGCTGCACGAAGGGCACCGCGCGATAGATGGCGTGCAGCCGGTCGCGCCCCGCCACATGCAGCGTGTAGCCGCGCCGGTTGCTGTTGAACTTGAGGTGCGGGTTGGCCGCCATGATTTCGGCCGCCGTCGCCTGCATGTCGCTGCCATCGCCCTCGCTGCTGATGGAGGTGCCGACGAATTCCACCAGCGGCCCCACCTCGTTCGCCCAGGCGCGATGCACGTCCCCGGTCAGCACCACGCCGCCCGGGCGGGCGGCAAACATGTCCAGCACGCGCTGGCGGGCGGCGGGGTAGCCATCCCAGCTGTCCATGCTGAGAGTGCCGCGCGGGAAGCGGCGCGGCGCGAAGAAGACCTGCTGCGCCAGCACGCGCCAGGTGCCCGGACTGGCGTTGACGTTGGCACGCAGCCAAGCCTCCTGCGCCGTGCCCAGCACCTGGGCGTCGGGCCGATTCACGGCCGCACAGGGCGCGACATTGCCATCGCCACAAGGCTGGTCGTCCCGGAAGCGGCGTGTATCGAGCACGTGCAGGTCCAGCCGGCGGCCAAAGCGCAGGTGGCGATAGGCTCTGATCTCGGTGCCCTGCGGCCTGGCCGTGGGGCGGACGGGCATGTGCTCGTACCAGGCCTGGAAGGCGGCGGCGGCGCGCAGTGCGAAGGCCTCGGGCGGCGTCGCCACCGGGAAGCGCGCGCCACCGTCACGCTGGCTGATCAGGCTGGCCCAGTTGTTCTCCACCTCATGGTCGTCGTAGCTGACGATGAAGGGGTGCGCGGCATGTGCGGCGGCCAGGTCGGGGTCGGTGCGGTATTGCGCGTAGCGGGCGCGGTAGTCGTCCAGCGTCAGCGTCTCGCCGCCGTGATGCGTGCGGACGATGGGGCCCCAGCCCCTGCTTCCGGGTTGGCGCCCGGCATATTCGTAGATGTAGTCGCCATAGTGGAAGACGAAATCCAGGTTCTCCTCGGCCGCCGCGTGGCGCCAGGCGGTGAAGTGGCCATGCTCGAAATTCTGGCAGCCGGCGTTGAGGAACCGGATATCGGTATCCGCGTCCGGCCCGGGCGCGGTGCGCGTGCGGCCGATCGGTGTCTCGAAGGCACCGAGGCGGAAGCGGTAGAAATAGGTCCGCGCGGGTTCGAGGCCGTAGAGGACGAGATGGACGGAATGCGCGTCCTCGGGCCGGGCCACCACCTCGCCGGAACGCAGGATGCGGCGCATCTGCGCATCGGCGGCGAGTTCCCAGCGGAGCGTGACGGGCTGCGGCGCCATGCCGCCGCCGGGCTCCAGCGGCGCGGGGGCGAGGCGCGTCCAGAGCACGACGCTGTCCGGCCAGGGATCACCGGATGCGACACCCAGCGTGAAGGGGTTGCCCGGCGCCTGGGCGCGGGCGCTGGGTGGCTGCGCCACGGCCAGCGCGGCGAGGCCCGTGGCGCCGCGCAGCAACCCGCGCCGGGCGAGGGCCAGCATGTGGCGGCTGGCGCTATCCATCGCTCAGGACGTCGCGCACCACCGAGCGGAATTCCCGCCGGTGCAGCTCCCGCAGCACCAGCAGCGAAGCGAGGATCAGCGCGACCGGGTGGATGATCCAGGCGAGTGCGGCGAGGCCGAAGTAATAGGCGCGCAGCCCCGTGTTGAAATGCCGCGCCGCGCGGTTGGCGACCTTGGCTGCCATCTCGGCCTGCGGGGTGAAGTCCGGCCCCAGGCCGATGCCCCCCACCACGATGGAGCAATAGTTGAATTGCCTGAGCGCCCAGGTCAGCTCGAAGAAGGCGCGCACGAAGATGAAGACCAGCAGCCCCACCCGCAATTCCCATGCGATGTCGCTGGCCGGCCCCTCGGCGAAGGGCAGGGCCGCCAGCACGCGCCGCCCGAGATCTGGCGAGCCCAGCAGTGCCACCAGGCCCGCCAGGATGAAGATGGAGGTGTTGGCGAGGAAGCCCGTGCTCTGCATCAGGTTGCCGATGATCGCCGTGTCGCTGATGCGGTTCTCGCGGTTCAGCAGGGCGATCATCCAGCGGCGCCGGTGCTCGTCCATCGCGGCGATGACGGAGCGGGCCTGGATGCTGGGCACGCGGTCCACCACCGCGGTGTAGCCGGCCCAGCAGGCGAGGAAGACCGCCAGCGCGATGATGTCGAGCGGGGTGAACAGCCCGCCCATCATCGGCTGGCGAGTTTCCGTTCCACGAAGTCCAAGCGGTCCTGGCCCCAGAAGATCTCGCCCCCGATGACGAAGGAGGGCGCGCCGAAGACGCCGCGGGCGAGGGCGGCCTCGCTGTCCGCCTGGCGCATCGCGGCCCATTTCGGGTCAGCCGCGAGCGCCAGCAGCGCTGCGCCATCCTGCCCGCATTCGGCGGCGAGGGCCGCGAAATCCGCGACGGGATCGCGGTCCTCGGCCCAGAGGGCGGCCATGATGCGGTGCGCGAGCCGGATGGCCGGTGCATCGCCCGCCGTTTCGCGCAGTGCGATCACGGCCTGCGCCAGCGTGGCCTCGGGGAAGGGGAAGTGCCGGGGCTCCAGCGTGAGCGGTACGCCCACGGCCTCACGCCAGCGGCGGAGTTCCATCATCCGGTAGGCCTGGCGCTGCGGCGAGCGCTTGGGCAGCGGCAGCCCGCCCGAGGCCGGGAAGATCAGCCCGAAATCCACCGGCCAGAGCTTCAGCGTCGCGCCATGCGCGGCGCAAAGCTTCTCGATCCGGGCCGAGCCCAGATAGGTCCAGGGGGAGTTCAGGGAGCCGTAGTAATCAACATGCATGGCGCGCATCCTTCAGATGGATGCAGCCTGGGGCAATTTTCCGCCCCCCGAAACCCTCCCGTGGCTTTGCCACGGGAGGAAGAGCCGAGCCCCGGAGGGTCAGAACCAATCCGGGGTCCCCAAGAAGACGCGAAGCGGCTTTTTGGGGGTTAGGCCATCGCCTTCTTCAGGTTCTCGTCCAGCGCGGCGAGGAAGGCCTGGGTGGAGAGGTAGGGCTGGTCCTTGCTGATGAGGATCGCGAGGTCCTTCGTCATCTGGCCGCCCTCGACGGTGGCGACGCACACCTTCTCCAGCGCCTCGGCGAAGGCCGTCACGTCCGGCGTGTTGTCGAACTTGCCGCGATAGGCGAGGCCGCGCGTCCAGGCGAAGATCGAGGCGATCGGGTTCGTGCTGGTCTCGCGGCCCTTCTGGTGCTCGCGGTAGTGGCGCGTCACCGTGCCGTGCGCCGCCTCGGACTCGACGGTGTTGCCGTCAGGCGAGAGCAGCACCGAGGTCATCAGGCCGAGCGAGCCGAAGCCCTGCGCCACGATGTCCGACTGCACGTCGCCATCGTAGTTCTTGCAGGCCCAGACATAGCCGCCTTCCCACTTGAGCGCCGAGGCCACCATGTCATCAATCAGGCGGTCCTCGTAGGTGAGGCCGGCGGCCTCGAAGCGGGCCTTGAACTCGGTGTCATAGACGTGCCGGAAGATGTCCTTGAAGGAGCCGTCATAGGCCTTCAGGATCGTGTTCTTGTGGCTGAAATAGACCGAGTAGCCGCGGGCCAGGCCGTAGTTGAGGCTGGCGCGGGCGAAGCCCTCGATGGATGCGTTGAGGTTGTGCATCCCCATCGCGACACCGCCCGAGGCCGGGAAGTCGAAGCCACCCATCTCGACCGGCGCGCCGCCATCGGCGGGCGTGTAGGTCATGCTGACGCGGCCCGCACCCGGGATCTTCGCCTCGACCGAGCGGTAAATGTCGCCGAAGGCGTGGCGGCCGACGACGATCGGCTTGGACCAATGCGGCACCAGGCGCGGCACGTTCTGGCAGATGATGGGCTCGCGGAAAATCGTGCCGTCGAGGATGTTGCGGATGGTGCCGTTCGGGCTGCGCCACATCTTCTTCAGGCCGAATTCGGCGACGCGCGCCTCATCCGGCGTGATGGTCGCGCACTTGACGCCGACGCCGTACTGCTTGGTCGCGTTGGCGGCGTCCACCGTCACCTGGTCATCGGTCTGGTCGCGGTATTCGATGCCGAGGTCGTAGTACTTCAGGTCGATGTCGAGGTACGGCAGGATCAGGCGGTCCTTGATGAACCCCCAGATGATGCGCGTCATCTCATCCCCGTCCATCTCGACGACAGGGGTCTTCACCTTGATCTTTGCCATATCCTCAATCCCTCGTGCCGCCTTGGCGGCGCCCGGCGAATGCCGGCCGGCTGGCGGTCGCCCTTGATGTTGCAGTGCGGCGCGCAACATCGCACCAGCGCCGGGCCCGGACAAGCCCGCGGCCGGGATTTGCCGCTTGCGGCGCGGAGACACTGTCTGTTTATTGGAACAAACACCCCGGGGGTTTTCCGGCCATGGCCCTGTCCGGCCGCGCGCTGATCCAGTCCTTGCTGCACCGCTCCTCCATCGCCTTCATGCTGCTGGTCACGACCCTGCTGGTGGCGAGCTGGCTGCTGGTCGAGGACGGCACGCATGGGTTGCGCCAGGCGGCGCTGGCCCGCGCCACCCAGGCCGCCGCCCGGGCCGCGCTCGCGGTGAAGGATGAGCTGCAGCCGGCCGAGGCGCGGCTGATGCAGGCGCAGCGCGAAGGGCGCGCCGGCCCGGGTGTGGCGCTCGCCACCCTGCCGCCCGATGTGACGGCGGCGCTCTCCGGCGCCGAGGCCGGGCAGCTCCGCTTCTGGCCCATGCCGCGCGGCGGGGCGACGCCGCCGGAGGTGCTGGCGTTCCTGGTGCCGGCCCCGGCCAATGCGCCCACGCCGATGCTGCGCATCCCCGTCGCGACGCTGGAGGCGCTGCTGGCGCCGCCGCCGGGGGCGGCGCTGCGGCTGGTCACGGGCCTCGGCACCGAGCTCGCTGCCGCCGGCACGCCGGGCGACGTCACGGCCAGCCTCTGGGTGCGGGAGGGGGCGCTGCGCGTGGATGCCAGCGCGACGCCCGCCGCCATGTCGCTCGCCGTGCTGCTCATTCCGCTGTTCGGCCTCGGCACGCTCGGCTTCATCTTCCGCCGGCATCTGGAGCGGACCGACCGGGTGGAGCTGAAGCTCACCGCGCTGCGCGGCAGCCTCGCGCGGCATGCGGCGCAGCTCAGCGTGAACGAGGCGCGGATGCGCCTGTCCCAGACCGAGCGGCTGGCGGCGGAGCGGCGGGAGCAGGCGCTGATCGAGGCCTGGCCGGTGCCGGTGGCCCTGCTCGACCCCGAGGGGAAGCTCTCGGCCTGGAACGAGGCCTTCGCCGCGCTGCTGCCGCCCGAAACGCTGCGGCGGGACCTGCCGTCGGGCATGCTGACGCGGCACCTCGATATCCGCGCGCCTGGCAAGGACAATGGGCGGCGTGGCCCGGGCAACCGGCCGCGCGTGCGCTCCATCGCCATCGCCGATGGCAGCCGCCTCTTCGAGGTCTTGCCCGACGCGCCCTCCAAGGGGCTGGAGGAGGCGCGCCAGCTCTGCCGGGAGGAGATGCTGGCCCTGGCGCCGCAGCTGCGCGAGGCGGTGCGCCTTGGCGATGGCGCGGCGGCGCGGCGGCAGGCGCATGCGATCCGGGGCCTCGCAGGCAATTTCGGCCTCGCGGCGCTGGTGCCGGTGCTGCATGCGCTGGAAAGCGCCGCCGCGGCGCCCCAGATGGCCGGGCTGGAGGCGGCGCTGGCCGCCTTTGACCGCGAATTCGAGGCGGCGCTGCGGCAATTGGGCAGCGCCGCGGCCTGAGCTGTCCGGCGCGGTTGCATGGCCGGTAACGAAGCGCGAGACTGGAGCCAATCAACCTCTCGGAGGGCTTTCGCCAATGGATATCGTCATCGCCTCCGCCGCGCGCACGCCGGTGGGCAGCTTCAACGGGGCCTTCGCCAGCCTCTCCGCCCATGACCTGGGCAAGGTCGCGATCGAGGCCGCGCTCTCCCGCGCGGGCGTCGCGGGCGCCGATGTGGATGAGGTGATCCTCGGCCAGATCCTCTCGGCCGGCGCCGGGCAGAACCCGGCCCGCCAGGCCGCCGTGAATGCCGGCATCCCGGTCGAGCGCACGGCCTTTGGCATCAACCAGCTCTGCGGCTCGGGCCTGCGCGCCGTGGCGCTCGCCGCGCAACAGATCTCGAGCGGGGATGCCACCATCGTCGTCGCCGGCGGGCAGGAGAGCATGACCCAGGCGCCGCATTGCGCGAATTTGCGCGCCGGCACCAAGATGGGCAGCCTGGAGATGGTGGACACCATGCTCCGCGACGGGCTGATGGACGCCTTCCACGGCTACCACATGGGCAACACGGCCGAGAATGTGGCGCAGAAGTACCAGCTCACCCGCCAGGAGCAGGACGAGTTCGCCGCCAACAGCCAGCGCAAGGCGGGCGAGGCGATGGCCGCCGGCCGCTTCAAGGACGAGATCGCGCCCGTCACGGTGAAGTCCCGCAAGGGCGATGTCGTCGTCACCGAGGACGAGTATCCGAAGCCGGGCACGACGGCCGAGGTGCTGGCCAAGCTGCGCCCGGCCTTCAACAAGGAAGGCACGGTCACCGCCGGCAATGCCTCGGGCATCAATGACGGCGCGGCCGCCGTCGTTGTGATGTCGGCCGAGGAGGCGCGCCGCCGTGGCATCACGCCACTCGCGCGCATCGTCTCCTGGGCGACGGCGGGCGTGGACCCCTCCATCATGGGCACGGGGCCGATCCCGGCTTCGCGCAAGGCCCTGGCCAAGGCCGGCTGGACCGTGGGCGACCTCGACCTGATCGAGGCCAATGAGGCCTTCGCGGCGCAGGCCTGCGCGGTGAACAAGGATCTCGGCTGGGACACCGACAAGGTGAATGTGAATGGCGGCGCCATCGCGCTCGGCCATCCCATCGGCGCCTCGGGCGCGCGCGTGCTGACCACGCTGCTCTACGAGATGCAGCGCCGGGACGCGAAGAAGGGCCTGGTGACGCTCTGCATCGGCGGCGGCATGGGTGTCGCCATGTGCCTGCAGCGCGACTGAGGCCGGTGGCCTAAGGAGGGCCGGGGCAGCGCCCTGGCCTTCCCCCCTCAGATGAATTGCCCGCGCAGAAAGCCCAGCGCGGGCAGCGGCGTCCATTTCCGTGGCAGGTCGGAGCGCCGGATCGGCGCCACCGAGTAATGCGGCAAGGGCTGCTTCGAGCGCTCCAGGAAATCGGCATAGGCCCGCACCTGCTGGGCCCGCCAGGCGCGGTCCTCCAGCGCTGCGGCGCGGCTGCGGAAGATCTCCGCCACACGGTTCGCGCGGCCAACGGTGGCCACCACCGCCCACAAGGTATCCTCGTCGCCTCGCGGCAGCGCCGTGATGTCCCGCATCCCGCCAGTGAAGAAAAAACACCCACGTCGCGTCAAGCCATCCGTTGCATTGCGCCGCCTCCGCCGGCCCGGATACTGCACCCTGCCACCGGAAGGACGCCCCCATGCCCATCGAGGATATCGCGCTGCGGCTCGTCGCCGCCCTGCTGCTGGGCGGCATCATCGGCGTCGAACGGCAATGGCGGCAGCGCGCGGCGGGGTTGCGGACCAATGCGCTGGTCGCGCTGGGGGCGGGCGGCTTCGCCCTGATCGGCATGACCATGCCGGGTGAGAGCAGCCCCACCCGCATGGCGGCGCAGGTGGTCTCGGGCATCGGCTTCCTGGGGGCGGGCGCCATCCTGCGCCAGGGGCTGAATGTGAAGGGGCTGAACACGGCGGCCACGCTCTGGTGCTCGGCCGCGGTGGGGGTGGCTTGCGGGGCCGGGATGCTTGGCCTGGCGCTGCTCGTCACGCTGCTCATCGTGGTGGCGAACCTGGTCCTGCGCCCCATCGTGGCCGCGGTGGACCGCACGCCCATGGCTGGCGCCGAGGTGGAGCGCGCCTGGCGCGTGACGGCGACCTGCACGGCGGAGGCCGAGGCCGCCATCCGCCTCCTCCTCCTGAAGCAGATCGCGCTGGCCGGGCTCCGGCTGCACCGCCTGGAGACCGAGGATTTGCCCTGCCCCGAGGGCGGCACGCTGCGCGTGGCCCTGGCCGCGCAGGTGACGGCCATGGGCGCGGCGGCCGAGGCGCTGGAAGGCATTGTGGGCCGCCTGAGCCTGGAGCCCAGCGTCACGCGGGCGGGCTGGGCGGAAGTCCCGGAGGAAGAGGGCTAGCTCCGCCGGCCATGAAAAAAGGCGCCGGAGGTTTCCCGCCGGCGCCCTTCCATTCCCCCAATGGGTCTGACGAAGGCCTACCCCAGGCGCTCGCCATGCTGCGTGACATCGAGGCCCTCGCGCTCCTCCTCCTCGGAGACCCGCAGGCCGACCATGGCATCCACGATCTTCAGCAGGATGAAGGTGGCCACGGCGGAATAGGTCATGGTCGCCAGCACCGACTTCGCCTGGATCCAGAGCATGTCGGAATTGCCGTAGAGCAGGCCCGAATAGGCCAGCGCGGCTTCCGCGTCGTCCGTCTTGTAGAGCATGCCGTAGGCGAAGATGCCGGTGAGCAGCGCGCCGACGATGCCGCCCACGCCATGCACGCCGAAGGCGTCCAGGCTGTCATCATAGCCCAGCGCCTTCTTCAGCGCCGTGGAGGCCCAGAAGCAGATGATGCCCGCGGCACCACCGATGACCAGCGCCGCACCCGGGAAGACCCAGCCCGAAGCCGGCGTAATGGCGACGAGGCCCGCCACCGCGCCCGAGATGGCACCCAGCGCCGAGGGCTTGCCCTTGGTGGCCCACTCCGCGAAGACCCAGGTGATGGTGCCCATGGCGGCGGCCACCATCGTCACCAGCATCGCCATGCCCGCACGGCCATCGGCCGCCAGCGCGGAGCCGGCGTTGAAGCCGAACCAGCCCACCCAGAGCAGCGAGGCGCCGATCATCGCGAGGCCGAGATTGTACGGCGACATGTTGTCATTGCCGTAGCCCACGCGCTTGCCGAGGACCAGGCAGGCCACCAGGCCGGCAACGCCAGCATTGATGTGCACGACCGTGCCGCCGGCGAAGTCCAGCGCGCCCCAGGCCCAGATGATGCCGGCCGGATGCCACACCGCATGGGCGATCGGCGAATAAACCAGCAGCGACCACGGCACGATGAAGAGGCAGACGGCGCTGAACTTCATGCGATCGGCCACCGCGCCGAAGATCAGGGCGGCGGTGATGATGGCGAAGGTCATCTGGAACATGACGAAAATCGTCTCGGGGATGGTCGTCGCCACTTCGCTCTCGCCGCCCATGCCGGCGCCGAGGATGAAGGGGCCGTTCCAGTTGATGCCGGAGAGCATGACCTTGGAGAAGTCGCCGAAGAACAGGCCGCCATTGCCGAAGGCGATGGAATAGCCCGCGACCATCCAGGTGACGGCGATCAGCGCGGCCACGAAGAAGGACTGCATCATGGTGGCCAGCACCGTCTTCTTGCGGACCATCCCGGCATAGAAGAGGGCGACGCCCGGGATGGTCATCATCAGCACGAGGCAGGTGGCGACGATCATCCAGGCGGTGTTGCCGGCGTCGAGCGTGGGCTCTTGGGCCGCCGCCGGCAGCGCGGCGAGCGCCAGCATCGGGGCGGCCAGCAAGGCCCCGCGCATCCAGGGTTTCATGGTGAGGCTTCTCCCAGGGGAAAGGGCGCGAGACAGCGCCGTGTCAGGTTGCATGCGCCGGCTCACAGGGCGGAGCCGTCGGTTTCGCCGGTGCGGATGCGCAGCGCCCGGTCGAGGTCGAGGACAAAGATCTTGCCGTCACCGATCTTGCCGGTGCGGGCGGCCGCGGCAATCGCCTCCACCACGGCATCGGCCAGTTCGGAGGCCACGGCCACCTCGATCTTGAGCTTGGGCAGGAAGCTCACCTGGTATTCGGCGCCGCGGTAGATTTCGGTCTGGCCCTTTTGCCGCCCGAACCCCTTCACTTCCGTCACCGTCAGCCCCTGTACGCCGAGCGGGGTGAGCGCATCGCGCACCTCGTCGAGCTTGAAGGGCTTGATGATCGCCATCACGAGCTTCATCCGCCTGCCTTTCGTGCAAAATTTCGCCGGCCCGAGCCCGGCCTTCCCCGATCCTTCCAAGAGTCGTGCCAGCGGCCGTAGGCTTTGAAAAACCGTGGTGAAACGGGATCTTGCATGTCGGTCTGCTCAATTTGCGTGCAATTGTGCAGGCGCGAAGGCGAGTCTTTCGGCCCCCTGCGCCGCCCCTCGCTCTCTTGCGTTGCGCGCGAATGGCCTAAGCTCTCGCCCATGAACCTGATCGCCGCCCCCGAACTCATCTCCACTCCCAGCCTCACCGTCGCCGTCGCCATCATCGGGGCGGGCCCGGTGGGTGCCACGCTGGCCGCCGCGCTGGCGGCCCGCGGCGTGCCGGTGGCGGTGGTGGACGCCGCACCCCTGCCGCCGATGGAACTCGCCGGCTTCGATGGCCGGGCCTATGCCATCGCGCTGGCCTCCAAGCGGCTGCTGGAACAGGCGGGCATCTGGGAGCGCCTGCCCGGCGCTCCCTGCCCGATCGAGGGCATCAAGGTGGCTGATGGCCGCGTGGGTGAGGCGCCCTCCTCCCTCGATCTCGACTTCGAGGCGGCGGAAGTGGCCGATGAGCCCTTCGGCTGGATGGTGGAGGCCCGCGCGCTGCGCGTGGCGCTCAATGCCCGGCTGCCGCATCTGGCGCATCTGCAGGCCTTCGCGCCGATGACGGCGACGGTGGCGCGTGGGCCGGAGGGTGCGGTCGTCACCCTGGCCGATGGCCGGGTGATCCGCGCGCAGCTCGTGATCGGCGCGGAGGGGCGGGGCAGCCCGCTGCGGCAGCAGGCCGGCATCGGCACGGCGCGGCATGATTACGGGCAGATCGGCATGGTCGGCGCCTTCGCGCATGAGAAGCCGCATCACAACCGCGCGCTGGAGTTGTTTCTCCCGGCCGGCCCCTTCGCGCAGCTGCCGCTGGCGAGCCTCGGCAGCTACGGCACGGGCACGCTGCCGCACGCCTCCTCCTTCGTCTGGACCGAGCGGCGCAGCGTGGCGACGCGCATGCTGGCGCTGTCGGATGCTGATTTCGCGCGCGAGCTGCGCCGGCGCATCGGCGACCATCTGGGTGCCATCGAGCCCATCGGCCGCCGCTGGCACTACCCGCTGACGGCGATGCACGCGACGCGCTACGTGGCCGAGCGCCTGGCCCTGGTGGGGGATGCGGCGCATGGCATGCACCCTATCGCCGGGCAGGGGCTCAATATCGGCTTCCGCGATGTGGCGGCGCTGACGGACCTCGTGGCCGAGGCGCATGCGGCGGGCGAGGATGTGGGCAGTGCCGCGCTGCTGGCCCGCTACCAGGCGAAGCGCCGGCCGGATGCGCTGATGATGATCGGCGCGACCCATGTGCTGGAAAAGCTGTTCGGCAATGATCTCGGCCCGGTGCGCTGGGCGCGGCGCCTCGGCATCGCGGCGGTGGACCGCATCCCCGGCCTCAAGCGCGCCTTCGCGCGGCAGGCGATGGGCTTGCCGCTCCGCGGCTAGGCCCGCCGGTAGATCGTCCGGCCCCGCTTGATCGTCTCCATCACCCGGATGTCCTTGATGGCATCCGGTGCGACGGTGAGGGGATCGCCGTCGAGGATCACGAGATCGGCGATCTTGCCCGCGGTGATCGTGCCCTTCTGCCCCTCCTCCCGGTAGTTGTAGGCGGCCTTGCTGGTCACGCCCTGCAGCGCGGCATAGGGGCTCAGCTGCTCCTCCGGGCCCATCACGCGGCCGGTCAGGGTGGTGCGCGTGACGGCGGACCAGAGGGTGGACAGCACGCTGGGTGAGGCCGAGGGGTAGTCGCAATGCAGCGTCGTGCGCACGCCCAGCGAAAGGGCGGTCGCCATGGGCGATTCCTTGTTGGCGCGCTCTGGGCCCAGCAGGCCCAGCTGCTGGTCGCCATAGACGGTCATGTGCAGCGGCATCATGGAGGCGCCGATCTCGAGCTGCCTGTAGCGCGTGAGCTGGTCGGGCCGCACGAAATAGGAATGCGCGATGATGCTGCGGCGATCGCCGGTCTTGCCCGTCGCGGCGATCGCCTTCTCGATGGCGGAGAGGCTGAGATCAATGCCGGCATCGCCATTGCTGTAGGCGAAGAGCGGAATGTCATTCGCATAGGCGTAGTTGACCCACTCCTCCACCATCTCGCGGGGCAGCAGGGCCCCCTTCCAGCCATCGGGGAAGCCCCTTGTGTCCTGGTAGGGCTGGGTGAAGGCGGCCAGGCGCAGCTGCGGTGCCGCATCGGTGACCACCTGGTAGCCCGCGACCTTCAGGCCGCGATCGCCATGGCTGTAGCTGCCCCAGCGCCAGTCGTTCTGGGCGACCATCTGGCCGGAGGCGGCATCGGAGACCGCGGGCAAGCCCATGATGTCGAGCGAGATCACGCCCTGGTCGAAGGCGGCGCGCAGCGTCGGCAGGTCGCCCGGCATCAGCTGGTAGGTCTGGACGGTGGTGAAGCCCTGCCGCGCCAGCAGGGCCTCGGCCGCGCGGAAGGTCTGGAAGGCCTGCGCCTGGGGATAGGTGCCGAGCGCCGCGGCCCGGGCCGCGAGATAGGGCGTGAAGAGCAGGTCGCCGGTCAGCCGGCCGGTCGCGGGATCCTTCACGATCACGCCGGGCTGGGCCGCGGGCGTCGTAGGCGTCAGTCCGAGCCTGGCCAGGCCCGCGCTGTTCGCCTTGCCGGTGAGGGTCGAGAGCGTGCCGATCAGCACCGGCGTGTCGGGGAAGGCGGCGTCGAGATCGGCCAGGGTGGGCGGGCCGTCCGAGAGCAGGGCCTCGGAATAGCCATAGCCGGTGATCCAGCCGTTGAAGGGCGCGGTGCCCCGCAGCAGCCGGATGATGTCGGCCTTGGTGCGGGGCGGGTCATCGGCGAAATAGGCGAGGTTCACGCCCAGCGTCTGCTGGGCGAAGAGCAGGAAATGCCCCCAGGTGTCGATGAAGCCGGGCAGCATGGTGCGGCCCTGGAGGTCCACCTCCCGCGCCCCCGGCAGGGCGGCGCGGGCTGCTTCCCGCGGGCCGGCGAAGAGGATCCGCCCATCGCGCACGGCCACCGCCTCCACCATGGCGGGGGCATCGCCTTCCATCGTGAGGATCTGGCCGTTGGTGTAGAGGACGCCCGCCTCCGGTGCGGTGGCCTGGGCCAGGGCGCCGGCCGGTGCGACCGCAGTGGCCAGGCCCGTGGCGGCCAGGAATTCCCTGCGGTGCAGTGCGTCGGCCATGTCGGTCTGCCTTGATGGAAGAGGAGAGGCGGTTGCGGCAGGGGGAGTCTTCACCTCCCCTGCGGATCGCGCAACCGAGCCCAGAGGGGGAAGGTCCGCCGCAGCCGGGTGCGGCAATGATTGACAGCTGCCGAGGGCGCCGTGTCCCCTCGCCGGAAATCAATCAGGACGCGCCCGATGGACGATCACGACCAGACGAAGAAGCCCTTCAAGCTGCGCAGTCAGCGCTGGTTCGATGACCCCGCCGATCCCGGCATGACCGCGCTTTATTCCGAGCGGCAGCTGAACTTCGGCATGACCTTCGACGAGCTGCAATCGGGCCGGCCCATCATCGGCATCAGCCAGACCGGCAGCGACATCGCCCCCTGCAACCGCCACCACACCATCCTCGCCCAGCGCATCAAGGAGGGCATCCGCGATGCCGGCGGCGTGCCGCTGGAATTCCCGGTGCACCCCATTCAGGAAACCCTGAAGCGGCCGACGGCGGCGCTGGACCGCAACCTGCAATACCTCTCCCTGGTCGAGGTGCTGCACGGCTATCCGCTCGATGGCGTGGTGCTGACCATCGGTTGCGACAAGACGCCTGGCGCCGGGCTGATGGCCGCCGCCACGATGAATATCCCGGCGCTGGCCTTCTCAGGCGGGCCGATGCTGGATGGCTGGCACAAGGGAAGGCTGGTTGGCTCGGGCACGGTGGTCTGGGAGGCCCGGCGCATGCTGGCGGCGGGCGAGATCGACTATCGCCAGTTCATGGAGATGGTGGCGGCCAGCAGCACCTCCTGGGGGCATTGCTCCACCATGGGGACGGCGCTCTCGATGAACTCGCTGGTGGAGGCGGTGGGGATGAGCCTGACCGGCTGCGCCGCCATTCCGGGCCCGCACCGCGAGCGCGCGCAGATGGCCTATTGGTCCGGCCGGCGCATCGTCGAGATGGTGCGCGAGAACCTGACGCCCTCGGCGATCATGACGCACAAGGCCTTCGAGAATGCGGTGGCGGTGGCGAGCGCCATCGGCGCATCCTCCAACTGCCCGCCGCACATGATCGCCATCGCGCGGCATATGGGCGTGGAACACAACCTCGAGGACTGGCAGCGCATCGGCGCCGACATTCCCCTGCTGGTGGATTGCCAGCCCGCCGGGCGTTTCCTGGGCGAGGCTTTTCATCGCGCCGGTGGCGTGCCGGCCGTGATGCGGGAACTGCTGGAGGCCGGGCGGCTGCATGGCGATGTGATGACCGCCACCGGCAAAACGGTGGCGGAGAACCTGGCCGCCATCGAGCTTTCGCCGGATCGGGAGGTGATCCGCGCCTATGGCAAGCCCATGAAGGAGCAGGCCGGCTACCTGGTCCTGACGGGCAACATCTTCGACAATGCCGTCATCAAGGTCAGCGTCATTGATGCCGAATTCCGCCAGCGCTTCTTCTCCGAGGACCCGGATGTGTTCGAAGGCAAGGTCGCGGTTTTCGAGGGGCCGGAGGATTACCACGCGCGCATCGAGGACCCGGCGCTGGGCATTGATGACAAGACAGTGCTGGTGATCCGCAATTGCGGCCCGGTGGGCTATCCGGGCTCGGCCGAGGTGGTGAACATGCAGCCGCCCGCCGCCCTGATCAAAGCCGGCATCAGGGCGCTGCCCACCATGGGCGATGGGCGGCAGAGCGGCACATCGGGCTCGCCCTCCATCCTGAATGTCTCGCCCGAGGCGGCGGTGGGCGGGGGCCTCGCCTTGCTGCGACATGGCGACCGCATCCGGATTGATCTGAAGACCCGGCGCGTGGATGTGCTGATCCCGGAGGCGGAGCTCGCCGCGCGCCGCGCGGCCTGGGTGCCGCCGGTGCTGCACAACAAGACGCCGTGGGAGGAGATCTACCGCAATTCCGTGGGGCAGCTGGGCAACGGGGCCTGCCTGGAGGCCGCGACGCTCTATCTCAACATCCTGGAGACGCGGGGCGAGAGCCGGCACAATCACTGAGGGGCGGCGATTTCGTCGGGAAAGGTGGTGGAGCTGAGGGGAATCGAACCCCTGACCTCGTCATTGCGAACGACGCGCTCTACCAACTGAGCTACAGCCCCGCACCACACGACCGGCGCTTTCGCGCCGTCTGCGGGGCGCGTCATGCGGGATGGGGGCGGGGGTGTCAAGCGTCCCCCCTGGGCCCCGGGCGCGCCAAACGGCATCCCCCTTGCCGGCCCCGCGACCTTCCGCGACAAGGAAGCTCTCACGCCGTCCCTTTTCGGAGCGCCGACGCCCATGATCCTCGACGCCTTGTTCTTCCTGGTCCAGGCGGGGCTCACCCTGTTCTTCTGGGCCATCCTGATCGCGGCGGTGCTCTCGCTGCTCATCGGCTTCAACGTGCTCGACACGCGCAACCGCGTGGTCTGGACCATCTCGGACTTCTTCTACCGGGTGACCGAGCCCGCCATGCGCCCGGTGCGCAACAGGTTGCCGAACCTCGGCGGCATTGACCTCTCGCCCCTCGTCGTCCTGCTGCTGGTCCAGGCCGCCATGCTGCTGGTCGCCGCCATCAAGGGCTACATGATCGAATTCGGGCTGTATTTCTGAGCCATGACGCAGATCCTCGACGGCAAGGCGGTCGCTGAGCGGCTGCGCGGCCAACTCGCAACCCGCATCGCGGGGCTGGGCTTCAAGCCCGGCCTCGTCGTGCTGCGTGTGGGCGAGGACCCGGCCAGCGGCGTCTATGTCCGCAACAAGGACAAGGCCGCGACGGCAGCCGGCTTCGCCTCGCGCACCCGCCACCTGCCGGACAGCACGAGCGAAGCCGAGTTGCTGGCCGAGATCGCGGCGCTGAACGCAGACCCGGAGGTGGATGGCATCCTCGTCCAGCTTCCGCTGCCCGCCCATATCCGGGCCGAGGCGGCGATCGCGGCGGTGGACCCGGCGAAGGATGTGGACGGCTTCCACCCGATCAATGCCGGGCGGCTGGCCTCCGGCCTGCCGGGGCTGGTGCCCTGCACGCCGCGCGGCGCCATGCACCTGCTGGCCGAGGCGAAGGCCCATCTGCGTGGCGCCCGCGCCGTGGTGGTGGGCCGCAGCCAGATCGTCGGCCGGCCCATGGCGCAGCTGCTGCTGGCCGCCGATTGCACCGTCACCATCGCCCATTCCCGCACGCGGGACCTGCCGGATGAATGCCGCCGCGCGGACATCCTGATCGCCGCCGTGGGCCGCCCCGAAATGATCCGCGGCGATTGGGTGCGCGAAGGTGCCATCGTGATTGACGTGGGCATCAACCGCCTGCCGGATGGCAAGCTGGTGGGCGATGTCGCCTATGCCGAGGCACTGCCGCGCGCCGCCGCCATCACCCCCGTTCCCGGCGGCGTCGGCCCCATGACCATCGCCTGCCTGCTCGAGAACACGCTGGAGGCCGCCTTGGCGCGCCGCCAGTGAGGAGGGGCGGATGATCCTGCACCGCACGCTTCAGGTGTTCGGCGCCCTCGCGCTGCTGGCCTGCCTGCATCTCGCCTGGGGCGCGACCCCCTGGGGCGGTGAGGGCTGGTCCCGCGCGCGGATGCTCTATGCGGGCGCGGGGGGTGTCTCCTCGCTCGCGCTGATCGCCATCGGCGGGCTTGGCATCGCGCTGCGCCGCCAGCAGGAGACGCTGGCCCGCATCGAGGCTGCCCTGCGCCAAAGGCAGGGCTGACGCTTCCCCTCGGCGGGTAGCCTCGCCGGCAGACCGACCGGGCCGCCGCCATCAACCTTTTCCTCGCCACGCTCTACGTCCTGATGTGGGGCTCCGCCTTCAACGCGGCGCGCCTTGTGGCGCTGGAATGGCCGGCGCTCTGGGCGCTGGCCATCCGCTTCGTCGCCGTGGTGCCGCTGCTCTGGCTGATCTGGCGCTGGCGGCGCGTGCCCTTCCCGGTGGGGGAGGATCGCTGGCGCCTGGCCCTCATGGGCGCCTTCGGCATGGGCGGCTATCTCGCCTGCTCCTGGGTTGCCCTGGCGCATGTGCCCTCGGGGCTGGTCGCGCTGCTGGCCGCCTGCGCGCCGCTTTTCGTGGCCCTCGGCGAGGCCTGGCAGGGCAGGCGGCTGAGCCCCGGCGGCTGGCTTGGCCTGGCGCTCGGCTGGATCGGCGTCGCCACGCTCGGCCTGCTGCGCTCGGCCGATGGGCTGGAGGCGGCGGAGGCCTGGGGCATCGGCCTCGCGCTCTGCGGCGCCTTCCTCCAGGCGTTGGGGGTGCTGGCCTATGCGCCGGCCCGCGCCCGGATGGACCCCTGGGCCGCCAATCTCGGCCAGACGGCGGTGGCGAGCCTCGTGCTGATCGCGCTGACGGCCGCCCTGGGCGGCACGCCGCCCGCGAGCGTCAGCACCACCGTCATCCTCGGCATGGTCTATTCCTGCCTCGCGGTGGGCATGGCCGGCTATGCGCTGTTCTTCGTGGTGATCCGCCGCTTCGGCGCCTCCAATGCGGCGGCGCTGCAACTCATGGCGCCACCGGTGGCCGCGCTGCTCGGCTGGAGCTTCATGGGCGAGCGCCTGGCCTGGGGGGACCTGCTGGGCGGCGCCATCACCCTGGCGGGCCTGCTGCTGATGTTCCGGGCCACCGCCCGCGCTTGAGCGGCCCCGCCAAGCCACCAGGCGCAGCGGCATCGCGGTGCGGCCGGGCATGCGGGGGCTTCGCCGGAAGGGCATTTGCTGCGCAGAATGCCGCATGCTTCACGGCCGAAAAATCCTGTTGATCGTCTCGGGCAGCGTGGCCGCCTTCAAGGCGCTCATGCTCGTCCGGCTGCTGCGCGCCGAGGGCGCCACGGTCCGTGCCGTGCTGACCGCGGGCGGTGCGCGCTTCGTCACCAAGGAATCGCTCGCCGCCATCACCGGCGAGGCGGTGCAGGATGACCTCTGGGCGGCAGAGGCCGAAATCGGCCATATCCGCCTGGCGCGCTGGGCCGATGCGGTGGTGGTCGCGCCCGCCTCGGCCAACCGCCTCGCGCAGATGGCCCAGGGCCTGGCGGAGGACCTCGCCGGCTGCATCCTGCTGGCCACGCGCGCGCCGGTGCTGGTGGCGCCGGCCATGAACCCGGCGATGTGGGCGCATCCGGCGACGCGCGCGAACATCGCCACCCTGGCTCAGCGCGGCCTGCATTTCATCGGCCCCGAGGATGGCCCGATGGCCGAGCCGGAATCCGGCCCCGGCCGCCTCTCCGAGCCCGAGGCGATCGCCTATGCCATCCGCACCCTGCTCGCCTCCGGCCCGCTCTCGGGCCGGCACGCGCTGGTGACCAGCGGGCCGACGCATGAGCCGATTGATCCCGTGCGCTACATCGCCAATCGCAGCAGCGGCAAGCAGGGCCATGCCATCGCGGCCGCGCTGGCCGCGCTCGGCGCTCGCGTCACGCTCGTCAGTGGCCCCGTCGCCCTGGCCGACCCGCCCGGCGTCACGGTCCGCCGCGTCGAGACGGCGCGGGAGATGCTGGCCGCCTGCGAGGCCGCCCTGCCGGCCGACATCGCCATCTTCGCTGCCGCCGTCGCCGATTGGCGCGTGGCGCAGGAGGCCGGGCAAAAGCTGAAGAAGCAGCCGGGGGCGGAGGCGCCGACGCTCAGCATGGCGCTGAACCCGGACATCCTGGCCACGCTCTCGCGCCATGCGCAGCGCCCCCGCCTCGTCATCGGCTTCGCCGCCGAGACCGAGCATGTGGTGGCACACGCGCGGGACAAGCTGGCGCGCAAGGGCTGCGACTGGATCGTGGCGAATGACGTCTCGGGCGATGTGATGGGGGGCGCGGAGAATGCCGTGCACCTCGTCACCGCCGAAGCGGTGGAGGAGTGGCCGAGGATGCCCAAGGAACAGGTCGCGGCGCGGCTCGCCGCGCGCATCGCGGAGCAGCTGGCATGAAGGTTCTGGTGCAGCGCCTGCCCCATGCCGAGGGCCTGCCGCTGCCATCCTATGCCACGCCGGGCGCGGCGGGGATGGATCTGCTGGCCGCGCGCGAGATGGTGATCCCGCCCGCTGGCCGCGCCCTGGTGCCGACCGGGCTGGCGGTGGCCATTCCCGAGGGGTTCGAGATGCAGGTGCGCCCGCGCTCGGGCCTGGCGCTCAAGCATGGCGTGACCGTCCTGAACGCGCCCGGCACGGTGGACAGCGACTACCGCGGCGAGGTCGGCGTCATCCTGCTGAACACCGGGGCCGAGCCCTTCGCGATCACGCGGGGCGACCGCATCGCCCAGGCCATCTTCGCGCCGGTGACGCGCGCCGCTTGGGAAGAGGTGGTGGTGCTGCCCGAGACGCAGCGCGGCACGGGCGGCTTCGGCTCGACCGGGCGAGGCTGAGGCCCGGCTACACCGCCTGCCCGACCAGCGCGCCCACCCCGGCCGTGACGCCCATGGCGATCAGCCCCCAGAGCAGGACGCGCCGGATGCTGGGCCCGGCCGGCGCCCCGCCTGCCCAGGCGGCCAGCCAGCCGAGGAGTGTCAGCCCCAGCACCGCCGCACCGCCCACGGCCATCAGCACGACGCCCGCGGGCGCCATCAGCGCGATCAGGATGGGCGGCAGCCCGCCCAGCGCGAAGGCGGCGGCCGAGGCCAGCGCCGCCTGCAAGGGCCGCGCCGTCGAGACCTCGGTGATGCCCAGCTCGTCGCGCAGATGGGCCCCCAGCGCGTCCTTTGCCATCAATTCCCGCGCCACCTCCTGCGCCAGCTCGGGCGGCAGGCCGCGCGCGCGGTAGATCGCCGCCAGCTCAGCCAGCTCCGCCTCGGGCATGGTGGCGAGCTCGGTGGTCTCGCGGGCGATTTCGGCGGTTTCCAGATCGGCCTGGGAGCTGACGGAGACGAATTCCCCGGCCGCCATGGAAAGGGCGCCGGCGGTCAGCCCGGCGATGCCGGCCAGCAGCACCGCCCCGGGCGCCGGGGTGGCGGCGGCGACGCCCATCACGAGGCTGGCGGTGGAAAGCAGCCCATCATTCGCGCCCAGCACGGCGGCCCGCAGGCAGCCGGCGCGGTCGAGCCGGTGCGCTTCCACCTGGCGCATCAGGCCTTGCCGCCCGGGGTCATGCGCTCCAGCAGATGGTCGCGCATGACGTATTGGTGGAAGATCGCCGCCGCCGCATGCAGCAGGGCCAGCGCCACCAGCGCGTTGGATGCCAGCTCATGCGCGCCCTCCAGGAAGTTCCGGACGCCGCGGCTTGTCGTCATCGGCGAGGGCAGGGGGAGGAGACCCAGGAAGGAGAGCTCCGTCCCGCGCGCCCAGAGCGCCGCGAGGCCCAAGGCCGGTGCGGCCACCATCGCCACATAGAGCGCGACATGCGTGAGATGCGCGATGCGGGCCATCAACCGCGGCATGGGCACCGGCGCAGGGTGTGGCGCGAAGCCGCGCCAGAGGATCCGCGCCAGGCTCAGCCCGAAGACGGCCAGGCCGAGCGAGCCGTGCAGGTTCATCCCTGCCCCGCCCCGTCCTTCGGCCCAGTCGCTGGTGACATAGGCGGCGGCGATCAGCAGGGCGATGAGCCAATGCAACGTCAGGGTCAGGGGGTCGTGGCGGATGATAGGGGGCACGTTTGTTCTCCCGGCTTTTGTTCCTCCTCGCACGCCCTTCGCGCGGCGTCCTTGAACCAGCGCAAGGTGGATGGCTTGCCGAAGCGGCCGTGACAGGCCACCTCTCGGGCATCATGCGCCCGAACCGCCCCATCTACCTCGACCATCACGCCACGACGCCGCTCGATCCGCGCGTGCTCGCCGCCATGCGCCCCTGGTGGGAGGAGAATTTCGCCAACCCGCATTCCGTCGAGCACGCCATGGGCCGCGCGGCGGAAGAGGCGGTGGAGGAAGCCCGCGCCCATGTGGCGGAGCTGCTCGCCGCCGATGCGCGCGAGATCATCTTCACCTCCGGCGCCACCGAGGCCAACAACATTGTCATCAAGGGTGCTGCACGCTTTGCTGGAACCGACGGCCCGAAGCGCATCATCACGCTGGCCACCGAGCACAAATGCGTTCTCGAATCCGTGCGCGACCTGGCGGGCGAGGGCTTCGAGCCGGTGATCCTGCCGGTCGGGCCGGATGGGCTGCTCGACCTCGATATCCTGCGCGCTGCGCTGGAAACACCGACGCTGCTCGTCTCGGTCATGGCGGTGAACAACGAGACGGGCGTGGTGCAGGACCTGGCCGCCATCGGCGCGCGGGTGAAGGAGGCGGGCGCGCTGTTCCACACCGACGCCGCCCAGGCCGCCGGGCGCATCCCGCTCGACGTCGAGGAGATCCGGGCCGACCTGGTCTCGCTCTCCGGCCACAAGATGTACGGGCCGAAGGGCGTGGGCGCGCTCTATGTCCGCCGCCGCCCGCGCGTGCGCCTCACGCCGCTCTTCAGCGGCGGCGGGCAGGAGCGCGGCCTGCGCAGCGGCACCCTGCCCGCGCCGCTGCTGGTGGGCATGGGCGAGGCGGCGCGGATCGCGGCGGCCGAGGGCATGCTCGATGCCGGGCGCATCACGGGCCAGCGCCAGCGCCTGCTCGATGGGCTGATGACCGCCATTCCGGGCCTGCGCATCAACGGCACGATGGAAGCCCGGGTCGCCGGCAACCTCAACCTCACCTTTCCGGGCGTGGAGGCGCAGGCGCTGCTGGCCGCCCTGCCGGAGCTGTGCCTTTCCACCGGTTCGGCCTGTTCCTCCGCCGAGATCGCGCCCTCCTATGTGCTGGGCGCGATGGGAATTCCCGATTCCGAGGCTCGGGCCACCTTGCGGATTGGGCTGGGGCGTTTTACCTCGCCCGCCGAGATGGATCACGCGGCCGCCCTGATCGGCGCCGCCTGGCAACGCCTTGCTTCAACCCCCATTCTTTCTTCAACCCCGGACGCCGCGGAGTAGTATCGAACCATGCCGAAGATGACCTTCATCGAGCGCGACGGCACGCGCCGCGAAGTCGAGGCGGCGCTTGGCCTCTCCGTGCTGGAAATCGCGCATCGCCACGGCGTGGACATCGAAGGCGCCTGCGAGGGCAGCCTCGCCTGCTCCACCTGCCATGTGATCGTGGACAGCGCCTGGTTCCCGAAGCTGGTGGAGCCGACCGAGGATGAGGAAGACATGCTCGACCTCGCCTTTGACCTGCAGGAGACCTCGCGCCTCGGCTGCCAGCTCATCATGACCGAGGCGCTGGACGGGCTCGTGGTCAAGCTGCCCTCCGGCAGCCGCAATGCCGGCTGATCTCACCACGGCGGATCCGCTGGAGTTCGGCGCGGAGGGCGGGCTGTTCCGCCGGCTGCGCGATGCCTCGGGCGCGGATTGGACGGGCTACACCTGGCATCCCTTCGTGCAGCAGCTCTCGGCCGGCACGCTGCCGCTCGCGGCCTTCCAGCACTACCTGATCCAGGACTACCTGTTTCTCATCCATTTCGCCCGCGCCAAGGCGCTGGCGGTGGTGAAGGGGGAGAGCCTGCAGGCGATGCGCGACAAGGCGGCCGCCGTCCTCGCCATCCTGGATGAAACGCTGCTGCACCTGAAATACTGCGCCGAATGGGGCCTCTCCGAGACGCAGGTGACCCAAATCCCGGAGACGCTGGAGACGGTCAGCTACACCCGCTGGGTGCTGGATCGGGGTCTCGCGGGCGACATCCTCGACCTCGAGATCGCGCTCGTGCCCTGCACCGTCGGCTATGCCGAGGTGGCGCGGCGCATCATGGCCGATCCGAAGCGGATGGTGGTGGGCAACCCCTACCAGTCCTGGATCGAGAGCTATGCCGGCGAAGGCTACCAGCGCATGGCGGAAGCCGCAGCGCGGCGGATTGACGCGCTGGGCGTGAGCCATGGCGGCGAAGCGCGCGTGGCCCCCCTGCTGCGCGACTTCTCGATGGCGGCGCGGCTGGAGCAGGGGTTCTGGCAGCAGGGGCTGGATGCTGTCCGCTGACAGAGCCTCCCCCGACGAATCCGGCCGCGACGCGGCCGGCGCCGCCCAACTGCGCGCTGGCATCGGCGCACCCGTGGCGCGGCGAAGCCAAGGCCCGCGGACGCGGGCCGCCCGGCGTTTGAGGGCATCATGAGAATCCTCGTCGCCATGTCGGGCGGCGTGGACAGCAGTGTGGTCGCCGCGCTGCTGCATGAGCAGGGGCACGACGTCGTCGGCGCCACCCTCCAGCTCTATGACCATGGCGCCGCCGTGCAGAAGAAGGGCGCCTGCTGCGCGGGGCAGGACATCCATGACGCGCGCAATGTCGCCGAACACCTGGGCATTCCGCATTACGTGCTGGACCGGGAGCAGCGCTTCCGCGACGCCGTGATCCAGGACTTCGCAGACAGCTACGCGCGCGGCGAGACCCCGATCCCCTGCATCCGCTGCAACCAGACGGTGAAGTTCCACGACCTCACGGAACTCGCCGCCGATCTCGGCTGCGAGATGCTGGCCACCGGCCATTACGCCCAAAGGCTGGATGGCCCCGAGGGCGCGGAACTGCACCAGGCGGCCGATCCGGTGCGGGACCAGAGCTACTTCCTCGCCCACACCACCCGCGCGCAGTTGCAGCGCACCCTGTTCCCGCTCGGCGGCTTCGCCAGCAAGGCCGAGGTGCGCGCCCATGCCGCGCGGCTCGGCGTCGCGGTGGCGGAAAAGCCCGACAGCCAGGACATCTGCTTCGTCCCCACCGGCACCTATGCCGATGTCGTCGCGAAGTTCCGGCCCGAGGCGCTGGAGCCCGGCGAGATCGTGGACACCGAAGGCCGCGTCCTCGGCCAGCATCGCGGCCTCGCGCGCTACACGGTGGGGCAGGGGCGCGGCCTCGGCCTTTCGCGCCGCGAAGATGAGGAGGCGCTGTTCGTGGCCCAGCTCGACGCGCCGCGCCGCCGCGTGGTGGTGGCGCATCGCCGGGCGCTGGCCCGCGCGCGGATCGCGGTGGGTGAGGTGAACTGGCTGGTCGCGCCGCCTGCCGGCGCCTTCCGCTGCGCGGCCAAGCTGCGCGGGCGCGAGGCGCCGGCGCCGATGACCGCCGAATGGGATGGCGCGACGCTGACGCTCATGCCGGACGAGCCCGGCATTGCCGCGCCGGGGCAGGCGGCGGTGCTGTATGACGGGCGGCGCGTGCTGGCGGGTGGCTTCATCCGCGCCTGACGGCGCCTTTCCACGCGGCCATTAGCGGTTTCGCAACCAGCGCGGCGGCAATCTGCCCAGGCGGGGGTCCGTCCCCCCGTGCTGGCCGCTTCCGATCCCGGCCAGCCCCGCGGTTTGTCAGGAAAGGATTTCCGGCATGAACTTGGCCAATACGGCCCCCGGCCGCGCGCCTTGGGGCGGGCCCGAATGGGGCATCTCCGAATGGAGCATGTCCGAATGGCTGGCCACGGCGCCGGCGGCGAGCGCTGCCCTTTCGCTCCAGCTCAGTTTCGACGCGCCGCCGCAGCCGCACGGATGGTCCTGGGTGAGCGCGCCGTGGGACAGTTCCCGCCATGGGGCCGAGCTCGCGGCGCTGCTGGTCAGCCTCCAGCCGGTCGAGACCTGCTTTCTGCCCGTCACCGAGGGGCCTGAACCCCCCCCCACTTCGAGGCCGCGCCGGCCTTCCCTCCGCCCCTTTTGGAGCCCGCGGCCCTGGCCTTCGGGCCGGATGCCGGAATGCCCCCTGTTTTGGCCGTCCTTCCCCTGCCGGAATGGCTGATTCTCTGATCCGCTATCAACCACCCCGGGGGCGGATTTCCTGGACAGAAGGCGCCCAGATTGTTTAATACTTAAAGCGCCCTGCTCAAGCTCAAGGCAGTTCCGCAGGCGGGCTTCCCGCCGCCGAACGGGATGCTCCCGGCAGGATTTCGTGAAATCCGCTCTGACCGGCAAGCGACCCGCTGGGCCGGCCCGGTTGCGGGCCGTCGGCCGGGCGCGCGGTGGGCAGTGATGGCCTGAAGGTTTTGGGTTCCACGCGGCGTGGAAAAGGTGCGGAAGTGATGTCTCGACTGGATCCGAAGGCCATGCAGACGGGCTGGCGCGCATGAGCGGCTCCCAGGCTGCCCGCGGCCCCCTGCCGCTCGCTGAGACGCCGCTGGGCAAGGCGCTGGCCGTCTGCCGCCGGCAATTCTGGCTGGTCGGCGCCTTCTCGGGCGTGGTGAACCTGCTCCAGCTCACCGTCTCGATCTACATGATGCAGGTGTTCGACCGCGTGCTGGCCACGCGCAACACCGACACGCTGCTCTATCTTACGCTCGTCGCGATCTTCGCGCTGATGATCCTCGCCATGCTGGAAGCGGTGCGCAGCGTCATCATGCAGCGCATCGCCGCCTGGGTGGAGCATCGCGTGGCGCCCGAGGGCTTCATGCGCGCGGTGGAAGGCCAGCTCCGCGGCGGCAATTACCGCATGGAGGCGCTGCGCGACCTCGGCATGTGCCGCGCCTTCCTGGGCTCGCCCGGCATGCTGGCACTCTTCGACCTGCCCTGGGTGCCCGTCTATATCGGCCTGGTCTACCTGCTGCACCCGATGCTGGGCTGGCTCGCGCTGGGCGGCGCCATCATCCTCTTCATCCTGACGCTGACGAATGAGGCGGTGACGTCCAAGGCGCTGCAGACCGCCGGCGTCGCCGCCATGCAGGGCCATCGCCGCGCCGAGGCGATCGCGCGCAACGCCGAGGTGATTGACAGCATGGGCATGATGCCCGCCGTGCTGCGGCGCTGGCGCGGCGTGCTGAGCAGCGCGCAGGCCCCGCAGGAGACGGCGGCCGACCGTGCCGCCATCATCCTGGCGCTGATCAAGTTCTTCCGCCTTGCCGTGCAGCTGGCCGTGCTCGGCCTCGGTGCCTGGCTCGTGCTCCAGCAGGAATTGACGGCTGGCGCCTCCATCGCCGCCTCCATCGTGATGGGCCGCGCCCTGGCGCCGGTCGAGCAGGTGGTGGGCTCCTGGAAGCAGCTCGTGCAGGCGCGCGCTGCGCTGCGCCGCCTCAAGGTCTTCCTCACCATGCCGCGGCTGCGGCCGGCCGGCATGCCGCTGCCCGCGCCGCAGGGCCATCTCTCGGTCGAGCGTGTCAGCTACAATTTCCCCGGCCAGAACGTTTCGATGATCAAGGGCGTGAGCTTCGCGCTGGCGGCGGGGGAGAGCCTCGCCATCATCGGCCCCTCGGCGGCGGGCAAGACCACGCTGGTCCGCATGCTGATCGGCACGCTGCCCCCCACCGCGGGCGCGGTGCGCCTCGACGGCGCTGACGTCTTCCTCTGGCAGCGCGAGGATTTCGGCCGCTACCTCGGCTACCTGCCGCAGGATGTGGAGCTGTTCGAGGGCACGGTGTTCGACAACATCGCCCGCCTCTCCGAGGCCGAGCCCGAGGTGGTGTTCGAGGCCGCGAAGCTCGCCGGCTGCCATGAGATGATCCTGCGCCTGCCGGGCGGCTACGAGACCGAGATCGGCGATGCCGGCGCGCATCTCTCGGGCGGGCAACGCCAGCTCGTCGGCCTCGCGCGCGCGCTGTTCGGCTCGCCCCGCCTCGTGGTGCTGGATGAGCCCAACAGCAACCTAGATGGTGACAGCGAGGCGGCCCTCGGCCGCGCCTTGCAGCGGCTGAAGGCGCAGGGCGTCACCGTCGTGCTCGTCTCCCACCGGCCCGCCTTGGTGCAGGAGGTGGACAAGGTTCTGGTGATGAAGGATGGCGCGGCCGAGCTCTTCGGCCCGCGGGCCGAGGTGCTGAAGCGCCTCTCCGGCCCGCCGCGCCCGGTTCAGCTCGCCTCCGCCGCCGGGGGTGGCGCCTGATGCTCGACACCACCGACCGCCAGCTCCCGGTTCCCCGCCCGGTCGCCCTTCCACCGCCGCCGCCGCCGGTGATCGAGCCCGAGGCGCCGCGCACGCGGGGCGTGGTGCTGTTCGGTCTGCTCGTCATGTTCGGCTTCTTCGGCGGCTTCATGGCCTGGGCCGTCTTGGCACCGCTCTCCGAGGCCGCGATCGCGCCCGGCATGATCAAGGTGGAAGGCACGCGCCGCACCTTGCAGCATCTCGAGGGCGGCATGGTGCGCGAGATCATGGTGCGCGACGGCGACCAGGTGCGCGAGGGCCAGGTGCTGATGCGCCTCGATGACGTGCAGTCCGGCTCGGCCGTCGCTGGCCTCGTCGCGCAGCGCGATGCCTTCCTGGCGCAGCAGGCGCGGCTGGTGGCCGAGCTGCGGAGCGCCGACGGCATCACCTTCCCGCCCGAGCTGGTGAACTCACGCGAGCCGCGCGCGACCGAAGCGATGGCCGGGCAGCGCGCCCTGTTCCAGACGCGGCAGGCGAGCCTCGCCAGCCAGCTCAATGTCCTCACCAACCGGCGCGAGCAGGCGCGGGGCACCATCGCCTCGGCCGAGGGCCAGATCGAGGCGGCCCGGCGCCAGCTCACGCTCCTGGTGCAGGAGGAGGCGATGCGCCGCGGCCTGGTGCAGCAGGGCCTGGCCCGCCTGCCCGAGCTGCTGGCGCTGCAACGCCAGCTCGCCGCCACCGAGGGCCTGATCGCCGACCTCACCGGCCAGATCCGCCGTGCCAATGCCTCCGTCGAGGAAGCGGAGAGCCAGACCCGCCAGGCGACGGACCAACGCATGCAGGAGGTCGGCACCGAGCTGCGCGAAGTGGTGGGCCGCCTGGCCGAGGTGGAGGAGCGGCTGCGCGCCGCATCCGACATCTCCACCCGCCGCGACATCGTCGCGCCCGAGGACGGCACCATCGTCAACCTGCGCGTCTTCAACCTGGGCGCCGTGCTTCGCCCCGGCGACCCGGCGATGGAGCTGGTGCCCGTGCGGGACCGGCTGATCGCCGAGGTGCAGGTGCAGCCCATGGACATTGACGTGGTCTTCACCGGCCTGCCGGCGGAAATCCGCCTGCCCGCCTTCAAGCAGCGCCTCGTTCCTTTCCTGCATGGCGAGGTGAGCTTCGTGGCGCCGGACATCACGGTGGATCCGCAGACGCGAATGAGCCACTACCGCGCGCATATCCGCATTGACGCCGAGCAACTGGCCCGGCTGCCCGCCGTCTTCCTGACGCCGGGCATGCCGGTGGAGGCGCATATCCAGCTCGGCAGCCGCACCTTCTGGCGCTACATCACCCAGCCCGTGGTGGACAGCTTCCACCGCGCCTTCCAGGAGCCCTGAGCCGGGCTCAGGGCCGGCGGGCTGCGAGGATCGCGAGGCCCGAGAGCAGAAGACCCAGGGCAAAGACCACCGCGTGGCTTTCGCCCGTCCAGCCGAACACGGCCGCCAGGGCGAAGGCCGCCCCGGCCTGCGCCAGCGCATAGGCGATGGTGGCCTTGACCCAGAGCCCACCGGCCGCGGGCCCCGCCGCCTCGCGCGCCCAGGCCAGCGTCACCGCCGAAACGCCGACGCCCGCGAAGCCGCCGAGGGCAGCCGCCAGCACCAAGGCGGGCCACCAGGGGACCAGCGCCAGCACCAGCGCCACCGCCTGCACCCAGAGCCAGAGCCGCGCCGCGCGTGCCCCGCCCAGTTGGTCCGCCAGGCGCCCGCCCAGCAGCGTGCCGCCGAGCGCGCCCAGGCCAAAGACCAGCCACATCCCGCTGCCGGCGAAGATGCCCAGGCCGAAGCCCCGCGCGGCGAGATCGGCCAGGTAGACCATGTGCGGCACCATCCCCGCGCCGGAGAGCGCATAGGCCAGCATCAGCCCCGGCACATGCGGCACGGGCTGCGCGGCCATTTGCCCGCCTGGGTCGCGCGGGAAGCGCCGCTGCGCGAAGGCCCAGAGCAGCGCGGTGAGGGCGGCGAGGCCAAGCCAGCCGGCACTGGGCCCCGAAGCCAGCAGCGGCGGCAGCAGGGCCGCGCCCAGCACGATGCCGCCCGCGACGCCGCTCACCACCACGCCGGAGGCCGCGCCCCGCCGCTCCGGCGGGACGGCGCGCTGGATGGCGGGGCCGGCCAGCGACATCAGCACCCCGCCCGCGAGCCCCGCCAGCAGCCGCCACGGCAGCAACCACATGAGGCCGCCGGGCACGGCACAAGCGAGCAGGGAGACCAGTGCGCCCGCCATGCCCAGCGCCAGCGCCGGCCGCGTGCCGATGCGCCGGCCGAGCGCCTGTGCGCCCATGGCACCGCCGACATAACCGGCCAGCGCTGCGGCGCCGAGCAGCCCGGCCTCGGCCCCCGTCACCCAGCCCGCCGTCACAAGGGCCGGAAACAGCGGCACGAAGGCGAAGCGCGCGAGGCCGATGCCCACGCAGGTGGCCGCAGCGCCGGAGAGCGCGAGGGGGAGGAAGCCCGGGCTCATGCCGGGTTCGGCCTAATCGCTGCGCATCTCGGCCCGCGTGGCCCGCAGGGCGCGGCGCAGCTTGGCGATGCCGGTGCGCACATGGCCCGAGGCGCAAAGGCGCTTGCCTTCCTCCCCCAGCTCGCGCGGGGCATCGCTGATCGGCGCCGGGAGCGCGGCGAGGCGGGCGGCAAGTGCCTCGCAATACTCGGCATTGTCGGTGGTCGTGCGCGACGGACCCTCATCGGCCCAGGCGTGGCCGGGCAACAGGAGCATCAGCTGCAGCATCAAGGCCTGGGTGGCGAAGCGGTGCATCCCTGACACATGCGCCGTGCGGCGTCTCGGCGGGGTGGGCCGCCGGTGAAGCCTTGGTCATGGAAGGCCGCGTCATGGAGGGCGCGATCATGGAAGATTGGGCCGGGGCGCGTTGGACTCCAGCCCGGCGCCTCGCAGCAGCAGCGCGACCTTGAGGCCGGGCGGGCTGGCGCCGGGCATGGCATCGGCCAGCAGCACCTCGCCCGCATGGAGCTGCGCCACCGCCCTGACGAGCGCGAGCCCGAGGCCCGAGCCCGGCAGGTTGCGCGAGGCATCGGCGCGGAAGAAGCGATCCATCGCGCGCGCCCGGTCCTCGGGCGAGAGGCCGGGGCCGGAATCGCTCACCGGGATCTCGATGCCGCGCTCATCCTGGCGGGCGGTCAGCCGCACCACGCCGCCGGCCGGCGTGAACTTGATGGCGTTGTCGAGCAGGTTCGCCACCGCCTGGAGCAGCAGGTCGCGGTCGCCCAGCATCGGCAGGTGCTCGGGCATGTCGGTCTCGAGCGCCTGCTCGCGCGCCTCGGCCATCGCCTCGTAGAATTCGGCGGCGTCCCGCAGCACCTCGGGCAGGTCGAGCGGCGCAAAGGCGGCGCGGCGGGCACCGGCCTCGGCCTCCGCGATGCGCAGCAGGGCCTGGAAGATGCGGGTGATGTTGTCGAGGTCGGCGATGCCTTCCTCCACCGCGGCGCGCAGCTCCTCCTCGGTCGCGGCGGTGGCGAGGCTGCCCTCCAGCTTGCCGCGGGCGCGGGCGATGGGCGTGCGCAGGTCATGCGCGATGGCGTCGGCCACGCCGCGCATGCCGGCCATGAGGGCCGCGATGCGGTCGAGCATGGCATTCATGGTGGCGCCCAGCCGGTCGAACTCATCGCCCTGGGGGGAGATCGGCACGCGCTGCGAGAAATCCCCCGCGGCGATGCCCTGCGCGGTGGCGACGGCCGGGCGCATGCGGTTCTGCAGCGCGCGCCGGATCACCGCCGCGCCGATCCCGGCGAAGAGCAGCACCGCGCCGAGCGACCAGGCGACGCCCTCCGTCAGCAGCAGGCGAAGCTGGACGCGCTCGCTCTCGTCGCGGCCGACCAGCAGGCGCAGCCCCGGCAGGTCGCGGCGGTGGACCCGCGCCTCGGCGGTCGCGCCATCATGCAGGATGCGGGTGCGGAACCACACGCCCTCCTCGCCGATGGCGGTGGGCCAGGCGGTGAGGTTGCCGGCCAGGCGCAGGCCCTCAGCGTTCACCAGCAGGTAGATGGTCTCGTTCTCGGCATCGAGGGCCAGGCGCTCCTCGATCGCCTCCACCAGCCCCAGGGCGCCGGCGTCGCGGTAGCGCTCGACCAGGGCGGAGGCGTCGGTGCGGATGGCGGCGATGGTCTGCCGGTCCAGCGCGCCGGCGGTCGCCCACCAGAGCACCGCCACCAGGAAGGCGGCGGCGACCGAGAAGATGCCGACGAAGAGCAGCGCAAAGCGGAAGCCCGCCGATTGCAGCAGGCGCGGCGGCTGCCCCGGGCGGGGGGCCAGCCGGCCGCTCAGGCTTCGGCCCGGATCATGTAGCCGGCATTGCGGACGGTGTGGATCAGCGGCTTGTCGAAGCCCTTGTCCAGCTTCTGGCGGAGGCGGCTGACATGCACGTCAATCACGTTGGTCTGCGGGTCGAAATGATAGTCCCAGACCTTCTCCAGCAGCATGGTGCGCGTGACCACCTGGCCGGCATGGCGCATCAGGTGCTCCAGCAGGCGGAATTCGCGCGGCTGGACGTCAATCTTGCGGCTGCCGCGCGTCACCGTGCGGCTCAGCAGATCCAGCTCGAGATCGGCCACGCGCAGCTTGGTGACGGGCGCCTCGGAGGAGGGGCGGCGGCCCAGCGCCTCGACGCGGGCGAGCAGCTCGGCGAAGGCGAAGGGCTTCACCAGGTAGTCGTCGCCGCCGGCCTTCAGCCCCTTCACGCGCTCATCCACGCCCGAGAGCGCGGAGAGGAACAGCACGGGCGTGCGGTTGCCCTGCTGGCGCAGCGTCTCGACCAGGCGGACGCCGTCCACGCCGCCGGGCAGCATGCGGTCCAGCACCAGCATGTCGAAGGATTCGGAGGCGGCGAGGAACAGGCCATCCCGCCCGTTCGCCGCGTGCTCGACGGTGTGGCCGGCCTCCTGCAGGCCCTTCTTCACGAAGCGGGCCACCTCGACGTCATCTTCCACCAGAAGGATGCGCATCATTTTGTCTTGTCCTTCAAACGGATCCCGGGCTTCCTCATCCCGGGCCGGGGGGCCGGCGCCCCACTTGCAATGTCACTTCCTGCGTGCGTCCGTCCCGCAGAACCGTCAAGCGCACGCTCTGCCCGGGCGCCACCGCGGCCACGCTGCGGATCAACCCGCGCGAGGTCTCGGTCCGCTCGCCATTGATGGCCAGCACCACATCGCCCACGCGCAGGCCGCCACGCCCGGCGGGGCCCGTTCGCTCCACGCCCGCGATCAGCACGGCGCGGCGGCTGGCCCGCGGGTCCTCCGCCACCAGATCCTGCACGGAGACGCCGAGCCAGCCGCGCTCCATGCGCCCTTCGCGGCGCAGCGTCTCGATCACCGGCCGCGCGAGGTCCGACGGTGTCGCGAAGCCGATGCCGGCGCTGGCGCCGGAGGGCGAGTAGATGGCCGTGTTGATGCCGATCACCTCGCCCGCCATGTTGAACAGCGGGCCGCCGGAATTGCCGGGGTTGATGGCGGCGTCGGTCTGGATGAAATCGTCGAAGGGGCCGGCGCCGATGTCGCGCCCGCGCGCCGAGACGATGCCGGAGGTGACGCTGCCGCCGAGCCCGAAGGGATTGCCCGCCGCCAGCACCCATTGGCCGATCCGCATGGCGGCGCTGCTGCCGAAGGCGACGGCGACCAGCGGCGTGCGGCTTTCGACGCGCAGCAGCGCGAGGTCGGTCAACTCGTCGCCGCCGATGACGCGGGCCGTCAGCTCCTGCCCGCCCTGCACGCCCACCGTCACGCGCTGGGCCTGGCCCACCACATGGTTGTTGGTGACGACGAGGCCGGAGGGGTCAATGACGAAGCCCGAGCCCGCGCCCTGCACCCGTTCGCGCCGGCCACGGAAATAGCGCTCGAAGGGGGTGCCGCGGAATTCGGGCGGCGGCGTCACATTCTGCTCGCCGCTGACGGCGATGTTCACCACGGCCGGCAGCACGCGCTCGGCGAGGTCGGCGAAGTCGGGCAGCAGGCCGCGCTGGGCCACGGCGGAGCCGCTGCCGCAGCCGGCGAGCGCCGGCGGCAGCAGCAGCGCGCCCAGCACGGCCTGGCGGCGGCTCAGGAAGGGGGTGGACAGCGGCGGCATCGTTGGGTCCGACGGTTCCTAGGGCCCTCCCCGCGAATCGGGGCGGGTGGCGGGATTTCAGTCCCTATCATCTGGCCAGAGCGGGGCCGGATGCAAGCAGGCCACGCCAGGACGGCGGTCAGAGGTCCTTCAGCACGGCCCAGAGGTCGTTCTTCACCTCGAAGCCGATGCCTGGCACATCCGGCATGGCGACGCGGCTGTTCTGCACCGGTACGCCGCTGGCGAAGCCGCCAAAGGGCGCGAAGACCTCCGGATAGCTCTCATTGCCGCCGAGGCCGAGGCCGGTTGCGATGTTCAGCGCGAACTGATGCCCGCCATGCGGCACGCAGCGGCGCGGCGACCAGCCGTGCTCCTGGAGCATGGTCAGCGTGCGGAGATACTCGACCAGCCCATAGGACAGCGCCGGGTCGAATTGCAGGATGTCGCGGTCGGGGCGCAGGCCGCCATGGCGGATCAGGTTGCGGGCGTCCAGCATGCTGAACAGGTTCTCGCCGGTGGCGAGCGGAGGGCCATAGTTTTCGGCCAACGTCGCGTGGGTGGCATAGTCCAGCGGGTCCAGCGGCTCCTCATACCAGCGCAGGCCGAAGCCCTGGATGGCCGCGCCATAGCTCAGCGCCGCATGCAGGCCGAAGCGGCCGTTGACGTCGACGCAAAGGCGCGAGCCATCGCCATCCAGCAGCTTCAGCACCGCCTCGATGCGGCTGAGATCGAGCAGCAGCGCCTCCCGCAGGGGCATGCCGGGCGAGCCGCCGATCTTCATCTTCACCACGGAATAGCCCATGCCGAGGTAGCGCTTCATCTCCTCGACCAGGCCCTCCACATCCTTGCCGGGGTGGTAGTAGCCGCCCGCCGCATAGACCCAGGCCGTGGCGTCGTGGCGCCCCGCATTGTAGCGGTTGGAGAGCAGCTTCCAGAGCGGCACGCCCGCCAGCTTCGCCGCCGCGTCCCAGAGCGCCATGTCCAGCACGCCGACGGCGACCGAGCGGTCGCCATGGCCGCCCGGCTTCTCGTTCTTCATCATCGCCGTCCAGGCGGGCGTGGGGTCGAAGCCGCCATCTTCATGGGCGGGAAGTTCGCCGGCCTCTTCCAGGCGCGGGATGAAGCGCTCGGCCAGCAGGCCGGGCTGGGCGTAGCGGCCATTGCTGTTGAAGCCATAGCCGGTCGCCTTGCGGCCATCGCCGGATTCGACGGTGATGGCGACGACGCTCGCTGTCATCTTGGAGAAATCAATATAGGCATTGGCGATGGCGCTGCTGATCGGCACCACGCCTTGGCGGATGGACGTGATCTTCACGTCAGATCGCCTTTTGCGCGCGAAGGACCGCGATCTCCTCGGCCGAGAAACCGAATTCCGCCAGCACCTCGTCTGTGTGCTCGCCGCGCTCGGGCGTCGGGCGGCGGGCGCATTCCACGCCCTCGATCTGCATCGGCGCGCGGACCGTGTTGATGGTGCCGAGGACCGGGTGCTCCACCGGCATTTCCATGCCCAGGTGCTGCACCTGGCGGTCGGCGAAGACCTGGTCCATCGAATAGACGGGGCCGCAGGGCACGCCGGACTCGTTGAAGCGGCTCACCCAGTATTCGCTGGTGTTGGTGCCGATCACGGCCTGCAGCATGGCGTTGGTCTTCACGCGGTTCTTGCTGCGCAGCTTGTCGGTGGCGACATCGGGGTCCTTCGCCGCCTCCTCGATGCCGAGGACGGCGACGATGCGCTCCCACATGTTCTGCCCGCCGCCGGCCAGGTTCACCACGCCATCCGTGGTCTGGAAGAGGCCCGTGGGGGTCGTGGTCGGGTGGTCATTGCCGGCCTGCTGCGGCACCTCGCCCTTCATGGTCCAGCGCGTCGCCTGGAAATCCATCATGCCGATCATGGCTTCGAGCAGGCTGACATGCACCCAGCGGCCCTTGCCCGTGACCTCGCGGTCCAGCAGCGCGACCATGATGCCGAGCGCGCAATAAAGGCCGGAGGTGAGGTCCGCCACGGGAATGCCGACGCGCACCGGCCCCTGGCCCGGCAGGCCGGTGACCGACATCAGCCCGCCCATGCCCTGGGCGATCTGGTCAAAGCCCGGGCGCTTGGCATAGGGCCCGGTCTGGCCGAAGCCGGAGATGGAGCCCAGCACGATGCGCGGGTTGATCTTCGACAGCGTCTCGTAATCCAGGCCGAGGCGCGCCTTCACGTCGGGGCGGTAGTTCTCCACCACGACATCGGCCTTCTCCACCATGCGGTGCAGGGTGGCCCGCCCCTCGGCCGATTTCAGGTTCAGCGTCATGCCGCGCTTGTTGCGATGGACCAGCTGGAAATCGGGCCCATGGCGCTCGCCGCCCATGCCCTTGCTGGTGTCCACCTCATCCGTCGCCTCGATCTTGACGACATTGGCGCCCCAGTCGGCGAGCTGCCGCACGCAGGTGGGGCCCGAGCGCACGCGGGTGAGGTCGAGGACGGTGAAGCGGGACAAGGGCATCATGGCGTGGGCCTCCGGATTTTCGGGGGGCATCTTCCACCGCGCGCCGTTCGCTGCAACCCTCCCCGGGAAACAACCGAGGGATTCCCGCCATGTCCGATGAGCTTTTGATCGAGCGCCGCGATGGCATCGTCTTCGTCACGCTCAACCGCCCGCAGGCGCGCAACGCGCTGACCTTCCCGATGTATGAGGGGCTGGCGAAGCTCGCGACCGAGGCGAACACGGATGACAGCGTGAAGGTCATCGTCATCACCGGCGCGGGGGAAAAGGCCTTCGCCGCCGGCACCGACATCAGCCAGTTCACCAATTTCCGCACGGCCGAGGATGCCCTCGCGTATGAGGAAAAAATCGATCGGATCATGACCGCGCTCGAGACCTGCGTGAAGCCGACCATCGCGGCCATCGCGGGCGCCTGCACAGGCGGTGGGGCGGGCATCGCCTCGGTCTGCGACCTGCGCATCGGCGCGGCCAATGCGCGCTTCGGCTTCCCGATCGCGAAGACGCTGGGCAATTGCCTTTCCATGGCGAATTACGCGCGGCTGGCCACGATGATGGGCCCGACGCGGGTGATGGACCTGGTCTACACCGCGCGGCTGTTGGGCGCGGAGGAGATGAAGCAGGTGGGCCTGCTCAGCGAGATCCTGCCGGATCATGCGGCGCTGCAGGCCCGCGCGGTGGAACTGGCGACGACGCTGACGCAGCACGCCCCGCTGACCATGCGCGCGACCAAGGAGGCGATGCGCCGCCTGCGCGCGCCGCTGCGCGAGATCCATGGCGATGACCTCGTGGAGATGTGCTTCACCAGCGCCGATTTCGCCGAGGGCGTGTCGAGCTTCCTCGCCAAGCGCCCCGCGCAATGGACGGGGCGCTGAGCGCCCCGCCTTCGGCGATCAGAAGCCGACCTGATCGCCGCCCTTGAGGGACAGGATTTCGCGAGCCTCATCCGGGCTCGCGACCTCCAGGCCCAGCCCCTCGATGATCTGGCGCACCAGCCGCACCTGCTCGGCATTGCTGGTGGCGAGGCGGCCAGGCCCGGCCCAGAGGCTGTCCTCCAGCCCCACGCGCACATTGCCGCCCATGGCCGCCGCCATGGCGGCGATCTTGAGCTGGTTGGCGCCCGCACCCAGCACCGACCACTGGTAGTTGTCGCCAAACAGCCGATCCGCCGTGCGCTTCATGTGCATCACATCGTCCGGATGCGCGCCGATGCCGCCCTGCAGGCCGAACACCGTCTGGATGAAAAGCGGCGCCTTCACCAGGCCCTGATCGAAGAAATACTTCAGGTTGTAGAGGTGCGAGGTGTCGTAGCACTCGAACTCGAAGCGCGTGTTGTTCCCGGCGCAGGTTGTCAGGATGTACTCGATGTCCTGGAAGGAATTGCGGAAGATGATGTCCTTGTTCGCGAGGTAGGCGGGCTCCCACTCATGCTTGAACTCCTTGAAGCGGTTCAGCATGCCGAACAGGCCGAAATTCATCGAACCCAGGTTGAGCGAGGCCACCTCCGGCTTGTGCAGGGCGGCGGGGCGCACGCGTTCCTCGATGGTCATGGTTGGCGCGCCGCCAGTGGTGATGTTCACCACGCAATTGCTGGCCTGCTTGATGATGCCGAGAAAGGGCGCGAAGGCCTCTGGCGACTGGTCGGGCCGGCCATCCTCGGGGTTGCGGGCATGCAGGTGGACGATGGCGGCACCCGCTTCCGCCGCGCCGATCGCGGCCTCGGCGATCTCGGCCGCGGTGATGGGCAAATGCGGTGACATGCTGGGCGTGTGGATGGCGCCGGTGACGGCGCAGGTGATGATGACGCGGCGAGCCTTGGCCATGATGCGTTTCCCTCGTTCTGTGGGACGAGTTTGGGCGAAGCGCCGTCCGCTGCAAAGCCTGGCCTGCGGCCCGAAGGGCCGAGAGCGCGAATGCGCGCCGCCGCTGATGCGGCGAAGCCAAGGGCCGCGGAGCCGGCCCGCCCGGCGTCTGAGGGGCGCGACGGCGCAGCCGTCGTGCCGTCAATTAATCCGAAATAGGGCCGGAGCGCAGTTTCTTGGTCGTGCCGCGCTTGGTCTTGCTGTCCATGCGGCGCGTCTGCGAGCCCTTGGTCGGCTTGGTCTTGCGGCGCTTGGGGGGCGGGGGCTTGGCCGCCTCGTCCAGCAATTCCTGCATGCGGGCCAGCGCATCCTCGCGGTTGCGCTCCCGCGTGCGGTGCGTTTGCGCGGCGATGATGATCACGCCATCCTTCGTCATCCGCCGGCCCGCCAGCGTCTTGAGGCGCACGAAGATGCGCTCATCCAGCCCGGCCTCGGCGGCGCGCCAGCGGAGCTGGACGGCTGTCTCCAGCTTATTGACGTTCTGCCCGCCCGGGCCCGAGGCGCGGAGGAAATCCTCCTCCAGCAGCAGCGGATCGAGCGTGAGCGCCATTACTGCCGCTGGATCCCGAGATCGGCGAGCAGCGCGCGGTTCACCTGGGATTCTGCGATGAAGCGCGCGCGGAATTCGGCGCCGGTCTGGAAGCTCGGCACGGCGTTGAGGCGTTCGGCGATGGTGCGGAAGCCCTCGCTCGTCACCGCGGCGCGGCAGGCGCGCTCGATGGTCTCGGCGATGGCGTCGGGCAGGCCGGCCGGCGCGATCAGCCCGCCATAGGTCGTCCCCGCCATGGGGTAGCCGAGCTCGCCCGTGCTCGGCACGTCCGGCAGGGCCGCCATGCGCCGTGTGCCCAGCACCGCCAGCACCGGCAGGCCGGTGGAGGCGGGGATGGAGGCGGCCTCGACGAAGGCCATGATCTGCCCGGCCATGGCCGCCTGGGACATGGGGCCGGCACCGGTGAAGGGCACGTTCAGCCCATCCACGCCGGCCGCGCGCAGCAACTGCGCGATGAGGATGTGCTGCGTGCTGCCCACGCCGGGCGAGCCGAAGACCAGTGCCTCCCGCCCCGTCCGCGCATGCGCGATCATGCCGGCGAAGTCGCGGAAGGGCGCCTGGCGCCCCAGGATCAGCACCTGCGGGTTGTCATACACCAGGCAGAGATAGCGGAAGCTCTCGGCCGTGTAGGTCACGTTCTGCAGGAAGGGCTGCGTGGTGATGGCGTTGTTGGGCGAGATGCCGATGGTGTAGCCATCCGGTCGCGCGCGCGCGACCTCGGCATTGCCGATGGACCCCGCCGCACCGCCCCGATTGACCGCCACCACCTGCTGGCCCAGCGCCTTCGACAATTCGGCCTGGAGTGCCCTGGCCATCAGGTCCGTGTTGCCGCCGGGCGGGAAGGGGATGATGAGCTGGATGGCGCGGCTGGGGTATGCCTCCCCTTGGGCCTGCGCCGCCGCCGGCAGGGCCAGCATCGCGGCGAGCATGAGGGTGATCCAGCGCATGTTCTTGCCTCCCGTTGGTTCGTTGCGCCGGAGGCTAGCCCAGAAGCGGCGTGTTCGTCATGTCGTCCTTCAGTGCGACGCCGGTCGCTCCCAGCGCGCGCGCGCCGCGCAGCAGCCAATGCACCTTGGCCGCCGCGTCTTCCATGCCGATGCCGCCGGGGCGGACATTGCTGATGCAGTTGCGCTCGGCATCGGTGCGGCCACGGCGCGGCTGCCAGGTGAGGTAGATGCCCATGCTGTCCTGCGCGGAGAGACCTGGCCGCTCGCCGATCAGCACCACCGCGGCTTCCGCGCCCATCGCCTCGCCAATGTCATCGCCGATGGCGACGCGGGCCTGCTGCACGATCACGACCGGCCATTCGGCGGCCAGCGTGCGCACCATTGCCGCCGCCTGGCGCTGCACGCCGGAGGCACAGAGCCCGTCCGCCACCACGATGACGGTGCCCCCGGCGCGCGGCAGCGATTCCCGGTCGGCCGCGCGCAGGCGCCGGCCGAGATCGGGGCGCAGGAGGTAGGTGCGCCGGTCCTCGGCCTCGCTGTGCAGCACGGGCACGGGGCCGAGTTCGGCACGCAGCGCCTCCACGTCGAGGGCGGACCAGACGGCGTCCCGCGCCGCGGCGTGCGCCTCCTGGAAGTCGAGATGCGCACCGGTCGGCACCGCGTTGCCGGCGCGGCCCAGGCCCACACGGGCCTGGGTGAAACGGCGCAGGTCTGACCATTTCGTGATGCTCATGTGAGGCCGATCAAGGCGGGCGCCATGCTGGCTGGAATGGCCTCACCCGCACCGATCCCCATGCGCTCCAGCCAGGCCGCGAATTCCGGCGCGGGCGTCTTGCCGAGCGCCGCGCGCGCATAAAGCCCGTCATGGAAGGAGGTGGATTGATAGGCCAGCATCACGTCATCCGCGCCCGGCACGCCCATGATGTAGGTGACGCCCGCCACGGCCAGGCTGGTCAGCAGCGTGTCCATGTCGTCCTGGTCGGCCTCGGCGTGGTTGGTGTAGCAGATGTCCACCCCCATCGGCAGGCCGAGCAGCTTGCCGCAGAAGTGATCCTCCAGCCCGGCACGGATGATCTGCTTGCCGTCGAAGAGGTATTCGGGGCCGATGAAGCCGACGACCGAATTCACCAGCAGCGGCGCATAAGCGCGCGCCACGCCATAGGCCCGGGCCTCGATGGTCTGCTGGTCCACGCCGTGATGCGCTTCGGCACTGAGGGCGCTGCCCTGGCCGGTCTCGAAATACATAACGTCCTGGCCGAGCGTGCCGCGCTTGAGACTGAGCGCCGCATCCTCGGCCTCGCGCAGCAGGCCGAGCGTCACGCCGAAACTCTCATTCACGCCCTGCGTGCCGCCGATGGACTGGAACACCAGATCCACCGGCGCGCCGCGCTCCATCGCCAGCAGCGCTGTCGTGACGTGACAGAGCACGCAGCTTTGCGTGGGAATGTCGAAGCGCGTGCGCACCTCGTCCAGCATGGTGAGCAGGCCCAGCACCTGCTCGATATTGTCGGTGGCGGGGTTCACGCCGATCACGGCATCGCCCGCGCCCATCAGCAAGCCATCCAGCGTGCTGGCGGCCACGCCGCGCAGGTCATCCGTGGGGTGGTTGGGCTGCAAGCGGATCGAGAGCGTGCCGGGCAGGCCGATCGTGTTGCGGAAGCGCGTCACCACCTGGCATTTCGGCGCCACCGCGATGAGGTCGCTGATGCGCATGATCTTGGAGACGGCGGCCACCATCTCCGGCGTCAGGCCTTGGCGGAGCGGCGCCAGCGCTTCGGGCCCGGCCGCCAGCAGCCAGTCGCGAAACCCGCCGACCGTGAGGTGGGAGATGGGGGCGAAGGCGGCGGCGTCGTGGCTGTCCTGGATGAGGCGCGTCACGTCATCCGCCTCGTAGGGGATCACCGCCTCGTTCAGGAAATGCTTCAGCGGTAGGTCAGCCAGCGCGCGTTGTGCAGCCACGCGCTCGGCGGCGCTGCCGGCCGCCACGCCGGCCAGCGCATCGCCGGAGCGGAAGGGGGTGGCGCGGGCCAGCAGCGTCCGCAGATCTGCGAAGACATAGGAGGTGCCGGCGATGGCGTGGCGGAAGGGCATGCCCCTCTCAATCATGGGGGATGCGCGGAAATCAAGGGTGCATCTCTTGTCAGACGCGGGATCGCGGCGGAAACTTGGCCCAACGGAGGAACTTCATGGACCAGCACCAAGTGGAAAGCGCGCCCGATGCGGCGGCCGACTGGCCGGATCGCATCTACGACCTGCTCAAGCAATACAACGTCCGGCAGGTGGCGCTCGTGCCCGATGCCGGGCATTCCCGCCTCATCAAGCGCTGCCTCGCCGACAACACGCTGCGCGTCGTGACGCTCACGACGGAGGAGGAGGGCATCGCCCTCATGCAGGGCGCCTGGCTGGGGGGCGAGCGCTCGGTGCTGCTCATGCAGTCCTCGGGCGTGGGCAATTGCATCAACATGCTCTCGCTCTCCGGCATTCATCGCACGCCGATGCCGATGATCATCACGATGCGTGGCGACTACGGCGAGTTCAATCCGGCGCAGATCCCCATGGGCCAGGCGACCCAGGCGGTGCTGGAGGCGATGGGCACCATCGTCCATCGCGCCGATGCGGCGGAAGACGTGGCCTCCACCGTGGAAGCCACCCTCAAGCTCGCCTTCAACACGTTCCGGCCGACCGCGACGCTGCTCGGCCAGCGCCTGCTCGGCGCCAAGACCTTCGGGAAGGATTGATCGCCATGGTGGCTTTGGGCGAATCCGGAAAGATCGACCGGCGGGATCTGGCGCGCGTGCTGCTGGAGGATCGCGGCGGCATGCTGGTGGTGGCGGGCCTGGGTGCCCCCGCCTGGGACATCACGGCCGTCGGCGATGGGCCGCAGAATTTCCCGCTCTGGGGCGGCATGGGGGGGGCGGCCATGATCGGCCTTGGCCTCGCACTCGCGCAGCCCGAGCGGCAGGTGCTGGTGCTGACCGGCGATGGCGAGATGCTGATGGGCATCGGCAGCCTCGCTACCGTCGCGCACCAGGCGCCGAAGAACCTCGCCATCGTTGTCCAGGACAATGAGCATTACGGCGAGACCGGCATGCAGGAGACGGCGACGCGCCACGGCACGGACCTGGTGAAGATGGCGGAAGGCGCGGGCATAAAGCGCACCATGCTGGTGACGGAGCCGGGACAGGTGGTGGCGCTGAAGGCGGCGGTCCGCAAGGGCGAGGGGCCGTTCTTCGCTGTGGTGAAGATTGATCCGGCGAGCAAGCCGCTGGTGCTGCCGCCGCGCGAAGGCGCGATCCTGCAGGCGCGGATGCGCGAGCATCTGATGGGGCCGGCCGCGCATCTGGCGTAGTTGCGAGAGGGCTTTGCCCCCTCGCGCTCCCCCAGCAGGGAACACGTTCCCTGCACCCATATTTGTCGAAGGTGCAGGAAACTGAGTTTCCTGCCGGGGTCCAAGGGGCGGAGCCCCTTACTTGAAGGAAGAAAAATGCCACACGTCGTCCTGCTGCGCTCCCTCCACCCCGATGCCGAAGCGGCGCTCAAGGCCGAGCCCGGCTTCACCGTCGAGACGGTGCACGACACCAGCCGCGAGAATCTCGTCAAGGCCATGGAGCGCGCCGAGGCGATCATCGTCCGCGCCACGCCGATCAACGCGGATTTCCTGAGCTTCTCGCCCAAGCTCGCCATCGTGGCGCGGCATGGCGTGGGCTATGATCAGGTGGACGTGCCGGAACTGACCAAGCGCGGCATTCCCCTCACCGTCACGGCGGATGCCAATGCGCTGAGCGTCGCCGAGCACGCGATGATGATGATGCTCACCATCGCCCGCCAAGTGCAGACCTATGATGCCAACACCCGCGCTTTCAAATGGAGCAGCGTGGAGGCGCCCACCACCTGGGACCTCTCGGGCATGACGCTGCTGGTGGTGGGTTTCGGCCGCATCGGCGGGCGCGTCGCGCGGCTGGCTGCCGCCTTCGGCATGGATGTGGTCGTGCATGACCCCTATGTCGCCATGAACACGGTGAAGGGTGCGGGCTTCCGCTACGCCAAGACCATGCAGGAAGGCCTGGCCCAGGCCGATTGGGTGACGATGCATTGCCCGTCCAACGCCGAGAATCGCGGCATGGTGAACGCCGAATTCCTCGCCGCCATGAAGCCCGGCGCACGCCTCGTGAACACCGCGCGCGGCACGCTGGTGCAGGAGCAGGCGCTGGCCGCGGCACTCCGCAGCGGCCATGTGGCGGCGGCCGGCCTCGATGTGTTCTGGGATGAGCCCCTGGCGAAGGAAAACCCGCTGCTGTCAGCGCCCAATGTGGTGATGACGCCGCACACGGCGGCGGCGACCGTGCAGGGCATGCGGCGCATGGGCCTCTCCTGCGCGGACTCCATCATTCGCCATTTCAAGGGCGATGTGGATGTGGACATGGTGATCAACAAGGAAGTGCTGCGGAGCAACCGTTGAACCCGCTCCTCGCCCTGGCCGACCACGCGGCCGGGTGGCGCAGCGCGCAGCTCCCGGCCGAGGTGGAGCATGCGGCGCGCCGCGCGCTGATTGATTGGTTCGCGGCCCTCCTGCCCGGCTGCCGCCTGGCGCCGGCCACGCTCATGGCCCGCGCTTTGGCCGGCGAGCGCGGCGCGGGGCGCGCCGTCTCCTATGTGGATGGCGCGCGAACCGGGCTGCGCCACGCCGCGCTGATCAATGGCACGGCCAGCCATATCGTCGAGTTCGACGACATCTGGCGCTGGGGCGTCTATCACCCGGGCTGCCCGACCGTCGCCGCCGCGCTGGCCGCCGCGCAATCGCACGGGACGGACATGGCGGCGCTGCTGCGTGCGATGACCGCGGGCTACGAGGTCTCCTGCCGCATCGCGCAGGCGGTTCAGCCCTCGCATTATGATTTCTGGCACACCACGGGCACGGTCGGCACCTTCGGCGCGGCGGCCGCGGTCGCTGTCCTGCTGGATTGCGACGCGACGCAGACGGCCCATGCGATCGCCACTGCGGCCACCATGGCGGGCGGCTTACAGCAGGCCTTTCGCGGCGATGGCATGAGCAAGCCGCTGCATCCCGGCCACGCGGCGGAAGCCGGCGCGCTCGCCGCCATGGCCGCGCGCGAGGGGATGACCGGCGCGCTCGATGTGCTGCACGGCCCGGCCGGCTTCGCGGCGGCGACCAGCGAGGATACCGGCAAGTGGGACAAGGCGATCGCCGCCATCGGCCGGCCGCTCACCATCACGCAGATGACGGTGAAGAACCATGGCTGCTGCGGCCATATCTTCGCCGCGCTGGACGCCACGCGCGACTTGCAGCGCGAACACGGCTTCACGGCCGAGGATGTGGCGGCGCTGCATGTGGGCGGCTATGCCGCGACGAAGAATGTCTGCGACCGGCCTGCCATCACGACGGAGCAGGAGGCGCGCTTCTCCACGCAGTTCACCATCGCCAGCATCATGCTCTACGGCGGCGTGCGGCTCGACGCCTTCGCGCCCGAGCGCCTGACGGACCCCGCGATCCGCGCCGTCATGCCGCGCATCACCGTCAGCCTCGATCCGGAATGCGAGGCGGCCTTTCCCGGCGCGCGCAGCGCCAAGGTGACGATCAGGCTGCGGGATGGCCGGGAGCTTTACCGTCATCAGCCGACCCGCAAGGGCGACCCGGACGCGCCGCTCTCCGACATCGAGTTGGACGAGAAATTCCTGGAACTGGCCGGCCCGGTGCTGGGCACGGCCGAGGCGGCGGCCTTCCTGGCGCAACTGCGCGGCAGCGCGGAACTGCCGGGCGAGTTGCAGCTTCGAGGCTGATTCACGCCTTTGGTGATTCCACCAAAGGCGATCAGGCTCGGGGCGATCCGCTCGGCGGCTACTGCCGCGCCTGCATCTGCTGGAGCTGGCCGCGCATCGCGGTCAGCAGGGCGGAGACCTGGTTGCCGCCGCGCTGCACGACGGCGCTGTATTCGCTGCGCTGGGTGAGGCGGAGCGAGGTGCCCTCCGCCACCAGGTCCACGATCCGGGGCTGGCCGTTCACATCGGCCACGCGCCAGTCGAGGTTTATGGGCGGCGTGCCCGCGCGCTCGACGACGGTGGTGACCAGCACATCTTCCTCGGTGCGCTGTTGGCTGCGGCCGAGCGTGAAGCGAACGCCCTGGTAGTCGCCGAGGCGCGTGGCGAGGTTGCGGATCAGCGTCTCCTCGAAGAGGCGTAGATATTCCTGCTGCTCCGCCGGGCTTGCGGTGCGCCACCAGCGGCCGAGGATGAAGCGGCCCGTGCCCTCCATGTCCACCGCCTGGCGCAGGATGTTGGCCACGCGGTCGCGCCGCTGGGCGGCATTGAGGGTGGTGCTGTTCAGCGCCTCGACCAGCGCGTTGCCGGTGGTCTGGATGAAGGCCATCGCCCGCGTCGCGTCCATCTGCGCGGCCGCGGGGCGCGGCAGCGCGAGGGGAAGGGCGAGTGCCAGCCCAGCCAGGAGGGCGGCGCGGCGGCCGAGGGGGATCATGCTCATGCGGAAATCGCTCAACGAGGGGGTTGGGGCGTGGTGGCGGGCGGCAGCGTCACGCCGAGGCCCACGCCGAAGCCCGTGCTGCCGGCGGCGTCGGGCGCGACGGGACCGACATTGCTGATCTCATTGGCACGCCGCTGGCGATAGGCGCTGCGGAGGGTGGAATAGGGATCGAGCGAGGTGGCGTAGAGCGTGTCCAGCGTGTCGAGCACGCCTTCGCGCGCATCCAGCACGGTCATGCCGGTGCGGACCCAGCGCAGGGCTTCCACCACCTCGCCCTGGCCGAACCAGAACCAGGGGCTCGCCACCGCATCCACGCCCGCGCCGGCGAGGTCGCGGAAGTTGGAGGGGCCGAGCACGGGGATGAAGAGATAGGGGCCTTCGCCCACGCCCCAGCTCGCCATGGTCTGGCCGAAATCCTCGCCATGGCCGGGGATGCCGAATTGCCAGGCAGCCACATCCACCAGGCCGCCGATGCCGAGGGTGGAGTTGATCAGGAAGCGCGCGGCGGTGCGGCCGGCGCGGTCCATCTCGCCCTGGAGGATGTCGTTCATCAGGATCGTGGGCGCGCGGAGGTTGCCCAGCGCGTTGCGCACGCCCTCGCGCACCGGCGGCGGCACGGCGGCGCGATAGACCACGGCGGCAGGGCGCAGCACCACGGCGTCAATCACGTTGTTCACGTCGTAGAGGCCGCGGTTCAGCGGCTCCAGCGGGTCGTTGTTCGCCTCGTACTCGGCCAGCGCCTCCGGGTCGGAGGCGTCGGGGCGCGTGGCACAGCCCGCAAGCCCGATCACGATCAGGGCGGTAGCCAGAAGAGGGCCGAAGCGCATGGGTTGAACCGGACCTTTCTCGACGGGGCCTCTGGACGGGCCGAAAGCGGCGGCGGCGGCGCATCGCCGCGTCGCCCCCACACTGGCCCTAACAAGCACAACCTGCCCCCTTCGGGCAAGTTGCGGGCGTGTCACGAAAAGTCACCGCAAGCTTTGCAAGACCCTTGCGAAAACCGCGGACCGACGCCAAACCCTGCCCATGGATACCGCTCCGAACAACACCCTGGAACGCTGGCTGACCGGCCCGCGCTTCGGCACGCTCCCCTCGCCGAGCAGCCTGCCGGCGCCCAAGCTCTCCTTCGAGTTCTTCCCGCCGAAAAACGAGAAGCTGGAGGCGGACCTCTGGGCCTGCATCCGCCGGCTGGAGCCGCTCGGGCCGCGCTTCGTCTCCGTCACCTATGGCGCGGGTGGCTCCACCCGGGCCCGCACGCATGACACGGTGTCCCGCCTCGCCCGCGAAACCAGCCTGACGCCCGCCGCCCACCTGACCTGCGTGGGTGCGACGCGCGAGGAGGTGGACGAGGTGGCCCGCGCCTATTGGGAGGCGGGCGTGCGGCACATCGTGGCGCTGCGCGGCGATCCGCCGGCCGGCGCGAGCGAGTACACCCCGCATCCCGGCGGCTACGCCCAGGCCGAGGATCTGGTGCGCGGCCTGCGCCGCATCGCCGATTTCGATATCAGCGTCGGCGCCTATCCCGAGGTGCACCCGGCCGCGCTCTCGGCCGATGCGGATCTGGATTTCTTCAAGCGCAAGATGGATGCGGGCGCCAACCGCGCCATCACGCAGTATTTCTTCGACACGGACGTCTATCTGCGCTTCCTGGACCGCTGCCATGCGGCGGGGATCACGCTGCCCATCGTGCCGGGCATCATGCCGGTGACCAATTTCACGAGCGTGAAGCGCTTCTCGGCCATGTGCGGCGCCTCGGTCCCGGCCTGGCTCGAAAAGCTCTTCGAGGGGCTGGATGATGACGAGGCCACGCGGCGCATGGTGGCGACCACGGTGGCGGCCGAGCAGGTGCGCATCCTGCAGGCCAATGGCGTGGACGAGTTCCACTTCTACACGCTCAACCGGCCGGACCTGACCTACGCCATCGCGCATATCCTCGGCGCGCGGCCGGTCGCCGCCGCCTGAGGGCGGGCCGCGGCCCGTCTCAGAACTCCAGGCCGGCCAGCCAGAAGACGAAGACCAGGAAGGCCAGGCAGGCGATGCCCGTGCCCCAGTAGGACAGGGCCGAGGGCTGCTCGGCCTGCTGGCGCTGGCGGCGGAGGGCGATGTAGCTCTGGGACATGATCCAACTCCCGTTCCGTGTGGGTTGTGACCATGTCCTGCAGCCGCCATGCCAGCGGCGGATCAGCCCCGGGCGGCGGCGATCAACCCCTTCATGCGCGCGATCGCGGTGGGCAGACCCTCGAACACCGAGGTCGAGATCAGGAAATGGCCGATCGAGACCTCGCTGATTTCGGGGATGGCGGCGATGGGCGTGATGGTCTCATAGGTCAGGCCATGGCCGGCATGGCATTGAAGATCCAAGGTTTTGGCATAGCGCGCCGCCTCGGCCAGCTTCGCCGCCAAGGCGGGCCGCGCCTCGGTGGGCGCATCGGCATAGGTGCCGGTGTGCAGCTCGATCGCCTGGGCGCCCAGCTCGGCGGTCCTTGCAATTTGCAATGCGTCCGGCTCCACAAAAAGCGAGACCTCGATGCCGAGGCCGGCGAGGCGGCGGATCGCCTCGGCCAGGAAGGGGCCGGCGCGGAGCACGTCGAGGCCGCCCTCGGTGGTGAGTTCGGCGCGCTTCTCGGGCACGATGCAGACGGCCGGCGGGCGCAGCCGCTCGGCCAGGGCCACCATCTCCTCGGTTCCGGCCATCTCGAAGTTGAGGCGGGTCGGCACCTCGGTCGCCACGCGCTCCAGGTCACGGTCGCGGATGTGGCGGCGATCCTCGCGCAGATGCATGGTCACGCCATCCGCGCCCGCCGCCATGGCCAGCCGCGCTGCCTCCACCGGGCAGGGGAAATGGCCGCCGCGCGCGTTCCGCAGCGTTGCCACATGGTCCACATTCACGGAGAGGCGCATCAGACCCGGTTCCTTCGGTGTTCGGCGAGTTGGGCGGCGAGGCGGATGGCCGCGATGAGGCTCTCGGCGCTGGCGATGCCGCGGCCCGCGATGTCCAGCGCCGTGCCATGGTCCGGGCTGGTGCGGATGATGGAGAGGCCAAGCGTGACGTTCACCCCGCCCGCCATGTCCAGCGTCTTGATCGGGATGAGCGCCTGGTCGTGATACAGGCAGATGGCGGCGTCGTAGGTCGGCCGGGCATGCGCCGTGAACATCGTGTCGGGTGGCCAGGGGCCGGTGGCGGCAATGCCGAGCGCCCGCAACTGCGCGACGGCGGGCGCCACGATGGCCGCATCCTCATGGCCGAGCGTGCCCGCCTCGCCCGCATGCGGATTCAGGCCGGCCACTGCCAGGCGGGGTGCCGCGATGCCGAAATCCCGCATCAGCGCGGCATGGGTGATGCGGGCATGCTCCACGATCAGCTCGGGCGTCAGGCGGGCGATGGCGCGGGCCAGCGGCTCATGCACCGTGACGGGGACGACGCGCAGTTCCGGACAGGCCAGCATCATCACGGGCGGCACGCCGGTGCCGGCCAGCTCGCCCAGGAATTCGGTGTGGCCGGGATGCGCGAAGCCCGCGGCGGTGAGCACGGATTTCTGGATCGGGTTGGTGACGATGCCCGCCACCGCGCCGGATTGCGCGAGCGCCACCGCCTCGCGAATAGCGCCGATGACGGCGGAGGCGGTGGCGACGCTCGGCTGGCCGGGCGTGGCCGGGGCAGGCAGGGGGCGGTGCAGCACCGGCAGGGCGTCGGCGAATCGGGCCTCGGTGGGGGAAGTGACGCGCTGGATCGGCGCGCCCGAAAGGCGCTCCGCGTCGTCCAGCAGGACGAAGGCGGGGCCCGTGGCGCGGAGCGCGTGCCAGGCCTTCACGGCGATCTCGGCGCCGATGCCGGCGGGTTCGCCCATGGTCAATGCAAGCATGCGCCTGCTGTAGCAGAGGGGCGCGCGCGGCACGATAGGCCAGGGCCGCGCAAATCCGGCATGATGCAGGGCTTGCGGCGGCGCAAGGCTTGCCGCCTGGGGAAGGGCTAGAAGGGCGCATGCTCGCCAATTGCCTTCACGATCTCGCGGCCCTGGGTCCGGCCGGGCTGCCTGCCCTGATGGGCGCGCTGTTCCTCGCCGGGCTGGCGGGCGGCCTCGCGCATTGCACGGTGATGTGCGGCCCCTTCGTGCTGGCCCAGGCGGCGGCGACGGCCGATGGAAGCCTCGCGGGCGGGACGCTGCGGCGGCTCGGGGGTGCCGCGCTGTTGCCCTATCACCTGGGCCGCGGCCTCGGCTACGCGCTGCTGGGCGCGGTGGCGGGCGGCGCCGGCGCGCTGCTGGCGCAGGCGAGCGGGCTGCGCGGGCTGGCGGCGGTGCTGCTGCTGCTGGCGAGCCTGCTCATGCTGGCCCAGGCCTCCACCCGCCTCGCCGCGCTGCTGCCGAAACTGCCCGCACCCCGCCTGCCACGCATGCTGGAGGCGCAATTGGGCGGGCTGCTCGCGGCGCCGACCGGCTGGCGTGGCGTGCGGCTGGGCCTGCTGCTTTCGGCGCTGCCCTGCGGGCTGCTCTATGCGGCGCTGGCGGCGGCGGCGGGCGCGGGCAGCGCGCTGGCGGGGGGCCTGGCCATGCTCGCCTTCGTGCTGGGCACCGTGCCGGCACTGGCCGGCCTCGCGCTGCTCGGGCGGTTCTTCGGCCGCGCCGTCGGTCCGCGCTGGCGGGCGCTGGGGGGGCTGCTCTTCCTGGTGAATGCGGCTGTGCTGGCCGGCCTCGCGGTGCAGCTCCTGGCCTAGGCCAGGTGACGCCCGGCGCGGGATCCGGCGCGCTTCACGCTTGCTTCACCATGGCCGTGGCACAGCTTCGGCAGGGCCGGAATGGCGCGGCCTGAAGGTGGAGAGTGGGACAAGATGTCGCGCATCGCGGTCACGGGTTCGCTGCCGGGCTCGATCAACGAGAACACGCCCCTCTGGGACTGGATCGGCCAGTTGCGCATCAGCCTCGACCCGGCGCTGATCCGCTTCGTCGAGGTCACGGGCCTGGGGTCGAATTTCTTCGACGTGTCGCTCAACCGCGCCACGGGCGTGCTTACCATCACGCCGCTGGCGCGGGCCGATCATGAATGGTTCGTCGCCAATGGTCTGGCACCCAACATCGCCTTCGCGCTGCGGTTCTTCATGATGGACGGCAGCGTGATGGAGAGCCTGACCGGCTGGTCCGTCAACGTGCTGAACCTGGACGACACGCCGCCGCAGGGGCTGCGCTTCCTGACTGGCGGCTCGGTCGCGGCCGGCGCGGCCGGGGCCACCATCGGCCGCCTGCAGGTGACAGACCCCGACACGACCACGGGCTTCACCTTCACCATCCGCGAGGATGACGACTGGCTGTTCATGATGGTGGGAGACTCGCTGCGGCTGCGCCCCGGCCTCTCCATCCCGCTGGCCGACGGGCCGCAGCGCGAGGTGGTGATCACCGTCTCGGACGGGTTCCAATCCGCCGCGCTGACCCTCTCGATCGGCGTCACCGCGCTCGGCATCAACAATGGCGGCACGGTGGACCTGCTGGAGAGCCACGAGGCCGCCCACGGCTTCCGCTGGGCGGGGGCGGGCAATCTCTTTTCGATGCGCATGAGCCATGAGATCGCCTCCATCCGCGACTACGGCTCCATCATCCACGTGCAGCTGCGCGACGGTGGCAGCGTCACCGTCGAGCAACCTACGGTCATTGACCTGATGGATGGCTACATCACCTTCGCGGGGGATGGGCTGGCCGCCCGGGTCTGGGCCATCTACGAGACGGTTCTGAACCGCGACCCGCGGCATGGCGAGATGGCGGCCGGCGTGGCCCGGCTCGCCGCCGGTGGAACCACGCAAACCCTGGCGAATGACCTGCTCTCCGGCGCGGAATTCGCCACCCGCTTCGGCGAGCGCAGCAACGCCGGCTTCGCGGAGCTGATGTACACGAACAGCATCGGCTGGACGGATGCGGGCGGCGTCAGCTTCCATGCCGGCCGCCTGGACCAGGGCCGCAGCCGCGCCGACCTCGTGGATGATTTCGTGAAGTGGCGGATGGATTCGCTCGGCCATGGCCGGCAGCGTGCCGAGAATGGCGGCCTCTTCGTGCCGCGCGACTGGGTGGATGGGCTGGATGACCTCTCGCCCCGGCAGCTCAGCGCGGGGGCCTTCCAGCATTGGTGGGCCACGCAGATCATGTCGGGCGACACCCGGATGCTCGATGCGCCGGAAATCATCCTCAGGGTGCAGGGACCGCAGCACGAGCTCTCGCTGTTCGGCTCGGCGCTGGAGCGGCTGTTCATGACCACCACCGCCGCCCCCGCGGCCTCCCGCTGGGCGGATGCGCTGGCGGAGGAGCTGCTGAAGCGCGGCGTGCCGCCCGCCGAGTTTCTCAGCAACTTCGTGCGCGGCCTCGACCTGGACGAGACCCAGGCGCAGATGCTGCCGCAGGGAAACGCCTTCCAGGCGGGCTGGTAGCCGCCCTCAGCGCACCACCAGGTCCCGGTAGGCGTGCCAGGTGGCATGGCCGATCAACGGCAGCGCGATGACGAGGCCGAGGAAGAACGGCACCAGGGCCAAGCCGGTGAAGACGACGATCAGCCCGGCCCAGAGCGCCATGGCGCGCCAATTCTCCATGACCGCCTGGATCGAGACGGTGACCGCCTCCAGGAAGCTGATTTCCGGCCGGTCGAGCAGCATGGGCACCGAGACGGCGGCGACCGAGAAGGTGACCGACGCCAGCACGAAGCCGAGGCCGGTGCCGATGACCAGGAAGGGGAACAGATCGTCGCTGCGGAGCAGCGCGATGGGCAGCTCGGCCAGTGAGGGCGCGAAGCCGATGCCGAAGAAGAGCGCGAAGAGCAGCCCCGCGACGCGCACCCAGAACAGGTGCAGCACCAGCAGCAGCACGCCGATCATGGCGATCTGCGTGGGGTTGCGGCGGAAGCCGGCCATCGCCTCGGCGAGCGTCGTGCCCTCGCCGGCCTCGCGGCGGCGGCTCGTCTCGTAGAGGCCGGTGGCGAGCAGGGGGGCCAGGATGAAGAAGCCCGCGGTCGCCGGCAGGATGGCCCAGGCGGTGCCCACCTCGAACATCAGCCAGGTGAAGATCCAGCCCGCCAGCGCCAGGATGGCGCCATAGCTGAGGCTGACCGCCTTGTTCGCCATCATGTCCTGCCAGCCCAGCGTGAGCCAGGTCCAGGGGCGATCGGTGCTGACGCGCCGCACCCGGCTGGTGGGCATTGGGGCGCCTGGATTGTTGCCGGCTGTGCTGATCATTTCGCTGTTCATGCCTGGGCCCTCGCTCCGATGCGGCTGACGCAACTTATCATCGCTTTGGGTGCCCGGTGCATTGATCCGGATCAAAGACGTTGCCCTCTTGGGATGCTTCTGTCCGGCCGTGGATTGGGCGAGGCGTCGCGCTGCGCCCCATGAGGAAGGACAGAACGTGATGGCCCTGGCAGGTGCCGCCCCATCAGGCGCAATGGCTGTGCGCAGCCCCCCCGACTATGTGGAGGCGCCGATCCGCGCCTTTGCCGTGGCCACCATGTTCTGGGGTGTGGTGGGCTTCCTGGTGGGGGTGGTCATCGCCTCCCAGCTCGCTTTCCCCCTGCTCAACCTCGACCTGGAATGGACGAGCTTCGGCCGCCTGCGCCCGGTGCACACCAGCGCCGTGATCTTCGCCTTCGGCGGCAATGCGCTGATCGGCACCAGCCTGTTCATCGTGCAGCGGACCTGCCGCGCGCGGCTCTTCGGCGGCGAGGAGATGGGCTGGTTCATCTTCTGGGGCTACCAGTTCTTCATCGTCACCGCGGCGCTGGGCTATGTGCTGGGTGTCACGCAGGGCAAGGAATACGCGGAGCCCGAGTGGTTCTCGGACCTGTTCCTGACGGTGCTCTGGGTGATCTACCTGGTGGCCTTCGGCGGCACGCTGGTGCGGCGCGAGGAGCCGCACATCTATGTGGCGAACTGGTTCCTGCTCGCCTTCATCATCACCGTCGCCGTGCTGCACATCGGCAACAACATCTCGCTGCCGGTGGGCTGGGGCAGCACCTTCTCCTACGCGGCGCCGGCCGGCGTGCAGGGTGCCATGATCCAGTGGTGGTACGGCCACAACGCGGTGGGCTTCTTCCTGACGGCCGGCTTCCTCGGCATGATGTACTACTTCATCCCGAAGCAGGCGGACCGGCCGGTCTATTCCTACCGGCTCTCCATCGTGCACTTCTGGTCCATCATCTTCCTCTACATCTGGGCGGGCCCGCACCACCTGCACTACACCGCCCTGCCCGACTGGGCGCAGACGCTCGGCATGGTGTTCTCGGTGATGCTGTGGATGCCGAGCTGGGGCGGAATGATCAACGGAATCATGACGCTCTCGGGCGCCTGGGACAAGCTGCGCACCGATCCCGGCCTGCGCTTCTCGGTCACCGCCGTCGCCTTCTACGGCATGTCCACCTTCGAGGGGCCGGTGATGTCCATCAAGGCGGTGAACAGCCTGTCGCACTACACGGACTGGACCATCGGGCACGTGCATTCGGGCGCGCTCGGCTGGAACGGCTTCATCACCTTCGGCGCGCTCTACTGGCTGATCCCGGTGCTGTGGAAGAAGAAGGCGATGTTCAGCGCGCGGCTGATCGAGTGGCACTTCTGGTTGGCGACGCTCGGCATCGTTCTCTACATCACGGCGATGTGGGTCTCGGGCATCATGCAGGGCCTCATGTGGCGTGCGTATGACGAACTGGGCTTCCTGCAATACAGCTTCGTCGAGACCGTCGCCGCCATGCATCCCTACTACGTGATCCGCATGCTGGGCGGCCTGCTCTACCTGACGGGCGCGATCCTGATGGCCTGGAACATGTTCAAGACCATTACCAGCGACGAAGCCGTGGCGGCGCTGCCCGCCCGCGCCGTTCCGGCCGAGTGAAGGAGGTTCCCATGCTCAAGAAATTCTCCCATGGCATGATCGAGCGGAACGTCATCCTGCTCGGCGTGCTCACCCTCATCACCATCTCGATCGGGGGGCTGGCACAGGTCGTGCCGCTCTTCACGGTGGAGAGCACGATCGAGCGCGTGCAGGGGGTGCGCCCCTACACGCCGCTCGAACTGATGGGCCGGAACATCTATGTGCGCGAAGGCTGCTACGCCTGCCACAGCCAGATGATCCGCCCCTTCCGCGACGAGGCGGAGCGCTACGGCCATTTCAGCCTGGCGGCCGAGAGCATGTATGACCGGCCCTTCCAGTGGGGCAGCAAGCGCACCGGGCCGGACCTGGCGCGCGTCGGCGGCAAGTACTCCGACGACTGGCAGGCGCAGCATCTGCGCAGCCCGCGTGCCCTGGTGCCCGAGAGCATCATGCCGCCCTACGCCTTCCTCGACCGGCCGCTCGACTACCGGAACGTCCAGTCGCACCTGCGCGCGCAGCGGGCATTGGGCGTGCCCTACAGCGAGGAGATGATCGCCAATGCCCGCGCCGACCTCGAGACGCAGGCGCGGCCCGATGCGGATGGGGCGGCCTTCTCCACCCGCTACGCCCGGGCCCGCCAGGGCGCCTTCGACGGCAATCCCGGCGTGGTGACGGAGATGGATGCGCTGGTCGCGTACATGCAGATGCTGGGGACACTCGTGCAGTTCCGCGACGTGACACCCGAACAGCTTCGGCAGCAGTGAGGAGGACGCGCCATGCATGAGCTGCAATCCCTCTTCAATTCGCTCTGGGTCGCCTGGTTCTTCCTGCTCTTCGGCGGAATCCTGGTCTGGACGCTGCGCCCCTCCAAGCGGGCGGAATGGCAACAACGCGGAAGCAAGATCTTCCAGGACGATGAAGACAGGAGGCGCTGAGAGATGCCCACCAAGATCGAAAAGGACAGCGTCTCCGGCCAGATGACCACCGGCCATGAATGGGATGGGCTGAAGGAGCTGAACACACCGCTGCCCCGGTGGTGGCTCTACACCTTCTATGCCTGCATCGCCTTCTCGCTGGTCTGGGTCGTGCTCTATCCGGCGCTGCCGATCAGCGGCGCCACGGGCCTGCTGGGCTGGACGGCGCGTGGTGCGCTGCCGGCGCAGCAGGCGGCGGAACGCGCGCGGGTCGAGCCGATGATGGCCCGGCTGCGCGCGGCCACCCCCGAGCAGATCGCGGCCGACCCGGAGCTGCGCGCCTTCGCGCTGGCCGGCGGGCGCGTCGCCTTCGCCAACAATTGCGCGGGCTGCCATGGCGCGGGCGGGCAGGGTGCCACGGGCGGCTTCCCGAGCCTTGCCGATGACGACTGGATCTATGGCGGCAGCTTCGACGCCATCCAGCACACCATCAAGCACGGCGTGCGCGCGAATGAGAGCGACGACCAGCGCGGCGTAGCCATGCCCGCCTTCCAGGCGACCGGCATGCTGAATGCGGCGCAGGTGAACGACACGGCGGAATTCGTGCTGAGCCTGACCGGCCGCAGCACCGACGCCGCCGCCGTCACGCGCGGCGAGGCGCTCTACGCCGAGAACTGCGCGAGCTGCCATGGCGAGCGCGGCGAGGGCAATCGCGACCTCGGCGCCCCCAGGCTGAATGACCGCATCTGGCTCTATGGTGGGGACAAGGCCGCGGTGATGCGCAGCATCGCCTATAGCCGCGCGGGCGTGATGCCCTCCTGGCAGGGCCGCCTCGACCCCGCCATGATCAACATGCTCACCGTCTACGTGCATGCCTTGGGCGGGGGCGAATAGGTCCCGCCATGTCCGTGATCCCGCCCGGCGCGCCGCAGATCGAGGAAGGCGCGCTCTACGCCTCGCACCAGAAGGTCTATCCGCGCGCCGTGCAGGGCGTGGTGCGGCGGGTGAAGTGGGCCGTGCTGATCCTGCTGCTCGGCCTCTACTACGTCGTGCCCTGGCTGCGCTGGGACCGCGGGCCCAACGCGCCGGACCAGGCGGTGCTGGTGGATATGGGCAATGCCCGCCTGTTCTTCTTCTGGTTCGAACTCTGGCCGCAGGAGATCTACTTCCTGACCGGCATCCTGGTGCTGGGCGCCATCGGCCTGTTTGCCGTGACGTCGCTGTTTGGCCGGGTCTGGTGCGGCTTTACCTGCCCGCAGACGGTCTGGACCGATCTCTTCATGTGGATCGAGCGCAAGATCGAGGGCGATCGCAATGCGCGCATCAAGCTTGACCACGGCCCGAAGGACCGCGCCTGGTGGCGCGCCAAGCTGCGCAAGCACGCCGCCTGGCTCGCCATCGCCATGGCGACCGGCGGCGCCTGGATCATGTATTTCAACGACGCGCCGACCGTCACCTGGGCCATGCTGACCGGCCAGGCGAGCCTCACCGTCTATGGCTTCTTCGCGCTGTTCACCGCGACCACCTATGTGCTGGCCGGTGCCGCGCGGGAGCAGGTCTGCACCTATATGTGCCCCTGGCCGCGCTTCCAGGGTGCGATGCTGGATGAGAACAGCCTGGTCGTCACCTATCGCGACTGGCGGGGCGAACCGCGCGGCAAGCCGACCGACCCGCTCGCCGGCGATTGCGTGGATTGCAAGGCCTGCGTGCATGTCTGCCCGACCGGCATTGATATCCGCGACGGCCAGCAGCTCGAATGCATCGGCTGCGGGCTTTGCGTGGACGCCTGCGACGACGTGATGCGGCGGCTGGATCGCCCCACCGGCCTCATCGCCTTCGAGACGCTGAAGAACCTCGCCGCCAGCCAGGCCGCGACCCAGGCGATGGCCCCGGGGGCCGAGCGGCTGGCGCGCGGCATGGCGGTGCGGACGGCGCAGAAGGTGATCCGCCCGCGCACCATGGTCTATGCCGGCGTGCTGACCGCAGCGCTGGTGGTGATGCTGGGCGCCTGGCTGCTGCGCGAGACGCTGACGCTGACCGTCCTGCGGGACCGCGCGCCGCTCTATGTCCAGCTCTCCGATGGCGGCTTGCGCAACGGCTATACGCTGAAGCTCGCCAACAAGCTGCGCGGCGACATGGCGCTGCCGCTGGTGCTGGAAGGGCCGCAGGGGCTGCGCCTCATCGTGCAGGATGCGGCGCTGGACGCCGAGGGCCGCCCCCTGCTGACGACGCGCGATGACGGCATCACGCAATGGCGCGCGCTCGTCACCGCGCCCGAGGGAATGCGGATGCGCGGCAGCACGCCGATCACCTTCCGCCTGCTGGACGCCGAGGGCCGCACGATCCTGCGCCACGCAACCGTCTTCATGGGACCCGACCGATGAGCCACATCGAAGCGCATGATCCGAATCGCAGCCGCTGGATCCCCTGGGTCTTTGTCGGTGGCATGGCGGTGGTGGTGCTGGTCAATGGGGTGCTGATCACCCAGGCCATCGGCACCTTCACCGGCGTCACGGTGGGCCAGGCCTATGACCGCGGCCGGACCTACAACCGCGTGCTGGCCGAGGCCGCTCGCCAGGATGCGCTGGGCTGGACGCTGAACACCCGCCTGGAGGGCCGGCGCCTCGTCATCAACGCGCGCGACCGTGGCGGCGCGCCCGTGCGGGGTGTGCTGGAAGGCCATCTGCTGCGCCCGCTGGATGGCGAGCGCGTGGCGCTGCCCGAGGCCGCCGCGACCGGCCGCTTCACGCTGGAGCTGCCGGAGCTGCGCGCGGGGCTTTGGGAATTCCGCGGCCTGCTCGTCTCCGCCCAGGGCGAGCGGCATGACGTGCGGCAGCGCTTCACGCTGCCATGAAGAAGCTTGAGGCATGAGCCATATCGGCCGCCCCGTCTGCGCGCATTGCGGCGCGCCGAGTGCCACCCGCTTCTGCTGCACGGGCTGCGAAGGCGCGCATGCGCTGGTGCAGGGCCTGGGCCTCGATGCCTTCTACCGGCGGCGTGAGGGCGCGGAAGGGCTGCTCAAGCCGCTCGATCCGCCGAGTGCCGACTTCGCGAGCCTCGCGCGCGCCAACCGCGACGGCACGCAGACGCTGGAGCTGATGGTGGCGGGCCTCACCTGCGGCGCCTGCATCTGGCTGGTGGAGCAGGCGCTGGCGGCCGAGCCCGAGGTGACGCGCGCCCGCGCCAATCTCTCCACCCGGCGGCTCACCGTCAGCTGGCGGGGCGAGGCCGCGCGCGGCAATGATCTGGCCGCGCTGGTCGCGCGGCTCGGCTTTCGCGTGGCGCCCTTCTCGCCCGCCTGCCTACGCGCCAGCGAGGATGCCGAGGGGCGCGAACTGACCCGCGCCCTCGGCATCGCGAGCTTCGGCGCGATGAATGTCATGCTCGTCTCCGTCGCCGTCTGGGCCGGCAGCGACATGGGGCCCGACACGCGCCACATGATGCATTGGCTGGCCGCGCTGATCGGCATGCCGACCATCGCCTATGCCGGCATGCCGCTGTTCCGCTCGGCTTGGCGCGGCTTGCGCGCGGGCCGGCTGAACATGGATTGCGCCGTCTCGCTCGGCATCATCGCCACCATCGCGATGTCGCTCAGCGAGACCATGCGCAATGGCGATTTCACCTGGTTCGATGGCGCCACGGCGCTGCTGGCGCTGATGCTCGCCGGCCGTGTGCTGGACCGCGCGGCGCGGCGTCGGGCGCGGCAGAGTGCCGCGGAACTGCTCGCCTTGCAGGAAGGCGCGGTCACCGTGCTGGGCGAGCCGCATCCCGTACCGATGGAGCGCGTGGCCGTGGGTGCGCGCATCCTGGTGGCGAGCGGCGAGCGGCTGCGGCTGGACGCGGTGCTGGAGGATACGACGGCGCTGCTCGACACCGCCGCCACCACGGGCGAAAGCATGCCCCGCCCCTTCGCGCGCGGCGAGGCGCTGGCGGCGGGCGGCGTGAACATGGGCGCGCCCTTCGTTGCACGCGTCACCGCCGCGGCGGGTGACGGCTCGCTCGCCGCCATGGGCCGCATGCTGGAGCAGGCGGAGCAGGCGCGCGGGCGCTACACCTCGCTCGCCGATCGCGCGGCGCGGATCTATGTGCCGATCGCGCATGTCGTCGCACTCGGCACCTTTCTCGGCTGGTGGCTGCTGGCGGGCCTGCCCTGGCAGGCGGCGCTGGTGCCGGCGGTGGCGGCACTCATCATCACCTGCCCCTGTGGCCTCGCCATCGCCGTGCCGGCGGTGCAGGTCGTCGCCTCCGGCGCGCTGTTCCGGCGCGGCGTGCTGCTCTCCTCCCCCACCGGGCTGGAGCGGCTGGCCGGTGCGGACCATGTGGTGCTCGACAAGACCGGCACGCTGACGGAGGGCCGCCCGCGCCTGCTGCCGGGTGGCTGGACGCAGACGGAGCTGTCGCTTGCCGCCAGCCTCGCCGCCGCCAGCCGCCACCCCTTGGCCCGCGCCATCTCCCGCGCCTGCCCGGATGTGGCGCCGGCTTCGGGTGTGATGGAGGTGCCGGGCGCCGGCCTGGTGCTGGGCGAGACGCGGCTGGGCTCCGCCGCCTTTCTGGGATTGCCGGAGGATGCGGGGATGGCGCTGCATCTCGCATGCTCCGGTCGGGCCGTGGTCACCTTCCGCTTCGAGGATTCGCTGCGCGCCGATGCCGCCGCCGCGGTGCAGGCCTTCCAGCGCGCCGGCCTCGGCGTCGAGCTGCTCTCGGGCGATGCGCCTGACGTGGTGGCGCGGCTGGCGGGCGAGGCGGGAATCACGCTCTTCACCGCGCGCGCGACGCCCGAGGCCAAGGCCGCACGGATCGCAGCGCTGGCCGCGCAGGGCCGCCGCGTGCTGATGGTGGGCGATGGCATCAATGACGCGGCGGCGCTGGCGGCGGCGCATGTCTCGGCCGCCCCCGCCGAGGGCACGGACCTGGCGCAGGCGGCGAGCGACTTCGTGCTGATGGGCGGCGGCCTCCTGCCGCTGGCCGAGGCGGTAGGGCTGGCGCGGCGCGCGCAGGCGGCGGCGCGGCAGAACATCGCGCTCGCCTTCGGCTACAACATCATCGCGGTGCCGGTGGCGGTCGCCGGCTTCGCCACGCCGCTGATCGCGGCGCTGGTGATGGCGACGTCGTCGCTCGCCGTCATTGGCAATGCATTGCGGGTCGGGCGGCGCTGCCCCGCCGGGAGGCCATAATGGACACCTTGGTCTGGCTCATCCCGCTGGCGCTGTTCCTGGGTGGCTTGGCCCTCGCCGCCTTCATCTGGGCCATGCGCTCCGGCCAATACGAGGATCTGGACGGCGCCGCCGCCCGCATCCTGTTCGACGACGACCTCAAGAAAGGAGGCTGACCATGCCGATTTCCTCCGGCTTCTTCATCGCCCTGTATCTCGTCTTCGCGCTGGTCGGCCTGTTCGGCGCGGCGCGGGCGGAGGGCTATCTCAACGCCTTCTCGCTGATGCTGCTGGCCTTCTCGCTGTGGATGGCGTTCAGCGTCATCAAGCGACACTACGACGCGACGCACCGGCATTAGATTTTGCTGGGAAGATGATGCACCGCTTCGGTTAGGCCGCCCGGGCCGGCTGCACGATGCGACCATCCTCCATCGCCACGATCCGGTCGGCGATGTCGAGGATGCGGGGGTCATGCGTGACGAGCAGGATGGGCACGCCGCGTGTCTTGGCCAGGTCCCGCAACAGGCGCACGACTTCCTGACCGCTCACCTTGTCCAGCGCGGCCGTGGGTTCGTCGGCGAGGATCAGGCCGGGTTCGCCGGCCAGCGCGCGCGCCACCGCCACGCGCTGCCGCTGCCCGCCCGAAAGGCGGGAGGGCGGCTTTTCCGCGTGATCGGCGAGGCCGACCGCGGCCAGCATCTCGCCGGCGCGATCGAGGCGCGCGGCCTCGTTCATGCCGCCATGCAGTTCGAGCGACATGGCGACATTCTGCCGCGCCGTGAGGAAGCCCAGCAGGTTGTGATTCTGGAAGATGAAGCCGATGCGCCCGCGCAGGCGCACACGGTCGCTCTCAGGGGCGCCGGCCAGTTCCTGGCCGAGCACGCGGGCCTGGCCTTCCTGCATGGCGCGCAGCGCGCCGATCAGCGTCAGCAGTGTCGTCTTGCCCGAGCCCGAGGGGCCGGTCAGCAGCACGATCTCGCCCGGCGCGATGGACAGATCCACCTCCCGCAGCACCTCACGCCGCAGCGCGCCCTCGCCATAGGCGAAGGTGATTCCCGAAAGCTCGACAGGATTCACGAATCACCTCGCAACAAGCCCACCACCCCAGAACGGCCCGTGCCCAACCCACTGGCCGCCCTCCGATGGGCGGCGTGGCTTTGCCACGCCAACCAGCCCACGCTGGCAGAAGCAGCACCAACCGGGCCCCCCGCGGCGACGCGCAGCGGCGTCGTGGGGAATGCACCCGGGCCCCCTGCAAAGACGCGAAGCGGGTTTGTGGGGAGCAAAATCAAAACATATCCGCCGGATTGGCGTCCCTGAGCTTGCGCATGGCGAGCAGGCCCGCGAGCGCGCACATGGTGAAGATCATCACGAACACGGTGGCCGCGCGCTCGGGATACATGGCGAGCGGCAGAAAGGTCGCCGCCCCCACCCAGTTGTAGAGCCAGGTGGAGAGCAGCAGCCCCGGGATGAAGCCGATGATGGCGAGAATGAAAGCCTCGCTCATCACGACGCGCGAGAGATAACCGTTGGAATAGCCCATGGCCTTCAGCGTCGCGTATTCCGAGATGTGGCTGGCGATGTCGGAAAACAGGATCTGGTAGACGATCACCATGCCGACCACGAGGCCCATCAGGCTGCCAAAGACGAAGATGAAGCCGATGGGCGTGCCGTTCTCCCAATAGCTGCGCTCATGCGCCACCAGCTCGGCATGGGTCAGGACCACGACGTCATCGGGCAGCAGCGCGCGCAGCCGGGCCTGCACGGCGAGCGGATCGGCGCCGTCATGCAGCTTGAGCGCGACCAGGTCGGTGTTGGAGACGCGGCGCTCGAAGACGCGGCGGAAATTGGTCTCGCTGAGCACCACGTTCCCGTCCGCGCCGAAGCTGGGGCCGATCTCGACGAGGCCCACCAGCTCCATCTGGCGCGTGCCGAGCTGGATCTGGAAATTGCCGCGCTCGGCGAAGAGCGGCCCGATGGGGCCGAACTCCGGGCGGGAGCGCACATCGAAGGCGAAGGTGTCCGGCCGCTTCAGCGCCTCGACCAGGGGTGCCAAGCCGGTGAAGGCGACGGCCCCCACCTCGGCATCGAGGCCGATGAGCTGGACGGTCCGCTTGCGGCCGGTCTCGGGGTTCCGGAAGCCGGTCTGCGCCAGGTAGATCGGCACGGCGACGGCGACATCGGGGTCGGCCAGGGTCTGGAAGGCGCGGGCGCGGGGCAGCGGCTCGGGCCGGAAGCTCGCATCCGTCATGGGGTGCATCAGGAACAGGTCGGCCCGCATGGCGCCCAGCATGTTGGTGGCGCTGTCGAAGAGCGCGCCGCGGAAACCGAGCTGCATGAAGACCAGCACGCAGGCGAACATGACGCCCGCCATGGCGGCCAGCAGGCGCGACTTCTCGGCCCGGAGCTGCCGCCAGGCGAGGCGCAGCGGGAGCAGGACGAACGCGGCGGGGCCGGGCGCGGCCCTGGGGCGCGGCGGAATGGGCTCGCCGGTCAATTCCGGGGCCCAGGGCAGCAGGGTCTCGGTCATCTGGTTCATCGGGCGGCCACCGCGGGGTCGTGCGCGCGGATCGCGACCTGCACCTGCATGCCGGTGCGGCGGCGCAGCAGCGCCGCACCCTCCTCCGAGAGGGTGAGGCGGACTTCCACGGTGCGGCTGTCCACCGCCGCCACGGGGTCGGTCCCGGCCTGGGTGGTGCGGCGCACCTGCCAGCCGATCTCGCGCAGCGTGGCGGTGGCGCGCTGGCGCTCGCCGGGGATCAGGATCTCGGCCGTCATGCCGGGGCGCAGGCGGCCCAGATCGGTCTCGAAGACATCGGCCACCACATCCATGCGGGTGAGGTCGGCGAGTTCCATCAGGCCGTCACTGCCGACCTGGTCGCCGGGGCGGGCGAAGATGCGCAGGATGGTGCCGGCGATGGGCGCGCGCACGCGGGCGAGTTCCGCATCGGCGCGGGCCTTGGACAGCCCGGCCTCGGCCGCGGCGACGCGGGCCTCGGCGAGGCGAAGATCCTCCTCGCGCGGGGTGGAGAGGGTCTGCAGGTCGGCCTCGGCCTGAGCGCGCTCGGCCGAGAGGCGCAGCAGCAGGAAGCGGTTGCGCTCGGCCGCCGCCTCGGAACCGGCGCCGGAGGGCACCAGCCGGTCGGTGCGCATGGCGTCACGCCGGGCGATCTCCTCCTGGGCGGTGAGGGCGGCGATGCGGGCGCGCTGGGCGGCGACCTCGGTCGGGCGGCCGGCCTCGCGCACGCGGGCCAGGGCGGCGCGGAGTTCGGCGAGGTTCGCCTCGGCCTGGTGGGCGGCGGCGTCCTTCATCTCGGCATCGGCGAATTCGGCGAGCAGCTGGCCTTCGGTGACGACATCCCCCTCGGCCACGAAGATCCGGGCGAGGCGCGTCACCGCCATGCCGCCGGGCTGGTTCAGCTTGCGGATGCGCGAGGCGGGCTCGATGCGGCCGAGCGCGCCGACGCCGAGCGGCACGGCGGGCGCGGCGGCGACGGGCGGCGGTGGCGGCGGGGCCTGGTTGGCATAGACGTAGTACCCGGCGCCGGCGGCGAGGAGGGCGGCGCCCAGCAGCAGCTTGCGCTTCATGCGCCAGCCCCCCCGGCGAGGCGGCCCAGCGCGGCACGAATGGCGAGGCGCTCCTCCTCATTCTGCTCATACATGCCGAAGAGCTGGCCGAAGAAGAGGCCGTCGCTGGCGGCCATGATGGCAAGCGCATGGCCGGGCGGCAGGGCATCGGCCCGCAGGCAGTCGCGCATATAGGCGAAGACGGCGCGGATCGGCGCCAGCATCGCGGGGTCATGATGGAAGACGGCGAGGAAGACGGCGCCGGCGCGGTGGTGCTCCTCGCAGACCTGGTCGGGATGGTCGAAGGCCCAGGCGAAAATGGCGCTGGTGGCCGGGCAGGGGCCGGTCTGCGCGGCCAGCACGGCGTCGAAATCCGTCCGGATGGATTCGGCGAGGCGCACGACCAGGCCGTTCAGCATCGCCTCCTTGGAGGCGAAGTGATAGAGCAGCCCGCCCTTGGAAATGCCGGCGCCGCGCGCCGCGGCCTCCAGCGTCAAAGCGGGCACCCCCTTTTCCTGCACGATGCGCTCGGCGGCATCGAGGATGCGGGTGTGGGCGTCGGGCTGGGGGACATCGTCAAGCATGCCGGAGAACTATACCGGCTGGACGGTTTGTCAAGAAGGAACTGTACCGGCTGGACGGTTCAGGTGCGCCGGTCAGGGACCCTGGTTGAGCCCGGCCCGCAAGGCCCGGCCTTCCGCGCCCTCCGGGTCAATCAGCCCCTCGCGGAGAAACAGGTCGATCAGCACGAGGTTCACGTTGAACTTGATATCCTCGGTCTCGCGCAGCGCCTCCAGCAGGCGGGGCGCCGGCCAGAGCTCGAAGCGCTCCACCTCGTCGTCATTGGGCGCGGGGGTGAAGCTCGCGGGCAGGTCGAGGTCGAAGACGTGCAGCACGTCCCGCCGCAATCCTTCATCGGCGTTCAGGATGTAGGAGATGCGGGCGGTGCGGCGCGCCCCGGCCAGCAGCTCGGCCGGCAGGGAGGCTTCCTCGCCCGCCTCCTTCAGCAGGCATTGCAGGGCGTCGAGCCCGGCCGGGATGCCGCCGGCGACGAGGTTGTCGAGCTGGCCGGGGGCCACCGCCTTGTCGCGGGCGCGGATGCCGACCCAGACATGCAGGCCGCCATCCTTCCCAGGGGGCCTTCGGACCAGGCCGTTGAGATGCACGCCCTGGCCGATCACGCCGAATTGGGGAACCAGGCCGCGATCGAGCGTGCCCAGCACCCGGCCCTCGGCGGTGGCGCGGATGTCGAAGAGCTCACCCCGGACGCGGCCGAAGCCCTGCTTCGCCAACACGCGTCCGGCCGCGGCCAGGGCGTCGCTGCGCTGGGCGGCGCCGCGCAGGCGGCCCGCCATGGCGACGCCGCGTCCGTCGAAATGGAAGTCGCGCGGCAGGAAGGTCAGCGCACGGGCGAGTTCCGGCGTCACCCAGCCCACCTGCTCCGTCCCGAAATGGAAGGGCAGGAGATGCGCGGGGGAGGGCGCGTTGTTGCAGGCCTCGACGTGGCGGAACAGGGGTTTGCTCATCGCTGCCATGTGGCAGGGACGGTGCCGGGCGGGAAGGCCCGTGGTTCCCAAAACGCGCCGCACGGGCCACATGAGTCCGATGAGCACGACGACGACGAACCACACCCGCACGCTGCGGACCATCCTCCCCTATCTCTGGCCCGAGGGGGAGCGCGGGCTGAAGATTCGCGTGGTGCTGGCGGTGCTCTGCCTCATCGCGGCCAAGGCGGCGAATGTGCTGGTGCCGATCGCCTATGCCCGCGCGGTGGACGCCCTGGCGCCGAAGGACGGGGTGGGGGCGATGCTGGCCATCCCGGTGGCGCTGGTCATTGGCTACGGGCTGCTGCGCGTCATGTCCTCGGCGCTGGCGGAACTGCGCAACGCGGTCTTCGCCAAGGTGCAGGCGCGCGCGGCGCGGCGGGTGGCGCTCAGCGTCTTCCGGCACATGCACGCGCTTTCCATGCGCTTCCATATGGACCGGTCCACGGGCGGGCTTTCGCGCGTGATCGAGCGCGGCACGCGCGGCATCGCCATCGTGCTGAACTTCATGCTGTTCAACATCCTGCCGACCATCGTGGAGATCTTCCTGGTGGCAGCCATCCTCTGGTGGATGTTCGCGCTCTCCTTCGCGCTGACCATCCTGATCACGATCGGCGCCTACATCACGTTCACATTGCTGTTCACCAACTGGCGCCTGGCTTTCCGCCGCGTGATGAACGACACCGACCAGGAGGCGAACACCAAGGCGGTGGACAGCCTGCTGAACTACGAGACGGTGAAGTATTTCAACAATGAGCGGCACGAGGCGCGGCGCTACGACGAAAGCCTGACTCGCTACGAGGGCGCCTATGTGCGCTCCGAGACGACGCTGAACATGCTCAATGCCGGCCAGGCGGCGATCATGGCGCTGGGGCTGACCATCGTCATGCTGCTGGCCGGGCGCGGCATCGCCGCCGGCACGATGACGGTGGGCGATTTCGTCATGGTGAACGCCTATCTGATCCAGCTCTACCTGCCGCTGAACATCCTCGGTTTCGCGTATCGCGAGATCAAGCAGGGCCTGACCGACATGGAGGAGATGTTTCTCCTGCTGGACGTGCCGGCCGAGATCGCCGATGCGCCGAATGCGCCCGACCTCATCGTCACCGCGGGTGCGGTCGGCTTCGAGGATGTGCGCTTCGCCTATCGCCCGGACCGGGAGATCCTGAAGGGCGTCAGCTTCGATGTGGCGCCGGGGCGCATGCTGGCGATCGTGGGCCCCACGGGCGCGGGGAAATCCACCATCTCCCGCCTGCTGTTCCGCTTCTACGACGTGACCGGCGGCGCCGTGCGGATTGATGGGCAGGATGTACGAAGCGTGGCGCAGGACAGCGTGCGCCGCGCCATCGGCGTCGTGCCGCAGGACACGGTGCTGTTCAACGACACCATCCGCTACAACATCGCCTATGGCCGCCCGGGCGCCACGGATGCCGAGGTGGAGGAGGCCGCGCGCCTCGCCCAGGTGCATGACTTCGTCCTCAAGCTGCCCGATGGCTACAAGACCCGCGTGGGCGAGCGTGGCCTCAAGCTCTCGGGCGGCGAGAAGCAGCGCGTGGCGATCGCGCGGACCATCCTGAAGGACCCGCGCATCCTGATCCTGGACGAGGCGACCAGCGCGCTGGACACCCGCACCGAGCAGGAGATCCAGGCCGCCCTGCGCGACGTCTCGCGCGGGCGGACCACGCTGGTGATTGCGCACCGGCTCTCTACCGTGGTGGAGGCGGATGAGATCATCGTGCTGGAGGAGGGCCGCATCGCCGAGCGCGGCACGCATGGCGCGCTGATCGCGGCCGGTGGCCTCTATGCCGAGATGTGGCGCCGCCAGTCCGAGGCGGTGGCGGCGGCCGAGGCGGCGGCGCTGGCCCAGGCCCAGGCCGAGTTCGGCAGCGGCGTCAGCGCCCGGGCAGCGGGCGAGGCTTGGATGACAAAGCCTTAATTCGGGAACCCTTCCCTGGCCGCGCTCAAGGCCCCATCTGGCTGGAAATATTGGAGTTGCCGGACGATGCAAGCTGCGCATGGGGATGCCCCCGAAGACCTGAGCCATGCCGGCTCGGTGGTGGACAAGGCGATCGAGTACATGCTGGAGCAGCAGATCGCGCCGCTCTCCGCCGCCTCTGCCCTGCTGGGCGGGGCGCTCGGGCTGTTGTCGCGCAGCATGGATGACCGTTCGATCGCCGGCGTGCTGCGCCAGGCGCTGGCCAGCGTGGAAGCGGGTGAGCTGCGACAACTGCCGACTTTGCCGAAGGGCTGACCGCGCAGGGGGCAGATGGGCGCGCGCTTGACCTCCCGCGCCTGGCCTCCCGCGCTTGACTCTGGGGCGCGGCTGCCGCATTAGCCGCCCTCCGATTTACCGCCGCGCCGGGAGAACCCGTGCGCGCCCAGTTTGCAGGATCATCACCATGGCTCGCCGCTGCGGCATCACCGGCAAGGGCGTTATGTCTGGCAACAATGTCAGCCACGCGAACAACAAGACCCGCCGGCGCTTCCTGCCCAACCTGCAGGAAACCTCCTTCTATTCCGACGTGCTGGCCACTTCGATCCAGCTGCGGCTGACCACGAACGGTATCCGCACCATCGAGCACAATGGCGGCATTGACGCCTTCCTGCTCACCACCAAGCCGCGCAACCTGCCGCCCGAGGCGGTGGTGCTGAAGCGCCGCATCCTGCGCGCCCAGGCCAAGAAGGCCGCGGCCTGATCCGGCCCGGCCGGGGCGCCGCCCTGGCCCGTTTTCGCGCTGCATGATTGGTCATTTCCCATGCCGCGAATCGGGCGAAATGCCCGATTCGCGGCATTTGCTTTGGGGGTGCCGTCGGCATGGCGCGCTTCTGGGATTCCGGGAAGTCGTTATCTTTCCGTATCATACCCGGCCGGCGTTCGGACCCGTAGCGATTTTCAAGATTCGTCGCAGGGCGACATTTACCGGGCGTTAACCGAATCGGGCCAGAATCGGCCCCATGATGAACGACGCCCTCCCCGCCGCTCTCGCCATCCTCGCCGCCGCCGGAGGGCTCGCCGCGATTGGCGCGCTCGGCCGTGCCTCGCGCCTCGCGGCGGAGCTCACGACGCTCCGCAGCCTGGCCGAGAGCCGGCGGCGCAGCTTCGGCCTTCTCTCGCGCGACCTGAACAGCCTGGGCCTCGCCCTGCTCGGCCGCGCGCAGCTTCTCGCCACCGAACCGCAGGGCGCGGTGGCCGGCCGCGCCTTCGAGGGGGAGGCGCGCAACCTCCTCGCGCTGGCCGATGCGGCGGCCGAGGAGGCGGGCGGGGCGATGCCCGCGCGCGGCCTGCAGGAGGAGCGCTTTCCCCTGGCACCCATCCTGCGCGAGGCGGTGGCCATTGCCAGCGCGCAGCTTGGCCCTGGCAAGCGGAATTGGCGCATCGCCCCCGCCATCGAGAACTTGGCCGTGACGGCCGACCGGCGCGCCCTGCGCGGGGCGCTGGTGCAGGTGCTGGGCCGCGCCGCCCGCGCCACGGCGGAGGCCGATGTGATCGAGATCCGGGCCGATCTGCGGCCGCATGCGGCCTCGATCATCATTGAGGATGAGGGCGTCGGACTCGCCATCGAGGATTTGGCCCCCATCGCCCATGATGGCAGCCTGGACCGCTCCCGCGGGATGGGCTTCGGCCTCTCGCTGGCGCGCTCGCTGCTGCGGGCGCATGGCGGGGAGCTGGTGATCGAGGCGGCGCCGGGGATCGGGGCGCGCGCCTTCCTCTCTCTGCCGCCGGAGCGCATGGCGGCCGTCGCTTAAGACAAGCGGCGTGTACTTTTCGGCCTGGACCTACCAGCGGCGGTGGGGGCCGCCGCGCCAGGGCCGGCCGTAATAGTGACGCGGCGGGCCGTAATAGACCGGCGGCGCGTGGAAGCGTGGCGGCGGCGGCAGGAAGACCACCGGCGGCGGCACGAAGAGCGGGCGCGGCGGCGCGTAATACACCGGCGGGGGCGGGGCATAGCGATAGGCGGGGCCATAGCCCGGCTTGTCCCAGTATTGCGCCTCGGCGCCACCCGGCAACAGGGCGCCGAGGGCCACGGCACCGGCGATGATCAGGCTGTGGAACGGACGCATCGGAGCAACCTCCTTCAATCGTCACAGGGAACACGGCCAGCATGGCCGAAGCGTGGCGCCATCATGGCGTCAGCCGCCACGCCAGCCGCGATAGGGGCCGCGATAAGGACCGCCGCCATAATAGCGCGGCGGCGGGCCGTAGAAGCGGGGCGGCGGGCCATAGAACCGCGGTGGCGGCGGGGCATAATAGCGCGGAGCCGGCGCGTAGTAGCGCGGCACCGGGGCGTAATAGCGGGGCGCCGGCGCGACATAGGCGGGGCCGACATAGCCGCCGCCATAGACCGGCCCCGCGACATAGCCCGGGGCGCAGGCGGCGAGGGATGCCGCAAGCCCCAGGATCACGCCCGGTTTCAGCCATCGCATGGCAGGTTCCTCCAGCATGGCCGGCAAGCGGGCGGCCAAGGCCAAGTTGTGATGGGGCGACCGACCTGCCAACGGGATGCGCGGCGCCCGGTTGCGGCCAGGCGCAGATGAGGCGCCCCGCTCATGGCGGAAGCAAGGCGAAACCGGGGTGATTTGAGGCCAGCGGAGAGGCCGGCTCAGAACCCGCCCGGTGGTACCCGGAGGCTGGGCGTGGGCGGGCGCATCGCCGCGCGCAGCAGCGTGTCCAGCTCCGACAGGAAGCGCGAGCGGTCGGCCGGCGTCATGCCGGACGGCCCGCCGGTGCGCGCGCCGGTGGAGCGCAGATGCTCGGCCACGGCGCGGCCGGCCAGCGCATTGCCGATATTCTCGAGCGTCCAGCGGTGGCCCTTGGCGTTCAGCGCCCGCGCCCCCTTCTCCAGGCAGCGCGCGGCGAGCGGGATGTCCTGCGTCACGCAGACATCGGCCGCCGTGATGTGATCGGCGATCCAGTCATCCGCCACATCCGCGCCCTCGGTGACGATGACGCGGTGGATCAGTGGGCTCTCGGGCAGCAGGATGCCGCGCGCGCCGTTCGAGACGACATGGGTGTGCAGGCCGAGCCGCCCCGCCACCCGGAACGCTTCCTCGCGCACCGGGCAGGCATCGGCGTCAATGTAGAGCGCGGTCACGCCTTTGCAGATTCCGGGAGTCCGAACACGCGGGCGAAGATCGTCTCGACGTGGCGGAAGTCGAGCTGCGGGTCCATCACGCCGTTCAGCGTCGCCGCATCCATCACCGCCGCCACTTCGGGCCGGGCCAGCAGGTTCGCGGCGAAGCTCTTCACGTCGGGCTGGCCGAGCTTGAGCCAGGTCGCCATCGCGGCCTGCTGGACCGCGGCATAGCTGTCCTCGCGCGAGAGGCCGGCCTGGGTCAGCGCCAGCAGCACCTTCTGGCTGTGCACGACGCCGCCGAGGCCTTCCAGATTCTCCGTCATGCGGACGGGATAGACCGTCAGCTTCTCCATCATGCCGGCCAGCCGCATCAGCGCGAAATCGAGCGCGATGGTGGCGTCGGGCCCGATCACGCGCTCCACGCTGGAATGGCTGATGTCGCGCTCATGCCAGAGGGTGATGTTCTCGAGCGCGGGCATCGCATAGCCGCGCACCAGGCGGGCGAGGCCGGTGATGTTCTCGCTCAGCACCGGGTTGCGCTTGTGCGGCATGGAGCTGCTGCCCTTCTGCCCCGCGTGGAAGAATTCCTCCGCCTCGCGCACCTCGGAGCGTTGCAGGTGGCGCACTTCGGTCGCCAGCCGCTCCACCGCGCCGGCCACCACGGCCAGCGTGGCGAAGAAGGCGGCGTGGCGGTCGCGCGGGATGACCTGCGTGCTGACGGGCTCGATGGCGAGGCCGAGCGACTTTGCCACATGCGCCTCCACGCGCGGGTCCACGCTGGCGAAGGTGCCGACGGGGCCGGAGATGGCGCAGGTGGCAACCTCGGCGCGGGCCGCGACCAGCCGCTCGCGGTTGCGGGCGAATTCGCAGTAATGGCCGGCGAGCTTCAGGCCGAAGCTGGTCGGCTCGGCATGGATGCCGTGGCTGCGCCCGATGGTGGGGGTGAACTTGTGCTCCATGGCGCGCAGGCGCAGCGCCGCCATGACGGCCTCGACATCCGCGATGAGCAAATCTGCCGCGCGTGTCATCTGCACGGCGAGGCAGGTGTCCAGCACGTCGCTGCTGGTCAGGCCCTGGTGCATGTAGCGCGCATCCTCGCCGATGCCCTCGCCGAGCCAGGTGAGGAAGGCGATCACGTCATGCCGCGTGACGCGCTCGATCTCGTCAATCCGCTCGACATCGGCAGCCCCCATGGCGGCCACGCGCGGGGCGCCGCCCCGGCGGATGGAGACGGCGGCCGAGGCAGGGATCGTGCCGATCTCGGCCATGGCCTCGGCGGCCAGCGCCTCGATCTCGAACCAGATGCGGTACCGCGTCTCGGGCGACCAGATCTCGGCCATGGCGGGGCGGGAATAACGGGGAACCATCGGAGCCTCTCAACAACGCGTGGCGGTGGTTTGCCGCCTGCCGCAAATCCGGACAAGCGGGCTTGGCGGGCGTCGCGTCCTCTGCCAAACAAATACTGCTGGCAAGACAAGCCCTCTGGATTACAATCAGTTTATTTTTGAAGGACGCTACCATGCCCGAATGGTTCGTACCGCTCATGCAGGTGCTGATGATCGATATTGTCCTCGCGGGGGACAATGCGATCGTTGTTGGCATGGCGGCGGCCGGATTGCCGCCCGACCAACGGAAAAAGGCCATTTTCTGGGGTATCATCGCGGCCACCTTGATGCGCATCGGCTTCGCCAGCATCACGGTGCAGTTGCTCTCGATCGTCGGCATCACGCTCGCCGGCGGCGTCCTGCTGCTCTGGGTCTGCTGGAAGATGTACCGCGAGCTGCGCGAGGGCGGCGGCCATGCCCCTGAGGGCGACGGCATCGGCGACGAGACGACCAATCCGGATGGCTCGCCCCGCAAGACGCTGCGCCAGGCCATCACGCAGATCCTGATCGCCGACATCTCGATGAGCCTCGACAACGTGCTGGCCGTGGCCGGCGCGGCCAAGGACCATCCTTATGTGCTGATCGTGGGCCTTGCCATCTCGGTCGTGCTGATGGGCGTTGCGGCCACCTTCATCGCCAACCTGCTGAACAAGCATCGATGGATCGCCTGGGTCGGCCTGATCATCATCCTCTACGTCGCGGGCGACATGATCTGGTCCGGCACGAACGAGGTCGCGGGCGTGGTCCCCGGCTCCTACGCCTTCCTGATGCTGCCGCTGGGCTACCTGGCCCTGCCCGGCGTCTTCCCGGCCTGGATGTGGGCCGGCGCCACGCTTCTGCAGGTGGCGGTGCTCGCCGCCGTGGCCGCGCTGATCGGCGAGGCGGTGCTGCGCGCCCGCCGGCGGAACGAAGTGCCCGAGCGCGCGGCTGCCTCCGACGGGCATTGACCTGGGGCTGACGATCCTGTCATCCCAGGGCAAAGACAGAGCCGGCTGGAGGGTCTAGTTTCCCGCCGGCTCACTTTGGGGAAAGCAGGAAATGATGAAGCTCTGGACGTTGGCCGCCCGCGCAGCCGGGATGGCGTCGCGCTGATGCATCAGGTGACAATGACGGCGCCGGCCGCCCGGGGCGTCCTTCCCCTTCTCGCGCTCCTGCTGCTTTCGGCCTGCGCGACCGAGGGGGGCGAAACGGCGACGACGGCGGCGCCCGTTCCCGTCGTCTCCGCGCCGCAGCGCCTGGCCGAGCGGCTTCCGGCCCAGGCCGGCAGCTTCCAGCGCGGCACCACGGCCTCGATTGATCAGCCGCTGCCGGGCGTGGAAGTGCCCTATGCGACGGCCGGCCGCTCCGCCGCGGGCTTTGTGCAGGTGCTGCGCCCGCCCTCCGTCGCGCCGCCGGACGGACCGGGCAGCCTCGTCGTGCAGGATGAATACCAGCGCGTGGTGGCCGCCGCGCAGCGTGGCTCGGGCCCGCATCGCCGGCTGCGCCTGGTGCAGGAGAGCGACCAGCCGCCTGGCCAGCCGCTCTTCCGCTGCGCCGACCTGGAAGGTGCCTATGGCCGCACGGCGGTGACCAGCACCACCTGCGTGGGGGCGGCGGGCGGGCAATTGCTGCGCCTGCGCGTCTCCATGCCGCGGCGCGATCCGCCGGCGGCCGATCCGCGCGCCTTCATCCGCGACATCACCGAGGCGCTGCGCCGCGGCGGTTGATCGCGGCGGTTGATCGGGCCGCCCGATCAACCGGATCGGAACCGCCAAATTGCGGTGCGGCGGGGTTCGGGCATGATCTCTCCATCGGGGGCCAGCGTGGCCCCCCGCCCCTCCCGGAGAGACCATCCCATGCCGACCCCTCGCACCCTTCTCGCCGCCACCGCCGGCCTTGCGCTGGCCGGCCTGCTGCCGATGCAGGAGGCCTCCGCCCAGGTGGCGCGCTACTGCGGCAACACGGTGAATGCCGTGGCCTTCTACACGAACATCACGCCCAGCGGCCCGGGCTCCAACGCGGTGCATTTCGTGCAGCTGCAAAACATGGGCCCGCCGCGGTACATCCGCATCGCCTTCTTTAGCAGCGAGCCGGGGCTGACGCGCGGCGGCGGCAATTATGCGGTGCATCCCGGTGTCGCGCCTGCCTCGACGGGCGACATCGCCATGGGCAACCAGCAATTCATCACGGTGCAGCTGGGGACGCAGCGCCTGAACAATCCCGCCGGCACCGGGGCGATCCCGGCGACCGATCCGCAGACGGGCCTGCCGCACTTCACCATGGTGACCTGCACGCCCTGACCGGCGCGCCCCCTACCAGCTCCTGATCCGCTCATAGAGCGGCTTCAGGAGGAAGGGGCTGAGAAACAGCGGGAACTGGCATAGCACGCAGAACAGCAGGATGCCGGGGTCGGTGTTGGCCGGCAGCACGGCGAGGTAGAGCGCCATGTTGCGGTTGCCGGCCAGGAGCCCGGCCGAGAGGGCCAGGCGCTGGCCGAAGCCGGCGAAGGCCAGCGCCGTCGCGGCATTCATCGCCAGCATGCCGCCGAAGGCCATGGCCACGCCGGTCAGGATGAAGCCGGGCTCCTGCATCAGCCGCGCCAGCACGCCATCCATCACGCCGAAGCCGTAGAACACCACCAGCAGCACCACCGCGCCATCCACCGCGCGGCCCCAGTGGTTCAGCGTCGCCGGCGCGACCACGCGGCGGATGACGATGGAGATCAGCAGCGGCAGCAGGACCACGAGGCCGAGGCGCAGCATCAGCCCCGTCATGGAAATCGCGAGGTCAATGCCCAGCAGGCCGAGCGCCAGTGGCGGCGCCGTCAGCGGAATCAGCAGGATGGAGAGCACGGCGACGACGAAGGCGATCTCCCCATCCAGCCCCACCATGCGGGCGAAGGCCGGCGAGGAGGTGGCGGCGCAGCCCGTCGCCACGATCACCAGCCCATTGGCGAGCGGCCCCGTGATGCCGAGCGCGGTGAGCAGCGCCCAGGCGAGCAGGGGTGTCACCAGCAGCAGCCAGGCCAGGAGGGCCGCCACCAGCAGCGGCCGGCGCAGATAGGCGATGACCTGGCCGGGATCCACCCGCAGCAGCACCAGCACCATCAGGACGAAGACCACGGGGGTGATCACGTCCCGGAACAGGGCCGCGAGCGGCGGCAGGAACAGGCCCGCGAAAATACTGCCGGCCAGCAGCGCCGCGCCATGCAGGGCAGACCATTCCAGGAAGCGGCGCGTGACGTCCAAGGGGCTCGACATGGTTGGTGACGTTCGCCGGATGTTCTATAGGCCTTGGCGTGTCAGCACCATATGCGCCCGGGGCCAGCCCCCCTCCCGATTATCTCGCCCGGCTGAACCCGGAGCAGCGTTCGGCCGTGGAAACACTGGACGGGCCGCTGCTGGTGCTGGCCGGCGCCGGCACCGGCAAGACGCGGGTGCTCACCACCCGCTTCGCGCATCTGCTGATGACCGGCCGCGCCCAGCCGCACCAGGTGCTCTCCGTCACCTTCACCAACAAGGCGGCGCGCGAGATGCGCGAGCGTGTGGGCGCCATCCTGAACCGCCCGGTGGAGGGGCTCTGGCTCGGCACCTTCCATGCGCTGGCGGCCCGCATGCTGCGCCGCCATGCGGAGCTGGTCGGCCTCACCTCCAGCTTCACCATCCTCGACACGGATGACCAGACGCGCCTGCTCAAGCAGGTGATGGAAGCGGAGGGCGTGGACCTCAAGCGCTGGCCGCCCAATGGGCTGATGGGCGTGATCCAGCGCTGGAAGGATCGCGGCCTGACGCCGGACCGCATCCCGGTGGCCGAGACCTCGGACTACGCGAACAACCGCGCGGAGAAACTCTACGCCGCCTACCAGGCGCGGCTGATCGCGCTGAACGCCTGCGATTTCGGCGATTTGCTGCTGCACATTACGGAGATCCTGCGCACCAACAGCGAGGTGCTGGCGAGCTACCATCGCCTGTTTCGCTACATCCTGGTGGATGAATACCAGGACACGAACCTGGTGCAGTATCTCTGGCTGCGTCTGCTGGCGCAGGGGCACAAGAACATCTGCTGCGTGGGCGATGACGACCAGTCCATCTATTCCTGGCGCGGCGCCGAGATCGAGAACATCCTGCGCTTCGAACGCGATTTTCCCGGCGCCGTGATCGTGCGGCTGGAGAGCAATTACCGCTCCACCCACCCAATCCTCGCCGCCGCCTCGGGCCTCATCGCGCGCAATGAGGGCCGGCTCGGCAAGACGCTGCGCTCCGGCCGCGCCGATGCCTCGGGCGAGCGCGTGCGCGTCGTCTCGCTGTGGGACAGCGAGGAGGAGGCCCGCATGGTGGGCAGCCGCATCGAGGAGGCGCGGCGCGACGGGCAGAACCTGGGTGAGATCGCGATCCTGGTGCGCGCCGGCTTCCAGACCCGCGCCTTCGAGGAGCGGCTGATCACGCTGGCCATCCCCTATCGCGTCTTCGGCGGCGCCAAGTTCTACGAGCGCGCGGAAATCCGCGACGCCATCGCCTATTTCCGCGCGATGTCGCAGCCGGCGGATGACCTCGCCTTCGAGCGCATCGTGAACACGCCCAAGCGCGGCCTGGGCGACACCGCCATGGCCGCCATGCACAAGCTGGCGCGCGAGCAGCAGATGCCGCTGCGCATCGCCGCCCAGCGCCTCTGCGAGACCGACGCCATCCGCCCCCGCCCGCGCGCGGCACTCCGCGAATTGCTGGCGAACCTGACGCGCTGGAATGCCGGCCTCGAGAAGGAAGGCCACGTCGTCATCGCCGCCCAGGTGCTGGAGGAGAGCGGCTATGTCGAGATGTGGAAGAACGATCGCAGCATCGAATCCGCGGGGCGGCTGGACAACCTGAAGGAATTGGTGCGGGCGATGGGCGATTTCGCGACGCTCGGTGCCTTCCTGGAGCACATCGCGCTCGTCATGGAGAATGACGACAATGCCGAGGGCCAGAAGGTCAGCATCATGACGCTGCACGCGGCCAAGGGGCTGGAATTCGACATGGTCTTCCTGCCGGGCTGGGAGGAAGGGCTCTTCCCCTCGCAGCGCAGCCTGGATGAGGGCGGCGCCAAGTCGCTGGAGGAGGAGCGGCGCCTCGCCTATGTCGGCATCACGCGGGCGCGCAAGCATTGCACCATCAGCCATGCGGCGAACCGGCGCATCTATGGCAACTGGGTCAGCTCCATCCCGTCGCGCTTCCTGGATGAGCTGCCGGAGGGCGAGGTGCTGCGCGAGGGCGGCGTCACGCAGGCGCCGCGCATGCCCTCCAGCGTGTTTGCCGCCGGCCTGCCGCTCAGCTCGCAGCGCCGCCCGCGCGTGATCGAGGCGGGCGCCTGGGAGGTGGACCAGCGGCCGGAGCGTGAGAAGGCCTTCGCGCGCGGCGCCCGCGTGTTTCACACGAAATTCGGCTATGGCCGCGTGTTGGACGTGGATGACGACAAGCTGGAGATCGAGTTCGAGAAGGCCGGCGTGAAGCGCGTGCTGGACCGGTTTGTGGAACCGGCCTAGACCGCCCCCGCTTCTTTGTTCACAGGGTTCTCATGAAGAAACAACCCGCGCCGCTCGAGACCCTGGTGCTGGACCAGCTGCCGGACGACGCGATGCCGGCCTATGAGGCCGCGCTGCTCTCCGTCAGCGCCACCATCGCGCTCTACCTGGACGAGGAGACCGGCAATTGGCGCATCGAGGCGGTGCGCGAGGCGCTGGCCGACCAGGATGCGTTGCAGGCCGCCCTCGCCCTTGCCGCCGGGCTGACCGGGCATGAGGCGCCGCTGACCCGCCACGCCACGGAATCCGAGGGCTGGCTGGCCCGCACGGTAGAGGCCTTCCCTGAGCAGGAGATCGGCCGCCGCTTCCTCATCCGCCCCACGCATGTGGAACCGCGCCCCACCTATGGCCGCATCGCGCTGACGCTGGATGCGGGCCTGGCCTTCGGCTCGGGCGAGCATGCCTCGACCCAGGGCTGCCTGATGGCGCTGGAGCGTCTGCCCCGGCGGATGCGCCGCGTGCTGGATGTGGGCACGGGCAGCGGCATCCTTGCCATGGGTGCCGCCAAGCTCTGGCATGTCGGCGCGCTGGCGAGCGACATTGACCCCTGGTCGGTCCGCGTCACGCAGGAGAATGCGGCGATGAACGGGCTGAAGCCGCGGCTGCGCGCCCTCCTCGCCACCGGCTATGACCACCCGGCGATCACGCGCGGCGCACCCTATGACCTGATCTTCGCGAATATCCTGGCGCGCCCGCTCTGCGCCATGGCGGCGGACCTCGCCGCCCACCTCCGCCCCGGTGGCCGCGCGATCCTGGCGGGCCTGCTCGGCAAGCAGGTGCGCATGGTGCTGGCCGCGCATCGCCGGGCCGGGCTGGTGCTGGAGCGCCGGATCAGCCTGGACCCCTGGGCGACGCTGGTGCTGCGCAAGCGCGGCTGAGGCAGGGGAGGCGGAGGCCAGCGCCATGTGGATCGCCTGCGCCTGCGGCGCGCAGATCAAGGACATCGGCGATGCCCACCGCCACAAGGGCTATCTGCTCAGCGACCCCGACTGGTTCGCGGCGAGCGAGGGCGAGGCCGCCATGTCGCCCTGGGATTGGCGAAGCCGCGCCCGCACCGTCTATGAATGCGCGGCATGCGGCCGGCTCTGGATCCGCGAGGGCAGCGGGCCGCGCTTCCGCGCCTTCCTGCCCGAGGGCAGGCACGGCCCCGGCCTGCTCTGGCAGGACGGCCCGGACCCCGGAGAGCCAGGCTGAGCCGCCGCGCCATGGCGTGACGACATGACAGACCGCGTAGCCGCCCGGTCCTGACACCGCGCGACAGGAGAAACCGCCCATGACCACCCGCAGCCACACCGTCACCTGGGAAAGCCTGGATGGCCCCTCGCCCTATGCCGGCCTGCCGGGGCTGGAGGCGATGCAGCGCTCCATCGCCGATGGCGTGCAGCGCAGCCCCATGTTCGCGCTGATGGGCATCCGCCTGGTGCGCGCCGAGGAGGGCCTCGCCGTGATGGAGGGGGAGATCGGCGAGCAATTCTACAACGGCATCGGCATCGCCCATGGCGGCTATGCCGCAACCATCCTGGACGCGGCACTTTGGAACGCCGTCCGCACCGTGATGGAAGCGGGCAAGGCCCACACCACGCTGGACCTCAAGGTGAACTACGCCCGCCCGCTGACCGTGGCCTCGGGCCGCGTCTCCTGCGAGGGGCGCGTGGTGCATCGCGGCGGCCGCACCGCCATCGCCGAGGCGCGCCTCACCGGCGAGGGGGGCGCGAAGCTCTACGCCCACGGCACCTCCACGCTGATGATCCTGTAGCTTGCTGAGCGGCTGATTCACGCCCCTGGCGAAGCTGCCAGCGGCGATCAGACGCTGGCCTTCGTCAGCCACTTCTTCGCGATGCGGCACGCCACCGTATAGGCCGGGTTGAACACGTTCCCCACATCGTAGCGCACCACCATCCCCATCAGGTGGCTCGCGGCGCGCGCATCCAGGCCGTAATCCTCGCCCAGCCAGGCCTGCATCTCCGTCGTCGCGTGCTGCAGCGCCTGGTCCATCGGGCGGGCATTGCCGAGGGTAATGATTTCATCCGGCGTCTCCGCGCGCGGCCAGGTGATGCGGCGCTTCAGCACGGACAACCGCACCTCCATCTCGAAGGAGGTCTCGATGCCCGTGCCGGTGATCTCGCCATCCCCCTGCGCGGCGTGGCCGTCGCCCAGGTAGAACAGCGCGCCGGGGACCGAGACGGGGAACCAGGCCGTGGTGCCGGGGGCGAAGCGGCGATAATCCATGTTGCCGCCATGCGCGCCGCTGGTGGCGGTCGAGATCGCCTCGCCACCCGCCGGCGCCACGCCGAAGCAGCCGATCATGGGTGCGAGCGGCGGCGTGAAGCCGGCCAGCGCAGCCGGCGCGTCCCGCAGGCGCACCGTGCCCTCATTCGCGTTGATCTCCCAGATCGCGCGCTCCTGCTTCGGCCGCTCCAGGATGGCGGCGGGGTCCAGCACGGTGAGTGCCAGCGGCGAATAGGTCCAGCCGGTGCGGCGGTTGGGTGTCAGGCGGATGATTTCGACCGCCAGCGTGTCGCCGGGCTCGGCGCCTTCCACGAAGAAGGGGCCGGTCATCGGGTTGGGGCGCGGGGCGACGGCGGTCTCGGTGGCGTCGAGGCCCGAGGCGTCCACCGTCTCGGCCACCAGCGTGTCGCCATCGGCGATGCGCAGGCAGGGTTCCGCCGTGCCGAGGGTGTTGTGGTAGCGGGTCGGGCGGAAGATGTGGCGGGCCATGGAATCCTCGGGCGTTGTGCCCGGGCAGGCTAGGCCATGTTTGCCGTGTCAGAAATGCTCGGCGCGGAGCACCTGGCAATCCGTGATGTTCACGATGGCCGGGCGGGCGCCGAGCAACTCCTCCCGCGCCTCGATCACGCGCTCGGCCACGGCCGCGCCGCAGATGCAGATGATGACGACGTTATCCAGCACGCCCGAGAGGTCGCCGCCGCGCCGCACCCCCTGGCGCCCGCGGCCGGACAGCACGGGAAGCTGCGTCCAGCCGGTGGCGCCCAGCCGGTCCAGCAGGTCCGTCACCTCGGCGGCGCGGACGGCCTCCACCACGATCTCGATGCGCTTGCGCTGATGCGTCATGTCCCCACCCCGGCGAGGCGAATCCACAATGGGATGCCCACCAGGATATTGAAGGGGAAGGAGATGGCGACGGAAAGGGTCACGTAGATCCCGGCATCGGCGCGCGGCAAGGCGAGGCGCATGGCCGCCGGCACCGCGATGTAGCTGGCCGAGCCCGCGAGGACCGCCATCAGCGCCACGCCCCCGGTGGAAAGCCCGATCAATTGGCCGGTCACGAGCCCCGCCGCGCCGCCGATCAGCGGCATGAGCAGACCGAAGCCGATCAGCGCCACCGGCAAGCCCTTGCCGCTGGCGCGCAATTGCCGCACCGCCATCAGCCCCATCTCCAGCAGGAAGAGGCAGAGCGCGCCGGGGAACAGCGCCTCGGTGAAGGGGGCCAGCTGCCGCCGCCCGGGCTCGCCGGCGAGGTAGCCGATCAGGAAGCTGCCCATGAGCAGCACCACCGGCCCGTTCAGCAGCACCTCGCGCGCCAGCTTGCGGGCGTTGAGCTTCGGCGCGTCGGCGCTGCCGCCGAGCCGCGCGAGCAGCAGGGCGGTCAGGATGGCGGGCGTCTCCATCACCGCCAGCACCGCCGGCATGAAGCCTTCCTGCGGGACGCCGAGCGTCACCAGCGTGCCCGAGGCGGCCGCGAAGGTGACCACGCTGACCGAGCCGTAATGGCCGGAGACGGCGGCGGCCGTTTCGCGGTCCAGCTTCGTGCCCAGGCGCAGCAGCAGGAAGGCCGGCAGCGGCAGCAGGAAGGAGAGCAGGACGCCGGCGCCGAGCGCGGCCCAGAGCCCTTCGGAGGCGCCGGGCATGGCCAGCGCCGCGCCCCCCTTCAGGCCAATGGCGACCATCAGGTAGAGCGAAAGGCTGCGCGCCAGCGCCTCGGGCACCGACAATTCGGCCCGCACGGCCCCCGCCCCGAAGCCGAGGGCGAAGAACATGACGGGCGGCGGGATCAGGGAGAGAAAGCTCGACACGCGGCCGGTCTAGAACAGGAGGCGGCCGGGTGGAAACACCGGTGCAACCGGCGCGGGCTTCACCGGAAAGGTTGACCAAGGGGCAGGGCCCAGCGGAGCATGGCGCGGGCTCCTCGGGCCCGCCACGACACTGGAGGAAACCATGCCCGATGCGGGCATCTCGCTCTCACCTGAAGCCATGCGCCAGCGGGCGCTGGAAACCCTCGCCGCGCTGGTGGGAGGGACCTTCTGGGAGAAGATGCGGATCGAGGCCGCGGCACGGATCATCGTGACCGCCCGGCGCATGGCCCTGCTGGCCGAGAGCGGCGCGCTGGAGGGGGCCGCGCCGGCGGGCGTCATCCTGCCCATCGCCGCCCGCTGGGATGCGGCGGCGATGACCGCCAATGAATTCGCCGAGACGCTGGAGACGGCCGAAATCGTCGCCCTCCTGGAGGAGGCACCCGGCTGGGCCGAGGCCGCCTGGGCGCAGCAGACCCGGCTCTCCGAGCCGGAGAAGGCGCGGCTGCTGCACCGGGTCTAGACTTTGCTGAGCGGATGACCCGGCGATTCCGCCTCAACGCAGCAACCTCCTAGGCGGCCGGCAGCACGCGCCCCCGGCATTCGCCGAAGCCGATCGGCACGAAGCCCGCGCGCCGGGCGGTGGCGCGCAGGATCACCTCGTCGCCATCCTCCAGGAAGCGGCGCTCCTCGCCGGAGGCCAGGCGCAGCGGCGCGCGCCCGCCCTGCGTCGCTTCCAGCAGGCTCGCATAGCCGTCGCGCTCCGGGCCTGAGATGGTGCCGGAGCCGAAGAGGTCGCCCGGGTTCAGGTTGCAGCCGTTGGAGCTGTGATGCGCCACCATCTGCGCGGCGGTCCAGTACATGTGGCGGGCATTGCTGTCGGCGATGCGGTGCGGCGGCAGGCCCTGTGCCGTGAGGCCGGGCGTGACCAGCCAGGCCTCCAGCGCGAGGTCGAGGCCGCCCGCGGCCTGGTCCGCCGGGTCCAGCAGATAGGGCAGGGGTGCCGGGTCGCCCGCCGGGCGGGGCGCCTGGGCGATGCGGAAGGGCTCCAGCGCCTCGGGCGAGATGATCCAGGGGCTGATGCTGGTGGCGAAGCTCTTGCCGAGGAAGGGGCCGAGGGGCTGGTACTCCCAGGCCTGGATGTCCCGCGCCGACCAGTCGTTCAGCAGGCAGAAGCCGGCGATGTGCTCCGCCGCGCGCGCGACCGGGATGGGCGCCCCCTGGGCATTGCCGGGGCCGATCCAGATGCCGAGCTCCAGCTCGTAATCCAGCTTCTCGCAGGGGCCGAAGGCCGGGCCCTCGGCGCGCGGCAATTGCCCGGCGGGGCGGCGGAAAGCGGCCCCCGAGGCGATGATGGAGGAGGCGCGGCCGTGATAGCCGATGGGCACGTGCTTGTAGTTGGGCAGCAGCGGGTTGTCCGGCCGGAACAGCTTGCCCACGGCCGTCGCGTGGTGGATGCCCACGTAGAAATCCGTGTAGTCGCCGATGCGGGTCGGCACATGCAGGGTGCAGGCGGCGGCCGGATGCAGCCGGGGTGCCAGGCGGGGCTGCGCGGCGCTGCCCTCGGCCAGTTCCTCCGAAAGGCGGGCGCGCAGCGCGCGGCGCCACGGCGCCCCTTGCGCCAGCACGGCGTTCAGCGTGCCGTCGGGCAGGCTTTCCTCCAGCTCCAGGATGGCGTCGCCGATCGCAACCCCCGCGCGCGGCGCGCCCCCGCCCGGCGGCGTGAAAAGGCCGAGCGGCAGGTTCTGGATGGGAAAATCCGGATGGCCATTGGCGGAGGCGACCCAACTGCGGCGGGCGGGATCATGGGTGGCATCGGGCATGGCGCGTCCTCCGGCTGATGGTCCATCGAGTCTGATCGGCTTCGCGGGAATCGGCAAAGGCGCCACCGCGCTGCGTGCCCTATCCGATCAGATCCGGGTTGGCGGCGGCGCTCTGGCGCGGCTGGGCACCCTCGACCGCCGCCGGCAGCCGGATCTTCACCTCGGCGCCGCCCTCGGGGTGGTTCTTCAGGGCAATCGCGCCGTCGAAGCCGCGCACCGTGCCATGCGCGATGGAAAGGCCGAGCCCGGTGCCCCGCCCGATCGGCCTGGTGGTGAAGAAGGGCTCGAAGGCGCGCTCCAGCGCATCGCGCGGCAGGCCGGTGCCGTGGTCGCGCAGGCGCAGCACGACGAAGCGCCCATCCGGCGTCGCGCGCGCGGTGATGGTGACGCGGCGCTCCGCCGCGGGCGTGTCCTCCATCGCGTCACGCGCGTTGACGAGGAGGTTGACCAGCACCTGCTCGAGCGCGACGAGGCTGCCGCGCACCGGGGGCAAATGGGGCGGCAGCGCCATCTCGATCCGGATGCCTGCGGCCGCCATGGTGCCGCCCGCGATGGTCAGCGCGCCGGCCACCGCCTCCGCCCAGTGCACCGCCGTCTCGCCGCCCGCATCCACCCGCGCGAAGAGGCGGAAATGATCAATCACGCCGCGCATCCGCAGGGCCTGCCGCGCGATCTCATCCAGCCGCTGCCGCGCGCTGGCCACGTGCTCCGCCCCGCCGCGCGCCAGCTCCACCGCCGCGAGGTCGGCGGCCAGCGTGATGGCGGCGCAGGGCTGGTTCAGCTCATGCGCCACACCGGCCGCCATCTCGCCCAGCGTCGCCAGCCGCGCGGCGGAGAGTGCCTGTGCCTTGAGGTTTCGCTCCGCCGTGATGTCGCTGATCAGCCCCACCACCTCGGCGCGGCCATCGCGCAGCATGCTGACCACGCGGCAATCATCGCGCACCCAGATCGGACCCTCGGCGCCCTGGATGCGGTATTCCATGCTGCCATGCTGCGCCTTCCGCACGCCGAGGTAGAAGCCGCGCCGCTCCGGCTGGAACTCCGCCTCGATGATGGCGCCGTAGGAGCCGTCGGCGGCGAAGCGCTCCATCGGCCAGCCGGTGATGCGCGCGATGGCGGGCGAAAGGTGCAGTCGTGTCAGCTCCCCCTCCGTCGAGACATGGCTGTGATAGGCGGCGCCGGGCAGGCCGTTCAGCAGCCGGCTGCTCTCGGCGCGCGAGCTCTCCAGCGCCTCCAGCCGCGTCCGCGCGTCACGCCGGGCGCGCAGCTCGATCAGCAGCAGGCCGCCGATGGCCAGCGCGGCCAGCGTCAGGCCCAGCACGAGATGGAGGCCCTGCGCCTGGCGCACCGCATCCTGCATCGCGGCTTCGGCATCAATGGCGAAGGTGACGGCGAGCGGCCAGCCGGCGAGCTGCCGCCAGGCCAGGAAGATGGGCCGCCCCGAGAGCGGCCCCAGCGTCATCATCTCGCCGACCGGCTGGCCCGTGATGCGCAGCAGGTCCGGCCCGCCGCGCACCGCGCCCAGCAGCTGCGGCGTGCCCTGGCTCCGGGCCAGCACCACGCCATCCTGCCGGAGCAGGTTCACCGTGACGCCGGCGGCGAATTGCAGCTCGCCCATGCTGGCCGAGAGCAGCAGCGGGTCCACCGAGACGACGGCGACGCCGGCGAAGCCGCCCGCCGCGTCGCGCACCGGGCGGCTGATGTTCAGGCTCCAGCGCTGCGAGGCGCGGCCGATCAGTGGCGCGCTGAAGAAGACGCCGGGCGAGCCCGCCAGATGCACGCGGAAATGCTCGCGGTCGGTCAGGTCCAGCGCGGTGAAGCCGGGTGCCGTGGACCAGGCGAGGCGGCCATCCGGGCCGATCAGGCCGACCTGCAGGATGCTGAAGCGCTCTCGCGTCGCGACGTCGGTCAGCATCGCCTCGATGACGCGGCGCTCCGGCGCGCCGGGCGCCGCCTGGCTGAGCGCGAGCGAGGCGGCGAGGCTTTGCATGGAGGTCACGGCCTCCAGCGTCTGGCGCAGCCCATGCGTCGCGGCCTGGGCGCCGGCGGCGACGAGGCGCAGATTCTCGGCCTCGGCGGCGGCGCGCAGGCGCGCTGCCTCGCCCCGCACCAAGAAGAGGCCGCCCAGCCCGAGCAGCAGCAGCATGCCCAGCAGCAGGGCATAGGCCTGGCCGCGCTGGCTGCGCCAGCCGGGCTTCACAACGGCAGGGCGAGCCGGATGGCCATGCGCCCCGGCGTGCCGTTCCAGGAGGTGAGATGCCCGCCATGCTGCTCGGCGATGCGCCGGGCGATGGCGAAATGCAGGGATTCCTGCGTGCGGGCATGGGCCGAGCCGGTGACGGGCAGCGCGACGCCCGCGGGCGGGGCTTCCAGCCCATCGGCCGGGCCGGCCAGCAGCGTGACGACCGCCCAGGCCATGCCCGCCTCCTCCTCGCGCGCCAGCAGGGCCAGCACGTCCCCGCCCGCGGCGCACCAATCCACCGCGGCGGTCACGCATTGCTCGATGGCCCGGCGCAGGCGGGAAGGGACGCCCTGGGCCGCCACTTCCGGCAGGCTGGGCGCGGCGCCGAGGCGCAGGCGCTTGGCCTCGGCCATTGGGCGCGCCGCCGCCACCGCGGCGTGCAGCGCCGGGGCGAGTGGCACGGGGGCGGGGGCCTCCTTCGCCGGGCGTTCGATGCGGTGCAGTTCCTCCACCAGTTCCACCGCCTGCACCACGCGCTGTACGCCGCCCTGCAGCATGTCCTGGAGTTCGGCCTCGTCCCCGCCGCCATGGGCCAGCAACTCGGCGCCGCCGGAGATGGCGATGAGCGGCGTGCGCAGCGCGTGCGAGATGGCGGCGATGTCGCGCTCGATCGCGGCGGTCGCGGCGGGTGCGACGGAGGGCGCGGCCAGCCGCGCGACCAGCGCGTCCAGCTGGCCCTGCAGCGCCGCACGCTCCCGTTCCATCCGGGCCAGGCGGTCGCTCGCGGCGGCGCGCTCCTGCGCGTCCCGGCGCAGGGTCACGACGCGGGCCATGGCCTTGGAGACGGCCTGCACCGCCTCGGCCAGGCGGAAGGGCTTGCGCAGGAAATCCGTGACGCCGGTGCGGACCGCCGCCGTCGCGTCATCAATCGTCGCATGGCCGGTGATGATGATGACCTCCACCGCCGCGCTGGCCGGGCGCTGCGCCAGGATGCGCTGCGCGAGGCCGAGGCCGTCGCCGCCGGGCATGCGGATGTCGGTCACGACCACGCCGATGCCGGGATCGGCCTCCAGCTGGGCGAGGGCGTCGCCGGCGTTGTGGACGAAGGCGGTGCGCATGCCGTAGGCGGCGAGGCCCTGGGCGAGCTGGTCCGCCACCACGATCTCGTCATCCACGACGAGGACGCCGATCGGCGCACCATCGGCCCAGGTGACGGTGCCCGGGTGTATGGCCTGTGGCATGCGGCTCCCTACCCATTTGTGGGATGCATGGTGGCCGCGCGGCGCGGACCTCATCCGCACGCAGTCAATCACGGCGCCGCCGCCAAGTCACGCCGGGCGCCGGATCATGTGGAAGCAAGCGGTGCCAAGCCGGTCGGGGGGTGCTAGGCTCTGTCGCCACCCAGGGATTGCCCTCGCGTGCCAACCCGCCCGTCCGACCCGCACCGCGACGCCCCCCGTCCCGCCCTCCGGCTCAGCGCCATGGGCCTGGCGGTGCTGGCGCTGCTGCCCCTCCTGCTGCTGGCCGGCTTCGCCGTCACCGAGGCGGTGCGCGCCTATCGCACGGCGGAGGAGGCGCGGCTGAAGGACACGGCCGCGCTGGTCGCCGCGGCGGTGGATGCGCGGATGGGCGCCTATGTGGCCGCGATGACCACGCTCTCGCTGGCACCCTCCCTGCTGCGCGACGACGAACATGCGAGCTTCCATCGCCGCGCCATCGCGCTCGCGCAGTTGCTGGGCGGGGAGGTGGTGCTGCTCGGCCCGCCGCCCGGTTTCGAACCGCATGCGGCGAGCGACCTGCCGCTCACCGCGCCAGTCCCGGCGCATCCGCGCCCGGAGGAGCGCGCGACGCTGCTGCGCGCCGCGACACGGGCGGCGGCGGAGCGGCGGCCCGTCATCTCCGATCTTTTCCTCGACCGGTTCGGCGACCAGAGTCTCGGCGTGGTGGCGCCGGTGCTGCGTGGCGAGGAGCTGGCCTATCTCGTGGTGTTCCGCTTCCGGCCGGAAAACCTGCTGCGGGCCATCACGCCGGTGGCGCGGGGCGCGGGCGAATTCGCCTCGGTCACCGACGGGCAGGGGCGCATCCTGATGCACACGCGCGGCGCTGAGGGCCCGCCGCTCGGCACGCCAAGCCCGCCCGACGTGCTCGCCAGCGCCGAGGGGCAGCAGCGCGGCGTGACCGTCGCCGCCCGGGCGGACGGGCAGTTGACCACCTTCGCCTATGAGCGCCTGACCCAGGCGCCGGGCTGGATGGTCTTCGTCGGCCGCACACGGGTGGGCCAGGCTGAGGCGGCCAGCGTCGTCATCGGCTGGGGGCTGGCCGCGCTCGCCGCGCTTGCCATCGCAATCGGGATGCTGGGCCTCGCGCACCGGCGCGAGGCGCTGCGCCTCGCCCGGCAGGAGGCGGCGGCGCTGCGCGCGGGCCGCGACGAGATCGAACGGCTGCTGGGCGGGCTGCCGGCGGTGGTCTTCCTGCGGGACGTGGCGGCCGATGGAACCTCCCGCCTGCGCTACCGCGGTGGGGATATCCTGGGGGTCACCGGCTGGCCCGCCGAGCAGCTGCGCAACCTGGATGACTGGAGCTCCTTCTACCAGCCCGGCCTGACCACCAAGCGCTTCGTCGCCGAGGCGATGGCCTCGGGCATCAGCTCGACCGACTGGCAGATGACCCAGCCCGATGGCAGCTTGCGCGCCATGCGGACCCATGCGCGCCGCCTCACCCAGCGGCCCGATGGTGGGGGCGAACTGGTGGGCTATGTGCTGAACGTGGAGGCCGAGCTGCGCGCGGCGGCGCGGGCGGCGGCGGCGGGGCGCCTCGCCTCGCTGGGCGAGATGGCGGCCGGCATCGCGCATGAGCTGAAGCAGCCGCTGCAATCCGTCTCCCTGCTCGCGGAGAATGCGCTGATCTCGGCCGCGCAGGGCAAGCCGGTGACGGAGCGGCTGGACCGCATCATCGAGCAGGTGGCCCACGCCGCCGACATCATCGAGAACCTCCGCCGCTTCGCGCGCGGCACGCCGGAGGGGCAGGCGGCGCGGCCGGTGGAGCTGGCGCTGGCCGTGCGGCAGACGCTGTCCCTGGCCGAGGCCGCGCTGCGCGAGGCGTCGGTCGGCGTGGAGGTGGATCTCGGCCAGCCGGCGCCGGTGGTGATGGGCCACGCCGTCGGCATCGAGCAGGCGCTGCTGAACCTGCTGGTCAATGCGCGCGACGCCATGGCGGCGCTGCCCCCGGGCGCGCCGCGCCGCATCCGCATCCAGGCGGCGACGGAAGAGGACGAGCGCGTGGCGCTCCGCGTCGCCGATACGGGCGGCGGCATCCCGCCCGATGTGCTGGCGCGGATCTTCGAGCCCTTCGTCACCACCAAGGGGCCGGAGCACGGCACCGGCCTCGGCCTCTCCATCTCGCACGGGCTGATCCGGGCGATGGGCGGGACGATCGAGGCGCGCAACGGGCCGGAGGGCGCGATCTTCACCGTCACGTTACCGGCCGCAGCGCAAGCGCTGCGGCCGGTAACGTTGGTTTGATTTTTGCGCCCTCAGACGCCGGGCGCGGCCTCCGGCCGCTGGGTGCGCCCTCAGACGCCGGGCGCGGCCTCCGGCCGCTGGGTGCGCCCTCAAACGCCGGGCGCGGCCTCCGGCCGCTGGGCTTCGCCGCGCCACGGTCGCGCTGGGCCATTCGGGCGATTGGGCGGCGCCGGCCGCGTTGCGGCCGGATGGGTTGGGGAGGCGGGCTCTGGCCTCCCCCCTCAGGGCCGCCCCTCAGGGCCGCGTCGGGTCGAAATGCCGGCGTAGCGCGGCCCCGTAATCCGGGTAGTCCTGCTGCAACTGCGCGACGCCCGCGGCATAGGCCGTGACGCGTTGCGGGAAGCGCGTCTCGAACATGAAGGCCAGCGTGCCGGTCAGCTTGTGCGGCTTGAGCTCGGCCTGGCTGGCGCCCTCGAAGGCGGCCATGTCGGGGCCGTGCGGCAGCATGGTGTTGTGCAGCGAGAAGCCGCCCGGCGCGAAGCCGCCGCCGGGCTTCGCGTCATAGACGCCGTAGATGAGCCCCATGAACTCGCTCATCACGTTCATGTGGTACCAGGGCGGGCGGAAGGTGTTCTCGGCCACCATCCAGCGCTCGGGGAAGATCACGAAATCAATGTTGGCGGTGCCCGGCGTCTCGGAAGTCGAGGTCAGCACGGTGAAGATGCTGGGGTCCGCATGGTCGAACAACAGCGGGCCGATCGGCGAGAAGTGCCGCAGATCGTATTTGTAGGGCGCGTAATTGCCGTGCCAGGCGACGACGTCGAGCGGCGAATGCGCGATCTCCGTCGCCCATAGGGCGCCGCCCCATTTCACCATCAGCTTCGTGGGCGCGTCGCGATCCTCATAGGCGGCGACGGGTGTCAGGAAGTCGCGCGGGTTGGCCAGGCAATTGGCGCCGATCGGCCCGCGCTCGGGGAGCGTCAGGCCGCCGCCGTAATTCTCGCAGACATAGCCGCGCACCGGGCCCTCCGGCAGCTCGGCGCGGAACTTCACGCCGCGCGGGATGACGGCGATCTCGCCCGGCGCCGCATCCATCACGCCGAATTCCGTGACCAGGCGAAGCGCGCCCTGCTGCGGCACGAAGAGCATCTCGCCATCGGCGTTGTAGAAGACCTCATCCACCATGGAGCGGGTGGCGAGGTAGATATGCGCCGCCATGCCCGCCATCGAACCCGCATCGCCGGCCGTCGTGATGGTGTGGATGCCCTCGATCAGGGAGAGGCTCCCGGCCGGAATGGGCAGCGGGTCCCAGCGGAGCGGCGCGGGCGCCATCGCCACCTCGGCCGTGGGGGCGGTGCGCCAGTGGCGCGTGTCCATCGGCTGGAAGCGGCCCCAATGCGCCACCGTCGGGCGGATGCGATAGAGCCAGGAGCGCTCATTGCTCGCGCGCGGCGCGGTGAAGGGCGAGCCCGAGAGCTGCTCGGCATAGAGGCCATAGGCGCAGCGCTGGGGGGAGTTGCGGCCTTGCGGCAGGGCGCCGGGCAGGGCCTCGGTCTCGAAGCCGTTGCCGAAGCCGCTCTGGTATCCGGGCGTCATGGCTCAGCCCCGCTGGGCGGCCGTGAGCCGCTGCAAGGTGGCGAGGTCCACCGCGCCGGGGATGAGCGTGGTGCCCGAGATGAGCGCCGGCGTGCCCTGGATGTCGAGCGCGCGGGCCAGGTCCAGGTTGCGCTCGATGCGGGCCTGGGTGGCGGGGTCCTCCATGTCGCGGCGCAGGCGGGCCCAGTCGAGGCGCAGACGCTCGGCCTCGCGGCGGAGCACGGGCTCGGTCGGCTCCTCGCGCAGGCGCATCAGCGCGTCATAGAGGGCGCCGTACTGGTTCTGGCGCTGGGCCGCGATCAGCGCGCGGGCGGCGGTCACGGAATTGGGACCGAGGATCGGCAGGTCCTTCATCACCACGCGCACGTCGCGCTCGCGCTGGATGAGCTGTTCCATGGTCGGGTGCAGCTGCTTGCAGTAGCCGCAGCGCGCATCGAAGAACTCGACGATGGTGACGCGGCCCTGCGGGTTGCCCTTCACCGCGTCATTCGGATCGCGAAACAGGGCATCAGCGCGCAGCGCGATGGCCCGCGCCTGGGCGGTGGCGCGCTCGGTCTGCTCGGCCAGCTCCAGGCTGGCCATGGCGTCGCGCAGGATGGAGGGGTCCTGGCGGAGCGATTCGCGCAGGATCTGCAACACCTCGGCCCGCTGCTCGGCGGAAAGCCCCTGTGCCAGCGCGGTGCCGGGCACCAGGGCAGCCAGCGCCAGCAGGCCGCGTCGCTTCGTCAATCGTGTCATGCCTTGTCCTTGCCGTCCGGCTTCCTCATGCGGCGTCCAGTATAGCCGATCCTGGGGCTGGGGCGAAAAAACCGGCTCGGCGTTGCTTGGGGGGGCGAAGGCGTCTATCCCAAGGCACCCGCCGGAGGGTCCGGCGCTTGAGGGACAGAGCGTCATTCGCATGAGCAACACCGCGCGGGCCGGCCACGGCCAGCCCAGCCTCCAGCCCAGCCTCACCAAGCGCCCGATCCGCCTGCTGGCCCTGCTGCTGGGTGGCCTGACCCTCGCTGGCTGCGAGGCGACGCGCAACGCGACCAATTCGCTGCTGGGCGGCTCCTCCGTGCCATCAGGCACGCCGGGCTTCGTGCGCGGCTTCCTGGGCGGCGTGGCGGCCGAGGAGCCGGTGGCGGCGGCGGTGGCGCGGGATGTCCTCTCGGCCGGCGGCAATGCGGCGGATGCGGCGGTGGCGGCGGCCTTCACCATGACGGTGACGCTGCCCTCGCGCGTCGGGCTCGGCGGCGGCGGCGCCTGCATCCTCTATGATGCCCGCCGCAACGACCCCGAGGCGCTGGTCTTCCTGCCCGGCCCCCGCGCCGGCATTCCGCCCAATGCCGACCGCCCGGCCGCCCTGCCGCTGATGGCGCGCGGCCTGTTCGCCGTGCAGGCCCGCATGCCGCGCGGCCGCCCCTTCGAGGAGCTGATCTCGCCGGCCGAGCAGTTGGCCCGCTTTGGCGTGCCCATGTCGCGCGCGCTCTACAATGACCTGATCGCGGTGCAGGGGCCGCTCTTTGCCGACCCGCAGGCGCGCGCCGTCTTCGCGACGCCCGATGGTCGGCCGGTGCAGGTGGGCGACCGCTTCCAGAACCCGGCCCTCGGCGGCACGCTGACGGCGCTGCGCGTGGCCGGCGTGGGCGACCTGCACCAGGGCGCGCTGGCGCGCCGCATCGAGGAGGCGTCGGCCCAGATCGGCGCCGGGACGATCAGCGTGGCCGAGATGCGCGCGGCCCTGCCCCAGGTGGTGCGGCCGATCTTCGTCAATGCCCGCGGGGGCGACCGGATCGCCTTCCTGCCGCCGCCGGCCGATGGCGGCCTGGCTGCCGCCGCCGCCTTCCAGGCGCTGCAGGCGAACCAGCGGCTGGAGGAGGCGCAGGCCCGGGCGCTGGCCGTCGCCGCCGCCTGGCGCCAGCGCGGCGGTGACCCGCAGGCCCTGCTGACCGAGGCCGGATTGCCGGGTGGCCTGCCGGGCGACCTGCCGGCCAGCGCCGGCCTCATGGTCTTTGACCGCGACGGCAATGCGGTGAGCTGCGCCTTCACCATGAACAACCTGTTCGGCACCGGGCGCATCGCGCCGGGCATGGGCTTCCTGATGGCGGCGGCGCCCAATATCGGGCGCGTGCAGCCGCCGCTGCTGGCCGCCGCCGTGGCCTGGAACCCCAATCTGCGCGCCTTCCGCATGGCGGCCGCCGGCTCGGGCCAGGAAGGTGCCGCGATGGCGGTGGCCGGGCCCATGGCGGCGCAGATGCTGCGCGACGCCAATGCCGAGGCCGCGGTGCAGATCGTGCCCGAGCCCGGCCGCTCGCAGATCGGCGTCTGCCCGCGCTATCTGCCGGGCTGGCCCTCGCTGTGCTCCACCCTGTCGGACCCGCGCGGGACGGGTGTGGCGATGGGTGCCACGGATCGGTGAGCCTGAAGCCAGTGGGCCTCAAGGTTGGCCGGGGGGCGGAGGCGCCCCCCTTCCTGGTGATGGATGTGATCGCGGCGGCCAATGCGCGCGCCGCCAGCCTGCCGCCGGGCGCGCCGGGGATCCTGCGCATGGAGGTGGGGCAGCCGGGCACGGCCGCACCTGCCGGCGCGGTGGAGGCCGCGATGGCGGCGCTGCGCTCGGGCGCACCGCTCGGCTACACCGAGGCCTTTGGGCTGCCTGATCTGCGCGAGCGGATTTCGCGGCATTACCTCGAGCATTACGGGCTGGCCGTGCCGGCTTCGCGCATCGCGGTGACGGTGGGGGCTTCGGGTGCGTTTCCGCTGGCCTTCCTCGCGGCGTTTGATCGTGGGGACCGCGTGGCGATGGCGGCCCCCTTCTATCCGCCCTATGCGAATATCCTGACGGCGCTCGGCATGGAGCCGGTGCTGCTGGAATGTGGGCCGGAGACGCGCTTCCAGCCGAGCCTCGCGATGCTGGAACAGCTCGACCCGCTGCCGGATGGGTTGGTGATCGCGAGCCCGTGCAACCCGGCGGGGACGATGCTTTCGCCCGAGGAATTGGCCGCGATTGCGGCCTGGTGCCATGCGAAGGGTGTCAGGTTGATCTCGGACGAGATCTATCACGGGCTCTCCTGGGGCAGCGTGGCCGAGAGCAGTGCCGCGGCGTTTTCCGAGAGTGCGGTCATCGTCAACAGCTTCAGCAAATACTGGTGCATGACGGGCTGGCGCATCGGCTGGCTGGTACTGCCCGAGGATCTGGTCCGGCCGGTGGAGTGCCTGGCGCAGAACATGTTCATCTCGGCGCCGCATGTGGCGCAGGTGGCGGCGCGGGCGGCAATGGATTGCGTGGAGGAGCTGGAGGCGAAGAAGGCCGCCTATGCCCGCAGCCGGGCGCGGTTGCTGGAGGGCCTGCCGCGCGCGGGCTTTGACCGGATCGCGGCGGCGGATGGCGCGTTCTACCTATGGTGCGACGTGTCGCACCTGACGAATGACAGCGTGGCGTTTGCGGCGCGGATGCTGGAGGGTGCCGGCATCGCGGCGACCCCCGGCGTGGATTTCGATCGCACGCGCGGCGCCAGGTTTGTGCGGTTCAGCTATTGCGGGGACGAAGCCGCGATGGCCGAAGCGCCTGGTCGTTTAAGGTCGTGGCTGGCCCGCTAATTCCCGGGGTCCGGGGCCTCTCGGCCCCGGCGGGTCCAGGGCAGAGCCCTGGCCTTGTTCAATCCGCGAATTGCCCCGCCGCCACAATCAGCGGCCGCAGCCGCGCGATTTCGCTCGCCAGGAAGCGCGCGTGGTATTCCGGGTTCACCTCATTCTCGGCCGCGACGGTCGTCAGCGTCTCGGCATAGCGCGCGCGCAGGCGTTCCTCGCGCAGGGCCGCGCGCATGGCTTGCGCCAGGCGGGCCTGGATTTCCACCGGCGTGCCGGCCGCGGCGTAGAGGCCGTGCCAGGCGGACATGACGAGGTCCACGCCCTGTTCGCGGGTGGTGGGCAGGTCGAGGCCCGGGATGCGCTCGGGCAGGGTCACGGCGTAGCCCTTGATCCGGTTGTCGCGGATGAAGGGGGCGGCCACGGTCGCCTGTTCGCAGCTGATGTCGAGGCGCCCGGCCATCATCTCGGTCATGGCCGGGGCCGAGCCGCGGAAGACGATGGTGGTGGCGCTGCGCCCCGCCGCGTGCTGCAGCAGCATCCCGCAAAGCTGGTTGGAGCCGCCGAGGCCGCTATGGCCGAGGTTCAGCGCGTCGCCGCGCTCGCGGATTTGCGCCATGTAGCCGCGCAGGTCGGTCGCGGGGAAATCGGGCCGCGACACGAAGGTCATGCCGGTGTGGGAGACGAGGCCGAGGGGTGCCAGGCCGCGCTCGATGCTGAAGGGGAGCTGCCGGTAAAGGGTGGCCGCGGCGGCCAGGCCGATATGGTGCAGCAGCAGCGTGTGGCCATCGGGGCGGGATGCGGCGACGCGGGCCGCGGCGATGGTGCCGCCCGCGCCGGTCACGTTCTCGGCCGCCACGGGCTGGCCGAGTTCCTTGGACATGCCCTCAGCCATCAGGCGACCGATCATGTCGGTCGGGCCGCCGGCGGCGAAGGGGATCATCAGCGTCAGCGGCCGGCTGGGGAAATTCCCCTGGGCCAGCGCGGGGGTGGCGAGCAGCGGCAGGGCGAAGGTCGCGCGACGGGTGATCATGGAGGGGCTCCCGGAGTGTGGCTTATTGGTTGTCCGCACGGATAGCCTCGACCACCGCCGCCGTCACGTCCTTTGTCATGGCGGTGCCGCCGAGGTCGGGCGTCAGCACACCCTTGGCCGTCGCCATCTCGATCGCGCGCATCAGGCGGGCAGCGGCGGGCTTCTCGCCCAAGTGCTCCAGCATCATGCAGGCGGTCCAGAAGGTGGCGATGGGGTTGGCGACACCCTTGCCCGTGATGTCGAAGGCCGAGCCATGGATGGGCTCGAACATCGAGGGGCGGTGGCGCGAGGGGTCGAGATTGGCGGTGGGCGCCACGCCGAGCGAGCCGGCCAGGGCGCCGGCCAGGTCGGAAAGAATGTCGGCGTGCAGGTTGGTGGCGACGACGGTATCAATGCTGGCGGGCTTGCGGACCATGCGGGCGGCCATGGCGTCCACCAGCTCCTTCTCCATGGTCACGTCGGGGAAGTCCTTCGCGACCTCGGCCGCGACCTCGTCCCAGAAGACCATGCCATGGCGCTGCGCGTTGGACTTGGTGACGACAGTGAGCAGCTTGCGCGGGCGGCTCTGGGCGATGGTGAATGCGGTGCGCATGATGCGCTCGACGCCGACGCGGGTGAAGATCGAGGTCTCGGTGGCGATCTCGATGGCGTGGCCGCGATGGGCACGGCCGCCATGGCCGGCGTACTCGCCCTCGCTGTTCTCACGCACGATCACCCAGTCGAGCCCGCCGGGGGCCAGGTGGCGCAGCGGCGATTCCAGGCCGGGCAGGACGCGGGTCGGGCGGATGTTGGCGTATTGGTCGAAGCCCTGGCAGATGGCCAGCCGCAGGCCCCAGAGGGTGAGGCTGTCCGGCAGGTGCGGGTCACCCACGGCGCCGAAATAGATTGCGTCGAAGCCTTCGAGGGTGTTGAGCCCGTCTTCCGGCATCATGCGGCCGGTGGCGCGGTAGAAATCGCTGCCCCAGGGGAATTCCTCCACCTCCAGCGTGAAATCGCCGGCGCGCTCGGTGAGCGCGCGCAGCACTTCCAGGCCGGCGGGGATGACTTCCTGGCCGATGCCGTCCCCCGGGATGGCGGCGATCTTGTGCGTGCGCATTTGCGGTTTCCTTCTGCTGCGGCGACTGGTATGGAAGCTGGTATGGAAGTCAATCCCCCCGCTTTGCGCGTCACCGCCTTGGCCCCTGTAACCCCGGCCCGCGAAAAGCTGGCCGATGCCGCCTATGCCGCACTCAAGGCCAGCATCCTGGAGGGGCTGCTGCCGCCCGGCGTGGAGACGGCGGAGCAGGCCATCGCCGAACAGCTCGGCATGAGCCGCACGCCGGTGCATGAGGCGGCGCTGCGGTTGCAGCATGAGGGGATGCTGCTGGTCCTGCCGCGCAAGGGCCTGCGCGTCCTGCCGCTCGACCCCGAGGATCTGCGCCAGACCTATGAGGTGCTGGTGGCGCTGGAGGGCGCGGCGGCGGCGCTGCTCGCCGCCCAGGCGCGGCCCGCCGTGCTGGCCGCCATGGCGCGCGCGACCGAGGAGATGGGCGCGGCCCTGGCGGCGGGCGACCGTGCCGCCTGGGCCGCCGCGGATGACCGCTTCCACCGTGCGCTGGTGGAAGGCTGCGGCAACCCCAAGCTCGCGCGCCTGGCCGCCACCGCGACGGACCAGGCGCAGCGCGCCCGGGCGCTGACGGCGGCGCGACGGCCGGAGCCCACCGCCTCCGGCCTCGAACACGCCGCAGTGCTGGCCGCGCTGCTGGCCGGCGATGAGGAGGCCGCCCGCGCCGCCGCCGCCCGGCACCGAGCGCGCGCCAGCGCCGAGATCCTGGCCGTGCTGCGAGGTTGAAGGCTGCCGCCACGAACGGGGTCTGGGGCCCGAGGCCCCAGCCGCCGGAGGCCTGTTGCTCGCCCGCGCCCTCGCCACTCGCTTCAGCGCCCGGCATGATGGGAGAAAGGATGCGCCCATGACCCACTGGACCGACGCCACCGCCACCCAGGCCCTGCGTGACCTCTACGCGGCGGCCGTCCGCGCCGCCGATCCGCTCGCCGTGCTGGCCGCGCATCTGCCCGAGCCACCCGCGCGCGGCCGCGTGATCGTGGTCGGCGTCGGCAAGGCGGCGGCGAAGATGGCGCAGGCGGTGGAGGCGGCCTGGGCGCATGTGCCGCTTTCGGGCCTCGTCATCGCGCCGCATGGGGCGGGGCTGCCGCTCGCGCGCATCGGGCTGCGCTTCGGCAAGCACCCCACGCCCGATGCCGGGGGTGCGGCGGCGGCGGCCGAGATGCTGGCCCTGATGCAGGGGCTGACCGCGGAGGACCTGGTGCTGGCGCTGATCTCGGGCGGCGGCTCCTCGCTTTCCACCCTGCCGGCGGCGGGGCTCTCGCTCGACGACCTGATCGCCACCAACCAGGCGCTGCTCGCCTCGGGCGCGGTAATCGGCGAGATGAACTGCATCCGCAAGCATCTCTCGGCCTTTTCGGGCGGGCGGCTGGCGGCGGCGGCACATCCGGCGCGAGTGGTGACGCTCGCCATCTCCGACGTGCCGGGCGATGACCCGGAGGTGATCGCTTCCGGCCCCACGGTGGCCGATCCCTCCACCTTCGCCGAAGCCCGCGCGATCGTGGCCCGCTACGGCATGGAATTGCCGCCCGCCGTGGCAGCGCACCTGGCGGCGGGCTCCGAGGAATCGCCCAAGCCGGGCGACCCCCGCCTGGCGCGGGCCGAGCTGCGCATGATCGCGACGCCGATGATGGCGCTGCACGCCATGGCCGAGGCGGCGCGCGGCCTGGGCCTCACCCCCCTCATCCTGGGCGATGCGCTGGAGGGCGAGGCGCGGCATGTCGGCACGGTGCTGGGCGGCATGGCGCGCAGCGTGGCGACGCATGGCCTGCCATTGCCCGGGCCCTGCGTGCTGCTTTCGGGCGGCGAGACGACGGTGACCATGGCGAAGGGCATGGGCGGCGCGGGCGGACGCAACACGGAATGCCTGCTCTCGCTCATGCTGACGCTGAACGGAGCGCCCGGCATCTGGGGGCTCTGCGCCGACACGGACGGGATTGACGGGAAGTCCGAGCATGCCGGCGCCATTGCGGGGCCTGGCACGCTGGCGGCGGCGCGGGCGGCCGGCCTGGACCCGCAGGCGCTGCTGGCGACGCATCGCAGCCTCGACGTGTTCACGGCGGCGGGCGGGCTGCTGACGCCGGGGCCGACGCTGACCAATGTGAATGACATCAGGGCGATCCTGGTGGCCTGAGGGGGGCGATCATGCCTCGAGACATATATTTTTTAAAAATTGTATCCTTGCGGGGCTGATGCGACTCGCGCAGAGTTCCAGTCGCCTCACGCAAAGGAATGCCCGACTTGCCTCTGCCTCGTTTCGGGTTCCGGCGTGTGTTGGGATCTTTGTTTGTTGCCACCGTGCTGGCGGGGTGCGCCGCATCCCTGGAGGATCAGATCCAGGCGGCCCAGCGCGATGCTTGGGGCGCGACGGTGCCCGGCCTCCAGCGCTACGCCAACCTCGCGGCGGACGCTTATGTCCCAAATAACCAGGAACAGGCCTGCGAAGATCAACTTCTGACGACGCCCGAACGCTCCTGCCATGTCGTTCGCTTTCGCCAGCAGGGGCTGCCGCATCGGGCGGTCTATCTGCTGGATCGTAGCGGTGACGCGCAGGTAATCGCGATCCGCGGCACCAACAATCTGGGTGACGCCATCACGGATGGAACCACGGAGCGCGTGCCAGACGAAACCCTGAGCGTAGAGGTCCATGGGGGTTTCCAGCTGATGGCGCGGAAGATCCTGGATGATCTGGTGGGTCATGGGCGCCTCGATCCGGCCCGGCCCGTCGTCCTCACCGGCCACTCCATGGGGGGTGCCGTGGCGGTGCTGCTCGGCCTCTATCTGACCGACCGGCCGGGGGCACCCGACATCCAGGGCATTTATACCTTCGGCCAGCCCAAGGTCTTCGGCAATGATGGGATTCGGCGCTTCAATCAGGTGTCGGAGCGCATCGTCCGCGTGGTCAATTGCGGCGATCCGGTACCGATCATCCCGGTTTCAGAGAATTGGCGCCAGCATTTCGGCCGCCTCGACCTGGGAACCGGTAGCCGCCTGACCGACTTCCAGCATCTTGGCCGCTTGGTGCTTCTCATGCCGCATGGTCGCTATTGGACGATGAGAAATGATGATTTCGAGCGAAACCTGCCCGGACTGGCCCTCGGCTTGATCAGCGCTACTGCCGCCCGCGAAAGTAACGAGCACAAGATGACACTCTATGTGCAGCGCGTCGCGCAGGTGTCGGCCCCAACCGCGACACCGCTTGAACCGGAAGCCACCAATCCCTGCACGGGCCGCAACATCCGTCTTGCCAGCCGCTGACCCGCGAATTCGGCGGCCTATAACTTACCAAAACTAAGCTACCAAACCGTCATTGGCGTCGCGGCTTACCTTGTGTAAGTTAGCCCCATGCGCGACCCCGCCCTCGAAGACATCCTCGCCCGCCGCGGCGCCGTGACCCGCATCGCGGCCGCGCTCAACATCTCCACCGCCGCCGTCAGCCAATGGAAGCGCATCCCGCCGGATCGCGTCGCTGACGTCGCGCGCCTGTTCAACCTGCCGCCCGAGCGGCTTGCCCCGGCCGGCCCCGCGCCCGCCCCGGCCCCCGAAGGATTGCCCCGCATGGCCTCCCGCATCCCGCTGCGCCGGCACCGCCGCACCAAGATCATCGCCACCCTCGGCCCGGCCAGCGCCACCGTCGAGATGATCGAGAAGCTGTTTCGCCAGGGCGCCGACGTCTTCCGCCTCAACTTCAGCCACGGCACCCACGAGGACCACGCGAGCCGCATCCAGATGATCCGCGAGGTGGAGCGCAGGACCGGCCGCCCCATCGGCATCCTGGCCGATGTCCAGGGCCCCAAGCTGCGCGTCGGCAAATTCGCCGCCGGGCGCGTCCAGCTCACCACCGGCGCGCGCTTCCGCCTCGACCTCAACCCGACGCCCGGCGATGTGAAGCGCGTCCAGCTTCCCCACCCCGAGATCATCAACGCGGCGCGCATCGGCACCACGCTGCTGCTCGATGACGGCAAGCTGAAGCTGCGCGTGCTCCGCCAGGTGGACAATGACCACCTGGAGACCGAGGTGGTGGTGGGCGGCCCCCTCTCCGACCGCAAGGGCGTGAACGTGCCCGACGTGGCGCTGCCCATCCCGGCCCTGACCGAGAAAGACCGCGCCGACCTCGACTTCGTCCTGCCGCTTGGCATCGAATATGTCGGCCTCTCCTTCGTGCAGCGGGCGGAGGATGTGGCGGAAGCCAAGGCCATCGCCGCCGGCCGCGCCTGGATCATGGTGAAGATGGAGAAGCCCCAGGCGGTCGAGAACCTCGACGCCATCCTGGAGCTTTGCGACTGCGTGATGGTGGCGCGCGGCGACCTCGGCGTGGAAATGCCGACGGAGGAGGTGCCGCTGGTGCAGAAGCGCATCGTCCGGGCCGCCCGGCAGCTCGGCAAGCCCGTGGTCGTCGCGACGCAAATGCTGGAGAGCATGATCACGGCACCCTCCCCCACCCGGGCCGAGGCGAGCGACGTCTCCAACGCCGTGTTCGACGGCGCGGATGCGGTGATGCTCTCCGCCGAGACGGCCGCCGGGCAATACCCGCTGGAGGCCGTGAACATCATGGACCGCATCGTGGCCCGGGTGGAGCAGGACCCCGGCTGGCGCGCCCAGACCGATGCGAACCGCCCGGCCCCCGAGCCGACCAGCGCCGGCGCCATCTCGGCCGCCGCCGCCCAGGTGGCGCACACCGTCCATGCCCAGGTGATCGCCACCTTCACCAGCACCGCCTCCACCACGCTGCGCGTGGCGCGCGAGCGGCCGGATTGCCCCATCCTGGGCCTGACGCCCGCCCTGCAATCGGCGCGGCGATTGGCCGTGGTCTGGGGGGTGCATCCGCTGGTGGTTCAGGATATCCACTCCATGACGGAAATGGTGGCGCGCGCCAGCCGGGCCGCGCAGCAGGAGGGCTTCGCCCGCCTGGGTGAGGAACTGGTGGTGACAGCGGGCGTGCCCTTTGGCACACCGGGCACCACCAATGCGCTGAGGGTGGCCACGGTGAAGTGAGCCGCCGGACCCCGCGCATGCTCATGGAGAAGTGCCTGATGACGCGTATCTTCCTGGCCGCGGGCCTCGCCCTCTCGCTCGCCTGCGCCGCCCCGGCCCAGGCGCAGCGCAGCGGCACCTATGACGTCACCGGCACCAACCCCGACGGCACGCAATACACCGGCACCCTGGTGCTGGAGCAGATCGGCCTGCTCTCCTTCCGGCTGCAATGGACCATCGGCCCGGACGTGATCGAGGGCGTGGGCATGGTCAGCGGCCTCAGCTTCGCCACCGCCTTCAGCCTGGGCGGCGGCACCAACCCGAGCATGGGCGTCTATGAGCTGCGGCCCAACGGGCAGTTGGTGGGGCAATGGACCACCATCGGCGCCTTCGCCGCCGGCCAGGAAACCGCAACGCCTAGGTGAATTTTTGATGCCCTCAGACGCCGGGCGCGGCCTCCGGCCGCTTGGCTTCGCGCCGCGGCGGGTGCGCTGGCGGGTAGGGCGGTTTGGGCGCGCCGGCCGCTGTGCGGCCGGATGTATTGTTTCACCCCCTCAGGCGCCGGGCGCCGGCTCCGCCGGCTTGGCTTCGCGCCGCGGCGGGTGCGCTGGGGGTGAGGGCGGTCCTGGCGCGCCGGCCGCGTGGCGGCCGGATTCGCGCGTGCCTGCTTTGAACTTGCCAGGGGTGGGGGCGCTGCGCCCCTACGCCGTCGCCCAGCTCGGCTTGCGCTTTTCCCGGAAGGCCGCGATGCCCTCCGCCGCTTCTGGGCCGGCGGCGGTGCGGCCGAAGGATTGGGCGCCGGCTTCCGCATAACCCTCGGGCGAGAGCGGGCCGAGGGCCGCCAGCAGCTTCTTCGTCTCGGCCAGCGCGCCGGGCGCGCCTTCCAGCAATTGGGCGATGCTGGCGGAGACCAGGGCATCCAGGCCCGCGCGGTCGGGCGCGACCTCATGCACCAGGCCGCGCCGTGCGGCCTCTTCGGCGGTGATCACCCCGCCCTCCAGCACCATGCGGGCGGCGTTCGGACGGCCCATGCGGCGGGCGAGCCAGGGCAGGATCTGCGCCGGCACCAGCCCGCGCCGGGCCTCGGGGGCCGCGAAGCGCGCATCGGCGCTGGCAAAGGCGATATCGGCGCAGCACAGGAAGCCAAGGCCGCCGGCATGCGCCGCGCCCTCCACCGCCGCGATCACCACCTGCGGCAGGGCCGAGATCTCCTCGAAGCGGGTGCCAACGCGGCGGTTGCGCACCAGCATCGCGGCCAGCCGTTCCTCCGGCGTGCCGGCGATGACCTCGGTGAGATCCAGCCCGGCGCAGAAATGCCCGCCGGCGCCGCGCAACACCACGATGCGGGCCGTGGCATGGCCACGCAATTCACCGAGCAACTCGTCCAGCGCCTCGCCCATCCCGCCGCCGATCGCGTTGCGGCGGGCGGGGCGATTGAGCGTGACATGAACCACCGGCCCCTCGCGCTGGACGAGGACCGGGGGTTCGGGCGGGGTCACCGCTTCCACCAGCCGCCACGGCGCGGGGCGGCGGCCGCCACCTCCTCGACCGTCTTGGGCTGGATGGCGGGGCCGATCACCGGCTCGGCCACGGCGGGCGTGGGGGCGGGCTCGGGTGCCGCGGCCACCGGTGCGGGCTCGGGCGTGGGCGCCACGACCTCGGCGGTCACAGGCTCGGGCGCAGGGGCTTCCGCGACCGGGGCTTCGGTCACCGGAGCCTCCACGACCGGAGCCTCCACGACCGGGGCATCCGCGACCGGGGCTTTGGCCACCGGAGCTTCCAGGGCGGGCGCTGCCGGCGCTTCCGCTGCGGGACGGCGGCGGGTGCTGGCCGCGGCGGCCTCGGCGGCGGCTTCGGCGGCCTCCATCGCGGCCATCAGCGAATCGGGCGCGCCACCGAAGGGATCGGCCGGCGTCGGGCCGGCATAGGCGGGCGCGGGGGTCGGCACCGGCTCGGCGGCGTCCTCCGTGCCCTCGGCGCTGGGCTCACCCTCGCGCCGGCGGCGGCCACCGCGGCGGCCGCGGCGGCGCGGGCCGCGATCATCGCCCTCGGCGGTTTCGGCGGCGGGGGCCTCGGTTTCCTCGGCGCCGCTCTCGGCGACGGGTTCGGCCTCGGCTCCGGCTTCCGCCTCGCCCTCGGCGGCTTCACCTTCGGCCGATTCGCCCCGCTCCGGCGCGCCACCCTCGCGGCGGCCACTGCGGCCGCGGCGGCGGCGGCGGGGACGGCGGGCGCGCTCCTCGGCGGTGCCGCCCTCGGCCCCTTCGGCCGCGCTCTCCTCGGCGGTGTCCTCGCCCGAATCCTCCGGCTCCTCCTCGGCGTAGTCCATGCGCAGCGCGGCCGGGCGCTCGGTCACCGGGGCGGGCGGCGTCTTGCTGCGCTCGATGCGCGTCTCGGCGCCGTGCAGCGTGTCATCGGGGTCGAACAGGACGGTGACGCCCCAGCGGCTCTCGATATCGGCCAGGCGGTCGCGCTTCTTGTTCAGCAAATAGAGGGCGGCGGGCGAGTTCACGCGCACCGTGATCTCGGCGGCGCGGCGCTTGGCACACTCCTCCTCGACGGCGCGCAGCACGGCCAGCGCGCTGCTCTCGAGGCCGCGGACGGTGCCGCGCCCCAGGCAATGCGGGCAGGTGACGAAAGTGGTCTCGGCCAGCGAGGGGCGCAGCCGCTGGCGTGACATCTCGAGCAGGCCGAAATGGCTGATGCGGCCCACCTGGATGCGCGCGCGGTCATTGCGCAGCGCATCCTTCATGCGCTTCTCCACCATCGCATTGTGGCGGTTGGCGTCCATGTCGATGAAGTCAACGACGATGAGGCCGGCGAGGTCGCGCAGGCGGAGCTGGCGCGCGATCTCCTCGGCCGCTTCGAGGTTGGTGCGCAGCGCCGTGTCCTCGATGTTCCGCTCACGCGTCGAGCGGCCGGAGTTCACGTCAATGGCGACCAGCGCCTCGGTCTGGTTGATGACGATGTACCCGCCGGAGCGCAGCTGCACCGTCGGCTCATGCATCGCATCGAGCTGCGCCTCGGCATTGTAGCGCGAGAAGAGCGGCACGGTGCCGTCGCGATAGGCCTGGATCTTGCGGATATGCTCGGGCATGAGCATCCGCATGAATTCGCGCGCCTGCGAATAGGCGTCGTCGCCCTCGACCAGGATCTCGTCCATATCGCGGGCGTAGCCGTCGCGGATGGAGCGCTTGATGAGGTCGGCTTCCTCATAGATCAGCGCGGGCGCGGTGCTCGCCAGCGTGCGCTCGCGGATGTGGTTCCACAGGCCCAGCAGGTATTCGCAGTCGCGCCGGATCTCGGGCTTCGGCCGCTGCGCGCCCGCGGTGCGGACGATGAGCGACATGCCCGGCGGCATGTCCAGCTCGTCAATCACCTCGCGCAGGCGACGGCGGTCCGAGGAAGAGGTGATCTTGCGGGAGACGCCGCCGCCGCGGGGCGAGTTCGGCATCAGCACGGAGAAGCGGCCGGCCAGCGAGATATAGGTGGTCAGCGCCGCGCCCTTGGTGCCGCGCTCCTCCTTCACGACCTGGATGAGGATGATCTGCCGGCGGCGGATCACCTCCTGGATCTTGTAGTTGCGCAGGAAGCGCGGCGTCGGCCGGCGCTCGCGCATGCGCTCCTCGGTGTCGGCCTCGGTCTCGCCATCGGGCGTGCCGACCAGCTCGGGCATGGGGGCGGGGGCGTCGTCGCCCTCGCCGCCTTCCTCGCCCTGCTCGGCCTCGGCCTGGCTGGCCTCGGCGCGGGCGGCCTGCTCGGCGTCCAGCTCGGCGGCCAGGTCGGCGGCGATCTCGGCGGCGGTGGGGGCGACCTCGCCGGCGAGGTCCTCGGGCGCTTCCAGGACGGCGTCATCGGAGACCTGGCGGGGGTCGGCCTCCTCGGCCTCCTCGGCGGGTTCCGGCTGGCCGGCCTTGGTGGCGGCGGCGGCCCGGGCGGCTTGGGCCTGGGCGCGGCGCTCATCCTCGCGCGCCTCGGCCTCGGCCTCCTCGCGCGCTTCCTGCTGCTGGGCCTCGATGAGCCGCTGCCGGTCGGCCACGGGGATCTGGTAGTAGTCGGGGTGGATCTCGCCGAAGGCGAGGAAGCCGTGGCGGTTGCCGCCATATTCCACGAAGGCCGCCTGGAGGCTGGGCTCCACCCGGACCACGCGGGCCAGGTAGATATTGCCCTTCAGGGGGAGGCGGTTGGCGGCCTCCAGGTCGAATTCGTCAACCCGGTGACCATCCATCACGACCACCCGGGTTTCTTCCGGATGGGCCGCGTCGATCAACATGCGCTTGGTCATGCAAGGAACACTCCGCACCGCGGCGGGAAGGGGCAGGGCCCGGTTCCGGCCGGCGGCGGAAAAGAGAGAGGGAATCCGGGCGGGGGCCGATGGGCGGCGATGTCGGTGACATGCGCTTTCGTCCTCACTCGGGGGCGTGGCGCCCGCTGGAACCTGCGCCCGATGGGGCGGCAGGGGCGGGGCGTCATGCCCAATGGTTCCACCCCCACGGATGTGCGCCCTTCACGGGCGGACGATATCGCGGCAGTCCAGGGGCGCGGAGGTCGAGCGGACGTCGCGGGCCGGGCTGCACCGCTGGCGCGCTGGCGAAACGGGCCGGTTAACCGCCAGGTGCCACCCAAGGGGGCGTCCATCCGGCGGGGTCTGGCCGGGGCCTGGCGCGAACCAAACGCGCCCACTGCCCCTGTTCCGCCCGCAGCACCTATCGCTGGGGCAGTTCAACATACGCGGAAGGGGGGGGCCTCACAACCCGCCTGTTACGATGCGTGTCGCGGCTTCGCGTCCGAAGCTGCGGGGGATCGGGCCGTTTTGCCCAAGAGGGTGGCACGGAATGCTGGATTTTCGTGCGGATTCCGGTAGAATGGGCACGTCGCGGTGGGGGTCGCGGCAGCATGCAGGGGTTCCAACGCCGTTCTTTTCTCGCGGGGCTTGCCGGGCTTGGCTTGGCGAACCCGGCACACGCCCAGGTTGCGCGGTCGCGTCCGCCGCTGCCGCTGGTGGTGCTCGACCCCGGGCATGGCGGCGCCGATCCGGGCGCCACCGGCCCCGGCGGCACCCAGGAGAAGCGCATCACCCTGCCGCTCGCCCTTGAACTGAAGCGCATGCTGGAGGCCGGCGGCCGTTGCCGCGTGGCGATGACCCGCACGCGGGATGTCTTCGTGCCCCTCGCCCGCCGCGTGGCGCTGGCGCGCGAGCGGGAGGCGGCGCTGCTGCTCTCGATCCATGCCGATGCCATGCCGGCAGGCCAGGCGCAGGGGCTGCGCGGCGCCTCCGTCTATACCCTGGCCGAGACGGCGACGGACCCGCTGGCCGCGGCGCTGGCCCGGCGCGAGAACCTGGCCGACCGCGCGGGCGGGCTGCGCCTGCCCTCCGTCTCGCCCGAGGTGCAGCGCATCCTGCTCAGCCTCATGCGGCAGGAAACCCGCGCCGGCTCCGAGCGACTCGCGCGGCTCACCGTCAATGCGCTGGATGGCGATGTGCCGCTGCTGAACCAGCCCCTGCGCCGGGCGCAATTCGTCGTGCTGAAGGCGCCGGACGTGCCCTCGGCCCTGGTGGAATGCGGCTTCCTGTCCAACCCGGCGGAGGAGGCGCTGCTGCGCCGGCCGGAGCACCGCGCGCGCATCGCGACCGCGCTGGCCGAGGCGGTGAACGGCTTTCTCGGGCGGCGGGTGGCCGCCTAGTTTCCGGCGAGCACCTGCGCGATTCGCTCCCGCAGGGCCTTGGGGCGCAGCTCGGCATCATAGGGCAGGCCGCGGTGGAGCTGGCCGTCGCGCCGGGCCACGGCGGGCTCCTGCACCAGCCAGGAATCGCGATCCGTCAGGCCCCAGGTGAGGATGCTGCGCGCACCCCCCTCCAGCGCCGCGCGAAGGAATTGCCCGGCGTAGTCCGCCACCGCCGCGTCGCGCTGGGCCAGCGTCGGCGCCAGCACATCGGGCTCGCGCACATCCAGCTCGGTGATGAGGGTGGCAAGGCCGAGGCCGCGCAGCTCGCGCAGGAAGGCGATGAAGGGCTCGGCGCGGAAGGGCTCGCGCATCTGCAGATGCGCCTGGATGCCGATGGCATCGAGCGGCGCGCGCCGGTCCAGCAGGCCGCGCACCACGCGCAGCAGCCGGGCGCGCTTGGTGGCGGCGGCGGGCGTGTCGGCCTCGATGCCGTAGTCGTTCATGGTGAGCCGCAGCGTGGGGTCCACCGCGCGGGCGATGCGCAGCGCCCGCTCGGGATAGATGGGGCCCAGCGCCGCGAGCCAGGGGGTAGGGCGGAGGTCGCCATCGGTCGCGTCCGGATTGTCGCTGCCGGGTGGGTTGCTGACGATCTCGTTCAGCACATCCCAGTCGCGGATGGTATCGCGCGTCTCCCGCAGCACGCCGGTGATGTGCTCCTCCAGGATGGCATTGGCCTGCATCGGCCCCTCGGCCAAGGCGGGGGCCAGCCAGGCGGGCATGGCCACGTGCCAGAGCAGCGCATGGCCGCGGACGCGCTGGTTGTGCGTCTGGGCGAAGCGCAGGATGGGCCGCAGGTGGGAGAAGTCGAAGCGGCCGCGCTCGGGCTGCAGCGCATCCCACTTGCCCTCCCATTCCGGGACGATCACGTCGGCCTCGCGCGCCACCAGCGCGGCGAGTGCGGCGTCATCCTGCAGCACCTGGCCGCGCACGGCGGTGCCGAAGCTGAGGCCGCGCGCGCGGGCGATCTGGCGCAAGGGCTGCGATGGTGCCTGGGCCTGTGCGGCGGCGGGCAGGGCGAGGGCCGCCGCGATCAGCGGGCGCCGGCCCAGCATCGGCGCGGTCAGGCCGCGCGGGTGGATCGGTGCGGTCACGCCGCGCGGGCGTAAACGGGCTGCGCCTCCCGCGCCAATTGCTGGCGGTACTTGTCCCGCCGCCAGCAGAGCACGCGCCAGAAGCCGCGCGCCGCCAGGTCCGACATGCGGCCGCGCGGCTCCAGGCCGATCGCCTTGAAGATCATGCCCATGCTGCGCTCGATGTGGTGATAGCGGTAATAGCCCATGGCGCGGCCCATATAGCCGGCCGAGCAGCGGGCATGCTCATAGGCCATGCCCGGCGGATCGTTGCTGCAATGGAAGGCGAAGGCGAGCTCGTCATCCTCCGTCTCGCCGACGCGGCCGAGCGCCACGCGCAGGCGGCGCGGGAAGGAGAGCTGCTCGCGCGCGAGGTAGCGCTTCATGTGGTCGTAGAAGAGCTTGAAGTGGCGGTATTCATCGGCGGCGATCAGGCGGCAAACCTGCTTGAGCACCGGCTCCTCCGAGGCTTCGCCCAGGGCGGTGTAGTAGCTGGAGGTGCCGGTCTCGACCATGCAGCGGGCGATGAGCTCGCCCGTGCGGGAGCCGCGGATGGAGGCGTCCGCCTTCACATCAATCTTGTAGCCGTCGCGGTAGCGGGCGAAGCTTTCCATGTACTGGAAGGTCGGATCGGCCAGCATGGCCCAGCGGCCGAGCGCGTCACCGTGCTGGTTTTCTTCCACCGCCCAATTGTCGGCGGCGGCCTGGAAGTCCGGATCGTCATGGAAGACGGATTTCAGGTAGGCGGCGTAGTCATCGCCATTGCGTTCCACCATGGCGGCGGCCTTGACGAGGGGGATGACCTCCGGCTCGACCTTGGTGGGGTCGAAGCTGGCCCAGTCGATCTGCTCGATATGCCAATGCTTCATGGGTGCGTCCGAGTCTCCATGCCGCAGACATGCGCGCCGGGCGGGGCGAGATCAAGCGGCATGATGCGGAAAAGCCACGGGATGTGGCGCGGGGGACGCGGCAGGGAGGGTAGGAGGGAGCGTCCCGTCGCGAGAATCCGGCCGCGGGTGCGGCCGGCGGATTGCTTCAGCAATCCGAAGCCAAGCCGGCGGAGCCGGCGCCCGGCGTCTGAGGGCTTGGACTAATTTGCTTCCGCGACCTCGCGCATGGCGCGCATGGCGAGCAGCGTGGCCATGGCGGCGTCGCGCTTCTCGGGCGTGTCCATCGCGGCGGCCTGGTAGGCGGCTTCGGCGGTGGCGATGCGGCGATCGGCCTCGGCCTTGGAGAGGTCGGCGACGGGCGTGGCTTCATCGGCGAGGATGGTGACGCGCTCGGGCGTCACTTCGGCGAAGCCGCCGGCGACGAAGAGGCGGTCGGTGTCGCGGCCGCCTTCGGTCACGCGGATGGTGCCGCCGCGGAGCGCCACGATCATCGGCGCATGGCCGGGCAGCACGCCCATCTCGCCCTCGGCGGCGGGGATCACGACCATCTCCACCGGACGGGAGAGCAGGAGCTTCTCCGGCGAGACGAGTTCAAGCTGAAACGTGGCCATCAGAGCATCCCCAAACCATCAGAGCGGCCCCAAAAATGGAGGCACCGCCATCCACGGATCCGGCCGCAAAGCGGCCGGCGCCGCCAGACCGCCCGCTGGGCCGGGCGGGCCCGCCCTGCGGCGAAGCCAAGCCGGCGGAGCCGGCGCCCGGCGCCTGAGGGCGCAAAAACAAACGATTGAAGAGGCCGCTTACGCCGCCTGCTTCAACGTCTCTGCCTTCTTCGCGGCCTCTTCAATCGTGCCGACCATGTAGAAGGCGGCTTCCGGCAGGTGGTCATACTCGCCGTTGCAGATGGCGGCGAAGCTGCGGATCGTATCCTCGAGCTTCACGAAGACGCCCGGCGTGCCGGTGAAGACCTCGGCCACGTGGAAGGGCTGGCTCAGGAAGCGCTGGATCTTGCGCGCGCGCGCCACGATCAGCTTGTCCTCTTCCGAGAGCTCGTCCATGCCCAGGATGGCGATGATGTCCTGCAGCGACTTGTAGGTCTGCAGGATCTTCTGCACTTCGCGGGCCGTGTTGTAGTGGTCATTGCCGACGATGCGCGGGTCCATGGCGCGCGACGTGGAGTCGAGCGGATCCACGGCCGGGAAGATGCCCAGCTCCGCGATGGAGCGGTTGAGCACCGTCGTCGCATCCAGGTGCGCGAAGGAGGTGGCGGGCGCCGGGTCGGTCAAGTCGTCGGCGGGCACGTAGATGGCCTGCACGGAGGTGATCGAACCCTTCTTGGTCGAGGTGATGCGCTCCTGCAGGGCGCCCATGTCGGTCGAGAGCGTCGGCTGATAGCCCACCGCCGAGGGGATGCGGCCCAGCAGCGCGGACACTTCGGCGCCGGCCTGGGTGAAGCGGAAGATGTTGTCGATGAAGAAGAGCACGTCCTGGCCCTGCTCATCGCGGAAGTATTCCGCCATGGAGAGGCCCGAGAGCGCCACGCGGGCACGCGCGCCCGGCGGCTCGTTCATCTGGCCATAGACCAGCGCCACCTTGGAGCCTTCGGTGTTGCCGTCGCCGAGCTTGATGACGCCGGCGTCAATCATCTCGTGGTAGAGGTCATTGCCCTCGCGCGTGCGCTCACCCACGCCGGCGAAGACGGAGACGCCGCCATGGCCCTTGGCGATGTTGTTGATCAGCTCCTGGATGGTCACGGTCTTGCCCACGCCGGCGCCACCGAAGAGGCCGATCTTGCCGCCCTTCAGGTAGGGGGCCAGCAGGTCAATGACCTTGATGCCGGTGACCAGAATCTCGGCGCTCGTCGCCTGCTCGTCGAAGGCGGGGGCTTCGCGGTGGATCGGGTAGTACATGGTGGCGGGCACCGGGCCGCGCTCGTCAATCGGCTCGCCGATGACGTTCAGGATGCGGCCCAGCGTGCCGGGGCCGACGGGGACGGAGATGCCGGCCCCCGTGTCCGTCACTTCCGTGCCGCGCACCAGGCCGTCCGTGGTGTCCATGGCGATGCAGCGCACCGTGCGCTCGCCCAGGTGCTGCGCCACTTCGAGGACGAGCTTCTGCTCGCCGATCTGCAGCGTCAGCGCGTTCATGATGGAGGGAAGCTCGGCGGGGAACTGCACGTCCACCACGGCGCCGAGCACCTGCGTCACCTGACCGACATTGTTCTTCATGTGCGGCAATCCTTCTTAAAGGGCTTCAGCGCCGGAGATGATCTCGATCAGCTCGCGGGTGATGTTGGCCTGACGTGTGCGGTTGTAGTTCAGCGTCAGCTTGTTGATCATTTCGCCCGCGTTGCGCGTGGCGTTGTCCATCGCGGTCATCTGGCTGCCGTAGAAGCCGGCGGCGTTGTCGAGCAGGGCGCGATAAAGCTGGATGGCGAGGTTCTGCGGCAGGATGCGCGCGAGAATCTCTTCTTCCGTCGGCTCGAACTCATAGAGCATCCCACCATCAGCCTGAGCTTCCGGCAGCGGCGCCGGGATGAGCTGCTGGCCGACCGGGGTCTGGCTGATGACGTTCTTGAAGCGGTTGTAGATGAGGGTGCAGACGTCGAACTCGCCCGCCTCCAGCATCTCGCTGAGCTTCGCCGTCACTTCGGCCGCATCCTCGAAGCCGATGCGCTTCTTGTTGGCGAAGCTGAATTCGCCCACGAAGCGGTTGGCGAATTCGCGCTTGAGATAGACGGCGCCCTTGCGACCGACGGTGATGATCTTCACCGTCTTGCCCTCGGCCTCCAGCGCACGCACCGTGGTGCGCGTGAAGCGGCCGACATTGGTGTTGAAGCCGCCGCAGAGACCGCGCTCGGCCGTCACCACCACCAGCAGGTGGACCTGGTCCCGACCGGTGCCGACCAGCAGCTTCGGCGCGTCGGGCGAGCCCGCGACGGAAGCGCCGAGCGAGGCCAGCATCCGCTCCATGCGCTCGGCATAGGGGCGGGCGGCCTCGGCCTGGGTCTGCGCGCGGCGCAGCTTGGCGGCGGCCACCATCTTCATGGCCTGCGTGATCTTCCGCGTGGATTTCACGCTGTTGATCCGCAGGCGCAGGCTTTTCAACGTGGCCATGTCAGGTGCTCAGCCGAAGGTCTTCACGAAGCCGTCGAGGAAGGCCACGAGCTTCGCTTCCACATCCTTCTTGATCTCGCGATCATTGCGGATGCTGGCGACGATGTCCGGCGCGGCGGCCTTCAGCTCGCTCAGCAGGCGGCTTTCGAACTCGCCCACCTTGTTCAGCGGCAGCTTGTCGAGATAGCCGCGCGTGCCCGCGAAGATCGCGATCACCTGGTCCTCGACGGCGACGGGCTTGAACTGCGGCTGCTTCAGCAGCTCGGTCAGGCGGGCGCCGCGGTTCAGCAGGGCCTGGGTCGAAGCGTCCAGGTCCGAGGAGAACTGCGCGAAGGCCGCCATCTCGCGGTACTGCGCCAGCTCCAGCTTGATCTTGCCGGCCACCTGCTTCATCGCCTTGATCTGCGCGGCGGAACCGACGCGCGAGACCGAGAGGCCGACGTTCACGGCGGGGCGGATGCCCTTGAAGAAGAGCTCCGTCTCCAGGAAGATCTGGCCGTCCGTGATCGAGATCACGTTGGTCGGGATGTAGGCGGACACGTCACCCGCCTGGGTCTCGATGACCGGCAGCGCGGTGAGCGAGCCGTTGCCGGCCTCATCGCCCATCTTCGCCGCGCGCTCGAGCAGGCGGGAGTGCAGGTAGAACACGTCGCCCGGATAGGCTTCGCGGCCCGGCGGGCGGCGCAGCAGCAGGGACATCTGGCGATAGGCGACGGCCTGCTTGGACAGGTCATCGTAGAAGATGACCGCGTGCATGCCGTTGTCGCGGAAAAACTCGCCCATGGCGCAGCCGGTGTAGGGGGCCAGGAACTGCATCGGCGCCGGGTCGGAAGCGGTGGCGGCCACGATGATGGAGTACTCGAGAGCGCCCTGCTCTTCGAGGGTCTTCACCAGCTGCGCGACGGTCGAGCGCTTCTGACCGATGGCGACGTAGATGCAGTAGAGCTTCTTGCTCTCGTCATCGCCGGCGTTGATGGTCTTCTGGTTGATGATGGTGTCCACGATCACGGCGGTCTTGCCGGTCTGGCGGTCACCGATGATCAGCTCGCGCTGGCCACGGCCGATGGGGATCAGGGCGTCAATCGCCTTGATGCCGGTCTGCATCGGCTCATGCACGGATTTGCGCGGGATGATGCCGGGCGCCTTCAGCTCGGCGCGCATGCGGACCACATCGGTCAGCGGGCCCTTGCCGTCGATCGGGTTGCCCAGGCCATCCACGACGCGGCCCAGCAGGCCCTTGCCCACGGGCACGTCCACGATGGCGCCGGTGCGGCTGACGGTGTCGCCTTCCTTCACCGAAAGGTCGGAGCCGAAGATCACGACGCCGACATTGTCGGTCTCGAGGTTCAGCGCCATGCCCTTCACGCCAGAAGCGGGGAAGTCCACCAGCTCGCCGGCCATCACGTTCTGCAGGCCATAGACGCGCGCAATGCCGTCACCCACCGTCAGCACGGTGCCGACCTCGGCCACATTGGCGGAAGCGTCGAAGCTCGCGATCTGCTGCTTCAGGATCTCGGAAATTTCGGCCGGACGGATTTCCATCTCAGGCGGCTCCCTTCATGGCATATTGTAAACGCTGCAGTTTCGATTTGAGGCTGTTGTCGTAGAGCCGCGATCCGATGCGGACGATGAGCCCGCCCAGGATGGTGCTGTCCACGGTCTCGGCCAGCTTGACGCCCGAGAAACCGGCCTCGGTCAGGCGCGCGGTGATCTGCGCGCGCTGCGTGTCGGTCAGCGGGAAGGCGGTGGTGACGGCGGCGACCTGCTGGCCCCGGCGCTCGGCGAGCTTGGCGCCAAAGGCGGCGGCCACGGCCGGGAACTGGCTGAGGCGGCGATTGGCGATGAGCACGCCCATCAGCTTGCGCACCTCATCGCCGATGCCCGAATTCTCGATGATGGCGAAGATCGCCTTCTGCTGCTCGGCGGCACCCCGGCGCGGATCGGCCAGGAAGGCGCGGAATTCGGCGTCGTTCTGATAGACGGAGAACAGGCCTTCCATGTCGGCCGCGATGCGGTCCAGCGCGGCGGTGTCGGTGGCGCGGGCATCGTCAGCGATGCTCAGCAGGGCCAGCGCATAGCGCTCGGCAACTCCACCGATGTGGTGGGCGTTCAAGGAAATGGTTTCGGCAGCCACCTTGGGTCCCGGTCCTGTTCCTGGGGTTAGCCGCCAAGAGCATCCTGGCAAGGCGAGGGCGCACTACCACAGGCTTTTCCGCACCGCAACCAAGCGGCCCGCGGATTCAGCCGTGTGGCGCGGCCATTATTTTCGCGGCGGATCACCGCGCCGCAGCATCCCGCGCAGCACGCCCCATCCGCCGCGCAGCGCCTGCCCCGCCTCCGCCGCGAGGCTGGGCGAGGCCGCCTCCTCCAGCAGGCGCTCATGCCGCGAAAGCCGGGCCGCGTCCCGCACCCCGAGCAGCGCGGTCCAGAGCGGTTCCAGATCACCGCTGGGCAGCACCACCGGCACCACCGAATCCTCGGGCAGGCCGAGCGCCTGGGCCAGCGCCTCGGGCGTCGCAGCCGGCGCCAGGTCGCCGCGCGTCATCGCCACCAGCAGGGGCGGCGGGCGCAGCCGGGGCTTCTGGCCCGCCCAGAAGCTCAGCGCCGCCAGCGCCGCATGGTCCGGCACGCGGTCGGCCGCATCCGCCGCCGCGACGTAGAGGATGACATCCGCCCGCGTCGCCTCGCGCAGGAAGGCGGCGGGCGTGGTGAGCGAGGGCATGTCGGCGATGTTAAGCGCGGGGCGGCCGGGCACTTCCACCCGGTGCTCCAGCACGCGCTTGCCGGGGCGGGCGCGGGGCGTGCCGGCCAGCGCGTTCAGCAGCGCGCTCTTGCCCGCGCCGGCCTGGCCGGCCAGCAGCAGGCGCAGCGGCGCCTCGGGCTCGGCCGCGGCCGCATCGGCGCGGGCCATGGCGGCCAACTCGGTCGCCGAAAGCCGCAGCCGGCCGGAATAGAGGTCAATCGCGGCGCGCCCCGTCTCCTGGATGAGCTGGGTCGTCGCGCGGCGGCGCATGTTTTCGCTGAGGAAGCTGCCGGTGGTGCCGGCGGCGTAGCGCGCCGCCTCCTGCGCCGCAGCCTGGAGCGGATTGATCATGCGGCCCACACGATACAGCGTCTCGCCGATGCTGTAGGCGGCGCGCGCCCCGGCGCCGTAGCGCTCCACCATGCGCTGCGCCCAGAGCGCGTCACTGATGCGGATGCGCGAGGCGCCAGGCCATTGCGCCACCCAGCGGCGCAGCCGGCCCGCCACCTGTTCGGTCAGCAGCAGGGCCTCGGGCAGGGTGACGCGGGCCATGGGGTCGGACTGCGTCGGGTGGAAGTGGCGGGCGACGTGCTCCACCACCTCCCACACCAGGGCCTCGGCCCGGGCGCGGTCGTCGAAATCGAGCGGCGTGGCGTTGCGGGCGAGCTCCTGGACCTTGGCCCAGGCCTCCGTCTCCTCGGTGTTCCAGCCTTCCTCGGGGAAGACGTCGGCCGCCTTCAACGCGGCCATCCGCCGCTCCGCCCGGCGGCGCACCAGGATGCGCAGCGGCACGCCCAGGATGCCGAGCGCCGCCGAAGTCAGCGCCCAGACCAGCACCCCGCCATTCTGCCACAGCCAGAGGAAGCCCAGCCCGAACAGCGCGATCCAGGGCAACGCCAGCAGGGTCGCCAGCGTCAGCTCCAGCCAATAGCGCCGCAGCCAGCCCATGCCGCCGGTCAGTGCGCCGCCTTTAATTCGCGTGGAACTCCGCGGCCGTCTTGGCGCGCAGCTCCTCCAGCGTGACCTCGGGCGCGAGCTCGACCAGGCGCATGCCTCCATCGCCGCGGCGGTCAATGGTGAAGACCGCAAGCTCGGTCACCACCATGTCCACCACGCGCTGGCCGGTCAGCGGCAGCTCACACGCCTTGAGCAGCTTGGGCTTGCCGCCGGCGGTGTGCTCCATCAGCACGATCACGCGCTTCACGCCGGCGACGAGGTCCATCGCACCCCCCATGCCCTTCACCATCTTGCCGGGGATCATCCAGTTCGCGAGGTCGCCATTCTGGGCCACCTGCAGCGCGCCGAGGATGGAGAGATCAATATGGCCGCCGCGGATCATGGCGAAGCTGTCGGCGCTGCTGAAGATGCTGGTGGTGGGCAGCATGGAGACGGTCTGCTTGCCGGCATTGATGATGTCCGCGTCCTCCGTGCCTTCCTCGGGGAAGGGGCCGATGCCGAGCATGCCGTTCTCGCTTTGCAACTGCACGGAGATGCCGGCGGGGATGTGGTTGGCCACCAGCGTCGGGATGCCGATGCCGAGATTGACGTAGAAGCCGTCTTCCAATTCGCGGGCCGCGCGGGCGGCCATCTGGTCACGGGTCCAGGGCATGTGTCTTCTCCTTTTGCCGGATCAGGCGGTTGCGCGGGCGCGCACGGTGCGGTTTTCGATCAGCTTCTCATAGGCCGCCGGGAGGGCCACGATCCGCTTCACGAAGACGCCGGGGGTGATGATGTGGTCCGGGTCAATCTCGCCCGGCTTCACCAGGTGCTCGACCTGCGCGACCGTGACGCGGGCCGCCGTCGCCATCATCGGGTTGAAGTTCCGCGCGGTGCGGCGATAGACCAGGTTGCCCTCGGTATCGCCCTTATAGGCATGGACGAGCGCCAGGTCGGCCATGATGCCGCGCTCCATCAGATAGGTCTCGCCGTCGAAGACCTGGGTGGGCTTGCCCTCGGCGACGGCGGTGCCCACGCCGGTCTTGGTGAAGAAGGCGGGGATGCCGGCGCCGCCGGCGCGGATGCGCTCGGCCAGCGTGCCCTGCGGGTTGAACTCGATCTCCAGCTCGCCGGCCAGGAATTGGCGCGCGAATTCGGCGTTCTCACCGACATAGCTCGCGATCATCTTCTTGATCTGGCGGGTGCGGAGCAGCTTGCCGAGGCCCACATCGTCAATGCCGCAATTGTTGGAGACGACGGTGAGGTCCTTCACGCCGGATTCCTTCACCGCGTCAATCAGCAGGGCGGGAATGCCGCAAAGCCCGAAGCCGCCGGAATGGATCACCATCCCGTCGCGCAGCAGCCCGGCCAGGGCGGCCGTGGCGTCGGCATAAACCTTTCGCATCGTCACTTCCTCATCATGGGGTGGGGCAAACTACCCGCGCGGCGAGGCGTGCGGAAGGGCAGGGGGCGCCCTGAGGGAAGTCAGGGGGCGCCCTGCGGGAAGTGAAGGGGCGCCCTGCGTGAAGTCAGGGGGGCGCCCTGGGGATGGCTGCGGAGCGTGCCATGCGAAAAGCTGCGGGGGGTGGGTTGCGGCCCGCGCGCGGGGTGGTTATACGGCCGCACTCCCGACGGGACACCCGGGGGGCCATAGCTCAGTTGGTAGAGCGCTTGAATGGCATTCAAGAGGTCGGCGGTTCGATTCCGCCTGGCTCCACCACCTCCCGCACCGCTCCAGCACATCCCCAGCCTCCAGGTTTCAAGCCGGGTCCTCGCCCGCCTGCTTCGTGCTGCTCGGCGTCCGGGCCGAGCCGTCGCGAAGGGCCGCCAGCCCGTGGCGACAGCGCCCGTCAGCGCAGCGGGGCGGCCCGTCGGCACCTGTCAGAATTCTTTATGGCTCAGCTTAGGTCTGGCGGAGAAGGTGGTATAAACATTTGATGTAAAACACTCTTTTTGATGGCATGCCGATTGCTAATCGGGGTGAGGCACCTACGCCTCTCCCTCTGCAAGGATATGCACATGAAAAAGCTCCTCCTGGCCGGCATCGCGAGCCTGATGTCGCTCGCAGCCCAGGCCGCCCCGATCACCTCGGGCACCGTCCTCACGGTCGGCGACCTGACCTTCAGCAACTTCACCTGCGTCGCCAACTCGATCGGCGGCGCCGGCGGTGGCTGCGCGGGCCTGAGTGTTGACGCCTTCGCCGGCACCGGCATCGAGATCAGCGGTGGCCTCAGCGCCTTCACGGGTCCCGGCGGCGGGCCTTCCACGCAGGACATCCTGATCTCCTATCAGGTGACCAGCGCGGCCTCGGCCTTCAGCCTGATCGGCCTGGGCTTCAACGGCACCTTCGAGGGCAATTCCTTCGCCGAGGTGCAGGAAAGCGCCTATAGCGACGCCGCGCGCACGCAGCTTCTCGATTCCGGCCTGGTCCGCGTCAGCCCGCTGAGCCAGACCGCCTTCGACACGCTGACCTTCGCGCCGGTGCTCACGGCCTATGTGGTGAAGGACATCCTGCTGCAGTCCTTCCCGCCCGGCGGCCTCGCGACGATCAGCACCGTCACGCAGGTCTATGACACGCCGGTTTCGGTGCCCGAGCCCGCCTCGATGGCGCTCTTCGGGATGGGCCTGCTGGCGCTCGGTGCGGCGCGCCGCCGCACCGCGGGCAACAAGGCCGCCTGATCGGGACCCTTGGCCTTGCGCCGCCTGGCGGCGCAAGGCCGGGAATATGAAGAAGGCCGGAGCGCAACGCTCCGGCCTTCTTGTCTTGTGGAGAGAGGGAAAGTGTTGCGCGCCCGCTCCAGGCCTGTTCGGTCTTGAGGAAGCTTCGCGCCGGGCCTTCAGCGCAAGCCGAAGAAGCTCAGCACGGCAATGACGATCACGACTGCGCCGACGATATAGACAATGTTGTTCACGGGGGCCTCCCTGGGTTGTGCGCGCTCAACGCGCCAGCGCGGGGAAGGTGACGCGCGCGGCGGAATGAGCTTGAGCGGGGCCGCGCCAGCCGCCACGGTCGCGCCCGGCGGGTGTCGGGCGAAACGCCAATTTTCTTGATTTTTGCATAGTTCTAGGACTATTTTCCGGAGATGAAACAGCGCGTCCCCTTCACCGCCCTCTCCAACCGCCAATGGGATGCGCTCCGCCCCTATGTGGTGAAGGACCACCCGGCCGGCCGGCCGATGGGCGACCTGCGCCAACGGATGGACGCCATCCTGTTTCTGCTTTCAACCGATGCGCCCTGGCGGGAATTGCCCGCGCAATACGGCGCGGCCGGCACGGTCGCGCGGCATTTCCGGCGGCTGGCGCATGCGGGCCTCTGGGAAAACCTGCTCATCGCGCTGAAGCAGCTCGGGCCCCGCCATCCGCTCCAGCAGCTCCGCCGCGTCATCTTCCGGGGTGCCCGCCGCGCCGCCCGGCTGCGCGGCCTCGGCATCATTGTGCTGGCGCGACGACTGGGCCTTCCCGAAGCCCTGCCAGGGCCTTCCTGGATGGTGGCCGATCCGGATTTGTCCAAAAGCCTCACGGCGTTGTTCCGCCGCGAATTCGAAAACCCGGCCCCGGGCCATTTCCGGCGCTTCATCCTCGATTGGGGCAGGACGCTGCGCAACCTGCTCACGCTGGCGGGCGGGCGGCCGAACATGCCGCGCTCGGTCCGGCTCGCACTGCCGTGAGAAGCCCCCCAGGAGAGGCGCGGGGACCCCGCTGGACAAGGCGCCCGCCCCGCCCGACAAACGCCGGATGACAACCGAACGCGTACCCCCCTTGGCCCCCGAGCGCGCCGCGCAGCTCGCCGGCGAATTCGGCCTCAAGCCCGATGAGTACCAGCGCGCGCTGGCCATCCTCGGCCGCGCGCCCACGCTGACGGAGCTCGGCATCTTCTCGGTCATGTGGAGCGAGCATTGCTCCTACAAGTCGAGCCGCGTCTGGCTGCGCGAACTGCCCACCAAGGCCCCGTGGGTGCTGGTGGGCCCCGGCGAGAATGCGGGCGTCATCGCGATCGGCGAGGGGCTCGCCGCCGTCTTCAAGATGGAAAGCCACAACCACCCGAGCTTCATCGAGCCCTATAATGGTGCGGCGACCGGTGTCGGCGGCATCCTGCGCGATGTCTTCACCATGGGGGCGCGCCCCATCGCCAATCTCAACGCGCTGCGCTTCGGCGACCCCAGCCTGCCGCGGACGCGGCGCATCCTGGATGGCGTGGTGCGCGGCATCGGCGGCTACGGCAATTGCGTGGGCGTGCCGACCGTGGGCGGCGAGGTGAATTTCCACCCGGCCTATAACGGCAACCCCCTCGTCAATGCGATGACCGTCGGCATTCTGCAGGCCGACCGCATCTTCACCGCAGCCGCGACCGGCGTGGGCAATTCGGTAGTCTATGTCGGCTCCAAGACGGGGCGGGACGGCATTCATGGCGCCACCATGTCCAGCACCGAATTCTCGGCCGATTCGGAGGAGAAGCGCCCCACCGTGCAGATCGGCGACCCCTTCGCCGAAAAGCTGCTGATCGAGGCCTGCCTGGAATTGATGGCGACCGACGCGATCGTCGCCATCCAGGACATGGGCGCCGCCGGCCTCACCTCCTCCGGCGTCGAGATGGCCGGCAAGGGCGGCATGGGCATCGAGATGGACATGGGCGCGGTGCCGCAGCGCGAGACCGGCATGTCCGCCTATGAGATGATGCTGAGCGAAAGCCAGGAGCGCATGCTCATGGTGCTCAAGCCCGGGCGCGAGGCCGAGGCCGAGGCCATCTTCCACAAATGGGAGCTGGACTTCGCCGTGGTCGGCAAGCTGACCGAGACCGGCCGCATCGTCATCACCCATCACGGGAAGATCGAGGCCGACATCCCGCTCGCGCCGCTGGAATCCGAGGCGCCGCTCTACCGCCGCCCGACCGCCGAGACGCCGAAGCTGCCGGTGCTGAAGGCCGCCGGGATCGCCGATCCCGTCGGGCTGATCCCGGCGCTGGAAAAGCTCGTCGCCTGCCCCGACCTCTGCTCGCGCCGCTGGATCTGGGACCAGTATGACGCCCAGGTGGGCGGGCAGACGGCCAAGCGCCCCGGCCAGGCCGATGCCGCCGTGGTGCGCATCGAGGATCATGTGCGCGCACTGGCGATGACGACCGATTGCACGCCGCGCTATTGCCAGGCGGACCCGCATGCGGGCGGCATGCAGGCGGTGGCCGAGGCCTGGCGGAACATCACCGCCGTGGGCGCCCTGCCGCGCGCGATCACCGACAACATGAATTTCGGCAATCCCGAAAAGCCCGAGATCATGGGGCAATTCGCCTCGGCCGTGCGCGGCATGGCCGCCGCCTGTACGGCGCTGGATTTCCCTGTGATCAGCGGCAATGTCTCGCTCTACAACGAGACCGAGGGCCGCGCGATCCTGCCCACACCGGCCATTGGCGGCGTGGGCGTGCTGGAGGATGTGGCCCAGGCGGTGGGCCTGGCCATGCCGCCCGGCGCCACGATCATCCTGGTGGGCGAGACGGAAGGCTGGCTTGGGCAATCCCTCTGGCTGCGCGAGATCGCGGGCCGCGAGGAGGGCGCGCCGCCGCCGGTGGACCTGGCGGCCGAGCGCCGGAACGGCGATTTCGTGCGCGGGCAGATCCTCGCGGGTGCCGTGCGCGCCTGCCATGACTGCGCCGATGGCGGGCTGCTGGTGACGGTGGCGGAGATGTGCATGGCCTCGGGCGTGGGGGCCACACTGGATGGCGCGGGGGATCATGGCTTCTGGTTCGGCGAGGACCAGTCCCGCTACGTCGTCGCCGTCCAGGATGGCGCGGCTTTCCTGGCGGCGGCCAAGGCGGCGGGCGTGCCGGCGTGCAAGCTCGGAGAATCGGGCGGCGGGGACTTGGTTCTGGGCGGAAAGGGGACCATATCGGTCTCCAATCTGGTGGCGGCGAACGAAGCGACGCTGCCGCGACTGATGGAGGGGGTCTGAACACCATGCCGATGCAACCGGCCGAAATCGAGGCGCTGATCAAATCAGCCCTGCCCGATGCCGAGGTGACGATCGAGGATCTGGCCGGCGATGGCGACCATTACGCCGCCAAGGTCATCTCCGAGAGCTTCCGCGGCGTCTCCCGCGTCAAGCAGCACCAGATCGTCTATGCCGCGCTGCAAGGCCGCATGGGGGGCGTGCTGCATGCCCTCGCGCTGCAGACCAGCGCGCCCGATTGAACCAACGCGATCGAACGAATTGCCAGAAGGAACTTCCAGGATGAGCGACGACATCAACAGCCGCATCGAGGCGGACATCAAGTCCAACCCCGTGGTGCTCTACATGAAGGGCACGCCGGTCTTCCCGCAATGCGGCTTCTCGGCCCGGGTCGTGCAGATTCTCAGCCATGTGGGTGCGCCCTTCAAGGGCGTGAACGTGCTGGAGGACGCCGAGATCCGCGAGGGCATCAAGGCCTATACCAACTGGCCGACCATCCCGCAGCTCTATGTGCAGGGCGAGTTCGTGGGCGGCTGCGACATCGTGATGGAGATGTTCCAGTCGGGCGAGCTGCAGGCGATGCTGAAGGAAAAGGGCATCGCCACCAAGGCTGAGGCATAATCTCTGCCCTCAGACGCGTCACGCCGAAGGCGTGCCTTCGGCGGCGCGGCGGAGGCGTGCCTTCGGCACGACGCGGCGGCTCCGCCGCCTTGGCTTCGGAATGCTGAAGCATTCCGCCGGCCGCACGTGCGGCCGGATTCTGCGTGGGCGACGCTTTTCGTTGAGGGGATTAAGTCGCGTCTGTCTTGTTGGCAGCGCGCTACGCCTTGCCGAGCTGCGGCGCGGCCAGGGCGCCGCGGAGCAGGACGATCTCGTCCAGCGGGTCCGCGTAGGCGATGCCCATGGGCTCCGACATCACGCGCGCCCGCAGGTAGCGGTGCACGCCGCGCGTCTGGCCCAGCTCCATCTCCGGGAAGGGGCCGGACGGCGGGCCCTCCACCAGGGCGATCGTCACCAGGATCACGCCGCGGGCCGAGCGGTCCAGCATGTCGGCCGTGTCGGCGAAGGTGGTGACGCTGTTCGCATTCTCCTCCACCACCTGCAGCAGCAGCTTGCCGTGCAGCCCGCGCAGCGCCTCGCGAAAGCGCAGCGCCGAGCGCTCCAGGCTTGCATAGCCCGGTGCCTCCGAGGGGTCGTAGTGGTGGAAGATCGTCTCGCCATAAAGCTCTGACAGGCGGAGGTGGCGGCAGAGATGGCCGTCGCTGTCGGCGGGGCGGTCCTCGGGCGGGATGGGCTCGTATTCGGCGGCCATGAGCAGGCCGGCGCAGTCATCCACGATGGCGTCGCGCACCGCCTCGGCCGGGATGGTCATCCAGTCGAAGGGGCCGGCCCAGCGGCGCAGCCCGGCGCGCTTGAGCATCCCGGCCACGCGCGGCGAGCAGCCGGCGCCGATGCAGGCGAGCGGCGAGGGGCGGGAGGCCAGGCCGGGGGCGATCACCGCCTCCATGCCGCGGCCGCCCAGTGTGGTCATCAGCCGGGCCTGCGCCTCGGGACTCGTGTAGATGATGCGGATGAAGTCGGTGACGATCTGGTCGAGGGTTTCATTGGCGGCGCGGCGGCTGAGCTCATCCGTGAAGGCGGCGAGCCAGGTGGGGTCCACGGTGCGGCCGAGAAAGCTGATATGGGTCGCCCGGACGAGCGTCTCGAGAACGTCGCGCTGCGGGATCTGCGGAGGGATGGGCATGGGATGGGATGTGCCGCCGAAGCAGGGGCTGCGTCAACCTGCGCGGGCGCGCGCCGGGTTGCCGAATACGGTCGCGCCGGGCGGCACGTCGCGCGTCACCACGCTGCCGGCGCCGACCACGGCGCCCGCGCCGATTGTGACACCCGGCAGCAGGATGGCGCCGCCGCCGATCCAGGCATCGGCGCCGATGCGGACGGGACGGCCGTGCTCGACGCCGCTGCGGCGCGTGGCGGCGTCGCGCGGGTGGTCGGCCGCGTAGATCTGCACGGCGGGGCCGATCTGCGCGCGATCGCCGATCGTGACCTCGACCACGTCGAGGATCACCACGTTGAAATTGAGGAAGGCGCCGGCGCCCAGGCGGATGTTGAAGCCGTAGTCGCAATGGAAGGGCGGGCGGATGACGGCGCCGTGGCCGACGGCGCCCAGGCGCTCGGCCAGCAGCGCATGGCGCGCTTCGGCGGTCAGGTCATGCGAGGCATTGTAGCGGCCGAGCCAGGCGAGGGTCGCGGCCATGTCTGCCTGCAACTGCGGATCATCGGGCCGGTAGGGCTGGCCCGCGAGCATGCGTAGCTTTTCGCTGGGCATGGCGGTGCGGTGCGGGCGCCGAGGCACCCGCACCGGTTGTCATCAACGCGAGTAGAACTCGACCACCAGGTTCGGTTCCATCTGCACCGGATACGGCACGTCGGTGAACTTCGGCGTGCGCAGGATGCGGCCGCGCATCGCGCGGTGATCCACCTCGATGTATTCCGGCACGTCGCGGCCGGCTTCCTGCGCGGCGTCGAGCACCATGGTCAGCTGCTTGGACTTCTCCTTCACCTCGATGGTGTCGGTGTCCTTCACGCTGTAGCTCGGGATGTTCACGCGCTTGCCGTTCACGGTCACGTGGCCGTGGTTCACGAACTGGCGGGCGGCGAAGGGCGTCACCGCGAACTTCATGCGGTAGATGATGGTGTCCAGCCGGCGCTCCAGCAGGTCGATCAGGTTCTCGGAGGTGTCGCCCTTGCGGCGCACGGCCTCGTCGTAATACTTGCGGAACTGCTTCTCGCCGATATTGGCGTAGTAGCCCTTCAGCTTCTGCTTCGCCATGAGCTGGATGCCGAAGTCGGTCGGCTTGTTCTTGCGGCGCTGGCCGTGCTGGCCGGGGCCATAGGTGCGCGCACCCTGCTCGCCCTTGCGGGCCTTGACGACCGGGCTCTTGGCGCGGCCCCAGAGGTTCTCACCCAGGCGGCGATTGATCTTGTACTTGCTGGCAAGGCGCTTGGTCATGCGCGTCTCTCCGGCGCCGTTCAGGCGTCCGGCCTTCTTCATGATGCGGGGCCATTCTCAGCCCAGCGGGTTGTCCCGGTAGTCCGTCCCTCTTGCGAGCGACAGCGGGCGCACGCCCCGAAGGCGCGTCCTCATTCCCAGGAATGCCGGGGTGATAGGTCGCGGGGCGGCCCTTGTCAAACCGCGCCCGAGACCCCTACTCGGGCGCATGGCAACGCGCGAAGAAATCCTGGTCCTGGGCCTGACGGCCGGCGTCACCGGCAGCCTGGTGGGTGGGCTGCTGCTCGGCCTGGGCATGATCACCATTTCCCAGGGGATGCATATGGGTTGGCTGCTGGTCCTGCCCTCGGGCCCCATCGGCGGCGGGCTCGGCTACCTGCTGGCCCGCAAGCTGGCGAAGAAGGTCTGAGCACCGCTACCCTTGCGCGCGCCCAGGGACTAAACCTTTCCCCCATGCGCTATGTCTCCACCCGTGGCGAAGCCGCCCCGCGCGGCTTCGAGGATGTCCTGCTTGCCGGCCTCGCCGAGGATGGCGGGCTGTTCCTGCCCGAATCCTGGCCGCAACTCTCGCCCGCCGAATGGCGCGAGCTGCGCGGCCTGCCCTATGCCGAGCTCTCGGCCCGCATCATCCATCGCTTCGTCGGCGATGCGCTGACGCTGGAGGAGCTGCGCGGCCTGACCACCGCCGCCTATGCCAGCTTCCGCCACCCGGCCGTGGTGCCGCTGGTGCAGCTCGGCCCCCGCGACTTCGCGCTGGAACTGTTTCACGGCCCGACGCTGGCCTTCAAGGATGTGGCGCTGCAACTGCTCGGCCGCCTCTTCGACCATGTGCTGGCCAAGCGCGGCGAGCGCATCACCATCGTGGGCGCCACCAGCGGCGACACCGGCTCGGCGGCCATCGAGGCCTGCCGGGACCGCGCGGCGGTGGATATCGTCATCCTCCACCCGGAGGGCCGCACCAGCGAGGTGCAGCGCCGGCAGATGACGACCGTCATGTCAGCCAACGTCGCCAACCTCGCCATCCAGGGCAGCTTCGACGATTGCCAGGACCTGGTGAAGGCGATGTTCGTGGATGCGCCCTTCCGCGGCGAGATGCGGCTCGCCGCCGTCAACTCCATCAACTGGGCCCGCATCGCGGCGCAGATCCCGTACTACGTGGCCTCCGCACTCGCTCTCGGCGCACCGGACCGCGAGGTGGTGGTCAGTGTCCCCACCGGCAATTTCGGCAATGTGCTGGCGGCCTGGGCGGCGAAGCAGATGGGCCTGCCCATCGCGAAGTTCATCGTGGGCGCCAATCGCAACGACATCCTCGCCCGCTTCCTGACGGCGAACGACATGAGCGCGCGCCCGGTCGAGCCCTCGCTCTCGCCCTCGATGGACATCCAGGTCAGCAGCAATTTCGAGCGGCTGCTGTTCGAACTGCTGGGCCGCGATGCGAAGGCCACGGCGGCACAGATGCAGGGCTTCCGCGCCACCGGCCGCATGCCCATCCCCGATGCCGCCTGGCGCCAGGCCACGCGCCACTTCCAGGGCTTCATGCTCGATGATGCCGGCACGCTGGCCGAGATCGCGCATCTGCATGAGACAGCGGGATATCTCGCCGATCCGCACACCGCCATCGGCACCGCCGCCGCCCGGGCCTGCGCGCCGACGGACCCGCATATGCCCGTGATCATCGCCGCCACCGCGCATCCGGCGAAATTCCCGGATGCGGTGCAGCGGGCCACCGGCATCCATCCGCCCTTGCCGCCCGCGCTGGCCGATCTGTACGACCGGCCCGAGCGCTTCGCGGTGCTCCCCAATGACCTCGGCGCCGCGCAGGGCTTCGTGCGCCAGCACAGCCGTCGCAACGCCGCGTAAACCCCCCGGGAACAGAATGACAGAAACCGTCCGCCTCACCCGCCTGCCCAGCGGCCTCATCGTCGCCAGCGAGCACATGCCGCGCGTCGAGACCGTCTCCATCGGCGCCTATGTGCATGCCGGCACGCGCAACGAGACGGCGGAGGAGAATGGCGCCTCCCACTTTCTCGAACACATGGCCTTCAAGGGCACGGCGAAGCGGGACGCGCCGGCCATCGCGCGCGAGATCGAGAATGTCGGCGGCCACATCAACGCCTACACGGCGCGCGAGAACACCGCCTATTACTGCAAGGTGCTGAAGGAGGATGTGGGCCTCGCCGCCGACATCATCGGCGACATCCTCTGCCATTCGACGCTGACCGCCGAGGAGCTGGAGCGCGAGCGCGGCGTGATTCTGCAAGAGATCGGCCAGGCGAACGACACGCCGGACGACATCATCTTCGATCATTTCCAGCATGCCTGCTTCCCCGACCAGGCGATGGGCCGCCCCACCCTCGGCACCGAGGAGATCATCGCGAATATGCCGCGCGAGGCGCTGACGCACTACATGGCGCGGCACTACGGCCCCTCGCGCATGGTCGTCGCCGCCGCCGGCGCGCTCGACCACGACGCGCTGCTGGAGATGGTGGGCGAGCATTTCCGCGACCTGCCCGCCGTGACCCCGCATGCGCCCGAGCCCGCGCGCTATGCCGGCGGCGAGTTCCGCGAGGAGCGCGAGCTGGACCAGGTGCATCTGGTGCTGGGCTTCCCCTCGACGCACTACACCGACCCCGACCATTACCCGGCCATGCTGCTCTCGACGCTGCTGGGCGGCGGCATGTCGTCCCGCCTCTTCCAGGAGATCAGGGAGAAGCGCGGCCTCGTCTATTCCATCTATTCCTTCGCGCACCCTTACGACGATGCTGGCATCTTCGCCCTCTACGCCGGCACGGGCGAGGACCAGGTGGCGGAGCTGCTGCCCGTCGCCATCGAGGAGCTGAAGCGCGTCCAGCTCGACGTGAATGAGGATGAGCTGAACCGCGCCAAGGCGCAGCTGCGGGCCTCGCTGCTTATGTCGCTGGAATCCACCGGCAGCCGCTGCGAGCAGATCGCACGGCATTTGCAGGTGCATGGCCGCATCATCCCGACGGAGGAGACGAAGCAGCGCATCGCCGCCGTCACGGTCGAGGATGTGCGCCGCGCCGCCACCCGCATCTTCCGCGGCAAGCCGACGCTGGCGACGATGGGGCCGATCGGCAAGGTGATGGGCCTCGCCGAGATCGCGGAGAGGATGGCGGCATGAGCAACGCCGAGACCCTCGCCGCCCTGCTCGACGCCGCGCGCCGCGCTGGCGCGGAACAGGCCGATGCGCTGCTGGTGCATTCCGCCTCGCTCTCCGTGCAGCGCCGCCTGGGCGCCATCGAGGAGCTGGAGCGCGCGGAGAGCATTGATCTCGGCCTGCGGGTCTTCATCGGCAAGCGGGTGGCCATCGTCAGCGGCACGGATGCCTCGCTCTCCGGTTTTGCGGCGTTGGCCGAGCGCGCCGTCGCCATGGCGCGCGTGGTGCCGGAGGATGCGATGGCGACGCTGCTGGACGCGCCTGCGCCCGGCATCACGCTCGACCTCGGCGATGCGCTCGAGCCCGATGCCGATGCGCTGCTGGCCCGCGCGGCCCTGGCTGAGGAGGCGGCGCTGGCCGTGCCGGGTGTCACCAACAGCGAGGGCGCCTCGGCCGGCTGGTCGCGCGCCACGCGGGCGCTCGCTACCACACGCGGCTTTTTCGGCGCCTACACGCGCGCGTCGCACTCCGTCTCGGCCACGGCACTGGCCGGCACGGGCACGGGCATGCAGCGCGACTATGACTATGCCAGCGCCGCCCATCTGGCCGATCTGGACGACGCGGCCATGCTTGGCCGCCGCGCGGGCGAACAGGCCGTGGCACGGCTCAACCCGGTTCGCGCCAAGAGCACGCGCCTGCCGGTGGTGTATCACCCGCGCGTGGCCTCCTCGCTGATCGGGCACCTCGTGAACGCGATCAACGGCGCCTCCATCGCGCGCGGCACCTCCTTCCTCAAGGATGCGCTCGGCCAGCAGATCCTGCCGCGGGGCATGTTCGTGATGGATGACCCGCTGCGCCCGCGCGGCCCCCGCTCGCGCCCCTTCGACGGCGAGGGCCAGCCGGGCACGCGCCGGGCGCTGATCGAGGATGGCGTGCTCACCACCTGGCTGCTGGATGGCCGCAGCGCGAAGCAGCTCGGCCTCGCCACCACCGGCCACGCATCGCGCGGCACGGGCGGCCCGCCCTCGCCGGCCCCGACCAATCTCTGGCTGGAGCCGGGGGCGGAGACGCCGGAGGCGCTGATGGCCGACATCAAGGAAGGCCTCTACGTGACCGAGCTCATCGGCATGGGCGTGAACGGCATCACCGGCGATTACTCGCGCGGCGCGGCCGGCTTCATGATCCGCGACGGCAAGCTGGCCGAAGCGGTCGGCGAGATCACCATCGCCGGCAAGCTGCCCGAGATGTTCCTCGCGATGCGCGCCGCCAATGACCTGGAATTCCGCCGGGGCAGCGATGCGCCGACGATCCGCGTGGATGGCATGACGCTGGCCGGGGCCTAACCCAGCAAGAAGTCGCGCGCCTCGTTCACGCGGCTGGCCAGCCAGTCGCTGCCGCCGCGATCGGGGTGCGCGGATTGCATCAGCCGCCGATGCGCGGCGCGGATCTGCTCCTCGCTCGCACCCTCGGCCAGCCCCAGCACGGAAAGCGCCTCGGCCCGCGTCATGCGGCCGCCCGAGGGCGCCTGGGGCGGGGGTGCGGCATCGCGCCATTCGGGGTCGGTGCGGTCGAGCCAGGCCTCGATGAGCGGCACGCTCTCGGCATCCGTCGCCTGGCAGTCGCCGAGCAGGGTCATCAGCTCGGCGCGGTCCATCGAGGCGAGGTCCCGCCCCTGGAAAGCGCCGCGCCGCACCCGGCCGGACATGGCGCCGCTGCCGAGGTCGAGCCGCATCTCCAGCGTCTCTGTTTCCACGCCGCTCGCCTCACCGCTCTCGGCTGGGCGGCCGAAGGTCTGCCGCGCGCGCCAGCCGCGCCAAGCCTGGATCAACGCGGGCCCGAACATGATGAGCGCCCAGAGCGCATTGGCACCGCGCCCGGTCAGCAGCATGGCGGTGACGCCGACCGCGCCCAGCGTGCCCACACCCCACACCAGCGCCGTCTTGACCGCGGCGGGCCGGGCATGGGCGAAGGCATAGAGCAGGATCAGCGCGGCCAGCAGCAGGGCGGCGCCAAGGGCGACGGCGAACATGGCTCAGCCCTTGGGGGCGGGCAGCTGGCCCGCAATGCGCTGCGCCTCGCGCCCTGGCAGGCGCGTCAACGCCGCCCGCCCGCCCGCCGCGAAGACGGCGACAGCGCGGAGCAGGGCGCGCAGCGCCTCGGCGCTGCTGGCATCGAAGGGCGCCCAGGCCCCGCCCGAAAGCTTGGCGACCTGACGGAAGCCCTGCTCGGCCACGCGGTCATTCCCCTCCTGGAAGCAGAAGATGGGCGTGCCGTGCAGGCCGAGCTGGCCGGCCAGGTGGCAGATCGGGTCCACCGCCTCCTCCAGCGCGTCGCCCACCAAAACGAGCGCGTTCACCCGCTCGGCCTTGGTTTCGCGGAGCGCATGTTCCAGGACGCGCAGCACCTGGGTCTGCCCGCCCATCACGGTGACGCCCGACATGCGGCGCGCGAGCTCCGCCGTGTCGGTCAGGAAGGGGGTGGCGGCGAATTCCAGGTAGCCCCGCCAATAGGCGAGCTGCACGGCCAGCCCGCCCAGGTCCCGCGTCGCGGAGAACATCTCCGACTGCAGATGGCAGGCCGTGTCCCAGGCGTGCTGGCGTGAGGCGGTGGCGTCCACCGCGAAGATCAGCCGGCCGCGCCGGGCCGAGACGGTGCGTACGGCCGGCATCGCCTCCACCTTGGCGAGGAAGGCGGCGACGGCGGCGTTGCTGGGCTTGGCCGGGAGCTGGCTCATGCCTGACAGATGGGCCATGGGGGCCAGTTTCGCCAGGGGCGCGCGAGGGTGCTGGCGCCACGGTATGCGGCCGCGCTAGCTTTGGGCGATGCGCCATCTGATCCTCGCCGCCCTCCTTTGCCTCCTGCCCGGCCTGGCCGGGGCGCAGGAGCCCGCCGCCGTCACGCAGCTCCGCCGTCTGCTCGGTGCCGATGTAACCCTCACCTTCGACCGCGCGACGGCGACGGACGTGGCCGGCAGCGCCGTGCTGAACGGTGCCGTGCTGCGCCGGAGGGGCGAGACCATCCGCATTGTGGAGGCCCGGCTGGAGAGCTTGCGCGATGACGGCATTGCCCGCCTCTCGCTGCGCGGCGTGGCCATGGAGGGCGGCGAGCTGCCGCTGACGCTGGACCGGCTGGACCTGGAAGGGCTGACCGTGGGGCGCCCGGCCGCCGGCAAGACGGTGCAGCCCGGCGATGTGCGCCTCGATCTGCTGCGGATGGAGGGCTGGCGCAGCGCGGGCGATGTGCCGGTGAACATCGGCTCCGTCTCCATCGAGGGATTTGGCGGCGGCCGCAGCGGCCAGGCGAGCCTGACCGCGATCGAGGTGCGGGCGGGCATGGGCATCGCCGACCGGCTGACCATCGCGCGCGTCGCCTATGCCGGGCTGGACGTGGCGGACCTGCTGGCCGCCACGATGGAACAGCGTGCGCCGCGCCTGGGGGCGGGGCGGCAGAGCCTGGAGATCGAAGGTGTTGCGCTGAACCAGGGCGGCGAGGCGGTGGCACGGCTTTCCGCCCTCACGCTGCGCGGCGAGATCGCGGCGGACCGCGCCCACTCCGGCGAGATCGCGCTGCGCGGCCTGGAGGTGATGCCCGCGCCGCCGCACGCGGAATGGATGCAGCGCCTGGGTTATTCGACCATCGCCGCCGAGGCGCGTCTGAGCGGCACGCATGACGTGGCCGGCCAGGTGCTGGAACTCAGGACCTTCGACATCGAGCTGCGGGACGTGGGCGAGTTGCACATGGATTTCCGCGCCGACCGCGTGCCGGAGGGCATGGGCGTCGCCACCGCGCCCAATGCGCGGCTGGTGGGCGCGCGGCTGCGCTATGCCGACCTCTCGCTGTTCCGGCGCTGGCTGGCGACCGAGGCGGCGCGGGAACGCATCAGCGAGGCGGCGCTGCGCCAGCGCCTGGTGCAGCAATCGGCCGCGCTGCTGCCGGGTCCGGCGCTGGCCGAGGCGCGGGCGTCGCTCGCGCGGTTCCTGCGGGGCGAGGCGACGGTGCTGGAACTGGCCGCGCGGCCGCGCGCGCCGCTCGCCTTCTCGCTCGTCACCGCCAAGCCGCAGGCCAGCATCGAGGGCTGGCGCAACATGTTCGGGCTGACGCTGACGGCGCGGTAGGACGCCTTAACCGACCCCGAACATCGCCAGCACCGCGGCGATAGCGACCATCTGCACGACGTTCGCCACGACGGAGAGGCGGTGCATCCGGTCGAACTCGCGCTTGGCCGCGGCATCGCCGGCCTGGGCGAGGTCCGAGGCGCGGTTGATCCGGACCATCAGCACTTGGCGCAGCCAGAAGGTGAGGCCGGCCGAGGCCGCCATGATGCCCGCCGCTTCCTTCGCCAGCGGAAACAGCGCCACGGCCGCAGCGGCCGAGCAGGCCAGCACCCAGAGGTAGTAGTGCGGGAACAGGGCGCGGATGAAGCGCCCCGCATGCTCGAAGGGCAGCCGCGTGAAGACCAGCGGCGCCACCACGGCGGCGAAGAACACCATGCCGCCCAGGGCGAGCGAGAGGGAGAAGAGCGCGATCAGTGCGAGGGTCGTTTCCATGGCCGCCAACTGGGGTGTTTCGCGGAAAGAAAAAGGGCGCGCCCCTTGCGGAAGCGCGCCCTGGTTCGGAACCCGACAGGGCTCAGTAGCGGTAGGCTTCGGCCTTGAAGGGGCCGGTGACGGGCACGCCGATATAGCCGGCCTGGTCCGCGCGCAGCTTGGTCAGCTTGGCACCCACCTTGTCGAGGTGCAGCATCGCCACCTTCTCGTCGAGGTGCTTCGGCAGGACATAGACCTTCTTCTCGTAGTGGCCGGGCTTCGTCCAGAGCTCGATCTGCGCGAGCGTCTGGTTGGTGAAGCTGGCGGACATCACGAAGGAGGGGTGGCCCGTGGCGTTGCCGAGGTTCACCAGGCGACCCTCGGAGAGCAGGATGATGCGCTTGCCGTCGGGGAACTCGATCTCGTCCACCTGCGGCTTCACATTGTCCCACTTGTAGTTCTTCAGGGCAGCGACCTGGATCTCGCTGTCGAAGTGGCCGATGTTGCAGACGATGGCGCGGTGCTTCATCGCGCGCATGTGGTCGGCGGTGATGACGTCCACATTGCCCGTCGCCGTCACGAAGATGTCGGCCTTCGGCGCAGCATCTTCCATCGTGACGACCTCATAGCCTTCCATCGCGGCCTGCAGCGCGCAGATCGGATCAATCTCCGTCACCTGCACGCGGCAGCCGGCATTGCGCAGCGAAGCGGCCGAGCCCTTGCCCACATCGCCATAGCCGCAGACGACGGCGACCTTGCCGGCCATCATCACGTCGGTGCCGCGGCGGATCGCGTCCACCAGCGACTCGCGGCAGCCATAGAGGTTGTCGAACTTCGACTTCGTCACGCTGTCATTCACGTTGATCGCGGGGAAGAGCAGCTTGCCGTCCTTCGCCATCAGATACAGGCGGTGCACGCCCGTCGTCGTCTCTTCCGACACGCCCTTGATGGCGGCGGCGAGCTTGGCGAACCAGCCCGGCTTCTCGGCCAGGCACTTCTTGATCAGCGCGAAGAAGACGGTCTCTTCCTCGTTGCTCGCCTTCTCCAGGAAGGCCACGTCGCCCTGCTCGGCCTTCAGGCCGTAATGCACCAGCAGCGTCATGTCGCCGCCATCATCCAGCAGCATGTTGGGCTCGCCGCCATCGGCCCATTCGAGCGTCTTGCGGACGTAGTCCCAGTATTCCTCCAGCGTCTCGCCCTTCTTGGCGAAAACGGGCACGCCGGCGGCGGCGATGGCGGCCGCGGCGTGGTCCTGCGTCGAGAAGATGTTGCAGGAGGACCAGCGGACATCGGCGCCGAGCGCCGTCAGCGTCTCGATCAGCACGCCGGTCTGGATGGTCATGTGCAGGCAGCCGGCGATGCGCGCACCCTTCAGCGGCTGGGCATTGCCGTACTCCGCGCGGGTCGCCATCAGGCCGGGCATCTCGTCCTCGGCCATGTTGAGCTCCTTGCGGCCCCATTCGGCGAGCGAGAGATCCTTGACGATGTATTCAGCGGCGACCGGCATGCGGTGGCTCCTCATATGGCAGTGTTCGGTGCGGCGGGCCGTAGCATGGCCCGGCGCCACTGCCTAGAGGCATAAGGATATCTTTATACCTTCTGAACGACGCCTACTCCACCCGCGTCCCGGAGACGCGAACCAGCTCCGCATGGCGCTTGATCTCGGCCTCCAGCAGCGTCGAGAGCCGCGCCGGCGGGCCGCCGATGATGTCGAGCCCCTGGGCCACGAAGCGGGCCCGGCTTTCGGGTTCGGCCAGGATCTCGTTCACGAGGGCGTTCAGCGCTTGGACGATGGGCGCGGGCGTGCCTTTCGGCAGCATCAGGCAGAACCAGCTACCGAATTCCATCCCGGGCATGCCGAGCTCCGCCATGGTCGGCACGTCGGGCAGCACGGCGGAGCGCGTCTCGCTCAGCACGGCGATGGGGGTGACCTGCCCGCCGCGCACCTGCGGCGCCGCCCCGGTGACGAGGTTGAACATCACCTGGATGCGGCCGGTGAACAGGTCGGTGAAGCCCTGCTGGATGCCGGCATAGGGGATATGGACCATCTCGGTCCCCGTCGCCTGGCGATACAGCTCGCCCGCCAGATGCATGGAGCTGCCATTGCCGGAGGAGCCGAAAGACAGCCGCCCCGGATTGGCCCGCACATAGGCGGTGAAGGCGGCAAGGTCGCGGATGCCGAGGCTGTTGTTGACCACGAGAATGTTGGGGACATTGCCCAGCAGGATCACCGGCTCGAAATCGCGCTGCGGGTTGAAGGCGAGGTCCCGGTAGAGCGCCGGGCTGGTCGCCATCGTGCCGGCCCAGGTGAAGAGGATGGTGTGGCCATCGGGTGCGGCGCGCGCGGCCGCCGTGGCGCCCACATTGCCGTTGGCGCCTGGACGGTTGTCCACGAGGGTGCGTTGCGGCAGGCGCTTGTCCATCTCCTGTGCGAGGATGCGGGCCAGCGTATCCGCCGTGCCGGCGCCGCCGGCGGCGGGCAGGATGATGCGTAGCGGCCGCTCGGGCCAGCCGGCGGGCAGCGTGATTTGCGCCTGGGCAGCCCCTGGCATGGCGGCGAGGCCGGTGAGCATGAGGCGGCGGGATGGAAAGGGCATGCGGGTCATTTCCCTCGGGAAGATGGCGTTTTTGTGCGCCGCATCCATCTTTCGGGGCAAGCGGATTGTTTCGTCGCATGGACAGGGCTTGATCCCGGTGACACGATGATTGCCGCAATGCAGCAAAGTGCCAGGCGCGCGAGAAGGGCGGCATGAACCAGACGACGCGGATCATCCCCCATATCATCCCCGGGGGCCTCACCCGGCACGAGGCGCAGGTCGCGCGTGACCTCGAAATGCTGAACCTGCCGCCGCGCAACTGGGTGCCGCCGCTCGCCCGTGACGGCGTGGCGGTGCGCGACGTCGTGGTGATCGGCGCCGGCATGAACGGCATCGCGGCCGCCGGCGCACTGCTCTTCAAGGGCATCCGCAACATCGCCGTGCTGGAGGAAAGCGCCGCGGGCCGCGAGGGCCCCTGGGTGACGACGGCGCGGATGGACACGCTTCGCTCGCCCAAGACGCTGCCCGGTCCCTGCTTCGGCATCCCCTCGCTGACCTTCCGCGCCTGGTACGAGGCGAGCTTCGGCACCGAGGCCTGGGAGGCGCTCTACAAGATCCACAACGCCACCTGGCAGGACTACCTCGGCTGGCTGCAGCGCGTGCTGAACCTGCCGCTCGAGCATGGCGTGCGCGTCCTGCGCATCAGCCCGGCCGAGGGCCTGCTGCGCCTCACGCTCGCCGACGGACGCACCATGCTGGCCCGCCGCGTGGTGATGGCGACGGGCCGCGCCGGCGCGGGCGGGCTGCACCGGCCGGATTTCGTGGCGGCGGACCTGTTTCCCGACCTGGCGGCGCTGGCCCCCACGCCGATTGACTTCGCCGCCCTCGCTGGCCGGAGCCTCGGCCTGATCGGCGGCGGCGCCTCCGCTTGGGACAATGCGGCAACGGCGCTGGAGCAGGGTGCGGCCGAGGCCCACATGTATGTGCGCCGCGCCACCCTGCCGCAGATCAACAAGGGCCGCGGCAGCACCGGCCCCGGCTTCCACATGGGCTGGGACGCGCTGAGCCTGGACGAACGCTGGAACCTCGTCGTCTACATGCATGACGCCCAGGCGCCGCCGCCGCATGAGACGGTGAAGCGCGCGCTGAAGCTGCCGGGCTTCCACATCCATCTCGCGACGCCGACGAAGAGCGCGCGGCGCGGCGGCAAGGGCGTGGTAATCGAGCTGGCCGATCGCGAGGTCACGCATGACTTCCTGATCATCGGCACCGGCTTCGTGGTGGATATGGACCGCGTGCCCGAACTGGCCGATTTCGCCCCGCACATCGCCCGCTGGCAGGACCGCTACACGCCGCCCGAGGCGCTGCGCCGGCCGGAGATGGCGGCCTTCCCCTTCCTCGGCCCCGGGATGGAATTGCAGCCGCGCGATGCCGCGGCGCCGCCCGAGCTCGGCCTGATCCACCTGATGAATTACGGCGCGCATGCGACCCATGGCGGCATCGCGAGCGACATTCCGGGCGTCGTGGTCGCGGGTGAGAAGGTCTCGACCGCGATCCTGCGGCACCTGTTCCAGGCCGAGATCGGCGCGCTGCGGCGCGAGCTGGAAGCCTTTGACGAACCGGAGCTGCAAGGCACGCCATTCTTCGTGCCGCGATAACAAGAGGAAACGCCGATGCGTGATCTGATTGACGAGTTGGCGGGCATCGCGCCCGGCAGCAGGCTGGACGGGCTCCGCGCGATGCGTCCCGATGTGCGCAGCAGCCTCGCCGGCTACGAGGCCGCGATCTTCGAGGGCGCGAGCGGCCTGACCAGCGCCGAGCGCCACGCGGTGGCGCAGCATGTGGCCGAGCTGAACGCAGAGGCGGCGCTGGCCGCGCATCACAAGGCCCGCGCCGGGGAATCGCCACGCCTGCCCGTGCTGCGCGACTACGCCACGCTGATCACCCACACGCCCGACCTCGCCACGCCTGGTGCCATCGAGAAACTCATGGCGGCGGGTCTCGCGCCGCGCGACGTGGTGATGCTGGGCCAGCTCATCGCGCATCTGAACATGCAGGCCCGGCTCCTCGCGGGCCTTCGGCTTCTGGAGAATGCGGCATGAGCACGCACGACTTCGGCTTCCCCATGCAAAGCCTGAATTGGAAGGCCTGGGCCCCGGTGCTCGACATCGCCAAGGCCACGCCGGACGAGATCAAGGTGCTGGAGGAAAGCCACGCGAAGGCGAAGGAGAACCCCTACTACCTGCTGCTGGTGCAGGAGGCGGAGGTGCTGCGCCAGCGCTCCAAGCTCTTCAACACCATCATGTATGGCCCGCGCGGCGCCTCCCGCGCTGAGCGCGAATTGGCCGCCACCGCCGAATCCCGCCTGAACGGCTGCCCCTACTGCGCGAGCGTGCATGCGCTGCGCTACGTCCAGATGAAGGGCGATGCCGACCTCATGCAGCGCCTGATGCAGGATGGCGTCGAGGTCGAGATGCCCCCACGCCCGCGGGCTATCGTGGATTTCTCCGTCAAGCTGGCGGCGACGCCGTCGGCCGCTACCGCCGCCGATGTGCAGCGCCTGCGCGACGAGGGCATGGAGGATGCCGAGATCCTCGACATCATCCTCTCGGTTGCGATGTTCGCGAACGCCAACCGCCTGATGCAGACCCTGGGTGAGGCGGTGATGCCATGAACGAGCTGACGCAACTCGCACACCGCGTCCTGCCCGCGGGCCATTTCGGCAATCTCGCGAGCGACCTCGCCATGGTGCGCGGCGAGGGCGCCCATGTCTGGGACAGCGAGGGCCGGGAATATGTGGATTACCTGCTGGGCTCCGGCCCCATGTTCGTGGGCCACGCGCATCCCGAGGTGACGGCGGCGGTGCTGGCGCAGGTGCCGCTCGGCACCACCTTCTTTGCCAACAATCCGGCCGGCATCCAGCTCGCGGCCCGGATCGTGGATGCCATGGCCTGCGCGAACCAGATCCGCTTCGTCAGCTCCGGCTCCGAGGCGGACATGTATGCGATGCGCGTGGCCCGCGCCTTCCGCGGCCGCGAGAAGATCCTGAAGTTCGAGGGCGGCTACCACGGCATGAGCGATCACGGGCTGATGAGCCTCTCGCCCAAGCGCGCGGCCAACTTCCCCCAGGCCATCCCCGACAGCGCCGGCATTTCGGCCCGTGTGCGCGATGAGGTTCTGGTGGCGCCCTATAATGACGCGGCGCATGCGATCGCGCTGATTGAGGCGCATCACGATGAGCTCGGCGGCGTGATCGTCGAGCCCTTCCAGCGCCTGCTGCCGCCCGCGCCGGGCTTCCTGGAAGCGCTGCGCGAGGTGACGGCGCGCTTCGGCATCCCGCTCATCTTCGACGAGGTCGTGACCGGCTTCCGCTTCGCCTATGGCGGCGCGCAGGAATATTACGGTGTCACGCCCGATCTCTGCACGCTCGGCAAGATCATCGGCGGCGGCTTTCCGCTGGCCGCCATCGCGGGCCGCGCCGACATCATGGCGCATTTCGACCGCGCGCTGGTCGGCGATGACGGCTTCCTGATGCAGGTGGGCACGCTCTCCGGCAATCCCGTCGCCTCGGTCGCGGGGCTGGCCACGCTCGACATCCTCGCGCGGCCCGGCGCCTATGAGGGCGCCTTCGCCACCGGCCACAGCCTGATGGAGGGCCTGACGCGGCTGCTGCGCGATGCCGGCCTGCCCGGCCAGGTGGTGGGCGAGCCGGTGCTGTTCGACGTGGTCTTCGCCGAGGGCGAGATCCGCAACTACCGCGACATGCAGCGGGCGGATGCGAAGCTGGCCGGGCACTTCAACCGGCATTTGCGGCAGGCGGGCATCCTTAAGGGCGACAGCAAATACTATATCTCGCTGGCGCATACGCCCGATGACATCGCGGCGACGCTGGATGCCTTCGCGGGCGCGATCCGCGCGCTTTAGCCGAGGAGCTCCGCCAGCAGCGGGTTGGGGAAGCGGCGGCTGCGCGTGATGGCGTAGAAGCCCTCAACCAACCCCGGCACCTGGCAGCGTTCCACCAGCAGGCCTGACCGCAGCTCGTCCCGCACCACGACGGGGGGCACGAGCGCCACGCCAGGGCTTTCGCGCGCGAGCAGGCGCAGCATCGCCATGTCATCCACCTCGGCCAGGATGATGGGGCGGATGCCGGCCTGGTCCATGAGCAGGTCGAAGCCCGCGCGGATGGAGCTGCCGAGCGCCGGCAGCAGGATTGGCGTCTCGCGCAGATCATCCGGGAAACGAAAGACCCGCGCGCGCTTCGGCTTGCGGCCGACCAGGCTGACCGGCTGCTCATCCAGCAGGCGGCTGGTCCAATCCTTCTCGGCATCGCGCGCGACGGGTGCGTTGGAAAGCACGGCGTCCAGCGTGAGGGCATCGAGCTGCGCGAGCAAATCGCGCAGATGGCCGGAATGCACCACCAGCTCCACATCGCCGCGGCCGATCAGCGGGCGCAGCAATTCCATCTGGAAATTGCGCGAGAGGGTGGTGATGGCGCCGATGCGCAGCACGCGCCGTGCGCCCGGACCGCGCCCCTTCAGCGTGTCCAGCAGCTCATCGCCCGTGCGGAAGATGGTTTCGGCATGGTCGAGGGCGATGCGCCCCGCCTCGGTCAGCTCAAGTCGCTTGCCCACGCGGGTAAACAGCTTCTGGCCGAGCTGCGCCTCCAAGGCGGCAAGCTGGGTGGAGAGCGCCGATTGCACGATGTTGAGCCGCGCCGCCGCGCGCGTCAGGCTGCCCTCGCGGGCGATGGCCCAGAAGTAGCGCAGGTGATGGTAGTTCAGGCCGGCCATAAATCGTTCTCCTGAACCGAACGATACCATCCAATCTTTGAATTTTCCAGAAGGATTGCGTCCAGTTAACGAGGCCCCCGACTGACTCGGAGGTTTCTCGCATGTCCTGGATCGCGGCCCTGGCGCCGTTGCTGCTCGTTCTCGCCGGTACACTTCCCGGCGATTCCCGGCGCCACGTCATCCTTGCTGCCATCGGCGCCTTTGCGGCCGCGCTGGCGGTGGCGCTGGGCCTCGTCTTCAACGGCAGTGCCAGCGGCTTCCTCGTGCATCTCGACGCGGTGTCTGGCGTCATGTTCCTGCTGGTGGCCTTCATCGGCCTGATCGTCACGCTCTACAGCCGCCGCTATCTGGAAGGCGATCCGGGCCAGGCGCGCTTCTACCGCTGGCTGAGCCACACGCTCGCTGCCGTGCTGGCGCTGACCATCTCCGGCAACCTGCTGTTCTTCGCGGCCGCCTGGATCGCGACCAGCTTTTGCCTGCACCGGCTGCTGGTCTTCTACCCCGAGCGGCAGGGTGCGCAGCTGGCCGCCCGGAAGAAGTGGGTGGCGAGCCGGCTGGGCGATGTCGCGCTGATCGGGGCCCTCCTGCTCATCCTCGGCCGCTTTGGTACGCTGGAATTCGGCGAGATCTTCGCCGCCACCGCCGCGCTCTCCGCCGCTGATGATCCGGGCATCGCCATCCACCTCGCCGCCGTGCTCATCGCCTTCGCGGCGATCGTGAAGTCAGCACAGTTCCCCCTGCATGGCTGGCTGCCCGAGGTGATGGAGACGCCGACGCCCGTCTCCGCGCTGCTGCATGCGGGCATCATCAACGCGGGCGGCTTCCTCGTCGTCCGCATGGCGGATCTCGTGGCACTTTCGGCCCAGGCGCTGGACCTGCTGCTGGTGATCGGTGCGGTGACGGCGATCTTTGGCGCCGCGGTGATGCTGACGCAGACCAGCGTGAAGGTGGCGCTCGCCTGGTCCACCGTCGCGCAGATGGGCTTCATGATCCTGCAATGCGGCCTCGGCGCCTTCGCCGCCGCCATGCTGCATATCGTGGCGCATGCCATGTACAAGGCGCACGCCTTCCTCTCGGCCGGATCCCTCGCGCGCAAGCCGGAGGCCCAGCCTCCGCTGCCGCTGCGCATGCTGCTCCCCGCACTCGGCGTCGCGGTGCTGATGGTGCTGGTGGTGGGCGCCCTCTTCGGCATGCCCTTCCTTGAGAAGCCGGGTGTGGCCGTGCTCGGCGCCACGCTGATGATGGGGCTGACGCCCATGCTGGCCGGCGCGCTGATGGCGCGGGATGAGGCGCGCTTCGTCGCCATCCGCGTCGGCGGCTTCGCGCTCGGCGTCTGCGTCGCCTACTTCGCGCTCCAGGCGGGCGCCGAGTGGATGCTCTCGGCCGCTTTGCCGGAGCAGACCGTGCCGCGGGGGCCCTTCGCGCTGGTCTGGGCGGGGCTGACCGTCTTCGCCTTTGCGACGCTCCTGGTTCTGAACGTGCTGCGCCGGCGCGGCCGCGCGGGCCCCGCGCTCCAGGCCTTCTACGTCCATCTGTTCAACGGGTTCTACGTCAATGCCTGGTGCAACCGCATGGTGGCGCGGCACTGGCCGCTCAAGAATCTGCCGCTCCGGGGAGGTGTGTGATGAATGCCATGGTGACGACGCTGCGGCAGGCCGCAAGCCGCATCGCCCCGGTCTGGCCGCTGGCCGATTTCGTGGCGGTGAACCCCTTCCTCGGCCTCTCCGAAATGCCCTTCGGCGCAGCCCAGGCCCTGCTGGGCCAAGTCAGCGGCCGTCCGGCCCTGCCCGAGCGGGCCGTCTTCGCCGAAGCCCTGGCCAGTGGTCGGATCACCGAGGCCGACCTGGCCGCCGCCATCCAAGCCGCGGGGGCGCGCGTGACGCCGGAGGAACTCCGCGCGATCGCCGATCAGCCGCGCCCGCCGGCGCCCATCAGCCCCTCCGCAATGACGGTGAGCGACGTGCTGGACGTGACGCTCGGCACCGACTGGACGCGCATCGCGAGCGAGGAGATCGCGAAATGGCTCGCCGCCTGGGCCGATGACGGGCAGGCCAGCTGGGGCATGCCCTGGCGCGGCCAGCCGCTCTACGCCGCCTGGCGGGCCGCCGCCCGGCATGACCGCGCGCCGGAGGTGGCGGGCCTCGCCGGGTTCCGAGCGCTGGTCGCCACCCTGCCGGCGGATGCGACCGCGAGTGCGGCGGCGAGCCTCGCTGCCCTCGGCATCGCGCAGCCCGCCGCCTATCTGCACCGCGCCCTGCTCGGCCTCGCCGGTTGGGGCGCGGCACTCCGGCAGCGCGGGTGGCTCCAGGAGCTGGACGGCGAGGCCAATGACGGTGTGATCGAGCTTCAGGCGATCCGCCTGGCCTGGGAGCAGGCGCTGCATGCGCACCACACCGAGCCCGCCTTCCGGATCGCCTGGCAGGCGCGGCTGATGGCGCCGGAGCCCGTGGCAGCGGACCTCACCGCCGATCTCCTGCTGCTCGACGCCTATGAGCGCGGCTACCAGCGCGAACTCGGCGCAAAGCTCGCCCGGCGCACGCCGCGCGCGGCACCCGCGCCGCTGGTGCAGGCCGCCTTCTGCATTGATGTCCGCTCCGAGGTGTATCGCCGCGCGCTGGAGGAGGTGACGGTGCAGGCCGAGACGATCGGCTTCGCCGGCTTCTTCGGCTTCGCGCTCGAATATGTGCGGCTGGGCGATACGAGGGGCGCCGCGCAATGCCCCGTGCTGCTCAAGCCCGGCCTCGTCATTTGCGAGGCGGTGCAGGGGGCGAGCCCGGCGGAGGAGACGGCGCTGGCCGCGCAGCGCGGCCTCAGGCGCCGCGCGGCCGATCTCTGGAACAGCTTCCGCAACTCGGCCGTCTCCTCCTTCGCCTATGTCGAGACGGCGGGCTTCCTCGCCGCACCGGCGCTGGTGCGCGGCACGCTGGGCCGGGTGCAAGCCAAGGCCGATGGGCTGGACCCTGCCCTGATGGCCCGCCTCGGGCCGAGCCTGGAGGCGCGGCCCTGGCAGTCGCGCGCGCATGGCTTCGCCAGCGCCGCGCGCCTCGACGCGGCGGAGGGCGTGCTGCGCGCGCTCTCGCTGACGCATGATTTCGCGCCCCTGGTGCTGCTCGCCGGACATGGCAGCAGCACGGTGAACAACCCGCATGCCGCCGGCCTCGATTGCGGCGCCTGCGGTGGTCATACCGGCGAGAGCAATGCCCGCGTCGCGGCCGCCGTCCTGAACGACCCGGCAGTGCGTGAGGGCCTGGTCGCGCGCGGCATCACCATCCCCCCCGGCACGCGCTTCCTGGCGGGGCTGCACGACACGACGACCGATGAGGTGACGCTCCATGACGCCGACGCGACCGACCCCGCCATCCGGCAGTTGCGCGGCTGGCTGGACGAGGCCTCGCGCCGGGCGCGGCGCTTCCGGGCCGGCAGCCTCGGCATCACCGGCGCGCCGGATGCGGCGATCGCCCGCCGCAGCACCGACTGGTCCGAGGTGCGGCCGGAATGGGGGCTGGTGAACAACGCCGCCTTCATCGTCGCACCGCGCCACCGCACCCAGGGGCTCGACCTCGAGGGCCGCGCCTTCCTGCATTCCTATGCCTGGCAGGAGGACCGCGGCTTCGCCGTGCTGGAGCTGATCATGACCGCGCCCATGGTCGTCGCGAACTGGATCAACCTGCAATACTACGGCTCGACCGTGGACAATGCCGCAATGGGGTCCGGCAACAAGGTGCTGCACAACATCACCGGGCGCCTCGGCGTTCTGGAAGGGCAGGGCGGCGATCTGCGGGTCGGCCTGCCGATGCAATCCCTGCATGACGGCACGGAATGGCGGCATGAGCCGATGCGCCTGCACGCCGTGATCGAGGCGCCTGAGGCGGCGATGGAGGCGATCCTGCGCAAGCATGCCGGCGAGCGGCAGCTCGTCGAGAATGGCTGGCTGCACCTCTTCTCCCTGGGCGAGGATGGGGCCATGCGGCGCTACTGCGGCCCAGGGCGCTGGCTGGCGGACTGAGCCGGGGGGCATGACTTGCCGAGGGGTGCGGCGCGGGGCATAGGCAGCCCTCCCATGCCGGCCTCCCTCATCCTCACCCACCTGCTGCTGGTCCTGCCACTGGTGGGGCTTTCGGCCCTCATCGTGGCGGCGATGATCCGCTGGCCGATCCTCGACGTGCCCAATGCGCGCAGCGCGCATACGGTGGTGACACCGCGCGGCGGTGGGCTCGGGCCGGTGCTGGCCTTCGTGGTCGGCATGGTGGCGCTGTATCAGGTGGCGGATTTCGCCCGCATCGCCGAGCGGCAATTCATCGGCGTGATCCTGGCCGCCATCGCCATCGCGGCGGTGGGGTTGCTGGACGACATGCGGGACCTCTCGGCCCGGCTGCGGCTGCTCTGCCAGTTGGGCGCGGCGATGGTGGCGGTGCTGACGGATCTGGTGCTGCACCGGCTCTCGCTGCCTGGAATCGGCGTGGTGGAGCTGGGCTTCCTGGGCACGCTGATCACGCTGTTCTGGATCATGGGCTGCACCAATGCGGTGAACTTCATGGACGGGCTGGATGGGCTGGTGGCGGGCACGCTGGTCATCGCCTGCGCCGCACTCGCCGCCATCGCCCTCAGCCTGGGCGGTGGCTTCATCTATGCGGCCTCGCTGTTCCTGGTCGCGGGGTTCCTGGGCTTCCTGCCCTTCAACCTGCATCGCGCGCGCATCTTCATGGGCGATGTGGGCAGCCAGTTCGCGGGCTTCATGCTGGCGGTGCTGGGCGTCGCCGCCGCCGGCTTCGAGCAGAGCCAGGTGAGCTTCCTCATCGTGCCGCTGCTGATCTTCGGGCTGCTTTTCGACGCCGGCTTCACCCTGCTGCGCCGGGCGCTCATGGGCGAGCGCGTGGGCGCCGCGCACCGCACCCATCTGTACCAGATGGCGCAGCGCGCGGGCGTGCCGGTGCGCGTGGTGGCCGGCCTGCATTGGGGCTTCACGCTGTTCCATGCGGGCCTCGCCGTCTGGTTCCTCAACGTGCCCGCCGAGGTGAAGCCGCTGGTCGGCGCGCCGGCGCTCGCCGTGCAGATCATTTGGGCCGGGTATGTGATGCACCGCATGCGCCAGGCGGGCCTTGGCTGGCGCGGCTGACGCAACCTGCCTTAGCCTGACCCTCCACAGAGGGGGTTTGACTGGTGGCTGACGCGATCTTGTCCGAGGTGACCCATCCGCTCGACCCACTGACGCCGGAGGAGATCCGCGCCGCCGCCGCCGTCGTGCGCGCCGCGCATGACCTGGGGGCGGGGATGATGTTCGAGACCATCACGCTGGAGGAGCCCGGCAAGGCGGAACTCGCCGCCCGCCAGGCCTGCCCGCGGACCGCCTTCGTCTGCGCCTTCGAACGCACCGATGGCCGCGTCTTCGAGGCGCGGGTGGATCTGCGTGCCAACCGCGTCCTCGCCTGGACGCCGCGGCCCGGCGTTCGGCCGCGCATCCTGTTCGACGACATCCTGCTGGTCGGCCGCGTCGCCCGCGCCGATCCGCGCTTCCTGGAAGCCCTGGCCCGGCGCGGCATCACCGATGTGGAGCGCGTGCAGGTAGACCCCTGGTCGGCCGGGAACTACGGCCTCCCGGACGAGGAGGGGCGCCGCCTTTCCCACACCTTCTGCTGGCTGCGCAGCAGCGAGGACGACAACGCCTATGCCCACCCCATCGAGGGGCTCTGCGCCGTCATTGACCTCGATCGCGCCGAGGTGCTGCGGGTGGATGACTACGGCGTGGCGCCCGTGCCGATGGGCGATCGCAACTACGCGGCGAAGTTCCGCGAAACCTTCCGCACCGATATCCGCGCGCTCGACATCACGCAGCCGGAGGGGCCGAGCTTCACCGTCACGGGCCACGAGGTGCATTGGCAGAAATGGCGCTTCCGCGTCGGCTTCAACGCGCGGGAGGGGCTGACGCTCCATGCCATCACTTATGAGGATCAGGGGCGCATCCGCCCGGTGATGCACCGCGCGGCGCTGTCGGAGATGGTGGTGCCCTATGCCCATCCCGGCGGCGGGCATTTCCGCAAGAACGCCTTCGATGTCGGCGAATACGGCTTCGGCGTGCTGGCGAATTCCCTCACGCTGGGTTGCGACTGCCTCGGCGCCATCCGCTACTTCGACGCCTGGCTGAATGACAGCAAGGGCGACCCCTATCGCATCGAGAACGCCATCTGCCTGCATGAGGAGGATCACGGCATCCTCTGGAAGCACACGGATCTCTTCACCGGCAAGGTGGAAGTGCGGCGTGCGCGGCGGCTCGTCATCTCCTCCATCTCGACCATCGGGAACTATGAATACGGGCTGTTCTGGTATCTCCACCAGGATGGCTCGATCCATTTCGAGGTGAAGGCCACGGGCATCATGAACACCGCGGCCCTGATGCCGGGCGAGAAGCCGCGCTTCGGCACGATGGTCGCGCCCGGAATCTATGCGCAGCTGCACCAGCACGTCTTCAACATGCGGCTCGACCTCGATGTGGACGGCACGGCGAACCGCGTGGTGGAGCTGGACACGGTGGCGCTGCCGATGGACGAGGCGAACCCGCACGGCAACGCCTTCATGGTGCAGGAGCGCGTGCTGGCGCGCGAGAGCGAGGCGCAGCGCATGGCCGATTTCGCCACCTGCCGCAGCTGGCGCATCGAGAGCACGACGGCGCGGAACGAGATGGGGGCACCCACAGCTTACCGGCTGCTCGCGCGCGATGCGCTGCCCACCTTTTCCCACCCGCAGGCGATGGTGACGCGGCGCGCCGCCTTCATGACGCGCCACCTCTGGGTCACCGCTTTCGATGGCGAGGAACTCTTCGCCGCCGGCCGCTACCCGAACCAGAGCGCGGGCGGCGACGGGCTGCCCGCCTATGTCGCCGCCGACCGGCCCCTGGACGGCGAGGATGTCGTGATCTGGCACAGCTTCGGCCTGCACCACATTCCCCGCCCCGAGGATTTCCCGGTGCAGCCCGTCATCACCTGCGGCTTCACCCTGCATCCGGATGGGTTCTTCGACGAGAACCCGGCGCTGGACGTGCCGCCCTCGCGCAGCAAGACCAGCTGCTGCGCCGCATAAGGATTGCCCCGGCTGCCCGGGCCAGCGACACTTGGCCCGGGGAGAACCATGAATGAACAGCCCGGGCAGTATCGAGACCCGCTACTCCTGGGTGATCGCGGGTGCCACGCTCACCATGCTGGCGCTCGCCGCGGGCGGGCCGATGACGGTGGTGATCGGGCTGGTGCCGATCGCGGAGACGCTGGGTTCCGGCCGCTCGCTGCCCTCGCTCGCCACCTCGCTTGCCTATTTCGGCACGGGCGTGGGCGGGGTGTTGTGTGGGCTTTTGGCCGGGCGCTTCGGGCAACGCTTCGTGGCGATGATGGGGGGTGTCGCCATCTTCGTGGGCCTGGCGCTCGCCTCGCTGGCCGAGCCCTGGTCACTGCTGCTCGGCATCGGCGTGGGCGTCGGCCTTTTCGGCAATGGCGCGCTGTTCCCGCCGATGATGGCCTATGTCTCGCTCTGGTTCGACAAGAGGCGCGGCACGGCGCTGGCCCTCGTCTCGTCGGGGCAATACATCGCGGGCTTTGTCTGGCCGAGCGTCTTCGAACGCAGCATCGCGATCTTCGGCTGGCAGCGCACCATGCTGGTCTATGGCGTGCTGGCCTCTGCCGTCATCGTGGCGACTGCGGCCCTCCTGCTGCGCCCGCCCCCGGTTCAGCCGAGCGGGCCGGGCACGCTGCGCGTGGTGCCGGGGGCGAAGGTGCTGGGCATGTCGCCCAACATGGCCCTGGCGCTGATCGCGGGCGCCAGCTTCCTCTGCTGCATTCCCATGGCCATGCCGGCGGCACATCTCGTGGCCTTCTGCGGCGATCTCGGCATCGCCAGTTCGCGCGGGGCGGCGATGCTCTCGGTGCTGCTGCTGGCGGCCTTCCTCTCGCGGCAATTCTGGGGATGGCTGTCCGACAAGCTGGGCGGGCTTTGGACCGTGTGGCTGGGTGGTCTCGCGCAGACGATCGGGATGATGGGCTTCCTGGTGACGCAGGACGAGGCCGGGCTGTTCTTCGCGGCCGCCGCCTATGGGCTGGGCTTCGCGGGCCTGGTGCCGGCCTATGTGCTGGCGGTGCGGGAGCTGTTCCCCGCCGTCGAGGTCACCTGGCGCGTGCCGGCGCTGCTGCTGTGCAGCCTCTCCGGCATGGCCTTCGGCGCCTGGCTGGCGGGCGTGATCTATGACGGCGTGGGCTTCTACGCCGCCGCCTGGTGGGCCGGCATCGCCTTCAATGTCGTGCAGCTGGGGCTGGTGGGCGCGCTGATCGCGAGGATGCGACGGGCGCAGGGAGGGTGACGTGCCGGCCGCGCTGACGCACCCCGCCCGCCTCGTCCCGTTGGCTTTCCTGCTTGTCATCGCGCTGGGGACGGCGCTGCTCATGCTGCCCATCGCGCGGGCCGGCGCGGGGGGCGCGCCCTTCATCACGGCGCTGTTCACCGCCACCTCCGCGCTTTGCGTCACCGGCCTGATCGTGCAGGACACCGCGACCTATTGGTCCGCCTTCGGGCATGGCGTGATCCTGGTGCTGGTCCAGGTCGGCGGCTTCGGGATCATGACCAGCGCCACGTTGCTCAGCATGGTGGTGGCGCGCCGGCTACGGCTCAGCACCCGGCTCACGGCCCAGGCGGAGACGCGGGGCCTCGCCCTGGGCGACATCACCGCCGTGCTGCGCCTTGTGGCGGTGGTGGCGCTGGTCACGCAGGGGGCGCTGGCGGCGAGCCTCGCCCTGCGGCTGCGCTACGGCCATGGCGAGCCCTGGGCGGATGCGCTCTGGGACGGGCTGTTCCATGCGGTCTCCGCCTTCAACAATGCCGGCTTCTCGACCTATTCCGAGGGGATGGCCCGCTTCGCGCTGGATCCCTTGATCCTGCTGCCGGTCATGCTGGGCGTCGTGCTGGGCGGGATCGGCATGCCGGTGCTGCATGACCTGCGCCGCGCCCCGCGCGCCCCTGCGCGCTGGTCGCTGCACACCAAGCTCACCTTGGCGGGTTCCGCGCTGTTGCTGCCAGCCGGCCTGCTGGCCACCCTGCTCTTCGAATGGAGCAATCCCGCGACGCTGGGCGCGCTGGAGCCGGGCATGCGGGTGCTGCATGCGGGTTTCCACTCGGTGATGATGCGCTCGGGCGGGTTCAATGCCGTGGATGTGGGGCAGATGCGCGATCAGACGCTCGGCGTCACCTCCGCCCTCATGCTGATCGGCGGCGGCAGCGCGGGCACGGCGGGCGGCATCAAGGTCACCACCTTCCTGATCCTGCTGCTCATCATCGTGGCGGAAGTGCGCGGCGAGCCGGACAGCGTGGCCTTCGGCCGCCGCGTCTCGCCCGAGGTGCAACGCCAGGCGGTCACGGTCATTCTGCTTGCGGTGGGGATGGTGGGGCTGGGCACGCTGCTGCTGCTGAGCCTGACAACGCTTCAACTGCGCGACGCGATGTTCGAGGTCATCTCCGCCTTCGCGACCGTCGGCCTCTCGACCGGGGTCACGGCGCAATTGCCGCCCGCGGCCCAGGCGCTGCTCGCCGCGTTGATGTTCGTGGGGCGCGTCGGCACCATCACGGTCGCGACGGCGCTGGCCCTGCGCGGCCGCCGCAACCCCTATCGCTATCCAGAGGAGCGCCCCATCGTTGGCTGAGGATCATTCCGACAACGGCGTCGTCGTCATCGGCCTTGGGCGCTTCGGCGGCGCCGTGGCAGAGTCGCTCGTGCGCCTCGGCCATGACGTGCTGGCGATCGACCAGGATGGGGAGCTGGTGCAGTCCTGGTCGGAGCGGCTGACGCATGTCGTCCAGGCGGACACGACGGATGGCGAGACGCTGCGGCGCCTCGGCGTGCAGGAGTTCGGCCGGGCCGTGGTGGGCATCGGCACCGACCTCGAGGCGAGCGTGCTGACCGTGCTGGCCCTGGCCGAGCTGGGCGTGAGGGACATCTGGGCCAAGGCGCTCGGCCCCAAGCATGGCCGCATCCTGGAGCGCACGGGCGCGCACCACGTCGTCTACCCTGAGGCCGCGATGGGCGAGCGGGTGGCGCATCTCGTGACGGGCCGCATGATGGATTTCATCGAGTTCGACGACGGCTTCGCCATCGTGAAGACGCGCGCCCCGCGCGAGGCGGTGGGCCGGACACTGGGCGAGTGCCGGCTGCGCGCGAAATACGGCATCACCGTCGTGGGCGTGAAGCGCCCGCGGATGGACTTCACCTATGCCGAGGCGGATACGCCCATCGCCCGGGACGACCTGCTGATCGTCTCGGGCCCGACGAAGCTGGTCGAGGCCTTTGCGGCGCTGACCTGAGGGCCAGAGCCTGATCGCCTTTGGTGGAATGACCAAAGGCGTGCATCAGCCTCTCAACGAAGTTCAGAGCGCCTGCAGGCGGTCATACTGCGCGCGCGTCCAGCCGACATTCTCATTGTGCAACGGCACGCAGGCGGCGCGGAAGGCGGCGCGGTCGGGCTCCTGCACGGTCTTGCCCTGGGCGCGGAACCAGGCGGCCAACTCCTGCTCCTGCGTGCGGATGGCCGCGCCGCAGCGGTCGGCGGCCTGGGCGAGAACCTCGCGGAAAATGCCGCGTTCATTCTCGTTCAGGCGGCGCATGGTGCCGCTGCCGATGATGGTCAGCAGGCTGTCCGTGATGTGGCCGGTGATCGAGATGTGGCTCTGCACCTCGTAGAACTTCTTGGCCTGGATGGTGGGCAGCGGGTTTTCCTGCGCGTCCACCGTGCCGTTCTGCAAGGCGAGATAGACCTCGGCGAAGGCGATGGGTGTCGCGTTCGCGCCGACGGCGCGGGCGAACATGAGGAAGGAGGGCGCCTGGGGCACGCGCAGCTTCAACCCGCGCATGTCGCCGGGCTGCATGATGCTGCGGTTCGCCGTCACCATGCGGTCGCCGTAATAGGTCAGGGCCACGGCGTGATGGTTGGTCTGGCGGTCGTAGCCGGCCACCAGCTCGCGGTGCAGGTCGCTGGCGCGATAGGCCTGGAAGTGGGCGTAGTCGCGGAGCGCATAGGGCGCGTGGCTGATGGCGATGGGGCGGAAGCTGGCGCCGGCGAAGGCGACGCCGGTGTAGATCATGTCCACCGTGCCGAGCGTCAGGCCCTGGTTGATCTGCGGCTCATTGCCGAGGGCCGAGGCGGCGAAGACCTCGATGTTCCAGCGGCCATTGGTGCGTTGCTGGATCTGCTGCGCGGCCCAGACGGCCTCGGTGTGGTAGGGCTCGTTCACCTCATAAACGTGCGCCCAGCGCAGGCGGGTGCCCTGCGCGAGCGCGGCATTCGCGACGAAGGGGGCAGCGAGGGCGCCGAGGCCCAGAGAGCGGCGGTTCAACATGCGGACTTCCTCGGGTTGGTTTTTTATGGGGCGAATGCTGCGCGGTTTCATGCACCTTCCGCAACGGGAAATCGCGGGGCAGGATGCCGGAAAGCCCTTGGGAGAGATGGCCATGGATGCCCCGGTGATCCGCCTGCATGAGGAAGATGGCGTGGTGATCGCCCGCCGCGCGCTGCCGGTGGGGACACCCGTAGCACCCAATGTGGTGGCGCGGGCGCGCATCCCGGCGGGGCACAAGGTGGCGGTGCGCGGGCATGCGCCGGGCCAGGAAATCCGCCGCTACGGGCAGATCATCGGCTTCGCCACATCGCCCATCGCGCCCGGGGAATGGGTGCACACGCAGAACTGCGCCATGGGCGATTTCGCGCGCGACTATGCCTGGGGCGTGGATGCGCGGCCGACGCAGCCCATCGCCGTGCCGGAGCATTTCCACGGCATCGTCCGCGCCGATGGGAAGGTGGCGACGCGCAACTACATCGGCATCATCACCTCGGTGAATTGCTCGGCCCATGTGGCGGATCTGATCGCGCGGAGCTTCACGCGGAACCCCTTCACGGACGGGCCGGACCCGCTGGCCGAGTTCGGCGCGGTGGATGGCGTGGTGGCGCTGACGCACAAGACCGGCTGCGGCATGACGGAGGGAGAGCCGCTGCGCGTGCTGCGCCGCGTGCTGGCGGGCTTCGCGCGGCATCCGAATTTCTCGCACGTCATCGCCATCGGGCTGGGGTGCGAGGTGAACCAATTGGGCGGGTTGCTGGAGGAACAGCGCCTGGCCGGGCGGCTGCGCACGCTGAACATCCAGGAGAGCGGCGGCACGCGGCGGACGGTGGAGGCGGGGATTGGATTCGTGAAGGAGGTGCTGGGCGAGGCCAATGCCGTCACGCGCGTGCCGGTGCCGGCGAGTGCGCTGAAGGTGGCGCTGCAATGCGGCGGCTCGGACGGGTATTCGGGCATCACCGCCAACCCGGCGCTGGGCGCGGCGAGCGACCTGGTGGTGCGGCATGGGGGCACCGTGATCCTCTCGGAAAGCCCGGAGACCTATGGGGCGGAACATCTGCTGACGCGCCGCGCCGTCTCGCCCGAGGTGGGGCAGAAGCTGGTGGATGTGATGCATTGGTGGGAGGAGTACACGGCGCGCGAGGGGGCGGAGATGAACGCCAACCCCTCACCCGGGAACAAGGCCGGGGGGCTGACGACCATCCTGGAAAAATCGCTCGGCGCCATGGCCAAGGCGGGGACCACGAACCTGGTGGATGTGGTGCGCTATGCCGAGCCGGTGACCGCGCCGGGCTTCGTCTTCATGGATACGCCGGGCTACGACCCGGTGGGCGCGACGGGCCAGGTGGCGGGGGGTGCGAACCTGATGTGCTTCACCACCGGGCGCGGCAGCGTGTTCGGCTGCAAGCCCGCGCCCTCCCTCAAGCTCGCCACCAACACCGCGATGTTCACCCATATGGAGGAGGATATGGACATCAATTGCGGGACGGTGCTGGACGGGAACGAGAGCGTTTTGGAGTGCGGGGAACGTATTTTTAGGCATATGCTGGCGACGGCCAGCGGGGCGCCCACGAAGAGCGAGGCGCTGGGGTTTGGGGATGCGGAGTTCGCGCCTTGGGTTTTGGGGGCGACGATGTAGGATGTTCACATGACACCGAAGAACGAAATGTCGCATTTGAGTGATAACGTCCACTTTAGGTATATAATAGGTATTTTGATCGGAATTATAGTAATACTAAGCTCGGTGGCGGTAGGGAATTCGTCAAAACTATTTGATTATGTAAATGCGGGCGTTGCTCTCACATCACTTACGCTTGCAATATTTGCAATTTATATGACTGCCAAATCAGGCGAGAAAAGTGAGCAAAACACTTCTGATCTCCGTGGCATAATTGTTACTAATCGCGATGTCTCTGATAGACTTGTTCAAGTTACAGAAAGCGCTCACAAAAATCTCGAAAATCTCAATCGAAACATAGGCGAATTCAGTCAAAAATTAGAGAATTATAATTCAGAAAGTACAAGCTTTAAAGAAATATTCCAAAATTCAATCGTAAATAGTGTAGAAAATTCTGAGAAAGTCGTCAGCCGTCCAAGTATCGATATTGTTGAGTTGACGGAAGCTCAAATTGGCTTTTTTATTTTGTCTTGTTCAACGAGCGGACTTTTATTTATTTGGCTTTCAATTAATATGACAAAAAATCATGGTGAATTGAATATTTCAGACATTCAAAAAGTGCATCGATCATTTTCTCCCGATTATGCGCACGGAATTATTGTCGCAAGTGCTTCTAGTCGAGTGATTGACGTCGAATGGACGGATCGAATTGTTAAAGCAACCTCTATTTACGAAAATTTACTACTTCGCATAGAAAACGAGCTAGCGAAGAGAATTGCTGATGCTGAAAGCAAAAAATTACAGGACTTCATTGTGGAAGTCTTTGACGCTACGAAAGATTTTTCCCGGATTTCGGCAGCTAGTGAAAGCGCTAAGCGAGAATGACCGAAGAAGGTAGAGGCGATTTTTTCTTGTTTTGATCTGAGTGTGGTGCAAGATCACATGGAGTGACAGGGCAGCCGCTCCACGGCAAACTCATTCGATGCACACCGTCCTCGAACCCGAATCCCTCTACCCCGACACGCTACTGGAGCAGCGCGTGATGGGGGACAGCGTCCGCATCCTCCAGGGCAACGCCAAGAAGGCGCTGCTGGAGCTGCCGGATGAGCTCTGCGCCCAGGCCGATGGGCTGATGACGCTGCGGCTCGCCGTGCCGAAGGAGGCGCTGGCGCGTTTCCCCAAGCTCAAGGTCGTGATCCGCATGGGCGTGGGCTATGACCGTGTGGACCGCGCCTATTGCGCCGAGCGCGGCATCACCGTCTGCAACGTGCCCGATTATGGCACGCAGGAGGTGGCGGATACGGCCGTCACGCTCGCCGCCACGCTCCGCCGGGGCATTCCGCTCTATCACGACGCGATGCGCGGGGCTTCGCCCTGCGCCTGGGGTGTGATTCCGAACAAGATCGTCCGGCGGTTCGAGGTGCAGACCTTCGGCGTGCTGGGCCTGGGGCGCATCGGCACCGCGGCGGCGCTGCGGGCCAAGGCGCTCGGCTTCCGGGTGGTGTTCTATGACCCGCATCTGCCCAATGGCGCCGACCGCGCGATCGGCGTCACGCGGCTGGAGAGCCTGGAGGCGCTGATGGAGGCGAGCGACGTGCTCTCCATCCACACGCCGCTCACGCGCAACACGCGCGGCCTGGTGGGTGCGGCGGAGCTGGCGCGGCTGAATCCAGGGGCGGTGGTGATCAACACCGCGCGCGGCCCCATCCTGGACCTCGATGCGCTGGAGGCCGGCTTGCGTTCGGGCCGGATTGCGGCGGCGGGTCTGGACGTGCTGCCGGTGGAGCCGCCGGTGCCGGAGCCGCCCTTGCTGCAGGCCTATCGCGCCGGCGAGGAGTGGCTGCGCGGCCGCCTGATCATCCTGCCCCACATTGCCTTCCACAGCCCCGAGGCCTGGGATGATATCCGCCTGAAGTCGGCAGAAACGATGCGCGACGTCCTGGTGCGCGGCCTGCGCACCAACGTCATCCCGCCTGAGTCTGATTGAATGAAGGTGCAGGAAACGAGTTTCCTGCCGGGGTGAAGGGGCAGAGCCCCTTCTACTGCCGATACCCCGGTGGTTTCTGCCGAAGCGTCAGCCCCGGCAGGATCGCGACCAGGCACAGGATGCCCACGATCAGGAAGGCGTCCCGGAAGCCCAGCATCTGCGCCTGGGCTTCCACCATCCGCATCATGAAGTCATGCGCGGCGTCGCGCCGGATCACTTCCGGCAATCCGCCCTGGGCGTAGAGGTTTTCCAGCAGGCGGCGGGCTTCCAGCGTGGCGCTGCCGCCATCCACCAGGGGGCCGAGGGTTTCGGCGTGGAGCTGGGTGCGGCGTTCGAGATAGACGGCGAGGAGGTTGGTGCCGAAGGCGCCGCCCAGCATGCGGAAGAAGTTGATGGTCCCCGCGCCCTGGCCGAAGAGGGCGGGCGGCAGGGCGCGCATGGCGCCGACATTCATGTTGGGCATCGTGAGGCCGAGCCCGACGCGGCCGATCAGGATCCAGATGGCGAGCTGCCAGAAATCGGTGTCGGTGCCGACTTCGCTCATCAGCCAGGAGGAGAGGGCGAAGATGCCGAGGCCCAGGCAGACGGGAATCCAGGGCGGTACGAAGTCGGCCATGCGGCCGGCCATGAGGAAGACGAAGGCGACGACCAGGCCGCCGGGCATCATGATCAGGCCCGAGCGCGTGGGGGTGTAGCCCTGCACGATCTGGACCAGCAGCGGCAGCAGATAGGTCGAGCCGAAGATGGCGCCGCCATAGATGAAGGCGACGAGGGCGGCCGCGGTGAAGCCGCCATGGCGGAAGACGCGCAGGTTCATCAGCGGTGCGGGCGTGATGCCCTGCCAAATCAGGAAGGCGAGGGTGGCGACGAGGGCGACGGCGAGCTGGCCCACGACGCGGTCGGAATTCCAGCCATCATGCTGCCCATCGGTGAGGCCGGAGAGCAGGGTGCCGATGGCGATGGTCAGAAGGGCGCAGCCGAGCCAGTCGAACTGGCGTGAGGCGCCGGTGGCCAGCCGCCCTGGCATGAAGAAGAGGCTCATGACGAGGCCAAGGGCGGCGGTGGGCAGGCTCAGGAAGAAGACGGCGTGCCAGGAGAATTCGTCCACGAGGAAGCCGCCGAGCGCCGGGCCGATGGCGGGCGCCATGACGACGCCGAAGCTGAAGAGGCCCATGGCGGTGCCCCGCCGCTCCGGCGGGAAGACGAGGAAGATCACCTGCATGGAGAGGGGTTGCAGCAGGCCGGCGGCGGCACCTTGGGCCACGCGGCAGGTGACCATGACGGCGGTGGAGGTGGCGACGCCCGCGAGGATGGAGCTGATGATGAAGAGGGTGATGGCGAAGCCATAGGTGCGGCGGAAGCCGAAGCGCTCCACGGCCCAGGCGTTCAACAGCATGAAGCCGGTGTTGGCGGCGAGGAAGCCGGTGGAGAGGAGTTGGCCTTCCTCGTGCCCCATGCCGAGCGCGCCCACGATGTCGGGCAGGGCGACGACGACGATGGTGGAAGAGAGGATGGTGGAGATGGTGCCGGTCAGCGCCGTCAGCGTCACCCACCAGCGGAAATTCGGCCCGAAGCGGGCGAAGAGCTCCTCGACGGTCGGGCCGTCCTTCACCCGCCGGCGGCGCCCGTGACGCGGACCAGCATGCCGGGGCGGAGGAGGCCGGGGGGCGGGGCCGGGTCGAGGCGAACGCGCAGCGGCAGGCGCTGGGTGATGCGCGTGAAATTGCCCGAGGGGTTGGCGCTTGGCAGCAGGGCGAATTCGCTGGTGGCCGCCTCCACCATGCGGTCCACCACGCCGGGGAAGACGCGGCCGGGCCATGCATCCACGGTGACGGTGACGGGCGAGCCGGGGCGGAAGTGGCGGACGTCGGTTTCCTTGACGTTGGCCTCGATACGGATCTGGGCGGGGCTGTGGACCATGATGATGCGCTGGCCGGCGAGGACATATTCGCCGGGGTCCATGAAGATGCGGTCCACCACGCCGTCGAAGGGCATGCGGATGGTGCGGTCGGCCACATCCAGCGCGGCGCGGTCCCGTGTGGCGGTGAGTTCGCGTTCCTGGGGCCCGAGCGATTCGAGCTGGCGGGCAATGACCTGCATTTCCTCGCGGGCGGCCTGGGCGAGGGCCATCAGGGCCTCGGCGTTGCGGATCTCGGCGGCGGCGGCGATGGCGCGCTGGCGCGAGGCATGGAGGGCGGCGCTCAGCATCTCGACGCGCTGGCGGGTGCCGGCGCCGGTCTGGATCAGGCGCTCGGCACGGGCGAGTTCGGCTTCGGCGAAGTCACGCTCGGCCTCGGCGGCGGGGAGGGTGGTGCGGGCTGAATCGAGCTTGGCGAGGGCGGCGGCGTGCTGGCTTTCGCTCTGGCGGTCCACCATGGCGAGGCGCGCCTGGAGCTCGGCGCGGCGGGCGGCGATGCCGGCGAGGCGGGCGTTGAGCTCCTCCACGGCGAGGGTGGCTTCGCGGGCGTCGATCTGGACGAGGAGGTCGCCCTCGCGGAGCGAATCGCCGGCGGTGACAGGCAGCGCCTGCACCCAACCGGGGACGCGGCTGGCGAGGATGACCATGTCGGAGGCGACGCGGGCGTCATCGAGGACGACATGGGTGAACTGGAATTGCAGCCAGCGGGCCCCGAAGCCTAGGGCGATGAGGACCGCGAGCGCGGCACCCAGGAGCCGCACCCGCTGGCGCAGCGACCCCTGCCTGACCTGCCCGACGCCCTCGCGCGTGGCGCGATCGGCCGGCCCGATATCCATGGCCGCATCCTTGATCTGGCGCGCAGCAGCGCGACCCTGGCCCGCAGTCACGCGACCATCACGGAGCATAGACACGCTTTGGTTGTCAGGACAATTCAGCGCCGCGCTTTGAATGCGGCGGCCAGCGTGCCGTCATCCAGCACATCGAGCGCGCCGCCCATGGGCACGCCCTGGGCCAGGCGGGTGACGGGCACGCCGATGGGGCGCAGCCGGTCGGCCAGGTAATGCGCGGTGCTGGCGCCCTCGACCGTCGCGGGCAAGGCGAGGATCACCTCGCGCACACCCTCGGCGGCGGCGCGGTGCATGAGGGGGGTGATGGAGAGTTCCTCGGGGCCCACGCCCGCGAGGGGCGAGAGCGTGCCGCCCAGCACGTGATAGAGGCCGTGATGCGCATGCGCGCGTTCGAGCGCCCAGAGTTCGCCCACACCTTCGACCACGCAGATCAGCCCGCGGTCGCGCTGCTTGTCGGTGCAGATGTGGCAGGGGTCGGCGGCGTCGAGATTGCCGCAGACCGAGCAGGGCTTCACCGCCTCGGCCGCGGCGCGCAGCGCATCGGCCAAGGGCAGCATCCGCGTCTCGGGCGCCATGAGCATGCGCAGCGCCGCCCGCCGCGCGCTGCGCCGGCCAAGGCCGGGCAGCTTGGAGAGAAGCTGGATCAGATGCTCGACAGGATCGTTGGGGCGCAAATCACTCTCCATCCCGAAGCGTTGCGCTTACCGCGGGCCAAGCCCGCCATCCGCCCCCCGGCACCCCGAAGCGGCTCCGCCGCGAGGGCGGAGCCCGCTCCCCAGGATCATCCCCAATCCGGGGCCCCCGGAAAATCGCGCAGCGATTTTTTGGGGAAATCAGAAGGGGAGCTTCAGGCCGGCGGGCAGGTTCATGCCGGCGGTGGCCTTCTGCATCTCCTCGGCCATCATGGCCTCCACCTTCTGCTTGGCGTCGGCATGGGCGGCGACGATGAGGTCTTCCAGCACCTCGCGGTCATCGGCGGTCATCAGCGAGGGATCAATGGCGATGCGGCGCAGCTCGCCCTTGCCGGTCAGCTTGACCTTCACCATCCCGGCGCCGGCCTGGCCCTCGACCTCGGTGGATTCGAGCTTGGCCTGCATCTCCGCCATGCGGGTCTGCATCTGCTGGGCCTGCTTCAACATATTGCCGAGATTCTTCACTCAATCCTCCTCTGGGAAATCCAACCCCGCCGCTTCCGCCTCGGGCGGCGCGAATTCGGGGAAATCGGGTTCTTCGTCCGGGATGATGACGGGCTTGAGCCCATAGGCATCCACGCTGTCATCGCGCACCGCCTCGATCTGCGCGCCGGGAAAGGCGAGCAGGATGGCCTGGACGATGGGGTGGCTTTGCGCCGCGCTGCGCCGATCCGTCTCGGCCGTGCGCGATTGTTCGGCGAGCGTCGGCTCGCCCTCGGCATTGCTGAGCGCCACGGTCCAGCGATTGCCGGTCTGTGCCTCCAGCAGCGCCTTGAGCTGGGCGCCGAGGTCGCGCGGGGCCTGGGGCCGCACGCGGATCTCGACCTGGCCCGGGGCGATCCGCACGGGGTGCACGTCATGCAGCAGATGGGCATGCAGCAGCGCGTGGTTGGCGGCCGAGGCGATGGCCGCGATCTCGCGCCATTGCGTCGGCTGCGGCAACGCCACAGGCGCGGGCGCAGGCGTGGCGACGGCGCCGCCGCCCGCCATCATCCGCATGCCGCCGCCGCCATTCCCGGGCGCGGGCGCGCCGCCGCCGGCCGGCATGGCGCCGCCGGATTCGAGGCGCTTCAGGATGTCGCCCGGCGTCGGCTGTTCGGCGACATGGGCGAGGCGGATCAGCACCATCTCGGCCGCTGCGCGGCGGTCGGGGGCGGCCAGCACCTCCTCCAGCCCCTTCAGCAGCATCTGCCAAGCGCGGGTCAGCATCGGCACGGAGAGGCGCGCGGCCAGGGCGGCACCGCGCACGCGCTCGTTTTCCGGCAGGGCCGCATCCTCCGCCAGCGCCGGGATGGCGGCGAAGCGCGTCAGCATATGCGTCTGCTCGAGCAAATCCTGCATGATGGTCAGCGGTTCGGCGCCGCGCTCATGCCCCTCGGCCATGCGGGACATGGCGAGCGGCAGGTCGGCGTTCATCACCGCTTCCAGGATGTCGAACACCAGTGCGCGGTCGGCCAGGCCCAGCATGTCCCGCACCGATTCGGTGGTGACGGCGCCGCTATCGCCGGCCAGCGCGATGGCCTGGTCCAGCAGGGAGAGGCCATCGCGCACCGAGCCATCGGCGGCACGGGCCAGCATCGCGACGGCGCCGTCTTCCAGGCTCGCCTGCTCCTTGGCGGCGATGCCCTGGAAATGCGCGCGCAGCCGCTCCTCCGGGACGCGCTTGAGCGAGAAGGTCTGGCAGCGGCTGCGGATGGTGATGGGCACCTTCCGGAGTTCCGTGGTGGCGAGGATGAAGGTGATGTTGGGCGGCGGTTCCTCCAGCGACTTGAGCAGGGCGTTGAAGGCCTGCTCCGTCAGCATGTGGACCTCGTCCAGGATGAAGACCTTCTGGCGACCTTGCGCCGGGCGGAAGCGCAGCGCCTCGCGCAGCTCGCGCACGTCATCAATGCCGCGGTTGCTGGCAGCGTCCATCTCCACCACGTCCGGGTGGCGGTCGGCCAGGATGGCGACGCATTCGGGGCACACGCCGCAGGGGTCGGCCGTGGGGCCGCCTTTCCCATCCACGCCGACGCAGTTCAGCGCGCGGGCGATGATGCGGGCGGTGGTGGTCTTGCCCACGCCGCGCACGCCGGTCAGCAGGAAGGCATGGTGCACCCGGCCACGCGCGAAGGCGTTGCGCAGGGTGCGGATCAGCGCCTCCTGCCCGATCAGGTCGTCCAGCACCTGCGGGCGGTATTTGCGCGCCAGCACGCGATAGGGCGTGGGCTTGGCGGCGGGCGGCGGAATGACGGGGGCGGGTGCAACCGCCAACGGCGCGGCCGCGGGCGGCGGATCCTCGAAGCCGAAGAGGCCGGGCCCCTCGGGCGGGGGCGGTTCGGGCAGGCCCTCCTCGGGGCTGGGGTCGCCGTAGAGATCGCTGGGCATCATCCAACCGGGGTGCGAGAGGGGGTGGAAGGCCGGCAGCGACCCGAGCGAGAACCCGTTACGGCTGCTTCCTTCCGGACCTGACCGGGTTGGCGAGGAGCCCGTCCGCACCGACCTTCCGCGACCAGATATAGCACGCGCCGCCCGGCTTGCATCCCGGGGGGCGTAACCTTTGCGCCCGGCCCCGCGTAACCGGCCTGTTCCCTTGCGAAGGCTCCCGCCATGATGATCCGCCGCGCCGTCCTCGGCCTGTTCCTCGCCTCCCCCGCGGCGGCCCGCAGCTTCGCCGAGCGCGGTGTGGCGCTGCGCGGCACCGATGTCGTCGCCTATTTCACCGAGGGCCGCGTGGTGCGCGGCCGGGCCGAGCATTTCGCCGAATGGGACGGGGTGCGCTGGCTCTTTGCCCATGCGGCGCACCGCGCGCGGTTCCTGGCCGATCCGGCCGCGCATGTCCCGGCCTATGGCGGCTTCTGCGCCTGGGCCGTCTCCCAGGGCTACACCGCGCCGACCGACCCCGCCGCCTGGCGCATCGTGGAGGGGCGGCTGTTTCTCAACTACGACCAGAACATCAAGCGCCGCTGGGAGCGGGACATGCCGGGCTTCATCGCGCGGGGCGACGCGAACTGGCCGCGGCTGAGCCAGGCCGGGTAGTCAGGGCGCCATGCCCGCCGCAGGATGCCCCCGCTTTACGGAGGAACATCCATGCCCAGCCTCGACATTGACGGCTATACCATCGCCTTTGCCGAGGCCGGCGATCCGGCGGCGCCGCCGCTCCTCCTGGTGCATGGCACGCTGGGGGACCAGCGCAGCTTCGCGCCGCAGATGGAGGCTTTCGGTGCCGCCTTCCATGTGATGTCGCTCAGCATGCGGCACGCCTGGCCGGGCCGGTGGGAGGAGGGCGGCGACTTCACCATTGATCGCCATGTGGCCGATGTCGCGGGCTTCATCGGCAAGCTCGGGCGCGGGCCGGTGCGGCTGCTCGGCCATTCGCGCGGCGGGCACATCGCCTTTCGCGTGGCGGAGCGGCATCCGGCCTTGGTGCGCGCCCTGGTCCTGGCCGAGCCGGGTGGCGAGCTGGATGAGAGCCTGGGCGGCAAGCCCGCCAGTGGGAAGCAGGCCGGCGGATTCGCGGCCGCCGCAGCACTCGTCGCCGCCGGCGATGAGGAGGGGGGCCTGCGCCTGGTGGCCGAGCAGACCGGCGGCCCTGGCGCCTGGGACCGCCGGCCGGAGGTCCGCAAATATCTCGGCCGCGACAATGCCCGCACCCTGCTGGGCCAGTTGCATGAGCGCCGCGCGCCCTATTCCCGTGCCGCCGCGCAATCCATCGCGGCCCCCACCCTGCTGCTGGGCGGCGCCGACAGCCAGCCGCATTTCGGCGTGATCATGGACGCGCTGGAGACGGCGATGCCCAACACGCGGCGCGTCGCCATCGCGCGGGCCACGCATGGGCTGAACCATGACAACCCCGAGGATTTCAACCGGGCGGTGCTGGATTTCCTCACCGCGAACTGAGGCGTTTCAGCCCCGGGTGGCGAGGATCGCGGCGGCCAGATCCTCGCCCGCCCAGCCCACCGACTTGAAGAGCGTGATCTGCGCGGCCTCGGTGCGGCCGGGATGCGCGCCGCGGCAGAGATCGGCCAGCTCCGCCACCACATGGTCGCGCGTGATGTGCCCCTCTGCGATGGCCTGCACCACATCCCCCGCCTCGGCCAGGCCGCCGGCGCGGGTGTCCACCACCACCAGCGCGCGGGCCACGGCCGGGCCATCCACCTCCCGCAGGCCGGCACGATAGGCGCCGACCAGGTCGAGATGCGTCCCGGGCGAGAGGTCCGCGCCGCGTACCAGGGGAGCGTCCGAGAGGGTGGCGGCGGAGATGATGTCGAAGCCCTCGGGCTCGGGCCGCGCCACGGCATGGGCCGGCACGCCATGCGCCGCGAGGTGCCGGGCCAGCGCCTCGGCATTGGCCGCGCGAGGGGACCAGATTGCGATCTCGGTGAGCGGGAAGCTCGCCGCATAGGCCTCGGCGAGCGCGGTGGCGACGCGGCCGGAGCCCAGCAGCAGCAGCCGACGGGATTCGGGGCGCGCCAGGTATCGCGCGGCAAGGACGGAGGTGGCGGCGGTGCGGCGATCGGTCAGCTCCCCGCCATCGAGCAGCGCGACCGGCTGGCCCGTCACCGCATCCGAGAGCAGGTAGGCCGCATGCACGGCGGGCAGGCCGCGCGCGCCATTGCCGGGCGAGACATGCACGATCTTCACGCCGGAATGGGTGGCGTTGCTGGCCGGCATCAGCAGCAGCGTGCCCGATTCCGGCAGGGGGTGGGCGTGCCGCAGGGGTGCCTGGCAGCCGGTGGCGAAGATGTCCCGGATGGCCTCGATCAGCGCCGGCCAGGGCAGCCGCGCAGCAATTTCAGCCTTGTCAAGATGCAGCACCGCATGCCTCCCCTCGAATGTGCGATTGATCGCGGACGCTTCCTAGCGCAGCATCGGCCGATCAACGAGCCGCCCGTGGGGGCGGCATGAAGTCTGGGAGTTAGACGATGAAGCCGATGCGGCGCAGCCTTGCCACCCTGTTCGGTGTGGCGACCACCCTTTTCGCGGCAGCCCTGCCGGCCCAGGCCCAGGCCCCGGCGGCGGCGCCCGCTGCCCCGGCGGCCGCGCCCGCCGCCAGCACGCTGGACGCCATCCGTGCCCGCGGCACGCTGGTCTGCGGCGTCAGCACCGGCCTCGCCGGCTTCGCCCTGCCGGACAGCCAGGGCAATTGGCGCGGCTTCGACGTGGATTACTGCCGCGCGCTGGCCATCGCCATCTTCAATGACCCGACGAAGGTCCGCTTCGTCCCCACCACCGCCCAGGTGCGCTTCACCGCCCTGCAATCGGGCGAAGTGGACATCCTGAGCCGCAACACGACCTGGACGCTGAGCCGCGACACCTCGCTCGGCTTCGATTTCGCCGGCATCAACTTCTTCGACGGCCAGGGCTTCATGGTGAAGCGCAGCCTCGGCGTCGCCAATGCCCGCGCGCTGGACGGCGCCACCATCTGCGTGCAGCCCGGCACCACGACCGAGCAGAACCTGGCCGACTGGGCGCGCGGCGCGCGGGTGAACATCCGCCCCGTCGTCATCGAGCGGCTGGAGGACAACATCGCCGCCTACAATGCCGGCCGTTGCGACGCCTACACGACGGACGTCTCGGGCCTCGCCGCCATCCGTGCCACGCAGCAGAACCCCAATGACCACGTCATCCTGCCCGACGTGATCAGCAAGGAGCCGCTGGGCCCGCTGTACCGCCATGGTGACCAGCGCTTCGGTGACCTGGTGCGCTGGCTGCATTTCGGCCTGATCGGCGCCGAGGAATTCGGCATCACGGCGGCGAACGCGCAGCAGATGCTGGCGAACGACCCCCGCCCCGAGGTGCAGCGCATCCTGGGCAAGACGGGCGAACTCGGCCGCATGCTGAGCGTGGACAATGCCTGGATGCTGAACGTGATCCGCGGTTTGGGGAACTATGGCGAAATCTTCGAGCGCAACCTGACGCCGATCGGCCTGCAGCGCGGCCGCAACGCCCTCTGGACGACGCCGGGTGGCCTGCAATACGCGCCGCCCTTCCGGTAAGGGCTTGGCTGGTGACATGAAACCGACCTTCCCCGGCGGGCGAATGCCTCCGGGGAAGGCAGCTTCGGCTCCAGCCATACCGGGTGGAGATTCCTTCATGTTTCAGGCGATGCATGTTCTGAGACACTGAGGGCGAGCGTCGTGGCTTCGGCTGGGATCGCGGCGCCCCTGCCGGGGCGCTTCGCCCCGGAGGCCCGCCGCGGATCATACACTTGAAGGGTAGGGCATCCATGTCCGGCGTCACTGATCCCCGCCTGCTGCGCAAGGCGCCGCCGCGGCCCATCCGCCTCTCCTGGGCGGATGAGCGGTTCCGCAACATCATCTGGCAGATCCTCGTGGTGGGCGCCGTGGTCGGCGTCATCTACTGGCTGTGGTCCAACACGGTCTACAACCTGGAGGTCCGCCGCATCGCGACCGGCTGGGATTTCCTGTGGCGCGAGGCGGGGCTGCCGATCGGCGAGAGCCTGATCGAATACGATCCCTCCATGTCCTATTTCCGCGCGCTCCAGGTGGGTGTGCTGAACACGCTCAAGGTCGCGATCATCGGCATCGTGCTGGCGACGATCCTGGGCACGCTGCTCGGCATCGCGCGGCTGTCGAAGAATTGGATGCTCAACAAGTTCGCCGCCGCCTATGTCGAGCTCGTGCGCGACCTGCCGCTGCTGCTGCAGCTGCTGTTCTGGTACGCGCTGCTCCAGGGCCTGCCGGGGCCCCGCCAGGCCTTCAACCCGATCGAGGGCGTGTTTCTCTCGAATCGCGGGCTGAAGGTGCCCTTCTTCGTGTGGGAGTCAGCGCATAGCTGGGCGCTGCTGGCCTTCGTGGCCGGCATTGTCGCGACCATCTTCTACCGGCGCTGGGCACGGGGGAAACAGTATCAGGACGGGCAGATCCGCGCGATCTGGCCGGCGGCGGTGGCCTTCATCCTGGGTGCGCCGCTGGCGGTCTGGGCGGCGATGGGCGCCCCCTTCACGCCGGATGTGCCGGCGCTGCGCGGCTTCAACTTCCGGGGCGGCATTGATGTCAGCCCCGAATTCTTCGCGCTGCTGCTGGGCCTCACGCTCTACACGGCGGGCTTCATCGCCGAGATCGTCCGCGCCGGCATCCAGGCGGTGAACCAGGGCCAGTGGGAGGCGGCGGAGGCGCTGGGCCTGCCGCGCGGGCGGGTGATGAGCCTGATCGTGCTGCCGCAGGCCATGCGCGTGATCATTCCGCCGATGACCAGCCAGTTCCTGAACATCACGAAGAACTCCTCACTGGCCGTCGCCATCGGCTACCAGGACATCGTGAGCATCGCGAACACGACGTTGAACCAGACGGGACAGGCGATCGAGGGCATTGCGATCATCATGCTGGTCTATCTCACGATCAGCCTGAGCATTTCGCTCTTCATGAACTGGTACAACAAGCGCATCGCGCTGGTGGAGCGATGAGCATGGCGCGCGCGCACAACCCATCCGGCCGCAACGCGGCCGGCGCCGCCCAATTGCCATCCCAGCATGCGCACCTGTGGCGCGGCGAAGCCAAGGCCGCGGATGCGGCCGCCCGGCGTTTGAGGGCATCAACATGAGCGACATCACCGCGGGTACGACCCTGCACACTTCCTCGGACGCGCGGAATGCGCCGGTCAGCCTGGTTGGCCCGGTCGCCTGGGCGCGGACCAACCTCTTCGCCAATTGGTGGTCCACCGCGATCACCCTGGCGCTGGGCTACCTGATCATCCGCACGGGGGTGAGTTTCATTGACTGGGCCTTCGTCAATGCGATCTGGACCGTGCCGGTCAGCCCGCAGGGCGTGGCCAACACCGAGGCCTGCCGCGAGGCGAAGGGCGTGGGCGCCTGCTGGGCGGTGATCCATGAGAAGCACCGCTTCATCCTCTTCGGCACCTATCCCTATGACGAGCACTGGCGACCCCTGCTGGTCTGCGCGCTCTTCGTGGGCCTCTACATCGTCTCGGCCATGCGGCGCTTCTGGCGCTGGGAGCTGGCGCTGATCTGGGCGGCGGTGCTGACGCTGATCGGCGTTCTGATGTGGGGCGGCGTTCTGGGGCTGACCTATGTGCCACAGGAGCGCTGGGGCGGGCTGCCGATCACGCTGATCCTGGCCACCTTCGGCCTCGCCTTCGCCTTCCCCGTCGCGATCCTGGTGGCACTCGGCCGGCGCTCCAGCCTGCCGGCGATCAAGGCGCTGTGTGTGCTTTACGTCGAGCTGATCCGCGGCGTGCCGCTGATCTCGCTGCTCTTCATGGCGAGCGTGATGTTCCCGCTGTTCCTTCCGGAGGGGATGAACATCGACAAGCTGCTGCGCGCGCAGGTGGCGATCATCCTCTTTGCCGGCGCCTATCTGGCGGAGGTGGTGCGCGCGGGGCTGCAGGCGCTGCCCAAGGGCCAGTACGAGGCGGCGGATGCGCTGGGCCTGAGCTACTGGAAGAAGACCGGCTTCATCATCCTGCCGCAGGCGCTGCGGCTGGTGATCCCGCCGCTGGTCAACACCTTCATCGGCTTCTTCAAGGACACCTCGCTGGTGCTGATCATCGGCATCTTCGACCTGCTGACAGCCGGCAAGACCGCGATCATCGAGCCCGCCTGGCAGGGCTTCGGCGTTGAGGTTTACATTACGCTCGGGCTTATCTACTTCGTCTTCTGCTACGCCATGTCCAAGTATAGTGCCGGCCTCGAAACGGAACTGAACAAGGGTAGACGGCGATGAATCTCTGCAACGCTCACCGGCGGCAAGACCGGAACGCCATTCGCAAGGCCCTGATTCAACTCGCTGGGAGACTGGATTTCCATGTCGGCTGCTGAAACCCTCGCCTCCTCCGTCCGCGCCGACGCGCCGCCGGCCATCTCGCTGAAGGGCGTGAACAAATGGTTCGGCGCGCTGCATGTGCTGCGCGACGTGAACCTGGATGTGGCACTGGGCGAGCGCGTGGTGGTCTGCGGCCCCTCGGGCTCGGGCAAGTCCACCCTGATCCGCTGCATCAACCGCCTGGAGGAACACCAGGAGGGGCAGATCATCGTGGACGGCATCGAGCTCTCCAACGACCTGCGCAGCCTGGACGCCATCCGCCGCGAGGTCGGCATGGTGTTCCAGAGCTTCAACCTCTTCCCGCACCTCACCATCCTGGAGAACTGCACCCTCGCGCCGATCTGGGTCCGCAAGATGCCCAAGAAGGAGGCCGAGGAGCTCGCGATGGAGTACCTGACGCGGGTGCGCATCCCCGAGCAGGCGAGCAAATATCCGGGCCAGCTCTCGGGCGGGCAGCAGCAGCGCGTGGCCATCGCGCGCGCGCTCTGCATGAAGCCCAAGATCATGCTCTTCGACGAGCCGACCAGCGCGCTCGACCCCGAGATGATCAAGGAGGTGCTGGACACCATGGTCATGCTCGCCGAGACGGGCATGACCATGATCTGCGTGACGCATGAGATGGGCTTCGCCCGCACCGTGGCCGACCGCGTGATCTTCATGGATCGCGGCGAGATCGTGGAATCGGGCGAGCCGCAGTCGCTGTTCAGCAATCCGCAGACCGAGCGGCTCCAGACCTTCCTGAGTCAAATTCTCCGGGGTCACTGAGCGGGGCGGCCATTAGGTGACCGGAGATGCAAGTACCTGAGGTTCTTGCCCCGGAGCTCGAGGGGCGGAGCCCCTCGAAACGTCTTCCGCTGCTCGAGGGGCGGAGCCCCTCGAAACGTCTTCCGCTGCTCGAGGGGCGGGGCCCCTCGAAACCTCGTGCTATGTTTGCGGGGCGGCGCCCCTCGATATTGATGCGCCGCAACGCAGCCATGCGGCGCCCATGTTTGTTGTGCGACAGTCGCGGCCCTATCGCTGCGCGCCATCCCATCACAAGGCCTTCCCCGTGAGCGCCCCCAGCAACAAACTCACCGCCGCCTCTCTCCTGGGCGTGCTCGGCATCGTCTATGGCGATATCGGCACCTCGCCGCTCTATGCCCTTCGCGCCGCCCTCCTGCATTTCGACGAGGGTGGGATCGAGCAGTGGGAGATCCTCGGCATCCTCTCGCTCATCTTCTGGGCGCTGATGCTGACGGTCACGCTGAAATACGTGCTGATCATCCTGCGCGCCGACAACCGGGGCGAGGGCGGGATCATGGCGCTCATGGCGCTCGCCCAGCGATCGGCGCAGACGCAGCGGGGGCGCCTGATCATCGCGATGATCGGCATCACCGGCGCGGCCCTGTTCCTGGGCGATGGCATGATCACCCCGGCGATTTCCGTCCTCTCGGCGGTGGAGGGCCTGAAGGTCATCAACCCGGTCTTCGAGGATCTGGTGATGCCGGTGACGCTGGGCGTGCTGATCGCGCTCTTCCTCGTGCAGTACCGGGGCACAGGCAGCATCGGCGCGTTTTTCGGCCCGGTCTGCGCGGTGTGGTTCGGCGTGTTGGGGCTGCTCGGCCTGATCGAGGCATTGCACAACCCGGCCGTCTTCGCCGCCATCAACCCGTTCTACGCCATGCAGTTCGCCGCGCACTACCACCTGGCCGCCTTCATCGCGATGGGCGCCGTCGTGCTGGCGGTGACGGGGGCCGAGGCGCTCTACGCCGATATGGGCCATTTCGGCCGCCGTCCCATCCAGGTGGCCTGGATCGCCTGCGTGCTGCCGGCGCTGGCGCTGAATTATTTCGGCCAGGGCGCGCTGCTGCTGCGCGACCCCACGGCCATCGAGAACCCCTTCTACCTGCTCGCCCCCGAATGGTTCCGCCCCTTCCTGGTCGTGCTGGCGACGGCCGCGACCATCATCGCCTCCCAGGCGATGATCTCGGGCGCCTATTCCATCGCGCGTCAAAGCGTGCAGATGGGCTTCGCCCCGCGGCTCGACGTGCGCCACACCAGCGCCACCGAGGAGGGGCAGATCTACATGCCGCAGGTGAACATCATCCTGCTGATCGGCGTGCTGATCCTGGTGCTGGAGTTCAAGAACAGCGACAGCCTGGCCGCCGCCTATGGCCTGGCCGTGACCGGCACCTTCCTCTGCACGACCGTGCTCGCGCTGCTGGTGTTCCGCCGGCAATTCGGCTGGAACCCGCTGCTGGTGGCGCTGGTCTTCGTGCCGCTGCTGCTGCTGGATCTGTCCTATTTCGTGGCCACCGCGCTCAAGATCCCCGATGGCGGCTATGTCCCCGTCATCATCGGCGTGGCCGCCTTCACGCTGATGTACACCTGGTATCGCGGGCGGGAGCTGCTCTTCGCCCGTTTCCGGCAGGACAGCCTGCCGCTGAAATCCTTCCTGGCGCGGCTGCCGCAATCGCGCACCACGCGCGTGCCCGGCATGGCCGTCTTCATGACCGGCCAGGCCGACTACCTGCCTGGCGCGCTGCTGCACAACCTCAAGCACAACAAGGTGCTGCATGAGCGCGTACTGTTCGTGACGGTGACGAATGACGACATCCCCATCGTCGGCCCCGAGCGGCGGTCGGAGGTGACGGAGCTCGGCGCTCACATTCACCGCGTCATCCTGCGCTACGGCTTCCAGGAAAGCCCCAACATCCCGCGCGAGCTGGAGCGGCTGGCGCAGCAGGGGCTGATCGGCTTCGAGCCGATGCAGACCAGCTACTTCCTGGGCCGCGAGACGATCGTGGCGGCCGCCGTGCCGAAGATGGCGCGCTGGCAGCAATGGCTCTTCACGCTGCTCAGCCGCAATTCCGTGCCGGCAACCGAGTTCTTCAAGATCCCGTCCGACCGCGTGGTGGAACTCGGCGTCCGCGTGGCGATCTGATGCTGCTGCTGATCCTTCGCTCGACGCTGTTCAACATCCTGTTCTTCGGCGTGGCCGGGACCTTCGCGATGCTGGGCACGCCCCTGCTGCTGGGCCCGAAGCGGCTGCAGCGCCGCGCCATGGCGCAGTTGGCGCGGCTGCTGGTCTGGATCATGGAGAAGACCTGCGCGATCGAGGTGCGCGTCTCGGGCCGGGAGCACCTGCCGCCGCAAGGCGCGGCGCTGATCGCGAGCAAGCACCAGTCGGCCTTCGACACGCTGGTCTGGTTCGCGCTGGTGCCGGACGTGACCTATGTGATGAAGCAGGAGCTGTTCCGCATTCCGATCTATGGCGCCTTCGCGCGCCGCGCGGGCATGATCGGCGTGGACCGCGACGGCGGCGCCAAGGCGATGCGACAGATGATGCGCGAGGCCCAGGTCTCGGCCCGCGAGGGCCGGCAGCTCGTGATCTTCCCCGAGGGAACGCGCACCACGATTGGCGAGCGGAACGAGTGGCATCCGGGCATCGTGGCGCTGGCCTCAGCCACCAAGCTGCCGGTGATCCCCGTCGCCACCAATTCTGGGAAGTTCTGGGCGCGGCACCATTTCATCAAGCGGCCGGGCGTGCTCGAGATCAACATCCTGCCGCCGCTGGTGGACGTCCCGCGCGAGGCGCTGCTCGAGACGCTGGAGCGCGTGATCGAGGCGGAGCAGCGGAAGATAGACTGATTTGCGCGCTCGGATGCGGCTCGGCGCCGCGCTCCGCGCGCTCGGCCCTTCGGGCCGTTGACCTCCGCTGCGCTCAGGCCGGCGCCAGTGCCTCGGCGATCGAGGTGAACATGGGCAGGCCATCCGTGCCGCCCACCAGCGGGTCCACGCAATTCTCGGGATGCGGCATCAATCCCATGATGCGCCCATCGGGCGAGCAGATGCCGGCGATGGCGTTGATGCTGCCGTTCCGGTTCTCGCCCTCGTAGCGCAGCACCACGCGGTTCTCGCCCTCGAGCGTGGCCAGCGTCTCGGCGTCGCAGAAGTAGTTGCCGTCGCCATGCGCCATGGTGGCGCGGAAGGTGGCGCCGCGCTGGAAATGGCGCGTGTAGGGCGTGTCCGTGCGCTCGACGCGCATGACGCAATCCATGGCGAGGAAGCGCAGCGAGGCGTTGCGCAGCAGGGCGCCGGGCAGCAGCCCCGCCTCGCACAGCATCTGGAAGCCGTTGCAGACGCCGAGCACATGGCCGCCGCGTTCGGCATGCGCGCGCACGGCCGGCATGATGGGCGATTGCGCGGCCATGGCGCCGCAGCGGAGGTAGTCGCCATAGGAGAAGCCGCCGGGCAGCACCACGAGGTCGGTCCCGGGCGGGAGTTCGGTGTCACGGTGCCAGATCATGGCGGGCTTCACGCCGCTCACCCGGTGCAGCGCGATGGCCATGTCCCGCTCGCGATTGGTGCCGGGGAACACCAGGATGGCTGCCTTCATGCCGAAATCTCCAGACGCGGTCTCATCAGGTGGGGACGCTATAGGCCAGGCGCGGGCGAGGGGCCACCGGCTCAGTCGCCCCCCGGCGCCGGCCCACGGTTGGGCAGCAGATGCCGGAACAGCGCCTGGCGCTCGCGCACCTGTTCCAGCGTGGGCTTCTCCATCTCCGGGATCTCGCGCTGCGGCCCGGTCAGCGCCACACCCATGACGCCGGTCAGCAGAAGGAGGGGGGCCACCAGCATGCAGGCGGGGAAGACGGTGCGTGGTGTCAGATCGCGCATCCAGGCGGGCGGCAGCAGCCAATAGGCGAGCCACATGAGGGGCAGGGCGGCGATGGCCATGCCGCAGAGCACGGCGAAGAGCACGGCGGCCGGGATCACGGGGAAGAACAGCAGGATGCTGCCGGTACTCATCAAGGGGGGCTCATGACAGGTGGGTCATCCCTGGAGCAGCTTCAGCCAGTGCAGCCCGCCCAGCAGGACCGTGGTGCCGATCGCGGCGATGGCGGCCGCGGTGACCCAGCGATTGGCCTTGGCCTTCTGCGCCGCGATCCAGCCCCGGCGGGGCTGGGGCTTGCCGCCGGGCAAACGTTCCTCCCGCCAGCGCAGCCCCATGGCGACCAGCACGGTCAGCACGCCCATCAGCAGGAGGGAGGCCTTCACCATGGGTAGAAGATCCAGCCGATTGGGTTGCGCCAGCCCTCCAGCAGCAGGCTGATCGGCCAGAAAAGGCCGCCCAGGAAGCCCTTGGAGAGCAGGAAGAACACCTCGGTCAGCCAGTAGTTCGAGACGATCGGCGGGCCAAACAGCAGATAGGCCGCCGTTGTCAGCACCCGCCACCCGGCGAAGCCGAGCGAGAAGAACACGAACCAGCGCAGCGAGGCCGCCCGGACGGTCACCTCACCTCCGCTCACATCACCTCCACGGTGAAGCTCTCGATCACGGTGTTGGCGAGCAGCTTGCGGGCCATCTCCTCGCCGGTCGCCTTGGCGCTGGCGGCATCCGCCTCGGCCAGCTCGACGATCATGACCTTGCCGACCCGCACCTCACCCACGCCGGCGAAGTCGAGGCCCGCGAGCGCGCGCTCGATCGCCTTGCCCTGCGGGTCCAGCACGCCCGCCTTCGGAAACACCGTCACCTTCAATCGCGTCATCAATCCCTCCGGGGCATGGTGGCCCCCCGATGCCCTGGTGAAGCTTGGCTTCACCAGGATGAACTACACTCCCAAGGCCAGGCGCCAACCGGGGCCCCCGGAAAAACGCCTCTTCGGCGTTTTTGTGGGGAACTACTGCACCATCTCCGGCCCCTTCATGTCGCGCATGCCGGCCTCGGGCAGGATGCCGAGGCGGCGCGCCACTTCCTGGTAGCCCTCCTCGACCTTGCCGAGATCGCGGCGGAAGCGGTCCTTGTCCATCTTCTCGCCGGTCTTGCTGTCCCAGAGGCGGCAATTGTCGGGGCTGATCTCGTCGGCGACGACGATGCGCATCTCGTCATTGTCGTAGAGGCGGCCGAACTCGAGCTTGAAGTCCACCAGCGTGATGCCGACGCCGAGGAAGAGGCCGGTCAGGAAGTCGTTCACGCGCAGCGTGACCTGAACCATGTCATCCAGGTCATGCGTCGCGGCCCAGCCGAAGGCGGTGATGTGCTCCTCGCTCACCATCGGGTTCTGCAGCGCGTCGTTCTTGTAGTAATATTCGATGATGGAGCGCGGCAGGCGCGTGCCTTCGGGGATGCCCAGGCGCGAGGCGAGCGATCCGGCGGCGACGTTGCGCACCACGATCTCGAGCGGAATGATCTCGACTTCGCGCACCAGCTGCTCGCGCATGTTCAGGCGGCGGATGAAATGGGTGGGGATGCCGATCTCGCCCAGGCGCGTCATCAGGTATTCGCTGATGCGGTTGTTCAGCACCCCCTTGCCGGTGATGGTGCCCTTCTTCTGCGCGTTGAAGGCGGAGGCATCGTCCTTGAAATACTGCACAAGGGTGCCGGGCTCCGGGCCTTCGAACAGGATCTTGGCCTTGCCTTCATAGATCTGGCGGCGGCGAGCCATGTGGCGTGGTCCTTCTGGAATCCCCCGGGATATAGCAGGAATGCCCCTCCGTGGCACCTGTGCGGGCGCCGGGCCACCTTGCGCGCGGCGCGGGCGCGCGGGTTCAGAGGGGGACGGGGTTGAAGGCCACCCGGTCCGGCGGGCCGGGGGCAAAGAGCCAATGCCGGGCGGCCCCGGCGCCCAGGGCGAGAAGCGAGGCGCAGATGGTGCCGAAGCCGCCGATGGGTGGAACGTTCAGCGCCTCGGCCGTGGCGCCGGCCGAATCGGACAGCAGGGCGGGCCAGGTGCCCCAATCGGGCGGCGTGGGCGGTGCGGCGGCCTGGAAGCGCGGCAAATGGCGGGCGGTCCGCGGACTCGTCACGTCATTGGGCGGATGCGCCGTGATCATGGAAACGCCTTCCGGCAACGCGGTGACCTCCGCGTGGCCCGCGCCAAGGCCGGCCAGGAACCAGGCGGTGTCGGCATCGGCCAGCACCAGGTTGAAGGGGCGCCAGAGGCCCGCATCCAGTGCGGCGATTCGCGTGGCGGCGGCCGCGGCGGTGGGCGCGCCGAGCGCGATCAGCGGCAGATCCCCGCGCGAGCGTTTGGACGGGTCCGGCCCCAGGCTGCCCACGCGGTTCAGCACGGCGGCCACGACGCCGTGCCGGTTCATCGCCATCCAGGTCCCGCCGGCCAGGCTGTCCCGCCCGCCGGTGATGCCCGGCCAATGCTCGGCCGGCGGCGCCCAGGGGCGGTCCAGCCGCTCATCCCGATTGGCGGCCAGCAGCAGCGGCCATGCGGCGCCGGGGCGGCGGAGGAGGATCACGGTGCACATGGAGCGCGTATAGCAAGGCCAGAGCGCTTCGCCTCCAGCCCCCCCGACGCTGCGAGAAGCTGAGGGCCTGCCCCAAATCATCCGGCCGCAAGGCGGCCGGCGCCGCCCAACCGGGAGCCGGCCTGGCGCACCAGCCGCGCGGCGAAGCGAAGCGCGCGAAGCGCGCGCCCGGCGCCTGAGGGCCTGCCCCAAATCATCCGGCCGCAAGGCGGCCGGCGCCGCCCAACCGGACGCCCGGCCTGGCGCGACAGCCGCGCGGCGAAGCCAAGCGCGCGGAGCGCGCGCCCGGCGCCTGAGGGCACAAAAAAAGGCAGGCTCCCGGGGGGGGGAGAGCCTGCCTCGAAGGGGATGCCCGCGATTGAGGGGGTAGCAGCGGGTCTCACCCCGGACCGACCGGCCTTGTTCCCAGGCCTGGTCAGGCTGGCCCCGGCGGCCAGCCCATGGTGACCGGCCGCTTAGCCCTGGGCCGGCATCTCCACCGCGACGAAGGCGCTGCGGCCCTCACGCAGGATACGCAGCGCAATGGCCGCCCCTGGGTTGCGCGTCGCCTCGCGGATCGCGCCCACCGCGGCCTGCACATCGGCCACCTCACGACCCGCGACGCCGACGATCACGTCGCCCTCGCGCAGGCCGGCCTCGGCGGCCGGGCTCTCGGGGCGGATGCCCGCGATGACCGCACCCGCCGCATTCGCCGGCAGGTTCAGCTGCTGCCGCGCCTGGGGCGTGATGGGGGCCAGCGCCACGCCGACCGGCCCGCCGCGGCTTTCGGCCGCAGCACCCGGCTTGCCGGCCGCCGCCTGGCCGTCGCGCAGCTCGGCCAGCGTCACCCGCACCTCCTGCGCCGCGCCGTCGCGCTGCACGGAGAGCTTCACCTCGCTGCCCGGGCGGGCGGCGCCGATGGCGCGGGCCAGGTCACGCGGGTTGGCCACCGCCGTGTCACCCACCTGCGTCACCACATCGCCGGCGCGGAGCCCGCCGCGGGCGGCCGGGCTGTCGGCCTCGACCTGGCCGACGAGCGCGCCTTCCGGCTTGGGCAGGCGCAGCGAGCGGGCCAGGGCCGGCGTCAGCGGCTGCGTCGAAGCCCCCAGAAAGCCACGCTCCACCCGGCCATTGGCCTGGATCTGCGCCACCACCTGGCGGACCATGTTCGACGGGATGGCGAAGCCGATGCCCACCGAACCGCCGCTGGGCGAGAAGATCGCCGTGTTCACGCCGATCACGCTGCCATCGAGGCCGAAGAGCGGGCCGCCGGAGTTGCCGCTGTTGATCGAGGCGTCGATCTGGATGAAGTCGTCATAAGGGCCGACGCCGATATCACGGCCGCGCGCCGAGACGATGCCCGCCGTCACGGTGCCGCCCAGGCCGAAGGGATTGCCCACGGCCACCACCCAGTCACCCGGGCGGGCCGCGTTGCTGTCGCCCAGCGCCAGGAAGGGCAGGGGCTGGCCGGCATCGATCTTCAGCACGGCGATGTCGGTGCGGTCATCGCGGCCGACGACGCGGGCGGTCAGCTCACGGCCGTCATCCAGCTTCACCTTCACGGTGGTCGCGTTGCGGACGACGTGGTTGTTCGTCACCACCGTGCCCTCGGCGTCCACGATGAAGCCCGAGCCCAGCGCATTGGCGGGGCGCTGCTGCTGGCGCTGGCCCGGCTGCTCGCCGAAATGGCGGCGGAAGAGCTGGTCCTGCTCGCTGCCCGGCGGGAAGGGCGAGTTGGTGCTGGCCTGGGTCACGCGCTCGGTCGTCGTGATGGTGACGACGGCGGGGCGGACGCGGGCGGCGAGGTCGGCGAAGCCGGGCAGCGCGACGGCGGGCTGGCTGATGGCAGGGACGCTGATGGCGCCGCCCTGGGCACTCGCCGGGTGGCCCTGCCACAGGATCAGGCCGCTCAGCGCGGTGCCGGCCATCAGGGCGCCGGCGAAACCGGCGCGCAGGCGGCGGGAGATCGGAAGGGTCATGGTGTTCTCCAGTTCTGGCGCGGGACCCCTGTCCCGCTGCTGGAGGCAAACTGCCCCGCGGAGGCTGGAGGCATTCGGGAAGCACCATGAAAATGTTGTCAGAATGCCCTCAGACGCCGGAGGCGCGCTCCGCGCGCTTGGCTTGCGGCCCTCTGACATGTTGCGTGGGTGGGGAGGGAATCGAGCGGCCGCCGGCCGCTGTGCGGCCGGATTCTTTGTAGGCGTCGTTAGTTCTGGGGTGTCAGGTCCAGTCGGGCGCGCAGCCCCTGGCCGTTCGCGCCCGCTTCCAGCCGCAGCGCGCCGCCATGCGCCTTGGCGGCGGCCGAGACGAGCGCGAGGCCGAGGCCCGTGCCGGGCGTGGAGCGGCTGCGGTCCAGGCGGTGGAAGCGGCGCGTGACCGCATCGCGCTCGCCCTCCGGGATGCCCGGGCCGTCATCCTCCACCTCAATCACCGGGCCAGGGCGCAGGCGCAGCGTGATGCGCGGGCCGCCATGGGTGATGGCGTTCTCGATCAGGTTCACGACCGCCTGGCGCAGCAGCCCGGCATCGCCGGCCACGATCACACCCGGCGCGATCTCGCGCGTGAGGCTGTGGCCCGCTTCCTCGGCCACCGCTTCCATCACCTCGGCGCATTCGGCCAGCAGGGTGGAGAGGTCCACCGGCGAAAACCCCTCGCGCAGCACGCCGCTCTCGGCACGGGCGATGCGCAGCAGCGCGGCGAAGCTCGCCAGCACCGAATCCAGTTCCTCCAGCGCGCGCTCCATCATCGCGGCGTCCCGCGTGGCATCGCGTGGCGAAGCGAGTGCGCCCTCCAGCAATTGCCGCAGGCGCGAAAGCGGGCTGCGCAGGTCATGCGCGATGTCGTCCGTCACCTGGCGCTGCGCCTGCATCAGCGCCTCGATCCGGCCGAGCAGCGCGTTGAACGTCGCTGTCAGCCGGTCGAACTCGTCGCCGCGGCCGGAGAGCGGCAGGCGGCGCGTGAGATCGCCTTCCATCACCCCCAGCGCCGCCGTCGCCGCACCCGCCAGGCGCTGCTCCATCCGCCCGGCCGCGATGAAGCCCAGCAGCAGCGCCAGCACGGCCGCGACACCGCCGGCGATGGGCGGCGTCCATGCCAGCGCCGAGGCCGCGCGATCCACCGGCGTCAGGTCCGCCGCCACCAGCAGCGTGGCGCCGCCGGGCAGGGTGCCGCCCAGCACGCGCAGGCTCGGCCGTTCGCCCGTGCCGGGGAGGTTGGCGAAGCCGCGCAGCGCAGGCAGCGCCTCGGGGATGCGCCCGGCGATGGGCCTTCCATCGGGCGCCAGCAGCGTGACGAAGAGGGGGCCGCGCCGCCGCGTATAAGCCTCCACGGCGAGTGCCAGTCCGCGCAGGCCGAATTCTTCGTATTCGCGCAGGAATCCCTCCGCCTCGGCGGCAATGGCGAGATCGAGCTGTTGCCGCAGGGCTGCCTCGGCTCGCAGCCAGCCCCAGCCCGAGCCGAGCAGCGAAAGCACCAGCATCACCACGGCCGAGGCCGTCGCGGCGCGCAGCGCGAAGCTGCTGTTGCGGATCACGGGTCCGGCGCCTGCAGCGCATAGCCCGCGCCGCGCACCGTGCGGATCATCGGCGCCTCGCCCGGCAGGTCGAGCTTGCGGCGGAGGCGGCTGACATGCACGTCCACCACATTGGTGGTGGGATCGAAGCTGAAATCCCAGACCTTCTCCAGCAGCATGGTGCGCGTCACCACCTGGCCGGCGTGGCGCAGCAGGTATTCCAGCAGACGCCATTCGGTCGGCATCAGGTCGAGCTTGCGGGCGCCGCGCGTGGCGACGCGCGTCAGCAGATCCATCCGCAGTTCGCCCAGGCTGAGCACGGATTGCTCGGCCGGCGGGCCGGCGGGGCGGCGGGCCAGCGCCCGGATGCGCGCGCGCAATTCCGCGAAGGCGAAGGGCTTGGCCAGGTAGTCATCGGCGCCCGCCTCCAGCCCCTCCACGCGCTTCTCCACCTCGCCCAGCGCGGTCAGCACCAGGATGGGCGTCGTGATCTGCGCCATGCGTAGCGCGCGGATGATGGAGAGCCCATCCGGACCGGGGAGCATCCGGTCCGTCACGATGATGTCAAAGGGCTCGCCCATCGCGAGGAAAAGGCCGTCGCGGCCATTGGCCGCGTGGTCCACCACATGCCCCTCCTCGCGCAGGCCCTTGGCGATATAGGCCGCGGTGGTCTCGTCATCCTCGATGAGGAGGATCCGCACGCGGTGTCAGCTCAGCATCTGGCCGCCATCCACGACGATGGTGTGGCCCGTCACCCAGCCCGCCAGCGGCGAGGCGAGGAAGAGCACGACATTCGCGACTTCCTCCGGCTTGCCCATGCGGCCGAACAGGATGGAGGCCAGCGTCTTGTTGTAGAGCGCGGGGTTCTCGGTCTTGCGCTTCTCCCAGCTGCCGCCGGGGAATTCGATCGAGCCCGGCGCCACGCCATTCACGCGGATGCCGTCCGGCGCGTAGGTCGCGGCCTGGGACTGCGTGTAGTTGATCAGCAGCGCCTTCACCGCGGCATAGGCCGGGCCGCGCACCGAAGGCCCGTAGCCCGAGATGGAGGAGAGGTTGATGATGTTACCGCGGCTTTCCTTCAGCGCGGGGAGCGCAGCGGCGGTGGCGCGGAAGGTGGCCAGCACATCCACATTGAGGGCCGCGGCCCAGCCTTCCTCCGTGTCGGTCATGCCGAAGCCGCTCGCGTTGTTCACGAGCACGTCGCAGCCGCCGAGGGCGGCCACGGCCTCCGCGATATAGGCCTTCACCGCCGCGCCCTCGCCCAGGTCGCAGCTCGCGGCATGCGCCTTGGGGCCAAGCTCGGCCTTGGTGGCGGCCAGCGCCTCGGCGCCGCGCGCGCAGATGGAAACGGCGGCGCCCGCCTGCGCGAAGCCCAGCGCCACGCTGCGGCCGATGCCCTTGCTGCCGCCACAGACGATGACGCGCTTGCCGGTGAAGTCGAAGCTCATGCGGGTTTTCCTTGGATGGTGGCCGGGCGAGACCGGCGGAGACGGGTGAGGCCGTAGGCGAGCGCGATCCCGACCGCGAGGATCGCGATGCCCACCAGCGGGCGGTAGAAGAGCCAGGCGATCGCGATGGTGGCCGGGGCCAGGATGAGCGTCAGCACGGCGGCCAGCAAGCCGGTGCCGAAGCCCACGATGCTGCCGATGAAGGGCACCACATCGGCCAGCACCTTCAGCGGGTTGAAGATGATCAGCCAGCCCAGGAACATCACGACGGTGCCGACCAGGCGCAGGATCCAGGTGAGCGTGACATTGTCCGCCTCGGCCTGCTGGAACATCGCCGCCGCCGGCACGCGGCCGGGCTCGATCATGAAGAGGCGATCGCCCGCGCGGGTCGCATAGGGGCCGAAGCCGTCGCCCACCTGCGCACCGATGACCGAGAGCGCATCGGGCCGCGCCACCTGCCAGGTGATGCGCAGATCGCCCACGCGCGGGTTCTGCGGGTCCTGGCCGATGTAGCGCCCGCCATCGGCATTGCCGCCGGGCACGGCGAAGGCGGTGTTGGCGGGGATCTGGTTCACCTGCGCATCGGAGATGCGATAGCCGCCCAGCATCACGCGCTCGGCGTTGAAGGCGCGTGTGGCGTGGCGCGGCTCCGGGTTCTGGTGGCCATCGGGCTGGCGGAAGCGGCTCGAATCGATGCGGCCTTCCTGCCAGACGCGGCGGTAGCTGTAGGTCGTCACCGTCTCCTGCCCGCCGCCCATGCGGGTGCGTGTCTCGCTGCTCGTCTGCTCCTGCCACTGGTACATCTCGACGCGGCGGATGAGGCGCAGCGTGCCCTCGGGCGGCGTCACGCCGAGGTCCTGATCGCGCGGCACGGAAGCGGCCCGCACCGGGCCCGCGACATGCACGAGGCGCCCCTCCAGCGCGGGGTCCGGCCGCTCGGGCGAGGCGGATTGCACAAGCCCCGCGCCCTCGGCCAGCGAGCGCGCGGTCTGCACCGCCCGCCCCTCGTTCCAGAACAGAAGAAAGCCGGCGACGGGCAGCAGGATGAGGCCGACCAGGATGCCGGTGAGCGCGCCGCCGATCCGCTGGAACCAGGATTGATGGGTGGTCTCGGTGAAGCTGTCGCCCCCGAAGGAGCCGCCATCATCGCCTGAATTGCCGGACATCGCGTTTCCTCTCGCGCAACGCCGGAAGCAATGCGTGATCCATGGGCTTTGTCCAGCCTTGACCGCGCGCCACGGGCGGGCCATCGCCCCCGCATGGCCGCCCCCCCGCTTCTCATCCTCGACGCGATCCGCTTCACACTCGGCAATGCGCCGATCCTCTCGGGCGCGGGGCTTTCCGTTTCGCCCGGCGAGCGGCTGGCGCTGGTCGGGCGCAATGGCAGCGGCAAATCCACCCTGCTGCGCATCGCCGCCGGCGAGCTGGAGGCCGAGGGCGGCACGCGCTTCCTCCAGCCCGGCGCCACCATGCGCTATCTGCCGCAGGAGCCCGACCTCTCCGCCCATGCCACGGTGGAGGATTACGTGATGTCGGGCCTCGGCCCCTCGGATGATCCGCACCGGGCCCGCGCGCTGATCGAGGGCCTAGGCCTCACCGGCCAGGAGGGAACCACGCGTCTCTCGGGCGGCGAGGCGCGGCGCGCTGCCCTGGCCCGCGCGTTGGCGCCCGAGCCCGATATCCTGCTGCTGGACGAGCCCACCAACCATCTCGACCTGCCGGCCATTGAATGGCTGGAAGGCGCGCTTTCCAGCATGCGTGGCGCGCTGGTGCTGATCAGCCATGACCGGCGCTTCCTCTCGCGCCTCTCGCGCTCGACGCTCTGGCTGGATCGTGGTGCCACGCGGCGGCTGGATCGCGGCTTCGGCGAGTTCGAGGCCTGGCGCGAGGAACAGCTCGAGCTGGAGGAACAGGCCGCCCACAAGCTCGGCCGGCAGATCGTGCGGGAGGAGCATTGGCTGCGCCACGGCGTCTCCGGCCGGCGCAAGCGCAACATGCGGCGCGTGGGCGAATTGCAGGCGCTGCGCCAGGCGCGGCGTGAGCGCATCAAGCCGACCGGCACGGTGCAGATGCAGGCGGCTGAGGCCTCAGCCTCCGGCCAGCTCGTCATCACGGCCGAGGGCGTGGAGAAATCCTGGGGCGAGCAGCGCATCCTGCGCGGCTTCTCGACGCGCATCATCAAGGGGGACCGCATCGGCATTGTCGGCGCCAATGGCGCGGGCAAGACGACGCTGCTGAACATCCTCATCGGCAAGCTCCAGCCCGATGCCGGCACGGTGAAGCTCGGCAGCAACATCGCCATGGCGGCGCTGGACCAGCTGCGCGCCACGCTCGACCCCGACCGGACGCTGGCCGACACGCTGACCGATGGCAGCGGCGATCAGGTCTGGGTCGGCGGCAAGCCGCGCCATGTGATTGGCTACATGCAGGATTTCCTGTTCATCCCGGACCAGGCGCGAACGCCGGTAGGCAAGCTCTCGGGCGGTGAGCGGGGGCGGCTTCTGTTGGCCCGCGCGCTGGCCGCGCCCTCGAACCTGCTGGTGCTGGACGAGCCCACCAACGACCTCGACCTCGAGACGCTGGACCTGTTGGAGGAAATGCTGGCCGATTACGCCGGCACGGTGCTGCTGGTCAGCCATGACCGTGATTTCCTGGACCGCGTCTGCACCGGGATCATCATGGCGGAGGGGGAGGGGCGCTGGCAGGATTATGCCGGCGGCTACAGCGACATGCTGGCCCAGCGGGGCGAGGGGGTGGCGGCGCGTAGCGCGGTCAAGGCTCCGCGTGAATCCGCTGCACCGCGTGCGGCATCGGCGGCGCCTGCGCCCGCCCGCAAAATGAGCTTCAAGGACCAGCACGCGCTCACCACGCTGCCGGCGACGATGGAGAAGCTGCAAAAGGAAATCGGCGTGCTGCGGAGCTGGCTGGCCGATCCCGGCCTGTACGCCCGCGATCCCCGCGGCTTCACCCAGCGCACCGAGGCCCTGGCCGAGCGCGAGGCGGCCCTGGCGGCGGCGGAGGAAGAATGGCTCCGGCTCGAAATGCTGCGGGAGAGCCTGGAAGCGCCCCCCTGAATGTGGATCGGGCGGCCCCCTTTCGGGGTGCCGCCCGTCCTTTCACCAGCTTGTGGCCGGCATGCCGCGTCAGGAACGCCCGCCACGGCTGTTCTCGCCACCCTTCCGGCCGGCTTCCGAGGCGCGCTCGCGATCCTGGGCGAAATTGCCCGAACCGCCACGCTGCCCGCCCTCGCTGCCGCCACCGCTGCTTGCTGCGCCACCACCGGCCCCGCTGCCACGGCCGCCATGGCTGGCCTCGCCACCCTTGCGCCCGGCCTGGGCGGCCAATTCATGGTCGCGCGAGAAGCTGCGATCCTCAGGGGCGACGGCCTTGCCGCCCTTGCGGCCCGCCTCGGCGGCGAGTTCGGGGTCCTTCGAGAAGCTGCGATCCTCGGGCGCCACGCTCTGCCCGCCCTTGGAAGCGATCTCCTGCTGCTTCTTCTCGTCCATCGCGGCGAATCCACGCTCGCTACGGCCCTGCTTCTGCTTGTCTGACATGTGCTTGGTTCCCTCATCATTGGGTCTCTCGCCCCACCATGGTGGTTGCGAGCGGATAGAACCGCGCGGAAAGCCCAAGGTTACTTGGGTTGACTTCTTAATTCCAAGTCATGGGCGGGGTTAATTCTTGCCGCATGTAACCTTTCCCTGGCCTATGGGTTGGTTTCCTGCATCATGCAGGAGCACAAGGATGGCCAAGACCCCGCGGCAACCGCCCGGCCCAGCCCCCGACCAAGGGGCGGCGCCGCCCAACCCGCACCCTCTGCAGAAGCCGGATGAACGCAAGGAGGGCGGCCCCGATTTCGGAAAGGCCGAGGGTCAGGCGGAGCACCAGGACCAGGCCGCGCAGGATGGCGCGCAGGACCAGCACCCCCGGCTGCGCCGCAAGCCTGGGCGCGCACCGTGAGCAGGCGGTGGCGAGGCCCCCGCTACTCCTCCAGCATGTGTCCGAAGCGCTCGGCCTTGGTGGCGAGGTAGCGGTCATTCACGCCATTGCCGGCGAAGGCGTGCTGCTCGCGCGTCACCACCTCGATCCCGCAGGCGGCGAGGCCCGCGATCTTGTCGGGATTGTTCGTCAGCAGCCGCACGCGCGGCGCCTCCAGCAGGCGCAGCATGGTCGCCGCCACCAGGAAGTTGCGCTCATCGGCGCCGTAGCCCAGGGCGCGGTTGGCATCGAGCGTGTCCAGGCCCTGGTCCTGCAGCGTATAGGCGCGCAGCTTGTTCACGAGGCCGATGCCGCGCCCCTCCTGTGCCAGGTAAAGCAGGATGCCAGCGCCATCCGCCGCCATGCGGCGCAGCGCACCCTTGAGCTGGGGGCCGCAATCGCAGCGCAGCGAGCCCAGCAGGTCCCCCGTGAAGCACTCGGAATGCAGCCGCACCAGCGGCGCGCCGCCCGCCGCCAGCACCGCCTCGGGGTCGCCCACCAGCATGGCCAGGTGCTCGATTCCGCCATCGGCGGCGCGGAAGGCGATGATGCGCGTCTCGGGCGCATCCTCGAGCGGCACCCGTGCCTCGCCCACCCGGCGAAGCGAGGTGGCGATGGAGGCGGGATAGGCCTGCACCTCGGCGGCGGAGACACGCAGCAGGCCCGGCGCCTCGACGGCACTCGGCAGGACGGGGACGGCGACCAGCGCGGGCAGCAGCCGGCCGAGCTTGGCCAGCGCCAGGGCCGGTGCGGCCAGCACAGGCAGGGCCGCGCGTTCCAGCGCTTGCCCATCACCCAGCAGCAATTCGGCTGTGGGGTCGGCGAAGGCGCGCAGCCGCTCGGGCGAGGTGAGCCCGGAGGGCAGGCGCAGGGCGACCGCGCCCTCATCCGGGGCGTTCAGCGGCACCGGCCGTTGCAGCACCGCCGAGGCACGGACCGGCGAGAGCAACAGCACCGGGGGCGCGCCGGAGAGGGCCACCATCTCGGTCAGCCCCTGGGCGCCCACGGTTTCCGCCGCAGCCACCAGCAGCGCGGCACCTTCCCCCTCGATGAGGACGGGCGTGCCGCGCCGCAGCTCGGACACCGCGCGGTGCACCGCACGCAGCGCCAGCGTCTCGGCCGAGGGCGGCCGCGGGGCCGCAAGGCCGGAGGAGAGAAAGGCGGTGTTTCGCATTCAGCGGATATCCTGCAAGGCGCAAACTGTACGCTGGAATGTGGCGATTGGATGCCGACTGGCAGGGGGGCGCCACGAAATTTTCTTAACCCTGCAGCCGCGGTCAAGGTTGCGTGTAGCATTTCCCCCGCCAAACCGGAGGTGCTAACCTGTTCAGGAACCGTTCAAGTGATGGCCCCGCGATGCCTGGCAACCGCCGGATCCTTTTGCTGACCGAGGACGCCACGCTGGCCGCCCTGCTGCCGCAGCGGCTCGAGCAGGAATCGGCGGGTGGCCGCCGTTTTGACGTGGAGGCCAGCGCGCCGGAGCCAGGCCTCGCCCGGCTGGCCGAGGCCGCCGGCCGCATTGACGCCACCCTCCTGGATGCCGCCGCCCCCCCCGGCCCGGCCCATTGGGGCCGCCTGCTGCGCGAGGCGGGCGGCGGGCGCCCCGTGGTCATGCTGGGCGGCGAGGCGGAGGGATTGCCCGAGGGCGTCACCGAGCGCGTGGCCAAACCGGTCCGCGTGACGGAACTGCTGGCCCGGCTGCACGCCGCGCTGGCGGTCTTCGAGGCCTCGCCCGAGGCAGCCATCCCGCTGGCCGGCTACGCTTTCCACCCCGCGGCCAAGCTGCTGCAGGGCAAGGGCGGCACCCGGATCCGGCTGACCGAGAAGGAGGCGGCGATCCTGCTCTATCTCCACCGGGCCGGCGGGCGCCCGGTGCCCCGCGCCGAGTTGCTGGGCGAGGTCTGGGGCTATTCCAGCGCCGTCACCACCCACACACTGGAGACGCATGTCTATCGGCTGCGTCGCAAGATCGAGGCCGACCCCCAGCAGGCGCGCCTGCTGCTGACCGATGAGGGCGGCTACCGGCTCGGCGCCTGAGCCGCCGCCCTCAATCCGGCCCGCGGTAGGATTCCGTGGCGAGCCGGCCCGGCAGGTCGAGCCGGGCCACCAGCCCACCCAGCCGGGCGGACCGGTCCAGCGCCAGATGTCCGTCATAGAGCGCCGCCAAATCCGAGACGATGGCGAGGCCGAGGCCCGAGCCGGGCTTTGCCTCGTCCAGCCGCACGCCGCGGAGCAGGGCCGCGCCATCCTCGCCCTCGGGCAGGCCCGGCCCGTCATCCGCCACCTCGATCACGATGCGGCCGGGCGCCGATGGCGCCACCCGCACCGTCACCTGGCCATGCCCGTATTTGCAGGCATTCTCCATGAGATTGCCCAGCATCTCCGTCACGTCCTGGCTGTCGGCGCGGATGCGGGCATCGGCGTCGCCGGTCACGCGGATGAGGATGCCGCGCGCGGCGGTGAGGCGGCGCAGCGCCATCGCCAGCGCCTCGGCCAGGGCGAGCGGCATGCACTCCGCCCCCGCGCTGCCCGCCAGCGCGCCGGCGCGCGCGCGGCGCAGATGGTGCTGCACCAGGCGCTCCAGCGTCGCCGATTGCGATCGCGCCCCGGCCAGGTCCCCGCCTTCGAGCGCGTTGCGCAGCACCGCGATCGGCGTCTTCAGCGCATGGGCGAGGTTGCCCACATGGTTGCGCGCGCGGTCCACCGTCGCGCGGTTCTGCTCGATCAACGCCTCGATCTCTGCGACCAGCGGCGCGATCTCGGCGGGCGCCACCACGTCCATGTGCTGGCGCCGGCCCTCGCGCACCTCGACCAGCTCCTCCTGCGTGCGGCGCAGCGGGCGCAGGCCCCAGACGACGAGCAGCGCCACCACCGCGACCAGCCCGGTGCCGAGCAGCGCGAAGGCCAGGATCACGTTCTGCCGCAGCGAGGCGATCTCCGCATCCGTGCCGTCACGCGCGACGGCGACCTGCACGGTGATGGGCACCAGGCCGAAGCGCCCCTCGAGCTGCACGTCCCGCTCCAGCACGCGCAGCCGCTCCGCGCGCGGGCCCTCCACGTTGCGCGCGCGCACGCCCTCGGGCTCGCGCAGCGCCGGCACCAGGCGCGAATCCCAGAGCGAGCGGGAGGTGGCCTGGCTGCCGCCCGGCCCGGTGATCTGCCAGTAATGGCCGGAAAGCGGGCGATCAAACTCGGGGTCGGCCAGGGGGCGCGTCAGGATCGGCCCGGCCGAGGGGTCGAAGGCCGCGGCGGCCACCACCGCGTCCAGCAGGCTGCCCAGCCGGGCATCGGCCGCCGTCTCGATCTGGCGTTCATCGGTGCGGATCACGAACCAGGCGATCAGGCCGAGGCCGAGCGCCACCCAGAGGGTGGTCAGCAAGGTCAGGCGCCGCGTGAGCGAGTTCACCCGGCTGCGGTGGGCGAGGTGGGGATCAGCCGGTAGCCCTGGCCGCGCACCGTTTCGATCAACTGGTCGCCCAGCTTGCGCCGGAGCCGTGCCACGATCACCTCCAGCGTGTTGGAATCGCGGTCGAAATCCTGGGCGTACAGGTGCTCGGTTAGCTCTGTCTTGGAGATGGGGCGGCCGGCATGCAGCGCGAGATAGGCCAGCATGCCGTATTCCAGCGCGGTGAGGCGCACCGCCTGCCCATTGCGCGAGACGGCGCGGGCGGCGGTATCGAGCCGAACCTCGCCGAACACCAGCTCGGTCTTGGCGACGCCGTTGGAGCGACGGATCAGCGCGTTCAGCCGCGCCACCAGCTCGGCCATGGCGAAGGGCTTGGCGAGGTAGTCATCGGCGCCAGCGTTCAGGCCCTCGACCTTCTCGGTCCAGGAATCGCGGGCGGTGAGGATCAGCACCGGCATGGCGCGCTCGGCCGCGCGCCAGCGGCGCAGCACGGTGAGGCCATCCACCCGTGGCAGGCCGAGATCGAGCACGACCGCGTCATAGGGCTCGGTCTCGCCGAGATGGTAGGCCTCTTCCCCGTCCATCGCGCCATCCACCGCAAACCCCGCCTCGGTCAGGCCGACGCGGAGCTGCTGGTGCAGTTCGGGGCTGTCTTCGACGATGAGGAGGCGCATGGGGCCGAAGATGCGCGGCGGCGGGCCCGGCGTCCAGTCGTCGTGCTGTCCTGGCGTGCCGTCTGGGGCCGGCCGGATGGCTCAGCGCGGCGTCTGGCGCGGCTGTGCCTCGCCGGCCACGCGCTCCTGCACCGGCCCGCGCGAGCGGACCATGGCGCCGGTCGCGGCGTCCAGCTCGACGATGAAGATCCGGCCATTGGGCGGCAGGATCTTCAGTTCATAGAGCCATTGGTTGTCGTCGCGCTCCAGGTCGGCCTCGATCACGCGGCCGCGGAAACGGCGCTCCACCTCGGCCAGCAGGTCGGACAGGGGGCGGATCTGGCCGGCTTCGAGCGCGGCGCGGGCGCGCTCATGGTCGCGCCGCTCCTGCGCAGCGCCCGGTGCGGGCGCGGCCAGCGCGAAAGGCACAAAGGCGGAGAGCAGAAGAATCAGCCGGAGGCGCATGCCCACCCTTGGAAGTTTGCGGCTGAACCAAGGCTGAATCATGACATCAGGGAAGGTTCAGCATGGTGGCGGTACAAGAATGCTACCCAAGGTTGCCACCGCAGCGCGAAAAACCACCGAGAGATCAAGAATTTCAGTAGATCTCAGTGGGTTTGCAGGATGGACAGGACGGGTTTGGAGTCGGTCATGATGGTCAGCACACTCGCACATATTTCGCCGCACCTGCTGGGCCTGTTCATGCTTGCCCTGGCCTGCGTGCCGCTCGTCTTCATCCTGCAGGACCGCAAGCGCCGCACGACGGAGCGCAAGCGCGTGGCGCTGCTCCGGCATGAAGCGCGGCTGGCGGCGGAACTGCATGGCCGCGGGCAGGCCAAGCCGCTGGTGGATGACTGGGTGAGCCAGGCGCCGCGATAAGGCGGCTGCCGGCAAAATAAACCGAGGCGGCTGCCGGTCAGAGAATGCGGCAGGCCTCGTCGAAATCGAGCCGCGGGCCACGCTCGAACAGCCCGGCCTCGTCCCCATGGCCGAGATTGACCAGGAAGTTCGACTTCCAGCCGGTATCGGCGAAGAACAGGTCATCCACCTTCATGTTGTCGAAGCCGCTCATCGGCCCGACATCCAGGCCGAGCGAGCGCGCGGCCAGCATCAGGTAGGCGCCCTGCAGCGTGCCGTTGCGCATCGCCGTCGTATCCGCCAGCGACCAATTGCCGGCGAACCAGCTCCGCGCATCCGCATGGGGGAAGAGCTTGGGAAGCTGGTCGTAGAATTTCGGGTCATGCGCCACGACCACCGTGACCGGGGCCGTCATCGTCTTCTCGACATTGCCCGGGGAGAGCGCCTCCTTCAGCTTCGCCTTCGCCGCATCCGTCGTCAGGAAGGCGAAGCGCGCGGGCGAGGAATTGGCGCTGGTCGGGCCCCATTTCAGCAGGTCATACAGCGCGCGGAGCGTTTCCTCCGCCACCGGCTTGTCCTGCCACTTGTTCTGCGTGCGGGCCGTGCGGAACAGCTGGTCCAGCACGCCGGCGTCAAGCGCCTCAGTCATGTCAGGCTTCAACCTGCTCGACGCCCATGACCTCGGGCACGTAGTGGCGCAGCATGTTCTCCACGCCATGCTTCAGCGTGGCACGCGAGGAGGGGCAGCCCGAGCAGGCGCCCTGCATCTTCAGCTTCACGATGCCGTCGCGGAAGCCGCGGAAGACGATGTCCCCGCCATCGCCGGCCACCGCCGGGCGGACGCGTTGGTCGAGCAATTCCTTGATCTGGGCCACCGCCTCGGCATCGGCCGGGTCGAAATCCTCGGCCGCGTCCTCGCCCACGCCCTCGATCACCGGGAGTTCGGCCAGGAAATGCTCCATCACTGCGCCCAGCACCTGCGGGCGCAGCGCCTGCCATTCCGTCATGTCAAACTTCGTGACGGTGATGAAATCGGCGCCGAAGAACACCCGCGCCACACCCTCGAGCGCCAGCAGCCGCGTCGCGAGCGGGGAGCGCGAGGCGTCATCCCCCACCACGAAATCGGCCGTGCCCGCCTGGCCCATGACGTCGCGGCCGGGGAGGAATTTCAGCGTGGCGGGATTCGGCGTGCTTTCGGTCTCGATGAACATGGCGTGTTCCTGGCGGGCGTTTTTGACAGGACCTATGTGGTCCTGTTTGCAACCCCATGCAAGCTGGAGGGCTGGCACGAGCTTTGCGCCGTCCGGCGGGCAGACCCGCCCCCGGAGCCCGCGATGCAAGACCCGATCCGCCTGGCCTTCCGCCCCACCGGCAGCCTCAACGTGCCGCCACCGCCCGATCGCGGCCCCGAACTCGGCCCCGATGAGGCCATCCCCATCCCGGGCGAGATGACTTTCGATGAACTCGTCGAGGGCCTGAACCCCCTGCACCACCTGCCGGGGGTGGGCATGATCTACCGGGCGGCCACCGGCACCGAAATCCACCCCACCATGCGCGCACTCGGCGCCGGCCTCACCGGCGGCGCGCTCGGCATGGCGCTCGCCGGCGTCATGTCCGCCATCGAGATGACGCAACCGCTGGCCCGCATCCGCGCCGCCTGGAACAACGAACCGGATCCCCTGGCCCTGGCCCGCCAACCCACCAACCCGATGGACGTCGCCCAGGCCTACCAACGCTGGGCCACCCTCGCGAACCCCACCCAACTCGCCGCCGCCACCGCGGCGGCGCGCGCGGCGGCGTAGGGCGGTGCCCCGGGGAGGACGCTGTCCTCCCCGAACCCCACCTGCCAAGGGCCGAGAGGCCCTTGGAACCCATGATTGGCCTTTGGTGGGAGGGGGCGTCGAGGGCACGCCCGTGACACGCGCGCGCCATGCCCCCTCCCGCCAAAGGCCCGACGGGTCCAGGGGCGGCACGCCCCTGGCGGTGAGGGTCTGGGAGAGGCAGCGCCTCTCCCAGGAGCGCCCCTACCCGCGCGCGCCGAAGATGGCGGAGCCGACGCGGACATGGGTGGCGCCGTGCTGGATGGCGGTTTCGAAATCGCCGCTCATGCCCATCGAGAGCACGGGCAGGCCGTGCCGCCTCGCGAGGTTGGCGAGCATGGTGAAGTGCGGGCCGGGGTCGTCCTCGGCGGGCGGGATGCACATCAGGCCGGTCACGGGCAGGTTGTGGGTGGTGCGGCAGAGGGTGATGAAGGCGTCGGCCTCGTCGGGGAGGATGCCGGCCTTCTGCGGCTCGGCGCCGGTGTTGACCTGGATGAGCAGGTCCGGGCGGCGACCTTCCTTCTCCATGGCCTCGGCGAGGGCGAGGGCGAGCTTCGGGCGGTCCAGGGTTTCGATGACGTCGGCCAGGCGCACGGCGTCGCGCGCCTTGTTGGTCTGCAGCGGGCCGATGATGTGCAGGCGCAGGTCCGGGTGGGCGGCGCGCAGGGCGGGGAACTTCCCCGCGGCCTCCTGCACGCGATTCTCGCCGAACAGGCGCTGGCCGGCGGCGAGGGCGGCCTCCACCGCCTCGACCGGATTGGTCTTGGAGACGGCGACGAGCTGCGCGGCGCCCGGCAGCCGCCCGGCCTCTCGGGTGGCGGCCTCGATTCGGGCGCGGATTCGGGTCAGGTTGGCGGCGATGTCTGCGAGCATGCGCCCTAGAATAAGGACAGGCGGGGGCGGCGCACAGCCGCCCCCTGGTCCGCCCCCTTGCCCGGCCGTCTGGCTGCTGAGCGATCCCGCCCGCCTGCCGGACCCGTCGCCGCTGCTGGAGGGGCTGCCGCGCGGGGCGGCGGTGCTGCTGCGCGGGGCTTCGCCGGAGGTGGCGGCGCGGGTGGCGCGGCGGTGCCGGCAGCTTGGGCTTGCCCTGGTGGTCTCGGGCGAGGGGCGGCTGGCGCTGCGACTCGGCGCGGGGCTGCACCTGCCGGACCGTGCGCCCACGCGCGGCCTTCTGCCCTTCCTTCTGAACCGGCGCGGGGCGCTGCTCTCGGCCGCGGTGCATGGGCGGGCGGGGGTGGCGCGGGCACGGCGGGTGGGCGCGAATGCGGTGCTGGTCTCGCCGGTCTTCCCGACAGCGAGTCATCCGGGCGCGCCGACCCTGGGGCCCTTGCGCTGGGGGGCGCTGGCCCGCGCCGCGGGCCGACCGGCGGTGGCGTTGGGCGGCATGTCGGCCCATGCGATGCGGCGGCTGCCACGGGGTCTGGCCGCCGGCTGGGCCGGAATCGGGGCGTGGGAGGAATGTGTCCTGCGGGCCACAGTGTCTCAGGGAAGTCGCGTTCCGGTGTCAAAGCCGGTTGCCCGGCCGCAATCCGCCAACGCATAGTCTGGCCCGGACCCAGTGATCATTGGGTTGTGGGGTGTTTCCGGCTTTGTCCGGTTCCTTTGCAACCCGGAGGGTTACGGCCTCTTCCAGAGATGGAGGGGGAGGGTCAGGGGAACCAGCCGGCTGCGGCCGGCATGTGAGGAGAGTACAACATGCGCAAGATCTTGCTGGGCACGACGGCAGTCGTGTCGGCGGTCGTGGGCGCTGCCGTTATGGCACCCCAGGCCTCCGCTCAGGAAGCGCCGACCGTTCGTCTCGGTGGCTTCTTCCGGGCTTATTATGGCTACTCGAACCAGACCAGCCAGCAGTCGCAGTCCACGACGGGCCAGCTGAACAACGGCGCGTCCTCGGGCCTGCCGACCAATGTCGGTTCCGGCACGCAGAACGTTCCGCCCGACGCCGTGAACAACGCGCGCATCGGCAAGAACGACATCTCGACCGACGCCGGCATTGACGTCATCGTCAACGGCAAGCTCGCCAACGGCCTGACCTATGGCGCGCAGATCTCGCTGAACAGCAGCGGCGTCGAAGGCCGTCAGGTGCTCGGTGGCCGTTCGTCCGCCGGCAAGACGACCGTCCAGGTCGACGAAATGTACGCCTTCATCGCTCACCCGCGCTTCGGTCAGGTTCGCTTCGGTGACGAAGACGGCGTCATGGGCGGCCTGATGAACTCGGGCTGGGTGCAGGGCTTCGGCACGGGTGGCGTGCACGGTTCGTGGGAGTCCTTCGTGACCCGCCAGGCCGGCGGCCGCACGACGACCGCCCCGGGTGGTCTGGGTGACAACTCCAAGATCATCTACATGACGCCGCAGTGGGCTGGCTTCGACTTCGGTGCGTCCTACGCCCCGAACGCGAACGTCGGTGAGGACGTCGGCTGCCCGAACAACGCCAACTCCGGCTTCTGCGATCGCGCCTATGCCTTCACCGGCGCCCGCAACTTCGGCATCTACGCCGCGGGTCCCGAGCAGGCCGCTCGCCGCAACGAGTTCCAGGTTGCCGCCCGTTGGCGCGGTAACGTGGCTGGCGTCGGCGTCGCCGGTACCGTCGGCTACATCAATGCCGGCGCCGCGCGCGACATGACCACGGGTGGCCAGCAGTACCGCGTGTTCAACAACATGAACATCTGGCAGGCCGGCCTTCAGGCCAGCTATGCCGGCTTCACGGTTGGCGCGAACTACACCTACGGCGACTACAACTTCTTCTGGGGCAACACCCTGCGTGGTGACCGTCCTGCGGAGCAGCTGGTCGTTGGCGGCCAGTACGTGGTCGGCCCCGTCACCGTCGGTGCCAACTTCGTGACCGGCCTCTTCGAGGGCGGCACGCGCAGCACCGTCACCGAGATCAACGGTGGCACGGCGTTCCAGTTCGGCACCAACGCCCGCCCGGCGAACGTGAACACCAGCACCAATGCCGCGACCATGCGTCGCTGGGGCATGGGCGCCGGTGCGAACTACCGCCTGGCTCCCGGCATGGATCTGATCGCCGAGTACGTCTACTACTCCGTGCGTGAGCAGGGCCGTGACCTCGACCCGAACCGCCAGGGCATCCAGAGCCGCGCGTTCAGCAACGTGTTCCTGACCGGCGTGCGCCTGGCTTTCTGAGCCAGACTCACCCCGTCACAGAACGTGACCAGGGACGGGGCGACGGGACATCCCGTCGCCCCTTTTCTTTTGGTTGTCGCTCCAGTAAGTCATCCGGCCATGATCCAGATCACACGCCCGATTCTCCCGCTCTGCCTCGGTCTCGCGCTGCTGGCCGGATGTTCCAGTGGGCGTCAGGTCGGCAATGAGGAATACGGCACGGACAACCGCCGCGAATTGACGCTGCGCGAAACCGGTGCGGCCACGGATTCCGGCCTTGTCGTCTTCGGTGTGGATCGTTCGCGCCAGGCGCGGGAAGCCGCGGCCGGCGCAGGTGCGGGCATGACGGTGAACGCCTTCCTCTGGCGCGCCACGCTCGACACGCTGTCCTTCATGCCGCTCGCCAGCGCGGACCCGTTCGGTGGCGTGATCATCACCGACTGGTATTCCCCGCCCCAGGCCGAGGGCGAGCGCTTCAAGGCGACGGCCTATGTGATCGGCCGCCAGCTCCGCTCGGATGGCGTGCGCGTGCAGGTGTTCCGCCAGATCCAGCGCGGCAACCAGTGGGTGGATGCGCCGGCCTCGACCGCCACGAATTCCGAGATGGAAGACCGCGTCCTCGCCCGCGCGCGCGAGCTGCGCAGCCAGTCCGCCGGCCGCTGACGCCGGTGGCTGAACCGGGGCATCAGCCCCTTCGGTCTGCCGCCAGCTTCTCGATGATCTGAAGCATCTTCACGATTTCCTGCTCGCGCAGCGCGTCGATCTTCGCGTGCAGCGCTTCGATCTCCAGCTCCGCCTTCACATTGATCCGGTAGTCGAACTCCGCGTGCCGGCGATCGAGCTCAGAGGCGCGGTTCTGGCTCATCATGATGATGGGCGCGGTGTAGGCCGCCTGGAAGGAGAGGACCAGGTTGAGCAGGATGAAGGGATAGGGATCCCAACGCTCGATGAAGGCGGTGACGTTCAGCGCAAGCCAGACCAGCAGCAATCCCGATTGGATCAGGATGAAGCGCCAGGAGCCGACAGTGCGCGCGACCCAGTCCGCCACGCGCTGCCCGATGCCCAGCGGCGCGGGGGTGAGGCTGCGGGCCGGCCGCTCGGCGCGGAGTGCGCGCAGCATGGCCTCTTCCTGGGGGGTGATCTCGAAGCGGGGCATGTGGGGCTCCTGACGGTTTCGCCGCGATAGCCTTCCGATGCCCCGCCGGGCCGGCGCCGAAGCGCCGGCAGCTTGGCTCAGAGGGCGGCCAGCACCGTCTCGGCCTTGCTGACCTCGAAGGCGCCGGGCTCTTCCACGGCGACATGCGTCACCACGCCGTTCTTCGCCACCAGCACGAAGCGCTGGCAGCGCACGCCCAGGCCGCGGGCCGTCAGGTCGAATTCCATGCCCAGCGCCTGTGTGAAAGCGGCGCTGCCATCGGCCAGCATGGCGACCTTGCCGATCGCGTTCTGGTCCTTGCCCCAGGCGCCCATCACGAAGACGTCGTTCACCGACATGCAGGCGATGGTGTCCACGCCCTTGGCCGTGAAATCGGCGGCGTGGTTCACGAAGCCGGGCAGGTGCTTGGCCGAGCAGGTCGGCGTGAAGGCGCCGGGCACGCCGAAGAGAACGACGGTCTTGCCGCCGAAGAACTCCTCGGTGGTGACCTCCTGCGGGCCATCGGCCGTGGCCTGCATCAGCTTGGCCGAGGGAATCTTGTCACCGACCTTGATCGTCATGGGGGCTGCCTCCAGAGGGGTTTTGCGGGGGAAGGTTTAGGCGGTTCCAGGCGGGGTGTCACGCTTGCCATGGCGGGGGCGGGGCCCCACATCGCGTGCATGTCCCCACGTGAAACCACCTCGGGGCGGTCCGGTGGCGCTGAGCGCGGCGCGCCGAAGACCAGCCCTCTCGCCGGGCAGTTGCTCATCGCGATGCCCCATATGCAGGACCCGAACTTCGCCGGGAGCCTGATCCTGCTGTGTGCCCATTCGCCTGATGGCGCGATGGGGCTGATCCTCAACCAGCCCATCCCGAAGCTCAGCTTCGAGGCCCTGATGCGGCAGATCGGCGTGGAGCCTCTGCCGCCGGCGCGCAGCATTCGCCTGGTCAATGGCGGCCCGGTCGAGGAGGGGCGCGGCTTCGTGCTGCACAGCGCCGATTGGCGCGCCCAGACCTCGATGGAGGTGACGGGCGAGGTGGCGCTGACCGCGAGCCTCGATGTGCTGCAGGCCATCGCCAGCGGCGGCGGGCCGCGCGAGGGGCTGCTCGCGCTCGGCTATGCCGGCTGGGGCGCGGGCCAGCTGGAGCAGGAGATCGCCCGCAATGACTGGCTGCACGTGGCGCCCGACGAGGACCTGATCTTCGGCGGCGCGGATGAGACGCGCTGGCGGCGTGCGCTGGCCAAGCTGAAGGTGGATCCGCTGCTGCTCTCGGGCGCGGCGGGGCGCGCCTGACGCCTCACCGGTAGAAGCGCGCCAGCCGCTCGGGCGGGACGCCAGCGAAATAGAGCGAGAGCGTGGTGAGGTTGCGGGCCGAGCGCCGCCACCAGCCATCCCGGCGCCAGCGCGTGGCGGAGGTCACGGCCCGCGCCGGCAGGGCGGCCAGCCGCGCGCGGCCGAGCCGGCGGACCAGGTCCACATCCTCCATCAGCGGTATCGGTGCATAGCCGCCCACCGCGTCATAAAGCGCGCGGGCGATGAGCAGCCCCTGGTCGCCATAGGGCAAGGCGAGCCAGCGGCAACGCCAGGCCACCGCGGCCTCCAGCCGGCGGGCCTGCGGCGAAGCATCATCGAGCGCGAAGCGGAAATGATGCGCCACCTCCGGCCGGGCGAGGGCGGCCCCGACCGCCGCCTCCCAACCTTCCTCCAGCCGCGTGTCGGCATGCAGGAAAAGCAGCCACTGGCCCCGCGCGGCGGCGGCGCCGGCGGCGAGCTGGGAGCCGCGGCCGCGTGGCGCCGTGATGAGGCGCGGGCCGGTCAGCTCCGCCACGCCATCCGTGCTGCCGCCATCGGCCAGGATGACCTCGCCCAGGGCGCCCAGCTGGCCGAGCAGCGGTGGGAGAAGGGGCGCGGCGTTCAGCACGGGAATGACCGCCGAAATCCCTGATAGTTTCCCTTTTTGTTCTTGACTCGCGTCCGGCATTTCCGCACCTTCCGACGTGAACATTAAGGGAACTTGGCCATGCCCGATGGTGGCGGACATTCCTGGCTTGATAAAGGCCTTGCCCCGCAGCGCGGCCGGGCGGCGCTCTCCAACCACACGCCGCGCTTCGAGCGCCAAGTGGTGGAGGCCTTCGATGATGGCTGGGGCAGCCTGACCGAGGACATGCCGAGCCTCAGGACGACCCTCACGCGGGAAGCGGCCAAATCCGCGCTCACCTACAATGACAGCCCCGATCTCGGCTTCGACCGCTCGATCAACCCCTATCGCGGCTGCGAGCATGGCTGCGTCTATTGCTATGCGCGGCCGAGCCACGCCTATCTCGGCCTCTCGCCCGGCCTCGATTTCGAGACGCGGCTGCTCTTCAAGCCCGACCTGCCCGAGATCCTGGAGCGCGAGCTCTCCCGCCCCGGCTATCAGCCGCGCCCGGTGGCGCTCGGCGCCAACACCGACCCTTACCAGCCCGTCGAGCGCGAGCAGGGGCTGACGCGGCGCGTGCTGGAGGTGCTGGAGCGCTTCGGCCATCCGGTCACCATCGTGACGAAATCGGCCGGCGTGCTGCGCGATGCGGACATCCTGGCGCGCATGGCCCGGCGGAACCTGGCGCGCGTCTGCGTCTCCATCACCACGCTCGACGCCAAGCTGGCGCGCGCGATGGAACCCCGCGCGGCGAGCCCGATGCGGCGGCTGGAGGCGGTGCGGGCGCTCGCCGCGCAGGGCATTCCCGTGGCGGTGCTGGCCGCGCCCATGATCCCCGGCATCAACGATGCCGAGCTGGAGCGCATCCTCGAGGCCAGCGCCCGGGCTGGGGCCAGCAGCGCCGGCTATGTGCTGCTGCGCCTGCCGCTCGAGCTGCGCCAGATCTTCGAGGAGTGGCTCAACACCCATTACCCCGAACGCGCGGCACGTGTGCTGGCCCTGGTGCGGCAGACGCGCGGCGGCAAGCTCTACGACGCCCGCTTCGGCCAGCGCCAGACCGGCGAGGGTGCCTATGCCGATTTGCTGGCCCGGCGCTTCGACGTGGCGCTGCGCCGCCTGGGTCTCGACCGGCGCGAGGGCGGGACGGGCCGGCTGGATTGCACGCAGTTCAACCCGCGTGCCGCTTCCCGGCAGCTCGAATTGCTGTGACAGCCGCCGCGCTTCCCGGCTGTCAGGGCAGGCGCGGCTGCGCTACAAGGGCAGGGATGTCTTCGACCCCCCAGGACGAGGCCCGCGCCGCCCTCGACGCCGCCGGCCAATTGCCCGATGCCGAGCTCGATCTTGCGGCCGTCGCGCTGCAATTCGCGCGCATTGACGCGCCAGCCGCCGATTGGCGCGCGGCCGAGGCGCTGCTCAGCCGCATCGCGCGGCGCGCCGTGGAGCTCGCCGCCGCCGACCCCGCCGCCGATGCGGGCGATTCCGAGCGCCGCCGCGCTCTGCTGGCCGGGCTGCTGCACGACGAATTCGGCTTCGCCGGCGATGCCGAGACCTATGAGGACATGGCCAATGCCAACCTCATTCAGGTTCTGGACCGCCGGCGCGGGCTTCCGGTGGCGCTCGGCCTGCTCTGGCTGCACGCGGCCGAGGCGGCGGGCTGGAGTGCGCATGGGCTGAATGCGCCGGGCCATTTCCTCCTCGCGCTGCCGCATGCCCGCGGGCAGATCGTGCTCGACGTCTTCGCCGGCGGCGACCAGCTCCTGGCGCCCGAGCTGCGCGCCCTCATCAAGCGCGTGGCGGGGGAACAGGCCGAGCTGAAGCCCGGCATGCTGGCGCCGATGACCAAGCGCGACGTGCTGCTGCGACTGCAGAACAACATCAAGCTGCGCCGCCTGCAGGCCAATGACCTGGAAGGCGGCCTCGCCGCCACGCGCGACATGCTGCGCCTCGCCCCCGAACATGCGGGGCTGTGGCGCGAGATGGGGCTGATCGAGCACCGTCTGGAGCGGATCGGCGCGGCGCTGGCGAGCCTGGACCGCGCGCTCGCCATCGAGCCGCAGGGCGAGGCGGCGGCGCGCATCCGCGGCCTGGTGGAAGAACTGCGCAACCGGCTGAACTGAAGGGCGCAGGCGCGTCCCGCGATCACTTTCCCCACACGCGTGCCGTGGTCATTTGTCCAACGCGCGTCCCGCGGTCATTTGTCCAACGCGCGTCCCGCGCGATGCCGCCCCATCAGCCAAACCCCCAGCCCGACGCTGAGCGCAAGCAAGGCGCCGGACAGGCCGAGCTGCCAGGCGCCGTCCACGCGCACGCCCTTACCGAGCAACGCGAAGACCACCGTCTGCGGCAGGTAGCCGAGCAAGGAGGCCAGGAAGAAGGCGCCGGCCGGCAGCGCCGACATGCCGGCCAGGAAGTTCAGCGCCAGGTTGTTCCCCACGGGAAAGAGGCGCAGCGCCAGCGCCGCGCCGAAGGGATTTTCGCGCAGCGTCTCCACCACGGGGCGCAGGCGCGGGCCGAAGCGGCCGGCCAGCCGCCGCTCGGCCCAGTCGCGCGCGATGGCCCGCGCCCAGCCATAGGCCAGCGCGCAGCCCAGCATCTGCGCGGCCAGCGCGACCGCGACGCCGACCACCGTGCCAAAGGCATAGCCCGCCAGGAAGGCCACCACCTGGCGCGGCATACCGACCGCAGTGGCAAGGCCGCCCGCGAGCAGGAAGAGGCTCTCGCCCAGCAGCCCCTGGTCGCGGATGTAGAGGTCCACCCAATCCGTGCCGGGCGCGGCGCCCAGCGTCCGCAGCAGCACGCCCCCCAGGGCCAGCCCCGCCACCATGAGCAACAGCTTGCCGAGGCCCAGCGAACGGGATGACGGGACCGGCGATTCATGCCTGGGCGGAACCGCGCCCGGGCCACCGCTGGCGGTCACGGCGTCTCGATCTCGGGCCGCTTGCCGCGCCGTTGCAGCCAGGCGACGCCGAACAGGTCGAAGACGCTCACCGCCAACCGGTCCAGCGTGCCGTAGTTGGAGGCGCCGCGCAGGCGGGGGCGGTGGTTCACCGGCTCGCTCAGCACGCGCGCCCCGGCGCGGAGCGCCAGCGCCGGCAGGAAGCGGTGCATGTGGTCGAAATGCGGCATGGCCTGGAAGAGCGCGCGGGGAAACAGCTTCAGCCCGCAGCCGGTATCGGGCGTCGCGTCCCGCAGCAGCGAGGAGCGGATGCCGTTGGCGAGGCGCGAGGAGCGGCGCTTCACCCAGCTGTCCTTCCGGTTCACCCGGTGCCCGGCCACCATCACCCAGCCGCCGGTTGCGGCGGTCTCGGCCTCGGCGCGCGCCAGCATCTGCGGGATGTCCGCCGGGTCGTTCTGCCCATCGCCGTCCAGCGTCGCGATCCAGGTGCCGGTGGCCGCGGCCACGCCGGTCATGATGGCGGCGGATTGCCCGCAGCTCTCGCGGTGGCGCAGGCGGCGGACCGGCAGGCCCGCCAGAACCTCGGGCGTCGCGTCGGTCGAACCGTCATCCACATAGATGATTTCGTGCGGGATCGCCTCCAGGGCCGCCTGGATCTCGGCGACCAGGGGGGCGATGTTCGGGGCCTCGTTCCGCACGGGAATGACGACCGAAACCAGCGGTGCGGCGGACATGCGGGGGCGTTACCAGCGCACCTTGCGGGCCACAAGCCCGCGGCCGCCGCAATTCTCGCCGAGGCCATGGGCTGGCGGCGCGGTTCTCGGCTATTATGTGCGCAACATGCCCTTCGATGCCCACAGCTTTCCCGCCCATGCCGCCTCCGCTCCGCGCGGGGGGCGTGCCAATCCGCGCGCCATCGCGATCTGGCTGCTCACCGTCGCCGGCCTGATCTGGCTGATGGTGGCGCTCGGTGGTGCCACGCGCCTCACCGGCTCGGGCCTCTCGATCATGGAATGGGCGCCGCTCGCCGGCACGCTGCCGCCGCTCAGCCAGGCCGAGTGGCAGCGCCTTTACGATCTCTACCGCACCATCCCGCAATACCAGCTCCAGAATGCCGGCTTCGGGATGGAGGGCTTCCAGCGCATCTTCTGGCTGGAATGGGCGCATCGCTTCTGGGGGCGGCTGATCGGCCTCGCCTACCTTCTGCCGTTGCTGTGGTTCTGGGCGCGCGGATCCATTCCGGCCGGCCTGGGGCCCCGGCTCGCAGTGCTGTTCGTGCTGGGCGGCATGCAGGGGGCGATCGGCTGGTTCATGGTCGCCTCGGGCTTCGACGCGGACCGCACGGCGGTCTCGCCCTACCGGCTGGTGCTGCACCTCTCCATGGCCTTCGTGCTGTTCGGCCTGATCCTCTGGACCGCGCTCGGCCTGCTGCGGCCTGCGCCGGCCAGCCTCGTGCCGCAGCAGGGCAAGATCCGGCGGCAAGTGGTCGCGGCCTTCTGGCTGGCGGCGCTGACCATGCTGGCCGGCGGCTTCGTGGCCGGCATCCGCGCCGGCTTCAGCTACAACACCTTCCCGCTGATGGATGGCCAGCTCATCCCCCCCGGTTACCTCGATCTTGAGCCGGTCTGGCGGAACCTGACGGCCAATATCGCCGCGGTGCAGTTCAACCACCGCCTGCTGGCGACGCTGACGCTGCTGGCCACGATCGGCGCCGCCATCGCCGCCCGCCGCCTGCCGGACGGCTTCGCCCGCCGCGCCGTCTGGACCATGGCGGCCGCGATCGGCGCGCAATACGCGCTGGGCATCGTCACGCTGCTGCATGTGGTGCCGGTCTCGCTCGGCACGCTGCACCAGGCGCTGGCGGTCGGCGTGCTCGCCGCCGGGCTCTGCGCCTGGCACGCGCTTCGCGCACCACCCGCCACGGCCCCTTGAGCATGGATGCCGCCGCCCCCCACCCACCTGAGGTTCTGGCGGCGCTGCCGCTGGCGGTGATGGCGTTCTCGGGGGCGGGCGGGCTCGTCTTCGCCAACCCCGCCATGCATGCCCTCCTTCGGATGGACCATGCGGCGCTGCCGCCCGGCGCCCCGCTGGCCGATGTGCTGCGCCTGCTGGCCTTCCGCGGCGCGCTGGGCCCGGGCGACCCGGCCGACCGGCTGCGCGAGGTGCTGGCGCTCGACCTCAGCCGCCCGCATCGCCGCCTGCTGCGGGACGCGGAGGGCCGTGGCCTTGAGTGGCGCCTCATGTCGCTCGCCGATGGCGGCCACCTGCTCACGCTGGCCGATGTCAGTGAGTTCTTCCAGGCGCGCGAGGCGGCCGAGCGTGAGGCCGGCGCGCTCTCGGGCGTGCTGTCGCGGCTGAACAGCGGGGTGGCGCAATATGACGCGGCCCGCCGCCTCGCCCGCAGCAACCCGGCCTATGCGCGGCTGCTCGGCCTGCCGGCGCACGTGGTCCAGCCGGGCATGGGCCTGACCGAGATCGTCGCGCGCCAGCAGGAGGCGGGCGAGTTCGATGCCGCCCACGCGGCCGCCGTGGTGGCCGACCTCACCACCCGCTCCGTCGCGCAGCCCTGGCGGCATGAGCGGACACGGCCGGACGGCCGGACCGTGCGCTTCGACAACCAGCCCATGCCGGATGGCGGCTGGCTGGTCGAGATCATGGACATCACCGAAGCGCACCAGGCCGAGCAGGATGTGCGCCGGCGCGTGGCGCTGCAGGACGCGCTGATGGAGGCGCTGCCGGTGGGCGTGGCCGTCTATGGGCCGGACCGCGTGCTGACGCAGGTGAACCCGGCCTACAACCGCATCATGGCGCACAGCCCGGTCTATCTCGGCGAGAACCTGCGCGACATCCTCATGCGCCGCGCGCTGGCCGGCGAATTCGGCCCTTGCGATCCGGAAGCGGAGGTCGCCCGCCGCCTTGCCGCCACGGCCAACGCGTATGGCTTCGAGCGGCGCACGCCCGACGGCATCGCCACCAGCCACCGCAGCGTGCCGCTGCCCGATGGCGGCCACGCCATGGTGGTGGCCGACGTCACCGCCCTGCACGCGGCCCAGGCCGAGGCGCGCGAGCAGGCGGAAGTGCTCGCCCACATGCTGGAGAGCACGCGCCACGGCATGGCGATGTTCGACCCCGAGGGCACCGTCATCGCGGCCAACCGGCTGGCCGGGCATTTCTGCGGCCTGCCGCCCGAGGCCTTCCGCCGCGGCGCCAACATCCGCGAGCTGCGCGAGCTGCAGATCAAGCTCGGCGTGCATGGCGACAAGCTCTCGACCGACCGCTTCCTGGCAGAGCGCATCAACGAGCCGCTGCGCGGGCCCGACCGCTACCGCCGCACCAACCCGGACGGCACGGTGGTCGAGATCATCACCGACAAGCTGCCCGAGGGCGGCTATGTCCGCTCCTTCACCGATGTGACGGCGCAGATCCAGGCCGAGGCGGAGGCGACGAGCCGCGCCGCCTCGCTCCAGGCCGTGCTCGACAACATGCGGCACGGCATCATCCTCTACGACCAGGATGGCTATGTGCGGACCGGCAACGCGCTGGGCGCGCGCCTGGCCGGCCTGCGGCCCGAGGAGCTGAAGGCCGGGGTGCATTTCGACGCGCTGCGCGACATCCAGGCCGAGCGGGGCGAGCATGGCGCGGGCGAGGCCGGCCGGCGCTGGCGCCAGAACCGCCCGCGCGAACCCTGGAAGGGCGAGAGCACCTTCACCCGCAAGCGGCCGGACGGCACCATCATCGAGGTCCGCACCGACCTGATCCCGGGCGGCGGCTGCGTCCGCTCCTTCACCGACATCACCGCGCTGACCGAGGCGCAGGCGGCCGCCACATCCCGCGCCGCCATGGTGCAGGCGATGCTGGACAACATGCGCCACGGCATCGCGCTGTTCGACGCGCAGGAACGGCTGCTTACGTTCAATCCGCTCTGTGCCACGCTGATGGGCCTGGAGGAGTGGCTGCGCCCGGGCGTCCCCTATGCCGAGCTGCTGGAGCGCCAGCTCGCGCTGGGCGAGTTCGGCGAAGGCGAGGCCGCGCGCGACCGCGTCGCCGCCTTCCACGCGCGCGACAAGAGCCGCCCCAACACCATCCGCCGCCGCCGGCCCACCGGCGAGGAGCTGGAGGTCACCGCCAGCCCGGTGCCGCAGGGCGGCTTCGTGCTCACGCTGACCGACATCACCGCGCGCGTGGTGGCCGAGCGCGAGGTGGAGCGCCGGGCCGAGGTGCTCTCCGCCACGCTGAACGCGGCACGGCAGGGCATCATCCTGTTCGACGCCGAGGGCCTGGCGGTGGCGGCCAACGAGATCGCAGCGCAGCTCACCACCCGGGCGGGCGCGGGCTCGCTGGTCGGCCGCAGCCATGCCGAGATCGTCGCCGCGCAGCGTGGGCACGAGGGCGCCACGCCCGAGCAGGGGGCCGAGCGGGCCGCGCGCTTCGCCGGGATGGACCGCAGCAAGCCGCATCGCTACCAGCGGCAGCGGCCGGATGGCCGGGTCTTCGACATCAGCTCCGACCCGATGCCCGAGGGCGGCTATGTCGTCTGCATCTCCGACGTCACGGAGCTGGTCCGCGCGCGGGAACAAGCGCAGGCGCAAGCCGCGGCGCTCTCGGCCACGCTCGACGCCTCGCGCCATGGCATCACCCTCTACGGGCCCGAACACCGCGTCATCGCGACCAACCGGATCAGCGCGGCCATCGCCGGCTACGCGACGCCCGAGGAGATGGTGGGCCAGACCTACGCGCAGGTGATGCAGCGCCAGGTGCCGCTCGAGCAACTGGGCGACGCGGAGTCCGAGGCCGCCTTCACCCGCCAGGCGATGGCGCTCGACCGCAGCAAGCCCATCCGCTACCAGCGCCGCCGCACGACGGGCGAGGTCTTCGACGTCGCTTCCGACCCGACGCCGGATGGCGGCTTCGTCGTCTCCGTCTCCGACGTGACGCCGCTGGTGGACGCGCAGGAGGAGGCGCAGCGCCGTGCCGGCATTCTGCAGGCGATGCTGGAGAACAGCCGCCAGGGCATCGTGCTGTATGATTCGCGCCACCGCCTCGTCGCCGCCAATGCGCTGGCGGGCGAGATGATGGGCGTGCCCGACCTGCTGGCGAAGCCCGGCACGCTCCAGGCGGAGATCCTGGCGGCGCAACGCGCCCGCGGCCTTTACGGCGGCGGGGATGAGGGCGCCTCGCAGGAACGCTTCTTCCGTGAGCTCGACCGCAGCAAGCCGCATCGCATGCAGCGCAACCTGCCGGACGGCCGGCGCTACGACGTGGCCTCCGACCCCACGCCCGATGGCGGCTTCGTCATCTCGGTCGCCGATATCACGCCGCTGGTGCGCGCCGAGGCGGCGGCCGAGCAGCGGGCAGGCCTGCTGCGCACCATGCTGGAAAACAACACCTCCGGCGTGATGCTCTATGATCATGAGCGGCGGCTGCGCGCCTATAACAGCCTGGCCGTCACGCTGACCGGCATGCCCGACCTGCCGGAATGCCTCGGCATGCGCATTGAGGACCTGCTGGCGCGGCAGCAGCGCACCGGCAATCTCGGCACGCCCGAGCAGGCCGAGCGGGAGCGCCAGCACCTGATCGCGCTCGATCGCAGCAAGTCCTCCCGCGCGCAGCGCGTGACGGATGACGGCCGCGTGCTGAACTTCGCCTCCGACCCCACGCCCGATGGCGGCTTTGTCGTCTCGCTCACCGATGTCACGCCGCTCGCCCGCGCCGAGGCGGAGGCGAAGCGCCGCGCGGAGATCCTGGGCGTCATGCTGGGCAATATCCGCCACGGCATCGTGCTCTTCGACCGGGAGGGTCGCCTCGTCGCGTCCAACGCCAAGCTGAAGGAATTGCTGGGCCTGCCGGAGGAGGCGCTGACCCCCGGCGCGCACATGCACGACATGGTGGATGCGCTGCTGGTCCAGGGCGAATACGGCGAGGGCGAGGCCGGGCAGCGCGTGGCCGAGGCGGTCAAGGCGCGGCCGCTCTTCGCGCCCGTCCGCTCGCTCCGGCCGCGACCGAACGGCAACATCCTGGAGGTCGTCTCGGACCCCACGCCCGATGGCGGCTGGGTCGTCACCTACACCGACGTCACCGAGGACCGGAAGATCCGCGCCGAGCTCGAAGCGGCGCGGGAGGCGGCCGAGGCGGCGAGCCGTGCCAAATCCCGCTTCCTGGCCACGATGAGCCATGAGCTGCGCACGCCGCTCAACGCCGTCATCGGCTTCGCCGACGTGCTGTGCAGCGGCGCGGCCCCCGCGCAGACCGAGGAATTCGCCGGCGCGATCCGCGAGGCGGGGCGCCACCTGCTCTCGCTGATTGACGACATCCTGGACATCACCCGCACCGAGACCAGCAACCCGCCCATCACGCTGGAAGAAGTGGCGCTCAACGAGGTGATCGAGGGTGCGGCGCGCATGATCGGTCCTGCCATCGCCGAGGGCGGGCTGCAATTGCTGCGCGACATTCAGCCCGGCCTGCCGCGCCTGCGCGGAGATACGCGGCGGTTGCGCCAGGTGCTGTTGAACCTGCTGAACAACGCCACCAAGTTCACGGAGGCGGGGGGCAGCGTCACGCTCCGCGCCTTCCTCACCGAGGCCGGGCTGACCATCGAGGTCCAGGACACCGGCATTGGCATCGAGGCGAAGGACCTGGAACGCGTCTTCGAGCCCTTCACTCAGCTCGACAGCGCCCTCTCCCGCCGGTTTCCGGGCTCCGGCCTGGGGCTGCATCTTTGCCGCTCGCTTGCCCATGCGCAGGGTGGCGCGCTGGTGCTCGAAAGCACGCCGGGCGTGGGCACCACCGCGCGCGTCACCTTCCCGGCCTCCAGCCTTATTTCCTGAAGGGATCTTCCCGCATGCCGCTCGACACGCCGCTTGCCGTCACGGACCGCCTTTTCTACTCGGCGCTCGACCCCGAGGCTGCCGCTCGCCGCCTGCGCGAGGCGACCGAGGGCGCCGAGGATGGCGAGCTCTTCTTCGAATACCGCGAGAGCGAGGCGATCAGCCTGGAGGATGGCCGCATCCGCTCGGCCAGCTACGACACGCAGCGCGGCTTTGGCCTGCGCGCCATCCAGGGCGAGGCGGCCGGCTACGCCCATTCGGGCGAGATCAGTGATGCCGCGCTGGCGCGTGCCGTGGCGACCGTGGGCGCCGTGCGGCAGGGGCGCAGCGGCACGCTGGATGTCGGCCCGCGCGCGACCAACACGCAGCTCTATGAGGCGGCCAATCCGCTCACCGCCATGGGCTTCGCCGAGAAGACCGAGCTACTGATGGAGATTGATGCCCATGCCCGCGCGCTGGATCCGCGTGTGACGCAGGTGATGGCGTCCCTCACCGGCGAATGGCAGGCGGTGCAGATCCTGCGGCCCGACGGGCTGCGCGTGGCCGATCTGCGGCCGCTGGTGCGCTTCAACGTCTCGGTCGTGGTGGAGGAGAATGGCCGGCGCGAGACGGGCAGCTTCGGCACGGGTGGGCGCTTCGCCTATTCCCGGATCATCGGAGATGGGGGCTGGCAGGCCGGCGTGGCGGAGGCGCTGCGCCAGGCTTTGGTGAACCTGCAAAGCATTCCCGCCCCGGCCGGCGAGACCGAGGTGGTGCTGGGCCCGGGCTGGCCGGGCATCCTGCTGCATGAGGCCATCGGGCACGGGCTGGAAGGCGATTTCAACCGCAAGAAGACCAGTGCCTTCGCCGGCCTGCTCGGCACGCGCATCGCGGCCCCGGGTGTGACCGTGGTGGATGACGGCACCATCGCCGACCGGCGCGGCAGCCTCACCGTGGATGACGAGGGCACGCCCTCCGGCCGCACCGTGATGATCGAGGATGGCTATCTCCGCGGCTTCATCCAGGACCGGCAGAATGCGCGTCTGATGGGCGTGGCGCCCACCGGCAATGGGCGCCGCCAGAGCTTCGCGCATATCCCGATGCCGCGGATGACCAACACCATCATGCTGGGCGGGCAGCACGCGCCGTCCGAGATCATCGGCAGCGTGAAGAAGGGCATCTACGCCGTGAATTTCGGCGGCGGCCAGGTGGACATCACCTCGGGCAAGTTCGTGTTTTCCATGAGCGAGGCCTACATCATCGAGAATGGCCGCATCGGCGCGCCGGTGAAGGGTGCCACCCTGATCGGCAACGGCCCGGACGCGCTGACCAAGGTGAGCATGATCGGGAATGACAGCGCGATGGATCCCGGCATCGGCACCTGCGGCAAGAACGGCCAGGGCGTGCCGGTGGGCGTGGGGCAGCCCACGCTGAAGATGACCGGGCTGACGGTGGGCGGCACCGCCATCTGACGCGCATTCTCCACGCGCCCGTCACGCGGGCGCAACCGGAGACGGGCATGGAGGGCGGATGCAACGCCGCCTTCTCCTCGCTGCCCTTCTCCCGGTTCCCGCGCTTGCCTTCCCGGACCGCGCGGTCACCATCATCGTTCCCTTCGCGGCGGGCGGCTCGACCGACATCGCGGCGCGGCTGATCGCCGAGCGGCTTTCCGCCCTGACCGGCGGGCGCTTCGTCGTGGAGAACCGCACCGGCGCGGGCGGCGCGATCGGCAGCGAGGCGGTGAAGCGCGCACCCGCCGATGGGCACACGCTGCTCATGGCCTCGGCCTCCTCGCATGGCGCCAACCCGGCCGTGTTCCGGGACCTGCCCTATGACGCGGTGGAGGATTTCACCGCCGTGGCGCTGACCGGCGTGACGCCGCTGGCGCTGGCCGTGCCGCCGCAAGGGCCGGCCGACGTGGCCGCGCTGCGCGGGGCCCTCGCCGATGGGCGCGGCAGCTATGGCTCGGCCGGGGCGGGCAGCATCACGCATCTGGCCGGCGCCCTGTTCCTGGCCCGCGCCGGCCTCCGCGCCGAGCACATCCCCTATCGCGGCGGCGCTCCCGCGCTGGAAGCGCTGGCGCGGGGCGAGGTCAGCTTCGCCCTCGACACGCTGGCCGGGCTGAACGCGCTGGCCGAAGCCCGGCGCATCCGGCTGATCGCGACCGGCACCGCCGGCCGCGCCGCCACCCTGCCCGATCTGCCGACGCTGGAGGAGCAGGGCGTCGCCCCCTTCGACCTCTCCACCTGGAACGCCTTGCTCGCACCGCGCGGCACGCCGCCCGAGCGCGTGGCGACGCTGGCGCGGGGCATCCATGCCGCACTGGCCGAGCCCGCGCTGGCGCAGCGCCTGGCGGGCCTGGGCGTGGGCGTGCCGGAGCCGATGGGCCCGGCGGCCACCGCGCAATTCATCGCGGCCGAGGTGCGGAAATTCCGCGCCATCGCCGAGGGCGCGGGCCTGCGGCTGGAGCGTCCCTGATCCCTTGCGCGGCCGACCGGGCTGGGGCTTAAGCTCACTCCAGAAAAAACCGGAGGTCCGCCATGATTCGTCGTCTCGCGCTCGCCGCGATGGGATTGCTCGCCCCATTCCTTGCCCAGGCCCAGAGCTTCCCGCAGCGCCCGGTCACGCTCACCGTGGGTTTCGCCCCGGGTGGCAGCACCGACATCGCTTCCCGCCTCATCTCCGAGCGCTTCGCCGCCAATCTCGGCCCCGAGGCGCGGGTGGTGGTGGAGAACCGGCCCGGCGCCTCGGGTGTGGTGGCGGGCGATTGGCTGCGGCGCCAGACGCCGGACGGCCATGCGCTGATGCTGATCGAGGTCAGCTCCCACGCCATCGCGCCCGCCGCGCTGGAGGGCGGCACGCCCTTCAACCCGCTGGCGGATTCGACGCAGATCGCGATGATCGGCACCGCACCCATGGTGCTGATCGCCGCACCCGGCTTCCCGGCGACGACGGCGCAGCAGGCGATTGCCGTGCTGCGCGCCTCGCGCCCTGAGCAATATGCCTATGCGACCTCGGGCGTGGGCTCCATCCCGCATCTGGGCGTGGAGATGCTGGCGCTGCAACTGGGCGCCCGCTTCACCCACGTGCCCTATCGCAGCGGCGGGCTCATGCTGACGGCGATCCATCAGGGCGAGGGCCAGTTCGGCATCGCCGTCCTTGCCTCCGCCGCCGGGCAGATCCGCGGCGGGCTGGTGCGGGGCCTGGCGGTAACGAGCCGCGAGCGCTTCCCCTCCTTCCCCGACCTTCCCACCCTGAACGAAGGGGCCATGCCGGGCTTCGAGCTCACGACCTGGAACATGATCATCGGGCCGCCCAACATGGCGCCGGCCCTGGTCGCGCAGCTCAACCGCGCCCTCGTGGCGACGGTGGCCGATGCGCCCCTGCGCGAGCGCCTGCTCCAGGCCGGCGTGCTGCCCTGGTCCGCCGCGAACACGCCCGAGACGACGCGTGCCTTCCTGACGAGCGAGGTGGAGAAGTACCGCCAGGTTGTGGCGCGCACGGGAATTCGCCTGGAGCGTTGATGCGGGCGCATTTACGCCCGATAGTGCTTGCAACGACGCTCAGGAAAGCCAGACACGATGGACGGTTCGATCAGCCCCAAGCCCGCGCGCCCGATGGCGCGCGGCCGCCTCTTCTTCGCCAATCCGGGGCCGACGAACATCCCGGATTCTGTGTTGGCCGCCACGGCGCGCGCCAGCATTGATTTCAACGACCCGGCCTTCCTCGCCGTCTATGACGCCTGCTTCGAGGGGCTGAAGAAGGTGCTGAAAACCAAGCAGCACCTCTTCATGTACACCGCCTCCGGCCATGGCGCCTGGGAGGCCTCGCTGGTCAACACCCTCTCGCCCGGCGATCTCGTGCTGATCCCGGAGACGGGGCATTTCTCCGACAGCTGGGCCAAGATGTGCGGCACCTTGGGCTTCGAGGTTCAGCAAGTCCCCGCGGACTGGCGCCGCGGCGTCGAGATCTCCGCGATCGAGGCGGCGCTGGCCGCCGATACCGGGCACAAGATCAAGGCCGTCTGCTGCGTCCACAATGAGACGGCGGCCGGCACGCGCATGCCGCTCGACCAGGTTCGCGCCGCGATGGACCGCGTGAAGCACCCGGCCCTGCTGATGAGCGACACCATCTCCTCGCTCGGCTGCTATGATTTCCGCATGGATGAGTGGGGCGTGGATGTCTGCGTCGGCGGCAGCCAGAAGGGGCTGATGCTGCCCACCGGCTTCAGCTTCACCGGCGCCTCGGAGAAGGCGATGGCGGCCCACCGCGCCAGCACCCATCCGCGCCACTATTTCGACTGGACCGAGATGCTGGCCCGCCGGCAGAAGAGCTTCGTCGGCACGGTGCCGACCACGCTGTTCTACGGGTTGCAGGAAGCGCTGCGCCTGATGCTGGTGGAGGAGGGGCTGGAGAATGTCTTCACCCGCCATGCCCGCCTCGCCAAGGCAGTGCGCGCCTGCGTGCAGCATTGGTCGGGCAACAATGGCCCGCAGCTCTTCTGCCAGAACCCCGAGCGCTGGTCGGACAGCGTGACGGCGGTGCTGATGCCCGAGGGCTTCGACGCCGAGCCCGTGCGCAAGATCGCGCTCGAACGCTTCAACGTCTCGACCGGTGGCGGCCTCGCCAAGCTCTCGGGCAAGGTGTTCCGCATCGGCCATCTGGGCGACCTGAACGAGCCGATGATCATCGGCACGCTGGGCGCGATCGAGATGGCGCTGGGCATCGCGGGCGTGCCGCATGCCAAGGGCGGCGTGCAGGCGGCGCTGGACAGCCTCGCCGCCGCGTGAGGTGTGGCGAGAGGGCTTTGCCCTCTCGCGCTCTCCCACCAAGAAACAGGTTTCTTGGATCTTCGATGAACGAAGGTGCAGGAAACGAGTTTCCTGCCGGGGTGCTCGAGGGGCTGGCCCCTCGACCCCCATCGCCAGCAGCCCGCTAGGCCAGGCCGATCCGGTGGGTCGCACGCGCCGTGCGGCCCGCCTCATCCGTCCAGGTGAATTCCAGCTCGCTGGCGCGCTCGATGCGCACGAAGAAGACATGGAAGGGGTTGGCGGCGGTGCCGTTGCGGAACTCGGCTTCCAGCAGCGCCTCGCCGTTCAGCCGTATGCGCATGCGGGTCAGCATGTCGCGGGGCACGGCGCGCCCGCCCTCCTGGCGCAGCCCGGTTTCCATCGGGTGCTCCATCAGCGTGCGGATCTCCACTACCTCGCCGGCGCGGGCGCTGCGGGGGGCGCGGATGCGCGGGGTGGCGAGTGGCGTGCTCATGTCAGGCACCCCCCGGTGGCGACGCGGATTTCGGCGGTGGCCCGCTGCACGCTGCCGTCATTCATCCGCGCCAGGACGACCAGCGCCTGGTTCTCGGCGATGCGGATGCGCGTCTGAATTTCGGCCCGCGCCAGGGCAGGGCCGAGCTTGAAGGAGGCGATGCCCGGCGTCGGGTTGCGCGTGGCGAAGAGGTGGATGGCCGTCACATGCCGCTCCGCACTTTGCGGGCTGTCCACCAGCACGGTGATCGGCACCTGGCCGCCATTCTCCGCGACCGGTGGGACGCGCAGCGTGATCCCGCCCTCCTGCGGCGTGGCCCCGCCGATCTCGGCGCGGATCGCGGCATCCAGCGCGTCGTCGCTCGCCACCGCCGCGAAGGGCAGCAGCGCGAGGCCGAGGGCGGCGCGGCGGGTGGTGGTGGTCATCAGGCGAACATGTCCTTCGTGATGCTGTCATACCAGGCATCGGCGTAGAGCGCTTCCAACCGCCGCTGCTCCGGCAGGTTGCCGCGCGGCGAGACGCCGCCCGAGCCCTGCACCTCCGCGATCGCCGTGCCCTCCGCATTGGGGCGGAACACGCCGACGATGGAGATGCCGTACTCCTCGCCCACATGGGAGTAGCAGGTGTTGAAATACACCGCCTCGGGCGGGGTTTCGCCGCGCAGGAGGGCGGCGGCTGAGGCGACCGCCTGCTTGGCCGTGCTGTTCGCGACATAGCCGGATTTCGGCATGGGGCCGGGGATGTTCGCATCGCCCACCACATGGATGCCGGGTGCCGCGCGGGATTCAAATGTGCGCGGGTTCACCGGGACCCAACCGGAAGCGTCCGTCAGCCCGGCATCGACGGCGATGCGCGCGGCGGCCTGCGGCGGGATGACGTTGGCGACGGCGACCTTGTGCTGCGTGCCGAACTCCGTCTCCAGCACGCGCTCGCGCGCATCCACCTTTGTCACCTTGCCGTCGCGGTTGCCGGGCACCCATTCGATCATGCCGGGATAAAGCTGCGCCCAGGCATCCTGGAACAGGCCCTGCTTGCTGAAGGCCTCCTTCGCGTCGAGCGCCAGGATCTTGGAGCGCGGCTTGTGGCGCTTCAGGTAGCTCGCGATCATGCTGATCCGCTCATAGGGGCCGGGCGGGCAGCGGAAAGGGTTGGGCGGGATGGCGAGGCCGACAACGCCGCCATCGGGCATCTCCTCCAGCTGGCGGCGCAGCAGCAGGGTCTGCGCGCCATCGCCGGGCACCCAGGCATGCGGCATGGTCTCGGAGGCCGCCTCGTCATAGCCCTCGATGGCGCCCCAGCGCAGCGCGATGCCGGGCGAGAGGATCAGCCGGTCATAGGTCAGCGTCTCGCCACCGGCGAGGCGCACGCGGCGGGCCGCGGCATCAATGCCCGTGGCCCAGTCATGCACCACGCGGACGCCGCGGGCGCGCAAACCATCATAGCCATGGGTGATCTGGCCGATCTGCTTGGTGCCGGCCAGCACCAGATTGCCATAGGGGCAGGTGACGAAGCTTCGCTTCGGCTCGACCAGCGTGACATCCAGCCAGGGATAGGTGCGGCGCGCGAAATTGGCGGCCGTGGCGCCGCCGAAGCCGCCGCCGATGACGAGCAGCCGCGCCTGGGTCTGCGCGCGCAACACCGAAGGTGCGGCGACGAGCGGAGCGGCGGCCAGCAGGGCGCGGCGGGGGAGGGCATGGGTCATGGCGTCACTCCTCAGCGCGGCTGGCGGGCGAAGTATTCGGCCGAGGCGATGATCTCCGCCTCGGTATAGCCACGTGCGACGCGGCCCATGATGGTGGCCGGGCGCTCATTGGCGCGGAAGGCGTTCATCTGCGCGATCAGTTCCGCCCGGTCCCGCCCGGCGAGGCCCGGGACGCCGCCCATGCCCGCGCCATTTGGCCCGTGGCAGCCGACGCAGCCCTGGGCCGCGAGCGGTGCCTGGGCGGCGGCGGGCTGGGCCAGCGTGAGCATCAGGCCGGCGAGCAGGAAGGGAAGGGGCCGCATCGGTGTTCCTTTGGCACGTGGGCAGGTGCGCGGAACATAATGCACGACGCATAAGCGTCAATTCCCGGTTTTTACATTGCACTGCGGCATTACCGCCGGGCGGCCACATCCAGCCGGAAGAGCGGCCTGAGCCGGGCGCCCAGGGCATTGCCGGCAAGGGCCGGGATGATCCAGACCCAGCCATGCAGGCTGCCCGAGAGAATTCCCCCCAAAAAAGCGGAGATATTGCAGCCGAAGGCGATGATCGCCCCATAGCCCAGAAGCAGCCCCCCGATCAGTGAGGCCAGCGCCGGCCCAGGGCGCGGGATGTGCCAGTCCCGCCCCCGCCCGGCCAGGGCCGCCGCCAGGAAGGCCCCGGCCATGAGGCCGAGATCCATGACCGTCATCCGGTCGGCCAGCAGGGGGCGCAGCAGCGCCTCGGTGCGGGTCGGGGCTTCCCAATAGGGCCAGAAGGCGGGGTCGTCCCACCCCAGCGCCTCGATGGCGCGCGAGCCCCAGAGCGGGAAGGCCGCGGTGATGGCCCAGGGTCGCCCGGCCAGAACCAGCGTGGCAAAGCCCAGCAGCGCGAGGCCGAGCGCGCCCCAGGCCGCTGGCCAGGGGTGGCGGAACAGCGCACCGCGCCAGGCCAGTGGCTCCACCGCGCCATGCCGCCGCCGCTCCAGCCCCGTGGCGAGGGCCCAGGCCACCGCCAGGGCGAAGAGGCTCGCCACCAGCGCGCCGCCCAGCCCGAGGGACGCCGTGAGCGAGACGGGGGGCAGCGCGGCCCAGCCGGACCAGCGCTCGGAATCGTAAGCCGCGAGGGTGGCGCCGGCGATGAAGGCGCCGAGCGTGATCCACATCCGGGCACCCTGGCCGCCGGCCGCCGTATAGAGCGTGCCGGAGGCGCAGCCGCCGCCCAGCTGCATCCCAATCCCGAATAGGAAAGCGCCCAGCACCAGCCCCCAGCCGATGGGAAAGACAAAGCCGCGCACCGGCTGCCCCCAGACGCTGCCGGCGGCGATGGCGGGCAGGCTCAGCAGGCAGGCGAGAGCGAGCAGCAGCAGCACCGCCCGGACGCTGGCGCTGCGCCGCTCCACGATCAGGCGGCGGAACCCACCGGCGAAGCTGAAGCTCGATCGGAACAGCACAAGGCCGAGCCCGGCGCCGAGCCCCCAGAGTGCGGCCATGCGCCAGCCCTGCTCGGCCCAGAGCCAGGCCGCGCCGCCGCCGGCCAGCAGCAGCCCGGCCAGGCTCACCGCGGCGTCACCATCAGTGGCATGCCCCCGCGCGGCCGCAGCGTGAGGCGCGCGCGCGGCACCGGGGCCGCGCCGGGCGGGATGCTGAAATCGAGGCGCGGCAGCAGCACCGCCATGAAGACCAGCATTTCCGCCATGGCGAAGGAGGCGCCGGCGCAGACCCGCGGGCCGATGCTGAAGGGCAGGTAGCCGAATTGCGGCGGCTTCTGCGGCGCATCGGGCAGGAAGCGCTCGGGCCGGAAGGCATGCGGCGCCTCCCACAAATGCTCGTTGCGATGCAGCAGCCAGGGCAGCGCCATCACCGTCTCGCCCGGCTTCACCTGGATGCCGGCGATGCGCTCGGCCCGCGCCGCCTCGCGCGAGAGATAGGGCACGGGCGGGTAGAGGCGCATCGCCTCCTGGATCACCGCCTTGGTGAAGGGCAGGGCGTTCAGCTCGGTCGCCTCCGGCGCGCGGCCGCCCAGCACGGATTGCAGCTCTTCCAGCACGCGCTCGCGCGTCGGCTGATGCAGCGCCAGCAGGTAGAGCGTCCAGGTCAGCACATTGGCCGAGGTCTCGCTGCCGGCCAGCAGCAGCATCGCCACCTCGTTGATGAGCTGGTTGGGGTCGAGCAGCTTCTGCCCATCCTCGCCTAGGGCGGCGCGGAGTTCGCCGAAGAGCCCGCCCGCATCGGGGCCGGCGGCTGCGATGCAGGCCGAGCAGAGGCGGCGGATGGCGCGGGCATGCTTGCGCGCGGTGAGGAACTGCCAGCCGGTCAGCTTCTCCGGCAGGCCGAAGACATGGGCGAAATCCACCGCCAGCACCGCGCCCTCATAGGCGGTGAAGCTGCGCGCGAGCTTCGCCGCATCCTCGGGCCTGGCCGCATCACCGAACAGCGCCCGCATGACGGCGAGCGCCGTCGCCCCTGCGAAGCCGGCCGCCACATCCACCCGGCCGTTCCAGGACTGCGCCAGCTCCTCCGCGCCCCGCACGAAGATCGGGTGGAAGCCCGCCGTGCGCGAGGGGTGCAGCAGCTTCGCCATCAGCGCGCGGCGCGTCAGCCAGATCTCGCCGCTGTTGAGGAACATGCTGTCGCCGATCACGGGCTCCAGCGCCTGGCGGAAATGGCGGCTCTTCGCCTCGAACTCGGCGCGGCCGGTGATGAAGACGCGGCGCACCATCTCCGGCTCGTTCACGATGAGCACGCGCTGGGAGATGGCGCTGAAGGGCATCATCCGGTGGCGGAAGGCGCTCTCGGGGAAGAGGCTCAGCAGGTCCGTCGCCGAGGCATAGAGCGCCCGCATGCCGCGGGGAAACCGGGCCGGCGCTGCCGGACGCGGGGGGAGGAAGTCCGTGGAGGTGGTCATCAGCCTGCCTTGCGGGTGCGGCGCCTTGTGGTCAAGCAGTCCCGCCGCCGTCAAGGCATGCGGGAGGCTGCACAACGCCCCGCCGACTGGCTAGGCTCAAGCCGGACAAGCGAGGGAGCGGGCTTTGGCCAAGGACATCATCTGCGCCTTCAGCGTGCATTGCGACGCCGTCGCCGGCTGGCTCGGCAGCTACATGGGCGAGGACAGCCCGGGCGACATCAGCCGCGGCGTCTTCGCGGCCGAGGTGGGCATGCCGCGCATCCTCAAGCTGTTCGAGCGCTTCGGCATCAAGCAGAGCTTTTTTATCCCCGGCCACACCATCGAGAGCTGGCCGCACATCACCGACATGGTGGCCAAGGCCGGCCACGAGATCGGGCTGCATGGCTACAGCCACGAGAACCCGCTGGCGCTGAGCCGCACCCAGGAGGAGGCAATCTTCGACAGGTGCATCGGCCTGATCGAGAAGCATTGGGGCCGCAAGCCCGTGGGCTATGTGGCACCCTGGTGGGAAGTCAGCGAGCGCAGCATCGAGATCCTGATCGAGCGCGGCATCGCCTATGACCATTCGCTGATGCACCACGACGCACAACCCTATTACGTCCGCACCGGCGATGCCTGGACGCCCATTGACTACAGCCAGCCGGCCGAGAGCTGGATGAAGCCCTTCACCAAGGGCACCGAGACCGGCCTCGTGGAAATCCCGGCGAGCTGGTACCTCGATGACCTGCCGCCCATGATGTTCATCAAGAAATTCCCGAACAGCCACGGCTATGTCAGCCCGCATGCGCTGGAACAGATCTGGCGGGACCATTTCGACTTTATCCACCGCGAGTATGATTATGCCGTGGTGCCGATGACCATCCATCCCGACGTCTCCGGCCGGCCGCAGGTGCTGATGATGCTGGAGCGCCTGATCACCCATATGCAGCGCCGGCCCGGCGTCCGCTTCCTGCCGCTGGAGGAGGTGGTGGCCGATTTCCGCCGCCGCTCCCCGCGCTGATCCCTTTCGCCCTCTCCTGGAACCCCGCCATGCGCCACCCGAGCCTCCTCCTCGTCCTGCTGGCCGCGGCCTGTGCCGCGCCGCCCCCGGCGCCCGCGCCGCAGCCGCTGCCCACGCCCATCACCACGCAGATCCCCATCGCCCCGCGCCTGCTGCCCGGCCAGCCGCCGCCCTCGCCCGAGGCCATCGCGGAACGGCAGTTGCAGCGCGGCATCCAGGCCGACCAGCGACGGGACCAGTTGAATGCCATTGATCCCCGGCGCCCGCTCCAGACCGGCGAGGGCGACGTGACCTCGCCCGATCTGCGGGGCGATCCCTCGCTGCCGGTCATGCCGGACTCGCGCTCGCCCGTGTGGGGCCGCTTCTGAGGGGCGGCGGGGCTACCGCGCCGCGGCCGGCGCCCCGCCCACCCCGCGCGACTTCTGCCAGGCCAGCAGCGCCAGCGCCGCCACCAGCGGCGGGATGAGCGTGAGGTTGAGCAGGCTCCAGCCGAAGCGGGCATGCACATAGCCCGAGAGGAAGGCGGTGCAGGCGACCGTGCCGAAGACGATGAAGTCATTCGCCGCCTGCGCGCGCACGCGCTCATGCGGCGCATAGGCGGTGGCCAGCAGCGATGTCGCGCCCACGAACATGAAGTTCCAGCCGACGCCGAGGATCGCGAGGCCGATGGCGAAGTGCCAGAAAGTCTCGCCCATGAGCGCGACGACGACAGAAGCCGCCGTCAGCACCGCGCCCGCCACGATGACGGGGCGCACGCCGAAGCGGGTGATCAGATGGCCCGTGGCGAAGCCCGGCGCGTACATCGCAATCGCATGCGCCTGGATGACGGTGGCGGACGCACCGACCGAGAAGCCGCAGAACAGCATCTCGAGCGGCGTCGCCGTCATCGCCAGGTTCATGGTGCCATAGGCCACCATGCCGGCGACGACGGCGGTGACGAAGGCCGGGCGACGCATGATCTCGCCGACGGGCGTGGTGACGGCGGCGCGCGGCGGCGGCGGCGGAAGCGTCAGGCCGGTCAGCAACACCATGCAGATCACCGGCAGCAAGGCGAGGATCAGGTAGGTGCCCAGGAACATGTAGGGCATGAAGACGTCATAGCTGTGCTTCACCAGCTCCGGCCCGAAGGTTGCCGCCAGCACCGGCCCGGCCATGACGAGGGCGATGGCGCGCGGGCGGTAGGCGGGCGTGGCGGCCTCGGCCGCCGCGAAGCGGTAATGCTGCGCAATGCCGAAGCCGGCACCCGCCAGCACCGAGCCCAGGCAGTAGATCAGGAAATCCTGCTGCCAGACGCCGAGGGCGAAGGTGAGCGAACCGGCGAAGGAGACCATCGCGCCCAGCATGAAGCCGGCGCGCCGGCCATAGCGGCCGAAGATGATCGAGGCCGGGATGGAGGCCGCCATGACAGCCGTCATCTGCACCGCCATGGGCAGGGTGGCGAGTGCCGGGTCGGCCGAGAGGCTGTGGCCGATGATGGCACCCATGGCGGCCTGGCCCACCATCGTCGCGTTCATCAGGGCCTGGCAGAAGAAGAGGCGCCAGATGGTCGCCTTCATTTGCTTGTCTTGGGCGTCGTGCGTCACAGATGGCTCCAGCCGAGTTTCGCCGGCGTGATGTCCTGGCCGGTGGCATCGCGCAGGCTCACATGCGCCGCACCCGGCGTGAACCGCCCGAGGCGCGTAACAGGGGTGCGCGCGGCGAGGCCCGCCGCCTCCACAGCTGCGCGATCCTCGGGGGCGGCGGCGAAGAGGAGCTCATAGTCATCGCCGCCGGTGGCGAGTGCGGTGATGGGGGCCGCGGCGTCGGAGACGGGGATGCGCGCGGCCTCCACCGCCACCGCGCAGCCGCCGGCGCGGGCGAGGTGACCCGCATCCTGCAACAGCCCGTCCGAGACATCCATGCAGGCCCGCGCCAGCCCGCGCAGCGCGAGGCCGAGTGCCAGGCGCGGTTCGGGCAGGCGGTAGCGCCGGGCGAGCCGGCCATTGGGGTCCGCGATCTCGCCACGGGCGGCGCGCAGGCCGAGCCAGCCATCGCCGATGCGCCCGCTCACCCAGAGGTCGTCGCCCGCCCGCGCGCCGGCGCGGGTCAGCGCGGCCCCTGGCGGGGCATGGCCCAGGATCGTCAGTGAAAGGCTGAGCGGGCCGGGGGTGGAGACGGTGTCGCCGCCCAGCACCTGCAGGCCGAACTCCGCCTGGTCCGCCGCCAGGCCCGCGGTGAAGCCGGCGAGCCAGGCCTCGTCCGTGCCGGGCGTCAGCGCGATGGTCATGAGGTAGCCGAGCGGAGCGGCGCCCATGGCGGCGAGGTCGCTGAGATTCACCCGCAGCAGCTTCCGGCCGATGGTCTCCGGCGGGTCGTCCGCCAGGAAATGCACGCCGGCCACCATGGCATCGGCCGCGAGGACGAGTTGCTGCCCGGGCGGCGGCGTCAGCAGCGCCGCATCATCCAGCAGGCCGAGCGCGCCGGGGCCCGCCAGCGGGCGGAAATGCCGGGCGATCAGGCTGAATTCCGGGGCAGGTTCGGTCATGGCGGCAGGGTAGAGGATGCGGCGCCGCGCCAGAACCCCAGCTCAGCCCTCGGCGCGCAGGGCCGCGATTTCATGCGCCAGCGCCGCGGGGTCCGGATCGGCCGGGAAATGCGCGGGCACCTCCACCGCGGCGGCGAGCACCTGCTTGTAGAGGGCGCGCGGCACCTCCTCCGTGCCGAACTGCGCGAGATGCGCGGTCTGGAACTGGGCGTCGAGTAGGGTGAAGCCACCCAGCCGGAGCCGCGCCACCAGATGCACCAGCGCGATCTTGGAGGCGTCGTCGGCGCGGCTGAACATGCTCTCACCGAAGAAGGCGCCGCCGAGCGAGACGCCATAGAGCCCGCCCACCAGCGCCTCGCCATCCCACGCCTCGATGGAATGGGCGTGGCCCTGGCGGTGCAGCGCGATGAAGAGCGCCTGGATCTCGGCATTGATCCAGCTGTCGGCGGAACTCGCGCGCGGGGCGGCGCAGGCGGCGATGACGTCGGCGAAGGCCTCGTTCGCGGTGATGCGATAGGGCGCCTGGCGCACCCGCCGGGCGAGGCGGCGCGGCAGATGAAAGCCCGTCAGCGGGATCACGCCGCGCATCTCGGGATCGAGCCAGTAGAGGGTGCGCGCATCGCGGCTTTCCGCCATGGGAAACAGGCCGATGCGATAGGCCCGCAGCATCAGCTCCGGGGTGATTTCCATCTGCCGGCGGGACATCAGCGGCCCTCCGCCGGAGGGGGCGGGGCGGCGGGTGCAGCGGCGGGGCCGGGTGTGTCCACGGGGCGATCCTAGCGCGGAACGGGCCGGGATCGAAGCCGTCTCATCGCCTGCGCCTCCCTCGGGTGGTCATATGCCGTGAATTCGGCGAACGTCCGGGGAGCCCAAGGAGTTGCCCGATGGAATTCGACCTGCTGCTGCGCCGCGCCCGCCTCGCCGATGCCGAGGGCATGACCGATATCGGCGTGACCGGCGGCGTGATCACCGCCATCGCCCCCGATCTGGGCCAGGTGGCGGGCGAGGTGGTGGATGCGGGTGGCTGCCTGGTGGCACCCGGCTTCGTCGAGACGCATATCCACCTGGACAAGAGCGGCATCATCGACCGCTGCGGCTGCGCGCCCGGCCGCAACCCGCACCGCGCGATGGAACGCGTCTCGGCCGTGAAGCACACCTTCACCGTTGAGGATGTGAACGCCCGGGCGCGAGCCACCATCGAGAAGGCGATCAGCCACGGCACCATGACCATGCGCACCCATGCCGAGGTGGACCCGCTGGTGGGTCTGCGCGGCTTCCAGGGCGTGAAGTCGCTGGTGGAGGCGTATAAGTGGGCCATTGACCTCGAGATCTGCGTGATGCCGCAGGAGGGCCTGCTGGACAGCCCGGGCACCGAGGAGTTGATGGTGGAGGCGCTGAAATCGGGTGCGACGGTGATCGGCGCCGCCCCCAATTACGACCGCGACCGCGCGGGCCAGATCCGCCGCGTCTTCGAACTCGCGCAGGAGTTCGACGTGGATGTGGACATGCACCTGGACAGCGGGTTCGATCCCAATGACCTGGATTTGCGCCTGGTCTGCGAGATCACCGACCGGATCGGCTGGGGCGGCCGCGTCGCCTTCGGCCATGGCACGAAGATCGCGAGCGCGACACCCGAGCACCAGGACCGCATCGGCAAGATGATGGCCGATTCCGGCGTCTCGCTCGCCGTGCTGCCGGCGACCGACCTGTTCCTGATGGGGCGTGACCAGGACCACAACATCCGCCGCGGCGTGGTGGATGCGCACCGGTTGATGGCGCAGGGCGCGCTCTGCAACCTCTCCACCAACAATGTGCAGAACCCCTTCACGCCCTTCGGCGACGCGCAGCTCATCCGCATGGCCAATCTTTACGCGAATGTGGTCCAGCGCGGCGACGCGGCGGAGCTGCGCCAGACCTGGGACATGTTCACCGCCAATTCCGCGAAGGTGCTGCGCCTGAAGCAATACGGCATCGCCGTCGGCCACCCGGCCGACCTGGTGGTGGTGGATGCGCCCGACCCCGTGGCGGCGCTGCGCGGCATTACCCCGGTGCTGATGGGCTTCAAGCGCGGCCGCCGCAGCTTCTCCCGCGCGCGGGAGAAGCTGCATCCGCCGGGGTGACTTAGGGCTTTTCGGGCGCGTCCATCCGGCTGCCCTCGATCAAGGCCTCGCGCTGGGCGGCTTCCGCCGCCTCTCGTGCCTTCTCGGCCTTGGTGCGGCCGAAGGCGGCGCGGTTGGCCGCGGCCTGCGTGGCCGCTTCCGCCCTTTCGCGCGCTTTCCGCCACTTCCGAAGATTCACGACCTCGCCCATGCTGGGAAGCTAGCACCACCCCCGGGAGATTCGTCCATGCAGATCACGCTCACCGCCGCCGATGGCCACAGCCTCGCCGCCTACCGCGCGGGCCCCGCTGACGCCAAGGCGGCCCTCGTCATCGTCCAGGAGATCTTCGGCGTGAACCGCCACATGCGCCGCGTGGCCGACAGCTTCGCCGCAGCCGGCTATGCCGTGATCTGCCCTGCCCTGTTCGACCGCACCCAGCGCGGCGTGGAGCTGGCCTACACGGCCGAGGATGTGACGCAGGGCCGCACGCTGCGCGGGAAGATTGATGAGCATCTGACGCTGCTCGACATCCTGGCCGCGGCCGGCACGCTGCCGGCCGGCCTGCCGCGCGGGATCGTCGGCTATTGCTGGGGCGGCACCGTCTCCTGGCATGGCGCGGTGCGCAGCTCGGCCTTCAAGGCCGCGGTCGGCTGGTATGGCGGCGGCATCGTGGCCGCGAAGGACGAGGCGCCGCGCTGCCCCGTGCAGCTGCATTTCGGCGAGGTGGACGGCTCCATCCCGCTGACCGATGTCTCCGCCATCCAGGCGGCGCGGCCGGAGGTGGAGGTCTTCGTCTATCCCGGCGCCGGCCACGGCTTCGGCTGCGAGGAGCGCGGCAGCTACGTCCCCGCCGATGCCGAAGTGGCGCAGCAGCGCACGCTCGCTTTCTTCGGCAAGCACCTCTGAGGTCAGGCTCTGCCGCTTGATCGCGGCAGCGTGGCCAGGATGGCCGCGCCCAGGCCCAGCAGCAGCAGGACCACCGCCATGCCCGCGCGCTGGCTGTCGGTGACATCCGTCACCAGCGCCAGCGCGGCGGGGCCGAGGAAGCCGGTCGCGCGGCCGGAAAGGGCAAACAGCCCGAAATAGGCGGCGACCTCGTCCGGCGGCGCCACCTGCGCCATCAGGCTGCGGCTCGCCGCCTGGGCCGGGCCGAAGAACAGGCCGAGCATCACGCCGAGCACCCAGAAGGCCGCCTTGCTCTCCACCAGCAGCATGGCGCCGCCGAGGGCCATCAGCGCCATCAGCGCGGCCAGGATGGTGGCGCGCGCCCCCAGCCGCTCCTCCACCCAGCCGCCCAGGGCGGCACCGATCCCGCCCGTCACGTTCAGCGCGATGCCAAACAGCAGGATTTCCTCGAACCCCATGCCGAAGACGCCCGCCGCATAGATCGCGCCGAAGGCAAAGAGCACGTTCAGCCCATCCGTGTAGAAGAGCCGCGCCAGCAGGAAGCGGCCGATCAGCTTTTGCCGGGGCAGGCCGCGAATCAGCCGCAGCAGATCCGCGATCCCTTCCGTCGCCGCCTGGCGCAGCGGGATGCGCGTCGTCTGCGTGTTGGGCAGGAAGACCAGCACCGGCCAGGCGAAGAGCAGCAGCCAGGCCGCGACCAGCAGGGCCGTGGCCCGCACATGCTCGGCCGCGTCGCGCTCTAGCCCGAAGAGGGAGGGGTTGGGCTGCACGAGAAGTGCGAGGCACAGCACGAGGCAGGCGAGCCCGCCCGCATAGCCCAGCGCCCAGCCAATGCCCGAGACCCGGCCCAGCCGCTCGCGCGTCGTCGCACCCGGCAGCATGGCATTGTAGAAGACGGTGCCGAGCTCGAAGCAGAGCGTGCCGAGCGCCACGCAGAGCAGCGCCCAGGCGGCGTAGCCGGGCTCGGGCTTCGCGAACCAGATGCCGGCGGTGAAGAACGCCGTCAGCAGCGTGCAGAGGAGCAGCATCAGCCGTCGCCGCCCGCCCGCATCGGCGATGGCGCCGAGCAGCGGCGAGAGCAGGCCGATGGCCAGCCCCACCAGCGCCTGCATCCAGCCCCACATCACCTGCCCCGAGACGGGGTCGGGGGCTATGCCCCGCGTGAAATAGGCCGCGATGACGAAGGTGGAGACCACCGTCGGGAAAGCACTGTTCGCCCAGTCATAGCTCGCCCAGGCCCATTCGCGGCGGGTCACGCGCCCGCGGCCAGCGCCCGCACCGCGACGGTGACGGCAGCGAGGTCCCCCTGCATCGCCGCATCGGCCAGCACGGGGCGCAGCGCGTCCGGCAGCTCGGCGCTGGCGCCGGCCAGGCGCCGGGCGGCCAGGCGGAACTGCGTGGCACGCAAATCAGCCAGCAGGGCCGCCCGCGCGCGGTCCCCATAGGCGCCGGGGGCGGACATGCGGCGCGCCGCCTCGGCCAGCGCGTCGAGTTGGCAGGCGGCGCCCACCTCGGCCCAGGCGCGGGCGGCGGCGGCCGGCCCGGCGCCGCTCTCCGCCGCCAGCCGCACGATGGCGGGTGCCGCGGCAAGGCGCGGTGCGGCGGCGACGAAGCGGCCGAGGCCCTCGGGCAGCGTTGCATCCTCCGGCATCTCGGCCATCGCGGCCTCGCTCAGCGCGGTGATGCCGATGGCGAGGCTGGCCATCGCCGGCTCCAGCCCGGCGCGGGCCGGCAGGAGCAGTTCGACCGCGGCGGCTTCCAGCAGGTCCCGCAGCACGGATTGCGCGGCGAGGCGCGGGCCGGGGGCGGCGGCCTCGGCCTGCTCGAAGCGGGCTTCCAGGCCGAAGAGATCGGCGGCGAGCCAGGTGGCACCCACCACCTCCGCCGGTTCCGCCCCGGCGACGAGGCGCGCGAGCCCCGCGCAGCCCAGCCGGTTCACCACCATGTTGGCGAGTGCGGTCGCGATCAGGTCCCGCCGCAGCCGGTGCCGGCCCATGAAGGCGGCGAAGCCCGGCGCCTGCAAGGCTGTCGGGAAATAGGCGGTGAGCAGCGGCGCGAAGACCGGCTCATCCGGCAGGGGCGAGGCCAGGATCACCTCGCCCAGCCAGAGCTTGGCGAAGGGCAGCAGCGCCACGATCTCGGGCCGCGTCAGCGCATCGCCCGACTTGGCGCGGGCCGCCATGGTGGCGGCATCCGGCAGGCCGGCCTGCGCGCGGTCGAGCAGGCCTTCCGCCTCCAGCCGTGCCATCAGCGCGGCCTGGGCGGGCAGGGCGGCCGCCCCGGTGCGCGTCTCCAGCGTGACGGCAACGGATTGCAGATGATTGTCGCGCAGCACCAGCGCCGCGACCTCGTCGGTCATGCTGACCAGCAGCTCGTCGCGCTGGCGGCGCGTCATGACGCCGGAGCCTTCCGCATCGGCCAGCAGGATCTTGATGTTCACCTCATGGTCGGAGGTGCTGACGCCAGCCGAATTGTCCAGCGCGTCGGTGTTGATGCGGGCCCCCGCGCGCGCGATCTCGATGCGGCCGGCCTGGGTCACGCCGAGATTGGCGCCCTCGCCCACCACCTTGGCGCGGATGTCGCGGCCATCCACGCGGATCGAGTCATTGGCGCGGTCGCCCGCTTCGGCCTGGGTCTCGGTGCTGGCTTTCACATAGGTGCCGATGCCGCCGAAATAGAGGAGGTCGGTGTCGAGCTTCAGGATGGCCTGGAGGATGGCCGCGGGTTCCGCGCGATCCGCGTTGATCCCGAGCAGCGCGCGGGCCTGCGCGCTCAGCGGGATGGTCTTGAGGTTGCGCGCGAAGACGCCGCCGCCCGGCGAGATCAGCGTGGCATCGTAATCCACCCAGGAGGAGCGCGGCAGGGCGAAGAGGCGCGCGCGCTCGGCGTGGCTGATCGCAGGATCGGGGTCGGGGTCGAGGAAGATGTGCCGGTGGTCGAAGGCGGCGACCAGCTTCGACTGCTTCGAGATCAACAGGCCATTGCCAAAGACATCGCCCGACATGTCGCCCACGCCGGCCACCGTGAAGGGCGCGTCATGGATCGAGCGGCCCAGCGTCTCGACGAAATGCCGCTCGATCATCACCCAGGCGCCGCGCGCGGTGATGCCCATCACCTTGTGGTCATAGCCGGCCGAGCCGCCGGAGGCGAAGGCATCGCCCAGCCAGAAGCCGTAATCGGCGGAAAGCCCGTTGGCGATGTCGCTGAAGGTCGCGGTGCCCTTGTCGGCTGCGGCCACGATATAGGGGTCATCGCCATCGCGGCGGCGGATGCCGGGGGGCGTGATGACCTCGATGCCCTGCAGGTTGTCGGTCAGGTCCAGCATGCCGCGCACCAGCGTGCGGTAGGCGGCGATGCCGGTGGCCTGGAATCCTTCGCGGTCCGTCGGGATGATCCCCTTGAGCACGAAGCCGCCCTTGGCGCCGGTCGGCACGATGACCACGTTCTTCAGGCGCTGCGCCTTCATCAGCCCGAGGATCTCGGTGCGGAAATCCTCGCGCCGGTCGGACCAGCGGATGCCGCCGCGCGCGACCGGGCCGGCGCGCAGGTGGCAGCCCTCCATGCTGGCGCTATGGACGAAGATCTCACGCCAGGGGCGCGGATTGGGCAGTTCGCCCGCCAGTGCGGAATCCAGCTTGAAGGCGAGATAGGCCTTGCCCTGATAGAAATTGGTGCGGAGCATCGCGTCGAGCAGCGCGTGCAGCCGTTGCAGGATGCGGTCCGCGTCGGGGTCCGCCACCTGGTCCAGCAGCATGGTCCAGGCGGCATCAAGCGCCGCCTCATCGCCCTTGCCATCGGGGCGGAAGCGGGCGTGGAACAGGTCCACAAGCAGCCGCGCCGCCTCGGGCTGGGCGGCCAGCGCGGCGGAGACGCTCTCCTGCGCGAAGGGGAAGCCCACCTGCTTCAGCCAGCGATACATGGCGCGCAGCAGCCAGCATTCCCGCCAGTCGAGCCCGGCGCGCAGTACCAGGCGGTTGAAGCCATCCGCCTCCACCTCGCCCGCCAGCAACGCTTCGAGCGCGGCGAGCAGCGGCTCGGCCCGCTCGGCGCGGAAGGGTGTGCCGGCATCGAGCGTGAAGACATGCAGCGAGACGCTGGCCGCGCCCTGCGGCGACAGGCGATGCGGCACCTCCTCGATTGCGCGGAGGTCCAGGCTCTCGAACAGCGGCAGCGCATCGGCCAGCGCCAGCGTATGGCCGGGCACGGCGAGGCGCAGGATGATGCGCTGGGGCGGGCAGCCCGGTGGTTGCAGCACCGCCGCCTCGATCCGCCCGCTGGCGAGCGCCGCCTCGGCGAGCGAGAGGTCGGCCACGGCCTGGCCGGGCGTCTCCGTCTCGCGGTAGCTGGGGGGGAAGGCGTCGCGCCACAGGCCGAGGGCCGCGCTGGCCGCGGCCTCGCCGCGCTCCTCCACCAGCACATCGGCCAGGCGGTCGCCGAAGCTGCGCGCGGCCTGGGCCACGGCGGCCTCCAGCGCCGCGTGGTCGGGCGTCATCGCCGTGCCGGGATCGGTGCCGATGATGTAGTGGACCCGGGCCAGCGGCGCGTCGCCCAGCGCGATGTAGAAGGCGGAAAGCCGCCCGCCATGCGCGCGGGCCAGCATCTCACCCACGCGGGAGCGCAGGCGCGTGTCGAAGCCCTCGCGCGGGAGCCAGGCGATGACCGAGACGAAGCGCCCGAAGGGGTCGGGCCGGAAGAACAGCGCCGGGCGCGGGCGGATCGAGAGGTCGAGCGCGATGCGGGCGCCGGCCAGGATTTCCGCCTCGCTCGCCTGGAACAATTCGTCGCGCGGCCAGGTGTCGAGGATGTTGCGCAGCGCCCGCCCGTCATGGCTGAAGGGCGAGACGCCGGCGGTGGCGAGGATGCGCTCCACCTTGCCGCGCAGCAGCGGGATGGAGCGCGGGTTGCGATTGTAGGCGGCCGCCGCGAAGAGGCCGAGGAAGAGGCGCACGCCCGTCACGCGGCCATCGGCATCCAGGATGCGCGTCGCGATCACATCGGCATGCTGCGGGCGGTGCACCGTGCTGCGCATATTGGCCTTGGCGACGGTAATGGCGGCCGGCGCCGCGAAGGCGGCGCGGACATGCTCGGGCAAAGCGGGCAGGGCCGCCAGGGCGTCAAAGACCGGGAGCGTGGGGTCGGCGAGGAGGCCGAGATTCTCGGGTGGCAGGACATGCACCGCGCCCTCCTCCACCACCAGGTGGCGATGGCCGAGCAGAACGAAATTGTCGTCGCGCAGCCAGGCGAGGAATTCCTGCGCCTCGGCATCGCCGGCCATTTCCTGGTCGGCCTGGTTCAGCAGGGCCAGCATGGCGGGGAAATCCCGCACCGCGACACCCACATCATGCAGCGCGCGGGCCAGCGCGGCCTCGACCTCGGGCCAGCCATGCGGCATCAGGCCGGGCAGCAGGTGGCCGGCGCTGGCGCCGATGGTGACGCGCATCATGCTCTCGCGCGCCTCGCCCTCGCCCAGCGCCAGCAGCGCGCCCGAGGCATCGCGCGTCACCGCCAGCACGGGATGGAGGAATTCGCGCACCACCCGCCCCTCCCGCGTGAGCGCCGCCAGGACGGAATCCACGAGGAATGGCATGTCACCGATGATGATCTCGGCCACGCCATGCGCGCCGCGGCCGGAGGCGGGGGGCGTCAGGCGCAGCTTCACATCGCCCGGGGCGCGTTCAGCGGCCAGCGCGGCCAGCGAGGCGGCGGCCTCACGCAGGGTCTCGGGCGCGCGGGCGGCGAGCTCGCCCGTCGGGATCGCGGCGTAGAGCGCGGGCAGCAGGGCGGCGGCGGCGGGCGTGAGCCCCTCGCGCGCGGCGCGCACCACCTCCTCGCGCACGGCGTCGGGCGTCTGGCTCATCGGGGCTTCTGGCATGGCGTCCTTCCTTTGGGCGGCAGCTTCCGGCTTTCCACCCCCCGGGCGCAAGCGCGGTGTGCGGATGTGCGGGCGGGCGTGGCATGCGGGGCGAAGCTGGGCTAGCCTTGCGCCCCATGACCATGACGCTCGCCCAATTGCTCGCCCCCATGCCGGTCGAGCAGTTCTTCGCCGAATATCACGACAAGTTGCCCCTGCACCTGAAGGGCGACCCGGCCAAGTTCGCTGCCGTGTTTTCCTGGCGGCAGATCAACCGGCTGCTGGACATGACGCATGCCTGGTCGAGCCATTCGCTCCAGCTCGTGCTGGACGGCCAGCCCGTTCCGGCCGAGCAATATTGCATCCGCGCCACCGGCCGCGACGGCAACGCGCAGCTCATGCAGCCGGTGACGGAGCGGGTGCGCGAATGGGTGCAGAAGGGCGCCAGCATCGTGATGAACGATGTGGACAGCCTGACGCCAGGCCTCGCCTCGGTCTCCCACGCGATCGAGAGTGCCGGTCTGGGGAAGGCGCAGGCCAACGTCTACATCTCCTGGCAGAGCCACAAGGCCTTCCCCGCCCATTACGACACGCATGATGTCTGGGCCGTGCAGGTCGAGGGTGAGAAATACTGGAACATCTGGGAAGGCCGCGCGGAATGGCCGATCAGCCATCCGCTCTGGCGCAGCCAGGACCAGGCGCATCACGAGCAACACAAAGGCAGGCTGCGTGCCAAGATCCTGATGAAGCCGGGTGACCTGCTCTATTTGCCGCGCGGCTGGTATCACGACGCGCTCGCCGAGGCCCCGGCCAGCGTGCATGTCGCCTATGGCGCGCATGCGCCGAACGGGATGGACCTGATGAACATCCTGCTAGAGCGCGTGCTTTATGAAACGAGCTTCCGGCAGCCCCTGCCGCGCCAGGATGGCAGCGCGGCGGCGAAATTCGCGTTGACGCAGCGCGCGGGGCAATTGGGCGCGCGCGTGGCGGAACTCGCCAAGGATCCGAAGGTGATGGCGGTGCTGGAACAATATGTGGCGGATTACCGCTTCCATCGCGGCGGGAATGACCTGCTGGCCTGGCGCGGCATGGCCGCCCCTGCCACGGCTGCGGGCGAGGAGGGTGCCGAGGGCGGCGCCTTCCGCGTGATCCCCGGCGGGGCCAGGCCGGTGCGGCGCGGCAGCGATTGGGTGCTGAAGACCGCGACCGGCACGCTGCCGCTGAACCCGGCCGAGGCCGAGGCGGCGCAATGGCTGCTCGCCCGCCCCGACATCACCGAGGCCGAGCTGGCCCGCGCCCATCCGGCGGTGGCGGCGGGCGGCCTGCTGGCCCGCCTGCGCGAGGCCGGGTTGCTGGCCGCCACATGATCCGCGCCCCCGTGATCCTGATCCTCCTCCTGTCCGCCTCGCCCGCGCTGGCGCAGCTGCGCGACTTCTCCTGCGTCGGCGCCGAGCAGCTCCAGGAGGGCGCCGTCTCGGTGGAATTCGCCCGCGGCGCCGACCGGCTGACGCCGGAGGCCATCAGCGGCCTCACGCCCCTGGCCGAGGAGGCGAAGCTGATGCTGGACCGCAACATCTGCGTGCTGGGCTTCGCCGCCTCGCCCGAAGGCGGCGCGCAGACGGCGAGCCGGCTGGCCGCACGGCGCGCCCGCGCGGTGGCCCAGCAACTTTCGCAGCTCGGCGTCGAGCGCGACCGCATCCGCGCCGAGGCCCGCACCCGCGGCTTCACGACTGAGCGAGACCGCCGCGGGGTGGACCGCCGGGCCGGGGCGCGCGTGATCCTGCTGCCGCCGGCATGAAGATTTCGCCCCTGCTTCTTCTCCTGCTGCTGGCCGGCCAGGCCGCCGCGCAATCCGCTCCGCAATTCGCCCCCCCGGCACGCCTCATTCCACCCTTCCATGATCGCGGCACGGTCACGCTGCGCAACGCGACATCGCAGCCGCTCGCCCAGGTTTTCCTCTGGAGCCACGGAATGCCGCCCGAGGGTCCGGACCGGCTGGGCGGCACCGCCCTGCCGCCAGGCGGCATGCGAGCCCTCGAATTGGGCATGGGGCATTGCGGCAACGAGATGCGCATCCGGTTCGCCGATGGCGGGGAATTCCACGCCGCCCCGGTGGAGCTGTGCTCCGCGCGCGAATTGGTGCTGGAGGCCGGCCCGCCCCCCGCCGTCCGAAGCATTCACAGGTGAAGTCGCCCATGCGTCGCGTTCTCCTCGTCCTGCTCCTGGCCTGTGGTCCTGCCTTGGCCCAGCCGGCCAAGCCCCCGCCACCCTCCGCCACGCCGGCGCAGGAGCGCGGCATCCTGCTGCGCAACAATTCCGAGAGCGTGCTGCGCGAGCTCTACCTCTGGAACCCGCCCTCGCGCGAGCAGGGGCCGGATCGCCTCGGGGCCGATGTGGTCCGCCCCGGCGCGACCCTCGCGCTACGCCTCGGCCGCGGCCCCTGCCGGATGGAGATGCGCGCCGTCTTCGAGGATGGCAGCACCGAGACACGCAGCGGCGTCGAGGTCTGCGCGACGCGCGAGCTGGTGGTGGATGACCGCAACACCCGCGCCGTGGAGGTGGTGAACAACACGGATGTGGAGCTGATGCAGCTCTTCCTCTCGCGCCCCGGGGTGATGGGGCCGGATCGGCTGGGGGCCGCGACAGTGCCCGGCAGCGACAGCTTCAATCTCCGCCTGCGCGGCGAGACGGAATGCCGCTTCGAGGCGCGCGCCGTCTTCCGCGGCGCGCAGGCCGAAACCCGGCAGCCGGTGGACATCTGCGCCACGCCGCGCATCGTCTTCGGCGACCCTTCGGTGCCGCTGCGCGAGGTGACCATCGCCAACCGCACCCGCCGTGTCCTGCGCGAGCTCTACGCGACAGCGGGCGAGGGCGGCGAATGGGGCGGGGACCGGCTGGGCGCCACGGTGCTCAATCCCGGGCAGAGCTTCCTGCTGCGCCTCCGCAACCCCGCCTGCCGCCTGCGGCTGCGCGCCGTCTTCGCCGACAACCAGGCCGAGGAGCGCAATGACGTGGACATCTGCGCGGGCGAGACCATCGCCTTCGCCCCGGCCCGCCGCGTGACGCTGCTGCACGCCCATGGCCGCGCCGTCCGGGAGGTCTACCTCTCATCCGTGCAGGAGAGCGACTGGGGCGAGAACCAGCTGGGCGAGCGGCCGCTCACCCCGGGCGAGCGGCGCGAACTCGCGACCGACATCCCCTGCGAGGCGGATCTGCGCATCGTCTTCGACAACGGCAATGCGGAGGAGGCGCGCAACATCAATATCTGCACGCGCGCCGAGATCACGCTGCGTCCGGGCTGGGTGCTGGACTAGGCGCCCCCCCCCGCGCGCGCTGCGATGGACGCGCAATGCGGCCAGCGCTATATCCGATCGGATATAGCGCCCACGGGGGAGAGATGATGCACCGCCGCGTCCTGCCCGCCCTTTTCCTGGCGCCCGCCGCCCTGCCGGCGCGCGCGCAGGAGGCGGTGACGGTCTTCGCCGCCGCCAGCCTCACGGATGCGCTGCGGGCGCTGGGCCAGGAATGGCAGGCGCGTGGCAACCCGGCGCCGCGCTTCTCCTTTGCCGCCTCCTCCGCGCTGGCGCGGCAGATCGAACAGGGCGCGCCGGCGGACCTCTTTCTCTCGGCCGACGAGGCCTGGGCGAACTACCTCCAGGAGCGCAGCCTGCTGGTGAACGCGACGCGGCAGAGTCCGCTCCGCAATGCGCTCGCGCTGATCGCGCCCGCGAATGCCGCGCGCCCGGTGGCGCTGGCCCGCGACACCGACCTCGCCGCGCTGCTTGGTGCGAACGGGCGGCTCGCGACGGGCGATCCCGCGCATGTGCCGGTCGGTCGCTATGCGCAGGCGGCGCTCACCTGGATGGGCCAGTGGCAGGCCGTGGCGCCGCGCCTCGCCCGCGCCGAGAATGTCCGCGCCGCGCTGCTGCTGGTGGAGCGCGGCGAGGCGCCGCTCGGCATCGTCTATGCGACCGATGCGGCGGCGAGTGCGGGGGTGCGCGTCATTGGCATCTTCCCGCCCGGGAGCCATGCGGCGATCACCTATCCCTTCGCGCTGACGCGCCGCGCCGAGGCCAATGCGCAGGCCCGCGCGCTGCTCGGCTTCCTGGCCGGCGCGGAGGCGGCGCCCACGTGGCAGCGCTTCGGCTTCACCCGGCCGCAGTGATGCCGAAGCCGTGACGCTGAGCGCCGAGGAATGGCAGGCCGTGCGGCTGAGCCTGGAGGTGGCGACGCGCTCCGTCGCCGTCTCGCTGCTGCCGGCCATCGGCGTGGCCTGGCTGCTGGCGCGCGGGCGCTTCCCGGGGCGGATGCTGCTGGATGCGCTCGTGCATCTGCCGCTCGTCGTGCCGCCCGTCGTCGTGGGCTGGGGCCTGCTCATGCTGTTTGGCATCCGTGGGCCCATCGGCGCGCCGTTGCATGATTGGTTTGGCATTCGCCTGGTCTTCACCACGGATGGCGCAGCGCTCGCCACCGCCGTCATGTCCTTCCCGCTGATCGTGCGCGCGGTCCGCCTCGGGCTCGAGGGCGTGGACACAGGGCTGGAGGCGGCGGCGCGCAGCCTGGGCGCCGGGCCGCTGGACCGCTTCGTGACCATCACCCTGCCGCTGATGTCGCCGGGCATCCTGGCCGGCGCGGTCACCGCCTTCGCGGCCGGCCTTGGTGAGTTCGGCGCCGTCATCACCTTCGCCTCCAACATTCCCGGAGAGACGCAGACCCTGCCGCTTGCGATCTACAGCGCGACGCAGACGCCGGGTGGGGAGGCGACGGCGGCGCGGCTTGCCTTCGTCTCCTTCACGCTGGCCATGGCGGGGCTGCTGTTGGCCGAGGTGATCGCGCGGCGGATGCATCTCTGGCTCGGCCGCGGCTGATGCTGGAAGTCGCGGTGCGGCACCGGTTCGGGTCTGGCGGCTTCGCGGTGGACGCGGCCTTCACCGCGCCGGGCGATGGCGTGACCGCGCTGTTCGGCCCCTCGGGCTGCGGGAAATCCACCATCCTCGCCGCCGTCGCGGGGCTGCTGCGGCCCGATTCCGGGCGCGTCACGCTGGATGGCGCGGCGCTGCTCGACACGGCGCGGGGCGTGTTCCTGCCGCCCGAGCGCCGGCGCTGCGGCCTTGTCTTCCAGGATGCGCGGCTGTTTCCGCATCTGAGCGTCGCCAGCAACCTGCGCTATGGCGAGCGCCGCGCCCCCGCCGGGGCCACCGGCCCGGGCTTTGAGGAGGTGGTGGCGCTGCTCGGCCTCGATGCGCTGCTCGGCCGCCGTCCGGGGCGGCTTTCGGGGGGCGAGCGCCAGCGTGTCGCGCTGGGCCGCGCGCTGCTCTCCCGCCCGCGCCTGCTGCTGCTGGACGAGCCTCTGGCGGCACTGGATGGCGCGCGGCGGGCCGAGGTGCTGCCCTTCCTGGCACGGCTGCGCGACGTGGCGCGGCTGCCCATCCTCTACGTGACGCATGCGCTGGATGAGGTGGACGCCCTGGCCGACCGGCTGGTGCTGCTGGAAGCGGGCCGTGTGCGGGCGGAGGGCGAGGTGGAGGCGCTGACCGCGCGCACCGACCTGCCGCTGGCGGGCCGCCGCGATGCCGGCGTGCTGATCGCCTGCACGGTGCGCGCGGCGGAGGAGGGCCTCGCCACGCTGGATTTCGCCGGCGGCGTGCTGCTGACCACGGCGCGCCCCGGCCCGCCCGGCACGCGGCTGCGCGTCAGGCTGCGCGCCCGCGACGTGGCGGTGGCGACGGAACAGCCGCGCGGGATCTCCACGCAGAACATCCTGCCGGTGATCCTGGCCGCGATTGACGAGGCGCAGGAGCCGGGCGAGGCCTTTCTGCGCCTGGCGGCGGGACCGACCATGCTGCTTGCGCGCGTGACGCGGGACAGCGTCCGGCGTTTGGGCCTCGTGCCCGGCATGCCGCTCTGGGCGCTGGTCAAGGCCGTCACCTTCGACCACCGCGTGGGGTGAGGGGCGCCGTGCTGAGCCTGCGCATTGACCTGCCCGAGGGGCGCATCGGCCCCGGCAAGATCGCCCTGCTGGAGGCGATCGGCCGCGAGGGCTCGATCTCGGCGGCCGGGCGCGCGCTCGGCATGAGCTACAAGCGCGCCTGGGCGCTGGTGGATTCGCTCAACACCGTGATGGGCGAACCTGTGGTGGCGGCGAGCCCGGGCGGGCGCCAGGGCGGTGGCGCCACGCTCACCGAGGCGGGGGTGAAGCTGGTGGCGGATTACCGCGCCATCGAACGTGCAGCGAACCGCGCGGCCGAGGCGCGGCTGGCGGCCCTGCTACGCCGGGCGCGCGGCTGAGGATTGGTGCGGGCGGCCGGGTTCGAACCGGCATTCTGGACTCCAGAGGCGGATTTTAAGTCCGCTGCGTCTGCCAATTCCGCCACGCCCGCGCGGGCCATCAGCCTAATGCCTGCGCAGGCGATCCACAATCGCGCTTGGGCTCAGCGCGCCCCGATCAGCCGGCGGCGGAGCTTGCCGGAGAGCCAGTCAATCGCCGCCACCATCAGCACCATGAGGATGATGATGAAGGCCACCTCGTCCCAGTGGCGGACGCGGATTCGCTCGGCGATCTGCAGGCCGATGCCGCCCGCCCCCACCACGCCCAGGATGGTGGCCGAGCGCGTGTTGCTCTCGAAGAAATACAGCGCGTGGCCCAGCATGATGGGTGCGACCTGCGGTATCAGGCCGAAGCGCATGATGAGGGTGGGCGAGCCGCCGGCAGCGGCGATGCCCTCGGCCTGCTTCTTCTCGGCATTCTCGATCGCCTCGGCGTAGAGCTTGGCCAGCACGGCGATGTCGGCGGTCGCGATGGCCAGCACGCCGGCCAGCGGGCCGAGGCCCACCGCGCGCACATAGGCCAGCGCCCAGATCAGCTGGTCCACGCCGCGGAAGCCGTCGAAGACGCGGCGCAGCGAGAAGCGGAACAGCGTGTTGGTGACGACGTTGTTGGCGCCGAGGAAGCCGAGCGGCACGGCGATCAGCGCCGCAATGAAGGTGCCGAGGAAGGCCATGGCGAGGCTTTCGGCCAGGCCTTTGAGGATCTCCACCCATTGCTCGCCGGGCGAGGGCGGGATCATCAGCCGTGTGATCACGAGCAGCCCCTCCAGCCCGTTCCACATGCGGCGCGGCGAGACGTCGAACCACCAGAGCGTACCGATCAGCCAGGCGAGGAAGGCGAGGCCACCCAGCACGCGCAGCGCGCGGCCGCGGGGCGTGGGGCCGAAGGCGCGCGGCATGCGCGCCTGCCAGGATGCGATCTCGGCCGGAGCCATGCGGGAGGCGGTCATGCCACGGCCTCGATCACGCGGCGGCGGAGCCGTTCGGAGACCATGTCGATCACCATGACGGAGAGGATGATGAGCAGCAGGATGGCGCTGATCTCCTCGTAGTAGTTGAAGGAGATCACCTTGTAGAGCTCCTCGCCGATGCCGCCCGCGCCGACGAAGCCGATGACGCTGGCGGAGCGCAGATTGATCTCGAAGCGCAGCATCGCGTAGCTGAGCAGGTCCGGCAGGGCGGCGGGCAGGAGGGCGAAGCGGCAGGCCTCCGGCCATGTGCCGCCCGATGCGCGCACGCCGTCCCAGGGGCGCATCTCCACATTTTCCATCGCATCGGCGAAGAGCTTGCCCAGCGCGCCCGTCGTGTGCAGCGCAATGGCGAGGATCCCGGCGAGCGCACCGACGCCAAAGGCCCAGACGAAGATCAGCGCGAAGACGATCTCGGGCACGGTGCGCGTCGCTTCCAGGAAGCGGCGCGCGGCCTGGTAGGCCCAGGCGGGCGCGCCCGTGTTCTTCGCGGCCGGGAAGGCCAGCAGCAGCGCCACCGCGGCGCCGGCCAGCGTGGCAATGGCGGCCATCTGTGCCGTCTCGAAGAGCAGAAGGGCCCAGGCGTCGAGGCGATAGAACCAGAAGGCCAGGCTGCCTTCCGTATCCGCATTCGCGAAGAGCTTGTCCCACTCCAGCGAGGGGGCGATGCGGGAGAAATACTCGCCGATGCGCGGCACGCCGGCGGCGAGGGAGGAGGGGTAGAACTCGCTGGTCCAGGCGGCCAGCAGCAGGCAGGCGCCGAGGAGCGAGAGGCCGATCAGCGTCGTCACGCGGCGCTGGCGGCGCAATTCGCGGAAGGCGGCCTCCTGGAGGGAGACGCCGGCACTCATCGTGGTGGCCATCAGGAGCGCCTCCGCCGGGCGGCGGCCTCCTCGCGGCGCATCTCGACGAAGACCTCGTAGTCGCTGTGGCGCACTTCGCGGAAGCCGGCGCCGGTGCCGCGCGCGATCTGTTCGAAGACGGCCGGATTGGCGCGGGGAAGGGCGAGGTAGAAGCGGATGATGTCCTCGCGGAATTCGGCCGGCAGGTCGGTGCGCATGGCGAGCGGGCCGTTCTGGATGGGGCGCGACTGCCAGATGATGCGAACGTCGGACATGCGCAGCATGCCCTTTTCGACCATCGCGCGCGTGTTGCCACGGGTGAATCCCTCGTTGACGTCGCCCATGCCCGAGGCCCAGGTCATCGCCGCGTCATATTGCCGTTGCAGCATGGCGATGACCGCCTGTTCATGCCCCCCGCCGAAGCCGGTGCGGCCGAAGAACTGCCCGGGCTCCACCCCGACACCCGCGCGGCGCAGCTCGAAGCGCGGGATCAGGTAGCCCGAGGCGGAATTGGGATCGGCCCAGGCCAGGCTGCGGCCGCGCATCTGATCGAGATTGGTGATGCCGCTATCGGCGCGCACCAGCATGACGGAGACGTAGCTGGTGGAGCCATCCACCTGCTCGGTGGTGAGGATCGGCTCGATGCCGCCATTCGTATCAATCCAGGCGGCGGCGTAGATGGAGGGGCCGAGGCCCGCGAATTCGATCTGCCGGGCGGAGAGCGCCTGCATGACGCCCGCATAGTCGCTGGCTGGCATCATGCGCACCGGCACGCGGAACGTCTCCTCCAGCAGGCGGCGCAGGCCGTCGAAACGGCCGAGGCGGTCCGCCTCGTTCTCGCCGCCCATCAGGCCCACGCGGATGACGGGCACCTGCTCGGCCCAGGCGCGGCGGCCGGGCTCAGGCAGGGCATGGGTGCCATCCGCCGTGCGGCGCGGGCGCCATTCAGGCGTGGGCTGCGCCTGCGCGGCCAAGGGGAAAAGCGCCGCGCCGCCGAGCAGGGCGCGACGGGTCAGACCAGAGGTGATCATCATGCTCTCCTTCGGAGAATCCGGCCGCACCGCGGCCGACGCGCCCGGACTGACCTCACCGCCGGTGCTCCGCGCCGCGGCGCGAAGCCAAGGCGGCGGAGCCGCCGCCCGGCGTTTGAGGGCGGGACTAGCTCCTGCGCCGACGCTCGGCGGCTTCCTCGCGGCGCATATCCACGAGGAACTGGAACTGCGCATGCGTCACTTCGCGATAGCCCGTGCCGCCGCCGCGCTCGATCTGCTGGTAGATCGTGGGGTGCGACTTCGGCAGTGCCAGGTGGAAGTTCACGATGTCGTCGCGGAAGGCGCGCGGCAGGTTGGTGCGCATGGTGATCGGGCCGTTGATGATGGGCTCGCTCTGCCAGATGATGCGCAGGTCCCGCATGTTCAGCATGCCCTTGTCCACCATCGCGCGCAGGTTGCCGCGGGTGAAGCCCTCATTCACATCGCCCTGGCCCGAGGCCCAGGTGACCGAGGCGTCGAATTGCCGCTGCAGGACGGCGACCACCGCCTGCTCATGCCCGCCGCCGAAGCCGGTGCGCGAGAAATACTGCCCGCTCTCCACGCCGATGCCCTGCCGGCGCAGCGCGAAGCGCGGCACGAGGTAACCCGAGGTGGAATTGGCATCCGACCATGCCAGGCTGCGGCCGCGCATCTGCTCAATATTCGTGATGCCGCTATCGGCGCGCGTCACCATGACGGCGATGTAGCTGATGGAGCCGTCGCGTTCCTCGGCCACCAGCACCGGCTCCACGCCACCATTGGTGTCGATCCAGGTGCCGGCATAGACGGAGGGACCCATGGCTGCGAATTCGATCTGCCCGGCCGAGAAGGCCTGCAACACGCCCGCATAGTCGCTGGCGGCGAAAAGGCGGACGGGAACCTGGAAGGTCTCCTGCAGCAGGTTCTGATAGGCGCCGAAGCGGCCCATGCGGTCGGCCTCGTTCTCACCGCCCAGGAGGCCGATGCGGATTTGCGGCACCTGCGCGGCCCAGGCCTTGCGGCCGGCCGCGGGCATGGCGACGTCGGCGTCCAGCGTGCGGCGCATGCGCTGCCCGGCGGCCGCCTCGGGCGCCATGGTGGCAGGCGTGGTGCGTTGGGCCTGGGCGCTGGCGAGGCCCGGCAGCGTGCCGGCGCCAAGCGCCAGCGCGCCGAGATGGCGGCGATTGATCATGGGAGTTCTCCTCTGCGGTGGATCAGGCCAGCGCCGCTTGCGGCGTCATGGCGTAGGCCGGGCTGGCATTCACCGCGGCGGCGGCTTCCGCCTGGAACTCCGCCTCGGTGATGCCGTAGATCTGGGTGATGCGCGCGGCATCGAGCTCGGACGGCGCGCCGTCGAAGACGACGCGGCCCTGCTGCATGGCGATGACGCGGGTGCAGTATTCGCGCGCGGTGTCCAGGTGATGCAGGTTCACCATCACGGTCAGGCCATCGCGCCGGTTCACCTCGGCCAGCGCGTCCATCACCGTCCGGGCGTTGCGGGGGTCGAGGCTCGCGATCGGCTCATCGGCCAGGATCATGCGCGGCTGCTGCATCAGCGCGCGGCAGATAGCGACGCGCTGCTGCTGCCCGCCCGACAGCGTGTCGGCGCGCTGCAGCGCGGTGCTCAGCAGGTCGAATCGTTCCAGCGCGGCCAGCGCCATGGCGCGTTCCTCGGGCGAGAACTGGCAGAAGAGCGAGCCGAGCCGCGCCATCACGCCGTGGCGGTGGTTGAGGCGGCCGATCAGCACATTGGTCAGCACATCCAGGCGCTGCACGAGGTTGAACTGCTGGAAGATCATGGCGCAGCCGGTCCGCCAGTCCCGCAGGGCACGGCCCTTCAAGGCCGTCACGTCGCGGCCTTCGAAGGTGATGCGCCCCTCCGAGGGTTCGGCCAGGCGGTTGATCAGGCGCAGCAGGGTGGATTTGCCCGCGCCCGAGCGGCCGATGACGCCGACCATCTGGCCGGCCGGCACGGCGAGGTTGACGCCATCCACCGCCTTCACACTTCCGAAGCGCCGTGTCAGACCCTCGATCTCAAGCATGCCCGCATCCCATCTGCCGGGGCGGGGCTTAGTCGGTGTATGTTGCGTCCAGATGACGCTTGGGCAAAGCAAATGTGACGCTGGCCCGGATTAAGGAAATGGGAGGAAACACCATGCCATCACGCCGGGTTCTGCTCGCGACACCCGCCCTGCTCAGCCTGCCCGCCGCCGCGCAGGAGGCCTTCCCGACCCGCGCGCTGGCCGTCGCCTCCGGCTACGCGCCCGGCGGCGTCACGGATGTGACCAGCCGCGCCGTGGCCGAGCGCATGGCGCGGGAATTGGGTGTTCCCGTCGTCATCGAGAATCGCGTGGGTGCCGCGACGGCGGTGGCCAACACCCATGTCGCGCAGGCGCGGCCCGATGGCTACACGCTGCTGATGGGCACCTCGACGCTCGCCATCAACCCGGCGCTGCAACCGAACCTGACCCCGCGCGAGCCGATGCGCGAGCTGGTTCCCGTCGGCATGGTGTTCCGCACCGCCTTCGCGCTGCATGTGAACCCCGCCGTGCCCGCGCGCACGACGGAGGAGTTCATCGCCTATTGCCGTGCCAATCCCGGCCGCGTGAATTTCGGATCGAGCGGCACGGGTGCGGTGAACCACCTGGCCCAGGCGCTGCTGGTGGCCCGCACCGGCATTGACGTGGTGCATGTGCCCTTCCGGGGTGGCGCGCCCGCCCTGCTGGAGCTGCGCGCCGGCCGCATCCAGGCGATGTTCCAGGCCCTGCTGGAAGCCCTGCCCACGATGCGCGAGGGCAGCACGCGCGGCCTTGCCATCTCGTCCCGCGAGCGCAATGCCCTGGTGCCCGACCTGCCGCCGGTGGCCGATGCCGTGCCGGGCTTCGAGGCGGTGTTCTGGCAGGCGCTCTTCGCGCCGGCCGGCACGCCGGCGCCCGTGCTGGCGCGCCTGGGCGCGGCTTTGCGCGTCGCCACGGAAGATGCGACCCTGCGCTCCCGCATGGCCGAGCAGGGGGTGGACATCGTGACCGGCGACGCCGCCTCTGTGCGCGAGCTTCTGGCGCGGGAAACCACCATGTGGGGCGAGCTGATCCGCAGCGCCAATATTCGACCGGAGTGATGATGATGCGCGTTCTTCCGCTCGGCCTGCTGCTCCTGCTGGGCGCCTGTGGTTCGGTGGACACCTCGCCCGGATCCTCGGGCGTGCCGGACATGCCCTTCGGCCCGCCCAGCTTCCAGCGCGGCTACCAGACCACCTCGGGCCAGATCGTGCTGGACCGGGAGCTGACGCCGAATGATCCGCGCCGCTTCGACCTGCCGCCCTCCAACAACCCGCGCCCCTTTGCACCGCCCCCGGCCGGGGACCCCCGCCGCCTGGGCTGGTAGGGCCGCCGCCAGCGGGCCATGGACGGCCCGGGCCGGCTTGCGCCAGGATGCTCCCATAAGAACACCAGGGAGGATCCCATGCTCGGCCTGATGCAGGAGCACCCGTTGCTCGTGTCCTCGATCCTGCGCCATGCGGCGCGGCATCATCAGGGGGCGAAGATCGTCTCGGTGGATCCCGAGGGCGGCGTGACGCGCGGCACCTGGCCCGAGGTGGAACACGGCGCCCGGCGCCTTGCCCATGCGCTGGCGCGGCTCGGTGTGAAGCGCGGCGACCGCGTCGCCACCATGAGCTGGAATTCCCGCGCGCATCTGGAGGTGTATTACGCGGTCTCGGGCATGGGGGCCGTGCTGCACACGGTGAATCCGCGCCTCTTCGCGGACCAGATCGCCTATATCCTGGCCGATGCCGAGGACGTCGTGCTCTTCGTGGACCCCTCCGTGCTGCCGGCGGTTCAGGCCGTCGCGGATCGCCTGCCGGCCTCGTTGCGCGCGGTGGTGCTGATGGGGCCTGCGCCGAAGCCGGACCTGCCCGTGCCCGTGCTCGACCAGGCGGCGCTGATGGCGGCGGAGGATGGCGACTTCGCCTGGCCGCTGCTGGAAGAGCGCGCCGCCTCCTCGCTCTGCTACACCTCGGGCACCACGGGCATGCCCAAGGGCGTGCTCTATTCGCATCGCTCGACGGTGCTGCACGCCATGTCGGCCATCCAGGCCGATGTCTTCGCGCTCTCGGCGCGGGATGTGGCGATGCCGGTGGTGCCGATGTTCCATGTGAATGCCTGGTCCATTCCCTATGCCTCGGCGATGGCGGGCTCCTCGCTGGTGCTGCCGGGCCCGAAGCTCGATCCCGCCAGCCTGTTCAAGCTCTTTGAGGAGGAGCGCGTTACCTTCTCGGCCGGGGTTCCGACCATCTGGACCATGCTGCTGGCCTGGCTGCGGGCTGATGCGTCGCGGAAGTTCACCGCGCCGCCGCGCCTCGTCGTCGGCGGTACGGCGCTGCCGGTCGCGATCACGGCGGGCTTCCTGCGCGAATATGGCATCCCCATCCTGCACGCCTGGGGCATGACGGAGCTGAGCCCGCTGGGCGCGCTCAATTCGCGCAAGGCCGAGACGGCGGATTGGGAGGAGGCGCGCTGGCTCGACTATAGCCGCAAGCAGGGGCGCCCGCCCTTCGGCGTGGATTTCCGCATCCTCGACAGCGCGGGCCAGCCCGTCGCGCGGGACGAGGTGGCCTTTGGCGAGCTGGAGGTGCAGGGCCACTGGGTCGCCGCCAGCTACTTCAACCACCCCGACGACCCCGCCTTCAGCGATGATGGCTGGTTCTCGACCGGCGATGTCGTGACCGAGGACGCGCTTGGCGCGGTCGAGATCGTGGACCGTGCGAAGGACGTCATCAAATCCGGCGGCGAATGGATCAGTTCCATCACGCTGGAGAACCTGGCGCTGGCTCACCCCGATGTGGCGCTCGCCGCGGCCATCGGCGTGGCACACCCGAAATGGGATGAGCGGCCGCTGCTGCTGGTCGTCCGCAAGCCCGGCACGGAGCCGACGCCGGAGAGCATCCTCGCCGTGCTGGAGGGCAAGGTGGCGAAATGGTGGATGCCCGACCGCGTGGAATTCGTGGAGAGCCTGCCCATGACCGCGACCGGCAAGCTCTGGAAGGCCGAGCTGAAGCGGCAGTTCAAGGATTACGCGCTGGACGGGTGAGGCCCCGCTTCCGGGGCAGGTTGCCGCTTTTCTGGCCAGGGGGCGGCCTCCGGGGGCGGAACGATGGCAGGAACCCCCTTGCACCCAGCGGTCGGCGCTGATGCCATGCGCCGTCCAATCTGGGAGACGCTTCATGAGGTTCACGCTCAAGGCCGCAACTCTGAAGGCCATGGGGCTCGGCTTCGCCGCGGCCCTCATGGCGCTTCCCGCCATCGCGCAGCAGGCACCGCTCAAGACGCTGCGCATCGCCATGACGGCGGCCGATGTGCCGACCACGACGGGCATGCCCAATAATGGCTTCGAGGGGATGCGCTTCCTCGGCTATCCCGTCTTCGAGGGCCTGGTCCTCTGGGATCTCTCGCGCGCCGACCGGCCGGCCGGGTTGCGCCCGGGCCTCGCGGAATCCTGGCGCCAGGATCCGAACGACCCGCAGACCTGGCTCTTCACGCTCCGCGAAGGTGTGCGCTTCCATGACGGCACGCCCTTCAACGCCGATGCGGTGATCTGGAACCTCGAGCGCTACTTCAACAACCAGTCGCCGCAATTCGAGGCCCAAGGGTCGGCCATCACGCGCGCCCGCATCCCCATCATGGAGAGCTACCGCAAGGTGGATGAGCGGACGATCGCCTTCCGCACCAACCGCGTGGCCTCCTATTTCCCCTATATGGCCGTCTATATCCTGTTCACCTCGCCCAAGAGCTTCGAGGATGGTGGGCGGGACTGGGCGCGTGTCGCAGCCCTGCCGCCGGCCGGCACCGGGCCCTTCCGCCTGAGCCGCTTCGTGCCGCGCACCTCGGCCGAGCTGTCCAAGAATGATGGGTATTGGGACCGCACGCGCATTCCGCGCCTCGATCGCGTGCTGCTGCTGCCCATGCCGGAAGCGACGACGCGCCTGGCTGCCCTCCGCTCCGGTCAGGTGGACTGGATCGAGGTGCCGCCGCCGGACGCCATCCCCTCGCTGCGGACGGCAGGCTTCAACATCACCACCGGCAGCTATCCGCATGTCTGGCCCTGGTTCTTCCAGATGGGCGGGGACACCCCCTTCCGCGACGTGCGCGTGCGCCAGGGGCTGAATTACTGCGTGGATCGCGCGGGCCTCGTGCAGTTGCTGAACGGCACGGCCGAGCCCTCGGTCGGCTGGCTGAAGCCCAATGACCCGAATTTCGGCACACCGCAGCACCGCTACAGCTTCGACCCTGCCCGCGGCCGCGCCATGCTGGCGGAAGCCGGCTTCAACGCACAGCGCCCGCTGAGCTTCAAGGTGATGATCTCCACCTCGGGCTCAGGCCAGATGCTGCCGCTGCCGATGAACGAGTTCCTGCAGCAGAACCTGCGCCAAGCCTGCGGCGTGAACGTCACCTTCGAGGTGACGGAGTGGAACACGCTGCTGCAGGCGACGCGCAGCCCGCCGGGTGCCCCGGTGCTGGCGGGTTCGCTCTCGCTCAACCCCTCCTCGCCCTCGAGCGACCCGAGCGTGATGGCCCGCTACTTCCTGCAGGCCTTCACGCCGCCCAACGGCTTCAACTGGCCGCAATTCAACGATCCCGAGTTCGAGAGCGCCTTCTCGGCCCTGGAGCGCGCGACGAATGAGAGCGAGTTCAATGCGGCCTATGCGCGGGCGCATACGCGCATCGTGGACAACCCGCCCTGGCTGTTCATCGTGCATGACCTGAACCCGCGCGCCATGCATCGCCGCGTGCAGAACTTCACCAGCGCGCAATCCTGGTTCCAGGATCTCGTCCCGGTGGATATTGCCCGGTGACATCGCTTCGCGCTGTCATGGATGGGCGCTGAGCTTGTGATTTCTGCTGATCCTCTGGTGGCCAGGCCACCAGAGGGCAACGAGGGGCGGATCGCGATGGCGGTCCGCCCCTCTTTCTTTGGGGGCGCTATGCCCCCTCGCGGTTTTCGCGGATCATGGGGCGTTCTTGTTGGAGGAAACCCTGATGATCGTTGACCTGCGCATCTACACCTGCCTGCCGAACCGCATGGCGGATTTCGTCAAGCTCTATGAGGAAAAGGCGTGGCCCCTCCAGCTCAAATACCTGGAGAATTGCCTGGGCTGGTACACGACGGTCGAGGGCGAGCTGAACACCGTGGTTCACCTCTGGGGCTACAAGGACCAGGGCGACCGCGAGCAGCGCCGCGCCGCCATGGCGGCCGACCCGGCCTGGGGCGCCTATCTGAAAGGCGCTGCCGAGGGCGGCATGCTCATCAAGATGGAAAACCGCATCGTGAAGGAAGCGCCGCACTTCACGGCCTTCAAGGCGAAGAAGGGCTAAGCGTCCCTCTCCGTGTGGCAGGGATCGAGGGGGGCATGGCCCCCCTCTTTTCGTTCAGACGCGCAGCGTGCCGGCCATCGCCGCGCCATAGCGGGCGGCGATCTTGTCCCAGGCCAGGATGTTCCACCAGTTCGAGACATACTCGTTCCGGCGGTTCTGGTAGCGCAGGTAATAGGCGTGCTCCCACACGTCATTGCCCATCAGCACGCGCTGGCCGTCCATCAAGGGATTGTCCTGCCCGGGCTTCGTCGTGATGGCGAGGTTGCCAGACGGCGTCACCGTCACGAAGGCCCAGCCCGAGCCGAAGACGCCCATGCTGGCGGCGTTGAAGCGGTTGCGGAACTCCGTCATGCCGCCGAGGTCGCGGTTGATCGCGGCCAGCAGGTCGCCCGTCGGCTCGCCGCCCGAACCGCCCATGATTTCCCAGAACATGGAGTGGTTGGCATGGCCGCCGCCATTGTTGCGGATGGCGCCGCGCGCCGCCTCGGGCACGCGGGAGAGGTTCATCAGCAACTGATCCAGCGGCATGGCGGCGAAGGCATCCTGCCCCACCAGCGCGCGGTTCAGGTTGGCGACCTGCCCGCCATGGTGGAAGCGCCAATGCAGCTCCATCGTCCGGGCATCAATCGCGGCCTCGTTCGCGTCGAAGCCATAGGGGAGCGGCGCCAGGGTGAAGGGGCCAGTGGGCGCAGGGGTGGGCGCAGGGGCGGGCGCAGGGGCGGGGGCGGCGGCAGGTGCCTGGGCCTGGGCCCGTCCAGCGAGCGTGCCGAGGCCAAGCGCGGCCGCGCCCAGCATCAGGCCGCGGCGGTGAATGAATGCCATGGGTTTCCTCCTCGGGGGTGACGTCCGCTCAACCTGATGGGATGGCACGGGTTCCGCAAGACTTCTCGCAGGGAGGCTTCTGGACAGGCCAGGCCCCGCGCGCTACCGCCGCAGGAAGACAAGCGAGGAAGCAACATGACCGAAGCGAGCCTGATCCTGAACCGCGAGGGCCATGCCGGCACCATCCTGATGAACCGCCCCAAGGCGCTGAACGCGCTGGATATTGGTATGATCCGGGATTTCGCCGCCGCCATCGCGCAATGGAAGGATGACGCGGCCGTGAAGCTCGTCCTGCTCGAGGGCGCGGGCGGGCGGGCTTTTTGCGCCGGCGGCGATGTCCGCGCCGTCCGCGCCGCCGCCGTGGCCGGCGATCGCCCGCCGGTGGAGGCCTTCTTCACCGAGGAATATGCGGTCAATGAAGGGATCGCGCTGTTCCCGAAGCCCTGGGTCTCGCTGATGGATGGCGTCTGCATGGGTGGCGGCATTGGCCTTGCCATCCACAACGGGCCGCGGGTGGTGAGCGAGCATGCCCTGCTCGCCATGCCCGAGACCGCCATCGCGCTGTTTCCTGATGTCGGCACCAGTCACATCCTGCCGAGACTGCCGGGCAAACTCGGCACCTGGCTGGCGCTGACCGGCGCGCGGCTTTCGGGGGCCGATTGCGTGCATGCCGGCCTCGCCACGCATTACGTGCTGCGCGAAAACTTCCCGGCCTTGCGCGCGGCCCTGGTCGAGACCGGCGATGCCGGCGTCGTCGCGCGCTTCGCCGCCCCCCTGCCGGAGGCCAGCTTCGCGCCGCACCGCGCGCTGATTGACCACGCCTTCGCGCAGGACAGCGTGCTCGGCATCATCGCGGCGCTGGAGGCGGATGGCGGCGAATGGGCACAGGCACAGGTGAAGATCCTGCGGCGCATGTCGCCCACCAGCCTCAGCGTCTCGCTCGAATTGCTGAAGCGCGGCGCCACGATGAACCTGCGCCAGTGCCTCGATGAGGAGCTGAAGCTGACGCGCAGCGTGGTGCATGACCATCCGGATTTCCGCGAGGGCGTGCGCAGCGTGCTGGTGGACAAGGACGGCACGCCCGCCTGGACGCCGGCCACGCTGGAGCAGGTGGACCGCGCGGCGGTGCTGGGCCTCTGCAACTAACGCCCGAGGCTGCCCGCCAGCACGAGCACCACGCCGGAGACGACCACCAGCGCGCCGGTCACATCCTTTGCCTTCAGCTTCTCGCCCAGGAAGAAGCGGCTGAAGAGCAGGGTGAAGACGATCTCCACCTGGCCGACGGCGCGCACGAGCGCGACCGGGGCCAGGGCGAAGCCCATGAACCAGCAGCAGGACCCGGCGGCCGAGAGCGCGCCGACCTTCGCGCTGTCCCGCCAGCTGCGAAACACGGCGCCGATCTGGGCGGGCTCGCGTAGCAGCAGCCAGCCGCCCTGCATGACCGTCTGCATGATGTTGGTCAGCACGACGGAAAACAGCGCCTTCAGCAGCGGGTCACTGCCTGGCAGTTCGAAATTGGCCTTGCGGACGCAGATCGCCGTCATGGCGAAGCAGAAGCCCGCGCCGATGCCGCAGAGTGCGGCCGGCTGCAGCGTCGCGCGCCAGAGGTCGCCCGGCCGCATGCCGCGCCCGCCGAGCGAGAGATACATCACCCCCGTCACGCTCAGGGCGATGCCGAGCCAGGAGAGCAGCGAGAGCAACTCGCCCAGGATGATGACGGCGATGATGGAGGCCTGCACCGCCTCGGTCTTGGAATAGGCCGTCCCCACCGCGAAGCCGCGCGGCGCGAAGGAGGCGATGAGCAGGTTGGTGCCGAAGATCTGCGTGATGCCGGCCAGCGCGCAGAGCAGCAGGAAATAGGGGGTGGGCATGCCGAAGCTGCCGCCGAACACCAACCAGTAGCTGCCAAGGATCATCAGCCCGAAGGGCACGCCGTAGAGGTAGCGGACCACCGCAGCCCCGTTCAGCGACAATTGCCCGCGCAGGCGCTGTTGCAGGGCGGTGCGCCAGGTCTGGAACAGCGCGGCGGTGATGGTGATGGCGACCCAGAGCGGCAAGCGCGGAACCTCGTGTTCCGATCCAGCTTACCTAACGCCGCGTGCGCCGCCAGCCCGGGTCCTCGACGGCGAGGTGCGCGAGGCCCGAGCGGCGCAGCATCTGCGCCGCCTCCGCCTCGGCCGCCGCCACGATCTCCGCCTCGTCCAGATGCGCGAGGTGCCGGCCTTCCATCAGCACTTCGCCGCCCACCACCACATCCCGGACATCGGCGGCGGTCGCGTAGCAGACCACGCGCCAGACCGGCATGTTGGCCGGAACCATGTGCGGTGCGGTGAGGTCCACCGTGATGAGGTCCGCGCGCTTGCCTTCTTCCAGGCTGCCGATCTCGCGCGCCATGCCGAGGGCGGCGGCGGCATCCACCGTGATCATCTCCAGCGCGCGGCCGGGCGGCAGCAGGCTGTCGTCGCGGGCGGCGCGCTGGGCGTAGCGCATCGCCTCGAAGGCGTGGCGGAACATGTCGCCGCTGCGGTCGGGCGCCGTGCCGTCGCTCGCCACGGCCACGTTCACGCAGGCATCCAGCAGTTGCACCACGGGGCAGAAGCCGCGCACGGCGGCGATGGCGGTCGGGTTGTGGATGACATGCGCGCCGGTCTTCACCAGCGTCGCGATGTCCTCCGCTGTCAGGTCGGTGCAGTGGGAGAGGAAGGCATCGGGGCCGAGCAGCTCGAACATGGCGTCCGCCATGGCGATGCTGTTGCTGCGGTGCCCATCCTGGTGGAAGCGCGCCTTGTAGTGGGCGCCGAGTTCCCGTACGGCGCGACCCTGCGCCTTGATCTCGGCCACCAGCGCCGCGTCATGCGTCGCTTCCCGATAGACCGGCATGAAGGTGCAGAGGCGCATGCGGCCGCGATCATGCACGCGCTCGAACAGCAGGCCCATGGTCTCCAGCATGTCCTCGAAGCGGATGGCGCGCGTGCTGCCATCCTCCATCACGAAGTCATGCGGGAAGGGCGGGCGGCGGGGGCCGACCGCCATGATGTCGCGAATGCCGATCTCGGCGATGGCGCGCGCCCGGGCCTCGCCGGCGGCGGGCGTGTCGAGGCGCATGATGCAGTCCCCGCCGCCAAGGACGGACACGCCCGTGGTGACACCCGCCTTCAGGCGTTCGAGGCCAGCGAGCCGCGCCTCGGCGAACCAGAATTCGGCGGGCGAGGCGCTGGAATAGATCACGCGGCAGGCCTCGCTCCAGTCGGCGGTGCCATTGCCCATGGTCTTAACCAGGCCGTGCCCCGCATGGGCGTGCGTATCAATCAGGCCGGGCAGGATTGCCTTGCCGCGCGCATCCAGCACGCGGGTGGGGTCCGGGAAGCGGGCGGCGATCTCGGCCGCCGTGCCCACGCCCAGGATGCGCCCGCCGCGCAGCGCCACCGCGCCATCGGGGATGACGCGGCGTTCGGCATCGAGCGTTATGACGACCCCGCCGGTGACGATGAGGTCAGTCATGTGCGCCCTCAGGAAACATCAATCTGCAGGCCTTCGCGCTGGATGACGGTGCGCCACTTGGTGATCTCGCCCTGGACGAAATTGGCGAAATCCTCGGGGCTGCCGGGCATCGGCACGCCGCCCATCTGGGCGAAGCGCGCCTTGGTCTCGGGCGTGTTCAGCAGCGCGTTGATCTCGGCATTGAGCGTGCGGATCGCGCCCGCGGGCGTGCCCGTCGCGGCGAACATGCCGAACCAGGTGCTGACATCGTAATTGGCCAGTTCCGGCATGGTCTCGCGCAGGGCCGGCAGTTCCGGCATCTGGGCGCTGCGGTCGGCGCTGGTCACCGCCAGCGCCCTCACCTGGCCGGCGCGGATCTGCTGCACCGAGGTGGTGAGGTTGTCGAAGCTGAACTGCACATTGCCGGCGATCAGGTCGATCATCAGCGGGCCCGCGCCCCGGAAGGGCACATGCGTCGCCTCCGTTCCGGTCAACTGGTTGAACCACACGCCCGAGAGATGCGGCGACTGCCCGACGCCGGAGGAACCATAGGCGAGCCGCCCCGGGTTGCGCTTCAGATGCGCCACGAATTCGGGGACGGTATTGGCCGGGATGCTCGGATGCAGCAGCAGCACATTGGGGCCACGGATCATGTTGCCCACGGGCTGCAACTGCTCCGGCCGGTATTGCAGGTTGCGGAACAGCGAATAGGCGATGGATTGCGGCCCGATATTGCCCGAGAGCAGCGTGAGGCCGTCCGCCGGGGCGCGCACCACTTCCAGCGTGCCGATGGTGCCGCCCCCGCCCGAGCGGTTCTCCGCCACCACGGTGGTGCCGAAGCGCGATTGCAGATGGGCGCTGAGCATGCGGGCCATGATGTCGGTCGTGCCGCCGGGGGCCGCGGGCACGACGATGCGCATCTGCTGGCCGGGCCGCCAGTCGGCCTGGGCGAGAGCGGGCGCGGCCAGAAGGGCGCCCGGCAGGGCGAGGGTGGCGCGGCGGGTGATGGTCATGGCGGTCCTCCTTTGTCGTTGCCCGGAGCCTCGCCGCAATCGGCGGCGAAGGGAAGAGCCAAGGAGGCGCGCGTCAGTGGTGCTTCCAGACCACCTGCTCGGGATGCGCCGCGGTCGGGTCCGTCTCGATCATGTCGCCATTCATTACCGACTGGCCGGTGAAGGCCAGGATGAAGCCCCAATGCGAGACGACCAGGGTGTGCGCCCAGTCATCCAGTGCGGCCATCTCGGCCCGGAACAGCCGGGCGCGGGCCTCGATCTGCTCGGCCGGTTCCTCGATGGCGGGCCACCAGACCTCCTCGATGGCGTGGAAGCCGACCTCGGGCCAGGCGGCGCGGAGCTGGCTGACGGGCGAGCCCACGTCGCAGGTGAAGGCGTAGCGCTCCCGCACAGTGGGCGTGACCGTCAGCGGCAGGCCGAGCGCCCGGGCCACCGGCGTCGCCGTCTCCAGCGCGCGGGTGTAGGGGGAGACGATGATGCGGCGAAGGTCGCGGCGGGCCAGTGCCTCGGCCGCGCGGGCCGCCTGCTCATGGCCGAGCGGCGTGAGCCTGGGGTCCACGATCCCGGGATCACGGCGGGTCGCCGTGAAGTGCAGGTTGAACTCGGATTGACCGTGGCGCAGGAAGATCATGCCCCTGGGTAGCGGGCGGCCCCGCCCGCCGCAAGCGCGCCGGAAGGGGCCGGCGGGCGGAGAATCCGTGACGGGGGCGTTGCGGCTGGTCCATGCCGTGACTAAGTAGAAGAGCCACTGGAGGTCCCAATGCAGGGCGGTTTTCCGATTGATCTGATTCTCTTCGCCATGGTCGCGGCCTTCCTGGTCCTGCGCCTGCGCGGCGTGCTGGGCAAGCGGCAGGGCTTCGAGCGGCCACCCCAGGCGCCCGGCATGCCCGATGCCCGCGCCGCCCGCGTCGAAGGCGTGGCCGATGAGGTGGCGCCCGCGCGCGGCGGCGGCGCCCGCCGCAACCTGCCCAGCCCGCAGAGCCCGGTGGGCCAGACGCTCACCCAGATCGTCGCGCAGGACCCGAGCTTCTCGCCCAATGGCTTCCTGGACGGCGCCGAGGGCGCCTTCCGCATGATCGTCGGCGCCTTCGCCCAGGGCGACCGGCAGACCTTGCGCGCGCTGCTCTCGGACGAGACCTATTCCGGCTTCGAGCAGGCCGTCGCCGGCCGCGAAACGGCGGGCGAGACCCAGCGCACCGAGATCCGCTCCATGCACGAGATGGCGCTGGAGGGTGCGGAGCTGCGCGGCAGCGTCGCCGATGTCACGGTCCGCTTCGTCTCCGACCAGGTGAACATGACCACGGGCCGGGGCGGCGAGATCGTCGCGGGTTCGGACGCCATCACCGAGGTGATCGACATCTGGACCTTCCAGCGCGACCTCACCGCCAAGGACCCGACCTGGAAGCTGACCGCCACGCGCAGTGGCTGATCTCCCCGGTTGAATTGGGCCGGCTGATCCGCCGCCCGCATGGCTGGGCCGCGCCCGGGTGATTTCCGGACGGGCCGAACGCCGCTAGGCTCCCCGCATGTCCAAGCCCCGCATTGCCCTGTTCGTCACCTGCCTGGTGGATCTCTACCGGCCCGCGGTTGGTTTCGCCGCGATCAAGCTGCTGGAGGAGGCTGGGTGCGAGGTGGTGGTTCCCCTCGCGCAGACCTGTTGCGGTCAGCCCGCCTTCAACTCGGGCGACCGCGCCAGCGCGCAGGAGATCGCGCGGCAGGTGATCGCGGCCTTTCTCCCCTACGATTACGTGGTGGCCCCGTCCGGCTCCTGCGCCGGCATGATCTCGCACCACTACCCCAGCCTCTTCGCCGAGCATGACCCCGAAGCGCGCGGCCAGGCGGAGGCGCTCGCGGCCAAGACGCATGAGCTCACCTCCTTCCTCACGGATGTGCTGAAGGTGACGCATGTCGAGGCGCGCTACGACGGCACCGTCACCTACCATGATTCCTGCTCGGGCCTGCGCGAGCTGGGCGTGAAGGCGCAGCCCCGCCGCCTGCTGGAGAGCGTGCAGGGGCTGGGGCTGGTTGAGATGGCCGAGCCCGAGATCTGCTGCGGCTTCGGCGGTACCTTCTGCGTGAAGTATCCCGAGATCTCGACGCGCATGGTCAGCGACAAGGTCAGCGACATCGCCGCCACCGGCGCGGACACGCTGCTGGCGGGTGACCTCGGCTGCCTGCTCAACATGGCGGGCCGCCTGAAGCGCGAGGGCAGTGCCATCCGTGTGCGCCACGTGGCCGAGGTGCTGGCCGGCGTGAGCGAGGCACCGCCGATCGGCGACGCGTCGTGACGGCGCGGGCGCAGGTACAGGCCGAGGTCGGGGCGCGCGGCTTCGCCCGGCTGCGGCCGGAGGCGACGCAGGCACTGCTGGGCGCGCCCGAGGCGGCCCTCAGGCATTTCGCGGAGAGCTGGCAGCGGCTGGAGAGGGACGGCTTCATGGCTGATGGCGGGCGCTATCGGCGCCGCCGCCTGGCCAATTTCCTGGCCCTGCCGGGCGAGGTGGGGCATCGCCGCGGCCTGCACCGGCCGCATTTCCAGGCCTCGGTCCACAACAAGCTCAATGGCGGTGTGGATCGCTGGTTCGCGCCGGTCGAGGATGCGGTGGCGCTGAACCCGGTCTGCGCCGGGCTGCTCGATCTCGGCCGCGGCGTGGCCGACGGGCTGCACCCTGGCACGCCCTGGTTTGTCGAGATGCACCAGTTCCGTGTCGAGGCCGCACCCGGCACGCCCGGCCTGCCGACGCCGGAGGGTGTGCATCATGACGGGGTGGACGTGGTCCTCATCGCCATGCTGGCCCGCACCAATCTGACGGGCGGCGAGACGCTGGTGACGGATGACGCGGGTGCCGAGCATGCGCGCTTCACTCTGGACGGTCTGCTGGACCTCGCCCTCCTGGACGACCAGCGGGTGATGCATGGGGTGACGCCGGTGGAGCCGCTGGAGCCGGCGCTGCCTTCGAGCCGCGATGTGCTGGTTCTCACCTGGAAGCGTGTCACGCGCTAAAATGCTTTTTCCGCGGCCTGTCAGGCGGCGCGGGCAGCTCATGCTTGGGCGCGCAACCGATGTTCCGGGATGCTTCTCGCCGAGCCTGAGGCCGGGCCTGCCAAAGCGCTGATTCGTTGCGAAATCCAGGTCCATAACTGTCACGTAAATCTGACATTTCATCTGTCCACGTTTCCGAGTTCTCAACTCGCAATTGCTCCGAGTTCACAATCCTCCCACCTCTCGGCAGGGAAGGGGGAGGCAATCTTCCCAGGCCGCCATGCGACCCGCGAGGGCCTTCGCTAGCGGCATCAGGTGGAGGCTATTTCCCGGCAAGCCGAAGCCAGACTGGTCCCTCGCGGGCCACGGGCCGGTTGGACAACCAACCGGCCCGTTTCTTTTTGCCCGGTTTTCTTTTGACCCGCCCCGGCCCATGCTCCCGCGAAACGGCGAGGGGGAGGTCCGGGCATGCAACGCGGTCGGTCGGCGCGATGACGCTGGAGGATCTTGCCCAGGCCCTGGCGGCACCCGGCCAGCCCGGGGTGGGCCTGGCCGCCCTGGATGCGGCGCTGGCGAGCCTGGTGGGCCATCGCCTCTTCACCGTCCTGGTGCTGGACGAATCGCGCACCATGAACCGGCGCTACCATTCCAGCCGGCCGGTCGAATACCCCGTGGGCGGCTACAAGCCGGTGCAGCGCGGTAGCGACTATTTCCGTCGCGTGGTGGAGGCCGGCGAGGCGCGCTTCTGCCACAACCGCGAGGACATCATCCGCGCCTTCCCGGATCATGCGCTGATTCTCTCGCTCGGCTGCGAATCCTGCGTGAACGTGCCGATCCGCTGGAACGGGCACACGCTGGGCGCGCTCAACCTCCTGCACACGGCCGGGCATTATACGGCGGCGCAATTGCCCCTGCTGCGGGTGGTGGCCGCGCTCGCGGTGGCGCCCCTGCAATGGATTCAGGACGGGCCGGAGAGCTGAGGCGCCCCGGCCCGCGGCCTGGTCAGTAGCAACCCGGCGCGGCGCCTATGCGGGAGGGCCCCTGCGGCAGGAGGCACTGGCCGATTCCCGCGATGTTCACTCGCCCGCGCAGGCCGAGATCCTCGGCATTGGCGGCCGTTGCCTGCCAGAAGGTGGAGGGGCATTGGCCGCCCATCGCCACCAGGGAGCCCGGCGTCTGCAGCGAGAACGGGAAATCCGCGCCCGTGTGATAGACGACGAGGCAGCTCGTGATGGAGACGTCCGGCCGCACCTCGAAGGCCGGGCCCCGGAATGGTCCCATGGCGCGGCCGCTGGCATCCAGCGGCGAGCCGGGCGAGCCGGCGGGCAGGCTGGCGCCGGGCGGCACAGCCGCGCAGCCGGCCAGCAGGGCGGCAGACAGGCCGAGCATGGCCAGGGACGACTTCCTCATCGCGTGTTCTCCTTCTTCGCGTTTCATGTGGGCGCCAGCGCCTCGAGCGCATCGCCGACCGCGACGCGACCCCCCTCCAGCACCTCGGCCTGCACGCCGAGGTCGGCATGGCCGAAATGCTCGCGCAGCACGCGGGGCGGCTTGGCGTCCCGCTCGGCCGTCTCGGGGTTCACCTCGGTCGCGGGGCAGCGGACGATGCGCTTCCAGACCCGCAACTTGGCCTGGCCGAGCTGGATCTCCTGGCCCATCAGGTCGAAATCGCCCCATTCCTTGCCGCCGGAGACGTAGATGTTGGCGCGGAAGCGGATGGCATCGAGCCGCATGCCCGCCGCGCGCTCCAGCGCGTGCAGGCTGGCGAGCGAAATGATCGAGACGGATTTCTGCGGGATGTCGGTGAAGTTGTAGCCGGGCGCCTCGACGAAGCGCAGCCTTCCCCGCGCCTCCTCGGCCATGAACTGTGTGAGCCATTCCTCGGCCGCCGCGCGGCCCGCCTCGGTGTGGATATTGGCGATGAAGGCCTCGCTACCCACCGGGCGGATCACCCAGTCGCCCGTCATGGGGTCATAGGCGGTGTGCAGCTTGGCCAGCCGCGCATTGGCCATGAGGCAGGCGAAGTTGGTCTTGCGCATCCAGACGGGGGCGGCGGTGTCGAAGCCGCTATCGGCCTGGGCGAGGGCGAAGCGGCGGTCATGCGGCAGGCATTCGCCGGGGTTGAGCGTCACTTCCTCCAGCGCCTCGGCGGAGAAACCCTTCACGGGGTAGCGGTAGATGTGTTCGACGCGCATGGCTCAGCTCCCGTTTGCCCTTGAATCCAAGGCTCGCGCGTTCCCACACTATGAGCAAGGTGGTGCTGCCCGATCGGGGGTGCCGCCGGATCTGTCGCCTCCAGGAGGGACTAAAATGGATATCGAAAAGTTCACCGAGCGCGCCCGGGGTTTCATCCAGGCCGCCCAGACCATCGCGATTCGCGAGTATCACCAGCAGCTTACGCCAGGGCATCTGCTCAAGGCACTGCTGGATGACGAGCAGGGGGCCGCGGCCGGCCTGATCGCCGCGGCGGGCGGCGATACCAATGCCGTGCGCGGCGCCATCGAGGCCGAGCTGCGGAAAATTCCCGCGGTGCAGGGCGGGGGTGCCGGTCAGGCGCCGCAACTCACGCCGGATCTTGTGCGCGCGCTGGATGCCGCGCAACAAGCCGCGACCAAGGCGGGCGACGCCTATGTCGCGCAGGACCGCATGCTGCTGGGCCTCGCCATCGCCGACAGCGCGGCATCGCGGGCGCTGAAGGCCGGCCGCGCCACGCCCGAGGCACTGGAGGAGGCCATCACGCGGCTCCGCAAGGGCCGCAAGGTGGATGCACCCGCGGCGGAGGAGAGCTTCGACGCGCTGAAGAAATACGCCCGTGACCTGACCGAGGCCGCGCGGACCGGCAAGCTCGACCCCGTGATCGGCCGCGACGAGGAGATCCGCCGCGCCATCCAGGTGCTGGCCCGCCGCACCAAGAACAACCCGGTGCTGATCGGCGAGCCGGGCGTCGGCAAGACCGCCATCGTGGAGGGCCTGGCCATCCGAATCGCCAAGGGCGACGTGCCAGAGGCGTTGAAGAACAAGCGCGTGATGTCGGTGGATCTCGGCGCCATGGTCGCCGGCGCCAAGTATCGCGGCGAATTCGAGGAGCGGCTGAAGGGCCTCCTCAAGGAAGTCGAAGACGCGGCCGGCCAGGTCATCCTGTTCATTGATGAGCTGCACACGCTGATCGGCGCGGGCAAGGCGGATGGCGCGATGGATGCGTCCAACCTGCTGAAGCCGGCGCTGGCGCGGGGCGAGCTGCATTGCATTGGCGCGACCACGCTCGATGAATACAGAAAGCATATCGAGAAGGATGCGGCGCTGGCGCGTCGTTTCCAACCCGTCATGGTGGGCGAGCCGAGCGTGGCCGACACGGTCAGCATCCTGCGCGGCATCCGCGAAAAATATGAGCTGCACCACGGCGTGCGGATCACCGATGGCGCGCTGGTGGCCGCCGCCACGCTCAGCAACCGCTATATCACCGACCGATTCCTGCCCGACAAGGCGATTGATCTGGTGGATGAGGCGGCTTCCCGCCTGCGGATGGAAGTGGACAGCAAGCCCGAGGAGCTGGACGAGCTGGACCGCCGGCTGTTGCAACTGAAGATCGAGCGCGAGGCGCTGAAGCGCGAGGAGGATGCGGCGTCGCGGGAACGGCTGGTGAAGCTGGAGGCTGAGCTCTCGGAGCTGGCCGAGCGCAGTGCGGCCATGACCGCGACCTGGGAGGCGGAGAAGGGCGCGGTGGTGGAGAGCCAGAAGCTGAAGGAGCAGCTGGACCAGGCGCGCACCGAGCAGGAGCTGGCCGAGCGCCGCGGTGACCTGAACAAGGCCGCCGAGCTGCGTTACGCAACCATCCCAACCCTGGAGAAGCAGATCACCGAGGCCGGTGGTGGGGGCGCCAAGCTGGTGAACGAGGCGGTGACCGAGGAGGGCATCGCCGGCGTTGTCAGCCGCTGGACCGGCATTCCCGTCGAGAAGATGCTGGAGGGCGAACGCGCCAAGCTGCTCCGCATGGAGGATGAGCTGCGTCAGCGCGTCGTGGGCCAGGAGGAGGCGCTGGAGGCGGTGTCCAAGGCGGTGCGGCGTGCCCGCGCCGGATTGCAGGACCCGAACCGCCCAATCGGCAGCTTCCTGTTCCTGGGGCCGACCGGCGTCGGCAAGACGGAACTGGTCAAGGCCGTTGCCTCGTTTCTATTTGACGATGATCGCGCCATGACTCGGATCGACATGAGCGAGTTCATGGAGAAGCACGCCGTCGCCCGGCTGATCGGCGCGCCCCCGGGCTATGTCGGCTACGAGGAGGGCGGCACGTTGACCGAGGCGGTGCGGCGCCGGCCCTACCAGGTGATCCTCTTCGACGAGGTCGAGAAGGCGCATGAGGATGTGTTCAACATCCTGCTCCAGGTGCTGGATGACGGGCGGCTGACCGATGGGCAGGGGCGGACGGTGGATTTCCGCAATTGCATCATCGTGTTGACCAGCAACCTCGGCTCCCAGGCGATTTCCGAACTGCCGGAAGGGGCGGAGGTGGAGCAGGCGCGGCCCGCCGTGATGCGGGCGGTGCGCGAGCGGTTCCGCCCGGAATTCCTCAACCGGCTGGACGAGGTCGTGCTGTTCCGGCGTCTGGCGCGGGAGGATATGGGCCGGATCGTCGAGATCCAGCTGGGGCGCCTGCGGGAACTGCTGGAAGACCGGAAGATTACGCTCAGCCTCGATGAGGCGGCGCGGGATTGGCTGGCCGAGGCAGGGTATGACCCGGTCTATGGCGCACGGCCGCTGAAGCGGGTGATCCAGCGCAACCTGCAGGACCGGCTGGCCGGCATGCTGCTGGAAGGCACGGTGAAAGCTGGAGATTCCCTGGAGGTGACCGAGGGGCTGGATGGGCTTGAGGTGAAGGCCATAGCGGAGACTGGCGCATAGCCGCTCATGGCTGCCATGCCTCTGTCACATGCAACGGGGGTTTACAGTTTGGGGCGGGGCCCATAGATACCGCCCCACGACGAACGGGGGCGACCCCGCCGGTCGGGCCGAGAAACAAGCCGCTTGACGGCTCCGGGGTGACCCGGTAGGAAGCCCGCCCACCACACAGGGAAACCTCAGTGGTTCGGTTGGCCGGACGCAAGTCCGGCCAAGTTGTTTCACAATTAAATCTGTTGTGCAGATGGTTATTGATTTGCTGTCTGGATTGGGATGCGTGGTTGGCGCTGCGGGCTGAGAGGTCTGTTGGTGTTGGTTATGTGTTTTGGTCTTGGTGGTGATGATGTTTTTATTGTGATTTGTTTTTATGTGGTGGGTTTTGGGATGGGTTGGTTGGTCTGTTGGTGCCTTTGGGTGCTGATGGATGATGAACCTGAGAGTTTGATCCTGGCTCAGAG
>JBHYCX010000004.1:0-30633 GCA_051861325.1 Roseococcus sp.
GAGGCGCGCCTCACCGCCGCCCGCGCGGCGCGCGAGGCCGCCGCCCGCGAGGCCGCCGCCGCCCGCGCGGCTGAGGGGACGGCGCAATCCCTCGAATCCCGCCTCAAGGCGGAGTTGCAGGGGCTCCGCGCCGCCGCCGGCGATGCGGCGGGTGAGGCAGAACCCATTGCGCGCACGCTCTCGATCCCCGAAGGGCTGGAAGCGGCGCTGGGCGCCGCCCTCGGTGAAGGTTTAGAGGGCGGGCGCGGCAGCGGCGCCAACCGCTTCTGGCGCGCCCTGCCGCCTCTCGAATCCGCGCCGCCGCTGCCGCAGGGCGCCGAGCCGCTGGCCGGGCTGGTCGGCGCCCCGCCCGAACTGGCGCGGGCGCTGTCGCAGATTGGGCTCGTCGAGGATGGCGCGGCGCTCCAGGCCGCGCTGCGGCCGGGGCAAGCGCTGGTGGCGCGCTCCGGTGCGCTGTGGCGCTGGGATGGCTATGTGCTGGCGCCTGGCGCGGCCAAGGCGGGGGCCGCGCGGCTGCAAAACCTGGCCCGGCTGCGCCAGGCCGAGGCGCGGCTTGCCGAGGCGGCGCCTGCCGCGCGCGCCGCCGAACAGGCCCGTGCCGACGCCGCCGCCGCCGAGACCCGCGCCCAGGCCGCAGAGGAGCAGGCGCGCAGCGCCCGCAACGCGGCCGAGCCCGCCCATTCGCGCGCCCAGGCCCGCGCCGCCGAACTTGCCGCGCAGTTGGCCGCGGCCGAACGGCGACTCGCCGAGCACAAGGCCCAGGCCCAGCGCATGACGGAAGAGGCGGCCGAGGCGCAAGCCGCGCTGACCGAGGCGGAGGCGCTGCTCGCCGCCAGCCCCGCCGTGCTGGGCTTCGCGGGCGAGGCCGAGGAGGCGCGCCGGGCCCAGGCCGCCGAAGCCGCCGCTCGCGAGGCCCGGCGGCAGGCCGAGGCGGCGCTGGCCCGCGCGCGCTCCGAACAGGCCGGCCTGCGCAGCCGGCACAATGCCGCTGAGGCGCAGCTCGCCGCCCTCATTCCCCAGCAGGAGCGCCTGGCCGCCGAATCGGCCGAGGCGGATGCGGCGCTGGCCACCGCCCGCGCCGCCCGCCAGGCCCTGCCGGATCTGGGCGAGGCCCGCGCTCAAGTGGACCAGGCGCGCCTGGCGCTGGCCGGCATTCGCGGCAAGGCGGCCGAGATGCGCGGCCGGGCCCTGGCGCTCAAGGGCGAGCGCGAGGGCCTCGCCGCCCGGCGCGAGGCGGCGCTGGCCGAGCGTGCCGCCTGGGCGCAGCGCCTGCAGGATGCGAGCCAGCGCCTCGCCGGCCTCGAATCCCGCCGCGCCGAGGCGCTTTCCCGGCGCGAGGCCGCGAAGCTGCTTCCCGAGCGCGTGGCGGGGGCCGCCGCGGAAGCCACGCGCCGCCTGGAGGCGGCCGAGGCTGCCCACACCGCCGCCCGCGCCACGCTCGACGCCGCCGAGGCGCGTGCGCGGGAGCGCGAGGAGGTGCGCCGCGGCGCCGAAGCCACCCTGGTCCAGGCTCGCGAGGCGGCACTCCGCGCCGAAGCCGCGCGCGACTCCGCCCTTCAGGCCGGCGAGGCGCTGGCCGCTCGCATCTTGGAGCGCCTCGGCGAATCGGCCGAGCTGCCAGCCCCGCCGGATGACATCTCCGACGCCGCCGAGGACCGCGCCCGCCGCCGGGCCGAGCGCCTGATCCGCGAGCGGGAGGAGGTCGGCCCCGTCAACCTCCGCGCCGAGACGGAGCTGGAGGAGCTGGAGGCCCGCATCGCCGGCATAAATCGTGACCGGGAGGAGGTGGCCTCCGCCATCGCCAAGCTGCGCGGCTCCATCGGCCATCTGAACCGCGAGGCGCGGGAGCGGCTGCGCGCCATCTTCGACCAGGTGGACCGCGAGTTCCGCGCCCTGTTCGGCAAGCTCTTCGGCGGCGGCCGGGCGCATCTGGCGCTCGTCGGCAGCGAGGACCCGCTGGAGGCGGGGCTTGAGATCTATGCGGAGCCGCCGGGCAAGAAGCTTTCCGCCCTGTCGCTGCTTTCGGGCGGCGAGCAGGCGCTGACCGCGCTTTCGCTGATTTTCGCGGTGTTTCGCTGTCACCCGGCGCCCGTCTGCGTGTTGGACGAGGTGGATGCACCGTTGGACGACGCCAATGTGGAACGGCTCTGTGACCTGCTGGACAACATGGCCGAGACGGGGACGCGCTTTCTGATCGTCACGCACCACGCGCTGACCATGGCGCGGATGCACCGCCTGTTCGGCGTCACCATGCAGGAACGCGGCGTTTCCCGTCTGCTTTCGGTGGATCTGGGCGAGGCCGTGGCGATGGCGGAAGGGTAGATTTTGGCGGCTTCGCGCGCTTGACAGTCATGCTGCGCCGCCATAGAGGCAGCCTCGCCTTCCAATGAAAACTGCAAGGAAGGAGCCATGGTGGACAACCGGGATTCGCTGAAGCGTCGCCTCGAGGCCGCGCGGGACCGTCAAGGTCTCGACAAGCCGGAGGCTGGACAAGGCGGGCTCCCGACGTCCTCCTGGGGGTTTGGTCTCCGGGCCGGGGTGGAGGTCGTCTCCGCACTGGTGGTGGGCGTGGGGCTTGGCCTCATGCTGGACCGGTGGCTCGGCACCTGGCCTTGGCTCTTCCTGGTGTTTTTCGTGTTGGGGGCCGCCGCCGGTGTGCTGAACGTTTATCGCCTGTTCACGCCCCGCCCCGGTGCTCGCAAGGATTGATCGGTTTTTTGCTGGAGGTGCGCGGTGGCCGTTGAGGGGAAAGCGATTGACGCGCTCAGTCAGTTCGATCTGGCGCCCGCGCTCGGCGCCGTCGGCCGCTCGGTCGGCTTCACGCAATCGAACCTCTATATGGCCATCGCCGGCGGGCTGATCGTGGCCCTCATGATGTGGGGCATGCGCCGCCGCGCCATCGTTCCGGGCCGTGTGCAGAGCCTGGCGGAAAGCGCCTACGGCTTCATTGACGACATGGTGGTGGCGCAGATCGGCCATGAAGGCCGCCGCTTCTTCCCCTTCGTCTTCACGCTCTTCATGTTCATCCTGTTCGGCAACATGCTGGGCCTTTTTCCCTACGCCTTCACCTACACCAGCCACATCAGCATGACCTTCGTCATGGCCATGATCGTCTTCATCCTGATCACGGCGGTCGCCATCTCGCTGCATGGCAAGAAGTTCCTGGGTTATTTCTTCCCCGAGGGTGCGCCGATCTGGCTGGCACCCATCATCATTCCGGTCGAGATCGTCTCATACCTCTCCCGCCCGATCAGCCTCTCCATCCGTCTCTTCGCCAACATGGTGGCGGGTCACGTGATGCTGAAGGTCTTCGCCACCTTCGTGGTGATGCTGGCGGGCCTGGGCACGGTCGGGCCTTTCATCGCCGTCATGCCGCTCGCGATCAACGTCGCGCTGGTCGGCTTCGAAGTGCTGGTCGCGTTCCTGCAGGCTTACGTGTTCGCGATCCTCACCTGCATCTACCTCCACGACGCGGTGCACCTGCACTAAGCCGGCGTCGTCCACACCCGCTTCTCAGCAAACAGAAGGATTGAGAATATGGAAGTTGCTGCCGCCAAGGCCCTCGGGGCTGGCATTGCCGTTATCGCGCTGTTCGGCGTGGGCCTGGGCATCGGGAACATCTTCTCCTCGCTGATCTCCAGCGTGGCTCGCAACCCGGCCGCCCGTGACGTGGTCTTCCCGATCGGCATTCTGGGCTTCGCGCTGACGGAAGCCGTGGCGCTCTTCGCGCTGCTGATCGCCTTCCTCATCCTGTTCGCCTGAGTGCATAGGGGCGGGGCCACGCGCCCCGCCTTTTTGTCTTTCAGTATCAGGACGATCACATGCCGCAGCTCGATTTCGCCAACCCACTGATGATGAGCAAGCTGGTCTGGCTGCTGATCATCTTTGGCTTTCTCTTTTTCGTCCTGAAGAACTACGCGCTGCCGCAGGTGGCGTCTGTTCTGGATGAACGCGCTGCGCGCATCGCGGCCGATCTCAACGCCGCCCGGGACGCCCAGGCGGCCGGTGAGGCGGCCCTTGCCGAGATCCGGGCCGCCACCGCGGCGGCCCGCGCCGAGGCCCAGGCCGCCATCGCGGCCGCCATGGTCGAGGCGCAGGCCAAGTCGGCAGCCCAGGCCGCCGAAATCAACGCGAAGCTTGCCGCCCAGGTGGCGCAGGCCGAGCAGCAGGTCCGCGCCGCGCGGGACCAGGCGATGGGCGCGCTGCGCGAAGTCGCCGGTGAGACCGCGACGGCCATGCTCGCCCGCCTCGCCATCGCGGCCCCCGCGAATGACGTGACGGCCGCCGTGGACCGCGCCGCCAGCCAGGGAGCCCGCTGATGTTGCAGGATCCGAAATTCTGGGTCGCCGCCAGCTTCGTCATCTTTGTCCTGCTGGTGGGCAAGACGGCCTGGAGCCGCGCCACGGCCATGCTCGACGCGCGTGGTGACCGCATCCGCGCCGAGTTGGAGGAGGCGAGCCGGCTGCGCGCCGAGGCCGAGTCCATGCTGGCCAGCGCCAGCGCCGAGCGTGAGGCCGCCATCGCCGAGGCCGCCGCCATGATCGAGCGCGCCCAGGCCGAGGCGCTGCGCCTGGCCGCCGCCACCGCCGCCGAGGCCGAGGCCGCGGCCCGCCGCCGCGAGCGGATGGCGATGGACCGCATCGCCGCCGCCGAGGCGAGCGCCGTGACCGAAGTCCGCAACGCCGCGGCCGAGATCGCCACCATCGCCGTCCGCGACATCATCGTGGCCCGTCACGATGCCGCGGCGGACGCCGGACTGATCGACAGCGCCGTCGCCAGCCTGCCCGTGGCCTTCCGCGCCGCCTGATTTCGGCGTCCCTCCCACTCGTCACGATGCCGGTGCAGGTCTAGCCTGCGCCGGCATTTTCGTTTTCGGGAGAGTTCCATGTTCCGTCCCATCCTGGCCGCGGCGGCGCTTGCCGTCAGCCTCGGCCTCGCCCCCGCGCAGGCCAACCTGTTCCGCTGGGCCAATGACGGCGACGTCAACTCGATGGACCCCTACACGCGGTCCGAGACCTTCCTGCTCACCTTCAACGCCAATATCTACGAGCCCCTGATCCGGCGTGACCGCAACCTCCGCCTCGAAGCGGCCCTGGCCGAGCGCTGGGAGCAGGCAGAGCCGACAGTCTGGCGCTTCCACCTCCGCCGCAATGTCCGGTTCTCGGACGGTACGCCCTTCACCGCCGATGACGTGGTGTTTTCCATCGCCCGCGCCCGCGGCCCGGGCTCCAACATCACCTCCTACTTCGCCGCCGTGGCCGAGGTGCGGAAGGTGGACGACTTCACCGTGGACCTGATCACCCGCGTGCCCAGCCCCATCCTGCCTGAGGAACTCACCAGCTTCGGTATCATGAGCAAGGCCTGGCTGGAGCGGAACAATTCCCAGCGCGTGGCCGACCTCACCTCGCGCGAGGAAAACTTCGCGACCCGCAACGCCATGGGCACCGGCCCCTTCCTGCTGGTGAGCCGCGAGCCCGATCGCCGCACGGTGCTGGCGCCCAACCCGCTCTGGTGGGACACGCCCACGCACAACCTGACGCGCGTGGAATTCAGCGTCATCGCCAATGACGCGACGCGCGTCGCGGCCCTGCTCTCGGGCGAGGTGGACATGGTCTACACCGTGCCGCCGCAGGACATGGAGCGCATCGGCCGCACGCCGAATCTCCGCATCATCCAGGGGCCGGAGCTGCGGACCATCTATCTCGGCATGGACCAGAACCGCGCCGAGCTGCTGAAGAGCGACGTGCGCGGCCGCAACCCCTTCCAGGATGTGCGCGTGCGCCGCGCCGTCTACCAGGCGATTGACGTGCAGGCGATCACGGCCCGCGTGATGCGCGGCCAGGGCCGCCCCACCGGCCAGATCTTCGGACCCGGCGTCAACGGCTTCCTCGAAGCCAACGACACGCGTCTGCCGCTCGACCTCGAGGCCTCGCGCCGCCTGCTGGCGGAAGCGGGCTACCCCAACGGCTTCGGCGTCACGCTCGATTGCCCGAATGACCGCTACGTGAATGACGAGGCGATCTGCACCGCCGTCGTCGCCATGCTGGCGCGCATCAATGTGCGCGTGACGCTGGCCGCCCAGACCCGCGCCCGCTTCTTCGCCGAGGTGAATGCGCCCCGCTACAACACCAGCTTCTACCTGCTGGGTTGGACGCCCAACACCTATGACGCGCACAACGCGCTGTTCAACCTGGCCGGCACGCGGGACGGCACCCGCGGCGTATTCAACAATGGCGGTTACTCCAACCCCGCCTTCGACGCCCTGGTGGAGCAGATCGCCGTCGAGACGGTGCCGGCCCGCCGGCAGGAACTGATTACGCAGGCGACGCGGATGCTGCAATCCGACGTGGCCTATATCCCGCTGCATCAACAGCAGGTGGTCTGGGCCGCGCGGAGCAATGTGCAGCTCGTCCAGCAGGCGGATAACGGCTTCCCGCTGCGCTCGGTGCGCATCGGGAACTGAGCCCGGCCCGCGCCGCCCCGGCGGCGCGGGTATTCGTTGCGCTTGGGTTGATCAATCACAATACGAGCGCCGCGCCTTCCGTGCATGATGCGGGTGAGGCCTCCCCGGAATGGAGGCACGCGCCAGGTCACCGGAAGGAAAGCCGCATGTCATCCTCGCTCGCCCGCCTGCTTTCGGCCGGGCTCCTCGCCATGGCCCCGGGGCTCGCCTGGGCCCAGGGCCAGGCACCGGCCCAGCCGCAACGCCCCGCCCAGGCGGCACGCCCCGCCTCCCCGCTGCCGGTGGCGCTTCCCCCCTTCTACCAGCGCGCCCAGGGCCTCACCCCGCGCGGCAAGTTGGGCGAGGTGCTGCAGCGCGAGCAGGTCGCGACCGCCATCCCGAATGCCCAGGCCTGGCGCATCGCCTATGTCTCCTCCGACGTGCAGGAGCGGCCGACCATCTCCACGGCGCTGGTGATCGCGCCCCGCGGCCAGATGCCGGCGCGGGGGCGGCCCATCATATCCTGGGCGCATGGCACGACCGGCACGGCGGCCAATTGCGGCCCGTCCCAGATGTGGGACCCGGCGCAGGGGCTGAACCAGTATTTCATGCCCTCGGGCAATTCCTGGAACGACTACGGCGTGCCCGGCATCGAGACGATGATCCAGCGCGGCTATGTCGTCGTTGCCACCGACTACCAGGGTCAGGGCGGGCCGGGGGCGCATCAATACGCCATCGCGGCCACCAATGGGCGGGATGCGATCAACGCGATCCGCGCGGCGGGCGCCATGGGCCTCTCCGGGCCGGACCGCCGGGCCATCATCTATGGCTGGTCGCAGGGCGGTGGCGCCACGGTCGCGGCGGCGAGCCTCGGCGACTACATCGCCCGGCGCGGGACGGCCTTCGACGGCATCCAGATGCAGGGCTTCGTGGCCATGGCGCCCGAGGTCATCTCGGCCGCCATGCCGCCGGGCGAGATGACCGAGGCGGGCGCCTCCGCCTTTGTGCAGGGGCTGGTCAGCGGCTTCTCCTCCAACATCTTCGACTTCGCGCACATGTCCATGAGCATCTGGGGCGCCTCGGCCGCCTTCCCGAACGTCCAGATGGCGGACATCTTCACCGCCGATGGCGCCCGTACGCTCGATGGTCTGATGCGGCGCAAATGCATGCATGTGCTGAGCGACACGCTGAACTTCGCCTATGGCGCCACCTATCGCTCCCTGCTCAATGACCAGCCGACCAACCTGCTCAACTGGGCGCGGGCCTTCGTCGCGGGCAGCGTGACGCCGGCGCGGCCGGTGGCGCCGGTGGTGATCTACTGGGGCACGCATGACACGACCGTGCCGCCCGCCATGGGGGCCGCCTATCAGCGGCAGATGTGCGGGATGGGCGGCAATGTCTCCCGCGTGCAGCTGCCGGGCGCGCAGAGCCATTTCACCACGCCCGGCGTGGCGGAGCCCATGTATCTCAGCTGGATGGCGGACCGGCTGGCGGGCACCGCCGCACCCAATGGCTGCGCCGAACTGCAATAAGTCAGCCGGCCAAGGCCCGATCAGCCAAGCTGGTCGGGCCAGCCGATGAAGAGGCCGATATCGCCCGGCATCCCGCCAGGGTAGTCCAGCACCCGGGCGCCGAAGGTGAAGCCGCCCGGGGCGAGTTCCTTCTCCCACCATTCATGCACGTGCTTCAGCACGCCGGGCAGCGTCTCCTGCCAGCCGTCCAGCCGGTTGTTGATGCGCCGCCCCTGGTCCTCGCAGAGGTCGGAGGGGAAGCGGATGAGCATCGCTTCCTTCTCCCCATTCTCGAAGGCACGGCGGATCTTGGTCAGCGCGCGCTGCTTGTCCTCTTCCGTGATCCGGTAGGTCATCAGCTTATCGGCGAAGGCCTTGAGTTCGGCCTGGTGGGCTTCGCGCGCGGCCTCCTCCTCGGCACGGCGGCGCGCCTGGGCGGCCGCCTTGGCGGCGAAGAGATCGGCGACGGAAAGAGTGGACATGGGCTCTCCTCGGCGGTTCGCGCCGAGGCTAGGCCGGGCGGGCGCGCCCGGCCTTGCGCCGCCTCAAAGCTCCGCGAAGGGCAGGGCCTGGCGGGCATCACCCTGCCAGGGGCCATGGAACATCTGCAGGATGCGGTCCGCCTGGGTCAGGCCGCTCTCCACGATTTCCTGCAGCGGGGCCAGGTAGATCTCCTCGCCCAGGCCGCGCGCCTTGAGGCCCGCCTCGCTGATGAGAAGCGCATCGCGCGCCACGTCGCGCAGCGACCGGCCGGCGATCTGCGCTTCGAGCGCCAGGCGCGGCGCATCGGCGCGCAGCTGGTGCATCTGCTCGACGGTCCAGCCCTTGGTCAGCGCGCGGGCGGCCTTCTGCGCCGCGTCGTCATAGATCAGCCCCACCCAGAAGGCCGGCTGCGCCTGGATCATGGCGGCGGAACCCGAATCCGAGCCGCGCATCTCCAGGAACTTCTTGAGCCGGACCTCGGTGAAGACGGTGGTGACGTGGTCCGCCACATCGCCCATCGTCGCCTCGATGCCGGGCAGGCTGGCGAGGCCGCCCGCCATGAAGTTGCGGAAATTCTGGCCGGTCGCGTCCAGCAGCTTCCCGTCGCGCGCCACGAAATACATCGGCACGTCCAGCACGTATTCGGCGAAGCGCTCGAAGCCGAAGCCCGCCTCGAACACGAGGCCCGGGATGCCCGTGCGATCGGGGTCCGTGTCGGACCAGACATGGCCGCGCAGCGACTTGTAGCCCGACGGCTTGCCCTCGCGCAGCGGCGAGGAAGCGAACAGCGCGGTCGCCAGCGGCTGGAGTGCCAGCGAGACGCGCAGCTTCTCCACCATGTCGGCCTCGTCGCCGAAATCGAGGTTCACCTGCACGGTGGAGGTTCGCAGCATCATGTCGAGGCCGAGGCTGCCCCGCGTGGGCATGTAGCGCCGCATGATCGCGTAGCGGCTCTTGGGCATCCAGGGCATGTCCTCGCGCCGCGCCACCGGGTGAAAGCCCATGCCGGCGAAGCCGAGGCCGAGCGGCCCCGCCACCTCATGCACGTCCCGCAGGTGGGAGGCGAGTTCGAGGCGCGCGGCGTGGAGGTCCTCCATGGGCCCGCCCGAGAGCTCGAACTGGCCGCCCGGTTCCAGGCTGACGGAGGCGGAGCCCTGGGTCAGGCCGATGACGTTCTCGCCATCGCGGATCGGCGCCCATCCTTTCGCCTGGATGCCCTCGAGCATCGCGCCGATGCCCTGGTGGGCATAGTCCGGCGCGGAAAAATCGCTGCGGCGGAAGCCGAACTTCTCGTGCTCCGTGCCGATGCGCCAGGCGGATTTCGGCTTGCAGCCCGCGGCGAACCATTCCGCCAATTGGCGCGCGGAGGTGATCGGCGTGGGGTCAGCCTGGCCGGGATTGGACATGCGATTCTTTCATTCGTCAGAGCGGGCCGGGCAGATCAGCGCCGGGAATCGAGCGCCAGGGAGATGGCACCCAGTCCCGCCACCAGCGCCGTCTCCGCGCGGAGGATGCGCGGGCCCAGTGTTGCGAGCGATACAAAGGGGCGTCGGGCGAGATCGTCAAGCTCGGCCCGTTCGAAGCCGCCCTCGGGCCCGACGAGAAAGCCACATGGCGCTGCCAGTGTTTCCAAAATGTCATGGATGGGCCGTGCCTCGCGCCGCTCCGCCGCGACCAGCAAGGGGGCGCCGTCCCAGGCGTCCAGCACGGCATGGAGGGGGCGCGCGCTCTCCACCCGAGGCACGGACAGGCGCTCGCATTGCTCGGCGGCGGCGCGGGCAATCTGCGTCAGGCGCTCGGTGTTGCTGTGGCCCGCCACGCAGCGCCGCGTGAGCACCGGCTGGATCAGCGTGGCGCCAAGCTCCGTCGCTTTCTCGATTGCCCAATCCATCGCCTCGCGCTTCAGCGCGGCGACGAGGGCGCGCAGTTCGGGCTCCGGGGCCGGCGCGCGCAGCCGCTCGCCGAGCCGCATGGCGCCGCGGTCCTTGCGCAGCGCGGTCAGCTCGGCCGCGAACTCGCCGTCGGTTGCGTTGAAGGCGCAGAGCGCCGCACCCGGCGCGCGGCGCAGGACATGGCCGATGTGATGCGCCTGGGCCGGCGTGAGGGCCAGCTCGATCCCGGGTGCCAGAGGGCCTTCGGCGTGCAGACGGGGGATGGACATGGCTTGATCTGACGTGCTGCAACAAAGCATGCAAGAGACGCGCGGCTATACGGATATCCGGACGGGCGGCTGGGTCTCGAACCTGCCGCCGGGCTTCCGCCCCTATGCGCTGCTCATGCGTGCGGACCGGCCGATCGGCTCATGGCTGCTTTTCCTGCCGGGGCTTTGGGGCATCGCGCTGCAGGCGAGCGGCTGGGGGCAGGGGCTGTGGCTCACGCTGCTGTTTTTCGTGGGCGCCTTCGTGATGCGCGGCGCGGGCTGCGTCGTGAACGACCTCTGGGACCGCGACATTGATCGCCAGGTGGAGCGCACGCGCGGCCGGCCGCTGGCCTCGGGCGCCGTCTCGCCGCGGCAGGCGGTGGCCTTCCTCGCGCTGCTTTGCGTCATCGGGCTGCTGGTTCTGCTGCAGCTCAACACGGCGGCGATCTGGCTCGGCGTGCTCTCGCTGCTGCCCATCCTGCTATACCCGCTCGCCAAGCGCGTCACGGATTACCCGCAGCTCGTGCTGGGCTTCACCTTCGGCTGGGGCGCGCTGATGGGGCCGGTCGCAGCCAGCGGCGCGCTGAGCCTCGCCATGCTCGTGCTCTATGCGGCAACGATCTTCTGGATCCTGGGCTATGACACGATCTATGCGCACCAGGACCGCGAGGATGACGCGATGGTGGGCATCCGCTCCACCGCCTTAAAATTCGGCACGCGGACGCGCCCCTTCCTGGCGGGCTGCTACGCGATGACGCTCGCGCTGCTGGCGCTGACCGGCTGGATCTCCGGGCTGAATTCCTGGTTCTACCTGGCGCTCGCCATGCCGGCCGCGCTGCTGGCCTATCAGGTCGTGGATCTCGACATCGACAACCCCGGCCATTGCCTCACCCTCTTCAAGCTGAACCGAGACGTCGGGCTGCTGGCGGGGCTCGCCCTCGTGATCGGGCGGATGTGAAGGCGGGGCTCGAAGCCTTCATCCGCGCGCAGACTGCGATCAGCGAGGCGCCGCTGCTGCCGGCCCTGCGCCTGCACCTGGCGAGCGAGATCACGCCCATCTGGCAGGCGAGCGAGGACTTCCTCCATCAACACGGCATGGAGCCGCCCTTCTGGGCCTTCGCCTGGCCGGGCGGGCAGGCGCTGGCGCGCGCCATCCGCGACGCGCCCGCGATGGTGCGCGGCCGGCGCGTGCTGGATTTTGCGGCGGGCTGCGGCATCGCCGCCATCGTCGCCGCGCAGTCCGGTGCGGCGCTGGTGGAGGCGGCGGAGATCGATCCGCTCGCCATCGCCGCCATCGGGCTGAACGCCACGCTGAACGGTGTGGCGGTCACGACCCTGGCCGAGGATGTGGTGGGCAGCGCCTGCCGCTGGGACGTGATCCTCTGCGGCGATGTCTGCTACGAGGCGCCGATGACGGCGCATATCCTGCCCTGGCTGCGCGCCATGGCGGCAGCCGGCGCCGAGGTGCTGGTCGCCGATCCCGGCCGCGCCTACCTGCCGCGCGACGGGCTTGTGCCCCTCTCCACCCACGCCGTGCCGACCACGCTGGAGCTGGAGGATGGCATGGAGAAACGGGTCACCATCGCCCGATTGCTGCCTTCTTGACGCCATGACCGCCGGGGAAGTTTCCGGGCATGTGGCCCGCATTCCTCGCAGCCCTGCTGCTGACCATCCCGCCCGCCGGCGCCGAGACCAAGCGCGAATATGACGCGCAAGGCCGCAGCGTCGGCCGCACTGAGCGCAGCGGCGACACGCTCCGGCAATATGACGCGCAGGGGCGCAGCCTCGGCCGGAGCGAGCTCCGTGGCGACACACGGCGGGACTATGACGCGCAGGGCCGAAGCGTCGGCCGCACCGAGCGCAGCGGGGACACGCTGCGGCAATATGACGCCCAGGGGCGCAGCACCGGCCGCAGCGAGGTCCGGGGCGACACCACGCGGCATTACGACGCGCAGGGCCGCAGCACCGGCCGCTCGGAAGTGAGCGGCAGCACGATCCGGCATTATGACGCGCAGGGGCGCCTGACCGGACAGACGCGGCGCTGAGCGCCGCGGCCGGCGCCCGGCCTTGCGCATGGCTCCTCGACGGGGAGCAGGCGGCGCTCCTCGGGTCGCTTCGCCGAGGCGCGCGCCCTAACCCTCGAAGGTGATGCTCCGCTCGCGGATGATCCGGCTCCACTTGGCGTGTTCCGAGGCGACATGCGCACGCGCCGCCGCCTGGTCCGTGCCGCGCAGCAGGAAGCCCGCCTGGGCGCCGCGCGCCTGAACGTCGGGCTGGCGCAGCGCCTCGTTCGCCACCTCCGTCAGGCGTTGGGCCACCGCATCCGGCGTGGCGGCCGGCACCCACCACATCACCCAGGAATAGGCCTCGAAGCCGGGCACCACGCTCTCGGCGATGGTCGGCAGCTCCGGCAGGGTGGGCAGGCGCTCGGCTGTGCCGACGGCGAGTGCCGGCACGCTGCGATCGGCGATCATGGCCGCGGCCGAGGGCAGGTCGAGGATGGAGAAATCCACGCGGCCGGCGCGCAATTCCACCAGCGCGGGCGCGCTGCCGCGGAAGGGGACATGGGTAATGTTGGCGCCGGTCATCGAGCGGTAGAGCTCGCCCGCCAGATGCGCGGGATTGCCGACGCCACCGGAGGCGAAGGTGAAGCGCCCCGGGTTGGCCTGGATCACCTGGTGCCATTCCTGCACGGTGCGGGCCGGGAAATCCGGCCGCGTGACCAGCACGGTCGGCGTGATGGCCAGCATCGAGAGCGGCCGGAAATCGCGCACGGGGTCATAGGGCGGCGGGCTCATCATCAGCGGCGCGGTGAGCGAGGAGATCACCGCGACCAGGATGGTGTGGCCGTCCGGCGCCTCCCGTGCCACGAGGTTGGAGCCGACCGTGGCGCCGGCGCCCGTGCGGTTCTCCACCACCACATTTTGGCCGAGTGCGGCCTGCGCGTGGGACGACATGAGGCGGGTCAGGACGTCCGGGCTGCCGCCGGCCGGGAAGGGGACGATCAGGCGGACCGAGCGGGTCGGCGCCCAGCGCGTTTGCGCAAGCGCGGGCGCGGCCAGCGCCGGCGTGGCGGCGAGGGCGGCCAGGGGGAGGCCGAAAATCTGGCGGCGGTTGGTCATGGTCATCTCCGGTTGCTTGGGGCGTACCGGCATTTCGTCCCGGGATGGAGATAATGCAATCATTCGGCAGGGACCAGGGGTGGATGCGCGCTTCATCTTGCATCGGACGCGCGAAGAGGCACCTATTCTCCACGCGAAGGCCCCACGCGAAGGAATGACCCCATGGCCGAAGACGACGTCACCCTCACCGGCGCGGTGAAGGACAAGCTCATCGCGAGCAAGGAGAAGTGGGCGCGCGAGGGCCGGTTGCTGACCGGCGCCCCAGGGCAGGAACGGTTGCCGCCCGGGCAGCGCCTCGTCACGGATTTCCCCGTGCTGGACCTCGGCGTGCAGCCGGAGGTGAAGCTCGATCGCTGGCGCCTGCGGGTGGAAGGCCTGGTCGAGAACAAGCTTGCCCTGGACTGGGATGCCTTCCGGGCGCTGCCGCAGCGCGAATGGAAGAACGACATCCACTGCGTCACGGCCTGGAGCCGTTATGACAATATCTGGCACGGCGTCGCCGCGCGGGAGCTGCTGGAGATGGCGCGCCCCAAGCCCGAGGCGCGGTTCATCGTCTTCCACTCCTATGACGGCTACACGACCAATGTGCCGCTGGAGGTGTTTGCCGCCGAGGATGCGCTGGTCGCGCACTCCTGGAACAATGCGCCGCTGGAGCGCGTGCATGGCGGCCCCGCGCGCATCGTCATCCCCCGCTACTACTTCTGGAAATCCGCCAAATGGGTGACGCGCATCGAGCTGCGCGCGGACGACCAGCCCGGCTTCTGGGAGGTGCGCGGCTATCACAACAACGCCGACCCCTGGCTGGAGGAACGTTATGGTTGACCGCCGCAGGGTCCTCCTGTGCGGCTCCGCCGGGGCCCTCCTGCGCGGCTCCGCCGGGGCCCTCCTGCGCGGCTCCGCCGCAGGGCTGGTCGGCCTGGCCCTGAGCGCGCCCGCACTGGCCGCGACACCCAACGCCTTCGACTTCAGCTTCCAGGCGCTGGAGGGCGGGCCGATGCCGCTCTCGGCCTGGCGCGGGCGGGTGCTGCTGGTGGTCAATACGGCGAGCTTCTGCGGCTTCACGCCCCAATACGCAGCACTCCAGCGCCTGCATGACGCGCATGAGGCGCGCGGGCTGACCGTGGTGGGCGTGCCCTCCAACGACTTCAACCAGGAAAGCGCCGACGCCCGGAAGATCCGCGAATTCTGCGACGGGATGTTCGGTATCACCTTTCCGATGACGGCGCTGAACCATGTCCGCGGCGAGCGGGCGCACCCCTTCTTCGCCTGGGCGGCGCGTGAGGCCGGGCCGGTGCGCTGGAATTTCCACAAATACCTGGTCAGCCGGGATGGGCGGCGGGTGCAGGGCTTCTCCACCCAGACCGGCCCCGATTCCCCGCCGATGATCCGCGCCATCGAGGCGGCGCTGGCGGCGTCCCCCGCCGCGTGATGGGCTTCCTGCCCGAGGATTTCACCTTCTATGGCCTGCCGCTTGCCTTCGTGCTGGGGGCGGCGGTGGGCGCGGAGCGGGAGTGGCGGCACAAGCCGGGCGGGCTTCGCACCTGTGCGCTGGTGGCGCTGGCCAGCGCCGCCGTGGCGGATCTGATGCTGGCGCAGGTGGCGCCCGCCAATCTCGGCGCCGGCTATGGCGCCGTGATGACCGGCGTGGGCTTCCTGGGTGCGGGCATGATCATGCGCGACGGCCCCACGGTGCGCGGCCTCTCCACCGCCGCCACCATGTGGTGCGTGGCCGCGATCGGCCTGCTGGCCGGGGCGGCGGAGACCGTGGGTGCGCTGCTGCTCGCCTTCATGGTGCTGGCGGTGAACATCCTGCTGCGCCCCGTCGCCGCCTTCGTCCGCCGCCGCCGGCCGGACCCCGGCAAGGACGGGCTGCATGAGGATTGAGCCTCAGTCCACTCGCGCGCCTGATTCCCGCACGAGTTCGGCCCAGAAGGCCACCTGCCGGTCGGTGAAGGCTTCCAACTCCGCATCGTTCATGGCCGCGGCCGGGGCGAAGCCGGTGGCGGTCAGCCGCGCGGCCATGCCGGGCTCGGCCTGGGCGCGGCGGAAGGCTTGGCGCAGCGCCGCCAGCGCTTCCGGCGGGATGGCCCGGGGGGCGGAGAGGCCCACGAAGACATCCGTCTCGGCGAAGCCCGGCATGCCGAGCCGGGCGAGGCTCGGCACATGGGGGAAGCCCGGCACGGGCAGGGTCCCGGTGGCGCCCAGGATGCGCAGCCGGTTTTCCGCGGCGAGGGCCACCACGGCGGGCAGGGCGGAGAAGCCCCAATCGGTATCGCCCGCCAGCAGCCCTGCCACGCCCTCGGCCGGGCCGCGATAGGGGATGTGCTGCGCCTCGCCGCCCACGGCGCGCAGCAGCTGCACGGCCGAGAGATGCTGCGAGGTGCCATTGCCGGTGGACCAGTAGCGCGTCGGCGGCTCGCGCCGGCGGAGTGCGGCGATCAGCGCCTCCAGGTCGCGGTAGGGGCCATCGCCCCGCACCACCAGCGCATTGGGCGCGGTGACGGCGACGCCGACGGGGGCAAGGTCGCGGTGCGGGTCGTAGCCGAGATTGGCATAGAGCGCCCGGTTGATGGGCACGGTGCTGGTGCCGGAGACGACGAGCGTGTGGCCATCGGGCCGGGCGCGCAGCACCATCCCCACCGCGATGGTGCCGCCCGCGCCGCCGCGATTGTCAATGATGGCGGTGGTGCCGAGATGCTGCGCCGTGGCGGGGCCGATCAGCCGCGCCAGGATGTCCGTGCCCGAGCCGGCGGAGAAGGGGACGATGAAGGTGAGGGGGCGCTGCGGAAAGCCGCCTTGCGCGCGGGCGACCGCAGGCAGGGCCAATCCGGCGAGCATCAATGGCCTTCGGCGCATGGCGTGTCTCCCTTTCCGGGGATGCTGCGGGCTGGGGCGTGCCCGGGTCAATCAGGTTTCGCACGCGGGCGATCCGCCTTAGTCAGGGCGCATGCCCGTGTTTCCCGCCCTCACCGCATGATCCTGGTCGGCATCGGTGCCAGCCTGCCCACGCCCGACGGCACCCTCCCGCGCGAGACCTGCCGGGCGGCGGCGGCGGCGCTGGACGCGCTGCCGGGCCTCAGGCTGCGGGCGCTGTCCCGCTGGTGGGAGTCGGCGCCCATCCCGCCCATGCCCGGCGCGCCCTGGTTCGTGAACGGCGTTGCTCGGCTTGAGGGCGAGGCGGAGCCGGAGGCCTTGCTGGCGGCCCTGCATGCGATCGAGGCCGCGCATCACCGCGCCCGGCCCTATCCCAATGCGCCGCGCACGCTCGACCTCGATCTGCTGGATTGCGACGGCGCGCTGCGCGATGGGCCAAGGCTGGTCCTGCCGCATCCGCGCCTGCACGAGCGGGGCTTCGTCCTGCACCCCCTGGCGGAAGTGGCGCCGGGGTGGCAGCATCCGCGCCTGGGGCTTGGCGTGCTTGCGCTTCTGGCGCGGCTGCCCCCGCAGGAGATCGCGCCGCTCGCGCCGTGAGCGCTTGCCCCCCTCTGCGTCTTGCGGAGTCGTGCGGCAACGCTTATCTGGAAGGTTCGCCGCGGCGCAACATCTCGCGCCCGCCCCTGTCACTTTACCGCCCCGAGGTGCCCCATGGCGCGCGTTACCGTCGAAGACTGCGTCCTCCAGGTCCCGAACCGCTTCGAGCTCGTCCTGCTCGCGGCGCAGCGCGCCCGCAACATCAGCCGGGGCGAGAGCCTGACGATTGACCGCGACAACGACAAGAACCCCGTCGTGGCCCTGCGCGAAATCGCCGACCAGACGGTCGAGCTGCCGGCCCTCGAGCAGGACCTCATCAAGTCGCTCAGCCGCGCTCCGGAGCCGGAGCCGGTCGAGGACGAGGTGATGGACCTGATCGACACGAACGAGAACATCTTCGGCGTGATGGACGTGAACGAGGAGCTCCCGGCCGATATGGGCGGCGACGACTTCTCGCCCGACGACCTGGAAGCCCAGCTGGCCGCCGAGCTCGGCGGCCGCGGGGACTGAGCGCCCCGCGGTGAAACTTGGCGCCACCCCGGATGAGCCGGTGGTGGCGCGCGCGCCGGATGGCGTCTCGGGCGGCGCAGCGCCCGTGCCCGGCCTCGACGCGATGCTCGACCTCTGTGCGCGCATCACCGCAGCCGATCCCCGGCTCGATGCCGAGCTGATCCTGCGCGCCGGGCGCTTCGCCGCCGAGGCGCACGCGCCCCAGGCCCGCCAGAATGGCGAGCCCTACATCATCCATCCGATCGCCGTCGCCGAGATCCTGGCCGGCTACCACCTCGACACCGCCACCATCGCGACCGCCCTGCTGCATGATGTGGTGGAGGACACGCCCCACAGCCTCGCTGAGATCGAGAAGCGCTTCGGCGCCGAGATCGCCCGCCTCGTGGATGGCGTCACCAAGCTCTCCCGCATCGAGGTGCAGAGCGAACGCACCAAGCAGGCCGAGAACCTCCGCAAGCTGCTGCTTGCGATGAGTGAGGACCTTCGCGTCCTGCTCGTGAAGCTCGCCGACCGGCTGCACAACATGCGCACCATCGGCTTCGTCACCAAGCCCGAAAGCCGGCTGCGCACGGCGCGCGAGACGCTCGACATCTACGCGCCCTTGGCCGAGCGCATCGGCATGGAGGCGCTGAAGACCGAGCTGGAGACGCTGGGCTTCCGCGAGCTGAACCCCGATGCCTGGGCCACCATCGCCCAGCGGCTCACCTATCTGCGGGGACGCTCGGCCGACATCATCCCGGAGATCGAGGCCGAGCTGCGCGAGGCGCTGGAGATGAATGGCGTGGCCGTCGAGGAAGTCTCGGGCCGCGAGAAATCGCCCTATTCCATCTGGCGCAAGATGCAGGCGAAGAACGTGGCGTTCGAAGGTCTCTCGGACGTGATGGCCTTCCGCATCATCGTGCCCGAGCGGGCGCAATGCTACATGGCGCTGGGCGCCATCCATGATGCCTTCAAGGTGATCGCCGGCCGCTTCAAGGACTATATCTCGACGCCCAAGACCAATGGCTATCAGTCGCTGCACACGGGCGTGCTGCTGCCGGGCCGGCGGGACGAGGCGAAGATCGAGGTGCAGATCCGCACGCGGGAGATGCACCACATCGCCGAATACGGCCTCGCGGCCCACTGGGTCTACAAGCAGGGCGGCCAGGCGGCGGCGGCCAAGAGCTACCCCTGGGTCCGCGCGCTGATCGACATCCTGGAGACCGAGCCCGAGGTCCAGGATGCGATGGAGAGCACGAAGCTCGAGCTCCATCGCGAGCTGGTCTTCTGCTTCTCCCCCAAGGGCGATCTGATCGAGCTGCCGCAGGGTGCCACCCCCGTGGATTTCGCCTATCACGTGCACAGCCAGGTCGGCGATGCCTGCGTGGGGGCGAAGGTGAACGGGCGCATCGTGCGCCTGGATCACAAGCTGCTGAACGGCGACCAGGTCGAGATCATCACGGCCAAGGGCGGGCAGCCCAACCCGGCCTGGATGAAGTTCGTGAAGTCGGGCAAGGCGCAGGCGCGCATCCGCCGCTTCGCCCAGGCCGAGGAGAAGCAGAAGCAGCGCGACGAGGGCCGGACCGCCATCGTCAAGGCCTTCCGCCAGAACGGGCTGGAATTCCAGGAGAAGCTGCTGGAGCCTGCGGTGAAGGCGCTCCGGCAATCGGGCGTGGAGGAGATGTTCCACGCCGTCGCCGCCGGTAGCCTCTCGGCCCGGGATGTGGTGAACGCGGCCTTCCCCGAATTGCGGACGCCGACGCGCGGCATGGAGCCCATGGGGCTCGTCGGGCCCCGTGGGCGGATCGGCCGCAATGGCCAGCGCCAGGCGGCCGTGCCGGCCGTGCCCATCACCGGCGTCGTGGCGGGCATGCAGCTCCATTTCGCCCAGTGCTGCCACCCGATCCCTGGGGACCGCATCGTGGGCATCGTCACCACCGGCAAGGGAGTGACGGTCCACACCCAGGATTGCCACATGCTGGAGAATTTCGCGGCCACGCCCGAGCGCTTCCTGGATGTGGATTGGGAGCAGGAGGCGCTGGGCCCGGCCGCGCATGTGGTGCGGCTCTCGGTCTCGGCGGTGAACGGGCCGCAGCTGCTCTCCGGTGTGGCGAACGCCATCAGCAAGCAGAAGGGCACGCTGACCAACCTGCGGCTGGCGCGGCGTGAGGATGACGAATGCGAATTGGCGCTGGACGTGGAAGTGCGCGACACGCGCCACCTGGCCGAAGTGATGGGCACGCTCAGGGCGTGCGAGGGCGTGGTGCGCGTGGATAGGGCGCGCGGATGACCCAACGCGACAAGACGATGCACCGCCCACAAGTATCCGGCCGCAAAGCGGCCGGCGCGCCCAGACCGCGTTTCCGTCCATCGCACCAGAAGCGGCGCGAAGCCAAGCCGGCGCAGCCGGCGCCCGGCGCTTGAGGGCATAAATGATCCTCGGCATCGGCAACGACGTCTGCGACATCCGCCGCATCGAGGCGGTGATGGAGCGGCACGGCGAGCGCTTCCTGGAGCGCGTTTTCACCCCCATCGAGCGCGCCAAGGCCGAGCGCCGGACCGAGCGCATCCGCGCCGGCACCTACGCCAAGCGCTTCGCGGCCAAGGAGGCGGCGAGCAAGGCGCTCGGCACCGGCTTCCGCGCCGGCGTCTTCATGCAGGATCTTGGTGTGGTGAACCTGCCCTCGGGCCAGCCGACGCTGCGGCTGACAGGGGGCGCCGCCGAGCGGCTCCGCGCGATGACCCCACCCGGCCATCGGGCGGAGATCCAGCTCACGATGACGGATGAGTACCCCTATGCCAGTGCCATCGTGATCATCTCGGCGGTGCCGGACCCCTTGGCCCTTCCTTGACTTCGCCCCTTCCTTGACTTCGGCGGGGGGCTGGGCTCAATCCGGGGTTCCCCTCCGCGATCCCCCCCTTTCCATGGCGAAAAGCTCCTCCTTGATGTCGAAGAAGAAGACGGGCGGCTGGCTCGAAAGCGTCAAGACGATTGTCTATGCCGCGCTGATCGCCATCGGCATCCGCACCGTGGCCTTCGAGCCGTTCAACATCCCCTCGGGCTCGATGATCCCGACGCTGCTGGTGGGGGACTACCTCTTCGTCTCGAAGTATTCCTACGGTTATTCGCGGCATTCCATGCCCTTTAGCCCGAACCTCTTCTCCGGCCGGATCTGGGGTGCAACGCCCGAGCGCGGCGATGTGGCGGTGTTCAAGCTGCCGCGTGACACGAGCCAGGACTACATCAAGCGCATCATCGGCCTGCCGGGGGACATCGTGCAGGTCCGCCGAGGCATCCTGCACCTGAACGGCCAGCCGCTGCGCCGCGAATCGCTTGGCCCCTTCGTGGCGGAGGGCGATGGCCCCCGCATGACGGTGCAGCAGTATCGCGAATTCCTGCCCGGCGGGCGCAGCTTCCTGATCATCGAGCAGTCGGATGACGGGCCGCTCGACAACACGCCGGAGTTCCGCGTGCCCGACGCGCATGTCTTCGCCATGGGCGACAACCGGGACAACAGCCTGGACAGCCGCGTGCCGAGCGCCGTCGGCTTCATCCCCATCGAGAACCTGGTGGGCCGGGCGGAGTTCATCTTCTTCTCCGTGGATGGCAGCGCGCGCTGGTGGGAGGTCTGGGGCTGGCCCTTCGCCATCCGCTACTCACGCCTGCTGAGTGCGGTCCGATAGAAGGGCACCGATGACCGGCGGGCTGCAGGAGCGCCTGGGCCACAGCTTCCGGGATCCGGGCCTGCTGGAGCATGCGCTGACGCACCGCTCCGCCGCGGATCCGCGCCGCCGCATGCTCGATTCGAACGAGCGGCTGGAATTCCTGGGCGACCGCGTGCTGGGCCTTTGCATCGCCGAATGGCTGGCCGAGCGCTTCCCGCAGGAGCGCGAGGGGGACCTCGGCAAGCGGCTGGCGACACTCTGCTCGCAGGAGGTGATCGCCCCCATCGCGGAGGGCATGGGCCTGGCCGCCGCCTTGCGGGTGCCTCCCTCGGAGGGGCGGACCGGGCTGCGCGCGCGGGCCACGGTGCTGGCCGATGCGCTGGAGGCGGTGCTGGGCGCCGTCTATCTGGATGGCGGGCTGGAGGTGGCACGGGCGGTCGTCCGGCGCGAATGGGCCGAGGCCATGGCGGTGGATGCGAAGCCGCCGGTCAGCGCCAAGAACCGGCTGCAGGAATGGACGCTGGGCCGGGGCCTCGGCCTGCCCGATTATGCGCTGGTTTCGACCAGCGGCCCCTCGCACGCGCCGGTCTTCGTGGTGCAAGTGAGCGCCGCCGGCCGCTCGGCCGAGGGCATGGGCGAGAACAAGCGGGCCGCGGAACAGGCGGCGGCTGAGGCATGGCTTTCAGGGATTTCGACATGAGTGATACGGCCAGCCAGCGCTGCGGCTTCGTCGCCATCCTGGGCGCGCCCAATGCGGGCAAGTCCACTTTGGTGAATGCGATGGCGGGCACCAAGGTGACCATCGTCTCGCCCAAGCCGCAGACCACGCGGTTCCGCGTGCGGGCGGTGCTGATCGAGGGCGATGCGCAGATCGTGCTGGTGGACACGCCCGGCATCTTCGCGCCCCGCCGCCGGCTGGACCGCGCCATGGTCTCGGCGGCCTGGGGCGGGGCCAAGGATGCGGATTTCGCGCTGCTGCTGATCGACGCGAAATCCGGCATCACCGAGACGGTGCGCGGCATCATCGAGCGGCTCGCGCAGCAGAAGCGGCCGGTGTGGCTGGCGCTGAACAAGGTGGACCTGATCGACCGCGAGACGCTGCTGCCGCTGGCGGCGCAACTGCATGAGATGCTGCCCTTCGCCGAGACCTTCATGATCTCGGCCGAGAAGAACAAGGGCCTGGACCGGCTGCGCGCGAAGCTGGCGGAGGCGATGCAGCCCGGCCCCTGGATGTTCCCCGAGGATGAGCTGAGCGACCTGCCCAACCGCATGCTGGCGGCCGAGGTGGTGCGCGAGCAGATCCTGCGCCAGACGCATGAGGAAGTGCCGCACCACGCGAGCGTGGAGACCGAGCAATGGACCGAGCGGCCGGATGGCAGCGCGCGGGTGGATTGCACCATCTACATCGCGCGGGCCACGCAGAAGGCCATCCTGATCGGCGAGGGTGGGGCACGCATCAAGGAGATCGGGCGCCGGGCGCGGCTGGAGCTGACGGCGCTGCTGGAGCGGCCGATCCATTTGTTCCTGAACGTGAAGGAACGGCCGGGCTGGGATGAGGAAGGTGGGCGGATCAGGGCGTTGGGGCTGGAGGATGAAGGATGATGGGTAGGGGGAGCGTGTTTGCGTCGATTTGGCTGCTTTGCGCCCAATTGGGTCGTTCACAGACAAGCGTTGGCTCACCGATAGCTGACATTCACGCTGGTTGGGGCCGACCTCCGGAAATGTCCACGAGGAGCGCCATGGATACTCCGCTATTGCAGCCGTAAAGCCTTCACTGGGTGCGCCCGACGCTGAGGACCAACTGCCGTCCCCCTGCAGCGCAACCGGCGCGTGCTGCAGCAAAAGCGACCCCACAGGCTTTCTATGAAGTCGTAGAGTGGCCTCCGCTGCCCCCCGCGCTCGACCTTAGCGGCCGGCATATCATTCGGGCCGGATGGTCCGCAATTGCGTCGCCAGCGACGGCCGCCCGGCAGCCACGGCGCCGAGGATCACATTCTCGAGCAGATTAGATTTTGTCATTATGTGGTGAACACGCTCCCAGCGCGAATTAGCGGACCGGTGTCTAGTAACAGAATCGGTAAGCATGGCGTCGTAATGCTCGCCGAATTCGCGCCCGCGCCCGATATAAAAAAGCACCTCGAGATCCGCTACTTCTTCCTCACTCAAGTTAGTAATGACGGCGTCAACGAGCGTCTTTGTGATGCGGCTATGTTCGCTGATCCTATCCCAGTCGCAATCAAAAACAGCGACACCCAGGTTCTGCGGATCGCATACCCGCGACGGAAAAGCCTCCGCCCACCGTTCGAGTGCGAAGATAGCCTTGGCATCGGTCAGATAGGTGAGGGACGTTTCAAGCCCGACCCGTGTTGCGAGCGACCGCGACCGACGGATCTGACTGACCGCGTCTGCAAATTTGCCACTACTCAGCCCGAACCGTTCACGCACCTTGGCCTTTTTTTCGATGAAGCTGTCCTCGCTCCAGGTAGCGTGTTCGCCGAGCATGTCCGCAATCAACTCTAAATCTTTGCGCGAGCAATCCTTTGTATGGGTATCCACGCTGCGCTCATTGGCGAGATCTAAGATGCGGTGCTTGAGTCGGGTGAGAACCTCGCTCATTGACCGCAGGCTGTTGCGAATGTGCGGCAGATTGACTACCGCTATTGGGGCAAGGCTCTTTTTGCCGGCTTTGTTGGTCGCGAAGCGCAATTCCTGACCGTCATCATCGATCTTGGCCAGGCTCACGACGAAAGGCTCAAGCTCGGCGATTAGCCCGCGAAGCGCGGCGTCTCCCACGCCGGCGTCGCGCAGATGAGTCCAGTGCGACAGAATGTCGTGGTTGGGCGCGTGTCTCGCGCTAATCGCGCCCATCTCATGGAGACGGTTGATCGCGAATTTCAGCGATAACTCGAGCGCATGCCGGCCATTGTAAAGGATGGGCATTGCCAGCGTATCGCGGCTGGCGACCAGCTTCCTGTCGAGCACCGCCGATACGAGTTCGAGTGCTGCCTCGATATAGCCATCTACATAGTTTTGCTCGTCGCCCTGCACGCCGACACAGGCATTCCACTGCCCATCATAGATCGTCTCGAAGAAAGGGTCGGGGCTGGAAGGCGCGGCGGCTGTCATTGAAACAATCTCGTGTTGACGGCGCGGAAATGGGGAGTTGCGTCGGCGATTCAAGCATCGTGGACCAGGATTCGAGCGCAGTCGTCCCACCTCCAACAATGCTCCGATAACTCCGCAGCAAAAGCCATTCACGTCTGGAATACACGGGAGCTGCCAAATATCTTAGGTGACGCGTCGTCAATTAAGGGCACAAAGTATAGCTGCGAACTTGAGTTCGAGCGCGTTGCAGGCATGGCAGCACCGTCGACGCTACAACGTGTGACCGGTCGCCTTCTGGCTCCGCAACCCTTGGCCGGTGCCAACAACAGTCGAAGATTCTAATTCAAAAGCAGACGGGCAAGGAGCTTAATCGCCAGATAACTGCTTCGGAATTGTACTGTCACGGAATCAGCCTGTCAGCTTTCGGCAGCCCGCGACTCTTCCACCGATCACCGCTAATCCCTCCCCATGTCCCTCGAATGGAACGCCCCCGCCATCGTCCTCGCCACCCGCCTGCATGGCGAGGGCGGCGCGGTCGTCACCGTGCTGACCGAGGCGCATGGCCGCCACGCCGGCCTCGCCAAGGGCGGCGCCTCGCGCGGGCAGGCGGCGCTGTGGCAGCCGGGGAATCTGGTCGAGGTGCGCTGGGTGGCGCGGCTTGCGGAGCAGCTGGGCAGCCTTTCGGGCGAGATGGTGCATGCGGCGGCCTCGCTCGCGCTGGATGACGCCCTCGCGCTCTCGGTGCTGACCGCCGCCTGCGCGGTGGCCGAGGGTGCCCTGCCGGAGCGCGAGGCGCATCCGGGCAGCTTCCACGGGCTGGTCGGCGTCATCGCGGCGCTCGCCCGCGGGCCGGAGCATGCCCTGCCGCTGCTGGTCCATTGGGAGGCGACGCTGCTGACGGAGTTGGGCTACGGCCTGGACCTCACCACCTGCGCCGCCACCGGGTCCACGGAAAACCTCGCCTACGTCTCCCCCAAATCCGGCCGGGCCGTCAGTGCCGAGGCCGGCGCAGCCTATGCCGACCGCCTTCTCCCCCTGCCGCCCTTCCTCCGCGACCCCACGCAGCCCTCCGATGTGCAGGAATGGCTTGCGGGACTCCGCGTGACAGGCTTTTTCCTCACCCGCGATGCCTTCGGCCTGCAGCACCGCCCGCTCCCCCCCGCGCGGGAGGCCCTGCAGGACCGGTTGACCTTGATGACGGGACCCAGCGATGGCCGATGATGTGAAGGAAGGCGGGGAAATCCGCGAGGCGCGGCTCGGCGAGGCGCTGAGCGAGCGCTATCTCGCCTATGCCATGTCCACCATCATGGCGCGCTCCCTGCCGGATGTGCGGGATGGGCTGAAGCCCGTGCATCGCCGCCTGCTCTGGGCGATGCACCAGCTCAAGCTCGACCCCGATAGCGGCTTCAAGAAATGCGCGCGCATCGTGGGCGATGTGATGGGCAAGTATCACCCGCACGGCGATGCCTCGATCTATGACGCGCTGGTGCGCCAGGCGCAGGAATTCGCGGCGCGCTACACCCTCGTCGAGGGCCAGGGGAATTTCGGCAATATCGACGGCGATAACGCGGCCGCCATGCGCTACACCGAGGCGCGGCTGACCGAGGTGGCGCAGGCCCTGCTCCAGGGCATTGACGAGGACACGGTGGATTTCCGCGCCACCTATGATGGCGAGGATCGCGAGCCCATCGTCCTGCCCGCCGCCTTCCCGAACCTGCTGGCCAATGGTGCCACCGGCATCGCGGTGGGCATGGCGACCAGCATCCCCCCGCACAATGCGGGCGAGCTTTGTGGCGCGGCCCTGGCGCTGATCGCCAACCGGGACATCAGCCACGCGGAATTGCTGACCCATGTGCCCGGCCCCGATTTCCCGACCGGCGGCGTGCTGGTGGAAAGCGCGGAAAGCATCGCCGAGGCCTATGCGACCGGCCGCGGCGGCTTCCGCCTGCGCGCGAAGTGGGAAGTGGAGAAGGGCAAGGCCGGCGCCTGGACCATCCTGATCACCGAGATCCCCTACCAGGTGCAGAAATCCAAGCTGATCGAGCAGATCGCCATGCTGCTGGAGGAGAAGAAGCTCCCGCTGCTGGCCGATGTGCGCGACGAAAGCACCGAGGCGGTGCGGCTGGTGCTGGAGCCGCGCAACCGCACGGTGGAGCCCGCCGTGCTGATGGAGACGCTGTTCCGCGCGACGCAGCTGGAGAGCCGCTTCAGCCTCAACATGAACGTGCTGGATGCCGACCGCACGCCGCGCGTCATGTCGCTGCGCGAGGCTTTGCGCGCCTGGCTCGACCACCGCCATGTGGTGCTGCTGCGCCGGACCAACCATCGCCTCGCCGCCATCGCGCGGCGGCTGGAGGTGCTGGACGGCTACCTCATCGCCTATCTCAACCTCGATGAGGTGATCCGCATCATCCGCACCGAGGATGAGCCGCGGCCCAAGCTGATGGCGGCCTTCGGCCTCAGCGAGGTGCAGGCGGAAGCCATCCTCAACATGCGGCTGCGCGCCCTGCGGCGGCTCGAGGAGATGGAGATCAAGCGCGAGCACGAGAAGCTCTCGAAGGAACAGAAGGGCCTCCAGGCGCTGCTCGCGAGCCCGGCCCGGCAATGGGCGGCCATCGGCAAGGAGATCGAGGAGACGCGGAAGAAGTTCGGCGAGGGCGCGCTGGGTGCCCGCCGCACCGCCATCGGCACCGGCCTGCCCGCCGTGGTGGTGGACGAAAGCGCCTTCATCGAGCGCGAGCCGCTGACCGTGGTGCTCTCGGAGAAGGGCTGGATCCGCGCGCTGAAGGGGCACCTCGCCGAGGATGCGGAGCTGCGCTTCAAGGAGGGCGATCAGCTCGCCTTCCGGCTGCACGCGCAAAGCACCGACCGCCTCATCATCTTCGCGAGCAACGGCAAGGCCTACACCCTGCGCGCCGAGACCCTGCCGCGCGGCCGGGGTGACGGTCAGCCGCTGCGCCTGATGATCGACCTGCCGAACGAGGATGGCGTGCTGGCGATGTTCCTTCCGGCCCAGGGTGCGCGCTTCCTGGTGGCGGCGGATGACGGCAAGGGCTTCCTCGTGGAAGGCGCCGAGCTGGTGGCCGAAAAGCGCACCGGCAAGCAGGTGCTGGTGCTGGAAGGCGCGACCCGCGCCGCCCTCTGCGTGCCCGCCGAGGGCGACCACGTCGCCGTGCTGGGCGAGAACCGCAAGCTGCTGGTCTTCCCGCTGGAGCAATTGCCGGTGATGACCCGCGGCCGCGGCGTGCAGCTGCAATCCTACAAGGATGGCGGCCTGGCCGACGCCAAGGTCTTCACCCGCGCCGAGGGGTTGAGTTGGCGCCTGGGTGAGCGCATGCGTGTGGAGACCGACCTCACCACCTGGCGGGGCAACCGCGCCGGGGCGGGCAAGGCCCCGCCCAACGGGTTCCCCCGCGGCAACCGCTTCGGAAGCTGAATGATGCGACGTTTCCTTTTCGCCGGCCTGTTGCTCACCCTCGCTGCCCCCGCCGGGGCACAGGCGCCTGCGCGCACCAGCCCGCATGACGGGCTCTACGAGGGCACGCGCGTGCAGGAATGCCAGGCGACCGGCCGCTCGGGCCAAACGCGCGTGACGGCGCGGCTGCGCGGCACCCGCTTCGAGATTGACGCCCTGCCGGGCGACCCGCCGCTGGAAGCCACGGTCGGCGCCAATGGCGCGGTGACGCTGCCGCCCTTCGGGCTCTTCGGCGCGGGCACGGGGCAGATCTTCGAGGGGGCGAACAACGCGCGCCGCTTCACCGGCAGCCATCCCGGCCGGCGCTGCCAGATGGTCTATGACCTGCGGCGCGTGTCCACGCGGGTCCGGTAGGAAAGGGGCACCCGGGCCCCCTCCAGTCAGATCAGGAAGTCGCTCGCCGTCAGCAGCACGCCGGCCGCGGGCAGCGTGACGCTCAGGCTGGATCCGCCATCCAGGATCACGGCCGCATAGGCCGGATCGTCGGGTGTGCCCTCGCCGCCATAGAAGATGGTGAGCGCCGTGAAATTCGCAAAGTCGTAGGCCTGCACATCAATCAGGTCCTCGCCCTGCGTGAAGTCGCTCAGCGAATCATGCCCGCCGCCGGGTGCGAAGACGAAGACATCATCGCCGCTGCCACCGCGATACACCTGCGGGTCGCCGGCATCGATGAAGCGGTCCGCGCTCTCGGTGCCGGTGAAGTGCTCGAAGCCGTTGATGACATTGGGCGCGCTGTCGCCGAGCTTGAGAACCTGGGTCACGAGGTCAACCGTCGCGCCGAAGCCGCCATAGACGCCCGAAAGATCCAGCACATCGATCCCGTCATCGCCATAGAACTCGTTGCCCGAAAACACGAGCGTATGGGTCGCACCGTCGAAGTAGGTCGCCAGCGAAAGCGTGTCCCTGCCCGCGGAGAGGCTCACGAGGTTGTTCTCGATGATGATCGTCGCGTCGCCCCGCGTGCCGCCCGCGCCGCCGGTCGCCGTCGCCTCGATCCGCACGAGCGTGTCGTCATTGTCCGGCGCGTAGAGGCCGAAGCTGATGCCGCCGACCTCCGCGATGGCGCTGCCGCCGGCCCCCGCGGCGGCGCCGGTGCTGGCGCCTCCGGCGCCGCCGATCGCGACGACGTCGAAGATCGCGTTCACGCCGCCGGACGCGAAGCTGCTGAAGAAGTTGAACCGCGCATCCGCCGCGCCGCCGTCGCCGCCGGCGCCCGCAACCCCGTCGCCGCCATCGCCACCCGTCGCCTGGATGTTGAAGGTCACGGTCGTATCGGCCGTGAAGGCGTTGTCCCAGAACTGCACGGCGCTGACGGCGTCACCACCCCGGCCGCCGGCTGCCACCGCCGCATCACCGCCGTTGCCGCCCTGGGTGGCGAGGTTCACGGTGATCAGGTCCTGGGTGATCTGGTCCGGCACGCCGGTCCGGGCCGAGATGTCTGCGATCAGCGCCGCCGCATCGCCGCCCGCCCCGCCTGCATTGCCATCCGCGCCGTTGCCGCCCGTCACCGTGCTGTTCCACACGACGACATCCGGCAGGTTGGTGCCCACCGGGTTGTCCAGGATGTTGAAGGGCGATTCGTCGAGCGCTTCGCCGGCATCGCCCGGGCCCACCCCGTCATCGCCCGTGACGTCGCGGGTGAGCGTCACGTTGAGGTTGGTGTCCGACTGGTCCTGCACGGTGACGGTCACGCTGCGCTCCACCACGCGGCCCGTGCCCGCATCGGTGACCCGCACGATGATGTCGTGGCTGGTGGCGACCTCGTAGTCGAGCGCGTCGGTGGTGATCAGCCGGTTGCCATCGAAGGCGAAGGGAGTGTCGGGCGTCAGCACCTCCCAGACGAGATCGCCCACCGCCAGGAAGCCCGTCTCGGTCCAGACGCCGACGGTGGTGCCTGCCGCGCGATTCTCCGGGATGGTCAGGTTGCCCGGGTCAATCCCGGGCGTCAGCACATCCACGACGAAGATCTCGGAATAGGTGAGCCCGAAGCTGTCCGTCGCCGTGATCGTGAGCGTGACGGTGTCCTCCGTCGCGTCTTCGAGCGGCGTCGCGTCCGGCTTCAGTGACAGGATGCCGCCAAAGAGAAATTCGAAGCGATCATCATCCACCGTGAAGGTAATGCGGTCGCCGACATCGGGGTCGGTTGCCCCCACGATCCCAATCCCGCTGCCGCCGCTCAGAAGCCTGGGGGCGCCCGTCAGGAAGGCAATGTCGGTGGGCGCGCTTGCCGTGGTGAGGATGAAGTCGCCGGCCGTCATGGCGGAGAGCACGCCTGGCCGCAGCGTGACACTCGTGCCATCGGCGAAGGTGAAGAGGACGCGGTCGCCCAGCTGGCGGCCCAGGGCGAGCGCTTGGGCCGCCGTCGTGATGCCGTGCGCGCTGACGTCCAGGCGATCTTCGCCGATCACGAAATCGGTGATGCGGTCCGCGCCGCCCAGGAGCGTCACAGTGAAGACATCGGCGCCCGTGCCGCCGGAGAGCACGTCATTGCCGGCACCGCCCACGAGGACGTCCGCGCCGTCCTCGCCCAGCAGGGTGTCATTGGCCTCCCCGCCCGAGAGGCTGTCCGCGCCGGTGCCGCCTTCCAGCCGGTCGGCATCGGCGTCGCCCTCAAGGGTGTCGTTGTCGGCGCCACCGAGGAGGGAGTCCGCGCCGGTGCCGCCCCTCAGCGAATCATCGCCGGCATCGCCATGGAGCCGGTCATTGCCGGCGTCGCCCGCGAGGATATC
>JBHYCX010000004.1:30729-359448 GCA_051861325.1 Roseococcus sp.
ATCCGCGCCGTCCTCGCCCAGCAGGGTGTCATTGGCCTCTCCGCCCGAGAGGCTGTCCGCGCCGGTGCCGCCTTCCAGCCGGTCGGCATCGGCGTCGCCCTCAAGTGTGTCGTTGTCGGCGCCACCGACGAGGCGGTCCGTGCCGGCGCCGCCCCGCAGCGAATCATCGCCGCCATTGCCATGGAGCTGGTCCGCTGCGGCGCCGCCGGTGATCGTGTCGGCGAGGGAGCGGCCATGCGCCTTCAGCGCGCCCGCCGCCGAGAGCGCGGAACCGTCCACCGAGAGCGTGGCCCCTGCATTCATCAGGGCGATGCCGATTTGTGGCCCGAAGGCGGCCTCGGCTGTAGCGCCCAGCGTCACCACATGCAGGGCCGCCGGGTGGAACTGCAACCGCTCGAAAGCCAGAAGGCCGGCGAAATGCGCGTCGGTCAGGGTGGTGCCGCCGGACGTGACAAATCGCAGCGCGTCGAGCCCGCCGCCCGCATCCTGCGAAAGCCCGGGCGACAGCAGCGCATTGACCGAAGTGACCCGGAAGACATCGTCCCCCACCGTGCCGGACTGGACCAACGGCGTGGTCGGCGGATTGATGCGAAACAGGGCCATCGGGGTCTCTCACGCAAGTCGCATATATAAGTCTGCGTGAAGTGATGCCCCGCGTCGAGTCTGCCGGGGCGTATCGCCTAGCCTGCGGTCACCCGCTCCGCGGTGACCGACGCATCCTCGCCGAGTGGGGTCCATTGCCCATGGACCAAAACCTCGGCCGGGCGATAGCCGGCCTTGTAGGCCATCTTCCGGCTCTCGGCGACCCAATAGCCCAGATAGACATAGGGCTGGCCGCCGCGCACCGCCTCGGCCAGCAGCCACATCACCGCGAAGGCGCCGAGGCTGCGGCGATCCTCCTCGGGCGCGAAGAAGCTGTACACGGCGGACAACCCGTCCGAGAGCCAGTCGGTCAGGCAGGCGCCGAGCAGCCGGCCGGTGCCGTCCCGGAACTCGACCAGGCCGGTGGTGATCGGTGTGTCCTCCACCATGGCGCGGTAGTCGTAGAAGCCCATCGCCGCCATGTCGCCGCCGGGGTGGCGCGTCTGCTGGTAGTGCTGGAAGAGGGCGAATTGCTCGGCCGTGGCGCGGGCGGGCACGAGGCGCACCTCGAGGTCGGCGTTGCGGGCCAGGATCTTGCGCTGGGTGCGGTTGGGCAGGAAATCGGCGGCACGGACGCGGATCGGCACGCAGGCGCGGCAGCCCGGGCAGACCGGCGAATAGGCGATGTTGTGGCTGCGGCGGAACCCGGCGCGCGAGAGGCGGTCATGCAGCGCCTCGGCATCCGGGCCGGTCAATTCGGTCACGATCTTTCGCTCCGTCCGGCCCGGGAGATAGGGGCAGGGGAGGGGGGTGGTCGTGTAGAAGAATTGCGGGCGGCGGGTTCTGCTTTGCAAGCCCCGATATTTGCGTCTCGGCGGCCGCGTTGCAACCCGTGGGCCTCAGCCCCTCGGCTTGAAATAGGTCGGGATCAGGGCCGAGCCGCGATTGGTGGCGTCGAAGACATGCAGGCCCAACTCGGCCGCGAGGCTCTTGAACACCGCGAGGCCGCGCACCGAATTCCCCTTTGCGTCGAGCCGGGGCGAGAAGCTGGCAAGGCCCAGTTGCCGGCTGACCACGCCCAGGATGCCGCCACCCACGCCGCTCTTGGCCGGGATTCCCACGTCATGCGCCCAATTGCCGGAATAATCATAGACGCCGCAGCTGAACATGACCGAGAGCGTGTCCCGCACCGCGCCGACCTCGAAGACCTGCCGGCCGGTCCAGGGATGCTCGCCCAGGTTGGCGAGCGTGGCGCCGATCCGCGCCAGGTCTGTCGCGGTCACGAGGATGGAGCATTGCCGGAAATAGAGATCGAGCGCGGCCTCCACCGGGGCGGTGAGTGCGCCGGCCGAAAGCAGCAGATGCGCGATCGCGCGGTTGCGATGGCCGGTCTCGGCCTCGGAGCGATAGACCGCGTCGTCGAGTGCGAGGGGCCGGCCCGCGGCGGCCGAAAAGCGCCCCAGCACCGTCTCGAAGGCGGCCTCGCCCAGCACGTCGTACAGCAGGCCGGAGACGGCGATGGCACCGGCATTGACCATGGGGTTGTAGGGACGGCGCGTCACCGGGTCGAACTCGATGGCGTTGAAGGCATCGCCGCTCGGCTCCACGCCGACGCGTGCCTTCACCGCCTCAGGCCCGGCCAGCTGCAGCGCCAGGCAAAAGGTGAGCGCCTTGGAGATGGACTGGATGGTGAAGGGGCGCTCGGCGTCGCCCACGCTGAATTGATGCCCCTCGGCGGTGGCGACCGCGATGCCGAAGCTGTCCGCCTCCATGCGGGCCAGCTCGGGGATGTAGTCAGCCAATGCGCCGTCGCGCAGCGGGGTGTAGTGGGCGAGGGTGCCGGGCAGGATGCGCTCGATCTCGGGGCGGGCGGCTTCGGCAGGCGTCATGCATCAATCCCCAGGGCGGATTCCCGACTCGCGGACGATCCCCTCGAACTTCGCCAGCTCCGCCTGCCAGAAGGCGTAGAAGGCGGCGGGGTCACGAAACACGATCGGCGTGTCGAGCCGCCGGAAGCCCTCGATCACGGAGGCGCGCTGCAAGCCGTATTCGCAGGCGGCCTGCAGCCGGTCGAGCACGGGGATCGGGGTGGCGGCCGGGGCGAAGAGACCCGCCCAGATGGAGTGCACCAGGTCAAACCCCTGCTCGCGCAGCGTGGGCACGTCGGGGAACTGGGTGGTGCGCGACTCGGCCATCACGCCCACGGGATGCAGGTTGTTGGCACGCACCGGGCCGGGCAGGTCGGCATAGACCATCACATCGCCACGCAGGAGGGAGATGATCGCCTCGGCACTGCCGCGGAAGGGGACGTGGATCATCTCGACATTGGCCTGGCGGGCCATGGCCACCATGACGATGTGCGGGATCGAGCCCTGGCCGGCCGAGCCGTAGGTGAAGCCGCCGCGTGCCGCCCGCGCCTGCGCGACCAGCGATGCCGCATCCCGCACCGGGCCGGTGGGTGCGGCCATCATCATCACCGGCGCGTCGCCGATTTGGCAAAGCGGCGCGAAATCCGCCATGCCATAGGGCAGGTCCCGGCGGATATGCGGCTGGATCGCCATGGGCCCGGTGGTGGAGAGCAGCAGCGTTGTTCCATCCGGCCGGGCGCGCGCCACTTCCGCCGCGCCGATCGAGCCTGCCGCCCCGGTGGTGTTCTTCACGACGACCTGCGTGCTCAGCAGCTCGCTCATTTCGGGCGCCAGCAGCCGCGCCATCCGGTCGGCTGAGCCGCCGGCGCCGAAATTCACCACGATGGTGATCGGCCCCTGGGCCCGGGCTGGGCCAGGTGCCGCGAACGGCATGGCCAGGGCAGCAAGAAGCAGGAGGGAGCGTCGCATGGGAAAACTCACGATTGCGGTGGGAGAGGGTGCTCCCGCTGGCCCTGGCCCAAAAGCGCCCGGCGCGGGAGAATTTTGCGGTTCGATGCGTGAATTGCCTCAGAGAGGGCGCAGCCGTGCCCGTGTTTCAGCCATCAGGCACAGGATCTCGAACATCATGGTGGCGCCGACCATGGCTGTATTGCCCGAGGGGTCGTAGGGCGGCGAGACCTCGACCAGGTCGGCGCCGACGATATCGAGGCCGCGCAGGCCGCGCAGGATGCGCATTGCCTCGCGCGGCGTGAAGCCGCCCACCTCCGGCGTGCCGGTGCCAGGGGCGAAGGCGGGGTCAATGCTGTCAATGTCGAAGGTGAGGTAGGCGGGGCCGCCGCCCGCCACGCGCTGGGCTTCGGCGGCCACGGCATCGGGGCCGAGATCCACGCATTCCTCGATGGTCATGACGCGGATGCCGACGGAGCGCGCCCAGTCCATGTCATCCGCCGCGTAGAGCGAGCCGCGGATGCCGATCTGCACCACACGCGTTGGCTCCAGCAGCCCTTCCTCGATGGCGCGGCGGAAGGGCGTGCCATGGGTGTAGCGGGTACCGCCGAAATAGGTGTCGTTCGTGTCGGAATGGCTGTCGAAATGCACCATGCCGAGCGGGCCGAGGCCGGGCTCGCCTTGCGCGATGCCGCGCAGCAGGGGCAGGGAGAGCAGGTGGTCGCCGCCGGCCGCCAGCGTCCAGGCGCCGGCCGCGCGGATCTTCGCCACCGCCGAGGTTACGAGGTCGAGCGTCTGCATCAGGTCGGTCGGGTTGGTCGCGAGGTCGCCGACATCCGCCACGCGGCAGAGCGTGTAGGGCTCGGTCAGGCTGATCGGATGGACGCGGCGCATGAGGCCGGAGGCCTCGCGCAGCTGGCGCGGGCCGTGGCGCGTACCGGGGCGATTGGTGGTGCCGCCATCGAAGGGAATGCCGAGGATGGCGATGTCGAGGCCCGAGGCGTCCTCGCGCACCGGCAGCCGCATGAAGGTGGCGGGGCCGGCGAAACGGGGGACGGAGACGCCATCCACGGGGCGGGGCCAATCGGACATGCGGGGCAAGCTCCTTCTCTGCGTGAGCGGGAGCCTAGCCGTGCTCAGTCGCCGGGGCGAATCCCGGCGGCCTGGACGATTCCGCGGAACTTCTCGAGCTCGGCCGCCCAGAAGGCCGCGAAGTCGCGCTGGTTGCGGAAGACGATGGGGGTGGCGAGGCGCTGGAAGCCCTCGATCACCGCGGGTGCGCGCAGCGCGCGCTCACAGGCGGCCTCGACGCGCGCCAGGAATTCGGGCGGCGTGCCGGCCGGCGCGAAAAGGCCCGACCAGATGGAATAGACGAGGTCCAGCCCCTGCTCGCGCGCCGTCGCCGTGTTCGGGAATTCGGGCGTGCGGCGCTCGGCCAGGAGGGCGACGGCCTGGAGGTTGTTGGCGCGCAGCGTGCCGGGCTGGTCGGCGAAGATGCTGACATCGCCGCGCAGCAGCGCCGTCACCGCCTCGGCATTGCCGCGATAGGGGATGTGCGTCATCGGCACGCCGGCCGCCCGCGCCATGGCGACGGTGGCGATATGCGGCAGCGAGCCCGGGCCGGTGGAGGCGAAGTTGAAGCCGCCATTGGCTTCGCGCGCGCGGGAGATCACCTCGGCCAGGCTGCGCAGCGGGCTGCCGGGCGCTGCCATCACCACCACGGGCGTGTCGGCCACCTGGCAGATCGGCGTGAAATCCGTGGGGCGGTACGGCAGGTCCGCGCGGAAATGCGGCTGGATGGCCATGGCGCCGATGGGCGAGAGCAGCAGCGTCGTGCCATCTGGCCGGGCGCGCGCCACCTCGGCGGCGCCGATGCCGCCCGCCGCCCCCGCGCTGTTCTTGATCACCACCTGGGTGCCGAGGGCGGCCGAAAGCTCGGGCGCCAGCAGCCGCCCCATCAGGTCGGACGGGCCGCCCGCCACGAAATTCACGACGATCGTGATGGGCGCCTGGGCCAAAGCCGCGCCGGGCAAGGCCAGGATGGCGAGCGCGGCCAGCCGCGCGAGGAGGCTTCGCATGGTGTTTTCTTCCCTCTTCGGCGGTCTCTCTGCGGGCCGCTCCGCCATGAGCCTAGAGCAGGCATGGCTTGCGGGGGAACCTCCCCGCGCGACGGGCCGTGCTGCTATGCTCAGGCCATGTCGCTCCTCCTCACCGGCCGGCCCGGCAAAGGCTTCCGCGAGACCGCCTTCTTCCAGCCGCGTTCGGTTTGGCTGCTGGCCGATCCGTCACTGCCCGAGTCTGCCATCCTGGCGCGCAACCTTGCGGCCGGCGGCTTCAAGGGCGCCCTGATGGGCGATGGCTTCGCGCCGGTGGAAGGCGCGCCGGACCTCGCCATTCTCTGCGTGCCGCCCGAGGCCCAGGTCGCGGAGATGGCGCGCATCGCCGCACAGGGCTGCTTCGCCGTGGTGGTGCCGACGGCCGCCCCTGGCCTGGCCGCGCGGGCGGCGGCGGCGGGGATCACGGCGCTCGGCGAGCGAAGCTTCGGCCTTGCCCTGCCCGGCATCGGGCTGAACGCGACGCTCTCGCATCTGCCGCTGCGGCCTGGGAAGCTGGCGCTGATGGCGCAATCCTCGGCCATCGCGCGCGCGGTGATTGATTGGGCCACGGCCGAAGGGCTGGGCTTCAGCCACATCATCGGCGTCGGCGCGAATGACGGGATGGGCTTCGCCGCCGGGCTCGACTGGCTGGCGCGGGACACGGGCACGGCCTGCGTGATGCTGGACATCCGCCGCATCAAGCAGCGTCGGCTCTTCGTCTCGGCGGCGCGTGCCGTGGCGCGGACCCGGCCTGTGCTCGCCCTGCGCGCGGGCGGGCGGATGGATGACCCGAGCGGCATCGGCGATGGCGTGATGGCCGCCGTGCTGCGCCGCGCGGGCGTGCTGCGCGCCGAGGGCTTCGAGGAATGGCTGGCGGCGGCCGAGACGCTGGCCCGCACCAAGCCGCGCGGCGGCGCGGGCCAGGCGGACCGCATCGCCATCATCGCCAATGGGCTCGGTGTCGCACGCCTCGGCGCCGATGAGGCGCTGGCGCAGGGGCTGCGCCTCGCGGTGTTCAGCCCGCAGACGGAGGCCGCGCTGGCGCCGTTGATTCCCGCGGGCTGGCAGGTGCGCAACCCGCTCTCGCTCGGCAGTCGCGCCGGCGCCGCACTCGCCGAGGCGGCGCGGCTGCTGGCGGCTGCCACCGAGGTGGATGTGGTGATCGCGCTGCACGCGCCCGAGCAGGAGCCAGCGCCGACCGAGGCCTTCGCGGCGGCCGCCCGAGGCAATCGCGGCGCGCCCATCCTGCTCGGCTGGACCGGCGAGGCGAGTGCGCGCGCCGAGCGCGCGGCGCTGACCGAGGCCGGGCTGCCCGTCTTCCAGACGCCCGAGGCGGTGGTGCGCGGCGCGGCTCACCTCGCCGCCGACCGGCGCAATCGTGCGACCGCGGCCGAGCTACCGGCCTCGGACGTGCTGGAGATGACGCCGGATCGCGCTGCGGTGCGGGCCATCTTCGCCACGGCGCGCGGCGACGGCCGGCTTGAGCTGTTCGAGGATGAGGCGCTGGCGGTGCTGGCGGCCTATGGCATTCCCATCCTCGCGCCGCGTCGCGCCGCGACGCCGACCGAGGCGGCCGTGGCGGCCGTGGCCCTCGGCCCACCCATCGCGCTCAAGATCCGCGGCCTGCTGCGCCACAAGAGCGAGGTGGGCGGCGTGGTGCTGAACCTGCGCCACTTCGACAGCGTGCGCGCGGCGGCCGGTCAAATGGCGGAGGAGGTGCGCCGCCGCGCACCGGAGGCCGTCCTGTCGGGCTTCCTGGTGCAGCCCATGGCGCGGCGCGGCGGCATGGAATTGCGCCTTCGCCTGGGCGAAGATGCGATGTTCGGCCCCTGGATCGGCTTCGGCCAGGGCGGCACCACGGCCGACATCGCGGCGGATGAGGCGCTGGACCTGCCGCCGCTCAACCTCTCGCTCGCGCATGGGCTGATCGCGCGCACGCGGCTGTCACGCCTGCTGCCGGGCTTCCGCGACCGGCCCGCCGTGAACGAATCGGCCATCGCCGATGCGCTGGTGCGGATCAGCCAGTTGCAGGTGGATTTCCCGGAGATCGCGGCCTTCGGCGCCAACCCGATCTTCGCAGATGCGACGGGCGTGCTGGCGGCCGATGCGTCGCTGCGGCTCAGGCCCGAGGGTGCGACGGCGCTCTTCGCCATCCCGCCCTATCCGGCCGAATGGGTGGCGCCCTTCACCGGGCGCGATGGCAGCGTATTCGAAGTGCGTCCCATCCGCCCGGAGGATGCGGCGGCGCAGGGCGCCTTCTTCCTGGAATTGCCGGCCGAAGATGTGCGCTTCCGCTTCTTCTCGACCATGAAGGAATTGCCGCCCGCCATGCTCGCCCGCCTCACGCAGATCGACTACGGGCGGGAGATGGCCTTCGTCGCGATCCGCGAGGGGCGGAACTACGGCACGGCGCGCGTCATCCGAGAGGGGGCGGGGAATGCCGCGGAATTCGCAGTGGTGGTGAGCCCGGCGGCGAAGGGCACGGGCCTCGCGCGGCACCTGATGGAGCGCGCGATGGAATGGGCGCGGGCCGAGGGCGTCACGGAGATCATCGGCCATGTGCTGGCGGACAATTCGCCCATGCTCGCCTTCGTGCGCAAGCTGGGCTTCACGCTGGGTCGCAGCCCCGAGGATTCGGACCTGATGCTGGCGAAGAAGCTGCTTTGATTCGGCCTTGATTCCGGCGTGAGCCCGCCACGCGGCGGCGCTTTGATCCCGGTGAGCGACAGATGCAACCCCGTCGCTTTCGGAGGCCGTCATGGCCAGCCTGCTTTCCCAACGCTTCGTCCGCGCCTTCGGCGCGATCCTCGTGCTCACGACGCTGGCCGCCTGCGTCGGGCCCCATCCGCGCTACTATGGTGGCGGGGGCGGCGGGTATGGGCGGTCCTACGCCTACCAGCAGCCGGTCCATCGCGGCGGCTACAACCAGGGCTGGCAGGGTGGGCCACGGCGCGGCTGGCGCTGAGGCGCGCTCAGCGCACGGTGAAGTCCAGCGCACCCATGCTGGGCACACCGCCAGCGCGAGGCGCCACGACCCAGCGCAACACATAGTCGCCCGCCGGCAGGCTTCCGGCCACGGCATAGAGCGTGTTGGGCGAAGCGCCGAGGCGCGGGCGAAGCTGGCGGAGCACCGCATCACCCCGCTGGATCATCAGACGCGACGCCTGGTGATCCGCGGGGCCATCGAAGCGACGAAGAATTCCTGCGCCTGGCCCTGCATCACATGCGCCGGCAGCACGCTGCGCGCGGCGGGGTTCGACGCCATCATGTGCAGCATCTCCGCCCGCGCCGAGAATGCGACGGGGGAATCCGCGAGGGCCAGGAGGCAGGCCAGGGCGATTCTGTGCGTCACAGCAGAGCTCCTTGCAGGGAAGCAGGCTCCACCTCATCGGCGGGCACGATGGAGCCGATCGGCAGCGCCCTATTGAGCTTCTTCGCCCGGGGGCCGAAGGATGTTGCCTTGCAGGAGCACAACACCATGAAAAAATCCCCCTTCGCGATGTTCGCAGCCGGCTTCGTCGCGGGAGGGATCGTCCTTGGCGGTGCCTGGGCGCATGCGCGGATCGTCACCTTGAATTCCGCCATCGCCGGCGTGCTGCCGAACTCGGAGGGCAGCCTGTTCTGCGTGACGGCGAACTCCGTCCTGCGGCCCATCACAGGCGTTCAAAGAAATACCAGCGTCAATGCGCCCGGCGGCGTCTCCTACGGCGTTACGATGCGCTGCCCGGCGTAGAGCACGCCGCGGATGCGCAAGGGTCAGGCCTTGCGCGCCCGCTTCGTCTTGCTCGCCACCGGCGAATGCCGCGCCAGGATGGGCTTCAGGAAGCGGCCCGTGTGGCTTTCCGGGTTGGCGGCGATGTCCTCCGGCGTGCCGGAAGCGACAATCCGCCCGCCGCCCTCGCCACCCTCGGGGCCGAGGTCGAGCACCCAGTCGGCCGTCTTGATGACTTCCAGGTTGTGCTCGATCACCACCACCGTATTGCCCGTGTTCACCAGCGCGTGCAGCACGTCGAGCAGCTTGCGCACATCCTCGAAATGCAGGCCCGTCGTCGGCTCGTCCAGGATGTAGAGCGTGCGGCCGGTGGCGCGGCGCGAGAGCTCCTTTGCCAGCTTGATGCGTTGCGCTTCACCGCCCGAAAGCGTCGTCGCCTGCTGGCCGAGATGGATATAGCCGAGGCCGACTTCCTCCAGCATGCGCAGCTTTTCGTGGATGCTGGGGACGGCGGAGAAGAATTCCCGCCCCTCGGTCACCGTCATGTCCAGCACATCGGCGATGGACTTGCCGCGGAACTTCACTTCCAGGGTTTCGCGGTTGTAGCGCTTGCCCTTGCAGGTATCGCAGGTGACGTAGACATCGGGCAGGAAGTGCATCTCGATCTTGATGACGCCATCGCCCTGGCAGGCCTCGCAGCGGCCGCCCTTCACGTTGAAGCTGAAGCGGCCGGGCTTGTAGCCGCGGCCGCGTGAATCCGGCAGCTCGGCGAACCAGTCGCGGATGGGGGCGAAGAGGCCCGTATAGGTGGCGGGGTTGCTGCGCGGCGTGCGGCCGATGGGCGACTGGTCGATGTCGATGACCTTGTCGATCAGCTCGATCCCCTCGATCCGCTGGTGCGGCGCCGGCACGACGGAGGCGCCCATCAGCTTGCGCGAGAGGCCGTTGAACAGCGTCTCGATCACCAGCGTGGACTTGCCGCCGCCGGAGACGCCGGCGATGGCGGTGAAGGTGCCGAGCGGGAACTCGGCCGTCACATCCTTCAGGTTGTTGCCGCTGGCGCCGACGACGCGGAGCATGCGCTTCTTGTCGATGGTGCGGCGCTGCGGCGGCATCGGGATCTCGCGGCGCCCCGAGAGATAGGCGCCGGTCAGGCTGTTCGGGTCGGCCGCCACCTGGTCTGGCGTGCCCTGGCTGACGATGGTGCCGCCCGCCTTGCCCGCGCCAGGGCCGATATCCACGAGGTAATCGGCGGTGCGGATCGCATCCTCGTCATGCTCGACAACGATGACGGAATTGCCGAGGTCCCTGAGGCGGCGTAGCGTGACCAGCAGGCGCTCATTGTCACGCTGGTGCAGGCCGATGCTGGGCTCGTCCAGCACATAGAGCACGCCGGTGAGGCCGCTGCCGATCTGCGACGCGAGCCGGATGCGCTGGCTTTCGCCGCCGGAGAGGGTGGCGCTGCCGCGTGAGAGCGAGAGGTAGTCGAGGCCGACATCGTTCAGGAACTGCAGCCGGTCCTCGATCTCGCGCAGGATGCGGCGCGCGATGTCCTGGCGCTGCGGCGTCAGCGTCGGCATGACAGCGCCGAACCAGTCGCGCGCACGGCGGATGGAAAGGGCCGAGGCCTCGCCGATGTGGCAGCCCGCGACCTTTACCGCGAGGGATTGTGGCTTCAGGCGATGGCCATGGCAGACATGGCAGGGGCGATCCGCCTGGTAGCGCGCCATGTCCTCGCGCACCCAGGGGTTGTCGCTCTCGCGGAAGCGGCGCTCGAGATTCTTGATCACGCCTTCGAAGGGCTTCTGCACCTCATAGGCGCGCAGACCGTCCTTGTAGCGCAGCGTGACGGGCTCGCTGCCGGTGCCGTGCAGGATGGCGCGCTGCGCCTCCTCCGGCAGTTCCTCCCAGGGCTTCTCCATGCCGATCTTGAGGTGCTTGGCGAGGCTCACCAGCGTCTGGTCGTAATAGGGGCTGCTGGCATTCCCGGCCCAGGGGACGATGGCGCCCTCCTTCAGGCTGAGCGCCGGGTTGGGGATCACCAGGGCCGGGTCGAAGAAGCTCTCGGTGCCGAGGCCATCGCAGGTGGGGCAGGCGCCTTGCGGCGAGTTGAAGCTGAAGAGGCGCGGCTCGATCTCCTCGATGGAGAAGCCGGAGACGGGGCAGGCGAATTTCTGGCTGAACACGGTCCGCTCGCCGCCATCCGCGTTTTCCGCATAGGCGATGCCGTCGGCCAGTGCGAGCGCGGTCTCGAAGCTGTCGGCCAGGCGCTGGGCCAGGCCGTCGCGCACCACCACGCGGTCCACCACCACCTCGATGTCGTGCTTCAGCTTCTTGTCGAGCTTGGGGGCCTCGCTGATCAGGGTGAGGGCGCCGTTGATCTTCACGCGCTCGAAGCCGCGGCGCTGATATTCCAGCAGCTCCTTGCGGTATTCGCCCTTCTTGCCGCGGATCACGGGGGCGAGGATGAGCAGCCGCGTGCCCTCGGGCATCGCCATGACGCGGTCCACCATTTGGGAGACGGTCTGCGCCTCGATCGGCAGGCCGGTGGCGGGGCTGTAGGGCACGCCGACGCGCGCCCAGAGCAGGCGCATGTAGTCGTGGATTTCCGTCACCGTGCCGACGGTGGACCGCGGGTTGTGGCTGGTGGTCTTCTGCTCGATGGAGATGGCGGGGGAGAGGCCCTCGATGCTGTCCACATCCGGCTTATGCATGAGTTGCAGGAATTGCCGCGCATAGGCCGAAAGGCTCTCGACGTAGCGGCGCTGGCCCTCAGCGTAGATCGTGTCGAAGGCCAGCGACGACTTGCCGGAGCCGGAAAGCCCGGTCAGCACCACGAGCTTGCCGCGCGGCAGGTCGAGATTGACGTCCTTGAGATTGTGCTGCCGGGCGCCGCGGATGCGGATCAGGTCGGTCTTGGCCGCGGGGGCGGGGGGCGTGTCGCGCGGCATGGGGGGACTCCGGGGTAGAATGTTCGTGTTGTGTTCACGTGGCTTTTGCACCATATCAGGGGTGGGTGCCAAGCCTTGGCGCGGGGCTGGCCCGGCCAATCCGGAAAAGCTAGGTTCCGGAACCAAATTGCAAGGAGTCGCAGCGCATGGCCGGTGTGAACAAGGTGATCATCCTGGGCCGCCTCGGCAAGGACCCGGAAGTCCGGAACTTCCAGAATGGCGGCAAAGTCGTGAACCTGCGCATCGCCACCAGCGAGCGCTACAAGGACCGCGAGGGCAACCAGCAGGAGCGGACCGAGTGGCACGCCGTCGCCATCTTCAACGAGAAGCTGGGCGAGATCGCCGAGCGCTACCTGAAGAAGGGCAGCGAGGTCTACATCGAGGGCCAGCTGGAAACCCGGAAGTGGCAGGACGCCTCGGGCGCCGACAAATACACGACCGAGATCGTGCTGCGGCAGTATCGCGGCGAGCTGTCCCTCGTTGGCGGCCGCGCCTCGGGCGGCGGCGACATGGGTGAGGAGCGAAGCTATTCGGGCGGTGGCGGTGAGCGCAGCGCGGCACCGGCTCGGGGTGGCGCGCCGCGCGCCGGGGGCTGGGATGCGGGCAAGAAGCCGGATATGGATGATGATATCCCCTTCTGAGGGATGCGAGAGGGCTTTGCCCCCTCGCGCTCCCCCAGCAGGGAACAAGTCCCCTGCACCCCCATTTGTCGGAGATGCAAGAACCTGAGGTTCTTGCCGGGGTCGAGGGGCAGAGCCCCTCGCCTTAAACCCAGGACCAGCCAGATTTGAGCGACGAGATCCCCAAGCCCCAGGACGTGGCCCCCATCGCCCTCGAAGAGGAGATGCGCCGCTCCTACCTCGACTATGCGATGTCCGTCATCGTCAGCCGCGCGCTGCCGGATGTGCGGGACGGGCTGAAGCCGGTGCACCGGCGCATCCTCTTTGCGATGCATGAGGCCGGCTACACCTCCGACAAGCCGCACCGCAAATCGGCCCGCGTCGTCGGCGACGTGATGGGCAAGTATCACCCGCATGGCGACAGCGCGATCTATGACGCCATGGTGCGCATGGCGCAGGGCTTCTCGATGCGCGTGCCGCTGGTGGATGGCCAGGGCAATTTCGGCTCGATGGACGGCGATCCGCCGGCGGCCATGCGCTACACCGAGGTGCGCCTCGCCAAGTCGGCCGCGGCCCTGCTGGAGGGCATCGACGAGGATACGGTCGATTTCATCCCGAACTATGATGAAAGCGCCGAGGAACCCCGCGTCCTGCCCGCTGCCTTCCCGAACCTGCTGGTGAATGGCGCGGGCGGCATTGCCGTCGGCATGGCGACCAACATCCCGCCGCACAACCCGACCGAGGTGATCAACGCGACGCTCAAGCTCATCGCCGAGCCCGAGACGACGCTCGCCGAGCTGATGGAGATCATCCCGGGTCCGGATTTCCCGACGGGCGGCATCATCCTCGGACGTTCGGGCATCCGCTCGGCCTTCGAGACGGGGCGCGGCTCCATCCCGCTGCGCGCGGACTGCGTGATCGAGGACATGAAGGGCCAGCGCCAGGCCATCATCGTCAACGAGATCCCGTACCAGGTGAACAAGTCGGTGCTGATCGAGCGCATCGCGGAGCTGGTGCGTTCCAAGCTCATCGAGGGCATCAGCGACCTGCGCGATGAGAGCGACCGCTCCGGCCTGCGCATCGTGATCGAGCTGAAGCGCGAGGCGGTGGCGGAGGTGGTGCTGAACCAGCTCTATCGCATGACGTCGCTGCAGATCAGCTTCCCCGTGAATTTCCTGGCGCTGAATGGCGGCCGCCCGCAGCAGATGGGCATTCGCGAGGCGCTGGAGGCCTTCATCGCGTTCCGCGAGGAGGTGATCCTCCGCCGCTCGCGCCATCGCCTCATGAAGGCGCGGGAGCGCGCGCATAACCTCATCGGCCTCGCCATCGCGGTGGCCAATATCGACGAAGTGATCCGCCTGATCCGCGAGAGCCCGGACGCCGCCGCCGCCCGCGTGGCGCTGATGGCGCGCGACTGGCCGGCCGCCGATGTGGCGCCGCTGGTGGCGCTGGTCCAGGACGAGGGCAATGAGCTTTCGCCCGCGGGCACCATGCGCCTGACGGAAGCGCAGGCCCGCGGCATCCTGGAGCTGCGCCTGCAGCGCCTGACGGGCCTCGAGCGCGAGAAGATCGACGCCGAGCTGAAGGAAGTGGGCGGCCGCATCGTCGAGCTGCTGGAGATCCTCTCCAGCCGCCCCCGCCGCATGGAGGTCATGACGGATGAGCTGCTGGCGATCCGCGGCACGCTGCACCAGCCGCGCCTGACGCGCATCGCGGATTACGCGGCCGATATCGACGACGAGAGCCTGATCGCGCCGGCCTCGATGATCGTGACGTTGACGCGCGATGGCTATGTGAAGCGTACGCCGCTCGATGTGTTCCGCGCGCAGCATCGCGGCGGCCGTGGCCGCAGTGCGGCCTCGACGCGCGCCGATGACGTGGTGGTGCGCAGCTTCGTGGGCCACACGCATCAATGGGTGCTGTTCTTCACCAGCCGCGGCATCGCCTTCCGCGAGAAGGTCTGGCAGCTGCCCGAGGGTGGCACCAACGGCAAGGGCCGCTCGCTGCGCCAGGTGCTGCAATTGCAGGAGGGCGAGAGCGTGACCGCCGTGCTGCCGCTGCCGCAGGATGAGACGCTGTGGGAGCATCTGCACCTGGTCTTCGCCACCACCAGCGGCGATGTGCGGCGCAACCGCCTCTCCGATTTCCGCAATGTGCGTTCCTCCGGCCTCATCGCCATGAAGCTGGAGGAGGGCGATTCGCTTGTCGGTGTCGCCACCTGCCGCGAAGGCGATGACGTGTTGCTGGCGACCCGCCTCGGCAAGGCGATCCGCTTCGTGGCCGATGCCGATACGCTGCGCGTCTTCGCCGGGCGCGATTCGACCGGCGTGCGCGGCATCCGCCTCGCCAAGGGCGATGAGGTGATCGCGCTCGCCGTGCTGGGCCATGTGAACGCCTCGCCCGAGGAGCGCGCCGCCTACCTCAAGCACAAGCGCCGCGCCGAGGGTGCCGAGGAACTGGCAGAAGCGCCCGCCCCCGAGGAAGCGGAGGAAGCCGGCACCGCCGAGATCACGCTCACGCCCGAGCGCATCGCAGAACTGGAGGCGGCCGAGCAGTTCCTGCTGACCGTGACCGATCGCGGCTTCGGCAAGCGCAGCAGCGCCTATGAGTATCGCGTGACGGGCCGCGGCGGGCAGGGCATCAACGGCATCTCGCTCAGCAAGCGGACCGGTGCCGCCGTGGTGGCCAGCTTCACCGTGCAGTCGGGCGATCACATCATGCTGATGACCGATGGCGGCCAGGCCATCCGCTTCGAGGCCCAGCAGGTGCGCCAGACTGGGCGGCAGTCGCAAGGCGTCATGCTGCAACGGCTGGACGAGGCGGAGCGCGTGACCAGCTGCTTCCCTGTTCTGGAGGATGAGGCCGAGGAGGGCGAAGCCGATGCCTGAGCGGATCGCCCTCTACCCCGGCACCTTCGACCCCGTGACCAATGGCCACCTGGACGTGATCGGCCGCGCCGCGCGGCTGGTGGATCGGCTGGTCATCGGCGTCGCCATGAATATCGGCAAGGGGCCGCTGTTCTCACTGGAGGAGCGTGCGGAGCTCGTCTCGGCCGAGACGGCGGCGATCGCCGCCCGCACCGGCTGCGCGATCGAGGTGCGGCCCTTCACCGGCCTGCTCGTCGGCTTCGCGCGTGAGGTCGGGGCGCAGATGATCGTGCGCGGGCTGCGCGCCGTCTCGGATTTCGACTATGAGTTCCAGATGTGCGGGATGAACGCCCGGCTCGACCCCGAGATCGAGACCGTCTTTCTGATGGCGAGCGAGAGGAACCATTTCATCTCCTCGCGCTTCGTGAAGGAGATCGCACAGCTTGGCGGCGATGTTTCCAGCTTCGTGCCGGGACTCACGCTGGAGCGGACGCTGGCCAAAGTCCGCAAGTAATCACCACAACGGAGGATCACCATGAACCGCCGCGCCTTGATGACCACAACCCTGATCGCAGCAGGAGCGATGATGTCCGAGACCAATGAAGCCGAGGCCCAAGCCGCCCCGGACCGTGAGAACACCCTCATCATGGAGCTGAAGGACAATGGTCGTGTCACTATCCAGCTCCGCCCCGACCTCGCACCGCTGCACGTCGAGCGGATCAAGACGCTGACCCGCCAGGGCCTCTATGACAACACGCCCTTCCACCGCGTGATCGAGGGCTTCATGGCGCAGGGCGGCGACCCGACCGGCACCGGCATGGGCGGCTTCCGCGACCGCGGCTTCGCCGACATCCGCGCCGAGTTCAGCCCGCCCTCCCGCGCGCGCTTCCTGCGCGGCACCTGCGGCATGGCCCGCGCGCAGGATCCGAACAGCGCGAACAGCCAGTTCTTCATCATGTTCGCGCCGACGCCGAGCCTGGATGGCCAGTACACCATCTGGGGCCAGGTGACGGCCGGCATGGAGTTCGTGGACCGCATCAAGCGCGGCGTGGGCGGCGGCGGCACGGTTCCCGCCCCGGCCGACCGCTTGATCCGCATGCGCGTGCTGGCCGACACTTGAGCTTGGCTTGACAAGGGCCCCCGCGCGGTGTGTTTCGCGCCGCACGGGGCGCCCCATTTGCGCGTCCCGATTTGCGCGTCCCTGGGGGGGTCGGTAGCTCAGCGGTAGAGCACGGGACTTTTAATCTCGCGGCCGAGGGTTCGATCCCCTCCCGACCCACCATCCTGGCCGGAACCAGGCGAACGCCCGCCTGGCATGGGTGCCTTTGCAACGGCCTCCGCAGCCCTCAGAGCTTGTAGATCTGCACGCGCGTCTCGAATCCCGTGCGGCTGGCCACCCCTGCCCAGACATCCATGGCCGAGCCGATATCAACGGCCACGCCGCCCGCCATCCGGATCTCGTGGCAATAGACCTTGCCGAGAAAGCCAGCCCCGACAAGGAAAAGGCCCGGCCGGCGTTCCTGGCGGATGCGCTCCACGGTCACATGGAAAGCGTCCGGGTAGTGCCGGAGAACGACGGCACTCGCGTCACGGGTACGCGCCGCCTCAGGGATCGGGATGTGGTACAGCTCCGTGAAGCCGAGCTGTGTAAACTCTGGCCGGAGGTCGCGGCAGCCCACCAGCGTCAATGGGACATTCAGGGCAAGCATCCGTGAGAGGAAATCGCTCTCCTGGAGCCGCAGATGGATGTTGACGGAGGTGAAGATTTTCCCCGCCGGCGCCAGTTTGTATTTTTCGAGCGCCGGCGCGACGGCGGCCCAAAGCCGCATGCCCTCATCGCCCTCCGCGAGGCGCCGACTCTCGGATTTCCCCATGCGCGGAACGCCCAGCACATCCGCGGTCGCCGCCGCCCCACGAACCATGCTGCCAATGCTTGTCAGATCGCTGTCAGAGAGGTCGGTGTAGCCGAACTGGCGCTTGAGGGAGCGGTTCATCTCGTTGCGCTGGAACACATCCGGCCAGTTGAGAAATTTCGCTTCGCAATGCGACAGGCGGATCAGGCTGAAGGGGGCGGCCTCGCGCAGCCGTTGCTCCACCAGCGCGAGCACGTCTTCGGGTTTGGCCCGTTCGCGCGCGGGATCCTCCGCGGGCGGGGCCACCGCCGGATCGGGCGCGCGCAAGGAGGGGGCCTGCGGGGCGGTTGCGGCTTGGTCGCGCAGCGCGGCGAGTTCTGTCTGAAGCTGCGTGGCTTGGCGACGCACGCGATTATAGGTCACCTTGTGCACATAGGTCGCCGGTTCTTCAGCGATGCGGAATGGTTCGAGGCTCGCTGGCACCGCCAAGCCCTGCTTGATGAAGAGCAGGCAGTTTTGCTGCACCCAAGGCAGGACGACCTTGTTGCCCCAAAGCGATGGCCGCACGAGGTCGAACCCCGCAAACCCCGCGGCGACAAAGCGACGCATCCACACTTCGGGCCAAGCCTCGTTCACATGGCCGGCTCCACCTTGTCCCGGCAGCGCCGCTGAAAACAGGACAACGTCGCTGTGCAGGGCGAGTGTCTCGACCAGCTGCTCCGAGCTCGCGGCCTCGACATGCTCTCCGACCTCGATGCAGATGGTGAGGTCGAAGCGCCGGCCCAGGTCGACCAGGTTGTTGAGGTCCACGCGGCGGAAATTCGCGGCGTCGAAGGCGAGCAAGTCCTGCTTCAGTTCTATCCTGTCAACGCCCATGACGTCGGTCACGCCGAGCGCCTGCGCCGCGGACAGCCAGGCGCCGACACCGCACCCCACATCGAGAACCGAATCAAAGCCGATATGCGAGCGGAGCGTCCACAAGACCGCGAAGGCGGATTCATACCGCACCTGGAACTCGCGCAGATGCTTTTCGTGAAGCGAAGCCGGCTCGGCCTTGGCAGACATATGAACCTCCTGGGGCCAAGGACAGGTCACGCGGGGATGGGCGCTACCTGGCCACACGACGAAGCCTCGCGACAGTCCCCACAACACCGGCCGGACCTGATCCTTCCCCTTTTACACACCGTCCATGCAGAGCGGAACCCGCCCAGTGACGGGCTCGGGCCTCGCGTCATGCCGGGTGAGGGAAAGGGCCGACGGATAGCCGGCCTGTTGCCGAAATCCGGCGAGTGCAAGCGGCCCAGGCGCCGCGCGCTGCTGATGCCGCACAGGCTTCGGCCTGGTGCCTGATCTGACAGAAACTCCATCGGACGTCGGAGCGGGATGCGGCGCGGCAGCGTGGGACCCGACGCCGCGCGCTTTACGGGCGCGGCATCTAGGCGGCACCTCCGGCCGAGGTCCAATATGCTCACCTTGTAAGGGAGGAAGTATCATGAACCGTCGCCAATTCCTGGCCGTTCCGGCCGTTGCGCTTGTCACGCCGGCCATTGGCCGCGCCCAGACCTTCGACCGGCCCTTCCGCCTCGTCGTGCCCTTCGCGCCGGGCGGCACCAGCGACATCCTTGGCCGGATCCTGGCGCCGGAGCTGACGCGCCTGCTCGGCCAGAACGTCGTGGTGGAGAACCGGAGCGGAGCCGCGGGCAACCTCGGCGCCGAACTCGTGGCGCGCAGTGCGCCCGACGGGCAGACGCTGCTGCTGATCGACACCGGCGTGCTGGCGACCGCCCCCGCCCTCTTCACGCGCCTGCCCTTTGATGCCCAGCGGGACCTCGCCCCCGTCAACCTCCTGATCTACGCGCCCTATATCCTGGCGGTGCACCCCTCGGTTCCGGCGGCCAATGCGGCGGAGTTCGTGGCGCTGGCCAAGCGGGCGCCCAACACGATCAACGTCGCGCATTCGGGCGTCGGCGCCGCCAACCACCTGACGGCGCTGATGCTGACCCAGGCCTGGGGCGCCGAGCTGACCCAGGTGCCCTATCGCGGCGGGGCCGCGGCGCTGGCGGCCGTCACGGGCGGCGAGGCGCAGATGATCATCAATGGGGCCACCGCCACCGCCCCCTTCGTGAAGGATGGGCGCCTGCGCGGCATCGCCGTCTCCGGCCCCCGACGCCTGGCGGATTTCCCGAACCTGCCGACCTTCGCCGAGCTCGGCTGGCCGGCGCAGGAGTCGGGCACCTGGCAGGGCGTGCTGGTGCAGGGGGCGACGCCGGCGCCGATCGTGGCCCGGCTGGACGAGGCCTTGCGCCAGGCGCTGGCGGTGCCCGATGTCGCCCGCCGCATGGCCGAACTCGGGGCCGAGGTGCGGGCCATGGGCCCCGCTCCCTTCCGGCAATGGCTGGCGGGCGAGACCGAGGCCTGGGGCCGCGTGGTGCGCGCGAACAACATCAAGCTGGATTGATGGAAACGCCGGAGGGGCTGCTGGCCCGCCTCGCGGCGGCAGGGATCGAGACGCGCACGGTGCAGCACGCGGCGGTCTTCACCGTGGCGGAATCCCAGGCACTGCGGGGCGAATTGCCGGGTGTGCATTCCAAGAACCTCTTCCTGCGGGAGGCGAAGACCGGCCAGCTCTGCCTCGCGGTGCTGGAGGAGGCGCGGCGGGTCTCGGTGAACGCGCTGGCGCGGGCGGCGGGCTGGGGCAAGGTCAGCATGGCGGATGCCGCAGCGCTGCAGGCCACGCTGGGCGTGACCCCCGGCAGCGTCACACCCTTCGGCCTGGTCAACGCCCGGCCGGGCGAGGTGCGCGTGGCGCTGGACGCTGCCCTGGCGGAAAGCGAAGGGCTCGTCTGGTTCCATCCGCTGGTCAACACCGCCTCGACCGGTATCCGGCCCCCGGATCTCCTCGCCTTCCTCCGCGGCCTCGGTCATGAGGTGATGGTGCTGCGGCTGGCGGACTTAGGGCACGCGGGGACCGTTCCAGGGCGCGAGACATTTTGCGCGGCTTGTCTTATGCCCTCTCCGCAACATCTGTAGCCCTCGCCAGGACTGATCCCCATGGAAGTGATTCTCGACCCCAACAAACCGACCGGCCCGGACCCCGTCATGGATGGGGACCAGAGGACGTTCATGAAGGATGTGGTGGAAGCCTCGCGCGAGGTGCCCATCCTGGTGGATTTCTGGGCGACCTGGTGCGGCCCCTGCAAGACGCTGACGCCGGCGCTGGAGAAGGTGGTGCGGGCGGCCGGCGGCCGGGTGCGGCTGGTCAAGATCGACATCGACAAGAACCGTCAGCTCGTCCAGCAGCTGACGCAGATGGGCCTGCCGCTGCAATCCGTGCCCACCGTCGCCGCCTTCTGGCAGGGCCAGATCGCCGATCTCTTCCAAGGCGCACTGCCCGAGGGCGAGCTGAAGAAGTTCATCGAGAACCTGCTGAAGATGGCCGGCGGCCAGATGCCCTCGGCCGAGCTGCTGGCCGAGGCGAAGCAATTGCTGGAAGCGGGCGACGCCGCGGGTGCGCTCGAGATCTATGCGGCGCTGGGCCAGCAGGAGCCGGAGAATGCCGAGGCGCTGGCCGGCCTCGCCCGCTGCCTGATCGCCCTCGAGGAGGAGGAGCAGGCGAAGGAGATGCTCGACAGCCTGAGCGACAAGCTCAAGGTACACCCCGAGATCAGCTCCGTCCGCGCGCAGATCGAGCTGGCCGAGGCCGGCCGCGCCGCGCAGGGGCAGCTCGGCGCCTTCGAGCAGCGACTCGCCGCGAACCCCGATGATCACGAGGCGCGCATCGAGCTCGCCATCGCGCTGAACAGCATGGAGAAGCAGCAGGAGGCCGCCGAGGCCCTGCTGGAGGCCATCAAGCGCGACCGCGAATGGAACGACAAGGCGGCGCAGAAGCAGCTGCTGAAGTTCTTCGAGGCCTGGGGCCTGACCGACCCCGTCACCCTCAAGGCGCGCCGCGGCCTCTCCGCCCTGCTGTTCCGCTGAGCATGCAGGACCCCTTCCAGCCCGCGCCGGAACAGCTTCCGGCCGAGATCGCCATTTTCCCGCTGGCCGGCGCCTTGCTGCTGCCCGGCGGCAAGCTGCCGCTCAACATCTTCGAGCCGCGCTACATGGCGATGACGCTGGACAGCCTGGCGACCGGGCGCATGTTCGGCATGATCCAGGGCGACCCCTCGCAGCCGCGGGGCGAGCGGGGCAGCACGATTTTCCAGGTGGGCTGCCTTGGCCGCCTCTCCTCCTTCTCGGAGACGGAGGATGGGCGGCTGCTGATCACGCTGACCGGCGTGACGCGCTTCCGCGTGACGGAGGAGCTGGCCTTGCGCCGGGGCTATCGCCGCGTGCGGGCTGACTACACGGATTTCGCCGATGATTTCGAGCCGCCGGAGGCGGCCGATGTGCCGACCGAGGAAATCCTGAACGCGCTGCGCCCCTATTTCGCGGCCAAGGGCATCGAGGCCAATTGGGACGCCATCACCGAGATGGCCGGGCCCGCTTTGGTCACGACGCTCGCCATGGTCTGCCCCTTCGGCGTGCCCGAGAAGCAGGCGCTGCTGGAGGCGCCAACCTTGAAGGACCGTGCGCAAAGCCTCGTGGCCCTCCTGCGGATGGCCGCGCATGATGGTGGGGAGCTTCCGCCCGGGGGGCGGCCGAGCTAGAAATCCTCATGACCGAAGCACCGAACCCGCCTGCCGCCGTGGACCCGCAATTGCTGGAGATCCTGGTCTGCCCGGTGACCAAGCAGCCGCTGCGCTATGACCGCGAGAAGGGCGAGCTGGTCAGCGACGCCGCGAGCCTCGCCTATCCCGTGCGGGATGGCATTCCGATCATGCTGCCCGACCAGGCCCGCAAATTGGACTGAGCGGGCATGGCGCTCACCGTCACCGAGCTGCGCTACCGCTCGGCGGATAAGACCCTCGACGTCGCCTTCGACGATGGCAGCCGCTTCGCTTTGCCGGCCGAGTATCTGCGCGTCGAATCGCCCTCGGCCGAGGTGCAGGGGCATGGGCCGGGGCAGAAGGTCATTGTGGCGGGGCGCCGGCATGTCGGCATCATGCGCATCGAGCCGGTCGGCCATTACGCCGTGCGCATCGCCTTCGATGACCTGCATGACAGCGGCATCTACTCCTGGGAGGTGCTGCACCGCCTGGGCCGCGAATACGCCGAACGCTGGGCCGAATACGAGCAGGCGCTGGCGCTCAAGGGGCTGAGCCGCGAGCCGCCCCGCCGGGCTTCGCAGCCGGGCTGAATCCGCCCAGGCTGTGTGCCGCACAGGAGGCACGCCGCATGACCCGCCAGCTCTTCGAACTCACCGGCACCGATCCCGCCCGCCGCTTCAGCCCCTTCTGCTGGCGCAGCCGCATGGCGCTGGCCCATAAAGGGCTGGAGGCCGAGATCATCCCCTGGCGCTTCACCGAGAATGAGCGGCTCGCCGCGCATGGCGGCAAGACCGTGCCCATCCTGCTGGATGGCGCGGCCACCCTGACCGACAGCTGGGACATCGCGCTGCATTTGGACGCGACCTACCCGGACGCGCTGGCGCTGTTTCAGGGCCCGCCCGAGACCTACCGCTTCATCGCCGCCTGGACCGACACGGTGCTGAGTGCCGGCGTGGCCCGGCTCATCGTCTCGGACATCGTGGGGCTGCTGGGGCCGAAGGAGGCCGCCTATTTCATCGAGAGCCGCGAGAAGCGCTTCGGCATGAAGCTCACGCAGGTGACGGCGGATCGCGAGGCGCGGCTGCCGGAGTTCCGCGCCTCGCTGGCGCCGCTGCGGCGCGCGCTGACGCAGCAGCCTTTCCTGGGTGGTGCCGCGCCCGACTACGCCGACTACATCGTCTTCGGCAGCTTCATGTGGGCGCGCGTGGTGAGCCCGCTGGCGCTGCTCGCCGCCGATGACGCGGTCTTCGCCTGGCGGGATAGGCTGCTGGACCTCCATGGCGGGCTCGCGCGCGCCGTGCCGGCGCTGGAGGCGTGAGCTAACCGCGGGCCTCGCTCCGGCGAAGGGGAAGCAGCGCCCTTCCCGGAGAATGCCCCGATGCAACGTCGCCTGATCCTCTCTGGCCTGCCGGCCGCCGCCATCCTGCGCGGCCGCGCTGCCGGGGCGCGCACGCATGCCGTGCTGGCCGAACTCTTCACCTCGCAATCCTGCAGCTCCTGCCCGCCCGCGGACGCGCTGCTGATCGAGCTGATCCGGGACCGGCCGGATGTCTTGGCGCTCTCCTTCCACGTCACCTACTGGGACCGTCTGGGCTGGAAGGACCGCTTCTCCCTGCCGGCCGCGACGGACCGCCAGCGGCGCTATGCCGCGCTGCTGCGGGAGGGGCGGTATCCCGGGCAGGTCTACACCCCGCAGATCGTCATCCAGGGCCGCCGCGACGCGGTGGGCTCCGAACGGAACGCGGTGCTGACCGAACTGCGTGCGGCGCCGGCCGCTTCGGGCGTGGACCTGGCGCTGGCGGTGAGCGGAAGCGAGGCGAGGGTGGAGATCGGCGCCGGGGCCGCCACCGCCTGGCTGATCGGCTTCGACCCGCTGCACCAGACGGATGTCCGCAGCGGCGAGAATGGCGGGCGCCGGCTCGCCTATGGGAATGTGGTGCGGAGCATCACGCGGGTCCCGCTGCCGCCGGGCGGGGGGCTGCGCCAGCAATTGGCGCGCGGCGCGGGCGAGCGCGTGGCCGTCCTGGTGCAGGCTGCCGATGGCGCGGTGCTGGCCCTGGCCTCGGGGTAAGGCCAGGCGCCCTGGGATATGGCTGGACAGGTCCGGACAATTGGCGAAAGCTCCCCTCCAACGAACACTGGGGAGGACATGATGGAGTATCCGAAGGCGCCGATTGGCGGCCCGGCCGCCTGGCTGGGCGCGGACATGGCCAGGCGCACCGATTGGGTGGAGAGCTTCACCCCGGCCGACCTGGCCGAGATCGAGGCCGCCGTCGCGGAACATCGGAACTCCGGCCGTGCCATGGGCGAGATCACGCCCCAGACTTTCCGCCTGCCCACGCTGGCGCCGCGCCTCGCGCGCATCCTGCATGACATCCAGCACGGCCGCGGCTTCGTGCTGCTGCGCGGCTTCGATGTGGCGGGCCGCGATATCGAGGAAAGCGCCATCGCCTATCTGGGCATTGGCGCGCATCTGGGTGGCTTCCGGTCGCAGAACGCCAAGGGGCATCTGCTGGGCCATGTGAAGGATCTCGGCCTCGACATCCAGAACCCCAAGGTCCGCTATTACCAGACCAACAAGGAATTGGAGTTCCACACGGATTCCTGCGACATCGTGGGGCTGATCTGCCTGAAGACGTCGAAATCCGGCGGCGGTTCGCGCATCGTCTCCTCCGTCGCCATCCATGACCGGATGATGCAGGAGACGCCCGATCTCTGGCGCGCGCTGTTCAACCCGATGCCGACGGACCGGCGCGGCGAAATCCCGCCGGGCATGCTGCCCTGGTTCGAAATCCCGGTCTTCAACTGGTTCCAGGGTGAGCTGAGCACCATCTATTCGGGCCAGTATATCCGCTCCGCCCAGGCGAATTTCCCCGAGGCGCGGCGCCTGACACCCGACGAGCGCGCCGCGATCGACCGGCTGGATGCGCTGGCCGCCGAAATGTCGGTCGAGATGGAATTCCGCCCCGGCGACATGCAGTTCATCCACAACCACCAGATCCTGCACAGCCGCACCGATTTCGAGGATTGGCCCGAGCTCGAGAAGCGCCGCCATCTGCTGCGCCTCTGGCTTGCGCCGCGCGAGGCGCGGGTGCTGCCGCCCGTCTATGCGCAGCGCTATGGCGACATCACCGTGGGCAGCCGCGGCGGCATCGTGGTGAAGGACACGGTGCTGCGCTTCACGCTGGAGCCCGCATGATGCGCCGGCGCGGCCTGCTGGCCGCTGGTCTGGTCGCGCCCGCCGTGGCGCGCGCCCAAAGCTGGACGCCGCAGCGGCCGATCCGGATGATCGTGCCCTTCGCGCCCGCCGGCATCCTGGACCAGCTGGCGCGGCTGCTGGCCGAGCCCATGGGCCAACGCCTGGGCCAGCCCATCATCGTGGAGAACCGGCCGGGCGCCGGCGGCAATGTCGGCACCGCCATGGCCGCCCGCGCGCGCGGCGATGCGCATGTGATCCTGGTGGGCAGCACGGGGCCGCTCTCCGTCTCGCCCATCACCGAGGCGCAGCTGGGCTATGACCCGCTGGTGGACCTCATCCCCATCACCCTGCTGAACGCGACGCCGCTGGTGCTGGTGGTGCGCCAGGCCTCGCCGCATCGGGACGTGCCCGGCCTGGTCGCCGCCCTGAAGCGCGACGGGCGGGAGGTGCTGTATCCCACGCCGGGCGTCGGTTCGCCGCAATTGCTGGCGCAGGAGGCGTTCCGCCAGGTGGCGGGCTTCCCCGCGGCACCCGTGCATTACCAGGGCAGCGCACCAGCCGTGCTGGCGGTGATTGCGGGCGAATTCCCCTTCACGATCGAGAACCTCGTCCTCGTCGCCCCCCATGTGCAGGCGGGCAGCTTGCGCGCGCTGGGGGTGACGAGCCTGACGCGGGCGCCCCTGATGCCCGATGTGCCGACGCTGGCCGAACAGGGCTTCCCCGGCTTCTCGGCCGGCGGCTGGTACGGGCTGCTGACGCCCTCCGGCGTGCCGGAAGAGGCGATCCGCGCCTATCACCTGGCCGCGACAGCAGCGCTGGCCGAACCCAATGTGGCGCGCCGCATCTCGGACATGGGCGCACCGCCCATCGGCTCCTCGCCGCTCGAATTCCGCGCGCATATCCAGGCCGAGATGGAACGCTGGCGGGGCGTGATGGCGCGGGCGGCGGCGCCGGTCGCGCGGTAAAAGGCAAGGGCTCGCCAGGGAGCTGGCTCCCTGGACCCTGTTAGTTCGGGCGGCTCATGGGCGGAGGGGTGCCTAGGGGCGCATCCGGGTCGCGCGCGCCGGCGGTGGCGCTACCCACCATCCCCTGCGGCGTGGCCCCCGTAGCGCCGGGCTCGGTGAGGCCCGCGGCGGAGCCATCCGTGCCGCGATTCACCGCCTGCGGGCTGTCGGTCCGCGGGGCCTGGTCCGCCGGGCCGGCATCGCTGGGGGTCGCGACACCCGGGCGTGGCTGCGGCCCGCCCTCGGTGGCCGGGGTCGGCGCCTGCGCCAGGGCCAGGCTCGGCCAGAGGAGCAGAAAGAGAAGCAGGCGGGTCATGCGGGAAAGCTCCGGTCGAGGGCAGGGGGTGAACACCCGCGGGCCGGGTGCGGTTGCCGGCGCCCGGCGCTGGCGCAAGCCATGGGCTTCGCGCTAGAAGCCGGAAAACCCGGAGGAAACCCCATGATCACCCGTCGCGCGCTGGGCGCCCTGCCGCTGCTTGCTGCCCCCTTGGCCAGCCCCGCAATCGCCCAGCCGGCCTGGCCCAATGGCCCCATCCGCATCGTGGCGCCCTTTCCGCCCGGCGGCAGCGTGGACACCGTCTCGCGCTTGCTGCAGCCGGCGCTCTCGGCCGAGCTGGGTGTTCCCGTCATCGTTGAGAATCGCGGCGGCGCCTCGGGCTCGCTGGGCACGGCGCAGGTGGCGCGGGCCGCACCCGATGGGCAGACCTTCGTGCTGGTCTTCGACACGCATGCGACCAACCCGACGCTCATCCCCAACATGGGCTTCGACACGCGGCGGGACCTCGCACCCGTCCTGCTGCTGGGCACCGCGCCCAACATGCTGCTGGTCCATCGCGGCCGGCCCTGGCGGAACGTGGCGGAACTGGTCGCCGCCGCGCGCGCGCGGCCGGATGCCATCACCTACGGCACCATCGGCAATGGCTCGCTCGCGCATCTCGGCATGGTGCTGATGCAGCGCGCGGCGAACATCCAGCTGACGCATGTGCCCTATCGCGGCGGCGGGCCGCTCGCCGTCTCGGCCATGGCGGGGGAGACGGATCTGGCGGCCGCGACCGGCACCATCTTCGTCGAGCATCTGCGCCAGGGCGTGCTGCGGCCGCTGGCGGTGCTCGGCCCGCGCCGGCGCCCGAGCCTGCCCGATGTGCCGACCATGGCGGAGGCCGGGCTGCCCGGCGTGGAGGCCGAGGCCTTCTGGGGGATTCTCGCGCCCGCCGGCACGCCGCCCGCGATCCTCGCCCGCATGGAAGCCGCCGCCCGCCGCGCGACGGAGGTGCCGGAGGTGCGGGAGCGCTTGACCAACATCATGGGGATCGAGCTGCGGAACGAGGGGGGGGCGGCGTTTGGCGCCTTCCTGGACCGGCAGATCGAGGTCTGGGGCCGCGTGATCCGCGAGAACGACATCCGCCCGGATTGAGGCTCACACCTCCCAGAACGATCCGGCCGCACAGCGGCCGGCGCCGCCCGACAGCATGTTCGGCTTGGCGCAACCGTGGCGCGGCGAAGCCAAGCCGGAGGAGCCGGCGCCCGGCGTCTGAGGGCGGCCTAGATAATCCTCGCCTCAAACGGCGGGAGATAATCCGGCGCCTCGAACTCCAGCACCCAGAGGTCGGGGTCGCGCTTCACCTGGCGCTCCACATAGGCATCGGCGATGGCGGGCGGCACCGGGGCCTCGCCCGTGCCGCGCACCCAGGCGGGGCGGCTTTCGCTGTCGCGCGCCTGGGCCAGCACCACCTGGCCATCCCGTCCATCCAGCACGCAGAGCATGCCGCCCGAATCCGGATCGCCCCGCCGCAGCACCACGGCCGGGCGTCCCGCCATGTCCGACATCCGGATCGCCATGGCGACCCAGATATGCGCCTTCACCTTTGCATCCATGGGCGCTGCGTTACGCGCAGCCGGTCCCTTGCCGCAAGCCCCGCGCCTGGGCACATAGAGGGCAAGAGATTGTCCCGGAGCGGAACATGGACGCGAAACAGCTGACCGAAGGCCAGAGGGCCTATGAGGCGAAGCGGGCCGCCAAGGCCGGCATGACGCTGGAGGCCTGGCTGCGCGACAAGGAAAAGCGCGCCAAGGCCGAGGCGGCCGAGGCCGCGAAGACCACGGCCCCCGAGCCGCCGAAGAAGCCCGGCTTCTTCACCCGCCTGCTGGAGCGCGCGCAAAAGCCGCTCTGACGCGCGGTTGAAGGCGCAACGGCCGGGGTTGCAACCACGGGCCGCGCGGAACGCTGAAGGGGAGGAACCACCCCGGAGCACCATCGCCCGCGATGAGCCTGCCGCACATCAACCGCATCGCAACCGCGGTGCCGCCACATGAGGTGCACGGCGCCTTTCGCGCCTTTGCAGGCCATCAACTGGATGAAGCGCGCCTCATCCAGATGTTCGCGCGTCTGGCCGACAAGTCGCAGATCCAGGGCCGCCGCTCGGTGCTGGAGCCGCGGCAGGACGGCACCGGCACCACCTGCGGCTTCTATCGTCTGGACCACTTCCCCGGCACCGGCGCCCGCATGGCCCGCTACGAGGCCGAGGCCCCGGCCCTGGCCGAGCGCGCCTGCCTCTCGCTCGGGCTGGAGGGCGAGGGCGCTTCCGTCACGCACCTCATCCTCGCGACCTGCACGGGCTTCGCGGCCCCCGGCCTCGATCACTGGCTGATCCGGCGCTTTGGGCTGCCGGGTCATGTCGAGCGCAGCATCGTGGGCTTCATGGGCTGCCAGGCCGCGATCAATGCGCTGAAGCTCGCCTGGCACATCGCCCGCGGCGATCCCCGGGCACGCGTGCTGGTCGTGAATCTCGAGCTGTGCAGCCTGCACATGCAGCCAGCGCGCGACATGGAATCGCTGATGTGCGCGCTGCTCTTCGGCGATGGCTGCTCGGCCGCGCTGGTCAGCCAGGAACCGGAGGGGCTGCGCATGGACGGGTTCCACGCGGCGCTGGTGGCCGAGGCGGCGGAGCACATCACCTGGCGCATCGGGGATAGCGGTTTCGACATGACGCTCTCGGGGCTTGTCCCGCTCACGCTCGCGCGCGCCCTGCCGGGCGAGGCCGACGCCATTTTGGCGGGCCTCCCGGTGACGGAGATCGCGCATTGGGCGGTGCATCCGGGCGGGCGCTCCGTGCTGGATGCCGTCGCGCATGGGCTGGAATTGCCGCCGCGCGCGCTGGATGTCAGCCGGGCGGTGCTGCGCGATTTCGGCAACATGTCCTCCGCCACCGTGATGTTCGTGCTGCAGCGGATGATGTGCGGCATGGCGCCGGGTGCGCGCGGCTGCGCGCTGGCCTTCGGTCCCGGCCTCTCGGCCGAGACCATGCGCTTCACGGCCGCGTGATGCTGCGCCATCGCTCCGAACAGGCGGAGTGGATGGATGCGCCCGATGCGCCTGGCTTCGACGCGGCGCTGGAAGGGCTTGAACGCCTCAACCGCATGAGCGGCGCGGCCCCCCCGGTGCTGCGCTTCCTGGAGCGCGTGGCGGCGCGACATCCCGGGCCGCTTTCCATCCTGGATGTGGGGGCGGGCGGCGGCGACATGCTGGCCCGCATCGCGGATTGGGCCGCGCGGCGCGGCATCGCGGTGCGACTGACGGGGCTCGACCAGAGCCCCGCCGCCGCCATCCATGCGGCGGAGCGCGCCGTGCCCGCGCGCTGGATCACGGCCGACCTGTTCGACCATGAGGAGGCGCATGACGTGGTGCTCTGCAGCCTCTTCGCGCACCACCTGCCCGACCCCGTGCTGCGGCGCTTCCTGCGCTGGATCGAGGCGCGGGCGCGCCTGGGCTGGCTCATCTCGGACCTGCACCGGCACTGGCTGCCCTGGGGCTTCGTCTGGGGGGCGGTGCGGCTGCTGCGCATGCCGCCCATGGTGGTGCATGACAGCACGGTCTCCATCGCGCGCGGCTTCACCCGGGCCGATTGGCGCCGGCTGCTGGACGAGGCCGCCGTCACGGCCGAGATCCGCTGGGCCTTCCCCTTCCGCTGGCAGGTGGGGCGGATCGCATGAGGGAGGTCGCGGTCATCGGCGCGGGGCCCGCCGGCTGCGCCGCCGCCATCGCGCTGGCCCGTGCGGGGCGTGACGTGGTGCTGCTGGAGCGCCATGCCGAGCCGCGCGAGAGCGTCTGTGGCGAGTTCCTCGGCGCCGATGCAGCGGCGCTGCTGGGCGGCCTCGGCGTGGACCTGCCGGCACTCGGTGCGCTGCCGATCACCGGCGTGCGCGCGGGCATCGGCGCGCGCGAGGTTTCCGCACCATTGCCCTTCGCCGCCCATGCCCTTTCGCGCCGCCGCCTCGATGGCGCGCTGCGCGAGGCGGCGCTGGCGGCCGGCGTGCCGCTGCTGACGGGGCTGACCATCCAGGGCGCCAAGCCGCAGGGTGAGGGCTGGACCATCGAGGGCGTGCCCGGGCTCAGGGCGCGGCAAATCATTCTCGCCACCGGCAAGCATGCGCTGCGCGGCCATGCCCGCGCGGCGCCGGTCGGGGCGGTGGGTCTCAAGCTGCATCTGGATGGGCTGGACCTGCCGCCCGAGGTGGCGCTGCTGCGCTTCGCGGGCGGCTATGCCGGGTTGCAGCCCGGCCCCGATGGGCGCGCCAATCTCTGCGCGGCGCTGACGGGCCCGATCCCGCGCGACGCGGCGACGATGATCGCGCGGATCGCTGCCGGCTCGGACCTCGCGGCACGGCTGCTGCGCGGCGCGCGCCCGGCCTGGGTGCGGCCGCTGGCGGTGGCCGGAGTGCCCTATGGCTTCGCGCAGCGTGGCGGGCGGCCCGGCGCCTATCGCGCTGGGGACCAGGTCTCCGTTGTCCAGAGCTTCGTGGGGGATGGGATGGCGATGGCCCTCGCCTCGGGCGAGGCGGCGGCGCGCGCCATCCTCGAGGAGCAGGGGGCGGCGGCCTGGCACGCCGCCTGGGCGCGGCGCACGGCGCGGCAGATGCGCGTGGCCTCGGCCGGCGCGTGGTTGATGCGGGCGGCGCCGGGTGTGTTCCTGCGCGTCGTAGGCAATCCCTGGGCGGCGCGCCTGACGCGGCTTAAAGGCGCCTAGGCGTCCACCGCCTCCGCATCCAGGCTCGCCGCATTGTCCTGGATGAACTTGAAGCGCAGCTCGGGCTTGCGACCCATCAGCGCCTCCATCAGATCGGCCGTCTTCGCGCGGTCCTCGGGGGGCAGGATCACCTTGAGGAGCACGCGGTTCTTCGCCCCCATCGTGGTGTCCTTCAGCACCTGGGCCGGCATCTCGCCCAGGCCCTTGAAGCGGCTGACCTCGACCTTCTGGTTGGCCTTGAAGTTCTTCTTCATCTGCCGCTCGCGGTCGCGGTCATCCATCGCATAGACGCTCTTGCCGCCCGCCTGTAGGCGGAACAGCGGCGGCTGCGCGAGGTAGAGCCGGCCCTGGCGCACCAGCTCGGGCGTTTCCTTATAGAAGAAAGTCATCAAGAGGGCCGCGATATGCGCGCCATCCACATCGGCGTCGGTCATGATGATGACGCGGCCATAGCGCAGGCGGGCGATGTCGAATTTCTCGCCGACGCCGCAGCCCAGCGCCTCGATCAGGTCCTTCAGCTCCTGGTTGCCGCGCAGCTTTTCGGCGCTGGCGCTCGCGACGTTCAGGATCTTGCCGCGCAGCGGCAGCACCGCCTGCGTCTCGCGGTCGCGCGCCTGCTTGGCCGAGCCGCCGGCGCTGTCGCCTTCCACGAGGAAGATCTCGGTCCCCTCGCTGCTCTCGCGCGAGCAGTCGGTGAGCTTGCCGGGCAGGCGCAGCTTGCGGGTGGCGGTCTTGCGCGGCGTCTCCTTCTCGGCGCGGCGGCGCAGCCGCTCCTCCGCGCGTTCGATGGCGAAGGCGAGGAGGTTGTCGGCACTCGCGGGGTCGGCCGCCAGCCAATGGTCGAAGCGGTCGCGCAGCGCGTTTTCCGTCAGGCGCTGGGCGTCGGCATTGGTGAGCTTGTCCTTGGTCTGCCCCTGGAAATGCGGCTCGCGGATGAAGACGCTGAGCATGCCGGCGAGGCCCGTCAGCAGGTCCTCGGCCGTGACCGTTGCGGCGCGCTTCTCCTTCTTCATCTCGCCATAGGCGCGCAGGCCCTTCAGCAGCGCCGCGCGCAGCCCCGCCTCATGCGTCCCGCCCTGGGGCGTGGGGATGGTGTTCGCATAGGTCGAAAGGAAGCCGTCCCCCTGCTCCAGCCAGGTGATGGCGTATTCGCAGCGCCCCGCGCCATCGGGGAATTCGGCGGTGGCGGCGAAGGGGGTGGGCACCACGGCCCCGCGCCCGGCGATGGCGGTGGCCAGGAAGTCCGAAAGGCCGCCCGGGAAATGCAGCACCGCCTCGGCCGGTGTTTCGCTGCCAGCGACCAAGGCCGGGTCGCATTTCCAGCGGATCTCGACGCCGCGATAGAGATAGGCTTTGGAGCGGCAGAGCTTGAACAGCCGCTCGGCCTTGAAGGCCAGCGCGCCGAAGATCTCCGGGTCCGGCTTGAAGCGCAGCATCGTGCCGCGGCGGTTGCGGACCTCGCCCTCGCGCTTGAGCTTGCTGGTGGGCTTGCCGCGCGCATAGGTCTGCCGGAACAGCTCGCCGCCGCGCGCGACCTCGACCTCCAGCGCCTCGGCCAGCGCGTTCACGACGGAACTGCCGACGCCATGCAGGCCGCCCGAGGTCTCGTAGGACTTGCCGGAGAACTTGCCGCCGGAATGCAGCGTGGTGAGGATGACTTCGAGGGCGGAGAGCTTCGGGAATTTCGGGTGCGGGTCCACCGGGATGCCGCGGCCATTGTCGCGCACCGAGAACCAGTTGCCGGCCTCCAGCACCACGTCGATGCGGTCGGCATGGCCGGCCACGGCCTCGTCCATCGCATTGTCCAGCACCTCGGCGGCGAGGTGGTGCAACGCGTTCTCATCCGTGCCGCCGATATACATCCCCGGGCGGCGCCGGACGGGCTCCAGCCCTTCCAGGACCTCGATATCGGCGGCGTTGTAGCTGGAGGCGACGGTTTTGCCGCCGCGCCCCGCGAAGAGGTCGTTCATGATGTGTTCGCTGTTCCTGAAGCCGGACCATACAGGGCCGGGCGAGTCTTCTGCAACCTCGGTTCAGAGCAGTGCCAGCGCCACCGCCGCCACCGCCAGCGCGCGGGTGAGCGGCATGGCCAGGAAGGTGGACTGCCGGTTGAGCAGGCCGAGCAGGGCGGTCAGCAGCAGCGTCCAGAGCGTACCCAGCATCATCACCAGCTCGCCCTCGGGCGGGGCGAGGCCGGGCCGCGTCTCCTGCGCACCTTGCCGCGCCGGGGCTACCTGCTGAACGCATCACCCGAACCGGTGCCGGAGGACGTGGCCGAGCCGGAGCCGCCGGCGCCCCCGCCGCCCGCTCGCCCGCGGCGCGCTGCGCTCGGGCTGCTGGCCGGCCTGTCGCTGCTGGCCGCCGTCGCCCGGCTCTGGCCGGCGCCGCCCCAGCGTGAAACCTCCAGTCCCGCCGCGCCCGATCCGCCCGCCATGGCGCTGCAATTGCTGGAGGAGGGGCGGGCGCGGCTGCGCGGCGGTGCCTCCTTCGAGGTCCGGCTGCGCGAGAGCCTGCCCTTTTTCCGCGAGGCCAGCGCCCTCGATCCCGGGCTTGCCCCGGCCGCGGCCGAGGTGACCTTCGCCCTGGCCAATCAGATCGTGGCCCGCCTCAGCCAGGACCCCGATGCGGATCTGGCCGAGGCGGCGCGCTTCGCGGAGCGTGCCATGGCCGCCGCGCCGGCCGACTCCTTCTCCCTGCATGCCCGCGCCGTCGTGCTCCGCCATCATGGGCGCCACGCCGAGGCGCTGCCCCTGTTCCGCGAGGCGGGCCAGTACCCCGGCCGCATCACGGCACGGGCCGGCGCGGGCCTGATGCTCCTGCTGCTTGGCCAGCCGCGCGAGGCGATCGAGCCCTTGCAGGCGATGCTGGTGGAGGCGCCCTTTCGCCCATTCGCCGGCACCTGGCGGGTTTATCTCGGCCTCGCGCAGCTTGTCGCGGGCCTGGGGGATCATGGCGCCGAGGCCTTCGCCCTGCCACCGAGCATGCGGGCCTTCATGCCGCAGGATGAGCGGCTGCTGTTTCGGCTGGCCGCCCTGGCCCAGGCCGGGCGCGGCCCCGAAGCCGCCGCCCTGCATGCGGAACTCCAGACGCGCCAGCCGCCCCTGCTCGCGCGCACGCTGGCCGCGCCCACCCTGTCGCGCGATCCGGCCTATCTCGCCTTGGTCGAGGCGCGCTTCGTGGCGCCCTTGCGCGCCATGGGCTGGGCCGAGCGGGCCGACTGACGCGGACGGCAAAGCTCTGCCCCGTCGCGCATCGTGGAGTCCCCATCACAGCCGCGACGACGAAGAGGCGTGCGATATTCCCCTGCCATGGCAGAGTGCGTGTCACGAATCCGCCCGATGAGCCCCGCTGCATGGATGACCTCGCCCGCTTCCCCTTCTTCCGGCCCTTCGCGCCCCAGGCGCTGGAGGCGCTGGCGGGCGTGGCCCGCTGGCTCGATGTCGAGCCCGGCCAGGCCGTGCTGGAGCCGGGCGACCCGGCGCCCGATGTGGTCTTCATCGCCGAGGGCGAGCTGCGGATCGTCCTGCGCAGCGCGGGGGGGCATGAGATCATCCTGAACGACCTCGGCCCCGGGCAATTCTTCGGCGAGGTCGCGGCGATTGACGGCGGCCCGCGTTCAGCGGGCTTGCTGGCACTGACCCGGGCGCGGGTCTGCGTGATCGCGGCCGCCCCCTTCCTGGCCTTCGCGCTCTCCTCGCCCGAGGCGTCCCACCAGGTGATGCGCATGCTGACGGCCCTGGTGCGGGAGAAGGATGCGCGGCTGACGGAGCTGACCATCCTGTCGGTGCGGTCGCGGCTGATCGCGCAGTTGCTGCGCCTCGCCAAGCCGCACGAGGGCGGGGGCATGATCGTGGCACCACCGCGGCCGCATCACGAGCTGGCGGCGCGGGTCGGCACGCGGCGCGAGGTGGTGACACGCATCCTGGGCGCGCTCACGCGGGAGGGGCTGGCCGAGCCCGGACCCATCGGCCTCGTGCTGCCCGATCCCCACACCCTCATCAAGGAGGTCGAGGCGAGCTTCCGGGCGGCGGCGGGGGGGTAGGGTGTGTTCCATGTGCAGAAGGTGGCGCTGCGCGGACGAAGAGATGGCAAGGATGGCAAACGGAGTCAGGCATGACTTGGTGGCCGAGGGCAGTGGAGGTGAACGTGCTCGCTCGGCCCGGAACTCGGCGGCGGCCGCTGTATTGATGCTGCTGCTTGCTGCCTGTAGTTCCGAACTCAGCTACCAGTGGGGATCCCAGCGTCAGATTGATGCGCGCCGCTCCGTGTTTGAGGAGGTTCCTCCGGACGTGGTGCGAGTGAGATTAAGTGAGTGCTTGAGGTCTTTTGATCCTGAGAATATTGCGTACGCTGATTCCGGCCGAACCTATATGGTCCGTGAAACCCAAGACCCTAGGAGGCAGGCAGTATCGGCCTGTATGTACAGGAGCGGTATTTCGCAGCATGCCTCCATGCGATGGAAGATCTTGCCCTAACGCAAGCATGCCGCTGTCACATGCAGGCATCGTCCGGCTTGGCGAAGTGGAACGCCCATCTGTCTGGGGCTGAGTCACCGTTTGACAATGGCGCAGCTGGCGGCGGCGTTCCGGCCGGGCTACCTGACCGGACCGCCCGACCGTCCCCTCTGTTTCCCCAAACAGCAACGCGCCGCCCGAGGCATAGTGCCGAAGTAACGGGTTCCGAGGGGCAAGCCCCTCGGCGGGGTTTAAGGGGCAGAGCCCCTGATCTTCACCCCCTGCCGCGATAGCCCGGCACATCCTGGTTTGGAAGCCAAACCCCCTCCGGCGGCGTCCCCGTCTGGTAGAAGACATCAATCGGGATGCCCCCGCGCGGATACCAATACCCCCCGATCCGCAGCCACACCGGGTCCATCAGGGTGGTGAGCCGTCGCGCGATATCCAGCGTGCAGGCTTCATGGAAGGCGCCGTGGTTGCGGAAGCTGCCGAGGAAGAGCTTGAGCGACTTGCTCTCCACGATCCATTCGCGCGGCACGTAGTCCAGCACGAGATGCGCGAAATCCGGCTGGCCGGTGAGCGGGCAGAGCGAGGTGAATTCGGGCGCGGTGAAGCGGATGCAATAGGCCATGTCGCGATGCGGGTTGGGCACGCGCTCCAGCACCGCCTCATCGGGGTTGGCGGGCATCGCCGTATGCGCGCCCAGCATCGTCAGGCCGGCGGTTTCGGTCTTGGCGGTCATGCTTCGCCGTCCTTCGTCCAATCATGTTCGATGAGCGCCGCCTCCGCCTCGAAGCGGCCGGCCAGGATGGCGTCGCGCATGCGGGCCATCAGCGCCTGGTAGTAGTGGATGTTGTGCCAGCTCAGCAGCATCGGGCCGAGCATCTCGTCGCATTTCAACAGGTGGTGGATGTAGGCGCGGCTGTGGTTGCGGCAAGCGGGGCACCCGCAGTCGGGGTCGAGTGGGCGGAGGTCCTCGGCGTATTTCGCGTTGCGGAGATTGAGCTGCCCGCGCGAGGTATAGGCGCGGCCCATGCGGCCCGAGCGTGTGGGGATCACGCAGTCGAACATGTCCACGCCGCGCTTCACGGCACCCAGGAGGTCGGCCGGCTTGCCGACGCCCATCAGGTAGCGGGGGTGGGTCTCGGGCAGCATGGGCGTGGTGAAGTCGAGTGTGGCGAACATCGCCTCCTGGCCCTCGCCCACCGCGAGGCCGCCGATGGCGTAGCCCTCGAAGCCGATGGCGGTCAGTGCCGCCACGCTGTCGGCGCGCAGATCCTCATAGGTGCTGCCCTGGACGATGCCGAAGAGGCCATGGCCCGGGCGTTCGACGAAGGCCGCATGCCCCCGCGCCGCCCAGCGCATGGAAAGCCGCATCGAGGCCGCGGCTTCCTCATGCGTGGCGGGGAAGGGGGTGCATTCGTCGAAGGACATGGTGACATCAGCACCCAGCAGGCGCTGGATCTCGATGCTGCGCTCCGGCGTCAGGCGGTGCTTCGAGCCGTCCACATGGGATTGGAAGGTGACGCCATCCTCATCCATCTTGCGCAGGCCTGAGAGGCTCATGACCTGGAAGCCGCCGGAATCCGTCAGGATCGGGCCGTGCCAATCCATGAAGCGGTGCAGGCCGCCCAGGCGATCCACGCGCTCGGCCGTGGGGCGGAGCATGAGGTGATAGGTGTTGCCCAGCACCATGCGGGCGCCGGTGGAACGAACCGCATCGGCCGTCATCGCCTTCACCGTGCCGGCGGTGCCGACGGGCATGAAGACGGGTGTGGGCACCTCGCCATGCGCGGTGTGCAGCATGCCGGCGCGGGCGCGGCCATCGGTCGCGGCGTGGGTCCAATGAAGCGTCATGGCGCGCGGTACAGCAAGGAGGCGTCTCCGTAGGAGAAGAAGCGGTAGCCTTCGCGCACCGCATGCTCATAGGCGGCCTTCATGCGGGCCTGGCCGGCGAAGGCGGCGACGAGCATGAGCAGCGTGGATTTCGGCAGGTGGAAATTCGTCATCAGCATGTCCGCTGCGCGGAATTCGAAGCCGGGCAGGATGTAGAGATCGGTGAGGCCCCGGAAGGGCGGGATGGGGGCCCGCCGGTCGGTGATGCCAAGTGCGGCCGTCTCCAGCAGGCGCAGCGCGGTGGTGCCGCAGCAGAGGATGCGCCGCCCCTCGGCGCGGGCCGCGTTGATCACGGCGGCGGCCTCGGGTGTGAGCTCCGCCCATTCGTGGTGCAGCTTGTGCGCGCGCGGGTCGCCGTCGCGCACCGGCAGGAAGGTGCCGGCGCCCACATGCAGCGTGACGGTCGCGCGCTGCACGCCGCGTGCCGACAGCGCCGCCAGGATCTCCGGCGTGAAGTGCAGGCTGGCCGTGGGCGCGGCCACGGCGCCGGGGCGGGCGGCGAAGATCGTCTGGTAGTCGGCCCGATCCTCGCCGCGCGGCGCCTCGCGCTGGATGTAGGGCGGCAGCGGCATCTCGCCCGCCTGTTCCAGCGCGGCGGCGAGCCTCGAAGCGTCCTGGCCGAAATCGAGGCGCGCGGAACCGCCCTCGAACTTCTCGACGACGCGGGCGGTGAGGTCGCTGCCCTCGATCTCCAGCGTGTCGCCCGGGCGGATGCGGCGCGCGTTGCGGATCAGGGCGTGCCAGGTGCCATCGCCCTCGGCGCGGTTCAGCATCACCTCGATGCGCGCCTCGCCGCGGCGGGCATGCAGGCGCGCGGGGATCACCTGGGTGTCGTTCACCACCATGACATCGCCGGGCGCGAGCAGGGCGGGCAGGTCGCGCACGCCGCGATCCTCCAGCGCATTGGGCAGCGCATTGGGCAGCGCATCGGGCCGCACGACGAGCAGCCGCGCCGCGTCACGCGGGCGGATCGGGCTTTGCGCCACCAGCGCCTCGGGCAGGGCGTAGTCGAAATCGGCGGTGGAGAGGGACATGGGCGGGGGCGGTAGCGCGGGCGGTTCGGCCACGCAACGCCAGCTGCGCGACAGACGCGACAATTTCGCCATCTTCGCACGATCATCGTGACACGAAGCGTGCCTAGCCTGTTACCGTTCGCATAGGAGAACGAAAAACATGGAAATGCACCGCATTGCCCTGCTGCGCGACAGCTTCGACCGCGTTCTGCCGATCGCCGGTCCCGCCGCCGCCCTGTTCTACCAGCGCCTGATGGAGATTGATCCCAGCACGCGCCCGCTCTTTGTGCAGACCGACATGGCGGCGCAGGGCACCAAGCTCATGCAGGCGCTGGCCATGGCCGTCGCCTCGCTCGAACGGCCGGACCAGCTGATCCCGAAGCTGCGCGACATGGCGCGCCGCCACGTGGATTACGGGGTGGAGCGGGGGCATTACGCCAGCGTGGGCGCCGCCCTGCTCTGGACCCTGCGCCAGGGCCTTGGCGAGGGCTTTACCCCGGAAGTGGAGGATGCCTGGACCGAAGGCTTCGCGGTGCTGGCCGATGTGATGATGGACGCGGCCTATAGCCGCCGCGCGGCGTAATCCTTCTGCGCCAGTCGCGGGGCTCGACGGACTGTCATGCGCCAGGCGCGTTTGCCGGGCGCGACCGGGGCGTGAAACACTGACACTCTGTCCAGGAGGTCACGCCCATGCTCGCCAGCCCGCGGAGCGCCGAAATACTCATCGCGGGTGCCGTGCTTTGCGCCGCGCTGGCCACCGGGCTGCGCCAGAGCTTCGGCCTGTTCCTGGCGCCGATGACGGCGGAGCTCGGCTGGTCCAGCTCGGGCTTCGCCTTCGCCATCGCGCTGCAGGTGCTGCTGAACGGCTTCGCCCAGCCGCTGGTGGGCCAGGTGGCGGATCGCATCGGCGGGCGCACCGTCGTCATCGGGGGTGCTGCGCTCTATGCCATCGGCATCCTGGGCATGGCGTTGAGCCAGGGCCTGCCGATGTTCACCTTCTTCGCCGGCATCGTCATGGGCATCGCCGTCTCGGCCGCCGGCATGCCCGTGATCAATGCAAGCCTGACGCGCCTGCTGCCCGAGCATCTGCGCGGGCGTGCCGTCGGCCTCGGCACCGCGGGGTCCAGTTTCGGGCAGTTCCTGGTGGTGCCGCTGGCGCAGCTCGGCATCAACCTCGCGGGGTGGGAGGGCGCGCTCTATTTGCTGGCGGGGGCGGCCCTGCTGATGATCCCGCTTGCACTCCCGCTCGATGGCCGGCCGGCGCCGCCCAAGGCCGGGCAGGATGACCAGACGGCGATGCAGGCGCTGAAGCTCGGCCTCACCACGCCGACCTTCTGGTACATCTTCTTCGGATTCTCGGTCTGCGGCCTGCATGTGAGCTTCCTGGCCGTGCATCTGCCGGGCTTCGTCGCGAGCTGCCACTTGCCGGCGAGCGTGGGCGCGGCGGCCATCGCGCTGATCGGGCTGTTCAACGTCGCGGGCTCGCTCATCTCGGGCGAATTGTCGCAGCGCTGGAAGCGGCGGGAGCTGCTCATCATCATCTACGCCGGGCGCGGCGTGCTGATGACCATCTTCCTCCTGGCGGACAAGACGACGACCAATGTGCTGATCTTCTCGGCCGTGATGGGCTTGCTCTGGCTCTCCACCATCCCGCCCACGGTGGCACTGATGGCGCGGAATTTCGGCACGCGCTGGCTCGCCACCATGTTCGGCCTGGTCTTCGTGGGGCATCAGCTCGGCGGTTTCGCGGGCGCTTTCCTCGGCGGCTATATCTTCGACAAGACCGGCAGCTATGACCTGATGTGGAGCCTCTGCATCGCCGCCGCCGCCTTCGCCGCGCTGATGCACATCCCGGTGCAGGATGGGCCGAAAGCCGCAAGCCCAGGCCAGTCCGCCCCAGGAATGACGCCGCCGCCGCGAGCGGCTACAAGCGCCTGAGGTATTTCTCCGGGAGCCATCATGCTGCGCCGCCGATCCTTCCTGCCGAGCCTGACCGGGCTGCTGGCCACGCCCGCCATCCTGACCCCTGCGGCCGCCCAGCCGCGCCAGGGCCCGCCGCATGAGTGGATGTTCGGCAGCTGGACCGGCGGGATCTTCCCCGCCGTGGACACGGAAGGGCCGGGCTGCTTCGGCAATGTCGCGCTGATCGTGATGCGGGACCTCATCATGCGCGTCTCCAGCCTCGATTACGCCTATCGGCAGCGCGCCATCGAGTCGGTGGCGCTGACGCCGGATGGGCTGGAGTTCCGCCTCATCCCCGTGGGCGGCCGGCCGGTGCCGGAGATCGGCTTCGGCTGCGACGGCAACCCCAATCTGCTGCGCGTCTCCCGCCGCGGGCCGGATGAGGTGATGCTGCCCGGCTGCGTCGAATTCCCGGGCGCGCTGCGCCGCTGCAAGACGGTCTGAGCCATGGCCCGCATTACGCTGATCCATGCGCTGCGGCACTCGCCGCCGCCCATCGAGGCCGCCTTCGCGGCCCTCTGGCCCGGCCAGACGCTGATGAACCTGATGGATGACAGCCTTTCCGCTGATCTCGCGCGCGAGGGGAAGCTGACGCCCGGCATGACGGAGCGCTTCCGCACCCTCGGCCGCTACGCGACCGGCACGGGGTCGGACGCCATCCTCTTCACCTGCTCGGCCTTCGGCCCCTGCATCGAGGCGGTGGCCGCCGACCATGCCGCCATGCCCGTGCTCAAGCCCAATGAAGCGATGATCGAGGAGATCATCGCCTCGGGGGCGAAGCGCGTGGGCCTGCTCGCCACCTTCCCAGGCACGCTGACCTCCATGCCCCCGGAATTCCCTGATGGCATCGAGGTGGTGCCCTGCCTGGCCGAGGGCGCGCTGGCCGCGCTCGATGCGAAGGATGTGGCGGGGCATGACCGCCTGGCCGTCGAGGCCGCGATGCGCCTCAAGGATTGCGACGCCATCGCGCTCGGCCAGTTCAGCCTCGCGCATGTGGCGCCGATGGTGGAGCAGGCGACGGGCAAGCCGGTCTTCTCCACGCCCGGCAGCGCGGTGCGTAAACTCAAGCGCATGCTGGGTGGTTGAACCGGCGCGCAGCGCACGCATCTTCCACCGCATCACCAGCAAGGGAATGATCGCATGAGCGAAATCGCCGTTGGCGCCAAGGCGCCGGCCTTCAGCATGCCGGCCTCCGGGGGGCGCACCGTCAGCTCCAAGGATCTGAAGGGCAAGCCCTATCTGCTGTACTTCTACCCCAAGGCCGATACGCCCGGCTGCACCAAGCAGGCCTGCGGAATCCAGGAGGCGCTGCCGCAACTCGGCAAGATCGGCCTGGAAGTGATCGGCATCAGCCCCGACGCCATGCCGCCCATCGAGAAATTCGCGGCCAAGTACAATCTGACCTTCCCGCTCGCGAGCGACGCCGACCAGAAGGTGGCGACGGCCTATGGCACCTGGGTCGAGAAATCCATGTACGGCAAGAAGTATATGGGGATGGAGCGCACGAGCTTCCTCGTCGGCGCCGACGGCAAGATCAAGGCGATCTGGCGCAAGGTGAAGCCCGAGGCGCATGCGGCCCAGGTGATGGAAGCGGCCGCAGCACTGTGACGCGTCAGGTGGCGTCGAGCAGCGGCCGCGCCACCTCCAGCGTTTCGGCCAGCAGCCGGTCCAGCGTCGCCGTCGCGGTGCGGGCCGCCGCCTCCTGGCCCTCCTTCAGGGCGATTTCGACCGCCTGGGCCTGCTCGGCCAAGAGCCTCGCCCCCACCATGCGCGCCGCGCCCTTGAGGCGATGCGCGGCCTGGCCGAGGGAAGCAACGTCCGCCGCCTCCATCGCCGCGATGTCGTGCCGCGCCTGCTCGGCGAAGCTCTCCAGGATGCTGGAAAGCCGCGCGCGGTCCTGGCCAAAGAGGCCACGCAGCGCCTCGGGGTCGAAGAGCGCGCCGCCCTGCGCCGCGCCCTCGGTGGCCAAGGCCGGCAGGAAGCGCGAGAGCGCGCGAGAGAGGCCATCGAGGTGCAGGGGCTTGGCCAGGAAGCCGTCCATGCCGGCCGCGTAGCAGCGCTCCGCCTCGCCCTTCAGCGCATTGGCGGTGACGGCGATGAGCGTGGTGCGCGCCAGGCTGAGCCGCTGTTCCTCGGCGCGGATGGCGCGGGCCAGCTCGAAGCCGTCCATCACCGGCATGTGGATGTCGAGCAGGATGATGGATTGCCGCTCCTCCCGCCAGCGGCCCAGCGCATCGGCGCCGTCCACCGCCGTCTGCGCGGTGAGGCCGAGCAGTTCGAGCTGGCGCAGCATCACCTCGCGGTTCACCGGGTGGTCGTCCACCACCAGCACGCCGCCGGCGCCCTCGGGCGTGGGGGTGGGGGGCGGGGCGGCGCCGCGGGCGATGGCGCTCAGCACCTCCGGTGCCGCGGCGATGCCAAGGCGCAGCGTGACGGTGAAGCGGCTGCCGCGCCCGGGCTCGCTCTCGGCCCGCACCTCGCCGCCCATGAGCTCGGCCAGGCGCCGCACGATGGAGAGGCCGAGGCCGGTGCCGCCGAAGCGGCGCGTGGTGGAGCTGTCGGCCTGGGTAAAGGGCTGGAAGAGGCGGGCGAGCGTCGGCTCGTCCATTCCGAGGCCGCTATCCTCCACGGTCAGCGTCAGCAGCGCGCCGCCGTCCCGCGCAACGGCCTGGGCGGAGATGCGGACAAAGCCGCGCTCGGTGAATTTCAGCGCATTGCCGACCAGGTTGAAGAGGATCTGCCGCACCCGCGTCGGGTCGCCCTCCAGCCAGTCCGGGCCGGGGCCGGCGGCATCGGCGAAGAGGGCGAGGCCGCGGCGCTTCGCTTCGGGCGTCAGCGTTTCGATCGTGCCTTCGACCATGGCGCGCAGGCTGAAGGGCATGCTCTCCACGTCGAGCCGCCCGGCCTCGATCTTCGAGAAATCCAGCACGTCATCAATGATGCGCAGTAGCGAATGCGCACTCTCGCGCATCACCGTCACGCTGCGGGCCTGGTCGGGCTTGAGGTCGGAGCGGCCGAGCACCTCCAGCATGCCCAGCACGCCGTTCATCGGCGTGCGGATCTCGTGGCTCATGGCGGCGAGGAAGCTGGACTTGGCGAGTGCGGCCGCCTCCGCCGCCTCCTTCGCCGCGATGGCCGCCTGTTCGCTGGCCTTCAGCGCCGTCACGTCGCGCCCTTGGGCAATGATGCGGCCCTTGCCGATGGGGCTGTAGCTGAACTCCAGCCAGCGCTCGCCCGGCGCGGGCCGGGTGAAGCGGACCGGCTTGCCGGAGAGCACGGCATCCACGCGCCCATCCACCCAATGGCTTTCCGTCTGGTCGAAGCCGAAATCGCCGCGCCGGTACATGTAGCGCATGGATTCGCGGAGCGACCCGCCCTCATCCACCAGCTCGGCCGGGATGTTCAGCAGGTTGCGGCCGCGCCCGTTGGACATGATCACGCGGGATGTGGAATCGAGCAGCACGACCATGGCGTCCATGGAATTCAGCACTTCCGCGAGGAGGGCGCGCTGTTCCTCCACCTCCGCCTCGCCGCGCTTGAGCGGTGTCACGTCGCGCGCCTGCATCAGCGTGCGGCCGCCCGAGAGCGGCGTGTACTGGAACTCCACCCAGCGCCCATCGCTGGCGGGGCGGGTGTAGCGCTGGCCGGCAGGGTCGGTGATGAAGGCGATGCGCTCGGTGATGCGCGCCTCCTCATCCAGCTCCGTGCCGTATTCGCCGCGGCGGTACAGGTGGCGCAGCACCTCGCGCATGCTGCCGCCGGGGGCCAGCAGCTCCGGCCGCTCGGGCAGGAAGTCGGTGCCGCGGGCATTGCTGGCCAGGATGGACTGGTCGGGACCCAGCAGCACCACCGCCTCGTCCAGCCCGTTCAGCAATTCGAGCAGGAGATGGCGCTCGGCCTCCACCTGCTCCTCCTGCTGCTTCAGCAGCGTCACGTCGCGGTAGAAGGCGAGCAGCCCGCCATCGGGCAGCGGCTGCATGCGGATGTCGATCCAATAGCCATTGGGCGTCTTGCGCACATAGCGCCGCCCGCCCGGTTCGAGCAGGCCCTGGATGCGGGCTTCGACCGCCTCGGTCAGTGCCGCCTCGGTCTCGGGCACGGGGCCGAAATCGCCGCGCAGCGCCTGGAAGCGCGTCACTTCGCGCAGGCTGGTGCCCACGCCGAAATGCTGGGGCAGGTCGAAGAAGCGCTTGATCGGCTCGCTCACGATGGTCCAGCGCAGCTCGGTGTCGAAGAGCATCACGCCGTCGCGCATGTTGTCCATGACGCGGCGCAGCTTCTGCTGCTCGGATTCAAGCGCGAGCTGCACCTGCTTCAGGCTCGTGATGTCGCGCACATTGATGAGCAGCGAGAGGTCGGGCCGCGTGTCCATCGTGACCTCGACCCAGCGGCCATTGGGCAGGATCCGCACCACCTGCCGCCGCCCGGGCTTGGAGACCACATGGCGGATGCGGCCGACGAACTCCTCCTCCGTCTCGGCGAAGCCATGGTCGCCGCGGCGGTGGACGGCGCGCAGCAGGCCCTCATGCGTGGCGCCGCGGGCGAAGAGCTCCGGCGGCAGGTCATACAGGCCATCGACGTTGCGCGAGGTCTCGAGCAGCACGCCCTTCGCGTCGAAGAGCAGGATCGCATCCTCGGTGCTGCCCAGCAGCAGGGCGGCGCGGCGGCGTTCCTCCTCGCGTTCCACGCGCTCGGCCTCGAGCGCCGCCAGCGCGTTGCGCAGCTCCGTCACGTCGCGCACCAGGATCAGCAGGTCGCCATTGGGAAGCGGGCGGAAATTGTACTCGGCCCAGCGGCCGTCGGGCATGCGGCTCGGCAGGGTGAAGCGGCCGGCGGCGATGATCATCGCGCGCCGCTGCGCCACGAACTCCTCCTCCGTCTGGTCGAAGCCGTAGTCGCCGCGCCGGTGCATGAAGCGCAGGATGTCCTGATGCGAGCGACCAGGCTTCACCAGCTCATCCGGCAGGCCGAGCAGGTCACCCCGGCCAGTCGAGTTGTCGAGGATGGTGCCGTCCGGGTCCATCAGCACCACGGCGTCGGTCACGTTCTCCAGCAGATAGGCGCTGCGCAGCAGCTCATGCGCGGATTCCTCATCGGCGCGGATCTGCGAGAGCATGCCAAGCCGCCCGCCGCCCGGCAGCGCCTGGACCACGAGGTGCAGCGCGCGGCCATCAGCCCGGGCCCAGCGCGCCGTGCCACCCGCGGGCGCCTGGAAGGGCGCCAGCAGATGCGGCAGGGCCGAGGGCATGGCGAAGGTGCCCGCCGCGAGCAGCCCCTCCAGCCAATCGGCGAGCAAGGTGCCCGCCGCGGCTGGGGCCACGCGCAGCAGGCGCGCGAAGCCCGGCGCCAGCCTTCGGATGCGCCCCTCGCCGTCCAGGTCGAGATAGGCGGCATCGGGCAGGGCGAAGAGCGCATGAAGGAGGGCGGCGTCGTGATCGGGCGCGCCTATGGGCAGGGCATCATCAGGCATGGGGGGGTTATGTCATGCTTTCGTCGCGGCTTCTGTCGCGTCTGTCGCGCGGGGACTGGGCCGGGCGCGACAGACACGACGAAAGACAGGGTCCGGCGCGATCCTGCCGCGACAGAAGGCGGTCAGATTGGGGCCATCGAAACGCAGCCCTTCCCGGAGACCACCCGATGCGCCGCTTCCTCCTCACCGCCCTGATCTCGCTGGCCACGATCGGCAGCGCCGCCGCCGCGCCAGGTGCGGCGAGCCGCGCGCAGCATGACCGGATGAGCCGCATGCAGGCTGACCTCGCCACTGCCTGCCGGGCCGATTGCCTGCAGCAGGCGGCACGGCCCGGCGCCCACCCGGCCGCCGCCCAGGCCTGCCAGCTGCGCTGCGGCGCGGGCCAGGCCTCTTCGCAGCAGCAGGCGCGCAGCCCGGCGCTGGCCTCGGGGCGGGGCGTGCAGGTGGTGAGCCATCAGCCCGCACCCGCGACCCATGGCGTGGTCTTCGCGGCCCGCAGCCCCTCGGCAGGCTTCGGCCTGGTGGTGGGCGAGCGGGACCGCCTGGCCGCCTTCCGCCATGCCGAGCAGCGCTGCACCCAGGCCGGCCCCGGCTGCCGCATCGTCGCCGAGTTCACGGCGGCCTGTGGCGCGGTGGCCCAGGCGGTGCGGCGGCATCAATCGGCCTTCATCATGACCTCCGACGCCTCCACCTTCACGGTGCTCTCCACCAGCGCCGGCAGCGGCGAAACGCGCGAGGCGGCGGAGCGCGAGGCGCTGGCCGAGTGCCGGTCGCGCGAGGGGCATGCCACCTGCCGCATCGCCGCCGTGCAATGCCGCGGCCAGGGGTGAGCCCTGTTTTCTCTGGGTTTCTCCCCTCGGGGTTTCGATGCAGGGCGGCCTTCGGGCCGCCCTTTTCGCGTCAGGCGGCCGCCGTCGCCTCGGGGAAGCTGAAGCGCAGCTCATCCAGCAGGGCGCGGGCCAGCTTCAGCGCCGCCGGGTCTTCCTCACGCAGGGCCTGGAGCACGCGGCGCGTGCGCGTCACCTGCTGCGGCGCGCCGAGATGGCCGATGGTGCCGGCCAGCGCATGGACGATGGGAATGGCGGGCGCGCCCTCGCGCAGCGCGATGTCGAGCTGGGTGAGGCGCAGGTTCAGCTCGGCCAGCAGCATCGGGCGCAGCGCCTCGATCGCCGCGGGCGCGGCCTCGGCCGGCGCCTGCTGGGTCGTGGCGGTGGCCAGCGCGCGCAGCAGAAGCGCGCGGTCCACCGGCTTGATGACGTGGCTGTCCATCCCCGCCGCCCGCGTCTCCGCGATGTCTTCCGGAAAGGCGCTGGCGGTGACGGCGATGACGGGCATGCGGCCCATGGTGCCGGGCAGGGCGCGCAGGCGGCGCGTCGTTTCCTTGCCGTCCATGCCCGGCATCATCACGTCCATCAGCACCACGTCGAAGGGCCGCCCCTCGCGCGCCGCGACCTCCACCGCCTCCAGCGCCGCGCGACCCTCGGTCACGGTCTCGAGCTCGATGTCGCTCTGCGCCAGGAGCGCGCGCAGGACCGAGAGGTTGGAGGGCGCGTCATCCACCGCCAGGACATGCAGCCGCCGGGGGGACGTGGGCGCGGCCACGTCCTCGGGCTCGGGGGCCGGGGCGGCGGCGGGCTGGAGGGGCAGCTCGATCCAGAAGCGGGCGCCCGGCCCGGGCTCCGCATCGGCACAGCCGATCCGCCCGCCCATCAGGCTGGCGAGCCGCGCGGTGATGGAAAGGCCGAGGCCCGTGCCTTCCGGCAGGCTGGAGGAGAGGCGCGTGAAGTCGCGGAACAGGCGCGTGCGCTCCGCCTCGGGCACGCCCGCCCCCTGGTCCGACACCTCGAAGACCAGGAATCCGCCCTCGGCGCGGGCCTGAAGGCGCACCTCGCTGCCTTCCGGCGTGAACTTCACGGCGTTGGACAGCAGGTTCAGCACCATCTGGCGCAGCCGCGTCGCATCCACCATCAGGTGGGAGGGCAGGCCATCCGCCGTGAAGCGCAGCGCCACCTCCTTCGCCTCGGCCAGCGGGCGCACCATCGCCACGGCGTCAAGGAAGATCTCCTGCGTGGCCGAGACCTCGGGGTGGAGGGTGAGGCTCTGCGCCTCCATGGCGGCGAGGTCCAGCACCTCGTTGGCGAGCGCCAGCAAATGCCGCGCGGTGGCGCCGACCAGCCCCGCCTGGTGGCGGTTCGTCGCGGAAAGCCCGGCCTGGCGCTGCAACGCATCGGCGAGGCGCAGCAGGCTCGCGAGCGGCGTTCGCAATTCATGGCTGACATGGGCGAGCAGGTTGGATTTCGCGGTCGTCGCCTGGTCCGCCGCGTCGCGCGCCGCGGCCAGCGCGCCCATCGCCTGCTTCAACTCCGTGATTTCCGTGACGACGACGACAAGGCTGCCATCGGACATGCGCCGGGGGGCGATGCGCAGCCAGCGGCCATCGCGCATTTCGCGCTCGGGCTGGCCGGCGGCGGTGCGATGGCGGGTAAGAAGGTCCTCGACGACCGCCTCGGGAGAGCGGCCATTGGGCGCGAGCAGGCCCGCCTCCACCCAGGCGCGGGCGAGGTCCGGATAGGGCAGGCCGGGGACCAGGATATGGGCCACCGGGCCCTGGATATCCCGGTAGCGCGAGTTGCAGACCACCAGCCGATCCTCGGCGTCCCACAGGACGAAGCCGTCCGGCAGGCTGTCAATGGCGGCGCGCAGCCGGGCATCCGCCATCTCCCGCTCGCGCGCCGCGCGCTGACTGTTCCAGCCCGCGAAGAACAGTGCGGCGGCGAGGGCCACGACGAGCAGGGCCGCGATGCCGGCGCCCACCAGGATGCTGACGCGCAGCGTGGGCCAGCCGGCGAGCGCCACGGCCTCGGGCAGGCTCACCACGGCGTAGAGGCCGGGCAGCATGATGGGCCGGGCGGCGGAATAGACCTGGCCGGTGCCCTGGCGGCTCTCCTGCCGGCGCATGACACCGTCGCGGCCCTGGGTTTCGGCGGCGCGCAGCACCTGGCCCACCAGGAAGGTCTGGCCGGGCCCCGCCGCCAGCACCAGCCCCTCGCGGTTTTCCAGGCGCACGCGCATCTCGGGCGGGTTCACCATAGGCGCAAGGACGCCGGTGATCATCGCGTTGGGGATCTCGGCGACGGCGAGGATCGGCCGCCCCTCGCCATCCTGGCCGACGCGGCGCAGCAGCAGCAGCATGGAGAGGCCGGTCTCCATGTTCCGCAGCGGGCCGTGCAGCACGGCCGGCCCGTCACGCGTGGCGGCATCGAGCACGCCGCGCGGCAGGGGCAGGGAATGCCCGATCCGCGCCGCGACGGCCGAGGCCCAGACCTCGCCCCGCGCATCTGCCAGCATCAGGTTGCGATGGGTGTAGCTGTGCGCGGCCAGTTGCTCGAGCGCCAGGCTCGCGCGCTGCGGGTCGGCGGCGGAGATGAAGCCACGCTCCAGCCACTCGGCGAGGCCCGAGACCTGGCCGTCCACCTGGAGGAAATGCCGGTCCAGAACGGATTGCGCGACCGTGACGGCGCGCGCGATCGCGGCCTCCGCCCCGGCAACGGCCAGCGCCTCCCCGCGCGAGAGGTTGCGCGCGGTGCTGATGGCGAGCGACATGAGGATAATGAAGCTGGCGGCGAGGATGAGGGCAGGCACGGCCCGCGCCGGGACGACCCACCAGCGGCGGCGGCGCCCTGCCGGCGGCGGGGCCAATGAAGCTTTCCTGTCCTCGCGCCCGATTGCCACGCGCTGCCTTTTTCCCGTGCGGCGCATGACCAGGGCCGGCCATGCTACCTATGCGGGAAATTCCTTAACACAGCGAAGCGAGCGTTGCAGCCCCACAGGTTGCAGCGCCGCCCTTGCCGCCGCGCTGGCTGGCAGGCGCCTCAGGGCTTGATGAGCGTCCCCGCCCCGCCATCGGTGAAGAGTTCGCGCAGCACCGCATGCGGCACGCGGCCATCCAGGATGACCGCGCCCTTCACGCCCCGCTCCACGGCATAGATGCAGGTCTCGACCTTCGGGATCATGCCGCCGGCGATCCAGCCATCCGCGATGCCGGCGCGGGCCTCGGCCACCGTCATCTCGCTGATGAAGTTCTTGTTGGCATCCATGACGCCGGGCACGTCGGTCAGCATCAGCATGCGCTCGGCCGCCAGCGCGCCCGCCACGGCGCCCGCCACCGTATCGCCGTTGATGTTGTAGGTCTGGCCATCGGCGCCCACGCCGATCGGCGCGATGACGGGAATGATGTCGGCGCCGATGAGCAGCTTGAGCACGCGCGTATCCACGCTCTCGGGCTCACCCACCAGGCCGAGGTCGAGCACCTGCTCGATGTTCGAGCCGGGGTCCTTGATGGTGCGCGTCGCGCGGCGGGCGCTGATCAGCCCGCCATCCTTGCCGGAGATGCCGACGGCGAGCGCGCCGGCGCGGGTGATGGATTCCGCCACCTGCTTGTTGACGGTGCCGCAGAGGACCATTTCCACGACCTCGACCATCTGCTGGTCGGTGACGCGCAGGCCCTGCACGAAGGTGGATTTCACGCCGAGGCGCGTCAGCATCGCGTTGATCTGCGGGCCGCCGCCATGGACCACGACGGGGTTCACGCCCACCTGCTCCAGCAGTGCGATGTCGCGGCCGAAGCGCAGCGCCGTCTCCTCCTCGCCCATGGCGTGCCCGCCATATTTCACGACGACGATCTGGTCGTCGTAGCGCTTCAGATAGGGCAGCGCGCCGATCATCGTCTGCATCTGCGCGATGGCGTCATCCATGGGGCGGGTCCTCAGTGCGTTGCTTCGGCTATCGGGCGCGTGCCGCGATGCGTCAACCCGCGAGCGCCGCAAGCTCGGCCCGCAATTCCGGCATGCCGAGGCCCGTCTCGCTGCTGGTGGTCAGCACCAGCGGATGGCCGGCCGGGTGCTTGCGGGCCAGCGCCTCGATCTCCGCCTGGCGGGATTTGAGCTGGTGGGGCTTCACGCTGTCGGCTTTGGTCAGCACCAGCTGGAAGGGAACGGCCGCGCGGTCCAGCAAATCCATCACCGCGGTGTCCGAGGCCTTGGTCTCGATGCGGCTGTCCATCAGCAGCAGGATGCGGCGCAAGTTCGGGCGGCCGCGGAGGTAGTCGAACATGAGGCCCTGCCAATCCTCCTTCACCGCCTTCGACGCCTTGGCGTAGCCGTAGCCCGGCATGTCCACGAGGGTCATCTGGCCCTCGTCGAGCTTGAAGAAGTTCAGCTGCTTGGTGCGGCCCGGCGTCACCGAGACGCGGGCCAGCGCCTTCTGGCCCGTGAGCGCGTTCATCAGCGAGGACTTGCCGACATTGGAGCGGCCGGCCAGCGCGACCTCGATCCCGTCCGGTGGCGGCAGGTGGTCGAGGCCCTGGGCGGCGGTGAAGAAGACGCAGGGTCGCGCGAAGAGCAGGCGGCCCGCCTCGATCAGGGCCGCGCGCTCCTCATCATCCCGCGCTTCGAGCAGACCGCCAGCGGGGAGCGTCACTTCTTGACGGCGACCGCGCCGCCCCCGGTCCCGCCCTGGCTCGGCGGCTTCGCCGCCTGGGCCTTCGCGTCGAGGCGCATGATGTACCATTGCTGGCCGATGGAGAGCAGGTTGTTCCAGGTCCAGTAGATGACCAGGCCCGCCGGGAAGCTCGCCAGCATGAAGGTGAAGATCACCGGCATCCACTGGAAGATCTTCTGCTGGATCGGATCGGGCGGCTGCGGGTTCAGCTTCTGCTGGAAGTACATCGTCAGGCCCATGGCGATGGCCCAGGCCGGCAGGTGCAGGAAGGTCGGCGGATCGAAGGGGATCAGGCCGAACAGGTTGAAGAAGTTCGTCGGGTCGGGCGCCGAGAGGTCGCGGATCCAGCCGAAGAAGGGCGCGTGGCGCATCTCGATGGTGACGAAGAGCACCTTGTAGAGCGCGAAGAAGACCGGGATCTGGATCAGGATGGGCAGGCAGCCCGAAGCGGGGTTGATCTTCTCGGTCTTGTACAGGCTCATCATCTCGGCCTGCATCTTCTGCGGTTCTTCCTTATACCGCTCGCGGATCTCGGTCATTTTCGGCGCAAGCAGGCGCATCCGGCTCATGCTCTTGTAGGCCTTGTTCGCCAGCGGGAAGAAGGCGATCTTCAGGCCCAGCGTGAAGAGCAGGATGGCGATGCCCATGTTGCCGGTGAGGACGAAGAGCCAGTCCAGCCCGTAGAAGAAGGGCTTGGTGATGAAGTAGAACCAGCCGAAATCAATCGCCTTGTCGAAATCCTGGATGCGCAGGCGCGTCGCGTAGTCATCCAGCAGGCGGACTTCCTTGGCGCCGGCAAACAGGCGCGTCGCCAGCATGTCGGTGGCGCCGGGTGCAATGGTGACGGGTGCCGGCGGCGCCACGTCCACCTGCCAGCGATCCACCGTGCCATCCTGGATGTGGCGGAAGGCCGAGCGCAGGCGCACGCCGTCATCGGCGCGGGTCAGCGCCGTGAGCCAATACTTGTCGGAGAGGCCGGCCCAGCCCTCGGCCGCCTCATTGTCCCAGGCGGAGCCGAGCGCGCGGCGCGGGCCGGTCTGTTCCTTCTTGCCGTCGCTGTAGGTGATCTCGGTCAGGCGGCCATCCTGCACGGCGATGAAGCCCTCATGCAGGATGAAGAAGCCGGCGACCTGCGGCGTGCGCTCGCGGCGGATGCGGGCCCAGGGGAGGAGCTGCACGGGCTCGGCGGCATTGTTCACCACGCGCTGCTGCATGTGGAACATGTAGTTGGCGTCGAGGCTCAGCAGCGCCTGGAAGACCTGGCCCTGGCCATTGTCCCAGGTGAAGGTGACGGGGTTGCTCGCGGTGAGCGGGCCGCCGGCCACCTCCCAGTCGGTGTCGTTGTCGGGCACGCGGGTGCGACCATCGGCCGAGGTCCAGCCCCATTGGCCGAAATAGCCCTCGGCCGTGTTGCGCGGCGCGAGCAGGGTGACGAGGGGTGAATTGCGCTCGATCGTCTCGCGGTAGTCCTTGAGGATCAGCGATTCCAGCATCAGGCCGCGGGCGGAGATGCGGCCCTGCACGCGCGGATTCTCGACCGCGACCATGCGGGCCGGGGCGGCGGCGGGTGGCGCGGTGGTCACGCTGGCCCCGGCCGTCGGCGCGGCCGGGCCGCCCGGTGTGGCGGGCGTGCTGGGCAGCGGCACTTCGGCCGTGCTGGCGGCCGGCGGCGGTGCCACGGGGGCCGGGTTCTGCGAGCGGTTATAGACCTCGAAGGTCAGCAGAATGCCGATCGAAAGGGCGATCGCGGCGAGGAGGCGCTTCTGGTCCATGGGTCTCGATCAGGTTTCGCGGCTGCGGGCGGCCAGCCGGTTCAGGGAGGGCGGGACCGGGTCATAGCCACCCGGATGCCAGGGATTGCAGCGCAGGACGCGCCGGGCAGAGAGGTAGCTGCCACGGAGCGCGCCATGCTCCGTCAGCGCCTCGACAGCAAAGCTGGAGCAGGAGGGGTAGAAGCGGCAATTGCAGCCAAGGATGGGCCGCAGCGTCCATTGATAGGCGATCACGGCGCCCTTGAGCACGGCGGTCCCGGGATTCATGGGACGGTATTCATGCGTGACCCGGCACACCGGCCTTGCGAAGGGCGGATTGCAGGTCGGCCAGCAGAACAGGGAAGGGGCAGCTTCCGGTGCTGTCGCGCGCGATCAGCACGAGGTCATGGCCAGGCGCCGGATTGGCGCCGAGATGCAGACGTGCGGCGGCGCGCAGGCGGCGCTTGGCGCGGTTGCGGGCCACGGCATTGCCGATCTTCTTGGTGGCGGTGAAGCCCAGCCGCGTCTCGTCATCCGAGCGGGGCAGGACTTGGAGGACCAGGGAATCCCGCGCCGCCTTGCGCCCGGCCTTGGCGGCCCGGACGAATTCCGCGCGGCGCTTGAGGCGACCGAGCATGGCTGGCCCTTCCTCTCGCGCCGCTTGCGTCAATGGATCAGGCGGAGAGCTTGGCGCGGCCCTTGGAGCGGCGATTGGCCAACACCTTGCGGCCACCCACGGTGGCGAGGCGGGCGCGGAAACCGTGCCGGCGCTTCCGGACGAGCTTGGAGGGCTGATAGGTGCGCTTCACGGCAGGCTCCTGAGAATCTCAACAAAAGGAAGGCTTGGGTCAAAAGGCATGAGCCGGCGAAGGAAGCTCCCACCCGGACGTGCGGCTGTATAGGGAGGTGGCGGCGGTGGCGTCAACCTCGCGCCCGGGTTTAGGGCATCAACTGGCTCAGGCGGCCGCCCTGGCGCAGCGGCGCCACGCGGGTGGCGAGGCCGGTCGCGTCGTCGGTTTCGACATAGAGGCCGCAAAGCGTGGCCTCGCCCTCGGCGGGCGCCAGCTTCTCGCCGGGCATCTTCTTCCAGAAGCGGAGTGCCGCGCCGCCCTTCTGCATGCCGATGATGCTGTCATAATCGCCGCACATGCCGGCATCGGTCTGGAAGGCGGTGCCGCCGGGCAGGATCTGGTGGTCGGCCGTGGGCACATGGGTGTGGGTGCCGATGACGAGGCTCGCCATGCCGTCGAAGCTGTGGCCGAAGGCCTGCTTCTCGCTGCTGGCTTCGGCATGCACATCAATGATGGCGGCCTGGATGGAGCGGCCGAGGCTGTGGCGCTGGAGTTCCGCCTGGACGGCGCGGAAGGGGTCGTCCAGCGGGTCCATGAAGAGACGGCCCATCACGTTCATCACCAGCGCCTTCCGCCCGCCGCGAACCTCCACCACCACGGCGCCATGGCCTGGCGTGCCGGGCGGGAAATTGGCGGGGCGGATGACGCGCTTCTCCTCCTCCAGGAAGGGGATGATCTCGCGCCGATCCCAGGCGTGGTTGCCCAGCGTGATCGCGTCCGCGCCGGCGGCGAGGAAGGCGCGCGCCATGTCGGGGGCGAGGCCGAAGCCGTGACTGGCATTCTCGCCATTCACCACGACCAGGTCGAGGTCCAGCTGTTCGCGCAGCGCCGGCAGGCGCTGGACCAGGGCATCGCGGCCCGAGCGTCCCACGACATCGCCGAGAAAGAGCATCCTCATGGGCGGATCAGGCCCCGCTCGGTGGCGATGGCGGAAAGGTGGACGTCATGCAGGCCGGTGGGCACCTGTGGGATCTCCTGCGCGGCATAGGCGACGCCGATGGCGGTAAGGCCGGGATTGCCGCCGCGTAGCAGGGCCAGCGTGCGGTCGTAATACCCCCCGCCATAGCCGAGCCGCGCACCGGTGCGGTCGAAGGCAAGCAGCGGGATGATGAGCCACTCCGGCGTGACCGGATCGCCCACGGCCGGGTGCTGCGTGCCCATGGGGCCGCGCGCCATGGGCACGCCATGCGCCCAGGGCCGAAAGAACAGCGGCTGGCCCCGCGGGGGCGTGACCGGCAAGGCGATGCGATGGCCGCGCGCGTGCAGCGCATCGAGCAGGGGGCGCGTGTTGATCTCGCTGCCCATCGGCCAGAAGCCGCCGATGATGGCGCCGGGCGGTGGCGGGGCCTCGGCGAGAATGACGTCGCGCAGCATCGCCCCCGCATCAGGAACCGCCTGCCGCGCCGCGAGCGCGAGGCGGCGCGCTTCGGCCTTGGCGGCGAGGAGGCGGGCTTCGTCCATGGGTGAGATGTAGCGCAAGGCCCGACAACCGTGAGCCCTGACCGGAAGACCAAGCAACCAGGACGAACGCACCCCTCGAGAATCCGGCCGTAGCTGCGGCCGGCGGATCGCTTCAGCGATCCGAAGCCGAGGCGGCTGAGCCGCCGCCCGGCGTCCGAGGGCACAACAAATACGCTTGATCGCCAAAGGGCCCGGCACGCATCCGCGTGCTGGGCCCTTTGGCGATCAAGCGCGAGGCCACCCTGGCCGTTGGTATATGCATCCTCCCAAGGCCTGCCATAAGCAGGTGGGCACCAGGTAGTCGGACCACGGCCCGACCAGCGCCAGTTCCCGGGAGATGCGTATTGGCCCTGGGGATGTCTTACCTGACGCACCGGGCAGCCTCGCCCGCTAGAGGTAGGCGCTGGGGCCCCTGAAAGCAAGGAATAGCGATGCGGGATGGGCTGGCACCCGGCGCCGGATCGGCGCATGGAAGGCGCAATAGAACGAAATCAAAATGAATGCGCCGCCCGCAGCCTATGCCGATTGGAGACACTTCCCCGCCCCCGACCGATCCGGCGGGCGAATCGCCCCTCGGCGTCTCGCTGCTGGGGATGGCGGATGTCGCCTCGGGCTGGGGGCGCCTCAGGGCCGCCCTGGTGCTGCGGGCCGCGGGCCAGGCGATGCTGGCGGGGCAACGCAGTTGCGCGCCCGTTCCGGCCGCGTTGCACCGCCTGGCTTATGTCAGCCGCGCCAACGCGGTCAGTGGTGCGGAGGGCGCGCGCCATCTGGCCGCCATCCTCGCCGTCGCGCGGCGCCACAATGCGGAGGCCGGGATCACCGGCGCCCTGCTGCACAGCCGCCGCTGGTTCGCCCAGGTGCTGGAGGGCGAGCGCGGCGCGATCGAGGCGCTCTACGCCCGCATCCAGCGCGACCCGCGCCACCGTGAGGTCACGCTGCTGGCGCTGCATCCGGCCACGCACCGGGTTTTCGCGCGCTGGTCCATGATCCATGCCGGTCAGGCGCCAGAAGCCCTGATGCGCCGTGCGCTGGCCGCCCTCGGTGAGGGCGGGGCACGGGATGCCGTGGCGCGGGAATTGATGGCGACCCTCAGGCTGCGCCTGCGCGCCGCCTGAGCCGGCCGGCTCAGGGCTTCTCGATCGCGCTCGCGATGCCTTCGATCCGCTCTGCGATGCGCGAGAGGCGGTCGGCCAGGCGTGGATCGGCGGTGGGCGCTGCGGCGGGGGCCGCCCCCCCCTGGCTGCGCAGGCGCGCCAGGTCAATCCGCAGGTCATTCGCCTCATCGGCGAAGAGCAGCGCCACATGCAGCAGCATCCGCGATTCGCTGAACTGCCCGCCCATGGAGCGGATGACGCGGCACTTCTCCTCGATCTGGCCGATAAGGTCCTGGACGTGCTGCTCCTCGCCATCCTTGCAGCCGATGGTGTGGCTGTAGCCGTTCACACGGATGTTCACCTGGCCCATGGGGGTCCTCCTCACATCTCGGCGCTGGTTTCGTCGGCCACCAGGGCGCGCAGCTTGCCCAGGGCCTCGTCCAGACGGGCCGAGAGGCGCTCGATATCAGCGCGGGAGACCGTGTCGGCGGCCGGAATCCCCTCGGCGGCGGCCCGCCCTTCGGCGAAGCCCGCCTCGCGCGCGGCCTGCAAGGCCGTCTCGCGCGTCTCCTGCAGGTGCCTCTCCCGGGCTTCGAGGGCTTCCGCCAACCGCTCCAGGGCCGCTTCCAGTCGATCCGCGGCGAGAAGGGTAATGTCGTTCGCGTCCAAGGCCTGCTCCGGGGTGCTGGACCTGCCAGCGCTCTGCATGGGAAAGCGTTCGCATGCAGCCGGTTCAGGGTCAACCGCGGGAAGAGCGTAGGGGCGGCGGGCCGGCCGTAATCGTGCATGGCGGGCGGGATGTGGCGGCCGCGCTGGAGATTGCGGCGGGGCGGCCGATCACCCTCCTCTCGGCGCCGGGCGTCGCGGGCTATCTGGGTGTCGCGGGCTTCGCCGCGCTGCTGGCACCGCATGGGGCGCTTCCGCTCGCGATCCTGGATGCGGCGGACGCGCCGGGCCATGCGCTGGCGGCATTGCGGGCGGGATTTCGTCGCGTGGTGCTTGCCCCCGCCGTGCCGGGTTTCGCGCCGCTGGCGGAACTGGCGGCGGGGCTGGGTGCCGCGCTGTTGCCGGCCGCCCCCCCAGCGCTCGATCTCGCGCGGGTGGATTTGGCCAAGCCGCAGGGCCGGAGGCATCTGGCACGCTGGCTCGATCTGCCCTAGACCACGCGAAATTCCAGACTCGATCGAAAGGAAGCGCCCCGATGCGGCTCACGCGCAAGGTCAAGGACATCCTCTCCTGGTATGAGAGCGACAACCCCGGCACCAAGGGCAACATCGCCCGCATCCTGATGACCGGCAAGCTCGCCGGCACGGGCCGCATGGTCATCCTGCCGGTGGACCAGGGCTTTGAGCACGGCCCCGCCCGCAGCTTCGCCCCCAACCCCGACGCCTATGACCCACGCTACCATTTCGAGCTGGCGATCGAGGCGGGGCTGAACGCCTATGCCGCCCCGCTCGGCCCGCTGGAGGCCGCCGCCGCGTCCTACGCCGGCTGCATCCCGACCATCCTGAAGGTGAACAGCAGCAACAGCCTGTCCACCACCAAGGACCAGGCGGTGACGGCCACGGTGGGCGATGCTTTGCGCCTCGGCTGCTCGGCCATCGGCTTCACCATCTATCCCGGCAGCGAATACCAGTTCGAGATGATGGAGGAGCTGCGCGAGCTCTCCGCCGAAGCGAAGTCGGTCGGCCTCGCCGTGGTGACCTGGAGCTACCCGCGCGGCCCGATGCTGGACAAGGTGGGTGAGACGGCGCTCGACATCGCCGCCTATGCCGCGCACATCGCCGCCCTCACGGGCGCCCACATCATCAAGGTCAAGCCGCCGACCGACGCCATCTTCCTCGATGCGGCGAAGAAGACCTACCAGGCCAATCCGGTGGATGTGAAGGATGCGGCGGCCCGCATCGCCCACATCGTGCAGGCCTGCTTCGCCGGGCGTCGCCTCGTGGTCTTCTCGGGCGGCGAGATGGGCGGCGCGGATGCGCTGCTCGACAGCGCGCGCGCGATCCATGCGGGTGGCGGCAATGGCTCCATCGTCGGCCGCAACGCCTTCCAGCGCCCGAAGGCCGAGGCGCTGAAGCTGCTCTCCGACATGATCGAGATCTACAAGACGAAAGCCTGAGCACCGCGCCGCGGTGACGGTCTGACTTCGGCCCTTTCCGAAGCATCGCATGGCCCGGGGCGGTAGCCTCGGGCCATGTTCGATTCATCCCTCTCCCTTGGCCTCATCGCGCTTGTCTTTCTCCTCGCCGGCTTCAGCAAGGGGCTGATCGGCCTTGGCCTGCCGACCATCGCCATGGCGCTGCTGACGTTGCTGGTCGGCCCCGCCGAGGCGGCGGCGCTGCTGCTCTTGCCGAGCTTCATCACCAACCTCGTGCAAATCGCGCCGGCGCGGGCGGCCTGGCGGCTCACGCTGCGGCTCTGGCCCATGCTGGCCGGCGTCGTGCTGGGCACGGCGCTGGGCGGCCTCGCCTGGGGTGGCTTTGGCGGGCGGTATGGGGCGGTTCTGCTGGGGGTGGCGCTGGCGGGCTATGGCGCGCTCGGCCTCTTCGCCTGGCGGCCGCATTGGCCGGAGCGTGCGGGGTGGCTGGTCGGCACGGCCACAGGCGCGTTGACGGCGGCGACGGGGGTGTTCGTCATCCCCGCCGTGCCCTGGCTGCAAGGCATAGGCCTGGCGCGGGATGAGCTGGTGCGGGCGCTGGGGCTCGCCTTCCTGGTCTCGACGCTGGCCTTGGGCGTCCTGCTGGGCGGCGCGGGGGCGCTGGATGGCGCGCGGCTGCTCACCTCGGCGCTCGCGCTGCTGCCGGCGCTGGCGGGGCAGGCCCTGGGCGCGGCCCTGCGCGGGCGGCTCTCGGAGGCCATGTTCAAGCGCGTCTTCTTCGCGGGCCTGCTGCTGCTGGGCACCGGCATTGCCTTGCGCGGTTGAGGGGCCGCCCGGCAGGATGCCGGCGACGGGAGGTCCATCATGCGCCGAATGATCCGCGCCCTGGTGCTATGCGCCGGCCCCGCCTGCATCAGCCCGGCATGGGCCGACCCGGCGGCGCAGCTGGCGGCCGGCAATGCGTGGCGCGCGCTCGACGAATTCGGCGCGGCCCTGGCCGCCTATGACGCGGGGCTGCGCGAGGCACCAGGCCGCGCCGACCTGCTGGCCGAGCGCGCCTTGACCCTGCATCGGCTGGGCGAACTGGCCCGCGCGGAGGCGGAGCTGGCGCGTGCCATCAGCGCCGCCGGCCCGCGCGACCCCGCCCCCTATACCGCCCGCGCCGGCCTGGCCCTGCTGGCCGGCCGCGAGGCGATGGTGGATCTCTCCGAGGCGCTGCGCCGCGCCCCGGCCGATCCGCGCGGGCTTGCGCTTCGCGCACTGGTGGCAGCCCGGCAGGGCGGCCCGCCGGTGCCGCCGCGCGTGATGGAGGCGCTGCGGCAGGATTTCGGCCCCTGGCTCGCGGAATAGGCGCTGCATCCGCGAGGCCGCGTCGCGCGTAACAGACCCATGCTGACCCTCGCCATCCGCATCGCCTGCCTGGTTCCGATCCTCGGTGGCGGTGCGGGGGCGCTGTTCGGCGTGGCGGCGCTGGGCGAGGCGGGCGGGGCGGCGACCGGCAGCCACTTGCGCTACCTCTCGGGGTTGCTGCTGGGCATGGGGCTTTGCGCCTTCTGGTGCGCGGGGGATTTGCGGCGGCGCGGGGGCGTGTTCTCGGTGCTGTGTGCGATCTTTGTGCTGGGCGGCGCGGCGCGGGCGCTGGGCTTGGTGATTGAGGGCGTGCCGCCTTGGCCCCATGTAATGGCGCTCGGAATGGAACTGGGCGTGGTGCCGGCGCTATGGTTTGCCGCGCGGCGCTCCCGCTCGCGCTGACCCGCGCGCCGATCGCGCTTCGCACCCGCAACGCCTGCGGCGCTGCGGCAGGATACCTGGCCCTGGCTTGCGGAAGAACCGCCCGCGCTCAGCCTCGCCCGGGGAGCGCCGCCGCTTCGCGCAGCTCGCCGTCCAGGCGCAGCTTGAGGCCCGGCGGCAGGTCCAGCGCGCCGGCCAGCGCGTCCAGATAGGCCCGCTCGGCGGCGCCCGGTTCGCCGATGACGAGGGCGGAGGCGGTGTAGAGCTCCGCCTTCTGCGCATCCGTCTCGGCCAGGCGGGCGACGGCCTCGGGGTCGGCGGGCGTGTCTATGATGCGGAACATCTCGGCCTTCCCCTCGGCGTCGAGATCCAGGCGCTCGGCCTCGGCGAAGATGCGCTCGCGCTCCGCATCATCCATCGTGCCATCGGCCCGGGCCGCGGCCATCATGGCTTGCACCAGGACGAGGCCAAACGGCCGCCCGCCCGCGGCATCCGCCTCAGGCCGGGCGAATTCCTGGGTGTCCGGGGCGGTGCCGCCGCCTTGCTGGGTCTTCCACCCCTCATAGGCGCGATGCGCGAGCAGGCCGACCAGCGCCATGCCCCCCATGCGCAGCAATCCGCCACCGCCGCGGCCACCCATCACCGATCCGAGCAGCCCACCCGCGGCCGCGGCCCCGGCGGCCTGGCCCATGGGGGGGCGGATGCGTTGCAACAATGCGCCGAGCGTGCCGCCACCGCCGGCCGACCCACCCAGGAGCTCGGCGAGGCCGCCGCCCTGGCCCGGGCGCCCGGGCAGCGGTGCGCCGCCCTGCGGCGCGACGCCGGGGCCCAGCAACTCCTTGATGATTCCCTGCCAATCCATGCTCGGTCTCCCTGGCTCAAGCCGGGTCAACGCGCGGTGCGGCCGCTGGCTGCAAGCCGGCGCGACTTCCCAAGAGCGCGTCGCCGCGCGACACATGCGCCATGGATGATCCCTGCCGCCTCTACCTCATCACCCCCCCCGCGTTGCCGGCCGGCTTCGAGGACCATCTCGCCGCGGCGTTGGACGCGGGCGATGTCGCCTGCCTGCAATTGCGGCTGAAGGATGCGCCGCGCGACGAGGTGAAGCGCGCCATCGCCCGCCTCCTGCCCATCGCGCAGCAGCGCGACGTCGCCTTCCTGCTGAATGACGACGCGCATCTCGCCGCCGAGATGGGCTGCGACGGCGCGCATCTGGGCCAGTCCGACGGCGACCATGCGGGCGCGCGCATGCTGCTGGCCGGGAAGATCCTCGGCATCACCTGCCATGCCTCGCGCCACCTCGCCATGACGGCGGGCGAGATGGGGGCCGACTACGTCGCCTTCGGCGCCTTCTTCCCGACCAGCACGAAGGAAACGCAGCATGTGGCCGACACCGGGCTGCTCGAATGGTGGAGCGAGCTGATGGAAGTTCCATCCGTTGCCATCGGCGGCATCACGGCTGGCAATTGCGCGCCGCTGGTCCAGGCGGGTGCGGATTTCCTGGCGGTGGTGGGTGCGGTGTGGAACCATCCGGACGGCCCTGGCGCCGGCGTGCGGCAGATGAACCAGGCGATCAGGGACGCGCTCGATGGACGTTGAATTCGAAACCTGCGACGTCTTCACCGCGACCCGCTTCGGCGGCAACCCGCTGGCCCTCGTCTATGGCGCGGACGGGCTGGAGGACGCGGCGATGCAGGCCATCGCCCGCGAATTCAACCTGAGCGAGACCGTCTTCGTCCTGCCGCCCGAGCGCGAGCCCGCCGATGTGCGGCTGCGCATCTTCACACCCGGGATGGAGCTGCCCTTCGCGGGCCACCCCAATGTGGGCGCCGCCGTGATGATCGCGCGGCGCATCGGCCATGAGGGCGACCAGCTCGTGCTCGAGCAGCCGGCCGGGCATGTGACCGCCTGGCTCACGCGGGGCGCCGGCGGCGTGCCGGTGGCCGCCGAGATCGAGGCGCCGCTCCCGCTCACGCTGGGTGTGTCCTTCGACCGCGCGGCCATCGCCGCCTGCGCGGCGCTGCCGGTGGAGGCGATCCATGTGAACGCGCATCCGCCGCTCATGGCGGGCTGCGGCGCCCCCTTCGTCATCGCCGAGGTGGAGGACCAGGAATTGCTGGCGGCGGCGACGCCCGACATCCTCGCCATGCGGCAATGCTTCGGCCCGCTGGCAAACCCGCCCGTCGGCTTGCTGTTGCACACGCCACTCGGCGTGGGGCGCCGGCGGGCCCGGATGTTCGCGCCGCTGAACGGCATCGTGGAGGACCCGGCGACGGGCGGCGCCAATGTGGCGCTCGCCGGGCTGCTGCTGCAGCTGGCCGGTGGCTCCGCATTGGCGCTGGAAGTGGAGCAGGGCGCCGATCTCGGCCGGCCGAGCCTCCTCGTGCTCGCCGCGCGGCGCGAGCTGGACGGCTCGATCCGCGTGCGCGTCGGCGGTGGCGTCGTGCCGGTTTCGCGCGGGGTGATGAGCCTCTGATGGAGGAGCTCGATTTCCACCGCGCCCTGCACCGGCCGGGCGTTCTGCTGGACATCGGCGCGCATGACGGGTTGCTGACCCTGCCTTTCGCGCAACTGCCGGGCAGCCGCGTTCACGCCTTCGAGCCGCTGCCGCCGGCCATGGCGCGGCTGCGTGCCGCCCTCACGGCGGAATTCGGCGGCATCCCGCCGCATGTGACCCTGCACGCCGAGGCGCTGGGCGCGGCGGCGGGTGAGGCGGTGCTCACGCTGCCCGTGCTGGACGGCGTGGCGCAGGAACAATGGGCCAGCATCAGCAAGGACTACGCCGAGCACCGCAGCGTGACGACGCGCGCGCATCGCGTGCGCGTCATCCCGCTCGACAGCCTCGACCTGCGCGACGTGACCGCCGTCAAGCTCGATGCGGAAGGCGCCGAGCAGGAGGTGCTGGAGGGCGCGCGGCGCACGCTGACCGCGTCCCGCCCCGCAATCTCCATCGAGATCGAGGAGCGGCACCGGCCGGGCAGCACGCGGGACGTGCCGGCGCTGCTGGCGTCCCTCGGCTATGCCGGGTTTTTCTGGCATGCGGGCGCGCTGCACCCGATCGCGGCTTTCGATGCCGCGACCATGCAGGTGGCCAGCCCCGACCCCGCGATCTTCGCGGCGTCGGACCCCTACATCTTCAGCTTCTTCTTCCTGCCGGCCGAGTCAGCCGAGGAATCGGCGCTGTTGCTTCAGCGCGCCCGATAGGGGCGGTGGCAGTCGCCGCAGGCGGCGCCCGTCGCCTGCACGGCGGCCTGGAAATTCGCGACATTGCCCGAAGCCGCGGCCTCGCGCAGCGCGGTCAGGCGCGGGCCCATCGCGGCCATGGCCGTGTCGAAGCCGGCACGATCGGTCCAGATGGCGGGCAGGGCGCGGGTGTCGAGGCCGGGCGCACCTTGCTGCGTGCCGGCGGGGAAGCGCGTGCCTGCCGTCGCGAACCAGGCCTGGATCGCCGCAATGCGCTCGACCGTGCCGCGCGGATCACCCCCGGCGCGGGCCACGGCGGCGACCGCGGTCATGTTGTCGCCCGCGGCCTTGAAGCCCTCGCGGCGCTCGGTGACGACGGCGCCGAGATTGGTCTGGGCCAGCACCGGGGCGGCAGCCCCCATCAACGCCGCCAGCCCAAGGCCGGCCATCCAAAGCTTCATGCAATCTCTCCTCGCGGATGCCGGGGGATATCCTTCCGGCGCTGGCATTCTTCCACGCCCTGGCTTGCCGAGGAAGCGGCATGCGGCTAAGACGCGCTGCACAGGCGTCGGAGTGTAGCTCAGCCTGGTAGAGCACCGTGTTCGGGACGCGGGGGCCGGAGGTTCGAATCCTCTCACTCCGACCACTTCCCCATCGCCCCAATCAGGCCGTTTGCAGCGGGATCTCGAACCAGAAGACGCTGCCCTCGCCGGGCGTGCTGTCGAAGCCGATCACGCCGTCCATCAGCTCCGTCAAATGCCGGCAGATGGCGAGGCCGAGGCCGATTCCCCCATAGCGCCGCGTGCTGCTGCTCTCCGCCTGGCTGAAGCGCAGGAAGATGCGCGGACGCAATGCCGGGGGAATGCCGATTCCCGTATCCCGCAGCTCCACGCGCAAGGTGCCACGCGTGGCCTCGCGCTGGGTCCAGGTGACGTTGACCGTGATCTCGCCCGCCTCGGTGAACTTCACCGCATTGTCCGCGAGGTGACCGAGGAGCTGCGTGATGCGCGCGGGGTCGGCGCGCAGCGTCTGCGGCAGTTCGGGGGCGATGGTGAGGTTCCAGCCGAGGCCCTTGCGGCGAGCAGCGGCGGCGGCGGGCGCGAGCGCGGGGGCGAAGAGGCCGCGCGCCGGGACCATGACCGGGCGCAGCACGGTGCCGCCTGTCTCGAACAGCGAAAGCTCCAGCACGTCATTGATGAGGCGAAGCAGTTGCTGGCCCGAATCGAGGATGGCGGCGATCGCCTCGCGGTCTTCCTCCGGCCGGTCGGGGTTTTCGAGCACCTGGGCCATGCCGAGGATGCCGTTCAGCGGGGTGCGCAACTCGTGGCTCATATTGGCCAGGAATTCGCTCTTGGCGCGGTTGGCGACCTCGGCCTTGTCACGTGCCTCGCGCAGGTCGATCTCGCGGATGCGGGCATTCTCGAGCAGAACGGCCTGCGCCGCCTCGCTTGCCATCAGGGCGCGGAGGCGCGCGCGCATGGCGTCCGCCATCTGGCTGAAGGCGAGGGTGAGGCGCGCCACTTCGTCCTGGCCCTGGGCCTTGAGCGTGATGTCGTAGTCGCCGTCGCGGATGCGCGCGGCCGCCGCCTCCAGCCGCCGCATCGGCAGGAAGAGCATGCGGTTGCCAAGCTCGACGAGCGGCACGAGCAGCGACAGTGAGATCAGCCCCACCACCAGCGCGCCCTGCAGCAGCGCGTGATGCGCCGCCTGGAGCGGCCCGCGCGAGAGGCCGAAATGCAGCGTGCCGAGCGGCTGGCCGGCCAGCGCGATGGGAACGGTGTAGAGCTGCCGCTCATCTCCATTGGCCATGATGAAGCGGCCGGGCTGGGGCATGCCGTCGCCGAAGGACCAGCCCTCGCTGGAGATGAGCTGCCCGCGCGCATCCAGCAGGACCATGTGGGCGAAGCTGCCCGAGGCCACGCCCTCGCGCAGCACGGCCTGGGCCGTCGCGTAGTCGCGCTCGGCCAGCGGGGTGGCGAGCGCGGTCTCGAGGATGGGGCAGACCGCGATGGCCCGGGCGTGCAGCTCGGCCTCGAGCGCGCGGAGCACCAGGCGATCCTGCATGAAGGTGAGGACGCCTGCGAGCGTGAGAAGCGCGGCCGCGGCGAGCACGAAGAGCTTGATCCGGAGCGAGACCCTGTCGCGCATGGGGCTGGCCGGCCGCCTCGGCTCAGGCGCCGCGCAGGAAGGCGCGCGTCTCCTCCACCACGTCATCCAGCTCGGCCAGATCGGCCGGGGTGACGGGGCGGATGCCGTTGAAGCCGGTGGCGGTGAAGAATTCGCGCCCCTGGGTGCTGGCAGGGAAGCGGCCGAGCGCGGCGGTGATGCGTGCCGCCTCTGCCTCGGGCGTGCGGGCGCCGAGCAGAACGAGGAAACCCGGCACGCGGATGAAGACCTGCCAGATGACAAGGTTCTCGCGGATATCGGCGCGGATGGCGTTGAACTCGCCCTGGCTCATCACGGCCGCGCGGGTCTCGGCGGTGTGGAGGAACTGGGCGAGGCTGTCCTCGTTGCGGGCATGGGTCGCCCGCGCATCCCGGCCGATTTCGATGCCCTGGGCGCGCGCCCAATGGATGAACTTCAGCGCCACCAGCGATTGCGGGTTGGTCATCGCGATGGTGCGGCCGCGCAGCTCCGCGGCGGCGGTCAGCGGGCGGTCGCGCAGGGTGACGATGGTGCCGGGGATGCGCGGCTCATAGATGGCGATGGGCTGCAGCCCGGCATCGAGCTGCGCGACGCGGCCGAGATTGGCGGCGGTGACGACCAGGCCGAAGGCGCCGGCCACGCTCCGCTCCTGGAAGGCCTGCAGGCCCGGCGCGGTCACCACCTCGACCGGGCGGCCCAGTTCCTGCTCGAGGAATGTGCGGAAGGGCTGGTACTGGCCGAGCAGGATGCGCGCGCTGACATTGGGCATGACGCCGAATTGCAGCGGTGCCTGCTGCGCCTGGGCCAGGCCCCCAGCGGCGGGAGCTGCGGCGAGGGCAAGGCCGGCGAAGACCCGGCGGGTCGTGGGCGGTGTCACGGCGGTCCTTTCGTCTCGGCGTTCGGCTCGGGGTTCCGTCAGGCGGAAATAAAGATACGCCTGGATGCCCGGGAAGCCAAACGCTAACCGCTCTTGAAGACGAACCGGCGTGACAATCCAAAATTGATGAACATTCCCGCAAGCGAGCCCGCCGCGACGCCCAGCACCGGGTTGGCCGCCACCAGCGGCACGCCCGCGATCAGTGCCGCATAGGTCCCGTAATTGGCGGCGAAGCCGGCCATGTTCAGCAGCACGAAGCGGCCCCATTGCGCGGCCAGGGGCGCATCGCGCCGCGCGGTGCGAAACGTCCAGGCGCGGTTAAGGGCGAAGGTGGAACTGGCCGCAACGAGGTAGGAGAGGATGCGCCCGGCATAGGGGCCGAGGCCCAGCGCCATCAGGCCGAGCAACACGGCGGAATCCACCACGAAGCCCACCGTGCCCACCACGCCGAAGCGGAGGAATTGTTCGATCATCGCGCGCATGGGGCGCTTTTCGCGCCGCGGCATGGCGCAATTGCGGCGGCGGCCTAAACTCGGATTTTGGGTGCGAGGTGACGATGATCGGTCTGGTGGGGCTCGGGCAGATGGGGGGGGCGATGCTGCGGCGCCTCCGGGCGCAGGGGCAGGGGGTGCAGGGCTTCGATCTCGACCCCGCGCTGCGCGAGGCGGCACGCGGCGCAGGCGCCATCGCCTGCGCGACGCCCGCGGGGGTGGCGGCACCGCTCGTCCTCCTCTCGCTGCCGCATGCGGGCGCGGTGGGCGCGGTGCTCGCGGCGCTGCTGCCGCATATGCCGCCCGGTTCGGTCATCGCCGACACCTCCACCATCGAGCCGGATGCGGCGCGGGGCTTCGCCGGCCAGGCCGATTCGGCGGGCGTCGCCTATCTCGACGCGCCGGTCTCGGGTGGCCCGGGGGGCGCGGCTTCAGGGCAGCTCGCCATGATGGTGGGCGGTTCGGCCGCCGCACTCGAGCGCGCGCGCCCTTCGCTGCTGCTGCTCGCCACGCGCATCGTCCATGTGGGGGCGAGCGGGGCGGGACAGGTGGCGAAGCTCGCGAACAACCTGCTGGTGGCGACGCATCTCGCCGCCGCCGCCGAGGCGCTGCGCCTGGCGGACCGCGCGGGCGTGCCGCCCGAGGCCATCCTGCCCGTCATCAACGCCGCCTCCGGCCGCTCGGCCGCGACGGAGGTGAACTGGCCGCGCTGGATCGCGAGCGGCGCCTTCGATTCCGGCTTTACGGCGGGGCTGATGCGCAAGGATGTGCGCCTGGCCCTGGCGCTGGCGGAGGAGGTGGGGGCGGGGCTCTCCGTCTGTGGCGCGGCGGCGCGGGCCTGGGCGGAATCTGGCGTGGAGGATGGGGCGGAGTTCAACCGGGTTCCGGCGGGGATCTTCGGGGCGTGAAGGACAAGCGGGGGAACGCGTTCCCCCGCGCCCCCTCATCTGTCTGGCCAGGCGTCGGTTTTCTTGCGTTTGGAGCGGCGATAGGACTATTTTCCAGCAATGCAGCACCGCCTTCGCTTTCGCCCCGCCCGCGCCCCCTTGGGGCGCATCATTGCCCCGGCGGACCGTCCCGCGCTTTCCGTAGCCCGGCCGGGGCTTTGCCAGCGGTTGCCCGATCGGGTTTTGTCCGAAAAGCTGCGTCCGTGGGATTGGACCCATTGTGACATGTGGCCCGCCGAAGCGCGGGACTGGGGCAAGAGCTTGCGACACCTTCTCATCCAGGCCCATCCGTGAGCCGCGCGCGTGACGCCTTGGCGGAGTGGATCACCGCCTGGTTCGGGGGCGCCATCCCCGGCGCTGTGATCGCGGGCACGGCCCATCCCGGCGCCGGCGCCACCATGCCGCTGGCCGATCCCGTGACCGGCGCGCCCCTTGCCGAATACCGGCTGGCCGGCGCGGCCCTGGCGCGCGACGCCGTGCGCGCTGCCCCGGAATGGGCCGCGCTGCCGGCCGCTGAGCGCGGGCGGCGGCTCTGGGCGCTGGGCGGGGCGATCCGTGCCGAGGCCGGGGCGCTGGCGCTGGCCGAATGCGCCAATGGCGGAAAGCCGATCCGCGATGCGCGGGCCGAAATCGCGCGCGTGGCGGAGATGGCGGAGTATTACGCGGGCTGGGCCGACAAGATCGAAGGCCGCACCACGAGCGTGCCCTCGGGCCACCTGGTCTATCTCCGGCCCGAGCCCTATGGCGTCATCCTCGCCATCACGCCCTGGAACGCGCCGCTGTTTACCGCGGGCTGGAATGCCTTTCCGGCGCTGGCGGCGGGCAATGCGGTGGTGCTCAAGCCCTCGGAATACACGCCCGTCACCTCGCTGCGCCTCGCGCAACTCGCGCACGCGCATGGGCTGCCGTTGAACGTCGTGGCCGGGGGTGCCGAGGAGGCGGAGGCACTGATCGCCGCCAATGCCGTGCAGAAGGTCACCTTCGTGGGCGGCCCCGCGACCGGCGCGCGGGTGGCGGCGCTGTGTGCCGCGCGCACGCTGCCGCATGTGCTGGAACTGGGCGGCAAGAGTGCGAACATCGTCTTCGCCGATGCGGATTTCGCCGCCGCCGTGCAGGGCGCGCAGCAGGCGATCTTCGCGGGTGCGGGGCAATCCTGCGTCGCCGGCTCGCGCCTGCTGGTCGAGGCTTCCATCGCCGATCGCTTCGTGGCGGCGCTCGCCGAGGCGATGGGCCGCATCCGCATGGGCGACCCGCTGGACGAGGCGACGGAACTGGGCCCCATCGCCCATGCAAGGCAATGCGCGCATGTGCGCGGCATGGTGGCGCAGGCGGCGGGCGAGGGCGCGCGGGTGATCGCCGCACCTGGCAGCGGGACGGCCTGCTTCGTCGCGCCCACCATGCTGGACGGCCTGGGCGAGGACGCGACGGCGGTGCAGGAGGAGGTCTTCGGCCCCGTCGTCGTCGTGCAGCGTTTCGACAGCGAGGCCGAGGCGCTGCGCCTCGCCAATGCCACGCGCTTCGGCCTGGCGGGTGCGGTCTGGACGCGGGATGGCGCGCGCGGGCATCGCGTGGCGGCGGGGTTGCGCGCGGGCACGGTCTGGGTGAATGGCTACCGCACCATCCATGTCTCGGTGCCCTTCGGCGGCTTCGGCGCCTCGGGGCATGGGCGTTCCTCGGGCGTCGAGGGGCTGATGGAATACGTGCAAATGAAGGCGGTCTGGGTAGAGACACGGCCGGAACCCCTGCTAGGCTTCGGCCACAAACCTTCGGGAGAGACCCCATGATCCAACGTCGCCAGATCCTGGCCGGCGCCGCCGCGCTGCCCGCCGCGTCGCTTGCTGCCCCCGCCATGGCGCAGCCGGCGCAGAACCGCGTGCTGCGCTACGTGCCGCATGCGAACCTGCCGAACATCGACCCCTTCACCAACACCGCCTTCGTGGCGCGCGACCACGCCTTCCTGGTCTATGACCAGCTCTACGGCATGGACGAGAATTTCCGCCCGCAGCCGCAGATGGCCGAGGGCCATGTGGTGGAGAATGAAGGGCTGCTCTGGCGTTTCACGCTGCGCGAGAACCTGAAGTTCCATGACGGCACACCGGTGCGCGGGCGGGACTGCGTCGCCTCCATCCGCCGCTGGGGCCGGCGCGACGCCTTCGGCCAGGTGCTGCTGAGCCGTGTCGCTGAGATGACGGAGGTGAGCGACCGCGTCTTCACCATCCGGCTCAACACGCCCTTCCCGAAGATGCTGGAATGCATCAGCAAGGTGACGACGTCCTGCCTGTTCATCATGCCCGAGCGGCTGGCGAATGTGGACCCGTTCACGAACATCACGGAAGCCGTGGGCAGCGGCCCCTTCCGCTTCATCGCCAATGAATGGGTGCCAGGCTCGCGCCTCGCCTATGCGCGCAATGCCGATTATGTGCCGCGCCAGGGTGCGGCCTCGATGACCGCCGGCGGCAAGGTCGCGCATTTCGACCGCGTCGAGTGGAACATCATGCCGGATGCGGCGACGGCCTCGGCCGCGCTGCAATCGGGCGAGATTGACTGGTGGGAGCAGCCGACGGCGGACCTCTTCCCGCTCTTCCTGCGCGGCGCGCCGGCGCGCAACGTGCGGGTGGACATCATCAACGGCACGGGCCTGATCGGCATCTTCCGGCCGAACCACCTGACGGCGCCCTTCAACAACCCGGCGGTGCGCCGCGCGGTGCTGACGGCGATCAACCAGACCGATTTCATGACGGCGGTGATCGGCACCTCCGGCATCGAGGGCCGGCCTGATCTGCGGCGCGAGGGCATCGGCTATTTCGCGCCGGAAAGCCCGTCGGCCAGCAATGCCAGCATGGAGCGCATGCGCAAGAGCGTGGATGCGGCGCGGGCCGAGTTGCAGGCGGCTGGTGCCATCGGCCAGCGCCTGGTCCTGCTGAACGCGACGGATCTTTCCTCGATCAATGCGGCGACGCTGGTGGGCGCAGATCTCTTCCGCCGGATGGGCTTCAACGTGGATCTGGTGAGCACGGATTGGGGCACGCTGGTCGCCCGCCGCGCGAGCCGCAACCCGCTGGAGCAGGGCGGCTGGTCGGGCTTCTTCACCTTCTGGTCCGGCGTGGACCATTGGAACCCAGCGAACCACGCCTCGATCCGCGGCAATGGCGAGAATGCCTGGCCGGGCTGGCCGACCATCCCTGCGATCGAGGCGCAGCGCGACGCCTGGTTCAACGCGCCGAATGAGGCGGCCGAAAAGGCGGCGACGACGGAGATGCAGCGCATCGCCTTCGACGAGGTGCCCTATGTGCCGACGGGCATGTACTACCAGCCGACGGCGATCCGGCGGAACCTGACGGGTCTGCTCAAGGGCCAGCCGCCGCTCTTCTGGAACATCCGGCGGGGCTGACGCCCTCAGTCGAAGCAGGTGACATGCACCACCGCGACATTCGCGGTGGTGCCGACCGTGCTACGGGCCTGCTGGATGAGGGGCGCCCCGCGCGGCTGGGGCGCGCCATTCGCGGTCACGCAGAACAGCGTCGCGGTCTGTCCGCGCGCCAAGCCGTAGCTCTGCCCCTGAAGAACCTGGTGCCCCTGGGCGAGGGCAACTCCGCCGGCCAGGATGGCGCCCACCGCCGCACCGGCGACGAAAATCCCGCAACGCTGTTTCTGCATCACCCAAACCCTCCACGCTTGTGGGCGGAAGGATAGCGGGCGCATGCATTCCGGCGCGACCGAAATGCGCCGATGCCACCCATCGGTGGCTCCGATGGCGGTCAGTCCAGGAAGCGCTTCATGGCCTCGCTATAGGGTGCCTCGCGCGTCCACCGGGCCATGGCGCCCTTCTCCGGCAGGCCGGTCAGGCTGGCGGCGGAGGCGCCTTCGCGCAGGGCCTTCAACGTCGCATGGATGGCCTGGGCGGCGGCCTGGCTCGGCGCGTGGCCTTGCAGCGCGATGCGCACGCCGCGGCTCGCGAGATAATCCTTGTCGGTGATCTCGGCGCTGAGCGTGCCGAGGATGAGGGGCTGCTTCGCCACCTCGGCGGCGGCATCCAGTTCGGCGCGGGTGGTGACGCCCGTGAGGAAGATGCCATCCGTGCCGCAGTCATTATAGGCGCGGATGCGGGCCAAGCAGTCGTCGCGGCTGGTCATGCTCATCGCCCCCGTGCGCGCGAAGATGCAGAGGCTCGTATCAACACGGGCGGCGACGGCGGCGCGCATCTTGCCCACCCCTTCCTCGATGGAGATCAGCCGCGGCTTGGCGGCGCCGAAGGGGCGGGGCAGGTCCGTGTCCTCGATGGACATGGCGGCGATGCCGGCCACCTCCAGCTCCTCCACCGTGCGCTGCACGTTGAGCGCATTGCCGTAGCCATGGTCGGCGTCCACCACCAACGGCAGCGTGCCGGCGCGGGTGATGCGCCGCGCCTGGGTCGCGAATTCCGTCAGCGTGATCAGGATATGGTCGGGCGCGCCCAGGATGGCGAGCGAGGCGGTCGAGCCCGCGAACATGCCGAGCTCGAAGCCCAGCTCCTCGGCGATGCGGGCCGAGAGCGGGTCATGCACGGAGGCGGGGTGGATGCAGGCCGTGCCCTCCAGGATGGTGCGGGCGCGGTGGCGGCGTTCGGTGGCGTTCATGAAGGGCTCCCTCTGTGGCCCGGATTGTCGCGCCGGACGCGCCGAAGCGGGAGAGGGGGGCTTCCGAATTCATCCGCACAAGCTAGTTTTGCGGCAAACGCGGAGAACAAGGTGATGCGCAATTTCGAGGAACGCTACCAAGTCCTGCACGAATTCGTGAAGGCGGCGAAGATCAAGCTGAATGCGAACGTCTGGGACTATCTGGTGGGCGCCACCGAGACCGAGACGACGCTGGCCCGCAACCGCATGGCGATCGACACCGTGGCGCTGCGCCCGCGCGTGCTGAACGATGTGTCCAAGGTGGATCCAGGCGTGGATTTCTTCGGCCATCGCATCCGGCTGCCGGTGTTCTGCGCGCCGGTCGGCTCGCTCGAGAGCTTCGAGCCGGGCGGTGGCGTGAGTGTCGCGAAGGGCGCCGGCGCCTTCGGCGTGCCCTATATGCTTTCCAGCGTGAGCCAGCCGGGGCTTGAGGCCTGCGCCGAGGCGTCGCGGGGCCCCAAGGTCTTCCAGCTCTATGTGCGTGGCGACGATGCCTTCGTGGATGACTATGTCCGCCGCGTCGTGGATAGCGGCTATGACGCCTTCTGCATGACGGTGGACACCGCGCATTACTCGCGGCGCGAGCGCGACATCGCCAAGCGTTTCGTGAAGACCTGGCGCGCCGCGAACACGGGCATGGATCATCAGGCGGCGCTGAGCTGGCGTGAAGTCGCGCGCTTCAAGGAGAAGCACAAGATCCCGCTGATCCTGAAGGGCATTGGCACGGGCGAGGATGCGGCGCTCGCCTGCGAGCATGGTGTGGATGTGATCTACGTCTCCAACCATGGCGGGCGGCAGCTTGATGGCGGGCGCGGCTCGCTGGACGTGCTGCCCGAGGTGGTGGAGGCGGTCGCCGGCCGCGCCAAGATCATGGTGGATGGCAGCTTCAGCCGCGGCACCGACATCGTGAAGGCGGTGGCGCTGGGCGCCGATTGGGTGGGGCTGGGCCGCCTCTACCTCTATGGCCTCGCGGCGGACGGGCCTGAGGGGATCGAGCGGTTGCTCGAGATCCTGGAGGATGAGGTGATCAAGGCGTTGGGGCTGACGGGCGTCAACAGCTTCGGCCAGCTCACGCGCGGGCATGTGCATGTGGGCGCGCCGCCGGTGGTCTTCCCGCATGTGCACAGCGCCTTCCCCTTGCTGAAGGAAGGCTACTGAGTTGGGCGGCGCGCGGCCCGAAAGCCGCGCGCCGAACGCTTCAGCGCGCGGAGATGCCGCGCGGGGTCGCGACGATTTCGTTGGTCGCGCAGATGTCGATGTTCATGAGTTCGGCCGTCTGGCCATTCGCCCAGACCACCTTGAAGTCGTTCCGGCCGGAGTGGCGCGTCTCGTAGCGCACGCTGCGGCCACTCGGCAGCACGTTGGCGCCGAGCTGATCGGCACCCCAGCTGCGCTGGGCGCTGGAGCCGAAGAAGAACTGGTTGATGGTGGAGCCGGATTGGTTGTTCAGCGTGAAGCGCCGGTCGCACTGGGCTTGCGCGACGGAGCTGAGGCCGGAAGCAAGGGCGATGGCGAGGAAGACGCGGCGGATGGTCATGTCGTTTCTTTCAGAAAGGTCCCAGGGGTTGGGACGGGGCATGTTCCGGACAGACCGTGTCAAAAATAGGCGCTCCATGGCCGGCACAGGTGCCGCCTTATGCGAGCCTTCCGTAGCCGCCGAACTGCGCGGTGACCGCCACCATTTCCTCGGGCGTCAGCAGGACCGGTTCCAGCCGTGCCGCCCGCAGATCCAGGTATTCAGCGGCGAGGTTCTCGACCTCGCGCGCCAGTGTCTCGGCGGCGGCGAGGGAGGAACCAAGCGCCACGACGCCATGATTGGCGAGCAGGCAGGCGCGGCGCCCATCCAGCGCCGGGAGGGCGCTGTGCGCCAACTCCGCCGTGCCGAAGGTGGCATAGGCCGCGCAGCGGATGTCATCGCCGCCGGCGAGCGCGATCATGTAGTGGAAAGGCGGCAGACCCTGCCGCGCGCAGGAGAGCGCAGTCGCGCGCGGGCTGTGGGTGTGGACGATCGCCATGGCCTCGGGCCGTGCGGCGTAGATCTCGGCGTGCAGCCGCCATTCGGAGGAGGGGCGGCGCTGGCCCGCCAGCACCCGGCCATCCAACGCCACATCCACCAGATCGCCCTCGGTCAGCGCGGCATAGGGCAGGCCGGAGGGGGTGATGCGGAACCCCCCTTCGATGCGGACCGAGACATTGCCGGATTTGCTCGGCATGAAGCCCAGCGCATCGAGGCGCCGGGCTGTCTCGATGATGCTCACGGCGCCTCGCGCAGCGCCCGCGCGGTGAGCGCCGCCGGACGGTTGAAGCAGCGCTCTAGCCACGCCTTCACCCGCGTGTGGCCGCCCATGTCGAACCGGTTGGCCCAGGCGCCATAGAGCACGCCGGCCAGGTTGCAGTCGGCGATGGTGAAGGTCTCTCCCAGCAGCCACGGCGCGGCGGAAAGCTGCCCTTCCAGCACGTCGAGCCGCGCCTGCAGGCCTGCGGCCCCGGCGGCGGCCGCGCCCGGATCGCGCTCGGCGGGCGGGCGGAGATAGGTGTTGTACGCCCATTGCATGGCCGCGGGCTCGACCTCGGTCGCGGCCCAGAGGGTCCATTGCAGGACGCGACTCGCATCGTCGCCGGCCGGCATCAGCGGTGGTCCGGCCTTCGCGGCGAGGTGCAGGTTGATGGCCAGGCTCTCGAAGAGCGCCAGCGCGCCATCCTCCATGGCGGGGATCTTGCCATTGGGGTTCACCTTCAGATGCGCCGGCGCCTTCATGCCCGGCCCGAAGCCCAGCGGAATGAGTTGATACGGCAGGCCCGCCTCCTCGGCGGCCCAGATGCAGCGGAAGGCGCGGGACTTGGGCGTACCATAGAGGCGGATCATGAATTGGAACCTTGCAGCTTCGCGGCGATGGATTTGGCGTGCTCGACCGTGCTGCGCTGGAAGCGGACCAGCAGGGCGGCCCAGATGATCAGCAGCAGCAGCGCCCAGAGGAAGCCGTAATGGGTCAGCGCCATCGCGGCGCAGACCACCCAGCCGAGCGACAGCACCATGCCCTGCCGCAGGAGGGAGAGAAGCGTCATGCCCAGGGGCTCATGACTTGCGGCGTGCGTCCAGGCTCCATGGGCCGGGGCCGGCGAAAACGAGGTAGAGGAAGAGGAAGCAGAAGAGGATGGCCGCATCCCCGCCATTGCTCGTCGGCCAGAAACTGCGCGGCGCATGCGCGATGAAATAGGCGAAGGCCATCAGCCCCGACATGACGAAGGCGACCGGCCGGGTGAACAGGCCGATGATGAGCAGCGCACCGCCGACGATCTCGAGCGTGGCGGCGGCACCGAGCATCGAGAACAGCTCCGGCGCGGGCCGGGGCGAGGGCGGGAAGCCGATCAGCTTCTGCGGCCCGTGCAGGAAGAACAGCAGCCCGGCCACGATGCGCAGGACACTCAGGCTGTAGGGGGCAAAGCGATCGAGCATCACGTCTCCTCCTCGGCATCCACCACGCGCTGCGCGTGCAGGCGGAGATTGCCGCAGTTGTTGCAGACGAGCGTGTAGACCGGAACATGCGGCGGCGACGACGGGATGGTGCCGGCGGCATCAATCATCGGAAGGGTCACCGACCAGCCGGGCCCGCCCACCAGGGTCCAGGCATTCTGCCCGCAGGCCGAGCAGGGGCCTTGCGCCCCGCGCTTGGGCAGGAAGGCGTTGATCTTCTCGGCGTCGGTGGTTGCCTCGGTCTTGGCGTCGGCCATGCGCTACATTCCTCCGGGGTAATTGGGGCCGCCACCCCCCTCAGGCGTCTTCCAGTCAATGTTCTGCGACGGGTCCTTGATGTCGCAGGTTTTGCAATGGACGCAATTCTGCGCGTTGATGACAAGGGCCGGCTTGCCCTCCTCGACGCCGACGGCCTCATAGACGCCGGCCGGGCAGTAGCGGCTCTCGGGGCTCGCATAGCGCTCCCAGTTCTCGCCGAGCCACTTGCCCGGATCGCGCAGCACCAGGTGGGCGGGCTGGTTTTCCTCGTGGTTCGTGTTCGACAGGAACACCGAGGAGAGGCGGTCGAAGCTCAGCACGCCGTCCGGCTTGGGGTAGGTGATGCGCGGCGCATCGGCCGCGGCCTTGAGCTGGCTGTGGTCATGATGGTGGCCCATGGTCCAGGGCGCCTTGCCCTTGAAGACGTAGGTGTCGAGCGCCGCATTCACCATGCCACCCCAGAAGCCGAACTTGGCGAAGCCCGGGCGGATGTTGCGCACGCCCTCCAGCTCGGACCACACCCAGGATTGGCGCAGGGCCGAGGGATAGGCCTCGATGCCCTCGCCCGCGATGGCCTCGGCCGCCACCATGCCGGACTTCATGGCGAGATGCGTGCCCTTGATCTTGGGCACGTTGAGGAAGCCCGCCGTGTCGCCGATCAGGGCGCCACCGGGGAAGGTGAGCTTGGGGATGGACTGGAAGCCGCCCTCGTTCAGCGCGCGCGCGCCGTAGGAGATGCGCTTGCCGCCCGCCAGCATGGGTGCCACCGCCGGGTGGTGCTTGAAGCGCTGGAACTCGTCGAAGGGCGAGAGCCAGGGGTTGGGGTAGTCGAGGCCGACGACGAATCCGATGCTCACCAGGTTCTCGCCGAACATGTAGAGCCAGGAGCCGCCATAAGTGTCGGTGGAAAGCGGCCAGCCGGCGCTGTGCCAGATCAGGCCGGGCTTGTGGTTCTCCTTCGGGATCTCCCACAGCTCCTTGATGCCGATGGCGTAGGTCTGCGGCTGGCTTTCAGCGCGGAGGTTGAAGGTGTCGAACAGCTTCTTCGTCAGGCTGCCGCGGCAGCCCTCGGCGAAGAGGGTGGTGGTGGCGCGCAGCTCCATCCCCGGCTGGTAGTCGGCGCCCTTCGAGCCATCCTTCACGATGCCCATGACGCCCGCGACGACGCCCTTGACCACACCATCCTCGATGATCGTCTCCGACGCCGCAAAGCCCGGATAGATCTCGACACCAAGCGCCTCGGCTTTCGCACCCAGCCAGCGCGCGACATTGCCGAGGGAGACGATGTAGTTCCCCTCATTGTGCATCTGCGGGGGCGTCGGCAGCTTGAAGGCCTTGGTCTCCGTCAGCAGCATGAAGCGGTCCTCGCCGGCGGGCGTGGCAAGTGCCGGCGGGTCCTCGCGCCAGTCGGGCAGGAGTTCGTCGAGCGCGCGCGGCTCCAGCACGGCGCCCGAGAGGATATGGGCGCCGACCTCGCCGCCCTTCTCGACCACGCAGACGCTCATCTCGGGCGAGAGCTGCTTCAGGCGGATCGCGGCGGCGAGGCCCGCCGGGCCCGCGCCGATCACCAGCACATCGAATTCCATCGCTTCGCGTTCTTCGCTCATCCCGACCACCCTTCGCGTCCAGTTCCGTGGGGCGCGAACCTAGACGAGCCGCCGGTTTCGCGGAACCCGCATGACACGGTAGAAGAGGATATGTCGCTGCCCCCCGAACACATCGCGCTGCTGGCCAGCCTGCGCTGGCAGATCGCCATGGGCGCCGATGAGGCGATCCTGGAGACCGCGGCACCGCGGGCGCGGCGGCCCACCCCCAAGCCGGAGGAGCCGCCCGCCGCCGCGACCTCGCCATCAGGCCCGACGCCGCAGCGCGGCCCGGCGCCGCGCAAGGCGACGCCGCATGGGGAGGCTGCCGCCGCCCTCGCCGCCCGGGCCACGACACTGGCCGAACTGCGCGAGGCGATGGCTGGCTTTACCGCCAGCCCGCTGCGCGAGACGGCAACCAACCTCGTCTTCAGCGATGGCGTGCCGGGCGCGCCGGTGATGGTGATCGGCGAAGCGCCGGGGGCCGAGGAAGACCGCCTGGGGCGCCCCTTTGTCGGCGCCTCAGGCCAGTTGCTGGATCGCATGTTCGCCAGCATCGGGCTGAACCGGGCGGAGAGCCTCTACATCACCAACATCCTGCCCTTCCGCCCACCCGGCAACCGCACGCCGACCGATGCCGAGATCGCGCTCTTTCTGCCCTTCGTGCTCTGCCATGTGGCGCTGGCGCGGCCACGCTTGCTGGTGCTGGCCGGCGGCGTCGCGGCCAAGGGCGTTCTTCAGTCGCGCGAGGGGATCACCCGCCTGCGGGGGCGATGGCACCAAGTATCAATACTTGAAGATCAAGTATTGATGGCGCTCCCGACGCTGCACCCTGCCTATCTGCTCCGCAACCCAGCCGCCAAGCGGGACGCATGGGCTGATCTGCTGATGTTGCAGCGCGCCATGAATGATGGCGGCATTGGGGCGAAGGAAAACTCTTAACGTCAGGATTGTCCGGCGTGAAACGGATAAAGGCGAGGCCGGCAAATCAAGACTTGCTTTTCCAGCGGGGGCTGGGCTAGGGGTGCCTCGTCATGCGAGCGCTGCGCCCCATGGCCCGCACCCTGCCCGGCGTTATTGCCGGTCTTCTCTGCCTCGGCGCCGGGTTCAGCCCGGCCACCGCCCAGCGGGCCCAAGACCAGACCGCCCCTTTCCAGGTGCGGACCCGAACGCCCCCCGGGCCGGCCGCCACTTCGGCGCTGCCGCAGCCCATGGGGCAGGCCGATGCCCTGCGGATGCGCCGCGCCTTCGAAGCGCAGGCCCGTGGCGACATGCCTGCCGCCCTGCGCGAGGCGGAGCGCCTGGATGACCGCCGCCTGATGGGGCACCTGCTAGCCGACCGTTACAGCCGCGGCGAGCCCACGCTGCATGAGCTTCAGGCCTGGCTCGCCGACTTCGCCGACCTGCCCGACGCGCCCGCCCTGCACGAGGCCCTGCTCCGCCTCCTGCCACGCGGCGCGGCCGCCCCGCCGCCGCCCCGCCAGCCCGACACCATGGCGGACATCCTCCCCGAGGACCGCGCCCCGGCCGAGCCCAGCTTCAGCCGCGACGCCGCGCTGGAACGCGCCGTCCATGCCCGTCTCAACGAGGGCAATCTGGATGCGGCGCTCGGCCTGATCCGTGCCCGGCGGGGCCTTAGCAATGCCTATCTCGGCCATCTCAAGGCCGAGCTCGCGCAGTCGCTCTTCCGCAGGGGCCGGGACGCCGATGCCTGGACCATCGCGCAGGAGGGCCTTCGCCTCGCCCCGCAGAATGCCTTGCTCGCCTACCAGGCGGGGCTTTCGGCCTGGGGAATGCAGAATTACGAAAGCGCCTACCACGCCTTCGAGCGTGCCGCCCGGAACGAGCAGGCGCCACCCACGCTGCGCGCCGCCGCCGCCTTCTGGACCGCGCGCGCCGCCGTCCGCGCCCGCCGCCCCGCGCAATACGTGCCCTGGATGCTGCAGGCGGCGCAGGAACCGCGGACCTTCCACGGCATGATCGCCCGCCGCAGCCTGGGCCTGCCGCCCGGCCTGGTGTGGGAGCGCGACGTCGCCAATGAATCCCGCGCCCAGGGCCTGGCCGAGACCGCCAGCGGCTGGCGCGCGCTGGCCTTGCTCCAGGTCGGCCAGCGGGAGCGCGCCGAGGCCGAGTTGCGGCTCCTGCAGCGCCGCACCCGGAACAACCCTGCCGTGACGCAGGGCATCCTCGCCGTCGCGCAGCAGGCCAGCATGCCGGGCCTCGCCGCCCAGGTGGCGACGGCGGCCCAGCTTGAGGATGGCCGCGCCCGCGATGGCGCGCGCTACCCGCTGCCGGTGCTGCTGCCCAATGGCGGCTTCCGCATGGACCCCTCGCTGCTCTACGCCCTGGCTTTGCAGGAAAGTCGCTTTGACCCGAGTGCGGTCAGCCGTGCCGGCGCGCGGGGGATCCTGCAGCTGATGCCCGCCACGGCGAGCTATGTTGCGAACGACCCCTCCCTGCGGGGTGAGGGTGTGGAGCGGCTGCATGATCCGGGCCTCAGCCTCGAGCTCGGCCAGCGCTACGTGCACTATCTCGCGCGGCATGAGGCGGTGCGGGGTGACCTGATCCGCCTCCTCGCCGCCTACAATGCCGGCCCGGGCAACCTCAACCGCTGGCTGCCGGCGGCGCAGCACCGGGCCGACCCGCTGCTCTTCATCGAGAGCATCCCCGTGCACGAGACGCGCAGCTTCGTCACGCGCGTGTTGACCTTCAGCTGGATCTACGCCCATCGCCTGGGGCTGCCCACGCCCTCGCTCGATCAGATCGCCGGCGGCGGCTTCCCGAACTTTGCGGGCGTCGAGGAGGTCACGGCGATGTTGCGCATGACGGCGGCACGGTCCAATTGATCGGCATGCCGATCGACCCCAGCCGCAGCTTCCTCCCCGTGAACATCGCCGTGCTGACGGTGAGCGACACGCGTGACCTCAGCACCGACCGTTCGGGCGAGACCCTGCAATCGCGCATCGAGGCCGCGGGGCACCGCTGCATCGCGCGCGAGATCCTGCGCGACGAGGCCGACCTGATCGAGGCGAAGCTGCGCGCCTGGATCGCGGACCGCGAGGTGGATTGCGTGATCACGACGGGTGGCACCGGCATCACCGGCCGCGACGTGACGCCCGAGGCGTTCAAGCGCGTGATGGAGAAGGAAATCGAGGGCTTCGGCGAGCTCTTTCGCATGCTGAGCTACCAGAAGATCGGCACTTCCACGATGCAGTCGCGCGCCCTGGGCGGCGTGGCGCAGGGCACCTACCTCTTCGCGCTCCCGGGCAGCACCGGCGCCTGCAAGGACGCCTGGGACGACATCCTCGTCTGGCAGCTCGATGCGCGGCACCGCCCGTGCAACCTCGTCGAGTTGATGCCGCGGCTGATGGAGAAGTAGCCCGAGCCTGATCGTCCTTGGCGTCTTCGCCAAGGGCGTGAATCAGCCTCGCGATTTCGAGCCTGATCGTCCTTGGCGTCTTCGCCAAGGGCGTGAATCAGCCTGGAAACCGTGTCCTCAGCGCCGCTGCGGGCCGAGTTCGTTCAACTGGATGTTCTGCGCCGCCAGGTCTGCCGCCATGCTATCCGGCGCGATCTGGATCGCCCGCTGCCAGTCGTTGCGGGCACCCGTCGCATCGCCGCGAAGCTGGCGGAGGATGCCGCGCTCCAGCAGCGCCTCGGGATTATCGGGGCTCAGCGCCAGGGCGCGCTCCACCGCGACGAAGGCCTGGTCCACGCGCTCCAGATGGCGGAGCGCCGCGGCGCGCAGCACCCAGGCCTCGGCGCGCTCGGGCTCCAGCGCCAGGGCGGAGTCGAGATCCTCGATGGATTCGCGGTAGCGCTGCATCGAGGCCAGCACCACCGAGCGGTCCACCAGCAACTCCACATCCTGCGGTGCCAGGGTGAGGGCGATGGTGACGGCTGCGAAGGCGCGGTTGGGATCGCCCGCCATCATCCAGGCCTGTGAGGCCTGGCCGAAGACGGCGGCGCGGGCCATGCCGCCGGCGCGGCTTGCAGCGCCCAGGCGCTCCAGCCGCTCGGCCGCCCGATCGGGCTCGCCCAGGCCCAGCAGGGCAAGGGCGATGCAGTGCCGGGCACCCTCGCCGCCGCCTGTTGCGTCCCAGGCCTGGGCGAAGCGCATGGCCTCGTCCGGGTCATCGCGCAGCAAGGCGAGGCAGCGATCATAATCCGGCCCGTCGGCGATGCGCGGCATTTCCGGCGGCAGGGGCAGGTTGTCGGGCAGGGCGGGGGCGGCCGCGACGCCGATAGCCTGCGGCACCGGCTCCCGCAGCCAGTAAAGGGCGCCGCCCAGGCCCCCGGCCATGGCGCATCCCATGGCGATCAGAAGAAGTTTCCGCACGCGGCGCAACCTACAGCAAAGGGCGGGGGGAGGGAATCGCCGCGCGGTGCGATGTGAGGGGCGCCACGCGGCCGTGGCCCGGCGCATCAAGGACCCGATTCGACGCCATGCGCCCCTATGGCCCATTTTGGGCCGGGCCGCCATGCGCCCTATAAGGGATTAGCGCTTCGCGCAGGAAGAAAAGGTCACACAGTCCGGATGAACGGCCTCAAGCCCATATTGGCCCGCCTCGCCGCGGGGGAACGCCTGGCCGAGAGCGAGGCCGAGGCCGCCTTCGGCATCATCATGGCCGGTGAGGCGACGCCCGCGCAGATCGCCGGCATGCTCATGGCCATGCGCGTGCGCGGCGAGACGGTGGCCGAGATGACGGGCGCCGTGCGGGCGATGCGCGCGCGCATGATCCCGGTGGAGGTGCCTGCGGATGCCATTGACGTGGTGGGCACGGGTGGCGATGCCTCGGGCAGCCTGAACATTTCGACCACGGCGGCGATGGTGGTGGCGGGCGCGGGCGTGCCGGTCGCCAAGCACGGCAACCGGGCGCTCTCCTCGAAATCGGGTGCGGCGGATGCGCTGGGCGCGCTCGGCGTGAACCTGGATGTGCCGCTGGAGCGCCTGCCCGACGTGATCCGCGAGGCGGGCATGGTCTTCCTGCTCGCCCCCCGCCACCATTCGGCGCTGCGCCATGCCGGGGGCGCGCGGGTCGAGCTTGGCACGCGCACCATCTTCAACCTGCTGGGGCCACTGGCCAATCCGGGCCGGGTGAAGCGGCAGATGACCGGCGCCTTCTCGGCCGAATGGCTGCAGCCCATGGCCGAGGCACTCGGGCGCCTGGGCACCGAGGCCGCCTGGGTGGTGCATGGCCAGGGCATGGATGAGCTGGCGATTTCCGGCCCTTCGGAGGTGGTGGAACTGGCCGAGGGCAAGACGCGCCGCTTCACCGTGGCGCCGGAGGATGCGGGCCTGCCCCTCTGGCCGATCGAGGCGATCCGCGGCGGCGAGCCGGCGGAGAATGCCGCCGCCCTGGTCGCGCTGCTGGAAGGCCAGCCGGGCGCCTATCGCGACATGGTGCTCCTCAATGCCGCGGCCGGGCTGCTGGTGGCCGGCCGCGCCGGCAACCTGCGCGAGGGCGTGGCGTTGGCGGCCCAGAGCATTGACAGCGGGCGCGCTCTGGATGTTCTCATCCGCCTCCGCCGTGCGACCTCCGAGGCTGTTCCCGAATGACGTCAGACGTGATCCCCGATGCGGGGCTTTCCGATACCTTGGCCCGCATCCTCAGCGACAAGGCGGAGGAGGTTGCCGCCGCCCTGGCCGCGACGCCGCTCGCCGAGATGGAGAAGCGGGCGCTCGACCAGGCCGCCCCGCGCGACTTCACGGGCGCCCTCTGCGCCCGCATCGGCGAGGGCCGCACCGGCCTGATCGCCGAGATCAAGCGCGCCTCGCCCTCCGGCGGCCTGATTCGCGACCCCTTCGAGCCGGCGGCGCTGGCCCGCGCCTATGAAAGCGCTGGGGCCGCGTGCCTTTCCGTGCTGACCGATCCCAAGTGGTTCCAGGGCCGCGCGGAGGACCTGGTCGCCGCCCGCGCCGCCTGCAAGCTGCCGGTGCTGCGCAAGGACTTCATGATCCACCCCTTCCAGGTCTTCGAGGCCCGCGCGATGGGGGCGGATGCCATCCTGCTCATCATGGCGGCCCTGAGCGACGACCAGGCCAATGAGCTGGAGGACGTGGCCCGCAGCCTCGACATGGCGGTGCTGGCGGAAGTCCATGACGCGCGCGAGATGGAGCGCGCGCTGGGCCTCCAGACGCGCCTGATCGGCGTGAACAACCGCAACCTCAAGACCCTGGTCACCGACCTCGCGACCAGCGAGGAACTGATCCCCATGGTCCCGGCCGACCGCATCCCGGTCGCCGAGAGCGGGCTGCGCACGCCCGCCGACCTGCGCCGCATGGCCGCCGCTGGCGCCTATTGTGTGCTGGTGGGCGAGCATCTGATGCGCCAGCCTGACCTGGCGGAAGCGACGCGCGCGCTGCTGGGACCATGAGCCTCGCGCCACCACGCGAGAACCCGGCCGCGAATGCGGCCACCGCCGCCCAGCCGACCTCCCGGCCTGGCGCAGCTGACGCGCGGCGAAGGCAAGGCGGCGGAGCCGCCGCCCGCGGTCTGAGGCAGTAAAATGACCCTTACGCACTTCGACGACGCCGGCCGCGCCGCCATGGTGGATGTGGCCGGCAAGCCCGAGACGGAGCGGCTGGCCATCGCGCGCGGCCGCGTGGTCATGGCGCCCGCCACGCTCGCGCTGATCGCCGAGGGCCGCGCCGGCAAGGGCGATGTGCTGGGTGTCGCGCGGCTCGCCGGCATCATGGCGGCCAAGAAGACCAGTGACCTCATTCCCCTCTGTCACCCGCTGATGCTCACCAAGGTGCGCGTGGACCTGACCATCGCGGGCGATGACACGGTCGAGATCGAGGCGCAGGTCAGCGTCACCGGCCGCACCGGCGTGGAGATGGAGGCGCTGACCGCCGTCAGCGTCGCCGCACTCACCGTCTATGACATGGTGAAGGCGGTGGATCGCGGCATGCGGATCGAGGGCATCCACCTCGCCCTGAAGGAGGGCGGCAAGTCGGGCCGCTTCGAAGCGGCGCCGTGATCGCGCTCGACGAAGCCCGGGGCCGCATCCTCGCCGCCATCCGGCCCACTGGGCCCGAGACGGTGCCGCTCGCCGCTGGTTGGAACCGCGTGCTGGCGCGGCCCGTGCTGGCGCGGCTGACGCAGCCGCCGGCCGATGTCTCGGCCATGGATGGCTATGCCGTACGCGCCGCCGATGCCGTGACGGGCGCCAGCCTCACCGTGACGGGCGCAGCCCCGGCGGGCCGGCCCTTCACGGGCGAGGTCGGCCCCGCGCAGGCGGTGCGCATCTTCACCGGCGGCTTCGTGCCCGCCGGCGCCGACGCCATCCTGATCCAGGAAAATGCGAAGGCCGAGGGCACGCGCCTCGTGGTGACCGAGGGTGTGGCCGCCGGCCGCTGGATTCGTCGGCGCGGGCTTGATTTCGTCGAGGGCGGCGAATTGCTCCCCGCCGGCCGGCGACTGACGGCGCGTGACATCGGCCTCGCCGCCGCCGCCAACCACCCCTGGCTCACCGTGCATCGCCGCCCGCGCATCGGCATCCTGGCGACCGGCGACGAGATCGCGCTGCCCGGCGAGCCCTTGCCGCCCGGCGGGATCGTCAGCTCCAACGCGCATGCGCTGGCCGCCCTCATCGCCTCGGCCGGTGGCGAGGGCTGCATCCTGCCCATCGCGCCCGATGATGCCGGCAGCATCGCCGCTCTCGCGGGCTCCGGCGGCTATGACCTGCTGGTGACGACCGGCGGCGCCAGCGTGGGCGAGCATGACCTGGTGCAGAAGGCGCTGGGCCAGGAGGGCTTCGCGCTCGATTTCTGGAAGATCGCGATGCGGCCGGGCAAGCCGCTCATCTGGGGGCGGCTTGGCGCCATGCCGGTTCTGGGGTTACCGGGCAATCCGGTCTCCGCCCTTGTCTGCGCCGTGGTTTTCCTGCTGCCCGCGCTTGCCCGCATGCAGGGCTTGCCCGACGCGGCGCCGCGCAGCATCCGCGCGATCGCGGGCGTGGACCTGCCCGAGAACGACCAGCGCGCCGACCATCTGCGCGCCACGCTCGCCCCCGGCGCCGGGGGCGCGATGGTGGCGACGCCCGCAAGCCGACAGGACAGCTCGATGCTGGCGGTGCTGGCCTCGGCCGATGGGCTGATCCTGCGCGCGCCCTTCGCGCCCGCTTTGCCGAAGGGCGACGTGGTGGAGGTCATCCCGCTCGCCGCGCTCGGCGTCTGAGGGCGCCTCAATCCGGCAAAGGCGGCTGCTCGGCCGGCGCGCGCCAGGGCGAAAGGCGGCGCGGCGCCGCGGTCAGGATGCGGGCCGGCGGGTCGAGCGAGAGCAGCGGGCTGTAATAGGGGTCGTTCACCAGCTGGTCTCCCCAGCGGGCGCGCATGGTGGCACGCTCGGTCAGCCAGCGCGCCTTGTGCGTGGGCGACATGTCGTCGCCGCGCGTGGCACTCTCCTTGTGCAGCAGCTCCGCATGCGGAGTCACCAGGTTGTGGAGGCCGGAGGCGCGCAGCTTCAGGCAGAGATCCACGTCATTGTAGGCGACGCGCAGCCCGTCCTCGTCAAAGCCGCCCACGGCCAGGAAGGCCTCCCGCCGGACGGCGAGGCAGGCGGCGGTGACGGCCGAGACGCGCCGCGTGAGCCGCAGCAGGTCATGGGGGCCGTGGCTTTTTTCCGGCGTGTGCAGCATGTCATGCCCGGCGATGCCGGCGAGGCCGAGCGTGGTGCCCGAATGCTGCACCCGCCCGCCGGGGAAGAGCAGCCGCGCGCCCACCGCGCCGATCTCGGGGCGGATGGCGTGGCTCACCATCTCGCGCAGCCAATCCGGGTTGCGGATCTCGGTGTCGTTGTTGAGGAAGAGCAGAACCTCGCCCTTGGCCTCGCGTGCCGCGCGGTTGTTGATCACCGAATAGTTGAAGGGCCCCGGGCAGGGCAGCACGCGGAAGCGCGCATCGCGCGACCATTCCTGGAAGCGGCGGAGCAGCGCCGGGTCGTCGCTGTCATTGTCGCAGACGATGATGTCGAAGGCCGGGTAGTCGGTGCGGCCGAGCAGCCCGGCGATGCAGGCCCCCATCAGCGCCAGGCCGTTGCGCGTCGGGATGATGATGGTCACCTGCGGCGGCGTCGCGGGCAGGGGCCAGATGGCGCGCGGCACCGGGCGCCGACCCCTGGGCGGCTGCAAGGTGACACGCTCGCCCGCCTGGGCCAGCACGCCCGAAACGCCCGGCAGGTCGAGGCCCTCGCGCCATGCCGGCAGGCGCCCGGCCGCCCGGTGCAGCAGGATGCCGGGGATGTGATGCACCGCGCCCGGCCCGGCCTCGGCCACGGCCGCACGCGTTGCGGCCACCATCAGCGCATGGCCCCGCAGGCCGAGCAGCCCGTGCCGGATCAGTAGCCCCGTGTCATAGGCCACCGCACGGCCGAGGGCCGGCTGTTGCAGCAGCAGGTCGGGGTCGAAGGCAGTCTTGAGCCAGGGGGCGCGGCGCGCCCCGCCGATCACCTGCACATCCTCATCGGCGAAGATGACGAGCGGCGCGGGCACGCCCTGCGCCGCGATCGCGAATTCGGCCAGGGCGTGGCGCACCAGCCGGTCCCCTGGGTGCAGGTGCAGCACGAAGCGGCCGCGCGCGGCCTGCTCGGCGGAGAGGGCCGGGCCTTCCAGCACCTCCACCGCCACGCCGATCTGCGCCGTGACATTGGCGCGCGTCTCGGGATCGGGCCGGGGGAGCGTCACCAGGAAGGGGGCAGGGGCCGGGCCCAGCAGTGCCAGGATGGCGGCGTCATCGGCCGGGGTGCTGGCCTGCCAGCGCTCAAACCAGGCGGTGTATTCGGCGGCTTCCAGCCAGCGGACCAGATGGCCGATCTGCGGCATGATGGGCCGCAGCGTCTTCAGCAGGACCTTGCGCACCAGCGGCAGGCGGCGCACCGCGCGGCGCAGCGGGTGAAGGCGATGGTCCTGATCCGGCGGAGCCATGGAGAGCGACATCTTTCAGGAGAGGGTGAGGCCCGCGGGGCATGGTTTCTCTGCCGTTGCGCAGGGACACTGTCAATCAAGCCGCCAGAGCATGATGCGTTGTGGCGGAATCGCCGAAACGCTGAATCATCCGCTCAGCAAAGGCTAGACCCCGCGAAGTGAGCGCATGCGAACGCAGCGTGGTCCAGCGTTTCGATCAGGGACCCATCATGGCCAGATGCGCGCGGATCAGCGTGGCATCCTCCTCCGCCATCAGCACGGGCCAATCATCCACGCCGGGGAGGTGGCCGGGGTTGCGCCGGACGAGTTCGGTCTTGAGGTAGGGAAAGCCCATGCGCTCCACCAGCACGCGCCAGAGGTGGTGGCAGGGGTTGAGCGGGTAGCGTGCGAAGGCGTCGGCCTCCACGAAGCGCGGGCCAAGGCTTGCGCGCGTCGCGTCATCCACCAGGGCCGTCAGCCGCGCATAGCCGAAGAGGGCCGCGCAGCGCAGCCCCGCCGCCCGGGCGCGGCGCGAGAGGCCGATCTCCCCCTGCTGCACCACGCGCCACTTGCTGCGGCTGTCCCGGAAGGCGGCGAGATGCGCGGTGAGCAGTCCGACCGCCGGCGCGCCCCGCGCGAGCAGCGCGTAGGATTGCAGATGTGGCCCACCGCCCTGGCTCTCGGTCAGGCCGAAGAGGCCCTCTCCGCCCGCGCGCCACGCTTCGACCAGGGGCGCCAGCGGCCGGAACGGGCCGAGCACGCTGTCATTGGCGAGCAGGAGTTCCTCCGGCGTGCCGAATTCGGCCAGCGCCACGGCCGCCGCATCCCGCCAGCCGCCGAAGTCCCGCCCGACATTCTCGCGATGGATGCGCAGCAGGCATTGCGCGCCGACCGCGGCCCAATCCGCCTCGGGCGGCCGCGCCAGCGCATTGGTGACGAAGACGAGATCGAAGCCGCATTCCCGCCACAGCGCCAATTGCCGCAGCACCATGGGCGAGACGCGGCCATCGGGCGACCAATGCAGATAGAGCGCCAGCGAGCGGCCCTGGCGCGGCGCCTGCCCGGGCGAGACCTCCCGCAGCCCCGCCTTCAGGGGCGCGATCCGGTCGAGAATGGCGGCCAGGGCGATCTCAAAGGCCACCTCGGCGGCGCGGCGCAGGAAGGTGAGCGGCGCGCGGGCGGCGAGGCCATGCAGGATGCGCGGCGCGCCCCCCGGGGCGGCGCCAAGGTCGGTGAGGCTGTAGGGCGGCGCCGGCGGCCCGGATGCAGGGCCCGAGGGCGACATCAGCCGCCCGGATGCAAGGCCCGGAGCACCCGCTCAAGCCCCGCCTGCCAGCTCGGCAAGGTCACGCCGAAGGTCGTGGCGAGCTTGGCGCCCTCCATCCGTCCATCGGCCGGCCGCACGGCCTTCACCGGGTATTCATGCGTCGCGATCGGCAGGACTCGCGGCTGCGGGCCGCCAAAGCGCGCGGCACCCGCGAAGATCGCCTCGGCAAAGCCGTGCCAATGGGTGGATTGCTCGGCCCGCGCGTGAAACACGCCGCGATAGGCGGGCTGCCAGCCGGTCTGCCGGATGCGCGCCAGGATGCCGGCGATGGCGTCCGCCAGGTCGGGTGCCGCGGTGGGATGGCCGTGCTGGTCCGCCACCACGCGCAATTCGGGGCGGGTCGCGCCCACCGCCAACATGGTGCGCACGAAATTCTTGCCGACCGGGCTGAACACCCAGGCGGTGCGCAGGATGCTCGTCATCGGGTTGCCGGCCAGCGCCGCCCATTCGCCCGCCAGCTTGGTGCGGCCGTAGGCGCCGAGCGGGTTCGGCAGGTCGGTCTCCAGATAGGGGGTGCCCTTCAGCCCGTCATAGACATAGTCCGTGCTGATCTGGATCAGCGGGATCCCGGCCTCGACGCAGAGCTTCGCCAGCAGGGCTGGGCCCAGGGCATTGGCGCGGAAGGCGCCGGCCTCATCCTCCTCGGCGGCGTCCACCGCGGTCCAGGCGGCGCAGTTCACCACCGCCTCGGGCCGCAGCGCCGCGAAGGCGGCGATCACCGTGTCCGGCTTGTCGAACTCGAAATCCGGCTGGCCGACGAGCATCGCCTCGAAGCCCTGGGCCGGCAGGCTCTCGGCCAGGCCGGTCGCGAGCTGGCCGCCCTGGCCGGTGACGAGGATGCGGCGCATCAGATGGAACCCGCCGGGAAGGGGGGTGCGATCTCGGCCAGGCGCGGCGCCGTGCGGTCCTTGTCGGAGAGGATCACGCCGCCCGGCGGGGTCGGCCAGGCGATGCCGAGTGCCGGGTCATCCCAGGCGATGCCGGCATCGGTCGCTCGGTCATACTCGGCGTCCACCTTGTAGAGCACCTCGGTGTCGGGCTCGAGCGTCAGGAAGCCGTGCGCGAAGCCGCGCGGCACCCAGAGCTGGTGCCAGTTCTCGGCCGAGAGCTCGCAGGCGACATGCTGGCCGTAGGTCGGGCTGCCCGCGCGGATGTCCACCGCCACGTCGAGGATGCGGCCGCGCACGACGCGCACGAGCTTGCCCTGCGCCGTCGGCGGGCGCTGGAAATGCAGGCCGCGCAGCACCCCCACCTCACGCGAGAGGGAGTGGTTGTCCTGCACGAAATCCGCCGTGAAGCCTTGCGCGGCCAGCGCGCTGCGCTTCCAGACCTCGCTGAAGAAGCCGCGCGCATCGCCGAAGCGGTTCGGCTCGATCAGCAGCACATCGGGGATGGATTGCGGGATGATCTTCATGCGTGGACGCCGTCTGCGAGCTGCACCAGGTACTGCCCATAGGCCGTCTTGCCGAGCGACTTGCCGCGCGCGCGCAGTTCGTCGGCCGAGAGGAAGCCGCGCCGGAAGCCGATCTCCTCCGGGCAGCCGACGACGAGGCCCTGGCGCTCCTGCACCGTCTGCACGAAGGTCGCGGCCTGCAGCAGGCTGGCGGGCGTGCCGGCGTCCAGCCACGCACAGCCGCGCCCGAGCTGCTCGCAGGAGAGGTCGCCGGCCTGCATGTAGAGCAGGTTGAGGTCGGTGATCTCGAGCTCGCCGCGGGGCGAGGGCTTCACCCGCTTCGCCATCTCCACCACGCGCTTGTCGTAGAAATAGATCCCGATCACCGCCCAGTCGGATTTGGGCTGGCTGGGCTTCTCCTCGATGGAGATCACGCGGCCCGCGCCATCGAATTCGGCCACGCCATAGCGCTCGGGGTCGGCCACGCGGTAGCCGAAGACGGTGGCGCCGCCCGCCTCGGCCCGGCCGCGCGCGGCGCCGAGCCGCACGGAGAGACCCTCGCCGTAGATGATGTTGTCGCCCAGCGCCAAGGCGCAGGGCTGGCCGTCGATGAAGCTCTCGCCGATCAGGAAGGCCTGGGCCAGGCCATCGGGAGAGGGCTGCTCGGCATAGCTCAGCCGTACGCCGAATGCGCTGCCGTCGCCCAGCAGGCGCTGGAAGGAGGGCAGGTCCTGCGGCGTCGAGATGATCAGGATGTCCTGGATGCCCGCCAGCATGAGTGTGCCGAGCGGGTAATAGACCATCGGCTTGTCATAGACCGGCAGCAATTGCTTGGACGCCGCCAGCGTCATCGGATGCAGCCGCGTGCCGGAACCGCCGGCCAGGATGATGCCCTTCATGTTTTATGCCCTCAAATGCCGGGCGCGCGCTCCGCGCGCTTGGCTCGAAACGCTGAAGCGTTTCGGCTCGGCTATTCGCCTCGCATCCTCGGAGGGGGATGCCGTGATGGGGGAGGGGGCGTGAGCTGCGGTTTGGTTCATGACTTCACGCCGCCCAGGCGCTGGCCGGCATAGGCCTTGTCGCGGATCGGGCGCCACCAGGCCTCGTGGTCCAGGTACCAGCCGATGGTCTGCTCCAGCCCCGTCTCGAAATCGAAGCGCGGCTTCCAGCCCAGGGCCGCCTCGGCGCCGGAGGGGTCCATCGCGTAGCGGAAATCATGGCCGGGCCGGTCGCGCACGAAGGTGATCAGCCGCTCGCGCGGGCCGGCCGCATCCGGGCGCAGGCGGTCGAGCGTCGCGCAGATGGCCTTCACCACTTCGAGGTTCGTGCGCTCCTGCCGGGGCCCGATGCAGTAGGTCTCGCCCGGCTTGCCGTGCATCAGCGCCAGCACCAGCGCCTCGGCATGGTCTTCCACGTGCAGCCAGTCGCGGATGTTGGTGCCCTCGCCATAGACCGGAAGCGGCTTGCCCTCGAGTGCGTTGAGCGTGACGAGCGGGATCAGCTTCTCCGGGAACTGCCATGGCCCGTAGTTGTTCGTCGTGTTCGAGACGAAGGAGGGGAAGCCGTAGGTGTGGTTCCAGGCCCGCACCAGGTGATCGGACGCCGCCTTGCTGGCCGAATAGGGGCTGCGCGGGTCATAGGCCGTCTCGGGCGTGAAGGGCGGGTCGCCGGGATAGAGCGAGCCGAAGACCTCGTCGGTTGAGACGTGGTGGAAGCGGAACTCGGCGCGGGCCGCAGCATCCAGCGTGTTCCAGTACTCGCGGGCCGCTTCCAGCAGCACCTGCGTGCCCACGACATTGGTGCGGATGAACTCGGCCGGCCCGTCGATCGAGCGGTCCACATGGCTCTCCGCGGCCAGATGCATGACGGCGGTGGGGCGGTGCGTGGCGAAGACGGCGCGCATCGCCTCCACGTCGCAGATGTCGGCCTGGACATGGACGTGCCGCGCCTCGCCCGCATGCATGCCGAGTGCGGCAGGGCTCGCCGCGTAGGTCATCTTGTCCACATTGACGACCGTGGCGCCCGTCGTCGTGAGGAGGCGCCTGACCACGGCCGAGCCGATGAAGCCGTATCCGCCGGTGATGAGGAAAAGCAAGACGCATCGTCTCCTGAAAGGCCGAGGGGCCGTAACATAAGACCCGGTCGTGTCAATACGACGGCGCCAGTTACAAACGGAAGCCGCCCTCGGCTTTCAGCCCTTGGGCCCTGCGTGTATAGCCTCGGCCGCATGGCCAACCCGTCGTCCCACAGCTTCGAACATGACGCCGCGCACCCGCAGCGCGGCGCCCGCGCGCGCGCCGACCTGCTGGAGGGTTTCCAGCGCTGGCGCCTCGCCTGGGTGCTGGCCCGGACGGACATCACCCATCGCTACCGCGGCTCGGTCCTGGGCCCGCTCTGGGTGACCATCTCGACCGCGGTGATGCTGATCTCGCTGGGTTTCCTCTATGCCAAGCTCTTCCAGATCGAGGTGGGTGCCTATCTGCCCTGGCTCGCCGTCAGCCTCATCATCTGGGCGATGATCGGCCAGGCGGTGACGGAGGCCTGCACCACCATCACCGCGGCGGAGGGCGTGGTCCGCCAGATGCCCTTGCCCTACTCGGTCCATGCCTTGCGGACGGTGTTCCGCAACGCCGTGGTCGCCGCGCACAACCTGCCCCTCATCATCCTGGTCTTCCTGATCTTCGGGGTGGCGCCGGGTTGGGGCGCGCTCTGGGCCATCCCGGGCCTGATCCTGCTGGCGATCAACGTCTTCTGGGGCTCGCTCCTGCTTGGCTTGCTATGCGCGCGCTTCCGCGACATCCCGCCCATCGTGGCCTCCGTCATGCAGATCGCCTTCTTCCTCACGCCGGTCATCTGGAAGCCTGAACTGATCGAAGGCGCGCAGGTCTATCTGCCGCTCAACCCCTTCTTCGCGGTGATGGAGACGATGCGGGGGCCGATCATGGGCACCGGCGCGTCCCTCACCGTCTGGATCGCCGCGATCGTCTACACCGCGCTGGTCTGGGCGGTGGCGCAGGCCTTCTTCACACGCTTCCGCAACCGCGTCGCTTTCTGGGTCTGACCGACATGGCACGCATCGAGGCCGAAGGCCTGGCGATCGAATACCCGCTCTACCACCACAATGCGCGCTCGCTGAAGCGGCGGCTGATGGGCGCCACGCCGCGCCGGCTGAAGGAAGACCAGTCCCACCGCGTTGTCGTGGCGGCGCTGCGAAACCTCACCTTCACGATCGAGCGGGGCGAGCGCGTGGCGCTCGTCGGCCCCAATGGCGCGGGCAAGTCCACCCTGCTGCGCACCGTGGCCGGCATCTACGAGCCGGTCGCCGGCCGCTTGCGCGTCGAGGGCGAGATCGGCTCCCTCATTGACCCCGGCGCGGGCATGGAGGCGCTGGCCACGGGGCGCGAGAACATCGTCCTGCGCGGCCTCTATCGCGGCATGTCGGAGGCTGAGGCCGAGGCGATGGCCGAGGAGGTCGTGGCCTTCGCCGACCTCGGCGAGTTCATTGACGTGCAGATCCGCGGTTATTCGGCCGGCATGCAGGTGCGCCTCGCCTTCGCGCTCGCCACCGCGATGATGCCCGAGATCCTGCTGATGGATGAATGGTTCCTGGCCGGCGACGCCGAGTTCATGGCCCGCGCCGAGGAGCGCCTGAAGCAGCTCGTGACCGGGGCCGATATCCTGATGCTCGCCACGCATGACATGGCGGTGGTTCGCCGCTGGTGCACGCGCGCCATCCGGATCGAGGGCGGCGTCATCCTCCAGGACGGGCCGGTGGATGAGGTGCTGGGTCCGGCCTGAGGCCGATTGCGCCGCGGCCCAGCTCTCGCTAGGTGTGCGGCATGATCTGGCCCTTCCGCCGCCGCAAGCCGGCCACCCCCGACAGCCTCCTGCAATCGGACCCGGCGAACGAGCTTTATCGCCTGTTCCTCGAGCGCGGCGCCCGCGCCCACAAGACGGCGAAGTGGCACCACTACTTCGACATCTACGACGCCTTCCTGGCCCGGTACCGCGGGCAATCGCCGACGCTGCTCGAGATCGGCGTGGATGAATGCGGCTCGCTCGAGATCTGGCGCGAATGGCTGGGCCCGGGTGCCCGCATCTTCGGGATGGACATCAACCCGAAATCGGCCGAGCTGGCGCCGCCCGGCACCAAGGTCTTCATCGGGGACCAGGCTGACCCCGCCTTCCTGCGGCAGGTGCTGGCCGAGATCGGCACGCCCGACATCGTGGTGGATGATGGAGGCCACACCAGCAACCAGCAGATCAACAGCTTCGAGGTCTTCTACCCCGCCATGGCGCCCGACGGCGTCTACATGGTCGAGGACACGCACACGGCGCTCTGGGGCGGCGAGTGGGACGACCGGCCAGGGATGACCTTCCTCGACTACGCGGCGGAGCGCGTGAAGGATCTGCACGCCTGGAGTGGCATCCACGCCAATTTCCGCCGCTACCACACCCATCCGGCCGAGCGCGTGGGCGCAGAAGCCGATGTGCCGGCATTCACCCGCACGACGCGCGCCATCTCCTTCTTCGACAGCATCGTGGCCTTCGAGCGCGGGCCGCGGCGCGAGCCCTGGCAGGAGCGGCGCTGATCCGAGCCCGATCGTCCTTGGCCGCTTGGCCAAGGGCGTGAATCGGCCTCGGAGCGATGCTGTGCCCGATCGTCCTTGGCCGCTTGGCCAAGGGCGACCGGCCTCGCGACAGCGCGCGAGGGTTACTTCGCCCGCACCACGTCCATCACCGCGCGCAGCACGGCGGGCACGCCCTCGCCCGTGGCGCCGGCGGCCAGCATCACCGGCCGGCCCGTGGCGCGCTCCAGCGCCTTCATGCGGGAGGTGCGAGCCTGCGGCGTCATCGCGTCGAGCTTGTTGAGCACGAGGATCTCGGGCTTCTCGGCCAGGCCGCCGCCATATTCCTCCAGCTCATTGCGGATCATCCGCCAGGCGCCGGCAGGGTCCGCCTGGCTGCCATCCACCAGGTGCAGCAGCACGCGGCAGCGCTCGACATGGCCCAGGAAGCGCGTGCCCAGGCCCGCCCCCTCGCTCGCGCCCTCGATCAGGCCAGGGATGTCGGCCAGAACGAATTCCTCCGTCGCGTTCAGCCGGACGACGCCGAGCTGCGGGTGCAGCGTGGTGAAGGGATAGTCGGCGATCTTGGGCCGCGCGGCACTCGCCGCCGCCAGAAAGGTGGACTTGCCGGCATTGGGCAGGCCGACCAGCCCCGCATCGGCGATCAGCTTGAGGCGCAGCCAGACCCATTTCTCCTCGCCCGGCCAGCCCGGATCGGCCCGGCGCGGCGCGCGGTTGGTGCTGCTCTTGAAGTTCGCATTGCCGAAGCCGCCATCGCCGCCCTTGGCCAGCAGCACGCGCTTGCCGACGACGTCGAGGTCGGCCAGCACCGTCTCGCGGTCCTCATCCATGATCTGCGTGCCGACCGGCACCTTCAGCGTCACATCGGGTGCGGCGGCCCCGGTGCGGTCGCTGCCGGCGCCGTTGCCGCCCTTGCGCGCCTTGAAGTGCTGGGCATAGCGGTAGTCGATCAGGGTGTTCAGCCCTTCGACTGCCTCGACATAGACATTGCCGCCCCGGCCGCCATTGCCGCCATCGGGCCCGCCGTATTCGATGAAACGCTCACGCCGGAAGGCAATGACGCCATTGCCGCCATCGCCCGATTTGATGAACACCTTGGCTTCGTCGAGAAATTTCATAGTTGTGCCGCCGTGAAAGTAGCCGCGACACCAACCCTACTTGCACGGCGGCAAGGGGGGGCAGGGCCCCCCCTATACCCCCCCTTCTTCGGGGGTGGGCGGGGGTGGGGAGGGTCGCTCCAAAACAAAAACGGGGGCCACGAGGGCCCCCGCTGGTCACGCCATCGAGGGCGTCAATTCACTCGGCCGCGAGCTTGATGGGCTCGACCGAGACATGGACGCGGTCTTCGGCCTTGCGCGCGAACTTCACATGCCCCTCGACCAGCGAGAAGAGCGTGTGGTCACGGCCGACGCCGACATTGGGGCCCGGCTTCATCTTGGTGCCGCGCTGCTTGACGAGAATGTTGCCGGCCAGCACGTGCTCGCCGCCGAACTTCTTGACGCCAAGCCGCTGACCGGGGCTGTCACGCCCGTTGCGCGAGGAGCCGCCTGCCTTTTTGTGTGCCATCTGTCTTGCTCCTTCTTACGCCGCGATGGTGGCGATGCGCAGGACCGTCTGTTCCTGGCGATGACCACGCTTCCGGCGGCTGTTCTTGCGGCGGCGCTTCTTCAGGATCAGCACCTTGTCGCCGCGATTCTGGTCCACCACGGTGGCGGTGACCGTCGCACCCGGCACGGTCGGCGCGCCGAGCTGCAGGCCGGCATCGTTGCTCACGGCCAGCACCTCGTGGAAGGTGATGGTGGCGCCGGGCTCAGCCTCCAGGCGCTCGACGATGACGACCGCATTCGGCGTCACCCGGTATTGTTTTCCGCCAGTGCGGATCACTGCGAAGCTCATCACACGCGCCCTTCGGGCGGCCGCGCTTGGCGACGCTGCCCGTGATACTGAATGGTTATGGCCGTTGGCCGGACGCGCCCGGGGGCGCCCCATGAACGACCACGGGCGACACGCATGCGCCGCCCGGGAGGGGAGCGTGTAGGGGAGGGCGGGGCCGCGCGTCAAGTCGCAACCCACGGCCGAACCCCCTGTCCTCCCCGGGGCCCAGGTGACAATCGGCGGGAAACTGGCAGCCTTGGCCCCCACAGGAGGAACCCAGCCATGTCCCGAATCCGCCGCGTCACCAGCCCCGCCGTGCCCGAGCCGCCGCCCGGTCTCTGGTCCAATTGCCGCGTCGTGGACGGCATCGCCTATCTTTCCGGCTTCACCGCCCGTGACCAGGCCCACCGCGCCCCGGAGGGCGATGACATGGAGGGGCAGGCGCGCATCATCTTCGGCAAGATGCAGGCATTGCTGGAGGCCGCCGGTGGCTGCATGGCCGATATGGTGAAATTGACGATCTTCGTGACCGACATCACCCGCCGCGAGGCCGTCTGGCGCGCCCGGCGCGAATTCTTCACGGACGATTTTCCGGCCTGCTCCCTCGTCGAGGTATCGGCCCTGGCCGAGCCCAGCATCCTCGTCGAGATCGAGGGCGTGGCCCATCTGGGCGCCAGCCGGGGCTGATCTCAGCCGGGTGCGAAGGGGTTGGTGAGCGTGCCGATGCCAGCGATGGTCACCGCCACCTCCATCCCCGGCCGCATCGGCAGTGCGCCCACCGAGGTGCCGCAGGCGATCACATCGCCCGGCTCCAGCGTCATCTCGCGCGAGAGGAGCGAGACGATGCGCGCCGGCGGCAGGATCATGTCCGCGCAGGGGTAGTCCTGCCGGACGCGGCCGTTCAGCGCCACCTGCACGCGCAATTCCCGCCAATCCAGCCCCTGCGCGATGGCCGGCCCGATCGGCCCGAAGCCGTCGGGCGACTTGGCCCGCGCCCATTGCGGGAAGGAGGGGTCGGCGGTGAGGATGTCGAGCGCGGTCACGTCATTCACGCAGGTCAGGCCGAAGATCGCGGCCTCGGCCTCCGCTTCGTCGGCACCCGAGACTCGGCGGCCGATGACCAGGCCCAGCTCGCCCTCATAAAGCGTCTTGCCGGCGTAATCCGCGGGCGGGCGGATCGCCTCGCCCGGGCCGATCACGCTGCCTGGCGACTTCAGGAACCAGAGCGGCGTCTCGGGGATGGCGTTGCCCTGCTTGGTCGCCAACTCGTGGTAGTTGTTCCACAGGCCGATGAAGCGCAGCGGCCGCGTGGGCGCCAGCAGCGTGACGGAAGCCGTCGGCACGGCGGCACCAGCGGGCGCGTTCGTCCCGAACATGTCGCCCGCATGGGGGGTGACGCTCTCGCCCTCCAGCATACCGAAGCCTTCCGCGCCATCGGCCGTGCGGAAGCGGACCCAGTGCTTGACCATGCTCAGACCTTTCGTGCGGCCATCAGGTAGTTCACGCCCGTATCGCGGGCGATGCGGAAGCCGGTGCTGAGGCTCGGCACCATGCCGGCCACGTCGGTGACGGCGAGGCCCGCGCCGCGCAGCAGCGCACCCAGCTCCTCCGGCGTCACGAATTGCTTCCAGTCATGCGTGCCGCGCGGCAGCCAGCGCAGGATCTGCTCAGCGCCCAGGATGGCGAAGAGGTAGGAGCGGCGCGTGCGGTTCAGCGTGGAGAGAAACACCTGCCCCCCAGGCCGGGCGAGCCGCGCGAGCGAGGCGCAGAAGCCGGCCCGCTCGGCCGGCGGCACATGCTCGATCACTTCCAGCGAGATCACGGCGTCGAAGCCGCCCGTCTCGAAATCCTCGGGCGTGCCGTCCCGGTAATCCACGGTGACGCCCTGGGCCGCGGCATGGGCGCGCGCCGCCTCCAGCGCGGCACCCGCAGCATCGAGCCCGGTGACGATGGCGCCCCGCCGGGCCAGCCATTCCGAGGCCAATCCGGCGCCGCAACCCACATCCAGGATGCGCAAGCCTTCCAACGGGCCAAGGCGCTCGGCGATCCAGCCCATGCGGGCCGGGTTCATCACGTGCAGCGGCGCCATGGGGCCCGTGGGCTTCCACCAATCCTGGGCCAGGGCGTCGAACTTGGCCACTTCCTGACTGTTTGCGCTGCCAGACCTGTTTTCTGGTGACATGTTGCCCATCCGCCTCATGCCCGGTATCTGACCCGCCCTTGGGCCCACCGCAAGGCCTGCCCCCCCCAGGGTGATTGCTTCGGTGGGGCCGGCCAGGAATTCGCATGTCACGTATCGTCATGAAGTTCGGCGGCACTTCCGTCGCCGATCTCGATCGCATCCGGAATGTCGCCGCCCGCGTGAAGCGCGAGGTGGATGCCGGCCATCAGGTGGCCGTCGTCGTCTCCGCCATGTCGGGCACGACGAACCAGCTGGTCAAATGGTGCCAGGACCTCTCGCCCCTGCATGACGCCCGCGAATACGACACCGTCGTCGCGACGGGCGAGCAGGTGACGATCGGCCTCACCGCCATCGCGCTGCAGGCCATCGGCGTCGAGGCGCGCTCCTGGCAGGGCTGGCAGGTGCCGATCATCACCGACAACGCGCATGGCAAGGCCCGCGTGGACCGCATCGAGGGCGAAGAGCTGATCCGCCGGATGGAGCAGGGCCAGGTCCCCGTCGTCGCCGGCTTCCAGGGCCTGGAGCCTAGCCGCAACCGCGTCACCACGCTTGGCCGCGGCGGTTCGGACCTTTCCGCAGTCGCGCTGGCCGCGGCACTGAAGGCCGATCGCTGCGACATCTACACCGATGTGGACGGGATCTATACGACCGACCCGCGCATCGTGCCGCGCGCGAAAAAGCTCGATCGCATTTCCTATGAGGAGATGCTGGAACTGGCGTCGGTGGGCGCCAAGGTGTTGCAGACCCGCTCCGTCGAACTCGCCATGAAGGCGCGGGTTCGCGTGCAGGTGCTTTCCAGTTTTGAAGACAAGCCAGGCTCCCTGGTCGTGGATGAGGACGAGATCATGGAGAAGCCGATCGTTTCCGGCATTGCCTATTCGCGCGATGAGGCGAAGGTCACCCTCCGCCGCGTGCCCGACCGCCCGGGTGTGGCCGCCCGCGTGTTCGGCCCGCTCTCGGCCGCCAATGTGAATGTGGACATGATCGTCCAGAACATCGGCGCCGATGGCGGCACGGACATGACCTTCACGGTCGGCCGCTCCGACCTGCCGCGCGCCACCGATATCCTTGAAAAGGCCAAGGCCGAGCTGGGCTTCGAGGCGCTGATCGCGGACCCGGATGTGGCCAAGATCAGTGTCGTGGGCATCGGCATGCGCACCCATGCGGGTGTGGCTTCCACCATGTTCAAGACGCTGGCCGACAAGGGCATCAACATCCAGGTGATCTCGACCTCCGAGATCAAGGTGAGCGTGCTGGTCGCGGCCGACTACACAGAGCTGGCCGTGCGCGCGCTGCACACCGCCTACGGCCTGGACGCCGCCTGATGGACGCGACGCCCGTCATCCCTCACGCCGCCTATGCCGAGGTGGATCGCCTCATGGCGCGCGGCGCCGCCTTCTTCGGCTCGCGCTATGCGCTGCTCGGCGGCGCCATGTCCTGGGTGAGCGAGCGCAACCTGGTGGCCGCGCTGTCCAATGCCGGCGCCTTCGGCGTGATCGCCTGCGGCGCCATGGAGCCGCACCACCTGGATGCCGAGATCGCGGCGACCAAGGCGCTGACCAGCAAGCCCTTCGGCGTGAACCTGATCACCATGCATCCGCGCCTGGAGCAGCTGGTGGACACCTGCCTGGCCCACGGCGTCTCCCACATCGTCTTCGCGGGCGGCATCCCGCCGGGCTCGGCGATCAAGCGCGCCAAGGAGGGCGGGGCCAAGATCATCTGCTTCGCGCCGGCGCTGGCGTTGGCCAAGAAGCTGATCCGCTCCGGCGCCGATGCGCTGGTGATCGAGGGTAGCGAGGCGGGCGGGCATATCGGCCCCGTCAGCCTGAACGTGCTCGCACAGGAGATCCTGCCGCACATCACCGAGGTGCCGGTTTTCGTCGCCGGCGGCATCGGCCGGGGTGAGGCCATCCTCTCCTACCTCGAGATGGGGGCGGCCGGCGCGCAGCTTGGCACGCGCTTCGTCTGCGCCACGGAATGCGTGGCGCATCCCAACTTCAAGCGCGCCTTCATCCGCGGCAATGCCCGTGACGCGCTGCCCACGGTGCAGATTGACGAGCGCTTCCCGGTCATCCCGGTTCGGGCCCTGCAAAATGAAGGCACCAAGCGCTTCATGGAGCACCAGGCCGCTGTCCTGAAGCGCTTCCAGGCGGGCGAACTCGCCAAGGAGGAGGCGCAGCTCGACATCGAGCATTTCTGGGCCGGCGCGCTCCGCCGGGCCGTGGTGGATGGCGATGTGGAGCAGGGCTCGCTGATGGCCGGCCAGTCGGTCGGCATGGTCTCGCGTGAGCAGCCGGCCGTTGAAATCGTTGCGGAATTGATTGGCCAGGCCGCGGCGGCCGTGGCCGCGCGCCGCGCCTTCGCATGAAGATCCGCCCCCGAGCGGCGGGGGGGCTTTGCGCCCTCGCCCGGAAGGGGCTAACCATGGCCTCGTGTTCGACGACATGAAACGCTTCCGCCCCCAGGAGGCCCAACCCGTGGATGCCGCACGCCTCGGCGAAGAGCTGCGCGATGCGCGGCTTGCGCTCGGCCTTTCCGTCGAGGATGTGGCTGCCGAGCTGCGCATCCGGCGTGTCTACCTGGTCGCGCTCGAGGAAGGCCGGGTGAGGGATCTTCCCTCGCCCGCCTATGCGGTCGGCTTCGTGCGCAACTACGCTGGCGCCCTCGGCCTCGACCCGAACGAGATGGTGCGCCGCCTGCGCGATGCTGTCGCCACCGGCGTGCGCAAGACCGACCTCGTCTTCCCCGAGCCCGTGCCCGAGCGCGGTTTCCCAGCCGGTGTTCTGGTGCTGGCGGGCGCTGTCCTCGCGATCGGCGCCTATGTCGCTTGGTACAATTGGGCCGGCACCGGCAACCGCAGCGTGGATGCGGTACCACCGGTCCCCGCACGCCTTGAGCCCGCGGCCCGCACCGGTGAGGCGCTGCGCCCCGCCACCCCGGCCCCCGTGGCGCCGGGCAGTGCCGCGGCGCCCACCCCGGCACCCAACCCCGCCCCCAATGTGGTGACGACGGCGCCCACAGCCACCGGTTCCGTCATTGTGCCGGCGCTGCCGGTGCCCACGCCGGTTCCGGTCCAGGTGCCTACCGCGGCGGCGCCACCCGCCGCCGCCGCCCCGCCGGCCGACCAGTCGCGCATCACGGTGCGCGGCCGTGCCGAGGTCTGGACCCAGGTGCGCGACACCCGCGCCAACCAGACCCTGATCTCCCGCAACCTTCGCCCGGGCGAGAGCTACGTCGTTCCAAACCGCGAGGGATTGCTCCTCTCGGTCGGCAATGCGGCCATGGTGGACGTCCTGGTGGATGGCCAGCCCTCGCCCAATTTCGGCAATACGCCCGGCGTGCGTCGCGACGTGCCCCTGGTGCCCGACCAGCTGCGCCCGCGCCCCGCAGCGGGGACGGCCGTGCCGCCGGCCCCCGCCGCCGCACCGCCCGCGCCCGCGCGCCTCAACCCGCCCGGCGGCCAGCCGCAGCGTCAATAGCAAGCTTGGGCATTCCCGCGGCCGCGCCTATATTGCGCGGCGAACGCCGTTTCCGAGGGAATGCATGAGCTACCGGCCTTATCAGCACATCGCGCGCCGCAAGTCGCGCCAGATCCGCGTGGGCAAGGTCCTGGTGGGGGGCGATGCCCCCATCAGCGTGCAGACCATGACGAACACGCTGACCTCAGACGCCGCCGCCACCATCGCGCAGATCCGCAAGTCGGAAGTGGCGGGCGTGGATATCGTCCGCGTCTCCTGCCCGGATGAGGAGAGCACGGCGGCGCTCGCCGAGATCGTGCGCGAGGTGAATGTCCCCATCGTGGCCGACATTCATTTCCACTACCGCCGCGCCATCGAGGCGGCCGAGGCGGGGGCCGCCTGCCTGCGCATCAACCCCGGCAATATCGGCTCGGCCGAGCGGGTCAAGGAAGTGGTGCGGGCCGCGCGGGACCATGGCTGCGCCATCCGCATCGGCGTGAATGCCGGGTCCCTGGAGAAGCATCTGCTGGAGAAGTATGGCGAGCCCAATCCGGAGGCGCTGGTCGAGAGCGCGCTCTGGCATGCCGACCACCTGCTGCAGAACGACTTTCATGACTTCAAGATCAGCGTGAAGGCGAGTGACGTGTTCATGGCCGTCGCCGCCTACACGCAGCTCGCCGAGCAATGCGACCACCCCCTGCACATCGGCATCACCGAGGCGGGCGGCAAGCGCAGCGGCACGGTGAAATCCTCCATCGGCCTCGGCAACCTGCTCTGGGCCGGCATTGGCGACACGATGCGCGTCTCCCTCAGTGCCGAGCCGGAGGAGGAGGTCGCCGTCGCCTGGGATATCCTGAAATCCCTGCATCTGCGGCATCGCGGCGTGAAGATCATCTCCTGCCCCTCCTGCGCGCGTCAGGGCTTCGACGTGATCCGCACCGTGGAAAAGCTGGAGGAGCGGCTGGCCCATGTGACCCAGCCCGTCAGCCTCTCCATCATCGGCTGCGTGGTGAATGGCCCGGGCGAGGCGCTGATGACCGATATCGGCCTGACCGGCGGCGGCGCCGGGCGCCACATGGTCTATTCCACCGGCAAGCAGGACCACACGACCGACACCGACGCCATGATCGACCACCTGGTCGAGATGGTGGAGGCGCGGGCGGCGCTGCTCCAGGCCGAGGCGGATGCGAAGAAGGCGGCCGAGGAGAAGGCGAAGCTCGCGGCGGAGTAGGGTCGGCTCGTCCCAGTCCGCGCCGGCCCGACCTTCCCCAAAATGCGAAATAATTTCATATTTTACTTGTGACGCCGCATGTTTCTCTCTTTGCGTAACCGCGGGTATGGCATAGATCGCGACGGTGACCGTCGTCGTGTGGCCAGTCAGGAGTGCCCGCGCGTTGGAAACCCAGCCAAGCCTTCGCTATGTTGAGGACCTCCAGGACGATGCCAGGGTGCTGCTCGGCTACCTGGCCGCGGAAGGCAGGCGCCGCCTTGCCGATGGACTTCCGGTCGGCGCGACCGGGGTGTTCAGCCCAAATGCCGAGGGTAGCGCTCCTGAAACAACCTTTTCCGATTTCCTGGCGACTGTCGCCGCGTCACCTGAAAACGTTGCTGTTTCCGCCGACCAACTGACCAAGCTCACGACATTGGTGGATCGCCTGAGCGCAATGGCCATGCCAGCCAGCGCACGAACGATCCGCATCACCAATGCCTATATGCAGTGGAAATGGTCGTCTCATATTCTCAAATGGCCCAAGGATGAAGGGGAGAACAACGTCAGTCCGACGCCGCCCGTGGTGAGCGGCAGCTATTCCGCACAGGTTCGGTCGCTCAAGATCGTCTTCTTCATCTTGAAGCTGTCCTGCATCCTCTTCCTGGCCGTAGGCCTATATTTCTTCGCCGTGGCGGAGATCGGCCGGCAGGCGATGGGGCAACTGGCGGGCGCCCGCGCCGAAATCAGCTCGATCCGTGACAGGCTTCAGGCATTGCCCCCAGCGGCATGGGTGAGGATCAATACGGGTGAGGCCGCGAATGCGAGCCCGGGAGCGACCATCGCGCCATCTGGACCCGATCCGTCCACGCCGACGCCCCCGGCTCCCACGTCGTCGGGCGGATCACCGGGTACGGGGCCGGCCCGGGCTGCCGCGCAGGCTTCGTCCGGCGCCATGTTCCGGGATTTCTGTCCTCGCGAACCGAGTGACATTGAGAAATTCTTGTCCGGTCGCGCGCCAAGCCCGCCCATCCGGCGCTTCCCCGCAGATACGCAGGAGGGGGCGCAGGCGTTTCAATTATGCAACCAATTGTTTGAAGCCAAATTGCGCGAGGATCTGATTTTCGTGCGCTTGGCCAACCTCAATTGCCTGACCTACAACATGTGGAACCTTTTTGCGCGCGAGTCCTGCGATCAGGTCAGGAACATATCGCTGCGCGAAACCATGCTCATTCCCGAGATCTCGGCGGGCTGCCCGCCGGGAAGCGTGTTCCCGACCTTTCCTTGCGACAGCGTGGTCAACAACCGGCATTGGAGCCGGACGGAGATCAGGACCTCCGGGACGGTGTATTTGATCGCCACCTTCGTTCTCCCGGTCGTCATGGGGGCGCTGGGCGGCTTCGCCTTCGTGTTCCGGAGAGTTAGCCAGAAAATGCAGGAAAGCGCGCTCGATGTGCGCGATGGCAGCCAATCCGTGCTGAGGGTGCTGATGGCGATGTTGTTGGGAGGATTGATCGGGGTCTTGTTCAATGGCGGGCAGCCCATCACGCTCGGCGGCTTGTCCATGACCCTGGCCGCCGTGGCGTTCTTTGTGGGATTCTCGGTCGAGCCCGTGTTCAGCTTCGTCGAGCGTCTGGTGGCCAGTACGCTGGCCATTACTGGGACTCCGCCCACCCCGCCAGCGAAGCCGTGATGCCTGGGCCGGGCCTTGCCCCCCGGCCCGCCACCCGCTACCCGCCATCCATCATGTCCAGCATCAAGCTCCAGCCGCCGCGCGGCACGCGTGACCTCGTTGGCGAGGAATTCCGCCGCCACCACCGCGTCATCAAGACCGCGCGCCGCATCTCGGCGCTCTACGGCTTCGAGGAATGGGCAACCCCCATCTTCGAAGACACGCGCGTCTTCTCCCGCGGGCTGGGCGAGACCTCGGACGTCGTCAGCAAGGAGATGTACGAGTTCAAGGATCGCGGCGGCGAAAGCGTGACCCTGCGGCCCGAGAACACGGCCGGTGTCTGCCGCGCGCTCGTCTCCAACGGGCTGACCCAGGCCCTGCCGCGCAAGGTCTTCTACGCCGGCCCCATGTTCCGCTACGAGCGGCCGCAGGCCGGCCGCTACCGCCAGTTCCACCAGATCGGCGCCGAGGTGCTGGGCGCGGCCGAACCGCTGGCGGATGCCGAGGTGATCGCCTGCGGCTACCACATCATCCGCGAGCTCGGCCTGGATGAGGGCGTCATCCTGGAGGTGAACACCCTGGGCGACGCCGAAAGCCGCGATGCCTATCGCGCGGCCCTGATCGCGCATTTCACCGCGCATCGCGAACAACTCAGCGAGGACAGCCAGCGCCGCCTGGAGAAGAACCCGCTGCGCATCATCGACAGCAAGGAGGCGCAGGACCGCGCGCTCGTCGCCGACGCGCCGACCATCGAGCCCTTCCTGACGGAGAACGCCCGCGCCCATTGGGATGCGTTGCGCCGCCACCTCACCACCTTCGCGGTGCCCTTCCGCGAGAATCCGCGCATCGTGCGGGGCCTCGACTACTACAGCCACACCGCCTTCGAATTCGTGACGGATCGGCTGGGCGCGCAGGGCACCGTGATGGGCGGCGGCCGCTATGACGGGCTGGTGGAGGAGATGGGCGGCCCGCCCACGCCCTCGGTCGGCTGGGCGGCGGGCGTGGAGCGGCTGGCCATGCTGATGGAGAAGGCGGGCCTGACGCCGGCGGCTCCGCGCCTGGTCACGGTGATCCCCGTCAGCGAGGCGGAGGAGGGGGTGGCGCTCTCCATCCTGCAATCGCTGCGCGCGGCAGGTATCGGCGCCGAGATGGGCTATCGCGGCAACCTCAAGCGCCGGATGGAGCGGGCGAACAAGCAGGGCGCCCGTGCGGCGCTCATCATCGGCGAGACGGAAGCCGCGCAAGGCGTGGCCCAGCTGCGCGACCTCGATGCCGGCACGCAGGAGCAGGTGGCCTTCGGCGCGCTGGTGGAGCGGCTGCAGAAGTGAGTCTTCCCGTCTCGCTCGACCGCGTCATGATCCGCGCCGAGGAATTGCGCGCGCAGCTCGAAACCGCCGATGGCGCGCAGATCGGCGCCATGTCGAAGGAGCTCTCCACCCTCGAACCCCTGGTGGAGAAGGTGCGTGAATACCAGGCGCTGGAAGCCGCGCAGGCCGAGGCGCAGGCCCTGCTGGACGACCCCGAGATGCGCGAGCTGGCCGAAGCGGAACTCCACGACGCCAAGCACCGCCTGCCGAAGCTGGAGCGCGAAATCCGGCTCATGCTGCTGCCGAAGGATGCGGCGGATGAGCGCAGCGCCATCCTGGAAATCCGCCCCGCGGCCGGCGGCGACGAGGCGGGGCTTTTCGCGGGCGAGTTGTTCCGCGCCTATCAGAAATATGCGGAGAGCGTCGGCTGGCGCTTCACTGTGCTCGAATATGACGAGAACGAGCTGGGCGGCATCAAGAGCGCGACAGGCGAGATCGAAGGGCAGGGGGTCTTTGCCCGGCTCAAATTCGAAAGCGGCGTGCACCGGGTCCAGCGCGTGCCGGCCACCGAGACGCAGGGCCGCATCCACACCTCCACCGTCACCGTCGCCGTGCTGGCCGAGGCGGAAGAAGTCGATGTCCGCATCGAGGACAAGGATCTGCGCATCGACACCTACCGCGCGCAGGGCGCCGGCGGGCAGCATGTGAACAAGACCGACAGCGCCGTGCGCATCACCCACATCCCGACCGGCACGGTCGTCGCGATGCAGGAAGAGAAGAGCCAGCACAAGAACAAGGCCAAGGCGATGAAGATGCTGCGCGCCAAGATCTATGACGCGCAGCGCCAGGCGCTCGACTCCGCCCGTGCCGCGGACCGCCGCGGCCAGGTCGGCACCGGCGATCGCAGCGAGCGCATCCGCACCTACAACTTCCCCCAAGGGCGCGTGACCGACCATCGCATCGGCCTCACCCTGCACAAGATTGATCGCGTGATGATGGGCGAGATGGCCGAGATCTTCGACGCGCTGATCAGCGAGGACGAGGCGCAGCGCCTGGCCATGGAAAGTTGAGCGCCCTCAAGCGCCGGCCGCTTTGCCGCCGGACTCTCCTGGCGCCGCTCCCTCCATCCCCATGACCTGCGAGCCGGGCGAGAGCGTCGGCGCCTTTCTCTGCCAGGCCGGCCAGATGCTGCGCGCGGCCGCGATCGAGAACCCCCGCCTGGAAGCGCGCCTCCTGCTCGCCCATGCCATGGGCAGCAGCACCGAGGCCCTGCTGCGCGAGCCCCGCGCCGCAGTGCCGGCCGAGACCATTCCGCGCTTTCGCGCCGCGCTGGCGCAGCGCCTCCAGCATGTGCCCATGGCGCGCATCCTGGGCCTGGCCGGCTTCTGGACGCTGGAGCTGGAGGTCAGCCCCGCCACGCTGATCCCCCGTGCGGATTCGGAGACGCTGATCGAAGCCGCGCTGGAATCGGGCATCGCACCGCGCCGGATCCTCGACCTCGGTACCGGCACGGGCTGTCTTTTGTTGGCGGCGCTCGTCGAATTTCCGGGCGCGTCCGGCGTTGGGCTGGACCTCAGGCCGGAGGCGGCGTTGCTCGCCGCGCGCAACGCCCGCCGTAATGGCCTCGCTGACCGTGCCCGATTCGTGGCGGGGGATTGGGCGGCGGCGGTCACCGGCCGGTTCGACCTGATCCTCTCCAACCCGCCCTACATCGAAAGCGCCGCCATGGCGGGCCTGATGCCCGAGGTTGCCCGGCACGAGCCGGCGAGCGCGCTGGATGGTGGCCCGGATGGGCTTGCGGCCTACCGCCTGATCCTGCGCGACTTGCCGCGGCTGCTGGCGCCGGGCGGCCTCGTTGTGCTCGAACTGGGGCAGGGGCAGGAGGGCGCGGTCGGCGCGCTGGCACGGGCGGGAGGCCTCGCGGTGGTGGGCCTCAAGGCGGATCTGGGCGGCATCGGCCGCGCCTTGATCCTGAAATTGTCTGAGAAAGCGGTTGGCGGGATGGAATCTTCTGTCTAAGGTGAGACTCGTCAGCACAGGCCCAGGGCCGGCCGATGGGCACCGCCCCGCAAGGGCGCTGTGCCGGACGACACCCAGCCAGCGGCACCGATTGTTACCTCCGCGGCAGCACAGACAGCAGAAGCACAGACACGAATGAACATGAAGCGCATGCGCCGTGGCCATCGCCATGGCGGCGGTGGTGGCAATGGCGGCGGGCAGTTCCGTTCCGCAGGCGGCGGCGGCGGCGGTGGGAACGGCAACCAGCCGCTGAACCGCAACCACGTCTTCGATTCCAGCGGACCCGACGTCCGGCTGCGCGGAACCGCCCAGCAACTCTTCGAGAAATATCTCCAGCTCGGCCGGGACGCCACCAGCGGCGGTGACCGCGTGGGGGCGGAGGGCTATTTCCAGCACGCGGAGCATTATTTCCGCATCCTGGGCGCCATGGCCGCCGTGCAGCAGCAGAACCAGCCGCCGCAGGAGCGCCGTTATCGCGAGCAGGGCGCCGAGGGCTACCCGGGCGAGAACCAGGGCGCCGAGGGGGGCGAATCGTCCGAGAACAACGTGACGGCGAGCCTGGAGGCCGAGCTGGCCGGCGAGGCGGAGACGCTGCCCATGCCGCAGCCGCGCCATGTGGCTCCGCCCGCCGAAGACACCACGCCCGACGTGGCACGCTGATCCGGGATGCCGCGCTGCGTGCAGCGCGGCCCCACTGCCGAATAGCGCCCGAGCCAGGGACGTGCCTGTGCGCCGCGCGGTGATGATGTGTGTCGCCGGGAGAGTGGCGTCCCTTAGGGGATTCGAACCCCTGTTGCCGCCGTGAGAGGGCGGTGTCCTAGGCCTCTAGACGAAAGGGACTTGGCCAGTGGTGTGGTCTTAGCCGCCCCTTGCGGGCTGGGCAAGCCGGGCCTTTGCATATCTCCCATCCCGGCACGCATCAGAGCAGAACCGGATCTCCTCCCAGTTCCGTGCCCATTTCTTCCGCCAGGCGAAAGGCCGGCCGCAGGCGGTGCAGGTCTTCTGCGGCAGGTTCGGCTTCTTGTGGGCCATCGGGTCTCAGCGAACCGGCACCGCCGCACCCGGCGTCACCTCGCCCACCACGCGGCCCGTGCGCGGATCCAGCAGCAGGATGCGGTCCCCGTCGGGGCGCTGCACATGCACGGCGAAGTGGTCGCCCGCACCGGCAAGCCCCAGGATGCGGCTGCCGGCGGGCAGATTCAGGCTCATCGCGGGCAACGCCGCCTCGCCCCGGCCACCCGCACGCTGTACGAGGAGCACGACCAGCGTCACGGTGCCCGCCACGATCAGCACGCCCATCGCCACAACCAGGAATTTGAGTGCCTGCATTTGCCAGAAACCCATGACATCACCGCGACGGAAGCCGATCACGGACAGCGCGTGGACCGATTCCTCGCGGAGCGGATAGGCGGTCTCTCCCGCTCTCGCGTCAAGGCGTTGATCGAGGAGGGCCACGTCACGCGCGATGGCGCGGCGCTGACCGAACCCGCGCAAGCGGTCCGCCCGGGCAGCCTATATCGCGTGTTGGAGCCACCGCCGGGCCCGGCCAGGCCGCAGGCCCAGGCCATGGCGCTCGATATCCTGTTCGAGGACGCCCACCTGATCGTCCTCGACAAGCCGGCCGGCCTGGTCGTGCATCCGGCGCCCGGCAACCTGGATGGCACGCTGGTCAACGGCTTGCTGGCGCATGCGGGGGAGGAGCTTGAGGGAATCGGCGGGGAGAAGCGGCCCGGCATCGTCCACCGCCTCGACAAGGATACGTCGGGCATCATGGTGGTGGCGAAGAGCCAGCGGGCGCACCAGGTCCTCTCCGACGCCTTCGTCACCCGTGACCTGGACCGCGAATACCTGGCCCTGGCCTGGGGCGTTCCAAACCCGGCCGAAGGCGTGATCGAGGCCGCGATCGGCCGCCACACGACCGACCGCAAGCGCATGGCCGTCGTTGAGCAGCGCAGCCGCGGCGTGCAGCGCGGCGAGATGGCAGGTGCCAGCGCCGGCAAGAACGCCATCACGAACTACCGGACGGAGCAAGTCTTCCACGGCGCGGTTTCGCTGATCCGCTGCAAGCTGATGACCGGGCGCACCCATCAGATCCGGGTGCACCTGGCGCATATCGGCCACCCCCTGGTGGGCGATCCCGTGTATCTGAGACGTATCCCGGCGGTCAGCCGGACGCTTCCGGACGCCCCGCGGGAGGCGTTGCTGGCCTTTCCCCGCCAGGCGCTGCATGCCGCCAGCCTCGGCTTTGCGCACCCCATCACCCGGAAAAATCTCTCCTTCAAGTCAGATCCGCCGGAGGATTTCCGGAAACTCCTCGCGGTGCTGGACTGTAACACCGAGTAACCGGACCAGTTTGGTCGGTTTTGCTTGCGCGAAACCGATCATTCCGGTAATTTCCTCCTGGAACTTCGCCATGGGGTGCCGCTAAACCCCCGGTTGCTGCCACCGCCCCTTCCGTGACCGGGGCGGATGCATCCGGGAGGGCCCCGGACGCGTTAGGCCAGAAAGGCCGTGTGCCCGCCGCCGTCACGGGGTGGGGCACGGCGCAAATGGAAGGCTCGTCGAATCCGATGGCTTCTTTGAGTATCCCGCTTGCCCCGGAAGGCAACCTGTCGCGTTACCTGCAGGACATCCGGAAATTCCCGATGCTCGCCCCCGAGGAGGAGCTGAACCTCGCCAAGCGCTGGCGCGACGCCGGCGACGAGGCGGCGGCCCACAAGCTCGTGACCTCGCATCTGCGCCTCGTGGCAAAGATCGCGATGGGTTATCGCGGCTATGGCCTGCCCGTGGGCGAGCTCATCTCCGAAGGCAATGTCGGCATGATGCAGGCGGTCAAGCGCTTTGACCCCGATCGTGGCTTCCGTCTGGCGACCTACGCCATGTGGTGGATCCGTGCCGCGATCCAGGAATACATCCTGCACAGCTGGTCCCTCGTGAAGATGGGGACGACGGCCGCGCAAAAGAAGCTCTTCTTCAACCTCCGTCGCCTGAAGGGGCAGATCGGCGCACTGGAGGATGGCGACCTGCAGCCGGAAGTCGTGGCCAAGATCGCGAAGACGCTCGCTGTGCCCGAGCAGGACGTGGTGAGCATGAATCGCCGCCTCGCCTCGCCCGACAACAGCCTGAATGCCCCCGTCCGCGCCGACAGCGAGGGCGAGTGGCAGGATTGGCTGGTGGATGACGCCGAGAGCCAGGAGACGGAGCTGGCCGACCGCGAGGACATGTCCAACCGCAAGGACATGCTGAACGGCGCGCTGCGCACCCTGAATGAGCGCGAGCGTCACATCCTGATCGAGCGCCGCCTGAAGGACGAGCCGACCACGCTGGAAGAGCTCTCGCAGCAGTACAACATCAGCCGCGAGCGCGTGCGCCAGATCGAGGTCCGCGCCTTCGAGAAGCTGCAGAAGAGCATGAAGCAGCAGATCACCGAGCGGCGCCTCAGCGTCGGCTGAAGCAAGGGGGCGGCGCGAGCCGCCCTCACCCCATGCGTTGCAGGGAAGGCCCGTGTTGCCGCAGCCATTCGGTTGCGGCGTGCCGGTGTGCCGAGCGCTGTTCCACCAGCGTCCAGAACCGGTCCGAATGGTTCATCTCGCGCAGATGCGCCACTTCATGCGCCACCACATAGTCCAGCACCCAATCCGGCGCGAGCACGAGCCGCCAGGAGAAGGAGAGGGTGCGGTTCGCGGCGCAACTGCCCCACCGGCTCTTGGTGTCCTTGAGGCGGATGGCGCTCGGCGTGACGCCGAGCGCTTCGCAATGGGGACGTGCCGCGGCGATAATCCGGCGCAGCGCCTCGGCGCGGAGGAAATCGCGCACCCGCCGCGCGATGAAGGGCGCCTCGCCCGTCACCACCAGCACTCCATCTTCCAGGAAGGCTCCGCCACGTCGGCCGGGCTCGTGGCGGATCGTGCGCTCCACGCCCCCGATCGGCACGCTGCCGCCCGCCTCGAAGGCCCGCTCGGGGGCGAGGTTGCCGAGCTTCTGCATCACCCAGCCCGCATGCTCGGTCAGCAGGGCCACACCGTGCCGCTTGGCCGCGCGGCTCGGCAGCGTCACCACCACATCGCCCCGCGCGGGGTCAATGCGCAGCGAGACGCGCCGCGCCCGCGCCGAGCGGCGCCAGCGCACCGGGCAGGGCTCGGGCGGCAGCAGCGGGTCACGCCGCAGCGCGATGATCTCCGAATCGGGCAGTTCCGCCATGGGTCACCATGTCGGCATTCGGCCGTCGGGTTCAACGGTTGCCCCCAAGGTTGACACGGCGGGCGGCTTCGCGCCTTTGCCGTGCATGCCGCTTGCCCGCCACATCCCTGCGTTGCTGATTCTCGGCGTGGTCTGGGGGCTGACGCCCTCCGTCGTGAAGGGTGCGATGGCGGGTGGCATCGCTCCGCTCGGCTTCGCCTTCTGGGGCGCCTTCGGCTCCGCGCTGATCCTGTCGGTGCTCTGCGCCAAGCGGCGCCTGGCCATCCCGCTCGACCGCCCGCATCTGATCCAATACGCCGCCTCGGGCTTTTCCGGCTTCGCGCTCGCGAATTTCGCCGGCTACACGGCCTTGCAGCATATCCCGGCCGGCTTCTTCGCGCTGCTGGTGCCGCTCTCGCCCATCCTCACCGTGCTGGGGGCCGCTGCGCTGGGGATGGACCGGCTGACGCCAGCCCGCATCACCGGCACGCTGCTGGGCTTCGCGGGCGTCGCACTCGCCATGGCGCCTGGCGCGGCGCTCCCGGATGCGAGCCTGCTGGGCTGGGCGCTGCTGGCCGCCATCACGCCCATGGGCTTCGCCATCTCGAACATCGTGGCCTCGCGCCTCGCGCCGCGCGGCACGGATGCACTGGTGCTGGCGACCGGCGCGCTCTACGCCGCCGCCTTCTTCATCGCGATCTTCGGCCTGCTGATGGGGCAGATCCACATTCCCGGCCGCTTCGGCTGGCGCGTGGAGTGGCTGATCCCGTTCCAGGCGGCGCTCACCGCCTTCGCCTACCTGCTCTATTTCCGCCTGATCGCGGCCACCGGCAGCGTGATCACGAGCCAGACCGGCTACATCGTCACCATCGCGGGCGTGCTCTGGGGCGCGCTGCTGTTCGGCGAGCGCATGGGCTGGCTGGCGCTCCCGGCGGCGCTGCTGGTCTTCGCCGGCCTCTGGCTGGTCACCTCGCGCCGCTGATGGCGTTCATTCCGCATCGTGATTGGCGCGGGCGCGGCCCGCGATGCCAGGATGCGCCCATGACACAAAGCCCCTACACCGCGCCCGCCGAGACCCGCATCGGCCATGTCCACCTCAAGGTGGCCGACATTCCCCGCGCCCTCGCCTTCTGGCGGGACGTGCTCGGGCTGACCGTGATGCTGGAGCGCCCCGGCGCCGCCTTCCTCTCGGCGGGTGGCTATCACCACCACGTCGCGCTCAACACCTGGGAGAGCGAGGGCGGCACGCCGCCACCGCCGCACCACACCGGCCTCTATCACGTGGCGCTGCTCTATCCGGACCGCGCCACCCTGGCCGCCGCCCTCAAGCGCGTGCTGGAGGCCGGCGTGAAGCTGGACGGTGCCTCCGACCATGGCGTGAGCGAGGCGCTCTATCTCCGGGACCCCGACGGCAACGGCGTGGAGCTCTACCGCGACCGGCCGCGCGAGGAATGGCCGCGTGACGCCGAGGGCGCGATGACCATGTTCACCCGGCGGCTCGATGTGGCGGCATTGCTCGCGGAGGCGTAACCTCCGCCCATGCAGCGCAACCTCCTGATCATCGGCCAGGGCTATACCGGCCGTGCCATCCTGAACCTCGCCAAGCGGGCGGGCTGGGTGGCCCGCGTCACGTCACGTGATCCCGGTGGAAGGCCGGACGTCGTTGCTTTCGACGATCCGGCGCTGCTCGCGGGCGTCACCCACTTGGTCATCACCGCGCCACCCGGCCCGGCCGGCGATCCGGTCTGGGCCGCGCATGCGCAGGCGCTGCGCGCCGCGCCGCTCGCCTGGGTGGGCTACATCTCGACCACCGGCGTCTATGGCGACCGCCAGGGCGGCTGGGTGGACGAGGACACGCCCCCCGCGCCCGGCCAGGCGCGCAGCCAGCGCCGACTGGACGCCGAGGCGCAGTGGCGCGCCCTGGCGGGGCATGCGGCGGTGGACCTGTTCCGCACCGGCGGCATCTACGGCCCCGGCCGCTCCGCGCTCGACGAGGTGCGCGCCGGCACCGCGCGCTGCGTGGTGAAGCCCGGCCACAGTTTCAGCCGCATCCATCGCGACGACATCGCCCGCGCCGTGATGGCCGCGGCCACCCGTCCGCCCGGCCCTGGGGTGCGCGTGGTGCATCTGGTGGATGACACGCCGAGCACCCAGGCGGAGGTCACGCTGGAAGCCTGCCGTCTGCTCGGCGTGACGCCGCCACCGCCCACCCCCTTCGCCGAGGCCTATGCGCGGATGAGCGAGATGGGCCGCAGCTTCTGGGATGAAAGCCGCCTGGTCTCGAGCCGGCGCACCCGGCACATGCTCGGCCTCGACTGGGCCTATCCGAGCTTTCGCGAGGGGCTAGCCGCCATTTTCGCTGAGGAGCGCGCCGAGCGTCCGGCCGAGTAGGGCCAGTTCCGCAGGCTTGGAGAGGCGGTGGTCGCCGGCCTTGACCAGCGTCACCTCCACATCATTGCCCGTGATATGCGCGGCGAGGCGGATCGCGGTCTGCCAGGGCACGTCCGGGTCGGCCTGGCCTTGCAGGAGCCGCACGGGCGCGGCGACCACCAGCGGCTCGCGCAGCACCAGGTTGCGGCGGCCATCCTCGATGAGATGCTGCGTGATGGGGTAGGGGGTGCCGTATTCGGAAGGGCGCAACCATTGCCCCTCGCGCTCGATCTGGGTGCGGATGGCCTGCGGGAATTGCGCCCACATCAGGTCCTCCGTGAAGTCCGGCGCGGCCGCGATTCCGACCAGCCCGCCCAGGCGTTCGGGGTGCCGGCGGGCCAGCAGCAGCGCGATCCAGCCGCCCATGGAGGACCCCACGAGGATCTGCGGCCCTTCCGTCAGCTCCAGCAGCACACGCTCGGCATCCGCGGCCCATTGTCCGATGCTGCCCTCCTCGAAGCGCCCGCCCGAGGCGCCGTGGCCGCTGTAGTCGAAGCGCAGGAAGGCCTGGCCCCGCGCGGCACACCATGCGGCCAGGTATTCCGCCTTGCTGCCCGTCATGTCGCTGTTGAAGCCACCGAGGAAGACGACGCCCGGGCCGCGCCCCGCCTGCCGCCTGTAGGCCAGATGCCCGATCGTGCCGTGTTCTTCGTTCATGCCCCCGGATCGCACGCCCCCCTCACGCAGCACAAGGTGGACGCCGTCCATGCGGAAGGATAGCAGGGTCGGCCATGCCGCTTCCGCCCGCCATCCTCCAGGTGCTGCCTGCCCTCGATGCGGGCGGCGTGGAGCGTGGCACGCTGGAAATCGCCGAAGCCATCCAGGCGGCCGGCTTCCGCGCACTGGTCGCCTCCAGCGGGGGCCGGTTGGTCCCGGCGCTGGAGGCGCTGGGCGCGCGGCACATCACGCTGCCGCTCGCCACCAAGTCGCCGCTGGGCATCTGGCGCAATGCGGCGGCGCTGGCCGATCTGGTGCGGAGGGAGCAGGTCGCGATCCTGCATGCGCGCTCCCGCGCGCCGGCCTGGTCGGCCTGGCTGGCCGCGCGGCGGACGGGCGTGCCGCTCGTCACCACCTATCACGGCACCTATGGCGAGGGCTTTCCGGGCAAGCGGCTCTACAACTCGGTGATGGCGCGGGGCGCGCGCGTCATCGCCATCAGCCGCCACATCGCCGACCACATCCGCGCGACGCATGGCGCGGAAAGCCGCGTGATCCTGCGCGGCGTGGATCTCCGCCGCTTCGACCCGGCGCTGGTGGCGCCCGCCCGCATCGCCGCATTGCGCGCCGCCTGGCAGGTGCCGGAGGGCGCGCCCGTGATCCTGCTGCCCGCGCGCCTCACGCGCTGGAAGGGCCAGGCCGTGCTCATCGAGGCGCTGGCGGAACTGCCCGGCGCCATCGCCATCCTGGCTGGTGACCCCCAGGGGCGCGACGCCTATCTGGCCGAGCTGCGTGCGCTCGCCGAGGCGCGCGGCGTGGCCGGGCGGCTGCGCATCCCCGGCCATGTGGCCGATATGCCCGCCGCGCTGATGGCCGCCGAAGTGGTGGTGCATGCCAGCATCGAGCCCGAGGCCTTCGGCCGCACGGTGATCGAGGCCCAGGCGATGGGCCGCCTCGTCATCGCCGCCGATCTCGGCGGCCCGCGCGAGACGGTCGAGCATGGCGTTACCGGCTGGCTTACCGCCCCCGGCGACGCGCTGGCGCTGGCCGCGCAGATCCGCGCGGCCATGGCCCTGCCGCCGGAACAGTGCGCCGCGATGGGTGAGGTGGCGCGCCAGCGCGTGCCGACCACGGAAGCCATGCAGGCCGCGACGCTGGCCCTCTATCGCGAGCTTTTGCCGTGACGCGCATCCTGGTCATCAAGCTCGCGGCGCTGGGCGATTTCGTGCAGGCTTTCGGCCCCTTCGCCGCCATCCGCGCGCATCACGCGGATGCCGAGATCACCCTGCTCACCACGCCGCCCTTTGCGGCCCTGGCCGGGGCCGCGCCCTGGTTCGACCGGGTCTGGAGCGATGGCCGGCCCGACTGGACCGACCTGGCCGCGGTGGGGCGGCTCGCGCTGCGCCTGCGGCGCGCCGGCTTTGCGCGGGTCTATGATCTGCAGACCTCCTCCCGCTCCTCCCGCTATCGCTGGTTCGTGGGGGGGGCTGCCGAATGGTCGGGCATTGCGCGCGGCGCCTCGCACCCCGATGCCGATCCTCAGCGGGATTTTCTCCACACGGTGGAACGCCAGCGCGGGCAACTCCGCGCGGCCGGGGTCACGCATTTCCCGGAACCCAAGCTCGACTGGCTGGAATCCGATGTCGCCGGCTTGGGCCTGCCGGAGGGGTTCGCGCTGCTGCTGCCTGGTGCCTCGCCGCTCAGGCCCGGCAAGCGCTGGCCGGCCTCCCGCTTCGCGGCGGTCGCCGCTGGCCTGGCCCGCCCCATTGTGATTGGTGGCGGCCCGGCGGAGGCGGCCATTGCGCAGGAAATCCAGGCCCAGGTCCCAGATGCGCTCGACCTGACCGGCCGGACGGACCTTCGGCAATTGGCGGCGGTCGCCCGTCGGGCGGCACTCACCATAGGCAATGACAGCGGCCCCACCCATATGGCGGCGGCGGCCGGCTGCCCGACGCTGGCGCTGTTCGGCGATGACAGTGACCCCGCCCTCTGCGCCCCGCGCGGCCGCATCGTCCGCGTGCTACGCCACCACCCGCTTGGTGAATTGCCGGTCGCCGCGGTGCTTCAGGAGGCGTCGGCACTCGCGGCCGGCTGATCCAGCCATTCGGGGCGCAGGATATGCCCGCCGCCTGGCCCCTCGCGCCGGATGAAGCCGCCGGCGGCGGCCAGCAACGCATCGAGCGAGCCCTGGCCCGCGAAGTCGCTGCCGCGCAGCGTGGCCCCGGTGCGGTTGCGCAGCATCTGGCCCAGATGCGGCAAATGCACCGGCGCCTCCGCCTCCAGCAGGATGTCCCGCACCACGGCGAGCAGCTCGGCCGCATCCGGTGCGCCGAAGGCTGGCCCTTCCTCGCGCGCCGGCTGCCAGCCGAGCCAGCCCGCCAGCTCATCAAGGCCGATCACCTCATCGGCTGCGGCGCGGACCACGCGCCCCACCTCGGGATGCGCCACCAGACGGGTGCGCCGGTCCGCCGCGCGCAGGCGCTGGAGCAGGGGCACGAAGTCGGAATCGGTGGAGAGCAGGATGAACTCGTCATGCCGCGCGAGCGGCGAGAGCATGGCCTCCATCGCATCCAGCGCGATCCGCAGATCGGCCGCGTTCTTGAGGCGGGTGAGGCGTGGGCAGTCCACTACCTCGAACCCCGCTGCCAGGAAGGCCCAGCGGAACTCCGCGTAGCGCAGGCGGGAGCCCGCGCCATCCTCCAAAGTGCCGGCCGGGTTCATGTAGCACCGGCGCAGGAGGGCACGGCGGGGCCGGTCGGCCAGCAGGGGCGTGAGCCAGAGCTCCGGCTGCTCGGCGAAGCGCAGGGCGAATTCGGGGCCGGCGCCATCCCTGAGGCCGGAGACGAGATTGTCGAAATCGAGGAAGATCGCGCTGCGCAGTTCGGACATGGCGCATCTTGGCCCGCGCGGCCCAGGCGTGCAAAGGGAAGCGCTTGACCGTCGCGGGCGCGCTGCCCATGGTCCGCCTCCCTTCATCAGCACGAGAATGCAATGCCCGCGATCACCCTCCCTGACGGATCCCTTCGCCAATTCGACGGCGCGGTGACCGGCACGGCGGTGGCCGCTTCCATCGGCCCGGGCCTGGCCAAGGCCGCACTTGCGATGGTCGTGGATGGCGAGATGATGGATCTCAGCCGCGAGATCACCGCCGATGCGAGCCTGCGCTTCATCACCCGCAAGGATTCCGAGGCGCTGGAGCTCATCCGCCACGACGCCGCCCATGTGCTGGCCGAGGCCGTGCAGGAGCTGTTTCCCGGCACGCAGGTGACGATCGGCCCCGCCATCGAGAACGGCTTCTACTACGACTTCGCCCGCAACGAGCCCTTCACGCCGGAGGACTTCCCGAAGATCGAGGCGAAGATGCGCGAGATCATCGCGCGCAACGCCGCCTTCACGCGCGAGGTCTGGCCGCGCGAACAGGCCATCGAATTCTTCGAGAAGAAGGGCGAGCGCTACAAGGCGGAGCTGATCCGCGACCTGCCGGTGGATGTGCCCATCTCGATTTACCGCCAGGGCGATTGGCTCGACCTCTGCCGCGGCCCGCATATGCCGACGACGGGCGGCGTGGGCACCGCCTTCAAGCTGATGAAGGTGGCCGGCGCCTATTGGCGGGGCGATCATCGCAACGCGATGCTGAGCCGCATCTACGCAACGGCTTGGCGCGACCATAAGGAGCTGGACGCGCATTTGCACATGCTGGAGGAGGCCGAGAAGCGCGACCACCGCCGCATCGGCCGCGAGATGCACCTCTTCCACATGCAGGAGGAAGCGCAAGGCTCCGTCTTCTGGCACCCCAATGGCTGGAAGCTCTACCGCACGGTGGAGGACTACATGCGCCGCCGCCTGGATGCCTCGGGCTACCAGGAAGTGAAGACCCCGCAGCTGGTGGACCGCAAGCTCTGGGAAGCCTCGGGCCACTGGGAGAAGTTCCGCGCGGGCATGTTCCTCGCCTCCGTCGAGGACAAGGCCGAGGCCGACAAGATCAACGCGCTGAAGCCGATGAACTGCCCCTGCCATGTGCAGATCTTCAACCAGGGCATCCGCTCCTACCGGGACCTGCCGCTGCGCATGGCCGAGTTCGGCGCCTGCCACCGCTACGAGCCCTCGGGCGCGCTGCACGGCATCATGCGCGTGCGCGCATTCACGCAGGATGACGCGCATATCTTCTGCGAGGAGCACCAGATCGCCGATGAGACGGTGAAGTTCGTCGCCCTGCTCTCCGATATCTACCGCGACCTCGGCTTCCCCGAGTTCCGCGTGAAATTCTCCGACCGGCCCGAGACCCGCGCGGGCGACGACGCCACCTGGGACCGCGCGGAGGGCGCGCTGCGCGAAGCCTGCGCCATCGCCGGCGTCGAATATGAGCTGAACCCGGGGGAGGGGGCCTTCTACGGCCCCAAGCTCGAATTCGTCCTGCGCGACGCCATCGGCCGCGACTGGCAATGCGGCACGCTGCAGGTGGATTTCGTGCTGCCCGAGCGGCTCGATGCAGAATACACGGCGGAAGACGGCACGCGCCGCCGGCCGGTGATGCTGCACCGGGCGATCCTCGGCAGCTTCGAGCGCTTCCTCGGCATGCTCATCGAGCAATATGCCGGCCGATTCCCCCTATGGCTCGCCCCGCGCCAGGTGGTGGTGGCGAGCATCGTGGACGACGCCGCGCCCTATGCCGAGCAGGTGGTGGCCGCGCTGCGCGCCGCCGGCATCCGCGCCGAGGCCGACATCCGCAACGAGAAGATCAACCGCAAGGTGGTGGACCACATCGAGACGCGCGTGCCGGTGCTGGCCGTGGTTGGCCGGCGCGAGGCGGAGGAGGGGATGCTGGTCCTGCGCCGCCTGCCCGGCCGCGAGCAGGAGAGCCTGCCGCTCGCCGAAGCGGTGGCACTGCTTGCAAATGAGGCAACCCCACCCGACATGCGGGCAAATTCATCGCAGACAGTTGCGGCCTGACGCGGACCGCCCCATAAGTCGCTTTGAAGCCGTATCGTAACTGAGACAGGAGACGACCATAGCACGAGGCCCCATGCCCCCTTCGCCCCCCTCCCGGGAGGGGCCGCGCGTGAACGAGGAGATCCGCGTTCCGCAGGTTCGTCTGATTGACGAAAATGGCGAAATGCTTGGCGTATTGAGCATCCGCGACGCGTTGTACAAGGCGTTCCAGGCCGGGCTCGACCTGCTGGAGATCAGCCCGAACGCCGTGCCGCCGGTTTGCAAGATCACCGACTACGGCAAGTTCAAGTACGAGCAGCAGAAGAAGGCCAACGAGGCCCGCAAGAAGCAGAAGGTCGTCGAGATCAAGGAAATCAAGGTTCGCCCGAACATTGATGACCATGACTATGACGTGAAGATGCGCCAGGCGAAGGGCTTCATCGGCGAGGGCGACAAGGTGAAGGTCACGCTCCGCTTCCGCGGCCGCGAAATGGCGCACCAGGAGCTCGGCGTGAAACTGCTGGAGCGCATCCGCACCGAGCTGGTCGAGCTGGTGAAGGTCGAGCAGATGCCGCGCCTTGAAAACCGCCAGATGATCATGGTGCTGGCGCCCAAGTAGCGCGGCGAGGGCGGGCCTTCCCGCCCCGACGGCCCCCTGGCCTGGACATTGTCCGGATAAATTCATAGGCTCGGCCGCAATGACCGAGCACGACCCGATCGAGCCTGGGCTGCAAGCCTATCTCGACCACACGCGGCGGGTGACGGCCAATCTTGGGCCGCTGGGCGGCCTGACGCCCGGGCAGCGCCGTGAGCGCGCCGAGCGCTACGCGCTGGCCACGCAGGAACCGCACCCGCTGGGTTTGCGCACGCGCACCGCCTATATCGTGCTGCCAGGCCGGGAGATCCCGGTCAGGATCTATCGTCCGCCCGGCCCAGCCCAGACGGCTCTGGTCTATCTGCATGGCGGGAGTTGGATCGCCGGCAGTCCCGAGACGCACGACTTCGTGACGGCGAGCCTCGCGATGAACACCGGCGCGCAGATCCTCAGCGTCCATTACCGCCGCGCCCCCGAAAACCCCTACCCCGCGCCGACCGAGGATGCCTTCGCCGCCCTGTGCTGGGCGTTCGACAACGCGGCGTCTCTGGGCCTGGACGCGGCGCGGATCGGGCTTGCAGGGGATAGTGCTGGCGGCAACCTCGCGGCCGGCGCCAGCCTCATGGCACGCGACCGGGCTGGACCCAGGCCGGCCTGCCTCGTCCTGATCTATCCCGTGCTGGACCGGGACCTCGACACGCCCAGCTACGAGGCGGGGCGCGACCCCATCCTGACACGCGCGGCCATGCGCGAGGCGCTCGATGCCTTCGCCCCGCCGGATGAGCCTTACGCCCTGCCGCTGCGTGCGAACGACGTGGCGGGCTTGCCGCCCACCATCCTTTCCATCGCCGAGCGCGATCCGCTGCGTGACGAGGGCCTGGCCTTCGCCGCGCGGCTGGTGGCCGCGGATGTGCAGGTCTGGTGCCGCGAGGCGCCCGGCATGATCCACAGCTACCCCCGCGCGCGCCGCCACAGCGCCGCGGCCGAGGCCGAGTTCCAGCACCTTTGCGCCGCCATCCGTGGTGCCCTTGGCCTGCCCGACATTTCCCCCTGGTAAAGGACATCGCCGATGCGCCGCCGCAGCCTCTTCACCCTGCTTCCCGCCACGCTGGCGGCGCCGGCGCTCGCCCAGGGTTTTCCCGATCGCCCCATCACGCTGATCATTCCCTTCGCCCCGGGCGGTTCCAGCGACGCCATCGCGCGCCTCCTCTCGGAGCGGATGACGCCGCTGCTGGGCCAGCCGGTCGTGGCAGAGAACCGGCCGGGGGCAGGGGGGATCGTGGCCTCGCAGGCCGTCGCACGCGCGCGGCCGGATGGGCACACGCTGCTTTTCGGCGGGCTTTCGGCGCAGATCCTGGTGCAGGGCGTGCAGCCCAACCTGCCCTTTGATCCCGTGGCCGATTTCGCGCCGGTCATCATCACCTCCAAGGTCCCGCTGGTGCTGGTCGCGGCCCGGCAATTGGAGGTGAACGACGCGCCGGCCCTGATCCAGCGCCTGCGCCGCGAGCCGGGGCAGCACAATTTCAGCTCAGCCGGCAATGGCACCTCGGGCCATATCGCCGCCCAGCACTTCGCCGATGTGAACCAGCTTCAGGTCACGCATGTCCCTTACCGCGGCAGCGCGGCGGGCCTGGCCGATCTCATTGCCGGCCGGATTTCCTATCTGGCAGACACGCCCTCGGTCGTCGCGGCGCAGGCCGGCGCGGGGCAGTTGCGCGCGCTGGCCACCTTCTCGGGAAGCCGTGCCGCCGCCCTGCCGCAGGTGCCGACGATGCGCGAGGCGGGCCTGCCGCAGGTCAACAACATGGAGCCCTGGCAAGCCATTCTCGCCCCGCGCGGGACGCCGGACGCCGTTTTGGCCAGGCTCAACACCGCGATCGCGACCATCCTCGCGGATCCGGAGGTGCGGACGCGCTTCGCGGCCATTGACCTCACGGTCATGGGGGGCAGCGTGGCAGAGGCCGCCCGCTTCTTCCGGGCCGAGAATGATCTCTGGGTACCGATCCTCAGGGGCATGGGCCTCTCGGCGACCTGACCCGAGCGCGGAGGGGGGCGAACATGATTGACGCCCCCCGCCCGACCCCCTAAACGCAGGTTCGTCAGGCATCCTGACATGGGTCCCGCGATCTGTGGGATCTCCGTCGCTCCGCGAGTTTCGCGCAGCGGCGCGTTTGACGTTTTGAAGGGCTCTTCAGTGTTCGAGACTTTGGGCAACAGGTTGCAGGGAGTGTTCGACCGCCTGCGCGGCCGTGGCGCCTTGTCCGAAGCCGATGTCTCGGACGCGCTGCGCGAAGTGCGCGTCGCGCTGCTGGAAGCCGATGTCGCCCTGTCCGTCGTGAAGGACATCACCGCCCGCGTGCGCGAACGCGCCGTTGGGCAGGAGGTGATCCGCTCGATCCAGCCCGGCCAGCAGGTCGTGAAGATCGTGAACGACGCGCTGGTGGAAGCGCTGGGCGGCAATGATCCGGGCCCACGCGGCATCAGCCTTGAGGCCGCCGCCCCGGTCGCCATCCTGATGGTGGGCCTGCAGGGCTCTGGCAAGACCACCACCTCCGGCAAGATCGCACTCCGCCTGAAGGGGCGCGAGCGCAAGAAGGTGCTGCTCGCCTCGCTCGACGTGCACCGCCCCGCCGCGCAGCTCCAGCTGGCGCAGCTGGCCGAGCGCGCGGAAGTCACCAGCCTGCCGATCATCGCCGGCCAGACGCCGCTGCAGATCGCCGAGCGCGCCATGGATCTGGGCCGGCGCGAACTCTACGACGTCGTGATCCTCGACACCGCCGGCCGCCTCTCGATCGACGAAGCGCTGATGGCCGAGGTCGCGGCCGTGAAGCAGGCGGTGACGCCGCATGAGACGCTGCTGGTCGTGGACGCCATGACCGGCCAGGACGCGGTGAACACGGCGCGCATCTTCAATGAGCGCGTGGGCATTTCGGGCATCGTCATGACGCGCGTGGATGGCGATGCGCGCGGTGGCGCCGCGCTCTCCATGCGGGCCGTGACCGGGGCGCCGATCAAGCTCCTGGGTGCGGGCGAAAAGCTCGACGCGCTTGAGGATTTCCACCCCGACCGCATCGCCAACCGCATCCTGGGCATGGGCGACATCGTCTCCCTTGTGGAGCGTGCGGCCGAGAACATCGACCAGGCCGAGGCCGAGAAGCTCGCGGCGCGGATGCAGAAGGGCCAGTTCTCCTTGGAGGACTACGCCCAGCAGCTGAAGCAGATCGGCAAGATGGGCGGGATGAGCGGCCTGATGGGCATGCTGCCCGGCGTTGCCAAGGTGAAGGCGCAGCTGCAGGACGCCAATCTCGACACCGGCATGCTGAAGCGCCAGGCCGCCATCATCGGCAGCATGACCGTCGGTGAGCGTCGCAAGCCGGAGATCATCAAGGCGTCGCGCAAGCGGCGTATCGCGGCCGGTTCGGGCGCCTCCGTGCAGGAGGTGAACCGGCTGCTCAAGCAATTCGAGGACATGCGCGACATGATGAAGCGCATGAACAAGATGGGCCAGAAGGGGATGATGCGCGGCGGCCTCGCCAGCCTCCTCCCCCAAGGCAAGCGTCCATTCTGATTTTGACCTGAAGGAGAAGACCCCATGGGCCTGAAGATCCGCCTTGCCCGCGCCGGCGCCAAGAAGCGCCCCTACTACCACATCGTGGTGGCCGACAGCCGTTCGCCGCGCGATGGCCGCTTCATCGAGAAGGTGGGCAGCTACAACCCGATGCTGCCGGCCGAGCACGCCGACCGCATCCGCCTGCAGGAGGAGCGCATCAAGGAGTGGCTTTCCCAGGGCGCGCTCGCGACCGACCGCGTGGCGAAGTTCCTGGGCCGCGCCGGCCTGATGGAAATGCCGGCGATCCCGACGCAGCCGGTCCAGTCCGCGCCGAAGAAGAAGGCGCAGGAACGCGCCGCGGCCGCCGCGCGCTGATCTGATCCATGTCTTCGGCGATGATCCTGTTGGGCGAGATCGGGAGGCCGCACGGTGTGCGGGGCCTGGTGCGCGTCCGCAGCTTCACCGCCGAGCCCGAGGATCTGACCGCCTATGGGCCGCTGAGCGACGCGAGCGGCACCCAGCGCTTCGTGCTGGAGATGCTCTCGCCGGACCTGGCGCGCATCGAGGGGGTCAGTGACCGCGACCAGGCCGCGCGCCTCACCGGTACGAAGCTGTACGTGCCGCGCGAGGCGCTGCCACCGCCCGAGGATGAGGAGGAATATTACCTCTCCGATCTTGAGGGCATGGCGGCGGTGACGGCGCAAGGCCAGGCCCTCGGCCGGGTTCGCGCGGTGGAGGATCACGGCGCCGGCGCCTTCCTCGTGCTGGAAGGCCCGCCCGAGCGGCTGGTGCCTTTCACGCGCGCGGCGGTGCCCGAGGTGGACACCAAGGCGCGGCGCATCACCGTGGTGCTGCCCGCCGAGATCCTCGTCGAGCCGCAGCCGGGCGATACCGAGGCGGGTGCGGCATGAGCTGGCACGCCACCATCCTCACGCTGTTTCCGGAGATGTTTCCGGGGCCGCTCGACGTGTCGCTCGCCGGTCGTGCGCTGCGCGACGGCAAGTGGAACTGCGAGGCGATGGACATCCGCGGCTTCGCCACGGATCGCCACCGCACCGTGGATGACACGCCCTTCGGCGGCGGTGCGGGCATGGTGATGCGGCCCGATGTGGCGGATGCGGCGATTGCGGGCGCGATGCCGGAGGGCGACACCCGCCCGCTGGTCTATCTCACGCCGCGCGGCCGCCTGCTCGACCAGGCGATGGTGCGCGACTTCGCGTCGGGCCCTGGCCTCGTGCTGCTCTGCGGGCGTTACGAGGGCGTGGACCAGCGCGTGATCGAGGCAAGGGGCATGCGCGAGGTCAGCCTCGGCGACTACGTGCTCTCGGGTGGCGAGATCGCGGCGCTGGCTCTGCTGGATGCCTGCGTGCGGCTCCTGCCGGGCGTCATGGGTGCCGCCGAAAGCGCCGTCGAGGAAAGCCACTCGGCGGGGCTGCTGGAATACCCGCACTACACGCGGCCCGCCGAATGGCAGGGCCGTGCCGTGCCGCCCGTGCTGCTCTCCGGCCATCACGCCGAGGTCGCGCGCTGGCGGCGTGCCCAATCCGAGGCCGCGACGCGCGAGCGGCGGCCCGATCTCTGGAACCGAATGCTGGTTGCGGGCTCGCAAGCCCCGGCCTAAACCCGATTTTCGAAAGGACTTGACCATGAACCTCTTGCAGCAGTTCGATGCCGACCAGAAGGCGCGCCTGATCGCGACCCGCCCCGTTCCCGAGTTCGCGGCCGGCGACACCGTCCGCGTCATGGTGAAGGTGGTCGAGGGCGAGCGCACGCGCGTCCAGGCCTATGAGGGCGTCGTGATCGCGCGCTCCAACCGCGGCCTGCACAGCAACTTCACGGTGCGCAAGCTCTCCTACGGTGAGGGCGTGGAGCGCGTCTTCCCGCTGCATTCGCCGGCCATCGCCGAGATCGCCGTGGTGCGTCGCGGCAAGGTGCGCCGCGCGAAGCTCTATTATCTCCGTGGCCGCACCGGCAAGTCGGCGCGCATCGCCGAGAAGCTCGGCCTGCGTGCGCCCGCCGCCGCCGCCAAGGAAGCCGCCGAGGGCTGATGCTCCGGTTGCGGAGGGCCGGTTGGGCCCTCCGCCAGACTGCCGCTTTGTAGAGGGAGAGATCGCCAATGAGCGATGGAAAGCCGCGCACGCTGTTCGACAAGATCTGGGCCGCCCATGTGGTCGAGACGCTGCCGGACGGGACGGCCCTTCTCTACATCGACCTGCACCTCACCCATGAGGTGACGACGCCGCAGGCCTTCGAGGGCCTGCGCCTGGCCGGCCGCAAGATCCGCCGGCCTGACCTGACGCTCGGCGTGATTGACCACAACATCGCCACCGATGCCTCGCGTTACACCGGCATCGTGGATGATGAGAGCCGTCTGCAGGTCGAGACGCTGGAGAAGAACGCGGCCGAATTTGGCATGCCGCTGATCCCGCTGCTGGATAAGCGCCAGGGCATCGTCCACGTCATCGGGCCAGAGCTGGGCCGCTCGCTGCCGGGCATGACGATCGTGTGTGGTGACAGCCACACCTCCACGCATGGCGCGATGGGCGCGCTCGCCTTCGGCATCGGCACCTCCGAGGTGGAGCATGTGCTGGCCACGCAGACGCTGCTGCAGAAGCCGGCCAAGAACATGCAGGTGCTCGTCGAGGGCAACCTCGCCATCGGCTGCTCGGGCAAGGACATCACGCTCGCCATCATCGGCAAGATCGGCACGGCGGGCGGCACCGGTCACGTTATCGAGTATTGCGGCGACGCCATTCGCGCACTCGACATGGCGGGCCGCATGACGGTCTCCAACATGGCGATCGAGGGTGGCGCGCGCGCCGGCCTGATCGCGCCCGACGACAAGACCTTCGACTATATCCGCGGCCGCCCCATGGCGCCGAAGGGCGAGGCGCTGGAGCGCGCCATCGCCTATTGGCGCACCCTGCCGACCGATGCGGGTGCCCACTACGACAAGATCGTGAAGCTCGCCGCGCATGAGATCGCGCCCCAGGTCACCTGGGGCACCAGCCCCGAGGATGTGCTGCCGATCACCGGCATCGTGCCGAACCCCGAGGAGGCCGCCGATGAGGCGCGCCGCGCCCAGCTCCGCCGCATGGTCGAATATATGGGCCTGACGCCCGGCCAGCGCCTGACGGACCTCAAGATTGACGTGGCCTTCATCGGCAGCTGCACCAACAGCCGCATCGAGGATATCCGCGCCGCCGCCGCCATCGCCAGGGGCCGCAAGGTCGCCGATGGCGTGCGCGCCATGGTCGTCCCCGGCTCGGGCCTGGTGAAGGCGCAGGCCGAGGAGGAGGGGCTCGACCGCATCCTCCAGGAGGCGGGCTTTGAATGGCGCGAGGCCGGCTGCTCGATGTGCCTCGGCATGAACCCGGACAAGCTGACGCCCGGCCAGCGCAGCGCCAGCACCAGCAACCGCAATTTCGAAGGGCGCCAGGGTCCGGGCGGCCGCACGCACCTGCTCTCGCCCGCCATGGCGGCGGCCGCGGCCATCGCCGGCCACCTCGCCGATGTGCGCGACTACCAGCCGAACGGGAGCCTGTGACATGCAAGCCTTCACCACGCTGACCGGCATCGCCGCCCCCCTGCCCAAGGCCAATGTCGACACCGACCAGATCATCCCCGCGCGCTTCCTGAAGTCGATCGCGCGGACGGGCTTCGGCAAGAACCTCTTCGCCAATTTCCGCTACAATCCGGATGGCTCGGAGCAGCCGGATTTCGTGCTGAACCAGGAAGCCTATCGCAAGGCCGAGATCCTCATCGCCTTCGAGAATTTCGGCTGCGGCTCCTCGCGTGAGCATGCGCCCTGGGCGCTGCTCGACTTCGGCATTCGCTGCGTCATCGCGCCCGACTTCGCCGACATCTTCCACAACAACAGCTTCAAGAACGGCCTGCTGCCCATCCGCCTGCCGCGCGAGATCTGCGAGAGGCTGATGGAGGACGCCAAGCTCGGTGGCAATGCGCGCATCACGGTGGATCTGGAGCGCAATGTGGTGGTCCGCCCCAATGGCGAGGAAATTCCCTTCGCGATCGACCCATTCCGCCGCCACTGCCTGCTGAACGGCCTGGACGATATCGGCCAGACCATGCAGCACACCGGCTCCATCGACAGCTACGAAGACAGGCAGCGCCAGGCCCAGCCTTGGCTGCATGCCGCGGGGAACAGCCTGTGATCGCCAACAAGAAGCTCCTCGTCCTGCCGGGTGATGGCATTGGCCCCGAGGTGATGCACGAGGTCCGCCGCGTCATCGACTGGATGGAGCAGCGCCGCATGGTGCGCTTCGAGATCGGCGAAGGCCTGGTCGGCGGTGCCGCGATCGACGCCGAGGGCGTGCCCTGCCCGGACCGCACGGTGAATGCCGCGCGTGAGGCGGATGCGGTGCTGTTCGGCAGCGTGGGCGGCCCGAAATGGGACAAGCTGCCCTTCGACCAGCGCCCCGAACTCGGCATCCTGCGCCTGCGCAAGGAGCTTGGCCTGTTTGCCAATCTGCGCCCGGCCATCGTGCTCGACCCGCTCGTGGACGCCTCCTCGCTCAAGCCCGATGTGGTGCGCGGCCTCGACATCATGATCGTGCGCGAGAGCACGGGCGGCATCTATTTCGGTGAGCCGCGCGGCATCCACACGGACGCCAATGGCAAGCGCGTCGGCATTGATACCGAGGTGTATTCGGAAGACGAGATCGCCCGCGCCGCGCGCGTGGCCTTCGACCTCGCCCGCAAGCGCCGGAACAAGGTGACGAGCACCGAGAAAGCGAATGTGATGCAATCCGGCCGCCTCTGGCGCGCCGTGGTGAACGAGGTGCACGCCGCCGAATTCCCGGATGTCGAGCTCGAGCACATGTATGCGGACAACGCCGCCATGCAGCTCTGCTCGCGCCCCAAGCAGTTCGACGTGATCCTCGCCTCCAACCTCTTCGGCGACGTGCTGAGCGATCTCGCGGCCGCCCTGACGGGCTCGCTCGGCATGCTGCCCTCCGCCACGCTGGGCGCGGTGCAGCCCGATGGGCGCCGTCATGCGCTCTACGAGCCGATCCATGGCTCGGCGCCGGACATCGCGGGCAAGGGAATCGCGAATCCGTCGGCACAGATTCTCTCCTTCGCCATGCTGCTGCGGCTTTCCTTCGGCATGGAAGAACAGGCGCGCATGGTCGAGCAGGCCGTCGAGCGCGTGCTGGCGGGTGGCATGCGCACGGCCGATATCATGCAGCCCGGCATGGCGCGCATCAGCTGTTCCGTGATGGGCGAGAGCGTCGTGCGGGAGTTGAACAAGCTCGCATCGTAAGGCGATGCGCCCATGCGCCCAGCGCATCGGCCATCGTCACAAAGCTGACGCCCGGGGGGTTGCGCGGCATGGCCGCCAAGGGTATCTCCCGGCGCACGGCAAGCACCCGTAGCTCAATGGATAGAGCACCAGACTACGAATCTGGGGGTTGGAGGTTCGAGTCCTTCCGGGTGCGCCACTTTCCCTGACAAGCGCAGATCAAAAAGGGCGAGCCTCGCGGCTCGCCCTTTTGCGTTGGGGCCTTACTCCGGCTCGATGCCGGCGGCGCGGATCGCGTTGGTCCACTTCACCGTCTCACTGCGCATGAAGGCCACCGCCTCCTCCTGCGTGGAGGGCGTGACACTCATACCCAGCGTCTGCTCCAGCCGCTGGCGCAGCTCGGGGTTTTGCGTCGCGTGGCGCACCGCGGCGTTCAGCCGGGCCAGGACGGCCGGCGGCGTGCCCGTTGGTGCCGCCAGCACGAACCAGGCGAAGAGTTCGTAGTTGGGCAGATTGCCGGCCTCCGCCACCGTCGGCACATCCGGCAGCTGCGGCGAGCGCGTGCGCGTGGTCACGCCCAGGACGCGCAGCTGCCCGCCCTGGGCCGGCGGCAAAATCACCGCCTGATCGGCGATGAAGACGTCCACGCGGCCCGAGATCAGATCCTGCACCGCGGCGGGCGAGGCGCGGTAGGGCACGTGCAGCATGCGGACGCCGGCCATCGAGGCCAGCATCTCCGACGCCACGCGCTGCGAGGAGGAGGCCGAGGCGAAGGACACCGCCTCGGGCCGCGCGCGGGCGGCGGCCAGCAGATCGGCCAGCGTGCGGTGGGGGCTGTTCGCCGGCACCGCCACCAGCAGCGGCACGGAAGCGAGCAGCGAGGCGGGGACGAAATCCCGCTCCATGTCGAAGGGCACGCGGCGGAACAGGGCATTGGCGGCGGCGTTGGTCGAGTTGGTGCCGAACAGCAGCGTCATGCCATCGGGCGCCGAGCGCGCGACGAATTCGGCGCCGATCAGACCCGAGGCGCCGGCGCGATTCTCAACGACGACGGGTTGGCCCAGCACCTCGCGCATGCGCTCGGCGAAGAGGCGGGCGACGATGTCGGTCGCGCTGCCGGCGGCGAAGGGCACCACCGCGCGGACGGGACCGGTTGGCCATTCCTGCGCGGCGGCGGGCAGGGCGAGGGCGGTGGTCGCGGCGGTGAGAAGCGTGCGGCGAAGCATGAGGGATCCTCCTGTTTGCGCCGGAATTAGCGCAGGATCAGCCCGGTTGGAATGACCCATCCCGCCGGCTGGTCAGGCCAGGGCGAGGCGCAGCGCGGCATGGGCGGCGGCGCTGGCGCGCGCCAGCCGCAGCAGGGCGGGCAATTCGCCCGGCCGGCGCAGGAGCGCCCCCAGCACGCGAAGCGGCGCGGGCGAGCCATCCGGATTGAGCCCGACGGCGGCGGCATGCGGCAGTGCATCGCCCGGCCCGTCCGCCACCGCCCGCAGCGCTGCGAAGGGCAGGCCGCGGGCCGCGGCGAAACGCCAGGCGGCGCCGCTCTCCATGTCCACCGCGAGCGCGCGTGAACTGCAGTGCAGCCGGGCCTTGTCGGCTGCGCTGGCCAGCAGCGCGCCACTCGCCGCGATCAGGCCGGGTCGGGCGTCGCACTTGGCGATGATCGCCGCCTGCCAGCGCGCGTCCACGGCAAGCTCCTCGCCCGCTTCCCAAACCGCCGAGGCGACGAGCAGGTCGCCCGTCGCGACATCGGGCGAGAGCCCGCCGGCGATGCCGAAGGAAAGCACCGCCGTCGCATCCGGGGGCCATAGCGCGGCCAACCGCGCCGGATCACCGCCCGAGATCACGCATCGCGTGCGCGGCGGGAGCAGGGCTGCCTCGCTTTGCAGCCCAACCGCGACGACGCAGCCGGGCGGGAACATCGCTTCAATCATCCAGCGGCGGCGTGCAGTCCTTCCAGGGGGCCGCACGCTCGAAGCCATGCGCCACGCGCAGCAGGAGCGCCTCGGTGAAGGCCGGGGTCACGAATTGCAGCGAGAGGGGCATCCCACCCGATGAAAGCCCGGACATGACGGTGATGGCGGGATGGCCGCTGACGTTGAAGGGCGTGCGCGCCTGGCGGGGATAGGTGCGCTCCACCGCCTCCGTGTCATCAATCCGGCAGGCGGGGTCCATGCTGCTCGCTGTCAGCAGCACATCCACCTCGGCGAAGCTGGCCTCGATCGCGGCGATGAGCTGCGTGCGGCGGCGTGCCGCGTGCATGTAGTCCACCGCCGGCAGGAACAGGCCGGGCAGCAGACGGCGGCGTGTCACGTTGGCGTATTCATCCGGCCGCGTGGTGAGCCATTCCTCATGGATGACCGAGCTTTCGGCATAGAGCACAGTGCGGTTCACGGCCGCGAATTCCGACAGGCGCGGCAGCGTCACATCGGTGACGATCGCGCCCTCGGCCGCGAGCAGCCGCGCCGCCGCCTCCAGCGCCGCCGCCATCTCGGGATCGGCTGGCATGTCGGTCTCGTGGAAGTGGCGCACGAAGCCGATGCGCAGGCCCCTCAGGCCAAGGCTCAAATCGCGCGTGTAGTCCTCGCGGCCCCCGGACATGACGTTCAGCATCAGGCCTGCATCGCGCACCGTGCGCGTCAGCGGCCCGACGTGGTCGAGCGAGAAGGCGAGCGGAAACACACCTTCGCGCGGGACGAGCCCGTAGGTCGCCTTCAGGCCGACAATGCCGCAATGCGAGGCCGGGTGCCGCACGCTGCCGCCCGTGTCCGTGCCAAGGGCCGCCGGCAGCATGCGCGCGGCGACGGCGGCACCCGAGCCGGAGGAGGAGCCGCCCGGATGATGCGCCGTGTTCCAGGGGTTGCGCGCGGGCGGGAAGGGCAGGTCAAAGGCGGGGCCGCCGATCGCGAATTCATGCGTGGCGAGCTTGCCCGGAAACACCGCGCCAGCCTTGCGCAGCAGCCCCACCACGGCGGCATCCTCGCGCGCCATGTGGTCGAGGCGCAGGCGCGAGTGGCAGGTGGTGGGGTGGCCAGCGAGGTCAATGATGTCCTTGATGCCGATGGGAATGCCATGCAGCGCGGAACGTGGTCCGTTGCGGGTGATCTCGGCCTCGGCCTCGCGCGCGGCCGCCTCGGCCTCGGGGAGGGTTTGTCGGATGAAGGCGTTGATCCGTGGCTCGAATGCCGCAATGCGTGCCGCGCAATCGGCCAGCAATTCCACCGGGGAGAGCTTGCGGGCGGCGATGAGGCCGGCGGCCTCGGCCAGCGTCAGCTGATGCGGCGCGGTCACGCGCGCGGCCCCTGGTAGGCGGGCGTGGGTTCCAGCGCCGGGTCGCTGCTGCGGGGCAGGGCTGCCTTGTGCTTGGCCAGCGTCGCCAGCGCCTCCTCCACATCGGCGGGGAAGCGGGTGGCCGTGGCGGCGAGGCCGGCGGCCCGGGCCAGGGTCTTTGCGGCGTCATCCATTCGGGGTTTCTCCAGCTGATCCGCACCAGAGTGGCGCAAGCCTGCGCCGCCCGGAAGCCGGGGCCCCAAGAGTGGGGGCAGGTGCTGCGGCACCTGCCCCCAAGTTGGGTCACGCGCCCGCAGGGGCGGGCGGCATCCGGGAGAGACGGGAGGGCCAGGGGGACCGCTCCCGAGGCGTGGATACCGTGCGGCAAGTGAAGAAACCCTTGCGGGATTTCGCGCGGGGGCCGCCCCGCGCTAAACCCACGCGCACGCACCACGGGGAACACGCATGCTGCCCTTGCAAGGCCTGAAGATCGTCGAGCTGGGGCACTACATCGCCGCCCCCTTCTGCACCCGCCTACTGGCCGATCTCGGCGCCGAGGTGATCAAGGTCGAGCCGCCCGACGGCGATCCCTTCCGCGGCTGGGGCTCGAAGAAGGACGGGCATTCCGTCTGGTTCAGCGTGCATGGGCGCAACAAGCTCTCCGTGACGCTCGACCTGAAAAGCCCGCAGGGGCAGGCCCGCGTGAAGGCGCTCTGCGCGCGGGCGGATGCGATGGTGGAGAATTTCCGCCCCGGCTACCTCGAGCGCATCGGCCTCGGCCCCGCCGTGCTGCAGGCGGAGAATCCGCGCCTCACCATCGCGCGCATCAGCGGCTACGGGCAGGACGGCCCCTATCGCGACAAGCCCGCCTTCGGCGCCATCGGCGAGGCGATGGGCGGCCTGCGCCACCTGACGGCCAATCCCGGCCAGAGCGACTACCCGCCCCCGCGCTGCGGCGTCTCCATCAGCGACGATCTGGCGGGGATGTATGCGGCTCTCGCCTTGGTCTCGGCCTGCTGGGGGCGGGACCGCGCGCCCGACGGCAAGGGCCGCGTGCTCGATCTCGACCTCGTCAGCAGCGTCTTCTCGCTGATGGAGGGCATGCTGCCGGAATACGGCCTCACCGGCGCCGTCCGGCAGCCCGCGGGTGCGGCCATCCCGACGGCCGCACCCACCAACACCTATCCCTGCGCCGATGGCAAATGGCTCTGCGTCGCCGGCAATTCCGACCTGATCTTCCGCCGCCTCATGGCGCTGATCGGCCGCGAGGATCTCTCCGCCGATCCGCGCATGGCGACCAATGGCGGCCGCTGCGAACACGCGGCCGAGCTGGACACCGCCATCGCCGCCTGGACCAAGACCCTGCCCGCGCGCGAGGCCGAGGCTCTGCTGGAGCAGGCCGAGGTCCCCTGCTCGCGCCTCTACGACATCGCCGATTGCGCGAATGACCCGCATTTCCGCGCACGCGGCATGGTGCTGCCCGTGCAGGACCCGCTGCTGGGCGAGGTGCTCCACCCCGCACCGCCCTTCCGCCTCGATGGCGTGACGCCCGCCGACATGGTCCGCTGGACGGGCCGTGCCGCCGGCGCCGATAATGACCACGTGTTCCACGAATTGCTGGGAGAAGCCCGATGAACGTCACCCTTTCCGAGGTGAGCCCGCGCGACGGGCTGCAGCCGATCAAGCAATTCGTGCCGACCGAGACGAAGATCGCGCTCGTCCGCGCGCTGCATGCCGCCGGCATCCGCCGCATGGAGGTGGGCAGCTTCGTCAGCCCCAAGGCCATCCCGCAAATGGCCGATACGGGCGAGGTGCTGCAGGTGGCGAAGCAACTCGACGGCCTCGAATGCACCGTGCTGGTGCCCAACCGGCGCGGTTTCGATGCGGCGATCGCGGCGGGCGCCGATCGGCTCGGCCTCTTCATGTCGCTCACCGATGGGCACAACCAGGCGAACCTCAACCGCTCGCGCCAGGCGAGCTTCGATGATCTGTCGGCCATCGTGCGCGACGCACCCAAGGGCCAGAAGATCCGCTTCAACCTCTCCTGCACCTTCCACTGCCCCTTCGAGGGCGTGGTGGATGAGGCGGACGCGCTCACCTGGGTGGAGCGTGTGGCGGCGTTGAACGCGGAGATGGAGATCTCGCTCTGCGATACCACGGGCAATGCGGCGCCGGACCAGGTGCGCCGCCTGATGCGCCAGGCCATCGAGAATTTCGGCGACCGCTTCGCCTATCACGGCCATGACACCTATGGCCTCGGCCTCGCCAACATGGCCGCCGCCTGGGAGGCGGGATGCCGCGTGTTCGATGCGGGCTCGGGCGGCATTGGCGGCTGCCCCTATGCGCCGGGTGCGACCGGCAACACGGCGATGGAGGATGCGGTCTGGATGTTCCAGCGTATGGGGGTCGAGACCGGCGTGAATTGGCAGCGCCTGCTGGCGGCGGCCGACCTTGCTGCCGGCATCGCGGGCGCCATGCCCGGCGGGCGGGTGCGCGGCGTGCCCGGCGCGCGCGCGGCCTAGCCCTTCTTCTTGCCGGTCCCCGGCGCCGCCCCCCTGGCATGGGCGGCAGCGAGCCAACTCGCCGGCGTGATATTCGCGATGGCGGACTGCATCTTGTTCATCCAGCCCGTCACGATGTCGCCATCGCCGCGCATCATCGCATCGTAGCCCGCGCGGGCGACATCCGCTGGATCATCCTTCTTGGCCTGACCGATGGCCGTGTCGCGCATATGGGCGGTGTCGAAGAAACCCGTCTCGGTGGCACCCGGCATGAGGCAGGTGACGGTGATGCCGTGTTCCTTCACCTCATGTCGCAGCGCGAAGGAGAAGTTATCGAGGAAGGCCTTGGTCGCGTTGTAGATCGCCTGGTAGGCGCCCGGGGCGAAGCCCGCGATGGAGCCGGTGATCAGCACGCGTCCGGTCCCGGCGGCCCGCATCCCGCCCACCACGCGGTGCAGCAGATAGACCGTGCCCAGCATGTTGGTGTCCATGACGTGGCGCACCTGGTCAAAGTTCTGGTCCAGGAAGGCTTGGCCCAGGCCGCGCCCGGCATTGGCGAAGAGCAGTCCGACGCGTCGTCCTTCCAGCTCCTCCAGCAATTCGTCCACGCCCTCGATCGTCGAGAGGTCCACCTCCACCGCGTCCACGCGCTGGCCTTCGCGGCGGAAGCTCTCGGCGGCGTCGTGGATGTCGGCATCATCCGATGCGACCAGAAGGTCATGGCCGGCTTCCGCGCAGATGCGGGCCAGGTGATAGCCGATTCCGGAGGAAGCTCCGGTGACCAAGGCGAGTGTCTTCTCGGGCATGGCGCAAGCCTCCCTAGGGTTTCAGGACGACCTTGATGCACCCGTCCTTGCGGTCCCTGAATGTCTTGTAGAGATCCGGGCCCTCGGCGAGGGAGGCGCGGTGGGTGATGACGAAGGAGGGGTCGATCTCGCCCTCCTCGATCCGGCGCAGCAGGCCCGGCAGGTAGCGTTGCACCGGCGTCTGCGCCATGCGGAAGGTCAGGCCGCGATTGATGGCTGACCCCATCGGGATCTTGTCCAGCAGCCCGCCATAGACGCCCACGATGGAGACCGTGCCGAAGTTCCGGCAGCAATGGATCGCCTGGCGCAGCACATGCGGCCGGTCGGTCCCCATGAAGGTCGCGACCTTCACGCGATCCACCAGGGCATCGAGGCCGGAGGTCGTATCCGGCTCGGTGCCGACGGCATCAATGCAGGCATCGGCGCCGCGCCCATGCGTCATGTCCTGGATGCGGTCGAAGATGTCGTCGTCGCGGAAGTTGAGCGTCTCGGCGCCCGCTTCGCGCGCCAGGGCCAGCCGCTCGGGCACCGCATCAATGGCGATGACGCGCTCGGCGCCCAGCAGGAAGGCGCTGCGGATGGCGAATTGGCCGACCGGACCGCAGCCCCAGATGGCGATGGTGTCGCCGGGCTGGATGTTGCAGAATTCGGCCGCCATGTAGCCGGTCGGGAAGATGTCCGAGAGGAAGAGCGCCTGCTCATCCGTGATGTGGTCCGGGATCTTGATCGGGCCGACATCGGCATAAGGAACGCGCAGATACTCCGCCTGGCCGCCGGCATAGCCGCCCAGCAGGTGGGTGTAGCCGAAGAGCCCAGCGGGCGAGTGACCCCAGAGCTTCTCGGCCGCCTTGCGGTCGGGGTTGCTGCGCTCACAGCCCGAGTAGAAGCCGCGCTCGCAGAAGAAGCACTCGCCGCAGGAGATGGTGAAGGGCACTACCACCCGGTCGCCCACCTTGAGGTTGCTGACGCCTGAGCCGGTCTCCACCACCTCGCCCATCGTCTCGTGGCCCATCACATCGCCATGCTGCATGCCCGGCATGACGCCGTTGAAGATATGCAGGTCCGAGCCGCAGATGGCGCAGGCGGTCACGCGGATGATGGCGTCGCGCGGGTTCTCGATGCGGGGGTCGGGCACGGTGTCGCAGCGAATGTCGCTCTTGCCGTGCCAGGTAAGGGCTTTCATGGGCGGGCTCCCTGTTCCGAAGCGGGAGCGCACGATGGTGCGACAGGTTGCGTGGCGGGCGAGAAATCCCGCCGTCCCGCGGCGGGCGCGGGCCAGGTTTCTTCACGGCGCGCCCATCGGGGCTTGGCGGCGCGGCCCGCTTCCCCTAAACCCCGTCGCACGGTGGCACCCCTGGAGGCCGCCTCTCGTCGTGCGACCATCGCACGGCGCAGAATCACACCCGTTTAGGAGCAGTTGGCATGGTCCAAACCATCAGGATCGAAGCCGCGGCGCGCGGGCGTGCCGGTAAGGGGGCGGCGCGCGCGACCCGGCGAGAGGGGCTTGTCCCCGGTGTTGTCTATGGGGCGAAGCAGGAGGCGACGCTGGTCGCTTTCGATCCCCGCGACATCATGAAGGAAATGCACAAGGGCGGCTGGCAGTCGCACTTGTATGAAGTGGCCGTCAAGGACGGCCCGACCGAGCGCGCCCTGATGCGCGATGTCCAGTTCGACCCGGTGACGGATCGCCCGCTGCACATCGACTTCCAGCGGCTTGCGCCCGGTGCGCGCATCCGCGTGAAGGTGCCCGTCAGCTTCCTCAACGAGGACACCTGCCCCGGCATCAAGACGGGTGGCGTGCTGAACGTCGTCCGCCGTGAGATCGAGGTGATGGCCGATGTGGACACCGTGCCCGAGCGCTTCGAGGTGGATCTGGCGGAAGCCAAGATCGGCGACAGCCTGCGCTGGTCCGCCGTGAAGGACAGCTTCGGCGCCAAGCCCGTGATCACCGGCCGTGACTTCGTGGTGGCGACCATCGCCGCACCCACCGTGGTCGAGGATGTGGTGGCCGCGGCCCCGGCCGAGGTCCAGGCGACCAAGCAGAAGGCGCCTGCCGCCGCTGCCGCCGCCAAGGCTCCTGCGAAGAAGAAGTAAGCCGGCTTGGCGCTGCTCTGGGTGGGTCTCGGCAATCCCGGGCCTGAACACGCACTGCAGCGCCACAATATCGGCTACATGGCGCTCGACGCCATCCAGCGCCGCCACGGGTTCGCCCCGTGGCGGTCCAAGTTCAAGGGAGAACTGGCCGAGGGAAGCCTCGCCGGCCAGAAGGTCTTCCTCCTGAAGCCGCAGACCTACATGAATCTCAGCGGCGATGCGGTGAAGCCCGCCAGCTCCTTCCACAAGATCCCGCCCGCCGCCATCACCGCCTGGCATGACGAGCTGGACCTGGCCCCTGGCAAGATGCGCGTGAAGCAGGGCGGCGGCACGGCGGGCCACAATGGCCTGCGCGACATGCAGCGGGCGCTGGGCACGCCGGAATTCGGACGCGTGCGCCTGGGCATCGGCCATCCCGGCCACAAGGACCGGGTGAGCGGCTATGTCCTGGGCGGCTTTGCCAAGGATGAGGCCTGGGTCGCGCCGCTGCTCGATGCCCTGGCCGATGCCGCGCCCTTGCTGGCGGAGGGCAAGCCGGCCGAATTCATGACACGGGTGGCGCTGCTCACCCAGGAGACCGGCTGATGGAACCCATGGTGGTTGAGGAATTCTTCGGCGGCCCCGGCCCAGAGGATCTGCTGAACGCGGCGGCCGCCATTGCCCAGGCGCTGCGCCAATTCGCGGCCACCGAGGCGCAGGCGGCAGCCGGCCTCACCGCCTGCCTGCCCCGTGCGGGCGAGCCGGGCCCGATCAGCGATATCCGCCGCGGCAAGGCCGTGGCCCAGGCCGCCGCCGAGGCCGCCAGCCGCGCCGCCCTGCTGCTGGAGGCGGCCGACCTGCTGGCCCCCGGCGGAACGGCGGCCGAGATCGCCACCGCACTGGGCAACGCCACGAAGCGCGCCGGCCTGGCGCCTGGCGTATTGGTGCCGCTGCTCCGCGCCGCCGCCCTCTCCCTGCCGACGGATGACGCCTCCGCCCGCATCGCGGCTTCGATCCGCATGCAGGAACTGGCCAACCTCCTCGCCTGACATCCAGCTTCGAACGGAACTGACCCGATGGGCTTCAATTGTGGAATCGTGGGCCTGCCCAATGTCGGCAAGTCCACCCTGTTCAATGCGCTGACGCAGACCGTGGCCGCCCAGGCGGCGAATTACCCCTTCTGCACGATCGAGCCCAATATCGGCCGCGTGGCCGTGCCCGACCCCCGGCTGCAAAAGCTCGCCACCATCGGCAAGAGCCAGAAGATCGTCCCCACCAGCCTGGAATTCGTGGATATCGCGGGCCTGGTGCGCGGCGCCTCCAAGGGCGAGGGGCTGGGCAACCAGTTCCTGGGCAACATCCGCGAGGTGGATGCCATCGTCCATGTGCTGCGCTGCTTCGAGGATGGCGATGTGACGCATGTGGATGGCAGCGTGGACCCGCTGCGCGACATGGAGACCATCGAGACCGAGCTGATGCTGGCCGACCTCGACAGCCTGGAGAAGCGCGTCCCCACACTGCAGAAGAAGGCGCGCGGCAATGACAAGGAAGCCGCCGCGCAGCTCGCTTTGGTCGAGGCGCTGCTGCCCGCGCTGCAGGCCGGCCGCGCCGCCCGCACCGCCGTCCCCAAGGGCGAAGAGGAGGCGGCCAAGCGCCTCGGCCTCATGACCACCAAGCCCGTGCTCTATGTCTGCAACGTGGAAGAGGGTGCCGCCGCCACCTGCAATGCGCACAGCCAGCGCGTGCTGGATTTCGCGGCGCGCGAGAAGGCCAGCGCCGTGGTGGTGAGTGCGGCCATCGAAGCCGAGATCGCGCAGATGGCCGAGGGCGATCGCGGCGAATTCCTGGAGACGCTGGGCCTCTCCGACAGCGGCCTGGATCGCGTGATCCGCGCGGGGCACGACCTGCTGGGCCTCATCACCTATTTCACCGTGGGTCCGAAGGAGACGCGCGCCTGGACCATCACGCGCGGCATGACGGCGCCCCAGGCGGCCGGCGTGATCCATGGCGATTTCGAGCGCGGCTTCATCGCCGCCGAGACCATCGGCTATGACGACTACATCGCGCTGGGCGGCGAAAAGGGCGCTAAGGAAGCCGGCAAGATGAATGTCGAGGGCAAGACCTACATCGTCCGCGACGGCGACGTGATGCTGTTCCGCTTCAACGTGTAGTCACGCGCTCGGGCCCGATCGTCTCTGGAGTGACCAGAGGCGTGAATCAGCCTCGCAGAGATTGCTGTCGCGTGATCAAGCTTGGTTGATCACGCAGCAGCCGCCTTCGCGCACCAATGCGTGATGGCGATGCAGGCTGCCGTGAAATCCTCCATCCGCATGTCTTCGAGCGGCGTGTGGCTGCCATTCTGGTTGCGGACAAAGACCATGGCGGCGGGTATTCCGGCCTGGGCGAAGGCAGCCGCGTCATGCCCGCCGCCCGAGGGCATGATCTTGTGGGGGATGCCCATGGCCTCGGCGGACTGCCGGAGCGCCTCGCGCAGCGTCGCATCCATCGGTGTCGGCACGCTGGCCTGCCGGCCCTCCAGTGCGAAGCTGACACCGCGCGACGCACTGATCTCGCCGATGAGGCGGTCTATCTCGGCATAGGCGCGGTCGAGCGTCGTGATTTCCGGTGCGCGCACGTCGAGGCTGAAACCGATCTCGCCAGGCACCTTGCCGAAGCCCGCCTGCGCGGGCGTCTCGATCGTGCAGAAGGTAACGACGAGCGGCACGCCCTCCGCCTCCAGGCCACCCCAGAACAGATCCAGCCGATGCGCGAATTCGGCGAGCGCCAGCGCGGCATCATGGCGGTAGGCGCGCGGGGTGGCGCCCGAATGGTTCCACTCGCCCCGCACCATCCCGCGCCGGATGCGGCGATTTCCGGGCAGCGCGGTAACGAGGCCCATCGGGATCTCCTCCGCGTCGAGCACCGGCCCCTGCTCGATATGCAGCTCGACATAGGCCGCCACGCTGTGGGGCAGGATGTGCTTGCGCCCCATGCGCAGCGCCTCGGGGTCGAAGCCCAGCTCGCGCATGTGGTGCTCCAGAGAGAGGCCGGTGTCGGGCCTGACGATGGCGAGGTTCTCGGGCGGGAAGCTGCCCAATGCGCCGCGGCTGCCGGGGAAGCCGTTGAACCAGGCGCCGCCCTCCTCGGCGCGGATCGCCATGACGGTCACGTCCCGCGCCGGCGTGAAGCCCGCCTGGCGCAGCCCCGCCACGACAGCCATGCCGCAGAGAACGCCCGCCGCACCATCGTAATTGCCGCCCTGCGGCACGGAGTCGAGGTGGCTGCCCAGGATGATGCGCGGCAGGCTGCGATCCGTGCCGGGCAGCGTCATGTAAAGGTTGCCGGCGAAATCCACGCTGATCTCGAGCCCCAGTGCCTCCGCCTCGGCGCGGACCAGCGCATGGGCGATCTCCTCGCCCCTTCCGTAAGCCTCTCGCGTCACGCCCACGCCGTCGGAGGTGCGTTCGCGCAGGGCGTCGAACAGGCGCTGCGCGAGGGCGATGTCGGGGCGGAGGTTCGTGGCCATGGGGCATCTTTCCCCGCGCGCGCCAACCCTGCAACCGCGGGGTGGCAGCAAGGGTGGGCGGCTTCGGGCGGCCGCGCCGGCCCCTGAATGCCGGGTTTGACTCCGGTCAGTCCGCGTCAAGCGCCGGGCGTTGCGCCACGTCTATCCGGTACAGCGGCAGCAGCGCGGCGTTTTCGCAGTGCCATGGCTCTGGCAGGGCCTGGAGCAGCGTCAGCGCCGCCGTATCCCCCGTCATGCTGCCGCCACTGGGGCCGCGCCCATTCACCAGCACCACCGTGCCGCCGGGCATGAGCGAGACCGCGCAGAACCACGCGCAAACGTGCAGCTCCTCGGTCGAGAGAAAACAGAGCATTTCGGATAGGATGATGAGGTCGAAGCGGCCCGGGGGCCACTCGGACGGGATCGCCCGCCACTCGAAGCGCACACCCGGCAGGTGGGCGCGCAGCGGTCGCGCGCGGCGATGAGGTGTGTCTCGACGAGGTCCACGGCCAGCACCGCGTCGCACCGCGTGGCAAGGCTCGTGGTCAGCGTGCCGACGGGGCAGCCGATCTGCAATGCATGGTCGTACCAGGCGCGCGGCAGTGCCTCCAGCGTGTCCTCACATTTGTCGCCTTCATCGTCGCTGCGCGCGCGGTGCCCGAGGCCGGCATTCTCGCGGGAGAGCCGCTCGAACCGGCTCGACGGGAGGGAACGCCTCATCTGCCTTCCTCCGCGATGCGGAGGGGTAAGGCGCCGGGCGGGATTGCCACATGCGATGCGCGCCGCAGGGTGACGCCATGCGCCGCGCCACGCCGCCGCGGGCGCCATGCGAACGCGCCAGGGTGCGACGCAGTGCCATCCTTTGAGATGAGGAGGCGGAAGGGCAGGCGCCGCTGCGCGCGCGCCGCGGTCAGACCGGCGCCGCCCAGCGTCTCGCTATGCGGAACCTGCGCCAGGATCAGTGCGCGGCCGCAAAGCCGTCTCCGACAACGAAGGATGCCCGTCATCGCACGGGCGACGGAGCGCGCAGTGCGCCCAGCTTCTGCAAGGCCAGGCGCTGCCCGGGGCGCACAAACCGTCGCCCATCGCGCTGGCCGATGGGTCCGCAGGGACAGTGCCGCCCATTGTCCCAGCCCGGATAATCCATGATCGGATAGACGCAGACCGCTTGCAGCTCCACGCCCAGATCCAGCGCAGCCTGGGATTCCTCCGCGACGTAGTCGAGCCAGTCATCCCCCATCGGATCCTCGGCGCCCGTTTCACTGATCACGATGGGCCGGCCGAAGCGGCGGCTCGCGTCGCGCAGCAACTCCCGCAACGGCCGATACGCACGGGTGCCGCGGCGGACCGTGCGGCGCAGCAGCGTCCACTGGTTGTGCGCATAGTAGTTGAAGCCCACGATATCCACCGCGGAGGGATCCTGCTCCAGGATACGGTCCACCGCCTCGAGCGAGGCCTCGACCTCGGCACGGGCACGGGCTTCCTCATTGTGGCCCTCGCGCGGCACGACCCAGATCAGCGGCTCACAGACCAGCACCGGCTCCAGCGCGCCCTCCTCACGCAGGGCCTCCACCGCGGCGAGATGGGCGCGCACCAATTGCTGCTTCAACGCGTCGCCGCGGTTGACGAGGAAGGGCGCGAATCCGCCCTTGTGGCCGCCGGCCCAGGCCCAGAAGGCCATCTCGTTCACCGGCACCCAGCCCGCGACCTCGACGCCCTCCGCGCGGAGCATGCGCACGCAGGCGCGCGTGAAGCGCGCCAGCGCAGCGGGAAATTCCGGTGACATGACGTCGAGGTGGTCCGGAACGCCCCAGTGGCACAGGCCCCAAACCACTCGCACCTTCGCCGCGCGCGCGCCCCGCACCTGCTGCAGCGCCGAGGCGAAGTCGTATTCGCCCGGACGGCGCTCGATCAGGTGCCAGCGCAGCGACTCTCGTGCGCAGGTGATGCCAAGCGAGCGCAGGATTGCGTGATCGAGCATGGCCCATCGGTCATGCCCGGTGCTCGCGACGGAATCCACCCGCCTGCCATCATGGCGCCGATGGCTGGCCCCTTCGAAGCCACCCCAGACATAGTCCGCGATCACAAGGCCGCCCCTACTCGGCGGCCCGCACGCGGGCCAGGCTGCCCTGGGTCAGGCGCCGGGCGGCGGCCAGCGCCTGGCCCACCACCTGGTCCATGTTCAGGTAGCGATAGGTGCCGAGCCGGCCGAGGAAGGTGACGTTCGGCTCCTGGTCCGCCAGCGTCTCATACCGCTTGTAGAGCGCCTGGTTCGCCACATTCGGGACGGGGTAGTAGGGCTCGCCCTCGGCCGAGGAGCGCTCGCGGCACAGGCTGGTCCGCCGGTGGCTCTGGCCGGTGATGTGCTTGAACTCGGTGCAGCGCGTGTAGGGCGTATCCATGGCCGGGTAGTTGATCGTCGCCACCGGCTGGGCGAACTCCACGTCGCGCGTCTCGTGCTCAAAGACGAGCGAGCGATAGGGCAACTCGCCGAAGCGATGGTTGAAATACGCATCCACCGGGCCGGTGAAGACCGTGTGCCTGAAGCGCGCACGCGGGACGTCGGCATGGTCGGTCGAGGGCACGAAGACGATGTTCGGGTGGTCCAGCATGTTCTCGAACATCCGCGTGTAGCCCGCCGCCGGCATGCACTGGTTGCGATCGAGGAAGTAGCGGTCATCGGCGGAGGTGCGGGTGGGCACGCGCGCCGTCACCGAGCGGTCGAGCTCCGAAGGGTCCACGCCCCACTGCTTCACCGTGTAGCCGCGGAACAGCGCCTCGTAGAGCTTGTGGCCGACGGAGGAGACGACGAAGTCGCGCGCAGAGCGGACTTCACCCACCTCCTCAGCCAGGCTCGCGAGGAATTCCTCCGTGGTCGCGTCATCGGCGAGACGCAGACCGAACATGCGATTGAGCGTGGTGCGGTTGATCGGCATGGGCACGAGACCGCGATCCGTCAGCGAAAGAACGCGATGCTCGTAGGCGCGCCATGCGGTGAAGCGCGAGAGGTAGCGCAGCACGTCGTCGCTGTTGGTGTGGAAAATGTGCGGGCCGTAGCGGTGAACCAGAAGGCCCGCATCATCATGCTCGTCATAGGCGTTGCCACCGAGATGCGGGCGGCGGTCCACCACCATCACCTTCTGCCCGGCCGAGGCCAGGCGCTCGGCCATCACGGCGCCTGCGAAGCCGGCGCCGACCACCAGCGTGTCCGCAATCGCCGCGGCACGTATATGCACCACGGGCGTGGCCATGCGGCGCATTTCCGCAGCCGAGAGCAGCGCCGCCATCCGGTCATGGATGCCGTCCCAGGAGATGGTGGCGAGCAGGTCGTCCACCGCGACGAAGTCGGAATCATCGCTCTGGCGCATCGCGGCCGCCGCGGCGGCGACAAAGCCGGCCGCATCGCGCGCAATCGTCACGGCCGTCATGCCCTCGAAGCGCCGGACCACGTCCGTGATGGGCGTCGAGATCACGCGCTTGCCACCGGCCAGGTATTCCGGCGCCTTGGTCGGGCTGATGAAGCGGGTGGCCTCGTTCAGCGCGAAGGGCATGAGCGCCACGTTCCAATGCGAGAGATAGGCGGGCAGCTCCGCGTACTCGCGTGGGCCAAGCCAATGGATGTTGGATGCTTGCGGCAGATCCGCAGGCGTGAGCTTTGCGAGCGGCCCGATCATGACCAGCTGCCAGTCAGGCCGGAGGCGCGCGATTCCGGCGATCAAGTCAAGGTCAACACGCTCGTCGATCACGCCGAAATAGCCGAGCACGGGCCGCGGCAGGTAGGCTTGATCCTCAGGCTCCGCCAGCGGCACGCGCGCCGCCATGAAATGCGCGAGGTCCACGCCGCTGGGCAGGCAATGGATGTTGTCGTGCCGGTCGCGGCGCGCCTCGTAGAGGCTCGCGCCGCCGGCGAAGACGACGTCGGCTGCACGCATCAGCTCGCTCTCGAGCACCTTCAGTTCGGGCGAGGCGAAGCGGAAGGCGGAGAGTTCGTCCATGCAGTCGAACGCGACGGAGCGCCACTGCACATGGGCCGAGAATTTCCGCGCGAGCGGCGTGTAATACCAAGCCGCAGCCCGTCCGGTGGTGACGAGCAACTGGTCCAGGAGGCGGGAGAGGGCCTCCGTGTCGCCCGGGTCGGGCAGCAGGGGCGTCACCACATGCACGCCCGTCTTGGGGCAGATGGTGGTGCTGAGCATGGCGGTGTTGTGGGCCAGCGGCTCCTCGAAGAACCAGGTCGGACGCTGCTGTGCGAAACGCGCCATGATCTGGTGCGGCCGCTGGAAGACGGAATTCCAACGAAGATGCGAGAAGCAGATCAGCGGCGCGGCGGCCTCCGGCGTCGGAAACTGCGTGAGGGAGGAACTGTCGAAGGCCATGATGTTTCGATTCCACGCTTCGGGTTGCGCCGGCCAAGTCCACTCCCTCACGCCGTGCGGCAATGATACGGCACCAATCGGGGCTGGGACGGGACAAGGCTGACCTGTCCCTGCGTAACGCTCTGAAAGCTTCCGGGTTTCGGTGGCAGACGAATCAAACTCCGAAACATCTGGAAAATCTGTCTTTCCTGCGCTGAAAACAGGGACGGCGCGCAGCGTTTCCACTGCGCGCCGTATTGTCGGACGTGATCGTAGCGCGTCTCAGCGATAGCCGCGCGGACCGGTCAGCAGATCCTCGCCCAGACCCGTGCTGCGATCGCCATAGTGACGGTCCACGGAGCCGCGCCAGTCGTCATTCGTCCAGTCCGCCTCCGCTTCATCGCCGTAGCGCGGCGCGCCACGGAGCTGATCTTCGGTGAGGGAGGTGACGTAGCCGCCGTGCTCCTGGCTGTAGCTGAGCTCGGACCACGGCACCGGGAAGTGCTCCGAGCCCAGGCCCAGGAACCCGCCGAAGGACAGCACCGCATAGGCGACGCGCCCTTCGACCTTGGTGATCATCAGGCTCTCGATGGAGCCGAGGTGGTTGCCGGCGTGGTCGTAGACATTCGTGCCTTCAACGCGGTCGGAGGAAATCAGCTCCCCGCTCGTGGAACGCTCACTGCCGCCGAGCGGATTTGTCGTGCTCATTGCGCATCTCCCTTGTTGGGTGGCTTGAAGCGAGGGAAACCAGCGCGACACGCTGCGGTTGCGCCGCGCCGCCGGAGTTTCGCGCGTCAATCTTCTCCAGCATCGCGCCAGGCCGCCTTGGCTGGGCGTTCCATCAGCGCCGCCAGCTCCCGCCGGGCGCGAAAGACGCGGCTTTTGACGGTGCCGACGGCACAGCCGATGATCTGGCCGATCTCCTCGTAGGAAAGTTCGGCGCCTGCGCTCAGCAGCAGCACGTCACGATGCGATTGCGGCAGCAGGGCGAAGGCGCGGCGCAGCTCAAGATTGGCAATCGCCCACTCCTGCACGGGTTCGATGCGAAGCGCGGCGGGCGGGGCCGTCTCGATCGAGACGAGGTCGCGCTTGCCCGGCACATACTTGTTGAAAAAGCGGTTGCGCAGGATGGTGAAAAGCCAGGCACGCATGTTGGTGCCGGGCTCGAAGCGCTCCTTGGCGCCAAGGGCACGCACAACGACATCCTGCACCAGATCATCCGCGTCATGCCGGTCACGCACCAATTGCCGCGCATAGCCGCGCAGCTTCGGAATCAGCAGCAGCAACTCGTCCTCAAAGGCCATGCGCCTGCTCCCTGGCGCTGGGACAACGTGTCGCTGATTTCGCGGTTGCGGCGGGCGCAACCCTGAGTTTCCGCAAAACCCAGGCGCGGCCCGTGCAGCGGAAACCCGGCTGCGCCGTTGCGGTTCGGTCAGGGGCTTCAGGCATTGGGCCTGGGACCGCACGGAGGATTGGCTATGAGTACATCAGCGGATGACTATGCAGCGGGCAGGGTGGGCGAGACGCATCTCCACCCGAATGTGAGCTGGGGCGCCATCATGGTGGGCGCCGTGGTGGCGGTCAGCCTCGGCACCATGCTCAATACGCTGGGCCTCGCCACCGCGGCGAGCCTGGTCGAGACATTGACGCGCGAAACGCCGACGGCGCAGACCATGGCGATCGGCACGGGCGTCTGGCTTGCGCTCAGTACGGCCATCGCACTCTTCCTGGGTGCGCTCGCCGCCGCGCGGCTGGCGCATAGCTGGGACATGACGGATTCGGCGCTGCACGGCCTGGCGGTCTGGGGCGTGGCGACGCTGCTGGCGGCCGTGCTGCTCGGCTCGGCGGTCAGTGGTGGCGTCGTGGCGGGCCTGCGCGGTGCGGGCGCGGCAGCGGGCGGTGCGGCCAGTGCCGTCGGCTCGGCCGTGCCGGCGCTGACGCCTGAGAACGCCCTGGACGGGGTGAGCGGGCGCCTCTTCGGGCAGGGCAACCCGGCGGCGACGCCGCGTGAGGAAGCCACGGCCGAGGCGAGCCAGATCTTCCTTCGCCGCATCCGAGACGGCGAGTGGGTGCCGCAGGACCGCGCGCGTCTTGAGGTGCTGGTCGCCTCCATCGCGGGCATTCCGCAGCCCGAGGCGGCCACGCGCATCAATGAGACCGAGGCGACCGTGCAGGCTGCGCTGCAGCGGGCGGAAGAGACGGCGCGGCGTGCGGCGGATGCTGCTGCGCGCAGCACGGCGATCGGCGCGTTCTGGGCCTTCGCGGCGCTGCTGCTGGGGCTGGGCGCTGCGGTGATGGGCGCGCGCTCCGGCACGCAGCCCAGCCGTGCGATCCTGGGCCAGCGGCGCGACGCCCTGCGCGGCTGATCCTCCAGGCCGGGAACCCGCCTCCCGCTCGCGGGGGGCGGGTTCTTCGGATCAGTTACGGCGGGCGATGCCCACGACGAGGGCGGCGAGCACGAAGACGATCAGCGCCCAGAACAGAATGCTGGCGCCGCCGCTCGCAGCGCTGGCCACGCCGCCGAAGCCGAGCGCGCCGGCGATGACGGCGATCACGACCAGCGTGATGATCCAAGAAATCACATCCATGACGGGTTTCTCCTTGCCGGGGTCGCGGGATGGCGCCCCCTGTGTTGAATCCGCCCGCCAAGCCGGTGCGAGGGACAGCGGATCAACGCCGCGCCGGAAGGGCGGATGCATCGGATGCGGCATCAGCCCGGCGGCTGGTGAGGCCGCGGGTCCAGCGCGCCGGCCAAGGCGGCCTTGCGCGACGGCGGCAGCAATTTCATCACCAGGATGAAGGCGGAAAAGACGCCGCAGACGCCGTTGGTGACAATGATGGCCCAGGCGCCGACCATCAGCCCGTAGGTGAGCCACAACGTGAAGCCCAGCACCGTGATGGCGAAGGTGGCGGTGGAAAGGCTCGTGGTGTCGCGCGTGCGGATCACCTTCCATACCTGCGGGGTGAAGCTGGTGATGGAAGCGAGGCCTGCCAGCGCCGCGATCACGTCAATGACATCCATCCTGCCCTGCCTCGCACTTGCTCCATCCCGGAACGGAGATTGGCCGCGCGGGTTCCCATGCTCCGGTGCAGTCTTTTTGAAGCGCCGTCGCAACTGTGCGCGAGGGGTGACGTTCCCGCGGCATAGACCCCGAAGGGAACAGGCTCATGGAACAAGATGTGCGCGAATTGCTCGTTGAGGAACTGAAGGACGCCTACAGCGCGGAAAAGCAGGCACTCGCCTGCATGAAGAAATCCGCACGGCTCGCCACCTCTCCCTCGCTGAAGGCGGGGATCGAGGAGCATATCCAGCAGACGATGGAGCAGATCAGCCGTGTCGAGGAGGCGCTTGGCCTGCTCAAGGCCAAGGCTGGGCGCAAGACCTGCATGGCGATGAAGGGCCTCGTTGAGGAAGCGACGGAGGCCGCGGGCGAGCATGAGAAGGGCGCGCTGCTCGACCTCGTCCTGGTCGCCAGCATGCAGCGCATCGAGCACTACGAGATCGCCGCCTATGGGACCGACATCGCGCTGGCGCAGGCGCTGGGCGAGGACGAGGTGGCGAACCTGCTGAAGGGGATCCTCGCCGAAGAAAAGGCGACCGATGTGAGGCTCACCACGCTCACCCAGAAGGAGCTGATGGCTGCCGCGCTCAGCGACGGCGAGGAGGACGAGCAGGAGATGCCAACGCCTGCGCCGCGGCGCCGCCGCTCGGCCTAGCGGCCTGCGACTGCGCGTCACGAAGGTGCGGCAGGTGCCGATGCGGCGCGTTGTCGGAGGCTGACGTCGAAGGATAAGCAATCCAGCCGGGTTTCGACCCTGGCTGGATTTCTGTGTGCACAGCGCCCGTTCGCGCCGCGATGAGCGTTCATGCGGTGCGCGAATTCCCTTGTTTCCGCTGCGGCGAGCAGCCAGATAATACGATGCGGAAGACGACGTGTAGCAGGGCCCATTAGGCAGGTCTGGTCATCGTTGTTGCGTAAATTTTTCAGAATTTGCGTCAAGACGTTCCGAAATTGACCTTCATGCACCTTGCCGATTTCGACCGGGGAGAAAGGTTGAGCAAAGAGGCCATCGCATCAGCCTCGCTGCCCGTCGCCGCGATGGAGCGCGCCGCGCGCCTGCCCCGCTTGGCGCGCTATCTCCCGCTCGCCGTCCTGCTGGTTCCCTTCATGATGCTGCTCGTCGCGGCGCGCCTGGAATGGCGGGATGTGCGCAGCTCCGCCGAGGCGGAGCTGACGCGGGCCGCGGATGCAGGCGCCGAATACGCCGAGCGCGCGCTGGAGAGCTTCATGGCATTGGCGGAGCGCGTGAATGATGGGCTCCGTACCCTGTCCGATTCAGAAATTCGCGAGCGTGAAGCCGATCTGCACCAGGAGTTGCGGCGGTTGCTGGCCCAGGTCATGCGCAGCCATGCCGTCTTCGTCCTCGACGCGGAGGGCGCGCCACTGGTTTCCTCGCAGCTCTTTCCCGTGCCACGCGCAGCTTTGGCGGCGGCCCCCGCCTTCGCCGCGCTGGCGGCCACTGCACAAGGCGAGGTGCTGGTCAGCCAGCCGCTCTTCGGGCCCCTCGATGGGGAACTGACCTTTGCCATGGCCCGCCCGCGCGATGCGCCCACTGACGGCGCCGGCGGAGGCGTGGTTGTTGTCACGATCCGGCCCGATGCGCTGGCCGATGGTTTCCGCCGCGTCAGCGGGCCAGTCGCGGATACGTTGGCGCTGGTGCGTCCCGATGGCCACGTGCTGACGCGCAGCACAGGGCAGGTCACGCTGCTGCCGCCGGTGCATTCCCAAAGCGGCTTCTACGACGTTGTTGCGAGCGGCGCCGCCTTCGCACTGTATCCCGCCCTGAGCCTCGCGGGGGGCGAACCCGGCATTGCTGCGGCCCGGCGGCTCAACGGGTTTGCGGTCTACGCGACAAGCCGCCGCCGTCGCGCCGAACTCGTCGCGGAGTGGCGCGGGGCCATGGCCGTGCACCTGATGTTCGGGATTCCCGCCACCGTCGGCCTGCTCGCGCTCAGCCTTCGCGTCCGGGCCGACCAGGCGCGCCTTGGCCGCGTCAATGCCCGGCTTGCGGCCGCGGTCGCGGCCAATCTGGACCGTCTGACCCGGGCGCACCGCTTCGGCCTTGTCGGCACCTTCGAGTACGACCTGAGCACGGGCGACAACATCCGCTCCCGCGAGTATCTCGAGATCCATGGCCTGCCGCCCGAGGCGGTGTTTGAGACGCATGCCGACTGGGTCGCGCGCCTTCATCCCGACGACCGGGCCCGGGCCGACAGCATGCTCCGCCACGCCCTCTCGCCCGAGAGCGGCGTGACGAGCTACGCGCAGTCCTACCGGATCATCCGCCCCGACGGCGGCGTCCGCTGGATCGCGGCGCGCGGCGAGATCGACCGCGACGACGAGGGCCGGGCCGTGCTGATGCGCGGCGCGCATGTGGATGTGACACCGCTGCGCACGACGGAGCAGGCGCTGGCGGAAAGCGACGCCAAGCTGCGCCTCGCGCAGGAGGCACTGAGCATCGGCAACTGGGAGTGGCGCCGCCCCAGCCCGCGGCTGAGCTGCTCCGCCGCGATGATGCGACTTTGGGGTTTCGACGCCGCGGCCGGCCAGCTCCGCCTGGCTGCGGCACTGCGCCGCATCCATCCGAATGATCGCTCGCGCGTGCTGGGCGAGTTGGCGGCCTCCCTCTCATCCGGCCTGCTCCGCACCGAGTTCCGCATCATTCGCCCAGGGCCCGAACAGGAAGCGGAGGCCATCTGGATCGTCGCGCGCGCCAAGCTGCTGCCGGTGCCGGGCAATGACGATGGACGTCTGCTCGGCGTCGCCTATGACGCGACGGAGCGCAAGCAGGCGGAGGAGCGCGCGGCGATGCTCGCGCATGAGGTCGAACACCGCGCTAAGAATGCGCTGGCCGTCGTGATGAGCCTGCTGCGAATGACCGATGCCACCAGCGTGGCTGCCCTGAAGGAGGCGCTGCAGGGCCGCATCGGTGCGTTGGCGCGGACCATGGGTCTGCTCGGCCGGCAGCGTTGGCGGGGTGCCGCGCTGCGCCAAGTCATCGAGGAAGAATTGGCGCCGTTCCGGAAGGAGGGCGATGGAGACATCCTGATAGAAGGCCCTGCCATCATGCTCGAGATGGACATGGTCCAGCCGCTCTCCATGGCGCTGCACGAACTTGCCACCAACGCGGCGAAATACGGGGCGCTTGCGCGGCCGGCCGGGCGGCTGGAGCTGCGCTGGAGCCTCAGGGAGGGTGCGGTTCATCTGGAATGGCGGGAGCTGGCCGAGCCGCACCTTGAAGGGCCGCCGCCGCGCGCGAGCTTCGGCACGCAGTTGATCGACTCCCTTCTGCAGGGGCAGCTCGGCGGGCAGGTCACGCGCCGCTGGGAGCCGACGGGGCTCGTCTGCAACATCGCCTTCCCGGTTCATCCGGAGGGAGATGGCGCGCGCGTGAGCTGACGCATCGCGGCCGCGATTGGCCGCGCGGCGGTTGCGTAGCCCCGCCATGGGTCGCGCGGCAGCGGCTTTGCCGCGAGGTCCGAGAGGCGATAGCCGGCTGGATCCAGCCCACGCTTCACCATCGCCCAGCTGACCGGATGCGCCACCGGTGCGCCGGGCCGGGCGCGTGGTGAGAAATTGGCGATGGCGGTCGCCAGCCGGTCATTGCGGAGATAGTCCAGGAAGATGCGGCCCGTGCGCAGGCGCTTGGAGAGCTTGGTCGTGTAGTGGGCCGGGTCGTCCTGCTCCATCAGCGCGCAGACCAGGCGCGCGAAGGATTTCACCATGTCCCATGCGGGTGCCTCTCCGCCCGATGCGAGCGGCACGACAAGGTGCAGCCCCTTGCCGCCGGTGACGCGCGGGAAGGGCTTCAGCCCCAGGGCCTCCAGGCGCCGGCGCAGCTCCTGCGCGCCCTTCACCACCGCGTCGAAGGGGAGATCCGGCGCGGGGTCGAGGTCGAAGACCAGGCGATCGGCGACTTCCGGCTCATCGGCGCGCGAGCCCCAGGGGTGCAACTCCACCGCCGATACCTGGGCCAGCGCGGCGAGGCCGGCGGCGTCATCAATTCGCATATAGGGGCGGGGCTGGCCCTCGATGACAACGCTGCCGATGAGCGGGGACTGTCCGCGCATGGCGTGACGCTGGAAGAACAACTCGCCCTCGATCCCTTCAGGCGCGCGCAGGATGGAGAGCGGTCGCCCCGCGACCTCTGCCAGGATGCGGTCGGCGAAGCGGGCGTAGTGCGCGGCGAGGTCGGCCTTGGTGAGGGCGGGCGTCGTCGCCGTCGCGGGCCAGAGGACGCGCTCCGGATGCGTCAGGGCAGGGCTGCGGCGCGTCACGGCGGGTGCCTGCGGAGCGGACGCGACCTCCGCCGCGGGCTTGTCCTCGCGCTCGCCCTGGAAGCTCGCATGCCGGAGCAACCCATCCTCGGTCCAGCCGGCATGCGCCACCTCCACCACCAGTTCGGGTCGCGTCCAGGTCACGCCCTGCCGGTTCGCCGGCTGTGGGCCGATGAAGGGCGAGTGGAGGAGCGTCAAGCCCTCCAGCCGGCGAAGCAGGTCGCGCGCCGTGGACTGGTTGAAGCCCGTGCCGACGCGGCCGACATAGGCGAGGCGCCCGCTGCGGTGACTGCCCAGCAGCAGCGCGCCAAGGCCATGGGCGGACTGCCCGCGCGACCAGCCGCCGACGACGAATTCCTCCCGCCCACGGCACTTGGCCTTCACCCAGCCGCCCGTCCGCCCCTCGCTGTAGGGCGCATCACGCCGCTTGGAGACGATCCCCTCCATGCCCAGCCGGCAGGCGGAGGTGAGGACGGCCTCACCGGCTGCGGCGAAATCCGGCAGGTGCCGGAGCGTGCCGCCGGGGCCTGCGGGCATGCGCGCCCGCAGCGCCGCCTTGCGGGCATGCAGGGGCTGCGGGCGCAGATCGGCCTGGCCGTCATGCAGCAGGTCGAAGGCGATGAAGAGGAGGGGCGTCTTGCTGGTCCCAGCGAGCGCCGCCTGCAACAGGCCGAAGCTCGGCTGATCCTCTGCATCCAGCGCCACCGCCTCGCCATCCAGGATGCCGTCGGGCAGGGCTGCCGCGGCGCTCGCAATGGCCGGGAAGCGCGCCGTCCAGTCGAGGCCCGTGCGGGTGCGCAGGACGGCCCGCCCGCCTTGCACGCGCAATTGCAGGCGGTAGCCGTCCAGCTTCAACTCATGGACCCATGCCGCACCGGAGGGCGGTGTCGCGGCCAGCGTGCAAAGCTGCGGCGGTAGGAAATCCGGCATGGCCGTGACGCCCGACGCGATCTGCTCCAGGGTGCGCCCGCTGACGATGGAGGTCGCGGCCTGAAGCACCGCATCACCCTCACCGGGGCGGGCCATGCTGTCGCGCTCCTTGATGAGCAGCCAGTTGTGCCGGCCATCGTCGTCCCTCCTGCGGCCGCGCATGCGCACCAGGACAAAGCCGCCCTTCAGCCTCTCGCCGACCAGGACGAATTTCAGTTCGCCTTTGGCGAGGTCCGCCTCCACGGTCTCGGGATGCAACGGTGCCCAGGCACCCCGGTCCCAGAGCTGCACCGTGCCCGCGCCGTATCCAGGGGCGGGAATGACACCCTCAAAATCGCCATAGGCCACCGGATGGTCCTCGACCTCGACCGCGAGGCGCTTGTCGGCCGGGTCGAGCGAGGGGCCGCGGGTCACGGCCCAGGATTTGAGCACGCCACCCCACTCCAGCCGCAGGTCGTAGTGCAGCCGCCGCGCGGCGTGCCGCTGCACGACGAAGGCGAGGCGCGGGCCCGGCTGCGTGACCACGCCCGCCGGCTCAGGCGAGCGGCGGAGGTCACGCTTGGCGGCGTAGTCCTGCAGCGGCGCCGTCGCCATCAGCCGGCCTTGCGGCGCTTGCGGGCTGCCGGCTTGGTGGCGGGTTTGGTGGGCGGCTTGGACGCCGGCCCGCCCTGTTCCAGGCTGCGTCGCAGCGCCTCCATCAGGTCAATCACATTGTCGTCGCGCGGCGGCGGGGCGGCGATGGCGGCACCACCGCTCTCCTGCTTCTGCCGGATCAATTCGCGCAGGGCATCCTCGTACCGGTCCTTGAACTGGCTCGGGTCCCAGGGGCCTTCCTGCTGGGCGATGATGCGCTGCGCGATCTCGATCATCGCGGTGTCGCGCCGGGGCTTCGGGATGTCCTCGAAGATCTCCTCCGCATCGTGCACTTCGTCATGGCTGCGCAGGGTGGTGAGCAGCATGCCCGCGCCGCGCGGCTCGATGGCGACGATCCGCTCGCGCGTGCTCAGCACCACGCGCCCGATGGCGAGCTTGCCGCTCTCCTCCAGCGCGGCGCGGATCACCTGGAAGGCGTCGAGCCCGGCCTTGCCCTCGGGGGCGAGGTAATAGGGGTCGTTCCACCAGACCCGGTCGATCTCGGCGGCGGCCACGAAGCGCTCGATATCGATGGTGCGCGTGCTCTCGAGCCGGACGGCGCGCAACTCCTCCTCCGTGAGAAGGACATACTGGTCCTTCTCGAACTCATAGCCACGCACCAGGTCCTTGCGCGCCACCTCGCCGCCTTCCTGGTCCACCATCTGCTGGCGGACGCGGTGGCCGGTCTTCGGGTTGATCAGGCGGAAGCTGACGTCATTGGCCGTGGTGGTGGCCGGGAAGAGGGATACCGGACAAGCGACGAGCGAGAGGCGCAAATGTCCCTGCCAGCTGGGTCGGCGTGCCATCTCGCGGCTCCTTGGCGCTGAAGCGGGGCGTGCCCCGGAGTCGGGGCCGCCCGACCGACCAACCGCACAGAGCGGCGAAGGTTGCGCGCCAGGGCGGCCGCGGGATTGCGGGGCTTCGTTGCCGCCATGGGCAGACCGCGGTCAGACGGATGCGAGGGCGTTGGCGACTTCGCGTGCGCTCGCAGGCTTCCGGCAAATCCGGATATTGCTGTAGGCGGCGGGAATCATGCTGCGGTCGTAGCCGGTCACGAAGACGCAGGGAACGCCCTGTTCCTAAAGCAGATCCGCCAGCGGGAACACCTTCTGCCCCCCCAGATTGACGTCGAGGAGTGCGGCATCCAGGGCGACACCCGCCGCAATCAGATCCAGCGCCTTGGCCAGCGTCGCAACAGGGCCGATCACCGCGGCGCCGGCCAGGACCAGCTGCTCGCGGAGATCCTCCGCCAGCAGGAATTCGTCCTCGACCACCAGGATCGAGCGTCCGCTGAGCCACGCCGGAGCGTCCTGATCAGGCATGGGCATCTCCCATCCGGGAGGAGATCGGGAGGTTGATCGTGCACCGCACCCCCTGCTGGTCGAGGTGATTAGGTGGTCTCGGCCTGGAGCTGATAGGGCAGGGCCCGTTCGATCAGTTCCCGCCCATAGCCCATTCGCCGGACGCCCTCTGGCGGCGGTGGCACCGCGAGGCCGCGCTCTCGCCATTTGACATGCAGGCGGCGTTCGCCCTCCACGCCGGACTCCATGCGCCAATGGATGGAAAGCTCGCCATCCGGGGCGCGCAATGCGCCGTATTTCAGGGCATTGGTCGCAAGCTCGTGCAGCGCGAGCGCCAGCGTCTGCACCGTGGCCGATTTCAGGCTGACCCTGGCCGGACCATCGAGGATGATGCGCGGGCCGCCGGCCGCACCTTCGAGGACGCCATGCGCCGACAACTGGGTCCGGATCAGCTCGTCAAACGCGATCCTGTCATTGTCCTCGAGGCGCGATAGCAGGTCGTTCACGCGCGACAGGGCGGCGAGACGGCGCTGGAAGCGCTCCCGGGAGTCCTCGAGCGACGCGCTGCCCGAGAGCGTCTTGCCGGCGATTGCCCGCACCACGCCCATGATGTTTCGGCTGCGGTGCTGGAGCTCGGCGACGAGCACCTCGAGGCGTGCCGCGAAGGCGCGCTCCTCCGTCACATCCTGGCCGATGCCACCCACGCGCTGCACATGCCCCGCCTTGTCGAAGAGGGGGAAGCTGGTGTCGCGGATCCAGCGAAGATCGCCATCGCTCGGGCGCTCGATGCGGTACACCTGGATCACGCGGTCGCCCTCGCGCACGCGATCGAGCCTGCGGAGGACCTGCGCGCGGTCCTCGGGGGTGATCAGCCGGGCCCAGTTCGCCAGACTGTCCCCGTCCAGCACCTGGGCGCGGCCCACACCGTAGACCGTCTCGATGGCCGGGCTGACATACTCGAACTGCATGTCGCCGACGTCGCGGATCCACAGGACATCGGAGGAGGCCGCGCCGAATTGCTGGAACCGCTCCTCGCTTTCGCGCAGCCTCGCCGTCGCTTCCCGCATGGCCGCCATCGTGCGCAGCCGCGCGACCGCCTCGGCGAGAAGGTTGGAGTAGCTGCGCAGGAACTGGATGTTCTCCCCGGTGAACTGCCGGGGCTCGCGGCTGTCCACCTGGAGGATGCCATAGGGCGGCCGATGTTCGGCGCCGATGATCAGCACATTCACCAGCGCCCTGACACCCGCCTCCCGGATGAAGGCTGCGTATTCGAAGCGATCCTCGGCATCGATATCCGCTGAGACGACAGCCTCGCCCGTATGCAGGGCATGGCCCTCCGACGATCCCTGTTCCGCCCTGATCGTGACCTCTCCGACCACGCCGGGCTGCCAGCCGACACCGGCCTTGACCAGCAGGGTGACGCCGTCCTCCTGGAGTTCCATGACCTTGGCGAGGTCCGTTCCCAGGGCCTCGCCCACCAGGCCGCAGGCCTCCTGCAGAATTTCGGTCAGATCATCCGAACGCAGCGCATGTTCCCCGAAGCGGGCCAGGGCATCCTGCTGGCGGAGCAGTTTCTGCTCATGTTCCAATTCGCCATGATGAAACTCCATGGGCCGCGCCAAGCCGCACGCCGGGCGCGCCCCGCCTGTGCTGCGAATAAAGCGCTGCCTTGGTGGCGGTTGCATGCGAGGGCGTGGCGAGGCTTCGGCGCTGTGATGGAAGAGGCGCGAGGAATTCGGGCACGCGCCGGCCGGAGGCGCTGCCGCTACGACCGATCAAAGGGGGGAGTGGCGGACCCGAATGGATTCGAACCATCGACCTCTGCCTTCGGAGGGCAGCGCTCTATCCAGCTGAGCTACGGGTCCACGCCGCTGTCTTCCTAGCCGAAGGCAGGGCGCGTTGGAAGCCTCACCCGCCGAAGGGGTCGGGGGTGCCCTCGGGGAGCGGCACGCGCGCCACGTTCAGCGTGAGCCCGACCGCCGTGTAATAGCCGCAGATGCCGAGCAGTTCCGCCACGCCCGCCTCGCCAAACATGGCCTTGGCCGTCTCGAAGGCGGCGTCGCTCACATCGCCATCCGCGTGCAGTTCGGTGCAGAAGCGGTGCACCGCCGCCTCGTCCGCCGCCATGCCCTGGGGCGGCTGGCCGAGGCGCACGGCCTCGGCGATCTCGGGCTTCAGGCCGCCTTCCAGCGCCAGCGGATGGTGCGCGAACCATTCATAGCGCGCGCGATAGCGCTTGGCGGTGATGAGGATGGCGAGCTCCGAGAGCCGCGCGGGGAAGCTGCTGCCCCAGCGCATGAAGCGGCCGGCGCGCTGCATGGCGTCCGCCATCTCGGGGCTGTGCAGCCAGGCGGGGAAAGGGCCGCGCAGGCCGCCGCGCGCGCCGGCGCCGATGTTTTCGGCCACTTCGCGCTGGCGGGGCGTCATGGCCTCGGGGGTGAGGGTGGTGAAGCGGGGCATGGCATTTCCTCAAGCGGTGTTCGCGCTAGGATGGCCGCGTCTCAGGGAAACGCCAATGCCCGCGAAAAACGTGCTCTTCATCATGTGCGATCAGCTTCGCTGGGATCACCTCGGCTGCGCGGGCCATCCCTTCCTGAAGACGCCGAACATGGATTCGCTGGCGGCGCGCGGGGTGCGCTTCAACCAGGCCTACGTGCAGTCGGGCATCTGCGGCCCCTCGCGGATGAGCTTCTACACGGGCCGCTACGTCGCGAGCCACGGCGCGACGCACAACCGCGTGCCGCTCGGCGTGGGCGAGGTGACGCTGGGCTGGCACCTGCGCCAAGCGGGACGAACGCTCGCGCTGGCGGGGAAGACGCACATGCTGCCCGACGCCCATGGCATGAAGCGCCTGCTGCTGGACGGCCAGGATGAGCTGGCGGTGCTGCTGCGCGAGGGCTGGTTCACCCTGGTGGACCGGCATGACGGCCACCACGCCGAGACCGAGAACGCCTATGCCGATTGGCTGCGCGCGCAGGGCTATGACAGCCCCGACCCCTGGACCGAGCATGTCATCGCTGTCGAGACCGAGACGGGCGAGGTGCTGAACGGCTGGAAGATGCGCAACGCCCGCCACCCGGCGCGGGTGCGCGAGGAACACAGCGAAACGGCCTACACCACGGACCAGGCGCTGCGCTTCATCCGGGAGCAGGGCGAGGCGCCCTGGGTACTCCACCTCTCCTATGTGAAGCCGCATTGGCCCTATATCGCGCCCGCGCCCTACCACGCGATGTACACGCCCGAGCAATGCCTGCCCGTCCAGCGCCACCCGGCCGAGCGTGGCAACGCGGTGCATCCCATGCTGCGCGAATTCCAGAACGAAGAGGTGGCGCAAAGCTTCCAGCTGGACGAATGCATCGCGACCGTCCGCCCGGCCTATCAGGGGCTGATCAGCCAGGTGGATGCGCATCTGGGCCGGATCTGGGCGCTGATGGAAGAGACCGGCCGCTGGAAGGACACGATGGTCATCTTCACCAGCGACCATGGCGATTACCTCGGCGACCACTGGCTGGGCGAGAAGGAGCTATTCCACGACTGCATCCAGCGCGTGCCCCTTCTGCTCTACGATCCGGCACCCGAGGCGGACGCCACGCGTGGCACGGTGGAGGAGCGCTTCGTCGAGGCGATCGACGTGGCACCCACCATCCTCGATGCGTTGGGGCTGGAGGTGCCGACGCATGTGCTGGAGGGCCGCTCGCTGCTCGGGCTCACGCGTGGCACGGCGACGGCGTGGCGCGATTGCGTGGTGAGCGAGCTGGACTGGACCTTCCGCGGCGCCCGCCGGCGCCTCGGATTGCCGACCGGCCAGCACCGCGCCTTCATGATCCGCGATGCCCGTTGGAAATACATCCACTGGACCAGCGGCCTGGCCCCGCAGCTCTACGACCTGGCGGCCGACCCCGAGGAGTTCTTCGACCTCGGCGCCGATCCGGCGCTGGAGGCGGTGCGCATGGCGATGCGGGAGAAGCTGCTGGATTGGGCCACGCAGCTGAAATGCCGCACCACATTGACCTGGGCCGAGGCGGAGTTCCGCACCGACCGGCACAAGGCGGCCGGCGTGTTCTACGGCGAGTGGTAGGGCGTCACGCCGCCCCGCCGACCAGGTGGTAATCACGCGCGAAGTAGAGCAGAGCCGCCTCAAGCCCTTCCACGGTGCGGATCGCCTCGACCTCGGCGAACATCACGAGATGCGTGCCCTTCTCGACCACGTCCGTGATGCGCGCGTCGAAGGCGACCAGCGCGCCCTCCAGCACCGGGGCGCCGGTGTGCAGCTTGCGCCAGGCACCTGAATTGAAGCGCGCCGGCCCGTCCACCCCGGTGAAGCCGGCAAAGACCGTCGAAAGGTCCTGGTGGGTGCCGCAGAGCGTGTTCACGGCCAGCACGCCATTCTGCCGGAAAGCCTCGCAGGAGGAGACGCTGCGGTTCATGCAGACCAGCAGGGTGGGCGGGCTGTCCGTCACGCTGCAGACCGCGCTCGCGGTGAAGCCGCCCAGCCCGGCCGGGCCATCGGTGGTGACGATGTTCACGGCGGCCGGCAGCCGCGCCATCGCGTCCCGGAATTCCTTGCGTTCGATGGGCATCTTCTCTCCTAGGCGCAGCGCGTGAAGCGGATCCGCTCCACCATGGCGGAAATCCGGGCTTGTGTATCGTCGGCATCGGTGCCGATCGCAATTTCCTGCAAGGGCGGCGGGTCACCGATGAAGGCTTCCCGCCAATCGCGGGCCAGGTCCACGCGCTCCTCGTACCAGCGGCCGGTCGGCGTTTGCGCCGGGCGAAGGATGCGCACCTTGCCGAGGCCGCTCAGCCAGGGGCTGTAGAAGCTCGGCGGCTCCTGGCCCGTGCCGCCCCAGACGTAGATGAGCACACTGCGCGGCAGGGCGTGGCTGCCGGCGCGCGCCTGGGCCACGCCATGCTGCATGCGCTGCCACACGGTGGAGCGGCTGGGCCACCCCTGAAAGCCGACCGCGATGGCGACCGCACGGTCATCGCCGCCGCGCCGGGTGAGGTCGGTCGGCGGGGGGGCCGCATCCACGCGCCAGCGCCAGGTGAGGCAGGCGGGCGTGCCCTCGACGCGGCGCCAGACGAAACTGCCGGCACCCTGGCCCTCCAGCGCCACGCCGTCGGGCAGGCTGCGGAAATTGGCGGGGCGGATGCCGTCATACTCGCCATGGGCCCAGCCCGCGGCCGCAAGGCCGGGCTCCGTCGCCGCCCGTGCCATGGCGGGGGCTGACAGGCCCAGTGTCACCGAGGTGAGCATGGCGCGACGATCCATCCTCGGTTACATGGCGGCCATCGAGGTTTGCGCCAAGGGAGATGACGCCATGTCCACCATCAAGATCGCCGCAACCGACGGCAGCGGCTCATTTGACTGCCTGGTTGTGACCCCGAAGACACAGGAGCCCACGGGCGTCGTGGTCATGATCCAGGAGATCTTCGGCATCAACGCGGCCATGCGTTCGCTCTCGGCCTGGGTGGCCGATATGGGCTTCATCGCGGTCGCCCCCGACCTGTTCTGGCGCCAGGAACCGGGTGTGCAACTCGACCCCGATGCGGGCCAGGCGCAATGGGACCGCGCCTTCGCGCTGTTCAACGGCTTCGACCAGGAGAAGGGCCTTGAGGACCTGAAGGCCACCATCGCCGCGGCGCGCAAGCTACCGGGCGCCAATGGCAAGGTCGGCACCACGGGCTTCTGCCTGGGTGGCCGCATGGCTTTCAAGACGGCGGCGCACACCGATGCCGACTGCAATGTCAGCTACTACGGCGTCGGCATCGAGGTACTTCTGGCCGATGCGCCGGGCATGCGGGGTCCGCTGCTGATGCACATCGCCGAGCTCGACAAGTTCGTGCCGCCGGCCGCGCAGAAGGCGATCGTGGAGGGTCTGGCCGGCCACCCCAAGGTGACCTGCCACGTCTATCCGGGCGTGGACCACGCCTTTGCCCGCATGGGCGGCCACGCCTGGGATGCGCGGGCGGCCACCATCGCCAATGGCCGCACGGCGGAATTTTTGGTGAAGCACCTCTGAGCGTCACGCTGGCCCGGCGCATGCCGGGCCAGCGGATGCGGCCTACTTCCGCTGGATCAGCTCGATCTTGTAGCCGTCGGGGTCCTCGATGAAGGCGATCAGCGTGGTCCCGAACTTCACCGGCCCCGGCTCGCGCGAGATCTTCACGCCGGCCGCGCGCATCTGCTCACAGACGCCGTAGATGTCGGGCACGCCGACCGCGAGGTGCCCGAAGGCGCCGCCCATCTCGTAGGAGGTGACGCCGTAATTGTAGGTCAGCTCCAGCACCGTCTCGGTCTTCTCATCGCCATAGCCGAGGAAGACCAGCGTGTACTTGCCGTCCGGCACGTCATTGCGGCGCAATTCCCGCATGCCGAGATGGGTGGTGTAGAAGGCCACGCTGCGATCGAGGTCGCCCACGCGGAGCATGGTGTGCAGGTAGCGGAAGGGATGGTCCATCGTCTCTCTCCTGGATGAGGTCGCGCTCAGCGCGCAAAGGCCTCGGGTTCGATCGCGACGACGAAGAGGCCATGCTTGCGGGCTTCCGCCTGCAGCCCCTCGCCATCGGCCAATATGGTGCGGCCCGCTTCGATGGCGATGCCGCGCAGCCCCGCCTCGGCCGCGTGGCGCACGGTGATGGAGCCGATAACCGGCGCATCCACGCGCAGTTCCTGCTGCGGCTTCGCGAGCTTCACCAGCACGCCGCCCGGCCCGTCGCGCCGGAGGCTCGCGGCGCGTGCCAGCAGCGCATCCGTGCCCTCCACCGCCTCGATGCCGAGGATCAGCCCCTGCTGCACCACGATGGACTGGCCCACATCGTGATCGGCCAGCGCCCGCAGCACGCCGATGCCGCGGATGATGTCGGCCCGTGCCAACTCGTCCGGCGCCTCGCCCGCCAGCAATCCGGCCGCGGCGGTGCTGGAGGGCAGCAGCGATTGGGGCGCCACGACCTCGAAGCCTTCCTCACCGAGGATGGCAATGAAGTTGCGCAGCAGCGTGTCGTCACCTGCAAACACCGCCTTGCCCAGCCGCGCGATGACCTTGGCCATCCAGGCATCGGGCCAGAGCGTCAGCGGCGAGAGGCGCTTCGCCCTGCCGCAGAGGACGAGATGCGTGATGCCTTCGGCGCGAAGGCGCTGGATGATGGCGCCGCCCGCGCCCACGCGCTCCTCCAGGTGGGGGTAGCTGCGCAGGCCCGGGTCGTCATGGAAGTCGCGCAGCAGCACAACAAAGACGTCATGCCCGCGGGCGGTTGCGGCCGCGGCCACGCGGGCGGGGAAGGGGCCGCCGCCGGCGACCAGGCCGAGCTTCAAGCCTCTTCCTCGTCACCGCCCAGTTCGGCGGCCATGCGGCCGGGGCGGATGAGCTCGCGCTTGCGGTCCTCGGAACGGAGGAAGGCCAGCACCTCCTCCACCAGCACGTCGCCCGCGAAACGCTGCTCGGCCGCGTCCATGCGGGCGGCGAAGGTGCCGGGGTCGCTGAACAGCAGCCGGAAGGCCGAGCGCAGCGCGTGCAGGTTCTCGCGCGAGAAGCCGCGGCGGCGCAGGCCCACCACATTGAGGCCGACAAGGCGCGCCGGCAGGCCGAAGACATTGCCGAAGGGCGGGATGTCGTTGGTGACACCGGCGAGGCCGCCCACCATGGCGTGACGGCCCACGCGCACCATCTGGTGGATGGCCGAGCCGCCACCCAGGAAGCATTGCTCGCCAAGCTGCACATGGCCGCCCAGCATCACATTGTTGGCCAGGATCACGCGGTCGCCCAGGCGGCTGTCATGGCCGACATGGCTGCACGCCATCAGCAGGCAATCGGCCCCGATGCGCGTCATGCCCTGGCCGCCCACGCTGCCCCGATGCACCGTCACATGTTCGCGGAGCTGGCTGCGCGCGCCGACGACGACGCCCGTGGGTTCCCCCTTGTATTTCAGGTCCTGCGGCGGCAGGCCGACCGAGGCGAAGGGCGAGAGCTTCGCCTCGGCGCCGATCGTGGTCATCCCCTCGATCACGACGTGGGAGGCGAGTTCCACTCCCTCCTCCAGCACGACGGAGGCGCCGATGACGCAATAGGGGCCGATGCGGCAGCCCGCGCCGATGCGGGCGCCGGCCTCGATGATCGCGGAGGGATGGATCTGCGCCGTGCCGGAGATGCGGTCCACGGGGCTCACCGGTCCCGGATCATGGCGGCGTAGGTCGCCTCGGCCACGATCTGGCCGTCCACCTTGGCCTGGCCCGAAAACTTCCAGACGTTCATCCGGCGCTGCACCTTCGTCACATGCACCATCACCTGATCCCCCGGCACGACGGGGCGGCGGAACTTGGCACCCTCGATGGACATGAAATAGACGAGCTTGCCCTCGGCGTCGGGCCCCAGCGTCGCGACGACGAGGACGGCCGCCGTCTGCGCCATGCTCTCGATCAGCAAAACGCCCGGCATGACCGGCTCCGAGGGGAAATGGCCCTGGAAGAAGTTCTCGTTGATGGAGACGTTCTTCACGCCGACGGCGGACTCGCCCACGACGATGTCCACCACGCGGTCAATCAGCAGGAAGGGATAGCGGTGCGGGATGGCGCGCATGATCTGCGCGATGTTGTAGCTGTCGATCACGGCGCTCGGCGGGGCGGCCTCATCCATCTCCATCACTCCGGTTTTTGCCTGGCCGCGGGGCGGGATTCGCTGCCGAGGCGCTTCAGGACCAACATCGCGCGCATCGCCTCCTTCTTGGGGGCGGCGGGGGAGCCGAGCACCTCGATGCCCGGCGGCACGTCGTTCATCACGCCCGCCTGGGCGCCGATGCGCACCTTGCTGCCGATGTTCAGATGGCCGGTCAGGCCTGCCTGCCCGCCCGCCTGCACATAGTCGCCCAACGTGGTCGAGCCGGAAACGCCGACCTGCGAGACGAGGACGCAGCCGCGCCCCGTCCGGACGTTGTGGCCGATCTGCACGAGGTTATCGATGCGCGTGCCGGGGCCGAGCACCGTCTCGCCCAGCGCGCCGCGGTCCACGCAGCTGTTGGCGCCGACCTCCACCGCGTCACCCAGCCGGACGGAGCCCAGCTGCGGCGCGGTGATGAAGCGGCCATCGGCGGTGGTGTTGAAGCCGAAGCCTTCCTGCCCGATGCGCGCGCCCGGATGCAGGACCACGCCGCGGCCCAGCACGGCATGGGTCACGCTGCAATGGCTGTGGATGATGCAGTCATCCCCCAGCACCACCATCTCGCCGATCGCAACGAGGGTCCCGATGCGGCAGTTCCGGCCGATTTCGGCCCCGGCCCCGATCACCGTGCCGGCACCGATCTCAGTGCCCTCGCCGATCGCGGCCTCGGGGTGAATGATGGCGGAGGGGTGGATCTGCCCGCTGGCCGCGGGCACCGGATGAAACAGCGCGGCCACGCGGCCGAAGGCCAGCGCGGGAGCGCGGCAGATGACCGCGATGCTGGCGGGTGGCACCAGCTCCGCCAGGTCCGGGGCGACGAGCACGAGCCCGGCCGCGGTCTGTGCCAGCGCCTCCCGATAGGCGCGTCCCTCGCAGAAGCTCACCTGGGAGGGTGTCGCCGTGTCGAGCGGTGCCACGCCGTCGAAGACGCGATCCGGGTCACCCGGGCCGTCTACACCCGCGGCCGCAAGAATGGCGGCCAACGCGGTGAGGCGCGGGGGGCCCAGGAATCGTCTGTCGTCCGCCATGCCGGCCCCGTGCCCGTCCTGCTGGCGCTTAGTTGCGGCGCGGTTGTTGCGCGGGCGCGGCCGGGCGTGCGGGCGGCGTCGGCGGGGCAGGCGGGTTGGCGCCATCGGAATCGGGGGCGATCGTCACCTGGCGCAGCGTGCGGTTGAACTGCTGCGCCACCTCTTCCGTCAGGTCGAAGCCGGGATCGTTCATGATGACGAGCGGGCGCGGCACCACGATGTTGACCGAGCGGCTGGCGGCGACCTGGCGCACCACGCCGGCGAGGGCCTCTTCGATCTGCATGAGCGACTGCTGCGCCGCCTGCTCGATCGCCTGGCTGCGGTTGCGGAAGATGCGCTGGCTGTCGGTGATGCGATCCTGCAGTTCGCGCTCGCGGTTGCGGATCTGGTCGGGCGTCATCTGCGTGCGCTGCACCGAGAGCGCCTGCTGCGCCTCGCGCCAGCCATTCTGCTCGCGCTGCAGGTCTTCGTTCAAGCGGGTGCGGCGGCGCTCGATCTCTTCACGCACCTGGTTGAAGGCGGTGGAGAGGCGCTGGATCTCGGGGATGTCCACGATGCCGATGACCGCGGTCGGCGGCGGCGTGCCAGCGGGCAGGGCAGCCGGGCGGGCCGGCTGGCCCGCCGGTGGGCGCTGCTGCTGGCCCTGTTGCTGCGGCGGGCGCTGCTGCTGCTGCTGGCCCTGCGGGCGCTGGCCCCCCTGCCCAGGCACGAACCACTCCTGGTTCTGCTGCGCCAGGGCGGGACCGGACGCCATGAGCAAGGCGGCGAGCGCGTAACGGAAGGATGTCATGTCGTGTACCTGTCAGCGCGCTTAGAAGCGCGTCCCGAAGCCAAAACGAAAGATCTGTGTCTGGTCGTAGGATTCCTTCACCACCGCCTGCGCCAGGTCGATGTTGATCAGCCCGAACGGGCTGCGCCAGGAAATGCCCACGCCCGTGCCCACGCGCGGCGTGGAGCTCGTGCCGATGTTCGGGCCCGAAACCGTGTCCCAAAGCGCCCCGACATCCACGAAGGCGCGGCCGATCAGGCCGATCTCGGAGGGGATTCCCGGCAGCGGGAAGCGCATCTCCGTGCTCTGTGTCCACAGGCGGCGGCCGCCCAGCGCGTCATTTGTCGTGAGGTCACGCGGGCCGGCGCCGGCCAGGGCGAAGCCGCGCAGGTTCTCACCGCCCAGGAAGAAGCGGTCCACGATGCGTTCCTGGTTCGAATTGGGGCTCCAGGGCTCGATATAGCCGAGGCTGCCCGAGATGCTCAGGACATAGTCCGGGTGGCCCAGCACCTGCTCGAAGGGCAGGAAGAGCGCGCCGTCCAAGCGGCCACGGAAGAAGGAGACGTCACCGCCCAAGCCCGCAAAATCGGTGCCTAGGCGCAGGATGTAGCCGCGCCGCGGTTCGATCACGTTGTCACGCGTGTCATAGGCCAGGGTCTGGCTCACCTGGCTCAGCAGCGTCGTGCCCGCCTGCTCCTGGATGTAGATCGAGGCGCCAGGCTGAATGTTGTAAACTTCGCGGTTGATCAGGCTGTAGGACCAGGACTGCCGCAGCCGCTCGTTGAACTCATAGCCCGCGCGCACCGCGAAGCCTGCGCGGCGTTCGCTGAACTGCGAGATGTTCTGCAGGTTCCGTTGGATGTAGAAGATATCCGCGCCAACCGCGAGGTTGCGGTCGAGGAATTGCGGATTGGTGACCGAGAGGTCGAGCTGGCTGCGGCGCTGCGCGAGCGTGGCATTGATGCGCGCATCAATGCCGGTGCCCGAGAGGTTGCGCTCGCGCAGGCCCACATCGGCCAGGAAGCCCGCATCCGTCGAGTAGCCGCCGCCGATGCTCACTTCACCCGTCGCGCGCTCGACGACCTGGGTGTTCAGGATCGTGCGATCCGGCGCGGAGCCGGGCGAATTGGTGACCTGCACATCCGAGAAGTAGCCGAGGTTGCGCAGCCGCTCGCGCGAGCGGCGGACCTGCGCCGCGTTGAAGGCGTCGCCTTCCGCCAAGCGGAATTCGCGCCGGATGACGCGGTCCTGTGTGCGGGTGTTGCCGTTGATGTCGATTCGCTCGACGAAGACGCGGGGCGCCTCATTCACCGCGAAGGTGATGTTGATCGTGTTGTTCTCGGTGTCGCGGGTGACACGCGGCTGCACGTCCACGAAGGGGAAGCCACGCAGGTTCGCGCCATCGGCCACCGCCTGCGCGCTGCGCTCCACCGCGTCGCCATTATAGACGCCGCCTGGGCTGACTTCGAGGAAGCGCTGCAGGTCGGCCGGATTCAGGTTCGGGAAGGCCGAGGTGATCTCGACCGTGCCGAAGGTGTAGCGCGGGCCTTCCGTGACATTGTAGGTCAGGAAGAAGCCGCTGCGGTCCGGCGCCAGCTCGGCCGTCGCGGTACCGATCTGCACATCCGCGTAGCCGGTGCGGAGATAGTAGCGGCGCAGCAGCTCGCGGTCGAAGTTCAGGCGGTCCGGATCGAAGGTGTCGGACGAGGAGAGGAAGCGGTACCAGGCGGATTGCTTGGTGGAGATCACGTCGGCCAGGCGGGCATCCGAATAGGCGCGGTTGCCCACGAAGTTGACGCGCGCCACCAGGGCGGCTTCGCCCTCGGTGATCTCGAACACCACGTCCACGCGGTTCTGGTCGAGCTCGATGACCTTCGGCTCGACGCGCGCGGCGAAGCGGCCACGGCGGGCGTAGAGGTCCAGGATTCGCTGGCGGTCGGCCTGGACCATCTGCGTCGTGAAGACGGAGCGCGAGCGCAGCTGGACCTCCGGCCGCAGATTATCGTCAGACACGCGGCGGTTGCCCTCGAAGGCCACCCGATTGACCAGCGGATTCTCCACAACCGTCACGATCAGACGCGAGCCGTCGCGCGAGATGCTGACGTCGCGGAACAGGCCGGTCGCGAAGAGGCTGCGCAGCGAGCGGTCCGCGCGGTCGCTGTCGTACTGGTCGCCGGGGGCGAGCAGCATGTAGCTGCGGATGGTGTCGATCTCGATGCGCTGATTGCCGCGGATCTCGACGGCGCTGATGGCGCCGCCGGGCTGTTCGGCGCGCACGGGCGCGCTGCGCGGACGGTTCTGCGCCTCGGACGGCAAGGGCGCCATGACCGTAAGGCCGGCCGCCACGAGCAGGATCGGATGCAGTTTCTTTGTCAAACGGGAACCCACCCTGTTTCGGCCTCGGGAAAGCGGCCGGACCATAGCCTCAGGCGCCTGGGGCCGCCACCCCGAGAGTTTGTCGAAGTTCATCCGATCCATCCTGCGACCCAGCGGCCAATGCCGCCATGGGCGATATCGTTCCAGGTTGCAAACAGAAAAAGCCCGATCAGCACGGCGAAACCGGCCCGGAAGCCATATTCCAGCGCCCGCGGCGGCAAGGGACGCCCGCGGATCGCCTCGGCCGCATAAAACATCAGGTGGCCGCCATCCAGCAGGGGAATCGGAAACAGGTTCAACAGGGCAAGGCTCACCGAGAGCAGCGCCATCAGGTTCACCAGCGGCACGATGCCAAGGGTTGCGGCCTCACCCGAGACTTCGGCGATGCGGATCGGCCCCCCCAGTTCCTTCGGGCTGCGGGTGCCGGCGAACATCTCGCCGATGCCCACCAGCGTCTGCCAGCTGACATCGGCGGTCTGGACGGTGCCGGCCCAGAGCGAGTCGATGGGGCCAAGCCGCTCGAATTGCGCCCGCCCGCCCTGGATGCCGAGAACACCCACCGGGGCCGAATCGCCGCGCGCCTGCGCGGCCGGCACGGCGGTCAGCGTCAGTTCCCGCCCGTCGCGATCCACGCGCACCTGCACTTCCTGCCCGGCGCGGGGCTGGATGTGACGCTGAACCTGGTCGAACCGGGTGATGCGCTGGCCATCGAGCGAGAGCACCACGTCGCCCGCCTGCAGCCCGGCGCGCTCGGCCGCCGAGGCGGGCACGACGCCGGAGATGGTGGTCAGGCCGCGCGGCGCGCCATGCGTTGCAAAGAGCCCCGCGAAGAGGAGGATGGCCAGTACGAAATTGGCGATGGGCCCGGCCGCCACGATGATGGCGCGGTCCAGAACCGGCTTGTTGTGGAAGGTCTCGCCCGTGCGCTCCGGCACGCGCTCGCTCTCCGGCGTGTCGTCCAGGGGGGATTGGCCGTGCAGCTTCACGTAGCCGCCGAGCGGAATCCAGGCGAGGCGCCATTCGGTGCCGCGCTTGTCGGTCCAGCGCAGCAAGGCGCGGCCGAATCCGATGCTGAACGCATCCACATGCACCCGGCGCCAGCGCGCGGCGGCGTAGTGGCCAAGCTCATGGAAGAAGATCAGCACGCCCAGCACCACCAGGAAGGCGAGGATGGTGCGCACGGCGTCGGGCAGGAAATCGAGCAAGGTCAACTCCGTCAGGCGGCCGCGCGATGGGCGGCCAGGCCGGTTGCGATGTGGCGTGCCGCCTGGTCCAATTCCAGCACGGCAGCAAGATCGGGCACGGCGCTTCCGGCAAGTGCTGCCAGGGTGTCCTCAACGACGGCCGCAATATCCAGGAATCCCAGCCGCTTCTCCAGAAAACGCCCGACCGCGACCTCATTCGCCGCGTTGAGGACGCAGGGCGCCCCGCCCTCGTCGGCCAGCGCCGCACGCGCCAGCCGCAGCGCCGGGAAGCGGACGGGGTCCGGCGACTCGAAATCCAGCCGCGCGAGGGCCGCGAGGTCGAGGCGCGGCACGTCCACCGCCATGCGTCCGGGCCAGGCCAGGCAATGGGCGATGGGCGTGCGCATGTCGGGCGAGCCGAGCTGTGCCAGCAGCGAGCCGTCGCTGTATTGCACCATGCCGTGGACCGCGGATTGCCGGTGGACCAGCACCTCGATCCGCTCGGCGGGCACGGGGAAGAGGCGGGCGGCTTCGATCAGCTCCAGCCCCTTGTTAAACATGGTGGCGCTGTCCACGCTGATCTTGGCCCCCATGGACCAGACCGGGTGGCGCACCGCCTGCTCGGGTGTCGCGGTCCGCATCTGGGCGAGGGACCAGTCGCGGAACGGCCCGCCAGAGGCCGTCAGGATGATCTTCTCGATCACCCGAGGGTCGCTCGGGTCGAGCGCCTGGAAGATCGCGTTGTGCTCGGAGTCGACCGGCAGCAGGGTGGCGCCATGCTGGGTGGCCAGGTCGAGGATGATCTGCCCGGCGCAGACCAGGCTCTCCTTGTTGGCCAGCGCCAGCGTGCCGCCGCGCTTCAGGGCCGCCATGGTGCTCTTGAGGCCCACGGCGCCGACAATGGCGGCCATGGTCCAGTCCGCCGGGCGGCCCGCGGCCTCGATCACCGCTTCGGCCCCGGCCGCCACCTCGACGCCCGAGCCGGCCAGCGCCTCCTTCAGCGCGGCGAAGCAGTCCTCATCCGCCACCACGGCCAGCTCGGCCCGGTGGGCGCGGGCCTGGGCGGCCAAGGTCGCCACGTCGCGGCCGGCCACCAGGGCACGGACCCGGAACTGGCCGGGGCGGGCCGCATCTAGCAACGCCATGGTGCTGCGCCCGATCGAACCCGTGCTGCCGAGCACGGTGACGCTGCGCGCCGAAGTCTCCGTCACACCCATCTCCACACATGAACCCCCGGCCCGGATGCCAGGCCGATCAGGGCCGCGACCGGGGCGGCGGCGAGAACGCCGTCCAGCCGGTCGAGCAGCCCGCCATGCCCGGGCAGGAGCCCGGACGAATCCTTCACGCCGAAGCGCCGCTTGATCCAACTCTCAAACATGTCGCCGGACTGGGTGGCAAGGCCCAGCAGCAGGGCAACCGCCGCCGTGGCGCCAAGCGGGGCCGCCTCCCCCAGCGCCAAGGCAGCCGAAACGCCGATCACCAACGCGCCGGCAAGCCCGCCCAGGGCGCCGGACCAGGTCTTGTTGGGGGAGATCGCGGGGGCGAGCTTCGGCCCGCCCAGGAAGCGACCCGTGAAATAGGCCGCGATGTCCGAAGCCCAGACGACGAGGAACAGGAACACCACATTGCCCCGCCCCGCCGCGCCGTCATGCCGCAACTCCAGCAGGGCGATGCCCGCGATGCCGATGTAGAGCACGCCGAAGCCAAGCCAGTGCGCCGGCAGGGCGCCCGCCATCCGCCAGGCGAGCACCGCGCCCAGCGCCACCACCACGAGGCCCGCGAGCGGCCAGTTCACCACGGCGCAGAGCGCGCCGGCCAGGACCGGCGCCAGCACCAGGGCACCCGGCAGCCGGCGCGAGGAGCCGCCGCAAAGCCGCACCCACTCCCAGCCCAGCCCCGCCACGCAGAGCAGCATGAGGACCGACCACCAGGCGCCCCCCACCCACATGCAGAAGAGGGCGGCCGGCGCGATGAGGGAGGCGGTCAGGACGCGCGTGCGCAGGTCCGCAAGCTGGGCCATCAGCCGGTGCGCGCGCCGAAGCGCCGTTCCCGCGCGGCATAGGCGGCCAGGGCTGCGTTGAAATCATCGAAGCCGAAATCGGGCCAAAGCACGGGTTGGAACATCAGCTCCGCATAGGCGGCCTGCCAGAGCAGGAAGTTGGAGATGCGCTGCTCGCCCGAGGTGCGGATGATCAGGTCCGGGTCGGGCATGCCGGCGGTGAACAGATGCTGCTCGAAGCTCGCCTCGTCCAGCCGGGTGGGGTCGAGCTCGCCGCGCTGGGCGGCCGCCGCCACGGCACGGGCTGCGGCCAGGATCTCGGCCCGCGCGCCGTAGGAGATGGCCATGGTCAGGTTGAGGCGCTGGCCCCCGGCCGTCACCTCCTCGGCCGCGGCCATGGCCTTCTGCGTCTCCTCGCCGAAGCGCGTACGGTCGCCGATGACGCGCAGCCTGACACCTTCCTTGGTGAGCTGCGTCACCTCGGCGCGGAGGTAGTGGCGCAGGAGCAGGGTGAGTTCCTGCACCTCATCCGCCGGCCGGGACCAGTTCTCGGAGGAGAAGGCGAAGAGTGTCAGCCAGGAGACGCCGCCGCGGATCGCCGCCTCGATGACGCGGCGCGCGGCATCCGCCCCGGCGCGATGGCCGAGCGCGACCGGGAGACCACGCGCCTGGGCCCAGCGGCGGTTGCCATCCATGATGATGGCGACATGCCGGGGCGTTTCCGCCCCCGCACCCGCCACTGGAGCCGGGTGCGCGCTCATCAAACGGTCTTGATGTCCTTTTCCTTCTCGGCGAGCAGGACATCGATCTTCTTCACGTATTCGTCGGTCAGCTTCTGGACCTCGTCCGACCAGCGCTTCGCGTCATCCTCGCCGATCTCGGACTTCTTCTTCCAGGCCTGGATCTGCTCCATCCCGTCGCGGCGCACGCCGCGGATGGAAACCTTGGCACCCTCGGAATACTTGGCGGCGGTCTTCGCCAACTCGTTGCGGCGCTGCTCGGTGAGCGGGGGCAGCATGACGCGGATGGTCTGGCCCTCTGATTGCGGGTTCAGGCCGAGGCCCGAATCGCGGATCGCGATCTCGACCGCCTTCACCACGGAACGGTCCCACACCTGCACCTGCAGCATGGAGGGCCCGCCCACCGAGACGTTGGCGACCTGGCTCAGCGGCTGGTTGTTGCCATAGGCCTCGACGCGGATCGGCTCCAGCAGGGAAGGGCTGGCGCGGCCGGTGCGAAGACCGGTGAACTCCTTCTTCAGCGTCTCCAGCGCGCCATCCATGCGGCGCACCAGATCTGTCTTCAGAACCTGTCGGTCGGGTGGGGGAGCGGCCATGATATCGGACTTTCAGGGCGTATCGGTGACGGTGGTGAAGCGGCCTTCGCCGCGGGTCACGGCGGTGAAGGCGCCGGGCTCGTGGATGTTGAAGACGACGATCGGCAGGTGATTCTCGCGCGCGACGGAGATCGCCGCGGCGTCCATCACGGCGAGATCGCGCGAGAGCATCTCAAGGTAGGTGAGGGTGGTATACCGCTGCGCATCCGGGTTCTTGCGGGGGTCGCTGTCATAGACGCCATCCACCTGCGTGCCCTTGAACAGCGCCTGGCAGCCCATCTCGGCGCCGCGCAGCGCCGCCGCGGTATCTGTCGTGAAAAAGGGATTGCCCGTACCAGCCGCGAAGATGACCACGCGGCCCTTCTCCATGTGGCGCATGGCGCGCCTGCGGATATAGGGCTCGCAGATGGAGCTCATCTCGATGGCGGATTGCACGCGCGTCTGCACGCCGATCTTCTCAAGGGCGGATTGCATGCCGAGCGCGTTCATCACGGTGGCCAGCATGCCCATGTAGTCGGCCTGGGCGCGGTCCATGCCGGTCGCGGCGCCGGCGATGCCGCGGAAGATGTTGCCGCCGCCGATGACCAAAGCGACCTCGACGCCGAGTTCCACCACGCCCTTGATGTCCTGCGCGATGGCCTTCACGGTCGTGACGTCCAGGCCATAGGCGCGGTCACCCATCAGGGCTTCGCCGGAGACCTTCAGCAGGACGCGCTTATAGCGTGGCGGTTCGCTCATCTTGGGGGCCGGTTCCTTGGCGGTTTGTGCGACGATAGCAGGGGGGCGGGTCGCCGCAAGCGCTCGCCGCCGCCGGGGAGGCGGCCCCCCCCTGTAAAAGGGGGGCCAGCCGGGCCTTGCGGCCCGGCTGGCCAGTCGCCGTCAGGAAACGCCGGCGGTCGCGGCCACTTCGGCCGCGAAGTCGGAGACCTGCTTCTCGATGCCCTCGCCGAGGGCGAAGCGGGTGAAGCCGGTGAGCTTGAGGCCCGCCTTCTCCACCACGACCTTCACGCGGCTCTCGCCGTCATGCACCCAGACCTGCTCCAGCAGCACCACTTCCTCGTAGAACTTGCGGATGCGGCCTTCGACCATTTTCTCGATCACCGCGGGCGGCTTGCCCGAGGCCATCGCCTGCTCGGTCAGCACCGCCTTTTCGCGCTCGAGCGCGGAGGGCTCGACCGCGGTGATGTCGAGCGCTGCAGGCCGCGTCGCCGCGACATGCATGCCGATCTGGCGGCCCAGCGTCTCCATCACCTGCATCTCGTTCTCTCCTTCGAGGGCCACGAGAACGCCGATCTTGCCGAGGCCCGGCTTGACGGCGTTGTGCATGTAGGTGGCGACTGCGCCCTTGCTGACGCGCAGCACGCTGGCGCGGCGGATCGTCATGTTCTCGCCGATCGTGGCGATGAGCTTGGTGAGCTCTTCCTGGGTGCTGTGCTGCGTGCCCGGATAGGTCGCGGCCTTCAGCGCCTCGATGTCGTCGCCGACGGAGAGGGCCAGGCCCGCCACCTCGGAGACGAAGTTCTGGAAGCTCTCATTGCGCGCGACGAAATCCGTCTCGGCATTCACTTCCACCATCGAGGCGACATGCGGGCCGGAGGCGACGCCCACCAGGCCCTCGGCCGCCACGCGGCCGGACTTCTTCGCGGCAGCGGAGAGGCCCTTCTTGCGCAGCCAGTCGATCGCGGCCTCGATGTCGCCACCGGTTTCCACCAGCGCCTTCTTGCAATCCATCATGCCGGCACCCGTCGCATCGCGCAGGTCCCGAACCATGGAAGCCGTGACTTCAGCCATCGTCTTGCTCCTTCTGTCTCAGGCTCAAGCTTGCGCCACGGGGGCGGGCTCTTCGGCGGCCACCTCGATGACCGCATCCTCGGCCACCGGCTCCGCCATCGCGCCGACATCGCGGCCCGAGGCCACCATCTCGGCCGAGATGCCGTCGAAGACGGCGGCGGCGATCAGGTCGCAGTAGAGGTTGATGGCGCGGATCGCGTCGTCATTGCCCGGGATCGGGAAGGTGACGCCGGTGGGATCGCAGTTGCTGTCCACCACGGCCACGACGGGAATGCCGAGCGTGTTGGCTTCCTCGATGGCGAGCTTCTCCTTGACGACGTCGATCACGAAGATCATGTCGGGCAGGCCGCCCATCTCGCGGATGCCGCCGAGCGCGCGGTCGAGCTTGTCGCGCTCCCGGTTCAGCATCAGGATTTCCTTCTTGGTCAGGCCCTGGATGTCGCCCTGCAGGCGCGCGTCCATTTCCTTCAGGCGCTTGATCGAGCCCGTGATGGTCTTCCAGTTGGTCAGCATGCCGCCGAGCCAGCGGTGGTTGACGTAGTACTGGCCGCAGCGGGTTGCTGCCTCCGCCACATACTCGGCCGCTGCCTTCTTGGTGCCGACGAACAGCACGCGGCCGCCGCCGGCCACCGTGTCCCGCACGGTGCGCAGCGCGCGCTCCAGCATCGGGACGGTCTGCTGCAGGTCCAGGATGTGGACCTGGTTGCGCACGCCGAAGATGTAGGGCGCCATGCGCGGGTTCCAGCGCCGCGTGTGGTGGCCGAAATGCACGCCTGCCTCGAGCAGCTGGCGCAGGGAAACTTCTGGCATAGCCATTGCAAAACTTCCTTCCGAATCAGTCCGGTTGAGCCTCCGCGGTGCAAACCTCGACCAAAGCCGAGACCGGACCCTTGCCGTGAGGAAGGGGGCACCGCGTGTGGATTCCGCGGGGCCCATGCCCTGCGGTGGCTGGCCTATGGCGGAAAACCGCCATGAATGCAAGAAGCTGCCGCCGCTTCGAGCGCTTGGCAGAGCCGCGCCGCGCCCTCGGAGACCGCCCCGTCATTCATCACTCGCGTGACGTCCATCCCGGCGGGCAGGGGCATTTCGCGGGCCAGTCGTGCCGCGATGCTGGGCGCATCCTCTCGCCCGCGCTGGGCCAGACGCTCGGCCAGCAGGGCAGGGGGCGCCGTCACCTCGATCACCCTGAGCGGGCGCAGTGCCGCCGCCTGCGGCAGCACGGCGCGGGACAGGCTGAGGATCACCACGCGGTCCGCGGGCGCCTCCGAATGCCGGATGCCGTAGCCGAGGCCATGGGCGCGCCAGTGCAGCAGGAACTCACCCGCCGCCAGGGCCGCCTCGAAGCCTTCATGGGTCAGGGGCTCATGCCCCTCACCGTCTGGCGTGAGTGGGCGGGTCACGCTCCGGCGGGCGAAATGGAAGCGGCCGTCGGCTGCCAGCGCAGCGTGGGCGGCGTGGAGCAGCGTGTCCTTGCCCGCGCCCGAAGGGCCAGCCACCGCCACCCAGGGGAGCGCCCCGCCCGGTTGACCGATCCCCGCATCTTCGCCCAGATCAGCCCGCATCCGAAAAGGCCACCCTCATGTTCACCACCCGCCCCGAGATCGCCGGCACCTTCGGCGTGGTCGCCACCACCCATTGGCTGGCGAGCCAGGTGGGCATGGCCGTGCTGGAGCGCGGCGGCAATGCCTTCGACGCCGCCGCCGCCGCCGGTTTCACCCTGCAGATCGTGGAGCCGCACCTGAACGGCCCCGGCGGTGATTGCCCCATCATCCTGCACGATGCCAAGCTGGGTCGCGAAATTGTCATCTGCGGACAGGGGCCGGCGCCGGCGGGGCTGAGCGTGGACCTCATCGTGAACAAGCTCGGCCTCGACATGATGCCGGGCACGGGCTTCCTGCCCGCCCCCATCCCCGGCGCCTTCGATGCCTGGGCCACCATGCTGCAGAATCACGGCACCTGGCGCCTGCGCGACGTGTTGGCCTATGCCATCGGCTATGCCCGCAACGGCGCGCATATGGTGGCGCGCATCTGCCAGACCATCGCCACGGTGCGCCCGCTGTTCGAGAGCGAATGGACCAGCTCCGCCGCCCTCTGGCTCCGCAATGGCGGCCCGCAGCCTGGCCAGCTTTACGCCAACCCCACGCTGGCCGACACCTATGAGCGCGTGCTGCGCGAGGCCGAGGCCCCCGGCCGCTCGCGCGAGGCCGAGATCGAGGCCGCCCGCCGCGCCTGGTATGCCGGCTTCGTCGCCGAGGCGGTCGAGCGCTTCGCCCGCCAGCCCGCGATGGACACCTCCGGCCAGCGCCACGCGGGCGTGATCACGGCGCATGACATGTCCCAGTGGCGCGCTGGCATCGAGGCGCCGGTTACGCTCGACTACCAGGGCACGACGGTCCTGAAATGCGGCGCCTGGAGCCAGGGGCCGGCCATGTTGCAGACCCTGGCCCTGCTCGCGGGCTACGACCTGCCCGCCATGGATCCGGTGGGCGAGGATTACGTCCACCATGTGACGGAGGCCATGAAGCTCGCCTTCGCCGATCGCGAGGCCTTCTATGGCGATCCGAACTTCGTGGATGTGCCGCTCGCCACGCTGCTCTCGCCGGAATACGCGGTACTCCGCCGCCAGCTGATCGGCCATGACGCCTCGATGGAATTCCGGCCGGGCAACCCCGACGGCCTGCCAGTGCGCGGCGTGGACTATGCCGGCGCCGTGCGCCGCGCCGAGGATATGGCCATGGCGGCCGGCACGGGCGAGCCCACCGTCTCGCGCCTCGGCGCCGCCGGCGGCGATACCTGCCACATCGACATCATCGACCGCGACGGGAATTTCGTGAGCGCCACGCCCTCCGCCGGCTGGCTGCAATCCTCGCCCGCCATCCCCGAGCTCGGCTTCTGCCTGGGCACGCGCTGCCAGATGTTCTGGCTGGACGAGACGCTGCCCAACGGCCTCAAGCCCGGCAAGCGGCCGCGCACCACCCTCTCGCCCTCCATGGTGTTGCGCGACGGCAAGCCCTGGATGAGCTTCGGCACACCCGGCGGCGAGCAGCAGGATCAGTGGCAGCCCATCATGCTGAGCCGCATGCTGGCGCACGGCTTCAACATCCAGGAGGCGATCGACCTGCCCAGCTTCCACTCCGAGCACTGGGTCAGCAGCTTCTGGCCGCGCGGGGCCAAGCCTGGGAAACTCGTCCTGGAAGGCCGCTTCGCCCCCGAAATCCTCTCCGCCCTCCGCGCGCGCGGCCACCTCGCCGAAATGGGCGGCGACTGGAGCGAAGGCCGCCTCACCGGCGCCCGGCGCGAGGCGGATGGCCAGCTCTTCGCCGGCGCCAACCCGCGCGGCATGCAGGGCTATGCCGTGGGGCGGTGAGGCCTCACCAGGAAGGGCGCGGGCCTACCACTCGGCGAAGGATCCGTCCTTGTGGCGCCAGATGGGGTTGCGCCAGCGGTGGCCTTCCACCGCTTGGCGGCGCACGAATTCCTCGTTGATCTCGATGCCCAGCCCCGGCGCCTGCGGGATGGCGACATGGCCGTCCTCGTAGGCAAACACCTTGGGATCGACGAGGTAGTCCAGCAGGTCATTGGACTTGTTGTAGTGGATCCCTAGCGACTGCTCCTGGATGAAGGCGTTGTAGCAGACCGCATCCAGCTGAAGATTGGCCGCGAGCGCGATGGGCCCGAGCGGGCAATGCAGCGCCAGCGCCACGTCATAGGCCTCCGCCATCGCCGCGATCTTGCGTGTCTCGGTGATGCCGCCCGCATGGGAAGGGTCGGGCTGGATGATGTCCACATAGCCCGCATGCAGGATGTTCTTGAAATCCCAGCGGGAGAAGAGCCGCTCGCCCAGCGCGATGGGTGTGGCGGTGTGGTTCGCGATTTCCTTAAGCGCCTCGGCGTTCTCCGAGAGCACCGGCTCCTCGATGAACATCAGCTTGAACGGATCGAGTTCTTTCGCCAGCACCTTCGCCATCGGCCGATGCACGCGGCCGTGGAAATCCACCGCGATGCCGAAATCAGGGCCCAGCGCCTCGCGGATCGCCTGGACGCGGGCGAGTGCGGCATCCACCTTGTCATGCGTGTCGATGAACTGGAGTTCCCCGGTGCCGTTCATCTTGATCGCGGTGAAGCCCCGTGCGGCGCAATCCAGCGCCGCCTGCGCCGTATCGGCCGGGCGGTCGCCGCCGATCCAGGAATAGACGCGGATGCGCTCCCGCAATTGCCCGCCGAGCAGCGCATGCACCGGCACGCCCAGTGCCTTGCCCTTGATGTCCCACAGCGCCTGGTCAATGCCGGAAATGGCGCTCATGTGAATCGCCCCGCCCCGGTAGAAGCCGCCGCGATACATCACCGTCCAGTGATCCTCGATCAGGCGCGGATCGCGCCCGATCAGGTAGTCCGAGAGCTCCTCCACACAGGCCGCTACGGTCTGCGCGCGGCCTTCCACGACGGGCTCGCCCCAGCCGGTGATGCCCTCATCCGTCTCGATCTTCAGGAAGCACCAGCGCGGCGGGACGATGAAGGTCGTGAGCTTCGTGATCTTCACGGCTTGGCCTCCGTCTGCAGCCTGCGCCAGGCGGTGACGAAGGCGCGGGCGCAGCTCCCCACCGCCGCGGCATCGGCGCCTGGCTTGTACAGGGCCGAGCCAAGCCCAAAGCCGGCGGCGCCCACGCGCATGAAGCCCTCCATGTTGTCGGGCGTGATGCCGCCCACCGGCAGGAACAGCGTCTCGGGCGGGAAGACAGAGCGCATCGCTTTCAGCACCGGGGGCGCCAGCAGCTCCGCCGGGAACAGCTTCAGCCCATCCGCACCCGCCGCGAGCGCCGCAAAGCCCTCCGTCGGGGTCGCGATGCCAGGTGTGCAGGCCAGGCCCGCCAGCTTGGCAGCGCGAATGACGGTGGCATCGCCATGCGGCATTACGATCAGGCGGCCGCCCGCGGCGGCCACCTCCTCCACCTGGCCCGGGGTCATCACCGTGCCCGCGCCCACCAGCGCCGCATCGCCCAGGCTGCGCGCGAGCGTCGCGATGCTCTCAAGCGGGCGCGGCGAGTTCAGCGGCACCTCGATGATGGAGAAGCCGGCTTCGACCAGCGCTTCGCCAATCGGCCCCACCTCCTCTGGCCGCACGCCGCGCAGGATGGCGATCAGCGGCAGCCTGGCCAGGTAATCCCGAAACGCTGTCATCGCGCTTCTCCCATCGTCCTGATCAGTCCGGCCTGGAGCGCAATCTCCCATAGGCCGGCGGTCGTGGCGGCCGCCGCATCCATGACCGGAGCCTCGGGCATCCCCAGCAGCGCCATCGCGCGGCGGTAATGTCCGCAGAGATGGGGTTCGCCGATCAGCAGGTGAGGGGCCGTGGTCGCGCCCCGAAGCTCGTCCCCGATCAACAGGCCGGAGAGGTAGGGAAGGCTCTGCTCCGGACGGAGGTGCCCGGTCAGCACCAGGGCGCGCACCGAGAACAACAACTCCATGACCGGCGCCCCCGCGCTCGCCGCCACGCCGCGATCGAACGCCGCTTGGGCCTGCTCGTCCGAGGGCGGAGGCAGGTCTCGGGCCAGTCGCCCGAGGATGGAATGGCCGGAGAGCAGGGCGAAGACCTCGCCGGTCATATAGGTCTTGAACCCCGTGATCCGGCCGCTGTCGACGGTGACCCATTTCGAGTGCGTGCCCGGCAGGAGCAATCGCGCCGCAGCTTGCAGCGCTGGCTGGAGATGCAGGGCCCCGAAGACCTGGGTCTCCTCCCCCCGCATCACGTTTGGCGCCTTCTCGCGCTGGGCCATGCCCGGCACAACCCAGAGCGATGCGCCCGGGACGCGGGCGAGCTTGCGGGCGAGTTCCCCGGCGCCGCTAGGGCAATCCACATAGGCCGCCTCGACCCAGCCTTCGGTGCTCCCCACCATGCCGGAGGCGATCGCCGCCAGCTCCGGCCAGCGCGCGCGCCACCCACCGACAGCCTGGGCGAAGGCGGCATGGAACTCCCCGCGCGCGACCTGCATGACGCCACAGGCGGCCTCGGTCCGATCCAGCACCGTGCCACCGGCGCCGAGGAGGTAGGCCCGGAGCGAACTGGTGCCCCAGTCCAGCGCGATCAGGGATGGATAAGCTGTGCTCATGACGGGCGTTTCCCGGGACGGGCGCGATCATTCCCGCCGTCCTTCCTCTCTGCAACGTTCGAACCGTCAACGGTTGCCAAGGGCACCCGCCGCTGCGCGGGTACAGTTTGCCCTTGATGCAGCAATCGGGAAGATCCGGAAGGGCTGCGCCCTCCCGCGGACAACCTCACCCCTTCACAGCTTGCGCTGCATCTGCGCGATGTAGCTGCGGTTGCGCGTGGGCGTGATCAGCACTTCGTTGATGCAGACATGCGCCGGCATGCCGGCCAGGAATTTCACCAGCGCGCCGCAATCCTCGGGCTGAACCATCTCCGCCAGCTCCCTTTCGGAGAGCTTGTTGGGGCGCTTGTCCAGGATGGGGGTCCGTACCTCGCCGGGGCACATCACGGTGCTGCGAATGCCGTTGCCGCATTCCTCCATGTTGAGCGAATGGCTCATCGCGACGACGCCGTGCTTGCTGGCGGTGTAGCCGGCGCCGCTGAGCGGGCTGACGAAGCGCCCGGCCATCGAGGCGGTGTGGATGAACAGCCCATCCTTCTGCGCGCGCATGATGGGCAGGGCCGCCAGCACGCCATGGAAGGCGGAGGTGAGATTGCCGTCCACCAGCTCCTTCACGCCCTCGGGCGTCAGGTTGCTCCAGCGGCGCTCGGTGATGTTGAGGCCGGCATTGTTCACCATGACATCGAGGCGGCCGAGCTTCTCCTGGATGAAATCGGCCACCTTCTGCACGGCGCCGGCCTTGCCCATGTCGGCCGCCTTCACATGCGCCGTGCCGCCCATCGCCTTGATGCGCGCGGCCACGGCATCGAGCTTCGCCTTGGTGCGGCCCGTCAGCACGACGGTCATGCCCATCTCGGCGAGTGCGATCGCCGCCGCCTCGCCGATGCCGCTGCCCGCACCCGTCACCCATGCAACCTTCTTCATGTCCATCTCCCTCCTCGTTGATTTGATGCGGGGCAGTCTGCCGCAAGCCCGCCCGCTGGCAAGTCTGCTACCTTGCCGCCTCCCTGGGCGCATGCTTGGCTTGCGGCACAAACCAGGGAGGCAAACGCCAATGGCGAAGTTCCGCATCGTGACGCCCGCGGGCGCCAGTTTCACCACCGCCGGCGGCGGCTATGACTATGAGATGGAGGCGCTCCAGGGCCTCGACGCCGAGATCGTTGAAGCGCCGACCGATGCGGCCGGCTTCCTCGCCGCGGCCGCGACGGCGGATGCGATCTACGCCAAGGGCATCCCCATCACCGCCGAGATCATAGCGGGCCTCAAGAACTGCAAGGTGATCAGCCTGGGTTCCGTCGGCGTGGACAGCGTGGATGTGAAGGCGGCCACGCGCGCCGGCATTCCCGTGACCAACGTGCCCGACACCTTCATCGAAGAGGTGGCGGACCACTGCATGATGCTGCTGCTGGCAACCTTCCGCCGCGCCATCGAGCAGGACCGCATGGTGCGCGAGCATCGCTGGAAGGAAGGCCGCCCCGCGCTGCTCCAGGTGCCGCGCCTCATGGGTCAGACGCTGGGCTTCATCAGCTTCGGCCGCGTGGCGCGCGCGGTGGCGAAGCGCGCCGCCCCCTTCGGCCTCCGCATGATCGCCTATGATCCGTTCCTCGACGAGACGCTGATGAGCGAGCACGGCGTGCTGCCGGCGACCCTGAACGAGGTGATGGCGCAGTCCGACTTCGTCTCCATGCACGCGCCGGCCCGGCCGGAATGCAACAAGCTGCTGCAGGAGAAGCACTTCCGCCTGATGAAGAAGAGCGCGATCTTCCTCAATGTCGGCCGTGGCCCCACGGTGGACGAGGCCGCGCTGATCAAGGCGCTGAGCGAGGGCTGGATCGCCTATGCGGGGCTCGACGTGCTCGAGGTCGAGCCGCCGAGCCACAACAACCCGATCCTCAGCATGGACAACGTCATCCTCTCCGCGCACACGGCCTCGGCCTCCGCGCGGTTCGACGAGGCGCGCAAGCGCCGCGTGGGAAGCGAGCTGGCGCTGGTGGCGCAAGGGAAATGGCCGATGAGCTGCGTGAACCCGGCCGTGCTGCAGAACACCAAGCTGCAGCGCTGGCAGCCCATCGGCCTCGGCCGCGGGCCAAACAGCTGAGCATGCGGGATGTCCTGATCCGCGCCAGCGGATCAGGACCTAATCCAGCACGATGCCCCGCGCCTGGATGATCTGCGACCAGCGCCGCCGCTCGCCCTCGATCATGCGGGTGAGGGCGGCGTCATCGCGCACGGGCTGGATGAGCAGCCCGAGGCCCCCGAAGCGTTCCTGGAACGCGCTGTCGCGCTGCACGACCGCCAGCGCCTGGCGCAGGCGCGCCGAGATCGGCTCCGGGGTGGAGCGCGGGGCCGCGACGCCAAACCAGGTCGTCGCCTCATAATCGGGGAAGCCCAGCTCGGCGATGCTCGGCACCTGCGGCAGCACGGGCACTCTCTCGCGCGTCGTCACCGCCAGGGCGCGCAGGCGGCCGGCCTGCACCAAGGGCAGCGCGGTCAGGATTACGTCGAACATCACCTGAACATCGCCCGCCATCAGCGCTGTCAGCGCAGGCGCGCTGCCGGGATAGACGACGTTTTCCAGCTCGATCCCGGCCGCGTTGCGGAACAACTCGGCCGCCAGGTGGATGGGATTTCCCACGCCCACGGTCGCGACGTTGAGGCGCCGCTGCCGTGCCAGGGCGACAAACTCACCAAGACTCGTGGCCGGTAGCGAGGGCGGCACGACCATGAGCAGCGGTGTCTCGACCATCGCAGCAAGCAGCGTCAGGTCGCGCTCGGCGTCATAGGGCAGGCGGCGATAGAGCAACGGGTTCAGCACCATGCTGGCGCCCGAGGCCATCAGCAGCGTGTATCCGTCCCCCGCGGCCTGGGCCACCGCCTGGGTGCCGATGATGGTGTTGGCGCCAGCCCGGTTCTCCACCACCACAGGCTGGCCCAACTCGCGCGAAAGCCGCTCGGCGATGAAGCGGCCGAGCTGGTCCGTCACGCCGCCGGGCGCATAAGGCACGACGAGGCGCAGCGGGCGGGCGGGCCAGGCCTCCTGCGCGCGCAGCGCGGGCGGGGCGAGCGTGGCGGGCAGCGCCAGGGCCGCGCGCCGGGTCAGCGATGCCATGGCCGCTCAGTCCTCGATGAGCGGCGGGCCGGCCAGCACACCGCCATCAATCACCATGCTTTGGCCCGTCATGAAGCCGGAGGCGGCGCTGGCCAGGAAGACGGCCGCACCCGCGATCTCGTCCGGCTCGCCGATGCGCAGCAGCGGCGTGTCGCGGGTGCGCTTCTTCAGGTTCACCGGATCCTCCCAGAGGGCGCGCGCGAAATCGGTGCGCACGAGGCCAGGGGCGATGGCGTTCACGCGGATGCCGCGTGGGCCCCACTCGGTCGCCAGCGCGCGGGCCAATTGCATGTCCGCCGCCTTGGAGACGCCGTAAATGCCCAGGCGCGGCGAGCCGCGGAAGCCGCCGATCGAGCTCACGATGATGACTGAGCCCTCGCCCCGCGCGGCCATCCCGGGGATGGTCATCTGGCAAAGCCAGAGGTTGCTCCGCACGTTGGAGTTCATGATGCGGTCGTAGGATTCGTCCGGGATATCCTGCGAGGGGCCGAAATAGGGGTTCACCGCCGCGTTGCAGACCAGCACGTCCACCTGGCCATAGGCGGCGATGGTCGCGTCCACCAGCGCCTGCAATTCGGGCTTGCGGCCGATGTTGCAAGCCACCGCCATGGCTGTGCCGCCGGCCGCCGTGATGCCGTCCACCACCTCCTGGCAGGCATCCAGTTTACGGGAACTGACGACGACGCGGGCGCCATGCTGCGCCAGCCGCTCGCAGATGGCGCGGCCGATGCCGCGGCTGCCGCCGGTGACGATGGCGACCTTTCCGGTCAGGTCGAACAGGTTTTTCATAGTTGCTTCCTCCTGGGGGGAGGAAGTGTAGGCGCTGCGCGGCGGAGGTGAAGCCACCGCCGCCGTGATTCCGCCGGTCAGGCGGCGAGCGGCAGGTCGCGCAGGATCGCCTCGACGAGGGCGCAACTGCGCGCCTCGCTGAAGACGACGGCGAGCATGTCACCATCGCAGCGCACCACACGCGCCCGCACGGCGTCGTCCCGGGTTTCGCCAAAGGCGATGCGCAGGGACGCGCCGGCCGGCAGCGTCATCGAGGCTTCCACCGCCATCCCGCCCAGCGAGATGTCCCGGATGGCCACCCGTTCCTCTCCGCCTTCATGCAGCAGCCAGGCGTGGCGGCCGGACGGATTGTGCCGGTCGAAGCGCCGGCGCTCATCCTCGCCAGAGGCGAGATTGGCCAGGAAGCCCTGCACCTCCTGCCCGAGCAGCGCGGCCTGCGCCTGGACCAGGTCCGCCGAGCCCTGCACTTCGGCCCCGGTCTGCCCGGCCTGTTCCGCCGTTTCGGAGACCGTGCGCAGCGCCTCGCTCACGCCGGCGGTCGCGATGGCGACTGATTGCAGGCGGCCGGTGATCTCGCGGGTCGAGGCGCTTTGTTCCTCGACGGCGGCGGCGATGGCCGCGGTCGTTTCGTCCATGCGGGTAATGATTCCGGCGATGCCGCGCATCGCGCCGGCCGCCTCGCCCGTCGCTTCGCGGATGGCGCCGATTTGGGTGCCGATCTCTTCCGTAGCCCGGGCGGTCTGGGCGGCGAGCGCCTTCACCTCACTGGCCACCACGGCGAAGCCCTTGCCGGCTTCACCGGCGCGGGCGGCCTCGATCGTCGCGTTGAGCGCGAGCAGGTTGGTGCGGCCGGCCACATCGGAGATGAGGGCGAGCACGTTGCCGATTCGCTCGGCACTGTCGGTCAGCGCCTGCATGCGGTCATCGCCGGCGCGCGCCTCGCGCACCGCATCGGCGGCGACGGTGGTGGCGCTTGCGATCTGGCGGCTGATCTCGCCCACCGTGGCGGAGAGCTGCTCCACCGCGGCGGCGACGGCGGTGAGGTTCTCGGAGCTCTGGGCGGAATCGGCGGCGGCGCCGCCCACCTGCGCCTGGGTGAGGCCCGCCGCCCGTGTCATGCTGCTGGCGGCGGCCTGCATCCGCTCGGCCGCCTGCCCGAAGCTCGTCATCACGCCGCCCATCGAGATGCTAAAATCCTCCGTGTAGCGCTGCACTGCCCCGCTCCGCCGCTCGCGCAGACGCTGGCCGGCCTCGGCCTCGGCCTCCAGCCGGGCCTTCTGGCGGGCCTGGTCCTGGAAGACGGCCAGTGCCTCGGCCATGGCGCCGATTTCGTCGCGCTTGCCGGCATCGGGAATGGGGCTATCGAGCCGGCCCTTCGCCACATCGCCCATGGCGGCGGTGATCGCATGCAGCCGCTGGCCGATCCGGCGCGCCATCAGGAGGGCCACGGGCAGCGCCACCAGGAGCACGAGGCCCGCGGCCAGGAGCGTCGTGACGATCCCGGTGCGCTGCGCCGCGTACCAGGGCCCCATGGGCAGCGCGATAATGACAGCGCCGCTCTGCTGGCCCGCGACATCGGTGACGGGCACGACGCGCATGCGGTGATCACCCAGCTGCGCGAGGGGGCGGACCTCTCCCTCAGGGGTGCGCGCCGGGGCGTTCGCGGCCAGCAGGGGGGCGAGGCTTGCGATGTCGAGCCCCGCAACGGTGGAGGCGCCGAGCCGGCCATTGCCCACCAGCATCACCTGGCCATCAATCAGCCGGCCGATCTGCCGCGCCGTGTTGATTTCCATGCGCCCCGCCACCTTCAGTGTCCCAACCACGCGTCCCTCCTGGCGGAGCGGCACGACGGCGCCATAGGCGAGTTCGCCCGAGCTGGGTGAGAGGGTGATGCCGGGCGCGGTCTCGCCCCGCAGGGCACGGGCCACGTCAGGCACGGTGGATTTGTCATCCCCCGCCTGCGCCGGGTTGTGGCCACGCAGCAGGATGCGCCCCCGCGCATCCGTGACCTCCAGGACGGAGACGCGCGGATCGCTCGCGCGCAACTGCTCCATGGCAGGCAGAAGGCGGCTGCGGATCAGCGCTATGTCGCCACTTGCGATGGCCTCGACCAGCGCGGCCTGCTGCGCGAGGGCCACGGCATAGGTCCCCATGCGCACCTCGCCCTCGCGCAGCATGTTCTCGGTGCGGAAGACGGCGGCATCCAGTGCGGCCTGCATGCGCGCATTGCGCAATTGCGTGATGGAGTAGACGCCGGCGGCGGAGGCCAGGACGGCGACCGCCAGCATGGGCAGCAGGGACAGCAGGGCAATGCGGCCCTTCAGACCGCGGAACATGGCGAGACGACGCACGGGAATCTCCGGTTCTTCAGGCCGGAAGGTCGCAGGTCTGTATGAAGGTTTTATGACCGAGCCTGTCAGCCCGGGTGGGGGAGGGTCTCCATCTCCCGCCGCAGGCGCACCGCATCCTGCGTCGTGTCCAGCGCGACATCGGACTGCCGAAGCACCGCGCCCTCCGGAATGTCGCGCAGCAGCTTCACGCCGTGGGCGAGGCCGATGGGCAGGGCGTTCTCGGCCAGGCTGCGACGGCTCGGGATGCACTTGCCCCAGACCATGGCGCCGCCCTCACCATCCAGGATCTCGCCCGCCTTGAGCGCGCGCTTCGCGGTCGCCACCGCATCGCCGCGCCAAGCCTCGCTCATGCCTGTGGGCTCACGCCGCAGCGCGACCGAGGCGACGGAGACGGCGAGCTCCAGGCCGATCAGGTGGTAGGGCCGCCACAGCGCGGCGTAGTGGCCGCTGCTGTCGGTGTGGACGCCGTACTCCGAGAAGCAGCGGCGGATATAGTCGGTCTCGCCCTCGAAGACGGCATAGACGCCCCAGCGCAGGTCACCCAGCACTTGGCGCGAATCGCGCTCCAGGCTGCTGATCACCTCCACCATGCCCTTCCGCGGCAGGATGCCGCCCTCGGCTTGGGGGCGCAGGATGTGCGGCAGGTCCTGCACGCCGCAGGGCGGGAAAGCCAGCCCATCCTCGGGCGGCAGCAGGCCCGTGGCATTTGCGATGGCCGCCATCTCGATGCTGGATTTCGTCCCATCCAGGAAGGAGTTGAACATCTGCGGATTCATGCCGCCCGCCTCTGCCTGCTCCGGCGTCAGGCCGTAATGGCCCCAGACCGTCTCAGGCGTGGAGGCGTGGAAGACGGGCAGGTATTTCGTGCCCTTGCCGGCCGCGATGACGGGCAGGCCCATGGCGCGGATGGTGTCCACCATCTCACAGACCAGGGCCGGCTGGTCGCCATAGGCCATGGAATAGACGACACCCGCCGCGGCGGCCTTGGCGGCCAGCAGCGGGCCGGCCAGGACATCGGCCTCCACATTCACCATGACGATGTGCTGGCGGGCGGCGATGGCGGCGAGCGCGTGGCGGATGCCGGCGGCGGGATTGCCGGTGGATTCCACCACCACCTCGATGCGCGGGTCATTCACCAGGGCCGCGTTGTCGGTCACGAAGGTGGCGCCACCGGCCAGCGCGTGATCGAGGCTCCTGGCGGCGGAACGCTCGGCCTCCCAGCCGATGCGCGTCAGGTTCTCGCGCGCGCGGGCGGGCGCGAGATCCGCGATGACCGCCACATGGATGCCCGGCGAGCGTGCCGCCATGGCGAGGAACATGGCGCCGAACTTGCCCGCGCCGATGACGCCCACCGTGACGGGCCTGCCGGCGGCCGCGCGCGCGGCGAGGAGGCGGGAGAGGTTCATGGACGGGACACCTGTTCAAATCCTTGTGGCAGACAAGCCACGGCGCGGCCCTGGATGCAAGCCGGCTACTGCGCCAGCACGCAGGCGGGGCTTTCCTGCGAGCCCGAGACCTGGAGCGTGGCTGCCCGGTCCCCTTGCCCCGTGACCTGGCAGACATTGCGCAGGGGGCCACCCACATTGCCGCGGATGGTGAATCGCACCTGCGTCGCGCCTTGTGGCGCGCGCTGGCATCGCCGGCCGGGATCCGTGGTGACGTAGTAGATGTTGCTCCAGGTGCCGGTGCTGTCGCGCGTATCCATCATGATATTGGCGGCCCAGCTGGTCTGGAGTTCCACGCAATAGAGGATGAACGCGGGACGCTGGCTTTGCACGGGCGGCGCCCAGGCCAAGGCGGCGACGGCCAATGCGGATGCGGTGACCAGGGCGTGACGGGTCATTTCGAATCTCCGTCCCCCTCGATCTTACAGCCTCTCATGGGGCCGCCCAATCGGCGCATGCGATCGGTGCCATAGGTTCCGACCGGGCAGGACGGGCGCCACGACAGCGAGCCCCGCGCCGCCGCCCTTCACAGGCGGATGGCGACGCTCGCTGCATGGGCGCCCAGACCCTCGGCCTCGGCCAGCTTCACCGCGGCGGGGCCGATGGCGGCGAGGCCCGCGGCATCGGCCTCCACCCAGGTGGTGCGCTTCAGGAAGTCATAGACCGAGAGGCCGGAGGCGAAGCGGCTGGTCCGCCCGGTCGGCAGCACATGGTTGGGACCTGCGACATAGTCGCCGATCGCCTCCGGCGTGTGGCGGCCGAGGAAGGCGGCACCCGCATGGCGGATGCGGGCGAAGAGCGCCTGGGGTTCGGGCGTCATCACCTGGAGGTGCTCGGGCGCCAGGCGGTTGGTGAGGGCCACCGCCTCATCCCAGTCGCGCACCAGGATCACGGCACCGTGCTTCGCCCAGCTTTCGCCCGCAATGGCGCGGCGGGGTAGGCGCTCCAGCGCGGCCACGACCTCGCGCGTGACGGCCTCGGCGAAGGCTTCGTCATCGGTGATGAGGATGGATTGCGCGGCCTCGTCATGCTCGGCCTGTGCCATCAGGTCCATCGCGACATGCGCGGGATTGTTGGTGCCATCGGCCAGGATCAGCACCTCCGACGGGCCGGCGATGGAATCGATGCCGACGCGGCCGAAGACCTGGCGCTTGGCCTCGGCCACATAGGCATTGCCGGGCCCGACGACGCGATCCACCGGCGCGATGCTCTGCGTGCCCCAGGCGAGGGCCGCCACCGCCTGCGCGCCGCCGATGCGCCAGACCTCGGTGACGCCCGCGCGCCGTGCCGCCGCCAGAACCAGCGGGTTCAGTGCGCCCCCGGGCGTGGGGACCACCATGGCGAGCCGCGCCACGCCCGCGACGCGGGCCGGGATGGCGTTCATCAGCACCGAGGAGGGGTAGGCTGCCTTGCCGCCGGGCACGTAGAGTCCGACCGCATCCAGCGCGTTCCAGCGCAGCCCGAGGGCCACGCCATCCGTGCCGGGCAGCACAAGGTCGGCCGGCATCTGCGCGCGGTGGAAGGCTTCGATGCGGGTGGCGGCGAGGTTGAGCGCGTGCATCAGCGTGGGCTCGATGCTGGCGACGGCCTCGTCCATCTCGGCCGTGGTCACGCGGAGCGCGGTAGTGTCGGCGGGTGCCCAGCCGTCATATCGCGTGGTGAGTCGCAGCAGCGCGGCGTCCCCTTCGGCGCGAATCTCCTGAATGATGGCGGAGACGGCCGTATCCACGCGCGTGGTGGTGTCCCGCCCGTCTTCGAGGATGGCGCAGAAGGCGGCGTCGAAACTTGTGTCGGTCGTGCGGATGAATTGCATGTCTGACTCATGGTTTCCAAAGGCCAAGGGCCTTTGGCGGGGTCCAGGGGCAGCGCCCCCGGTTCTTAGGTGAGTGCCGCCTGAAACCGCGCAATCCATCCCGCGATTTCCTCCGGCCGGGTCTTCAGCGCAGTGCGATTGACGATGAGCCGCGAGGTGACATGAGCGATCACCTCCGTCTCCACCAGCCCATTGGCCTTGAGGGTGGAGCCGGTCTGCACCAGATCCACGATGACGCGGGAGAGGCCGAGCGAGGGCGCAAGCTCCATCGCGCCGTTCAGGTGCACCACCTCGGCCTGCACGCCGCGGGCGGAGAAATGCCGGCGCGCGATGTTGGGGTATTTGGTGGCGACGCGGATGCGCGACCAGCGCGAGGCATCATCCTGCCCCGCCGTCGCGGCCTGCTCGGCCACCGAGACGCGGCAGCGGCCGAGGCCGAGGTCGAGCGGCGCGTAGATCTGGTCCGTGTCGTACTCCATCAGCACGTCGCCGCCGCAGACGCCGATCTGCGCGCCGCCATGCGCCACGAAGGTCGCGACGTCGAAGGGGCGCACGCGCACCACGTCCAGCATCGGGTCATTGGTCTCGAAGCGCAGCCGGCGGCTATCCTCGTCGAGGAAATCCTCGGCGGGCACGATGCCGGCGCGCGCCAGCACCGGGCGGAGCTCTTTCAGGATCCGGCCCTTGGGGAGCGCCAGGATCAGGCCGGTGCCGCTCTGGCTTTCGGTCAGCGCCATGGGCATGTCCATCAGGCCGGCAGCCGGGCGATATCGGCGCCGACAGCGGCCAGCTTCTGCTCGACATGCTCGTAGCCGCGGTCGAGGTGATAGACGCGGTTCACGATGGTCTCGCCCTCGGCGGCGAGGCCGGCCAGGATCAGGCTGACCGAGGCGCGCAAATCGGTCGCCATCACGGGCGCGCCCGCCAGGCGCGGCACGCCGCGAACGATCGCGGATGTGCCGTGGAAGTTGATGCGCGCCCCCATGCGCATCAGCTCAGGCACGTGCATGAAGCGGTTTTCGAAGATCGTCTCGGTGATCATGGCGGCCCCTTCGGCCACGCACATCAGCGCCATGAACTGCGCCTGCATGTCGGTTGCGAAGCCGGGGAAGGGCTCGGTCACCACATCCACGCCGCGCAGCCCGTTCATCCGGCTGACGGTGAGGCCGGTGTGCGTTTCCGCGACATCCACGCCGGCATCGCGCAGCACGCGGGCCACGGCGCCCAGATGCTCCATCTTGGCGCCCTGGAGGTGCAGCGTGCCGCCGGTGATGGCGGCGGCACAGGCATAGGTGCCGGCCTCGATCCGGTCGGGCACGATGGGGTGGGTCGCGGGCATGAGGCTGGCGCCGCCCTCGATGCGCAGGGTGCCGGTGCCGATGCCCTCGATCCGGGCCCCCATGCGCATCAGGCACATGGCAAGATCACTGATCTCGGGTTCGCGCGCGGCGTTGACCAGTTCGGTCTCGCCCTCGGCGAGGCAGGCGGCCATCAGCAGATTCTCGGTGGCGCCGACGCTGACCTGGGGGAAGATGATCTTGGCCCCGCGCAGCTTGCCGCGGGGTGCGCGCGCCTCGATGTACCCGGCGTTGATCTCGATCTCGGCGCCGAGCTGCTCCAGCCCCTTGATGTGCAGGTCCACCGGCCGCGTGCCGATGGCGCAGCCGCCGGGTAGCGAGACGCGAGCCTGGCCGTAGCGCGCCAGGAGCGGCCCCAGCACCAGCACGGAGGCGCGCATCTTGCGCACGATGTCGTAGGGTGCCTCCAGGTTGGTGGCGGCGCCGGAAAGCGTCAGGGTGCGCGCCTGGGTGTCATGCGTGACCTCGAGCCCGTGCTGGACCAGGAGTGCGCGCATGGTGGCGATGTCCGCCAGGTCCGGCGCGTTGGTGAGGGTGAGCGGGCCGTCGCAAAGCAGGCCTGCCGCCATCAGCGGCAGGGTCGCGTTCTTGGCGCCCGAGACCGGCACGGTGCCGTTCAGCTTCACGCCGCCGCGGATGCGAATCCGGTCCATTTCGATCCCTGCCTAACCTGAAAACCCGCCTGGAGCCCGGATCATCTGCCACCACCCCCCGCGCAAGACAACCGCGCCCTGAGCATGGGAGGGGTCAGTGGCCGGACAGCACCAGCGCCTTGAAGGGCAACAGGATGGTCTGGATCCGCAGCAGAATCGCATGGACCAGCCCCACCGCATCAATGCCGTGCAGCACAAGGCCCTGGAGGGTGCCGGTCGCGGGGTCGCTCAGCGCCTCGTGGTTGGAGGTGTAGGCGTTCGCGATGCAGTTGCTGCCGGGGATCACATCGTCGAGCCCGCCTGGATAGAGCGGTTCGAGCACCGCCAGCACCGTGCCGGGCCGGCTGAATTGCTGCGCGTCCAGCAGGACATCGCCGCCACGGATCTGGCCGCTCGCGACGAAGGGCTGCACCTGCGTCACCACCATCGGGATGATGGTCCAGGGCAGGGAGGCGCAGCTCGCCTCGGCCAGCATGCCAACCCGCAGCACGCGCGCCTCGATCTGGCCGAAACCGGCGGCGAGGCGTGGGCTGCGCGCGCCGAGATCCTCGGGCACCAGCACGCCGGCCGGCCGGGCGAAGGGGTTCACCACATCGCCCACCTGCAGCAGGAACTGCTCGACGCGGCCGGACACGCCGGCGCGGACAATGGTCTTCTCGAGTTCCGCCTCGGCCTGGGCGAGGGCGGCCAGCGCGCTGGCCCGCTCGGCCGGGATCTGGTCGGAGATGCGGGCGGCGACGGCCGCGCGCGCGGCCTGGGCCGCGGCGACGCCGGCCTCACGCGTTTGCACGGTCACCTGGGCGCGCTCGACCTCGCGCCGGGCGGCCACATCGCGGAGGGCCTGCCGCATCGCCAGCTCGTCTGTGGCCTGTCGCAGTGCGCCCTGGGCCTCAAGGATGCGGGCGTCCGAAGCGGCAAGATCCGCGAGTGCCACGAGGCGCGCCGCATCCACCTCGGCCACGGCGCGGCGCGCGGTTTCCACCGCTGTGCGCTGTGTTTCGTCCGCCAGGCGGAACAGCGGCGCGCCGGCCTCGACCGCCTCGCTGCCGCGGACGAAGATTTCGGCCACGCGCCCGTTGGTCTGCGGCACGATGGGCACGGTGCGGAAGACCGAGCTGACGTGAACGCTGGTCGGGTGGAAGTAGAAGACGGCGGTGATCAGGCTGATCGCCAGCAGCAGGCAGGTGACGATCCCCCAGCGCAGCTCGAACCAGACCGAGAAGAGCGTGATCTCATGGCCGAAGCGCCGCCCCTGGACATAGCGGCGGAACAGGTAGTCCGGCAGGATCGTGACCATCGAGCAGAGCAGGATTTCGAGCATGGCTCAGTGGCCCCGCTTCTTTGCTGCCAGGGCCTGTGGCCGGGTCTCGGGATCGTCCCCGCCGCCGGGTGGCAGGCCTGCGATCCGCTCGCTCGATCCGGCGATGCGCCGCATGGGGCTGAGGAAATCCGGGATGTCGATCAGCGCCAGCAGGAGGCCGGCCACCCAGAAGGCATGGATATGGGTGAACAGAGCGAGCAGCCCGAGAACCGCCACGATCTCGAATTGCAGCTTGTGGGTGCGATGGGCCATCCGTTCGGGCAGGGTGTGCAGCCGCAGGAACAGCAGGCCGAAGGCGACGGTCGAACCCAGCAGGATGGCCGCTGTGACCCACATCAGCCCATCGCTGCCATCGGCGCTGGGGATGAAGATCGGCAGGTGGTGCGGAGCGGCGGGGTGGATGGAGGCCGGCGTGCTCATGTTGCGGAGTTCACTTGCTGTTGGGTGGGGGCCGCGCGGCTGAGACTATGTCCTTCGCCCCGGCGGAGGAAGTCCCGCCGCCCGGGGAAGGGGCCGGCCGGAGGTCATGCGCCGTCGTCGGTGGCCGAGCGCTTGCGCATCCGCCCCAGGTGCCACTGCTGCAGGCGTCGTATCACGGCGTTGCGCCAATCGGGCGGCAGGGCGCCGATCAGCCGCATGCCGAGATGGACGCGCCTGGGAAAGGCCACCCGGGTCCGCCCGGCCGCAATGCCATCCAGGGTCAGCCGCGCCGCGCGCGAGGCGCGCATGATGAGCGGCATGGGCGTCGTATTGGCGGCGCTCAACCCGGTCCGGATATAGCCGGGGCAGATGGCATGGATGCGGATGCCACGGGCGCGCTCATTGCCGTCCATCGCCTCGGCCCAGGCCTGGAGGGCGGATTTGCTGGCGGAATAGGCGGGTGACATGGGCACGGCCACGAAGGCGAGCACCGAGGAGATGACGGCGACGCGCCCGCGCAGCCCGTCCGGCCCGGGCGCCTGGGCTGCCATGGCAGCGATGGCCGGCAGGGCGGTGTTGATCGTTCCGGTCACATTGGTCTCGAAGATCCTGCGCGCTTGGCGCGGGCATTCGAAGACCGCGCCGATTTCGCCCAGGATGCCCGCATTGGCGATCACGAGGTCAAGCGGGCCCGCATCGCTGATCCATTCGGCCATGGCCGCGGCGTCACAGACATTGATCACGGCCTGGCTGGCGCGGGCGCCACGCTCGGCGCAGAGAGCCGCGGTCTCGGCCAGGCCCTCCGCCTGCACATCGCCGAGATGGAGGCGGACACCCGGCGCCGCGCAGGCCTCGGCCAGGGCCCGCCCAAACCCGGAGGCCGCGCCGGTGATCAGCACATTGCGCCATGGGTAGCTGCTCAAACGTCCCTCCGGCGACGGGCCTCACAACAGGGCGGGACTAGAGCTTGGGCAGTGCCACGCCGCGCTGGCCCATGTATTTGCCGGCACGGTCCGCATAGCTCACCTCCGGCGCGCTGGCGCCCTGGAGGAAGAGGAACTGGCAGATCCCCTCATTGGCGTAGACCTTGGCGGGCAGGGGCGTCGTGTTGCTGATCTCGATGGTGACCTGGCCCTCCCATTCGGGCTCCAGCGGCGTCACGTTCACGATCAGGCCGCAGCGCGCATAGGTGGACTTGCCGAGGCAGACCACGAGGATGTCGCGCGGGACCTTGAACACCTCGATGGTGTGGGTCAGCACGAAGGAATTGGGCGGGATGATGCAGACCGGCCCCTTGCGGGTGACGAAGCCGGTCTCGGAGAATTCCTTGGGGTCCACCACCGCATTGTCTACGTTGGTGAAGACCTTGAACTCATCGGCCGCCCGCGCGTCATAGCCGTAGGAGGAGAGGCCGTAGGAGATCACCCCCTCGCGCTTCTGCGCCTCGATGAAGGGCGAGATCATGCCGTGCTCGGTCGCCATGCGGCGGATCCAGTGGTCGGGCATGATGGGCATGTCAGGGCTTCCTGGGCTGGGGCTCGGAGGAGGGGGGTCTAGCCTCCTTCAGGGCCTCGCGTCCATCAGCGGCCGGCTCGGCCTCCGGCTCGGGCGCCTCGGCCCGGGCACGCTGCTGCGCCTTGCGCTTGCGCAGGTTGGCGCGCAGCGCGGCGGCGCGGCGGGCTTCCTTGTCGTCCGTCATGCGGGGGCGTGGGCCGCGGTCACGCTTCAGCCCGCATCCATCTGCAGCCCCTCGCGGCGGATCACCTCGCCCCATTTGCGGGTTTCGGTGGCGACGAAGGCGGCGAAGTCGTCGGGGCTGAGGCGCAGCGGCACGCCGCCCAGCTCGGCGAAGCGCTTCCGCGTTTCCTCGAGGTCGAGCCAGGCATTCACCTCGGCGTTCACGGCGGTGACGATGGCCGGCGGCAGCGCGGCGGGGCCGAAGATGCCGAACCAGGTGTTCACCTCATACGCCGCCAGCTCTGGCAGGGTCTCACGCATCGCGGGCACGTCCGGCAATTGCGGGCTGCGCTCGGCGCTGGTGACGGCCAACGCCCGGACGCGGCCGGCGCGGATGTGCTCCATCACGCCGGTCAGGTTGTCGATCATGAAGCTGACATGCCCGGCCAGCAGGTCCACCTGGGCGGGGCCGGAGCCGCGGAAGGGCACATGGATGGCCTGGGCGTTCAGCATCTGGAGCATGAGCACGGGCGAGAGATGCGTGGACTGCCCCACGCCGGTCGAAGCGTAGGGGATCTGCCCCGGCCGCGCGCGCAGCAGTGCCGCGAGTTCCGCCACGCTACGCGCCGGCACATCATTGTTCACGACCAGCACGTTAGGCCCCCGGATCGTGCCGGCCACGCAGGCGATCTGGTCGGCCCGGTAGGGCAGGTTGCGGAACAGCGCATAGGCAATGGCCTGCGGCCCGATATTGCCGGACATCAGGGTCAGGCCATCCGGCCGCGAGCGCACCAGCTCCAGCGTGCCGATGGTGCCGCCCGCACCCGCGCGGTTCTCCACCACCACGTTCACGCCCCAGCGCGCCTGAAGGCGCGGTGCCAGGAGACGCGCCATGATGTCGGTGGTGCCGGCCGGCGCGGCGGGGACGAGGATGCGGACGGGCTGGGCGGGCTTCCATCCATCGGCGCGGGCGGCGAGCGGAAGCAAGGGCAGGGCGAGCGCCGTGCGCCGGGCGATCTCAGGCATGGACATCCTCCTCAGGGTCTTTGTTGACCCCAGCATGTCCCGCTTTGCCGCTCCGGTCACGCGCCGTGACGCAGCGTCAGAGCTTCTTGCGATACCAGATGCGCGCATGCCCCGGCGGCATGCCGTCGAGGCGCCCGGCCTCGACCCAGCCGTTGCGCGTCCAGAAATGGGGCGCGTGGAAGCTGAAGGTGTCGGTATAGGCGTCGGTGCAGCCGCGCGCGCGGGCCACCGCCTCGGCGCGGGTGAGAAGCTCCGTGCCCAGGCCCTTGCCCCGCTGGTCGGCCGCCAGCCAGAGCCAATCAATGAAGAGCCAGTTCCAGTAGGTGAGGCCAAGCAGCCCGCCCTTCACCGCCTCATCCTCGTCGCGCGCCAGCACCGTCACCGGCTCGCGGTCATAGGGGCCGCCGCGCTCCTGGTTGTAGGTGTGCAGCCCGCGCTGGATGGCGGCCACGGCCTCCAGCTCCGGATAATCGTCGTCGCGGATGGTCAGGTTGTGCGTCAACCGATGCGCCCCCAGGCGGCGATGCCGAGCGTGAAAAGCCCCAGCAGGAGATTGCCCGTGACCAAGCGGCGGATCTGCTCATTGGCGGCGCCGGCGGCGGGCAGGTCGCCCGCCGCGAGTGCCGAGCGCATCCGGCCCCAGGGCCCGAAGAAGATGGCGAGGTAGATGCCGGCCATGAGCAGGCCCGTCAGGTGCATCACGTGCACCGTCCAGTCCACGCCGCGGAAGCCACCGTAATGGCCGAAGAGAAGCCAGTAGCCGCTCAGCAGCACGATCGGCATGGCGTGCCAGACAATCAGGAAAAAGCGGCGATGCACGCGGCCCATCAGGGCCAGGCGCTGCGGCGGTTCCAGCGCGGCCAGCGCCGGGCGCAAGGCCAGGATGGCGAAGGCCATGCCGCCCACCCAGAGCGCCGCGAAGACGACATGCAGCACGAAGGCGAGATGCGCCATCACTTGCCCTTGCCCTTGGCCGCGACCAGCTTGGCGATGGCGGCCGCCAGGGCGCGGACCTCCTCGGCGGCGGGGCTGCGCGCGGCGCTTTCCGTCACACCCTGGCCGAGCGCGAAGGCCGCGCCGAAGGCCGAGCGGTTGCCGAGCGTCTGTGCCATGACCGGCGCCTTGCGCCGCGCCAGCTCCTCCATCACCACGTCCCGCAGCCGCCCCGACGCCGGCAGGCGGTTGAGCACCAGCCGGTGGGCGCGCTTCTCGGCCTCCGCGAGCGCGATGGTCGCCTCGCTCGCCCAGAGGTCGGGCAAGGAGGCCTGCAGCGGGATCAGCACGAGATCGGCACCGCGGATGGCGATCCGGCTGTCCGTGTCGGCATGGGGCGGCGTGTCCATGACGATGACATCGGCCTCACGCTGCAGCTTGTCCAGCGCGCCCGTGACGCGCCAGCCCGAGGGGGCGTCGAAGATCAGGCGCGGCGCGCTGTCGGGGCGCAGGGAATGCCAGCGTGTCAGGCTCGCCTGCGGGTCGGTGTCCAGCAGGGCGACGCGCTTGTTGCCCTGCAGGAGCGCCACGGCGAGGTTGGACGCGAGGGTGGATTTCCCGGCCCCCCCTTTCTGCTGTGCAACGGCGATGATGAAGGCCATTTCCGCGCTCCGGCGAATCGTGGAAGCACAGTCTAGCGCGAATCGCGCGCCTTGAGCGCGGCCCGCGCCGCCGCCATCACGCTGATGGCGGGAACGGTGAGCGGTGGCGCCTCGGCGAGCAGCGCGCTGGCCCCCGCCATGGAGGCTTGGGCCAGCACGACGCGCCCGGACAGGGTGCGCGCCAGCTCCGCGATGCAGGCGTGATAGGCCTCCGTCTCGCCCGCCAGGAAAAGCGCCCAGGCGCCCTCCACCAGGTGCAGGCGGACCCGCGCCCCGGTCTTCGCAGCCGCCGCCTCGAAGATGGCGCGCGTCGGGCCCTCGGTGGTGGGGGCCGCGTAGAGCACCTCGACGACGCCGCCCCGGCGGGTCGCGGCCTCCGCCAGCGCGGCATCGGCGCGCAGCACGGGCCTTGCCGCATCCTGCGCGCGGACCGCCGCCGCGCCGATGGTGGAGCAGGTGAGCAGCACGGCATCCGCATCCCGGGCCATGTCGCGGAGCACGGCCGCCGCCTGCTCGAGCGTGCCCGGTGTTGGCTCGCGCAACAGATCCGCCCGGACGCGGTGGGTGAGGGTGAGGGCGCCACCCGGGAGCGCCTCGGCCGCTGCCTGGAAAAGAATGGCGTTGCTTTCCGCCGTGTGCAGGCAAGCCAGGGTGAGGGGCATGGGGGATGCTACCGGCCGCGGTCCGACGGGCTGCATGAGCAAAACATGAAGTCTTCGACAGGTTCAAGGAAATCGCGATGTCTGACCAATGCGGTCGGTTATAGGCATCGGTGTCGTTTCTTCAGCGCAAGGATGCAGCCATGACCGTCGGTGCCGTGCTCAACCAGAAAGGGGCCGCCGTGATTGCCGTCCTCCCGCAATCCCCGGTGACCGAGGCGGCGGAGATCATCACCCAGCGGCGCATCGGCGCGGTGGTCGTCTGCGATGCCGAGGGTATCCTGGTCGGCATCCTCAGCGAGCGCGATGTGGTGCGCGGCCTGACGCAGCACGGTGCGGGGCTTCTCACCCTTCCGGTCTCGGCGCTGATGACGCGCGAGGTCGAGGTGGTGACCGCCGCGACCACGGTGGATGAGGCCATGGAGATCATGGACGCCGGCTACTTCCGCCATCTGCCGGTGGTGGACCAGGCGCGGCGCCTCTGCGGCATCGTCTCCATCCGCGACCTGGTCCGCCACCGCATCAACAGCCAGCGGAGCGACGTGGAATCGCTCCAGGCCTATGTGATCGGGCGCGGCTACGGCCTCGGGCGCGTCGCTTAATTCAGGAAGGGATTGCGGCCGCGCGGCGGTGCGGTGCGCGGGCCGTAATGCTGGGCGAGGTAATCCACGATGAGGGTGCGTTCCGCGCCCTCCAGCGGATTCATCCCGTGCTTTTCGGTCATCCAGTCCATCAGCCCATCCCATTGGTCGCGGCGGAAACCGCTGCGGCGGATGATCGCGGTGCTGTGGCAGGCGGTGCAGGCGTAGAACACCTCCTCCTGCCCCGGCCCGGCCGCCAGGATGGAGGGTTCCTCGCCGCCCGGCGGCTCGGCTGTCTGGGCCCAGGCGCCGCCGGCGAGGCAGATGGCCAGCAGGATGAAGCGTCGCATCAGCCGACCAGGATGGCCGCGCGGCTGATCGGGTTCGCCCCATAGCCCTGCGGATTCCAATTGGCGGCGGCGAAGGGCTGCATCTTCCCCGCGCTGTCCGTCGCGCGGTACCAGACTTCGAAATACCCGTCCGAAGGGAGTGCCACGCGCCCCTGCCAGCGCTGCCAGGCGTGGCGGTTGGCCGGCGCGGCCACCTGCATGGCCGTCCAGCTCGCGCCGAAATCCACGCTGACATCCACGGCCCGCACCGCGAGGTCTCCGGCCCAGGCCGCGCCGCGCAAATCCAGGTTGCGCGTGCCCGCCGGCAGGCGCGAGCCATGCGCGTGCGATGAGAGGATCGAGCGCACGGGCATGCTCGCCATGTCCGCGAAATCGGCCCCGTTGTTGTTGCTGCCCGGCACGATGGGACGCACCGGGACGCGATAGCTGGTGCCGCCCATGCCGGCGCCGGTGTGCGGCTTGTCGAGGATCGTGATGCGCGTCAGCCATTTCTGGCTCAGGCTGCCGGGCCAGCCGGGCGTCACGAGCCGAACGGGTGCGCCATGGATATGCGGCAGAGGCTGCCCGTTCAGCGCAAAGGCGATGATGGTATCCTCGTCCATCGCCTTGGCGAGCGGCATGCCGCGGCTGATCGCCTGCCGGTCGGTGGCGCCCGAGAGGTGCGGGTCGGCGCCGAAATGGCCGGTATAGGCCGCACCCGGCTTCAGGCCGGCGGCGGCCAGCACGTCGCGCAGGCGCACGCCCGTCCATTCGCCATTGCTGATGGCGCCATTGCCCCACTGGTTGCCGCGGGTCTGCGGCGTGAAGAAGGCGCGGCCATTGCCGCCGCACTCCATCTGGAGCTGGCGCGTGACATTCGGGAAGCGCGAGCGCAGGTCACCCAGCGTCAGCGTGAGTGGCGTGTTGACTTCGCCATCCAGGGTGAAGCGCCATGCATTTGGGTCGGTCGTCAGCGGTTCGGGGATCTGGCCGTTGTTGCGGACGAAGAAGTAGCGGTAGCTCGTCACCGCCTCGTCCAGCATGTGCTCCGGCGTCTCGCCCACCAGTGGGCGGTCGCCCTGAAGGATCAGTTCGGCCTTGCCTTCCATGCGGAAGACGGCCGGTGCCGATTGCGCGGCAGCGGGCCGGGCGAAGAGGGCGGGCAGCAGGCCTGTCGGCATCTGCCCCGCGAAGGGGATGGCGCCGCCCACGGCCGCGCCCATCGCCGCCAGCGCCCCGCCCTTCAGCATCCCCCGCCGCCCCCAGGCGAGCGCATCGGCCCGCTCGGGGTCATCGCGATAAAGTTCCTGGATCGAGCGTTCCCGCTTCTGGCCCATGTGACGCCTCCTGTTGTTCCGTCATTATGTCCGTGATGAACCCGAACGCCGCAATCCCCCCGGAGTTGTTGTCGCCTGCCGAGATGGCGGAGGCTGACCGGCTCGCCGGGAACGGCCCGGCGCTGATGCGGGCGGCGGGGCGGGCGGTGGCCATGGCCATCCAGCGGCGCTTCCGGCCCTGCCGCGTGCTGGTGCTGGCCGGGCCAGGCAACAATGGCGGGGATGGCTATGTGGTGGCGCGGCTGCTGGAGCGCGCGGGCTGGGACGTGGCCGTGGCGGCCCTCGCCCCACCCGTGGGCGACGCCGCCCTCGCCGCCGCCGTCTGGCGCGGGCCGATGCGGCCCTTCGCCCTGGCAGAGGTGGCGCGGGCGGGCCTGGTGGTGGACGCACTGTTCGGCGCGGGCCTCACCCGCCCGGTGGAGGGCCTTGCGGCGGAGCTGTTGGCCGTGGCGCGTGCGCCCGTGGTTGCCGTGGACATCCCCTCCGGCGTCTGTGGCGCCACCGGGGCGGTGCGCGGCTTCGCACCCCAGGCCGCACTGACGGTGACCTTCTTTCGGCGGAAGCCGGGGCATCTGCTGCGCCCTGGCCGCGACCTCTGCGGCGAGGTGGTCCTCGCCGATATCGGCCTGCCGCCGGCGGTATTGGCGCGTATCCGGCCCGTGACCTCTGCCAATGATCCCGCGCTCTGGCGCCTGCCGCGCCCCGATGCGGCGAGCCACAAGCACAGCCGCGGCCATGTCACCATCATCTCGGGCACGGAGATGGCGGGCGCGGCGCTGCTGGCGGCGCGGGCCGCGCGGCGCATGGGGGCGGGGCTCGTCACCCTGGCCTGCGCCGATGGCTCAAGCGCGTTCCTGCACCGCCTGGCCGAACCCGGCGCGCTGGTGATCCAAGCGCAGGGCATGCAGGACCTGCTGGGGATGCTGCTGGATGACGTGCGGCGCGATGTCATCCTGCTCGGCCCTGGCCTGCCACCGGATGCGACGACGCGCGGCGCCGTCACCTGCCTGCTCAGCGCCGGGCGGCGGCTCGTGCTGGATGCGGGCGCGCTCTCCGCCTGCGCCGGCGCCCCGGAGGCGCTGCACGGCGCCGCCCTTCTCACCCCGCATGAGGTTGAATTCACGCGGCTTTTTGGCACGGTTGGCGCGGACCGGCTGGGGGCAGCGCGCGCGGCAGCGCGTCGGGTGGGCGCCGTGGTGCTGCTCAAGGGCTCGGACAGCGTGATCGCCGCCCCCGATGGTCGCGCGGTGATCAACCACAACGCGCCGCCCAGCCTGGCGACGGGCGGCAGCGGTGACGTGCTCGCTGGCCTCGCCGCCTCCCTGCTGGCCCAGGGAATGCCGCCCTTTGAGGCGGCCTGCGCCGCCGCCTGGTTGCAGGGTGAGGCGGGCCGCCTCTGTGGCCCCGCACTGGTCGCGGAGGAGCTGCCGGAGGCCGCGCGCCGCGCCGCCATATCGCTCGGCGAATGAAAGATTTGCGCCCCTTGCAAATGCGCCGCTTCCAGTGGATCGCGCTTTATTTCCGAATGTTTCCAAGCTAAACTCCCTCCCTCTTTGGGAGACTGCCGATGTCCGACGCCGCGCTGTCCTTGTCCGACTCCCTGGTGGATCGCGCGCTGCGCCGCGTCACCGGGCTCTGGCGCGACATGGCGGACCGCGTGGGCGGGCGCGACGAGGCGGAGGACATCGCCGGGCAGATGCAGGCCTGCCTCGCCGCACGCGGGGGCGAGGTCTCGGCCCGGGCCCGCGCGGCCAAGCTTGCCGCCGCCTATCGCGGCTTCTCCGAGGCGGAGCGCACGAACTTCCTGCGCGTCCTCGCCGGCTTCGACGCTGATCCGAAGGCGGTGGAGCGCGCCATCAATGACTGGACCCAGGCCGCCGATGCGCCTGCCAAGGCCGCGGCGAAGGTCAGGCTCCGGCGCGCGCTGGAAAGCCCGCGCGTGCGGCTGTTGACGCAATTCACCGCCATCCCCGACGGCATGAAGCTGCTCGTGGACCTCCGCGCCGACTTGCTGCGCGCCGTCGAGACCGACCCGTTGCTGGAGGCGCTCGAGGCCGACCTCAAGACGCTGCTCACCTCCTGGTTCGACCTGGGCTTTTTGGAACTGCGCCGGATTGACTGGAACTCGCCCGCCGCCCTGCTCGAGAAGCTGATCCGCTACGAGGCGGTGCACCGGATCGAAAGCTGGGACGACCTGAAGAACCGGCTGGATTCCGACCGCCGCTGCTACGCCTTCTTCCACCCGCGCATGCCCGAAGAGCCGCTGATCTTCGTCGAGATCGCGCTGATGAAGGGGCTGGCGGGCTCGGTGCAGGCGCTGCTGGACCCCAAGGCCGAGGTGATGGACCCGAACCAGGCCGACACCGCAATCTTCTATTCCATCAACAACTGCCAGCGCGGGCTGGACGGCATCGCCTTCGGCAATTTCCTGATCAAGCGCGTGGTCGAGGTGCTGGGCCAGGAATTCCGTGGCCTCAAGCAATTCGCGACGCTTTCGCCCGTGCCCGGCTTCTGCCGGTGGCTGACGGCGCGCGAGGAGGCGGGCGACGCCACGCTGCTGACGCCCGAGGAGCTCACGGCCATCCGCAATGCGGCGGGCGTCCCGGCCGAGACCTCGCCGGGTGCGGCCCTGCAATTGCTCCTCTCGCGCAAGGAATGGCCGCCAGCCCTGGTCAAGGTGCTGGAGCCGGTTCTGGTGCGGCTCTGCGCCCGCTTCGTCGCGGCTGAGGGTGGCCGCAATCCCAAGCGCGCGGCCGACGCGGTGGCGCATTTCCATCTGTCCAACGGTGCGCGCGTGGAACGGATCAACTGGCGCGCCGACACCTCGACCAAGGGCATGCGCGAGAGTGCGGGGCTGATGGTGAACTACCTCTACGACCCTGCCTTCATCGAGGACAATCACGAGGCCTATGCGGGCGAAGGCAAACGCGCCATGGCAAGCGCGGTGCGCAAGCTGGTCAAGACGTAGTGCGGCTCTAGCCACGCCCGGGGGGGATGGGGGTAAGCTGCTTCCCAAGCCACGAAGGTCACGCCATGAACCAGCAATCCCCCCTTTTGCGCGCCGGCAGCCCGGACGAGGCGCGCCACGTGGCCCTGCTCAATGCCATCGAGCGCAAGCTGCTCTGGATCTCGGCCTGGATGATCCACCACGCCAATCACGTCCGGCCCAACCGGGACGGGCTGAAGGTGGGCGGGCACCAGGCCTCCTGCGCCTCGGTCATCTCGATCCTGACCGCGCTCTACTTCGACATCCTCAAGCCGGCCGACCGCGTTGCGATCAAGCCGCATGCGGGGCCGGTCTTCCACGCCATGAACCTGCTGCTCGGCCGGCAGAGCGCAGAGCGGCTTTCGACGCTTCGCCAATTCGGCGGCATCCAGCCCTATCCCTCGCGCATCAAGGACGGGGGCGAGGTTGATTTCTCCACCGGTTCCGTGGGCCTCGGCGTGGCGCTCACCAGCTTCGGCAGCCTGGTGCAGGATTATGTGCGGCTGAAGAAGCTGGCGCCCGAGGGCCTGCCGGCCGGCCGCCACGTCGCGATCGTGGGCGATGCGGAGCTGGACGAGGGCAACATCTACGAGGCGCTGCTGGAAGGCTGGAAGCACGACATCCGCAACGTCTGGTGGGTGGTGGACTACAACCGCCAGAGCCTCGATTCCGTGGTGCAGGATCGCCTTTTCGGCCGCATCGAGGGCCTGTTCCGCGACATGGGCTGGAACGTGGTCACCCTCAAATACGGCCGGAAGCTCCAGGCCGCCTTCGCCCGGCCGGGCGGCGAGAGCCTGCGCCGCTGGATTGATGACTGTCCCAACAGCCTCTACGCCGCGCTCACCTTCCAGGGTGGCGCCGCCTGGCGCGCGGCCCTGCTGGCCGAGCTCGGCCGCGAGGACGGGCTGCGCGCCATCATCGACCCGCTGACCGATGACGAGCTGGCCGCGCTGATGAACAACCTGGGCGGCCATGACATCGAGACGCTCATGGAGGCGTTCCGTGCGCAGGACGCAGCGGGCGACCAGCCCACCTGCTTCATCGCCTACACGGTGAAGGGCATGGGCCTGCCGTTTGCGGGCCACAAGGACAACCATGCCGGGCTGATGACCAAGGAGCAGATGGAGGTCTTCCGCTCCGTCATGCGAATCCGGCCTGGCCATGAATGGGACGAGTTCGAAGGCCTCGACCTCCCCGCGGAGGAGATGCGCAGCTTCATCGCGAGCGTGCCCTTCGCGCAGAAGCTGACGCCTGGGGGCCGCTCACTGACCTCGCCGCAGATCCCGATCCCGGCGGTGCTGCCGGTCCCCCGCGTGCCGGCGGGGCGCAAGCTCTCCACCCAGGCGGCTTTCGGCGAGATCCTGGCGGGTATCGGCCGGGGCGAGGGCGAGTTCGCGCCCATGGCCAGCCGCATCGTCACCACCAGCCCCGATGTGACGGTCTCCACCAATCTCGGGCCCTGGGTGAACCGGCGCGGCATCTTCGACCGGCACCTGAAGAACGACGTCTTCCGCGACGCCAAGCTCGCCTCCGCGCAGCGCTGGGGCATGTCGCCCGAGGGGCAGCATGTGGAACTCGGCATCGCCGAGCAGAACCTGTTCCTGGTGCTGGCCGCACTCGGCCTGTCGGATCGGCTCTATGGCGCGCGGCTGCTGCCCATCGGCACGGTCTATGATCCGTTCGTCAATCGCGGCCTCGATGCGCTGATCTATGGCTGCTACATGGATGCACGCTTCCTGCTGGTCAGCACGCCCTCGGGCGTCACCTTGGCCGCCGAGGGGGGGCAGCACCAATCGGTGAACACGCCGCTGATCGGCATGGCGCAGGACCGACTGGCCGCCTATGAGCCCGCCTTCGCCGATGAACTCGCGATCCTGATGCGCCACGCCTTTGCCCATATGCAGGAGCCCGACGGCTCTTCGGTCTGGCTGCGGCTTTCGACCCGCGGCCTGGCGCAGCCGGAACGCAGCCTGGACCCCGCGCAGGTCATCGCCGGCGGCTACTGGATGGTGCCTCCTGCACCCGGCGCGCGCATCGCCATCGCCTATCAGGGCGCCGTGGCGCCGGAGGCGATGGCGGCCTTCGAGGCGCTGCGCGCGGAGGAGCCGGGCGCCGGGCTGCTCGCCGTCACCTCGCCCGACCGGCTGCACCAGGGCTGGCTCGATTCGCGCAAGCGCGCGCGCGGTGGGCCGGGCGCCGCACCCTCGCCGATCGAGAGGCTGCTGGCCCCGCTGGCACCCGGTGCCGGGATCGTGACGCTGCTGGATGGCCACCCGGCGGCACTCGACTGGATGGGCGGCGTGCGCGGGCAGCGCATCGCGGCGCTGGGCGTGGACCGCTTCGGCCAGGGCGGCGACATCCCGGCGCTCTATGCCGAATACGGGCTGGATGAAGCGGCGATCCTGGACGCCTGCGCGGAGTTGCTGCTGGGCTGAGCCGCCGACCGGTCATGCGAAGACATGGCGCAGCCGACGCGCCAGTTCTGCCATTCCGGCCGGCAGATTCGTGCTGGAAAGCCGCCCATGGGCCCGGGGGAAGCTCTCCAGCAGCGGCGTCGCGTCGAAGGTGAGGCCGGACCATTCGCGATCCAGGAAACGGATCGCTGCCTCCCAATCCGTCGCCTCGTGCCGTTCCTGGCGCAGGACCAGCACGTGTTCCTGCCCGACCCCCGCGTAGAAATCGCGCATTCGGTGGTCAAGCGGCGTGTCCGTGGTGACGGCGATCCGGCCGCTCTGGCCGGCATGGAAGTCGAAGGCGGCGCAAGGAATGCCATAGGCCTCGGCCAGGACGAGGTCGTGCAGGCTGGTGGAAAGGATGCGCCGGCAATCCAGCATCTCATTGAGCTTGCCACGCAGCGCGCCGAGTTCCATCGCGTGCAGCGGGGAGATGATGCGCACGGCGCCGGCCAGCGCGGGCGGCACGTCGTAGCGCCGGAATTCCGGCCGGGCGGTGGCGTCCGGCCGCGGCGCGGTGACCTCGCTGCCGTGCAGGATCACACCCAGATCAAAGCGCGGCGGCGCGGTGCGAGGCCAGATTTGCGGCAGCAGCCAGGCCGGATCCCCAAAGGCCGCCGGGTGCCCAAAGCCCGCCTTGGCCAGCAAGGCGGCGGAGAAGGGGCCGCGCGTCGCATGCGGCACCAGATGGGTGGCCCATGGCCGGCGCAGATGGCGCTGCATCTCGAACGGGCTCTCACGGCCAGCGGCGCCACTGCCCCACAGGTCCACCCAGCCGAATCGCAGGCGCTGGGCGATGGTGCCGATGCTGGCCAGGCGCGGGAGGAGCGAGACCTGCCCTGCCGGCCGGATCACCCGGCCCGAAAGGGCCGCGACGATGACCGGCCCGAGCGTATCGCCCAGATTGCCCAGGCCGGGCTGCGGGGTCGCGTAGAACAGCCGGGTCGGGTTCATGCCGGGGCTGACCGTGGCGTTGTCAGGCAGCGGGCAGGCGCAGCAGGGGCGCATCCCGCCGCTGGTAGAGCGGGTGCTTCGGGCTGCCGTCATTGTTCACGCCGAAGCACAGCGGCGTGACGCCGGCGCCGCGCAGCAGGTTTGCCAGCGCCGGCCCTCGTCCCATCAGCGGCTTGGGGGGCTGGCCCCAGGCGACCACGACGAGGGCCGCGCTGCGCGCATAGTGCAGGATCGTCGCGTCATTCTCCGCGCCCACCGGGTCATCCACCTCCAGCAGCCGCTTCTTGTCGGTCGCGCGGTAGGCGAAGGCGTTGAGCATGACCAGGCCCGGCAGCCCCCAATGGTGCCGGGCACGCCAGACGCAGCCGGCCACGGTCGGGTCATCCACGTCGAGATCGGCGGTCGAGGGGTTCATCCCGATCACCACGCCAAAGCCCGGCGTGCCGATGGGTGCTGCGTCCCAGCGCCGCTCCAGCCACCAGCGCCAGCGGCGGCACTCCGAGAAGGCGGCGGCGGAAACGATGTCGGAAGCGAGCCTGAGGCGCACCTTTCCGCCGGGATCATGGGGAAGCATCATGCGGGCCAGTATTGGCGAGGGCGGCCGTTTCGGCTACATGCGCCGCTTCCCATTGGCCACGCGGTCATGCGGGCGTGGTGGAATTGGCAGACACGCTGGATTTAGGTTCCAGTGGCGCAAGCCGTGGGGGTTCAAATCCCTCCGCCCGCACCACGTGGCCGCACCCATAACGCACGAACGGAATCACTCACTATGCAGGTCACTGAGGTCGCGAACGAAGGGCTCAAGCGGGCCTATACGGTGGTGGTTCCCGCGACGAGCATCGCCGCCCAGAAGGACAAGCGCCTGGCGGAGCTGGCCAAGGACATGAAGATGCCGGGCTTCCGCCCGGGCAAGGTGCCGCAGAAGGTGGTGCTGGCGCGCTACGGCCAGGCGGTGATGGGCGAGGTGCTGGAAAGCTCCGTCCAGGAGGCGACCGGCAAGGTGGTGGCCGAGCACAACCTCCGCCCCGCGCTGCAGCCCAAGATCGAGCTGGTGAATTTCGCCGATGGCGGTGACCTTGAATTCCGCATGGATGTCGAGATCCTGCCCACCATCCCGATGCCCGATTTCGCCGGCATCAGCCTGACGCGCCTCAAGGCCGCCCCGGGCGAGGAGGAGGTGACCAAGGCGCTGGACAGCATCAGCCGCCGCCAGGCGAGCCTGGAGGAGACCGAATCCCGCGCCGCCGTGAAGGGCGAAGTGCTGGTCTGCGACTTCGTGGGCCGCATCGGAGGTGAGGAATTCCAGGGCGGCTCGGCGACCGACATGCCGATCGAGGTGGCCGGCCCCGGCTTCATCCCGGGCTTCACCGAGCAGATGGAAGGCATGGCGCCGGGCGAGGAGCGCGTCATCAAGCTGAGCTTCCCGGCCGAATACGGCTCGGCCGAGCTGGCCGGCAAGGATGCCGAGTTCACCGTGACCGCCAAGGCGCTCAAGACCTATTCCAAGCCCGCGCTGGATGACGAGCTGGCGAAGAAGCTCGGCCTCGAGAGCTTCGAGAAGCTGCGCGAGGTGATCCTCGAGAGCCTGCAGCGCGAATATGACAGCCAGAGCCGCATGGCGCTGAAGCGCAAGCTGCTGGACGCCCTGGCCGAGCGCGCCAGCTTCGAGGTGCCCGAGGGCATGGTCGAGAACGAGTTCAAGCAGATCTGGGAGCGCGTCGAGGCCGACATGAAGGCCGGCCGCCTGGACGGCGAGGATGCCGGCAAGGACGAAGCGACCCTGAAGGGCGAGTACCGCGCCATCGCCGAGCGCCGCATCCGCCTGGGCCTGCTGCTCTCCGAGATCGGCACGACCAACAACATTACGGTGACGCGCGAGGAGCTGGGCAACGCAATGCGCGCCGAGGTGCAGCGCTACCCCGGCCAGGAAAAGCAGGTCTTCGACTTCTTCCAGAAGAACCCGCAGGCACTCGAGAACCTCCGCAGCCCGATCTTCGAGGAGAAGGTCGTGGACTTCATGCTGGAACTGGCCAAGGTCGAGGACGAGACAGTCACGCCGGAAAAGCTGGCCGAGGCCGCACAGCAGATCTGAGCCGTTGAAGGGGAGGGGGTTTTGCCCTCCCCTCTTTCCTTGGGCCCCCTCTTTCCTTGGACACGTCTCTGCCCACATGCTGTTTCCTGACCAAGAGGCCGGGGCACGATTCGCCCGACCTTAACCAGGCCGTGCCCATCCTGGGGCGGACCTCAGCCGATGGGAATGCGAGACGTGCGATATCTGGGTACACAGGACCGCGATCCTGTTGAAATCTATAACAATTCTCTCGTCCCCATGGTGGTGGAGCAATCCAGCCGGGGTGAGCGTGCTTATGACATCTACTCGCGGATGCTCAAGGAGCGGATCATTTTCCTGACGGGCGCCGTTTACGACCAGGTGTCCTCGCTGATCTGCGCGCAGTTGCTGTTTCTCGAGAGCGAGAACCCCAACAAGGAAATTTCGTTCTATATCAATAGCCCCGGCGGCGTTGTGAGCGCGGGTCTCGCGATCTACGACACGATGCAGTTCATCCGCAGCCCGGTCAGCACCGTCTGCCTCGGCATGGCGGCCTCCATGGGCTCGTTGCTTCTGACCGCCGGCGCCAAGGGCAAGCGCTTCGCCCTGCCGAATGCGCGCGTGATGGTCCACCAGCCCTCCGGCGGCGCCCAAGGCCAGGCGACCGATATCGAGATCCAGGCGCGCGAGATCCTGGAATTGCGCAAGCGCCTGAACCAGATCTACGTCACCCATACCGGCCAGCCGGTCGAGGCGATCGAGGCCAAGCTGGAGCGCGACAGCTATATGTCGGCGGAGGAGGCCCGCGATTGGGGCCTGATCGACCAGGTGGTGGACAAGCGCCCGCCGACGGCGGACGCCCCCAAAAGCTGAGCCCTGACAAGAGCTTGGAGATTGGCAGGGGAGGATGAGCCAGCAGGGGCGGCAATGCTTCCCTTGCAGGCCCCCGGGAGGGTAGATTCCCGGGTCACAAGTTTGAAACGCGGCCCGTGGGTGGACAGCCGGGTCCACCCCTGCCGCGAGGAGTGCGCATGAGCAAGTCTGGCGACAGCAAGAACACCCTTTACTGCTCCTTCTGCGGCAAGTCGCAGCACGAGGTGCGGAAGCTCATCGCGGGCCCGACCGTCTTCATCTGCGATGAATGCGTCGAACTCTGCATGGATATCATCCGTGAAGAGCACAAGACGCATATGGTGAAGACGCGCGATGGCGTGCCGACGCCCAAGGAGATCTGCAAGGTCCTCGACGACTACGTGATCGGCCAGGAGCACGCGAAGAAGGTGCTCGCGGTGGCGGTGCACAACCACTACAAGCGCCTCGCCGCCGTGGCCAAGAACAACGACGTCGAGATCGCCAAGTCGAACATCATGCTGATCGGGCCCACCGGCTCGGGCAAGACGCTGCTCGCGCAGACGCTCGCCCGCATCCTGGATGTGCCCTTCACCATGGCGGATGCGACGACGCTGACCGAGGCCGGCTATGTGGGTGAGGATGTCGAGAACATCATCCTCAAGCTGCTGCAGGCGGCTGATTACAACGTGGAGCGTGCGCAGCGCGGCATCGTCTACATCGACGAGGTCGACAAGATCTCCCGCAAGTCGGACAACCCGTCCATCACGCGGGACGTCTCGGGCGAGGGCGTCCAGCAGGCGCTGCTGAAGATCATGGAGGGCACCGTCGCCTCCGTGCCGCCGCAGGGCGGGCGCAAGCATCCGCAGCAGGAATTCCTGCAGGTAGACACGACGAACATCCTCTTCATCTGCGGCGGCGCCTTCGCCGGGCTGGAGCGGATCATCGGCGCGCGCGGCAAGGGTTCGGGCATCGGCTATGGCGCCGAGGTCCGCAGCCCCGAGGATCGTCGCATGGGGGCTGTGCTGCGCGAAGTTGAGCCCGAGGATCTCCTGAAGTTCGGCCTGATCCCCGAGTTCATCGGCCGCCTGCCCGTCGTCGCAACGCTCGAGGACCTGGATGAGAAGGCCCTCATCGAGATTCTGACGCGGCCGAAGAACGCGCTGCTGAAGCAGTATCAGCGCCTCTTCGAGATGGAGGGCGCCAAGCTCACCTTCACCGAGGATGCGCTGAAGTCGGTCGCCACCCGCGCCATCCAGCGCAAGACGGGCGCCCGCGGCCTGCGTTCCATCATGGAGCAGATCCTGCTTACCACCATGTTCGAGCTTCCCGGCCTGAACGACGTGGAAGAGGTGGTGGTCAACCGCGAGGTGGCGGAAACGCGGGCTCAACCGCTCTTCATCTACGGCGAAAAGCCCGCCGAGCAGACCTCCGCCTGAGCCGGCGAAGGTCGAAGGGCAGCTTGTTTGCCGCCCTTTCATGACCAAATAAGGTCACCAACCCGTGGCTCCGGGCGGACGTGCCGAATTCGGGCGCCCGCTCCGCCGACTGTCCCAGTGAGGTCCCCATGACGGAAAACATTCGCGGCGACTTGCTCCCTGTATTGCCCCTGCGGGACATTGTCGTATTCCCGCATATGATCGTGCCCCTTTTCGTCGGCCGCGAGAAATCCGTCCGTGCGCTCGAGGCGGTGATGCGCGATGACAAGCAGATTTTGCTCGTCGCGCAGAAAAATGCCCTGCAGGACGACCCCGGCGCCGCCGACCTGTTCGAGACCGGCACCGTCTCCACGGTGCTGCAACTGCTCAAGCTGCCCGACGGCACCGTGAAGGTGCTCGTCGAGGGCGGCCGTCGCGCGAAGATCGTGGGCTTCAAGGAGACCGAGAACTACTTCGAGGCCTTCACCGAGCCGATGGCCGAGGCCGCTTCGGACAAGCGCGAGGTCGAGGCGCTGATGCGCACCGTGGTTTCGCAGTTCGAGAGCTACATCAAGCTCAACAAGAAGATCGCGCCGGAAGTGCTGGTCTCGATCAACCAGATCGACGATGCCGGCAAGCTGGCGGACACGGTCGCGAGCCACCTTTCCATCAAGATCCCCGAGAAGCAGGAACTGCTCGAGATCGCCTCGGTCTCGGCCCGGCTGGAGCGCGTCTTCTCGCACATGGAAGGCGAGATGAGCGTCCTCCAGGTGGAGAAGCGCATCCGCAGCCGCGTCAAGCGGCAGATGGAGAAGACCCAGCGCGAGTACTACCTGAACGAGCAGATGCGCGCGATCCAGAAGGAATTGGGTGAGGGCGAGGACGGCAAGGACGAGGCGGCGGAGATCGAGGCCAAGATCAAGGTCACGAAGCTCACCAAGGAAGCCCATGACAAGGCGATGGCGGAGCTCAAGAAGCTGCGCACCATGTCGCCCATGTCGGCCGAGGCGACGGTGGTGCGCAACTACCTCGACTGGATCCTGAGCATCCCCTGGAAGAAGCGCAGCGTCGTCCGCCGCGACATCGTGGCGGCCGAGAAGGTGCTCGACGCCGACCATTTCGGCCTGGAGAAGGTCAAGGAGCGGATCATCGAATATCTTGCCGTGCAGACGCGCAGCAAGAAGATCCGTGGCCCCATCCTCTGCCTGGTCGGCCCGCCCGGTGTCGGCAAGACGTCGCTCGGCAAGTCCATCGCCAAGGCGACGGGCCGCAACTTCGTCCGCATGTCGCTGGGCGGCGTGCGTGATGAGGCCGAGATCCGTGGCCATCGGCGGACCTATATCGGCTCCATGCCGGGCAAGGTCATCCAGGGCATGAAGAAGGCGAAGACAAGCAACCCGCTCTTCCTGCTGGACGAAATCGACAAGCTCGGCGCCGATTGGCGGGGAGACCCTTCCAGCGCGTTGCTGGAGGTGCTGGACCCCGAGCAGAACGCCACCTTCGCCGACCACTACCTCGAGGTGGATTACGATCTGAGCGACGTGATGTTCATCACGACCGCCAATTCGCTGCGCATGCCCCAGCCCCTGCTGGACCGCATGGAGATCATCCGCATCCCTGGCTACACCGAGGATGAGAAGGTCCAGATCTCCAAGCGCCACCTGCTGCCGAAGGTGACCGAGGCGAATGGCCTCAAGGCCAGCGAATGGTCGCTCACCGACGAAGCCCTGCTCGATCTCGTGCGCTACTACACGCGCGAGGCCGGCGTTCGGAATCTCGAGCGTGAGCTGGGTGGTCTGGCCCGCAAGGCGGTGAAGGAGATCGTCACCGGCAAGGCGAAGAAGGTCGCCATCAATCGCAAGAACCTCGAGAAATATGCGGGCATCAAGAAGTTCCGCTATGGCGAGGCGGAGAGCGAGGATCTGGTCGGTGTCGTCACTGGCCTCGCCTGGACCGAAGTGGGTGGCGACATCCTCTCCATCGAAAGCGTGGTGGTGCCCGGCAAGGGCAACATCAAGCCCACGGGCCAGCTGGGCGACGTGATGAAGGAATCCGTCAGTGCCGCGCTCTCCTATGTGCGCTCGCGCTCGATCACCTTCGGGATTAAGCCGACGCTGTTCGAGAAGCGCGACATCCATGTCCATGTGCCAGAGGGTGCGACCCCCAAGGACGGTCCCAGTGCTGGCGTCGCGATGGCAACGTCCATCATTTCGGTCCTCACCGGCATTCCGGTGCGGCGCGAGGTGGCGATGACGGGCGAGATCACGCTGCGTGGGCGCGTGCTGCCGATCGGCGGCCTGAAGGAGAAGCTGCTGGCGGCCTTGCGCGCAGGGATCACCACGGTGTTCATCCCGAAGGACAATGAGAAGGACCTGGCCGACATTCCCGAGAGCGTGCGCAAGGCGCTGAAGATCATCGCCGTCAGCCACGCCGACCAGGTGATCAGCCAGGCCCTGGTGCGCCCGCCTGAGGCCATCACCTGGGTCGAACCGGAGGAGGCGCAGGTCCCGCCGGTCGAATCGGGAGCGGTCGTCCGGCCGCACTGAGCGGCCTGGATTTGCATGCCATCAAGGGCGCCCGCGAGGGCGCCCTTTTCATTTTTGCCACGGCCATCAACGGTTTGCGGAAGCTATCCCCAAAAAACCGAGGCAAACCGCCGCGAATCGAAGGGGTGGCTGATTGACGTGGCGGAAAACCGCCGCTTACTGTCCCGCCCAGGCCAGCGCGGAGAATCGGTCTTCACGTCGGTAGGCCGTTTCAGCAAGGGGATCGTCCCATGAACAAGCAGGATCTCGTGGCCGTCGTTGCCGAATCGGGCGAACTGTCCAAGGCCAAGGCCGGCGACGTGCTCGACTCCGTCTTCGAAGCCATCACGAAGGCGCTGAAGAAGAAGCAGGAAGTCCGCCTCGTCGGCTTCGGCACCTTCAGCACCAGCAAGCGCAAGGCCGGCAAGGGCCGCAACCCGCGCACGGGCGAGGAGATCAAGATCCCCGCCTCGACCACCGTTCGGTTCAAGGCTGGCAAGAACCTCAAGGATGCCGTGAACTGAGCTGATCGAGGCTCGATCTGGCAGGGCCGGTCCGCCATGCGTGGGCCGGCCCTTCTTTTTGCCCGGTGCTCCGTGGCATGATGCGCCGCGGGGGGCGCTTAGCTCAGAGGTAGAGCGCCTGCTTTACACGCAGGATGTCGGCGGTTCGACCCCGTCAGCGCCCACCATCTTTTCCGGCTTCAGTTGGTTGACAGCCACTGAAGCGGGGCCTAAACGCCCCTTCGTCTTACGCGGGTGTAGCTCAGTTGGTTAGAGCGCCGGCCTGTCACGCCGGAGGTCGCGGGTTCGAGCCCCGTCACTCGCGCCAGACGTTTTCCGAACAATCTGGATGTTGCCATTCCGCACCGTTCGGCGTGCGCAACTGCCTGCGCTGACGCGGGTTTAACCTGCCCCCCCTATGGCGGAGCAGGCGTGGCTTGCTGTATGGTGCGCCGCGTCAGAGGCGCAGTCCCGCTCCCCTGGCCCATCGTCCATCCGCCGTGGCAAAGCGGCCAGGAATGGGCGAGGCAAGAGAGTCGCCGAGGCAAAGATGACGCAGCCACTGCTCGCCGAGTATTTCCCCATCCTCGTCTTCCTGGGGATCGCGGGGGGAATCGCCCTCGCCATGGTGGGCGGCAGCCTGCTGGTCGCGCGGCAGAAGCCGAATGCTGAAAAGCTCTCGGCCTATGAGTGCGGCTTCGCTCCCTTTGACGACACGCGCCGCCGCTTCGACGTCCGGTTCTACCTGGTTGCGATCCTCTTCATCATCTTCGATCTCGAGGTGGCCTTTCTTTTCCCCTGGGCGGTGACCTTGGGCGAGATCGGCTGGCTCGGCTTCTTCTCGATGATGGGCTTCCTCGGCGTGCTGACGGTCGGCTTCGTGTATGAGTGGCGCAAAGGCGCCCTGGATTGGGAATAGCCGCCATGAACGAGATCGCCTGGAACCCAGCCGGTGCCCCGCAAGACGCCGTGATCCGCGCCGTGACCGGCGAGATCGAGGAGAAGGGCTTCGTCGTCGCCAATCTGGACAAGGTGGTGAACTGGGCGCGCACCGGCTCGCTCTGGCCGATGACTTTCGGCCTTGCCTGCTGCGCAGTGCCGATGATCCACGCCTATATGGCGCGCTACGACCTGGACCGCTTCGGCATCATCCCCCGCGGCTCGCCGCGGCAGAGTGACGTGATGATCGTGGCGGGCACGCTGACGAACAAAATGGCCCCCGCGCTGCGCAAGGTCTACGACCAGATGAGTGAACCGCGCTGGGTCATCTCCATGGGCTCCTGCGCCAATGGCGGCGGCTACTACCACTACAGCTACTCGGTGGTTCGCGGTTGCGACCGCATCGTGCCGGTGGACATCTACGTCCCCGGCTGCCCGCCGCCGGCGGAGGCGCTGGTCTACGGCATCATGCAATTGCAGAAGAAGATCCGCCGTACGGGGACCATCCTTCGTGGTTGACGCCCTTGAGAACGACCTGCGTGGCCTGATCGCAGATCGCCTTCCCGTCGCCTACACGCGCGAGCGTGGCGGCGCTGAACTTGTGCTGCATGTGACGCGGGACGCCCTGCTGCCGCTGATGACGCTGCTGCGCGACGCACCCACGCTCGATTTCGCGCAGTTGATGGATGTCTGCGGCGTGGACTGGCCCGAGCGGCCGGAGCGGTTCGAGGTGGTGTACAACCTGCTCTCGCTCACCCGGAACGAGCGGGTGCGCGTCCTCACCACGACCGATGCCGAACAGCCGGTGCCCAGTGTCGCCTCCATCTGGCCCACCGCCACCTGGTTCGAGCGTGAGGCCTGGGACATGTACGGCATCGTCTTTGCAGGCCTCGCGGATCTGCGCCGCCTGTTGACCGATTACGGCTTCGAGGGCCACCCGCTGCGCAAGGACTTCCCGCTGACCGGCTTTGTCGAGATGCGCTACGACGCCGAGGCCGGCCGCGTGATCCAGGAACCGGTCAAGCTCGTGCAGGATTTCCGCAACTTCGACTTCATGAGCCCCTGGGAAGCCATGACCACCCTGCCGGGCGACGAGAAGGTTCACCTGAACCGCATCGCCAGCCCCGAGGACGAGAAAGGGGACAAGGCATGAGCGACCTCAGCCCGATCGGCGACGCCCCCCAGAACGAGGCGGAGCGTCGCATCGTCGAGATGGACAGCCACACCATCAATTTCGGCCCGCAGCACCCGGCCGCGCATGGCGTGTTGCGCCTCATCCTTGAGATGAAGGGCGAGGTGGTGGAGCGTGCCGATCCGCATATCGGCCTCTTGCACCGCGGCACCGAGAAGCTGATCGAGTACAAGACCTACCTCCAGGCGATGCCCTATTTCGACCGCCTGGACTACGTGAGCCCGATGTGCATGGAGCACAGCTTCGCGATCGCGACGGAGCGGCTGCTGGGCATCACCCAAGATGTGCCGGAGCGCGCGCAATACATCCGTGTGATGTTCGCCGAGATCACGCGCATTGCGAACCACCTGCTGAACGTGACGACCTACGCGCTCGATTGCGGCGCGATCACGCCGGCCCTCTGGGGCTTCGAGCAGCGCGAGCACCTGCTCGAAATGTACGAGATGACCTCGGGCAGCCACTACCACGCCAATTACTTCCGTCCCGGCGGCGTGGCGAAGGACATCCCGGCCGCGCTGCCTGACAAGATCGAGCGCTGGATGGCGCAGTTCCCGGCCTTCCTGGATGAGTTGGAAGGGCTGCTGACGAACAACCGCATCTTCAAGCAGCGCACCGTGGATATCGGCGTGATGACGGCCGAGCAGGCGATGGAATGGGGCTTCTCCGGCCCCTGCCTCCGCGCCTCGGGCGTGGCGTGGGATCTGCGGAAGTCGCAGCCCTATGACGTCTATGACCGGATGGAATTCGACGTCCCCATCGGCCGCAACGGCGATTGCTATGACCGCTACCTGCTCCGCATGCAGGAGATGAGGCAGTCGCTGCGCATCATCCGGCAATGCCTGGATCAGATGAAGCCAGGCCCGATCAAGGTGCTGGACAACAAGATCGTGCCGCCGACGCGAGGCCAGATGAAGCGCTCAATGGAAGCGCTGATCCACCACTTCAAGCTCTACACCGAGGGCTATCACGTGCCGGCGGGCAGCACATACACGGTGACCGAGGCGCCCAAGGGCGAGTTCGGCGTCTATCTGGTGGCCGACGGCACGAACAAGCCGTATCGCTGCAAGATCCGGGCACCTGGCTATGCGCATCTCCAGGCGATGGAGACGCTCAGCAAGGGCCACATGCTGGCCGATGCGGTGGCGATCATCGGCAGCCTCGACATCGTCTTCGGCGAGATCGACCGGTGAGCGACAACGCCCTGATCAGCTTTATCGGCTTCTATGTGCCGGCGCTGGTGGCGGGCGTGCTGTTCCGTTGGCTCAAGCCCGCCTGGGGCTGGACGCCGCTTTGGGCCGCTGTGATCCTCACCGCGGCCGTGTTCTTCGTGCAGAAGCTGTAGCCCCATGAGCGAGCCGACTTCCTTCACCTTCGATGCCGACAGCGAAGCGCAGATCACCAAGATCATCGCGCGCTACCCGGCCGGCAAGCAGGCCAGCGCGGTGATGCCGCTGCTCTATGTCGCGCAGAAACAGATGGGGCGCCTGACCGGCTCCGCCTGGGTGCCGCGCGTGGCGATGGATGTAATCGCCGAACGCCTCGGCATGGCGCCGATGCGCGTCTATGAGGTCGCGACCTTCTACTTCATGTACAACACGAAGCCGATCGGCCGCTTCCACCTGCAGGTTTGCGGCACGACGCCCTGCTGGCTGCGTGGCTCGGATGACGTGCTGCGAGCGTGCAAGGATGCGGGCGCGCTCAAGGGCTATGGCGACACCAGCGCCGACGGCAACTTCACGCTGACGGAAGTGGAATGCCTGGGCGGCTGCGTGAACGCGCCGATCCTCCAGGTCGATGACGACTACTACGAGGACATGGACTACGACAGCACGGTGAAGCTCATCGAGGCGCTCAAGCGCGGCGAGCGGCCGAAGCCCGGCTCCATGATCGGGCGGCAGACCTCCGCCCCGGTGGGTGGCCCGCAAGTGCTGAACGGGGCGGAGGACTGAGACATGGCGCTCTCCGACAAGGACCGCATCTTCACCAATCTCTACGGCACGCAGCCCTGGAACCTGGCAGCCGCCCGCATGCGCGGCGATTGGGACGGCACGAAGGACCTGCTCTCGAAGGGGCGCGACGCGCTGATCGAGGAGGTCAAGAATTCCGGCCTGCGCGGCCGTGGCGGCGCCGGCTTCCCGACGGGCATGAAGTGGTCCTTCATGCCGAAGGCGCCGATCGAGGGCCGCCCCTCCTACCTCGTGGTCAATGGCGATGAGAGCGAGCCCGGCACCTGCAAGGACCGCGACATCATCCGCCATGACCCGCACAAGCTGGTCGAGGGCTGCCTGATCGCGGGCTTCGCGATGGGGGCGGTCGCGGCCTACATCTATGTGCGCGGCGAGTACTTCAACGAGATCCAGGTGCTCCAGGCCGCGATCGAGGAGGCCTATGAGGCCGGGCTGATCGGCAAGAATGCCTGCGGCTCGGGCTATGATTTCGACGTCTTCGTGCATCGCGGCGCCGGTGCCTATATCTGCGGCGAAGAGACGGCGCTGATCGAGAGCCTCGAGGGCAAGAAGGGCATGCCGCGGCTGAAGCCGCCATTCCCCGCCGCCGTCGGCCTCTATGGCTGCCCGACGACCGTGAACAATGTCGAGACCATCGCGGTGGTGCCGACCATCCTGCGGCGCGGCGCCTCCTGGTTCTCGAGCTTTGGGCGGCCGAAGAATTCCGGCACCAAGATTTTCTGCCTGCAAGGCCATGTGAACAACCCTTGCAACGTGGAAGCCGAGATGAGCATCCCGCTGCGCGAGCTGATTGATCGCTATGCCGGCGGCGTGCGTGGCGGTTGGGACAATCTGCTGGCGGTGATCCCCGGCGGATCCTCCACGCCGATGATCCCGAAGGCGGTCTGCGACGACGTGCTGATGGATTTCGACGCGCTGCGCGAACACAGGACCGGCCTCGGCACGGCGGGCGTCATCGTGATGGACAAGTCCACCGACCTGATCAAGGCGATCCAGCGCCTCTCCGCCTTCTACAAGCATGAGAGCTGCGGCCAGTGCACGCCTTGTCGCGAAGGCATGGGCTGGGTGAACCGCGTCATGCTCCGCATGGTGGAAGGCCGCGCCGAGATCGAGGAGATCGACGTGCTGGAGCAGGTGACGCGCCAGATCGAGGGTCACACCATCTGCGCGCTCGCCGATGGCGGTGTCTGGCCGGTGCAGGGCCTGATCCGGCACTTCCGGCCGATGATGGAGGAGCGGATCGCCGCCTATAAGGCGCGGAACAGCGTGCGTATGGCAGCGGAATAGAAAAAGATGGCTACCCAACCTCTTCAGTCGCCAAATGCCCCGCAGTGGTGCGGCGTGGTAATTGCACTTTGCGCTGCGCTGTTCGCCTTTTGGCAAATCCATGTAGGACGTCAAATTGCTGCCGAGACGTACGCGTTAGGCGCGTTCGAAAAGTTTTTGGAGTTAAAAATCCAGTATGCAGAGGCGATTATTGCGCCGTACTCGGGTGATTATACCTCGAAAGAGCAAATGCAAAAGAGTGCTATTTTTGATGTTTTGGGAACGGCAGGGGAGTCTCTGCTTGATCACTTTGCGCGGCGCGAAGAGTATCTCGGTTGGCGGACGGCCATTAGGGCCAATCTCGAAGATTTTTGTGATCTTTTGCTGCATCCAAACATGGAGCGGCAAATTGATTCATTTGGCGCGCAGTTTCGGCAATTGGTCCAGGAAGTGCGGGCGACTAACTGTCGTCAAGTTCCGGGCGGAGCAACATAAATGGCCAAGGTCACCATCGACGGCATCGAGGTCGAGGTTCCGAACGGGTCCTCCGTGCTGCAGGCCTGCGAGGCCGCGGGCAAGGAAATCCCTCGCTTCTGCTACCATGAGCGCCTCTCGGTCGCCGGCAATTGCCGCATGTGCCTGGTCGAAGTGGAGAAGGCGCCGAAGCCCGTTGCCTCCTGCGCCTATCCGGTGATGGATGGCATGAAGGTCTTCACCGACACGCCGGTGGTGCGCAACGCGCGGCGCGGCGTGATGGAATTCCTGCTGATCAACCATCCGCTGGACTGCCCGATCTGCGACCAGGGCGGCGAGTGTGACCTGCAGGACCAGGCCGTCTCCTACGGCAAGGATGGCAGCCGCTATCACGAGCAGAAGCGCTCCGTGAAAGACAAGTATGTCGGGCCGCTGATCAAGACGGTCATGAACCGCTGCATCCATTGCACGCGCTGCATCCGCTTCGCCGCCGAAGTGGCCGGCGTGCCGGAAATGGGTGCGACCGGCCGTGGCGAGAACATGGAAGTCGGCACTTACGTTGAGAAGGCGCTGTCCAGCGAACTCTCCGGCAACCTGATCGACCTTTGCCCCGTGGGCGCCCTGACCAGCCGGCCCTATGCCTTCGTCTCTCGTCCGTGGGAGCTGTCGAAGACCGACAGCGTGGATGTACTGGATGCGACCGGTGCGGCCATCCGCGTGGATGTGCGCGGCGGCGAGGTGCTGCGCGTGCTGCCCCGCGTGAATGATGATGTGAACGAGGAATGGCTGGGCGACCGCTCGCGCTTCTCCTTCGACGGGTTGAAGCGCAAGCGTCTGGACCGCCCCTGGGTGCGGCGTGATGGCGTGCTGAAGCCGGCCAGCTGGGCCGAGGCCTTTGGCGCGATCGTGCAGAATGTGCGCGGCCAGGCCATCGGCGCCATCGCGGGCGATACGATGGATGCTGAGAGCCTGTTTGCGCTGAAGGCGATGCTGGCCGCCATGGGCAGCACGAACCTGGATGCGCGGCAGGATGGCGCGAAGCTCGATGCTTCGCGGCCGGACTACTACCTCTTCAATTCCAGCATCGCCGGGATCGAGGAGGCGGACGCCGTCCTTATCATCGGCAGCAACCCGCGCGTCGAGGCGCCGGTGATCAATGCGCGCATCCGCAAGCGCTGGGTCGCGGGCGGGATGCGGGTCGGCGTGATCGGCGAGGCGATGGACCTCACCTATCCCGCGACGCATCTGGGCCATGGCCCGGCGGATTTCGCGGCGGGCGCCGAGTTCCTCAAGGGTGCCAGCAAACCCGTGGTCATCCTGGGCCGTGGCGCGCTGGCGCGGGAAGACGGCGCGGCTGTGCTCGCCGCCGCCTGGGAATTGGCGCGGGGCGCCGAGGCGCTGCGCGAGGATTGGCACGGCTTCAACCTGCTGCACCAGTTCGGCGGCCAGGTCGCCGCACTCGACATCGGCTTCGTGCCGGGTGAGGGCGGGCTCGACATGGCGGCGATGCTGGCGGGCGGCGTGGATGCGCTCTGGCTGCTCGGCGCTGATGGCTTCGATGTCTCGCGCATCAAGCCCGGTACCTTCGTGATCTATCAGGGTCATCATGGCGAGGCCGCGGCCGCGCGCGCCGATGTGATCCTGCCGGGTGCGGCCTATACCGAGAAGGACGGCACCTGGGTCAACACCGAGGGCCGTGTGCAGCGGGGCCGCATGGCCGTGCCGCCGCCGGGCGAGGCGCGGGAAGATTGGCGCATCATCCGCGCCGCGTCCCAGTTCCTGGGCGTGACGCTGCCCTTTGACACGCTGGAGGCGCTGCGGGCCGAGATGGCCGCCGCGCATCCGGTCTTTGCGCGCCTCGACCTGGCCCCGCTGCCCGGCTGCACCGACGACGCCGCGCCGGAGGCGGCTGGCGCGTTGGGCGATGCGCCCTTCAGCCTGCCGATCCGCAACTACTGGCAGGTGGATCCCATCACACGCGCCAGCTCGACCATGGCGGAGTGCGCGGCGACCTACCTGCGCCCGGCGCTGGCGGCGGAGTGAGCGCATGACGGATTTCCTCACCTCTCCCATCGGCGTCCTGGCGCTCACCGTCGCGCAGACGCTGGCGCTGCTGGTGCCGGTGCTGATCGCCGTCGCCTACCTCACCTGGGCCGAGCGCAAGGTGCTGGGTGCCATGCAGATGCGGCGCGGCCCGAATGTGGTCGGCCCCTTCGGCCTGCTGCAGCCCTTCGCTGACGCCATCAAGATGCTGATGAAGGAGACCATCATTCCTTCCGGCGCCTCGCGCGGGCTCTTCATCCTGGCGCCGATGCTGACCTTCGTGCTGGCCATGCTGGCCTGGGCGGTGATCCCGGTGAATGACGGCTGGGCGATCGCGGACATCAATGTCGGCATCCTCTACCTCTTCGCCATTTCCTCGCTGGGCGTGTACGGCATCATCATCGCGGGTTGGGCGTCCAATTCGAAATACGCCTTCCTCGGCGCGCTGCGCTCGGCGGCGCAGATGGTCTCCTACGAAGTCAGCATGGGCTTCGTGATCGTGACCGTGCTGCTCTGCGTGGGCTCGCTGAACCTGACGGAAATCGTGCGCGCGCAGGAGAACCTCTGGTTCGCCATTCCGCTTTTTCCGATGTTCGTCATCTTCTTCATCAGCACGCTGGCCGAGACCAACCGCGCCCCCTTCGACCTGCCCGAGGGCGAGAGCGAGCTGGTGGCGGGCTTCTTCGTCGAATACAGCTCGATGAGCTTCGCGCTGTTCTTCCTCGGCGAATACGCGAACATGATCCTGATGTCGGCGCTGACGACGATCCTCTTCCTCGGCGGCTGGTATCCACCGCTGGACATCGCGCCGCTGAACTGGATCCCGGGCCCGGTCTGGTTCGCGCTGAAGGTGGCGGCGCTGCTCTTCGTCTTCATCTGGGTGCGCGCGACCTTCCCGCGCTATCGCTATGACCAGCTGATGCGGCTGGGCTGGAAGGTCTTCCTGCCCTTCAGCCTGGTCTGGCTGGTGCTGACCGCGGCCTTCCTCAAGCTGACAGGATTGCTCCCCGCATGACCGGTCTCGACCGCTTCGCGCGCTCCTTTCTGCTGGCGGAACTCGTCAGCGGCATGGCCCTGACCCTGAAGCAGTTCTTCAGCCGCAAGGTGACGCTGAACTACCCCTACGAGAAGACGCCGCTCTCGCCGCGCTTCAAGGGCGAGCACGCGCTGCGCCGCTACCCGAATGGCGAGGAACGCTGCATCGCCTGCAAGCTTTGCGAGGCTGTCTGCCCGGCGCTGGCCATCACGATCGAGGCCGAGCCGCGCGAGGACGGCTCACGCCGGACCACGCGCTACGACATCGACATGACGAAGTGCATCTATTGCGGCATGTGCGAGGAAGCCTGCCCGGTGGATGCCATCGTCGAGGGCCCGAACGCGGAATTCGCGACCGAGACGCGCGAAGAGCTGATGTACGACAAGGACCGCCTGCTCGCGAATGGCGACAGGTGGGAGAGCATGCTCGCCAAGCGTCTCGAACTGGATGCGCCATACCGATGAGAACGGGCCGATGATCGCAGGACTCGCCTTCTACCTCTTCGCCTTCATCCTCATCGCCTCAGCGGTGATGGTGGTGACGTCGCGCAACCCCGTCTATTCGGTGCTGTACCTCATCCTCGCCTTCTTCAACGCGGCGGCGCTGTTCCTGATCGCGGGGGCGGAGTTCCTGGCGATGATCCTGGTCATCGTCTATGTGGGCGCGGTCGCGGTGCTGTTCCTCTTCGTCGTGATGATGCTCGACGTGGATTTCGCCCAGATGCGCGAGGGCTTCCAGCGCTACCTGCCGGTTGGCGCCGTCATCGGCGGCATCCTCTTCCTGGAATTGCTGCTGGTGCTGGGCGCCTGGCGCTTCGCCGCCGATGTGGGTGACCTGCGCCTCTCGCCCACGCCCGCCGGCGTCTCCAACACCGAGGCGCTGGGGCGGATCATCTACACGGACTACATCTACCTCTTTCAGGCATCCGGCCTGATCCTGCTGGTGGCCATGATCGGCGCCATCGTGCTGACACTGCGCGACAAGCCGACCGCCCGCCGCCAGAACATCGCCGAGCAGATCGCGCGTTCGTCCGAGGTGGTGATGGCGCAGCCGGCGCTGGGGGCCGGCATCAACCGGGCCGAGATCCTCCGCCCACTGCCGCCGCCCGTGGCGGAAAAGCCAAAGCCCGTGACACATGACGGAGGGCACCACTGATGCTGGCCATCGGTCTCGGCCACTACCTCACGGTGGGCGCCATCCTCTTCGTTCTGGGCGTGCTTGGCATCTTCCTGAACCGCAAGAATGTCATCGTGATCCTGATGAGCGTGGAACTCATCCTGCTTGCGGTGAATTTGAACTTCGTGGCCTTCTCCGCCCGCCTGGATGACCTGACGGGCCAGGTCTTCGCCATGTTCATCCTGACCGTCGCGGCCGCCGAGGCGGCGATCGGGCTGGCCATTGTCGTCATCTACTTCCGAAACCGGGGCAGCATCGAGGTTGATGACGTCTCGGCGCTGAAAGGCTGACCCGATGTTCGTCGGAGCCATCTTCTTCCCCCTGCTGGGCGCTTGCATCAGCGGCTTCCTGGGCCGCTGGATCGGCGACAGGGCGGCCATGTGGTCCACCGTAGTGTGCATGGCGCTGGCCGCCATCTGCGGCAGCATGGCCTTCTGGCAGGTGGCACTGGGCGGCCAACCTGCCACCATCACCCTCTTGACCTGGATGGATGTGGGCGAACTCGAATTCGCCTGGGCGCTGCGCTACGACACGCTGAGCGCAATCATGGTCGGCATGGTGACGCTGATCTCCACGCTGATCCACCTCTACAGCATCGGCTACATGTCCCACGACGCGACGCCGAGCCGCTTCTTCGCCTATCTCTCCCTCTTCACCTTCATGATGCTCATGCTGGTGACGGCAGACAACCTCGTCCAGCTGTTCTTCGGTTGGGAGGGTGTCGGCCTCGCGAGCTACCTGCTCATCGGCTACTGGTACGAGAAGGAGAGCGCCAACGCGGCCGCGATGAAGGCCTTCATCGTGAACCGCGTGGGCGACGTCTTCTTCATGCTCGGCATGGCGCTGACCTTCCTGGTCTTTGGCAGCCTCGAGTTCAACACGATCTTCGCCGCCGCCGCTTCCAAGGTGGACGAGACCTTCCTGGGCCTGCCCGCGCTGGAGCTGATCGGCGTGCTGCTCTTCCTAGGCGCCTGCGGCAAGTCGGCGCAGCTCGGCCTGCACACCTGGCTGCCGGATGCGATGGAGGGGCCGACCCCCGTCTCCGCGCTGATCCATGCGGCGACGATGGTGACGGCCGGCGTCTTCCTGATCTGCCGCATGTCGCCGGTGATGGAATACGCACCGGTGGCGCTCGCCATCGTGACCGTCGTCGGTGCCTCGACGGCGCTCTTCGCGGCGACCATCGGCTGCGTGCAGAACGACATCAAGCGCATCATCGCCTACAGCACCTGCTCGCAGCTCGGCTACATGTTCTTCGCCGCGGGCGTGGGCCTCTATCAGGTGGCGATGTTCCACCTTTTCACCCACGCCTTCTTCAAGGCGCTGCTGTTCCTGAGCGCGGGCTCGGTCATCCACGCGATGTCGGACGAGCAGGACATCCGCAAGATGGGCGGCATCTGGAAGAAGATCCCGGTTACCTATTTGGTGATGTGGGTCGGTTCGCTCGCGCTGGCCGGCATCCCGTTCTTCGCGGGCTACTACTCGAAGGATGCGATCCTGGAGGGGGCGGCGGCAGCCGGGACCGTCGTCGGCGCCTATGCCTTCGCCTGCGGCATCATCGCGGCCTTCCTGACGGCCTTCTATTCCTGGCGCCTGCTGATCCTGACCTTCCACGGCAAGCCGCGGGCGGATCAGCACACCATGGATCATGTGCATGAGAGCCCGCTGGTCATGCTCGTGCCCCTGCTGCTGCTCTCGGTCGGCGCCATCACGACGGGCTTCGTCTTCGCGCCCCATTTCATCGGCGACAACGCGACCGCCTTCTGGAATGGCGCTGTCTTCAACCTGCCTGCCAAGCACATGATGGAGGCGCTGCACCACGCGCCGCATTGGGTGCCGACGCTGGCGAAGACGGTGGCGTTCAGCGGCATCGCGGTTGCGGTCTTGGTCTATGGCTTCATGCCGCAACTGCCTGGCCGCGTCGCCGCGATGGCACCGCGCGTTTACCAGTTCCTGCTGAACAAGTGGTACTTCGACGAGTTGTATGACCGGATCATCGTCCAACCGGCGCGGCGTCTCTCCGTGCAGTTCTGGCAGGTGGGCGATGTGCGCATCATTGATGGGATGCCGAACGGGGCGGCCAGCATGGCGGCCACCACGGCGCGCGGTGTGGTGCGGCTGCAGACGGGGCGGGTTGCGAACTACGCCTTCGCCATGATCATCGGCCTCGTCCTGTTCGTCTCAATCTACCTGATGGGGCGCTGAGCGATGGGCTTCCCGCTTCTCTCCCTGATCACCTTCCTGCCGTTGCTCGGCGCCCTCATCATCATGATGGTGCGCGGCGAGGAGCAGGTCGTTGCCAGCAATGCACGCTGGACGGCGCTCTGGACCAGCCTCATCACCTTCGGTCTCTCGCTCATCCTCTGGGCGCAGTTCGACAAGACGAGCGTGGACTACCAGTTCGTCGAGCAGCTCTCGTGGCTGCCGGAATTCGGCGTGTCCTACATCATGGGCGTGGATGGCATCTCCATCCTCTTCATCCTGCTCTCCACCCTGCTGACCCCGATCTGCATCCTGGCCTCCTGGGAGAGCGTGCAGAGCCGCGTGCGGGAATACATGGTCGCCTTTCTCGTCCTCGAGACGATGATGGTCGGCATGTTCGCCGCGCTGGACTTCATGCTTTTCTACATCTTCTTCGAGGCCGTGCTGATCCCGATGTTCCTCATCATCGGCATCTGGGGCGGCGCGCGGCGGGTCTACGCCTCCTACAAATTCTTCCTCTACACGCTGCTCGGCTCGGTGCTGATGCTGCTGGCCATCATCGCGCTTTGGTATCAGGCGGGGACGACGAACATCGCGGAGCTCAGCGAGTTCGACATCCCCTTCAACATGCAGGTTTGGCTGTTCCTTGCCTTCTTCGCGAGCTTCGCGGTGAAGGTGCCGATGTGGCCAGTGCACACCTGGCTGCCTGACGCGCATGTGGAAGCGCCGACGGCGGGCTCGGTCATCCTGGCCGGCGTGCTGCTGAAGATGGGCGCCTATGGCTTCCTGCGCTTCAGCCTGCCCCTGCTGCCCGAGGCGAGCGAGTACTTCGCGCCCTTCATCTACGTGCTGAGCATCGTGGCCGTGGTCTATACGAGCCTCGTCGCACTCGCGCAGACCGACATGAAGAAGCTGATCGCCTATTCCTCGGTGGCCCATATGGGCATCGTGACGCTCGGCATCTTCACCTTCAACCAGCAGGGGATCGAGGGCGCGCTCTTCACCATGCTCAGCCACGGCGTGGTCTCCGGCGCGCTCTTCCTTTGCGTCGGCGTGCTGTATGACCGCGTGCACACCCGCGAGATCGCGCGCTATGGCGGTGTGGCCAAGATCATGCCGGCCTATGCGCTGATCTTCATGCTCTTCACCATGGCCTCGGTGGCGCTTCCCGGCACGGCGGGCTTCCCCGGTGAATTCCTGGTCATTGTCGGCGCCTGGGCGGTGAACCCCTGGGTGGCCTTTGGCGCCGCGCTCGGCATGGTCCTGGGCGCGGCGTACATGCTGACGCTTTATCGCCGGGTCGCCTTCGGGCGCATCATCCGGGACGATCTGAAGTCCCTGCTGGATCTCAGCCCGCGCGAATACGCGATCTTCGCGCCGCTCATCGTGCTGACGCTGTGGATGGGCATCTACCCGCAATCCTTCCTTTCCTTCTTCTCGGTGACGGTGGCTGAACTGGTGCAGGAGCACCAATCCGCAATCAGCGCCGCATCGCGTCTGGCAGGCCTCTGATGAACTGGACCCTCGCCCTCCCGGAACTGGCGCTTGCGCTCTCGGGCCTTGCGATCCTTGTTTTCGGCGTGATCCCGAAGCGCGACACGACCTTCCCCTGCACGATGCTGGTGTTGGGGGCCTTCCTGCTGGCCGGCGTGCTCGTGCTGGCGCAGGGCGAGGGCACCGCCTTCTCAGGCCAATATGTGGCCGATGCCTTCTCCGGCTTCATGAAGCTGCTGGCGCTGGCCGCCGCCGCCCTCGGCCTGCTGCTGGCGCTGGATTGGAACGAGAAGGAGCGCCTCTCGCGCTTCGAATTTCCCGTGCTGGTTCTCTTCGCCACACTCGGCATGATGGTCATGATCTCGGCGAATGACCTGATGAGCCTCTATCTCGGGCTCGAGCTGCTCTCGCTGCCGCTCTACGTCCTCGCGTCCTTCGATCGCGACAATGGCCGCTCGGCCGAAGCTGGGCTGAAGTATTTCGTGCTGGGCGCGCTGGCGTCGGGGCTGATGCTCTACGGCGCCTCGCTGGTCTACGGCTTCGCGGGGACCACGAATTTCGACCGCCTGGCCGATGCGCTTTCCTCGCCGCAGGATGTGTCGAATGGTGTCGTCGTCGGCATCATCTTCATCATCGCTGCCATGGCGTTCAAGATCGCGGCCGTGCCCTTCCACATGTGGACGCCCGATGTCTATGAAGGCGCGCCCACCCCGGTCACCGCCTTCTTCGCCTCGGCGCCCAAGGTCGCGGCCATCGCCCTGCTCGTCCGCATCCTGGCCGGCCCCTTCGGCGAAGTCGTGGGCCAGTGGCAACAGGTGATCGTGCTGGCTTCGCTCGGCTCCATGCTGCTGGGCGGCTTCGCCGCGATCGGGCAGACGAACATCAAGCGACTGATGGCCTATTCCTCCATCGGCCATGTCGGCTTCACGCTGATGGGCCTCGCCGTCGGCGGCGAGAGCGGGCTGCGCGGCGTGCTCGTCTACATGGCGATCTACATCGCCATGAATATCGGCGCCTTCGCCGTCCTCATCGCGATGCGGCGTGAGGGCCGCGCGGTCGAAGGCGTGGATGACCTGGCCGGCCTCGGCCGCAGCGATCCCGGCATGGCGCTGGCCATGGCGATCTTCATGTTCTCCATGGCGGGCATCCCGCCCATGGCCGGCTTCTTCGCCAAGCTCTATGTGCTGCTGCCCGCCATCGAGCAGGGCTTCTGGCTTCTGGCCGTGGTCGCCGTCCTCTCCTCCGTCGTCTCGGCCTACTACTATCTGCGCATCGTGAAGGTGATGTATTTCGATGCGGCGAAGCCGGCCTTCGACACCCGCCCCGCCGGCGTCTCGGTCGTGCTGGCCGGGACCGGTGCCTTCACCCTCTTCTTCTTCCTGTTCCCGGCACCGCTGCTCGCGGCCGCGCGGCAGGCGGTGGCGGCGCTGATCGGGTGACGGGCGGCTTTCGCCTCGAGATCCACGACAGCCTGCCCAGCACGCAAAGCCTCCTCGCCGCACGGGCCGAGGCAGGGGAGCCCAGCGGGTTCGCCATTCTCGCGCGGCGGCAGAGCGCGGGACGGGGCCGGGCGGGCCGCGCCTGGCAGTCGGAGCCGGGCAATCTGCACATCTCCATCCTGCTGCGCCCGGAAGGCGATGCGCGCGACATCGGGGGCTACGCCCTGCTGGCCGCCGTGGCGCTGCATGACGCTGCTCTGGATCACGCGCCCGGCCGGCTGCTCACGCTGAAATGGCCCAATGACCTGATGGAGGGGCAGGCCAAGCTCGCCGGTATCCTCTCCGAGGCCGCGCTGGACCCCGGCGGCGGGATCGCACATCTGATCTTCGGCATCGGTGTGAACCTGGCCCATGCGCCGGAGGTGGAGGGCCGCTCCGTCACCCGCCTCGGCCCGGTCCCCCCCGAGGACGTCGCGGCCACCCTGCTGGCACGCCTGGATTACTGGGCTGCACGGCGCCGCACGGAAGGTTTCGCCCCCATCCGCGCCGCCTGGCTGGAGCGCGGCCCTGAGCGCGGCTCACGCATGACGTTGCGGCAAGGCGACAAGCCGCTCACGGGCCGCTACGAAGGGTTGGCCGAGGATGGCGGGCTCTTGCTCGCCACGGCCGATGGCCTGCATGTCTTCCATGCGGGTGAGGTGATGGAAAGACCCGATGCTTCTCGCGATTGACGCCGGCAACACGAATGTCGTCCTGGCCGTGCACGACGGCACGGAATGGCGCGGCCGCTGGCGCATCGCGACCGACCCCAACCGCACCAGCGACGAATACGCCGTATGGCTGCTTGCGCTGATGCAGCATGCGGGGCTGCGCCCGGCCGATGTGCAGCGCTGCGTCATAGGTACCGTCGTGCCCGTCGCGCTTTACAATCTGCGTCGCCTCTGCAGGGACTGGTTTGGAGCGGAGCCCCTGATCGCGCGCTCCATCCTGGATTGGGGCTTCGAGATCAAGGTGGACCAGCCGCAGGAAGTCGGCGCCGACCGCCTGCTGAACGCGCTGGCGGCGCACCACCATTACCGCGGGCCGCTGATCGTGATAGACTTCGGCACCGCGACCACCTTCGATGTGGTGGACGAAAGCGGCGCCTATCTGGGTGGCGTGATCGCGCCCGGCATCAATCTCTCCGTCGAGGCGCTGCACCGCGCTGCGGCCCGCCTGCCGCGCATCGGCATTGGCCGGCCGCAGGCGGCGATCGGCCGCAACACCGTTTCCGCCATGCAGTCGGGCATCTTTTGGGGCTATGTTGGCATGATCGAGGGCATCGTCTCCCGCATCCGCGCCGAGGTGGAACTGCCCCGCATGAAGGTGATCGCGACCGGCGGGCTGGCGCCGCTGCTGGCCGAGGGCACCACGCTGATCGAACGCATTGACCCCGATATCACGCTGGAAGGCCTCCGCCTGTTGGCGGAACGCAACCCCAGCCCCATCTCCCAAAAAGACAGTTTGTGAAATCAACAGAACCCCCAATGCAGACTATGGACGACTTCGCCTTCATCCCGCTCGGTGGCACCGGCGAGATCGGCATGAACCTCAACGTGTATCGCTGCGATGGAAAATACCTCGCGGTGGATTGCGGCATCGGCTTCGGCGGGGCTGAGAACCCTGCCGTGGACGTGATGGTGCCCGACCCCGCCTGGCTCGCCGAGCGCAGCAAGGACCTGGTGGCACTCGTCATCACCCATGCGCATGAGGACCATATCGGTGCCGTGGCCCATCTCTGGCCGAGCCTGAGATGCCCGGTCATCGCCGGGCCCTTCGCCAGCAACGTGCTGCGTCGCAAGCTGGCCGAGGCCGGCCTCGGCCAGGATGTGAAGATCATCACCCACGCGATGCCGGGCACGCATGAGGTGGGGCCCTTCGGCCTCGAGTTCATCCGCGTGACCCATTCGGTGCCCGAGGCCTGCGCGCTCGCCATCCGGACGCGGCATGGCCTGGTCGTGCATACCGGCGACTGGAAGCTCGACCCCACGCCGCTGATCGGCCCGCCCACGGATGAGGCGGCCTTCGCGCGCCTCGGCGCCGAGGGCGTGCTGGCGATGGTCTGCGACAGCACCAACGCCATGGTGGAGGGTCATTCGGGCAGCGAGGCCGAGGTGCGCCGCAACCTCAAGGCGCTGATCGGCGGGCTGCGCGGCCGTGTGGCGGTCTCCTGCTTCTCGACCAATCTGGCGCGGGTGGAATCCATCGCGCTTGCCGGCCAGGCGGCGGGTCGCGAAGTGGCGCTGTTTGGCCGCTCGCTGCGCAACGCCGTGCAGTCAGCGCGGGATTGCGGCTACCTCTCCTCCGTGCGGGACTTCATCGGTGAAGAGGAAGCGGACCGCCTGCCGGATGACGACCTGCTGATCATCTGCACCGGCAGCCAGGGCGAGGAGCGCAGCGCGCTCGCCAAGATCGCGGCCGACACGCATCCCAACATCTCGCTGGGGGAGGGGGATACGGTCATCTTCTCCTCGCGCATGATCCCGGGGAATGAGCGCGCCATCCTGCATGTGCAGGACGAGCTGACGCGCGCCGGCTGCCGGGTGATGACGGCCGACGACCACGCCGTCCATGTCTCCGGCCATCCCGCGCGGGATGAGCTGAAGAAGCTCTACGCGCTGGTGAAGCCCAAGGTGGCGATCCCCGTGCATGGCGAGTGGCGGCATTTGTCGCAGCACGCGGATCTTGCACAAGAGTGCGGCGCGGAACCCCTGCTGGTCGAGGATGGGGATGTGGTGCGCCTCGGCCCCGGCAAACCCAAGATCACCGACAGCGTGCCGATCGGCCGCCTGGTGGTGGATGGCCCCCGGCTGCTGCCGATGGAGGGCGCCGTGATCGGCGCGCGCAAGCGCATGCTGTTCAACGGCGTGGTGGTTGCGAGCCTGGCGGTGGACGAAGCGGGGCGCGTGATCGGGCGCCCGCGCGTCTCAGCGCCTGGCCTGTTCGATGCCGAAGGCCCGGAATCGGGCCAGCTCGAGGATGAGCTGGCGCGCGGTGTCGGCGAGTTGCCCAAGGGGTTGCGCCGCGAGGACGACGCCCTGACCGAGGCAGCGCGCGCCGTGCTGCGCAAGGCAGTGGGGCGCCGCCTGAAGAAGCGCCCCAACGTCGAAATTCACCTCCTTCGAGTGTGACATGGGCTGGTTTCTTGGATTCGTGGTCTATGCGCTGATCTGGTGGACGGCGTTGTTCGCCGTGCTCCCGATCGGCGTCCGGCCGGATGCGAAGGGCGATGTGGAGGCAGGCGGCTGGCGCGGCACGCCGACGCAGCTCCATCTGGGCCGCAAGCTGCTGGGAACCACGATTCTCTCGGCCGTGCTGTGGTTGGGGGTCTACGCCCTCATCGAGAGCGAATGGATCAGCTTTCGCGACCCGTGGCTTTCCATCCCTGACCAGTAATCTGCACAAAGAAAAGGCGACTGTCCAGGCTTCCCTGGACCGCCGCCTACGTTTTGGGCACCCGTTGGCCGGACGCACGTTTTTTCGCCGTCTACTGGTCGGATTGGCGTTGAGGCTTCCCGGCCTTCTGCGGCAATCTTCACTTCAGAGAGAGGGTTTTCCTCTTTCTGCCGTGTGACTGGCGTTTCCTCCCTAAACTTGGGCCGCTCCCTGACGGGGGTGGCCCTTTCTTTTTCTTTAGCCATTTCGTTTACGAATATCAAGACATTTTCGAGCCCTCGGCCCATGTTGCGGCGCAGCATTATTGCGCGAGCGTTCGGGCGGTTTCGGCCCATCCCGTTCTCGGTTAGGTTCCGCCGCCTTGCTGAGAGGATGATTCGCCGCCTCGGTGCTTCCACCTCAGCGGGTCATGCTCTCACCGGTAAGGAATCTTGGCCTTGCGTCTCACCCGCGCCTTTCTGCCCACCCTCAAGGAAACCCCGGCCGATGCGCAGATCGTCTCGCACCGGCTGATGCTGCGCGCGGGCCTGATCCGGCAGACCTCGGCGGGCATCTACGCCTGGCTGCCGGCGGGCTGGCGTGTGCTGCAGCGCGTCACGCAGATCGTCCGCGAGGAGCAGGACCGGGCGGGTGCCCAGGAAGTGCTGATGCCCACCATCCAGTCGGCCGAGCTGTGGCAGCGCTCCGGCCGCTACGAGGATTACGGCAAGGAGATGCTGCGCCTGAAGGACCGGCATGAGCGCGACATGCTGTTCGGGCCCACCAATGAGGAGATGATCACCGACATCTTCCGCGGCTATGCCACCAGCTACCGCGACCTGCCGCGCAACCTCTACCACATCCAATGGAAGTTCCGGGACGAGGTGCGCCCCCGCTTCGGCGTGATGCGCGGCCGCGAATTCCTGATGAAGGACGCCTACTCCTTCGACATGACGGTGGAGGGCGCGCAGCACTCCTACCGCCAGATGATGCTGGCCTACCTCCGCACCTTCCAGCGGATGGGCCTCAAGGCCGTGCCGATGCGCGCCGATACCGGCCCCATCGGCGGCAACCTCAGCCACGAATTCATCATCCTGGCCGAGACGGGCGAAAGCACCGTCTTCTACGACAGCGAATTCGAAAGCCGCGACTGGGCCGATGCGAGCCTCGGCTATGACGACGTGCCGGCGCTGCAGGGCTTCTTCAACCAGGTCACCTCCATGTATGCGGCGACCGAGGAGATGCACGACACCACCGCCTGGGAATCCGTGCCCGAGGCGCAGCGCCGCGAGGGCAAGGGCATCGAGGTCGGCCACATCTTCTATTTTGGCCAGAAATATTCCGCGACGATGGGGCTTTCCGTGGCGGGCCCGGATGGCGCGACCGTGGTGCCGGAGATGGGCAGCTACGGCATCGGCGTCTCGCGCCTGGTGGCCGCGCTGATTGAGGCCAATCACGACGAAGCCGGCATCAAGTGGCCGGATGCGGTGGCCCCCTGGAAGCTCGCCATCCTGAACCTCAAGCCCGGCGACGCCGGCTGTGACGCGCTCTGCGAGAAGCTCTACGCCGCCATGCCCGACGAGGCCGTCTATGACGACCGCGCCGAGCGCGCCGGCGTGAAGTTCAACGACGCTGACCTGATGGGCTTCCCCTGGCAGGCCATCATCGGCCCGCGCGGTGCGGCCAACGGCCGCGTTGAGCTGAAGCGCCGCATGACGGGCGAGCGGGTTGAGCTTTCGTTCGAGGAAGCGCTGGCGAAGCTGGCCGCTTGATGTTCAACGCCTTCGAACGCACCGTCGCCGCGCGCTATCTCATGTCGCGCAAGAGCGACCGCTTCACCTCGGTGATCGCCGGCTTCTCGCTCGTCGGCATCATGCTGGGCGTGGCCACGCTCATCATCGTCATGTCCGTCATGGGCGGGTTCCGACAGGAATTGCTGGGCCGCATCCTGGGCCTGAACGGGCATCTGGGCGTCTATGCCGCGGATCGCGGCAACCTCGGTGATTTCGACGCCATTGCCGCCACCATCCGCCGCCTTCCCAACGTCGTCTCGGCCACGCCCATCGTCGAGGGGCAGGTGCTGCTGACGGGCGCGGGCAGCACGGCGACCGGCGGCCTGGCCCGCGGCATCCGCCCGGAGGATTTGCGCGCGCGCCCGATCATCGCGAACAACATCCGCGCCGGTTCGCTCGCCAATTTCGAGGGGGAGGATGCGGTGGCCATCGGCACGCGCCTCGCCTTCCGGCTGGGGCTTTCCATCGGCGACAAGATCACGCTGGTGAGCCCGCAGGGCCGCGCCACCGTGATCGGCACCATCCCGCGTCTGCGCGCCTATACCGTCGCCGCCATCTTCGAAGTCGGCATGAACGAGTATGACAGCACCTATGTCTTCATGCCGCTCAACGCCGCGCAGATCTACTTCCAGACCGGCGACGCCGCCTCCCAGGTGGAGGTCTTCGTGGCCGATCCGACGCGGGTGCGGGCGGTGAACCGCGAGATCCGCGCAGCACTCCAGCAGCCGGTCCGCATCCTCGACTGGCAGGACGCGAATTCCAGCTTCTTCGCGGCGGTGCAGGTGGAGCGGAACGTGATGTTCCTCATCCTCACGCTGATCATCATCGTCGCCGCCTTCAACATTATCTCGAGCCTCATCATGCTGGTGAAGGACAAGGGGCGGGACATCGCGGTGCTGCGCACGATGGGCGCCACGCGCGGGGCCATTCTGCGCATCTTCCTGATGTGCGGCGCCTGGATCGGCGTGGTGGGCACGCTGGCCGGCTTCCTGGTCGGCGTCGTCTTCTGCCTGAACATCGAGAGCATCCGCCAGTTCATCCAGATGCTGAGCGGCACGGAGCTGTTCAGCGCCGAGATCTACTTCCTGACGCAGCTCCCTGCCGTGCTGAACTGGACCGAGGTGATGCAGGTGGTCGCGTTGGCCCTCTCGCTGGCACTTCTGGCGACGATCTATCCGAGCTGGCGCGCGGCCAAGACCGATCCGGTCGAGATGTTGCGCAATGAGTGATCCCCTGGAGCTGCGCGCCGTCGAGCGGCGCTACAAGACCGAGGCGGGGGCGCTCGACGTGCTGCGCGGCGCCGACCTGACCTTGCATGCGGGCGAGATCGTCGCGCTGGTGGCGCCCTCGGGCACCGGCAAGTCCACGCTGCTGCATGTGACGGGACTGCTGGAACGGCCCGATGGCGGCGAGGTGTTCATTGAAGGGGCCGCTGCCGGCACGCTCAGCGATGACGCGCGCACGGCGATCCGCCGCAACACCATCGGCTTCGTCTACCAGTTTCATCACCTCCTCCCCGAATTCACGGCGGAGGAGAATGTGATGCTGCCCCAGCTTGCGGCGGGCACGCCGCGTGCCACCGCGCGGGCGCGCGCCGGCGAAATCCTCGGCCAGTTCGGCCTCGCCGCGCGGCTGCAGCATCGGCCCGGCAAGCTCTCGGGCGGCGAGCAGCAGCGCGTGGCCATTGCCCGCGCGCTGGCGAATGCGCCGCGGGTGCTGCTGGCCGATGAGCCGACCGGCAACCTCGACACCGCCACCGCCAATCTGGTCTTCGACGAGTTGCTGCGTGAGGCGCGGGGCAGGGGCCTTGCCTGCCTCATCGCCACGCACAACCCGGCGCTGGCCGCGCGGATGGACCGGACGGTCACGCTGCGCGAGGGGCGCGTCGTCCCCGGGTAGCGAACTCCGTGGCGTCGCCTATGCTGGGCGCCAACAGGAGGACATGCGATGGATTTGCCGCTGACCGGGCTCACCGTGATCGAAGTGGGGCAGGCGCTGGCCGGCCCCTTGGCCGGCGTGGTGCTGGCCGATATGGGCGCCGATGTCATCAAGGTGGAGAAGCCCGATGGCGGCGATGACGCCCGCCTCTGGGGCCCCCCCTACGGGCCGGATGGCGTCACCTCGCTCTATTTTCACGGACAGAACCGCTCGAAGCGCTCCATCACGCTCGACCTGAAGCGGCCGGAGGACATCGCCGAGCTGCACCGTCTCTGCGAAAGCGCGGACATCCTGATCCAGAACCTCCGCCCCGGCGTGGTGGAGGAGATCGGGATCGGGCCGGAGACGATGCTGGAGCGGCATCCGCGGCTGATCTACTGCTCCATCTGGGCCTTCGGCTTCGAGGGGCCGATGAAGATGAAGCCGGGCTTCGACCCGCTGCTTCAGGCCTATGGCGGCATGATGAGCGTGACTGGCCAGCCCGACGGCCCACCCACCTTTTGCGGCGCCTCGGTGAATGACAAGGCGACGGGCCTCTTCATCACCATCGGTGCGCTGGCGGCGCTGCGCTGGCGCGACCGCACGGGCAAAGGCTGCCTGGTGGATGGCAGCCTCTTCGAGACGGCGGCCTTCTGGGTGGAGGGGCAGATCAACAACCACATGGCCACGGGCGACGTCCCGCAGCGCCACGGCACGGGGGCTGCGGTGATTGTCCCCTACCAGGTCTTCGACACGGCCGACCGGCCGCTGTGTCTCGCAGCCGGCAATGACCGGCTGTTTGCCCGCGCGGCCAAGGTGATGGGACACCCGGAATGGGCGGCCGATCCGCGCTTTGCGACCGGCGGCAACCGCGTGCGGAACAAGGAGGCACTCCTCCCCCTCATCAAGGCCGTGCTGCTGACTCGGCGGCGCGACGAATGGCTGGCGGAGCTGGATGCCGTCGGCGTGCCGAGCGGGCCGGTGAATGACATCGCGGAGGTCACGGCCAGCCCGCAGATGGCGGCGGTGGATCTGATCCAGGACCTGCCGGGCGGCGGGCCCAAGGTGATCGGCCTGCCGCTTTCCTTCAACCGGAAGCGCCCGAAGCCGCGCAGCGATTCACCCAAGCTGGGCGCGCACAATCGCGAGATCCTGGGGCGCGACTAACCCTCCTGCCGGCGGCCGGCGCGGCGCACATGTCGCGCGGCCAGCAGGGCGGCAAGTTCCTCGTCGCCCTCGGAGACGGCCTCCAGGATCATCGCGTGCTCCTGCCAGTCGCGCACGGCGCGTTCCGTGCTGTTGCGGCGAAAGACGAGCTCGGTGCGCTCGCGCAGCGGGCGCATCACCTCGCGCAGCGCCTGGTTGGTGCCGGCGAGCGCCAGCAGGTCATGGAAGGCGATGTTCAGCGCGGCCAACTGTTCCGCATCGCGCCCCGGTGCGGCGGCGAGTGCCGCGCCGCGCTCCAGCAGCGCCTCGATCCCGGCGCGGGTCTTCGCATCGCAATGGCGAGCGGCGAGGCGGGCGGTCAGCCCCTCCAGCACCGCGCGCACCTCGATCAGGTCGCGCGCGAAATCCTCGGTCATGGTCGCGACCTGCGCGCCGCGCGTGCCCTCGGCCGGCACGGCCAGGCCTTCCGCGATCAGCTGCTGGATGGCCTCGCGGATCGGCACGCGGGACATGCCGAGCTCGGTCGAGAGGCGTTCCTCCACCAGGCGTTCACCGGGCCGAAGGGTGCCTTCGAGGATGGCGGCGCGCATGCGCTGCAGCGCCTGTCGGCTCAGGGGTTCGCGCGTCATCGGCTCATTGTATACAAGAATGGCGTCCGAAAGGGGTTTTTCCACCAAAACGGGCAAGGTTTCGTTTGACTCGTCATTCTATCGTATACCATGCTCGCCGTCTCTCCACCCCAGGAAGGACGTCCCGATGACCGCCCTGATGACCCATGACGAGTTCCGCACAGCGCTCGAGAACGCCATCAAGGGCAAGGCCGCGACCGCCTCGCCCTTCAGCATCGCCTGGGCGAATGGCACGCTGACGCGCGAGCATCTCTGCCGCTGGGCGGAGAACCACTACCACTATGTCGGCCCCTTCGCCGACTATCTCGGCTACGTCTATGCCCGCATGCCCGCCCACATGACCGAGGCCAAGGATTTCTTGCTGGCCAACATGTATGAGGAGGAGATCGGTGGCGATCGTCACACCGACCTGCTGATCCGTTTCGCCGAGGCCTGCGGCACGACGCGCGAGCGCGTGACCAATCCCGACAACATGTCCCCCACCACGCGCGGCCTGCAAAGCTGGTGCTACGCGGTCGCGATGCGCGAGGACCCGGTGGTGGCCGTCGCCGCCCTCGTTGTCGGCCTCGAATCCCAGGTGCCCAGCATCTATCGCAAACAGACGCCGACGCTGCGCGAGAAATACGGCTTCACCGACGAGGAGGTGGAGTTCTTCGACCTGCACATCGTCTCGGACGAGATCCATGGCGAGCGCGGCTACCAGATCGTCCTGGAGCACGCGAACACCGTCGAACTCCAGCAGGCCTGCCTGAAGATCTGCGGAATCGGCGCTCAGATGCGGCTGCTCTACACGACGGCGCTGTATCACGACTATGTCGAACAGCGCCTCGACGCCGCGGCCTGATGCCGAGGGTCACCTTCCACAAGGCGGGCGAGGTGCATGAGGGCGAGGTGCCGGGCAAGGCCAACCTCGTCGTCCGTGCCGGCATCAAGAAGTATCCCTGGCCGCATCTGCGCTACGGCTGCGGCATGGGGAAATGCGGCAAATGCGCCTGCCGCGTGCTGGCGGGCGGCGAGGCGCTGCCCGAGCCCAATTGGAAGGAAGTGAAGCAGCTGGGTGAGCGCATCGGCCAGGGCTACCGGCTGATGTGCCAGCTCTGGCTCGAACATGACCTCGCAGTCGAGCAGGATGCGGCGTGATGCCTCAATATGTGATCCTCACCAGCAAGCCCGGCCAGTTCCGCACGGAGCTCACACCCGGCCTTATCCCCGTCGAGACCTATGACTACCATTCGCAGGGCAAGCTGCGCGCGCAATTCGTAATCGCCGAATTGCAGCATGAGACCAAGCTGCGCGTGGTGGATGTCGCGGGCGAGCCCATCCTGAACCTGGTGCCGAGCAAGTTCCTGCAGCGCTTCCCCGACGTGGAGGCAGCGCGGGCCGAGCTCTCGCACCTCACGCGCTTCCGCAGCGTCGAGGCCGAGCTGGTTCGCCAATGAGCGAGGCCGAACCGCCGCGCATCCGCGTGACCTTCGTGAGCAATGACGGCAAGGAAGTGGAAGCTGCCGCCGGCGGCAGCCTGCTGCGCATCTCCATCCGCGAGAAGGGTGGCATTCCCTTCAAATGCGGCGGCGGGCATTGCGGCACCTGCAAGTGCCGCTTCGAATCCGGTGTGGAGCACGCCTCGGCCATCACGGCCAAGGAGCGCAAGCATCTGACGGAGGAAGATTTCACCGCCGGCTGGCGCATGGCCTGCCAGACCTTCGTGAATGGCGATGCCAGCATCTCCTGGCCACCCCGGCCCACACAGGAAGCCTCCGCATGAAGACCGCCCTCAAGCTCGAAACCCGCGAGGCGCGCGTGATGATCGCCGGCGCCACGGCCAAGGCGCTCGAGATCGGCGTGCGGCAGTCGGTCTGCATCGTGGATGAGGGCGGCACGCCGATCCTGCTCGAGCGGATGGATGGCGCCCGCATCACGGGCCCGCAGATCGCCTGGAACAAGGCCTTCACGGCGGCGGGACACAAGCGCTCCACGCATCTCTTCAACACCCCGCCCAACGGGCCCGCTTTGCCGGGCAACGAGGCCTTCGGCATCCAATGGAGCTTCGAGGGCCGCTTCGCCGTCTTCGTCGGCGGGTTTCCCATCATTCTGAATGGGGAGGTGGTGGGCGGAATCGGGCTGTCCGGCGGCAACGGCGAGCAGGACATCGCCTGCGGCCTGGCCGGACTCCAGGCGCTGGCGGACCTGCTGGGCCCCGAGGGGCATGTCGTTCAGGTGGCGGCCGACCTCAAGCTCTGAGCCGAGGCTCCTTCCCAGCAGGCTTCCGCCGTGGCCGAGAGGCGGCGGCGCGGGCGGATCAGCGTGATCTCCAGGGGAATCGCGTGGTGGGCCCTGCCCACCTCGACCAGTGTCCCACTGGCGAGGTCCTCCGCCGCCAGGCTGCGCGGGAGCCAGGCGACGCCCTGACCCTGGCGCGCCAGGGATTGCAGCGTGGCCGCCAGCGGTGCGGTGACGCTCGCTTCCAGCTTCGGCGCATCGGTCCAACTCGCGCGCGCCGCGCGCAGGATGCGTCCGAGGCCTGACGCCTCGCTATAGGCCAGCAAAGGCACCGGCGCGCCCGGCAGCCCAAAGTCAGCGCCCGGCGCCATCACCGGCACCAGCACATCGCGCCCGACGACCAGGCCGGCGAAGCCCTCGGGCGGCAGGCGGCTGGGCATGTCGGGATGAGCGTGGCCCAGCAGCAAATCGGCATCGCCCGCCAGCAGCAGCGCCTCGCAGGCCGCCATGGTGTCGGAAAGCAGGGTGAGCGTGCCGGGCAGTTCCAGCCCGCGGATCCAGCCGGGCAGGAAGGTGAAGGAGAGGGCATGCGTGGCGGCGATGGACAGCGCGGCACCTTCGTGCCCGGCGGCGCGGAGGGCGGCACGCCGCAGTTGGTGCAGGTCCCGCACAAGCTCAGCCGCCCCAGCATGCAGCGCGGTGCCGGCGGCGTTCAGCTGCACGCCCTGCGGCGTACGCAGAACCAGCGCCGTGCCGGCCCATTGCTCCAGCGCCTGGATGCGGCGGGAGAAGGCGGGTTGCGTCACATGCCGCGCCTCGGCCGCGCGCGAGAAGTTGCGGTGCTCGGCGAGGGCGAGGAAATCCTCAAGCCATGTCAGCTCCATAGCTGATGCCGATCGTGCATCGTGATTGCAAAACTTAGCATTGGGCAGGCTCCTCATGGGCAGCGTATGTCCATGAGAGACAGGATGCCAGTCCGAAAAATCCACCAGGAGAGCCATGCCACATGCGCATCGTTGACGTCCGCGAAATCACCCAGCCGATCGCCTCGCCGATCCGCAACGCCTATATCGACTTCAGCAAGATGACGACGAGCCTGGTCGCCGTGATCACCGATGTGGTGCGCGACGGAAGGCCGGTGGTGGGCTACGGCTTCAACTCGAATGGCCGCTACGGCCAGGGCGGCCTCATCCGCGAGCGCTTCCGCAACCGCATCCTGGAGGCTGCGCCCGAGAGCCTGCGCGACGATGCCCGCGACAATCTCGACCCGCACAAGATCTGGGACGCGATGATGCGCAACGAGAAGCCGGGCGGGCATGGCGAGCGCTCGGTCGCCGTCGGCACGCTCGACATGGCGATCTGGGACGCGGTCGCGAAGATCGAGGAAAAGCCGCTCTTCCGGCTGCTGGCCGAGCGCCATGGTCGCGAGGCCGACCCCCGCGTCTTCGTCTATGCGGCCGGCGGCTACTACTATCCCGGCAAGGATGACACGGCACTCAGGGCCGAGATGCGCGGTTATCTCGACCGCGGCTACAACGTGGTGAAGATGAAGATCGGCGGCGCCTCGCTGGCCGAGGATCGCCGCCGGATCGAGGCAGTGCTGGCCGAGATCGGTAGCTACGCGCAACTCGCCGTGGACGCCAATGGCCGCTTCGACCTCGAGACCGGCATCGCCTATGCCAAGATGCTCCGCGACTACCCACTCTTCTGGTACGAGGAGGTGGGCGACCCGCTGGACTACGCCCTTCAGGCCGCCCTCTCCGAGTTCTATCCGGGCCCGATGGCGACGGGCGAGAACCTCTTCTCCCACCAGGATGCCCGCAACCTCCTGCGCTATGGCGGCATGCGCCCGGATCGGGACTGGCTGCAATTCGACTGCGCCCTCTCCTATGGCCTGGTCGAATACCTCCGCACGCTCGATGTGCTGGCGCAGTTCGGCTGGTCCCCCTCGCGCTGCATCCCGCATGGCGGGCACCAGATGTCGCTGATGATCGCGGCCGGCCTCGGCCTCGGCGGCAATGAAAGCTACCCGGACCTCTTCCAGCCCTATGGCGGCTTCCCCGATGGCGTGCGCGTCGAGGACGGGCATGTGGTCATGCCGGAATTGCCGGGCATCGGCTTCGAGGGGAAATCCGACCTGATCCGCGTCATGCGCCAACTTTCCGGCTGAACGGGCGCCCCCCTCGGGTTGTGCATGGGGCGAAGCTGCCCCACCTTCCGATCAAAGCAAACGGAGAGACCCGCATGGCCGCCTACCCCAACACCCTCCTCCATATCGCCGGCGAATGGCGCGATGGCGAGAATGGCCGCAAGATCGACGTCCTGAATCCCGCCAATGAAGAGGTGATCGGCACCGTCGCCCACGCCTCCATCAAGGACCTCGACGCCGCCCTGGCCGCGACCGAGCGCGGCTTTGCGGCCTGGCGCAAGGTCGGCACCTATGACCGCTCCAAGATGATGCGCAAGGCGGCCGACCTCATGCGCTCGCGCGCCGATGAGATCGCCCAGCTCATGACGATGGAGCAGGGCAAGCCGCTGGCCGAGGCCAAGGTCGAGATCATGGGCGGCGCCGACACCATCGACTGGTTCGCCGAGGAAGGCCGCCGCGCCTATGGCCATGTCATCCCGGCCCGCGCCCCCGGCGTCTACCAGATGACGATCAAGGAGCCCGTCGGCCCCGTCGCCGCCTTCACGCCCTGGAATTTCCCGATCAACCAGATCGTCCGCAAGCTCTCGGCGGCGCTGACCACCGGCTGCTCGATCATCGTGAAGGCGCCGGAAGAGACGCCGGCCAGCCCGGCCGCGCTGATCAAGTGCTTCCTCGACGCAGGTGTGCCGGGCGACGTGATCGGCCTGGTCTATGGCGTGCCGAGCGAGATCAGCAGCTACCTGATCGCGAGCCCGATCATCCGCAAGGTGACGTTCACGGGCTCCACCCCCGTGGGCAAGATGCTGGCGGCCATGGCCGGCCAGCACATGAAGAGGGTCACGATGGAACTCGGCGGCCACGCACCGGCCATGGTGTTCGACGACGCCGATGTCGAGCACGCGGCCAAGACGCTCGCTTTCGCCAAGTTCCGCAATGCCGGCCAGGTCTGCGTGAGCCCCACGCGCTTCCTCGTGCAGGAGCGCGTCTATGACCAGTTCGTGGCGAGCTTCGCCAGCCACGCCAAGTCGCTGAAGGTCGGCGACGGTCTTGCGGCCGATACCCAGATGGGCCCGATGGCCAATGAGCGCCGCGTGCCGCAGATGGAAACCCTGATCGCTGACGCCAAGCAGAAGGGCGCCGAGGTCGTCACCGGCGGCAACCGCATCGGCAACAAGGGCTATTTCTTCGAGCCGACCGTGGTGGCGGGCATGACCACCGACATGCGCGCCATGAATGAGGAGCCCTTCGGCCCCGTCGCCCTCATGCGCTCCTTCAAGACGCTGGAGGATGTGGTGACCGAGGCGAACCGCCTTCCCTTCGGCCTGGCCAGCTACGCCTTCACCAGCAGCGGCAAGACGGCGTCCGCGCTGGCGGCGGGCGTCGAGGTGGGCATGATGACGATCAACCACCTGGGCCTTGCCATTCCCGAAGTGCCCTTCGGCGGCGTGAAGGACAGCGGCTACGGCACCGAGGGCGGCGACGAAGCGATCGAGGCCTATCTGAACACGAAGTTCGTGACCCAGGCCGGCCTGTAAGCTCCGGCGCAAGCCGAGCCTGCGAAGCGAGCCCGCCATCCGGAGAAATCCGGGTGGCGGGCTTCTTCGTGTATGGCGCTGGGTTGCTGGCATCGGGGCGCTGCGCTACCCCGCGCCGCATGCCCAGCCGCCCCTGGATTCCGCTCTACGGACTGCTTCTGGCCGGCTTCGCCTGGGTCTGGGCGAGCCTGCCCGTGATGGCGATCCCCAATGCCGGCGTGGATGACGCGCTTTTCGTGCGGCATGCGGCACTCATCCTCAGCGGGCAATGGCTCGGCGCCTACACCCAGTTCACCCTGGCCAAGGGCGTCGGCTACCCGCTCTGGCTGGCGCTGACAGGCGGACTCGCGATCCCCGCGCTGCTGGGCCAGGCGCTGCTTTATGCCGTGGCCGCCGTGCTTCTGGTGCGCGGCCTCTCGCGCTGGATCCCGCGGGAGGGCGCGCTGTTCGCCCTGCTGCTGCTGCTGCTGGCCAATCCTGGCCTCTACGGCACCGAGAACCTGCGCATCATCCGTGAGGGCTTCTACACGCCGAGCTTGCTGCTGATCCTGGCCCTGCTGCTCTGGTGGGTGCGCTGGTCCGGCAGGTCGCTTGCGCCGCGCATGGGCCTGGCCGCCGGGCTCGGCCTCGCGCTCGGCGTCTTCTACCTGACGCGCGAGGAGGCCATCTGGATCCTGCCCTTCCTGCTGGGCTGCCTCGCGCTGCGCGGTGTCGCGCTCTGGCGCGGCTGGGCGGGAGCATCCTGGCGGGCCGAGGCCGCCGCGCTGCTGGCCTGTGGGGTGATGGCCGTGCTGCCGGTGCTCGCGGTCAGCGCGCTGAACGCCCGGCATTATGGGGTCTTCCGCACGGTGGAGTTCCGTGACCCCGCCTTCATCGCGGCCTATTCCGCCCTGGCCCGGCTCGGGCCGGCGGAACCTTCGCTCCTTGTGCTGCCGCGGGAGCGCCTGCCCGCCCTTTTCGTGGCCAGCCCGGCCGCGGCGGAGCTGGCCCCCTATTTCGCGAGTGACCGGGGGCGCAACTATCTCGACGTCGGCTGCCAGACCTACCGGATCACCCCCTGCGACGATGAGTTCCGCGCCGCCTGGTTCATGTGGGCGCTGCGGGATGCGACGGTGATCGCGGCGGGACACAGCGACGCGGTCTCCGTGCATCGCTTCTATCTGCGCCTGGCCGAGGAGGTGAACGCGGCCTGCGCCCGGGGTGAGCTGGCCTGCCTGCCGCCGCGGCACAGCCTCGCGCCGCAGTTTCGGACCGCCTATCTCGCCCCCAGCCTCGGGGCCGCATGGCGGATCTGGGCCGTTGGGCTCTCCCCCGTGCGGCTGGCGGATCCGCGGCAGATGCGCTCCGTCTACTTTTCCGGCGGCGAGCTGGAGCCGCGGGCATCGGCCTTCCTCGATGTCGTGCGGGGCGATCTCTTCGTGGATGTCCTGCGGCCGGAGGCCAAGCCGGCCTATCCCTTCCCGTCACTCGCGGTGGAGCGTGCGACGCGAATCCTGCGCGGGCTTGAGGAAATGATGCAGGTGTGGGGCATCCTCGGCCCGCTGCTGCAACTGGCCGCCCTGCTGGCCCTGGTGGCACTGCCGTTGCTGTGGCGCGCCCGGCCGGAGCGGGCGTGCTGGCCGCTGCTGGCCTTTTGCGGCGGCGCCTACCTGCTGTTTGCAACCCGCGTGGCCCTGCTGGCCTATCTCGACACCGTCGCCATCCCGAGCGTGAGCATGCTCTATCTCTCGCCCGCCATGCCGTGCCTGCTGCTGGGCCTGGCCTTGCCGCTGATGCTGCTGTGGCACACGCTCCGGCCGGGTTCGGCGCCGCTGCCGCGTGAAGCATCGCCCCGCTGATGGCGCCAGGGCGGTTTCCGTCAGCGGGCCGGACCCCATATATGGCAGCGGCTGAGACCGGCCGAGGAGAATCCATGACCATCACGCCGGCCCTTGCGCCCGAGGCCGGGGCACCCGGCCTCGAACTCACCATCCTGATGCCATGCCTGAACGAGGCGGAGACGCTGGCCACCTGCATCCGCAAGGCCATGGGCTACCTCGAGCGGAGCGGCGTCCAGGGCGAGGTGCTGATCGCCGACAATGGCAGCACCGATGGCAGCCAGGAGATCGCGACCAGCCTCGGCGCCCGCGTGCTGCCGGTGCCCGAGCGCGGCTATGGCGCGGCGCTGATCGCCGGCATCAAGGGCGCCCGCGGCCGCTTCGTCATCATGGGCGACAGCGATGACAGCTACGACTTCGAAAACCTGGACCCCTTCCTGGCCAAGCTGCGCGAGGGGCATGAGCTGGTCATGGGCAACCGCTTCAAGGGCGGCATCAAGCCCGGCGCCATGCCGCCGCTGCATCGCTATCTCGGCAATCCGGTCCTGACGACGATCGGCCGCGTCTTCTTCGGCAGCCCGAGCGGCGATTTCCACTGCGGGCTGCGCGGGTTCAGCCGGGCCGCCATTCTCTCGCTCGATCTGCGCGCACCTGGCATGGAATTCGCGAGCGAGATGGTGGTGAAGGCCACTCTGCAAAAGCTGCGCATCACCGAGGTGCCGACGACGCTCTCGCCCGATGGCCGCTCGCGCCCGCCGCATCTGCGCTCCTGGCGGGATGGCTGGCGGCATCTGCGCTTCCTGCTGGTGTTCTGCCCGCGCTGGCTGTTTCTCTATCCGGGGCTGATCCTGTTCCTGGGCGGAATGTTCGGCATGGCGGCCTTGCTGACGGGGCCAGCACGCGTGGGCGGCATCACGCTTGACGTCCATACCCTGCTCTATGCCTCGGCGGCGGTGAGCATGGGGTTCCAGCTCATCCTCTTCTGGGCCTTTGCCCGCATCCATGGCGCGCGGGAGGGGCTGGTGCCCGAGCAGCCGCTGCTCACCCGCTTCCTGGCCCGGTTCGGCCTGGAGCCGGCGCTGCTCACGGCGCTCGGGCTCTTTGTCCTCGGCCTCCTGCTGGGGCTCACCGCTGTTGCCATCTGGGGGGTGGGCCGCTTTGGCGACATCGGCGGGCATGGAACGATGCGTCTTGCCATCGCCTCGATGACGGCCATGTTGCTGGGCCTCCAGCTCGCCATGGGGGCCTTCTTCATCGCCGTGCTCGACATGGTGCGCGCGCGGCGCTGAACGCTGATCTCCGGGGGTGCAGCCGGGGCTGCGGGTGGTAGTCTGGGCCATGGCCGATTCCTTCATCCACCTGCACACCCACTCTGCCTATTCGCTGAGCGAGGGCGCCATCAAGGTGGAGAAGCTGCCGGGGCTGACGCTTGCCGCCGGCATGCCAGCCGTGGCCCTGACCGATACGGCCAACCTGTTCGGCGCGCTGGAATTCGCGCAGTACGCCTCGGGCAAGGGCATCCAGCCGATCATGGGCTGCCAGCTCTGGCTCTCCCGCGCGGCCACGGGTGAGGAGCGCCCCGAGGCGCTGCGCGCGGGCGCCGATGCGGTGGTCGCACTCGCCATGAATGCTCAGGGCCTCGACAACCTGCAGCGCCTCTCCTCGCTCGGCTGGCTGGGCGAGGATGTCTCCGGCAAGCCGGCGCTGACGCTCGACCAGCTGCTGACCCACGCGCCCGGCCTCATGCTGCTGACCGGCGGCGACCATGGCCCGCTTTCGCGCCTGCTCGCCGAAGGGCGGCGCGATGCGGCAACGCGCCTGCTCAGCGCCCTGGGCGAGGCCTATGACGGGCGCCTCGTGGTCGAGCTGATGCGCCACCACACCGATCGGCAACAGGCGCTTGAGCCCGGCCTGCTGCGCCTGGCGGATGAGGCCGGCCTGCCCATCGTCGCCACCAACGACGTCTATTTCGCCGAGGCCAAGACCCACATCGCCCATGACGCCCTGCTCTGCATCGCCGAGGGCCGCCTGGTGGCGGAGCAGAACCGCCGCCGCGTCACGCCGCACCACTGGTTCAAGCCGGCGAGCGAGATGCGCGCCCTCTTCGCCGACCTGCCGGAGGCCTGCGACAACACGCTCGCCATCGCGCGGATGTGCGCCGTCATGGCGGAATCGAAGAAGCCGGAATTGCCCATCTGCCCCAAGGTCCGGCCTGGCCGTACCGAGGCCGAGACGGTGGCGGACATGGCCCGCGAAGGCCTCAAGCGCCGCTTCCCGGAGGGCGTGCCGCCGATCCATGCCGAGCGGCTGGAATACGAGCTCGGCGTCATCGAGCAGATGGGCTTCTCCGGCTACTTCCTCATCGTGGCCGACTTCATCCAATGGGCGAAGGAACAGGGCATCCCGGTGGGGCCTGGCCGTGGCTCGGGTGCCGGTTCGGTCGCCGCCTGGGCGCTCTCCATCACGGATTTGGACCCGCTGCGCTTCGGGCTGCTGTTCGAGCGCTTTCTGAACCCAGAGCGCGTCTCCATGCCCGACTTCGACATTGATTTCTGTCAGGACCGGCGGGACGAGGTGATCGACTATGTCCGCCGCGAATATGGCGCGGACCGGGTCGCGCAGATCATCACCTTCGGCAAGCTCCAGGCCAAGGCGGCCGTGCGCGATGTGGGCCGCGTGCTCGGCATGCCCTACGGCCAGGTGGACAAGATCGCGAGCCTGATCCCGAACAACCCCGCCAATCCCGTCAGCCTCGGCGACGCCATCAAGGGCGAGCCCAAGCTCCAGGAGATGCAGGAAAACGATGAGGCCGTGGCCAAGCTGCTGGACACGGCGCTCCAGGTGGAGGGGCTCTACCGCAACGCTTCCACCCATGCGGCGGGCGTCGTCATCGGGCGCAAGCCGCTGATCGAGATCACCTCGATCTACCGCGACCCGCGCTCGCCCTCGCTCATCACCCAGTACTCGATGAAGTACGTCGAGCAGGCGAGCCTGGTGAAATTCGACTTCCTCGGCCTCAAGACGCTGACGGTGCTGCAGCGCGCGGTGCAACTGCTGAAGGCCCGCGGAATCGAGGTGGACCTCGACAAGCTGCCGCTGGATGACGAACGCACCTACGCCATGCTGGCCAAGGGCGACGCGGCCGGCGTCTTCCAGTTCGAAGGCCAGGGCATGCGGGACTGCCTGCGCTCCATGCGGCCCGACCGCTTCGAGGATCTGATTGCCGCCGTCTCGCTCTACCGGCCGGGCCCGATGGAGAACATCCCGGCCTATTGCGCCCGCAAGCATGGCGAGAAGTGGGAGGCGCCACACCCCTCCATCCAGGACATCCTGGGCGAGACCTATGGCATCATGGTCTACCAGGAGCAGGTGATGCAGATCGCCCAGGTCATGGCGGGCTATTCGCTCGGCGGCGCTGACCTTCTGCGCCGCGCCATGGGCAAGAAGGACGCGGCCGCCATGGCCAAGCAGCGCGCCATCTTCTGCGAGGGCGCGGAGAAGAACGGCGTGCCGGCCGACAAGGCGGGCGAGGTCTTCGACCTCATGGAGAAATTCGCCAATTACGGCTTCAACAAATCCCACGCCGCCGCCTATGCGCTGGTCGCCTATCACACGGCCTGGTTGAAGGCGAACCATCCCGTGGCGTTCCTGGCGGCCTCCATGTCGCTCGATCTCGACAAGACGGAGAAGCTCGCCTCGCACATGCAGGAGGCGTCGCGTGTCGGCATCAAGGTGCTGCCGCCGGACATCAACCGCAGCGGCGCGGAATTCACCATTGAAGAGACGGAAGCGGGGCCGGCCATCCGCTTCGCGCTGGCCGCCATCAAGCGTGTGGGCATGCAGGCGATGCGCGAACTGGTCGCGGCGCGCGATGCGCCCTTCGCCAGCATCGCCGATTTCGCGGCCCGGGTGGATCCGAAGCTGCTGAACAAGATGCAGCTCGAGAACCTCGCCAAGGCCGGCGCTTTCGACGCGCTGGAGGGCAACCGCGCCCGCCTCGTGGCCGGTGCCGAGACGGTGCTGCGCCGCGCGCAAGCCACCGCGGAAGACCGCGCCAGCAACCAGATCGGCCTCTTCGGCGAGGTGGAGCAGGGCCCGCCCTTGCTGCGCCTGCCCGACATTCCCGACTGGCCGCAGCTCGACAAGCTGGCTTTCGAGGCGGAGGCGGTGGGCTTCCACCTCTCGGCCCATCCGCTCGATGAATACAAGGGCGCGCTGCGGCGGCTGGGGGCCACGCCCTCGGCGCTGATCGGGGACCGCGTGCGCGGTGGCTCCACCCGGCTCAAGCTCGCCGGCACGGTGAATGCGAAAAAGGAGCGCAACACGCGCACCGGCAGCCGCATGGCCTGGATCAGCCTCTCCGACCAGGCGGGCAGCTATGAAGTCACCTTCTTCAGCGAGGTGCTGAACCGCTCGCGCGACATGCTGGAGGAAGGCACGGCGCTGCTCATCACGGCGGATGCGAAGCTGGAGGGCGAGGCGCTGCGTCTGACGGCACTCGATGTGGAGCGCCTGGACAAGGCGGCGGCCGGCGTGGGGCAGGGGATGCGGATCTTCCTCGAAGCCGCGAGCGCCGTGCCCGACATCCGCAGCCTGCTGGAGCGCGACGGACGCGGCAAGGGCCGCGTCAGCCTCGTGCCGCGGCTCGCGCCCGGGCAGGAGGTGGAGGTCACGCTGCCCGGCGGCTGGAATGTCTCACCCCGGATGATGCAGGCGATGAAGCTGGTGGCTGGCGTCGCGAGCGTCGAAGAAGTCTGACGCCGCGCCCTCAGCCCGGCCGCGCCTTGGGGCCGGAGACGATCAGCACCACCGCCCCGCAGAGCGCCGAGACCAGGGAGCCCGCGAGCACGCCGATCTTCACCGCGGATTGCAGCGCCTCCGAATCCTCGAAGGCCAGCATGCCGATGAAGAGACTCATGGTGAAGCCGATGCCCGCCAGCAGAGAAACGCCATAGATCTGCGCGAAGGTGGCCTGTGCCGGCTTCTCGGCCAGCCGCATGCGAATGGCGAGCCAGGTGACGCCGAAGACGCCCACCTGCTTGCCCAGGAACAGGCCCGCCGCGACGCCAAGCGGCACCGGCGCCAGCAGCGCGGCCCAGCTCATCCCGGCCAGCGAGACGCCAGCATTGGCGAAGCCGAAGATGGGCACGACCAGGAAGGCCACCCAGGGGTGCAGCGCATGCTCCAGGATGTGAAGCGGCGACGTCGCGGAATCGGGCGCCGCGGGCGAGAGGGTGATGGGAATGGTCAGCGCCAGCGCGACGCCGGCCAACGTCGCATGCACCCCCGATTTCAGCACGAGGAACCACAGCACCGCGCCGATCAGCAGATAGGGCAGCAGCGTCCGGACCCGCATGCGGTTGAGGAGGATGAGGCCCAGCAGCGCGACGCCGGCGAGCCCGAGCCAGAACAGCGACAACTCCTCCGTGTAGAAAAGGGCGATCACGATCACGGCGAGCAGGTCATCAATGATGGCGACGGCAGTGAGGAACACCTTGAGCGAGAAGGGAACCCGCTTGGCCAGCAGCGCCAGCACACCGAGCGCGAAGGCGATGTCGGTGGCGGCCGGGATCGCCCAGCCGCGCAGCGTCTCGGGATGGCCCGCATTGAAGGCGACGTAGATCAGCGCCGGCGCGACCATGCCGCCCACGGCGGCAAGTCCTGGCAGGATGCGCTGGGACCAGCGGGAGAGTTGGCCATCCAGGAACTCCCGCTTGATCTCAAGGCCCACCAGCAGGAAGAACAGCGCCATCAGCGCGTCATTGATCCAATGGTGGAGGCTGAGGCCCCCCACATAGGTCTTGAGCACCGAGAAATAGGCCGGGGCCCAAGTGGAATTGGCGATGATCAGGCCAAGGGCGGCGGCCAGCATCAGGACGATGCCGCCGCTGGCCTCCCCCTTGAGAAAGGCGCGGAACACGGAGGAACGGCGGGGCGAGGAAGATGTCATAATGTTCATCTTCTCGGTCGTCAGATCGCACGTGTCAACGAAAACTGATGCAATTCTGAGGTGTTACAGCCCGGGGTGACGCTGGCGTCGCAGGTTCTAGTCGTCCTTGCCCTTGCCGCCTTTGGCGATCAGCTTGGTCTGCGCCTGCATCTTGTCGATGAAGCCGAGGACCAGGGCTCCCACCACGAAGCACATGTGAATGCCCACGCCCCAGGTGAGCGCCCGGTCATCCAGGCTGTCCACATTCATGAACTTCTGCAGCAGGTGGATCGAGCTGATGGCGATGATGGCCAGCGCCACCTTCAGCTTCAGATTGCCCGGATCAAGGTTGGAAACCCACTCGATCTCCGACTTGCCCTGCTCATTGATCAGCCGGGAGACGAGGCTGTCATAGGAGGAGATGGCGACCATCGCGACCAGCGAGGCGACCAGCGCGCTGTCCACCAGATAGAGGATGCTGAGCAAGATCTGGTTGTCATCCTGCTCGGTCAGGATGGTGGTCGCGAACTTGAAGACCTTGAAGCAGAACTTGACGGCATAGGCCGCCAGGGCCACGGCGAGGCCAAGCTAGAACACCGCCAGGATGTAGCGGCTGGCGATCATCGCGCGGTCGAGTAGAGTTTGCATGGGGCGCTATTTGGCTCAACCGGAACGCAGAAAAAAGGGGTGATGTGATGATCCGACGTTTGGCGGAGGAAGGGCGGCTCTCGGGCGCGGTGGTGCATGGGGGCGTCGTCTACCTTGCCGGCCAGGTGGCCGATGACGCATCCTTGGACACGGAGGGGCAAACCGCTGACATCCTGGCGCAGATCGACGCCCTGCTGGCCGAGGCGGGCACCAGCAAGGCGAAGCTGCTCAGCGTGCAGATCATCCTGCGCGACATCACCGAGGCGCCGGCCATGAATCGTGCCTGGGACGCCTGGCTCGACCATGGCAACAAGCCCGCCCGCATGACGATCGAGGCGCCGCTGGTGGACCCGGCCTGGCGCGTCGAGATCACCGGGATCGCGGCATTGCCCTGATGGAGATGCCCTCGCCCCGCCGCCGGGCCCTGCTGGCGACAGGGTTGACGATGGGCTTCATGCTGCTCGTCGCGATGGGCGTGTCGGACCAGGGCTGGATCTTCGCCCTGGCGATCCTGCTGATCGCGAGCCTGGCGCTGGGTGGGCTGCACCTGGTCTTCCCGCACGGGCTGCTCTTCGCGCTGGGGGCCGCCAACGGGCTCGCGATCTATGTCAGCCTCTTCGTGGTGATCGGCCGCGCCTCTTTTCCGGCGGCGGCCGAATGGGCGCGCTCAGTGGCCTTCCTGCTGCCGGTGCTGGCCTTCGTCCTGGCCTGCTGGGCCCGGCGCGATGCGCTGGCCGCGAAGGCCGAGGGCGGGGGTGACCTGCGCCAATTCCCGCGTGCCGTGCGCTGGCTGCTGCCAACCGGTTTGATCGGCATCGCCTCCCTTTCGACACCGATCAACCGTGCGCCGCCGGAATGGCAGAGCCTCGCGCTGCTGCTCGCCATGTCAGGAATCGCCGTGATCGGCGTCGTCTCGGTCGGCCATATAGTGCGGCTCCTGGTGGACATCTCGGCCATTCTGCGCCGGGTGGGGATGCGGCTGCAGTTCCTGGCCGTGCCGATCGCGACCTATGTCAGCCTCTTCGGCCTGCTCTCGGTGGCCTTTGCCTGCTTCTACCGCATCGCCGACGAATTCTCCCGGAGCGAGATCTTCGTCCTGATGGGGGTGCCGGGGCGCCTCACCTTCTCGGATGCGCTGCATTTCAGCATCGTCACGCTCTCGACGGTCGGCTATGGCGATATCCAGCCCGCCGATGACGGCATCCGGCTGCTGGCGGCGATCCAGATGATCCTCGGCCAGTTGCTGCTCCTCTTCGGCTTCGCCGAGATCATGCGCAATCATGCCGGCGGGACCCGGGCGACGGACAAATGATACCACGCCGCGGGCGTGATTCCGCCGCAATGCGGCGCATGATGAGGGACGTCGAACACAGGTGGCGAACGTGACTGCATTGGGTGATCCCGGCTTCTGGCGCCGGAAGCGGGTTCTGGTGACGGGCGGCGCCGGCTTCCTCGGCAGCAATCTCTGCCATGCCCTTGCGAGGCTGGGCGCGCGGGTCACGGCGCTGGATGCGATGCTGCCCGACGGCGGCGCCAACCCGGCCAACCTCGAGGGGGCCGGCGTCATGCTCGTGCGGGGCGATCTGCGGGACACCGAGCTCGGGACGCTCTGCCAGGGCGTGGATGTGGTGTTCAACATGGCGGCACAGACCAGCCATATGGGCGGCCAGAGGGACCCGGTGGCCGACATCGCGATCAATGCGGTGGCGCAGGTGCGCCTTGTCCAGGTGATGCGCGAGGCGGCCCCCAAGGCCGCGGTGATCCATGCCTCCACCCGCCAGTTCTACGGCCGGCCGATCAGCCTGCCGGTGAACGAGCTCCACCCGGTCAACCCGCCCGATGCCAATGGCGTCTCCAAATGGGCGGGTGAGCAGTACTGGATGCTGGAGAACCGGGTCCTGCACCGCCCCGTCGTCTCCCTGCGCCTGACGAATTGCTACGGGCCGCGCCTGCGCATCGCCGATGCGCGGCAGACCTTCCTCGGCATCTGGATGCGGCGTCTGCTGGAGAATGAGCCCTTCGAGGTCTGGGGCGGCGCACAGCTGCGCGACCTCGCCTTCGTGGACGACGTCACCCGCGCCTTCCTGATGGCGGCCGAGCAGGCGGCGAGCCCCGATGTGGCGGGCCATGTCTTCAACCTTGGCGGCGCGCCACCTGTCTCGCTGCTGGAACTGGCCGGGCTGGTGATCGCCGCCAATGACGGCCAGGGCAGCTTCACCACCCGCGAATTCCCGGCCGACCGCGCGCCGATCGACATCGGCAGCTATCATGCCGATGACCACGCCTTCCGCCACGCCACCGGCTGGGCCCCCCTGACCACCTTGGAGGAGGGGCTGCGGATCAGCCTGGACTGGTATCGCGAGCGGATGAGCGACTACATCTTCACCGACGCGCCCGCCTGAACTGCACGCCTGATCATTCCGCCAAGGCCCCGTGGGCCGCGGCGGCCATCCACGAAGAGCCAAGCCGATGAACGTCACCCCCGCCATCCTTCCCTTCGCCGATCCGGGTGCGGGCTATCGCGCGCTCCAGCCCGAGATTGACGCGGCCGTGGCCCGGGCGCTGGCCTCGGGCTGGTACATCCTGGGGCGAGAGGGCGAGGCCTTCGAGGCGGAGTTCGCCGCCTGGCTGGGCGACCAGCCCGGCGCGCCCACCATGCATGCCGTGGGCTGCGCCAACGGCACGGATGCCATCATGCTCATCCTGCGCGGCATGGGCATCGGCGAGGGCAGCACCGTCGTCACCGTCAGCCACACCGCCGTCGCGACCGTCGCGGCGATCGAGATGGTGGGGGCGACGCCCCTGCTGCTCGACATCGATCCCGACACCTACACCATGGACCCGGACGAGCTGGCCTCGGTGCTGGCCGACCCGCCGCCCGGCATCCCGCCGATCCGCGCCGTGATCCCGGTGCACATCTACGGCCAGGCCGTGGACCTGCTGCCGATCAAGGCCGCCTGTGACGAAGCGGGCGTCTTCCTCATCGAGGATTGCGCGCAATGTCATGGCGCGGGGCTGGACGGCGCCAAGCTCGGCACCATCGGCCATGCGGCGGCCTTCAGCCTCTATCCCACCAAGAATCTGGGCGCCCTGGGCGATGGCGGCATCCTTGCAACCCCCGATTCCGAGCTGGCGGGGCGCATCGCAGCAATCCGCCAATATGGCTGGAAGCGCCGCTACATCAGCGACCTTCAGGGGGTGAATTCGCGCCTGGATGAGGTGCAGGCCGCGATCCTGCGCGTGAAGCTCCAGCATCTGGACGCGCAGAATGACCGCCGGCGGCAGATCGCGGCGGCCTATGACAAGGCGTTGGCCGGGACGGAGCTGATCCCGCCTGTGCGGCGGCCGGGCGCGCATCACGTGTTCCATCTCTACGTGCTGCGGCACCCCAGGCGCGACGAGCTTATGTTCTCGCTGAAGGCGCGCGGCATCGGCACGGGCATCCATTACCCCATGCCCGTCCACACCCAGCCCGCCTATCTGGATCGCGTGGCGCTCGGCCCCGCCAATTGCGCCGAGACGGCCCGTGCGGCGCAGGAGGTCTTCAGCCTGCCGATGTATCCGGAACTTTCGGATGAGTCGGTGGTACGGGTCTGCCAGGCGCTGCGGTCGCTCTGACGGCTGGGCTGATCTTCGCGCTGGCGGCGGCCCTTGAGATCGCCGGCTGCTTCGCCTTCTGGGTCGTGCTGCGGCAGGGGGCCTCGCTCCTCTGGCTGCTGCCGGGCCTGGGCTGCCTCGTCGGCTTCGCCTGGCTGCTGACGCTGGTGCCGGGCGAGATCGCGGCGGGGCGCGCCTTTGCCGCCTATGGCGGCATCTACGTCGCCGCCACGCTCGCTTGGCTCATGCTGGTGGAGGGGCTGCGGCCGACCGCCTGGGATCTCGCCGGCGTCACGCTCTGCCTCGCCGGAACCGCGGTGATCCTGCTGGGCGCCGCGCGTCAGGTTTAACGCAACTGTTATTGGCCTGGCCGGGGTCCAGGATTACCTCACCCCCACCTCATCGGGAGAGCCGCCATGCAACGCCGCCACTTGTTCGCCACCACCGCTGCCCTCGCCCTCGCTGCCCCCGCCATGGCCCAGCCGCGCCCGGCCAACGTCATCTTCTTCCACCCGGACGGCTTCGGCGTGAATGCCTGGGGTGCAGTCCGCATGGTCACGGTCGGCCCCGACGGCCGCACCGAATGGGACCGGCTGCCGCAAAGCGCCGTCTATCTCGGCCACATGAAGGACGGCCTGACCGGCACGTCGCATGGCGGCGCCACCACCCATGCCTTCGGTGTCCGCGTCCAGGCCGACAGCTTCGGCATGGATGGCGACCAGCCGATCCGCAGCCTTTCGGGCTTCGAGGGCTCGCTGGCGCGGGAGGCGATGGCCGCCGGCAAGTGGGTCGGCCTGGTGCAGTCCGGCGCGGCCTATGAGCCCGGGACCGCCGCCTGGGTCGCCAGCACGCCGCGCCGCAACAACCTTGCCGAAATCACCCGCCTCGTCGCGCAATCCGGGGTGCAGGTGCATCTGGCCGGGGGCGAGCGATGGTATCTGCCCCGCGGCACGCAGGGCCGGTTTGGCGAAGGCGCCCGCGAGGACGGCCTGAACCTGATCGAGGCGCTGCGCGCCCAGGGCTACACCATCGTCTTCACCCGCGAGGAACTGGCCGCGGTGCCGCCTGACACCCAGAAGCTCTGGGGCATCTTCGCGCATGACCACACCTTCCACGACCGCGACGAGGAGACCCTGGCGCGCGAGGGTCGGCCCTATTACCTGCCAAGCGCGCCCAGCATCGCCGAGATGGGCGAGGCCGCGCTGCGCCTTCTCTCCCGCGCGCCCGACGGCTTCCTGCTCGTCGCGGAGGAGGAGGGGACGGATAATTTCGGCAATGTGAACAACGCGGCCGGCGCCATCGAGGCCGGCACCCGCGCCGATGCCGCCATCGGCGTGTTCCGCCGTTTCGTCGCCGCCAACCCCTCCACGTTGATGCTGACCACCTGCGATTCCGATGCCGGCGGGATGCAGGTCATCGGGCCGGGCCGCCAGCAGAGCATCGTCCGCGAGGGGGTGAACCTGCCCGAGCGTGACCGCAACGGCGCGCCGATCGACGGTCAGCAAGGCAGGGGCACGGTGGCCTGGCTTTCCGCGCCGGATCGCAACGGGGTGCGCCACCCCTTCGCCATCGCCTGGTCCACCCTGAGCGATACCTCGGGCGCCATCCTGGTGCGCGGTGTCGGCCTCAACGCGGATCAGATCAGCCAGGCCGGTACGATGGACAATGTGGATGTGTACCGGATCATGTATCGCACGCTGTTCGGGCGTGAGGCGGCCTGATTTGTCCGGAGGAGTTGCCGCGCACGCGGCCTGCACCTAGATTTCCGGGGTGCAGGGAGTGCCGTCATGTCCATCGCCGCATCATCGGACGCCGCCCGTGCGACACGGCGCCCCGTCAACGCCAATGGCGTGCCGATCCACACGACGACCTTTATCGGCACGAACTGGACCAACCGCACCGCTGACAGCCCGCCGCCGCCCGAGCCCGGCAGCTTCTACCCCATGGCCTTCCTGGTGGAGCAGCCGCCGGGTTCCGTCGTGCAGTCGCATTTCCACGCGGCCGACCAGTTCCAGGTGGTGGTGGCGGGCGGTGGCCATCTCGGCCGGCATGCGGTGCGGCCGGTGACGGTGCACTACACCAATGCCCACACCGCCTATGGGCCGATCACGGCGGGCGATGAGGGGCTGCACTACTTCACGCTGCGCAATGGCTATGACCCCGGCGCCCGCTATGTCGCGCAAGAGGCGGCGGCGCTGAAGGCGGTGCCCGGCCGCCGCCCCTGGCAGACCACCACGGCGCCGGTTGACCCCGCCCCGGCCGTCACTGGCCCGGCCCGCGTGGAGGAGATGCTGGAGCCGCGTGCTGACGGGTTGGGCGCCTGGCGCCACATCCTGCCGCCGGGTGCGCGCGTGACGGGCCCCAACCCGCATGGCGGGATGGGTCAGTTCTGGGTGGTGACGGCCGGCCAGTTGGACCGCATGCCGCCGCTCTCCCTCATCTTCGTGAACCCCGAGGATGCGGCGCGCGAGGCCGAGGCCGGCGCCGAGGGCGCCGAGTTGCTGATCCTGCAATATCCCCGGCGGGCAGCCGACGCCTGATCCTTGGGCAGGTCACGTCCGGCCCGCCCATTTTCGCCGCGCGCCGTGCTGGTGGCGGTCTCCGGCACGCTCCAGGCTTTGGGCTCCGGAAGTGAAGGAAAAGCGGATGCTCACACGTCGCGCCCTGCCAGCCGCAGGCCTGCTCCTCGCCGCGCCTGCATTGCGGGCGCAGACCCGCAGCATTCGCCTCGTCATCCCCTTCGGCGCGGGCGGCATCACCGATCTCGTGGCGCGCATCCTGGCCGAGCGCGCGGCGGTGGAGCTCGGCGTCACCATCGTCGCCGAGAACCGGGCCGGGGCGAATGGCAACATCGCCGGCGAATACGTGGCGCGCGCGGCGCCGGATGGGACGACACTGCTGATGGCCTCACTCGCCATGTTCTCGGTCAACCCGGTGATCTATCCGCGCATGACCTACGACCCCCTCACGGATTTCGCGCCGGTGGCACTCGCCGCCAGTACGCCGCATGTGGTGGTGGCGCATCCCGCGAGCGTGCCGGGCGACGTCGGCGCCATGCTGGCCGCGGCGCGCAGCCGGCCGGAAGCGCTGAGCTGGGGCACGGCCGGCGCCGGCAGCAGCCCGCATCTCACGCAGATCCTGCTGCAATCGCTCTCGGGCGCGCAGTTCCTGGCGGTGCATTTCCGCAGCGGTGCGGCCAGCGTGCAATCGGTGATCGCGGGGCAGGTGGCATTGACCGCCGAGGCCACGCCCATCGTGGCCGAGCATGTGCGTGCCGGCACGCTCCGTGCCCTGGCGGTGGCGGCTCCCGAGCGCCTCGCCCTGTTACCCGGGGTGCCGACAGCGGCCGAGGCCGGGCTACCCGGCCTGGAGAATGGCTCCACCTCCGCCATCGTCGCACCGCGCGGCACGCCTGAGCCCGTGCTGGCGCGCCTGGCCGAGGGCTTCCGCGCCGCCATGGCCGCGCCCGAGACGCGCGCGCGGCTCAGTCAGCAGGGCACCATCCCGCTCGGCGGCACGGGCGCGGAATTCACCGGCCTCATCACGCGTGAGGTCGCGCGCTGGCGGCCCTTGCTGGTGGGGATCCAGCCGGGCTGAGCCGCCGGATGGCCGCGCGCGCGGAACCATGGTCACATCGCCCAACACCGCCTGATCGGAGAACATCCTTGAGCGAATTCACCTGGGCCGGACGCCTCCTCGCCATCCACATCACCGAGCAGGCCGCGGCCGACATGCAGGAATTGCAGGAGGCAAACCTCATCGCCGGCGTGGGCATCGAGGGCGACCGCTATGCCACCGGCCGCGGCACCTACAGCAAGAAGCCGCAGCCCGAGCGCCAGGTGACGCTGATCGAGATCGAGACGCTGGAAGCGATCCAGCGCGACCACAAGATCGAGCTGCCGCCGCAGGACACCCGCCGCAACCTGCTGACCCGCGGCGTGCCGCTGAACCATCTGGTGGGCAAGGCCTTCCGCGTGGGCGAGGTGGAGCTGTTCGGTGGGCGGCTGAACGTGCCCTGCGTCTATCTCGACAAGCTTCTGGGCAAGCCGCTCTTCGGCCCGCTGACCAACCGCTCAGGGCTGAACTGCATGATCACCAAGGGCGGCGTGATCCGCCCCGGCGATGCGATCACGCCGCTCTAATCCTCATTCTCCAGCCGCTCGATATCCTCGTCCGAGAGGCCGAAATGGTGCCCCACCTCGTGCAGCAGCACGTTGCGGACCAGGCGGAACAGGTCCTCTCCCGTCTCGATCCATTCGAGCAGGATGGGCTCGCGGTAGAGCAGGATGGTGTCGGGCTGGACCGGCGCATCCAGCGTGGATTTCTGGGTGAGCGGCGTGCCGCGATAGAGGCCCGTCAGCTCCCACGGGCTTTCCAGGCCGAGTTCGGCCACCACCTCATCCTCCGGGACCTCTTCCACGATGATGGCGGTCCCGCGCACCATGTCGCGCAGCTGCCGGGGAATGGCGGCGAGGGCATCCTCGGCCATCTCCAAAAGGTCTTCCAGGCTGGGGGGCGTGGTCGGGCGCATGGGGGTTTGTGCCATGCGGAGGCCGGAAAGGGGAGGGGCGGATGATCGAACGACTGGATGCGGGCGCGCGGGCGGAGCTGGCGGTGCGACTGCCGGACTGGGAGGTGTTGCCGGAGCGCGACGCCATCCGGCGCATATTCCGCTTTCGGGACTTCAGCGCCGCCTGGGGCTTCATGAGCCGCGTGGCCCTGCTGGCCGAGGCGCAGGACCATCACCCCGAATGGTTCAACGTGTACAACCGCGTCGAGATCACGCTGACCACGCATGATGCGGGCGGCCTTTCGGCGCGCGACCTGCGCCTGGCCCTGGCGATTGACGCGCTGTGAGCCTGGACGCTCCCCAGCGCACCCTGGCCGTCACACGTTCGGCCATGCGCTACTGCCTGGCCTCAGCCTGGTCGCCGCTGGCCGAGGTGCCGCTGCCCGATGGCCGGCGGGCCGATATCCTGGCGCTCCGCCCCGATGGCGGATTCGTGATCATCGAGGTGAAATCCTGCGCGCGGGACTTCCTGACCGACGGCAAGTGGCAGGATTACCGCGCCTTTTCCGATGAGATGCACTTCGCCGTGGACCTCGACTTCCCGCAGGAACTGCTGCCCGGGGATGTCGGCCTTCTCGTCTGCGACGGGTATGAGGCCGCTTCGCTGCGCCCCGCGCCGGCGCATCCCCTGGCCCCGGCCCGGCGGCGCGCCCTGCTGCACCGCTTCGCAAGCCTCGCGGCCACACGCCTCGCCGCCCTGGGCGACCCCGTGGGGCTGGCCGAGCGCCGGGCCGCGTTGCGGCTTGATTGAACCTTCCGTTGCCGAGAGGGTCGGGCGCGGCCAGCATGCGCAGCCGGAGGACTCCGACATGCTCAGATATCTGCTGCCGCTCGCCTTCATCGCCGGCCCGGCCGTTGCCCAGCAGCAACCCATGGCGGGCGAAGGCCTGCGCGTGGCGCGGCAATGGTGCGCCGCCTGCCATGTCGTCTCGCGCGACATGCCGCCGCCCAGCACGGATGCGGCGCCAAGCTTCCCGGGCATCGCCGCCCGCCCGAACACGACCGAGACCAGGTTGCGCGTCTTCCTGCAGACGCCGCACGCCAACATGCCCAATTGGCAGCTCAGCCGGGGCGAGCTGGACGCCGTGGTCGCCTACATCCTCTCGCTCGGCCGATGATCCTCTACATCGCCCTGGGCAGCCCCTTTGCCCGCATCATCCGCATCCTGGCGCGCGAGCGCGGCCTGCCGCTGACCGAGGTCGAGACGCCGCTGCGTGATCCGGCCGCGCCACAGCTCGCGCACAACCCGGCCGGGCGTGTGCCGGCGCTGCTGGATGGCGAGACGCTCATCTGCGAGACGCCGCTGATCCTCGCGCATCTGGGCTTGCTGCCGCGGGAACCGGCCAGCCTCTCGCGCCTGGGCCAGGCGCTGGCCTTGCTGGACGGCATCGCCGTCTGGAACCGGGACCTGCGCCGGCCGGAGCATGAGCGCTCACCCGGCTTCCAGGCGCTGGAGCGGGTGCGCGCCAACCGCATCCTGGATGCGGTTGACCTCGCAGCACACGAGCCAGGCTCGGTCGAGGCGATCGCGCTCGCCTGCGGGCTTGGCTATTGCGACCGGCGGCATACGGTTTTCGCCTGGCGGGAGGGGCGCCAAGCCCTCACCCTGTGGTATGATTCCATGATTCAACGGCCCGCCTTCGCCGAGACCATCCCACCCGTTTCCGGAATTTGAGCATGCAGAACACCGAACCCGTCTGGCGCCTCGTGGACGAGAAGGCCCAGCCCGCCATCGAGCTCAGCGACCGCGTCTGGGGCATGCCGGAACTCGCCTATAACGAGCACAAATCCGCCGCCGAACACACGGCCTATCTGCACGCCGAGGGCTTCCGCGTCACCGAGCGCCTTGCCGGCATCCCCACCGCCATGATGGGCGAAGCGGGTGAGGGCGGGCCGGTCATCGCGATCCTCGGCGAGTTCGACGCGCTGCCGGGCCTCTCCAATGAGGCGGGTGCGACCACCCACAGCCCCGTCCCCGGCGATGGCAATGGCCATGCCTGCGGCCACAATCTGCTGGGTGCGGCCTCGCTCCTCGCCGCCTCCGCCGTGAAGGACTATCTGAAGGCCAACGGCATCGAGGGCCGCGTGCGCTATTACGGCTGCCCGGCCGAGGAGGGCGGCGCCGCCAAGGGCTTCATGGCCCGCGCCGGCCTCTTCGACGATGTGGACATCGCCATCTCCTGGCACCCAGGCAGCTTCGCCTCCGTGAACGAGCCGCTCTCGCTCGCCAACACGCGCATTGACTTCACCTTCCACGGCCGCGCGAGCCATGCCGCTGCCTCGCCGCATCTGGGGCGCAGCGCGCTGGATGCGGTCGAGCTCATGTCCGTCGGCGTGAACTATCTGCGCGAGCACATCCCGCAGGAAAGCCGCATCCACTACGCCTATCTCGATGCCGGCGGTGTTGCGCCGAACGTGGTCCAGGCCAAGGCGAAGGTGCGCTACCTGATCCGCGCGGCCGATGTGAAGGCGCTGAACAGCCTCGTGGCCCGCGTGCGCAAGATCGCCGATGGCGCCGCGCTGATGACCGAAACGCGGGTGGAGACGCAGGTGATTTCGGCCGTGTCCAACCTGCTCGGCAACACGCCGCTCGAGAAGCTGATGCAGGACGCGCTGGACCGCCTGGGCCCGCCGCCCTTCGACGCCGAGGACCGCAAGCGTGCCGCCGAATTCCAGGCGACCCTCTCCGAGGAGGACATTGCCGCCGCCTTCCGCAAGGTGGGCATGCCGCGCACCGACAACCCGCTGCCCGACAGCATCGTGCCGCTCGATTCCAAGCGCGCGCCGATGATCGGCAGCACCGATGTAGGCGACGTCTCCTGGGTGGTGCCGACGGTGCAGGCCCGCGGTGCGACGCACGCCATCGGCACGCCGCTGCATTCCTGGCAGGCGACCGCGCAGGGCAAGCTGCCGCACGCGCATAAGGGCATGGTGCATGTGGCCAAGGTGATGGCGAGCACGGCCATCGAAGCGCTGCAGAAGCCGGAGATCATCGCCGCCGCCAAGGCGGACCATGTGGCGCGGGCAGGCGGGGCCTATGTGTGCCCGCTGCCGGCGGATGCCGAGCCGCCGATTGGGATGTCGCTTGCGGTTTAACGGGGATGCGAGGCGCTGCCTCGCGCTCCGCCGGGGACCGTGGCGGTCCCCGGACCCCTGCCTTCAGCAGTTGTGGAAGCCGCCGGCCGGCAGGGGCACGAATTCCAGGATGGCGAGCGGTTGCGCCGCGCCGGGTTCGATCACCAGCGCCGCGCCCTCGGGGAAGGCCATGCCGCCCACCGGCGGGCCATAGATCATGATGGCCGGCGTGCGGTGCCCCACCAGCACGCGGTTCAGCCCAGCCGGCACCGGCGCGTTGAAGAGCCGCCGGTGCTCGGCCAGCACCCACTCGAGCCGCGCGCCGGCATAATCATCGGCCAGCAGGCTGTCCGTCACCTGCACGCGCGCCGCGCCCCAGGCCGCCTCGGCCGTGTCCCGTGCGCGATAGACGGGGCCGGCCAGCACCGGGAATTGCAAGGGAATGCCCAGCTCCACGAAGCGCTGGCCGATGCGCCGCGCCTGGTCCCGCCCGCGCGGCGAAAGGTTGCGCTGCCCCGCGCGGTCGCCGAGCCGATAGCTGCGGTCGCACGGCTCGCCCGCCGTATCCGCATGGCGGAAGAACAGGACAAGGCCGCCCGTGCGCAGCCGCGGCAGCAGGGGCGACGTGTCCACCGCGACCGGCGTCATCTGCTGCGCCATGGCCGGCGCGGCCAGGCCCAATCCCAGCAGGGCGCGGCGGGTCGCGCTCAAAACCGGAAGGCGAGCGAGGCCAACACCCGCGCCGCGCAGACATATTGCGGCACGCCCTGGCCGCTCAGGCATTGGTCGCGGGGGATGTTGGTGTCGAAATAGCTCACGCTCGCCGTCAGCGTGCCGGCGCCCGCGATGGCGAAATCCCGGCTGAGGCCGAGGCCCCACCAGGTGTAGTCCGGCGTCCCGTAGCGCGGGTTCTTCTCGATGAACTGGTAGCCCAGTCGCGCGCCAAGGGTGAGGCCCCACAAGCCCGTATCCCAATCAGCTCCACCCTCGACATAGACGCCAAGCCCCGTCGCGTCGAAGTAGTTGGGCGAGACGTTGATGGAGGCCATGAGCTTCACCGGGCCGAAGCCGCGGTTCACCCGCAGATAGGCCTCGCCGTAATCCACCGCGTCGCTCGCGCGGCCGGCCGAATAGCCGGGGTAGAAGGTACCGATGCCACCGAGGTCGAGGTTGAATTCGCCCCAGGTGAAGCGATAGCCGGCCAGGACGTCCACCTCCTGCCGGGCATCGGTGCCGGCGAAGCGGACGTTGCCGATGAAGGCGCCGATATAGACGCCACTCTCATGCGCCAGCTCGCCGCTGGCCTGATAGGCCAGCCCGTCCATGGTCTGGCTGATCCCGCGCGACACATAGTCGCTCGCGAAGGTTCCGGTCGCGCTGATGGTCCAGCCCGTCTCGCCGATCGCGATCTGCGCCCGCGCGGGCAGCGCCAGGCAAAGCAGGGCCAGCAGGGCGGAACAGGCAGGCCGCATCTATTCGAGGCGCGCGCCCGAAAGCTGCACCAGGCGCTGCCAGTTCGGCGTGTCACGCTCGATCAGCGCGGTCAGCGCGGCCGGGGTCGGGCTGGTGACGGTGCCATAGCCCAGCGGCTTCAAGCGCTCCACGAACTCCGCCTGCGCGCCCACGCTGCGGATTGCGGCATTCAGGCGCTGGATGTGCTCGGGCGGCGTGCCGCCCGGCGCCATCACCGCGTTCCAGGTCACGACATCGTGCCGGCCGAGGCCGAGGTCGGCGAAATCCGCCATGCCCGGCACGTTCGGAAGGATCGAGAGGCGGGCCGCCGAACTCACCGCCAAAGGCAGGAAGCGCCCGGCCGTCACATGCGGCATGAGCGCCGGCATGACGTCGAACATCATGTCGATCGTGCCGGCCAGCAGATCCGTGATGGCGGGGCCACCCCCGCGATAGGGAACGTGCAGGATCTTGGCGCTGGCCTCGGCGTTGATCGCCTCGATGTTAATGTGGCTCGTCGTGCCGGTGCCGCTGCTGCCCATCTTCACCTGCTCGGGGTTGGCCCGGCTCCAGGTGATCAGGCGGCGGAAATCGGTCCAGCCCTCGCGCCGCGCCTTCTCGGCATTCACCACGCAAAGCAGCGCGCCATCGGTGATCTGCGTGACGGGGGTGAGGTCGGTGCGCGGGTTGAAGGGCAGGCGCGAGGTCATGAAGGGAAAGGCGCAGAGCGTGGTGACGCTGATCAGCCCGATCATCGTGCCGTCGCGGTCGCCCTTGGCCAGCGCATCGGCGCCGATCAACCCGCCCGCGCCGCCGCGGTTCTCGACGACGACCGGCGTGCCGATGGCCGCCGGCAGCCGCTCGGCCAGGACGCGGCCCAGGATGTCCACCGCGCCGCCGGGCGGGAAGGGGACGATGATGCGCAGCGGCCGCCCCTGCGCCAGGGCGGGCGCGGCCAGCGGCAAGGCCGCCGCGCCCAGGATCACGCTGCGTCGGTGGGTCATGGACGTTGTCTCCCGCGTTACCCGGGAGAGATTGCGGCGCACGCTGCCTTTTCCGCAAGCCGCTTGCGCGAAAGGGCAATCACCGCCTCCGCTTCACGTGTCAGCGCATATTTCGGCAGATCCTCGGGGCGGGCCCAGGCGGTGGCGCTGACATCGTCGCTGGGGCGTGCCTCGCCCGCCGCCCATTCGGCGCAGTAATCCACGATGGTGTAGTGGTACCGGATGGCGCCGGCCTCATCGCGCGTCACGGAATCAATCACATCGGCGAGCAAAAGCGGGCCCACGGTGATGCCGGTCTCCTCCAGCAATTCGCGCCGCGCCGCCTCCTGCGCGCCTTCGCCCACATGCTGCGCGCCACCGGGTAGGGACCAGGAGCCGATGCGCGGCGCCTTGCCGCGCTGGACCAGCAGCACTTCCTCACCGCGGAAGACGATGACGCCGATGCCGATCCAGGGGCGATCCGGATATTCGCGGGTCATCGTGGTCCCGCCACATCACGCGCCGCTGTGCGCCACGACCGGACGGGGCTCACGCAATCACCAGGTCTTCCAGGCGCGGGATCATCGCCTTCTCCTTCCAGAGACCGAGCTGGAAGGCCCAGCCCTGGAAACGCGCATTCAGCCGCTGGGCTTCCTCCCCGCCGGCCGCGCTCATCCGCACCCAGAACAGTTCGCCCTCGCGATGCGGCAGGACCGTGATGGTGACATCATCCGTGTAGTGGAAGCGCGCCTCGCCCAACGCCTCACCGGGGGCTTCGGCGCGGACCTCGATGAAGGTGAGTCCGTCAAAGGCGCGGCCCACCTCATCCAGCGCAACGCGGTCCGCCACTGGCGGGTCGGCGGGTGTCACGATGTCGAGCGGCGCATCCACCTCGCCCGCGCGGGCCAGCACGAGCGGCGGCTGGCCCGTGCGCGTCACCTCCACGCGGCGAAGCCGGGCGGGGGCGAGGCTCGCGAGGTCGCGGTTGAGCCAGAGGGAAGGGTCGGCATCGGCGCCGAGCCGGCCTTCGGCCAACCAAGCGCGATTCTCGCCGGGGCGGCGGGCATAGACGCCCTCGGGCTGGTTGCCCTCGGTGCGCATGCGGCGGCGGCCCAGGATCATCTCGGCGAGCGGCCGGCCTTCGGCGTCAAAAAGGCGCAGCAGCGTGGCGCCACTGCCGGCGGCGGCCGGGTCTTCCACGCCGAGGCGCGGCCATTGCGCGGGGTCGCTGCTGCGCTCCTCCACCAGGCGCAACTCGGTGAGGCCGGTCAGTGTCTCGCGCACGCGCTCAGGGCGGGCGGGGTAGCCCTGCTGTTCCGCGATGCGCCAGGTCTCGCCGTCGCGGAGGAGCGTCGTGGTTTGCGCGCCACGCCTGAGCTCGATGCGCCGTGCCTCCGCCAGGCGCGCAGCAAGGCCAGGGAAGGCAAGGTTCCCCTCGGCGATCCGGCCCTCCACTTCACCCTCCGGGCGGAGGAGCAGGGCCGCCCCAAGGCTCGCCGCCGCGGCAGCGCCAAGGATCATCAGGCCACGCTTGCTGGTCATGCGCGGGCCTTTGCGCGGCGGCGCGCGCGCAGCACGCCGATGCCGACGGCGAGGATCGTCAGCAGCACCGGCACGAAGGCGATGTTGAAGATGCGCAGCCAGGTCTCCAGCGCCTCGATGTCGCGCCGCAACTCGAGCTGTACGGCGCGTAGCTGGCGCCGCGTGTTGGCGATTTCCTCGCGGGCCCGGTCAATCTCGGCGCGCTGCTCGGGCGTGATGACGGTCTGGTTGGTGTTGCGCGCGCCTTCGCCGCCAGTGCCCTGGCGCAATTCGCGCAGGCGGCGTTCGGTGGCTTGCAGGCGCTCGGTCAGCTGCTGTTCGCTCTGGCGGAACTGGGCGTCGGCCTGGCGGCGGATATCCTCCACCAGCTCGAAGGGCCGCTGGGATTCGCCGCGCGAGCGCAGGCTGATCATGGCGTCCGAGCCCGCCAGCGTGTCGGCGATGTTCACGACGAAGCTGCCATTGCCGGAGAAGGGATTGGCGACCGGCTGGCCGAAGAATTCCTGCACGCGGACCCAGAAGCGGTCCTCCAGGATATCCGTGTCATGCACGACGACGATGTTGGCCGGCCCCGTGCTCCGGGCGAGGTGCGCGGGGAAATCGGCCGCGCGCTCCACGCCCTCGGCCGGCGCGGGTGCCCCTTCCTGGAAGGCGCTGCGCAGATTGCCACGGATGCGCGCGGCGATGACGCGCCGCTCACCATCCGCGCGGAAATCGGCGAGGATGCGGGTGGGCGATGGCTCGTTGCGGACACGCGCCGCATCCACCACCATGGATTGGGCCGAGCTGGTCAACAGCGGAATGAACTCGATGCCCGCGTTAGGGCGCGCCGCGAGATAGCCCGAGGACGCGACCGTGACCTGCTCGATCAGCGCCGTCGCCACTTCCTGGCGGTTCACGCTGTCGCCCTGCAGGTTGAACCAGGCGATGTAGTCCACCGCCTGCACGCGCTCGGTCGGCGCCGCGCGCACGCGCCAGGCGCCGCGCAGGTCGAGCACGACGCGGTCCGCCGGGGCTTCCACGCCCCAGGCCTCCAGCAGTCGCGGCAGCACCGAGGCGGTGTTGGCCGGCGGCCTGCCGCCCGGGCCCGGGCGCGAGGCCTGGAACTCGCTGTGCGGGTCGATCATCAGGAAGAGACGCCCGCCGCGCATGACGAACTGGTCCACCGCGTATTGCGCGGCCTCCGGCATGTCCTGCGGGTGGGCGAGCAACAGGATCTGCACCTCGGGCGGGATCACTTGCACGTCGAAGCCGAGATCCTGCACGGTGAAGCCCTCGCGAAGCTGGCGCATCACCACCTGCGGCTGGGCCAGCGCCGGCTGGCGCATCATCATCGCGCGCGGGTCGCCATTCAGCGGCAGGGGCGACATCACGCCCAGCACCGGCTTCACCGGGCTCGACAGCTCGAAGACCAGGCGCGTCAGGTCGGCTTCCAGGAAGCGCTCGCGCTCCGGCTGGAAGAAGGGGATGTTGCGCTCCTCATCCACCTGGTTGCTGGCCGCGAGGCCGAAATAGACCTGCTCGCCCCCCTGATCGAGCGGCACCCCCTGGATGCCCAGCGCCACCGCGCGGTCCTCGACGGCGGAGAAAGGCTCGGGGTCGAAGATCTCGAGGCGCAGCTTGCCGCGGCTGGCCACCACATATTCGCGCAGCATCTCGCGCACGCGCTCGGCATAGGCGCCGAATTGCGGGGCCTCGGCGCCCAGCTTGCGCGAATAGAAGAAGCGCAGCGTGATCGGGTCTTTCAACCCTTCCAGCACCTGCCGCGTGCCGGGCGAGAGCGTGTAGATGCGGTTCTCGGTCAGGTCCACGCGGGCGGAAGCGAGCAGTCGGTCCGCCAGCATGTTGACGCCGAGGGCGAGCAGCAGGGCGGCGAGCACACCGAGGGTGGAGTAGGCGAGGCGGGAATTGCGCATGGTCTCAATCCGCCTTCTTGTGCTCGAGGATCACGGTGTTCACGAAGAGCCAGAAGGCGATGAAGCTCGCGAAGAAGACGAAGTCCCGCGCCGAGATGACGCCGCGGGTGAAGCCGTTGATCCGCTCGCTGACACTCATCCCGCGCGCCACCTCGGCCAGCACCGGGAATTGCGAGGAGAGGAACTCCGTCACCACCGGCGAGCCGGCCGCGGCGAACAGGAAGCAGCCGGCGACGGCCAGCACGAAGGCGATCACCTGGTTGCGCGTCACGGCTGAGATGGCGGCCCCCACCGCGAGATAGGCGCCCGCCACCAGGAAGCAGCCGAGATAGCCCGTCAGGATCACGCCATTATCCGGCTCACCCAACAGGTTCACGGTGATGACGAGCGGGAAGGTAAGGGCAAGGGCCACCGCGCAGAAGGCCCAGGCTGCCAGGAACTTGCCCACCACCGCCTGGCCCGCCGTGATGGGCAGCGTCAGCAGCAATTCGATGGTGCCGAGGCGCCGCTCTTCCGCCCAGAGGCGCATGGTTAGCGCGGGCACGAGAAACAGGAAGAGCCAGGGCACGAAGCTGAAGAAGGGGATGAGGTCGGCCTGGCCGCGCCCGAAGAAGCCGCCCAGCGTGAAGGTCAGCGCGCCCGAGAGGACCAGGAAGATCACGATGAAGACGATGGCGACCGGGGTCGCGAAATAGGCCGCGAATTCCCTGCGCGCGACGGTGAGGGCGGCGTTCATGTGGCCTCCGATCGCTGGAGGGCGTCAGCCCGGAGGCGTGAATCGGCGGCCCCGAGCGCCGCCTCTCCCAGGGTGAGCGAGCGGAAGACCTCCTCCATGCTCCGCCCATCGGCCACCAGGGCGGCGGGTGTCGCATCGGCGAGCACCCGGCCGCGCGCGATGACGATGGCGCGCGTGCAGACGGCCGCCACCTCCTCCAGGATATGGGTCGAGATGATGATGGCCTTCTCGGGCGCCATGGCGCGGATCAATTCGCGCACCTCATGCTTCTGGTTGGGGTCGAGGCCGTCCGTCGGCTCGTCCAGCACCAGGACGGGCGGCGCGTGCAGCAGTGCCTGGGCCAGGCCCACGCGGCGCTTGAAGCCCTTGGAGAGCGTCTCGATGGGTTGCAGCCGCACGCCCTCGAGCTGCGTCAGCGCCATCGCATGGTCCACACGCCGGTTGCGCTCTGCGCCGCCGAAGCCGCGGATGCGGGCGCAGAAATCCAGGAAATCCGAAACACTCATCTCGGGATAGGTCGGCGCGCCCTCCGGCAGGAAGCCGAGGCTGCGCTTGGCGGCAACGGGCCGCTTCACCACATCCTCGCCGCAGATCCGGGCCGTGCCTTCGCTGGGCAGCATGAAGCCCGCCAGCATCCGCATGGTGGTGGATTTGCCCGCGCCATTGGGGCCGAGGAAGCCCACCACCTCGCCGCGCGCGACGGTGAAGCTCACATCGTCCACGGCGGTAAAGCCGCCGAACCGCTTGGTCAGGCCTTCGATTTCGATCAGGGCAGTCACCCGATGGTCTCCCGGTTCGGCCAGCCGATTTAAAAAAACCGGCACGGAATTCAAGTCACCCGGCCGCCAGGAGCCCCACGGCGTCCTGCTTGTCAAACAACCGCAGGAGGAGCCGGGCGGCCTCGCCGCGGGGCGAGGCCAGGCGGGGGTCGATGGTCAGCAGCACCTCGGCATCCTGGGCCGCCATCTCGACCAGGGCGTTCTGCCGGGTCGCCGCGCGCTGTGCGGCCGCCTCGTCCTCACCGCGCAGGCCCAGGCGGAACTGGACCTGGCCGGCCTGGCGCGTGCCCAGCGCCTCGCCGCCGCCGCGCAGGCGCAGATCCTCCTCGGCGATCACGAAGCCGTCCTCGGTGTCGCGCAGGATCAGCAGCCGCTCCCGCTCGCGCTCCGAGAGCGATTCGGAATGCACCAGCAGGCAGGAGGAGGGCTTGCTGCCGCGCCCGACCCGGCCGCGGAGCTGGTGCAGGGCGGAGAGGCCGAAGCGCTCGGCCTGCTCGATCAGGATGATCGTCGCCTCCGGCACATCCACCCCCACCTCGATGACGGTGGTGGCCACCAGGATCTGTGTGCGGCCCTCCGCGAAGTCGCGCAGCGCGCCCTCGCGCAGCTCCATGTCCAGCTCGCCATGGGCGAGGCCCACCAGGCCGGGAAACAGCTCGGACAGCTCGGCGAAGCGCGTCTCGGCCGCGATGCTGTCATCATGCTCGCCGCCGGTGATGGCACGCACCACCCAATAGGCGCGCTCGCCGCGCCCAAGCGCCTGGCGCATGCGGGCGATGATCTCGGGCAGCCGGGCGGCGCTGGCGATGCGCGTTGCGATTGGCTGGCGGCCGCGCGGCTTGGCCGCGATTCGGCTGACCTGCATCTCGCCCCAGTGGGTGAGCTGGAGCGTGCGGGGGATGGGCGTCGCCGTCATCACCAGCATGTCCACCTGCTCGCCCTTGCCGGCCAGCTCCAGCCGCTGGGCCACGCCGAAGCGGTGCTGTTCGTCCACCACGGCCAGTGCCAGGTCACGGAACTCCACCCCCTGCTGGAACAGGGCATGGGTGCCGATGGCCATGGGGATGGAACCATCGGCGAAGCCCTTCAGCACGCGCCGCCGCTCCCCCCCCTTCACCGAGCCGGCCAGCAACGCGACCGGCACCGGCGAGAGCTTCTCCAGCGTGCGCAAATGCTGCCGGGCCAGGATTTCGGTCGGTGCCATGATCGCGGCCTGGGCGCCGGCCTCCACCGCCTGGAGCATGGCGAGGATCGCGACCAGCGTCTTGCCCGAGCCGACATCGCCCTGCAGCAGGCGCAGCATGCGCCGGGGGGCAGCGAGGTCGCGGGAGATTTCGGCCAGGGCCTGCGCCTGGTCGGGCGTCGGTTCGTGGCCGAAGGCGGCCAGCGCCTGGGCGCGCAGGCTGCCATCGCCTTGCAGGGCCCGGCCCGGGGCGTCCCGGTTGCGGCGGCGCAGCAGGGCCAGGGCCAGCTGGCCGGCCAGAGCCTCGTCGTAAGCGAGGCGCTCCCAGGGCTTTTCATCCGGCCGGGTCTGGGGTGCGTGCAGGGCCCGCAAGGCTTGGGCGAAGCCTGGCCAGCGCTCGCGGGCGAGGAGGGGGGCGTCCTGCCATTCGGGCAGGTCGGGCAGGCGCCTCAGCGCCGCCATCACGGCCGGCGCCATGTGGCCGCGCTTCAACCCTTCGGTCAGCGGCCAGATCGCCTCCAGGCTTGGGAAGGCCGCCTCGTCGGCGGCGACGTCGGGGCTGATGCAGGACCAGCCATCGCCCTCGGGCCGGATGCGGCCCGAGATCCAGCGCGCCTCGCCATGCGGCAGGAGCTTCTCGATCCAGCCCAGGTTGGATTGCATGAAGCGGAGCGTCACTTCCTCCGCCGTGCGGACCTCGACATAGCGGCGGCGGGTGGCGCGGCTCAGGGCACTGCGAATCGCGATGGGGGTCACGCGCAGCACCGCATCCGTCTCCGGCTGCGCTTCCGAGGGATGGCTGACCCGCATCCGGGCCGCGATGCGGTCGGGCAGGTGGAACAAAAGGTCCAGCACGCGCTGCCCGCCGCAGGCCTTGGCGATGAGCGCAGCCCGCTTGGGCCCGACCCCCGTGAGGGATTCAAGCGGATCTAGCAGGCTCTGGAGGCTGACACTCTGGCTCACACGGGCCTATATGCCACCCGTGACGAGTCCTGACGAAACCCCCGAACTTCCCCCGGCCGATCTTCCCCATCGGCAACGCCGCCTGCTGTTCCGGGCGCTGCATCGCGGCACGAAGGAATGCGACCTGATGCTGGGCGGCTTCGTCCGCCGGCATATCGGCACTTTGACGCCGGCTGAGTTGGATGAGCTGGAAACCATCATGGAATTGCCGGATGTGGACCTGGCCGACTGGTTCTCCGGCCGCCGCGCCATTCCTGCCGAGGTGCGCGGGCCGCTGTTCGACCGCATCGTGGCGGAGAGCGCGGCGCCGGGCGCGGGCATGCCGGATCATTTGAAGTGACCGCGTCCGATCGTGAAGCGGAGCGAAGCGTGACTCGGCCGCGCAGCAGCGCGCTCAACGTCTATGGCGCGCCCGAGGGCTATGACGCCCTGCTGCTGCGCCAGCGCCGGGCCGAGACCCAGGCGCCGGTGCTGCATGTCTGCCGCGACGATGCCCGCATGGCCCGGATGGCCGATGCGCTGGGCTTCTTCATGCCCGAGGCCGAGATCCTGCGCCTGCCCGCCTGGGATTGCCTGCCCTATGACCGCGTCTCGCCCAACCCGGAACTGATCGCCGAGCGTGTCGCGACGCTCGCCGAACTCACCGCGCCGCCGACCCGTCCGCGCATCGTGCTGACCACAGTGAACGCCCTGGTCCAGCGCGTGCCGCCGCGCACCGCCTTCGCCAATTCGGCCCTGCTGCTGCGCAAGGGCGGCCGCACCAGCATCGAGCAGATCACGGCTTTCCTGGAAGGCAATGGCTACAACCGCACCGGCACCGTGATGGAGCCCGGCGAGTATGCCGTGCGTGGCGGCATCCTGGACCTTTTCCCCTCGGGCGAGGCCGATCCGCTGCGCCTTGACCTGTTTGGCGACGAGATCGAGAGCATCCGGCGCCTCGACACCGGCACGCAGCGTAGCGGCGCCAATGTGGACCGGCTGACGCTGCGCCCGGTGGGCGAGGTCTTCCTCGACGCTGCCTCCATCGAGCGCTTCCGCACCGCCTACCGCGAGCTGTTCGGCAATGCGGCGGCCGAGGACCCGCTCTATGTCTCCGTCAGCGCCGGGCGCCGCCATCCGGGCATGGAGCATTGGGCCGGCCTGTTCCACGCCAGCATGGAAACCCTGCTGGACTACCTGCCCGGCGCCTCGGTCAGCCTCGACGGCCAGGCCGATGAGGCGCTGAACGCCCGGCTGGAGATGATCCAGGACCATTACGAGGCCCGCCGCATCCCCGCACGGCTGAGCGAGGGGGAGGTGCCCTATCGCCCCGCGCCGCCGGCGCGCCTCTATCTGGACCGCGCCGGCTGGGACGCGGTGCTGGGGCAGGGGACACAGCTGCATTTCTCGCCCTTCCACAAGCCGGATGGCGCCGAGGGTTTCGATACCGGTGGGCGCGCCGGGCGCCTCTTCACCGAGATCCGCCAGGCGGGGGAAAATCTGTTTTCCGCCTATGCCGCCCATGCCGAGACCGAGCGCGGCCGCGGCCGGCAGCCCATGCTGGCCGCCTGGACCCGCGGCTCCCGCGAGCGGCTTGTCACCCTGCTGCGCGAGAACCGCGTGGCGGCCGAACCGGTCGAGGATTACTACGCCTTCCAGCGCCTCTCCACCGGCACCATCGGCGTCGGCATCCTCGGCCTGGAACGCGGCTTCACGGCCGAAAAACTCTCCATCACCGCCGAGCAGGATTTGCTGGGCGAGCGCATCGCCCGCCCCGCGCGCCGTAAGAAGCGCGCCGACCAGTTCATCGCGGATGCCACGCAGATCGAGGTGGGTGATCTGCTGGTCCATCAGGATCACGGCATTGGCCGCTATGACGGCCTCGCCACCATCGAGGTGAGCGGCGCGCCGCATGACTGCCTGCGGATGATCTATGACGGCAATGACAAGCTCTTCGTCCCCGTCGAGAACATCGAGATCCTCAGCCGCTTCGGCAGCGAGACCGGCGGTGTGGCGCTGGACAAGCTGGGCGGCGCCTCCTGGCAGGCGCGGAAGTCAAAGGCCAAGCAGCGCATCGCCGACATGGCCGGTGCCCTGATCCGCATCGCCGCCGAACGCCAGACGCGCGAGGCGCCGATGATGGCGCCGCCCGAAGGCGCCTGGGACGAGTTCTGCGCCCGCTTCCCCTATGTGGAGACGGACGATCAGGCCCGCGCCATCGCGGATGTTCTGGAGGATCTTGCCTCCGGCCGGCCGATGGACCGCCTGATCTGCGGCGATGTCGGCTTTGGCAAGACGGAGGTGGCGCTGCGCGCGGCCTTCACCGTGGCCATGTCCGGCAGCCAGGTGGCGGTGGTGGTGCCCACCACGCTGCTGGCGCGCCAGCACCACCGCATCTTCACCGCGCGTTTTGCCGGCCTGCCCATCAAGGTGGCACAGCTTTCGCGCATGGTGACGGCGAAGGAAGCCAGTCAGGTCAAGGCGGCGCTGGCGGCCGGCGAGGTGGATATCGTCGTCGGCACGCATGCGCTGCTGGGCAAGACCATCGGCTTCGACAATCTCGGCCTCGTCATCGTGGATGAGGAGCAGCATTTCGGCGTAAAGCACAAGGAAAGGCTGAAGGAACTCGAAGCCGGTGTGCACGTGCTGACGCTGACCGCCACACCCATTCCGCGCACCCTGCAACTCGCCCTCTCCGGCGTACGCGAGATGAGCGTCATCGCGACCCCGCCCGTGGATCGCCTGGCCGTGCGAACCTTCATCATGCCATGGGATTCCCTGGTGCTGCGCGAAGCCGTGCAGCGTGAGCGCTTCCGCGGCGGGCAGGTCTTCGTCGTCGTGCCCCGAATCGAGGACATGGCCAAAATGTATGAGCGCCTGGCCGAAGTGGCGCCCGAGGCGCGCGTGGTGCAGGCCCATGGCCGCCTGGCGCCCACCGAGCTGGAACAGGTGATGACCGAGTTCGGCGACGGCAAATACGATATCCTGCTCGCGACCAACATCGTCGAATCTGGCCTCGACATGCCGGCCGTGAACACGCTCATCATCCACCGGGCGGACATGTTCGGCCTCGGCCAGCTCTACCAGCTGCGCGGACGGGTCGGGCGCGGCAAGCAGCGTGGCTATGCCTATCTCACCTGGCCGCCGCATCACCGCCTCAGCCCCACCTCGCAGAAGCGGCTGGAGGTGATGCAGACGCTGGACAATCTCGGCGCCGGCTTCACGCTCGCCAGCCACGACCTGGATATTCGCGGCGCCGGCAACCTGCTGGGCGAGGAACAGTCGGGCCAGATCCGCGAGGTCGGCATCGAGCTCTACCAGGAGATGCTGGAGGAAGCCGTGGCGGATCTGCGCGCCGGTTCGAAGCGCGCGCGCGAGGCAGACGGAAAATTCACGCCGCAGATCAATCTCGGCCTGCCGGTGCTGATCCCCGAGAATTACGTGCAGGAACTGCCGGTGCGCCTGGGTCTCTATCGCCGCATCGGCGGGCTGGAGACGGAGGCCGAGGTGGAGGCCATCGCCGCCGAATTCGCCGATCGCTTCGGGCCCATCCCGCCCGAGGTGGAAAACCTGCTCCAGGTGGTCGGCCTCAAGCTGCAATGCCGCGCTGCGGGGGTGGAGAAGGTGGATGCTGGGCCGAAGGGCGTCGTCATCGCCTTCCACAAGAATCGCTTTGCCAATCCGGCCGGCCTCGTCGCCTGGGTCTCGGGCCAGAAGGGGCTCGTCTCGCTCCGGCCGGACCACAAGCTCGCCCTGTTGCGCGAATTGCCGTTCGATGCCCGGGTGAAGGCGGCGCGCGGGCTGGTGGCGAACCTGGTGCGGGTGGTGGAGCAGGCAAAGGCGGCCTGAGCAGGCCTCAGGCCGCCGGCAGGCTGATGGTGAAGGCCGAGCCACCTGGCACGTTCGCGGCGGTCAGGCTGCCGCCCATGTCCTGGATGATGCCGTAGCTGATCGAGAGGCCGAGCCCCGTGCCCTGGCCTTCCGGCTTGGTGGTGAAGAAGGGCTCGAAGATGCGGGGCAGGATCTCGGGTGGAATGCCCCCCGCGCCGTCGCTGACCTCCAGGCGGACATGCGCCCCGGCCCGCCAGGCCCGCAGCCGGATCAGCCGCTCCTTCCCGCCTTCGGGGGACTGGGCGTGATAGGCGTCGCAGGCATTGGCGATGAGGTTCATAAGCACCTGCTCGAGCGGGATGGCGACGCCGAGAACGGGGGGAAGATCGGCCGCCATCTCCTGCGTCACCTGCACGGCCGAGAGCGTCAGCTTGCTGGTCAGCATCTCCAATCCGTCCTGGATCACCTGGTGGATGTCGAGGGGGGCCACGGGCAGGTTTTCCGCCCGGCCGAAGATCCGCATGTGGTCGATCAGATTCGCCATGCGCGCGGTCTGGCCGATGATCTTCTCGAGCCGTTCGCGCATGGGCCTGAGCGAGGGGTCCGCACCGTCCAGTTGCAGCAGGATGATGTCCGCTGCCATGCTGATGGTGGCGAGCGGCTGGTTCAGTTCATGGGCCATGCCCGTCGTCACCTCGCCCAGCTGTGCGAGCTTGGCGGAATGGGCGAGCTGCTCGGCCAGCTGCTTTTCGCGCGTGATGTCGCTCCAGATGCTCAGCAGCTCCGGCGTGCCGGCCTGGGTGACCTGGCCGCGCTGAATCCCGCGGATCCAGAGCCAGCGCCCGTCCTTGTGGCGGAAGCGGAACTCGGCCGTGGATTCCGGCTGGCCGATGGTGGCGTCCGGCAGGGCCATGATCCGCTCGCAATCCTCGGGATGGACATGCGCCTGGAACCAGCCGAGCTGCGTCGCCTCCGCTGGCGTGAAGCCGGCCAGCGCCTCCAGCTGGGCGGAGGCATAGCGGCGGAACCAGTGCCCATTGGGTTCGCGCTCGAAGCGGAACAGCACGCCGGGCAGCCGCGCCAGCATCGCGTCCCGCTCCGCCAGCGCTTCGGCGCGGGCGATTTCGGCCTCGCGCTCGATCGTCACGTCGCGCTGGACGGAAACCCAATGGGTGAACCACCCCTCGCTATCGGCCACCGGTGAGATCTGCAGGTCGGACCAGAAGGTGCTGCCATCCTTGCGGTAGTTCAGCACCACCTGGCGGACCGGCTGCCATCGTTCCAGCGCGTCGCGGATGTTCCGCCGCGCCTCGTCGCAAGTGCCCGGCCCCTGCAGAAGCCGCGGCGTCAGCCCCAGCACGTCGGCCTGCGTGTAGCCGGTCTCCCGCTCGAAGGCGGCGTTGGCGTAGACGATGCGCGGCCCGGGCTCGTCAATCGGTTCCGCCTCGGTGATGAGCACGACGTCCGATGTCGCCTCCACCACGCGGCGCATCAGGCGCGTCTGCTCCTCTTCGCGGATGCGGCGCAGGATGGGGCGCAGGGCGGCCACCACCTGGTCCAGCAGGTGCGAGATTTCGGCGAGGTCGCGGCGGCCCTCGCCAAGGCCGATCAGCAGCGCAAAGCTCTGTGCCCCCATCCGGAAGGGCGAGACCATGAGGGCCCGGAGCCCGCGCTGTCCGGCGGGGCCGAGCAGCGGGTTGGTGGTCCAGTCCTGCGTCGTCACATCCTCGACAACCACCTGACGATGCTCGCTGAGCGCTTGCAGCGTGGGGGAGTTGGGGGCGGCGACCGTCTGGTGCAGCGCCAGGGCGGCGGCGCCCGGTGGGCCGAAGCGCGGGTCGCTCCAGCCACCGAGGAAGCGGGCGCTCAACATATCGGAGGGCACGCGCTGCCAAAGCTGACAGGTCAGCGCCCCGGTCGCCTCGCAAAGCGCCTCGGCTGCCGATCGGACGGAGCTTTCGAGATCCGCCGCCTCCGCGGCCACGGCCATCAGGCGTCGCAGCAACTGCGCGTCGCGCGTCAGCCGAGCCGCGCCCAGGGCCTCGCGCCGATCCTCCAGCCGGTCGGTGAGGATCCGGGCGAGGTCAAGCAGGCCCTCCCTGATGTCGGCCAGGACCGGTCCGCCAGACGGCGCGCGGGGATCCACGATACAGAGAGCGCCCAGCGTGTGACCGGCGGCTGTGACGAGCGGAACGCCCGCCTGTAAGCCGCAGGCGGAGGGCTTCGGCGCGGTCAGGACCGGCGCGCCGGCCTCGATGATCCGCTCCGCCAGTGCATGCAACTCGCCGGATGTCCGCTCGGCCTGAGGGCCCCGCAACGTGCTTGGCCCGCCGTCGCGGAAGATGATCGCGCCGGCCGGGGCATCGCACAGGCGCAGGGCGAGGCGCAGCACGCGGGCCTGTTCGGCATCGCCCGGCAGCAACTGCGATCCGGGTTCCGCCTCCCGCGCCCGCTCGGTTTCTGTCATGTCTTCAACTTTCCGGGGCCCTTCCGCCGCCAGGCCGTCCATCCAGGGCCAAATCGCGCGGGCATCCAACCGGATGGCCGCATCACGAACCGGCCAGCGCCACTTCGATCAGGCGTTCCAGGACCTCGGGCTCCTGCGCGCCGGCAATGGCGTGCTCGCCATCCACCAGGAAACAGGGGACACCGTTGATGCCGAGCCGGTGGGCGCGGAGATTCTCGAGATGGACCCACTCCGTCTCGCCCGCGCCGCCGAGGAGCCGGAGTGCCGCGATCTGGTCGAAGCCTTCCTCGCCGGCGAGCATGGCGAGCGTCGCATGCTGGCCGATGTCGAGCCCCTCGCAGAAATAGGCGGCGAACAGGCGCTCGACCAGTTGGTCCACCGGGGCGTGGCGGCCGGCCCAGCGCAGCAGCCGATGGGCATCCAGGCTGGCGGGGATGCGGCGCAGCAGGTCGAAGCGGAAGGTGATACCCTCCGCCCGGCCGAGTTCCGTGATGGTGCCGTGCAGGCGCCGGGCCCGGTCCTCGCCTCCGAATTTGCGGGCCAGCCAGTCCTGCCGGGGGATGCCGCCGGGCGCGATCTCCGGGTTCAGCAGGAAGGGGCGCCATTGCAGGTCGGGCTGCAGGTCGTGCCGCTCGGCCAGCACCCGCATCAGCCGGCGGATGCCCAGGTAGCACCAGGGGCAGACGAGATCGAAGACGATCTCGACCGAAAGCCGCGGGCGTGGTGGTGCCAGGATATTCACGCGGTCATGCTACAATCTTCCGGTGTATTTCGGCAAAGGGTGGATGATGGAGAGCAAGGAGCAACTGGCCCGGGTGGTGGGCTTCATCGCGGCCGGCCTTTTGGCAGCGGGCTGTTTCCTGGTGCTCAAGCCCTTCATCTCGGCGCTGATGTGGGCCGTCATCCTCGTTTTCTGCACCTGGCCGGCCTATCGCTTCCTGACCGACCGGCTACGTCTGGGGCCAGGAAGCGCTGCGGGCGTCATGGTCGGCGCGGAGTTTCTTCTGATCGGCCTGCCGCTGGTCTTTGCCACCCCGGTGCGGCGCGAGGATGTCGAGGGAATCCGCCGCTGGCTGGAGCGGGTCTTCAGCGAGGGTCTGCCGGACCTCTCGGGTGTTTTCCTGCTGATCCCGATGGCAGGCCCCTATCTGAACGACTGGTGGCAGGCGCTGGCCGGCGATGCTTCGCATCTCGTGGCCACCATCCGCCCCTACGCCGGGGACATCGCGCAATTCGCCCTCTCGCTGCTGCTTGGCCTACTCTCGGGCGTGGCCGAGATGCTGATCGCGATCCTGCTGGCCTTCTTCATTTACAAGGACGGCCCGGCGCTGGCGAAAGGGGCCTATGGCCTGCTGGAGCGGCTCGCCGGGGACCGCGCCGCGCATCTCTGGGAACTGACCGGCAACGTCACGCGGGGCGTGGTCTATGGCATGCTGGGCACGGCGGTGGCGCAGGGCTTCATGACCTTCTTCGGCCTCTGGATCTCGGGCGTGCCGCAGCCGGTGCTGCTGGCGGTGATCGCGGGGGTCATTTCCATCCTGCCGGTGGGGGCGCCGCTCGTCTGGATCCCGGCCGCGATCTGGCTGCTGGCCACGGGGAGCATCGGCTGGGGCATCTTCCTGGCGCTCTACGGGGGCCTGGGAATTTCCTCGGTGGACAACGTCATCCGGCCCTGGTTCATCTCGCGCGGTGCCGACCTGCCGCTGCTGCTGACCATCCTGGGCGCGCTGGGCGGCGTCCTGGCCTTCGGCTTCCTCGGCCTCTTCCTCGGCCCGGTCCTGTTGGCGCTGGGCTATACCCTGATCAAGGAATGGGCCGTGGGCGTCCGGGAAGAGGCTTCCCCCGAGGCGCGTCCGCCCCTATAGCGGGCGTTTCCGGCCGGAACGGCCTGGGGTTCGGGAGACATCAATGAAGTCTGTGTGGCGGGCCGCGATCCTGGTCGCGGCGCTGATGGTCGGTATTGCCGAGGCGCGGACGGTGCGCTGGGCAGCAAGCGGCGATCCGAACACGATGGATCCGCACAGCCAGAATGTCGGCACCGTCACCATGGTGCTGCAGCAGATCTATGACGCGCTGATCAGCCGCAACCCGCAGCTCGGCCTCGAGCCCGGCCTCGCCACGGCCTGGACGCAGGAGGAGCCGACGCGCTGGCGCTTCACCTTGCGCCCCAGTGTGAAGTTCCATGAGGGCGAGGCCTTCACCAGCGACGACGTGGTCTTCAGCATCACCCGCGCGCTCCAGCCCACCAGCAATTTCGGCATCTTCGTGGACACGATTGACCGCGCCGTCGCCGTGGACGCGTTGACGGTGGATATCATCACCAAGGCGCCGGACCCCATCCTGCCGAACAAGCTCGCCTCGGTCTTCATGATGTCGCGCAGCTGGAGCGAGCGGAACAACGCCGCCCGCCCCCAGAACACCCGCCAGCGCGAGGAAATGCACACCACGCGCAACACCAACGGCACCGGCGCCTTCCGCCTCCAGGCGCGCGAGCCCGACGTGCGCACCGTGCTGGTCCGCAACACCGATTGGTGGGGCTGGCAGGTGCCGTCCAACCGCGGCAACGTGACGGAAATCGTCTTCCGCCCGATCGCGAGCGACGCGACGCGCGTGGCGGCCCTGCTGTCCAACGAGATTGACTTCGTGATGGACCCGCCGCTGCAGGATCTGGCGCGGCTGCGCAACAGCCAGGGGCTGCGCGTGCTGGAAGGGCCGGAGGTGCGGACCATCTTCCTCGCGATGGACATGGCGCGCGATGAGCTGCTCTATTCCGACGTGCGAGGCCGCAACCCGCTGCGCGACGTTCGCGTGCGGCGTGCGCTCTACCAGGCGATCGACATCCAGGCGATTCATCGCACCACGATGCGCGGCCAAAGCGTCGTCACCGGCACGCTCTTCCCCGAGCAGGTGAACGGCTATGCCCGCGAGGAGGATGTGCGCCTGCCCTATGACCAGGCCCGCGCCCGTGCGCTGCTGGCCGAGGCCGGCTACCCCAACGGTTTCGAGATCACGCTCGACTGTTCCAACAACCGCTATATCAATGACGAGCAGATCTGCCAGGCCATCGTCGCGATGTGGGCGCGGGTGGGCATCCGCGCGCGGCTGAACGGCATGCCGCTCGGCCCCTTCTTCGCCAAGATCCAGCGCGACGACACCAGCATCTACATGCTGGGCTGGGGCGTGCCGACGCTGGACGCGCTTTATTCCTTCCAGTCGCTGCTGGCGACGCGCAATGGTGCGCAGGGCGACGGCATCTGGAATTACGGGCGCTATTCCAACCCCGCCATGGATGTGCTGATCCAGCGCATGAAGGTCGAGAGCGGCGAGGCCCGCCAAGCCACGATCCGCGAGGCGCTGCGCCTCTATCGCGAGGATGTGCCGCATATCCCGCTGCACCACCAGATGATCCCCTGGGCCATGCGCAGCACGCTCACCATCCCGCACATGGCGAACAACCAGCCCTATTTCCGCTGGGCCGTGGTGAACTGAGGGCGCATGTTTTCCTTCATCGTCTCTCGCATCCTCCAGGCGCTGCCGGTGATGTTCGTGGTCTCGCTCATCAGCTTCGCCATGTTCGCCTATGTCGGCGACCCCGTGGCGATCATGCTGGGCCAGGACTTCACCGAGGCGCAGCGTGAGGCGCTGGTACGCGATTTGGGGCTCGACCAGCCCTTCTTCGTGCAATTCGCGACCTTCCTCGGCAATGCGGTGCAGGGCGAATTCGGCCTGTCCTACCGCCTTTCGCGCCCCGTGGCGGAACTCATCGCGGAGCGCGCGCCGGCGACGCTGGAACTGGCAATGACCGCCGCATTCCTGGCGCTGGCGATCGGCGTGCCGATGGGGGTCTATACCGGCCTCTACCGCAACTCCTGGCTCTCCCGTTTTTTCCTGACCTTCAGCCTGGTCGGCGTTTCGCTGCCGACCTTCCTGATCGGCATCCTGCTCATCCTCACCTTCTCGGTCTGGCTCGGCTGGCTGCCGAGCTTCGGGCGGGGCGATGTGACGCGGCTGGGCTGGTGGTCCTCCGGCTTCTTCACCTGGTCCGGCATCAAGGCGCTGGTCCTGCCGGCGATCACGCTCGGCCTTTTCCAGCTCACCCTCATCATGCGCCTGGTGCGCTCGGAGATGATGGAGGTGCTGCGGACGGACTACGTGAAATTCGCCCGCGCGCGGGGGCTCAGCAACCGGGCCATCAATTTCGGCCATGCGCTGAAGAACACGCTGGTGCCGGTCATCACCATCGCGGGGCTTCAGCTGGGCGGCATCATCGCCTTCGCCATCGTGACCGAGACGGTCTTCCAGTGGCCGGGCATGGGGCTGCTCTTCATCCAGAGCGTGGGGGCGGCCGACATTCCGGTCATGGCGGCCTACCTCATGCTGATCGCGCTGGTCTTCGTGACGATCAACCTGGTGGTGGACCTTCTCTACTACGCGGTGGACCCGAGGCTGCGTGTCGGCCGTGGAAAGGGCCACTGAGATGAGAGCCTTCTTCGACAGCGATCTCTGGTGGAGCTTCACGCGCTCCCCCATCACCGTCATTTCGGCCATCGTGGCTTTCATCTGCATCGCGGGCGCGGTGCTGGCGCCGGTGTTGGCGCCGCACAACCCCTTCGACCTCGCCTCGCTGCAATTGATGGACGCCTTCAAGCCGCCGGCCTGGCAGTCCGAGGGCGATGCCGCCTATCCGCTCGGTACGGATGACCAGGGGCGGGATATGCTCTCGGCCATCATGTATGGCGCGCGCGTCTCGCTGCTGGTGGGTTTCGCGGCGGTGATCTTTTCGACCCTGGTGGGCGTCACGGTGGGCCTCTTGGCCGGCTACCTCGGCGGCAAGGTGGATGCGCTCCTGATGCGCATCGCCGACATCCAGCTCACCTTCCCCTCCATCCTGGTGGCACTCCTGATTGATGGCGTGGTGCGCGCGGTGCTGCCGCGCGAGACCCACAGTGAGGTGGCGCTGTTTGTCGTGATCTTCGCCATCGGGATCTCCAACTGGCCGCAATTCGCCCGCACCGTCCGCGGTTCCACGCTGGTGGAGCGCAACAAGGAATATGTGCAGGCGGCGCGCGTCATCGGCCTCTCGCCGCTGCGGATCATGCGCAGCCATGTGCTGCCCAACGTCATGTCGCCCGTGCTGGTGATCGCGACGCTGAACCTCGGCTTCGCCATCCTGGCGGAGGCGACGCTGAGCTTCCTGGGTGTCGGCGTGCCGCCGACCCAGCCCTCGCTCGGCACGCTCATCCGCATCGGCAATGACTTCCTCTTCTCGGGCGAGTGGTGGATCACGATCTTCCCGGGTGTGGCCCTCATCGTCATGGTGCTCTCCGTGAACCTCCTGGGCGATTGGCTGCGCGACGCGCTGAATCCGAGGCTGCGCTGATGTCTCTGTTGCAAGTGAAGAATCTGCGCGTCGAATTCCCGACGCGGCGCGGCACGCTCGTGGCCCTCGACGACGTCTCCTTCGACATCGCGCCGGGCGAGGTGCTTGGCGTGGTGGGCGAATCCGGCGCTGGCAAGTCCATGACGGGGGCGGCCATCATCGGCCTGCTGGAGCCGCCGGGCCGGATCGCGAAGGGCGAGATTCTCCTGGAGGGCCGCCGCATTGACAACCTGCCCTACGAGCAGATGCGCCGCATCCGCGGCCGCGAGATCGGCGCCATCTTCCAGGACCCGCTGACCACGCTGAACCCGCTCTACACCATCGGCCGCCAGCTGGTGGAGACGATGACGACGCACCTGCCGATCGGCCCGGGCGAGGCGCGGGAGAAGGCGATCGGCTGGCTTGAGCTGGTCGGCATCCCGGCGGCACGGGAGCGGATCGACAGCTATCCGCATGAATTCTCGGGCGGCATGCGCCAGCGCGTGGTGATCGCGCTGGCCCTCTGCGCCGAGCCCAAGCTGATCGTGGCCGATGAGCCGACCACGGCGCTCGACGTCTCCATCCAGGCGCAGGTCATCGCCATGCTGAAGACGCTGGCGCGCGAGAAGGGCACGGCCATGATGCTCGTCACCCATGACATGGGCGTCATCGCCGAGACCGCCGACCGGGTTGCCGTGATGTATGCCGGCCGCATCGCGGAGATCGGCCCGGTGCGGGAGGTGGTGCGCCACGCGCGTCACCCCTATTCGCAGGGGCTGATGGGTTCGATCCCGCCGCTGGATCGCCGCGTGGAGCGGCTGCAGCAGATTGACGGCGCCATGCCGCGGCTGACCGCGATCCCCCAGGGCTGCGCCTACAACCCGCGCTGCCCGAAGGTGATCTCCCGCTGTGCGGTGGAGCGGCCCGACCTGCTCGATGCAGGCACCACCCGTGCGGCCTGCTGGCTCTATGCGGAGGGCGCGGCATGAGCTCCGCGTCTGATCGGCCGAGCGCCAGCGAGGGCGTGAATCAGCCGCGCAGCACGACCCCGATGATCGCGGCCGAGGATGTCGCGCGGTATTTCGACGTCTCCAAGCCGCTGATCCAGCGGCTGGTCGCGCGCGAGGGCAAGCGAACGCTGCGCGCGGTGGATGGCATTTCCTTCGACATCCCGAAGGGCACCACGCTCTCCCTGGTGGGCGAAAGCGGTTGCGGCAAGTCCACGGTCGCGCGCCTCATGGTCGGCCTCTACCCCACCACGCGCGGGCGCGTGATGTTCGACGGGCGTGACCTCTCGCTGGCGCGCGCGGATTCCATGCAGCGCAGCCGCATGCAGATGATCTTCCAGGATCCCTACGCTTCGCTGAACCCGCGCTGGCGCGTCGTGGACATCGTGGCCGAGCCTATCCGCGCCTTTGGCCTGCTCGAGGACAAGCAGGCCATTCTGAACCGCGTCGGCGAATTGCTGACGCAGGTGGGGCTCTCGCCGCTCGATGGGCAGAAATACCCGCATGAGTTCTCGGGCGGGCAGCGCCAACGCATCTCCATCGCGCGCGCGCTGAGTTCCAACCCGGAATTCCTGGTCTGTGACGAGCCCACTTCCGCGCTCGACGTCTCGGTCCAGGCGCAGATCCTGAACCTGATGAAGGAGCTGCAAACGCGCCTCGGGCTCACCTACCTCTTCATCAGCCACAACCTGGCCGTGGTCCGGCAGGTGAGTGACCGTATCGGCGTGATGTATCTCGGCAAGCTGGTCGAGCTGTCGCCGGCCGAGAGCCTCTTCCAGGCGCCGCGCCACCCCTATACGCGCGCGCTGATGGAGGCGATCCCGGACCTCGAGATGACCGGCCGGCAGCGCATCCCGGTGGGGGGCGAGGTGCCTTCGCCCATCTCGCCGCCCTCTGGCTGCACCTTCCATCCGCGCTGCCCGCTGGCCAATGCGCGCTGCAAGGCGGAGGTGCCGGTGATGAAGCCGGTGACTTCGGCGCCCCGCGCCGATTCGCCGCTGCTGGCGGGCGACGCGATGGTGGCGTGCCACGCGGTCGAGGAGGGGCGGGGCTGAGGCGCTTCGCGCGGAACCTCCGCGCGGTTGGTGGGTTCATGGGGGATGAACACGCGACATACCCCTGAATCCCGCTCCGGCGGTGGCATCGTGGATGCCATGGACCGGCATGGCCCCCGTATCACCGAGGCGTGGAGCGGCGAACGCGCCGTCCTCATCCCATCCCTCATTGTCGCGGCCCTGGCCGTCGGCGCGATGGTCTATCTGGAACGCCTGTACTGAGCCTGGCTCAGACTGCGCGGCGCTCTGGCCCGTCCAGGCAGACCCGAACGGCCTGAATTTCGGTCAGCGGTGCGGCTTGAGCCGGCTGGCGCGGATATTGCTCATCATCCGGTGTGTTGCACCCCGGGAGATGACATGCGCCTCGCCATGATCCTTGTCGGCCTCGCGCTGCTGGCCTCGCCAGCGCGGGCGGATCAGACCTACCCATCGCGGCCTGTGACACTCATCGTGGCCTTCGCGCCGGGGGGGCCTTCGGACACCACGGGCCGCCTCGTCGCCGAAGCGCTCTCCGCACGGCTGGGCCAGCGTTTCCTCGTTGAGAACGTCTCTGGCGCAGGCAGCACCATCGGCTCGGCCCGCGTGGCCCGCAGTGCGCCTGATGGCTACACCCTGCTGCTCAACCATCTGGCACTGCCCGGCGGCGCGGCGCTCTATGCCACGCTGCCCTATGATACCGCGACGGCATTTGCCCCCATCGGCCTGATCAACTACGGCCCGCTCGTCCTGATCGGCCGTCGGGATCTGCCCGTGACCGACACGCCGAGCCTCCTCGCCTGGATGCGCGGGCAGGGCGAGCGACTGAACATGGGGCATTCGGGCATCGGCTCGGCCGTGCATTTGTGCAGTCTGATGATCCAGCACCGGCTTGGCGTGAAGTTCAACGACATCGGCTATCGCGGCAGCGCTCCGGCGCTCCAGGACATGCTGGCGGGGCGGGTGGATACGATCTGCGATCTTTCGACGACGGCCCTGGCGCAGATCCAGGGCGGAACGGCGCGTCCCTTCGCCGTGACGACGCGCAGGCGCCTGACGGCCCTGCCCGATACCCCCGCTTTTGCCGAAGTGGGATTCGCCGGCTTTGAGCTGTTGCTCTGGAACGCCATCTACGCGCCTGCCGGGACGCCGCGCCCGATCATCGAGCGCCTCAACGCCGCGCTGCGTGACGCCCTGGCCGATCCGGCGCTGCGGGCCCGCTTCGCCAGCTTCGGCACCGAGGTCTTCCCGACGGCGGAGCAGACGCCCGAGGCCGCCAATGCGCGCCTACAGGCCGAGATCGTCGCCATCCGGGAGACGGTACGCGCCATGGGCGTCCAGCCGGAGCGGTAGAACACGATGCGTTGAGGCGGCATCACCGAAACGCTGAAGCATCCTCTCAGCACAGGCTGGACCCCGCGAAGTGAACGCAGCGTGGCCTAGGCTCGCCCGAGGCAAGCACTCACATCGGGGCCGGCGAGCCCCGTCTTCAGCGCGCGGACACGCTGCGCGCTGCTGCCATGGGTGAAGCTCTCCGGCACCACATGGCCGCGCCCCTGCTGCTGCAGCCGGTCATCACCCACGGCCGCGGCGGCGGCCAGGCCTTCCTCGACATCGCCGGCCTCCAGGATGCGCCGCGCGTCATTCGCCTGCCGCGCCCAGAAGCCCGCCAGGCAATCGGCCTGCAACTCCGTCCGCACCGAGGCCGCATTGTCGCGCCCGCCGCCGAGGCGGCCCAGCAGGTTCTGCACATGATGCCCGACCTCATGCGCGATGACATAGGCCTGCGCGAAATCGCCCGGCGCGCCCATGCGCTGCGAGAGGTCGCGGAAAAAGGCGAGGTCGAGGTAAACGCGGCGGTCGCTGGGGCAGTAGAAGGGCCCCATGGCCGATTGCGCCGTGCCGCAGCCCGAGGCGACGTTGCCGGTGAAGAGCACGAGGCGCGGGGGCTCGTAGCGCTGGCCGCGCGCGGCGAATTCCGCCGTCCAGACATCCTCGGTGCTGGCCAGGACACGGCTGACGAAGCGGGCGGCAGGATCATCCCGCGGTGGCGCCTGTGCGGCCTGCTGGGTCACGGGCGCCTGGCCGGTCTCAAGCGTCGAGAGCACGACGCCGGGGTCCACGCCCAGCAGCATCGAGATGACCACGACGGCGACCAGCCCCAGCCCGCCGATCCGCGCGCCGCCGCCAAGGCCACCGCCCCGTTGCCCGCGCCGGTCCTCGAGGTTGCGGCTCTCGCGTTCATCGTCCAGTCGCATGGGCGCCGGTTCCTTCGCGCCAGCCCGTGCCGGGCTCAGACGCGTTCGAGGATGCTCACGTAATTGGCGACGGCCGCGCCGCCCATGTTGAACACGCCGCCGATCTCGGCGCGCGGCAATTGCATGGCGCCCGCCTCGCCGGTGAGCTGCATGGCAGCGAGCGCGTGCATCGAAACGCCCGTCGCGCCGATCGGATGCCCCTTCGACTTGAGCCCGCCCGAGCGGTTGATGGGCAGGCGGCCATCCTTGCGGGTCCAGCCCTCCAGGATGGCGCGGCTGCCCTGGCCCTCGGGCGTCAGGCCCATCGCTTCGTATTCGATCAGCTCGGCGATGGTGAAGCAGTCATGCGTCTCGGCGAAGGAGAGGTCGGCCAGCGAAAGGCCCGAAGCGTCGAAAGCCCGCGCCCAAGCCTCGCGCGCGCCTTCGAAGCGGATGATGTCGCGCCGGGCGATGGGCAGGAAGTCATTCACCTGCGCCGTGCCGCGGAAGCGCACCGCGCGGCGCGCGGTGGCCGCCACGTCGCCTTCCGCGATGATGAGGGCCGCGGCACCGTCCGAGACGAGGCTGCAATCGGTGCGCTTCAGCGGCCGCGCCACATAGGGGTTCTTCTCGCTCTCATTGCGGCAGAACTCGTAACCGAGGTCCTTGCGCATCTGGGCATAGGGGTTGTCCACGCCGTTCGCGTGGTTCTTGGCGGCGATGGCGGCCAGCGCGTCGGAGCTGTCGCCATGGCGCTGGAAATAGGCCTCGGCGATGCGGGCGAAGACGCCCGCGAAACCGGCCTCGATGCCGGCCTCCGTCTTGAGGTGGGAGGCGGAGAGCAGGATCTCGCCCACGCGCGGGCCAGGCGTCGCCGTCATCTTCTCGACGCCGATGACGAGCGTGACGCGGCCGCGCTTCGCCCCCAGGAAATCCAGCGCGCCATGGATGGCGGCCGTGCCGGTGGCGCAGGCATTCTCGAAGCGGGTCGCCGGCTTGAAACGCAACTCGGGCACCGCCTGGAACACCAGGGAGGAGGGGAAGTCCTGCGCCTGGAACCCGCCATTGAAGGTGCCGAGGAAGACGGCATCCACCTCGTGGGGCTCCAGCCCCGCATCGGCAATGGCCTCGCGCGCCACAAGTCCGATCAGCGCTTCGGCGTCCGGCGCCTCCTCGAGCTTCCCGAAGCGGCTATGCGCCCAGCCGATGATGGCGGCGTCATGTTGCGATGCGGTCATGGCGGCTTTCCTTCCGTTTTCGCGAGGTTAGGCCAGGGGAGGAGGCGCCGCCAGTGCTGCCTTCATGCCCAGCTTGGTCCGGATATGTTGCAAAAATGCAACATATGTCCAATACGTTAAGCGATACATTTACGAAAGGGTATTGAAGGCAATTTGCCGAATCCCATATCGGCTCTCGTCGGGCGCTGACTCAGCCCCGACAGCTTTGCCTTCCTCAACCTTGACTTGGCCGCTCCGCAAGGAGCGGCTTTTTTTGTCCGCTCGCCCGGGGGCAATTCAGGCGGACAACATTCAGTCCGGAACCATGAGGCTGACCGCCGCCTGGCAGGCGATGCCCTCGCCGCGGCCGGGGAAGCCCAGCCGTTCCGTCGTCGTCGCCTTGACGCCCACGCGGCCTGCCTCCACGCCCATGATCCCGGCGAGGCGCGCGATCATCGCGCCTGCGTGCGGTCCTATCTTGGGCTGCTCGCAGATCAGGGTGACGTCGGCATTCACGAGCATGCCACCGCGCGCGCGCACACGCTCCATCGCGTGCACCAGGAATTGGGCGCTGTCCGCGTCGCGCCACTTCATCTGGGACGGCGGAAAGTGGCGCCCGATGTCGCCCTCGGCCAGCGCGCCGTAGATGGCATCGCACAGCGCGTGGATGCCCACATCGGCATCGGAATGGCCATCGAGGCCGAGTTCGTGCGGGATGGTGACGCCGCAGAGGATGAGGGGGCGGCCAGGCACCAGGCGGTGCACGTCGAAGCCGGTGCCGATCCGCGGCAAGAGCCGCGGCTGAAGGGTGGATTCCACGCGGGCCAGATCCTCCGGGAAGGTGATTTTCACATTGCCTTCATGGCCGGGCACCAGGGCCACACTTTCGCCGATCCATTCCAGCAGTTGCGCGTCGTCGGTTGCCTCGGCCGTCGCGGCATCATGGGCGGCGCGCAATGTCTCGAAGCGGAAGGCCTGCGGCGTCTGGGCGCGGAACAGGCCGGCGCGCGGCACCGTCTCACCGATCACGCCGTCCGATCCGCGCTTCAGCGTGTCGGAGACGGGCTGCGCGGGGATGGCGCCCGCATGCGCCTGGAGCGCGGCCAGCAGGGCGGCGATGGTCCCGCCGGGGATCACCGGCCGGGCGGCGTCATGCACCAGGATGGCGCTCGGGTTCAGCGTGGCCAGGGCGGCAAGTCCCGCCTTCACGCTGGCCTGGCGCGTGGCGCCGCCGGTCACGGGTGGCAGATGCGGAAGCCCCTCCAGCATGGCGGCGAGGCGCGCCTCCTCGCCCGCCGCGCAGACCGGCTGCAGCATCTGCACCTGCCCGCCGGCCAGCAGCGCCTCCGCCGCCACCCGCAGGACGGGGCGGCCCAACAGCAGCGCATATTGCTTGGGTTCCGGGGCGCCGAAGCGCTCGCCGCGCCCGGCGGCCAGGAGAAGTGCGACAATCATGATGCCTCTCCGCATAGGCCAATTCGCCAGGGCAGGGAATTCAGGGGGCAAATCCCGCGGCGTGAAACGCCTGCCGTGGACGCGGGCCTCGCTTTTGCGTATGCCTGCCCAAATGATGAGCAACCGCCTCCGGCCCATCGTGCTTGCGCGCGATGTGACCATCGAAACGCCGGTCATCCTGGCGCCCATGTCCGGGGTGACGGACCTGCCCTTCCGCCGCCTGGCGCGCGCCGAAGGCACAGGACTTGTGGTGAGCGAGATGATCGCCTCCGCCGCAATGATCCGCGAGAATCGACAAAGCCTGAAGATGTGCGACACGACGGACGAGCATTCAGGAGCGGGGGGCGGCCCCTCCTCGGTGCAGCTCGCGGGCTGCGATCCGGCCGTGATGGCCGATGCCGCGCGTCTCGTCGTGGACCGCGGCGCCGCCATCGTGGACATCAATTTCGGCTGCCCGGTGAAGAAGGTGGCTGTCGGCCAGAGCGCCGGCTCCGCCCTGATGCGCGACGAGCTGCGCGCCGCCGCCATCCTGGAGGCGGTGGTCAAGGCCGTGCCGGTGCCGGTCACGCTCAAGATGCGCATGGGCTGGGACCACCAGAGCCTGAACGCGCCGAAGCTCGCCCGTATCGCCCAGGAATGCGGCATCCGCCTCGTCACCATCCATGGCCGCACGCGCCAGCAACTCTACACCGGCGTGGCCGACTGGGATTTCATCGCGTCGGTGAAGGCGGCCGTGACCATCCCGGTCATCGCCAATGGCGACATCGTCACGGTGGACAACGCGCTGGATGCGCTGACGCGCTCGGGCGCCGATGGCGTGATGATCGGCCGCGGCTGCTACGGGCGCCCCTGGTTCCCCCGGCAGGTGGCGGCCTTCCTGCGGGACGGCATCCGCCTGCCCGACCCGACGCTGGAGGAGCAGCTCGCCATCCTGCTCAAGCATTACCGCGCAATCCTGGAGCATCATGGCGAGGGTGTCGGCGTGCGTATGGCGCGCAAGCATGTCGCCTGGTATTCGCGCGGCCTGCCAGGCAGCGCTGAATTCCGCGCGCAAGTGAACCGCGTCGAGATGGGCGAGGCGGCGGAAGCCCTTATCATGGGCTTCTACGGCCCGCTGATCGAGCGCGGCCTCGCACCCGCCGAGACCCCCTGGCAGGAGGCGGCATGAACGGCATGATCAGCCGCGTGGCCGCGCTGGCCCGCCGTCCGCGCGCCCTGGCACCACCGGACAGCGCCGCCATCCTGCTGGCGCTTCCCATGCCGGCCGTCGTGCTGGATGGCGAGGATCGCTTCCGCTTCGTGAACCCCGCCGCCGAGCTGTTCTTCCAGCAATCGCAGCAGACGCTGATGGGCGTCCAACTGGCCGAACTCCTGCCGTCCGACCACCGTCTCTTTGCCCTGCTGCATCAGATCCGGCTGCAGGACAGCCCGGTGGCCGACCATGACCTGTCCCTGGAAAGCCCGCGCCTGCACCGCCACGGCGTCTCGGTCTATGGCGCCCCCATGCCGGATCTGCAGGAAGGCGTGGTCCTGACCCTGCAGGACGGCTCCACCGCGGCCATGCTCGACCGGCAGCTGCACTTCCTGGGCGCCGCGCGTGGTGCGACCGCCATGGCGGCCATGCTGGCGCATGAGGTGAAGAACCCGCTCTCGGGCATTCGTGGTGCCGCGCAATTGCTGGAGCAAGGCGCCTCGGAGGGGGACCGTGAGCTCTGCCTCCTCATCCAGGAGGAAAGCGACCGCATCCGCAACCTCGTGGACCGGATGGAGATGTTCTCCGACCGCCCGATCACCCGCCGCGCGGTAAACATTCATTCGGTGCTGGATCATGTCCGCCGCGTGGCACAATCGGGCTTCGCCTGCCATCTGCGGATCGTCGAGGAATACGACCCCTCGCTGCCCGCCGTCTGGGGCGACCGGGACCAGTTGATCCAGATCCTGCTGAATCTCGTGAAGAATGCCTCCGAGGCGCTGAGCGATGGCGGTGCGACGGGCGGCACCGGTGAGATCCTGCTCGCCACGGCCTATCACCACGGAGTGCGCATCGCGGTGCCGGGCAGCAGCGAGCGGGTGCATTTGCCCCTTCAGGTCATCGTGCGCGACAATGGCCCGGGCATCCCCGAGGCGCTGCGCTCCACCCTGTTCGAACCCTTCGTGACCACCAAGCGGGGCGGGCAGGGGCTCGGCCTGGCACTGGTGGCCAAGCTCGTCGCCAATCACGGCGGGCTGATCGAATGCGACAGCCGCCCCGGCCGCACCACCTTCCGCCTGTCCCTTCCGGCGCAGCCCTCCGGCCAGGCCGGGCGCGAGCCGGACCATGAGAGCGACGAATGACCGAATCCCGCACCATCCTGATCGCCGATGACGACCGCGCGATCCGCACCGTCCTCTCCCAGGCGCTGACCCGCGCCGGGTACAATGTGCGCGCCACCTCCTCGGCCTCCACGCTGTGGCGCTGGGTGGAGGATGGCGAGGGCGATCTCGTCGTCACCGACGTCGTGATGCCCGACGAGAATGGGCTCGATCTGCTGCCGCGCATGAAGCGCATCCGCCCGGATCTGCGGGTGGTGGTGATGTCGGCGCAATCCACCTTCACCACCGCGGTGAAGGCGGCGCAGCGCGGCGCCTTCGAATACCTGCCCAAGCCCTTCGACCTGAAGGAGCTGCTGAACGTCGTCGAGCGCGCCCTCGCCCAGCCTGCCACGGCGCAGCCCCCCGATGAGGAGGCCGAGCCCGGCGAGCGCCTGCCGCTGGTGGGCCGCAGCACCGCCATGCAGGAGATCTACCGCACCGTGGCCCGCCTCACGACGGCGGACCTCACCGTCATGGTCACGGGCGAGAGCGGCACGGGCAAGGAACTGATCGCCCGCGCGCTGCATGATTACGGCAAGCGCCGCCAGGGGCCCTTCGTCGCCATCAACATGGCGGCCATCCCGCGCGAGCTGATCGAGAGCGAGCTCTTCGGCCATGAGCGCGGCGCCTTCACCGGCGCGCTGACGCGCGGCGTCGGCCGCTTCGAGCAGGCGGCCGGCGGCACGCTGTTCCTGGACGAGATCGGCGACATGCCGGCCGAGGCGCAGACCCGCCTCCTGCGCGTGCTGCAGGAGGGCGAGTTCACCACGGTGGGCGGCCGCCAGCCGGTGAAGGCAAATGTCCGCATCGTCGCCGCCACGCACCGCGATTTGCGTGCCTCGATCCGCGCGGGCCTGTTCCGCGAGGATCTGTTCTACCGCCTGAACGTGGTGCCCATCCGCCTACCGCCGCTGCGCGAGCGGACCGAGGACATCCCCTTGCTCGCGCGCCATTTCCTGGAGCGTGCCCGTGCCTCCGGCCTGCCGATGAAGTCGCTGAGCAACGAGGCGCTGGAGCGTCTGAAGCGCCATTCCTGGCCCGGCAATGCGCGCGAGCTGGAAAACCTGATGCGCCGCCTGGCCGCCCTCTACCCGCAGGAGACGATCGGCGAGGAGGCCGTCGCCGCCGAACTGGCCGAGGCCGAGGCGCCGAGCGACGGCGCGCCCCGTTCGAGCGAAACGCTGGAACAGGCGGTGGAGCGCCACCTCAAGCTGTTCATGGCGGCGCACAAGGACGGCATCCCCATCCGGGATTTGCATGACCGCGTGATCTCCGAGGTCGAGCGTCCGCTGCTGCGGCTTGCGCTGAGCGCCACCCGCGGCAACCAGATCAAGGCCGCGGCACTGCTGGGCCTCAACCGCAACACGCTGCGCAAGAAGCTGCGCGACCTCGAATTGCCGGTCGTGCGCGGCCTGTCATGAGCGGCCCCTGAGCATGGGCAAGACAGCCAGGGTACCGCTGCTGCGACGCCTGGCCGACATGCTGCTCGGCCGGGGTGTCACGCTCGGCCTCGCGGTGGGTGCCCTGGTGATGGGCATCCTCACCTTCGTCGTGCTGTCCGACGGCAGCCCGCTCGGGCCGACGCGGCCGGGGCAGGTGGTGGCGCTGGTCCTCATCAACCTTGCCATCATCCTCCTGCTGCTGGCCTCGCTCGCGGGGCAGCTGGTGCGCGTCTGGGCGGAGCGGCGGCGCGGCTCAGCGGGCTCGCGGCTGCATACGCGGCTTGTGCTGCTGTTTTCGGTGGTGGCCATCGTCCCGGCCATGCTGCTGGCCGGCTTTTCCGCGATCTTCTTCAACCTCGGCATCCAGGCCTGGTTCAGCGACCGCGTGCGCACCGCTCTCGAGGCCTCGCTGATGGCGAGCCGCGCCTATTTCGAGGAGCACCAGAACAACATCCGCGCCGATGCGCTCGCCATGGCCAACGACCTCAATCGCGCGGTGGTGCTGCTGCCCGACCAGAGCCTGGCCTTCGCCCGCGTGCTGGCGACGCAGGCGAGCGCGCGCGGCCTGACCGAGGCGGTGGTGTTCGAGCCGCTGCTGGGCCGCATCGTGGCGCATGCGGGCGTCAGCTCCGCCTTCATGCTCTCGCCCCCGCCCGATTGGGCGATCGAGATCGCAACGGGCGGCGAAGTGGCCGTGGTCGCGGTCGAGGAGGAGAATCGCGTCCGCGCCATCGTCGCGCTGGCGCCCGCCTCGGGCCTGCAGCTGATGATCGGCCGGCCGGTCGATTCCTCGGTGCTGGAGCACATGCAGCGCACCGAGCAGGCGGTGACGGCCTATCAATCCATCGACCGCAATCGTGAGGGGCTGCAGATCACCTTTGTGATGATCTTCGCCATCGGCTCGCTGCTCGTGCTGCTGGCGGCGGTGCTGGTGGGCCTCGTTCTCGCGAATCAGCTGGCAGGCCCGATCTCCCGCCTGATCACGGCCGCTGAGCGGGTGCGCGGCGGCGACCTCTCCGTGCGCGTCGAGGAGGGGGATGGCGATGACGAGATCGGCAGCCTCAGTCGCGCCTTCAACCGCATGACCAACCAGCTGGCCGCCCAGCGCAGCGAATTGCTGGAGGCATATCGCCAGATCGCCGAGCGACAGAATTTCACGGAGGCCGTGCTGGGCGGGGTCTCGGCCGGCATTGTGGGCCTTGACCATGAATTGCGCGTGAACCTGCCCAACCGCAGCGCGAGCCTGTTGCTGCGTCTCGACCTCGAGCGTGAGATCGGCCGCCCGATGGCCGAGGTGGCGCCCGAATTCGCCGAATTGCTGGCGCAGCCCGGCACGACGCGCACGGCCGAGATCCGTGTAGGCCCGCCCAATGAGCGGAAGACCCTGCTGGCGCGCCTCTCGCCCGAGATGGAGGGACAGGGCCATGTGCTGACCTTCGACGACATCTCCGCGCTGCTGACCGCGCAGCGCCAGGCCGCCTGGGCGGATGTGGCGCGCCGTATCGCGCATGAGATCAAGAATCCGCTGACGCCCATCCAGCTCAGCGCCGAGCGCCTGAAGCGGCGCTACCTGAAGCAGATCACGCACGACCCCGAGACCTTCACCGCCTGCACCGACACCATCGTCCGCCAGGTGGGTGACATTGGTCGCATGGTGGATGAATTCAGTGCCTTCGCCCGCATGCCCCAGCCGGTGATTCGCCCGGAGGAAATGGGACGCCTGGTGCGCGAGGCGCTGGTGCTGCAGCAGCAATCCCGCCCCGAGATCGCCTGGGTCACGGACCTGCCCGAGCAAAGGCTCTACGCCGCCTGTGACCGCCGCCTGATCAACCAGGCCCTGACGAATCTGCTCAACAATGCGGCGGATGCCATCGCGATGCGCGTACAACGCGACGAAGAAGAGGGCCTTGCCTGCCCCAAGCCGGTCGGACATATCCGTGTGAGCTTGTCTTCCGATGCGAGGCGTCTGATCATCGCGGTGGAAGATGATGGGATCGGCCTGCCGGCGGGGGACCAGCGAGACCGGCTGACCGAGCCCTATGTGACGCACAAGACAAAGGGAACCGGCCTTGGTCTCGCGATCGTGAAGAAGATCATGGAGGACCATCGCGGCAGCATTCGCCTGGGCGATGCGCAAGCGGGCCAGGGCGCGCGTGCCGAGTTGATCCTGCCGGAGCTGGAGGCCGAGGCGGCCGGCGCCGAGTTGGGAAGCAGGGAGCCGCGCCATGGCGCATGACATCCTGATCGTGGATGACGAGCCGGATATCCGCTCGCTGATCGACGGCATCCTCTCGGATGAGGGGTACGAAACCCGGCAGGCGCACAATTCCGACACGGCGATCGCGCATTTCCGCGCACGCCGGCCTTCGCTCGTGATTCTCGACATCTGGTTGGCCAATTCGCGCCTGGATGGTCTCGAGATCCTCGACGCCCTGCACCGCGAAGAGCCGCATGTCCCCTGCGTGATGATCTCAGGGCATGGCAATATCGAGACGGCGGTGCAGGCGATCCAGAAGGGCGCCTTCGACTTCATCGAAAAGCCCTTCAAGAGCGACCGCCTGCTGCTCATCGTCTCCCGCGCGCTGGAGGCGGCGAAACTCAAGCGCGAAATCAGCGACCTCAGGCTGCGCGCAGGTTCGGAGGCCGAGTTGATCGGCAACTCCGCCGCCATGTCGCAGATCCGCTCGGCCATCGAGCGCGTGGCGCCGACCAATTCGCGCGTGCTCATCAGCGGCCCGCCCGGTACCGGGAAGGAAGTGGCGGCCCGCATGCTGCACGCCCGCTCCCGCCGCGCCGATGGGCCCTTCGTCGCGCTGAACTGCGCCACGCTCGATCCGTCGCGCATCGAGGAGGAGCTGTTCGGCGTGGAGCCCCGCGGCGATCAGCCGCGCCGCGCCGGCACGCTGGAGCGCGCCCATGGTGGCACGCTGCTGCTGGACGAAGTCTCGGACATGCCGCTGGAGACCCAGGGCAAGATCGTGCGCGCCGTGCAGGAGCAAGGGTTCGAGCGCATCGGTGGCGCCACGCGCGTGAAGGTGGATGTGCGCGTCATCGCCACCACCAACAAGGACCTCCAGGCTGAGATCGCAGCCGGCCGCTTCCGCGAGGACCTGTTCTACCGCCTCTCCGTCGTGCCGCTGCGAATGCCCGCGCTGCGCGAGCGGCGCGAGGACGTGCCGGCTCTGGCGCGCCATTTCATGACGCGCTCCATCGAAAGCTCCGGCCTCGCTCCCCGTGCGCTGGCCGAGGACACCATTGCGGCGCTGCAGACGCATGACTGGCCGGGCAATGTGCGCCAGCTGCGCAATCTGATGGATTGGCTGCTGATCATGGCGCCAGGCGATTCGGGCTCGCCCATCCGGGCCGAATCCCTGCCGCCCGAGATCGTCTCGACGGCGCCCTCCATGCTGCGGCTGGACCGCTCCAGCGAGATCATGACGCTGCCGCTGCGCGACGCCCGCGAGGCTTTCGAGCGGCAGTATCTGGAGGCACAATTGCTCCGCTTCGGCGGGAATATCAGCCGGACTGCCAATTTCGTCGGCATGGAGCGCAGCGCGCTGCATCGGAAGCTGAAATTCCTCGGTGTCCACGCGGAAGACAGGGCCTCCGGAACCGCGTAGCCTGCGCGCGGAAAGAAGGGCTGCATGTCGAAGATCGCTTATGTGAACGGGGCCTATCTGCCCCAGCGCCACGCCTCGGTGAATGTCGAGGATCGCGGCTACCAGTTCGGCGACGGGATTTACGAGGTCGTGCACCTCTACCGGGGCCGCTTCATCGACGAAGCCCGCCACCTCGACCGGCTGGAACGATCCCTCGCCGAGATCCGTCTGCAGATGCCCATGCCGCGGGCGGCGCTGCGCATGGTGCTGCTGGAGGTGGCCCGCCGGAACCGCGTGACGGATGGCCTGCTCTACATGCAGGTCACCCGCGGCGTGTCCCGCCGGGACCATGCGTTTCCGAAGCAGCCCGTGCCGGTCTCCCTCGTCGTGACCGTGCGGCACATCCCGCCCTACCCGAAGGATGTGGAGCGTTGGACCATCGCCGCCATCACCCATCCCGACCTGCGCTGGGCGCGCCGGGATATCAAGAGCGTGAACCTGCTGCCCAACGTCCTGGCCCGCCAGGCCGCGCGCGATGTCGGGGCGGCCGAGGCCATCCTCTACGATGAAGCCACGGGCATGGTGACGGAAGGTGCGGCCACCTCCTTCTGGATCGTGGATGCGGCCGGCGTGCTGCGCACCCGCCATCTGGACCAGGTGATCCTGCCGGGATGCACGCGGGGGGCGCTGATCGCCGAGATGGATGCGGCTGGCATCCCCTACAGCCTCGATCCCTTCAGCCTGACGGAGTTGCAAGGTGCCAGGGAGGCCTTCCTCACCTCCGCCACCTCCTTCGTGAAGCCGATCGTGAAGATTGACGGCCGTGCCGTCGGGGACGGCCAGGTGGGGCCGGTGACGCGCCGCCTCTTCGACCTGTTTTCGCGCCACGTGCATGCCGGCCTCGGCAACGCCGCATGACGATCCCTGGACAGATGGACTGCCCCGCGCCGGACGCCATCCTCTTTGATTGGGACAACACCCTGATTGATGGCTGGGCCGCGATCGAGGCCGGGCTGAACGCGGCCTTTGCCGCCTTCGGCAAGCCCGCCTGGACGCGCGAGCAGGTGCTGGCGAATGTCCGCAAATCGCTCCGCGACAGTTTCCCGGAGCATTTCGGCACCGAGTGGGAGCGCGCGCGGGATATCTTCTACGAGGCGGTGCATGCAACGCATCTGGAGGTGATTCGCCCGCTGCCGGCGAGCCTTCCCATGCTCGACGCGCTGGCGCATCTGCCGCTTGGCGTCGTCTCGAACAAGCAGGGGCCTCTGCTGCGGAAGGAGGCCGCGCATCTGGGCTGGGCGGAGCGCTTCCGCACGCTGGTCGGCGCGGGCGATGCGGTGGCGGACAAGCCTTCCGGCGCGCCGTTGCACCTCGCGCTCGCACGGATGGGCCTGAGGGCCGGCCCGCATGTCTGGTATGTGGGGGACACCGCCATCGACATGCAGGCGGCCCGCGCCGCCGGCTGCCGCGCCGTCCTGCTCGGCGATGCGGCGCATGATGGCGGAATCGCTGCCTGCGCGCCTGACATGGCCTTCACCGACGGTGTGCAACTGGCCGCCCGACTGCACGCTCTGGACAAGTGATCCGGGACGCCCGACATTCCCCCCTCAGGCAAGGCGACGGGCGATAGCCCGCGACCAAGAACAAGAAGGAGGCCGTGATGGCCGAGAAATCCCAGAACGTGCAGGACGTGTTCCTGAACCACGTTCGCAAAAGCAAGACTCCGGTGACGGTGTTCCTCGTCAATGGCGTCAAACTCCAGGGCATCATCAGCTGGTTTGATAATTTCTCCGTGCTGCTGCGGCGCGATGGGCACACACAGCTCGTCTACAAGCATGCCATCAGCACGGTGATGCCGGGCGCCCCCATCATGTTGTTCGATCCTCAGGCGGCGGGCACCGCTGCCGGGACGCCGCCCGCCGCGGGCGCGCCTGTGCGTGAGACCACACTCACCATGTCGCGGGAGCCGGCCGCTGCCCGCGAAGACTGAAGATAGCGCGGCGGCGCCGACCCGCGCCGCCGTCATTCTGCCCTTCGAGCGCAGCCAGCGCTCGAACATCCTCGAGTTCGCGCCGACCGGGGGCATGCCCCGCGCGGCGGAGGCGCGTCTGGCCGAGGCGGTGGGCCTCGCGGCCTCCATCGGGGTGATGATCGTCCATTCCGCGATCCATCCGCTGCGCCAGCGCCGCCCCTCCACCCTGCTTGGCGAAGGCCAGGTGGAAATGGTGCGCCAGGCGCTGGAGGAGCAGGAAGCGACGCTCGTCATCGTGGACGCAGCGCTCACGCCGGTGCAGCAGCGGAACCTCGAGCGCCAATGGGGTGCGAAGGTTATCGACCGCACCGGCCTGATCCTCGAGATCTTCGGCGAGCGCGCGCGCACGCGCGAAGGCACGTTGCAGGTGGAGCTCGCGCATCTCGAATACCAGCGCACGCGCCTCGTGCGCTCCTGGACGCATTTGGAGCGGCAGCGCGGCGGTTTCGGCTTCCTGGGTGGCCCCGGTGAGAGCCAGATCGAAATTGACCGCCGCCTGATCGGCGATCGCATCATCCGCCTCAAGCGCGAGCTGGAGCAGGTGCGCCGCACGCGCGGCCTGCATCGCAAGGCGCGCGAGCGGGTGCCGTTCCCGGTCATTGCGCTGGTGGGCTACACCAACGCCGGCAAGTCCACCCTGTTCAACGCGCTGACCGGCGCCGCGGTGTATGCGCAGGACCAATTGTTCGCGACGCTCGACCCGACCATGCGGCAGATCACGCTGCCATCCGGGCGGCATGCCATCCTCTCCGATACGGTGGGATTCATCAGCGACCTGCCCACGCAATTGATCGAGGCCTTCCGCGCCACGCTGGAAGAGGTCGCGGCGGCCGACATCATCCTCCATGTGCGCGACGTGGCGCACCCGGACAGCACGGCGCAGCGCAATGACGTGAACCGCGTGCTGGACGAGATGACCGAGGGGCTGGATGCAGCTCTGGACACCGGCTGGCGCGGACGCTGCATCGAGGTGCTGAACAAGGCGGACCTGCTGGGCGGGCCCGAGGCCATCGCCTCGCGCGCGGCGGGCGGCCTCGCCGTCTCGGCGCTGACGGGCGAGGGGCTGGACGTGCTGCGCGATGCGCTCGACGCGCGTCTCGCCGAGAGCATGGTGACCGAGCGCTTCGATTTGCCCAGCGAGGATGGCTCCCGCCTCGCCTGGCTGTACCGCCATGGCGAGGTGCTGGAGCGCGTGGACGGCGAGGATCGCATCCAGCTCACCGTGCGCATTTCGCCGGCCAATCGCGCGCGGTACGAGCTTCTTTCGTGAGGTTTTCCGCGGCCGAGGCGAGCGAGCTGGCCGGCCTGTTGCGCCGCGTCGCGCAGGCCGAGATCCTGCCCCGGTTCCGGCGGCTGGCCAGCGGCGACATCCGCACCAAATCGGGCCCGCTCGACCTGGTCACCGAGGCAGATGAGGTGGCCGAGCGTGCCCTGACGACCGAGCTTTCGGCGCGGCATCCGAAGGCGATGATCCTGGGCGAGGAAGCGACGGCGGCAGATCCCACATTGCTGACGCGCATGCAGGATGCGGAATTGTGCTTCGTCCTCGATCCGGTGGATGGCACGGCGAATTTCGCGGCCGGCGTCCCGCTCTTCGGCGTCATGCTGGCTGCGGTGCACCATGGCGAGACCATCGCGGGCTGGATTCACGATCCCATGGGCGACGACACGGTGATCGCGCTGAAGGGTGAGGGCGCGTGGGTGGAAACGCCAGCGGGCCGACGCGTGGATTGTCGCGTGGCGACACCGGCGCCGCTCGGTCGCATGGTGGGCGCGATTTCCTGGGGCTACCTGCCGCCGGAGCGCAAGGCGCATCTGCTGCCGCGCCTTGCACAGCTGGCAGGTACGCTGAACTTCCGCTGCGCTGCGCATGAATATCGCCTGGCTGCGACCGGTGGGCTGCATGCGCTGGTCTATAACAAGCTGATGCCTTGGGATCATGCAGCGGGCGTGCTGATTCATGCCGAGGCGGGCGGTCATGCCGCGCAGTTCGACGGCACCGCCTATTCGTCCCGCAAGCACACGGGCGGCCTGATCTGCGCGCCAGACCGTGCGGGCTGGCAGGCGCTGCGCGAGGGTTTGCTCGGCAGCGCCTGAGGCGCGCTCAGTAGCGGTTGTACCCGCTGTTGTTGTAGCCCTGGTTGCCGCGCGGGCGGCGGTTGTTGCCATAGCCACGTTGCTGCTGCGACTGGTCGTAGAGATAGCCGCCCGCGCCACCGACGCCGGCACCGAGTAGCGCACCCAACCCCGCATTGCCGCTGAACGAGCCAATGATGCCGCCCACCGCGCCGCCGCCCAGCGCGCCCGTGGCGGTGCGTTGCTGCGTGTCATTCAACCCGGCGCAGCCGGACATGCCGAGGCCTGCCAGCAGAAGGAAGGCCATGGGGGTGCGGCGCATCAGCGGGCCCTCCTTGTGCTGGGTTGAGTGGGGCAGGGGAAGCTCGCCTGTGCCCAGCGCAGCATGCCATCCAGCGCGGGTTCATTTGCGTGGCTCGGATTCTCGCGAACCCATCGGGCCAGCGCGATGCCGGATTGCGCGATGCTCGGGCCGGGATTGGGCACGCAGAACAGCGGGCGCAGAGGACCGCCCGGCGGGTTCATCAGCGCGTGATATTGGCCAGCCGCCGTCAGGAAGCCCTGGCAATAAGCGATGGCTTCCAGCCGTGGGACGCCCGCCGTGCTGGGGTCACAGATCGCGCCGAGATCGGCTGTGGTCCGCACATGGTCCACGGCACTGGGCTGCGCAAAGGCAGGGGCGCTGGCGAGAAGCAAGGCCAGCGCGGGTATCACTCGTTTCATGAAAATCTCCCGGGCGACCGCAACGGGCACCACGGGAGAAGGAACGCGGCGTATCGCCCAGGGTTGCCCCGGGGCTCACCTCAGCCGCAATGCAGCTTCTGCGCGAGGTCCACGAAATCCGCCGCCACGCAATCCCACGGATCCTCGGCGGTGAGGTCGATGGTCTGCCCTGCGCCATGCTCCACCGGGCGTGGGATGAAGGCGGTGGCGAGGCCAGCGGCGCGCGCCGCGCGCAGGTCACCATTATGGGCGGCGACCAGGCAGACCTCCTCCGGGCGCATCGCCAGCAATTCGGCGGTGCGCTGATAGGCCTCGGGCTGTGGCTTGTAGGCCTGCACCGGCTCAGCGCCGAGGATCGCATCCCAGGGGAGGCGCGCGCGCTTGGCCATGTTCGCCAGCAGCGCGATATTGCCGTTCGACAGCGGCGCCAGGAAGTAGTTGCGCTTGAGGCGATGCAGGCCCAGCAGCACATCCGGCCAGGGATCGAGCTTGTGCCAGGCGAGGTTCAGCGCATCGAGGTCGGAGGGCTTGCAGCCGGTCACGCCGTGATCGGCCAGCATGGTCTCAAGGTTCTCCCGGTGCAGCACATCGAGCCGCGTGAAGGCGCGGCGGCCGGAGCGGCATTCCTCCATCGCCGGCTGGTAGCGCCGGCGCCAGGCATCGGCCAGCAGGAAGGGATCGAGGTCGGTGCGACCGATCGCGGAGAGATAGCCCGCGAGTTCACGCGCCACCCCGCTGCGCCAATCCACCACGGTGCCGAAGACGTCGAAGACGAGAGCCTTGACCTGTTGCATGCGCTTAGTCCTTCCGGGCCCATTTCTTGTCGAACTCCCAGACCTCCGGGAAGCCCATCAGCTCGCACATGCGGCCGAAGCCGTAGCTTTCCTGCGCGGGCAGGCCGTTGGTGTCGCCATGCTGCAGCAGGTGGGAGTAGACGCGCTCCAGCGCCGCGCTCACGGCCAGGAAACCGGCACCGGGATAGATCGCGATGCTGTAGCCGATCTCCTTCAGCCGTGCCGCGGGCAGGATGGGCGTGCGGCCGCCTTCGACGTTGTTGGCCAGCAGCGGCTTGTTGATGGAGCGGCCGATCTCGATCATCTCGGCCTCGGTCTCGGGGCTTTCGATGAAGACGATGTCTGCGCCTGCATCGCCATACATGCGGCCGCGGCGGATGGCCTCTTCCAGGCCGAGTCCGGTGCGGGCATCGGTGCGCGCCACGATCAGGAAGTTCGGATCACGCCGGGCTTCCACCGCGACCTTGAGCTTGAGGACCATATCCTCGGCCGGGATCACGCTGCGGCCCGGCGTATGGCCGCACTTTTTCGGCATTTCCTGATCCTCGAGCTGGATGCCCGAGATGCCGGCCGCCTCATACCCCATGACCGTGTGCCGCACATTCAGCAGCCCGCCATAGCCGGTATCGGCATCCGCGATGATCGGTGTCTTCGCCATCTGCGCGAAGCGGCCCATGCGGCCCACCATGTCGGTGTAGGTGGCGATGCCGGCATCCGCCACGCCGAGATGTGAGGCGACGGTGCCGAAGCCCGTGGCGTAGAGGCAGTCAAACCCCATCCCATCCGCCACCTTGGTGCTGATCATGTCGAAGATGCCGGGGGCGACGACGAACTTCTTCGCGTCGAAGGCGGCCTTGAGCGACGGGTTTGCCATGGGAATCCTCTACTGGCGTTGAATATGGCCGGCGGCGGAAGCCGCGGCCCAGATGCGGTCCTCGCGCTGCATGGCGGCAAGGGTTTCGGCGGGTGCGCGCAGGTCAGGCTCGATCCCGAGCGCCGTCAAGCGGGCGCGGAAGGCGGGGTCGGCGAAGGCGCTGCCCACGGCGGCGCGGATGCGCGCCGAGGTGGCGTCCGGCAGGCCGGCGGGTGCCAGCAGCGCGACCCAGCCGGCGAGATCGAATTCAGCAATGCCCTGCTCCTGCACGGTCGGCACATCGGGGAAGAAGGGCGTGCGCGTCGCGGTGCTGACGGCGATGATGCGGGTGCGGCCGGTGGCGAGATGCGGCGTGGCACTGGCCGTGCTGGTCCAGCCGAGCGGGAGGTGGCCGGCCACCACATCGGTCATCAGCTGGCCGCCCGAGCGATACTGCACATCCGGGATTTCAAGCCGCAGCCGCCGCGCCAGTTCCTGCCCGATGAATTGCGAGAGCGCCTCGGTGCTGCCGGTGGAAAGTCGCGCCGGGTTGGCGGTGGCGAAGCTGCGCAGGCCCGCGATGTCGGTGAAGGGCAGCGTGTGGGAAGCGGCCAGCACCATGGTGTTGCGCGTCAGCATGGAGACCGGCGTGAAGTCGCGGATCGGGTCGTAGGGGATCTGCGCCAGCACGTGGCGGTTCATCACATGCGTTGAGACGACGGCGGTAAGCGTATGCCCATCCGGCTCCGCGCGTGCCACCAGCTCGCTGCCGATGACGCCGGCCGCACCCGCGCGATTTTCGACGATGATGGGGTGCGGAAGGTTCGGCCGCAGCGCTTCCGCCAGCGCACGGGCCAGGATGTCGGTCCCGCCGCCAGCGGCGTAGGGCACGATCAGCCGCACGGGCTTTTGTGGCCAGGTGCCCTGGGCAAAAGTGGTGGCGGGCAGCAAGGCGGGCAGGGCCAGCAGCGAGCGTCGGCGCATCATGGAAATTCCTCCGTTGGTTCGAGTTTCACCCGTGATTGCGGTGGGCGGAAGCCCCAGGGCTGTGCAACCCTGGGTCTATGAATCCACGCATCACCGTCATCGGCCTGGGCTATGTCGGCCTCCCCACCGCGGCCCTGCTGGCCAGCCGCGGCATGGCGGTGCAGGGCGTGGACACCAACGCCGCCGTGCGCGCGACGCTGGCGGAGGGGCGCATCCACATCACCGAGGCGGAGGTCGAGGCGCTGCTGGAACGCGCGCTGCGCGCGGGACATTTCACCCTGCATGCCGAACCGCCGCCGGCCGATGTCTTTATAATCGCCGTGCCGACGCCGCTCGGCCCCGGGCGGGCGCCGATGCTGGACCACGTGTGGGATGCGACGCGCGCGCTGGCACCGGCGCTGAGGCCCGGCAACCTTGTGCTGCTGGAGAGCACAAGCCCCATCGGCACCACGGCGCGTGTCGCCGCTCTCCTGGCTGAGCTGCGTCCCGACCTGACGGAGCTTGCCGTGGCCTACGGGCCCGAGCGCGTCCTGCCGGGTCGCATCCTGACCGAGTTGGTGGAGAATGACCGTGTGGCCGGCGGGCTGACACCGGAAGCGACGCAGCGCGCCATCGCCTTCTACAACCTCTTCGTGCGCGGCGAGGTGGTGGGCACGGATGCGGCCACGGCCGAGATGGTGAAGCTGTCGGAGAACGCCTTCCGCGACGTGAACATCGCCTTCGCCAATGAGCTGTCGCTGATTGCAGGCGCGCATCGGCTGGATGTCTGGCGCGTGATCGAGATTGCGAACCGGCACCCGCGCGTGAACATCCTGCGGCCTGGCCCGGGGGTGGGCGGGCATTGCATCGCGGTGGATCCCTGGTTCCTGGCCCATGGCGCGCCGGAAGCCGCACGGCTGATCCCCGCCGCGCGGGCGGTGGATGCGGCCAAGCGCGAAACTGTATTGGAGGCCGCCTCGGCGGTTTGTGCGGAGGGCGAGCGGTTGATCTGCCTCGGCCTCGCCTTCAAGGCGGATGTGGATGATCTGCGTGAGAGCCCGGCGCTGGAGATCGCCGCCGAATTGGCGCGGCGGCATCCAGGCCAGGTCGTGCTTGTCGAGCCGCATCTGCGCTCCGCCCCCGCCGGGGTGGATGCGCCGCTGGTCCCGCTGGAGGAAGCGCTGGCGGGGCCGGGCGCCCTGCTGGTATTGACCGACCATGCCGCCTTCCGGCGCATCCCCCGCGCCCAGCGCGTGGGGCGCCGCATTCTGGACACACGCGGAATCTTCCGCGACGAGGAGAGCCCCTGATGCCCGATGGTTCCGTGACCCTGCCCGCTTTCACCCAGATCGAGGCGGTGGTGCAGACCTATCTCGACGGTCTGTATGGGGGCGATGGCGCGAAGATCGCCGCCGCCTTCCACCCCGTGGCCCATCTCTACAACGTCGTGGATGGCGCGGTGGTGGATCTGCCGCGCGCGGATTGGCTCACGATGATCGCGGGCCGGCCCTCGCCCGCCTCGCGCGGGTTGGCGCGCGAGGATCGCATCCTGGCGATGGACATGGCGGGCGAGGACGCGGCCTGCGTGAAGGTGAATTGCTGCATTCCGCCGCGCTATTTCACCGACTACCTGCTGCTGCTGAAGACGGCCGAAGGCTGGAAGATCGTGAGCAAGAGCTTCCATACGGAGCTACGCTCTGTTTGATTTTTTTGTGCCATCAGACGCCGGGCGGCGGCTCCGCCGCCTTGGCTTCGGATCGCTGAAGCGATCCGCCGCGCCTATTCGGCGCGGATCCTCGCGGCGTGACGCTGATCCTGTTGGTCAGCCGGCGGGTTGCAGCACATAATCCACGCCCGCGCGTGCCGCGACATCGCGCACATGCTGCACCAGGCTCTCCGGCATCGGGATTCCCTCCACCAGCCGCTTGGCGCGGGAGGCCTCTTCCGGTTCACCCGGCACCAGCACGGGCTTCGCCGGGTCCGCCGGGCGGGTCGCGTGCAGCACGTCGATCACGGCATCCAGGTCGTTCTCATAGCCCTCGATGTCCCGGAAGGCGCGCGGATCCACGGCCAGCATGAAGTGGCCGATATTGTTGGGGTCGTCCGGCTTCTGCGTGCGGTTGCGGATGGGCGAGAAGCTGGCGCCGACCAGGGTGCCGCCCAGGATATGCGCCATGAGTGCCAGCCCGTAGCCCTTGTGGCCGCCCAGCGATTCCGGACCGCCCACCGGCGTGATGCCGCCTTCCTTGTGCTTGAACACATAGTCATTCGCGACGTGGCTGTCCGTGACCGGCCGCCCTTCGCCATCCTGCACCCAGCCCTCGGGCAGCGGCTTGTCGTTGAGGTGATAGACCTTGACCTTGTTGCCCGCGACGGTCGTCGTCGCCATGTCCAGCAGCACGGGCTTGTGGGTCCCCGCTGGCGCCGCAAAGGCGATCGGGTTGGTGCCCAGCACCGGCTCGGCCGCGCGCGTCGGCACCATCAGGATGCCGCGTGTGGAGGAGGTGACGAGGCCGATCAGCCCCGCATCCGCCGCCAGCCGCGCATAGCAGCCGGCCGCGCCGAAATGATGGCTGTTCACCACGCCGACGGCGCCCACGCCAAAGGCGCGCGCCTTCTCGATGGCGAGCTTCATCGCCATGAAGGCGGCCGGGTGCCCCAGGCCATCCGCGCCGTCCACCAGTGCGGTCGCCGCGAAATCGCGCCTCAGATGCGGCTCGCCTGCGATGCGCAGCTGGCCCTTTTGCAGCAGCTCCTCATAAGCCATCAGCATGGAGATGCCGTGGCTGTCCACGCCCGAGAGGTCGGTCTCCACCATGATGTCGGCGGTGGTCTCCGCCAGGTGCGGCGGGCTGCCCCAGGCCTGCAGAATGACAAGGATCTGGGCGCGGACGGAATCGTGTGTGGCGTGCAGCATGGCTCAATCCACCGTCGCACCGGTCGCGCGCACGATGGGCACCCATTTCTCGATTTCGGCGGCGATGAAGGCACGGGTGCGGGTGGGGGTCATGTTGTCCGGGATGGTGTTCCCCAGCGCCAGGATGCGCTCACGCACCGGGCCCGAGGCGAGTTGTGCCGCGATCTGCTGCTGGAGGAATTCGAGGATGGCGGGCGGCGTGCCGATGGCGCTCGACCACGGCGTCCAGGTCGTTGCCTGGAAGCCGGGGAAGCCCGCTTCGGCGGCGGTCGGCACATCGGGCGTCATCGGCGAGCGGATGGGGGTGCCGATGACGAGGCCGTTCACCGTGCCGGCGCGGATATGCTGCTCCAGGAAGGAGATGGTGTCCGTCTGGAACTGGATGCGCCCGGCCGAGAGATCCGCGAAGGAGGCGGCCGATCCACGATAGGGGATGTGCTGCGCCGTGACACCCATCTGGCTCAGCAGCAGGGCCGAGGCGATGTGCCCCGTGGTGCCATTGCCGGAGGAACCGAAGGTGTAGTGATTGGGCCGCGCCAGCAGCGCCGCCCGCATCTCGGCCAGGTTGCGCCAGCCGGTGGAGGGATGCACCGCTACCACCATGGCACTCTCCGAGCTGATGGTGATGTGGTCGAGCCCCGTCAGCGGATGCACCGGCAAGGTCCGATACAGCCCGACATTCAGCGCATGCGAGCCGAGCGCGCCCACCAGCAGCGTATAGCCATCGGGTGCGGCCCGGCCCACTGTCTCCATCGCCACCACGCCGCCGCCCGAAGGACGGTTCTCGACCACGAATTGCTGGCCGAGCGCGTTGCCCAGCGCGGCGGAGACCAGGCGCGCATTGATGTCGGCATTGCCCCCGGGGGCCAGGGCGACAACCACGCGCACCGGGCGGTTCGGGTAATCGCCGGCACGCGGTTGGGCGAGGGCAGGTGTGGCCAGCAAAAGCAGCAGGCTGAGCGCGCGGAGCATGATGCGGTTCCTCAAGCGATCGAATGTCGCAGCGTGCCGATGCCCGAGACGCTGAGCGCCAGCACATCGCCGCTGTTCAGGTAGCGGGGCGGATTGCGGAAATGGCCGGAGCCGGCGGGCGTGCCGGTGGCGATCACATCGCCCGTCTCCAGCCGCATGAAGCGGCTGATGTAGGAAATCAGCGCGGGCACGGAGAAGATCAGTTCGCGCGTGTTGCCGTGCTGCACGCTCTCGCCGTTCAACTCACAATCCACATCCAGCGCCCAGGGCTCGCCCAGTTCGTCGGCCGTGACGATCCAGGGGCCGATCGGACAGAATTGCGCGAGACCCTTGGCGAAGCTGGTCATCGCCAGTGGCTGGTCGAACTGGAATTCGCGGGCGGAGATGTCGTTCAGGATGGTGTAGCCGGCGACGTGATCCAGGGCCACGCGCTCCTCCACCTCATAGGCGGGCGCGCCGATGATGACGGCGAGCTCCGCCTCCCAGTCGGGCTTGGTCACGGCGCGCGGGATCAACACCCCGGTGCCCGGGCCGCAGATGGAGGAGGTGGGTTTCAGGAAGAGCTTGGGCGCTTCGAGCTTCGGCCCGCCCACCTCGCTCGCATGCGCGCCGTAATTGCGGCCGACGCCGATGATCTTGCCGGGGCGCAGGGGCGCATCCAGCAGGGCCTCGTCGAGCGGCAGGCGCAGATGCCCGTGCTCGGGGCGGGCGGCGAAGGCGATGGCGCGGGCTGCCTCGGTCATCGCGGCCTCGTCGGCCAGCAGCGCGATCATGTCCGTACCCGGCAGCGGCACCAGCGCATCAGGCAGCACGCCGGCCAGCCTGCCATCCTTCAGTGTGGCGAGCCTCATGCCGCCAGGGCCGCGTAGTCGAGGCTCGCCATCACCTGGGCGCGCAAAATGAAGCGTGGCTCGTGGGCGCCGTAATCGGCCTTCGCGTTATGGGTGGTGCCGATATTGTCCCACATCAGCACGTCGCCGGGCGTCCAGGCGTGGCTGTGCAGGTATTTCGCCTGGGATTGGTGGCGGAAGAGGTAGTCGAGCAGCGCGTCGCTCTCGGCCTTCTCCAGCCCTTCGATCTCCATCGCATAGCCGGGATTGCAATAGAGCACGCGCCGGCCGGTGATGGGATGCGTGCGGAAGATGGGCTGGCGCACCGGCGGCTTCTTCGCCCGCTGCTCAGGTGTCAGCGCCGCGCGGATGGAGCCGGGGCGGATGCGCATCATGTCCCAGAATTTCCGGAAGTCATGGATGGCGACGCGGCCCTCAAGGCGTTCCTTCACCTCATCGGGCAGGTCGTCATAGGCGGCGTGCATGTTGCGGAATTGCGTGTCGCCCAGCGGCCTTCCCGCGCGCGTCGGCACTTCCTTCGCGTGCAGGACGTTGGCGAGCGCGATCTCGGTGGAATAGCTCATATCGGTGTGCCAGCCCTGGCCGGCGTCATTCAGGCCCACGGGCTTGCCCGCATCATCACGCTTGTTCGACAAGATCATGATTTCCGGAAAGCCGGGCGCGAAAAACATGTTGGCCACGTTCACCTCCAGCTCGCCGAAGCGGCGCGCATAGGCGGAGAGCTGCGGCGCATCGAGGTTCTGGCTCGGAAAGCACAGCACGCCATATTCGCCGAGCGCCCGCAGCACGCTGCGGAAATCCTCCGCGGCGAGCGGGCGGCTTAGATCCAGCTCGAAAATGCGCGCGCCGAGGCCCGTGTTGTTGGGCACGATCCGCATGGTGTTCCTCCGTTCTTGTCCGAACATTCGGCGCGCATTGCGGGCGCGTCAATCATGCGCGAGGCTTCCCAGCATGGAACCCAAACCCCGCATCCTCGTCATCGGCGCCGGCATCGTGGGGCTGTGCTGCGCCTGGTACCTTGCGCGCGGCGGCGCCGAGGTGACCCTGGTGGACCGCGACGGTCCGGGCGAGGGCACCTCCTCCGGCAATGCTGGGGCAATCTCGGGCGGCTCGGTCGCGCCGCTGGCCATGCCGGGCATCCTCAAGCAGGTGCCGGGCATGCTGCTCGATCCCAAGGGCGCGCTGCACATCCCCACGCGCTACTGGCCGGCAGCCTTCCCCTGGCTCTGGCGCTTCGTGCTGGAAGCGCGGCCCGAGCGCGTGCAGGAGATCGCCGAGGCGCTGGCCGTGCTGCTGCATGGCGCGGAGGAGCGGCACCACGAGATCCTGGCGGCGGAGGGCGCGCTCGACCTCATCGTGAACAACGGCCAGCTCTATCTGTATCGGGACGCACAGCATCTGGCGAAGGATGACGCGGCCTGGGGGCTGCGCCGCGCGCATGGGCTGGAGATGCAGGTGCTGGACCGCGCGGGCATCCTGGCGCTGGAGCCGGAGGTGTCCGAGACCTATGGCGTGGCCGTCTTCCTGCCGCGCCAGGGGCATTCGGTGAATCCGCTTCGGCAATCGCGCGTCATCGCGCGCGGCATCGAGCGCATGGGCGGGCGCATCCTGCGCGGCAGCGTCTCGGCGCTCACCACCGAGGCGCATCGTGTCACGGGTGCGATGGTGGATGGCGCGCCGCTGGCCGCCGATCATGTGGTGCTGGCGGCCGGCGCCTGGTCGGCGAAGCTGCTGGCGCCGCTTGGCATCAAGGTGCCGCTGGAAAGCCAGCGCGGCTATCATATCATGTTGCCCCATCCGGGCGTGATGCCGAGCCGCCCTGTTGTCCCGGCCGATCGCAAGGCCTTCATCACGCCGATGGAGGAAGGCCTGCGCATCGCCGGCACCGTCGAGTTCGGCGGCACCGAAGCCCCGCCCAATGCCGCCCGCGCGGCCCTGCTGCTTGAGGATCTGGCGAAGGTCTATCCCCAGACCGACACGCGCGATGCCAAACCGCATTGGATGGGCCACCGACCCTGCTTGCCCGACAGCCTGCCGGTGGTGGGGCCGGTCAAGGCGTGGCACGGCCTCTGGTGCGCCTTCGGCCATGGGCATCTGGGGCTGACGGGCTCGGCGCCCACTGGCGCGCTGGTGGCTGCCGCCATGCTGGGGCCCTGGCCCAATGCTGACCTGAAGCCCTTTGGTGTGGAGCGCTTCGCTTGAGACCCACCTCGGCAGAACTGGCCAAGCGCATCCTGGCGCTGGCCGCGCCGACCACCGTGCTCTCCGCGCTTCAGGTGGTGGCGCTGCTGATCGAGACCTGGATCGCGGCGCGCCTCGGGCGTTCGGCGCTGGCCGGTTGGGCGGTGGTGCTGCCCTTCGCGCTGCTGCTGGGCCAGATGTCGGCGGGTGCCATGGGCGGCGGCGTGGTCAGCGCCATCGCCCGCGCGCTGGGCGCGAAGAAGCCGGATGAGGCTTCTGCGCTCGCCGTGCATGCACTGCTGATCGCGCTCGGCTTCGCGGCCATGTTCGTGATCCTGCTGGCGGGTTTTCCCTGGACCTTGCTGACGCTGATCGGCGGGCCCGAGGCGGCGGCGGCGGGCGCGCCCTATGCGGCAGTGATGTTCGGGCTGGGCGCCGTGCCGGCCTGGATGGCCAATACGCTGGGCTCCATTCTGCGCGGCGCGGGCAAGCATGCACTGGCGGCGCGGGTGCTGAACTTCGCCTGGCTCGGCTACCCCGCGCTGGGTTTCCTGCTGGCCGAGACCTTCGGCCTGGGGCTGATCGGCCTCGGATTGGCCTTCGCGCTTTGCTTCTGGGCGGCGGCGGGGGTGATGGCGAAGGTCGTGTTCTCAGGGGCGGCGGGCTTCACCCCCAACCTGCGGGTGACGCTGGAATGGGCGCTGTTCCGGCGCATCCTGGCAGTGGGCGCCATCGCCTGCACGCTGGCGCTGATCGCCAATCTCGCGACCATCCTGGTGACGGCGCGGCTCGCTTCCTATGGCGCGGCGGTGGTGGCGGCTTACGGGGTCTCGGCGCGGCTGGAATTCATGATGATCCCGCTCGCCTTCGGCGTAGGCTCCGCACTCACGGCATTGGTCGGGCGCGCGGTGGGGCAGGGGGATTGGGAGACGGCGCGGCGCACCGCCTGGGTGGGCGGGCTCATGGCCTTCGGTGTCTGTTCCAGCGTGGGCATTTCGGTTGCGATCTTCCCGATGTTCTTCGCCAATCTCTTTGCCTCGGATGCCGAGGTGGCAGCGATCGCGGCCCGGGCGCTCACCTTCATCGGGCCGGCCTTTGGCGGCTTCGGCCTGGGCATGGCGATGTATTTCGCGGCGATGGGCGCGGGACGGATGGGGTATCCGATCGCGGCGGGCCTCTCGCGCCTGGGCATCGCGGTGGGGGGCGGCTGGTTGCTGGGCGACGTGCTGGGCTTCGGCATGGATGGGCAGTTCCTCGCCGTGGCGCTGGGCGTCACCGCCTATGGCGTGCTGGCGGCTGTCGCGGTGCGGGCGAGCGTCTGGGGGCCGCGCTCATAGGCGCGGTTCCAGCGTGACGCCGCCGCGCTTGAGCGCGCAGGCCAGGTGGATCAGCGCGGGCATGGCGCGATAGGCGGCCAGCGGCGGCGCCAGGCGATGCAGCAGGCCCAGCGCCATGCTGCGCCGCCCCTGCTGCACGGCGCTGACGGCCAGCAGCAGCGCGGATTCCGTCTGGTGGATGTTCGGGCAAAGCCGGCAGCCGGGTTGCAGGCCGGGCAAGCCGCGGAGCAAGGGGTCGAGCAGCAAGGCGGCCCCTTCCGCGCCGGCTGCGGCCAGGATCAGCGCCGCTTCGCCCACCGGGCCGGCAGGGCCGGGGCCCGCCCAGGCGCGGGCTGCGTCCAGGATCAGGCGCTCGGGATCGGGCAGGCTGTCGGCGGTGTCATTGAGGTGGGGCCAGGTGGGAAGGCCGCGAGTCGCCATGGGGAGGTTCTCCGTGCTGGCGCGAGTATGCTGCAAATGAGAACGATTCGCAAATAGACTTTGGAGCCGGCCTTCTAGAGTCCGGCCGCATAGCGGCCGGCGCCGCCCAACTGCGCGGTTGGCCCGGCGCGATCGCGGCGCGGCGAAGCCAAGCGCGCGCCCGGGGTTTGAGGGCATGATCAATGAAAATCCCGGCTCGGCTGCCGCAACGCTTCCTTCCGCTTCACCCGCGGATCGGGCGAGAGGTTGGGCCGCAGCACCTCATCCGCATGGGCGATGGTCCTGGCCCAGGTGTCGCCATCCAGCTCATGCAGCCCGTGCAGCAGGGCCGAATGATCCTCCAGCTTGCGGACCAGCAGATGCAGGATGGGCACATGCGCTTCGGTGCGTTCCAGCCGCCCTTCGGCAATCACCAGGCGTGCGGCCACCACCTCGCGCCGGAAGCGCAGCGAGATGTCGGGGAAGAGGACGAGGTTGGCCGTGCCGTGCTCATCCTCGATGGTGAAGAACATCACGCCCTTGGCACTGCCCGGCCGCTGCCGGACGAGGACGAGGCCCGCCACGCGCAGCCATTTCCCCTGCCGCGCGCGGGCATAGTCCAGTGTGCTGACGGCGCCGCGGCGTGCGAGCTCGGCGCGCAGCAATGCCAGCGGATGCGGGCCGAGGGTGAGGCCGGTGCCGGCATAGTCCAGCACCACGCGCTCGCCCGCCGTCGGCAGCGGCAATTGCGGCGCGGCCTCCGTGATGGGGGCGGCGAGGGCGCTGGCATGCTCCACCGCCGCCGCCTCCCAGAGGGCGGCGCGACGATCGAGGCCGAGCCCGCGCAGGGCATCCGCCTCGGCCAGGCGTTCCACCGCGCCGCGATCCAGCGCCGCGCGCCGCACCATGTCGCGGAAATCGGCGAAGGGGCGAGCGGCCACGATGCGCTCGGCCACCTTGTCCGCGAGGCCGGTCACCAGGCGTAGGCCGAGGCGCAACTCTCCCGCTTCCAGCGTGCAGTCCCAGTCGCTGACCGTCACATCGATCGGCCGCACCCGCACGCCATGCTCGCGCGCATCGCGGATGATCTGCGCGGGCGCGTAGAAGCCCATGGGCTGGCTGTTCAGCAGCGCCGCCGCGAAGGCCGCGGGGTGGTGGCATTTCAGCCAGGCCGAGATGTAGACCAGCTGCGCGAAGCTCGCCGCGTGGCTTTCCGGGAAGCCATAGGTGCCGAAGCCCTCCAGCTGCTTGAAGCAGCGCTCGGCGAAGCCGGGGTCATAGCCGTTGCGTGCCATGCCTTCGAGGAACTCCGCGCGGAATTGCGGCAATTGCCCGTTGCGCTTGAAGGTCGCCATCGCGCGCCGCAGCTGGTCGGCCCGCGTGGCCGAGAAGCCGGCGCCGACGATCGCGATCTTCATCGCCTGTTCCTGAAACAGCGGCACGCCGAGCGTCTTGCCCAGCACCTCCTCCAGGCCGTGCGGCACATCCACCGCTTCCTCGCCATTCCGCCGGCGCAGATAGGGATGGACCATGTCGCCCTGGATCGGGCCCGGGCGCACGATCGCGACCTCGATCACCAAATCGTAGAATTGGCGCGGGCGCAGGCGCGGCAGCATGTTCATCTGCGCGCGGCTTTCCACCTGGAAGACGCCGAGGCTGTCCGCCCGGCTCAGCATCTCATAGGTGGCGGGGTCGTCCTGCGGGATGTCGGTCAGGGCTGACTTGCCGATCAGCGCCAGGCCGCGGCGGATGCAGCTCAGCATGCCCAGGCCCAGCACATCCACCTTCAGCATGCGCAGCGCCTCGATGTCGTCCTTGTCCCATTCGATGGTGTGGCGGTTCTCCATCGCCGCGCGTGTCACGACGCACAGTTCGGTCAGCGGCCCGCGGGTGATGATGAAGCCGCCGACATGGGTGGCGAGGTGGCGCGGGAAATCCTGGATCTCATCGGCCAATTCGCAGGCGAGCTTGAGGCGCGGGTCCTCGGCATCCAGGCCATGTTCGGCGGCGATTTCCGCCCAGGTGGCATCGCCCGCCCCCCAGACGGCCTTGGCCAGCGGCGCCGTCACCGCCTCATCCAGGCCGAGCACCTTGCCCACCTCGCGGATCGCGCTGCGCTCGCGGAAGCGGATCACGGTGGCAGCGATGGCGGCGCGGTGGCGGCCGTAACGCTGGTAGATGTGCTGGATCACCTCCTCGCGCCGTTCGTGTTCGAAATCCACGTCGATGTCGGGCGGTTCGTCGCGCGCCTCGCTGATGAAGCGCTCGAAGAGCAGGTCATGCTTGTCGGGCGGCACGGCGGTGATGCCGAGCACGTAGCACACCGCCGAATTGGCCGCCGAGCCGCGCCCCTGGCACAGGATGCCGATGCTGCGCGCATAGCGGACGATCTCGTGCACCGTCAGGAAATAGGGTGCGTAGTTCAGCTTCGCGATCAGGGCCAGTTCATGCGTGAGCTGCGCCAGGACCTTGGGCGGCACGCCTTCGGGCCAGATCTGGCGCTGCGCTTCCGCCACACGGGCTTCAAGGCTCTGCTGCGGCGTGCGGCCGGGGTCGAGGATTTCGTCGGGGTATTCATAGGCGAGTTCACGGAGCGAGAAGCGCGCCACATCCGCCAGCTCCGCCACGCGATCCAGCGCGGCCGCATGCCCCTGGAAGAGGCGGTGCAGCTCGGCCTCGGGCTTGAGGCAGGCCTCGCCATTGGGTTCAGCGTCCAGGCCGAGTTCCTCCACTGGGCGGCCGAGGCGGATGGCGCTCAGCACATCGGCGAGGCGCCGGCGCTGGGGCGCGTGGTAGCGCACGCCGCCGGCGGCGATCAGCCGCGCCCCCATGGCGGCCAGCGCATCGAGCCGCGCACGGTCATCGCCGGTCGCGCGGTGATGGACGGCCACCATGAGCGGCATGGCCAGATGCGCGTGGAATTCGGCCGCATCGCGCCGCAACCGGGCGGCGAAGGCGGCATCGGGGTGACGCGGTGCGATCAGGGCCAGGGCCTGGCCAGGCGCGGCGGTGAGCAGCGCCTCGCGCGTCAGCGGGCATTCGCCCTTGGGCGCCTCCATGCGCGCGGCGGAGAGCATGGTGGTCAGCCGCCCATAGGCGGCGCGGTCACTCGGCCAGGCGAGGTATTCGCAACCATCCAGCAAGGTGAGCCGTACACCCAGCAGATAGCGCAGCCCCGCCTGCTCGGCCGCCACCATGGCCTGCACGCTGCCGGCGAAGCCCTGCCGGTCGGCCACGCCGATCAGCGAATGGCCCAACTGCTGCGCGGTCTCGACCAGCTCGCGCGCGTGGGAGGCGCCCTCCAGGAAGGAAAAGTTGGAGAGCGCCGCGGCTTCGCCGAATATTTTCATGCCCTCAGACGCCGGGCGGCCGCGTCCGCGGCCTTGGCTTCGGAACGCTGAAGCGTTCCGCCGCGCCTATTCGGCGCGGATTCTCGTGAGGCAGCCCTGATTTTGAGAACTGGGCGCTTCTCCCCCGGATCCGGCCGCAAATGCGGCCGGCGCCGCCCAACCGCCCTCCCGGCCTGGCGCATCAGTCGCGCGGCGAAGCCAAGCGGCCGGAGGCCGCGCCCGGCGCTTGAGGGCTTAAAAAAAGTATCCATGCAGGTACCACCTCGCATCCGGCGCGCCGGGGGCGCCGCTGCGGCAGACCCACCAGCGGGCGCCGCCTTGGGTCTGCACCAGGTAATAGTCGCGCGGGCGGGCGGTATGGCCGTGCCACCATTCGGGCTCCAGCCGCTCCGGCCCCATGGCGCTGAGGATGCGATGAGTCTCCCGGCCCAGCCGCAGCAGGGAAGGGGGCGCATCGGGCAGCAGTGCCACGGCCTCCAGCGCCAGGGGCCGCCGCAGCAGCCGAACCGGGCGCCGCGCGGGCAGAAAGACGGCAGGGGCGGCGAAGGGGCTGACGCGGCGGATGGCGCGCTCCGGCCAATGCGAGGCCTGCGGGGCCAGCCGCCAGAGCTTCACCCGCTGCCCCAGCCGGTCGAGCAGCGCGGCCAGTTCCTCGGGGGCCGTATCCTCGCCGGGCAGGCCGGCCTGGCGGGGGGAGAGCGCCTCCGTCACCTCGGCGGCCAGGACCAGGCGCTCGAAGCCGAGCTCGGGCCGCAATTCCTCCACGCGGCGGGCCAGCAGGCGGTTCAGATGCGCGGGCTCGCGGCTCGCCTGGCCCAGGCCCTGGCGAAGTTCCTGCCAGGAGCCGTCGCCCCGGAAGGCCGTGAGGCGCAGCACCCGCGCCCCTTCGCCCGCGGCGAGCAATCTCGCGCAAAGCTCAGCGACCAGCCCGCCGATGGCGCGCTCCAGCCCCGGGGCGGTGACCAGGGGGGAGAGGCAGTCCCGTGCCGCGACATGCCGGGGCGGCGGCCGGATGGGGGTGAAGGGGGCGATGGTGCCGCGCAGGGCCGCCAGTTCCTGCGCGACGGCCGGGCCGAAGCGCCGCGCCAACGGGCCGCGGGGCTGTGCCTCCAGCGCGCCCACGTCACGCAGGCCCAGGCGATGCAGGGCGGCGATCACCGCCTCGGGCAGGGCGAGTGCTGCGACGGGAAGCCGCCCCAGCTCGGGCATGGGGTCCAGCACCTGGGAGGGCAGGCCGGCGCGCAGCAGGGCGGCCAAGGCGGCCGGGGCCGCGCCGATCAGCCCGCGGGCCGGGCGCCCGGCCCGCTCGAAGGCGGCGAGCACGCGGGCCAGCAAAGCGGGCTCCGGATCGGGCAGGCCGGTGATCTCGATGAGCAACCCTTCCTCGCGCCAGAGGCCGACGAGGGGGGAGAAGCGCAGCGCCCAGATGGCGGCGCGGGGGCAGGCCAGGCCCGGCCCGTGCAGCATCAGGAAGCGGCGGCTGCCGCGCGGCGCCTCGGGTGCGGCGGGGGTGAGGGGCGGCGCCACCGGCGGCCCGGCCTCAAAGAGCGGCAGCCGCGGCGTCCGCGCAGCGCGCCGCCCCGTCATGCGCCATATGCCTTTTCGGACAAATGGATCTTTCGACGCCAAGTCCAGAAACTATTGAAAGAATTGGGGTCTGGGGCCCCTCGGCCCCAGCCGCCGGAGGCCTCTTTTCGTGCGCTCTTCATGCGCCATAGGCCCGCCGGTTTGGCGCGGCCGCCCCCATCACCCGCAATTCGCCGCGCAGCGCATCCCATTCCCCCGCCCAGGCTCCGGGTCGTCCCCCCCGCGCCCGCAGCAGCGCGATCTCCCAGGCGGGATCGCCCACCTGGTGGGCCGAGCCGCCCTCGCTCGGGCGGGCGGCCAGGCGCCAGCGGGTCAGTGCCGCGGTGGGGCCGGGGGCCTCATCCTCGCCGCGCAGCAAGAGGCCGATGCCGCCCCCGGTCTCGGCGGCCAGTTGCAGGCGGCGCGCGGCGGTGAGGTCGGGCGTCACATTCATCACCAGGGCGGCGGCGATGGCGGGGCAGCGCAGCCCTTCCTCGGCCGCCCAGAGCGCATCGGCCAGGCGCGGCGCACGGACCAGGATGAGGCTGGCCGCGGAAAGGCCGAGGGCGGCGAGGCCGGGCGGATAGGCGTCGGGCTCATTGGCGATCCAGAGGATGGAACGGCCCGGCAGCGCCGCCTGGGCGCGGGCCAGCAGCAGGGCCGAGAAGCCCATCCCCGCCCCGGGCTCGGCCGCCAGAACCTCATGCAGCCCGGCCAGCGGCAGGCCGCCCCAGGGCAGATGGGCGTCGAGTTCGGGGGAAAGGGGCAGGGTGGCGCGGCCGGTCTCGAGCCCTGGGTCGAAACGGGCGATCCGCGCCCGCAGCCCCGCCAGCAGGGCGGCGCGGTCCATCGCCGCCGGGACTGACGGCTCGGATTCGGGCGGGGAGGGGCGGGGTGAGAGGAGCATGTTGTTCTTGAAATGTTCTAATCCCCCTGATCCCTGAAGGTCAAGCTTCCGGAGTGGCGGCAGGACCTCAGTTTTCCGTCGAACGCCCTTACCTTTCAGAAATTGTTAATCTTTTTTTCGCAGTCTTGGGGATATCAAGCCGCAGGTGAAACATTGCCATGCCGGAAAACATGCGCCGCTTTCCCGCGATGTTCCTGGGCTTCCTGTTGCTTGCGGGATGCGCCGGCTTGCCCGCCCAACAAGCCGAGGGAACGCCGGCCGCGCGCGTGGCGCGGGACAGCCTGGCCAGCCTGCAGGCGGGGGGCGTCACCGTGGGGGCGGCGATCGCGGTGGATGACCGGCACCTCCTCACCAACGCCCATGTCATGCGCCAGGCGGGCGGGCCGGTCACGCTGCGCCGCGCCGATGGACTGGGTGACGCACAAGCCCAACTGGTGGTGGCAAGTTCGCGGATGGACCTCGCCGTGCTGCGCATGCCCGAGGGCTTCCTGCGCCCGGCCCTGCTCGCGCCCGAATTGCCCGTGGCGGGGGAGGCGGTCTGGGCGCTCGGGCCCGAAGGTCTGGGGCGCGCCCTGGCCGAGGGCCGGGTGGCGCGGCCCTATGTGCAGATGCGGGGCTTCGGTCCGGGCTTCACCGCGGGACTCGGCGCGCTGATGGGATTTTCCGGTGGACCCGTGGTGGATCGGACGGGCCGCGTGATGGGATTGACCACGGCCCTGCCGCAGCCGGGAGCGGCGCCCCTGCTGGCCGCCATGACCGGCGTGGACCTGGCCGGTCTCGCCGAGGGGGCGCGCCGGCAGGTCTTCATCCTCGACATTCGTGAGGCGATGGCCGAGGCGGAGCGCCTTGGCATTCCACTCGCCGCCAAGACGCCGCATCCGGCGGCAGCGACACGCAGCCGGCCATGGCGGGAGGCCGCGCGGCAGGCGGAGGGCTGGCTGGCCAGCGCCTCCCCCAGCCGCTTAGACCCCAGCCGCCAGGATTGGGGCCACTGAGCGCCGGATCAGCCGCCCTGGAGATCCCAAGGCTTGCGTGCGGCTTCCAGCTGGGCATCGAGCCGCGTCACGCCAATGTCGCGCAGCAGGTGCGCATCCAGCTCGGTGAGTTGGCGGCGGGTGTCATAGGCGCGCCAGAAGCGGGCCAGCCAACCCATCCAGGCAAAGCCGACCTTCGGCGCTCCGAACCGGGCCGGAAGCCGCAGGGCGGAGGGAAGGGGGCTGAGCTGGGCGGACATGGTCTTTTCCTTCTGTGAAAGTGTCCTTGGGTTATCCCAGCCCTGAAATCATCATTCAAACGACTAATCTTGACGATGATCATCAATTACCGTGATGTTTGCGCATGAACCTTCCCGCAGGCCTCGACCCGGAACTGCTGCGCAGCTTCGTCCTCATCGCCGAGGGCGGGAGCGTCACCCGCACGGCCGAGAAGATCGGCCGCACCCAATCCGCGGTATCCATGCAGATGCGCCGGCTCGAGGAGATCCTGGGCGAGGAATTGCTGCGCCGCGGCCATCGCGGCCTGGAGCCGACCTCCAAGGGGGCCTGGCTGCTGGAGCGCGCCCGCACCCTGCTGGCCCTGAACGAGGAGATCATCGCCACCTTCCGCGCCCCGGCCCTGACCGGCCAGGTGCGCCTGGGCAGCCCCGACGACTACGCGCTGCAATGGCTGCCCGGCATCCTCGCCCGCTTCGCTCGCACCCATCCGGGCATCGAGGTGGATGTGCTCTGCATGAGCTCCGAGGAACTCGCCCGGCGCCTGGAGCATGGTCATCTCGACCTCGCCTTGCTGACGGAAGGCCATGGGCGCGATGGCGAGGAGGTGTGGCGCGGCCCGCTGCGCTGGGTCGGGCCGCAGGGGGCCACGCTGCACAAGCGCGACCCGCTGCCGCTGGCCGCCGCCCATCCCGGCTGTACCTGGCGCCGCGCCGCGCTGGAGGCGCTGGGGCGGGAGGGGCGGCGCGTGCGCGTCAGCTACAACAGCACCACGCAATCGGGCTGCTTCGCGGTGGCGCTGGCGGGCCTCGCCCTCACCATTTCCACGCCCACGCGCCTCCCGCCGGGCCTCGCCTGGATGGGCGAGGCGGAGGGGCTGCCCCCGCTCGGCGAGATGGGCATCCTGCTGGCGTTGGGCGAGGCGTCACTCTCCCCGGGCGGCAAGGCGCTGGTCGAGGCGATCCGCGCGGGCTTCGCACAAGCCCCTTGAGGCGGCGCCACGCCCTGTGATCTGTTGCCGCCGTCACACCGGAGAAGCCAGAATGCGCCGCCGTTCCGCCATTGCCTCGTTGGTCGCCAGTCCTGCCCTGGCAACCGGAGCCTGGGCCCAATCCTGGCCCGAGCAGCCGGTCCGCATCATCATTCCCTTCCCGCCGGGCGGCTCGAACGACACGGTCGCGCGCATCCTGCAGCCGCGCCTGCAGGAGATTCTCGGCCGCCCGGTGGTGGTGGACAACCGGGCCGGCGCCTCAGGCTCCGTCGCCTCGACCGAGACGGCCCGCGCCCAGCCGGACGGCCACACCTGGATGCTCGCCAATGACACGCTGGCTGGCAACGAGACGCTGATGAGCCTGCCCTACCGGGTGATGGAGGCCTTCACCTTCTGCTCCCTGCTGGGCACCTGCCCCTATGCGCTGACGGCGCACCCCTCCACGCCCTTCCGCACGCTCGCCCAGATGATCGAGGCGGCGAAGGCACGGCCCGACACGCTCAGCTACGCGACGACGGGGGTGGGCTCGCTCGCGCATGTGGCGACGGTGCTGCTGCAGCAGCGTGGCGACTTCAAGATCAGCCACGTGCCGTATCGGGGCGGCGGGCCGGCCCTGCAGGATGCGCTTGCGGGGCATGTGCCGCTCTTCATGTCCAACATCGTGATCATCCTGAGCCATATCCGCGAAGGACGACTTATTCCTCTGGGCATCTCCTCGGCCCAGACCAGCCGCTTCCTGCCGCAGGTGCCGACCTTCGCCGCCCAGGGCTTCCCGGGCTTCGAGGCGCTGACCTATTGGGTGATGGTGGGGCCCGCGGGCATCCCGGCCGCGATCAACGCCCGCATGCAGGTCGCCCTCCGACAGGCGTTGGGCGAGGCGGCGGTTCAGGCCCGCATGGCCGAACAGGGGGCCGAGATCGTCGCCGCCAACCCGGCTGAGACCGAGGCCTTCATCCGGAATGAAATCACCAAATGGGGCGAGGTGATCCGCGCCAACAATATCCGCACGGAGAGCTGAGCAGACTTGCCAAGCCGCCGGGCTTTCCGGCATGTCATTCCGGTTTTCGTAGAAAAGCAACCGGGAGGTTACATGTTGAATCGGCGCCTATTCGTCAGCTTGGCCGGGACCGGCCTTGCCGCCCCCGCATTGCTTCATGCCCAAAGCCTCGGCGCGGGCTTTCCCGAAAGGCCGCTGCGCCTGATCGTGCCCTGGCCTCCGGGTGGCTCGACCGACACCATAGCCCGCTTCTTCCAGGCTCGGCTGGGTGAGATGCTGGGCCGGCAGGTCGTGATCGACAACCGTGGCGGCGCCTCGGGCGCCACGGGTGCGATCGAGGCCGCGCGCGCGCCGGCCGATGGCAGCACCTGGACCTTCGTCTACGACACGCAGAGCACGAACGAGACCGTGATGCGCCTGCCCTTCCGCACCATGGAGGCCTTCGTTCCGGTCTGCCATGTCGCCTCGGGGCCACTTGCGATGGTGGCGCATCAATCAACGCCCTACCGCAGCTTCCAGGAAGTGATGGAAGCGGCCCGCCGCGCGCCGGACACGCTCAATTACGCGACCTCGGGCGTGGGCGGGCTTGCGCATGTCTCGACGACGCTGCTGCAACAGCAGGGCAACTTCCGCATCGTCCATGTGCCCTATCGCGGCGGCGGACCCGCCGTGCAGGACGCAGTGGCAGGCCATGTGCCGCTGTTCATGACCAATGTCGTGATCGTCAGCCAGCACATCCGCTCGGGCGTGCTGCGGCCGCTGGGTGTGACCACCGCAACGCCCAGCCGTCACGTCCCGGGGACGCCAACCTTCGCCCAGCAGGGCTTCGCGGGCTTCGAGGCGCCCACCTGGTGGGCCATGCTGGGGCGCGCTGGCACGCCCTCGCCCCTGGTGCGGCAGATGAACGAAGCGCTGGTGGCCGTCCTGAACGAGCCGGCGGTGAAGTCCCGCATCGAGGAGCAAGGCTGCGACATCGTGGCGAGCACGCCCGAGGAATGCGGCCGCTTCCTGCAGGAGGAGATCACGAAGTGGGGCCGCGTGATCACCGAGAACAACATCCGCGTGGATAGCTGAGCGCCGCGCGAATCGGCGAGGGCTGCGCAAGTCGCATGGGACGCATGGTGCCTATGCGCTGAATTGGGGAAGAGGCGCTTTACAGTTCCGCGTCTCTCCCCTAGATACCTCTCACCGCCGAGGGAGACCTTGGTGGTGAGGGTTCCGCCCACGAAGAGCTTGACTGCGGCAGAGATTATGCTACGGTCCACGTCCTTCGCGGTCGAATCCGCGACCATCTGAAAAGATGGGTTGGGTGCTCCAATCGGTCTCCGGTTGGGACGGCCAAGTTGTTTCACAATTAAATCTGTTGTGCAGATGGTTATTGATTTGCTGTCTGGATTGGGATGCGTGGTTGG
>JBHYCX010000005.1:0-350429 GCA_051861325.1 Roseococcus sp.
CGCATAGTGGCGGTTGGCTGTCTCGTACTCGACATGCGCCGACGAGATCGTGATGCCGCGCGCACGCTCCTCAGGCGCCTTGTCAATCTGGTCATACGCCGTGAAGGACGCACCACCGGACTTCGCCAGCACCTTCGTGATCGCCGCCGTCAGGGACGTCTTGCCATGATCGACATGGCCGATCGTCCCAATGTTGCAGTGCGGCTTGTTCCGCTCAAACTTCGCCTTGGCCATCGTAAGCTCCGAGAATGATCGTTCCAGAAGCCGCATGGACACGGGGAGGGCCGCCTGGGAGCACCAACCCGCCATGCCCCGAAGGTTGGAGCGGGTGAGGGGAATCGAACCCCCGTAGCCAGCTTGGAAGGCTGGTGCTCTACCATTGAGCTACACCCGCGCCGAAGCGGTGGTGAGGATAACCGAGGAGCCCCTCGCGCGCACGACCAAAACACGGTCGCGGGCGGAAGAGACCCACTGCCACCGGGGAATATGGAGGGGGCTGGATTCGAACCAGCGTAGGCGCAAGCCAACGGATTTACAGTCCGTCCCCTTTAGCCACTCGGGCACCCCTCCGCAGAACCGCGCAGGCCGAAACCGACGCGTCCGATGGAAGCGGGCGGGTTCAAGCGGTTTCGCTGCGTGCTGTCAATCAGCACCGGTGAAGGAACCGGATCGCGACAGTCGCACGGCCTGCGGCGCAGGCCGCGGCGCCGGCCGCACGGCCAGCAGAGCCGTGGCGTCGCTCGGCGAATCGCGCGCGACGACCAGCCACCGGGCGACGGATGCGCGCGCCGCATGGCCGTCAGGTCGGATTTGCGGAGCCCCGCGCCAGCTCAGCGGCGGCGGAAGCGCTCGACGGCACTCACCAGCGCGGTGCGGATGCCCGGCTCCAGCGCCGAATGCCCGGCATCGGGCACCACCGTCAGCCGCGCGCGCGGCCAATGCGCCGCGAGCTCGAAGGCGGTCTCGGCGGGGCAGACCATGTCATAGCGACCCTGGATGATCTCCGCCGGGATCTGCGCGATGTGCTGCATGCCGGCCAGCAGCCCGCCCTCCCGCAGGAAGAGCTTGTGCGCGAAGTAATGCGCCTCGATCCGCGCGAGGCCGAGCGCCGTGCGGTCCTGCGCGAAGGAGGCGACCGTCTCCGGGCTCGGCAGCAGGGTCGAGCAGCTGCCCTCGTAATGGCTCCAGGCCCGCGCGGCCATGAGGTGGACCGCGGGCTCGGGGTCGGTCAGGCGGGTCAGGTAGGCGGCGAGCAGGTCATGCCGCTCGCCCTCCGGGATATGTTCGGCGAAGGCGGCCCAGGCATCGGGGAAGATGCGGCGCAGCCCGTAGAGGAACCAGTCCACCTCATCGTCACGGCCGAGGAAGACCCCGCGTAGCACGCAGCCCGTGACACAGGCGGGATGCGCCTGGGCATAGGCGAGCGCCAGGGTGGACCCCCAGGAGCCGCCGAAGAGCAGCCACTTCTCAATGCCGAGGAAGTTCCTGAGCGTCTCGATGTCCTGCACCAGGTGTGGCGTGGTGTTGGCGCGCAATTCGCCAAGCGGGCGAGAGCGGCCGGCGCCACGCTGGTCGAAGATGATGAGGCGCCAATGCGTGGGGTCGAAGAAGCGGCGATGCACGGCGCCCGCCCCCGCCCCCGGGCCGCCATGCAGGAAGAGCACCGGCTGGCCGCGCGGATTGCCCACCTGCTCCCAGTACATGACATGGCCGTCGCCCAGCGGCAGCAGGCCGGTCTCGAATGGAGCGATATCGGGGAAGAGGTCACCGCGGGGCATACGGGGCTGGGGTCCAGGTGCAGGGTCTCGGGAGGCGACATATAGCCATGGCGCGCCGGGCATCTCCAGCGTCTTCCGCCGTCACGGCCGCTCGAGCAGGATCAGCCCATCCAGGGCGGGCGCGTCCGGCCAGTCGATCTCCCGGTGCTCCAGGATGGTGAAGCCCAGGCGGTCGGCCAGATGCCGCACCACGTCCAGGCTGCCGAAATTCCGCCAATGCGTGTTCTGGTGGTAGAAGCCACCCGGATTTTGCATGTTGTTCGAGACGTGCAGCAGCGCACGCCCGCCGGGCCGCAAGACGCGATACGCCTCCCGCAGATAGGCGATGACGTCCAGCAGCTCGAAATGCACCATGGCGTCATAGCTGTAGAGTGCGGTGAAGGCGCCATCGGGGCAGCCGGGCAGGTCGTCTCCGGCATTGACGACGTAGCGGAGGTTGGCGCGCCCGGCGAAGCGGGCGCGGCAGGCCTCGATATTGGCCGGCACGATGTCGACCAGGGTGATCTCGCCCGCCCGGTCCAGGATCTGCGCGGCATGGCGGCCATGACCGCAGGCGAGCTCGATCACCCGCGTGAGGTCGAGCTGGTTGAACAGCGCCAGGAAGGGGCTGCGCGCGCCCCAGAAGGGCGCCAGCCACGCTGCCGAATCGGCGGACTGATAATAGCCATTCTCCTGCCAGTCACGCGCGATGGCCGCGCGGGTCTCGAGCGACTTGTCACCCGCCATGGGCCAGCTCCCCACCGGCGATCAGGGCCCGCGGGGCACCCTGGGGCGATACCCCGCGCTGCCAGCCCATCGCCGCGCGGATCGCGCGGTTGACCCGGGCGCGCCACGCCTCCCCGGCCTGTGTCCCGAGCCAGCCCGCGGCCTGCGGCGGGAAGGGCTCGCGCTTGGTCACGACGGCCGAGATCTGCCCCCGGTCGTGGACGCTGATTTCGGTGCCGGCCGGCAGCAATTCCTCCAGGCTCCAGCGCGCGGCACCGCGCCACAGGAAGAGCCGCTCCTCCACGACCTCAAGATTGTACTGGCGAAAGCCGAGATAGCCCTCGGCCGCCGCCTGGTTGGGCATGTTGAAGATCATCATCGCGCCGCCGACCTTCACGAGCCGCAGCATCTCGACCAGGGCGCGCGCCGGGTCGTAGCAGCAGTCGAGGGCTTGGCGGCAATGCACGATGTCGAAGGATTCCGGGGCGAAGACGGCCGACAATTCCTCAGCGAGGGCGAATTGCACCGGCACGGGCGGCACCAGCCCCAGGCTGTCGAGGCACTGGGCATAGGCATCGGCCAGCGGGTCGCAGGCGACGAGATCAACGCTCATTCCCTTCGGCGGGACATGGCCCAGCCAGGTCATGGGCCCCGCCCCCACATCCAGCAGGCGCAGATGCGTGAGCCCGGCCTTGGTCGCGTGGTCGCTGATGCCGCGGGCAAGCCGCGTCGCGGGATCCATGCGCTGCGCGAATTCCGCCGGCCACTGGCTGCCCCGGGTCCTGGCCCACTCCATCCAGAACGACAACTCGCGCCGGATGCCGGTGGCCCACGCATCGAACCGCGCCGAAGGGTCGCTTGGCAGGTCATGCAGCGGGGGCGGGATGTTCACCATGGGCGTCCTGGATCGGGCATGACCGGCGTGGCGCGCCAGGCGGGCGCCCCCGCTCCTTGCAAGCACCCGCGCCAGATTGCAAGCAACCCCCGCGGCATGACCCCTTCGCCAAACGCCCCGGCATGCCTAGATTAGCCCCATGGCCCAACCCCGCCCCGCCCCCGGCTCCACCTCCACCGCGCCGCAAGGCGTGGTTTGCGGCGTCTGCGGGACGGAGAGCCGGCAGCTTGCCTTCCGCCCCTCAGCCCCCGAGCAGGCCCCCGACCTCGACCTCCGGCCGGGCCAGCCCATCCGCGGCACCATGGCGCGCTGGCTGCAGCAATGTCCGCATTGCGGCTATTCGGCGCCGGACATCACCCAGGCCCACCCGGCCGCCGCCCAGGCCGTGGGGGCGGCCAATTTCCGCGCCCTGCTGAACGACGCCTCGCACCCGCCGCTGGCCCGCCGCTTCCTCGCCTGGGCCCTGGTGCTGGAGGAGACGGGCGCCCTTCATGCCGCGGCCGAAGCCACGCTGCACGCCGCCTGGATCGCCGATGACCTCGGCCAGCACGAACTTGCCAGCGCCTGGCGGCTCGAGGCGGTGGCGCTGTGGCGCAGCGGCCCGCCGCTGGACGCCGAGCAGCGGGTCCGCGTCGTGGATGCGCTGCGCCGCGCCGAAGCCTGGGACGACGCGGCCGAGACCGCCCATGCCCTGATGCGCGAAAACCCGCCCGAGCCGGTCGTTCAGGTGGTCATGCTCGAACTCCGGCTAATCGAGGCGCAGGACACCGGCCGCCACAGCGTCGCCACCGCGCTGCCGCCGCCGGCCCGGCGCCCGCATGTGGCCCACCAAAAAAGCATAAAGCGCGGCGAGGGCCTGCGCGGCTGGCTGAAACGCCTCTTCGGGCGTTGAACAGCGACCGGTTTCGGTCCAGATAAGTTATATCATAACCTATCTTGGACCCCGCCCGATGCATCGCCGCGCCCTCCTGGCAGCCCCCGGCCTCCTGCTGCCCTGCCTCGCTGCCGCGCAGCCGCGCCCCCTCGCCGTCGCGTCCTTCTCCATCCTGGGCGATCTGCTGAGCGACGTGGCGGGCGAGCGCATGGAAATCCGCGTCATCGCCGGGCCTGATGTGGATGCGCACCACTTCCAGCCCCGGCCGTCCCATGCCGCGGCGGTGCGCGGCGCGCGCCTCGTGCTGCGCAACGGGGGCGGCTTCGACAATTGGTTCAACCGGCTGATCGCCTCCAGCGGCTTTTCCGGCGTGAACGTGATGGCGACCGAGGGCATCACACTGCGCCGTGCCGCGCCGCAGCCGGGTCACAACCATGGCAGCCAGGACCCGCATGCCTGGCAGGATGCGCGCCTCGCCATCGGGTACCTGCGCAACATCGAGGCCGGGCTGCGCCGCGCCGATGCGCCGGGCGAAGCCGAGTACCGCGCCCGCGCCACCGCCGCCATCGCCCGGCTGGAGGCGCTGGACGCCTGGGTGCGCGCCGAAATCGCCCGCGTGCCGGAGGCGCGGCGCATCGTCATCACCAGCCACGACGCCTTCGCCTATTTCGGCGCCGCCTATGGCGTGCGCTTCCTGGCGCCGCAGGGGGTCGGCCTGCAATCCGAGCCCTCGGCCCAGCAGGTGGCGGCGCTGATCCGCCAGATCCGCGCCCAGAACATCACCGCCGTCTTCATGGAGAACATGGCCAACCCCGCGACGCTTCGCCGCCTGGCGGAAGAAGCCGGCGTCACCATCCGCGGGCGGCTCTATGCCGATGCGCTCTCCGGCCCTGACGGGCCGGCCGCCACCTATGAGGCGATGATGCGCCACAATGTCACACTGATGGTCGGCGCCATGCTGGGGTGAAGCCCCCTCCCCTCCACGGGGCGATCATGCGAAGCTCCAGGGCAATCCTGAGGAAACATCCGCATGATCACCATCTACGGCGTCTATCGCTCACGCGCCACGCGCAACATCTGGCTGGCGCTGGAGGCGGGCATCCCCTTCCGCCATGTGCCGGTGACGCAGGCCTACAACCTGCCCGATCCGCTGGCGCCCGGCGCCCAGATCAACACGCGCTCGCCGGAATTCCTCAAGGTGAACCCCAATGGCCGCATCCCGGCCATGGAGGATGACGGGCTGGTGCTGGTCGAATCGCTCGCCATCAACCTCTACATGGCCAAGAAGCATGGCGGCCCTCTGGCGCCGGCCGATCTGCGCGAGGATGCGCAGATGACCGCCTGGTCCATCTGGGCGATGACCGAGGCCGAGCCGCACACCATCCAGATCCTCTACAACATGTTGGCCAAGCCCGAGGCCGAGCGTGACGCGGCGCTGGCCCAGGCCTCCATCGAGGCGCTGCGCGCGCCCTTCGCCGTGCTGGATGCGGCACTCGCCAAGACCGGCTTCGTGGTGGGCGGGCGCTTCACGGTGGCCGACATCAACCTGGCGGAAGTCATCCGCTACGCCGCCCCGGCGAAGGAGTTGTTCGATGCGGCGCCGCATGTGAAGGCCTGGCTCACCGCCTGCCATGCGCGCCCCGCCTTCCAGCAGATGATGGCCGACCGGGCCAAGGAACCCGCGTAAGCGCACAAAGAGCTGCCGCGCTCAGCGCGGCAGCTCGCGGAAGGGGCAGACATCCGCCTCGAAGGGCACGCGCCGGCGCCGGAAGGGCGGCCCCCCCAGGATGGTCGGCCGGCTGATCCGGTCCATCCGGAAATGGCGAAAATCCTCCCGCGCCGGATCCCAGGCGACCAGATACCAAAGGGGCGGCAGCAGCAGTATCGCCTGGGGCTCGACTTCGCGCCCGGTGACGGCCCCCTTAGCGTCCCGGTAGCGGAAGCGCAGGCGGAGCCGCTGGAGAAATGCCGTCTCGAAGGCCGGCAGCAGTGCCGCATCCATCGGGCCGAGCGCCGAGACATCCTGTTGCGGCGAGAGCCGCCCGACATGGAGGCAATCGAGAAAGCGCCGCAGGTCCCGCACCTTGTCCGGGGGCAGGGCCCGCTCGATCTTGGCGAGCCCGGCATCGGCCAGGCCCGAGAAGGGCAAGGCGCCGCTGGCGCGCATGGCGGCAACGCTGATGAGGAGGGCGAAGACCTCCGGCACGGAAAGCCGCGGGCTGGTCTGCACCGATTGCGGGTCCAGTTGCAGCCCACCGCCCCGCCCCGGCTCGGAATAGATGACGAAGCCCTGCTCCCGCAGCGCGCCGATGTCGCGCAGGATGGTGCGGCGGGAGGCGTCGACCTCGCGCGCCAGTTCCTGAACGGTCGCGCTGCCCTGGCGGCGGAGCAGGCGCACGATGGCGTCATGTCGGAGACGGGGGACCATGTGCGGAGGCTATCACGAATGGTGCCAGTTTCTGGCACCATTGGGCCGCATCCGGGGCATGTCCAACCCAACTCGGAGATTGCGCATGACACCTCGCGACACCATGCCTCGCATCGTCAACCCGGCCGGCCTGCATGACCCCACCCCGCATGGCTACAGCACGGCCCTGGTCACTCCGGCCACCGGCCGCCTCGCCTTCATCTCGGGTCAGGGCGGTTCGGATGCGCAGGGCGTCTTCCCACCGGATTTCGCCCGCCAAGTGGACCTCGCCTATGGCAATCTCCTGGCGGTCCTGGCGGCGCTTGGCGCAACGCCCCGCCAAGTGGTCAAGCTCACGCTCTTCGTGGTGGAGCATGACATGGCGAAGCTTGGCCCGCTGACCCAGGCCGTGCAGCGCATCTTCGGCGAGGCGTTGCCGGCGCAGACGCTGGTGCCCGTCCCCAAGCTGGCGCTCGACCCCATGCTCTTCGAGGTCGAGGCCGTGATCTGGCTCGACTGAGGCCAGGGCCGCCCGCCGCCCAGTGCTACCTTGCGCGCGCGGCGGGCGTTTTACACGCAAGCCGTTCCCGTGCAGATTCCAAGCCCAACGCAAAGGCCATCGGAGCACCGGCGGCCAGATCTGGGAGGCGTGGAGACCCGCATGTGGGACACCATCATCGTCGGCGGCGGTTCCGCCGGTTCCGTCCTGGCGCATCGCCTTTCGGCGCAAAGCCACCGCAAGGTGCTGGTCTGCGAGGCCGGGCCTGACACGCCCCCCGGCGAGGAACCCGCCGAGATCAAGGACAGCTACCCCGGCACCGCCTATTTCGACCCTCGCTTCCACTGGACCGAGCTGAAGGTTCACACCCAGATCGTCCCGCACAACCGCCCGGAAGACCGCCCGCCACTGCGCAAGTATGAACAGGCGCGGGTGCTGGGCGGCGGTTCTTCGATCAACGGCCAGCTCGCCAATCGCGGCGCGCCCACCGATTACGATGAGTGGGCGGAGCGCGGTGCCACCGGCTGGAACTGGGATGCAGTGCTGCCCTTCTTCAAGAAGGTGGAGCGCGACCTCGATTTCGACGGCCCCTTCCATGGCAAGGAAGGCCGCATCCCCGTCCGCCGCATCCCGCCGTCTGACTGGAACAATCACGCCAAGGCCGCCGCAGAGGCCTTCAAGGCCGCCGGCTTCAAGTTCTTGCCCGACCAGAACGGGTTCTTCGAGGACGGGTATTTCCCGATGACCATCTCGAACGAGGGCGAACAGCGCGCCTCGGCGGCGATGGGCTATCTCGACCGCTCGACCCGCGCGCGGGAGAACCTGACCATCTCGACGGAGACCCAGGTGAAGTCCCTCATCTTCGAGGGGAATCGCTGCGTCGGCGTCGTGGCCCTGGTCAAAGGCCAGGAGCAGGAATTCCGCGGGCGTGAGATCATCCTCTCCTGCGGCGCCATCCATTCCCCCGCCCATCTGATGCGCGCCGGCATCGGCCCCGCCGCGCACCTGCGCGAGATGGGGATCGAGGTGCTGCAGAACCTCCCTGGCGTGGGCCAGGGGCTGATGGACCACCCCTCGGTCTCGCTCTCCTCCTACCTCCGCCGTGGCGCGCGGGTGGATGAGCGCACGCGGCGGCACATCCTGGTCGGGCTGCGCTATTCCTCGGGGCTGGATGGCATTCCGCCCGGCGACATGTTCGCGGCCGCCGTCAGCAAATCGGCCTGGCATGCGGTGGGCAAGCAGGTCGCCTCGCTGCTGCTCTGGGTGAACAAGACCTATTCCGAAAGCGGGCAAGTGCGCCTCGCCTCGCGCGATTGGCAGGCCGAGCCGGTGGTGGAGTTCAACCTCCTCTCCGACACACGGGACCTGGAACGCCTGATGACCGGCTTCCGCATGATGGCCGCGATCCAGATGAGCGGCGAACTCGGCCAGGTCACCACCGACCACTTCCCCGCCAGCTACACCGACCGCGTCCGCAAGCTCGGCGTCATCAATGCGAAGAACCGCTTCCTGACGAACGTCATCAGCGCGGTGATGGATGGGCCGGGCTTCCTGCGCTCGCGATTCATCGATCGCTTCGTGATCGAGGGCTATCGCTTCGACGAGGTGATGACCGATGACGCGGCGCTGGAGGGCTTCATCCGCAAGGCCGCGATCGGCGTCTGGCATGCCTCCTGCTCCTGCCGGATGGGCGCCGAGGATGATCCGCGCGCCGTGGTGGATCCCGAAGGCCGCGTCAGGGGCATCGAAGGGCTGCGCGTGGTCGACGCCTCGATCTTCCCCGTCGTGCCCTGCGCCAACACCAACTTCCCGACCATGATGACGGCGGAGAAGATCGCGGCGGGGATCGTGGCCTAGGCTTCCATCCAAGGGCGGCCGGAACCATTCCGGCCGCCGGGCGTTCATGCCCGGAGAGTGCGCACCATGCGCCTCGGAGCGGCAGGAGCCCCCATGGCAGCGACGGCCGGAGCAAGAGGCCTACATCCCCTTCACGCCATCCTTCTCGGCCGTCCCGTGCCGCTGTTTCTGGGCGCCCTGCTGAGCGACTGGGCCTATGTGCAGAGCTATGAACTGCAATGGGCGAATTTCGCGTCCTGGCTCATCGCCGGCGGGCTGCTGGCGAGCGTGCCGGTGGTGCTCTGGGCCCTGATCCGCCTGTTTCGCGCACCGCCCATCGAGCGCCGCCGCCCTGTCCTGCACGTCGTGGCGCTGCTGCTCATGAGCGTGGTTGGCCTCGTCAACGCCTTCATCCATGCCAAGGACGCCTGGGCCACCATGCCGGAGGGGATCATCCTCTCGGCGGTGACCTTGCTGCTGGCCCTGGCCGCCGCCTGGCTGGGCTACGCCCCTGGCCGTCGAGGAGATGCCCGATGAACCGCAGAAGCCTGATCGCGGGCGCGATGGCGCTCACCGCCTGTGACGAGCAGCCCGCCACGCCGAACCGCGGCGCCAACCCGACCCTGCCGCCCCCTCGCAGCGGCCTGCTGCCCGACATGACCATCCCCCGCCCCGCGGTGTGGGGAGAGGACATGCCGCAGGTGCCGCCGGGCTATCGGATCCAGGCGATCGCCACGGAGCTGATGATCCCGCGCCAGACGCTGCTTCTGCCCAACGGCGACATCCTTGTCGCGGAGGGATCGGGCGGTTCCGCGCCCCCGCTGCGGCCCAAGGATTTCATCGCAGGCTTCATCAAGCGGCTCGGACGCAGCTCCGTGCGCGGGGGCCAGCGCCTGACGCTGCTGCGCGATGCGGATGGCGACGGCACCTACGAAATCCGCCGCATCTTCGCCGAGAACCTGAACGCGCCCTACGGGCTGGCCTTGGTCAACGGCGCCCTCTACGTGGCCAACCAGGATGCGCTGGTGCGCTTCGGCTACACCGAGGGCCAGACCGAGGCGAGCGGCCCGCCGCGCCTGGTGGCGCTGCTGCCCTCCGCCATCAACCATCACTGGACGAAAGCCCTGGCCGCCAGCGCCGATGGGCGCTTCCTCTATGTCGGCATCGGCTCCAACAGCAACATCACCGAACGCGGGATGATGGCCGAAGAGGACCGCGCCATGATCTGGCAGATCGACGCCGCGACCGGCGCGCATCGCCCCTATGCGACGGGGCTGCGCAACCCCACGGCCCTCGCGATCCATCCGCAAAGCGGCGAGCTCTGGGCCGTCGTGAATGAGCGCGACGAGATCGGCCCCGATCTGGTACCGGACTACATGACCTCCGTGCGCGAGGGCGCCTTCTATGGCTGGCCCTACAGCTATTGGGGCCAGAATGTGGACCGGCGGGCCCAGCCGCAGAGTCCGGCGAAGGTGGCGGCCGCCATCGCGCCCGACTACAGCCTGGGCGCGCATGTGGCCGCACTCGGCCTGGCTTTCTCGACGCCGGCCATGGGCGAGGGTTTCGCCGAGGGCGTCTTCGTCGGCGAGCATGGCAGTTGGAACCGGACGCCACCCTCCGGCTACAAGGTCGCCTTCGTGCCGTTCCGGGATGGCAGGCCGGTGGGCGAGCCGGTGGATTTCGTCTGGGGCTTCCTGGATGCGGAAGGAAATGCCCGCGGCCGACCGGTGGGCGTCACGGTGGATCCGCGCGGCGCGCTCATCATCTGCGATGACCTGACCAACACGGTCTGGCGCGTCACGCGTGAGGCGGCCCCGGCCGGCTGAGCCCTGCTACTTCTTCTCGGGCAGCGCGTGCTGCTCCCGCAGCGCATGGAAGCTCAGCATCTTCCACTCCTCCTCCGCGCGCTTGCGGCGCCAGTCCGAGGTAAACAGCGCCACCAGCGCGCCGTCGTGATCCTCGGCCAATTCGCTGCGGTTGAACTGGCTGAAGCGCGAGACGGCGTCGCGATCCTCCGAAGTCACCCAGCGGAGATATTCCCACTGCGTGTGCTCGAAGCCGGCCGGCACGCCGTATTCCACCTTCAGCCGGCTTTGCAGCACGTCAATCTGGAGAAGACCCACCACGCCGATCACGGGCGGTGATCCATCGAGCGGGCGGAAGATCTGCACCACGCCCTCATCGGCGAGCTGTTCCAGCGCCTTGTTCAGCTTCTTGGCCAGCATCGGGTCATCGAGGCGCACGCGGCGCAGATGCTCGGGCGAGAAGGAGGGGACGCCGCGGAAATTGATCGGCTCGCCCTCGGTCAGCGTGTCGCCGATGCGCAGCGTGCCGTGGTTGGCGATGCCCACCACATCGCCCGGCCAGGCCTCCTCCGCCACCTGGCGGTCCTTGGCGAAGAAGAAGAGCGGGGCGTTCACCGGCACCTGCTTGCCGGTGCGGACCTGGAGCAGCCGCGCGCCCTTCTGCAGCCGGCCGGAGCAGATGCGGAAAAAGGCCACGCGGTCGCGGTGCTGCGGGTCCATATTGGCCTGCACCTTGAAGACGAAGCCTGTCAGCTTCGGCTCTCCCGGTGCGACCATCCGCGCATCGGCGGCGCGCGGGCGGGGCGGCGGGGCCAGCCGCGCCAACCCGTCCAGCAGATGCCCCACGCCGAAATCGCGCAGGGCGCTGCCGAAGAAGACGGGCGTCATCGTGCCTTGCAGGAAGGCTTCCTCGTCGAATTCCGGGTAGCCGCCCGTCACGAGTCCCGCCTGATCCCGCAACTCCGTCAGCAGCGCCGGCGGCACCAGCTTCTCCAGCGCCGGGTCTTCCAGGCCCGAGAGCGGAATATGGCTGCCATCGGCCGTGTCCAGCATCCGCAAGGCGGGGTCCAGCAGGTCATAGACGCCGATCAGCTCCCGCCCCTGCCCCACCGGCCAGGCGGCGGGCGAGACGTCGAGCGCCAGGGTCTTCTCGATCTCGTCGAGCAGCTCCAGCGGGTCCCGCCCCTCGCGGTCCATCTTGTTGATGAAGGTGATGATGGGAATGTCGCGCAGGCGGCAGACTTCGAAGAGCTTCAGCGTCTGCGCCTCGATGCCCTTGGCGGCATCCAGCACCATCACCGCCGCGTCCACGGCGGTCAGCGTGCGGTAGGTATCTTCGGAGAAGTCCTCGTGGCCCGGCGTGTCCAGCAGGTTGAAGATCAGGCCGTCACGCTCGAAGGTCATGACCGAGGTGGCGACGGAAATGCCGCGATCCTGCTCGATGCTCATCCAATCCGAACGGGTGGAGCGGCGGTTGCCCTTGGCGCGCACCTGGCCCGCCAACTGGATGGCGCCGCCCTTGAGCAGCAGCTTCTCGGTCAGCGTGGTCTTGCCGGCGTCGGGGTGGGCGATGATCGCGAAGCTGCGGCGGCGGACGGCCTCATGGGCGGCATCCGTCTTGAGGGCTTCGGGCGTGCTCTGGTCCAAGTGCGGCTCTCCGCGGGAGGCTGGGGGAAGCTCGGGGAAAGGCCGCGATGGTCGGAGCGGCGGGATTCGAACCCACGACCCCCAGTCCCCCAGACTGGTGCGCTACCAGACTGCGCTACGCTCCGACGCGGAGGGCCTTACCACCCGTTGCGCGCTTGTCCAAGGGGCCCCGGCCATGACTTGTTGGCATTCGTCACATTCCCCTGCATCGCGCCCCGGCCCCGGCCCGGCTAGACTGCGGTCATGAAACGGGTGGGGCGAGCGATGCGGCTAGGGACGATGGCGCTGGCGGCGGGGCTGCTGGCCGTGCCCGCCCCCGGCTGGGGCCAAGGTGCCGCGCCGGCCGCACCCCCGCCCAACGTCACCAATGCCAGCTTCGGTGACTGGGTGCTGCGCTGCGAGACCCGGCCCACCGGCCCGCGCGGCTGCGAGGTGCTGCAATCCCTGCAGGACCAGCGGCGCCAGCCCGTGGCGCAGTTCGCCTTCGGCCGGGCGCAACGCGGCGATCCCATGCGCCTCATCGTCCTGATCCCTGCCAATGTGACGGTGGCCGCCCCGATGCTCATTCAGTTGCCCGACCGGGGCGCGGCCATCCCGGTCACGCTGCGCGCCTGCGGCCCGCGCGGCTGCGTGGCGGAGGCGGATGTCAGCGCCGCGCAGCTCACCCGCCTTCGCGCGCGGGAGGCGCAGGGACGCCTGGAATACCGCGACGCGCTGGGGGGCGAGGTGGCGTTGCCCTTCTCCACCCGGGGCTTCGGCCAGGCGCTGGACGCCCTGGCGCGCCAGGGGTTCTGAGTCTCCAGGGCAACACTTCTCTACAAACATCTGAATCCGGGCTTCTTTCGTTGTGGAATCACATCCGGGCAGATAACTTTCACCATCAGAGACAAATCCAAGTTCCAGGGCATCTATGTGTCTGCAAGCTCCACCCGCGGCGAAAGCGTCCGGCGGCGGTGATCATGCGACGCATGGCCCCGCAGCCCGGCCCGGGAGAAGCCGCGCCGGGCGCCGGGCGGCCGTGCCGGACCTGATTCACCCTTGACCCGCTCGCTCCGCCGCACCGTCCTCGGCGCTGCCGTGGCCATCCTGCTCGTGCAGGCGCTGGCCACCGGGCTGATGGTGGAACGCGGCCGGCAGGAGGCGCTGGCCCAGGCCAACCAGACGGTGGAGCGCATCGGCCGCGCGGTGGAAGCCAACATCAACCGGCACTTCACCCAGGTCGAATCCCTGCTTTTTGGCCTGCCGGTCATCCTGGGCCCCGCGCGCGACGGCCGCTTCGACGCCAACCGCGCGAGCGAAGTGCTGCAGGAGCTGAACAACCAGAACCTTATCTACCGCGACATCCTGGTGCTGGATTCGACCGGCCAGGCCGTCGCCACCGCCCTCAGCGTCTATCGCCGCCGCCGCCTGCCGGGACCGACCGGGCCGACCTTCAACGAATCCGGCCTGCATGAAGGCGGGCTTCGCATCGGCGGCCCCATCCGCAACCCCGCCTCGCGCGAGTGGGGCCTGTTCTTCGCACACCCCGTGACCATCGCGGGCCTGCCCAACGCCACCGCGATGGCCGAGATCCCGCTCGCCAATCTCAGCCAGCTTCTCGCTTCCGGCGGGGATGCGCCGGGCCTGCGGATCACGCTGATGCGCAATGACGGCCTGCTGCTGGCCGCGCTGCCGCATGAGGAGGCGCAGATCGCGACCCGCCCGGACCCGGCGGCCGAGCCCCCCGTGGTGGCGCTGACCCGGCCCACCCTCTACGGCAACCTGACCATCCGCGTGACCATGACGCGCGAGGCGGCACTCGCCACCTGGTCGTCCGACCGCTGGCCCGCCATCCTGTTCTCGGCCGCCTTCGGCCTGCTCATCATCACCCTGGCCGGGCTGCTCTCCATCATGCTGCGCCAGCGCGAGCGCACCGAGGGCGATCGCGACCGCTGGCGCACCACCCTGGCGAACGCCCTGGACAGCATGAGCGACGGCTTCGTGCTCTTCGGCCCGGATGACCGGCTGGTGATCTGCAACCAGCGCTTCCGCGAGATGTACGCCCTCTCCGCCCCCTTCATCCGCGAGGGCGCCTCCTTCCGCGACATCATGCGCGAGGGCGCGCTGCGCGGGCAGTTCCCGCAACTGACGGGCGACATCGAGGCCGCGATTGACGAGATGGTGCGCTGGCGCCGCTCCAAGGGCGCGCCGCTCGAATCCTTGCTGCCGGATGGCCGCTGGATCCTGATCACCGAGCGCATGACGCCCGATGGCGGCACGATCGGCATCCGCACCGACATCACCGAGTTGAAGCGCGCGAACGAGGAGCTGGCCCGCGCGCGTGACGCCGCCCATGCCGAGGACGTGGCCAAGGGCATGTTCCTCGCACGCATGTCGCATGAGCTGCGCACGCCCTTGAACTCCATGCTGGGCTTCGCCCAGGCGCTGATGCAGGACAACAACCTGGGCCACACCCAGCGCGACCAGCTCCGCCTGCTGCATGACGCCGGCGGCCACCTGCGCGAGCTGGTGAACCGCCTGCTGGACCTCACGAAGATCGAGGCCGGGCAGCTCGACCTCGACCTCAGGCCCGTGGCGCTGCGCCCGCTGTTTGAGGCCTGCGCCGGCCTCATGGCGCCCGATGTGGACCGCAAGCGCCTGCGCCTCTCGCTCGACCTCTCGCCCGCCATGCCGGAGATGGTCGAGGCGGATGCGATGCGCCTGCGCCAGATGCTACTGAACCTGCTCTCCAACGCGGTGAAGTTCACCCCCGATGGCGGCCGCGTGGACCTGCGGGTGCGGACGCTTGCGCGGCATCAGCAGGGCCTGCGCATTGAGGTGCAGGACAGCGGCCCCGGCGTGCCGCACGACAAGCGCCATTTGCTCTTCCGCGACTTCACGCAGATTTCCCCCCATGGCGAGAGCGAAGGGCTGGGCACCGGCCTCGGCCTCGCCATCACCGCGCGCCTCGCTGCCGCCATGGGCGGCGCCATCGGCTGCGAGAGCGAGCCCGGGGCCGGCGCGCTCTTCTGGCTCGAATTGCCGCTGCGCACCCTGGCCGAGCGGCCGATGCCCGAGCCCATGCCGACCCCACCGCCGCCCATGCCCGGCATGCCGAGCCTGCTCGTGCTGGTGGCCGATGATCTCGCCCCCAACCGGCTCGTGGTGCAGGCCCTGCTGGCACCGGCCGGGCATCAGGTGGAATTCGTCAGCAGCGGCGCCGCCGCCGTCACCGCCGTCGAGCGCCAGGCCTTCGACATCGTGCTGATGGACGTCCATATGCCCGGCATGGACGGGCTGGAGGCCACGCGCCGCATCCGCACCCTGCCCGCGCCCAAGGGGACCATTCCCATCCTGGGCGTCACCGCCTCCACACTGCCCGAGGAAATTTCGGCCTGCTACGAGGCCGGCATGGATGGCCACCTGGCCAAGCCCATTGACCGCGACGCGCTGCTCGCCGCCATGCAGGACCTCGTCGCGGGGCATTCCTGGCGCGCTGCGCTGCCCGCCATGACGCCCGAGGAACCACCCCTGGTGAACGAGGCGACGCTGCGCCGCTCGCTCTCCGATCTCGGCGCGCTGGCGTCGCATGCCATGCAGGACATGGTGGAAGAGATTCGCGAGGGCTGCGCCGTGCTGGCCGAGCCGCGCATCGCGCGCGACGTGACACGCATGCGCCAGGCGGCGCACATGGTCATGGAACCGGCCCGCAGCCTGGGCGCCGAACGCCTGACCAACGGCATTGACCGGCTGCAACGCGCCATCCGCGCGGGGCAGGACGTGACGCCGCATCTCGACGCCCTGCCGGAGATCGTGGCGGAGACGCTGCCGCTGCTCCAGCGCGTGGCCGTGGGGGCCTGAGGCCTACTCCACCGTGATGTTCGCCTCGCGGATCACCCGCGTCCAGCGCTCGCGCTCGGCGGCGAAGAAGGCGGCCGCGTCGCGCTGGTTGCGGAAGCGCGCCGCGACACCCTGCTGCGCCATGGCCGCGATCAGCGCGGGCTCGGCGAGAGCGGTACCCAGCGCCCTGTCCAGCCGATCCATCGCGGCCTGGGGCGTGCCGCGGGGCGCGGTCAGCATGTGCCAGCTCCCGGCCTCGAAGCCCGGCGCGCCGGCCTCGGCCGTAGTGGGAGTGTTGGGCAGCAAAGCCTCCCGCCGCGCGGCGGCGACGGCCAGCACGCGCACGCGGCCCGATTCCACCGCCGCGCGCATCAGCGAATAGCCATCAATGATCATCTGCACCCGCCCGCCGGCCAGGTCCACGATGGCGGGCGCCGAGCCGCGATAGGGCACATGCACGATGTCGAGGTTGAACTGCCGCTTGAACAGCTCGAGCGCCAGGTGCGAGGGCCCGCCCGCGCCCGCCGAGCCGCCGTTGAGCCGCCCCGGATTGGCCCGCGCATAGGCCATCAGCTCGGGCAGGGTGCGGATCGGCAGATCGGCATTCACCGCGATGACCGAAAAGCTCTCCATCGTCTGGCCGATCGGCACGAAGTCCCGCGCCGTGTCGAAGCTCAGGTTGCGGTAGAGGGCGTTGGTCACGGCGAGGTTGCCGACATTGCCGTAGAACAGGGTGTAGCCGTCCGGCGGGCTCTGGTGCACCGCGTCCATGGCGATGTTGCCATTGGCGCCGGCGCGGTTCTCCACGAGGAAGGGCTGGCCCAGCGCCTCGGACAGGCGTGGCATGATGAGGCGTGCCACGATGTCCACCCCGCCCCCGGGCGGGAAGCCGATCACGACCCGAACCGGGCGGCTCGGATACTCCTGGGCGGCCGCCGGCCGCACCAGGATCAGCGCCGGCAGCGCGAGGGCGGCGCGGCGGGCCACCGCGGCGCGGTGCAGGAGACTATTCGACACGGATATTGGCCTCCCGCACCACGCTCGTCCAAAGCGCGCGATCCTCGCGGATCAGCCGGTCCACCTCTGCGCCGGGGGCGAAGCGCGGAAAGGTGCCGAGCCCGGTCAGCACCGTGGGCAGGTCGCTCTCGCGGAAGGTGCGGGCGAGCTGGTCCTCCAGCCGCTGCCGCACAGCGGCCGGCGTGGCCGTCGGGCAGACGATGGCCTGCCAGGAGGTGAAGACCCAGTCGAGCCCGCTTTCCTTCACCGTCGGCACATCCGGCAATTGCGGATGCCGATCGGCCGAGGTGATGCCGATGACGCGCACCCGCCCGCCCTCATGCGCGCCGCGCATCAGCGAATACCCATCCACCATGAGCTGGATGCGCCCGCCCAGCAGGTCCTGCAGGGCCGGCGCCGAGCCGCGATAGGGCACATGGACGATGTCCACGCCGGCCGAGCGCTTCCAGACCTCGAAGGCCAGATGCGGCACGCCGCCCGAGCCGCCCGAGCCGAAATTCAGCGTGCCCGGCCGCGCCTTGGCGGCGGCGACCAGCTCCTGCATGGAGCGGATCGGGCTTTCGGCCGGCACGGCGAAGACCAGCGGGCCGAGGGTGAGCTGCCCCACGCCACGGAAATCACGGCCACTGTCGAAGGGCAGGTTGGGAAACAGCGCATGCGTCATGGCCAGGTTGCCGACATTGCCCTGGAAAAGCTGCGTGCCGTCCGCGATGCCCTTGGCCACGAAATCCATCGCGATGTTGCCGTTGTTCCCCGGCCGGTTGTCGATCACGACCGGCTGGCCCAGCCGTTCCTGCCATCGGGCGGCCACGGGCCGCGCGATGGAATCCACCCCGCCCCCGGCCGGAAACCCGACCACGAGGCGGATGGCGCCCGACTGCGCCCTGGCGATGCTGGGTGCGGCAAGCAAGGCCGCGGAAAGGCCGAGGCCCCGGCGGGACAAAAGCATCTGTTTCCTCCTGGTCTTTTTCTGGACGGGAGGCTGACAGAGACGGCCCTTGGGTTTCAACCGTTTTCCGCCGCCGCTGTCCCATGGCGGAAAATCAGGCAGGCCGGCGCGCGGTTGGGCGCCTAGCGGGCAGGTCACGGCAGGCAAGCGCCCAGCTGGGCCAGATGCCGATTGAAGCGGGGCGGCGCGATCCCCCATGATTCATGGACGATCCATGAACCGGATCGCCGGCTTCAGCCTGGAGATGCCCGATGATCCGTCGCCGCCAGCTTGCCCTTGCCGCCGCCACCTTGCCGCTGGCCACCGCCCAGGCCCAGACCCAGCCCCAGACCGGCGATTGGCCCAGCCGGCCCATGCGCTTCGTCTCCCCCTTTCCGCCGGGCGGCGCGGCGGACCTGCTGACCCGGATCATGGCCGATGAGATGCGCACACCGCTCGGCCAACCCGTGACGGTCGAGAACCGCAGCGGCGTCGGCGGCACGGTGGGCAGCGAATTCGTGGCCCGCGCGACGCCCGATGGCTACACTTGGCTCATGGCCAGCACCGGCCCCTTCTCCATCACGCCCGAACTCGTCCGCCTGAATTTCGACCCGGCACGGGACCTGGCGCCGGTCGCGATGGTGGCGGGCGTGGCCTCGGTCTTCGCCGTTCATCCCTCCGTGCCGGCGAACAACTTGGCCGACCTCATCGCGCTGATCCGCGCGCAGCCGGGGCGGCTGTCCTATGCCTCGGGCGGCACCGGCTCGGCCACGCATCTCTTTGTGGAGTTGCTGCTGCAGATGGCCCGGCTGGAGGGGCTGCACGTGCCCTATCGCGGCAGCGGACCCTCGATCACCGACACCATCGCGGGCCGGGTGCAGTTCATCTGCGACACGCTGCCCGCGACCCTCGGGCACATCCGCGAGGGCCGGCTGCGCGCCGTGGCGGTGACGACGAAGGCGCGCCACCCGGCGCTGCCCGATGTGCCGACCGTGGCGGAATCCGGTGTGCCCGGCTACGAGGCCGTGGGGTGGTACGGCATGGCCGCCGCCGCGGGCACGCCCGCGCCGATTATCGAGCGCATGAATGCCGAGGTGAACCGCGCACTCGCCCAGCCCGCCCTGCGCCAACGCCTGGCCGGCCAGGGCGCCGACCCGCTGCCGATGACGCCGGCGGCGTTCGGGGCCTTCATCGCGGAGGACCGGGCGCGCTGGGGTGGGGTGATCCGGACGGGGAATATCAAGCCGGATTAGGGCCTCCGGCGGCTGGGGCCGGGGCCCCAGCCGCCGGAGGCCACTTTTATCCTTTATGGCTGCGCGCAATCTTCGCCGCGATATGCTCGCCCGCGGTGATGGTGGGATATTTCGGCGCCTCGCCCGCCGGCACGCAGGTCGGGATGGCGCTGATCGCCGCGTCATAATCGGGGTGCACGAAGAAGCCGACCGACAGCCGCCGCGAGGAGGCCATGGACAGGCCCGGCGGATTCACCACGCGATGCAGCGTCGAGGCCCAGGCGTCATTGGTCCAGCGCTGCATCATGTCGCCGAGGTTGATCACCAATTCGCCGCGCTTGGCCTGGACGGGCGCCCAGCTTCCATCCGGCAGCCGCGCCTCCAGCCCGCCCTGTGCTTCCGTCATGGCGAGGATGGTCATGGCGCCGAAATCCGTGTGCGCGCCGGTGCGCAATTGCCCGGGCTCCGGCGGCTCGGCGAGCGGCGGGTAGTGGTGCGCGGCGAGGATGGAGAAATGCCGCCGGATCATGCCGTCGAAATACCCCTCCGGCAGGCCGAGCGAGACGGCAAACAGGCGGTACATGTCGGCGGCCACCTGCTCGAAGCTGCGATAGAGGGCCACCAGCGTGTCGCCGAAGCCCGCGGGGCTGTCGGGCAGGATGTTGGGTGCATAGGAGGTGGCGGCCTCAGGGATCGCGGCGAAATGCGCGCGGTGATCATCCACGGGGCCGAGGAAATAGCTCTCGCGCAGATCGAGCGGGGCGTCCTGCCCGAGCGTCCGGCCGAGGCCGCGCGTGGCCATGCCGTGATAGCCGCGCTGCTTCGCGGGCCCCGTCGGGTGGAAGCGGTCCTTCACCTCGCGCGGCTGGTCATAGAAGGCGAAGCTTTCGCGCACCACGCGGTCGAAGAAATCCTGGTCCAGCGAGTGACCGCTGATGATGAGGAAGCCGACGCGGCGGCAGGTCTCGGCGACGGTGGCCGCGATCTCGGCGCGTTCCTCGGGGCTGCCGCGCAGGAAACGGCCGAGATTGATGGTGGGGATGGCGGGAAGGCTGACATTCATGGGCGTGCGGGCCTCAGCTGGGATGGCGCGAGGATAATGCGGCATCCACGACATCGTCATATGGAATATCGCGCGCGATCAACCCGCCCGAGAGCAACGCGGCCTTGAGCCGCACGAAGGCGCTGGGCGGCAAATCCGGCGTGCGGGCCCAGAGGCCGGCGTCGCGATAGGCGAGTGCGATCCGCTCCAGCTGCTCACGCGGCTGTTCCGGGAAGAAGGCGGAAAGCGCCTCGGCCAGCTCCGCGCCGCTGGCCAGGGCCAGCGCCTCCTGCGCGGCGGCCAGGCCGCGCACCAGGCGGATCAGGGCCGGGCGCTTCTCGGCCAGCGTCGTGCGCGTGGCGACGAGCGTGGTGTAGCCGATGTCGCCGCGGTCGCTGAACCGGTGCCAGACATGGCCGGCACCCGATTGCACCAACTGGTCAGCGTAGGGCTCGAAGAGCTGCACCACATCCATCGCCCCCGCCGCGAAGGCCTCGGCGTTCCGCGCCATCGGCAGGTCCGGCGCGCGGATCAGCGTAGCCGGGTCGAAGCCGGCGCGTCGGAGGTCATCCTGGAAGGTCATCCAGGGGGTGGGCACATCGGTCGCGACGCCGACCCTGAGGCCCGCGAGGTCGGCGAAGCGGAAGGCAGGATTGGGCGTGCGGCCCACCAGCATGAAGGGATCGCGCGAGACGGCCTGGGCGAAGCAGACCAGCGGGCAGGCCGGATCAGCGTCGTGATACATCATGACGCGCATAGGCCCGCCCCAGGCGGCATCCGCCCGGCCGGAGAGCAGGAGCTTGGGCGTCTCGGACGTCGCGGGCGCGGTGATGATTTGCACATCCAGGCCTTCCCGCGCCCAGAACCCGCCATGCAGGCCGAGGTAGAAGGGCAGGTAGCCGGGAGTGCGGAGGTTCTCGACCAGGCGGAAGGGGATGCTCATGCCGCCATCATGTCACGGGCGCGCTGCCAGAGTCCCTCGGCTGCGGTTTGCGCGGCGGCGCGCACCGCCCCCTCATCCGCCTGGGTCGGGCGGCCGGATTCCACGACCTGGCGGCCGCCGATCCAGACATGCTCCACATCGCGGCCATTGGCGTCATGCACCAGCGTGCCGAGCGGATCGAGCAGCGGCGTCAGATGCGCGCGGCGGAAATCCCAGGCGACGACATCGGCCGCGAAGCCCGGCGCCAATTGCCCGAGGCGTCCCGACTTGCCGAGTGCCGCAGCACCATTCACCGTCGCCATGGCGAAGGCGTCCTCCGGCTGCCAGCCCTCGCCCACCGAGCCCACGCGGATGCGCGCGGTCGCCAGCGCCCAGCGCATCTGCTCCGCCATGTCCTGGGTGAGGTTGTCGGTGCCGAGCGCGATGCGCGCGCCGGCCGCGCGCAAGGCAGGCGTGTTGGCGATCGCGCCGCCCGTGGCATTGCCCTTCGGCACATGCGCAACCGTGGCGCCGGCCGCACCGAAGCGCGCCACGTCATCCGCCGACATGTGGATGCAATGCGCCGCGATCAGCCGGTCATCCAGCAGACCGCAACGTTCCAACAGCTGGGTGGGCGAGCAACCATCGCGTCGCTGGATTTCAGCGTTCTCAAGTTGTGACTGCGAGAGATGCGTCGTGGTCAACAGTTTCGCATCCCGCGCCAGATCCGCCGCGCTTCGCAGCAATCCGGCCGAGCATGTGTCGGGCGCATGCGGTGCCACGATGACATGCGCCCTGCCCCCATGGCTGCCATGGAACTGGGCAATCAGCGCCTCCACCTCGGCCAGGCGATGCGCGCCGATTTCCGGGACGTGTCGCCAGTCGGCGAGATGCACGCGCGAAAAATCCACATCATGCAGCCGGCCGCAAGCCCAGATGCGCAGGCCGAGATCGGCGATGGCGGGAAGCGTCACCTCGCCATGGACATAGCTGTCCACCATGACGGTCGAGCCCATGAGCATGGATTCCATGGCGCCCAGCCGGGCCAGCGCCACGGCCTCCTCGGCGTTGATCTCATGGCCATGCGGGACGCCGGGCGTATAGGCGGGCGCGAAGCCCATATCCACCGCGATGCCGCGCATCAGCGACAGCACGGCATGGGTGTGGATGTTGATCAGCCCCGGCGTCAGCAGCCGGCCGGGCAGGCTCAGCTTGGGCGCATCGTTCGCGGGCAGCCGCTCCATCGGGCCGCAATCCAGGATCTTGCCGCCGGCCATCGCCACGAAGGCGCGCGGGATCGGCGTCTCACCATGGGTGACGAGCATGGCATCGGTGAGAATGAGGTCAGGCTGCATGGATGTCTCCCGATCGGCTTTTGCGCGTGTCTGGCACGCACCATGCATGCCTCGTGCCGCGGAACCCCGTTGGAGACTTCCATGGCCCCGACCATCGCCTCGCCTGCCGTCAACCGTCGCGCCCTGCTGGGGGGCCTGGCCGGGATGGCGGGCGCGGGACCGGTCTTCGCACAGCCGCGCGGCGAGCAGCTTCTCGTCGTCATGTGGGGCGCCCAGTGGATCGAGGTCTGCCGCCCGATCGGCGAGGAATGGATGCGCGCGACGGGCGACCGCATCCAGTGGGAACTGCATGCGGGTGGTGCGATGGCGGTGGTGGGAAGGTTGCGCCCGCTCTGGCCCCGCGTGCCGCAGAACCTCATCGCCGCCTGGGACCCGGTCTTCGCCGCCATGATGGAAGCCGGCTGGATGGAGCCGGTGAACGAGACGGAGATGCCCGCACTCCGCGACATCCCCGACGCCTTCTTCAAGAAGAACGCGCAAGGCCAGAAGATGACGGTGCCGCTCTCCACCGCTGGCGCCTTCTGGGGCTACCGCACCGACCTCGTCACCGGCCCGCCGATCGAGAGCATCGAGCAACTGCTGGAGCCGCGCTTCCGCGGCAAGCTCTGCGTGCCCGTACCGGTCAATCTCTCGGGCCTTCTGCTCGTCAGCCTCGCCATGCAGCGCGGCGGCAATGAGCGCAACATCGAACCCGGCTGGCAATTCCTGAAGCAACTGGCCGAGCGCGGGCAGATCGGCCGCGTCGTCGCCAATAATTCCGAGATGATCACCGCGATGAGCGCCGGCGATCTCTCCGTCGCCTTCTGGAACACCGGCGGCTGGCAGGCGGTGCGCAACCGCTTCCCCTGCCGGCTGCTGACGCGCCTCCCCGACAACAAGGGCTTCCTGTTCAACGAGGGTTTCGCGGTGATGAAGGGCGAGAATGCAAACCGCGTCGCCGCCGCCAAGCGCTTCGCCAACCACTTCGCCACCGCGGAGATCAACACGCGCTACAACATGCCGCTCGGCTCCGGTCCCACCAACATCCACTCCACGCCCGCGCCCGCCATCGCCGACATCTTCTACAAGCCGGACGAGCTGGAGCGCTTCGCCTACATCCCGGACTACGCCTACATGTCCAGCCAGGTGGATGCCTGGACGCGGCGCTGGGAGACGGAGATCACGCCGCTGGTCCGCCGGGGATGACGTCCCGACTGGCGGTCTGGCTGGTCCTGCCCGGCCTGCTGCTGCTGGCGCTGTTGATGGGCGGGCCAGTGGCGCTGCTGGCGGTCGAAAGCCTCAAGCCCTTCGTGCCCGGCAGCGTGCGCCCTGGCGAGGGCTGGACGCTCGCGCATTACCGCGAGCTGCTGCAGCCGGCCTACCTCTTCTACTTCTGGGAGACCTTCCGCATCGGGCTGATCGTCTCCACGCTCAGTGTGCTGCTGGGCGCGCCGCTCGCCTTCGCCGCCGTCCGCAGCCCGCGCCCCGCCATCCGCAAGGGGCTGCTTGCGCTGCTGGTGGGACTCCTGGTGATGAGCCTGATCGCGCGGCTCTACGCCATCGAGATGGCATGGGGCAGCCTGGGCCCGCTGGCACCGCTGGGCGCGCTGCTCGGCATCGCGCCGCGCCATCCGCGCTATGCGGAAGTGCTGGTGGGCATCGGGCTTCTGCATTTCACCCTGCCGGTGGTCGCGCTCATGCTGGTCGGCACGTTTCGCGCGCTGAGCCCCCGCCTGGAAGAGGCCGCCGCTTCGCTCGGCGCAACGCGCAGCGATGCGGTGGTGAGCATCCTGCTGCCGCTCGCTGCCCCCGGCCTGGTTTCCGCCTTCCTGGTGGCGCTCGCCATGTGCATCAGCAATTTCGTGGCGCCGCTGGTGCTGGGGCGCGGTGTCGTCGTCTTCACGACGAGCCTCATGTACACGCGCTTCGCCGATATCGGGAATTATCCCTCCGGTGCCGCCATCGGCGTCACCATGCTGATCCTGGCCTTCCTCGTGGTCTATGGGCTGAGCGCGCTGGCGCGCCGGCTGGTGCCGCGATGAGGGTGCTCGATTTCGCGGCGCGGCTGCTGGCGCGCGGCGCGGTGCTGGTGGCCGTGCTGTTCCTGCTGGTGCCGCTGCTGGTGGCTTGCCTGCTCTCCTTCGACGACCGCAGCTTCCTCGGCGCCTTTCCGCCGCGCGAATTCTCGTGGCGCTGGTATCGCGCCTTCGCCAGCAACCCGACCTATCTGGACGGACTCCTGATCTCGCTCCAGCTCGGCCTCGTCGCCGCCGCCATTGCCACCACCCTCGGCACACTCGGCGCCCTGGCCCTGATGGACCCGCGGCTCGCCGGACGCGATGCGCTCGAGGCGGTGTTTCTCTCGCCGAAATTCGTGCCCACGGTGGTCATCGGCTTCTCGCTGCTGGTCTTCACGGCCAGGCTCGGCATCTTCGATCCCTTCACCCGCCTCGTCATGGGGCATGTGGTCATCACCCTGCCCTTCACGCTGCGCGCCGTGCTGGCGAGCCTGATCGGCGTGAAGCGCAGCCAGATCGAGGCCGCCATCTCGCTCGGCGCCAGCGAGGCCCGGGCGCTGTGGGACGTGGCCGTGCCCGCCGCGCGCAGCGGCATCGTGGCGGGTGCGGCCATGGCCTTCGTCCTCTCCTTCGACGAGGTGGCCGTGAGCCAGTTCCTCTCCGACGCCTTCACCCAGACCCTGCCCATCGCCCTGGTGGCGGAGATGCGGGCCAACCTGAACCTGACCATTGCCGCCGTCTCCACCATCTTCCTCGCGGCGACACTCCTGCTGCTGCTCCTGCTCGACCGCACGATCGGGCTCGAGCGGCTGGCCGGCGATGTGGGAGCGCGCGGCTGATGCTGGAAGTGCAGAACCTGACGCGCCGCTTCGGCGGATCGCTCGCCCTGGACGGTGCCAGCCTTGATGCGGGTGCGGCCGAGGTGGTGGCGCTGCTCGGCCCCTCCGGCTGCGGCAAGACCACCACGCTGCGCATCGTCGCCGGCTTCGAGACGGCGGATTCCGGCAGCGTGACGCTGGCCGGGCGGGACCTGATCCGCCTGCCGCCCCATGCGCGCGACATCGGCCTGGTCTTCCAGGACTACGCGCTGTTTCCGCACATGAGTGTCGCCGACAACATCGCCTACGGCCTGCGCCGGCGCGGCATGGCCGCGGGGGACCGCGCCCGTCGCGTGGGCGAGATGCTCGACCTCGTGCGCCTCTCGGGCCTCGATGCGCGCCGGCCCGCCCAGCTCTCCGGCGGCCAGCAGCAGCGGGTCGCGCTGGCCCGCGCGCTCGCCATTGATCCCCGCCTGCTGCTGCTGGACGAACCCCTCTCCAACCTCGACGCCAAGCTGCGCCACACCTTGCAGACCGAGCTGCGCCAGATCCTGACGCGCATCGGCACCACCACCCTGATCGTGACCCATGACCAGGAGGAGGCGATGGCGCTGGCCGACCGCATCGCCATCATGGCCCAAGGTCGTGTCCTGCAGATCGGCACCCCGCGCGAGGTCTATGAGCAGCCAGCCTGCCGCTTCGTGGCCGAATTCCTGGGCCAGGCCCTCTGGCTGGACGGCCAGGCCGAGCCGGGCGGCTTCGTGACCCGCGCCGGCACGCGCCTCGCCGCCCCGCCGCCGCGGCGCGTGGCGGCGGCCCAGGGGCTGCTCATCCGGCCCGAGGCGCTCCGCCCCGGCGCCACCGGCATGGGGGAGAACGGGCTGGAGGCCCGCGTGATCGGCCATCGCTACCGGGGCGCGGCCACCCTGCTCGACCTGATGGTGGAAGGCGCCGCCCCCGTCGCCCTCGCCCTGCCCCCCGGGGCCGCCCTGCCGGAGGTTGGCGCCAGCCTGACCCTGGCCGTGCCGCCCGCCGCCTGCCGTATCGTCCCAGTCGAGGCCAGCTGAGGCGCATCATGGATTTTTGGACAGGCGCGGTGAAAACGTTTCGCTCCGCGCACCACCTCCCATATGGAGAGGACCCCCACGAAGAAAGCCGTATGCCCAGCCCGCCGCCGCGCCCGCCCCGGAACACCCTGCCGCTCGAACTGCACGGCGCCTTGCGCAAGCTGGGCGGCGCGCTGATGCGCGGCCGCAGGCCGGCCCCTCCGGCGGCCCCGTGCGAGGAGGGCTGCCTCACCGTCGCCTCCTACAACATTCATAAATGCGTGGGCGTGGACAACCGCTTCGACCCCGGCCGCATCGCCGCCGTCATCGCCGAGCTGGAGGCCGATGTCGTGGCCCTTCAGGAGGTGGACCGCCGCTTCGGCCAGCGCACCGGCCTGCTCAACGCGGCCGCGCTGGAGCGCCGCACCGGGCTGACCATGCTGCATGTCTCGGACACGCCGGGCGGACATGGCTGGCACGGCAACGCCATCCTGGTGCGCCAGGCGCGGCTGATCCGCCTGCGCCGGATGCACCTGCCGGGTGCTGAGGCGCGCGGTGCGCTGGTGGCCGAATTGCAGCTCCCGGCCGGCCGCGTCCGGGTCGTCGCCGCGCATCTCGGGCTGCTGCGACGCCACCGCGCCATGCAGGCCGAGGCGCTGCTGGAGGCCATCCGCCATGGCAGCCCGATGCCGACGCTCCTGATGGGCGACCTGAACGAGTGGCGCCCGGGCATCCCCTCCTCGCTCGTGCCGCTGGAGAGCCTGTTCGGCCCGCTCGACCCGGGCGAGCCGAGCTTTCCCTCGCGCCTGCCCTTCCTGGCGCTCGACCGCATCCTGGCCCATCCGCGGGCCATGCTGGCGGGCGTGGAGGCGCATGCCTCGCCGCTCGCGCGCCTCGCCTCGGACCACCTGCCGCTGCGCGCGCGCATTGACCTGCGCCGCGCGGTGGCGCCGGCCTGGGCGGCCGCCGCCTGATCAGCCCCTAACGATCGGGCGAGATCCCGGCCGCAAGGCCGATCCGCACCGCCTCGGGCAGGCTGCGCACGCCCAGCTTCTCCATCAGGTTCGCGCGGTGCACCTCCACCGTGCGCGGGCTGATGCCAAGCTCGAAGCCGATCACCTTGTTGGGCTTGCCGGCGACGAGGCCCGCCAGCACCTCGCTCTCCCGCGGCGAAAGGGCGGCCACCTGTGCCTCCGCCTGGATTTCCAGCGCGCGGCGCTGATCGGCCGTACGCAGCGCGGTGAGCGCGCCGCCCACCGCCTCCAGGATGCGCTCCTCCGAATAGGGCTTCTCGACGAAATCCAACGCCCCTGCCCGCATGGCGCGCACGGCGAGCGGCACATCCGCGTGGCCGGTCACCACCACCACCGGCAGGGCCACGCCCTGGCGGCGCAGCGCATCAATCAGGGAGAGGCCGTCCATGCCGTCCATCCGCACATCCACCAGGATGCAGCCAGCCTCCAGCCCGTCCCCGGCGACGGCCAGCAGCGCCTCCGCGCTCGGGTAGGTCGTGGCCCGCATGTTCACGGACTCCAGCAGCATGGCGAGCGAGCGGCGCACCGCCTCGTCATCATCCACCACATGCACGAGCGCGCCGCTCATGCCGCCAGCGCCGCTTCGCTCAGCGGCAGCTCGATGCGGATCACCGTCCCGCGCCCTTCGCCGGCCGGCGCCGAGATGCGGCCGCCATGCGCCTCGATGATGGCGCGGCAGATGGACAGGCCGATGCCCATGCCATTCTCCTTCGTGCTGACGAAGGGCTGGAACAGGCGCTCGCGCACCTCGGCCGGCAGGCCTGGCCCGGCGTCGCAGAAACTGAGCACGGCACGTCCCCCCTCCCGTTGCAGGCTGACAGCGATACCACGCTCCGGCAGCCCTTCGGTTGCCTCGATCGCATTGCGCAACAGGTTGACGAAGACCTGCTGGAGCTGGACCTGGTCCGCCATGACAAGGCAACCCGAGACCGACAGGTCGAGCGCGATGGGCGGCGCCTCCGTGCCATGGGCAGCCCGCACCAGCGCCGCACCGTCGGCGACGAGCGGCCCGAGCGAGACGAGCCGCTGCTCCGTTTCGCCCCGGCCGATGAAATCGCGCAGGCGGCGAAGGATCTCGCCCGCGCGCAGCGTCTGGTTCGCAGCCTCCCGCATCGCCTCCCGTGCGGCGCCGATACGGCGCTGGTCCGGCGGGTCGCCCTGCAGCATGCGCATGCCCGCTCGCAGGAAATTCCCCGCCGCGGTGAGTGGCTGGTTCAGCTCATGCGCCACCCCCATGCTCATGGCCGAGAGGGTGTCGGCGCGCGCGATCCTGCGCATCGCCTCCTCCGCCTGGCGCAGCCGCTGCTCCGTCGCGCGGCGGCGGGTCACGTCGCGCGCCACGCCGACCAGGCCCACCACCTGGCCGGTCGAATCGCGCCAGGGCGCCTTCACCACGAAATAGGTGCGCTCCTCCCCCGGGTGGCCCGGCATCGCCATGCTGCGCTCGTATTCGTGGATCACGCCGTTGCGCATGACCTCGCGATCCAGGGCCGCGAGCGTCCCGGACAGCTCGGGGTCGAGCAGTTCCTCGTCGGTGCGGTTCAGGATGTAGCCCTCGGGCCGGCCCATCACGCGTGCCACCTCGCGGTTCACCATGACGTAGCGCAGCCGTGCATCCTTCACGAAGATCTCGTCGGGCACGGATTCCATGACCGAGCGTAGCAATTGCCGGTCATCCTCCACTTCGCGGGCGAGGGCGATGGTCTGCGCCACCAGCTCGCGCGAGGCCTCGGCCTCCCGCAGGGGGGCGCGGCGCGCCTCGGCCACCGCCGCCGCGAGCGCCTCGAACTCCGCGACGCGAAGCCCGCCCTTGGCCACCGGGGCCGTGTCGCTCGTGAGGCCGGAGAGCGGGCGGATCAGCCGCTGGATGAAGTGGATGGTCAGCAGCGCCAGCAGAAGCACAACGAGAAGCGCGAGGCCCGCCGCATTCAGCGCGGGCCGCAGCCAGGCCGCCCGCTCCTCCGCCTGGGTGGCGGCCAGGATGACGATCCAGCCGTTGAGGGGCACGCGCTCGAAGGCCATCAGCAGAGGCGCGCCATCCGGCCCCGGGGCGCGGATGAGGCCCCGCGCGGCCGGGCCCAGGCGCTCCAGGAAATCCGGCGGAATGGACCATGGGCCAGAGGCGCCATCGGCAAAGACGAGGCTCGCCACCAGCCCATCCGGCGGCGCGATGAGGAAGCCGGCCGAACCGATCTGGCCGACCGGCTGGCGCAGCAATGCCGCCAGCCGCGCCGGCAGGATCGGCATGGAGAGCGCGCCGACCACTTGCCCGTCGCGCCGCACCGGCACGGCGACGCTGGCGAGATTCTGCTCGATCAGGGGCAGCACCACCGGGCCGCGGAAGGCCGGCTGGCCGGTCCGCAGTGCCCGCGCCGCAGCGCCGTCCTCCAGCATCGTGGGCAGTGCACTGCCCAATGGCAGGCGGCTGTTCACCAACTGCCGGCGCGGCTCCTCCCGCCGGGCGAAGATCGCGAAGCTGCCGAGCGGCGCCACCACCTCGCGGGTCTGGGCGTGAAAGGCGGCGAGGCGCGCCGCTCCGCCATCCAGATGCGGCGACGTCGCGAGCGACTGGAGGAGCAGCACCGCGGCCTCCAGCTCGCGCTCCACGGCCAGCGCGCGGGAGCGTGCGCCGCTGGCCAGCAGGGCCTCGGTGTCGGATTTCAAACGCGCGGCGAGCTCGGCCGTCAGCCAGGCGCCCAGCAGCATGGCCGGCAGGAGCATGAGCACGGCGAGGCGCAGCAGGTGGCGGCGCAGGCTCAGGGCCGGTCTGGTGGTGCTCATGATCCCACCAGCATGCCAGAGCCGCGTGGCGGCGGCCACGGCATGCTGCGCGGGCGCGGGCCCCGCCGCACGATCATGCCCACGCCGAGGCCAGGGCAGGAATGCCCGGCCAGCGCGCTCCCCCGCGGATCTTACCGTGCCGGGGCGATGCGCCCGCGCAGCAGTGTCTCCCAGCGCGTGACCTCGGACGTCACATAGCGCTGTGCCTCCTCGGGCGTGTTGGCCACGATGCGGTCGGCGCCCAGTTCCCGCATGCGGCGGGCCATGGCCTCGGTCCCCATGGCGGCCGCGATGGCGCGCTGCAGCGCCGCCTGGATGGCGGGCGGCGTGGCGCTGGCGGTGAAGATGGCCTGCCAGACATTCATCTCGGCATCGAGGCCGATCTCGCGCAGGCTCGGCACATCGGGGAGCGCCGGGCTGCGACCGGCGCTGGTGACGGCGAAGGCACGGGCTTGGCCGCCGCGCGCCGTCTGCACCCCGGTCAGCGCCACGTCGAAGACCATGGCGATTCGCCCGGCCGCGAGGTCCAGCGTGGCGGGGGCGCCGCCACGATAGGGGATCTCGTTCAGCTCGACCCCGGCGGCGTTGAGGAACAGCAGCGCGGCCATCTGCAAGGTGCCGCCGCCGCCCGTGCTGCCATAGTCGAACCGGCCGGGCGCGGCCCGCGCCATCGCGATGAATTCCCGCACATTCTGCGCCGGATGATTGTTGGCCACCAGCATCACCATCGGCATCTCCGAGAGGATGGTGACCGCGCTCAGCGCCGTCGTCACATCAATCGGCGCATTGGGCACGACCAGGCGCAGGACGGAGTGGGAGGTGTTGTTGATGAGCAGCGTGTGGCCATCGGCCGGCGCGCGGGCCACCACCTCGGAGGCGACGATGCCCGCGCCACCGACCCGGTTCTCGACCACGATGGGCTGCGGCAGGTGGGCGGACATCGCCTCGGCCAGCACGCGCGCGCCCACATCGGTGGCACCCCCGGCAGCGAAGGGCACCACGAGGCGGATCGGCCGGTCGGGGAAGGCGGCGGCGGGGGTGGCAATGGACAGGGCGGCAAGGCCGGCCAGAAGCAGGCGGCGCAGGGACATTGTTTCCTCCGTGAACTCTTGCGCCGGGGTGTAGAGGGTTTCAGCCGGCTTGGGAAAGCGGCCCGGGCGGCGCCTCCAGCGACCCGGGCGGCGCCTCCAGCGCCAGGAGCCAAGCCGACAGCAGCGGCGCCAGCGCCGCGCGCTGCGCCGCATCCAGCCCCGCCACCAGCCGGGCCTGGGTGGCCACATGCACGCCCAGCACTTGGTCTACCAGCGCCTGGCCCGCGGGGGTGAGGACGATCAGCACGCTCCGCCCATCGGCCGGATTGGGGCGGCGGCGCACATGGCCGGCCTTTTCGAGCTGGTCCACCCGGTGGGTCATGGTGCCCGAGGTGATCATCATGGTCCCCAGCAGGTCCTGCGGCGAGAGCGCGAGCGGCGGCCCCGCGCGGCGCAGCGTGGCCAGCACGTCGAAGCTCGCGAAGTTCAGCCCATGGGCGGCCAGCGTCGCCTCCATCTCGCGCATCAGATGGCGGGAGAGGCGCAGCACGCGGCCGATCAGCCCCATCGGGCCGACATCAAGGTCGGGCCTTTCGCGGCCCCATTGGGCGAGCACGAGGTCAAGATGGTCCATGCGCCCTTTTGCCGCCGAGATATCTTGAACTCAAGACAGTTTCGATTATCTTGACTTCAAGATAAATCGGACCGCCACCATGCCCCGCAGCACGGACCTCGCCCTCACCGCCCTGGCGCCCGCCATCTGGGGCAGCACCTACCTCGTCACCACGGAATTGCTGGCAGGCTGGGATTCGCTGGCCCTGGCCCTGCTGCGCGCCTTGCCGGCGGGGCTGTTGCTGCTGCTGCTGGTCCGGCAATGGCCGCGGGGCATCTGGTGGGCGCGCGCCCTGGTGCTGGGCATCCTGAACTTCTCCTTCTTCTGGGTGATGCTTTTCATCTCCGCGCATCGCCTGCCCGGGGGCGTCGCGGCGACGGTGGGGGCGATCCAGCCGCTCTTTGTCCTGCTGCTGGCCGCGCCCTTGCTCGGCAGCGCGATCCGGCCCGCCGCGGTACTGGCCGCGCTGGCCGGCATGGCCGGCGTCGCGCTGCTCGTGCTGGCGCCGGGCGCCGGCCTCGACATGGGGGGTATTGCGGCGGGCCTCGCCGGCGCCACCGCGATGGCCGCTGGCACGGTGCTCACGCGCAAATGGCAGCCGCCCGTCTCGCCCCTCACCTTCACCGCATGGCAACTCACCGCGGGCGGCCTCGTGCTGCTGCCCGCGCTGCTCTGGTGGCATCCGACCCTGCCGGAATTGTCCACACACAACCTGACCGGCCTGTTCTATCTCGGGCTGATCGGCGCGGCGGGGACGTATATTCTCTGGTTCCGCGGCATCGCGCGGCTGGGGCCGGGCGTTGTCGCACCGCTCGGGCTGCTCAGCCCGGTCTCGGCGGTGTTGCTGGGCTGGCTGGTGCTGGGCCAGACGCTCTCGGCCGTGCAGATGCTCGGCATGGCGGTGGTGATCGGCAGCATCGTCGCGAGCCAGTTCCTCCAACCGGCAACCCCGCGCATGGCGAAGGAGTGAAGACATGGGCTTCCTGTTGAACGGCACCTGGACCCAGGAAGACGCGCTGCCCGCCACCGCGGGCGGCGCCTTCATCCGCCGCGAATCGCAATTCCGCCACTGGATCACGCCCGATGGCGCCCCGGGCCCCACCGGCGAGGGCGGCTTCGCGGCCGAGGCCGGGCGCTACCACCTGCATGTCTCGCTCGCCTGCCCCTGGGCGCATCGCGCGCTCATCTTCCGGGCGCTGAAGGGGCTGGAGGGGATCATCACTGTCTCCGTCACCCATTGGCTGATGGGCGAGCAGGGCTGGAGCTTCGCGCCCGGCCCCGGCGTGGTCCCTGACCCGATCCTGGGCGCCGCGCATCTGCATGAGCTCTATGCGGCGGCCGAGCCCGGCTACACCGGGCGCGTCACCGTGCCCGTCCTCTGGGACAAGGCGCGCGGGCGGATCGTGAACAATGAATCCGCCGAGATCATCCGCATGCTGAATTCCGCCTTCGACGGCATCGGCGCCCGCCCAGGGGATTTCTATCCCGAGGCGCTGCGGCCCGGAATCGACGCGCTGAACGCGCGCATCTACGCCGCCGTGAACAATGGGGTGTACCAGGCTGGCTTCGCCCGCAGCCAGGCCGCCTATGACGCCGCGATCGGCCCGCTCTTCGAGACGCTGGCCGAGCTGGAGCTCCGCCTCGGCCGATCACGCTACCTGATGGGAGACCGCGTGACCGAAGCCGACTGGCGGCTCTTCACCACGCTGATCCGCTTCGACGCCGTCTATGTCGGGCATTTCCGCTGCGACCGGCGGCGCATCCTGGACCACCCCCATCTCTCGGGTTGGCTGCGCGAGCTGTACCAATGGCCCGGCATCGCGGTCACGGTGGATTTCGACCATATCCGCCGGCACTACTACCTCAGTCACAAGCAACTGAACCCGGGCGGCATCCTGCCCGTCGGGCCTGAACTCGATTTCCATGCGCCGCATGGGCGCGAGCGGCTGGGCTGAAACTCACATTCGGGGAAATTGGGGCGATCGACGGGACTCGAACCCGCGACATCCAAGACCACAACCTGGCGCTCTACCACCTGAGCTACGACCGCCGCACCGGGCGCTGGATAGGCCCGCGAGGCCGTTTGCGTCAACCCGCGCCCAGCACAGCGCGGCCCCGCGGCGTCAGCCGCACCTGGGCGTCCGCCATGGCGCCCGCCCCCGGCGCGATTTCGACCAGGCCCGCCAGCAGCGAATCCTCCCAGACCGACAGCCGCGGGCAGGAGCTGCGCCAGGCCTCCATCGTCTGGCCGTAGCCACGCGGCGCGGCGTCGATCCATCGGAGCAGGTTGCATGTCGCCAGCCGCATCGCATCGGAGGTGATGTCGGTGGCGCTCATGTCCTGTCTCCCCTGTGGCGTCAGCCCGCGACGCGCTGCGCGCCCTGGCGGGCCTGCATCCAGGCGCCGATCCGGGTCAGCGCCTCGCGCAGGACGCTCTCGTTCTTGCAGAAGGCGAAGCGGGCATAGTGGTTGGGCGGGTTCTCGCCGGCGTAGAACGCCGTCACGGGAATCGCCGTCACCTTCGCTTCCTCCGTCAGCATGCGGCAGAAGGCCACGTCATCCCCGGTGAAGCCGATGGAGCGGATATCGGCCGTCACGAAATAGCTGCCCATGGCCGGCAGCACCTGGAAGCCCAGCTCCGTCAGCCCCGCTGCCAGGATGTTCCGCCGGGCCGCCAGATCAGAACCGAGCGAGGCGAAATAGGCGTCATCCTTGGCCAAACCCACCGCCACCGCGCGCTGCAGATTGGGCGGCGTGGTGAAGGTCAGGTTCTGGTGCGCCTTCGCGACATTGGGCTGGAGTGCCCGGTCGCACGTCACGTAGCCGACCTTCCAGCCGGTCAGGTTGAAGGTCTTGCCGGCGCTGCCAATCCGCAGGCAGCGCTCGCGCATGCCGGGCAGCGTCATCAGCGGGATGTGCTTCCAGCCATCATAGGTCAGGTGCTCATAGACCTCGTCGCAGATGGCGTAGCAGTCGTGCCGCGTGACCAGGTCCGCGATGAAGGCGAGCTCGGCCGCGGTGAAGACCTTGCCGGTCGGGTTCATCGGCGTGTTGAACAGGATGGCCTTGGTTTTCGCCCCAAAGGCGGCGGCGAGTTCCGCGCGCGGCAGCTCCCACTTGGGCGGATTGAGGCGCACGATGCGCGGAATGGCGCCCAAGAGCTTCACCGTCGGCGCATAGGTGTCATAGAGCGGCTCGATCAGCACGACTTCGTCACCCGGGTTCAGCACGGCCATCAGGCTCGCCGTGATCGCCTCGGTGGCGCCGGAGGTGACGACGATCTCGGCATTCGGGTCCACTTCGATGCCGTAGAAGCGCTTGTTGGCGGCGGCCACGGCCTGGCGCAGCTCGGGCACGCCGGTCATTGGCGGGTACTGGTTGCGGCCATCCATCAGCGCGTCGGCGGCGGCCTTCAGCACGTCCGGCGGGCCGTCATAATCGGGGAAGCCCTGGCCCAGGTTGATCGCGCCGTGCTGCACGGCCAGGGCCGACATGACGGTGAAGATCGTCGTGCCCGTGGCGGAGAGCAGCTCATTCATCGGCTTCATCGGCGGTGACCTTGGATCCAGGGGAAAACGTTTCGCGCTTTAGCATGGCAATGCCCCCCCCACCACGCAAGGATCGGCCCTCTCAGGATCGCCCCGGGGGCTGCCTTCATCGGCGGCAGGCTGCCTGAGATTCGAGCTTTGGCCGCCGCGAATTCGGCTGGAACCGCCCGAGGGCACGATTGCGCCGACTGGCCGCCGCGTGCAAAAGGCAGTCGGCTTTATGGGCAGCGGCAAGCATCGCCGCCGGGAGCCGATCGGGAAACGTCTTGGGCCAGTGATACGCCCAGGCACAGACATGTTGGATGCGATGAAAAAGATCGAGGCCATCATCAAGCCCTTCAAGCTCGACGAGGTGAAGGACGCGCTGCACGAGATCGGCCTCCAGGGGCTGACGGTGCTTGAGGCGAAGGGCTTCGGCCGGCAGAAGGGCCACACCGAGCTGTATCGCGGCGCCGAATATGTCGTGGACTTCCTGCCCAAGGTGAAGATCGAGGTGATCTGCGCCGATGACATGCTCGAGCGCGCGGTGGAGGCCATCCAGGCCGCGGCCCGCACCGGCCGCATCGGCGACGGCAAGATCTTCGTCTCGGACATCGCCGAGGTCATCCGCATTCGCACCGGCGAGCGGGGCGAGGACGCGGTCTGAGGTTTACCGCCCCTCTCAGGGGGCACGAGTTTCGCTGCACGCTGGCCCTGGGGGCGTCCCTGGTCAGCGATGCAGCGCCCATGCGGGGCGCGCCCGCGGGGAAATTTCCACAGGGACGCAGGCAACAGGACAGAGACGACATGGCGATGAATTCCCCCGAGGCAGTCTCCAAGGTCATGGAAATGATCAAGGAGAACAGCGTGGAGTACGTGGACTTCCGGTTCACCGACCCGCGCGGCAAGTGGCAGCACACCGCCCAGCACGTCTCCACCGTCGAGGAAGAGACCTTCGAGGAAGGCATCATGTTCGACGGCTCCTCGATCGCCGGCTGGAAGGCGATCAACGAGTCCGACATGATCCTCATGCCGGACGCGGCGTCGGCCTGCATGGACCCCTTCTCGGCCAAGCCGCAGCTGATCCTCTTCTGCGACATCTATGAGCCCTCGACCGGCCAGCGCTACAACCGCGACCCGCGCTCGACCGCCAAGAAGGCCGAAGAGTATCTGAAGAGCACGGGCATCGGCGACACCGCCTTCTTCGGCCCGGAAGCCGAGTTCTTCGTGTTCGACAACGTGAAGTTCGGCACGGGCGGCAATTTCGGCCACTTCAGCCTGGACAGCATCGAAGGCCCCGGCGCCTCGATGAAGGACTTCCCCGAGGGCAACATGGGCCATCGCCCGGGCGTCAAGGGCGGCTACTTCCCGGTTAACCCGGTCGACAGCGAAGTCGACCTGCGCGCCGAGATGCTCTCGACCATGATCGAGATGGGCGTCGCCGGCGAGAAGCACCACCACGAGGTGGCGCAGTCTCAGCATGAGCTCGGCACGAAGTTCGGCACGCTGGTCACCCAGGCCGACCACATGCAGATCTACAAGTATGTGATCCACAACGTCGCCCACAGCTACGGCAAGTCGGCCACGTTCATGCCGAAGCCGATCTATGGCGACAACGGCTCGGGCATGCACGTCCACCAGTCCATCTGGAAGGATGGCAAGCCGGTCTTCGCCGGCAATGGCTATGCCGACCTGTCGGAGATGGCGCTCTACTACATCGGCGGCATCATCAAGCACGCGAAGGCGCTGAACGCCTTCACCAACCCGCTGACCAACAGCTACAAGCGCCTGATCCCGGGCTTCGAGGCCCCCGTGCTGCTGGCCTATTCGGCCCGCAACCGCTCCGCCTCCTGCCGCATCCCCTACGCGACGAGCCCGAAGGCCAAGCGCGTCGAGGTCCGCTTCCCCGATCCGGGTGCGAACCCCTACCTGGCCTTCGCCGCGATGATGATGGCCGGCCTGGATGGCATCAAGAACAAGATCCACCCCGGCGACCCCATGGACAAGGATCTGTACGACCTGCCGCCGGAAGAGCTGAAGGACATCCCGACCGTCTGCGGTTCGCTCCGCGAGGCGCTGGGTGCGCTGGCCGCCGACCACGACTTCCTGCTGGCCGGCGACGTGTTCTCGAAGGACCAGATCGAGAGCTACATCGAGCTCAAGTGGAGCGAGGTGTATCGCTTCGAGCACACGCCGCACCCGGTCGAGTTCGAGATGTATTACTCGGTTTAATGCCCTCAGGCGCGTCGCGCCGGAGGCGCGCCTTCGGCACGACGCGCGCGCTCCGCGCGCTTGGCTTCGCGCCGGTGCGTTGGCGCTAGGCCAAACGGTTCCTCTGGGCGCGCCGGCCGCGTTCGCGGCCGGATCCTTTGAACCCGTCGCCAGCATTGGCGGCGGGTTTTTTATTGCTAGGCTGCCCCCATGACCTCGCCCTGGCCTCTCGCCCTCGCTGCGATCCATGTGTGGCCGCTGCGCATCCCGCTACGCCAGCCGCTCAAGCTCGCCAGTGAAACCATCACCCATGCCGAGACGCTGGTGATCGAGGTGCAGGACGCCGAAGGCCGCTCCGGCTGGGGCGAGGCTTCTGCCGCGCCCACCATGACAGGCGAAGTCCTTTCCGGCATGGCCGAGGTCGCGCGCCGATACCTGGCGCCCGCCCTGCTCGCCGCCCCCTTCGCCGCCGCACCCGACATCACCCACCGGCTCGATCGCGCCATCCGCGGCAACACCGGCGCCAAATGCGCGGCCGAAGCCGCCCTGCTGGACCTCGCCGCGCGCCGCGCCGGCCTGCCGCTCTGCGACTTCCTGGGCCAGCGCCAGCGTGACGCCGCCCCCTGCATCGCCATGATCGGCGGCGCGAGCGACGCGGCGGTGCTGGAGGCGGCGCGCGCCGCGCAGGCTGGGGGCTTCCGCCACATCAAGGTGAAGCTCGGCCTTCGGCCTGATCCGCGGGAGGATGCGGCGATGATCCGCCAGCTCCGGGCCACCCTAGGCCCGGAGGCGCATCTCTCGGGCGATGCCAACATGGCCTGGACCCTGCCTGCCGCCCTTACCTTCCTGGCCGAGCTGCCGGCGGGCACGCTCGACTACCTGGAGCAGCCGCTCCCCGATGACGACACGCCCGGCCTCGCCGAACTCGCGGCACAAACCGCCTGCCCTCTCTGCGTTGACGAAGGCCTGCACGGCCTGGCCGACATCCCCGCCTGTCGCGGCATCGCCGCCGGCTTCGGGCTGAAATCCATCAAGCTCGGCGGCCTCCTGCCCACCCTCGCGGCCGATGCCCTGGCGCGCGAGGGCGGCATGCGCACCACGCTCGCCTGCAAGATCGCCGAGACCTCCATCGGCAACGCGGCCGTGCTGCACCTGGCGGCCCTCGTGCCGGAGGTGGGCTGGGGCCTGAGCCTGACCCATGCCATGCTGACCGAGGACATCGCTGCCCCCGGCCTGGTGATCGAAGCCGGGCAGGCGCGGCTTCCCCCCGGCCCCGGGATCGGCGTGACGCCGAATGCCGAACGACTCAATCGCTTCAAACTCTGAGGACCAGCATGGAACAAATGGCAGGCTTCGCGCGCATCGCGGCCGAAGGTGCAGCGGCACATGGGCCGGAGGAGGCGCTCTACGCCATCACCCGCGCCATCCCCGCCTTGTTGGGCGATCCTTCTGCGGCACTGCGCCCCAATGCCTTCCGCGAGTCACCGCCGCCCACCATCGGCGCAGCCGCCGTCGCCTTCATGGTCACGGCCGACCGGCAGCACCACATGATCACCGCACCCGTGAACTTCGCGCCGGAGCAATATCACGAACTGGTGGACATCAAGCTCGGCCACCCCGGCGAGGTGGCGAAGACGCGCCAGCCCATGCTGTTGCGCGATACCGCGCTGCATGCGGGCTTCGTGAAGATCCTGCAGAGCTTCCGCGCCGGTTCCTCGATGTTCGCGCCGATCCTCTGGCAGGACGAGTATCTGGGCGTGCTGATCTGCGCCAATGCCGCACGCAACACCTTCGGCGAGGCGGATCTGATCGCCCATCGGGGCTTCGCGGCGCTGGCCGCGTCGCTCTGGGTCGGCCATGGCGGGCCGGGCTGGATGGCGGCGCAGGATTTGTCGAAGCTGCCGCGGCGGAGTGTGGGGACGTAAGAGAAAAAGGGCCTCTGGCGGCCGGGGCCGAGAGGCCCCGGGCCCCAGGCGTTAATCTTCCAGGATGGCCACGGCGCGCACGGGGCTGCCGGTGCCGCCGCGGATCTTGAGCGGCATCGCCAGGAAGCGGAAGCGGCCCTTGCCGACCACCTTGTCCATGTTCACCACACCCTCGTAATGCGTGAAGCCCATGTCGCGGCAGACGTGGTGCACCTCGAAGTTGTTGCGCCCGGGCCGGCCGGGGCTCACGGATTCCACGGCGAAGGCGGTGATGCCCTTCGCCCCCAGCCAGGTGGCGCTCTCCTTTGTCAGGCCCGGGAAGTCCGTGATATAGCCCTCGGTCCCCGCCGCGCGCTTATAGAAGCCGGTGTAGAGCAGCACCGTGTCCTTCGCCTGGATGGCGACACCCGAGGCTTTCTCGGCGGCCTCGAGATGGGCCACCGTGATGTCCGTCTTGTCGGGCACATGCGTGAGGTCAAGGCAGAGCGCCTCGGTGAAGAAGGTCTCCAGCGGCATCTGGTCAATCGTGAGCGCACCCGGTGTCTCGTCGAAATGCACCGGCGCATCCACATGCGTGCCGCCATGGTCGCCCATGTGCAGCACCATGGTGGCCGAGGAGAATTCATAACCATCCACCACGCGCTTCTCGTCATGCGTGCTGAAGGGATAGACCTCGATGGTGGGATGGTTCGGCAGGCGCTGCGCCTTGTGGTGCAACTCGCGGCTCAGGTCGATCAGTTTCATGGCGTCCTCCGCATGATGGACCGCCACTATGCGACTCCCACGGCATGGGACAATCCCGTAGCTTGCGCCGCGGCGCATGCATGCGAAGCTCAAGCTTGAACGATGACGGAGAAAGCTCATGCGACGCTGGTTCCTGGCCCTGGCCCTGCTGCCCAGCCTCACGCTGCCGGCGGCGGCGCAAACCTTCCCCGACCGCCCCATCCGCATCATCGTGCCGGTCAACCCAGGCGGCGGCACCGACATCTTCGCCCGCGCCTTGCAGGAGATCGTAGGCAATTCGCTGGGCCAGCCCATCATCGTCGAGAATCGGCCGGGGGCGAGTGGCACCATCGGCGTGCAGCAGGTGGTGGAGGCGCGGCCCGACGGGCACACGCTCGGCTTCATCTGGAACACCCCCATCACCTCGGCGCCGCATACGCTCGGCACGCGCTACACGATCCAGGCCATCGCGCCCGTGTTCCAGGTGGGCTACTCGCCCTTCACGCTGTGCGCGCGGCCGGATTTCCCGGCGACCGACCTGACCAGCATGATCGCGGCCATCCGCGCCCGCCCCAACACCTACACCTGGGGCAATGAGGGGCTGGGCGGCGTGATGCATCTGGGCGTCGAGCGCATCCTCCGCCGGCTCGACCTGCACATGACCACGGTGCCGTTCCAGGGTGCCGGGCAGACGCTGCCGGCCTTCCTGGGCGGGCACATCACCTTCTTCGGTGGCTCGCTCGTCGGCGCCATGCCGGCGGTGCGCGCGGGCACGGCGCGCTGCTACTTCCTGACCACGGTGGGCGGCAGCCCGGCCGCGCCCGAGGGCTCCGGCGTGGGCAGCCTCGGCCTGCCCGAGATGGCCATCACCATCTGGTGGGGGATGATCGCCCCCCAGGGCATCCCCGCCGACCGCATGGCGAAGCTGACCGAGACCTTCACCGCCGCCGCCGGCACGCCGCGCTTCCTGGCGGCGATGGAGGCCCAGGGCGCCACGCGCGAATTGCTGGTGGGCGATGCGATGGGCCGGGCCATGCGCGCCGAGTACGACGCGCTGGGCGAGGTGGCGCGCAGCCTCGGCCTGCAAAAGCAGTAACGCGCTACAGCCGCTCGTCCGGCGGCGCGATCACGGTGGCGAGGTCGCGCAGCAACGGTTTGTTCGGCAGTGGCTGGAGGCGCATCTCCCGCGCTTCCAGCCGTGCCGTGCAGGCGTAGATGACGCGGCCATCCAGCAGCATCATGCATTCCTTGCAGGCATTGGCGTTCAGGCAGGCGTAGCGGAAGGCGAGCGTCGCATCCGCGCTGACGCGCAGCCGCCGCAACCCGTCGAGGACCGACTCCCCCGGCTCGAAGCCCAGCTCGAAACGCTCCTCGCGCGGCGGCTCGCCCGGCCCGCCGCGCTGGATGAGGAGGGTGGCGTGCATCATGCCGGCACCGCCTGGCGCGAGAGGTTCAGCGCCTCGCCCCGGATCAACTGGTTCAACCGCCATTCCTCGCGCATCTCCGGGAAGTCCTCGCGCTGATGCGCGCCGCGGCTTTCCTCGCGTGCGCGGGCGGCGCGGATCACGGCGGCCGCCACCAGCAGCATCTGGCGGAGGTCCAGCCAATCGAGCCGTGCCAGGTCATGCGGCTGGCCGGGCGCGCCGGGGGGTGCGACGCCCAGCTCCGCCTGCAAATCCGACACCGCCGCCGCCGCGCGGTCCAGCCCTGCCGCCGTGCGGAAGGGGCCGACATCGGCCGACATCACGCCCTGCAACCGCGCCACCATCGCCGCCGTGTTCACCGCGGGGCCGGAGGCACGCAGAAGGTCCAGCGCCGCACCCGCCGTGAAACCGCGCGGCGCCCCCGCCACGGCAAACCGCGCCGCCTCTTGCCCCGCGGTCCGCCCATAGGCCAGCGCCTCGGTGATGGCATTGCCCGAGAGGCGGTTCGCGCCATTGGCACCGCCCACCGCCTCGCCCGCCGCGAGCAGGCCGGGCACATCGGTGCGCATCCGCGTGTCCACGCGCACGCCGCCCATGTGGTAATGCGCGATGGGCGAGACCTCGATGCAGTCGCGCGTGAGGTCAATGCCGTTCGCCGCCAGCTTGTCCACCACGGGGCCGAAGGCGGCGCGCAGCTCGCTCGCCGGCAAATGCGTGAAGCTCAGCCAGGCCCCGCCATGCGGCGAACCGCGCCCGGCCTCTTTCTCCTTCGTGATGGCATAGGTCGCGAGGTCGCGTGTTGTGCTGTAGCGCCCCTGCTCGGCATCACCGCCCCAGCGGTCGAGGAAATCCTCCATGGCGCCGTTCAGCAGCCGGCCGCCCAGCTTGTAGCGGAAGGGGTCCCACATGATCGGGTCCATGCCGATCAGCCGCGGCGCGAGATGCCCGATGGGGAAGAACTGCACGAATTCCATGTCCACCAGCGTGGCCCCCGCGCGCAGCGCCAGCGCATAGCCATCGCCCGACATGTTGGCGCTGGCGCTGTTGCGCGCATAAAGCCGCGTGAGGCCGCCGGTCGCGATGATTGTCGCGGGGGCGGCGATGGTCAGTGCCTCGCCGCTTGCGACGTGGAGGGCCACCGCCCCCGTCACGGCGCCATCCTGCACGACGAGGTCCGTCACCGCCACCTCGCCCAGGCGGCGGATGGCGGGGCCGACGCGTTGCACCTGCGCGCGCAAGGTGCGGCTGACGGCCGGGCCAGTGTTCAGGAAATCCACATAGACGCAGCGCGCGCGATCATGCCCCGGCGCCTGCACGGCGGCGAAGCCCTCGCCCGCGCGGGCCCAGCCGACGCGCCACTCTTCCATCTCCAGGATGCATTCGGCGCCTGCCTCGCAGAGCAGCGCGGCCAGCGCCGGATCAGCGAGGCCGCGCGCGGCGGTGAGCGTATCGGCCAGGTGGTGGTGCCAATGATCGCCGGCGCCGACCGCGGCGGCGACGGTCATCTGCGCCATCACCGTGGCGCCCCCGCGACCGATCAGGCTGCGGTCCAGCAGGAGCACGCGCTCCGCCCCCCGCCGTGCCGCCTCGATCGCGGCATACATGCCGGCCCCGCCCGCGCCGATGATCAGCACATCGGCTTCCAGATGCATCACACGCCCCACTCCCTCATCGCCGCGCGACGATAGACCGCGCGGCGGCATGCGTCAGTCCAGGCGGATATTGGCGCCGCGCACCACGTTGCCCCAGGCCTCCTGCTCGGAGCGGACCAGCGCGGCGAGCGCGGCCGGCGTCGTATGCTCCGGCACCGCCGCCTGGGCGCGGAAGACCTCGTTCATCGCGGGTGTGGCCATGGCCACCGCCATCGCCTGGTTGAGACGCGCAAGGATGGGGGCCGGCGTGCGCCCGGGCGCGAAGATCGCCTGGATGATGCTGGTCGTGAGCGGCACGCCCTGCTCCTGCAGTGTCGGCACGTTCGGCAGCAGCGGCAGCCGCGCGGGGGAAAGGGTGGCGAGCACGCGCACCCGGCCATCGCGGGCCAGTGCCTCGGCGGCACCCGCCGGCATCACCATGGCATCCACCTGGCCCGCGGCCAGCGCCTGCTGCGCGGGCGCGGCACCGGTGAAGGGCACGTGCAGCAGCTCCGCCCCGGCGGCGAGGCCGATCCGCAGCATGGCGATCTGCGAGGTGCTGCCCACACCCCAGCTCGAATAGGTGAGCGCGCCGGGCCGCGACTTGGCGGCGGCGATGAAGGCGCGCAGATCGGCGATCTCGCGCTGGGTGGGGCCGACGGCCAGGGCCAGCGGCACGCGCGTCAGCAGGCTGATCGGCTCGAAATCCGTGTTCGCGTCATAGGTCAGGTTGCGCATGGCGGCGGGGTTCACCGCATGCGTATCGGTCACGCCCAGCAGCAGCGTCGTGCCATCGGGGGTGGCACGCGCCACGACGCCGGCGCCGATGCTGCCATTGGCCCCGGCGCGGTTCTCCACCACCACCGTCTGGCCGAGCGAGGTCGTCATGTTCTGCGCGAGCGACCGCGCCAGGATGTCGCTGATGCCGCCCGGGTTGAAGGGAACCACGATGCGCACGGTGCCGGCCGGAATGCCCTGAGCGCGCACGACCGCGGGGCCAGCGAGGAGCGAGGCGGCAAGCAGCGGCAGGCCGCGGCGGTGGAACTGGGTCAAGGAAACCTCCTGGGCGGAATGCCGGATGATGGCGCGGCCCTAGCAATCTGCGCGCCAGGGCAAGTGCGCCCGGCGACAAGGCCGCAAGGCCGAAGGGGCTGGCGTGAAAGCGGGCTTGTTCCCAGGGCCCTGCCCGAATTCCGGGCAGGGCTGGGCCGGCGCGGCGCGGCCGCCCTATCCCGAGCGCTTGCGGTGAAGGCGCACCCCGCGCATATGACAGGCCGTTCACATTCCCGCCTGGAGGCCCTCCGCATGGTCACGCTGTCCCGCCGTTCCGCCCTCGTCGCCGGCACCGCCATCCTGGCAGCCCCGAATGTGGCCCGCGCCCAGGCCGCGCTGAAGCTGACGCTGCCCTGGCTCGCGCAGGGCTCCACGGCTTACGCGTTCATCGCGCGCGAAATGGGCGCCTTCTCCCGCCGCGGTCTGAATGTGGACGTGACGCGCGGCTTCGGCTCCGTCGCCGCCGCCCAGGCGCTGGCGCAAGGCCAGTTCGACTACGCCATCATCGGCGCCGGGCCGATGATCCTCGCCGCCGCGCGCGAGCTGCCGGTCGTCGGCATGGCGACCGTGAACTACGACATGACCATGGGCATCGCGCTGCGCGCCGACAGCCCGATCCGCACCGCGAAGGACCTGGAAGGCAAGCGCATCGGCGCCGTGCCGACATCGGCGGAATTCCCCTTCTGGCCCGCTTTCGCCCGCCGCGCCGGCATCAACCTCTCCACCGTCACCATCCAGCAGATGGACAATCGCGTGCTGGAGCGTTCGCTGATTGACCGCCAGGTGGATGCGATCACCGCCATCGGTTCCTCCACGATCCCGGTGATGCAGGCGCAGAACGCGGCGCACCGCTTCATCCCCTATTCCTCGGCCGGGCTGAACTTCTACGCCAACGTGATCTGCACCCGCCCCGAGATCCTTCGCGACCGCGCCGCCCAGGCCGAAGCGATCACCGACGCCCTGCTCGAAGCTGCCGCGCTGCAGCTGCGCGAGCCGGAGCGCGCGCTGGACATGTTCGTCCGCCAGGTGCCCGAGATCGGCATCACCTCGGGCGGGCGTGAGAATGCGCGCCTCTCCCAGGGGCTGATGCAGGCGACGATGCTGGCGCCCGAGGCCATCCAGAACGGGCTCGGCTTTACCGATATGGCCAAGTGGAACGCGATGACGGACCTCGTCATGGAGTTCGGCGCACCAGCCGATGCCAAGCGCCCGAGCACGGAGGCCATCATCTCCAACCGCTTCGCCGGCCGCATCAAGCTGACCGAAGCCGAGTGGGCCGCGCAGCGCACCCGCCTCGCTCCCTTCGGCGCCATGCTGGGCTGATCGCGCATCCGATGATTTCCCTGCGCGGGGTCCGCAAGACCTATGCCTCGCCGGCCGGGCCCATCGAGGCCGTGGCCGGCGTCTCCGTGGACATCGCCGAGGGGGAATTCGTCTCCATCCTGGGCCCATCCGGCTGTGGCAAATCCACGCTGCTGATGATGCTGGCGGGGCTGGAATCCATCACCGCCGGAACCATCACCATCGGCGGCCAGCCGATGACCGGGCCACGCCGGGACGCGGGCCTCGTCTTCCAGGACGCGACGCTGCTGCCCTGGCTTTCGGCGCGCGACAACGTGCTCTTCCCCATCAAGATGATGCGGCTGCCGCGCGAGAAATACCTGGCGCGCGCGGAGGAGCTGCTGCACTCGGTCGGCCTCGGCGCCTTCATGGACAAGCGCCCGCGCGAGCTTTCGGGCGGCATGCGCCAGCGCGTGGCGCTCTGCCGCTCGCTGATCCACACCCCCTCCATCATGCTGATGGATGAGCCCTTCTCCGCGCTCGATGCCATCACGCGCGACGAGATGGCGCTGGTGCTGCTCGACCTCTGGTCGCGTCACCGCAAGACCGGGATCTTCATCACCCACTCGATCCGCGAGGCGGTGCTGCTTTCCGACCGCGTGCTGGTGATGACCAAGCGCCCTGCCGTCGTCGTGGCCGATGTGCCGATTCCCTTCGCCCGTCCGCGTGACGAAAGCGTGCAGGACAGCCCGGAATTCATCGCCATCGTGGCCAAGCTGCGCGGCATGATCGAGCACAGCATCAAGGATGCGGCGTGATGGATGGTGGAAACCCGATCGTGGCCGAAGCCCCCGCCGCGCTGAACATCGAGAAGCGGGAGCTGGTGAAGCACCCCGCGGTGCAGATCCTGCTGCCCATCGCCTTCGCGATCTCGGTGCTGCTGCTTTGGGAATTCCTGGTGGATTTCTACGAAGTCCCCAAGGTGATTCTGCCCTCGCCGATGGACATCTACCAGCGCACCGTCTCGGCCTGGCCCTTCCTGTTGCAGCATGCCGTGCCCACAGGCGTCGAGGCCGCGATCGGCTTCGTGCTGGCGACGGTGCTGGGCATTTCGCTGGCCGTCCTGCTCTCCTATTCCAAATGGGCCTATGCGGCGCTGTATCCGAACATGATCTTCTTCCAGCTCATCCCGAAGATCGCCTTGGCGCCGCTCTTCATCGTGTGGCTCGGCATCGGCTCATCCTCGCGCCTCGCCTTCTCGATGTTCATCGCCTTCTTCCCGGTGGTGATCGCGACGCTGACCGGGCTGCGCTCCACGCCGCCGGACATGCTGCGGCTGTGCAAGGCGCTCACCGCGCGCTCCTGGCAGGTGTTCCTCTCGGTGCGCTTCCCCTATGCGCTGCCGCACATCTTCTCGGGGCTGAAGATCGCCGTCACCTTCGCCATCATCGGCGTGATCGTGGGCGAGTTCATCACGGCGCAGGCGGGCCTTGGCTACCTCATCCTCTTTGCCTCCAGCCAGGCAGAGACGGCGCTGATCCTGGCCTCCATCGGGATGCTCTGCGTGGTCGGGCTGGTGCTCTACGGCTTTGTTGCGGGGCTGGAGAAGCTGATCCTGGGCAAGTTCGGACAATAGGCGCGCCGGCTTGGCGGGCCGGCCAATCGCTGGCTGAATGCCCCCGCCGGCGGTGCGAGTTGAGGAGAGAAACCCATGCAATACGACATCCTGCTCAAGGGCGGCCGTGTGGTCTGCCCGGCCTCCGGCCTCGATGGCATCATGGACGTGGCCGTGACGAATGGCCGCGTCGCCGCCATCGCGCCGGACATCCTCGCCAGTTCCGCGCGCGAGGTGATCTCCGCGCGCGACAAGATCGTCCTGCCCGGCATGGTGGACACCCACGCCCATATCTACACCTATGTCTCCGGCCGCTTCGGCCTGCCTGCGGACATGGCGGGCGTCCATAGCGGCGTGACCGCGCTGGTGGACCAGGGCGGCGCCTCCTGCATGACCTTCCCGGGCTTCAACGAATTCATCGTGAAGCCCGCGCATTCCCGCGTCTTCAGCTTCATCAGCGCCTATGTCGTGGGCGGCCTCGAAGGCCACTACTACCCGACGCTCTACGGCCCCGAGCATGTGGATGTGGACGCGACGGTGAAGGCCGCCCGCGCCAACCCGGATGTGGTGAAGGGCGTGAAGGCTCATGCCGAGATCGGCAATATGGCCCGCTACGGCCTGGAAGTCCTGAAGAAAGCCGCGCAGATCGGCCGCGAGGCGGACCTGCCCGTCTACTGCCATTTCGGCCAGCTCTGGCCGACGCCCGAGACCGGCAACAATGGCGTGGACCCGGACGAGATCCTGCCCCTCGTCATCCCCCTGCTCCGCCCCGGCGACATCCTGGCCCACCCCTTCACCCGCCACCCCGGCGGCTTCGTGGACCGGCGCACCGGCAAGGTGCATGGCATGGTGCAGGCCGCGCTCGATGCGGGCCTCAAGGTGGACGTGGGGCATGGCTCCCACTTCTCCTTCAAGATGGCGCGCATCAGCCTCGATGCCGGCATCATGCCGGACACGCTCGGCGCCGACATGCATGGCTACAACACGCGCATCCCGGCCCCGCCCGGCACGCCCGCCAACCACTCGGACCCCGAGGAGGACCATCCTTTCACCGGCAAGGCGCGCTTCTCACTCACGCTCGCCATGAGCGAACTCATCGCCCTCGGCGTGCCTTTCGAGCGCGTGGTGCCGATGGTGACCACCGGGCCGGCCGCCATGCTCCGCCTGGATGATGGGATCGGCACGCTGCGCATCGGCGCTCTGGCCGATATCTCCGTGCTGGATGACCTGCGCGGGCGCTTCAAGATGGCCGACAATGAGGGCACAGAAGTCGTTGCCGAGCGGCTGCTGCAACCCGCCTTCTGCCTGAAGGGCGGCGTGAAGTTTGACGCGACGGCACCCATTCTGCCGGCAGCCATCGCAGCATGAGTGCGAGGCTCTGCCTCGCGCTCCGCCGGGGTCCGTGGCGGACCCCGGACCCCGCCGCATGATGAAGCAAGGCGTTGGCGCGGCGATCACCCGCAAGGAGGATGACCGGTTCCTCCGGGGGCGCGGGAGATATGTGGGGGATATCCAGCTTCCCAACATGCGGGAGGTCGCGTTCCTGCGGAGCCCCGTAGCCCACGGGCTGGTCCGCGGCGTGCGCGCCCCACAAGGCGCTGAGGTCTACACCATGGCGGACCTCACCGGCGTCCTGCCCATCCGCGCCCCCTCCTCCCTCCCCGGCTTCCGCCGCACCGACCAATGGCCCCTCGCCCAAGGCCGCGTCCGCCAGGTGGGCGAGCCCATCGCGATGGTCGTTGCCGCCTCGCGCGCCGAAGCCGAGGACATCCTCGACGCCATCACCCTCGATATCGAGGAACTCCCCGCCGCCACCGACATGCTGGCCCACCGCGCCGGCCCGCCCATCCACGAGGGCTGGCCCGACAATGTCGTGCTCCAGGCCCTCGTCGAGGACGACATCAGCGATGTGCAGGCTCCCATCGTCATCCGCCGTCGCCTGCGCACCGCACGCCAGCACATGGCGCCGCTGGAGGGCCGCGGCGTCGTCGCCCGTTGGGATTCGCGCCTCGCGCAGCTCGAGATGCACACCTCGTCCCAGATGGTGCATGTGACCAAGACGGGCCTCGCCGAATGCCTGAGCCTGCCGGAATCCGCCGTGCGCATCATCAGCCCCGATGTCGGCGGCGGCTTCGGCTACAAGGGCATCCTGCTGCAGGAAGAGGTCGCCATTGGCTGGCTCGCCCGCAAGCTGGGCGGCACGCCGCTGCGCTGGATCGAGGACCGGCGGGAGGGCCTCTCTGCCCAGGCCAATTGCCGCGAGCATCACTACGACATCACCGTCCATGCTGGCCTGGACGGCACCATCCTGGCGCTGGATTGCGAGGCGCATGTGGATAGTGGCGCCTACTCGGCCTATCCGTTTTCCGCCTGCCTGGAGGCGGCGCAGATCGGCTCCATCCTGCCCGGCCCCTATGTCGTGCCGCGCTTCCGCTGCAAGACCTGGAGTGTCGCCACCAACAAGCCGCCCATCCTGCCCTATCGCGGCGTGGCGCGGACCGGCGTCTGCTACGCGCTGGAAACCACCCTCGACGCCGTGGCCCGCGCCGCCGGCATCAGCCCCGTGGAACTCCGCCTGCGCAATCTGCCCGGACCCGAGCAGATGCCCTACCTCAACGTGACGAAGAAGATCTTCGACAGTGGCGACTACCCCGAGGCGCTGCGCCGCGCGGCCGAGGCGGTGGACGCCGAAGGCTTCGCCGCACGCCAGAAGGCCGCGCGCGAAGAGGGCCGCCTGATCGGCCAGGGCTTTGCCGTCTTCTGCGAGCAGGGCGCGCATGGCACCTCCGTCTATCATGGCTGGGGCATCCCCTTCGTCCCCGGCGCCGAGCCCTGCCAGGCGCGCCTCACCCCCGATGGCGGGCTTGAACTCCGCGTCGGCGTGCACAGCCACGGCCAGGGCATGGAGACGACGCTGGCCCAGGTGGCCCATGAGATACTCGGCGTGCCGGTGGACCGCGTGCAGCTCATCCATGGCGACACGGCGCTGACGCCCTATTCCACCGGCACCTGGGGCAGCCGCTGCGCCGTGATGGCCGGCGGTGCCGTGGCCGAGGCCTGCACCGAACTCCGCAACCGCCTCATCCCCATGGGCGCCCATCTGCTGCAGGAGAAGGAGGCGATCTTCGCCGAGGGCGCGGTGCGCGCCGGTGCCGCCAGCGTCAGCGTGGCCGAAGTCGCGCGCACCTTCTTCCGCGCGCCCCAAAATCTCACCGAGGCGATGCAGGCCCAAGGCCTGGAATGCACCATCGGCCACAAGACGGTGCGCGACACCGGCACCTTCAGCTACGCCTGCCACGCCGTGGAGGCAGAGGTGGATGCGGCGACCGGGCACGTCACGCTGACCCGCTACGTCATCGTCGAGGATGGCGGCGTGCTCCTGAATCCGCTCATCGCGGATGGCCAGGTGCTGGGCGGCACGGCGCAGGGCATCGGCACCGCGCTGTTCGAGGAAATGCCCTATGACGCTGGCGGCCAGCCGCTGGCGTCCACGCTCGCGGACTACATGCTGCCCGGCGCCTCCGACGTGCCGGATATCGAGATCCTGCACATGGAGACGCCCTCCCCCATCAGCCGCTTCGGCCAGAAGGGCATCGGCGAGAGCGGCGCAATCGGGCCGCCGGCCGCCATCGTGAACGCCATCAACAACGCGATCGCCCATCTCGGGCGCGAGGTGACGGATCTGCCGGCGACGCCGGCGCGTGTCCTGGCAGCCCTCGCATGAAACCAGCAGCCTTCGACCATGCGTCGCCCGATGCGTTGCCCGACGCCCTGAGACTGCTTGCCCAGCCCGGCGCCAAGCCGCTCTCCGGTGGGCAATCCCTGTCGCCGATGATGAATCTCCGCCTGGTGCGCCCCGCGACGCTGGTGGACATCAAGCGCCTGCCCGGTCTGCGCGGCGTGATGGCGACGGCCGATCACATCCGCTTCGGCGCCGCGACCACCCATGCCCAGATCGAGGACGGCGCCGTGCCGGACCCGACCAACGGCCTCATGCCGCATGTGGCGCATGGCATCGCCTATCGCGCCGTGCGGAACCGCGGCACGCTGGGCGGCAGCCTCGCCCATGCCGACCCCGCCGCCGATTGGCCAAGCGTGATGGCGGCCCTCGGCGCCACCATCCTGACCAGCGCCGGCCGCCGCATCCCGGCCGAGGGCTTCGTCCTTGCCCCCTTCACCACGGCACTGACACCGGGCGAAATCATCCTGGCCGTAGAGGTCCCGCGCCTGCCACCCGGCGGGCGCTGGGGCTACTGCAAGATCAACCGCAAGATCGGCGAATTCGCCAAGGCCATCGGCATCGCCATCGAGAACCCCCGCCGCTTGCTGGCCGGCGCGGTCGAAGGCCCACCCGTGCTGCTGGACAGCCTGGACGACATCCCTGCCCGCCTGCCCCACCTGGATGCCGCCGCCCAGCGCCTGGCCGGCATCGCCGTGCAGCGCGCCATCGCGATGATGGAAGCATGATCCAACTCACCATCAACGGCGAAACCCGCGAGGTCACCGCCCCCGCCCGCACCCATCTGGCCGATGTGCTGCGCGAGCATTGCGGCCTGACCGGCACGCATCTCGGCTGCGAGCAGGGCGTCTGCGGCGCGTGCACCGTCATGGTGGATGGCGTCCCCACCCGCTCCTGCCTGCTCTATGCCCACGAGGCCGCGGACATGGAGGTCACCACCATCGAGGGCCTGGACGAGGACCCGGTGGCCGCCGCACTTCGTGCCGCCTTCAGCAAGCACCACGCCCTGCAATGCGGCTATTGCACGCCGGGCATGATGATGACGGCGCGCGACATCGTGACCCGCCTGGGCGCCGTGGATGAAGACCGCATCCGCGACGAACTCGCCGGCAATCTCTGCCGCTGCACCGGCTATCGCGGCATCGTCCGTGCCATCGCCGAAGTGGCGGCGACGCGCCCTGCCGCCACGCCCCTGCCGCGGCGCGTGGTACCGGTCACGCCGCCGCCCGTGCCGCTTGCCGTGCCCGGCGCCGTCAGCGCGCCCGCCGACCTGCCCAACCGCCTGACCCACGCCGAGACCCTGGCCCTGGCGCCCGATGCCGCCTGGGCCATCCTCTCCGACCCCGCCCGCATCGCCGCCTGCCTGCCCGGCATGACGCTGCTGCGCCATGAGGGGGAGGCGGTGGAGGGCGAAATGTCCATCATCCTCGGCCCGTTCTCCGCCCGTTTCGCGGGCGCCGGCACCCTCGCCCTCGACGCCGCCACCCGCACCGGCCGCCTGCGCGGTCAGGGGCGCGATGGCGCGAATGGCGCGGAAGGCGAGGTGGAGTGGCGGCTCACGCCCGCAGGCGATGGCGCGACGCTGCAAGTGGAGATCGGCTGGCGGCTGACCGGCCCGCTCGCGCAATTCTCCCGCCCCGCCTTGCTGCGCGGCGTGGTGGCGGCGATGGCGGGCGATTTCGCGCGCAACCTGGAACGCGCGGCGCGCGGCGAGGCGCCGGCGGCGCGGCCGGGACTCTGGACGCTGATCCGTGCCTGGTGGAAGGGCCTGTTCGGCCGCTGACCGCCGCCGCTACTCGCGGTTCTTCTTCCGCCACTCGTCAATGGCGGCCATGGCTTCCTGCTTGGCCACCCGCTCATGCTGGCCCATGACATCGCCGGTGTTCACCGGCTTGGCGGTGGTGGTCGCGCCGTCATAGGTGGTCCAGCGCCAATTGTTGCGGCCCTTGAGGGGGCCAACCGTGAAGACGCAGCCGCGATGTTCGGCCATGGGTCAAAATCCGATCTAATGAAGCGCAGTCGAGTGATGCCGCCCGCAGGCGGCGAGAGGAAACCCGCGTTCAGGAATCCATCTTCAGCGCGGCGATGAAGGCGCTTTGCGGAATCTCGACCTTGCCGAATTGCCGCATGCGCTTCTTGCCTTCCTTCTGCTTGTCCAGAAGCTTGCGCTTGCGGCTGATGTCGCCGCCATAGCACTTGGCGGTCACGTCCTTCGACATGGCGGAGATGGTCTCGCGTGCGATGACGCGCCCGCCGATCGCGGCCTGGATGGGGATCTTGAACAGCTGGCGGGGAATCAGCTCCTTCAGCTTCTCGCAGATCTGCCGGCCGCGCCGGTCCGCCTGGTTGCGATGCGCCATGAAGGAGAGCGCATCCACCGGCTCGGCATTCACCAGGATGGAGATCTTCACGAGGTCGCCCGCCTCATACCCCTCCATCGCGTAATCGAAGCTGGCATAGCCGCGGCTGAGCGACTTCAGGCGGTCGTAGAAGTCGAACACAACCTCGTTCAGCGGCAGCTGATACACGGCCATGGCGCGGGTGCCGACATAGGTCAGCTCCACCTGCCGCCCGCGGCGCTCATTGCACAGCGTCAGCACGGGGCCGAGATACTCATCTGGCACCATGATCGTCGCCTTGATCCAGGGCTCCTGGATTTCCGCGATGAAGGTGGGGTCCGGCATGTCGGCCGGGTTGTGCAGCTCCAGCACTTCGCCGCTGTTCTTCTTGAGCTTGTAGACGACCGAGGGCGCCGTCGCGATCAGATCCAGGTCGAATTCGCGGGACAGCCGCTCCTGCACGATTTCCAGGTGCAGCAGGCCCAGGAAGCCGCAGCGATAGCCCAGACCAAGGGCTGCGGAGGTCTCCATCTCGTAATGGAAGCTGCTGTCGTTCAGGCGCAGCTTGCCCACGCTTTCGCGCAGCTTTTCGAAATCATCGGCATCCACCGGGTAAAGGCCGCACCACACCACGGGAATGCTGGGCTTGAAGCCGGGCAGCGCCTCGGTCGCGGGGGTGCGGTCATCGGTGATGGTGTCGCCCACATTGGTATCGGCGACCGTCTTGATGGCGGCGGTAACGAAGCCCATCTCGCCCGGGCCAAGGCTATCGGCCACGACCATCTTGGGCGTGAAATAGCCCACCTGCTCCACAGTATGGACGGCGCCGTTGGACATCATGCGGATCTTCTGGCCCTTGCGCAGGTGCCCGTCCCGCACCCGCACCAGAACGACGACGCCGAGATAGGCGTCATACCAGCTATCCACCAGCAGCGCGGTCAGCGTCTTGGACGCATCGCCCTTCGGCGGCGGCAGGCGCGTGACGATGGCTTCCAGCACGCCCTCGATGTTCAGCCCGGTCTTGGCAGAGATCATCACCGCATCCGAGGCATCGAGGCCGATCACATCCTCGATCTGCTGCTTGACCCGGTCCGGCTCGGCCGCCGGCAGGTCAATCTTGTTCAGCACGGGCACGATCTCGTGATTCGCGTCCAGTGCCTGGTAGACATTGGCCAGCGTCTGCGCCTCGACCCCCTGGGAGGCATCCACCACCAGCAGCGAACCCTCGCAGGCCGCGAGCGAGCGGCTCACCTCATAGGCGAAGTCCACATGGCCCGGCGTGTCCATGAGGTTCAACGTATAGGTCTGGCCGTCCTTCGCCTTGTAGTTGATGCGGACGGTCTGCGCCTTGATGGTGATGCCGCGCTCGCGCTCGATATCCATGCTGTCGAGCATCTGCTCCTTCATGTCGCGCGCGGCGACGGTCCCGGTGGACTGGATCAGCCGGTCGGCAAGCGTGGATTTCCCGTGGTCGATATGGGCGACGATGGAGAAGTTGCGGATCAGGTGCAGCGGCGTTTCGGTCATGCGGGGGAGATAGGGCCAAAGCCCCATAAGTCAAAGCGCGGAACCGGGTTTGACTTCCCGCCGGGCCCGGAATGTCCCAGGATCACCCCGGAACGGGGAGCAACCCCGACGGAGGAACGCCAGATGACCATCACCCGCCGCGCCGGCCTCTTGGCCGCCCCTGCCCTGATCCTGGGGGTTTCCCAGGCTCGCGCCCAGGCCTTCCCGACCCGCCCGGTCCGCATGATCGTCCCCTATACGCCGGGCGGCGTCTCTGACATCACGGCCCGGCTGATCGCCGAGCCCATGGCCGCTGGCCTGGGCCAGCCCGTCCCGGTCGAGAATCGGGCGGGCGCCGACGGCGTGATCGGCACCGACGTCATCGCGAAATCAGCGCCGGACGGGCACACGCTGGGCCTTGTCTCCGTGGGCCACCCCGTCAACGCCGCCTTCTACCGCCTGCCCTTCGACACCGTCCGGGATTTCACCTTCCTCAGCATGACCACCCGCACGCCGCTGGTGATGTGCGCCGCCCGGTCCTTCGCCCCCAATACCCCCGCCGAGTTCGTGGCCCATGCCAAGAGCCAGCCCGCCGGGCGCCTCACCTTCGCCGGCACCGCCGGCGTGGTGCGCCTGGCCCCGGTGCTCTTCGCCCAGCGGACGGGCATCGAGATGACCTATGTCCCCTATCGTGGCAGCACCCAGGCGCATCCCGACCTGATCGCCGGCCGGGTCGATGTGATGTTCGACACGGTGCCCGCCGCCCTGCCGCATATCCAAGCGGGCACGCTCAAGGCGCTGGCCACCACCGGCGCCACCCGGGCCCCGCAACTTCCCGATGTGCCGACCCTCGGCGAATTCCTGCCGGGCTTCGAAGCCTCGACCTGGGGGATGGTGATCGGGCCGGCCAATATCCCCGCACCCATCCTGACGCGCCTCGTGACCGAGATCCACGCCGCACTCCGCCGCGAGGATGTGCTGGCCCGCCACCGGACGCTCGGCGCCGAAGTTGTCACCTCCACGCCGGAGCAAAGCCGGAACTTCGTGCAGGCGGAGATGGAGAAATGGGGAGCGGCGGCGCGGGCGGCGGGGATTACGCCGCAGAATGCCGGGTAAAGGAAAAAGGGCCTCCGGCGGCTGGGGCCGAAAGGCCCCAGACCCCTTCTATTCGATGCGGGCACCAGACACGCGCACCCTTTGGGGTCGACGCAGAGTGCCCATCGCAATGGAGTTAGTTAGTCAAGCCTGCAGCCGAAAGCTGGGCGGCTGGCTCGTTATCAGCCGGCCTTGCGCTTGCGCGAGCTGCGCCGCGGCAGCGGTCCCTCCGGCAGTGGCGGCGGCTCCCGAAAGTTAAACGGTGGAGGATACGACATCGGCGCGAAGCGGAGGCCAGGAATGCGTAGGGCGATCCAGGCTTGCATGGCCAGCCCGGCATCCTCCAGCGCCCCATGCGTCTCCCCCGCTCGCGATAAGCCAAGATGCGTACACACTGCCGACAGCGAGGCTCGGGGGAGCCCCTTCTTGCGCCAGCCCTGCAATGTGCATTCCACGGCCTTCTCCGGCATCACGATCTCGGCAAGTTCCATCTCTCGCTCAATGAAGCGCATATCGAAGCTCGCGTTATGCGCCACTAGCAAATCTGCCGACTCGATCAGAGCCAGAATGGCGTCGGCGTGGTCGGCAAAGAGATCCTGGTGTCGCAAAGTCCAGTCTGGCCAGCCATGCACACGCTCGGCTTCGGGGTGGGATTTCCGAGTGGGGTCAAAGACAAGATGGAGCGGCGTCACGCTCAAGGTGCCATCACGAAGTGTTGTCGTGTCGAGCGTCAACGCTCCCAGGGTTACTATCCGGTCGGTCGAGTGGATGCCCGTTGTCTCCACATCCAAGAATACCACCCGGCGCGGCATGGCATCGACAATTTCGGCAGAAAAAGTCGGCGCAGTGGGTGGCGGCGTGTCAGGTATCACAGCCGCCGGAGCTGGCAGCGTGTGCGGCCGGGTTACCGTCGGCCCAAAAGGCTTTTGCGGAGGAAGGTCATAGACAGGTTCGGCGCGCTGCTTGGTGTATCTCCGCAGCAGCCAAACCATGCCCCCGAAGCCAGCAACTATGGCTAGCACAAGCAACGGGCGCATGGACTCAGTCACCGGCGCGGCCCCGCATCACAACCATTCCCTGACCCATACCTCAGAAGCATTTTATCTCCACTAATCTTAGATGGCATGGGTTTTCGCTTCTTTGGTGCCCCAAAAGCGACCTCCGGCGGCTGGGGCCGAAAGGCCCCAGACCCCATTCATTCGATCCTGGCGCCGGACAGGCGAACCATCTCCGCCCAGCGCGGAGCATCGGCCGCGATCAACGCCGCCGTCTCCGCCGGGCCGGCGCTCGTGGCCAGGACCAGGCCGCTGGCGCGTAGGCGATCCGCCAAACCGGGCACATCGGCACTTCGCAGCACACCATCGGCAATCGCCCGCTGTACCTCGGGCGGCGTACCGCGCGGCGCCGTCAGCGCATTCCAGGACTGCATGTCCAGATCGCCCAGGTTCAGGTCGGCGAATTCCCCCAGGCCCGGAACCTCCGGCAGCAGAGGGCTCCGCGCATTGCTGCCCACCGCCAGCGGCACCAGCCGCCCCGAAGCCACATGCGGCATCAGCGCCGGCATGAAGTCGAACACCATGTCGATCTGCCCACCCAGCAGATCTGTCAGCGCCGGCGCACCCCCGCGATAGGCCACATGCTCGATATGGGCACCCGAGCGCGTCGCGATGGTCGCGATCAGTAGATGCGCCGCCGAGGCATTGCCGGCCGAGCCCTTCACCAGCCGCGCCCCCGGCTGCTTCGCCGCGTTGATCAGGGCGCGGAAATCCGTCCAGCCGCGCTCCCGCGCACGCTCGGCCGTCACGCAACACAGCACGGTGGAGGTGACCAGGCGGATGATGGGCACGAGGTCCCGCGCGGGGTCATAGGGCGGGTTGGCCATCATCATCGGCAGGGCGGTGAAGAAGGGAATGCTGAGCACGCCCAGCGTGCTGCCATCGGCCGGCGCCTGCAGCACCGCCTGCACGCCGAGCAAGCCGTTCGCACCGCCGCGATTGTCCACCACGATGGCCTGGCCCGTGCGGGTGGTGACCGCATCGGCCCAGATGCGCGCGATGGCATCCGCCGCCCCGCCCGGCGGGAAGGGCACCACCCAGCGCATCGGACGGTTGATGATCTGAGCTGAGGCGGGCGCGGCCAGCACGCTCGCCAGGAGGGCGCGGCGGGCGATCATGCGGCGGTCTCGGGCTGGCGATGGGCGAAGTTCCGGCGGTTTAACTCCAGCCGGTGATCCAAATAGCGCAGCGGCGCATATCGGGCGGGATTAGCCTCGCTCACGCAGCTCGGCACGCAGCGGATCACGGCGTCATTGCCCGGCCCATAGAAGAAGGGGATGGCGTAACGCATGGCGCGATTGCTGTTCACCACGCGGTGCGGCGTCGGCGCGAAGCGGTCATTGCTGTAGCGCCCAAGCATTTCCGCCGTGTTCACCACAAACGTGCCGGGGATCGCGGGCGGGCGCAGCCACTCACCCTCCCGTGTGCGGACCTCCAGCCCCGGCAGCGCGGATTGGGCAAGATAGGTCGTAAAGTTGGTGTCGATATGCGGGGCGAAACCGAAGCGATCCGCCTCATCCTCCGGCTGCGGCTGGTAGCGGATGAGGCGAAGCGTGCAGCTGGGCTCGGCGAAATCGGCGTTGAAATACTCGGGCGCCAGGTCGAGGGCGGCGGCGAACACCGGCAGCATGCGATGCGCCAGCGCCTGCATGGCGTTGAAATAGGCCATGGTGGGCGCGCGGAAATCCGGCAGGCCGGGCGGCCAGTGATTGGGCCGCGCGAAGGGCTTGCCGGCCAGCACATCCGGATCATCCGCGGCGCGGTCCTGCACGATGTAGAAGCTCTCATTCAGATTGGGCTTCTTCACCTCCGCCACCTTGGAGGTGCGGATCACCTGCGCGCCTGTCGGCAGGAAGCCGATATTGTATTCGCCGATCTTGAGCGCGAGCTTCTCCTCATCCGGCAGGGCGAAGAAGCGCGCGGCCGCGTCGAAGCAGCCATCGATCAGCGCCTGCGCGATGCCGTGGCCCGCGAAGACCAGGAAGCCCGTATCCTCGCAGCTGCGTGCCACATGCCGCGCCAGTTCCTCGCGCGCGCCTGCCTCGCCCCGCAGGAAGGGTCCGATGTCGAGGACGGGGATGCGGCCTTCGGCCAAGGTCTTGCTCATGGTGGTTCTCCCTCAAGCCGGCAGCATGCCGATGCGGCGCAGCGCCTCACGCTCCGTCTCGAACTGTTCGCGCACGGCGAGCGTGTAGTCGGCGCTGTTGAGATAAAGCGGGCGCTGGTGGAACCGCTCCAGCGCGGCCAGGTGCGCGGGGTCGAACAACGCGGCCTTGAAGCCGTCATGCAGCGCCTGGACCAAGGCAGGGTCCATTCCGCGCGGCCCGGCCAGGCCGTACTGCGCCTCGGCGACGATGGGGATTCCGAGTTCGGTCAGCGTCGGCACCTGGGAAAAGCGTGGCGGCCGCGCGGAACCCCAGGTGGCGAGCAAACGCAGCCGCCCTTCCTCCACCATCGGCGCCCAGGAGGAGCTCTCGCCCGCCGCATCGATATGGCCCGCGAGCAGCGCCGTCAGCGTCTCCGAGGTGCCGCGATAGGGCACATGCGTCCAGGTGACGCCCGCCTGCGCCGCGATTCGCTCCATGCCCAAATGCTGCGAGGAGGCGATGCCGAGCGTGCCGTAATTCACGCGCCCCGGATTGGCGCGGGCATAGGTCAGCAGGTCGCCCAGACTCTGCCAGGGAGAATCCGCCCGCACCACCGTGCCAAAGACCGAGCCGGTGAGCTGAATGATCCAGGTGAAATCCGTCAGCGGGTCGAAGGCAGGGCGCGGCGAAAGCAGCGGGACGCGGAACACGCCCGGCGGCATCTGCGAGACGACGCCGCCATCCGGCCGCGCCTCCTTCAGCGCGGTCGCACCCAGCGTGCCGGTGGCGCCGGGCCGGTTCTCCACCACCACGGGCTGGCCGAAGCCGCGCGTCGCGACCTCCGCCAGCACGCGGAAATGCGTGTCGGCCGGGCCGCCCGCGGTCCAGGGCACGATGAGGCGAATGGGGCGTTCCGGTCGCCAGGCGCCCTGCGCCAGCGCGGGCGTGGCGAGCACGGTGAGAAGGGCGGCACGACGGGCAAGCATGGCAAGCCTCCTGGCAGCAAGACGAAAACGCTCCCACACTGGCAGCGCATCGTCAAAGCCGAGGAACGCCCCATGCCGAAAACCGCCATCTCCACCGACAAGGTCTTCAAGCCCGCTTTGCCCTTCGCCCAGGCCAGCAAGGCCGGCGGCTTCGTCTTCGCCTGCTCCACCGGGCGGGACCGCGAGGGCCGCTTCGCCATCGGCGATGTGCGCGCGCAGACGCAGCAGACCATCGACAACATCCGCGCCCTCGTCGAGGCCGCCGGCGGCACGTTGAAGGACATCGTGAAATGCACGGTCTATGTGACCGACCGCGCGAACTGGGCGGCGATGAACGAGGTGTATTTCGCCAATTTCGCAGAGGACCCGCCGCACCGCGTCTCCTGCATCGTCAGCGGCCTCGGCTCGCCCGATTGCCTCGTTGAAATTGACGCGACCGCCTATCTCGGCAGCGACTGAGGCAGCAGCGGCGCAAGCCGGAGCATGGCGAAGGCGCCCAGCAGCGGCCCCACGCCCAGCATGGCGAAGGCGCCCGCCCAGCCTAACGCCGGCACGGCCCAGGCCATGAGCTGGATGGCCGGCACCGTCAGCAGGAAGCCCGCGCAGGTCTGCACCGTCAGCATGGTGCCGACCAGCTCGGGCGGCGCGCAGAGCGAGGTGCAGGCGCTGAACTGCGCCGAATCCGCGACCACCGAAACGCCCCAGATGGCGGCCAGCACCAGTGTCAGCGGCAGCGCCCAGCCCGCCGTGCCGCCGATCAGCAGCGCGCAGCCGCCCGAGACGAACATCGCCATCGCCGCCATCCGCGCCCGGTTGAAGCGATCCGCCAACAGCCCGAGGCCGACGCAGCCGATGGCGCCGGAGCCCACCACCAGGGCGGTCAGCACGCCCGCATCGCCGCCCACGCCCTGCTGCGCCAGGAACAGCCCAACCCAGGCCCAGACCGCATAGAGCTCCCACATGTGCCCGAGGTATCCAACATTGGCGAGGCGCAGCCGCGGGTCCCGCCAGGCCAGCAGCACGGCGCGCGGGTTGAAGGGCGGGCGGCGCGCGGTGTTCGGCCCCTCGCGGAAGGGCAGGATAAAGGCACCGCCGGCCAGCGCCAGCACGCCGGCCGCGAGATAGATGTGCCGCCAATCCACCGAGCCCAGCAGCCCGGGCAGCGCATGCGGCGCGGCGGAGCCGATGGTGAGCGCGCCCACCACGACGCCGATCAGCAGTCCGAGGTCACCGCGTGCCCAGCCCGAGGCCAGCTTCATCGCCACCGGATAGACGCCCGCCATCGCCGCGCCGGCAACGAAGCGCAGCGCATAGGCGCCAACCCCCGCCGGATCGAGGAAGGCCTGCGCGATGGTGCCGAGGCCAGCGACCGTCGCCGCACCGAAGAAGAGCGCGCGTGACGGCCAGCGATCGGCCAGCGAGAGAAGCGCCGAGGTGGTCGTCCCCGCCACGAAGCCGAGCTGCACCGCCGCGACCAGCCATCCGGCTTCGCCGCGCGTGATGGCGCCCTCGCGCAGCAGGGCCGGCACGGCCGCCGTGCCCGCGAACCATATGGCGGGGGCGAGCATGATCGCGGCCGTGAGGAGCGCGAGGTTGCGGATCTTGTCGCCGGTCATGCGTCCTTCCCTCGGCATGTCGCTTGCATGCCACGCTGTGCATCGCAGCGCCACCGGGGCGCCGCCCTTCCGGAAAACCTTGCCATGAGCGTCACGCGCCGCGCCCTCACCGCCCAGCTCCTCACCGGCCTCGCCGCTTCCGGCGGCGCGATGGCGCAAACCGCGGCACCCGCCTGGCCGGCGCGGCCCGTTTCCATCATCGTCCCCTATGTGCCGGGCGGCCCGTCCGACCTGCTGGCCCGCGCACTCGCCGGGCCGCTCCAGGCAGCGGTGGGGCAGACGGTGCTGGTCGAGAACCGCACCGGCGCGAATGGCGTCGTCGCCGTGTAATACGTCACGCGCCAGCCGGCGGATGGGCACACGCTCTTCATCGCCGCGAGCGGATTGATGACCATCACACCCGTGCTCGCCGCGCGCCCGCCCTTCGATCCGGAACAGGATCTGACGGCGCTGACGCTCGCCATCAGCGCGCCCAACCTGCTGGTGGTGAATCCCAGCGTGCCCGCCACCAACCTGACGGAACTCATCGCCTGGTTGAAGGCGAACCCGACGCGCGCCTCCTATGGTTCCTCCGGCATCGGCTCGTCCGAGCATCTGGGCATGGAATTGTTCAAGCTGCGCACGGGGACAGAGCAGACGCACATCCCCTATCCCGGCGGCGGTGCGGCGGCGACCGACCTGCTTGCCGGCACCTTGCAGCTCGGGCTGCTGAACATCGCGACCGTGGCCGCGCATGTGCAGGGCGGGCGGCTCAGGCCCATCGCCGTGGGCAGCACGCGGCGCCACCCGCTGCTGCCCGCGGTGCCGACCTTCGCCGAGGCGGGCCTGGCCGACTACACCACCGGGAGCTGGCACGGCATCGTCGCGCCGCGCGGGCTGCCCAGCGCGCTGCAGATGCGTGTGGAGGAGACACTGCGCACCACGCTGCGCAACCCGGAGATCGCGGTGCGCCTCGCCGCCACGGGCTTCACCGTGGAAGCGACGGATAGCGCCACCCTCTCGCGCACCATCAACACTGACCTCGCCCGGTGGCGGGAGGTGGTGCGCAGCGCGGGCATCAGCGTGGCCTGAGCCGGCTCAGCCCCGCGCCGAGGTGACGTAGAAGGGCCTGGCCGGCCGGTCGGGCAGGTAGTCGGCGTAGAAATCGCGCATGAAGGGCAGGACGCGGCGGGAGACGAGGCGGCGGCGTTCCTCCTCCTCCGTCCGCGGGCGCTTCAGGAGGTCGGCCAGCGCGTTGAGCGCCGCCTCTTTGTCCACGCGGGTGAATTTGCGGTCGCGGTAGATCACCTCGCCCGCCACCATCACGCTCTCCACACCGCCGGTCTTGGCGCGCTGCACGACGGCCGAGAGAACATCCGTGTCCTCGTCGAGGAAGGGGAAGGCCACCTGGCGCCAATCCATCAGCACGATGTCGGCCGCGGCGCCGGGCACAAGGCGGCCGATGGTCTCGCCGAAGCCGGTGGTGGCGGCGCCATGCTCCGTCGCCATGCGGAAGACCTGGGCGGGGGTGGGCACATCCGCCTCGCTCATGCCGGGCACGCGGTGCTGGCGCAGCACCATGCGCATCTCGACAAGCATGTCGCGGTCATCATTCAACCCCGCCTCGTCAATCCCTATGGCAACGCGCACGCCCCGCTTTTCCCAATGGTTCAGTGCCGCGACGCCGCTGCGCAGCCTGAGGTTGGAGGAGCAGTTGTGGCAGATGCGCGTGCCGGTCTCCGCCACGCGCTCCACCTCGGCCTCGGTCAGCCAGACGCCGTGGCCGAGCGTGCAATGCGGCCCGAGCAGGCCCGCACGGTCGAGCTGTTCCAGCGCCCCGACGCCCGCGCGCTTGTGCGCGTACTCCTTCTGGTAGCGCGTCTCCAGCAGATGGATGTGGTGCGGCACGCCCGTGCGCTCGCAGGCGTCGCGCACACGCTCCAGCGCGGCGTCGCTGCACCAGTGGAGGTTGGCGGGTGCGAGCTGGATGGCGATGCGCGGATCATCGGCGAAGCGGGCGCGCAACTTGTCGAACAGCGCGAAGTGATCATCGAGCGGCGCCAATTGCCGCGCCAGCATCGGCGCGAGCTCGCGTGCCAGGTCGTCCGGCAGGCGCTTCAGGAATTGCTGGTCGGCCTCGTAGACCAGCAGGTTCTGGTCGCGGATGCCATGCGCGTAGGAGACGCGCATGCCGAGGTCCTGGTAGGCGCGCAGCGTGTCCGTCGCACCCGCCACCATGTTCGGCAGCGGCACCGGCAGGCGGCCTTGCAAATGCTGCACCGTGGTGATGCCGCTCTCCACCATCTCGAAGGCCGAATAGAGCGTGTCCAGCCGCAGATCCACGCTGCGCGCCGAGAGCCGCGTGCCGAACCACAACTCCAGCGGCATGTCGGGCGAACCGAGCTGCAAGGGCGTCAGCCCCACATGGTGATGCGCGTTCACGAAGCCGGGCATGACCACATGGTTCTCGGAGCCCAGCACCTCATCCACCACATGGCGGCGCGCGAGATCCTCGTAGTCACCGATCTCCAGGATTACGCCATCCTGCTGCAGGACGGCACCATTCTCGATGATCTCCGCGCGGTCACGATCGAGCGCGCGGCAGATGACGTGGCGGCCGCGGATGAGGCTGCGGCTCATCGGGCGTGGCGCCCTGGCTGCACATGCTGCGTCATGCCTCAATCCTCCTGGACGGGAACCCGTGTCTTCAAGGCTATCGCGGCGTCTCGCGCGGCGTCAAAGCCCGGCTGTGCTTCCCGCTTGAATGCCGCTCGCCATTCATTCCACACTGCACGCAAACAGCGCCGGCCTGGTTTCCATCAGAAGGAGATTGCTTTCATGACGCATGAGCTTCGCAGATTGATCCTGGCCGCCGCCCTGCTGGCCATGGGGATGCCCGCCGGCGCGCAGGAATTCCCGCAGCCGGGCCGGCCCCTCATGCTCGTCACCGGCTTCCCCGCCGGGACCGCGCCCGACATCTATGGACGGTTGATCCAGGCGCGGGTGCAGCAGGAACTCGGCGTGCCTGTTGTCATCGACATCCGCGCCGGCGCCTCGGGCAATATCGGCATGGAATTCGCGGCCCGCGCGGCGCCCGATGGGCATACGGTGCTGATCGCGACATCGGCCATGCTCTCGATCAGCCCCTCGGTGTTTCCGCGCATGCCGGTGGACACGCAGGCCGATTTCATCCCCCTGCTGACCACCTTCGAGGCGCCGAACTTCCTCACCGTCAGCCCCGAGCGGCGGCCCCAATTCACCGATTGCCAGGCGGTGATCAGCGCCGCCCGCGTCGCGCCGGGCCGGATGAACTATGCCAGCACCGGCATCGGCGCCTCGACGCATCTCGCCGCTGCGCAATTCGCCGTGGCCTTCGGGCTCGATCTCGTGCACGTGCCCTATCGTGGTGGCCCCTTCGCAATCACGGCGCTCTACCAGGGCGATGTGGACGTCTTCTTCTACCAGACCGGGCCCGTGATCGAGGCCTACCGCCAGGGCCGCGTGCGCCTGCTCGGCGTCACCTCCGCCACGCGCGTGCCGGCGGTGCCGGAGATCCCGACCCTGGCCGAGGCCTGCAACCTGCCGGGCTTCGACAGCACGACCTGGTACAGCCTGCTGGTCCCCGCCCGCACGCCCGCGCCCATCGTGCGCCGCCTGAGCGACGTCTTCACCCGCGTCGCGCGCGAGAAGGAAATCGAGGATCGCGTCATCGCCATGGGCTTCACGCCGGCCGTCGCGGATGGCGCGGCCACCAGCGCACGCCTCGCGCGGGACCTCGTCACCTGGCGCGCCATCGTGGAGCGTGTCGGCGCCCGCGTGGAATAGCTCAGGAGGCGAGCGCCAGCGCCTCGCCGCGCCGCAGTTGGGGCAGGACGTCGCGCCCCAACCGTTCCAGGGCCGCCAGCACGCTGCCCTGGGGCAAGCCGGAAAAGCCCATGTAGAGGCTCATATGCGAGGGCCGCAGCAGGCGAATATCGTGCGCCAGGATGCGCGCGACCTTCTCCGCCGGGCCGATCGGCGCGCGCTCCAGCAGCCAATCCACGCTGGGCTCCCCCTCATAGGGGACGGAGCGCATCAGCACGCCGTCGCGTGGCGGAACGTCGTCGCGCAGCGACAGCGTGGCGCGCGCCAGCTTGAGCAGGCCCTCCGCCGCCTGGCGCTGCTCGGCCGCATCCTCGGTCACGAAGACATAGCGCTGGATGCCGAGCGGGATGTCGCGCCCGGTGAAGCCACCCGCGCGATAACCCGCCTCGGCGCGCGCCTTGAGCGGGAGTGCCGCCTCCGCCTCGCGCAGGCCCTGGCTGATGAGCGGCGTCGCCCCGCAGCGCGCGGCGCGGGCCAGCAGATCTGGGCTGCCGCCGGCGAGGTAGAGCGGCGGCACATCGCCCGGGATGCAGATGGGCGTGGCCGGGATCTGGTAGTGCGTGCCGGCGTGGTCCACGACGCCGCTGCGCAAGCCCTGCTCCAGGATGTCCCATCCCTCGCGCAGGATTTCGGTGCGCGCGGCGAGGTCCACGCCGAAGCTGCGGAATTCATGCGGTTGGTGGCCGGTGCCGATGCCGAGGTTGAGCCGCCCGCCGGTCAGGATGTTCAACATGCCCACCTCCTGCACGACGCGCAGCGGGTGGTGCAGCGGCAGCACCACCACGGCGGGGCCGAGGCGGATGCGCTTCGTCAGCGCCGCGCAATGCGCCACCATCATGAGGGGTGAGGCGCAGACGGAAGCGCTGGTGAAATGGTGTTCTGCGAACCAGGTGGAGTCGAAGCCCAGCGCTTCGGCCTGCTGAACGGCCGCCGTGGTCAGCGCCATCACCTGCCCGGGCGTCTCCTCGGCGTGGTTGAGGGACATCAGGTTGAACAGGGCGAAATCCATGCGATGGCCTTTCCCGCAATGCGGATCACGTGAAGTAAACAAGGGTTTTGCGACACGTGCCAGCCTTCAACACCGAATTGACAGCACGGCGAGCGCCCGCCTAGCGTTTTGCCGTCCAAGGCATCAAGCCGCGCCCAAGGCGCAGTCAGAAAGATCAACGTGACCCGCGCAGCGTGTCGCGCAGGAAGGGAAGAGACGAAGCATGACCGACAGCACCAAAGCGGGCCTCCGCCGGCGTGGCGTCCTGGGCGCGGCCGGCGCCGCCGCCATCACGGGCTTCCCGCGCCTGGGCTTCACCCAGCCCCGGCAGCCCATCAAGGTGGGTGTGCCCACCATCCTTTCGGGGCGCGTGGCGCAGCTTGGCATCTCCTCGCGCAACGCGATGCAAATCGAGGTGGATGCCTTCAATGCAGCAGGCGGCCTCGATGGCCGGCCGATCGAGCTGGTGGTGCGCGACAGCCGCGGCACGCCGGCCGAGGCCGCGCGCCTGGCGCGCGAGATGATCACCAGCGATGGCTGCGAATTCCTGCTGGATGCCGAGGCCTCGGGCGGCGGCTTCGCCGTGCATGAGGTGGTGCGCGAAACGGGCACCGTCACGCTGCACATCAATTCCGAGACCTCCTCGCTCACGGCCGATCCGCGCCAGCGCTTCTGGAACGCCTTCCGCGTGGCGCGTCAGGGTGTGCATGATTCGGTGGCGGGCGGCTATTACGCCGCCCAGGTCGCCCGCCAGCGCAACCTGCGCCGCTGGATGACCGTCTCGCCCGACTACGCCTATGGGCGAGACACGACGGCGGAGTTCGTGGAATTCGCCCGGGGCTTCAACAGCGACATCCAGGTGACCGGCGAGACCTGGCCGCGCCTCTTCCAGCCCGACTACACCGAGAACATCACCCGCCTCAGCCAGGGCCGCCCGCAGGCCATCTATTCCTGCCTCTGGGCGGGGGATCTCGTGACCTTCGTGGAGCAGGCCTCGCTCTTCGGGCTGTTCTCGCAGGCGCAGTTCTTCGCGGTGAACATGGCCGACTACACGACGTTGCAGCAGGTGCGGAACCTGCCGCGCGGCGTGCATTCGGGCAATCGCTACCTGCGGAACTTCCCCGCCGTGCCGGCGAACCTTGCCTTCGCCACGGAATACAACCGCCGCTTCAACACCTTCCCGACCAACTGGTCCTGGCAGGCGTCCACTGGCGTGAAGCTGCTGACCACGGCCTTGAAGCAAGTGGGTGGCACTGATCCGCGCGCCGTCGCGGCCAAGCTCAAGGGCATGAGGATCGAGAGCCCCTTCGGCGCCGAGGGCAGCGTCACCATGCGCGCCGAGGACCAGACCCTGGTGGATTACGCCATCGGCTGGGGCACCACGGTCAGCCAGGATCCCTTTGTCGAGAACATGCAGAAGGCCGACTGGGCGCTCATCCTGCGCCTCGAGGCCGATTGGAAGCGCGCCAAGGGCTGGAACTGACCTCCACCCAGCCCGACCGGGTGCGGCCGCGCGGCCGCCCTGCCCTTTCTCTCCGCGCGGAAGCACCCGATGGAACTGACCGAACTCGCTGAATGCGTCACCTCCCTCTCCTGCGTGGTCACGCAGATGGCGGCGGGGCTGACCATCGGCATGCTGCTCTTTCTTGTCGCCTCCGGCCTCACGCTCATTTTCGGCGTGCTGGGCCTGGTGAATTTCGCCCATGGCTCGCTCTACATGATGGGCGCCTATTTCGCGCTAGCGGCACACGGGGCGACGGGCAGCTTCGTGCTGGCGGTACTGGCCGGCACGCTGGGGGCCGCGCTGCTCGGCCTGCTCTTTGAGCGGTTCCTGCTCAGCCGCATCTACGGGCAGGATGTGCTGATGCAGTTGCTCGTCTGCTACGCGATCATCCTGATCCTGGATGACGTGGTGAAGATCGTCTGGGGTGCCGATTTCCGCAGCATGGGCGTGCCGGATGAATTCCGGAAACCGCCCTTCCTGATCGGCGGCGGCATCGTGCCCTATTTCTACGCGATCCTCTTCGGGATCACGGCGCTGATCGCGATGGGCCTCGCCTATGGCATGGGCCGCACGCGCTTCGGCCGCATCGTCCGCGCCGCGGCCATCAATCCCGGCATGGTGGGCGCGCTCGGCATCAACACCACCATCATCTACGCGGCTGTCTTTGCCATTGGCGCGGGGCTCGCGGGGGCGGCGGGCGCGCTCTCCGCCCCGATCCGCTCGGTGGTGGCGGGCGCGGGTGTGTCCATCCTGATCGAGAGCTTCATCGTCACCGTCATCGGCGGCATGGGCTCCATTGGCGGCGCGTTGGCGGCATCGCTGATCCTGGGCCTTACGCGCTCCTTCGGTTCGATCGGCTTTCCGCTGTTCGTCGAGGGCGCGATGTTCGTCATCATGGCGCTGGTGCTCATCCTGCGGCCGAGCGGCCTGGGCGGGAGGCGCGGCTGATGGGCTTCGCGCGCGATGCAGCCATGGCGCTGGCCGTGCTGCTGGTCTTCATCGGGCTTGAATTCACCGGACTGCGCTCTGCCGGGCTGATTGATTTCACCATCCGCTTCGCCACCTTCGGATTGCTGGCGCTTTCGCTCAACCTGCTGATCGGCACGGCGGGCCTCGTTTCCTTCGGGCATGCCGCCTATTTCGGCATGGGCGCCTATGCCTTCGGCCTGCTGATGCAGACGGGGCAATGGTCCATCCCGGCCGCGATCCTCGCCGCGCTCGCCGCCACCGCGCTGCTGGCGCTGGTGGTCGGCGCGCTCTGCGTGCGCCTCTCCGAGATCTATTTCGCCTTCCTGACACTCGCCTTTCAGATGCTTCTGTATTCGCTGATCCTCTCCTGGATCACCCTCACCGGCGGCGACCAGGGCCTGATGGGCGGCATCCCCAAGCCCGTCTTCCTCGGCATTGATCTTGCTCGGCAGGATCACCTGGCGGCCTTCGGTGTGGCGTGCCTCGTGGTCTCCGCCGTGATCCTGCGGCAGGTGCTGCGGTCGCCCTTCGGCGCCGCGCTGCGCATGCTGCGCGACAACCCGGACCGCGCGGCCTTTGTCGGTCTCTCCGTGTTCCGTTACCGCCTGGCCGCCTTCGTCATCGCGGGCACCTTCGCGGGGCTCGCCGGGGTGCTGATGAGCCTCTACGTCTCCGGCGCCTTCCCTACCTTCGCCTTCTGGACCACCTCGGGCGAGGCGATCTTCATGATCATGCTGGGCGGCGTGTCGGTGTTCCTGGGCCCGCTGGTCGGCACCGCCATCTTCCTCGTGCTGAACGATTGGATCACCGCGCTGACCGAGCATCACGGGCTGTTTCTCGGCATCATCCTGCTCATCATCGTGCTCGGGCTGCGCAAGGGTCTGCTGGACTTCGTCGTCGAGCATTGGCGCGCCCGCAAGGAGAAGCAGTCATGAGCTTCGCAGATCGCATCGCCGTCATCACCGGGGGTGCCAGCGGCATTGGCGCCGCCTGTTCGCGGATGTTGGCCCAACGCGGGGCCCGCGTGGTGGTCACCGACCGGGACCTCGCCCGCGCCGAAGCCCTGGCCCAGGAGATCGGCGGCACGGCGATGGCGCTGGATGTGAGCAGCCGCGCCGCCAATGAGGACGCCGCCGCCGAGATCGAGGCGCGGCTTGGCGCCGTTGATGTCCTCGTCACCTCGGCCGGCGTGCTGCAACGCCCGCTGCCGCCCGAGCAACTGACCGAGGCCGATGTGGATGAGGTGGTCAGGATTGACCAGATCGGCACCTGGAATTCCGCCGTCGCCTTCGGCACGCGCATGGCCCGGCGCGGGCGGGGCGCCATCCTGACCATCGCCTCCATCGCGGGCGAGCGCTCCATGCCGCTGCACGCCTATTCACCCGCCAAGGCCGCGGTGATCGAGATGACGCGCTGCCTCGCCGCCGAATGGGGGCGCTCAGGCGTGCGGGTGAACGCCGTCTCGCCGGGCTTCACGCTGACACCGGCGCTGGCCGGCGCCATCGCGGCGGGCGAGCGTGACCCGAGCCTGCTGGAGAACACCAGCGCCATGGGCCGCATGGTGACGCCCGAGGATATCGCCGAGGCCGTCTGCTTCCTCGCCTCCGATGCCGCGCGCTGCATCACCGGCATCAACCTGCCCGTGGATGCGGGCTGGCTGGTCGCGGGCTCCTGGGCGACCTATGGCGGCTTGCCGCCGGCGCGCGGGAACCTGCCATGACAGGTCACCTCGAACTGCGCGGCCTGCGCAAGGCCTTCGGCGGCGTGGTCGCGACCGATGATGTCAGCCTGAGCTTCGAGCCCGGCACGCTCTCGGCCATCATCGGCCCCAATGGCGCGGGCAAGACTACGCTGTTCCACCTCATCACCGGCAAGCTGCCGGTCACCGCCGGCCAGGTGCTGCTGGATGGGGTCTCGATCACCGGGCTCGACCGGCGCGAGATCGTCCGGCGCGGCATCGGCCGCGCCTTCCAGGTGGCGAACCTGTTCCCGAGCTTCACCGTGGAGGACAGCCTGGCCGCCGGCCTCATGGCCCATTCCGGCCGCACCGGCAGCCTGCTTGGCAGCTTTCCGCCCGCCGATGTGAAGCAGAAGGCAGAGGAGGTGATGGATCTCTGCGGCCTGACCTCGCTGGCCCGGACCGAGGCGCGGCATCTCTCCCATGGCGACCAGAAGCTGCTCGACATCGCCCTGGCCCTGGCGCTGGAGCCGCGCGTGCTGCTGCTGGACGAACCCACCGCCGGCATGGGTCCCGATGAGCGCTGGCGCATGATCGAGCGCGTGCAACGCCTCTGGGCCGCGCGTGGCCTCACGCTCATCTTCATCGAGCACGACATGGATATCGTCTTCAAGATCGCGCAGAGCGTCCGCGTGCTGCGCTACGGCGCCGTGCTGGCGGAGGGCACGCCTGAGGAGGTGCGCCGCAACCCGGCCGTTGTGGAAGCCTATCTCGGCGCGGAGCATGCCCTGTGAGCGAACTCGTGGTGGACGGCCTGGATGCCGCCTATGGGGCAAGCCAGGTGCTCTTCGGCGTGAAGCTGGAGGTGGAGCGCGGCGAAACCCTGGCGCTCATGGGCCGCAACGGCGCGGGCAAGAGCACGACCTTCAAGGCCATCGCGGGCCTCTTGCCGCCGCGCGCCGGGCGCGTCGTGATCCGCGGGCAGGATGTGGCGGGGCAAAAGCCCTATCGCATCGCCCGCGCCGGCATCGCCTATGTGCCGGAGGACCGGCAGGTGTTTCCCGAGCACACGGTGGAGGAAAACCTCGAGATCGCCGAGCGGCAGGGTGTCGGCGGCAGCGAGTGGAACCGCGCCCGCGCCTTCGAGATGTTCCCACTGCTGCAACCCCTTTGGCGCCGCATGGCCGGCCGGCTTTCCGGTGGGGAGCAACAGATGCTCACCATCGCGCGCAGCCTGATGGGCAACCCCGCCGTGCTGCTGCTGGACGAACCCTCGGAGGGGCTGGCGCCGCTCATCGTGCAGGAAATCGGCGCGCTGATCCGCCGGCTGCGGGAGCTTGGCACCACCATCATCCTGGCCGAGCAGAACAGCCGCTTCTGCCTCGCGGTCGCTACCCGTGTGGCCGTGATCGACAAGGGCAGCATCGTCTGGCGCGGCAGCGTCGAGCAGTTCCGCGCGGATCCCGAGGTGCAGGCGCGCTACCTCCAGGTCTGACCCGCGTTGCACGCACTTGACGCGGCGCGCCCGTGGCAAAACCATGCGGGCCGAGGAGAACCAAGCCATGCCTGACACCATGATGCCCGCCGAGAATCTGGACGCCGTCATCATCGGCGCGGGCTTCTCCGGCATGTACCAGCTCCACCTGCTCCGCGACCGGCTCGGCCTCAATGTCCGCGTGCTGGAGGCGGGCGAGGGCGTGGGCGGCACCTGGTACTGGAACCGCTATCCCGGCGCCCGCTGCGACAGCGAGAGCCATTCCTATTGCTACATGTTCTCGAAGGAACTGCAGCAGGAATGGGAATGGTCGGAGCGCTATCCGCAGCAGCCCGAGATCATCCGCTACATGAATTTCGTGGCGGATAAGCTGGACCTCAAGCGCAGCATCCGCTTCGGCACGCGCGTCACCGGCGCCCGCTATGACGAGGCGGCCAATCTCTGGCGCGTCAGCACCGCGAGTGGCGAGAGCTTCACCGCGACCTATCTCATCACGGCCGTGGGCTGCCTCTCCACTGCCAATGTGCCGAAGTTCCCTGGCCTCGAAACCTTCGAAGGCGATTGGTACCATACCGGCGAATGGCCGCATGAGGGCGTGGACTTCACGGGCAAGCGCGTGGGCCAGATCGGCACCGGCTCAACCGGCATCCAGGCAGTGCCGGTCATCGCGGCGCAGGCGAAGCATCTGACGGTCTTTCAGCGCACGGCCAATTACAGCGTGCCAGCCCACAACGCGCCGCTGACGGCCGAATTCCGCCAATGGGTCCGCGACAATTACGAACATCTGCGCGGGGTGATGACCAGCAACACCAATGGCCATCCCTTCACCATCGCCGAGCGTTCGGCGCTGTCGGTGAGCGAGGCCGAGCGCGAGGCGCTGTTCGAGAAGGCTTGGGAAAAAGGCGGCCTGCAATTCCGCGCCACCTTCGGCGACATTCTCTCCAGCCTCGAAGCCAATGCGACGGCCGCCGAATTCATCAAGCGCAAGATCCGCAGCATCGTGAAGGACCCCGCAACGGCGGAGCTCCTGGCCGATATCGACCACCCCTATGCCGCCAAGCGCCCGCCGATCGACAGCCATTATTTCGAGACCTTCAACCGCGATAATGTGACACTGGTGGATGTGCGAAGCGCGCCCATCGAGCGCATCACGCCGAAGGGGATCGTCACCGGCGGGCGCGAATACGAGGTGGACATCATCGTCTTCGCCACCGGCTTCGACGCCATGACTGGCCCGCTGCTGCGCCTGAACATCGAGGGGCGCGACGGCCTGCCTCTCAGCGAGGCCTGGGCCGCTGGGCCGCGCAGTCATCTGGGCCTCCAGGTGCCGGGCTTCCCCAACATGTTCACGATCACCGGGCCGGGCAGCCCCTCCGTTCTGTGCAACATGCCCGTCGCCATCGAGCAGCACGCCGAATGGATCATGGATTGCATCGCCCATCTGCGCGCGCACGGCATCGCCCGCATGGAAGCCATGCCCGAGGCCGCGGATTTCTGGGTGGCCGAGGTGAACCGCGCCGCCGAGGCCACGCTGCTGCCCCAGGCCTCCAGCTCCTGGTATCTGGGCGCCAATGTGCCGGGCAAGCCACGCGTCTTCATGCCCTATGCCGGCGGCATGGCGCATTACGCCAAAATCTGCGCTGATGTGGCGGCGAAGGGCTATGAAGGCTTCGCGCTGACAGAATAGGGCGAATGGGCTAAGCCGGCGCCATGAATCCCGAAGCCCTCCGCCCCCATGCCCACCGCGTTCTGCGCGACGCCGCCATCCCGGAATTGCCGAACCACTACAGCGGCAAGGTGCGCGAGAATTACGACCTGCCCGATGGCAGCCGCATCCTCATCTCGACCGACCGTCTCAGCGCCTTCGACCGCATCCTCTGCGCCATTCCCTTCAAGGGGCAGGTGCTGACGCAGACGGCCCGCTTCTGGTTCGAGCAGACGGCCGATATCTGCCCGAACCACGTGATCTCCTACCCCGATCCCAATGTCGTGATCGGCAAGCGACTGGAGATCCTGCCCGTCGAGATCGTGGTGCGCGACTACCTCGCCGGCACCACCGGCACGTCCATCCTGACGCTCTACAAGGCCGGCCAGCGTGAGATGTATGGCGTGACCCTGCCCGACGGCATGCGCGACAATCAGCGCCTTCCCGCCCCCATCATCACGCCCACCAGCAAGGAATTCGACGGCGGGCATGACGCGCCCCTGACGCCCGCGGAAATCCTGGAACGCGGCCTGGTGACGAAGGCCCAGTGGGAGCAGCTTTCCGCCTATGCGCTGGCCCTCTTCGCCCGCGGCCAGAAGATGGCCGCCGAGCGCGGGCTGATCCTGGCCGACACGAAATATGAATTCGGCACCGATGCGGAGGGCCGCATCATCCTGGCCGATGAGGTCCATACCCCCGACAGCAGCCGCTACTGGCGCGCGGCCAGCTTCCAGACCCGCTTCGAAGCCGGCGAGAAGCCCGAGAGCTTCGACAAGGATTTCGTCCGCAGCTGGGTCGCCGCCCGCTGCGACCCCTATCATGACGACATCCCCGAAATCCCGGAGGAGCTCATCCTCGGCACGGCGGCCGTCTATATCGAGGCCTTCGAGACCATCACCGGCCAGCGTTTCGCCCTGCCCGAAGGCGAAGGCCCGGTGCTGGACCGCGTGCGCGCCAATCTGAAGCCCTACTTCACGCGCTGAACAACCCGTCCACCCAGGCCGCGACGGCGCAAAGTGCGGCGTCATGCTCGGGCAGGCCCATCAGTTGCAGCCCGACCGGCATGCCATCCACCACCAGGATGGGCAGGCTGAGCGACGGCCCGCCCACCATGGACCAGGGCGAAAGGAAACTCCGGCTGCCCGTCTTCATGTGCGCCCCCGCCTGGTCCCCCGCCGCGCCATCCTGCGGTGCCGGGCCTGAGGAGGCGAGGGTCACGAAGCCGTCCACCCCTGCCCCGATGGCGGCGATGGCGGCGCGGATCGCATCGCGCTCGGCCAGCGCGCGCCGATAATCGGCGGGCGTCATGGCCAGGCCATGCGCGATGCGCGCGCGCACCGCCTCCCCCAGCGCCGCCTCGCCATGCGCCGCCATCCATGCGACATAGGGCCAGCGCGCCTCGTACATGATGATGTCGTTGGAGATGCGGTCCGCCTCCAGCAGCAGGCGCTCCACCTCGGCGAGCGCGCGGTCGCCGCCTGCTTCGATGACATCCACGCCAGCCTTCTCCATTGCGCCCATGGCCTGGGTGAAGCCCTCGCGCGTCGCCTCATCCAGCTCCGCCCACCCGCGCGTGCGAAGCCAGGCGAGCCGGCGCGGGCGTCGCTCTCGGGGCGGCTCGGGCGTGCCCGTCAGGCCGGGATGGCCGTTATGCCCGCCGGCACGTGCGGAAATCTCCCAGGCCGTGCGCCAGGCATCGTCGAGCGAGGCCGCCATCGGCCCGATATGATCCTGGCTCGGCGCCACGGCATGCATGCCAGCGACGTTCAGCGCCCCCCAGCTCGGCTTGAAGCCATAGATGCCGTTGAAGGAAGCCGGCCGAATGAGCGAGCCGCCCGTCTGGTTGCCGATCGCGACCGGCACCATCCCCGCGCCCACCGCGGCCCCACTGCCGCTCGAGGATGCACCCGCGGTGCGCGACAGATCGAACGGATTGCGGGTGGGCGGGGCGCGGCCGATGGTCAGCTCCGGCACCTGCGTCTTGCCGAGGATCACGGCGCCCGCCGCGCGCAGCGCCATGACGCAGGCGGCGTCCAGCCTGTCCACATGGCCGCGGAACACCGCGCTGTTCATCTCGCCGGGCATGCCACGCACGCTGAGCGTGTCCTTGATGGCGATGGGGCAGCCATCCAGCGGCGAGAGCGCACGGCCGGCGGCATGGCGCGCCGTCGCTGCATCGGCCGCCGCGCGGGCGCCGGCGATGTCGAGATGGGCGAAGGCGCGAAGCTCGTCCTCGCGCGCGGCGATGATGGCGAGGCCGCGCTCCAGCAGGGCGCGCGGCGTATCGTTGCCCGACGCGAAATCTGCACGCGCGGTGCTGAAGTCCGGCAGGCGCCGCGTGGCATCGTAGCCGCCCTGCGCTGCATCCGGGTTGTGCGCGACGATCCTCGGCATGCGGAGTCCTTCCTGATGCCGCGTATCCTTCCGCCTCGCGGCGGCAGGCACAAGCCGGCCAGCTTCCTGCTTGGCGAAGTTCGGGGGGGCACCCATACTGCCGGCCCCAAAGGAGATCGCCGCATGCGCATGACGTCCGTTCCCCGCCGTGCCGTGCTGGCCGGCGCCGCCGCCCTCCCCTTGCCGGCGCTCGCGCAGGGCGCATGGCCCAACCGGCCGATCCGCGCCATCGTCTCCTTCCCGCCGGGCGGGGCGATCGACACGACCACGCGCCTCATCGCGCCCTATCTCTCGGAGAGCCTGGGCCAGCCCATCGTCATCGAGAACCGGACCGGCGCCACGGGCACCATCGCGGCCGGCGCCGTCGCGGCATCGCCGGCCGATGGCTACACGCTGCTGTTTGATGCCTCGACGCATTCATCGGCGCTGCATCTCGTGCGCAACCTGAACTTCGCCTACTCCACGGCCTTCGCGCCGGTGACGCAGCTCACCTCCGTGCCCCTGATCCTGGTCGCGCACCCTTCCGTGCCCGCCAACAACATCGCCGAATTCCTGGCCCTCGGCCGGGCGCGGGCGGCGGCGGGGCAGCCGCTGACCTATGCATCTTCCGGCAATGGCTCGGCCGCGCATTACGCGGCGGTGCTGTTCCTGCAGCGTGCGGGGTGGGAGGCGACGCACGTCCCCTTCCGCGGCGGCGGCCCGGCCGTGCAGGCGTTGCTCTCGGGCACGGTCCAGTTCCACATGGGCACCGCGGCCTCCTCCACCGCGCTGGTGCAGAGCGGGCAGCTCAAGGGCTATGCCGTAACCACGCCCGCGCGCATCCCGCAGCTGCCCGCGACGCCGACGCTGAATGAGAGCGGGATGCCCGGCTATGAATGGTCGGAATGGGGCGGGGTCTTCGCCCCGGCCGGCACGCCGGATGCCGTGCTGGACCGCCTGAACGCCGTGATCGGACAGGCATTGGCGCAGCCCACGGTGCGCGAACGTCTCAACGCCATCGGCATGCTGCCCGTGGCCTCGCCCCGCCAGGCCTTCGCGACCTATGTGCGCGAGCAGCAGGAACTGGTGGGCCGGCTGACGCGCGAGGCGAATGTCACGCTGGACTGAACGCGCTCAGCCCGGCGGGGGCACCAGCGCGGCATACCAGTCGCCGATCTCGCTCGATGTGGCGAAGGCGACTTCGGGGTGCGCGGCCAGTTCCTGCATCACGGCGGTGAAGGATTCCATCCGGTGCGGTACGCCGATGACATGCGAGTGCAGCGCCACGGTCATGACCCGCGTGCGGGCGAAGCCGTCCCGCGCGAAGAAGGCCAGGCTGTCACGGATGCGGTCCGCCAGCGCGGCGGATGGGTGCTGGCCCACGACATAGACCGGCACGTCGTTCAACTCGACCGTATAGGGCAGCGAGAGCAAGGGTCCCGCCTCGGTCCGCATCCAGACCGGCACGTCATCCACCAGCCAGTCATGCAGGAATTCGATGCCGTGGCGGCGCAGCACCTCCGGCGTGTCGGCCTTCTCGCTCAGCCCGGCGCCGAGCCAGGCGCGCACCTTCTGGCCGGAGAAGCCGCGCATGATGGACAGCGCCTCGGCCACCATCTCCGCGTCATTCTCGATCGTGGCGAGCGCCTTCTGGTAGAGGCCGTGCCCCACGAATTCCCACTCCGCCTTCAGCATCGCTTCGGCGAGGCGCGGGTAATGCGTGCAGATCTGCGCGTTGGAGAGGTTGGAGGCGCGAATGCCAAGTGCCGCGCAGAGTTGCAGCAGCCGCGGCATGCCCACGCGCAGCCCGTACTCCACCCAGGTGAAGTTCGGCACGTCGGGCACGGCGCGGATGCCGTGCGGCGGCGGCAGGATGGCGCGCGGCATGGGCTGATCGAACGGCCAATGCTCCACATTGACCGCGACATTCACGATGATCCGCTTGCCCTGGTAGGGCGGCAGGGCGGGCGCATCGCCCTCCATCTGGAAGGGAATGCGGGGATTGGCGTCAGGCATGGCGGGCTCCGGATTCGGCGCCGCCACTTTGACGCGCCCGCCCGGCGGGTCAATCGGCGCGGATATTCGCCCGGCGGATCGCCTCGCCCCAGCCCGCGCGGTCACGCTGCATGCGCGCGGCAAAAGCCTCCGGCCCCTCGACGATCGGCGTCAGGCCGCTTTCCAGCAGGCGCTGCCGCAGCGTGGCGTCACGCAGCGCCCGCGCCGTCGCCTCCGCCCAGCGCTGGATCGCGGCCGCGGGCGTGCCGCGCGGGCCGCACAGGCCGAACCAGCCCGCCACCTCCAGCCCCGGGATGGTCTGTGAGAGGCGCGGCGCATTGGTGAATTCCGGCACGCCCTCGGCATCGGCCAGCGCCAGCAGCCGGAGCTCGCCCCCCTGGATCTGGCGCATCACGTCACCGAGATTGGTGATGAGCAGGTCCGCCCGGCCGGCGATCACATCGAGCGCGGCCGGCGCCGCGCCGCGATAGGGCACATGCACGAGGTCGAGCCCCGCCATGGCGGCCAGCCGCGCGCCCGTCAGGTGCTGGGCCGAGCCCACGCCCGCGCTGGCATAAGTGGTGCTGCCCGGCCGCGCGCGGGCCGCGGCGACCAGCGCGCCCAGGCTCTGATAGGGCCCGCGAGCGCCCGTCACGGCGCCGTAGCTTGAGAGCGCGACATTGGCGACGGCCACGAGGTCGGTGCGCGGGTCCACCGGCAGGTTCGCACCGGGCAGCTCGGGGCCGATGGTCATGGTGCCCATGGGGCAGAGCAGCAGGGTGCTGCCATCGGCCAGGCCCCTCGCCACCTGCTCGGCGGCGATCATCCCATTGGCGCCGGTGCGGTTTTCCACCACCACGCGCGTGCCTGTCACCTGGCTCAGTCCCTCGCCGATCAGCCGGGCCACCAGATCCGCAGTGCCGCCGGGCGCGAAGCCCACGATGATGCGCGGGGCGCGCTCCTGCGCCCCAGCGAGGCCGGGTGCGAGCAGCAGCAGCGCGAGGAGAAGCGCCCTCATGGCCGCATGCGCAGCGCGCTCGGGGCTGGTGTGAGCAGCGGCCAGGCCAGGTCGGCGAATTCGCACAGCAACCTCCTCGTATCGCGTGGGTCTATGATCTCTTCCACCCAGAAGGCCTCGGCGGTGCGGAAGGGGCTGCGGAGCTGGTTCAGCCGCGCCTCGATCTCGGTGAGCTTCGCCGCCGGATCGGCCGCCGCCGCGATCTCGGCGCTGTAGGCGGCCTCGATGCCGCCCTCCAGCGGCAGCGAGCCCCAGCGCGCGGAGAGCCAGGCGTAGCGCGGCGAATAGCGGCCGGCCGGCTGGTGGACGACGCCGGCGACACCGAAGGCGTTGCGGATGATCATGGTGCACCAGGGCACGCTCGCCTGGTTCACCGCCGCCATGGCGCGCACGCCGAGGCGGATGGTGGCAGCCTTCTCGGCGGCCAGCCCCACCATGAAGCCCGGGCAGTCCTGGAGATAGACCACGGGCAGGTGGAAGGTCTCGGCCAGGTCCACGAAGCGGATGATCTTGGCGCAGGCATCGGCCGTCCAGGAACCGCCATAGAAGAAGGGATCGCTCGCCATCAGCGCGACTGGCTTGCCGTTGAGCCGGGCCAGACCGGTGATGATGCTCCGGCCGAACATGCGGCCCATCTCGAAGAAACTGCCCTGGTCCACCACCGCGTTGATGATGGGGCGCATCTGATAGACGCGCCGCCGGTCGCGCGGGATATGGGTGAAGAGCTTTTCCTCGCGCCGCGCCGGGTCATCCGTGCAGGCGGTGACGGGCGGCAAGCCATACACCGAGGATGGCAGATAGGAGAGGAAGCGCCGCGCGCAGTCGAAGGCCTCCTCTTCGCTGTCCACGGCGTGGTCCACGGCGCCGGCCTTGGTCTGGATTTCCCAGCCGCCCAGCTCCTGCTTCGTGAGATCCTCGCCCAGCCGCTTCACCACGGGCGGCCCCGCCACGAACATGGCGGACGTCTCCTTGGTCATCACCGAGTAATGGCTGGCGGCAAGGCGCGCAGCCCCCAGCCCCGCGACGGAGCCGAGGCCCAGGCCCACCACCGGCACAACGCTGAGATTGGCGCCGGTGTAGTGATACAGCATCGTGCCGCCGACGCCGCCGGGCAGGTTGGCGCGGCCCGTCGTCTCGATCGTCTTGACCGAGCCGCCGCCGCCCGAGCCTTCGATGATGCGGATGATGGGCAGGCGATATTCATGCGCCATGCGCTCCGCCATGATGGGCTTCTCGCGGATCGTCGCGTCCGCCGAGCCGCCGCGCACGGTGAAGTCATCCCCCACCACCACCACGGGGCGGCCCTCCACCTGGGCACGGCCCATCACGCAGTTGGAGGGGGTGAGCTGTTTCAGCGTGCCATCCGGCGCGTATTCCGCCTGGCCGGCGATGGCGCCGATCTCGCGAAAACTGCCGGCATCAATCACGCCCTCGATGCGCTCGCGCACGGTGAGGCGTCCGCCCGCATGCTGCCGCGCGATCTTGTCGGCGCCGCCCAGCTTGCGCGCCTCGGCCTCGCGCGCGCGCAGCTCGTCCAGTTCGGGTTGCCAGGTCATGCGGCGGGCTCCTTCACGCTCTCCTCGACGAGGCGCTGGCGCGCCGCCTCCAGGAAGCCGGTGGTCATGATGGCCGTGCGCATCTCGGGCGAGCGCAGGGCGGCGGCCAGGAAGGGTGCGTTCAGCCGCACCCCTTGCGCGTGGCAGGCGTCCAGCGCGGCAGCCAGGCGCGCCAGCGCCGCCTCGCGCGTGGCCGCATGGGCGATGATCTTGCCGATCAGCGGGTCGTAATAGGGCGTCAGCAGGTCCCCGGTGCGGAAGCCCGCATCCACGCGCAATCCTGGCGCCTCCTCAGGCAGGGCCAGCGACGTGATCCGCCCGGGCGAGGGCAGGAAGCGCCGTGCGGGATCTTCGGCACAGAGCCGCGCCTCCACCGCATGGCCGTTGAGTGCGATGTCCTCCTGCGCGAAGGGCAGAGCCTCGCCGGACGCGATGCGCAACTGCCACTCCACGAGGTCGAGCCCCGTGACCATCTCGGTCACCGGATGCTCCACCTGCAGGCGCGTGTTCATCTCCATGAACCAGATGCGGTCCGCCCGCAGCGGCGCCTCGGCGATGAACTCCACCGTGCCGGCGCCGACATAGCCGACGGCACGGGCCAATTCGCAGGCGCGGCGGCCGAGCTCGGCACGCAGGCCCGGATCCATGCCGGGTGCGGGGCATTCCTCGACCAGCTTCTGGTGCCGGCGCTGCAGCGTGCAGTCCCGCTCATGCAGGTGCAGGACATGGCCATGCGCATCGGCGAGGATCTGCACCTCGATGTGGCGGGCCTGTTCCACCAGCTTTTCCAGCATCAGCCGGTCATCCCCGGAGATCGCTGCCTCGCGCCGCGCGGCGTCCAGCGCGGCGGGCAGCGCCTCAGGACCGTCCACGCGCCGCATCCCGCGCCCACCACCGCCCCCCACCGCCTTGATCATGACCGGGTAGCCGATGCGCAGCGCGCCCGCGGCGAGGTCATCGCCATCCGCGCCCGGCAGGCAGGGCAGGCCAGCCGCGGCAGCCAGGCGCCGTGCCTCGGCCTTGCCGCCCATGGCACGGATCGCGGCCGGCGGCGGGCCCACGAAGATGAGGCCGGCCCGTGCGCAGGCCTCGGCGAAATCGGCATTCTCCGAGAGGAAGCCGTAGCCCGGATGGATATAGCGCGCGCCGCTGCGCTCGGCGGCCGCGATCAGGGCGGGGATGCAGAGGTAGCTTTCGCGCGGATGCGCGGCGCCGATATGCTCGGCCTGGTCCGCCGCGGCCACATGCAGCGTGCCCGCATCCACATCGGAAAACACGGCGATGCTCGGCCAGCCCAACCGCCGGCAGGTCCGGGCGATGCGTGCGGCGATCTCGCCGCGATTGGCGATCAGGACGGGGCCCATCACCCCCTCATGCGCGCAAGGTGGCGACCGCCTGGCCTTCCTCCACCTGCTGCCCCTCCGTCACCAGGATCTCCAGCACCACGCCGCCGTGCGGGGCCATCACGGGGATCTCCATCTTCATGGATTCCAGGATGAGGATGGGTTCGTCCTCGGCGACCGTGGCGCCCGCAGGAGCGACGATCTTCCAGACGGAGGCGCCGATCTCGGCGCGGATGGTGATGGGGCTCTCGGCCATGCTGGGATGTCGCTTCCTCGCCGGCGCTTGGCGGCCGGGCTTGGGCCTGACTTCAAGAGGAAAGCCGCGTGCTGTCAATCGCGCGGCGCACCCCCTTCCGGCGCGCGGGCGGCGGGCCCATGCTGGCCTCCGCATGGGGCGCACGCCGCCCCAAGGACAGGACAAGGCGGATGCGCTGGGGGCGCGAGACCAATCTTCTGCTGCTGGCGCTGGGTGCCATGTTCGTGCAGCAGAGCTTCGCCTCGCTCGGCCGCAGCCTGCCCAGCGTCATCGCGCCCGCCATCATCACCGACCTCGGCATCGATGCCGCCTGGGTGGGCGTCTATGTCAGCCTGATCGCGGTCTCGGCGCTGGCTTTCCAGCTGGGCTGCGGCAGCTTCATCATCAAGCATGGCGCGCTGCGGATGAGCCAGGTGGCGCTGGTGCTGCTGGCACTCGGGCTTTTCGCCGCCTCCTCGGGCTGGATCGTGCTGCTGGCGCTCTCGGCCATCATCGGCGGTGGCGGTTCGGCGATTTCCACGCCCGCCAGCTCGCATCTGCTCGGGCGCTATTCGCCGCCGAAATACGCGCCCCTTGTGTTCTCGGTGAAGCAGACGGCGGTGCCGGCGGGGCTGCTGCTGGCCGGGCTCGCCGGGCCGGCCATCACGCATTGGGGCGGCTGGCAGCTGGCGCTCGACGTGGCAGCCCTCTCCTGCCTGGTCTTCGCCCTGCTGCTGCAGCCCACGCGGCGCGAGTTCGACGCCGACCGCGTGCCGAGCCGGCAGTTCCACCTCTCCGACTTCAAGACGACCATCACCGCCGTGCTCGCGACGCCGGAGCTGCGCAACCTCTCCTTCGCCTGCTTCGCCTTCAATGGGCTGCAGACGGTCTTCACCTCCTATTTCATCATCTACCTCGTGGATCTCGGCCTCGGCCTGAGCGGGGCCGGCTTCATCTTCGCGGTGGCGATGTTCGTGGCCGTGCCCTGCCGCATCTTCTGGGGCTGGCTTGGCAGCACGGTGGTGACGCCGCGCGCCATGATGGGCGGCCTGGCGCTGGGCATGGCGGCGAGCACGGGGGTGATGGGGTTCTATGGCCCCGCTTGGCCCGTCTTCCTGATCGGCCTCACGGCCAGCATCCTCAGCGCCACCGCCATGTCATGGCACGGCGTGTTGTTGGCCGAGGCCGCGCGGCTGGCACCACCTGGCATGCGCGGCGGGGCGACCGGCGGCGTGCTCTCCTTCGGGCAGATGGGCGGGCTCTTGCTGCCGTTGATCTATGCGGTGCTGCTCTGGACCACCGGCAGCCATGGCCTCGGCTTCGCCGTCTGCGGGCTGCCGGCGCTGGTGGTGGGCATCGTTCTTTCGCGCAAACCCGCCTGAGCCCTGGACAAGCCCGCTCGGCGCCTCGCATGCTGATCACTCCGCCCGCGCAAGGAGATCCCGGATCATGCAACGTCGTTCCCTGATGCAGGCGGGGCTGGCGGCCTCGCTCGCCGCGCCCTCCGCCACGCGCGCGCAATCGGCGACCACGCTGCGCTTCATCCCGCAGCAGGACCTCATCGTCCTCGATCCCGTCACCACCACGGCCTATATCACGCGCAACCATGGCTACATGGTCTTCGACACGCTCTACGGCATGGACAATCGCTTCCAGGCGACGCCGCAGATGGTGGAGGGCCACACCATCGAAAACGACGGGAAGCTCTGGAACCTCAGGCTGCGCGACAATCTCTGGTTCCATGACGGCACGCCCGTGCTGGCCAAGGATTGTGTCGCCAGCATTCGCCGCTGGGCGCGGCGCGACCCCTTCGGCATCACCCTCATGCAAGCGACGGACGAGCTTTCGGCGCCCGATGACAAGACCATCCGCTTCCGCCTGAAACGCCCCTTCCCGCTGCTGCCCATCGCCCTCGGCAAGGCCTCGGTGCCGGTCTGCGCGATGATGCCCGAGCGGCTGGCCAACACCGACCCCTTCCAGCAGGTGCCGGAGATGGTCGGCAGCGGCCCATTCCGCTTCAAGGCGGATGAGCGCGTGGCGGGTGCCAAGGTCGTCTATACCAAGTTCGACCGCTATGTGCCGCGCAGCGGCGGCACGCCAAGCTGGACCGCGGGGCCGAAGGTCGTGCATTTCGACCGCGTCGAGTGGAACTCGATGCCCGATGCCTCCACCGCCAATTCCGCCATGCTGAACAATGAGCAGGATTGGCAGGAATACGCCTCGCTCAACCATCTCACCATGCTGCGTCGCGCCCGCAACCTGCGCCTTCAGACGCTGGACCCGACGGGCTTCGTCTCCATGCTGCGCGTCAACCACCTGACGCCGCCCTTCAACAACCCCGCCATCCGCCGGGCCCTTTGGGGAGCGATCGACCAGACGGCCTGCATGCACGCGCTGGTGGGGCCCGCCGAGACGAGCCTGTATCACGTGCCGCTCGGCTTCTTCGCGCCCAACACGCCCATGGCCTCGGAGGCGGGGCTCGACCCGCTGCGTGGCCCGCGCAACATGGCCGCGGTGCAGGCCGCGCTGCGCGACGCCGGCTATCGCGGCGAGACGGTGCTGCTGATGATCCCGAACAACTCCGCCTCCCTCGCGCTCCAGGGCGAGGTGATGGCCGATACGCTCAAGCGCGCAGGCATGAATGTCGAGATCTACGCCGTCGAGTTCAACGCCATGCTGCAACGGCGCAACCGCCGCGGCCCGGTGAGCGAGGGCGGCTGGAGCGCCTTCGTCACCAATTGGTCCGGCGCCGATTGGCTGAGCCCGGCCGGCCATATCGCGCTACGCGGCAATGGCGAGCAGGGCTGGGCCGGCTGGGCCAGCATGCCGCGCATCGAGGCGCTGCGCGAGGCCTGGTTCGAAGCCCCGAACGAGGCGGCGCAACAGGCCATCTGCCGCGACATCCAGCTCGAGGCGATGCAGGAGGTCCCTTACTACCCGCTGGGCCAGGTGATGCAGCCCACCGTCTTCCGCTCCAACCTCACGGGTGTTCTCGAGGGCTTCTCCACGTTCTGGAACGTGAGGCGCGCATGAGCCCGCGCGACACAGCGCTCGATTACATCAGCGCGAACGAGCCGCGCTTCTCGGCCTTCTGCCAGCGCATCTGGTCCCATGCGGAGCCCGCTTGGCGCGAATACAAATCCGCCCGCGACTATGTGGATTTGCTGCGCGCCGAGGGCTTCAGCGTCGAGGAAGGCTCGGGCGGCATGCCCACCGCCTTCGTCGCGACATGGGGCAGCGGGAAGCCGGTGCTGGCGGGCTTCTCCGAATATGACGCGGTGCCCGGCAATTCGCAGCAGGTCGTCCCGCACGAGGCGCCGCGCGAGGGCGTGCACCCCTATGCCGCCGGCCACACCGATCCGCATTCGGTGCTCGGCACCGCCTCCCTGGTCGCCATGCTGGGTGCCAAGGCGGCGATGCAGCAGCACGGCATCGCCGGCACGCTGAAGCTGTTCGGCGAGCCGGCCGAGAAGGTCTGCGGCTCCAAGCCCGTCCATGCGGCCAAGGGCTACTACGATGACCTGGACGCCGCCGTCGTCTGGCACCCCTGGCCGTCCAACACCGTCACCTCAGACACGCAATTCGGCGCCTATTGGTCCTGCGTGATCACCTTCGAGGCGGCCGATCCGGAGAACTGGATCGACCCGACGCTGGTGCCCATCGAGGGCGCGCATGCCAATGCCCGCTGCCCCGGCGCGCTGGATGCGCTGTGCCTCATGTACACCACGACGAAATACACCAAGGAGGCGATGTTCCCGCATGCCGGCTCCTGGACGCTGAACGAATTCGTGCTGGGCGATGGGGGTGCGACCTCGGACAACCTCGCGCCGCGCTTCTCGCAGATCCAGTATTCCTGGCGCGCCTCCTCGCTCGGCATCCAGGAGCAGATCTGGCGCGTGCTGGCGAACAATGCGCGCCATGCGGCGGCCAGCACCGGTTGCCGCGCCTTCGTGCGCTGGGTGACCAAGACGCGCGTGGGCCTGCCCAACCAGGTCATGACGGACCTCACCTGGAAAAACCTGCAGGCCGTGGGCGCGCCCGCCTATTCCGAGGCGGCGCTGGAATTCGGCCGCGCCATCCAGCGCAACCTGGGGCTGGAGGCGATGGCGGACCCCTTCATCCCCTCCGCCAGCCGCCTCACGCCACCCGAGGAAAACGAGGCGAAGCTGCGCGCCGGCCTGCCCGCCTGGCAGAAGCATCTCAGCGCCGATGACTATGTTGAGTTCTGCTGGCATGCGCCCACGATGCGGCTGCTCGCGGCCCGGCCGCGGTTGCGTCCGCCCAGCCCCGGCTTCTCCTATCCCAACTGGGCCTACCTGGCCTTGGGCGGCCTGCCCGAAGCGGTGGACCCCGGCATGTTCGTCGCCGCCCGCACCATGGCGCTGACCTATGTGGACCTGGCGACCGAGCCCGCCACGCTGGCCGCCGCCCAGGCCGAGTTCCGGGAGCGCAGCGGCATCGGCACGCCCGCCTGGGTGCCGCCTTTGCTGCCCGCCGATTTCGACCCGCCGGTGGATCTGCGCTGGCCCGAATACGTCACGACCGAGCGTGGCACCGAATGGTGCATCCCGACACCGCATGTCGGTACGGGGGCGGGCGAGGCGCTGTAGCCCGCATCCCGGGGCGCCCCCGCGCGTTCTCGATGGCGAGACAAATGCGCCCGTCCATGCGCATATGTCCGGCCGCCGCCCAACCCGTCATGGAAACACCTCTTGCGCTGGGGACCATATCGGCAAACGGGAGGGGTGCTGGCCCTGCTGCTTCTGCTGGCGCCGCCCTCCCTGCCCCAATCCTGGAATGAGCCTGCCGCCCAGGACCCCGTCACGCCGGGTCCTGTTGCAGGGGAGCCCGCCCCGGAGGATCCGCCGGTGCGCCCTTATCGCGCGCGCATCGTGCCGACCGGCGATGCCACGCTGGATGCGCTGCTCACCGCCACCTCGAACCTGATCGCCCTGCAGGCGGTGGCGCCGACCGATGCCGAAGGGCTGGCCACGCGCATCGCCGCCGAGCCCGAGCGCCTGCGCCCCGTGCTGGACTCCGAAGGCTACTGGGCCGGCCGCATCGCCATCAGCCAATCGGGCGAGCAGGTGGAGATCCGTGTCACCCCGGGCCCGCTCTACACGCTGCGCCGCATCGCGGTGGAGGGCAGCCCGGCACCCGAGCTGGCATCGGGCCAGCCCGCCCGCGCCGAGGATGTGCTGGCGGCCGAGGCGGCGCTGCTGACGCGCCTTCGGCAGGACGGCCACCCGCTGGCGCGCATCGAGCGGCAGGTGACAGTGGACCACCCGGCGCAGGCCATGGACCTCGCCTTCCAGGTCCTGCCCGGCCCCCGCGCCGATTTCGCCGACCCAGTGGTGACCGGCACCGAGCGCGTAAACCCGGAGGTGGTGCGGCGCGTTGCCGCCCTGCGGCTCGCCGAGCGCAGCTACAGCCCCGACCGCATCGCCCGCGCCCGGGCCGATGTCGCGGCGCTGGGCCCCTTCGCCTCCGTGCGGATGGAGACCGGCACGGCGCTGGACGCGACCGGCCGGCTGCCGGTGACGGTGAATGTGCGCGAACGGCCTTTCCGGGCGATCAGCGCCAATGCCGCCTATGAGACCAATTACGGCGCCTCGCTCCGGTTTTCATGGCAGCATCGCAACCTGCTGGGCGGCGCCGAGAACCTCCGCCTGGACCTGGAGGCGAGCCGCATCGGCACCGATCCGAACCTGCTCAACGCCCGCGCCGCCCTCACCTGGCGGCAGCCCCTGCCTTTCGGCTGGGACGGCACGCTGCTGGGCGGCCCCGCCTTCGTGCGGGACCGGCTGGAGAGCTACGACCGCAACGCCTTCGTCTTCAACCTGGGCCATGAGCGCCGCTTCGGCGACCGCTGGACGCTGACCACCGGCCCCATCGCGGAGGTGGGCGAGAGCGGCGTGCCGGGCGGGGCGCTGAGCCCCTACCAGCTCGCCGGCTGGGCCTTCCAGGCGCGGTTCGACAATGCCGACAGCCTGCTGGACCCGCGCTCGGGCCTGCGGGCCCAGGGCAGCGTGACGCCCTCCTACGCCTTCCAGGCCAGCACGGCCTATTTGCCGCTGCGCCTGCAGGGCTCCACCTATTTCGATGTCACGGGCAATGGGCGCAGCATTCTGGCGCTGCGCGGGGTGATCGGCAGCCTGGTGAACACCACCGCCCCCAACGTGCCGCCCAGCCAGCGCTTCTATGCCGGCGGCGGCGGTTCGGTGCGCGGCTATGACTACCAGTCCATCGGCCCGCGCACGCCCCAGGGCCAGCCGGCCGGCGGCTCGAGCCTGGTCGAGGGCTCCATCGAGTGGCGGCAGCGCTTCGGCGAGAGCTATGGCGCCGTCGCCTTCGTGGATGTCGGCTCGGTCGGCACGCAATCCTTCGCGCCGATGGACGCGGTGCGCGTCGGCGTGGGCCTCGGCTTCCGCTACTACACGGGGATCGGGCCGATCCGCGCCGATGTCGCCATCCCGCTCATCAAGCAGCAGGGCAGCGGTTCCTTCGGCTTCTATGTCGGCATCGGGCAGGCCTTCTGATGCGGCGCCTTCTGTTCATCCTCCTCGTCCTTCTCGCGCTGCCATTGCTGGCGGTGGGCGCTTTGCTGACGCCCTGGGGCACCTCCTGGGGCCTGTCCTTCGCGGCCGGCTTCGTGCCAGGTCTGCGGGTCGAGTGCATCAGCGGCCCGCTCCCCGCGCGCCTTGCCGTCACCCAACTGAGCCTGAGCGATGCGGAGGGCCCCTGGCTGGAGGTAGAGGACGCCGAGTTGCGCCTCGCCTGGCGCGAGCTGCTCTCCGGGCGGCTGCGGCTGGAGGCAGTGACGGCCCGGCGGATCGCGCTACACCGCCTGCCGCCCGCCGCCCCGGCCGAGCCGGCGCCGCTGGCGGTGCCGCGCCTGCCGAACCTGCCCTTCCCGATCCGCATCGAGCGGCTGGAACTGGCGCGGGTCGAACTCGGCGCGCCCCTGCTGGGGCAATCCGCAGCGCTCTCGCTCCGCGGCGATCTGGGGCTCGAGGCGGCGCGCCTTTCGGCCGATCTTGCGCTGCAGCGCCTGGATGCGCCGGGCAGCGCCCGACTGGCATTGGGGCTGGACGGCCAGCAGCTCAGTGCCCGCATCACCGCGAGCGAACCACCGGGCGGGCTGGTCGCGACCCTCGCCGGCCTGCCCGCCGCGCCCTTCCAGCTCGACCTGACGCTGGACGGTCCGGCCAGCGGCGCCGCCTGGAGCCTGGATGCCACCCTGGGCGAGGCCGCGGCGCGCTTCACCGGGCAGGCGCAACTCTCGCCCGCCGGCGAGGTCGCGTTGGAGCTGGCCGGCACCGCCATCCCGGCTGGGCTCCTGCCCGAGGCGCTGGCACCGCTCGCCGCGACGCTGCGGCTCGATGCCGCGCTGGCCCGCGCGCCGGATGGCGCGCTCGTGCTGCGCCACCTCACCCTCGCCCTGCCGGCGGGGCAGGCCAGCGCCGAAGGGCAGCTCGGTGCAGATGACAGCGTGCAGGCCCGTTTCCGGCTAACGGCCGCGCCCCCCACCACCTTCGCCACCTGGCTGCCGGATGGCGTGGGCTGGCGGGCGCTGACGGCCGAGGGCTCCGTCACCGGCCACCTCGCCGCCCCGGCGCTGGAGGTCACCTTGCAGGCGGATGGGCCGCAGGGGCTGGGCCAGGCCGATGCCTGGCTGGGCGAGAGCCTCCGGCTCCACGCCGCCCTCACCCCCGCGCGGGTCGAGGCGGAACTGACGGGCGAGCGGCTGGCCGCGCGCGTGGCAGGCCCGATCCAGGCGCCACTCGATGTCACCTTCACCCTGAGCGCGCAGGATCCGCCCGGCCTCGGCGGCACCATCACGGCCGAGGGGCGGCTCACCGGCACGCCCGAGGCACCGCGGGTCCAGGCCCAGCTGCGGGCCGAGCGGCTGGAAAGTCAGGGCCAGGTGCTGGAGGCCGTGACCCTCACGGCCGATGCTTCGCTCACCGCGGCGCGCATCACGGCCGGGGGCCAGTTCCAGGGCCGCCCGCTCCACCTCGATTTTGACGCCCGGCGCGAGGGCGAGGCGCTGCGGCTCGAACGGCTGGAAGCGCGCTTCGCCGAGGCCAGGCTCACCGGCCGCGCCGAAGGCCAGCTTCCTGCCGGCCCCTTCAGCGGCGAGCTGCGGCTGGACGCACCCGACCTCGCGGCGCTGGAGCTTGGCCTGGCCGGTGGCCTCGTGGCCGAGGTGAGCGCCACCGCGCGGCCCGATGCGGGCGGCTGGGCCGCGCAGGGCATCCGGCTGCGGCTCACCGGCACGGATCTCGGCACCCCCGCCTTCCGCGCAAGCGTGCAGGCCGAGGCGGAAGGCAGCCTGGACGCGCTGGACTTCCGGCTGGGCGCCACCGCGCCGCAGGCCAGCGTGAACCTGGCGGGTCAGCTCGCGCTCGCCGGCGAGGCGGCGCGGGTCACGCTCAACCGGCTGGAGGCGCGCACGGGCCAGGATGCGCTGAGCCTCGCCGCGCCCACCCGCCTCAACATCACCCAGGCGGGGGACGTGGCGCTGGAGGCGGCGCGCCTCACGAGCCGGCGCGGCGGTGCGCTCAGCCTCCAGGGCCGGCTGCAGGGCGGGCAGATCCAGGGCCGGGCGGAGCTTTCGGCGCTGCCGCTCGCCCCCTACAGCGGCGGCGTGATCACCGGCACTGCTTCTGGGCAGGCCACGGCCTCGGGCAGCCTGGCCGCGCCGCAGGTCGAGGCGAGCCTGCGCGCTGAGAACCTGCGCTCGCCCGAGGCGCCGCAACTCCCGCCTGGGCAGCTCACCGCCACCGGCCGGTTGCAGGGCCAGGCGCTGCGCGCCGAGGCACGGATCACCGCGGGGCCGGCCGTCCAGCTCGACCTCACGGCGCAGCAGCCGCGCGGCATCGGCCCGGCACAGCCGATTGAGGCCGGGCTGCGCGGGCGGCTCGACCTCGGCGCGCTCGCGCGGCCCTTCCTGGCGGCTGGGGCCGATCGCGTGGCCGGGCGCCTCACGCTCGACCTGCGCGCCAGCGGCACGCCCGAGGCGCCGGTCCTGGCCGGCGGGGCGACGCTGAGCGAGGGCAGCTACGCCAACCCGCTCTACGGCACGCGTGTGGAGGGCATCGCGGCGCGGCTTGCGGCGCAGGGCCAGCGCCTGGTGGTGGACAGCCTGACGGGGCGCACCGGCGGCGGCGGCACCCTCTCCGCCCAGGGCTGGATCGAGCCGCTGGGCGAGGGCCTGCCCGCCGAGTTCCGCCTGCGGGCCGAGGCGGCGCGCCCCATCGGCGGCAGCCTGGGCGAAGCCGTGCTGGATGCCGACCTCCAGCTCAACGGCCCGCTGCTCTCGGGTGGGCGCCTCGGCGGGCGCGTGACGCTCCGCCGGGCCGAGCTGCGCATTCCCGAAAGCCTGCCCTCCAGCGTGCCGAGCCTGGCGCCGGTGCGGCAGATCGGCCCCCTGCCGCCCGGCCGCCCGCCACCCCCCTCCGCGCCGCCCCCGCCGGTCACGGCACCCAGCCTGCCCATGGCGCTGGACGTGACCATCGCCGCACCGCGCGCGATCTTCCTGCGCGGGCGCGGGCTGGATGCGGAGCTGGGCGGCGAGCTTACCCTGCGGGGCACGGTGGCGGCCCCCATCCCGTCCGGCGGCTTCCGGCTGCGGCGCGGCAGCTTCGACCTCGCGGGCCGGCGGCTCGATTTCACGCGCGGTGTGATCGGCTTCGACTCCGCGAATTTCTCGCCGAGCCTCGACTTCCTGGCGACGGCGCGCAGCCGCACCCACACCATCAACCTCACCATCACCGGCAGCCCCGCGACACCACAGATCCAGGTGACGGCCGAGCCCGAATTGCCGCAGGACGAGGCGCTGGCGCGGCTGCTCTTCGATCGCGAGACCGGGCGCCTCTCGCCCTTCGAGATCGTGACGATCACCCAGGCGGCGGCACAGCTCGCCGGCCTGCCGACGCCGGGGCTCGGCGCCGTGGACCGGCTGCGGCGCGGGCTGGGGCTGGACCGGCTCGGCGTCGGCTCGGATGGCGCGGGGCGGTCGGCGCTGGAGGCGGGCGGCTATGTGGCGCCGGGCGTCTATCTCGGCATCCGCCAGGGCACGGCGGGCGGCACGCCGGGCGTGGGCGTGCAGGTGGAGCTGACTCCGCGCCTGAGGCTGGAAGGCGAGACCAGCACCGGGCCAGCGGGGGATCGCCTCGGCATCACCTGGGAGCGCGAATACTGACGGCCATGGACCCGCCCGCAGGGCTGGGTCATGCTGCCATCAGACAGAAGCGCGCCGCCCAAGGACGCGCCATCGGAGGAACGCCCCATGCAGCGCCGCAGCCTTGCCCTGATGCTCGCTTTGCCCCTCGCCGCGCGCGCGCAACCCGCCTGGACGCCCGACCGGCCCATCCGCCTGGTCGTCGGCTTCGCGCCGGGCGGCAGCACGGACACGACGGCGCGCGTGGTGGCCCAGGCCATCACCTCCGGGCTTGGCCAATCCGTGCTGGTCGAGAACCGCACCGGAGCGGCCGGCAACCTCGCCAATGAGCATGTCGCGCGCAGCACGCCCGACGGCCATGCGCTCGTCATGGGCTCGATGGGCACGCATGCCACGAACCAGGCGCTCTACCGCAACCTGTCCTTCCATGTGGTCCGCGATTTCGCGCCGGTCTCGCTGGTGGCGCTCAGCGCCTGCCTGCTGGTGGTGCGCGCCAACCTGCCGGTGCAGAGCGTGGCGGAGCTGATCGCCCGCGCGAAGGCCGCGCCGGGCAGTCTGAATTGCGGCATCGCAGGTGCGGGTTCCTCGCAGCATTTCGCGGCGGCGCTGTTCGAGCACCAGGCCGGCATCCGCTTCACCCAGGTGGCCTATCGCGGCGGCGCGCCCGCCATGGCCGACCTCGTCTCCGGCCGGCTCGACGTGATGTTCACGCCTGTGGTGGAAGCGATCGAGCAGGTGCGCGCGGGCCAGGTGCGGGCACTCGGCATCACGCGCCAGGCGCGTTCGCCACAACTGCCCGATGTGCCGGCGGTGGGCGAGGCGCTGCCGGGTTATGTCTTCAACTCCTGGCTCGGCGTCTTCGCGCCGGCGGCGACACCCGCGCCGGTGGTGCTGCGCCTCTCGCGCGAGATCAGCGCCGCCCTCGCCACGCCCGCCGTGAAGGCGCGGATGGAGCAGCTGGGCTATGAGGTTGTCGGCAGCACGCCCGAGGAATTCGCCGCCTTCCAGGTGGCCGAATTGCCGCGCGTGACAGAGCTTGTGCGGATCTCAGGCGCCACCGTGGAGTAGCTTGCGCACGGCAGCGTATGGGCCAAGGCTGCGCAGACATGACCCATGACACGCCCATGGCCCTCGCGGCCCAGCTCTTCGATGCGCTGCGCGAGGCCTCGCTCGACCCGCCCGGCGTCTCCCGTGCCAGCTATGGCGAGGGCGAGCGTGCGGCGCACGCCATCATCCGCAGCGCCGCCGAGAGGCTCGGCCTGGAATGCCGGGTGGACCCGTTGGGCACGCTCTTCATGACGCTGCCCGGGGCGGATCGCAGCCTCTCGCCCGTGATGATCGGCTCGCATCTCGATGCCGTTTCGCATGGCGGCAATTTTGACGGTGCGGCCGGCGTGGTGATGGGCCTGGCCCTCGTGGCCCAACTCCAGGCCGAGGGACGCCCTTTGCCGCGTGACCTCATCATCCTCGGCATCCGCGCGGAGGAGATGTGCTGGTTCCCGGTGAACTACATCGGCAGCCGCGCCGCCTTCGGCCTGCTGCCGCCGCATGTGCCCGACACGGCCCGCCGCTCCGACAGCGGCCGGACGCTTGCCGAACACATGGCGGAGGAAGGCTTCGACCCGGATTTCATCCGCCAGGGCCGCGCTTCGCTCGACCCCGCGCGCATTCACGCCTTCATCGAGCCGCATATCGAGCAAGGGCCGGTGCTGGTGGGCGCGGGTTTGCCGTGCGCTATCGTCACCGGTATCCGCGGCATCCTGCGCCATCCGATCTGTCACGCCAGCGGTGCCTGGAACCATGCGGGCGCGGTGCCGCGCGGCTTCCGGCAGGATGCGGTGCTGGCCGTGGCGGAGCTTGCCACGCGCCTCGAAGCCCTTTGGGACCGCGTCGAGAAAAGCGGCCAGGACCTGGTGCTGACCATCGGCGAATTCTGGACTCCCGCCGAGATGCACGCGCCCACCAAAGTGCCCGGCGCCGTGCGCTTCAGCCTCGACATTCGCAGCGAGCAGGATGCGGTGCTCGATGCCGCGGAGGCTGTGATGCGGGACGTGGCAGCGGGCACGCGGGCGCGGCGCGGCGTCAGCCTCGATTATGGCGAGGCCATGCGCGCCGCACCCGCGCTGATGGACCCACGCCTGCGCGCCGCGCTGCGCGCCGGCGCGCAGGCAGCCGGCGTGCCCTTCCTGGAGATGACCTCCGGTGCGGGGCATGATTGCGCGAGCTTCGTGCTGAAGGGCGTGCCATCGGCCATGCTCTTCATCCGCAACCAGAATGGCAGCCACAACCCGGACGAGGCGATGGCTCTGGAGGATTTCGCGGCAGCACTCAGCGTGCTGGCGGGCGCGATCGAGAGCATCGCCGCGTCGTGAAAAAACGGCCTCCGGCGGTTTATGTTTCGTAGGGCGGCACCACGCCTGGCCGCGGATCGATCGGCAGTTTCCGGTCAAGTCCGGTTGACCGTTCGAACAGCGCGGCCGCCTGCAACGCCACCTCATCCCGCCGCGACGGGGCGGCGATCTGCAAGCCGACGGGCCGTCCATACTGGTCGAAGCCGCAGGGAACCGCGACGGCGGGGGAGCCCACCATGGTCATCGCGGCGTTCAGCATGGAGCCCGCCATGTAGTTCTCGAGCTTCACACCGGCGATGCTCTCGGGGTTGCGCAGCATCACATCGAAGGCGGGCGTGCCGGCACTGGGCGTGACAAAGACGTCGTAGCGGCGGAACAGCTCCACCATGCGGCGGTAGAAGGCCGCGCGCTCGCGATCGGCCCAGGCGATGCGGCTCGGGCTCGCATCCAGCCCGCGCTGCGTGTTCCAGACGATGTCGGGCTTCAGCAAATGGCGGTGCGTCTTCATCTGGAGCTCGCGGTCCACCACGAAATTCTGGCTGCGCAGCACGAGGAAGGCCTCGGTGAGCTCGCCAAGGTCGGGGGCATGTTCCTCGACGATGCAGCCCATGGATTCGAAGTGCTTCATGGCGGCGGTGCAGATGGCCCGCGTCTCGCGGTCAATCGGCAAGGCGCCGATATAGTCCATCGTGAAGGCGACGCGCCGCGGTGGCCGCGCCTCGGCCACGGACTGGGTATAGCTGGTCGCGGGCGCGTCATAGGTCAGCGGGTCCTCCGCGCACCAACCGGCCATGCTGTCGAGAAAGAGCGCGAGGTCAGGGATGTTGCGCGCCATCGGCCCCTGCACCGAAAGCGGCGCGAAGAGGTTGTTCACCGTGCCGCGCGTGACGCGGCCGGGCGAGGGGCGGATGCCCACCACGCTGCAATAGGTGCCAGGTCGCCGCAGACTGCCGCCATGGTCGGTGCCCTGCGCCAGCCAGACCTCGCCGGTGGCGAGCGAGACGGCGCCACCGCCGGTGCTGCCGCCACAGGTGAGCGAGGTGTTCCACGGGTTGCGCGTGCGGCCGAAGACCTCGTTGAAGGTGGAGCCGCCCGCGCCGAATTCCGGCGTGTTGGATTTGCCGATGACGATGCCGCCGCGCGCCTCGATCCGCTGCACCACGGGGTGGGAGCGCGTGGGCACATGGTCCTGGAAGATGGGCGAGCCATAGGTCGTGCGCACGCCCGCCACATCCGTCAGGTCCTTGATCGAGACGGGCAGCCCGCCGAGCCAGCCGGGCGCTCCTTCCATCTCACGCCCCCCGCCCCGCATCAGGCGCTTCGCATGCTCCCGCGCGCGATCGAGGCAAAGCGTGGGGAGCGCATTCACCGCGGGCTCGACCTCGGCGATGCGCGCCGCCGCCGCCTCCACCAGTTCGAGCGGCGAGACCTCGTGCCGGGCAAGGCGGGCCACCGCCTCGCTTGCGCTGAGCTGGTGCAGTTCCATGGGCGTTTCCTTCCTCAGGCCTGGGCGGCAGCATGGCGCATGGCCGGCAGGTGAGGAAGGTGACGCTTGCCCCGGCGCAGCCGAGGCGCGCAGTATCGACGAGGCGCCCGGCCAGGGCGCGCTGCGGAAGGATGGAACGCATGGATCTCGTTGCGCGCGCCAAGGGACTGATGACGAACCCGCTGGCGGAATGGCAGATCATCGCGGCCGAACCGGCCGAGACGAGCGATCTCTTCAAATCCTATGTCGCCCCGCTCTCCGCGCTCCAGGCCGTCGGCGGGCTGGTCGGCACGGCATTGATCGGCGCGGGGGCGCTCGGCTTCGGCGGGCTGGTCGGCAGCGCCATCGTGGGCTGGCTGCTCTCGCTGGTCGGCGTCTTCGTGCTGGCGAAGATCGTGGCGACGCTGACGCCGCGCTTCGGCGGCCCGGCCGACCCGACCGCCGCCATGAAGCTCGCGGCCTTCGCGCCCACCGCATCCTGGGTCGGCGGCGCCTTCATGATCATCCCCTGGATCGGCTGGATCCCCGCGCTGGCGGGCGGGCTGTACAGCCTCTTCCTGTTCTACGTCGGCACGCCCATCGTCATGCGCATCCCGCGGGAGCGCGTGATGGGCTTCGCGCTGTCCGTCGTGCTCGTCGCCGTGCTCGTGAACATCGCGATCGGCGTGATCGTGGGCATTCTTTTCTAGAACCGCCAGATCAGCGGCACGAGGAAGACGGCCACGACGAAGAACCAGATCATCAGCGGCAGGCCAAGCTTCCAGTAGTCGCTGAAGACATAGCCGCCTGGCCCCATCACCATCAGGTTGGTGGGCGTCGCGATTGGCGTCAGGAAGGACGCCGCGGCAGCGACCGCGACGCTCATCAGCACCGGCAATGGCGAGACTCCCATGCCCATGGCGGCCGCGACGCTGATCGGGATGACGATCAGCGCCGTCGCGGTGTTGCTGATGAGCTGGCCGAGGATGGCCGTCAGCAGGAAGAGGCCGGCCAGCAGCGCATAGGGCCCGGCATCGCCGACCAACGCCACGAGCCCTTCCGCCATCAGCGCGGCAGCGCCGCTCTGATCCATGGCGGCCGAGAGCGGCATCATCGCACCCACGAGGATCACCGTCGTCCAGTCCACTGCGCGGTATGATTGGTCCACCGTCAGCACGCCCGAGAGGATCAGTGCAAACCCGGCCAAGACGCCTGCCACGGCGGCGGGAACGAGGCCGGTCGCCAGCAGGAACACCATGGCGCCCAGGATGATCAGCGCCTGCTTCGCGCCCTGCCCAAGGGGCACGGCCTGGCGGCGCACCACGTCGGGCGAGTTCACCACCAGCACCTCGGGGTCATTCAGCCGGATGTCGAGCGCCTTCCAGGTGCCCTGCAGCAGCATGGTGTCGCCCGCCTCAAGCTTTGTGGCGCCGGGGCCGGCATCCTCGCCGCCGCGCTGGACCGCGATGATGATGAGGTCCCCGCTATCGGTCGTCATGCCCGGAAAGACTTCGCGCCCGATCATGGCCGAGCGCGGCGGGATCATGACCTCGGCCAGGCCAGAGCGGCGGTTGAACAGCGCCTCCTCGGCCTCGGCATCGCCCGCCTCGGGGCGGAAGGCCAAGTGCTGGTCGGCGGCGAGGCGGGCTGCGCCCTCCGCGTCGCCGCGCACCAGGATGTGGTCGCCCATCGCGATATACCCGCGCTTGAGCGGTGCCGCCGTATCCCCCTCCTGGATCGCGATGACCTGCAGGCCGGGATAGGCGCTGAAGTCGAGCGGTGCCGCTTGGCCGACATAGGCCGAGCTTTCGCGCACTCGCAGGCGGAACAGCCCATCCGCGAGGCCGTATTGCTCGACCAGCGTGCGGGCATGGGCGGAGAAGTCGGCCGGCATGGAGGGGCCGCCACGCGTCGGCAGGAGGAATTGCCCGAACAGGATGATGATGGCGAGGGTGCCGAGCAGCAGCGGCACACCCACCAGCGTGAACTCGAAGAAGCCGAAGCGGCCGAAGCCCGCCTCCAACGCCGCATTGGAGACGAGCACGTTCACCGGCGTGCCGGTCAGCGCCAGCAGCGAGCCCGCATGGGCCGAGAAGACCAGCGGCATCAGCAACTGCGAGGGCGCGCGCTTGAGGCGCACCGCCATGACCACCACCACCGGCAGCAGGGCCGCCACGGCACCGTTCAGGCTGATCAGCGCGGTCAGCAGCGCGACCAGCAGGCCGGTGAGGCCGAGCAGCCTTGCGCGGCTATCCGCTCCCGCCTGCGCGATGAGCTGCTGCCCCGCCCAGGCGGTCACGCCCGTGCGCTCAAGGGCCGCACTCATCAGGAAGAGCGAGGCGATGAAGATCACGGCCGGGTCGCCATAGCCCGAGAGCGCCTCGTTCAGCGTCAGCACCCCCGTGGCCCAGAGGGAGAGGCCCGTGCCCATCGCCACCAGCACCACCGGCAGGCGGTTCCAGATGAAAAGGACGACGGCCACGCAGATGATCGCGGCGATGATCCAGATGTCGCTCATGGCGCGCGGGTTCCCGGGTTCAAAGTCAAAGCGGCAGCAGCCATGGCACAAGAACCAGGGAGGCCGCCATCACGATCAGCGTGAAGGGGACGCCCACCTTCACGAAATCACCGAAGCCGTAGCCGCCCGGCCCCACCACCAGCGTGTTCACGGGCGAGGAGACCGGCGTCATGAAGGCGGCCGAAGCGGCGATCGCGATGATCATGGCGAAGGGATAGGGCGAGGCGCCGAGTTCCTTGGCCACGGCGAGTGCCACCGGTGCCATCAGCACCGCCGTCGCCGTATTCGAGATGAACAGGCCGAGCGCCGCCGTGATCAGGAACAGCAACCCGAGCAGCACATGCGCCGAGGCATTGCCCGCGATGGCTGTCACCGCATCGGCCGCCAGATCCACGCCCCCGGTGCGTTGCAGCGCCAACGAGAAGGGCAGCATGCCGACGATGAGGACGAGCGATTTCCACGAGATGGAGGCGTAGGCGCTGTTGAAATCCACGCAGCGCAGCAGCCCCATCAGCAGGCAGCCGATCAGCACCGCATGCACATTGGGCACGATGCCGCTGACCATCATGCCGACGGTCAGGGCCAGGACGGCCACGGATTGCGGCGCGAGGTTGGCGGCGGGCAGCACCTCGCGCTCCTCGGCCGGCAGGCGCAGCACCACGACCTCGGCGGATTCGCCAACACGGCGGATGTCGGACCAGAAGCCGGTCAGCAGCAGCGTGTCGCCGGCCTTGAGGGTGGTCTCCAGCAAATCCTCGATGATCACCTTGCGGCCGCGCCGCAGGCCCAGCACCGTCAGCCCCATCTCACCCCGTACGCGCGCCTGGCGGACCGACTGACCGATCATCTGGGATTCCGGCAGGACGACGACCTCCACCATGCCGATTTCCTGCGAGTGGTCGGTGAAGTAGCCGCCATCATCCAGGGGAAGTTCCTGCAGCCCGTATTCCCGGCGCAACGCCGCGAAGTCGAGGCCGGTCGCCACCATGTCCAGCAAAAGGACATGCCCCACCTCCAGCACCGTGTGCGGCGCCGGCTGGATGACTTCCGTGCCGAAGCCGGAACGCGTCTCGATGGCCAACAGGTAGACGCCCGGCACCTCTACCGCCAGCTCTTCCAGCCGCTTACCGGCCAGGATCGATCCGGGCAGCACACGCTCACGAAAGGCGCGGCCGGCAAGGCCGTACTCAACGACCCAATCCCGCAGGTTGGGCTGGCGCCCGGCCTTGGCCGCGCTGGGCGCGGCCTTGGGCAGCAGGTGCCGGGCGAACAGCATGTAGCCCACGCTCAGCACCAGGAAGACCAGGCCGAAGGGCGTGAAGCTGAAGAAGCCGAAGCCCTCCGAACCCTGGCGGATCAGCTCCGCGTTCACCACGAGGTTGGGCGCCGTCGCCACCAGCGTCAGCATGCCGCTGACGAGAGCCGCCATGCTGAGCGGCATCATAAGCTGGGAGGGCGCCGTTCCGGTGTTCTGGCAGATACGCAGCACCACGGGGATGAAGATCGCGACCACGGCGGTCGAGCTCATGAAGGCGCCGAGGCCGGAGACGCAGAGCATCAGCAGCACCAGCATCCGCGTCTCGCTGTCGCCGGCGGTCGCGTTCAGCCAGTCGCCCAGGCGGCGGGCCACGCCGGTCCGCACCAACCCCTCGCCGATCACGAAGAGGCCGGCGATGAGGATGATCGAAGGGTCGCTGAAGCCGGCCAACGCCTCGTTTATGGTCAGCACGCCGGTGAAGGGCATCAGCACGATCATCAGCAGCGCCACCGCATCCATGCGCGGCCGGTTGGCGATGAACATGATGATGGCGGCGGCCAGCAGCAGCAGGACGAGGGCGAGTTCGGTGTTCATGCCGCGCGTCCGAAGGGCCAGAGGAAGGGAACCAGAAACACCGCGACCAGGAAGGACCAGCACAACAGCGGCAAACCCAGGCGCCAGTAATCGCCGAAGCGATAGCCGCCCGGCCCCTGCACCATCAGGCTGGCCGAGGAGGCGATGGGCGTCAGGAAGGAGGCCGCCGCACCCACGGCCACGGTCACCAGCGCGGTCCGCGGCGAGACCTGCATGGCGCCCGCCGCCGCGATGGCGACGGGGATGACGATGAGCGCCGTCGCCGTGCTGCTAATGAGTTGCCCGAGGCCGGCGGTCAGCAGGAAGAGGCCCGCCAGCAACGCATAGGGGCTGGCATTGCCCACCAGCGCCACCAGCGTATCGGCGATCAGGTAGGCTGCCCCCGTCTTGTACATCGCCGTCGAGAGCGGGATGAGCGAGGCGATCATGATCAGGATGTTCCAGTTGATCGCGCGGTAGGCGCGCTCCGTCTTGAGCACGCCGAGCAGGATGACGGCACAGGCCGCGAGCAGCGCCGCCACTACGCTCGGCACCGCGCCGCTCGCCAGCAGCCCCACCATTAGCAGCAGGATGGCGATGGCGCGGCGTGAGCCGGTTCCGAGCGGGATGGCCTGGCCGCGCAGGGCAGAGGGGGCGGTCACCACCAGCACATTGGGGTCCTGCGACTGCTCTTCCAGGGCCTCCCAGCTGCCTTGCAAGAGCAGCGTGTCGCCCGCCGCCAGCACCACCTGACCCGGGCCCAGCCTTTCGCCACGCCGCTGGATGCCGAGGATCACGAGATCACCGCTCTCGGTGATCATGCCGGGAAAAACCCGTTCACCGATCAGGCCGGAGCGCGGCGGCAGCACAACCTCGATGAAGCCGGTGCTGTGGTTGAACAGCGCCTCGTTCAGCTGTGGGCGCCCCGCATCCCGCTCAGCCAGGCCGTTCTCGGCCGTGAATTCCTGCACGACCTCGGCCTCGCCGCGCATGATCAGCAGGTCCCCCGCCGCGATGGGACGGTGACGGGCGACGCCCACGCGATCCGGCCCGCGGATGGCGATGAGGCTGAGGCCCGGATGGTTCCGTCCCTCCAGCCGCAATTCCAGCGCCGCGCGCGGCGTGCCGATGAAGGGCGAACCCGCCGTCACCTCCAGCTGGTGCAGATCCTCGAAGAGCCCGTATTGCTCGGAGAGCTTTCCGGAATGGCGGCTGAGATCCTCCGGCATGCCGCGCGTGCTGCGCGTGGGCAGGAGCTTCGCGCCGAAGAGCAGCACGATCGCCATGTGCCCCAGCAGAAGTGCCACGCCGACCAGGCTCATCTCGAAGAAGCCGAAGGCGGGCATCCCCTGCTCCACCGCCGCATCCGAGATCAGCACGTTCACGAGGCTGCCGGTCAGCACCAGCATCGAGCCCGAGTAGGAGGCGAAAGCCAGCGGCATCATGAGCTGCGCCGGCGCCTGGCGCAGCCGGACCGCCACCAGCACCAGCACGGGAAGAAGGGCCGCGGCCGCGCCGCTGGAGCCGATCATCGCTGTCAGCATCGCGGCCAGCAGCATGGTCAGCAGCAGCAGACGCTCACGGCTCGCGCCGGCCTGACGCACCAGTACCTGCCCCACCCAGGCGGTGACACCGCTCGCATCCAGGCTGGCGCTCACCACGAAGAGTGAGGCGATGAAGAGGATGGTGGTGTCGCCAAAACCGGCCAGCGCCTCGGGCAGGTCAAGAATGCCCGTGGCGTAGAGCAGCAGCGCCGCGCAAAGCGCCACGACCGCGACCGGCACGCGGTTCGAGACGAACAGCACGACCATGCCGCCGATGATGGCGAAGGTGATGGCGATGTCGCTCATCGCCCGTCACGCGCCATCACAGCCCCCAGGGGATGCCCAGCAGGTACCAGCCGGCCAGGAAGGCGGTCCAGATCACGGAGATCCAGATCACATAGGGCAGCATCAGCGCGATCACCGTGCCGATACCGGCATCCTTCTGGTACTTGATGGCGAAGGTCACGATCATCGCGAAATAGGCGTTGAGCGGCGTGATGGCGTTCAGCGGGCTGTCGCCCACGCGATAGGCCGCCAGCACCACCTCGGGCTCCACGCCCAACTGCATCAGCAAGGGCACGAAGACCGGCGCGAAGATCGCCCATTTGGCGATGGCGGCGGTGATGATGAGGTCAATGCCCATCACCGCGATAACGAAGCCGATGATGAGCGCGATCGAGGGCAGGTTCAGCCAGGCCAGGATCTTGGCGGCCGAGACGGCGGCCAGTGTCGCCATGTTGGTGTAGTTGAAAAAGGCGATGAACTGGCTGATGACCAGCAGCAGTAGGATCAGCCCGCCGAGGCCGCTGATGGATTTCTGCATTGCCGCGATGATGTCGGCCGAGCCCTTCATGGTGCCCGCCCCGCGCCCATAGGCGGCGCCGACGACGAGAAAGATCAGCGCGATGGTCACGATCAGGCTGTTCATGAAGGGCGAGCCCTGGATCATCGCCCCCGTCTCCGGATTGCGCAGCGGCGCGCCCGGCGGCAGCAGCAAGAGGCCGATGAAGGCCAGCACGGCGAGCAGCCCGATGCCAGCATAGCGCAGGCCGCGATACTCCGCCTCGCTCAGCACGTTTTCGCCGGGGACGGTGTAGTCGCCGGTGTAGGTGCCCAGGCGGGGTTCGATCACGCGCTCGGTGATCACGACGATCAACACGGTGAGCAGCACCACCGAGCCGATGGAGAACCAGACATTCGCCGCCAGATCAATGGATTGCGCCGGGTTCACGAGCCGGATCGCGTCATTGGTGATCTCGGTGAGGATGCCATCCACCGGAACGATCAGGATGTTGACTAGGAAGGCCGCCGCCACCGAGGCGAAGCCCACGGCCAGCCCCGCCAGCGGATGCCGCCCGACCGAGACGAAGGCCGCCGCCGCCAGCGGGATCAGCACCAGATACCCCGCATCCGCCGCGACCGAGGAGAGGATGCCCACGAAGGTGAGGATCCAGGTCAGCGCCCAGCGCGGCGAGATGATGACCAGCTTGCGGATCAGCACCTTCACGAGGCCCGCCTCCTCGGCCACGCCCACGCCCACCATGGCGATGATGATGACGCCGACGGCCGTGAAGCTCATGAAGTTGCCGACGACGCCGGTGTACATGAACCGGATGCCCTCGATGGTCAGCAGGCTGCGCGCGGCGGTGCTGGCGGGCTCGATATCGCCCGTCGCGGGGTTATAGGCCTGGTAATTGACCTCCGCGCCCAGGATCGAGAGCAGCGTGGAGAGCACGATGATGCCGCCGATGAGATAGACGAAGATCATCACGGGATGCGGCACCTGGTTGCCCACCCGCTCGACCGTGTCGAGCATCTTCTGCATGCGGCTCTTGGGGGTGGCGGCGTCACTCATCGGTGGCGGTCCTTCCTGGGCGTGGGTGACTTAGCGGGAGAGCGCGTCGAGAATCCGCGCCCAGGAGTGGATGCCCTTCTGGAAGCTCACGAGGTTGTATTTCTCGTTCGGGCTATGGATGCGGTCATCCTCCAGCCCGAAGCCGGCCAGGATCACATCCATGCCCAGCGACTGCTTGAGCTGGTGCGTGACGGGAATCGAGCCGCCACCGCCGATGAAGACGGCGGGCTTCGGCCATTCATCGCTCAGCGCCTCGCGCGCCTTCAGGAAGGCGGGGTCATCGGTCGGGAAGCGGATCGCCTGGCCCGAGCCGTGCTCGATGAATTCGGCGCGGCAATCGGCCGGCAGGCGCGCCATCACATACGCGCGGAAGGCGGCGCGCACCTTGTGCGGATCCTGGTCGAAGACCAGCCGGAAGGAGACCTTGGCCGAGGCGATGGAGGGGATGACGGTCTTGAAGCCCTCGCCCTGATAGCCGCCACCCATGCCGTTGATCTCGGCCGTTGGGCGGGACCAGGTCTGCTCGAGGGCGCTGTAGCCCTTCTCGCCGGCCGGGATGGAAAGGCCCACGGCACCCAGGAAGGCCTCGGCGGTGAAGCCCAGTGTTTCCCATTGCGCGCGCAGACCAGGGTCCAGTTCGGGCACGCCATCATAGAAGCCGTCCAGCGTGACGCGGCCATTCTCGTCATGCAGGTCGGCCAGGATGCGCGCCAGCACGCGGTTCGGATTGGCGGCGGCCGAGCCGTAGAAGCCGGAATGCAGGTCCCGGTCGGCGGCGTGGATGATCACCTCCTCGCCGCAGAGGCCGCGCAGCATGGTGGTGATGGCGGGGGTCTCAGCATCCCACATGTTGGTATCGCAGATCAGGCCGATATCGGCGCGCAGCTCATCCGCATTTGCCGTGAGGAAGCCCGGCAGGTTCACGCCGCCCGATTCCTCCTCACCCTCCAGCAGGATGGAGACGGGGATGGGCAGCTTGCCGGTCACGGCCTTCCAGGCGCGGCAGGCCTCGATGAAGGTCATGAGCTGGCCCTTGTCATCGGCCGAGCCGCGCCCGGTGATGACCTTGGTGCCATCGGCCATGGTCTGGATGGTCGGCTCGAAGGGATCACGGTCCCAGAGCTCCAGCGGGTCCACCGGCTGCACGTCGTAATGGCCGTAGAACAGCGCGGACTTGCCGGGCGCGCTGCGGTCATGCGCCACCACCATGGGGTGGCCGGGCGTGGGGCGGACCGCGGCTTCGAAGCCGATCGCCTTCAGATCCGCCACATGCCATTCGGCGTTTGCCTGGCATTCGGCCTTGTAGGCCGGGTCGGTCGAGATGGACTTGATGCGGATGACGGCGAAGAGGCGCTCCAGCGCGGCATCCATGTTGGCGTCAATATGGGCGAGGACGGCGGCGAGCTCGGACATCATGCCTCCAGGGGCGTTGTTCTTATGCGACCATGCTGCCCGAGAATACACCGCCCGCGCCAGCGCCGGATGCGCGCTGCGTCCCGCGTGTTGGCCGCGCGTCCCGAGCCCCGGCCTCAGGGCGTGCCCATGACGCCCACCGTGGAGGGCTCGCTCCGCCAGCCATCGCCGAGGCGACCGCGCTCGAAGCCATAGTCGAAGAGCGCGCGCATATAGGCGGGGTCGAAGGGCTCACGCCGCGGGTGGTCGAATTCGCGGCCGATATAGGCGACGCGGAAGGCCACGCCGTCACGCTCCGTCGTCAGGTGGATGCGGCTGATGTCGCCCAGGCCGCTGTAATGCAGCAAGGTGGCGGCGGAGCGCCGGGTGATGCTGAGCACGCCGCGCGGCGTGCGACTCGCCTCCACATCCACGCGGCCGTTGCGGATGACATAGGCGGTGCGCGGGCGCACGCCCCAGCGGCCGCGCTCCTCGCCGCGCAGATTGACGCTCGGCGGATAGAGGAAGACCTGCATGGTGGCGCCGCCATCCACGTGCATCTCCTGGAAGACGCGCCCCTGGTGCTGCACCTCCACCAGCACCGGCGGGAAGGCGCCGGGGATGGAGGCGGAAGCGAGCAGGATGCGGCGAAACAGGCCGAGCGCATCCGGATGGCCGCTCGCCGCGATGGCGCCGATGTTCCACACCACCGGGCGCTGCACGTCGAGGTTGGTGGTGCCGATGAGCAGCAGCCGCCCCTTGGCGTATTCGGCGGCGATGGCAGCCAGCATCGCCTCATTCGCATGGCGGGCGATGAGGCTGCGCAGGGGCGAAGTGTCCGCGATCGCCTCACCGAAGAGAAGGGCAAAGGCGGCGGCCGCCTGGCGCGGCAGCAGCAGGATGTCTTGCGCGCGTTGCCCGGTGAAGACGTCGGCCAGCGCCGGATCGTAGCTGGGGCCGAGGAAGGCGAAGGGCGCGATCAGCGCGCCGGCCGAGATGCCGGTCACCATGTTGAATTGCGGCCGCGTGCCGGCGGCCGTCCAGCCCAGCATCATGCCCGCCCCGAAGGCGCCATTGTCCCCCCCGCCCGAGAGTGCCAGGAAATTTTGCGGCCCCGGCGGCCCCCCGCCCCGGGTCACCGCCTCGCGCGCCGCCATCATCTGCCCCTCGCGGAGCAGGGGTGTCGGGTCGGCGTCCAGCCAGAAGCGCGCATTGGAGAGGCCGAGCACCGGGATCGCCTCCGTCTCGGCGGCGGGCGGCGGGTCGAGGCGGATGTAGCTGGCGCAGCCCGTCAGCAGCAGGGTGGCCATGATCAGGCCCGCGGCGCGGCGCAGCGGCCGAAACCGCCCAGGAGGTAACCCCACAGGGGCATCAGGCTGGACGGTCATGGTTCGCACCCGGCTGGAGAAGCGCCTCAGAAGCGGGCGACCGTCGCGAAGAGGAAGCGGTTGGCGATGCCGTGGCCCGCCTGCCCCGCCCCGGCCGCCGCCGCGCCGCCGTAGAGGTCACGCCGGGTGTAGAGATACTCGAAGCCGATATCCAGCCAGCCCGAGCCGAACACGCCGTTCCGCACCTGGCCGAAGGGGCTCCAGATGATGTTGGCGAAGACCTGCTGGACGTCGCGATTGAGACTGGTGGCGGCCGCCGAGCCCGGCGTGAAGGCCAGCGCATAGCTGGGGAAATCCTGCCGCGAGAAGGAGTAGGTGACGTTGCTGCGGATTTGCGGCGTCCAGAACCGCCGATAGCCGGCGGTGACGCCCCAGGCCGGCACAGGGTCGAGGCTGACGCGGCCGGCAAGCCCCGGCATGCCGATGTTGGAGATCGCATCCTGCCCATTGGTGCTGCCGGCGAAATAGCGGCCGATTCCCTCGCCCAGATAGGCCTGGGCCAGCAGCTCATCCGCGCCGAAGGATTCGGAGAGCCAACGCATCGGGAAGCGCACATGCGCCGCGGCGCCCATGCCGGTGGCGCTCGTCGTCCCGCTGAAGGGCTGGGCTGCGGCCGTGCCGGCCGGGCGGATCTGCAATTGGCGCAGCATGCCGCGCAGGCCGAATTCGAGCCCGTCCTTGCGGTAGTTCAGGCGTGCCAGCAGGTCGGGCGCGTTGTTGAAGGCCGGGCTCGCGCCGCCATCCACCGAGCTGCCCGGCGTGAAGACGCCGGCCATGGAGGTGTATTGCGTGTCCGGCGCCTCGATCGAGACCTGCCCGGTGAGGCCGGGCGCGAGCCGCCCCGTGACGCGCAGCTGCGCCTGGCGGATGAAGGACTGGTTGAGGTTGGTGGCGTCGATCAGCGTCTCGTACACGCCCTCATTCCACAGGCTGTTCGCCTGGCCCACCAGCACGCGCAGGCGCTCATCGCCCAGCTCGCCCCAGGCCTGACGGAGCCGGAACACGGCGTTGGAGGAGGTGGCCGCGCCGCCGCCGAAATCGCCCTCAAGCCGCGTCTCCAGCGTGCCCCAGGCGGTCAGGCTGCGCGTGTCCACGCCAAAGCGGCTGAAGCGCGCCGTCATGCCGAAATCGCCGCCCTGCTGGGCCGCCGGGCTGCCGGTCAGCGGGATGCCGCCGGGCAGTGGCGCATCGGTCTGGTTGCGGCCATTCGCATCCGTCCAGGCCGAGAGCTTGGCGAAGCCATAGAGGCGCACCTGCGTCTCGGTGCCGGGGACGCGGAAGGCGATGCCGGGCAGGTCGGAGCGCAGCGCGTCACCCGTCGCGGTCTGGTCGCCCATCGGCTCCGGCGGTTGCAGACCGGGCACGTCGCGCTCGGCCGGCGCCGTGCCGCCGGCTGGCGGAAGCGCCGTGCGGGCGAGGCTTTGCTGGATCCCCTGCGCCTGGTCGGCGGCGGCGCGGGCCTCGCGCGCGGCGGCCTGGGCGGCCTGCACATCCGCCTGGGTGGCGGCGGGCGGCGCTGCGGGCGCGCGGGCGGCGCGGGTGGGCGCGGGCTGCGGGCGGGCCTGCCGGGCGACCAACGCCTCCAGCTGCTCCATGCGGCGGCGCATCTCTTCGTCACGCCGGCGCATCTCCTGCAGTTGCTGGCGCAGTTCGGCGATGGTCGCGGCATCCGCGGCCTGGGCATGCGCCGACCCCGGCGCCCCTCCCACGCCGGCGACCGCCACGAGGAGCAGGAGCGCGGGTGTGGCCGCGCCAGGCCGGCGGGCGCCCCTGCCGGTCATTGCGAGGAGGCGCGCCCCGCCGCGAGGCCCTGGTTGAAGGCCCGCTGCTGCGCGCGCTGGTGCTGGTCCCAGGCGAAGCCGCCAGCGCCGCCGGCTGCCGCGCCGATCAGCGCGCCCGTGCCCGCATTGCCGGAGATGGAGCCGATGGCGAGGCCGGTCAGCGCGCCGACCGCGGCGCCGCCGCCCACGCGCTGGGTGGTCGGCGTCATCCGCCCGGTCTCGTCGCAGGCGGTGAGGCCGAGCAGCAACAGGGCCGGGGCAAGGATGCGAAGCTTCATGGCGTGTCCTTTCGCGTCAGCGCGCGCCACCGCGGCGCGTGGCCGGGGCGGCGCAAGGATAGGTGTTGGCGGCCCAGCGCAGCAGGCCGTCCACCGCCTTGGTCTCGGCCTGCTCGGGATTGGCCGCCACCCAGGTGACGAAGGAGGTCTGCACGAATTCGAGCGTCGGCGTCTGCTGCGGCAGGCAGAAGGCCGGCAGGATCCCGCCCGGCCGCGTGATCTCGATGTGATACTGGCCCATGCCGACGATGAAGCCGCGGCAATAGCCGACCGCCCTCGCGGATTCGGCATCCGTGCCGCTGGCGCCACACAGCGTGGCGAGCACGCCGGTGGTCAGTTGCGGCAGTGGCGCGGGCGCCTGAGGCTGGGCCTGCGTGCCGCCGCCGGCCAGGGCGAGCAGGCAGAGGCCCCCCACCCAAGATCTGACATCGCGCATGGCGTGCTCTCCCCTTCTGTCCCCGCGCGCGATCACCAGGGCTGATCCCGCGCGAGCTCTTGTTGCGAGGCCGATTCGCATCCGGGCCATCCCACCCCGGACGATCAGCCTCGAGTGGCGCGAGCGTGCACCACGCTTTGCGCAAATCTACAGAAGGGACGCTAAGGGCGGTCACCCGGCGCAACAATAGGAATTTCGTGCCCGCACCGTGCGCTGCGTCCCAGCCGCGGAGCCAGCGCGGCAGGCGTGGTGGCGCCATCCGCGAAATCCGCCTTTCATACCCGGAGGGAGGATTGCATGGACCAGCGCCTGTACAGCGGTGAGGCCCCCGGCCAGATGCCCGTCTCGACCGGCAGCCTGCCACCGGCCGAGACGGTGCGTGCCCTGGTGCGTGAGGCATGGGAGCGCTTCGCCCCGGTCGCGGAAGGGTGTGTGGCGGACTACATCCCCGCCCTCGCCACCACGCCGCCCGGCCTGTTTGGCCTGTGCATCGCCGGTGTGGATGGCCGCAGCTTCGCGATCGGCGATGCGGATCACGCCTTCTCCATCCAGAGCATGTCGAAGCCCTTCGTCTTCGCCCTGGTCTGCGGGGCGCTGGGCGGCGGGATTGCGCGCGAGCGGGTTGGCGTGAACGCCACCGGCCTGCCCTTCAACTCTGTCATGGCGATCGAGCTGAATGCCGAGCGCACCATGAACCCCATGGTGAACGCCGGCGCCATCGCAACGACGAGCCTGGTGCCAGGGGGCAGCCTCGAGTCGAAATGGGACTTCATCCGGGAGGGACTGTCCCGCTTCGCGGGGCGGGAATTGACGCTGGACGCGGCGGTGCATGCCTCGGAGGCCGCAACCAACCAGCGCAACCAGGGCATCGCGCGGCTGCTGCACGGCTATGGCCGACTCTATGCCGACCCGGACGAGGCGACCGAACTCTACACAAGGCAATGCGCGCTGAACGTCACCGCGCGGGACATGGCGGTGATGGGCGCCACGCTCGCCGATGGCGGGGTGAATCCCGTCACGCGGGAGCGCGTGGTGGACGCCGATCGCTGCCAGCGCGTGCTGGCCGTGATGGCGACGGCCGGGCTCTACGAACATTCGGGCGATTGGCTCTATGAGGTGGGCCTGCCGGGGAAAAGCGGTGTCGCCGGCGGGATCGTGACCATCGCGCCGGGCAAGGGCGGGCTCGGCGTCTTCTCGCCGCCGCTGGATGCCGCGGGCAACAGCGTGCGCGGCCAATTGGCGACGAAGTTCCTCTCCGAAGGGCTGGGCCTCAACCTCTTCGCCTCGCGGCCGGTCGCGTAGTTCTACCGGCGCCCGCCGAGCAGGCCGCCAAGGCCGCGGAACACCTCCTGCACCGGCGCCTGCAACTCGCGCGGCACGAGCGGAATCACCGCGGGCGCGGGCGCGGGTTCGCGCCCCGCCCGACCAAGCCGCGCCTGCCGGAGCTGCGCCGGGCAATCCGTGTCGCCGGTGTCGCCCCGCAGCCATTCCAGCGTGCTGCTGCGCCAGAGGCGGTTGGCCACCGTATCGGTCGCGACCTGCGCCAGCGCCTGGGCGGGCTCTACGCCCACACGCGGTGCCGCCAGCGTGCCGCCGATCCCCACCGGCGCGCGCATGGTGGCGCCGAAGACGCGAAGGTCAGGGCGGAGCTGCGCCGCCAGTGTCTCGTTGCGCAGATTGACGGCGAGGCTGCCGGTGATGCGCCCGGCCGAGCTTTCCAGCAGCAGCGCCTCACTGCGCAGCAGCCCGGCCTCGGCGGCGAAGCTGAGCGCGAAGCAGCGGATCTCCACGCCCTCGGGGGGTGCGCGGCCCATCAGCAGGATGCGCGTCAGGTCCGGCCCGATCTGGAACATGCCGGCGCGCGAAAGCCGCCCCTCCACCATGGCAAGCCCGGCCGCGCCGCTGACGCTCGCCGCCAGGGCGCGGGTGGTGGCGCCCTCGGCCCGCAGGTCCAGCGCGACCTCCACCGGGCCCTGCACGCCGATGCCCGCACCCAGCTCGCGCCGGATCGCCGCGATGTCGAGGCCGTGCCCGCCGGAGCGGAGTACCAACGTCGCGCGCGGCGGCGTGCTCGCCACATCCCAGCCCACCCGCCCGCTGACCGGCCCGCCCGGTGAGGTGACGGCGAAATCCGCCAGGTCGAGCCGCCCCGCGGCAAGGCTCACGCGGCTGCGCAGCCCGCGCCAGGTCAGCCCGGCGGCTTCCAGCCGCTCGACCGAGAGGTCGAGCGTGGCGTCGAAGCCGCGCAGGGCTGCGACTGGCAGCGCGACATCGGGGATCACCCGGCCCGCTGCGCGCGGCGGTGCGGGGGCGGCGGGCAGCGCGGCGCCAAGGTCGAGCGTCGCGAATTGCACGCCTCCCTGCACGCTCGGTCGCCGGGCCCAGCCGATGGTGATCGCGCCGCTGGCGGCGAGGCCCGTGGCATTGAGCCGCGCCGCATCCCAACGCAGCGACGACGCGCCAGCGCGGGAGAGCCGGCCCTGCGCCTCCACCTGCCGCAGCGCCGGCAGCTCGAAACCGAGCAGCGGGCCCAGCGGCGCCAGATGCGGGGCGCTGAGCGTCACATCGAACGGCGCGGCACCCAGCGGATCACTCCAGGTGAAGGCACCACGCGCCGTGAACCGCGCGGGTCCGGAGGTGATCCGCGCCGTGACCGGCATGGGCGCGGTGGCGGTGAAGGCATGGCGGGGCGGCGGCAGAGCGAGCTCGGCCGCGAGCCGGAGCCCGGCACGCTCGCCCTGGAGGCTGAGTGTCATGGGCTGGTCCAGCCCCGGCGCGGCGAGGACCGCCTGGCTGAGGCGCAGCCCGGGCCAGGGCGTGGAGGCGCCCGCCGCGACCCGCAATTCCGAAAGCCGCCCCTCCGGCCCCAGCCGGGCCGAGCCGGTGAGCGGGCCCAGGGGTGGCAGCGCCGCGCCGCTCTGCAGCAGCGCCATCAACCGCGCGGGCGAGGCGACTTCAGCCGTCAGCGCCAGGTTCCAGGCAGGGTCGGCGAGGGTCGGGGCGACGCGCCCCTCGGCGCCCAGGCGGAAGCCCTCCCCCGTTAGCGTGGCGCGGAGCGCGGTGGCGGCATTGAGGCTGGCCTCCACCCGGATCGGCTCCTCGCGAAGCCGGATGCGGCCTTGCACGGCGAGCCCGCCACTCGCGGGTCGGCGGATGGTGAGGCTCTCCACGCCGACGGGGCCGGGCAGTTCATCGGGCGGATGCAGGCGGGAGGATTCAATCCGCACCAGAGCCGGCATGGTTCCGCTGCCGCCACTCTCGGCGCCGAAGTGCCAATTGGGCGCGCCCGCGGCATCCCGCTCCATCCAGAGCTCGGCCTCGGCCAAGCGGAGGTCCAGGATCTCGACGCGGCCCTCCAGCAGCGCACGCAGCGCCAGCGTCACCTCCAGCCGGCCGATCCGGGCGAAATCGGGCTGCGGCGCTCCGGGCAGATTGGCCACGCGCACATCGCTCAGTGCGATCTTGGGCGGAAGACTGAACGTGAGCGCGATGGGGCCGAGCGTCACCGCCCGCCCCGTGGCGCGTTGCAGCGCGGCGTCGAGCGAGGCGGTGAGCGCGCCACGCTCCAGCGCCATGCGCAGCACCAATGGGCTGGCCAGCAGGACAAGCATCAGGCCAGCCAGCCCCCAGAGCCACCAGCGCCTCATGCGGCCACCGCCATGGCGAGGCCCAGCAGGACGGCGAGGCCGAGCAAGGCCAGGCCGGCGCTGGGCCAGGCCCGCAGCGCGGCTTCGATCCGGGCGGCACGCACGGCCAGCGGCGGGGCGTGGCGTGTCGCCGCGCGCTCGGCGAAGATCAGGAGGTCCCCTTCGGGCAGGCGCGGCAGGCGCGCACCCCAGGCGCGCAGCGCAATGAAGCCGAGACCGCCCAGCAGCACGGGCCAGAGCGCGGGCCAGAACTTGACCGGAGCGGGATAGAGGAGCCAGGGCAGCAGCAGCGCTGCCGCCGTGATTGCCGCGAAGGGCAGGACGAGGCGGGGCAGCGCGCGTGCCTCCGGTGCCTCCGCGAAGCCACCGCGCAGCCGGGCGGCGAAATGCAGCATCAACATGGTCGTCCCCGCGGCCGAGATGGCAGAAAGCCAGCCTAGCACCCCGGCGCCAAGCTGCGCCTTTGTCGCTTCCTTGGCCAGCGCGCCGCCCGTGAAGGGCAGGCCGCCGAAGCTCAGCACAAGCAGCAGCACCGGCGCCATCACCCAGGCCGCGCGCCGCGCGCCGGTCGCCAGCGCGACGCCGACACCCAGGAACAGCGCGCCCTTGGCCAGCACATGGTGCGACGCGTATTGCGCCGCGGCCAGCGGGGTGGTCGCGTCGCCGGCCGCCAGGCCGAAGCCCATGGCCGCCATCACCACGCCCATCTGGCTCACGCTGGAATAGGCGAGGATGGTCTTGGGGTTGCGCTGCGTGATGCCGAGCGCCACGCCATAGAAGGCGGTGACGAAGCCGAGCACGCCCAGCGCCTCGCCCCAGGCGGCAATGCCGCCCTCCATCGGCAGGAAGCGGATCAGCCCGATGATGCCCGCCTTGATGATGGCCCCGCTCAACACCGCCGAGGCCGGCATGGGGGCGGCCGGATGCGCCAGCGGCAGCCAGACATGCAGCGGCACCAGCCCGGCCTTCAGCCCGAAGCCGAGCAGGAGCAGCAGGATGGTCACGTCCCGCGCGGGGGAAGCCGGCAGCGCCGCCACGGCATCGCTGATGGCGAGGCTCGGCCCGGGGATGTTCACCGCCAGCAGCGCAAAGGCGAAGAGCAGGAAGATCTCCCCCAGCACGGCGAGGGCGAGATAGACCGCCCCGGCGCGGCGGGCGCGGCGCGTCGCGTCCTGCACGACAAGGCCATAGGCGGCGAGGCTGACCAGGGCGAAGGCGAAGTAGAAGGTGACGAGGTCCCCCGCGATGAAGACGCCCAGGCTCCCCGCCAGGGTGAGCAGCCACCAGCCCGCGAAGCGCGTGCCCCCCGGCAGGTAGGCGCCGGCATAGGCCCCGGCGGCCGACCAGAGCAGCGCCGCCACCCCCAGCAGCAGAGCGCCCGGCGCATCGAGGCCGAGCGAAAGCCGGAGCCAATCGGCATGGAAGACCAGCGGTGGCGCATCCGCGGCGAGCAGTGCGGCGGCCAGCCCCGGCAAGGGCGCCCAGACCAGCATGTTGGGGAGCCGCGTCCACCCCTGGACCGCCGCGGCACGGCCCAGCAGAACGAGCGGCGTCAGGATCGTCGCCAGCAGCGCGAGATGGGCCAGCATCGTCATCGGCCGATCAGGACCAGGCCGAAGGCGCCGAGGGGGAGCAGGCCCATCACCACGGACAGGATGGCAAGGCCGAGCGCCACGCGCTCCTGCAGGGGGTCCACGGGGGCGGCCAGCGCAAGCGGTGCGGCCGGCGCGCGCAGGGCGGCATTCAGCACCCGGAAGACATAGCCGCCGGTCAGCAGCCCGCCGGCCACGATGACCAGCGCCCACCACCATTGCCCGGCCTGGAGCGCGGCCTGGAGAAGCAGCCATTTCGCCGTGAAGCCGCCACTGGGCGGGATGCCCATGAGCGAGAGCCCCGCAAGGCCGAAGGCCAGCACCGAGAGCGGCGCGATGCCCGCCGCCCCGCGCAACTCCGCGATGCGGTCATGCCCCAGGCCACGCGCGATCACGCCGGCCGCCAGGAACATCGCCGCCTTCGCGAAGGCGTGGCTGATGGCCTGGAGCGCACCACCCGTCCAGGCGCGCTCCGCGACCTCGCCGATGCTGCCGGCCACCAGCGGGAACATGAGGAAGAGGTAGCCGATCTGCGCGACGGTCGAATACGCCACCAAGAGCTTCAGCCGCGCCTGGCGAAGTGCGACCAGGCTGCCGAACAGGATCGCCGCCGCGCCCAGCAGCGCCAGCATGGGGGCGACGGCCAGCAGCAGTGCCGCCGGCATCACCCAGAACCAGAGCCGCAGCAGCAACAGGTAGGAGGCCTTGACCACGAGGCCGGACAGCAGCGCGCTGGCGGCCGGGGGCGCGCCGGCATGCGCGGCCGGCAGCCAGAGATGCAGCGGAAACAACGCCATCTTGCCTAGCAGGCCGACCGTCATCAGCGCGGCGGCCACGATGGTCGGCGCATCGGCCCGCGCGATGCGCGAGAGCAGCAGGATGTCGAGCGTGCCATAGGCGCCATAGAGCAGCGCCGTGCCGAGCAGATAGAGCACCGAGCCGATCAGCGCGAAGAGCAGGTAGCGCAACTCCGCCTTGAACTGCGTAGCCCGGCCATCGAGGCAGGCCAGCGCCAGCGCGCCGAAGGTCAGCATCTCCAGCGCCACGAAGAGGTTGAACAGGTCGCCACCCAGGAAGGCCGCGTTGAGCGCCCCCCAGAGCGCCAGCAGGAAACACCAGAAGGCGAGCGGCGCGCGTGCCTCGGGCGCACCCGGCGCAGTGGCGTAGTCGGCGCGCGCGAAGAGGATGATGGCCGCGATGATCACCGCCGTTGTCATCAGCATCGCCGCCGCCAGCCCATCGGCGCGCAGGGCCAAGCCGAGCGGCGGCGTCCAGCCGCCCACAAAGGTCACCACCGGCGCGCCCGCATGGAGCACGCCCGCCAGAAGCACCGCCGCCATGGCGAGGCCCACCGGCGCCAGCCAGGCCGCGATCCGCTCCGGCGCGCGGCCGCCCATCGCGAAGCCGATCAGCAGGCCGGTGACCGGCACCACCAGCATCAGCACCAGCAGGAAGCCGCCGGGTGTGGCCTCCATCAGCGCGGCGTCTCGTCTTCGGCGATGGTCGCGGCCCCGGTGATCTGGAACAGCCGCAACACCAGCACCAGCGCCAGCGCGGTGGCCGCGAAGGCGACGACCAGGCCGGTAATGACCAGCGCCTCGGGCACCGGGTCCGCGCCGCGGCGGGCCACCACGCCGAACAGCAGGAAGACGCCACCGCCCAGCAGGTTGAAGGCCAGCACCTTGCGCAACAGCGCCGGCTGCGTGACGAGGCCGTAGAGGCCGAGCGCCACCAGCACCGCCGCCACCAGGCCGAAGATCATGGCCGCCGCCCCTCGGGCGGGCCCGCCACCATCAGAACGAGGGCCGCCGCGACCGAAAGGGTCATCGCCGCCTCGATCAGCAGGATGAGTGGCTTGGCGAAGGCGGGCGGGTAGGAGAGGAAGCCATCGGCGACCAGGAAGCCCAGCAGCCCCACGCTGATGAAGGCGAGCGGCCCCGCCACCACCGCCCAGCGCAGGCCGCTGGAGCCCACGGGCGGCAGGCGCCACAGCCCCGCGACCCAGGCGAGGATGCCCATGGCGGCAAGGATGGTGCCCCCCTGGAACTTGCCGCCCGGCGCATCCGCGCCCACCCAGGCGACATAGATGCCGACGACGATGCCGATGGGCGGCAGCACGCGCGCCAGCAGCGAAATCGGTCCACTGGACTGCACCGGAAAACGCGGCCCGGGGATGGCGCCCCAGCGCCGATCCGGCGCCATGCTCCAGATGGCGAGCACGGCGAAGACCAGCACCACCGCCTCCAGCAGCGTATCGAGCCCACGATAGGCCATGAGGACGCCGGTGATGGGGTTCGCCACGCCAAGCTCCGGCAAATGGCGCGCCACCGCGGCCCCTTGGCTCGGCGCCGGGTCCGGCAGGGCCAGCACCGCGACGGCGAGCGCCACGCCCACCACGCCGCAGAGGATTGCGGCCGCGATGCGCTGCCGGGGCCCCGGCGTCGCCGCGTCAATCTCCGCGCGCCCACCGCGCAGCCGCACCACGGCAAAGAGCAGGATCACCCCCGTGGCACCAGCACCCAGCGCGGCCTCGGTCAGTGCCACATCCACGGCGCCCAGCCGCACCCAGACCAGCGCCAGCAGCAGCCCATAGGCCACGAAGCCGATCACGGCCGGGAAGTTCCCGCGCACCACCAGCGTCCAGACCGCCACGCCGATGACGGCGAGCCCCAGCACGAGGTCGAGCAGCAGGCTCACCGCGGCGGGTCCGATTGGCGAAGGTGCTCGGCGATCAGTTGCGTCGCCGTGGCGCCGCCCAGCAGCACCAGCAGCCAGACGAGGATGAGCTTGAGTGCGGGCAGCCATCCGCCCGCCCAGGGCAGCAGCCCGAGCACGATAAGGCCGAGGCCCAGGCTGTCCGCCTTGGTCAGCGCGTGCAGCCGGCTCAGCGGGTCCGGGAAGCGCAGCAGCGCGACGCTGCCCGCGATGAAGAAGACCACGCCCGCCGAGATGGCGAGACCGCTGAACACCGCCAGGACCGTGCTCATCGGCGGCCCAGCCCGCGCGCGGCCAGCACGAAGGCGACCGAGGCGAAGGCGCCCAGCAGCGCCAGCACCAGCGCCACATCCACGACACCCGCAAGGTCGGTCGCGGCCGCCACCAGCAGCAGCCCGCCGATGCCGCCTGAGCACAGAAGCTGCGCCGCCATCATCCGATCCGCGGCACCCGGCCCGCGCAGCGCGCGGTACAGGCCCGCGAGGGCAGCGAGCAGGATCAGCCCGGCGGCAAGCAGCAGCGCTTCAGCCATGCCGCCCCCCGGCGCGGGCCCCGGCGCGGACATAGAGCGCCTCGGTCGCGGCGAGGTCCGCCGCCACGGGCAGCCGCGTATCCAGCGCATGCACCACCACCGCGCCCGCCTCCATGCCGGCCGGCAGCGCGCCGGGGGCCAGGCTCGCCAGCGCGGTAAAGCCGTCCCGCGCCATGCCTTCGGGCAGCGAGGTGGCGTGCATCACCATGCCGGGCTGGAGGGGCAGCCGCGGATCGAAGGCGCGGCGGGCGATGTCGGTCCCGGCGAGCAGCGTCTGCACCGCGCTCCGCCCGAGCAGGCACAGCGCCGCCACCGGGTCGGGCCGTCGCATCCGCCCCGGCATGAGCCGCGCGCTGGCCCAGGTGGCGAGCCCCGCCGCGAGCAGGCCGAAGCCGAGGCCCGCGAAGCCGCCGGCCAGCACCAGCCAGAGCCCCAGGAACAGCGCGAAGCGGACCGCGCGCTCCATCCTATCGCCGCGCGGGCGGGCGCCCGCCGAAGAGCGTGACATAGAGCGTCGGCAGGAAGACCAACGTCAGCAAGGTCGCCACCATCAGCCCGCCCATGATGGCAAACGCCATCGGCCCCCAGAACACGGTGGGCGCGATCGGGATGAGACCGAAGACCGTCGAGATCGCCGTCAGCATCATGGGCCTGAGGCGCGAGGAGGCAGCGCGCACCACCGCATCCCAGACCTCGGCTCCCGCCTTGCGCTCATCCTCGATGGAAATGATGAGGATGACGGCGTTCTTCGCGATCATGCCGAGCAGCGCCAGGATGCCGAGAATGGCAACAAAGCCGAGCGGCCGGCCCGAGGCCAGCAGCATCAGCACCACGCCGATGATGCCGAGCGGCAGCAGCGCCAGCACCATGAAAAGCCGCCGGAAGGAGACGAGCTGGAACATCAGCAGCGTCAGCATCACCACCAGCATCACCGGCACCACCGCCAGCACCGAGGCCTGGGAGAGCGCGCTCTCCTCCGCGATGCCACCGAGATCCACACGGTAATTGCGCGGCAGCGTGGCGTTCAGCGCGTCGATCTTCGGCTGCATGATCGCCACCACGGAATCGGGCAGCGTGCCCGCCGTGACATCGGCGCGGACCGTCAGCGTGGGCACCCGGTCCCGCCGCCAGATCAGGGGGAATTCCTGCTCGTAGTCGAAGGTGGCAAGCTGGCTGAGCGGCACGGTGCGCCCGCCGGGCAGCGGCATCTGAATGCTGCGCAGCGTGGCCAGCGAAAGCCGCTCCTCCGCCGTCGCGCGCGCCACCACGTTGATCAGGTAGATGTCATCGCGCAGCTGCGTCACCGTGGTGCCGGTCAGCGCCGCATTCAGCACCGCGCTGACCTGGGCCGAGCTGAGGCCGAGGCGCCGTGCCTCATCCTGGTCCACCCGCACGCGCAATTGCCGCGCGGGCTCCATCCACTCGAAATGCGTGAGGCGGGAGCCCTTGGCCTCGGCCATGATGCGCGCGACCTGCTGCGCGATCTCGCGCACCACTTCCACATCCGGGCCGCTCACCCGGTATTGCAGCGGCCAGCCGACGGGTGGGCCCAGCTCCAGCGGATAGACGCGCGCCACCGCATCGGGGAATTGCTCGGCCATCAGGCGTTCGAGCCTGAGATGCAGCCGCTCGCGCGCCGGCAGGTCCTTCGCCACGACCACCGCCTGGGAGAAGAAGGGCAGCGCGAGCTGCACGTTCAGCGGCAGGTAGAAACGGATGGCGCCGCGGCCGATATAGGTGCTCCAGCGTTCCACATCGGGGTCATTGGCAAGGGCGGCATCGAGGCGCGTCGCCGCCGTCTCGCTCGCGAAGATCGAGGCGTTCTGCGGCAACGTGATATCCACCAGCAATTCCGTGCGGTCCGAGGACGGGAAGAATTGCCGCGGCACGAACTGCATCGCGAAGACCGAGACGGCGAAGACGCCGAGCGTGATGGCGATGGTGATCCAGCGCGCCCGCAGCGCCAGATTCAGCAGCGCGGTGTAGCCGCGCAGCACGACGCCCGGCTTCTCCGGCGCGGCATTCGCGGCCGCCACCAGCTTCTTCAGGATCGCCATGCCGAGCAGCGGCGCAAACAGCACCGCGACGAACCAGGAAACGATGAGCGCGATGCCCACCACCGCGAAGATGGTGAAGGTGTATTCGCCCGCCGAGGATTTCGCGAAGCCGATGGGCAGGAAGCCCGCGATGGTGACGAGCGTGCCGATCAGCATGGGCGCCGCCAGCGCCTTGTAGGCGAAGGTCGCCGCATCGCGCTTGGAATCGCCCGCCGCCAGCCGGCGGATCATCGCGTCAATGGTGGTCATCGCGTCATCCACCAGCAGCGTGAGCGCGATGATCAGCGCGCCGAGCGAGATGCGCTGGAGGTCAATGCCGAGCAGCAACATCACCGGAAACACGATGGCGAGCGTGAGCGGGATGGAGAGTGCGACGACCGAACCCGCACGCACGCCCAGTGCCAGGAAGCTTGCCACCATGATGATGAGGATGGCCTGCCAGAGGCTCTCCATGAAATCGCCGATGGCCTCATCCACCGTCACCGCCTGGTCGGCCACCAGGCTCGCCTCGATGCCGATGGGCAGGCCTGCGCGGATCTCTGCGATGGCGGCCTGGATGTTGCGGCCGAGAGCGAGGATGTCACCCGCTTCGCGCATGGCGATGGCGAGCCCGATGGCGGGCGTGCCGTTCACGCGGAACATCGGCTGCGGCGGGTCGGCGAAGCCGCGGCGGATGGTCGCGATGTCGGTCAGGCGGAAGACGCGCTCGCCGATCACGAAATTCACCGCGCGCAGATCCTCCTCGTTCTCGAAGGAGCCGGAGACGCGCACGGCCAGCCGCTCCTGCCCCGTCTCGATCAGGCCGGAGGGGCGCACGAGGTTCTGCGCCTGCAGCGCCTGCAGGATGGCGCCGTAGTTCAGCCCGAGCCCGGCCAGGCGCTCGGTCGAGAATTCGAGGAAGACGCGTTCATCCTGCGCGCCCAGCAGCTCGATCTTGGAGACGTCGGGCACCAGCAGCAGGCGGGAGCGCGCGGCCTCGACTTGATCGCGCAACTCGCGCTGGGTGAAGCCTTCCGCGGTGAAGCCGTAGATGATGCCGAAGGTGTCGCCGAAATCATCGTTGAAGAAGGGGCCGGCCACACCCTGGGGCAGGGTGTGACGGATGTCGGCCACGCGGCGGCGCACCTGGTACCACATGTCCGGCACCACGGCGGCCGGCGTGCTGCCCTTGAGGTCCACGAAAATCACGGTCTGGCCCGGCACGCTGTAGCTGCGGAGACGGTCGAGGTTGGGCGTCTCCTGCAACGTGCGCTCCAGCCGCTCCGTCACCTGGAGCAGCGTCTCCTCCATCGAGGCGCCGGGCCAGATGGCGGAGACGATCATGGTGCGGAAGGTGAAGGCCGGGTCCTCGTTGCGGCCGAGCTTGAAGAAGGCGAAGCCGCCTGCGATCAGCGCCACGATCATGAAGTAGATGACGAGCGACCGCTTGTTGATCGCCCATTCGGAGAGGTTGGGGCCGATCATCGCAGAAGCCGCACCTTCTGGCCCGGGCGCAGCGTCTGCACGCCCGCCGTCACCACGATCTCGCCGGGTTGCAGCCCCTGCCCCACCACCACATGGCCCGGATCATGCCGGACCAGCTCCACCGCGCGGAGCGAGACTGTCTCGCTCGCCGGGTCCACCACCCAGACGGCGGGCTGCCGCTCGGCCCGCGTCAGCGCTGAGGCCGGGATGGTGATGCCCGGCGTGGTCCCCAGGCGCAGGCTGCCCGTGACGGTGGAGCCGAGGCGCATCTCGGGCGGCGGCTCGGCCAGGCCCACCCGCACCTGGAAGGTTCCCGTGACCGGGTCCGCCTGGGGCGAGACCTCGCGCACGCGCCCTTGCGCGCGGATCTGCGGCTGGCCGGTGATGTGCACCTCGATCAGCGGATTGGCCGGCGCCTGGTCCTTGACCTGGGCCGGCACGTCGAAGACGGCGTCCCGCCCCTCGCTGCGGGCGATGCGCAGGATCATGCGGCCGGGCTGCACCACCTCGCCCGGCTCGGCGCCGCGCTGGGTCACGCTGCCGGCCACGTCGGAGACGAGCTCGGTGTAGCCGAGGCGCGTCTCGGCGATGCTGACCTGGGCTTCCGCCGCATCCACCGAGGCGCGGATGGTCTGGAGCTGCTGCGCCGCCTGGTCGTAGCGGACGCGGGTGGTGAAGCCTTCGCGCAGGAGCTGGCCCTGGCGCCAGTAGTTGTTCTCCGCCTCGCGCAGCTGGCCACGGGCGGCGACGAGGCTGGCGCGGGCGGCGCGCAGGCCGTTCTCCTCAGTGTCCCGGTTCAGCCGCGCCACGACCTGGCCGGGGCGCACTGTATCGCCAACATTCACCAGGCGCTCGGTCATCCGGCCGTCAATGCGGAAGGCCAGGTTCACCTGGGTCTCGGCCTGCACCGTGCCTGTCAGGCTCACCACATCGCCACCGGCGCTGCGCTCGGCGGCGATCACGCGGACCGGGCGGATCTCAGGGGCCGGCGGCGGCGCCGCATCCTCGCAGCCGGCCAGGACCAACAGCGCGAAAGGCAGGGCGCGCAAGGCCTGTCCGAGGGGCGGGGGGAATGGCATGGGCATCCTCTGTTCGGTTCGACTGGCCTGGCCCCGCCGACGGGACCGTGTTGGGGCGTATGGCATGAAACCACGATCCGCCGCGCGTGCGCGAGAAACTCGCATTGCGCAAGGCGAGAGGGAACAGCCTGCCATCCCAGGCCTGCGCCGCCTGTCCCAAAGGCATCGGGACCTTCAGCGCGGCGGCAGCGCCCCGCCGATGCGGTCGGCCATGTAGCTGAAGAAGGGATTCCAGGAGATCCGCACGAGCGAATCGAGGGCCATGACGAGCACCCCTGTCTCGCCCCGGATGGCGGTGGCACCCAGGCTCACGCCGAACTCCGCTTCCGGCTCGGGGCGCAGCCCATAGAGCGAATCGGTCACCGGGAAGGGCAGCGCGACATGCGAGAGGGAATAGACATCGCGCGGGTAATAGAGTCCGAGCGGCACCACCTCCTCCTCGGTCGCGCCGGGCGGGGTGATGCGCGCCACCATCTCCAGGCTATTCTCATCCCTGTTCGTGACGATGGTGAGCCGGAAGTTGCGCGGCGGATCGGGCACGATGCGCTCCACCGCCGGGTCGAAGGCGGGCCGCAGCAGGAAGCTCAGCTTGGTGCCGCGGTTGCGGTCAAAGATCACCAATTCGCTGCCATTGGCGGGCAGCAGTGCGAAGAAATCATCCACCAGCGCCCGGGTGCTGACGGTGAAGTCCATCAGCGACTGGAAGGCGAGGATGGGGGCAAGTCCATCGAGCCGCCCGGCGCGCGAGAGGCGGCGCACCTGGCCCTGCACTTCCTGGGTCAGCCGGAAGGACTGCACGGCCGCGTTCACCGGGAAGGAATTGTACTTGAATGGGTTGAACTCGGGCAGGACGGAAAGCCAGGCGGCCTTGGCGAAGCGCGGCAGCAGCGCCGGCAGCCCCGCCAACCCGGCGAAACGCGCGAAGGGCGAGACGCCGACCATGGGCGAGACGACGATGACCCGATCCGGCCGGGCCAGATTCGCATCCTCCACCGCATCCATGGCGTGCTTGAGCGAGAGCGCGCCACCATTGGAATAGCCCACCATATGCACCACGCCCGTGGGGCCGGCGCGGCGGCGCGCCTCGCGCATCGCCATCCGGGTGGCGGCGGTCCAGTCCTCCCAGATTGCCTCCGTCAGCCCGGCGGGGACGGTGCCATGGCCCGGGACGCGCAGGCCGAGCGCCACGAAGCCCTCGGCGCGGTAAAGCTCCGCCACGTGGCGCAGGCTGTACGGCGCGTCCGTCAGGCCATGGATCAGCACGACGGCGCCGCGCGGCGCGCCCTCTGGCTCCAGCACGAAGGAGCGGTTCCAATCCCGGGCGAAGCGGGGCGAATGGATCGGGCTGCCGGCGTAGAAGCGGTTTTCCGGCGTGCGCGCCTCGGGCGGCAGGCGGGCCGTCACCTCGCGCTCCACCTCGGCAAAGACGCGCTGCTCGGCCGCGAGATAGGCCGCCCAGTCCATCTGGTTGATCTGCGCGGCGCGGGGCTCGTCGGGGATCACGGTGTGCCAAAGATCGAGCGGCGGACCCATCTGGCTGTCCACCATGCGCACCGCGATGATGACCAGAAGGACAGCCACCAGCGCATAGGCCAGCCGCCGCGTCCACCGCCAAAGCCAAGAGCCGATCCGCCGCATCCGCATCATGTCCCACGGAATGCGCGGCGGGACCAGGGCGCATTCAGCCGCGCAAGGCGCCGAGCAGGATGCCCTCGGTCAAGATCTGCGGCAGGATCACCGGCGCGCCGCCGCCCGCGGGATAGAGCAGATAGAGGGGCACACCGTCCCGCCCATGCTCGCGCAGCAGGGCGGTGATGGCCGCGTCGCCACGCGTCCAGTCGCCCGTCAGTTGCACGATCCCGGCCGCCTCGAAGGCGCGCTGCACGGCATCGGTCTGGATCGCGACGCGCTCATTCACCTTGCAGGAGATGCACCAGGCGGCGGTCAGGTTCACGAAGACCGGCCGCCCCTCCGCGCGCAAATCCGCGAGGCGGGGCGCGGACCAGGCCTCGCCTTGCGTGGGCGCCGCGGCGGCGGGCGGCGCGGTGCCGAGCAGCGGCAACAGCGCCAGCGCGCCCAGCACGGCGGCGAGCGCCAGCGCCTCGCTGATCCGGCGCGGCGTGCGGCCGGATTGCTGCGCCACCCCCCAGGCCCAGGCGGCGAGCGCGATCAGCACCGCGCCCACAAGCGCCGTCAGCACCCCATCGGGCCCCGATTGCTGGGCCAGCACCCAGACGAGCCAGGCAGCGGCGGCATACATGGGGAAGGCCAGGAATTGCCGCAGCCGCTCCATCCAGGGCCCGGGCCGCGGCAGGAAGCGCCCCGCGGATGGAAACAGGCCCAGCAAGGCATAGGGAAGCGCGAGGCCAAGCCCCATCGCGCCGAAAATCGCGAGCGTGGCCGTGGGCGGCAGCACCAGCGCGGCGCCGATCGCCGTTGCCATGAAGGGCGCGGTGCAGGGGGTGGCCACGACCACGGCCAGCACGCCGGTGAAGAAGCTGCCGGCATGCCCGCCCTGCCGCGTCAGCCCCTGCCCGGCCCCCACCGCGCCGCCGATCTGGAAGACGCCGGAAAGATTGAGGCCCACCGCCAGCATCAGCCAGGCCATGCCGGCGACGAAGGCGGGATAGGTGAACTGGAAGCCCCAGCCCGCGCCGCCGCCCGCCGCGCGCAGCCCCAGCATCACGCCCCCCACGGCGAGGAAGGTCAGCACCACGCCCGCCGTGTAGCTCGCGGCCTCGGCCCGGATGGCGCCGCGCGCGGCGCCGCCAAGCTTCGCCATGGCCATCGCCTTCATCGCCAGCACCGGGAAGACGCAGGGCATGAGGTTCAGGATCAACCCGCCCAGGGCCGCGAAGGCGAGCAGTTGCCAGAGCGGCAGCGGGCTCGCCGGCAATGGCCCGCCCGGCGCGGCCTCAATGAGATAGGCGCCGCGCACCCCGGCGGCGTCGGTCAGGGTCAGCACGCCCGAGAGCCGGCCGGGCGCTTCGGCCGGGCCGCGCGTCAAGTCGAGCGTGATCTGGCCCTCGCGCCGGGTGAGCCGCTGCTCCGGCGCGTTCTCGATGACGCTTTGCGCGTTCGGGAAGAAACTCGCTGCGCGGACCGAGGCGGGCGAGAAGCCGGGACCCTGGATGGTCAGCGCGCCGCGCGGGCCGGCGAAGGCGAAGCGCGCCTCGAAGGGGGCGGCGCGGGGCAGGGCCGCCTCAGCCTCGCGGAAGCGGGCCACCTCGGCCGGCCGGGCCGCGGCCGCGACGTCGAGGCCGAGGGTGAAGCGCCCCTCCTCGGGAATGCAGATGTCGGCGCAGACCAGCCAGGTGGCATCCGCCGTGATGGTCACATAGTCGCCGGGCCTGAGGTCGCGCGGCGGGGTGACCTCCAGCAGGAAGCCGACATCGCCCGAATAGCCGAAATTCATGAGCGGCCCGAAGGGAATGCGGCTGGGGGCCGGGAATTGCAGCTCTCCCGCCTCCCAGCCCGGGCGGGCCCAATCGAAGGTGATCTCGGGCGGCGCACCCGCATCGCCGGGGTTGCGCCAATAGGTGTGCCAGCCGGGAGCAAGGCGCTGGTGCAGCATCAGGCGGAACGGCTCGCCGGGCGCGATGGCACTGCGCTCGGCCAGCAGCGTCACGGTCGCGCGGGGCGAGGTGACGGGAGCCGATTCCTGCGCCCGCCCCGCAAGCGGAGCCAGCAGCAGGCCCAGGAGGAGAAGAAGCGCGCGCACCATGCGGGATAGAAGGGGTATCCCGCGCCTGGCTGCAAGCCTTTCGGCGCATGACGGCTGCGCGGAGATATGTGGCATTTATGTCACTGATACCCGCCATACCCAGCGCGCCCGGAACCCTCCCCAAGCTCCGGCGTTGCCTTTCCCAGACGCAACCCTGTCTGGAGAATGACATGACTCGCCTGAAAACCATCCTGCTCAGCGGCGCGGCGCTGGCTTGCACCCCCCTGCTCGCCCAAGCCCAGTCGCGCGGCTATTTCGACAATTGGCGCCTCGCGCCCCAGCAGACCGTGACCGGCCTCTACATCGGCGCCGGTGCCGGCGTGAACCTCTCGGAGAACAGTGACCTGCGCTCCAACAGCAGCCTGGCCGCGGGCCTGGCTGCCGCTGGCGCGCGCGGCCGTGGCGAAGCCATCTTCGAGCCTGGCTTCGTCGGCGTTGGCGCGATTGGCTGGGGCTTCGGCAACGGCCTGCGCGTCGAGGTGGAGGGCAACTACCGCCAGAATGACCTGGAGAAGATCGGCGGCTTCAACGGCGCCAGGTTGCGCAACACGGCCTCGGGCACGCAGAGCAGCTACGGCGTGATGGGCAACGTGCTGTATGACTTCCGCATTCCCAACGTGCCCTGGTTCGTCCCCTATATCGGCGGCGGCGCGGGCTATGTCTGGCGCAATTGGGATGGGGTCACCGCGACGACCACGGGCGGCGCTTCCATCAACTCCCGCGCGATCGAGGGGGCGTTCGCCTACCAGGCCATCGGCGGCGCGGCCTTCCCGATTGCTTCGGTGCCCGGCCTCGCCATCACGACCGAGTATCGCTACTTCGGGACGCAACCGAGCGACTTCAACACGCGGGTGATCGGGCCGACGGGCCTCGGCGTCGCCGGCGGCCAGCTGCGCGCGAGCGATGCCAACCACTCTGTGATGGTCGGCCTGCGCTACGCCTTCAACACGCCGCGCCCCGCGCCCGCCCCCGCCCAGGTTGCGGCCCCGGCGCCTGCCCCCGCGCGCACCTACCTGGTCTTCTTCGACTGGGATCGTGCCGACCTGACCGACCGCGCCCGCCAGATCGTCGGCGATGCGGCCACCAATGCGCGGACCGTGTCTTCCACGCGTATCGAGGTCTCGGGCCACGCCGACCGCACCGGCTCGGCCGCGTACAACCAGCGCCTCTCGGTCCGCCGTGGCGAGGCGGTGGCGAGCGAACTGGTCCGTCGCGGCATCGCGCGCAACGAGATCACGGTGCAGGGCTTCGGCTTCGACCGCCCGCTGGTGCCCACCGCCATGGGCGTGCGCGAGCCGCAGAACCGCCGGGTCGAGATCGTCCTGCGTTAATCCCCACAAAAACGCAGAAGAGGCGTTTTCGCGGGGGCCCCGGTTTGGCGCCTTTGCTTGGGCGCCGGGCTCATCCTCCGGTGGCAAAGCCACCGGAGGGCACCAGGGGGCCGCCAACAGCCCACGCACAGCAAAAACGGCCGGCGGATCACTCCGCCGGCCGTTTCGTTTGTGCCCTCCACAGCCCTTCCGCCCCCCGGAACCCTCCGATGGCTTTGCCATCGGAGGAAGACGCGAACATCCAGGATGCAGAGCCAAACCGGGGCCCCCATGAAAACGCCTCTTCGGCGTTTTCATGGGGAGCACACTAGTGTGCCAGGATCGCCAGCAGCAGCAGCGCCACGATGTTGGTGATCTTGATCATCGGGTTCACCGCGGGGCCGGAGGTGTCCTTGTAGGGGTCACCCACGGTGTCGCCCGTCACGGCGGCCTTGTGGGCTTCGCTGCCCTTGCCGCCGTAATGGCCCTCCTCGATGTACTTCTTCGCATTGTCCCAGGCGCCACCACCGGTGGTCATGGACACGGCGACGAAGAAGCCGGTGACGATCACGCCCAGCAGCATGGCGCCCAAAGCCGCGAAGGCAGCACCCTTGCCCGCGATGGCCGCGATCAGGAAGAACCAGATGATCGGGCTCAGCACCGGCAGCAGCGAAGGGATGATCATCTCCTTGATCGCCGCCTTGGTCAGCATGTCCACGGCGCGGGCATAGTCGGGCTTCTCGGTGCCCTCCATGATGCCCGGCTTCTCCTTGAATTGCCGCCGGACCTCCTCCACCACCGACTGCGCCGCACGGCCCACCGCCGTCATGCTCATGCCGCCGAAGAGGTAGGGCAGCAGGCCGCCGAAGAGCAGGCCGACGACGACGTAGGGATTGGCGAGCGAGAAGTCGATCGCGCCCAGGCCCGCGAAGTAGGGGTAGGTGGCCGGGTTGGCGATGAAGTAGTTCAGATCCTGCGTATAGGCCGCGAACAGCACCAGCGCGCCGAGGCCGGCCGAGCCGATCGCATAGCCCTTGGTGACCGCTTTGGTGGTGTTGCCGACCGCGTCCAGCGCATCCGTCGTCACGCGGGTTTCCGGCGGCAGGCCCGCCATTTCGGCGATGCCGCCGGCATTGTCCGTGACGGGGCCGAAGGCATCGAGCGCCACGATCATGCCGGCCAGGGCCAGCATCGTCGTCGTCGCGATGGCGATGCCGTAGAGGCCGGCCAGGCTATGCGCGCAGATGACGCCCGCGATGATGATGATCGCGGGGATCGCCGTGCTCTCCATGCTGACGGCGAGGCCGCGGATCACATTGGTGCCGTGGCCGGTCTGCGAAGCTTCCGCGATGGACTTCACAGGGCGGAAATCCGTGCCCGTATAGTATTCGGTGATCATCACGATCGCCGCGGTCACGCCCAGTCCCACCGCGCCGCAGAGCCAGAGGCTGAAGGCGCCGAAGCTGTGCCCGCCCGCCGTCGTCGTGCCGAAGCCGAAGAAGATGAAGGAGAGCGGCAGCAGCACGGCGAGGCTGAGCGCGCCCGTCACCATCAGGCCGCGATACATCGCGCCCATGATGGACTGGTTGGCCGGCAGCTTCACGTAGTAGGTGCCAACAATGGAGGTGATGACGCAGACCGCGCCGATCGCCAGCGGGAACAGCATGCCGGAGGTGCGGCCCACATCGCCGAAGCTGATGGCGGCCAGCACCATGGTGGCAACCGCGGTCACGGCATAGGTCTCGAAGAGGTCTGCCGCCATGCCGGCGCAGTCGCCGACATTGTCGCCCACATTGTCGGCGATGGTGGCGGGGTTGCGGGGGTCATCCTCGGGGATGCCGGCTTCCACCTTGCCCACCATGTCGCCGCCGACATCCGCACCCTTGGTGAAGATGCCGCCGCCGAGGCGCGCGAAGATCGAGATCAGAGAGGCGCCGAAGCCCAACGCCACCAGGCTGTCGATCACGATGCGCGAGTTGATCGCGTGGCCCATGATGATGACGAGGATGAAGAAGTAGACCGCAACCCCCAGCAGGGCGAGGCCAGCCACCAGCATGCCGGTGATGGCGCCCGACTTGAAGGCGAGGTCGAGGCCCGCCGCCAGGCCCTCACGGCTCGCCTCGGCGGTGCGCACATTGGCGCGGACCGAGACGTTCATGCCGATGAAGCCCGCAAGGCCCGAGAGAATGGCGCCCACCAGGAAGCCCACGGCCACCGTGGCGCCGAGGAACACCCAGACCAGGGCGAAGAGGACGAGGCCGACAGCGCCGATCGTGATGTACTGGCGCTTCAGGTAGGCGGAGGCACCCTCCTGGATGGCCTGGGCAATCTCCTGCATCCGCGCGTTGCCGGCGGGCTTGGCCATGATTTCCTTGGTGGTGATCCAGCCATAGGCGAGCGATGTGCCCCCCAGCAGGATGACCAGCAGCAACGTCACTGTGATCACGTATCTTGTCCCTCTCTTCCCGATCCGGCGGCTGCTTGACGACCGCCATTAAAGGGAGCCTAGGCCGCGTCGGATCAGGTATGCAACCGATGCACCCCTCGCTTCCGGCTGGTTTTTGTGGTTTGAGGGCCGTTCGTTTCAAACTCATGGCCCTTGGAGCCCCTGATGAACCTCGACGCGATCCCCATCGGCAAGAATCCGCCGCATGACCTGAACGTGATCATCGAGGTCGAGATCGGTGGCGAACCAATCAAGTACGAGATGGACAAGGCCTCGGGCACGCTTTTCGTGGACCGCTTCCTGCACACGCCGATGCGCTATCCCGGCAATTACGGGTTCGTCCCCCACACGCTGAGCGATGATGGCGACCCGATCGACGTGCTGGTGGCCAACACCCGCCCGATCGTCCCCGGCGCCGTCATCAATGTGCGTCCGGTGGGCGTGCTGAAGATGGAAGATGATGGCGGCCATGACGAGAAGATCATCGCCGTCCCCTCGCCCAAGCTCACCAAGCGCTACGTGAACGTGCACGAGGTGACGGATTTGCCGCAGATCACGCTCGACCAGATCCGCCACTTCTTCGAGCACTACAAGGACCTGGAGCCCGGCAAGTGGGTGAAGGTCATCGGCTGGGGCGGCGCCGCCGAGGCGCACAAGCTGATCCAGGAAGCCATCGAGCGCGCCAAGGCCGCCAAGTAAGGGACCACGGCAAGGCCCGGCGACGGAACTTGCATGAATATTGCATGGCCAGGGCGTAACCTTCCCAAAGGATCGCCCCATGCCGACGCGCCGTGCCGCCCTGGCCCTCGCCACCGCTCCGATCTGGTCCGCCATGGCCCAGTCGGCTTGGCCGGCCGCCCGGCCCATCGAGATCTTCGTCGGCTTCTCGGCCGGCGGCGGCGTGGATGTCATGGCCCGGGCGGTTGCCCCGTTTCTCACCAATCTGCTGCCCGGATCGCGCTTCGTGATCGTGAACCGGCCCGGCGCGGGCGGGCAACTCGGCCATGAGGCCGCGGCCAATGCGGCGGCCGACGGCTACGCGCTGGGTGCCACCACCATGCCCGGCCTCGTCTCCCACCCGATCGAGCGGCCGGTGCGCTACCGCGTGGCGGAACTCACCTACCTCGCCAATGTGGTGGATGATCCCTGCGCGCTCTTCGTGCGGGCGGAGAGCCCCTACCGGACGCTGGCCGACGTCATCGCCGCCGGGCGGGCGCGGCCCGAGATCCTGACCTATGGCCTGACCGGCATCGGCTCGGATGACCACCTGACCATGTTCCGCTTCGAGGCCGCGACGGGCGCGCGCCTGACCCATGTGCCCTTCCCCGGCATCGGCCAGATGCTGCCGCAGGTCTTCTCGGGCCAGGTGGATATCGCCGCCATGAATGTGAGCGAGGCACTGCCCTTCGTGCGGGAGGGAAGGCTGCGCGGGCTGGGCCAGGCGGCGGCGGCGCGCTGGCCGGGCCTGCCGGACCTCCCCACCTATCGCGAGCAGGGCGTGGATGTGCTGGGCAGTGCCAGCCGCGGCTTCGTCGGCCCAGCCGGCCTGCCGCCCGAGATCACCGCGCGGCTGCTGGCCGCCTTCACCGCGATGCTGGCGGACCCCGCCTTCCTGCGCGAGGCGGAGCGCCTGGCCATGCCGCTGCGTCCCGTGCTGGGCGCCGACTACCGCGCCATGGCGGAGGCGATGGATGGGGAATTGCGCGCGCTTTGGCAGGCGCGACGCTGGACCCAGGGTTGATCCCGGCGGGTGAATCGCCGCAGATGCAACTTCCCATGCGCCCGTAGCTCAACTGGTTAGAGCGGGCCGCTCATAACGGCTTGGTTGCGGGTTCAAGTCCTGCCGGGCGCAAGGGGCCGAGCGCGAAACGGCTCAGATCCGGAGGCGATCCGGAATGGGGAGCCCGAGCCGGTCCGGGACAGGCCATTCCTCCCGCACCGTCCGCAGGCGGGTGAATCCCGCCTTCAGGTAGTTCGGCAGGGCGCGCGGGTGGTCGGCCGTGCAGGTGTTGACCGTGAGCGCCACGGGCGATTCCTCCCAGGCGGCGCGGATCGCGTGCTGCAGGAAGGCCATGCCGATCCCAAGCCCCACCGCGCGGGGGTAGAGCCCGAAATAGGCGAGGTTGATCAAAGGCCAGCTTCGCCGGTCCAACTCGTAGAAGCCGAGATCGCCCTTGGCGTCGCGCAGCACATGGATGCTGATGGCGCGGTCGGACAGGACCGAATCCAGCTCGGCATCCGAGAGGGTCCGCCGCAACCACCAGACATAGTCATGACCGACCGTGGCATAGAGCTCGCGGTAATGCGCCAGGCCGCAGCGCGGCAGGCAGGTCTCGACCTTCATGCCATAGGGCAGATGCGCGAAGGGCCCCGGCGGGCGCCGGTCCATCCGCAGAAACGTCACGTCCACCGCGATGCGGGTGGTCGGCTCCACCAGCCTCATCCCCATGGCTCGCTCAGGTCTCCAGGAAGCTGCGCAACTTGCGGGAGCGGCTGGGGTGCTTGAGCTTGCGCAGCGCCTTGGCCTCGATCTGGCGGATGCGCTCGCGCGTCACGTTGAACTGCTGGCCGACCTCTTCGAGCGTGTGGTCGGTGTTCATGCCGATGCCGAACCGCATGCGCAGCACGCGCTCCTCGCGCGGCGTGAGGCTGCCCAGCACGCGTGTCGTCGCCTCGCGCAGGTTGGACTGGATCGCGGCATCGAGCGGGATGATCGCGTTCTTGTCCTCGATGAAGTCGCCGAGGTGGCTGTCCTCCTCGTCGCCGATGGGTGTCTCGAGCGAGATCGGCTCCTTCGCGATCTTCAGCACCTTGCGGACCTTTTCCAAGGGCATGCCGAGCTTCTCGGCCAGCTCCTCGGGCTGCGGCTCGCGGCCGATTTCGTGCAGCATCTGGCGGCTGGTGCGGACCAGCTTGTTGATCGTCTCGATCATGTGGACCGGGATGCGGATGGTCCGCGCCTGGTCGGCGATGGAGCGCGTGATGGCCTGGCGGATCCACCAGGTGGCGTAGGTGCTGAACTTGTAGCCGCGGCGATACTCGAACTTGTCCACCGCCTTCATCAGGCCGATGTTGCCCTCCTGGATCAGGTCCAGGAATTGCAGGCCACGATTGGTGTATTTCTTGGCGATGGAGATCACGAGGCGCAGGTTGGCCTCGATCATCTCCTTCTTCGCCTGGTTCATGTCCCGCTCGCCGGCGGAGACCGTCTTGTAGACACGGCGGAATTCCGCGACGGGCAGGCCGGTGGCCGCCGCGATGGCGCCGATCTCGATGCGCACCGCTTCAAGATCGTCGCGCGCCTTCAACGCGAAGGCCGGCCAGGCCTTGCCCTTGAGCTTGGCCACGCGGTCCAGGAAGCCCGGGTCCAGCTCGGCGCCGATCCAATGCTCGAGGAACTCCTCGCGGCGGACCTTCTGCGCCAGCGCCAGGCGCAGCACCTGCCCGTCCAGCGTGTTCAGCTTGCGGTTCAGGCCCTTGAGCTGCTCGACCAGCTCCTCGATGCGGTTGTTGTGCAGGTGCACCTTCTCGACGAGCTGGACCAGCTCCTGGCGCATCTTCTCGTAGTTCTTCTCACCCCGGCCGGCCAGTTCCTCGCCGGAGGTATAGGCGTCCATCCGCTTGGAGGAGAGCTTGTTCAGCTTGGTGAAGATCGTCTGGATCGCCTCGAAATTGGCGATCACATCGGGCTTCAGCTTCTCTTCCAGGGCCGAGAGCGAAAGGCCCATGCCCTCGCCTTCCTCGCCTTCCTCGAACTCCTCGGGCTCGGGCGGCGCGCCCTCGGGCGTGTCGGCGGCGTTGGTGGCCTCGAGGTCGATCACGTCGCGCAGCAGCATGCGGGGCGGCTCGGCCTTCAGGGCCTCGTACCAGGCGATGATGGCCTTGAAGGTCAGCGGGCTCTCGCAGAGGCCCGTGATCATCATGTCGCGCCCGGCTTCGATGCGCTTGGCGATGGCGATTTCGCCCTCGCGGCTCAGCAGCTCGACGCTGCCCATCTCGCGCAGATACATCCGGACGGGGTCATCGGTGCGGCCGAGGCTTTCCTCGTCCACATTGCCGCCGCCCTCCTCCTCTTCCTTTTCCTCGCCATCCTCGGATTTGGCGGCCTTGGTCTCGCCATCCTCCGATTCCTCGGCCTCAACGACGTTGATGCCGGCTTCCGAGAGGGAGGAGAGGGTGTCCTCGATGAATTCGCTGCTCACCTGCTCCTGCGGCATGGCGGCGTTCACCTCGTCATAGGTGACGTAGCCGCGCTCCTTGCCGCGGACGATGAGCTTCTTGACGGCGGCGGACGTGATATCGAGCACCACCCCGTCAACGGCTTCCTCGCGCGCCTCGGCTGTATCGCTGCCACTCGCCGTCTTGGTTGCCATGCGTCACTCCGTTTTCATCCGGGGAGAAAAATGTCCCCCTAACCTATGTCGCCTCGGCATCCTCCACCTCGCCGCGCCGGAGCGCGTCGAGCGCCTCGGTGAGGCGGATGAGGCGGTTCTGCGCGGCCATGTCGTTGGTCGCAGCGAACGCCCTTTGGGCTGCCCGAGCGTCCTCAGCCAGCTCAGCCTCACCCCGGAGGAAACCATAGATCTGCCAAAAAGCGTCCAGCGCCTCTTTGGGTTGCGCACCCGGGCGGGCCTCCAGGGGCAAGCCGGCAGCGCGGAGCACCCATTGACTGGCTGTTGCAATTCCGCTCTGGGCGAGGTGGGCGATCAACTCCCCCGAGTCAAGGCGTTCAGCCCCCGCGATCCACGCCAAAAGCGCATCTCTCACCTGCCGGGCGGGCCCTTCGGGCAGCTCAAGCAGCGCGAGAGGCTCTTCCGCGTCGCGCAAGATCTCCGGCTGATGGATGCAAATGGCCAGGATAATGCGGGCGCGCTCGGCCTGGATGCCCTCGGGGTCAGCCACCGGGCGGGGGTGGCGGGGGGCGGCGCGCTTGCCTGGGCTCCGGGACAAGCCAAAGAAACGATTGAGGAAATCGGTGCGAAACTCGCTGGCCAGCGCCTTGTCGGGGATGCTGCCGGCGATGCCGGTCAGGCGGTTGCGGAGTGCCGCGCGCGCCTCCGGCGCCTCGGGCAGCTTGCCGCCCACGATCAATCCGAACACTGCCTCCGAGAGGGGCTGGGCCGCGTCGAGCAGCGCCTGGAAGCCGCGCGCCCCTTTCTGGCGGATCAGCGTGTCCGGATCCTCGCCCGCCGGCAGGGTGACGAAGCGCAGCGTCTGGTCCGGCGTCAGCAGGGGCATGGCCACCTCGGCGGCGCGGGCGGCGGCGCGCTGGCCGGCGGCATCACCATCCAGGCAGAGCACCGGCTCGGGGCTGACCTGCCAGAGCGCCTGGAACTGCTCCTCCGTCAGCGCGGTGCCGAGCGGGGCCACCGCGCCGGTGAAGCCCGCCTGGTGGAGGGCAATCACATCCATGTAGCCCTCGGCCACCAGCAGCCGCGCGCCGCGGAACACGCCCTCACGGGCCAGGTCGAGGCCGTAGAGGTTGCGCCGCTTGGAAAACAGCACCGTCTCCGGCCCGTTCACATATTTGGGCTGGCCATCGCCCAGGATGCGGCCGCCGAAGCTGATGGTGCGGCCGCGCCGGTCACGGATCGGGAACATGACGCGGTTGAAGAAGAGGTCCACCACCCTCCCCTCATCCCGCTCCTGCATCAGCCCGGCCTCGATGAGCTGGCGCTGGTCAATCCCCTCCTCGCGCAGCTCGGCGAGCAGGGCGCCGCGCCCGGCGCCGGACCAGCCGAGGCCGAAGCGGGCGATCGTCTCCTCCGTCAGCCCGCGGCGCTGGAGATAGGCGAGGCCCTCGGCGCCCTCGGGGCTGCGCAGGCGGCGGGCATAAGCGGCCTCGGCGGCCTGGAGCACCCCGTGCAGGTCGCGGGCGCGGCGATCGCGGGCCGCGGCCTCGGGGCTCGGCTTCGGGATTTCGATCCCCGCTTCGCCGGCGAGCCGCTCCACCGCCTCCATGAAGCCGCCGCCCTCGGCGCGCATGATGAAGGCGAAGGCATCGCCATGCGCGCCGCAGCCGAAGCAGTGGAAGCTGTCGTCATAGACGTAGAAGGAGGGGGATTTCTCGTTGTGGAAGGGGCAAAGGCCCTTCCAGTTCCGCCCGGATTTCGAGAGCCGCACGCGCCGGCCCACGAGCGAGGGCATGGGCGTCCGCGCGCGAAGCTCATCAAGGAAGTTGGGCGGGAGTGCCATGCGACCCCGATCTATCTCACGGCCGCCAGGCGCGGTGATAGGGATGATTGGCCCGGATGCACTGCGCGCGGAAGAGCTGCTCGGCCAGCAGCGCGCGGACCAGCAGATGCGGCCAGGTGAGCGGGCCGAGCGAGAGGCGGTGCTCCGCCCGCTGGGTCACGGCCGGATCGAGCCCTTCCGCGCCGCCAATGGCAAAGCAGAGCGGCCGGGCCGCCGCCTCCCAGCGCTCGGTAAGTTGGGCCAGCGCCTCGCTGCTGGGGGCCGCCGCACCCAGGTCGAGTGCCACGAGCAGGGCGTTCTGCGGCAGGGCGGCCAGGATCGCAGCACCCTCGCGGCGTCGGGCCTCGGCCGGGCTGCCACTCGCCTCCGCGATCTCGGTGAGATCGAGGGGCGGGCGCAGCCTCGCGTTGTATTGCGCGAAGAGCGCAGCCTCGGCGCCAGACTTGAAGCGCCCGATGGTGACCAGCCGGGCCTTCACCCGTCAGATGGGCGATTGCTCGCCGGGGGCGGCCTCGCCCATCGGGCTGTCGGGGCCCCACATCTTCTCAAGGTCGAACTTCAGCCGCGCCTCGGGCGTGAAGAGGTGGATGACGAGGTCCCCCGCGTCGATCAGCACCCATTCCTCGCTCTTGCTGAAGGCGTTGCGGCGCAGCTTCATGCCTTCCTTGGCCAGCGCGTCGTCCACATGGGAGGCCATCGCCTCGATCTGCCGGCCAACGAAGCCGGTCGCGATGATCAGGCGGTCGGCGTAGCTGGCGCGATTGGTGACGTCGAGGACCACGATGTCCTCGGCCTTGTCGTCATCCAAGCTCTTGCGCGCGGCCTCGACCAGGCGCTCGAGGCGGCCGGGATCCTGCTTGTTCGCGCGGGCGCGCTTGGGGGCGGCGAGCTTGCGCGCCGTGGCCGGCTTGGCCGTGGGGGCGGCGCGGACAGTCGCGGTGGTGGCGCGCGGCTTGGCCTTGGCGGGCGCGGGTGCCTCCATGCCGCGAGCGGCCGGCTTGGCAGCGCGTGGCTTCGCCGGGGCGGCGGCGCGAGAATTCGCCGGGGCGGCGGCGCGAGAATTCGCCGGGGCGGCGGGGCGGGAGTTCGCCGATGCGGCGGCGCGTGGCTTCGCCGGGGCGGCGGCGCTGCGGCTGCGCGACGCCGCGGCCCCGGGCGCCTTGCGTGTGGAACCGCTGACGGGCTTCCCGGCAGGCGTGTCTGCGCCCTTCCGGGCGACATCGGCACGGGCACGTGCGGGGCCGGCAGGCTTGCGGCCCGGGGCCTCGGAAGCACGCGAAGCGGCGGCCGGCTTGCGGGCGGGTGACGCGGGCGCCTTGCGGCTTGGCGCGGCGGCGGCCTTCGTGGTTGTGGCCGCCGGCTTGCGGCGAACGGTTTCAGCGGTACGCGGTGCCGTCGCACGCTGGCGGCTTTGCGGCGCGGCCGCCGCCTCGCGCGACTTCCCGCGCGGTGCCGTCTCGGCGGGCTTGCGCCCGCGGGCCGGCGTCTCGGCGGGCTTGCGCCCGCGGGGCGTCTCGGCGGGCTCCCGCCCGCGGGGCGTCTCGGCGGGCTTCCGCCCGCGGGGCGCCTCGGCGGCGGCACGCCCCTTGGGTGCCGCGGCGCGCGGCTTGGCGGCGGGCTTGCGGGCCGGCGTCTTGGTCTCGTCAGGTGTCCGCGCCATGCGCTCGGTCTCTCACTTCGTCGGTTCTTTGGGTGGCTCGGCCCCTGCCGATGCTGCCCGGATGGCCGTGGCTGAAATTGCCCGCTCGGCTGCGGGCACAAAGCACCAGGGGGCACCTGCCGTCCAGCGCGAAGCTTGCAGGGCCGCCGCGCGCCGGCGCCGATGCCGAAGCACCGAGGCCGCCTGGCCACGCAACGCCGCCCGGCTGTAGCCCGGCCGGGGCAGCACCGCCAGGGGCGTGCGCCGTGCAATATCCCGCCAGCGCTGCCAGCGCGGCAATTGCGTGAGGTTGTCCGCCCCCAGGATCAGCACGAAGCAGGCGCGGGGAAAACGCCGCCGCAGCAGCCCGAGCGTGCGATGCGTGTAGCGTGAGCCCAGGCGCTGCTCGATATCGGTCGCCAGGATGCGCGCATCGCGCCGCGTGACAGCCTGCGCGCTGGCCAGCCTCGCGGCGAAGGGCGCCATGCCCCGCACCGGCTTCAGCGGATTCCCCGGCGAGACCATGAGCCAGACCTGATCGAGCCGGAGCGCCCGGAGTGCGGCTAGCGCCACATGGGCATGGCCCGCATGGGCCGGGTTGAAGCTGCCGCCCAGCAGGCCGATGCGCCGGCGCCGACCGTCGCCAAAGCGGCCCGGAAGCCCCCTCAACGCGTGCGCACATTCACCGAGACCGGCGCTGCCAGAAGCCCGTCATAGGTCACGGTGTAGGTGCGCCCCGCCTCGGTCGGCAGCGCGGGCGAGAAGCCGCCCAGCGAGATCATCTCCCCCACGCGCAGCCGCTCGCCACGCGAAGCGAGGTCCTGCGCCAGCCAGGGGATGACGTTCAGCGGGTGCCCCAGCAGCGCCGTGCCCGGCGCGCGGGCGAGCTCGCGCTGGTCGCTGGCCAGGACCACCGTCATGCTGGCGAGGCGTGCCGCGAATTCCTCGCTCACCTGCACCGGGATCGCCTCGCCCAGCACGCCCAGCCGTGCGCCGACATTGATGCCCAGCAGGTTCGGCCCATCCATGCCGGAGGCGAGGACCAGGTCCGGCATCTCGATGAAGGGGATGATGACGTCGATGTTGCGCAGCACATCCATCGGTGTGCGCGCCTGGTTGATCGCCTCGTCGCGCACGCGGACCATGAGGTCAGCCTCGACCGTCGGCACAGAGCCAAAGCGCGCCGGCACCTCGGCGCCCGAGCGCAGGCGGATCGTGCCCTCGAAGATCGTGCCCGTCACCGGATGCGCCACGCCGAAGCGCTGCTGCGCGGCCGCATTGGTCAGGCCGACCTTGTAGCCGACCGGCCGCCCCCAATGCCGCACCATGATGGCGACCAGCTTGTCCTGCGCGCATTGCCCTTCGGCGAGGCTCGTGATGCCGGTGAGCGGCTGCGCGGGCGTGTTGCTGAGCAAAGCGCGGGACAGGGCCTCCACCGCGGCGTCGCTCGGGCAGGCGGCGGAGGCGGGGCCGGCCAGGGCGAGACCCGCGGCGGCGGCGAGGAGCAGGTGGCGCATTGGAATATCTCCCTGGATTTTCGGGGAGACTAGCCGTTCCTGCGGGCGAGGGAAGCGGAAGCTTACCCCCGCACCTGCCCCGTCCCGGTCACCCGGTAGCGGAAGGTGCAGAGCTGCTCGAGGCCGACCGGCCCACGCGCGTGCAGCCGGCCCGTCGCGATGCCGATCTCGGCGCCGAAGCCGAACTCGCCGCCATCGCAGAATTGGGTGGAGGCGTTCCAGAGACCGACCGCGGAATCGATGCCCGAGAGGAAGGCCTCGGCGGCCGCGGCATCCTCGGTGATGATCGCCTCCGTGTGCTCGCTGCCGAAGCGGCGGATATGGGCCAGCGCATCCTCGACGCCGTCCACCACCGCGATGTTCAGCACGGCATCCAGCCATTCGGTGGCGAAATGCTCGTCCGTCGCGGGATCAAGCCCGGGAAAAAAGGCGCGCGCCCGCGCATCGGCGTGGAAGCGGCAGCCCTTGGCCGCCAGGTCGCCCACCAGCAGTGGCAGCAGGGTGGGCGCGATCGCCGCGTCAATCAGCAGGGTTTCCGTGGCACCGCAGACACCGGTGCGGCGCAGCTTGGCGTCCAGGACCACGGCGCGGGCCATGGCAGGATCGGCGGCGGCGTGCACGTAGGTGTGGCAGAGCCCCTCGGCATGGGCGAGGACCGGCACGCGGGCCTCCTCCATGACGCGGGTGACGAGGCCCTTCCCGCCGCGCGGAATGATGAGGTCAATCAAGCCCGCCGCTCGCAGCATGGCGCCCACGAAGGCGCGGTCCTGCGTGGGAGCGAGCTGGATCGCGGCCTCGGGTAGGCCGGCCTCGCGCAGCCCCGCGCGCAGACACTCGGCAATGGCACGGGCGGAATGGGCGCTCTCGCTGCCGCCGCGCAACAGCACGGCGGAGCCCGCCTTGAGGCAGAGCGCGCCGGCATCGGCCGTCACATTGGGCCGGCTCTCGAAGATCATGCCGATGACGCCGAGCGGCTGCGCCACGCGCTGGAAGCGCAGGCCGTTGGGCCGCGTCCATTCGGCCAGCACACGTCCCACCGGATCGGGCAGGGCCGCCACCTCCTCCAGGCCGCGCGCCATGGCCTCGATCCGGGCGGGGGTGAGCGTCAGTCGATCGCGGAAGGCTGGGGAAAGGCCCGGCGCGGCGCCGAGGTCCGTCTCATTGGCGGCCTGGATGCGCGGGGCGTTCTCGCGGATGGCGGCGGCGGCGTGGCGCAGCGCGGCGTCCTTCGGCGCGCTGCCGGCGCGAGCCAAGGTGCCGGCGGCTGCGCGGGCAGCACGGGCGGCGGCGTCGAGAAGTTGCGCATGGGCGTCGGTGATGGCGTTCACGGGGCTCTCCTGGCCCGAGCCATAGCGCGGTTGAGCCGGTGGACGAAAGGGCTCAAGGCAGGAGGACAGGAAGGCGCTTGCGTCCGGGCCCGTCTCGCTGGACGATACGATTTGTGATTTACCTCGCCACCATCCTGATTTTGACCTTGGCGCCTCAGGCCCTGGCGCAAGGCGGCGGCTGCACACCCACGCCCGGCGTCCAGGACACGACGCCCATGCGCAGTTGCATGGTGCTGCGGCGCGGCGACATGTCCAACGGCCTCAACTGGGAGGTGCAGGCCCGCATCTACCAGGCGCCCCGCGCCGGCTCCGGCGACCTGAATTTCCGCATGATGGTGGTGCGCCAGCGGGGCGAGGTCGTCGCCTGGACCGAGCCGGGCTATGGCGAGCCGCAGCGGCCCGAGCAATTGCCCACGCCGCGCGGCCTGCTGCTGCGCCTCCCGGTGGTACCGGGTCCAGGCAGCGTGACCACGCTGGACGAGGTCTGGCTGCGGCGGGAGCCGCTGCACAACTGGGTTCATCTCGACGCGCGCTCCTGGCGGATCGAGGCGCAGGCGCGGCTTGCGCCTGGCGAGGCACTGGCGCCCACCTATCAACTTGAGATCCGCCCGCTTCGGGCAACCGGCGGCGTCACCCGCGCGGGGGACCAGCCGGGCCAGGCCAGCGCTGGCGGCTACACGGCCTGGCTCGACCTGGGCGAGGATCGCCTGGTGCTGGTCGGCTTCAGTCGGAACTGATAGCCGTCGCGGGCCTGATCCACGCTTCTGGCGGGGCCGCCAAAAGCGACCAGGCCCTACGGTGAGGCTGATCCACGCCCCTGGCGATCAGCCCTACCCGCCAGGCGTCGCGCCGCTCGCGCGCACCATGGGGGCCCAGCGCTGCGTCTCGGCACGGATGCTGGCGGCCAGCTCCTCCGGGCCACTGGCCTGGATCATCTCCATCCCGCGGCGGGCGAATTCCGCGCGCAGTTCGGGGTCGGCCAGCATCGGCTGAAGCACGGCCACCATCCGCGCGGTGATCGCGGGCGGCACGCCACGGGGGAAGAGCCAGGCATCCCAGTTCGAGACCTCGAAGCCCGCCAGCCCGGCCTCGGCCACGGTGGGCAGGTCGGGCAGCAAGGCGCTGCGCGTTGCGGTGCCGATGGCCAGCGCGCGCAACCGGCCTGCTTCCAGCGCGGAGAGCACGGTGGGGGCGGTCGCGAAGGCGTAGTCCAGATGGCCCGCGATCAGGTCCGTGGACATCGGCCCACCGCCCCGATAGGGCACATGGACCGAGCGCGTGCCCGCCAAGTGGTCGAACTGCACGACGGCGAGATGCCCGATCGAGCCGGGGCCCGAATTGCCGGCGCGGATGCGCTCGGGCGCCGCCAGCATGCCGGCCCGCAACTCGGCCACGCTGCGCCAGGGGCGGTCGGCCGGCACGCACAGGACATTGGCCACCGAATTGATGTGCGCGATGGGCTGGAAGCTCTGCTCCACGTCGAAGGGCAGGCTGCGGTAGAGGGTGGGGTTGATCGCCAGCACCCCAATATTCCCCTGGAAGATGGTGTAGCCGTCCGGTGCGGCGCGGGCGACGGCCTCGGCCGCGATATTCCCCCCGCCACCGCCGCGATTCTCGATCACCACCTGTTGCCCCAGCGCGGCGCCAAGGCGCGGCGCGATCAACCTGGCAGCAATGTCGGAGGAGCCGCCGGGGGCGAAGGGAAGCACCACGCGGATGGGCCGCGCAGGCCAATCCTGCTGGGCCTGGGCAAGCCTCGGGATGGCGGGCGTGGCGAGCGCGAGCAGGGCATGCCGGCGGCTGAACATGGGCGCGGGCTCCATTGGAACGCGCATAGGCTAGGCCCTGCGCCTGGGCCCACCAAGCCGGTTTCGCTGGCAGCCAGGCCGGCCGCACGTCGCTGGCTGCGCAAGCAATGCGCGATCGCCCAGGAAAGCGGCAGGGACGCGCGACCGCATGGCCGTCACTCCGTCGGGGTCATGGCCTTGATGAGGTCAAACACCCGCTTGCGAACCGAGGGGTCCGAGATGCGGTAATAGGCGCGGACCAACTCCAGCGTCTCGCGCCGGTGCAGCGTGTCGTCGCCGAAGCCCTCCTGCGCTTCGGCGAAGCCGGCGACCCGGTTGGCGAAGCCCTGGCTGCCGCCCACCGAACCCGGAAGGTCGTCAAAGAAGAAGCCGATCGGGACATCGAGCACGCGCGAGAGGTCAAACAGGCGCGAGGCACCGATGCGGTTCACGCCGCGCTCGTACTTCTGGACCTGCTGGAAGGTCAGGCCCAGCGCCTCGCCCAGCCGCTCCTGGCTCATGCCGAGCAAGGTGCGGCGCAAGCGCACGCGCGACCCCACATGCACATCAATCGGGCTCGGCCGGTGTTCCTTCTCGACCTTCTCGGTCACTTCGCCGCTCGACATCGCTTCTCTCATCTCAAAAACGCGCCCCTGCTCAGCTCTCATTGCACTGCCGCCTGACTTTTGTCGTTTTCTCGGCACGGCGGCCCGAGCTTTTTCGCAATCCTTGCGCACGCAGCGATCTGGACGCCCGATTGTGACGCCCTCGACAACTCAGCCTCAAGGTTGTGTTTACCCCCGGACCAAGAAAGCGTCAATATTTTTGGGAATTCTCAATAATTAAAGTCGCCCACCAAAAAAGTCATGTGGTCTCAGCCGGCGGAGCGCGCCGCCAAGGCACGGAAAACACGGTAAAAAGGATCACCAACCCCAGCGGAACCCAAACGCCCCAGCGCGCAAAAAACGTGGCCGGCACTGCGGCGGGAAGCGCCGCCGTCACCAACCCGGAGTCGCCGAGGCCCAAACGGGCACGCTCACGCCCGGTTGCATCAAAGACCGCGGTGATCCCGGTCTGGGCCACGCGGACCATGGGCAGCCCCTCCTCCACCGCGCGCAAACGCGCGGCGGCGAGGTGCTGATACGGTCCGGCCGAGACACCGAACCACGCGTCATTCGTCACGTTCAAAAGCCAGCCAGGACGTTCGCCGCCCACCACCCGGCCTGGGAAAATCACCTCATAGCAGATGAGGGGCCCGGGCGAGGGCAGGCCGCGCGGCAGGTGCAGCACCTCGGGCCCCGGCCCGGCGGAGAAATCCACGCCCCCCGTCACCATGCGGATGGGCAGGATGCCGCCGAGCGGCATGTACTCGCCGAAGGGCACCAGATGGGCCTTGTCGAACAGACCGACCGCCCGGCCAGTGGGGTCAAGCGCGACCAGGCTGTTGAACAACGCCTGCAGGCGGCCGTCGCTCCCCCATTCCGCGCGCACCGTGCCCGCCAGCAGCAGGGCCTCGGGCGGCAGCGCGGCGCCGGCCAGGCGCATGGCTTCGGCGTCCTGCGCCAGCAGGAAGGGGCTCGCCGTCTCCGGCCAGATTACCAGGATGGGCTGGCCCGGATGCGTCGCCGCCTCTGCCCGGGCGCCCTCGGCCGAGAGGTCCAGGTAGCGCTCGAAGATCGGCATGCGCCGCGCCGGATCCCATTTCGTGTCCTGGGCCACATTGCCCTGGACGAGCACGAGGCGCACCGCGTGGTCGGGCGGCAGGGGCTGCGCGAGCCGCCAGGCCCCGAACCCCATCCAGAGCGCGAGCACCGCCGCGCCGCCGGCGAGAACCCCGCGGCTGCGCAGATGGGGCAGGCCCGCCAGCAGGAGCGTCAGCAGCGAGAGCCCATGCACGCCGATCACGCTGGCCGGCTGCAGCGGCAGCGGGTGGAAGACCCAGACGGTGCCGAGCAGGTTCCAGGGGAAGCCCGTGAACAGCACGCCGCGCAGCATCTCGGCTGCGACCCAGGCGGCGGCAAAGCCCGCAACCCGCCGCCAGCCCGCCGGCAGCCACCAAGCCGCCAGGGCCGGCAGCAGGCTGAACAGCGCCATTGGAAGCGCAATGCCGGGTGCGGCCACCGGCACCAGCCACCACCACCGTCCGATATCGGTGAAGAGCGAATGGGTAATCCAATAGAGCCCCGCGAGCTGGTGCCCGAAGCCGAAGCCAAAGCCCCACCACGCAGCCCGCCGCCAGCCCGGCGCCCGGCCGATCAGCCAAAGGAAGGCCGGAATGGTAGCAAGCAGCACCGGCACCGCATGCACGGGCGGCAGCGCCAGGACCGAGACCGCCCCCAGCAGGAAGGCCAGCAGCCAGGGACGGGCAAGGAGGAAAGCGGGCATGATGCTCCCTAAGAGGGGTATCCGCCCGCGCCGGGCAAGCCCCCGCTATTCGGCGGCGGCCTTGCCGCCCTCAACCGGGCGGCGGACGCGCAGGCGGCGGATTCGGCGCGCGTCGGCGTCGAGCACCCGGAATTCGAGGCCGGAGGAGTGCGAGAAGATCTCGCCCCGCGCCGGCACGCGCCCCGCGATCGTCAGCACCAGCCCACCCACCGTATCAATGTCGGCCTGGCGTTCCTCATCGGTCAGGACCAGGCCGATCTTCGCCTCGAAGGTCTCGATCTCGGTCCGGGCGTCGAGCTCGAGCACGCCCTCGCCCCGCTCGGTGATCTGCGGCGCGTCGATCTCGTCATGTTCGTCGGCGATGTCGCCCACAATGGTCTCGACCAGGTCCTCGATGGTGATCAGCCCGTCAATGCCGCCATATTCATCCACCACGAGGGCCATGTGCATCCGCGCCTCGCGCATGCGCAGCAGCAGGTCCAGCACGGGGACGCTCGGCACCACCAGCAGGGGCTTGCGCAGGATGGCGCGCAGGCTGAAGGGGGCCTGGCGGCCGACCGCGGCGATGATGTCCTTGATATGGACCATGCCCAGCACGTCGTCGAGCTGGCTTTCATAGACGGGATAGCGGCTGTGGCCCTCGCGCTGGATGGCGTCCACCGCCTGATCCAGCGTCAGCTCGGCCGGCAGGGCGATGATGTCGGCGCGCGGCAGCATCACGTCATAGGCGGTCGCACCCCGCAGCTTCAGTACGTTGGACAGGAGCGCGCGCTCATGCGGGTCCAGCGTGCGGCCATCGGGGGCCAGGGCGTCGGGCGCCTCGATCAGTTCTTCCACGCGGTCGCGCAGGCTTTCCTCACGCCGGGTGAAGAGGCCACGCAGGCGACGGATCATGGGCGGGCGGGCGGGGGGCTGCTGGTCCGAGGGCATCAGGCGGCCCACCGCATGCGCCAGGGATTGGGCAGGCCGAGGCGGTGCAGGATGCGCGCCTCGGCGCGCTCCATCAGCATCGCCTCGCCGGCCGCCAGATGGTCATGGCCGAGGAGATGAAGCGTGCCGTGGACGATGAGATGCGCGAAATGCGCGGCGGTCGTCCGCCCTTCGGCCAGGGCTTCGCGCCGCACCACGCCCAGCGACACCGCGAGGTCACCGAGCGTCAGGCTGCCATAGGGCGCCGGGAAGGAGAGGACGTTGGTCGCCTTCTCCTTGCCGCGAAACCCGCCATTCAGACGGCGGATTTCGGCATCATCCGTCAGCAGGATGGTGAGGTGGCCGTTCTCGCGCTGGTCGGCCAGGGTCGCTTCCACGGCGCGGCGGGCCAGGGCCTCCACCGACGGCACGGCACCACGCCAGCCCGGGGCGGCGAATACGATCTCGACATCGGCAAGCCCGGCGGTGGAATACCCTCCGCCGGGCAGACTACTTCCCGGTGACATTCAACTCCTTCCCGGCAACACGACCACGCGCTTCGGGTGAAGCGGGCCGTGCGCCCTCCATCTTTCCATAAGCCGAGACAATGCGGCCCACGAGCGGATGCCTTACCACATCGCGCTCGTCGAAGTGGGTGAAACCAATTCCCGGCACATCGCGCAAGATGGAAATCGCCTCCACCAGGCCGGATTTCTGCCCATAGGGCAGGTCCACCTGAGAGGGATCGCCCGTGATCGCCATGCGCGTCCCCTCGCCCATGCGGGTGAGGAACATCTTCATCTGGGCGGGGGTGGTGTTCTGCGCTTCGTCCAGAATGGCGAAGCAATGGGCAAGTGTCCGGCCGCGCATGAAGGCGAGCGGCGCGATCTCGATCTCGCCGGCGGCCAGCCGCCGCGTCACCTGCTCGGCCGGGAGCATGTCGTGCAGGGCGTCGTAAAGGGGGCGGAGATAGGGGTCCACCTTCTCCTTCATGTCACCGGGCAGGAAGCCCAAGCGTTCGCCAGCCTCGACCGCCGGGCGGCTGAGGACGATGCGGTCCACCCGGCCGGCCTGCAGCAGGGCCACACCCTGTGCCACCGCCAGGTAGGTCTTGCCGGTGCCGGCTGGCCCGATGCCGAAGACCATCTCGTGCATGGCGAGCGTCTCCATATAGGCCGACTGGGCCGGCGTGCGGGGGGCGATGGCGCCTCGCCGGGTGCGGATCTGCGGAATATCCTGCAAGGGCAGCCGGGGGTCCTGCTCCATCTCGCCCTCGGCCATGCGGATCGCGGCCTCGACCTCGGAGGCGCCCGGCGCCTGGCCGCGCTCGATCCCGCGCCAGAGGCCGCGCAGCACCTGTTCCGCCATGCCCGTCCGTTCCGAATTGCCCGTAATGGTCAAGCGGTTGCCGCGGCTTGCCAATCGCACGCCACATCGCTGTTCGATCCGCGCCAGATGCCGGTCATGCTCGCCGTAAAGCAGGGGAAGCAGGGCATTGTCCTCGAATTGCAGCGTGACGCTGCGGCTCTCGGACGAAGGAGGGGAAGCGGGGCGATTGCGGAGGGCGAGGGCGTTGCTCAAGCGGCTGTCTTCTCCTGTTGGGCCAATTCCCCAGCCAGGGAATTGGGGTTGCCGGCGCGGATAAACACCGGGGCCGTGGCACCGATGAGAGATAAAGGTCCGGGCACGTGCACCGGTTGCAACCAGGGCGTGCGACCCGACAATTGTCCCGGCTGGCGGCCCGCCCCCGTGAAGAGCACGGGCACGGTCTGGCCGGTCAGGCTCGCATTGAATTCGGCCTGCTGGTCGCGCAGCAGGGCCTGGACCTCCTGTAGGCGGCGATCCTTCGTGAGTTCATCCACCCGGTGCGGCGCGCCGGCGGCCGGCGTCCCCGGGCGGGGGGAATACTTGAAGGAGAAGGCCTGGGCGAAGCCGACCCGGCGGATCAGGGCCATGGTTGCTTCGTGATCCGCCTCGGTCTCGCCCGGATGGCCCACGATGATGTCGGTGCTGAGCGCCAGGTCGGGCCGGGCATCGCGCAGCCGGTCCACGAGGCGCAGATATTCCTCGGCCGTGTGGCCGCGATTCATCGCCGCCAGCACGCGGTCGCTGCCCGACTGCACCGGCAGGTGCAGGAAGGGCATGACGGCCGGGATGTCCCGGTGGGCGGCGATCAGCGCCGCATCCATGTCCCGCGGGTGGGAGGTGGTGTAGCGTAGGCGGCCCAGGCCCGGGATCTCGGCAAGCGCCCGCAGCAGGGCGGCGAGGCCCGATTCGCCGCCCGCCTCCGCCGCGCCGTGATAGGCGTTGACGTTCTGGCCCAGCAGCGTGATCTCGCGCGCGCCCTGCCCCACCAGCCTGCGCGCCTCGGCCAGCACGGCGGCGACGGGGCGGCTGTATTCGGCACCGCGCGTGTAGGGGACGACGCAGAAGGAACAGAACTTGTCGCAGCCCTCCTGGATGGTCAGGAAGGCCGTCACCCCCTGCGGTGCGCTGACCTCGGGCAGGAAGTCGAATTTCTCCTCGACCGGGAAGTCGGTCTCCACCACGGCCCGGCCCGTCCGGGCGGCGCGGGCCACCATCTCGGGCAGCCGGTGGTAGCTCTGGGGGCCGAGCACGATATCCACATAGGGCGCGCGGGCGGTGATCTCGGCGCCTTCGGCCTGGGCGACGCAGCCCGCGACCGCCAGCACCATCTCGCCCCCTTCGGCCGCGCGGGCCTCCTTCATCTGCCGCAGGCGGCCGAGTTCGGAGAAGAGCTTCTCCGTCGCCTTTTCGCGGATGTGGCAGGTGTTGAGGATGATCATGTCCGCACCCTCGGGCGCGTCCACCGGCGCATAGCCGAGCGGTGCCAGCACATCCGCCATCCGGGCGCTGTCATAGACATTCATCTGACAACCCCAGGAGCGCAGGAAGAGGCGCTTCTTGCCCGAAGGCGGGGGGGTATCTTCTGTCATGCGGGATCCTCGCTGCCCGCCCGGCGGGGCAACCCCGGGGCGATCCAGCGGGAGCAGATGCGGAGCTTGAGCCGCGCGGTCAAGAAGAGCGGCCCCGATCCGGCAAAGGGGGCAAACCATTCATCGCGACGAAGCTGTCAAATCGTCGTCGTATTGGTCAAGCGGATTCAAGTCCGGATGACGTCGCGATTCTGCCGCAGCACCGCGGCCGTCTCGGTGATCGAGCGGCCGAGGCGCGCGGCCAACGCCTTGCGGTCGGGCGCCGCGTCGGGGGCGAAGGCCTCGTCGAGCACCACGGTCACCCGCGTGCCGGTCCGGCGCAGCAGCTTCCACGCATGGCTGCCTGTCTCCATGTCGCCATACCAGGCGAAGAGCGGGCGGTCCCGCCGGCCGACGGGCAGCCCGCCCAGCCGGTCATAGACCAGGGCGAGCGGCTGGATCCGCTCCGCCGCATCGGCCACCGAAAAGAAGGAGGAGCGGAAGGGCAGCACGCGCGCGCCGTCGCTCGTCGTCCCCTCGGGGAAGAGGATGATGCTGTCCCCCGCTTCGAGTCGGGCGCGCAGCTCCTGCACCTCGCTGCCGGTGCGGCCGCGGTTGCGGCTGACGAAGACGGAACGGCCGAGCTTCGCGACCCAGCCGATCAGGGGCCATTCGGCCACTTCCGCCTTGGAGACGAAACGCGCATCCAGGGTGGCGCCGAGCACCAGGATGTCTAGCCAGGAGGAATGGTTGGAAATGTAGAGCGTGCGCGGGTGCTGGCAGGGCTGGCCAATGACGCGCAGCTTCAGGCCGATCAGCCAGCAGAGCGTGCGGTGGTAGAAGCGGGCGAAGCGGTTCTTGGCGGAGCCCTCGAACTGCACCAGAACCGCCTGGATGGGGATGCAGAACACGGTGAACAGGATGGCGGTCGAGATGCGGCGGATCGCCCGCAGCCGGCCACCCACCGGCCGGTCGCCCAGCACGTCGTTCCAGACCTGGCCTGGCAGACGCGGCTGGAAACGCAGCGGTCGGCCGCGCTTCATGCGGCGCGCCTGGGGCTTCCCATCCGCGAGCGTGCGGGGGGTGGCGGTTCCGGAGGGCGGCAGCGTCTGCGCGTCTGTGCTCATGTTCCGCTCGCTATCGCGCGGCGCGGCACAGGGCAATGACGGGTTGGCGAATGCTGCGTGACAGATGTTGCGGCACGACCGCACTGCGGCGCAACGTGCCGCCTCCAATGGGGGATGATCTGGGGCAATGAGGGTCGCCGTTCTCGGCGCGGGACCGTCGGGCAGCGCCATGGCGGCGCTGATGTCCTGGCGCGGGCATGACGTGACGCTCTGGTCGCCCCGCGGGGGCGGCACGCGGCAGCTGGGGCATGAGCTCATCACGCGCGGCATCCTGGAAGGGCGGTGGCGGATTCGCGTCGCCGCCGATCTCTGGCGGGCCACGGAAACCGCCGAGGCCATCCTCATTGCCCTGCCGCCGGTGGCCCAGCCCGCCATCCTGCAACGCCTGGCGAGCGCATTGGTGGGCACGCCAGACATCATCTTTGGGCCGGCGGCGGGCCTGGCCCCGGCCCTCCTGCATCAATTCGCCGCCGCGCGCGGCCTGGTTCCACGCCTGGGCGCCTTGCCGGTGCCGCCGGCGCTGGCGGCCCGGGCGGCGGATGGCGTGGTCGAATTATCCGCGCTGCGCCCACGCCTCTGGCTGGGCGGGCTGCCGCGCGAGGCGACGGGCGCGCTGGCGGCGGTCACCACGGAGCTTTTCGGCCTGCCCGTCGAGCCGGTGGATGACATCCTGGCCGCCAGCCTGGCCGAGCCGGGCGCCCTGGTCGATGCGGCGCGGATCCTGGCGCCGCAGGCCGTGCCGCATGGGGTGGGCCGGCTTCTGCTGGGGCTGGCCACGGAGCGGGACGCGGTGGGGATGGCCATGGGCCGCACCGGCCTGCCCGGCATCGCGGCGCTGGTCACCGAGCAGGGCGGATTGCCGGCCGAACGGCGGCCTCTGGCCGAGACCGGGGGCGGGCTCGCCTTCCTGGAGGCGATGGCACGCGCCAGCCAGACCCCGGTGCCGCTGGTCTCCGCGGCCCTGCATGTGCTGGAGACGGCGGCCGGCGAGCGGTTCGGCCTGCATCCCGTGCTGGCGGCGCTTGAGCCGGGCCCGCTGGCCCGGCTTCTGGGCGGCGGCTGAAACGCGCCTGGCACAGCCGCCAAGGGCGCCAGCCAGCGCTTCAGACGATCTTCGTCCGCACCTCGCCCACACCCTCGACGAAGCCTTCCAGCACGTCGCCGCGCACCACGGCCGCGACACCCTCGGGCGTGCCGGTCATGATGAGGTCACCGGGGGCGAGTTCCACCAGTTCCGAAAGGTTGGCGATCACCTCGGGCACCGACCAGATGAGCTTGGACAGGTCGGAAACCTGGGTGACCTTGCCGTTCACCTTCAGCTCGATCTTGCCCTTGGAGGGGTCGAAGCCGGCGGCCGGAATCAGCGCGCCCATGGGCGCCGAGAGGTCGAAGCCCTTGCCCATGTCCCAGGGACGGCCGGTCTTCTTGGCCTCGTTCTGGATGTCGCGGCGGGTCATGTCGAGGCCGGAGCAATAGCCCCAGACATGCTTCAGCGCGTCGGCCACGGCGATGTTCTTGCCGCCGGTGCCAATGGCGACCACCAGTTCCATCTCGTGGTGCAGGGACTTGGTCACGCTCGGATAGGGCATGTCCGCGCCGTTGATCACCAAGGCGTCGGCGGGCTTGGTGAAGTAGAAGGGCGGCTCGCGCGTCGGGTCGCTGCCCATCTCGATCGCGTGCTCGGCGTAGTTGCGGCCGACGCAGAAGATGCGGCGCACAGGGAACATGGCGCTGCTGCCCTGGATCGGCACGGCGGAGATGGCGGGGGGTGGGACGACAAATTCGGGCATGGGCGCTCCTTCCGGAAAGACCGGGCGGCCGGGCCGCGATCCATGCGGGGACCGGGGCGGGCCAGGGTCGAGAGGGGTGAATCACCGCTTCGGTGGTTCCACCTCAGCGCCCAAGCTCTAGACCAGCTTTGCGGTGCGGGGAACCGGCCGGCAGGCGGATGCAACGACTTGACCCGGCTTCGGGGCGGATGTCAGGGTGTTTGCGTCGGGCTTCAAAAAGCTGCGCAAACAGAAAAGCGCCCGACCAGGGGGGTGGTCGGGCGCCCATACTGTTCACTTCCGATCGGAAAGGTCGGGCGAGCCGATTGGGGGAATCGGGACGTCCACCAGCGGATGAACCACCGCCGGCGGGAGAGTCATACCGCGACATAGGTTGGAAGCCAAGCCCAATCGACTCGGATCAAGCGCAATTCACACGCTTTTGTGCCTTATTCGGCAGCCTCGCGCAGGCTGGGCGCGGGAGCCTGCAGCCGCGCCGCGCGCGTGGCGCAGGCGTCTCCGAAGGCCTCGAAGATACGGCGGCTGAAGGCATCCTTCTCCCAGTCATATTCCGGGTGCCATTGCACGCCCCAGGCGAAGCCGGGCGCCTGGCGGACGCGCACAGCCTCCACCGTCCCGTCCGGCGCCCAGCCCATGGCCTCGAGCCGCGGGGCAAGGCGCTGGACGCCCTGGTTGTGGAGCGAATTCACCGGCACCTCCGTGGCGCCGGCCAGGTCATGAAGCAGCCCTTCGGCGGCGAGCCGCACCGCATGGGCCTTGCCGGTGCGCACCAGCGGGATCGGCTGGTCGGACGGGGTGGAGTGATCCATCCGGCCCGGAAGGTCCTGGATCCGCTGGTCGAGCGAACCGCCAAGCGCCACGTTCAGCTCCTGCATGCCGCGGCAGATGGCCAGGAGCGGCACGCCCTCGGCGATGGCGGCGCGGATCAGCGGCAGGGTGGTGGCGTCGCGCTGCTGGTCCTCGGGCGTGCCCTCGGCATGATCGGGGCCGGCGTAATGCCCGGGCCAGACATTGCTGCGGCTGCCGGTGAGGATCAGGCCGTCGAGCCGCGGCAGGATCTGCGGCGCAAGCGCCTCGCCCGCCGCCGGCAACAGCACCGGCACCCCGTTCACCGGGCCGAGCACGACACGGACATAGCTGTCTGAGGCGGCGTGGTTGGGCGTGTTGAAGATCCCGAACGCTTTCACGCAGCAGGAAATGCCAATGATCGGTCGCATCATCGCAACAAACCAAGCCGATGCGGCAGATTCAAGGCAATTGGACGCGAAGGGCGTCGAAATTTCATCGCTGTTGCTCAAGTTCCTCGCGGAATCGCGGATCGTTGAAGGCAAACAGGAAGGGATCGAAGCGCTCGCCCGTCTGGACCTGGGTCAGGGTGACGCGCGTGCTGCGGCCTTGCGGGTCGAGCACGACCCATTGCCGCAGTGCCATGGGCTGCTCCTCCAGGATGAGCTGGATCTGACCCTCGGCCGCCTGGTTGGTGCGATGCACGGTGATGCGCAGCAACCCGCCCGCCCGCTCGAAGCCCGCGACGGTAAGGTCGCCCGAGAGGCGCAGCGGGTTGCGCAGCAGCACGCTGAGCGGCGTGGAGGAGAGCGGCACGATGGTGGGCTGTTTCAATTGGCGGTCGTAATGGAAAAACTGGCCGTCGGCGGCGATGAGCAGCGTCGGCTCCGGCGGGTCATACTCGAAGCGCATGCGGCCCGGCCGCCAGATCCAGGCTGTGCCCTCGGCGGCCGCCCCACCCTGCGCGATCTGCAGGAAACGGGCGCGCAGCGTGGTCATGCCATTGAAATAGGCCTCGACCCGGCCGAGTGCGGCGCGATCGGCCTCACTCAGCGCGGGGACCGGCCGAGGCGCCGTCTGGGCCGCGAGCGGCGAGGTGGCGAAGAGGGCGGGCAGGGCAAGGAGAGCGCGACGATTCATGGCCCTGTTGTGGTCCTGGATGCCGGCCAAAGAAAGGCCTCCTCGCGCCATATCCGGGCATCGGCATCAGGGCGCCGGCCCATGGCACGGTGAACCGGCCAATGCCTTCCCGCTCATGCTGCCCTGCGGAAAGACGATACGGACCCGGACGAAAATGGCGAAATTCGGGCGTAAAATTGAAGCCTAAAATCCAATCTTTTCAACGTATTGTGGCGAAATATTGAGAAACAACCCTTGACTGGCGGAGGGCCGCCGCTCCTGTCACATTCCCGGTCCGGGCGAGGTGCGGGGGAAGCATCAGTCCGGTCAAACGGGGGCTTTCAACACATGGATGGTTTCGCTCCATTGACGCATGGCTACGGCCCTCAGGGTTTCGGCGCGGCCTCCCATGGCCTCACCCGGCGCCGGCTGGCAACCAGCATTGGCTGCCGCGGCATCGGCCTGCACACGGGGCGGACCATTTCGCTCACCCTCAAACCGGCGCCGCTGGGCTCGGGCATCGTCTTCCACCGCACCGATCTCGGCCTGGACATTCCGGCCCGGCATGACCTCGTCGTCGAGACGCGCCTCTGCACGCAGATCGGCCTGCCCGGCAACCGCGAAGCGCGGGTGGGCACGATCGAGCATGTGATGGCAGCCCTGGCCGCGGCCGGCATTGACGACGCCCGCATCGAGCTCGACGGCCCCGAGGTGCCCATCCTCGACGGCTCCGCCGCTCCCTTCCTGTTCCTGATCGACTGCGCCGGCACGGTGGAGCATTTCGCCCCGCGCGCCGCGATCGAAGTGCTGCGCCGCGTCCGCGTCGAGGACAGCCACGGCGCCTGGGCTGAGCTGTCCCCCAACCCGGAGCCCGCCTTCGACGCGACGCTCAGCATTGATTTCGGCGAGACCGCGATCGGCCGCCAGAGCCTTTCGATGCGCATCTCGGTGGAGAGCTTCCGCCGGGAACTGGCCGATGCCCGCACCTTCACCCTGGCGGAGGACGTGGCCCGGCTGCGCGCTGCCGGCCTCGCCCAGGGCGGCAGCCTCGCCAACGCCGTCGTGGTGGACGGCCCGATGATCCTCAACCCCGGCGGCCTGCGCCGTCCGGACGAATTCGTGCGCCACAAGATGCTGGATGTGGTGGGCGACCTGGCCCTGGCCGGTGCACCCCTGCTCGGCCGCTTCACCGGCCACCGCTCGGGCCATGCGCTGAACAACCAGCTTCTCCTCGCCTTGCTGGAAGACAGCCGCAACTGGCGCTCCACCGGCGGCCAGGCCTTGGTCGAGGCGGATCGCGAAAAGCTCGTCGCCGCCTGAGGCCACCCGGCGCCGTTGCGCCGACCGCCCGGTGGCGCCCACCCCTTGTGCGCATCGGCGGCTCCCATGGTATAGAGCGGGCCGATCGGAGCCTTCATCGCACATGCGCCCACTCTCTCGTGCTGCCCTGTTCCTTGCCTTCGCGCTGCCGCTCTCCGGCTGCGGCGTCTCCCAGTGGGATGGCTCGGCCGCCGGCCTCTTCCGCACCCCACCGGCCGGCACGGGCCTCGTGGACCGCTCGCCCGAATCGCTCTACGCCGCCGGCATCGAGGCGCTGCAAGGCCAGCGCTATGCCCAGGCGGTCGAGTTGTTCGAAACGCTGGAGCGCGAGCACCCCTATTCCACCTGGGCCACCAACGCGAAGATCATGGCGGCCTACGGCGAATACATGCGCAATCGCTACACCGAAGCCATCGGCACGCTGGACCGCTTCATCCAGCTGCACCCGGCGCACCGCGACATCGCCTATGCGTATTACCTCCGCAGCCTCGCCTATTACGAGCAGATCGCCGACAGCCAGCGCGACCAGCGCGGCACGGAGACCGCGCTGACCGCGCTGCAGGATGTCGCCAACCGATTCCCCAACACGGCCTATGCCCGCGATGCGCGCCTCAAGATGGACCTCGCGCGCGATCACCTCGCCGGACGTGAGATGAATATCGGCCGCTTCTACATGCGCCAGGGCCTCTACAGCGCCGCGATCGGCCGCTTCCGCCGCGTGGTGGAGGATTACCAGACCACCAACCACGTGCCCGAGGCATTGCACCGCCTGACTGAGATGTACCTCGCCCTCGGCCTGCGGGATGAAGCTGCGCGCTCCGCCTCTGTGCTCGGCCACAACTTCCCGGGCAATGCCTGGTACCAGGACAGCTACGCCATGCTGACGCCGGGCGCCTCCCTGGCGCCGCAGGACCGCCCCGGCTTCTTCCGGCGGGCCTGGAACAGCGTCTTCTAGCGGGCGAGCGCATGCTCGCCTCCCTCTCCATCCGCGACGTGGTGCTGATCGAGCGGCTTGACCTGAATTTCGGGCCGGGCCTCTCGGTGCTGACGGGCGAGACCGGCGCGGGCAAATCCATCCTGCTGGATTCGCTGGGCCTGGCGCTGGGAATGCGGGCCGAGGCGGGGCTGGTGCGCGCGGGGCAACCCCAGGCCAGCGTCGCCGCCGTGTTCCAGCCGCCCGAGGGGCACCCGGCTTTCGCGCTCCTCGCCGAGCAGGGGATGGAGCCGGAGGACATCCTGGTGCTGCGCCGCGTGCTCCAGGCCGATGGCCGATCCCGCGCCTTCGTGAATGACCAGCCGGTAGGGGTAGCCCTGCTCAAGCGCCTCGCGGCCACGCTGGTGGAGGTGCAGGGCCAGCATGACCAGGTGGGCCTGGCCGACCCCGCGACGCATGCCGCCCTTCTCGATGCCTTCGGCGCGCATGACGCACCGCGGGCGCGGGTGACCACCGCCTACAAATCCTGGCGGGCGACGGAGAATGAGCTGGCCGAGGCCGAGGCCGCCGTCGCCGCCGCGCTGCGCGATGAGGAGTGGCTGCGCCACGCGGTGGAGGAGCTTTCCGCCCTTGCGCCCGAGGAGGGTGAGGAGGAGCGCCTCGCGCAGGAGCGCCAGGGCCTGCAACAGGCCGAGCGGCGCAACGAGGCCATCGCCAGCGCGCTGGCAGAGATCCAGCCGCGCGACCGGCGTTCGGCCCATCCCGGCAATGCCCTGCGCAGCGCGGCCCGCGCGCTGGAGCGCCTGCCGCCCCCCAATGAATCCGCCCAGCCGGCGCTGCTGGCCCTGACCCAGGCGCAGGATGCGCTGGCCGAGGCCGAGCGCCTGCTGGAGCGCCTGGCCGTGGACGCCCTGCCCGACCCCCGCCGGCTGGAAGTGTTGGAAGACCGGCTTTACGGGCTGCGCTCGGCCGCGCGGAAGCATGGCGTGGCGGTGGTGGAGCTGACGGCCCATCTCGATGCGTTGCGGGAGCGGCTTTCGGCGCTCGATGCCGGCACGGGACGCGTGGCCGCCTTGCAAGCGGCCCGCAAGGCCGCCCGCGCCGCCTACGTCACCGCCGCCGAGGCGCTGACCGCCGCACGTCGCGCCTCCGCCGCCAAGCTCGAAAAGGCACTGGCCGCCGAATTGCCGCCGCTCAAGCTCGACCGCGCCCGCGTCGTCATCGAGGTCGCGCCCCGCGAGGAAGCGGCCTGGGGCGCGGATGGCATGGACCGCGTGACGCTGCTGGTCTCGACCAACCCCGGCCAGACACCGGGTGCCCTGGTGAAGATCGCCTCGGGCGGCGAACTCTCGCGCCTCATGCTCGCGCTGAAGGTCGTGCTGGCGCGCGGCTCACCCGTGCCGACGCTCGTTTTCGACGAGGTGGATGCCGGCATCGGCGGCGCCACCGCGGCCGCGGTGGGCGAGCGCCTGGCCCGCGTGGCCGAACGCCTGCAGGTGCTGGTGGTGACGCATTCGCCGCAGGTGGCCGCGCGCGGGGCGCAGCATCTGCAGGTGGCCAAGGCGGTGCGCGGCGGCAAGGCGGAAACCCGCGTGCTGCCGCTGGATGCGCCTGCCCGGCGCGAGGAAATCGCCCGCATGCTGGCCGGCGAGACGGTGACCGAAGCCGCGCGCGCGGCGGCGGCGAGCCTGCTGGACGGCGTCGCGTGATCCGACGCGCGGAGAAACACTCGTGATCCGACGCGCGGAGAAACACCCGTGATCCGACGCACGGAGAAACGCCCGTGATCCGACGCGCCCAAGGGCGCGACGCCGCCCCGCTCGCCGCCTTGCTGCGCGCCTTGAACACCGAGCCCGGCCTGCATCCCGAGCGGATCACCGCCCAGCTGGTCTCCCGCGATCTGATCGCCGACTCGCGGATCGTGCTGCTGGTCGCCGAGGCGGAGGGTGTCCTCCAGGGCTTGGCCTCGGCCCATCCCTTCTACGACAGTGGGGCGAGCCGCTGGGGTGCGATCATGAACGACCTTTATGTGGCGCCCGAGGCGCGGCGGCAGGGCGTCGGGCGCGCGCTCGTCGCCGCGCTGGCCCACGCCACAGCCGAGGAGGGCGGCGAATTCCTCTGGTGGGACGCGGATGACGGCGATGAGCTGGCGCTGGCCTTCCATCGCGGCATCGGCGCGGCCGAGGCGCGCACGCACAGCTTCATCCTCGAAGCGGCCGCCTTCGCAGATCTGGTGGAGGCCGCATGAGCGAGAGCGCCGAAGCCGAGATCGCCCGCCTGATCGCCGAGATCACCGAGCATGACCGGCGCTATTACGAGCAGGATGCGCCCAGCATCAGCGACGCCGAATACGACACCCTGATGCGCCGCCTGCGCGCGCTGGAGGCCGAGAACCCCGCGCTGGTGCAGGCCGAGAGCCCGACGCAGAAGGTCTCGGGCCGCGCCGTCGAGGGCTTCGCGAAATCGCGCCATCTGGCGCCCATGCTCAGCCTCGACAACGCCTTCGCGCCCGAGGATTTTTCCGAGTTCGCCGCCCGCATCCGGCGCTTCCTGAGCCTGCCGGAAGGCGCGCCGCTCGACTTCATCGCCGAGCCCAAGATTGATGGGCTGAGCGTGAACCTGCTCTACGAAAAGGGCCGCTTCGTGAAGGGTGCGACGCGCGGCGATGGCGCGGAGGGCGAGGACATCACCGCCAATCTCCTGACCCTTGCCGATGTCCCACGGGAATTGCCCGCGCCCTTCCCCGCCCTGATCGAGATCCGCGGCGAGGTTTTTCTCGACCGCGCCGACTTCCTCACCTTCCGCGCCGCTCAGGAGGCGGCGCTGGCCGAACGCGAGGCCCGCAAGGCGCGCGGCGAAAAGCTTGGCCCGGCCGTCACCATCCCCGTCAATCCGCGCAATGCGGCGGCCGGCTCCCTTCGGCAACTCGATGCAGCCATCACGGCCCAGCGCCCGCTCAAGCTGTTTGCTTACGCCATGGGCGAGGCCAGCGCGGCGCCCGCCACCACCCATCACGGCTGGCTCGAAACGCTGAAGCGCTGGGGCTTCCGGGTGAACCCGCTTTCCACCCCCGTGGCCGAGGGTGCCACCGACCTGCTGGCCGAGACGCCGGCCGCCTTCCAGGCCCGCATGGCGCGCGAGCGTGCGGCCCTCGCCTATGAAATAGATGGCGTGGTCTACAAGCTCGACCGGCTGGATTGGCAGGCGCGGCTCGGTTTCGTCGGCCGCGCGCCGCGCTGGGCCATCGCCTGGAAATTCCCGGCCGAGCAGGCGCAGACGCGCCTCCTGCGCATCGAGATCCAGGTGGGCCGCACCGGCGCACTCACGCCGCGCGCCGTGATGGAGCCGGTTTTCGTAGGCGGCGTCACCGTCACGCACGCCACGCTGCACAACGAGGATGAGATCGCCCGGAAGGACATCCGCGAGGGCGACACCATCACCCTGCAACGCGCGGGCGACGTCATCCCGCAGGTGGTGGCCGTGCTCGACCCGGAGCGCCCCAGCCGCGCGCCCCCCTACGCCTTTCCCACCACCTGCCCCGCCTGCGGCAGCCATGCCGTGCGCGAGAATGACGATGTGGTGCGCCGCTGCACCGGCGGGCTGATCTGCCCGGCGCAGACGGTCGAGCGCCTGCGCCACTTCGTCTCCCGCCGCTGCCTCGACATCGAGGGCATGGGCGAGGAGCGCATTGATACGCTGCACGCCATGGGCCTGCTGCGCGGCCCGGCCGACATCTTCCGCCTGCACACCCATGCCGAGCGGCTGGAGAAGCTGGAGGGCTGGGGCAAGCTCTCCACCCGCAAGCTGTTTGATGCCATCGAGGCGCGGCGCCACCCGCCGCTGGAGCGCTTTCTCTTCGCGCTCGGCATCCGCCGCATCGGCGAGCAGAACGCGAAGCTGCTTGCGCGGCACTATCATTCCATCACATCGCTCACTGAGCGGATGGCGGCTGCGCGCATCATCGGCAGCGAGGCGCGGGAGGAGCTGGGCAGCATCCAGGGCATCGGCCCCGCCATCGCGACCGAGTTGGTCGAATTCTTCGCCGAGCCGCACAACCTCGAAGCGCTCGACGCGCTGCTGGCCGAGGTGACGCCGGAGGAGACGGCGGCGATCGAGGCGGGCGACAACCCCTTTGCCGGCAAGGCGCTGGTCTTCACCGGCACGCTCGAAACCCTCTCCCGGCAGGAGGCGGAGGCGCGGGCGGAAGCACTGGGCGCCAAGGTTACCAAATCGGTCTCGAAGAAGACGGATTTCGTCGTGGTCGGCGCCGATGCCGGCTCCAAGGCCGCGAAGGCCGCAGAATTGGGCCTGCGCGTGCTGAGCGAGGCGGAGTTCCGGGAGCTGGCGGGCCTCGGCTGAGCAACCCGGCACCGGGGCGCGGCGTTTGCCATGGCATGCGCCCTGCTCTCCTCCTGCTCGCCCTCCTCCTCCCCTGGCATGGCGCCCGCGCCGATGACACGACCGAGATCGGCCATGTGAACACCGCGCTGACCAATCTCGGCCTCACGCGCAGCCACCGCGTCGTGGTCGAGCGCTTCACCGATCCCGAGGTGCCCGGTGTCGCCTGCTATGTCAGCCAGGCGCGGACCGGCGGCATCGCGGGGATGGTGGGTGTGGCCGAGGACCCCGCGCGCTTCGCGCTCTCCTGCACGGCCACGGGCCCGATCACGCTGACCGATGGCGTGCGGCGGGGTGAGCGCGGCGAGCGCGTCTGGGAAGCCTCGACCAGCTTCTTCTTCAAGGAGACCCGCGTGCACCGCTTCGTGGATGAGGCGCAGCACATGCTGGTCTATCTTGCCTGGAGCACGCGGCTGATTGACGGATCCCCCTACAACGCCGTCGCCACCGTGTCCTACCGCTGAAGGAGCTCCCCATGGACAAGATCAATACCCTCTTCACCGCCACCGCGACGGCCACCGGCGGCCGCAACGGGCATACCGCGGCCGAGGATGGCAGCGTGGCCACCGACCTCTCAGTGCCCAAGGCAATGGGCGGCCAGGGCAAGCCCGGCACTTCGACGCCCGAGCATCTGTTTGCCGCCGGCTATGCCGCCTGCTTCGGCGGCGCGCTGGATTTCATCGGCAAGCAGCACAAGAAGAACGCCGCCGGCGCCAAGGTAACCGCCGCGGTCTCCATCGGCCCGCGCGAGAAGGGCGGCTTTGGCCTCGCGGTCGTGCTGACGGTGGAAGACGCCTCCCTGCCCCAGGCCGAGCTTGAGGCGCTGGCGATGGAAGCGCATGAGAAGATCTGCCCCTATAGCCACGCGACCCGCGGCAATGTGGACGTGCAGCTCACCATCAAGGGCGCCTGAGCGGAACCGCCGCGCGCCGCCCAGTCAGAGCGGCGTGCATTCGCGCGCCAGCCATTCGCGCACCGGCGGGTCCAGCGCGGGGCCGATCTCCGCCAGCACGCGGGTGTGATAGGCGTTGACCCAGTCGCGCTCGGCCGGCGTCAGCAGGTGAGGGTCGAGCAGCGCGCGGCAATAGGGGGCGAGGGTCAGCGTCTCGAACTCCAGGAAGGGCTTGGCCTGGTCAGGCTGGGGTTCTGCATCGCGTGTCAGCAGCAGGTTCTCGATGCGGATGCCGTAACGCCCCGGCAGGTAGTAGCCCGGCTCGTCCGAGAGGATCATGCCGGGGCGGATGGGCACCACGCGCGCCGCGCGGCTGAAGGCCACGGGCCCCTCATGCACCGAGAGGAAGCTGCCCACGCCATGGCCCGTGCCGTGATCGTAATCGAGGCCGGAATCCCAGAGCGGGCGGCGGGCGATGGCGTCAAGATGCGGCCCGGCGACACCCGCCGGGAAGCGGACCGTGGCGAGCGCGATATGGCCGCGCAGCACCGCAGTGTAGCGGGCGCGCAGCGTGGCAGGCGCGGGCCCCGGGCCACTCCAGAGCGTGCGGGTGATGTCGGTGGTGCCGTCCGGGAACTGCCCGCCGCTGTCGATCAGGTAGCATTCATCCGGATTGATCGAGCGGTTCGTCGCCTCGGTCACGCGGTAATGCACGATGGCGCCATTCTCGCCCGCGCCTGAAATGGCGGGGAAGCTCTCGGCGACGAAGCCCGGCAGGCGGCGCCGCTCATCCAGCAGGCGGGCGGCGGCGGACATCTCGGTGAGGCCTCCACCCGGCGCCTCGGCCGCAAACCACGCCAGGAAATTCGCGACCGCCACGGCGTCCCGCCGGTGCGCCCTGCGCGCGCCCTCCTGCTCGGTCGTGTTCTTCGTGGCACGTGGCAGGCGCGTCGGGTCCTCGCCGGCGATCACGCGGGCCCCCGCCTCGCGCAGGGTGCTGGCGAACCAAGCGGGTGTGGCATCCGCATCCACCCGCACCCCCCGGCCGGACAGCTCGCCGAGGGCGCGGGCCAGGTTGGCGCGCGGCTCGATGGCGACGCGGTTGCCCAGATGGGCGCGCGTCGCTTCGGCCACGCGCTCGGGCGCGTGCAGGAACAGCCGCACCGAGGCATCATCCTGCACCAGCGCGAAGGCCAGCGGCATGGGCGTGTGCGCCAGGTCGGCGCCACGCAGATTGAGCAGCCAGGCGACGGAATGCGCATCGGCCAGCAGCGCCGCCTGCTCGCCCGACTGCCGCAGCGTCGCCGCCAGCGCCTCGCGCTTCGCCTCGGCGCTTTCGCCGGCGAGGTCGGCGCCGTGCGGCAGCACGGCGGCCGCGGGCGGGGCCGGCCGGTCCTGCCAGATCGCGTCGAGCGGATTGGGCGTGAGCGGCACGAGGTTGAGGCCCGAGAGGCGCTTGAGGAAGCCTTCGCTGTGCAGCCAGGGATCGTAGCCGAGTTTGAGCTCGGCCGCCTGCTCGCGCAGCCAGGCCTCGGGCGGCTCCTCGATCAGGTGGCGGCGCTCCCAATGCGCACCATCCGTCTCGGCCGCGACCTGGGTGGTGTAGCGGCCATCGGTGAAGACGGCAGCGCGGTCCGGCAGCACGATGGCGAGACCGGCGCTGCCGGTGAAACCGGTCAGCCAGGCCAGGCGCTCGCCCGAGGGGGGCACGTATTCGCCCAGATGCTCATCCGAACGGGGGATGAGGAAGCCATCCACGCCGCTCCTGGCGAGGGCGGCGCGGAGGGCCGGGAGGCGCTCGGCTTTGGTTAACATCGTCAGTCCTGCTGTTAAGACATGTGTTCACAATATGACATGCTTCAATCGCATGGCTGGAGCTTGAGCTTCGCACAACCTTTCCTGGCCGCAATCCCCTACATCCTGGCCATCCGGACGGCCCAGCCGCCCTTCATCATAGGACCAGAAGATCATGACCCGCATCACTCCAGCCGAAGCCGCGCTGCTGATGCCCCAGAGCTCCCTCCATGGGGCGCCGCGCAACGCCGAGGCCGAGCGCATCGAAGCCATCATCGCCGAGGCGCGCCACGCGCGCGATGTCGCGATCGCCCAGCGCATCACGGGCTTCTTCCGTGCGCTGAGCGATGCTCTCACCGCCATCCGCACCCGCCGCGAGACCATCCAGCAGCTCCGCGCGCTGAGCGACCGCGAGCTCTCGGATATCGGCCTGACGCGCCACGGCATTCCTGCCGCAGCGGCAGCCGTGAGCCCGCTGCCCGCGAATGACATGGCGGAGACCCGCCGCGCGGCCTGAGCGCCGGCGCAGCAACGTCAGAAGGGCGGCGGGGCTAGGCTCCGTCGCCCTTTTTCATGCCCGCTCAGCGCGTGGAACGGCCCGCCTGGTAGCCTTGCTGCCAGGCCTGCTGCTCGGACTCGCGGGCGCGGCCCATGAGGTAGCCGCCGGCCGCGCCGATGCCGGCACCCGCCAAGGCACCCCATCCGGCATTGCCCGCGAAGGAGCCGACAATGGCGCCCGTCGCGGCACCAAGCCCGGCGCCGCCGGCCGTGAGCCGGCCCGTATCGGACATGCCCTCGCAGCCGCCGAGGCCGAGCAGGAGCACGGGAACAATCAGGATCTTGCGCATCTGTCTCTTCCTTCGCGTCACGAAGCGCGGCGTGCGGGGCGACGTGGGCAGGGGTAGGCAGCGGTGGCGAAGCGCACCACGCCCTCCACGGCCGGCGAGCCACCGAATTGCGGATTTGCCCCCGCCCAGGTGACGAAGGCGGTGGTGATGCTGGCGACGGTCGGCCGCGGGTCGGGCAAGCAGAAGAAGGGGCCCACGCGGCTTCCGCGCTGCGTCAACTCGCCGTGGAACTGGCCGACCGCGAGCAGGAAGCCGTGGCAGAAATTCGCCGCCGAGACCACGTTCGGGTCGGCCGGCCCGGCCGCGCAGAGTGCGGCGAGGTCGGAGGTCTTGCCCCCCACGAAATTGTCCGGCGTCACCTGCGCCAGCGCCGGCGCCGTCGCCAGGGAAAACGCCGCGGCCAGAACGGCCCCGGTCCATCGCGTCGTCATGCTCTCTCTCCCTCCCTGTCCGACGCCGGGCGCCAGCCAGATTCGATTCACGACAGAAGACTGCGCCTGCGGCCCGCCGCACGCAACATGCGTGCGGCTGACCCCCGCGCCGCGTGCATGCCGGCCCCGGCGACATCCTCGCTTGCGCCGCCTCAGGCGCTTCGGTCTGATCAGATCATGCCCCAGGACGCCGCCCTTTCCGCCAGACGCATTCTCTGGATCGCGATCATCGCGGCAGCGGCCACCTCCAGCCTCGCCATGGGCATTCGCCAGACTTTCGGCCTGCTCCTGCTGCCGCTGGCGGCGGAAAACGGCATCGCGCCCTGGGCCTTCGGCCTCGCCGTCGCGCTGCACAACCTGACCTGGGGGCTGGCGCAGCCGGTCTCGGGCTCGATGGCCGACAAGTACGGTTCGGGCCGGGTCATGGCCTTTGGCGGCGTGTTCTACCTGCTGGGCTGCGGCCTGCCGGCGCTGATGCCCTCGAACCTGATGGTGCTGATCGGCATCGGCTTCTTCTCGGGCCTGGGCGTTGCCTGCGCCGGCACGGGGCTGGCGCTGGCCGCCATCGGCCGGCTTGCGCCGCCGGAGAAGCGGGGCGAATACATCGGCATTGCCAGCGCGGGCGGCAGCCTGGGCCAGGCGGCCATGGTGCCCATCACCTTCTCGGCCATTGGCGGCTTCGGCGCGGTGGGCGCCTTGGCCATGCTGGCCATCTCGGCCGTGCTGATCATCCCCATCGCGCGCAACATCGAATGGCGGCCCGCCCCGCGCAGCGGCCCGCCGGCCGCCGGGCTGATGGGCCTGCCGGCGCTCGCCCGGCGTTCGCTGGCCGATCGCGATTTCGCGCTGCTGACGGGCGGATTCTTCGCCTGCGGCTTCCAGCTGGCCTTCCTGACCACGCACCTGCCCTCGCACATCGCGCTCTGCGGACAGCCGGCGGCGCTCGGCATGATGGTCATGATGATGATCGGGCTGTTCAACATCCCGGGCTCCTGGTTCTGCGGCTGGCTCTCCACCCGCATCAAGCCGGAGACGGGCCTGGGCTGGATCTATCTGGTCCGCACCCTCGCCATCGCCGCCTTCGCCATGGCACCGCCCACGGAATGGGGCACCATCCTTTTCGCTGCCGTGATGGGTTTTGTGTGGCTGGGCACCGTGCCGCTCACCTCCGCCGCCATCGCGCGACGCTTCGGTGTTGGCGACCTGGGTGCACTCTACGGCGTCTGCTTCTTCAGCCACCAGATTGGCGGCTTCCTGGGCGCCGGCTCGGGTGCCGTGCTCATGGCCTGGACCGGCAGCTACGCCGCCTTCTGGCCGGTCATGATCGTGGTCGGCCTCGCCGCCAGCGTGCTCAACTGGATGGCCAAGGCCCCCGGCGCGCGAGGGACCCTTGCAACAGCGGGTTGATCCGCCCCAAATGGGATGAAACCAACCGCTTCCGGGACTGCTCGCCGTCATGATCGACCCTTTCGGGCGACATATCAGCTACCTCCGCGTTTCCGTGACGGATCGCTGCGACCTTCGCTGCGTCTATTGCATGGCGGAGGATATGACCTTCCTCCCGAAATCCGAGGTGCTGACGCTGGAGGAGCTGGAGCGGCTCTGCGGCACCTTCATCGGGCTCGGCGTGCGCAAGCTGCGCCTGACGGGCGGCGAGCCACTGGTGCGCAAGAACGTCATGTCGCTGCTGCGCGGCCTCGGCTCGCGCATCGGCTCGGGTCTCGATGAGCTGACGCTCACCACCAACGGCACCCAGCTCACGAAATACGCCGACGAGCTGGCCGCCGCCGGCGTGCGCCGCATCAATGTCTCGATGGACACGCTGGACCCTGCCGCCTTCAAGGCCGCGACCCGCTGGGGTGAGCTGGACAAGGTGCTGGATGGCATCTTCGCCGCCAAAGCCGCGGGCCTGCACGTGAAAGTCAACGCCGTGGCGCTGAAGGGCGTGAACGAGCATGAGTTCGACCGCATGCTGGCCTGGTGCGGCGAGCATGGCTTCGACCTCTGCCTGATCGAGACCATGCCGCTCGGCGAGATCAACGAGGACCGGACGGACCAGTTCCTGCCGCTCAGCCTGGTCCGCGCCCGCCTGAAGCAGAACTGGACGCTGAACGACAGCAGCCACACCACGGGCGGCCCCGCACGCTACTACGACGTGGCGGAGACCGGCACGCGCCTCGGCTTCATCACGCCGATGACGCACAACTTCTGCGAAAGCTGCAACCGCGTGCGCCTGACCTGCACCGGCACGCTCTACATGTGCCTGGGCCAGGAGGATGCGGCCGACCTCCGCGCCCCGCTGCGCGACCCGGAGCTGGGCGAGGAAGGCCTGCGCGCCGCCATCGCCGAGGCCATCACGCGCAAGCCCAAGGGGCATGATTTCGTGATCGACCGCCGCCGCGCCGCGCCCGCCGTCGCGCGTCACATGAGCGTGACCGGCGGCTGATGCTGAACGACCTCGTCACCCGCCTGACCCTGCCGGGCCTGCCGGAATGGACCGGGCTGGTGGCGCTGCTCATCCTGCTGCTGCTGGCGATCTGCCTGCTGGTGATGCCCTTCTCGGTCTTCGGCGTGAAGGGCCGCCTCGATTCCATCGAGGCGCAGCTCGATGACCTCCGCGCCGAATTGCGGGTGATGACCGCCCGCCAGGCCGAGCCGCGGCGCGAGACCTGGGAAGCGACCCCCAACATCCCCGAGCCCTATGCGCCGCCGCCGCCCTCGGGGCGGGCGGAGCCGCGCATTTCCTGGCCCCGCCAGCCTTGACCCTCGGCCGCCGCGCCGCCGCGCTGGCCGTCTTCCTGCCACTGGCAGCCCGCGCCCAACCGGCGGTGGATCACAAGCAGGGCGTGCTCGGCCATCTCTCGGCGCAGATCGGCACCAGCAACACGCCGCTGATCGTGAACGACCCGCCGGTGCGCCGTGCCCTGTCCGCGTTGCTGGGCGAGCCGGGGTTGCGCCTGCTCGTCATCAACCTGCAGCTCGTGGCGCCCATCGCCTTCGACGGCACGGCGCTGGTGCTGCGCGGCGCCCGCCAGGGTGCCGTGGGGGAACAGGAGGCCTTCCTCTCCATCCGTCCGCGTGATGGGATCATCGAGGTGGCGATCCTGACCGCCGGCCGCGTGCGCTTTGTCTCCCAACGCCCCTCGGGCGAGCGGAGCGAGATGCTCGACCCGCAACTCCAGCGCTGGGGCGTCGGCCGCGGCGTCCCGCTCGACGAACGGCGCATCCCGCCCGCCGCAAGATAGGCCCCGCCATGCGCATCTCCGCCATCCAGATGAACCAGACCAGCGACAAGCAAGCCAATCTCGACCAGGCGCGGCGCCTGATCGAGAGCGCGCTGGATGTCGACCGGCCGGACATGATCACGCTGCCCGAGACCTGGACCAATCTGGGTGGCGGGCGGGAAGCGCGGGCGGCGGCGGCGGAAATCCTGCCCGAGCCCGGCGGCACCGGGGGTGCCGCCTATGAATTCCTGCGCGGCATCGCGAAGGGGGCGGGCATCCATGTGCATGGCGGCTCGATCATCGAGCAGGGCCCGGAGAAGTTCTTCAACACCACGTTGGTCTTCGACCCCACGGGCCGCGAGGTCGCGCGCTACCGCAAGATCCACCTATTCGACATCACCGGCCCGGACGGCACCGGCTATCGCGAGAGCGCGCTCTACGGCGCGGGCGATGCGCTCGTCACCTTCGAGGCGGGCGGGGTGAAGTTTGGCTGCACCATCTGCTACGATATGCGCTTCCCCGAGCAATACCTGGCGCTGCGGCGGGCGGGGGCGGAGGCGATCCTGGTGCCGTCCAACTTCACACTGATGACCGGCAAGGACCATTGGGAAGTGCTGCTGCGGGCGCGGGCCATCGAGACGCAATGCTGGATCATCGCCGCCGCCTCCTGGGGCGCCTATGAGGAACGCGGCGCAACGCGGCAGGTCTATGGCCATTCGCTCATCGCCGATCCCTGGGGGCATGTGGTGGCAAAAGCCAGCGACGGCATCGGATGGACCACGGCGCGGCTCGACCCCGCCGTGACGGCCCGCGTCCGGCGCGACATGCCGGTGCTCGAACACCGGCGACTGGCATGAGCCCGCGCCACATGCGGAATACGCCACAGGCGCACAGCGTGAATCGGTCGCGCAGCACCGTCCCGATCGCGAAGCGCCGCAGGCGCGCAGCGTGAATCGGTCGCGCAACGCATCATGAAGATCGCTTTCCTCGCCTCCACCACGGAACAGGCCCAGGACGCGCTGGCGCGACTGGTGGCGCTCTACGGCGACCACGCGCCGCAGGAGGCGGATGTGATCGTGGCACTCGGCGGCGACGGGCTGATGCTGGAAACGCAGCACCGCTTCCTGGGCCGGAACCCGCCGATCTACGGCATGAATCGCGGCAGCGTCGGCTTCCTGATGAACCCCTACCGCGAGGAAGACCTCCGCGCCCGCATCACCGCCGCGCAGGCCGCGCATTTGCACCCGCTGCGCATGCGCGCCCATTCGGCGACGGGCACGCATGCGGCACTCGCGATCAACGAGGTCTCGCTGCTGCGCGAACAGCGCCAGGCGGCCAAGCTGCGCATCCTGGTGGATGGGAAGGAGCGGCTGCCGGAACTGATCTGCGACGGCATCCTGATTTCGACGCCAGCCGGCAGCACGGCCTACAATCTTTCGGCCCATGGGCCGATCGTGCCGCTGGATGCGCGGCTCCTGCCGCTGACACCCATCTCGGCCTTCCGGCCGCGGCGCTGGCGGGGCGCCCTGCTGCCGTCCAGTGCGCGCGTGGTCTTCGAGGTGCTGGAAGCCGAGAAGCGCCCCGTCTCGGCCACGGCCGACTACACCGAGGTGCGCGACGTCCGGCGCGTGGAGGTGCGCGAGGATCGCAGCATCACCATGACCATGCTCTTTGACCCCGATCGCAGCCTCTCCGAGCGGATCATCGCCGAGCAGTTCACGGTTTAGAGCATGGTGCGTTGAGGCGGAATCGCCGAGACGCTGAATCATCCTCTCAGCAAAGGCTGGACCCCGCGAAGTGAACGCATGTGAACGCAGGGTGGTCTAGCCGTCAGTCCGTGGGGCGCGGATATTGCAGCAGCAGGATCTCGGCGCCATCCGGGCCTGCCTCGGCCTGGAAGGCGGCTTCCTCCGGCGGCACGAAAAGCGCGCTCAGCCGGCCAAGAACCTGACCTTCGTGCCGGATGGAGCCGGTGGTGACGAGCAGGCTCTGCCCCGCGCCACGCGCCGGATCGGGCGCGGCGAGGCAGCCATGCGGCGGGATGCGCAGCATGAGGATCGCGAGGCCGTCGGGCTCGCCCAGAACCATCTCCGTCACCGCCTCGCGCCGCACCGCCAGCGCCTCGACCGTGCTGGGCAAGACCGGGTCGGCCAGGACGTAGCGCTTGGCGCCGCGCGCCATGCGCGCCTTGGCGGCGGGCAGGAATTGCGCCCCGGTGCCATCAGCGCTCGCGCGCAGCGTGAAGTATTTGAGGCCGCCCTCGCCGGGCGTGATCGGGCCATAGCCGGTGCTGGCGCCGGCGAAATGGGCCATGATGGGCTGCACCTCATGCCGACCAATGGCACCGCCGCCCTCCACCACCACCTGGAACTGGTCCACGAAGTGGAAATGCGGATGCACCACCGCATTCACTTCCTGCTCGACGAGGAAGGCCTGGGGCGGGCGGGTTTCGCCGGGCGCGGGGGGCTCGTAGGCCAGCGCACCCATGGCCTTGGGGTCCACCGAGTTCGAGCCCTTGGGCGAGGGCGGCGGGCCGAAATAGTCGGTGCGCCACAGCAGCCCGCCCTCGGGGGCAATGCGCGAGAAGCGCGTGGGGGCCGCAGCCTCGGCCGAGGTGGCATAGATCATCGCGTTTCCCTCACTCGTGTCGGTGCCACATTTGCCCCAGCGAACTTCAAGGTTGCCAGGACAAATCCAGCCCTCCCATACTCTGCCGAGAGAAAATGGCCCGAGGCAAGGGCGATACAGGGGGAAACTCATGGATAGCTACGGACAAATCCGGCGCGGGCTCTTGGCCGCCCCCCTTCTGGCACTTGCAGGCAAGGCCCAGGCCCAGGCTTGGCCCGCGCGGCCCATCCGCATCCTGGTAGGCTTCCCGCCCGGCCAGGCGACGGACACCATCGCCCGGCTGCTGACGGAAAAGCTTGGCGAGAATCCGGGCTGGTCCATGCTGGTGGAGAACCGTCCGGGCCAGGGAGGCAGCCTGGCCGCCGCGGCGGCGGCGCAGGCGGCACCCGATGGCCACACGCTGCTGCTCTCGGCCACCGCGCCGCTCGCGACCAACCCCAACCTCTATTCCAACATCGGCTATGATCCGGCGCGCGATTTCGCGCCCATCACGCTGGTGGCGAACCTGCCCTTCGTGCTGCTGGTGAACGCAAATCTCGCGGCGCGCAGCCCGGCGGACCTCATTGCCATGGCCCGCGCCCGCCCGGGCCAGGTCACCTTTGGCACGCCGGGCAACGGCACCACGGCGCATCTCATCACCATGATGTTCTCCCGCGCCGCCGGCGGGCTCGATATGACGCATGTGCCCTATCGCGGCGGTCCGCAGGTGCTGACGGACCTGCTGGCCGGGCGCATCGATTTCATGTTCGAGACGGAGGTTTTCTCGCTGCCGCATATCCAGTCGGGCCGCGTGCGGGCGCTGGCCCTGACCACGGCCGGACGCTCCAACCGCCAGCCCGACCTGCCGACATTGGCCGAGAGCGGCATGCCCGGTTTCGACGCCGCCGCCTGGCTCGGGCTGGTCGCTCCCGCCGGGACGCCCGCGCCGATCATCCTGCGCATCAACCAGGAGGTCCATCGCATCCTGGCCGAACCCGCGATGCGCGAACGGCTGGGGGGCCTCGGCGCGCAGGTGCTGACCAGCACGCCGGAGCAATTCGCCGCCTTCATCCGCAGCGAGGGCGTGAAGTGGGGCAACGCCATCCGCGAGAACAACGTGCGGCTGGATTAGAGTGTGATCCGCTGAGGTGGAATCACCGAAGCAGTGAAGCATCCCTCTCAACAACGCGCGATCGTGATCCAGTGATAGCGGATCACGATCGCGCGGCCTAACCTAAAGCGCGGCCAGCCGCCCCGGATTCCGCTCGACCAAGATCGGCCGCACCAGGCGGCCGAAGCGCTCGGCCTCCTCATCATGCAGGTAGCCCGAGAGGCAGAAGCTGTGGCAGCCGATCTCGATGAAGCGCTGCAGCACATCGGCGCATTGCACGGGGTTGCCCACCACGGCGACGCCGGCACCTTGCCGGGCCTTGGCCAGCCCCGCCCAAAGGTTGGGGGCGATCAGCCCGCCGGTCTCGGCCAGCAGCGCCTGGACACGCTGGTTCGCGACGGAATTGGCCACATTGGCGCGCACGGCCGCGCTGCGATCCTCGCCGACATCGCGCACCAGCTCATGCGCGGCGGCCCAGGCCTCTTCCTCCGTCTCGCGGCAGATGATCTGCAGCCGCATGCCGAAGCCGAGCGCCTCGCCACGCCCCTGTCCCGCCGCCATGGCGCGGATTTCGGTCATCTGGTCCGCGATGCTCTCCGGCCGGTCGCCCCAGAAGAGATGAACATCGGCATGCGCGGCCGAGATCTCCCAGGCCTGGCGTGAGCCACCGCCGAGATAGAAGCGCGGATGTGGGCGTTGCAGGGGTGCCGGGATCACGCGCGCGCCGTGCAACGTGTGGAACTTGCCGTCCCAATCCAGCGGCGCCTCGGCGGTCCAGAGCGCCTTCATGATGGCGACTTCCTCGGCCATCAGCGCGTAGCGATCTTCCTTCCCGTAGCGGATGCCATCCGCCGCATTCTCGGATTCCGACTGCCCGGCGATGAGGTTCACCGCGATCCGCCCGCCGGTGAGCTGGTCGAAGGTCGTGACCATCTTCGCCAGCATCACCGGGTTGATGTAGCCAGGGCGTGCCGCCACCAGCATCCGGATGGAGCCGGACCGCCCGGCCATGAAGGCGGTGGTGACCCAGGCCTCCCAGCAGGGGATGGCGACGGGGACCAGCAGGTATTCAAAGCCCGCCGCCTCGGCCGCGTTCACCACGCGGTCGAACATCGCGGTGCTGGAGGGCACCACATTCGGCCCCTCGGCATAGCTGGTGGTATCGCCATTGGTCGGCAGATACCAACCGAACTCCAGGCGCCTCATGCTTCAAGCAGCGCTTCGACCGCCGCGCTGATGGCCAGCAGGCGTTGATCGTCCATGGCCTCGCCCATCAGCATCAGGCCGACCGGCGCTTCGCCCGGGATATGGCAGGGGATGCTGATGGCACAGCGGTCCAGGAAATTGGCGATGGTGGTGTTGCGCAGCAGCAGCAGGTTGATGCGGTTGTACTCGGTCTCCTCCTCCACCTCGGCGATGGCGGGCGGCACCAGCGGCACGGTCGGGCAGATCACCGCGTCATAGGGCGCGGTGCGCGGGGCAATTGCCGCGATCACCTCCGCCCGCGCCTGCACCACGTCGAGATATTCGGCAGCACTCATGTGCTCCCCGCGGGCGATCCGCTTGAGGATGCGCGGGTCATAGCGCGGGCCGTCGCTGGCGATGAGGTGGCGGTGCCAGGCATAGGCCTCGGAGGCGGTCAGCCCGCCCTTGGCGTTGATCGCGGGCATGCGGTCCAGCTCGGGCAGGGTCACGTCCTCGAGCTTCACGCCGGCGGCTTCCAGGCGAGCCAGTGTCCGGGCGTAGTCGCGCGCCACCTGGCCCTCCATCCCGTCTTCCACGATGTTGTTCAGCACACCAAAGCGCAGGCCCGAGAGGTTCACCTCGGCCAGCGCGGGCGGCGTCTCGGCGCCGGCGATGATCGCATCCAGCGCGTGGCAGCAGGCGACGGAGCGCGCGAGCGGCCCCACGGAATCGAGCGAGGGCGAGAGCGGCAGCACGCCGGTGATGGGCACCCGCCGCGCCGTCGGCTTGAAGCCCACCACGCCGTTCAGCGCGGCCGGGATGCGGCAGGAGCCGCCGGTATCGGTGCCGAGGCCGCCAAAGCCCATGCCATCGGCGGCCGCCACGCCGGCGCCGGAGGAGGAGCCGCCCGGCAGGCGGCCCGTCGCGCGGTCCCAAGGGCTGCTCGGCGTGCCGTGATGCGGGTTCACGCCCAAGCCCGAGAAGGCGAATTCCGTCATGTTCGTGCGGCCGATGACGACGAAGCCCTGGCGGTTCAGCCGCTCGATCACCGGCGCCGGCGCGGTGGCGGGCTTGGCACCGTTGCGAGCGACGGAGCCCGCGCGCGTCACCTGACCCGCCTCGTCAAACAGATCCTTCACGGTGATGGGGATGCCGGCGAAGCGGCTGGGCGCGCGGCCCGCCTGGCGCAGCGTGTCCATCGCGCGGGCCTGCTCGCGCGCCGCCCTGGCGTGCAGCGCGGTGAAGACGCGCGGGCCCTCGCCCTCCGCCGCGCGGGCCAGCGCCTCCTCCACCAGGGCGGTCGCGGTGGTGCGACCGGTCTCGAGGGCGATGGCGGCATGGGCGATGGTGGGGTGGGCGTGGCGGGGCATCTGGCCGTCCTGCTGAATTTGCGACAGCCTGACTATGGAAGGACAACGCTCATCATGAAACCCACGCCCGACAAACCCATCCTCCTCACCGGAGCCTCCGGCGCGCTCGGCCGCATGCTGTCCCGCGAGCTGACCGCGGCTGGCATGACCTTGCGCATCTCCGACATCGCGCCTTTCCCGGACCCGGTGCCGCAGGGCGCCAGCTTCACCCGTGCCGACCTGAATGACGGGCTGACCATGGCGCGCCTCGCCGAAGGCTGCGGCGCCATCCTGCATTTCGGCGGTGTTTCCGTGGAGCAGCCCTTCGAGGAGATCCTCGGCCCCAACCTTCGCGGCCTGCACCACATCTACGAAGCCGCGCGGCGCGAGAAGGCACGCGTGGTGTTCGCCAGCTCCAACCACACGATCGGCTTCCATGAGCAGGGGCAGAGCCTCGACCTCGACTGCCAGTTCCGGCCGGATGGCTTCTATGGCCTCTCCAAGGCCTATGGCGAGCTGATGGGCAGGCTCTACTGGGACAAGCACGGCGTCGAGAACGTCAATCTTCGCATCGGCACCTGCCTGCCCGAGCCGCGGGACGCGCGTGCGCTGTCCACCTGGCTGTCCTATCCCGATCTCGCGCGGCTGGTGCAGGCCTGCGTGGCGGCGGAACGCGTGGGCCATGCCGTGATCTGGGGTGCCTCCGCCAACCCGGCGAGCTGGTGGGCGAAGGACCACCGCGAGCGCATCGGCTGGGCGCCGCAGGACAGCGCGGAGGTGTATCGCGCGAAGCTGGAAGGCATGCTGCACCCGGATGAGGTGGGCCGCCGTCACCAGGGCGGCGCCTTCTGCGTGATGGATTACTCCCGGCCTACGCCGCCACCGCGCGACGCTTTCAGCCTGGATTGATCAACAGGGAGAGGGGATGGCCTGCAACTCGCCGAGCTGGCCATCCACCACGAACTCGCCGAAATCCATCTTGAGCTCATCGGCCACGCCGTTTTCGTAGTAGCGCATGCTGACCTCATAGTCGGGCGTGGCGGCGCCGCCGCCCTGGCCCGTGGAGTTGCGCTCGAAGAAGGCGATTCGCATGCGCGCGCTGCTCAGCGTGGAGAGCAGAGGGAAATTCGCATTGGCCTGCGGCGCCAGCCAGCCGCCCGAGAGGATGGTCGTCGTGTCCTGAGGCCCATCGGCCGAGGTGCCGTCGAACAGCGGGGCCACGAAGATCCGCTGGCCGGCGCGCGCCGCGGCCAGGCTGCGGATGGTGTGAATCATGGGCAGGATGGTGCCGGGCGGGAGGTCCTCCTCCGTCGCGGCCGGCTCCTGGTAGCGGATGCGCCCGCCCTCGGGCGTGACCGTCGCCTCGCCCGCCACGCGGGAGGTGACGGCACCGCCGGTTGTCTGCGTCAGCGTGAAGCGGAGCGCGGAGCCGTCCTTCGCCTCGAGCGTCGCGTAATCCGATGTGGTCTCGACGATGTTGCCGTCACGATCGCCCACCAGCAGCGTGAAGCGCTGGCGCGAGGCCCAGGCGTCACAGGCGTCGATCACCTCGAAGAGCATGATGCCCTCGGCCTGCGCGATGCTGGCGTTGTCGCGCACGCTGTCGAGCTTGAGGCGATAGGCGGCGCGGTGCGCGAGCATGTGCTCGGAGCCAGGCTCGGCCGCGAGGCTCGGGACGGCGGGGAAGATCCCGGCCAGGAAGACGGCCAGGGGGAGCCAGGCGAGGCGGCGACGGAGGTTCATCCACACAGGATAGCCCAGAATGAATCCGCCTGGAATCGCGCTGTTGGTAACGTTTGCTCTCAGGCCGAAAGCACCATCAACCCATCCACCGCCACGCAACCATCCGGGCGGCAGAGCAGCGGGTTGATCTCCGCCTCCTCCAGCCGGTCGCCCATCGCGGCGGCGAAGCCCGAGAATTGCGCGATGGCGAGCGCGATATCCTCCACCGGCAGCTTGGCACTGCCGCGGAAGCCATCCAGCAGCGGGAAGGCCTTGAGGCTGCGCAGCATGGCCATCGCCCCCTCCGATGAGACGGGGGCCACGTCCAGCGCCACATCTTTCCACAGCTCGGCCTGGACGCCGCCCAGGCCCACCAGGACCATCACGCCGAATTGCGGATCGCGCCGGGCACCCAGGATGAGCTCAACGCCGCGCGCCTCCATGCGCTGGACCAGCACGCCATCCACGCGCGCTTGCGGGGCGTGCTGCGCGACACCCGCCATGATGCGGCCAAAGGCGGCGGTGACGGCGGCAGCATCTCCGAGGTTCAGCTCGACGCCGCCCACCTCGGTCTTGTGGGCGACATCGGGGCTGTCGAGCTTGAGCACGACCGGGAAGCCCAGCGCCTGGGCGGCAGCGACGGCGGCGGCCGAATCCTTCGCACGATGCTCGGAGACCACCGGCAGCCCGGCCGTGGCGAAGGCGGATTTGGCGGCGGCCTCCATGAGCGTGGCGGCCCCCGCAGGAATGGCGGCGGCGGCGGCCTTGGCCCGGGCATCCACCATGCCGCCGGCGGGCTTCGGGTCATGCCGCTCGAACCACAGGCTGAGCGCCTTCATCATCCGCCGCATGCTGCGGAACAGCACGAGGTTGGGGCTGACATCCACCGCCTCCGCACCCGGGCCTTCCAGGCTTTCGGGGATCCAGGCGATGCAGATGGGCTTGCCGGTGGCCGCCGCCATCGGCTCCAGCGTCTTCATGCGCGTCGGCGTCGCGGTGGGGGCGGGGTTGTGATAGACCACGGGGAAGACGACGGTCGCGTATTGCTCGTCATTGAGCATCGCGAGCATGCAATCCTCGAAGGATTTCGGATTGGTTGCAACCTGCGCCGTGAGGTCGCAGGGGTTGCGCGGGCTGCCGAAGTCCGGGATCGCGGAGCGCAGCACGCGCTCGGTCTCGGGCGCCGGCTGGGGCAGCGGCAGGCCCGCGAATTCCGCGTGGTCCGCCGCCATGATGCCCGCACCGCCCGAGGGCGTGACGATGCCGACACCGCGCCCCTTCGGCGGCCCCGCCTTGGCGAAGAAGCCCGCCGTTTCCAGCAGCGCGTCGAAATCGCCCACCTCCAGCATGCCGGCCCGCTTGAAGCCGGCCGACCAGGCGGCGGTGCTGCCGGCGAGCGAGCCGGTGTGCGAGGCCGCGGCCTTCGCACCAACCTCGCCACGGCCCAGCTTCAGCACGACGATGGTCTTACCCATGCTCGCCGCCATCTCGCCCAGCAGGAAGAGGCGCCGCGCATCGCGCAGGCCTTCCACGGCCAAGGCGATGCTGCGGCATTCGGGAATGGTGAGCTGGAAGGCCGCGAGGTCGCAGACATCGAGGTCCGTCGCATTGCCGGCGGTGGTCATGTGGCACATGGCGAAGCCGCGCTCGGCCGCCTGCATCAGCGCATAGCCCAGCGCGCCCGACTGGCTGACGACGCCGACACCGCCGGCCGGCGCCGTCATCTTCACATAGTCGGGCATGAAGGTGGCGCCGACGCGCTGGCGATGATCCACGAAGCCCAGGCAATTGGCGCCGAGCAGCGGGAAGCCGAGCCGCCGGGCCGTCTCGCGCAGCAATTCCTCCTCCACCGCGCGCTCGGGCAGGTCGGTCTCGCCATAGCCGGAGGCGTAGATGACGGCGCCGCCGCCGCCCTTCTTCGCCAGCGCCTGGACGGCGTCCATGACACCCGGGCGCGGCAGCGCAATGACGGTGGAGTCCGGCGCACCCGGCAGGTCCGCGACCGAGGCGAAGCAGGGGCGGCCATGCAGCTCCTGGCCGGCATATTTCGGGTTCACGCACCAGACCGGGCCGTCGAAATCCCGCATGTTCTGCACGGTGCGCGCGCCGAAGCCGGTCGGCTCGGCCGAGACGCCCACCACGGCGAAGCTGCGCGGCGCCAGCAGGCGCGTGAGGCTCTGGGGGTCGCGCAAGGCTTCCACGCTGGACATCGGATATTCGCTCCCTGTGATTTCGTTGGTGCCATTCGGAAGCAGGCGGGGCGTTTCGACAAGCCCCCGCCCCCCAACGGAACAAGGTTCACATCATCCCCATCACGCGCGGTAGCCAGAGCGCGATGCCGGGGAAGCCCACGACGAGCGCGAGCGCCACGAACATCGCCAGGATCATCCAGACCACCCAGGGGATGGTGCTCTCCATCGTGACGCCCGCGATGCGGCAGGAGACCATGAGGTTCACCGCCATGGGCGGCGTGAACTGGCCAATCGCGATCTTCATGGTGAGGATCACGCCGAACCAGGTGAGGTCCCACTCGAAGGCGCGCGCGATCGGGATCAGCACCGGCAGCAGGATCAGGAAGGTGGAAACGCCATCCAGGAACATGCCGATGAAGATCAGCGCCACCATGAGCAGCGCGATGGTGCCGTATTCGCCCAGGCCAAGCCCCACGATCCAGCCCGCGATGGGCTGCACGATGCCAAGCGTGGAGGTGGACCATGCGAAGACGCTGGCAAGCGCGATGATGATGAGGATGACGGCCGAGATCTCGCCCGCCTCCACCAGCATCTCGTAGAGGTCCTTCATCGTCATGCTGCGATAGATGAAGAAGCCGACGAAGAGGCCGTAGAACACAGCCATCACGGCCGCTTCCGTCGGCGTGAAGGCGCCGATGCGCATGCCGCCCAGGATGACGACAGGCGCCATCAGTCCCCAGATCGCCTCCTTGAAGCTCTGCCAGAGCGAGTTCTCGTCGCGCTCCGGGTTCTTGCCGCCGAAATCCTTGAGCCAGGAGATGATGAGAATGGGCACGATGATGGCGATGCCGGCCAGGATTCCCGGGAACATCCCCGCCATGAAGATCGCTGGCACCGAGACGCCGGGGACCATCACCGCATAGACGATGAAGGCGATGGAGGGCGGGATGAGGATATCCGTCGCCGCCGCGGCACCCACCGTGGCGGCGATGAAGGGGCGCGGATAGCCATCCTTCACCATGCCGCGCGTCACCACCTGGCCCACCGCGGCGGAAGTGGCGGGGCCCGAGCCCGAGATACCGCCGATGATCATGGCGACGAGCACGGCGACGGAAGCCAGCGCCCCGCGCCCGGCGCCGACCAAGGCGGTTGCGAATTTCACGAGGCGCAGCGCCACGCCCGTCCGGTCGAAGACGCAGCCCACCAGCACGAACATGGGGATCGCGATCAGCGGGTATTTCGCGATGCCGGCATACACGTTCGTCGGCATGGCCATCAGCGTCTGGTCCGCCAACGCGATGGCCAGCGCGCCCGCCAGGCCAAGGGCGACCGCGATCGGCACGCCGCCCAGCAGCAGGATCATGAACATGAGGAACAGGATGGTGCCGATCATCCCCCTTCCCCCCGCGCCAGGCGGATGATGCGGCCCGCCGCGCGCCCGATCACCAGCACCGCCAGCACCGGCAGCCACACGGTATAAAGCCACTGCGGATGGCCGAGGCCGGGCGAGAGCACCTCAAAATCATACTCGTCCCAGACCATTCGCGTGCCGTACCAGAGGATCAGCCCGAAGCAGAGAATGAGCAGCCCAAGCGCCATGATCTCGGCCACGCGGCGCCGGCCGGGACTGAGCTTGTCTGCGAAGAAGCCGATGCGGATATGCCGCCCGCCGGCGGTGGCCAGCGCCGTGCCCACCATCGCCACCACGACCATCAGCGCCACCGAATATTCCTCGGTGAAGGCGAGCGAGATGTTGGAGAGATAGCGCGTCACCACGTTGGCCGCCGTGATCAGCGCCATGGCGCCCATGGCGGCGGCGAGAAGCACGCGCTCCAGCGTCAATGGAACGCGCGTCCTGGGGTCGGGCGGGGCCGCCGTCGGGTCGAAATCGGCGGCCATCAGACGTGCGTCACGAAACGGCGCGGATGGCGGCTTCCGCCTTGCGGACCAGATCGGCACCGATCGTGTTGGCCCAGCGGTCATAGACCGGGCGCAGCGCGGTCGCGAAGGCCTGCTTCTGCGCGGGGGTCAATTGCGTCACCTCCACATTGCGGCGGGCCAGTTCCAGCAGCGCGGCATTGTCCGTGCCGGGAATGCCGAGGCCCTGGCGGGCGAGCGCGATGTTGTTGCGCGCCGCCTCGCGCGCGCATTCGCGGACGAGTTCCTGGTCGGCCGGCGTGAAGCTCGCCATCACGGACTTCGAGAGGCCGAAGATCAGCGCGTCATTCACGTAGTTCCAGATGGTCATGTGGCGCTGGGCCAGCGTGTCCATGCGGAAGGCAAGGAAGAGGTTGACCGGATTCTCCTGACCATCCACGGCACCCGTGCTCAGCGCGGGCTGCAGGTCGGCGAAGGACATCTGCAAGGGGTTGGCGCCGAGGCCGTTATAGATGTCGTTGAAGATGGCGCCGGCGGCAAAACGGATCTTCAGGCCCCGCAGATCGGCTGGTGCCGCGATGGCGCGCTTGGAATTGCTGATCTCGCGGAAGCCGTTCTCGCCGAAGGCGACCGCCGTCACGTCGCGGCGGTCCATGATGCCGACGAGGTCGCGGCCCACCTCGCCGTTGATCAGCGCGTCGAAGGCGCGATGGTCGGGCATCAGGAAGGGCAGCTGGAAGATGCCGGCCTCGCGCACCTGCGGCGCGATGTTGATCGTGCTGAAGACGGCGAAGTCGATGATGCCCTGGCGCATGGCCAAGAGCTCGCGCGTCTGGTCGCCGCCGACGAGCTGGCTGCCCGGATAGACGCGGACGTTGATGCGGCCGTTCGAGCGCTGCGTGACCAGCTCCGCCCACTGGAAGGCCCCCTCGGCAAACGGGATCGGTCGGTTGCCGACGACCGAGAGCTTGTATTCCGGACGGTAGGCGGGCTGCGCGCCGCCGATGCGCGGTGCCGCCAACGGGGCGGCAAGGATGGCGGCGCCGCCCGCCAGGAGGGCGCGGCGATGGGTCCTGAGCTTCATTGGGGTCTCTCCTCCAGGCGGCTTTTGCGCGCCGCGTTCCAGGTGCCACAATGCCGCCGAGGAAGGCGGGCGCGCAAGACGGCCTATGGAGGGGAATGCATGCCGAAACGACTGGCCATCACCGGCGGGGCCTCGGGCATTGGCGCCGCCATCGGCACCGCCGCCCGCGCGGCCGGTTGGGAGACAGCCTTGGCTGACCGGATGCCTGCCGCGGGCTGCACGGCGCTGGACGTGACGGACGCCACCGCCGTCGCCGACTGGATCGCTGGCCTCACGGAGCTGGAGGGGCTCGTCTGCTCGGCCGGCATCTCGGCGGCCACGCCGCTGCTCGACACGCCGCCCGAGCTGTTCCGCCGCATCCTCGACGTCAACGTCACGGGCTGCTTCCTCGCCGCACAGGCCGCGGCGCGGGCGATGGTCGCGCGTGGCAAGGGCGGCGCCATCGTCCTGATCGCCTCGGTCTCCGGCTTGCGCGGCGTGGAGGGGCGCGTGGCCTATGGCGCGTCCAAGGCGGCGGCCATCAACATGGCGCAGGTCATGGCCATTGACCTCGCGCCACATGGAATCCGCGTGAACGCCATCTGCCCCGCGCCGATCGAGACGCCCATGGTGACCGCCCTGCACGATGCCGAGACCCGGGCGCAATGGCTGAGCCGCATTCCCGCCGCACGCTACGGCCGCGTGGAGGAGGTGGCGGAGGCGGCGCTCTTCCTGCTCGACCCCGCGCGCTCCTCCTACATCACGGGCCATGCCCTTCCGGTGGATGGCGGCTATGCCGGCGCGGGGATGATGGCATGATTCCGGCCACCAATCTCGGCCGTCTGCTGACCCAGACCGCACGCCGCCTGCCCGACGCGCCGGCGCTGGTCTGGCGCGATCAGACATGGTCCTGGTCGGAATTCAACGCGCGCGTGGACCGCCTGGCCGCCGCGCTGCGCGCCCAGGGCATCGGCCCAGGCGACCGCGTGCTCGTGCATGCGCGCAACGGCAACGCGATGTTCGAGAGCCTCTGGGCTACCTGGAAGATCGGCGGCGTCTGGGTGCCCACGAATGTCCGCCTGACGCCGCCCGAGGCCGCCTATCTGGCCGAAGCCAGCGGCGCGCGCGTGCTGCTGCGGGACCACGGCTTCGCGGCCCATGCCGATGCGGTGCGCGAAGCCGCCCCCGATTGCCGCCTGGTGATCGCGGTGGGCGATGCGCGCGCCGATGAGCTGGACTACGAGACCCTGCTGGCCGAAGCCACGCCGCCACCATCGAACCACGAGGCGGAGGTGGGCCGCGACGCCCCCTGCTGGTTCTTCTTCACCTCCGGCACCACCGGCCGGCCCAAGGCCGCGGTGCTCACCCATGGCCAGATGGGCTTCATCATCACCAACCATCTCGCCGACCTGATGCCAGGGCTCACCGAGCGCGACGTCTCGCTGGTGGTGGCCCCGCTCAGCCATGGCGCGGGCATTCATGCGCTCTGCCAGGTCGCGCGCGGCGCCTGCTCGGTGCTGCTGCCGGGCGAGCGGCTGGACACGGCCATCGCCTGGGAGCTGATCGCGCGGCATGGCGTCACCAACATGTTCACCGTGCCCACCATCCTGAACATGCTGGTGGCGGACCCGGCCGCCGCGCCGCAGCGGCTGCGCCACGTGATCTATGCCGGCGCGCCGATGTACCGCGCCGACCAGCTCCGCGCGATGGAACGCCTGGGCTCCTGCCTCGTGCAGTATTTCGGCCTGGGCGAAGTGACCGGCTGCATCACCGTGCTGCGCCCCGACCAGCACAGCATGGAGGACGCCGCGCCGGGCGCGCTCAGCGTCGGCGCACCGCGTACCGGCATGGACATCGCGATCCTCGACGAGGACGGCCGGCACGCCGAACGCGGCGAGATCTGCGTGCGCGGCCCCGGTGTCTTCGCCGGCTACTTCCAGAATGACGCGGCGAATGAGAACGCCTTCCGCCACGGCTGGTTCCACACGGGCGATCTCGGCTTCCTCGACCGCCACGGCTTCCTGCACATCACCGGCCGGGCGTCCGACATGTTCATCTCCGGCGGTTCCAACATCTACCCGCGCGAGGTGGAGGAGGCGCTTCTGACCCATCCCGCGGTCGTGGAATGCGCCGTGGTCGGCCTGCCCGACCCGCGCTGGGGGGAATCGGGCGTGGCGTGTCTCGTGCTGCGCGCGCCCACGCCGCCCGAGGAATTGCTGGCCCATCTCGAAACCCGCCTCGCCCGCTACAAGCATCCGCGCCGCTTCGTGATGTGGGAGGCGCTGCCGAAATCCGCCTATGGCAAGGTGCCCAAGACGCTGCTGGCCGAGCGGCTCCGCGCCGAGGGCGTGGGCTTTGCCGGCCCGAACACGAAGGAATGACGATGCCTGGACAAAGCCTGCCCGTGATCGACGTGGCCGACCTGGCCAGCCACGACCGGCTGCCCGAGATCGCGGCCGAGATCCGCGCCGCCTGCACCGGCCCGGGCTTCTTCTATATCCGCAACCACGGCGTGCCCGAGGCGACGATCGCCGCCGCCGTCGCGGCCGCGTGGCGCTTTTTCCAGCTGCCCCCGGAGGTGAAGGCCAACACCCGCGCCAATTTGGCGCATCGCGGCTGGCACGCGGCGGGCGGGGCGGTGATGGCTGGGGCGACCAAGCCCGATCTCAAGGAGTTCTTCTCGCTCGGCCTCGACCTGCCGGCCGATCATCCCGTGGTGCTGGCCGGCGAGAAGCTGCGCGGCCCCAACCAATGGCCGGCCGCGGTGCCCGAGCTGCAACCCGCCATGGAGGCCTATTACGCCGAGATGATGCGCTGCGGCGCCGGCCTGATGCGCGCCATCGCCATCAGCCTCGAGCTTCCGGAGGATTTCTTCGCGCCCCACTACACGCTGCCGCTGCAACGCACCCAGGCGGTCTTCTACCCGCCCCAGCCGCCTGACGACACCGAGGGTTTCGGCGTGGCGCCGCACACGGATTTCGGCTGCATCACCCTGCTCTGGCAGGATGACAGCGGCGGGCTTGAGGTGCGCGAACGCCAGTCGGGCGAATGGATCCCGGCACCTCCCCTGCCCGGCACGCTCGTCATCAATGTGGGCGATCTGCTGGGCCGCTGGAGCAATGACCGCTTCGCCAGCACGCCGCATCGCGTGGTGAACCGCTCGGGCCATGAGCGCATGTCCATCGCGACCTTCCACGACCCGAATTTCCAGGCGCCGATTGATCCCCGCGCGCTCGGTGCCACCGATCCGATCTACCCGGCGACGACGGCGGGCGGGCACATCCTGGATTGCTTCGCGAAAGCCTTCGCCTATCGCAAGGGGGCGTGAGCGCCCCTAGCCGAACACCGCATCCAGCGTGAAGTTGAAGACGACCGGCGTGCTGACCAGACCGGCGGCATCCTCGGCTTCCAGCGTGATGACGTGGTCGCCATCCTGGATGGGGCCGAACACGGCGCCCACATCGAAGCTGAAGCGACCCTGGGCGTCTATGGCGATGTCCATGGCCGCGCCGCCATTGAGGCGCGCATGCATCACCTCGAGCCCGTCGCGGTTGTCGAGCGCGAAGCCGCTCAGCACCGGCGGCACCAGCGCGCCGCCCGTCGCCGCGTTCAGCAGGACGATGGGGGCGTAGATATCCTCGCCCTCGCTGCGGAAGAACTCGGCCATGCCGTAATCCGCGACCGCCTTTCCGAGCGCCTGGCCCTCTGTGTTCGCGCTGGTGAAATGGATGCCGCCATAGATGCGGCTGTCGCCCGCTTCCATTCCCGCCTGGACGAAATTGTCGAAGCTGCGGAAGACGCCAGGCAGGCCGACGCTGGCATTGGTGAAGGCAACATCATCGCCCAGCAGGTAGGTCAGTGCCCAGGCGGCGGCGAGGCTGCAGGTCGCATGGCCCGACGTATAGTCGGGGTGGGGCGGTGTCTCGAACAACGGCCGCCAGGTCAGGTCCGCGATGGTGTCGGGATTGCCATCCGTGTCGGCCTCACGGATCGCGGCGATGGGGCGCCAGAAATTGTATTCGTATTTCGCGTCCCAGGCGGCGATGGCGCCATCGGCGCCCACGAGGTTCAGGCCCGCCATGACGCGCGCGGCCGAGGCGCTGGAATGGCCAAGCTGCTCCAGCACCTCACCCGCGATCTGCGACCAGCGGCCGGCGGGCGTGTAGGTGTTGGTCAGGTCCCGCCAGTAGAAGGCGATCTCGGTCTGCTCCTCGGTCCGCGTCGTGGAATCGATGGCGCCGAGCGACTTCACCTCGTTGAACTCTGCCGTGTATTCGGCGCTGGTGAGATCGGGCGGGCCATCCGGGCGGAACTGGCCGCCATCCTCCATCAGGAAGGGCGTGATCTCGCCCCATTGCGGCAATTGCGCGGGGCGGCCAGGCAATTCCGTGCCACCGGGCCCAACCCGCGGTGTGGGACGCCAATCGCCCGGCTCGGTTCCGGGCGTATAGGGCACCACCGCGTCATGCCCGTCGCCCGCGCGGATCGCCAGCACCGCGTCGGCCACCGAGAAGCCGAAGTTCATGGCGGCATCACGCTCGGCGCCCGGGGCCAGTTGCGCCAGATCCTGCGCGAGGCGGGCGTCGAAGCTCGCCTGCAGGACGGCGGCCTGCGCATTGCCGGCATAGAAGACGCTGAGCACGCGATGCGCCGCCGCCGCGGCCGCGATGGGCGCCGAAATTCCTTCCGGCGCATCGAGCGCCACCATGAAGCTGTTCGTGCCGTCAATCGCGGCCAGCGTGTCGAGGATGGCGACACTCTCCAAGGCCAGCAGGCGCGAGGCATTGGCTGTCACCGAGCCGCCGATGCGGATCGCCTCCAGCATGACCAGGTTCCAGCCCTGCACCGGGTCCGTCGTGCCGTCATCCACGCGCGTGATGCCGAAATCGGCCAGACTGCTGTTGCCGGCCGCGTCAGTGATCTCGACCGTGAAGGTATTGAGGCCGAGGTCGAGCTCGACATTGCCGAAGCGGAACACGCCATCGGCGCCGACCGTGGTGGTCAGGCCGGTGCCGAGCAGGGACACCGTCGCCCCCGCCTCACCCAGGCCCACCAGATCAGTCCAGCGGAAGGCGGTGATGTCGTCGCCGCGCACGCCGCTGTCGGAGGATGCGAGAAGGTCCAGCGCCGTGACGATCGGTGCTGTGCCGTCGATCACCAGCGAAAGCGGCGCGGAGGATGCGCTGGTCAGCCCGCCCAGCGTCGCCTCCGCGGTGAAATCCTGCGTGCCGTCGGCCAGCGGCGCGGTGGTGAAGGACCAGGCGCCATCGGCGTCAGCCGTCGCCTGGCCGAGCAACTCGCCATTGCCATAGACCTCGACCAGCGCATTCGCCGCGCTGCTGCCGGTCAGCGTGATGCTGCGGTCGGCCGTAATGCCGTCGCCCAGGATGCCGGTATCCTCGGAAAAGCCCGTGATGCCGGGGGCGGCCGGCACGCCGCTCACCTCGATCGTCACATCTGCGAAGCGCAGCAGTTCGACGCGCGTCAGGGTGTCGCGTCCATCGGCCTGGGCCGCCCCCGTCAGGCCGCGGATCTCGACCTGACCGTGGCCCAGATCGGTGATGCGGTAATCGGCGAGGCTGCCGGTGAACTCGACGACATCGCGGCCGGCGCCGCCCTCCAGGCTGTCATTGCCCGCGCCGCCGCGCAGCAGATCCGCACCCTCACCGCCGATAAGGTGGTCATGGCCCTCGCCGCCGTCGAGCAGGTCGTCCCCCGCGCCACCGGTCAGCGTGTCCTGGCCGGCATCGCCGAAAAGCTGGTCCTGCCCGGCGCCGCCCATGAGCTGGTCGTGGCCCTCGCCACCGGACAGCACGTCATCGCCGTCTTCGCCGGTCAGCGTGTCCTGGCCCGCACCGCCGGAGAGTTGATCCTGCCCCGCACCGCCGGCGAGCTGGTCATGACCCTCGCCGCCATCCAGCGTGTCGTCGCCATCGCCACCGGCCAGCGTGTCCTGGCCGGCACCGCCCAGCAGCAGATCCTCGCCCATGCCGCCGAACAGGACGTCATGGCCTGCGCCGCCATCAAGCGTGTCCTCCCCCTCGCCGCCAGTCAGCGTGTCCTGCCCCTCCTCGCCGAGCAGGAGGTCGGCCCCGTCGTCGCCGAGAAGCGCGTCATGACCGGCGCCGCCACGCAGGATGTCCGCGCCGAGGCCACCGACCAGCGTATCATTCCCGCCGAAACCCCAGAGATCGAGCGGGCGGAAGGGGTCATCGAAAGGGCCGGCCAGACGGTCGGATTTGGCGCTTCCCAGCACGAGCAGGCGGGTCATGGCAGTGCCCTCAAGGTTTCTTGATGTCGCGTTAATTTATTAACGCTCTCATCGCCTCGGGCAAAGCGAAAGGTGCAACGTATCCGTGTATTTTCTGCGATGACCCGCGCGACGGTTGAGGATGCGCCGCGCGGGAAATATGAACGGGCAGTTATTCCTTCAACTCAACCCAGCGGAGGTAGGGCCGGTCCGCCTTCCAGCCCTGCGGAAAGCGCTTCGCCGCCTCCTCGTCGGAGAGGGAGGGGACGATGATGGCACGCTCGCCAGGCTGCCAGTTCACGGGCGTTGCCACCTTGTGCTTGTCGGTCAGTTGCAGGCTGTCGATCACGCGCAGAACCTCCTGGAAGTTGCGGCCCGTGCTCGGCGGATAGGTCAGCGTCAGGCGCACCTTCCGGGCGGGATCCAGCACATAGACGGTGCGGACGGTGATGGAGGGGTCGGCCTCCGGATGGATCATGCCATAGAGCTGGGAGACATGCTTCGACGGGTCGGCGATCATCGGGAAGTTCAGCGCCGTGCCCTGGGTCTGATGGATGTCTTCGGCCCAGGCATCATGCTTGTCGAGCGGGTCCACGCTGAGGCCGATCACCTTCACGCCGCGCTTGTCGAATTCGGGCTTGAGGCGCGCGGCCTCGCCCAGTTCGGTGGTGCAGACCGGCGTGAAGTCCCGCGGGTGGGAGAAGAACACCACCCAGCTGTCCTTCGCCCAATCGCTGAAGCGGATGGGGCCGTCGGTGGTTTCGGCTTCGAAATCAGGGGCGATCTGGCCGAGCGTGAGCTGGGCACCGTATTGCAAAGTCATCATCCAATCTCCGTGAGGGCGGCCAGCGCGATGAGCGCAAAGGCGGCCAGGGTCATGAGCGTCACATCCCAGGCGGGAAGCCAGGGTTCCTCGGGCAGATCCTGAACCGGCGGGGGCGGCTCCGGGGTTAAGAATTCGATATCCGGGGCTGGGTTCCATTCAGCCATGCGCATGGCGCAATCCTCCAAGGGCAGAGGGAATAGGGAGGAGGCCAAGGGCCGCAACAGCGCCGATGACGATCAGCGTGGGCGTCGGCAACCCCGCCCGCCTGGCCTCAAGCGTGCATTGGCCAAGCGTGCTGCGCAGCACCGCTTGGCCCGGCAGGCTGGCCTGCGCGATGAGCGCGACCGGCGTGGCGGCGGGGAGCCCACCGGCCAGCAGCCGCAGCGCCAGCTCGTCGAGGCGGGAAAGGGCCATGAAGGCGGCGATGGTGCCACCTGCCTGCGCCAGCGCGCCCCAGTTCAGCTCGGGCAGCGCGCCCGTCTCGTCATGCGCGGTCACGAAGGTGACGGCCGAGGCCATTCCACGATGCGTGATGGGAATACCCGCCGCGGCCGGCGCCGCCATGCCCGCCGAGATGCCGGGGATCACGCGCCAGGGGATGCCGGCGGCGGCACAGGCGAGCGCTTCCTCCCCGCCGCGTCCGAAGGTGAAGGGATCGCCGCCCTTGAGGCGCAGGACGCGCAGCCCGGCCCGGGCGCCGGCGACAAGGCGGGCGTTGATCTTGGCCTGCGGCACCGGGGCGGCGCCCTTGCGCTTGCCCACCGCCACGATCTCGGCCGAACGGCGCGCATGGCGCAGCGCGCTGCGGCCCGGCAGGGAATCATGCAGGATCAGATCCGCCTGTCCCAGCGCTTGGACGGCGCGCAGCGTGAGCAACTCCGGATCGCCCGGCCCGGCGCCGCAGAGCCAGACCTCGCCGGGAGGAAATTGCGAGCCGGCCAGTGCGAAGGATAATTGCACAGTCATTTCTGATGGAATCCGGAAAATCTGCTTGACGAAAACGTAGATAAATGCGGAAAGCCTGTCCAGGGGTTTTACGACAGGATTTTGCAAAATGACCAACGCCAAGCCGAGCGGCGCCGAAACCATCAAGGCCACGAGCCTCGGCCTGCGCGGCCCGCTCGAAGCCGAGCTGAGCGCCGAAGCTACCAAGGGCGGGCTCTCGGAGGCGTCCTATACCCTGCTGAAATTCCACGGAACCTATGAGCAGTTCGATCGTGACACCGCGACCGCCCGCAAGCAGGTGGGCGAGGACAAGGATTGGTCCTTCATGGTCCGCGTCCGCGCGCCGGCCGGCCGCCTGACCGGGGCACAATGGCTGGCGCTCGACGACCTCGCCGGCGAATTTGCCGATGGCACCCTGCGCCTCACCTCCCGCCAGGGCGTCCAATTCCACGGAATTTTGCGGGATAACTTGGGTGCCTCGGTGGCAGCCATCAACGCGACGCTCCTGACCACACTGGCCGCCTGCGGCGAGGTCGTGCGCAACGTCATCACCTCGCCGGCGCCCCGGCGGGATGCCAGCCATGCCAGGCTGGAGGCGGAGGCGCGCCGCCTCTCCTCCGCCCTGCTGCCGAAGAGCCGCGCCCATCACGAGATCTTCCTGGGCGAGGAGGCCGCCGCCGCGCCGGAGGAGGAGCCGCTCTACGGCCCCACCTATCTGCCCCGGAAATTCAAGATCGCCCTCATCCACCCGGACGACAACACGCCGGATGTGCTGGCCAATGACCTCGGCTTCATCATGCATCCTGAGGGCTGGATCGTCACCATCGGCGGCGGCATGGGCATGACGCACAACAAGCCCGCCACCTTCCCGCGCCTGGCCGATGCGGTGGCCCTGATCGGCCCGGACGAAGTGCTGGAGGTGGCCGAAGCCGTGGTCCGGCTCTCCCGCGACCACGGCGACCGGAGCGACCGCAAGCATGCGCGCCTGAAATACGTGCTGGCCGAGCGCGGCGTGGAATGGGCCCGCGCGCGTCTCTCCGAGGATCTGCGCCGCACACTGCGCGCGGCGCCGCCGCTTCCCCCGCTCTCGGTGCCCGATCACCTGGGCTGGCACGCCCAGGGCGATGGCCGTTGGTGGCTGGGGCTGCACATCCCGGCCGGGCGCGTGGCCGGCGGGTTGCGCGCCGCCCTGCGGGAGGCGGTGGAGCGCTTCGGGCTCAACCCGATCGCAACACCCGGCCAGGACCTGCTGCTTGCCGATGTCGCCGAGGCTGAGCGCGCGGCACTCGAGTCGCTGCTGCGGGCCCATGCCGTGCCGCTGCCGGAGGCCTTCAGGCCCATCGCCCGCGCCATGATGGCCTGCGTGGCCTTGCCCACCTGCGGCCAATCCCTGGCCGAAGGCGAGCGGGTGCGCCAGCCCATCCTTCAGCAGGTGGAGCGCGAACTGGCGGGCCTCGGCCTGCTCAGCGAGCGGATCTCGCTGCGCGTCACCGGCTGCCCCAATGGCTGCGCCCGGCCCTACCAGGGGGATATCGGCGTGGTGGGCCGCGCACCCGGGCTCTACACGCTCTTCGTCGGCGGCGATTTCGCGGGAACGCGGCTCAGCTTCCCGGTGGCGGACAAGGTGCCGATGGAGGCCATCGGTGCCACGCTCGCGCCCCTCCTGGCGCGCTGGGCCGCGCGCCGCGACCCGGGCGAGGGCTTCGGCGACTTCTGCACGCGGCAGGGAGCGGATTCCTGCCGCGCGCTGACGGGCTCGGCCCTCGCCGCATGATGCCAATGGTCTTCACAAAGGCCACGCCCGTGCTGCTGGTCGGCCGCGGTCCGGCTTTCGAGAAGCGCCGCGCCCTGCTCGAGGCGGCAGGGCTGGCACTCACGCTGCACGCGACCCCGCCGGACGAGGGCGCGCTGGAGGCCGCGCGGCTGGTCTTCGGCGCCGGGCTCGATGCAGCGGAGGGCGAGGCGCTGGCCGCCGCCGCCCGGGCCCGCCGCATTCCCGTGAACATCGAGGATGTGCCGCATCTCTGCGACGTGCATGTGCCGGCCCTGGTCCGGCGGGGGGATTTGCTGCTGACGGTCTCGACCGGTGGTGGCGCCCCGGCTATGGCAGCCGCGCTGCGCGCCTGGCTGGACCAGCGCTTCGGCCCCGAGTGGGAAGCGCATCTGGAGGCACTGGCGGAGCAGCGCCTGGCCCTGCGGTCGGCAGGTGCATCGCCGCCCGAGGTGATGCGGGCGCTCAACGCCCGCATCGGGGAAGCGGCCTGGCTCGACTGCCCCTGCGTGCCTCAGAAGCGGTAACGGACCGCGGCGCTGATCACGAAGGGATTGATGTCGGCCTGCGCGCGCACGAAGCCGCTGTTCACGCTCACATCCGGCTGCATCAGGATCCATTTCACGTCGAAGTTCAGCAGCCAGTTCGGCGCGACCTCGTAATCCACGCCGATATTGGGCGCGACGCCGACGCTCGGATCAATCCGCACCCGGTTGATGCCCGTCGTCGGATTGCCGCCATAGCCGTAGTAGAAGGTCGTGTTCAGGCCCACGCCCACATAGGGGCTGATGCGCGACTGCGGCATCAGGTGGTATTGCACCGTCAGCGTCGGCGGCAGCGCCCAGGCCGTGCCGAGATTGACCGTCCCCAAGGCCGAGTTCGTGACCGTCAATTTGTGCCGCGTCGTCGCGGCGATCAGGTTCAGCGCGATGTTCGGCGTGAAGAAATAGGTGCCATCCAGCAGCGGGCTCGCCGCGTTGCTGGCATTGGGCGTCCCGCCGATCTGGCTGACAGTCCCGCCATTCGTCGGCAGCACGCCCACCGCGCCAAGCCCGATCATGAAGTCGCCCGTGCGCTTGCCGCGCAGCTCGACCCCCTGCGCCATCGCGCCGCCGGCCCCCGCCAGCATCATCGCCGCGGCTGCAAGTGTTCCCCAGGATTTCATCGCCTCTTCCTCTTTGCAGCCCCTGCTGCTTCACGGAATTTACGGAGGCGGTGGAATGTTGCATTGCGCCACGTCAAATCGCTCATGGAAGGTTCGGCATGCCGATGCATGAACCTCAGAGAGCAATTCGCTTTTCGTTTATCGCAAGACTATGTTCTTTCCGGCGCGGAATGCGGTGGCATGGGGGGCAGGTGGCGGATGGAGGGCAGTTTGGAACCTGATCTCCGTGCGCCGCCGAGTGCCGGTCCGGGCCTGCCGGCCAGGCCCGCCGACGGCACGCCGCTCTCCTTCCGAAGCCCGTCGGGCAAGCGCGCCCATCCGCGCGTCGCCCTCCCCGCCGTGGTGGAGATGGCGGGCGGAGAATATCGCCTGGCCGATCTCAGCATCGGTGGCTTCGCCCTGGAGGAGGACGGCCCGCCCGCCGCGCTCGAGGATCCCTTCCGCGTGATGTTCCGCATCGGCCAGCCGCATCTCTCGCTGGCGATCGAGGCGGTGGTGAAGGTCCGCCGCCTGTCGGGCGGGCGCGCCAAATCCTTCCAGATCATCGAGATCTCCCCCGATGGCGCCGTCGCGCTCGATCGCCTCGTCGCCATCTGGCTGAGTGGGTCGGACAGCCTGGCCGGTGCCCTCTCCCGCGCCTCGCTCGAGGCGCCGGAACCCACTGAGACGGCCACCCGCAACCGGCGCAGCCTGATGGCCTTCGGCGCGGCCGCGATCGCGCTTCTGCTCGCGGCGGGCTACGTCGCCTCAAGCCGGCTGGTCGTCTATTCGGAGTTCGGCGCGGTCTCGGCGCCCATGTCCATGATACGCGCGCCGCAGCCGGGCCTGCTGGTGCTGCAGGCCGGCGCGCCCGGCCTGCGCACCGAACCCGGCCAGGTGCTCGGCGAGTTGCGGCCCGAGCTGCCGACCCAGGTGGTGGCGGAGACGACGCATCAGATCAACGCGCTGGAGGCGCGCCTCCGGCAATTGCAGGGCGAGATGGAGCATGGCGAGGCGGGCTTCCAGGCCTTCCGCGCCCAGGCCGAGGCCGATCTCGCCGCCGCCGGCGAGACGCGGCGCCTGATCGAGCGCCAGGTCGAAACGCAGGAGCGGCTGTTCAACCGCCTCGCCGGCCTGGCGCGCCAGGGCATCGTCGCCGGGGCCCGGGCCGATCAGGAAGAGATCAGCCTGATGAACCACCGCCGCAGCCTGGCCGAGGCGCGGGCCGCGGAAAACGCGGCGCGCATCCTGGCGGGCGAGGCGCGGGCCGGCCGGTTCCGCCATGATGGCCGGCCCACCGCGCGCTCGCCGGAGGAGGTGCGCCGCGAGGTCGTCGCCGTGACCAGCTCGCTCGAGGAGATGCGCCTGACGCTGGCCCGGCTGGCCGCACCCGTGCCGATCCTCTCGCCCTGCGCCTGCCGCATCGCGCAGGTGGCGGTGCCCTCGGGCACGGCGGTTCTGGCGGGAGACGTGCTGCTGGGTCTCGCCGCGGAAGGCGGCGCCACGGCGCTGGAGATGGACGCCCTGGTGCCCAGCACCCGCATTCCCTTCCTCGCCCTCGGCCAGCGCGTCAGCGTGCGCCTCGCCGGCGCGCGGGACGTGACGTCAGGGCGGATCATCGCCCTCAACCACAATCCCGAGAACACCGGCCGCATCGGCCTGCCCGACAACCTGCGCAGCCTGCGCATCTACGGCCTCGTCGCCGTGGCGCTGGACGGTGCGCCCGCGGGCAGCACCACCGCCATTGGCATGCCCGCGCTGCTGCAGGCGCCGATCTCGCTGCGCATGCTGCTGCTCAACCTGCCGGGCTTCGCCTGGATCGCGCGTCTCGGCGGCTGAACATGCCCGGCGAAGCGCTGCTGCCAGGCCACCAGGCGCGCTCCTCGGCCGCGGCGGGGGTGGCTGGCTGGATGGCGCTCGCCGCCATCACCCTGCTGCTGCTGGCGCTGTTGCCCGATGAGGAGATCGGCACCACCACCCAGGCGCTGCTGACGGTGGGCCTGATCGGCCTTTGGCGCTGGGGTTGGGCCGCCATCCACTACATCCGCGCGATGATCTACCGCCAGCGCGTCTTTCCGCGGCTGCGCGCGGCGGCCGAGCACGCGCCGCTGCCGCCGGCACTCTACGTCGTGGTCACCAGCTATCGCATCAACCCGGAGATGAACGCCGCCGTCTATGGCCGTCTCTTCGACGAGGCCCTGCGCCTGAACCTGCCCTGCTGCGTCGTTGCCTGCATCACCGACCTCGCCGATGCCGAGGTGCTGAACCGCGTGTTCGATCGGCGGCGCGCGCATCTGGCCGAGGGCTCGGCCCTGCACCTGCTGCCGCAGGACGGCACCGGCAAGCGCAGTGCGCTGGTGGATGCGATCAACCTGATCCAGCAACTCGGCCCACCGCCGCACGCGCAACTCCTGCTGATGGACGGGGACACGCTGGTCGAGGCCGGGCAGCTCGAGAAAACCTGCCGCTTCCTCGCGGCCTTCCCGGATGTCGGCGCCGTCACCACCGACAATCGGCCTCTGGTCCAGGGCGCCGCGCCGGTGCGTGAATGGTATCGCCTGCGCATGGCGCAGCGCGACCAGAACATGTGCTCCATGGCGCTGTCCCGCCGGCTACTGGTGCTGACCGGGCGCTTTGCGCTCTACCGGATGGAAGCGGTCGCATCGCCCGCCTTCGCGCTCGCCATCGGCCATGACGGGATCACCCATTGGCGGCTGGGCTTCATCCGGATGGTGACCGGGGATGACAAGAGCACCTGGTTCGCGCTGCTGAAGACGCGCTGGCACATGCTCTATCTCCCCGACGTGGCGGTGGGCTGCGCCGAGGAGCTGCCGGCCGGCGGCTGGTTCCGCGCGACGACGGCGCTGATGCTGCGCTGGTACGGCAATACCACCCGCAACAACGGCCGCGCGCTGGCGCTGGGCCCGCGGCGCCTTGGCTGGTTCTTCTGGCTCTGCCTGCTGGACCAGCGCATCTCGCCCTGGACCAGCCTCGCCGGGCCGGCGGTGATGCTGACGGCCGGGGTGCTGCATGGCATGGCCTTCGTCATCCTCTACATCCTCTGGGTCCTGGTGACGCGCAGCGCCATCACGCTGCTCAACTGGTTCGGCACCGGGCGCTTTCACCCGATTTTCCCGATCCTGCTCTACTACAATCAGGTCGTGGGCTCGCTGGTGAAGATCTTCGTGCTGCACCATCCGGACCGGCAGCGCTGGAACCGCCAGGGCCTCGCGGCCACCAGGGGCAGTGGCCTCGCCGCGCAGCTCTCCAGCGGCTTCTTCGCGCTCTCGCTCCTGGGGTTCATGCTGCTGGTCATCGTCACCGCGCACCAGCTCGACCCGGAGCTGGAGCATGGCGCGCCGGTCGGCCTTCCCGCCGTGCTCGACACCCGCCCGCGGGAGGAGCATTTCCTGCGCCTCCCCTGCTCGACCGACCGCCTCACGCCCTGCAGCATGGTGAGCCCGCCGCCTCCCCTCAGCGCGCCGGCGCCGCGTCCCAGAGGGTGATGGCGGCGAAATCCGCCCATTGCTCGCGCGGGGAGGCCCAGCGCGCGTCGCTGCCGCCAAAGAAGGTCGCGAAGAGCAACCCGTTCACGCGGATCGTGGCACTCTCCCGCAGCACGAGGTCGCGGCGCTCCAGCACGCGCCGCCCGTTCACCCAGAGGCGCACCACGCCATCCGCTTCGCCCGGCCGGTTGAGGATCACCTCCTGCTGGATTTCCGCCCATTGCATCGGCATGAGGCGAAAGGTGCCGCGGCCGACGCTGTCGCCGCATCGCGCGGCGCGGTCGGGCGCGTAGAGGTAGAGCTCCCCCTCGCCGCGGGCACGCCACATCAGGCGCGCGGAAAACCCGCGCGAGAGCTCGGCCGGGCTGCAGCCGCGCGGGGCCTCGCCGCCGGCGAGGCCGGGCAGCTTGCCGCCGAGCGCGAAATCGAACCCTTCGCTGAACCGCACGCGATAGCTGAGGCAGCGCGCCTCGGCCGGTGCGCCAGGCGTCCAGTAGAAGCCGGCCCCGCCAACCGGTGCCGTGGCGTTGCCCGGGTTGATGGAGCCGGCCGGATAGCGGATGCGGAAAGCGCTGGGCTCACCCGGCAGGGGTGCGATGTTCTCGCGCCCCCAGGCATGGCTGAGCCGGGCTTCGCGCAGTTCCGCCGGCAGGGGCGTGGCGGCGGGGTAGCGCCCCTCGCAGGGCAGCGCCATCGCCGGGCTGGCGGCGAAGAGCAGCAAACCCGCAACCCGCCACCGCATGCGCCTATTCCGCGCGGATCTGCGCCCGCTCCACCACCGAGCGCCAGCGGGTGATCTCCGCCTCCTGGAAGCGGCGGAAATCGGCGGCGCTGGAGGCGACGACATCCACACCCAGCTGATTCAGCCGCTGGCGGCTCTCGGGCTGGCGGAGGCTCTCGATGCAGGCCGCCTCCAGCCGGGCCAGGATGGGCGCCGGCACGCCGATGGGCGCCATGACGGCCTGCCAGGAGGTGACGACGAAATCATCAATGCCGAGTTCGGCCGCCGTCGGCACGTCGGGGATGGTCGGGTTGCGCTGGGCGCTCGTCACCATCACCGCACGCAGCCGGCCGGCCGCGATGTGCGGCGCCACGGTACCGAGATTCTGGAAGGTGAGCTGCACATCGCCCGCGAGCAGCGCCGTCGCGGCCGCGGCACCGCCCTGGTAGGGCACATGCGTCGCCTCCGTCCCGGTGCGCAGCTTCATCAGCTCCATCGTCAGGTGCTCGGAGGAGCCGACGCCCGAGGTGGAATAGGAAGCCCGCGCGCCATTGGCCTTGAGCCAGGCGAGCGTGCCCGCGAAATCGGTGGCAGGCACCTGCTGCGGGTTGAGGATCAGCACGTTCGGCATGGTGACGGCGAGCGTGATGGGCGCAAAGTCGCGCACCGGATCGTAGGGCAGGTTGGGCCGCAGCGCCTTGTTGATGGCAAAGACGCCGATCGAGCCGGTCATGATCGTGTGCCCATCCGCCGGCGCGCGGGCCATCGCCTGGGCCGCCACCGCACCATTGGCGCCGGGCCGGTTCTCGACCACCACCGTCTGCCCGAGGAGCCCGCCCAGGCGGGCGGCGATGACACGGCCCGTGATGTCGGAGGGGCCGCCCGCCACGAAGGGGATCATCATGGTGACGGGGCGTTGCGGCCAATCCGCCTGCAATGGGCCAGCCTGGGGCTGCGCCTGGGCAAGGGCGGGCAGAAGTGCGGGGGTGGCCAGCAGGGTGCGGCGGTTCAACATCGTGGGTTCCTCCGGTTTGCCAGCATCCTGCCGCGCCGGGCCCGGCTTGTCCAAACAACCTGTTCCCGTCATATCCGCGGCGTTACGGGAGCGAACATGAATGTCCATTGACCTCGAAATCGCCCGCGCCGCCAAGCTGCGCCCCATCGCCGAGATTGCCGCAAGGGCCGGCATCCCTGACGAGGCGCTGGAGCCCTACGGCAAGTACAAGGCCAAGATCGGCCTCGATTTCGTGGCCCGCGCGCGGCATGACCGGCCGCTCGGCAAGCTCGTGCTCGTCACCGGCATCAACCCGACGCCGGCCGGCGAGGGCAAGACGACAACGACCGTCGGCCTCGGCGATGCGCTGAACCATATCGGCAAGCGCGCCATGATCTGCCTGCGGGAACCCTCGCTCGGCCCCTGCTTCGGCGTGAAGGGGGGTGCTGCGGGTGGCGGCCATGCGCAGGTGGTCCCGATGGAGGACATCAACCTCCATTTCACCGGCGATTTCCATGCGATCACGGCCGCCAACAACCTGCTGGCCGCGATGATCGACAACCACATCTACTGGGGCAACACGCTCGGCATTGACGCGCGCCGCATCACCTGGCGCCGCGCGCTCGACATGAATGACCGCGCGCTGCGCAGCGTGGTGGGTTCGCTCGGCGGCACCGCCAATGGCTTCCCGCGCGAGGATGGCTTCGACATCGTCGTCGCCAGCGAGGTGATGGCGGCCTTCTGCCTGGCCTATGACCTGGCCGACCTGCAGAAGCGCCTGGGCCGCATCATCGTCGCCTCCACGCGCGACGGAAAGCCGGTGACGGCGGCCGACCTGAAGGCCGATGGCGCGATGGCCGTGCTGCTGCGCGATGCCCTCGCTCCCAACCTGGTGCAGACGCTGGCGGGCTCGCCTGCCCTCGTTCACGGCGGGCCCTTCGCCAATATTGCGCATGGCTGCAACTCCGTGATGGCGACGACGCTTGGCCTGCATCTCTCGGACGTGGTGGTGACGGAGGCGGGCTTCGGCGCGGATCTGGGTGCCGAGAAGTTCCTTGACATCAAGTGCCGCCTTGCCGGCCTTTCGCCGGATGCCTGCGTCATCGTCGCCACCATTCGTGCACTGAAGATGCATGGCGGCGTGGCCAAGGCCGATCTGGGGCGCGAGGATGTGGGGGCCGTGAAGCGTGGCGTCGCGAACCTCGCCCGCCATGTCGAGAACATCAAGAAGTTCGGCCTGCCGCCGGTGGTCGCGCTCAACCGCTTCACCGCCGACACCGAGGCCGAGATCAAGGCCGTGCAGGAAGCCATGGCCGCACTCGGCACCGAGGCGATCCTCTGCACCCATTGGTCCGATGGGGCGGCCGGCACGGTGGAGCTGGCGCATGCCGTGATGCGCCGCTTGGATGCCGGCGAGGCCGCCTTCCAGCCGCTCTACCCCGACACCATCCCGCTGGCCGACAAGATCGGTACCATCGCGCGCGAAATCTACCGCGCGCGCGACGTGGCGATTCCGGATGCGGTGCTGGCGAAGCTGAAGCGCTTCGAGGCGATGGGCTTCGGCAGCGCGCCGGTCTGCATCGCGAAGACGCAATACAGCTTCTCGGCCGATCCGACGGCGCTGGGCGCGCCGGTGGACCATGTGCTGCCGGTGCGCGACGTGCGTCTTCTGGCTGGTGCGGGCTTCATCGTCGCCATCACGGGCGATGTGATGACGATGCCGGGCCTGCCCCGCGTGCCGGCCGCCGAAACCATCCGGCTGGACGAGGCGGGGCGGATCGAGGGGCTGTTCTGACCCGAGCCTGATCGCCTTTGGTGGAATCACCAAAGGCGTGAATCAGCCTGGCAGCACTACAGGGAGGGCCGCCAGGGCGCGCTGACCAGGTGGTAGCCCGCCGCATCGCGCCGCATCCGACCGAAGCCGGGGAAGTCCATGTGCATGCCGGCCACCAGCAACCGGTCGGCCACCGCCATGTCGAAGACGCGGCGGCGCGTGGCGACCGCGGCCGCGGCATCCACATCGAAGGCGATTCCCCATTCGGGGTGGCGCGTCTGCAGGGCGGGGAAATGCACCATGTCGCCAAAGACCAGGAGCTGCGCGGGGCCCGAGGCGATGCGGTAGATGGTGTGCCCCGGCGTGTGGCCGAAGGCATCCACCGACGTGATGCCTGGACTCACCTCCCGCCCGCCCGGCACGCGGCGGATCCGGCCGCGATAGGCCGCCTCCACCTGCTTGGCATAGGCAAAGCCGCCACGTGAGCCCTGCGGCACACGGTTGATGTTGCCCTCATCGAACCAGAAGGCGGCCTCGACTTCCGGAATCACCAGTTCAGAGGTCGGGAACAGGGCGGCCCCCTCGCGGCTGCACAGCCCGCCCGCGTGGTCGCGGTGCATGTGGGTCAGCACCACGCTGTCCACCATCGCGGGCGTCACGCCCATGCCGGCGAGGTTCGTGGGAAGCTGCCCCATGGCCGGCCCCATCGCGTCGCCCGAGCCGGTGTCGATCAGTGACAGCCGACCGCCCGCATTGACCAGGAAGGTGTTGAGCGCGCAGGGCACCGGGCCCTCGGTCGGCTGGAAGTTTTCGGCGAGGATGCGGCGCGCCTCGGCCAGGTTGGCCTCGCCAAACACGGCGGGCGGCAGGGCGATGGTCCCGTCGCTCACCGCCGTCACCTCGATGTCCCCCACCTTGGTGCGGTAGAGGCTGGCGACCTGCCGGCCGACCGGGGGCTGCGCGGCCTGGGCCGCAGCGGCCATGGCCATGAGGGCGGGCGCGGCGAGAATGGCGTGGCGACGCGACAGGGTCATGCAGGCTTCCTCCAACGGCCGTTGCGCCGGCCTTGATGGGCGGAGCCTATGCATGGTGCCGGGGTGGTTGCAATGCCGCCAGGGAAGTGGCGGAGGGGATGGGATTCGAACCCACGATAGGACTTGACATCCTATAACGGTTTAGCAAACCGCCGCCTTCGGCCACTCGGCCACCCCTCCGCAGGAGCTTGAAGTTCACACGACGTATGCAAGTCGCGTGATACAGGCCAAGCCCCGCGCCGTCAAACGCTCTCAGCTCAGCGCCACCTCAAGGCCGCGGGCCGTGGCGGGGCGGGCCATCATGCGCTCGTACCAGGCGGCCACATGCGGCAGGTCGTCGAAGGGGACCTGGTGCCGCTCATGCCGCCAGGCCCAGCCGAGGATGGCGAAGTCGGCGATGCTGGGCTCGCCCGCCGTCGCCACGAAGTCGCGGCCGGCGAGGCGCCGGTCCAACACGCCATAAAGGCGCTTGGTCTCCGTGTGGTAGCGCGTGAAGCCATAGTCGCGCGCCGGCCCCTCGGGCTGCATCAGGAAGTGGTGCACCTGCCCCGGCATGGGACCGAAGCCGCCCATCTGCCACATCAGCCACTCCATCACCGGCACCCGCGCGCGCAGATCCTGTGGCAGGAAGCGGCCGGTCTTCTCCGCCAGGTACAAGAGGATGGCGCCGCTCTCGAAGACCGTGATGGGCTGGCCACCGGGCCCGTCCGGGTCCTTGATGGCCGGGATGCGGTTGTTGGGCGAGAATTCCAGGAAGCTCGGCTCGAACTGCTTCTTGTTGCTGATATCCACCGGCACCACGCTATAGGGCAGGCCCATCTCCTCCAGCGCCACGCTGATCTTGCGGCCATTGGGCGTGTTCCAGGTGTGCAGTTCGATCGTCATCGGCGTGCCTTTTTTCCGACAGGGGACAGCGCGACAATGCCACTTCGCCGCCGCATAAGCATCCCCCAGCACAGGACCCCCGCATGACGCCCCGCCCCTCCGCCGACACCCTGGCCCAGTTGCGCTACCAGGCCGAGAGCCGCTCCGTGGTGCTGGCCTATCTGATCTGGTTCTTTCTGGGCTATGGCGGCGTGCATCGCATGTATCTGGGCCACTGGATCAGCGGCTTCCTCATGCTGGCGGTGTTCGGCGTCTCGCTGCTGCTGACGCTGGTCTTCATCGGCTATCTGGGCCTCGGCCTCATCATGCTCTGGTGGGTGGTGGATGCCCTGCTGATCCCGGGCATGACGCGGCGGGCGAACAACCGGGTGATTGATCGCCTCGCACGCTGAATTGTCATCCAGGCGCGGTAACGCGCGCCCATGCCGGGCGTTACCCTCCCCGCACCAACCCGGAGGAGAGCCGCATGTCGGATGTGAAGATTGAAATCGAGGGCGACAGCGATGCTGCCGTGGCGTTGGCCCTGCTGCGGATGATTTCCACGGCGGAAGGCAAGAATGAAGAAGGGGATCGCGAATGGTTCCTGGAGACCTTTGCCGCCTGCCTCGCCGTCGTGCGTGACGCCGAGGTGATGGACCTCGATGACATGGATGAGGAAGAAGAGGACGAGGAAGTGGACGAGCCGGCCAATTGACGGCCGGCCCCGCGGTCAGGGGGAGATTTGCTCGCGCGCGACGGTGGAGAGGAGGCGCCGGATGGCGCCGGGTGATGTGAGCCGCTCGACCCGCTTTACGGGCGCCATCTCGTCCATCAGCGCCCGCTAGCGTGGCGTGAGGTGCATGTGGCAGGCCCACAGCACCCTGTAGCTGCTGAGCATGCTTCGCCAAAGCGGACTGGCCGGCGGCCAGCCCTCGGGATTGACGCGCTTCAAGAGGCGCTTGGTGACCCACCAGACATGGGTGAGCAGCGGCAGATCCACATGGATCAGGGTGTCCGCACGGGTTGCGCACTCCCAGGCGGACGCCACGCTGCCAAAGCCGTCAATGATCCAGCGGTCTTGCTGCACGAGCTCCGCGTGGCGTGCGAGGTATTCCCCTTCCGAGACCTCGCCGCCACCGGCACGGAACTGGATCATGTCCAGGGAATGATCAGGCAGACCCGTCAGCTCACCCAGGCGCCGCGCGAGGGTGGACTTCCCGCCACCGGCATTGCCCAGGATCGCGACCCTCCGCAGACCCCACGGCCTCTCAGGCCGAGGGCTCGCCCAGCTTTGCCTTCAGGACTTCGTTCACCAGAGCGGGATTTCCCTTACCGCCCATCGCCTTCATCGTCTGGCCCACGAAGAAGCCGAAGAGGCCCGCCTTGCCGCCGCGATACTGCGCCACCTGGCCGGGGCTGTTCGCCAGAACCGCATCCACCGCCGCCTCGATGGCACCGGTATCCACCACCTGGCGCAGGCCACGTTCGTCCACGATGGCGGCGGCACCCTTGCCCTCGTCGAACATCATCTCCAGCACATCCTTGGCGATCTTGCCGTTGATGGTCTGGTTCGCGATCAGGTCCAGCAACTCCGCCAACGCCGCGGCCGGCACCGGGCTCTCCTCGATGCCGAGGCCGCGCTTGTTCAGATGGCCGAAGAAATCGCCCGTCAGCCAATTGGCGACGGTCTTCGCGTCCCGCTTGGCGCCCTCCTCTGGGCCCAGCACCGCCTCGAAGAAAACCGCGGTCTCGCGCTCGATGGTCAGCACATGCGCGTCATAGGGCGAGAGGCCGAGCGCCACATAGCGCGCGCGCCGCGCATCCGGCAGCTCGGGCAGCGAGGCCTTCAGGCTCTCCACCCAATCCTGCGTGAAGATCAGCGGGGGAAGATCGGGGTCGGGGAAATAGCGGTAGTCATGCGCGTCTTCCTTGCTCCGCATGGAGCGCGTGGTGCCGCGCGCCGTGTCGAAGAGCCGCGTCTCCTGCTCCACCGTGCCGCCCGATTCCCAGACCTCGATCTGCCGCCGCGCCTCGGCCTCCACGGCCTGCATGACGAAGCGCACGGAGTTGACGTTCTTCACCTCGCAGCGCGTGCGGAACCCCTCGCCCGGGCGGCGGACGGAGACGTTCACATCCGCCCGCATCGAGCCCTCATCCATATTGCCGTCGCAGGTGCCGAGGTAGCGCGTGATCTGGCGGATCTTCGCCAGATAGGCGCCGGCTTCTTCGGGCGAGCGGATATCCGGCTCGCTGACGATTTCCATCAGCGCGACGCCGGAGCGGTTCAGGTCAATGAAGGACTTGGCCGGGTGCTGGTCATGCTGGGACTTGCCCGCATCCTGCTCCAGATGCAGCCGCGTGATCCCGATCTGCTTCACGCTGCCATCGGCCAGCGTGATCTCCACCACGCCCTCGCCCACGATGGGATGGGCGAACTGGCTGATCTGATAGCCCTGCGGCAGGTCGGCGTAGAAATAGTTCTTCCGGTCGAAGCGGGACCAGAGGTTGATCTTGGCGTTCAGCCCGAGGCCCGTGCGCACCGCCTGCGCGATGCACTCCTCATTGATCACGGGCAGCATGCCGGGGAAGCCCGCATCCACGAAGCTCACTTGGCTGTTGGGCGAGGCGCCGAAGGCCGTGGCCGCGCCGGAAAACAGCTTGGATTTGGAGAGCACCTGCGCGTGGATTTCCAGGCCGCAGACGACCTCCCAATCCCCGGTCTCGCCTTTCAACGTGTAGCTCATGCCATCACCTGCGGCTTGGCGGTGAAGTTCGCCGCGCGCTCGATCGCAGCACCCACCGCGAAAACGGTTTCCTCATCGAAGGGCCGGCCAATGACCTGCAAGCCCAGCGGCAGCCCCTGCCCGTCCAGCCCGGCCGGAACGGCGAGGCCCGGCAGGCCCGCGAGGTTCGCGGTCACGGTGAAGACGTCGTTCAGATACATGGTCACAGGGTCATCCTGCTTCTCATCCATCGGGAAGGCGGCGGAGGGCGTGGCAGGCGTCACGATGGCGTCCACCTTCTCCCAGGCCTGGGTGAAGTCGCGCGCGATCAGCGCGCGCACCTTCTGCGCCTTGAGATAGTAGGCGTCGTAATAGCCGGCGCTCAGCACATAGGTGCCGATCATGATGCGGCGCTTCACCTCGGCGCCGAAGCCGGCCGCGCGGGTGCGCTCATAAAGGTCGCGCAGGTCGGAATCCCGCTCCGTCACGCGCAGGCCGTAGCGCACGCCGTCATAGCGGGCGAGGTTCGAGGAGGCCTCGGCCGGTGCGACCACGTAATAGGTGGGCAACGCGTATTTGGTGTGCGGGAGGCTGATGGGGACGATCTCGGCGCCCTGCTGCTTCAGCCAGTCGAGGCCCTGCTGCCACAGCGCCTCGATCTCCGGCGCAAGCCCCGGCAGGGTGTATTCCGCCGGCACGCCGATGCGCAGCCCCTTCACCGAACGCCCGCAGGCGGCGGCGAAATCCGGCACGGGCAGGTTGGCGCTAGTGCTGTCCTTCGGGTCGAAGCCCGCCATGGAGCGCAGCAGGATCGCGCAATCCTGGACCGAGCGCGCCACCGGCCCCGCCTGGTCCAGCGAGGAAGCAAAGGCCACGATGCCCCAGCGCGAGCAGCGCCCATAGGTCGGCTTGATGCCGGCAATGCCGCAGAAGGCGGCCGGCTGGCGGATGGAGCCGCCGGTATCGGTCGCGGTCGCCCCCATGGCGATGCGCGCGGCCACCGCGGCGGCCGAGCCGCCGGAGGAACCGCCGGGCACCAGGCGCTTGTCCGGGTCATTGGCGCGCGACCAGGGGTTCTCCACGCCGCCGAAGGCACTCGTCATGTTGGACGAGCCCATGGCGAATTCATCGAGATTCAGCTTGCCCAGGAAGACCGCGCCGTCGCGCTTGAGCTGCGAACTGACCGTGCTCTCATAGGGCGGTACGAATTCGCCGAGGATCCTGCTGGCCGCCGTGGTGCGCAGCCCTTCCGTGGCAAACAGGTCCTTGATGCCGAGGGGAATGCCCTCCAGCGCGCCGGCCTCGCCCTTGGCGCGCCGCACATCCGAGGCACGGGCCTGCTCCAGCGCAGATTCGCCCGCCACGGTAATATAGGCGTTCAGCCGCGGGTTCAGTGCGGCGATGCCGGCCAGATGCGCCTCGGTCAGCTCGACGGCGCTGATCTCGCGCTTGTCTAGCGCGCGCAGCCCCTCGGCGATGGTGAGATCCGTCCCGTTCATTATTCGACCACCTTCGGCACACCGAAATACTCGCCCTCTCGGTCGGGCGCATTGCGCAGCACGGCATCCGCCTGCCCGCCATCGGTCACGGCATCGGCGCGCCAGGGGAGCGCGACCGGGTTGGGCGAGCCGCCGGCCATGGGTTCCACGCCGTCCGTGTCCACCGCCTGCAATTGCTCGATCCAGCCCAGGATGCCGTTGATCTCGGCCTGGAGTTTTTCGACATCGGCATCATCCAGGCGCAGGCGGGCCAGATTGGCCACGCGACGCACCGCCGCAGCATCAAGCGACATGTTGGCGCACACTTCCTTTGGTGAACGCGGCGGACCATAAGGCCGCGCATGCCTCTCATCAACATGGCCGATCTGCGCGCCCGCCTGCCCCGCCATGCGCGACTGCTCGGCCTGGATCCCGGCGCCAAGGTCATCGGTGTCGCGCTGAGCGACGTGACACTGATGCTGGCCAGCCCCTATGGCAGCCTGAAGCGCGCCAAGCTCCTGGCCAATGCCGCCGAAATCCGCGCCATCGCGGAGAAGCAGGGCGTGGGCGGGCTGGTGGTGGGGCTGCCGCTCTCCATGGATGGCACCCGCGGCCCGGCGGCCCAGGCGGCGGGCGACTGGGCGCTCGCGCTGAGCGAGGCGGCGGCCCTGCCCTGCGCCATGTGGGATGAGCGGCTATCGAGTGCGGCGGTGAACCGCATGATGATCGAGGAGGCGGACATGACGCGCAAGCGCCGCGCGGCGCAGGTGGATGCGGCGGCGGCGGCCTACATGCTCCAGGCGGCCCTGGATGCCAGCCGCCCCCGCTTGGACGCCGCGCCGCCCCCGCGCTACATGGATGACCCATGAGCGGTTTCTCCTATCCCATCCTGCCCACCGGGCATCTGCTGGCCATCGAGGGGCTGGAGCCGCCGCACATCTCCGCCCTGCTGGACCTCGCCGAGAGCTACGCCCTGCTCAACCGCCAGGGAAAGACCCAGCGGGATCTGCTCAAGGGCCGCACGCTGATCAACCTCTTCTTCGAGGACAGCACGCGAACCCGCACCAGCTTCGAGCTGGCGGGCAAGCGGCTGGGGGCGGACATCGTGAACATGTCCGTCTCGACCAGCAGCGTGAACAAGGGCGAGACCCTGCTCGACACCGCTGCCACGCTCAATGCCATGCACACGGACCTGCTGGTGATCCGCCACGCGCAATCCGGCGCGCCCGCGCTGCTGGCGCAGAAGGTGGACGCGGCCGTGATCAACGCCGGCGACGGCACGCATGAGCACCCGACCCAGGCCCTGCTGGACGCGCTGACCATCCGCCGCCGCAAGGGCCGTCTGGAAGGCCTGATCATCGCCATCTGCGGCGATGTCCTGCATTCGCGCGTGGCGCGCAGCAACATCCACCTGCTTTCGGCCATGGGCGCCACCTTGCGCGTGGTCGGCCCGCCAACGCTGATCCCCTCCGAATGCGCGCGTCTCGGCGTGGAAGTGCATCACGACATGCGCTCGGGCCTGGCGGGCGCCGATGTCGTCATGATGCTCCGCCTGCAGAAGGAGCGGATGAATGCGGGCCTCGTCCCCTCCCCGCGCGAATTCTTCCGCTTCTACGGGCTGGACGCCGCGAAGCTCGCCCACACCAAGCCCGATTCCATTGTGATGCATCCGGGCCCGATGAACCGAGGCATCGAGATCGACAGCGCCGTGGCCGATGACCCCGAGCGCAGCGTGATCGGCGAGCAGGTTGAGATGGGCGTCGCCGTCCGGATGGCGGTGCTGGACGTGCTCTCGCGCGATTTGCGGCGGAACGCGTGATCCGCCGAGCCGAACAGGGCGAGGCGCAGGCGTTGCGCGCCCTGGTCCGCGCCGCCTATGCCCATTACGTCCCACGCATCGGCATAGAGCCGCTGCCCATGGTGGATGACTATGCCGCCCGTATCTCGGCCAATCAGGCCTGGGTGCTGGAGCAGGAGGGCCGCATGGACGGCGTCCTCGTCCTGGAAGATACCGAGTCCGGCCTGCTGCTCGACAATATCGCCGTCGCTGAAGCCGCCCGCGGCCAGGGCCATGGCCGCGCCATGATCGCCTTCGCCGAGGCCGAGGCCCGCCGCCGCGGCCATTCCCGCCTCTGGCTCTATACGAATGAGAAGATGACCGAGAACATCGCCCTCTACACCAGGCTGGGCTTTGCCGAGATCCGGCGCGAGGAGAAATCCGGGCGCCGCGCGGTCATCATGGAGAAGCCCCTCATGAGGGAAAGCCTGTGACGCGCGCGCTGCTCATCACCAATGCCCGCCTGCTGGACCCCGCCAGCGGCCTCGACGCGCCCGGCGCGATCCTGATCGAGAATGGCCGCATCGCGAGCCTGACCGGCGCGCCGGCCGAGGGCGTGCCGCTATTGGATGCAGGCGGCGCCTGCCTCTGCCCGGGCCTGGTGGACATGCGCGCCAGCATCGGCGAGCCAGGCGCCGAGCACCGCGAGACCATCGCCAGCGCCGCCCAGGCCGCGGCGGCTGGCGGCATCACCACCCTCGCTTTACTGCCCGACACAGAACCCGCGCTGGACGACCCGGCGCTCGTGGAGTTCATCATCCGCCGCGGCGAGACGACGGGCAGCCTGACGCTGCTGCCCTATGCGGCGGCGACCAAGCATTGCGCGGGCAAGGAACTCTCCGAATACGGCCTGCTGCGGGAGGCGGGCGCGGCTGGCTTCAGCGATGGCGCCAAGGCCATCGGCTCGGCGCGGATGATGCGCCTCGCGCTGTCCTATGCGCGGGCCTTCGGCGCGATGGTGGTGCAGCACCCGGAGGACCCCTCGCTGGCCGGTGCCGGCTCGGCCACCGAGGGCGAATTGGCCACGCGGCTTGGCCTGCCCGGCATCCCGGCGGCGGCGGAGGCGATCATGGTGGCGCGCGATATCGCGCTGGCCCGCCTCACCTCCGGCCATGTGCATTTCGGCCATGTCAGCACCGGCGCGGCACTCGACCTGATCCGCGCCGCCAAGGCGGAGGGGCTGCGCGTCACCTGCGACACGGCGCCGCCCTATTTCGACCTGAACGAGACGGCGATCGGCGATTTTCGTTCCTATGCCAAGCTCAGCCCACCGCTGCGGCGCGAGGCGGACCGCCTGGCCGTGCTGGCGGCGCTGGCCGATGGCACGATTGACGCCATCGCCTCCGACCACCAGCCGCGCGACGCCGATGACAAGCGCCTGCCCTTCGCCCAGGCCGAGGCCGGCGGCGTCGGCCTTGCCACGCTGCTGGCCGTGACGCTGGCGCAGGTGCATGGCGGCAACCTGCCGCTGCTGACGGCACTCGGCCTGATGACCAGCCGGCCGGCCGTGCTGCTGGGCCTGGAGTCCGGGCGTCTTGCCGTGGGCGCGCCGGCCGATCTCTGCCTGTTCTGGCCGGACCGCGCCTGGCAGGTGAAGGCGGGCCAGCTTCCGGGCAAGGCGCAGAATTCGCCCTTCGACGGCCGCGCGCTGGAGGGACGGGTCATGGCGACCTTCAAGGCGGGCCAAAGGGTGTTCGGCTGATGGGCGACATCCTCTCCACCGGCTTCGCCACATTGCTGGCGGGCCTGCTGGGCTCCATCCCCTTCGGCCTGCTGCTGACGCGCGCGGCGGGGCTCGGCGATATCCGCAGCATCGGCTCAGGCAATATCGGCGCGACCAACGTCCTGCGCACGGGCAAGAAATGGCTGGCGGCGGCGACGCTGCTGCTGGATTTCGGCAAGGGCGTGCTGGCGGTGGTGCTGGTGAGCTGGATGTTCGGGCCAGGGCTCGCGCCCTTGGCGGCGCTGGCCGCCGTGTTCGGTCATTGCCATCCGCCCTGGCTTGGCGGGAAAGGCGGCAAGGGTGTTGCGACGGCCCTCGGCGTCTTCCTGGGCCTGGGTTGGGGCGTCTTCGTGACGGCTGCGGCGGCCTGGGTCGTGGGGGCCGCAACCTCGCGCATCTCCTCTGTGGGGGCGCTGGCGGCCATGTCTTCCGCCGCCGCGGCAGGCTTTTTTCTCTTGCCGCTCGATGCCGCGGTCGCCGTCGCCATCGTCGGCCTCTATGTCGTCATGCGGCATGAAGCGAACATCAAGCGCCTGCTGACGCGCACCGAGCCGCGCATCGGCCAGGGGAAATAATGTCCCTCGCGCGGCTGCGTCTCGCCCGGACCGAGGGGGTGGGGCCCGCGCTGCATCGCCGCCTGCTGGCGCGCCACGGCAGCGCCGAGGCCGCGCTCGGCGCCCTCGGCCCGCGCGCCTTCCCGCGCGAGGCGGCCCTGCGCGAGATGGAGGCGCTGGAAGCCAGGGGCGCACGGCTCATCTTCCAGGATGACCCGGACTACCCGCCGCTGCTCGGGCTGATCGAGGATGCGCCGCTGGTCCTCGCCGCGGAGGGAAGCCTGGCGCCGCTCGGCCAGCGCGGCGTGGGGCTGGTCGGCGCGCGCAACGCCAGCGCCATCGCACGCCGCTTCGCCGAGGACCTGGCCGATGCGCTGGCGGTGCGCGATATCTGCGTGATCTCGGGCCTGGCGCGCGGCATAGACGCCGCCGCGCATGCTGGCGCGCTGCGCTCGGGCACCACCATCGCCGCCATCGCCGGCGGGCTGGACCGGCCCTACCCGCGCGAAAATGCCGGGCTGCAGGCGCGCATCGTGGCCGAGGGCGGGCTGGTGCTGAGCGAGGCACCCCTCGGCACCGCCCCCCTCGCCCGCCATTTTCCCCGCCGCAACCGGATCGTGGCCGGGCTTTCGCTGGGGGTGGTGGTGATCGAGGCCGCGCTGCAATCGGGCACGCTCATCACCGCGCGCCTGGCCGCCGAGGCCGGTCGCGAGCTTTTCGCCGTGCCCGGCAGCCCGCTGGACCCCCGCTCCCGCGGATCCAATGACCTGATCCGGCGCGGGGCACGGCTGACCGAGACGGCCGAGGATGTGCTGGCCTTCCTGCCGGAAGCGCCGGCAGCGCTGCCCATCCTGCACCTGGCCGAATTGCCGGAAATGCCCCCCGAAACCATGGAAGAGCCACCGGCGGAAACCGGGGCAGCGGCACAAGTCCTTGAAATGATAGGTGCAACCCCGATAGCGGTTGACGAGTTGGGTCGGCGCTGCCAGCTATCCTCCCCTGAACTCTCGGCCATATTGCTTGAACTGGAATTGGCTGGGCGCATCGAAACCCTGCCCGGCAACCGGGTGGCACTGGCCTGACCACGGGCCCCGAAGGACCAGAAGTGACGGATATCGTCGTCGTCGAAAGCCCCGCCAAGGCAAAGACCATCGAGAAATATCTCGGCGGGGATTTCCGCGTCCTCGCCTCCTTCGGCCATGTGCGGGACTTGCCGGCGAAGGATGGTTCGGTCCGCCCCGAAGAAGACTTCGCCATGGACTGGGAGGCGGATGAGCGCGGCCAGAAGCAGATGCGCGCCATCAGCAGCGCACTGCGCGGCGCCAAGCGCCTCTACCTCGCCACCGACCCGGATCGCGAGGGCGAGGCGATCTCCTGGCATGTGAAGGACATGCTGGAGAAATCCGGCGCGCTGAAGGGCGTGAATGTCCAGCGCATCACCTTCAACGAGATCACCAAGCGCGCCGTGCAATATGCCATGGCGCATCCCCGCCAGCTCGATTTGCCGCTGATCGAGGCCTATCTCGCCCGCCGCGCGCTCGATTACCTCGTGGGCTTCACCCTCTCGCCCGTGCTCTGGCGCAAACTGCCCGGCAGCAAATCCGCGGGCCGCGTGCAATCCGTCGCACTCCGGCTGATCTGCGAACGCGAAAGCGAGATCGAAGCCTTCATCGCCCGCGAATACTGGACGGTGCAGGGGCGGTTCACCACGCCGGCCGGCATCCCCTTCCCGGCCCGGCTAACGCATCACCAGGGCAAGAAGCTCGACCAGTTCGACCTCGGCAACGAGGCGCTGGCCATGGCGGCGAAGGCCGCGGTCGAGGCCGCGTCCTTCACCGTCGGTTCGGTCGAGAAGAAGCGCGCCAAGCGCAACCCGCCGCCGCCCTTCCAGACCAGCACCCTGCAGCAGGAAGCCAGCCGCAAGCTCGGCTTCGGCGCCCAGGCCACGATGCGCACGGCGCAGGGCCTCTACGAGGATGTGGCGATCAGCGGCGAGACCGTCGGCCTCATCACCTATATGCGGACGGATGGCGTGCAGATGGCGCGCGAGGCCATCCAGGAGCTGCGCGGCCACATCAAGAAGGCCTTTGGCGAGGAATACCTCCCCGGCGCGCCGCGCGAATATTCCAGCCGCGCCAAGAACGCGCAGGAAGCGCACGAGGCGATCCGCCCGACCGACGTGGCCCGCACGCCCGAGAGCGTCGCACCCTACCTGAACGACCAGCAGCGCAAGCTCTATGAGCTGATCTGGAAGCGCGCGGTCGCCAGCCAGATGCAATCGGCCGAGCTGGACCAGACCGTGGTCGAGCTGGTGGAGCCCAGCGGCAAGACCAAGCTGCGCGCCAATGGCAGCGTCATCGCCTTCGACGGCTTCCTCAAGCTTTACCGCGAGGACACCGATGACGCGCCGGATGATGGCGACGAGGACAGCCGCATCCTCCCGCCCATGCGCGAAAAGGACCCGGTGAAGCGCCAGTCGGTCGAGGCCACGCAGCATTTCACCCAGCCGCCGCCGCGGTATTCCGAGGCCTCGCTGGTCAAGAAGATGGAGGAGCTCGGCATCGGGCGGCCCTCCACTTATGCCAGCATCCTCCAGGTCCTGCAGGACCGCGAATATGTGAAGCTCGACAAGCGCCGCTTCACGCCGGAGGACCGCGGCCGCCTGGTCAGCGCCTTCCTCGTCGCCTTCTTCGAGCGCTATGTGGATACGGGTTTCACCGCCGGGCTCGAGGAACAGCTGGATGACATCTCGGGCGGGCGGGCGGATTGGCGCGCGGTGATGCACGCCTTCTGGAACGACTTCCGGGGCGCGGTGGACGCGACCAAGGACCTCAAGATCAGCGACGTCATTGACCGGCTGGATTCCGAGCTCGGCGCGCATTTCTTCCCCAAGCCCGCCGATGGCGGCGACCCCCGCGCCTGCCCCTCCTGCTCGACAGGCCGGATCGGGCTGCGCCTGGGCCGGACGGGCGCCTTCATCGGCTGCTCCAACTATCCGGAATGCCGCTACACCCGCCCGCTCGCTGTGCCCGGCGCCGAGGGTGAGGGCGGCGGCGTGCTGGCCGATGGTGTTCGTGTGCTGGGCGCCGACCCGGCGACCGGCCTCGAGGTCTCACTGCGGCGCGGGCCCTATGGAATCTACGCGCAGCTTGGTGAGGGCGGCGTGGACGCGAAGGGCAAGCCCACCAAGCCCAAGCGCGCCAGCCTCTCGCGCGGGATGGACCCCGAGGTGATGACGCTGGAGAGCGCGCTGGCGTTGCTCTCCATGCCGCGCATCGTGGGGCTCCACCCCGAGACGGGGGAGGAAATCAGCTCCAATCTCGGCCGCTTCGGGCCCTATCTGAAGATGGGCGCGCTCAGCAAATCGCTCGACCGCGACGATGATCCGCTGACCATCGGCCTGAACCGCGCCGTGGACCTGATGGCGAATGCCAAGCCGCGGGGTGTCACGCTCGGCGAGCACCCCAAGGGCGGCATCGTCGAGGTGCGCCGCGGGCGCTTCGGCCCCTATCTCATGCATGGCACGCGCGTCGCCAACCTGCCGCGCGGGACGGAGATGGAGGCGGTGACGCTGGAGGAGGGCATCGCCATCCTCGCCGAGAAGGGCAAGGAATTGCCGCCGCTCAAGGGTCGGGGCGGCAAGAAGGCTCCGGCGAAGAAGGCCGCGCCGAAGAAAGCGGAGGCCGCGGCACCCGCTGTGGCAAAGGCGGCGCCGACGAAGAAAGCCGCACCCGCCAAGAAGCCGGGTGCGAAGAAGCCCGCGGCCAAGAAGGCGCCCGCGAAAAAGCCCGCAGCCAAGACCAAGGCGGCCGGCTGAGATGCCGCGCAGCGGGCCTCCGGCAAAGGGGCAGAAGGCCCGCAAGTCCAACGCGAAGCGGCGGGCAGATGGCCTCGCCGCGCCGCCCCCGCCCAAGACGAAGACCGGCCGCGCCAAGGTGAAGACCGCGCCCAAGGGCGCGCCGATGCCGAGCAAGGCCGATCTGAAACTCTTCCTGACCAGCATGGGCGGGCGCGTCGGCAAGAGTGAAATCGCCCGGCATTTCGGCCTGCACACCGAGCAACGCCCGGCGCTGCGCCAATTGCTCTCCGAGATGAAGTTCGACGGCAGCGCCAAGCCCGTGGGCAAGCGCACCTTCGCGGGCGAGGCCGCCGGCGCGCCCGTCCCCGTGGCCGCCCCGCCGCCCAATGTCGCTGCCGGGCAGCGCTTCAAGCCAGCCGCCCCTGGCCGCGGCCCCAGGACCGATCGCGGCACGCCGCCCGACCGCAACGGCCCGCCTGCGCGCGGCCGCCTGCCCCGGCGCGTCGAGGCCGAGCCGCCCGAGGAAGCGCCGCAACCGCGTCCCACCCGCCTGCCCGAGACCGCCGTGGTGGAGGTGTTCGGCACCGACCCCGATGGCGACCCCATCGCCCGGCCCGTCGGATGGGAGGGTGAAGGCCGACCGGTGATCTACATGCACCCCGAACGGCGCGGGCAGACGGCACTCGCCGTCGGCGAACGCGTGCTGGCCAAGCTGCGCCATATCACCGGCGAGAAGTACGAAGGCCGCACCCTCAAGCGCCTGGGCGCCGTGGAAGACCGCCGCCGCATCCTCGGCGTCTTCCAGGATGGCCGGATCATCCCGACCGACCGGCGCCAGAAGGCGGAATGGACCGTGGCCCCGGGCGAGACCGGCGGCGCCCATGGCGGCGAGATCGTGCTGGCTGAATCCCTGCCCTCCACCGGCTTCGGCCTTCGGCCCGCGCGCATCGTGGAGCGCCTGGGCAGGATGGGCGAGCCGCGCTCCGTCTCGCTCATCTGCATCCACGCCCATGGCATCCCCGAGCTTTTCACCGCGGAAGCCGAGGAGCAGGCCGAGCGCGCCAAGGCGACACCGCTGGCCAAGCGCACCGACCTTCGCGCGGTGCCGCTCATCACCATAGACGGCGAGGATGCGCGCGACTTCGACGACGCCGTCTTCGCCGAGCCCGAGGGCGATGGCTGGAAGATCATCGTCGCCATCGCCGACGTCGCGCATTACGTGACGCCCAATTCCGCGCTGGACCGGGACGCCTGGGCCCGCGGCAATTCCGTCTATTTCCCCGACCGCGTCGTGCCCATGCTACCGGAGGCGCTGTCCAATGGCTGGTGCAGCCTGAAGCCCGATGAGGAGCGTGGCTGCCTCTTCGTCACGATGCATTTCGACGCCTCCGGCACCAAGACGGGCCACAAATTCGGCCGCGGCCTGATGCGCAGCTTCGCCCGCACCACCTATGAGCAGATCCAGGCGCTGCAGGATGCGGGCGAGGAACTGCCCGGTGTGCCCGAGGGGCATGTGGGCCGCCTCTACGGTGCCTTCCACGCGCTGCTCTCGGCGCGTGAGCGCCGCGGCACGCTCGATCTCGACCTGCCGGAGCGGCGCGTCATGCTGGACGCCGAGGGCAATGTCACCGCCGTCGTCCCCCGGGCGCGGCTCGACAGCCATCGCCTCATCGAGGAATTCATGGTCGCCGCCAATGTCTGCGCGGCGGAGGAGCTGGAGCGGCTCGGCCAGCCTTGCATGTACCGGATCCACGCACCGCCCTCGGACGAGAAATACAATTCATTGAAGGAGTTCCTGGCGACGCTCGGGCTCTCGCTCAACCCCATGGGCCAGCTCCAGCCGCGCGATTTCCAGCGCCTGCTGGAGAAGGTGAAGGAAATGCCTGAGGCGCGGATGGTGAATGAGACGGTCCTGCGCAGCCAATCCCAGGCGGCCTATGACCCCGACAATATCGGCCATTTCGGCCTCGCTTTGCCGCGTTACGCGCATTTCACCTCGCCCATCCGCCGCTATGCCGACCTCCTGGTCCATCGCGCTTTGATCCGTGGGTTGAAACTCGGCGCGGACGGCCTCTCCGAGCCCGAGACCGCCCGATTCCCCGAGACGGCCGAGCACATCACCGCCACCGAACGCCGCGCGGCGGCGGCAGAGCGCGACGCGGTGGACCGCTACCTCTCAGCATACCTGGCGGACCGGGTGGGGGCGACTTTCGCAGCGCGGGTCTCGGGCATCCATGCCTTCGGCGTCTTCGTCACCCTGGCCGAGACCGGCGCCTCCGGCTTCGTACCCATGAAGGCCCTGCCGCAGGATCACTGGATCGTCTCGGAGGACAAGCGAAGCGTGGTGGGGCGCCACTCTCGCCAGGTGATCCGCCTGGCCGACGAGGTGGAGGCCCGGCTGCGCGAGGCCAATGCCCAGACCGGCAGCCTCGTTTTCGAGCTGATGATGGGCGGCGCGCCGGCCCGCATGCGCGGGACGCGCAAACGAAAGGGTTGACGTCCTGGGCGGGGGCGGTAGAACCCCCTCTCCCTTCCAGCACCGGCCCCGGGCCCGGCGCCCTCACGCGTAGCTTACGCAGAGCAGAGCAAAGACAAGACCATGGCCAAGGCCAATACGATCCTCATCAAGCTGATCAGCAGCGCCGACACCGGGCACTTCTACGTCACGAAGAAGAACACCCGCACGGCCACCGGCAAGCTCGAGCTGAAGAAGTACGATCCGAAGGTGCGCAAGCACGTCGTCTATCGCGAAGGCAAGATCAAGTAAGGCTTCGCCCGGGCCTCGACCCGGCATGAAAAAAGGCGGCTGCCCGGTTCGGGCAGCCGCCTTTTTTCATGCCGGCCGCCCGCCTATTTCGCTGACTTGTCGAGTTCGGGGTCGGCCAGGTAGGCCCGGTTGCGACCGTCCCGCTTGGCTCGGTACAGCGCCTCATCGGCCGCGCCGATGAGGGAGTCGGCCGGCACGCCGGGGCCGCCTACGGCCACGCCGATGCTGATGGTCACCGCCAGAACCACATCGCCCGAGCGAATGGGCTCGGCCGCGATCGCCTCGCGCAGGCGGTCCGCCACGATCAGCGCATAGGCGCTGGGCGCCCCTGTCAGCACGGCCAGGAATTCCTCGCCGCCATAGCGGGCCACGACATCGGCGGCGCGAAGCTGCACGCGCAGCCGCTCGGCCACCTCGCGCAGGGCCACGTCGCCCACATTGTGGCCGTGCGTGTCATTGATGGACTTGAACTTGTCGATGTCCACCAGAAGCACCGCCGCCTCCTCGGTGCGCAGCAGCCCGTCCAGATGGCGGCGGACATAGCGGCGGTTGCGCAGCCCGGTCAGCTGGTCGGTGACGGCCATCTCGAGCGAGCGGTCCAGCTCGGCGCGCAGCCGCTCCTGGTAGCGCTTGCGGCGGATCTGGTTGCGGGCGCGGGCACGCAGCTCATTGGGGTCGAGCGGGCGGAAGGCGTGGTCATTGGCGCCGAGGTCGAAGCCGCGCAGCACCTGAGTCTTCTGCGCGGTGTCGGCCAGCAGCAGCAGCGGCAGGTCGCGCGTGTTGTTCTGCGCGCGCAGCCGCGAGGCGAGGCGAAGCACCTCCGTGGCGTCCATCGGCAAAGCGAGGAGGGCGAGGTCAAACTCACCCTTGCCCAGTTGCTTCTGCGCCTCCTCGACATTCGTCACGCAGATCGCCTTGATCGCATCGGCCTCGAGCGCCTGGCGCACCACCGCCATCTCCTCCGGCACCTCCGCGAGGACCAGGGCACGCGCATTGGCGACCGAGACCATCGGCTCCGGCGCGCCGCTCTCAAGGCCGAGGTCGCGGGCGGTCTCGGCGCGCAGGCGCCAGGCGTCCTGGACTTGCTTTACCCGGAGCAGGGCACGCAGCCGGGCGAAGAGTGTGGCGTCATCAACCGGCTTGGAGAGGAAGTCGTCGGCGCCCACCTCCAGGCCGCGGACTCGCTCCGCGCTGTCCGTCAGGGCGGTGACCATGACGACGGGGATGTGCTGCGTGCGTGCATCCGCCTTGAGCGCGGTGCACACCTGATAGCCATCCATTCCCGGCATCATGACATCCAGGAGAATGACGTCTGGCAATTGTGTGAAAGCTATCGTCAACGCCTCCTGGCCGCTGGAGGCGAGCAGGACTTCGTAATACTCGGCCTGGAGCTTGGCTTCGAGCAGGCGAAGATTGGCCGCGATGTCATCCACCGCAAGGACGCGGGCGGTCATCGGTCGATGCTTCCCCTCAGGCCGGGCACGCAATGCAACAGGAGCGTGATGTGTCTGAAATGACCTTGGGCCAGCCACCGGCGGCCGCCAACAAAGGCCTGTTCTTCCGCCGCTGGCTGCGGAACCCGCTGCAGATGGGTTCGATCATCCCCTCCTCGCCCGCGCTGTGCCAGAAAATCGCCGCGGCGGTGGAGCGCGGGCCGGAAGAATATGTGCTCGAGCTGGGGGCGGGCACCGGCGTCATCTCGGCCGCGCTGCTGGCCGCCGGTGTGCCGGCCGAGAAGCTCATCGTGGTCGAGATCGTCCCGGAAATGGCCGAGTTCCTGCGCCGCAGCCTGCCCGGCGTGAACGTGGTCTGCGGCGATGCGTTTGACCTGAAGGGTGCGCTGCCCGCCCACATGCAGGGGCGCATCGGCACGGCCATCTGCGGCATCCCCCTCGTGCTGCTGCCGCTGGAGCGGCAGGAGGCCTTCCGTGACGCGGTGGAGAGCGTGGCGCCGGGCCGTGGCTTCCTGCTCTACACCTATTGCGCGACCTCGCCGCTGCCCTACCGCCGGCTGGGCATGACGGCGCGCCGCCTCGCCTTCACCCTGGCGAATTTCCCGCCGGCCAGCGTGTGGCGTTACCGCCCCGCGCAGGTCCCGCAGACCGCAGCTCTGCATCGCGTCTGACATCCAGTGCAAAATAGCATGGCCTGATGGCGGCGAGGAGGGGCCTCCCGGGCCGGTCAGCCGCTGGTCAACGCATGCTCCGCGCCGTCCGGCCCCCGCAGATGGACGATCAGGCGTGGATGCGGCCCGCGCTTGACCTTGAGCGCGGCACCCAGGCCCCGGTCCTCCAGCGCGCGGCGAAGCGCCTCGTCCTCCGGATGCTCGGCTTCCAGCGCGGTCAGGCGGAAGTGGCTGTCATGCAGGTGGCGGCCGGCGCGCTCGCCCCGCCACTCGATCATCGGCGGGATCAGGTTGTCCATGTCCTGCCGCTGCGGCGGCACGGCGAAGCGCCAGGACAGCTCGCCGCGCTTCATCTCCCTCACGGTGCCGCCACGGGGGCCAAGGCGCGCCATCACCGAATCCATGGAGGGCGTGCGCGCGACCCAGCCAAGCAGGCGCGGCTCCGCCTCCAGCATCAGGCGCGTGGCGGGGTCATCGAGGTCGAAGAGCCGGGGTTGGGCGGGTTCCGGCTGGTCCGGATCGGGGGCGATGATCTCCAGGTAGCAATCGGGGCCGAGGCCCAGCAGCAGGTTGTGCGTGCCTGCCCCCTCATGCTTGCCGCCCGGCTGCGGCTTCACGCCGAGCAGCCGTGTGACGAAGGCGGTGCCCTCCTCCAGCGTGCGGGCACCGAGGACGATGTGATCAATCTCGGCCATGGCTCAGCGGGCCTTGAAGCGTGTGACGGGGGACATGTTGGCGCGGTTCCTCGTGCAGGCAGGGGCCGCCCCCCGGGTTGGGGGGCGATGCCCGCATCATGCCTGCTCTGGCGGCCGCGGACATGCGCGAGATCAATGCGCCAACCGGCCCTCCGGTTGCCGCCGCCCTACCCCACGCTGATCTGGGTGTAGTCCTGGAACCAGCTCCGCGCCTGGACGAAGCCCCGGCAGCGTGGGCTCAAGGCGCGGGGATTGAGGTCATGCACCACGGCGAGCAGCGCGGCCTCCTCGATCAGGATGTTGTGAAGCTGCGCCATCTGCCGGCTCTGCTCGGCCGGCTCCAAGCTGTTGCGCACGACGCGAAGCTGCGCGTCCACCGCTTGCGAGTTGTAGTAGCCCCAGTTGATGCCGCGGGGGTTGGAGAGTTGGCTGTCATAGATCAGCCAGCCCGTGTTGGGCTCCATCGAGGGGATGGCGACGTTGATGGCATGCGCGCCCCTCGAGGCCGGATCGCGTGCGCCGGCGCGCATCTGGTTGATGGCGGTGGCGAAATCCACCGGCAGGAAGCTGACGTCGAAGAAGGCCTCGCGCAGGCCGGCCTGCATCGCCTCGTTCATCGGCTGCGGCACCATCTGGCCGCCGCCCGAGACCGGCATGATCACGCTGATGGCGCAGCGCCGCGTGGCGGAATAGCCGGCCGCATTCATCAGGCGGCGGGCCTCGGCCACGTCATGGCGAAGCCGGAAGCCGGGATTGCCGAACCAGGGATCATCCGGCGTCACCTTGCCGCGCGCGGGCAGGGCCGCGCCCGAGAGCAGCGCCACCATCTCATCGCGATTGATGGCAAGATTGGCGGCCTGGCGCACACGCAGATCCGCGAAGGGCGAGCCCTCCGTCACATTCAGCCGCCAGGCCCAGATATGCGGGTAGCTGTTCTGCACGATCTGGAAGCGGGCCGCGCGGAGGGAGGCGATGGTGTCGGTCGGCAGGGATTCCACAAGGTCCACCTGCCCGGCGCGCAGCGCCGCCACGCGGGCCGAACCGTCGGGGATGGGCAGCAGCGCCGTGCGCGCCGCCTTGGGAATGCGGCGTTCGTCCCAGTAATCGCGGTTGGCTTCGAGATCGGCGCGCTGGCGCGGCGTGACCGAGGTGACCTTGTAGGGCCCGGTGCCGGAGGGACTCATGGCGAAGCGCTGCCAGTCGCCCCCCATCGCCTGCCAATGCGCGGGCGAGGCAAACCAGAGGAAGGCCATCTGGAAGGGGAAGGTCGCGTCCACCTCGCGCGTCGTGATGGCGATGCGGTGCGTGTCCAGCTTCGCGTAGCTGGCGACCGAGGTGGCGCGGCCGCGCACCAGGCCCGAGCGCGTGCCCTCGAATTGCGGGGCATTGCTGTTGAAGATGCTGTCCAGGTTCCAGATCGCGGCATCCGCGTCAAAGAGCGAACCGTCATGGAACTTCACACCCTGGCGAAGTTCGATGATCCAGCGGCGGCGATCCGCCTCATCCACCCGCCAGGAGGTGGCGAGGCCGGGGCGCAGGCCCGAGGGCGCGTCAGCCCGCGAGAGGTCCCAGAGCGTCAGGCTGTCATAGACGAAGTAGGAGCCGAAGCGCACGCCCTCGAACCCCGCCTCCGGCCCGCCCCAGAGGCGCGGCACGTCGCCGATGGACATGGCGATGCGCAGCGGCAGGGCGGCCTGGGCCTCCGCCTCGCTGGTGCCCAGCGCACCGATGAGGGCGGGGGCGGCAAGCAGGGATCAGCGATGCAGGGTCATGCGAGCCTCCGAAAGGAATGAAGACTTGTTCATTCCAAACGGGGTGAACTCAATCGGGAAATTGCCGTGATAACAGGCAAAGCATGCTGGAATGCCGCCCCCATGGGCGGGCATCCCTTTCTGCGCCCGGTTATTCAGCAAAACCATTCGGCGGCTCAGGCCGCCCCCCCCGCCGGAGACGCTGCCTGCGCTACTTCGCCGCCAGAAAGGCCTCGGCAATGGCATCCCGCCGCGCCACCCAGATCCGATCCCCGAGCGCGGCCAGGCGCGCCAGCACCCGCTCCATCGCCGGAAACCGTCCCGGCCGGCCGCTGATGCGCAAGTGGTAGCCGATGTTCAGCAAACGCGGATGACCGGCATCGGCCTCGCGCAGCAGGGTCTCCAGCGCATCATCCACATACTCGACCATCTCCTGCGCGCGGACGAAGCCATTGGGGTGGAAGAACTTCGAATCATTGCTGTCGAGCGAATAGGGCAGCACCAGCAGGCGCGGATGCTCCGGATCGCGATAGGGCAGGTCATCGTCGAAGGCGTTGGACGTGTAGAGGAAGCCGCGCTCAGCCAGCAGGCCGCGCGTCCAGGCGCTCTCCGACCCGCGGCAGAAGAAGCCGCGCGGCGTGGCGCCGCAGGCCTGTTCGATGACGCGTATGCAGCGGTCGAGATCGGCCGCCTCAGCCTCGGCCGAGGCGTAGTCGGAATGCGGGCGCCAGAGCCAGCCATGAACCGCCGCCTCATGCCCGCGGGCCGCGATGGCGGCGGCCAGGCTGGGCGAGCGCTCGACCGCGCGGCCGCACATCAGGAAGGTCGAGGGGATGCGGTGCCGCTCCAGCGAATCCAGCATGCGCCAAAGGCCGGCGCGCATGCCATAGGCGAAGATCTGCTCCTGCCCCATGTCGCGCGTGCCGGGGGTGACGACGCTGAGGAATTCACCGATGCGCTCGCTCTGGGGGTCGCCATCGCCCACCTGCTGCTCGGCCCCTTCCTCGAAATTCACCGCGACGGCGACGGCGAGGCGCGCGCCGTTGGGCCAACGAAAATCCGGCCATTCTCCGCCATAGCCGATGAGATCGCGCGTCATCCTGCCCCCCTGACCTGTCATGCCGCTGTGAAGCATGCGATGTAGAGGAACGGGAAGCGCCTGTCTCACGGTTCTGGCAGGAGAAAACCATGATGTTGTCACGCCGCGCGACGCTCGTCGCCGCCGCTTCCCTCTGGGCTGCACAAAGCCAAGCCCAGGCCAACTGGCCCAGCCGACCGGTCCGCGCCGTGCTGTCCTTCCCGCCGGGCGGCGCGATTGACGCGGTGAGCCGCCTGATCGCACCCCGCATGGGCGAATTGCTGGGCCAACCCCTGGTGGTGGAGAATCGCGGCGGCGCCGTGGGCAGCCTGGCCGCAGGCCTGGTGGCCGCCTCCCCCGCCGATGGGCACACGCTGCTCTTCGATGCGTCCCAGCACGTGGCGGCTCCTTTCCTGCTCAGCAACCTGCCCTTCGATTACGCGACGGCCTTCACGCCGGTGACGCAACTCACCTCCGTACCGCTGCTGCTCGCCACGCCCCAGGCGCTGCCGGCGGCCAGTATTGCGGAGTTCCTGGCGCTGGGCCGGGCGCGGGCGGCGGCGGGGCGGCCGCTCACCTATGCCTCGGGCGGCAATGGCTCCTCCACGCATTACGCCGGCGTGTTGTTCCAGAGCCTGGCCGGCTTCGAGGTGACGCATGTGCCCTTTCGTGGCGGCGGCCCGGCGGTGCAGGCCCTGCTGGCCGGCACGGTGGATTTCCACATCGGCACGGCGGGCAGCACGGCGGCCATGGTGCGTGAGGGGCGGCTGCGTGGTCTCGCGGTCTCCACGCCGGCGCGCCTGCCCGCCTTCCCCGATCTGCCGACGCTGCAGGAGGCCGGGTTGGCCGGCTACGACTGGAGCGAATGGGGCGGCGTCTTCGCCCCCGCCGGCACGCCGCCCGCCGTGGTCGCGCGAATCCAGGCGGCCCTGCGCGAAGCCCTGTTCCAGCCCGCAGTGGCCGAGCGGCTCGGCGTGATCGGCATGGTGCCGCTCGCCAGCACGCCCGCGGAATTTGCGGGCTTCCTTGCCGCGCAGAAAGACCTCACCGGACGGCTGACGCGCACGGCCCGGATCACCGCCGAATAGGACCACCCGGATGGAACGCTTCTTCGCACTGACGGAACACGGCACCACGGCCCGGCGCGAGATCGCGGCGGGGGCGGCCACCTTCCTCACCATGGCCTATATCCTGATCGTGAACCCGCAGATCCTGGCCGCGGCCGGCATGGATCCGGGTGCCGCCTTCGTCGCCACCTGCCTGGCGGCGGCGGTGGGCTCGGCGCTGATGGGGCTGCTGGCGAACTACCCGATCGCGATGGCGCCGGGCATGGGGATCAACGCTTATTTCGCCTTCGGCGTCGTCGGCGCCATGGGCGTCCCTTGGCAGGTGGCGCTGGGGACCGTTTTCATCTCCGGCGTGCTCTTCATGGTGCTGAGCGTGCTGAAGGTCCGCGAATGGCTGATCGGCGGCATTCCGGTCTCGCTCAAGCTCGGCATCGCGGCGGGCATCGGCATGTTCCTCGGGCTGATCGGCCTCAAGAATCTCGGGCTTGTCATCGGCAATCCGGACACGCTGGTGACGATGGGCCATCTGGGCTCCACCCCTGTCCTGCTGGGCTGCGGCGGCTTCCTGCTGATCGCGGCGCTGGCGGCGCGCAATGTGCAGGGCGCGGTCGTCATAGGCATCCTGGCCACGGCCGCGGCGGGCATTCCCTTCGGCCTCACCACCTTTCACGGCGTTGTCGCGGCGCCGCCCTCCATCGCGCCGGTCTTTCTGCAGATGGACATCGCGGGCGCACTCTCGCTCGGGCTCGTGAGCATCGTCTTCGTCTTCTTCCTGGTGGACCTGCTGGACAACACGGGCACGCTGATCGCCACCACGCAGCGGGCGGGGCTGATGCGGCCCGATGGCAGCGTGCCCAAGCTCGGCCGCGCGCTGATGGCCGATTCCGGGGCTGTCATGGCGGGTGCGGCGCTCGGCACCTCGCCCACGGTGAGCTACATCGAAAGTGCGGCGGGCATCCAGCAGGGTGGCCGCACGGGGCTTACCGCGCTCACCGTCGCCGGTTTTTTCCTGCTGGCGCTGTTCCTCGCGCCCATCGCGGCCTCCGTCCCCGCATTCGCCACCGCGCCCGCGCTCATCTTCGTGGCCTGCCTCATGGCGCAGGCGCTGAAATCCATGGATTGGGGGGATGAGACCGAGTACCTCCCTGCCATGCTCACCGTGTTGGCGATGCCCTTCACCTTCTCGATCGCAACGGGCATCGGCCTGGGCTTCCTGGCCTATGCCGGCATCAAGACGCTGGCCGGCCGCGCCAGTGAGGTGCATGGCGCGGTCTGGCTGCTGGCGGCCCTCTGCGCCGTGAAATTCGCCGTCAGTTGATGAAGCAGCGGAGCTGATGCGCAATCCGGCCGCCCTGGCGCCGCTGCGCCATCCGGCCTTCCGGATGCTCTGGCTGGCGAACCTCGCCTCCAACATCGGGCTTTTCGTGCAGAACACGGCGGCGGGCTGGCTGATGACCAGCCTCGCCCCCTCGCCGATGATGGTGAGCCTCGTTCAGGCCGCCTCCATGCTGCCGGTGTTCCTGCTGGCGCTGCCGGCGGGTGCCCTGGCCGACATCATGGACCGGCGCCTGTTCCTGATCGGCGCGCAGCTCTGGATGGCCAGCATGGCCGGGCTGCTGTGCCTGCTCAGCGGCTTCGATGCCCTGGGCCCGTGGGGACTGGTGGCGCTGACCTTCGCGCTGGGCGCCGGCCTCGCCATGACCTTCCCGGCCTGGGCGGCCACCACGCCGGAGCTGGTGCCCCGGGCGGACCTGGTCAGCGCCATCGCGCTGAACGGCATCGGCTTCAACATCACCCGTGCCATCGGCCCCGCGATCGGCGGACTGACCATCGCCTGGTTCGGCATGGGCGCGGCCTTCGCGCTGAACGCGCTCTGCCTGATGGTGATGGTGGTGGCGCTGTTTGCCTGGAAGCGCGAACCCACCGCGTCCCGGATGCCGCGCGAGCATTTCCTCTCCGCCGTGCGGGCGGGCACGCGCTTCGTGGCGGCGACGCCGGCCATGCATGCGGCGATCATGCGCGCGGTGGTCTTCTTCCTCTTCGGCTCCGCCGTCTGGGGGCTGTTGCCGCTCCTGGTGCGGGACACGCTCGACCTCGGTCCGCAATCCTTCGGCCTGCTGCTGGGGTGCATGGGCGTGGGCGCGGTGGGGGCGGGCTTCCTGCTGCCGGCGCTGCGCGGGCGGCTCGATCGCTCGGGCATGGTGCTCTGGGCCTCGTTGATCGGGGCGCTCGCCATGGCGATCCTGGCGCTGCTGCACCACTGGAGCTTCGCGGCCATCGGCATGCTGCTCTATGGCGTCTCCTGGATCTCGGCGGCCTCCACGCTTCAGGCCTCCGCGCAGATGGCGGCCCCCGCCTGGGTTCGGGCGCGGGCCATCGGCATCTACCAGATGTGTTTCTTTGGCGCTTTGGCTGCGGGCTCGGCGCTGTCGGGCTGGCTTGCCGGGAAGCTTGGCGTCACCTGGGCCATGTTCGTCTTTGCGGTGGGCGCTGCCGTCGGCGCCGTGCTGGTGCGCCACTGGCGGTTGGAGGGCGAGGCGCCGGAAGCGACGCCCGCGGTGGAATTGGTCCGCCCCGCCCCTGCCGCGGCCGAGTTGCGCGAATTGCTGCATGAGGGCGCCAACCGCGTGCTGGAAGTGGTGCGCTATCAGGTCGCACCCACCGATCGCGCAGCCTTCCTCGCCGTCATGGCCGAGTGCCGGCTGGTGCGGCTGCGCGGCGGGGCCGCCACCTGGCGCCTCTACGAGGACATCGCCAACCCCGACCGATGGGTGGAGCTCTGGGCGATCGAGAGCTGGGCCGAGCACCTGCGCGAGGCCGGCCGCCTCTCGGATGAAGACCGCGTGACATTGGCGCGCGCCGCCGCCTTCCACGCGGGCGAGGGCGGACCAGAGGCGGTGCGCTACGTCAATGTTCCGGTGTGACGCCCGCCTTCCTGAGTTCCTTATCCAGCGTGCCGGTCACCATGCACCAGGCCATCCGGAAGTCGGAGATGAGCGACCACCAGGGGTGGCGGAAGCTCGCCGGGCGGTTGCGCTCCACCACCAGGTGCGAGACCCAGGCGAAGCCATAGCCCGCGACAAGTGCCGCCAGCGCCAGCCACCAGGGGCCGAGCACGAGTGCGCCCAGGAGCAGCAGCAGGCCGAGGCCGGTGCCCAACGCGTGCAGCCGGCGCGTCAGCGGCGCCGCGTGCTCCCGCAGGTAGAAGGGCCAGAACTCCGCATAGGTTGATAGGCGCGTCCCCATCATGGGAAACTGCCACGGCCACACCGCGCCTGTCAGCTGAAAGCGGCGCCCCCCCTCCCCATATCCATGGCTCACCAATGGAGACCCAACGCATGACGAGACTTGCCCGAACCCGCAACACGCTTGGCGAAAACGCCCGCCTGGTCAGCGTCGGTCTGCTCAACTCTGCCTTGGCCGACCTGATGGACCTGACCAATGGCGTCCGCATGGCGCATTGGACGGTGCGTGGCCCGCATTTCGCCGCCCTGCACGCCAAGTTCGAGGAGTTCTACAACCAGCTGGGCGACGCGGTGGATGACACGGCCGAGCGCATCGTCCAGCTTGGCGGCATGCCCGGCGGCACGACGCAGGCGGTGGGGGCAGCGACGCGCCTCGCGCCCTACCCTGAGGGCCTGCGCGATGGGTTGGCCCATGTCACTGCCCTGGCCGAACGCTACGCGGCGCTGGCCGATACGACCCGCAACGCGATTGATGTCGCAGCTGAGGCCGGCGATGCGGATACGGCCGACCTGCTGACCGGCACCTCAAGAATGCTCGACAAGGCGCTCTGGATGCTGGAAGCCCATCTGGACTGACAAGCGGGGTTCCGAGGGGCAAGCCCCTCGGCGGGGTCAGGGGCAGCGCCCCTGGCTTACTTCTTCTTGCCCGTGGACTGCGCCCGAAGATCCGCGATGGTGGCCCGGTTGGTCACCTGCTCCGGGTTCATGCGCACCTCGATCAGCGCGGGCTTCCCGCTGGCGACGGCGCGCTTGTAGGCCGGCACCATCTCCTCGGTCGCGGTCACCACCTCGCCATGGCCGCCGAAGGCCTCGATGAAGCGGGCGAAATCCGGGTTCGTGAGCGCCGTGCCGGAGACGCGCTCGGGGTAGACGCGCTCCTGGTACATGCGGATGGTGCCGTACATCCCGTTGTTGAACACCATGATGATGGGCGCGACCTTGTGGTGGAAGGCGGTCGCGATTTCTTGCCCCGTCATCAGGAAGCCGCCATCCCCCACGAAGCAGATCACCTGCCGGCCGGGATAGGTGATGGCCGCGCCGATCGCCGCCGGCACGCCATAGCCCATGGCGCCGTTGGTGGGGCCGAGGAACTCCTGCGCTTCCTTCACATGCATGAAGCGGCTGGGCCAGGTGGCGAAATTGCCGGCATCGGTGGTGAAGATCGTGTCCTTCGGCAGTTCCTTTTCCAGCGCCTGGAGGGCGCGGGCGAGGTTCAGCGGACCCTCGTATTCCGGCGCCACCGCCTGCGCCTCACGCGCGGCGCGGAGCTGCTTGCGCCAGGCGGACCATTTCGGCTTCTTCACCCTCTCGTCCCGGATGGCCAGCGCGAAGGCGTTCACGTCGCTGGTGATGCCGAGTGCCGGGCGATAGACGCGGCCGATCTCAGCCTGCTCCGGATAGACCTGCACGAGCGGCGTGGCGCCCGCCATGTCCAGCAGCGTGTAGCCCTGGCTCACCGGCTCGCCCATGCGGGTGCCAAAGGCGAGGATGAGGTCCGATTCCTTGGCAGCCCCCACCAGCGCGGCATCGGCACCGACGCCGAGATCGCCCGCGAAATGCTTGGACGTGCCGTCGAACAGCGATTGCCGGCGGAATGAGACAGCGGTCGGGATGTCATTCGCCACAAGGAAATCGCGAATGGCCGCACGCCCCTCGGCCGTCCAGCGGCTGCCGCCGAGAACGGCCAGCGGGCGCTCGGCCTTGGAGAGCAGCTTCATCAGCTTGGGGATGGCATCGGGTGCCGGGTGGGCCGGCGCCACATCGGCGGCGCCGATATCCGGCACGGCCGAGAGATGCTTCTGCATCTCCTCGCTGATCGCGACCACCACGGGGCCCGGCCGGCCGCTTACGGCGACGTCGAAGGCATGGGCCATGATCTCGGGGATGCGGTGCGCGTCATCGATCTGCGTCACCCATTTGGCGATGGGCGAGAACATCCGGCGGTAATCCACCTCCTGGAAGCTCTCGCGGTCCGTCTCCTCGCGCGGGATCTGGCCAACCAGCAGCACCATGGGCGTGCTGTCCTGCTGCGCCACATGCACGCCGATGGCCGCATGGCAGGCACCAGGCCCGCGCGTGACGATGCAGACGCCAGGACGCCCCGTGAGTTTGCCATGGGCTTCGGCCATATGGACCGCGCCCGCCTCGAAGCGGCAGGTGATCAGCTCGATCCGGTTGCGGACGGCGTAGAGGCCATCCAGCAGGTCGAGATAGCTCTCGCCGGGGACGGCGAAGACATGCGTCGCGCCATTGGCCACCAGGGCATCGGCCAGCAGCTTGCCGCCGCTGCGTTCGCCTGCCGTGGCGCTGGTCTTGGGTTTCGGCGCCTTCGCCATCTCTCTCGCTCCCCTCTGGAATGGGAGGGGAGGCTAGATCACGCGCGCGCTTCCGTCACTCCGCAGGCGCGGCTTTGCTTTCGCCGTGCGCTTTGCCACCTGCTCCTGAGCGCGCGGCGCCTTGGCTGGTTCAGCAGGCGGCAATGACGTGGCGAACCTAGAAGCCTGTTCCCTTCTGCACGCGGATGCAGCGGGCGAAGCGCCCCGGCACCGCCTCCAGAAGTGGCGGCACGCCCGCGGTGCAGGCCGCCTCGGCATATTCGCAGCGCGGGCTGAAGGCGCAGGTGGTGGGCGCCACATCGAGCATGGGGGGCGCGCCAGGGATGGTTGTCAGGCGCGTGCCGCGCATGCCCGGGTGCACGGTCGCGCCCAGAAGGCCCTGGGCATAGGGGTGCAGCGGCCCGGCCATCAGGCCGGACACCGGGCCTTCCTCCACCACGCGTCCGGCATACATGACGGCCACGCGATCGGCGATCTCGCCGGCCACGCCCAGGTCATGGGTGACGAAAATGACGCCCATGCCGAGCTTTTCCTGAAGCTCACGCAGCAGCAGCAGGACCTGGATCTGCACCGTGGCGTCCAGCGCCGTGGTCGGCTCATCCGCCAGCAGCAGCTTGGGCCGGCAGGCCAGCGCCACCGCGATCATCGCGCGCTGCCGCAAGCCGCCCGAAAGCTCATGCGGATAGGCGGCGAGGCGCCGCTTGGCCGAGGGAATCTGCACCAGCTCCAGCAATTCCAGTGCCCGGGCATCCGCCGTGGCGCGGGAGACGCCCTCATGCCGTTGCACCGTTTCGGCAATCTGGCGGCCCACGGTGAAGACCGGGTCCAGCGCCGTCATCGGCTCCTGGAAGATCATCGCCACCTCGCCACCGCGAAAATCGGCGAGCTGGCTGTTGCTCATGGCGTTGACGTCACGGCCGCCCACCTCGATGCCGCCCTTGATCTGCGCGAATTTCGGCAGGAGCTTCATCAGTGCGCGCAGCGTGACCGACTTGCCCGAACCCGACTCGCCCAGGATGCACAGCACCTCGCCCGCGGCGAGATCGAGGTCCACGCCATTGACGGCATGCACCGTGCGGTCGCGCGTCTTGAAGGTGACGTGCAGGTCGCGCAACCGGACCAGGGGGGGCGCATCGGTCTTGAGCGCCGCACTCATTCCGCGAGGCTCCCGGCCTGGCTGTGCCCGCTGCCGGGTGTTGCCATGTGGCAGGAGACGATGTGCCCACCGCCGAGATCAGCCATCAACGGCTTGCGCGCCGCGCAGACATCCTCGGCATGGCCGCAGCGCGTGCGGAAGCGGCAGCCCGATGGTGGATTCACGGGGTTCGGCGGATCGCCGGTCAGGGGCGGCTTGGTGCGGCGCTTGGCCGGGTCCATCGAGGGGCGGCTGTCCAGCAGCGCACGGGTGTAGGGGTGCGCGGGGCGGTCATAGATGGCGCCGACCGGGCCCATCTCCGCCACTTCGCCCAGATACATCACCAGCACGCGGTCGCTGATGTACTGCACCACGTTCAGATCGTGGCTGATGAAGACATAGGTCAGGCCGAACTCGGCCTTGAGGTCCACCAGCAGGTTCAGCACCTGCGCCTCGACCGACTTGTCGAGTGCCGAGACGGGCTCGTCCAGGATCACCAGCTTGGGCCGCAGGGCCAAGGCGCGGGCGATGTTGATGCGCTGGCGCTGCCCGCCCGAAAGCTCATGCGGGTAGCGCCGTGCGAAGCTCTCGGGCGCCAGGCCCACGGCGGCCAGCAACTCCCGCGCGCGGACCACCGAATCATCGGCCGAGAGGCCGTGGATGCGCGGCGCAAACGCGATCGTCTCCTCGATCGGCAGGCGCGGGTTGAGCGAGGCGTAGCTGTCCTGGAAGACCATCTGCACCTGGCGGCGATATTCGCGCAGCGTCAGGCCGCCGGCCTGCACATTCTCGCCCACCGCCTCGCCATCGAAGATCATGGTGCCGGCATTGGGTTCCAAGAGGCGCATGAGCAGCCGCGCCGTGGTGGATTTGCCGCAGCCGGATTCACCCACGATGCCGAGCGTCTCGCCCTTCACCACGTCGAATTCCACATCGTCCACGGCGCGGACGACCGCCTGGGTGCGCCCGAGCAGGCCGCCCTTCAGCGGGAAATGCTTGACCAGCCCCTTCACGGCAAGGAGGGGCTGCGCGGGGCCACCGCGGTCGGGCGTGGGATCGAGAGCGTCCATCACGGCAAGCTACAACCTCCTGCAACCCGGCGGAACGCGCCGCCGGACCCACACAGCAGGGCATGGCGCGGGCAATGCCGCAATCCTGGGCAGTCCCCTCGGTCGCAAGCCCGCGCCCGGGTCAATCGGTCCGCCCCGCCAATCCTGCCTTGCCATCAGCCGGGTCTCCGCCAATTCGCCCGCCGCCCCCAGGTTGGGATAGGCCACGGCCGTCAGGTGGCGATGGATACGCTTGAGGTCCCGAAGGTGCAACAAACCGGGCCGCAGGTCGCAGTTCGTGTTTGCCCGCAGCCTTTACGCTCCCGCGCGCCTCGCCCATGTTGCAACCCTGTTCGGGAGGCTGGGTGCATGCGCGCGATCTTCGTCATGGTGAAGTGCGAGATGGGGCAGGCCTATCGCGTGGCGCGCGAGATGGCTGACAACATCCCCGAATTGTCAGAGATGCACTCCGTCTCCGGGCAATATGACCTGCTCGGCAAGTTCTACCTGGAGCCCGACCAGGATATCGGCCTCTTCGTGGTGGAGCGGGTGCAGAGCGTGAAGGGCGTGAAGGACACCTACACGCTGCAGACGTTCAACGCCTTCTCCGGCGCACGCGCCTAGGCTGCCCTCCAAGGCAGTTGCGCCATTGATGTGGCGAATATGCCTTGATTGCTCCCCGCTCCTGCCACGGAGCCGGTGTTTCCTGTGCATCAGAGGACCAAACACCCCCCTCCCGGCCCGGCGCCGAAAACGGCGGGCTGATGCTCTGGAAAGAGCCAAGACGATGCGCAAGCTGCTCCCCGCACTCGCTCTCACCGGCCTGCTCGGCTTTACCGCCTGCACCGACGCCTATGGCCGTTATGACCCGGTCGCGACCGGCTTCCTGGCCGCTGGCGCCGCCGTGGCTGCAGTGGCGGTCGGCGTGGCGGCCAGCCAGCCGAGCCGCCCTGCCTATTATGGCCGGCCCAGCTACGGCCGCCCCTATTACGGGCGGCCGGCCTATCGCTACAGCAGCTACGGGCCGCCGCGCCGCGCCTATTGGTGAGCGGCGCTCAGTCCGCGGGGTTCAGTCCCAGGTCTTGAAGGCTTCCATGGCGGAGATCGGCGGCGCCTTGGCCAGCGCCGCCACATCGGGCACCGGTCGGCCAAAGGTCGCATCGCCCGCAAAAGCGGCCTCGATGGCCGCGGCCACCCGCAGCACCACCGCATCCCCGCCACGAGGGCCCACGATCTGCAGGCCGAAGGGGAAGCCCTTCTCGTCCAGGCCCACAGGCAGGCTCATCGCCGGATGACCCGTCAGCGTCACGTAATAGGCGAGGCTGAGCCAGTGGAAATAGGTCCGCACCGGCTTGCCGTCGATCAGGGCCGGATAGAGCTCGCGCCAGGGGCGGGGTGAGCAGCAGATGGCCGGGCTGATCAGCACCGAATGCTCGGCGAAGAACTTCTGGAAGTTGCGGTAGATCTGCGTCTGGCGCGTCAGTGCCGCCGAGTTGTCGGCGAAGCTGTAGCGCCGCGCCTCCTCCACATTGGCGTGCATGTTGGGGCCGCAGAGATGCGGCGTCTTGTCCACCTTCTCGCCATGCGCGGAGAGGACATTGACCGACCGCAGCACCTCGAAGGCCTCGTCGCCGCCTGTCACGTCGGGGGTGGCTTCGACCGCGCGGGCGAACATGGGCGCCACGGCGGCCACCACCTTCTGGAAGGCGCGGCGGACGATGGATTCCGTGGGCGCGATCCCGAAATCCTCGGTGAAGGCGAGCTTCATCGAGGCGAGATCGGCCGGCTGGACCGGGTGGAACAGCTCCGGCCGCTCGCGCATCGCGACACCGGGGAAGCTGTAGGCCAGCGGGTCCGCCACGTCGTCGCTCGCCATGGCGGCGAGCATGAAGGCGAGGTCGGGCACGTTGCGCGCCATCGGGCCCAGCATCGGCAAGGGCGACCAGCCATGGCCGCGCCGTTCACTCGGCACCAGGCCCGAAGACGGGCGATAGCCCACGATGCCGTTGAAGGCGGCGGGGTTGCGCAGCGAGCCGCCGGTGTCGCTGCCCGAGGCCAGCGGGATCATGTTGGTGGCCAGCGCCACGGCCGAACCGCCCGAGGAACCGGCGGCGTTGTAGACCGGGTTGAAGGCGTTGCCCGTGGCGCCCCAGACCGTATTGCGACTGTTCGCGCCCAGGCCGAACTCGGGGACGTTGGTCTTGCCCAGCACATTGCCGCCCGCCTCGCGCAGGCGGCGGACCATGCCCTCGTCATGGTCGGGCACATGATCGGCAAAGAGCGGGCTGCCCCAGGTGGTGCGCAGGCCCTTGGTCGCCTCCAGATCCTTGATGCCGAGCGGCAGGCCGTGCAGGGGCCCGAGCTTCTCGCCCTTCATGGTGGCGGCGTCGGCGGCCTTGGCGGTGGCGCGGGCGGCCTCCACATCCATCGCCGTCATCGCGTTCACCGCCGGGTTCACGGCGGCGATGCGCGCCACGCAGGATTCCAGAAGCTCCGTCGCGGAGAGCTTCTTTGCGCCGATCATCCGGCGGGCCTCAAGGGCCGTCAGGTCACAGGGTTCCGTCAAGACCGTCTCCACTTCCCAGAATAAGCGCCGCCCTCACAGGATCCGGCCGCAAGGCGGCCGGCGCGCGGCGACTGACCTCACGGCCCGGCACACCATGCCTGAGGCGCGCAGCCAAGCCGCCCGAGGCGGTGCCCGGCGCCTTAGGGCGGAAAAATCAATATCCCAATACGCAGCCGTCCTTGCGGGGGTCGCTGCCGCCGATCAGCACGCCGCGGTCATGGTCCATGTAGATGGCCTGGCCGCCGCCATGCGGCTTCGCGATCGGCTCGCAGACATGGCCGAGCGCGTTGAGCTTGGCGATGGTCGCGGCCGGGATGTGCTTCTCCACCTGGATCTTGCCGTTCTCGGGGAAGAGGCGCGGGGCGTCCAGCGCCTCCTGCGGGTTCATCCCGTAATCGAACATGTTGGAGAGCAGCAGCGTCTGGCCCATCGGCTGGAAATGCCCGCCCATCACGCCGAAGGGCATGACCGCGCGGCCATTCTTCATCGCCATGCCGGGAATGATGGTGTGCATCGGCCGCTTGCCCGGCGCGATGCAGTTCGGGTGGCCTTCCTGCATGCGGAAGCCGAAGCCACGATTCTGCAGCATGACGCCCGAGCCCTCGGCCAGGATGCCCGTGCCGAAGCTCTTGAACAGCGAGTTGATGAAGGAGCAGGCGTTGCCATCCTCATCCACCACGCAGAGATAGACGGTGTCCTTGTGCTTGGGCATCAGCGTGTCGGACCAGGGAAGTTCGCCCATCGCCCTCGCGTCGCTGATGTTCTTCGCCATGCCATGCAGATAGGCATCCGAGAGCAGCGTCTCGGTCGGCACATCCACCTTGTTCGGATCGGCGATCCAGGTGTCGCGGTCGCGATAGCCCAGGCGCGCAGCCTCGATGTGGCGATGCAGCCGCTCGGCCGACATCGGACCCGCTGCCGGCGCCTCGAAGGTCTCGAGCATGCCCAGCATCATCAGCGCCACAATGCCCGAGCCGTTCGGCGGGCATTCGAAGATCTCCATGTCCTTCCAGGCGCGCTTGATCGGCTCGACGAATTCCGCCCCGCGCAGGGCGTTCGCGAAATCCTCCTCGGTCTGCATGCCGCCCAGCGCGCGCAGGCTCTTCACGATGTCGGCCGCGACCTCGCCCTCATAGAAGCCGCGTGCGCCCTTCGCGGCGATGGCGCGCAACGTCCCGGCCAGGGCCGGGAAGCGCATGATGTCGCCCTCGGCCGGGGCCGCGCCGTCCTTGAGGTAATGGCGCGTGGAGGCCGCGTTGAGGCGGAGCTTGCCGGCCGCATCCTCCCAGTCCGCGGCCACGCGGTGCAGGACCGGAAAGCCATCCTCGGCGAAGCGGATGGCCGGCTGCAGCAGCACATCGAGGCCCTTGCGGCCATGCGCCGCATTCAGCGCCTCCCACGCCGAGACGGCACCCGGGACGGTGACGACATGCGGGCTGGTATCCACGAGCGAGGTGACGCCCGCCGCGTGCAGCTTCTCCATCGAGTAGTTCATGCCCGCCCGGCCGGAGCCGTTGATGGCGAAGACCTTGCCCGAGCCGGCCGGGCTGTAGAGGCAGAAGCAGTCGCCGCCGATGCCCGTGCTCTGCGGCTCGATCACGCCGAGCACGGCGACCGCCGCGATGGCGGCATCCATGGCATTGCCGCCGGATTTCAGCACCTCGATCGCGGTCAGCGTCGCCGCCGGCATGGAAGTGGCGGCCATCCCGCGCGCCGCGATGACGGGGCTGCGGCCGGGGGCGTGGAAGTCGCGCATCGGGGAGATTTCCTCAAGAGGCAATTGTTTCGTCTCTATTCTGGACGAAGCCGGGCTGCCAGGGAACCCGGCCCCCCTCTCGCCTCCGCCCCGGAAATGGGATAGCGGCGCGGCATGGAAACGATCACCTATCCGGATTTCGAGAAGATCGACATTCGCGTCGGCACCGTGGTGGACGCCAAGCCCTTCCCGGAGGCGAAGAAGCCGGCCATCCAGCTCTGGGTGGATTTCGGTGAGGCGCTCGGCGTGAAAAAGAGCTCGGCGCAGATCACCGTGCATTACTCGCCGGACCGGCTGATCGGCCGCCAGGTGCTGGCCGTGGTGAATTTCCCGCCGCGCCAGATCGGCCCCTTCATGAGCGAGGTGCTGGTGCTGGGCCTGCCGGATGAGAACGGCGCCATCGTCCTGCTCAAGCCCGACATTCACGTGCCCGATGGGGGGAAGATGTTCTGATGGCGCAGCGCTATTTCACCGTCACCTGGGACCAGCTGCACCGTGACAGCAAGGCGCTGGCCTGGCGCCTCCTGGAGCTCGGCCCCTGGAAGGGCGTCGTCGCCATCACGCGCGGCGGGCTGATCCCGGCCGCCATCATCGCGCGCGAGCTGGAATGCCGCATCATCGAGACGGTGAGCGTCGTCACCTATGACGAGGAGACGAAGGGCGAGCCGCAGGTCAAGAAGCCAGCAGCAGCCGCCGGCGACGGCACCGGCTGGCTCATCATTGATGACTTGGTGGACACGGGCACGACGGCGAAGGTGGTGCGCGCCATGCTGCCGCATGCGCATTTCGCCACCATCTACGCCAAGCCCGCCGGCAAGCCGCTGGTGGACACCTTCGTGACCGAAGTCAGCCAGGACACCTGGATTCTCTTTCCGTGGGACACGGAAGCGCAGTTCATCCCGCCCATCGCCAAGGGCCAGGTGGCGAGGTAGGCCTGCGTTGCGAGGCTGATTCACGCCATAGGTGACGCCACCAAGGCGATCTGGCCCTAACCCTCGCGGATGAGGCCATCGCCCAGGCGGATCATGCCGCCCTCGATCACACGCGCGGTGATGCCGCCATGGCCGCGCACGGCGTTATAGCCGCCCTGCCCCAGCACCTCTTCAATGCGCGAGCAGGGATGGCACTCGCCACTGTATTCCAGCAGCGCGCCGCCCAGGCGGAAGCGGTGGCCCTTCAGTGCCAGCAGGTTCACGCCGGCGGTGAGCAGGTTGCGCCGCAGCGCCTCGGGCGAGATGACCCCTTGCCCCAGGAAGCCGGCTATGGCCGCGAGGTGTTCGGCCGCCATCAACGTCACCTGCCGCCCTCCCGTCACGGCGCCCTTCCAGCGATCCCCCTCCAGCCCCAGGCCGGGCACCGCCATGGCCTCGCGCACCGCGAGCACGGGTGCGCGCCGCGCCGGGCGAAGGCCGATCCATTCCAGGCGGCCGGGCCGCATGGGCGCATTGAACAGGCGGGCAAGCGGGGAATCGGGCGGGGGGCGCATGGCGCAGATGTAGCAGGGCGGCACGCGGCTTGCTCTCCCCGGCGCCCGATGCCCCAGCGCGCCGCTCAATCCTGCGGGATGGCGCGCGGAGGGGCAAAGCCGCTTCCAGGAGCCTGAACTTGATGCAACGCCGCCTCCTCCTCGCCACCCCTGCCCTGCTGGCCGCGACCGCTGCGCAGGCCCAGGCGCCCGCATGGCCGAACCGCCAGCCCATCCGCTTCGTGGCGGGCTTCCCGGCGGGCGGCTTGGCCGACGCCATCGGCCGGCTCTACGCCGCCCCGCTCGGCGAGGCGCTGGGCACCTCGGTGGTGGTCGAGAACCGCACCGGCGCCTCGGGCACGCTCGGCGCCGATGTCGTGGCCAAGGCCGCGCCGGATGGGCTGACGCTCGCCGTCTCGCACGCCATTCCCTTTGGCTTCGCGCCCGGCGTGCTGCCCAGCATGCCCTATGACCCCGTGGCGGATTTCACGCACTTGGCGATGCTGGCCGAGGCGCCGACCATCACCGTGGTGCTGGGACGCTCGCCCTTCACAAGCATGACGCAGCTGCTGGAGGCGGCGCGGACGCGCCCGGTGCGCTACGGCTCCTCGGGCGTCGGCTCGGCCGAGCACATCATGGGCGCGGTGGTGGCGCGCGCGGCGCGGGCCACGCAGCTCGACCACATCCCCTATCGCGGCACGGCGCCGGCCTTGCAGGATTTGATGGGCGGGCAGATTGACGCGCTGAACGCGCCCATCACCACGCTGGTGGGCCAGCTGCGCGATGGCTCGCTACGCATGCTCGCCACCTCCTCCGAGCAGCGGGTCGCGGCCTTCCCCGACGTGCCCACGCTGGCCGAGCTGGGCTACGGGCAGGCGACGCACACGCAATGGATCGGCATCAGCGCGCCGCGCGGCCTGCCGCCCGCCATCGGCGAGCGCATCGTCGCCGCCGTGCCGCCCATCGCGGCCACGCCCGCTATCCAGGCGCGGCTCACGGAGTTCGCTTCGGCACCGCGCAGCCCCGCGCTCTACGGGCCGGATTTCGCGCGCTTCGTGGCCGCCTTCCGCGACCACTGGGTGGCGATGGCGCGCGCGGAGGGCATCGTCGTCAGCTGATCAGCCGGCTGAGCTTGGCTTGCGTCACTCCGCCGTGAAGGCCTGCGTCCGCACCAAGCGGGCGTAGAGACCCTCCAGCGCCATCAGCTCGGCATGCGTGCCCTGCTCGATGGCGCAGCCTTCCTCCATCACCACGATGCGGTCCGCCTTCTGCACGGTGGCGAGGCGATGGGCGATGACGAGCGTGGTGCGGCCGGCGCGCAGCGTCTCGAGCGCGGCCTGCACCGCGGCCTCGTTCTCGGCGTCCAGCGCGCTGGTCGCTTCGTCCAGCAGCAGCACGCGCGGGTTGCGCAGCAGGGCGCGCGCGAGGCTCACGCGCTGGCGCTGCCCGCCTGACAAGCGCCCGCCAGAGGGGCCGAGCGGCGTGTCGTAGCCGGCGGGAAGGGCGGCGATGAAGCCATGCGCCTGGGCGGCACGCGCGGCCTGCTCCACCTCCTCGCGCGTCGCGTCCGGGCGGCCGCAGGCGATGTTGGCGAGTGCGGTGTCATCGAACAGCACCGCCTCCTGCCCCACATAGGCGATGGCGTCGCGCAGGGAGGCGATCTGCAAGCCGCGCAGATCGGCGCCATCCAGCGTGATGCGCCCGCCCGTCGCATCGAAGAGGCGCGGCAGCAGCGTGATAGCGGTGGATTTTCCCGCACCCGAAGGGCCCACCAGCGCGACCGTCTCACCCGGTTTGGCCGTGAAGCTCAACTCCTCGATGGCGCTGACATCGCTTCCGGCATAGCGGAAGGCCACGCGGTCGAAGATCACCTCGCCCTTGCCCGCGGGCAGCGGCGCGGCATCGGGCGCCTCGGTGATCGCGCGCTTCACATCCATGATGGCGAAAACGCGGGCGAGGCCGGCCAGGCCCTCCTGCAGGGCGGCGTTCAGCGAGCCGAGCGAGCGCACCGGGCGGGCCGCGATCAGCACGGCGGCTACGAAGCCGGTGAACTCGCCAATGGTGCCCATGCCGCTGGAGACGCGCCAGCCGACGAAGGCCAGAACGAGGGCCACCGTCATCCCGCCCAGAACCTCCAGGATGGGGTCCACGCGCGCGCGGGTGGAGGTGATGCGATAGAGGCTCGCGCGCAGGTCCGCGAAGGCCTTCTGCGCGCGCGTTTCCTCCTGGGCTTCCAGCCGGTAGGTGCGGACCACCCGCGCCGCAGCGAAGCTCTCGTTCAGCAGCGCATTCGTCTCGCCGACACGGTCCTGCATGCCGGAGGAGGCGCGGCGGATGCGCTTGCCCAGCGTGATGATCGGCCAAGCGGCGATCGGGTAGAGGAGAGCGGCCATCAGCGCCAATTCCCAGTCGAGCCAGATCATGGAGGCGACCAGGCCGATGATGGTCAGCACATCGCCCATGCCATTCACGCTGCGGGTCAGCGCCTCGCGGATCTGGGTGGCGTCGGTGGTGAAGCGGCTGGCGTGGCGGGCCGGCGCCTCGGCCGCGACAGTCGCGTAGTCGGCGCGGGTGAGTGCGACGAAGAGGCTGTTCTGCAGATGCTCGATGCTGCGCAGCACCGCCGCCTGCATCGTCACCTGCTGCAGATACATGAAGCCGCCGCGCAGCGACGTCACGAGGATGATCAAGGGCGGCAGCATCCAGAGCACGCTGGTGTCGCCCTGGCCGAACTTGTCGAAGCTTTGCTGGATGATGATGGGATAGAGCGCCGTGATGCCGGCCAGCCCGATGGTGAAGAGCACGGCCAGGCCGAGGCGCTTCTTCTGCTCGAACAGGTGCTCGCGCCAGAAGCGGCGGATCAGGGGGATCGAGGCGGCGGGCTTGCTCATGCGGCGACCCGCTATCAGGAAGTCTCCGCTTCGGCCAGTTGGCGCAGTTTATCGAGGCAGGCGGCGTGATCGGCCTGGGCGCCGCCATCCAGCCACCAATCCCGCACGGCGGCCAGCAGCAGGCCGATGCGCGGGCCATGCGGCAGCCCGAGGGCGAGCGCATCGCGCCCCTGCAAGGGGAAAGCGGGGCCGAGGCCCGCGGGAATGGCCGTCAACAGGCCCGTGTAGTCCGCGGCCGGATGCGCGGCGGCGGCGACCAGCAGGATCTCGGCCGGCAGCGCCGCCTCGCTGCGGATGCGCGCCCGGGCGGCGAAGCGGCGCAGCGCCCCGGCATCGCGCTCCTCCGGCCCCGGCGCATCGGCGATGGCATGCAGCGCGCGCAACCGTGCCGCCTCCTCACCCGAGAGGCGCAACCGGCCGGCCAGCGCGGTGATGTCGGTGCCGACGGGCAGCAGCATGGCGATGCGCAGCAGCACATCCGTGACACCTCGCGCCTGCGCGACATCGAGCCGCGCGGCATGGCCGGCCTCCGGCAGCACGGCTTGCAGCACACCCGTCTCCGCCATCAGGCGCAGTGCCTCGCGCGGGTCGGGTGCTGCCATCAGGCGCTTGATCTCGCTCCAGACCCGCTCGGCCGAGAGCCGCGCAAGGCCGGGGACGGCGGCCCGGATGGCGCGCACCGCCTCGGCATCGGGCAGATCGCCGCCATAGCGCGCCTGAAAGCGGAAAAACCGCAACGCGCGGAGAAAATCCTCGCGCAGGCGCTGGTCCGCTTCGCCCACGAAGCGCACGCGCCGCGCGGCAAGGTCCGCCTGACCGCCAAAGGGATCATGCAGCACGCCATCGCCGCCCATGGACATGGCGTTGATGGTGAAGTCCCGGCGCGCCGCGTCCTCGGCCCAGTCAGTGGTCCATTCCACCTCGGCATGGCGGCCATCGGTCGCCACATCGCGGCGGAGCGACGTGACCTCGATGGCAGCGCCGTCCAGCACCGCCGTGACCGTGCCATGCTTCAACCCGGTCTCGAACACGCGGAAACCGGCGGCGGCCAGGCGCTCGGCGATCGCCTCGGGCGGGAAGGGTGCCGCCATGTCAAGATCATGCACGGGCAGACCGGCCAGGGCGTCCCGCACGCAGCCCCCCACGGCGCGCGCGCCGGGCAGGGCCGCGAAGACGCGCTGCGGCCCCTCCGCGCGGAGGTAGTCCGGCAGGCTCACCGCGAGACGCCCTCGCCCGGGGTGATCACGCCCCCCTCGATGCGCGCCGGCACATAGCGTTCACCGCGGTCGAAGCTGCGGGAGAGGCCGTAATAGGCGGCGCCCGCCACGCCGCAGGCCACGCCGATGGCGGCCAGCATGAGAATCCGGCGGGAGGGCTCATGCCCAGGCTTCCGCCCGGAGACGCGCCACCAGACGAGATAGGCCAGGAAGGGCAGCGCGAAGAGGGAGAATTCCAGGAGCGCGGCCATCACGCCTCCCTGAGGCCGCGCGCCAGGTTCACCAGGATCGTGGCCGTCGCCCCCCAGATGAAATGTTCGCCATGCGGCCAGACCCAGTATTCCCGCATACGGCCCTTCCATTCCTTCCGCTCGCGCCGGGGTGCCTCGGGGTCGAGCAGGACGGCCAGCGGGAACTCGAAGGCGAGCGCCACTTCCGCCGGATCGGGCGTCAGGGTGAAGCCGGGTTCCAGCATGCCGATGATCGGCGTGATCTCGTAACCCGTGCCGGTGCGGTGGCAGGGCATGCGGCCGGCCAGTTCCGGCAGGCGAGGATCAAGGCCGATTTCCTCGGCGCTCTCGCGCAGCGCCGCCGCCTCGGGCGTTTCGCCCAGCTCGATCCGCCCGCCGGGAAAGCTCACCTGGCCCGCGTGGTTGTTGAGATGCGCCGCCCGGCGCGTCAGCAGGATGGAGGGCGCGTCCTCATGCAGGATCAACGGCACAAGCACCGCGGCCGGCTTGATCGCGCCCGGATGCGGCAGCGCGCCGTCATCGCTGGTGGTGGGCGGCAGGGAATCGAGGAAACCGGGGTGGCTGAGCCGCGCGCGCAGGGATGCGGCGTTCACTCCGCCGCCAGCACGGGGTCCGCCACCGCCTCGTCGATCGGGAAGAAGACGCCCTCGCTCCAGACGCCCATCAGATCCCGCCCGTCCACCCGCTCGGTGACGGCCAGCGCCACCATTTCGTAGAAGACCGCACGGTTGATCTTCGCCTCCAGCCCCGGGCGGATCATGATGTAGGGCCGCGGTTCGCGCGTGCGGGGACAGAGCTGGACGCGGATGGGATGCTCGGCATTGGCCGGCACCACCTCGTCGCAATTGGTGCGGAAACTGAGGCACTGGCGAACGGCGCCGCCGCATTCGCAATCGCGCCAGACCATTTCGACGGCGATGAAGGGGGCGTCCTCCACCTCGATCCGGCCGCGCTCGACGGGCGTTTCCAGCAGGTAGCTGCCATCGGGCTCGCGCTTGAGGACGCTGGCAAAGAGGCAGACCAACTCCTTCCGGCCGATCGGACTGCCCTTGTAGTACCAGGTGCCATCCCGTGCGATGCGCATCTCGAGGTCGCCGCAATCGCGCTTGGCGCCCGGTGGCGGCCGCTTTGCCGTGGCAGCCAGGGGAGCAGCCGCGGGGGCAGGCGGTAGTGGATTGCTCACGGAATCATCACTCCGGCGCGCCCATTCGGGGGCGGGTGTCATTTTCGATGCTTTGATCCGGCGTTGGGGCGGCATAGTCTTCCCTGGCGATCCACCGTGTGGTTCGGCGATGAAACCCAGCGCAGCATCGCCCCCCGCACCTCGTCAATATGGGAACAGCAACCACATGGGTGAAGTGGCAGACAGCAATTCGTTGATGACCGAGATCGAAGCCCTGGGTGCGCGCCTGCAAAAGGCACGCGCCTCCATCGGGCGGGTGATCTTCGGCCAGGAGGAGGTTGTGGACCAGGTCCTCATCACCCTGCTCTCGGGTGGCCACGTCCTTCTGGTGGGCGTCCCCGGCCTCGGCAAGACGAAGCTGGTGCAGACGCTGGGCACGGTCATGGGACTCGATGAGCGCCGCGTGCAGTTCACGCCCGACCTGATGCCGGCCGATATCCTGGGCAGCGAGGTGCTGGAGGAAGGGGCCGACGGCAAGCGCGCATTCCGCTTCCTGCCCGGCCCGGTCTTTTGCCAGCTGCTGATGGCCGACGAAATCAACCGCGCCTCCCCCCGCACCCAATCCGCGCTGCTGCAGGCGATGCAGGAGCACAAGGTGGCGATCGGCGGGCAGGTCATGGCCCTGCCCGAGCCCTTCCACGTGCTGGCCACGCAAAACCCGATCGAGCAGGAGGGGACCTACCCCCTGCCAGAGGCGCAGCTCGACCGTTTCCTTCTGGAAGTCGAGGTGGACTACCCGAGCGAGGCGGCCGAGCGCGCCATGCTGCTTGCCACCACCGGCGCCAGCGAGGCGCGGGCGACGCCCGCCATGACGGGGCAGGAACTCATCGCGGCGCAGCAGCTGATCCGCCGGATCCCGGTGGGCGAACAGGTGGTGGACGCCATCATGAAGCTGGTGCGCGGCGCGCGCCCGGGGCCGGACGGCCTGCCCAGCGTACGCGAGAACCTGGCCTGGGGCCCCGGTCCCCGCGCCGCCCAGGCCCTGATGCTGGCCACCCGCGCCCGCGCCGTGCTGGACGGCCGCCTCTCACCCAGCCTGGACGACGTGCTGGCCCTGGCGGAGCCCGTGCTGCGCCACCGCATGGCGCTCTCCTTCGCGGCCCGGGCAGATGGCGTGAAGCTCGGCGATGTGATCGCCGAGCTGAAGGCCAGCCTTGGCTGAGGCGGCCCCCCGCCCCTCCATCCAGGCTGGGCCTGCACCCGGGCCCACGCCCGCTCGGGCCGAAGCCGCGGCCGCCCGCCTGCCCCCTCTCGTCGTCGCGGCCGAGCGGATTGCCGCGACCGTGATGCAGGGCGTGCATGGAAGGCGCCGTTCGGGCCATGGCGACGCCTTCTGGCAATTCCGCCCCTATACGACCGGCGATGCCGCTTCCAGCGTGGATTGGCGGCAGAGTGCGAAGGCCGACCGCCTCTTCGTGCGCGAGACGGAATGGGAGGCGGCACAGACCGTGCTGCTCTGGCGCGACCCCTCGCCCTCGATGAACTGGCGTTCGGGGCGGAATCTCGAGACCAAGGCCGACCGCGCCGACCTGCTGGCACTCGCCCTCGCCTCGCTTCTGCTGCGCGGCGGAGAGCGGGTGCGCCTCCTCCCCGGCGACCACCGCGCCTTCATGGGCCGGGCCGCCCTGCCGGCCCTGGCCATGGCCCTGCTGCGTGGCGCGCCTGCCGGCGCGTCGGCGGTCGAGGTGGCCGTGCCGCGCCATGCGCGCCTGGTCATGATCGGGGATTTCCTCCAGCCCATCCCCGAGATTCAGGCGGCGCTGTCGAGCTTCGCGGCGCGCCCGGTGCGTGGGCAGATGCTCCAGGTCATGGACCCGGCCGAAGAAACCCTGCCCTATGCCGGGCGCATCCGCTTCGACGGGCTGGAGGGCGAGGCGCCCCTGCTCGTGCCGCGCGTGGAGACCATCCGCCCGCTCTATGCCGAGCGGCTGGCGGCGCACCGGGCGGGCATCGCCACCATGGCGCGCGCCGCTGGCTGGGGCTTTTCCACCCATCGCACGGACCAACCGCCACATGCCGCGTTGTTGGCGCTCTGGCAGGCCCTGGCGCCCACATGATCTCCTTTGCCGCCCCCTGGCTGCTCCTCGCGCTTCCGGCCTTGCCGCTGTTGTGTTGGCTGCTTCGCGTCACACCGCCCCAGCCGCGCCGGATGGATTTCCCGGCTGCGATGCTGCTGCGCGACCTGCCGCTCTCCGAGGAGACACCCGCCCGGACGCCCTGGTGGGTGTTGCTCATGCGCATCGCGGCCGCGGCACTCCTCATCCTCGGCCTGGCCCGCCCGGTGCTCGGGCCGGGGGGCGATGCCGCTGGCGCGGGGCCGCTGCTCCTCGTGCTGGATGATGGCTGGGCCTCCGGCCCCGATTGGCCGCTGCGCATCGCCATCGCCCAGGCCGAACTGGATCGCGCGGGCCGTGAGGGGCGGCCCGCCGCGCTGCTCACCACCACCCCTGGCGATGGAGCGGCACCCCCGCGCGTCATCGGCCCCATGCCGGCGTGGGACCTCGCCCCCCGGCTTGCCGCGCTGCGCCCGCGCGCCTGGCCACCCGAGCGCGCCGCCGCCCTGGCCGCGCTGGAGGCCTGGGGCCGCGGCGAGCCGGGCCGCTTCTCGGCGCTGTACCTCTCCGATGGGCTCGCGCATCACGACGGCGCGGCGGCCGAGGCGCTGATGGCGCGGCTCGGCCCCAACCTGACCCTGGCCCGCGCCGAGGAGCGCCCGGTGCGGCTGCTGGCCCCGCCCCGCGCCGAGGGCGACCGGCTGATTGCCACGGTGCGCCAATCGCCCGTCCTGGTCCCGGGCGAGGCCAACCTCATTGCACGCGCCCAGGATGGCCGCGCCCTGGCCCGCGCCAGCTTCGCCCTCGGCGCCGGCGCCACCGAGGCGCAGGCTGTGCTCGAACTGCCGACCGAGATCCGCAACCGCGTCCACCGCCTCGACCTTGCCGAGGAGAATGGCGCAGGTGCCGTGGTGCTGCTGGATGAGCGCTTCCGCCGCCGCCCCGTCGGCCTGCTGCCGGGCGCCGAGGAGGGTGCCGATGCGCCGCTGATCGGTGACCTGTTCTACCTCGAGCGCGCGCTGAACCCCTTCGCCGAGTTGCGCCGGGGCGAGGTGGAGCGCCTGCTGGCCCGGCCCATCTCCGTCATCATCCTGGCCGATCGTCCGGTGGCGGAGGGACCGGAGCTTGCGGCCCTCACGCGCTTCGTCGAGCAGGGCGGGATGCTGATCCGCTTCGCCGGCGCACGCCTTGCCGAACGGCCGGACCCCTTGCTGCCGGTCCAGCTTCGCGCGGAACGGCAATTGGGCGGGTCCCTGTCCTGGGAGCAGCCGCAGCGCCTCGCGCCCTTCCCGGAAGGCTCGCCCTTCGCCGGGCTACCCGTACCGGCCGAGGTCACAATTGAGCGCCAGGTGCTCGCCGAACCCTCGCCGCGCCTGGCCGAACGCGTCTGGGCGCGGCTGGCCGACGGCACGCCGCTCGTCACGGCCGAGACACGCGGCGCCGGGCGCATCGTGCTGTTCCACGTGACCGCCACGGCCGAATGGTCGGACCTGCCGCTCTCCGGCCTCTTCGTGCAGATGCTGCGTCGCCTCGTGGCCCTCTCCGGCGGCGTGGCGGGGACGGAAGGCGAGGCGATGCTGGCGCCGATCGAGGCCCTGGACGGCTTCGGCCGCGCCGTGCCCCCGCCGCCCGGCGCTCAGCCCCTGCCGGCTGCGGGCGAAGTCGTGATCTCCGCCCGCCATCCGCCGGGCTGGTACGGCACCGCCGGCGGCGAGGGCTATCGCCGCGCCATCAACCTGGGCGAGACCCTGCCCGCCCCCAGCCTGCACGCCCAGCCGCCCGCCGGCACCACCTTGCGCAGCATCGCCAGCATCCCGGCCGAGCGCGATCTCGGACCCTGGCTGCTGGCCGCCGCGCTGCTGATCCTGGCGGCGGATCTGCTGGTCTCGCTGCGGCTGCGCGGCCTGCTGCTGCCGGCCCGCGCCGCCGTGCTGGCCCTGCTGCTTGCCGCCAGCCCAGCCATGGCGCAACAGCCGGAGGGGCAATCGGCGCTCGTCACGCGGCTTGGCTATGTGCTGACCGGCGATGCGGCGCTGGACGAGACGACGCGCCAGGGCCTGGCTGGCCTCTCGGACTTCGTGAACCGCCGCACTGCCGCCACCCTGGCCGAGCCGGTGGGCGTGACGCCAGGGCGGGATGACCTCAGCTACTTCCCGCTGCTCTATTTCGCCGTTCGGCCGGACGCGCCCGCGCTGGACGCTGCCGCCACGACGGCGCTGAACGGCTTCATGCGCAATGGCGGCATCATCCTCTTCGACACGCGCGACGAGGGCTCGGGCGAGGGCTTTGCGCCGGGCGCGCGCACGGCGCTGCGCCGCGTGACGCAGGGCCTCGCCATCCCGCCGCTCATGCCGGTGCCGGAGGAACATGTCCTGCGCCGCGCCTTCTACCTGCTGGCCGAACTGCCCGGCCGCTTCGCCGGCGGCACCGTCTGGGTCAGCCGCGAGCAGGATCGTGCGAATGACAGCGTCTCGCCCGTCGTCATCGGCGGGCATGACTGGGCGGGTGCCTGGGCGGTGGATGCGCGCGGGCAGAACCTGCATGCGGCGGTGCCGGGCGGCGCGCGCCAGCGCATCCTCGCCTATCGCTTTGGCGCCAACCTCGTGATGTACGCGCTGACCGGCAACTACAAGGGCGACCAGGTGCATGTGCCGGCCATCCTGGAAAGGCTCGGAAACTGATGTTCCCCACGAACCCGCCTTCGGCGTCTTCGCGGGGGCCCCGGTTTGGTGCCGTTGCTTGTGGGGCCATCGCGGGGCTTGCGTCGGAGCCGCGCGCCGTCTCGGAGGGCGGAGCCTTGGGAAGGCGTCATGATCCTGGCGGGGCTTCGCGCATGTTGAGGGTTTGGGGCTTGTGAACACGTCACTGGCCTTCGACTTCGCGCCGATCCTGCCGCTCTGGCTGCTAGGGGGGCTGGCCGTGCTTTGTTCGCTGGCGCTGCTGCCGGCGGCACTGCGGCGGGCGCGCGGGGTCTGGTGGCGCGCCGCCGCCTTCGCGCTGATCCTGGGCGCGCTTGCCCAGCCTCGCCTCGTCGAACAGACGCGAGAGACGCGGCCCGATATCGCCCTGCTGCTGGTGGACCGCAGCGACAGCACGCGCGTCGCGGCCAACCACGCCGCCGGCATCGAGGCCGCGCGCCGCGCGATCGAGGCACGCATCGGCCGCATGCGGGATGTGGAACTCCGCGTGGTGGACATCCCCGAGGGCGGCAACCAGGGCACCCGCGCCTTCGCGGCGTTGGAACGCGCGCTGGCCGACATCCCGGCCGCGCGCCTCGCCGGTGTGCTCCTGCTCTCGGACGGCCAGGTGCATGACGTGCCCACCGATGGCAGTTGGGCGCCCGGCGAGGGCGTGCCGCTGCATCTGCTGATGCCCGGCCGCGCCGGCGAGACGGATCGCCGCATCCGGTTGATCGAGGCGCCGGGCTTCGGCATCGTCGGCCGCAGCGTCGAACTGCGCCTGATCATCGAGGATCTGGGCGTCGCCCGGGCGGACGGCACGGCGCAACTGACACTCCGCCGGGACGGCGCGGCGCCCATCACCGAGGCCGTTCCCATCGGCCGCGAGCATCGCATCACCCTGCCCATCGAGCGCGCCGGCCCCTCCGTCATCGACCTCGTTGCGGAGACGCGGCCGGGCGAGGTGTCGGACGTGAACAACCGCGTCGTTGTCACGCTGAACGGCGTGCGGGACCGGCTCCGCGTGCTGCTCGTCTCGGGCGAGCCGCATGCGGGCGAGCGCACCTGGCGCCGGCTGCTCAAGGCCGATCCGGGCGTGGACCTCGTCCACTTCACCATTCTCCGCCCGCCCGAAAAGGATGACCTGACGCCGCTGAACGAGCTGGCGCTGATCGCCTTCCCGGTGCGCGAGCTGTTCCAGGTGAAGCTGCGCGAGTTCGACCTGGTGGTTTTCGATCGCTTCGCCAATCGCGGCATCCTGCCGCCCACCTACATGCGCAACATCGCGGAATATGTCCGCGCCGGTGGCGCGCTTTTGGTCTCGGTCGGGCCCGAATTCGTGGGCCCGACGAGCCTCGCGGCGACACCCCTCGGCGCGGTACTGCCCGCCCGGCCGCTCAACCCACAGCAGGCCATCATCGAACAGGCCTATCGCCCGCGCATCAGCGGCGCGGGTGCCCGCCACCCCGTCACCGAGGGGATGCCCGGTGGCAACACCGAGACGGCGGAGCCGAGCTGGGGCCGCTGGTACCGTACCATCCGCGCCGAGCCGCGGGCCGGGGCCACGCTGATGGAAGGCGCATCGGGCGCGCCGCTACTCATCCTCGACCGCGTCGGCCAGGGCCGCGTGGCACTGATGCTCTCGGACCATATCTGGCTCTGGTCGCGCGGGCATGATGGCGGCGGGCCGCAGCAGGAATTGCTGCGCCGGACGGCGCATTGGCTGATGCGCGAGCCCGAGCTGGAGGAGGAGGACCTCACCGCACGGATCGAGGCTGGGCGCCTTTTCGTCGCGCGCCGCAGCCTGGACGCCGCCGCCCCGCCGGAGGTCACCATCACGGCGCCCGACGGCAGCAGCTTCCGCGCGCCTCTCACCGCCGGCGCGGGCGGGCGTGCCACGGCGGAAGCGCCGGCTGAGGCGCCTGGTCTTTGGCAGGTCAGCGATGGGCGCCGCCAGGCCTTCGCCGCCGCCATGCCCGCCAACCCGCCGGAATTCAGCGACCTCCGCTCCGATCCCGCGCGGGTGCAGGCGCTCGTCAACGCCACCGGCGGCGCGGCGCGCTGGGTGGGCGAGGGCACGAGCGTGCCGGAGATCCGCGCCGTCGCAGCGGGCCGTGACGCCCATGGCGCGGGCTGGATCGGGCTGCGCAAGCGTGAGGATCACACCGTGACGGGCATCGCCGCCCTGCCCCTGCTGCCACCCTGGCTGATGTTGCCGCTGCTTATGGGCGTGGCGATCCTGGCGTGGCGGCGCGAGGCGCGCTGACGCATCCGCCTTTCGTCCCTGGTAAGCTTCGGGTTGCAAGATTGCGCATGGCGAAGGAGGCTTGCACCGCGAGCAGATTCCCTGCGCCGCCCAACCGCCAGAAACCCCACAGGGAGATCCTCCATGTTGTCACGCACCTTGGCGATTGCCGCCGCCGCCCTCGCGATCACGACGGGCAGTGTCGTCGCGCAGGATGTGAACCGCCGCCCTTCCTTCGGCACACTGAACCTGAACTTCAATTTCGCGCCGGACCCGACCATCGTGAACATCACGGCCGGCGGCACCATCCCCGCCGAGCGCATCGGCGGTCCCGGCTGCGTGGGCTCCATTGCGACGCCGCCCGATGTCCGCCTGAACTACCGCGCCGGCGGCGGCCTGCCGCTCTACATCTCGGCCACGGCGCGCACCGATGTGACGCTGGTGATCAACCTCCCGAACGGCCGCTGGATCTGCAATGACGACTTCCGCGGGACCGATCCCGGCATCGTCTTCCCCAACCCGCAATCGGGCCAGTACGACATCTGGATCGGCCATTACGGCCGCGGTGCGGGCATCCCGGCCCAGCTGGTGATTTCCGAAATCGCCCCGCGCTGATACAGCCCCGGGGCGGGGGCCTCTTCCCGTTTCACACCTCGGCCCCCGCCTCACCTGGAGATTCCACATGACCGATTTCTTCACCGACGTGACGCTGGGCACGGGCGAAGTCGCAACCGCCGGGCGCCCGGTGGCGGTGCACTACACGGGCTGGCTCTATGACGCGGCCGCGCCCGAGAACAAGGGCCGCAAGTTCGACAGCTCGCGCGATCGCGGCGATGCCTTCCGCTTCCCGCTCGGCGCGGGCCATGTGATCCAGGGCTGGGACCAGGGCGTGGTCGGCATGAAGGTCGGCGGCCATCGCCGCCTCGTGCTGCCACCCGAGCTCGGCTACGGCGCGCGTGGTGCGGGCGGCGTGATCCCGCCGAATGCCACGCTGGTGTTCGACGTGGAACTGCTCGAAGTCGGCTGAGACGCGCCGGGGCTTCGCCGCCGGCCGATCTGATGCACCGGGCGGCTTGACGCGCCGCCCGGCAGCCTGTGGGCTTCCTCCCCAAGCAGGGAGACCACGCCATGAACGCCATGGATCACAACGCCACCGCCACGGCTTGGCTCGGCGGCTTCGAAGCCGCGCTGGCGGCTGGCGATGTCAGCCGCGCCTTTCAGCCGGAGGGCCACTGGCGGGACATCCTGGCCTTCACCTGGGAAATTCGCACCACCTCCGGCGCCCCGGCCATCGCGGCAGGCTTGCAGGGTGCGCGGGCGAAAAACTTCCGCCTCGATCCCGCGCGATCGCCGCCGCGCCGCGTGCAGCGCGCCGGCGTGGATTGCCTGGAGGTGATCTTCGCCTTCGATGCGGAACATGGCGCGGGGCACGGCGTGGCACGCCTGGTGGATGGCCGCGCCTGGACGCTGCTGACGGCGCTGGGCGAGATGGCAGGCCAGGGTCAGGTGGAGATGCCCGACTACAGCCGCGAATTCGGCGGCGACAACTGGCTCGACAAGCGCAACCGCGCCCGCGCCTATGCCGACCACGACCCCGCCGTGCTGGTGGTGGGCGGCGGCCAGGCCGGCCTTTCCATCGCCGCGCGTCTCGGCCAGATGGGGGTGGACACGCTGATCGTGGATCGCGCGGCGCGCGTGGGCGACAATTGGCGCAAGCGCTACCATGCGCTCACGCTGCACAATGAGACCTCGGTCAACCACCTTCCCTATCTGCCCTTTCCCGACACCTGGCCGGTCTTCATCCCGAAGGACAAGCTCGCCAACTGGTTCGAGTTCTATGTCGAAGCGATGGAGCTGAACTTCTGGACCGGCACGGAGCTCGTCTCCGGCCACCGAGCGGGCGATGCCTGGGAGGTGACGCTCCGCCGCGCGGATGGGACGACGCGCGTGATGCGCCCCCGGCACATCGTCTTCGCCACCGGCGTCAGCAGCATCCCCATCCGCCCGCGCTTGCCGCGGCTGGAGGATTTCGCGGGCGAGGTGATGCACTCGGGCCAATATGTCGCGGGGCATGGCTGGAAAGGGCGCCCGGCACTGGTGCTGGGGACCGGCAATTCAGGGCATGACGTGGCGCAGGACCTGCACGCGTCAGGCGCGCATGTCACGATGATCCAGCGCAGCCCGACCTACATCGTGAGCCTCAGCGAGGCGCAGCGGGTCTATTCCATCTACACCGAAGGCCTGCCGATCGCGGATTGCGACCTTCTGGCCACCGCCATGCCCTATCCGGTTCTGTGTGAGGCCTATCGCCGCGCCACCACCCATTCGCGCAAGCTCGACCAGCCGCTGCTCGATGCTCTCGCCGCCGCGGGCTTCCGGCTGGACAACGAGGAGGGCTCGATGGGCTTCCAGATGAAGTACCTGGAGCGCGGCGGCGGCTATTATTTCAATGTCGGCTGCTCGGATCTCATCGCCCGGCGGGAAATTGGCCTGCTGCAATACGCTGACGCGGACCGCTTCGTGGCCGATGGGCTGCGCCTGAAGGACGGGCGCGTGGTGGCGGCCGAACTGCTCGTGCTCGCCGCCGGTTACAAGAACCAGCAGGAGACGGTGCGCGCCTATCTCGGCGATGCCGTCGCCGATCGCGTGGGTCCGGTCTGGGGCTTCGACGCGGGGGGCGAGCTGCGCAACATGTGGCGGCCCACCGCGCAGGAGGGGCTGTGGTTCACCGCCGGCAGCCTGGCGCAATGCCGGATCTACTCGAAATTCCTGGCGATGCAGATCAAGGCGCGCGAGGCGGGGCTGATCACCAGTCGCGGCGCAGATTGAGCACGATCTCGTTCGTGTTCTCGACGAGGCTGTGCGTCACGCGTTCGACCACATAGGTGCCGTTGTGCTGCGGGTCGATCGTGCGGGTGTTGGCGACCGACATGCTCTTGTGGTCGAGGATTTCCACATGCTCGCCCACGCGGGGGATGGTCAGGAACTGGAGCTGCCCTTCGGAGAATTTTCCGCCGCCTTCCATGCGTGTCGCGTAGTTGTGGCCGGAAAAGCGATAGAGCACCTTGTACACGGATCATCCTCCAGGGGGTGGCGTGCTGCAGGCGAAGCCACCCATGCCTAACGCGGATTCGCGCCACCGGTTGGCGCGGGACCGAGATGGGGCGGAATCTCGCTCCGCGCAAGCCGCTTCCCAGGCGCGGCGCCGGAGGCCAGATTGCGGCAGGACTGCCAGTTTTGGAGGGTTTTCATGTTCTACGAACCGCGCCTCGGCCACGGCCTCCCGCATGATCCGTTCAAGGCCATCGTGGCGCCCCGCCCCATCGGCTGGATCTCCACGCTGGACCCTGAGGGCCGCCCCAATCTCGCGCCCTACAGCTTCTTCAACGCGGTGCATTCCCGGCCCGCCATGCTGTGCTTCACCAGCGAGACGATGAAACACAGCGCGGCCAATGCGATCGCGACCGGCGAATTCGTCTTCAACCTCTGCACACGGGAGCTGTTCGACGCGATGAACATTTCCTCCGGTGCGCTCTCCGCCGGCGAGAGCGAGTTCGAGGCGGCGGGGCTCGAGACGGCGCCCTGCCGCATCGTGAAGGCGCCGCGCGTCGCCGCCTCGCCCGCCTCGCTGGAATGCCGCGTGGCGCAATCCTTCCAGTTGAAGGACGCGGCGGGCCAGGCGCTGGAAGGCTGGATGATCATCGGCGAGGTGGTGGGCGTCCACATCGCCGAGGCCTATCTGCGCGACGGGCGCTTCGACACGCTGGCGGCCGTTCCGCTCGCGCGTTGCGGCTACCGCGACTACGCCGCTGTCACCGACATGTTCGAGGCACTGCGTCCCACCGATGGCGGAGCCTTCGCGGCGGGACAGCCGGATCGGTGAGAGCCTGATCGCCTTTGGTGGCTTCACCAAAGGCGTGAATCGGTCTCCGGGCGAAGCCCAAGGCGTGCTCAGGCCGGATCGCCATTGTCCGGCACCAGGCCGGCGGCTTCGATGCCGGCCATGCAGCAGACCTCATCCTGCGCCGAGGCATCGCCGGAGATGCCGACGGCGCCGAGCAGGATATGCGCGGCGTCGCGCACCAGCACGCCGCCCGGCACCGGCACGGCGCGGCCGCCCGTGAGGTCCGAGAGCGCATTGGTGAAGCCCGGCATGGCCTGGGCGCGGCGCGCCAGCTCGCGCGTGCCGAAGCCCATGGCCAGCGCGCCATAGGCCTTGCCCATCGCGATCTCGGGCCGCATCAGGCTCGCGCCATCCTCGCGCTTCGTGACCTTCACATGGCCGCCCGCATCCAGCACCACGACGCAAAGCGGCAGCAACCCGATCTCGCGCCCTTTGGCGAGCGCGGCATCGGCAATGGCCTCCGCCTGGGCCAGGGTGAGGCCGTTCACGGCGGCGGGGTGGGCGGGCTGCGGCATGGCGCGATCCTTCAAGGGGTTGTGCCGCGCGGATGGCCCCTTCGCCCGGCAGCGTCAAGCGCCCGCCCGGACCAGCGGGCGGGGGTCCACCGCCTCGCCGCGCCGGCGCAACTCGACATAGAGGGTCGGCTGACCGGCGGCGGGCAGCACGCCCACCGGCTCGCCCGGCTGGATGCGCTGGCCGGCGGCGACGTCCAGCCGCTCCATGCCGGCCAGCACCAGATGCTGCCCCTGGCCGCAATCCAGGATCACCATGCGGCCATAGCTGCGGAAGGGGGCGGCGAAGGCCACGCTGCCGCCGCAGGGTGCCGTGACCCGCGCGCCGGGCGAGGCGGCGAAGGTCAGCCCGCGTGCGGGCCCGCCCTCGCCCGGGCTGTTGAAGCTGCGCACCAGCCGGCCGGCGACGGGCTGGCCTCCCTGGGGCTGCGGCTGGGCGGGGGTGGGCGGGAGTGAAGGCTCGGGCGCGCGGCGCGCCTCGGCCCGGCGCTCGGCCTCCCGCCGGCTTTCCGTCTCGGCCCGCCGCTCCGCCTCGGCGCGGCGGGCTTGCTCCCGCTCCAGCCGGGCCACCGCCTCCTGCAGGTTCTGCGCCCGGGCCACCGCCTCCTCGGCGCGCGCGGCCGCGGCGCGTTCCGCGGCGCTGCGCTCCGCGAGTTGCTGCCGCGCCGCCTCCAGCTGCCGGTCGAGCTGGGTCGAGGCCTGGCGCGCCTCGGCCTCGGCCAGGGCGCGCTGGCGGCGCTCCTCGGCGAAGCGCTCCGCTTCGGCCGCCGCGCGGGCTTCGGCGGCGCGCAACGCCTCGGCCATGGACTGCGCCTCGCGCAGCATGGCACGCAGTGCCGCGAGACCCATCGCCACCTCGGACGGAGGCAGGGGCGCGGCGAGCAGGATGGGCGCAGGCTGGGCCGCAAGGCGCATCAGCAATGGCATGAGGGGGGCCAGCTCCTCCGCGATGCGGGCCTGCTCGGCCCGCGCCTCGACCTCCGCGCGGCGGGCGGCCTCGGCGCGGCTCCCGGCGGCGATTGCCGCGCGCTCGGCCGCCTGCACCCGGGCGGCACCGGCGATGCGCTCGGCCGCCAATTGCTGGGCCTGGGCGGCAGCCTCCCGCGCGCGTTCGGCGGCCTGGGCGGCGGCGGCGCGCTCCGCCTCGGCCGCGCGGCGGGCGGCCGGGACGTCCTGCGCCAGGGCGGGGCCCATCAACAGCAGCAAGAGGGCGAGCGGGCGGATCACACGCCTTGGTAACGGCAGCGGCGGGGGTGTCGCCAGCCTTTCGCGCGCGTGCGAAAACGCGGGCACGGAATCAGGGACACCACCATGGCCGAAGGTCGCCTCTTCATCGGCAATCGCCGCTATTCCTCCTGGTCGCTGCGCGGCTGGCTGGCCGTGAAGCTGGCCGGGCTCGACGTGGAGGAGGTGGTCCTCCCGCTCGCCGGCACCGGCGGCAAGGGCAGCCCCGCCGTGCTGGAAAACTCGCCGAGCGGCCTCGTCCCTTATCTGGAGCACGAGGGCGCGCGCGTCTGGGAGAGCCTCGCCATCGCCGAATACTGCGCGGAATTCGCGCCTGCGCTCTGGCCGGCCGAGCGCAAGACCCGCGCCCATGCGCGCAGCATCGCGAGCGAGATGCATGCGGGCTTCCGTGAACTCCGCATGGCCATGCCGATGAATTTGGGGCGTGAATTCGCCGGGCGTGGCCGCACCGAGGGCGCGCTCGCCGACATCGCACGCATCGAGGCGATCTGGGGCGAGGCGCTGGCGGCCCATGGCGGCCCCTTCCTGATGGGCGGCGCCTTAACCATCCCCGATGTGATGTATGCGCCCGTCGTCGCCCGCTTCCTCACCTGGCAGCCGGAGCTTTCCGCCACCGCCCGGGCCTATGTGGCGGCAGTGCGGGCCCACCCGCTGGTGGAGGAATGGTATCGCGGCGCCATGGCGGAACCCGACGCATGGCTGCTCCCCAAATACGAGAACCCGGCATGACCAGCACCGCCCTCGCCCTCGATCACGTCGGCATCTGCGCGCAACATCTGGGCCCGATCACGGCCCAGTTCGAGGCGCTGGGCTTCTCGCTCTCGCCCATCGCGCAGCAATCCGGGCGCCCCACGCCGGATGCCCCGGTGGAGCTCTACGCCACCGGCAATCGCTGTGCCTTCCTGAAGCACGGCTATATCGAGCTGCTGGCCATCCTGGAGCCGGGCCGCTTCGACAATGGGCTCGGCAAGTTCATCGCGCGCTATGAGGGGCTGCACATCCTCGCCATGGGGATGGATGATGCGGAGGCGAATTTGGCGCGCATGCGCCGCGCGGGCATTCCCATCCCCGGTGTCGCGCATCTCGAGCGGCCGGTGGACAAGCCCGATGGCCCGCGCGCGAAATTCTCCCGCCTGCCCTATCCCGACGCGCCAGAGGGGCGGCTGCAGCTCATCACGCACCTGACGCCGGAGCTGATCTGGCAGGAACGCTGGATGGACCACGCGAACCAGGCCGTGGCCCTGACCGAGCTTTTGCTCGTAAGCGCCGAGCCCGCGGTGACGGCGGCACGCCTTTCCAAGCTGACCGGCCTCGTCATCGAGCCGCGCGGCGCGGGCGGCTTCCTGCTGCGCTTCCCCGGTGGCGCCGGCGTGGCTGGCCCGCAGGCGCCGGCGATGGAAACGCGGGTTGGCATCTGCGCGCCGGAGGATCTTCCCGGGACATTGCCCGGCGTGGCCATCCCGGACCTGCCCTTCATGGCCGGCTTCTGGGTGCAGACGGGCGATGGCAATGCGGCGGTGCGCCGTTTGCTTGGCCATCTGCCCTTGGTGGAGCTGCCCGGCGGGGCGCTGATGGTGCCGCCCGCCCATGCCGCGGGTGCGGCACTGGTCTTCCACCCGTGAGCCACGCGGCGGCCATCGGCCGCAGCCTTCGCCTTTATCACGATCCGGCGCGGCAGCCCGTGCTGGATGGTTTCTACCGCCGCTTCCTCGGCCAGGCCGCACTTGCCTTCGATGTCGGCTGCCATGTGGGGGACCGTGCCGCGAGCTTCCTGCGGATCGGCGCGCGCGTCGTCGCCGTCGAACCGCAGCCGCGCCTCGGCCGCGCGCTTCGGCTGCTGTTCCGCGATGCAACGGGCTTCACGCTGGTGCCCGCGCTGATCGGCGCGAGCGAGGGCCAAGCGGTGCTGCGGCTGAACAGCGCCAACCCGACGGTTGCGACCGCCAGCGCCGATTTCATCGCCGCCGCGCAGGGTGCGCCGGGCTGGGAGGGCCAGGTCTGGGACGCGGAAATTCCTCTGCCCCGGACCACGCTCGATGCGCTGGTCGCGGCGCATGGCATGCCGGATTTCGTGAAGATCGACGTGGAAGGCTGGGAGGCGGAGGTGCTGGCCGGCCTCTCCCGCCCGCCGCGCGCGCTTTCCTTCGAGTTCACCACCATCCAGCGCGGCGTGGCGCATGCGTGCCTGGAGCGGCTCGTCGCACTTGGCCTCCCGCATTTCAACGCCTGCCTCGGCGAGAGCATGCGATGGGAATTCCCGCATGCGGTGAACGCCACCACCATGGCCGCATGGCTTGGCGCCCTGCCGGCCGAGGCCAATAGCGGCGATGTCTACGCCGCGTTGGCGCCGGATGCGCTGTCACACGGCTGACGCGGGATCGCGCCGTGACATTTGCCGGCCGGCATGGCTGAATAGTTTCCGACGCACGTAAGGATGAACCCATGGCCGCACCGTCCATCCGCAAGCGCAAAGCCCCCGCCGCAAGACCCGCCAAGGCCGCGCCCGCCAAGCCGGCCCGAGCCGTGCCTGCGCCAGTGGTGCCCACGCCAGCCGTGGCCGCGCCGCAGGGCTTTGCCTGCGTGGCCTTGCTGCTCCAGGGCGGAGGCGCGCTCGGCGCCTATCAGGGCGGGGTGTATGAGGCCTTGGCGGCGGCAAAGGTGATGCCCAATTGGGTGGTCGGCATCTCCATCGGCGCGATCAACGCCGCACTCATCGCGGGCAATGCGCCCGAGCGGCGTGTCGAGCGGCTGCATGCCTTCTGGGAGACGGTGACCGAGCGGCCCATCTCCAACCTCACGCGCGCCTTGTTCGGCGACACGCCGCCCAAGGCCGGCAATATCCTGCACCAGGCGATGGACCGCTGGGGTGCCGCGCAGGCGCTGGTGACCGGCGCCCCCGGCTTCTTCGAGCCGCGCTTCCCGCCACCCTTCGCGCAGATCCCCGGCAGCGAAGGCGCGACCAGCTTCTATGACACCAGCAAGCTGAAGGCGACGCTGGAATCGCTCGTGGATTTCGACCGCATCAATTCGGGCGAGATGCGCTTCAGCGTGGGCGCGGTGAATGTGCGCACCGGCAACTTCACCTATTTCGACACGGAGACGGACAAGATCCGCGTCGAGCACATCCTGGCGAGCGGTGCGCTGCCGCCGGGCTTCCCCGCCGTCGAGATCGATGGCGAGTATTATTGGGATGGCGGCCTGGTTTCCAACACGCCGCTGCAATGGCTGGTGGAGGCCCGCAAGCGTCGGGACACGCTGGCCTTCCAGGTGGATCTCTGGAGCGCGCGCGGCGAAATCCCACGCGACCTCACGGAGGTCGCCATCCGGCAAAAGGAGATCCAGTTCTCCAGCCGCACCCGCGCCAGCACGGATCACCTCAAGCACCTGCAGAACATCCGCGGCGCGCTCAGCGTGCTGCTGCGCGACGTGCCGCCCGAGGCGTGCCAGACCGAAGAGGCGCAGATGCTGCGCGAATTCGCCGATCGCAAGGTCTACAACGTGGTGCAGCTGATCTACCGCTCGCAATCCTATGAGGCGGATTCGAAGGACTACAACTTCTCCCGCCGCAGCATGGTCGAGCATTGGCAGGCGGGCCAGGCCGACGCCGAGCTCGCGCTCAGCCACGCCGCCATCTTCCAGCGTCCGCCGGGCGATGTGCATTTCCAGGCCTTCGACTTCCGCCACACGCAGGACATCCCGCCCCGCGCCAAAACCGATGAAGGAGAGGTCTGACGATGAACGAGGACGACGTGCGGGCGAATGCCTTCGCCATGCCGCTGACCAGCCCCGCTTATCCGCCCGGGCCTTACCGCTTCATCGACCGCGAATATCTCATCATCACCTATCGGACCGATCCGGAAAAGCTGCGCGGCCTGGTCCCTGCACCGCTGGTGGTTGATGCGCCCCTGGTGAAATACGAGTTCATCCGCATGCCCAACTCCACCGGCTTCGGCGACTACACCGAGAGCGGCCAGGTGATCCCCGTTTCCTTTCAGGGGCGGCATGGCGGCTACACCCATTGCATGTTCCTCAACGACGAGGGACCGATCGCCGGCGGCCGCGAATTGTGGGGTTTCCCGAAGAAGCTCGCCGAACCGCGCCTCAAGGCCGAGGTGGACACGCTGATCGGAACGCTCGACTACGGGCCGGTGCGGATCGCCACCGGTACCATGGGCTTCAAGCACCGCCCGGCGGATCACGCGGCGGTGCTGGCCTCCATGCTGACGCCGAATTTCCTGCTGAAGATCATCCCGCATGTGGATGGCACACCGCGCATCTGCGAGCTGGTGGAATACACGCTGGAGGATGTGACGCTGAAGGGCGCCTGGACGGGACCCGGCGCGCTCTCGCTCATGCCGCATGCGCTGGCGCCGGTGGCGGAATTGCCGGTGCTGGAGATCGTCTCGGCCACGCATATCCTGGCGGATCTGACGCTCGGCCTCGGCCGGGTCGTGCATGACTACCTCACCCCCGGAAAGGGAAGCTGACCATGCGGATGCAGGACAAGGTTGCCATCGTCACCGGGGCCGCGAGCGGCATCGGCAAGGAGATTGCCGCCACCTTCGCGCGAGAGGGGGCCAAAGTGATCATTGCCGATCTCAACAAGGCGGCGGCGGACGCGACGGCGCTGGAGATGGGCGGGCCGGACCGCGCCATGGGCGTCGCGATGGACGTGACGAGCGAGGCGCAGGTGGAAGCGGGCGTCGCCGAGGCGCTGGCCAGGTTCGGCCGCATCGACGTGCTGGTCAGCAATGCCGGCATCCAGGTCGTCTCGCCGCTGGAGGAATTTCCCTTCGACAAGTGGAAGCAGCTTCTCGCCATCCATCTGGACGGCGCCTTCCTCACCACGCGCGCGGTGCTGCGGCACATGTACAGCCGGCCGGGCGGCGGCAGCATCATCTACATGGGCTCGGTGCACTCGAAGGAGGCGTCGCAGCTCAAGGCGCCCTATGTGACCGCCAAGCACGGGCTGATCGGCCTCGCCAAGGTGGTGGCGAAGGAGGGGGCCAAGCATGGCGTGCGCGCCAACGTCATTTGCCCGGGCTTCGTGCGCACGCCGCTCGTGGAGAAGCAGATCCCCGAACAGGCCAAGGAGCTCGGCCTTTCCGAGGCGGAGGTGGTGAAGAACGTCATGCTGAAGGAGACCGTGGATGGCGAATTCACCACGGTCCAGGATGTGGCGGAGGCCACGCTGTTCTTCGCCAGCTTCGGCTCCAACGCGCTCACCGGCCAGTCGCTGGTGGTGAGCCATGGCTGGTTCATGCAGTAGCGGCGGGGCCGTCTGGCGCCCACCACATCGCGCTGCCTCAGCCGCGCGCGTCCCGTGCCGCCTGGGCATTGCGCCCGGCCTGGGAGACGCTGCCGACGCGCCCGCCCGTGATGATGCCTCGCCGCTTCGGATTGGGGCGCGACGCGGCGCCGGAGCCAGCGGTGGCCCCTGCGTCCGGATGGTGTTGCGCCGCGGCCTGGCGGCGCGCCAGGGCCTCGCGCAGGGCAGCGGTCGCTTCCGCGCGCTTCGTCTCGGCGCGCAGGGCGGCGAGGCGGGCATTCACCCGCTTCAGGCCACGGGCATAGACCTGCTTCTTGTCGGCGAGGCCGCGGTCGCTCGCCGTCTCGGCGGCCGTACCGCGCGCCTCGGCCTTGCCGCGATGCACCCGGCGCTGGCCGCGGATGATGTCCCGCGCGCGGGCGTGCTGGCTGCGCAGCCAGCGGGCCAGACTGACCAGTTCCTCATGCGGCAGGGCGGCCAATTCCGGGTAATGGCTGCTGACGACGGGAGCGAACTCGTCCTCGTTCAGCAGACGGCGCTCGGCGGCGAATTCCACACCCATGATGTGTCTCCTCGTGTTATGAATTTTCCTCCACCATCATGCATGCCGGCCTGGCTCAGCGCCAGGGAAGTTCGTCCCGCCGCTGCACCCAGCATCCCAGCCTCGGTCGCGCTGGTTGTGCAGCGCGAAAAGGCCATGCGATAGAAGGCACTGGTGGGGCCGGCGTCAGGACGCGGCCCGAAGGAGCCCTCACATGCTGCTCGGCCTTTGCGCGGCGATCCTGGTGGCGGGCGCCATGGTGCTGGCGCAGTCCCTCGTCGTGCCCATCCTCTTTGCCATTTTCATCATCGCGCTGGTCTGGCCACTGCAACGGCGGCTCGCGGGGCTGCTCGGCGGGCCGCTCGCGATGCTCGTCACCATGGCGGTGGCGCTCGTGGCACTGGTGGGCATGGCGCTGCTGATCGCCTGGGCCTTTGGCGGGGTGGCGCAATGGGTGGTGGGCAACTCCACACAGTTGCAGATCCTCTACGCGCAGAAGCTTGCCTTCCTGGAGGCGCGCGGCATCGAAGTGGCCAGCGTCTTCGCCGAGAACTTCAACACACGCGGGCTGGTGCGCATCGCGCAGGAGGTCACGGGCCGGCTGCAGGGCATCGTCAGCTTCACCATCGTCACCGTGGTCTTCCTCGTGCTCGGCCTGCTCGAGGTGGAGGTGGTGCAGCGGCAGATGGCCCGCATGCCGGGCGAGACGCCGGCCGCCCTGCTCCGCGCGGCCGCTGCCACCGCGCAAAAATTCCGCGTCTACATGCTGGTGCGCAGCATCATGAGCGTCGTCACGGGCCTCTGCGTCTGGGGCTTCGCGAGCTTCATGGGCCTCGACCTCGCGGCCGAATGGGGCATCATCGCCTTCGTGCTGAACTACATCCCGTTCATCGGTCCCCTGGTGGCGACGCTGTTCCCCACGATCTTCGCCATCCTGCAATTCGCCTCCTGGGAGGTGGCGCTGGTGGTCTTCGTCAGCCTGAACCTGATCCAGACCATCTCGGGCAGCTACATCGAGCCGCTCCTGGCCGGGAAAACTTTGGCCGTCTCCTCCTTCATGGTGCTGCTGGCGGTGTTCCTGGGCTCTTTCCTCTGGGGCATTCCGGGCGCCTTCATCGGCGTGCCGGTCTTGATCGCCACCCTCACCATCTGCCAGCAATTCCCGGGGTCGCGCTGGGTGGCGGACCTGCTTTCCGGCCGCGACCCCGGCCCGCCTCAACCGATCACGAGGACATGATGGCCCAATCCCCGAACCGCGCGAACCCGCGACGCCAGCCCGCCAGGCCACAGCCCGCCCGGCCCCTGCCCGCCAAGCGCGAACCCCTGCTGATCGACCTCGGCCTGCAGGGCGGTGGCAGCCATGGCGCCTTCACCTGGGGCGTGCTCGACCGCCTGCTGGAGGAGGACTGGCTGAAGATCGAAGCGATCTCCGGCACCTCGGCCGGAGCGATGAACGCGGCCGTGCTGGCGCATGGCCATGCCGAAGGCGGCGCCCAGGGCGCCCGCGTCGCGCTGGAGAAATTCTGGCGCTGCGTCTCCAGGGCCGCCGCCTTCAGCCCCCTGAAGCGCGGCCCGCTCGACGTGATGCTCGATCGCTGGACGCTCGATTCATCGCCCGCCTATGTGGCGATGGACGTGATGTCGCGCCTGTTCTCCCCCTATGACACGCCCTTCGCCGCCGCCAATCCGCTGGATGAGATCCTCGCCGAGAACCTCGATTTCGGCCGCTTGGCCGATGCGCCGATCAAGCTGTTCATCACCGCCACCAATGTCCGCACTGGGCGCGGCCGGGTGTTCCGCAATGCGGAGATCTCGCCCCAGGTGCTGATGGCCTCGGCCTGCCTGCCGCAGATGTTCCAGGCGGTGGAGATCGAGGGCGACGGCTACTGGGATGGCGGCTTCGCGGGCAACCCGACGATGACACCACTGATCCAGGAATGCGTGTCGGACGACACCATCCTGGTCGGCATCAACCCGGTGCAGCGCCCCGGCATCCCACGCGCCGCGCGTGACATCCTGAACCGTCTGAACGAGGTGTCCTTCAACGCGGTCCTGCTGAAGGAGCTGGAGATGATCGCACTGCTGCGGCGCGGGGCCGCGCGGATCGAGGATGCCGAGGCGCGGCACTGGGCCAGCATGCGCCTGCACCTCGTGCGCTCGGACCGCGTGACCGAGCTTGGCGCATCCTCCAAGCTCAACGCGGAATGGCCCTTCCTGACCATGCTGCGCGACGAAGGCCGGCGCGCGATGGCCGCCTTCCTGGCCGAGCGCGGCGCCGATCTCGGCAAGAGGTCCACGCTCGACATTGATCGGCTGCTGGACGCGCGCTGAGCCTCAGCCGTCCAGCCGGACATTGGCGGCGCGCGCCACCTCGCGCCACTTCAGGATCTCGGCGCGGATGAAGGCCGCGAATTCCTCGGGCGTGCCGGGATCCGCGATGGCGCCCATGGCGAGGAAGCGCTGCTGCATCGCCGTATCGCGCAGGATGGCGCCGATATCGGTGGAGATGCGGCGGATGATGTCGGGCGGCGTCGCGGCCGGTGCCACAAGGCCGCTCCAGCCCGCCGCCTCATAGCCGGGGGCCAGCGTCTCGGCGATGGTCGGCACTTCCGGCAATTGGGGCACGCGGCGTGGCTGGGCCACCGCCAGCGCGCGCACGCGCCCGGCCTGGATCTGCGGCAGGGCGCTGGCCACGCTGTCCATCATCAAGGGCACGTTGCCCGCCAGCAGGTCCGCCATGCCGGGGCCGGAGCCGCGGTAATGCACGATGTTGAAGCGCAGCCCGGTGCGCAGCTGCAGCAACTCCGTCGCCATGTGCTGACTGGTGGCGGGGCCGGCGGAGGCGATGTTCACCTCGCCCGGGCGGGCGCGCACGGCGGCCGCCATCTCCTGGACGGTGCGGCCAGGAAAGCTCGGATGCGCCACCAGCAGCAGGGGCACCATGGCGATGTTGGTGATGGCGGCGAAGTCGCGCTCGGCATCATACGGGATGCGCGGCAGCACCGAGGGGTTCACGCCCAGCGTGCCCGAGGTGCCGGCGATCAGCGTGTAGCCATCGGGGGCGGCGCGAGCGCCGGCTTCCAATGCGGGCGCGCCGGCGCCACCGCCGCGATTCTCCACCACGACACGCTGCGGCCAGCGTTGCGACAACTGGTCCGCCACCAGGCGCGTGAAGAGGTCCGCCGCCTGGCCGGGCGGGAAGGGCACGATGATGCGGACCGGCCGGTCGGGCCAGGCGCCCTGGGCATGCGCCATGGCAGGCAGGAGGGCGGGCGCGGCCAGCAGGGCGCGGCGGGATGCGATCATGGTGTTCTTCCTCCGGGTCAGGCTTGCCGCCTTGGTTCTGCGCGCTAGCCTGGGGGCCAAATGAGGGGAAGCGCAAGCCGATGAACAGTTTCGACATTGCCGTGCTGGGCGGCGACGGCATCGGCCCCGAGGTCATGCAGGCTGGCGTCGCCGTGCTCGAAGTGGTGGAGGCACGCCACAGGCTTGGCCTGCGCTTCACCGCGCATCAGGCCGGCGCCATGGCCTATCGGGACACGGGCGATGATCTCTCCGAGGCGGTGTTCGAGCGCTGCCGCGCGGCCGATGCCATCCTGCTCGGCGCCATGGGCTGGCCCGGAATTCGCCGCGATGATGGCACGGAGCTCGCGCCACAGATCACGCTGCGCATGCGCCTCGGCCTGTTCGGCGGTGTGCGGCCGATTCGCGCCATTCCGGGCGTGCCCATGCCCCTGCGCGACCCCCGCGCGGCCAAGATGGATTTCGTGATCCTGCGGGAGAGCACGGAGGGGCTGTTCTTCTCCAAAGATCGCGGCCTGGTCACGCCCGAGATGGCGGAGGAGACGCTGCGGCTGACGCGCCCCACCTCCCTCGCGCTGGCGCGCATGTCGTTCGAGCTGGCAGGCGAGCGCGCCGCGCGCCTCGGTCGGCCGGGGCGCGTCACGCTGGTGGACAAGGCCAATGTGTTCCGCGCCTTCGCCTGGCTGCGCGAGGTCTTCGGCGAAGTTGCGGCCGAATATCCCGGCATCCGACATGACGCGCATTACGTGGATGCGATGGCGCTGGACCTGATCCGCCGCCCCTGGGATTTCGACGTGCTGCCCACCGAGAACATGTTCGGCGACATCCTCTCCGACCTCGCGGCCGGCTTGATCGGCGGCATGGGCTTCGCGCCCTCGGCCGATCTCGGCACCGACCATGCGGTGTTCCAGCCGAGCCACGGCACGGCGCCTGATATCGCGGGCCAGGGCCTGGCCAACCCGACGGCCATGATTCTTTCTGGCGCCATGATGCTGGAGTGGCTGGCGTTGCGTGGCGGCGGGGATGCGCTGCGCGAGGCGGCGGCCGAGATCCGGGCGGCAGTGGACCAGGCCTTCGCGGAAGGGTTGCGCACGCCCGATATCGGCGGCCAGCACGGCACGGCCGAGGTGGCGCGCTGGGTCATCGCCGCACTCGGCTAGGCCATTGCTGAGAGACTGATTCACGCCTTTGGTGAAGCCACCAAAGGCGATCAGGCTCTAACCCTCGTACCAGCCGACATCGAGCGTCGCGACCTCGCCGAAGGTCGTGCCCGCCTTCATCGCGCGCTGGATGATTTCCCACGACGTCCAGGTCATCGTCAGGAAGGGGCGCTTGTCCTGCGCATCCCAGGTGACATCGGGCGTGGTGAAGAGGGCGCGCAGGTTGCGCGGGAAATGGCGCGGCGTGAGGACGGATTTCTGCGTCTCGGTCAGGCAGGAATAAAATTGCTGCAGCCGGAGCGTTTCGCGGTGGCGCGGCGGGCGGGCTTCGAGAATGGCAGGGGCGATATCCGCCGTCTCGAAGAAATGCAGGCCGCTCGTGGTGCGCGGGTTGCACTCGATGCCGTGCGGCACACCGTCTTCGTCCAGCACGAAATCGAAGGAGATGAAGCCCGTCCAGTTCACATGGGCCACGAAGCGTTCGATCCATTGCTCGAAAAGCACCGGGTTCACCAGACGCTCGAAGGCGATGGCGACGGAGCCCGAGAACAGCGCGCCGCGGTAGATCACGGTGGAGAGTACGCGCCCCTCATGCGCGACGGAGCAGGAGGAATGCACCTCGCCCGGGATGAAGCGCTGGACGACACTGCCCGTCTCGACGGGAAGGGCCGAAGCTTGCGGCACGATGCGGACGCCCCGTCCGGAGCAGGAATGCACGGGCTTCACCACCACGGCGCCCGATTGCGCCAGGGCCGCGGCTTCCGGCGTGCCGATGGCATGGGTCTTGGGCACGCTCACGCCGGCCGCCTCGGCCAGGTGGATGAAGCCGTGCTTGTCATAGGCGGGCAGCAGTGCCTCGGGCGGCATGGTGAAGATGCGGACGTGATCCGGCACCAGCGCGCGCAGGAAGGTGACGTGCATCGTCTCCTCCGAGACGGGCACTACCAGTTCCACCTGCTCCGCCCCGACGATGGCGGCGAGCTCCTCCAGGTAGCGCTGCTTGCTCACGGTCGGCGCCGTCACCTGCACGCTTTTCGCCACGCTGTTCGACGCACCCGCGAGGTGGCGCTTGAAGGGCTCCGCGATCACCACGCGCCAGCCATTCGCCGCGAAGCTGCGCGCGATGTCGAGCGCCTTGGGCAAGCGGCCCAGCGTGAGCAGGACCGTCCGCGTCATCTGGCGCGGGTGACGGGCCTTTGCCCCGCGCGTGTCACGCGACACATGATCTGCTTCGTCGGCCGCGTGGTGAGGCGCGCGGCGGGGCGCACCTTCTCGGCTTCCTCCAGGTGGAAGTCGTAGCGGCGGATCAACCGCGCCACGATCAGCGCGGCCTCGGTCTGCGCGAAAGCCGCACCGACGCAGACGCGCGGGCCGATGCCGAAGGGCAGATAGGCGCCAGGCGTCAGCTCTTCCTTGCGCTCGGGCAGGAAGCGATCGGGGTCGAAGACATGCGGGTTGCGCCAGTAGAGGTCATGCCGGTGCAGGATCCAGGGGGCGACCATGAGCATGGCGCCGCGCTTGATCCGCCGCTCGCCCAGCATCGTGTCCTCCAGCGCGACGCGCGGCAGGAAGGTGATGGGCGGGTAGAGGCGCAGCGTCTCGCGGAAGACGTTCATGATGTAGGGCATGCGGCGCGTGTGTTCGAACTCCACCTCGCCCTCGCCCACCACCTCATCCACTTCGGCGCGGATGCGGCGCACCACCTCGGGCTGCGTCGCGATCAGGAAGAACACCCAGGTCAGCGCGCTGGCCGAGGTCTCATGGCCCGCGAGGAACAGCACGCCCAGCTGGTCCAGCAATTCCTTCCGGGTGAAGGCCTTCTGGTCGAAATTGTCGCGCGCGGCGATCACCGCGGTTGCGATGTCGTCGAAGCTGTGGCCCTCGGCCAGATGGGTATCCACGAGGTCGCCCAGATGGCCGCGGATCTTCTCGCAGGCTTCCAGCACCTCGGGCTTCTGCGCCACCGGCTTGAAGGCGGGGTCCATGATGAGGCGGCGGTATTTCACCTGCGCCACGCTGCGCTCGAAGACCGTGAAGGCCTCGAAGACGTCATGCGCGGTTTGGGTGGCGAGTGAGGTGGAGAAGACGGTGCGGCAGATCACATCCGCCGTCAGGTGGCTCATCAGGAGGTCGAGCGAGAAGCGGCCCCCCTCCGCGTCCAGCTTCGCCTCGCAATCATCCACGGCAGCAACCATGGGGGCGAAGGCGCGGTTCACGCGCATCATGCTGAAGGCCGGGTCGATCATGGCGCGCTGGCGGCGCCATTCGGGGCCGCTGGAAACGAAGATGGAGTTTCCCACCAGCGGCTCCAGCGCGTCCACCATCAGGTCATTTTTCGGGAAGATATCTTTCGTGTCGTAGAGGATCGTGCGGACCAGTTCGGGTGCGTTCACGATCACGATGGAGCGCCGCGAATAGCCGAGCGGGCCGATCGCCATCCGGTAGGCCTCGGCTGGAAGCAGACTCAACAGGTCTCCATCGCCGCGCGCGGCGGCGCGGATCAAGGCCAGGACGGGCGAGAGAGGCTTGGGCCGCGGCGGCTCGTAGAGAGTTGATTCCGATACCATTCCGACCCATCCCCGGCGCACGCCACTGGTCCGACGTTCCTGCTTTACAAGCCCATGTGTCAAGCCGCATTGTCACCCCAAGAGGTGAGGTCGTCCCCCCATGGAACTGCTTGTCTTTCACACGCTGGTCGCGCTGCACATCGTCACCGGCAGCACCGGCGCCATCGCCTTCTGGGTGCCGGTGATCGGCCGCAAGGGTGGGGTGAACCACAAGCGCTGGGGCAAGGTGTTCACCATCTGCATGCTGGCCACTGGCAGCTTCGCCGTCTGCATGAGCCTGCTGACCATCATGGACCCGATGGCGACGCACCCGCATCTGGAAGGCATGTTCGACGCGCCCTTCATCCGCGGCATCTTCGGCTGGCTGATGCTGCATATGGGCATCCTGACCATCAACCTGGCCTGGTATGGCTGGCTCTGCGTGCAGAACCGGCGCGACCACGCGAAGAACCTCACGCGGCTGAATGTCGCGCTGCAATTCATCCTGATCGCGGCCGCCGTGAATTCCGCCATCCAGGGCTGGATCATCGGGCAATTCCTGATGATCGGGCTGACGGTGGTGGGCCTGGCCACCGCGGGGACCAACCTGCGCTTCCTCTACAAGCCCGTCCGCGGCGAGAAGGATTGGCTGGACGAGCATATCAAGGCGCTCGTGGGCGCCGGGATCTCGGTCTACACCGCCTTCTTCGCCTTCGGCTCGGTGCGCGTCTTTCCCGAATTGGCTCTGCATCCGGGGCTGTGGTCCATCCCGCTCGTCACCGGGATTTCGCTGATCATCTACCACCAGCGCCGGGTCGCGGTGCAGTTCCGCGCGCGACGTGGCGTGGCCAGCTACGCCGGCTGACGCATCGGAACGGGATCGGGCACGATCTCGTCCAGCACGCGGGCCGAGGAAATCACCCCCGGCACGCCCGCCCCCGGATGGGTGCCCGCGCCCACCAGATAGAGCCCATCCACCTCCTCGCTCTTGTTGTGCGGGCGGAACCAGGCGCTTTGAAAGAGCTGCGGCTCGAGCGAGAAGGCGGCGCCATTCACCGAGGAAAGCCGGTCCTGGAAATCCTGCGGCGTGAGGATGTGGGAAGTGGCGATGACGTCGCCCAAGCCCGGCATCACCGTCTCCTCCAGCCGCTTCTGAATGGCGGCGCGATAGGGCTCAGCCTGCGCGCGCCAATCGGTGCCGCTGCCCAGATGCGGCACGGGGGCCAGCACATAAAAGGCATCGCAGCCCGGCGGCGCGAGCGAAGGGTCGCTCGCCGTCGGGCGGTGCAGATAGAGGCTGAAATCCTTGGCCAGACGCTTGGTGGTGAAGATGTCCTTCAGCAGGTCGCGGTAGCGCGGGCCCAGCACCATGGTGTGGTGATAGACATCCTCGAAGCGCTTCGTCGTGCCGAAATACCAGACGAAAAGCGACATGGAGTAGCGCGCGCGGCCGAGCTTGCGGTCCGTCCAGCGCTTGCGCGGCGTCTCGGAGAGCAGCTTGCTGTAGGTCCAGGCGACATCGGCGTTGGAGACCACGACATCAGCCGCGATGTGCTCGCCCGTGGCGAGGCGCACGCCGGTCGCGCGGCCTTGCTCCACCGTGATCTGCGCCACCTCCGCCTCGTAGCGCATGGCGCCGCCGACATGCTCGACCAGGCCGACCAGGCCCTGCACCACGGCACCCGTGCCGCCCATGGCGTAATGCACGCGGTGCAGCCGCTCGAGATGCGCGATCAGGCAGTAATAGGCGGTGGTGGTGAAGGGATTCCCGCCGATCAGCAGCGGGTGGAAGCTGAAGGCGACGCGCAGCTTTTCGTTCTTGAAATAGGTCGCGACCTTCTGGTGCACCGTGAGGTAACCGCCCAGGCGCAGCATGTTGGGGATGGCGCGCAGCATCGTCGTGAAGCGGTGGAAGGGCTGGTCGGCCAGTTCCTCGAAGGCGACCTTGTAGATCGCCTCGCTGTCACGGATGAAACGATCGAAGCCCTCGACATCTCCGGGCGAGATGCGCGCGACTTCGGCGCGCATGGCCGGGAGGTCGGCCGTGCAGGCGAAGGTTTCGCCATCGTCGAAGCGGATCTTGTAGAAGGGATCGATGGGACGCAGGTCGATGTCGTCGGACATCTTGCGCCCGCACAGCGTCCAGAGCTCTTCCAGGATATAGGGCGCGGTGATGATGGTGGGCCCGGCATCGAAGGTGTAGCCGTCCTGCCGATAGACATAGGCGCGCCCGCCCGGGCCATCGAGCTTTTCCAGCACGGTGACGCGATAGCCGCGCGCGCCCAGCCGCACCGCGGCGGCCAGCCCGCCGAAGCCGGAGCCGATGATGATTGCATGGGGGCGTAAGTCCTGGGATCGCTCGAGCATGTCAACATCATGTGACACCGCCCCGCCGAAACGCAACCGTCTCAGGTAAGCCCCAGCGTGATCAGCGCCAGCGTCACGTAGCGGCCGGTCTTGGCCAGTGCCACCAGGATCACGAACCGCCAGAGCGGCTCGCGCAGCACGCCGGCGATGACCGTCAGCGGGTCCCCGATGATGGGCGCCCAGCTCAGCATCAGGGACCAGTGGCCCCAGCGCCGATACCAGCCCTCGGCCCGCGCCAGCGCCTCGGGCGAGGCCGGGAACCAGCGGCGGTCCCGATAGCGGTGGATCACGCCGCCCAGCCACCAGTTCACCACCGAGCCCGCTGTGTTCGCGATACTCGCCACCAGGACGAGCAGCCAGACCACATGGTCGCCCGTCAGCATCAGGCCGACCAGCACCGCCTCGGATTGCAGTGGAAAGACCGTCGCCGCGACGAAGGCCGACGCGGCGAGGGTCAGATAGGCGATCACGCCTCAGACGCGCTTGGCAGCCATCACCGCGGCCTCGCTGCCGAAGCCGACCAGCTTGCCCCAGCCCCGGACCAAGCTGCCGACCACGCCGGCATGCATCTCCCGTGCTTCGTCGCGGTGATGCACCTCCTCCTCCTGGCAGCGGGCCAGCATGGCGCGGAGATCGGGGAAGATGTTCTCGGCATCGAGGCGATCGAGTTGCTGCTGGTAGTGATGATCCACGAAGGTCTCGACCGCGTCGATCGTGGCGTAGACGGCGCGCGGGCCGAACAGCGCGGGCAGCGCGCCGGTGATCCAGCCGGCGACGCGCCAGATCGGAAGCAGGCGGGAATGTTGGTGCGGGGGCAACACCTCCTCGATCAGGCGCAGATGCCCCTGTTCGGTCGCCATGTGGCGTTCGGCGAAGTCGCGCAGGGTGGCGTCGCGGCAGAAGGCCAGGATGCCGCGATAGATCATCACGGCGCCGGTCTCGCCGGCATGGTCGGAGCGGAGTTCGGCGATCAGCCAGTTTGGGTAGCTTTGCATGTCGCGGCATATCGCCCGGTTGCGGCCAGCGGCAAGCCCACCATGTGCCGGCCATGCAACAAGACGCCCGCACCGAGGTGTATTACGACGGCGCTTGCCCGGTCTGCTCGCGCGAGATCGCCACCTATCGGCGCGCCGAGGGGGCAGAGGCCCTCTGCTTCGTGGACGTCTCGTGCCCCGATGCGCCGCTCGCCCCAGGCCTGACGCGTGAGGCCGCGCTGGCGCGCATGCATGTGCGGCGCGCCGATGGGAGCATGGCAAGCGGCGCGGCTGCCTTCGCGGCCCTCTGGAGCGCGCTGCCCCGCTGGGCTTGGCTTGGGCGCATTGCGGGGCTGCCGGTCATCGCACCCATCTTGGAGCTTGGCTACCGCGGTTTCCTGCGGCTGCGCCGCGCCTGGCGCTAGGCACCCGCCTGGCCGCGGACGGTAGCGCAGGGGCACCGTTGCGCAAACGTCATCCCGCAGAAAGTTGTCTCAGGGGATTTCGGGGCGTTATTCCAACCCACTGGCTCGGCTTTCGCCGTGCCCCATCCCGAGGAGACTTCCCGCGCATGCGCTCCATCATTCTCGCCGCCGCTCTCGTGGCGCTCTCCCCTCTGGTAGCCCTCGCTCAGGACGCGCCCGCCGGCAATGCGGAAGCCGGGCAGCGCCTGTTCAACCAGTGCCGCGCCTGCCACACCGCCAATGAGGGCGGCCGCAACGGCGTGGGCCCGAACCTCTACCGTGTCTATGGCCGCGCCGCCGGCTCCATCGAGGCCTTCCGCTACTCCGCGCCCATGCGCGCCAAGGCGGGCGAGGGCCTTGTCTGGAACGAGGCCAATCTGCGCGCCTACCTGGCCGACCCGAAGGCGGTCGTGCCCGCCGGCACCATGTCCTTCGCCGGCTTCAAGGACAATGCGCAGAACATCAGCGACGTCATCGCCTATCTGCGCCAGGTCGGCGGGCAGTAAGGCCGCCTATCGCCGCCAACGCGCGGCGATATCCCAGAGGTGGGCGCCGAAAGCGCCCACCAGCGGCACAGCGACCAGGGGCCAGCCGGCCCCGGTCAGCGCCGCACGCAGGCTGAGGGCGAAGGCCGCCCCAGCCAAAAGGAAAGGCAGGACGGCCTGGAGCGCGACCCCCCGTCCGGTGCGGCGGTGATACAGTCCGAGTGCGGCCCCCTCCAGCACCAGCATCACCAGGATCAATTCGGCCACGCGGCCGGAGGCGAAGAAATCTGCCATCACGGGCCGGCCCGGTGCCGGCTTGTCGCGTCTCGTCTCATCCGCTTCTCCCGCTGAAGGCCGCGCTCCAGGGCGTTGCCTGGTCCGATGGGGGCTGGCGGCCGATCCAGCCCCCGCTCAACGCCTTGGTGCGTTCATCATCTTGCCAGCATGTCCCGGGTATTGCACGAAGGTCAGGAATGCCCATTAACAGCAAGAGCACACGTGCATGGAGGATGGTCTGATGCGGGTTTGGATGATGGCGGCGGCGGCCTTGGCCTTGGCCCCGATGAGTGGCGCGATGGCGCAGGACGCGGATGCCGGGGCGCGGGTGTTCAACCAGTGCCGGGCCTGCCACACGATCAACCAGGGTGGGCGCAACGGCGTGGGCCCGAATCTCTATGGCGTCTGGGGCCGGGCCGCGGGTGCGGTCGAGGGTTTCCGCTACTCCGCGCCGATGCGCGCCAAGGCGGGTGAGGGCCTGGCCTGGAACGAGGCCAACCTGCGGGCCTACCTGACCGACCCGAAAGCCGTGGTCCCCGCGGGCTCGATGTCCTTCGCGGGTATCCGCAACGAGCAGCAGCTGAACGACCTGCTCGCCTATCTGCAGCGGGCGAGCACGGCGCAGTAGCCGCCCGGGTCAAGGCGTGACGGGCGGGCGGGGGCTGGATTTCAGTCCTGCGCCGGCCCGAATTCGGCATCGCGGTGCACCCATGCGCTGATAAGAAGGCCGAAGCCGATCATGGTGGTCAGCATGGCGCTGCCACCATGGCTGATGAGCGGCAGCGGTACACCGCCCACTGGAATGCTGCCCGTGACCATGGCGACGTTCACGAAGACATAAAGAAAGTAGTTCGTCCCCAAACCAATGGCGAGCAGCCGGCCGAACTGGTGGCGGCAACGCAGCGCGACCAGAAAGCAGAAGGCCACGATGCCCATGAGCAGCGCGAGCGTGCCCATGGCGCCGACCAGGCCGAACTCCTCGGCGATCATGGTGAAGATGAAATCCGTCTGCTTTTCCGGCAGGAAGTTCAGGTGGCCCTGCGTGCCCTGCAGGAAGCCCTTGCCCCAGAGCCCGCCCGAGCCCAGCGCGATCTTTGATTGGATGATGTTGTAGCCGGCACCCAGCGGGTCCGACTCCGGATCGAGGAAGGTGGTGATGCGCGCGCGCTGATACTCACGCAGATTGTCATAGACGATGGGCGCGGCGGCCACCGCCGCGCCGATGATGGCAGCGAATTTCCACCAGCGCACGCCCGCCGCCCAGAACATGGCACCGCCCAGCGCCGCGGTGATGAGCGACGTGCCGAGATTGGGCTGCTTGAAGATCAAGGCCACCGGAACCAGCACGAGGATGGCCGGAACCACCAGGAAGAAGGGATTGCCCACGCGATCCCAACTCGCGCGGTGGAACCAGGCGGCGAGCGCCAGCACGAGCATGATCTTCATCAGCTCGGATGGCTGCAATTGCAGCGGTCCCAGATCCACCCAGCGCTGCGCGCCCTTGCCCACTTCGCCATGCAACGCGACCAGCACGAGCAGGCCGACGCCCACGAGATACCCGACGGGTGCCAGCTTCGCGATCAACCGGATGTCCACGAAGCCGATGCAGAGCATGAGCACGAGGCAGAAGCCGAAGCGCAGCGCATGCTTGGTGGCGTAGAGATCCGGGTTGCCGCTGCCCGCCGAATAAAGCGCCACATAGCCGACGCTGCCGACGGCGCAGAGCAGAAGCACGAAGAGCCAGGGGATCTGCCAGAGCTTTTGCAGGATGCCTGCGCCGCGATCCCCCGTGAGCAGCCGCTTCTCGAAGACAGTGGACATTACGCTGCCCTCAAACCGCGAGCGGCGGCTCCGCCGCCTTGCCTTTCGCGCCGCGTGCGGGCGGCGCCGGTGGGAAGGTCAGTCTGGGCGCGCCGGCCGCCTTGCGGCAGGATTTCGAGGGCGCGGCAATTGGCCTGGGCAGTCATGCTCCGCATCACGTCCCGCGCCTCACATCCGCGACCCGCGGGCCCGGGGGCGCCTGGCGGAATCGGTTGAAGGTCTCGACCAGCGCGTCCCGCGCAAGGGGGGCCGCGGTGCCGGAGCCCGAGGTGCCGTGCTCGACGATCACGCTCACCGCGTAGAGCGGGTTGTCATGCGGGGCGAAGCCGACGAAGAGCGCGTGCGGGCGCCATTCGCGCGGCACCTGGCTGACGTTGAAGCCACGCTCCCGCTGCTCGCGCGTTACGCGCCGGACCTGCGTCGTGCCCGTCTTGCCCGACATCATCCCGTAGCCGCCCGGCAGGCGAGAGGTAAGCGCCGTGCCACCCTGCTCGTTCACCACGGCCCACATGGAGTCCCGAACGAGGCGCATGTCGCGGTCGGGGATGCCCATGCTGGGCCAATCCTCCGGCCGGCCGCCGCGCACAGGGCGCCCGCCGATGCTGCGCGTCAGATGCGGCTGCACCGCACGCCCGGTCGCCAGCCGCGCCGTCATCGTGCAAAGGCTGAGTGGGGTGAGCTGGTAGAAGCCCTGCCCGATGCCGTGCACGACGGTATCCCCCAGCGCCCAGCCACGCCCTTGCGCCTCGCGCCATTCGCGCGTCGGCACAAGGCCACGGCGCGTGCCCGGCAATTCGATCTCCAGATCCACGCCCAGGCCGAAGCGGCGGGACATGGCGGCGATGCGGTTGATGCCCAGCCGCTTCGCCAGCTCGTAGAAATAGACGTCGCAGCTCACCTTCAGCGCGGTGCGCATGTCCACACCGCCATGCCCGCTGCGGTTCCAGCAATGGAAGCGGCTGTCGCCCAGGTCGAAATGGCCGGGGCAGGTGATGCGCTCGCCAGTCGTGATGACGCGCGCCTCGAGCCCCGCCAGTGCCACGACCATCTTGAAGGTGGAGCCTGGCGCGTAAAGGCCGTTGGTCGCCTTGTTGATCAAGGGCGTCGCGCGGTTGGCCGTCCATTGCCGCCATTGCGCACTGCTGACGCCCGAGTTGAACACGTTGGGGTCGAAGCTCGGCTGGCTGGCCATGGCCAGCACCTCGCCGTTGCGAGCGTTCATCACGACGATCGAGGTCCCCTCCTCGATCCGTCCGCGCAGCGTCTTCTGCAGCTCGGTGTCCACGCTGATTTCGATGTCCTGGCCGGGCATGCCCTCGCGCCGGTCCAGCTCGCGGATCACGCGGCCGACGGCATTCACCTCGAGCTGCACCGCGCCGGCGCGGCCACGCAGCACCTGGTCATGGTGCCGCTCGATTCCGGAGCGGCCCACGCGGATGCCCGGCAATTGCAGCAGCGGGTCGCCATCCATGTCGCGCTCCGCGGGCGGCGCGACATAGCCGACGATATGGGCGAGGTGTTCGGCCTCGGGATAGATGCGCGTGGTGCCGACATCGATCAGGATTCCGGGCAGATCCGGCGCGTTCACCTCGATGCGCGCCATCTCCTCCCAGGTGAGGAATTCGCGGACGATGACGGGCACGAAGCGCCGGCGACGGCGCACGTCGCGCTCAACGCGGGCACGCTCATGGTCGGCCAGCGGCACGATGCGGCTGAAGGTTTCGAGCGTGGCACCGACATCGGCCGTATGCTCGGCCACCAGCAAGGCGCGCCAGTTCAGCCGGTTGCCGGCGACCACCCGCTCGTTGCGGTCCAGAACACGGCCGCGCGGGGGCGGGATGAGGCGGGCGGAGAGGCGGTTCTCCTCGGCCAGCGTGGCATAGCGCTCGCCCTGCTCGACCTGCAGCTTGTGCAGCCGGTAGCCGAGAAAGCCGAAGACACCAAGCTGCACGCTCCCCAGCAGCAGCGCGCGGCGGGTGAAGACGCCGCGGCGCTCCTCCTCCTCGCGCTTCACGCCGCGCATGGAGAAGTTCTCGATGCCGCCCTTCGTCCGGCGGAAAATGCGCGGGAACTTCATCTCGCCCCCATGCGCGGGGCGCCGGCCGCTGGGCGGCCGGCGCGTGGGAGGGCGCGGCCAGGACGCTCAAGGCTCACAGCGCTGTCTCCGCACGCCGCATCGCCGTGTGCAGGCGCGACAGCACCCAGGCCAGCGCCGGGTAGAGACCGACCGCGATGCCGAGCTGGTGCAGCCCGGGGGCCGCCGGCGGCAATATCCAGCCGAGCATGGCCTGGAGCAGCCAGCCCAGCGTGACGGCGCAGGCCGCGAAGCCGGAAAAGACGAGCCAGTTGGCGAGGAAGGATTGCCGCGCCAGCACGTCGCGCACCCGGAGCGTGACGCCGTGCAGGATGAGCAGCGTGAGCACACCCGTGCCCAGCGCGGCAAAGGAAAGCAGATCCTGCAACAGGCCCAGGGAGAACACCACGGGCGCGGGCATGGCAGCCGGGCGGAAGATCGTCCAGAAGAAAATGCACGGCAGCGAGACCGCGCCCACGATCCCCGGAATGCCCACCGGCACCGCCGCCAGGATGATCAGGAAGGCGGTGAACATCCCCGGAAACCCCGCCCGCGCCGCCGCGTCGAGGCGGCGGAGCAGGCCCATGGGCGGCTCCGGCCGGCCCTTGGAGACCATGGGCTCAGCGCCGCCCGCGCGGCTCGGGCCGGGCGACCGCTTCCGGCGGGAGAATGCCCGAAAGCCCGAAATCAAAGAGGCGCAGCACGTCCAGTCGCTCCAGATGCGCGAACAGCTCCACCTCCACCGCGCCGCTCTCGGTCCATCGCACCACGCCAACCGGCAGGCCGGCCGGGAAGGCGCCGGCCTGGGCGCTGGTCACCACGCGGTCTCCCTCGCGCGGGAGCATCCCCTCGGGCCAATGCTGCAGGCGGGGCCGGGCCGAGTTGTTGCCGACCATGATGGCGCGCGCGCGGCTGCCCTCGAGCGTGACGGGCACGCGGCTGTTGATGTCGGTCGCCAGCAGGACGCGGGCGGAACGGCTGCCCACCTCGGTCACGCGGCCGGCAAAGCCGCGCTCATCCAGGGCGATCTGGCCCTTGCGGACATTGTGTTGCGGCCCGGTCGCCAGCAGCACGGCGCGGGCATAGGTGCCGCCCGCATCGGCCACGACACGCGCAGTGCGGAATTGCGGCGCGGGGTCCGGCACCCAGGCGAGCTGGCGGCGCAGCAGGGCGTTCTCCGCCTCCAGCGCCAGGGCCGTGGCCTGCCAGCGGCGCAGCCGCTCATTCTCCTCGGACAGGCGTGCATTCTCGGCGCGCATGTTCCACAGCGCCTCCGCCTCCCGCACAGCGCCGCGGACGGCCGTGACCGGCTGCTGAACGGCCGCCCAGATCGGCGACAGCGCATCGGCCAGCGCCATGCGCGCACGCTCGATCAGCAGGGCATCCGCCTTGCCCAGCAGCATGATGCCGAAGGCAGCCGCGATCAGCACCGGCAGGGACAGCCGGGCCAATGCCTGTCGCAGCGGGATACTCAGACGGATCACGGCAGCTCCGCCCCATGGGGGATTGAGACTTGGCTCACGGGGACGTCATGTCCCGCGGCGGGATGTGGCTCAGAACCTGTCAGCAGGACTCGAATGCGAGTGTGGCATTCCTAATACATCGAAGTGAGGACCTGGCGAAGCCGCTTCAGCTCCTCCAGGGCGCGGCCAGTGCCCAAGGCCACGCAGTTCAGCGGCTCTTCTGCCACCACAACGGGCAGGCCTGTCGCATCGCGCAGCACTTCGTCCAGGCGATACAGCAGGCCGCCACCACCGGTGAGCACGATGCCCTTGTCCACGATGTCGGCCGCGAGCTCGGGCGGCGTGTTCTCCAGCGCCACCTTCACCGCGTCCACGATCTGCGTCACCGGCTCCATCAGCGCATAGGCGATCTCGCGCTGGCTCACCACCACCTCGCGCGGGACGCCGTTCATGAGGTCCCGGCCCTTCACCTCGGTCAGGGGCCCTTCCTCGCTGTCGAAGGGGGGGGCGGCCGCGCCGATCTCCATCTTGATCCGTTCGGCCGAGCTCTCGCCGATCAGGAGGTTATGAGTGCGACGGATGTAGCTGATCACCGCCTCGTCCATCTTGTCGCCACCGACGCGGACGGAACGCGCATAGACGATGCCGCCCAGCGAAATCACCGCCACTTCCGTGGTGCCGCCGCCGATGTCCACCACCATGGAGCCCGAGGGCTCGGTCACCGGCAGGCCGGCACCGATGGCAGCCGCCATCGGCTCCTCGATCAGCAGGACCTTGCGGGCGCCGGCGCTCTCGGCGCTTTCCTGGATGGCGCGACGCTCCACCGCCGTCGAGCCGGAGGGCACGCAGACGATGATGAGCGGCGAGGTGAAGCTGCGGCGATTATGCACCTTGCGGATGAAATGCTTGATCATTTCCTCCGCCACCTCGAAATCGGCGATGACGCCGTCCCTGAGCGGGCGGATGGCCGCGATGTTGCCGGGCGTGCGGCCCAGCATCTGCTTTGCCTCCTCGCCCACGGCCAGGACCTGCTTGCGACCACGATTGTCCGAGATGGCAACGACAGAAGGCTCGTTCAGCACAATGCCCCGACCCTTGACGTAAACCAGCGTGTTCGCGGTGCCGAGGTCAATGGCCATGTCGGCGGAGAGGAAGCCGAACAGGCGTGAGAACATGCGGTGTGCCTTCCTGGGGGTGGGTGGGACTGCGACCCCTAGCCCCAAGCGCCCCTTGGGGCAACCCGTGGCCCGCGCGCCACTGCGTCAGCGCCGGCCGGCCCTGGCCCGGATCAGGGCCAGACGCCTGGGATCGGCCGCCAAGACGCGGACCGGCCCGGCCGCGTCCTCCGTTGTCCGGGACATCATTCTCGCAACGTCCCGGCCACGCCGGGCACGTCCGCGCGCGCCTCGTGGCAGTGGCCGGCGCTCTCCCCTCTCGCAGCGCCCGAGGAGGTGGTCAGCCGCGGCGCTGCGGCTGCTGGCGACCGCCCCCCGCTTTACCCCGCTTTCAGGCGGCGGCGACGGGCGGCGGCTCGGTCCGTTCGCGCTTGACCAGCAGCTTGTTCAGCGCGTGCACATAGGCACGGGCGGCGGCGACGATCGTGTCGGTGTCCGCCCCCTGGCCGTCCACCAGCTTGCCGTTTTCCTCCAGCCGCACGGTCACGCGCGCCTGGGCGTCGGTCCCGCCGGTCACGCTCTGCACGGCGAAGAGCTTGAGGTTCACCTCATGCGGGAAGGCCTGGCGCAGCGCATTGAAGGTGGCGTCCACGCCACCGTCGCCCATCGCCATGCCATCGCGGCGGTCGCCATCCACGTCGAGCGCGATGGTGGCCATCGGCTTCGTGCCCATGCCGGTCGAGACGTTGAGGCCGGTCAACTTGATGCGGTCATTGCCGCGGCCGACCTCGTCATCCACGAGGGCGGCGATATCCTCGTCGTAGACGACCTTCTTGCGGTCGGCCAAATCCTTGAAGCGCTTGAAGGCGTCGTTCAGCTGGTTGTCGCCGACTTCGTAGCCCAGCGTCTTCAGCCGGTCGCGGAAGGCGGCGCGGCCGGAATGCTTGCCGAGGACGATGGAGTTGGTGGTCCAGCCCACGCTCTCCGGCGTCATGATCTCGTAGGTCGAGGCATCCTTCAGCACGCCATCCTGATGAATACCGGACTCGTGCGCGAAGGCGTTGCGGCCGACGATGGCCTTGTTGGGCTGCACGTCGAAGCCCGTGATGGTCGCCAGCAGCTTGGAGGTGCGCAGGATGCGCTTGCTCTCGATGCCGGTGCGCAGGCCCAGCGCATCATGCCGCGTGCGCAGCGCCATCGCGACCTCTTCCAGGCTCGCATTGCCCGCGCGCTCGCCGATGCCGTTGATGGTGCACTCGATCTGCCGCGCGCCGGCCTGGATCGCGGCCAGCGTGTTGGCGACCGCGAGACCCAGGTCATTGTGGTTGTGCGCGGAGAAGATGACCTTGTCCGCGTCCGGCACCTTGTTCATCAGCGTCGAGAAGATCAGCCCCATATCGGCCGGCAGCGAATAGCCCACCGTGTCCGGGATGTTGATCGTGGTGGCGCCGGCCTTGATGGCGGTGTCCACACAGCGGCACAGGAATTCCAGATCCGAGCGCGAGCCATCCTCGGCTGACCATTCGACATCGGCCGCATGGTTGCGGGCCAGGCTCACGCTCTCGGTGATGCGCTCCAGCACCTCTTCGCGCGTCATGCGCAGCTTCACGCGCATGTGCAGGTCGCTGGTCGCCAGCACGATGTGGATGCGCGGGCGGGCGGCGGGCTTGGTCGCCTCGGCCGAGGCGAGGATATCGGCGGCATTGGCGCGGCTCAGGCTCGCGATGACCGGGCCGTCCTTGGAGAAGCGCCTGGCGATGGATTGCACGCTCTCGAAATCGCCGGGGCTCGCGATGGCGAAGCCCGCCTCCAGCACGTCGGCACCGAGCTCATGCAGGGCTTCCGCCATGCGCAGCTTCTCATCGAGGTTCATCGAGAAGCCGGGCGATTGCTCGCCATCGCGCAGCGTCGTGTCGAAGATGATGATGCGGCCAGCGTCGAGCTTGCCGAAGGAGGGATGATTGATGCTCATGGCGATCTCGTGAGGTTCGACGTTTCCGGTGCTTGCCCCTGATGGTTCAGGGTCCCCTGAGTGGTGCGGGCCGCGCGCGGCCGCGTGTCACACCCAGGGGCGGGAAAGTCGAAGCGGAAGGAGGGCGAGCGGAAGCGCCCGGGCCTGGAGCGCCAGGAGCCCGGCGGACAGCATCACGCATGCGGTCATCATCGCCATGTGCGGGAGCATAGGCCGCGGACGGGGGCGGATCAAGCGGGCCAATTGGCCATGGACGGCGCGCCCAAGCCCAGCCAAGCTGAGCGGCAACAAAGACCGGAGGAAACCCATGCGCCGCAGCCTGATGGCCATCTGCGCCCTGTTCGTCGCCCTGCCCGCCGTGGCGCATGCCCAAGGGCAGGCCCAGGGGCAGGCCGGGGGGCAGGAGTGGCAGCCCGATCGCCCCGTTCGGATCATCCTGCCCTTCCCGCCCGGCGGCGCCACGGACCTGATCGCGCGCATCCTGGCCGAACGCGCCTCACGCGACCTGCCGCATCGCTGGGTGGTGGAGAACCGCTCGGGCGCCAACGGCAATATCGGCATGGCGGCGGCCGCGCAGTCGGCACCCGACGGCTATACGCTGGGCGCCTGCACCATCGGCAACTGCGCCATCAACGCCGCCATCTACGCCCGCATGCCCTTCGACATCGAGCGTGACCTGGTGCCGGTGTTCTGGAGTGCCAGCGTGATGAACGCGCTGGTTGTCCGGCCCGACCACCCGGCACGCGACTTTCAGCAATTCGTCGCCTGGGCCCGGCGCGAGGGCAACAAGGTGAACTTCTCCTCATCGGGTTTCGGCGCCTCGAACCACCTCCTGGGCGAGTTCCTGAACGGGCGGCTGGGCCTGACCATGACGCATGTGCCCTTCCGCGGTGGCGCCCCGGGCATGCAGGCGGTGATCGCCGGCGACACGCAGATGTTCTTCGAGAACACGCCCACCCTGATCGGTGCCATCCGTGGCGGGCAGTTGCGCGCGCTGGTGGTCAGCGGCCGCACCCGGGACGCGGCGCTGCCCGATGTGCCAACGCTGGAGGAAGCAGGCATGCCCGACGCGGTGATCGAGCCCTGGTTCGGCTACATGGCGCCGCGGGGAACGCCGGCTGCCGTGGTTGCGCGCATCAACCAGTTCTTCAACATGGCGATGGCGGATGAGGCGGTGCAGGCCCGCCTGCGCGGCCTCGGCGCCCGGCCGGAAGGCGGCCCGCCCGAACGGTTCGCGGCGCATGTGCAGAGCGAATTGACGCGTTGGCGCGAGGTGGTGCGGGTGAACCGGATCGAGCGCATCACCGAGTAGGCGCATCAGCTTTTTACATGCCCTCTTCTCTCTGGGCGTAAATGACGTGTAGCTTGCTTCCGGCTGGGAAGAAAAAATTTACGAGGAGGCATGGTATGCCGCAAAGGCTCGGTTTCGAATTTCTGGGTACGTTTTGGCTGGTGCTCGGCGGCTGCGGCAGCGCCGTGCTGGCCGCGGCCTTCCCCGAAGTGGGGATCGGCCTGCTGGGCGTGGCCCTTGCCTTCGGCCTGACCGTGCTGACCATGGCCTATGCCATCGGCCATGTCTCGGGCTGCCATCTCAATCCCGCGGTGACGCTCGGCCTGGTCTGCGCCGGCCGCTTCGACGCCGATGAGGCGATCCCCTACATGGTCGCGCAGGTCGGCGGCGCGATCCTGGCCGCCATGCTGCTCTATGCGATCGCATCCGGCGCGCCGGGCTGGGACATCAGCAAGGGCCTCGCCGCCAATGGCTATGGCGACGCCTCGCCCGGCAAATACAGCATGGCCGTCGGCTTCATCACCGAGCTGGTGATGACCTTCATGTTCCTGATGATCATCCTGGGCTCCACCTCCAAGCGGGCGCCGGCGGGCTTCGCACCGATCGCCATCGGCCTGGGGCTGACGCTGATCCACCTGATCAGCATCCCCGTCACCAACACCTCGGTGAACCCGGCGCGCAGCACGGGCCCGGCCGTGATCATGGGCGGCACCGCGCTGCACCAGCTCTGGCTGTTCTGGGCGGCACCAATGATCGGCGCGGCCCTGGCCGGGCTCGCGCATCGCTTCAGCGACGAGGACTAGGGGCGCGGGGGCGGTGCGCCGCCCCCATGTCTCATCCGGGCGGGTGGGTCGCCAACCAGTGCCGCGCGATCTCCTCGCGCGTCGCGACCCACACATCGCCGCAGGCCACCACATGGTCCAGGAAGCGCGCCAGCGCCGCGGCGCGTCCGGGCCGGCCGACCAGGCGGCAATGCAGCCCCACGCTCATCATCTTGGGGGCACCCGCCGCCCCCTCCGCGCGCAGCATCTCCACCGCATCCCTCAGGTAGCGCTCGAACCCGTCCGGATCCCCGAAGCCCGGCGGCACGGCGAACTTCATGTCGTTGTTGTCGAGCGTGTAAGGGATGATGAGCTGCGGCTTGCCCGCGACTTCGATGTAGTGTGGCAGGTCGTCGTCATAGGAATCGCTGTCGTAAAGAAACCCGCCATGCTCGGCGACCAGGCGCCGCGTGTTGGGGCTGATGCGGCCCGTGTACCACCCGACCGGGCGCTTGCCCGTCAGCCGCTGGATCGTCTCGACGCAGCGGGCGATGTCGGCGCGTTCCTCGGCTTCCGGCATGGAATGGTAGTCAATCCAGCGCCAGCCATGGCTCGCCACCTCATGGCCCGCCGCCGCGAAGGCCTGCGTGACCTCCGGGTTCAATTCCAGCGCGCGGCCGACGCCATAGACGGTGAATTTCAGGCCCCGCGCGGCGAAAAGCCGCATGACACGCCAGACGCCGGCCCGGGCGCCGTAGTCGAACTGCGTCTCCACCGTGCGGTTCCGCTCGCCCATGGTCGGGCTGCCGCCCGGCACCTCATGCAGGTAGATCTCGGAAGCGGCATCGCCGTTCAGCACGGTGTTCTCGCCGCCCTCCTCGTAGTTCAGCACGAAGGTGAGGGCCAGCTTCGCGCCATTCGGCCAGCGCGGGTCTGGCGGGGTCGCGCCATAGCCACGCAGGTCGCGCGGATAGGTGCTGCCGGGCGCCATCACATGTGGCGTCGTGGGGTGGGGCCGGGGTGTCTGTGTCATGTCGCACAGCTTCATCGGCCTGAAGCGAGGGTCAAGCGGTGACAGCAGCGCGGCGCTGTTGCAAAAGACAATGGAACGTCGCCGATTCGCCGGACGATCCAGGAGAACAGCTCATGTCCCGCCGCCTCACCCCAGCCGCCTTCGGCGCCGCCCTCTTGGCGCTGGCCGCCTGCGCCGAGACCCCTGCCCCCGCCGTGACGGCCGCCCCGCCCGCGCCCGCCCCGGCCCCCGCGGCACCCGCCCCGCAGGTGGACCCCAACCGCGCCCTGCCGATCTTCTTCGAGGCCTGGTCCGCCTTCCTGGAAGAGCCCGCCCGCGCCGCGCTGGTCGAGGTCGCCACCTACATCAAGGCGAACCCGCGCGTCCCCGTGCTGGTGGTGGGCTATTCCGACCCGCGCGGCTCGGCCGAGGCGAACATGATCCTCTCCCGCCTGCGCGCCCGCGTGGTGGCCGACACGCTGATCGAGAACGGCGTTTCGCGGAACCGCATTCGCATCATCTATCGCGGCGCGACGCCGGGCTTCGAAAGCCTGGAAAGCCGCCGCGTCGAGGTTCGGGTGGATCGCGGCCAGCGCTGATTCCGCACGGGGCGGGAAACCGCCCCGAACTTCGGGTGTTGGGGTCCACACGGCCCTGATCCCCGGAGGAACCACCCCATGCCTTGCAGGCTGCGTGCCGGCGCCATGGCCGCCGGCGCTTTATTGACCGCATTGCTGACAGCCTGCGCCGGGCCCGCGAGTGCCGCACGGGCTGATCCCACCGCCGCTACGCACACCCCGTCGCCCTCCGGCCTGACCCAGGGCCAGCCCGCTGCCGTGTTCCTGCGATTCGAGCGCGGCAGCACGCTGCTCGACGCGGAGCACCGGGCGAGCCTCGTCCCCATTCTGGAACGGCTGCGCGCCGATCCGCGGGCAATCGCCACCATCACGAGCCATGCCGTGCGCATGGAATTCGAAACCGCCCGCGCGCGGGCCGCAGCGGTCCGGCGCGTCCTCACCACCCAGGGCACCGCACGCCGGCGCATCCGCGTGGTGAATGCAGGCATGGCGGCCGGCGCCGATCCTGAGGTGGTGCGGGTTCAGGTCCGGTAGGCAACCAAGAAAAAGGGCCGGCGGATCGCTCCGCCGGCCCCTGTTTCGCTCAGACCCGAAGGCTCAGTTGCGCGCCTTGTCCACCAGGGCGCCCTTGGTGATCCAGGGCATCATGCCGCGCAGCTTGGCGCCCACTTCCTCGATCGGGTGCTCGGCCAGGCGGCGGCGGGTGGCCTTGAAGCTCGCCTGGTTGACCTTGTTCTCCAGCATCCAGTCGCGGGCGAACTTGCCGGACTGGATGTCCTCCAGAACGCGCTTCATCTCGGCCTTGGTCTCGGCGGTGATGATGCGCGGGCCGGTCACGTATTCGCCGTACTCGGCCGTGTTGGAGATGGAGTAGTTCATGTTGGCGATGCCGCCTTCGTAGATCAGGTCCACGATGAGCTTCACCTCGTGCAGGCACTCGAAATAGGCCATCTCGGGGGCGTAGCCGGCCTCGACAAGCGTCTCGTAGCCGGCCTTGATCAGCTCGACGAGGCCGCCGCAGAGCACCACCTGCTCACCGAACAGGTCCGTCTCGCACTCTTCCTTGAAGGTCGTCTCGATGATGCCCGAACGCCCGCCGCCGACGGCCGAGGCGTAGGAGAGCGCGATCTCGAGCGCATTGCCCGAAGGGTTCTGCGCGACGGCCACGAGGCAGGGCACGCCGCCGCCCTTCTGGTATTCGCCGCGCACCGTGTGGCCGGGGCCCTTCGGCGCGATCATGAACACGTCAATGTCCGGACGCGGGTCGAGCAGGTTGAAATGCACGTTCAGGCCATGCGCGAAGGCGAGCGCGGAACCGGGGCGCAGGTTCGCATGCAGATGGTCGCGATAGAGGTCGCCCTGGAGTTCGTCCGGCGTCAGCACCATGACCACATCGGCCCACTTGGCCGCGTCGGCGGGGGACATCACCTTGAAGCCCGCGGCCTCCGCCTTCTTCCAGGAGCCGCCCGGACGCAGGCCGATGACCACATCCTTCACGCCGCTGTCGCGCATGTTCATGGCATGGGCGTGGCCCTGGGAGCCGAAGCCGATCACGGCAACCTTCTTCGCCTTGATCAGGTTCACATCGGCATCACGATCGTAATAGACGCGCATCAGGGCGCTCCTCTTCTCTGTCAGTCTTGGTCAAAACGGAAAATCAGGCCGCCATGTGCGCCGTGCCGCGCGCGATGGCAACTGCCCCCGTGCGGCAAACTTCCTTGAGGCCCAAGGGGCGCATCAGGGCGCAGAAGGCGTCAATCTTGTCGGCATTGCCCGTCATCTCGAAGACAAAGCTCTCCGTCGTCGCGTCCACGACGCGGGCGCGGAAGGCATCGGCCAGGCGCAGCGCCTCGACGCGGTTCTCACCCTTGCCCACCACCTTGATGAGCGCCAGCTCGCGCGTCAGGTGCGGGCCTTCCATCGTCAGATCATTCACCCGATGCACCGGCACCAGCCGGTCGAGCTGCGCCTTGATCTGCTCGATCACCATGTCCGTGCCCGTGGTGACCACGGTGATGCGCGAGAGGCGCTTCTCGTCATCCACGGGGGCCACGGTCAGGCTCTCGATGTTGTAGCCGCGGCCCGAGAACAGGCCGACCACCCGGGCCAGGATGCCCGATTCGTTTTCCACCAGCACCGCGATGGTCGCGGTTCGCGTCATTGGTTCCGACATCTGACTATACCAACACCTTGCCTTCATCAGTGACCGAAGCGGCATTCTTCTCCTGCCCCGGTCCCATGATCATGTCGTTATGCGCCGCACCCGAGGGGATCATCGGGAAGCAGTTCTCATCCTTCGCCACGCAGATATCGGCGATGACCGGGCCGGGATGCGCGATCATCTCGCGGATCACGTCATCCAGCTGGTCGGAGGTTTCGGCGCGCAGGCCGCGGGCGTGGAACGCCTCGGCCAGCTTCACGAAATCGGGCAGCGCGTCGCTGTAGGATTCCGAGTAGCGGCCGCCATGCAGCAGCTCCTGCCACTGGCGCACCATGCCCATATATTCGTTGTTCAGGATGAAGACCTTCACCGGCAGGCGATACTGCGCGAGCGTGCCCATCTCCTGGATGTTCATCAGGATCGAGGCCTCGCCGGCGATATCAATGCACAGCGCATCCGGATGCGCGATCTGCACGCCCATCGCCGCCGGCAGGCCGTAGCCCATGGTGCCGAGGCCGCCCGAGGTCATCCAGCGGTTCGGCTTGTCGAAGCCGAAATACTGCGCGGCCCACATCTGGTGCTGGCCCACTTCCGTCGAGATGAAGGTCTCGCGGCCCAGTTCCTTCGTGATCTCGTAGAGGCGCTTCACCGCGTGCTGCGGCTTGATGATCGGCCCCTGCTGGACATAGGCGAGGCAATCCTGCTTGCGCCATGCGTCAATCTGCCGCCACCAGCCGAGCTGCGCGTCCTTCGCGACCGGCGTCGGGTCCGATTTCCAGCACTCGATCATGGCGGCGAGCACCTGGCCCGCATCGCCCACGATCGGCACCTCAACCTTCACATTCTTGTTGATCGAGGAGGGATCAATATCGGCGTGGATCTTCTTCGAGCCGGGGCTGAAGGCATCGAGGCGGCCGGTGATGCGGTCATCGAAGCGGGCGCCGATATTGAACATCACGTCGCAGCCATGCATCGTGAGGTTCGCTTCGTAGGTGCCGTGCATCCCGAGCATGCCGATGAATTGCGGATCGGTCGCGGGGAAGGCGCCCAGGCCCATCAGCGTGTTGGTGCAGGGCATGCCCGTCAGGTGCACGAATTCGCGCAGCAGGCGCGAGGCCTCGGGGCCGGAATTGATCACGCCGCCGCCAGCATAGATCACCGGGCGCTCGCTGCGCTTCAGCGCCTGCACGGCCTCCAGGATGCGCTTCGGGTCGGGCGCCGTCACCGGGCGGTAGCTGCGATGCGGCGTGGTCGCGGCGGGCGCGTCCACATAAGGCGCCGGCTTGATCAGGATGTCCTTCGGCAGGTCCACCACCACCGGGCCGGGGCGGCCGCTGCGCGCCACGTAGAAGGCGTCGTGCATCACGCGCGCCAGGTCCTCGCTGCGCTTCACGAGGTAGTTGTGCTTGGTGGCGGGGCGCGTAATGCCGGTGGTATCGGCCTCTTGGAAGGCGTCGTTGCCGATGAGGTGCGTCGGCACCTGGCCGGTGAGGCAGACCACGGGGATGCTGTCCATCAGCGCGTCCACCAGGCCGGTCACGGCATTGGTCGCACCGGGGCCGGAGGTGACGAGCACCACGCCCACCTTGCCGGTGGAGCGCGCATAGCCCTCGGCCGCGTGCACCGCCGCCTGCTCATGCCGCACCAGGATGTGGCGGATGGAATTCTGCTGGAACAGCGCGTCATAGATCGGCAGGACGGCGCCGCCGGGATAGCCGAAGATGACATCCACGCCCTGGTCCTTCAGCGCGCGGAGAACGACCTCGGCGCCGCTCATTGCGGCGGTGTCGGCGGCAGAGGCTGCGGTCATGGACATGGCGATCTCTCGTGTTCTGGCAGGGCAGGCTTAGGGGCCGTGCTGCAGCGCGTCAACCGGCAGATTGAAGAAATGCGAAGATTTCAGGCGCATTTCTTTCTGAAAATTGCGCAAGGCCCGCGATTCGCGCATTGATCCTATGCGTCTCGGTGAGGGCGACCAGTTCCTGATGGCGAAACCACGTGGCCTGCCGGCGGGTGTAGGTCCAGGTGCCGGCAATGGCGCGCCGGTCGGCCTCCTCCCGGCCGATCTCGCCGCGCCATTCGGCGGCGAGTTCGGGCACGCCATGCGCGCGCATCGCCGGCAGGCTGGCGTCGAGGCCCTGGCCCACCAGCGCGCCCACCTCCTCCAACGCGCCCTGCGCCCGCATGATGGCCCAGCGGGCGATGATGGCGGGGTGGAGCTGCTCGCGCGGCGGGGTCAGCAGGATGGCGCGGAAGTCGTAGCCGGCCGGCGGCAGGCGGGGCGCTTCGCGCTGCCAGGCGGCGAGGCTCTGCCCGGTCGCGAGGAAGATCTCCAGCGCGCGCGCGATGCGCTGGCTGTCGGAGGGGCGCAGCCGCGCCGCATCGTCGGGATGAAGTTCGGCGTGCAGCCGCTCCGACCCCAGCAGGGCCAGCCTGGCCCGCGCCGCCTCGCGCGCGGCCTCCGGCACCGCGGGCAGGATGGACAGGCCCTGCGTCAAAGCGCGCAGATACAGGCCTGTCCCGCCGCAGAGGATGGGCAGGCGGGCCTTCGCCATCTCGGCGAGCGCGGCTTCGCGCCACCAGGCGACCGAGCCGGCCTCGGATGCCGGCAGCACGCCATAAAGCGCATGGGGCGCGCGCGCCTCATCCTCCGGCGGCGGGCGGGCGGTGACAATGCGCAGCTCGCGGTAGCATTGCATGGCATCCGCGTTGATGACGGTGCCGCCAAAGCGCTCGGCCAGTTCGAGCGCGAGGGCCGATTTCCCGGATGCCGTCGGTCCAGCAATGATCAGCGCGCGCGGTTGCGTCATGCGGCCCGCCCCGGCATGGTCCGGCCGCCATGCCGCATGTCCTGACCCTGATCGCCGAGCCCGGTGCCCTCGCACCTGCCCATCTCCACGCCGCCCGCGCTGCGCTCACCGCACTCGGCGCCGATTGCGACGCCACGACCTGGCTCGCCGAGGGTGAGGCCGCGGACCTGCCCTTCACCGCGCTGGCCGCCGAACAGGCCATCGCCGCCGTGCGCGGCGCGCTCGGCCACGCGGCGCTGGACCTCATCGCCCAGCCGCTGGCCGGGCGCCGCAAGAAGCTGCTGCTGGCCGACATGGACAGCACCATCGTCACCACCGAAACCCTGGACGAGATCGCCGCCTTCGCCGGGCTCAAGGAAAAGATCGCCGAGATCACCGCGCGTTCCATGAATGGCGAGCTTGATTTCAAGCAGGCCCTCACCGAGCGGGTGGGCATGCTGAAGGGCCTGGACGCCTCCGCCCTGGAGGAGACCTGGAAGGCCACCGAGCTGATGCCCGGCGCGCGCGAGCTGGTGGCCACCATGCGCGGCCATGGGGCGCATACCGCCCTGGTCTCGGGCGGCTTCACCTTCTTCACGGGGCGCGTGGCTGAGCTGGTGGGGTTCCATGAGCACCACGCCAATACGCTTTTGCTCGACGGCGGCAAGCTCAGCGGGCAGGTGGGCCAGCCCATCCTGGACCGGGACGCCAAGCTTGCCACGCTGAAGCGGCTCGCCGCCGCCCAAGGCCTGGCCCTGAGCGAGGCGGCGACGATCGGCGATGGCGCGAATGACCTGGCGATGATCCAGGCGGCGGGAATGGGCGTGGCCTATCGCGCCAAGCCCAGCGTGGCGGCGGCGGCGCGGCACCGCATCGAGCACGGGGATCTGCGGGGCTTGCTCTTCGCCCAAGGCTACAAGGCCAGCGAGTTCCTGGGCGGGTAAGGCCAGGATCAGCCCCCGGCCAGCGCACGCCACGCGACGCGCGCCGCGATGGCGTAGAGGCAGAGCGCGAAACCCCAAGCCAGCACGCGCTGCGGCAAGCGCCGGCTCAACCCCGCGGCGGCGGGGGCGACCAGCATGGCAGGGGCAGCCAGCAGCACGAGGCCCGGCAGGCTCACCTGCCCCAGCATGCCCGGCCAGGACCAGGGCGCCGCGATCAGGGCGGCGAGGGTCGCCGGTGCGGCAATGGCCAGGTTGAAGGCGGCGCCCGCGCCAACGGCACGGTGCAGGCCGACGCCGAACAGGCCGAGGATAGGTCCGCTCAACGTCCCGGCCCCCACGCCCAGCGCGGCGGAGGCGAGGCCGATGAACCCCGGCGGCAACCAGGCCCAGGGCGCGCGGGGGAGGCCCTCGGCGCCCCGCGTCCGGAACTCGAGCAGCAGCGTTGTGCCGAGGGCGGCGGCGATCACCGCGAAAACCAGGAGCGAGAGCGCCGGCGGCGCGAAGGGCGCCACGGCCACGCCCAGCAGGCCACCCAGGATCATGGCCGGCAGCCAGGCCCGCAGCAGCCCGGCATCCACGCCACCGCCGCGTGCATGGGCCCGCATGGCCGTGATGGCGGAGAGCAGGATCACCGCTTGCGCCGTCCCGATGGCGAGCGAAAGTCGTTCCTCCACCGGCAAATGGGCCAGGATTTCCAGCAGCGCCGGCACGGCAATGACGCCGCCGCCGATACCCAGCAAGCCCCCGGTCAGGCCAATGGCGACACCTGCCAGAAGCATCGCCAAAAAATTCCAGAGGCTCAGTTCCAAGGCGACCCCCACACCCGGCGGGTGGGAGTCGGGGCCATGTTCAGCCTCGGATCGCCGCGGCCAGTTCGCGCACCTGGTCCAGCACGCGGCGGACGCTGTCGGGCCTGGCGCGGCCCTGCTCGTCCAGCGACTTCGCCAGCGTGTCGATCAGCGCGCTCGCCACCACCGCGCCATCGGCGACCTTGGCGGCGAAGCCCGCCTGCTCCGGCGTGCGCACGCCGAAGCCGATGCAGATCGGCAGGTCGGTATGGGCGCGGATGCGCGGGATCGCCGCGCGCAGCGCCTCGGGGTCGGCGCTGCGGGTGCCGGTGATGCCGGTGATGGCGACGTAATAGACGAAGCCAGACGAAGCGTTGAGCACCAGCGGCAGGCGCGCGTCATCGGTGGTGGGCGCCACCAGGCGGATGATGTCGAGCCCGGCCGCCATCGCGCCAGGGGCCAGCACCTCGGCCTCCTCGGGCGGCATGTCCACGACAATGAGGCCATCCACGCCGCTCGCGGCCGCATCGGTGACGAAGCGGTCCGCCCCGTAGGAGAGGATCGGATTGAGGTAGCCCATGAGGATCACCGGCGTCGCGTCATCCTCGGCGCGGAAATCGCGCACCATGGCAAGCGTGCCGGCGAGCGTGGCGCCCGCCTTCAGGCCGCGCTGGGCGGCGAGCTGGATGATGGGGCCATCGGCCATCGGGTCGCTGAAGGGAACGCCGATCTCGATCAGGTCGGCGCCTGCACCGGGCATGCCGCGCAGGATGGCCATGCTGGTCGCGGGGTCGGGGTCATAGGCTTCGAGATAGGGGATCAGCGCGCCACGGCCCTCCGCCTTCAGCGCGGCGAAGCGGGCGGCGATGCGGCCTTGGGCGCGCGGTGCAGCATCGCTGCGGGGGCGGGCCGCCCCAAGCTCGGACGTGCTCACAGCTTCACCCCCAGATGCCCCGCGACGGTGAAGATGTCCTTGTCGCCACGGCCGCACATGTTCATCACGACCAGCGTCTCGGCCGGGAGCGTCGGCGCCAGCTTCAGCACATGGGCCAGCGCATGCGCGGGCTCGAGTGCGGGGATGATCCCCTCGAGCTTCGAGCAGAGCTGGAAGGCGTCCAGCGCCTCCTTGTCCGTCGCGTTCACATATTTCACGCGGCCGAGCTCATGCAGCCAGGAATGCTCGGGGCCGACGCCGGGGTAGTCGAGGCCCGCGCTGATCGAATGGCCTTCCAGGATCTGGCCGAACTCGTCCTGCAGCAGGTAGGTGCGGTTGCCGTGCAGCACGCCGGGGCGGCCGCCGGTCAGGCTCGCCGCATGGCCGGTCTTTGTCTCGATGCCGTGGCCGCCGGCCTCGACGCCGTGCATCTGCACGGAGGGGTCGTCCAGGAAGGGGTAGAACAGGCCCATGGCGTTGGAGCCGCCGCCGATCGCCGCCACCAGCACATCCGGCAGGCGGCCTTCGGCCTCCTGCATCTGCACGCGGGTCTCCTCGCCGATCACCGACTGGAAGTCGCGCACCATCATCGGATAGGGGTGCGGGCCGGCCACGGTGCCGATGCAGTAGTAGGTGTCCTCGACATTGGCGACCCAGTGGCGCAGCGCCTCGTTCATCGCGTCCTTCAGCGTGGCCGCGCCCGATGTCACCGCGATGACCTCCGCGCCCAGCAACTTCATGCGGAAGACGTTCGGCTGCTGCCGCTCGACATCGGTCGCACCCATGAAGACGGTGCAGGGCAGGTTGAACAGCGCGCAGGCGGTGGCCGTGGCCACGCCATGCTGGCCGGCGCCGGTCTCGGCGATGATGCGCTTCTTGCCCATGCGCTTCGCCAGCAGGATTTGGCCGAGGACGGCGTTGATCTTGTGCGCGCCGGTGTGGTTCAGCTCATCGCGCTTGAAATAGACCTTGGCACCCTTCCCCGGCTCCGCGCTCGCGCGACAATGCTCGGTGATGCGCTGGGCCGACCAGAGCGGGCTCGGGCGGCCCACGTAATCCTTCAGCAGCCGGCGCCACTCGGCGTCGAAGCTCGGGTCCGCCTTGGCCTTGGCATAGGCCGCCTCGACCTCAAGGATGAGGGGCATCAGCGTCTCGGCGACGTAGCGGCCACCGAAGCCGCCGAAGCGGCCGGCGGAATCCGGGCCGCTCTTGTAGGTGTTGGGCTTGTGGAGCTGGTTCAACTGGGCATTCCCGGGAGCTGGCGATGACAGGCTGTCATATAGAACCCGCCCGCTTTTCCCAACCCCTGCTCAGCCGCCGCGCGCCGCCGTGACGAAGGCGCGGATCAGGCCCGCATCCTTCACGCCGCGCAGACGCTCCACGCCGGAGGAGACATCCACGCCAGGCGCTCCGCTGGCCGCGATGGCCTCGGCCACGTTGCCGGGTGTGAGGCCGCCAGCCAGCAGCCAGGGCCTCGGGATGGGCGCCAGACGCGCCAGGCGCCATTCAAAGGGCGCCGCATTGCCGCCGGGCAGTTCCGCATCCGGCGGCGGCTTGGCATCGAGCAGCAGGCGGTCCGCCACCGGCGCATAGACGGCGATCTGCGCGAGATCGGCCTCGGTCGCGATGCCGAGCGCCTTCATCACCGGCAGGCCGAAGCGGGCGCGGATCCCCGCCACACGCGCGGGGCTCTCCTCGCCGTGCAGCTGAATGACGTCGAGCGGCACCCCCGCCAGCGCCGCTTCCAGCAGCGCATCATCCGGGTCCACGAAGAGGCCCACGCGGCGCGGCCCGCCGGCGAGACTGGCGGAGATGGCGCCGGCCTGTTCGGGCGTGACCGCCCGGGGCGAGGCGGGAAAGAAGACCAGGCCCACGAAATCCGCCCCGGCCTCAGCGGCGGCGGCCAGGGCCGCGGGCGAGTTCACGCCGCAGATCTTGACCTCGACCCTCACCGGCCAAGGCTCGCGGTGATGGCGGCGGCGGCGGCACCGGGGTCCGCGGCCTCGGTGATGGGGCGGCCCACCACGATCCAGTCGGCGCCGGCCGCCACCGCATCCTCAGGCGTCGCGAGCCGCGCCTGGTCGCCGGCCGCGCTGCCGATGGGGCGGATGCCGGGCACCACCAGCATCGGCGCCTCGCCCAGCGCATCACGGATGAGGGAAACCTCGCGCGGCGAGCAGACCAGGCCATCAGCACCGGCCGCCATGGCCATGCGGGCCAGGCGCAGTACCTGCTGCGCCGGGCCGCCGGCAACTCCCACCGCGCCCAGTTGCTCGGCATCCATGCTGGTCAGGACCGTGACGGCGAGCAGGATGGGGCGCGCGGTGCCGGCTGCCTCGGCCGCCTTGCGGGCCGCCGTGATCATGGCGGGCCCGCCGCCCGCATGCAGCGTCAGCATGGACGCGCCCAGCGGCGCGAGCGAAGCCACCGCGCCCGCCACCGTGTTCGGGATATCGTGCAGCTTGAGGTCAAGGAAGACGGGCGCGTGGGCGGCGAGGCACGCCAAGGCCGACGGTCCCGCCGCGCAGAACAGCTCAAGGCCCAGCTTCACCAGCCCGGCGGAGGGCGCGACCTGCCCCGCCAGCGCCTCGGCGCGGGCGAGTTGCGGGGTATCGAGGGCGACGATCAGCCGCCCTTCGGGGCCGTTCGGGCGATGCAGCATGACTCGGAAAGATCCTTAGCGCGGCTTGGCGGGCCTGGGATCGCGGCTGGCGAGTTCCGCGTCAAGCAGGGCGGCGGCCTGGCGCAATTGCGCCGCGCCGCGCCGCGCCGGCAGATGGGCGAGCCAGACGGTGACGGCGCCGGCCAGGAAGGTGACCAGGCAAGGGGCAAGGATGGCCTGCCACAGCGGAATTTCCAGCACCCAGCCCTCGGGCCAGATCGTAACCGCGACCAGCTGCGGATTGGCCAGCGCGAAAAACGCCAGCGCTGCAGCGAGCAGCGCCGGCAGCAGATAGGTGATCACCCGCCCTCGCCGGGATCCTGGCCGCCATTGACCCGCGCGCGGAGCTCCTTGCCGGGCCGGAAATGCGGCATGCCCTTGCCGGCCACGGCCACCGCCTCGCCCGTGCGGGGGTTGCGGCCCTGGCGCGGATCGCGCTTGCGGGTGGTGAAGGCGCCGAAGCCGCGCAGTTCCACGCGATCGCCGCGGGCCAGCGCGGCGCTGACTTCCTCGAAGATGGTGCCGACCACAGCCTCCACGTCAGGGAGGCGCAGATGAGGGTGCTGCATGGCGAGATGCGCGATCAATTCGCTCTTGGTCATGGAACCCTCAGGGGAATGGTCGTCTCGTATAGCATGCCGAGTTGGAAGGTTTTGCAAGGGCTGAGTGCCGTCTCACCGCGGAAGAACATGCCCTGGCCACCAACCCTGGGCCCGAAGCACCGCGACACCCCCCTCCCACAGCCGCGTCGAGGCCATCGAGAGCACCCGCTCGGCCGTCCCGCGCGGATCGAGGTCGCGGAGGCGGAGATCGGCCGGCAGGCCGTGTGTATCGGCGAGCCAGCGCCGTGCCTCGGTCTCGCCACCGATCGCGTCCACCAACCCCACCGCCAAGGCCTGGCGGCCGGTCATGACGCGGCCGTCGGCAAGCTCGCGCACGCGCTCCTCCGGCAGGTTACGGCCGGCCACCACCATGGCGACGAACTGACTTTGCATGTCCTGCACGACAGCGTTGAGCGAGGCCCGCCCCTGTTCGGTGAGCGGGCGGAACGGGCTCGGCTGGTCCTTGAGCGGGCCCGAGGTCAGGGCCTCGGCCCGCAGGCCCAGGCGCTCCATCAGTTCGGAGACCTCGAAGGATTGCAGGATGACGCCGATGGAGCCGGTGAGCGTTGCCTCGCGGGCGAAGATGCGCTCGGCCGGCAGCGCCACCATGTAGCCCGCCGAGGCCGCGGTGCCGCCCATGACGGCGACCACGGGCTTGCCGGCCGCACGCACGCCGCGGATGGCGGTGTGGAAGGCCTCGCCGCCGGCCACCGTGCCGCCCGGGCTGTCGATCGAGACCAGCAAGGCGCGCACCTGCGCATCCCGCCCGGCCCGCTCGACCAGGCGCACCAGCTCGCGATTGTCGGTGATGGTGCCGGACATGGGCAGGCGGGCGATGTGCTCGCCGCCCAACGCCGGGTTCTCGGGCAGGCCGTCAGCGATCAGCGCGGCGCCCCCCAGCACGGCGCCGAGGATGAGGGCGGCGCGCCAGAAGCCGACCTGCCGCTTGAGGCGCCGGCGGTCGAGAAGAAGATCGGGCTCGAGGGCCATGGGGTGCTGCATCCGTCCGGGGGAGTGGCAGACATAGGGTCGCGCATGGCGGCTGCGAAGACGGGCCTTTGCAGACGGGGATACGGCGAAGGGCGATGGACAGGCGGCGCCGCTGGCGCTATGGACCCGGCGACCGAGGGCGCCGACTTAGCTCAGGGGTAGAGCAACTGATTCGTAATCAGTAGGTCCGGGGTTCGATTCCCCGAGTCGGCACCAGTTCTCCAAGGGCCCAGGCGACATCATCGCTTGCTCGCCGTGCGATCGCAGGCTTCCGCTCCCTCCGCGGCTTCGACGCATGCGGGGCTGCGTCCTTCGCTTCCCGAACACAGCCTCGACCCCGCGCCGGAGGTCATGCACTGGGGATGGCCAATTGGGGAAAATTGATCGTCCAGGTGGTACCGTCTCCGTTGGATTGGAGATCACAGGTGCCGCCGATGGAGGCGATCAACTGGCGAGACAGGCGCAGCCCGTGCCGTAGGCTGGCCGCATCCTCCGTGAAGCCGACGCCGTTGTCGCCAATCGTCAGCGTTGCCGGGCCATTCGCTCCCTCGGCCTTCATGCTCAGCGTGATCGTGCCTTGGCCTTGCGGGAAGGCATGCGCGCAGGCGTTGGAGACGAGTTCGGCGATCACCATGCCAAGCAGGACCGCATCATCCGTCGTGAGGATCAGTGGCTCAAGCGCATAGCGCATCTCGACCGAGGTTTCGCGCACCAGTGCCGTGCAGAGGGATCGCGCGAATTTCGAGAGGTCAACCGAGGCACTGAGGCCCGTGCCGAGCAGATGGTCGTAGACCGCAGCGAAGGCACCCACCTGCCGCGCCACGCTTTCGAGCGCGCCCTCCACGTTCGTGGGATCGCTGCCGTAGATCCGCAACATGCTCTGGATGATCTGAAAATGGTTCCGGACGCGATGGTGCAATTCCTCCGCCAGGAGATTCTTCAGCGCGAGTGCCTCCCGCAGCGCCCTTGTCCGCACCGCCGTGGCCACCGCTTCCGCCAGCACGTTCGCAAAGCCGGTCAGAAAGGTGATGTCGTATTCGTCATACTCGTGGCGATCCGTGCTGTCGATTTCGAGCACGCCATAGGGCCGCGTCCGGAAACCGGGAATGACCACATCCACTGTCGAGACGACGCCGTGCTCCGCATAGAAGGGCGGAAGCGCGAGGCCGTTGGATCCTTGCAGATTGGGGATGATGACGGGCTCGCCCGTCGTGAAGGCGCGGCCTTGCGGGGAGCTGTCGTCGGCCTTGGACACGACAATTCCGACCACGTCGGCGTTCCAGCCACAGCCCGCCTCGATGAGCAGATCGTTCTCGGCCTCGCGGTAACGGCAGATCTTGCAGAATTTGACGCCGAGGGACGCGGCGCAGATACGGGCCGCCTCATTCAGGATCTTGCTGAGGTCGCTTTCCTGAAACGCGAATGTACCGAAGGCTGCCAAGGCCGCCTGCTGCCGCAACAATTTCATCACGGCCTCAGATTTATTTTGGTCTTCCATCTCAAACACCTAACACCACGCAGATGGGTGATGGATTTACATAGCGGAAGCAGCGAAAAAGCGCCAGAAGAATCGGAATTCTATCAAAAATAATTAGATTGATTTATTGATTATTGGCGCGTCTATGCTTGTTTTGATGTCATGACCTCAAATAAAACTCTCACCTGTATGGTGACAAATATTATCTGTCAGAATTCGTGGGCGAACCGAACCCGCGCCGGCGTGTATGCCTCAGCAGCTGCCCTGCATCCCAGACATGGCAAGCCAGCGCTTGCCGCCGCCCAGCCGCACGGGAGGGCACAGGTCCGAGAGGTTTTCCAACAGGATATGGTGAACGCAGGCAGGCAGCCCGCCTCGCGGTGGATCGGTGCGGTCGCACCATCAAATGGGCATGATGCGGGGATTTTTCCGGGGATCCCCGCCCCTATTTGGCCGCACTCAGGCCAGAAGGGCCGCACTTGCCCGAGCCAGGGGCGCCATCCGCCATGGCAAGATGGGAGAAGCGAAACACCAGGACATTCCTGGCTTTCCGAGCGCCAAAGCTGGTTTCGCGCGGCTGTATCATGTCGCTCAGGCTGCATGGGCGTTGCGTCGCTTCGCAGCGCTGCCAGGATGCGAGCGGCCGCCCCCGAAGAAGCGGCCGCAACGCGTTACGCTCAGGTCCCCGGGCCGACCAGCGTGATCTCGATGCGGCGGTTCTGCGCGCGTCCGGCGGGCGTGTCGTTGCTGGCGATCGGGTTCGCCTCGCCACGCCCATCGGCGGAAACCAGGTTCCGTGGCGCGCCCTGGCGGATCAGGCTGTCGGCCACCGTGTCGGCACGGCGCGAGGAGAGGTCGAGGTTGGTGCTGATGCCCTGGCGGCGCAGCTCGGGGCCGACGGGCGTGGTGTCGGTGTAGCCTTCCACGATGATGCGCGTGTTCTGCAGGCCCTGCAGCGTCGGGATCATCTTGCCCAGCGCCTCCCGGGCGCGGTTGTCGATGTGGTAGCCGCCGGAGGAGAAGAGGATCCGGTCGCTCATCGTGACCTTCAGGCGGCCTTCCAGCAGCTGGATCGTCGCCTCATCGGCGCTATAGCGGGCCTGGAGCTGGTTGTAGGCCGTCTGGAGCTGATTGTAGCGCTGCTCCGACACGCAGCCGGCGAGCAGCGGTGCGGCCAGGACGGCGGGCAGGGCGGTGACGAGAAAACGGCGTTGCATGGTGGTTCTCCTTTTTGCCTTCCATGTTCATGCGAAGCATGGAACTGGTCCCCGCGTTGTAGCAAGCCGCGTTCCATGCGCGGCAGCCCTCCGCGCCGGACACGCCTTGCCGCCTGAAATCTGCTAGAGGGCGCGCATGTCCATCACCACCCTTAAAGTCCCCCCCGCGGAGGACGACACCCGCCTCGACCGCTGGTTGAAGCGCCGCTTCCCTGCCCTCACCCAGGGGGCGCTGCAAAAGATGCTCCGCACCGGCCAGATCCGCGTGGACGGCAAGCGGGCCGAGGCGAACACCCGCCTGCTCTCAGGGCAGGAGCTGCGCGTGCCGCCCATGCCGACCACCCCCGCCCCCAAGGCCGAGCCGCGGCCGCTCTCGGACGCGGTGGTGGCGGAAATGCACGCCATGGTGCTCTACCGCGATGACAGCGTGATCGTGCTGAACAAGCCGCCCGGCCTCGCCGTGCAGGGCGGCCCGGGCATCAAGAAGCATGTGGACGGCATGCTGGAGGCCCTGGCCGAGGAGGATGAGAAGCCCCGCCTCGTTCACCGGCTGGACCGCGACACCTCCGGCGTGCTGGTCGTGGCGCGCACGGTCTCGGCCGCCGCGCATCTCGCCAAGGCGTTCCGCGGGCGCGACATGGAAAAGACCTATTGGGCCGTAGTGGTGGGCGAGCCACAGATCGCGCTCGGGCGCATCACCATGCCGCTGATGCGCCTCGTCGGCGCGCAGGCCGCGGGCCGCGGCGGCGAGCGCACCGCCCCGGCGGAGAAGGGCGAGGTCGGCATGCGCGCCGTCACGGATTACCAGGTGCTGGAGGCTGCCAAGCACCGCGCCGCCTTCCTGGAGCTGCGGCCGCAGACCGGCCGCACCCACCAGCTGCGCGTGCACTGCGCCGAGGCGCTGAAGACGCCGATCCTGGGTGACGGCAAATATGGCGGCCAGGCCGCGCATCTGGAGGGGCTGTCCGGCAGTTTGCACCTGCATGCGCGGGCCCTCCGGCTCCCGCATCCCGAAGGCGGCTGGCTTGAGGTCATGGCCGCCCCGCCGCCCCATTTCGAGGAAACGATGCGCTTCTTCGACTTCGACAACCCCGCCGCCCGCCCGCCCCGACGCACCCGATGAAGCGCGCCCTCGCCATCGGCCTCGGCCTCATCCTGCTGGTGCCGCTGCTGGCCGTCGCCGGCTTCATGCTGTTCTTCGACGCCGACGCCTTCCGGCCGCGCGTGGTCGAGGCGGTGCAGCGCGCCACGGGGCGGGATTTTCGCATCGAGGGCAGGCTGCGCCTGACGCCGGCCTTCACCCCCACCCTCGCGGCCGAAGGCCTGGTGCTGGCCAATCTGCCCGGGGGCAGCGCACCCGAGATGCTGCGGATCGCGGAGGCCGAGCTGCGGCTCGCCCTGCTGCCGCTGCTCTCCGGCCGGGTCGAGCTGGCGCATCTGCGCCTCGAAGGCGGCAGGCTGTTGCTGGAGCGGGAGAATTGGCGCTTCACCCGCTCCGCCGCCCCGGCGGCGCCACCCGCCGCACCGGCACCGCAGGCCGCGCCGGCGCGCCCCCTGGCGTTCGACCTGCGCGCCGTCACGCTCCGGGACTGGCAGGTGACGGCAGGTGGCGAGACACTGCACCTGCCCGAGCTGCGCCTGACCGGCAGTGGGCCCGGCGCGCCCCTCGACCTCGCGGCAACATTGGCCGCACGCGGCGCGGAGGCGCGGGTCGAAGGGCGCCTGGGCGCGCCCGCCGCCTGGAACGGGCCGGCGCCCTGGCCCTTCCAGCTGACCGCGACACTGCCCGCCGCTCGGCTGACGGCCGAGGGGCAGCAGGCGAATGGCGAATGGCGCGCCACACTCGGCGCCGAAATCCCCCGTCTGGAGGCGCTCGCCGCCCTGGCCGGGCGCGCATTGCCGGCATTGACCGGGATCACCCTGCGCGCGGAGGCAGGGATAGCCGGCGGCGTGGCAAGGATTTCGGGATTGCAAGGGCAGGTTGCGGGCGGCGCGTTCGGCGGGCTCACCCTCACCACCGCCCGCTTCACCCAGGCGGACCCGGATGCGCCGCTGGGCTTCGAGGCCACCGGCCAGTTCCGGGGTGAGGCGATCACGCTCAGCGCCGAGGCGCGGCCGCTGGAGCTGATCGCCGGCACGCCCGCGCCGCTCGCGCTCCGCCTCGCCGCCGGCGGCGCGACCGCCAGCCTGATCGGCGAGTGGCCGGGCGCGCTTCGCCTGACGGCCAGCGCGCCCGAGCTGGCGCGGCTTTCGGCCTTGGCCGGCCGCCCGCTGCCGCCGCTGCGTGACGCCAGCCTCAATGCCGCCTTTACCGCGCTCGGCCCGATGTTCGGCGAGGGCGTGCGTCTCGGCGAGTTCGCGCTCGCCTCGTCGGCCGGGGACCTGGCGGGCGCACTGGAATGGCGATGGGCGCCACGGCCGAGCGTCAGCGGGCGCGTCACCTCGACGCGGCTCGACCTGAACGCGATGCGGCTGCCGCCCCTGCCCCAAGCGGCTGCGCCCCAGACAGCTACTTCCCCCCAGACGGGCGCGCCCCCACCTGCTGCGCCCATGCCCGCAGCACCGCCATCGGGCCGGGTGATTCCGGACACGGCGCTTGACCTCGCGGCGCTTCGGCTGTTCGACGCGGATGTGACCTTCACCCTCGGCGAGGTGATCGAGCGGGAGCTGACGCTGCGCCAGTTGGAAGGCCGCCTGGTGAACCAGGGCGGTCAGGCGCGTCTGGAACCCTTCGCCGCCACGCTGCCGGGTGGGCGCCTTTCCCTCGCGCTCGCGGCGAATGCGACGGGGGCCATGCCGGCCGTGCAGATCCGGGGCGGCGGTCAGGGGCTTGATCCTGCTCCGCTGCTCGGCGCCTTTGGCCTCGCGGCCCCCCTCACCGGCCGCGCCGATCTCGACATGAACCTGCGCGGTGAAGGCGCGACCTGGCGGGCGGTTGCGGCCAACGCCACGGGGCATTTCGGGCTGGCCTTGATCGAGGGACGGCTCAGCGGCGGCCCGGCGCAGGCGCTGGCGCAAATTCCGGGCTTCGCGAACGGCGTGCCTGTGGCCTGCCTCGCCTTGCGGGGGGAGGCCGATCGCGGCCTGGTGCGCTTCACCGCCTTCTATCTGGACGGGGCCGCAGGGCGTCTCGCCGGCGAGGGAGGAATGAGCCTGCGCGACGAGACGCTGGCCATCCGCATGCAGGGGGATTTGCGGCTGGCCGGGGTGCGAGTGCGGGCGCCGATCCCGCTCGGGGGAACGTTGGCGGCGCCGCGCCTGGAGCTCGCTGCCCTGACCGAGGGGGCGGTGGGCAGTCTGCTGGGTGCGCCCAGTGGGGCGTCTGGGGGGGCTTCACCCGGGGGGGCGGCCATGCCGGATTGCGCGGGGGCGCTGCGCATCGCGCGGGGGGGCCGGGAGGGGCCGGTGCCGCAGGTGGCACCAGCCCCGCCCGGTCAGTCGCAGCCCGCGATCAACAACCTGCTGAGGGGATTGCTCGGTCGTTGATCCGCCAGGTGGGGGCCCAGTTTGGGGAGGCTGGTTGGGGAACCATGAGGGTCTGGGCAGGGGCCTGGCGTAACAAGTCGCGGGCGGCGGCTTACTGGGTGAGAGCGCGCCACGCCACATGGGCCAGGACGCCGACCAGGGTGCTCGCAGTGCCGAGAACGACAAAGCGCAGGACGGTCAGGGCGAAATCACCGCGGGCGGCTTCGGTCATCTGGGACATGGGTTGCTCCTTCGGTTGGGTGGTCTGTTTCCCAAGGAGCAATGTACGGGCCAAGGTCTTAACCAATTGAATTCAAGCAATATGCTCGATGGTTCCAGGCCCGTGGCTTAGGGTCTGGGTCGAAAACGCGTTGCAAAATGCGAGCAAGCGACGCGGCGCTTGCAAAACGCGACGACCTCTGGCGACGGCGCAACCGGCGGTCAGGACCCCTTGCGGCTCTTTTCGATCAGGGCGATCAGCTCGGGTGGAATGGGTTCTTCCGCGACCTTGCCGAACATCGAGGTGAGCCCACGGTCCAGCCACAGATCAAACGCGGCGTCCGGCGCCGCATCACGCGAGCGCCGGGCCTTCTGCCGAGCCGGAGACATTACCCGTTTCTCCTTGCCGGAGTTGTCGTGGTCCTTGGGCAAGCCACCTCCTAGGCGAGAAGCATCCCCGGGGAAGCGCCCCCAGGCCGCACCTGCCGGCTTGCCTCGCGCGAAACCGTTCCGTCAAGGCGAGTCTTTGCGTCCCGGACCGCCGGGCGTGTCGGAGCCTCCCCCAGGATCCAGCTCCTGAGCTGGGCCCGCGTACGCGAAACCCGCGCCTTCAGCGTGCCCACGGGGATGCCCATCTGCGCCGAGGCTTCCTCGTAGGAAACGCCCTGCACGCTCGTAGGAAACGCCCTGCACGGAAATCATCATCAGCAGCAGTCGCTGATCCGCCGGCAGGCGGGCGAGGTGATGATTCAACTCCCGCATGGCCAAGCTTTCCTCCTGACCGCCGCTGCGCGCGAGCGACGCAGGCGGCGCATCCTCGATGGAGGCCGTGGGCCGACGGCGCCGGCAATCGGACAGGAAGCGGTTCCGCAGGATGCTGCCCATCCAGGCACGGAAGTTCGTTCCCGCTTCGAAAGAGGCGCGGGCTGCCAGTGCATTGGCAACGGCCGTCTGCACGAGGTCGTCGGCATCAGCGCGGTTGCGCGTCAGCGCGAGCGCCTGCTGGCGCAGCGAAGGCAGGGCCGCCATCATCAGGTCATGGAAATCGATGGTGGCAACCTCCTGCAACGTCCTGCTGCCGTCGTCCCGATCTGGTGTTTCACGGCTCATGTAATAAGGCCTCCTCACGATGCGACAGAGCCAGAACCCCCGACAGCCCCTTCGGCTGCATGTCATTTTGTTCATCTTTCGGATTTCGCCGCTTGGTCATGCAACCGTGCCATGCGCAGCTTGTTTGCGGCATGATGAACCCAGGATCGTCGCATGAGCAGGATTATTGTTCGGGCCGCAACCATGCGGGGTGGTAGGCTGCCTTGCCGGAGGATGGTGTCGGTGGCCCGCGGGGCGCCCTGCCCCGCCGCTTCCTCTGCTCCTGACGGGAACCACGAATCTTGACCACGACGGCTGAGTTGATTGAGGTTCTGCCCTACGCGCGCCGCTATGCCCGCGCGCTGCTGGGCGCCCAGGCCGCCGGCGATGAGGCGGTGGCGCGCGCCGCCCCTCTCGTGCCGGACGATCTCCCGCCGCGCCTTGGCCTTTTCTCCGCGATCACCACCCTGACGGCCGGCCTGCCCGCCGGACCCGGCATGCCGCCGCTCGCGCGCCACCTGCTGCTGCTGACCACCATCGAGGAACTGAGCATGGCCGAGGCGGCGCGCGTCACCGGCCTTGACCCGCACGAGGCGGAGCAGCGCATCGCGGCGGCGCGCGAGGCGATCCGCTCCGCCGTCGTCACGCGCGTGCTCATCATCGAGGATGAACCGATCATCGCGATGGACCTGCGGATGCTGGTCCAGGATTGCGGCCATACCGTCATCGGCGTGGCGGCCACCGAGGCGGAGGCGGTGCGCCTGGCCGCCGAGGGCGATGCACGCCTGATCCTGGCCGACATCAACCTCGGCCGCGGCGGCAACGGCATCCGGGCCGTGCAGGAGATCCTGACCCGGGTGGACGTGCCGGTCATCTTCGTGACGGCCTACCCCGAGGATCTCCTGACGGCCGAGGGGATTGAGCCCGCTTTCGTCATGCGCAAGCCGTTTGACCGCTTCATGCTGGCGGTGCTGACCTACCAGGCGATCAGCGCCGGTGTCGTGCCTCTCCCCTGAGGGGCCTGCAACCGCTCTCAGCAACCCGCGTTCCTCATACAGTGCCGCATTTGCGCGGCGCGAGGAGAACGCGAATGAACTGGGACACCGTCAAGGGCAATTGGAAGCAGATGACCGGCTCCGTGAAGGAGCAGTGGGGCAAGCTGACCGATGACGACCTGACCGCCATCGAGGGACGCCGCGACCAGTTGATCGGGCAGATCCAGGAGAAATACGGCATCGCCAAGGAAGAGGCCGAGACGCAGGTGAAGACCTGGGAGGCGCGGCAGCGCTCCATGTAAGGAGATCAGCCGTGGATAACGCGGGGCCTGTCCCGCTCGATTGGTGCGGGGCGTCCCGCGGCTTCTTCCTCCCTCAGCGTGGGGGCCAAGCCTGGCGCCTGAAAGGACCGGTCATGTTGGCCTGGGCCATGATTTTCCTCCTGGTGGCGCTGATTTCGGGCGCCGTCGGGTTTGCGGGCGCGGCGAGCCCGGCGGAAGGGACGGCACGGCTCATGTTTTTTGTCTTCTTGGTGCTCTTCGCCCTGGCGCTCGTGACCGGCGCCGGGCGGGAGATCTGATGCCGATGCCTCCCCACCGGCGCGACGTCTTCTTGATGGCCCCCACCTTGCTCCTTGCAGCGCCAGCCATGGCGCAACGCAGCGCATCCCTGTGGTTCGATCCGACGCAGCTCCCATCCTATAGTGGCAGGCTGGAGCGCTGGATCGCGACGCCCTCGGGCGCCGTGGACCGCGGCCTGCTGCGCGAGGGCACGCAATTCGTCTTCGCCCCCACGGAAGCCGAGGCGCTGATGGCGGCGATCGAGCCCGGGGCGCCGATCAGCGTCTGGGGCATCCGTGCGCGCAACGCGCCTGTGGTGCTCATGCTCGCCTGGGGGAAGTCGGATTCGGAGCCGCTCGGCTTCGTTGAACGGCCGGCCTGGTTCGTCGCGCATGAGCCGGGACGCGAGCGCATGCAGCTCGGCGGTCGCATTCTCTCCCCGCTGTTCACACCGCGGGGCGAAGGAATGGGCGTGGCCCTGGTCGACGGCGGCGCGATCCGCCTTTCCGTCGCCGCCCATCGCGCCCTCGGCGACTTGCTCAAGCCGGGCGAAACGATCGCGGCGGAGGGCTTGGGAACGCAGCGCACCGGCCTCTCCGCGCTGGATGCGACGGCGATCGGCCGCACGATGGACAGCTTGCGGCCCGTCGCGTCCGAATGAGCGACGCCATTCCCCCGCCGACCCCCGCCGCCGGCTCGCCCGTGCTGGCTTTCGCTGGCACCTTCCGTCTCTGGCTGACCGCCCCCAATCGTGGCCAGGCGCGTTGGCTGGTGGCGGGGCTGGTGGCCCTGACGCTGGCGCAGGTCGCGATCCAGATCCGCTTCAACATCTGGAACCGGGACTTCTTCAACGCGCTCGAGAACCGTGACGGCTCGGCCTTTCGCGCGCAGATCCTCTTCTTCCTGGGGCTTGCGGCGCTGTCCATGAGCGTCGCCGTCTATCAGCTCTACCTCAAGCAGCTCATCCAATTGCGGTGGCGCGAATGGCTGACCTCGCACCTGCTGCAGGCCTGGTTGCGCGAAGGCCGGCACTACCAGCTCGAGATGGCGCAGACCGGCGCCGACAATCCGGACCAGCGCATCGCCGAGGATGTGCGCGTCGCGACCGACCTCGCCGTGGATTTCGCGACGGGGTTGATGACCTCCCTGCTCATGCTGGCGGCCTTCATCGGCATCCTCTGGACGCTGTCGGGCGCGCTGCATCTGACCATCGTGGGACGGGAACTGGAAATCCCGGGCTACATGGTCTGGGCCGCACTGGCCTATGCGCTGCTTGGCACCTTCCTCACCTGGATCGTGGGCCGCCCGCTCGTGCCGCTGAACGTGGCGCGCACCACGGCCGAGGCGGATTTTCGCTTCGGCCTGAATCGTGCGCGCGAGAGCGGCGAGGGCATCGCGCTGATCCGCGGCGAGGTGGATGAGCAGCGCAGCCTCACACGCCTCTTCGGCGGCGTGGCCGACGCGGTGCGCGGGCTGATGCGCAGCCAGCGCAATCTGATGTGGCTGACCAGTGCCTACGGCACGCTCGCGATGATCTTTCCGACCGTCGTCGCTTCGCCCGCCTATTTCTCGGGCGCGATCACGCTGGGCGGGCTGATGCAGATCGGCGCCGCCTTTGGCCAGGTGCAGGGGGCGCTCAACTGGTTCGTGGATAATTTCGGACGCATCGCGGAATGGCGCAGCGCCGTCTCCCGCATCGTCGTGTTCCGCGACCTGATCGAGGAGCTCGACGCGCTGCTCGAGGACCCGGACCAGCCGACCATCAGCATCACCGAGGGCGTCGAGGACGCGCTGGTGTTTCGCAATCTGGAGGTCGCCTTCGCGAATGGCACGACGGTGATCGCCGATGCCTCGGCAGAAATCCACGCGGGGGAGCGCGTGCTGATCCAGGGCGAGTCGGGCACCGGAAAATCCACCCTGTTCCGTGCCATCGGGGGCCTCTGGCCCTGGGGTGCCGGCGAAATCGAGATCCCACCGCGCGGGACAATGATGTTCATGCCGCAGCGCCCTTACCTGCCGCTCGGCACGCTGGGCGCCGCGCTGTGCTACCCCGCCGCGCCCGACGGCTTCCCGGTTGAGGCGCAGCAGGACGCGCTCGGCCGCGTCGGGCTGGAGCGCCTGGCCCAGCAGCTCGACGAGGAGGAGCGCTGGGACCGCGTTCTGAGCCTGGGCGAGCAGCAGCGCCTCGCTTTCGCGCGGCTGCTGCTGCACCGGCCGCGCTGGATCTTCATGGACGAGGCGACGGCGGCACTGGACGAGGCGAACCAGGACGCGATGATGCAGCTCGTGCTGGATGAGTTGCCTGAGGCGGCCCTGGTCTCGATCGGCCATCGCCCCGGCCTGTCTGCCTTCCACACGCGCACCTTGACGTTGGTGCGGGCCGAAGGCGGCGCCCGCTTCTCGCGCCCGCGCCGTGAAGGAAAACGTCGGCAGTGGACGCGGCGCCGGCCGCGGCGGTGAGGCGTTACGCCGCTTCCAGCGGCGGCCAACCCTTACGCCGCTTCCAGCGGCGGCCAACCCTTACGCCGCTTCCAGCGGCGGCCAACCCTTACGCCGCTTCCAGCGTGGCCAATCCTTACGCCGCTTCCAGCGGTGGCCAATCCTTACGCCGCTTCCAGCGGTGGCCAATCCTTACGCCGCTTCCAGCGGCCTGGCCGACCAGCCCTCGACGTCCCGCTCCCGCAGGATGACACAGCAGCGCCCCGCTTCGGCCGTGATCAGATTCCAGCCATTGAGCGCGCCCACGCCGCGCGGCGATAGCGCGCTGGGCGCCACCACTTGCAGTGGCCCGTCCACGCCCAACCGTGAGACCTCCGCACGATGCAAATGGCCGCAGAGCAGCGCCGCCACGCCATGGGCGCGCAACAGGCCGATGGTCGCCTCGGCATGGCGCGGTGCGCGCCGACGCCCTGCCCAGGCCGGATGACGCAGCGGATGATGGCAGGTGACGATGGTCATCGCCGCGCCCGGCAGGGCAAGCGCCGCCTCGAGCGAGGCACGGCGCGGCGCAGAGACGGCGCCGGCAGCCCAGTCGAGATGCCATTGCGCGCGGCTCACGCTGTCGAGGCCGATGAGGCGCAGACCGGGCAGCGCCAGCACGTCCAGCCAGGCGAGCGGTCGGGCCGCATGCCAGCGGCGCCGTGGATGCAGGAAGCGCGAGAGCAAGTCGCCGCGCGGGATGTCGTGATTGCCCGGCACCACCAGCAGCGGCGCCTCCAGCGCGTGAAGAAAGGCCAGCGCCGCGTTGAACTCCGCGGGCTTGGCGCGGCGCGTGAGGTCACCACTGACCACAACGGCCTCGGGCGCCTGGGCGCGGATGTCGGCCGCCAGCGCCTCCGCTGCGCCGGCATCGCCTTCGCCAAAATGCAGGTCCGACAGGTGCGCGATGCGCGCCATCATCCCGTCCGCGCCACGGGCAGCAGCCGCAGCGCGCCGGGATGGAGCCGGAATCGCACGGGTCCCGGCACCAGATGCATTTCACCGTCCAGGCTGAGGCGGAGCCAAGGCGTGGGCCCGTGCACCACCAGGCGGCGGCCGAGGAAGGTCCGAACCTCGGCATCGCCGCTCAGGCCGCCGCGCAACCAGCGGATGGCCTGGCGAAGACGCGCTGCCGGGCCCGCTGGCCGCGCGAGGTCGAGGACAAGGAGCGCGGGGTCACCGGGTGCGGGGAGTGTCACCACCGCCGCATGGCCTTGCGCACGCCCACGCGGCCCGGTGCGCAGCGCGAGGCCCTGTCCGGGCGGACGCAGCATACCGCGCAGGGCGGCGCGGAGCACGGGCGCCCACCCCGTCAGCCCCGCGCCACGCTGCATTTCGCGGAAGCGCATGAGACGCGAGGGCTGGCCCACGATGCTTTGGTAGAGAAACACCTCGCCATTGGCGCTTGCCACGTCGAGCGTGGTGAAAAAATCCGGACGATAGGCGGCGGCGGCGACCATCGGATCCTTGGGCAGGCCGAGCCGCGCGCACACGCGGTTCATGGTCCTGCCCGGCAGCGGCGCCAGTGCACGGCGGCAGCCCAGTAAGCGGGCCGCCGCGCCGCGCAGCGTTCCATCCCCGCCGGCGACGAAGACGACTTCGGCATCGCAGGCGTCCACATTCTGCCATTGCGCGTCCAGGGAAGCATCCTCGGCCAGGTCCTGACCGAAGAGGAACCCCGCATCGCGCAACACGTCCAATAGCGCCGCCCTGGGTGCCTCAAGGCCGGCCAAAGCGCCGGCCCCGGGGTTCACGATCAGCGCGGCACGCATCCCTCAGCGTGACGAGGGCGTGGTGGCGCGATTGACGGCGCGCCCGGCGGCGGTGCCCGGCGGGTTGCCCGGCATGCCGTCGGACTGCGCGGGATACGCGCCCGAGGTGTTGGTGCCCGCAGCCCGATCCAGCGTGCGCGACGCCGCGGTGCCGGGGGGGTTGCCCGGCATGCCATCCGACTGCGCGGGATAGGCGCCGGACGTGTTGGTTCCTGCGGCGCGGTCCAGCGCGCGGGTCGGGGCAACACCAGGCGGGTTGCCGCCGCGGCCGTCATCGGTGCAGGCGACCGTGCCAAGCAGCAGCGCCGAGAGCGCAAGATTTCGCAGCAACGTCATTTTCATATCCTTCCTTGGGTTCTGGATGCTGGGCTGAACGCAGCCCTGCCCCGCAGGTTGCCGCAACCGCATCCGGCCCGCGGCGTTCCCGCTGCTGTTCAACCCAGGAGGCATTTCATGCGTGGCGCATTGCTCTGGCTCATCGGCATCCCCATCCCGGTCATCATCGCGCTTTGGCTCTTCGGCGTGCTGTAGAAGCCGCCTGCGCCGAGGTGCAGCCACCAGCGCGGTGGATGATCCCTCGGCAAGGCTGGATCGTGATCGAGCATGCGCTGACCACGATCCAGTCCCGATCATTGCAATTGCATCGGCGAGCCGGCGCATCCGGCGGCCGGGCCAGGATCGCCCGTCCAAGGTCCATGCAGAAAGGCCCGCGGCCGGTTGGCCGCGGGCCCGAGGGCGTCAGAGCATCAACGCCGCCTTAGCGGCGGCGCTGCGCCCCGTCATATTCGAAGGCGGGCCGCGTCTCCAGCATCTCCTTCGTCGCGCCGGGCAGCATCAGGCGCTCCCGCTCCGCGTTCCAGCGCATGTCGGTCAGCGGCATCTGCACGAGGCGTCCGCCGATGCCGAGGAAGCCGCCGACCTGGATGACCGCCATGGGCCCGTTGGCCGTCAGAAGAACGTCATCCACCTCGCCCACATTCTGGTCGCGGTCATTGTAGATGCGGCTGCCGATGACCTGGCTCAGTCGCGGACGCGCGGCCATGATGGAGCCCGGCATGGCGCCCGTACCGGGCGGATTCAGGATCGCGCCCGGCATCGTGCCGCCGGTGGCCCCCATGCCGGGCGTCGTGGTGCCCGGCGTGATGGTGGTGGGCGCGGTCGGATCCGTGGCGGGGTTCATGGGCCGCGTCGGGCTCGGCGAGGGCGATTGGCCGGCCGGCGCCTGGCCCTGGGTCTGGGCCAAGGCCAAGCCGGGCGCAGCCAGCAGGGCCGCGGTCAGCGTCATGCGGATCAGGGCCGTGTGGGGGTGCTTCATCTGGATCTCTCCTGTGGGTTCAGGTGCGGTACCGAGGGCTGCCCCTGAGGGCTGGTGCCGCGCCTGTGGAGTGAACACCCAGTGGCGCAACGCGTTGCGCGCCAGCCCATCCTTCGATCAGCGTTCTGTCAGCCGCGCGAAGACGAAGCCCGCTACGGCCGCGAGCGCGAGCGAGGTGAGGGGTTGCGTCCGCACCGTCTCACTCAGGCGCTCCAACTGGTGCCGCACCTCTTCCCCCGCTTCCTGCAGCACCACTTCCGCCTGGCCGACCACTTCGCCCAGTGCGGGTGTCACATGGCGGTTCATCACCTCCTGGAGCTGCGCCTGGACAGGCCGGTCGCCTGCGACGGACGCACGCGGTGTCTGTTGCTCGGACATCATGCCGTGCCTCCTGCCTCGGGTTGGGATTTCGCGTGGCTGCGCAGCAACCAAGCCGCCTTATCATGCGCCAGGACGCGCGCGACCAGCAGGTCATGCGAACCGGCATCGCCAGAACGCTCCATTTCCTCCGCGACGGCGCGCGCCTGACCGGCCATGGTGGTGTGGTCGTTGGCCAGGGCGGCGATGGCGGACCCAATGGCCGTCTCGCCAAGGCCGGGCTCAAGTGTCGCGCGCTCCAGCATGTCCGCCAGCCCGTCGGGTGCGGAAACACCCAGCGCGCGCAGCCGCTCCGCCAGAACGTCGAGCGCGGCGAACAGCTCCTTGTACTGCGCCTCGGTGAGTTCATGGATGGCGTAGAAGCCGGGGCCGTGCGTGTTCCAGTGGCAGGATTGCGTCTTCGCCAGGAGCACGGCCGTATCGGCGAGAAAGACCTTGAGCGCCGCGGCGGCATAGGCGCCCGCCTGGTTCGCGCCCGCGCCCGGCGCCGGGGCATCCTCGGATTTGAATACGTCCATCGGTTCTTACTCCTTCTCGCCTGCAACGCCGCGCGTTGCGGTGCGTTGCAGCAAACGTTCAGCAAGGAGACCACGATGGCGCCGTTCCGCCCCCCCGAGAACGGCGTGACGGACGCGGGAGGTGGGCGCTTCCTCGTGCTCGCCGGCGTCATCGTGGCGCTTTATGTGGGCCATGAGATCTTCGCCCCCCTCGCCCTCGCGCTGCTGCTGACGATTGCGGCCCTGCCGGCCGCGGAATGGCTGGAACGCTTGGGGCTGCCGCGCATCATTGCGGTGCTCGTCGTGCTGATGGTGGTGCTCGGCCTCTTCGGCGGGCTCGCCTATGTGGTGCTGACGCAGGCGCTCGCCCTGGCGGGGGAGTTGCCGGCCTATGAGAGCGTGCTGCGCGGCAAGCTCGAGAGCCTCAGCCAGGGTTCCGGTCCGGTGCAGGGCGTGATGCTGCTGATCGGTCGTCTCGGCAGCGCATTCGACCAGGCGGAAGCCACACCGGCGGCCATGACCGTCTCGGTCGTCGGCGACGACCAGGGGGCCTTGCGCACCCTCGCCGATCTCGGACTCGTCATCATCGCGCCGGTCGCCATGCTCGCCATCACCTTGCTGCTGATGGCCTTCATCCTGGTCCAGCGCGAGGATGTGCGGGACCGCGTCCTGCGCCTGGCCGGCGTGCATGAGCTGCACCGCACCACAGGCGCGATGACGGAGGCAACGGCCCGGATCGGCCGCTTCCTTCTGATGCAATTGGCCGTGAACGGGTTGTTCGGCTTCAGCATGGGCCTGGGCCTCTGGGCCCTCGGCGTTCCCAATGCGCCGCTCTGGGGCGTGCTGGGCTTCGGGCTGCGCTTCATCCCCTTTCTCGGCGCGCCGCTTTCCGTGCTGTTCCCGCTGCTGCTCGCCTTCGCGACGACGGAGGGCTGGACCACCGTGCTGCTCGTGCTGGCGCTCTTCGCCGTGGTGGACATCACCATCACCTATGTGCTTGAGCCCTGGCTCTACGGCGCGAGCACGGGCGTCACACCGCTCGCATTGCTGATCGCCTCCGCCTTCTGGGCCGTTCTGTGGGGGCCTGTCGGGCTGATCCTGGCGCCGGCGATGACGGCTTGCCTCGTCATCATCGGACGCCACGTGCCGGCCTTCGGCTTCCTCGACGTGCTGCTGGGCGATGCCGAGCCACTGCCGGCACCCGCCCGCTTCTACCAGCGCATCCTGGCGGAGGACGCGCGCGGTGCCACCGCGCTGCTCGGCACCGCCGTCGCGCGGCAGGGCGTACAGGCCGCGCTGGACCAGCTGGTCATGCCGGCCATCGCGCAGATCGGCAGTGACCGGCCGAGCGAGTCCTTCGGCGCGGCCTTGGCCATCCGCGCCTCACGCGCGCTGGTGCGCGTGCTCGAGCCCTATGCCGACGAACCGGATGGCGAGGCGGACATCCTGGTCCTGCCGGTGGCCGGGGCGCTGGACCGCGCCACCGCGACCCTGGTGGTGGCCGCCCTGCTGGAGGCCGGCCACGCCGCGACCCAACAGCCGGAAAAGGCCCCCTCGCCCGAGGTCACGGTGCTGGTGGCCGCGACACGACCGCCCTCGCCGCGCCTGCTGCGCGCCCTGCGGGCGGCCCGCCGTCAGAGCGGCCATGTCATGGCCTTCGCCGCAAGCGATGAGGCGGAGCAGGCGCTGGCGCATGAGGGTGTGGCCCTGCCCTGGGTGATCGGCCTGCCCGCGGTGGTGGGTCAGGTGGACCGCTGGATTGAGCAGGCCTCCGACCAGCAGGGCGAAGCCGCCTGATGCAGGCCTCAGGCCACGGCAGGTTCCGCCTTGAGATGGGCACCGAGCACAGCAGTGAGCGCCGCTCGCAGTTCGGCCGCGTTGCTGTGCTCGGCCAAGCCCGCTTCCGCCTTGTGCACACGGGGGATGCGCCCCTCGGCGGTGAGGTGCACCGTCGCCACCGCGCGCCGGTCGAGCGCATGGCGCAGCAGCTGGACCGAGACGCCCCTGAGGGTGACCGGCAGCACTGCCGCGTCCACCGCGCCCGCTCGGTCAAGGGCGGCCAGCGCCTCCTCGATCGAGGTCACGGGGCCCAGAACCTCGCATCCAGCATCGCGCAGCGTGGCGGCGAGGCCGGCAGCGCGGGCCGGCTGATCGTCAGCGACCAGCACGCGGCGCCCTGAGAGCACCGTGGTCTGCGGCGGCATGTCGGGCCGCAACTCGCCGGCGAAGGCGGTGGCACCCATCGTCAGCACGCAGTGCAGCCCCTCCCGCAGCCAGCGCCGCTCGATCCGCCCGGCGAGCTGCGCCCCGGCATTGGCATCGATCAGCATGGAGCCGAGGCCGATGCGCATCGGCGGCTCCAAGAGCTCAGGCCCGCCCTGCTCGATCCAGTCCAGCACCACCTCCTGACCGCAGACCTGCCAGCGCAGCGTCAGGCAGCCCGCCGAGCTGGATAGGGCGCCATACTTCACCGAGTTGGTCGCGAGCTCGTGCACGACGAGGCCGAAGGGCTGCGCCGCATCGGCCGCGATGCGCAGCGCCGGCCCTTCCATCGCCACCTGGCCACGCACCGCCGCCAGCTCCTGCCGCAGGATCTCCGAGAGCTCGGCGCTGACCCAGCGTTCCTGGGCCAGCACGTTATGCACCCGGCTGAGCGCCGCGATCCGTCCTTCCAGGACCTCGATCAGCGCCGGGACATCGTCCTCCGCCTCGGCGGCGGAGAGGCGGACCAGGCCGCGCACCACGCTCAGCACGTTCTGCGCGCGATGATCCACCTCACGCGAGAGCATGCGCTCGGAGGTCTCGATCCGCTTGCGCGTCGTGATGTCCACGACCGCGGCGCTGACACCCGTGACCTGGCCGCTCTCGTCACGCACGGGGAAATAGCTGCACAGCCAGGACCGCGCCTCGCCCTGTTGCAGGCTGGTCATCTCGACCGCCTGCACCGGCTCGCCCGTCTCCAGCACCTGGCGCAGGATCGTGCCAACCGTGCCGACCGCCTCCGGCGCCATCGCCTCCAGCGTCTGACCGATATGCGCGGCGGGCAGATGGCCGTTGGCTTGCGCCAGCATCTCGTTGATCGCGACGAAGCGCAGCTCGCGGTCGAGCAGGCAGAGGCCCACGGGCGCGCTCTCATAGGTTGCGCGCAGGCGGGCGGCGGTCTCGGCCCGTTCGGCCTCGGCCTGGCGTCGCTCATGATAGTCGAGGCCGACGGCGGTCCAGGCACTCGGGCGGCCGGCGGCCGTGCGGATCGGCGCACCGGTGAACAGAAACCAGCGCCATTCTCCGCTTGCCGCGTTGCAGATGCGCATCTCGCGGGAGAACTGCTCGGGCTCGCCGCGTGCCACCCGCTCCAGCGCGCTGCGCCAGGCGGCCGCCGCGCCCTCGCGGTCATCGGGGTGAACGGCGGCGAGCCAGCCCTCACCACGGCTGTCGGCGAGGCCGAGGCCGGTCAGTTCCTCCCAGTAGCGGTTGGCCCAGTCCACCTGGCCGTGCTGGTCGGCCGTCAGCACGATCTGCGGCGCCACCGCCACCACCGCCTGCATGCGCGTCTGCGCCCTGAGCCGCGCCGCCTCGCGCGAGGCGACGCTCTCGGCCATGCTGTCGAAGGCTTCGGCCAGCTTGCTGAATTCGCGCCCGCCCGCAATGGCGCCGACGCGGGCGGACCAGTCCTCCGCCTCCCAGTTGCGCACGATGGCAAGCAGGCGGCGCACCGGGCGCTCCACCGCGCCATGGAACACGAGGATGCCGAGGACGAAGGTGAGCAGCAGCGAGCCGATGATCATCAGCGCGGCGCGCCGGTCGGCATAGACCGCGTCCCGCAGGAGTGACGTCGTCTCGAGGCCCACCGAGACGAAGAGGCCGGCGGGCTCCATCGTCACCGGGAGGAAGGCGGCGATGCGGCGCACGCCATCCAGCGCGGGCGCGTCTATGATGCCGGGGCCGGGCGCGTTCAGCGCCTCCATCCCCACCGCCGGCATCGGGCGGCCCACGAAGCGCTCGGGTTCGAGCGAGCGGGCGAGGACCACGCCGTCGGCGCCGGCAATGGTGGAGGAACTGCCCGGCGGGAGGGGGATGGATTGCAGCTCCCGGATCAGCCAGTCCACCGACAGGGAGAGGGTCAGCACGCCCACCACCTGCCCCGCACCGTCCCGCAGCGGGGCGGCAAGGTGGAAGCTGCGCTGGCCGGTGGCGCGGCCGATGGCAAAGCTGCCGATCTGGAAGCTGTTGGTGCGCAGCACCTCCTGGAAATGCCGACGGTCCGCCACGTTCACCGCGCGCGCCGCATCATGGGCGACGCAAACCGGCTGGCCCTGGCGGTCGAACACGGTGGCGGTCAGGTAGCGCGGGTTGGCGGCGACGATGCGCGCGAGGAAGGCGTCGCATTCCGGATCGGGGCGCATCGCGCGGATCGCGTCATGCGCCGCCATGCTGCTGAGCAGCTGGCTGGCACCCTCCAGCATGCTGCTCTGCTGCTGGCCCACCAGGCGGGCAAAGCGCATCGCCTGCTCGCCGAGCTGCTGGGTGCGCTCGATCCGCGCCTCGCGCTCCAGCAGCACCTGCACGACGGCGGCGGGCACCAGGGCCAGCACAAGGCCGATCACCGCCCAGATCGCCAGGGGAAGGGCGCTTGCCTTGCGTCGCAACCACTGCACCGGGTTGTTCCCTTTGCCGTGCCGCCTCAGGCGGCTTCGGCCAGGGGACCGTCCGACAGAAGCAGCACATCAACACCCACCCGCAGACCCATCGGGTCATCCGGATCGCCCACGAAGCCGCCGCTCACCGGCAGCGCCTGCTCGGGCGCGCGTGACACGCCGACGCGCACGAGATTGGCGCCCGCCAGCAGGCCGTTGGTCGGATCGTATTCCACCCAGCCGGCGCCGGGAAGATAAATGGCGCACCAAGCGTGGGTGGCGCCGGCACCCTGCTGACCGCCCGGATCGGGCTCGGCATCCGCGTCATACAGATAGCCTGTGACGAAGCGCGCCGCGAAGCCGAGGCTTCGCGCCGCCTCCATCATCAGCAATGCGAAGTCACGGCAGGTGCCGCTCTGCTGCGCGAGCGTCTCGGTCGGAAGTTGGGTGCCCTCCGCGTCGCGTGCCTGATAGGTGAATTCGGCCTTCACCGCGCGGGTCATCGCGGCGAGAACGTCGAGCGTGCGGACCGGATCATCGCCCTTGGAGATCACGAAGCGGCGCGCCCAGCGATCCACCATGCCGCCGGGGTCCGGGTACTGGCGCTCGGCCAGGCGGCTGACATCGGGGATCTCGGCTGCCGGGTAGGAGAAGGGGAAGTTCTCGGCCGCCGCATCGAGGGTGGTGGCGGGCACGCCGAGGCCCGAGGGGTAATGCGTGATCTCGAGCTCGGAGAGGATGGTGAGGTGCTCGGTCTGGAGTTCGGCCGGCCAGTCCAGCAGGCAGATGGAGTTGCCGAAGACATCATGCGCCCATACCGTCGCGCTGGGCGACGGGTCCACCGTCAGGGTCGCGGCATGGAGCCGGAGGTCGTGGCTGTCCTGCGGGCGCACCAGCAGGCGGTGCCGAAGCAAGCCGACCGGCCGCTGATAGGCATATTCGGTGCGATGGATGATTTGCAGGCGGGGCATGGAAGCTGTCCTGGGGGCGTGACGGGGCATGAAACGCCGCAGCGGGCGCTACGTTGCACCCGATTTGCGGGGAGCGCAGCGTGGAGAAGCGCGCTGCTGACAGGCGGCGCCGGCGCCGGCGTGAGGAACGCGGTCAACAAGCTGGTTGTGGCCTTGCCCATGCGGCGCGTCGCACGGCGCCAGCGATGGAGCTTCAAGCGCGGAAATCTCAAGCGGGCGGGCGCCAAGGGCCAGGTGGACAAGGAGAAAGCAGGGCGGATCGTCTCATCGCGGCAGAACGGGGGACCGCCGCCCCCGTTGCATGGCGCACCAATCAGCGGCCCTGTCGCTCCGGCCGAGCGCGCGGCGCCCGCGTGCGGGAGACCGCGGCACGGCAGCGCGGGTCATCGCCGATGCCGAACTCGATGATGGGGACCAGGGACAGCGGTGCGAGGGCCAGATCCAGCACGCGGCCCAATCCCTCGCCACCCCGGTCCTGCACGATCACCGGCGCGACGCCGGGGTCACTGAGGCGCCCCGTCACGGCGAGACTCGTGGGCAGAGAGCCCACGGTGAAGCGCTTGGCCTCACTGCGCAGGCGCAGGTCCAGGAGTTCGCGGTCGAGGCGGATGCTGCCGGTGCCATGGATCAGCGCGTCACTCGTCTCCAGCAGCATCAACCGCGTGTGCAGCACGCCGTCGCGCAACACGAAATCCGTCACGAAGCATTCCAGGGCCGTGCGCATCGGCAGGCCCAGGGCGGAGAAGACGGCATTGCCGAGCCTGAGCCCGGCGAGGTCCACCGCCACGGCGCGCAGATCCCCGCCCGCCATGCGCAGGCCGAGGCCGCCATTGCCGCGCGCCAGCAATTCCGCCGTCGAGCGCCCGGTGGACTCGATGCGGCCACGCCCTTCGAGGGCCCCGGCCCCGCTGCCACCCAGCGCGCGCATCACCCGGCTGATGTCGAGCCGCTCCAGCGTGACGTCCAGCGCCGCCTGCACCCTCCCCTCATCGGTCGGCGTCAGCGTGCCGGTCACCAGCGCTGCGCCACGGCCGACGCCGCCGCGCAGCGGCTTGAGCGTGAGCACGCCGTCCTTCAGCTCCAGCGTCACGTCGAGCGTGTCGAAGGGCGAATCATCACCGCGGATGCGGGCCGCGCGGAACCGGGCATTCACATCGGCCGCGCGGAACAGCGGCAGGTTGACCGGCGCATTCGGCAGCACGAGCCCGGAGCGCGGTGAATCCGGGCGGATGGGCACGCCACGGCCCGGCTCACCACCGATGAAGCCGGCGAGGTCCGCCAGGTCCACGCGGTTCGAGACGAGCTCCGCCGTCACCTGCGGCACCGCGCCGCGCGGGTCCACGGTCACGCTGCCGCCGAGGTCGCTGCCACCCATGCGGCCCAGCATCTCGGTGAAGCGGAAGCCCTCGGCGCCATAGCTGAGCCTGCCGGCCAGCTCGAAGGGCGGCGTGCTGGGGATTGGCACGCCGGTCAGTGGCCGCAGGAAGCGCATGTCCGGGCCGGACAGCTCCAGGCGCAGATCGGCACCGCCGAGCGCGAGGCCGTTGACGAGCGTGCCGGTCAGTCGGGCGCGGGTGGTGCCGTTCACCACATCCAGCGTCACGGGCCAGGGCGTGCTGGCATGCGCCAGCGCAACGAGCGAGCCGCCGGCGAGCTGACCGGTGATGGGGGCCCCGGCATAGCTGCCCGTGGCCTCCGCCCGCAGCTCCGGCGCTCCTTCCGGGGTCATGGGGGTGCTGGCGGTGATCGTGAAGTCGGCGTCGAGGGGGGCGTGCAGGACATGCAGCCGTGCGTCATGCAATTCGAGGACGCCGAAGGGCAGGCCTCCCTCGCTTGTGCCAGAGGTGGCTCCGCCGAAGGCGTGATTGTTGGACCCGTCGGCGCGTGTGATTGCCTGTACCTCCGCGCCCCTGACGATCAGGGCAGTGATCCGGGCGGCGCGCTCCCGCAAGCTGGCCCACAGGTCAACCGCGACTTCGACCGTGGCGATGCGGGCGAAAGGTGGCTCCTGCGGGAAGTCTGCCGGGTTGGGGATTGTGACGCCGGTCAGGGTGATGCGGGCAATGCGGCCGGGATGCAGGGCCAAGCCCTCGATGGTGATGGGCCGGCCCAGGCTTGCGGTGGCCAGGCGCTCTGCCCAGGGCGTTCCCCATCCAAGCCGCAGGGCCGCGAAAGCCAGGACCGGCAACAGCACAAGACCGGCCAAACCCAGCACCCAGGCGGAGCGTCGCGTCATTGGGCCGGTGGCACCGAACCCCGAAAAAAGGGACCACGTTGCGGATGTGATGGCATGGCGCGAGGGTTTCCCACCGGCTGCGCGGCAGGAGGGCGCAGATCGGACCCGGCAGCAACGCACCACGGCGCGGTTGGTTGCGCGGCGGCCGGAGCGGGATTCTCAAGGCCGCAACCACGGGGGCCTTGCGTCCCTGCCCCCATCCGGGCAATTAGGCGCCGCCACGCCCGCCCCATCGGCGGGAGCCCGACCTGGGCAGACGGAGAGGTGGCAGAGTGGTCGATCGCGCCGGTCTCGAAAACCGGAGTACGTGCAAGCGTACCGTGGGTTCGAATCCCACCCTCTCCGCCAGTTCCCATACGAGTCGCGCTCTCCGCCAGACCGGACGCCGCGCTGAGTGTCAGGTTTCCTGGGGTTTTCAGGGCAGACCTGTTGACTGGGCCCGAGGCGGAGACAGCCGAAAATCGCTCTCCGGAGGCCAATTCTCTCCGGACCTCCTGACTTGGGCGTTTTAGTACGGAACTCAAAAACCTAGGTAGAAGGCCGGTTTCGGCGCGGCTGGCACTTGCCGTGGTTCGAACCCCACTTGCCCGAAATCCGTACTTCAAGTGCGAAGACTTTGGTACGGAGTAGTCCGGGTTAAGGTCTCGACAGCCGAATAGCACCAAAGATAGCCGCGGGGATTGCCCGTGTGGGGGACTCAGGCACACCTCCCGTCGACGCTGGAAGCAGGGATCGGCGCGCATCCTTACCGCAAACTGATTTTGGCACTGGCGAGAGGGACGCACAGCGAGCAGGAAGCAGTGCTGGCATGCGCCTGTCTGGAGGGGCGCCGTCGTAGGTGCGCACGAACGGCCGCCCTTGTCCTTCAAGCGCCGCACCGCCGGAAGACAATGCGGATGCCGCTGAGGCCTACTTGGGGCCGAATCTTGGCAAAATTAATCTTTGCCTGCCCAGGGCGCGGTCCAGCTTGTCGAACAGGCGTGAGGCGGTGAGATCCTCATTGGCGGCTATATCGGCGAGCTACCGCTGCCTGTAGGTTCATACCGCCAACCAGAGATTCGCCACCATATGAAACTCGAAACGATCGAGTCCGGTCAGAGCTTATCGGGCGTCGAGGTATCGCAGGTTGTGACGGTTGTTGCCGTCGTCGCCCTGGGTGAAGGCTCTATTCAGATCATCTACCGGGGCCCGGACGGCAATATTTCCGAACGGCTGCTGAACCGGGCGGATGAGTTGTCTATTAACGTTGCCACGGTGGAGCGGCCGTTTTCATTCAACGGCGATGGCGGGGCCTTCCAGCTAGCCTGCGAGGCCAAACGCATCGACCTAGCCTTCCTTTTCGATCCGATGATGGCAGTTCACAGCTCGAACGTCGAACCGCTGCCCCACCAGATCACCGCTGTCTATGAATCGCTTCTACCCCGGCAGCCCTTGCGGTTCGTGCTGGCCGACGATCCGGGTGCCGGCAAGACGATCATGGCGGGGCTCTATATCCGCGAACTCATCATGCGTGCAGATTCGTACCGTGTCCTGATTATCGCGCCCGGCAGCCTTGTCGAGCAGTGGCGAGACGAACTCTACGAGAAGTTCGGGCTTGAGTTTCACGTCTATTCATCCCTTCTCGAGCAAACTTCCCCGAGCGGGAACCCATTCGACGACTACCCTCGCTTAATAGTCCGGCTCGATCAGCTTTCGCGAAACGAAGAGCTTCAGGACAAGCTCTGCGCACCCGGCTGGGACCTCGCCGTCTTCGACGAAGCGCACAAACTCTCGGCCCACTATTTCGGTTCGAAACTAGAAAAGACAGCCCGCTTTCGGTTCGCCGAGAAGCTGGGCGCGCATACCCGGCACCTGCTGTTGATGACAGCGACGCCCCACAACGGCAAGGAAGAGGATTTCCAGCTCTTCCTTTCATTGCTCGATTCCGACCGCTTCTACGGCAAATTTCGCGACGGCGTTCATAAGGTCGATGCCGCCGACCTCATGCGCCGCATGGTCAAAGAGGAGATGGTCAAGTTTGACGGCACGCCGCTTTTCCCGGAGCGCAAGGCATACACGGTCAACTACGAACTCTCTCCAATCGAGGCGGCCTTGTACGAGGCCGTCACAAACTATGTGCAAACGGAGATGGGCAAGGCGGACCACCTTGAAGGAGCGCGGAAAGGCTCGGTCGGTTTCGCGCTCACTGCGTTGCAGAGGCGTCTCGCCTCAAGCCCGGAGGCGATCTTCCAGTCCATTAGGCGCCGCCGCGAGCGGCTAGAGAACCGGCTGCGCGACGAAAAGCTCGACATCAAGGGCCGGCACTCTGTCGCCGCGACCTATGGTGCCGCCCCTGAGGACGAAGACGACCTGAGCGCCGAGGAACAGGAATCCCTTGAAGAGAAACTGATCGACGATGCGACCGCCGCCAAGACGGTTGTCGAGCTTGAGGCCGAGATCGTCATCCTGAAGGGGCTGGAGGACCAGGCCAAGGATGTCGTCGCCTCCGGCCAGGACCGCAAATGGGACGAACTGTCGAAAATTCTTCAGAACAATCCCGAGATGCGCGACGCCTCCGGCCGTCAGCGCAAGATCATCATCTTCTCCGAGCACCGCGACACCCTGAACTACCTTCAGGCGCGGATCGCCGGCGTGCTCGGCAATCCCGACGGCATCGTCACCATCCACGGTGGCACACATCGGGACGAACGCCGCCGCCTTCAGGCGCTCTTCCGTTCCGATCCTGATGTCCACGTGCTGGTAGCGACCGACGCTGCAGGCGAAGGCGTCAATCTTCAGAACGCCAACCTCATGGTCAACTATGACCTGCCTTGGAACCCGAACCGGCTGGAGCAGCGATTTGGTCGTATTCACCGCATCGGGCAGACCGAGGTTTGCCACCTGTGGAATCTAGTCGCTAAGGAAACCCGCGAGGGTGATGTTTATCATCGCCTGCTTCTGAAGCTGGAGGTCGAGAGCCAAGCCCTCCACGGGCGCGTGTTCGACATTCTCGGCGAGGTATTCGAGGAAACCAGTCTGAAGGACCTTCTGGTTGAGGCTATCCGCTACGGTGATCGCCCGGAGGTCCGCGCCCGTCTCACCCAAAAGATCGACAAGGCGCTCGACCACGAACACCTGAAATCGCTCTTGAACCGCAGTGCGCTCGCTAAGGAGACAATGAGCACGGAGCGGCTTTTTGCGGTGAAAGAGGAGATGGAGAAGGCGGAGGCCAGGCGGCTTCAGCCGTATTTCGTGCGTGCCTTCTTCTCTAAGGCCCTCGACGCGCTCGGCGGCACGGTGCATCCGCGCGAGGCCGGTCGCTACGAAATCACCCACATCCCACCGGCGATCCGCGAGCGCGACCGCCGCCTCACGGGGCGGAGCCGCCGCGAGCATGAGCCGATCTTGCGGCGCTACAGCCGTATTTGCTTCGAGCGTCAGGCCACCCAGCTGCTCGACAGGCCGGGGTTGGAGCGCGCCGTCCTGATGCACCCAGGCCATCCGCTCATGCTCGCCATGTCCGATATGATCCTGGAGCAGCACACCAACCTTCTCCGGCAGGGCTCGATTCTTGTTGACCCGGCCGATGAAGGGCGTGACCCGGCGCTGCTGTTCCTGCTGACGCACGAAATCAAGTCCGGCGACGGCACCGTGCTTTCAAAGCGCATGCAATTCGTGCGGGTTGGCCCGGACGGGCAGTCGGCTTTCGCCGGATGGGCTCCTCATCTCGACCTTGACCCTCTGCCAGAGGCGGAGCGCGCCTTACTCAAGGACGTGCTCGACGCGCCTTGGCTTTCTTGCGGCCAGGAGGCGCGCGCCCTTTCGCTGGCCGCGACGACGCTTGTGCCGGAGCACTATGGCGAGGTCGCACAGCGGCGCATTGGCAATGTCGAGAAGACCCTTAATGCCGTCCATGAGCGGCTTAGCAAGGAAATCGCCTTCTGGCAGGACCGTTGGATGAAGCTGAAGGAGGACGCCGAGGTCGGCAAGGACGTGCGTTTGAACCTTCAGAATGTCGAGCGCACACTCGGCGACCTTCAGAGCCGTTTGGACGGCCGGAAGAAAGAGCTTCAGGCCATGCGCCACGTCGTCAACGGCACGCCGGTCGTGCTAGGCGCGGCGCTGATCGTGCCGGCTGGCTTGATGAAAAAGCTGCGGGGCGACGAGCCGACCGACCGAGTGGCGACGACATTCGCAGCCGACGCGGCCGCGCGCTCGCGCATCGAACAGCTCGCCATGACCGCCGTCCGCCAGGCCGAGGAAGCCCGCGGTTGCCGCGTCGTCGATGTCTCCGCCGCCAAATGCGGCTGGGATTTGACCTCCTACCCTCCGGCCGTTGGCGACAAGCAGCCTGATCCCAAGCACATAGAGGTAAAGGGGCGGCTGAACGGCGCAAACACCATCACCATCACGCGCAACGAAATGCTCTACGCCTTTAATCAAGGCGACAAGTTTGTGCTGGCGATTGCCATCGTCGGTGAGGACGATTCGATCGACGGCCCGCATTACATTCGCAGTCCGTTCGATCGCGAGCCAGGCTGGGGCGTCGCGTCCATCAACTTCAATTTGTGCGATTTGCTCGCCAAAGCAGAGGCCCGATGACCGACCTACGTCTCGACAGGGTATCGCTGACGAATTTCCGTTGCTTTGCCCGCTGTGAGCTCGAATTCCATCATGGCCTCACCGTTCTGGTCGCTGAAAACGGCAGCGGCAAGACCGCCGTGCTCGACGCCGCCGGAGCTGCGCTCTCGGTCTTCGTCAATGCGCTCTATCCACTGGAGAAGGTGCGGCGAATAGAGCGGAGCGACGTGCGCCTGATCCCCCGTGAGGAACGTCGGATGTCGCCCTGCCTTCCAAGCCAGTACGAAGCGCAGGGCGTTGTTCACGGCGGAGCCGTAACCTGGAAGAGCACCGTCAAGAAATACGGCGACAAGGTGCGGCCAAGCACTGCGCACTTTCGCTCGTTGAAGGTCGCCGCACAGCCATTCCTATCCGATTCTGCCGTTCTTCCGCTGATTGCCTACTACGGGACCGGGCGCCTCTGGGGCGAGCACCGCCAAACCGAGTATCGCCGTACCTCCGTCACCAATGTAGGGGAGCGCGTCGCCGGCTATGCCGACTGCCTCACTTCGTCCTCATCCTTCAAGGGCATTTCGGCATGGTTCGAACATCGCGCCCTGCAACTGATGGCACCCGCCTACAGAGAAAGCCTCCCCGCAAATCTCGCCATGATTGCAGGCGTGAAGCAGGCAGCCAACACGGTTCTGAAGCCGAGTGGCTGGTCAAATCTCGACTGGGATTTGGAACTTCGCACTCTAACCGCCGAACACGAGACGCAGGGCCTACTGCCCTTGTTCATGCTGAGCGATGGCGTCCGTACCATGCTTGCGCTCGTCGCCGATGTCGCGCGCCGCTGCGCGAGCCTCAATCCGCATTTGAGCGATCGAGCGGCGATCGAGACACCTGGCGTCCTCATCATCGATGAAGTGGACATGCACCTGCATCCCCGGTGGCAGCAACAGGTGCTTGGCTTGCTGCAAAGGGCGTTCCCGGCGCTGCAGATCATCGTAAGCACGCACAGCCCACATGTTCTGTCCACAGTCGAGAAGTCGTCGATCCGCGTCCTCCACATCGATGGTGGTGATGCTGTGATCGAAACTCCTGCCGTTCAGACGCGCGGCGTCGAAAGCGCGGATGTTTTGGCAGCGGTGATGAAGGTTGACCCTGTTCCACCGCTCGAAGAGTCAGGCGAGCTGAGCGCTTACCGCAAGCTCATCGAGGATGGGCAGGCCGAGGGACCAGATGCATCCTCATTGCGGCACCGTCTGGTCGAGCACTTCGGAGCACGTCATCCAGTGATGCTGGAGTGTGATCGACTTATTCGCTTCCAGCAGTTTCGCCTTTCCAAGCCCCGGCCAGAGGGGGCGTAACGATGCGCAAGCTCGATCGCTCAATCTGTTCCGCACCGGCGTGTCTTGGCGGTTATCGACACGGCGCCCATACCTGGGATGACGTATCGCCCGCACACAAGCAGCAGATCAGAACGCAGTTGGAGGCGATGCAGGGGCGTCGCTGCGCCTATTGTGAAGGCGATATCGATGCCCTTGGCCAGCACATCGAGCACTTCCGGCGTAAAGGGCATCATACAGCTTTAACGTTCGACTGGGGCAATCTCTTCTGGTCCTGCGATGAGCGGGACTCTTGTGGTCATTTCAAGGATCACGGCGCCGGCCCTTACGATGTGAACGACCTTATAGAGCCGTGTTGCGATGACCCGGACGCCTTCCTCATTTTTCGCTCGGATGGGACGATCAGCATTAGGCCGGCTCTCTCGGCGCGCGATGAGCACCGTGCAAGGGAGACGCTGCGTGTCTTTTCTCTCGACGCCGAGTGGGGACGCCTCCGCGCAATGCGCAAGGCAGCTGTCTCTGGATACATCGCGAACGTCGACGAAGCCGTCAATGCAGGCTTTTCGCCTGACGCTATTCGAGAGTATTTCGCCGCCGAGCTCGAGAATGCCATGCACTTGCCATTCTACACGGCCGTCAGGCATGTTTTAACGGAAAGACAGTAAAAATGGCCGCGGCTGTAAAGGCTCCCAAAAAGCTGATCGAAGTTGCGCTGCCTTTGGATGCGATCAACGTAGCCGCCGCGCGCGAGAAATCGATCCGATTTGGTATCAGAGAGCTGCACCTTTGGTGGGCCAGGCGGCCACTTGCCGTGGCGCGCGCCGTCATCTTCACTCAGATGGTCAACGACCCCTCGTGGAAGTGGGAGCTGGAGCATCCGGGTGAAATCCCACCAAACCACATAAAGGCGAGTTGGGCCGCGAGCCGCAACCGGCTCTTTGCCATAATCAAAGATCTGGTAACGTGGGAAAACACCGCAAACGAGACGGTGGTCGAGAGGGCTCGTGCGGAGATCCGCAAGTCCTGGAGCGAAACGTGCGAGCTGAACCAGGGCCACCCGCGGGCTGCCGAGCTGTTTGACCCCAAGAAGTTGCCTGTCTTTCACGACCCGTTTGCAGGCGGCGGCGCATTGCCACTCGAAGCGCAGCGTCTCGGGCTCGAGTCCTATGCCTCCGATCTTAATCCGGTCGCGGTCCTCATCAACAAAGCAACAATTGAGATTCCGCCGAAGTTCGGAGGACGTCCGCCGGTGAACCCGGAGGTGCGTGACGGCAGCGACGCATGGAGCAAGCAGTGGCCGGGGGCGCAGGGCCTCGCCGAAGACGTGCGGTACTACGGCAGCTGGATGCGCGCCCAAGCCCAAGAGCGCATCGGACATCTCTACCCTAAGGTGGAGATTACCTCCGAAACGACACGGGAGCGGCCCGACCTGAAGCCCTATTTGGGTCAGGGGCTAACGGTGGTCGCGTGGCTCTGGGCGCGAACAGTTAAAAGCCCTAACCCAGCCTTCGCGGATATTGATGTACCATTGATTTCAAGTTTTTATCTGTCGCCGATGGTGGATCGGGAGGCATACGTCGAGCCAGAAATTGACGGGCGCGGTTATCGGTTCACGGTAAAATTAGGCAGGCCAAAGGATCCACACGCAGCGACGAATGGTACGAAGCTCGGACGCGGAGCGAATTTCCGTTGCCTGATGTCGGGATCCCCGATCAGCGGCGAATACATCAAATCCGAAGGCAAGGCGCGCAGGATGGGCGCACGGCTGATGGCAATTGTCGCAGAGGGTGCGCGTGGGCGTGTATACCTTACACCGACACCGGAACACGAAGCGGCGGCGCGGAAGGCTAACCCGACGTGGCGGCCTGAAGGGCATATTGCTGCGCGGATGACCGGCGGAAATTGTACACCTTACGGGCTTACATCGTGGGGTGACCTCTTCACCGACCGGCAACTCGTTGCGCTGGCAACATTCTCAGACCTGGTCCTCGAAGCGCGCGAGCGGGTTCGCCGCGACGCACTCGCTGCCGGCTTGTTTGAGGACGGGAAGCCCCTGCGCGACGGTGGAGTTGGGGCGACTGCTTATGCTGATGCAATCGCTGTCTACCTAGGCTTCTTGGTCAGCAAGCTGGCAGACAAGGGATCAGCACTTTGCACATGGGATGCTGGTCCTGTTTCGAACCGCACGACGTCGGGCCGATCAGCCCGCGTGGCGACAGTTCGAGTTACATTTGGGCGCCAAGCTCTGCCCATGACTTGGGATTACGCTGAGGTGAATTTCTTTAGCGAGTCAGTCGGAGGAATTGAGACTGTCCTGAAGACGATTAGTGTACCGTTGACAACCCTTATGCCGACCGAACGCAGTGGCTGGGCGCACCAAGCAGACGCGCAATCTCAAGGAATTTCTTTGGGTGCAGTTATTTCAACTGATCCGCCCTACTATGACAACATCGGCTATGCCGATTTATCTGATTTCTTCTACGTATGGCTGCGTCGTTCGCTGCGGCCTGTCTTTCCAAATCTATTCTCCACGCTTGGAACGCCGAAGACGGAGGAACTCGTCGCCACGCCGTATCGGCACGGCGGGAAGGAGGAGGCGGAGCGATTTTTTTTGGATGGCATGACACAGGCGATGCACCGCCTAGTCGAACAGGCGAACCCGGCCTTTCCCGTCACCATTTATTACGCATTCAAGCAGTCAGAGACGCGGAGTGTGGAGGGCACGGCGAGCACGGGCTGGGAAACATTTCTCGATGCCGTGATCCGAGCGGGATTCAGGATCAACGGCACCTGGCCGATGCGCACCGAAATGGGTAGCCGCATGATCGGCTCTGGTACGAATGCGCTAGCCTCTAGTATTGTTCTTGTCTGCCGTACGCGCTCAGCGACAGCAGGGACCATTTCTCGCCGCGCTTTTCTGCGCGAGCTCAATCAGGTCCTACCCGAAGCACTAGACGAGATGACACGCGGCTCCGGTGATGACCGTTCGCCCGTCGCGCCGGTGGACTTGTCGCAGGCCATTATCGGTCCGGGCATGGCGGTGTTCTCCAAATACACCGCCGTCCTCGAGGCAGATGGGACACCGATGAGCGTGCAGACCGCCCTCCAGCTCATTAATCGCTTCCTCGCGGAGGATGATTTCGACCACGACACCCAATTCTGTCTGCACTGGTTCGAGCAGTATGGCTGGAAGGAAGGTCGATTTGGCGAGGCGGACACGCTCGCTCGCGCCAAAGGCACGAGCGTCGCGGGTGTGAGGCAGTCCGGCGTGCTGTTTGCCGCAGGCGGCATTGTTCGGCTGTTGAAGTGGGGCGAATACCCGTCCGAGTGGGACCCCACTGACGACGGGCGCCTGCCAGTGTGGGAGGCTCTGCACCACCTGATCCGCGTCTTCAAGACGGATGGTGAGAGTGGCGCGGGCCGGGCTCTTGCTGCCTTCATGGCGAAGGCGGAACCGACGCGGCAGCTTGCCTACAGGCTTTACACCCTTTGCGAGCGGGCGGGCTGGGCTGAGGATGCCCGCGCGTACAATGATATCATGACGAGCTGGAATGCGATCGAGGTTGCTGCAGCTGCGACCCCAAAGGCGCATCAAGACGATCTGTTTGGTTGAAGGGGATGCAGCAGTGAAGCCTTGGAGAGAAGTGGCTGTACCCCATCAGGACGTGCTTGAGGGCACGTTCCAGCAATCAGAGTTCGCGGCCGACATCACGGCGGTGAACACCGGCAGGGCCAGCCACGAGTATCAGGATGCCAGCGCGTTCTTCGCCCGTACGTTCATCACCGAAGGCATGGCGCTCCTGCTGACGCAGGTCGCACAGCGCCTTGCCGGCAAGGGCGGCGAACCCGTCGTTCAGCTTCAGACCGCTTTCGGCGGCGGCAAGACGCACACCATGCTCGCTGTGTATCACCTCGCGACCCGCAAATGCGCTCTATCCGACCTTGTGGGCATTCCGGCGCTTGTGGATCGCGCCGGTTTGATGGCCGTGCCACAGGCCCGCGTCGCCGTGTTAGACGGCACTGCGCATTCCCCAGGCCAGCCTTGGAAGCGCGGGAGTCAGACGGTCAAGACCCTATGGGGCGAGATCGCGTGGCAGCTCGGTGGCACGGAAGCTTTCGCCCTTGTCGCCGAGGCGGACGCCACGGGCACATCCCCCGGCAAGGACGTGCTGCGCAAACTGCTGGAGCGCCATGCCCCATGCGTCGTGCTGATCGACGAGCTGGTCGCCTATGTCCGCCAGTTCCCCGAATCCCAGGCGATAAGCGGCGGCAGCTACGACAGCAACCTGTCCTTCGTGCAAGCCCTCACCGAAGCCGTCAAAATGGTGCCCCGCGCCATCATGCTCGCATCCTTGCCGGAATCCGATCTGGAAGCGGGCAGTCAGCGCGGCGTCACGGCGCTGCGCGCCCTCGAGAAGACCTTCGGGCGCGTGCAGGCGCTTTGGAAGCCAGTGGCGACCGAGGAGGCCTTCGAGATCGTCCGCCGCCGGCTGTTCGAGCCGGTGCGGGACGAAATGGCCCGGGAAGCCGTGTGCCGCGCCTTCGCCGACGCCTACATCGCCGAGGGCGTGAAGCTCCCAGCCGACACGCAGGAACGGCATTATTATGATCGGCTCTTGTACGCCTATCCGATCCACCCGGAAATATTCGACCGCCTTTATGAAGACTGGACGACCATCGACGGATTTCAACGCACGCGCGGCGTCCTGAAGCTCATGGCGAAGGTCATCTTCCGGCTGTGGAAGGACGACAACAGGGACCTTCTCATTATGCCCGGCAGCTTGCCGCTCCATGATGGCAGCAGCCGCAACGAGCTGACCTACTATCTTCCGGCCGGTTGGGATGCCGTGATCGAGCGCGACATCGACGGCGACCGCGCCGAGACGACCGCTCTGGAGAACAAGGAGCCGCGCTTCGGACAGGTAGGCGCAGCCCGGCGCGTAGCGCGCACGGTCTTCCTCGGCAGCGCCCCATCCTCGGTCGCGTCCAAGGTTGCGACGCGCGGCCTCGACCGCGCCCATATCATTCTCGGCTGTCTTCAGCCGGGTCAGGCAGCGTCAATCTATGCCGATGCGCTCGGGCGGCTCGCCGACAGGCTGCACTATCTCAACGCTTCCGGCGACAAGGGTCACGACACAACGCGCTTCTGGTTCGATACCCGCGCTAATCTGCGGCGGGAGATGGAGGATCGGAAACGCCGCTTCGACGACCGGACGGAGGTGCGCGGCAAGATCTCTGAGGTTCTGAAAAAGACGGTCGGCAACGCCACGTCCTTCGACGGCGTGCATATCTTCACGCCGCATGGCGACGTGCCCGACGACACCGCCTTGCGTTTGGTTGTCCTCCCTCCCGAGACCTGGTATGCCCGTGAGGAACACCGGCTCGCCTTTGAATCGGTCCTTGAAATCATCAGCAAGAACGGCACGAAGCCGCGCTACCGTAGCAATCGACTGATCTTCCTTGCCGCGGATCACGGGGCCATGTCCCGACTCACCGAAGCCACGCGCGTCGCGCTCGCCTGGGGCACGATCGTCGAGGATGTGCAGGATGGCCGGCTTAACATTGACCTCTTGCAGAAGAAACAGGCGGAGAATGAGCTGAAGAGCGCCGAGGATGCCCTGCCGCGCGTGATCCGTGAATGCTATAAATGGCTCCTTTGCCCAATGCAGGAGGCCCCGACTGATCCGAAGCCCGGTGTTGAAGCGTTCGCCTTAAACACGAACGGCGGTTCCGTCGGCAGCGAGATGGAACGAGTCTGCGCCGACAACGAGTTGGTCATCACCACTTGGTCGCCGATCCATCTGCGCGCGAAGCTCAAGGAGCTTTACTGGAAGGGCAGCCAGAACGCTGCGAGCGCTGCGAGATTCTTCGAGGATACCCTGCGCTATCTCTACATGCCGCGCCTCAAGACCCGGGATGTGCTGGGGAGGACGATCAGCGCGGGCTTGGCCAGCAAGGACTTCTTCGGAACGGCCTACGGCGAATCCGATGGGAAGTTCGAGGGCTTTGCTTTCGGTGGCGGTAATGCAGCCTTTGACGACACCTTGCTCCTGATCGAGCCACAAGCTGCCCAAGCCTATCAGGATGCGAACCGGCCGGCGGCCGCTCCTGCCTCGACTACTGCCTCGCCCACGCGCGGGATGTCCGAGGGACCGGGCGTCTACATCTCGAACGGAACGAGCGGGACGGCAACTTCTGTATCAACGACACCGACTGCCGCGAAGCCTAAGACTTTCTATGGTTCGGCTGAGGTGCCGCCCGCGACAGCGAAGATGCGCCTTGTCCAAATCGCCGAGGAAATCGTATCCGTACTTGCGTCTGATCCCAATGCAATCATTCGGCTGGTCGTGGAGATCTCCGCCGAGTTTCCAGACGGTGCCGACGACAGCGTGAGGCGTGCGGTTTCGGAGAACGCGCGAAGCCTCGGCCTCAAATCCGCCGATTGGGAATGATGCCGCGATGTCTCCCGAGTAACTCAGTCGGTAGCGGACAGCTTGACGGTCGTCTGCTTGGGTATCGTTTGATGCCCCCACTCAACCGGAAACGGCTCCATCAGTGCCGGCAGCGTCATCCCCTCCGGCTGCCGCCCATCGAGGATCGCCTGGACGATGTCCGGCGCCAGCAGCGTCAGCCGCAGAAGGCGCGAGACATAGGACGAGTTGATCTTCTCGGCGGCCGCCAGTTCGTTGATCGTGCCAAAGCGGCCACCCTCCATCATCCGCCGCCACCTGAATGCCCGGGCCAGCGCCTTGACCAACGTCGTGTCCGCCGCCGACGCGCCGCGGGGCGCCATGCCGCTCGGTGTCAGCATCAGCTTCCGCCCGCCCCGCTGCTTCCGGACCGCCAGCGGCACCCGCACGGTCAGCATCTGCGCGGCGCCGGTCACGCTGCTGCCCTCGCGGATTCGGTCGGTGGCGCCGCCAGGTCCCTCGCCAGGCTGGCCAGCCCCTCGAGCTTCAGTCGCACGTCAGCGCCGCCAGGCCCGATGTCCACCCGGTCGACCAGCAGGCGGATGATCCGCGCCTGCTCGGTCGGGAAAAGCTCCTCCCACAGCGGGTCCAGCCGCTCCAGCGCCAGGCGCGCCTCGTCCTCCGTCATGTCCGGCGCGGATGCTCGTGCCGCCCGCCAGGCCCCAAGCACCACCTCCGGCTGACGCAGCAGCCCCCGCACCTGCGCGATGACTAAGCCCTCGATCTCCGCCGCCGAAATGCGCGCGATGGCCGGCCCGTCCGCTGCGCAGCCCTTCAGCACCGACTGGCTCACGTAGTAGCGGTACTGCTGGCCACGGCGCCCCCGCGCGTGGGTGGGCGACATGGCCCAGCCGTCGCTGCCGAAGATCAGCCCTCGCAGCAGCGACGGCGTCTGGCAGCGGGTGCGGTTGGCGCGGGTCCGCGGGCTGATCGTCAGGAGGGCATGCGCCGCGTCCCACATCGCCTGCAGTACGATGGCGGCATGCTCGCCCGGATGCGACTTCCCCTTGTGCATGGCCTCGCCCAGATAGGTCCGGTTGCTCAGCACCCGATACACGTCGCTCTTGGTGAAGGCGCGGCCGCGCTTCGTGAGGTGGCCTTCGGCGCGCAATGCCTGGACGAGCTTGGTGCCGGATTCCGTCTCGATGAACCCTTCGAAGATCCGGCGCACCAGGGCCGCCTCGGCGTCATTCACCAGCAGCTTGCGTTCCCGCGCGTCGTAGCCGAGCGGAACGAAGCCCCCCATCCAGATCCCCCGCGCCCGGGACGCCGCCACCTTGTCGCGGATGCGCTCGCCGATGACTTCGCGCTCGAACTGGGCGAACGAAAGCAGGATGTTCAGCGTCAGCCGCCCCATGCTGGTCGTCGTGTTGAAGGACTGCGTGACCGACACGAAGGTCACGCTGTTCGCGTCGAACACCTCGACCAGCTTGGCGAAATCCATCAGCGCGCGCGACAAGCGGTCGATCTTGTAAACCACCACCACATCGATGAGGCCACGCTCGATATCCACCAGCATGCGGCGCAATGCCGGCCGCTCCAGCGTGCCGCCAGACACGCCGCCATCGTCGTAGCGGTCTGGCACCAGCACCCATCCCTCTGACCGCTGGCTGGTGATGTAGGCCTCCGACGCCTCGCGCTGCGCATCCAGCGAGTTGAACTCCATGTCGAGCCCTTCCTCGCTCGACTTCCGCGTGTACACGGCGGCGCGGATCTTCCGCACCGTGGCCGGCATGGCGACATCGGCGGCTGGCTTGCGCTTCATGCCGTGCCCCCCCGGTTCTTCAGGCCGAAGAACAGCCAGCCATTCCAGCGGGTGCCGGTGATGGCGCGGGCGATGGAGGAGAGCGACTGGTACGGGCGCCCCTGATATTCGAAGCCGTCGTGCAGCACCGTGACGCTGTGCTCGACGCCCTGGTACTCGCGGATCAGCCGCGTGCCGGCGATCGGCTTATCGTCGCCGCGGATGCGCCGCAGGACGGGGTTCCCGCCGTCGAGTTGTTCACCCAGGGCTTCGAGGCGCTGGATGGTCTCCGGCTTCAGGCCGCCGTACGCGATTTCCTGCACGCGATAAGCCAGCCGGCTTTCCAGGAAGCGCCGGTTGTAGGGCGGCGGCTCGGCCGCGAAGAGCTCCCGCCATTGCTGTTTCAGGTCTGGCGTGGGGGTGGTCTTCAGGGCGGCGAGCCGCCCCAGCACGTCGGCTGGCGGAATGGCGGGGATGGTGGGCGCTGGTGGTGCGGCAGGTTTGGCTTTGCGTGTCATGCGAGTCTCCGGTTGGTCCGGTTCGCATAGGGACGCTGGGGTGCCGGGAAGTGTAGGTGACGCTCTCCCCGGTCCGCAGCCTCACGCGCAGCTTCCTCGGCAGCGCGGCTGCGCAGCCGCACCAAGCCGGCGGCCAGGATGCTGCAGACCTCGCGGAGGTGCGGCGGGAGGTGTGGATTGTTTGCCAGGCTGGTGGGGTTCGTGATCATCGTAGCGCGACGATCTACCGTCATCCCGTGTAAGCGAAACCACAGATACACGCGCCGCGAAGCCCAGAGTGAAAGAAAGCAGCAGAGCGAAAACCTAGGCTGCGGCCGAGTGGCCCCGCTAATGCCGAATCGCGTCGCTGCCCTCGGTCTTCACGTCGAACGAGATGAATCGGTCAAACAGCTTCGTCTTTCGGTAGAAGCGCCGCTCGCCAAAAGGCTGCCCCTCGATCGCTTCTTGTTTGTAATCCAGCAGACCAAACCAGAGCAGCGGCCGGAGGACTCGTGCCTCCACCATCATGCTGCTGGAGTCCCATTCCGCCTCCAGCACGCTATTGATCGGGATGGTGCACATGCGCGTCAGACGCTCCGGAGACTGCCATTCAGTGGCTGCGACCGAGAGTGACCATAGCACCACGCCCATATCGTCCTGGGGCCATCGGCCATGCAGGCCGCGCCCGAAGTCACTCAGATCAATGTGCCACATGGTGACGTGAAACAGCAGCGCTTGGAGGGATGGCAAGTTTGCTTCGTCGAGGGCTGCGCGGCCAAGTGGCGCGGTTCTGACATGGCCTTTCGACTTTCGCAGAAAGCGCAAGGCCTCGGCGCTTTGCCGGACGAAAAGGAGAGGCCAGAAATCAGGCTCGTTGATGACCTTGTTCATGCAAAACATTTGGGCCTTGTCGAAACCGGGCCAGTCAATGCGGTCGATCATCTCCGCCACGACACTGCGTGCCAGGTTCCCCGTCGCCGTGAGCTTCAGGCCGGGTGCCGCCGTGGCTGTCCGCAGGAAGATTGCCAAACTCGAGGCGACGGCGGATTGCGCCATCTCGTCAGGTGTGAGGTTCCCGGCCAGATGGATTGCGCTGCCAGGCGTCATGGGCGGCCTCAGCAACGCGGCAAAGCGGTCCTGATTCAGAAGCGTCCATGCTGGCTCAATGCCGCCCAGCCAAGCTTTGACGCTCGGGCTTTCGAGTATCCGAGGGTTTACCAAGAGGAGGACCTCGCGCAGGCAGGGGTTGTCGTTGGACCGACGCACCGATGTCTCCTCAACTTCGGCGATCCACGGAGGCATGTCACCCACTGCGGGGCGATGCGCTCTGCCTGTTGTCGCCGCGGACGATCGTTCTCTCTCACCGTGCTATCGCCCACGACGATCTGCTCGCCAGTCCCAGGGCATCTCGAACCGGCTCGCCCAAATGCCGCGTGATGCCCCATGCGCAGCCTCCTCGGCGCGAATGTAGTCGGTGCTGTAGCTTCGCGAAGCGACGGCCCAGCCATGCCCAACCATCCAGCGACCGAGATCCTCGCTCCCTTTGTGGCAGACCGCCACGATGCGTCGGTTGCGATCCCGGTCGCGTTGCTCACAGCGGACCGTTGAGCTGCCAATCATGTCAGCGAGCTCCATGGCTGCGCGCTGACCGCAGCGCCAGTCATTCCCCGCGGCGTCGACGCATGTCTGCCGGCTTTCTGGGGCATCGACGCCGAACAGGCGAATGCGCTGGCCATGAATCTCGATCGTATCGCCGTCTATGACACTGGCCACGCCGACAACCACCGTCCGTGCGTTCGCGATGCTGGCCATTGAAACCGCGAGCATGGCGCCGACCAGGAGCCGCCTCATCGGCCGATCTGCTTGGGTTCATCGACTTCATCGGCCTCAGCCATGTCGCCATGGATCTCCTCGCGAATCATGCGATCCGTGATTTCGGCGATGTAGGCGGTCAAGGCACTGCTCAATTGCTGGAACTCCGGCCAGAGCACCTTCTCCATAAACGGGCGCGGTGCTCTCACGACGAGGGACTGGCGGTGCATCCGGCGGTAGCGAAAGGGCTTGAGCCCGTATCGCCGGCACAGCGCGATAAACAACTTCTGCGACCAGATGTCTGGAACGGAAACCTTGATGTCCTCGGGCTTGGCTTCAGCTTGGGCCTCGCGCAGACGGGCGCGAATACGCTGGGCGGCAGCGTCCGCCGCGGCCTTCTCCCCGGTGCTTGCCGCGCCGGCAAACAGCGCTTCAATCTTGCGAAGCTTCTCCCGCAGCGCCTCTTCGTTGGTCATGCGCAAGGTCCTGTCTGGGCTTTCCTCAATGCCGTCGCGCCGACCAGATCACCCGGCCGATGATGTTCACTTCCTCTGCCCCACGCTCATAGGTCTGGTAGTCCGGGTTCACCGACTTGATCACAATGGTGGCGGGCTCCGAATTCGGGACGTGCTCCACCCGCTTGGCCACGATGCCCATCCCGTCCCAGATCACAAAGATCCCAGGCGGCACTGGCACGCGCTGGCTGGTGTCGAGCAGGATTCGATCGCCAGACGACAGGAGCGGTTCCATCGAATCTCCATCGATGGTGACGATCCGCAAATCCTCTGGTCGAGCGCGGAATTCGTGGCGGATGACGGGGTCTGGAAACAGCCAGGTCGCGCGGCTCTCCTCCAGGCCATCGAAAATCGCGCCGGCCCCTGCCGACGCGCGAACATCCAGTTCACCGACCGCCGCGAAGCCGTCCATCGATGGGCGTGCACGCCGCCGTTGTGTGGCAGCCGTCCCACCGTCCGGCACAGCCTCGATGGGCTTTGGCTCAACGCTCCCTGGCGCGCGGAGGCTGTCATCGTCCACCCCGAGATGGGCGGCGAGCGCTTCGCGCGCATCTTCCGGCAGAACCCTGGGCGTTCCCCGATAGAGGTACTGATGCAGGTAGGCTGCGTTCCGCCCGATCGCGATGGACGCATTTTTCAGGTCACTGCCTGAATCCTGGATGAGCTTCATGACCTTCAGCCGGGTCGGATCGAGCTCCATGACGGCTAACTCCTTGGCGATGCAGAGATAGGGAATAGCCTATTTTAACTGTTTGACCAAGAGGCGATTGATCGTCATTCCTATCGTCACCCATGAGAACATATACCGAACAATTCGTCGCCCAGGTTGAGGCCTTCCTCAAGGACTCCCGTATGAAAGCGACTGATTTTGGTCGGGAATCAGTCGGAGACCCAAGCTTTATAACGCACCTGCGCCGTGGGCGGTCACCGAGCCTGGCGACCGCCGACAAGGTCCTGACCTTCATCGCGCGATTGGAGGAGGACGCCGCCAATCGGGCGTCCGCGAGGAAGTCCCCATGAGCGAAAATCCTATCGCACACCTCGGCCAGGTGCACCTAGCCCGTCGCTGGAACGTGAGCCCTCGCACACTGGAGCGCTGGCGCTGGCTGGGACAGGGGCCCTGCTACCTCAAAGTGGGTGGCCGCGTGCTGTATCGGCTGGAGGACGTCGAGGCCTTCGAGGCGCGATCGGTCCAGACCGGCGGAGCAACCGGCACAGCCTCCTGCCGGGCCGTCGCCAAGCCAATGCTGGGCGCCCGGTCATGAGCCGCATCGTCTTTGCGCCGGTCGTGCCCACGCAGTGTCTCGTCACCGAGGCGTACCTCATCGCCTGGGTTGCGGCGGCAGAGCCTGGCGCGCGCTTGGCATACTGCCGTGGTCACCTGACGACGGCGATCTTCCGGGGTGCGAGCAACCTGCCCGAGGCAGAACGCCAGGAACTGCGCCGCGTGGCCTGTCGCGCTTGGGCTCTGGCCGAAGCCGGCGAGGCTCACCTCCTGCAGCGCCGAAATGCCGCGAACGACATCTCCTACCTGATCGAGGTCAGGCCGCGGGAGGCGTTGTCGCCACCGCAGCAGCGGGCTGTCGCAGCCAGGTCCAAGCGCCTCCCCCAATCCTCTCGATCTGCTGCGTAAGGGGCATCGTCATGGGCAAGCCGTCTCGAGACAAAGGTCTGCGCCGCGAGCGCGCCATCGTCGATCTGCATGTGAAATGCGGGCTGCGCGCCGAGCGCGTGCCGCTCTCGGGTGCGCTGCGGTATCGCGGCAACGGCGCCGACGTCGACCTCTATGTCCGTGGCGCGGAGCCGGTGAAGGCCGAGGTCAAGGCGCGCGGCGACGGCGACGGCTTCCGGACACTGGAGCGCTGGCTCGGTGGGAACGACGCGCTGTTCCTCTGGCGCGACCGCGCTGCCCCCTTCGTGGTGCTGCCCCTCCACGTCTGGCTGGAAATCGTCGGCCGCAGCACCCGTGCCGATGCGGACACCGATGCCGCGCGGACCGAGCGCCGCCGCAGCATCGAGCAGGGGCCGCTGCCGCCCTCCGATGCCATCGCGCGGAGCGCCGCATGACCCGGCACCAATTCGGCGAGGCCCTCCGCAACCTCGCGAGCGGCGTGCTGCTGGCCGGCGGCTTCATCGCGCTCCTCTGGCTCGCCGAGCTGGCGACCATCCCATGAACGCCATCCCCATGCCGATGCCCGCGCCCGCCCGGCCGCCTGCATCGCCCATCCAGCCGGGCACCTCCTCGTCGAACGGGACCACCATGACCAACCGAACCACTCTGGCGCAGCTGCGCGAGATGGACGCCGCGCAGGCCGCCCGCCTGCCCGTCGATCATCTGGCGCTGCTGCTGGAAGAGGTCGCGGCACTGAAGGCCGACGCCAAGCACCTCGCCGACCTGCTGCATGACGCGCTGCATGCCCGCTATGGCGCCCCCGCCGCCGTGGCCCGTCGCGCGGAGGGCAAGGACACTGGCCGCATCCGCATAGCAGATGACGCCTTCGAGGTCGTCGCCGACCTTCCAAAGAAGGCGGCGTGGGACCAGCCGAAGCTGGCCGCGGCGGTCGCCACCATCGTGGCGTGGGGCGAGGACCCCGCGGATTATGTCACCACCGAGATCCGCGTGCCGGAGAGCCGCTTCACGGCCTGGCCGCCGCGCATCCGGGCGGTCTTCGAGCCGGCACGCACCGTCGCCACCGGCCGGCCCTCCTACACCCTCGAACAGAAGGACGCCGCGTGATGGCGCACGAGCTCCGCATCCAGGTCTCAATCCCGCTGCAGGGCGATGCCGTCGCCCGCGCGAAGGACGTCGCCGCCTTCGAGCCCACGCTCGACAGCTTCACCGAGGTCGTCGCGCGCGCAGGTGGCGACATCAAGGTCGACGTCATCAAAGCCAAGCCGCGCGCGGCGAAGCAGGAGGCGCATTGATGGCGATCTCCCTCGCATCGCTGCGCAATAGCACCAGCCTGTCGCCGCCGCGTTTGCTGCTCTACGGCGTGGCCGGTGTCGGCAAGACAGAGTTCGCTGCCGCCTCGCCTCGGCCCGTCATCCTGCAGACCGAGGATGGCCTTGGGCGGATCGAGGCGACGACCTTCGGGCTGCTGCGCAGCTTTGATGAAATCATGGAGGCCCTGGGCGCGCTCTACACCGAGCCGCACGACTTCGAGACGCTGGTGGTGGACAGCCTCGATTGGCTGGAGCCGCTGGTCTGGCAACACACTGCGCGGCAGCACAACCAGCCGGACATCGAGTCCTTCGGCTACGGCAAGGGCTATCTCGCGGCGCTGGATACCTGGCGCGGCTTTCTCGACGGCGTGAATGCACTGCGCGACGAGCGTGGCATGGGCGTGATCCTGATCGCGCATGCCGACATCAAGCGCTTCGATAGCCCCGAGACTGAACCCTACGACCGGTATCAGCCCAAGCTGCACCGTAGCGCCTCGGCCCTGGTGCAGGAGCATGTCGATGCAGTGCTCTTCGCCAACTATCGCGTCAGCACGCTGAAGTCGGACGTCGGCTTCAACAAGAAGGTGGTCCGCGGCGTAAGCGGCGGCGACCGCCTGCTGCACACCGCCGAGCGCCCGGCCTTCCTGGCGAAGAACCGCTTCGGCCTGCCCGAGACGCTGCCGCTGTCCTGGCCCGATCTCGCGGCCGGCATTCCCTTCTACGCGACGCCGCCCAGCGCCGCCCCCTCCTCCACCACCGAAGCCCGGAGCTGACCCATGGCCTCCCTCAATGGAACCTTTGACGCGACTGAAGTCGCCCCCGCCGTCCCGCTCGAGGTGATGCCGCCGGGTAAATACCTCGCGCATCTGATCGAGAGCGAGATGCTGCCAACCAAGGCCGGCGACGGGCAGCTGCTCAAGCTGGTGTGGGAGGTGCTGGAAGGCCCCTCCGCGCGGCGGAAGATCTTCGATCAGCTGAATCTGGTGAACCGCAACGAGCAGACGGTCGAGATCGCGCAGCGCACGCTCTCTGCCATCTGCCACGCGGTCGGCCACGTCCATGTCAGCGACAGCGAGCAGCTGCACTTCAAGCCGTTGATCGTGACGCTGAAGGTCCAGCCGGCCGGCCCGGACAAATACGGCGTGAATCGCGATGCGCGAAACAAGGTGGCCGGCTATTCGGCGGCCGGCGCCAGCACCGCCACCGGTACCGCTCCGCGGCCCGTCACCCCGACGCCCAACTTTACGCCTCCCGCGGTTCCGAACAATGCGCGCAGCGGCGCCGCGGCCGTGCCGCCCTGGCGGCGCAATGCCTGATCACCTCCCGGCAAACGGCCCGCCTGCGGGCGTTCTTCCCTCCATCCAGGATCAGGCTATGGCTGCCCTCCCTCCACCAGCATCCCCTACCGTCACGGCCATCTACGCTGCATATGAAGAGGCCGCCGACACCGGCTATCGCGCGCATCTCGGCGCCTCGCTGATCGGCACCGAATGCGAGCGCGCCATCTGGTACTCCGTTCGCTGGGCGACGCGCGCCCGGCATGCCGGGCGGCTGCTGCGGCTGTTCGACACCGGCAATCTGGCCGAGGCCCGTTTCGTCGCCGACCTGCGCCGCATCGGTGTCACTGTCCTGGATCTGGATCCCGCGACGGGCCGCCAGTGGAACCTGCGGGATGCCTCCGGCCACTTCGGCGGCAGCATGGACGCCGTCGCGATCGGTTTCCCGGAGGCGCCGACCACCTGGCACGTCTGTGAGTTCAAGACCCACAGCGCCAAGTCCTTTGCCAAGCTGAAGGTCGATGGCGTGGCGGCGTCGAAGCCCCTGCACTGGGCGCAGATGCAGGCCTACATGCAGCTCGCCGGCCTCGATCGGGCCTTCTACCTGGCGGTGTGCAAGAATACGGATGAGCTCTACCAGGAGCGCATCCACCATGATGCAGAAGCCGCGCTGCGCATCCTGGCCAAGGCCGAGCGCATCATCGGCGCCGCCCGGCCGCCGGCCCGCATCAGCCAGGATCCCGCCTGGTGGCAATGCCGGTTCTGCGACCACCATGCCGTTTGCCATGCCGGCGCCGCGCCGGAGCGTCATTGCCGCTCCTGCCTGCATGCATCGCCCGCCCCGGGTGGCGACTGGCACTGCGCCCGGCACAGCGCCCCGCTCAACCGGCGCGAGCAGGAGGCCGGCTGCGCGGCGCATCTCTATCTGCCCGACCTCGTGGCCGCCGAGCAGGTCGATGCCGGCGAGGATTGGGTCAGCTATCGGCTGCCGGACGGCACCGAATGGCGTGACGGCGTGCCAGCCGCGACGCCGCCCGACATCGTCTCACACCAGCCCTGCCGGATCTGCGGCAGCACGATCTATCGCGTCGGGCCCGGCAAGGGGCCGCATATCGCCGAGCTGATCTGCACTGGGTGCGAGGTAGGCGGTCGCTGGCTCAGCAAGGTGGACGCCGTGGCGATGGGAGTTGCCGCATGAGCCGCGACCTCCTGGTAATCGTCACCATCAAGAACAATGCGCTGCTGACGGCCATGCGGGCTGCAGGATGTGAGAACGCCGCCGCGCTCACGCGCGACAGCGGCGTCTCCTATCACCGCGTTTGCGAATACCTGAACCTCAAGATCGCACCGCTGCGCCAGAACGGAGAATGGCGCAGCTGCATCCTCGCCATCTCGAAGACGCTGCGCACGCTGCCGGAGGACCTGTTCCCCGCAACCTTCATGCGCCGCGCGCTCGCGACCAACCGGGTCACGCGGGAGGTTAACGCAGAGGATCTGCCGGCTCTCGTCGGCAGCGCGGCAACCTCCATCGCCTACGATCCTGAGCGGGCCATCGCCATCGACGACGCCGTCAGCGCCCTCGATGTCGCGCTGGCCAGCCTGCGCCCGCGGGAACAGCGCATCATTCAGATGTATTTCGGCTTGGATGGCGAAGTACCACGAACGCTTCACGAGATCGGCCAGTCGTTCAATATCGGGTCGCAGCGCGTGCAGCAGATCGTGCAGCGTGCCCAACGTCTGCTCTCAGCACCGCGCCACGATCTGCGCCGGCGCTGCGCGCCGCTCCTGGAGGATGGGACGGGAGGGCCGCCGGGTTGACGCTTTCCCTCCGCCCCTATCAGCGCGCCGCCGTCGAGGCGCTCTATGACTACTTCTCGGCCAGCGCGGGCAATCCGCTGGTTGTGATGCCAACGGGCACCGGCAAGAGCCTGTGCATCGCAGGCTTCACGCGTGAGGCGATCGCCGCCTATGGCGAGACGCGGGTGCTGATCCTCACCCATGTGAAGGAGCTCATCCAGCAGAACTTCATGACCATGCTCCGCGCCTGGCCGGAGGCGCCGGCTGGCATCTACTCGGCGGGCCTGTCGCGCCGCGACATCCGCGCGCAGATCCTGTTCGCTGGCATCCAGTCCATCCACCGTCACGCATCGAAGGTGCAGCGCTGCGATCTGGTGCTGATCGACGAGGCGCATCTGCTCGGCCGTGGCGACAGCGGCATGTACCGTTCCTTCCTGGCCCAGCTGAACGAAATCAACGCCGGCCTGCTGAAGGTGGTCGGATTTACAGCCACCCCCTATCGCCTGGACAGCGGCATGCTGCACGAGGGCAAGGACCGGCTCTTCACCGACATCGCCTTCCAGGTCCCGGTGCTGGAGATGATCCAGCAGGGCTATCTCTGCCCGGTCGTGCCCAAGCAGACCTCGACGCAGCTGGACGTCGGCGGCGTCGGCACCCGGGGCGGTGAATTCATCGCCAAGGACCTGGAAGCGGCGGTGGACCGCGACGAGGTCACACGTGCCGCGGTGGCCGAGATCGTCCAGCATGGCGAGGGCCGCGGCTCCTGGTTGGTATTCTGCTCGGGCGTCGCCCACGCCCGTCACGTCCGGGATGCCATCCGCGAGCATGGCATCTCGGCCGAGACGGTGACGGGCGACACGCCGGGGCCGGAGCGCGACGGCATCCTGGGGGCCTTCAAGGCGGGCCGGCTGCGCTGCGTCACCAACGCCAATGTGCTCACCACCGGCTTCGACGCACCCGGCACCGATCTCATTGCGCTCCTGCGCCCCACCAAGAGCGTCGGCCTTTACGTCCAGATGGTTGGCCGCGGTACGCGCCTCGCAGAAGGCAAGGACGACTGCCTGGTGCTGGACTTCGCCGGCAACACGGCGCGGCACGGCCCGATCGACACCGTGGATGGCCGAAAGAAGGAGCCGGCCGGCGATGGCCAGGCGCCGATCAAGGTTTGCCCCGAGTGCCAGACCATCAACCACGCCAGCGCGCGGCACTGCATCGAGTGCGATCACGAGTTCCCGCCGCCGGTGGTGAAGGTCGCGCCGCAGGCAGCGTCGAACGCGCTGCTGTCCACGCAGATACAGGCGGCCTGGTGCGATGTCACCGGCATCACCTATGCGCGTCACGACAAGCCCGGGAAGCCAGCGTCGCTGCGCGTCACCTACGAATGCGGCTTGGCGCAGCATAGCGAGTGGGTCTGCTTCGAACATAGCGGCTTCCCGCGGGACAAGGCGGTGGGCTGGTGGCGGCGGCGTGCCGGCAATCTGCCGCCTCCTTCGACGGTCGATGAGGCGCTGAGCCAGCTGGACCAGCTGCGCCGCCCCATTGCGATCCAGGTGCGGCCGGCTGGCCAGTACACCGAAATCGCCGCCGCGAGGTTCGTGTGAGATGCGCAGCATGTCGTCTCCGCACTGCCCGCGGCTTCGGTTGGTTCGATCCGCGCGTGCGGACCAGCGAGCCGCTGCCGGCCTGCTCCATGCGCTGCGTGAGCGCGCTCTCCCTGAGGTGGGGCGTGGTTGATCCCGACGAGCACGAGATTGCTGCCATCGCGGCCGCCAGCCCCATGGCGGGCGAGTACCTGGAGAGCATCGGCAAGACCGATCTCGCGGTGCTGAGCGAGGTGGAGTGGCTGACGCTGCTGGAGGTGATCATCACCGCCTACCAGGACGAGCTTGCGCACCGGCTGGATGCGGGCCGGCACTCCGCGCCGCCGATCGCGGTGGGAGGGCGGTCGTGACCCAGCCCTCCTTCATGGCCGAATACGGCGAGCGCCTGGTCGACAACGGCTACGCCGTTATCCCGATCATGCCGGGCAGCAAGGTGCCGGGGCGGTTCACCGGTGGTGAATGGTCGCCCTATCCCGACTGGACCCGACATTGCGATCGGCCGACGAAGTCGTTCGAGGTGGACATCTGGCGGCGTTGGCCCGGGTGCGGCGTTGGGATCGCCACCGGCGCCGTGGTGGGCATCGACATCGATATCCTGGATGGGGCGCTGGCCATCCAAATCGCTCAGCTCGCTACCTCCATGCTGGGCGACACGCCCTGCCTGCGCATCGGCCGCGCACCCAAGCGGCTGCTGGTCTATCGCGCCGCCACGCCCTTCGCTGGTCGCAAGCGCCTGCCGCTCGAGGTCCTGGCCTGCGGCCAGCAATTCGTGGCGCATGCCGTCCATCCCGATACCGGGCAGCCCTATGTCTGGCCGGAGGACACCCTGCTCGACACCCCGCTCGCGCAATTGCCCGTGCTGGACGAGGCAGCGGCCATGGCTTGGCTCGATCGCGCGCATGCGCTGATTCCGCCCGAGCTGCGCCCACGCTCCCTGCATCTGCCGTCTGACGCCACCGCCTGGCGCGGCCCGTCTGATCCGCGTGGCACCCTTGAGGCGGTGAAGGCCGCGCTCGCCTATCTCCCGAACGAGGATCTTGATGGCGCCTCCTGGATTACCATGGGGAACGCCATCAAGGCGGCGCTTGGTGAGGCGGGGCGCGACCTCTGGCTCGACTGGTCGAAGTCCAGCGGTAAATCGGGCCAATCGGGCAAACCCGACACCGCGGAGCGTCGTTGGGCCGGCCTCCGCCCGCACAGCGTCGGCGCCGGCAGCATCTATGCCCTCGCCATTGCTCGCGGCTGGGTCCCGCCGCCCGAGGTCACGCTGAACGGCGACGCCGCCGATCGCGCCGCTGGACCGCATCCAGCTGCCGGAATGCTGGCAAAGATCGTGGCGTCCCCCTCTGCTGCTCCACCGCCGAAGCCTTACCGCGTCTCGCCCGAGCTGCTGCAGGTAGACGGCGCGCTGCGGCTGTTCGTGGACTACGCGACCGCCAGCGCCGTCAGCCCGCAGCCCTTCCTCGCCCTCGGTGCCGCCATCTGCCTCGTCGGCGCCATCGCGGGCCGCCGCTATCGCACGCCGACCGACCTGCGCAGCAACGTCTACGCCATCGGCATCGCTGACAGTGGCGGCGGCAAGGACCATGCGCGGCGCTGCGCCAAGCGCGCGATCTACGCCGCAAGCCTCGATCGCTACCTGGGTGGTGAGGATCTCGCCTCCTCGGCGGGCCTGCTTACATCGCTGCAGCGCCATCCGGCCCGATTGTTCCAGGTGGACGAATTCGGCCAGTTCCTGAAGCTGGTCCTTGGCCCGCGTGCGCCGGCGCATAAGGCGGCCATCTGGTCCGAGCTCACCAAGCTCTACACCTCGGCCGCCGAGCCTTACATCGGCGCGGAGTATGCCGACCAGAAGGCGCGGCCCCGCGTGACCATAGAGCAGCCCTGTGCCTGTATCTGGGGCGTCACCGTGCCCGGCCCGTTCTGGTCGGCGCTGGAGGGCGGCGCGCTGGCGGACGGCTCCATTGCGCGCTTCCTGGTCTTCCTGACCGACGACGACTACCCGGAGCGCAACGAGACGCCGGCGTCGATGGACCCGCCGCCCGCGCTGGTGTCCGCGCTGCAGGGTATTGCCCGTGGCGTGCCGGGCCACAGCCATGGCGGGAATATCGCCGATGCGATGGAATCCTCGGCGCCGATCCATGCCTACACCGTGCCGCTCACGCAGGACGCCGACGTCGCCATGGCCCGTGTGCGGCGAGAAGCGACCGCCCTGCTGCGCTCCCACCGCGGCACCTATGCCACCGCACTGTTCGGACGCTACGCGGAGAACACCGCCAAGCTGGCCATGCTGGCGGCGATCAGCCGCGATCCTGCAATTCCCGTCACCCAGCCGCAGGACGTGACCTGGGCCAGCCATCTGGTCGAGCACTGCATCGCCACGCTGCTGCGCGAGGCTGAGCGCAGGGTGTCCGACAACGACACGGAGGCGAAGCACAAGCGGCTGCTGGCGATCATCCGCGACGACGGGCGCCAGTCGCGCAGCGACATCACTAGGCGCTCGCAGTTCCTGTCGCGCCGCGAGCGCGAGGAAATCATTGCATCGCTGATCGAGGCGGGCCTTGTCGTCATGGACGTCGAGCCCGGCACCACCAAGCCGACTGCCTACTACACTGCGACCACTCCCACGGGGACGGCGCTCGTCCGCCACGGTGAGCCATGAAGTATTTCACCCGCCTGAGGTATTTCGCGCTCGGAACCCCAGGCGCAGGGCCGGTCTCCGCGCGAAATTCAATAATTCAATCTTTCACGCGCGCAGGCGAATGCAGATGCGCGTGCGCCCTCGGGCCAGGAGAGAGACCCATTGAAGTATTATTATTATTGAAGTTTCTCCTCCTCCCTAGGGGTCGTGCGCGCGCACACGCGGGAGGCGGCAGCCGGCACACGACCGCGCCAGGTCAGGCAAGGGCGGACAGTGCTGCCTCCGGTGCGCGGTCCAGGATCTTCAGCAGCGCCTTGGCCGGGCCGGCCGGCAGACGCTTGCCCTGCTCCCAGTTCCGCACCGTGTCCAACGGCACGCCAATCCTCGCCGCGAAGGCGGCTTGGGTCAGCCCCGTCCGCCGACGCACTCGCCGCGTGTATGCAGCGGCGTCCTGCGCCGATGCGGCATCATCCTCGGCAGCGTGGCGCTGGATGTCGGCCTCGGTTGTCGCATCGACCCGCCGCGGGTCGATACGGCCCTTGAGCGGCTTGGCGGCGTCACGCGTCACGCGAACTGTGCCCATAGCGAGCCACCTCCTTGGCGTTGGCCTTGCGGGCCGAGATCATCCGGAACGCGTTGCTCTTGGCGTTATCCTACTCGAATTCCACGGCCTCTATGTAGGCCAGAGGACGACAAAACCCAAGGCCCTTCTCGGCCATGGCTCGGAGGGCCGTCCGTGACCCTGCCAGGCGCCCCCATGCCGCCTCGCTCGTCCCTCGACCGCGGCGACCGCAGCCCGACCACCACGCCCGAGATGGAAATGCTGCGCCGCCGTGTCTGGCAGCGGCAGGGCGTCGTCTCGCTGCACCTCGAGGACATCACCGATCCCTGGCTGCGCCAGGCAATCCAGAACGAAGCCGTGCGCCGCTGGGGCCCGCGGCAGCAGGAGAAGAACCATGGCCGGTAAGCGGAAGACGAAGACCACGAAGCAGAAGGAATCGATGGGGCCGACGAAGTGGCGGCTCCAGCATGGCGGCTTCGGTGAGCTGGTGCGGACGGCCGATCCGGAGAACGGCACGCCGGTTGCGCATCGGCGTGCCGTGGACACGCTGGGCATGATGCTGGCCAACGGGACGATCACCCAGCAGATGCACGACGCTGGTGGCTATTTCCGTGCGCTGTTCCGCAGCGCCGCCCTGGACGGCATGTCGAAGTCGGTGCTGCTCCGCATGCCAGGCACGATGGCCGACACCCTGTCCGACCATCACATGGATGCACGCCGCAAGATCGGTGCAGCCCTGGATCTCCTCGGCGGTCATGACAGCGCCGCTGGCTCCTGCGCGTGGCACGTCGTCGGCCTGGAGATGTCGGTGCGCGAGTGGGCCATGCGCCAGGGATGGGGCGGACGCCCCGTCGAGCCGCCGCAGGCGCAGGGTATGCTGGTGGCGACGCTCAGCGTGCTGGCGGGGCACTTCGGGCTGGTGCCGCGGACCAGGGCGGCGTGATGAACCGCGCGTCGATCAAAGAAAAATCGTCGCAGCGCAATCATGCGTAGCGCAGCGAAAGGATGTCGCGTTGCGCACCGAAATCCACACGGCCTATCATCTGGACACCTGGAAAGGGTGCGACCGCAGCGCGGCTCAGGAGCCGCAGCGTCGCTCAGTCGAGCCGACTGATAGAAGCATGCTCGTCGCCGACCTTGGTCTCGTGGCTGTGCATGTCGGGCTGACGCCGCGGGCATCAGCCCGGACCGCTATTCGGATGCCAGGATGTAGGCGACGGCCTCGGAAATCATCGTGAGAGGCAACGCAGGGTGGTGGGCCAGCAAAACGTCGCGCACCGCCCTGTTATCACTCTCACCTGTCCTCATCTGCGCCCCGGCCGGGCGTCGCGCCGCCCGCGCGGCCGCCAACGCAGGCCTGCTGAGCCACGGAAGCACGGGGTGGGGTTGGTCGCCGTGGGGCATGGCCAACGGTATCCCCCCTATGAGAACAAGACAAGAACATGCTATCAGGGGCGGGAACCGAAAGGAGCTAAGGCATGGCCAAACGAACCCCGGCACGCATGCGCCCCGTTGATGCCGCGACCGTCCGGTTGATGGAGCTCGCCGCCAAGGGCGTGCCGCCGCATCGGATTGCCCGCGAGGTGGAGATCATCGTCGCTGAATGGCTGCGCGTGCCCGACGCAGACCCACTGGATGCAAAGACCTGGCTCGATGAGATGCGCGAGCAAATCGTTGTTGGCGTGGCCGATGCTGAGGAGCAAGTCTCCTACGTGGATCCCGACGACGCGGTCGCGGCAAAGCAGGCCGGCCTGACCTTGGCCGCGCTGCAGGCGTCCCGCGACGCAGTAGATCGAGCGTCCACCTCGCTCTGAGCCGGCTGGGCGCGCTGGTAAAATTCACCCCATGGCGCAGCGCAAATCGAATTGGCTATGACGCACCCACGCCGAGAAGGTGCATCGAGCGCCAGCGCTGCGTTCCATCTCCAGGGTCCTTCCTGGCCCCGCTGTATGCGGGGGGCAGGCGCGCGCAAGGTCGCTAGCGCCAGGCCGAAAATATGGGTTGCAGTTTGCGACCTTTCCCACGCGCGATCAAACAGATAGCGCGCAAACTGTGGCGACGCCTCGGCGCCCACTTTCTCCTGCGAACTGGATGGCCCGATGACGCTCCCCTGGATGGCGGCGAAGATCCTGCTGCGTCCGGTGGCGGAGCTGCGCCCGCATGCCGGCAACGCCCGCGTGCACAGCGCCGAGCAGTTGGAGCAGATCAAGGCCAGCATGCTGGCCTTCGGCTTCACAAACCCGCTGCTGGTGGATGAGGACGGCGTGCTGATCGCCGGCCATGGTCGGCTCGAGGCCGCGACGGCGCTCCGCATGGCCAAGGTGCCGGTGATCGTGCTGCGCCACCTGCCCGCTGCGCAGAAGGAGGCGCTGCGCCTCGCCGACAATCGTATCGCGGAGAATGCGACCTGGGATCAGGCGCTGCTGCGTGATGCGCTGGCCGCGGTGCAGGCGGCGCCGGATATCGACCTCGGCGCGCTCGGCTTCTCGGCGGATGAGCTCGCGGACATCCTCGCGGCGGCTGAAGATGCCGTGTCCGACGGCGACGCGCCCGAGGCTCTGTCCGCGACCGACGCGGCGGGGGACGGCGCATCTGGCGCGGCGGATGCAGCCGGCGAGCCGGTGGATGATCCCGCCGATGCCGATCCGGAGCCGCCGCGCCGGGCCGTCACCCGCCCCGGCGACCTCTGGCTGCTGGGCGATCATCGTCTGCTCTGCGGCGACAGCATCGACGCCGCCAGCGTGGCGCGCGTGATCGGCGGCGACTCTGCCGCGCTGTTGTTCACCAGCCCGCCCTATGGAAACCAGCGGGACTACACGACCAGCGGCGGCACCGATTGGGATGCCCTGATGCAGGGCGTGTTCCAGCATCTCGACGCCGCCATGCGCCCGGACGGCCAAGTGCTGGTGAACCTGGGGCTGATCCATCGCGACAGCGAATGGGTTCCATATTGGGCGGGCTGGCTGGATTGGATGCGCGGCCATGGCTGGCGCCGCTTCGGCCTCTACACCTGGGACCAGGGCCCCGGCCTGCCCGGCGACTGGAACGGCCGCCTCGCACCGGCCTTTGAGTTCGTCTTTCATTTCAACCGTCAGGCCCGGCAGGCGAACAAGATCGTCCCCTGCAAATGGGCCGGCAGGCCGAACAAGGGCAGCGGCCTGCGCGCCGTCGACGGCACTATCTCCGAGTACCAGCACGCCGGGCTGCCGGTGCAGGACTTTCGGATCCCCGACAACGTGCTGCGCCTGACCCGTCACAAGGGCCGCGGCATTGAGACTGAGCACCCCGCCGTGTTCCCGGTGGTGCTGCCGGAATTCCTGATGCGGGCGTATACCGATGAGGGCGACGTAGTGTTCGAACCCTTCGGCGGCAGCGGCACCACCATTCTCGCCGGCCAGCGCACCGGCCGCCGCGTGTGCGCGATCGAGCTGGCGCCCGCCTATGTCGATCTGGCCGTGGCGCGGTGGCGCATGCTGCATCCCGATCTGCCGGTGACGCTGGCCGATGATGGGCGCGACTACGACGCCGTCGCCGCGGCGCGGCAGGAGGTCACCACCGATGCAGCTTGATCTCGTAGTGAGCAGCCTGCCGATCGCATCCCTCGTGCCCTATGCCGAGAACGCGCGCACACATTCCCCGACGCAGGTGACGCAGATCGCCGCCTCCATCGCCGAGTTCGGCTTCGTGAACCCGGTGTTGGTCGACGCCGAGGGCGTGCTCATCGCCGGCCATGGCCGCGTCATGGCGGCGAAGCAGCTCGGGCTCGCCTCCGTGCCGGTGCTGCGGCTCGGTCATCTCTCCCCGGCGCAGGCCCGCGCACTGCGCTTGGCCGACAATCAGATCGCGCTGAACTCGGGCTGGGACGAAGCGCTGCTGGCCGCTGAGATTGCCCGCATCCGCGACGAGGCGGTGGTCGACCTCGACGTACTCGGCTTCTCCGGCATGGAGCTCGACCGGCTGCTGGCCGCGGCGGATGCCGGTCTCGGCGATGATGCTGACGATGCGCCGCCAGCGCCCGCGGTGCCCGTGACGCGCACCGGGGATCTCTGGCGCTGTGGCGACCACCGCCTGCTCTGCGGCGACGCGACGAAGCTGGCGGACGTCCAGCGCGCCCTTGGTGCCGGCCACCTAGCCGACATGGGCTTCGTCGATCCGCCCTATAATGTCGCCTACGAGGGCGGCACGGCGGCGAAGATGACCATCGCCAATGATGCGCTCGGCGGTGG
>JBHYCX010000006.1:0-262226 GCA_051861325.1 Roseococcus sp.
GAGGTCTGGTTCCAGGATGAGGCCCGAGTAGGCCAGAAGGGCCGCATGGTACGCCGGTGGTATCAACGCGGCATGCGGCCACGGATGGTGAAGGACCAGCGCTACCGCTCCGCCTACATCTTTGGCGCGGTATGCCCTGAGCGTGATACAGGCGCGGCCCTGGTCATCACCCATGTGTCGGTCGCGGCCATGAACCTCCTGCTGGAGGAGGTCGCAGCCCAACTGCCGCCCGGCACCCACGCGGTGATGCTGATCGACAATGCGGGCTGGCACACATCCGGCGATATCCGCGTGCCGCCGAACATCAGCCTGCTGAACCTGCCGCCCTACAGCCCCGAGCTGAATGCAATCGAGCGGGTCTGGCAGTACCTGCGGGATCGCTATCTGTCGGGACGCCTGTTCGAGGGCACCCGCGCCGTCATCGACGCCTGCTGCGAAGCCTGGAACCGCCTACTCGAAGAGACGGGACGCATCCGATCGCTGACCGATCTCGATTGGATCGCAGGCGTCAAAACATAGTGCGGTTGGTATCAGATGCTCACAGGGGCTGGAAGGTTTTGGCGCCACAGCGCGAACATCAGCAGGCCGAACAACCGCAGCCCATGGTCCGCGCGCTGAGCTTCATGCTGCTTGAACAGGCCGTCCACCGCCTTGGCATCGAAGATATCGCGAAAATCGGCGCTGCCAAAAAGGTCGCGCGCCATCTCATGGAGCGGGCCGTTCATCCAGTGGGACACGGGCGCGTTGAAGCCGCGCTTCTTGCGGTCCAGCCATTTGGGCGGGAAGCGGGAGGCAAAGGCCTTCCTGAGAATCAGCTTCTTCTGCCGGCCACTCACCCGCCAGCCCGAGGGCAGCCGCATGGCGAACTCGGCGATCCGATGGTCGAGGAAGGGTGCGCGCGTTTCCAGCCCGTGGGCCATGGCCGCGCGGTCAACCTTGTGCAGGACCCCGTCCACAAGCCAGGTGTTGATGTCCACATAGGTCTGGCGGCCCAGGGCATCGGCGCCGCGCACCGCGTCCAGGTGTTGCTGCACGGTGGCGGCCCCGTCGGGTGCCATCGCCTCGCGGAACTCCGGCCGCACGAGCTGGGCACGTTCGTTCGCGTCGTTGATGTTGCGCCAGAACCAATGCGCCTGGTCCGGTGGCAGCGCCAGGCCGCGCGCGAAGCGGCGCGCCTTGTAGTCCAGGCTCACCTTGCCGTGCGTCACGGGGATCAGGTGATCGGCGATCCAGGTCAGCGGTGGCGCCAGGATCTTCCCGAAGCCGCCGATCCTCGAGCGCAGCCCTGATGCGATATAGGTCTCGTAGCCGCCAAACAGCTCGTCCGCGCCATCGCCCGTCAAGGCAACGGTCACGCTCTCTCGCGCGAAGCGGGACAGGTGGTAGGTCGGGACGATCGAGGTATCGGCGAAGGGCTCATCACCCGCGCGGGCGATCGCGCCGATATCCGCCGCGACCGTCGGGGCGACAGCCCCCGCGGTGAATTCAATGCCCAGGTGCTGCGCCACGGTCTGCGCAGCCCCGACCTCGTCGTAATCCACCTGATCGAAGCCGATGGAGAAGGTCCGCGTCAGCCCGCCGATCTCGCGCTGCATGGACGAGGCCACGACCGAGCTGTCCACGCCGCCGGACAGGAAGGCACCCACGGGAACATCCGCGACGAGCCGCATGCGCACCGCATCATCCACCAGGGAGCGCAGCTCGGAGAGGGCGTCCTCCTCGTCCATGGCGCGGGGCGCCTCCTGCATGCGTGCGGCGAGGTCCCAGTAGAGGCCCTGCCTGAGCCCCTCGGCGGCGCTGTAGGTCAGCCAATGGGCGGGCCTGAGCCGGACCACGCCCCGCAGGATGGCTTGCGCGCCGACGACATAGTTGTTCGCGAGATAGGTGCTGAGGGCCGAGACATCGATCTCGCGCGGGACATCGCCATGCGCCACCAGCGCCCGCAACTCGGACGCGAAGACGAGCCCGCCATGGCCCGGCCGCTCCCAGACATAGAGGGGTTTCTCGCCGAAGCGGTCACGGGCCAGGATCAGCCGCTGCGCGAGGCGATCCCAGGCGGCGAATGCGAACATGCCGTTGAGCCGGGGAATCCCCGCCACGCCGTCCCGGGCGAGGATGCGCAGCAGGATCTCGGAATCGCTCGTCGTCGCGAAGCGTTCGCCCAGCGCCTCCAGCTCGGCGCGCAGCTCGCGGAAATTGTAGATCTCCCCGTTGAAGACGAGCACCCAGCGCTCGTCGGGGGAGAGCATCGGCTGGGACGCCCGGTCCAGCAGGTCGATCACGGAAAGGCGGCGATGCCCCAGCCGGGCCACGCCATCGGCCCATTGCCGGCCGCCATTGGGCCCGCGATGGGTCAACTGCTCCAGCATCCGCGCCATCGCGCGTTCGTCCGGCCGATCGGCGAACCGGATGTCACCCGCAATGCCGCACATCTTGTCCGCTACGCTCCTGATCTCGGTGGACTGTTTGACCCCCGTGCTGGGCTAATGGCGAGCCGGGGCCAATTCGAAAAACCGCACCTTCTTGCCCTGCAGCCCATCCACCTCGCCAAGCGGCCGCAGGGTGCCGGACTTCTCCAGCGACGCGATGGCCGCCTCGAAGCTTCGGATGAAGCGGTACATCGCGGGGTTGTTCGCCTCGGGGTAGTTGGCCTGGCCGATCCATTCCTGGATTGCAAGATGCGTGAGCCCCATGCGCCGGAAGCTGTCGAGATATTCCGTATCCGTGCTCACGCCCAGGAAGATGTCGTCCATGAAGAAGAAGATGTTGTAGGGCCGCTGGATATAGGCAGAGGGCTGAACGTCCAAGCCCAGGCCCACCCGAGCGTCGGCCGGAAGGTTCCGGTTGATCCACAGCGCGACCGGGCCGTAGGCCACCAGGTGGGTGATGAAGGCCTCCCTGTCCAGCGAATGCACGCGGGTCAGCGTCCACTGGTGCTTCTGCCACTGCCGCGTCGAACTCGCGGCAGCGAGGCCAAGGGCCAGGAGCGACACGGCCACCACGGGAAGCCTCGCCCAGTTCAGCCAGCGCGCGCACCAGCCGAGGCCGATCATGATCGCGGCGCCCGCGAACACGCTGTGAAGCGCCAGCAGCACCAGGTAGTAGCGCGGCGCCCAGGCGCCGAAGCGGAAGACAACCGCGGAATAGAGGACCGTCAGCGCGGCGAGGAACCAGCAGAAGGCCCGCTCGGCGGGCGGCATGCGCGAGGCACGAAGGAGCACCATGACCATGCCCAAGGGCCCCAGGAGAAGCGGCAAAAGGCCGAATTCCCGGCGGGTGACCTCGATGAAGGCCCAAGGCTGCATCGCGGCATAGCTGAAGCCGGCAAAGCCGTAGAAGACATCCCGGAAGACGGCCTGGCGCTCGGCATGCAGGGGCGCGTGGGCGGTGAAGATGTCGGCCAGGAACGGAAAGAACGGGTTCCCGGTCACGAACAGGTTCCGCAGATACCAGGGCGATGCGACGAGCCCGGCCGTGATGCAGAACCAGGCGAGGCTGACGAGTGCGGGGCGCCGGGGCTGAACCGCCAGCAGAAGCGGCACCAGCAGGATGGTCACGCAGGCCGCGAAGTGGAGGCTCGTGTATTTGGTGCCGACCGACAGCCCTAGGGCCACCGCCCCGAGCAGCAGCCAGGCACGGTCATGGCGCCGCGTGTAGAGGCCGATCGCAACCAGCGTGAAGCCATGCAGGAAGGCGTTGAAGATATCGTTCTTCACCACGGGCGCGAACAACGCGACATCGGCGGAGAGGATGAGCGCTGCAACCAGCACGTATCCGCTGCGCCGGCCCTCACCGATGAGCGCCGAAATGACGCCCGCCTGCAACGCAACGCCGGCGAAGAGGGCGAGCCCCAGCGCGCGCATCGGCGAGATGCCCTCGAACAGGAGAACGGACGCGGTGGTCAGGGCTTCGTAGTTGGACGGGAACAGCGAATAGACGTTGACCGTTTCGGCATGCCCGATCCAGCCGCGTGCGGCGTAGAGCTGCGGCAGCGCCACGCTGTACGCGACTTCATCCCACGAGAGCGGCCATGCCGCGATGAAGCCCCCTGGAACGAGGAGGAAGGGCAGGGCGCAGAGCAGCCAGCCCAGGGCCGGCAGGGGGCGCAGCCGAACCCGCAGCCGCCTCAGCACGAACCATGCGGCACCTGCCGCAACCAGCATGGCGATGGCCGCACTTGCCGTGGTCAGGAGATGGGCGAGCCCAAGCAGCGAGAGCGCCATGGAGCAGGTGCAGACGAACACGGCGATGGCCAGAAGCTCGCCCGTGCCGCCGGGCGCATCCGGCCGATCCGTCTGCGCCGGGTTCACGGGCCGGGAATCGCTCGGCGGGCGCAGGTCTTGCGGCATGCGGTCGGAGAGGTCCACCGATTATCGAAATCCAAGGGCGGGAGCCTGATCGCTCACGCGGGGTCTTTGCGAATTGTCCCCGTGGGTAGTAGAAATATGCGAAGGCGTAAATGCCGCAAATCCAAGCTGGCGGCATTCCGCCTCATGACCCGTCGCACCACGTTTCCTGAACGATCTGAGCCGTTTGGGCACAGCCTTTGGGCTCTGAATACGGAAAAGGCGCGCGGTTCATCAATGCTTGTCTTGCGCTGCGTTGCCAGGCTGGAGCAAATATTTGTGGCCGTGAAGGCGCGCCGCCAACAGGGCGAGCCCTTGGCTCGCTTCGAGACGGCCGGGGGTTGCGTGGCGTAGCCTCTGCCCCAAATCCAAGGAGCAACCCAGGGCGGCCATTCCGGCCCCCGCGCGTGCGCTTGCGCTGGCGTCATCGTTTTGCGATACGCGCGCGGATCAGAAAGCATCGGACAGCGTCGTGGATCGGCAGGATTATTCTCCCTTGCGCCAGAAGATCCTGAGCAAGGAAGAGCTACGCGAACTGTCGGCCTTGCGGCCCTGGGTGCCGATCCGCGACATCACCCTGAACTGGACGATCATCCTGGCCGCATGGACGCTGGTGGCGCTGTATCCCCGCTGGTGGTCGGTCGCGCTCGCCTTCGTCGTCGTCGGCACGAGCTACTACGCCCTGCTGATCATCGGGCATGACGGGTTGCATCGCCGGCTCATGAAGACGCCGCGAGCGAATGACCTGCTGAACGACTTCTGCATCGTGGGTCCGATCGGCGCGATCACGCGCATCAATCGCGAAAACCACATGGAGCATCACCAGGTCACGTCACTGCCGAATGACCCGGATCGCCACAAATACGTCCATGAGGGCAAGGAGCCGACGCTGCCCTTCCTGTTGTTCGTGGCCGGCCTGGCGAGCTTCAGGCGGACGATGGCCAACGTCTTCTTTCGCAAGGGCGCGCGCGCCAACAGGCCCGCTCAGGCCGCGGCGGCGGAGCCGTCGCGCTATCGTATGAGCGACATCCTGCTTCTGCTCGGCTGGCAGGGCGGCCTGCTGATCGGGCTGACCTGGGCCATTGGCTGGTGGGCCTATCCCGTGCTTTGGGCGCTGCCGGTCTATGTCTTTGCCTACCGCGGCGACCTCGTTCGCGTGTTCTGCGAGCACTCGATGCTGACGGATGATCCGACGGCCGATCAGGCGCGCCGGATGATCTCCTACGAATCGAACTGGCTGGAACGGCGTTTTTTCGCGCCTCACAACATGAACAATCACATCTCGCACCATCTCTGGCCGAGCATACCGTACTACAACCTCCCGAGGGCCGAGGCGAAGGTCCGCGCCTGGGCGGAGAAGAACGAGGCCGGGCAGGCCGCGACATGGCGTGCCTCGTATCTCGGATATCTGATCTCGTATTATCGCTGGGGGTTGGCGAACAGGATGGGTTCCCTGGCGACGCGCCCATGAGGTCGTTCCCGCTTCCCGCGACGTTTCGCGCCGACGCGCCTGAGATCGCAGAGACCCCGGTGCCGCAGTGCCCCGTTTGCGGCGGACAGGACCGGCAGTGGTTTGCCAGCGGGCATGACTATGAGATCGAGACCTGCCGGAACGAGTGGCATTTCTGGTCATGCCAAAGCTGCGAGACGGTATGGCTCGACCCACGTCCCGCCGATCTGGAACTGGGGACGATCTATCCGAGCACCTACTACGCCTACAACATGGAGAAGAACGTCTCGTCCTTCGCCATGAAGGCCAAGATGCTGCTGGACCGGCGGAAATTCGCGAACATCCTTCGCAAGGCCGACAAGCCGCCCGAAAGCTTTCTCGACATCGGCTGCGGCAATGGTCGCTACCTTGAGCTTTTCGCGGAACGTGGCATCCCGCGGGAACACATCTACGGGCTAGAACTCGACGAAGCCCAGGTCGCCACGCTGCGCGAACGTGGCTTCAACGCCTGGTGCCGGCGGGTCGAGGAGTGCTCGGAGATCGCGCCGGAGAGCATTGACCTCGCGACCATGTTTCACGTGATCGAGCATGTGGCGGACCCCGACGCCGTCGTGGCGCGCATCGCGGAATGGCTGCGTCCCGGCGGCCGCCTGGTCATCGAGACACCCAATACCGACGCGCTCGATGCGCGCCTCTTCGCCGGCCGCTGGTGGGGCGGGCTGCATATCCCCCGGCACTGGACCTTGTTTCAACGCGAGAGCCTTGCCCGATTGCTGGCCCGCAACGGGCTCGAAATCGAAAGCGTGAGCTACCAGACGGGCCACTCCTTCTGGATGTATTCGCTGCATCATTGGCTCAAATACAATTCGACCCTTCCGATGCCGAGGCTTGCGCGCTGGTTCGACCCCCTGAACGGCCTTCCCTTCCTGATCGCGTTCACGGGATTCGACACGATCCGCCGCCTTTTGGGTCTGCGAACCTCCGCCCTTCTGATGGTGGCCCGAAAGCCCGCGACGCAGGTGACGTAACCGCCCGCTGGCGACCAGCGGCGCGCGTCGGCCTCTCGACCACGAGGTGTTCGCTTCGCGGGATCTGGCCTTGGCTGAGAGGATGATGCAGCGCTTCGGCGATTCCGCCTCAACGCATCACGCTCTAGCCGCGCGGTAGGGCCTGGCCCGTGGCGGGGTCGAACAGATGCAGTTTCGTGGGGTCGAAGCCAAGGGCGGCGGGTGCGTTCAGCGCCGCGCGGATGTCGCTGCGGACCTCGGCGGTGATGCGTAGCTTGGGCGCGATCTCCACCTCGATCAGGCGTTCGGAACCGATGAGCTCCGTGATCCAGACCGTGCCGGGCACGGCGTGCGGATCGTCCAGCGTGGCCATGGTCACATCCTGCGGGCGCACGCCCATGATCAGGTTGCGCGGCGCGCGCGTGAGGTCGAATTGCGGCGGCGCGGGCAGGGCGCGGCCGGCCAGGCGCAGCACGGGCACGCCACCGTCGGCCGCCACCTCCACCTCGGCGAAGTTCATGGGCGGGCTGCCGATGAAGCCCGCGACGAAGAGGTTGGCGGGCCGGTCATAAACCTCCTCCGGCGTGCCGAACTGCTGCACCACCCCCTGGTTCATGACGGCGACGAGGTCCGACATGGTCATCGCTTCCAGCTGGTCATGCGTGACGTAGATGGAGGTGGTCTCGAGGTCGAGGTGGAAGCGCTTCAGCTCGCCGCGCATTGTGGCGCGCAGCTTGGCGTCGAGGTTGGAGAGGGGCTCGTCCATCAGGAAGATGTCGGGCCGGCGGACCATGGCGCGGCCCAGTGCCACGCGCTGCCGCTGCCCGCCCGAAAGTGCGCGCGGCTTGCGCGTGAGCAGCTGCGCGATTTCCAGCACGCGGGCGACGACGCCCACCTTCTCGGCGCGCTCCGCTTTTGGCGTGCCGCGCACCTTCAGGCCGTAGCCAATATTCGCGGCCACATCCATGGTGGGGTATAGCGCGTAGGACTGGAACACCATCGCGATGTTGCGGTCGGCGGGCGAGAGGTGGTCCACGCGCTGGCCGCCGAAGAAGATCTGCCCCGCGGTCGCGCGTTCCAGCCCCGCGATCATCCGCAGCAGCGTCGTCTTGCCGCAGCCCGAGGGGCCCAGCAGCGTCACGAACTGGCGTTCGGGGAAGGTCATGTCCAGGGACTTCAGTACCTGGTTGGTGCCGAAGGATTTGGAGAGGCCTTCAATACGGACATCCATGGATTCAGCCCTTCACCGCGCCGGCGCCGAAGCCGGCGACGAGATGCCGCTGGAACAGCATGAACAGGATCGCCATCGGCAGCGTCATCAGCACGGAGGAGGCCATCATCAGCCCCCAATCCACATGCGTGCCGTCGAAGAAATGCATGACGCCCACCGTCAGCGGCAGCTTCTCCATGCTGTTCATGAAGACGCGTCCGAACAGGTAGTCGTTCCAGGAGACGATGAGCGTGAAGATGGCCGCCGCCACGATCCCGGGCCAGGCGGTCGGCAGCACGATCTCCCAGAAGACCCGCAGGCGCGAGGCGCCGTCCACCAGCGCCGCCTCCTCGATCTCGACGGGGACGCCGCGGAAGAAGGCCCACATGAGCCACATCGAGAAGGGCAGGGTGATGCAGACATAGCCGAGGATGAGCGAGAGCAGCGTGTCCGTCAGGCGAAGGTCCACCATGACGAGGAACATCGGGAAGACGAAGATGATCGAGGGCACCATGTAGCCCACGAGGGCCAGGTAGGGCACGGCGCGCTGGCCGGGGAAGCTGAAGCGCGTCAGCGAATAGGCGGCCAGCGTGGAGACGATGGTCGTGATCAGCGTGGTGCAGACCGTCACGATCACGCTGTTCCAGAACCAGTCGAGGAAGAAGGCCGAGGGCGGCGGCGTGCTCCCGCTATTGCCGCCCGCCTGGAAATAGGCGTCGCGGCCTACCAGCAGGGCGCGGTAATTCTCCAGCGTCCAGGTGGAGGGCCAGAGCGTGGGCGGCCAGAGGAAGATCTCCTCCTTCGGCTTCATGCTGGTGAAGAAGGCCCAGATCAGCGGGAAGCAGACCAGGAAGGTCACCGCCGTCAGCGCCGCGTAGAGGAAAAGGCGCAGCGCCAGATCACGCCGGGTCATGCCGTCTTCTCCTCGCGCCCGAAGCCCGAGACGCGCACATAGATGATGGTTCCCACCAGCAGCAGGCCGATCATGACGACACCTGTCGCTGCCGCCACGCCGAGGCGCAGATTGGCCATGCCCTCCTCGAAGGCATAGACGGCGAGGTTGAAGGTGGAGGTGCCGGGGCCGCCCCGCGTCAGCAGGTAGATTTCCTCGAACTTGTTGAAGGTCCAGATGGTGCGGAAGACGATCACCACCACCAGCACCTCCTTCAGCATGGGAAGCGTGATGTCGATGAAGCGGCGCCAGGCGCCCGCGCCATCCACCTTGGCCGCGTCATAGAGCTCGGTCGGGATGGTCTGCAGCCGCGCCAGCACGCAGATGACGACGAAGGGCGTGTATTTCCACACGTTCAGCAGGATGGCGGAGAGCATCGCCATGTCTGGCGTGGAGAGCCAGGCGATGTTCTCCGAGATGAGGCCCGCACTCAGCAGCGCGTGGTTCACGATCCCGATCTCGGAATTGAAGATCCAGCGCCAGTTCAGCGCGATGACCACCGTGGGCACGATGTAGGGAAACAGCAGCAGGCCGCGAAAGACGGCCATGCCGGGCAGCGTCAGGTTCAGCAGCATCGCCAGGGCCACGCCCAGCACGGTCTGGAACAGGATGGACCAGCCCGTCCAGACCAGCGCCTGGCGGAAGCTGTCCCAGAAGAGGGGGTCGTCGAAGATGCGTTCGAAATTCTCGAGCCCCACCCAGTAGATGTCGTCGGGGCGGAGCGGGTTGTAGGCGTAGAACGCCATCCGCACCGCCTCGACCACCGGCCACACCATGAACAGCGCGGCCGTCACGATGAAGGGCAGCATGAACAGGATCCCGACCTGCCGGTCGGAGAGGGCGAAGCGGCGCCTGGGCGGCGCCGCGGGCCGGGTTCCTGCCATGCCTCAGCGCGCGAGCATGCGGGCGTTGTCGCGGCGGATGCCCTCGAACTGGCGCTGGCCCCACTCGACGGCGGTCTTGGGCGCCTCGTTGTTCAGCAGCATGCGCTGCACCGCCTGCGCCCAGACGCTGCGGCCATGCGCCACGCCGGCCAGCGGGTTCACGCCGCGCTTCTGCTCGAGGCCCGTGTTGCAGGCATGCGGCACGCTGTCCTTGAAGATGACGTCGAGCGAGCGGCGCTTGGACTGGTAGAAGGGATGCGCCAGCATCGCCGGCGCACTCGCCACATCCTTGAACACGGGGCCCACATTGGGCATCAGGCTCTGGCTGTAGCGCACCATCCAGTCCACGCTGTTGGAGACGTAGGCCACGGCTTCCTTCGTCTCGCGGATGAAGGGGTTGTCGCGGCGCGGGATGATCCAGCCATTGATGTCCGTCCAGGACCAGCGCGCGCCGGTGCGCGGATGGGCCGGGTTCAGGTAGTATTCCATGTTGTTGAACAGCGCCGGCGTCTCCTCCGCCGCGCGGCCCATGGTGCGGCCCCAATAGGCCGACATGGCGGTGCGGCCGGCGACATGCTGGTCCACCACCTGCAGGAAGCTGAACTCGACGGCCGAGCGTGGCATGGCCGGTTGCAGGCGCCGGATCATCTCGAAGGCTTCGACGGTGGCGGGGCTGTCGAACACCGTCTTGAAGTTGTCGCGCGTGTCCCAGGTCAGGCCGCCCGCCTGCCAGATGAATTGCGTGATGTGGTAGTCGGCGCAGAGGTTGCGCCCGAGCGCCATCGTGTAGCCGGACATGCCGGGCTTGCGCTCGGCGATGGTGCGGGCGGCATTGGCGAACTGGTCCCAGTTCCAGGTGCCGGGATCGCCCAGGCCCAGCTCATCAATCACGTCCTTCTGCACCACCAGCAGGCAGGGCTGGTGATGGACGGGGACGGCGTATTGCACGCCCTTCCAGGCGCCGAACTGCTCCAGGGTGAAGCCATCCACCAGGCGCTCCTGCGCGCGGATGGCGCGATTCACATCCTCCACCGGCTCCAGCAATTCCTCGGCGGCGAGCTGATAGGCGATCGGGCTTTCCACGCTGATCAGCGCGGGCGGGCGGCGGGCGGCGAGGTCCGTCGTCAGCTTGACGGTGACGCCATCCCAGGGGATCTGCTCGATCTCGAAGCGGATATTCGCGTTGTTGCGCTGCGCCCATTCGTTCATGCCCTGGACGAAGACGCCGCCATAGGGGCCGGGCTCGCCCCAGACGCGCGCGACGCGAACGCCGCCCTGCGCGAGGGCGGGTGCTGCGAGGCCGCTGGCCAGCGCCATGCCGCCCACGCCCTGCACGAGATGCCTGCGGGAAGTGCTCATTGGACCGTCTCTCCCTTTGCGCGAGCCTCTGTCGGGCACGCTGCGTCGTTGTCGGAACCCATCTCCGCCGGAAGCATCCGGGCCGGCGGAATGCCCGTGTGGCTAAACGTTCTTCGGCGCGTAACGCGCGAAGCGGACATCGGCCGTCTTCTCATGGGCCAGCATCCCCTCCTCATGGCAGATGCGGCCCATGATGGGCGCAATCCGGCGCGAGGCTTCGTCGGTGAGGCGCTGCCACGTCACGGTCTTGATGAACTTGCCCACCCAGAGCCCGCCGGTGTAGCGGCCGGCGCGGCCGGTCGGCAGGGTGTGGTTGGTGCCCACGCCCTTGTCGCCATAGGCCACGGTGGATTGCTCGCCCAGGAAGAGGCTGCCGTAGTTGGTGAGGCGGCCCAGATACCAGTCGTCGCGCGCGGTCTGCACCTCCAGGTGCTCGGGCGCGTATTCGTCGCTGACGGCGGCGGCCTCCTCGTCGCTATCCACCACGATGACCTCGCCGAAGACCTCCCACGCCTTGCCGGCGACGGCGGCGGTCGGCAGCGTCTCCAACTGCAATGCGATCTCGGCCAGCACCTTCTCGCCGAAGCTATGCGAGGTGGTGACGAGCCAGGCCGGGCTGTCCGGCCCGTGCTCGGCCTGGCCCAGCAGGTCGGTCGCGACGAGGGCCGGGTCGGCGGTGTCGTCGGCGATGACCATGATCTCGGTCGGGCCGGCCAGCAGGTCGATGCCGACCGTGCCGAAGAGTTGCCGCTTGGCCTCGGCGACGAAGGCGTTGCCGGGGCCGGTGATGATATCGCGCGGCGTCATCCCCACGCGGCCATAGGCCATGGAAGCCAGGGCCTGGACGCCGCCGATGCAGTAGATCTCATCGGCGCCCGAGGCGTGCAGCGCATAGAGCGTCTGCGGGTAGATCCCATCCGCGTCGCGCGGCGGTGCGGCGCCGATCACATGGCCGACGCCCGCCACCTTGGCGGTGGCCACCGACATGATGGCGGCCGAGATCAGCGGATACTTGCCGCCCGGGATGTAGCAGCCCGCCCGCGCCACGGGGATGAGCTTCTGGCCCAGCACGATGCCCGGCTCCACCTCCGTCTCGAACTCACCGATGGAGTCGCGCTGGGCCTTGGCGAAATCTGTCACGCGGGCGTGGCACCAGGCGAAATCCTCCTTGAAGGTCTCGGGCAGGGCGCGCTCCACGCGGCGGATCTGGTCGGGCGTGACGCGGAAATCGGGCGCGGTCCAGCGGTCGAATTCGCGGGCGTAGCGGCGCACGGCGTCGTCGCCATTCGCCGCGATGTCATCGAGGATGGCGCGCACCCGGTCTTCCAGCGCGCGTCGGTCCGCGGGCTGAACGGGCTTTGCCTGCTTCAGGTAATGTTTGGCCAAGTCGGCGTTCCTGCCTTTGTTTTCTTGATATTGGCGCAGGAGGCTAGGTCTCGGTGATGCGGCGTGTCAATCCGCGAGGGGCGCATTGTCCGGATCGCTTTGCGTCCGGGATTGTGGCGTGGCCCCGCCAGCCACGGCTAGGCCGGGGAATAGGTCCGTGCAAATCTACGCCCAGCGCGGCGGGCGGCGCCGCGCAAAGGGAGCGAGGACGAGAGTGACCCCAAGGATCATCAGCCGGGCGGATTGGCGCCCCGCGGAGCTGGAGCAGTCGGGACGCTGGCTCCGCACCCTGACCGACCGCGAAGTGGCCGACCTGCGTGCCGGCCTCGATCGGCTGAAGGCCGCTGACCGGCCGATGCTCGAAATCACCCGCGCGGACGTCCCGCTCGGCGCCTTCGCCGCGGTGCTGGCCGAGGCCGAGGCGGAGATGGAGACGGGCATCGGCTTCCTCGTCCTGCGCGGCCTGCCCATGGCGGGACAGAGCGCGGAGGAGAGCCGCCTGATGGCCTGGGCCATCGGCACCCATCTCGGCGTGGCGCGGCCGCAGGGCAAGGCGAGCCAGCTGATGTCCGATGTGCGCGATGCCGGCGGGACGTATCGCGGCGGCAGCGGCCGTGGCTACAACACCAATGCGGAGCTGGACTACCACACCGATGGCAGCGACATCGTGGCACTGCTCTGCCGCAACACGGCGCGATCGGGCGGGCTGAGCCGCCTCGCGAGTTCCGTCGCCATCCACAACGCGCTGCTGGAGGAGCGGCCCGACCTGGTGGAGACGCTCTACGGCCTCTTTCCGCACAGCCGGCAGAATGAACACGCGCCGGATGAGCCGCCCAGCTACATGGCGCCGGTCTACAGCCTGCGCGACGGGCATTTCGCCAGCCGCTATTTGCGCAACCACATCCGCTCGACGCAACTGATGGAGGGCGAGCCGCGGCTGACGGCCCTGCAGCACGAGGCGCTGGACCGCTTGCAGACGATGGCAAGCAGCCCCGACTTCTCCTTCGACATGTGGCTGGAGCCGGGCGACCTGCAGCTGGTGAACAACCATGTGCTGTATCACTCCCGCACCCATTACGAGGATTACGAGGAGGAGGAGCGCAAGCGGCACCTGTTCCGCCTCTGGCTCGCGGTGCCGGGCGGGCGGCCGCTCTGCGAGGCGCTGCGCGATGCCTACAAGAGCGTCGAGCCCGGCACGGTGCGGGGCGGCTTCAAGGGGCGCCAGGTGACGCCGGAGCTGCTGGCCTATCAGGCGCGGGCGGCGGCCAGCCTCGGCATGCGGGATATTCCGTACTGAGCCCGAAACCGGCCGGGTGCGCCTGGGAATACATTGTTTCAGGTCAGCCACGCCCGCCTGGACATCACCGCTACAGGTGACGCCGCACGGCTGAATCCTGGACCATGCCAACCTTTCTCCGTCCTCCGCGTTGAGCCGTGGAGGCAGGCGACATGGCGCAACTTTTCACTCCCCGCTCCGACGTTTGGTTGCGGCTCATGCTCTGGGTGCTCGGCCTCCTGGCGCTGCTGGCGCTGCTGCTGGCCCTGGGCCTGGCCAGGGGGCCGGTGGCCTGGGCGCTGGGACGCGCCGCCCCACAGCCGATCCCGTTCAGCCATGCCGTTCACGCCGGCGGGTTGGGCCTGGAGTGCGGCTTTTGCCACACCGATTCCAGCCGGGCCGCATCGGCCGGCATGCCCGCGGGCGAGGTCTGCCTGGGCTGCCACCAGCGCGTCTGGAATGTGACGGCGCAGTTCACGCCGCTGCGCCAGGATACAATCTGGGCCTCCGTGCATCGCCTGCCGGACCATGTGCGCTTCCACCACGGCGCGCATGCCGCGGCCGGCGTGGGCTGCGCGAGCTGCCATGGCGATGTCGCGGCCATGCCGCGCACGGTGAAGGCGGAGACGCTCTCCATGGGATTCTGCCTGGACTGCCACCGTGACGTGACGGCGCAGGGCGCCACGCCGGTGGGGCAGGGCCGCCTGGTGCGCCAGCATGGCGGCGCTGAGGTGCCGGCGCTGATCAGCTGCACGGTCTGCCACCGGTGACGACGCGGCGCCGCGTTCTGGGTGCCTCGCTTGCGCTGTCCGCGCTGGCGGGCTGCGACGGCCCCGACGAATTCGGCCACCCCCTGCATGGCCGCGCGCGCGGCGCGCCATCGGAGGATGCGTCCTGGGCCACCACGCTGGAGCTGGATGGGTTGGGCCGTGGCGTGCTGGTGCGCACACGCGCGGGCCATCCCATCAAGGTGGAGGGCAATCCGCGCCACCCCGCGAGCCTCGGCGCCAGCGACGTGTTTCTGGAAAGCGCGCCGCTGTCGCTGCATGCGCCAGAGCGCTCGCGCCACGCGCTGCATCGCGGCCGTCGCACTGACCCCGAGGCCGCCTTCGCGGCGATGCGCGGCGATGTGCTGCGCCTGCTGACGGGGCCGGTCTCTTCGCCCACGCTGCCGCGGCTGATCGGCGAATGGCTCGCCGCCACCCCTGGCGCCGCCTGGCATGTGCTGGACCCGCTGGCCGATGGCGCCGCGCTGGAGGGCGCCCTGCGGGCCTTCGGCGAAGCGGTGGCCGTGGTGCCGGATCTTGCATCCACCCGCGCCCTGCTGTGCCTGGGCGCCGACCCGCTGGGGCCCGGCCCCGCGCAACTTGCCCTGGCCCGCGGTTGGCGCGCCGCGCGGCCACATCTCATGGTCGCGGAGGTGGTGCCGAGCCTGACCGGCGCCCGCGCCGACCTCCGTCTCGCGCCGCACCCGGCGGAGGCGGATCGCCTGGCCCGCGCCGTCGCGGCGGCGCTGGGCGTGCCGGGCCTGCGGGCGCCGGCCGCGCATCCGCAGGCATCGCGCATCGCGGACCGGTTGCGCGATGCCGGCCCGGCCGCGCTGGTCCTGGCGGGGCCAGGCCAGCCCGCCTCGGTGCATGCGCTGGCGCTGGCGATGAACGCGCATCTTGGCAGCCTGGCGCAACGCCTCATCGCGCCGCCGCTGGGCGCGGCACGCCCGCTCGCGGAGCTCGCGGCGGCGCTGGAGGCCGGTGCGGTCGAGCGGCTGGTGATCCTCGACGCCAATCCCGCCTATGCCGCGCCGGGCCTTTCGGCCCTGCTGGAGCGGGCGGGGCGCGTGCTGCATCTGGGCGCACGCCGCGACGAGACGGCGCGCCTGGCCGAATGGCATGTCCCGCTCGCGCATCCCCTGGAATCCTGGGGCGATTCCCGCGCCTTCGACGGCACGCCCTCGCTGCGGCAGCCGATCGCGCAGGCTGGTGCCGCCGCGCGCTGCGCGATCGCCGCGGTCATGGCGCTGATGGGCGAGGCGACGCCCGTGCGCGACGCCGTGCGCCAGACCTGGCGCGAGGCCTGGGGTGACGCAGGTTTCGAGGAACGCTGGACCACCGCCCTGGAGGAAGGGATCGCCGGGCCGCCATCGCCCACGGTCACGCCGCCGCTGCACCCCGATTGGGACCATGTTCCCCCCGCGCGGCTGGTGACGCTGGCGGCGAGCTTCGCGCCCGACCCGCATCTGCGCGCGGGTGAATTCGCGCATGAGGCCTGGTTGCAGGAATTGCCCCGCCCGATCACGCGTCTCGCCTGGGGCAATGCCGCGCTGCTGGCCCCGGCGACCGCCGTCGCGCTGGGGCTCGTCGCCGGTGATGAGGTGGAACTCTCTTTCGCAGGCCGGGGCCTGCGCGCCCCGGTCCTGCCGATCGAGGGCCATGCGGAGGATTGTGTGACCCTGCCGCTCGGCGGTGGCCGCCGCGCGGGCGGGACGGTGGGGGAAGGGCGCGGCTTCGACGCCAATGCCCTGCGCCCCGACGCGGCGGCCTGGGTCGCGTATGGCCTCGTCCTGCGCAGGACGAGGCGGCGCCAAGCGCTGCCGGTGATGGAGCCGCATCGCGCGCTGGAGGGTGCGCCGCCACTGCGCGTGCTCGCGCCCGGGCAGGCGTTCCCGCCGCCGCGCAGCCTCGCCTCCATGCACGCGCCCTGGCCCTATCCGGCGGCGGCCTGGGGCATGGCGATCGACCTCGATGCCTGCATCGGCTGCAATGCCTGCGCGAGCGCCTGCCAGGCGGAGAACAACGTTCCCGTCGTCGGGCCGGAGGCGATGCAGCGGGGGCGGGGACTGCACTGGCTGCGCGTGGACCGGCATCCGCGCCCGATGGGCCGCGCCGCCTTCCAGCCCGTGCCCTGCATGCATTGCGAGCAGGCGCCCTGCGAGCCGGTCTGCCCCGTCAACGCGACGGTGCATGACCATGAGGGGCTGAACGCCATGGTGCATGCGCGCTGCATCGGCACGCGCACCTGCTCGAACAACTGCCCCTACAAGGTGCGGCGCTTCAACTGGGAGGATCATCGCGCGGCGCTCGACACGCCGGCGCGCAACCCGGATGTGCCGCTGCGCCCGCGCGGCGTGATGGAGAAATGCACCTATTGCAGCCATCGCATCGCCGCCGCCCGCAGCGAAGGTCGGGTTGATGCGCTCGAGACCGCCTGCCAGCGCGCCTGCCCGACGCGCGCCATCACTTTCGGGGATCTGAAGGACGCGCATAGCCCGGTCGCGCAGGCGCGACGCGACGGCCGCGCCTATCTGCTGCTGGAGGAGCTCGGCACGCGGCCGCGCAGCTTCTACCTGGCGCGCATCGAGGACGAGGCGTGAGCACGCCCAGCGCCGAGATCGCGCGCGCCGCGCTGCGCCCCGCCACGGCCACCGGGCGGCTGGCGCTGGGGCTGGGCGCGGCCGGCGTGGGCCTCCTGCTGGTGACCATCGGTCTGCTGTTGTGGCGCGGCGTCGGCATGTGGGGAAACAACATCCCGCATGTCTGGGGCCTCGACCTCATCGCCTATGCCTGGTGGATCGGCATCGCCAATGCAGCGAGCCTCTTCGCCGCGGTGCTCGTGCTGCGGCGGCACGGGCTGCGCACCGCCGTGAACCGCTTTGCCGAGGCCGCGGCGCTGGCCGCGGTGCTGGCCGCGGCGCTCTATCCGATCCTGCATCTCGGCCGGCCGTGGCTGTTCCACTGGACCTTTCCCTACCCGATGCCGCAGCAGGTCTGGCCGCAATTCGGCAGCGCGCTGGTCTGGGATTTCTGGGGCATCTTCGCGCATGTCACGGTGACGATGGCTTTTTGGTACATCGGCCTCATCCCCGACCTCGCGACGCTGCGGGACCGGGCGGCGCGCGCGGGGCGGATGGGCCTGGCCCGCGCCTATGGGCTGGCGGCGCTGGGCTGGCGCGGCTCCATCGTGCATTGGCACAACCATCAGGTGGCCTATCGCCTCGTCGCCGCCCTGGTCCTGCCGCTGCTGCTCTCGGCGCAGACGGTGGTGGCGCTGGAATTCGCGGTGACCATCGTTCCCGCCTGGCACCAGGCACGGCTGCCGCTGCATTTCGTCGCGACCGGCCTTCCCTCGGGCCTCGGCATCGTGCTGGCGCTGGCCGTGGCGTTGCGGCGCGGCCTCTACGTGCAGCGCGCGATCGACGCGGAGGACATGGCGCTGCTCGCGCGGCTGCTGGCCTGCGCCGGGCTCGCGGCGCTCGCGGCCTGGGCGCATGAGGCGGCGACGGCGCTGCTCATCGAGGATCCCGTCACCCGTGCGGCCTTCCTCCTCCGTGTCTCGCAGCCGGCCTGGTGGGGTGCGGTGCTGCTGGCCGGCGCCCTGCCGCAACTCCTCTGGTTCGGCCGGCTGCGGGGCGACGCGCTGATGGTGGCGGTCGGCCTGCTCGCCGCGGCCGGGGCCTGGCTGGACCGCGCCTCGATCATCGTGGATGGCCTGACGCGCGGGCGGCTGCCGCTGCACGCGCCGGCCTATGCGCCCAGCCTGAACGAGTGGGCCTTGCTCGCGGGCAGTGCCGCGCTCTTCTCGCTGGCGCTGCTGGTCTTCGCCCAACTCCTGCCCGCCGTCTCGATGTTCGAGACGCGGCACGAGGAGAGCGAGCGCGAGGCCGCGGAGGAGGAGGCATGACCGGCGGCCTCATCGCCGAATTCGACGAGGCGGAGGCGCTCACCCGTGCCGTGCGTGCGGCGCTCGCCGCCGGATGGACGCGCTTCGAGGCCTATGCGCCGCATCCCCTGCCCGATGCGGAGGCCGCCATGGGCTTGCGCGCGGGGCGCGTGGGATGGAGCGCGCTGGCCGCCGGCGCGCTGGCCGGCCTCTCCGCGCTCGCGCTCGCCTGGTATCTCTCGGGCGTCGCCTATCCGCTCGATGTGGGCGGCCGGCCGCCGGTCGCCTGGCCTGCCTATCTGCCGGCCGCCTATATCGTCGCGGTGCTGTGGGCGGCCCTGGGCGCGATGTTCGCCATGCTCTGGTTCAACGGCTTGCCGCGCCTGCATCACCCGGTCTTCGAAGTGCCGGGCTTCGACCGCGCGAGCGAGGATCGCTTCTTCCTGCTGCTCTCCGCCGAGGATCCGCTCTACGCCCTGCACGGCGCGGAAGCCCTGCTGCAAGCGCAGTCGCCGCGGCGCATCGAGGCGCTGGCATGAGGCGACCGCTGTTCGCCCTACTGCTGCTGGCCGCCTGCGATGGCTGGCCGGAAAGCCCGCGCCCCCCCGCACCGGCGTCCCCGCCCGAGGGCACAATCGCCCAGGGGCATGCCGCCCGCCTCGCCGCCCTGGCGCCGCCTGGCCCGCCGGTGGACGCGGCCCTGCGCGCGGAAGGGGAAGCGCTGTTCCGCGTCTTCTGCGCGCCATGCCACGGCGCCGGCGGCATGGGGGATGGGGTGGTGGTGGCGCGCGGCCATCCACCCATCGCGCCCCTGCCGCGCGACGCCGCGCGCAGCATGGCCGCGATGCAGCGCAACCTGGCCGGCGCGCATCCGGTCGAGGGGCGGCTGGATGCGCGGCAGCGCTGGGCCGTGGCGCGGCATGTCGAGGCGCTGGGCCCATGACCGCGCTGGCCGAGACCTGGCTGATCGCCTTCCTGCTCGTCTCGGGCCTGGCACTCGGCAGCCTGGCCGCGCTGGCCATGGGGCAGCTGCTCGAGGAGGAGTGGTTGCAGCCGCTCGCGCGGGTGTTGGGCGCCATGGCGCGCTGGATGCCGCTGGCAGCCCTCCTCCTGGCGCTGCCGATGGTCTGGCTGGCGCCGCTGCTCTGGCCCTGGGCGCAGCCCGGCGCCACGCCGGATTTCTGGAATCTCCCGCGCTTCGTCTGGGCCCGCAGCCTGGCGCTACCGTTGCTCTGCGCCGGGCTCGGCTGGTGGCTCTCGGCCGGGGCCGGCCGCCGGCGGGGCGGGGTCACGCTGCTGATCCTGCTGCCCGTGGCGGCGATTGCCATGGATGACTCGGCCCTGTCCCGCGATGTCGCCTGGAACGGCAGCGTGCAGGGGGTGGCGATCGTCGTCGGGCAGGTGGCGGGCGCGCTTTCGGTCGCGACCCTGCTGGCCGGCCCCCCCGGCGATGCGGCGGCGCGGACCGGGCTTTCCCGCGCGCTGCTCAGCCTGGCCATGGCGGTGGTCTGGCTGTGGTTCACGCAGTTCATCGTCGTCTATGCGGCGAATATCCCGGCCGAGGCGGCCTGGTATCTGCGCCGGTCCGAGGGCGGCTGGGGGCTGCTGATGCTGGGCCTGGCACTGCCATCGGCGCTGGGCGCCATCACGCTCGCCATCCTGCCGCAATGGCGCCCATGGCGCTTCGCGACGGTGAGCGTGCTGCTGCTGGTCTCACTGCTGGCGAACCTGATCTGGCTCGTGCGGCCCGAGGCGGTTCCGGGTGGGGCGTCGCCCCTGCTGGATGCGGCGCTGCTGCTGCCGGCCGCTGCCCTCGGCCTCATGCTGTTGCGCCGGGCGTCACTGCAACGCTGACGCTGGATGGCGGTTGAAGGGCGATGGACCCCCGTCGCGCCCTGCCCGCGCTGCACCGGCTGCTGGCAGCGCCGGAGGCGGCCCTGCTGCTGGCGGCGCACCCGCGCGCCGCGGTCGCCGCCGCCCTGCGCGCGGCGCTCGACGCGCTCCGGGCCGGGGGCGGCGCCTTCGTGCCCGACGCGATCTTCGCGGCGGCGGCGCGGTCGCTTGGCGTCCCGCCTGGCCTCTGCCGCGTGCTGAACGCCACCGGCGTGGTGCTGCACACCAATCTCGGCCGCGCGCCCCTGGCCGAGGCGGCGCTGGCTGCGATGCAGGATGCGGCGCGCGGCTATTGCAACCTGGAGTTCGACACCGCGACCGGCGCGCGTGGCGACCGCCACGCGGGCTGCGCCGCGCTGCTGCGCGAGCTGACGGGGTGCGAGGCGGCACTCATCGTGAACAATGGCGCGGCCGCCGTGCTGCTGGCGCTCTCGGCGCTCGCTGCCGGCGGGGAGGCCGTCGTCTCGCGCGGGGAGCTGGTCGAGATCGGCGGCGGCTTCCGCATCCCCGAGGTGGTGGCACAGGGTGGCGCGCGGCTGGTGGAGGTGGGCACCACCAACCGCACGCGCATCCAGGATTACGCGGCGGCGATCGGGCCCGGGACACGCGTGCTGCTGCGTGTGAACTCCAGCAACTACCGCATCCTCGGCTTCACCGAGGCGCCGCCCCCCGCCGCGCTCGTCGCCCTTGCGCGGCAGCACGGGCTCGCCGCCATCGAGGATCTCGGCAGCGGCGCCATGACGGGGCTGCTGGAGGAGCGCGGGCTGCGCGCGGCGGTCGCCGATGGGTTCGACCTGGTGGCGGCGAGTGGCGACAAGCTGCTGGGCGGGCCGCAAGCCGGCCTGCTGCTGGGCCGCGAGGCCGCCATCACGGCCTGCGCGCGCCACCCGCTGATGCGCGCCCTGCGGCCGGACAAGGCGACGCTTGCCGCCCTGGAAGCGACGCTGCGCCTGCATCGCGACCCCGACGCCGCGCGCCGCGCGATCCCTGCGCTGCGCCTGCTGCATGTGACGCGCGAGGAGCTGACCGAGGCGGCGGCCTTCCTGCTGGCACGCCTGCCGCAAGCCGCGCGGGCGACACTGGAGCCGGGCCACTCGCTGGTCGGTGGCGGCGCGTTGCCGCTGGCGCGACTGCCGACCATGCTGGTCGTGCTCTCGCCCGCCGGGGTCACCGCGGAGGTGCTGGCCGCGCGGCTGCGCGCGGGCCGGCCGGCGCTCATCGCGCGGCTGGACCAGGGGCGCCTGCTCTTGGATCCGCGCTGCCTGGCGCCGACCGAATGGGGCGAGGCGGCCCTGGCCGTCACCGCGGCGCTCGCATGCGGCACGCGCTGATCGCGGTCCTCGGCCATGTGGATCACGGCAAGACCGCGCTCGTGCGCGCCCTGACCGGGACCGACACGGACCGCCTGGCCGAGGAGAAGGCGCGCGGCATCTCGATCGTGCCGGGCTATGCGTGCCTCGCCACACCGGATGCGGCGCTGGACCTGGTGGATGTGCCCGGCCATGAGCGCTTCGTGCGCGCGATGATCGCCGGCGCCTCGGCGATGGGCGCCGCTCTCCTCGTGGTGGATGCGCGCGAGGGGGTGCGCCCGCAGACACGCGAGCATGCCGAGATCGCGATGCTGCTGGGCGTGCGGCGCGGCGTGGTCGCCATCGCCCGCTGCGACCGCGCCTCTTTGGCGGAAGCTGCAGGCGCGCGCGATCAGGCACAGGCACTGCTGGCGGAACTGCGCCTGGACCCCTGGCCCGCGGTGTGCTGCTCCGCCGTGACCGGTGAAGGCATCGCGCAACTCGGGCAGGCGCTGGCGGTGCTGGCCGGGCCGGCGCCGCCGGGCGAGGCGGGCCGTGCCTGGATGCCGCTGGACCGCGTGTTCCACCGCAAGGGGGCCGGCCTGGTCGTGACCGGCGCGCTGCGACAGGGGAGGCTGGCAGTCGGGGACGCGGTGGAACTGTGGCCCGGCCCCCGGCGCGCTCGGATCCGTGGGCTGCAATCGCATGGCGTTCCCCTGGAGGACGCCGGGCCCGGCAGGCGCCTGGCGGCCGGGCTGCGTGGCGCCACCGCCGTGCCGGGCGATGTGCTGGCATCGCCGGGGCTGCTGGCGGAATCCACCATCCTGGATGTGCGGGTGACGGCGCTGGCCTCCGCACCACGCGCCCTGCGGCGGGGCGAGGCGTTGCGCCTGCTCTGCGGCACCGCGGAGGCGGGTGCGCGGCTGCGGCTGCTCGACCGCACCGCTCTCGGCCCGGGCGAGGAGAGTGTGGCGCAGCTGCTGCTGGACGCGCCGCTGGCGCTGCCGGTGCGCGCGGGCTTCGTGCTGCGGCTTCCCTCGCCGCCGCGCAGCGTCGCGGGCGGCGTCGTGCTCGATCCCGAGGCGCCGCGCCGCCGCGCGCGGGAGGCGGCGCTGCTCGCCGCCATGGCGAGGATGGCGGCGGGCGAGGCCGCGCGGCATGCGCTGCGCGAGGCCGGGCCACGCGGCCTGCCGGTGGCGCGGCTGCGCCGCCTCGCCGGCGGGCTCCTGCCGGAGGATGCGGTGATCCTGGCCGGCGGTGTCGCGCTGGATGCAGCGCTGCTCGCCGCCATGGAAGGCCAGTTGCTCGCCGCCGTGGAGGCGGCGATGCGGGATGACCCGCTGGGCCCGGGCGCGCCCGCCCAGGCCCTGCTGCGCGAGGCGCTGCCCGGCGCGCCTGGCGAGGCCATCGCGGCCAGGCTGCTGGCCCGCAGCGCCCTGCGGTTGGAAGCGGGCCACCTGAAGCCAGCCGCCGCCTTGCCATTGGGCGCGGCAGAGCGCCTCTTGCTGGAGGAGATCGAAGACGCGTTCCGCCGCGCGGCGCTGACGCCCCCTGAAACCGCCCACGTCCTGCAGGGCGACCGGCGCCGGCTTGCCGCCCTGCGGCATCTGGTTGCGGCGCGCGTGCTGGTCCGTGCCGCCGATGCCGTGCAGAAGCGCGAATATCTCTTCCATCGCGACGCGATGAGCCAGGCCAGGGCGGCGCTACGGGAGGCCTTGGCGCAACGCCCGCTCACCGTCTCCGACTGCAACCGCATCCTCGGCATCACGCGGCGCCACGGCGTGCCGCTGCTGGAGCGTCTGGATGCGGAGGGCTTCACACGGCGCAGCGGGCATCTGCGGCATCTTGCCACGCAACCGGCACCCCTCGATGAGACTTTCACCTGACGGAGGCGAGGGGAGCCTGGTGGCCCACGTGGTCTTCAAAACCGCGGGCCCGCTCATCGCGGGCGGTGGGTTCGATTCCCATCCGCCTCTGCCGGTGCATCGCCACGCAGATAGGCCAGCCAATAGGCCCAGCCGACCAGCACGCCGCCCAGGATGTTGCCCAGCGTCACCGGCACGATGTTGGCGACGAAGCCCGCGAGCCCCGCATGCGGGAAGGCTTCGGGCTGAAGGTCCGTCGCACGCCAGAATTCCGGCGAGGCCCATTCCCGCACGCCCCAGCCGAGCGGGATCAACGACATGTTCGCCACCGAATGTTCGGTGTTCAGCGCCACGAAGGCGGTGATGGGCGGGATGATGACCAGCACCTTGTCCGCCGCGCTGCGTGCACCCCAGGCCATCCAGACGGCGAGGCAGACCAGGATGTTCGCCAGCACGCCGCTTGCGAAGGCGGTGCCGAAATCCAGGCTGCCCTTGGCCTCGGCCGTGCGCAGGGCAGCCGCGCCGAACGCACCTTCGCCCATCATCGGCAGCGCGGCCGCAAGCGCCAGCGCCACCGCGAGCAGCGAGCCCACCAGGTTCATGCCCCAGGCGAGCGCCCAGGCCAGGACGATTTCGCCGAGCCGCGCGCGCCCCTCCGCCCAGGCCACGACAAGCAGCGTGTTGCCGGTGAAGAGTTCCGCACCGCTCACCAGCACGAGAATGAGGCCGAGGCTGAAGACGAGGCCCGCCAGCAGGCGCCCCGCGCCATAGGGCATCGCCTCCTGCGCGCCGGCCAGCGCCAGCGTCGCCAGCAGGCCGCCGAAGCCGATGTAGAGGCCAGCCAGCACGCCCAGCACCGCCAGCACCGGCAGCTCGAGCCCGGCCTTCTTCGCCCCCGTCTTCGTCGCCGCCTCCGCGATCTTCTCCGGCGGCTTCACCACGGTGGATGTGTCGGACATGTCAGCCTTCCTCCAGCATGGCGCGCGCCTTCTCCAGTCGTCCCGGGCGGAAGCCCGCCACCGGCATCACGCCCGACCAGAGCAGGGCGAGTGCGGCATTGGCCCGCAGCAGCTCCGCCGCCACGGCCTCGCCCGCCGCGCGCCGGGCGATGAGCGCGTCGCGCCAGGCGGCGATGGCCAGGAAGGCGTCGCGCCCCTTGTCCATGGTGCAGGGGCGCGGCTCGGCGATCAGCCGGTCCAGCGCCGCGCGGGCGGCCTCGGCGTTCATGGACCGCGGTGCCGGGCGAGATGGAGCGAGTCCCGCGGGCGGACGGCACTCGCATCGCCGGCGCGCAGCACGGCGAGGCGCATGAGCGCGCCGCCGAGCAGGATGGCACCCGAGGCGAGGCCAGGGCGCCCGATCGCGCCCAGGGCCAGCGGCGCCAGCATGCGCAGCCCCTTGCCGCCCGCCTGGTTCAGCAGCGCGGGCGTGCCCTGCGCGATCGGCTGCGCCACGCCTTCCCGGCGCCAGCGATCCTCCGTCGCCTGCATCGCCAGCCATTCGGCGATCAGCGCGAGGCGTGCCAGGTCCTCGAGCTGCCGCGCGCTTCGCACCCGGCCGGCCCGGCGTTGCAGCAGCGCGAGCGCGGAGGCCCCGCCCGCCATGGAGGAGGCGCCGAACTGCGCCGCCAGCGGGCCCGGTGCCGCGGACCAGAGCGGGTTGCTGGTGGCGGCCAGAAGGGCTGCGGTATAGGTGGCGACGCCCGCGCCCGCGAGACCTGCCGGAACCTGCACCGTCCGTGCCGCGCGCATCCAACCCACGCGCTCCGCCAGCCAGGCCAGGAAGCTGACGCCTCCGAACCCTGTGAGCAGCCAGGAGCCCCAGGACATCGGCGATTGCGGCCGCAGGATGCGCAGCATGTTGTACCAGCGCTTCGGCGTCTTCAGATGCCCCATCAGCACCAGTGACCCGAGCAGCGCGCCGGCCAGGCCGATGCCGCGCCCGCGCTGCGCGATGCCCTCGCGATCCTCCGGGTCTCGCCGCTCCGCCACGAGCGCCAGGAGCTGCGCCGCACCGGCGGTGCCGAGGATGGCGATGTAGGCGCCCACGCGGAGGTCGAAGCCGGCCGGCTTCAGCGCGGGCAGGCCATGATAGGTCGTGCCCTCCCTCATCGCCGCCCGCCCAGGCCCATGACCAATGCCACGGCGGCGAGGCCCGCCACCGTGGCGAGGCCGGACAGGAGCGAGGGCCTGGCGCGCGTTGCGGGACGCGTCGGCGCTGCCGGCAGGCCATGCACCTCCGGCGGCGCGGTCAGCAGGAAGAAGGCGTTGAGGCGATCGAGGCCCGCATTGGCGCCGGGCGTGCCGGGCGCGCCGTAGAGATAGGCCTGATCCTGGCCCGCGGCATGCAGGGCCGCGACGCGCCCTTCGGCACGGGTGACCAGTTCCTCCACCACGCCGAACTGGATGGAATCGGTCGGGCAGGATTTGGCGCAGGCGGGTTCGAGGCCGCCCTTCATGCGGTCATGGCAGAGGGTGCATTTATGCGCCTTGCCATCGGCCTTCGAGACCTCGACCACCCCGAAGGGGCAGGCCGGCACGCAGTAGGAGCAGCCGTTGCAGATGTCCTGCTGCACCACCACCGTGTCGAACTCGGAGCGGAAGATGGCGCCAGTCGGGCAGGCTTCCAGGCAGGGCGCGGGGTCGCAATGCTTGCAGACGTCGCTGAACATGATCCAGTCGGACTGGAAGGGCTTCATCTCGCTTGGGCGCTGCTCCATCCGCTCAACGAAGCCGACATGCCGCCAGGTCTCGGCGCCCAGCGCGCCGGTGTTGTCGTAGGAATGGCCGGTGAGGTGCGTCGGCCCATCGGCGGGCAGGCCGTTCCATTCCTTGCACGCCACCTCGCAGGCCTTGCAGCCGATGCAGAGCGTGGTGTCGGTGAAGAAGCCGTAGCTGCGTCCGGGCTCGATGCGCACGCCCGCGGTGCGCTCGCTCTCCTGGCCGCTGCTCGGTTGGATCAGGCCGCCATCCATCATCGCCTCCCCTTGCGGCCGGGCCGCAGCGCGCAAGCCAGCGCCTTGTTCTCGTGCATGCCGGTATTGGCGTCGCCGATGACGGCGGTGAGCACATTCGCCACATCGCCCGTCGCGTATCCTTCCCACCCGAAATGCCAGGGCAGGCCGAGCTGATGGACGCGGCGTCCATCAGCGAGGGTGAAGGGTCGCAGCCGTTGCGTGACCAGCGCCTTCGCCTCGATCTCGCCGCGCGGCGTCGAGAGCACCACCCAATCCGTGCTGCCGATGCCGAGGCTCGCGGCGAGCTCTGTCGGGATCTCGCAGAACAATTCCGGCTGGAGCTCCGCCGTGCTGGGGGCGCTGCGCGTGGGCGTGCCGCCGGAATGGTGCTCGGTGAGGCGGAAGGTGGTCAGCACATGCGGGAAGCGCGGATCGCCGGGGGCGGCCAGGCGGTTGTCCTGCTGGTCCCAGCGCTTCGCGGCGGGGCTGCCATCCATGGCGGGATGCAGGGGGTTCTTCGCCGGCGTTTCCACCGGCTCGTAATGCTCGGGCAGCGGTCCGTCCTTGAGGCCGGAGGGCGCGAAGAGCGCGCTGCGCCCATCGGCCAGCATGATGAAGGGCTCGGCGCCGGAATGCGCGTCCATCCCGCGGGGCCGGGTGCTCCAGTCGGGCTGGTAGTCGGGGCGCTTCGTCTTCGGGAAGTCGGGGATGTCGGGGCCGGACCACGCGCCCGCCGCCTCGTCCCAGCGGATCAGCGCCTTGCGGTCCGACCAGGGCCTGCCCTCGGGGTCGGCGCTGGCGCGGTTGTTCAGCGTGCGGCGGTTGGCGGGCCAGGCGAAGCCCCAGCCCAGATGCGTGCCCGGACCCTCCGGCCCGTCGCCCTGGCGCGCGCGGGAGAGGTTGCGGCCAGGTGCTGGGAAGACGCCCGCGTAGATCCAGGCGCCGCACGCCGTGGAGCCATCCTCGCGCAGATCATCGAAGCCCTCGACATGCGTGCCGTCGGCGATGCGATAGCCGTTGATCTCGCGCAGCACCGCCTCGGCATCCGGCTCGTCCTCCGCGTCGCGCGGGTAGTCCCAGTTGAGGTTCAGCAAGGCGCGGTCCCCAGCGCGGGTGCTGCCGGCATGGAGGGCACGCAGGCGCCGGCCGAGCTCGTCCACGAACCACAGCTCGGAGGTGCTGTCGCCCGGCGCGTCCACGACCTTGTCGTGCCACTGGATCAGGCGATGCGTGTTAGTGAAGGTGCCGGCCTTCTCGCCCGAGAGCGAGGCGGGCATGAGGAAGACCTCGGTGGCGATCTCCTCGGTCCGCATCTCGCCGTCGCGGATGATGTGGCCGTCGCGCCAGAAGGTCGCGGTGTCGGTCTCGGCGATGTCGCGCACCACCAGCCATTCGAGCTTCGCCAGGCCGCGCTGCACGAGCTTGGAATTGCTGCCGCCCACCGCCGGGTTCTGTCCCATGACGAAGAGTCCGCGGAGGATGCCGTTGTCCATCGCGAGCGTCATCGGCAGTTGCGAATGATCGCCCGTGATGCGCGCCAGCCAGTCATAGCCCCAGCCATTCGACGCGCTTGCTTGCCCGCCATACCAGGCGCGCAGCAGGCTCGTCGCGTATTTCGGGAACTCGGCCCACCAGCCGGTGGGCGAGGTTTCGCTCCGCAGGTATTCGTCGAGCGTCGCGTGTGGGCGGAAGGCGTGCGGCTGTGGCAGGTAGCCCGGCATCATGTCGAAGAGCGTCGCGATATCGGTCGAGCCCTGGATCGAGGTGTGTCCGCGCAGCGCCAGCATGCCCGCCCCGGGGCGGCCGACATTGCCCAGCAGCGCCATCAGGATGGCGCCGGCGCGGATGATCTGCGCGCCGGTCGTGTGATGGTTCCAGCCGACGGCGTAGCAGATGGCCCCGGTGCGCTCGCGCCCCGAATTGGCGGCCATGATCTCACAGGTCCTGAGGAACGCATCCTGTGGGCAGCCGGTGATGCGCTCCACCATCTCGGGCGTGTAGCGTGCGAAGTGGCGGCGCATGATCTGGTAGACGCAATGGGGGTGCTGGAGCGTCTCGTCGCGCGGCGGCGGCCCTTCCCGCAGGTGGGAAACGCGCTCGGCGAAATCGCCGCCCAGCTCCATCCAGGACTCCGCGAGCGGCGAAGGGATGGGCATGCCCTCGTACTGCCACGTCTCGCTGCTGTAGCGCGTCTCCTCGCCGTTCCAGCCGGAGAAGAGGCCGGTGCCTTCGGGCCCGTGGTAGCCGGGCTCGATGATGGTCGCGATGTTGGTGTAGGCCATGGCCCATTCGCGAAACCACAGGTCGCGTTCCAGCACGTAATGGATCATGCCGCCGAGGAAGGCGATGTCGGTCCCCGCGCGCAGCGGTGCGTAGAGGTCGCACATGGCGGAAGTGCGGGTGAAGCGCGGGTCGGCGTGGATCAGCGTGGCACCGCGCAGCTTCGCCTGCATCGCGAAGCGGAAGGCGATCGGATGGTTCTCGGCGATGTTGGAGCCCATCACGAGGATGGCGTCCGCCTGCGCGAGATTCCATTGCGGCATCGTCGCGGCGCCGCGTCCGAAGGTGGTGCCCAGACTGGGCACCGAATTGTTGTGTCAGACCCTGGCCTGGTTCTCGACGAAGACCATCCCGAGCCCGGCGGTGAAGAGCTTCTTGATCAGGTAATTCTCTTCATTGTCGAGCGTGGCGCCCCCCATGGAGCCGATGGCCATGGTGTGGTTCAGCCGGGTGCCGTCGGGCGCATCGCCCACGAAGGTCGCATCGCGCGTCTCCTTCGTCAGATGCGCGATGCGGTCCATCGCCCAGTCGAGCGGAACCCTCCGCCATTCCTTCGCATGGGGTGCCCGGTGCAACACATGGTCCAGGCGCAGCGGGCTGGTCATGAGGCCCAGCGTGGCCGCCCCCTTGGGGCAGAGCGTGCCCTGGTTGATCGGGCTGGACGGATCGCCCTCGACCGCGATCGGGCGGTGGTCCTTCGCGTAGATCAACTGCGCGCAGCCGACCGCGCAATAAGGGCAGATCGAGGTGCCGACGCTGTCGGCCGCCTCGGTGCGGGGCCGGTTGCGGCGTGCCATCGCGGCCTCGGCGGCGGTGCTGCGGTGATCCGCGCCGGCCAATTGGCGGGGCACCGCCCATTCCTGCAGGAATTCGGCGGCGCGCTGGCGAATGGTCCGGCGGGGCATGGGGGTCCTCCCTCAGGCGGCTTCGATGGCGTGGACGGCTCCGGCGCGCAGTCCCGCGGCACAACGGAAGGCCACCCGCACGCGGCGGTGCAGCAGCGGCGCCAGATCCTGCGGTTCGAGCGGCGCGGAGGGGGAGAGCGTGAGGCTCAGGCCCCGCCCGTCATCGCGCAGCAACCGCAACCGGCTCTCCTGGATCAGGAGAAGAATGCCCGTCGCATGTTCCATCCACGCCCGAACGCAGCACCTCCGCCCCCGGTTGCAGATGGATCCGCGCCCCACCCTCGACCGTATTGCCCAGGCGCACGGCCGGGATCCCGGCCGTGCGCAGCGCCGCGATGCAGGCCGCCGCACGCGCGTCCGGCACGCCCGCCAGCAGGCCGCCGGCCGTCTGCGGATCGAGCAGCAGCGCGAGGCGCGCGGCCTCGACCGATGCGGCCCCGGTGAGGCGCGAGGCGGCCGCCGCCGCATTGGCCGGGTGCAGCGTGCTGCGGATGCCGCGCGACAGTGCCTCGATCGCGCCGGGCAGCGCGGGCACCGCGAGCGGATCAAGCACGGCGCCGCAGCCGGAGGCCTCCAGCATTTCGCCGAGATGGCCGAGCAGGCCGAAGCCGGTGACGTCCACCGCCGCGGTGGCGCCATGTTCCCGCAGCAGGCGTGCGGCCGGCATGGGGTCGCGCTGCATGGCGGCCAGCGCCGTGGCCAGGTGCGCGCCGCGCGCCTGGCCGTGCATCCAGGCCGCCAGGATCGCGCCGGTGCCGAGGGGCCGGGTGAGGATCAGCGCCTCGCCCGGGCCGAGGCCACCTCGCCGCAGCGCCGCGCCGGGCGTGACATCGCCGGTGATGCTGAAGCCGATCATCGCCTCGCTCGCCTCCGCGCTGTGGCCGCCCAGCAGTTGCGCGCCGGCGGCCCGCAGCAGGGCCTCGGCGCCGTGCAGGAGGGCATGAAGGTCGCTCTCCTGCATGGCGGGTGCGGCGTGGGGCAGGGCCACCAGCGCCATGGCGCCGCGCGGTTCCGCCCCCATCGCGGCGATGTCGCCCAGCGCATGCGCGGCGGCGATGCGGCCCGCCACCCAGGGGTCGTCGCAGGGGGGGCGGAACAGGTCCACGCTTTGCACCGCATCACCGCGCAGGGGGGGGCAGGAGGGCGGCATCATCCGGGGCGCCATCGGGCAGCCCGCCCAGCCGCGCCAGCACCGCGGCCAGCACCTGGGGCGGAAGCTTGGCGCCACAGCCGTCGCAGCGCATTTCGGGCGGCGGCATGGCGCGCATGGGCCGCAACGGCAGGCGGCGGAAGCTCTCCATCCAGCGCGCATCAATGCGGTCCTTCCAGCGCAGCGCCCAGTCCGCGCGGCAAGCGAGGCCGCCCCAGACCGCGATGGCCGCGCCGCCCGCCTGCAGCAGCGCGAGATATCGCCGCTGCGGCCGGAAGGCGACGAGCGGCCGGCCCTCCAGCACGGCGCGGAGATTATGGGCCAGCGGCAACCCCTGGCGCACCGAGGCCACGCCATGGCCGGGACGCCCCACGCCCCGGACATGCGCGATGTCGCCGGCGAGGAAGATCCGCGTGTGGCCCACCGCGCGCAGACTGGGTTCGGCAAGGAACCACCCCTGCGCATCAACCGTGAGGGCGGAGCGGGACAGCCAGGCGGGCGGTGCCGCGCCGGCCGCCCAGAGGCAGAGGTCGAAGGGCAGCGCCGCGCCGCCTTCCAGCATGGCTCGCCCGCGCTCGAGCCGCGCCACACGGCCGGGCCGGATCGCGATGCCGGCGACATTCAGGGCGCGCCGGGCCTGCGCCGCCGCGGCCTGGCCCAGGCCGGGCAGCACCTCGCCCAGCAAGGTGACGGTCGCTCCGCCATCGAGGCGCGTCGCGGCGGCGAGGGCCGCCTCCACACCGGCCGCCCCGCCGCCCGCCACGACCACGCGCAGGCCCGGCCTGAGCGCCTCCTCCCAGCCATCCAGCAGGGCGCCCAGTGGCTTGAGGGGAAGCGTGTGTTCCGCCACGCCCGGCACCATGGCGGGCGCTGCGCCGGGGCAGAGTGAGAGCCAGTCGAAGCGCAGCGCCGGCCGGCCGCCCTCCAGGTGCAGTTGATGCTCGTCGCAATCCAGCGCGGCGGCTTTCCCCAGGATGAGGCGCGCCCCGGCCGAACGCGCCAGGGCAGCCACATCCAGCATCGCTTCGCGGCGGGTGCGGCGCCCGGCCATGACGGCGGGCACCAGGCCGGAATAGGGCTGCTCCGCCTCGGGAACCACCAGACTGAGCCGGGTGTCGGCCGCCAGCGGAGCCATGGCGAAGGCACGGAGCGCGACCAGATGGGCGGCCCCGGCGCCCACCAGCACCAGCTCTCGGCGGATCATGACATGCATCCCTCGGCACGGTTGCGGCGTTCACCCAACGCGACGGCAAGAGGAAAGGCTGCACATGGATCGGGATGCCATTCCTTACTGTGGCGCGCCGCCCGAGCCCGGGTCCCTGGCCTTGAATGCGGATCCCCTGCTCATCGCCGTGCTGGTGGCGCTGCTCGCACTGGGGTGGCGTGGGGGCGGGCAGCGGCCCGCCCTGTTGGCCGGCATGGCGGTGCTGGCGGTCGCGCTGCTCTCGCCGCTCTGCGGCCTCGCGGTCGCGCTGTTTTCGGCGCGGGTCGGGCAGCATGTGCTCATCATCCTCGGCGCCGCGCCGCTGCTGGCGCTGGCCTTGCGCTGGCGCGCGCCCTCAGCGCCCGTCGCGGCGGCGCTCTTCGCTGGGGTGCTCTGGGCCTGGCATCTCCCGGGGCCCTACGGCTGGACCTTCGTGTCGCATCTTGGCTGGTGGGTGATGCATGCCAGCCTGCTGCTGGCCTCCATCTGGCTGTGGCAATCGCTGGAACGGGCGCGGATCGAGGCGGCCCTCGTCGCGGGATTGGCGACGGCCGCGCAGATGGGCGCGCTGGGTGCCTTCCTCACCTTCGCGCCGCGCGCGCTGTTCTGGCCGCATGCGACGACGACGCTGCCCTGGGGGATGACCGCGCTGGAGGACCAGCAGCTGGGCGGGCTGCTCATGTGGGTGCCGGGTGGTGTGCTTTTTGCGGCGGCGGCGCTGGCTGGCGTCGCGCGCCTGCTGCGCGAGACGCGGCCCGCCGCATGAAGCGGGTGTCCCTTGCGCTGGCGCTGGCGGCCTGCGGCGGGCCGCAATCGGCGCTCGACCCCTGGGGGCCGCAGGCCGAACGCATTTCCGACCTGACGATCCTGCTCATCACCGGCGGCGGTATGATCCTGACGCTGGTGGTGGCGCTGACGACGCTGGCCGTCTGGGCACCGCCCGCCTGGCGGCGGCGGGTCGGCACGCTGCGCTTCGTGATCGGCGGCGGCATCGTCTTTCCCGCGGTGACGCTGGGCGCGCTGCTGCTGCACACGCTCGGCACGGGCCGCGCGTTGGCCCTGCTCTCGGACGAGCCGCCGCTGCGCGTGGAGATCATCGGCCGGCAATACTGGTGGGAAATGCGCTATGGCGATGGTGCCGTCACCGCCAATGAACTGCGCATCCCGCGCGGACGCGACGTGGAGCTGAGCCTCACCTCGGCCGATGTGATCCATTCGGTCTGGATCCCGAATCTGCATGGCAAGCTCGACATGATCCCCGGGCGCGCGAATGTGCTGCGCCTGCGCGCGGAGCGGAGTGGCGTGCTGCGCGGCCAATGCACCGAATATTGCGGCCGGCAGCACACGCTCATGGCCTTCGCGGTGGTGGTGCAGGAGCCGGCTGAATTCGCCGCCTGGCTCGCGCGCCAGGCAGCGCCGGTGCCCCCGCCCGCGAATGCGACGGAGGTAGCCGGCATGCGCATCTTCGGCGAGGCCGGCTGCGGCGCCTGTCATACGGTGCGCGGCACCGCCTGGCAGGGCCGCATCGCGCCCGACCTCTCGCGCGTCGGCTCGCGGCTGACCCTCGCGGCGGGCGCGCTGCCGAACAATCTCGGCAGCCTTGCCGGCTGGATCGCCGCGCCGCAGGACATCAAGCCCGGCAATGCCATGCCGGCCTATGCGCGCAGCCTCTCGGGCGAGGAGATGCTGGCGCTCGCCACCTGGCTGGACGGCCTGCGGTGAGCACGCCCAACCCGCTGCCCCGCCCGCCGGAGGAGCTGGAGCGGCTGCGCGCCGCCTGGGCGCCGCCGCGCGGCTGGCGCCGCATCGGCGAGGTGAACAACAACTTCATCGGCCCGATCTTCGTCGCGACGGCGCTGATGTTCCTCACGCTCGCGGGGTTGCTGGGCGTGCTGATCCGCGTCCAGCTCGCCTGGCCCGGGCTGCAGATCGTGGATCCTGACACCTACAACCAGGTCTTCACCATGCATGGCACGGTGATGATGTTCCTCTTCGCCGTGCCGGCGGTGGAGGCGGTGGGCATCACGCTGCTTCCGGCGATGCTGGGTGCGCGCGAATTCCCGATGCCGCGCCTCGGCGCCTATGCCTTCTGGATCTATCTGATCGGCGGCCTCGCGTTCTTCTCCTCGCTTTTCGCCGGCGTGGCGCCCGACGGCGGCTGGTTCATGTACCCGCCGCTGACCAGCAAGGAATACTCGCCCGGCATCAACACGGACATGTACCTGCTGGGGATCGGCTTCATCGAGATCAGCGCCATCGCCGGCGCCATCGAGCTGATCGTGGGCATCCTGCGCTGCCGCGCGCCGGGCATGACGCTGGGCCGCATGCCCATCTTCGCCTGGGCCATGCTGGTCTTCGCCGGCATGGTCATCATCGCCTTTCCCGCCGTCATCATCGCCTCCACGCTGCTCGAGCTGGAGCGCGCGCTGGGCTGGCCCTTCTTCCTGCCGGAACGCGGCGGGGATCCGCTGCTGTGGCAGCACCTGTTCTGGTTCTTCGGCCACCCGGAGGTCTATGTGATCTTCCTGCCGGCGGCCGGCATGGTCTCGATGATCGTGCCGGTCATGGCGGGCGTGCCACTGCTGGCGCATGGGCTGGTGGTGCTGGCGCTGGTGGCGACGGCCTTCCTCTCCTTCGGCCTCTGGGTGCATCACATGTATGCGGTGGGCATCCCGGGGATGAGCCTCGCCTTCTTCGCCGCCGCCGGCTTCGCGGTCTCCATCCCGTCGGGGCTGCAGGTCTTCGCCTGGATCGGCACGCTCGCCTCGGGCCAGCGGGTCCGGTTGAATGTCGCAGGCCTCTTCGTGCTGGGGTTCCTGTTCATCTTCACGCTGGGCGGGCTGACGGGCGTGATGGTCTCCGTCACGCCCTTCGACTGGCAGGCGCACGACACCTACTTCATCGTGGCGCACCTGCATTACGTGCTGATCGGTGGCATGGTCTTTCCGCTGCTTGCCGCCCTCTACCACTGGGCGCCGGCGCTGGGCGCGCCGCTCTCCGAGCGGATGGGGAAGTGGGCCTTCTGGCTGACGTTCCTCGGCGTGAACCTGACCTTCTTCCCGATGCACATCTCGGGCCTGATCGGGATGCCGCGGCGCGTCTACACCTATCCGGCAGGCCTCGGCCTCGAGATCTGGAACCTCATGTCCACGGCGGGCGCGCTGATGGTGCTGGCCGGCGGCGTGGTGCTGCTGACCGATGTGCTGCGCCATTGCCGGCCCTTTGGCGGCGGGCGTGAGGATCCCTGGCGGGGCGGCACGCTGGAATGGGGCCCGAGCGAGGCCTACGGCGCGCGCAGCATCCCGCGCGTCACCTCGCGCTATCCGCTCTGGGACCAGCCGGGGCTCGCGGCCGAGATGGAGGCGGGCGCCCATTACCTGCCCGGCACCGTGACCGGCCGGCGCGAGGCGCTGGTGACGAGTGCCGCGACGGCCGAGCCGCTCTACATCGCCGTCGTGCCGGGCGTGGGCTATGCGCATCTGGTGGCGGCCATCGGAACGGCGGGCTTCTTCCTCGCGCTGGCCGTCGAGGCGGTGCTGGTCAGCGCCGCCTTCGGCGCGGTGGCCCTGGCGGGGTTTCTCTACTGGCTCTGGACCGGGACGGATCACGGGCCGCTCGCGCCGGAGGCGGCCATCGGTGGCGGGGTGGTGCTGCCGACCCACGCCACGGGGCCGGTGACGGTCTCCTGGTGGGCGGTGACGACGCTGCTCATCGTCTCGGGCGCGGCCTGGGCCTGCCTGGCCGGCAGCTACCTCTACCTCTGGCTGGTGAATGGCGACGCGCGCTGGGCGGCCGGCGCCCCCTTGCCGGAATGGGGGGCCGCGGCGCTGGCCTTCTATGCCCTCTCGGCCGGAGCGACGGGCTTCGCCGCGCGCGACCTCGGGCGGCGGGGGAGGCTTCGCGCCTCGGTCCTTGCCGTGGCGCTGCTGGCGCTCCTGCTGGCCTCCGCGATGGAGGGGATGGCGCTGTGGCGCGCCGAGCTGCAGCCGCGCGAGCACGCGCATGCCGCGATCAGCTGGGCGCTGGTGGCGTTTCAGGGATTCCATGTCGCGGTGGCGGCGCTGATGCTGGGCTACACCATGGCGCGCGCCTGGACGGGCAAGCTGCAGGGCGTGCGGCGGCTCAGCTTCGACAACACCCGGCTGTTCCAGCTCTACGTCTGCGGGCAGGGCGTGGCGGGGATGCTGCTGCTGCACCTCTTCCCGAGGCTGCTGTGAGCGGCGGCGCGGCCCAGGCCTTGCGGCCGACGCTCGGGCTGCTGGTCTGGGGCGTGCATTTCGGCGTGGTCTATGCGGCGCACGCCCTGGCTTGCGAGCGGCGCCTGGCCGGCTGGCATGTGCTCGGGCTCCCCTTCGTCCAGGCCGTCACGGCAGCGGTCACGCTCTGCGCGCTCGGCCTGCTGGTGCTGCTGGCGCGCGGCCCGCGCTTCGTGGCCGATGGCGGCGAGGAGGAGCCCGGTTTCCGCGAATGGCTGGCCGCGGCCGCCTGCCTCGCCGCCGCCATCGCCATCCTGTTCCAGGCCATGCCGGCCTTCGTGCTGCCGCCCTGTTGGGCGGAGACGTGACCACGCCGCCGGCTCAACTGTCGCGCGGGCGGATGCGCGGGGCAGGGCGCGGCCCTGCCTCCTCCCCGCCGCGCGGCATGCCGGCGGGCACCGGCTCCGTCCGCGCGGCGCCGAGCGACATCAGGTAGGCGGCCACGTCGCGCGCCTCGGCCTCGCTCAAACCGGGATTGGGCATGGCCGTACCCGGCGACATCGCCTGCGGGTCCAGCAGCCAGGCAATGAGGCGATCGGGCGTGTTCGGAAAGCGCCCGGCGAGCCAGCCGCGGCGTGCCCATTCCGTCAGCGGCGGCCCCGCCCAGGAGACGGCGCCCGGCAGGCCCGGGATGACGTGACAGGCACCGCAGCCACGCTCCGTCGCTACCGCGCGCCCACGCTCCGTGTCCGCGCCGGCGATGCGCAGCTGCGCCGGGGGATCCGCGTCGCAGCCGGCGAGGAGGAGCAGCAGCAGCATCCTCCGGCGGAGTGGATCTCGCTGGGCCATGACGCATGGCCAACGTCGCCTGACCGGCCGGGTTGCCACGGCGCAGGCCAGTGCCTCGGCCTGGGGCGGCCGGGTTCGCATCGAAGTCGCAACGGAAACTTAACCCTCGCGGGGATAGGGCTGGCGTCACCACCAGCGAGGGTTCGTCATGCCCTTGATCGCCGCCAACGGCCACGCCCCCTCCAAGGCCAATGGCCATGCGAACGGAAAGGCGCATGGCTGGCCGCCGAAGCCGCCCGCCGCCGCGCGGGCCGAGCCGAAGCGCCGCCAGCGCACTTTCGCGCGCCAGCAGAAGGCGGCCGAGCGCGTGGCCTCCGCCACCACGCAGGTCTCGTCGGGCACCGCGGAGGCGGCCTCCGCCGCCGAACAGCTCCGCAAGGCGATGACCCAGATCGCCTCCGGCGCTGCCGAGGCCGCTTCCGCCGCCGAGCAGTCCCAGCGCGCCGTCACCCGCATCTCGACCAACATCCGGCAATCGGCGGAAGCCGCCGGCATGTCCCTCGCCAAGACGGAAGCCCTGCGGGACCTGCTGGGCGCGGTGAACGCCCAGATCAGCGCCTCCGTCGTCTCGGTCGGCCGCGCGGCGGAACGCCAGGGCGCCTCCGTCGGCATGGTCGAGGAGCTGGACCGCCAGGCCGAGAATATCGGCGAGATCGTGAAGGCGGTGGCCCGCATCGCCGACCAGACCAACCTCCTCGCGCTCAACGCCGCGATCGAGGCCGCGCGCGCCGGGCAGCACGGCAAGGGCTTCGCCGTGGTGGCCGACGAGGTGCGGACGCTGGCCGAGACCTCGGAGAAGAGCGCCCGCGACATCCAGGATCTCGTCGCCCAGATCCAGACCGAGGTGAAGCGGATCGCGGAGGGCATCAACGCCTCTGCCACGGCCGCCCAGCAGGAGGCGGGCAATGGCCGCGCCGTGGCCGAGCAGCTCGGAGGCATCCGCGGCGACATGGGCGTCATCGTCCCCGGCGCGCGGGATATCCGCGCCTCCGCCGCGGAGGCCGAGGGCGCGGAGGCCGAGGGCGCGGCGGGCGAGGCGCAGAAGGGCGCCGAGGCCATCTCCGCCGCCGCGCAGGAGCAGTCCGCCGCCTGCGAGGAGGCGGTGAAGACGGTCGAGCAGCAGACCACCGCGCTGGGCCAGAGCGAGGGCGCGGCGAGCGAACTCTCCGACCTCGCCGACGATTTGAAGAACAGCACCGACATCGGCAAGAGCGCGGAGGAGGTCGCCTCCGCCGCCGAGGAGCTCTCGGCCGCGGTCGAGGAGATCAACCGCGCCGCCGGCGAGATCATGACGGCGATCGAGCAGATCAGCCGCGGCGCCCAGCAGCAATCCGCCGCCACGCAGCAATCCTCCGCCGCCCTTGCTCAGATCGAGCGCGGCGCCCAGCTCTCGAGCCAGCGCGCTTCGCTCGCGCTCGAGAAGGGCGACGAGATGACCAGCCGCCTGTCCGACAATGCGGCGGCGGTGGAGCGCATGATCGCCGGCGTGGAACAATCCGTGCGCGACAATGACGCCTCGCGCGGGCAGATCAACGCGCTGGAGCAGGTCAGCCGCCGCATTGACAAGATCGTGGACGCGATCACCACCGTCTCGATCCAGACCAGCATGCTGGCCGTGAACGGCTCCATCGAGGCGGCGCGTGCCGGCGAGTTCGGCAAGGGCTTCATGGTCGTCTCGACCGACATCCGCAACCTCGCGCGTGACAGCGCGGAAAACGCCGAGCGCATCAAGGACCTGGTGAAATCCGTGCAGGACCAGATCGTGGCGGTCCGCCGCGACCTCGAGGACACGGCCTCGCTCGCCAAGGCCGAGGTGGAGAAGAACCGCGCCATCACGGCCAACCTCGCCTCCGGCACCGCGGATATGGGCCTGGTGCTGGAGGGCAACCGCACGATTTCCACCGGCGCGGCCGACATCCTCGCCAGCATCGAGGAAGCCAAGCGCGGCGTGGAGCAGGTGTCCGCCGCTGCCACCCAGGCCTCCCAGGCCGCGGCCGAGGCGGCGCAGGCCGCCCGCGAGCAATCGAAGGGCGCCGAGGAGATGGCATCGGCCGTGGAGGAAATCGCCTCCCTCGCCGATGAGCTGCAAACCGCCGACACAGTCTGAGCGGAGCGTCCCCATGAGCGAGACCGAGGGCGCCGCCGAACAGGCGCGCCAGTTCGTGACCTTCCAGGTGGATGGCGCGCTGTACGGGCTGCCGATGGCGGAGGTGCGGGAGATCATCCGCCTGCCGCCGCTGGTGGAGGTGCCGCATAGCGGGCCCTCCCTGCGCGGCATCGCCAATCTGCGCGGCGGCATCCTGCCCGTCACCAGCCTGCGGCGCAGCTTCGGCGCGGCGGAACAGCCGGCGGATGAGGCGACGCGCGTCGTCGTCGTCCAGGAAGCGGGCGCGGCCATCGGCTTCGTCGTGGACCGCATGGCCCGCGTGATGACGGCCGAGCCGCAGGAGATCGAGCCCGCGCCCGAGTTGGAGGAGGGGCCACGCTCCGGCCTGCTGCGCGGCGTGGTCAAGCGCGAGGACGGCATGGTGCTGCTGCTCGACATCGCGCGGCTGTCCTCCATCGGCGCCACACGGCGCGCGGGTGGGCCGGCGCGCGCCGGCCATGCGACCGGCGAGGCCGAGGGCGGTGCCCTGGCGGTGCAGGATGAGTTGCAGCTCGTCAGCTTCATCTCCGCCGGCGGCGAATACGCCATGCCGATCGAGCAGGTGCAGGAGATCGTGCAGCTCCCGCCCGAGGTGGTGCGCGTGCCGCGCGCCGGCGCGCATGTGCTGGGGCTGATGACGCTGCGGGATCGGCTGCTGCCGCTGATGTCGCTGCGCGCGCTGTTCGGCGCGCCGGACGCGCCACCCGCCGCGCAGTCGCGCGTGCTGGTGATCGCGGTGCCGGGGCAGCCGCAGCGCTCCATCGGCCTCGTGATGGACAGCGTGAAGGAGGTGCTGCGCGTGCCGCGCGCGGTGGTGGACCCGCTGCCGCCGCTGCTGGCCGGCGGCTCCGGCCATCTCGAGGCGATCTGCCGGCTGGAGGGCGGGCAGCGGCTGGTCAGCATCCTTTCCGCCGCGCGCATCTTCGAGGCGGGGCTGACGCAGTCCGCGCTGGAAGCGGCCGGGCCCGGCCAGGAGGACGTGATGAGCGAACCGACGCAGCCCGCCGCGAGCGAGGAGGAGGAGCAGTTCGTGATCTTCCGCCTCGCGGGCGAGGAATACGGCCTGCCGATCGAGGCGGTGCAGGAGATCCTGCGCGTGCCGGAGCAACTGACGCATGTGCCCCAGACGCCCGACTTCATCGAGGGCGTGGTGAACCTGCGCGGCGCCGTGCTGCCCGTGGTGGATCAGCGGCGCCGCTTCGCCCTGGCGCTGGCCGAGCGCAATGACCGCCAGCGCATCATGGTGCTGGGCATCGGCGGCACGCGCACCGGCTTTATCGTGGACCAGGTGGTCGAGGTGCTGAAGATCCCGCGCTCGGCCATCGAGCCCGCGCCCGTGCTGTCCGAGCGGCAGGCCGGCATCATCCCGCGCGTCGCCAACCTCACGGCCGCGCGGCGCATGGTGATGATCCCGGAGGCGGCCCGCCTGCTCGAGGCGCGCGAGGTCGCGGCGCTGGCGGCGGCGTGAGGGCCTGATGCCGCAACCGATCCGTCTGCTGGTGGTGGATGACAGCGCGCTGATGCGCAAGCACATGCGCCAGATCTTCGAGGCGGAGGGCGACTTCACCCTGGCCTTCGCGCGCAACGGCCGTGAGGCGCTGGACCAGGCCCGCGGCTTCGAGCCGGATGTGGTGACGCTCGACGTCAACATGCCGGAGCTGGATGGCCTCTCCTGCCTGGAGGAGCTGATGGAACGCGGCGCGCCGGCGCGCGTCGTCATGGTCTCCTCGCTGACCGAGGCGGGGGCGGCGATCACGCTGCGCGCGCTGGAACTGGGCGCGGTGGACTTCGTGCCGAAGCCGGATGGCACGGTCTCGCTCTCCATTGATCGCATCCGTGGCCTGCTGCTGGAGAAGGTGCGCGCGGCGGCGCGCGCCCGGCCGCGCCGCGCCCTCGGCCTGCGCGCGCGCGTCTCCGCCCGGCGGCGGGAGATGGAGCGTGAGGCGCCGCTGCGGCCCGCCTCCGGCCTGCCGGTGCCGGGCGTCGTGCTGGTGGGCGTCTCCACCGGCGGGCCCCGCACGCTGGAGGAGATCCTGCCCGCGCTGCCGCCCGACTACCCCTTTCCCGTGGTCGTCGCGCAGCACATGCCCTCAAGCTTCACCGGCGTCTTCGCGCGGCGGATGGATGGCATTTGCGCGCTGGATGTGCGGGAGGTGGACGCGCCCATGCCGCTCGCCGCCGGCTGCGTCTATATCGGGCGCGGCGATGCGGACATCGTGCTCGAGCGCCGGCTGGGCCGCGTCGTCGTGAACTCCGTCCCGGCCGATGATTCGCTGTGGCACCCGAGCGCCGATCGCCTGGTCGCCAGCGCCATCCAGGTGATGCCGGCGCCGCAACTCACGGGTGTGCTGCTCACCGGCATGGGCCATGACGGTGCGACGGCGATGGCCGAGCTGCGCGCGCACGGCGGCCGCACCATCGCCGAATCCGAGGAGAGCGCCGTGGTCTTCGGCATGCCGGCCGAGCTGATCCGGCGCGGCGGCGCTGACCTTGTCCTGCCGGCGGAGCGCGTGGCCACGCAGCTCCAGGCCTGGGCGCGGCGGGCGCGCTGAGCCATGCCCTTCGTTCATTCCGCACCGCGCGAGGCGGCGCCCATGCCCGTGCTGGACAGCCCCGATCCGGCCGAGCGCCGCCTCGCGGTGGCGGCGTGCATGGCAGCCGCGCCGCTCTTCGCCCGGCTGGAGGGGGAAGGCGATCCCGGCGTGCGCCATGCCATCCTCACGCGGCTCGGCGCGCTGGAGGAAGCGGGGGTGGAAGGGCCACTGGTCGCCCTGCTCGCCTCGGAGGATGTGGCGCTGCGCAATGATGCGATCCTCGCGCTGCGGCAGCGGGGCGAGGTCGCGCTGCCCGCGCTGGAGGCGGCGCTGGCCGGGCCGGATCCCGATCTGCGCCTGCTCGCCGCCAATGTGCTGGAGGGCATTCCCGCGCCGGGCGCCCGCGCGCTGCTCACCGCCCTCTTGGCGCGCGAGGCGGATGCCGCCGTCTGCCTCGTGGCCGTCGAGGCCCTGGCGCAGATCGGCCGGCCCGCCGATGCGGCGGTGCTGGGCGGCCTGCGCGCGCGCTTCGCGGGCGAGCCCTGCCTGTGCTTCGCCATTGACCTGGCGCTCGACGCGATCGGGGGGGAGGCGTGACGCATCTCCCCGCGGGCATGTCCGCCTCCGGCTTCGCCGAGGGTGACGTCATGCGCTTCCAGGATTTTTTCTACCGGCGCACGGGCATCCAGTTCGGGCCGGCGAAGCGCTACTTCGTGGACCGCCGCCTGCAGGAGCGCATCCAGGCGACAGGTGCCGCGGATCTGCGCGCCTATCTGCTCGCGCTGCGCTTCGAGGATGCCGGAGGGGCGGAGCTGCAGCACCTCATCAACGTGATGACGGTGAACGAGACCTATTTCTACCGCGAGGAATACCAGTTCCGCTGCCTCTCGCGCGAACTGATGCCGGCCCTCGCCAAGGCGCGCCCAGGTGAGCGGCTGCGCATTTGGTCGCTCCCCTGCTCGACGGGCGAGGAAGCCTACTCGATCGCGCTGCACCTGATCGAAAACTGGCCGGGGCTCGAGACCGTGGAGGTCGAGATCACCGGCTCCGACATTGACACGCGCGTGCTGGCCGAGGCGCGGCAGGGTGTCTATGACGCGCGCTCGGTGCAGAACCTGCCGGCGCCGGTGCTGGAACGCCATTTCGAGGCGATGGGGCCGGGGCGCTGGCGCATCAGCCCCGCCCTGCGCGAGGCCGTGTCCTTCGGCACCGCCAACCTCTCCGATGCGGCGGCGATGCGCGCGCATGGCGGCCGCTACGACGTGATCTTCTGCCGGAACCTGCTCATCTACTTCGACGATCCCTCGCGCCGCCAGGCGGCGGAGGCGCTGTATGACAGCCTGCGCCCCGGCGGCTTCCTCTGCCTCGGCCATTCGGAATCCATGAGCCGGATGTCGTCGCTCTTCATGGTCCGGAAATGCGCGGATGCGATCGTCTACCAGAGGCCCCTCGCATGAACACATCCTGCACCGCCCTCGTCGTGGATGACGCGACCACCATGCGCAAGTTCCACCGCTCCGTCCTCGAGGAGGCCGGCTTCGCGGTGGAGGAGGCGATGAATGGCGTCGAGGCGCTGGAGCGCGCGCTGGCCGCGCCGCGCCCCTTCGGCCTCCTGCTGGTGGATGTGAACATGCCGGAGATGGACGGCTACGCGCTGGTTTCACGGCTGCGGGGCGAGGCGGAGCTAGCCGCCACGCCCGTCATCATGATCAGCACCCAGCGTGAGCCGCGTGACGCCGAGCGTGGCTTCGCCGCCGGGGCCAATCTCTTCCTGGTGAAGCCGGTGCGGCCGGAGAGCCTCGCGGTCTTCGCGCGCTCCGTCGCGGCGGGGGCGGCATGAGCCTGCTCGACAACCCGCTGCTGGCGCAGTTCATCCCCGAGGCGCGGGAGCTGCTGGAGCAATCGGGCCGCGGCCTGCTGGCACTCGAGCGCAGCCCCGGCGACGCGGCGGCGATGAACGCCCTGTTCCGCGCGGTGCATACGCTGAAGGGCACCTCCGGCCTGTTCGAGATCCCGCCCGTGACGCGGAGCCTGCACGCGGCGGAGGACCTGCTGGGCGCGGCGCAGGCGGGGCGCCTCACGCTCACGCCCGAACTTGCGGATGTGCTGCTTGACACGCTTGACCAGCTCGGCCGCTGGGTGGAGGTGCTGGCGGTGGAAGGCGGCCTGGGGCCGGATGCGGATTCCCTCGCCCAGGCACTGGTGCGCCGCCTGACGGCGCCGATGGGCGACAAGGCCGGTGATGCGGCGACGGGCCCCGTGCTGGAAGGGCCGCCCGACTGGCTGGCGCGCGCCCAGGCGCAGAAGCCTGGCGCGCTTCCCACGGGGCCGCTGCTCGCCATCACCTATACGCCCGATCCCCATTGCTTCTTCCGCGGCGAGGACCCGCTCGGGCTGGTCCGCCAGCTCCCCGGCCTTGCCTGGATCGGCGTCGAGCCGCTGGCGCCCTGGCCCGCGCTGGAGGCGCTCGACCCCTTCGCGTCCAATTTGCGCTACCTGGCGCTTGCGCGCTGCAGCCCGGCCGAGGCGGCGGAGCTGTTCCGCTACGTGCCCGACCAGCTTCGCCTCGCCGCCGTGGGCGGCGACTCGCGCGCGGCGCAAGAGGAGGTGTGGCGCGCGGTGCTGGCGGCCCAGCTTCGCCTGCTGGATGGCGCGCCCGATCCCGATCCGATCGCGCTGGGCCGGCTTGCCGCCGCGCATGGCGCCGCAAGCCGGGCGCTAGCCGCGGCCGGCCGGGCGGAGCAGCTGCCGCAGGACGCGGCGGGGCTGCGCGCGGCGCTCCACGCGCTGGTCGCGGTGCCGGCGGCCGCCGCCACCCCGCCTGGCCCTGCGCCCACGCCCGATGCCCCGCGCGCCGTCGCACCGGCCGTGCTGCGCGTCGAGCAGGCGAAGGTGGATGGGCTGATGAACCTGATCGGCGAGCTGGTCGTGGCGAAGAACGCGCTCGCCTGGCTCGCGCGCCGCGCCGCGGGGGAGGACATGCCGCCGCGCCAGCTCGCGCGCGAACTGAAGGACCGCCAGGCCCTGTTCAACCGCATCGCGGAGGACATGCAGGCGGCCACCATGTCGGTCCGGATGCTGCCGGTGGACCACGTCTTCCAGCGCTTCCCCCGCTTGGTGCGCGATACCGCGCGCCGCCTGGGCAAGCAGGTGGAGCTGCGCCTGGAAGGGGCCGAGACCGAGGCCGACAAGACCGTTATCGAGGCGCTGGCCGACCCGCTGATCCACATGGTGCGCAACAGCCTCGACCACGGCATCGAGGCGCCGGCCGCGCGCATCGCCGCCGGCAAGCCCGAGCAGGGCACGCTGCGCCTGACCGCGCAGCACGATAACGACCACGTCGTGATTCGCGTCATGGATGACGGGCGCGGGCTCGACGCCGGGCGGCCGCGCGCCAAGGCCGTCGAGAAGGGCCTGATCGAGGCGGAGCGCGCCGCGGCGCTGACGGAAGAGGAGGCCTTCCAGCTCATCTTCCTGCCCGGCTTCTCCACCGCCGCCGCCGTCTCCGACCTTTCGGGGCGCGGCGTGGGCATGGATGTGGTGCGCAACACCATCGAGAATGCCGGCGGCCGCGTCCGCCTTTCCTCCCGCACGGGCGAGGGCACGGTGGTGGAGGTGGCGCTGCCGCTCTCCATGGCCATCACGCGCATCATGACCGTGGCCTGCGGCGAGCGCCTGTTCGGCGTGCCGATGGCGCTGGTGGTGGAGACGGTGCGCGTGCCACGCGCGGCGTTGCATCGTGTCGGCCAGACCGAGGCCCTGGTGCTGCGGGACCGCGTGGTGCCGGTGCTCCATCTCGCGCACCTGCTCGACCTGCCCGACGCCGATGGCGCGCCGCCGGAGGAGGAGGCGATCCTCGTCGTCCGCCTGAATGGCGAGCGGCTGGGCATCGTCGTCACCGCCTTTCAGGAGGTGATGGAAACGATCGTGAAGCCGCTCGAAGGCGTGCTGGTGGGCTTGCGGGGCTTCACCGGCACCACGCTGCTCGGCGATGGGCGCGTGCTTCTCATCCTGGACCTGCCGGAGCTCGTGAACTGATGCCGATGTTGATGGAGGGCGCCCTTGCACGGCTGAGCGGCGCCGTCGCGATCGAGGAGGCGGAGGCGCTGGCCGAATGGCTGCGTGTGACACCCGACGCCGCCCTGGACCTCTCCGCCTGCGAGACGCTGCACAGCGCGGTGCTGCAGGTGCTGCTGGCGGCCGCGCCACGCTGCACCGCCCCACCCGCCGACCCCTGGCTCGCCGCCCTGCTTTCCCCCCTTTCCGCCGAGGTGCCCGCATGAAGCCCGTGATGCTCGTGGATGACAGCCCGACCATGCTCGCCAGCATGGCCAGCATGGCCAGCGTGCTCAGCCAGGCCGGCCAGCCGGTCGAGAAGGCGGCCAGCGCGGAGGAGGCGCTGGTCAAGCTCCGCGCGAGCCCGCCGCTGCGCGCCATGATCACGGATTACCACATGCCCGGCATGAACGGCGCGGCCCTGGTGCGTGAGCTCCGCAAGCTGCCCGCCTATCGCTTCCTGCCCATCCTCGTGCTGACCACGGAGTCGGAGCAGGCGAAGCGCGACGAGGCGCGGGCGGCGGGTGCCACCGGCTGGCTTGTGAAGCCGGTCGCGCCGGACAAGCTGATCGAGGTGTTGCGCCAGGTCGCGCCGGCCTGATGCCCTTCGATGCCCCCTCCGTTGCCCGCATCGCCTGGCCACCCCGGCGCCGCATCCTGGGCGCGCTGGCGCTCGGCGCGCTGCTGAGCATGGCGGCGGCCGCGGCGGCGCGGGCGCTGCTGGCCCCGGCCGTCCTGGCGGATCTGCTGGGCGCGCTGGCCTTCGCCACGGCGCTGCTGCCACTGCTGGCACGCGCCGTGCCCCTGGCGCCGGCGGCAACCATGACCGCGCCCGTGCTGCCAGCCGCGCCCATGATGGAGCGGCAGCGCGCAGCACCTTCCGCCAACGCCGTGGCGGCGGAGCTGGAGCGCTACCGCGAGGTGGCGGGCATCCTGCATTCCCAGGTGGACGGCGCCATCGCGGAGACGGAGGGCGCGGCGCTCGCCCTCATCGCGGATCTGAACGCGCTGGAGGCGGGTGCCCGCGCGCTGATGACGGAGCTGGCGGAGGCGGAGGCCACCGGCGCACGACTGAGCCAGGATGGCCAAACCGATGTGGAGCGGATGCGCGAGGCGATGGAGCGCCTGCGCGAACGCCTCGCCGCCCGCACCGCGCAGATCGAGGCCGACCGCACCATCTGTGAGCGCATCGCGCAGGAGGCCGAGGGCTTCGCGCGCGCCATCAGCGACATCGGGCGCATCGCGCAGCAGACGCGCCTGCTCGCCCTCAACGCGACGATCGAGGCGGCGCGCGCCGGCGCGGCGGGCAAGGGCTTCGCCGTCGTCGCGCATGAGGTGCGCGAGCTGGCGGGCGAGACGACGAAGGTGGCGGAGGGCGTCACCTCCGGCCTCGGCCGCCTGCGGGACCTGATGCGCGCGCGCATGTCCGACGCGCTCGACACCGCGGCGGACCACGCGCTGCTGGACACCGCGCAGGGCCAGGCCGCGGGCGCGGTGCAGGCGCTGGAGCGCATCGCGGCCGGCTCCACCGCCGCGCTGCAATCCACCGGCCTGCATGGCCAGCGCATCAGCGGGCACATCACCCAGGCGCTGGGGGCCATGCAGTTCCAGGACATCGTGCGCCAGCGCCTGGAGCAGGTGGGCGAGGCGATCGAGCGGCTGGGGCTGCACGCCGGCTGGCTGGCCGAGGCGCTGCACGAGCGCCGTTCGGTCGAGAGCGTCGAGAGCTCGATCCTGCGGCAGATGGAGGAATCCTACGTCATGCACGGGCAGCGCCTGGCGCATGGCAAGGCGGGCGGGCCGGCCGGGCCCGTCATCGAATTGTTCTGAGACGGGGACGCGATATGCCCTTGCGTTGAATGGCCTGGATCTCCCTGGCGCTTTGCGGCCTGTTCAGCGCGAAGCTGCTCACCGTGCTGGTCTGGTGGCCGGAGAATGCCTCGGCGGCGGCCTCGCTGATGCTGGCCGCCGGCTTTGCCGCGCTGATCGCCTGGCTGTTCCGGCTGCGCCGGATGGAGCCCGCATGGGACGGCGCGGCCAGCGCGCCTGCGGTCGCGCGCGCGGTACCGATGGCAGCGCCGGTGGCGGAACCAACCCCAGGCCCGGTTCTGGCCCGCCCCGAGCGCCGCCGCCATCCGCGCGTCGCGGTGGATTGGGAGGTGGAGATGACCTGGCCGCATGCCGGGCGCCAATTCACGCGCCTGCATGATTTGTCGCGCGGCGGCGCGCGCCTCGTGCATCGGGCGCCAGAGCCTGTGAGGCGCCGGGGCCTGCTGCTGGTGCCGGGGTTGAAGCTGCCCGTCCCTTTCACGGTCGTGGAATCCGCGGCCACCACGGGCCTGCACATCCGCTTCGACCTCGAAGGCATGGGCCTCGACGAGCTGGAGCAGCAGCTCGACGGCCTGGTCGCGCGCGGCGGTGCACCGGCCGCCGCGTTGCGCTAGACCACGCTGCGTTCACTTCGCTGGGTCTGGCCTTTGCTGCGAGGATGATTCAGCGTTTCGGCGATTCCCCTCGACGCATCATGCTCTGGGCCCTACCAGGCGGGAAAGGGCGGGCGCGTCCAGCCCGCGCCCACCGCGATGGCGCGCGCTAGCTCAAACAGCTCGGCCTCGCCCCCGAAGCGGCCGACCAATTGCACGCCGAGCGGCCGGCCATCCGCATGCGGGCGGCCGGGGATGTTCAGCCCGGGATGGCCGATCGCGTTCACCCAGGTGGCGAAGGTGTTTTGCGCCGCCGCATGGCCGGGCTGCCCGCCGATCTCCGCCGGGAATTCCTCGTCAATCGCCCAGGCGGGGGAGGCGGCGCTGGGGCAGAGATAGACATCCACCTCGCCCCATTGCTCCGAGACCTGGGCGCGCAGCGTGGCCAGGCCGTCCAGCGCGCGGACGTAATCCACCGCCGTCATGGCGAGGCCGCGGGTGGCGGCGGCGGCGATGGCGCCGCTGGCTTCCGTGCGCCACCGCTCCGGGTGCATCTCGGCCGCGCGGGCCGCACCGGCCGAGCTGAGTGCGCCCCAGACGCGCCGCACCAGCGCCACGTCATAGGGCGCGGGGCGCGGCGCCACCGCATAGCCGGCCGCTTCCAGCAGGGTGGCGCATTCGGTAACGGCGGCCTCCACCTCGGGGTGCACCAATTCGCCCTCGTAGCGCGCGAACCAGCCGATGCGCGGCCGGCCGGAGGCGCGCGGCGGCGGGAAGCGCAGCGAGGCGGGATCGCGGTCATCCGGCCCGGCCAGCAGGGCATGGGCCAGTTCCAGATCCGCCAGCTCCCGCGCGACGACGCCGACGGCCTGGAAATCAATGCCCATGGGCGGGAAGCCATGCCGCCGCGCGATGCGCCCGTTGGAAGGGCGCAGGCCATAGAGGCCGGTGTAGCTGGCGGGGATGCGGGTGGAGCCGCCGGCATCGGTGGTGAGTGCGAGGGGCACCATGCCGGCGGCCACGGCCGCCACCGAACCGCCGCTGGAACCGCCCGGCGTCAGCGCCACGTCCCAGGGGTTGTGGGCCTTGCCGTGCAGCGGGCTGTCGGTGCGGCCGGAGAGCGCGAATTCCGGCGTGTTGGTCTTGCCGATGATCACGGCGCCGGCCGCGCGCAGCCGCTCCACCACGATGTCGTCGCAAGGGGGCGTGAAGTCGGACCACATGCGGCTGCCCCAATGCGCGGGCATGCCGGCCACCCAGATATTGTCCTTCACCGCGACGGGCACGCCGTCCAGCGGCCCCCGCCGCGCGCCCGCCGCCTGGCGCGCCCCGGCCTCGGCCGCCGCGCGCTGGGCGCCCTCCGCATCCAGGTGGACAAAGGCGCCGAGTGCGGCATTGGCGCGCGCCACGCGGGCCAGCGCATCGGCCAGCAAAGCGGGCGGCGTCGTCGCGCGCTTCTCCAGCGCCTCCGACATGGCGGTGGCGCTGAGGGGCGCTGCGGGTTCGGTCGTCATGGGGCGGGGCTTTCGGTTCGGGCGGCGGGGGCGATGGCGAGCATCTCCCGGAGCGCCTGTTCTTCGCGGAGGAGGAGACGGGCCACCTGCTCGATCCGGCGGGGATCGAGCCGTTCGGCGATGGCGACGACGGAGAGCGAGGCCGGCACGCCGCCAATGCCGTTGCCGACCGCGATCGCCACGCCGCGATAGCGCGCGACGATGCGGCCCGAGGTGATGGCGAAGCCGCGCGCGCGCGTGGCCTCCACATAGACGCGGATGCGCTCGGCGGTCAGGCCGTGGCGGCGGTAGCGCCGCGCATTGGCGGCGATCACGCCCTCCGCCTCGGCGGGCGGCAGGCTTGCCAGCACGGCCAGCGCGCCCGCGCCCACGCCGAGCGGCCGGCGATTGCCGATCTCGATGGGCAGGGCCTGGATCTCGAAGCTGCCCTCACGCCGGTCGAGGCAGAGCGCGTCATTTCCGCTGCGGCTGTTGAGGTAGGTGGTGTCACCCACGGCGCGGGTGATGCGGTCCAGCGTCGCGGCGCAGAGGCGGCGCGCATCCACGCGCGGGGCGACGGCCAGGCCGAATTCGTAGAGCAGCGGGCCCAGGCGATAGGCGCGGCTCGCGGCGTCGCGCTCCAGCAACCCCTCCTCCTGCAGCAGCTTCAGCAGGCGGTGTGCGGTGGGCTGGGGCAGGCCTGCGCTGTCGGCCAATGTCTTGAGCGTTGCGCCATTGCCGCGCGCGGCCGAGACCTCGCGCAGGAGTGAGACGGCGCGGCGGACGACGCGCGCGCCATCGGTGGGCGAGGGTGGCTGGGTGTCCATCAGGCGAGAACCCCGAAAACCCGGCGAGCCTAGCCAGCCCGGCGCGCGCGTGAAAGCCGCGGGCGGCATTGAATTTCACCTGGTGGAAGCGCTGGGCGATTTCCCTTGGCATGAGGCCCGGCCGGTCCGGATGCTCCGGCGCTGCATCCCTCGAGGAGGTTTCCCATGCCGACATCCAGCCTCGCACGCCGCGGCCTGCTCGCCGCCGGCCTTGCCAGCCTCGCTGCGACGGGCGCGCGGGCGCAAAGCTTTCCCGCCCGGTCCGTGCGCGTGATCGTTCCATTCCCGCCGGCGGGTGCGGCCGATGTCATCACGCGGCTGCTGGCCGAAGCGGTCTCGCGCGAATTGGGGCAATCCCTCGTCATCGAGAACCGCACCGGCAGCGGCGGACGCATCGGCACCGAGGCCGCGGTGCGCGCGGCGGCGGATGGCTACACCATGCTGATGGGCAGCCAGGCGACCAACTCCATCAACCCCGAGCTCTATCGCGACAGCAGCTTCGACCCGGCGCGGGACCTCACGCCCGTGGCACTGGTGGGCGGTGTCGGCTCCATCATCTACGTGCGCAACAGCCTGGAGGTGCGCACGCTGCAGGATTTCCTGGCGCTGGCGCGGCGCAGGCCCGGTGAACTGACCTATGGCTCGGCCGGCAATGGCGGCGCCTCGCATCTCTCGATGGCGTTGCTGGAGACGATGGCGGGCATCCGGCTGACCCATGTGCCCTATCGCGGCACGGCGCCCGCCACGGCGGACCTGCTGGCCGGCCGCATTGACGCGATGAGCGACCCCATCACCACCGCGCTGCCGCATGTGCAGGCGGGTGCGGTGCGGGCGCTGGCGGTGACCACGCCGCAGCGCTTCGCCGCGCTGCCCAACCTGCCGACCGTGGCCGAGGCCGGCGTGCCGGGCTACGAATCGGTCAGCTACTACGGCTTCTTCGCGCCTGCGGCCGTGCCGCCCGAGCCGCTGGCCCGGCTGCGCGCCGCCTGCGCCGCCGCCATCGCCGATGCGGCCGTGGCGCGGCGGCTGGAGGAGCAGGGCATCGTTCGCCTCGGGCTGAACCCCGAGCAATTCGCCGCCTATGTCGCGACCGACCGCGCCCGCTGGGGCCGCGTGATCCGCGACGCCAACATCACCGTCAACTGAGCAGAGGCCGAGCCCCCATGGAAATCGTTGATCTGAGCCGCGAGCTGTTCCACCGCACGCAGACGCATCCCTCGCATCCGCCGGTCATCATGACCGTGTGGAACGACCACTCCGAGAAGAAATACGCGGGCAACACGGTCTTCACGAGCAAGGCCATGTCCATCGCCTTCAGCGACCATGCCGGCACGCATGTGGACGCCCCTGTGCATTTCGACCCGCGCCCCGGCGCGCTCTCGATTGACCAGGTGCCGCTCGAGAACTTCATCACCTCGGCCTTCTGCATTGACCTCTCGCATGTGCCGCTGAAGCACGCGGCGACGGTGGAGGAGGTGCAGGCGGCGGTGGCCGCCTCGGGCCAGACGATCCAGAAGGGCGACACGGTGCTGATCCTGCTCGGCACCAATGCGCGGCTGCTGGGCAAGCCCGGCTATGGCCATGACTTCGCGGGCCTCTCCATCGAGGCGATCCATTGGCTGGCCGCGCAGGGCATCGGCCTGTTCGGCGTCGAGGCGATCAGCCCGGCCCCCGAGGGCGAGCTGAACTTCAAGGCACATATGGCATGCGCCGAACTCGGCATCACGCACATGGAGTGCCTTGCCAATCTGGAGGCCGTGGTGGGGCGTGGGCGGTTCCGCTTCATCGGCCTGCCGCTGAAGATCCGGGGCGGCACGGCGAGCCCGATCCGCGCGGTGGCGCTGTTCGAATAGGCCGCGCTCCGCATCCGTCCTGCGCTCCGCATGCATCCGTCCTGCGCTCCGCATGCATCCGTCCTGCGCTCCGCGCGGGGCGGATCGCGGCCCGGCGCGCATGGCCGCCCCTGTGCGGCGGGGCCATATTGGCGATCAACCCATCTGAGGATCGCATGGCCATGACCGCCCTCCCCATCAGCCGCTTTCCCGTGCCCAGCCTGGCCGAGATCCCTGAGGACATCCGCACGCGCCTGCTCGCCGTGCAGGAGAAGGCGGGCTTCATCCCCAATGTCTTCCTCGTGCTGGCGCGCCGGCCCGAGGAGTTCCGCGCCTTCATGGCCTATCACGACGCGCTGATGGACAAGCCCGGCGAACTCACCAAGGCCGAGCGCGAGATGATCGTGGTCGCCACCAGCAATGCCAACCAATGTCAGTACTGCGTCGTGGCGCATGGGGCGATCCTGCGCATCCGCGCGAAGAACCCGCTGATCGCCGACCAGGTGGCGGTGAATTACCGCAAGGCGGACATCACGCCGCGGCAGCGGGCCATGCTCGATTTCGCGATGAAGGTAGCCTTCGAGGCGCATGCGGTGGAGGAGGCGGATTTCGCCGCGCTGGCGGCGCATGGGCTTGGCCAGGAAGAGGCCTGGGATATTGCATCCATCGCCGCGTTCTTCGGCATGTCCAACCGCATGGCCAATTTCACCAGCCTTCGCCCCAACGACCAATTCTACACGATGGGGCGTTAGGGCCGCAGGGGGCGTCTGCAACCTTTCCAACCCCCGCGGGTTTTCCTTCCTGTTGAACGGAGGGAGAGCCGCATGTCCGAGGAATATACCGAGGCCGAGGGTGATTACGGCCCGCAGGACGGCAAGCCCGGCTCACCGGCCGATCGCAGCGCCAAGACGGCGGTGCCCGACAGCTTCCCGGCCAGCGATCCCGTGGCCACGACGCCCGCCGTGGGCGTGCGCGCCATGGAACTTGGCGCGATGATGGACGAGACGCCCCCGCCCGAGCCGGCAGATGCCACACCCGTGGCCGCGCGCTTCCCCGACATGGTCACCGCCAAGCTCGCGCTCGAAAAGCTCGTGCGTGCCATTCCGCTCGACCGCCAGGCCGCGACGCTGACGGAGGACGGGGCCGAGGTGGTGCTGACCTTCAACGCCCCGGGTGCCGACATGGCGCGCATCCGCGAGGTGCTGAGCACCGGCGGCGATACGGGCCAGCCCGGCTGAGCGCGTGACCCGCTCCCGGCCAAGCTGAATCGTGCTCCGGCGCGCCCGAGTCTAGCGCGCCGGGCAGGTGTTCACGCCGACGAGGCTGTAGAGCGGGCAATTGCCGGCAAGCCCCGTCAGCAGCGGCACCAGGCCGATTGCGCCCCACCAACCGAGGGGGCCGAAAGCGCCCAGCGCCAGAAGGGCAAGCCCGGCCACGATTCGCAGGCCTTTGTCCAGGCCACCCACATTCCTTGCCACCGGTCCCGCTCCTTCATGCTGTTTGCTCCGGCATGATGGCGAGATGGCTGCGTCCCGCCTTGATCCCGATCAAGCGGAGGCCAGGGCCTGCCTCGCCCAGCTGGCGATGTGGCGTGCGCGCATGACGCCCGCCTGCCGCGCCACCTCCCGCCCGCCGGCAAAGAGGGCGAGGGTCGGGATGCTGCGGATGCCGAGCTCCGTGGCCAGCGCGGGCGCCTCCTCGGTCGAGACCTTCACGAGGCGGAATTCCGGTTCCAGCAGCGCGGCGGCCGCCTCGAACTCGGGTGCCATGGTGCGGCAGGGCCCACACCAGGAGGCCCAGAAATCCACCAGCAGCGGCACGCCCGAGAGGCGCAGGTGGCGGCGGAAGCCGGCCTCGTCCAGGGCCAGCGGCCTGGCCCCGAAGAGCGCCGCCTTGCATTGGCCGCAGCGCGGGCCATCGGCCAGGCGGGTGGCAGGGACGCGGTTCACCGCGCCGCAGCCGGGGCAGATGATCTGCACGGCCTCGGTCATCGGCGTGCCGCCGGCAGCAGGCGGAACAGGCCCATGCCCGCCAGCATCGCCGCCACGAAAAGCCAGGGCTGCCAGCCGCCGAAGCCGAGCGCGGCCAGCGCCGGGCCAGGGCAGAAGCCGGCCAGCCCCCAGCCCGCGCCGAACAGCACAGCGCCGCCGATCAGCCGCGCATCCACAAGGCCCCGCGGCGGCGGGGCGAAGCCCTCGGCGCCGGGGGGCGGAGCGCAGAGGGGCCCCGCGCGCTTCGCGCCAAGACGGAAGCCGATGGCGGCGACGGGGATGGCGCCCGCCATGACGAAGGCCAGGCTCGGGTCCCAGTGGCCCGCCAGGTCGAGGAAGGCCAGGACCTTGGCCGGATTGGCCATGCCGGACAGCACTAGGCCGACACCGAACAAGGCGCCCGCCGCCAGCGCCGCGAGGATGCGCGCCACGGCCTCAGTCCCCCAGGAGGTGGCGCATGGCGAAGACCACCGCCGCCGCCGTCGCCATGAAGATGCCCGTCGCCGCCATCGAGCGCGGCGAGAGCCGCGCCAGGCCGCAGACGCCATGCCCGCTGGTGCAGCCCGAACCCAGCCGCGTGCCGAAGCCCACCAGCAGCCCGGCGGCGATGAGGGTGAGCGGCGTGGCTGTGATCTGCAGCTCCGGCGCGCCGGCCAACAGGGCCCAGCCCAGCGGCGCGCCGATGAGCCCTGCCAGGAAGGCCAGGCGCCAGCCGCGATCCGGCGCGAGCGTGCCGGCCAGGATGCCGCTGATGCCGGCGATGCGGCCGAGGGTGAGCCAGAGCAGCGCGGCGGCCGCGCCGATGAGCGCGCCACCGGCGGCGGAGGCGAGGGGGGTGAAACTGGTCATCATCGGGCTCTCCTCCGCGCCCCTGTGGCGCGGTGTGGGATGCGGCTGAGATAGTGCGGCGGGCGGCATGCTTCACCACCCGGCCGGAAGGACTCAGGCCGGCGTCAGCTCGCGCCAGGGCGCGCCGAACCCCGCCACCAGCGCCTCCGGGCCGCCCGGCTTCAGCGCGGCGTAGAGCCCGCGCGCCCAGCCCGCGCTGGGGTGTGGGCGGTGCAGGATGCGCGCGAAGCCGAGGTCCCGAAGCAGCGGCGCCATGAGCGGTGGATTCGGCGCCCAGCCCGAGACCAGCGCGCCATAGGGCATGGCCAGCGTGGTGGCGGTCAGCATCGGCCGCGCCTCCTCCAGCGCGGCGTGCTGCGTCTCCAGCAGCAGCACCTGCCCGGTGACGGCGGCCATGCCGCGCAGCGCGAGGATGGGGTTGAAGAGCTGCTCGCAAAAGGCGGTGCCGAGCACGAGGTCGAAGCGGCCGAACTCCGCCGTCAGCCCCCGCGGGTCCAGCACCATCGCCTGACCCGGCGCACCCGTGGCCCGCAGCGCGAGGGCGGCGGCGGCCCCCGCCTGCATGCCCGGCAGGCTCCAGGCCAGGTGGTCCGTCACCAGCGCGCTGGCCGCGCCGCGTTGGAGCGCGGCCAGGCTGAACCCGCCATTGCCGGCGCCGATCTCCAGCAGCGTCATGCCCGAGAGCGGCAGGGGGCCGAGCAGGGCTTCCGCCTCCGCCTCCAGCTCCGCTTCAGGTTTCAGGCCGGGCGTGACGAGGCCCGGCGCCAGGCGCAGGCTTTGCAGCCAGGGCAGGGCGGCGACCTCGGCGGCCAGCGCCGCGTCAGGCTCCGGCGTCGTCATCGCCGGAAATCCTCCAGCACCCCGGCGCTGCCGAGGTCCCGCCACTCAAGGCCGAAATGGGCGGACATGGCGGGCTCGGCGCCGGGGAGGATGGCGGCGAAGACGCCGCGCAGCCGGTTGCCCTCATGGGCGAAATAATGCGGATGGTCGCGGTAGTAGATCCGCGCGAAGCCGAGCTGCCGCAGCAGATGCAGCATCAGCGGCGGATTGGGCCCCCACCAGTTCGTGTCGTCATTGGCGAGCGTCCGGCCGGGATAGAAGACCATGGCGGGCTCGGCGCGTTCCAGCGCGTCCTGATGGGTCTCGACCAGCAGCACCTGCCCGGTGACGGCGCGCATGCGCTGCAGCACGTCAATCGGGTCGAACAGGTGGTAGAAGACGCCGAGAAACAGCACGAGGTCGAAGCGGCCCAGCGATTCATCCATCCGCGTCGGGTCGATCTGCTGGGTTTCCACCTCGAGGCCGAGCTCGGCCCGGGCCAGCTCGAAGGCCTCCATCCCGCGATAGGCGGGGTGCGTCCAGGCGAATTCATCAGTGGCCAGGACGCGGCCCGCGCCGCGCCGCTTGGCGGCGAAGCTGAAGGCGCCGTTCCAGGCGCCGATGTCGAGGACGGAGCGGCCCCTGAGGTCGAAGGGGCCGAGCAGCGCCTCCTCCTCGCGCGCCAGGACAGCCACGCTCTTCGCGCCGGGCGTGACGATGCCCGGCCGCAGCTCCAGCGAGTGGAACCAGTTGATGCGGCCGATCCGCGCCAGCAATTCCGCCTCGGTGAGGTCGGTGCGCGGCGAGGTCATCGCGCGGCCCGCATCAACCCGCCTGCGGGTGTGTCAGGCTGATCCAGGGCGTGTGGAAGCCCTCCAGCAGCCCGTCCGGCGCCTCGGGCAGGAAGGCGGCGTAGAGGCCGCGCGCGGCGCCGAGCGTGGGGTGGTTGCGATAGAGCACGCGGTTGAAGCCCAGATCCGTCAGCAGATGGATCATCAGCGGCGGGTTGGGGGCCCAGCCGAAAACCCAGCTCCCGCCCGGCCCGCCGATCGGCAGCACCTGGCCATGGCCCATCATCAGCGGCCGGGCATCGGCCAGGCCATCCTGCAGGGTCTCCAGCAGCAGCACGCGCTGGGTCACGCTGCGCATGCCGCGCAGCGCCTGGATCGGGTTGAAGAGCTGGTCGAAGCAGGCGGTGGCCATCACCACGTGGAAATCGCCGAAACGCGGCGTCAGCTCGCGCGGGTCGAGCGGCGCGGTCTCGAGCGCGGCGCCCAGCGCATGCGCGGCCCATTGCGTGGCGGAGAGGGCATCGCTGCCCGGCAGGGTCCAGGCCAGGTGGTCCGTCGCCAGCACGCGGGCCGCGCCGCGGCGCAGGGCCGCGAAGCCGAAGGCGCCGTTGCCGGCGCCGATCTCCAGCACATGCGCGCCCTTGAGGTTCAGCGTGCCGAGCAGCGCCTCCTCCTCCGCCTGGAGCTGCGCCTCGGGCTTGAGGCCGGGGGTGAGCAGGTCGGGGCGCAGACGCAGGCTCTGCAGCCAGCGATGACCGGTGATGGCGGTGCGGAGTTCGGCGTCGCTCACGGCGTCAGCAATCCTTCGACGGCGCCGGGCACGTCCAGGTCCAGCCAGTTGGAATCGAAGCCACGGACCAGGCTGTCCTCCACCTCGGGGGTGAAGGCGGCATAGACGCCGCGCGAGCGGCCGAGCGTCGGGTGGTCGCGGTAGAAGACCCGGGTGAAGCCGAGCTGGAGCAGGAGGCTGAGCATCAGCGCGGGGTTCGGTCCCCACCAGTTCGTCGCGTCCTGATTGAGGATGTCGCTGGGGTAGAAGACCATGCCGGGCTGCGCCGTGCCGAGCAGGTCCTGGTGGGTTTCCACCAGCAGCATCTGGCGGGTGATGCGGCGCAGGCGGGCCATCACCTCGATCGGGTCGTAGAGGTGGTAGAAGACGCCCAGGAACATCACGACGTCGAAGAGGCCGAGCTTCTCGGTGATGTCGGGCGGGTCGATCATCTTCGCCTCGATGTCGAGGCCGAGTTCGGAGCGGGCCAATTCGAAGGCCTCGCGTCCGCGCCAGACGGGATGGTTCCAGATGTAGCTGTCAGTCGCCAGCACGCGGGCCGCGCCACGCCGCTTGGCGGCGAAGCTGAAGGCGCCGTTCCAGGCGCCGATATCCACCACGCTGCGGCCCGTCAGGTCGAAGGGGGCGAGGAAGGCCTCCTCCTCCTGCGCCAGGATCGCCTCGTTCTTGCCGCCGAAGGTGGTGAGCCCCGGGCGCAGCGCGAGGGAATGCCACCAATGGAAGGACTGCATGCGGGCGAGCAGTTCGGCATCCGAAAGGCGGGCGTCGGGCAGGGTCATGTGGGCGCACATAACAGAGCGCCGCGGGTTTCGCCATTGACCCTGTGCGGGCCGGGCCGCACCAATGGCAAATGCATGTCCTGATCCTCGGCGCCGGCGTGACCGGCCTCACCACCGCCCGGGCCCTTGCGGAAGAGGGCCATGCCGTGACCGTGGTGGATGCCGAGCCGCGCGTCGGCCAGGGGGCGAGCTTCGCCAATGGCGGGCAGCTTTCCTACAGCTATGTGGCGCCCTTCGCAGGCCCGGGCGTAATCGGCAAGGTGCCGCACTGGATGCTGGACCCGGACGGGCCGCTGCGCTTCCGGCCGCGGGCCGACCCCGGGCAGTGGAAATGGCTGATCGCCTTCCTGCGGGCCTGCAACGCCACCACCGCCGAACAGACCACCCGCCGCCTGCTGCTGCTGAGCTACCTGTCGCGCGACCTGATGCGCGAATTGGCGGCGCGGGAGGGCTTCGACTTCGCCTTCGCCCCCGCCGGCAAGCTGGTGCTGCAGCCCGATGCGGCCGCGATGGCCGGCGCCCGGCGCCAGATGGACCTGCAGGCGAAATGGGGGACCGAGCAGCACGCCCTCTCGCGCGAGGAATGCCTGGCGCTGGAGCCCTCGCTCGGTCATATCGCGCACCGCATCGCGGGCGGCATCCATACGGTGAGCGAGGATGCCGGGGATTGCCGGATGTTCTGCGAGGGGCTGGCCGAGAGCCTCGCGCGGTCCAATGCGGGGGTGACCTTCCGCCTCGGCACGCGCGCCACGCAGATCATCCGCGCCGAGGGTCGGGTGCGCGGTGTCGCGACGCCGGCCGGCGTGATCGAGGCCGATGCGGTGGTGCTGGCGCTGGGCGTCGGCGCGCGGGCGCTCACCCGGCCGCTCGGGCTCGACCTGCCGATCTACCCGCTCAAGGGCTATTCGCTGACGCTGCCCGTGCTGCGCGAGGATGCGGCGCCGCGGATCAGCGTGACCGACAGCGCGGCCAAGCTCGTCTATGCGCGGATCGGCCGCCGGCTCAGGATCGCGGGGATGGCGGATGTGGTGGGCTATTCGACGGGCTTCGAGGAGAAGCGCCTCTCGGCCCTGATCCGCCAGGCCCGCGCCGCCTTCCCCGAGGCGAGCGACTGGCGCGAGCTGAACCCCTGGGCCGGGCTGCGGCCGGCAACGCCCACAGGCCTGCCCATCCTCGGCCGCGTTCCGGGAACGGAGGGGCTGTATCTCAATCTGGGGCAGGGTTCGCTGGGCTTCACGCTCGCCATGGGCAGTGCGGCGGTGCTCGCGGCGGATGTGGCAGGGCGGGCGCCGCCCATTCCGCTGGACGGGTTTCGAATGGGTCCGATCCCTTGACCCATTGGGTGGGCGCTGCCAAACACCGCGCGCCCGCATGCGGTGGGCCAGCCTGACCGGGGTGTCCGGTCGCCCCCACTGGGTGATTTGCGGGCTGATTCCAACGCGGATCACTCCACCAGCGACAAGAGGCCGAACCAAGCCATGCGCGACAAGGGCGAATACCTGTTCACTTCGGAAAGCGTTTCCGAAGGCCACCCCGACAAGGTCGCGGATCGCATCAGCGATACCGTGCTCGACACCTTCCTCGAACAGGACCCGTATGCCCGCGTGGCGTGCGAAACCCTGGTGACCACCAACCGCGTCGTCATCGCCGGTGAAGTTCGCGGCCCCGCCTCGATCACGCCCGAGCTGCTGATGCACAAGGCGCGGCTGGCGATCCAGGATATCGGCTACGAGCAGGAAGGCTTCCACTGGCAGAATGCCAGCGTGGAGTGCCACCTGCACGCCCAGTCCGCACATATCGCGCAGGGCGTGGACGCCGCCGGCAACAAGGACGAGGGCGCCGGCGACCAGGGCATCATGTTCGGCTATGCCTGCACCGAGACGCCCGACCTGATGCCCGCGCCGCTCTACTACGCGCACCTCATCCTGCGCCGCATCAGCGAGATGCGCCGCAACGGCGACGTGGCCGTGAAGGGCCTGCTGCCCGACGCAAAGAGCCAGGTCACGCTGCGCTACATCGACGGCAAGCCCGTCGGCGCCACCTCGGTCGTGGTTTCCACGCAGCACGAGGAAGGCATGGATGCCGCGCAGATCAAGGCGATGCTCAAGCCCTTGATCGAGACCTCGCTGCCCGCCGGCTGGATGTGCTCGGACAACGAGCTCTACGTGAACCCGACCGGCACCTTCGTGATCGGCGGCCCGGACGGCGATTGCGGCCTGACGGGGCGCAAGATCATCGTGGACACCTATGGTGGCGCGGCCCCGCATGGCGGCGGCGCCTTCTCCGGCAAGGACCCCACGAAGGTGGACCGCTCGGCCGCTTATGCCGCGCGCTATGTCGCGAAGAACGTCGTCGCGGCCGGCCTGGCCGACAAGTGCACCATCCAGGTCAGCTACGCGATCGGCGTGGCGAAGCCGCTCTCGGTGTATTTCGACCTGCACGGCACCGGCCATGATGTGGACGAGGTGAAGCTGGCCAAGGTGATCCAGGACATGGTGAACCTCTCGCCGCGCGGCATCCGCGAGCACCTGCACCTGAACCGCGCGATCTACGTGCCGACCTCCAGCTACGGCCATTTCGGCCGCACGCCGGATGAGGAGAAGGGCACCTTCACCTGGGAAAAGACCGACCTGGTCCCCGCGCTGAAGGCGGCCTTCGGCCGCTGACCCAGTCCCCAGGAGATCGCTTCGCGCTCTCCTGGGGTCCCCGGTTTGCTCTCCGTCCTGCTTGGGCGGTTCATCCTCGCGTGGCAAAGCCACGCGAGGGCTCCAGGGGGCGGAACGACCCCGCAGGCACGGCCCCATGACATCTGACATCGCCGACGATCCGGACGACTGGCCCGAGGGCATCCCGCATCGCCTCTATGGGCGCCGGCGCGGCAAGAAGCTGCGCCCGCGGCAGGAGCGCCTGCTGGCCGATGCGTTGCCGCGAATCCGCTTCACCGATCTCGGCTTCGCCGAGGGCGCCGACGCGCTCTGGTTCGAGGTGGGCTTCGGCGGCGGCGAGCACACGCTGGCGCAGATGCAGGCCCATCCCGGCACCGCCATCATCGCGAGCGAGGTCTATGAGCACGGCCTCTGCTCGCTGCTGACCGAGATCATCCCGGACGGCGAGGAAGCGACCGCGCCGCCGCCGCCCCGCCTGCGCCTCTGGCCCGCCGATGCGCGGGAATTGCTGCTGGCGCTGCCGGAGGCGAGCCTCTCCCGCCTGTTCCTGATGTTCCCGGACCCCTGGCCCAAGGCGCGCCACGCCAAGCGCCGCTTCGTCCATCCCGAGATGATCCCGATCGTGGCGCGGGTGCTGAAGCCCGGCGCCATCTGGCGCGTGGCGAGCGACGACCCGACCTACCAGGCCTGGGTGCGCGAGGTCTTCGCGGGGCAGGCCCTGTTCTCCGGCCCGCCGCCCGCGACCACGCGCCCCGAGGGCTGGCCGCCCACGCGCTACGAGGCCAAGGCGCTGGCCGCCGGCCGGCAGCCGCTCTACTGGGAATGGCGCCGCGCGGCCTGACCGCCGCCTGGCCCTTCCAGTCTGCCGAAGCTTGGTCGTAGCATCGCGCATGACCGCGACGCTGCCCCCTCTCCGCCTCATTGCCCTCGGGCTGCTGGCCTTCGGCCTAGGCGGTTGCCAGGCGCTGGCCCAGCCGGGCGAGCTGGGCAGTGCTCCGGGGGGCGGTGGTCCCGGGGGCTTGAAAGGGGCTGTCACGGCGCCCGCGAGTTGCGACGCCAAGCAGATGATCCTCATCCAGCACGCCTTTACGGTGGCCGAGCGGCAGACGGCCGCCGCCGTGGCCTTCCTGGATGCCTCGCCCGACCACCCCCATGTGCGCGAATGGTTCGGCACGACGCCGCCGCCCAAGATCCGCGTGCGCCTCGCCCGCACCTTGGAACTGCTGCGGCCGAATCGCCGCCCGCCGCATCTCTGCGGCACGGCCGAGGCCTGCGGCAATCGCCCCGTCTTCGCCATCGCGAACCTGACACGGCGGACTGTGATGCTCTGCCCGCTCTTCTTCCAGGCGCGCAATGAGGGCGCGGATTCCCGGCCCGGCGTGATCGTGCATGAGATGACCCATCTCGCCGCCGGCACGGCGGACATGGCCTATGGCCGCAGCGCGGCCCTGGCCCTGGCCCGCAAGGAGCCGGACCGCGCCGCGCTCAACGCCGACAATTACGAGTATTTCGTCGAGTTCCTGCCCGGCCACGCCGCCGCACGGCCCGCGCCGCGATAGGGTGTCGGCGCGGCGCGCCGCAACAGAGCGTCCGCGGCGCGCCACAATAGGGCGTTGGCGCGCGGCCGCATTGCTGGCTAGGCTCCCTGGCAAGAACACCAGGGAGAGACACCGCATGCAACGCCGCAACCTGCTGGCGCTCGGCGCCGCCGCGCCTTTTGCCGGCCCCGCCGCCGCCCAGGCGACCTGGCAGCCTGACCGGCCGATCCGCCTCATCGTTCCCTTCCCCGCCGGCGGTGCGACGGATGTCTGGGCGCGCCTGGTGGCCGAGCCGATGAGCGAGATGCTGCGCGTGCCCGTGCTGGTCGAGAACCGCTCGGGCGCCGCCGGCATGATCGGCGCCGATGCGGTGGCGAAGGCCGCCCCCGATGGGCACACGCTGCTGTTCACCATCACGCCGCTGGTGCAATCGCCCATCGTGCTGGGCAACGCGCCCTATGACGCGGTGCGCGACTTCACGCCGATCGGCCAGATGGGCACGACGACGCTGATCTTCATGATCCGCAGCGACTTCCCGCCGCGCAACCTGCAGGAGTTCATCGCCTTCGCCCAGGCGCAGGCCCGCGCCGGGCGGGGCCTGAACCTCGGCTCCTGGGCGGCGGGGTCGAGTGCGCATGTCTTCGCGCTCGCCATGAACAACAAGCTCAACCTCGGCATGACGCATGTGGCCTATCGCGGCGAGGCGCCGATGGTCGTGGCCTATCTCTCGCGCGAGGTGGATGCGGGCATCAACAGCCTGACCAGCACGCGCGAGCACATCGTGAGCGGCAGGTTGCGCCCGCTGGCGGCCCTGGGCGACACGCGCGCCGCCGGCATGCCCGATGTGCCGACCTTCATCGAGCAGGGGGTGGATGTAGGGCGCGGCTGGTCGGGCTTCGTCGGCCTGCTGGGGCCGGCCAACATGCCCGCACCGGTGCATGCGCGCCTGGTGCAGGTGTTCCGCGACACGATGCACCGCGAGAGCATCCGCCAGCGCCTGCTGGCGATGGACACCGACCCCGCCTGGCTCGGCCCCGAGGATTTCGGCGCGGCCATCATCCGCGTGCGCGACATCTGGACCGAGCTGACGCGGGGGATGGACCTGCAGCTGCGCTGAGGCAAAGGCGGGGGCCCGCCCGTTCGACGGGGCGGGTTTGCCAACCCCGAGGGTGCGATCAGGCCATGGTGCCGCGGATCGGGTAGTTCATCTCCTGGATGCGCTTCGCCCCGCGGGCGATGCCCGCGAGGTCCGGCCGGGCGAAGGGCGCGTTGGAGATGTCGATCAACTGCACCTGGCCCTGCGGGTTGATGAAGAACAGGCCGGGCTCCGCGAAGGGCCGGTCGGTCTCCTGCGGGGAGCGTGGGCTGGAGATGTAGAGCCCCAGGGCCTGCATCTGTGCGACCGTCATCCCGAAGCCGAGCGGGAAGCGCCAGCCGAATTCGGCGTGATCGGCCGCGGCCTTTTCCTCGGGGTCGGCGGAGACGGCCAGCACCGCGACGCCGGCCGCCTCGAACTCCTCCAGCAGCTTGTCCAGATTGTTCAGATACGGCTTGCACAGCGGGCAATGCTTGCCGCGATAGACAATGAGCAGGCGCCACCCCTCCATGGCGGCAGGGGCGATCTCACCACCGCCGAGGCGTGGCATGGAGATGGGCGGAAATGGCGCGCCGGCGGCGAGTTTCGTGGCCTGGGGCATGATCTGGCTCTCCTCGCTCCGGGTTCGCCAGAAGCAGGGCGATGGTTACCTATCGCACCTTCTCGAAGGTGAAGGTGTTGGACAGCGCACCGCCGGGGCGGCCGGCCAGGAAACTGTCCTCACGCACATCGCGCAGGACGAGGCCCTGCCAGTCCGCCAGTTCCAGGATGGCGCGCTGCGGCACCGCGTGCATTTCCATCTCCGCGCCCGGCGCGCCGGCGAGGTAGCCGGCCACATCGAAATGGTAGCCCTGGAGCCAGACCGGAAGCTGAAAGATGGCGACGCCGCCCGTCTCCAGCGCGCGGAAGGCGTGGCGCAGGATGTTCATGGTGACCGGCGGCGGGCAGTGCTGCAGGACGATGCGCGAAAACCAGAGGTCGTAGCTTTCGACCGGCATCAGCCGGCCGGGCGTCACCTGTGTCAGCGTCACATGGGCGAAGCCGGCGGCACGGCACGTCTCGCGCGCCAGATGCAGATGCGGCGCCGAGATGTCGAGGCCGGTGACCTGCGGGAAGCGGCGGGCGAGTTGCAGCGTGACGCGGCCGACGCCGCAGCCGTAATCCACGCAGTGCTTGAACTGCCCGGGGCTGCGGCCGATGCGGCCGAGCGTGGCCTCCACCACCTGCGCGTCCCAGGCGCCGGCGGCGTAGAAGGCCTCCAGGTTGTTCGCGATGTTATGCGGCAGGAAGCGTTCCTCGGTCAGCACCGACCAATGCGGCGCTGCCTCACCCGCGCGGTTCCAGTAGCCGCCGACCTTCTCCGCCATCAGCGTCAGGGTTGCGACATCCGCCTCGGTCTCGACCGGGTTGGAGCCGGCGTCGAGCGGCGGGAGGGCGTGCAGGTTGGAGCCGTGCCGCAGCCCGAATTCCGCGCAATTGGCGAGCGCCTTGCCGAAGGTCTCGGCCTCGGGCCAGGCGGCCATCGCATGGGCGATCACCTCTTCACTCTCCGGATCGCGGCCGAGCAGCATCCGGTAGCCGAGAATCACCTCCTCGCGCGTCAGCGCCCTAGCCGACAAGGGCGGCCTCCACGGCGGCGGAGAAGCGGTCGAGGATCATGCCGACCTCCTCCTGCGTCACATTGTAGGGGGGTGCCAGGATGACGTGGTCGCCGCGCAGGCCGTCAATCGTGCCGCCCATGGGGTAGCAGCCCAGGCCGCGCGCATAGGCCTCGCGCTTCACGCGCTCATTCACCTTGAGCGCGGGGTCGAAGACGGCCTTGCTGCCGCGGTCCTGCACCAGCTCGATCGCCCAGAAGAGGCCGCGGCCGCGGATGTCGCCGACATGGCGGTGATTGCCCAGGCGCTCGATCAGGCCCTGTTCCAGCAATGCGCCCATGGCGTTCACGTTGGCGAGCAGGTTTTCCTCCGCGATCACCTCCTGCACGGCCAGCGCCGCCGCGCAGGCCATGGGGTGCGCCTGGTAGGTGTGGCCATGCATGAAGCCGCCCGAGCCATCGCGGAGGGCGGCGATCACGCGCCCCTGCACCAGGATGCCGCCGATGGGCTGGTAGCCGCCGCCGAGCCCCTTCGCGATGACCTGGATGTCGGGGGCGACCCCCTCCTGCTCCCAGGCGTGCATGGTGCCGACGCGGCCCATGCCGCTCATCACCTCGTCCAGGATGAGCAGCGCGCCGTGGCGGTCGCAGATCTCGCGCAGCTTCTGGAAATAGCCAGGGAGCGCGGCGACGCAGCCGAGTGTGGCGCCCACCACCGTCTCCGCGCAGAAGGCGATGACGTTCTGCGGGCCGAGGCGTTGGAACTCCGCTTCCAGCTCATCGGCCAGGCGCTGCACGTAGTCGGCGTCGCTTTCGTCATCTGCGCGGTCGCGATAGGCGTAGCAGGGCGAGACGTGGCTGAAGGCATCGCTCAGGATGGGCGCATAGGGGGCACGGCGCATGGCGTTTCCGCCAGCGGCGAGCGCGCCCAGCGTGTTGCCGTGATAGCTCTGCCGGCGGGCGATGTAGCGGGTGCGCTGCGGCTCGCCCTTCTCCACGAAATATTGCCGCGCCATCTTGAGCGCGGCCTCCATCCCCTCGCTGCCGGAGGAGACGAAATAGGCGTGGGTGAGACCCCCGGGCGCGTGGCCCACGAGTCTGTCCGCCAGGCGCTCCGCGCTCTCGCAGGAGAACAGCGCGGTGTGGGCGTAGGTGAGCTGGCCGAGCTGCGCCTGCATGGCGCCCAGCACATGCGGATGGCCATGGCCCAGGCAGGCGACGGCGGCGCCGCCGGAGCCATCCATCACCGCATGGCCGGTGGATTCCCGCAGCCAGATGCCCTGGCCGGAAACGGCGACGGGGGGCGCGATCTTGAGGTTGCGATGGACGAGGTGGGACTGGCTCATGCCTTCAGCCTAACCCGGCCTCAGGGCGGTGTCAGCACGCCGACCGCCGCCCCCATCATGCAGCAGGCCAGCGTGGCGGCGGCGAGCGAGGGCAGTCCGAGCGAGACGATCTCCGCCCGGCGTTCCGGGCACATGGCGCACATGCCCCCCATCATGATCCCGACCGAGCCGAAATTGGTGAAGCCGCAGAGCGCATAGGTGAGGATGAGGCGCGAGCGATCGGACAGCGCCGCCGCACCGCCGCGCGCCATGTCGAGATAGGCGACAAACTCGTTCACCACGAGCTTCACGCCGAGGAATTGCGCGACCGTCGCGGCCTCGTTCGCCGGCACGCCCATGGCCCAGGCCAGCGGCCAGAAGAGCACGCCCGCCACCTGCTGGAGCGTGACGCCCAGCAGCGGCTGCAGCACCTCATTGCCGAGTGCCACCAGCGCGACGAAGACGATCAGCGCCGCCATGATGCCGAGCAGGAGTTGCAGGCCGTCGCTCGTGCCCTGGACCAGCGCCTCCATGGTGCTGGAATAGAGCGGCGGCGCCTCTGCCTCCCCCTCCGTCACGCCCTGGCCCGGGATCATCAGCAGCGCCACGAGCACGGCGGCGGGCGCCCCGATGAGCGAGGCGGTGAGCAATTGCCCCGCCGCATCCGGCACGACGGGCGAGATGATGAGCGCATAGACGACGAGCGTGTTGCCCGAGATGGTGGCGAGCCCCGCCACCATGACCACGAAGAGCTCCGAGCGGGTCAGCTTCGCGAGCCAGGGGCGGATGAGCAGGGGCGCCTCCACCATGCCCACAAAGACGTTCGCGGCCACGGAGAAGCCAGCCGCGCCGCCCAGGCCGAAGAGCCGTCGCAACCCATGTGCCAGGCCGCGCACGACGAAGGGCAGGATGCGCCAGTGATACAGCACGGCCGAGAGGGCGCCGACCAGCAGCACCAGCGGCAGGGCCTGGAAGAAGAGGATGAAGGAGGAACCGGGCGTGACCTCGGCGAAGGGCAGCGGCCCGCCGCCGAGATAGCCGAAGACCAGCGCCGTGCCGGCCTGTGTGGCGCGCGCCAGCGCATCCACCGCGCGGCCGATGAGCGCGAATCCGGCGCGCAGCAGGGGCACATGCAGCATCAGCGCGGCAAGGCCGATGAGGCCTAGCAGGCCGCCAGCGACCACACGCCAGGAGGCGTCGCGCCGGAAGCCGCCCATCGCCCAGGCGAGTACACAAAGCAGGACAAGGCCGAGGGCGGATTGGAGTTGCAGCGTCAAGAAAGGGCCTCCGGCGGCCGGGGGCACGGACCCCGGACCCCATTTGTCAGGAACTCAAGCTTCGTCGTCCTCGTCGCCATCATCGGCGATGCCGAGGATCGCGCCGCTGTCCTGGCCGGCCATCACATCGACGCCGCGCAACTTGCGCGCGATCGCGCGCGTGCGGACCTGCGCCTTGCTGATGGTGTTGGCGACGTTACCGACCTGGCCGCTCAGCGTCTTCAGCACGCCATCCATCTTGCCCATCTCGTCCTTCGTCGCGGCCAGCAATTCGCGCACCGATTCCGCGTTCTTGGACAGCGCGAGCGTCACATGGCCGAGCTGGATGGTCCGCAGCAAAGCGGGCAGCAGTGAAGGGCCGAGGATGAGTACGCGATGATTTCGCCCGATATCGTCTATGAGGCCGGGGATGCGCGCCACCTCGGCGTAAAGTCCCTCGGTCGGCAGATACAGCACCGCGAACTCCACCGTGCGCGGCGGCAGGATGTATTTCTCGGCGATCTTCTTCGCCTCGCCGCGAATGCGGATTTCCAGCGCCTTGCGCGCGGCCGCTTCCGCGACGGCATCCGCCGCCTCCCAGGCGATGACCAGGCGGTCGTAATCCTCGACGGGGAATTTCGCATCCACGGGCAGCAGCACGCGCGCCTCGCCGGTGGTCGGCATCACCACGCAGAATTCTACGGAATCGGCGCTGCCTTCGCGCAGGCGGACATTCACCTCGTAGCTGCCTTCGGGGAGGATATCGTCCAGCACCGCCTTCACCTGCGTCTCGCCCCAGCCGCCGCGCGTCTTAACATTGCCAAACAGGCGCTTGATGTCGCCGATCTGGCCGGTGACGGCCTGGATCTCGCCCATCGCCTTCTGCACGGCGGTGAACTGGTCGATCACGCGGGCGAAGCTCTCATTCATCTGCTTCTCGACCGCGCCGGCGAGCTGTTCGTTCACGGATTTCTGGATCTCGGCGAGACGCTTCTCGCTGGTCTCGCGGATTTCGGTGAGCTTCTTGTCGAGCACCTCGCGCGAGCGCGCGGTCTCGGCACTCATCGCCTCCTGCGTGGCCTTGGCATCGGCGGTGAGGCGTTCGAGCAGGGACTTCTCGGTGTTCGCCAGGGATTCCGCCTGCTTGAGCATGCCCGCGGAAAGCCCCTCCTGCGTCGCCTTCGCCTCGGCGGCGAAGCGGTCCAGCAGGGATTTTTCCATGGCGGCGAGGGCCTCGGTCTGCTTCAGCAGGGCCGCGTTCAGCAGCTTCGCCTGCTCCACGGCGAAGCCCTGGACCACGGCGCCGAGGGCGGCTTCGCTGGCGGTGAGCGCCGCCTTTACCTCGCCGGTGAGCGCGCCCAGCCGCTCGCCCTGGCGCTCCTGTGCGGCTTGCAGCAGGGGCAGGGTCGGGTCGCTCACGGGTCTGCGGATCAGCAGCACGGCCAGCACCGCGAGAACCAGCAGCAGGACCAGACCGAGCAAAACAGATTCAACCGTCACGCTGCGCTCCCTGCTGCCTCAGGCCGAAGCATGCACCATGACTCTGCTCGGCACCACCTGAAGTCCTGGGGTCTGGGGCCCTTCGGCCCCAGCCGCCGGAGGCATGATGGTCTCGCCGGAGGCGTTCTTCAGTGCCGGAAGTGCCGCATCCCGGTAAAGACCATGGCGAGGCCTGCGGCATCGGCCGCCGCGATGACTTCGGCGTCGCGCATGGAGCCGCCAGGCTGGATCACGGCGGTGACGCCGGCGGCGGCGGCGGTCTCCAGCCCATCGGCGAAGGGGAAGAAGGCGTCGGATGCCACGACGCTGCCCTTGGCCAAGGGCTCGGGCAGGCCCGCGGCCTTGGCGGCGGCCTCGGATTTCCAGGCGGCGATGCGGCTGCTCTCCACGCGGTTCATCTGGCCGGCGCCGATGCCGACGGTGGCGAGGTTCTTCGCGTAGATGATGGCGTTGGACTTCACATGCTTGCAGACGCGGAAGGCGAAGAGCAGGTCCAACAGCTCTGCCGCCGTGGGCGCGCGCTTGGTGACGACGCGCAGGTCGCTCTCCATCACGCGGCCCGCATCGCGCGACTGCGCGAGGAAGCCGCCGGCGACGCTGCGGAAGGTCATCCCCGGCGCCGCCGGGTCGGGCGTGCCGCCGGTCAGCAGCAGGCGGAGATTCTTCTTGCGGGCGAAGATGGCCCGGGCCGCGTCATCGGCGTCGGGGGCGATCACCACCTCGGTGAAGATGGCGGTGATCTTCTCGGCGGCGGCCGCGTCGAGCGTGCGGTTGGCGGCAACGATGCCGCCGAAGGCCGAGACGGGATCACAGAGCAGCGCCCGGTCCCAGGCGGTGGCGAGGTCATCGGCGATGGCGATGCCGCAGGGGTTCGCGTGCTTCACGATGACGATGGCGGGTGCGTCGAATTCCGCGCAGGCCTCATAGGCGGCGTCGGTGTCGTTCAGATTGTTGTAGGAGAGCTCCTTGCCCTGCACCTGCTTCGCGGTGGCAATCCCGGGGCGGGCGCTGCCATCGAGGTAGAAGCCGGCCTTCTGGTGCGGGTTCTCGCCATAGCGCAACGTCTGCGCGAGGGTGCCGGCGAAGGCGAGGCGCGGCGGGAAATCCTGGCCGAGCTGGCCCGCGAACCAGCTGGAGATCGCGGCGTCATAAGCCGCCGTGCGGGCATAGGCGGCGGCGGCGAGTTCGCGGCGGAGTTCGGCGCTGGTGCCGCCCGTGGCCTCGATCTCGGCGGTGATGCGGGCGAGGTGCGCGGGCTCGGTCACCACCACCACATGGGCGTGGTTTTTTGCGGCGCTGCGGATCATCGCGGGGCCGCCGATATCAATGTTCTCGATGCAATGCTCGAAGGCCGCACCCTTCGCGACCGTTGCCTCGAAGGGGTAGAGGTTCACGGCAACGAGGTCGATCGGCGCGATGGCGTGCTCGGCCATCTGTGCCAGATGCGCCGCGTCGTCGCGCCGGCCGAGGATGCCGCCATGCACCTGCGGCACCAGCGTCTTCACACGACCATCCAGGATTTCCGGGAAGCCCGTATGCTCGCTGACATCCTTCACCGGGATGCCCGCCGCGCGGATCGCCTGGGCGGTGCCGCCGGTCGAAAGGATTTCCGCCCCGCGATCGGCCAGGAAGCGCGCGAATTCCACGATGCCCGTCTTGTCGGAGACGGAGAGCAGGGCGCGGCGAATGGGGAGGTTCATGGTCATAATCCCAACAGGTCGAGCGTGCGGCCCACCACCGCGCTCTCGGTGAATTTGTCCCGGGCGCGGGCGAGGCCGGATGCGCCCATGCTCTGCCGCAGGGGCGCATCCGCCGCCAGCCGCGCCAGCGCAGCCCCGAGCGGCGCCACCTGCATGGGCGGCACCAGCAGGCCTGTCTCGCCGTCCACCACCTGCTCGCGGCAGCCGCGGATGTCGGAGGCGATGACCGGCAGGCCGCTCAGCATCGCCTCGATGACGGACATGGGCAGGCCTTCGAAATGGCTGGGCAGGGCGAAGATGTCGGCCGCCTGCAGCAGCCGCGCCACGTCATGCCGGTAGCCCAGCATGCGAAGCCGGGGGCCGAGGGCGGCCGCCGCGCGCGCAAAATGCGGCGAGAGGTCCTCGCCATGGTCGGAGGCCAGGCGCTCGCCCACCACCCAGAGCTGCGCGTTCGGCACCGCCTCCATGGCTTGCAGCAGCTCGGGCCAGCCCTTGTGCCGCACCAGTCGGGAGATGCCAATGACGACGCAATCGCCGTCCGCCACGCCCATCTCGGCGCGGAGCAGGGCGCGGGCCTCGGCGTCGGGGTGGAAGATCGCGGGGTCCCGCCCGTTGCCAGTGGCTGTTGCGCCGCGATGGATCCAGAGGCGGCGGGCATCCCGCGCCTCCTCCTCGCTCACGGTGAGGAAGGTGTCGGTCATCCGCCCGCCCGTCCATTCGACGCCCAGCGAGAGGCCGCGCCGCCAGACCGGCCCCGGCTGGTTGAACAGGAAGCCGTGGCAGGTGTAGGCGATGCGGGGCACGCCCTCCAGCTTCGCCGCCGCGCGCGCCAGGAAGCCCGAGATGGGCATATGCGCATGCACCAGGTCGAAGCGCTCCTCGCGCATGATGCGGCGCAGCTCGCGGAAGGCGGGGAGATGCGCGCGCGGGTTCAGGCTGCGCTGCATCGCCACGGGGATGATGCGGAAGCCCTCGCCGCGCGCGACATCCAGCAGCGGCCCATCGGCCGAGATGCCCACCACCTCATGCCCGCGCGCGCGGGCGCCGCGCATCAGCGGCAGCAGGAAATGCCGCAGCGAGAAATCCACATTGGCGAGTTGCAGGATCTTGATGGCCGGGCGCCCCTTCTTCGCGGGTGCCTAGTTCTCGCCGCCCGGGATCACGCGGCTGATGGCCCATTGCACTGTCTCCGCCTCGCCATCCGAGGTGAGGACGATCTGGCTGGAGCGGCGTGGCTCGGCGGCCAGATAGACGCTCTCTTCCAGCTCCACGCGCGCGCCGCGGGCGCGGAAGCGCCAGCCCTGGCCGCCGGGCAGGCGCATGAGCACGCCGCCCTCCTCCTCCTGTAGCACGGCCGTGACGGCGGGGTGCAGATGGAAGCGGATGGCCCAGGCGGTGGCGGGGCCGGGGAAGGGCTCCAGCACATCCTCGCCGCGCAGATCATCGCCGCTTTCGGAAAGGTAGAGGCGGCGGCGATGCACCACGCCATGGGTGCGGCGATAGCCGTCATGGCTGATGTCGAGCCATTGCGCGCCATTCGCCTCCTGCCGCTCGATCTCCACGCGTTCCGGGCGGCGGCCGAGGCCTTCGTCGCGCAGTTCGGCCGAGTTGGTGTCCGCCAGCGTCAGGGTGGAATGGGCGGCGGTGCCGCGCAGCGCGTCGCGCCAGGCGGGATCGGCCGCCGGGGCGGCGCCGCAATTCACGATCAGCCGGTCCCGGCCGACCGACATCTCGAAGGAAAGCGTGCCGGCATGCGCCGTGCGGTCGGCACCGCGCGGCAGGCCGGAGGCGGGGTCGGCCGGGCGGCCCGGTGGGGGCCCGCCGCAATCGGCGATGATGAGAGAGCGGCCGGCCGCCAGGCGCTGGAAGCCCGTCTCCTCCAGCAGCATGGGCGCGCGGCCCTTGGCCAGCCCCTGCGCGAGGACGACATCCACGAGAGACGGCGCTTCCTCCCGCGTGCTGTTGAAGAGCGCGAGCGACATGTCGCCATGGCGGAACAGGCGCAGCGCCTGGCCCGCGCGCTCCAGCGCCTGCGAAAGCTGCGGCGGCGAGGCGATGCCCACGCCGTTCAGCAGGTTGCGGATCTCGATGAGGTCCTGCAGGGCCAGGAGCTGCACCGCGGGGCTGCGCTCCACATGGCCGCCATCGGGGTGGAATTGCCGCTCCAGCTCGGGGCCGAGGAAGCGCAGCGCGCGCGTCATCCAGGCCTCCTCCTCCAGTGCCACGGCGGCGGCGATGCTGCCCTTGAGCACGACGAGGCCGCCGCGATGCGCGGCCTCGGCCGGCAGGCTGGCGGAGAGCGCACGGCCATCAAGGGCCAGGCGCTGGAGCAATTGCTTGCGGAAGCCGTCCTCGGCCGTCGCCGCCAGGAAATCCCAATGGCCAAGCCAGGCGGAGATGCGCGCGGCCGCCACCTCCGGCGCCTGGGCCATGGGCTCGGCCGCGCCGCGCGCCAGCCAATCCTCCGTCAGGTCGCGCGCCATGACGCGTGCGGCATCGGTACCCAGCATGCGCAAATCCCGCAGCCAGGCGAAGCCATGCGCGGCCTGCCGCCAGAGCACGGGGCCGGCGGCGGGCGTCCAGTCGTTCAGCAGGCGGGCGGAGCCCAGCACCTCGAACTCGCCGCGCAGCAGGCGCGCGCCGCGCGCGGCATCGCCGGGCCAGAGGTCGCGGAAGGAGCGGGCCGGCGCATCGGGCACGCGCATGGGCTTGAGGCGGGTGAAGAGGCCCCGGACGCCGCGGAACACATCAGCCATCAGGCGGCCCCCTTCAGCCCGGCGATGGCCTGGGCGTAATCGGCAGCGCCGAACACGGCCGTGCCGGCCACCAGCACATCGGCGCCGGCCGCGATGCAGTCGGGCGCGGTCTTGAGCGTGACACCGCCATCCACCTGCAGCGCGATCTCCCGCCCGGATTCGGTGATCATCCGGCGCAGCGCCGCGATCTTCGGCAATTGGCTGGCGAGGAAGGATTGCCCGCCAAAACCCGGATTGACCGACATGACGAGGATGAGGTCCGTCAGCTCCAGCACATGGGCAAGGCATTCGATGGGCGTGGCGGGGTTCAGCACCACGCCCGCCTTCTTGCCGAGTGCGCGGATGGTCTGGAGGCTGCGGTGCAGATGCGGCCCGGCCTCGGGGTGGAGGCTGATGACGTCGGCGCCCGCTTCCGCGAAGGCGGCGAGGTAGGGGTCGGCCGGGGCGATCATGAGATGGACGTCGAACGGCATGGCGCTGTGCGGGCGCAGCGCCTTGATCAGCCCCGGGCCGAAGCTGATGTTGGGCACGAAATGCCCGTCCATGATGTCAAGGTGAAGCCAGTCCGCGCCGGCGGCTTCAATGGCACGAACCTCCTCGCCCAGGCGGGCGAAATCGGCGGCGAGCAGCGAGGGGGCTATGCGGATGGCGGACATCGGACCCGGAAAGGAAAACGCCCTTCCGGTTAGCCTATTCATCCCCGCCTGCAAACCTTCGGCGGCGGGGATGGGGGCAGGAAATCAGCCCTCGAGCACGCCGCGCGAGCCGCCGATGATCGAGAGGAACTCCCGGCGCGTCGCGTCATTGGTGCGGAACTCGCCCAGCATGCGGGACGTGACCATGGAGACGCCGGGCTTGTGGATGCCGCGCGTGGTCATGCACTGGTGTGCCGCCTCGATGACGACGGCCACACCCTTGGGCTTGAGCACGCTTTCGATCGTGTTGGCGATCTGCGCCGTCAGCTTCTCCTGGATCTGGAGGCGCTTGGCGTAGGTCTCGATGACGCGGGCGAGCTTGGAGATGCCGACCACGCGCCCATTCGGCAGATAGGCGATATGCGCCTTGCCGATGATGGGAACCATGTGGTGCTCGCAATGGCTTTCCAGGCGGATGTCGCGCAGCACGACCATCTCGTCATAGCCATCCGTCTCCTCGAAGGAGCGGGCGAGCATCTCGACGGGGTCATGGCCGTAGCCCGCGAAGAATTCCTCATAGGCCCGGGCGACTCGGGCGGGGGTGTCTACCAGGCCCTCGCGGTCGGGGTCGTCGCCGGCCCAGAGGAGGAGCGTCCGCACGGCGGCCTCCGCTTCGGCGCGGCTCGGGCGGCTGATGGCGCTCTGCGTGTCGTCGGCCTTGGCGCTGGCGGGCAACTGGATGTTCATGGCTTTCGAAATTCCTTGAGGGCCTGCATCAGCCCCGAGATGGGGCCGCGTCAGTCCTTCGCTCAGGCGAAATGGGGCGGCGGCGCGACTCCGCAAGTCATCCGGCCCGGGCGGGAGCGGATTCGCATGATTCTGGCGCGCGGGGGTTGTCGCGCCAGAGGCGCGCCGGGGTTAATGGATGCCGCCCTGCTGGTGCGGGCTGTCGAGCGAGAAGGCGGGCACGGCGGCGTCGAACTCCTCGCCCGTGCCCGTGACGATCATGTGGTAGGTGCCGCGCATGAATCCGGAGGGCGTCGGCAGTGGCGTGCCCGAGGTGTAGTCGAAGCTCTCGCCGGGTTCGAGGATGGGCTGTTCCCCCACCACGCCCTCGCCATGGACGCGCATCTCGCGGCCCAGCGCGTCGGTGATGATCCAGCTCCGTTTGAGAAGCTGCACCGTGGCGGGGCTCAGATTCTCGATCTGCACCTTGTAGGCCCAGACATAGCGCCCCTCGGTGGGGTCCGACTGGTCGGCCAGGTAGAAGGGGCGGATGGTGACGCGCACGCCGCGCGTCACCGTGGTGTAGGGCTTCACCCGCGGCGCATCGCGGCGGTGGCAATGCCCGCGCCAACCAGCATCGAGCCACCGACGCGGTTGAAGGCACGGCGAATGCCAGGCCGCGCGACAGCACCCGCCATGCGCCCGGCCAGCACCGCGTAAAGCAGCGCGTTCAAAGCGGCGAGCGTGACGAAGCTCACCACCAGGATGACCGCCTGGGGCAGAAAGGGCTGCGCGGGGTCCAGGAACTGCGGCACGAAGGCAACGAAAAAGGCGATGCTCTTCGGGTTGAGCGCGGTCACGACATAGGCATCGCGCAACGCGCGCCGCGCCGAGAGCGGGGGCGCCGCGGCCTCACCGACGGGTGCGCGGAACAATGCGATGCCCAGCCAGACGAGATAGGCGGCGCCGGCCCATTTCAGGATGGTGAAGGCGAGGCTCGATGCCGCCAGCAAAGCGCCCAGCCCTGCCAGCGAAAGGGTGATGGCCGTCAGGTCACCCAACGCCACGCCGGCGACGAGTGGCAGGGCGCGGCCCCGCCCCGCCCCGAGCGATTGCCCGATCACAAGCAGGATCGTTGGCCCAGGAATCGCAAGCAGCGCCGCCGAGGCCAGGAGGAATGCCAGCCAGGTTTCGATCGTCATGAGAGCATCCCCAAGGTGAGACCCTTGCCGTCACCATGGCATGATTGGGCGGCCGGGACTACTCGGCCGCGCGCAGGCTGGCGCTGCCCCCCACGGCGTCCAGCGCCTCGGCAAGGTCCTCGATCAGATCCGCCACGTCCTCGAGGCCGACCGAGAGCCGCACCGTGCCATCGGTGATGCCGAGTTTCGTGCGCTCCACCTCGCCGATGCGCATGTGGGTGGTGGTGGCGGGATGCGTGGCGAGCGACTTGGAATCCCCCAGGTTGTTCGAGATGTCCACGACCTGCAGCGCGTTCATGAAGCGGAAGCAGGCTTCCTTGCCGCCACGAATGTCGAAGGTGACGAGCGTGCCGCCGCCCGACATCTGCCGCACCGCCAGCGCATGCTGCGGGTGGTCGGCTCGGAAAGGGTAGAGCACGCGGGAAATCTCGGCGCGCTCGCTGAGGAATTCGGCCACGGCGGCGGCGTTGCGGCACATCTGGTCCACGCGCAGCTTCAGCGTCTCCAGCCCCTTCAGGATCACCCAGGCGTTGAAGGGCGACATGGCGGGGCCGGTGTTGCGGATGAAGGGCATCAGCACCTCCTCCACCCACTTCTTCTTGCCGAGAACGGCGCCGCCCAGCACGCGGCCCTGGCCGTCCATGTGCTTGGTGCAGGAATAGACGACGACATCCGCCCCCTGCTCGAAGGGCTTCTGCAGCAGGGGCGTGGCAAACACGTTGTCCACCACCACCAGCGCGCCGGCGGCATGCGCCAGCTTGCAGACGGCCACCACGTCCACCAGCTCGAGCATGGGGTTGGAGGGGCTTTCCAGCAGCACCATCGTGGCGGGCGTGCTGAGTGCGGCCTCCCACTGAGCCATATCCGTGCCATCCACGAATTCGGCCGTGATGCCGTAGCGCGGCAGCAGCGTGCTCACGATCCAGTGGCAGGACCCGAACAGCGCGCGCGACGCCACCAGGCGATCGCCGGTCTTGAGGTGCGAGAGGAGGGCGGAATGCACGGCTGCCATGCCGGTCGCCATCAGGCGGCAGGCCTCGGCACCCTCGATGGCGCAGAGGCGATCCTCCAGCATCGTCGTCGTCGGGTTGGCGAAGCGGCTGTACTGGTAGTGCTCGATCTCGTTCTTGAAAGTGGCCTCGGCCTGCTCGGCGCTGTCGTAGACAAAGCCGGAGGTGAGGAACATCGCCTCGGCGGTCTCGCCATGGTTGGAGCGGTTCAGGCCACCACGGACGAGTTGCGTGGCGGGGCGGAGCTTGCGAGACATGATGGTTACCCTCATCCGAAAGATCGGTGAACAACCGGTATGGCGTCCGGCACCCTGGGCGGGGCGGGGATCACGCCTCCATGTGGGGGCGTTCCCTAGGCCGTTTAGCGCGCTTGTTTTCCGCCTGGACCAGGGGCACCCTGGTGAAGACGACCCGGTTGGGACCTCGCCGCAAGCTGGCCGGACAAATCGCGAGGACATGCTAGGCTTAGCCCTGGGCAAGGGTGGGCGTCAATCATCCGCGTCATTGACGGCAACTCAAGAGAAATGCGAAGAGTCTCACGAATGAGCGCGCTCGATCCAGAAGTGGCCAATCAATTGGCCGAAGACCTGCCGCCTGACGTGTTCCGCACGATCATCTCGACCTTCGAGGAAGATCTGACGCGGCTCGCGCAGGAGCTGGCGGCGGCCGCGCAGGCCGGGGACCAGCAGGGCTATGAGCGCGCGGCGCACAGCCTGGCCGGGGCGGCCGCGGCCGTCGGCGCCGTGGGGCTGGAGCGCGAGGCGCGGATCGCCATGGATCATCGCCAGCCCGTGCCGCCGCAGGTGGTCCTGCCGCGGCTGCTGACCGAAGCCAAGGCCGCCTTGCAGGCGTTGCACGCGCTGATCCATTGAAGATGCGCGCCGGATGACCGCGCGCGTGCTGCTGGTCGAGGACACGCCGACCCAGGCCGAGATCGCGAAGGTGATGCTGCGCGACTTCGGCCATGAGATGCGCCACGCCGAGAATGGCGGCCAGGCGCTGGCCATGGCGCTGGAATGGCAGCCGGATGCCATCCTGGTGGACCTGGTGCTGCCGGATTTCTCCGGCCTCGAGCTGATGCGCCGCCTCAAGGCCGCGCATGTGGATGCCACCTGCATCGTGCTCACCGCGCATGGCTCGGTGAACACCGCCGTCGAGGCGATGCGCGAAGGTGCGACCGACTTCCTGCTCAAGCCCTATGCCGCGGCCCGGCTGCGCGTGACGCTGGACAACGCGCTCGAGAAGCGCGCGCTCCGCAAGGAGCTGGACACCGCGCGGACCGAGCTGGGGCGCGAGAGCTTCGGCGGCTTCATCGGCTCCTCGCCGGCCATGCAGGCGGTGTACCGCACGCTGGAGAGCGTCGCTGCCTCCAAGGCCACGGTCTTCATCACGGGCGAGAGCGGCACCGGCAAGGAAGTCGCGGCCGAGACGCTGCACCAGGCCTCGCCGCGCAGGAGCCGGCCCTTCGTGGCCATCAACTGCGGCGCCATCCCGCGCGACCTGCTGGAGAGCGAGATCTTCGGCCATGTGAAGGGGGCCTTCACCGGCGCCACCGAGAACCGCGCGGGGGCCGCGCGCTCGGCCGATGGCGGGACGCTCTTCCTGGACGAGATCGGCGAGATGCCGATGGACATGCAGGTGAAGCTGCTGCGCTTCGTGCAGAGCGGGACCGTGACACCGGTCGGCGGCACGCGGGCCGAGGCGGTGGATGTGCGCCTGGTCTGCGCCACCAACCGCGACATCCTGGCCGAGGTGCAGGCCGGGCGCTTCCGGGAGGACCTCTATTACCGCCTCTATGTGGTGCCGGTGGCGCTGCCGCCGCTGCGCATGCGGGGCGAGGATGTGCTGCTCATCGCGCGCCACCTGCTGCAGATCTTCGCGCGCGAGGAAGGCAAGCGCTTCGCCCGCTTCGACGAGGAGGCCGAGGCCGCGATCCGCGCCTATCCCTGGCCGGGCAATGTGCGGCAATTGCAGAATGTGCTGCGCAATGCGGTGGTGCTGCATGAGGGCGAGGTGGTGACACGCGCCATGCTGCCCGGGCTGCTGTTGCATGGCGCGCCGGCCACCGTGCAAACGGCCGCCGCGCCCATGGCCGCATCGAGCCCGGCCGCGCCGCCGATCGAACCGCTGGCCACGTCGGAAAAGCGCCTGATCCTGGCGGCACTCGACCACACCGGGCAGGACGTGCCGCGCGCTGCGGCGCTGCTGGAGGTGAATCCCAGCACGATCTACCGCAAGCTGACGGCCTGGAAGAAGGAGGGCGCAGCCCTCACACCATGAGCATGCCGCCATTCACATGGATGGTGGTGCCCGTCACCCAGGCCGCCTCGTCCGAGGCGAGGTAGGCGACGGCCGAGGCCACGTCCTTCGCGCTGCCCATCTTGCCGAGCGGGATGCGCGAAAGCAGGCCGGTCTTCTGCGCCTCGTTCAGCTTGTCGGTCATCGGCGTCGCGATGAAGCCGGGCGCGACGACGTTGATCGTCACACCGCGCGGCGCCACCTCCTGCGCCAGCGCCTTGCTCATGCCGATCAGCCCGGCCTTGGCGGCGGCGTAGTTCGCCTGGCCGGCATTGCCCGTGACACCGACGATGGAGGCGATCGAGACGATGCGACCGCTGCGGCGCTTCATCATGCCGCGCAGCGCCGCGCGCGCCAGGCGGAAGGGGGCGTTCAGATCCACCTCGAGGACGGCGTTCCAATCCTCGTCGCCCATCCGGAGCGCTAGCATGTCCCGCGTGAAGCCGGCATTGTTCACGAGGATGTCGAGGCGGCCATGCGCGGCCTCGATGCCCTCCACCAGCGCGGCGGGGGCGGCGGGGTCGTTCAGGTCGGCCGGCATGACGCTGGCGCGCTCGCCGAGCTCGCTCGCGACGGCGTTCAGCTCCGCCTCGCGCCGCCCGGTGAGCACGACATGCGCGCCCTGGGCGTGCAGCGCCTCGGCGATGCCGATGCCGATGCCGGAGGAGGCGCCGGTGACCAGCGCGATCTTGCCGTCGAGTTTGAACATCAGGTCATTCCTTCGTCTGGGGCGCGAAGCGCTTCATCATGAAATAGCGGCTGTGGCCGGGCGGGCTGTCGGGCAGGGTGCCGAAAAGGGTGTAGCCGCGCTTCTCGTAAAAGGGCCGGGCCTGCCAGCTCAGCGTGTCGAGATAGGCGCCGATGCAGCCGCGCGCCTGCGCTTCCGCCTCGACCCGGTCGAACATGAGAGTGCCGAGATCCTGGCCGCGCAGATCCTCGGGGAGGAAGACCATCAGGATGTGCAGCCAGGCCGCGTAGCAATGCGCCTGGATGCCGCCTGCGGGCGTCTCCTCGCCGTCGCGGAAGACCATGAGGCGCAGCGGCTTGTAGCCATGCTCGCCCACGAAGGGCCCGTTGAAGCCGCGGAAGCCCTCGACGAGAACGTCGAGCAGCGGTGTCTCTTCCGCCTCGGAGAGGAGGAGGCGCGTCACAGCGACTTCAGGAAGGCTTCGATATCGGCCGGGTTGTTGATGGCGAGCGCGCTGGCCTCGGGCGCGTTCCGCTTCATCAGGCCGGTCAGGACCTTGCCCGCGCCCACTTCGGCGAAGCGGGTGCAGCCGGCAGCGACCATGGCGGCCACGCATTCGCGCCAGCGCACCGTGCCGGTCACCTGGCGCACGAGGAGGCCGCGGATCACATCGGGGTCGGAGACCGGGGCGGCGGTGACATTGGCGACGACGGGGACGGCCGGATGCCCCATGGCGGCCTTGCCGAGCGCTTCCTCCATCACGCGGGCGGCGGGCGCCATCATGGCGCAGTGGAACGGTGCGGAGACGGGCAGCAGCATGGCGCGCTTGATGCCGGCGGTCTTCGCGGCCTCCACCGCGCGCTCCACGGCGGGTTTGGCGCCGGAGATCACCACCTGTCCGCCTCCATTGTCGTTGGCGACCTCCAGCACTTCACCCTTCGCGGCCTCCGCGCAGATGGTGGCGGCCTGCTCGGCCTCGGCGCCCAGCAGGGCGGCCATGGCGCCCTCGCCCGGGGGCACGGCGGCCTGCATGGAATCGCCGCGCAGCCGCAGGAGGCGCGCGGCGGTGGCGAGGTCGAAGCTGCCGGCGGCCGTCAGCGCGGAGTATTCGCCGAGGCTGTGGCCCGCCACGAGCGAGACCTGGCGGGACATGTCGAAACCGCCCTCCTTCGCCAGCACGCGGGCGATGGCGACGGAGACGGCCATGAGTGCCGGCTGGGCGTTGGCGGTGAGGGTGAGTTCCTCGGCCGGGCCTTCAAACATGAGGCGCGAGAGCTTCTGGCCCAGCGCGTCATCCACCTCCTGGAAGGTCTCGCGGGCGATGGGAAAGGCGTCGGCGAGGTCGCGGCCCATGCCGGGGGCCTGGCTGCCCTGGCCGGGGAACACAAAAGCGAGAGACATGGCGGTTCCATGATTGACGTGTGACGGACGCCCCTTCGCGCCCAAGGGGGCGCGAGTCAACCTGGGCGCAAGCGGGATGCAAGCGAGGGGGCCGCCCCACCCCCAAGCTCATCCGGCCGCAAGGCGGCCGGCGCCGCCAAACGGGACGCATGGCTTGGCACACCCGTGGCGCGGCGAAGCCAAGCCGCCGGAGGCAGCGCCCGGCGCTTGAGGGCGGAAAAAACCCATCGTCCGCGCCAGGCGCAGGTTGCGCTTTATTCCGGTGTGAACCCCGAGGCGCGGACGATGGGCCCCCATTCGTCCCGTTCCTGCCGGATGCGGGCGGCGAAGGCGGCCGGGCTTGCGGAGGTGCCGACGTTGAAGTCCAGCCGCTCCAGCGCCGTGCGCATCTCGGGCGTGTTGCCCACCTGGGTGATGGCGGCAAACAGGCCCTGCACCACGGGTGCCGGCGTGCCGGCGGGCAGCAGCGCGCCGAACCATTCATCCTTGGTCAGCGCGGGATGGCCGAGTTCCTGGAAGGTCGGCACATCGGGGAAGCGCGGGTTCCGCTGGGCGGAGGAGACGGCGAGCATGCGCAACCCCACGCCGTTCTGCGGCGAAACATCGCCCAGCACGCCCATGAAGGCGTTGAGCCGGCCCGCGATCAGGTCCTGCACGGCGGGCACGGCGCCGCGATAGGGCACGTGCGTCATCCGGATGCCCAGCGCCTGGGCCAGCATCAGCCCCATGAAATGCGGGCTGGCGCCGGCGGCGGGCGAGGCGAAGGGGATTTCGTTCGGCTGGGTGCGCGCCCAGGCGCCGAATTCGGCGAGCGTCCGGGCCGGATGCGTCATCGGCACGCAGAAGGCGAAGGGGAAGGTGCAGACGGTGCTGACGGGAATGAAGTCGGTCAGCGCGTCATAGCGCACGTCACGCGGGAAGATGTGCGGCTGCAGGGTCAGCATGGAAGCCGGCGTCTGCAGGTAGGTGGTGCCGTCCTTATCCGTGTCCTTCACGAATTCCACGGCGATGCGCCCGGCGGCACCGACGCGGCCCTCCACGATCACGTTGGGCGCGTAGATGCCGCGCAGCCGCTCGGCATAGATCCGCGCCACGATGTCGGAGCTGCCGCCGGCCGGGAAGCCGATGATGATGCGGGCATTGCGCGCCACCGTTGGCGCGGCCCCTTGGGCGCGGGCAAGGGCAGGGGTGGCGAGGGCGAGGCCTGCGCCCAGCAGGGCACGGCGGTGCATCGGGATCATGGGCGCGTCTCCAATGGGCTTTTTATGGAGAGGTGTTTAACCAATCCTGCGCCGGGAGGCGAGGGGTCAGCCCGCCTCGGCTGGCGCGCGCAGGGTCAGCGCCAGGGCGTGCAGGCCGCCGGCGAATTCGCCCGCCAATGCCTCATGCACGGCACGGGACCGCGCGACGCGGTTCATGCCGGTGAAGGCCTCGCTGACGAGGAGGACGCTATAATGCGTCTCCCCCCCCGGGGCGGCGCCGGCATGGCCGGCATGGCGGTGGCTGTCATCCACCACCTCCAGCCGAAGCGGCGCGAAGCCGGCGTTGAGGGCGGCATGGATGCGGTCGGCGCGATGGGACATGGCGGGAAAATCCCAGATGCCGGGGCGCTTGCCAAGTTGTTGCCGACTTGGTTGCCAAGCTGGGGGGCCACACCCATAACGGTCTCATGGCACGGCGTGCGAGCTTCCAACCCCAGACCGATCCGAAGGCGCCGACCCGGCCCTGCGCCTCGCCGGATTGCGGGGCGGCCGGGGAATTTCGCGCACCGAAGGACCGCGCGTTGCGGGAATATCTCTGGTTCTGCCTGGAGCATGTGCGCCAGTACAATGCCGGCTGGGATTTCTACCGCGGCATGGGCCCGGCCGATATCGAAAGCGCCATCCGCCTCGACTCCGTGGGCCAGCGGCCCACCTGGCCGCTGGGACGGCTGGGCGGTGTGCGGCTCGACCCTGATCGCATGGCCGACCCCCTGGGCATCCTGCGCGACGCCGCCCCGCAGGAAAAACGCCGCGCGCCCCCGCGCAGCGAGGCGCCGCCCGAGCTGCGCGCCGCACTGGGCCTTCTCGAACTCGAATGGCCGCTCGACCCCGCGACGCTGAAGTCGCGCTACAAGGAGCTGGCGAAACGCTACCACCCCGACGCCAATGGCGGGGACCGCAGCGCGGAGGAGCGGTTGAAGGACATCAACCGCGCCTATTCCCTGCTGCGCCAGAAGATCGGCCGGGCCGAGCCTGCCCATGCCGGATGATTGCCCGCATGATGCCTGGGTAGCCCAATCGCAAGGGCTGCCCTAACATCGTCCGGACCTGTATATGCCCAACTCCATGGAACGAAGCGGAAGCGTGATGACCAAGCTGGCCCAGAGCGGCGATGTGAGCCCCACCTCAGCCATCAATTTGCCCGACACCACCGTCAACGCGCGCGACGTCTTCGGCGTGGACATTGATATGCAGGTGCCGGCCTATTCGGTCCGCACCGAGCACGTGCCCGAGCTCGACCCCTCCTACCGCTTCGACCGTGAGACGACGCTGGCGATCCTGGCGGGCTTCGCGCACAACCGCCGCGTGATGATCCAGGGCTACCACGGCACGGGCAAGTCCACGCATATCGAGCAGGTGGCGGCGCGGTTGAACTGGCCCTGCATCCGCGTGAACCTCGACAGCCACATCAGCCGCATTGATCTCATCGGCAAGGACGCCATCGTCCTGAAGGATGGCAAGCAGATCACCGAATTCCGTGAGGGCATCCTGCCCTGGGCGCTGCAGCATCCCTGCGCGCTGGTGTTCGACGAGTATGACGCCGGCCGGCCGGACGTGATGTTCGTGATCCAGCGCGTGCTGGAAGTCGAGGGCAAGCTCACGCTGCTCGACCAGAACCGCGTGATCCGCCCGCACCCGATGTTCCGCCTGTTTGCCACCGCCAACACGGTGGGCCTCGGTGACACGACCGGCCTCTATCACGGCACGCAGCAGATCAACCAGGGCCAGATGGACCGCTGGAACATCGTCGCCACGCTGAACTACCTGCCGCATGCGCAGGAGACGGAGATCGTGCTGGCCAAGATCGGCTCGACCGACCCGAAGATGAAGAAGCAGGTGGAGGCGATGGTGGCGCTCGCCGACCTCACGCGCGCCGGCTTCATCGCGGGCGACATCAGCACCGTCATGTCGCCGCGCACGGTCATCACCTGGGCCGACAACACGCGCATCTTCGGCGATATCGGCTTCGCCTTCCGCCTGACCTTCCTCAACAAGTGCGACGAGGCCGAGCGCTCGACGGTGGCGGAATACTACCAGCGCTGCTTCAACGCCGAGATCGCGACGGGGCTCTACAAGAAGGCGGGGTGATGTGACCAAGCAGGACCTCACCCGCCAGGAAGAGTTCAAGCGCGCGACGGCCGGCGTGGTCCGTGCCATCGCGCAGCAGACCGAAGTGCAGGTCGCCTTCCAGCCCGGCCCGGCCGGCGTCTCGGGCAAGCGCGCGCGCCTGCCCTTGCCGACGCGATCGCTCCCGCCCGCCGAGATGGCGAAGCTGCGAGGCGCGGCGGATGCCGTGGCGCTCAAGCTGCGCCATCATGACGAGGCGACGCACGCCGCCCGCGCGCCCAGCCGCAAGGAAGCGCGCGAAGTGTTCGACGCGCTGGAGGATGTGCGCGTGCAGGCCGTGGGCTCGCGCCACATGGCCGGCGTGGCCGCCAATCTGCGTGCCCGCCTCTCGGAAGAATGCGAATCCGAGGGCTATGACCGGATGACGCGGAAGGACCAGCTTCCGCTGCACACCGCCCTCTCGCTCATGGCGCGCGAGCGCATCTCCGGCGAGGCCGCACCAGCCGCGGCTACGCGCATCCTGGAGATGTGGCGCGGCAGCCTGGACGAGAAGGCCGCCACCGCGATGGAGGAGCTGGTCTCCTCCACCGACGACCAGGAAAGCTTCGCCCGCGCCGCCCGCAAGCTGCTGACCGCGCTCGACCTCGCCGAGGCCGAGACGGAAAGCGAGGCCGACCAGGACGAGGAAGGCGACGAGGGCGGCGACCAGTCCACCCAGCAGGACCAGGCCAGCGCCGGCGAGGCGCAAAGCCAGGAGCAGGAATCCATGCAGGGCGCCGAGCCCGAGAGCATGGAGGGCGAGGCCGCAGACGAGGAAGCGCAGGACAGCGAGGAAGAGGGCGCCGCCGCCGAAGGCGACGAGAAGCCCGGCGGCCCGCAGGCCCGCAAGGAAGTCCCGCAGACCGACGACACCACGCGCTACCGTGCCTTCTCGACGCAATTCGACGAGGTGGTGGAGGCCGATGACCTCTGCGATCCGGATGAGCTGACGCGGCTGCGCCAGCAGCTCGACCAGCAGCTGCAGCATTTGCAGGGCGTGGTCTCCAAGCTCGCCAACCGGCTGCAACGGCGCCTGATGGCGCAGCAGCAGCGCGCCTGGGATTTCGACCTGGAGGAGGGCATCCTCGACGTCGCGCGCCTCGCGCGCGTGGTGGCCAACCCGACGCTCGCCCTCTCCTACAAGCATGAGCGCGAGGCGGATTTCCGCGAGACCGTCGTCACGCTGCTGATCGACAATTCCGGCTCGATGCGCGGACGGCCGATCACCGTCGCCGCCATGTGCGCCGACATCCTGGCGCGCACGCTGGAGCGCTGCGGCGTGAAGGTCGAGATCCTCGGCTTCACCACGCGCGCCTGGAAGGGCGGGCAGGCGCGGGAGCGTTGGGTGCAGGAGGGCAAGCCGCGCAATCCCGGCCGCCTGAACGATCTGCGCCACATCATCTACAAGGGCGCCGATGCGCCCTGGCGCCGCTCGCGCCGCGCCATCGGCCTGATGCTGCGCGAGGGGCTGCTCAAGGAGAACATCGACGGCGAGGCGCTGCACTGGGCCTATAAGCGCATCCTGGCCCGCACCGAGCATCGCCGCATCCTGATGGTGATCAGCGACGGCGCGCCGGTGGATGACAGCACGCTCTCGGTGAACCCCGGCAATTACCTGGAGCGCCACCTGCGCGAGGTGATCAAGGAGATCGAGACGCGCAACGCGGTGGAGCTCATCGCCATCGGCATCGGCCATGATGTCACGCGCTATTACCGCCGCGCGGTGACGATCGTGGATGCCGAGGAGTTGGGCGGCACCATGATGAAGAAGCTCACCGAGCTCTTCGACGAGGATGCGGCCGAGGCCTGGCATCGCGCCTCCGCCGAGCGTGCGCCGGCCATCCTGTAGCGGCGGGCCGGCTGATCCGTTGAACCGCCGCGCGCTCCTGGCCGGCCTGGCGCTGCTGCCCGGCTGTGCCCAGGCCAGCGCGCCGGTGCTCGTGGCACCCGCGCGCCCCTTCCTGGAGCCGCTCGGCGCACTCGCGCTAGACACCGCGGGCTGGGGCTTTGGCGGCCTCTCGGCGTTGCATCTTGCGCCGGACCTCACGCTCACCGCCATCAGCGACCTCGGCCGCTGGTGGCGCGCGCCCCTGCTGCTGCGTGAGGGGCGCCTCACCGGCATAGGTGCGGTGCAGCACGGGCCGCTGCGCGATGCGGCGGGCCAACCGCTGCGGCGCGGCCCGCCGGGCGATGCGGAAAGCCTCGCGCGCCTGCCGGATGGCGACTGGCTGGTAGGCTTCGAGCGGCGGCACCGGATCCAGCGTTTCCGGGACCTTGCCGGCCCTGGCCTTGCCTTCGACGCGCCCCCCGGCATCGAGGCGGCACCCGCCAATGGTGGGCTGGAGGGGCTGGCCCTGCTGGCCGATGGCCGGCTTCTCGCGCTGGCGGAAGCCCTGCCGGGGTTCGCGGGGCCCGAGAGCCGCGCGGCTTGGCTCGGCACGATGGCGGGCGGCCGCGTCACCTGGCGGCGAACCAGCTACCTGCCCGCGCCCGGGCTGGAGCCGACCGATGCCGCCGGCCTGCCCGATGGCGGCGCGCTGGTGCTGGAGCGGCGCTTTTCCATCTTCGGCGGTTTCACCGGGCGCCTCGCGCATGTCCCGGCGGCGGCGCTGCGCGGGGCGGCGCCGCTGGCGGGCGAGACCTGGCTGGACCTGCCGCCCGACGCCCCGGCCGAGAACTGGGAAGGGGTCGCTGTCGCGCGGCATGGCGGGCGGAACCTCGTCGTCCTCGTCTCGGACGACAACCAGAGCCCCTTCCAGCAGACGCTGCTGCTGCTTTACGCCATTCGGTGAGACACTTCCTCCGGCGTCGCGGCCCAGCCGCGCGCGGTGAGGAAGCGGGCGACGCCGGCCGAGGAGGTGGCGACGCAGAAGGGAACCGCCAGCAACAGCCCGCCGGCCCAGGGCAGGGCGAACCAGATGGCCCAGGGGGCCGTCAGCGCCAGGACGCCGAAGGCCAGCACGCCCACCAGCGTGTGGAACCAGAGCAGCCGCGCCGCATCGCCCCAGGTGACGCCCCGCGCCGCGCGGTTCTGCGCGGCCCAGCCCATGCGCGCGCCGAAGGGAAGGGCCGCCAGGAACCGTGCCTTGTTCACGCAGGAGATGGGCGAGAGGATGGTGGTGAAGAGGATTTCCGCCACGGCGCCCGACGCGAAGCGGCCGCGCCCGCCATAGCGCGCCGCCTCCCGCCCCTGGAGCAGCACCTGGGCATAGCCCGCGAGCTTGGGCGCGTGCTGGGCGCCCCAGAAGATCGCCATGATGGCGGCGAGATGCGCGGCGCTTATCCCGTCGAAGCGGCCGAGGGCCGCCAGCAGCGCGGCCAGCGCGAAGGCGAGCACCCAGAGCGGCGCGCAGAGAAATAGCAGGATCGCCTGGATGAGCTGGAAGCGCGCCATGGCGGAAAGCCCCGGCCGGCGCAGCAGGGGCAGGTATTGCATGTTGCCCGCGGCCCAGCGCAGGTCCCGCGCCATGAATTCTGGTAGCGCGGGCGGATTGCCCTCCAGGCTGCCCGCCTCTTCCGGCAGGCACCAGACCTCCCAGCCCGCGCCATGCAGGCGGATCGCCTCCACCTGGTCATGGCTGAGGATAGTGGAGCCGTCGGGCAGGGTGTCGAGCTTGCCGTGCTCGCGGAAGGGGGCGATGCGGATCAGCGCGTTGTGGCCCCAATAGGGGCCCTTCGGCCCCTGCCACCAGCCCTGGCCCGTGGCCCAGGCGCGCATCCCCGCCCGCATGCCGAACTGGAAGAGGCGCGGGAAGGCCGCCGCGACCGGCCGGCCCACGATCAATTGCTGGAGGATGGCGATGCGCGGCGCGGCGTCGAGTGCCAGGGCCAGCTTCATCACGGCGTCAGGCGTCATCTCGGAATCGGCGTCGAGGCAGAGCAGGTAGTCGTAGTCGGCGCCTTCGTTCTCCAGGAACTCCATGACATTGCCGGCCTTGAAGCCGGTATTCACGTCGCGACGGCGGAGGTGGATCCGGGCTGCATCCTGGGGGCGCCAGCCGGCCAGCGCCGCGTCCTCGGCGGCGCGGGCTTCGGGGTCCTGCGTGTCGGAGAGGAACCAGAGGCTGAAATGGCTGGCGGGCAGGCCATCCAGCAGCGGGCCGAGCGCGGCGAGGATGGGCGCCATCTCCTCATTGCGGAGGCAGAGCGCGATGGCGGTCCGGCCCTCGGGCACGGGTTTCGTGAGGTCGAGGCCGCGCAGCGCCGGCACCACATGGGCCGGCGGGTCGCGCGTGAAGAGCAGGATGGCGCCGCCCAGCAGCGCATTGACCGTGGCAAGCGCGATCCAGGGCGTCAGCAGGGCGATACAGGCGAGGAAGAGCGCCTCGGGGAGAGGAAGGGCCTCCACCAAGGGGGGGTGGGGGATGGTGGAGGCCAGGAGCAAGGCGCCGGAGATGAGGGCGCCAAGCCCAAGTGTGGCAATCGGTCGGATGCGCATGCCGTGAGCCTTAGCGGATTATCCGCGGCGGATCACGGCGGCCTGGGTGTCGGCCGCTGCTGCCCGCACCCCCCGGGAGGGGTTGGGGCGGTGTGCCCCCGGCCCCTGGCGGGTCCGGAGGCGGGATAAAAAAGGCCTCCGCCGCGGGAAAAGGGGGGGAGCGGCGGAGGCCGGGATCAAGGTGCCCTGGGTAGGGCGCCTGATCCGAAATCGGTTCGGTCGGGCAAGGCGGTCATGTGGCAGCGCGGGAGGGGGGGCCGCGACGCCGCAGGACCGTGTGGCCATGTCCCACCCCGTCGGGTGGGGCGGCCGGGTTGGTCAGGCGGAGATGATCTTCCAGGCAACATGGCCGAGGACGCCGACCAGAGCTGCGGAGGCGGCGAGGAGCGAGAAGCGCAGCGCCATCAGAACAATCTCACCGCGGTTAATCTCAGTACGATCAGACATTCTCAATTTCCTTACAGTTGGAGGTTGCACCTGACATTCTTATACACGACCCGTTAACGAATGAAACCTATAATTGTGTCTAACCTGCAATTTGTTTATTTAAAAGACTAAATAGTGTTTTTTGAGACGTTTTTACTCCCGCGCGACTCTCCCCTAAGATCTGCATGCAACCCGCGGGAGCGCGCCATGGACCATCCCCCCACCAGCGCCGCAGCGCTGCAGCAGCTCTATGCCGAGATGGAACCCCGCAACCTGCATCCGCTCTGGGAGGTGCTGCATGGCCTGGTCACGCCCACGCCGCGCTCCGTCGCCGCACCGGTGCTGTGGCGCTACGCCGAGGCGCGGGAGTTCCTGATGCGGGCCGGCGCGCTGATCAGCGCGGAACAGGCCGAGCGCCGCGTGCTCATCATGGAGAATCCGAGCCTGCCGGGCTCCTCCTGCGCCACGCCTTCGCTCTATGCCGGCCTGCAGCTCATTCTCCCGGGGGAGGTCGCGCCCTGCCATCGCCACACGCAATGCGCCCTGCGCTTCGTGATGGAGGGTGACGGCGCCTTCACCGCGCTGGATGGCGAGAAGGCCGTGATGCGGCCCTTCGACCTCGTGCTCACGCCCAATTGGCAATGGCATGACCACGGCAACAGCAGCGACGCGCCGATGATCTGGCTCGACGGCCTCGACATCCCCATGGTCCGCTTCTTCGAGACAAGCTTCGCCGAGCGCCTGCCGGAAGCCGCGCATCCCGAGACGGCGCCGGCGGGCGACACGCGCGCGCGCTACGGCCGCAACCTGCGCCCCTTCGCGGGCAGCACGGCGGCGCGCCGCCCGGCCAGCCTGCCGCTGTTCCACTACCCCTTCAGCGAATGGCATGCGGCGCTGCGCGCCATCGCCGCGCATGACGCGCCCGATCCGCATCTCGGCCATGCGCTGGAATTCACCAACCCGGCCGATGGCGGGCCGGTGATGCCCACCATCGCGGCGCATGTGCGATTACTGCCGGCGGGCTTTATCACGCGGCCCCGGCAAGCCACGGATGGCACGATCTTCGTCGTCGTTTCCGGCCGCGGCACGGCTCGCATCGCCGGGCAGGATTTCGCGTTGATGGAGCGCGACGGATTCGTCGTTCCCTCCTGGGCCGCGCTGGAGCTGGAAGCGGCGAGCGAGCTGGTGCTCTTCGCCTATTCCGACCGCGCGGCGCAGGAGAAACTTGGGCTTTGGCGCGAAGCCAGGGCATAAGGGCCGCCCGCCTTCCAAAGGAACCGCGCAGCCCCTTGGGCCGCCCTTCGCCATGCTCCGCCTCACGCGCCTCCGCCTCACGCGCTACCGCTCCTATGCCGCGGCGGAGCTGCGCTTTGCCGAGCCCATGCAGGTCTTCACCGGGCCCAATGGCGCGGGCAAGACGAACCTGCTGGAGGCGATCAGCCTGCTGGGTCCAGGGCGCGGCCTGCGCGGCGCCCGCATCGGCGAGGTGGCGCGACAGGGCGGACCAAGCTGGAGCGTCTCGGGCACGTTCGACGATGGCTTGGGCGGCTTCGAGATCGGCACCGGCAGCCTGGAGGAGGGCAGCGCCGACCGCCGCGCCTTCCGCCTGGATGGCGAGAAGCTGCGCGCCCAGGCGGAGCTGGCCGAGCGTGTCGCCGCCGTCTGGATCACGCCGCAGATGGACCGACTGTTCCAGGAGAGCGCCGGCGGCCGGCGCCGCTTCCTGGACCGGCTGGCGATGGCGCTGGAGCCGCATCTGGCCCGCGAGGCCACCGCCTATGAATCCGCCATGGCCGGCCGAAACCGCCTGCTCCAGAAGGGCCGCGCCGAGCCTGCCTGGCTGGCCGCGCTGGAGGATTCGATGGCGCGGCACGGCATCGCCATCGCGGCCTCCCGACGGGCGCTGGTGGCGCGGCTGAATGCCGCGCAGGCAGCCCTGCCCGAGAGCGCCTTCCCGGCCGCCATCCTCGCCCTGCAATGCCCGGCGGCGGCCCTGCTGGAGGAGATGCCCGCACTCGCCGCCGAGGAAGCGCTGCGCGACGCCTGGGCCGCCTCCCGCCCGCGGGATGGCGCGGCGGGTGCGACGCTGAGTGGCCCCCACCGGGCGGACCTGATCTTCACCCACGCCGCCAAGGCCATGCCGGCCGGCCTGTGTTCGACCGGCGAGCAGAAGGCGCTGCTGATCTCGACCGTGCTGGCCCATGCCGGGCTGATCGCCGCCGCGCGGGGCTTCGCGCCCCTGCTGCTGCTGGATGAGGTGGCCGCGCATCTGGACGAGGCCCGGCGCGGTGCCCTGTTTGCTGCACTCGCTGGCCTGCCCGCGCAATGCTTCCTCACGGGCACCGATGCCGAGGTCTTCGCTCCCCTCGCGGGCCGGGCCGAACATTGGCGAATCGCCCCGGGGGAGGCCCATCCGGCGCCCCTGTCCCTGGGCGCGTAAATCGGGCATAAACCGTAGGTTCTTCCAGAGGTTTTCCGATTCCCGATGAGCAGCGATTCCCCGACCGGTGACGAACCCCTGAACCAGGTTTCGGATGCCGACTACACCGGCGCCTCGATCACCGTGCTGCGCGGCCTCGAGGCCGTGCGCAAGCGCCCCGGCATGTATATAGGCGACACCGATGACGGCTCGGGCCTGCACCACATGGCCTTCGAGATCATCGACAATTCCGTGGACGAGGCGCAGGCCGGATTCGCGAGCCGCGTGGACGTCGTGCTGAACGGCGATGGCAGCGTTTCCGTCACCGATGACGGCCGCGGCATCCCCGTGGACATCCACGCCGAGGAAGGGATTTCCGCCGCCGAAGTCGTGCTGACGCGGCTGCATGCGGGCGGCAAGTTCAACCAGAATTCCTATAAGGTCTCGGGCGGTCTGCACGGCGTGGGTGCCGCTGTGGTCAACGCGCTCAGCGAATGGATGGAAGTGCGGATCTGGCGCGGCGGGACCGAGCATTTCATCCGGTTCGAGCATGGCGACACGGTGCAGCCGCTGAAGATCATCGGCCCATCGGAGCATGCGCAGGGCACGCAGGTCACCTTCAAGCCCTCGGCCGGGACCTTCACCCAGGTGGAATACGACTTCCACATCCTGGAGCGCCGCCTGCGCGAGCTGGCCTTCCTCAATTCCGGCCTCGCCATCACGCTGCGCGATGACCGCCACGTCCCGGCGCAGACCGCCGAGTTCAAGTTCGATGGCGGCCTCGTCGCCTTCGTCGAGTGGCTGGACAAGGGCAAGGAGCCGCTGTTCAAGCCGCCGATCAGCGTCATCGCGAAGGAAGGCGAGGGCATCCGCGTCGAGCTCGCGATGTGGTGGACCAATTCGCCGCGCGAAGTGATGCTCTGCTTCACCAACAACATCCCGCAGCGCGATGGCGGCTCGCACCAGGCGGGCTTCCGCCAGGCGCTGACGCGCATCGTCTCCAAATACGCCGAGGACCTCGCGAAGAAGGAAAAGATCGAGCTCGTCGGCGACGACATGCGCGAGGGGCTGACCTGCGTGCTCTCGGTCAAGGTGCCGGACCCGAAGTTCAGCTCGCAGACCAAGGACAAGCTCGTCTCCTCCGAGGTGCAGCCGGTGGTACACATGGCTGTGGCCGACGCGCTGTCGCACTGGTTCGAGACGCATCCGAAGGAGGCGAAGCTGGTCCTCGACCAGGTCGTGCTCTCAGCGGTTGCGCGCAAGGCGGCGCAGCTGGCGCGTGAGAAGGTGGGGCGCAAGAACGCGCTCGACATCTCCACGCTGCCCGGCAAGCTCGCGGATTGCCAGGAGAAGGACCCGACCAAGAGCGAGCTCTTCCTCGTCGAGGGTGACAGCGCGGGTGGTTCGGCGAAGCAGGGGCGCAACCGCGCGAACCAGGCGATCCTGCCGCTCAAGGGCAAGATCCTGAACGTGGAACGCGCCCGCGTGGACAAGATGCTGGCGAGTGCGGAGATCGGCACGCTGATCACGGCACTCGGCACCGGCATCGGCACGGGCGAGCCGGCGAAGGGCGGCTTCTCGGCCGACAAGCTGCGCTACCACAAGATCATCATCATGACAGACGCGGATGTGGATGGCTCGCACATCCGCACGCTGCTGCTGACCTTCTTCTTCCGGCAGATGCCGGAGCTGATCGAGCGCGGGCATCTCTACATCGCGCAGCCCCCGCTCTACCGCGCCAAGCGCGGCAGCGATGAGCGGTATCTGAAGGATGACCGCGCGCTGGAGGACTACCTGATCGAGAAGGCGACGTCCGGCGCGCGGATGACGCTGGCCGATGGCCGCGTCGTCACCGGCGAGGAGTTGGCCGAGGTGGTGGAGGGGCTGCGCCAGACCACCTCGCGCATCCGCAGGCTCGCCGCCAATGTGCCGGTCGAGATCGTCGAGCAGGCGGCGATGGCCGGCATCCTGACGCCCGACACGCAGCGCGCCATGGAGGGCGCGCAGGCTTTCGTGAGCCGCCTCGATGCCATGGCGCCGCCGGCCGAGCGTGGCTGGAAGGCCTCCGTGGATGAGGCGGGCATCCACATGCACCGCATGGTGCGTGGCGTGGCTGAGCGCCACACGCTGACGGCGGCGGCACTGCGCAGCAGCGAGGCGCGCTGGCTGGATGACCGCCGCACCAAGCTCAGCGCCGAGTTCGAGGCCGGCGCAAAGCTCGCCTTCGAGGGGAACGAGGCCGCGGTGCGCGGCCCGCTCGCCGCCTTCGACCGCATCCTGGCGCAGGGCCGCCGCGGTCTCTCCTTCCAGCGCTTCAAGGGCCTGGGCGAGATGAACCCGGACCAGCTCTGGAAGACCACGCTGGACCCCGCGGTCCGCACGCTGCTGCAGGTGCGCGTGGATGACGCCGAGGATGCCGAGAGCGTGTTCTCGACGCTGATGGGCGATGTGGTGGAGCCGCGCCGCGAGTTCATCGTGGGCAATGCGCTGAAGGTCGCGAATCTGGACGTGTGATCCGGGCCGATCGGCGTCACGATAGTTGACGCCGATATTATCAATCGGATTTACATTGTTTTACCTATCGTCGGTCCTGTGCATAGTTTCGCTTGTGGATGATGCACTCCACGAGAAAAGGAAACGGTGCCATGACATTCTTCAGCAAGACCACGGCCTTCAGCAAAACCATTGGCCTCGCCGCCGCGGCCGCCGCGGTGGTGAGCTTCGCCCAGCCCGGCCCGGCCGCCGCCCAGGGCCTTCCGACCTACTGCGAGAACGTGCTGACCACGAATTCGCTCTACGCCAACGTCATCTCGGACGGTCGCACGGCGCAGGTGCAATATCACGGTCAGTTCCAGAACCGCGGCAACCGTCCGATGACGGCGAGGATGCTGGCGGTGAACGAGATCACCATCGGTGGCAACCGCTTCGTCGTGGTGCGCCATGTCGCGACGATCAACCTCACCGCCTGGCAGCAGGCGGATGTGCAGTTCCTGACGCTGCGGGTGAACAACCCGGCCGGCTCGGGGGCGCCTTCCGCGGTGGATGTGGGCCGCGCGATCCGGTTCATCTGCACCTACAGCTGAACGGAGGTGTGACAGGGGCGGGCGCATGGCGCCCGCCCCGTTTCGTGTCTGCCGCGCTCAGCCCAGAACGAAGCGCGCGCTGCTGCCCCTGAGGCCGGGGGTGACTTCCAGCCGCGCGGGGATGCGCGTCTTCAGCTCCGCCACATGGCTGATGATGCCGACCAGGCGTGAGCCGCCCTGCAGGCCAGCCAGCACCTCCATCGCCTTGTCCAGCGCCTCCTCGTCCAGGCTGCCGAACCCCTCGTCAATGAGCAGCGTGTCCACCGGGCGCGCGCCGGCATGGGCCTGGACGGTCTCCGCGAGGCCGAGGGCGAGGGCCAGCGCGGCGCAGAAGCCCTCGCCGCCCGAGAGCGTGCCGGCAGGGCGGGACTGCCCCGTGTGTTCGTCAAAGACCTCGATGTCGAGGCCGATCGCGATGTTGGCGCGGCTCGGGTCCTCGCGCCGGGTGAGGTGGTAGCGGCCGGCCATCATGCGATGGAGATGGGCATTGGCGGCGGCCAGCGCCTCGTCCAGCAGGCTGGCCAGCACGAAGCCTTCGAAATCCATGCGGCGCGGGTTCTCGCCGCGCGTCTGGCGCCGCAGCGTGTCGAGCAGGGCGTGGTGCTGGCGGGCGGCGGCGAAGGCCGCGTCCGCCGCCTGGATGCGCTGCGCGAGGCCGGCATATTGCTCAGCATGCGCGCGTGCCTCACCCTCCAGCACGGTCGCGGCGCGCGCCGCTTCCTGTGCCGCCAGCGCAGCACCTTCCAATGCGGCGAGGTCGGGTGCGGCGAGGCCCTCGACGTCGCGCGCGGTGCGCAGGGCAGCGGCGCGGGCCATCTCCAGCCGGAGGTTGAAATCCGCGATGCGCGCAGCGAGCGCCTCCATCGCGGCGGGGGCCAGGCGGGCTTCGGCATAGGCGGCGAGATCGGCGAAGCCGGCGGCGGCGCAGGCGGCGCGCATCCTGGCCTTGCCGGCGTCCAGCGCGACCTGCGCGGCGTCTGCGCTGGTGACGGCGGCAGCGGCCGTGGCTTTCGCCGCCTGGAGCGCGGCACCAGCGGCGGCCTGCTCCTTGCGGTCGCGCTCGAGCCCGGTTGCGAGGGTGGCGAGCTTCGCCCGCGCGTTGGCGAGCGTGCTGGCGAGTGCCTTTGCGTCCCGCGCCTCCGGCGGCACGGATTCCAGCCGCGTGGCGTGGGCGGCGAGGGCGCTGGTCGCCGCTTCCTGCGCGGTGGCGCGCGCCACCTCCTGCGCGTTCAGCGCGACCTCGGCGCTGTGCCGCGCCGCCTCGGCCTGGGCCAGGGCCGTGTCGAGGGCGGGAAGGCGCGTGGCCGCGTGCTCGGCGGCCTGGAAGGCGGCCTTTGTGGCGGCGAGGGCGCCTTCCGCCAGCGGCTCGGCGAGGCGGCGGGCCAGGTCGTCGCGCCGCGTGATGGCGGATTGCACCTCGCCCTGCGCGCGGGTGAGGCGGGTGCTCGCCGCCAGATGCGCGGCCCGCGCCGCCTCCTCCCGCCGCGCCGCCGCCGCGCGGTCTTCGCCGGTCGTGGCGGCGGGCGTGGCGGGGTGCGGATGGTGGGTGCTGCCGCAGACGGCGCAGGGCTCGCCCGCATGCAGCTGCAGCGCGAGCTCTCCGGCGGCGGCGGCCCAGGCGGCTTCATCGGCGGCGGCGCGCGCGGCCTGGGCCTGGTCGCGCGTGGCGCTGGCCTTGGCGGCTTCGGCCTCGGCCTGGGCCAGCGCGGCGTGTGCCGCGGCGAGGCTGGCCTCGGCCTCCGTCAGCGCCGCCGCGTCCTTTGCCTGTTGCGCGGCCTGGCTCATGGCGGCGCGGCGCGGCGCAAGCTGCGCGGCGAGCATCGCCGCCGCCTGCCGGGCGGTGGCGGCGGCCTCGGCCTGGGCGCGGGCGGCCTCCAGCCTGGCGCGCGCCGCATCGCGCGCTGCGGTGGCCCGGGCAAGGGCGGCCTCCGCCTCCTGCGCCAGGCGCGCGCTTTCGCCGAGTGCCGCGGCACGTTCGCGCAGCGTTTCCAGCTCGTGCAGCTGGCGCCTCGCGCGTTCCAGCTCCAGCGCGCGGGCGGCCTCGTCGCCGAGGGCGCGGGTGGCGGCGGTACCGCGTGCCTGCGCCTTGCCGGCATCCTCCTGCGCGGCCTGGGCGCGCGCGGCGGCATCCTGCGCGGCGTCGCGCGTGGCGCGGAGCGTGGCCTCCTCGCCCGCCAGGCCCTGCGCGCGGCGGGCGGCGTCGAGCCGCGCGCGCTCGGCGGTCATCGCGGGGATTTCAGCCTCCTGCGTCGCGAGTGCCGTGGCAGCCTCGGCGGCGGCCTTCAGGCGCTCGGCGCCGCGGCGGCCCTCGGCGACGGTGGCGGCGGCGGCCTGGGCGAGGGCGGTCGCGCCGGCGGCCTGGCGCATCGCCTCTTCCAGTGCCGCCACATGGTTCGCGGCGCTCGCGGCCGCGGCTTCGGGCGTCTCCGCGCGGGCTTCGGCCAGCAGCGTCTCCCGCTGGGTCCTGGCCTCGTTGGCCGCGGCCTTGGCCTTGGCCTCCATCTCCGCGAAGCCGGCCTGGATGCGCTTGTAGAGCGCGGTGCGGAACAGCGTCGCCAGGATCTTCTGCCGGTCATCGGGCGCGGCCGTGAGCAATTCGCGGAAGCGGCCCTGCGGCAGCAGCACCACCTGGCGGAACTCATCGGCCTGGTAACCCAGCAGCTCGGTCATGCGGTCGGCGACGGGGGTGGTCTTCTCGGCCAGCACGGCCAGCGCGCCATCGGCCCCGCGCTGCCAGAGCGTCACCTGAGGTGTGCGCTGGACCGGCCTGCCGCGCGTGCCGGTGATGCTTTGCGCGGGCGTGCGGCGGATGCGGTAGCGCCGTTCGCCCAGGGCGAAATCCAGCTCCACGAAGGTCTCGGTCGCGGGCGTGGCGTGGTGGCTGCGCAGATCCGTCGCGCCGCGCTCCTCGCCGCTGCTCTGGCCGAAGAGGGCGAAGCAGATGGCGTCCAGAAGCGTGGTCTTCCCCGCGCCGGTCGGGCCATGGATCAGGAAAAGGCGGTGCGGGCCAAGTGCCGCCAGGTCGAATTCCTGCGCAGCGGCATAGGCGCCGAAGGCGGAGAGGCGGAGGACTTCCGGGCGCATCGGCTCAGCCCTCCTGGCGGATGGCGGTGGTGATAGCCTGGATCGCGGCCTCGCGCTCCTCGGCGGCGAGTTCGCCGGCGCCGATGGCGGCGCGGAAGGCCATCAGCGCCGCCAGCGGATCCTGCGGGAGGCGCGCGCCGGGCGTGGCGCTGGCCCCGCCGGGGAGGAGCGGCGCCTCGAAGCGCAGTTCGAGCAGGGCGGGGTAGCGCTCCTGCAGCAGCGCCTTGGCGCCGAACTGCCGGTCGGTGAGGATCACCTGCAGCCAATCCTCGCGGCCCGGGCCCTCGGCCATGGCCAGGACCTCGTCCAGCGTGCCGCGCAGCACGCGCAGCGGATGGCGCGGCGTGAGCGGGATGTCCTCGGTGGTGACGTTGCCCGCCGCGTCGAGCTCGACCAGCGTCACGGATTTGGCGCCGCCCGCCTCGGCGAAGGAATAGGCCAGCGGCGAGCCGGAATAGGCGATGCGGCCTTCCGCCATGCTCTGGCGGCGGTGCAGATGGCCGAGGGCGGTGTAGTGGAAGCCCTCCAGATGCGCGGCCGAGACGGCGCCGCTGCCGCCGACTTGCAGCATGCGCTCGCTCTCGCTGGTCAGCCCGCCCGAGATGAAGGCATGCGCGACGACGACGCTGCGCGCGCCTCGCGGCGCCAGCCCGCGCAGATGCGCGGCAACGGCGGCGAAGCCCGCATCATGGGTGGTGATGCCCGCCGCCTCGCCGAAGAGGCCGGCCAGCAAGGCGGGGGTGCCGTAGCCGGCGGCGAGGATGCTGACCGGCCCGTGCGCATCCTCGAAGGCGAAGGCGCAGCCCATGGCGCTGTCGCAGATGTGCAGGCCGGACGCGCGCAGCAGGCGTGCGCCGAACGCTAGACGCCGCTCGTCGTCATGATTGCCCGCGATCATCACCACGGGGATGCCGAGGCCGCGCACCACGCGTTGCAGCACCTCGTCCAGCAGCTCGACCGATTCGGCCGGTGGCAGGGCGCGATCATAGACATCGCCGGCGAGGAGCACGGCATCGGGCTTCGTCTCGCGCAGGATGTCGAGGAAGGCGCCGGTCAGCAGGCGCTCCTGCTCCGCATGGAAGGATTGCCCGCAGAGCGCGCGGCCGAGATGCCAGTCCGCGGTGTGAAGAAGGCGCATGGAGGGGGGAACTCTCGCTGGGCCGGCAGCATACCAGAGGCGCAGCGGCGTGGTCAGCCGCGTGCCAATCTGGCCCCGCGCCAAGTCGGTGCATGAGGCCGCGAAGGCTTCCGAGTGGGCCGGACGAGGAATGGCTGGACCCGGGCGCCGTCAGCTGTCCCGGAAGTGTTGGTAGCGGCGAGCGGACTTGAACCGCTGACCCCGGCATTATGAGTGCCGTGCTCTAACCAGCTGAGCTACGCCGCCAACGAGGGGGGACGTAATCGCCCCCCTCAAAACTGTCAACCGAACTGGGTCACCCCCGCAGCGTGGCTCCCGTCGCCTTGGTGACGGCGGCGACGATCTTCGCCGCCACCGCCTCGATCTCGGCATCGGTCAGGGTGCGCTCGCGCGGTTGCAGCGTCACCTGGAGGGCAAGGCTGACCTTGCCCTCCGCCACGCGCTCGCCCGCATAGCGGTCGAAGAGCGTGACCTCGGTGATCAGCGCGCGCTCGGCGCCGGCCGCGGCGCGGATGAGCTTGTCGGCCGGGACGCTCGCATCCACCAGGAAGGCGAAGTCGCGCCGCAGGGGCTGGAAGGAAGAGAGATCCGGGGCGGATTTCTTGCGGCGCTTGGGCTCGGGAATGGCGTCGAGGAAGACCTCGAAGGCGACGCTGCCGGCCGGCAGGTCGAGCGCGGCGCAGAGGTGCGGATGAAGCTGGCCGAACTGCGCCAGCACCGTCTTCGGCCCCTGGCGCAGCACGCCCGAGCGGCCCGGGTGGTAGTAGCCCGGCGCATCGGCCGTGACCTGGAGCGCCGCCATGGGGACGGCCAGCGCCTCCAGGATGGCGAGCGCATCGCCCTTCGCGTCCAGCGCTTCCACCGGCCGCGCCGGGGCGGCCCAGTTGGCGGGCGTGGCGCCGGCGCGCAGGCCGCAGGCCATGGCAAGCTGCCCGGCGGGCGTCGTGTCGCGATAGCCGCCGCCCACTTCGCAGAGCGCCACATCGGCGAAGCCGCGCGCGGCGTTCCCTGCGGCGGCCAGCGCCAGCGAGGCGATGGGCGTGGGCCGCATCTGGTCGAGGTCGGAAGCGATGGGGTTTTCGAGCCGCAGCGCCTCCGGCGTTTCGCCGAACAATGCCGCGATCCGGCGTTCCAGGAAGCCGTAGGTCACCGCCTCCTGCATCCCGCGCGCGGCCATGACGCGCCGCGCCAGGCTGCTGCGCACCTGCTTCGCATCCAGCGCCGGCAGCGGCACGGGCGAGGTGACGGGCAGCGAGACGGAGGGCACGGCATCCAGCCCGCCCAGGCGCAGCACCTCCTCCACCAGGTCGCACTCGGCTTCCACGGCGGCGCAGCCCTCGGCCGCGATGCGCGCGCGTTCCACCGCCAGCGTCGGGTCCTGGTCGAGATGGATGGCGGCCGCGATGTCATTGCGCCAGGGCGGCACGGCGACGGTGACCTGCGTCGCATCGCGTTCCGTGGCGGTGAAGCCCAGCGCTTCCAGCCGCTCGACCGCGAGGTCGGGTGCCACAGCGAGGCCGCCGAGGCCGGCCAGGCGCTCGAAGCGCAGGGTCGCGGTGCGGCGCCAGGGCGCTTCCCCGCCGGCCTCGCTGATGGTGCTGGCCTCGCCGCCGCAGAGCTCCATGATCATGGCCGTCGCGGCGTCGAGGGCCGCGGGCAGCAGGGACTGGTCCAGGCCGCGCTCGAAGCGCGCGCGGGCATCGGTGAAGATGTTGTGCCGCCGCCCGCTGAGCGCCACGCGCACGGGGTCGAACAGCGCGCATTCGATGAAGCATTCGGTGGTGGTCTCGTCGCAGCCCGAGGGCTCGGCCCCGATGATGCCGCCCAGCGCCTCGGGGCCCGCGGCATCGGCGATCACGCCATCTTCTTCCGTCAGCGCGTAGGTCTTGCCGTTCAGCGCGTGCAGTTCCTCGCCGGCGCGCGCCATGCGCATGGAGAGGGTGCTGCCCTTCACCTTCGCGACGTCGAACACATGCAGCGGGCGGCCGAGCGCGAAGGTGAACCAGTTCGTCACATCCACCAGCGCCGAGATGGGACGCAGGCCGATGGCGGTGAGCCGGTCCTGGAGCCATTGCGGGGCGGGGCCGTTCTTCACGCCGCGCACGGCGCGGCCCAGCGCCCAGGTGCAGGCGCGCGGGTCCTCGATGCGCCAGGTCAGCGGCGTCTCGTAGGTGGCCGTGATCGCGGGCGCGGACCAGGGCTTGAGGCGGCCCAAGCCGGCGGCGGCGAGGTCACGCGCCACGCCACGCACGGAGAGCGCATCGCCGCGATTGGGCGTGACCTTGATCTCGATGATCGGATCATCCAGGCCCGCGTAATCCACATAGCGCGCGCCGAGGGGTGCGTCCTCCGGCAGGTCCACGATGCCGGAATGGTCCTCGCCCAGGCCCATTTCGCGCGCCGAGAGCATCATCGCCTCGCTCTTCACGCCGCGGATCTCGCCGGCCTTGAGCGTGATGCCGGTGCCGGGGATGAAGGCGCCGGGCAGGGCGGCCACGCCCAGCATGCCGGTGCGCGCATTGGGCGCGCCGCAGACGACGGAAAGCTCGCGCCCATCGCCCACATCCACGCGGAGTGCGCGCAGCCGGTCGGCATTGGGGTGCTGCACCGCCTCGATCACGCGGGCGATGCGGAAATCCGAGAGGGCAGCCGCGCGGTCCTCGATGCCCTCCACCTCGATCCCGATGGCGGAGAGGGTGGTGCTGATCTGATCGAGGGTGGCCTCGGTCTCGAGGTGTTCACGCAGCCAGGACAGGGGGAACTTCATCACACGCCCTCATGCAGGGAGGCGGGGGAAAGCGGGTTCGTGCCGTAGTGGCTCAGCCAGCGCGTGTCGCCCTCGAAGAAGGGGCGCAGATCGGCCATGCCGTGCTTCAGCATGGTGATGCGCTCGATGCCCATGCCGAAGGCGAAGCCCTGCCACTCCCGCGCATCCAGGCCGCAATTGGCGAGCACGCGGGGGTGCACCATGCCGCTGCCCAGGATCTCCAGCCAGTCGGTGCCGGCGCCGAGCTCGCCCGTCTTGCGGTTCCAGCCGATATCCACCTCCATCGAGGGCTCGGTGAAGGGGAAGTAGCTGCTGCGGAAGCGCACCGGCAGGTCGGAGATGCCGAAGAAGCTGCGCAGGAAATCCGTGAGGCAGCCCTTGAGGTGGCCAAGCGTGATGCCGCGATCAATCACCAGCCCCTCCACCTGGTGGAACATGGGGGAATGCGTCGCGTCATGGTCGGCGCGATAGGTGCGGCCGGGCGCGATGACGCGGATGGGCGGGGCCTGGCCGATCATGGTGCGGATTTGCAGCGGGCTGGTTTGGGTGCGCAGCACGGTGCGCCGGCCCTCGATCATCCCGGGCAGGTAGAAAGTGTCCTGGTCCTGCCGCGCGGGGTGGTGGTCGGGGATGTTGAGGGCCGCGAAATTGTACCAGTCGCCCTCGATGTCGGGGCCTTCCACCACCTTGAAGCCCATGGCGCCGAAGATCGCCGTCAGCTCCTCGATGGTGCGGGAGATGGGGTGGATGCCACCGGTGCCGCCCGGCGCGTAGGGGCGCGGCGGCAGTGTCATGTCCTGGGTTTCGGCGGCGAGCTTGGCGTCGAGCGCTGCCGCATCCAGCACCGTCTTGCGCGCCTCGATCGCGGCTTCCAGCTGCAGCTTCAGCGCGTTGACGGCGGCGCCGCGTTCCTTGCGGCTCTCCGCCGGAATGGCGCCCAGGCCCTTCAGCAGCGCGGTCAGCGCGCCGGACTTGCCGAGGACGGCGACGCGCACGGCATCCAGCGCGCGCAGATCGGTGGCGGCGGCGAGGTCGGCCTCGGTGCTGGCGGCGAGCGCCGCGAGATCATCGGACATGAGGTGGTCCCATCAACATGAAAAAGGGCCGCGAACGCTCACGCGCCGCGGCCCTGGATACTCGACGTCCGACCGCGGATCAGGCGGTGGGGCGCGCGGCCTTGGCCTTCTCGACGATGGCGGCAAACGCCGCCGGCTCGTCAAAGGCGAGAGCGGCGAGGACCTTGCGGTCCATCTCGATCCCGGCGGCCTTGATGCCGGCGATGAACTGGGAATAGGTCATCCCATGCTCACGCGTGGCGGCGTTGATGCGCTGGATCCACAGGCCGCGGAAATCGCGCTTCTTGTTGCGGCGGTCGCGGTAGGCGTATTGCAGCGCCTTCTCGACCCGCTGGAGCGCCGCGCGATAGGTGGTGGAGCTGCGCCCCACATAGCCCTTCGCGAGGTCCAGGATCTTCTTGTGACGGGCATGGGCGGTAACGCCGCGCTTTACACGAGCCATATTTCTATCTCCTTCCGTACTTTGCCGGGGGCTTTACCGGGGAAGCCCGTAGGGCAGCCAGTTCATCACCGTCTTGGCATCCTGCGGTTCGAGAACCTGGGAGCCGCGGTTCTGGCGCTTCGCCTTCTGGCTGCGGTTGGAGAGCATGTGGCGCTTGCGGCCGGGGCCGGCCATGACCTTGCCGGTGGCCGTGATCTTGAAGCGCTTCTTCGCGCTCGAAGTGGTCTTCATCTTGGACATTCGGGCCCTCCTGTCGGTGGGTTGGGCTGCCCCTGGCTCTCGCACCATGCGAGGGAGGCAAGCGTTTCCTCTCGCCAGGCTGTCCAACGGCCATGGCAAGGGAGGCGGGTCTTTAGCGGGGCCTGGGCCTCAAGTCCAGGGGGCGCTTGCCGGGCCGGCGCGTGCGTGGCACCAGCCCTGCCATGTGGATCATGCTGGCCGGACCCTACAGCGCGGGCCATGCGGATGCCGCGACCCGCGCCGTGCGGCTGGCCGCGATGAACCAGGCGGCGCTCGCGGTGTTCCGACGCGGCCATGTGCCAGTGATCGGCGTGAACATGGCGCTGCCGGTCATCGCCGCCGCCGGCGACACGCCGGACGCCTTCGAGGAGGTCATGATGCCGCTCAGCCTCGCCCTGGCGGAGCGCTGCGACGCCTGCCTGCGGCTGGGCGGCGCCTCGGCGGGTGCGGATGCGGAGGTGGCGCGGTTCCGCGCGGCGGGCAAGCCGGTCTTCTTTGCGCTGGATGAGGTTCCGGACGCCTAGGGCGCGCGCGCCGCGTCCATGGGTCCGGCGATGGGCGGCAGGCTCGGCGCGGCCTCCGGCGCCGGTTCCGGCTTGGCCTCGGGCATGGGTGTGACTGGCGCGGCCTGGGCCAGGGGGGCGGCGGGGGGCAGCGCCTCGGCCACCGGGGCGGGCGGCGCGGGGGCCGTGGCTGGGGTGGGCTCCGGGCGCGGCGTGGCGGCCGGGCGGCGCTGCCCGATGCGCGCGGGCGGCTCGGCCTGGCTGGCGATGTAGTCCGGCACCACGCGCGCCTGGTTGCCCGCGATCACCAGCACCGCCGTGCCGAGCGGTATGGGCACCTGGTCCCGCTGGGTGACGGAGATCAACTCGCCGTCGCCGTTCTTGCGGATGATGTATTCCACCGCGTCGGTGTTGGCCGAGGCGCGCTCGGCCGCCGTGCCGACCAGGCCGCCCAGCAGCGCCCCCCCGACCGCACCCAGCGCCGTGCTGACGGAATTGCCGGCGGCCGCCGCGCCGCCCACGGCGCCACCCGCCGCGGCGCCCGCGGTCGCGCCCGTCTCGCCACCCGCCGCGATGGCGACGCGGCGCGAACCGACGATCGTGCCCTGCTGGACCGGATTGGCCTGCTGCACGGCGCGCGCCGAATATTCATTGGCCGAATAGCTGCTGCCGCAGGCGCTGAGCGCGCCCAGGGCCAGCAGCCCGGCGAGGCGGAGAAGGGGGGAGGTTGTCATGCGGGCAGGACATAGGCCTCCGCACCCCTTCGCGCCAAGTCTTTGCATGCCCTATATGCAGGCCATGCAGATCCCCTTCCTCAAGATGCATGGCTTGGGCAATGACTTCGTCGTGCTGGATGCACGCAAGAAGCCATTGTTGGATGCGCGCGAGGAATCACGCGCCCTGCCGCCCGAGACCATCCGCTGGGTGGGGGACCGGCATCGCGGCGTCGGCTTCGACCAGATGATCACGATGGAGCCGGCGGCCGACGCCGATGTCTTCTTCCGCTTTCACAATTCCGATGGGACCGAGGCCGGCGCCTGCGGCAATGGCACGCGCTGTGTTGCCTCGCTCGTGCTGGCCGAGACGGGGCGGCAGAGCATTTCCATCCGCACCATCGCCGGCATGCTGGGCGCGGAGCGCCAGGCCGATGGCACGATCCGCGTGGATATGGGCCCGCCGCGCCTCACCTGGCAGGACGTGCCGCTGGCCCGCGACATGGACACGCTGCACGTGCCCATGGCGGCGGATGGCGTGAGCGATGCCGCCTGCTGCTCGATGGGCAATCCGCACGCCAACTTCTTCGTGGAGGACCTCGCGGCACTCGATGTGTTCCGCATCGGGCCGGAGCTGGAGCATCACCCGCTGCTGCCCGAACGCGCCAATATAGGCTTCGTGCAGGTGCTGGCGCGGGATCACATCAGGCTCGTCGTCTGGGAGCGCGGCGCGGGCTATACGCTTGCCTGCGGCTCGGGCGCCTGTGCGGCGCTGGTGAATGCGCGGCGGCGCGGCCTCGTGGAGGCGCGCTGCACCGTGACGCTCCCGGGCGGCGACCTCGTGATCGAGCAGCGCGCGGATGGCCATGTGCTGATGAGCGGGCCGGTGGCGACGTCCTTCAGGGGCGAACTCACCCTTGGCTGATACTCTTACCTTCGGCTGCCGGCTGAACCTGGCCGAGAGCGAGACCATGCGCGGCCTGGCCGCCCGCGCCGGCTTCGCCGATGCGCTCATCGTCAACACCTGCGCCGTCACGGGCGAGGCGGAATCCCAGGCGCGGCAGGCGATCCGCCGCGCCGCGCGCGAGCACCCGGGCCGGCCCATCCTGGTGACGGGCTGCGCCGCGCAGATCGCGCCCGAAACCTGGGCCGCGCTGCCGGGTGTGGTGCGCGTCATCGGCAATGGCGCGAAGCTCGACCCCGCCGCCTGGGGCGCGCCGGTGGCACCGATCGAGCGCGCCGCACCGATGGGGATCGCGGCGGGCGGCGGCACGCGCGGCTTCCTGGCCGTGCAGCAGGGCTGCGACCACGCCTGCACCTTCTGCATCATCCCGCAGGGGCGCGGGCCGGCGCGGGCGCTGTCCATTGCCGAGGCGGTGGCGGCGGTGCGGGACCTCGCCACCCGCCATGCCGAGATCGTGCTGACCGGCGTGGACCTGGCCAGCCACCCGGAATTGCCCGCACTGATCCGCGCCATCCTGCGCGAGGTGCCGGAATTGCCGCGGCTGCGCCTCTCCTCGCTCGATCCCGCCGCCCTGGGTGAGGATTTCTGGCGCGTCTTCGCCGAGGAGGCGCGGCTGATGCCACATCTGCATCTCTCGGCGCAGCATGGGCATGATCTGATCCTGAAGCGCATGAAGCGCCGCCATTCCCGCGCCGATCTGCTGCAACTTTCCGCCCGCGCCCGCGCTTTGCGTCCGGATGCGGCGTTGGGGGCGGACCTCATCGCCGGCTTCCCGACCGAGACGGAGGCCCATCTATGCGCGATGCTGGAGCTGGTGGCGGAAGCGCGTCTCGCCTTCCTGCACGTCTTTCCCTATTCGGCCCGGGCCGGCACGCCCGCCGCCCGCATGCCGCAACTGCCCATGTCGCTGCGCCGCGAACGCGCGGCCCGGCTGCGTGCGGCGGGCGAGGCGGAGCGCGCGCGCTTCCTGGCCGGGCGCGTGGGGCAGGTGGAGCACAGTTTGATGGAGGCCGATGGCATGGGCCACACGCAGCATTTCGCGCCGATCCGCGTGCCCGGCGCCCTACGCGGCAGCCTGATCCGCGCGCGCGTCACTGGCCAGGATGGCCGCATCCTGCTGGCGGAGGCCGCCTGATGGCGCTGCGTGATCTCTGGGGCAAGCTGACCGGCAAGGCGCCCGCCCCGGCCGAGCAAAGCGGCGTGCCGATGCCGCCCGTCGAGCTGCCGCCCGCCCCGCCCGAGCCGGTGCAGCCGCCCACGCCGCCCGAAACCCCGCCCCCCGCGCCCGAGCCGATCCGGGAGCCGCCGCCGGCCGAGATCCCGCCGCCGCCCAGCTTTCCGCCCGCCGAGATCACGCCGCCCATCGAGGCGCCGCCCGCCCAGCCGCAGGGCTTCTTCGGCCGCCTCAAGGCTGGCCTCGCGCGTTCCACCGCCAAGCTGACGGATGCCATCGGCGGTGTCTTCACCAAGCGCAAGCTGGATGACGCCGCGCTGGAGGAACTGGAGGAGACGCTGATCGCGGCCGATCTCGGCGTCAGTGCTTCGGGCCGCATCGTCGAGAGCTTCCGCCGCACGCGGTTCGGCCGCGAGGTGACGACCGAGGAGGTGAAGGCGGCGCTGGCGGAGGAGATAGCGAGCATCCTTGCCCCCGTCGCGCAGCCGCTGGTCGTCACGCGCGGGCACAAGCCGCATGTGGTGCTGGTGGTGGGCGTGAACGGCACCGGCAAGACCACGACCATCGCGAAGCTGGCCGAGCAGTATCGCGCCGAGGGGCTGAAGGTCTGGATGGTGGCGGGCGACACCTTCCGCGCCGCCGCCGTGGAGCAGTTGCAGATCTGGGGCGAGCGCACGGGCGCGCATGTGGTGGCCCCCGCCAAGCCCGGCGCCGATGCGGCGGGCCTCGCCTTCGACGCACTGCGCGATGCGCGCGCCGCCGGCGCCGACGTGCTGCTGGTGGATACGGCGGGGCGGCTGCACAACAAGTCGGCCCTGATGGAGGAGCTGCGCAAGGTGGTGCGCGTGCTCAAGCGCGACGACGCGACCATCCCGCATGACACGCTGCTCGTGCTCGACGCCACGACGGGCCAGAACGCCGTCAGCCAGGTGCGCGTCTTCAAGGAGATGGTGGATGTGACGGGCCTTGTCGTCACCAAGCTCGACGGTTCGGCCAAGGGCGGCGTGGTGGTGGCGCTGGCGCAGGAATTCGCGCTGCCGGTGCATGCGGTGGGCGTGGGGGAAAAGGCGGCCGACATGCGGCCCTTCGCGGCGCGGGATTTCGCGCGCGGCCTGGTGGGGCTGGACGACTAGCCCGCGCCTCCGCAAGCTTCGCCGGAAGCAAAAGGAGGCACGCATGCTCGAAATCGAAAAGCCCGCCGACATGGCGCAATGGGTCGGCAAGAAGCTCGGCACCAGCGACTGGTACACGGTGGACCAGCGCACCATTGACCTGTTTGCCGAGGCGACGGGCGACCACCAGTGGATCCACATCGATACCGAGCGCGCGGCGCGGGAATTGCCGGGCGGCAAGACCATCGCGCATGGCTTTCTCACGCTCTCGCTGCTGCCGCGGCTTTCACCGCTGGTCTACCAGATCAAGCGCCGTTCGCGCGCGCTGAACTACGGCAGCAACAAGGTGCGCTTCACGGCGATGGTGCCGGCCGGCTCCCGCGTGCGGCTGCACCTCACGCTGAAGGCCTGCGAGCCGATCCAGGGCGGGGTGCGCCTTACCGTCGAGAACGAGATGGAGGTGGAGGGCAATGCCCGCCCCTGCCTCGTCGCCGAGACGCTCAGCCAGGTCTACGACTGAAGGTTCAGCGGAAGCCCTGGGTGAAGCTCGTCGTTCCCGTGGGGAAGCCGGTGGCCGGCGCCGCGGGGAAGCTCGGCATGCGCGCGGGGCCGGCGATGGGCGGCAGCGAGCTGGGCGCGCCGGGCAGCGGGTTGGGGCTCGGCACCAGGCCATAGCCGGGCAGGGGCTGGCCCGCGGTGATCACCGGCAGGGGCGGCGCGGGGCTGGCCGCCTGCATCGGCGGCAGGCCGCCCGTCAGCTCCTGCCGCGTGATGACGGGCAGGGGCGATGCGCCAGGCGCGGCCATTGCGGCTGGCGGCGCGGCGACGACCTGGGGCGCCACGGCGCCGCTTTCCAGGCGCGGCAGCATCACCAGCGGCGAATCATCGGCGGGCGGCATGCGGCGCGGCGGTGGCGCGGCGGCGGCAAAGGATTGCCCCGGCGGCGGTGCGAAGAGGGCCTGTGTGGCCACCGCCGGGTTCACCGGCAGCACATTGGCATCGGCCGGCTGCCAGGCGGTGACAGGGCGGTTGTCGCGCTCGACCGGCGGGAGGCTGGCGGCGAAGCCGAGCGCCGGGCCGGTGCTGGTCGTCTCGGCCGGGGGGGGCGAGCGGCGGCCGCGTGGGGCGCGGGCTGCCTGCGGCGGCGGCGCGCTGGACACCACCGGCGGCGGCGGCACGTTGTTCGGCGCCACGCAGCGGAAATCCAGGCGGTAGTCGCTGGAGCCCACCTGGCTGTTGGTCATCAGGAAAAGGCGCCCATGCTCGCCGCAGAAGCTCTGCGCCTGGGCCAGCCCCTCCTGCACCGCCGCGACGCCGCTGACATGCGCGCGGGAGAGCACGAAGGCATCGCCGCCCGCGGCCTCGATGCCCGGCGTGTGGCTGGCGCAGGCGGCCAGCAGGGCAGCGGGCAGGCTCAGGAAAAGGGGCCGTCTCATCGCATTCATCTCATGCCGTTCCGTATCGTCTTAACCCGGCCGCGCCGCCGCCGCCATGGAGCGTGATTCACCTCACGGCGCGGCATGCTATAGCGGGCTCAACAGGAGGACCATCACCATGCGCCGTCGCAACCTGCTCGCCGCCCCGCTTCTCGCCGCCCCCGCCCTTGCCCCGGGCCTTGCGCGCGCGCAGGAGGCCTGGCCGACGCGGCCGGTCAACATGATCGTACCCTGGGCGCCGGGTGGCTCCAATGATGTCGTGGCCCGGCTCTTCTCGCCGCAGCTGGAGGCGCGGCTGGGCCATCCCTTCCTGGTGGAGAACCGCCCGGGCGGCGGTGGCTCCGTCGGCATGGGGGCGGCGATGCGGGCGCGGCCCGATGGGCAGACGCTCTTCGTCTCCTCGGCGTCCAACCATGTGTTCCACCCGCTGATCTCGGGCGAGATGGGCTATGACGTGCGCGAGGTCTTCCACGGCATGGCGATGTGGGTGGATGTGCCCAATGTCATCGCGGTCCATCCCTCGTTGCCCGTGCGCAACGTGCCGGAGCTGATCGCGCATATCCGCACCATGCGGGGCGGCATGAGCTTCGGCTCCTCCGGCGTCGGCTCCTCGAACCACCTGGCGGGCGAGCTGTTCCGCATGCGGACCGGGCTCGACATGACGCATGTGCCCTATCGCGGCGGCGGCCCGGTGCTGAGCGACCTGATCGCGGGGACCATCCAGCTCGGCTTCATGAACCTGCCCACCGTGATCCCGCCGGCCGAGGCGGGGCGCATCCGCATCATCGCCGTCTGCACGGCCGAGCGCGTGGCGCTCCGGCCGGACCTGCCCACGGTGACCGAGGGCGGCGTGCCCGACTACGCCGTGCGCTCCTGGACCGGGCTCTTCGCGCCGCGCGGCACGCCGGCACCGATCGTGAGCCGCATGTCCGCCCTCTCGAAGGAAGTCATGGACACGCCGCAGATGCAGGGCCGCCTGCGCGACCTCGGCAGCGAATCCATCTGGATGGATGCGCCCACGACCGACCGCTTCGTGCGCGAGGAATATGCGCGCTGGGCGCCGATCATCCGCGCGGCCGGCATCAAGATCGAGTAGCGCGCAGCGCCTGGAACAGGTGCCCCGCGAAGAGCGCGGGGTTCTCCGCGAAGGGGAAATGGCCGATGCCGGGCATCATGGCGAAGCGGGCGCCCTTGATCTTCGCCGCCGTCTCGGCCGAGTGCTCGGCCGTGCAGGAATAGTCGTATTCGCCGGTGAGCATGGTCAGCGGGCAGCGGGACGTGTCGATGCGGTGCACGCGGTCCCGCGCATCCCAGTCGCCCGAGTAGAACATGATATCGCCGGGGAAGGTGCCGCAGCCGCCCTGGCTGTAGTGCCACCAGATCTCGGCCGCGCATTCGGCGGGGGATTGCGGGGCCATCAGCCCCTCGATCCATTCGGGCGTGAAGATCGCGGCATTGACGCGCGGATGGTCCGGGAAGGGCGTGCGGCGGCCCACGATGTGCTCGGAGGATTCGCAGGCGACGATATGGGCGAAGCGCTCGGGTGCGCGGAGGGCGATCTCCAGGCAGATCTCGCCGGACATGGAGGCGCCGAGCAGCACGGGGTTCTCGGTGAAGCCCCAGGCCTCGCGGAAGCCCAGGATGAGTTCCGCGTAGAGGTCGGTGGTCAGCGCCCAGGCGCCGGGCTCCATGATTGCGGGCGAGCGGCCATGGCCCGGCAGGTCGAAGGTGGTCAGCGCGTAGCCGGCCTCGGCCAGGCGCGGCTCGCACATCAGGCGGTGGAATTGCCGGGAATCGGAGCCGGCGGTGTGCATGCCGAGGATGGGGCGGCCGGTGCCGCTGCTCTCGCCGTAGAGGACGAAGTCGCGCCCCTGGGCGCGCACCGTGACGTAACGGCCCTGGGCCGGCGGGCAGGGGGTGGGCGTGCCGAGGCGCGGCCGCAGCGAGGCGGGGGCGGGGCCCGTCTCGCCGCGTGCGAGCCAGCGGCCGAGGTCGAGCACGCGGCGGATGAGATGCACATGCTGCGCCCAGGCGAGCTGGTCGCCCTCTGCCGTGAAGCCCTCCACGCGCATGCGCATGGCCAGCAGGTTCTGGTGGTGGCGGGCGGGCATGGGCTGCAGGAAGCGGCCCCAGCTGGCGGCGCTGGCGGCGAAGATGGTAGGGGCGTCGCCGCCCTCGGCGAGCGTGACGCGGCCGTCGCGGAAATCCAGCGTGACGGCGCGGCCGGGCTGCACTACGGCAAAGCGGCCCTCGGCGCCGGGCAGGCGGTGCCTGAGCGTCGCATCCGTGTCGCAAAGCTGCTGCCAGGCTGCGAGCGCGCCCTCGGCACCGAGCCAATCCCAACCGCGTTCCATGCGTTCCTCCTGTGTTGACGACATGTTCGGCGGCGATGGACGCGGCGGCAACACCCCCCGCTTGAAAGGGGCGGCGCGGCGCGCGAGCATCCCGGCCATGAAACTCCCGGCCCATAATCGCTACGCGCATAGCGCGATCCCCTCCCGCCCGGTCTATGACTGGCCCGGCGGCAAGCGCCTCGCGCTGCTCGTCGTCAACAACATCGAGCATTTCGCCTTCCGCGCCGGCCTCGGTTCGGACAGCACCAGCCTCAGCCCGGTGCAGAACCAGCGCAGCTATGCCTGGCGCGACTACGGCAACCGCGTTGGCCTGTGGAACATGCTGGACACGCTGGATGAGCTGGGCATTCCCGCCGGGCACAACATCAACTCCGCGGCACTCGAAGCCTGCCCCGAGATCGGCCCCGCCCTGCGCGCGCGCGGCGACGAATTGATCGGCCATGGGCGCAGCAATTCCGAGCGCCAGGACATTCTCTGGGAGGAGGATGAGCGGCGCCTGATCGAGGAAAGCCGCGACGTGCTGGCCCGCCATGCAGGTGTGGCACCCAAGGGCTGGCTCGGCCCCTATATCGCCCAGAGCAGCGTGACGCCCGATCTGCTGCAGGAGGCGGGCTTCACCTACGTGATGGACTGGCCGGCGGATGACCAGCCCTTCTGGATGAAGACCCGCGCAGGGCGCATCCTCTCCGTGCCCTATTCGGTGGAGCTGAATGACAGCCCGGCGCTGATCGCCCGCCAGCACAGCGCGCGCGAATTCGCGGAGATGATCACCGACCAGTTCGACGAGATGCTGCGGCTCTCCGAAAAACGCCCCCTCGTGTGCAGCATCGTGCTGCACCCCTTCATCCTGGGCCAGCCGCACCGGCTGCGCCCGCTGCGCCAGGCGCTTAGGCATGTGATGGGGCATCAGGACCAGCTCTGGGTCACGCGGCCGGGCGAACTCGCGGAATATGTGGCGGGGCTGCCGGCTGGCGTGATCCCGGGCAGCGAGGCGTGAGGGATTTCGAGGGCTACGGCCGCAACCCACCCGACCCACGCTGGCCAGGCGGCGCGAAGTTGGCACTCAACTTCGTCATCAACCATGAGGAGGGCGGCGAGGAGAGTTTTCCGGATGGCGACCCGCGCAGCGAGAACGCGCTGACCGAGGGCAGCACCGCCCCAGTGAAGGGCCGCGACCTCGCGGCCGAGAGCATGTTCCAGTATGGCAGCCGCGTCGGCTTCTGGCGGCTGCACCGCCTCTTCACCGAACGCCAACTGCCCTGCACCGTCTTCGCCGTCGCCCGCGCGCTGGAGCGCACGCCGCAGGCGGCCGCCGCCATGCGCGAGGCCGGCTGGGATGTGGATGGCCACGGCCTGCGCTGGGAGATGCATATCGGCATGGAGGAGGCGGAGGAGCGGGCGCGCATCGCCGAGGCCACCGCCATCATCACGCGCATGATCGGCACGCCGCCGCAGGGCTGGTACACGCGCTACGCGCCGAGCCTGAACACGCGCCGCCTGCTGGCCGAGGCCGGCTACCTCTATGACAGCGACGCCTATGATGACGAGCTGCCCTATTGGCGCGACCTGCGCGGCACACCGCGCCTCGTTGTGCCGTACAACCTCGCGCATAATGACGTCCGCTTCCAGCGCACGGCGCTGACCACGGGCGAGGAGTTCTTCCAGTACATCAAGGGTGCCGTGGAGCTGCTGCTCAGCGAGCCGAACGGGCGCATGCTGAGCGTGGGTTTGCACAACCGCATCATCGCCCATCCCGGGCGCGCGGCGGGGCTGGCCAAGTTGCTGGACTGGGTGGGCACGCAGCCCCAGCTCTGGGTCTGCCGGCGGGGCGACATCGCGCGGCACTGGATCGCGAACCACGCGCCGTAGGGCCGGGCCAGCCCCGGGCAACCCGCGCGCCGCCCGACCGTTGACGGGGCAGTTGGCCCCGAACCCTGCGGGCCGGATGACCTGGCCCTCGGGAGATCGCCGATGTTCGCCGAAGCGACCGGCCGCCTCAGCGAATTGGGCGCGGCGACGCTGGAGGTGCTGCCGCGGCTCATCATCGCGCTGATCGTCTTCGGGCTGGGCTACATGGTTTCGCGCGGGGTCCGCGCCGGGGTGCGCCGCGCGCTCGCGCTGCGCCAGGCCTCGGCCGATGTGGCGGGTGTGCTCGGCCGCATCGCGGGCGGCGTCTGTGCCTTCCTGGGTTTCCTGGTCGCGGCTTCGGTGGCCTTTCCCTCGGTCTCGGCGGCGGATCTCTTCAACCTGCTGGGCATCGGCGGTGTCGCGATCGGCTTCGCCTTCCGGGACGTGCTGCAAAATCTCCTCGCCGGCATCCTGATCCTGCTGACGCGCCCCTTCCGCATCGGCGACCAGATCCAACAGGGCGGCGTCGAGGGCACGGTGGAGGATATCTGGGTACGCGCGACCGTGCTGCGGACCTATGACAACCGGCGCATCCTCATCCCCAATGCCGCGCTCTTCACCAACCAGATCGAGGTCATCACCGCCTATGAGCGCCGCCGCCTCTCATTCCCGCTGACCATCGGCAACGCGGACGACATCGGCGAGGCCCGCCGGGTGATCGTCGCGGCCTTGCGCGGCGCCGAGGGTGTCCTGCCCACCCCGCCGCCCGAGGCGCTGGTCACCGGCCTCGGCGAGGCCGGCGTCAACATGGTCGCGCGCTTCTGGATTGATCCGCCGGTGCGGCGCGAGGCGGTGGACGCCCTGGACCGCGCGGTGGAGGCGGTGAAGATCGCGGTGAGCGAGGCCGGGCTCGACCTGCCCTACCCGACCATGCAGATCCTGTTCCACGACCAGACGGAGGAGAGCGACGGCGAGCGTGGCCGCCAGCGCGAGGGCTGGCCAAAGCCCCGCGCGGAGGCGCCGCGCTCGCGCTTTGCTGTGATGCGCGCGGAGCGCGACGCCGCGATGCGCGAGGAGCGCCCGACCCCATCGCGGGGCGAGGAATGAGCAACTACCTCCGCGGCAGGCTGGAGGCGCTGGGTGATGCCTGCTGGCTGCGTCCCGCGCTGCTGGTGCTGGCCTGCATCCTGCTCGGCGAGGTCGCGGTCTGGGTCGAGCGCCAAGGCGGCGGCGGGCTCGTCATCCCCGAGGCCTGGCTCTACGCGGGCGGTGAGGCCGGCGCGCGATCCCTGCTGGGGGCGGTCGCGGCCTCCACCATCGGCGTCGCGGGGACGACCTTCTCCATCACCATCGCGGCCCTCTCGCTCGCCTCGGGCCAGATGGGGCCGCGCCTGCTGCGCAACTTCGTCCGGGACGCGGGCAACCAGATGGCGCTGGGCGTCTTCCTCGGGACCTTCGCGTACTCGCTGGTGGTGCTGCGAACGGTGCGCTCGCTCGAGGAGGGGGCCTTCGTCCCGCATCTGGGCATCACCGGCGCGCTCCTCCTCGCGCTGCTTTGCGTGGCCACGCTGGTCTGGTTCGTCCACCACGTCGCCACGGGGATCAACGTCGAGACGGTGATCGCGGCCGTCCACGACGATCTCTGCGCCGCGATGTCGCGCCTCACCCAGGGCGATCCGGACGAGGAGGCCGCCGCTCCGCCGCAGGATGGCCAGGCGCTGACGCTGGAGGCGACCGGCTATCTCCGCAGCCTCGACGAGGAGGGGCTGGCCGACTGGGCTGCGGGTGCCGGCGTGACCCTCATCCTGCTGGCGCGGCCGGGCGACTACCTCTTCCCCGGGGTTCCCGTGGCCCGGGTGGTGGGGGCGGATGACGGCGCTGAGGCGGCCGAGAAGCTGCGGGCCGCCCTCACGATCGGCCCGCGCCAGGCGGCCGCGCAGGACCTGGAATTCGCGGTGCGGCAGTTGGTCGAGATCGCCATCCGCGCGCTTTCCCCGGGCGTGAACGACCCCTTCACCGCGCTGGCCGTGCTCGACCGCCTCGGCGCCGCGCTCTGCGCCTGCCGCGACCGCCACCTGCCTGGACCGGCCATCCGGCGCGACGGCCGCGTGGTCCTGTTTCGCCGGGTCACGGATTACGCAGGCCTGACGGATGCCATGTTCCACCTCATCCGCATGAGCGCCGCCGGCTCCGCCGCCGTGCTGATCCGGCTACTGGAGGTGCTCACGGCCGTGCTCACGGTCGAGCGGGAGCCTGGGCGTCGGGCCGTGCTGCTTCGGCATGCGGAGCTGGCCCATGCGCTGGGGCGCGACACGCTGTGCGATGCCGCCGCCCTGTCCGACCTGGACGCGCGGCGCCGCGCGATCCCCGCCGCGCCATCGCCCGTCGTGTGATCACGCGCCCGCGCCATCTGGCGCTGCGGCCCTGATGCGTTACAAAATCAGGCCATGAGCACCCGCATCGCCCAACGCGCCCTTTGCCTCGATGATTTCGAGACCATGTCCCGCCGCCATCTGCCGCGCCCCATCTTCGGCTATGTCGCGGGTGCCACCGAGCGCAACGCGGCGCTCGCCGACAGCGCGCGGGCCTTCACCGAATACGGCTTCGTGCCCCGCGTGCTGCGGGATGTGTCGAAGCGCAGCACCAAGGCCACCATCTTCAACCGGGAATGGGCGGCACCCTTCGGCATCGCGCCGATGGGCCTTTCGGCACTCGCCGCCTATCGCGGCGACATCGTGCTGACCGAGGCGGCGCGCGCGGCCAATGTGCCCATGATCCTCTCCGGCTCCTCGCTGATCCGGATGGAGGAGGTGATCGCGGCCAACCCCGACGCCTGGTTCCAGGCCTATCTGCCGGGCGATGCCACCCGCGTCGAGGCGCTGGTGGACCGCGTGGCGGCGGCGGGCTTCGGCACGCTGCTGCTGACGGTGGACACCGCCGTGCTGCCCAACCGCGAGAACAATGTCCGCAACGGGTTTTCCACGCCGCTGCGTCCCTCGCTGCGGCTGGCGCTGGATGGCATCACGCACCCGATGTGGTCGCTGAACACCTTCCTGAAGACCTGGCGGCTGCACGGCATGCCGCATTTCGAGAACAGCTTCGCCGAGCGCGGCGCGCCCATCCTCGCCAGCAATGTGCTGCGCGACTTCACCGCGCGGGACCATCTGAACTGGGAGCATCTGGCGCTGATCCGGCGGCGCTGGCCGGGCTGGCTGATCGTGAAGGGCGTCATGCACCCCGAGGATGCGGCCCGCGCCGCGGCCGAGGGAGCGGATGGCATCATCGTCAGCAACCATGGCGGGCGGCAGCTGGACGGCACCTCGGCGCCGCTCCGCGTGCTGCCCGAGATCCGGGCGGCGGCGCCGGGTATCACGGTGATGCTGGATGGCGGCATCCGGCGCGGCACCGATGTGATGAAGGGGCTCGCCCTGGGCGCCGACTTCGTCTTCATCGGACGGCCCATGCTGCATGCGGCGGCCGTCGCGGGCCGCGAGGGCGTGGACCGCGCCATCGCCCTCCTGCTGGGTGAGCTGGAGCGCAACATGGCGCTGCTGGGCGTGAACAGCCTCGCCGAGATCACGCCGGAATGCCTGATCCGGGTGGGCAGCTGAACCGCTTCAGGCCGCCTTCACCTCCGTGAGGAAGCGGCCCAGCTCCGCCTGGGTCGAGGACGCGTAGCGGGAAAGTTCGCCCGCCGCCTCATGCACCTGGCCGGCCGCGCGGCCGGTGGCGCCGGCCAGATCCGTCACGGTGGCGATGCTCTCGCTCACCGCGCGGGTGCCGGACGCCACCTCCTGCACATGGCCGCTGATGGCGCGCGTCGCCCCTTCCTGCCGCTCGACCGAGGCGGCGATGGCGGCGGTGATCTCGCTCACCTGGCCGACCGTGCCGGCGATGCCGCGGATGGCGGTGACCGCATCCGTCGTCGCGGCCTGGATCTGGCCGATCTGCGAGGCGATCTCCTCCGTCGCCTTGGCCGTCTGCTCGGCCAGCGTCTTCACCTCGCCGGCGACGACGGCGAAGCCCTTGCCGGCCTCGCCCGCGCGGGCGGCCTCGATCGTGGCGTTGAGTGCCAAGAGGTTGGTCTGCGAGGCGATCTGGCGGATCAGCGTGACCACCTCGGTGATGCGCGTGGCCCCGGCGGCGAGTTCGCGCACCACGCCATCGGTGCGGTGGCTCTCGGCGACCGCGGCATCCACCACGCTGCGGGACTGGACGACCTGGCGGGTGATCTCGCCGATCGAGGCGGTGAGTTCCTCGGCGCCGGCGGCGACGCTCTCGATGCCGCCGCGGCTGCTCTCGGCGGCGCGGGCGATGGCGCCGGCCTGTGCCTCGCCCTCCTCGGCCGTGCCGGTCATGGCGGCGGCATTGGCCTCGAGTTCCGTGGCGGCGGCGGCGAGTGCGCCGATCAATTCGCCGACGCGCGCCTCGAAGCCATCCGTCGCGCGGCTCAGCGTCTCGGCGCGGGCGAGGCGGGCGGCCTGGCTCGTGGCCTGTTCGGCGGCCAGGCGCTCGCCCTCGATCAACCCATCCTTGAAGTGCTGCACGGCGCGCGCGATGGCGCCGATCTCATTCGCGCGATCCTGGTCCGGGATCTCGACCGTGAGGTCGCGTGCCGCGAGGCGGTCCATCGCGGCCGTGGCGCGGGCCAGCGGGCGCAGCACCAGGCGCTGCGTCGTGACCAGGCCGCCGGCGGCCAGCAGCAGCGCGAGTGCCAGCAGGGCGATGCCGCCAGAGAGGCCCCAGGCGGCCTGCGCATTACTGGCGCGTGCATGCGCCACCATCGCCTCGAAGGCCGCGTTCGGCACGGTGTTCACGCTGGCCAGCCCGGCCACCTGCGGGTCGCGGAAGGAGGCCTGCTCCACCTCGGCCCTTTGGCCGCGCAGCAGGGGCAGCATGAAGGCCTCGCGCTGGGTGGCGAGCGGGCCGGTGACCATCGGCGTCGCGGTCGTCATCGCCTCGCGCAGCGGCGCGGGCATCAGGGCGGCGACCAGTTGCAGCTGGGCCCAGGCGGCATCCACCTGGCCCTGGGCACGCAGCGCGGCCCGCGCTTCCTCCGGCGTCCAGCCACGCCCCGCGCTGATGGCGGAGGACATGGCGAGCGCGACATCCCCCACTGCGCTGCGCACCACCCAGCCGGCGCGGCGCAGCGCGATCAGCTGGTCCACCGCGGGGTCCTTGCCCAGGGCCAGGTTCTCCACCGCCTCGGTGATGGTGAGCAGCGTGGTGACATAGGTGAGGCTGGTCTCGGCCCAGCGGCGCGAAAGATCCTGCGGGCGCTGGTCGCGCGGCAGGCGGAGCGCGGCGTCCACGCCCTGGCGGAGGCTTTCGACCGTGGCGCGGCTGCGCTCCAGCCGCTCCGCCTCCGGCACGAGGCCCGCGGCGCGGAGTGCGGCGATGGCGATGCTGGCCGCGGCCTCCGCCTCGGCACGGCGCGGGTGGATGCGCGTGCCCTCGGGGTCCGGCGCGGGGCCGGCGAGCGCCGTCAGCGTCTCGCCGCGCTCCAGGCGCATGGCGGCGGCGGCGCGGAACAAATCCCGCCCCGCCTCGGCCATCTGGACGATGCGGATGGCCTCGTTGTGGCGGGCCCAGGCGCGCAGGCTCAGCTCGGTCGCGAAGCCGAGCGCCATGAGGGCGAGCAGGCCCATCACGGCACCCAGCAAGGTGCGGATGGAGAGGCCTTCGAGCGCGCGGCGGATCATTCGGGGGCTCCGGTCAAACAGTTCGGGCCGGAACCTAGGCGGGGCGGGTTACCCGCCGGTGAACGTCATCACTCCCGCCACGGGTGCTGGTCCCACAGCGCCTGGTAGTTCCGCCGCAGCGCCACGAGTTCGGCGAGATAGGGCGCGGGGGCGAGGAAGCGCAGCGGCAGGTTCTGTTGCGCGGCGGCGGCCTGGAAGTCGCTGTCGGCCACGGTGCGCTGCACCGAGAGGGCAAGCCGCGCCAGCACCTCGGGCGGCAGGCCGGCGGGGGCGGCCATGCCACGCATCGAGCCCTCGACCACGTCGAAGCCCAGTTCGCGCAGCGTCGGGACTTCGGCCAGCGGGGCCCAGCGCGTGGCGCCCATCTGGGCCAGCGGCTTCAGCACGCCCTGGCGCATCTCGGCGATGCCCTCGGCCACGTTCATGACGGCCACGGGGATCGCGCGGGACATGAGGTTCTGCTTGACCTGGGCCGAGCCGCCGAAGGGCACGTGCAGGAAGCGCGCGCCGGATTTGCGCTCCAGCGCCAGCATCGCCAGGTGGTCATCGGAGCCGACGCCGGTGGTGCCATAGCCGATGGTCTCGGGCTGGGCGCGGGCGGCGGCCAGCAGGGCGGCGAAATCCTGGATGGGCGAATCGGCGCGCACCCAGATGCCGCCCGGGTCATCCACGATGTTGCCGATCAGCGAGAAATCCTCGAGCCGGAAGCGGGTGCGGCGCTCGATCGGCAGGGTCACGATGTGCGGCGTGTTGATGAAGCCGATGGTCAACCCATCGGGGCGGGCGCGGGCGAGCTCGGTGAAGCCGATCTCGCCGCCGGCGCCGGGGCGGTTCATCACCACCACGGATTGGCCGAGGTCCCGCTCCATGAAGCGCGCGATGGTGCGGGCGGCGAGGTCGGTGCCGCCGCCGGCCGCGAAGGCGACGATCATGGTGAGCGGGCGTTCCGGGCGCCATTCCGGCCCCTGGGCCATGGCGGGAAGTGCCAGGAGGGCGGGGGCGGCGAGGAGGCTGCGGCGGTTCAGCATGGCGAGGTTCCGGTCAAGAAAAAGCCGGCCGCTGCGAGGGGCAGGGCCGGCTGATTCGGGGAAGGCGTATGGCCTCAGTCGGCGGCGAGGGCCATCCGGCTGCGGTTCAGCACGGAGAGGACGTGGTCCTCCGCCATGCCGCTGATGGTCTCGACCTGCTCCGGCGTGAAGACATGGCCGGCCTGCGGGATGGTGCGGTAGTCGATGGTGACGCCCTTCTGGGTGTTCAGCTTGTCCACCAGCTTCTGCACGCTGTTCACCGGCACCAGCTCGTCATCCTCGCCATGCAGGATCATGCCCGAGCAGGGGCAGGGGGCGAGGAAGCCGAAATCATAATGGCTGGCCGGCGCAGAGATGGAGATGAAGCCGCCCATTTCCGGCCGGCGCATCAGCAGCTGCATGCCGACATAGGAGCCGAAGGAATAGCCGGCGGCCCAGAGCATGGAGGCGTTGGGATTCACCGTCTGCAGGAAATCGAGGGCGGCGGCGGCGTCGCTGATCTCGCCGATGCCGCCATCATAGCGGCCCTGGCTCTTGCCGACGCCACGGAAGTTGAAGCGCAGGACGGAGAAGCCCATCGCCTGGAACTTGCCGTAGAGGCTGTGGACAACGCGGTTGTTCATCGTCCCGCCGTGAAGCGGGTGGGGATGCAACAAAAGCGCGACGGGGGCGTTGGGGCGCTTGGCGTGGTGATAGCGGCCTTCGAGGCGGCCATCGGGCCCGGCGAACATGACTTCAGGCATCGTGTCCTTGTGTCCGTTTCTTCGGTTGGGCGGCGCGACGGGGCCGGGGGAGCCCTTTGCGCTGCCGAATATGCGGCCAATGCCCCGCAACTGACCTGGCCGCTGCCCGTCTGCCTGCCCTCGGCCCCTCGGATGAGAGAGGGGAAGGCAGACGGGCAGCAGCAGGCCCGCTTGGGCAATCCTGTCACGAAGTCCTGCCACGGCATGCACGCTTGACGTGCGCCACCGCCGCCGGCACCATCCTACCCGCCAGGAGATGCCCCGGCGCGCAGCTCCATGCGCGGCCCCGCCCGATTTTTTAAATTTCGGTCGGAAAAACAATCGCTTCAAGAGTCATTCCGGCTCACTCCGGAACAACGGGCGTATCATACGCATTCGCGGTTGCGTTTCATAATGGATTCATACAGCGAATTGCATGGCTGGGTCCGTCCTGGTGCATAGCAGTCGGATACGCATGCGGAATCTTTCCCGCGCGAGGATTTTCTGATGCAGACTGGTGTCTGACATCGGGTGACCCCGTGAAAATTGCGACCGCGAAGCGGCGCTTCGCTTCAGGCGCCCGCCGCGATCTCGGTCGAGGCCGGCGCCTGATGCGGCTTGAGGAAGGAGTGCAGGCGATGCGCCTGTCAACGCGCGGCCGATATGCCGTGATGGCCATGGTGGAGCTGGCGGCCCGGCAGGAGCGGGGGGTCAAGTCCCCACCCGCCAAATCCACCCCGCCGGTCAGCCTTGCGGAGATCGCGGCGGCGCAGATGCTCTCCCTCGCCTATCTCGAGCAGCTTTTCGGCCCGCTGCGCCGCGCGGGGCTCGTCGCCTCGGCCCGTGGGCCAGGGGGCGGCTATCGCCTCGCCCGCCCGGCCGAGCAAATCAGCATCTCCGCCATCGTGGATGCGGTGGATGAGCCGATCCGCGCCACCCGCTGCGAGGATGGCGCGCCCGGCTGCATCGCCGGCCGGCGCTGCATCACGCATGACCTCTGGGCCGAGCTGGGCGAACAGATCCGCCTCTTCCTGGAGGGGATGTCGCTGCAGGATGTGGTGCAGGGCCGGGTGCAGGGCCGCGCCATGGCCCCTGGCCAGGCACCGCAGGCCGCGGAATTGACGCGCGCCTGATCCGGCGGGAAAGGGCACGGCGATGACCGTGCCGCTCGACCTCGACGCCAATGCCACCGAACCGCTGCGCCCGGCCGCGCGTGCGGCCCTGCTCGCCGCCTTGGATGGCGGCGGCAACCCTTCCTCCGTGCATGGCGGCGGGCGTGCGGCCCGGCGTGTCATCGAGGCCGCGCGCCGCGCGGTCGCCACGCGCTTTGGCGTGGCGGGGGGCGATGTCGTCTTCACCTCGGGCGGGACGGAGGCCAATGCGCTGGCGATCCATGGGTTGGGCGCCGGGCGCCGCCTCCTGGCTGGCGCCACGGAGCACCCGGCCGTGCTGGCTGCCGCCCCTGGGGCCGAAGTCCTGCCGGTGCTGCCGGATGGCATGCTCGACCTCGCCGCACTGGAAGCGGCGCTGGCGGCGGGCGGTCCCGCGCTGGTCTGCGTGATGGCCGCCAACAACGAGACGGGCGTGCTGCACCCGCTGGCCGAGGTGGCGGCCCTTTGCCGCGCCCATGGCGCGCTCCTGCATGTGGATGCGGTGCAGGCGGCCGGCCGCCTGGCGCCGGACCTCGCCGCCTGGGGCGCGGCAAGCGTGGCGCTCTCCGGCCACAAGCTGGGCGGCGCGCCGGGGGCGGGGGCGCTGATCCTGGCGCCTGGCCTGCATTTGCCCGCGCTGATCGCGGGCGGCGGGCAGGAGCGCGGGCGCCGCGGCGGGACCGAGCCGCTGCTCGCCATCGCGGCCCTCGGCGGCGCGCTGGAGGAGAGCTATGACGCCCCGCGCATCACGGCCTTGCGCGATGCGATCGAGGCGGGACTGCGGGCGCTGGATCCCCGCATCGTCATCGCCGGCGCGGATGCCGAGCGCCTGCCCAACACCACGCTCGCCGTGCTGCCGGGCGTACCCGCGGAGACGCAGGTGATCGCGCTCGACCTCGGGGGCGTGCGCGTCTCGGCGGGGGCGGCCTGTTCGTCCGGGAAGGTCACGGCCTCGCCGGTGCTGGCGGCCATGGGGTTCGGGGCTGATGCGGGCAGCGGCATCCGCATCTCGCTGCCCTGGAACGCGCCGGAGGATGCGGCCCCGCGCTTCCTCGCGGCCTATGCCGCCATGCTGGGCCGCGTCCGGCGCGCTTAGCGCGTCGGGACCGGCGGGTCCTGGCTGTAGTCGTAGAAGCCGCGGCCCGTCTTGCGGCCATACCAGCCGGCCTCGACATATTTCACCAGCAGCGGACAGGGGCGGTACTTGCTGTCCGATAGCCCGTCATAGAGCACCTGCATGATGGAAAGGCAGGTATCGAGGCCAATGAAATCCGCGAGCTCCAGCGGGCCCATCGGGTGGTTGGCGCCGAGCTTCATGGCCGTATCAATGGAGCGGATGTCGCCCACGCCCTCATAGAGGGCATAGACCGCCTCGTTGATCATCGGCACCAGGATGCGGTTCACGATGAAGGCAGGGAAATCCTCGGAGGTCGCGGTCTGCTTGCCCAGGCGCTTGGCCAGCGCATCCACCGCGCGGAAGGTCGGCTCATCCGTCGCGATGCCGCGGATGATCTCGACCAGCTTCATGATCGGCACCGGATTCATGAAGTGCATGCCGATGAATTTTTCCGGCCGGTCCGTCCCCGCGCCCAGGCGCGTGATCGAGATCGAGCTGGTGTTGGACGCCACCATCGCCGAGGGCTTCAGATGCGGCACCAGCGCCTTGAAGACCTCGTGCTTGACGGCTTCCTTTTCGGTCGCCGCCTCGATCACGAAATCCGTCGTGCTGAAGCTCGCATAATCGGTGCTGGTGGTGATCAGCCCCATCGCCGCATCGCGCTGCTCGGGCGTGATCAGCTTTCGGCCGATCTGGCGCTCCATGTTGCGCGCGATGGTGCCGACCGCCTTGTCCAGCGCGGCCGGGCTGATATCCACCATCGCGACCGGGATGCCCGCCAGCGAGCAGACATGGGCGATGCCATTGCCCATCTGCCCCGCGCCGATGATGCCGACCGAGGCGATCTCGGGGATTTCGAGCAGCGCGTCCGGCATGTCGGCGCTGCTGGCGATGCGGACCGACATCAGGCGGGCTTGCCGAGTTCGGCCTCGAATTCCGGCAGCGCCTTGAACAGGTCACCCACGAAGCCGTAATCGGCCACCTGGAAGATCGGCGCCTCCTCATCCTTGTTGATGGCGACGATGATCTTGCTGTCCTTCATGCCGGCCAAATGCTGGATGGCGCCCGAGATGCCGACGGCGATGTAGAGATCCGGCGCCACGATCTTGCCGGTCTGGCCCACCTGGTGGTCATTGGGCGCATAGCCCGCATCGACCGCGGCGCGCGAGGCGCCGACGGCGGCCCCCAGGATGTCCGCCACCTTCTCGATCAGGTGGAAGTTTTCCGCAGAACCCATGGCGCGGCCGCCGGAGACGACGACCTTGGCGGCCGTCAGCTCGGGGCGCTCGCTCTTGCTGACCTCGGCGCCGATGAAGCTCGACGTGCCGGGGTTGGCGGCGGCGGCAATGGACTCGACCGCGGCGCTGCCGCCGGTGGCGGGCACCGGGTCGAAGCTGGCGGCGCGGATGGTCATCACCTTCTTCGCGTCGCTGCTCTTCACCGTCGCCAGCGCATTGCCGGCATAGATCGGGCGCACGAAGGTATCGGCACCCACCACGCCCGAGACGTCGCTGATCGGCTGCACGTCGAGCAGGGCGGCGACGCGCGGCATGACGTTCTTGCCGGCGGCGGAAGCGGGCGCGACCAGGTGGTCATAGGACGGGGCCAGATGCACCAGGAGTGCGGCCAGCGGCTCGGCCAGGCGGTTGGCGAGGGACGCGTCCTCGCAGAGCAGCACCTTGGTCACACCCGGCAGGGCGGCGGCGGCCGGGGCGGCGCCGGCGGCACCCTCGCCCAGCACCAGCACATGCACTTCGCCCAGCTTGGCGCAGGCCGCGACGGCACTGCGCGTGGGCTGCGAGACGGCCTTGCCGTCGTGGTCGGCGAGAAGGAGGACGGCCATCTCAGATCACCTTCGCTTCGTTGCGGAGCTTCTGCACCAGCTCCTGGATCGAGCCCACCTTGGCGCCGGCCTGGCGCTTGCCCGGCTCTTCCACGCGCAGCACGGTCAGGCGCGGCGTGACATCCACGCCGAGATCGGCGGGCTTCACGTTATCGATGGTCTTCTTGCGCGCCTTCATGATGTTGGGCAGCGAGGCATAGCGCGGCTCGTTCAGGCGGAGGTCGGCGGTGACGATGGCCGGCAGGGTGATCTTCACCGTCTCCAGGCCGCCATCCACTTCGCGCGTGACGGTCGCATGGCCATCGGCGATCTCGACCTTGCTGGCGAAGGTGCCCTGGGGCCAGCCCATCAGGGCGGCGAGCATCTGGCCCGTCGCGTTCATGTCGTCATCAATGGCCTGCTTGCCGAGGATGACGAGATCGGGCGATTCCTTGGCGATGATCGCCTTCAGGATCTTGGCGACCGCGATCGGCTCCAGAGTGCCGTCATGCTCGACCAGGATGCCGCGATCGGCGCCCATGGCGAGTGCGGTGCGGATCTGCTCGGCCGCCGCGGCGGGGCCGGCGGAGACCGCGATGATCTCGGTGGCGATGCCCTTTTCCTTGAGGCGGACCGCTTCCTCGACGGCAATCTCGTCGAAGGGGTTCATGGACATCTTCACGTTTGCGGTTTCAACGCCGGTGTTGTCCGCCTTGACGCGGACCTTGACGTTGTAATCGACCACCCGCTTGACCGGGACGAGGAGCTTCATGGCCCGTTTCGCCTTCTTTCCTGACTGGCTTTGCTGCACTGCCGTATGACGCGCGACCCTAGCCACGCCCCGGGGGGAGGGCAAGGGATCACCCCCTAAGACCATTGCTAATCTGGGGGGCTTTCCAGAAGGGCAAGGAGGGCCGCGACCCGCGCCTCCGGCAGGTCCCGGATGGTGCGGGCCAGGCGGTTGGCCAGTTCCGTGGCCTGGGGGGAGAGGCCGGCCGTATCCACCACCACGCGCGGATGGGAGAGGCGGGCCAGGCGCACCAGCTCCTCCCCATCATCCCAGATCAGGCCGAAATGCTCGTTCACCTGGTGGATCAGCCCGGCCGAGGGGCGGCCGCGCTTGCCGTGCTCCAGCGCCGAGAGATAGGCGGGCGAGACGTGCAGCGCGGTGGCGAGCTCGGTCAGGGAGATGCCGTGCTGTTCGCGGAGCTGGCGCAGGCGCTGGCCGAAGGGGGTCATGCGGTCAGGCTGGGATCAGCCCCGCGGGCAGGGGTCCCTTGGCCACCGCCGCCACGGCGTGGTCCAGCTCCTCCAGGCTGGAGGTGCCGATGATGTTCGTCGCGATCTCCTTCGCGCCGATCACGAAGCGCAGCGCGAGTTCGACCAAATCCGCGGCGTGGCCGGCCCCGACCAGTGGCAGGAAGCGCTGCGCCGCCGCCACATCCGCCGCGTAGCTGGCGCCCGAGGCGATGGGCTCGACCTTCGCCACGCCGAGCGGGCTGCGCGCTTCCGTCCCGCTCAGGGCGCCGCCCGCCAGGATGCGGATGGCCATGACGCCGACGTCCCGCGCCGCCGCGTGGCGGATGATGCCGCCGAGGTCGGGCGCATCGGGGCGGGCGGGGGCGATGCCGCTCGGGTTCAGCAGGTTGTAGGGCATCTGCGCGGTGGCGAAGCCGCCCAGATCCAGCACATGCCGCAGCGCCTCGGCATCGCCGAGGCCGGTGATGCCGAAGAAGCGGAATTTTCCCGCCGCGCGGGCGCGCTCCAGCGCGGGCACCGCCTCGTTCAGGATCTGCTCGGGGGTGAAAGCGGGCTCCTGGCCGGCCAGGGTGATGGGGTTGTGCAGCTGGAAGATGTCCACGCTCTCCATCCCGAGCCGCGCGAGGCTCTCCTCCAGCGAGGCGGTGATTCGCCCGGCGATGTCGCCGCGCTGGCCGGGGAAGACGCGCACCTTGGTCCCCACCACGGGCCGCGCTGAAAGCCCGCGCAGGGCGCGGCCGAGATTGCGTTCGGAAGCGCCATCGCCATAGACGGCGGCGGTGTCGAAATAGGTGATGCCGTGATCGAGCGCGCGGCCGATGGCGCGGTCCTGCTCGGCTGCCCTGCCCTTCACCATGAGGCCGCCGATCGCCCCGCACCCATAGCCGAGGACCGAGACGGAAAGCCCTGTCTTGCCCAGTCGCCGCTGTTCCATCGCGCATCCCCCGCTTGCCGGGCCGATGCTGGGCCAGCTCCGCGCTTGCGGCAAGCTTCGATGATGCGTCATGCTCCCTTGAAACCGGCCGCAGATGCCGGGTTGGAGGATGATGCCCATGTGGTCACGCCGCCTGCTGCTCGCCACGGTCCCGAGCCTTGCCGCCCCGCGCGCGGCCCGGGCCGCCTGGCCGGACCGGCCGATCCGCGTGATCGTGCCCTTCGCGGCCGGCGGCAACACCGACATCCTGGCCCGCATCCTGACGGCCCGCATGGCCGAGCGGCTGGGTGTGCCCATGGTGATCGAGAACCGGGCGGGGGCCGGCGGCAGCGTGGGGGCGGAGCTCGTCGCGCGCGCCACGCCGGATGGCTACACGCTGCTGTTTGGCGCGGGCGGGCCGCTGACGGCGAATCCGGTGCTGCAGGCGCGGCTTCCCTACGATGTGGAGCGCGATTTCCGGCCGATCGGCTTGGTGGGCATCTTGCCGATGGTCTGCCAGGTGACGGCGCGACTGCCCGCGCGGAACCTGCCGGATCTGCTGGCGCTGATGCGCGCGCGGCCGGGCGAGGTGACGGTGGCCACACCCGGCAATGGCAGCGCCGCCCATCTGGCGCTGGAGCTGCTGATGGCGAATGCGGGCGTGCGCGCCTCACATGTGCCCTATCGCGGCGGCAGCGCCATGATCCCGGATCTGATCAGCGGGGCGGTGCAGGTGGCGATGGTGGAACTGCCCTCCGCCTATCCGCTGCACCGGGACAACCAGGCGCCGATTATCGCCATCGCGACCGAGCAGCGCTCCCGCCTCATGCCGAATGTAGGCACCTTCATCGAGGCGGGGCTGCCGGGCTTCACCGCCGGCAGCTATGGCGGGCTGCTGGCGCCGAGCGGCACACCGCCCGAGGTGGTGGCGCGCCTGCACGCGGCGCTCGCCGCCACGCTGGGCGAGGCGGCCGTGCTCTCGCGCATCGCGGAGGTGGGTGCGATTCCGTCGAGCGAGACGCAGCGTTCGCCGGATGGCTTCGCGGCCTTCCTGCGGCAGGAGCTGGCCCAGGCGCGGCGTGCGGCGGAGCTGGCGGGGCTGCGGCCGGGCTGAGGCGCGGGGCCTCCTTGGCAAAGACGGCTGTGCCCCCCCGAGAATCCGGCCGCACGGCGGCCGGAGGCCGCGCGTCGTGCGAACAGCACGCCTCGCGCGTCGTGCGAACAGCACGCCTGCGGCGTGACGCGCTTGAGGGCGTTTAACGACTCCTCCGAAGGAGGAGATGCACGGCACCCGCATTGGCCTTGTGCGGATGCGCGGCGCCCAGGATCAGCGGGCGCAGATGCGGCGCGTTCAGCCAATGCGGCAATTCGCGCTTCAGGACGCCGCCCTCGGTGCTGCTTCCCTTGCCGGTGACGATGCAGACCACACGCGTGCCATCGGCGTGGCACATGCGCAGGAAATTCTCGACCGCCTGATGGGCGCGCGCCGCCGTCATCCCGTGCAGGTCGAGCTTGCGCTCCGGCCGCATGGTGCCGCGGCGGAGGTCACGCCAGCGCTTCGCATCCAGGCCCGAGGGCTGCGCGCCGACATTGATCTCGGCCGGCGGCAGGCGCGGCTTGGGCACGGGCGGCGGCGCCTCGGCCGCGCGGGGCGGCGGTGTCACGGTGATGCTGGGCGGGGCATCCGGCATCTCGCGCCCCGGCAGGGGCCGGATGGTGCGGGCCACGGCGGCCCAGACCGCCTTGTCCTCGGCGGTCAGGCCGCGCTTGCGCTTCACGCTTTTGCCGCGGGGTCGTCATCCACGAGGAGGATGTGCAGCGCCCGCGGACCATGCGCGCCGAGTTCCAGCGTCTGCTCGATATCGGCGCTGCGCGAGGGGCCGGTGACCCACATGATGTTGCGCGGCATGAAGCCGCCGGTCAGCTTGTCCTTCCGCTCCTCGCGCAGCAGGTCCCACGCCTCCTCATAGGCGCCGACGATGCGGCTCGCGCGCAGCACGACCATCTCGGTGTCGGGCAGCAGGTTCAGCGTGGTGGGGCGGCCTGCCTCGGAAGGGAGCATGAGCGTCCCGGTCTCGGCCACGCCGGCATAGCCGTGCTGGAGGCTGACGAGGTCGGTCGGGTGGCCCTGGCGGATTTCGATCTCGAGCATGGGGTGCTCGGCCCATTTGATGCGCTTCAGCTCCGGGTGCGGGGCCATGGCGAAGCGGGCCGGCAGGTTCTGCGCGGCGAGGTAGTCGGCCACCGCCTTCGGGATGGCGGCGAAGTTGGGCACGCGCGCGACGCTGCCGAATTCCTTCTCCACATTGCGGATGAACAGCGCGATCTGCTCGGGCCGCGAGACGCGGGAGCGGGCGGGGATGAGGTGGCGCGGATGGGTGGCGAGGCGCCCTTCCAGCATGGCGCGCTGGTCGGCCGGCAGGGGGCCGCGCTTCAGGCCGCGCCGGATGGCGGCGAGGATGGCCTCCTTGCTCATCGGGGGCCTCCCGCGCGCTGGCGCTTCGCATATTCATCCATGAAGGTGCGGCCCTGCGGCACCGGCAGGTCCCGCCCCTCGGTCCAGCCGCCGGCCAGCGGCAGCGACTTGAACGCGCCCTTCTTGCGGCCAAGCCAGCCCAGCGTGCCGATGCCGAGGCGCGAGGCCAGGCGGTACATCCCCGGCCGCTTCGCGAACCAGGCCCAGAGGCCCAGGCCGCTGCGCATGCCGCTGGGTTGGAGGTGGCGCTCGAACTCGCGCTCGCGCCAATGGCGCATCAGATTGGGCAGCGGGATCTTCACGGGGCAGACGCTCTCGCAGCGGCCACAGAAGGTGCTGGCATTGGGCAAATGGCCCGCTTCCTTCACGCCGATCAGGCTGGGCGTCAGCACGGAGCCCATGGGGCCGGGATAGACCCAGCCATAGGCATGGCCGCCCGTGGTGCCATAGACCGGGCAGTGATTCATGCAGGCGGCGCAGCGGATGCAGCGCAGCATCTCCTGGAACTCGGTGCCCATCATGTTGGAGCGGCCATTGTCCAGCAGCACCACATGGTATTCCTCGGGCCCGTCCAGGTCGCCCTTGCGGCGCACACCGGTCGAGAAGGTGGTGTAGACCGAGAAATCCTGCCCGGTGGCGGAGCGCGCGAGGACGCGCAGCAGGCTCGTCGCATCCTCCAGCGTGGGGACCACCTTCTCGATGCTGGCGAGCGCGATGTGCACGCGCGGCAGCGTCTGCGTGAGATCCCCATTGCCCTCATTGGTGACGATGACGCTGGAACCCGTCTCCGCGATCAGGAAATTGGCGCCGGTGATGCCGACATCGGCCGTGAGGAATTTCTGGCGCAACCGCGTGCGCGCCTCGGTCAGGATGTCGCGGCGCTCATGGAAGACGCGGTCGGGGTCGAGGTCGGTGTGGGCGCGGCGGAAATCGGCCTCCCAATCCTCCCGGTTCAAATGGAAGGCGGGGGCGATGATATGCGACGGGATCTCGCCGCGCAGCTGGATGATGTATTCGCCGAGATCGGTCTCGACCGGCGTGATGCCGTGCTCTTCCAGGTGATGGTTGATCCCCATCTCCTCGGAGATGATGGACTTGCCCTTGGTGACGGTCTTGGCGTTGGCCTTGCGGCAGATTTCCAGCACGGTGGCGCGGGCTTCCTCGGCCGTGCTGCACCAATGCACCTGGCCGCCCGCGCGCTCGACGTTCTCCGCGAATCTCTCCAGGTAGAAATCGAGGTTCGCCAGCGTTTGGTTCTTGATGTCCCGCGCGATGTCCCGCAGTTGCTCGAATTCCGGCAGGTTGGCGACGGCATTGGCGCGGCGTTGCAGGAAGGCGCCCTTGGCGGTGCCAAGCGCCTTTTGCAGCCCGGCATCGGCCATGGCCTTGCGGGCGTTTTCCTTGAATTGCGGTGAGGTGCTGTTCATGCGCGCCATCATGCCTGTCGTGGCCCGAGGGGAATGCTTCGGACCCTGTCGAGCTTAGCAGGAATCGCGCGGATGTCCCATCGGGGTGGCCCACCGGGGGAGGCTTCCCCCTTTCCCACACGCGCCGGACGCGCCAAGCTCAGGGCGAGCGCCGGGGCAACCGGCGCCGATCCCGGGAGACGACCATGCAACGCCGCCACCTGCTCACCGCCGCCACCCTTCTGGCCGCGCCCGCCATCGCCCGCGCGCAAGCCGCCTGGCGGCCGGACCGGCCGATCCGCGTCGTCGTGCCCTATGCGCCCGGCGGCACCACGGATGTGGTGGCGCGCATCATGGCCGAGCCGGTCGGGCAGATCCTGGGCCAGCCGCTGGTGGTGGAGAACCGGCCGGGGGGTGCCGCGGGTCTGGTGGGGACGGATTTCGTCGCGAAGGCCGCGCCCGATGGCTACACCATCATCGTCCACAGCAATGGCCACGCCATCGCGCCCGCGCTCGTCGCGCGCATGCCCTTCGACCCGGTGGCGGATTTCGCCGGGGTCAGCATGTGCGGCCGCGTGCCGCAGGTGCTCTGCGTCAATCCGCGCCTGCCGGCGCAGAACCTGGCGGAATTGCTGGCGCTGATCCGCGCCAATCCCGGCCGCTACCACTTCGCCTCGGCCGGCATCGGAACCGCGGTGCATCTGGGGGGCGAGATGTTCCGCGCGGTCAACCGGCTCGACATCGCGCCCGTCCATTACCGGGGCGGCGGCCCGGCCATGCAGGGCGTCATCACCGGCGATGCGATCTTCACGGTGGACCCGATCGCCTCCGCGCTTGGGCACATCCGGGGCGGCAATGTGCGCGCGCTGGTGGTGGCCGGCGCCGAGCGCGCGCCGACCCTGCCCGACGTGCCCTCGGCGTCGGAGCTTGGCATGCCGGAATTCGCGGTGGATGCCTGGATCATCGCCATGGCGCCCGCGCGCACGCCGGCACCCGTGGTGGCCGCGCTGAACGCCGCCTTCGCCATGGCGCAGCGGCAAGCGGCGCAGCGCCTCTCCGAACAGGCGGTGGTGCCCATGCCGGACCTGAACACGCCCGAGCAGATCATGGGCTTCGTCCGCAGCGACATGGCGCGCTACGCCGCCGTCATGCGGGGTGCGGGCATTCGGCCGGAATAGCCGCGACGCGCAGCACCAGCGCGCCCTGCTTGCGGCCCGAATCCACGAGCGCATGGGCGGCGACGATGTCGGCCAGCGTCATCTCCTGGCCGATCACGGGGCGCAGCGCGCCCTGCTCCACGAGATCCCGCAGGGCCAGCAGGTCGGCCTGGCGGCCAGGCGCATAGCCGCAGAGCACGCGCGGGCCAGGGCGTAGCCGCGTCCAGAGCATCTGCGCCATCTCACGCGCGCCGAAATTCAGGAAGACGTGCCGGCCGCGCGGCTGGAGCACGCGGCGCACGGCGGGAATGCGGGTGCCGCCCACCGCATCCAGCACGATGTCGTAGCGCGCGGCGCTTGCGGTGAAATCCCCGCTCGCACGGTCCAGCACCGCATGCGCGCCCAAATCGCGCAGCAGGGCGGCATGGCGGGCGCCGGCCACCGCCGTGACGGTGAGGCCGAAATGCCGGGCCATCTGTACCAGATGCACGCCCACCGCGCCGGCCGCGCCATGCACCAGCAGGTGCTCGCCGGTGCGCACCTGCGCCACGTCCCGCAGGAAGACCAGCGCGCTCAGCCCGCCGAAGGGCAGGGCGGCGGCTTGCGCATGGGTGAGATTCGCCGGCTGGCGGGCAACGCAGCCGCGCTCGGCCATGGTGAGGTATTCCGCATGGGCGCCGCGCGGGGCGAGGCCGAAGACGCGCTCGCCGATCGCGAAGCCCGTGACATCTGCGCCCAGCGCCTCGACCACGCCGGCGAATTCCATGCCCGGGATCGGGTGGCGCGGGCGGGTGAGGCCGAAGGCGAGGCGCAGCGGCAGCCAGAACAGGCCCGCATCCCGGCAGCCGCGCAGCCGCGCATCGCCTGACGTGACCGTGGTGGCATGGACCCGGATGCGGATCTCGCCGGGGCCGGGGAGGGGCATCGGCGCTTCGCCGAGGCGGAGGAGGTCGGGCGGGCCATAGCGGCGCCAGAGGATGGCTTGCATCGGGAGATCCTGTGTGGTCCCGCTGATGTATCCATGCGTACTCCCCGGGCATATTGCGGAAATCCGGGCGTGTTCTATGCGTACATGCATGGATTGGACCGCGCTTCGCTTCGACTGGAACCACGCCCGCGCCTTCCTCGCGACGGCGGAGGAGGGTTCGCTCTCCGCCGCCGCCCGCGCGCTCGGCCTCACTCAGCCCACGCTGGGCCGCCAGGTGGCGGCGCTGGAGCAGGAGATGCGGGTGGTGCTGTTCGAGCGCGTGGGCCGCGGCCTGCGCCTCACCCCGGGGGGAGAGGCCCTGCGCGACCAGCTCCGCGCCATGGCCGAGGCCGCGACGCGCTTCTCCCGTGCCGCCGCCGGCCAGTCGGAGAGCATTGCGGGCCGCATCCGCATCACCACCACGCATGTCTATGCGGCGCATGTTCTGCCGCCCGTCATCCTCAGGCTGCGCGCGCTGCATCCGGGCATCGAGGTGGAGATCGTGGCCGACAATGCGCCGACCGACCTGCTGCGGCGCGAGGCGGACATCGCCATCCGCAACTATGCCTCCACCCAGTCGGAGCTGGTGGTGCGCCGCCTGCCCGACGATGTCGGCAATTTCTACGCGACACCCGCCTATCTCCGCGGCATCGGCGAGCCGCAGGACGCGGCCGGGATGGCGCGCGGGGAATTCATCGGCTTCCCCACGCGCGAAGCGATGGCGGCGGCGATGCAGGCGCGCGGCTATGCCATGACGCCGGCGCATTTCCCCATCGTCTCCGAAAACAACCTCGTGCAATGGGAATTCGTGAAGCAGGGCGGCGGCATCGGCCTGATGACCGAGGCGGTGGGCGATGCCGAACCGCTGGTGCGCCGCGCGCTGCCGGCGGCACCGGGTATCCGCTTCCCGGTCTATCTCGCGGCGCATCGGGAGCTGCAGGCGAGCCGGCGCATGCGCGTCGTGTTCGACTTCCTGGGTGAGGCACTGGGCTCGCGCCCCATGGACGGCGCTGGCGCGTGACGCCACACTCGCCGGGCATCCAGGGAGCGCATCATGGCCCATCTCAACATCGGCAGCCTGATCTTCGACGATCTCGACCAGGTGGACCTCACCGGCCCGCACGAGGTGCTCTCGCGCCTGCCGGATTCGAGCTGGAAGATCTACGCGAAGAGCATGGCGCCGGCGCGCGACATGAAGGGCCTGCGCATCCTGCCCGACGCGCTGCTGGAGGAGGCGCCGCAGCTCGACGTGCTGCACCTGCCCGGCGGCTTCGGCGTGGATGCGGCGATGGCCGACCCCGTCATCCTCGAATGGGTGCGCCGCCAGGCGATGGGCGCGCAGGCCGTCTTCACCGTCTGCACCGGCGCGCTGCTGCTGGGCGCCACGGGCCTGCTGCGCGGCAAGCGCGCGACCACGCATTGGGCGAGCCACCACATGCTGCCGCTCTTCGGCGCGACCGCGGTGAATGAGCGCGTGGTGGAGGATGGCAAGTTCGTGACCGCGGCGGGCGTCACCTCGGGCTTCGACGGCGCGCTGCATCTGGCCGCCAAGCTGCGCGGGGTCGAGGTGGCGCAGGGCATCCAGCTCTACATGCAATATGACCCGCGCCCGCCCTTCGATTCCGGCACGCCCGAGACGGCGCCGGCCGCGCTCGTCGCGTCCACGCGGGCCGCGATGGCGACGGTGCTGGAGCGTCGCGAGAAGGCGGTGCGCGCGGTGGCGGCAGCCTTTCCCGCCTGAATCATTCCGGGGAAGGATTGCATCACGGCCATCTTTCCGCCATCTGGGCGGCATGCTGCGCCGCTTCTCCTTCCTGACCCTGCTCCTCGCCAGCCTGGGCGCGCCCGCCGCCCGGGCCGAGCTTGGTCTGCTCTCCGCGCTGCGAGAGGGCGGCCTCGTCATCTTCCTGCGCCATGCCGAGACCGGCAGTTCCGCGCCGGATCAGATGAATGCCGTGCTGGGCGATTGCGCCACCCAGCGGAACCTGGATGCGACGGGGCGCGCGCAATCCATCGCGATCGGCGCGGCTTTTCGTGACCTCGGCATTCCCGTCAGCCGCGTGCTGGCCAGCCCCTTTTGCCGGACGCTGGAGACGGCGGCGCTTGCCTTTGGTGCGGCCGAGCCGGAGTTGGGGCTTTCCCTGCCGCGCCACGTGGATGCGGCGGCGCATCGCACGATGGGGGATTCGCTCCGCGCGCTGCTGCCCGCGCCGGGCTTCGCGGGCAATTGGGTGATGGTGGGCCATTCCTACCACATGATGGGTGCGGGCGGCCCGGCGCCGCGGCCGCAGGGGGCCGCCGTGGTCCTGCGGCCGGAGGGCGAAGGGCGCTTCACCGTGCTGGGCCAAATTCCGCCCGATGGCTGGGCGGGGCTGGCCCGTCAACGTTTCGCGGGGACCCCGTAATGCCCGCGACCGCACCTTACGCGGCGCTGCTGCTGCGCGTGACCATGGGCGTGCTCTTCCTCGCGCATGCCTTTGTCTGGAAGGTCTGGACGGCGGGGATGGTGCATGTCGTCCCCTGGTTCGTCAGCCAGGGCTATCCGGCCTGGTTCGCCTGGTTCGTGACGGGGCTGGAGGCGCTGGGCGGGATCCTGCTCATCCTCGGCTGGCAGACGCGCTGGGTGGCGCTGGTCCTGGCCGGGCTGATGGCGGGGATCGTCCGGCAGCAATTCGGCAATGGCTGGATCTACAGCTCGACCCATGGCGGCTGGGAATATCCGGCCTTCTGGACCATCGCGCTGATCGCGCTGGCGCTTCTGGGGCCGGGCGCGTTCGCTTGGCGTGGGCGGGCCAAGGCCGCCTAGCCCAGCGCCAGCGCCAGCGGCAGCAGGCTCAGCACCAGCAGCACCGCCATCGCGATATTGAAGGCGCGCAGGCGTGGCCCCGCGCCCAGCAGGTGCCGCGCCGTACGCCCCACCCAGGCCCAGAAGAGCAAACAGGGCATGGAGACGAGGGCGAAGACCAGCGCCACCCAGAGCGCCTGCGGCAGGATGGGTTGGCCCGGCACGGTGAAGGCGGGGATGGCGGCGAGCGCGATCATCCAGGCCTTGGGGTTCACCCATTGGAAGGCGGCGGCGCCGAAAAAGCCCAGCGGCGGGCGGGCTGGCGCGTCGTTCACGCTGCCGACGGGGGCTGATGCGATCTTCCAGGCCAGCCAGAGCAGCCAGGCCGCGCCCACGGCCTGCATCACCTGGTGCAGGCCGGGGATCTGCGCGAAGGGCAGGCCGAGCCCGAGGGCGACCGCCACCAGCATCGCCGGGAAGCCGAGCGTGATGCCCAGCATGTGCGGCATGACGCGCGCGATGCCGACCTGGGCGGCGCTGGCCGTCACCATCATGGTGTTGGGGCCGGGCGTGGCCGAGGTGGCGAGCGCGAAGCCGATGAGGGCGAGGGCCTGGTCCATGCGGCCAAGCCTCGCCGGGCGCGTGGCATTATGTCAAATGCACTGACGTAATAGGTGTGCCCATGAAAAAGGGGGCCTCGCGGCCCCCTTTCCCGTCTCCACCAATGTGGAGGAATCACTCGCGCGTGGCGGCACCCAGCTCGGCGACCAGCTCGTCCTCGAGGGTGATCTCCTCCTCGCGGGCGATCTCCTCGCCGCGGGCCTGCTTCTCGGCTTCCTCGGGGCTGCGGGCCACGTTCACGATCACGGGCAGCATCACCTCGGGGTGCAGCTCGACGCGGACCGTGGTCAGGCCCAGCAGCTTGATCGGCGCATCCACCAGCACCTGCGAGCGGTGCACGGTCAGGCCGGCGGCGGTGCAGCCATCGGCGATGTCGCGCGCCGAGACGGAGCCGTAGAGGTTGCCGCTCTCGCCGGCGGAGCGGATCAGGACGACCGAAAGGCCCTCCATGCGCTCGGCCACGCGCTCGGCCTCTTCGCGGCGCTTGAGGTTCTGCGCCTCAAGCTGGGCGCGGTCCGCCTCGAAGCGGGCCATGTTCGCCTTGGTGGCGCGAACGGCCTTGCCGCCGGGCAGCAGGAAGTTGCGCGCGTAGCCCGGCTTCACCTTCACCAGCTCGCCCATCTGGCCGAGCTTGTCCACACGCTGCATCAGGATGAGTTCAATCATGGCACGCCTCAGATCAGGTTTGGGGCGGCGCCGCGCGCCGCCGAATTTGGTCGTACAGGCCCACGCCGACCATCAGCGGGGCCATAATCTGGAGAAACAGGAGCATCAGCATGTAGAAGCCGATGAGAAAGGCGAGGCGGCCCGGGCGGCCGCGCAGCAGCCGGTGCACACCGGCCACGCCCAGCAGGAAGACCGGCACCAGCAGGATCAGCATCGCCGAGAGCGCGACCGCACCCCCCACCAGCGCCCAGAGGGCCAGCGCCACCACCGGCAGCGGCAGGTACCAGTGGGGCAGGCGCAGCTCCTCGGCCGGCGGCGTGGCGTAGAGCGCCAGGCCCTGCCGGGTGACGAGGCTCTGTGCCGCCGCGCCGTTGCCGACCATCAGCAGCGCCATCCAGAAGCCGGCGGCCGCCGCCTTCACCTGCGCGATCTGGGCGACCATGCCCTCAGGCAGGGCCACGCCCATGCGGCGCACGCCCATCTCCACCGCGGCCCGCATCTCGCCCTCCAGGTCGGAGATCGAGACGGCGAGCAGACCGAGCACCACCACCGGCCAGATGCCGAGGATGGCGAGCGGAAGGGAAAGATCCATCCGCCCGGCCTGGACCGAGGTGGCCGCGATGAGGGCGACCGGCACGCCGAAGACCGCCAGGAAGACGGCGAGGCCGATCATCGAGCTGCCGATCAGCACGGCGCAGGACGCGATGATGATGGCCAGGATGGCCGCGCGGGCACCGAAGGCGAAGCCCGCCGCGAAAAGCGGCAGCGGCGTCGCCCAGAGCAGCATTCCGCCCAGCGGCATCCCGCGCATGGCCCAGAGGGCGAGCAGCGCAGCGCACAGCCCCGCGGCACCCGCCGCGAGGGTGCCGGGCTGGCCGAAGACCCCGCCTGGATTTGCGCTTTGTGCCACCCGCCCGCGCCTTGGGTCAGTCGTTGATCACGTAGGGCAGCAGGGCCAGGAAGCGGGCGCGCTTGATGGCGTTTGCCAGCTCGCGCTGCTTCTTGCCGCTGACGGCGGTGATGCGGCTGGGCACGATCTTGCCGCGCTCGCTCAGGAAGCGGGACAGGAGGCGCACATCCTTGTGGTCAATCTTCGGCGCCTGCGGGCCCGAGAAGGGGCAGGACTTCCGGCGACGATAGAAGGGACGGCGCGCGCCGACGGCGGCGCGGCGATTGGCGATGTTGGGTTCGGTGGTTTCGCTCATCGTCTTACATCTCGTCGTTCAGGTTGAGGTCCATCTCGTCGCGCGGACGGGCCCGGAATTCCTCACGATCGTCGCGGCCACCGGCGGCGCGGCCCGAGCCGAAGCGGCCGGCGGGCTTGGGCCCACGGAAGCCGCGCTCGCGGTCACGGTCATCGGCGCGCTTGGCGAGGATGGCGGACGGCGCCTCGGGGTCGATTTCCTCGACGCGGATCGTCAGCTCGCGCAGCACATCCTCGTTGAGGCCAAGTTGGCGGACGATTTCCTGCATGGCGGGGGCGGGTGCGTTGATGCCGAGGAGCATGTAGTGCCCCTTGCGGTTCTTCTTCACCTTGTAGGCGAGGCCGCGCAGGCCCCAATACTCGCGCTTGATGACGGCCCCGTTGTGCTCGCCAAGCGTCACGCCGATATTGTCGGCGATCGCTTCGACCTGCTGCTGAGTCACGTCGTTCCGCGCGATGAACACGCATTCGTAGAGTGGCATGATGTCTCCCTATGGCTGCTCAGCCCTGGCGGCCAACGGGGATCGTGGCGCGCAAATGGGCATAGCCGCGGGCGTGCCACGCCGGCGGCAGGGTGGCGCGCATAAAACACGCCACGCCGCGCGAGTCCATGGGGGAAATCGGCCGCGCATGGCTGGGCTGCGGCCGGGTGCCTGCTACCGGCGGCCGGCATCCACATAGATGCAGCCATGCGGCGGCAGGCCGCCCGCCGGCAGCTCGATCGCGGGCGCATCCTCCGGCCATTCGGCGGGTGGGATTTCCAGCCGGGCGGCGGGCGGGATGCGCATCCAGAGCCAGCCATCCATCGGCAGGCCTGGCCGCCAGCAGAGCTTCAGGGCCGCCCGGCCCTTGCGGGGGATGGTGATGTGGCTCTCGGGCTTCAGCCCGCGCTGCTGGGTCCGGGGCATGGTCTTCTCCTGTGGCTGGACGTGATGGCACGAAACCCCGATGGCCGGCCTTGCGCCGCCGCAAGGCAGGGCCGCTACCGCCCGTCCAGCACGCGGCCCATGAAACGGGTGATGCCGCGCTGCCAGCCCCAGGCGATGGCGGCGGGGCTGTCCGCGCCCAGCAGGATCAGGCCCGTGCGGTCCTCCGGAAGGGCGCCGTCCAGCCGGGCGCGCGCCGCGGCATCGCCGGCCATCAGGGCGGGGGTGAAGCGCAGCCGGACCAGCAGCCCGGCCAGCACGCCCGGCCGCAGCAGGCGCAGCAGCTCGGGCTCCGCCTCGTCCAGGGCGAGGCTCCAGCCGCGTGCCTCGGCCAGGCGGCGCAACAGGCCGAAGCCCCCCGGATCGGCCAGGAGATCGGCGGCGGGAATGCCGACCAGCAGGCGCCGCCGCCCAGGCGGGCCCAGCAGCGCGTCCAGCCGCAGGAACTCGCTCTCCAGCACGCTGGCCAGGCTCAGCGGCAGGCAGGCATCACCCAGCGCGCGTGCCTCCTGCGGGTGGGCCAGCTCGGCCAGCATCCGGCGCTCGGCCGCGTGGCGGAAGCGGCGGGCCAGCGCCGGCGCGGAGGAGAGGTCGCGGCCCGGCAGCACGGCGGCGGCGAGGTCCGGCAGGCAGGGGCGCAGTTCTGTCCAGAGCGGCACCGGCTCGGCATCGCCGGGCGCCAGCCGCCAGACGGATTGCCGGCGCAGATAGGCGGCGAGGTTGGCGGTGACGAGCGCGCGGGCGGCGGCGTCCATCTCGGCCGGGGCCGGCGGCGGCAGGCCGGAGGGCGCGGGGGCCGGCTCATCGCCGGGATCATCCAGGCCGAGGGCCGCCTCGACCACCGTCAGCAGCCGCGCCGCCTCGCCCGGCAGGCGCATCACGGGCAGCAGCGTTTCGGCCGGGATCTCAGGCAGCAGGCGCGCGAGGCCGCGCCGCGCCTCCTCCAGGTGGTCGCCGGGCGGGGGGGAGAGGGCGACGAGATCGCCGCCCGGCAATTCATAGAGGCGCGCGCGGGTCGGTCGCAGCAGCGGGGCCAGCGCCTCGCGCACCAGGCGGGTGTGGCGCGGCTCCCGCAGGCGGGCGGGGATGAGGGAGAGGCGGACATGCAGGACCCGGCGCTCGACGCCGGAATTGACGCAATCCCGCGCCAGGGCCGCCAGCGCCATGGCATCGCGCAGGGCGGCGGTGCCGTCCCAGCCGGCCTCGATCGGGCTGGTGAAGGGGGCGAGGGCGTTCACGCCACGCCCTCAATGCCTTCATGCAGGATGTGGGCGGCGCGGCACCAGGCGGGCACCGGGCGGCCGAGGATGATGAGGCGGGGCGGCAGAAGCGGCGGCGGCGTGGCGGCCGCCGGGGTCACCCAGGTGATGTCGGGCAGGTCCAGCAGGGCGGGGGCGGCGGCGTCGCCCGCCAGCAACCCGATCGCCCAGCCCGCCTCGCGCAGCGCGCCGGCGGCGCGGGCGAAGCCAGAAGGGGCGGCGAGGGCGGCGAGCGGCAGCAGGGCCAGCGGCCCGTCCGGATTGCCCGCCGGGCCCGCCCGCATCGCCCCGCCCGCAAGCCCGGCCTGCGGCACGTCGAGGATCAGGCGTAGGCCGGGCCGCAGCGGCGGAAGCTGACCGCGCTCGGCCGGGTGGGTCAGGGCGGCCAGCAGCCGGCGGCAGAGCCATTCGCGCGCCAGCGCCTCCAGCTCGGGTTCATCGAGGCCGAGCGGCGCGGGGCCGAGACGCTGGGCCACCGGCGCGGGATTCAGACCGGCGGCGAAGAGCGTCACCCGCGCCGCCTCCCGCAGCGGCAGCTGCGCCACATGCGCCTCCAGCGCGGCGAGGCTCCAGCCCGTGGCGGCGGGCGCCTGGGATGCCGCCTCGGCGCGGGCGGCGAACTGCGGCTGGGCCTCGGGCAGGGGGAAGCTCTCGTGGGAGAGGCCGGTGAGGCTGGTGATGGCCTGGGCGGCGCGCTGGCCGGGGCCAGGGGTGGGGCTGAGCAGCAGGTCCCCGCCGGGCAGGGTGAGCACCTGGCCCCCGGCGAGCACCGCCGCCTCCTCCAGCAGGGCGCGGGCCACGCGGCGGGCGCCGCGCGCGCCCGTCGCGGGCTGCAGCACCGCGAGGCCGCCGGCCGGCAGGGCAGCGCGCCAGGCGGGGGTGTTCGGGGTGGGGTGGGTCATGCGGGCGGCACCTCCTGCGCCAAAACAGGAGGATACCGGGCAAGGCTTAACCAATGTTTAGGCGCGGGCGCGCGCCGTTTCGTCACAATCTGTTGCAGCCTCGCCCCCGGCTGGGCTACCCACAGAGCATATGCCCGCCAGGTTGCCCCCCACCTCGACCGGACGAGACGCCGTGACGCCCGCCCAACTGGCGGATGCGGTGCGCGCCATGGCGCGCGGCGCCGTCCTGGTCGTCGGCGATGCGATGGTGGATCGCTACGTCCATGGCCATGTCAGCCGCATCAGCCCCGAGGCGCCGGTGCCCGTGCTGACCGTGGAGCGCGAGGTGGTGCTGCCCGGCGGCGCCGGCAATGTGGTGCGCAACCTGACCGCGCTGGGCGCCGCCGTCGCCTTCGTCTCCGTGGTGGGCGACGACATCGCCGGCAGCGACCTGACCGGGCTGATCGGCGGGCAGCCGCGCGTCGAGCCCTGGCTGCTGGTGCAGGGCGGCCGCACCACCACGACCAAGACGCGCTTCGTCTCCGGCGGGCAGCATCTGCTGCGGACCGACCGCGAGCAGGCCGCCCCCATCCATCCGCGCCTGGCGGACCGGCTGGTGAAGATCGCCTCCGACGCGGTGGCCGCCACGACGACGCTCGTGCTCTCGGACTACCGGAAGGGCGTGCTGGCGGGTGACATCCCGGCCCGGCTCATCGCCTCGGCGCGCGCCGCCAATCGCCGCGTGGTGGTGGACCCCAAGGGCGGCGACCATGGCCGCTTCGCCGGCGCCGACCTCATCATCCCCGAGCCCGAGGAACTGGCCGGCGCCACCGGCATGCCCGTGCATGACGAGGCCTCGGTGGCGCTGGCCGCCAGCCATCTGCTGCGCGCCCATAATTTCCGTGCCGTGCTGGTGCCGCGCGCGCCGGACGGCCTGACCCTCGTCGAGCGCGAGGCGGATGGCAGCGAGACGGTGCGCCATTTCCGCGCCGAAGCCTCCGAGGTGCACGACCCCGCGGGCGGCGGCGATGCGGTGGTGGCCGTGGTCGCGGCCGGGCTGGCCACCGGGCTTTCGATCGCGTCCGTCGCGCGGCTTGCGGCCCTGGCGCTCGGCATTGTCAGCCGCAAATCGGGCATCGCGCCGGTGCGCGCCGAGGAATTGCTGGAAGGGCTGGCGCCGGGCCGCAGCGCCATGCGCAAGCTTGTCTCCCTGCCGCTGGCGGCCGAGGTGATCGAGCGCTGGCGGCATCGCGGCTGGCGCATCGGCCTGCTGCAGGTGAATGGCGCGCCCTGCCCCGAGGCGATGACCGAGCAGGCGCGCCGCTGGTGCGACCGCCTGCTGGTGGGCGTGCAGGATGAGGGCGAGATGGCGGGCCTCATGGCCGCGCGTCCCGAGGTGGATCTGGTTGCCATCGGCGCCGATCACGGCGGTGAGGACCTGCTGCGCCTGCTGCGGCCCGACGTGCTGGTGGCCCCCGCGCCCAACGAGGCGCTGGCGGCGCTGCTCAGCGAATGGGGCGGCGAGCTGCGCGCCGTCTGACGCTCAGCGGGGCGTCATGCCTTCCACCAGCATGACCTGCAGCGAGCGCCCGCAATCCATGTTGCCCTGGCAGGAGGGATGCAGCACGCGGCCTGGCCGCCAGGCCAGCGTGACGCGGCGGCCCATCACCGCCTCGGCCTGCTCGCACATCTCGAAGGCGGCCATCCAGGTGCGGGTGCTGCCCGTCTCGTCGCGGATGCGCAGGTAGCAGGCGACGTCGCCCGCATCGGCGCCGAGCAGGGTTCCGCGCGTCGGCGGCGCGTTCTGTGCCTGGGCCATGCCCGGCGTGAGCAGCAGCGCGAGCGCCGCCGCGTGGAGAACCAGATGGGCACGCATGGCCGATCCCGCCGTGATTGCGCAAAAACCTCAGCGCAAAATATGAGACCGCGCAACCACAGTGTTTCGCAACCAGCCTCCGGGCGGGGGCGTTGCCTGCGTCATGCCCCCAGACGAAAAGCCGCACACCACCACCGCCACCGAGGCCCGCCAGGGCCAGATGATGAACATGACCCGCTGGGTCCTGCTCTTCGGGCTGATCCTGGTGATCATCGCCTTCGCGCTGGCCTGGATATTCACCAATGAAAGCCCCGGGCCCTGACCTCTGATCCCGGGGGGCGTCAGTCCAACACGAGGTTCAGGGAGCGCACCACGGTGCCATAGGCCTCGCGCTCCGCGCGTTGCAGCGCGAGCAACTCGGCCGGGCTGCCGGGTGCGGGCTTCGCACCTTGGGTCCGCATCACCTCGATGAAGCCGGGCGTGCGCATCGCCTCATGCGTGGCGGCGACCAGGCGGACCAGCACTGGCTCGGGCGTGCGGGCGGGGGCGTAGAGCGCCTGCCAGAGTCCCATAGGCATGTCGAAGCCCTGTTCCTTCAGGGTCGGCACCTGGGGCAGGAGTTCGAGGCGCTCGGGCGCCACCGTCGCGATGACGCGGATGCGCGCATCCCGCGCGAAGGCTTCGGCATTGCCGGCCCCCAGCATCATCACATCCACCTGGCCCGCCATCATCGAGAGCACGGCGGCGGGAGGGCCGCCGAAGGGGACATGCAGCATGTCGATCCCCTCGCGCTGGGCGAGGCGGAGGAAGGCCAAATGCGGTGTGCTGCCCACGCCCCAGCTCGCATAGGTGAGCTGGCCGGGGGCGGCCTTCGCGGCCGCGATCAGGCTCGCCATGTTCGTGATCTGCGGGCGGCCGGGCCCCGCGATCATGGCGAAGGGCACGTTGGTGACGAGGCTGATCGGCGCGAAGTCGCGCTCCGGATCATAGGCGAGGCGGCGATAGGTGAGCGGGTTGATGGATTGCGTGTCCACTATGCCGAGGTAGAGCGTGTGGCCATCGGGGGCCGCGCGCGCCACCGCGGCGGCACCCACGCCGCCGCCGGCGCCGGGCCGGTTCTCCACCACCACGGGCTGGCCGAGCACGGTGGAAAGCGGCGCGGCCAGGGCGCGGGCCACGATGTCGTTCGTGCCGCCGGGCGGGAAGCCCGAAATGATGCGCAAGGACCGGTCGGGGAAGGCAAAGGCCGGGCCGGCGGCCAGCAGCGCGGGTGCCGCGAGCAGGGCGCGGCGGGTCAGGTTCGTCATGCGGTGCATCCCTTGAAGGGTGCGACCTGCGTCTCCGGCCGGGAGCGTCGCGTCAGGCGGGGGGCGCGGTCAAGCCTGGGGGGCCGGGATTTCCGGCCGCGCGCTTCCGCGTTAGGGTCGTGCCATGCTCATGATCCCCGCCAGTCGCGTGAATGTTTACACCGGCAGTCCGCTCGACCGCTGCTCCGGCCAGCGGGATGACGAGGGCTTCGTCGCCGCGGCGCTCGCCGATGAGGCGGCGCTGTTCGTGCCGGTCTGGCGCAGCCGCAGCCTGATGCTAGGGGTGGAGCAGGGCAAGCCGGAAGCCGTGCTGCTCACCCGTGGCGGGGCCGAGGCGGTGCGGATGGCGGGCGGGCCCTGGGCCTTCCTCGGCATGTGGGATGGGCGGCCCATCTTCGCGGTGGATTGCTCCGCGACCGATGACCCGCTGCCGCTGCTGCCGGCCGGGATGGGCAGTTTTTCCGACCTGCGCGGTGTGGCGGGCCTGCTGCCGGAGGGCGAGGCGAGCGTGCTCGCGCATGCGCGGGGCCTGATGCATTGGCGGGTGAAGCACCGCTTCTGCGGCGTCTGCGGCACGGCCACCGAGCCGCGCAGCGCCGGCAATGCGATGGCCTGCCCCGGCTGCGGCGCGCAGCATTTCCCGCGCACGGACCCTGCCGTGATCATGCTGGTGGTGCGCGGTGATTCCTGCCTGCTCGGCCATTCGCACCGCTTCCCGAACGTGACGATGTATTCGACGTTGGCCGGCTTCGTGGAGCCGGGCGAGAGCTTCGAGGAAGCCGTCCGGCGCGAGGTGATGGAGGAGGCGGGCATCCGCGTCGGCGATGTCAGCTATCACTCCTCCCAGCCCTGGCCGTTTCCGGCCTCGATCATGATCGGCTTCCATGCGGAGGGGTTGAGCGAGGAGATCACGATTGATCCCGAGGAGCTGAAGGATGCGCGCTGGTTCACGAAGGACGAGCTGCGCCGCCACCAGGAGCTTGGGTTTTCCCTGCCGCGCGCGGATTCCATCGCGCGGCGCCTGATCGAGGATTGGCTTTCGTCATGATGATCCTGCCCCGCTTTCTCCCTTTGGCGGCGCTGCCGCTGCTGGCCGCCTGCGGCGGGCTTGAGCCCGTGGCGGCGCCGCCGATCATGGACAATCCCGAATGCCGCGCGGAGGCGACGCGGGGGCCTGAGCGCGACGCGGCACGGCAATCGAACTTCACGAACCAGAGCCAGGTGCGCTTCCTGCAGAACCAGGAGAATGAGGCGGAGCGCCGCCTCTACAACGACTGCCTCCGCCGCCGCGGCCTGCCCTCGCCGGGCGGTGTGGAAGCGATCCAGCGGAGCTGACGGGGCGGCGCGAGCGCCCTTGCCCCCGCCATCAGACAACCCTCACGGAGCGGTCATCGCCCCGGCAGAATCCGCGCCGAATAGGCGCGGCGGGATGCTTCAGCATCCCGAAGCCAAGGCGGCGGAGCCGCCGCCCGGCGTCTGAGGGCATCAATAATACCTCAGCTCTTTCGCCTTGCCGCCGAAGATGCGCCAGATGAAGAAGGTGTAGAGCCCGATCATCGGCAGCACGGCCAGCGCGCCGACCAGGATGATGATCAATGCGTCCGGCGCGCTGGCGGCCTGGAAGATGGTCAGCTTCTCCGGCACCACATAGGGCCAGAAGCTGTAGGCCAGCCCCTGGAAGCAGAGCACGAAGATCGCGGCCGTGGCGGCGAAGGGCACCCAGTCCAGGCTGTTATCCACCCGCGGGAAGCGGCGCAGGAAGATGTGCAGCAGCAGGAACAGCGCGCCGGTGGCGAGCGGGATGGGCGCCAGGGCCAGGGTGTCGGGCAGGGTGAACCAGCGCTCGAAGATGCGCGGGCTGGCGATGGGTGTGGCCGCGCTGACCGCCAGCACACCGGCCCAGCTCACATAGAGGGCGCGGCGCGCCCATTGCGCGGCGAAGAGCTGCAGCGCCCCCTCGCCCCGCCAGACCAGCCAGCAGGCGCCGATCAGCGCATAGGCCGCGACGGTGAAGAGGCCGGTCAGCATCGAGAAGCCGAAGGCGAGCCAGCCCTCGGCGAAGCCCAGGATGTAGCTGCCCAGCATCCAGCCCTGGCTGAAGGCGGCCAGGATCGAGCCGAACTGGAAGGCGACATCCCAGCGCGGCTTCTGCGGGGCCGGCGCCTTGGCGCGGAACTCAAAAGCCACGCCGCGCAGGATCAGCCCCATCAGCATGAGTGCGACGGGGATGTAGAGCGCGGTCAGGATCACCCCATGCGCGGCCGGAAAGGCCACGAGCAGGAGGCCGACGCCCAGAACCAGCCAGGTCTCGTTCGCGTCCCAGAAGGGGCCGATGCTGGCCACCATGCGGTCCCGCATCGCCTCATCCGGCGTGGTCCGGAGCAGCACGCCGACGCCGAGGTCGAAGCCGTCCAGCACGGCATAGAGCAGCATGGCGACTGCCATCAGCACCGCGAAGGTGATGGGCAACCAGGCGCCCGGGGGCAGGGTGTCCATCGCGCGCTACTCCGCCGGGAGGGGCTTGAGGGGGTCCTGCCCGCCGAGTTCCTCCGGCTCGGGCGCCTTGGGGCGGCGGGCCAGATGCATCAGCGTCAGGATATAGGCCAGCAGCAGGGCGGCGTAGAGCGCCAGGTACATGATGAGCGAGCCGAGGATGGTGGTGGCCGCGACCGGCCCCGCCGCCTCGCCCGTGCGGAGGATGCCGGTGACGAGCCAGGGCTGGCGGCCGATTTCGGTCACGTACCAGCCGGCCAGCGTGGCCACCCAGCCGGAGAAGGTCATCCCCACCAGGACACGGGCGAGCCAGGGGGTGATGCCGCGCTTGCGGATGGTCCAGACGCCCCACCAGGAGACGAGCAGCATGAGCACGCCCACACCCACCATGATGCGGAAGGCGAAGAAGACGGGTGCGACGGGCGGGTGGTTGTCGCCGAATTCGTTGATGCCCTTCACCTCGCCATCCAGCGAATGGGTGAGGATGAGGCTGCCGAGATAGGGGATCTTGATCTCGTAGTTGTTGGTGCGCGTGGCCGCGTCGGGGATGGCGAAGAGCACGAGGCCGGGGCCGCGCTCGGTTTCCCAGATGCCTTCCATGGCGGCGATCTTCTGCGGCTGGTGCTTCAGCGTGTTCAGGCCATGCGCGTCGCCCGCGAACATCTGGATGGGGATCAGGATGGCGCCCAGCACCACGCCGGTCTTCAGCGCGCGCACCACGCCGGGCGACTGGTCGCCGCGCAGCCAGCGCCAGGAGGAGAGGCCCGCCAGCAGGAAGGCGACGGTGAGGCCCGAGGCCAGCATCATGTGCGCGAGGCGATAGGGCATGGAGGGGTTGAAGATGACCGCCATCCAGTCCGTCGCGTGGACCACGCCCTCGCGGATTTCGTAGCCCGCGGGCGTGTGCATCCAGGAGTTCAGCACGATGATCCAGAAGGCGGACATGCTGGTGCCGCCGGCCACCAGCAGCGTGGCGAGCGTGTGGATGCGGTTGGGCACGCGGCCATAGCCGAACAGCATGACGGCGAGAAAGGAGGCTTCGAGGAAGAAGGCGGTCAGCACCTCATAGGCCAGCAAGGGTCCCGCGACATTGCCCACGCGCTCCATGAAGCCCGGCCAGTTGGTGCCGAACTGGAAAGACATGGTGACGCCCGAGACGACGCCGAGCGCGAAGCTCAACGCGAAGACCTTCACCCAGAACTTGTAGGCGTCCATCCAGGCCGCATCGCCCGTCTTGTCGAAGCGCAGCTTGAGGAACAGCAAGACCCAGCCCAGCGCGATGGTGATGGTGGGGAACAGGATGTGGAACGAAATATTCGCGGCGAACTGAATCCGGGCGAGGAGGATCGGGTCCATCAGGTCAGGCCTTCTTCGAAGGGCGGTTTCGGCGAGTGACGATATCCTGGAAGCGCTCGGTCGCCTCCAGCACGCGGGCGACGCGACCACCCAGCTTGAGCAGGGCGATCAATCGTTCATCTGGGAGCGATTTCACATCATCCATCCACCCCGTGAGAAGAGAAATCACTTCCATCAGGTTTTCCATGCGCCCCTGCGCGTGCTCATCCGCCCGGGTGGCGGGTTTCTGCATCAGGACGTCGCGCAGGAGGGAAAGGGTGGGGTCGATCTCGCGCTTGCGGCGCTCCTCGGCGAGGATGCGGACGATCTGCCAGACATCCTCGGGCGTCGTGAAATGCTCGCGCCGGTCGCCGGGGAGGTGCTGGAGGCGCACGAGGCGCCAGGTCTCCAGCTCCTTCAATCCCATCGAGACATTGGAGCGGGAGAAGCCGAGCTGGGCCACAATGTCGTCGGCGCAGAGGGGGCGGTCGGAGAGGAAGAGCAGGGCATAGATCTGCCCCACGGTGCGGTTGATTCCCCAGCGCGAGCCCATCTCACCGAAGTGCAGAACGAAGGCGGCGGTGGCGGGGGGCAGGTCCATGAACGTCAGTATGTTCAGGAATTACTGAAAATCAAGATAAGACCCCGGGGTTCCCGGGGGAAAAATTCAGAGGTTGGGGAGGTCTTCCGCGAGGACCGAGATGGTGACGTGGTAGGTCACTTCGCCATCCTCGGCGTCACGATCCACGGTGCCGATGGTCTCGGCGCCGGCGAGGACCTCGACCGGGCCGTTGCGCGTGGCGGCGGCGCGGATCATGAGGTTGGAGCTGCCGAGCAGCTTGCGGAGATGGGCCTGGACGGCCTGGATTTCAGCGGGCTTCATGGGCCTTGGCTTAGACCCGTGGGGCGCCGTTGGCAAACGGTGAAACGAGGCGTGCGGGGCGGCAGGCGCCGGGCAGGCGGGCGGCCTGGGCCATGACGCCGCCCGCCAGCACGACCCCCTCGGCGCGGATGGGAAGGCCGGCGGCGGCAAGCATCTCGGCCGTCCAGCTGTTGCAGGTATAGGCGAGGCTGTAGCCGCGCGCGGCCGCGTAGAAGCGCCGGCCGGGCCGGGGTTCGATCAGCACGGGGCCTGCCGCGAAGCTGGCCGCCAGTGCCGCGGCGAGGCGCGGCAGCGCCTCCGGTTGCAATGGCAGGCTGAGCGCACCGGATGGCGGGCCGGGCCAGGCGGTCACCTGCATCGCGGCCGGGCCTGGGATGGGGCCTGCCAGCCATTCGGCGAGGCCCGGCGCCTCGGCCATCATGAAATCGCGCTTGCCGAAGCCCAGGAAGAGCACCGCGGCGTGGGCGAAGGGGGCGGCGATCTCCGGCGGCAGCGCCTCGGGCGGCAGGCCTATCTCGGTGTGCCAGCCGGCATCGAGCAGCCAGAGGGCGGGGCCTTGGGGCGGGGCACAGGCCGGCGGCTCGGGCAGGGTTGCGCAGGCGGGGAGCGCCAGCGCCGCCAGAACGAGGCCGCGCCGCGTCAGGTCAGGTGACGCGGTCCAGCTCCGCATCGCTCATCCCGCCGGGGACGACGGTCATCGGCACGGTCATGCGGCCGGCGAGCTTGCCGGTCAGCGCCGTGACCAGCGGACCCGGGCCCTTGGCATTGGCGGCGGTGGCCAGCACCAGGATGGAGATGCGCGGATCCTCCTCCAGCAGGGCCAGGAGTTCCTCGGCCACATGGCCCTCGCGCGTGATGAGGATGGGCAGGCCGCCGGTGATGTCGCGCACCTGGGCGGCGAGGCCCGCCAGCGTCGCCTCGGCTTCGTCGCGCCGCTCCTCGGCCATCATGGCGCCGATGCCGGCCCATTCGCTTTGCTCGACGGGCTCGATCACGCGCAGCAGGGCAACGCGGCCGCCGGATTTGGCGGCGCGCAGGGCGGCGTAGCGCAGGGCCACGGCGCGCTCGGGGCTGTCATCCACGACGACGAGGAAGACGCGGTCGCGCCGGGCGGTTTCGGCGGAAGCCTCGGTCATCAATTCCTCCGGAAGAGCACGCTGCCGAGCCAGCCGGCAAGCGCGGCCAGGATGATGCAGATGAGAGCGTAGACCGCCGGCTGCCCGCGCGCGACCCTTTCGATCTCGGCCGCGGTGCCCACGCGCTCGACGATGAAGCCCAACTGCTCGGTCGCCACCACGCGGCGGGCACGGACCAGCATGACCTCGACGCGGTAGCTGCCGGGCTGGACGGTGGAGGGCAGCGGCAGGCGCAGGTTGAACAGGCGCGAGCCCGCGATCTCGATCGGCTGCGCATCCTCCTGCCAGAGGTTCGCCGATTGCTTGAGCGCGACCAGCGCCCGGCGGAAGCCCGGCGCGCGCGCCCCGGTGGAGACCAGCGGCAGGGTGGAGAGCCCGATGCCGCGCGCCTGGCGCGCCTCCTCCGGCAGCAGGAGGGAGGCGGGGCGCGTGCCGGCGACGGCGTAGAAGCCGGGCACGTTCTCGAAGCGGGCGGAGGGGCCGTTGAACCAGAGGCCCAGCACCTCGACCTTCCGGCGGACGACGAAGGGGCCGGAGGGGCCGCGGGCGAGGACGATCACCTCATCGCCGCCGGGGCCGAGCGGCTCCTCGGTGCTGCCGAAGACCAGGATGCTCTCGCCCACGAAGGCGGTGGTGATGGCGACGCGCTCGGTGGAAAGGCGGGCGACGAGGGGGGAGGGCTGGGCTATGGCCCCCGTGGTCCAGGCCGACAGAAGCAGGAGCGCCAGCGCCCCAAACCAAGCGGCCAGCCCGGACGCGCGGCCAGGCATCAGCGCCCCCCTCGGAGAATCCGGCCGCAACGCGGCCGGCGGCCGCGCGATGCGCTCACAACCAGCGCAACATCCCTGAGGGCCGCCAGCCAAGCGCGCGGAGCGCGCGCCCGGCGCTTGAGGGCGTCAAAAAATCCGCGGGTGCCCATTACCAACCTGGCCCGACGGAGAACAGATTTTCCGGCACCCGCCAAAGATCCCACAGCAGGGAGCCGGCGACGCCCAGCACCAGCAGGCCCAAAAGCGCGCGCGTCTCCTCGCCGCGCAGCTTGCCGCCCATGGCCGCGCCGAATTGCGCGCCGGCGACACCGCCCAGCAGCAGCAGCAAGGTCAGCACGATGTCCACGCCGCCCACCTGGATGGCCTGCAGGAAGGTGACCGAGGCGGTGACGCAGACCACCTGGAAGAGGGAGGTGCCGATCACCACCGCCGTCGGCATGCCGAGGATGTAGATCATCGCCGGCACCAGCATGAAGCCGCCGCCGACACCCATGATGGCGGAGAGGATGCCGATGACGAAGCCGACGACCAGCGGCGGGATGATCGAGATGTAAAGGCGGCTCTTGCGGAAGCGGAGCTTGAGCGGCAGGCCATGCGCCCAGGAATGGGTGTGCAGCCGCGCCTGCTGCTTGCGTGAGCGGCGGAAGATGGCGCGCACGCTCTCCATCACCATCAGCGTGCCGACGGCGCCCAGCACCACGACGTAGAAGACGGCGACCGCCGCATCCACCTGGCCTGCCCGGCGCAGCAGGGCGAAGATCTGCACGCCGACGACGCTGCCGACCAGGCCGCCCGCCACCAGCACGCCGCCCATCTGCCAATCCACATTCTGCCGCCGCGCCTGCGCGATGAGGCCCGAGACCGAGGCGCCCAGCGTCTGGTTGGCGCCGGAGGCAACGGCGACGGTGGAGGGGATGCCGATCAGCATCAGCACGGGCGTCAGCAGGAAGCCGCCGCCCACGCCGAACAGGCCCGAGAGCCAGCCCACGACGAAGCCGATGCCCACCAGCATCAGGGCATCCACGCTCATTTCGGCAATGGGCAGGTAGATCTGCAAGAGCGACGACCGGTGGATGACGTGGACCCATACGGCCCCGGGGGCGGCGCGCATGGCGTATGGGCAGGTTTCACCCGCAATCATGGCATGGCAAGGGCAGAAGGCGGGTTTTTGCGACATCGGCTTGCAGGCCGGGGCATTTCCGCCACAGATGGAGGTCATGTTCCGCCGCCGCTCACTCCCCCTCCTGCTGGCCACCCCCGCGCTGCGCGCCGCGCAGGCGCAGGTCGCGACGCGCATGGCTCTGTTGCATCTGAATGATTTCCACAGCCGGCATGAGCCGATCGCCGTGACCTCGGCCGTGTGTCGTGCGGACGAGGCCTGCTTCGGCGGCTCGGCCCGGATCGCGACGACGGTTGCTGAGGCGCGGGAGGCGGCGCGGGCGGATGGGCGCGCGGCGCTGCTGCTCGATGCGGGCGACACCTTCCTGGGCAGCCTTTTCTTCACGCAATACGAGGGCCAGGCGGAAGCGCAGATGCAGCGCGCCTGGGGCGTGCAGGCCTTCGCGCTCGGCAATCACGAATTCGACCTGGGGCCCGAGACGCTGGCGCGCTACATCGCGGCCGTGCCCTTCCCGGTGCTCTCGGCCAATCTCGACGCGACGGCCGAGCCCGCGCTGGCCGGCAAGGTCCGGCCCACCATCACCTTCCGGCGCGAGGCGATGCGCGTGGTCGTGGTGGGGCTGACCACGCCGGACACGCCGGGCATTTCCTCGTCCGGGCCCAATCTCCGCTTCACCGACCCGATGGAGGCCGCCAACCGCGCGGTGTGGGAGGCGCGGCGCGAGGGTGCCGCGACGGTGGTACTGCTCTCGCATCTGGGCCTGGCCGCGGACCGGCGGCTGGCGGCCGAGGTGGCGGGGGTGGATGTGATCCTGGGCGGGCATTCGCACACGCTGGTGGCGCCGCCCGTGGTGGTGGAGGGGCCGGACCGGCCGGTCACCATCGTCCAGGCCGGGGCCTTCGGGCGCTGGCTCGGCCGGCTCGACCTCGACCTCGCGGCGGATGGGCGCGTCACGCTGGCCGCGCAGCAGATCCGCGAATTGACGGCCAGCGTGGCGGAGGATGCGGCGGTGGCGGCGCTGGTGGCGCAATTGGCGGCACCGCTGGATGCGCTGCGCCGGCGCGTGGTGGGGCGGCTGCCGGCGGCGCTGAGCAACGCGGCCTGCGGCTCCGCCCCCTGCGAGATCGGCGCGCTGGTGGCCGAGGTGATGCGCGCGGCCGCGGGGGCGGAGATCGGCTGGCAGAATGGCGGCGGGGTGCGCGCCGGGTTGCCGGGCGGCGAGGTGACGATGGGCGATGTCCTGGCGGCGCTTCCCTTCGGCAACACCACCGCGCGGATGGTGCTGCGGGGTTCCGCGGTGCTGGAGGCGCTGGAGAACGGCGTGGGCCGGCTTCCCGAGCGCGCCGGCCGCTTCCCGCAGCTCGCGGGGCTGCGCTTCAGCGCCGATGCGGCGCGGCCGGCGGGGCGCCGCATTGTCCTGGCCGAGGCACGCGAGGCGGATGGAAGTTGGCGGCCGCTGGAGCCGGAGCGCGCCTACAGCGTCGCCACCAATTCCTTCCTGCGGCGCGGGGGCGATGGCTATTCGGTCTTTGCCGATGCGGCGCTGGAGGCGCTGGATGACGGGCCGGCGCTGGATGACCTGCTGGCGCGGGCGCTGGGGCGGTAGGGCGACCCGCCCGCGAATTCCGTCGTGACAGCGGGTGCGGGGCGGGGCCAGGATGCATGCCAAGGCGCATGAAGCGCCGCGAGGAATGCTCCATGACGATCACCCGCCGCACCACGCTCGCAATCCCTCTCGCCGCAGGGCTGGCGCTGCCCGCGCTGGCGCAGAACCGGGGGGACCCCAACGTGCTGCGGGTGAAGCTGTTCGGCGATCTGCGCGCGCTGGATCCCTTCATCTCGCCGGAATACATGGCCCGCAACCATGGCTACATGGTCTATGACACGCTCTTCGCGCTGGATTCCAAGCTGCGCCCGCAGCCGCAGATGGTGGAAAGCCATAGCGTCAGCGCCGACCGGCTGACCTGGGACTTCACGCTGCGTGAGGGACTGCGCTTTCATGATGGCGCGCCCGTCACCAGCGAGGATGTGGTCGCTTCGCTGCGCCGCTGGGCGATCCGCGACGGGCATGGCGCGCAGATGCTGGCCGAGGGCAACACGCTCGTCGCCGTGGATGCGCGGCGCTTCCGCCTGACCTTGCAACGGCCCTGGGCGCTGGTGCTGGATGCGCTGGCCAAGCCCTCGGGCCTGCCGGCCTTCATCATGCCGGCGCGCGTCGCGGCCACGCCGATCACGACGCCCATCACCGACCCCACCGGCAGCGGGCCCTACATGCTGCGCCGCGAGGATTGGCGCCTGGGCGACCGAACCACCTATCGCCGCAACCCCGAATACCGCCCGCGCGCCGAGGCGCCGGATGGGCTGGCGGGGGGGAAGATCGCGCGGATGGAGCGGATCGAATGGGTGGTGCTGCCGGATTCCAGCAATGCGCTGAACGCACTGCAAACCGGAGAGCTCGACATCTTCGAGGAACTCCCGCCCGACCTGTTTCCCATCGTCTCGCGCAACCGGAATCTGCGGCTGGCGGCGCAGGATGCGGCGGGCGTGCAGCCCATCTTCCGCATGAACCAGGCGGTGGCGCCCTTCGACAATCTGAAGCTGCGCCAGGCGATGCGCCTGCTGGTGGACCCTTCGGAGATGATGCCGGCCTATATGACGGACCGCGAGCGCTGGCGCGATTGCCGCAGCTTCTTCCCCTGCGCCTCGCCCTTCCACACCAATGAGGGCTGGGTGACGCCCAACCTCGATCTCGCGCGCACGGCCGTGCAGCAATCGGGCTATGACGGCACGCCGGTGGTGGTGCTGGACGCGCAGGACAGCACGATCAGCAGCACCTTCGCCCGCGTCTCCGCCGACCGCATGCGGCGGGCGGGGATGAATGTGGACCTGCAGGCGATGGACTGGGCGACGCTGGTGACGCGGCGGCTTTCCAAGAACCCGGTGAACCAGGGCGGGTGGAGCCTGTTCTGCTCGGCGCCGGCGGCGGTGGATCTGATGGACCCCGTGAGCCACATCGCGCTGCGCTCGGCGGGTGCCAGGACGGCGTTGCCGGGCTGGCCGGATGATCCGGAGCTGGAGCGGCTGCGCGATGCGTTTGCCTTCGCGGCGACGGAGGAGGAGCGGAAGGCGCTGGCCGTGCAGACCCAGCGCCGCGCGGTGGAGAGCGTGCCCTATCTGCCGCTGGGCATGATGAGCCTGGTGCGGGGGCACAGTGCCCGGCTGAACGGGATCCTGGAGGCGGCGATCCCGGTCTACTGGAACATCAGCAAGGCGGGGTAAGGATCCGGTTCAGCGGCCGCGACCCGTGCGTTCCTGCAGCTCGTCAATGCGGCGGGACGCTTCGGCCTTGCTCAATTGCGGGTCGAAGGGTTCGCCGGCCTCCTCGCTGAGGGTCTGGAGGTAGCTGGCCTGGGCGCCGGTCATGCGTTCATCGCCGGTCGTCCAGTCCTCGGGATCCTTGATCGTGTTGGAGCCGGGCTCAGGGTCGCGCTTCGGATTGTCGGACATGGGGAGCATCCATCAACAGGGGGAGATCCTCCTCATCGCGCGGGCAGGGCCTGCGTTGCATCGGGCCGGCACGATGGCGGCCGGTTACTCCGCCCGAAGCCCGAGCGAGGCGACGATCGGCCGCAGCGCCGCCACCTGCCCATGCACCAGTGCGGTGAAGTCGGCGGTGGAATTGCCGCCGGGGTCGGCGCCCAGCTCATCAATCCGCGCCGCCAACGGCGGGTGGCGGGCGGCGGCAGCGATCTCGGCCTGGAGGCGCACCATCACGGCCTCAGGCGTGCGGGCGGGGGCGAAGAAGCCGTTCCAGCCGAGAATTTCGACATTGGGGAAGCCCTGCTCCCGCACGGTGGAAATCTCGGGCAGCAGCCGGTTGCGCGCGGTGGAGCGGATGGCGATGGGGCGGACGGCGCCCGCGCGGATATGCGGCATGCCCGTGGAGAGCTGGTCACCGCCGAACTGGATGCGGCCCACCATCAGGTCCTGGATGAGCAGCGAGGCGCCGCGGAAGGGCACGTGCTCCATCTGGAAATTGCCGTCGCGCTTCAGCACCTCGCCCACCAGGTGGCCGGCGCTGCCGGGGCCGGTGGAGCCGTAGAAGGGCGGCGAGGGTTGGGCCCGCGCCCAGGCGATGAATTCCGGCACGGTGGTGGCGGGCACCGAGGGGTGGACCATCACCACTGTCGGAACCAGGGCGCCCAGGCTGATCGGGGCGAAGTCGCGCTCAATGGAATGGATGGCGCGGTTCTGGAACTCCATCACCGCCGAGGTGGAGGAGAAGGTGGAGTTGTGGAACAGCAGCACCTGGCCATCGGGCGCCGCCTTGGCCACGACATCGGCGCCGATCGAGCCGCCGCCGCCGCCGCGGTTCTCCACGAGAACGGGCACGCCCAGCGTCTCACTCAGGCGGTTGCCGTAGAGGCGGGCCAGGATGTCCGTCGTGCCGCCGGCGGCGAAGGGGACGACGACGCGGATGGGGCCGTTCGGCGTCCAGCTTTGGGCGCGGGCGACGAGGGGGGCGGCGAGGATCGGCGCGGCGAGGAGCGAGCGGCGCTGCATCACTCGACCCGCATCTGGAGGGACTGCACCAGCGGCCGCATGGCGGCGATCTGCCCATGCACGGCTTGGGTGAACTCCGCGCTGGAATTGCCGCCGGGCTCTGCCCCCAGCTCCTGGATGCGGGCGGCGAGCGGCGGGTGGCGGGCCGCGGCGGCGATCTCGGCCTGGAGGCGGACCAGCACGGCCTCGGGCGTGCGGGCGGGGGCGAAGAAGCCGTTCCAGCCCAGCATTTCCGCATTGGGGAAGCCCTGCTCCCGCACCGTGGCCACCTCGGGCAGGGCGGAGGCGCGGGTGGCGGAAAGCGTGCCGATGGGGCGCAGCGTGCCGCCGCGGATATGCGTGAGCGAGGAGGAGAGCTGGTCGCCCCCGAACTGGATGCGGCCCGCCAGCATGTCCTGCACCAGGGGGGCCGCGCCGCGGAAGGGCACATGGTCCATCGGGAAGCGACCGTCGCGCTTCAGCACCTCGCCGATGAGGTTCATGGTGCTACCGGGGCCGGTCGAGCCATAGAAGGGCGCGGTGGGCTGGCTACGCGCCCAGGCCGCGAATTCCGTCAGGTTGTTGGCCGGCACGTCGCGATGCACCAGCAGCATCATCGGCACATTCGCGCCGAGCGAGATGGGGGCGAAGTCGCGCTCGATGGAATGCGGCGCGCGGTTGGCGAATTCCAGCGCGGCGGTGGTGGTGCTGAAGGTGAGGTTGTGGAAGAGCAACGTCTGCCCATCCGGCGCCGCCTTGGCCACGACGTCGGAGCCGATGGAGCCGCCCGCGCCGCCGCGGTTTTCCACCACGACGGAGACGCCCATCGTCTCGGTCAGGCGCTGGGCGTAGAGGCGGGCCAGGATGTCCGTGGTGCCGCCGGCCGGGAAGGGGACGATGATGCGGATGGTGCCCGTGGGCGTCCAGGCCTGCGCATGCGCAAGGGCAGGGACGGCGAGCAGGGCAAGGCTCAGGCTGCGGCGCGACAACATGGATCCGGCATCTCCCGTTTTGCGCCGGATTCATGGATTGTCCGGCTGCCGGGCCTAGCTTGGCGGGGCCGGGCGGACGGCGTCAACCGGTGCCGGAAAACACCCAGGCGGTCATGACGATCGCGCCGGAGACGGCGGCCGCTTCCAGGCTGAAGCGGAGCAGGTCCGCCGCCTCGCGCCAGCGGCTGGCGCGCGGCAGGTTGGCTGCGCTTTCGTGCCTCGGATCCACCTGCATGCCCGACCACCCCGCTTGGAGAAGCGGCATATAAGTCCGCTGACATCTCCGTAACAAGTCGCAAGTGATGCGATTTTGTTAAAAAAGTGGCAGCCGCCCCCACGGGCGCATCAGTGGCCCGCATTCTCCCCCGAGAAATCCGGCGCTTCGAGGCCGGATGCCTCCAATTGCCGTACGAGTTGGGCCTTCAGCCGCTCCAGCCCGGCCTCGGTCTTGGCCTCGCAGCGCGCGACCAGCACGGCCTGGGTGTTGGAGGCTCGCAGCAGCCACCAGCCATCCTCGCTCAGCACGCGCACGCCATCCACCGCCTGGACCTGGGCGCCCTCGGTGGCGAGGCGGGCGCGGACCTCCTCGATCACCTCGAACTTGCGGGTCTCGTCGCAGTTGAAGCGCAGCTCGGGCGTGTTCAGCACCTGCGGCAGGGCGGCACGCATCTGGGCCAGCGTCTCATCGCTGCGGGCCAGGATGTCGAGCAGGCGGATGCCGGAATAGAGCGCGTCGTCGAAGCCGTACCACTTGTCCGCGAAGAAGGTGTGGCCGGACATCTCGCCGGCCAGCGGGCAGCCGGTCTCGGCCATCTTCTGCTTGATGAGGCTGTGGCCGGTCTTCCACATCAGCGGCTGGCCGCCGGCCTTCGCCACCTCGTCGAACAGCACCTGGCTCGCCTTCACATCGGCGATGATGGTGGCGCCGGGATGGGTCTTGAGCACATCGCGGGCGAGCACGACGAGGAGCTGGTCGCCAAAGAGCATGCGCCCCTCGCCATCCACCACGCCGATGCGATCCGCATCGCCATCGAAGGCGATGCCGAGATCGGCCCCTTCTTCCTTCACGCGGGCGATGATCTGCTCGAGGTTCTTGAGCACGGTGGGGTCGGGGTGGTGGTTCGGGAAATTGCCGTCGATCTCGCCATTGATGACGACGTGCTTGCCGGGCAGGCGCTTCACCATGCGCTCGGTGATGGCGCCGCCCGAGCCATTGCCGGGGTCCCACACCACGTTCAGCGTCTTCGAGCCGCCCGCATAATCCTGGATCATGCGGGCGATGTAGCTCTCGCTCACATCCACGTCGCGCGCCGAACCCTTGGCTTCGGGGACGACGTCACCGGCGGCGGCCATGGCGCCCAGCGCCTGGATGTCCTTCCCGAAGAAGGGCTTCTTGCCGATCATCATCTTGAAGCCGTTGTAGTTCGGCGGATTGTGGCTGCCGGTCAGCATCACCGCGCCATCGGCCTTCTGGTCGTAGCTCGCGAAGTAGAGCATCGGCGTCGGCCCGCAGCCGACACGGATCACCTCCATGCCCGAGGCGACCAGGCCGTTCACCAGGTGCATCTGCAATTCGGGCGAGGAGAGGCGGCCATCCCAGCCCACCGCCACGCGGTGGCCGCCCGAGCGCGCGATGATGGTGCCGAAGACGCGCCCGATGGCGAAGGCATCCGCCGGGTTCAGCGTCTGCCCCACGATGCCGCGAATGTCGTATTCGCGCAGCGAGGTCTTGTCGAAGTGGTGGGAGAAGGAGGCCATCAGGGTCGTCCGATCGAGGAATAGGTGAAACCCGCCTCGCGCATCGCGGCGGGGTCATAGACATTGCGCAGGTCGAGCATGATGCGCCCGGCCATGGCGCCCGCAATCTTCTCCGGCGAGATGTTGCGGAATTCGTTCCATTCGGTGAGCAGCACCACGGCCTCCGCACCCGCCATCGCGTCCAGCGCATTGGCGGCGTAGTGGACATTGGCCGGCAGAAGCTGCCTGGCAAAGCTCATCCCCTGCGGGTCAAAGGCGCGGATGACGGCGCCCGCAGCCGCCAGCTTCGGCACGATGTCGAGCGAGGGCGCATCGCGCATGTCGTCCGTTTCGGGCTTGAAGGTCAGCCCAAGCACGGCGATCGTCTTCCCCGCCACGCTGCCGCCGCAAGCCGCGATCACGCGGTCCGCCATCGCGATCTTGCGGCCGTCATTCACTGCAATGGTCGCTTCCACCAGGCGCAGGGGGGTGCCCAGATCCTGGCCGGTCCGCGCGAAGGCCATGGTGTCCTTCGGGAAGCAGGAGCCGCCATAGCCCGGCCCCGCATGCAGGAACTTGCGGCCGATGCGGCCATCAAGGCCGATGCCGCGCGCAACCTGCTGCACATCGGCGCCCGCCTTCTCGCAGAGATCGGCCACCTCGTTGATGAAGCTGATCTTCATCGCGAGGAAGGCGTTGGCGGCGTATTTGATGATCTCGGCCGTCTCGAGGCCGGTGGCCACGATCGGCGTCTCGATCAGGTAGAGCGGGCGGTAGAGGCGCTTCAGAACCGCCTCGGCCCGGGCGCCGGCTTCACCCTCCTCGATGCCGATCACGATGCGGTCGGGCCGCATGAAGTCGCCGATGGCGGCCCCCTCGCGCAGGAATTCCGGGTTGGAGGCGACGGCGATGTCGAGGTCGGGGCGCGCGGCCTGCACGCGGCGCTTCACCTCGCGCCCCGTGCCGACGGGGACAGTGGATTTCGTGACCAGCACGAGCGGGCCCTTGGCCGCGCGCGCCACCTGCTCGGCGGCGGCGAAGACGTAGCTGAGGTCGGCATGGCCATCGCCACGCCGGGTCGGCGTGCCGACGGCGAGGAAGACGGCCTCGGCGCCGGCCACCGCCTCGTCGAGATCGGTCGTGAAGGTCAAGCGCCCCTCGCGGGCATTGTCGGCGACGAGGTGATCGAGGCGCGGCTCATAGATCGGGATGCGGCCGGCCTTCAGCGCCTCGATCTTCGCGGGGTCGGTGTCCACCACCGCCACATCCACGCCGAACTCGGCAAAACAGGCGCCCGAGACGAGGCCGACATAGCCCGCGCCGATCATCGCAATCTTCATGTCTCTATGCCCTCAAACGGCGGGCGGCGGCTGCGCCGTCTTGCCTTCGCCGCGCTGCGGATGCGCCCGGCCGGCGGCCCGGTTGGGCGGCGCCGCGCGCGTTGCGCGCGGATTGGTGGGTGGCGCGCCGGGATGCGGTCACGCGACCGGCCCTCAACGGTAGGTTTTCAGGAAATCCCGCACAGCGGGCGCGATGTCGGGGCGGGCGAGGGCGAAGGCGATCTGCGCCTCCAGGTAGCCCACCTTGTCGCCGCAGTCGAAGCGCCGGCCCTCATAGCGCAACCCGTGGAAGGGCTGGGTGCCGATCAGCTTGGCCATGCTGTCCGTCAACTGGATCTCGCCGCCCGAGCCCTTCTCCATCTTGGCGAGATGGCCGATCACTTCGGGCATCAGCACGTAGCGGCCGATGATGGTGAGGTTGGAGGGCGCCTGATCAATCGGCGGCTTCTCGACCAGGCCCTTCACCGACACGAGGCGCCCCATGTCCTTCTCGATGTCGAGCACGCCATATTTGTTGACGCGGTCCATCGGCACTTCCTCGATGGCGACGACATTGCCGCCGGTCTCGGCATAGGCCTGGGCCAGCTGGCCGATGCAGGGCGTCTCGCACTGCATGAGATCATCGGGGAGGAGGATGGCGAAGGGATCGTCGCCGATGAAGGCGCGGGCGCACCAGATGGCGTGGCCGAGGCCGAGCGGCACCTGCTGGCGCACGGTGAGCAGGCTGCCCGGCGTGATGGCGAGGCCGCGCAACTCCTCCAGGATGGCCGTCTTGTTGCGCTCCTCCAGGGTCTTCTCCAGCTCATAGGCCACGTCGAAATGCTCGACGATGCTGGTCTTGCCGCGGCCGGTGACGAAGCAGAACTGCTCGATGCCGGCGGCGCGCGCCTCATCCACCGCGTATTGGATGAGCGGCCGGTCCACGACGGGCAGCATTTCCTTGGCCAGCGCCTTGGTGGCGGGCAGGAAGCGCGTTCCCATGCCAGCGACGGGCAGGACGGCCTTCTTCAGCGGCTTGGGCATCGGATCTCTTCCCTGAGTGACGACGCACCAAGTGTTGCCACGCCCAAGCCCTGGGCGACAAGCCGTGCGGGATGACGATTCAACCCGCGGCCGTGGCGTCAGTTGCCGTTGCGGGCAACCTGCTGCGGGCGCGGCGCGGCCGGCGCCTGGGTGGTGCGCGGCGGAGTGCGGGGGGCGGCGGGCCGGGTCTGGGGTGCGGCCTGGGGTGCGGCCTGGGGTGCGGATTGAGGCGTGGCGCGGGGCGCTGGCCGGGCGGCGGGGCGGCTCTGCGGAGCGGCCTGGGTTGCGGCGCGGGGGGTGGCGGGGCGCGTCGCGACCGGCCGCGTGGTCGAGACATTCCGCAGGCGCGGCTGGCCGGCCGCCGGGCGGGCCGCGCTCTGCACGCGGACGTGCCGCGGGCCGGGGCCGACCGTCGCGTCACGACCGGCGACGACACGTGGGGCCGCCTGCGCCATCACCGGCACCGAGCGGACGCCCATGCGCTGGAAACCTTCGTCCAGCAACTCTGCCATGTGGTTGTTGCGCTGCGGCCAGGAGGAGCCGCCGAACACCACGCCGACCAGGCGCACGCCCTCGCGCTGGGCCGAGGTCACGATGTTGAAGCCGGACGCATTTATGAAGCCGGTCTTGATGCCGTCCGTGCCGGGATAATCCCGCAGCATGCCGTTGTGGTTGCGGATCATGCGGTTGCCATGGGCAAAATACTGGACCGAGAAGTAGTGGTACTGGTCCGGGAAGTCGGCGATCAGGCGGCGGCCGAGCAGCGACATGTCCCGCGCCGTGGTCACCTGCTCGGGGTCGGGCAGGCCTGAGGCGTTGCGGAAGGTGGTGCGCGTCATGCCGAGGCTGCGGGCGCGCATGGTCATCGCGCGCGCGAAGGCTTCCTCGTCGCCGGAGAGCGCCTCGCCCACGGCGGCCGCGATGTCGTTGGCCGAGCGCGTGACCAGCGCCAGGATGGCGGTTTCGGTCGAGATGGTGCCACCTGCCGGCACGCCAAGCTTGGAAGGCGGGCGGGAAGCGGCCTCGGCGCTGACGCGGATCGGCGTGCCGAGGTTCAGGCGGCCGTCGCGCATCGCCTCGAACAGCATGTAGAGCGTCATCATCTTGGTGAGCGAGGCGGGGTGGCGCGTCTCATCCGCATGGGCGGCGCTGAGCAGGCGGCCGGTCTGTGCCTCGACGACGATGGAGGCATATCGGTCCCGCGCGGTGATCTGCGCGCTGGCGCCCCAGGTGACGCCGAGGACGCCGCACAGGCCCAGCACAACCGCCAGCATCGCGCGCGACAAGAAAGAGATGGCCATTCGATTCCCCAAGCCGCGTCCCGGTTCGCCTCCCCCAAGGCTCAGTCGGCACGCTCACGCTCTTTGCGCAAAGAAACAGCCAAGCGGCCGTTTGTCCATCCGTTTCGCGCCCTGGGGTGGGTTTCGGGCCGGAGCGGGCTTTTTGTGCACTGCACAAAAAGTGCTTGCATCGGGCCGGGGGCGGTCCTATGTAGGCTCCATGCTGCATTGCAGCAAAACACGGGCTCCCAGCTTTCCTTCCCGGATTGGCTGACCGGCCCATCATTGAAGGAAGACGATCATGGCCACCCAGGCAGACATGAAGAAGGCGATGAGCCAGGCCGCGCAGACCGGCGCCGCCACCGCGAAGAAGATGGTCGAGGACAGCACCGTCCAGGCCCGCGTCGCCGTCGAGAAGACGATGGAGACCGCCAACAAGACCGCTGGCGACCTGCTGAAGGCCGCCGAGGAGGCTGCCGAGTTCAGCCGCGGCAACCTCGAGGCGATCACCAAGGCCTCGCAGCTCTACGTGACGGGCGTGCAGGACCTGTCGCGCCAGACGATGGCGATGTTCCAGGCCCTGTCCGAGCACGCGATCGAGGGCGTGAAGGCGATGTCCACCATGAAGAGCATGAAGGACGCCGCCGATTTCCAGGCCACCTTCACCAAGACGGCCTTCGAGCGCGCCGTGAACGACACGACGAAGATCTCGGAAGCCGCGATGAAGCTGGCCGAGGCCTCGATCGAGCCGATCTCGGCCCGCATGACGCTCGCCATGGAGAAGATGGCGAAGCCGATCGCGGCTTGATTTAAAGCCCTCAGACGCCGGGCGGCGGCTCCGCCGCCTTGGCTTCGCAAAGCTTAAGCTTTGCGCCGGGCCTATTCGGCCCGGATTCTGGGAGGGCTTGCCTGACCTGGGAAGCCTTGGCTTTCCGGGCTGAACCCGGCCGCTTGTGCGGCCGGGTTTTTCCGTTTTGGGGCCGCGAGTCGGGGACGGGAATTTCCGGCTGCGGGCGCATCCAGGCCGGGCCATGCCTGTTCTTTTGGTCATTCCGCACGACAATGCGCCAAACCCCTTTCCGTGGGGCCTCGGCAACCGATATCCTGTCCCGTGATGAACAGCGACCGATTTCCCTCTCGACCGACCTGGATGGACCACCGGAACCTTATGGTGAAGCCTGTGACCATGTCCGAGCCGGACAAGCGCGACGGCGAAGGCGGCCCCGCCACCGGGGTCGTCGTCAAGCCGCGGCCGAAGACCAAGAAGCCGGCGATGTACAAGGTCCTCATGCTGAATGACGACTACACGCCCATGGAGTTCGTCGTTCACGTGCTGGAGCGTTTCTTCCAGAAGAACCGGGACGAGGCGACGCGCATCATGATGCACGTGCATCGCCGCGGCGTGGGCGTCTGCGGGGTCTATACCTACGAAGTCGCGGAGACCAAGGTGACGCAGGTGATGGATCTGGCCCGCCAGAACCAGCACCCGCTGCAATGCACGATAGAGAAAGAGTGAGACTGGACTTCGATCACCATGCGGAATGACATTTTTGACATGACGCACGGGGTGTGACGGCAAGGGAGCGCCACCACATCATCATCCAACTGCCATGATGCGATCCTCGTATCAGGCCATCTCCAAGTGGGAGCGTTGATCCATGCTGTCCCGCAACCTTGAGCAGACGCTCCATCGCGCGCTTGGCCTCGCCAATGACCGCCGACACGAATACGCCACCCTCGAACACCTGCTGCTCGCCCTCGGCGAGGATGCGGATGCCACCACCGTGCTGCGCGCCTGCGGCGTGGATGTGGACCGCCTGAAGCGGGAACTCACCGAATTCCTCGACAAGGACCTGGCCGGCCTGGTCAGCGACCGCACGGGCGACCCGAAGCCGACCGCTGGCTTCCAGCGCGTGGTGCAGCGCGCCGCCATCCATGTGCAGTCCTCCGGCCGCGACGAGGTGACGGGCGCCAATGTGCTGGTCGCCTTGTTCAGTGAGCGCGAGAGCCACGCCGTCTATTTCCTGCAGCTGCAGGACATGACGCGCCTCGATGCGGTGAACTTCATCAGCCATGGCATCGCCAAGGCCCCCGGCCGCTCGCAGCCGCGCCCCGTCCAGGGCCAGGCGCCGACGCCGGAGGAGAATGCCGGCAAGGAGGAGCGCGAGGAAAAGCCGCGCGGCGGCAACCGCAACCAGGATGCGCTCAGCACCTATTGCGTGAACCTCAACAAGCGCGCCCAGGCCGGCAAGATCGACCCGCTGATCGGCCGCGACCACGAGATCGAGCGCACGATCCAGATCCTGTGCCGCCGCACCAAGAACAACCCGCTCTATGTGGGTGATCCCGGCGTGGGCAAGACGGCCATCGCCGAGGGCCTGGCCAAGCGCATCGTAGAAGGCGACGTGCCGGAGGTGCTGGCCAAGTCCACCATCTTCTCGCTCGACATGGGCTCGCTGCTGGCGGGCACCCGCTATCGCGGTGATTTCGAAGAGCGGCTGAAGGCCGTGGTGAATGAGCTGGAGGCCCAGCCGGGCTCCATCCTCTTCATCGACGAGATCCACACGGTGATCGGCGCGGGCGCCACCTCGGGCGGTGCCATGGATGCGTCGAACCTGCTGAAGCCCGCACTCGCCCAGGGCACGCTGCGGTGCGTCGGTTCCACCACCTACAAGGAATACCGCAACCACTTCGAGAAGGACCGCGCTTTGGTGCGGCGCTTCCAGAAGATCGACGTGAACGAGCCCTCGGTCGAGGACACGGTCAAGATCCTGCAGGGGCTCAAGACCAATTACGAGAAGCACCACAAGGTGAAGTACACGCCCGAAGCGATCCGCGCGGCGGTGGAGCTTTCGGCCAAGTACATCCATGACCGCAAGCTGCCCGACAAGGCGATCGACGTGATCGACGAGGTCGGCGCTTCGCGCATGCTGGTGCCGGAGAACAAGCGCAAGAAGACCGTGACGCTGAAGGATGTGGAGGAGGTGGTGGCGAAGATCGCCCGCATTCCCCCCAAATCCGTCTCCGCCGACGACAAGGAGACGCTGCGCACGCTGGAGCGCGACCTCAAGGCGATGGTCTTCGGGCAGGATGCGGCCATCACCGCGCTGTCCTCCGCCATCAAGCTGAGCCGTGCCGGCCTGCGTGATCCGGAGAAGCCGATCGGCAATTACCTGTTCAGCGGCCCGACCGGCGTCGGCAAGACGGAGGTGGCCAAGCAGCTCTCCAAGACGCTCGGCATCGAGCTGCTGCGCTTCGACATGTCGGAATACATGGAGCGGCATTCTGTTTCTCGGTTGATTGGAGCCCCTCCAGGCTATGTGGGCTTCGACCAGGGCGGCCTGCTGACCGACGGCATCGACCAGCATCCGCATTGCGTGCTGCTGCTGGACGAGATCGAGAAGGCGCACCCGGATCTCTACGCCATCCTGCTGCAGGTGATGGATCACGGGAAGCTGACCGACCACAACGGCAAGACGGTGGATTTCCGCAACGTCATCCTCATCATGACGACGAATGCGGGTGCCGCCGACATGCAGAAATCGGCCATCGGCTTCGGCAGCCCCGTCCGCGAGGGCGAGGACCAGGAGGCGGTGAAGCGCATGTTCACGCCGGAGTTCCGCAACCGGCTGGATGCGGTGATCCCCTTCGCCGGGCTCTCGGCCGAGATCGTGGCGCAGGTGGTGGAGAAGTTCGTGATGCAGCTGGAGGCGCAGCTCGCCGACCGCAACGTCACGATCGAGCTCAGCTCCGCCGCCAAGGAATGGCTGGCCGAGCGCGGCTATGACCCGCTCTATGGCGCGCGGCCGCTGGCCCGCGTGATTCAGGAGTTCATCAAGAAGCCGCTGGCCGAGGAACTGCTCTTCGGCAAGCTGGTGAAGGGTGGCGCGGTCAAGGTGAACCTGGTGGATGGCGCGCTCAGCTTCGACATCGCCGAGCCACCGCCAGCCGCCCTGCCCAAGCCGGACAGCGATGGCGAGTCGGAGAAGGAGTCGGAGGCGACCGCCGAATAGCTGCGGCGTTCACGCCTTGCGTGGGAGGCCCCGGTGGGAAACCATCGGGGCCTTCTGCATTTCAAGGGAGTGCGACGCCATGACCGAAGACACCCGCATCGAGGATTGGGACAACTACAGCGCCGGGCTGCGCGCGCGCGGCAAGGAGCTTTCCGCCCTGCATCCCGAATTGATGAAGGGCTTCGGCGCGCTGTCGCGCGGGGCCTCCACCACGAAGCACCTGGATGCGAAGACGCGGGAGATGATCGCGCTCGCCGTCGCCGTCACCACACGCTGCGAGGGCTGCATCGACGCGCATGCGCGCAAGGCGCGCGCCGCGGGGGCGACGAAGGAGGAGGTGGCGGAGGCGCTGGGCGTCGCCATCGCGCTGAATGCGGGGGCGGCGCTGACCTATTCGCTGCATGTGCTGGATGCGCTGGATGGGGCGGGCGGCTGAAAGAGAAAGGGCCTCCGGCGGCTGGGGCCTCAGGCCCCAGACCCCTTCAGAAAACCCGCCACCTCTGACTGGACCTGCTCATCCGCCAAGGCCAGCCAGCGGGCGGGGGTGGAGAGCGCGACCACGGGGCCCAGATGGGCCATGCCGGGGATGGTCAGATGCCGCACGGGGACGCCGGCCGCGGCCGCGCGCTCGGCCATGATGCGGGAGTGATAGGGGCCGACGATGGTGTCGGCCTCGCCATGGATCAGCAGCAGGGGCGGGGTTTCGCCGGCCCGTAGCGGCGATGGCGCCGCCTGGATGCGCGGCTCCGGGAAAATCCCGGGCGGCGTCACCTCGTCACGCCGGAAGTCATAGGGACCGGCCAGGCCGATGAAGCCGCCGATGAGAGGCTGCACGCCCCAGGCCGGGTCGAGCGCCACGCAGGCCGCGTTGAAGGCCCCGGCCGAATGGCCCATCAGCACAAGGCGCCGCCCCGGCTCCCCCGCGGCGAGGGCACGGATGGCGAGCGCGGTATCCTCGACGAAGCGCGGAAACGCGACCTCCGGCCAAAGCCGGTAGTCGGGGATCGCGACCATGCAGCCCATGGCGGCGAGCGGGGGGGCGAGGAAGCGGTAATCGCCCCGGCTACCGGCCCGCCAGGCGCCGCCATGAATGAAGACCAGCAACGGCGCATCCGCCGCCAGGCCGGCCGGGCGATAGAGATCCATCCGCTGGCGCGGCAGCGGGCCATAGGCCAAGCCCTCCTCGCGCGTCACGCCGCGCGCGGGCGTCAGCGCATTGGCGAGGTCGGTGGCCGAGCAGCCGGCGAGCGGAAGGCCGGCGGCGAGTGCGAGGAAGGAGCGGCGATGCGGCATGGCGAAGATACGCGCCGCCCGCCGCCCCGGATGCAGGGACCCTACCGCCCGATCGCCTGGTAGGCGGCCAAGGCCGCCATATCCAGGAGCTGGTTCACGCCGGCACCGGTCGGCACGATCTGCGCGGGGCGCGAGAGGCCCATCAGCACGGGGCCGATGGTCGTCGCACTCGTCAGATGCGGCACCGCCTTGGTCAGGATGTGCGCGGCGTGCAGGCCGGGCATCACCAGCACATTGGCCGGGCCGGTCAGGCGGCAGAAGGGGTAGAGGCTGGCGCGCAGGTTGGAGTCGAGCGCCACTTCCGCGCTCATCTCGCCATCATATTCGAAATCCACGCCCTGCTGATCCAGCAGCTTCACCGCATCGCGCAGGCTGCCGGGGATGCTGCCCTTGGGGTCGCCAAAGGTGGAGAAGGACAGGAAGGCGACGCGCGGCGTGAGGCCGAGCCGCCGCGCCGTGGCCGCGCTGCGGATGGCGATGGCGGAGAGTGTCGCCGCATCCGGCCGCTCATGGATCGCGGTGTCGGCCACCAGCACGGTGCCCGAGCGGCGGGCGATCATCATAGTCAGGCCGAACAGCACGCCTTCGGCATCCAGCGCCATGCGGACGCCTTCGAGGGCCACGGAATAGCTGCGCGTCTCGCCCGTCAGCAGCGCATCGGCATCGCCCAGCGCCACCATGCAGGCGGCGAAGACGTTGCGGTCATTGTTCACGAGGCGCAGGCAGTCGCGATACAGGAAGCCGTCGCGCTGCTTGCGTTCATAGAGCCACTGCGCATAGCGCTCATTCTGCGAGGAGATGCGCGCATTGTGCAGCTCGATGCCATCCGGCAGGCGCACGCCGAGGGAGGCGACGGTCGCGTGGATGCGCTCCTCGCGGCCGACCAGCACGGGCGTGCCGTAGCCGGCATTGCGGAAGGCGATGGCGGCGCGGATCACGCTTTCATCCTCGCCCTCGGCGAAGACGACGCGGCGCGGATTTTCGCGCACGCGCTCATGGATCGCCTCCAGCGCATTCGCCGCCGCATCCAGGCGGTTGGTGAGTTCGCGCGCATAGCGCTGCGGGTCCACCAGCGGCTTGCGCGCCACGCCGGAGGCCACGGCGGCCTCGGCGACGGCGACGGGCACACGGCTGATCAGCCGCGGGTCGAAGGCGTTGGGGATGATGTATTCCGGGCCAAAGACCAGGCGACGGCCGGCGCCCGAGCGCGCCACTTCCTCCGGCACCGCCTCGCGCGCGAGTTCGGCGAGCGAACGGGCGGCGGCGATCTTCATCGCGTCGTTGATCGTGCTGGCGCGGACATCGAGCGCGCCGCGGAAGATGAAGGGGAAGCCCAGCACGTTATTCACCTGGTTCGGGTAGTCCGAACGGCCGGTGGCGATGATGCAGTCGGGCCGCGCGGCCTTGGCCTCTTCCGGCGTGATCTCGGGGTCGGGGTTGGCCATGGCGAAGATGATGGGCTTCTCGGCCATCGCGCGGATCATGTCCTGCGTCAGCGCGCCCTTCACGGAGAGGCCGAAGAAGACGTCGGCGCCTTCCAGTGCCTGGGTCAGGGTGCGGGCCGTGGTCTCGACCGCATGGGCCGATTTCCACTGATTCATGCCCTCGGTGCGGCCGCGATAGAGCACGCCCTTGGTGTCGCACATGGTGATGTTCTCGGGCCGCATGCCCATGGCGCGCAGCAATTCGGCGCAGGCGATGGAGGCGGCGCCGGCGCCGTTGATGACGAGCTTGGTGGTCGCGAGGTCCCGGCCCGTGAGGTAGGCCGCGTTGATCAGGCCGGCGGCGGCGACGATGGCGGTGCCGTGCTGGTCGTCATGGAAGACCGGGATGTCCATCAGCTCGCGCAGGCGCTGCTCGATGACGAAGCACTCGGGTGCCTTGATGTCTTCCAGGTTGATGCCACCGAAGGAGGGGCCCAGGAACTTCACGCAGTTCACGAACTCGTCGGCATCCTCGGTGTTGAGGCAGAGGTCCATGCCATCCACATCGGCGAAGCGCTTGAAGAGGGCGACCTTGCCCTCCATCACGGGCTTGGAGGCCAGCGCGCCGAGATTGCCGAGGCCCAGCACGGCGGTGCCGTTGGAGATGACGGCCACGAAATTGCCCTTGCTGGTGTAGTCATAGGCCAGCGCCGGGTCGCGGTGGATGTGCAGGCAGGGTTCGGCGACGCCGGGCGAATAGGCGAGGCTGAGGTCGCGGGCCGTGACCAGCGGCTTGGTGAGGCGGATTTCGAGCTTCCCGGGCCGGCCCTCGGCATGCATGGCGAGCGCCTCCTCGCCCGTCACCCGCGCGGTGCGCGTATCGGCCGGGCTGTCCTGGCGCTTGTCACTCATGCTGTTCGCTTCCTCATCCCGGGCCTTGGTAACATTCCTTTTAGCCCCCGGGGCGGCGGATGCGGAAGCCGCCCCTTCGCGGGCCCCTGCGCTTCGGCTATCTCCCGGGGGTGTCCCATTCCCGCTCCGCCGAAGGTGCGACGCCCGCGATGGCGCAGTGGTTCGCGGCCAAGGCCACGGCCGGGGCCGCGCTCGTCTTCTTCCGCATGGGCGATTTCTACGAGCTCTTCCACGAGGATGCCGAGGCCGCGAGCGAGGCGCTGGGCATCGCGCTCACCCATCGCGGCGAGCATCAGGGGCGGCCCATTCCCATGTGCGGCGTGCCGGTGCACAGCCATGAGGCCTATCTGGCCCGGCTGATCCGGCGCGGCTTCCGCGTCGCCATCTGCGAGCAGACCGAGACGCCGGAAGAGGCGAAGGCCCGCAAGGCCAGCACGCTGAACCGCGAGATCATCCGCGTCGTCACCCCCGGCACGGCGACGGAGGAGGCGCTGCTGGACGCGGCGCGGCCGGCCTGGCTGCTGGCGCTGGTGCAGGGCGGTGCGGCCTGGCTCGATGTGACGACGGGGCTGTTCCACACCCAGGCCAGCGCGGAACCGGCGGCCCTCATCGCCCGGCTGGCACCCGCCGAAATCCTGGCCGAAGAGGCGCTGGGGATCGAGGGCGCGATCCCCGCCTTGCCGCCGCGCGATGCCGAGGGGCGGCTCGCGGCCGCACTTGGCGCAGGTTCGCTGGAAGGCTTCGGACAGTTCAGCGAGGCCGAGATCGCCGCCGCCGCCATGGCGGTTGAATATGTGCGCGCGGTGAACAATGGCAGCCTGCCGCGCCTCTCGCCCCCCGTGCCGGAGGGTGCCCGCGGCGTGCTGCTGCTGGATGCGGCGACGCGCCGCAGCCTGGATATCCTGGAAGGCCCGCGCGGCGCCTCGCTGCTCGCCGCCGTGGACCGCACGCTGACCGGGCCGGGGGCGCGGGAATTGGCGGCACGGCTGGCGGCCCCCCTCGACGACCTGGCCGGCATCCGCGCCCGGCATGCGGCGGTGGACGCCCTGCGCGAGGACAAGCCCCGGCGCGGCCGGCTGCGCGCCGCACTCAAGGGCGCGCCCGACATGGCGCGCGCACTCGCCCGCATCAGCCTGGAGCGTTTCTTCCCGCGCGACCTCGGCGCCATCCGCGATGGCCTCCGGCGCGCGGCGCAACTGGCCGAGGCGCTGGAGGGCGCGGCGCCCGCGCTGTTGGCCGAAGCCATCGTTCCGCTCGGCGCCGCACCCGCCACCGCCGCCGAGCTGGACCGCGCCTTGGCCGCCGAATTGCCGGCGCGGCTGGAGGAGGGCGGTGTGGCCGCGCCGGGCTATGATGGCGAGTTGGATGCGCTGCGCCGCCTGCGGGACGATGCGCGCGGCGCCATCGCCGCCATGCAGGTTGAACTCGCCCAGGCCTGGGGCATCGCCGCGCTGAAGATCCGCCATCACCAGCAATTGGGCTATCTGGCCGAAGTGCCCTCCGCCGCCGGCGAGAAGTTGCTGCGCGCGGCCCCTGAGACGGCGACGGGCGAGCTCGCCCCCATCCATCGCCAGTCCATGGCCAACGCGCATCGCTTCACCTGCGCGGCGCTGGCCGCACTCGACCGGCGGTTGTCGGAGGCGGGCGATCAGGCCGCGAAGCGCGAGCGCCTCGTCATCGCGCATCTGCGCCGGATGATCCTGGCCGACGCCGAGGCCATCGCCGCCGCCGCGCGGGAGATGGCAGCGCTGGACGTGCTGGCGGCGAGTGCGGAGCTTGCCACCGAGGGCGCCTGGTGCCGGCCGGAACTGACGGAGCGGCCCGACTTCGCCATCGAGGCCGGGCGGCATCCGGTTGTGGAGGCCGCCCTCCGCCGCGCGCGCGGCCCGGCCTTCGTGCCCAATGATTGCGACCTCTCGCCCGGGCGGCGGCTTTGCCTGCTGACGGGGCCGAACATGGCGGGCAAATCCACCTGGCTCCGGCAGAACGCGCTGATGGTGATCCTGGCCCAGGCCGGGCTGTTCCTGCCGGCGGCGGCGGCGCGCGTCGGTCTGGTGGACCGGCTCTTCAGCCGCGTGGGTGCGGCGGATGATTTGGCTGGCGGCCGCTCCACCTTCATGGTGGAGATGACGGAGACGGCCGCCATCCTGAACCAGGCCGGGCCGCGCAGCCTGGTGGTGCTGGATGAGGTCGGCCGCGGGACGGCCACCTGGGATGGGCTCGCCATCGCGACGGCGGTGCTGGAGGCGCTGCATGACCGCATCCGCTGCCGGACGCTCTTTGCCACGCATTTCCACGAGCTGACGGCGCTGGCCGAGAAGCTGCCGGAACTGCGCCTCGCCGCCATGCAGGTGCGGGAATGGCGGGGCGAGGTGGTGTTCCAGCATGCGGTGGCCCCCGGTGCGGCCGAGAAAAGCTGGGGCGTGCATGTGGCGAAATTGGCGGGCGTGCCGGCCCCGGTGCTGAAGCGCGCGGCCGCCGTGCTGGCCTCGCTGGAGGCGCGGGCTGCGGCGGGGGCGGACCCGCTGGCGGCGGAAATGCCGCTCTTCGCGCGCGCGCCCGTGGCCCCTGCCCATCCGGCGCTCGCGGCGCTGGCGACGCTGGACCTTGACACGCTGTCACCGCGCGAGGCGCAGGAGGCGCTTTACAACCTGAAGGCACTCGCGGAGGGCAAGGAAGCTCTGTAGTGTGACGGTCATGAAGACCGCGATGGCCGAAACGGCCGAGCAAAGCCTGCAGGACCAGCTCCTTCCGGGTGGCGCGCCCATGGCGCGCGACCTGGCGTTGGGCCTGTTACGGCGTGAGCTCGGCCGCGTGCAGGGCCAGGTGCAGCGCGCCTTCGAAGCCCGCGAAATCCATGGGCTGGCGGCGGCGAGGCGGCTCGGCCACCACATGGACGGGCTGATGCTGGTGATCCAGGATTATGCGGCGGCGATGGTGCCCAGCCTCTCCGGCGCGCGGAGCGTGGACTACGCCCTGCTGGCGACGGGCGGCTATGGCCGCGGCGTGCTGGCGCCGCATTCCGACATTGACCTGCTGTTCCTGACCGATCGCGAGCCCGGGCCGCGCACGCGCCGCCTGATCGAGTTCATGCTCTATCTGCTCTGGGATCTCGGCCTCAAGGTCGGGCATGCGACGCGCAGCCCGAAGGAGTGCATCACCGAGGGCCTGCGCGACGCCACCATCCTGACGGCGCTGGTGGATGCGCGCTTCCTTTCGGGCGATGACGCGCTGTTCGCGGAGTTCCTGGGCGAATTCGCGACACTCAGGGCCGAGGGCGGCCTGGCCCCCTTCCTCGCCGCCAAGCGGGCCGAGCGCGCCACGCGCCATGCGCGCTACGGCGAAAGCCCCTTCCTGGTCGAGCCGCATGTGAAGGAAGGGCGGGGCGGCCTGCGTGACTTGCAGACCCTCTATTGGCTCGCGCGCTACGCCTTCGGCGTCTCCCGCATGCCGGAGCTGGTGGGGCCGGAGAGCCCCGGCGGTGGCCTGCTGACCGAGGGCGAGGCGCGCGCCGTGAAGCGCGCCTGGGACTTCCTCTGGACGCTGCGCTTCCACCTGCACTACGTCACCGGCCGCGCCGAGGAGCGCCTGACCTTCGACCTGCAGCCGGTGGTTGCCGCCCGCATGGGCTATACGCGCCACGGCAGCCAGGACGGCGCCGAGCGGCTGATGAAGCACCTGTTCCTGACGGCGCGCGAGGTGGTCCGCCTCTCCCGGGTGCTGGAGCCGGCGATCGAGCGCGCGGCGCTCGGGCCGCCCGCCACGCGGCGCGGCGGGGATGAGGGACTGGCGGAGCTGGGCCTCGCCTTCGCCGATGGCAAGCTGGTGGCCGCACCGCCCGACCGCAACTTCGCGCATGAGCCCATTCTCATGCTCCGCATCGTCAAGGCGGCGCGGGACCGGTGCCTCGACATCCATCCGCTCGCCATCCGCGCGCTGATCCGCCATTCCCGCCAGGCCGACCGTCTCCGCGGCGATGCCGAGGCGAGCGCTATCTTCATTGACCTGCTGATGGGCAAGGATGCGGCGAAGTGGCTGCGCCTGCTGAATGAGGCGGGCTTCCTCGGCCGCTTCCTGCCGGAATGGGCGCGGATCGTCGGCCTCATGCAGTTCGACACCTACCATGTGTTCACCGTGGATGAGCACACGATCGAGGCGATCGGCGTGCTGAAGCAGGTAGAGCAGGGCGAACTGCACGAGATCGCCCCCGTCGCGACCGAGCTGATGGGGCAGTTGCAGTCCCGCCGCGCGCTGTTCGTCGCGACCCTGCTGCATGATATCGCAAAGGGCCGCGGCGGCGATCACAGCGAGATCGGCGCGCGGCTCGCGCAGGAGATCTGCCCGCGCCTGGGCATGACGGCGGAGGAGACGGAGACCGTCTCCTGGCTCGTTCTGCATCACCTGCTCGTCTCGCAGACCGCCTTCAAGCGCGACATCGAGGACCCCAAGACCATCCTCGACATCGCCGACCAGGTGCAGTCGCCCGAGCGCCTTCGCCTGCTGCTGGTGCTGACGGTGGCCGACATGCGCGCCGTCGGCCCGCGTGTCTGGAACGCATGGAAGGCGACGCTGCTGCGCGAGGTCTATTGGCGCGTGAGCGAGGTGCTGGCCGGCGGGATGACGGTGCCCGAGCGCGACGTGCGCGTGGCGCGTGCGAAGGAATCGGCGGCGGCGATGCTGCCTGCCTTCTCCAAGGCCGAGACCGAGATGTTCATGGGCCTGGGCTACCCCGGCTACTGGCTCTCCTTCGATGCCGAGACGCATGCGCGCCACGCCGCCATCATCCGCGAGGCGGAGGCCGAGCATGCGCCGCTGACCGTCCGCACCCGCGTCCTGGCCGATCGCGGCGTGACCGAGGTGACCATCTATTGCAGCGACCATCCGGGGCTGTTCAGCCGGATCTCGGGCGCGCTGGCCGTGGCCGGCGCCTCCATCGTGGATGCGCGCATCCATACGCTGACCAACGGCATGGCGCTCGACACCTTCTGGGTGCAGGACAGCGCGGGCGGGCTGTTCGACGCGCCGCACCGGCTTGCGCGCCTCGCCGTGCTGATCGAGCAGTCGCTCTCGGGGCGGCTCAAGCTCGCGGCCGAGATCCGCAAGGTGCGGCGGGAACCGGCACGGCTGGCGGCGGTCACGGTGCCGCCGCGGGTGGTGGTGGATAACTTCGCCTCCAACACCCACACACTGATCGAGGTGAATGGCCGCGACCGGCCGGGGCTGCTGCATGACGTGACGGCCGCGATCTCCGAGCAGGGGCTGCAGATCGCCTCCGCGCACATCACCACCTATGGCGTGCGGGCGGTGGACGTCTTCTACGTGAAGGACGTGTTCGGCCTGAAGGTCGAGAATGAGCGCAAGCTCGGCCCGCTGCGCGCCGCCCTGCTGGAGGCGCTGACGCCGCCGGATGCGCCGGGGGGCGGGCCTTCGCCCTATCGCGAAGCGGCCGCGCCGAGCTGATCCCCGCGCGCTGATGTTCCGCGCCATCGCCACCGTCGGCGGCTGGACCATGGTCAGCCGCATCCTCGGCTTCCTGCGCGACATGCTGATCGCGGCGAAGCTGGGTGCGGGGCCAATGGCCGATGCCTTTTTCGTGGCACTCAAGCTGCCCAACCTGTTCCGGCGGCTCTTCGGCGAGGGCGCTTTCAACGCGGCCTTCGTGCCGGCCTTCGCGCAGCTTCTGACGCAGCGCGGCCCGGCCGCCGCGCAGGCCCTGGCCGAGCGGATGGCGACGCTGATGACGCTCTGGCTCGCGCTGCTGACGGGCCTCGGCCTCGTCTTCATGCCGCAGCTCATGCAGGTGCTGGCGCCGGGCTTCGTGGAGCGCCCGGAGAAGTTCGCGCTCGCCGTCGAGCTGACGCGCATCACCTTCCCCTATCTGCTGCTGATCTGCCTAACGGCGCTGGTGAGCGGCGTGCTCAACGCGCTGGGGAAATTCGCTGCCGCGGCGGCGGCGCCGATCTTCTTCAACCTGCTCTCGATGCTGGCGCTCTTCGCGCTCACCCCCGTGGTGGCGACACCCGCGCATGCGCTGGCCTGGGGCGTGACACTTTCGGGTGTGGTGCAGCTCGCCTTCGTCTGGTGGGCTTGCCGGCAGGCGGGGATGGCGCTGAACCCGGTGCAGCGCCCCTCGCTGGCGCCCGAGGTGCGGCTTGTGCTGCGGCGGATGGGTCCGGGCCTGATCGGCGCGGGGGTGACGCAGCTCAACCTGGCGGTTGATGTGATCATCGCCTCCTTCCTCGCCTCGGGCTCCGTCTCCTACCTGTACTATGCGGACCGCGTGGCGCAGCTGCCGCTCGGCGTGATCGGGGCGGCGGTGGCGACGGCGCTGCTGCCGCTGCTGGCCCGGCAGATCCATGCGGGGCAGCCGCTCTCCGCCCATCGCAGCATCAACCGCGCCGTCGAGTTCTCGCTGCTGCTGGCGGTGCCGGCGGCGGTGGCGCTGGCGGTGCTGGCGCTGCCCATCCTGGCCGCCCTGTTTCAACGCGGGGCCTTCGGCGCGGCGGAGGCGCTGGCGACTTCCCACGCGCTCATCGCCTATGCCGTGGGTCTGCCGGCCTTCGTGCTGGTGAAGGTGTTTGTCCCCGGCTTCTTCGCGCGCGGTGATACGGCGACGCCGGTGAAGGTCGGTATTTTCTGCGTGGCGCTGAATCTCGGGCTGAACCTGGTGCTGATGGGGCCTTTGCAGCATGTGGGGGTGGCACTTTCCACCACGCTGGCCGCCTGGGCCAATGCAGGGCTGCTGGCCTGGCTGCTGCGCCGGCGCGGGCAGTGGCGGGCGGATAGGCGGCTAAGGCGCGCCACCCCCCGGCTAATGGGCGCGGCACTCGCCATGGGGGTGGTGCTGGCGGTCCTCTCCTGGTGGCTGGCGCCGGGGGCGGGGCTGGCCGGCGTGGCGCTGCTGGGCCTGATCTGCACCCTGGGCGCGGCCAGCTATTTCGCGGTGGCGCAGGCCACGGGGGGCGTGGACCTGCGGGACCTTCGCCGCTTGGTTCGTCGCAAAGCCTGACCGCGGCTCCGCCGCGCGGGCTTGACCCCGGGCGCGAGCCGCGCAAACCCTCGCCCACCCATTCACACAGGTTCGTTTCATGCAGCGCGTCTTTTCCGGCATCCAGCCTTCCGGCGTCCCGACCCTCGGCAACTACCTCGGCGCCATCCGCAATTGGGTGCCGATGCAGGACCAGCACGAAAGCCTGTTCTGCATCGTGGACCTGCACGCCATCACCGTCTTCCAGGAGCCCGCGCAGCTCCTGGCCCAGACGCGCGAGATGGCGGCCGCCCTGCTGGCCTGCGGCCTCTCGCCCGAGAAATGCATCCTGTTTGTCCAGAGCCACGTGCCGGCCCATGCCGAGCTCGGCTGGATCTTCAACTGCGTGGCCCGCCTCGGTTGGCTGAACCGCATGACGCAGTTCAAGGACAAGGCCGGCAAGGACCGCGAGGCCGCGAGTGCCGGCCTCTATGTCTATCCGAACCTCATGGCGGCCGACATCCTGGCCTACAAGGCGACCAGCGTGCCGGTGGGCGATGACCAGCGCCAGCACCTGGAACTGGCCAACGACATCGCCGAGAAGTTCAACCACGATTACGGCGTGAAGCTGTTTCCGCGCATCGAGCCGCACATCATGGGCGTCGCCGCCCGCGTGATGAGCCTGCGCGACGGCACCAAGAAGATGAGCAAGTCCGACCCCTCGGACCAGTCGCGCATCAACCTCAATGACGACAATGACGCGATCGCGCTGAAGATCCGCCGCGCCCGCACCGATGCCGAGCCCATCCCCGGCCACATGCTGCAACTGGAAGGCCGGGCGGAGGCGCGCAACCTCGTCGGCATCCTCGCCGCCATCACCGGCACCATGCCGGAGAACGTGCTGCGCGAGCACGAAGGCCAGGGCTTCGGCAGTTTCAAGGAGGTGCTGACCGAGGCGCTGGTGGCCCATCTCGGCCCCATCCGCGCCGAGATGCTGCGCCTGCTGGAAGACACGGATTCGCTCGACGCGGCGCTGCGGCGCGGGGCGGAGAAGGCCGAGGCCATCGCCAACCCGATCCTCGCAGAGGTGAAGCAGGCGATGGGCTTCCTCGCGCGGAGGTAGCCCATGGCGCTCCTGCCCGGCGATCCCGTGCCCAACTGGATCGCGGAATCCGACACCAACCCGCGCTACAGCCTGCAGGCGACGGGCGGGCGGTGGGTGCTGCTGGGCGTGCTGGGCCGTGCCACGGCGCCCGAGGCCGCGGCCGCACTGGCCGAGTTCACGGCGGGCGCGCTTCAGGTGCTGGATGCCAATCACCGCGCCGCACTGCTCATCACCACCGATGCCGAGGACCGCGCGGCCCAGCGCATCCCGCAGCACATGCCGCATTACCGCGCCATCTGGGACATGACGGGCGCAGTGACGGCGGCGTTGGGAACGCCCGCCTGGCTGCTGCTGGACCCGACGCAGCGCGTCTTCGCGCGCTGGGAATTGACCGAGACGGCGGCCATGCTGGCGCTTCTGGCCCGCCTGCCGCCGCCCGCGCAGCATGCGGGCGTGGCCGCACCCGCGCCCGCGCTGATCGTGCCCCGCATCTTCGAGCCGGAGCTCTGCCGCCTGCTGATCACGCGCTACCGCGAGGCGGGCGGGAAGGCCTCGGGCTTCATGCGGGAGGTGGATGGGCGGACCGTCGGCACCCATGACCCAAGCTTCAAGGTGCGGCGGGACCATCTGATCGCGGATGAGGGGCTGCAGGCCACGCTGCGCGACCGCCTCGCGCGGCGGCTGGCACCCGAGATCCACAAGGCCTTCCAGTTCCGTGCGACGCGCCTCGAACGCTATCTCGTCGCCTGCTACCGCGCCGATGAGGGCGGGCATTTCGCGGCCCATCGCGACAACACGACGAAGGGCACGGCGCATCGCCGCTTCGCCGTGACCATCAATCTCAACGCCGAGGAGTTCGAGGGCGGCGACCTGGTCTTCCCCGAATTCGGCCGCACCGCCTATCGCGCGCCAACCGGGGGTGCCGTGGTGTTTTCCTGCTCGCTGCTGCACCAGGCGCTGCCAGTGACCGGGGGCGAGCGCTTCGCCTTCCTGCCCTTCCTCTACGATGACGCGGCGGCGAAGATCCGCGAGGAAAATCTGAAGTTCCTCGGCCGTTCAGGCGGCTGATTCGCCGCTGAGCCAGGCGCCGGCCACGGTGCCGGCGAAGCGCGGGTGGCAGGCTTCCCCCGCGAAGCGCAGCCGGCCCTCGCCGAGCGGCGCGGCAAGCACGGTGCGGGAGGCATGGTGGCCCGGCCGCGCATGGCTGTAGCTGCCGCGAAACAGCGGATTTTCACCCCAGTCGCTGATCACGCATTCGCCCAGCGCCGCCTCCGCCCGCTGGCCGAACATGGCGGCGAGGTCGGCCCGGGCGGCGGCTTCGGTGGCGGCGGCGCCCTGGCGCGAGAGCTCCCAGGCGCGGGCACCGCCGACGAAGCCGAAGACGTGATCCGCGCCGAAGGGCCAGAAGATCCAGCTCATCGGCTGCGGCGCATCGGGTGTGACGGCGCGGCGCGCGCTGTGGAAGGGCGCCATGCCCAGGCGATCCGCGCCGCGCGCGCGGAAGGCGATCTTGGTCAGCAGCCCCATGGGCAGGCCCGCGATGGCGGCCTCAGTCGCTTCGGGCAATGCGGGCGTGAAGGCGATGCAGCCTGCGGCCAGGACGCCGGTGGAGACGGTGACGATGGCGCGGCCCGCGCGCATCTCGCCCCATGGGCCGCGTGCCACGACGCCGGGGCCGGACCAGTCAAGCTGCGTGACCGCGTGGTTCAGCCGGATCGGCAGGCCCTCGGCCAGCCGCGCGACGAGGCCGCCGACACCCTCGCGCGGGAGGAGGTTCGGGCCCTCCAGGTCGGTCGTCACATAGTCTTTCAGCGAGATGCCGGTGAGCTCGGCCGCGTTGATCTGCGAGCCCAGCCAATGGGCGATGGTGGCATTCCAGGGGCCGGCCTGCGGCGCCGCCTCCATCACGCTGCGGTCAGGTGCCAGGGGTGCTGCTTCCAGCGCCGCCTCGAAGGCGGCATGGGCGCGCCAGTAGGTGGCAAATTCGGCGGGGGTGGCGAAGCGGCTGCCCAGATGCAGGTGCCGTTCCCGCACGGTGTCGTGGTCGAGATGCTCGCCCACGAAGGCGGTCAGCGGGTTGTCGTTGGCCTGGTGGAGCCAGGTGGCGCCGAGATCGAGCGGCGCGCCGAAGCGCGTGGTGAAGGCCCGGCCGCCGACGCGGCCGCCCGCCTCCAGCACCACGCAGCTTTGCCCGGCCCGCGCCACGGCCCGCGCGGCGGCGATGCCGGCGCAGCCCGCGCCGATGATGAGGACGTCTGGATCATTGCCGTGCATGGCCGCATCATAGGGCAAAGCCGCGTGTGCGGCTGCCTGAAGGAATGCGCCCATGCTGCAAGCCCCACCCGCCGAACCCGGCATGCGCGAGGAGGAGGTGGACACCCCCGCGCTGTTGATCGACCTCGACGCCTTCGAGCACAATCTCGACACCATGGCGGGTTTTCTCGCGCCGAGCGGGGCCAAGCTGCGCGCCCATGCGAAGACGCATAAATCGCCGGTCATCGCCAGGCTGCAGATGGCGCGCGGCGCGATTGGCCAATGCGTGCAGAAGGTGGGGGAGGCGGAAATCCTCGCCTGGGGCGGCATCCCCGACATCATGGTGACGAACCAGGTGGTGGGCGCGCGCAAGCTGGCGCGGCTGGTGGCGCTGGCGCGCATCGCGCAGGTCTCGGTCTGCGTGGATGATCCGGCGCAGGTCGCCGCCATCGAGGAAGCGGCCGCGGCGGCCGGCGTACGGATTCCCGTGCTGGTCGAGATTGATGTGGGGGCGGCGCGCTGCGGCGTGCAGGCGGGCCCGCCGGCCGTGGCGCTGGCGGAAATCATCGCGGCGTCCAAGCATCTCAGCTTCGGCGGCATCCAGGCCTATCACGGCAGCGCGCAGCATATCCGCGAGCCGGAAAAGCGCGCCGCCGCCATCGCGGGCGCCGTCGAGGCCTCGCGCCGGACGGTGGAGCAATTGCGCCAGCGGGGCCTGGCCTGCCCTGTGGTCGGTGGGGCCGGCAGCGGCAGCTTCCAGCATGAGGTGGCGAGTGGCGTCTATACCGAGATCCAGGCCGGCTCCTACGCCTTCATGGACGCCGACTACGCCCGCAACCAGGAGGCGCCGCCCTTCCAGCATGCGCTGTTCGTGCTGGCGACGGTGATGAGTGCCGCCACACCGCACATCGCGGTGGTGGATGCCGGCCACAAGGCGGTACCGACCGATAGCGGTTATCCGCTGGTGGCGGGGCGGCCGGGAGTGAGTTACGTCGGCGCCTCGGACGAGCATGGGAAGATCACGGTGGAGGATCCGGCCCTGAGGCCGCGCCTCGGCGAAAAGCTGCGGCTGATCCCCGGCCATTGCGACCCGACGGTGGACCGCTACGACTGGTATGTGGGCGTCCGCAAAGGCCGGGTGGAATGCCTCTGGCCGGTGGCGGCGCGGGGTGCGATGGCTTGATGGTGGCGCCACCCCCTTTCGGCGTCGGCCGCGCCGCGCCGCAGGACCGGATGGACCACTGGATCGCGGCGGTGGCGCCGGGGCGGACCTTCCTCGACCTCGGCGGCATCCGCGAGCGCAGCGGCAATGAGCGCGCGAGCTGGGCGCAGCGCTGCGGCGCGACCGACGTGGCGATGGCTGATCAGCTGCCGCTGGATCATGAACTCTGGGGCCATTTCCGGGATCAAATTCGGGCGCATGGCATCCGTGACATCGACTTCCGGCCGGAGATGGACGTGGATTCGGCGCGCTTCGCGGAGAAGCTCGGGCGCTATGACATCGTGAGCGCGCCGCTGCTGCTCTATCACGCGCCCAACCCGGTCCATACGCTGTTGAGCCTGCGGCGCGTGGTGGGGGAATACCTGATCGCGGGGACGGTCACCGTGCCGGATGTGGTGGAGAATGACGAGGGGCGCGTCGCCTTCCCCGCATCCTCCGCGCTGTTCCTGCCGGCGCTGCGCGGGCGGGAGCGGGCGGTGATGCGGCGCCACTACCTCGATCGCTTCGCGCTCGACCTCGACACGCATGCGCCCGAAAGCGACGGCGCGGCCATGCCCTATGTGACCGAGGGCGCGCCGAGCCCCTGGCCCTATTGGTGGTTCTTCACCAAATCCGCCTTCGAGCGCGCGCTGGAGCTGCTCGAGATGCGCATCCTGGACCGCCACACCTGGCAGGACCACGCGCATTTCGTCTTCCTGCGGCGGAACTAGCGATGCGCACGCGCCGCTGGCTTCGGCCGCTGGCGCTGGCGGTCGCGCTGCCGCTGGCGCTGCTGGAGGTGACGCTCTGGGCCTGGCTTTCGGCGCTGGGGGCGCAACTGGCGCGGCTGCCGGTCTTCGCATGGCTGGAGCGGCTGGTGGCGCGGATGAGCCCGGGCGCCGTGATCATCGTCTTTGTCCTGCCCTTCATCCCCGCCATTCCGCTGCTGAAGCTGGGTGAGCTGTGGCTGCTGCGCGAGGGACATTTCATCTGGGCGGCGGTGGTGATCATCGGCGCCAAGGTGGTGGGGGCGGCGTTTTCCACGCGCGTCTTCGCCATCGCCAAGCCCAAGATGATGCAGGTGGCCTGGTTCGCCCGCGCCTATGGGGTGGTGGTTGGGCTGGTGGAGATGGGGCATGCGCTGCTGGAATCGCTGCCGGGCTGGGTGGCGGCACGGCGCGCGGTGCGCGGCTGGATGGCGCGGGCGCGCGGGCCTGTCACGCGCGCGCTGGCGGCGGCGCGGCGGTGGTGGCGGGGGAAGTGGGGATAGCCCCTCCTACTCCGCTGCGGCCAGTGAAACTCTCCGCGCTCTTTTCATCTCCTGCCAGAGGGCGCTGGCGACCGCGAGCCCGAGGCAGGAAGCGGCGGCGATGAAGACGAAATCGGGCTGCCCATGGTCCAGCAGCCAGCCGCAGGCGATGGGGCCGACCATGCCGCCGATGTTGAAGCCTGTGCTCACCACGCCGAAGACGGCACCCGCCTGGCCGGGCGGGGCGGCGGCGCGCACCAGCATGTCGCGCGAGGGCATGATCATCCCCGAGAGGAAGCCCGAGAGGCCCATCACCAGCGCCAGCTGGACCGGGGGCCAGGCGATCAGCCCGGCCACGAGAAACAGCAGCGCCGCGCAGCCGAGGCCCGCTGCGGCCACCAGCCCGTGGCGCTTCGTGCGGTCCGCCACATGGCCGCCCACCAGCACGCCGATGGCGCTCATCGCGAGCCAGGCGGTCAGCGCGATGTTGCCGGCCGTGAGCGAGGTGCCATGCGCCGCATTCCAGGCCGAGACGGCGAAGCCCTGGGTGCTGGAATTGTAGAGTGCGATCAGCAGGAAGAAGGCCAGCAGCGTGAGCACCGCGGGGCTGAGCACGCGCGGCGCGCCGGCGGCCGCCTTGGGGCGGGCGGGCTGGATGCGCTCGGCCATCGCCTCGCGCAGCAGGGGGAGGGCCGCGATGGGGCCGAGCAGGCCCGCCACCACCAGCGCGAAGCCGACGCCACCGAGGCTGGCGGCCCCCAGCATCAGCGCGGGAGCGACGGCGCTGCCGGCATAGCCCGCGAAGGTGTGGAAGGAGAAGGCGCGGCCGACATGCGCCTCCTGGATCGAGCCGCCGAGGATTGCGTAGTCGGCCGGGTGATAGACGGCGTTGGCGAGGCCGGCCATCGCCATCGCCACGAGCAGCCAGGCATAGGTCCCGCCGATGGCGGCGAGCGCGAAGGCGGCACCGCCCAGGAGCAGGCCGGCAACCAGCGCGCGGCGCGGGCCCACGCGGTCCACCAGGAAGCCCATCGGCGCCTGGGTGAGGGCGGAGACGATGTTGAAGAGCGTCAGCGCGAAGCCGAGTTCGAGGAAGGAGATGCCCATGCCGTCGCGCAGCAGCGGAAAGAGCGGCGGCAAGGCGAGGATATGGACATGGCTGACGAAATGCGCGCCGGAGACCGAGGCGAGGATGCGGCGTTCTTCCGGGGCGAAGGCGGTGGTCATGTCAGCTCCGATCGCGCGCGGCGAACATCTTCAATGCGCTTCCGCCCATGAGGTGCCGTGGCCGACTTCGACCAGCAGCGGCACGCGGAGTTCGGCGACACCTTCCATCACGCGGCGGAGGATGGCGCCGGCGGGCTCGATCTCGGCCTCCGGCACTTCCAGCACCAGTTCGTCATGCACCTGCAGCAGCATGCGCGCCTTGAGGCCGGCGTCGCGGAGTGCCATGGGCACGCGGACCATGGCGCGCTTGATGATCTCGGCGGCACCGCCCTGGAAGGGGGCGTTGATGGCCTGGCGTTCGGCGCCCGCGCGCAGCATCGCATCCTTCGCCTTGATGTTCTGGATCCAGAGGCGGCGGCCGAAGGGGGAGAGGACGTAGCCCTTGGTGCGGGCCTCCTCCTTCAGGCGCTCCATCTCGGCGCGGATGCCGGGGTATTGCGCGAAATAGGCGTCGATGATGCCGCGCGCCTCGCCCGCCGGAATGCCGAGGCGGCCGCCGAGGCCGAAGGCGCTCATGCCGTAGATGATGCCGAAATTGATGGTTTTCGCCCTGCGGCGGGCTTCCTTGTCCACATTTGCGGGGTCGAGGTGGAAGATTTCCGCGGCCGTTCGGCTGTGGATGTCCTCGCCCTCCGCGAAGGCCTCGCGCAGCGTCGGCACCTCGGCGAGGTGGGCGAGGAGGCGGAGTTCGATCTGGCTGTAGTCGGCGCTCATCAGCACATGGCCGGGCTCGGCCACGAAGGCGCGGCGGATGCGCATGCCCTCCTCGGTGCGGATCGGGATGTTCTGGAGATTGGGCTCGGTCGAGGAAAGGCGGCCGGTGCTGGTCACCGCCATGGCGTAGTCGGTGTGGACGCGGCCATCGGATGCGATCTGGGCGGCGAGCCCCTCGACATAGGTCGATTTCAGCTTGGCGAGCTGGCGCCATTCCAGCACCACCCGGGGCAGTTCGGCGCCTTGGGCGGCGAGTTCCTCCAGCACGGCGGCATCGGTGGAATAGGCGCCGGTCTTGCCCTTCTTCCCGCCCTTCAGCCCCATCTCGTCGAAGAGGATTTCGCCGAGCTGCTTCGGGCTGCCGACATTGAAGGCGCGGCCGGCGATGCGGTGGCACTCGGCCTCCAGCACGACGAGGCGCTCGGCGAAATCCTGGCCGATGCGGGCGAGTTCCACGCCATCCACGCGCACGCCGGCCTGCTCCATGTGGGCGAGTACCGTGATCATCCGGCGCTCCACCTGCTCATACATCGCGAGCGCGCGTTCGGGGCGCAGGCGGGGGCGGAGCGCGTGCCAGAGGCGGAGCGTGACGTCGGCATCCTCGGCCGCATAGGCGGTGGCGCGGTCGAGCGGCACATGGGCGAAGCTGATGCGGCCCTTGCCGGTGCCGGTGACGCTATCGAAGGAGATGGGCTTGTGGCCGAGATGCAGCTGCGACAACTCATCCATGCCATGGCCATGCGCACCCGCTTCCAGCGCGCAGGAGATCAGCATGGTGTCATCCACGGGCGAGACCGCGATGCCGCCATTCTGCGCCTGCGCCAGCACCTCCAGGTCGTATTTCGCGTTGTGCAGCAGCTTGAGCACGCTCGGGTCTTCCAGCAGCGGGCGGAGTGCTTCCATCGCGTCGTCAAACGGGATCTGCGCGGGCGTCTCGGTCAGCATGTCCGCGCCCGCGTGGCGCAGTGGGATGTAGCAGGCGCGGCCGGGGGCCACCGCCAGGCAGACGCCGACGAGGCGCGCGGCCAGTGCATCCAGGCTGTCCGTCTCGGTGTCGAGTGCCATCACGCCGGCCGCGCGCGCGGCGGCGATCCAGCCCTGCAGCGCCGTGATGTCGGTCACGCATTCATAGGGGCCGAAGGGCGCGGCGTCGGCCTCGGGGGCGGCCGTGCTTTCCACCGGCCGCGCGCGCTGCGGCGCGCCGCCATCGCCGAGGCCCAGGCGTGCGGCGAGGGAACGAAAGTTATTCTCGGCGAGGAAGGCGCCCAGCCGCTTGGGCTCGGGCGCCTTGGCGCGCAGCGCCTCGATCGGGGCGGGCAGGGGGCAGTTCTCGTCCAGCGTGACCAGGCGCAGCGAGATGCGCGCCTGTTCGGCATGGGTCAGCAGCAATTCGCGCCGCTTGGGCTGCTTGATCTCACCCGCGCGGGCCAGCAGCGTCTCAAGGTCGCCATATTCGGCCAGCAGGCTCGCCGCCGTCTTCACGCCGATGCCGGGCACGCCGGGCACATTGTCCGTCGCATCGCCGGCCAGCGCCTGGACTTCCGCCACCTTGCCAGGGGCGACGCCGAATTTCTCCAGCACCTCCGGCTCGCGGATCGGCTTCTGCTTGATCGGGTCCAGCATGATCACGCGCTCGCGGATCAGCTGCATCAAATCCTTGTCGGAGGAGACAATGGTGACGCGGCCGCCTTCCGCTTCAAACGCCTTGGCATAGGCCGCGATCAGGTCATCCGCCTCGTAGCCCGGCAGTTCCACGCGGCAGACGCCGAAGGCCTCCGTCGCTTCGCGGATCAGCGCGAATTGCGGCACCAGCTCCTCCGGCGGTTCCGGGCGGTGCGCCTTGTATTCGGGGTAGATCTCGTTGCGGAAGGTGGTGCGCGCCGTGTCGAAGATGACGGCGATATGCGTCGAGATGTTCTGGCTGAGAAACCGCTCCAGGATCTGCGCGAAGCCGAAGACGGCGTTGACCGGCGTGCCGTCCGGCCGCGTCATCGGCGGCAGGGCATGGAAGGCGCGGAAGATGTAGCCGCTGCCGTCAATCAGGATGAGGTGAGGGTCCGGCGTGGCCGCGCCGAAGGGCGCCTCAGTGATGTCCGTCATCGCCGGCACCATCCTTCAGGCGATAGGTGCGCGAGCAATAGGGGCAGGTGACCTGATGCTCCTCGATCCGCATCCAGATGAGCGGGTGGCCCAGTGCGCCCTTGCCGCCATCGCAGCTCACGGCGCGGCTTTCCACGAGGATCACCTCCTCGGGGGTCACGCCCTCGACGGGGTGGGGGGCATAGCCGGTCATCTGCGGGTCGCGCATCGCTGGGTTCATCCTTGGCCGCGTGGTGGGGCGGATCATAAACCCCTGGCCAGGGATGGGCCAGCGGGCCATATCCGGGGAACATGAAACTGCTGGTTGCCCTGTTCCTCGCGCTGCTGTCGCTGGCCGGCTGCGCGCCGGTCGTCGTCCCTGCCGGCCCGCCGGTGCGCGAGGCCGGAATCGAGCCCTTCGTGGCGCCGCCCCTGCCCTGGGTGCCGGTGCCCGCCTGGGCCTTCGCGCCCTCGCCCGCGCCGCCCCAGCCCTCGGGCCCGCGGCCGGAATCCATGCTGGTGATGCCCGATGGAGCCCGCCTGCCGCTGCGGGTCTGGCGCCCCGAAGGGGCACCCCGCTTCGTCGTCCTCGCCATCCATGGCCTGGCCGATCATGGCGGCAACATGCTGCTGGAGGGCGGGCCCATGCTCGCCGCCGGCGGCGCCATCATCTACGCCTATGACCAGCGCGGCTTCGGCTGGACCAGCCCGCGCGGCTATTGGGCGGGGGCCGAGACCATGGTGAGCGACGCGAACACCGCGCTCGCCCTGCTCCGCGCGCGCCACCCCGGCGTGCCCGTCTTCCTGCTGGGCGAGAGCATGGGCGGCGCCGTGGTGCTGGCCATGCGGCGCACCGATGTGGCGGGCATCATCCTCTCCTCCCCGGCACTCTGGGGGCGGGCCTATATGCCGGGCGTGCTGCGCGGCCTGCTCTGGACGGCGGGGCATGTGCTGGGCCCGGTCGCCCTGCCGCCGAGCGCGCCCAACATCTCCGCCACCGACAATCGCGAGGCGCTGCTGCGCTTCGGGCGCGACCCCCTCACGCTCCGCGACGTGCGCTTCGACATGGTGAAGGGCCTGGTGGATCTGATGGACCAGGCCATCGCGGCGCTGCCCACCTGCTGCCGCACCGTGCCGACGCTGGTGATGGTCGGCGGCAATGACCAGGTGGTGCCGACCCCCATCGCCCGCCGGGCCTTGCGCGACGCCGGGGTGCCGCGCGTGGCGTTCTACCCCGAGGGCTGGCACCTGCTGCTGCGCGATGGCGTGCGCGCGGATGTGGCGCGGGACATCCTGGCCTTCCTGAACAACCCGGACCGACCGACGCCGCGCGAGGCGGAGGGGGCGGCTTGGATCGCTCGGACGCCGCCATAAGGGCCTCCGGCGGCTGGGGCCTCGGGCCCCAGACCCCTTCCGTTTAAGTCTCAGCGCCGCCATTCACGGCCAGCATCTGGCCGTTGATGAAGGCGCCCTCCTCCGAGGCCAGGAGGCGCACCATCGCCGCCACTTCTGAAGGCTGGCCGAGGCGGCCCACCGGCACGCGCACCACCATCTCCTGCCGGTGCGCATCCGGCGCCACATCCTCGTCATCGGACGCGATCGGCCCGGGCGAGATGGCGTTCACGGTCACGCCCTTAGGGCCGAACTCCTTGCCCAGCGACTTCGTCAGCCCCCAGACGCCATGCTTGGCGATGGAGACCGGCGCGCGCCCGGCATAGCCATGGATGGCGTTCATCCCCGCGAAATTCACGATGCGGCCCCAACCCTGCGCCACCATGCCCGGCAGGCAGGCCTGGGCGAGCCAGATGGCGGCTTCGAGGTCCACCGCCATGACGCGGCGATAGTCTTCTTCGGTGAGGTCCAGGAACTTGTTGGAGGGACGCAGGGCCGCGTTGTTCACCAGCACATCCACGCGGCCGAAGCGCGTGATGGCGAATTCGGCCAGGCGGCGGCAGGTGGCGCGGTCGCCCACATCGCCCATGGCGACCAGCGCTTCCACGCCCAGCGCGCGCGCCTCGTCGGCCACACGGTCACAGGCGCCCTGGTCGGAGGAGCCGTTGATGACGACGTTCATGCCTTGCCCGGCCAGGGCGAGCGCGACCGCGCGGCCGATGTTGCGGCCGGCGCCGGTGATGAGGGCGGTGCGTGTCATGGGCGTTTTCCTTCGGGTGGGGCGGTGGCGAGGGCCGGGTTTTCCGGCCAGTCATGCTTGGGGTAGCGGCCGCGCATATCCTTGCGCGCATCCGCCCAGCCGCCCTGCCAGAAGCTGGCGAGATCGGCCGTGATGGCGATGGGGCGGCCCGCGGGCGAGAGAAGCGCCACCTGGAGCGGGATGCGCCCGCCCGCCAGCTTCGGCATGGCGCCCATGCCGTAGAGGTGCTGGGCGCGTGCTTCCAGCGTCGGGATTTCGGCGGTGTAGTCCACGGCGGCGCTGCGGCCCTGCGGCAAGGGGATGCGCGGCGGCAGCGCGGCGTCGAGCTGGCGGCGGAGATCGTGCGGCAGCAGCATGGCGCCGATGTCGAGCGACTTGAGTTCGGTAAGCTTCGTCATCCCGTTGCAATAGGGCGCGAGCCATTCCTTCGCGGTGGCGGCCAGTGCGGCGTCACTCACATTGGGCCAGGGCGCGCCTTCCAGCGCGTGCATTCGGGCGATGCGGCCGCGCAGTTGCTTCGCGGCTTCGCTCCAGTCGAGGTCGCGGAAATGGCGCTCGGCGGCGGCTTCGGCCAGGGCTTCCGCCATAGCGGCGGGGTCGGCGCCCGCCAGCGGCGATTCCTCCAGGATGAGCGGGCCGAACATCAGGCGGCGGCGGGCCAGCACCGCGCCGGCGCGGGCGTCGAAGCTGGCACCCTCCATGGTCACGAAGCGTTCGGGGAAGCGGGCTTCCAGCACGGCGCGGCTGATGGGGGCCGCCATGCGGATGCGCGCCTCGGTGCCCTTGAGTTCAAGGTCGGCCACAGCCAGCAGGCTTTGCTTGGCCAAGGGGTCGGCGCTGGACAAGCGGGCACCCTGGCCGGAGGCGAGGCGGAAGGCGCCATCCATCGTGCCGCGCTTCAGCGCGATGCGGTCGGGGAAGCCGGCCGCCAGCAGCGCGCCCGCATCGCCCTCTGCCACGGTGTTGCCATGCACGCCCAGCCGCCTTCGATGCATGGCGGCGGAGCGGCGGATGGCGCGGATGGCGATGCCGTCGCTCTCGGCATGGGCATGGCCGTGCAGCACATCGAGGCGCAGCGTGATGTCGGCCGGCGGCTCACGGCCGCGCAGGGGGTCGCGCTCTTCCAGGAGCGCCGCGAGGTCCGCGGCGAGTGCGGCTTCGCCCTCGTTTTCCACGGCGCACATCATGCGGGCCAGGCGCGGATGCGTGCCCATGCGCGCCATGCGTTGGCCTGTGGTGGTGATGCGGCCTTGCGCGTCCATGGCATCGAGGTTGCGCAGCAAAGCGCGCGCGGCGGCGACCTGGCCGGCCGGCGGCAGGTCGAGGAAGGGGAGCGCCATGGGGTCGGCGCCCCAGGCGGCGCAGTCGAGGACGAGGGAGGAGAGCTCGGCCTCCAGCATTTCGGGCCGGTCCTGGAGCGGCATGCCGCGCTGCACCGCCTCGCTCCAGAGGCGCACGGCCACACCCGGCTCGGTGCGGCCGGCGCGGCCGGCGCGCTGCTCGGCGGCGGCGCGGCTGATGCGAAGCGTGACCAGGCGGGTGAGGCCGGTGGCGCCGTCCAGGCGCGGCGCGCGGCGGAAGCCGCCATCCACCACGATGCGCACGCCGGGGACCGTCAGCGAGGTCTCGGCGATGCTCGTCGCCAGCACGACGCGGCGGCGTTCGCCCTGGTTGAGGGCGCGGTCCTGTTCGGCGGGCGAGAGTTCGCCATGCAGCGGCAGCACATCGGCATCGAGGCCGCTCAGGCGCTCGGCGGTGCGGCGGATTTCGCCCCAGCCGGGGAGGAAGGCCAGCACGTCGCCGGGCTCGCGCGCCATGACGCCGCGGATGGCGGTGGCCATGGCTTCCGGCAGGTCGCGATGGTCGGTGATGTCGCGCCGGACATGCTCGACGCGGACGGGGTGGGCGCGGCCGGCGCTTTCGATCAGGGGCGCGTTCAGCAGGCGGGTGAAGGCGCCGCCATCGAGCGTCGCGGACATCGCCAGCAGGCGGAGTTCGGGGCGGAGGCCGGCTTGCAGATCGAGGCAGAGAGCGAGGCCGAGATCGGTGTCGAGATGGCGCTCATGCGCTTCATCGAAGATGACGGCGGCCACACCTTCGAGGCCCGGGTCGGATTGCAGGCGGCGGACCAGGAGGCCCTCGGTGATGACCTCGATGCGCGTGGCGGCCGAGACGGCGCGGTCGAGCCGCGTGGAGAGGCCGACGATGCCGCCGGGCTGCTCGCCCAGCAGCGACGCCATGCGGCGCGCGGCGGCGCGGGCGGCGACGCGGCGGGGTTCCAGCACCAGGATTTTTTGCCCGCGCGCCCAATCCTCGTCACGCAAGGCGAGCGGCACGAGGGTGGTCTTGCCCGCGCCGGGGGGTGCGACCAGGACCGCGTTGCTGCCCGCGCGCAGCGCGTCGCGCAGCGCGGGCAGCGCTTCCTCGACCGGAAGCGTCATGGCGGCTGGGTCCATGCTCACCAGAGCGGACGACGCGAACGAGAGCCCGGCCTTGGAGGATGCGCAGGCGAACAGCCGAGCCGAGAAGCTTCAGCTTTTCGAAGCCAGGCCGGCGCCCGGCGTTTGAGGGCGGCCAAAAACTTCACTCCCAGCCTTCGGCGACCGCCTTGCCGATCATCGTGCCGCTTTCCACCAGCTGATGCCCGGTGGCGAGGTTGGCAGCGTTGATGCGGCCCAGGTGCCGCGTCATGGTGTGGCGCAGCTTGCCCTGCTCGATCAGCGTCGCGACCTCGTTCAGCAGCAGGTGCTGCTTCGCGATGTCGGGCGTGTTGTGGAGGCTGCGCGCGAACATTCCTTCCCAATGAAAGCTCGCGGCCTTGGACTTGAGGCGGCCGATCTCGATGGTGTTGAGGTCATCAATGGCGCAAAGCGCGCCTTGCGGCGCGATGATCTCGCACAGCGCGCGCCAGTGCTTCACCGTCTGCGTGGTCGAGAAGATGAAGGGAATCGGGTGGCCCAGCGCGCGGGCCCCTGCCACGAGGTCGCCGCTGTGGTCCAGCACCTCATGCGCGCCGAGCTGATGGCACCAGTCGCGCGTCTCGGGGCGGGAGGCGGTGGTGACGATGGTGAGGCCGGTGAGCTGCCGCGCAAGCTGCACCGCCATGGAACCCACGCCGCCCGCGCCGCCGATGATGAGCACCGCGCCCTTGGCATCGCGCGCGATCTTCAGCCGGTCGAACAGCGCCTCATAGGCTGTGATGGTGGTGAGCGGCAGGGCGGCGGCTTCCGCGACGGAGAGGTTTTTCGGCTTGCGGCCGACGATGCGCTCATCCACCAGGTGGAGCTGCGCGTTGCTGCCGGGGCGGTTCACGGCGCCGGCGTAGAAGACCTCGTCACCCTCCTGGAAAAGCTGCGCCTTGTCGCCGCGGGCACGGACCACGCCGCAGGCATCGAAGCCGAGGATGCGGGGCTCTCCCGCCGGGTCGGCGGCGGCGCGCAGCTTGGCGTCCACTGGGTTCACCGAGACGGCCCGCACCTCGACCAGCAGGTCATGGCCGCGGGGGGAAGCGGGATCGGCCAGAGTGAGGTCGAGCAGCGCGTCCTCATGCGTGGCGGGGTGGCAATGGGTGTAGGCGACGGCCTTCATGGCGGGCATTCCTTGGGGCGAATTTCCTCACGGGTTCATACGCGAAGGGCTGACAGGGCGCGAGCACGCCCCTAATTCTGTCCTTCCCGTTACGAAGGAGCCATGTGATGCAGGATCTCGCTTTCGCGCGCCGGGCCGCCATGCTGGGCGCCGCCGCCGCCGCCTCCACCATCGCCGCCATTCCGGCCGCCGCGGCCGTGCCGCCGCAGCAGGGCGCCAATCCGCCGCGCTTCCAGCGCCTCAAGGTCGGCGATGTGGAGGTGACGACGCTGCTGGACGGCGCCATGCAGGGCACCAACGAGAACATCCAGCGCTTCTTCCCCGACAGCCGGCCGGAGGAAATCGTGCCGCTCCGCGCCCGCGCCTTCGCGATCGAGCCCGGGCTGCACCAGCCGGTCGGCGCCTATCTGCTGAACACGGGTCGCAACCTGGCGATGATTGATTGCGGCGGGCATTCGAGCTTCATCCCCACCACCGGGCAGACGCTCGCCGCGCTGCGCGCCAGCGGCTACACGCCCGAGCAGGTGGATACGGTGGTCCTCACGCATATCCACCCCGAGCATGCGCTGGGCCTGAGCTATGACGGCGTCACGCGCAATTTTCCCAATGCGGAAGTCATCGTCACGCAAGTGGACCACCAGTTCTGGACCGACCCGGCGATGGAGAGCCGCGTGCCGCAGGGGCAGCGCTTCATCGAGGCGGCGCGCCGTGCCATCCGCCCCTATGCCGGCCGCATCCGCACGACGGAGATGCGCGCGGGGCTCGAGGTCATTCCCGGCGTCTTCATGGACCCGGCCCCCGGCCACACGCCCGGCCATGTCAGCTATCGCGTGACGAGCCAGAACCAGTCCATCTTCATCTGGGGCGACATCGCGCATCAGATGGTGATCCAGCTCGCGCGGCCGCGCTGGCGCGTGGGCGTGGATGTGGACAGCGCCATGGGCGCCGAAAGCCGCGTCCGCACGCTGGAGATGCTGGCGGGCGAGGGGATGCTGATGGGCGGCGTGCACGTGCCCTGGCCTGGCTTCGGCCGCATCATCCGGGATGGCGAGGGCTATCTGTTTGTGCCGCGCCCGGCGCAGTTCACCTGATCTCTGCCGGGTGGATCATTTCGCTGTTGGCGGCGCGGGGGGAATGTGCGGTGATGCCCGCACACCCCCCGGAGCCCACCTCATGAAGCCTGCGACCCTCGCCTTCGGCTTTCTCTGCGCCTTTCTCGGCGTGCTGTTCTTCCACCAGGCGACGATCACCTTCTACCACGGCATGGGCTGGATCCCGGGGCCGGCCTTCCGCCAGGCGCCCATACCGCCGCTCGGCGTGCCGCAGCTCTGGAATGCCTGCTTCTGGGGCGGGATGTGGGGCATCCTCTTTGCCATCCTGGAGCCGAAGCGCCCGGCTTCCATGCCTTTCTGGCTCTTCGCCGTGCTCTTCTGCCTCGCGCTGCCGCTCGTGGTCGGCGCCTGGATGCTGGTGCCGCTGATCAAGGGCACGCCGATGTTCGCCAATGGCAACACCACCGCCATGCTGCGCAGCGCGGGCATCTACAGCGTCTGGGGGTTCGGCCTCGCGCTCTTCTGGCGCGGGCTGCCGGCGCTCTTCCGGAAGGCCTGATCAGCCGACGGGCGTCAGCACCGGCTTCCCCGCGAAATGCGCCTGCAGGTTGGCGACGACCAGGCTCGCCGTCGCCAGGATCGACTCGGGCGAGCGCCCGGCGATGTGCGGCGTGATGATGAGGTTGGAGAGGGCGCGCATGGCGTCCGGCACCTCCGGCTCGCCATCCACCACGTCAATCGCCGCGCCCGCGATGCGGCCCTCGGCGAGTGCGGCGACGAGGGCCGCCTGGTCCACCACGCTGCCGCGGCCGATGTTCACGAGATAGCCCGCGGGGCCGAGTGCGTTGAGCACCGCCGTATCCACCAGGTGCCGCGTGGCAGCACCCCCGGGCGCCGCGATGAGCAGCACCTCTGCCCATTCGGCCAGCGCCTGCGCCGAGCCCATCCAGCGATGCGCGACGCCCTCGCGCGGGCGGCGGTTGTGGTAGGCGATCTCCATGCCGAAGCCGGCCTCGGCCCGCCGCGCGATCATCGCGCCGATCTCACCCATGCCGAGGATGCCCAGGCGCTTGCCGCTGATGCCCGGGCGCGGCCAGCGCACGCCCATCCATTCGCCGCCCTTCACCGCCGCATCGAGGCGGGGGATGTCCCGCAGCACGGCCAGCGTGAGCGCCATGGCGTGGTCCGCGACCGAGGTCGCGTTGGTGCCGGGCCCATGCGTCACCACGATGCCGCGCGCGCGTGCGGCCGCCACGTCAATATTCTCATGCCCGACCGCGATGGCGCAGATGATCTCGAGCCGGGGCAGCGCGTCCATCTCGGCCGCCGCGAAGCCGGTCGCGCCATTGGTGAGCACGGCGCGCAGCTCCGGCATGGCCGCGATCGCCCGCGCCCGCGCCTCGGGGCCGAGCGCCACATGCGGCGCGAAGCCGCCCTCGGCGATGCGCGAGAGGCGTTCGGCGTCGAGCGGATTGAGGACGAGCAGCGGGATGGGGGCCATGCGCGATTCTCCGGCGCGCGACGCCGGCTGTCGAGGGGTTGCGCTGGATCATTGCCCGCGCCCATTGCGCGCCCCTAGGCTGAATGCGGAAGGACACGCATGCTGATCGCCCTGCTCGCGGACATCCATGGCAATCTGGAGGCGCTGGAAGCCTGCCTCGCGCATGCCGCGGCCCAAGGGGCCGAGCGCCTGATCTTCCTGGGCGACCTCGTCGGCTATGGCGCGGACCCCGAGGCGGTGACGGCGCGGGTGCAGGGGCTGATGCAGCAGGGTGCCATCACGCTGCGCGGCAATCATGACGAGGCCGCACTGCGCGGGCCGCAGGGCTTCAGCACGCTGGCGGCCGAGGCGATGCGCTGGACGCAGGGCCGCCTCGACGCCGCGAGCAAGGCCTTCCTCGCCGGCCTGCCGCTGACGCATGAGGAGGGGGATTGCCTCTACACCCATGCCGATGGCTCCAACCCCGGCGACTGGCGCTACGTGACCGACGCGCGCGAGGCGCGGCGCAGCCTGGAGGCGACGACGGCGCGACTCACCTTCTGCGGCCACACCCACATGCCCGCGCTGTTCGGGCTGACGGCGACCGAGAAGTTGCTGCACCACCGCCCGATGGATGACCTCATGCTGCCGCTGCTGCAGCCGCGCCGCTGGCTCGGCGTCATCGGCGCCGTGGGGCAGCCGCGCGATGGCAACCCCGCCGCCTGCTATGGCCTGTTCGACACGGCACGCGCCGAATGCGGCTGGATGCGCGTGCCCTACGACATCGAGGCTTCGGCGCGGAAGATCCGCGCGGCGGGCCTGCCCGAGGCGCTGGCCGCGCGCCTCTTCGAGGGACGCTGAGCATGCCGCGCGAAGCCGGTGGATTCACGCTGGGGCCTGTGGTGCATGAGGGCGGCATGGCCGTCCTGCGCACCGCCACGCATCCGGATCATCCGGGCCCCATCCTCGTGAAGCTGCCGCGCCTGGCCGAGGGCACGGACCCGGCCGCCATCGTCAGCTTCGAGATGGAGCAGATGATCCAGCCGCGTCTCGATGGCCCGCATGTGCCGCGCTGCCTGGGCGTGGGGCATGAGCCGCTGCCCTGGATCGCGATGGAGCGCATCGCGGGCGAGACGCTGCTGCCGCTGCTCGACCGCCTGCCGCTCCCCATCGCCGAGGTGGCGGAGACGGGTGCGCTGATCGCCGAGGCGCTATGCGCGCTGCACCGCCAGGGCGTGGTCCACCTGGATGTGAAGCCGGGCAACCTCATGCGCGTGGATGGCCGCGTGGTGCTGCTGGATTTCGGCCTCTCGCACCATGCGCATCTGCCCGACCTGCTCAGCGAGGAATTCCGCCTGCCCTATGGCTCGGCGCCCTATATGGCGCCCGAGCAGGTGATGGGCATTCGCGGCGACCCGGCGTCCGACCTGTTTGCGCTGGCCGCGCTGCTCTATGCGCTCACCACCGGGCGCAACCCCTTCGGCGACCCGCAGCACATGGCGCATATGAAGCGCCGCCTCTGGTGGGACCCGCCGCCGCCGCGGGCGCTGCGGCCCGATTGTCCGCCCTGGCTACAGGAGATCATCCTGCGCAACCTGGAGGTGGAGCCGGCCCGGCGCCACCCTACGGCAGCGCAGCTCGCCTTCGACCTGCGCCACCCCGAGCAGGTGAGCCAGACGGCGCGCGCGGCGAAGCTGAAGCGCGACGCGTGGTCCGCCCGCATCCGCCGGCGCTTCCACCCCGAGCACCAGCCGCGCCTGCGGCGCGATGCCGTCGCGATGGCGCAATCGGGCGCGCCGATCATCATGGTGGCGGTGGATCTGGACGGCATGACGCCCGCGCTGGCGGGTGCGATGCAGGCGATGATCGCGCAGATCATGGCGACGCTGCCCGGCGCGCGCGTGGCCTGCGCGAACGTGCTGCAGACGCATCTGCTGCGCCCGGACATGACGTTGGATGAGGAAGGCCGCAACAAGCACCTGCAGCACCTGCTGGAGCTGCGCCACTGGTCGGCGCCGCTGAAGCTGCCCGACGCGCGGCTGACGCATCACGTGCTGGAGGCGACGGGCCCGGCCGCGGCGCTGCTCGAATACGCGCAGCAGAACCGGGTGGACCACATCATCCTCGGCGCCCGCGCGCAGAGCCTGGGCCGCCGTGTCCTTGGCAGCGTCGCGGCTGAGGTGGCGCGGGACGCGCCCTGTTCGGTGACGGTGGTGCGACTGCGCCCGGGGTAAAGGTGCGACTGCGCCCGGGGTAAAGGTGAGGCTTCGCCCGGGGTACGGGTTCGGCTGCGCCCGGGGCAAAAGCGAGGCTGCGCCGGCCGGGCATCCACGCCGCCGCCAGCATGAGCTCGGCCGTGTGCAACCGCCCCCCGGGCTCGGCGTTTCATCCCCGACTCACACAGGGGAGAGCCCGTGATGCACCAATTGTCTCGACTGAGCCTTGTCGTCGCGCTCGTCGGCGGCCTCGCCGCCTGCGGGCAGACCACTGGCGATCGCGCCATCTCCGGCGCCGGTCTCGGTGCTGCGGCGGGTGCCGGCGTCGGCGCGCTGACCGGCACCAGCGTGCTCGGTGGCGCGGCGCTGGGTGGCGTGGCCGGCGGTGCCGCCGGCGCGCTCACCACGCCCAACACCGTCAATCTCGGCCGCCCCGCCTGGCGCTGAGCCCATTTCTTCGAAAGGATTTTCCATGTCGTACAAGCAAGTTTCCGAAGGTGCCGAATCCATGGTCCATGATGCGGCCGATGAACTCGCTCGGCTCCGTTCGCAGGTGGAGACGCTCATGAATGAGCGCGTGACGCCGATGCTGGGCTCCGTCGCCAATTCCGCCGAGCAGGCGGCGAAGGCAGCCGGCGAGGAAGTGCGCCACCAAGCGGCGCGCCTGACCGATGCGGTGCAGGAGAAGCCGCTGGCCGCCATCGGCGTGGCGGCGCTGGCGGGCTTCGTGCTGGCCTCCATCCTGCGGCGCTGACGATGCGGTTTCTCCGCCTGCTCTCCACTGCGGCGCAGGCGGAGGGGATCGTGCTCCGGCGCCAGGGCGCCCGCATGGGCCGCAGTGTCGTGCTGGGCGGCATCGCCGGGGTCTTCGGCCTTGCCACGCTCATCCTGCTGCACATGGCCGGCTGGCTCTGGCTGGAGGATCGCTACGATGCCGTGCAGGCCAGCCTGCTGGTGGCGCTCGCCGATGGCGTGTTGGCGGGGATTCTCCTGCTGATGGCGCGCGGCGGGCGTGATCCGGTGGCGGAGGAGGCACGGGAGTTGCGCCAGCGCTCCGTCGCGTTGCTCACCGCGCCGAGCGCCATCGGTCCCGATTGGCAGCGCCTCGCCTTCACCGTCGGCGGCGTTCTGCTGGAACGCGTCCTCCGCCGGCGGCGGTGACGCTGCGCCGGGCGGGGGCTGGACCGCGCTGGGTTCACGCCGCGTGGTCCAGCCTTTGCTGAGCGGCTGATTTAGCGTCTCGGCCATTCCGCCTCAACGCATCATGCTCCAGAGCGCGCTGCGTTCACATGCGTTCACTCCGCTTGCTCTAGCCTTTGCTGAGAGGATGATTCAGCGTTTCGGCGATTCCGCCTCGACGCATCACGCTCTAACCGGCCAATTCGCGCGAACGCGCCGTTGCCGCCTCGATCGCCTCCTGCATCAAGGCGGGCCAGGCTTCCTCCCGCATGAGCACCGCCAGCGCACGTTCCGTCGTGCCCTTGGGACTGGTGACATTGCGGCGAAGCTGCGCCGCATCCTCCGTGCTGGCGCCGAGCAGCGCGCCCGAGCCCGCGACGGTGGCCCGCGCCATGCGGCGGGCGAGATCGGCCGGCAGGCCCTGGGCCAGTGCCGCCTTCTCCATCACCTCGGCCAGCAGGAACACATAGGCCGGCCCACCGCCGGAGACGGCGGTGACGGGATCAATCAGCCCTTCCTCCTCCACCCACGCGGCCTCGCCGATCGCGCCCAGCAGGCGGTCGCTCAGCGCGCGCTGCGCGGCGGTCACGCCCGGGCCGGAGCAGGCGACGGTGAAGCCGAGGCGCAGGGCCGCCGGCGTGTTGGGCATGGCGCGGATGATGCGCGCGGCACCACCCAGCATGCCATTCATGCCGCCAATGGTGCGGCCCGCCATGATCGAGAGGAACACCACATCGGGGCCGGCCAGATGCGCCAGCGCGGGCAGCGCGTTCGGTGCCTCCTGCGGCTTGGTGGCGAGGATGATGGCGGCGGGCGCGAAGCCCGCGGGGATCTCGGCGATCCCAGCCACATGACGAACCTTGCCGGCGAAGCCAGCGACCGCGGCGGCGTTGGGCTCCACCACCACCGTCTCCGGCGGCAGGCCGAGCTCGAGCCAGCCGGCCAGCATCGCACCCCCCATCTTGCCGCAGCCGATGAGGAGGAGGGGGGGGAGGGCGGTGTCGGACATGGCGGTTTCCTGGCGGCCGGTGGGGCGATTTGGGCGAAGTGTAGCCGCTCGCGCCCGGGCCCGGGAGGGAGGGCGCGGCACGTCAGAAATATGCGTGGCGATTAACCTCACCTTCATGTGCTGTCGGTAGGCGGGGCGCTTTCAAGAAGGGTTTCGTGCCATGTCACTCTCTCGCCGCCTCAGCCTCATGCTCGGGGCCTTGCTGCTGCTCTCGCTGATTGGCGCGGCGGCCACGCATGGCTTGCTCGGCCAGGCCGGGGGCAGTTTCGCGCGCAGCCAGGGCGCGGCGGACCGGCTCTCCCGCGTGCTGCAGCTCGAGATTGACCTCACCTCGGCGCGCAACCAGATCAATATCTGGCTGCAGCGGGCGAACCCGGCGCAAGTGCGCGCGGCGGATGATTTCCTGGCACGGCTGGACAGCGAAGCCGCGGGCCTCGCGCGCGAGCCGGCGCTGAGCGAGGCGCAGCGCCAGCAGCTCGCCACCTTTCAGACGGCACGCGCGGGCTATCAGAATTCCTGGCGGCAGATGCAGGAGATCGTGACCACGCGCCTCGCGGCCGAAGCCGAGATGGCCCGCGCGGGCGAGGCGCTGGCCCAGGGCCTGAACGGGATGGCCCCGGATGAGGCGGCGGCGGTGGAGCGGCCAGTGACGGCGGCGCGCGTGGCCGCGCTGCGCTACCGGCTTGACCCCCTGCCGGAGCAGCGCGAGGCGGCGCTGCGCGCGAGCGAGGCGGCGACGCAGGCGTTGCGCCGCGTCGCCATTCCGCCGACTTCGCCCGTGGGGCAGAGCTTCAGCGCCTGGGCGGCGGCAACGCAGGGCATCCTCCAGCAATCGCAACGCTTCGCCGAGGTGCTGGTGGATTTCCGCGCCCAGGGCAACGCCATGTCAGGCGCCATCGCGGAGTTGCGGCGGATGGAGGGGGCGGCCGCGGAAGCCGCGCAGGAAGCGGCCTCGGCCGGGCTCGCTTCGACGCAGCAGGTGGCGCTGCTGGCCTCGGCGCTGGTGCTGCTGGGCGGGGTCGTCTGCATCATCGCGCTGATCCGCGCTATCGTGCCGCCGCTGCGTGGCATCAACAGTGCCATGGGCCAGGTCGCGGGCGGCGATTTCAACGCCGCCATCCCCTTCCTGCAACGCCGTGATGAGCTCGGCTCCATGGCGCGCGCGCTGGCGGTGTTCCGCGACGGCCTGGCGGAGAATGCGGCGCTGCGCACGGTGCAGGAGCGCGAGCGCGCCGAGGGCGAAGCCGCCCGCCGCGCGGCGCTGGCCGAGATGGCGGAGCGCGTGGAGCGCGAGGCGGGGGCCGCAGTGGAAGAGGTACGCGCCCAGGCCGGCGGCATGTCCGACAGCGCCGAGGTGATGGCCGGGCGCATGCGCGAGGCGGCTGAGCGGACCGAGGCGGCGACGGAAGCGGCCGGCCGCTCGCTCGACAATGCGCAGGCGGTGGCGGCCGCGACGGATCAGCTCTCGGCCAGCGTGCGGGAGATCTCGGGGCGCCTTGCCGGGGCCAACGCGCTGACGCGCCAGCTCGCCGAGCGTGGCGAGGCAAGCCGCGCCGTGATCGCGGGGCTGTCCCACGGCGTGGGCCGCATCGGCGAGGTGGTGCGGATGATTTCCGACATCGCCGGCCGCACCAACCTGCTGGCGTTGAACGCGACCATCGAAGCCGCCCGCGCGGGGGAGGCCGGCAAGGGCTTCGCCGTGGTGGCGAGCGAGGTGAAGGACCTGGCCGCGCAGACCGCCCGCGCCACGGAGGAGGTGGGCAAGCAGGTGCAGGATATCGGCCAGGCGACCGAGGGCGCGGTGCGTGCCGTGGCCGAGATGGCGGAATCCGTGGGCGAGATTGACCGCATGGCGACCTCCATCGCGGCGGCTGTGGAGCAGCAGGCGGCGGCGACGCGCGAGATCGCGGCGCGCGTCTCCGATGCGGCGGAGGGTGTGCGGGCGGTGTCCGAGAGCCTGGGCGCACTGAACAGCACCACGGTGGAGACCGCGGCAGAGACCGAGGCGATGCAGGGCAATGCGCGGCAGACGCGGGAATCGGTGGAGGGGTTCCGGGGTTCGCTCCTGCGCATCGTCCGCAGCGCGACGGGGTAGGCCCGCCGCAACCGGCGGATGGCGCGGCGCGCGGCATTGCGCTTGGTTGGCCCCTGGTGATGCGGGGGTGGCCGGGTGATGGAGACGGGGCAGCGGATGGGCGCGCGGGAATGGGCGATGCTGATCGCCCTCTCGGTGCTTTGGGGCGGGTCCTTCTTCTTCGTGGGCGTGGCCGTGCGGGAGGTGCCGCCGCTCAGCCTCGTGCTCGCCCGCGTCGGCATCGCGGCCTTGGCGCTGTGGGCGGTGCTGGCCGTGAGCGGCGCGCGGATGCCTGTGGTGCCGAGGCTCTGGGCGGCCTTCCTCGGCATGGGGCTCTTGAACAACGCGCTGCCCTTCGCGCTGATCGTCTGGGGGCAGCAGCATATCGCGAGCGGGCTGGCCGCCATTCTGAACGCGACGACGCCGCTCTTCACCGTGCTGGTCGCGCATCTGCTGACGGCGGATGAGCGGCTGACGCCGGCCAAGGCCGCGGGTGTGGCGATGGGCCTGCTGGGTGTGGCGGTGATGCTGGGGACGGAGCTGCTGGGCGGGCTCGGCTTGGGCGTCGCCGCGCAGCTAGCCTGCCTGACCGCCGCGCTGAGCTATGCGCTGGCGGGCGTCTTCGGGCGGCGCTTCCGCCGCATGGGCGTGCCGCCGCTGGCGAGTGCGGCGGGGCAGGTCACGGCCTCCAGCCTCATCCTGCTGCCGCTGGCGCTGATGGTGGAGCAGCCCTGGGCGCTGGCCGTGCCGGGGGCGGCCAGCTGGGCGGCGGTGCTGGGGCTCGGCCTGCTCTCCACCGCGCTGGCCTATGTGCTGTATTTCCGCATCCTCGCCGTGGCGGGGGCGACCAATCTGGCGCTGGTGACCTTCCTGGTGCCGGTGAGCGCCATCCTGCTCGGCGCAGTCGTGCTGGGCGAGCGGCTGGAGACCAGGCATTTCGGCGGCATGGCGCTGATCGGCGCGGGGCTCGCGCTCATGGACGGGCGGCTGCTGCGGCGCGGCTAGCCGATGATTTTGTGGAAGAAGAGCGTGTCCCGCGCGATGCCCTCGGCATCGAGCGCATAGCCGGGGATGCGGCCGGATTCCTGCCAGCCTAGGCGGCGATACAGCGGCGCGGCCAGGTCATCCGCGCGGGTGTCGAGGGTGAGGAGGCGGCGGCCGAGGCGTTGCGCGGCCTGCTCGGCGCGGCGCATCAGCGCCTCGCCCACGCCCTGGCGGCGGAAGGCGGGGTCCACCAGGAGCTTCGCGACTTCGGCGCGGTGCGGCTGGTTCTCGGGTGTCGCGAGGTCGAGCTGGACGGTGCCGGCGAGCGCGCCATCGGCCCAGGCGGCCAGCAGCACGCGGTGGCCTTGGGCGACATCGGTGGAGACGCGCTTCCAGAAGGCGCGGGATTTCTCGCGCGCGAGCGGTGGCAGGTAGGAGACGCTGGCGCCATCCGCCACGCAGGCGATGAGGATCTCGGCCAGGCGGCGCTCGGCGCTGGCGGCCGCGGCGGCGTCGAGCATTTCCACGACCAGGCCCCGGCAGGGCTTGGCGTAGCGGAATTCGAGCGATTTCGAGAGGTCATCCAGGATGCGGATGGCACCCTGCCGGACATAGCCGGCCTTTTCGTAGAAGGCGTGCGCGGCCTCGAAACGGGTGTCGGTCCAGAGGATCATGCGCTCGGCGCCTTCCGCACGCGCATGGGCTTCGGCGGTGGCGAGCAGGCGCTGGGCGAGGCCGGTGCCCCGCGCCGCCTTCGCCACATACATGCGGCCGATTTCCCAGGCCTGGTCCTCGCGTAGCGGGCGGGTGGCGATCATCCCCTGGCCGTTTTCCGCGAGCCAGAGCGCGCCATCCAGGGCGGCGAAGTGGCTGGCGAGGCTGCGGAGTTCGGGCAGCTCGCCATCCACGTCGAAGACGATGCCGGGGAATTCCGCCCAGGCATCGCCGATCAGGCGGATATAGGTTTCGGCGTCGTCGTCGCGGCCTTCACGCAGCATCAGGAGAGCCCGCGGCAGAACTCCTGGATGCGGCCGCAGGCCTCGCGCAGGCTGGCCTGGTCGGTGGCGTAGCTGATGCGGATATAGGGAGACATGCCATAGGCGGCGCCCTGGACCACGGCGACGTGGGCCTCGCTCAGCAGGGCCATGGCGAAGTCGGTGTCGGTCTCGATCCTGGCCCCGCCCTTGCTGGTCTTGCCGAGGCAGCCGGCGATGTTGGGGAAGACGTAGAAGGCGCCCTCGGGGCGGTGGCAGGCGATGCCGGGGGCCTCGTTCAGCATGTCCACCACGAGGTTGCGGCGCAGGCGGTATTCGGCGGCGCGCTCGGCCACGATGTCCTGCGGGCCGTCCAGCGCGGCGGCGGCGGCGGCCTGGCCGATGGAGGAAACGCCGGAGGTGGCCTGGCCCTGCATGTTGAACATGGCGGCGATCAGTTCCTTGGGCCCGCCGCAGAAGCCGATGCGCCAGCCGGTCATCGCATAGGTCTTGGACGCGCCGTTCACCGTCAGGGTGCGGTTCTTCAGGCGGGGCTCGACCTCGGCGATCGTGCAGAACTCGAAGCCGTCATAGACTAGGTGCTCATACATGTCGTCCGTCATCACCCAGACATGGGGGTGGCGGAGCAGGACATCGGCCAGGGCCTTCATTTCCTCGCGCGAGCAGGCCGCACCCGTGGGGTTGTTGGGGAAGTTCAGCATCACCCACTTGGTCTTGGGCGTAATGGCCGCCTCCAGATCCTCGGGGCGGAGCTTGAAGCCGTTGTTCTGCGGGCAGGAGACGGTGACGGGCACGCCGCCGGCGACCTTCGCCATGTCGCCGTAGCTGATCCAGTAGGGGGCGGGGATCACGACCTCGTCGCCCGGGTCCACGGTGGCCATCAGGGCGTTGAAGATGGACTGCTTGCCGCCGTTGGTGATCAGGATCTCGTCCGGCGTGAAGTCCAGGCCGTTGTCGCGCTTGAACTTGCGGATGACGGCGGCCTTCATGGCGGCGGTGCCGCCCTGGGGCGGGTATTTCGTGTCGCCCTTGAGGGCCGCCTGGTGGGCTGCCTCGATCGCATGGGCGGGGGTGTCGAAATCGGGCTCGCCGGTGGTGAGGCTGATGACCTTGTGGCCCTGGGCCGCCAGCTCACGCGCCTTGGCGCCCATGGCGACGGAGGCGGAAACCTTCACATTGGCAAGGCGTTCGGCGAGGGCGGGCATCGGGAAATCCTGAGGTTGCAGAGAGGGCGCGGAGCTTAGGCCCGGCCTTCGGGCACGCCAACCCGGCACCCCTGTTTTCGCGCGCACGGGTTTCCGCTAGACGCGCAACCCATGCGCCATTTCCTCGATTTCGAAAAACCCATTGCCGAGCTGGAAGGCAAGGTGGAGGAGCTCCGCCGGGCGACCGATGCGGGCGGAATTGATGTCGCTGAGGAAGTTTCGAAGCTGCGGGACAAGGCGGAGAAGCTGCTGGCGGCGACCTATGCCAAGCTCACGCCCTGGCAGAAGGCGCAGGTGGCCCGCCACCCGGAACGCCCGAAATGCCTGGATTACGTGGGTGCCTTGATCGAGGAATGGACGCCGCTGGCGGGCGACCGCGCCTTTGGCGATGACGCGGCCGTGATCGGCGGGCTTGGGCGGTTCCGCGGGCGGGCCGTTGCGGTGCTGGGCACCGAGAAGGGGCGGGATACCGAGACCCGCGTGAAGCATAATTTCGGCATGGCCAAGCCCGAGGGCTACCGCAAGGCGCGGCGCATCATGGAGCTCGCGGGGCGGTTCGGCATGCCCATCCTCTCCTTCGTGGACACGTCGGGCGCGTTTCCGGGGATCGAGGCCGAGGCGCGGGGGCAGGCGGAGGCGATTGCGCGTTCCATCGAGGCCGGCTTGTCCGCGCCGGTGCCGTTCGTCGCAACCATCATTGGCGAGGGCGGTTCGGGCGGGGCGATTGCGCTGGCTGCCGCGGACCGGGTGCTGATGCTGGAACATGCCATCTATTCGGTGATCAGCCCGGAGGGCTGCGCCTCCATCCTGTGGCGCGACGCGGCGCAGGCGGCGACGGCGGCCGAGGCGCTGAAGCTCACCGCCGAGGATCTGAAGCGGCTGGCGCTGATCGACCTCGTGGTGACGGAGCCGCTGGGCGGCGCGCATCGGGACCCCGGCGCCACCATGGATGCGGTGGGCGATGCCGTCTGGGGTGCCTTGGAACCCTTGCTTTCCCTGGATGGCGCCACGCTGAAGGCGAGGCGGCGGGAGAAGTTCCTGGAGATGGGCCGCAGCGCGGTGGCCTGATGGACCCGCAAGAAGCCCGCCGGGCGTTCTTCCGGGCCTTCCCGACCATCGGGATCGCGATCTTTGTCACGGCGATTGACCAGACGATCACGGCCACCGCCTTGCCCGCCATGGCGGCGCAGTTCGGCGTGGTGGAGCGGATTTCCTGGGTCGTTGTCGCCTATCTGATTGCCGCCACCATCGCGGCGCCGATCTTCGGGCGGCTGGGGGATGCCTATGGGCGGCGGCCGATGCTGTTCATCGCCTTCATCCTGCAGGGCCTGGGCATGCTGGCGGCGGGGCTGGCGCCGAGCTTCGAGGCGCTGCTGGCGGCCCGCGCGCTGCATGGCTTCGGCGGGGGCGCGCTGCTGACGCTGGCGATGGCGCTGATAGGCGAATCCGTGCCGGCCAGGGAGCGGGGGCGGTACCAGGCGTATCTGGTGGCGTGCTTCATGGGGGCCTCGGCCGCCGGGCCGCTGGCGGGCGGGTGGCTGACGCAGAATTTCGGCTGGCGCTGGGTGTTTTTGGCGGGGCTGCCGCTGATCCTGGTGGGGTTTGCCATGGCCTGGCGGCTGCCCAAGCGCGGGCTGGCGGGGGGGAGCTTCCGCTTCGACGCGGCGGGGACGGCGCTGTTCACGCTGTTCGTGGCCCTGCTGCTGCTGATGCTGGACCGGGCGCAGCGGATGAATGCCGCGGATTACTGGGTGGCGCTGGGCTTCGGCGTGGCGGGGGGCCTGGCGCTCTGGGCGCTGCTGGTGATCGAGCGGCGGGTGCCGGACCCGCTGCTGCCGCTGCCGGTGCTGACGGACCCGGTGATCTGGCGGACCAACCTGCTGGCGGCCTGCGTCTCGGGCACCATGGTTTCGCTGATCTCCTTCCTGCCGCTGTATCTGAGCGTGGTGCGGGGCGTGCCGATTGCGACGGTGGGGGCCATGCTGCTGCCGATGAGCCTGGGGGGCGGCACGGGGGCGCTGATCTCGGGCACGTTTTTGGCCCGGACGGGGCGGAACATGCTGCTGCCGAGCCTTGGCCTAGTGCTGGCGACGGCGGTGCTGTGCGTGATGGCCTTCGGCGCCGGCCGGATTTCGCTGACCTGGTTCCCGTGGCTGCTGGCGCTTTCGAGCCTGGGGTTCGGCTGCACCTTCCCGGCGGTGCAGACCACGGTGCAGGTGGCGGCGGGCGCGGCCCGGCTGGGGGTGGCCACGGCGAGCGTGCAGTTCATGCGGAATCTGGGCGCGGCGGCCGGGACGGCGGTGTTGGGGGCCCTGATTTTCGTGGCGTTCGCGCTGGCGGATGCGGAGGTGGCGGAACGCTTTGCCAGCGCGATGCGCGGCGGGCGGGAGGCGCTGGCCAACCTGCCGGCGGGTGAGCGCGCGGTGATGGCGGAGGGGCTGGCGACCGGGTTTAGAGCGATGTTTGCCGGGGCTGCGGTGATGACGGGGGTGGCGGCGGTGTTGGCGTTCCGGGTGCCGCTTAGGCGGGTTTAGGGGCGTATGCGTATTATAGATCTTCCCAGCCGCAGGGACCATCCTTGCGCACTAAGTAACTATGGTTAGGCAAGCGCGGAACAATAAGCGAGAATGTGCTCGACGCGTGCCATTATGTGGGCCAACAATACCTCATGACACTGAAGCGCGATCTGCTTACCAAAGGATATCTGCCGGAGGGGCTTCCGCCCATGTTCGTGACAGAATCCTTGGGTTCAAGCTTGACTGATAAAGATGCTTGGTTGTCAGATGTCAAAAATGAAACGTTTCGTGCATCGCCGTTTAATGCTTCGAAACGTGGAATGACGCGGCGAACGTTTTCTTTCATTCATCCAACTATAGCTCATGATCTATCAAAATTTATAAGTGATAACGAAAGAAAAATCGACGCTCATTTTGCTCAATCTAACATGAGTTTTTCAAAGCCAGTTCATAATATTTTAAGTGACCGGGCAGTTTCTATAACATCTCATGTTGATCTTGAGGGGCAGCGCTTTTCACGTCTGGCTCATTATAGGTTCATCGCGCGAACTGATATATCTCGATTTTATCATTCAATCTATACTCATTCCATTCCATGGGCTCTGTATGGAAAACAGGAGGTAAAGAAAGAAAAATTCGCTGCTAAATTTGATATGGGCAATAGATTAGATAAAATTATACGGAATGGCCAAGATGGCCAGACCATTGGCATTCCTGTTGGACCAGATGTATCTCGATACATTGCTGAAATTGTTGCCACGTCAATTGATACAGAGTTTGTTCGCCGTGGGGGCGGCGGAAGTTCTACAGTGCTAAGGCATGTTGATGACGTGTGGATTGGCGCGCACACACAAACCGAGGCAGAAGAAGCTCTTTGGCGCTATCGTGAATCAATAAGATCTTTTGAATTAGATATCAACGAGGCAAAAACTGCCATACATGCAGAAGATTTTTGCTTTTCTGATGCTTGGCCGGCCGAAATTATATCACGAATAGAATTCGCGAGTGAAATGGGTAGGCCGCGCGCAGTGGAGCGGCTGAGAGCGGCGCTCGAATATTCGTTTTCGCAGGCCGTCAAACATAAAGATGATGGAATCCTTAAATTTACGTTGCGATATCTAGATAAATCAGAGATCATAAATCGCCACTGGGAGGCGATAGAGCCGTTCTTGCGTCGCGTAGTAATCCATTTTGGACACACAATCGATTATGTTGCTCGCATCATAGTCTGGCGATTTCTTGTTCATAAAGATATAAATCATAGCGAATGGTCATTAATATTTCAGTCTATAATTCATAACCATGGTCGTCTTGGTAATGATAGCGAGGTCTGTTGGGCAATATATGCTTTGCTTAGATTGAGAGAAAACGTATCGGAACAATTATTTGAAGAAGCGATAAAAAACTGTAGTCCTATTGCAGTTGTCGGGATACTTGCTTGTGCTGAACAAGGCATTATATCTAATGAAGCATTTAATCTTGCTTATGAGCGTCTTTCTTCCGAAAGTGCTAGAGGGGTATTTTGGCCATTGATCCTTGAATGGAAATCTAGGAAGTGGAAAAACCATTCTCAGATCAGTGTTGACTGTCAAATTATGCAAGAGTTGGTCGAAAAAGAAATTTCAATACTTCAGGTGTATCGTCTTACTCGTGTTTTCAAGGAATTTGATGAAGTTAATATTGATATAGGACAGATTGATTTTGGCAATATACGGTTTGCGATTGAGGATGGCGCGGGAAGTTATCCTGAGGAGATTGTAAGCGGGGACGAAGTTAGTGCTGATTTTTGATGGTGATTGGTTGTCCGTCTTCTGACGTGTGGTCAATATTTTACGTCCTCGTAGAGTGATCTGCTGCACGACGAGAAAAGTTCTTGATTTGTTCCACGCCTCGCGCTACAATTCCCCATGCGCACCCGACCCCTCCTCCCCCCTGAACTCCGCGAACCCCGCATCTACCCCCGTGGCCCGCGTCCGCGGCGGCCGGCTTGGATTTTGGTGCCGTATCACCGGATGACGGATGAGCAGTGGACCATCCTCTCTATCCATCTCCCCATGCCGGCGCGGGGGCGGCCGTGTGACGTGCGGGCGCGGATGGATGCGATCTTCCGGGTGGCGGTCACTGAGGGCGCCTGGCGTGAGCTGCCGGCGGATTACGGCAAGTGGCGCACGGTGGCGCGGTATTTCCAGCGGCTGACGAATGAGGGGCTGTGGGAGCGGCTGCTGGTGGCGCTGGCGGCTTCGCCGCCGGGCTCGGTGTTGCGGGGGATGGAGGGGTGGATTTGCCGGGCGGCGCGGCGGGCCATTCGCATCCGGGGGGTGGGGTTGATTGCGCTGGCGCGGCGGCTCGATCTGCTGCGGGCCTTGCCGGGGCCGCCCTTCATGGTGGCTGATCCGGATTTGTCGCAAATCATCGTGCGTTTGCCGCTGGCCCGCCGTTTCCGCCGCTGGCAGCGTGACAAGAACGCCACCTTGGAGTTCCTGCGGGGGTTGAAGAGCCTCCACGCCCTGGCCGGCGGTCGAAGATCCATCCCTCGGGTGGTTCGCGAGACCTGGTTATGACCATGGTCCAGGAAGCTGGCTTCCTGGTGGGGGTCCAGGGGGCAAAGCCCCTTGGTCTATTTGCGGGCTCGTATGAGCACGCCGTGGACAGGCTTGCCCTTTTCCGTTCGCAGCACGGCGTCTTCCTGCCGGACCACCGTCAGTCCCGCCTGTGTGGCCAGGGTCAGCGCGTGGTCCGGGTTGTGGCGGAAGCGCATGCCTTCGCCGAGGGCCACGGGGTCCGTTCCGGTTTCCAGGCTGAAGAGGGCGGTGCCGCCGGGTTTCAGGGCGGTGGTGATGGCGGTCAGCGCCGGGGTGAGGTCGCCCAGGTAGTTCAGCACGTCGGCGGCGGCGATGAGGTCGTAGCGGGCCGGGTGCTTGGGGAGGAAGTCCAGCAGGTCGGCCTCGTGGAGGGTGGCGTAGAGGTTTCGGGCGCGGGCCTCGGCCAGCATGCGGGGCGAGAGGTCGAGGCCTTCGAGGCGTGTGGCGTAGGGGCGCAGGGCCAGGCCGGAGAGGCCGGTGCCGCAGCCGAGGTCGAGGGTGAGGCCGGGGGTGAGGTCCGTGATGAGGGCGCCGAGGAGGGCGGGGGTGCGGTAGGCGAGGGCGCCTTCCAACTCGGCGTCGAAGCGGGGGGCGAAGGCGTCGAAGAGTTCGCGGACGTAGCTGGCGGGGGCGCGGTCGGGCAGGGGGGCTGCGCCGAGGGCGGCGAGGAGGAAGCGGGCCTGTTCGGCGAGGGGTCCGCGGACGCGGGCGGCGGCGTCGCGGGCGAGGTCGGGGCGGGCGGCCTCGCGGGCGGCGTGGGCGAGGGCGAGCCAGGGCTCGGGGGCGTCGGGGTGCAGGCGGGTGGCCTGGGTGAGGGGGGCGAGGGCGGCTTCGGGCTGGCCGGCGGCGGTGAGGGCCTGGCCCAGGTTGCGGAGGCTGATGGCGTCCTGCGGGTTGAGGGCGGTGGCGCGGGAGAGGGCGGCGATGGCCTCGGCGAGGTGGCCGGCCTCGGCCAAAGCGGCGCCCTGGTTGGCGAGGAAGAGGGGGGAGTTGGGGTCGGCGGCCACGGCGCGGGCGGCGTGGGCGAGGGCGGCGGGGAGGTCGCCTTGCTGGCGGGCGGCGACGCCCAGGAGGTTTTCGGCATCGGGGTGGTGGGGGGCGAGGCGGAGGGCGCGGCGGTAGAGGCTGACGGCCTCGGCCAGGCGGCCTTCGCGGTGGCGGGCGATGCCGCGGTGCAGCAATTCCTCGGGGGTGGTCATGGCGTCACGGGCTGCGTTCCATGCATGGCGGATAGCCAATCCCACGGCGTGGGGCCAGTCGGTTTGCCATTGCAAATCCCGTTGAAGATGACGAAGAAGCGGCCACGTCACGTATCTGCCAAGAAACTCCTGAGGAGGATCGCATGTCCCGTTTGACCCGGCGCCAGCTGCCGGCCCTTGTCGCTGCTGGCCTGGCCGCCCCGGCTTTGGCTTCGGCGCAGTCCTATCCGACCCGGCCCATCACCATCATCGTCCCGTTTGCGGCCGGTGGGCCCACGGACACGGTGGCCCGCCTGCTGGGCGAGGCGATGGGGCGTGACCTCGGCCAGTCGGTCGTGGTCGAGAATGTGGGCGGTGCGGGCGGCACGCTGGGCGCGCAGCGCACGGCGGCGGCGCGGCCGGATGGCTACACGCTGCTGGTGCACCACATCGGCATGAGCACGATCCCGACGCTGTATCGGCGCCTCGCCTATGACCCGATCAATGGGTTCGAGACGGTGGGGATGATCACCGAGGTGCCCATGACGATCGTGGCGAAGCGGAATATCGCGGCGAACAATTTGGCGGAGCTGGTGGCGCTGGTGCGGCGCGAGCGGGACAAGATCAACCTGGCCAATGCGGGCGTGGGGGCGGCTTCGCACCTGTGCGGGCTGCTGCTGCAGCAGGCGATGAACGTGCCGCTGACGACGGTGCCGTATCGCGGCACGGGCCCGGCCATGAATGACCTGGTGGCGGGCACGGTGGACCTGATGTGCGACCAGACGACGAACACGACGGAGCACATCCGGGCGGGGACGATCAAGGCGTTCGCGGTGACGACGAACAGCCGCGTGGCCTCGCTGCCGGACGTGCCCACGGCGATCGAGGCGGGGATGCCCGGCTTCGAGGTGAGCGTGTGGCACGGGCTCTATGCGCCGCGCGGGACGAATCCGGAGCTGGTGGCGCGGCTCTCGCGCTCGCTGCAGGTGGCGCTGCGGGATCCGGGGCTGGTGCGGCGCTTCGCGGACCTCGGCACCGAGCCGGTGCCGCAGGAGAAGGCGACGCCGGCGGCGCACCGGGCCTTCTGGACGGCCGATGTGGCGCGGTGGCGCCCGGTCATCCAGGCGGCGGGGCAGTTCGCAGACTGATGGGCGGCGCCGGGGCCTCGATCAGGCGGAACCCGGCGGGCAGACGAAACAGGGCGGGATCAGCGGAAATCATCCGGATCCCGCTCTGCCGTGTTTCAAGGATGACGAGCCCTTGCGGGCCGGGCTGGAGCTGGCGCGCCTCCAGCAGGACGCCGTCACGGCGGCAGAGCGCGCGTGCCACCTCATGCCACTGGCCGCTCTCGCCCTGCACCTCCTGGATGAGGAGGATGCCCTGGCGCTGGGCCTCCTGCCGCTCACGCCGGGTGGTGGGGGCGGGCAGGGGCGGCATGCGAAGGGCCACGGGTGGCGAGGCGTTGGTGGCGAAGACGGCGTGCAGCCCGGGCGTCATGAGGGTGACGAGGCGGGAATCCCCAGGGGCGGGGGTTTCGAGGCGGAGGTTCGGGCCGGCCTGGAAGAGCTGCGCGGTGACGGGGGTTGCGGTGCCCCAGGCGGTGACGCGCGTGGCGGTGTAACTGGGCTGACCGAAGCGGGCGCAGCGCGGGTCGGCCAGGGCCAGGCTAGGCCAGAGCAGGAGGGCGAGGCAGGCGAGGCTTCGCATCAGAAGGGCACCGGGAAGCTGGCGAAGGGCACCATCCCCTGGATGGCGCGGGCGACGCTGCTCTCGACCGAGACGCCGTCCCGCACGGCCTGGAGGGGGGAGGTTCCGGGCAGGCCCTCGCCGCGGCGCCAGACGGCGAGGACGGCGCCGGTGAACTCGCGACGGAACTCGCCATCGAGCATGGTGACCTGGCCGCGGATGGGGTCGGCCAGGTAATGGAAGCCCTGCTGACTCGCCCGCAGCACGGAGAAGTGCTGCCACTCCCCCTTGTCGAGGTGGATAATGACGGGGCCGGCGATGCGGGGCAGCTCGCTCGGCTGGATGCGGGCGGCCTGGGCGGAGAAGCCCAGGCGGTCGGCGGCGAAGATCAGATCTTCGAGGGAGAAGCCGGTCTCCTGCTTCCGGCGCCACTCGGCCTCGGTGGGGTAGCGGCGCATGAGCATGGCGATGACCTCGCCCTCGGTGGTGGGACGGCCCAGGTAGTGGGTGAGCAGCGTGGCTAGGGAGGCGCTGCCGCAGGAGAATTCGAGCACCTGGCGGACGACGTTGGCGAAGCGCCGGTCCTGCCAGGATTGCGGACGGCGCATCAGCGGCTCCTGCGCCCCGGCGTCGAGCGGAGCGAGGGTGGCGAGGGCGAGGAGGGCGCGGCGTGAGGCGGGCATGGTCAGAACCTGTACCGAAGGCCGAGACCGACCTGGACGTTGGGACTCTCGGACACCAGCCCCATGCCGAGCGAGGGTTCGATCCAGAGGTTGGGGGCGAGGCGCTGCACGAGCGAGAGGCGGAAGACCGCGGCCTCGCTGGCGGTGGCGCGGTACTGGATATTGTTGGCCTGTAGTGCTGCGGTGTAGTTGCCAATGAAGGTGAAGCCGAGGGTGGAGCGCTCGCTGAGGGCGAAGCTCACGCCGGCGTTGTAGCTGATGCGCCAGCCCGGCCTGAAGGTGATGCCCGACTGCTCGACCGGGAAGGCATATTCATAGGCGATGCCCCCAAAGATCACGAGCGGATCCACGGTCTTGAACATCTGCACGCCGCCGCGCAGTGCCCAGGCCGCGCGGGTGGAGATGAACTGGGTGATGTCCACCGGCACCTGCTGCCCGGTGACGCCCTGGGCCGGGTTCACGAAGGGCGAGGGGCCGGTGGGGGCGATAAGGGCCGCGGTGAAGACGGCGCCCGGGCGGTACTCGCGCTCGCCCCAGCCGCGGAAATTCACCTGGGTGATCAGGTCCCCCATGGCGCGGGTCTCGCGGTCGGTCACGAAGGTGGGCGAGAACTCGTAGGTGCGGGTGGCGATGAAGAAGGGCAGGGTGACCGAGGCCTCCACGCCGTCCAGCAGGCCGACGCGGCCGGTCAGCAAGGCGGAGCCGCTGCGGTCGGAGGAGACGGTGCGGCGGTCCCGCAGATAGCCCAGGTCGAGCGAGAGCTCGGCGCGGCCGGGGCGGAGCGTCACCGCCTGATCCCGGAAAACGAAGGCCTCCTGCGGGATGTCCTCCGCGCGCGGGTCGCGCTGGCGGGCGGCGGTCTCGCCAGGGGGCGGGCCGGGCGGGGCGGCGGGTGCGGCGACCGGAACGGCCGGGGCCGGCGTGGCGGCGGGACGGCTCGGGGCCGGGCGCACGGCGCGCGGCGGCGTGCGCTCCAGCTGCTCCAACCGCTGCTCCAGCAGGCGGATGCGCTCCATCAGCGCGGCGCGGTCGGCGTCGGACTGGGCGTTGGCGGGGAAGGCCGCGCTCCCGAGCAGGAGGAGCGCGGCGGGAAGGCTTGCCCTCTTGGCGATGCGGGGCCTGACATTCTGTCGGCGCGATGGCGTGGCAGGCTACATGCCGGCCTGGGAATAGGCCTGCGCCCAGGAGCTGAAGAGGTAGGCGTGGTAGGCGTACCAGGCGGACGCGCCGTACCAGTTTTGCTCCTGCCAGGAATTCGAAGGCGCGTAGTAGCGGGCGTAGAAGGCGAAGATGTAGGCGTGATACGCGTAGGACGCCGCGTAGGCCCCGTAATGATTCGCCAGCTCGCCCCGCGCGGTGATCTCGCGCGCGGCCTCGCGCGGGATGGCTTCGATCGTGGCGCCACCGAAGATGGGGCTGCGCTCGGCCAAGGCAGGTGCAGTCAGCAAGGTGGCGAGGCTGACGGCGATGGCGGCGCATAATGCGAGGAGCTTCACGAGGGACCGTCCTTTTTTGGGGGTCCCTCACGCTACCGAGGCTGGCTGAAGACAAGGTGAAGCGCGGCTCTCAGCCCGCCGGATAGAGATCGGCCCGGGTCAACGGCAGGCCGGACGGGCCGCGCGCGCGCTTGGTGGCGACGGTCTGGAAGATGCAGACCGTGCCCCGCTCGAAGGCCAGCGCGCAGCCGGCGAGATACAGCAGCCAGATGCGCGTCTTGGCCGCACCCACCTCGGCCTCCGCCGCCGCGCGGTTGGCATGGAGCCGCTCGGTCCAGATGCGGCAGGTGCGGCCGTAATGCTCGCGCCAATTCTCGGTGTCATGGATCTCGAAGCCGTTGCGCTCCATCGAATCCGTGCTGCCGCCGATGTGGTCCAGCTCGCCGCCCGGGAAGATGTAGTTCACCAAGGCCGCGAATTCCGGGCGCTTCTTGCGGAACTCCCGCTCGTTCTTCTTCATGGGGCGCGCGATGGCGTGGTGCAGGTAGATGCCGCGCGGCCGCAGCAGGTTGCGGATCTGGCGGAAGTAGCCCTCGCGGTTGTCGAGGCCGATCGCCTCATACATCCCGATGGAGGCGATCTTGTCGAACTCCATCCCCTCCAGGCTGCGGAAATCGCGCAGCTCGATCGTCACGCGGTCTTCCAGGCCCAGCCGCTTCACCTTGGCCATGGCGAAATCATACTGCGCCTGGCTCAGCGTCACGCCATGCGCCTTCGCCCCATAATGCTGCGCCGCGTGGCAGACGAGGCCACCCCAGCCGCATCCGATATCCAGCATGCGGTCGCCCGGCTCCAGGCGCAGCTTGCGGCAGATCATGTCGAGCTTGGCCTGCTGCGCCTCGGCGATGCCATCATTCCCATTCGGGAAGTAGGCGCAGGTGTAGACCATCTCGGGGTCGAGGAAGAGCGCGTAGAACTCGTTCGACAAATCGTAGTGGAACTGGATCAGCGCCGTGTCGTCGCGCCCCGCCTCGAAGCGCGCGGTCTGCGCGCCGGCATAGGCGTGGCTGGGGTTGGGCGTGCCGGGGCCGAACAGGAAGGGCAGCAGGGCACGGAAGGCCCCGAACTTGTCGATCTGCTTGATCAGGCCGCGCGTGCGCCGCGTGCCGATGCGGTCGGCGAAGGCCAGCAGGCTGCCGCCCTCCAGGTCGATCTTCCCTTCCGCCATCAGGTCGAACAGCGTGGGCGTCCGGGGCTTACGCAGCAGTCGGGTGATGGCGGCCGGGTCGTTGATGGCAAGCGCCAGATCCCCGCTCCAATGCGGGCCGAGCGGCACTGCTTCCCCGTCCCAGAGGCGCACCGCCAGATCAAGCTGAAGCTTGCTGCCGAGATCGGCGATCACGCGGCGCAGGGCCGCGATCCGGCGGTCCGGCGGGGCAAGGGAAGCAGGGGAGGGTTCAGGCGCCATGGTGGCGCCCTCTTAAGCGCAAGCCGGGTGGCGCGAAAGGGTGCGGCGGAATGCCCCCTCAGCCGACCTTGCGCATCACGAAGTCCGTCTTGGCCGCCCCGCAATCCGGGCAGGACCAGGTCTCCGGCACGTCACGCCAGCGCGTGCCGGGCGCCAGGCCATCCTCCGGCGCGCCCTTCGCCTCGTCATAAACATAGCTGCACAGCTCGCATTCCCAGACGTGGAACGGTTCCTCGGCGCCCATGCGGCCCTCCCTTGGTCGGGCTGGAGCATCACGAGCACGCCCCGCTTCCGTCAAGCCCGGCCGCCATGGCAGGCTTCTTTCATGCCGCTCGATCATGTCGCCCTGCTCCGCCACAGCCTCGCCGTTGCCCGCCGTGCGCGGCAGAACGGCAAGCACCCCTTTGGCGCCATCCTCGTGGATGCCGAGGGCCGCGTGCTGATGGAGCAGGAAAACGCCTTCGACACGGAGGGCCGCACCGGCCATGCGGAGACGGTGCTGAGCCGCCGCGCCTGCGCCGCCTACTCGGCCGAGGAACTGGCCGCGACCACCATGTATGTCTCGGCCGAGCCCTGCGCCATGTGCGCCGGCAGCCTCTACTGGGCGGGCATCGGCCGCCTCGTCTATGCGATGAGCGAGCACAAGCTCGGCCACATCATCGGCCCGCACCCGGACAACCTGACGCTGGACCTGCCCTGCCGCACCGTGCTGACGGCGGGCCAGCGCCCGGTCGAGGTGATCGGCCCGCTGCTGGAGGAAGATGCGGAGGCTGCGGCGCTGCACGACGGCGCCTGGGATCACTGAGCTGAAAGGTTGATTCACGCCTTTGGCATGCCAAAGGCGATCAGGCTTGAGTCGAGAGGCTGATTCACGCCTTTGGCATGCCAAAGGCGATCAGGCTCTGGCTCCTAGCGCGGCAGCTCATACCCCATCGCCGCCTCGTCCCGGAGCACGCGCTGCACGGCGGGCCGCGCCAGGACGCGGTCGTGATGGGCGGTCAGGCGGAGGAACTCGCCCGGCTCCAGCGCCGCCCCGCCACGGAAGCGCCAGAACAGCCGGAACAGGTGGATGTCGGCGATGGAATAGGCCTCCCCCAGCGTGTAGGGTGCCTCGCCAAGCCGCGCCTCGGTCATGGACCAGGCGGCGCGCGCGGGCTCCAGCCCCTGCCGCCGCGCCGGATGCACCGTGGCGGCGAGGAAGGACATCCAGGAGATGGCCCGCGCCTCGGCCATGGCGCCTTCGGGCAGCAGTCCGGCCGCGGGGTGCCGCCGTGCCAGCCAGAAGAGGATGGCCGCCACCTCGGTCAGCGCGCCCTCGGGGGTGACGAGCAGCGGCACCTGGCCCGCCGGGTTGAGCGCCAGGAAGTCCGGCGTCCGGGTCTCCCGCCGCGCCAGGGAAACGGGGCGCGTCTCGAATTCCGCGCCCACCTCATGCAGGGCGACATGCGCCGCCATCGAGCTTGATCCCGGCGCCAGATAGAGTGTCAGCACGGGCAAGCCCTCCCCATTCGCGTTGTCATGGGATAGAAGCCGCCCATCCCTCTCCTTCCCTGCAGGACCGAGCCATGCCCGCCTACCAGTATGTCTATGTGATGAAGGACCTGACGAAGTCCTATCCGGGCGGCCGTGAGGTCTTCAAGGGCATCACGCTCTCCTTTCTGCCCGATGTGAAAATCGGCGTGCTCGGCCCCAACGGCGCCGGCAAGTCCACGCTGATGAAGATCATGGCCGGCATGGACAAGGATTTCGGCGGCGAGGCCTGGGCCGCCGAGGGTGCGCGCGTCGGCTACCTGGCGCAGGAGCCGCAGCTCGATCCCACCAAGACGGTGGGCGAGAATGTCCGCGCCGCCTTCGCCACGCTGGAAGCGCAGCTCAAGCGCTTCAACGAGATCAGCGAGCGGTTCATGGAGGAAATGAGCGAGGACGAGATGAACAGCCTCCTCGCCGAGCAGGGCGAGTTGCAGGAGGCGATCGACGCCGCCGATGGCTGGGAGCTGGACCGCCGCGTGGATATCGCGCTCGACGCGCTGCGCTGCCCGCCGGCGGATTCCTCGGTGGAGAACCTTTCGGGCGGTGAGCGGCGCCGCGTGGCGCTCTGCCGCCTGCTGCTGGAAAAGCCGGAGCTGCTGCTGCTGGATGAGCCGACCAACCACCTGGATGCCGAAAGCGTCTCCTGGCTCGAACATACGCTGCGCGATTATCCCGGCGCCGTGCTGGTCGTGACGCATGACCGCTACTTCCTGGACAATGTGACCAACTGGATCCTGGAAGTGGATCGCGGCCGCGGCTTCCCCTACCAGGGCAACTACTCCGCCTATCTCGAACAGAAGCGCAAGCGCCTGGAGCAGGAAAACCGGGAGGACACGGCCCGCATCCGCACGCTGGCCGCCGAGCAGGAGTGGATCGGGCGCAGCCCCTCCGCCCGCCAGGCCAAGAGCAAGGCGCGTATCTCCCGCTACGAGGAGCTGCTGGAGAAGAGCCAGGATCGTGGATTGGGCGAGGTGGAAATCCTTATCTCCCCGCCGCCGCGCCTGGGCAATATCGTCATCGAGGCGGAGGGGCTGCGGAAGGCCTATGGCAACCGCCTGCTGATTGACGATCTCAGCTTCAAGCTGCCGCCCGGCGGCATCGTCGGCGTGATCGGGCCGAATGGCGCGGGCAAGACCACGCTGTTCCGCATGATCACGGGCCAGGAGACGCCCGATGCCGGCACGCTGAAGGTCGGTGAATCCGTTCAGCTCGGCTATGTGGACCAGTCGCGCGACAGCCTGGATGACAAGAAATCCGTCTGGCAGGAAATCTCCGGCGGCGACGACATGATCAACATCGGCAAGCGCAGCATCGCCTCGCGCGCCTATACCGCCGCCTTCAACTTCAAGGGTGCGGACCAGCAGAAGCGGGTCGGCGTGCTCTCGGGCGGCGAGCGCAATCGCGTGCACTTGGCCAAGATGCTTTCGGTTCCGCACAATGTCCTGCTGCTGGACGAGCCGACCAACGACCTCGACGTGGACACGCTGCGCGCACTGGAAGAGGCGCTGATGGAATTTGCCGGCTGCGTGGTGGTGATCAGCCACGACCGCTGGTTCCTGGACCGTCTGGCCACGCATATCCTGGCCTTCGAGGGCGACAGCCATGTCGAATGGTTCGAGGGCAATTTCCAGGCCTATGAGGCCGACAAGCGCCGCCGCCTGGGTGCCGCCGCCGACCAGCCGCACCGCATCAAGTATCGCCCGCTTGTGAGGTAGGCGATGCTGGAATCCGCCTATGCGCCCGGCGTGCTGGTCGTCGGGCCGGACGAGGTGGGCATCGCCTGCCGCTACAAGGCCGGGCCCTTCGCGCGCAGCACGGATGAGGGCGGCCACGCGGATGCCATCCTGCCGCGCGGCGTGCCGGTCGGCTATTATGCGCGCACGAAGCGGGACCGGCGCCTCGCGCTGGTGGCGCCGGGCATTGTGCGCGACGCGGCGGCGCTGCTGCGCGACCGCCCGGAATACATGCGCGCCGCCGAGGCGCGGGCGCGGCTTTGCCCCACCACCTTCTGCATCCTGCGCGTGGGCGAATCCCGCGCGGCCGATTTCACGGCCATCTGGGAGGAGATCACGGAGAAGCCGCCGCGCTTCCTCGCCGTCGGCGGGAATTGCGCGCAGGTGATCGCGGGCGCGCTGATCCGCATCGGCGCCATGCCGCGCGGCTGGGTCCGGCCGGGCAGCCCGGACGGTCTGTTCCGCGCGTTGCATGCGGCGGCCCCGCTGGCGCGCATCGCCACCGGCTTTGCCGAGTTCACGCCTGAAGATGCCGGCGGCTACCTGATCCGGCTGGAAGGCTGATTCCGTGTCCCAGGTCCTGGGCCAGCGGCGCAGCATCACGACCCCGCGCCTCTCGCTGCTGCCGCCGGGCCTTGAGCACCTGCCGGACCTGATCCGGCTGAAGGCGGATGAGGCGGTGTTCGGCTACATGCTGCACGGCACGCGCTCGCCCGAGCGCACGCGCGAGGAGCTCGAGGACGACATCGACTTCTGGCAGGTGCGCGGCTACGGCACCTGGAGCGTGTTTCTCCGCGAAACCGGCGATTTCCTGGGCATTGCGGGGCTGATGGAGCGGCCGGATGGGCGCGGCGTCGCGGTGCGCTTCGCGCTCTGGCCGGAATGCCGCGGCAAGGGCTATGCGCGCGAGGCGGCGCGGGCCGCACTCGATTTCGGCCATGCGGTGGGGCTGAAGCGCATCATCGGCGTGGCGCGGGAAACCAACATGGCGTCACGCGCCGTGCTCGGCGATTGCGGCATGCGCGAGAGCGGCGAGTTCCAGCATCGCGGCCATCGGATGGTGATCTTCGAGAGCCTGGCGCCGGCTTAGCCCGGCTTCGGCGCCTCGAAGGGCAGGATGGTCCCGCCTTCCGGGCGGGCGAGCGGCGCTTCGGGCGCGGGCCGCATCTGCGCCGCGATCTCCCGCGCATGGCGGTCGAACTCCGAGAGCATGATGAGCGTGTTGGAACGGGCACGCCGCACATAGGGCGCCCAGAGCAGCGCCACGCTGCCACGCCCCTCCGGCGCAAATGCGGCGAGGCCGTCGAGATCGGCATGCAGGGTGCGCAGCGCCTGCGCCGTGCTGCTGCCGGCCGCATAGCCTTGCAGCCGCAGGCGCAGCCGCAGCGCCTGGGCGCGGTGCAGCAAGGGTGGCCCCTCCCGCCGCAACAGGGCGATGACGCGGGTCACCGTCTCCTGCGTGCCGGAGATGGGTTCGTCATGCTCGGCCTGAAGCGGTTCCAGCGCCTCCATCCGCTGGAACACGCTCTCCAGCGCCTCCAGGCTGCGGGCCATGGCGTGCAGCGCCTGGCAGGTGCGCTGGAGCAGCGGCTGGAGCGCGGCGGATTCGGGATCGGCCAGAGGCGGCGTTTCAGCGGGCGGCGGCTCCGGGAGATCGGCGGCGGGGAGGTCGGAGGGGAGGCTGTGCGGCATGGGCTTTTCCCGGTCTCTCACCGAGGGCCAGGCTGGCCCAGGGCGCCGTCCTTCGCGGCTGACCGATGGGCTATGCGGGGAAAAGGTTAAGGCTTCGTGAGGCGTGGTCAGAGAAGGTGAGTGGGTTCGGTGCGGGCAGGGGGCGCGCGCCGCAGGCTTCGAGGAAGGCGGCCACCTGGTCGTGGCTGACCTTGGGCCGCGTGCGATCGTGAAAGGGCTCGGCAGGATCGCTGCCGGGTGGCACCCAGATAATTGTCTCGCCGCGCGCGCGGGTCAGCAGCACGCGATAGGTGTTGCGGACGAAGTGGAATTCCTTGCTGTCGCGCTGCCAGCCATGGCCCGCGAAGCGCCGCGCCTCCCAGCCGGCGGCGCCGAGCAGATAGTCTCCGCCCCAGGCCAAGCCCGCCACGTCGAGCTCGAGTCCCTGGCACGCATACTCCGTGGCCGCGACCTCGAGCGCGTCAGAAGCGCGGATGTCAGGCCAGCGCCGCAGGAACCAGTCGGGCACGTCCTTGGCTTCCACTTCGGCGGCCAGCCCTTCGGCGCGTAGCCGCTTGGCGCCCGAGCTGCGCAGGAGGCCGGCGCGCCTTTGGCCGCGTGCCAAGCCGCGCAAGCCGGCCCGCATGGCATCCAGGCTCCGCGTGAGAAAAAAGGGAAATTCGGCGATGCCCGCGGCGATGTTGGCGGCCCTGGCAGCATCGCCCGTCAGCACAGCATCCACCCAGGCAGCCGAGGCTTCCGTTCGCAGGCTGCGGATGGGCACGCTGAGGTCGAGTTCCGGCTCCTCGGTGAGCCAGGAGGGGCGCGGCCCTTCCGTCAGCACCGGCGCGGCCATGGGTGCAGCCCAGGCGCGCCAGCCGAAGCGCGGGACGACCTGACCCCACTCGGCGAGGCCCGCCTCGCCCGTGTTGATCTCCTGCCCCTGGCCGATCAGGGCCACGACCACCGCCCATCCAGGCCGGCGGCCCATGATTTCCAGTGTGTGGGCGGGCTCGCTCATCGTCAGCTTGGAGGCGCGGTTGCGGCTGCCGGCGCGCGCCTTCGCCTCGTCCCAGGCGCGCTGCGCCTCGTCGAAGACGATGACCCGCTCCGGCGGCAGCCGCGATGGCGTCTCGACGCATTCCTCCAGGAAGCGGTGCACGTTTTGCAACCTCGCCGTTACGCGCCGCTCGGCCTCCTTGGCGTCACAGACGCCGCGCGTCACGGCATCCCGCGCCAGGGCGGCGCGCAGGACGGCGACCAAGGGCGCATTGCCGGTGAGGAACGCCGCGTCGTCACCGCGGGCGGCGCCGAAGACCGTGTTCAGGCCGCACAAGGTCTTGCCCGCCCCCGGCACGCCGGTGACGAATACCACGATCCGCACATTTTCGCGCCGTGCCGTCTCGATCGCGCGCGTGATGGCGGCGGTGGTGCGAGTCAGGCTGGCGCGATCTGCCCCGGCGGCGGCTATTTCGCCCACGCCGTGGCGGGCATAGAGCATGGTCGCGGCCTCCACGATGTTCGGAACGGGCCGGTAGGGCGCGGTGAGCCAGGCCTGGCCGTCCAGCGGCTTGTGCGGCGCATGGGCCTGCACCCAGGCGATGACATCGGCCAGCTCGCGGTCACTGCAGTGCAGAGCCTGCAGCACGGGGTCCAAGAAGAGATTGGGCTGCGGCATACCGACCGGCGCGCCCCCGGTGACGAGGATGGGTATGATCAGGTGGGCCCGGCTGCCTGCGTGGAAGTCGCGCAAGTCGAGCGCGTAGTCCTCGGCCTCGCGCAGTGCCGCGGGCGAGCGGTCCTTCAGCTTGAACTCGAGGCAGAGGATCGCGCGGTCGGTCAGCAGAACAGCGTCGATGCGCTTCTCCAGACGCATCAGGTCGAATTCGAGGGCCACGGTCCAGCTGGCGCTGTCATGCGCACGCAGCGCCTCACGCAGGGTTGCCACCTGGTGTTGCCAGGCCGCCTCCTGCTCGGGGCTGCCGGCGAAGCCGCGCCCCTGCTGGGCGGAAGCGAGGCGGCCCACCGTGTCGGCCGGATCGCGCGCGAGAAGCTCGGCACCGGTGCAGGCGAACCACGCCCTCACGGCGAACGATAAGATGGCGACGGCATGTAACCAAGCTACCAGGCTTGGTGCGGGGCTGTCAGCTGGTTTTCCCCCGCGCGGGCCAGGTCGCTAGCAGCAGGCTCGCCATCATCAGCACGAAGCCCGCCCCATGGACCAGGCCGAAGCCCTCACCGAGGAAGAGCACGGCGGTGACGGCGGCACTCGCCGGCAGGAAGGCGGTGAACACACCCGCCGTCGCCGCCGGCACTCGCTTCATGCCGGCATACCAGAGCAGCAGGCACAGCACGCTCGCGGTCAGCGAATGGAACACGAGCAGCGAGAGCAGCCAAGGATCGGTCAGCGCGGCGATGGCCGCATAGCCGGGTGCGGCGAAGGGCAGCAGGAACAGCGCGGAAAACGCCTGCATCCAGAGCGAGGCGGTGATCACCGGCACAGCTCCCGCCACGCGCCGCGCCAGCAGCACATAGATCGCCTCGCCACAGACGCCGAGAAACACCAGAAGATTGCCGAGCGCCGAGCCGCCACCCCCGCCACCCAGCCGCGCCAGCGTGATCGCCGCCATGCCGAATCCCGCGAGCCCCGCCGCGATCCATTGCCGCGCGGAGAGCCGCTCCCGCAGCCAGAGGAAGCTGCCGATTGCCACCACCGCCGGCAGCGTCGCCAGCACCAGCCCGCCCTCAAGCGCCGAGGTGAAGCGCAAGCCCGCCAGCAGCCCCGCATTGTAGAGCGCCGTGCCGAACACCGCCTGGAGAAACAGGTTGCGCTTCACCGCGCCGGGCACCACGACGCGCCCCTCGATGAGCCGCGCCAAAGGCCACAGCACCACGACCGCCAGCGCGCATCGCAGTCCCGCGATCATCGCGATGGGCAGCGCCTCGGCCAGCAGCTTGGCAACGCCGACATTGGCGCCGACCAGGATCATCGCCAACGCCAATTGCGCGTAGGCGAGCTTCATGTCCGCGCGACGGGCGCGTTGGCCGGCCGCGTCTGCTGGGGCACGCCATGCGACAGCTTCGCCACATCCAGCGCATCCTCGGCCTTCGCCACCACGCGCTCCGCCGGGAAGGCCGCGCGCTCCTCGGCGTCCAGCATCTTCAGGATGTAGGCGACATGGCGCGGCATCACGTCCAGATGCGCGCCGATGTCACGGAAGGTCACCACGCTGCCCTCCGGGATGCTCGCCACGATCGTCAGCACATCCGCCTTGATGCGTGCGAAGAAGGGCGACTTCGCCATCAGGCCTCGCCATCCTGCCGATAGGGCGAGAGCGTGGCCAGCTCCGCCATGCGTTCCTCGATGGCCGGGCGCTCATGCTCCAGGAAGCGCGCCACAGCGTCGGACAGGCCGCGATGCGCGATGAGATGCGCGGAATAGGTCATGGCCGGCAGGTAGCCGCGCTGGATCTTGTGCTCGCCCTGGGCGCCCGCCTCGACGCGGCTGATGCCGTGTTCGATCGCGAAGTCGATGGCGCGGAGATAGCAGAGCTCGAAATGCAGGAAGGGCACCTCCTCGTCGCAGCCCCAATTGCGGCCATAGAGCGCCTCGTCCCCCAGCAGGTTCAACGCCCCCGCGACAGGGTGGCCGTCGCGCTCGGCCCACATCAGCACGACGCGGTCGCCGAGCTTGTCGCCCAGCAGCGGCCAGAAGGATTTGGTGAGGTAGGCGCTGCCCCAACGGGCATCCACGGTGTTGCGGTAGAAGCGGTTGAAGGCCGCCCAATGCGCGGGCGTGATCTCGGCGCCGCGCAGTGTCTTCAGCGTCAGCCCGCTTTCCGCCACCGCGCGGCGCTCGCGCTTTAGCGTCTTGCGCTTGCGGCTGGAAAGCGCGCCCAGGAAATCGTCGAAACTCGAAAAACCCTGGTTCTGCCAATGGAATTGCACGCCGATCCGCTGCAGCCAGCCGCAATCGCCCAGCGCCTCCCATTCCTCGCGCGTGCAGAAGGTGATGTGCGTCGAGGAGAATTTGAGCGCCCCCATCGCCTGGGAGAGCCCCTGCGCCAGGGCCGCCACCGGCACGCCCGGCCGCCGCAGCAGCCGCGGCCCGGGCACGGGGCTGAAGGGCACCGCGACCTGGAGCTTCGGGTAATAGCGCCCGCCGGCCTGCTCATAGGCCTGCGCCCAGCCATGGTCGAAGACGTATTCGCCGTAGGAGTGGGACTTCGCATAGGCCGGCGCGCAGGCCACCAGTTCGCCGCTGGCATCGCGCAGCGCCAGATGCTGCGGCAGCCAGCCGGTCTTGGCCGAGGCGCTGCCGCTCTCCTCCACCGCGCTCAGGAAGGCGTGGCTGACGAAGGGATTGTCGCCCGCGCAGGCATCCCACTCCGCCGCCGGGATTTCGGCGATGGCCGGATGCAGGGAGAGGCTCAGCTCGGAGGAATCCATGGCCCCATAATGGGGCGAAACCCCGATTAGACCAGTTCGAGAATCGCCTCGACCTCGACCGCGGCCCCGCCCGGCAAGGCTGCCACGCCCACCGCGCTGCGCGCATGGCGCCCGGCATCGCCGAAGACGGCCACCGCGCAGTCGGACGCGCCGTTGATGACGGTCGGCTGGTCGCCGAAATTCGCCGTGGAATTCACATAGCCGGTGATGCGCAGCACGCGCGCGATCCGGTCCAGGTCGCCACCCGCCGCCACCTTCGCGTGTGCCAGCACCGAGAGGAAGCATTGCTGCGCGGCGGCCTTGGCCTCCTCGATGGAGACGCCGGCGCCCAGATGGCCCACGGGATGGATCGCCCCATCTTTCCGCGGCACCTGGCCCGAGACGTAGATGATCTTCCCCGAGACGGTGAAGGGCACGTAGTTGGCGATGGGCGCGCCGGCCTCGGGCAAGGTGAGGCCGAGTTCGGCCAGGCGCGCTTCGATCTTCGACATGTCAGGCCACCACTCTCAGATTGCGTTTCGGGCGCTCGGCCACCGTCGGCAGGTCGAGCGGCAGCAGCGGCGATTGCTCGGCGGCGCGGGAGAGGCTGCCCGGCGCCACATCCTCGGCCTCGGGCTGCGGCAGCGCGCCGCCCAGGTAATCCATGGCGAGCCGCCGGAAGGCCCAGTCGAGCACGGAGGTGGCGCGGGGAATGTCCGGGTCGCCCTCCACCGCGCCGGCCGGGCCGAAGCGCGTATAGGCGAAGGCGTCCACATAGTCGGCCAGCGGCACCCCGCGCGCGAGGCCGGCCGAGACCGCCTGGGCGAAGGCATCCATCAGGCTGCGATAGGCGGCCCCTTCCTTCGCGAGGCTGAAGGCGATTTCGCGGAGCGCGCCCTCTTCCTCGGCGGTGCGCAGCGCCACCCGATGCCCTCCGATGCTGACATGGAGCGTCTGTCCCGCCTGCCGGCGCAGGGCAGGGCGCGGGGCAGGGGCCGGGCGCGGGGCAGCGGGCATGGCCACGGGGCCGGGCGGCGCCGCATGCAGGAAGGGTGCGACCACCGCCTGCATGGCCCGGCGCGAGGCCTGGCTGACGGGTCCCAGCAGGGCGGCCACGCGCGATTGCGGCGCGCGCATCGCGGCGCGGGTCGGTACATCCACCACGCCGGTCGGTGTCTCCACCGCGCGGGTGGCGCCGGGGGCGGGGGCGATGCCGGCGGTCTCCGCACCCAGCAGCGCCTCGGCCGCATCGGCGGGGGCGAGGGCCACCAGCGCCTGGTGCCGCAGCCCGGGCGAGGCCATGGCGGCGTCCAGTGCCGCGCGGGCGGCGGCAGCGAGGCCGGGGACGACGGTCTGCGAGGGCGGCTCGGGCCAGATCAGCGCGATCGGCTCGCGCGCGCCCAGGCGCTCGGCCGTGCGGCCGCTCTGCGCCTCGGCCGCGCCGCGGGTCAGCGCCGCGATCCCGGTCGCGACCTCGCGCGCCTCCACGCTGTCATAGGGCAGGCCGAGCCCGGCCAGGAGGCCCGCGAGATCGGCGAAGCCGAGGCGCAGCTTGGTGGCCTTGCCGCCCGTCGCGGCGTCGAGGAAGACCACGGCCAGCGCGCAGGCCTCGGCATAGCCCTCGAGGTCGAGGCCACCCTCGGGCTCCAGGAAAGCGGGCAGGTTCAGGACGAAGCGCGGCTCGGCCTTGGTCTCGCCCCGCCAGCACTCGGCGCCGGGGGCGCCGCGGCGGGTCAGCAGCAAAGCGCGCCAGCCCTCGGCCAGGTGCGGCGCCTCGCTGGGCGTGATGAGCCCGGCCTTCCCGCCAGACTTGAGCGCGCGGGTGATCCAGGCCTCGGCGATGCGGGGCAGCGCGATCGGCGCCTCGCCCGGCACCAGCGCGGCGAAGGCGGCGGCGGCGTCATCCTCCCAGGAATCCGGGAGTGCGACGGCGCGGGGTGGCGCGTCGGGGTCCGCGCCGATCCGGGTGCGCCGGAGCGCGACCCCTTCCCACAAGCTTCCAGCGATGCGTGCCATAGGGCGAGCCTAGCCCGCGCCCCCGCCCGCGGGAAGCCGCATGATGTGGCCAGAACAGGAACGGCCCACAACATCTTGTGGAAAACTCGCATGCGGCGGCAGGTGGCGCGGTGCTTTGCCGCGGCCCGGAATTGTGGGAAGATGGGGCATGTCCACGATCCAGCTTTTCCTCACCCGCCTGACCAGCCGCAAGATTGGCCGGGACGAGGCCGGCAACCTCTATTACGAGTCGCGGAAGCCCGATCCGGTCTATGGCCGCACCCGGCGGACGGTGGTGCTGGCGAAGGGCCTGGATTCCTCGATCGTGCCGCCGGAGTGGCACGCCTGGCTGCACCACACGACCGAGGCGCCGCTCGACGGCCCCCGGCACGCCTGGCAGAAGCCGCACCAGCCCAACCTCACCGGCACGCCCGGCGCCTGGCGCCCGAAGGGCCATGATTACGCGGGCGGGACGCGCCGCGTGACCGGCGGCGATTATGAGGCCTGGACGCCGGGTGGCTGACAGGCCATCTGTCCCCGCATGAAAAAGATCATCGCATGAAGGGCCGCAGCATTGCCGAGGTGCTGACGGGCGCCGTGGTCCTGGTCTGTGCCGGGGCCTTCCTGGTCTATGCCATCCTGCATGGCGGCCGCACGCCACAGACGGACGGCGTGGCGCTCACCGCCGAGTTCGACCGCGTAGACGGGTTGAACCCGGGCGCCGATGTGAAGATCGGCGGCGTGAAGATCGGCTCCGTGAGCGACCTCCGGATTGATCCGCGCAGCTTCCAGGCCGTGGTGACGCTGCGCGTGCGCCGCGACCTCAGCCTGCCCATCGATTCCTCGGCCGAGGTCACCTCGGAGGGGTTGCTGGGCGGCAAGTATGTCTCGATCGTGCCCGGCGGCGCCGATCGCGTGCTGGCCGATGGCGGCCGCATTACCGAGACCCAAGGCTCGGTCAGCCTGGAGAGCCTGCTGGGCCGCTTCATCTTCTCGGTCACGCAGATGAATTCCGGCAGCGGCAACAGCGGCGCCGAGGCCACGCCGGCACCGGCACCCAGGTGAGCACCCCGCCCGCCATCTGGCCGGGCAGCGACGGCCAGCCCATCTCCTGCCGGGAAAAGGTGAAGGTGCTGCTGGAAAACCACGCGGAGGCCGCACAGGTGCTGCGCGACGCCTTCGAGGACGCGGTGCTGATGGGCGTGGACGAGGCGGCGATGCGGACCATCCTCGCCGAAATGATCTCGACCCTGCCGAGCCCGCGCCGCCGATGACCGCCCGCCCCCTCGCCCTGCTGCTGCTCGCCTGCGCCGCGCCATGGGTCACGCCCCTGCCGGTCGCCGCGCAGGACTGGGTGCCGCGCCGCGTCGGCGAGATCCAGGCGCTCGACAAGGTGAATGCGCGCGTCGCCACGCTGCGCGCCACGCTGGGCGAGCCCACGCGCTTCGGCACGCTGACCATCACGCTCCGCGCCTGCCACGCCCGCCCGGCCGATGAGGTGCCTGACGCCGCGGCCTTCCTGGATATCACGGATGAGCGTGGCGGCGGCGGCAGCCAGCCGGTGTTCCGCGGCTGGCTCTTCGCCGAGTCGCCGGCGGTGAACATGTTCGAGCACCCGGTCTATGACCTGCGCATCCTGAGCTGCCGGTAGAGCATGATGCGTTGAGGCGGAATCGCCGAGACGCTGAATCATCCTCTCCGCAAAGGCTGGAGCGTGCGGAGTGAACGCATTTGAACGCAGCGCGCTCTAGAGAGCCTCAGCCGGTTCCGCCTTCGATCAGCCGCGCCTCCAGTGCGCGGATGCGGCGCTGCAGCGGCGCCTGGGCGCCCTCCACCAGCTCGTTCACATAATCGAGCGAGACGGCCGGCGAAAGCGCGGGCGCGGGTGGCACCGCTCCGGCGAGCCGCGCCTCCAGCGCCGCGATGCGCTCCGTCAATTCCGTCCGCAACGCCTCCAGCGCGGCACCGAGCGCCATGATTTCGCCTGCCAGCGCCGAGGGCTGCCCCGTCCCCGCCGCTTCGCGCGGCGCGCTGGTCGCGGCGCGCAGGATTTCGGTGCGCAGGCGCAGCTGGGCGGCCAGCGCCTGCTCCGGCGGAACGGGCTCCACCGCGTCCAGCCGGATGCCCGGCGGCCGCTGCCGCGCTTCCTCGGAATTCAGGAACCCCCGCACGAGCCCCGCCCGCCCCTCGGGCTTGTCGGCGATGAGGCTGAGGTGATGCACGTAGCCCGCCTCGTCCGGCCAGCGGCCGAGGGCCGCGAGGTAGAGGTTGACGACGAAATCCTCATCCGTGCCGTACAGCAATTCACCGAGCCTGATCACGCGCCCTCCTCCCCCGGTGAGACGACGCCGAGCCGCGCATAGAGCGCGCTGAGCCGCCCGGCATAGCGTTCGGGGCTGAAGTAGGCCGCGCGCTTCGGCCCCGCCACCTCCAGCCGCTGGCGCAGCCCGTCCTCGCCATCCAGCGCGCGGATCGCCTCGGCCAGGGCGCGCGTGTCCGTCGGGGGGACGGTGAGGGCCGCATCCTCCACCACCTCCGGCATGCAGGAGGTGTTGGAGGTGAGCACCGCCGTGCCGGCCCGCATCGCCTCCACCGCCGGCAGGCCGAAGCCCTCGTAGAGCGAGGCGAAGCAGAGCGCGCGGGCGTGCCGCACCAGGATCTCGACATCAATCTGCGGCACGTAGCCGAGGTAGCGGATGCGCCCATCGGCCGAACGCGTGCCGCCCGCCTCGGTCAACAGGCGCAGCTCCTGCTTGCCGTGATGCGCCATGCCGCCGACGATGATGAAGGGCGTCTGCACGCCGGAGGCGAGGTAGGCGTCCAGCATGCGGGCCAGGTTCTTGCGCGGCTCGATCCGCGAGAGGAACAGGAAGTAGCCCCGCGGTTCCAACTGGTGCGCGCGCCGCAGCCGCGCGACCGACATCGCCTCCTCCATGTCGAACAAGGGCGGGAAGACGGCCTGGTAGGCGTTGGTGACGCGCTCCTCGGGGATGCCGATCTGCTCGATGAGATCCCGCCGCGCATGCTCGGAGACGGTGACGATGTGGTCCGCCTGCTGGCCCAGGCGACGGACCGTGTTCAGCCAGTTCGCCTTGAAGTCCAGCGTGGCCCAGGGCAGGCGCAGCGGGATCAGGTCATGGATGGTGTAGATGTTGCGCGTCCCGGCCAGGCGCAGCGGATGGATGTGCGTCCAGTGCATCAGCGCGGGCGGGCGCGGCGCGCGGATGGTCATCAGGGCGCGACGGACGGCGAAGTGCAGTTGGGCGCGCCCGAACGCGTCATCCGCGTTCCACAGCTCGTCCACGTCGGGCAGGTTGGCGGTGGCGAAGGTCTCGTAGGTGATGGCCGAGGTGGCGCCCGTGTCCACCATGCGCGAGAGCGGGATCTGCTGCGCCATCGGTCCGCGCGGATCCCGCAGCAGGCCGAAGAAGCGTTGATGCAGCGGGCGCCCGGCCAGGACGCGGGCATCAAAGAAGCGCACCTCGCGCTCCGCCGGGTCGGCGATGTTGGGCAGCGGTCGGCCATAGAGCATGCCGAGCGAGACGCCGAGCCGCCGCAGCGTCGCCGCATGACCCCGCGCATAGGTCGTGATGCCGGTCCCGTGGGAAAGGGTCAGGGGGAAGCCGTCCGTCCAGACCCGGGGGGCAAGCGCCATCATGGGCCCAACTTGCCTTTCGGGCGGCAACGCGACAAGGGTGCCATGAAATCACCGGGATTTCGTGTCACACAGTCACAGGTTCCTGAAAGGTCAGCAATGAGCGTCCCCGACATTGTTCCCGTCATCCTCTCCGGCGGCACGGGCAGCCGCCTCTGGCCTCTCTCCCGGGAATCCAACCCGAAGCAGTTCTGGCCGCTCCTCACGGAGCAGAGCATGGTGCAGGAGACGGCGCGCCGCGCGACCGGCCCTGGCTTCGCGCCGCCGGTGGTGGTGGTGGGCGAGGCGCATCGCTTCCTGGTGGCCGAACAGTTGCGCGACGCCGGCATCGCCAATGCGCAGATCGTGCTTGAGCCGGAGGGGCGCAACAGCGCGCCGGCCATTGCCGTCGCCGCGCTGCTCGTGGCTGAGGCGCAGCCCGATGCGGTGCTCTGGATCATGGCGGCGGATGCCGCGATCAGCGACGTGGAGGCGCTGCATGCGGCGCTGGAACGCGCGGCGGCGGCGGCGCGCGGCGGCCGTATCGTCACCTTCGGCATGCGCCCGACCGAGCCGAACACCGGCTTTGGCTACATCGAGCTGGGCGAGAAGCTCGCTGACCTGCCGGGCGTGCAGATGGTGCAGAGCTTCACCGAAAAGCCCGACCGCGCGACGGCCGAGCGGCTGGTGGCCGGCGGCCGGCATGTCTGGAACAGCGGCATGTTCGTCGCGACCGCGAGCACGCTGATCGCCGAACTGCGCGAGCACGCGCCCGCCGTGCTGGCCGCCGCGCGCGCCGCGCTGGAAGCGGCCGCGCGGGATCTCGACTTCATCCGCCTCGGTCCCGCCGCCTTCTGCCAGGCGCCCGCCATTTCCATCGACTACGCGGTCATGGAGCGCACGCGCCACGCCGCCGTGGTGCCGGCCGATCTGGGCTGGAGCGATGTCGGCAGCTGGGACGCGCTGTGGGAGGCCACGCCCCGGGACGCCGCCGGCAACGCCGTGAAGGGCCCGGCCGAACTGCTCGATGCCGAGGGCTGCTACATCCGGTCCGAGGGCATCCTCACCGCGGTGCTCGGCCTGAAGGATGTGGTGCTGGTGGTGACGGACGACGCCGTGCTGGCCATGCCGCGCTCGCGCGCGCAGGACGTGAAGAAGATGGTCGAGCGGCTGAAGGCCCGCGGCCTGAAGCAGGCCACCGAGCATCGCCGCATGTATCGCCCCTGGGGCCATTACGAGGGGCTGATCATGGGCGACCGCTTCCAGGTGAAGCAGATCGTCGTTCGCCCGGGTGGCCGGCTTTCGCTCCAGAAGCACCATCACCGCGCCGAGCACTGGGTGGTGGTGAAGGGCACGGCGCGCGTCCACCGCGACGCGGAGAGCCTGCTGCTCTCGGAGAACCAGTCGGTCTACCTGCCGCTCGGCTGCGTCCACCGGCTGGAAAATCCAGGGATGATCCCACTGGCCCTCATCGAGGTGCAGGTGGGCTCCTATCTCGGCGAGGATGACATCGTCCGCATCGAGGACAATTACGGGCGGAGTTGAGCCGGGCTGCTGATCGCATCGCCATGACCGCGCCCCGCTTCGTGGTGGACCTGACGGACCTCCTGGACTTCCTGGAGCATTACCGCACGCCCATGGGTGTCGCGCGGGTGCAGATGGCGTTGATCGAGGCCGGGCTCGCGCTGGGCGAGGAGCCGCTCTTCGAGCTCACCGCCTTCTCGGCGGCCCAGGGCCGCTTCGTGCAATTCCCGACGGCGTTGCTGATGGCCCTCATCCAGGGCGGGCGTGAGGGAGGCCGGCTGGACGAGCCGGGCTGGGTCGCGCTGCACGCGGCGCGCGCCGCCGCCTGCCGCGACGGCCCGGCCTTCGTCTTCCAGCCGGGTGACCGGCTGCTCGCGCTCGGCCTTACCGGCCGCAACCCGGTGCAGCTGCGGCGCCTGCGCGAGGTGCGCCAGGCGCATCGCGTCCTGGTCTGCGTGCTGTTCTACGATGCCATCCCGCTGGCCACGCCCGAGCATTGCGAGGCGAGCCTGACCCGCAGCTTCGCCGAGCATTTCCTCGGCCTTTGCCTGCAAATGGACCGCGCGGTGGCGATCAGCGCCTGCGCGGCCCGTGATTTCCGCCTCTGGCAGCGCCGCATGCTGCCCTATCTCGACATCCCCGTGGGCGTCATGCCGCTGGATGCCCGCTTCCCGGCACGCGCGGCGGAGTCGCCTGAGATTCCCGCGTCGGAGCCGCCGGCCTGGCCCGAGCGCCTGCGTGACGGGCGGCCCTTCGTGCTCTGCGTCGCCACGATCGAATCGCGCAAGAACCACGCGCTGCTGCTGCATGCCTGGCTCACCCTGCTGCGCCGCCATGGCGATGCGGTGATCCCCGACCTTGTCCTGGTCGGCCGGCCGGGCTTCCAGTCCGAGCCTGTGCTGCATTTGCTGCAATCCGCGCCGGAGTTGCGCCGCCGCGTCATCCATCTGCGCGATGTGGGCGATGCGCTGCTCGGCCAGCTCTACCGACGCTGCCTCTTCACCGTGTTCAACAGCTTCTACGAGGGCTGGGGCCTGCCGGTCACGGAGGCGCTGGCCCATGGCAAGATTCCCCTGACGCCCGACCACACCAGCCTGCGCGAGGCAGGCGGTGCCGCCGCGCTCTACTTCTCGCCGCAGAGCGAGCCGGAGCTGGCGGACCTCGCCTGGAGCCTCATCCGTGATCCGGCGCGCCGCCAGGCGCTCGAGGCGAAGATCCCGGAGCGCGTGCTGATGCGAAGCTGGCGCGAGGTGGCCCAGGGCCGGATCGCGACGCTCGCCGCGGATGTGCCCGCCCTGCCGGACCCCGCGCGCCGCGTCTTCTTCCCGATGGGCGAGCGCGTCGGCTTCGATGAGCCCGTGGTGCCGGACCTGCCCGGGCTCATGCCACCCGGCGCCCTGCTGCACCAGTTGCTGTGCGAGGGCGAGGGCTGGACCGAGCAGGAGCGCTGGGGCATCGGCGCCACGGGCGGGCCTGTCGCGCTCCGCCTGCCGCTGGTGGAGCCTGCGCCCGAAGGGCTGGTCCTGACCCTGGAGATGGCGGCGCCCGTCACCGCGCCGGCGCTGCTGCGGATGCGGCTGCGCCGCCCCGAGGAACCGCCCGGGCCCTGGCTCAGCGAGGAGCTTCCCGCCGGCGAGGCGCGCCCCGTCCGCCTCGACATCCCGCCCTGCCAGCCGGGCGACCTTCTCATCGAATTCGACACCGGTTCGGCCCCGGAACTCGGCCGGCCGGCGCGGATCTTCTTCACCGGCCTCATGCTCTGCCCCGCGACCGACCACGCGGCGCAGCTGCGCTACCTCTCGGCCCGGTCGGGCGTGCGCACACCCCGCCCCGCCTGACGGGCCCTGGCTGCGCCGGTCTGGACCTGGGCGCGCGGCAGGGGGATCATGCCGCCGCGCGCAGCGGGGCGCGCGAGAGGGAATGCGCATGAGCCGACACATCATCGAGGCCATCCAGGCCTGGCAGCCGGAACTGGCGGCGATCCGCCAGGACATCCACGCGCACCCGGAACTCGGCATGGAGGAGGTGCGGACCGCTGGCCTCGTCGCGCGGCATCTGCGGGAATGGGGCGTGGAGGTGACGGAGGGTGTGGGCAAGCTCGGCGTCGTCGGCACCATCCGCGGCACACGTCCGGGCCAGCGCGTCATCGGCCTGCGCGCCGACATGGACGCCCTGCCCATCCCCGAGCAGACCGGCCTGCCCTATGCCTCGACGAACCCCGGCATCATGCATGCCTGCGGCCATGACGGGCACACGACGATGCTGCTGGGCGCCGCGCGCTGGCTCTCGGAGAACCGGGATTTCGCCGGCACCGTCCACCTGATCTTCCAGCCGGCCGAGGAAGGCCGCGGCGGCGCCCGTGCCATGCTTGCCGACGGGCTCTTCGAGCGCTTCCCTTGCGATGCCATCTACGGCCTGCACAACGCCCCGCGCCGCCCGGCCGGCCATTTCGCGATCCGCCCCGGCCCCACCATGGCGGCGGCGGACCGATTCACCGTGATCTTCCGCGGCACCGGCGGCCATGGCGGCTCCACGCCGCATCTCGCGACCGACATTACCATCGTGCAGGCGCATTTCGTCCTCGCGCTGCAGACCATCATCGGCCGCAACGTGGCCGCCAAGGACGCGGCGGTGCTGAGCGTCGGCGCGATCAGCGCGGGCTCGCACATCGGCGCGAACGTCATGCCGGCCGAGCTCACCATCAGCGGCACGGCGCGCAGCTACACGGCCCCCGTACGGGATCTGCTGGAGCGCCGCATCGGCGAATTGGCACACGGCCTGGCCGCCGCGCATGGCTGCACGGCCGAGGTGGAGTATCGCCGTGGCGTGCCCGCCACCGTGAACAACCCGGAGCAGACCAAGGTGGCCTATGCCGCCGCCGCCGCCGTGGTGGGTGCGGCCGCCGTGGACCCCAACCCCGATCCCAGCACGGGGGCCGAGGATTTCGCGCTGATGCTGGAGCAGCGGCCGGGCGCCTTCATGTCCATCGGCGGCGGCGCGCCGGATGGCACCTCGCCTGCGCTGCACACGCCGTTGTTTGACTTCAACGACGCGACGATCCCCCTCGGCGTCGCCTATTGGGCAAGCCTGGTCGCGCAGGAATTGGGCAATCCGGAGGGCTGAGCCGCCCCCGCGCCGCGAATTCCCTTCGCTCCCTGGCCAGGACCTCCGCTAGCCTCCCCATGGGCGATCCGGAGCGGGCCATGAGCGAAACGCATCTGCGGGCGATGATCGAACAGGTCCGGGGTGGTGCGCTGACGCGCAGGGGCTTTGCGCAGCGCGTCGCCGCCTGGGGCATCACCGCTCCCATGGCGACGCAGTTGCTGGCCATGACCGGCGCGGCACCCGCCGCCGCGCAGCCGGCCGCCGGCTACCGCCCCACCCGTCCCGGCGGCGGCGGCGCGCTGAAGATCCTCTACTGGCAGGCGGCGACGCTGCTGAACCCGCATTTCGCCATCGGCACCACCAACAGTGATGCCAGCCGCATCTTCTACGAACCGCTCGCCGCCTGGGCGCCCGATGCGACGCTGGTGCCCGTGCTCGCCGCCGAAATCCCCTCGCGCGAGAATGGCGGGCTGAGCCCCGATGGCCGCTCGGTCACCTGGAAGCTCAAGCCCGGCCTGCGCTGGCATGACGGCGCACCCGTCACCGCCGATGACCTCGTCTTCAACTGGGAATACAGCCGCAACCCCGCCGTCGCCGCCAGCACCTCGGGCAGCTACCGCGAGGTCGCGATCACGAAGCTGGACGCGCTGACGGTGCGCCTCGATTTCGCGCAGCCGACCGCCTTCTGGGCCGATGCCTTCGTGGGCAATGCGGGGATGATCATCCCGCGCCATGTCTTTGGTGCCTTCAACGGGGCCAATGCGCGCGACGCGCCCGGCAATTTCCGGCCCGTCGGCACCGGGCCCTATCGCTTCGTCAGCTTCACGCCCGGTGACATGCTGCGGGCCGAGCTGAACCCGCTCTACCACCGAGACAACCGCCCGCATTTCGACACGCTGGAGATCAAGGGCGGGGGCGACGCCGTCTCCGCCGCGCGCGCCGTGCTGCAGACCGGCGACTACGACTATGCCTGGAACCTGCTGGTCGAGGATGACATCCTTACGCGCCTCGAAGCCGTGGGGCGCGGGCGCGTTGAGGTGACGCCGGGCGGCAGCACCGAATTCATCCAGCTCAACGTGACCGACCCCAACCGCGAGGTGGAGGGCGAGCGCTCCTCCCTGGCCACCACGCACCCGGCCTTCTCGGACCCCGCGGTTCGCCAGGCCATGGCCATGCTGGTGGACCGCGCCTCGATCGAGCGCTTCATCTTCGGGCGTGCCGGCCGCGCGACGGTGAACATCCTCAACAATTCGCGCTTCACCTCGCTCAACACCGGCCTGCCCTTCAGCATCGAGCGCGCAAATGAGGTGCTGGAGGCGGCGGGCTGGCTGCGTGGGCGCGACGGCATTCGCGCCAAGGGGGGCACGCGGCTCAAGTTCCTGTTCCAGACCTCGGTGAACGCGCCGCGCCAACGCAGCCAGGCGGTGATCAAGCAGGCGGCCCAGCGCGCGGGCATCGAGCTGGACCTGAAAGGGGTGACGGCCTCGGTCTTTTTCTCCTCCGACGTGGCAAACCCGGACACTTTCTCGAAATTCTACGCCGACATGCAGATGCTGGCGAACGGCCCCTCGGGCGACCCGCAGCGCTACATGAGCCAATTCGCCTCCTGGGAGGCGGCGAGCCGGGCGAATTCCTGGCAGGGGCGCAATGTGATGCGCTGGCGCAACGCGGAATACGACGCGGCGCTGCGCGCCGCCGATGTGGAGGAGGACCCGGTGAAACGGGTCGCGCTTTTCATCCGCATGAACGACCTGGTGGTGGGCAGCCACCATCTCATTCCGCTGCTGGCACGTCCCGGGCTGAGCGGCGCGTTGAACAACCTGCGCACCCGGCGCAGCGGCTGGGACGGCACGCTGGCCTTCCTCGGCGATTGGTGGCGGGAGGGGTAAGCCCAGGGGCAGGGCAGGGCTGGCGCGCCCCTGGGCAATCCCGGTGCGATGGGGCTCGATTTCGCGCGCAACCCTGCTATGTGATCCGGTAATATGTGCTTCAGAAATGCGACCCGTCAGGGCTGGGAGAATGGGAATGGGTGAAGACGATCTGCGCCAGATGATCGGGCGCGTGAAGAATGGCAGCCTCTCGCGCCGCGGCTTCATCCGCCGCATGGCGGCCGTGGGCCTGACGGCGCCGATGGCGACGCAGCTCCTGGCGATCTCGGGCGCGGGCTCCGCCCAGGCCCAGGGCAGCATGCCGGTCTATCGGCCCACGCGGCGCGGCGGCGGCGGTCCGCTGAAGGTGCTCTACTGGCAGGCCTCCACCCTGCTGAACCCGCATTTCGCCGTCGGCACCACCAACCAGGATGCGAGCCGCGTCTTCTACGAGCCGCTGGCCGGCTGGGCCGCCGATGGCACGCTGCACCCCGTCCTCGCCGCCGAAATCCCCTCGCTTGAAAATGGCGGCCTGGCCGCCGATGGCCGCTCGGTCACCTGGAAGCTGAAGCGGGGCGTGAAGTGGCATGACGGCCAGGATTTCTCGGCCGATGACGTCATCTTCAACTGGGAATACTCGCGCAACGCCGCCGTCGCCGCCGTCACCTCCGGCAGCTATCGCGACGTGAACGCGGTGAAGGTGGATGACCACACCGTCCGCGTCGAATTCGCCCAGCCCACGCCCTTCTGGGCCGATGCCTTCGTCGCCGCCACCGGCCAGCTGATTCCGAAGCACCTGTTCCAGGCCTTCAACGGCGCCAATTCGCGCGATGCGCCGACCAACCTGCGCCCCGTGGGCACCGGCGCCTATCGCTTCGTCAGCTTCCTGCCGGGCGACACGCTGCGGGCCGAGCTGAACCCCAACTACCACATGAACAACCGCCCCTTCTTCGACACGCTCGAGGTGAAGGGCGGCGGCGATGCGGTCTCCGCCGCGCGCGCCGTGCTGCAGACGGGCGATTTCGACTATGCCTGGAACCTCCAGGTCGAGGATGACCTGCTGAAGCGCCTGGAAGCCGCCAATCGCGGCCGCGTGAACATCGTGGAAGGCGGCGGCATCGAGTTCGTGCAGCTCAACGTCACCGACCCCAACCGCGAGGTGGATGGCGAGCGCTCACATATCAGCACGACGCACCCGGCCTTCTCGGACCCCGCGGTGCGCCAGGCCATGGCGCTGCTGATCGACCGCAACGCGCTGGAGCAGTTCATCTACGGCCGCGGCGGCCCGGCGACGGCCAACTTCCTGAACAACCCGCCGCGCTTCACCTCGTCCAACATGCGCTGGGAGTTCAGCATCCAGAAGGCGAACGAGATCCTCGACGCCGCCGGCTGGGTGCGCGGGCGGGACGGCATCCGCGCCAAGAACAATGTGCGTCTGCGCTTCATCTACCAGACCTCGGTCAATGCGCCGCGCCAGCGCACCCAGGCGGTGTACAAGCAGGCGGCGCAGCGGGCCGGCATCGACCTTGAGCTGAAGTCGGTCACCGCCTCGGTCTTCTTCTCCTCCGATGTCGCGAACCCCGACACCTTCACCAAGTTCTACGCCGACATGCAGATGTACACGACCACGATGCCGCAGGCGGATCCGCAGCGCTTCATGAACCAGTACGTCTCCTGGGAGATGTCCACCCGCGCCAATTCCTGGCAGGGCCGCAACATCGTGCGCTGGAAGAACGACGAATACGACGCCGCCTTCCGCGCGGCCGAGAGCGAGATCGACCCGGTCAAGCGCGCGGCCCTCTTCATCCGCATGAATGACCTGATCGTGGGCAGCAACCACATCATCCCACTGGTGAAGCGGCCCACCGTCAGCGGCAGCGTGAACAACCTCCGCCACGTGCTGAGCGGCTGGGACGGTACCTTCTGGGCGCTGCAGGACTGGTGGCGCGAGACCTGATCCACCCGTGGCTCAGTATCTTCTCCGCCGCCTGCTGATCGCGATCCCGAGCCTGCTCGGGATCAGCGTGATCCTCTTCACCGTGCTGGCGCTGGCGCCGGGTGATCCCTTCGAGGAGCTGGCCACCAACCCGGCCATCCCGCCCGAGGTGCGGCTCGCGCTGCGTGCCAGCCTCGGCATCGATGACCCCGTGCATATCCGGTATTTCCGCTGGCTCTCCTCCATGCTGCAGGGCGAATGGGGCTTCTCCTTCGTCAGCCGCGTGGATGTGGACCAGCTGATCCTGCAACGCCTGCCGGTGACGCTGGTGGTGATCGGCGCCTCGCAGATCCTCGCACTCGCCATCGCGCTGCCGGTCGGCATCATGGCGGCGACCCGGCCCTATTCGATCTTCGACCAGGTGGCGAACACGCTCGCCTTCGTCGGCTTCTCGCTGCCCACCTTCTTCACCGGGCTGCTGCTGATCATGCTGTTCTCGATCCACCTGGATTGGCTGCCCTTCGTCTATCGAGCGCAGATCGACGCGAGTGGCTGGGAATGGTGGTGGCAGCACATCAAGCAATCCATCATGCCCATCGCGGTGCTGGGCCTGTTCCAGGGCGCGGCCTGGACGCGCTTCGTGCGCTCCGCCGTGCTCGACGTGGTGCGGCTCGACTACGTCACAACCGCACGCGCCAAGGGCATCCCGGAGCGACGGGTGATCAACCGCCATGTGGTGCGCAACGCGCTGATCCCGGTGGTGACGCTGGTGGCGCTGCAGATGCCGGCGGTGTTCGGCGGCGCCATCGTGACGGAGCAGATCTTCCGCGTGCCCGGCATCGGCTCGCTGCTGATCTCGGCGGTGCTGGCCAATGACACGCCGGTGATCATGGCGGTGACCTTCGTCTTCGCCTGCCTCGTCATCTTCTTCAACCTGCTCGCGGATGTGATCTATGGCTGGCTCGACCCCCGCATCAGCTACAATTAGCGGCGGGCCTGTCGGCGTTCGCCGGCCGCCCGTGACGCCCACGGCCGAGGCATGGCGCCGCTTCCGCAAGCACAAGCTCGCGGTGGGCAGCGCCGTCGTGCTCGCCATCATGATCCTGGCCGTGCTGTTCGGCCCGCTGATCTGGACCGTGCCGATCGACGAGATCGACTTCACCGCCCGCCTCCAGGGCCCCTCCATGGAGCACCCTTTCGGCACGGATGACCTGGGGCAGGATCTGCTGGCGCGCGTGCTCTATGGCGGGCGTATCTCGCTGGCTGTGGGCTTCGCGGCCATGGGGGTTGCCGTCACCGTCGGCGTGCTGGTCGGCGCCATCGCCGGCATGTCCAAGGGGCCGGTGGATGTGGCGCTGATGTGGGTGACGGACCTGTTTCTCTCACTCCCGCAGCTGCCGCTGCTGCTGCTGATCATCTATCTCTTCCGCGATGCGCTGGCGGAAGTCGTGGGGCAGGAGCTCGGCGTCTTCATCATGATCGTGGCCGTGATCGGCCTGTTCAACTGGATGCAGGTGGCCCGCCTGGTGCGCGCGCAGTTCTTCTCGCTGCGTGAGAAGGAATTCGTGGAAGCGGCCCGGGCGCTCGGCGCCTCGCGCGCGCGCATCGTGGTGCAGCACATCCTGCCCAATGCGCTGGGCCCCGTGATCGTCGCCGCCTCGATCGATGTGGCGGGCGCGATCCTCGCGGAATCCACGCTGTCCTTCCTGGGCTTGGGCTTCCCGCCGGATACGCCCACCTGGGGCCGCCTGCTGTTCGACGCGAAGGACAATCTGGACTTCGCCCCCCATTGGGCGATCTTCCCGGGCCTTGCCATCTTCCTGACCGTGCTGACCATCAATTTCGTCGGTGACGGCCTGCGCGATGCGCTGGACCCGAGGCGCGTTCAGTGAGCCAGGCCCCGCTGCTCGATATTTCGGGCCTGAAAGTCCACTTCAAGACGGATGACGGCATGGTCCGCGCCGTGGATGGCGTGGACATCTCGGTCAACCGTGGCGAGACCGTCTCCATCGTCGGCGAGTCCGGCTGCGGCAAGACCGTCACGGCGATGACGGTGCTGAAGCTCATCGCCATGCCGCCCGGCCGCATCATGGCCGGCAAGATCCTCTTCGAGGGCCGGGACCTCGTGCCGATGGCGATGGATGAGATGCGTGCCATCCGCTCCAAGCAGATCGGCATCGTCTTCCAGGAGCCGATGACCTCGCTGAACCCGGTCTATACGGTCGGCCAGCAGATCGCCGAGACGGTGCGCCACCATGAGGGCCTCTCCAAGCGCGCCGCCTTCGACCGCGCGGCGGAAATGCTCTCGCTGGTGCAGATCCCGAACGCGACCAAGCGCGTGCACGACTATCCGCACCAGTTCTCGGGCGGCATGCGCCAGCGCGTGATGATCGCCATGGCGCTTTCCTGCAACCCGAAGCTGCTCATCGCAGACGAACCCACCACGGCGCTCGACGTCACCATCCAGGCGCAGATCCTGGAACTGATGAACGAGATGAAGCAGCGGCTTGGCATGTCCATCCTGCTCATCACCCACGCGATGGGCGTGGTGGCCGAGACGGCGCAGCGGGTCATCGTCATGTATGCCGGCAAGGTCGTCGAGGATGCGACGGTGGAGAACCTGTTTGCCAACCCGCGCCACCCCTACACGCAAGGGCTGATCCGCTCGATCCCGCGCATTGACCTGGCCGCCACCATGCATACGCGGCTGGAGGCCATCCCGGGCTCGGTGCCGAGCCTGCTCAACCCGCCCGTGGGTTGCCGCTTCGCCGCGCGCTGCCGCTTCGCGACCGAGGCCTGCACCGCGGCCGAGCCGCCGCTGCGCGAGGTCGCTCCCGGGCACAAGGTGGCCTGCATCCTATGACGAATATCCCCCCTGGGCCTCTCCTCAGCGTGAAGAAACTGGTGAAGCGCTTCCCCGTGAAGGGGGGGCTGCTGCGCCGCACGGTGGATCACGTGCATGCCGTGAGCGGCGTCACCTTCGACCTCCAGGCCGGCGAGACGCTGGGCCTTGTGGGTGAATCCGGCTGCGGCAAATCCACCACCGGCCGCCTCATCCTGCGCCTGATCGAGCCCACCTCCGGCGAGGTGAAATTCGAAGGCCGCGACGTCACCGCGCTCGACAATGAGCATCTCGGCACGCTGCGCCGGGACATGCAGATCATCTTCCAGGACCCCTTCGCCTCGCTCAATCCGCGGATGACGGTGGGCAGCATCATCGCGGAGGCGCTGATCATCCATAAGCTGGCCAAGACCGCGCGCGAGCGCGAGGATCGCGTGGTGGAGCTGCTGGAGACGGTGGGCCTCAACGCCGACCACATGCGCCGCTTCCCGCATGAATTCTCGGGCGGGCAGCGCCAGCGCATCGGCATCGCCCGCGCCCTTGCGGTCAAGCCCAAGCTCGTCATCTGCGACGAGCCGGTGAGTGCGCTCGACGTCTCGATCCAGGCGCAGGTGGTGAACCTGCTGGAAGACCTGCAGGAGAAGTTTGGCCTCACCTTCCTCTTCATCGCGCATGATCTCTCGGTGGTGGAGCACATCAGCGACCGTGTCGCGGTCATGTATCTCGGCCGCATCGTCGAGATCGCATCGGCGCGGGACCTCTACACCAACCCGCTGCACCCCTACACGGAGGCGCTGCTCTCCGCCGTCCCCATCCCGGACCCCACGGTGAAGCGCCAGCGCATCATGCTGAAGGGCGATGTGCCGAGCCCGCTGCGCCCGCCCTCGGGCTGCCATTTCCACACGCGCTGCCCCATCGCCAATGCGGGCCAGTGCCGCAGCGAAGTCCCCGAGCTGCGCGAGGTGACGCCCGGGCATTGGGTGTCCTGCCACCTGCGGGGATAGCGGCCCGGCGCACACTGCAAATTTTCGCGCCGGCAGGCCTGCAACCGGTGCTAAGCTGCCCGTGGGCGGCGATGGGCCGCCCCGTTTGCGCCGCCCCTCTTCGCGCGGGCCCGCGGCCGATCCATGATGATCCGCCTCCGGTCCGATCGTCCCTTCCTCCTGGGTTTCGCATCGCCTGCCACGAGCATATGGCCCGCCCCCCCGAAAGTCCCCTGCATGACCACCGACGACGCCAAGCCCCAGCCCTTGACCGACCTCCTCGACAGCCCGGACCTCGCCGCAGCCCTGGACAGCGATCGGTTCAAGCAGTTCCTGGACAACATCCCCTTCGCCATCGCGGTCGCGGAGCTGAAGCCGGTCGAACGCGTCACCTACGCCAATCTCGAATTCGAGCGCCTGTCCGAGCAGCAGCCGGCAGAGCTGCTGAATCGCCCCTGGAGCGACCTCAAGGCCATTGCGAGTGCCACGGGCGATGACCGCAAGCTGAGTGACGCCATCATCGCCGGCGAGGATCATCTCGGCACCTTCCGCATTGACCGCGAGGACGGCATCACCGTGGATGCCTGGTCCAACATCATCCATGACGACCAAGGCGTGGCCCTGTTCCGGCTGGTGGCACTCGCCGCCGTCAAGCCGCACAGCCGCGCCGATATCGAAGCCTATGAGCGGCGCGTCGAGGAAAAGGACGTGCTGCTGCGCGAATTGCAGCACCGTGTGAAGAACAACCTGCAGATGGTCGCGGCCCTGATCCGGATGGAAAGCCGCAACGCCACGGATGACGAGACGGAGGAATCCTTCAGCCGCCTCGCCGGCCGCGTCGGCGCGCTGGCCCTGCTCTACCGCTCCCTCTCTACGGACCAGCCGGCCGAGAGCGTGGACCTCGGCACCTATCTCAGCCAGATCGCCTCCTCCGTGATGCAGGCCCATGCGGTGGAGGGCATCCGCCTCGACCTCAAGGTGGACACCTGGCCGGTCTCGATCAACGTGGCGATGCCCACGGGCCTCGTCGTGAACGAGGTCCTGACCAATGCGCTGAAGCACGCCTTCGTGGGGCGCGAGGGTGGCACCGTCACGCTGCACAGCCTCGTGGATGCGACAGGGTGCCAAATCGTGATCGCTGATGATGGCATCGGCCTGCCGGAGGGGATGCTCTGGCCCACCTCCGGCCGGTTGGGCTCCCTGATCGTCGAATCCCTGCGGCAGAATGCCGGGGCGCAGCTGGAGGTGGACTCCCCGCCCGAGGGCGGGCTCAGCGTGACCATCCGCTTCGCGCGCGCGGATGCGGCACCCGAGCCCCCCGCCGCCGAGGTGACATGAGGCACCGCCCTCCCCACATCATGGCCGATCGCAACGGAGCCCCTGCATGACCGACGCCGTCGAATACACGCCCCCGAAAGTTTGGACCTGGGTGAAGGCCAATGGCGGCCGCTTCGCCAACATCAACCGCCCCATCGCGGGTGCCACGCATGAGAAGGAGTTGCCGGTCGGGAAGCATCCGCTTCAGCTCTACTCGCTTGGTACGCCCAATGGCGTGAAGGTGACGGTGATGCTGGAGGAGTTGCTGGCGCGCGGCCATGCCGGCGCCGAATACGACGCTTGGCTGATCCGCATCAGCGAGGGCGACCAGTTCGGCAGCGGCTTCGTCGCGGTGAACCCCAATTCCAAGATTCCGGCCCTGCTGGACCGCAGCGGCCCCAAGCCCATCCGCGTCTTCGAGAGTGGCGCGATCCTGATGCACCTCGCCGAGAAATTCGGCGAGTTCCTGCCGACGGAAACCGCCGCCCGCGCGGAATGCCTCTCCTGGCTGTTCTGGCAGATGGGCAGCGCGCCCTATCTCGGCGGCGGCTTCGGGCATTTCTACGCCTATGCGCCGACCAAGCAGGAATACCCGATTGATCGCTTCGCCATGGAGGTGAAGCGCCAGCTCGACGTGCTGGACCGCCGCCTGGGCGAGAGCGAATACCTGGCCGGCGCGGACTACACCATCGCCGACATCGCCGTCTGGCCCTGGTATGGCGGGCTGGTGAAGGGCTGGTCCTACGGTGCGGCCGAATTCCTCTCGGTGCACGAGTACAAGAACGTGCTCCGCTGGGCCGACCAGATCCACGCCCGCCCCGCCGTCCTGCGCGGCCGCATGGTGAACCGGATGGTGGGCGAGCCCGAGGGCCAGCTGCGCGAACGCCACGACGCCAGCGACTTCGACACGAAGACGCAGGACAAGGTCGAGCCCGCCGCGACCTGACTTCCCAAAGCCAGCGCGGCGCGGCAGAGAAGGGGCTCACGATCAGCGAGTCCCGCCCTTGCCCGTGCTGCGCATCGCCACCTGGAACATCAATTCCGTCCGCCTCCGGCTGCCTTTGCTGGCCGATCTCGACGCGGCACTCCGGCCCGACGTCCTCTGCCTGCAGGAGACGAAGTGCCCAGACGAGCTCTTTCCGCATGAGGGCATCCGGGCGCTCGGCTTCGACCACGTCATCGCGCGCGGCATGAAGGGCTATAACGGCGTCGCCGTGCTCTCGCGGATCCCCTTCACGGTGCGCGGAGAGGATCCGGATTGGTGCCTGAAGGGCGATTGCCGCCACATTGGCGTGACACTCGACGCCCCCGGCGGGCCGATCGACGTTCACAACTTTTACGTTCCCGCCGGCGGGGACATTCCGGACCGCGAGGCCAATCCGAAATTCGCCCACAAGCTCGACCTCATCGCGGAGGCGACGGCCTGGTTCGCCGAGCATGGGCCGGTGCGGCGTTCGGTGCTGGTGGGCGATCTCAACATCGCGCCGCTGGAGCATGATGTGTGGTCGCACAAGCAGTTGCTCGACGTCGTCTCCCACACGCCGGTCGAGGTGGCGGCGTTGGAGGGGTGGATGCGCGCAGGCGAATGGCATGACGCGCTGCGCCACTTCGTGCCGGCCGATGAGAAGCTCTACACATGGTGGTCCTACCGCGCGAAGGACTGGGCGGCGGCGGATCGCGGCCGGCGGCTGGACCATGTCTGGGTCAGCCAGGATCTGCGCGGGAGCCTCGCGCGGCACGAGATCCTGAAGCCCGCCCGCGGCTGGGAGAGGGCCAGCGACCACGTGCCCGTGATGGTGGAGATGAAGCTGTGAACGCTTGGGATTTCGTGACGCTCGACGTCTTCACCGACACGCGCTTCGGCGGCAATCAGCTCGCGGTCTTCCCCGATGCGCGCGGGCTGACGGACGCGCAGATGCAGTCGCTCGCCTCCGAGCTGAATCTCAGCGAGACGACCTTCGTCCTGCCGGCGGAATCCCCGGGGAACACGGCGCGCGTGCGGATCTTCAACCGCGTGGCGGAGATGCCCTTCGCCGGCCACCCGAACGTCGGCACCGGCTTCGTGCTGGCCGACCGCGCGACGGATGGTCTTCTGCGCTTCGAGGAGATCGCGGGCCTGGTCGAGGTCGCGGTGTTGCGGGATGCGGCGGGCCTGGTCATCGGCGCAGAGATCGCCGCGCCGCAGCCGCTCTCCACCGGCCCGGAAATGCCGGCCGCGCTGGTCGCGGGCTGCGTCGGCCTCACGGAGGCCGATGTGGTGACTTCGGCCCACCAGCCGGTCATGGCGTCCGTCGGCAATTCCTTCGTCGTGGCGGAAGTGACGGCCGAGGCGCTCGCCCGCGCCAAGCCAGACCTCGCGCGCTTCGCCGCCGCCCAGGTGGAGTTCACGCATCTCGGGCCGCGTCGCCTGCCGCTCTACCTCTATGCGCGCGCAGGGGAGGGGCGTCTCAACGCCCGCATGTTCTCGCCCCTGTCGGGTACGGTCGAGGATGCGGCCACAGGCAGCGCCGCGACGCCGCTGGTGGCGCTGCTGCTGTCCCTGTCCGAGGCGCCGACGCTCAGCCTGGATATCACGCAGGGGGTGCAGATGGGCCGGCCAAGCCTGCTCAGCGCCTCGGCTTCTCGTGCCGCCCATGGTATCCGGGCGAAGGTGGCGGGAAGCTGCGTACCGGTCTTCGAGGGCCGCTTCCGCCTCTGACGGAAGATCCAAGAAACTCAGTTTCTTGGTGGGAGAGCGCGAGAGGGCAAAGCCCTCTCGCTCACCGTGCCGCGCTCCGCGCCAGCCCCAGCACCACCTGCCGCGCCACCGTCTCATCCGGCAGGCCCGTGGATTTCGCCTGGCGCTCGGCCCGCAGCAGCGCAGCCCCCAGCGCCTCCAGCCGCGCCAAGGACCAACGCGAAAGCGCCCGCGTCATCGCGGGCTTCGCCTTCCAGAAGACCGGCGGGCGCAGCGCGCTCACCGCCTCATCGGCCGAGGCGCCGCCTTCCATCGCCAGCCGCGCCATGTGCAGCCGCTGCGTGTGCCGGAGGGCGGCGCGGAGCACCTGCACCGGGTTCGCGCCCTCGCCAAAGGCCTTCGCGATGGCGCGGTCCGCCACCGCCACCTCGCCCAGCGAGGCCGCCATCAGCGCCTCGTCCAGGTCCAGCATGCTGCCTTCGCCCAGCAGCTCCATCGCATCCTCGACGGTGATGCGTTGGCCGGGGCCGGCATGCAGGGCCAGCACCTCCAGCGCGCGGCGCATGGCAAGGCGATCCTCGCCCGCGCGCTCGGTCAGCCAGTCCAGCGCGGCGGGCTCGGCGGCCGCCCCCAGCTCGCCCAGGATGCGCGTGATGGAGGCTGCGAGGTCCCGGCCGCGCTCGGCATAGCATTCGATGACCTGGCCGCGCGGATCGGCCGCCACCAGCGCCTTCAGCTTGGATTTTCCTGTGAGCCCGGCACCCTCGATGATGACCAGCCCCGGCCCCGGCCCGGCGAGTGCGGCCTTCACCGCCTCGGCCCAGGCGTCGCGCGCATCGCGGAGTCGGATGGCCATGCGGCCGCCCATCAGCGGCACCGCGGCGGCCTCGCCCGCGAGCGATCCCGTATCCCGCGCCGCCTCACGCCCGGGTTCGGCGATGCAGATGGGGTCGCTGCCCGCCACGGCGCGCACCAGCAGGCCGGCACGCTCGTTTACCAGCCCCGCATCATCGCCGACCAGCAGGACGACGCGGCACTCGGCGGGTGGGTCAGCCAGGAAGCCGGGGAGGCGCCTCGGGTCGAGCTTCGCGACCACCGCTCAGCTTGCGGCCGCGGCCGCGTTCCGGCGCCGCAGTGCCACGGCGACGCCGACGGTGACGCGCTCGCTCAGCTCGGCCACGAGGCGGCGCTCCATGTCCTCGCGCGAGGCGTCCGAGGCGAAGAACTGCAGGTTGGGCAGGTTGTAGGCATCCACCGTCCGGGCCGAGCCGCGATCCACCACCTCGCGCGGGACGGACTGGGTGGCCAGCACCCAGTTGGCGGTCGCCACGATGCGCACCCGCGTGGCGAGGCCATCCGTCTGATAGCCCAGCACTTCGGTGGCGTAGACGAGCGTGACGGCCAGGTCGTAGCGCGCCTGCACGCCCGGCATATTGCCTTCCAGCTGGCGCTGCAGGGCGCGGCGCATCAGCTGGCCGTTGCGCTCGGGGATGAGGCCGACGCGTACGGAGGCGAGCGCCTGGGCCAGGCTCGGCTCATTGGCCGCCACGGCGGCGCCCAGGCCACCCTGGCCGTTCGGCGCGTAGAGCGGCTGGAAACCGCAGGCGCCGAGCGCCAGCAGCGGGGCGGCGAGGAGGGCGCGTCTAGATGACAAGATTGACCACCCGTCCCTTCACATGGATGCGCTTCTTCACGGGCTTGCCGTCGAGCGCGCGGATCACATTGGGCTCGGCTTCGGCCAAAGCAAAGACCTCTTCGTCGCTGGCGTCCACCGCAATCTCGATGGTGCCGCGCAGCTTGCCCAGCACCTGCACCGCCAGCGTCACGCTGTCCGCGCGCAGCAGGGCGGGGTCCGCCTCCAGCCAGGGCAGTTGCGCGACGAGGCCGGCGCCGGGCTTGAGCGTGGCCCAGATCTCCTCGGCCAGATGCGGCATCATCGGCGAGGCGAGGCGCAGCAGCGCCTCCATCGCCTCGCACCGGGCGGCCAGCGGCGCGCTGGGGCTGTCGCCGATGGTGTTGGCGAGCTCGTGGATCCGGGCGACGGCGACGTTGAAGGTGAAGGCCTCCAGCGCCTCCGTCACGGCCGCGATGGCGCGATGCGTGGCCTGGCGCAGCTTCTTGCCCAGCGCCTCATCCGGCGCCGCCGCTTCCGTCATGTTCTGGGCCAGCCGCCAGATGCGGCCGATGAAGCGGCTGGCGCCGGCGACGCCCGATTCCGACCATTCCATGTCCCGCTCGGGCGGGTTGTCGCTCAGGATGAACCAGCGCGCGGTGTCGGCGCCGTAGCGGTTGATGATGGCGCCGGGGTCCACCGTGTTCCGCTTGGACTTGGACATGCTCTCGATGCGGCCGACCGTGACGGGCTCATTCGTGCCCTTCACGATGGCGGTGCCATCGGCCCGCTTCTCGATCTCTTCGGGGTAGAGCCAGCGGCCATCGGCGCCCTTGTAGCTCTCATGCGTGACCATGCCCTGGGTGAAGAGGCCTGCGAAGGGCTCGTCCAGCTTCACATGGCCGGTGGCCTTCATCGCGCGGGTGAAGAAGCGGCTGTAGAGCAAATGCAGGATCGCATGCTCGATGCCGCCGATATACTGGTCCACCGGCAGCCAGGCATCCACGGCGGCCTGCGTCACCGGCTGTGTCGCGCGGGGCGAGCAGAAGCGGGCGAAGTACCAGGAGCTGTCCACGAAGGTGTCGAAGGTGTCGGTCTCGCGCCGCGCCGCCTTCCCGCAGCTGGGGCAGTTCACATGCCGCCAGGTGGGATGGTGGTCCAGCGGATTGCCGGGGCGGGAGAAATCCACATCCTCCGGCAGCACGACAGGGAGTTGGTCCGCCGGGACCGGCACCACGCCGCAATCATCGCAATGGATGACGGGGATCGGGCAGCCCCAGTAGCGCTGGCGGGAGACACCCCAGTCGCGCAGGCGCCAGTTCGTCACACCCTGGCCCTGGCCGAGCTTCTCGATGCGGGCGATGGCGCCGCGCTTGGCGGCGGCGACGTCGAGCCCGTTCAGGAATTCCGAGTTGAAGCTGATGCCATCCTCGGTGAAGGCCTCGTTGCCCACCGTGAAGCTCGCGGCATCCGCCCCGTTCGGCAGCACCACGGGCGTGACGGACAACCCATATTTCCGCGCGAAATCCAGGTCGCGCTGGTCATGCGCGGGGCAGCCGAAGATGGCGCCCGTGCCGTATTCCATCAGCACGAAATTCGCGATCCAGACCGGATATTCCTGGTCGGTGAAGGGGTGCTTCACGGTGAAACCGGTGTCGAAGCCCTTCTTCTCGCCCTGCTCGATCGCCACTTCGCTCGTGCCCATGGCGCGGCATTCCGCGATGAAGGCGGCCGCCTCTTCCGAGCGCGCGGCGGCGGCGGCGGCCAGCGGGTGCTCGGCGGCGACGGCGAGGAACGACATCCCGAAGAGCGTGTCCGGCCGGGTGGTGAAGACCTCGACCTCATCCTGCCCATCCACCGGCTGGGCCAGCTGGAAGCGCACCCGCGCGCCCTCGCTGCGGCCGATCCAGTTGGCCTGCATCAGGCGCACGCGTTCGGGCCAGCGGTCCAGCCCGTCCAGCGCATCCAGCAGATCCGGCGCGAACTTCGTGATGGCGAAGAACCACTGGCTGAGCTTCTTCTTCTCGACCGGGGCGCCGGAGCGCCAGCCCTTGCCGTCGATCACCTGCTCATTGGCCAGCACGGTGCCATCCACCGGGTCCCAGTTGACCCAGCTCTCCTTCCGCTCGACCAGGCCGGCCTCGAGGCAGTCGAGGAAGAGCTTCTGCTGCTGGCCGTAATACTCGGGGTCGCAGGTGGCGAATTCGCGCTCCCACTCCAGCGAGAGGCCCATGCGCTTCAGCTCGGCGCGCATATTCGCGATGTTGGCGTAGGTCCACTTCGCCGGGTGGGTGCCGCGCTCGCGCGCCGCATTCTCGGCCGGCAGGCCGAAGGCGTCCCAGCCCATCGGGTGCATCACCAGATGGCCCTGCGCCCGCTTGTAGCGCGCCACCACATCGCCCAGCGTGTAGTTGCGCACATGCCCCATGTGGATCTTGCCCGAGGGGTAGGGGAACATCTCCAGCACGTAGTACTTCTTCGCATCGGCCGGGGGCACGTCGGGGACGGAGAAGCAGCGCGCCGCCTCCCAGGCCGCCTGCCAGCGGGGCTCGGCGGCGGCGAAGTCGTAGCGGGCGTCCGTATGGATCGGCTGGGGCGTGTCGGGCATGATGGTAGGTGAATAGAGCCCCCGGCCGGGCACCTCAAGGCGGCGGGCAGGCTTGCGGTGCGGCAAATTGTGCCAAATCCTATCCCATGCGCTGGCCGATGATCCTCCTGCTGCTGTCCGCCAGCCTTCCTGCACGCGCGGATGAGGCGGCGCATGCGCGCTTCTTCTCGGCCCGGAGCATCCCAGTGGCGCTGCCCTCCACCGGGCTTTCCATCGCCTTCACGCAGCATTACCGGGGCGCCGTGCCGCATGCGGCCTTCGCCTTCGCCCAAGGCGCGGACGGGCGCGCGGCCTGGTCCATGGTCTCCGGCCATGACAGCCCGGAGGAGGCGGAGCGCCGGGCGATGGCCAATTGCACGCGCCAGCTCTCCCGCATGCAGGGAGAGGGAGTGGGCAGCGCCTGCCGGATCCTGGCCGTGGATGGCGACCTGCGCGGCCCCAACGGCCGGCCGCAGCCGGGTGCGCCGAGCGTGAGCCCGGAGCGCGGCGGCCTCGGCCCCTTCACCCGCAGCCCCTTCCACCTGCATCGCGGCCCCCGCGCAGCGGAGGGCGCCGTGATCTGGGCGCATGGCTATGGCGGCGCCGAGGAAGATCACCGCGGCCATGCGCTGCCCGGCATGGTCACGCCCCTGAACGAGGCCGGCTTCGATATCTTCCGCTTCGACCGCCACCCCGGCGATGACAACCTCTTCGTCACCCTGCCGCGGCTGGTGCGCGCCTTGCCCGCCCTGCGCGAGGCGGGTTACCGGCGGATCATCCTGGGCGGACAGTCGCGCGGCGCCTGGCAGGCGATCCAGGCCGCGGCCGAACGGCCCGACCTGGTGGACAGCGTCCTCGCCGCCGCCCCCGCCGCGCATGGGGAGCGGCCGGAGTTGCGGGCGGTGGCCCTCGAGGATTTCCGCCGCGTGGTGGCCGGGCTGGACGCGCAGCGCACGCGGCTTGCGGTCCTGCTGTTCGATCGTGACGAGTTCGACCCCTCGCCCGAGGAGCGCGCGCAGATCGTCGCGGCGCTCGCCCTGCGGCGCAGCGTGCCGACCCTGGCGCTCTGGGCGACGGGGCCGGCGCGCGGGCATTCGGGCGTCTCCGACTGGCGGTTCACGCGCGACTATGCGGGCTGCGTGATGACGCTTGTGCAGGCCCCACCGGCCGCGGCACCGCGCGGTCTGCGACGCGAGGGCTGCGGGGGCGGCTGAAGCGCCCCTGGGGGTGGGCGGGGCGCCGAAAATGCCGCATCTCGCGCGTGCTCAGCGCGATGTCTCATAAATCTGGACAAGTCCTGCCTTGCCAGCATGCTTATGATGATGAATGAGCGCATCTCGTAACAAAGAAATTTTCGAAAAAACCGCACTTGTCTTCACGTGCATGCCGTACAAGCCGAATCACCAGCGTGACGCCTGGTGGGAAAGTATCTAGATTTCTGAGGCTTCAAGCGAGCGCCTCACAGGCCGCTCGAACCTGTCTCAAAAAAACGTCTCATGGACAGATTCAACCTTTGTAAGGTTGACGCATAATCTCAAAAACTGTAAAAATCCTCTTAACGGGAGCTTCTGGCCGCCCCCGCGGCCCCCCGTTAGGAGGCAAAAAACATGTCTGCACGTCCGATCGTCTCGTTCCTCGCCGGCTCCAGCCTGAATGCCCCGATCGGGGGCGTGCAGAACCTCACCGTCCGGTTCGACAACATCCCAGACGCCGCCCCCGGCTCGAATGTGGGCTACTCGCCCTACATCAACCTCGTCCTGCCCACGAACGGCGCGGATGGCGCCGGCTTCGGCAGCGCGGGCGCGACCACGAATGACGGCGTGATCTTCCAGGGCGCCACCTATCTCGGCGCCGCGCTGGAGCAATGGATCATCGAGTTCCCGGCCAGCGGAACCGTCACCCACCCCTTCAGCAAGGACGCCGCCGGCAACGCGCTCACCGTCACCGGCACGCCCGGCGAGACGCTCATCGTCCTGCGCCTGCCCTTCGGCAGCTTTACGCCCGACCAGACCGCGGCCGATGTCCAGGTCAAGCTGCAGGTCTCGAGCTCGGCCGATCTCGGCACGCCGCTCAACCTCCAGGCCAGCGGCGGCTTCGCCTATGGCCTCGACCCGCTGGTGAACCCGGCGACCGATTCGCCCGTCTTCGGCCCCAGCGCCAGCCTCGCCATCACACCCACGGTCATCGCGGTGGATGTGGATTATGTCGGCCCCGAGCAGGAAACGGCCACCGGCCCCTCCTATCCGCGCGAATGGCTGGTCAAGGCGCTGATCGCCGATGGCCAGACCATGACCGGCCTGACCCTGCGCGACAGCATGCCGGACGGCACCTTCATCAAATCCGTCTCCATCGTGAACGGCACGGGCACCACCTTCTTCGACAATGCCACGGGCGAAGTCCGCGCCGACTTCACCGGCAGCTACACCGGTGGCGTGGGCGGTGAGCCGACGCTGAAGATTGAATTCTACGTCCCCGAGTTCCTGCGCGACGGCGTGACGCCCGTGCTCGACCCGGTGACCGGCGCCTTTCGCGTGCTGGAGAACAACGCCCGCCTCGACGCCACCTGGGACCCGACCGACGCGCGCGACCCGATCCAGGTCTTCGCTATCAACCCGGTGGGCCCGGAGGACATCATCACCGCCAAGTCCATCGCGGTGCAGAAGTCGGTCGCGCCGGTGACGACCCTGAAGGCTGGCGAGAACCTCGAATGGACGCTGGACGGCCAGGTCTCCAACTACTTCAACATGGATGACCTCATCCTCATCGACAAACTCGGTGACGGCCAGGTCTTCGACGCCTCCAAGCCCGTGACGATCACGATGCGCGAGGGCGGCGCCACCCTCTTCACCGGCACCATCGCCAGCAGCAACATCAACGTGGTGCGCGACCCGGCAACGGGCATCTCCACCATCACCTTCAACGTCTCGCAGGAAATGCGGGACCGCGGCATCGACGATGTGCTGAACGGCCGCCCGGGCGGCGTGGAGAACCAGGCGACCGTCCTGGTGAAGTTCCAGAGCACGATCGAGACCAGCTACATCTCGACCAGCCCCGCCCCCTCGAACGAGCCGCTGGTGGACCAGGGCGACCCGCTCGCCAACGGCATCGACTTCGGCGGCGTGGTGGACGAGCACGACAACTACAAGGCCGATGACAGCGGCGCCGATGACAGCGGCGCCGATATCAGCCTGCCGGTGAGCGAGGTCTCCAAGTCCATCTACGCCATCAACGGCAACACCAGCTTCACGCCAGGCCCCGTCTCGGCCGGCGATGCCATCACCTTCCGCCTGAAGCTCGACATGCCGCTGACCGGCGCGCATGACGTGCAGCTGCGCGACTACCTGCCACTGCCGGTGCTCAAGGCCATCTCCGGCATGACCTTCGCCGACCTGGTGAATGGTGCCACGCCGGGGGTGAACCAGGCCAAGTGGGGCCCGGGTGCCACCTATGACAGCTCGGGCGATCCGACCACGCTGCCCAGCATCAGCTATGACAGCGCCAACAATTCGCTGACCTTCGACTTCGGCGATGCCGTGGCGCCGGGCAACCCGTCCTCCACCATTGACCTGCTCTTCACCGTGGTGGTGGCCGACGAGGAATTCGGCGACGGCCTGCTGCTGACCAACCAGGTCACCAGCACCGAGACCAACAGCTTCGGCACGGAATTCCAGGACAACGCCATCGTCCAGTTCGTGCTGGGCGAGCCCGAGCTGAACATCAAGAAGGGCGTGATCGCCGACACCAACGCCGCGGCGACGCCCACGGCTCCCGTCGGCCCCGTCGCCTTCACGGCGCCGGGCAGCGCGGGCAACCGCTTCACCGGCGTGATCAGCAGCAACAGCCTCGATCTGACGCCGATCGACGCGAACCTGCGCGGCGCCGATGCAGGGGACCGCGTGTCCTTCGCCATCGTGGTCGAGAACACCGGTTCCTCGCTCAAGGGCGCCTTCGACGTCCTCATCCATGACACGCTGCCCCCGGGCTTCGAGATCCCGCCGGGTGGGCTGAACCTGCGCGTGACGGATGGCGCGGGCAATCTGATCGGCTTCACCACGGTGGGCGGCGGGCTGTTCGATACGGCGGGCGGAATCCGCCTGGATGACGCGATCAACAGCGGCAGCCTCGGCGCCTTCCACGCGACCAGCGGCGACAACATCGTCGTCATCACCTACGACCTCGAGCTGGTGGACAATGTCGCGGCCTTCGGCGCGAACCTCACCAACACCGCCACCATCGAGCATTTCGCCGCCATGGAAGGCGGCATTGACCGCACGCCCTATGCGCCCGGCGGCACGCTGACCGACACGGCCGTGGTGACGACCCAGGCGCCGACGCCGGTGAAGGCCGTGTTCTCCACCAGCGAGAGCCACACCGGCACCCTCGCCGGGAATGACAGCCTGACCGACGCGACGATCGGCGAGCGCGTCACCTACCGCATCACCGTCACCGTGCCGGAAGGTCGGATGACCGATTTCCGCGTGGAAGACTGGCTGCCCACCGCCAACGGCAATGGCGGCGGCGTGATGGAGATGCTGGCCGCGCGCTTCATCGGCGTCACCGGCCTGGGTGCCGGCAGCGTCTTCGACGACACGCCCACCATCACCCTCTCCGACAGCGACGGCGTCAACGGCCATGACCGCGCCAGCTTCGTCTTCGGCGATGTGCTGAACACCGCGAACACGCTGGGCACCCAGCCCGCCACCGTTACGCTGGAGGTGGATGCCCGCGTGAAGGATCACGTGGACAATGTGCGCGGCGATGTGCTCGTCAACACGGTGAAGGTCAGCGCCGCCAATCCGAATGGCAGCGGCCGCACCGAAACCACGGCCACCACCAATATCGAGGTCGTCGCCCCCAACCTCTTCATCGACAAGACCGCCGACAAGACGACGGCCGATTCCCACGACACGATCAAGTACACCATCATCGTAGAGAACAAGGGCGTGCCCACCGCCGGCGGCGCGACCAATGACTACACCGCCCGCGCCTGGGATGTGAGCATCAAGGACCTGCTGACCGACGTGCAGCTGGACGCCATCTACCAGGGCGCCACGCTGAGCATCACCGGTGTTGCCGCCGGGCGCATCACCAATCTGGGCGTGAGCCCGGTGGACTACGTGATCGACTACCTCGACCCCGGCGAGAAGGTGACGGTCAAGTTCGACGTCGTCGTGAAGTCCGACACGGATGCCGGCGAGAAGCTGGACAACACAGCCACCGCCAGCGGCAGCTCGATGGACAATACGGGCAGCCCCGACGATCGCGTGAACACGGTGACGGACACGCACAACGTTACCATCGTGGCGCCCAGCGTCACCAAGACCATCATCGCCACCTCGAACGCCGATACGCGCGGCCCCGCCGCCGAGGGCACGGTGCCGAGCGACCGTCACGACAGCGGCAAGCCCGACCTCGCCATCGGTGAGGAGGTGACCTACGAGATCCGCGTCCGCCTGCCGGAAGGCGACAGCCCCAACCTGCGCATCATTGATGCGCTGGAAGACCTGACGGGCAGCCGCAATGGCTATCTGCAGCTGGTGCCTGGCTCGATCGAGGTCGTCTCGGTCGGCTCCGCGCTGACCACCTATGCGGGGGGTGCGATCGGCGCGCCGACCATCACCTCCTCGCAGGTCGGCAATGACGGCAGCAATGACACCTACACGCTGAACTTCGGCAATGTGCGCAACACCCTGGTCAACAGCGACACCGATGCCGAGGTGATCGTGCTGCGCGTGAAGGCCATCGTCACCGATGTGGCGATCAATGCCGACCGCGACGTGCTGACCAACTCCGCCAGCGCGCAGACCGGCACGACCGGCACGCCGAGCAGCACGAGCAACACCGCCACCGTTGATGTGGATGTGGTCGAGCCGCTGCTGGTCATCGACAAGTCCTCGACGCTCGCGGCCCCCGGTCAGCCGCTCGATGCCGGCGCGCTGGTGAACTACAGCATCACCATCCGCCACGATGCGGCTTCCGACGCGCCGGCCTACGACCTGGCGCTGTCCGACCTGATCCCGACGGGGATGGTGCTGGTGGCCGGCACGCTGACCGCCAGCGCCGGCACGATCAGCAATGCCGGCAACGCCATTTCCTGGAGCACGGACCGCTACGCGCTGGGTTCGGCGACCGTCACCATCACCTACCAGGCGCGCGCGCTCGACACGGTGACGCCCGGCCAGGTGCTGGCGAACACCGCCCGCCTGACCTACGACACCAACCCCGCCGATCCGGTGGACCCGCTGAACCCCACGGCGGCCGAGGATCTCGCCAGCCGCAGCTACAACATCCAGGACACGGAGAGCCGCACCGTCGTCCTGGCGCCGACGATTGACAAGTCCGTCATCGCGACGGGCGATGCCAACACCGGTTCCGCCTTCGTCAATGCCGGCAACCCCGATGTCGCGCCGGGCGAGACCGTCACCTATCGCCTGACCGTGACCGTGGGCGAGGGCACGCAGCGCCTCGTCGTCACCGACAGCCTGCCGACCGGCCTGATCTTCGACAGCGCCTCGGTCGAGAGCATCGGCTCCACCATCACCGGCTCCTCGCTGGCGGTGGGCGCGGCCGCCACCAGCGTCTCCGGCGGCGCCTACACCTTCGACTTCGGCACCATCGTCAACGCCGGCGACAATGACCGGGATGCGGGCGACACCGTCACCATCCTCGTCAATGCGCGCGTCGCGACCACGGCGACCGCGGGCAGCACGCTGACCAACACTGGCAAAGTGGAGACCTTCGCGCCGGGCGGCGGCAAGCCGGGCCTGGGCAGCGCCACCGATCCGGCGGCGATCGACATCGTCCGCCCCGATCTCGTCATCGAGAAGGACGTGATCTCGGGCAATGGCGGCGATGCCGGCAACCTCGTCACCTACCAGATCAAGCTGAGCCACGCGCCGGGCAGCACCTCGCCCGCCTATCTGGTGAACCTCTCCGACATCATCCCCGCCGGCGTCACGCTGGTGGCGGGCACCGCCACGGCCTCGGCCGGCACGGTGACCGAGACGGGTGGCAATATCGGCTTCACGCTCAACCAGTTCCTGCTGGGCGCGGGCCCTGTCACCATCACCTATCAGGCGCGCCTGGCCGCCAACGTCGTGGATGGCCAGACCATCACGAACACGGCCAGCGTCACCTACAGCTCCGCCCCGGTGCTCGGCGTCTCGGTCACCGAGACCGACCCGGCGGTGGTGACGACCGACATCGTGAACACGGTGGTGAAGACGCTGGTCTCCACCTCGCTCGGCGCCACGGTGGGCAATGCGGTCGGCATCGGCGAGGAGGCGACCTTCCTGGTTACCGCCACGCTGGGCGAGGGCGCGCAGCGCCTCGTCCTGCGCGACGTGCTGCCCACGGGCCTCGACCTCGTCAGCAGCGAGCTGGTCTCGCTGGGCGGCATCACCGGCTCGGGCCTCAGCGTTGGCGCGGCCGGCACATACGACGCCGCGACCCGCACGCTCTCCTTCAACCTGGGCGACATCCACAACCCCTTCGACAACGCCATCACCGCCAACGACCAGGTGGTGTTCCGCGTGGTGGCCAAGGTGGCCGACATCGCGGGCAACACGGCGGGCAAGGTGCTCGACAATTCCGGCCAGGTCGTCTCATCCGTGCCGGTGAACCCCTATGCGGTGCCGCCCGGCTCCTCGCTCACCACGGTCAGCGAGAACGAGGCGGTGCAGGTGGTGCGCGCCTCGCTTGGTGGCATCGCCTTCACCGATGTGAACGGCAACGGCCAGCGCGGCGTGGGTGATACGGTGCTGGTCGGCATCCTCGTCACGCTGCTGAACGCCGACGGCACCTCCACCGGCCGCACGGCGACGACGGGGCCGGACGGCTCCTATCTGTTCGACGGGCTGGTCCCCGGCAGCTACCGCGTCCGCTTCGACGAGAGCGCCGGCAACAAGCGGACCGTGGACAACACCGGCCCCGACGCGACGGACAGCGATGCCGCGCAGGGTACCGGCATCACGCCCATCTACACGCTCGCCAATGGCGACAATGTGCGCAATGTGGATGGCGGGTTCTACAAGCTCGCCACCATCGGCGACCGCGTCTGGGAGGACACGAACGCCGACGGCCTGCAGAATGACGGTGCCACGGGCATCGTCGGTGCCACGGTGCAGCTGCTGAACGGCAGCAACAGCGTCATCGCCACCACCACCACGGGCGCGGATGGCTTCTACCAGTTCACCGGCCTGGTTCCCGGCAGCTACTCCGTCCAGGTCCTGCCCGCGGGCTTCGTGGCTTCCACGCAGAATGCCGGCGCCAACGGCAATGAGACGACCGACAGCGACGTGAACGCCACTGGCCGCAGCGATGCCTTCACCCTGGTCAGCGACCAGAACGAGGCGCGGCTGGATGCCGGCTTCTACAAGAATGCGAAGCTTGGCGGCACGCTGTTCGAGGATGTGAACGGCGATGGCCTGCAGGGCGGCCCTGGCGAGGGCGGCATCGCCGGCCGCGTCGTCGCGCTGCTCGATGCGGCGGGCAACCCCACGGGCCGCACCACCGTCACCGATGCGAGCGGCAACTACCTCTTCGACGGGCTGCGGCCTGGCACCTATTCGGTGCAATTCACGCCCAATGCCGCCACGCCCTTCAC
>JBHYCX010000007.1:0-229718 GCA_051861325.1 Roseococcus sp.
CGGGCGCGCGGCCGGCTGTGCGGCGGCGGGCGCGGCGCTCGGCGCGGCGGCCGGGGCCGCGCTGGCCGGGGCTGGCGCAGGGGCCGGCTGGCTTTGTGCGCGCAAGGCCTCGGGCCGCGGCGCCTCGGGCCCCGGGCCCAGACGCGCTTCGCCCGGCCGGTCCTGGCGCGTGCCGTTGCGTTCGAAGATCAGTTCCTGCTGGTGCGGCACCACGGCGCCGCCGGGAGCGTCCGGTCGGACCTTGAAGGGCCGACCATCGGTCTCGATCAGGGGCACGCCGCGCGGCCCCATCATGGACATGCCCCAGATGATGCCGCCCGCCAGCAGGACGGAACCTGCCAAGCCAGCGCCGATCATCCAGAATTTCGGCGGGATCCCCCATCCCGACGACTCCCTCTCCGGCGGACGGACCCGCCAGGAGGGCTGCATCACATCGCTCATCTCATCTCCTCGACCGGCGTGACCCCCATCACGCGCAATCCGGACCTGACAACCGCCGCTGTCGCGGCCACCAAGGCGAGCCGGGCCTGCGTTGCCGCCGGCTGGTCCGCCTGGATGAAGCGCAAGGTCGTGTCTTCCTTGCCCTTGTTCCACAATAGATGAAAGTCACTCGCCAAGTCATTCAAAAAGAACGCCACGCGGTGCGGTTCCCGCGCCGCCGCCGCGGCATCCACCACGCGCGGCCAGGCGGCGAGGCGCCGGATCAGCCCGAGCTCCGCCGGATCGGTCAGGCTGTCGAGCGGGGCGGCCGCCAGAGCCTCCAGCGAAGGGTCCCCCGCGCCGCGCAGCACCGAGCGGCAGCGGGCATGGGCGTATTGGACGTAAAATACGGGATTATCACGCGATTGCTGCACCACGAGGTCCAGGTCGAACTCCATCTGCGCGTCCGACTTGCGGGTCAGCATGGTGAAGCGCACCGCATCGCGCCCGACCTCGTCGATCAGGTCCCGCAGCGTGATGTAGCTGCCCGCGCGCTTGGACATGCGGACCGGCTGGCCGTCCTTCACCACATGGACGATCTGCGTCAGCACCACATCGAGGCTCACGCGCTTGCCGCTGAGCGCGGCGACCGCCGCCTGCATGCGCTTCACATAGCCGCCGTGATCCGCGCCCCAGACATGCACCAGCGCGCCGAAGCCGCGCTCGATCTTGTGCAGGTGGTTCGCGATGTCATTGGCGAAATAGGTGCCCGTGCCGTCCGACTTGCGCAGCGGGCGGTCCGTGTCGTCGCCGAACTGCTCCGAGCGGAAGAGGGTCTGCTCGCGCTCCTCCCAATCCTCGGGCGGCTTGCCCTTGGGCGGTGGCAGCGTGCCCTGGTAGATCAGGCCCTGGCTGTCCAGCAGCGCCTCGGCCTTCTCCAAGAGCCCGTCGCGGACCAGTTCGGCCTCGCTGATGAATATGTCGTGCTGCACGCCGAGGGCGGCCAGATCCTCGCGGATTTCGGCCATCATGGCGGTGACGGTGAAGCGGCGCACCAGGGCCAGCTTCTCCGCATCGGGCGGGACCAGCGCCGCGCCATGTTCCGCCGCAAGCGCCTCGCCGACCGGGATCAGGTATTCGCCGCCATATTGCAGCTTGGTGGCATAGGCGGCCTCAACCGCCGCCTTGCGCGCCTCGGGCGCAGCATGCGCGGCCCAGAGCCCATGCGCCGCCACCGGCAACGCTTCCAGATAGCGCCAATAGGCCGCCCATGCGAGCGCCTGCACCTGCGCGCCCGCATCATTGATGTAGTACTCACGCGTTACCTGATGCCCGGCCTTGGCCAGCAGCGCAGCCAACGCATCGCCCACCACGGCGCCGCGGCAATGGCCCACATGCATGGGCCCCGTCGGGTTGGCCGAGACATATTCGACATTCACTGTGCCGGGCTTCTCCGCCCCCTGCCCGAATTCCTCGCCCTCGCCGAGGATGATCGGCAACTGGCCGCGCAGGTAATCCTCCCGCAGGCGCAGGTTGACGAAGCCGGGGCCGGCGGGTGCCGCCTCCTCCACCTCGGGGAAGCCGCGCAGCGCCACCGCCAGTTCGGCCGCCAGTTTGGGCGGCGCCATCTTCGCCGCCTTGCCCACCACCAGCGCCGCATTCGTCGCCATGTCGCCATGCGCCGCATCGCGCGGCGGCTCCATGATGACGCGCGCCAGCGCCTCCTCCGGCACCTCCGGCAGTATGGCGCGCAGCGCCGTGATGGTGCGATCCCGCAAATGGGCAAAAATGTCGTGGCTCATGATGCCCCGCTTGTGACGCCCCCCGGCCGTTTCGCGCAAGGGGGCGCGACCTTCAGGGGAGGACGCTGCCCTCCGCGAACCCCGCCTGCCAGGGGCCGGGAGGGGAGAGCCCTCCCGGCGACTGCCCTCTAGGAGAAGGCGCGGCGCAGCCGGCTGAGCCCGGCCTCGGCCTCCGCCACCATGCGGCGCACCACCTCGCCGGCAGGGGGGATGTCCTCGATCAGGCCGGCGCATTGCCCGGCCCAGGCGAAGCCTTCGTCCATGCGGCCGTCATCGGTGGCGATGGCGTTCACCGTGCCCGCGATCATCGGAATCAACTCCTCGGGCGTGGCGCCGGCGGTCTCGCGCGCGAGCAAGGCCTGCGCATAGGCACTGACCAGCGCGCGCCCGGGTTGGCCGAGGGAGCGCTTGATGATCATGGTGCCCGAGGGCTCGGCGGCAAGGATGGCCGCCTTGTAGTTGGCATGCGCCTGCGCTTCCTGGGTCGCCACGAAGCGCGTCCCCATCTCGACCCCTTCCGCGCCGAGGGCGAGCGCGGCAAGCAGCCCCTGCCCGGTCGCGATGCCGCCCGAGGCGAGGACGGGGATGGAGACGGCGCGCACGACGCGCGGCACCATGATGAAGGTGGTCTCGTCGGAGCGGCCGAGATGGCCGCCGCCTTCGTAACCCACGGTCGCCACCATGTCGGCGCCCGCGGCCTCGGCCTTCTTCGCCAGTTCGGGCCCGGCGATGAGGACAAGGGTCTTCGCCGCACCATTGATCCGCTTGATCCAGGGTGCCGGGTTGCCGGCCGTGAGCGCGATGACGGGCACCCGCTCCTCCAGCGCCATCTCCAGCATCGCGGTGATGTCCATGCGGCCCAGCGGGAAGTTCACGCCAAAGGGCTTCTGCGTGAGCGCGCGGCAGCGGCGGATTTCCTCCCGCAGCGCATCGGCGCCGTCATCACGTGCGAGGTCGAGCCCCGCGGTCGCGATCTGGCCCAGGCCGCCCGCTTCGGAGACGGCGGCGCAAAGCTCCGCCTTGGCCACGCGCGCGAGACCGCCCTGCACGATCGGGTAGGCGATGCCGAGCATCTCGGTGACGCGGGTCTTCATTCGGCGGTGGCTCCGGAGAGGCGGACGGCTTCCGCCCATTTGGTGATTTCGGATTGCAGGAAGGCAGGGAAGCGATCGGGGCCGATGCCGCCGGGCTCGATCCCCATGCCGCGCAGACGGGGCGCTTGCGCCAGGGTGGCGGCGAGCACGATCTGCGCCACGCGCTCCACCAGCGGCATGGGCGTGCCGGCCGGCGCCATCAGCGCCTGCCAGGCGACGGCCTCGAAGCCCGGCCAGGTCTCGGCCACAGCGGGCACGTCGGGCCAGTCGGGCAGGCGGTTCGCGGTGGACATGGCCAGCGCGCGGATGCCGCCGGCGCGGATCTGCGGAGCGCTGGGCGGCAGGTTCTCGAAGGTCGCCTGGATGCGGCCCGAGAGCAGTTCGGTGATGGCGGGCGCCGAGCCGCGAAAGGGCACATGCACCGCCTGGAAGCCCGCGCGGTGCCGCACCAGCTCCATGGCCAGATGCGGCAGCGTGCCGATGCCGGCGCTGCCATAGGTGATGCCCTGCGGCTGCGCCCGCGCCCAGGCGATGAATTCCGGAAAGCTGCGCGCCGGCACGGCCGGGTTCACCGCCAGCACATTGGGCACGAGGCCAATGACGCAGACCGGCACGAAATCCCGCACCACATCGAAGGGCAGGCGGCGGTAGAGCGTGACATTGGCGGCATGCGCGGCCGCGATGGTCAACCAGGTGCTGCCGTCATTCGGCGCGCGCGCCACGAATTCCGCGCCGAGATTGCCGCCCGCGCCTGGACGATTCTCGACCACGACATTCACGCCCATCGCCTCGGTGATCGCCTGGGCCGAGAAGCGCGAGAGCGTGTCCGAGGCGCCACCGGGCGCATAGGGGCTGATGATACGCATCTGCGTGGGCTGCGCCTGGGCGAGCGCGGGCAGCGCGAGCCCTGCCAGCAGTGTGCGGCGCCTCATGCTTTCGCTCCCTTGATCATGTCCTTGGCGATCAACATGCGCTGCACGTCGGACGCGCCCTCGAAGATCCGGAACAGCCGCACGTCGCGGTAGAATTGCTCGACCACGCTGCCGCGCATCCAGCCCGCGCCGCCATGGATCTGCACGGCATGGTCGGCGACCCGGCCCACCATCTCGCTCGCGAACAATTTGCAGCATGCGATGTCGGCGATGATCGGCCCCTGCGCCTCGCCCGCCGCATCGAAGGCGCGCGCGGTTTCCAGGATCATGCTGCGCGCCGCCTGGGTCTCGGCGCGCATGTCCGCGAGCTTCGCCTGCACCAGCTGGAATTCCGCGAGCGGCTGGCCGAATTGGCGGCGGTTCATCGCATGGAACAGCGCCTCCTCGATCAGGCGCTGCGCCTGGCCGACGCAGGTGACGGCCACATGCAGCCGCGCATGGTTGATGCCGCGCATGGCCGTCTTGAAGCCGCCGCCTTCGCGTCCGCCGATCAGGTTTTCCGCGGGCACGCGTGCGTCGTCGAAGAAGACCTCGCTGGTGGCGCTGCCATCCTGGCCCATCTTGCGGTCGGCCGGGCCGCAGCTGACGCCCTTCGTGCCGATGGGGACGATGAAGGCCGAGATGCCCCCGGCATCGCGCGTGCCGGCCTCGGTGCGGGCCATGACGATCAGCACCTGCGCCTGGCGCGCATTGGTGATGTAGCGCTTGCTTCCGTTCAGAACGTAGTGGTCGCCATCGCGCACCGCCATGGTCCGCACGCCGCCCGCATCGCTGCCGGCCTCGGGCTCGGTCAGGCAGAAGGCGGCGGTCACCTCGCCGCTCGCCATGCGCGGCAGCCATTCGGCGCGCTGCGCGTCGGTACCGTTGTAGAGGATGGGTTGGGAGCCGAGGCCGATCGTGGTTGAAAACCGCGCGCGGAACACGCTGCTGGCGCGCGTCACCTCGAACATCACGCGCACCTGCTGTTCCATGGTGAGGCCAAGCCCGCCCCAGCGCATCGGGATGGAAATGCCGAACAGGCCGGCCTGGCGCAGCAGCTCCGTCAGATCCTCGGGCAGCGTTTCCTGCCCTTCCAGGCGCGGCTCGGCCGGGATCAGGCGCTCGCGCACCAGGCGCGCGATGCCGTCCAGGTAGGATGCGAATTCAGTGGGTGTCGCCATTTCGGCCACGGCGTCGTTCATGGTTTCCTCCGTTGGTCGCAGCATCCGGCGCGGGGCGGGCGCGAGTCAAACGCGGGGCGCGCACGCGCCAAAGGTATCCAGGCCGCCCGCAAACCCGTTATGCTGCCACGCGAAGAATCCGAGGAACGTCGCGCTTGGACACGCCGCCTTTTCACCTTCGCCTGCCAGCCACGCTCGACAGCGTCAGCGAATTGCTCGACGCGCTGGAGGCCTATGCCGAGGCGGCGGAAATCGCCCCCGGCATCGCCGCCCGCCTCGCGCTGGTGGCCGAGGAGATCGCGGCCAATGTCGCCATGCATGCCGAGGGTGCCACCTTCTTCGAGCTGCGCGTGACGCCCGAGCCAGGCGCCCTCGCCCTCGCGATCGAGGATGACGGCCCGAAATACGACCCCCTCGCCCGCGCCACGCCCGACACCGCGGCCGCGATCGAGGATCGGGAGGTGGGCGGCCTCGGCGTCCACCTGGTGCGCGAGTTGACGCAGGATGCGCGGTATGAGCGTGCCGGCGGGCTGAACCGCCTCTCCTGCGCGCTGCCGCTGGGCGGGTGAGCCACCCCCGCTTTTGAAGCCGGCGCATTGTGGGCTAGCGTCGGGCCATGACGCCGCAGGACCCTGCGGCTTGATCCCAGGGAGATTGCGCGGATGGACATCACCGAAACCCAGGAAGGCACCAAGGCCGTGGCCATCCTCGATGGCCGGCTCGACACGGCGACCGCGGCGCTGACCGAGACGCGCCTGCTTGCCATGCTCGAGAAGGGCAGCGTGATCGCCGACCTCTCCGAGGTGCGCTACGTTTCCTCGGCCGGGCTGCGCGTGTTGCTGAAGGCGGCCAAGCAGGCCAAGGCGACGGGGGCGAGCTTTGCGGTGGTGGGCCTGCAGGCCCCCGTGCGCGAGGTGTTCGAGATCAGCGGCTTCGACAAGATCATCCCCGCCTTCGCCACCCGGGCCGAAGCCGCCCAAGCTTGACCCCGGCGCCCTGAACATGGCGCCCTGAGCATGGCGCGCGGGACCGCCGCCGCGACGGACCGCGAAGGCGCGGTGCTGACAGCACTCGGGAAGCTGGCGGGGCTTGCCCCCTCCCCTGTGCTCGAAGCGCGGCTCAGGCGCGCGGCCCCGCTCGTCGCCGCCTGCGACCCCATGGCCGCGCACCAGGACGAACCCGCCTGGGCCGCGCTGCTGGATGCGGTGACGGTGCAGGAGACACGCCTTTACCGCCACCCGCCACAGGCCGATCTTGTGGGCACCCTGCTGCCGGCCACGCTGGGCCGCGCCCGGGCCGAGGGCCGGCCCTTGCGGGTCCTTTCGGCCGGCTGCGCCACGGGCGAGGAAGCCTTCACCCTCGCCGCCCAGGGCATGCAGGCCATGGCCGAGACGCCGGGGACGGCGCTCGAGATCCTGGGCCTCGACCTCTGCCGACCCGCCCTGGAAAGTGCGGCCGCCGGCGTGATCGCGCCCGGCACGGGCGACCCGCTTGGCCTCGTCCCCGCAGTGCTCCGCCCGTGGCTCGAAGCGGCCGACGGGACGCCCCGGCTGCATCCAGCCCTGCGCCGCAGCCTCGATTTCCGCCGCGCCAACCTGCTGCATGGCTTCGGGGCGGCAGAGGGCTTCGACGTGATCTTCTGCCGCAACGTGCTGATCTACCTGACCGATGCGGCACGCGCGGAGGTCACGGCGGCCCTCGCCGCGGCACTCCGCCCGGGCGGCGTCCTGGCCCTCGGCCCGACCGACCGGGCGCCCGCCGGCCTCGTGGCCCAGGGCCACTCCGTCTGGATCAAGCCGCCATGACCCGGCATCCCCTGCCCGGCGGCGGCTGGTTTACCTTCGACGAGGGCGAGGCCCGGCGCGATGACGCGCCGCCGCGCCCCGCCACCCCCACCGCGCCGCGCCTGGCGGCCGCGGCCCCCATGCCGGCGCAGCGCAGGGCCGTGGGCCTGGCCGCGCTGCATCTCTCGCTGGGCGGCATCGCGCTGGCCATCCCCTCGGCGCTGGCCGAGCACATCATCCCCATGCCCGCCCTTCGCCCGCTGCCCGGCGCGGCACCCGGCGTCGCGGGCCTGGCACTGTCGGACGGCGCGCCCGTGCTGGTGCTGGAGACGGGCTTTGTCGCCGGCCAACCCGCGCCCACGGGCGAGGCGCCGGAGCTTCTGCTGGTGCTGCGCGAGGGCGGCCGCCGCTTCGGCCTGCCCGCCGGCCGGATCGAGGCCGGCCCCGCCATCGCTGCCACGCGCGCCCTTCAGGCCTGGCTCGCCTCGCCCGAGGCCGCGGCAGCGCTGGCCTATGCGCCGCCCGCGCTGGAGCTGGAGGCAGCGCGCCCCATCCCGCAGCGCCGCCTCGTCATGTTCCACGCGGCCGGGATGGAGCTGGCGCTGCCCGCCGAAGCCGTCGTCGCCGTGCTGCCCGCGACGCAGCCCCTGCCCACGCCGCGCCAGGGCCTCGCGGGTCTCGCCGCGCATCGCGGCGCGGTGCTGCCGGTGCTGGATGGCGGCCTGGTGCTGGGCGGCCGCGCGGCGCTGGCGCTTGGCCCCGCGCCGCTCATCCGCCTCGCCGTCTGGCCCGAGGTGCTGGTGGCGGTGGAGCAGATCGGCGGCGTGCGCGCCCTGCCCGCCGCTGACCTGACGCCCCTCGCCCAGCGGGACGGCATGGTCGCGGCCTTCGCGCGGCTCGGCGGCCAGCCCACGCCAGTCCTGGCCCCGCACCGGTTCGGCGCGCTGTGACCGCGCCGATCCCCGTTCTCGTCGTGGATGACAGCGCCTTCATGCGCATGGCGCTGCGCCGCATCATCGAGGCCGATGGCGACCTGCGCGTGGTGGCCGAGGCGGCGGATGGCGAGGCCGCGGTGGCCGCCGTGCGCCAGCACCAGCCCGCCGTGGTGGCGATGGATGTGGAGATGCCCGTGCTCGGCGGCATCGAGGCGACGCGGCGCATCATGGCGCTGCCGCACCCGCCCGCCATCATCATGGTCAGCCAGCACACACAGGATGACAGCCCGGCGGCACTGGCCGCCCTGGCCGCGGGTGCCGCCGACTACATCAGCAAGGAGGCGGGCCTCGGCGGGCTGGATCTCGGCCATCTCGACCAGGCGCTGCGGGGGCGGCTGCGGCACTGGGCGGGGCAGCGGCGCGCACCGCCCGAAGCGGCGACCCCGCGCGCCATGCCGGGCGCCGCCATCCCGGAGGCGCCGCCGCCGCTCATTCTCATCGCCGCCTCCACCGGCGGGCCCGATGCGCTGGCCGCCCTGCTCGCAGCCAGCGGCCCGCTGCCCGTGCCCGTGCTGATCGCCCAGCACATGCCCGACGGGCTGGCGCCGGAGCTGGCCACGCTGCTGACGCGACGCGCGGGCTGGCCGGTCACCGTCGCCACCCATGGCGCCCCGGTGACGGCGGGCCGCGCCACGCTGCTGCCGACCGATGGCGTGCTGCTGCGGGTCTCGGGCGGGCTTGCGCTCCGCCTCGCCCCCAGCGGTGCGGCGGTGCATCCCTCGGCCGACCTGCTGTTCCGCTCGGCCGCGCTGCTCGGTCTGCCCGCCTGCGGCGTGGTGCTGACCGGCATGGGCCAGGACGGCGCGGCCGGTGCCGCGGCGCTGGCCGAGGAGGGCGGCCGCATCCTGGTGCAGAGCAGCGAAACTTCCGTTGTCGCCGGCATGCCGGAAGCGGCAAGCTCGCGCCTGGGCGGGGCCGAGGCGCTCTCGCCGGAGGGCTTGGGGTTGCGGCTGCGCGGGATGTGGAGGGCGTGATGGACGAAGAGTTGCTGGCCGCCTTCCGCGAGGAATTCGCGCCACTCTGCGCGGCATTGGCCAAAGCGGCGGACCTGCCCGCCGCGCAGCGCCTGCTGGCGCAGATGCAGGCCATGGCGGACGGCATGGAGATCGCCCCCCTCCAGGCCCGGCTGCGCGCCCTGGCCGAGCTGGAGGCCCTGGCCGAGCTGCAGGCCGCCGCCCCGGCGCTCGCCGCCTTCGGCGCGCAAGAGGCGGACGCCCCGCCGGCCGATGCCGCACCGCCCGAACGTGGCCCTGTCCGCACCCTCATCGTGGATGACAGCGCCATGATGCGCCGCCTGCTGCGCGGCATCCTGGCCGGCGACCCACGCTTCACCGTGGTGGGCGAGGCGGGCGACGGCGCCGCCGGCCTCACCGCCCAGGCCGAGCTGCGGCCCGATCTCACCCTGCTCGACCTTGAGATGCCGGTGCTGGATGGCATGGGCTTCCTCGCGGAATGGGCCTTGAGCGGGCATGGGGAGGTGGTGGTCGTCTCCTCCGCCGCGCATCCGGGCAGCCCCGCCGCGCTCGAGGTGCTGCGGCGCGGGGCCTGGGCGGCGGTCGCCAAACCCTCCGGCGCCCTCTCGCCCGACCTCGCCGAGCGCAGTGGTGCGGAGATCCTGGCCACCCTGCGCGAAGCAACGGGCTTGGCCGCCTGATGGAAGCCGATGATCCCCTCTGGCAGGAATTCGCGGCGGAGACGGCCGAGCACCTGGATTCGCTGGAAAGCGGCCTGGCCGGGGAAGGCAAGGTGGATGTGCTGTTCCGCGCCATGCACAGCCTGAAGGGAATGTCCTCGGCGATCGGCGCGCATGGCATCGGCACGCTGGCGCACAAGGCGGAGGATGTGCTGGGCCTGGCCCGCGCCGGGCGGCTCGCCCTCGGCCCACCGGCGCGGGCCGCGCTGCTGGCGGCCGTGGATGCGCTGCGCGGCCAGCGCCTGGCGCTGCTGGAACGCCGGCAGGACCAGCCGCCGCCGCCGGAGCTCCTGGCGCGGCTTGGCGCCCTGGCCGAGGGGCGGCCGGAACCCGCCGTGAGCACGGCCGCCGCCGCCGCGCCGCGCGAAGACCCGCTGCGCGTCACCCTCGCCTCCCGCCTCGCCGATGAATTGCCCCGGCTGCAAGCCGAGCCCAACCGGGCCGCGCGCCTCGCCACCTTGGCGCGGGAGGGGCAATTGCCGCGTCTGGCCTCGCTGCTGGAGGCGATCCCCGGCGCGGCCGACCCGCTGGCGGCCCTGGGCCGGCTGCGCCGCGTGCTGATACTGCTTCAGCCCGGCGAGCCGCTGCCCCGCCTGACGGGCGCGTTGCGCGCCCAGGCCGAGGCGACGCGCGCGGCGCTGGCCGGCCCGCGCCGCGCCCTGGCCGATGCGGCCGAGCGTCTCGCCGCCGCCGCCGATGCGCTGGGCGACGAGCAGGCCGAGCTGCTGGCCCGGCAGATCCAGGACCTGGCCGCCCGGCCGGGGCAGGAGCCGGCGCAGCGCCTCGCGGAATCCCGCACCGCCTTCGCCACGCGGCTCGCGGCACCGAGCCTCGCCCCGCTGGCCGAGACGCTGCGCCCGGCGCCACCGCCGCTGACGCCAAGCCTCGCCGCCGCATTGCCGCCTTCGGCCCATGCCCGTGCCGCGGCCGCCATGGGCGCGGGGCGCCGCATCTGGCGCCTGCGCCTGGGCCCGCTCCCCACCGCCGAGGCCATCGCCGAGCCCTTCCTGACCCGCGTGGGCGAGGTGCTGGGCAGCGCCGGCCCGCCCGAGGCGCTGGACATCTTCCTGGCGAGCGACCTCCCGCCCGGGGAGCTGGCGGCACTCCGCGCCGAGGCCGACCCGGATGGCGGCGCCCTCACCGACCTCGCCGCCGCCGACGCACCGCCGCCGGCACCCACCATGCGCGTGCGGCAGGACCGCATTGACGCCGTGATCGCGCTCGAGGCCGAACTCCGCGCCGCCGCCCTTTCGCTGGGCGAGGCGATCGCCGCGCCCCAGGCGCGCGCCGCCTTCGAGGAGCTGGCCGCGCTGCAGGCGGCCCTGCCAGCCGCCACGGCGGGGCGCCTGGCCGGCGCGCTGGAGCGGCTGCGCGCGGCCAGAGGGGCCGCCGAACGCGCCCAGGGGCGGCTTTCCATCGCGCTCGGCCAGCTCGACGAGGCGGTGCTGGAGCTGCGCGTGACGCCCTTCGCGACGCTCGCCGTGCGCCTGCCCCGCGTGCTGCGCGCGACGGCCGAGGCGCAGAACAAGCAGGTGGCGCTCGAAGTGGTGGGCGAGGAGGTGCAGATGGACCGCTCCCTCTCCGACCTGCTGGCCGATCCGCTGCTGCATCTCGTGCGCAACGCGGTGGACCACGGCGTCGAGACGGCGGAGGAGCGCCTGGCACGCGGCAAGCCCGCCACGGCGCGGCTGCTGCTGGTGGCGGAGCGCCTGCCCGGCCGCCTCGTGCTCAGCTTCTCCGATGACGGGCGCGGCATTGACGATGCGGCGGTGCTGTCCCGCGCGCTGGCGCGGGGGCTGATCACGCCCGAGGCCGCGGCACGGCTCAGCCAGGAGGAGATCCACGCGCTGCTTTTCCTGCCCGGCTTCTCGACGCGCGAGGCGATCAGCGAAACCTCGGGCCGCGGCGTCGGCCTTGATGTCGTGCAGGATGCGGCGCGGCGGGCGGGCGGCGCAGTGCGGGTCGAAAGCCGCCAGGGCCAGGGCACCCGCTTCGTTCTCGACCTGCCGCTGACGGCGGCGATGCAGCCCGTGCTGCTGGTGGAGGCGGGCGGCCAGCCCTACGCCCTGCCGGCGGGCCGGGTGGAAGCCGTGATCCGGCCCGAGCAGGTGGCGCCCGGCCAGGCCATCACCACGCTGGAATCGGTGCTGCACCTGCCACCCGCGGAGAGCAGCGCCATCGTGATGGTGCGCCGGCCGGTGGGGCCATTGGCGCTCGCGGTCGAGCGTGTCGGGCGGCGCACGGACCTGCTGCTCAAGCCGCTGCACCCGGCGCTGGCGGGGACACCCGGGGTGGGCGGCGTCGGCGTGCTCGGCAATGGCGAGCCTGTGCTGCTGCTGGAGCCTGACAGCCTGGACGCGCCGCTGCCATCCGTTCAGCCGGCGTAGCGCACCGCCAGCACCGTCACGTCATCGGCCGGCGGCGCCCCCCGCACGAAGACCGCCACCTCACGCAGCAGCGCGGCGATGGCGGTGGCGGGGTCGGCCTCGCTGCCCAGCGCGGCCAGCACGCGCTCCTTGCCGAACAGGGCCTTCTCGGGGTCGTGCGCCTCGGTCACGCCGTCGCTCAGCAGCAGCATCGCCTCGCCCGGCGCCAGGGCGAAGGGCGCGCTCGCATAGGGCAGGTCCTCGACGATGCCGAGGGGCGGCTGGATCTTGAAGCCATCCATCACCGTGACGCCGCCGGCGGAAAGCCGCAGCGCCGGCTCATGCCCTGCGACGCAGATCCGCCCCTCGCCCGTCTCGGCGTCGAGGATGGCCAGCGCCGCCGTCACGAAGGTCATCTCGGGGTTGTTCGCGGCCAGGTCGCCATTGGCGAGCGCCAGCAGATCGGCGGGGTCCGGAACTTCGCCGCGGGATGCGGCCATCTGCACGCCCGCGCGGATCAGCCCCAGGCTGCGCGCCATGGTGAGGCCGGCCGAGGCGCCCTTGCCCGCCACATCGGCCACCACGAACATCAGATGGCGCGGGCCGATCCACTGCATGTCGTAGAGGTCGCCGCCCACTTCGCGCGCCGGCTCCATATGGGCGGCAACGGTGATCCGCCCGCGGGAGATGCTGGCGAAGTCGCCGGGCACCAGCGAAAGCTGCGCGCGCCGCGCCGATTCCAGCTCCGCCTCCAGCGCCTGCAGCCGCTCGGCAGCGAGGTCGCGCAGGCGTTTCTTCTCCAGCACCGCCTGCAGGCGCGCGCGGAGCAGCGGCGGGTCGAAGGATTTGGGCAGGTAGTCCTCGGCGCCCAGCTCGATGCAGCGGATGACGCCCGACATCTCCGTCTGCGCGGAGATGACGATGACCGGCGGCGGGTTGCTCTGCCCGTGTAGCCGTTCCAGCACGCCGATGCCATCCAGCTCCGGCATCTCAAGGTCGAGCAGCACCACGTCGAAGGGCTGGGCCGCGATGGCGGCCAGCGCCTCGATGCCGTTGGTCGCCATGGCGGGCTCGGGATAGCCCAGCTCGGCGAGGCGGCGCTTCAGCAGCAGCCGGTTGAAACTGCTGTCATCCACAACAAGAATTTGGGGCAACACCGGGATCGAGGCGCTCATTCCGGGCGCACCGCCATGCTTTCCACCGCGCGCCGGGATTCCGCCGCGAGGCGGGAGAGGTCAATCATGGTCACGGTGATTTCCTCGGCGGCGGTCGCGTTGGACTGGCCGATGCGGGTGAGGGTCGCGACGCGCTCATCCAGCGAGGCGACCGTGGTCTGCTGTTCCTCCATCGCGACCGCGATGGCGGCGGCGAGGCGGGCGCTCTCGCCCGTCAATTGCTCGAAGCCGTCCATGGCGGCGCCCACGGCGGCGGCGGTGCCGGCACCCTCGCGCGTGCGCCTTCCGGCAGCGAGCACGACATCGGCGATTTCCTGCGCCAGCGCCTCGGTGTTGGCGGCCAGCGCCCGCACTTCCTCGGCCACCACCGCCAGGCCGCGGCCATGCTCGCCGGCGCGCGCCGCCTCGATGGCGGCGTTGATGGCGAGGATGTTGGTCTGTGTGGCGATCTTCGCGATGGTGCCGGCGATGCGCGTCACACGCTCCGTGTCCTCGCCGACCGCGTCCACCGTCTCGATGAGCTGGCGCACCTTCTCCAGGCTCTCGCCCAGCAGGCTTTGCGCGCGGCTCGCCGTGTCGCGCGCCTGTTGCGTGCTGCGGCCGACATCGGCCACGGCATCGGCGGTGTGGGAGAGTGCGTCCGAGACCTCCCGCAGCTCGGCGAGCTGGGTCATGGCGCCTTCGCTCACCTGGCCGATCGCCTGGCTCGCCTGGTTGGTGACGACGGCGGTGCGCCGGGCCCCTTCCAGCGCCTGCTCCATCAGCCGGTTGGAGTTGGCGAGGTTCGTCTTGAACACCTCCACCGCGCGCGCCATTTCACCCACCTGGTCGGCGCGGCCGGCGCCGGGGATCTCCACGGCCGCATCGCCGCGCGCCAGGCGCTGCATCGAGAGCGCGAGGCGCGAAAGGGGGCGTGCCGTCAGCAGCACCAGCACGAACCAGACGAAACCGAGGCCGAGCACGCCGACGCCCGCGGCGATGTAGGTGTAGAGCCGCCCCTCCTCCTGCAGCGCATGGGCGCGGGCGAGATTGGCATCCGCATCAGCCTTGGCGATGGCCCGGGCGCGGCTGGCGAGGTTGTTGAAGGCCACCACCATGTCCAGCCACTCCTCCTGGAGCGGCGCATACTGGTCCCGCGCGCGGCGGGCGAAGGCGTCGCGCACGCGCTCGCCGAGGTCGGGCAGGCGGGCGGCCATGTCCTGCGCGGCGGCGCCGACCACCCTGTCCACCCGCTCGCCCACCAGGCCGTAGAGCAGGGTGAAGCTCTCGGTGATGCCGTTGGCGTTGCGCTGCATGCGCGGCGCGGTGACGGTGGGCGGCAGGACGCCCGCCAGCACCGCCGCGAAGGCCTGGGCGAAATCCGCGACGTCGTTGGAGAAATCGTCCACCGCCTCGATCGCGGCACGGTCGCGCACGCCCATCTGCTCGATGATGGCGCCCTGGCGCGTCAGCATGATGAGTGAATTGGCGGCGAGAAAGAGCAGGACCGAAAACATCAGCACGAGGATCAGCGCAGCGCGCGTGCCGATGCGGCCGAGCAGCCGGACGCGCCCCTGCCCCGGCGCGGCCGGGGGATCGGTCACGGGTTGGATCATGCCGGGGGCCTGGGTGTCGGGAGCCATTGCGCGATAGGATAAGCCCATTCGCGGCCGCACGGCCACCACTCGATCAGGACACGCCCCATGCACAGCCCTGCGACCTGCCGCATTCTCGTCGTGAACAGCAACACGACGGACTCCGTCACGCTGCGCATCGCCCGCGCGGCCGAGGCCGCCCTGCCCGCGGGTTGCAGCGTGGAAGCGGTGAGCGCGCCCTTCGGCCTGCCGCTGATCGTCACGCGCGCCGACTGGTCGGTGGCGGGGCCCGCGACCGTCGCGGCGCTGGCCGCGCGCCGCGGGGCGTTCGACGCGGCCGTCGTCGCCTGCTTCGGCGACCCGGGCGTGGAGGCGGCGCGGGAGTTGTTCGACGTGCCGGTGGTGGGCATCAGCGAGGCCGCCTTCCACGCGGCCTGCATGCTCGGCCGGCGCTTCGGCGTCGTCAGCTTCACGGCCGCACTCAAGCCCATGTTCGTGGATTGCCTGGAGCATGCGGGCCTCGCCGGCCGCTGCGCCGGCTTCCGCATGGGCCCCGCCTTCGCGGGCGACCCCGGGCGCGTCGCGGAGGAGCGGCGCGACATGATCCTGGAGCTCTGCCGTGCCAGCATCGAGCAGGATGGGGCGGAAGTGGTGATCCTGGCCGGCGGGCCGCTGGCCGGCCTGGCGCCGGAACTTGCGGCCGATGTGCCGGTGCCGCTGGTGGATGGCACGGCGGCGGGGGTGCGGATGGCGGCGGCACTCGCGGGCCTCGCCCCCGCGCGGCGCCCGCATCGCGCCCGGGCCTTGACCGGCTATGAGCCGGGGCTCACGCAGCTTTACGCCGCAGGGCCGCGCTGATGCCGCGGACGCTGCGCCTGCAATCCCTGACCGCCGAGGCCTTCCGCCCCTTTGGCGACGTGATGGACCCGCCCGCGCTCGGCGCCCGGCCCGCTTTGAGCGAAACGCTGGTTGCGCGTGACGGCGCAACGCAGCCCAGCCTCGCCTTCAACCATGCCGAGCCCGTGGCCCTGCCGCTGCTGGCGACGCAGATGGAACGTCACAACCGCTCCAGCCAATGCTTCGTGCCGATGGATGTGGCGCGCTGGATCGTGATGGTGGCGCCGGACCGCGACGGCGCGCCGGACATGGCGGGGCTTCAGGCCTTCCTCGCGCGCGGCGACCAGGCGGTGAACTATCACCTCGGAAGCTGGCACCACCCGCTGCGCGTGCTGGACCGGCCGGGCCGCTTCGCCATCCTCATGTGGAGCACGGGCGAGAAATCGCGCGACGAGGAATGGGCGACGCTGCCCGAGCCGGTGCTGCTGGTGGCGTAGTGCGCGGCGTTCGGACTCGCTTGCAGATTGATCCGGCCGCAAGGCGACCGACGCCGCCCAACCGGACGCGCGGCCCAGCGCACCCGTGGCGCGGCGGAGCCAAGCCGGCGGAGCCGGCGCCCGGCGCTTGAGGGCAGGACCAATTATTCCGGCGGTTCAGCCCCCACCTGCTCGACGATGCGGTGGTAATGCTGCGGCCGCCGGTGCTGGGCGAAGTTGAACATCTTCTCCTTGCCCTGCAGGCAGTCATCGAGGTCGGCCTCGGCCAGGATCACCTCATCCTCCAGCGTCTTCGCCTGGGCCACGATGATCCCGTTCGGGCTGACAATGCAGGACCCGCCGATGAGGCCAGAGCCATCCTCGTTGCCGGCCTTGGCGACGCTGACGGCCCAGGTCGCGTTCATATAGGCGTTGGACTGCACGGCCATGGTGGAGTGGTAGGTGCGCAGCTCCGCACTCTCGCCCTCGCCGCCATTGGGGTCATAGGCGGCCGAGTTGTAGCCCATCACCATCAGCTCCACGCCCTGCAAGCCGTAGCAGCGCCAGCCTTCCGGCCAGCGGCGGTCATTGCAGATCAGCATGCCCATGATGGCGCGGTGCCATTCCGTGGGGCCGCGGAAGGCGGGGAAGCCGAGGTCGCCATATTCGAAATAGCGCTTCTCCAACTGCTGGAAGCGCGCGCCGGCGCGAGGCTCGACCGAGCCCGGCAGGTGGACCTTGCGATACTTGCCGAGGATCGTGCCGTCCGGCCCCACCATGATGGCGGAGTTGAAGCGCTGCCCCTCCGGCGTCAATTCGGCGAAGCCCAGGTGGAATCCCACCCGCAATTCGCGCGCGCGGTCGAAGAGGCGCTGGCAATTGGGGTTGGGCATCTCCCGCTCGAAATAGGTATCGAGCTCCTGCGTGTTCTCGATGAACCAGCGCGGGAAGAAGGTGGTCAGCGGCAGCTCGGGGAAGACCACCAGCTGGGCGCCCTGTTTGGCTGCGGATTCGAGCAGCGCGATCAGGCGGTCGAGCGTGTGGGCGCGGGTGTCGGCGCGCTGGATGGGGCCGGTCTGCGCGCCGGCGAGCGTGAGGATGCGAGGCATCCCCACACTTCATGGCCGAAGGAGCGGGGCGTCAATGCCCCGCCCCCACGGCATGCAATCACCGCATCGGGGTGATTTCGATGGCCAGCGCCTCCTCATAGGTCATGTCCACCTGCTCGCCCACGCGAAGCTGGCTGATGAAGCGCCGGATGTCGGGGTTGGTGGCGGTGACGGTGCGGTTCAGACCGCCCGGGCCGGTGAAGCTGACCGTGCTGGTCGAGCTGTCCACGGCCGTGATGGTCACGCGGCCGCTGCGCACGCGCGTCACCTCGCCTCCCGGGCGGGCGGCATCGCGCTCGGCGGTCAGCGTGGCGCTGGCCGGGGGCGCGCTGGAAAGCGGACGGGCGGCGCGGGCGGCGAGCGCCTGGAAATACACCACCGTCACATTGTCGCCGGCGCGCAGCTGGTTGAAGCGCGTGACGCCCCGGCCGGCGATCATGGTCAGCAGCGCGCCGGACTGCGCGCCCGCCGAACCGCGGACGAGCACCTCACGCGAGGTGGGGTCCACCGTCTCGATCACGCCGCGCAGGATGGTCGTCTGCTCGGCATCCACCGAGGCACAGGCCGAAAGCAGCGGAAGGCCCATGGGGAGGGCGAGGAGGGTGCGGCGCTTCATTTTATTCTCCGTTGTGTCTGGCGGGTACGGGGGATTCCCCGCCCCGGCGCTCGATGTGGCAGGCGACTGTCACACACGGTCTGGTCCGGCGCCGCGTGATCAAGTGCAAGGGCAGCAAAGCATGCCGCATCGGCGCGAACAACGGGCGCGACCTTCCCATTGCGGCAAGGCGATCTGCGCGGATCCGCAGGTTTCCCGCCACCGCACGCGAGAGGCATGCGGCATGCCCGCCTCCAATGACCGCGATGTCACATAAGCATCGCCGTCGCGGACGGCGCCGCCGCCTTCCGCGAGCCGTAACGCGCTCGCAGCTTCGGTTGCGGGCATCCAAAAATTAGGATTACGGTAACGAAGCACGTCCAGGGCTCGTTTCATGGGCCAACGATTCGGAGAGCCCATGGCAACACCGATTTCCATCGCGGCGGACACGGCCCGGATCAGCTTCAAGACAGCCAACCAGAGCATGTGGACCAGCGGCACGGCCCTGGCGATCAATGATTCCTGGACGCTGTTCAGCCAGTCCCTCTCGAACAGCTACACGGCCTTCGGCGGCGACCTCACGGCCAGCTTCGACCTGATGGCCGGGCTCTTCCTGGATGTGCAGGGAACCACCGGTGGGGTCTCGCTCGACTACCCCGTGAACATCGCGATGAGTCGGCCCAGCGCGGTGGGCGCCGGCCAACAGTTCAGCCTGCAGGCCGTCAACAATGGGCTCGCGAGCGGCGCACCGCATTTCAGCGCGGTGTTCCCGGAGTTCAGCATTGACCTGAAAGCCAAGTACAAGGCCGATTTCAGCGTCTCTTTCAACTCGGACTGGGTCGGCCCCTACACCGTCGCGTCCAACCACGACAAGACCTACCACCTGCTCTCGCTGCACTCGGGCGATCACAAGAAGCTGGCGGACGGGTTCGAGCTCTTCCTGCCCAAGGACTATGATCCCCATGCCCGCTCCGAGACGACGGCCGCGGGTGCGGGGGGCGAGACGGTCTCGCTCGATGTCGAGACGCCCGACGTCGCGACCGTCACGATCGACCTGATCTCGCTGCTGCAGGACGTCATCGGCCCCGAATTCCCGGATCTCTCGGGCAGCTTCGACGATGGGGACTTCAGCTACGACCTGCTCGACCTCAGCCTGAAGGCGGGCGTGAACATCGCGCAGCAATTCACCTTCGTGCCGACCAGCATCGAGGTGGACATCACGGCGCCCTGGGGTGCCCGCACCACCGTGCCGCTCGGAACCAATGCAACCTTCCAGATGCCGAAGAACTGGGGCGGCGCAGCAACGCTCTCCGTCGTCCATGTCATCAACGGCAATCTCGTCAGCCAGACGGGATTCTCGGGCAATGCGAGCCTGACCGTCACCGCGCTGTCGGGCGGCGTGGACCTCCTGGGCTACAGCAACAGCTTCGGCCCGCTCTACAACGAGACCTTCGACATCTATAACGGCTCACCGGTCTATGTGGTGAACCCGGGCGGCCCGGACGGCTTCGCGCTCGACGGCTTCAACAGCCCGGAGCGCCGCGTCGAGATCCAGCGCGGCAGCGGCGCGCTGGTCGCGCCGGGCGGCGTCATGATTGACGCCTCCGCCTTCTCGGCCAATGAGGCGGCGCTCATGCAGGGCGTGCTGAACAACCTCGCCGCATTCGTCGGCGCAGGCGCCACCAACCTGCGCAACAACCCCGCCGGAACGGGCAGCCTCGCGCCGCTGGGCGGGCAGTTGAATGTCCAGCTCTTCGCCGGCACCGCGACCGCCCTGCTCGATGAGGGCTTCAGCGTCGGCATCCTCGACTCCTCCGGCGGCGGCGGCTCGCTGACCGGCCGAGGCAGCGGTTTGCTGGCAGCCGCCGCCGGGGCGGGCAAGACCGCCACGCTGAATGCCTATGGCAACGAGACGCTGGTCGCGGGCCAGGCGGGCAACGTGACCTTCAACATCAGTCAGACCTTCACAGGGACGATCGCCGGGCTGGAATCGGGCGATGCGATCAACATCCAGGGCATGGTTGGCACCGCCGCGAACCTCGTCGGCACGCAGTTGGTCGTCTCGCTCGACGGCTTCCCCTCGCCATTTGCCGTCACCCTGGCCGGAGATCTGACGGGGCTGGAGTTCCAGGTCACGAGCATGGGCCAGGACGGGGTCTTCTCGGTCCGCGTCACCGGCAGCGACACGGTCGTCCTCGGCCATACGACCGTCTACCTGGAGGGTGGCCGCGCGGAGACGCGCAGCGAGGAGACGAACCTCGGCAACTTCGCCGCCGATTCTGGCGTGCATGCCGCGCAGCGCGCGCTGGGCAGCGCGGCCTGGCACCCGGTCGGCCTGCTGCCCCCCCACACCCTGCGCGGGCAGATCGGCGATTTCGACGATGACGGCCGCAAGATCGCCAAGGCCGGGAACAGCGACACCGGAACCGCCTCGGGCGGCATCACGCAGCGCGACGTCGAGACCGCGTTCCGCGCCGAGAAGCTCATGGTGTTCAGCACCACGCCGGAGGGCCTGAGGGCCATCCTGGAGGCGGCCGTCGCGGCTGGCCCCGATGCCGGCCGCTTCCTGCAGGTCGGCGGGCTCCGCTATTCCTACGACCCCTCCTACCCGCCTGGCCTGCGCATCACGAACATCGCCGTCCTGGACGAGAACGGCGCGGTGGTGGGCCGGCTGTTGGAGGGCGGCGCCGTCTCCGTCCGCGCGCCGGCCGAGATCACGGTGCTGACGACCAGCACCGCCGCCAACGGCGATCAGGGCCTGCCGATCAAGCAGCACGGCCATGATTTCAGGTTCCTTCTGGATGGCGGCGGGGTCGGCCCGACCATCGCGGAGACCCGGGACTTCACCGACCCTGACGTCGTCCCCGCCGCGGCGCTGGATCTGCAGGAGGCGGTCAAGGCCTATCTGGCCGCACGGCACAATGCGCCCGGCGCGGCGCTCAACCTGGCCGATACGCCCCGCAATGCCGACATGCGGATCCAGGACCTCAGCTTGCGCGGCGACCTGGTTTTCCAGGGCGTGGCCAACCAGAGCGGCACGCCGGGCGATGACGTGATGACCGCGAGCGCCGGCGATGACACGATCACCGCCGGCGCGGGCAATGACCTCGTGAGCGGGGGCACCGGCGCGGACCTGATTGACCTCGGGCCGGGCGCGGACAGGGTGATCGGTTCGCTCGACGACATGAATGGCGACGTGATCCTGGGCTTCGGCGCGGGAGACCGGCTGGAGATCCAGGGCTTCACGGCGGTGCCGAGCCAGGTGGCGATCAGCCAGTCGGCGCAGGGCGCCACCATCGGCATCGGGGGCGCCACCATCCGCTTCGCGGGCGACTATTCCTCCGGCAGCTTCCTGACGACGACGACGGGCAGCGGCGCGCAGGCCGAGACCATCGTGACCTTCCGCCCCGCGGGAGGGACGGCACCGGCGGGCAGCCAGGAGGCGCTCCTCAACCAGTTCCTGACCAGTACGGGCCAAGGCATTTTCTCGGTCACGCTGGTCTCGGCCAATACGAACCACGCGAGCCAACTCGGCGCCTACCTGATCGCGCCCGACGGGACGATCGGCGACCTGCAGATGGTGTTCCAGAACGTGCCGAATGCCAGCAACATGCCCGTCCTGCTCGGGCAGCCGCCACCGGGCTACCAGTTCGGCTTCTTCCTGCTGCCGGAGGGATTCGCCAGCTATAGCAGCCTGCCGCGCGATCTCTCCTTCACCGGGGGACCAGGCTGGCTGGCGAATGTGAGCAACCCGGAGCCGCCGGTCCTGACCAGCGCGAGCCAGGGCGCGCTGTCGCGCACGCCGGTCATCCACGCGCATTCGTCGCTCAATCCGGATGATGCCAACCAGGTGGTTGCCGGCATCCTGCCCGGCGGAACGCAAATGCTGATTTCCTTCGAGGACCAGCTGTCCCCCGATGGTCGCGGCGACTTCCAGGACCTGGTGATCCTCGTCTCGGCCGCGACGAACGAGGTGCACCTTCTCGGGGGCTGACCGTCAGCGCTTGAAGAAATGGGTGGCCGTCATTTCGATGACCATGATGTCATCCGCCACACGCGTACCGATGTGCCGGAACACGGCCACACCCAACTCGGGCCGCGAGCGGGAGGGCTTGAGGCTCGCCACGACGCTCTCCACCGCCACCACCTGATCCGGGCGCAGCGGTGCGGGCCATTTCGTGTTGATCTCGCTGCCGCCGAGGCTGACCTCGCGGAAGATGCCGCTGCCCAGGATCAGGCCGAAGCAGGCGCCCATGGTGTGCAAGCCGCTCGCCACCAGCCCACCGAAGAGGGGTGCCGATTTCGCGGCGACGGGGTCGGTGTGGAAGGGCTGCGGGTCGAACTTCTCGGCATAGGCGATGATCTCGGCCTCGGTCAGCGCAAACTGGCCGAAGGCGAAACGCTGGCCGAGCGTGAGTTCGTCAAAGGATTGCAGCGGCTTCAATGGATCACCCTCCCCCCGGTCAGCCAGTGGATCAGCAGATACAGCGCGCCGCCCGCAAGGAAGCCCACCAGCGTGCCGTTGATGCGCACGAATTGCAGGTCGCGGCCCACGCGCAGCTCGATCTTTTCCGTGACCTGCTGCGTGTCCCACCCCTTCACCACGCCCGCGATGAAATCCGACAGCCGCTGCTGGGCCGAGGGCAGCAGCGTGGCGAGCGTACGCTCCACGGCACCGTTCAGCTTGTTGCGCGCGGCCGAGTCCTCGGCCAGGAATTGCCCGGCATTGGCCAGCGCACTCTCCAGGATGGCGACGGTGCGGCCATTGGGGTTCACCGCATCGGCCGCCAGCGCGCCGCGCAGGCGGGACCAGGCATCGCCCAGCCAGTCGGCGACCGTCGGGTGGCTCAGCGCGCGGCGGATGGCGGCACCGAGCGCCGCGGCGCGCTCGGGCTCGGTTTCCAGCCGGACGATCTCTGCCTCGATCCAGGCCTCGAAGGCCTGGCGCAGATCGCTGTTGCCCGGCTCCTGCTTGTCGAGTTCGGCATTCAGCACGGCCAGCACGCGGTCCGCCACATAGGCGCCGGCGGCCCAACCCACGACGGCGCCGCCCGTCTCGCGCACCCGCAGCTTGATGGCCTCGCGCAGGTCATCCTGCTTCGCGACCAACGCGGTCTTAAGTTGCGCCAGGGCGAGGTCGAACACCGCCTGGTGCTGCCCGCCGGCGAGCAGGCTGCGCAGCGCGCGCGCCACGATCGGCACAGCACCCGGGCCGCCGGCCACCCGCGGCAGGAGGCGCGCCATGAGCTTGCGCGCGCGCCCATCCTCCAGCGTCACCAGGAGGCGCGGCAGGGCGGCGGCCAGCGCCTGGGCGGCGGGGCGTGACGCCTCGCGATCCGCCAGGAAGCCAGCGAGGATGCCGGCGATGTCGAGCCGCGCGATGACGCGCCGCAGCTCCGCCTCCGTGAACACATGGTTTGCGACGAAGCGGCCCAGGCCCTGGCCCAGCCGCTCCTTCTGGCGGGGGATGATGGCGGTGTGCGGGATGGGCAGGCCGAGCGGGCGGCGGAACAGTGCCGTCACCGCGAACCAGTCGGCCAGGCCCCCCACCACGCCCGCCTTGGCCGAGGCCGCCAGCAGATCGGCCTGGAAACTGGGTGGCAGCTGGTAGGCGAGCCAGACAAGGCCGCCCATGACGACCAGGAGGAAGGTGGCGAAGGCGCGGTGCCGCGTGAGGGCGCGACGCAGGTCGTCATCGGGGTTGGCCATGGGGCCGTTCATAGGGGCGGATGGCGCCGAGGGGAATCACCAAGCACGCGAGTGGGAGGCAGCCATGCACGGCGGCGGATTGCTTGGCGCCCCCGGGGGGGCATGTTATGGGATAACGTCATGTCTGGCTGGACCCACCCCCTTGATCTCGCGGCTTCGGCCCGGCGGCGCGCCGCTTGGGCGGCGGCGATCCTGGCTGGGTTGTGGCTCGCCATCGCCTGGGCCATGGCGGCATGAGCAGCCCCGGCCCCGCCTTGCGGATCGAGAACCTCACCGTCACGCATGGCCGGCACCCGGCCGTCCATCATGTCAGCTTTGCATTGAAGCCGGGCGGACTCATGGCCGTGGTCGGTCCGAATGGGGCGGGCAAGTCGAGCCTGCTGCGCGCCATCGCCGGCCTGCACAAGCCGGCCGAGGGGCGGATCGCGGGCTTCGCGCCGGGCCAGGTGGCCCTGCTGCCGCAACAGGCCATGCTGGACCGCGCCTTTCCCCTGACCTGCCGGGACGCCGTGCTCTTCGGCCTCTGGGGCGAGAGCGGCGCCTTCCGTGCCACGCCGGACCCCGCGCGGGTCGAGATGGCACTCGATGCCGTGGGCCTGCATGGCTTCGCGCGGCGGCCCGTGGGCTCGCTCTCCGCCGGGCAGTTCCAGCGCGTGCTCTTCGCCCGCCTCCTGTTACAGGACGCCCCCGTCATCCTGCTGGACGAGCCCTTCAACGCGCTGGACGCCCGCACCGCGGCGGACCTGCTCGGCGTCATGCGCCGCTGGCATGGCGAGGGCCGGACCATCCTGGCCGTCCTGCACGACCTCGACCTCGTCCATCGCGAATTCCCCGAGACGCTGCTGCTGGCGCGGGAGGCGGTGGCCTGCGGTGCCACGGAGAGCGTCCTCTCGGCCGAGAACCGGCTCCGCGCACGCATGATGTCCGAGGCCTGGGCCGAGGGTGCCGGCCCCTGCGAGCGCGAAGCCGCCTGAGCCATGTTGTATGAGGCGCTGATCGCGCCCTTCGCCGAATTCGGCTTCCTGCGCCGCGCCCTGGTGGGTTGCCTCGCCATCAGCCTCTCGGCGCCGCCGCTTGGCGTCTTTCTCATGCTGCGCCGGATGAGCCTGACCGGTGACGTGCTGGCGCATGGCATCTTGCCGGGCGTGGCGCTCGGCTTCGTCGTGGCCGGGCTCTGGCTGCCGGCGCTGGCGTTGGGCGGGCTGCTCGCCGGGCTGGTCGTGGCGCTGGGCGCCGGCGCGCTGGCGCGGGCGACGGGCGGGCGGGAGGATGCGGCGCTGACAGGGCTTTACCTGACCGCGCTCGCGGCCGGCGTCACGTTGATCTCCTGGCGCGGCTCGGCCGTCGAGCTCACGCAACTGCTCTTCGGCTCGGTGCTCGGCGTGGATGACGCGGCGCTGCTGCTGATGGGCGGTGCGGCGAGTGCCACCCTTCTCTTCCTCGCCTTCGCCTGGCGGCCGCTGATCCTGGAATGCTTCGACCCGAGCTTCGCCCAGGCGGTGGGGCTGCGCGGCAGCGTCTGGCATCTGGGACTGCTGGCGCTGGCGGTGCTGAACCTCGTTTCGGCCTTGCAGGCGGTGGGCAGCCTGATGGCGGTGGGGCTGATGATGCTGCCCGCCATCGCGGCGCGGCATCTGGCGCGGGAGTTGGGCGGCATGGTGCTGGCGGCCGTCGGCATCGCCGTGGCGGCGACGCTGGTGGGGCTGCTCGCCTCCTACCATCTGGACGTGCCGAGCGGGCCCAGCATCGTCCTCGTCGCCGCGGCCATCTGGATGATGGCGCTGGTGGCAGGCCCGGTGGATGGGCTGCTGGCGCGGCACCGGCCGCGCCGCCACCTCGAGGGCTGAGTCAGCCGAAGGCGCGTTCCACCAAGGGGCCGGGCGGCGGCGCCACCGCCACCTCGCGGATGATCTTGCGGCGCACCGCCTGCTCGAAGCTCTCGAAGCCATCCGCCACCATCAGGAAGGCGCCGGGGCCGCCGATCACGCGCTCCCGGTAATATTCATCGAGCGGCTGCATGGCGCCGAGGCCGGGTGGCGGCGGCGTGCGGTCGAGCACGGCGAGGCCGTTCAGCACGATGCCCTGGTTCAGCGCATCCTCGCGCGCCGCACCCACCTCGCGCCCCGAATTGTTGATGCCATCGCCCGAGATGTCCACCACGCGGCGCGTGCCCTCGTAGCCCTGGCCGAAGAGGCGGGCCGCGTAATCCATCGCGCCGGAGATGGAGGTGTAGAGATGCGTCCGGCGCGGCGCCGCATCAATCGCCTGGGCGAAGCGCTCGGCCGATTGCGGGCCGTCGAGCTTCATCCAGGGGACCAGATGCTCCTGGATGTTCCAGTCGGACCAGGTGAAGAGGGTGCAGGCGATGGAGCCGACCGGCCCGCGGGCCATGGCCTCGACCAGGCGGCGGTCGCGGAAGGCGGCCGCATAGCCCTTGAACTGCATCTCCTGCTCTTCATTGTCCACGGAGCGGGAGACGTCCACCGCCAGGACCAGTTCCACGTCCACCGCCTCGGTCGCCCGTGCGGCGTGGGTGCGAAGCACCACCGGCGCGGTCAACGCTGCGGTGATGAAATGACGACGAAGCATGCGAACCCCCTCTGGTCTGGTGGAGCCGTGCTTGCGATTCTTCCCGTTACGAAATCGTATCTAAGGGCATTTGGTCAGAGTTCAATACCCAATTTGTGCAGTGCAGCACAGGGAGCTTGCCCCGTCCCGTGACCGTTACGTCATTCCGCTTAAGACATAGTTTAGCGCGCTGCCGGTTGCTGGCCCGCGGGCGATCTCACCCTTTGAAGGCGGTGCCGCCGATGCGCGGATCGGCATTCAGCCGCGCAGCCAGGGCGCTGAGGCGCGGGAAACGCCCGGCGATGAGGTCCGGCATGACGCGCATCGCGAAATCATGGCCGCACAGCGCGGTCACATCCGCCTGGGTAAGGCGCCCGAGGCAGAGGAAATCGCCGGTCAGCATGGCCTCCAGCGCGGCGAATCCACCCATCGCCTGGGCTTCCAGATTGGCCAGCCCCTCTGCCCAGGTCAGGCCCTCGGGCCGGCGCTGGCCCTCGTAATAGGCGGCCACGCTCTTCTCCGTGGCACCGAGGGCGATCTGCACCGCCCGCATCACCTGCCGCCTCTCGGCCCCCGCGCGGGGGGTGAGGGCGCCGGGGCCGGCCAGCTCGTCCAGATGGTCAATGATGGCGCTGGAATCGATCAGCACCTCGCCATCATCGAGGATCAGCGACGGCACTCGGCCGACCGGGTTGTAGCCCTTGATGGCAGCGCCATCCGTCACGGTGGACAGCGCCAGGCTCTCGAAGGGCAGGCCATGGACCGACAGCGTCACGGCGACACGGCGAACGAAGGGGGAGAGGGTGCGGCCGACGAGTTGCATGGCGTTGTCCTGGACGTGATCGGAAGGAACCCGAATTGGACCCATCTTCGCGCGCGGTCAAACGCTGGCGCCTGGACCGGGACTGGCGAGCGATGTGAGCAGTTTACCGCTCCATGAACCGTCTCTAAACTTTGAGACATGGCACGCTCCATGGATTTCGAAGACGAGGGCATCGCGGTGCGCCGCCGCATCCTGCTGGCTCTGCTCGGCAGTCTTGGCCTCCCGGCCGGCGGCCTCGCGCAGGAGTTCATCCCCCTGCCGGGCGGCAGCGTGCTGCGCGCCGCCAGCGATGCGGAGATCGGCCCACCCGGCGCCGGCCTGAGCTTCCGGGGCGGCACCCTGGCCGCCACGGCGGGCTTCACCAGCCCGCGCGCGATAGCGCTCGACGGGTCAGGCACCATCGCGGTCGCGCCCGATCAGGGGCTCACGCTGGGCGGCGTGATCAGCGGGCCGGGGCGGCTGACCCTCGCCGGGCCCGGCTTCGTCACCTTCACCGGCGCCAACACCTTCTCCGGCCCACTGCGCGTGGAAAGCGGCGGCCTCAGGATCGGTGATGGCGGCGGTTCGGGGCGCATCTCGGGCGAGGGCGTCCTGCTCAATGCCGGCGCCCAGCTGGCGTTCAACCGCAATGACGCGACGACCTATGCCGGCGAGATCGCCGGCGCGGGGGCGGTGCGTATCCTCTCGGGTGGCGTGACGCTGACCGGTGCCAACAGCTACACCGGCGGCACCACCATCGAACCCGGCGCCGGGCTGCGCCTGGGCTGCGGCTGCGGCACCGGGGAGATCCTCGGCCATGTGCTGAACAACGGCGAGTTCGCCTTCGACCGCGGCGATGCGAGCCGCTTCGCCGGGCAGATCACCGGCAGCGGCTTTGTGCAGATCCTCTCGGGCGGGGTCACCTTCACGGGAACCCACAGCTACACCGGTGGCACCAGCATCTCCGAGGGCGCGGGCCTTAGAATCGGCGATGGCGGCACCACGGGCGCCATCCAGGGCGACGTGCGCAACAACGGCGTGCTGGCCTTCAACCGCAGCGACGCCATCACCTTCGCCGGCCTGATCTCGGGCACCGGCCGCGTCGAGGTGGTCTCGGGCGAGGTCACGGTGGAAGGCCGGCAGGCCTATACGGGGCTCACCTCGGTCAGCCAGGCCGTGCTGCGGGTGAATGGCATGCTGGCCGAGGCCGGCGCGCTGAATCTGGGGCCGGGCGGCGTGGTCACCGGCACCGGAACCCTGCCGCGCACCGCCGTCGGGCCCGGCGGCGTGATCGCGCCCGGCAACGGCATCGGCACGCTGCGCGTGGCGGGCGACCTGGTCTTCGCGCCGCGCGGCATGGCCCTGATGGAGGTCGGCGCCCAAGCCGCCGACCGGATTGACGTCTCGCGCCTCGCCTTGCTCGACGGCACGCTCCGGCTGCTCCACCAGGGTCAAGGCTTCGGCTTCGGCACGGCGCGGACGCTGATCGCGGCGGGCGAAGGGCGGCTCGGCCAATTCGCGCGCGTGGAGGCGAGCTTCGGCCCGGGCGTGAACTACGCCATCACCTATGGCGAGCGCGAGGTGCGCCTGACCCTCTCGCCGCATCCGCTGCTGCCGGGCCCGGTGCCCGTCCCGCCCGCCCAGCCGGGCGAAGTGGTGGTGACGCCCGCTGCCAATCCGCAGGGCGCCCTGCCCGCCGCCCTGCCCGCGAATATCCGCGCCCCGGCGGCCGCGCTCGACGCAGCGGGACGCGCTGGCGGCGACCTGAGCGGCTTGTTCAACATCTACAACCAGCCCGCCGCCACGCTCCCGCTGGCGATCAGCCAGCTCTCGGGCGAGGTGGCGACCACCAGCATCGGCCTCGGCCTGCTGGCGGGGGAGCAGTTCATGGCAGCCTTGCTCGACCCACTGGGCTATGGGCGGGAAAGCCTGCTGGGTGGCCGCCTGCGCCAGCCCGGCGGCGATGGCGATGCGCCAGCCGCCAACACCAAGCGCCACGCCGTCTGGGGCGCCGCGATCGGCGCCGTGAACCGCACGAGCGGCGATGCAGGCTCGGGCACGGCCACGCGAAGCGCGAACAGCGCGGGCTTCGTGCTGGGCTGGGACATGCTGCTGGGGCGCGAAAGCCTGGCCGGCATCGCCATCGCGGCGGGTGGCGGCAGTGCCAGCCTCTCGGGTGGCCAGGGCAGCGCCACCTCCAACCTCGGCCAGATCGGCCTGCATGGCAGCACGCGCCTCGGCGGCGTCACCCTCGCCGCCGCAGCCGCCCTCACCTGGATGGAGGTGGACAGCAAGCGCACGCTCTATTTCCTCGACAACAGCGTGCTGCGTGGCAATGCCTCCAACCAGCTCACCTCGGGCCGCGTCGAGGCGCGGCAGGACGGGCTCGCCTGGGCCGGCGCGCGCTGGCAGCCCTTCGCCGCGCTGCAGGTGCAGGCGGTGCGCAATGGCAGCTTCACGGAATCCACGGCAAGCGCGGCAGGCCTGACCGTCGCGGGCGGCACCAACACGACGTTGCGGACCGAGCTGGGCGTGCAGGCGCAGGGAAGCTGGGCGCTCGGCGGCCAGACGCTCACCGCCTTGGGCCGCGCGGCCTGGGGCTACTACGCGATGCGGGAGCAATCCCTGCAGATGGGCTTCGCCGGGCTGAACGCGCCGGGCTTCACCGTGCTGGGCGCGCGGCCGGATGCCAATGCGGCGCTGGTCTCGGCCGGGCTGGAGACGGAGCTGCGCCCGGGCCTCGCGCTGGGTGCCAGGCTGGATGGCGAATTCTCGGCCAATGTGCAGCAGCTCGCCGGTACGGCGCGGCTGCGTTACCTCTTCTGATCAGAAGCCGGCGCCAGGCTGCGCCAGATAAGCGAGTTCAGCCGCCGTGCTCTCGCGGCCGAGCACGGCGTTGCGATGCGGGAAGCGGCCGAACCGCGCGATGACCGCGCGATGCGCCCAGGCATAGGGAATGACGCCCCCCGGTGCCGCATGCGCTGGCCAGTCGCGCAGCCCTTCGAACAGCGCCACCGAGATGTTCTGCGCCTCCAGCGATTCCGCATGCTCGAAGGGCAGATAGAGAAACACGCGCTGCATCGGCGCGAGCTTGAGGTCGAGCCGCCGCTCCAGCACCACTCGCCGCGCCAGCGCCTGGGCATGCGCGTCGCTGGCGAAGGCGTCCGGCGTGCCGCGGAACAGGTTGCGCGGGAACTGATCGAGCAGGATGAGAAGGGCAAGCGCGCCCTCAGGCGTTTCGGCCCAGGCGTCCAGCGCGCCTTCGCGCGCGGGGGTCAGCAGCGTGCCGAAGCGGCGGCCGATCTCGGCGTCGAAGGCCGCATCCTTCGTGAACCAGGCCTGGCGGAACTGGTCCGGCCCATCCGCGAACCAGAATTCGAGAATGTCCTTCACAGGGAGCGGTCCAGCACACGGATGGAGTGCAGCGCCTCACGCCCCGCCAGGTCCGCGATCTGGTGCCGGCAGGAGGTGCCGTCGGCCACGATCACGTCGCCGGGCGCGGCCGCGCGCACGGCAGGAAGCAGGGAAAGCTCGGCCATGGCCTTGGATGTCTCCAGGTTCTTCGCCTCATAGCCGAAGGCGCCGGCCATGCCGCAGCAGGAGGAGGCGATGGGCTTCACCTCCATGCCCGGCACGCGGCGCAGCGCCTTCACCGCGGCAGGAAACGCGCCGAAGGCCTTCTGGTGACAATGACCATGGATATGCGCGGCCGGCGCGCCGGGCTTCAGCGCGGGCAGCGTGCCCTCGGCCTCCAGGAATTCGGTGACGAGGAAGGCGCGCTTGGACAGCGCCTCGCTCTCCGGCCCCGGCAGCAAGGCCAGGAATTCATCGCGCAGGGTCATCAGGCAGGAGGGTTCGAGGCCCAGCACCGGTGCGTCGGACTGCGCCAGCACCGCCAGCGTGCGACGCGCCTCGGCCCGCGCCTCCTCCACCATGCCGGCGGCGAGGTAGGTGCGGCCGCAGCAGAGCGGGCGGCCACCGGCACTCGCCACCTGCGCCGAATAGCCGGCCGCGTTGAGCACGCGCACGGCCGCGTGCAGGTTCTCGGGCTCGAAGTAACGGTTGAAGGTGTCGGCGAAGAGCAGCACCTCACGCGCCTGGCCCTCCTTGCGGCACCCGTCCCGATCGAGGAAGGGCGGTGCGGCGAATTCGGGCAGCTTGCGGTCGGCCGCGATGCCCGTCACGCGCTCCATCAGCTTGGCCAGTAGCGGCACGCGGTTCCTGAGGTTGGCGAGCCAGGGGAGGCTCGCCGCCCAGGGCGCATAGCGCGGCAGCCAGGCGACCAGCTTGTCCTTCAGGGGCACGCCTTCCTTCGCATTGCGCGCGGCCAGCACCTCGATCTTCATGCGGGCCATGTCCACGCCGGTCGGGCATTCGCGCTTGCAGCCCTTGCAGGAGACGCAGAGCGACATGGCCTCCTGCACCTCGGGGCTCGCGATGCCGCCCGGGATCTGGCCGGTGAGCGCGAGGCGCAGCGTATTGGCGCGGCCGCGCGTGAGGTGCTGCTCGTCGCGCGTCACGCGGTAGCTCGGGCACATGACGTTGGCGTCGAACTTCCGGCAGGTGCCGTTGTTGTTGCACATCTCGACCGCGCCCAGGAGGCCGGCCTGCGGCCCCGGATGCGCCGACCAGTCCAGCACCGGCTTCACATCGGGGAGCGGCGTGTAGTCGGGCGGATAGCGGAACAGCGTGCGGTCATCCATACGCGGTGGGCGCACGACGCGGCCGGGGTTCAGCAACCCGTTCGGGTCGAACTCATCCTTCACCGCCTCGAAGGCGCGGACGATCCGGGGGCCGAACATGCTCTCATGGAATTCGGAACGGACGATGCCGTCGCCATGCTCGCCGGAATGGCTGCCCTTGTATTCGCGCACCAGTTCGAAGCAGCGCTCGGCGATCTCGCGCATCTTCCGGACGTCGCCGCCTTCCTTCATGTTCAGCACGGGGCGGACATGCAGGCAGCCGACGCTGGCATGGGCGTACCAGGTGCCCTTCACGCCGTATTCGTCGAAGACGGCGGTCAGGCGCTCGGTGTAGTCGGGCAGGTCTTCCAGGGCGACGGCCGCATCCTCGATGAAGGAGACCGGCTTCGCGTCCTGCTTCTGGCTCATCATGATGTTGAGCCCGGCCTCGCGCACCTCGGCGATGGCGGCCTGGAAGCCGGCATCAATGGCATGCACCACCTGCCCCGGCAGGCCGAGATCGCCCATCATCTCATCGAGCGAGGCCAGTTGCCGCTTCAGCTTCGCATCATCATCGCCATGGAATTCGACGATGAGCAGGCTGTCCGGCTCGCCGATCACCATCTGGTCAATGGTGGCGCGATAGATCGGGATGGAACGGCCCAGATCAATCATCGTCCGGTCCACCAGTTCCACCGCCTCGGGGTCCAGCGAGACGAGGTACTTCGACGCTTCCATGGCGCGGCGGAAGGTTGGGAACTGGCAGATGCCCACCACCTTGCGCGGCTTGATCGGCCAGAGCCTGAGGTCGAGGGCGGCCGAGAAAGCGAGCGTCCCCTCGCTGCCCACCAGCAGCCGCGCGAGGTTGCCGCGGCCATTGGCGCGCGCATCCGGCGTCAGCGCATCAAGGTTGTAGCCGCCGACGCGGCGGAGCTGCGCCGGAAACTTCTCCGCGATCTCAGCCGCCTCGCGCTCGCCCAGGCTGTGCAGTCGGGCGACGAGGTCCGTGTTGGGCGCGTTCTCGCCGAAGACATGGCGCGAGCCATCGGCGAGGATGGCATCAATCGCGCGCACATTGTCCGCCATCAGGCCGTAGCGGATGGATTTGGAGCCGCAGGAATTGTTGCCCGCCATGCCGCCGATGGTGCAGCGCTGCCAGGTGGAGGGGTCCACCGGGAAGAATTTCCCGCTGCTCTTCAATGCCTCGTTGAGCGCACCCAGCGTAATCCCAGGTTCCACGCGCGCCGTGTCGCCCTCCACGCTCAGCACGCGGCGCAGATGCTTGGTGCAGTCCAGCACCAGGGCGCGATTCACGGTCTGCCCGCATTGGCTGGTGCCGCCACCGCGCGGCAGGACGGGGATGCCCTCCTCCCGGCAGATCGCCATGGCGGCTTCGACATCGGCGCTGGTCTTGGGCACCAACACGCCGATGGGCTCGACCTGGTAGATGCTTGCATCCGTCGCATAGCGGCCGCGATCGGCGGAGGCGAAAAGGACCTCCCCTTCCGTCTCGCTTTGCAGCCGGCGGGCCAGGCGGGAATCTCCGATAGCGGGTGCGATGGCGTTCATGCCGCCTTTCTAGCCCCGCTTCGGCCTGGCGCCAGATGGATAATCCTTATCCGCCCCACAAGCCGAACTCATTGGCAGCAGGGCCTTGTTCGGGGCATGAGGGGGCAACCCAGGAGGACCCCATGGCCTATTTCCAGACCCGCACGACGCCCGGCCGCCATTTCCTGCAGATTCCCGGCCCCTCCAACGTGCCGGATCGCGTGCTGCGCGCGCTCGACAACCCGACGATGGATCACCGCGGCCCGGATTTCGGCGTGATGGGCAAGCAGGTGCTGGCCAAGGTCAAGAAAATCTTCCAGACCGAGAGCAACGTCATCATCTTCCCGGCCTCCGGCACCGGCGCCTGGGAAGCCGCCCTGGTGAACACGCTCAGCCCCAATGACCGCGTCCTGATGTGCGAGACAGGCCATTTCGCGAGCCTCTGGCGCGAGATGGCCGAGCGCCTGGCCATCCGCCCGGAATTCCTGAAGGGCGACTGGCGCCGCGCCGCCGAGCCGGACGCCATCGAGGCCTATCTGCGCGCCGACAAGGCGCATGAGATCAAGGCCGTCTGCGTCGTCCACAATGAGACGAGCACGGGCTGCACAAGCCGCATCGCCGAAGTCCGCGCCGCCATCGACGCGGCCGGCCACCCGGCGCTGCTGCTGGTGGATACCATCAGCGGCCTCGGCTCCATGGAGTTCAAGCATGATGCCTGGGGCGTGGATGTCACCGTCTCCGGCTCGCAGAAGGGGCTGATGCTGCCGCCGGGCCTCTCCTTCAACGCCGTCTCGGCCAAGGCCATCGCTGCCAGCAAGCATGCCAAGCTCACGCGCAGCTTCTGGGATTGGGCGCCGATGATCGCGTCCAACGCCACGGGCTATTTTCCCTACACGCCCGCGACGAACATGCTCTACGCGCTGGACACGGCGCTCGACATGATCTTCGAGGAAGGGCTCGACAATGTCTTTGCCCGCCACGACCGCATGGCGGAAGCGACGCGCCGCGCCGTGCGCGCCTGGGGGCTGGAGATCCAGTGCGAGGAGCCGCGCCACTATTCCTCGGTGCTGACGGCGGTGCGCCTGCCCGAGGGCCACAGCGCCAATGGCCTGCGCGCCACCATCGGCGAGCGGTTCAACATGTCCCTCGGCAATGGCCTCGGCCAGTTGAATGACCGCGTCTTCCGCATCGGCCATCTCGGCGATATCGGCGAGTTGCACCTGATGGGCACGCTCACGGGGATCGAGATGGGGCTGCGCATCGCGGGCATCCCGCACAAGCCCGAGGGCGTGCGCGCGGCCATGGATTATCTGAGTGGAAACGCCTAAAGCGTCCCCCGTCCAAGGAGCAAACCATGCCCAAATTCGCCGCGAACATCTCCATGATGTTCAACGAGGTGCCCTTCCTCGACCGCTTCGCCGCCGCCCGCGCGGCGGGCTTCGAGGCGGTGGAATTCCTCTTCCCCTATGAGCATCCGGCCGCCGAAATCGCGAAGCGCCTGGAGGGGAACGGCCTCGCCAACGTGTTGTTCAATGCGCCCCCGGGCGACTGGAACGCGGGCGAGCGCGGCATGGCCTGCCTGCCCGAACGCCGCGCCGAGTTCCGCGAGGGCATCAAGCGCGCGCTGGAATACAGCGCCGCGCTGAAATGTCCGCGGCTGCACGTCATGGCGGGCCTGACGCCCGCCGGTGCGGCGCGCGACACGCTGCTCTCCTGCTACGCCGCCAACCTCGACTTCGCCGCCGAGGAATGCGCGAAGGTCGGCGTGAAGCCGGTGATCGAGCCGATCAACCATCGCGACATCCCGGGCTTCTTCCTGAACACGACCAAGGAAGCGACGCGCATCATTGACGCGCTGGGCATGGACCGTGTCGGCCTGCAATTCGACCTCTATCACTGCCAGATCACCGAGGGCGACGTGGCGCGCCGCGCCACGGAACTCCTGCCCTACATCGCCCACATGCAGGTGGCCGATAATCCGGGCCGCAACGAGCCGGGCACGGGGGAAGTGAATTGGGATTTCGTCTTCAACGCGATTGACGCCAGCGGCTTCCGCGGCTGGATCGGCTGCGAATATCGCCCGAAGGCCGAGACGGTCGCGGGCCTGGGTTGGTTCGCGAAGTATCGCGGTTAAGGGACAGGGAACACAGACATGAACATCGGATTCATCGGCCTCGGCATCATGGGCCTGCCCATGGCGCAGAACCTCGCCAAGGCGGGCCACACCATCATCGCGCCCGAGCGCGCCTCGCTCACCGCCGAGAGCCGCGCGGCCTTCACCATTGTGGCGGACGCCACGGCGGTCGCGAAGGCGGCCGAGATCATCATCCTGATGGTCCCCGACACCCCCGATGTCGAGCGCCTGCTGTTCGGCGCCAATGGCGTGGCGGCGGGCCTCTCGGCCGGCAAGCTCGTCATCGACATGTCCTCGATCAGCCCCACAGCGACCAAGGATTTCGCGGCGAAGATCAACGCGCTGGGCTGCGACTACATTGACGCGCCCGTCTCGGGCGGCGAGATCGGCGCAAAGAACGCCGCGCTGACCATCATGATCGGCGCCCCCGAAGCGGCCTTTGAGCGCGCCCTTCCGCTGTTCCAGCTGATGGGCAAGAACATCACCCGCGTGGGTGAGAACGGCGCGGGCCAGGTGACCAAGGTCGCCAACCAGATCATCGTGGCGCTGAACATCGAGGCCGTGTCCGAGGCGCTGGTCTTCGCCAGCAAGGCCGGCGCTGATCCGGCGAAAGTTCGCCAGGCGCTGATGGGCGGCTTCGCGAACAGCCGCATCCTGGAAGTGCATGCGGAGCGCATGATCAACCGCACCTTCAATCCAGGCTTCCGGATCGAGCTGCACCAGAAGGACCTCAACCTGGCGCTGCAATCGGCGAAGGAACTGGGCGTGGCGCTGCCGAACACGGCCTCCGCGCAGCAGCTCTTCTCGGCCTGCGCCGCGATGGGCGGCAGCCAGTGGGACCATTCGGGCATGGTCCAGGCGCTGGAGAAGATGGCCGATCACAAGATCGGCTAGGCGCGCTCAGCGCATCTGCAAGCCCGGCGGGCCGCGGATGCCGTCATTCGGCGGCGGGATCACGCGCGTGGTGCCGGGCGTTTCGTCCGGCACATCGGCCTGCGGCATGGGCGGCGTGGCCGGCGGCTGGATGACGCCGTCGCGGGGAATGGGCGCGGGGATGATCACGCCATCGGGGCGGATCGGCTGCCGCTCCAGGCGCTCGGGCGGTGTCACGCCCGGCGCCGGGGCAGGCCCGGGAATGTCACGCGGCACTGGCGCGGGGACGCCCTGCGCCATGAGAAACATGCCGGCGAACAGCAGGAGAATCGTGCGGGGCATGGCTGCGCTCCAACGGACTGGCGTTGGAACGGCTGAACCCGCGCCCCGGTTGCGCCCTCAGCTCGGCTCCAGCCCCACCTCGCGCGCCAGCTGCGTGAATTTCGTGATCTGCGCCTGCAGATAGTCGCGCCATTGCTCCGGCGGCATGGCGCGCGGCGCGAAGCCGAGGCGCCCCAGGCGCTCCCGCACCTCCGGCAGGGCCAGCACCTTGGCCAATGCCTCGTTGAAACGCCCCACCACCGGCGCCGGCGTGCCCGTGGGCGCGGCGAGGCCGAACCACACCGTCAGCTCGTAGCCCGGCAGCGTGGCCGAGATCGGCGGGATCTCCGGCGCCAGCGGGAAGGCGCCCGGCGTCGTGACACCCAGCGCGCGCACCCGCCCTTCCCGCACCTGCGCGAGGCCGGAGGCGAAGTCCGTCAATGTGGAATCGATGCGGCCGGCCAGCACTTCGGTCAGCGCCTCCGGCCCGCCGCGCGAGGGCACGGCCAGCATGCGCACGCCGCCCAGCCGGTTCATCAGCTCGCTGCCGATCAAGGCACTGGCATTGCCGTGGCTGAAGGTCAGTTCGCCCGGCCGGCGCCGCGCCAGCTCCAGCAATTCCGCGACGTTGCGCGCGGGCGAGGAATTCGGCACCACCAGCAGATAGGGCGCCTCGGCCAGGAAGCCCATCTGGGTGAAATCGCGCATCGGATCATAGGCGAGGTTGCGGACGAGGTAGGTGTTCAGCGCGCCATTGGTCACGCTCAGCACGGCGATGGTGTAGCCATCGGGCGCCGCACCCTTCACCGCCATGGTGCCGACCACACCATTGCCGCCCGGCCGGTTGTCGATGATCACGGTCTGCCCCAGCTCACGCGAGAGGGGTTCCACCAGGTTGCGCACCAGGCTGTCGGTCACGCTGCCGGCCGGGAAGGCCACGACGATGCGGATCTGCCGCTCCGGCCAGGATTGCGCGCTGGCCGCGAGCGGCGCGAGCAGGGCGGGTGCTGCGAGAGCGGCGCGGCGGGTGATGGTCATGACTTGGCGTTTCCGGTGATGAAGCGATGAATCTCGGTGTTGTCCGCGCGTGGGCCAAAGGCGGACAGCGCCTCGGTCCAGCGCGCGCGCAGCAGCGCCAGCAGCGGCGCCTCGGCGCCCGTCGCGGCCGCGATGCCGCCCGCCGTCTCCAGGTCCTTGCGCATGAGGCCGAGCTGGAAGCCGCCGGCATAGCGGCGCGAAGTGATCTCCTGCGCCAGCTTCGTCTCAGAGGCGATGTTGCGGCCCGAACTCGCATTGAGCACCTGGGCGAAGATGCCGAGGTCGAGCCCTTGCGCCTCGGCCATCTGCGCCGCCTCGCTCACCGCCAGCAGGCCCGCCGCATAGACGTAGTTGTTCAGCGCCTTCATCGCATGCGCGCTGCCGATGGTGCCGGTGCGGATGATCGCCTCGCCCATCGCGCGCAGCACCGGTTCGGCGCGGGCGAAATCCGCATCCGCGCCGCCCACCATGATGGCAAGCGTGCCGGCGCGCGCCTTGGGGACCGAGCCCGAGACCGGCGCATCCAGCATGCCGCAGCCCTTCTCGGCCAGCGCCATGGCCCAGCGCCGCGTCTCGCCTGGCTCGCTGCTGCCCATGTCGATGATGAGCGAGCCTGGCTGCAATGCCGGCAGCAGGCCGCCCATGACAGCGGCCACGGCGCGGCTGTCGGGGACCATCAGGATGATGAGGCGGCAGGCCCCGGCCAGCGCGGCCGCATCGGCCGCGACGGGCACGCCCTCCAGCGTCACGCCCGCGGCATCGAGTGTGGTGAGCGGCACCTGCTTGGCCGCCAGATTCATCGCCATCGGTTGGCCCATCATGCCAAGCCCGATGAAGCCCACATCTTCCATGCGGCCCCCCTCCCCTTTTCTGTGCGTCCATGTTCCGATGCGCGCCACAACTTGTCCAGGACAGCCCCATGCGCATGCTCGACTTCACGCTGGATGGCGGGCCCATCCGCCTCGGCATCACCGACCTCGTCATCGCCGGCTGGACCGGGCGGGACGCGCACAAGCTGCAGGAGCATATCGACGAATTGGCCGCACTCGGCATCGCGCCGCCGGCCACCGTGCCCTGCTACTACCGCGCCGGCATCGAGACGCTGACCCAGGCGCCCCTCGTGGATGTGCTGGGCCAGGACAGCAGCGGCGAGGGCGAGTGGGTGCTGATCGAAACGCCCGAGGGCCGCTTCATCGGCTGCGGCTCGGACCACACGGACCGCAAGGTGGAGGCCTATTCCATCCCCGTCTCCAAGCAGATGTGCCCGAAGCCCATCAGCGCCGCCCTTTGGCGCTGGGAGGAGGTCGCGCCGCATTGGGACCAGCTCGAAATCCACAGCGAAATCCGGGAGGGCGGCGCCTGGGTGACGTATCAGCGCGGCCTGGTCGCCGCCATGCGCCACCCGGAGGACCTGCTGGAGAAGGCCCGCGCTCTCGGCGTGCCGACTGGCCCGGGGATGGTGATGTTCGGCGGCACGCTGGCCGTGCAGGGCGGCATCCGCCCTGCCGCCGATTTCCGCGTGACGCTGCACGACCCCGTGCTGGGCCGCAGCCTCGGCCACGGCTACACGGCGCGCAGCGTCTGAACCGCAGCGTTCAGCCGGTCTCGATGGGCAGGGATTCGTCCCGCGCCCATTCATTCATCGAGGCGTCATAGACCGCGAGGTCCGTGTGGCCGAGCTGGTGCAGCAGGAAGGCATCGAGCGTCGCCGCGATGCCGCCGCCGCAGTAGAGCAGCTTGCGCTTGGCAGGCTCGGCGCCGACCGCGGCAAAGATCGCGGCGACCTCCCCGGGCGCGCGGAACGTTATGCTGGCGGGGTCCACCAGCGAGGCGACGGGGACGTTCACGCTGCCGGGAATCCGGCCGGCACGGCCATAGCGCGGGTTCGCGCCACTGTGCAGGTCGGGCGCCAGGGCATTGATGGTGCATGTCGTGGCGTCGCCGATCGCGGCCTTCATCTCCGCCTTGCCGACAAAGAGGCCAGGGCGCGGGCGCGCCGCGAGCGTGGCGGCGGGATAGTGCCGCGTGCCGGCTTCGACCGGGCGGCCCTCGGCGGCCCATTTGTCGAAGCCGCCATTGAGCACCGCCGCATCGTCGAAGCCGATGGCGCGCAGCATCCACCAGATGCGCGTCGCCCACTGCATGTTCTTGCGCGAATAGAGCACCACGCGCCTCCCCTCGCCCACGCCCTTGGCCGCGAAGCGCGCCGCCAGCACATCGGGTGCGGGCATGGTGAAGTTGAAGGGGCTGCTGGTGTCGGACAGCTCCTCCTGCAGGTCGAGGAAGGCAGAGCCCGGGATATGCGCCGCCTCGTAATCCGGCCGCCCGCTGCCGATGCGATAGGGCCGGCCGGTCCCGGTCTCGTAGAGCAGGTAGGTGGTGCAGTCGAAGACGCGCAGCTTCGGGTCGGCGCCGTGCTCGGCCAGCCAGGCGGTCTCGACGATGGCTTCGGGATGGGCGTAGCGCGCCTCTGACGGCATGGGGGTTCCTCCGGCGTGTGTTGCGACAGGGCTGATGCGCTGCCTCGGTCCTGCTGTGGCGGCCAGACCCGGGCTCAGACCCTGGCGCGCGCCTGCGCCGTCCGGATCGCCTCGAAGCTGCGCGCGATGGCATCCTGCAACGCCTCGCCCGCCAGGCCATCGGCCAGGTAGGCGTCTTCGTTCGCCTTGGCCTGGAAGGGGGCCGAGAGCACGGCCTCGCGCAGCAGCGTCGTCAGCGCCTGGCGCAGTGCGGGCGGCAGGCCCGCCGGCGCCAACGCATAGGTCATGAGCTGCATGCGCCCATAGGGATAGCTTGCCAGCCCCGCCTCGGTGATGCTCGGCACATCGGGCATCTGCGGCAGGCGCTCATCCTCCAGGACGGCGACGACGCGCAACTCACCAGAGCGGATCTGGCCGAAGACGTCATTGGGCTTGACGAGACCGAGGTCGAGATGGCCGCCCACCAGCTCATTGGCCACGCGCGCGGCGCCCGGATAACCCACATAGGTGAACTCGCCCCCCGCCTCCTGCGCGAGGCCCATCACGCGCAGATGCCCGACGGTGCCGAGCGGCCCCGCCGCGCCGATGGTGGGGCCGGGCGCGCGGCGCAGCGCCGCCAGCATTCCCGCCATGTCCCGGATGGGCGAGCGCGCGCCCACCACCATCACGGAGGGATCCACGGCCACGCGCACCAGCGGCTGGAACTGGTCGAGCCGGAGCGGGATCTCGCCCGCCGCGATCTGCGCGATCAGCCCGTGGCTGGCGAGGCCGAGCGTCCGCCCATCCGGCCGCGACTGCGCCAGCCGGTTCATCGCCACCATCGAGCCGCCGCCGGTCAGGTTCTCGACCAGCAGCTTGGTTCCGCGCGGCTCCAGGATCACCTGCAGGCGGCGTGCCAGAAGGTCGGTGGCACCCCCGGCGGCGAAGGGAACCAGCAGCCGGATCTCGGCCGGCAACGGCTGGGCCGCCGCCGCGCGCGTGAGACTGGCGGCGCCGATGGCGGCCAGGAGATGGCGTCGTTGCATGGGCTTCCTCCATTGGCACGCGGCCTTGGCGCCTGGCACACGCCGGGATCATACTGAGACTGAGCACGGAAAGTCCAAGCCCATGAAGGTCACCGCCGTCCGCGTCTATCGCACGCAATTCCCGCCGATGAAGGAGGGCGCCTCCACCCATGCGGTGCTGGTGGTGGAGGTGCTGACCGATGAGGGCCTCCGCGGCGCGGGCGAGATCGGCCTGGCCTATGGCGTGGGTGGGCGCGGCGGCGCCGAGATCGTGCTGGAGCTGGCCCGCGCCAAGGTGATCGGCCGCGATCCCTTCCGCACCGAGGCCATCGCGGATTCGATGCGGCGCGACACCTTCTGGGGCCATGTGCCCGGCCCGATCCTGGGGGCCGCGATCAGCGCGCTGGATGAGGCGCTGTGGGACATCAAGGGGAAGGCGCTGGGCGTGCCCGTGCATGTGCTGCTGGGCGGCGCCTGCCGGGAGCGGCTGCGCCTCTACTGCAATGGATGGTATCGCGGCCTGGGCCCGCCGGAGGATTACGCGAAGGCCGCACTCGGCGTGCAGGCGCGCGGCTACACCGCGCTCAAATTCGACCCGATGAAGCTGAACGCCGCCGGGAAAAGCGACCATGTGGACCGGCACATCTCCCGCGTGATGGAAGACCTCGCCGTCGCCCGCGTGGAAGCGGTGCGCGAGGCGGTCGGCCCCGGCATGGACATCCTGGTCGAACTGCACGGCAACATGTGGCCGATGGATTCCATCCGCTTCGGGAACCGCATCGCCCACACCCGCCCCTTCGCCATGGAGGAGGTGGCCGATGCCGAGGATGCCGGTGCCGCGCGCGAGGTGGCCGAGCGCACCGGCATTGCCATCGCGGGTGGCGAGCGCCTTTCCACCCTCGGCGATTTCCGCCGCTTCTTCGAGGCCCGCGCCCTCTCGCTCGCGCAGCCGGACATGGGCATCGCCGGCGGCTTCACCGGGGTGCGCGCCATCGCCGCGCTGGCGGCGGCGCATGGCGTCTATGTCCAGCCGCACAATTGCGGTGGGCCGATCTCGACCGCGGCCTGCCTGCACCTCTCCTTCTCGATTCCCAATTTCGTCATCCAGGAGATCTTCCCCGTCTGGCCGGAGGATGACCGGCTCGACCTCGTGGATGCGCCCTATGAGCGCCAGGTGGTGGATGGCCACGCGCCACTGCCGACGCGACCCGGGCTCGGCATCGAGCTGAACGACGACTACCTCAAGCGATGCGACAGGCTGGAGGCGTGAGCGTGCTGCGCCGCCTCGCCACGCTCGCGCTGTTTCTCCTGCTGCCACTCGCCGCATTCGCCAATGGCCCCTGGTCGGGCGAATGGATCACGAGCTGGCGCGACGATGGCGATCACCTGATCCTGCAGCAGGACGGCGACCGCGTGACGGGCAGCTACCCGCTCTATGGCGGGCGGATCGAGGCGGTGGCCGAGGGCCGCGCGCTGCGGGGCACATGGACACAGGGCAGCGACAATGGTCGCTTCCTCTTCGTCATGGACCGCGACGGCGCCAGCTTCACCGGCCGCTATGACGATGGCGAGTGGTGGACCGGCTCCCGCACGCAAGGCCCGCCGGGCGCGACCGGGCTGAGCCAGGCCAGCCCGCGCGATGCCTTCCGCCAATTCATCGTCAGCGCGAACCTGGCCCGCAGCGGGCGCTCCGACGCCTGGGCGCTGGCCATCGCAGCCGTGGACTTCGCCGGGCAGGAGGCCGCGCTGGGGCGGCAGGAGCATCTTCGCCTGGTGCAGGAGCTCTTCGCGCTGATCGACCTCACCACCTTCCGCGTCAGCGCCATTCCCCATGCGACCGACGCGGCCGAGGTGCCCTTCACGCTCAGCCAGTCGGGCAGCGATGCGCGCCTTCAACTCACCCTCCGCCGCGGCGATGACGGGCTGTGGCGTCTGCGCATGCCCGATGCCGCCACGCGCGAGGCGGCGCGGCGGCACCTGCTGGCGCTGACGGGCGGCCGCTTCCCCCCCGCCGATGCCTACCGGCAGATGCGCAACCCGCGCGATGCCATGCGCAGCTTCCTGGAGGGCATGGCCGATTGGCAAAGTGGGGGCCGCGCTCTGGCGCTTTCCGCGCTCGATCTCTCCGCTATCCCCGAGGTGCTGCGCGAGGGCGAGGGCGCGATGGCCGCGCAATTCCTGCGCCGCGCGCTGGACCATATTGGCCTCGTCGGGCTGCAATCCATCCCCAATGACGGGGCCGACCGGGCGCCCTATGTGCACTTCGCCCACCCTGCCGGCAGCATCGTCATCGCGCCGCTGGGCCAGGAGGCCCAGGCGCCCTGGCGCTTCACGGCACAGACCGTGCGGGACGCGGCCCACATCTTCAACGCGGTGGAGAGCCTTCCCCCGCCGTTGGCCACGCCCCCCGGCCTGATCCCGCCCGCCCGCTTCTTCGAGCTGCGCGCGCAGGCGAAGGCGCATGCCCCGGCGCTGCTGGGGCGCATCGGGCAGACGGAATACTGGCAGGTCCTGGCGGGCCTGCTGGTGATGGCCAGCGCGGCACTGACCGGCACCCTCGGCGCGCGGCTGGCACGGCGAGGGATGGACGCGATGGTGGGCGGCGAGGAGAGCGGCGCCAGCTTCACCTGGGCGCTCGGCATCGTCATCGGGTTGAGCTTCGCCGCCTTCTTCCCCGACCTGATCGGGATGCCCGAGCATTTCCGGCGCTACTCCCTGCCCTTCTTCGGCATCTGCCTCACCATCGCCGCCTGCGTCGTGGCGTGGCGCGTCTTCGGCGCGGCGGGGATCATCCTGGCCCGCATCTCCAGCCGCTCGGCCAGTGCGACGGACGACATCCTCTTCACCCTGCTGCTCGCCACGGCGCGGCTGATGGTGGTGGTGGCGGGCTTCCTCAGCGTCGCGCATTTCCTCTCGATCCCGACGGGCGGGATCGTGGCCGGCCTGGGCATCGGCGGCCTGGCCTTCGCCTTCGCCTCGCGCGAGACGCTGTCCAACGTCTTCGGCGCCGGCATCCTGGTGACCGACCGCCCCTTCCAGCGCGGCGACTGGATCAGCAGCGGCGAGATCGAGGGCGCGGTGGAGCATGTCGGCATCCGCTCCACCCGCGTGCGCACGGCGCAGGACAGCGTGATGGTGATCCCGAACGGCAAGCTCTCGGATTCCACCATCAACAACCTCGGCTCGCGCCGGCTGCGCCTGCTGAAGACGACGCTGCCGGTGACCGCCGGCGCCAATCCGCAGGCGCTGGAGAGCTTCATCCAGGCGTTGCGCCAGCGCATCCGCGAGGATGAGGTCTTCGTCGCCGACCGCACGGATATCGGCCTCGCCACCATCACCGAGGGCGGGATCGGCGTGGACGTCATCACCTACATGAAGGTGGCGAGTGCCGCGGCCGAGCGCGAGACGCGGCACGAGTTTCTGCTCGACGCCGTCCACCTGGCCGAGGCCTGCGGGCTGACGCTCGGCCAGGGCATGCTGCCGGCGGGCGAAAAGCCCGCCTGAATCATTTTAATGCCCTCAAGCGCCGGGCGCGGCCTCCGGCCGCTTGGCTTCGCCGCGCCACGGGGGCACCGGGCCATGCGCGCGGTTGGGCGGCGCCGGCCGCCTTGCGGCCGGATGGCTTTGCAAGGTCAGGCCGCCTTCTCGCCCAGATCCCACCACATGCCGGCGAAGGCCAGCAGCCCCTCGCGCGCGGGGGCGGGCATCAGGTGCTCGTCCGGCCCGTGCTGCTTGCAGCCATTGTAGCTGTGCGGCACCCAGACCAGCGGCACGCCCAGATGGTCCACGAAGACATCGCCCGGCAAGCCGCCGGATGAGTTGGGGATCACCTGCACGGCCTTGCCGAGCGAGGCCTCGATGCTCTCCCGCGCCCAGCGCACCCAGGGGTGGTCGGGCGAGGTGCGGGAGGCGGGCATGCGGATGCCGGCATTCTCGATCGCCACATTCTGGAAGCCATTGGCATCCAGGTGGCGGCGCAGGCTGTCCGCGAAGGTCGCGGGGTCGGTGTCCACGGTGTAGCGGATCTGGCAATGGGCGCGCGCATCGGGCGCGACCGCATTCACCGGCGCCTGCGGCTGGCCGCTGGTCATCGCCAGGATGATCAGGCTGTTCCAGCCATAGATCTTCTCGGCCGCGGTGAGGCCGGGCTCGCCCCAGCCGGCGTCAATCGTCGCCGCCTCGCCGCCGCCGCCGACTTCGCAGCCCTGCAACACGCCGCGCACCTCGGCCGGCACGCCGTTCTGCGGCAGCCAGTCGCGCACCAGGATCTTCCCCTGGCGGTCCATCATGCAGCCGAGCGCATGGGCCAGCATCACCGCGGGGTCCGTCGTCAGCCCGCCCCAATGGCCGGAATGCACGCCACCCTCGCGCAGCTTCACCACCAGGTCGAAATGGAAGGTGCCGCGCGTGCCCACCGCGATGGTCGGGATCCCCGGCATGACGCGCGGGCCGTCGCTCGCGATCAGCGCGTCCGCCGCCAGGAGCTTCGCGTTCGCGGCGACGAATTCGCGCAGGCCCTTGCTGCCGCGCTCCTCCGCCATCTCCAGCACCAGCTTCACATTGCCGCCGAGCTTGCCGCCGCGGGCTTCCAGCACCGCTTCGAGCGCCATCAGGTTGATGATGTGCTGGCCCTTGTTGTCCGCCGTGCCGCGCCCGTACCAGAGGCCGTCGCGCTCGGTGACCGTCCAGGGCGTGAGCCCCGGGCTCCATTGCTCGTCCATGCCGCGCACCGTGTCGCCATGGCCATAGAGCAGGATGGTGGGGCGCGCCGGATCTTCGATGCGCTCGGCCGTCAGGATGGGGCCGAAGCCTTCCAGCGGGTTGGGGTGGATGGTGACGGTGAAGCCCAGCCGCTCGACCCAGGGGCGGATCGCCTGATCCAAGTACTGGTGCAGCGCGGCCTCAAAGGCGGGGTCCTGCGCGGTGGAGGGGATGGCGACGAATTCGGTGAGCCGGGCCTTCAGGGCACCCGTGTCGAACATCTCCGCCGCGCGGGCCAAGGCAGCAGCACGGGGGGCTGCAGCGCGGGGGGCAGTCACGCGGGTCTGGGTCTCGGTCATTCAGGATCACTCTCAGGGTTCACGAAGAAACGGCGCGCAGCCTGCCCCGCCACGCGCGCGCCGTCCACGGGCTGGCCGGTCAGGGCGGGTTGGCCGCCCGCCAGGCGCGCCAGGGGCCGAGCTCGGCAGAGCGCAGGGGGTTCTGGCTCGGCCCGGTCGCCTCCAGCGCCACGGGGGGCGCGCCCTCGGGCACCGGCAGGGTGAGGCGCAGCGCGATGCGGTCCTGCGGCAGGTCAATGCTGCCGGAGAGGCCAAGCGCCAGCCCCGCCTCGGCGCCCAGCGCCGCCTCGGTGATGGTGAGGCGCCCCTCGGCCAGCGTGAAGGCGACGCGCCCGCGCTCGATGGGGGTGGCCCCCCCTTCCAGCGCGCTGCGAAGCGCCGGGCCCGCCTCGGCCCAGCCCAGGGCGGCTGCGGCGGCAGGGGCGTCGAAGCCCTGCACCACGCCGTCGCGCAGGGTCAGGCTGCCCTCCCCCGCGGCGCTGCGCAGCCAATCCTCCGGCGTGGCCCCGCTCGCTTCCACCCGCAATTCGCCCGAGATGCGGCCGGCCGCGATGTCGAGCGGCCGGCCGGTGAGCGGCGCGGCCAGCACGATGTCCGTCATGCCGCCCTCGAGCACGAGGCGCGGCGGCGCCCCGCGTTCCAGCCGCAGCGCCGCCGTGACGCTGCCGCCGGCAAGCTTCGCGCGCAGTTCCTCCAGGCGGAGCGAGGTGGCGTCGGCCCGCAACCGGGCCGAAGCCGCCTCCAGCACGGGCAAGCCGCGCGCCGCCACGCGGTCGGCCGCGATGGCGAGGTCGAGTTCGAGGCCGGGCCAGGCGGCAAGGTCGAAGCCCCGCCAATCCGGCAGCGGCAGGCGCTCCAGCGCGAGGCGGCCGCTCAGCACGGGGCGCTCGCCGGAGAGCGCCACCTGCCCGCGGCCGCGCAGTTCACCCGCCACCAGCTCGAAGCTCTCGGCGTTCCAGGCGCGCGGCCCATCCGCGAGCCGCCAGCCGAGATTGGCGATGAGCGAGAAGGAGCCCTCGCCGATCCAGTCGGGTGGCGGGATGGCCAGCGCCAGGCCGAGCATCCGGACCGCGCCGGGGTGCCGCGCGGTCAGCCGGGTCTGTACGCGATCCTGCGGCAGGTCGAGCGTGAGCTGCGCCTCCAGCCGCGCCTCGGCGATGTCGCCTTCGAGCCGCAGCGCCAGCGCATCCAGCGGCCCACCCCCGGAAAGGCGGAGGCGAAGCGGCGCGGCGGCGAGGCCGGGCCGGGTGAGGCCCAAGCGGCCAAGCAGCGGGGCGGCCTGCCCTTCGGCTTCCAGCGTCATCTCGCTGAGCCGGGCGGCGGGGCCAGGTCCGGAAAGGGTGCCGGCCAGCACGACATCGAGGCCGAGATGCCGCCCCGCCAGACGCCGCAGCACGATGCGCCCGCCCTCGGTCGCGCCATCCAGGGCCAGGCGCTCCCACACATCGTCGCCCAGGCGGAGCGTGCCGAAGGAGAGGCGGAGTTGCAGATCGGCCTCGCCCGCCGCATCGCGCAGCGCGCTGGCGAGCTCGGCCGGGCGTTGCGGCAGGTCCAGCGCGTCGAATTCCAGGCCAAGGGCGAGGTTGGGCCGCGCCCCGGGCCGCCAGACGAAGCCGCCGGAGACGCGACTTGGCCCCAGATTCGCCGCCAGCTCGGTCACCGAGACGGCGCCACCCTCCCAGGAGAGGCGCAGGCTGCCGCCGGCCGGTCCGGCGGGCGGGACAAAGCGCGGCGCGAGGCCCGCCGCTGCCAGCCATTCCGCCGGGCGCGCCGAGCGCCAGCGCAGGCCGAGCTCCAGCCGCGCGGCACCGCCGCCACCCGAAAGCTCCAGCGTCGTGTCGCCGGCCATCGCGGCACTGACCCGGCCCAGGGTGAGCTGCTCATTCTGCAGATTGGCGGTGGCACGCAGGTCCGTAAGGCGCAGCGGCCCAAATTGCGCGGCCTCGGCCGAGACGTCGAAGACCACCGGCACCGCCTGCGCCCCGGCGCCGCGCAGCGCCGCGAGCCAGGGTTCCAGGTCGAGGCTGGGGGCGGTCAGCGTCAGTTCGAAGCGCGGCTCCGGCACCAGGCGCAGCAGCGCGCCGCCGCGCACCGCATCAGCGCCGAGGGTGAGTTCCAGCTGGTTCGCCACCACCAGCTCCGCCCCGGCCGCGAGATTGGCCGTGGCGCGGAAGGCGCTGGGCGGGGCCGGGATCAGCGCCGAGAGATCGGGCCCCGCCGCCTCCAGCCGGCCGGCAAAGCCGCCTTCGGTCAGCAGCACGCCACGCGCGCGCAGATCGGCGCCCGCGGCCGAGGCCGTGACGTCGAGCGGCGCCACCCCCGCATCGCCCGCGCGGCCCAGCACGGCCTGGAAGCGCATCGGCCGGCCGCGCCATGCGAGGCTGCCCTCGGCCGTCAGCGCCTCGCCGATCGTGCCGGCCATGAGGCGTGCATTCACGCCCTCCACCACCGCGCCGCCGATCTGGATGCGGCTCTCCTCCAGCCGCGCATCCAGCGCCGTCAGCCAGGGTGGGGGGGCCAGGCCCGGCAGCGAATTGGGCGGCCAGGGGAGCTGGATGTCGGCGCCGACCAGCGCCAATTCGCGCACCTCGACCCGACCCAGCAGCAGCGCCCAGAGATCGAGCCGGAGGCGCAGCGCGCGGGCCGACATCTGGATCTCATCCGCTGCCTGGCCGATGACGATGCGCGATGCTTCCAGCCGCGGCTGGGGCAGCAGGACAAGGGCCACCTGCCCTTCGAGCGCGACCGGCCGGCCCAGCCGCTCGGAGGCGATCTCGGCCAGGGCACCACGATGCCGGTCCCAGTCGAGCCAGCGCGGCAAAAGCCAGGCCGAGGCGCCGGCCAGCAGCAGCAGGCCGGCGGCGAGCGTGAGGAGGAGAAGCCGCCTCACCCTTCTCCCCAGGCGCCACCACCGGGCGTTTCGACCACGAGCACGTCACCCACCGCGAGGTCGGCCTTGCCGGCATTACCGGGGATGGGCGTCACGCGGCCATCGGCGCGCTCCACCCATTGCCGGCCTGGCGCGCCGTCGCCGCCGCCATGCAGCCCATGGGGGGCCACGTTGCGGCGCGAAGCCACGACCACCGCCTGCATGGGGCGCAGGAAGCGGATGCGCCGGCGCGAGCCGTCGCCGCCATTCCATTGGCCCTTGCCGCCCGAGCCGCGCCGGATGGCGAATTCCTCGAGCCGCACGGGGTAGCGCATCTCGAGGATCTCGGGGTCGGTCATGCGGGTGTTGGTCATGTGGGTCTGCACGGCCGACGTGCCGTGGAAGCCGGGACCGGCACCGGTGCCGCCGCAGGTCGTCTCGTAATACTGGTAGGTGGCGTCGCCGAAGAGGGTGTTGTTCATCGTCGCCTGCGCGCTGGCGCAGGCGTCGAGTGCCGCCAGCAGCGCGTTGCAGGTCATCTGGCTGACCTCGGTGTTGCCGGCAACCACGGCGTGGCCAAAGGTGGGTGCCAGGAAACTGGCCGGAGGCACGATGATCTCGATGGGCTTCAGGCAGCCATCATTCAGCGGGATGTCCTCACCCACCAGCGAGCGGAAGCAATAGAGCACGACCGCGCGGCAGACCGCCGTGGGCGCGTTGAAATTGTCCGGCCGCTCCGGCCCCGTGCCAGTGAAATCGATCACGGCGCGGCGGTTCTCGCGGTCCACGCGGACGGCGACGACGAGCGGCGTGCCGTCATCCGTGGTGGTCGCGAAATGCCCGTCCTTCAGGGTGGAGAGCACGCGGCGCACGCTCTCCTCCGCATTGTCCATCACGTGGCGCATATAGGCCTGGACGGTGCCAAGACTGAATTCGCGCACGGCACGGCGGAGTTCCTGCACGCCCATCTCATTGGCGGCGATCTGCGCCTTGATGTCGGCGACATTCACATCGGGGCTGCGCGCGGGATATTTCGCGCCGGCCAGCAGGGCGCGGAACTCGGCTTCCCGGAACTGGCCGCCATCCACCAGCAGGAAGTCGTCAATGACGACGCCCTCCTCCTCCAGCGTGGCGGAACCGGGTGGCGTGGAGCCGGGGGTCAGGCCGCCGATATCGGCATGATGGCCGCGGCTGCCGACGAAGAACAGGATGTCCTTGCCCGTCGCCTCGTCGAAGACCGGCGTGATGACCGTCACGTCCGGCAGATGCGTGCCGCCATTGTAGGGGTTGTTCAGCGCCACCACGTCGCCTGGCTTCAGCGTCTGGCCGCGCAGGCGGATGACGGTGCGGACACTCTCGCCCATGGCACCCAGATGCACCGGCACATGCGGCGCATTGGCGATGAGCTGGCCTTCCACATCGAAGATCGCGCAGGAGAAATCCAGCCGCTCCTTGATGTTCACGGAGAGACTGGTGTTCTGCAGCACGACGCCCGTCTGCTCGGCGATGGACATGAAAAGGCTGTTGAACAGCTCCAGCATCACCGGGTCCACGCGGCCCGTCTCGGCCGTGCGGGCGGCAGCGCGCGCTTCGATCCGGTGCATGACCATGTGGTTGAGCGAGGTGACGCGCGCTTCCCAGCCGGGCTCGACCACGGTCGTCGCGATGGCCTCGCGGATCAGGGCGGGGCCGCGGATGGCATCGCCCGCGCGCAGCGCCTCGCGGTCATGCACCGGGGCGTCATGCGCGGCACCTTGCGCGAAGAGGCTGACGCGGCCGAGTTCGGGCACGGCCTCACCCGGCGCGCGGACGGCGAGTTTTTCCTCCTCGACGGCCTCACCGGGCATGGTGATTTCGGCCAGCGCGGCTTCGACGATCACCTCGCGCTCCGGCGTGGCGAAGCCGAACCGGGCGCGATGCGCCTCGGTGAATTCGTGCAGCACCTCGGCATGCGGGCCGAAAGCGACCGGCAGGAAGGCATCCGTGCCGGCATAGCGCAGGTGCAGGCGGTGCGTGGCGGCCAGTCGCGCGCCATCGGCGCCCTGGCGGATGAGTTCGGCGCGGCCCGCGGCCTCCAGCTCGGCCAGTCTTTCCCCGAGTGCGGCCATGCCCTCCGCCGCGAGCGCACGCTCGATCGCCGCCTCGCGGATCACGGATTGGTCGGCCAGGCCCATGCCATAGGCGCTGAGCACGCCCGCGAAGGGGTGGATGAACACCGTCTCCATGCCGAGCTCATCGGCGACGAGGCAGGCATGCTGCCCGCCCGCGCCGCCGAAGCAGGTCAGCGCGTATTTCGTCACGTCATAGCCGCGCTGCAGCGAGACCTGCTTGATGGCATGCGCCATGTTGGAGACGGCGATGCGGAGGAAGCCCTCGGCCACGTCTTCGGGGCGCGGCGTGGTGCCGGTCGCGGCCGCGATCTCGGCGGCGAGTGCGGAAAATTTCTCGCGCACAACGCCGGCATCCAGCGGCTGGTCGCCATCGGGCCCGAAGATCGCCGGGAAATAGGCAGGCTGCACCTTGCCGACCATGACGTTGGCGTCGGTCACCGTCAGCGGGCCGCCGCGGCGGTAGCAGGCGGGGCCGGGCACGGCGCCCGCACTTTCGGGGCCCACGCGATAGCGGGCGCCATCGAACTTCAGGATGGAGCCGCCACCGGCGGCCACCGTGTTGATCGCCATCATCGGCGCGCGCATGCGCACGCCGGCCACCACCGTCTCGAAGGCGCGTTCATACTGGCCGGCATAGAGGGCCACATCGGTGGAGGTGCCGCCCATGTCGAAGCCGATGATCTTTTCGAAACCGGCCATGGCGGCGGTGCGGGCCGCGCCCACGATGCCGCCGGCAGGGCCGGAGAGGATGGCGTCCTTGCCCTGGAAGGACGACGCCTCGGCCAAGCCGCCACTCGACTGCATGAAATACAGCTTGATGCGTTGCTGCCCGGCCGATTCACGCCCGACTTCGTCGGACGATCGGACGGGGCCCCCCAGCTCATCGGCGACCTGCGCCACATAGCGCCGCAGGATCGGCGAGAGATAGGCATCCACGACAGCCGTATCCCCGCGCGGCACGATGCGCGGCAGCGGGCTCGCCTGGTGGGAGAGGCTGATCTGGGTGAAGCCCTCCTCGGCGGCGATCTCGCCCAGGCGCAACTCATGCGCCGGATGGGCCCAGGCATGCATCAGCACGACCGCGACCGCACGGATGCCATCCGCAAAGGCGGCCTTCAGCGCGGAGCGCGCCGCCGCCTCATCCAGCGGCGCGATCTCGGTGCCATCCACCGTCACCCGCCCGCCGATCTCGGCCACGCGTTCATGCAGCAATTCCGGCAGCTTGACGTTGAGGTCGAAAAGCCGGGGTCGCGCCTGGTTGCCGATGCGCAGCATGTCGGCGAAGCCCTGCGGCACCAGCAGCAGCACGCGCTCGCCCTTGCGCTCCAGCAGCGCGTTGGTCGCGACGGTGGTGCCCATCTTCACGGCCTCGACCACGCCCTCGGGCAGGGGGGCGCCGGGTGCCAGGCCCAGGATCTGGCGGATGCCGGCCACCGCGGCGTCCTTGTAGCGTTCCGGATTCTCGGAAAGCAGCTTCGCGGTGGAAAGCCGGCCGTCCGGATGGCGGGCCACGATGTCGGTGAAGGTGCCGCCGCGATCAATCCAGAACTGCCACTTGCCCACCGACATGCACGCTCTCCTCAGGCCTTGCTCCCGTTTGCAGGGGTGGGGCGGGGCGCGCAAGGGGGATTGCGGGCGCTTTGGCGCAATGCCACTGCCAAAAGCCGCTGGCCATGCTATCTGGCGCGGTCTGGAAAGGGATGGGCTTGGGCTTCTGGGGCAAGATCATCGGCGGCGTGACCGGCTTCATGACCGGCGGGCCGGTCGGCGGGCTTTTGGGCGCCTTGGCCGGCCATGCCGCGGATGGCCGCCCGCGCCTTGGCCCCAACGCGGCCAACCTGGCCTCCATGCTCGGCTCGAAGGAGCAGTTGTTCGCCATCTCCGTCGTGGTGCTCTCGGCCAAGCTGGCCAAGAGCGACGGGCCGGTGGTGCGGGCCGAGATTGACGCCTTCAAGCGGATGTTCCGCATCCCGCCCGAGAACATGCGCGACGTCGCCGCCCTTTTCGACGAGGCGCGCGAAACCGCCGAGGATTTCGAGCCCTTCGCCGACCGCATGGGCGAGGCCTTCGCCGATCAGCGCGCCATGCTGGAGGACGTGCTGGGCGCGCTCTTCACCATCGCCCGCGCCGATGGCCCGCTGACCCGCGGCGAGGTGCGGTTCCTGCAACGCGTGCAGCTTGGCTTCCGGCTGGAGGCGCGCGAGTGGGAGCGCGCCCGGGACGGCCAGGCCCGGCCGGGCGGCGCCGCCACCCAGGCACAGGGCATTGACGCCTATGCCGTGCTCGGTCTGCCCGCCAATGCCAGCGACGCGGAGGTCCGCGCCACCTGGCGCAAGCTGATGCGGGAGAACCATCCCGACGCACTCGCCGCGCGCGGTGTGCCCAAGGAACTGATCGACCGCGCCACCGGCAAGGTGGCCGAGATCAACAGCGCCTGGGACCGCATCAAACGCGAGCGGAAGCTTTAGGGCAGCCGATAGCGGCCCCAGGCCCTGCCGAATGACGCTTCGCCAGCGAAGCGAGGGGGACCGCATCAAACGCGAGCGGAAGCTTTGGCCTCAGGCCCATCCCTGTTTCCCCCCGGTCCGCTGATGCTCTAGCCTCACCGCACGAGGACCCAAACGGCCGCCACGAGCCGGAACCGGAAAGCGCGCCATGCCCGACACCCTGACCCAGCCCGACAGCGATATCCGCACCGAGCATTTCGACGTGCTCATCGTCGGCGCCGGCATCTCCGGCGTGGGCGGGGCCTATCACCTCGCGACGCAGCGGCCGGGCAGCAGCTTCCTGGTGCTGGAAAGCCAGCAGAGCTTCGGCGGCACCTGGCTTACGCACAAATACCCGGGCATCCGCTCCGACAGTGACCTCTACACCTTCGGCTACCGCTTCAAGCCCTGGGTCGGTCCGCCCATCGCGTCGGCCACGGAAATCCTGCGCTACATGGGCGAGGTGATCGAGGAGAACGCCCTCGCCCCGCATATCCGCTACAACCACCTGATCCACAGCGCTGGCTGGGACAGCGCGGCCAGGCTCTGGACGCTGGACGCCACCAACACCGCAACCGGCGAGCGGCGGCGCTTCACCACGAACTTCCTCTGGATGTGCCAGGGCTATTACCGCCACGCCGAGGGCTACACGCCGGAATGGCCGGGCATGGGCGACTTCCAGGGCCGCATCATCCACCCACAGACCTGGCCGGAGGATCTCGATTACAGCCGCCAGCGCGTGCTGGTCATCGGCTCCGGCGCCACGGCGGCGACGGTGGTGCCGGCGATGGCGGGGAAAGCCCGGCATGTGACCATGCTGCAGCGCTCGCCCACCTGGTTCCGCATCGGCCGCAACGGCATCGACATCGCCGACCAGCTGCGCGAATTGAAGGTGGACGAGACCTGGGTGCATGAGATCGTCCGCCGCAAGATCCTGCTGGAACAATCGAAATTCACCGCGCGCAGCTTCGCCGAACCCGACAGGGTGGCGGCCGAATTGCTGCATGAGGTGAAGCGCATCGTCGGCCCCGACTATGATGTCGGCACGCATTTCACGCCGCGCTACCGCCCCTGGCACCAGCGCCTGGCCTATGTGCCCGACGGGGACCTGTTCCAGGCCGTGGCCGACGGCAAGGCCAGTGTCGTCACCGACGAGATCGAGCGCTTCACCGAGAAGGGCATCCTAACGAAATCCGGCCAGGAGCTGGAGGCGGACATCATCGTCACCGCGACCGGCTTCCACCTGAACGTGCTGGGCGACATCGCCTTCACGATTGACGGCAAGCCGCTCGATTTCCATGAGACGGTGACCTATCGCGGCATGATGTTCACCGGCATGCCCAACCTCGTCTGGGTCTTCGGCTATTTCCGGGCGAGCTGGACGCTCCGCGCCGACCTCGTCGCCGATTTCGTCTGCCGCCTGCTGGCCGAGATGCAGGAACGCGGCGCCCGCCAGGTCGAGGTGGCGCTGCGGCCGGAGGATCACAACATGCCGCTGCTGCCCTGGATCGACCCGCAGAACTTCAATCCGGGCTACCTGATGCGCGGCATGCACCTGCTGCCCCGCCGCGGCGACAAGCCCGAATGGCAGCACAATCAGGACTACTGGACCGAAAAGGACCAGTTCCCGGCCATCAACCTGAAGGATGCCGCCTTCGTGTATGACCGATGAGCCTGAGCATCATCGAGCACCCCTCCCCCAACCACGAACCCCGCCCCGAGGGCGCCGTGGTGGACGTGCTGATGCTGCACTATACCGGCATGCAGAGCGGCGCCGCGGCCATCGCGCGGCTCTGCGACCCCGCGGCCATCGTTTCCTCGCATTATGTGGTGGAGGAGGATGGCCGGGTGTTCCGCCTGGTGCCGGAGGGGCTCAAGGCGCGCCATGCCGGCGTCTCCCATTGGCGCGGGCAAGCGGCGCTGAACGCCACCTCCATTGGCATCGAGATTGTGAACCCCGGACATGAATGGGGCTACCGGCACTTCCCGGCGCTGCAGATGGCGGCGGTGGCCGATCTCTGCCTGGAGATCCTGGCCCGCCATCCCATCCCGCCACGCAACGTCGTGGGCCACAGCGATGTCGCGCCCGACCGCAAGCAGGACCCCGGCGAGTTCTTCGACTGGGAAGGGCTCGCGGCGAACGGCATCGGCCTCTGGCCCGCTGGCGAGGGTCCGGCCGAGGGCGATCCCCTCGCCCTGCTCGGCCGGATCGGCTACCGCACGGACCTGCCGCTGCCGGTGCTGATCACCGCCTTCCAGCGGCATTGGCGGCCGGAGCTGGTGAACGGCCAGGCCGATGCCGGCACGCTTTCGCGCCTCCAGGCGGTGGCGGCACGCGCCGAGGCTTGACCCGGCGCGCCCTTGGGGCGCAACAAGCACAGGATACCGGATGGCTGGGCGACCGCTGGCGCCGCGAGAGATCGCGGTTCTGGAGGAAAGTCCGGGCTCCACGGAAATACGGTGCCGGCTAATGACCGGCGGGCGAAAGCCCAGGGAAAGTGCCACAGAAAACAAACCGCCTGCCCTGCGCAAGCACGGCCGGCAAGGGTGAAACGGTGGGGTAAGAGCCCACCGCGCTTCCAGCAATGGCGGCGGCACGGCAAACCCCACCGGGAGCAAGGCCGAATAGGGAGGGCCGCCACGGCGTTTCGGCGCTGGTGGCAGGGGCATTTCCGCCCCGTCCTCCGGGTTGGCCGCGCGAAGCCTGCGGCAACGCAGGCTCCAGAGGAATGGTCGTCCATGACCTGCAAAGGTCAAGACAGAACCCGGCTTACAGGCCATCCGGTATCACCCGCGCGCCTGGCCGCGCTTGAGCTTCGCGCAGCGTCAGCTTGGCATTGTTGCGCGATTGCCACACCGCCTCCGCAAACGTGACCGGATGTTTCAACCCTTTGGTAACGAAGGGCCGCAAGCGCTTGTCTGAACAAAGAAAAATGCCCAAAACGCCGCTTCGGGCGATTCTGCGATATCCCTTGATCACCCATCCCAGACCATCTACACCCACATCAGCCCAATACGGATGCCGCAAGCTCGGGGGGGTGAGCGCATCGGGAAAAGGGCTGGTCGGGCGAGCCGACGGGGTTCCGGGGGGGACCTCGTCGGCCGCTGCCCGAGACCTCTGAAAAGCACCCCCCAACAGGCGAAATCAGCTCAGAGAACGGGGGGCATCCAGCGGCACGATGACCCAATTCCGGGGCAAGTTCACCAACGGTCTGGACAAGAAGGGGCGTTGCAGCGTGCCTGCCCCCTTCCGCGCCCGCCTCGCCGGTGATGGCCTCGTCCTGCGCCGCTCCGTGAACCCAGAGTACAACTACATCGAGGCTTGGCCCGTTGCGCAGTTCGACGCGGCGAGCCGTGATGCCAATCCGCTGAACCCCCTCAGCCCCGAGCAGAATGCCGAGGACTACGCCTATGTGGTGGACGTGGCCGAGGTCACGCCCGACCCCGAGGGCCGCATCATCCTCCCGCGCGACTTCATCGAATATGCCGGCCTGACTGATGGCGTGGCCTTCCTCGGCCGCCTCAGCTGGTTCGAGCTGTGGGAGCCGGCCGCCGCCGAGCGCCGCATCGAGGAGGCCCGCCGCGCCATCGCCGCGCGGACGGCGGCCGCCGCATGAGCCACATCCCCGTCCTCCTCGCCGAAGTGCTGGAGCACCTGGCGCCCCAGGCTGGCGAGACGATCCTGGACGGCACCTTTGGCGGCGGTGGCTACAGCCGCGCCATCCTGGACGCCGCGCCCTGCACCGTCTGGGCGATGGATCGCGATGCCGAGGCGATCGCGCGCGGCGCCGCCCTCGCTGCGGCCAATCCCGGCCGCCTGCACCTCATCGAGGGCCGCTTCGGCGACATGCTGGCCCTGCTGGCGGCCCGCGGCGTCACGCAGTTGGATGGCGTGGTGCTCGACCTCGGCGTTTCCTCCTTCCAGATCGACACGCCGGAGCGCGGCTTCTCCTTCCGCTTCGATGGTCCGCTCGACATGCGGATGGGCCAGACGGGCCCCACCGCCGCCGATCTCGTGAACACCCTGCCCGAGGCCGAGCTTGCGGACCTCATCTGGGAATTCGGCGAGGAGCGCTTCTCCCGCCGCGTCGCCCGCGCCATCATCAAGGCGCGCGCCGAGGCGCCCTTCACCACCACCCTGCAACTGGCCGAGGTGATCCGCCGCGCCGTCCCGCGCGACCCGTCCGGCATCCATGGCGCGACCCGCAGCTTCCAGGCGCTGCGCATCCGCGTGAATGACGAGCTGGGCGAGATCGAGCGCGCGCTGGAGCAAGGCATGCGCCTGCTGGCGCCGGGCGGGCGGCTCGTCATCGTCTCCTTCCATTCGCTGGAGGACCGCCTGGTGAAGCGGGCCTTCCAGAAGGCCGCCGGCCGCAGCCCCGGCACCTCCCGGCATGACCCGGCCATGCTGATGGCGCCGCGCGGGCCCGCGCCCTTCACCCTGCTCACGCCGCGCTCGGTTCGCCCGGGTGCCGCCGAATGCGCGGCCAATCCGCGCGCCCGCTCCGCCCATCTCCGCGCCTTGCAGCGTTCGCCTGAAAGTCACGCCGCATGATCCACCCGCTCACGCTCGTCACCTTCGCCGCCTTCCTGGGCTCCGGCCTCTACGTCTTCCAGACCAAGGAGACGGTCCGCAAGCTCGACCAGGAACTCCGCGCGATCCGCATGGAGACCGAGGCCGAGCGTTCGCGCACGCAGACCCTCTCGGCCGAATGGGCGCGGCTGAACGATCAGGACCGGCTGCGCCAATTGGCGGCGGCGCATCTGCGCCACATGCAGCCGATGGAGCCCGCCCAGTTCCAGCGCATCGAGGACGCCCAGCGCCGCATGCCGCAGGCTTTGGCCTTCGCGCCCGTGCCCTCGGGCTTCCAGCGCCGCGCCGATGCGCCCTCCGCCCCCGGCGACGTGCTGGTCTTCACGGTGGCGAGCCAGCGGCGCGAGGCGGAACCGGCCCTGGCCCTGGCCATGCCGCCCGCCCCGCCGCCCGTGCCCGCGCCTGCCGCCCCACCGGTCGCCGCCGCACCTGCCGTGGCGCCGCCGCCGGCGCCCGTGGTCGCTCCCACGCCCGGTCCGGTCGCCGCGCCCGCGCCCGCGCTGGCGCCCATTCCGGTCGCGATGGCGCAGCCCCCGCGCCCGGCCGAGACGCCCCGCCCCGCCCCACGCGCCCGGCCCGAAGTCGCGGCCCTGCCGCCCATCGCGGGCCCGGCCGCGGCACCCGCGCGGCGGCCGCCCCTGGCCCAGGCGCCGGTCGCGCCGCCCATGCGCACCGCGCTGCATGTGCAGCCCGCCTCCACCGGCTCGCTGCTCGGCGGCGGCGCCGGCAGCCTTCCCCCACCGGTGCCCTTCAGCCGATGAGCGACCTTCCCCCCCCCTCCCCCGACTTCATCCCGCACAGCCGGGCCGAGCGCGCGCGGCCGGCCGAAAGCGCCTCCCGCGCCATGGTGCGCGTCACCGGCAGCCAGGCGACGCATCAGCGGCGCATGCCGGGGCGGCTGCTCTTCGCCTCCATCGGCTTTGGCGCGCTTTTCGTCGCGATCGGCGTGAAGCTGACGGATGCCACCATCCTCTCGCCCGCGCCTTCGCGCATCGCCCAGGCGCCTCGCCTGCCGCCCGCCGAACCGCCGGTCAGCCGGGCCGCCATCACCGACCGCAATGGCGAAGTGCTGGCCGTGACGGTGCGCGGCACCGCGCTCTACGCGCGCCCGGCCGAGATCGACAACCCGGCCCGCGTGGCCGACCAGCTGGTGCGCATCCTGCCGCATCTGGAACGGGACCGCGTCCTGGCCCGCATCAGCCCGCCCCGGCAATTCGCCTATCTCGACCGCTTCATCACGCCGCGCCAGCAGCAGGCGATCAACGACCTCGGCATCCTCGGCCTCTATTTCGAAACCGCCGAGCGCCGCACCTATCCGCGCGGCCGCGACGCCGCCCATGTGCTGGGTGCGGTGGACGTGGACGGTGAGGGGATCGCCGGCGTCGAGAAATGGTATGATGAGCGCCTGCGAGTGACGCGGGACGCGCTGCGCCTCGCGATCGACATCCGCATCCAGCGCGAGCTGCGCGAGGCGCTGGAATGGTCCATCGAGCGCTTCAACGCGATCGGCGGATCGGCCATCCTGATGGACGTGACGACGGCGGAAGTCCTGGGCATGGTCAGCCTGCCCGACTTCGCGGCGGCCAACCTCGCGACCGCGCCGGCCGAGCAGCGCTTCAACCGCGCCGTCACCGGCGTCTACGAGCCGGGCTCGACCTTCAAGCTCTTCACCGCCGCCATGGCGCTGGAGGAAGGGCGCGTGACGCTCTCGGGCGGCTTCGACGCCTCACGCCCGATCCGCATCGGCCGGCACGAGATCAACGATTTCAAGGGCAAGAACCGCTGGCTCTCCCTGCCCGAGATCATCGCCTATTCCTCCAACCTCGCCAGCGCGCACATGGCGATGTCGGTCGGCACCACGCGGCACCGCGAGTTCATGTTGCGCATGGGCATGCTGAACCGCACCGGTGTCGAGCTGCCGGAATCGGCGGCCACCCTGGCACCCTCGCAGCGCAATTGGCGCGAGATCAACACCATGACCATCGGCTTCGGCCACGGCATCTCGGTGACGCCGCTGCACATCGTCAATGGCGTGTCAGCGCTGGCCAATGGTGGCACGCTGCGCACGCCCACCATCCTCGCCGTGCCGCCGGGCGTGGAGCGCGAGGGCACGCGCGTGATCAGCGAGCGCACCTCCGAGCAGATGCGCCGGCTGATGCGGGTCGCCGTCACCGACGGCTCGGGCCGTCAGTCGGACAGCCCCGGCTATTTCGTCGGCGGCAAGACCGGCACGGCGCAGAAGACCAATGAGCGTGGGCAGTATCAGGAAAACCGCCGCATCTCCTCCTTTGTCGGTGCCTTCCCGATGAACGCGCCGCGCTATGCGCTGCATGTGCTGGTGGATGAGCCCAAGCCCCGCGCCGATACCGGCGGCTACGCCACCGCGGGCGTGGTGGCCGCCCCCACCGCGCGGCGCGTGGTGGAGCGCGTGGCCCCGCTGCTCGGCATGGTGCCCGAGACGGACCGCATCCCGCAGATCCAGGCCAGCATCGCGCTGCCGCTCAATGGCGGGCGGCCGCGCCCGGGGACCACGCCCGCGCCGCGCCCGGCGACCGCCGCCGCGCCCGCGCCGCGCGCGCCCTCCGCCGCCCCCACGCCCGCCATGTTGCCGCGCACCCCGGCGCCCGTCCTCGACCAACCCGTGGCCCCCATCCGCCGCACCGATGCAGCCGATGGCATCTCCATGCCCCGCCTCGTGCTCGCCCCCCTCTCCCCCGAGACGGGCCGTGCGGCGCGATGAGCTCCTCGCCCTGTTCCCCGGCCTGAGCGCCGAGGGCCTGACGGACATCCAGGGTGTCACGTCGGATAGCCGCGCCGTGCGGCCGGGCTACCTCTTCGCCGCCCTGCCCGGCGCGCGCACCGATGGCACGCGCTTCATCGCCGATGCGGTGGCGGCCGGCGCAGCCGCGATCCTGGCACCCGAAGGCACCGCCTGGCCCAGCGAGACGCCGCCCCGCCCGCTGCTGGCCAGCGCCGACCCACGCCGCGCGCTGGCGCTGATCGCCGCCGCCTTCCACGGTGCCCAGCCCGAGCGCGTGGTCGCCATCACCGGCACCAACGGCAAGACCAGCACGGCCGATTTCCTGCGCCAGCTCTTGGGGGCCAAGTCCGCCTCGCTCGGCACGCTGGGCCTCATCGCGCCCGGCTTTCCCGCAGGCGAGAGCCTCACCACGCCCGACCCCGTGAAGCTCCACGCCACCCTCGCTGCCCTGCACCGCGCCGGCATCACCGACCTCGCGATGGAAGCGAGCTCGCACGGGCTCGACCAGCGCCGGCTGGATGGCGTCCGGCTCGCCGCCGCCGCCTTTACCAACCTGACGCGCGACCACCTGGATTATCACGGCGGCATGGATGCCTATCGCGCCGCCAAGCTGCGCCTCTTCGACACGCTGCTGCCCGCGGGCGCACCCGCCGTGCTGCACACGGAGATGGACGCGACGACGCTGGCCGCGCTGCGCGACATCATCGCCGCGCGCGGCCTGCGCGGGATCGAGGTGGGCGAGGCGGGGCGCGAGTTGCGCCTGGTGGCGCAACGCGCGCTGCCGGCCGGCCAGGTGCTGACACTCGAAGGCTTCGGCGAGGTGACCCTTGCCGTGCCCGGCCGCTTCCAGGCGGACAATGCTCTGGTGGCGGCAGGGTTGGCCATCGGCCTCGGCCATCCGGCCTGGCAGGTGATCGCGGACCTCGCGCGTCTCGCGCCGGTGCGCGGCCGGATGGAGCTGGCGGCCACGCTGCCAAACGGCGCCGCGGTCTATGTGGATTATGCCCATACGCCCGATGCGCTGGCCCGGCTGCTCGCCGCCCTTCGCCCGCATCTGGGGGCGGGCGGGCGGCTGCACGTGCTGTTCGGCGCGGGCGGGGACCGCGATCCGGGCAAGCGCCCGCTGATGGGCGCGGCCGCCGTCGTTGGCGCCGACGTCGTCTGGGTGACGGACGACAATCCGCGCAGCGAGGACCCGGCCGTGATCCGCGCCGCCATCCTGGCCGGCGCCCCCGGCGCGCGCGATGCGGGCGAGCGTGCCGCCGCCATCGCCAGCGCGCTCGATGCGCTTGGCCCGGGCGATGTGCTGGCGGTGGCGGGCAAGGGGCATGAGAGCGGCCAGACCATCGCCGGCGTCACCACCCCCTTCGACGATGCCGAGGTGGTGCGCCGCCTGGTCGGTGGGCGCGCATGACGCCGCTCTGGACCGCCGCCGAACTGCGCGAGGCGACGGGCGGCGCCTGCGCCGATGACCTCGCCGTGACCGGCGTTTCCATTGACACGCGGAGCATCGGGCCGGGCGACCTTTTCGTGGCACTGCGCGACCAGCGGGATGGGCATGATTTCGTGGAGCAGGCCTTCGCGAAGGGCGCCAGCGCCATGGTGGACCGGGACGTGTCGGGGCGCGTTCTGCGCGTGGCCAACACATTGGCGGGCCTCACCGCGCTGGGTGCGGCGGGGCGCGCGCGCATGGATGGCCGCGTCATCGCCGTCACCGGCAGCGTCGGCAAGACGACGACGAAGGAGATGCTGAAGCGGGCACTCGGCGCGCTCGGGCCCACGCATGCCTCCGTCGCCAGCTACAACAACCAATGGGGCGTGCCGCTGACGCTGGCCCGCATGCCCCGCGGCACCGCCTGGGCCGCCATCGAGATCGGCATGAACCACCGGCACGAGATCGCGCCGCTCTCGCGCCTGACGCGCCCGCACGTGGCGATTGTGACGGCCATCGGCAGCGCGCATATCGGGCACCTCGGCAGCGAGGAGGCCATCGCGGATGAAAAGGCGGAGATCTCCGCCGGCATCCTTCCCGGCGGCATCGCCCTGCTGCCGCAGGACAGCCCCTTCTTCGCGCGCATGGCCGACGTGGCGCGAAGCTGCGGCGCCGATGTCGTGGGCTTCGGGGAAAGCCCCGAGGCTTCGGCGCGCATGCTGAACTGGCGCGGCACGGATAGCGCGAGCGAGGCGGAATTCGCCCTCTCCGGCCGGTATGTCACGGTGCGGCTGGAGCAGCCGGGCAAGCACATGGCGATGAATGCGCTGGCCGCACTCGCCGCGATCCAGGCGGCCGGCGGCGACACGGGGCTCGCCGCCGCTGCGCTCTCGGGCTTCGGCGCGGGGGCCGGCCGCGGCGAGATGCGCCGCATCGGGACACCTGACCAGGGGACCGCGCTGCTGCTGGACGAAAGCTACAACGCCTCCGACAGCGCGATCCGCGCCGCACTCCAGGTGCTGGCGGCCCAGAAGGCCAGGCGCCGCATCGCCGTGCTGGGCGACATGCGCGAATTGGGCGAATTCGGCCCCGAGCTGCACCGCGCGCTGGCCCCCGATGCGGCCCAGGCGGCCGACCTCGTCTTTGCATGCGGCCCGCTGATGCGGCATCTGTTCGACGCGCTGCCCCCCGCACGCCAGGCGGTCCACACGGAGGACGCGGCGGGTCTCGCACCGCTCGTCGCGGCGGCGCTGCGTGATGGCGATGCCGTCCTGGTCAAGGGCTCGCTTGGCATGCGCATGGTCCAGATCATCGCCGCCCTGACTGACCCTGACGTTACCAGGCCCACGAGGAATGAAGCATGATTCCGCTGCTGCTCTCTCCGCTCGCGGATGATTTCATCCTCTTCAACCTCGCGCGCTACCTGACCTTCCGCGCCGGTGCGGCCTGCATGACGGCGCTGTTTGTCGCGCTGGTCTTCGGCAAATCCGTCATCAACTGGCTGCGCAGCTTCCAGCGCGGCGGCCAGCCGATCCGCGAGGACGGGCCGGAGAGCCACCTGCTGACCAAGAAGGGCACGCCCACCATGGGCGGCGTGCTGATCCTGCTCTCGCTCTCGGTCTCCGTCCTGCTCTGGGCGGATCTGCGCAACGGCTTCGTCTGGGCCGTGCTCTTCGTCACGCTGGGCTATGGCGCGCTGGGCTTCGTGGATGACTGGCTGAAGGTGACCAAGCGCAACACCAAGGGCGTCTCCGGCCGCGCCAAGCTGATCGCGCAGGCGGGCATCGCCTTCATCGCCGCCATCTGGTTCATGTGGCTGCTGCCGGCCGGGCTCTCCGACAACATGGCGGTGCCCTTTTTCAAGGAGACGCTGATCCCGCTCAGCATCCTGTTTCCCTTGGTGGCCGCCTTCGTGATGATGGGCTCCTCCAACGCGGTGAACCTGACGGATGGGCTGGACGGCTTGGCCATCGTGCCGGTGATGATCGCGGCGGCCGTCTTCGCGCTGATCGCCTACCTCGTCGGCAACCGAATCTTCGCGGATTATCTGCAGCTCCATGGCGTGCCGGGGGCCGGTGAGCTGGCCGTCTTCTGCTCGGCACTCATCGGCGCCTCGCTCGGCTTCCTCTGGTTCAACGCGCCGCCGGCCGCCGTCTTCATGGGCGATACGGGCAGCCTGGCACTCGGCGGCGCCCTGGGTTCGATCGCGGTCGCGACCAAGCATGAAATCGTTCTGGCCATCGTGGGCGGGCTCTTCGTGGTGGAGACGCTCTCCGTCGTCATCCAGGTCTTCTGGTTCAAGCGCACGGGGCGCCGCGTCTTCCTGATGGCGCCGCTGCACCATCACTTCGAGAAGAAGGGCTGGGCCGAGGCCACCATCGTGATCCGCTTCTGGATCATCGCGATGGTGCTGGGGCTGATCGGGCTTTCGACGTTGAAGATCCGATGACGCCGTTCCGGGGGCAGCGCATCGCGGTGGTGGGGCTCGGCCGCGCCGGGCTTCCGGCCGCGCGCCGCCTCAGCGAATGGGGCGCCGAAGTCACCTGCTGGGATGATGGCGAGGCAGCACGCGCCGAGGCCGCGGCCTTGGGCCTGCGCGTCGCCAATCCGGCGGATCGCTTCGATTTCGATGCGCTGCTGCTCTCGCCGGGCATTCCGCACATCCTGCCGCGCATCCATCCGGCGGCCGCGGCGGCGCGCGCGGCAGGCGCACCGATCCTCGCCGATGTGGAGTTCCTGTTCCGCGCGGTCCGCGCCAGCGGCAGTGCCGCGCGCTTCGTCGGCATCACCGGCACCAACGGCAAGAGCACGACGACGGCGCTGCTGGCGCATCTGCTGGCACAGGCGGGCGTTCCGGTCGAGGCCGGCGGCAATCTCGGCCCGGCGGCGCTGGATATGAGGATTTTGGGCAACGACGGCGTCTATGTGCTGGAGATGTCCAGCTACATGCTGGAACGAATCGCTGATCTTCGATTCAATGCGGCAGCCATGCTCAACCTCTCGCCGGATCACCTGGACCGCCATGGCGACATGGCCGGCTACCGCGCCGCCAAGGCGCGGATCTTCGCGTGCCAGACGCGCGAGGACATGGCCGTGCTCGGCCAGGATGATGCGGAGACGGCAAGCCTCGGCACGACGCTCAGCGCGCGCCTCGTCCCCATTTCCGGCATTGCGCCCCAACCAGGCGGCATCTGGGCGGAAGGCGTGCTGTTGCGCGACGATGCGGGCGTGATCGCCGACCTCGCCGCCTGCCCCACCCTGCCTGGTGCACACAATGCGCAGAATGCGGCCGCGGCGGCCGCCCTGGCGCTGGCCCTCGGCCTGCCACGCGCGGGGCTGGCTGCCGGCCTCGCCAGCTATCCCGGCCTGCCGCACCGGCAGGAGCTGGTGGGGCGGCTGGGTGCGGTGCGCTTCGTGAATGACAGCAAGGCCACCAATGCCGACAGCGCCGCCCGCGCGCTGGCGAGCTATGGCCGCATCCTCTGGATCGCCGGCGGCACGGGGAAGGAGGGCGGGATCACGCCCCTCGCCGGATATTTCCCGCGCATCGCCGAGGCCTTCCTGATCGGCCGCGATGCCCCGGAATTCGCCGAGACGCTGGCCGCGCACGGCGTCCCGCACCGGCTCTGCGGCACGCTGGCCGAGGCGGTTCCCGCCGCCGCCGAGGTCGCACGTCGCGGTGCGGCCGATGTGGTCCTGCTTTCGCCCGCCGCTGCCTCCTGGGACCAGTTCACGGGTTTCGACGCGCGCGGCGACGCCTTCCGCGCCCTGGTCCGCGCCATGCCCGGAGTAGAGTTCTGATGGCCGTCTCCCGCACCGACACCTCGACGCTGGGCCGCTGGTGGTGGAGCGTGGACCGCTGGACGCTGGGCGCGCTGCTGGCGCTGATCGCCATCGGCTATGTGATGATGCTGGCGGCCTCGCCGGCCGTCGCGCAACGCATCGGCGCCGCCTCCCGCCACATGTTCCTGGAGCGGCAGGTCTTCTACTCGACGCTCGCCGTCATCGTGATGGTCGGCTGCTCGCTGCTCACGCCGCGCTGGGTGCTGCGCTTCGCCATCCTGGGCGCGCTCGGCGCGCTGGCGCTGACGGCGCTGACGCTGGTGGCCGGCACCGAGATCAAGGGCGCGCGCCGTTGGCTCTCGCTGCCGGGCATGTCCTTGCAGCCTTCCGAATTCCTCAAGCCCTGCCTCGCCGTGGTCTGCGCCTGGCTGATGGCGGAGGGCAAGCGCACGCGGCGCTTCCCGGGCCTGATCCTGGCCTTCATCCTGATCGGCGTCGTCGCCGTGTTGCTGAAGCAGCAGCCGGATATCGGCATGCTCGCCGTCATCGTGGCCGTCTTCCTGGCGCAGGTCTTTGTCTCCGGCATCAACCTGATGTGGGTGGTGGCGGGCGCGGGCGGCGTGGCGGGCCTCGCCGTGCTGGCTTTCACGCTGCATGGCCATGTGCGCTCCCGCGTGCAGCGCTTCCTCGACCCCGAGGCGGGCGATAATTTCCAGATCCGCATGTCGCTCGAGGCCTTCGGCAATGGCGGGCTGCTTGGCCGCGGCCCGGGCGAGGGCCGGGTGAAGGATGCGCTGCCCGACGCCCATGCCGACTTCGTCTTTCCCGTGGCGGCGGAGGAATTCGGCCTGGTCGCCTGCCTCATCATCCTCGCCATCTTCGCCTTCGTCGTGATCCGCGGCCTGCTGCGCCTGATGCATGAGCGCGACATCTTCGTGGCCCTGGCGGCGACCGGCCTGCTGGTGCAATTCGGGCTGCAGGCCTTCATCAACATGGGCTCCTCGCTCCATCTCATCCCGACCAAGGGGATGACGCTGCCCTTCGTCAGCTATGGCGGTTCATCTTCCATCGCGCTCGCCATCGGCATGGGCTTCCTGCTGGCGCTGACGCGCCGGCGCAGCGCAAGGGCGGAGGAGTCGCAGCCCTTCGCCCATGCCGTGCCGACATGAGGGGCCCCGCCATGCGCCCCATCGCCATCGCCGCCGGGGGCACCGGCGGGCATCTGTTTCCGGCCGAGGCCCTGGCCGCCGAACTCTCCGCGCGCGGCGAGCGCATCGTGCTCTTCACCGATGCGCGCTCCGCCGCCTTCGACAGCCCGGCCTTCGCCAATGCCGAGCGCTTCGTGCTGAAGGGCGAGGGCATCGCCGGGCGCAGCCCGCTGCGCGCGGCGCGGGGTGCGGCGCTGCTCGCCTCGGGCATGCTCACGGCGCGGCGGCTGTTGAAGGAGCTGGATGCCTCCGCCGTGGTGGGCTTCGGTGGCTATCCCGCAATCCCGCCGGCCCTCGCGGCGCTCAGCCTCGGCAAGCGCCGGCCCGCGCTGATCCTGCATGAGCAGAATGCCGTGCTGGGCCGCGCCAATCGCGCGCTGGCCCTGCGGGCCGAGCTGCTGGCGCTGGCCTATGAGGAGACGGCGCGCGTGCCCGAGGGGGCCCGCACGCGCTGGGTGGGCAATCCGGTCCGGCCCGCGCTGGCGGCGCTCGCCGGCGCCGGCTACCCGCCGGCCGATGGCCCGCTGCGCCTGCTCGTCACCGGCGGCTCGCTGGGCGCGCGCGTCTTCGCCGATCTCGTTCCGGCCGCCATCGCCGCCCTGCCCGAGCCGATCCGCGCCCGGCTGCTGATCGCGCAGCAATGCCGCGTCGAGGATCTGGAGCGCGTGCGTACCGCCTATTCCGAGACGGGCATCCCGGTCGAGCTCTCGCCCTTCTTTCCGGACATCGCGGGGCGGCTTGCGGGGGCGCATCTGGTGATCGCCCGCGCCGGCGCCTCCACCGTGGCGGAGATCGCCTGTGCCGGGCGCCCCTCGCTGCTGGTGCCGCTGCCCTCCGCGATTGACAACCACCAGGTGGCCAATGCGCGGGCGCTGGAGGCGGCGGGGGCGGCGCTGGTGCTGCCCCAGGCGACGACGAATCCGGCGCGCCTCACCCAATTGCTGGCGGAATGGCTGGGCTCGCCCGAGAGGCTTGCCGAAGCGGCCCGGCATGCGGCATCCCTCGCGCGCCCCCAGGCAGCGCGGGAGCTGGCGGACCTCGTCCTCGCCCACGCCGCCCGAACCCAAGCCCTCCAGGAATCCCGCTGATGCGCGCGCTGCCACTTTCGATCGGGACCATCCATTTTGTCGGGATCGGCGGCATCGGCATGTCCGGCATCGCCGAGGTGCTGCACAACCTCGGCTACGCCGTGCAGGGCAGCGACATCGCCGAGGGCTACAACGTGGCGCGCCTGCGCGAGGCGGGCATCCCCGTCATGATCGGCCATGCGGCGGAGAATTTGCGCAACGCGCAGGTCGTCGTCGTCAGCACCGCGGTGAAGAAGGACAATCCCGAGGTCCAGGCCGCGCGGCGCCGTCTGCTGCCCGTTGTGCGCCGGGCCGAGATGCTGGCGGAACTGATGCGCCTGAAATGGGGCATCGCGGTTGGCGGCACACATGGCAAGACGACGACCACCAGCCTCATCGCCTGCGTGCTGGAGCAGGCGCGGCTTGATCCCACCGTCATCAATGGCGGCATCATCAACGCCTATGGCACCAACACCCGCATGGGCACGGGCGAGTGGATGGTGGTCGAGGCCGATGAGAGCGATGGCAGCTTCCTCCGCCTGCCCAGCACCGTCGCCGTGGTCACCAACATGGATGCCGAGCATCTGGACCACTGGGGGACCGAGGACGCGATGCGCGAGGGCTATGCGCAATTCGTCGGCAACATCCCCTTCTACGGCTTCGCCGTGCTCTGCGCCGACCATCCAGCGGTGCAGGCGATGATCCCCAAGCTGGATCGCCGCCTGGTCACCTATGGCTTCTCGCCTCAGGCCGATGTGCGGGCCGAGAAGGTTCTCACGAACCGCATGGGCGCCAGCTTCGAGGTCACGGTGCAGGACCGCGTGACTGGCCGCGCGCGCACCATGCAGCCCTTCCGCCTGCCCATGCTGGGGCACCACAACGTGCAGAACGCGCTGGCGGCGATCGCCATCGGCGTCGAGATGGACGTGCCGGAGGATGTGATCCGCGCGGCGCTGGCCGGCTTCAAGGGTGTCAAGCGCCGCTTCACCCGCGTGGGCGAGACGGGCGGCATCACCGTGATCGATGATTACGGCCACCACCCGGTCGAGATCGCGGCCGTGCTGAAGGCGGCCCGCCAGGCGGGCGCGCGCGATGTGATCGCGGTGGTGCAGCCGCACCGCTATTCGCGCCTGAACCAGCTCTTCACCGAGTTCTGCACTTGCATGAACGACGCCGGCAGCGTGATCGTCGCCGATGTCTATGCGGCGGGCGAAGCGCCGATCGAGGGCGCGGACAAGGACGCGCTGGTGGAGGGGCTGCGCGCCGCCGGGCATCGCAGCGTGGTGCCGCTCCCCGAGCCCGCGAGCCTGGCCGAGATGATCAACGCCATGGCGAAGCCCGGCGACTACGTGATCTGCCTCGGCGCCGGCACCATCACCAACTGGGCGCATGCCCTGCCGGCGCAACTGGCCGAGTTGCAATCCCAGTCCGGGGCGCGCGTCTCGCCGCTCAAGCGCGCATGAAGCCGATGGCCGCCACCCGCGCCATGCCGTTGATCCGCGGCCGCGTGGCGGCGGCGGCGCCGCTTGCGCCCTTCACCTGGTTCCGCGTGGGCGGGCCGGCGGAATGGCTGGCGCGCGCGTCCGATACCGAGGACCTGCTCACGCTGCTGGCCGCCCTCGACCCCGCGATGGAGCTGACGGTGCTGGGCGCGGCCTCCAACCTCATCATCCGCGATGGCGGCGTGGCCGGTGTCGTGCTGCGCCTGCCGGCGCGTGGCTTCGGCGGCGTCACAGTCGAAGCCGATGGCGTGATCGCGGGCGCTGCCGCGCTGGATGCGACCGTGGCCGAACATGCGGCGGGCGCGGGCCTTGCGGGGCTGGAGTTTCTGAGCGGCATCCCCGGCAGCATCGGCGGCGCCATCGCCATGAATGCCGGCGCGTATGGGCGCGAGATCGTGGACGTCCTCGACTGGGCGGAGGTTGCGACGCCGGGGGGCCTCGTACGGCTCGACGCCGAAGCCTTGGCCCTATCCTACCGTCATGCCAGCCTGCCGCCGCGCGGCGTGGTGACGCGCGCCCGGCTGCGCGCGACACCCGGTGACGCCACGGCCATCGCAGCCCGCATGGCCGAGATCCGCCAAGCGCGCGAAGCGACCCAGCCTGTGCGCGCCCGCACCGGTGGCAGCACCTTCCGCAACCCGGAGGGCCACAAGGCCTGGGCGCTGATTGACGCCGCCGGCTGCCGTGGCCTTACGCGCGGGGGCGCGCAGGTGAGCGCGAAGCACTGCAACTTTCTGCTCAACACCGGCGGCGCGACCGCGGCCGATCTGGAAGACCTGGGCGAAGAGGTGCGCGCGCGCGTGCTGGCCCATTCGGGCGTGGATCTGCATTGGGAAATCAAGCGCATCGGCCAAAGGGGGAAAGCCACGGCATGAACGCGATCACGCCCATGCAGAAGCGCGTCGCCGTGCTCTATGGCGGCATCTCGGCCGAGCGGGAGGTCAGTCTCTCGACCGGCGCGCAGGTCATCGCGGCATTGCGCGAAGCCGGCTTCGAGGTCTGGCCCATCGAGGTCACGCAGGACCTGCCGGCCACCATCGGCGCGCTGGCCGCGGCCAGGCCCGATGCCGTCTTCAATGCCCTGCATGGCCGCTTCGGCGAGGATGGCTGCATCCAGGGCGTGCTGGACTGGATGGGCCTGCCCTACACGCATTCCGGCGTCCGCGCCTCCTCCGTCGCCATGGACAAGGCGGCGGCCAAGGCGGTGTTCTCGGCGCATGGGCTGCCGGTGGCCGCGCATCGCATCGTCTCGCCGGAGGAGCTGGCCGAGGCGGACCCGCTGCCGCTGCCCTATGTGGTGAAGCCGGTGGACGAGGGCAGCAGCGTGGGCGTCACCATCCTCCGCGAGGGCGACAACCGGCGCGAGGAGATCGCCCGCAACTGGCGCTTCGGCCACCGCATCATGGCCGAGAGCTTCATCCCCGGCCGCGAGTTGACGGTTGCGGTGATGGATGATGAAGCGCTCGCCGTCACCGAGATCGCCACCGGCAACCAGTTCTACGATTACGAGGCCAAATACGCCGATGGCGGCAGCCATCACGTGCTGCCCGCGCCGATCCATCCCGATGTGACGGAAGAGGCCAAGCGCATCGCCGTCGCGGCGCATCGCGCGCTCGGCTGCCGCGGCGTCTCGCGCTCCGACTTCCGCTATGACGACACGCAGGGCGAGCCGGGCCGGCTCTATCTGCTGGAGGTGAACACCCAGCCGGGGATGACGCGCACCTCACTCCTGCCGGAGCAGGCGGCGCATCGTGGCATCGGCTTTCCGGCGCTTTGCGCCTGGATGATCGGGCAGGCCTGCCATGGCCCGTAAGCCCGCCGAACCCGCCACGCGCTCGCGCTCGGCGCCGCAGCCCAAGCGGCCTTCCGCCACGCGGCTCTGGTTCAAGAAGCGCCGCGCCTGGCTGCGCGGCATCGGCATGGTGACGCTGGCGGGGGTGACGCTTGGCATCGGTGCGCTCGGCGTGATCGCGCTCGATCCCATGGCGCGGGTTCGCGAGGCCACCTCCTGGCTCGCGGAGCTCGGCCGGGGTCCGGGCCTGTCCGTGCAGGAAATTCGCATCGAGGGCCGCGAATTCGCCCCGCGCGAAGCGCTGCTCGCCGCCATCGGCATCACGCCGGGCGAGGCCATCCTGGATTTCGAGCCCGCCGTTGCGAAGCAGCGCCTGGAGCAGATCGCCTGGGTGGAGACCGCCCATGTGGAGCGCCGCCTGCCCGGCATCATCCTGATCCGCATCACCGAGCGCCGCGCCTTCGCCGTCTGGCAGCGCGAGGGCCGCTTCTCCGTCATTGACCGCGAGGGCCGCGTGATGGCGACCGAGCGGCTGGAAGCCTTCGGGCCGCTGCCGCTGGTGGTCGGCCTCGGCGCCGAACGCGTGGCGGCGCCGATGATCGACCTGCTGCGCAGCGCGCCCGAAATCGCCGACCGCGTGCAGGCCATCATCCGCGTCTCCGAGCGGCGCTGGAACCTGCGCCTGCAGAACGGCGCCGACATCATGCTGCCCGAGGGCCATGAGGAGGCGGCGATCACGCGCCTGGCCGAGCTCCAGGCGCGCGACAAGCTGCTGGACCGTCCGCTCGCCGCGGTGGATATGCGCCTGCCCGATCGCCTGGTCGTGCGCATGCAGACGCCGGCGCAGCCCGTCACGCCCACGCCCACCCAAGCCCGGAGCCAACGCGGATGAACGAGCTCGTTCGCTACCAGCCACCCCATGCCGATGTGCCGACGCGCGGCATCAAGCTCGGCCGCGCCCGGCCCGGCGTCTTCGGCGTGCTGGATATCGGCTCCACCAAGGTGGTCTGCCTGATCGCGCGCATCGAGAGCGACGGCACGCCCCGCGCGCTCGGCTTCGGCTGGCAGAAATCGCGCGGCGTGAAGGCCGGCTCCATCGTGGACATGGAAGAGGCCGAGCGCAGCATCCGCGCCGCCGTCGCCTCGGCCGAGGACATGGCGGATACGCTGCTCAAGGGCGTCATCGTCAACCTCTCCTGCGGGCAGCCGGAGAGCCGGACGCACAACATCCTCTGGCAGGTGGGCGGCCGGGCCGCCACCATGGCCGACCTCAACGGCATCATGACCGAGGGCGTGCGCCGCACCCAGGCCGAGGGGCGCGAGGCGGTGCACAGCTTCCCGCTGGGCTTCACCGTGGACGCGACGGGCGGCGTGGACGACCCGCGCGGCATGGTCTGCGACACGCTGGGGGCGCGGCTGCATGTGCTGGATGCGGCGAGCCACGCGCTGAGCAACCTCGGCCAGTGCCTGCACCGCTGCGAGCTGGAGGTGGAGGAGATGGTCTCCTCCCCCTTCGCCGCCGGCCTGGCCACGCTCGTGGATGACGAGCGCGAATTGGGTGCGGTCTGCGTGGACATGGGCGGCGGCACCACCAGCATCGCGGCCTTCGCCGAAGGGCGGCTGATGCACACGGCGCAGCTTCCGGTCGGCGGCTGGCAGGTGACGAACGACCTGGCGCGGGTGCTCTCCACCCCCATCAGCCATGCCGAGCGGCTGAAGACCATGCATGGCAGCGTGCTGGAGGCCGCCGAGGACCGGGGCGAAATGCTGCCCGTTCCCATGGTGGGCGAGGATGACGACCAGATCGCGCGCGTGCCGCGCGAGATGATCGTGAAGATCATCCGCCCCCGCCTCGAGGAAAGCTTCGAATTGCTGCGGGACCGGCTGGAGGGTAGTGGCCTGCCGGCCGAGATGCGCCGGCGCATCGTGCTGACCGGCGGCGCCAGCCAGTTGATCGGCGTGCGGGAACTGGCGGGCCGGGTGCTGGGGCGCGAGGTGACGGTACGCCTCGGCCGCCCCCGCCTGGTGCGCGGCCTGCCTGAGACGGCCTCCGGCCCCGGCTTCGCCTCCGCCATCGGGCTGCTGGCCTGGGCGGCGGGCGAGGGCAAGCCGATCCTGGAGCTGGTGCCGGCCGCGGCCAGCTCGCCCGGGTTGCTGCGGCGTGGCTTGGCGTGGCTTCGCGAACGTTTATGAAGGAAACCCGAGCGTCACCCTGTGGATAACGGGGACAAGTCGGCGATCTCGGGCAGACACGAATCGAAACCGGTGGTCTAAGCTAAGGTGAGGAGAACCTGCCCATGACATTGAACCTGACGCTGCCGGTGACCCAGCACACGGATTTCTCGCCCCGGATCGCCGTCATCGGCGTGGGCGGGGGCGGCACGAATGCCGTCAACAACATGATCCACCTGGGCCTCGACGGCGTCGAGTTCATCGTGGCCAACACGGATGCCCAGGCGCTGGTGAGCAGCCGCGCCGAGCGCCGCGTGCAGCTCGGCCCGCATTTGACGCAGGGCCTGGGCGCCGGCGCCAAGCCCGAGATCGGCCGCGCCGCCGCCGAGGAAGCGACCGACGAGCTGGCCCGCCACCTAGAAGGCTGCCACATGGTCTTCGTCACCGCCGGCATGGGCGGCGGCACCGGCACGGGTGCGGCCCCGGTTATCGCGCGCATGGCGCGTGAGCGCGGCATCCTGACCGTGGGCGTCGTCACCAAGCCCTTCGACTTCGAGGGGCCGAAGCGGCGCAAGTCGGCAGATGCCGGCCTCGAAGAGCTGCAGCAGCTCGTGGATACGCTGATCGTCATCCCGAACCAGAACCTGTTCAAGCTGGCGAATGACCGCACGACCTTCGCCGAGGCCTTCAAGATGGCCGACAACGTCCTCTACATGGGCGTGCGCGGCGTGACCGACCTGATGGTCAATCCCGGCCTGGTGAACCTCGATTTCGCCGATATCCGCACCGTCATGGCCGAGATGGGCAAGGCGATGATGGGCACGGGCGAGGCCGAGGGCGAAGGCCGCGCCACCCAGGCCGCCGATTCCGCCATCAACAACCCGCTGCTGGAAGACACCTCCATGCGCGGCGCCAAGGGCGTGCTGATCAACATCACCGGCGGCCTCGACATGACGCTCTTCGAGGTGGACGAGGCGATGGCCCGCATCCGCCGCGAGGTGGATGAGGAAGTGAACATCATCTTCGGCTCGGCGATTGACGAGACGATGAATGGCCGCATCCGCGTCTCCGTGGTCGCCACCGGGATCGACGTGGCCGCCATGGGCGCCGCCATGAACCCGGCGGGCCCGCGCCTCGCCGTCGTGAACCAGCCGGCCCAGGCCCCCGCGCCGGCCGCCGCCCGCGCAGCCTCGGGCCCGCTCGGCGCGCCCGTGGTGCCGACGCCACGCCGCCCCGTGCAGGTGGGCGGTGGTGCCGGCCTGTTGCGCCAGCCGGCCGCGGCCGCCGGCGCCGCGACGGCGCTGGCCCCCGCCGCGGCCCCGCCGGTCGCGCAGGAGCAGACCTATATGGAGGAGATGCCGCAGCCGGTGGTGGTGCAGCCCGCCGCCCCCCCGCCCGTCTCCTACCAGCCGCCCATGCAGCAGCCTTCGCTGCCGGAGGTGGCGCCCGGCCATGGGCAGGGTGCCGGCCAGGGTGCCGGCTGGCGCGGCCTGTTCCGCAACGCGACCGGCCTCATGCGCCGCAACGTCGAGGAAGCCCCGGCCGCCGCGCCGCGCACCGAGCCGGTGGCCAGCCAGCAGCCCCGCCCGCCACAGCCGATGCGCGCGGCCCAGCCGCAGCCGGATGAGATGGGCCTCGACATCCCGACCTTCCTGCGCCGCCAGAGCAACTAGGTTCTGCCCTCAGACGCGTCACGCCGGAGGCGTGCCTTCGGCACGACGCGCGCGCTCCGCGCGCTCGGCTTCGATCGCTGAAGCGATCCGCCGGGCCTATTCGGCCCGGATTCCAGGATGGCGCGCCCAGCGGCAGCGGGTGCGCTCTGCCACGCGCAATCAACCGGGTGCCGCAACCTTGTCCTTGTAGTTGCAATGGGCCGCCGCCACGCAGCGCCAGCATTCGGGCGCGCGGGCCTTGCAGATATAGCGCCCATGCAGGATCAGCCAGTGATGCGCGTCCCGCAGCAATTCCGGCGGAATGCGCTTCACCAGCCCATCCTCCACAGCCCGCGTGGTCTTGCCTGGCGCCAGGCCCGTGCGGTTCCCCAGCCGGAAGATATGCGTGTCCACCGCCATGGTGGCCTCGCCGAACATCACGTTCAGCACGACATTCGCCGTCTTGCGGCCGACACCGGGCAGCGCCTCCAGCGCGGCACGGTCGCAGGGGACCTCGCCCCCATGGCGCTCCACCAGCATGGCCGAGAGGGCGGCCACGTTCTTCGCCTTGGCCTGCCAAAGGCCGATGCGGCGGATGAGCTGGCCGATCCCCTCCGCCCCCAGCACCGCCATCGCGGCGGGCGTGGGGGCGGCGGCGAAGAGCCCGGGCGTCACCTTGTTCACCATCGCATCCGTCGCCTGCGCCGACATGACGACCGCGACGAGCAGGGAGAAGGCGTCGGTGTAGCGCAGCTCGGTCTCGGGCGCGGGATTGCTCGAGGCGATGGCGCGGATGAAGGCGCCCGCCTGTTCGCGCGACATCAGGCGGGCGCGGCGCGGGGCGACGGCGGTGCCGTGCGGGGCCTTGATGCGGGGTCTTGCGGGGGTTTTCACGCTGGGAATCATCCTATCTGATGCAGGGATGCCAGAAACGCCGGTGATTTTCGAGGCCCGCTCCGCACCGCTGAACAGCATGGGCGATGCGGGTTTCCGTGTGGTGGCCGGCATCCTGCTCGCGGGCTTCACCTTCACCGGCACGGTCTTCACCATCCTGGGCGCCTGGCCCGTACTGGTCTTCGCCGGCGCCGAGACGCTGATGGTCATCGGCATGCTCGCACTCTACCGCAGCCACGCGCGCAGCAGCGCCGAGATCATCACGCTGGCCGCCGGCCGCCTCACCATCCGCCGGCGTGACGGACGCCGGCGGGAGGAGGCCGAGTTCGACCCCTTCTGGGCGCGGCTGCGCTGGGAGGAGGCGCGGCTTTTCATCGCGCATCGCGGGGCCGGCATCGAGATCGGCCGCTTCCTGACCCTGGAGGAGCGCGAGGACCTGGCCCGCAGCCTGGGCGAGACACTGCGCCGCTACCGCGACCCGGTCTTCGATAATCCCCAGCTGCGCTAGCTTGGCCCCAGCTGCGCTAGCCTGGCCCCTGCGCTAGCCGCCTTCAGCGCGGCGCGGTAAACGGCGAGGCATGACGACATCTCCCCGTCCCGTGATGCTGGTGATCCTCGATGGATGGGGCCACCGCGAAGACCCGGCCGACAATGCCGTGGCCCAGGCCCGCACGCCGCATTTCGACGCGCTCTGGGCGCGCTGTCCGCACGCCTTCCTGCGCACCTCCGGCCTCGATGTCGGCCTGCCGGAGGGGCAGATGGGCAATAGCGAGGTGGGGCATCTGAACATCGGCGCCGGGCGCGTCGTCATGCAGGATCTGCCGCGGATTGACGGGACCATCACCGATGGCTCGCTGGCCGCCATGCCGCCGCTGCGGGATTTCGTGGCGAGGATGAAGGCGAGCGGCGGCACGGCACATCTGCTGGGCCTGATCTCGCGCGGCGGCGTGCACAGCCACCAGCGCCATGCGGCAGCCCTGGCGACCATCCTGATGGCCGAGGGCATTCCCGTCATCATCCACGCGCTCACCGATGGGCGTGACACCTCACCGCGCTCGGCCGCCGCGGCCTTGGCCAGCCTGCCGCCCGAGGCGCGCATCGGCACCGTCATCGGCCGCTACTGGGCGATGGACCGCGACAATCGCTGGGAGCGCGTGCGCAAGGCCTGGGCCGCCATGGTGCTGGGCCAGGGCGAGGCAACGGCGCCCGACGCGCAGACCGCCGTGGCGCAGGCCTATGCCGCCAATGTGACGGATGAGTTCATCCCGGCGACCGTCCTGCCCGGCTACACCGGCATGCGGGATGGCGATGGCCTGCTCAGCTTCAACTTCCGCTCGGACCGCGCGCGGGAAATCCTCACCGCGCTGCTGGACCCTGGCTTCAGCGGTTTCGAACGCGAGCGCCTGCCCCGCTTCGCAGCCAGCCTCGGCATGGTGGAATACGCGGCCGAGCTGAACCCCTTCATCGCCACGCTCTTCGCGCCGCAATCCATGTCGGACATCCTGGCCGAGGTGGTGAGTGCGGCCGGCCGCACCCAGTTGCACATGGCCGAGACCGAGAAATACCCGCATGTCACCTACTTCCTGAATGGCGGCGAGGAGCGCGCCTATCCCGGTGAGACGCGCATCATGGTCCCCTCGCCCAAGGTCGCCACCTATGACCTCCAGCCGGAGATGAGCGCGCCGGAACTGACCGCAAAGGCGGTGGAGGCCATCCAGGTCGGCACGCAGGACCTGATCGTGCTGAACTTCGCCAATGCGGACATGGTGGGGCATACGGGCAGCCTTCCGGCCGCGATCCGTGCGGTGGAAGCGGTGGACGCCGGTCTCGGCGCCATCGCCGCTGCCATTCAGGCGGCTGGCGGCGCGCTGCTGGTCACCGCCGATCACGGCAATGCGGAATTGATGCGCGACCCCGCGACCGGCGGGCCCCACACCGCCCACACAACCAACCCGGTGCCCGTCTTCCTCATGGGCGGCCCGGCCGGCGCGCGCCTGCGCGATGGCCGCCTGGCGGACCTCGCGCCCACGCTGCTCGCGCTGATGGGCCTGCCGCAACCCGCCGCAATGACCGGCCAGAATCTCATTCAACACGATGGAACTTGGGGAGCCTGAACATGGCATTGCGCGTCGCGGTCCAGATGGACCCCATGGAGAGCATCGGCATTGACGGGGACAGCAGCTTCGCCCTGCTGCTGGAGGCGCAGGCGCGCGGCCATGCGCTGTGGCACTATCATGTGAAGCATCTCTCGATGCAGGCCGGGCGCGTCATCGCGCATGGCCATCCGGTCGAGGTGCGGCGCGAAAAGGGCAACCATTTCACCTTCGGCCCGCCCGTCGAGCTCGACCTCGCGAAGGATGTGGACGTGGTGCTGATGCGCCAAGACCCGCCCTTCGACATGGCCTACATCACCGCCACCCACCTGCTGGAACACATCCACCCGAAGACGCTCGTGGTGAATGACCCCGCCAGCGTGCGCAACGCGCCGGAAAAGCTGTTCGTGCTGCAATTCCCGGAGCTGATGCCGGACACGCTGGTCAGCGCCGACACGCGCGAGATCAACAAGTTCCGCCAGAAGCATGGCGACATCATCGTGAAGCCGCTGTTCGGCAATGGCGGCGCGGGCGTGTTCCACCTGCAACCCAGTGACCCCAACCTCAACTCGCTGATCGAGATGTTCACCGAACGCTCGCGCGAGCCCTTGATGGTGCAGCAATACCTGCCGGCGGTGCGCCAGGGCGACAAGCGCATCATCCTGGTGGACGGCGTGGCGATGGGCGGCATCAACCGCGTGCCCGCCGCCGGCGAGGCGCGCAGCAACATGCATGTGGGCGGCCGCCCGGAGCCCACGAAACTCACCGACCGCGAGATGGAAATCTGCGCCGTGATCGGGCCGGAATTGAAGAAGCGCGGGCTGATCTTCGTGGGCATTGACGTGATCGGCGGCTACCTCACCGAGATCAACGTCACCTCCCCCACCGGCCTGCAGGAATTGGCACGGTTCGATGGCATCCATCTGGAGCGCGCCATCTGGGATGTGATCGAAGAGAAGCGGCGCGGGTGAGATGACCGGGGCCTCGCCCGCGCTGCGCCTGGCTTTGGGCGTCGCCGAGGCGATGGCCCCGCCGCCGCCCTGCTTCCCCGCCGCGACGCCGCTCGGCGCTGTCCTCGACGGGTTGCGCGCCGCGCGCGATTCCGCCGCCCTGGCGCTCGATGATGCGGGCCGGCCCATCGGCATCCTCACCGAGCAGGATATTGCCCGCCGCGTCGTCTTCCGCTTGCCCGCGGATGCGCCGCTCTCCACCGCCATCTCCACCCCGCTGATCGCCTGCGCGCCCGATGCGGGGCTGTGGCGCGCCGTGGCGCTGATGCGCGCGCATCGGCTGCGGCATCTGCCGGTGCTGGACGCCTCGGGGCGCTGCATCGGCATGCTGCATCGCGCCGGTGTGCTGGCCGCCGTCTCGGGCCGGATGCTGCAGCATCTCGATGCGCTGGCCGGCGACGACGCGGCAGTGAAGGCGGCCCAGGCCGGGCTTGCCACCGCGCTGCTGGATGAGGGCATCGAGGCCCCCGCCCTGGTGCGCCTGGTCAGCGAGATCAATCTCGACCTGCATCGCCGCGTGCTGGACCGCGCGCTGGCCGGGAGCCCGCCGCCGCCCATCGGCTTCACCCTGCTCGTCATGGGCAGCGCCGGCCGCGGCGAGAGCCTGCTGCGCCCCGACCAGGACAATGGCTTGCTCCTGGAATCCTATCCCGACGCGGCCCATGGCGAGGTGGATGCCTGGTTCCGCCCCATGGCCGAGCGCTTCAATGCCGGGCTGGAGGCCGCGGGCTTTCCGCTCTGCCCTGGCGGGATCATGGCGCGCAACCCGCTCTGGCGGAAAACCGGGGCGCAGTGGGAGGCGCAATTCGCGCTCTGGGCGCGGCGGCGCAGCGGGGCCGCGCTGCTCTTCGCCGACATCGCCTTCGATTTTCGCGGCGTGGCCGGGATCGGCGCGGTGGAGGGCGACCCGGCCACGGCGCTGCGCGCTTCCATCGCGCCCATCCTGGCGGCGCATCCGGCGCTGCTGGGCGCGCTGGCTGCCCAGGACCAGCGGCTGCGCGTCGGCCTCACGCTCTGGGGCGGCTTTGCCGATGACGAGCCAGGCGCGGGCACGCGCACCGACCTCAAGCTGCATGGGCTGATGCCGCTGGTGGCGGCCACACGCCTGCTCGCCCTGCAACACGGCGTGGCGGAAACCGGCACGGCCGAGCGCCTGTCAGCGCTGGCGGAGCGCGGCGTGGTGAGCCAGGCGCCCGGCTTGCAGCGCGCCTTCACCCTGCTGCTCGATGCGCTGCTGCGGCAGCAATTGGCCGATCACGCGGCGGGGCAGAGCCCGGGCAATCTGGTGGATACCGCCGCCCTGCCCAAGCCCGCGCGCGCCGAACTGCGCGAGGCGCTGCGGGAGATCCGCCGCTTTGCGAAGGCGAGCTTTGCGGGATTTACCGGAGAGCTCTGGTAGAAGCCCCTCCGCCCGCTGGAGCCATGGAAAGGGGTCTGGGGCCCCCGGCCCCATCCGCCGGAGGCCCTTCAAAAATGCACCGCTGACTCCGCCATCAGCGCTTCCATCCGGCTGCGCCGCGCCAGGTCATTCAGATCCGCCACGCCCCGCGCCCCCGCCCGCGCCAGCAGCCGCACCCAGAGCTCCGCCGTGGCGCGCGCATCGCCCAGCGCCTCATGCCGGCCGGTGATGACGATGCCCTCGCGCCCGCACAGCCCATCCAGCGAATGATCCGCCTCCTGCGGATCGAGCCAGCGGGAGGTGAGCAGGCTGCACAGGAAGGGGTTGGCCAGCGCCGGCGCGCCGCGATGCTCCTCCATATGGAGCAGGCTGCGGTCGAAGGCCGCGCTATGCGCGACCAGCACGGCCCCGCCCGCGAAATCGCGGAAGCTGGCGATGGCCTCGGGCGCGCGGGGCGCATCGGCCAGCATCTCCAGCGTCAGCCCGTGATAGCGGGTGGATTCGGGCGGGATGTCGCGGCCCGGATGCACCAGGGTGGAGAATTCGGCGATGGGCGCGGCATCGCGCAGCCGCACCGCGCCGATGGAGAGCAGCGCATCCCCCCCGCTCGGCCTCAGGCCGGTCGATTCGAGGTCGAGAACCACGTAATCCTGGGCGGCGATCGGACCTTCGGGCCAGGCGGCGCGGAAATGCGCGCGGGCCCGCAGGAACTCCTGGCCACCAGGGGCGAAGGCACGGCGAATCCAGTCGCCGATGCCGCGCCCCCTCAGGGTCGGCGGATCCACCCGCGCACCCGCTCGATCTGCCGGTCGCCCCAGGCCATGGCCTTCTCTTCCCGCGCTTCGATGCCGGGAATGAGGTGCGGCCAGCGGCGGTCGATCACGCTGACGCCGCGATAGGCCCAGACATACTGGTCGCGCAGGATGAAGGTGCCGAGTCCAACGAAGATGAAGCCGGGCAGGATCGGCAGGATGAGTCCGACCGGCCCCATGCAGAGGCAGCCGATGCCGATGGCCTTGCGGCGGCGGGAGGGACGAATTTCGATCATCGCCCCGCACTTGGCATCACGCGCCCGGTCATTCAAGCAAAATAAAGGGTTAACGCGTGGGGTGGATGGGCACGAAGACCGGCCGCAGCATCCATTGCCGCGCGATCTCGAAATAGCCGCGGAACACGAAATGCCCGTTATGCGTCAGCAGCTTCTCCCGGTTGCGGCGCCAGAAGCCCGGGATCTCGAACCACGGCATGGTCGGGTGCAGGTGGTGCACGATGTGGAGGTTGTTCCAGAGGAAGAGCAGCCCGAAGATCCAGTTGCTCTCGACCGAGGCGGTGCGTTCGCCCGGGCGCTCGCCCCAGCGATGCTCGATGAAAGCGCGCAGCAGGCCAAGCGAAATGCCCGGCAGCACCCAGACCAGGTAGTAATGCCAGACCGGCATGTGCGCGACCTCGGTCACGAACCACAGCACCCCGGCGAGCCCCACGAAAAACCCGAGCCAGGCCGGCACGTCCGAGAAATCGCCGCGCCTGAGCTTGCCCGTCTCCACCAGCACCAGCTTGCGCAGCCGCAGGATGGGCCCGACCGTCAGCCGCCCCAGCAGCGTCTGGTTGAACAGCAGCACGGCGCGGAAGGCGGGCGTGTAGCCGCTCCAATCCTCGCGCTTGTGATACTGCGTCTCGGTGTCCTCGCCGGGATAGGTGAGGTAGGTGTTGCGGTGGTGCTTGCTGTGGCTGCGCTTGTACAGCTCGAAGGGCCACCAGCCGCCGATGGGCGGCCAGACGATGGCGGTGCGCAGCCAACTGGGCAGGCTGCGCCAGCCATGGATCGCCTCATGCTGCAGCGAGAAATGCCAGGCGAGGATATAGGCCGCCAGCAGCGCTTCGACCGGCCAGGGGACGGATTCGTGGTAGATCAGCAGCGTGGCCCAGCTCGCATAGATCGCCACCGCCACGCCCCAGCTCGGCAGCTCCCAGCGGCGCCAGAAGGCGCGGGGTTCGGCGGTGTCGGGCAGCGTCGCGCTCTTGGCCATGGCGCGAAGACTGCCATATCGCGCCGCAGTGCAGCAATCGCGTTGCGCACCCCCGGCTCTCTGCCTAGGCTTTGCCCATGCCCGCACCCCGCACCCTTGCCGAACTCGAAGCCGATGTGGCGCGCGACCTCGACCTGACGGGCCATCCCCGCGCGCCCTGGCTGGTGGAGAAGCGGGTGGCCGGCGCGCCGGCACTGGACGTGCTGATCATCGGCGGCGGGCAATGCGGCGTCGCCGTCGCCCATGCGCTGAAGCGGGACAAGGTGGACAACATCCTGGTGCTCGACCGCGCCGGCCACGGCGCGGAAGGCCCCTGGACCACCTATGGCCGCATGCGCACGCTGCGCAGCCTCAAGGACATGACGGGCCCGGACCTGCGCCTGCCCAGCCTGACCTACCAGGCCTGGCACGAGGCGAGCTTCGGCACGGCGGATTGGGCGGCGATGCGCTTCATCCCGAAGGAGCTCTGGAACGACTACCTGCTCTGGTTCCGCCGCGTGACCGGCGTGCCCGTGCGAAACGGCGTCGAGGCCGGCCTGATCAGCCCCGCCACCACGGAGGATGGGCTGCCCGCCTTCCGCGTGGAGACGAGCGAGGGGCCGATGCATGCCCGCAAGCTGGTGCTGGCGACCGGCCAGGAGGGGATCGGCGCCTGGTGGATGCCGCCGCACATCGCGGCCCTCCCCCGTGACTTCCGCGCCCACACGAATGAGATGATCGATTTCGCCGCACTCCGCGGCAAGGTGGTGGCGGTGCTGGGGGCCGGCGCCTCGGCCTTCGACAATGCGGCCGTGGCGCTCGAGCATGGCGCGGCGGAGGTGCATGTCTTCTGCCGCCGCGCGGAACTCATGGTGGTGCAGCCCTATCGCTGGCTGACCTTCGCGGGCTTCCTCCGCCACATGGGCGAGATGAGTGATGAATGGCGCTGGCGCTTCATGTCCCATGTGCTCGGCATGCGCGAGGGCTTCGCGCAGGATCATTATGACCGCGTGATCCGCTTCCCGAATTTCCGCCTGCACACGGAAGGCGAATGGCAGGCGGCGCGCGTGCAAGATGGCCGCGTCGTGCTGACCACGCCGCGCGGGGATTTCACCGCGGATTTCTGCATCACCGGCACGGGCGTGCGCATGGATGCGAAGCTGCGGCCCGAACTCGCCCTCTGCGCCGAGAACATCGCGACCTGGGGGGACCGCTACACGCCGCCGCCGGCGGAGGCCAACCCGCGCCTGGCAGGCTACCCCTACCTCAATGCCGACAGCGCCTTCACCGAGAAGCGCCCGGGCGAGACGCCCTGGATCGCGGGCATTCACCTCTTCGGCATCGGCACGACGATGAGCTTCGGCCCGGCCGGCAGCTCGATCAACGCCATGGCGATCTCGGCCCCGCGCGTCGCCGCCGGCATCACGCGCAACCTCTTCGCCGAGGATATGCCGCGCCTCTACGGCGATCTCTGCGCCTATGACCAGAAGCAGGTGGAAGTGGACGCGGCCCGATTGGCCGCGGACTAAGCGCGCTGGCCCCCTCCGTGGCCCCGGACAACCGAAAGGGCCTGCTGCTGATGGTGGCGGCCATGTTCGTCTTCGGCTGCCAGGACGCCATCTCGCGCTACCTCGCCGAGGTCTATTCGGTGCTGGGCATCCTGCTCATCCGCTACTGGTTCTTCGCGGGCTTCGTGGTGCTGCGCGCGGCGCGCGCGCCGGGTGGCCTCGGCCGCGTCATCCGCAGCCGCCGGCCCGTCGTGCAATGCCTGCGCGGCGTGATGCTGGTGGTGCAGGTCTGGATGATCGTGAATGCCTTCAAGCTGCTGGGCCTCGTTGAGACCCACGCGATCTTCGCCTGCTACCCGCTCATCATCACCGCGCTTGCGGGGCCGGTGCTGGGGGAGCGCGTCTCGCTCATGCGCTGGCTCACCATCCTGGCGGGCGCGCTCGGCGTGCTGCTCATCCTGCGGCCGGGCCCGGGCATGTTCACGCCGGCCGCCCTGCTGGTGCTGGTGGCCGCGCTGAACTTCGCGGCCTATGGGCTGATCACGCGGCTGGTGGCGCGGGATGACCCGCCGGATACTAGCTTCTTCTACACGGGCCTGGCCGGCGCCGTGGCCGTCACGCTGCTGACGCCCTGGATCTGGACGCCGATCGCCTTCGCCGATTGGGGCTGGATGGGCCTGCTTTGCATCTCCGGCACGCTCGGCCACTACTTCCTGATCCGCGCACTCGACCAGGCGGAGGCGAGCCGGCTGCAGCCGCTCGCCTATCTGCAACTGGTCTTCGCGGCCGTGCTCGGCGTGCTGGTTTTCGCCGAGCCCCTGCCCTGGACCACGGTGCTGGGCGGCGCCGTGGTGGTGGCGGCCGGCCTCGTGAACCTCAGGCTGACGCGCCTCGGGCGCTGAGGGCGCCAGGGGCGTGATCCGATGACGCTGGATCACGCTCCCGCCCTTTGGAGATTCACCGCGTCGGTGCTGCCGCCTCAGCGGATCATGCTCTAGCCCACGGTCACGTTGTTCGCGCGGATCACCTCGCGCCAGCGCGCCACCTCGCGTCCCACCAGCGCCGTCATCATCGCCGGATCCATGTTCGTGCCCTCGGCGCCGAGGCCCGAGAGGCGCTCGGCGACATCGGGCATGGCCAGCACCGCGCGCAACTCCGTCACCCAGCGGGCGGCGATGGCGGGCGGCAGGCCGGCGGTGGCGCAGAAGCCGAACCAGTTCATGCCAACGGCATCGGCGAGGCCCAGCTCCGGGAAGCAGGGCACGTTGGGCAGCGCCGCGCTGCGCTCGGGCGAGCTGACCGCCAGCGCCCGCAGCCGGCCGGCGCGGATATGGCCGATGGCGGCACTCAACGTGTCGAACATCACCGGCACGGTGCCGGCAATCACATCCACATGGAGCTGGGCGGAGCCGCGATAGCCCACCAGCGTCGCGTCCATCCCCGCCGCCTTTTGCAGCGCGAGGCCGATGAGGTGCGAGGCGGTGCCCGTGCCGCCATAGCCCAGGGTGAAGGCATTGCCCTGGGCGCGCGCCATGGTGAGCAGCGCCTGCGCATCCTGCGCCGGGAAGCTCGGGTTCACCGCCAGCACCATGGGCAAGGCGCCGAGCAGGCCGAGATGGGTGAAGTCGCGCTGCGCGTCGTAGGTGATGTTGGGAAACAGCGTGGGCGAGGCCGCGTGCGGCGCGAAGTTGCTCACCATCACCATGTATTGGTCGCCGCGGGCCTGGGCCAGCAGGTTGGCCGCCACCGTGCCGCCGGCGCCGGCGCGGTTGTCCACCACCACGGGCTGGCCGAGGCGCGGGGCGACGCGCTCGCCCAACAGCCGGGCCAGGATGTCCGCGGTGCCGGCGGGGGGAAAGGGCACCACCCAGCGGATGGACCGCTCAGGCCAGGCGGCCTGCGCCAAGGCCGGCGCGGCGAGGCTGGCGAGCCCTGCCGCCAGGACCGCCCGGCGCGGCACCGCGCCATCAATGGACGCATGTGCCGGGATTTGCGGCAGTTGCGGGTGGTGGCGCATGCGGAATCCCTCGGGATGACGTGGCTGTCACCAAGGCACAGCAAGCCGCGTGCCGCTTTGGTCGCCTTCTTGCTAGGCCGCAGGCCAGGACTTCACGACGGAACACTCCATGCGCCAGATGCACCTCGGCCTTTTCCTGCTTGGCACCGGCAGCCATGTCGCCGGCTGGCGCATGCCCGGCGCCGTTACCAGCTTCCAGGATATGGGCGCGATCCGCGCCATGGCCGCGCAGGCCGAGCGCGGCTGCTTCGACCTGATCTTCATGGGCGACAATCTCTACGCCGACCCCGACGCGCACCCCTCCTACACGCTGCGGCTGGAGCCGCTGACGATGCTGGCCGCGCTCGCCGGCAGCACCACGCATATCGGCCTGGGGGCCACCGTCTCCACCACCTACAGCGACCCCTTCACCGTCGCGCGCGCCTTCGCCTCGCTCGATCACATCAGCGGCGGGCGGGCGGCGTGGAATGCGGTCACCACCTCCAGCGCGCTGGCCGGCGCCAATTTCGGCCGCACCCATCCGAACCACGCCGAGCGCTATGCGGTCGCGGGCGAGTTCGTGGATGTGGTGATGGGCCTCTGGGATGGCTGGGCGGATGAAGCGCTGGTGGCCGACCGCGCGACCGGCCAATACCTCGACGCCGCGAAGCTGCGCGCGCTCAACCATGAGGGGCCGCATTTCAAGGTGAAGGGCCCACTGAACATCGGCCGCACGCCGCAGGGGCGGCCGGTGATCCTGCAGGCCGGCGGCTCGGAGCCGGGGCTCGACCTCGCGGCGCGCAGCGCGGATGTGGTGTTTTCCGTGGTGCAGGATTTCGGCGAGGCGCAGGCGCAATACGCCGCGCTGAAATCGCGCCTGGCGCGGCTCGGCCGCCGCCCGGAGGATGTCTCGGTGCTGCCCGGCGTGATGCCCGTCGTCGGCCGCACGGAGCGCGAGGCGCTGGACAAGCTGGCCATGCTGCAAGGCTTCATCAACCCGCAAAACGCCCGCATGCTGCTGGCCGAGCGTCTCGGCGTGAACCTCGATGCGCATGAGATGGACGCGCCGCTCAACGCCGTGCCGCTGAAGGAGGGCAGCCACGGCTTCACGCAATCCCTGCTGAACAAGGCACGGCGCGACAACCTCACGCTCCGCGATGTGTACAACCTGCTGGGTGCCGCGCGCGGCCATTGGGTGCTGTGTGGCTCGGCCGAGCAGGTGGCCGATACGCTGCAAGCCTGGTTCGAGGGGGGCGCGGCCGATGGCTTCAACGTCATGCCCTCGCACTTCCCGGAGGGCTTCGATGATTTCATCGAACTTGTCGTGCCCATCCTGCAATCGCGCGGGCTGTTCCGGACGAGCTACGCCGGGTCGATGCTGCGCGACCAGCTGGGGCTGAAACGGCCGCCCAGCCCGTTCTAGCCCTTGAGCATCGCCGCCAGCTCCGGCGAGAGGCCGATGCTGTTCCGCCCGCGCGGTGGGGCGAAGCTGCCGGCGTTGGGCTTGGGCAGTTTCAGCGCCACCAGCATCTCCGCCAGCTTCACGCCACAGGCCATGCCATCCAGCAGCGGCACCTGCGCCTCGGCCTGCATCCGCGCGGCATAGCCCGCCAGCGCCGCTCCGCCCAGGATCACGCTCTCCGCCCCTTCCGCCACCGCGCGGGCGATGCCCGCCATCACCTTGCGCTGCACGCCCGCCGGGTCGCGCACGCTCTCCTGCGGCGTCGCATCCACGCCGATGAGCGCGGCAAGGCGCGAGGCGAGGCCATGCTGCGCGATGCGCTCGCGATAGGTCTCGACGCCGCCGAAGGTGACCAGGCCGAAGCGCCCGCCCACCAGGCAGGCGGTGAAGCAGGCGGCCTCGGTCATGCCCACCACCGGGCAGGGCATGAGCTGGCGCGCGGCCTCCAGCGCCGTGTCATGGCTGACCGCCAGCACCACCGCATCCACCTGGCCCGCATGCTCGGCCAGCAGGGCCAGCAGCGCGTGGCCGGCGATGACGTTCTCGGCCCGCGTGCTGATCACCTCCGGGCCGAAGCGCGGCGTGGCGGCGATGATCTCCGTTCCCGGGCTGGCCGCGGCGCGGGCGGCCTCCGTGCACATCTGCGTGATGGCCTCGGTGGTGTTGGCATTGGCGACGAGCAGACGCATCCTGTGTTCCTTCGCGGCGACCCCGCCATGCGACACGAAAAGGGACCTCCATGGAAGCCAAGCTCGACCTGCCCTTCGACAATGAGGCGATGCTCGCCGGTCTGCGGACCTGGGTGGAGTGCGAAAGCCCGACGCATGACGCCGCGGCGGTGAACCGCATGATGGCGCTGGCCGCGCGGCACCTGGCGCTGATGGGCGCCACCGTCGAGACGATCCCCGGCCGCATGGGCTTTGGCGATTGCGTCCGCGCCCGCTTCCCGCATGCGAGCAACGAGCCCGGCATCCTGGTGATGGCGCATCTGGACACGGTGCACCCCGTCGGCACGCTGGCGAACGGCCTGCCCTTCAAGCGCGAGGGCGACAAGGCCTTCGGCCCCGGCATCCAGGACATGAAGGGCGGCACCTACCTCGCCATCGAAGCGATCCGCCAGCTCGCCATCGCCGGCATCGCCACCTCCAAGCCGGTGACCGTGCTGCTGACGCCCGATGAGGAAGTCGGCAGCCCCTCCACGCGGGACCTGATCGAGGCCGAGGCCGCACGCCATTCGGTCGTGCTGGTGCCCGAGCCCGCGCGCCCCGATGGCGGTGTGGTCACCGGCCGCTACGCCATCGCGCGCTTCAACCTGCGCACCACGGGCAAGCCCTCCCATGCCGGCGCACGCCTCGGCGAGGGCCGCAGCGCCATCCGCGAGATGTGCAAGCAGGTCATCGCCATCGAGGAGATGACGACCGAAGCCTGCACCTTCTCGGTCGGCGTCATTCATGCCGGGCAGTGGGTGAATTGCGTGGCCACCTATTGCGACGCCGAGGCGCTCTCCATGGCGAAGCGCCAGGAGGACCTCGATGCCGCGGTCGAGATCATGCTGAACCGCAAGGCCACGGGGAATGACGTCTCGCTGGAAGTGAAGCGCGGCGTGACGCGCCCTGTGTGGGAGCCGGATGGCAAGGTGATGGCGCTGCACGCCAAGGCCGAAGCCATCGCCAAGCGCCTCGGCTTCGCGCTGCCGCATCAATCCTCGGGCGGCGGCTCGGACGGCAATTTCACGGGGGCCATGGGCATCCCGACGCTGGATGGCCTCGGCATCATCGGCGCCCAGGCGCATACGCTGGAGGAGCATGTGGTCGTCAGCAGCATGGCGCCGCGGGCCAAGCTCTTCGCCGGTCTGCTGCAAAGCGTATAGATCGGCAACGCCTATCGTGATGATCGTTTTCGCGGCCTCACGCCTATTGAGGCCCTGGCGTTAATCCTTCTTTCACCGGCGGGGGACATCCTCCCGCCCCGAGAGAAGGACCACCGCCATGCGCCGCATCACCATCGCCACCGCCGCCCTGCTGATCGCCGGTTTCGCGGGCGCTGCCTCGGCGCAGGGAATTTCCTCCAACGGCGTGGTGTATGGCCAGTCCTGGAACCTGCCGCAGGATTTCTCCTCCTCCGAGCGGATGCAGGCCGCCCAGGGTTCCGGCTCCGCCGCCGACCGCGCGGCCCGCGCCGCCCGCCAGGCGCAGTTCAACCGGAACTTCCCCGGCACGCCGATCCGTCGCACGGCTGGCCGCTAAGGGGGGCTGAACCGGGGTGCCACGGGCCAGGCGGCTGCGTTACGCTGCCGCGCAGGAGGAGACCTGCCACATGACATCGCTTGCCCTCGCGCTCATCCTGCTGCTCGTGCCCGTGGCGGCGCCGCTGGCCCAGGGCGTCACATCTCAGGGAGTGATCTTCGGCGATGGCCGTGACACCGGGCAGGACCTGACCCGCCCCGGCGAGGTGCGCGCACGACCCGACGCGACGCCGTCCGAGCGGGACCGCCGGGCGGAACGGCAGCGGCAGCTGAACCAGAATTTCTCCGGGACGGGCCGGCCCGTCGCGGCACCGCCCGCGCCCGCAACGGTGCCTCAAGCGCCCGCCGTGGCGGCTCCCGCCGCCGCGGCGCGGCCCGCCACGCCGGCTGCGCCCAGGACCCAACCGGCCGCCGGCCCGGCCGAGCCCCGCGCCTCAGCCGTGGCGCCGCCGCCAGGGACGCGGGCGGCCCCGGTCCTGCTCCAGCCGGGTCAGTCCACCGGCGCCGCGAGGGGGCCGACGCCCGCCTCGCGGTAGAAGCGCAGCGCGCCGGGGTGGAAGGGCAGCACGCGGTTGTGCACCGCATTGGCAGCGCGCGTCGTTGCCGCGACCGCGCCGATATCCCGCGCCGGGTCGGCGACGCCGAGCACGGTCCGGGTGATGGCGTAGGCGGTCTCGTCGCTCAGCGCGCGGTTGCCCACGATGAAGTTCCAGGCGGCGAAGCTCTCGATCGGCGCCGTCTGCCCGGGATAGGTGCCGGGCGGCAGCGTGGTCGGCGCCAGCATGGGCAGGCGCTGCGTGACGCGGGCCACAACCTCGGCCCCCGGGCCGAACACCACGCCCGGGGCGCGCGCCAGCGCGGCGAGGATGGAGGGGATGGGCACGATGGCGCCCTGCCAGAGCGCGTCCATCCGCCCGGCGATCAGCCCCTCGGTCATCTCGGCCGGGCTGCCGCTGACGATCTCGATGCGGATGCCCGCCGCCTCGGCCGCCGCCTGGAGGAAGGTCTCGGCCGGGCCGCGCGCGGGGCCTGCGCCCACGCGCTTGCCATCGAGCTGCGCGAAGCGGGTGAGGCCGCTGCTGGTCAGCGCCGCCACCTGGAAGCTGGTCTCATACATGGGCCAGAGCGCGCGGACCCGCGTGTGCCGCCGCCCGCCAGCGGCCGGCGTGCCCTGCACCGCATCCCAGGCCGAGCCCAGGAAGGCGGTGCCGAGCGCATTGGGATTGTCCTCGACAGCCGTGAGGTTCTGCAGCGAGCCGGTGCTGGCGGCCACCGTCGCCGTGACGCCGTGACGCGCCAGCAGCGCGGCGATGGCCTGGCCATAGGTGACGAAGGGGCTGCCCTGCCCGGCGGTGTGGATCACCAGCGCGGGTGGCGCGCCTTGGGCGGCGGCACCGCCGGCGAGGGCGAAGGCGGCGGGAGAGGCCAGCAGGGAACGGCGCATCATCCAGGTTGATCCTTGTTCGTTTCGGCGCGATTAGATGGCACATCACGCCCGTCGCCAAGGACAAGATGCCGCAGATCGCCGCCGCCCGCCTCTGGTTCGAAGGCAACAGCTTCGCACCCGAGCCCACGCCGCTTTCGGCCTTCCAGGGGCGCGAATGGCTGACGGGGGCCGAGGCCCTGTCGCGCTATGCCGGCACCGCGACCGAACTGGGCGCGCTGGCCGCCTTCGCGGCGGAGCGGCCGGACTGGCAGCTCGCCGTGCTGCGCTGCGCCGCCGCCCAGCCCGGCGGCCCGATGAGCGACCTCGCCTTCGAGGCCTGGATGAGCGAGGTGGAGGAAGACCTCGCGCGCGGCAGCTGGGACGGCGTCTATCTCTCGCTGCATGGCGCCTGCGTGACGGAGAGCGACCCGGAGGCGGACCTCACCATCATCCGCCGGGTGCGCGCGCTGATCGGCCCCCGGGTGAAGCTGGTGGCGAGCTTCGACTTCCACGGGAATGTCTCGCCGCAGATGGTCGGGCTGCTGGACGGCGCCTCGGTCTATCGGACCTATCCGCATGTGGACATGGCGGAGACGGCGCTGCGCGCGCTGCGCCTGCTGGAGCGCGCGCTTCAGGGCAAGCCCAACCACGGCTCGCTGATGAAGCTCCCCGCCGTGCTCCACAGTTTTTTCATGCGCGACGCCGAGGGGCCGATGGCCGAGGTCTGGGCCGAGGCACGGGCGGCGGAGCACGCGCCCATCCTCGATGCCTCGCTGTTCGGTGGCTTCGCCTGGGGCGACAGCCCCCATGCCGGCCCCTCGGCCATGGTCTGGGCAGAGGAGCATGGCGCTGCGCGCGCGCTGGCGAGGCGGCTGGTGGCCGAGATCGAGGCGCGCCGCGCGCGCTTCGCGGTCACGCTGCCCACGCCCGAAGCCGCGCTGGCCACCGCGCTGGCCGCGCCCCCCGGCTTGGTCGCGCTGCTCGACCCCGCGGACAACCCGCTCTCGGGCGGCGTCGCCGACACGCCGGGCCTGCTGCGCGTGCTGATGGAGGCCCGGCCGGAGGTCGAGACGCTGTTCTGCTTCCTGCATGACCCCGACGGCGTGGCCGCCGCCCGCGCTGCCGGAGTGGGCGGCGCCTTCGCGCGCGACCTCGGCGGGCGCACCACCCCGCAATTCGGCGCGCCCGTGCCCTTCGCGGGCGTCGTCGAGGCGCTGACGCATGGCCGCTTCCTCAACACCGGGCCCATGGAGCATGGCGCGCCGGTGGATCTCGGCCCCACCGCGATGCTGCGCGCGGGGAAGCTGCGCATCATCCTGACCAGCCGAAAGGAGGCGGCGGTGGACCCGGCCTTCTTCGCGCTGCACGGCATTGATCTCGGCGGCGTCCGGCTGCTGGTCAACAAGGCGAAGAACCATTTCCGCGCCGCCTTCGCCGCGCGCTGCAGCGCCATCGTCGAATGCGACGTGCCGGGGCCGGCGGCGCTCGACCTCGCCGCCCTGCCCTTCCAGCATGTGCCGCGCGCCTGGCGCGACTGAGCCGGGTTCAAAGCTGGGCGAGCCGCCCGCCATCCACCGCGAGCGTGGCGCCCGTCACGAAGGCCGCATCCGCCGAGGCGAGGAAGGCGACCGCGGCCGCGATATCCTCCGGCCGGCCAACATCCGCCGCTTCCAGCCTTTCCGCGCCGGAGGCGAGGTTGGGGTTGTCGCGCAGCATCTTCGTCTCGACCGCACCCGGCAGGATGGCGTTGGCCCGGATGCCGACGGGCCGGCCCTCGATGGCGGTCGAGCGCGTGAGCGAGAGCAGCGCCGCCTTGGCCGCGGCATAGGGCGCCACATTCGCCGTGGTCTCCACCGCATGCACGCTCGAGATGTTCACGATCGCCCCACCCCCGGCCATGTGGCGGAAGGCCTGGGTGGTGAAGAAGGCGGCACCCAGCAGGTCCACGCCCAGGACGCGCAGCCAGTCTTCACGGCCGAGGCGCGCGATCGGCGCGTAGGTCATCAGCCCCGCATTGTTCACGATGATGTCGAGCCGCCCGAAATGCCGCATCGTCGCCTCGCAGCAGGCGATGACGTCCGCCTCCTGCGAGACGTCGCAGGCCATTGCGCGCGCCTGGGGCGCACCGGCGCCAAGCACCGCGGCGATGCTCTCCTCCATCCCCTCCATCCGGCGCGGCGCCAGCATCACGAAGGCACCTTCCCGGCCCAGCCGGATCGCGGTGGCGCGTCCGATCCCGCTGCCCGCGCCGGTCACGATGGCGACCTTGCCCTCAAGGCGCATCGGGTTCCGCCTTGGTCTGGGGCGGGGCCGCGGCTTCCATGGCTTCACGCGCATGGATCAGGCTGCGTGCGTAGTCGAAACGCGTCTGGACCACGGGGCTTCCCTGCTCGCTCGGCAGGAAGAGCGGCAGGGCGAGGCACACGCTCTGCGTCGCCAGCACGTTGCGCCAATTGGCGATGAGCGTCTTGTAGGCGCGCCCCACGGCGCGCGGATTGCGGTCGAGGTCATAGAGCCCGAGCGGGTTCACACGCCCATTGTTCTCGCGCAGCGTCGTGTCCCAATCCACCTGGTCCGTCAGCGAATACCAGGTGAAACCGACGACCGGGATGCCCTTGTTGCGCAGCCGCAGCACATTGGCCCATTCCTTCCACAGCCAATACACCGCCTCATCGCCCTCCGGCCCTTCGGCCAGGTTGGTCTCGGTGTGCATCACCGGCAGCTTGTAGCGGTCGAAATACTGCTGGGTGATCTCGGCATAGCCGAAGACATCGCCCGAGCCGGTGGTGGTGCCATCGGCCCAGACGCGATGCTCATTGGTCTTGTAGTAGTCGGTGCCCATGACGCAGTGGCGGCGCAGGTGGTTGTTCAGGAAGAAGCTGTATTCTTCCCGCGTCATCCCGTTCTCGAGCAGGAAGCGATAGGTTCGCGCGTCCACGTCATGCCCGTAGTTGAGGTCGAGCGAGAGGAATCGCTCGGCGTTGAATCGCTCTGCCTTGCCGATGGCGCTCGGGCTGTCGGCGTGGAAATACTCCGAGGATTCGCTCTGGATGAAGATGGCGTCCGGCCTCACGTCGAGGATGCCGCGCATGGCGCAGACATTGGCCTTCACGATGTGCTTCAGCGCGGTGACGAAAGCGCGGTCGCTCGCGAGCGCCTCATTCCACCAGCCCCAGCGGGCGGAGAAGGTGGCGCAGACGAACATCTCGTTCACCGGCGTGTAGAGCTGCACCCAGGGGAAGCGGATGGCGAAATCGCGCGCATAACGCTCGAACAGCGCGGGAAAGTCGGGATTCTGGAAATTGCCGATCCAGTCGGGCACGCCGAAATGGCAGAGGTCCACGATCGGCAGGATGTTGCGCGCCTTGAGATCCGCGAAAGTTTCGTCGGCGAAGCTCCAGTCGTAGCGGCCATCACCGAGCCAGGTGCGATGGATGGGTGGCCCGTAGCGCAGGAATTGCAGGCCGAGCTCCTGCACCAGCTCGAAATCGGTGCGCCAGTTCTCGTAGAACCGGCACTTTTCCATCTGGTCCACACGCTCGGTGCCGCCCTTGATCATGGGCACGCTGTTCTCGATGCCGGTGCAGAAGGCGAAGGTGAACATGCAGGCCCGAACCTCGCGACTGTTGGCGGCGCAGTGAGGTCCAACGCCGCCAAGGCGTGGGCGTTGCCGCCTTATCCGGCGGAGGCACCGACCATTTCGTCGGTGAAGACCTGGAAGCCCGCCAGCGTGCAGGCGCCGAAAGTGGTGGCGATCGCCACATCGGTCGCATCGCGCCCGCGCGCCATGAGGATCCGGCCGATGCGCGGCGTGTTGTTGCGGGGGTCGAAGGCATGCCACTGGTCATCGAGGAAGACCTCGAACCAGGCGGCGAAGTCCATCGGATCCGGATTGTGCTCCACGCCGATGTCGCCGAGGTAGCCGGTGCAGTAGCGCGCGGGCAGGTTCACGCAGCGGCAGAGTGCCACGGCCAGATGCGCATAGTCGCGGCAGACTCCGCGCTGCTCATGAAAGGCCTCGGAGGCGGAGCGCGTGGCGCTTGCATGGTGGTAGCCGAAGGTGATCCGCTCATGCACCCAGTCGCAGATGGCCTGCACACGGTTCCAGCCCGTGAGGTGCCCGAACATCGCCCAGGCGATGTTGGTGAGCTTGTCCGTGTCGCAGTAGCGGCTGCCCAGCAGGTAGATCAGCTTGTCGTCGGGCAGTTCCTCGATCGGGCGTTGCCACGCGGCGGGAACCACCGCATCCGGCTGGCCGGAATCGCGGATGACGAAGCGCGTGCTGATGGTGATCCTGCCCACCGGCGCCGTGATGCGCGTGCAGGTGTTGCCGAAGCTATCGAGGTAGTCGCGATGCGGAACCGGCGGGTCGAAGCGCATTTCGTGCGGCCCCACCAGGTCGGGCAGGCGCGAGGGATGCGGGCTGATCATCAGCAGCATCGGGGTGGGCTGGGGGCAGTCGTAGATGATCTGGCAACCGGCGCTGATTTGCATGGGGACTCCGTCCGTCATCCGGGTTCCCCCGGGTGTGCGCCCTTAAACGCCGCATCGCGCCCGGGTTGCATCGGCGCGGCGGAAGGCTGGGCGAAAGAGGCACGGACGGCGGGGCGCCCAAGGGGGCGCCGCCATTCAGCAAGGCTGGGTCAGCGGGGGCCGGGTCAGCAGGGGCCCGTCAGGGGCCGCTCTCCAGGCGCCGCTTGCGCAGGTTCAGCCAGACCAGCGCGGCGATGAGTGGCACGAGCACCGCGATGATGGTCTCGGCCTTGGTGCCGTAGGTCTCCCAGGGCAGCGGCTTGAGAAGGTAGCCTAGCACGGTCAGCAGGTAATAGGTGATGCCGGCGACCGAGAGCCCCTCCACCGTCTGTTGCAGGCGGAGCTGGGCGCGGCCGGTGCCGGCCAGTGTCGCGAGCTGCGCCTCGGCCTGGGCTTCCTGCGTGACGGCGACGCGCGCGCGCAGCAGGTCCACCAGGCGCGCGGTGCGGACCGAGAGGGCGGAGATGCGGGCACCGGTGGCGGTCACGGTCGCCATCGCGGGTTCCATCCGCCGGTCGAGGAAGCGCGTCAGCGTCGGCAGGCCCACCAGCGACGTCTCGCCTAGCTCGCTCAGGCGGCGCAGCACGAGGCGGTGATAGGCCGCACTGGCCGAGAAGCGCTCGGCCGTGGCCGCATTGGCGCGCTCGATCTCGCCGCCGATCTGGGTGAGTTCCTCCAGCGCCTCGCGCTCGGATTCGAGGGTTTCCAGCGAAGCCAGCCGTTCGGAGAGGCGCGTCAGCTGCTCGGAGGCGGAGGCGAGGCCGGGGCCCACGGCGCGGGCGGCGGGCAGCGCCAGCAGGGCGAGTGCGCGGTAGGTCTCGATTTCCCACAGCGTCTGGGCGAGGCGGCCGGCGACCAGCGGCGAGGGATGCTCGGCCACCAGGATATGGGTGGTGCCATCGGCGTGCAGGCGGAAATCGGTGAAGACCATGGCCTCGCCGCCGGCGACGGCGGCACCGGAGAGGCTGTCGCCGGCGAAGCCGCAAAGCTCGGGTGCCGTGTCCACCAGGGTGATGTGCATGGCGGCGATGGCCTGGCCGGGCAGGCCCGCCAGCCATTCCGGCGGCAGGGCGGCCAGGGCCGGGTTCTCGAAGGGGCGTGCGGGATCGGCGCCGTCGGCCACGAAGTTCCAGCCGGTGAATTCCGTGTGCCGCTCGAACCGCAGGCGGAAGGCCCCGAAATCCGCCAGGAACCAGGAGGCGCCGGGGGCCGGCGGCTGCACGCCGTGGCGGGCGCAGAGGGCGGCGAGATGCGCATCCTCCGCCGCGCGGTCCGGCGCCAGCATGGCGAGGCGCGAGAGGCGCGCCGGGCCATGGATCGGGATCGCCGGCCGGGCGTGCAACTCGCCGACCAGGGATTCGCGGGCGGGGTGGGTGGGGAAATTCATGCCAGCTGTAACTAGGGTGTGAGGCGGCCGGGTGAAACCCTCGTCAGGCCAGGAAACTCGTGCCAATCATGCGTCCATGGAGATTCGGAACATCACGGCGGCCGACGTCCCGGCCCTGCTCGCCCTCAACAACACCGAGGCGGAGCGGGTGAACGCCCTGACCGAGGCGGCGCTCAAGGCGTTGCTCGCCAGCGCCTTCGCCGCGCGGATGACGGTGGATGGCCAGGCCTTCCTGATCGCCTTCGACCACGCGACCCCGCCGCAGGGCCCGAACCACGCCTGGTTCACCGCGCGCGAGAGCTACTTCGCCTATGTGGACCGCGTGGTGGTGGCGCCCGCCGCGCGCGGCCAGGGCCTGGCGCGGGCGCTCTACGAGGATTTGGCCGCCATCGCCCAGGCCGAGATGACGAAGCTGCTGGTCTGCGAAGTGAATCTCGACCCGCCGAATCCCGAAAGCCTCGCCTTCCACGAAAAGCTCGGCTTCACCGCCTGCGGCGAGGCGGTGGACCGGCGGAACGGCAAGCGCGTGCAATACATGCGCAAGCCGATCTGACCCTCAGCAGATCAGCCAGTTGATCAGCGCCTCGGCATCCCCGGCATCGGGGATGGCCTGGTCGAGCATGAGGTGCGCGAGGCCGTGCACCATGCCCCAGCTCCGCAGGGCCGCGGCGGGGTCCCCCGCATGGGCCTGCAGCGCGGCGAAGGCCGCCCTGGACGCGCCGAGCAGCCCAGGATGGGCGCCGGCGCGGGCCAGCAGCGGGCCGAACATCAACCGGAACCGCCCCGGGCGCGCGAGGGCGAAGCGGAGATAGGCACGGCCGCGCGCCACATGCGGCGGGACGTCCCCGGCCGCGACGGCGGCCCCCATGGCCGCGCCGAACGCCTCGAAGCCCCGCAGCGCCAGCGCCGCCAGCAGCGCCTCCTTGTCAGCGAAATGGCGATAGGCGGCGGTGGCGGAGACGCCGGCCATCCGCGCCACCTCCCGCAGGCTTACGGCGCCATCCCCGCCCTGGTCCAGCAGCGCATCCGCGGCGTCGAGCAGGGCGGCGCGCAAATCCCCGTGATGATAGGGTTTTTCTGATGTTGACATTGCTTACATTCGCCCTATGTTGACGATGCTAACATAACGAAGGCGATCCCGCCATGCTCCTCGTCCATCTCGGCTTCTCGCTGCTGGCCCTTGCCGCGATCCTTGCCATCCTGGTGCTGCCAAAGGGCAGGGTCACGCATCGTTGGCTCGGCCGCCTCGCCGCCGGCGCCCTCGTGCTGAGCGCGCTGTCCTCCTTCGGCATCCAGGCGCGGGGGCACTTCTCGTGGCTGCACACTCTCTCGGTGGTCACGCTGCTGAATGTCGCCTGGGCGGTCTGGTCCATCCGCCAGGGGCGCGTCGCCGCGCATAAGCGGGCCATGATGGCGGGCGCGGGCGGGCTCTTCGTCGCGGGGCTCTTCGCCACCTTCGCGCCCGGGCGCTACCTCTATGGCGTGTTCTTCGGCTGAGCGCGCAGCTCCGCCACCTCGGCCCGGAGCGCGCGCACCTCCTGCACCAGAGCGCGCAGATCCAACCGTTCGGCGCTTTTCGCCGCGGCCTCGGCCGCCGCCTCGCCCGCGCCGCGGTCATCGCGCAGGGTCTGGATGCTCTCGACGATCACCCCGATGAAGAGGTTGAGCACCACGAAGGTCGAGATGACGATGAAGGGCATGAAGAAGACCAGCGCCCAGGGCTTCAGCTCCATCGCCGGCTTCACGATGTTGGCCCAGTCATCCAGCGTCATCAGCTGGAACAGGGTGAAGAGGCTGGCGCCCAGGTCGCCGAACTGCTCCTCCATCCCGGCGCCGAAGAGCTTCGTCGCCATCACCGCGAATACGTAGAAGAGCAGCGCCATCAGCAGCACGATGCTGCCCATGCCGGGCAGCGCGCCCAGCATCGCCTCCACCACGTTGCGCAGGCTGGGCACCACGGAGATGAGGCGCAGCACCCGCAGCACCCGCAGCGCTCGCAGCACCGAGAGCGGGCCGCTCGCCGGCATCCAGGCGATCGCGACCACCACGAAGTCGAAGAGGCCCCAGGGGTCGCGGAAGAACCGGCCGCGGAAGGCGTAGATGCGCAGCGCCAGCTCCGCCGTGAACAGATAGAGAAGCACGGCATCCACCGCATGCAGCAGCGTGCCATAGCCCTCCATCACGCTGTCGCTCGTCTCGAGGCCGAGGGTGACGGCGTTCAGCAGGATCAGCCCGATCACCACCCGCTGGAAGACCGGCGCCAGCACCAGCCGCGCCACGCGGGCGCGCAGGTCATCGCCGGTATCGAGGGTGGTCAGCGCTTCCTGCATGTCCGATTCTCCATGGAGCGGGCATGCAATGGCGGCACCCGGGCCCGCGATCAAGCCCCGGCGGAATGACGATCCGGGGCGACGAAGATCAGAGCGGCAGCGCGGGGTAGCCGAAGAGCCAGGGATGCCCCACCAGCAGCCCGAGCCAGGCGAGCGCGCCAATGACCCAGACGAGGCGCGGGATTTCCTCCAGCGCCAGCCGGTTGCGCCCGCCCAGGATCGCCTTGAAGGGCAGGATCGAGGTGACGGGTGCGAGCCGCGCCCAGAGTGCGGGCTGCAAGACCGAGAGCTTGCGATCAATCGAGGGCATGCCGACCAGCGAGGTCACCAGGAAGGCGCCGAAGAAGAAGACACCCGCGAGGTCGCCCTTGGCGACGAGGTGCAGCCCCGCCCAGCCCGCGAAGGACCAGAGCATGGGGTGCCGCGTGATGCGCTGGATGCCGCGCGGCCCGGCCTCGTCCAGCTTGCCGGCGACCGCCGTCGGGTTCGGCGTCGCGACCGAGGCGACGAAGAACAGCAGCACCGGCAGCATCAGCAGCGCCATCAGCCAGCGATAGGCGTCCGGCACGCTCCAGAGCGGCACATAGGGCGCCGCCTGCCAGGCCATGACCAGCAGTGTGATGCTCACCACCGAGACCAGCGAATAGCCGATGCGGAAGCCCGCCTCGCCCAGCCGCTCGGCCAGGCGCGCCCGCACCACCGTGCCCGCAATGCCGACATGCACGCCGACCCAGAGAATCGCGGCAGCGAGGAGCAGGATCATCATGTGCGCCAGCATAGCCGCGCCGGTGCCTGGCCCGCCACGCCCAAATCAACTCACGGGCGGGAGAGGGCTGCGATGTCCGCCTGCACCATCTCGGCCACCATCGCCGCAAGGCTCGTGGTGGGGCGCCAGCCCAGCTTTTCCGCCGCCTTGGCGGCGTCGCCGATCAGCAGGTCCACTTCGGCCGGGCGGAAATAGCTAGGGTCCACGCGCACCAGGACGCGGCCGCTGGCGCGGCAGCGGCCCACCTCGTCCACGCCGCTGCCTTCCCAGTCCAGCTCCACGCCGATCTCGCGGAAGGCCAGCCGGGCGAAGTCCCGCACGCGGTGCGTCTGGCCGGTGGCGAGCACGTAATCATCGGAGTCCGGCTGCTGGACCATGCGCCACATGCCCTCGACATAGTCGCGCGCATGGCCCCAGTCGCGCTGCGCCTCAAGGTTGCCCAGCGCCACATGCTGCTGGCGCCCGAGCTGGATGGCCGCGACGGCGCGGGTGATCTTGCGGCTGACGAAGCCCTCGCCGCGGCGCGGGCTCTCATGGTTGAAGAGGATGCCGTTGGAGGCGTGCATCCCGTAGCTCTCACGGTAATTCACGGTGATCCAGAATCCGTAGAGCTTCGCGACACCATAGGGCGAGCGCGGGTGGAAAGGTGTCAGCTCGTTCTGGGGCACGGCGCGCACCTGCCCGTAGAGCTCGCTGGTCGAGGCCTGATAGAATCGCGTCCGGCGCTCGAGGCCGAGCAGGCGGAGGGCTTCCAGCAGGCGCAGCGTGCCGAGGCCGTCGGCGTCGGCCGTGTATTCCGGCACCTCGAAGCTGACCGCCACGTCGCTCTGGGCGGCGAGGTTGTAGAGCTCGTCCGGCTGGCTGTCCTGGACGACGCGGATCAGGTTGCCGCCATCGGTCAGGTCGCCCTCATGCAGGACGAGGCGCCCCTCATTGGCGGGGGTGATCAGGTGGGCGATGCGCGCGCGGGCCGCTGCCCCGCCGCGCCGCACCAGCCCATGCACCGTGTAGCCCTTCTCCAGCAGGAGCTCGGCGAGGTAGGAGCCATCCTGTCCGGTGATGCCGGTGATGAGTGCCGAGGGCATGCGTGGCCTTGTCGTGGTTTGTGGCCCGAGGATACAGCAAGCCAGGCGGCGCACCAATTCCGGCGCCTTGCCCTTTCCCGGCGTGGGATCATGTGTGGAGGGCCGACGGAAATTTCCGCTGCGCCGCCACGCGGAGCGCGCAGGAATATTGCGGTCGCCCCGGGCCACGGCCAATGCCGGCCCCGACGAAGGACCACACCAGCATGACCGAACTGCGCCGCGGGGGCGCGATGGACGCCGTCACCCCTCCGTTTGATCCCGCGCCCAGGCTGCGCCCGATGCTGCTCCAGGGTGTTGCGGGCCTGGTCCTGGGGGCCGGGCTGACCGTGGGGGCCGTCGCGTGGTCCCAAGGCGTGCTGGGCTTTCTCGGACTGGTGACGGTGCTGGGCAGCCTCGCCTGGATCAGCCTTGGCGTGGTGCGGCATTTCGCGGGCCGGCTGCGGCGCCGCTGAGCAACCCGCCCATAAAAAAGCGCCGGGGGGGGTTGCCCCCCGGCGCCGGTCATCCCAGGCGGGATGGCAATCCTACTTCTTGTAGTCTGCGGAATTGGCCGAGCCGTCCGCGTTCTCCGAGAAGATGTCCCGCTTGTAGGTCTCGGGCACCATGAAGATGCCGATGACCACGGTCGCGAGCGCGATGATGATCGGGTACCAGAGGCCGGCATAGACGTCGCCGGTCTGGGCGATGATGGCAAACGCCGTCGCCGGCATCAGGCCACCGAACCAGCCATTGCCGATGTGGTAGGGCAGCGACATGGAGGTGTAGCGGATGCGCGTGGGGAAGAGCTCCACCAGCGCCGCCGCGATGGGGCCGTAGACCATGGTCACGTAGATCACCAGCAGCGTCAGCATGGCGATCAGCACGGCCGGCTGCTCGCGGAAGACGTCGAAGGGACCGGACATCTTCACGACGGTCGGGTTGGACGCCGTCGGGTAGTTCACCGCATTGAGCGCCGCGGTGAGCTGCGCCTGGAACTGCGGGTTGATCCGCGTCTGGCCGCCTTCCGTGACGGTGGCGCTCACCACCGGCTGGTTCGCGACCTGCACGGTCACGGCCTGCTGGCCCGGCGTATTCTGCACGCGATAGTTCACGGAAGCTCGGGCAAGTGCGGCCTTGGTCACGTCGCAGGGCTGGGTGAAGCGCGCCGTGCCGGTCGGGTTGAACTGGAAGGAGCAGCCCGCCGTATCGGCCGAAACCACAACCGAGATGTTGGCATGCGCGGCCGAGAGGGCCGGGTTGGCCTCATGGCTGATCAGCTTGAACATCGGGAAGTAGGTCAGTGCGGCGATGAGGCAGCCGCCCAGGATGATCGGCTTGCGGCCGATCTTGTCCGACAGCCAGCCGAAGAACACGAAGCCGCCCGAACCCAGCACCAGCGACCAGGCGATCAGCATGTTGGTGGTGAAGCCGTCCACCTTCAGCACGGAGCCGATGAAGAACAGCGCGTAGAACTGGCCGGTGTACCAGACGACGGCCTGGCCCATGACGAGGCCGAGCAGGGCGAAGAGCGCGATCTTGGCGTTCTTCCACTGGCCGAAGGCCTCGCCCAGCGGCGCCTTGGAGACCTTGCCCTCGTCCTTCATCTTCTGGAAGGCGGGGCTCTCCTGCATCTGCATGCGGATCCAGACCGAGATGGCCAGAAGTGCCAACGACAGCAGGAAGGGAACGCGCCAGCCCCAATCGGCGAAGGCGGCCTCGCCCAGGATGGAGCGGGTGCCCAGGATCACCAGCAGCGAGAGGAAGAGGCCCGCCGTCGCCGTGATCTGGATGAAGCTCGTGTAGAAGCCGCGGCGCCCATTGGGGGCGTGCTCGGCCACATAGGTCGCCGCACCGCCATACTCGCCGCCCAGCGCGAGGCCCTGGAGCATGCGCAGGATGATGAGGCCGATGGGGGCGAGAATGCCGATCTGGTCCGAGGTGGGCATGATGCCGACGATGAAGGTCGAGGCACCCATGATCACGATGGTGACGAGGAAGGTGTATTTGCGGCCGACAAGGTCACCCAGGCGGCCGAAGACCAGCGCACCGAAGGGCCGGACCAGGAAGCCGGCGGCGAAGGCGAGGAGCGCGAAGACGTTGCGCGTCGTCTCGTCATACATGGAGAAGAACTTCACGCCGATGACGGCGGCGAGCGAACCGTAGAGATAGAAGTCATACCACTCGAAGACGGTGCCGAGGGAGGAGGCCAGGATGACCTTCTTCTCCTCGGGCGTCATCGGCTTTGGCGCCGATGCCGCAACTGTTGCTGAAGCCATTCCCAACCCTTTCTTTTTAAGAAAACGCGTTTGCGCAAACACGGGCTGGCGGCGCAGCGCGACCAGCCGAAAGTGTCGGCAACAGAACAGGTTGGTTGTGGCCCACACCTTGCGCTGGATCAAATTAAGCTGACGTGCGCGAGGTGTAATTCATTGCATTGCTGCGATGCAACAATTACATTTAATTCAAGAGATTAGCAGCGGTTTCGCCGGCATCGAAACGACGCTCCAGCTCCTGCTGGGTGCTCACCACCTGGAAGCGCAACGCCCCCTTGATGGCGAGGCTTTCGCCCTGGCGCTGTTCGGGATGGACCGGCAGCGTGGCGAAGAGCACGGGCTCTGCCAGGAGCGGGAGCCGGTGCGCCGGATGGGGCGGCTCGAGCTGCAGGCGCGCCAGGTGATGGGGCAGCGCCTCCAGCGCATCGGCGGCCGTTGCCGCCTCCCCGGGCGGGGCGGGCTCGGCGTCGAGGGCAGCGCGGTGCAGCGTGACCAGGGCCTGCCGCAGGGCATCTTCGGCGCCCGGGGCGTGGGGGCGCAGATGCGCCTCCACCAGGGCAGTCACATCCGCCAGGGCGGCGAAGAAGACCTGCCAGCGGCAATGCGCCAGCGCCGCCTGGAAGTCCGGGTCACTGAAAAGCTGCTTCTCGCTCCGGCCGGCCTTCACGCGGCAATAATCCAGCACGGTCTTCTGCGCGACATAGGCCGCCTGCGCATGCAGGAAGGCCCCCAGCGCGGCGGGGGCGGATTCGCGGCGGCGGCGGAGAAAATCGAGTAGGGCCAAGGGCTGCACTCCGGACGGCGGGCGGTATGACGCGAAAGCCACGCCCTTTCCATGGGATTAAACATTAACCATTCTTAACTAATCAGCCTGCAACGCCTTCGTTAGATGACAAACTGGATGGCGTGGGTCGGAAACCCGCGCCGGGAGGAGATCAAGCATGCCCCTAGTTGAGTCCGGCCCCGAGCCGGAATCCGCCACAACGGCGGCGGTGGACCCTGCCACCGCGCAGGCCTACTGGAAGAAGACATCCGCCCTGATGTGGACCGTGCTCGCCATCTGGTTTGTCGCGGGCTTCGGCGTGCATTTCTTCGCGCAGACGTTGAACCCCATTCACATTTTTGGTTTCCCGCTGGGCTTCTACATGGCCGCGCAGGGCAGCCTGATCATCTTCGTCGTCGGCCTCTTCTGGTTCGCCAAGCGCCAGAACGAGATTGACGAAGAGTTCGGCGTGCAGGAGGACGCGTGACATGGCTGACACCACGGGCGCCAAAGATCCCTTCATTGCCAATCTGAACAAGATCTACATCGGATACACCGGCGGCTTCGCCTTCTTCGTCGTGCTGCTCGGCATTCTCGAGCAGATGGGCGTGCCGGACCGCATCATCGGCTACTTGTTCGTCTTCCTGACGATCGGCGTCTATGCCTATATCGGCATCATCAGCCGCACGCAGGTCGCTTCCGAATACTACGTCGCGGGCCGACGTGTTCCAGCGATATATAACGGCATGGCCACCGGCTCCGACTGGATGTCGGCGGCGAGCTTCATCGGCATGGCGGGCAGCCTCTACGCGCTCGGCTATGGCGGCCTCGCCTTCATCCTGGGCTGGACCGGCGGCTACATGCTCGTCGCCATCCTGCTCGCCCCCTACCTGCGGAAGTTCGGCCAGTACACCGTGCCGGACTTCCTGGGCGCCCGATTCGGCGGCAACTGGGCGCGGGCGATCGGCGTCGTCGTCCTGATCACCGCCTCCTTCGTGTACGTCGTGGCGCAGATCGTGGGTGTCGGCATCATCACCCAGCGCTTCCTGGAAGTGTCGTTCCTGACCGCGGTCTTCCTCGGCCTCGCCGGCATCCTGGTCTGCTCGATGCTGGGCGGCATGCGCGCCGTCACCTGGACCCAGGTGGCGCAGTACATCATCCTCATCATCGCCTACCTGATCCCGGCGATCCTGATGTCGGTGAAGATCTCGGGCGTGCCGATCCCGCAGCTCATGTACGGGTTGGCGCTGGAGCGCATCGAGGTGCTGGAGCAGGGCTTCCGCGCGGCCGGCATGACGCCGCCGCCGGGCGTCGTCGGCTGGCATACCGCGCCCTTCATCGGCGCCAATGGCCAGTTCAGCATGAACGCGGCGGTGAACTTCTTCGCGCTCATCTTCTGCCTCATGGTCGGCACCGCGGCGCTGCCGCACGTGCTGATGCGCTACTTCACCACGCCCTCCGTGCGTGAAGCCCGCGCCTCGGTCGCCTGGTCGCTGTTCTTCATCTTCCTGCTATACTTCACGGCGCCGGCCTATGCCGCCTTCGGCAAGCTGGAGATCTACCAGACCGTGATCGGCCAGCCGATCGCGAACCTGCCGGAGTGGATCAAGAACTGGCAGATCATCTCGCCCTATGGCACGCCCTGGGTGAATATCGTGGACGTGAACCGGGACGGCATCGTCCAGTGGGGTGACTTCCGCATCCATCCGGACGTGGTCGTGCTCGCCACGCCGGAAATCGCGGGCCTGCCCTACGTGATCGCGGGCCTGGTGGCGGCCGGTGGCCTGGCCGCCGCGCTCTCCACCGCGGATGGCCTGCTGCTGGCGCTGGCCAATGCGCTCAGCCACGACGTGTACTACAAGATGATCAACCGCGACGCGCCGACGGCCAAGCGCCTGATCATCTCCCGCGTGCTGCTCCTGATCGTGGCGGTTGCCGCGGCCTGGACGGCAGGCTCCATGGGCGCGGACATCCTGTTCCTCGTCGCCTGGGCCTTCTCCATCGCCGCCGCCGGCCTCTTCGCCGCGCTGGTGATGGGCGTCTGGTACAAGAAGACGACCAATGCCGCCGCCTGCTGGGGCATGGCCGTTGGTTACCTCGTGACCTTCTTCTACCTGATCTGGTCCGAGTTCTACGGTCTGAGCTTCATGCAGACCTTCGGCACCAAGGAAGCCATCCTGCGGGCCGCCACCGCAACGGCCGCCCTGCCGATGGCCTCGGCGGAGTTGAAGGCCTATGCGGCCGGCCTCGTCGCCAATGCCTCGGCGATCCAGGACGGCTCGCTGGCCTGGTTCGGCTCGATGTGGGCCGGCAGCGGGCTGCCGACGGACCATGTGGTCCTGCGTGGCCGGGTGGTCGGGCGCCTCTGGGGCCTGAACAACATCTCGGGCGGCGTGTTCGGCGTGCCGCTCTCCTTCCTGACCATCTACCTGGTCTCGAAGTTCACCACCGCCCCGTCTCAGGCGATGCAGAACTTCGTGGAGGACATCCGCATCCCGCGCGGCGGGGTGCGCCTCGCCGACCGTCGCGAGGCGGTGGAGTAAACAGAAGCCCGATCATGGGCTAACAGGGGCGGCCGCGGCAGCGCGGCCGCCCCATCTTTTTTTGAGCACCCTTCGCAGCGCCAGGACCCATGGAACAGCCGCATTTCGTCTTCGGGCACCTGCCCTTCTGGCTCGTCACCTACACGCTGGCGCTAACGGCCTGGGCCTGCATCGGCCGCTTCATGATGAGCTTCTTCCTGCCCTACGAGAGCACCAACTATATCTGGCGCGGCTTCCGCGTGCTGAGCGACTGGGCCGTCTGGTGCGCGGCGCGCCTGGTGCCGAGCTACATCTCGCCGATGTATCTGCCGCTGGTGGCGATGTGCTGGCTGTTCGGGCTGCGCCTGGTGTTTGGTATCTTCATGATCTCCGCCGGCTGGGCACCCCGCCTGGCCCCCGCCGCGACGGGGGGCTGAGCCATGACGCCCCAGGGCCTCTTCGTCACCATCGTCGCCGTCTGCCTGATCAACGGCTTCATCTCGCCCATGCTGGCCGTGGTCTGGCACCTCCATCCCGTCTGGATGCCCGAGATGATGCCCGCCACGCGCGAGACCATCTTCTATGGCGCGAGCCTGATGGTCTCGACCGGTACGCTGCTGCTCTCGGCCGTGCCGGGCGCGATCGCCGAGCGGCTGGGAATGTCGCTCACCCATGCCATGTGGGTCTGGCTCGGCACCGCCGTGCTGCTGGTGCTGTTCGGCTTGCGCTGACCGCGACTCCTGCGTGTAGGATGGCGTTCTCCCGGCCCGAAAGACCGGATGGGGAGAACCGCATGGACCGCCTCGACGCCTTCGCCGATATCTCCATCCGCCGCGCCTGCGCCTTTGTGGGCCTGGGCGCGGTGACGGTGATGATCTCGCTCTCCTTCGACCCGGTGCTGGCCTTCCGCACGGGGGCCGAGATCACGGCCGTGCTGGCGGCCGGGCTTGCCTTTTCGGCCTGGCGGGCGCCGCGCCGCAACATCCGCCACACCGAGGTCTATGCCATGCTGCGCGGCGCGGGCGTCCCGCCCAATTGGCTGAGCGCGGAGGTGAACCGCACGCAGATCGCCGCCGTGCTGCGCCAGCGCCTCGCTTGGCACGCCGAGCGCGTTGCCGTCACGGCCGTGATGCTCTGGGCGATCGCACTTTTCTTCTGGCTGCTGCGCCCCGGATGATGGGTGCCTGGATGATCCGGCCCCGGCATGGCATGAGACGGCCATGACAGAGATCGGCATTGCCGGCATCGCCGGCCGCATGGGCAAGCTCCTGGCCGAGGAGGTGGCGGCCGCGGGCTGCACCCTCGCCGGCGGCACCGGGCGGGGCGATGACCCCCGCGCGCTGTTCGTCGCGAGCGAGGTGGTGATTGATTTCACCCACGCCCATGCCGCGCCCCTGCATGCCGCGCTGGCGGCCGAGCTGGGCCGCGGCCTGGTGCTCGGCTCCTCCGGCCTCTCGGCCGAGGAGGAAGCGGCCGTGGCCCGCGCGGCAGAGCGTGCGCCCATCGTCTATGCCGCCAATTTCGCGACCGGCGTGAACCTCGTCATCGCGATGGCGGAAAAGCTGGCCGCCGCCCTGCCCGGCGCGCAATACGATGCCGAGATCGTCGAGATGCACCACCGCCAGAAGGTGGATGCGCCCTCCGGCACCGCCATCGCCATGGGGCGCGCCGTGGCCCGCGGGCGCGGCACCACGCTGGAGGAAGCGGGCCGCGAGTCGGGCCGTGATGGCCATACCGGCGCGCGCGGCACCGGCACCATCGGCTTCGCGGCACTGCGCGGCGGCCAGGTGGTGGGCGAGCACACGCTGCTCTTTGCCGCGGGCTCCGAGCATATCGCGCTGACCCATCGCAGCTTTGACCGCCGGGCCTATGCGACGGGCGCGGTGCGCGCCGCGCAATGGCTGAAGGGCCGCGCGCCCGGGCTCTATTCGATGAATGACGTGCTGGGCCTCGGGTGACGCCGTTCGTCTTCAGCGCGGCGGCGGCGGCCGCGACCCCGCTGGAGGAGGGCCGCGCCTCGGCCCGCATCATGGCGCATGGCAGCCTGCAGCTGCGCTGGTATGCCCCGCGCGGCGAGGACCCCCAGGCGCCGCATGAGCAGGATGAGGTCTATGTCGTCGTCACCGGAAGCGGCTGGTTCCGGCGCGGCGAGGAGCGCCTTCCCTTCGGCCCCGGCGATGCGATCTTCGTGCCCGCCCAGGTGGCCCATCGCTTCGAGGATTTTTCCGGGGATCTCGGCGTCTGGGTGATGTTCTATGGACCGCCCGGCGGCGAGTAGGGCTCAGTGGCGCAGGACGCGCGGCGGATGGTTGCCCAGCGTCGCCCAGGCCGGCCAGCCGATGAAGCGCTCCACCAGCACCAGCGAAACGCAGAAAGCCAGCAGGACCGCCATCAGGATCACCCGCTGGCGCGAGGGCGGGTTCCGGAACCATTGTGCAAGGCGGATGCCCCAGCGAATGACAGGGTCCAATTACCGCGCCTCGCCCGGGGTGATGCCGAAGGCGGCGCGGAAGGCGGCGCCGAAGGCCGGCGCGCTGGCATAGCCCACGGCCGCCGCGGCCCGCGCGGGGCTCGCCCCCTGGGCCAGCAGGGCGGCCGCCTCGGTCAGGCGCAGCGCCTGCCGCCAGCGGGCGAAGCCCATCCCGGTCTCCGCCTGGAAGAGCCGCGCGAGGGTCCGGGCGCTCGCACCGCAGCGCGCGGCCCATTCCTCCAGGCTGAGGTCGCTGGCGGGTGCTGCCGCCAGCGCCTCGGCCAGGCGCCGCAGCCTGGGGTCGCTGAGGGCGGGTACGCCGAAGGGCAGGCGCGGGGCGCGCGCCACCTCCTCCGCGATCAGGGCGGCGAGGTGCCCGCCGCGCCCGGCCTCGTCCCATTCCAGCGGTTCGGCGCAGGCCGCCAGGATTAATTCGCGCAGCAGGGCCGAGACGCCGAGTACGGAAGGCGCCGCCTCGCCCACCCGGGCTGCATCGGCACGGAAGAAGAGCGCGCGCATGGCGACGCGGCCCTCGGTGCGGACCTCATGGCTGAGGCCCGCCGGCACCCAGAGGGCCCGGCCGGGCGGCACCACGAAATCCGCGGCCGGCGTGCCGACCCGCATGACGCCCTGCGTCGCGTAGAGCAGTTGCGCGCGGGCATGGGCATGCCAGCCAGTCGCCTCCCCTTCCGCATAGTCGCGCGCAAAGGCGGCCAGCGGCCGGTCCACCAGTTCATGGGCGATCGTGCGGAGGTTTTGGCCGATCTGCGACATGGATCGTCCTGGCGTTGCTGAACAGACAGGCTAGCCTGCACGGACTCGAAAGGAAATGCCGATGTCACCCGCCACGCGCCAAGTCTGCTTCATCAATGCCGCGCACAGCTTCACGCATTACGGGCTGCTCGTGCTGGCCACCGCCGTGCTGGCCATGGTGCAGCAGGATGAGGCGGGCTTCGGCACGGAATATGGGCCGATCCTCGCCCTCGGCACCGCCATGTTCGTGCTCTACGGCCTCGGCGCGCTGCCCATGGGCTGGCTGGCCGATCGCTTCGGCCGCAAGGCGATGATGTCAGCCTTCTTTCTGGGCTCGGGTGCGGGCATGGCGTTGGCCGGGCTGGTCGCGGGCCCCTGGGGGCTGGCCATGGCGCTGGCCATGATGGGGGCGTTTTCCGCGATCTATCACCCGATCGGCACCGCCATCATCGCGGAAGCCGGCGGCGATCGCGTGGGCCGGGCCATGGGCATCAACGGCGTCTTCGGCAATCTCGGCGTGGCGCTGGCCCCAGTGGTGACGGCCTTCCTCGCCGCCCAATTCGGCTGGCGCTATGCCTTCGTGGTGCCTGGGCTGATCTGCATGGTGGTGGGCATCCTCTATCTGCGCGAGCCGCCCTTCGATGCGAAGAAGGCGGGCGTGCAGACCCGGCCCTTCCCGGTGATCCCGGCGGATGTGGTGAAGCGCGCCGTGATCTCGCTGCTGATGATCGCGACCGTCTCCGGCCTCGTCTTCAACGCCTATACCCTGCTGCTGCCCAAGCTGATGCAGGAGCGCCTGGCGAACAATCCGGACCTCCTGCCGGTGGTGGGGCTGCTGGCCTTCCTGGCCACCATCTGCGGCGGTGTCACGCAATACACGGTCGGCCAGCTGATTGACCGCAAGACGCTAAAGAGCGTCTTCATGCCGCTCGCCTTCGTGCAGGTGCCGGGGCTCCTGGCGCTCTCCTTCCTCGATGGCTGGGCGGTGCTGCCGATCTCGGCGATAGTGGCCGCCGCCATCTTCGGCCAGGTGACGGTGAACGAGACGATGACGGCGCGCTACGTGGCGCCGCCGCTCCGCGCCAAGCTCTATTCCATCCGCTTCACCGTGGGCTTCCTGGGCGCCGCGCTCGCCTCGCCGCTGGTCGGCTTCCTGCACGAGGCGACGGGCGACATGGCGCTGGCCATGGTGGTGCTGGCGGGTGTCGCCTCGGTCACGCTGGCCTGCGCGCTGTGGTTCCCCAACCGGCCGGAGGAGCTGCGGCCCGAGCTCTGGAGCAAGTCGGCCGCGCCCGTCGCGGCAGAGTGAGTCAGGCGTACGCCGTCACATAGGTGCGGCGGGAGGGATACTCGACCTCGGGATAGGGCTCCCGCACCAGGGTTTCGGTGACGGTGAAGCCCGCCGCCTCCAGCGCGGCTTCCAGCGCGCCCTCGGCAAAAAGGCGAAACCCCAGCGTGACCGGGACATCCCAGAGCGCGCCGGGCCGCAGCACGCCCTCGCCCAGATGAACGGCCGCGCGGAAGGCGCCGCCGCGGGCCAGGCTCGCATGGCAGGCGCCGAGCGCCAGGGGCAGCTCGGCCTCGTCCAGGTGGATCAGCGAATACATGGCGATGGCGCCCGCGAAGCGCCCGGGCCGCGCGCCCAGCCCGCGCAGATCCCCCACCTCCCAGGCCAGCGCGGGGTGCGCGTCACGCGCCACGGCGATCATGCCGGGCGAGAGGTCGATCCCCAGCGTCTCGGCCCCGGCGGCGGCCAGGAAGGCAGCGACATGGCCGGGCCCGCAGCCGAGATCGGCCACCAGGCCCCGCCCGGCCATCCCCGCCGCGAATTCCCGCAGCCAGGCGCGGTCCATCGGCTTGTGGTCGAGCTCGCCCACGACATGCCGGGCATATTCGGCGGCGAGCGCGTCATAGTCGCGGGCGGTGGCGTCCATCCCGCCAGCATGGCACGCAGCCGGGGCCGCCTGTCCAGCCACGCTTGACCCGCCCTACCCCGCGGGACCAAGCAGGGTGGCAGATGAGCTTTCCCTCGCCCCAGCAGCTCCGCTACCTCGCCGCGCTGGCCGAGCACGGGCATTTCGGCCGCGCGGCCCAGGCCTGCGCCGTCACGCAATCCACCCTCTCGGCTGGCATCCTGGCGCTGGAGCGGCAATTGGGCGCGACGCTGATCGAGCGCGGCGCCACCAAGCGGCCCATCTTCACGCCGGTCGGCCTCGAGGTCCTGGCGCAGGCCCGCGCGGCGCTCTCCGCGCTGGAGGCGGTGACCGAGGCGGTGACCGCGGCGCGGGACCCGCTCTCGGGTACGCTGCGCCTTGGCCTGATCCCGACCATCGCCCCCTTCCTGCTGCCGCGCCTGATGCCCGCGCTGCGCGGCACCTTCCCGCGATTGCAGCTCATCCTGCGCGAGGAGGTGACCGAGCGGCTGATGGCGCAGCTCGCCGAAGCGCGGCTCGACCTGCTGCTGCTGGCCCTGCCCTGCGACTGCGCCGCGGCCGAGATCGAGCCCATCGCGACCGACCCTTTTCTCCTGGCGCTGCCGCCCGGGCATCGGCTGGCGGCGCTGGCGGAGGTGCCGCTCGGCGCGCTCTCGGGCGAGCGGATGCTGCTGATGGAGGACGGGCATTGCCTGCGCGCCCAGGCGGAAGAGGCCTGCGGCCTGCCGCGCGGCATGTCCTCCGGCGGCTTCGCCGCGACCTCGCTGCACACGCTGGTGCATATGGTGGAAGGCGGCTTCGGCGTGACGGTCCTGCCACGCCTGGCGGTGGAGGGCGGTGTGCTGGGGGGCACGGATCTTGTGGTCCGGCCCATGCTGGCGGATATGCCGGGACAGGCCGTGCCGGCACGCACCCTCGCGCTGGCCTGGCGCCCACGCAGCCCGCGCGCGGCGGAGTTCCGTGCCCTCGCGCAGGCCATCGCCGCAGGATTGGAGTGAGCCATGGACCTCGGACGCATCTTCGGCGCGGTGTTGAACGGGGCGGCGCAGCCGCCGCGCCGGCGCGCCAGCCCCACACGGCGCGCCAGCGGCCCCTTCGGCATGACCCAGGCCGAGACACGACAGGTGGGCCGGGCGCTCGGCGCGCTCGCCACCCTCGCGGCCGAGGCGCTGGCGAAGCCCGGCCAGCCGCAGCCGGCCCCGGCGCCGCAGAAGGCGCCCCCACCCCGGGAAGCCGCCCCGAAGGCGCCCGCCCCCACCGCGCCCGCCCGCCGCCTGCCGGAGGTGGCGCCCAAGGCGCCGCCGCCGCCCTCGGCCGAGCATGCCGAGGCGCGGCTGCTGCTGCGCGCCATGATCGCCGCCGCCCGCGCCGATGGCGTGGTGGACCGCACGGAACGCCAGGCCATCGCGGCCCAGCTCGACGCCGCCGGGCTGAGTGCGGCCGAGCGGGACCAGGTGCTGGCGGATTTCGACCGGCCTGCAACCATCGCGCAGTTGTCGGACGCGGCACATGACCCCATTCTGCGCGCGCAACTTTACGCAGCGGCCTTCGCCGCGGCGGGCGAGGTCAGCGCGGAGGAACGCGCCTGGCTCGACCGCCTGGGCGATGCGCTGAAGCTGCAACCCGCGGCCCGCAAGGCCATCGAGGACAGATTGGGGAAATGACCATGTTCACGCTCACCACCGCGCAGCAGCGGCTTCGTGACGCCGCGCGGGAGCTGGCGCAGGACGCCTTCGCGCAATCCGCCGAAACCGACCGCAGCCAGCAATACCCCTGGCCGATGGTCGAGAAGATGACGCAGGCGGGCTTCATGGGCCTGACCGTACCGCGCGAATGGGGCGGCCAGGGCGGGTCCTACCTCGATGCGGTGCTGGTGGTGGAGGAGATGGCCAAGGGCTGCGCCGTCTGCGGCCGCATCGCGGTCGAGGCGAATATGGGCGCGATCGGCGCCATCATGGCCTATGGCACGCCCGCCCAGAAGCGCATCGCGGCCGAGCTCGTGCTGGCCGGCGACAAGCCCGCCATCTGCATCACCGAGCCCGAGGCCGGCTCCGCCGCCTCCGAGATGACGACCACCGCGGTGAAGCGCGGCGACACCTGGATCATCAACGGGGTCAAGCACTGGATCACCGGCGGCGGCGTCTCGAAGCTGCACCTGATCTTCGCGCGCGCCATCGAAAATGGTGTGGAGCAGGGGATCGGCGGCTTCCTCGTGGTGCGCAACGGCGCGAATGATCCGGCGAACCTCGTCGTGCACAAGCGCATCCCCTCCATGGGGCTTTGCGGCATGCCCGAGGCGGAGCTGCATTTCCGTGACCTGGAGGTGCCGGATTCCATGGTTCTCCGTGCGCCGGGCGGCTTCAAGCGCGGCTTCGGCAAGCTGATGGACGCCTATAACGGCCAGCGCGTCGGCGCCGCGACCGCGGCACTGGGCATCGCGGCCGGCGCCTATGACCGCGCGCTGGAATTCGTCCAGCAGCGGCACCAGTTCGGCCGGCCCATCGCCGAGTTCCAGGGCCTGGGCTGGATGCTGGCGGACATGTCCATCAAGCTCGAAGCCAGTCGCGCTCTCATCTGGCAGGCGGCCGCCAGCGCCGGGCCCAACGGGTTCCCCGACCGGCTGATGGCCGCCCGCGCCAAGGTGCTGGCCGCCGACAGCGCGGTGGATGTCACCAACATGGCGCTGCAGCTCTGGGGTGCGGCCGGCTATTCGCGCGACAATCCGATGGAGCGCGCGGTGCGTGATGCGCGGATGTTCCCCATCGCCGGCGGCACCGCGCAGATCCTGCGCAATCAGGTGGCCGAGCAGCTCCTCGGCCGCAAGCTGCCGCAGACGCGCGACGGCATGCTGCGCATCGCGATGGACGAGGCCGCGAAGGTCGCCGCCGAATGACGAACCGCACACGCCGTTCCGCCCGGCGACCCGCAGGGCCGAGCGGCCGAAGGAACGCGGGCGCGCCCCGCCCGGCGTTCGGGGGCACGGCAAAGTGAGGCCCGCCCTCGATCAGCAGGTCACCTTCCTCTACGCCGAGGATCCCGAGGCGTGCTGGCGCTTCTATGAGGAGATGCTCGAACTGCCTTTGGTGCAGGACCAGGGGAGCGTGCGCATCTACAGCGTGGATGGAAGCCGCGCCTTCCTCGGCATCTGCAAGGCGCGCGCGCCGCGTGCGTCCGAGAATCCGCGCGTCGTGGGCGGCGTGGTCTTCACGCTGGTGACGCAGGATGTGGAGGGCTGGCACGCCTTCCTCACGGCCAAGGGGGTGCATCTGCCGATGACGCCCACCTATTCCGAGGCCTACCGGATCACGCATTTCTTCTTCAACGACCCGGCCGGCTACACGATCGAGGTGCAGCGCTTCGAGCGGCCGGACTGGCCGAAGGTCTGATCAGCCCGGCGAAAGGCGCCGCAGCAGGGTGACGAGCTGTTCGCGCTCGCGCTCGGAGAGGGGGGCCATCAGCGCGTCATTCGCGCGCATCCCGGCCTCCCGCCCCTCACAAACCACCGCCTCGCCCTCGGGCGTGATGGTGAGCACGCGCAGGCGGCGATCCATCGGGTCGCTCGCGGTGCGCATGAGGCCGCGCGCGATGAGCCGGCGGACGACGCCCTGGATCGTGGCGGAATCCATGCCGGCCAGCCGGCCCAGATGGTTCTGTGTGGCGCGGCCCATCTGCGAGAGCCGCACCAGCGTCGCGAATTGCGGGCCGGTCAGGCCGAGGCCCTGCGCACGGTCCTGGAACATCGCCTGGTAGCGCTGGTGTGCGAGGCGCAGGAGATGCCCGGCCGAGGCGTCCAGGCAATATTCCGGGGCGCGCGCCGCGGGGCGAGCCCGGCGCACGACAAGGCTCACGGGTGCAAGGTTTTCGCTCATCAGACCCCGGCTTTTGATCTGTCTCGTTGCGATACCCGTCCGCAAGAGTCAAGCTCTGGGGGCGCACCAACTCCAGCATTGCACATCTGATGGCCATTGTTTAAGGCCACCGCACGACGCCGTAGAAGCGGCGTGCTGCATTGGGAGCGAAATGATGACCGAAACCGAGACTGCCGGCCGTCGTGGCCTGTTGAAGGCCTCCGCCGTGGCCGCTGTCGGCGCCGCCGTGCTGGCCACCCCGCAGGTGAGCCGCGCGCAGACCGTGACGCTGCGCTTCCAGTCCACCTGGCCGCAGCGCGACATCTTCCACGAATTCGCCGGCGACTATGTCAGCCGCGTCAACGCCATGGCCGGCGGCCGCCTGCGCCTCGAGCTGCTGGCGGCCGGCGCCGTCGTCGGCGCCTTCCAGCTGCTCGATGCCGTGCATGCCGGCACCCTGGATGGCGGCCACGGCGTCTCGGCCTATTGGTTCGGCCGCAACCGCGCCTTCAGCCTGTTTGGCACCACGCCGCCCTGGTTCGGCGACGCCAACCAGCTGCTCGGCTGGTTCTACTATGGCGGCGGCGAGGCCCTTTACCGCGAGCTGATGCACGACACGCTGCGCATGAACGCGGTGGGCTTCCTCTCCGGCCCGATGCCGACGCAGCCGCTGGGCTGGTTCCGCAACCCGATCGAGCGCGCCGAGCAGATCCGCGGCCTGCGCTACCGCACGGTGGGCTTGGCCACCGACCTGATGCAGGAGATGGGCGCGGCCGTGGTCGCCCTGCCCGGCGGCGAGATCGTGCCCGCGCTGGAGCGCGGCGTCATTGACGCGGCCGAGTTCAACAACCCCTCCTCGGACCGCGTCCTCGGCTTCCCGGATGTGGCGAAGAACTACTACATCCAGTCCTACCACCAGGCGGTGGAAGCCTTTGAGATCCTCTTCAACCGCCAGCGCTACGACGCGCTGCCGGCCGAGAACCAAGCCCTGCTGCGCCATTGCGCCGAAGCGGCCTCGGCCGACATGTCGTGGAAGCTGCAGGACCGCTACTCGCGCGATCTTCTCGCGATGTCGCAGACGCAGGGCGTGAACGTGCGCGCCACGCCGCGGCCGATCCTGGACGCCCAGCTCCAGGCCTGGAACCGCGTGATCGAGCGCCAGGAAGGCGACACCAGCAGCCCCGCCGCCGGCCCCTTCTTCAAGAAGGTCTGCGACAGCCAGCGCGACTGGTGCCGCCGCGTCGGCAACTTCATGCTGCGCTACCAGGTCAGCCCGGTGGTGTCCTACAACCACTTCTTCGCCCGCGGCTGAGCGGACGCGGAACCAGCTTCCGGCCCGGTGAGCAATGCTCGCCGGGCCGGTTTCGTATCAGGGCCCGGTTTGTTTTGGGAACGGTGAACATGACCGACAGTTTAGTGACAGGGGGTCTCGCGGGCCTCGTCGTCGTGGCGCTCATCATCGGCATCGCGTTCTCCACCAATGAGGTGGTGAGCCGCGCCCTGCTGGCGGTGGACCGCTTCTCCACGCTGATCGGCCAGACCTTCTCCTGGACCATCCTGATCCTCACCGCCGTCATCACCTATGAGGTGATCGCGCGGCGCTTCTTCTCGGCGCCCACGAACTGGGGCTACGACGTGCAGTACATGCTCTACGGCACGCTGTTCATGTTCGCGGGCGCCTATGCGCTCAGCCGCAACGGCCATGTGCGCGGCGACTTCCTCTACCGCATGATGCCCGCGCGCCGGCAGGCGATGCTCGACCTGCTGCTCTACATCCTGTTCTTCTTCCCCGCGATCTTCGCCTTCATGGTGGCGGGCTGGCACTTTTTCGAGCTGAGCTGGCTGCAGAACGAGCGCAGCATGTTCTCGCCCTCCGGCCCCATCATCTGGCCCTTCAAGGGCATCATCCCCGTCGTCGGCTTCATCATGCTGCTGCAGGGCCTGGTCGAGGTGGTGCGCTGCGTGCGCGCCATCCGCTCCGGCGAATGGCCGCAGCGCCTCTCCGACGTGGAGGAACTGGACCAGATCATCCTCGCCAAGGCGGCCGAGAAGTCGCCCGAGGAACTCGCGCGCGAGCTGGCGGAAAACGCCGACGCGGCACTTTCGGTCAAGGGACGCTAACCCACCATGATCTCCGATGCCGGCCTGGGCCTGACGCAGCTCATCCTCTTCCTGTTCTTCATCCTGCTGGGCTTTCCCATCGCCTTCACGCTGATGGCGATGGGCCTGTTCTTCGGCTATCTCGGCATGGGCGAGCGGGTCTTCGACCTGCTGATCCAGCGCACCTATGCGGTGATGAGCAGCGACGTGCTGATCTCGGTCCCCCTCTTCGTGCTGATGGGCTACATCATCGAGCGTGCGAACATCCTGGACCGGCTGTTCCGCGCGCTGCAGATGGCGTCCGGCAACATCCCCGGATCGCTTGCGGTCGCGACGCTGGCCACCTGCGCGCTGTTCGCGACGGCGACCGGCATCGTGGGCGCGGTGGTGACGCTGATGGGCCTGCTGGCCTTCCCCGCCATGCTGCGGGCCGGCTATGACGTGAAGCTGGCGTCCGGCGTGGTCTGCGCGGGCGGGTGCCTCGGCATCCTCATCCCGCCCTCGATCATGTTGATCCTCTATGGCGCGACGGCCGGCGTCTCCGTCGTGCAGCTCTACGCGGCGGCGTTCATTCCCGGCATCACGCTGGCCGGCCTCTACATCGCCTATGCCATCGGCATCGCGATCGTGAAGCCGGAAGTGGCCCCGCGCCTGCCGCCCGAGGCGGTGCAGGTGCCCTTCGGCAAGCTGCTCTGGGCGCTGCTGACCAGCTTCTTCCCGCTGGCGCTGCTGATCGCCATGGTGCTGGGCGCCATCCTGATGGGCCTTGCCACACCCTCGGAAGCGGCCGCCATGGGCTCGCTCGGCTCCATCCTCCTCGCCATCGCCTATCGCTCCTTCTCCTTCCAGAAGCTGAAGGAGAGCGTGTTCCTGACGGCGCGCACCAGCGCGATGGTGTGCTGGCTCTTCGTCGGCTCCTACATCTTCTCCTCGGTCTTCGGCTATCTCGGCGGCCAGGGCGTGGTGGAGGAGTTCGTGAAGTCCCTGCCGCTCAACAGCTTCACCTTCCTGCTGCTGGCCCAGGCCATCATCTTCGTCCTCGGCTGGCCGCTGGAATGGACCGAGATCATCGTGATCTTCGTGCCGATCTTCCTGCCGCTCCTGGATGATTTCGGCGTGGACCCCCTCTTCTTCGGCATCCTGATCGCGCTGAACCTGCAGACGAGCTTCCTCTCGCCGCCCGTCGCCATGGCCGCCTTCTACCTGAAGGGCGTGGCCCCCAAGCACGTGAAGATCGAGGACATCTTCAAGGGCTGCATGCCCTTCATCTACATCGTCGTCTTCACCATGATCATGGTCTACATCTTCCCGGGCCTGGTCACCTGGCTGCCCGAGCAGCTCTATGGCGGTGACGCCGGCCCGCCGGCCGTCTCGATGGAATCCCCGCCCGAGGGCGGCTTCCAGGAGGAGGAGATGCCCGAACTCCCGCCCATGCGATGAGCATCACCGAAGCGGCGAAGTTCCTGGGCGATGCCTGGGAGACGGGCCATTCCCTCGCCCCCCTGCCCGCTGACCTCGCCCCGGCCGACCTGCCGGCGGGCGAGGCGCTGGCGGCCGCGCTGGTGGAGGCGCTCGGCCTGCCGGTCTGCGGCGTACGCCTGGCCCCCGGGCCGGATGGGCTGACCCTGCTCTCCGCCCCCCTGCTCGCCCCGCGCATGCTGCGGGTGGGCACGCCGATCGCGCTCGCCGCGCTGCGCAGCCCGCGCATCTCGGCGGGCTTCCTCGGCGTGCTGGCCGAGCCCTTCGAGGCAGGCGAGCCGGTTTTCTCGGCCTTCCATCCGGTGCTCGACATCGCGGCCACGCGCTACACCTCGGGCCCGCCCGATGCGGCGCACCAGGTGGCCGATCTCGGCGGCCTCGGCTTCGTGCTGGTGGGCAAGCGCTGGATCGGCACGCTGCCCGAGGATGGCGAGGCGCGGCTCGGCCTGACCGGCGCGCGGCCCCGCCCGCTGCGCGCGCCGCTCGCGGCGCTGATGCGCCAGGCGGGCGAGGAGGCCTTGCGCTGGGGTGGGTTGCCGGCCGGCGCCGTGCTGGTGGTGGCCGGGCTCGCGACCGGGGCGCCGCCCGTGGCGGGCCAGAAATGGGCGGCCGCCATCCCGCCGGTGGGGCGGATCTCGGCGGTCCTCGGCTAGCCACGCCAGCGCCGCGCGCGCCCGTGGCAAGGGTTTGTCAACCTCTGGCCGCTACGCCTCGCGCTCCGTGATGCGCGAGACCGGGATGATGACGACCTGCCAGGGCTGCCGCGACGGCGCCGGCTTCGACCGGCCCATCAGCATGGCGTTCCAGCCCATCCTGAACGTCCGGACCGGGCGGGTCTTTGCCCAGGAGGCCCTGGTGCGCGGCGCGGATGGCGCAGGTGCCGCCGACATCCTGGCCCATGTGACCGAGGCCAACCGCTACGCCTTCGACCAGCTCTGCCGCACCACGGCGATCGAGCTGGCGGCCACGCTCGGCCTGGCACGGAGCGGCGCCGCGCTCTCCGTCAACTTCCTGCCCAATGCGGTCTATGAGCCCAAGGCCTGCATCCGCCTGACGCTCGCCGCCGCGCTGCGCCATGGCCTTCCGCTCGACCGGATCATCTTCGAGTTCACCGAATCGGAAAGCGTGGACACCGCGCATCTGCTGAACATCCTGCGCGCCTACAAGGCGATGGGCTTCCGGACCGCCATTGATGATTTCGGCGCGGGCTATGCCGGGCTCAGCCTGCTGGCGAGTTTCCAGCCGGACATCGTGAAGATCGACATGGAGCTGGTGCGGGACCTCGACACCGACCGCGCGAAGCGGACCATCCTGCGCGGCACGCTGCGCATCCTGGCCGAGCTGGAGATCACCCCGATCTGCGAAGGCGTGGAGACGGCGGGCGAATACGCGGCGCTGCAGGATATGGGCGTGGAGCTGATGCAGGGCTACCTGATCGGCCGGCCGACGCTGGCCGCCCTGACGGAGCCCCCCTGCCCCGAGCCGGCCAGCACGCCGCCGGGCCAGGGGGCCTGGGCGGCGCAAGCGGTGCGGGGCATGGGCCCGCCGCGCGAGGCGACCGTCGCGCACGCGCCACCCACCGGATGAACCGCGGCGCCCGAGCCCCTCAGGCGGCCCTTCGGAAGGCCGCGAGGCCGCCGCTGCGCAGCAGGTTGGAGGGCAGCGGATGGCCGACGATGCGCTCGGCCAGCTTCGCGGCCTCGATCAGCGCATCCAGGTCAATGCCGGTCGCGATTCCCATCTCCTCGCAGAGAAACACCAGCTCCTCGGTCGCGATGTTGCCGGGGGCGCCGGGATGGCCCGCGAAGGGGCAGCCGCCGAGGCCCGCCACCGCCGCGTCGAAGGCGGAAACGCCGAGGCGCAGCCCGGCCGCGGCACAGGCGATGCCGAGGCCGCGCGTGTCATGCAGGTGCAGGGAAAGCTTGGGGCCGGGGAACCTCTCCCGCACGGCGCCCACCAGCCGCTCCACCAGCAGCGGATTGGCCCAGCCCATGCTGTCCGCCAGCGAGATCTTTTCGATCGCGCAGCCGGTCTCTTCCGCGATCCGCATCGCATCGCCCAACGCCGCCATGGCCTGCGCGGTGCTGACGGCGCCCGAAAAATTGCAGCCAAAGGCGGCCTGGAGCGAGACGCGCGTCATCGCGACACCCGACGCCTGGTGCTGCGCCACGTGCTTGCGCTGCGCCTCCAGCTGCTCGGCATGGCTGCGGTTGAGGTTTTTCCGCGTGAAGGCTTCGGAGCCCGTGACGGTGATCGAGCCCTCGATCACCAGGCGGTCGGCGAAGGCCTGCACGCGCGCCAGGCCCGCCGCGTTGAACCAGAGCGCGTTGTAGCCGACGCCCGCGCGCGGCGTGAAGCCGGCCACCACCTGCTCGGCATCCGCCCAGCCCGGCACGATCTTCGGGCTCACGAAGCTCGCCACCTGGATGCGCAGAACGCCGGTGCCCGAGAGCGCGTCAATCAGCGCGATCTTATCGGCCGTCGCGATCGGGCCGGGTTCGATCTGGAAGCCCTCGCGCGGGCCTTCCTCGGTGATCTCGACGCGCGCGGGCAGGTCGCTCATGCCTCAGCGCACCGCATAGACGTCATAGCGCGGGCCGGAGGGCGGGCGCTGGCCGGTGCCGATGGCGATGACGCGGTTCATCCAGGCGAGGTCGGCCGCGCCGGTCTGGAAGCGCATGCTGGTGCGGAAATAATACTCGGACGGGTCCACCACCTCGCCGCCACCGAGGCGGGCCAGCACCTCGGGCTTGCCGGTACGGATGCCGGCATATTGCACATAGACGAGGCTGCCCGAGGCGGCCTTGATGGTGACCCGCACGTCAATATGCGCGGTGCCGTCGGCCTCCACGCGCAGCCAATCGGCCGCGGTGCCGCCCAGCACCTCGCCCTGCAGCGCCGGGCCGCTGACCGTGCCGCCGGTGACGGGGACGACGCGCAAATCATGCCCATCCGGGCCCTTGCCCACCATCTGGGGGGCACCCACGGTCAGGTCCATCGAGAAGAGATATTCGGTGACGAGCGGCAGCGGTGCGGGCATGGCGGATCCTCCGGGGTTTGGCGGAAGCATGCCCGGACCGGACCGTTCCGCAAGAGGCCCGCAAAAGATGGGGGCTTGCGGTGCGGCCCGGCGCGACCCCATTTTGCCTGAGGATTTTTCTCATTTCTCTCAGGGACCGACCATGAATATCATGGACCCGCACAGCGCGACGCGCGCGCGCATCGCCGATGCGGCGGAGGCGCTGTTCCGCCAGATCGGCTACCAGAAGACCTCGGTGGCGGACATCGCGAAGGCCTGCGCCATGTCGCCGGCCAATGTCTATCGCTTCTTCCCCTCCAAGAGCGCGATCAACGAGGCGATCACCCAGCGGCTGCTGGACATCGTGGCGAGCGAGCTGGAAGTCATCGCGGGCGGCGAAGGCAGCGCGGCCCAGCGCCTGCGCGCGACCGCCCGGCACCTTTATCTGCGCGACGTCGAGCTGTTCTTCGCCGAGAAGCGCATGCACGACATGGTCGGTGCCGCCATGACCGAGCATTGGGGCGTGATCGAGGGCTTCATCGCCCGCGTCCTCGCCGTCTGGACGGCGCTGCTGGGCGAGGGGATGGCGAAGGGCGAGTTCCGCGCGCTGGAGCCTGCCGCGACGGCGATGACGCTCAAGCACTGCCTCATGCTCTGGACCCATCCGATTCTCCTGGCGGATTGCCTGGGGCGCGGCCACACGCGGGAGGAGCTGGAAGGGCAGCAGCAGGCGGCGCTGGACCTGCTGCTGGCGGGTATCGCGAAATGAGTCCTGATGATTGTTGATTTTCGTCAGTGAATAGTGATTATGGCTCCAATCACGGAGCCCCGCCATGCGTCCCTCGCCCCTTCTCCTCCTCCTGCTGACCGCCTGCCTGCCCGAGGCCAAGACCGCGGCACCCCCGCCCGAAGAGGCCCCCCGCCCCGTCCAAGTCGCGGAAATCCGCCATCTCCCGGCCGATTCAGGGCCGAGCTTCAGCGGCGTGGTCCGCGCCCGGCGTGAGGCGGATGTGGCACTCCGCGCCGGCGGGCGCATCGCCGAACGCCTGGTGGACCTCGGCGCCGAGGTCACCCCCGGCCAGATCCTGTTCCGGCTTGACCCACGGGACCTGGAACTCGCGCTCCGCGCCGCCGAGGCCGATGTGCTCTCCGCCGAGGCCACCGCCGCACAGGCGGTGAATGACGCCGGCCGCTCCCGTGCGCTCGTCTCCGCCGGCCACGTCGCCGCCGCCTTCCATGAGCAGCGTGACGCCACGGCCCGCGCTGCCACCCAGCGCCTCGCCGCCGCCCGCGCCCAGCGCGACCTCGCCCGCAATCGCCTGGACTATGCCGAGCTGCGCGCCCCCTCCGCCGGCCGCGTCACCGCCATCATGGCCGAGGCGGGGCAGGTGGTGGCGGAGGGCACGCCCGTGCTGCGCCTGGCCGACCCGGCCGAGCGCGAGGTGCTGGTGCAACTGCCGGAGACCGCGATCGGCGCCATGGGCGCCACCGCGCGCTTCTGGGCCCGGCCCGAGGTCGCGCTGCCGGTCCGCCTGCGCGAGGTGGCGGCCCAGGCCGACCCCAATATGCGCACCTATGCCGCCCGCTTCGCCCTGCCCGATGCGCCCGAATGGGCGCGCCTCGGCATGACGGCGACCATCCACCTCACGGCCGAGGCCACCTCGCCCAGCGCGCGCATCCCGCTCTCCGCCCTGCATGATCGCGGCCAGGGCCCGATGGTCTGGCGCCTCGCGGAGCAGGGCGGGATCGAGGCCGCACCGGTCACGGTGCTGGGGCTTTCCGAGAGCATGGCCACCATCCGCACCGGCCTGCCCGAGGGCACGCGCATCATCGCCCTCGGCGCGCAGCTCCTGGCGCCGGACAGCCGCGTCCGCCCGGTCGAGACGCGCCTCGCGGGGGGCATGCGATGAAGGGCTTCAACCCCTCCGAGGGCGCGATCCGCCAGGGGCAGCTCACCCTCTTTGCCATGATCCTGCTGCTGCTCGCCGGCGCCTGGGCCTGGACCAAGCTCGGCCGCGCGGAGGACCCGGCCTTCACCGTGAAGGTGATGATCGTCTCCGCCGCCTGGCCGGGTGCCACGGCCGAGGAGATGCAGAACCAGGTGGCCGACCGGATCGAGGCCAAGCTCTCGGAGCTGCCCTGGCTCGACGTGCTGCAGACCTTCTCGCGCCCCGGCGTCTCGACCATCACCGTCACCCTGCGGGATGACACGCCGCCGCACGCCGTCGCCGGCCTCTGGTACCAGGTGCGCAAGCGCGTGGGCGACATGCGGCAGACCCTGCCGGCCGGCGTGCAGGGCCCCTTCTTCGACGACGAGTATTCCGACGTCTTTTCCGCCGTGCTCGCGCTGCGCGGCGCCGACAATGCCGAACTCGTCCGCCAGGCCGAGCGCCTGCGCGACCGGCTGCGCCGCCTGCCCGGGATCGAGAAGGTCACGCTGTTTGGCGAGCAGCCGCAGCGCATCCAGGTCGAGATCAGCCACGCGCGCCTCGCCACGCTGGGCATCACGCCGCAATCCGTGCTGGACGCGCTGGCGCGGCACAATCCCGTCACCCCCGCCGGCACGGTCGAGACCGGCAGCACGCGCGTGAACCTGCGCCTGCCCGAGGGGCTGGACGGCCTCGACAGCGTGGCCGCCCTGCCGCTCGCGGCCGAGGGGCGCACCATTCGCCTGGGCGATGTGGCGCGTATCACCCGCGGCCTGGCCGACCCGCCGGACCGCGTCATCCGGCATCTGGGCGAGCCCGCCGTGCTGATCGGCCTAACCAAGCAGCCCGGCCAGGATGTCCTGCGCGTGGGCGCGGGCCTGGAGGCCGAGCTTGCGAAGATCCGCCGCGAATTGCCGGTGGGCCTCAGCCTCGATGCCGTGGCCGACCAGCCGCATATCGTGCGTGAGAGCGTGGACGAGTTCCTGGTGAAGCTGGCGGCCGCACTCGGCGTGGTGCTGCTCGTCTCCTTCCTCTCGCTCGGCTTTCGCGCCGGCGTCATCGTCGCACTCGCCGTGCCGCTCACGCTCTCCTTCGTGTTTCTCTTCATGGTCTGGCGCGGGACGGAGCTGGAGCGCATCTCACTCGGCGCGCTGATCCTCGCACTCGGCCTGCTGGTGGATGACGCGATCATCGCGATCGAGGCGATGGCGGTGAAGCTGGAACAGGGGTGGGAGCGCACGCGCGCCGCCGGCTTCGCCTGGACCAGCACGGCGGGGCCGATGCTGACCGGCACGCTCGTCACCGTGGCCGGCTTCATCCCGGTGGGGTTCGCCGCCTCCACCTCCGGCGAATATGCGGGCGGCATCTTCTGGGTGGTGGGGGCGGCACTCATCGCGAGCTGGATCGTCGCCGTCACCTTCACGCCCTGGCTGGGCGCCAAGCTGCTCACGGCCGCGCCACACAACCCCGGGCATGATCCGCAGGATACGCGCATGAACCGCGCGCTGCGCCGCGGCGTGGAGTGGTGCGTGGACCATCGCGTGACGCTGCTGCTGGTCATGCTGGCCGTGCTTGCCGCCGGGATGATCGGCATGGCGCAGACGAAGAAGCAGTTCTTCCCGGCCTCGCAGCGCCTGGAACTGCTGGTGGACATCAATCTGCGCCAGGGGGCGAGTTTCGCCGCGACGGATGAGGTGGCCAAGCGCATCGAGGCGACGCTGCGGGATGATTATGACGTCTCGCACTTCACCACCTATCTCGGCTTCGGCGCGCCGCGCTTCTTCCTGGCGCTGAACCCCGATTTGCCGAACGAGGCCTTCGCCAAGATCATCATCGAAAGCCGCGACGTCGCCGCGCGCGAGCAGCTGCGCGAACGCCTGATCGCCATGGAGCAGGAGGGCGCCTTCCCCGAGGCGCGGGTGCGCGTCTCGCGTCTCGATTTCGGCCCGCCCGTGCCCTTCCCCGTGCAGTTCCGCATCGTCGGCCCCGATCCGATGGAGCTGCGCCGCCTGGCCGACGCCGCCGTGCCGCTGCTGCGCGGCGTCGCCGGCACACGCAACGTCCAGACCGACTGGAGCGAGCTGGCCCCCGCACTCCGCCTTGATCTGGACCGCGAACGCATTGCCCAGTTGGGCCTCTCGCCCCAGGCCGTCGCCACCTCGATGGGCACGCTTCTCTCGGGTATCACGGCCACGACCATCCGCGAGGGCACGCGCGGTGTGGAGGTGCGGCTGCGCGCCGTGCCGGAGGAACGCGCGGCCCTCGACCGGCTGGGCGATCTTTCGCTCGCCACGCCGGGCGGGCCGGTGCCGCTCGCGCAGGTCGCGCGGCTTGTGCCGGTGATGGAGGAACCCATCCTCTGGCGCCGCAACCGCGAGCCCTTCATCACGCTGCGCTCCGACATCCAGCCGGGGCTGCAGGCGCCGGACGTGACGGCGGCCGCCATGCCCGCGCTGGCCTCCTTCATCGCGAGCCTGCCGCCGGGCTACCGGCTGGAGGTGGGCGGCGCCACCGAGCAATCGGCCAAGGCCAATGCGAGCCTTTTCGCGCTGTTCCCGGTCATGGTCGCGGTGATGATGGCGCTGCTGATGCTGCAATTGCGGCATTTGGGCCGCATGGCGCTGGTGATGGCGACGGCGCCGCTCGGCATTCCCGGCGCGGCCGCGGCGCTGCTGCTGATGGATGCGCCCTTCGGCTTCGTGGCGCTGCTTGGCGTCATCGCACTCGCCGGGATGGTGATGCGCAACACGCTCATCCTGGTGGACCAGGTGCAGCAGGACCTGGAAGCCGGGATCGAGCTGCGCGAGGCGATCATTGACAGCACCGTGCGGCGCGCGCGCCCGGTGGTGCTGACGGCACTCGCCGCCATCTTCGCCTTCATCCCGCTCACGCAGTCGGTGTTCTGGGGGCCGATGGCGATCGCGATGATCGGCGGGCTGAGTGTGGCCACGCTGGCCACGCTGCTCCTGGTGCCGGCGCTGCATGCGCTGGCCCTGCCCTGGCGCAAGCGGCCGGCGGCGCAACCCGCCACGCCGCTGCTGCCCGAGCCGGTGCCGGCGGAATGAGCTTCGCCGGGCGCTTCGCAGCGGGCGGCTGGTGGCCCATACTGCCCGCACGTCGCCAGGCAGAGCGACGGCCCGCCCGTCATCCGGCCCGCCAGCAAGCTCCGGAGTTGCACATGTTTCCCTCCATCGGCATCCGCCCGCTGGACGCCAGCTTCGGCGCCGAACTCACCGGCCTTCGCATCGCAGGCGACGTGCCCGAGGCGGATTTCGCCGCCTTCCTCGAAGCCTTCCACCGCCATCACGTCCTGCTGATCCGCGACGTGCCCAATGACCCGGCGGCGCAGGTGGCCTTCAGCCGGCGCCTGGGGCCGCTCGAGCATCACGCGGCGGCGAGCGCCGTGCATCCCGCGCATCCCGAGGTCTTCTGCGTCGGCAACTACGCGGCGGATGGCATCACCGCGAATTTCGCGCGCGGCGTGGAGCAATGGCACGCCGACAGCAGCTTCCGCGAGGTGCCGAGTGCCGCCTCGCTCTTCTACGGCGCGATCTGCCCGCCCGAGGGCGGCGAGACCTGGTTCCTCGACGCCGCCGGCGCCTACGACGCCCTGCCCGCGGCGATGCAGACGCGCATCGAGGGCCTTCGCGGCGTGCATTGCCTCTTTACACTCTCCGAGTGGAACCGCCGCCACACGCCGGGCCGCGCGCCGATGGACGAAGCGCGGCGCCGCGCGTTTCCGCCGGTCGCGCATCCGCTGGTGCGCACGCATCCGGTGAGCGGCGTGAAGTCGCTGTTCCTCTGCCCCGCCGTGATCAGCCACATCGAGGGCATGGATGTCGCGGAGAGCGCCGCGCTGATCGAGGAACTGATGGACCACGCGACGCAGGAGCGCTTCATCTATCGCCACCAATGGCGCGTGGGGGACCTTGTGGTCTGGGACAACCGCTGCACGCTGCACACGGCGAGCCTCTTCGACCATGAGCGCTACACGCGCCTGATGTTCCGCACCACGGTGGCGGGCGCGGCCTGAGGCAGGCTCAGCGCTGCCGCCAGGGGAGCTGATCCGCCTTCCAGCCGGCGACATTGCCGCGATGGCCTTCATGGTCCACCGGGCCTTCGAAGCCATCGGCCACGTTGTAGGCATGCGGAAAGCCCGCATGCTGCGCCGCCTGGCCCGCCGCGAGACTCCGCGCACCGGAGCGGCAGATGTAGAAGACGTGGCTTTCGGCGGTGACGCCGGCCTTGCGCAGATGCTCCACGAAATGGCCGTTCACCTGCATGCCCGGGAAGACCTGCCAGGGGATCAGCACCACCTGCTTGCCGAGCGCCGAGAGGTCCGGCACGCCCACGAAATTCCACTCCGCATCGGTCCGCACATCCACGAGCACGGCGCTGGGGTCCTTTTCCAGCGCGGCCCAGGTGTCGGTGGGCGAGATGTCGGGCACTCCGGTCATGGTGTTCTCCTCAGGGTTGTCCTCACAATGGGGAGTCGGGCGGGCGGCAGCAATGAGGGGGGTGCGAGGCGGCGGGTCGCCTGCTAGGAGGGGGCGCTTTGCTCCGTTGGGGAAATCCGCCATGACGCCGCGCCGCCACCTGCTTCTCGCCACCGGGCTCAGCCCCCTCGCCGCCCCCGGTCTGCTGCGCGCGCAACCCACGCCGCGCCTGCGCCTGACGCTGGACTGGGCCTTCCAGTCGCCCAACGCCTTCGCGCTCGTGGCGCGGGAGCGCGGCTATTTCCGCGAGGCCGGGGTGGATGTGCAGATTGATCGCGGCCAGGGCTCGGGCGGCGTGCCGCCGGCCCTCGTCGCCGGCAGCCATGACATGGGCTATGCCGACATCAATCCCGCCATCCGCTTCCTGGCGCAGAACCCGGAGAGCGGCCTGATCTGCGTGGCCGTGCTGCATGACCGCGCGCCCCTCTGCGTCATCGCCCGCGCAGATGGCCCGATCCGCACGCCCAAGGACCTGGAGGGCCGCCGCCTGGCCGCGCCCGATTTCGACGCGGGCCGCCAGCTGTTTCCGGCCTTCGCCCAGGCGGCCGGCGTGGATGCGAGCCGCGTCACTTTCCTCTCGGTCGCGCCCGCGCTGCGCGAGCCCATGCTGGTGCGGCGCGAGGCGGATGGGGTGACGGGCTTCGTCACGACCTCGGCGCTGGCCCTGAAGGGCATCGGCCTGCCGATCCCGCAGCAGCGCATCATGATGTATTACGACCATGGGCTGAACCTCTACGGCGGCGCGCTGCTCACCACCCGCGCCTATGCCGAGCGCAACCCGCAGGTCGTCCGCGGCGCCGTCGCCGCCCTGATCCGCGGCTTCCGGGACACGCTGAGCAATCCCGCCGGCATGATCCAGGTGCTGCGCCAGGTGGAGCCGCTGACCGATGCGGCCCTCGAGATGGAGCGCCACCAGCTCAACGTCGAGCGCGTGATCATGACGGACAATGTCCGCGCCAACGGCATCTCGGCCGTGGACATGGGCCGGATGCAGACTGGCATCACGGCCGTCGAGGGCGCCTTCAACCTGCCGGCGCGCATCCAGGCCGGGCAATTCTACCTGCCCGACTTCCTGCCGCCGGCGGAACAACGCCGCATCTGAATGCTTCCCGGGCGGCGGCACGGCCCCGCCGCCCGATTCCGAGGCAGCCCTGCGGCGGAAGGCGCATCCCCCCGCATGCGCGCGGTGGGAAGTGCTGCCCCGGGCTGCTAGCTCTGCCGGACGCCGAGACCCCAGGACACCCCGGAGCCCCGCATGACCCGCCCCTTCGTCGAGATCGACCGCGTCGCCATGCGCTATGGCGGGGTCGAGGGCACGCTCGCCCTGCAGGATTGCAGCCTGAATGTGGACAAGGGCGAGTTCATCGCCGTGGTCGGCCCCTCGGGCTGCGGAAAGTCCACGCTGATGCGCCTGGTCTCCGGCCTCTGGCCCGCGACCGACGGCAATGTGGTGGTGGCGGGCGAGGAGGTGGACAGGCCCCTCTCGCTCGTCGGCATGGCCTTCCAGAACCCCACGCTGCTGCCCTGGCGCACCATCCTCGACAACGTGATGCTGCCGCTGGAGGTGGTGCCCGAGCACCGCAAGCGCCTCCGCTCCGAGCGCGCCAAATATGAGCAGAAGGCGCTGGACCTGCTGAAGCTGGTCGGCCTCGATGGCTTCGGCGCGAAATACCCCTACCAGCTCTCTGGCGGCATGCAGCAGCGCACCAGCCTCTGCCGCGCCCTGATCCACGAGCCGCCCTTGCTCATGCTGGACGAGCCCTTCTCCGCGCTCGACGTCTTCACGCGCGAGGATCTGTGGGATGTGCTGCAGCAGGTCTGGATGGCGCGGCGGCCGACCGTCGTGCTGGTCACGCATGACCTGCGCGAGGCCTGCTACCTGGCCGACCGGGTGCTGGTGATGAGTGCCAGGCCCGGGCGCATCATCGCCGAACGGAAGGTGCCCTTCGCCCGACCGCGCACGCAGGAGACGATGGTGGAGCCCGAATTCACGAAGCTGGTGGCCGAGCTGCGTGGCTTCATCGCGCTGGCCCGCAAGGGCGAGGAGGTCACCTGATGTCGAGCAAGGCGCAGACCCGCATCGAGGCGCTGGCCGCCTCGGCTCGCCGCCGCCGCACCCTCCAGGCCTGGCTGCCCTGGCTGGTGATCGCGGGCACCTTCATTCTCTGGGAGCTGGCGACCGAGGTCTTCGGCATTTCCACCTTCATCCTGCCCGCGCCGACCGACGTCTTCGCCGCGGCCGTGAAGTGGTGGAAGCCGCTGCTGGATGACAGCCTGCACACGCTGATCTCGACGCTGGCGGGCTTCGGCCTGGCGGTGGTGGCCGGGCTGCTGCTGGGGGTGGCCATCGGCTCCTCCACGCTGGTCTATAAGGGGCTGTATCCGCTGCTGATCGCCTTCAACTCCATCCCCAAGGTGGCGGTGGTGCCGGTGCTCATCATCTGGTTCGGCATCGGCGTCTGGCCCGCCATCATCACCGCCTTCCTGATCAGCTTCTTCCCGATCGTCGTGAATGTGGCGACCGGGATTGCCACGGTGGAACCCGAGCTGCGCGACGTGCTGCGGGCGCTGGGGGCCAAGCCGTCCGACATCATTCGAAAGGTGGGGCTGCCGCGTGCCATGCCCTATTTCTTCGCCTCGCTGAAGATCGCGATCACGGTGGCCTTTGTCGGCTCCATCATCGCGGAGAGCGTGGCCCCCAATGCCGGCATCGGCCGGCTGATGATGGTGGCCTCCTCCCGCTTCGACGTGCCCCTGGTGTTTGCCGGGCTGATCGTGACGGGGATGATGGGCATCATGCTCTACTGGATCGCGGAGTTCATCGAGCGGCGGACCACGGGCTGGGCGACGCGCGGGCAGGACGCGCAGAACTTCACGCCCGGTGGTTGAGAAGGGGGGGTTAACCGGTTAACGGGGCGCATGCGCCTCGGATTCCTCACCCCCTCCTCCAACACCGTCCTCGAGCCGGCCATGTCCTGGCTGCTGCGCGACACCCCGGAGATCACCGCGCATTTCGCGCGGTTCCGCGTGCTCGCCATCAACCTGGGCGCCGATGCGAACCAGCAATTCGACCCGGCCCCCGTGCTGGCGGCGGCCGAATTGCTCGCCGATGCGAAGGTGGATTCCATCTGCTGGGCCGGCACCTCCGGCAGTTGGCTCGGCTTCGCGCAGGATGAGGCGCTCTGCGCCGCCATCACCGCGCGCACCGGCATTCCCGCCACCACGGCGACGCTGGCGCTCCGCGATGCGCTGCGCCTGGCGGGCGCGCGCAGGCTCGCGCTGGTCACGCCCTATCTCGCCGATGTGCAGGCGGCGATCATCGCCAATCTGACGCGCGAGGGCTTCACCGTGACGGCGGAGCGGCACCTGGAGGATCCCGGCAACTACAGCTTCGCCCTGCATGACGCGGCGACGGTGGGGGCGCTGATGGAAACGGCGGTGGCGGAGCAGCCCACCGAGGCGGTGGCGATCCATTGCACCAATTTCCGCGGGCTTCCGGCAGCGCATGAGATCGAGGTGCGGCACGGCGTCCTGGTTGTGGATTCGGTGGCCGTTTCGCTCTGGGGTGGTGTCCGCGCCGCGGGCGGGGCGCAACCGGGACGCGAGGATCGGCTGTTTCGACTCGTATAACGTGAATAATCTCTTTTTTGGTTAAAATTGGGTTGCCAAACACAGGTCCAGGTTGTATCCAGGGCCATGCTCCTCGCGCCGCCCCCTCGCCTCGCCGGGTCCTTCGGCACCTCGCCCGACCTCAGCTTCACCTGGGCCATGCCGGACGCTTTTGCGCCCCCGGCCCGCCCGGGCCTGATGGAGACCGCGCTCCTCGCCCCGCTGCCACCGGCGGGAATGGAGGGGCTGCCGCCCGTCGAAGCCCCTCTGCCGGCGCCTCCGCTCCCCAGCCCGGTTGCGATCCTCCCGCCGCCTGCCGCCCCGGCGCCGGAGGCGCCCATCACCCCGGCGCCGGAGGCCGTGCCGCCGGCCCCGGAGGCACCCCTCCCCTTGCCGGAAGCGCCGCTGCCGCTCATCGCCGCTCCCGGCCCCAACCCCTTCGCGGAGGACCCCGTGGCCCTGCTTGAAGCGCTCTGGGCCGCGCGGCCGATCCTCCCGGACCTGCCGCCTTTTCCTCCGCCACCCCCCTTGGCATGGGGTATGTTATAAAATAACGTTTCGGGCGTTCATCGAATGAGTTCGCCCCATGCGCCCTTCGCTTCGCCTCTCCGCCACCGCCCTCTGCCTCAGCGCCACCCTGCTGCCAGCCCAGGCCCAAACCCAGGTACAGGCTGAATCCCAGGCCCAAGGGGCGACGGAGGTGCCCGACACCGTCGTCCAGGCGCGCAAGCTGGATGCGGCGCGCAGCACCATTTCCCCCACGCTCGGCGCCACCGTCTCGACGCTGGACCGCAACGCGATCGAGGGGCTGCCCCAGGGCGTGCAGGCGCCGATCAACGAATTGCTGCTCACCTTCCCCGGCGTGGTGCAGGACAGCTTCGGCGAGATCCATGTCCGCGGCGAGCACCGCAACCTGCAATACCGCATCAATGGCGTGACCATCCCGGAGGGCATCCAGGGCTTCGGCGCCTTCCTGGATGCGCGCGGCGTCCGCTCTCTCTCGCTGCTCACCGGGGCGTTGCCGGCACAGTTCGGCTACCGCACGGGCGGCGTCGTGGATGTGAACCTGATCTCGGGGGCCAGCAATCCGGGCGGCTGGGCCAGCGTCTATGGCGGCAGCTTCAACACCTTCCAGCCCTCCCTCGGCTATGCCGGCGTCTTCAACGGCTGGGACGTCTTCGCCATGGGCTCCGCCCGGCAGAGCCTGCAGGGCATCGAACCGCCGACCGGCTCCTATGATTCCATCCACAACCGCACCAACCAGTATCGCGGCCTGCTCTCCGTCTCCCGCCCCGTCACGGAATCCACGCGCATCAGCTTCATCGGCGGCGCCTCGGCCAATCGCTTCCAGATGCCCAACAACCCCGGGCAGCCGCAGGAATACCCGGTCAACGGCATCACCGATTTTGACAGCGCCCGGCTGAATGCGCGCCAGTGGGAGCGCAACCAGTTCGGCATCCTGGCCCTGCAGGGCAGCGAGGCCGCGCTCGACTGGCAGGTGGCGGGCTTCGTGCGCCGCTCCTCCACCAAATACACCCCCGACGTGCAGGGCGAACTCGCCTTCAACGGCGTCGCCTCCGGCGTGCAGCGCCTCTCCCAGGCGGTGGGTGTGCAGGCGGATGCGGCCTATCAGCTCACCGCGCAGCACACGCTGCGCTTCGGCCTGATGACGATGGCCGAGCGCGTGCGCGCCTGGAACACCTCCTTCGTCTTCCCGGTGGATGCGGATGGCGAGGTGCTGGACGCGCAATTCCCGGTGGTGAACAACAACCGCCGCACCTCCTGGCTCTACGGCATCTATATCCAGGATGAGTGGCGCATCACCGACCGCTTCACGCTGAATTTCGGCCTGCGCGGCGACTATGCCGACCAGGCGGTGCAGGCGGGCCAGGTCTCGCCGCGAATCAACGCCGTCTGGCGCCCCTGGGATGGCACGACGCTGACACTCGGCTATGCGCGCTACTTCACGCCGCCCGCGCAGGACCTGATCACCCCCTTCACCGTCAACCAGTTCGAGGGAACGACCGGCGCCCCCCCCGGCACCAGCGGCGCGGCACCGCGGCCAGAGCGGAGCAACTACTTCTCGGCCGGCATCTCGCAGCGGGTCACGCCGCAGCTCACGCTCGGCAGCAACGCCTGGTTCAAGCAGGCGACCGACATGCTCGACCTCGGCCAATTCGGCCGCGCGCTGGTCTTCACGCCGTTCAACTACGCCCGCGGCCAGAGCTACGGCGTGGAATTCACGGGGCAATGGACGACGGAACGCCTCAGCCTGTTCGCCAACCTGACGCTCTCGCGCGCGATCGGCACCAACATCCGCAGCAGCCAGTTCAACTTCGACGCGGAGGAGCTGAGCTACATCGCGGGCAAATATGTCCGCACCGACCATGACCAGCTGGTCACCGCCTCAGCCGGGGCCAGCTATCGCCCCTGGGAGGGGGCGCGCGCCTCGGCCACCTTCTACTACGGCAATGGCCTGCGGCGCGGCTTCGCCAACACCGAGAAGCAGCCGTCCTATGCCACGATGAATCTCGGCTTCGCCCAGGAATTCCGGGCGTTTGACGGCGGCGCCTGGACCGCGCGGGTGGACCTGATCAACGTGACCGACCAGACCGTGCAGCTGCGCGACGGCTCGGGCATCGGGGTCGGCGCGCCGCAGTTCCTGCCGCGGCGCGCCATCTATGCGGGGCTGTCCCGCGCCTTCTGATCGCGATCAGGCGGCGACAGCCCGCCGCTCGCCCAGGAACTGGCGCAGCCCGTCCGCCTGCGACGTTGAGAGGCCAAAGGCGATGCCGCATCGCTGCGCGGCTGCCTCCACCACGCGGCCCGGCAGGCTCATGCCGCGCAGCGTGAGGCTGATCTGTGCGCCCACGCTGAGGCCCGGCACCGGCGCCAGCCCGGCGCCGCCCTCGGAGAGGTCGAGCAGCATCGCCTCCAGCATGCGGCCCTGCCATTCCAGGCGAACCGGCTGATCCATCGCGAGGCGCGGCGACTTGCGGCGCTCGACCGCCTCGCTGCATTCGCGCACGGTGCGGACCATTGCGCCGCGCACCTCGTCCAGCGCGCCGGTCGCCGCATCGGCGCTGTCACGCATGCGCTCTGCGCGCTCCGCCGCATCCGCCGCCTCATGGCCGAGCGATTCCACCCGGCCCGAGACCTCCCGCGCCGCCTCGGCCGAACGCGCCACCGCGCGGGCGATTTCCTGCGTGGCGGCGGATTGCTGCTCCATCGCGGCGGCGACGCCGGCGGCGATGTGCTCCAGCCCCTCCACCGTCTGGCCGATGCGGCCGATGGCGGTCACGGCGCGCGTCGTCTCGCCCTGCACCTCGGCGATCTGCTGGCCGATCTCCTGCGTGGCGCGCGCCGTCTGGCTCGCCAGGCTCTTCACCTCGGAGGCGACGACGGCGAAGCCCTTGCCCGCCTCGCCCGCGCGCGCCGCCTCGATGGTGGCATTCAGCGCGAGGAGGTTGGTGCGCGCCGCGATGTCCGAGATCATCTCCGCCACCTTGCCGATGCGCTGCATCGCCTCAGACAGGCCGTTGATGGTGCCGCTGCCCTCGCGCGTGCCCTCGACCGCGTTCTGCGTGAGGCTGGCCGCCTCCTGCATGCGGGCCGAGATCTCGCGGATCGAGGCGGACATCTGCTCGGCCGCGGCGGCCACCGTCTCGCTTGCTTCCAGCGCGTGGGACGCGGCCTGGGCGGCGCCCTGCCCGGCGGCCGAGATGCGCTCGGCCCCGGCGGCGACGCCCTGGGTTTCTTCGGTCACGCTGCCCATGCGCCCGCCAATGCTGGCGAAGCTCTCGCGCGTCTGGCTCTCGATCCGGTCCGCCATGTCAGCGAGGGCGGCATCCTGCGCGCGGCGCGCCGCCTCGCGTTCCTCATCCGCGGCGTCGCGCAGGCGCGCGGCCTCGGCCTGTTGGTCCTGGAAGGCGGCCATGGCGCGGGCCAGTGTGCCGATCTCATCGCTGCGCGCCGTGCCGGGGACGGTGACACCCGCTTCGCCCGCGGAGAGACGGCGCACGCTCACGGCCAGCGCATCGAGCGGGCGCGCCACCCGCAGGCTGATCAGGATGACGAGCGCGACCGAGAAGCCAAGACCGACCAGCGCGAGTGCGGCCATGGACCACATGGCGGTCTCCGCCTGCGCGGTCAGTTCCTCGGTGACGCGCCGCACGCCGCCCTCGGTCGCGGCCATGACGCCCACCATCTGGTCCAGTACGGGGCTGGTGACGGCCATCCAGCGCGCCACATCCACCTCCGGCGTCCGCCCTTCCGCCCAGGCGGCGAGGATGGCGCGGGCCGTCGCGTCGAAGCTGTCCGGCGCCAGATAGCGGTCGCGCGCGCGTTCGATCGCCTGCACGGCCGCCGGCAGGAAGAAGCCCGAGCGTGCCTGCGTGTCGAGCGAGTCCAGCATGGCGCGGGCGGCGCCGCGCAGCTCGATGATGCGGGTGATGGCGGCCGCGTCGGGTGCGCGCCCGGCGGCGAGCCCGTCCGCGATGCCCGAGCGTGTGAGCCCCGTCGTGTCCCGCAGGCGCCAGGCCAGCAGCAGCAGCTCGGCCCGGCGCAGCTGCGCCGCCTCATTCCCCGCGGCATGCGGCACCAGCGTCATCCAGGCGCCGCCGCCGGCTGACACATGGCGGCGCGTCTCCGCGCCATAGCGGCGGACCGCGGCGGCGTCGCGCTGGGCGCGGGGCTGGGCGAGCAGGCGATCGGCTTCGGCCCGCAGGCCGGGCATATCACGCAGCAGCGCCTCGATCGGGGCATTGGCGGCGCCGCCCGGGGAGATCCGCAGCAGCGCCGGGGCGCCGGCCTGCATGGACCCGGCGGCCTCACGGTAGCGCTAGATCTGCGCGCGCTGCGCGGCATCGGCGGGCGCCTCGCCCAGCAGGGCGCTCACCGTCACCTGCCGCTCGGTCAGCAAGGCGGCCAGGCCGGTGCCGAAGCGCACGGCGCCCATCATTTCCTCGCCTTGGAGACGCACGGCGTCCAGCTCGAGCTTGGCGCGCACGGCCAGCGTGCCGAGCGACGCGGTCAGGGCGAGGCCAAGCAGCAGGATGGCGGCCGTGAGGGTACGGCGCAGCGTGAAGAAGCTCGAAAGTCGCGAGGAAGACATCAGGGAATCCGGTAGGTTGCTCGGCGCATCCTCGCCCGGGGCGGGTGAAGAAAGTCTTGCCGGGTCTTGCGGCCCGGCCGTGATCCGCGCGAGCCTTGGCGCCATGAGCGATTGGCAGGCCCGCGCGGGCACCGTTTTCACCCCCCGCAAGCGGCCGGCCACCGGCGCGCGCGGCATGGTCGTCACCAACCATCCGGCGGCGAGTGCCGCCGGCGCCCAGATGCTGGCGGAGGGCGGCAATGCGGTGGATGCGGCCGTCGCCGCCATCCTGGCGCTCTCGGTCTGCGAGCCGATGATGGTGGGGCTGTTCGGCGGCGGGCTGATGCATCTGGCCCACCCCGATGGCCGCCACGAGGTGCTGGACGGCATGGCCTGCGCGCCCTTCGCCGCCCGGCCCGAGATGTTCGAGGGGCGGGAGCCCGCGAAGCAGCTTCGCGGCGGGCAATCCGTGGCGGTGCCCGCCAATCTTCTGGCCTGGGAGGCGGCGCTGAAGCGGCATGGGCGCTTCTCCATGGCCGATGTCGTGGCGCCGGCCATCCGCCTCGCCGAGCGGGGCTTCGCGGTCAGCGGCTATCTCAACGAATGCATCCAGGAGACGGTGGCCGATCTCGCCCTCGATTCCGGGATGGCGCGGCTGTTCCTGCCGGATGGCGCGCCGCTCGCCGTGGGCGCGCGCCTGGTGAATGGCGCGCTGGGCGAGACGCTGCGCGCCATCGCCGCCGAGGGGGCGGATGCGCTGCACCAGGGCGACCTCGGCACCTCCACCAGCCATGACCTGGCGCGCAAGGGCGGCATCATCACCACGGATGACCTGGCCGCGGCCAAGATGATCCAGCGTGAGGCGGTGCGCGGGATCTATCGCGGCGTGGAGGTCTTCGGGCCGCCGCCGCCCTCGGCCGGGGGCGTGCATGTGCTGCAGATGCTGAACCTGCTGGAGGCCTATGACATCGCCGCCAGCGGCTTCGGGACGCCCGAGACGCTGCATCTGATTGCCGAGGCGCTGAAGATGGCCTTCGCCGACCGCGCGGTGGCGACCGCCGACCCGGCCTTCCTGAAGGTGCCGGTGGCGAAGCTGATCAGCAAGGAATATGCGGCGGAGCGGCGCGCCTTCCTCGACCTCGCGCGGGCCAAGACCTGGTCGGCGGGGCTGACCAACCGGGAGAGCGGGAACACCACGCACATCACGGTCGCCGATCATGAGGGGCGGATCGCCTGCTGCACCCACACCATCAACAGCCTGTTCGGCGCCAAGATCCTGCTGCGCGAGAGCGGCCTGATCCCGAACAACTACATGGCGCTGTTCGACCCGCGCCCCGGCCTCGCGCAGTCCATCGAGCCGGGCAAGCGCGTCACCACCTCCATGTCGCCGCTGATCCTGCGCAAGGAGGGCAAGCCCTGGGCGGCGCTCGGCCTGCCGGGGGGATTGCGGATCTTCGCCTCGACCTTCCAGGCGGTGATGAACCTGGTGGATCACGGCATGTCCGTGCAGGAGGCGGTGGAGGCGCCGCGCGCCTGGACCATGGGCGGGCCGCTGGAGCTGGAGCCGGGCTTCGGCGCGGAGACGCGCGCGGCGCTGGCGGCCATGGGGCAAGAGCCGCTGGCCGTGCCACATGTGGCCGGCGGCATGGGGGCCATCCGCTTCCATGAGGACGGCGTGATGGAGGGCGCCTCCTGCTGGCGGGCGGATGGCGCGCCGGTGGGGATCGGCGGCGGGCCGGCCTCGCCGGGCGTGCGCTTCTTCCCGGATGCGGGAAGATGATGTGATGCCCTGATTTGACGCCCTCAGGCGCCGGGCGCCGGCTCCGCCGGCTTGGCTTCGCCGCGCCATAGTCGCGCCTGGCGGTGAGGGCTGATGGGCGGCGCCGGCCGCCTTGCGGCCGGATTCTCGGGAGGCGCCGAAGCTTCCTCTCTTGGTGGGCGGCCGCGGTGTGGGCCAGCCCTGCGCCGGCTGCGCCTTCGCCTTGTCGCGGGGCCCGTTGGAGATCGCGTGGCGCGGCGCTAGAAGCGGCGCGTGATGACGACAAAACCCCTCAGCTTCCAGGACATGATCCTGACCCTGCACCGCTACTGGGCGGCGCAGGGCTGCCTCATCCTCCAGCCCTATGACATGGAGATGGGGGCGGGCACCTTCCATCCGGCCACGACGTTGCGCGCCCTCGGCCCCACGCCCTGGTCGGCCGCCTATGTGCAGCCCTCGCGCCGGCCCTCGGATGGGCGCTATGGCGAGAACCCGAACCGGCTGCAGCACTACTACCAGTACCAGGTCATCATGAAGCCGAGCCCGCGCGACCCGCAGGCGCTGCTGCTGGAGAGCTACAGGGCCCTCGGCCTCGACCCCGCGCTGCATGACATCCGCTTCGTCGAGGATGACTGGGAAAGCCCCACCCTCGGCGCCTGGGGCCTGGGCTGGGAGGTCTGGTGCGATGGGATGGAGGTGACGCAGTTCACCTATTTCCAGCAGGTCGGCGGCATCCCCTGCGAGGTGCCCTCCTGCGAGCTGACCTACGGCCTCGAACGCCTCGCCATGTACATCCAGGGCGTCGAGAATGTGTACGACCTCGACTTCAACGGCCGCGGCGTCACCTATGGCGAGGTCTTCCTGCGCGCCGAACGCGAATACAGCGCCCATAATTTCGAGCATGCCGACGTGACGCTGCTGAAGCGGCAATTCGAGGAGGCCGAGCAGGAATGCCACGCCCTCGTCGCGCGGCATCTCGCTTTGCCCGCCTATGACCACTGCATCAAGGCGAGCCACCGCTTCAACCTGCTGGATGCCCGCGGCGCCATCAGCGTGACCGAGCGCGCCGCCTATATCGGCCGGGTGCGCGCGCTGGCGAAGGCCTGCTGCGAAAGCTGGCTTCGGGAGGCGGCCTAGGGTAGAAAGGAGCCGGAGGTTTCTACCATGGGGCAGCTCAACATCAAGGATGAGGCGCTGATCGCGGAGGCGAAGGCGCTGGCGGCGGAGTTGGGGACCAGTGTGGTTGGCGCGCTGCGCGACGCCGTGCGTGCCCGACGCGCCGAGCGCGCGCGGCAGGTTGCCGAGAAGCGCGCGGCGACGCTCGAGGCGGCCATGGCGATCGGCGCTCGGGTGGCCGCCATGACGCCGGAACCCTTGCGGACCAGCGACCACTCCGACCTTTACGACGATCAGGGCCTGCCGCGTTGATCGTCGATACCTCCGCCTTGGCCGCGATCCTGTTCCAGGAAGAGGATGCGATCCTCTACGCCCGGACTCTCGCGGAGGCGGACGGCTCGGCCATCATCTCGGCAGCGACGCTGGTGGAATTGACGATGGTCGTGGAAGGCCGCGCCGGACCAGAGGCCGGACCCGAGCTCGACGATCTCCTGAGACGGTTCAACATCCGCGTCTGGCCGGTGACAAGCAAGCAGGCGGAAATTGCGCGCCACGCCTGGCGGCGCTTCGGCAAGGGCCGGCATCCGGCCGCACTCAGCTTCGGCGATTGCTTTTCCTACGCCCTTGCTTCGTCCGCCGATGCTCCCCTCCTCTTCAAGGGCGATGATTTCGCCCGAACCGATGTGAAAGCCGCCCTCTAGTGCCCGAATTGCTCATCGAACTCCTCACCGAGGAAATCCCCGCGCGCATGCAGGCCCGCGCGGCCGAGGATTTTTCCCGAATCATCAAGCCCGCGCTTGCCCCGCTTTTGCAGGGCGAGCCACGGCCATTCCACGGCCCGCGCCGCATCGGACTCGTCGCCGAGATGGCGCTCTCGGCGGAGACGGCGGCCAAGGAAGAACGCGGCCCACGCATCGGCGCGCCCGAGCAGGCGCTGGCCGGCTTCCTCAAGAAGCACAACGCCACCGCGGACATGCTGGTGGAGCAGAACGGCTTCCTCGTCCTGGTGAAGCCGGGCGAGACCATCACGGCCGAGGCGCTGCTGCACAAGGCGCTGCCCGAGCTGCTCTGGGCCTTCCCCTGGCCGAAATCCATGCGCTGGGGCGTCAGCCAATTCACCTGGGTGCGGCCCTTGCAGCGCATCCTCTGCCTGCTCGACGGGCGGGTGGTGCCGGTGCGCCTCGCGCGCGGCGAGGATGCGGCGCACCGGCTCGTCGCCGGCGACGTGACGGAGGGCCATCGCGTGCATGCGCCGGGCGCCATCACCGTGACCGGCCATGCGGATTATCTCACGCAGCTTCGCGCGCATTGCGTGGTGGCCGACGCCGCCGAGCGGCTCGCGATGATCCGTGACGGCGTGGCCGCGCTGGCCGCCGAAAAGGGCCTGGAGGTCGTCCCCGATGAGGGATTGCTGGCCGAAGTCGCAGGGCTGGTCGAATGGCCGGTGCCGCTGCTTGGCCGGATTGACGAAGCCTTCATGGATTTGCCGCCCGAGGTGATGCGCACCTCCATGCGCGTGAACCAGCGCTACTTCGCCCTGTGCCACCGGGATGGGCGCGCGGCGCCGTTCTTCGCGCTGGTCGCCAACATCGCGGCCTCGGACGGCGGGGCAGCGCTGGTGGCGGGCAATGAGCGCGTGCTGCGCGCCCGCCTCTCCGATGCGCGCTTCTTCTGGGACCAGGACCGCAAGCAGAAGCTGGAGGAATTCCTGCCGAAGCTGGAGGGCGTGGTGTTCCACGCCAAGCTCGGCACCCAGGCGCAGCGGGTCGCGCGCATCGCGCGCCTCGCCGCGCATCTGGCGCCCATGGTCGGCGCCGATCCGGCCCTGGCCGAGCGTGGTGCCCGCCTCGCCAAGGCGGACCTCGCCTCGGGCATGGTGGGCGAGTTTCCGGAATTGCAGGGCGTGATGGGCGGCTACTACGCCCGCCTCCAGGGCGAGGATGCCCGCGTGGCCGACGCCATCGCCCAGCATTACCGCCCCCTCGGCCCCACGGATGAGGTGCCGCGCGAACCCGTGGCCATCGCGGTCGCGCTGGCCGACAAGATTGATCAGCTCGCGGGCTTCTTCATCATCGGCGAAAAGCCGAGCGGCAGCGGCGACCCCTATGCGCTGCGGCGCGCCGCACTCGGCCTCATCCGGATCATCCGTGAGGCACGGCTTCGGCTGCCGCTGCGCGTGCCCTTCCTCGAACACAGCGCAGCCGTGATCGGCCAGATCTACAACACCCACGTCACCGCCGCGAGGCACGAGCTGGACCGGCTCGACGAGGCCTTCCCCTGGCTCGGCGTGAAGTCCCTGCCGATCGGCGGCAAGGCCATGCCGGAGGATACCGATGCGGCCCGGGACGCCGAGGGTCATGGCCCGCTCTATCGCTACGCACAGTATCGCGATGAGACCAGCGGCGCGCTGCGCGAATTCATCGCCGAGCGCCTGCGCGTGCAGCTCCGCGCCGAGGGCGCCCGGCACGATATCATCGCCGCCAGCCTGATCGGCGATGACGACATCCTGCGCATCCTCGCCCGCGCCGAGGCGCTGCGCGTCCTGGTCGAGTCGGAGGATGGCACCAACCTGCTGGCCGCCTACAAGCGCGCGCAGAACATCCTGCGCATCGAGAACAAGAAGGATGGCCCGCATGACGGGCCGGTGGACGAGGCGCTGCTCACCCTGCCGGAAGAACAGGCGCTGAACGCGGCGCTGGCCGGCGCCGAGGCCGCCGTCGCGCAGGCGCTCGCCACCGAGGATTTCGCCTCCGCCATGGGCCGGCTGGCCGCGCTTCGCGCCCCGGTGGATGCCTTCTTCGAGTTGACCATGGTCAATGATCCGGTCCCCTCGTTACGGCAGAACCGTTTGCGGCTATTGTCACGGCTCAGGCGCGCCATGGACCAAGTGGCGGACCTGTCCAAGATCGAATCCTAAGAGGAAATCCGCATGACCCAGTGGGTGTACAGCTTCGGCGCCGGCCACAATGAAGGCCGCGCCGACATGCGCAACCTGTTGGGCGGCAAGGGCGCCAACCTGGCCGAGATGGCCAGCATCGGCCTGCCCGTCCCCCCCGGCTTCACCATCACGACCGAGGTCTGCACCTACTACTACGACCACGGCCAGCAATATCCGGGCGAGCTGGTGGCCAGCGTGAACGCCGCCCTGGCGCGCATCGAGGCCGCCGTCGGCCTCAAATTCGGCGACACTGAGAAGCCGCTGCTCGTCTCCGTCCGCTCGGGTGCACGCGTCTCCATGCCCGGCATGATGGACACGGTGCTGAACCTGGGCCTGAACGACCAGACCGTGGAAGGCCTCGCCCGCGCCTCCGGCGATGCCCGCTTCGCCTGGGACAGCTACCGCCGCTTCATCCAGATGTTCGGCGCCGTGGTGCTCAACGTGGACCACCACCAGTTCGAGGACATCATCGAGGGCGTGAAGCTCGACCGCGGCGTGGCCGAGGACACGGCGCTGACCGCCGAGGACTGGAAGATCGTGGCCGCCGGCTACAAGGATGTGGTGGCCGAGGCCACCGGCCAGCCCTTCCCGCAGGACCCGCACGCCCAGCTCTGGGGTGCCATCGGCGCCGTCTTCGGCTCCTGGATGAACACCCGCGCCAACACCTATCGCCGCCTGCACGACATCCCCGCGAGCTGGGGGACGGCGGTCAACGTGCAAGCCATGGTCTTCGGCAATATGGGCGAGGATTGCGCGACCGGCGTCTGCTTCACGCGCGACCCCTCGACGGGCGAGGACATCTTCTACGGCGAATACCTGGTGAACGCGCAGGGCGAGGATGTGGTGGCCGGCATCCGCACGCCGCAGCCCATGTCCAGCCTGCGCGCCAAGCCCGGCGAGAAGCCGATGGAGGAGGTGATGCCCGCCGCCTACCAGGAGCTGGTCCGCGTCCGCGCCGTGCTGGAAAAGCACTACAAGGACATGCAGGACATCGAGTTCACGGTGCAGCAGAACAAGCTCTACATGCTGCAGACCCGCAACGGGAAGCGCACCGCGGCCGCCAGCCTCAAGATCGCGGTGGACATGTGCGGCGAAGGCCTGATCGACAAGACGGAGGCCATCAAGCGCGTCGCCCCCGGCTCGCTCGACCAGCTTCTGCACCCGACGCTGGACCCCAAGGCGCCGCGCAAGCTGCTGAGCAAGGGCCTGCCGGCCTCGCCCGGGGCCGCCTGCGGCGTCGTCGTCTTCAGCTCGGACGAGGCCGAGATGCGCTCGCAGAAGGGCGAGAGCGTCATCCTCGTCCGCATCGAGACGAGCCCCGAGGACATCCACGGGATGCACGCGGCGCGCGGCATCCTCACCACCCGCGGCGGCATGACCAGCCACGCGGCCGTGGTGGCGCGCGGCATGGGCCGGCCCTGCGTGGCCGGCGCCGGCGGCATCGCGGTGGATTATGCCGCGCAGGCGCTCTCCGCCGGCGGCCACGTCGTCCGCGCGGGTGACGTCGTGACGCTGGATGGCGCAACGGGCGAGATCTTCCTGGGCTCGGTGCCGATGATCGAGCCCAAGCTCTCCGGCGATTTCGCCAAGCTGATGGAATGGGCCGATGGCGTGCGCCGCATGAAGGTGCGCGCCAATGCCGAAACGCCGCTCGATGCCGAGACGGCGCGCAAGTTCGGCGCGGAAGGCATCGGCCTCTGCCGCACCGAGCACATGTTCTTCGACCCCGCCCGCATCGGCGCCGTGCGCCAGATGATCATGGCCGAGCACGAGGATGGCCGCCGCGCCGCACTGGCCAAGCTCCTGCCCTTCCAGCGCAGCGACTTCACCGAGCTGTTCCGCATCATGGCCGGCCTGCCGGTGACGATCCGCCTGCTTGACCCGCCGCTGCACGAATTCCTGCCCCACACGGAGGAGGAGATCGCGGAAGTGGCGGTGGGCCTCGGCGTCGAGGCCTCCGCCATGCAGCGCCGCGCGGCCGACCTCTCGGAGGCCAACCCGATGCTGGGCCATCGCGGCTGCCGCCTCGGCATCACCTATCCCGAGATCTACGAGATGCAGGCCCGCGCCATCTTCGAGGCGGCCATCGCCGTCGCGAAGGAAACCGGCACGGCGCCGATCCCCGAGATCATGATCCCGCTCGTCATGTCGAAGCGCGAGCTGGACATCACCCGCGCCCAGGTGGAAGCCATCGCCACGCAGGTCTTCGCCGAGGCGGGCACCACCATCGAATACCTGATCGGCACCATGATCGAGCTGCCGCGCGCCTGCCTCACCGCCGATTCCATCGCGGAATCCGCGGACTTCTTCAGCTTCGGCACCAATGACCTGACGCAAACCACCTTCGGCCTCTCCCGCGACGACGCCGGCAAGTTCCTGCCGGCCTATGTCGAGAAGAACATCATCCCGAAGGACCCCTTTGTCTCCATTGATCCGGAAGGTGTGGGCGCCCTCGTGAAGATCGCGGCGAAGAAGGGCCGGCGCGTGAAGCCCGGCCTCAAGCTCGGCATCTGCGGCGAACATGGCGGCGACCCGGCCTCGATCCAGTTCTGCGAGACGGTGAAGCTCGACTACGTCTCCTGCTCGCCCTACCGCGTGCCCGTCGCACGCCTGGCCGCAGCGCAAGCCGCGCTGGACAGCGCCGGCCGGACCGACCGGACGGCCTGATCGCGGGGGCTTTGCCCCCGCACCCCCACCAAAGGCCGGGGCCTTTGGAAACCACTTATGGGGATTTGGGAGAGGGGCCCGCGCTCACGCCGGGCCCTTCGTTGGTTCAGGCTCCTTTCCCAAATCCCCATTGCTGAGGGGTTGCAAGGGCCTGGGCCCTTGCCGGGGAGCGCGAGGGGCAGAGCCCCTCGCACGCCGCCCTCACGTCCGCCGGACGTTCCAGAACACCGGGATGCCGCCCGGCTGCATCACGCCGGTCAGGTTGCGGCGGTGTGCCAGCGGCTGGAAGAACTGGCCGAGCGGAATGTAGGGCACGTCTTCCACCATCTGGCGCTGCATGTCCGCACAGATGCGTTGCTGGGCCGGAAGGTCCGGCGCTTCGAACCAGGCATCGCGGAGCGATTCGAGGCGGGCGCTCTCCGGCCAGCCGATGAAGCCCGCCCGGCCTTGTCCGCGCAGCATCAGGTGCCCGGCGGGGTTCAGGTGATCGAGGCCGCCCCAATTGGTGCAGAAGGCGCTCCAGCCGCCCTGCTCGATCGGGTTCTGCTGGGCGCGGCGCTGCACCACCGTGCCCCAATCCATGGACTGGAAGTCGATGTTCACGCCGAGGCGGCGGAACATGTCGGCCGCCACCTGCGACCAGGCGGCGAGGCTCGCGATGTCGGTGGTGCCGAGCAGGACGATGCGCTCATTGGCGTAGCCGCTCTCGCGGATCATCCGGCGCGCCACGTCCATGTTGCGCTCGAAGACCTCGAGCCCCGCGGTGCTGGCGAGCGGCGTGCCCGGCGTGAAGGCGCCGACGCCGGATTTGAAGCCGGCGGGGTCGGTGCCCATGAAGGCGGTCATGTAGCTCGCCTGGTCCACCGCGCGCAGCAGGGCGCGGCGGAAGGCGGGGTTGTTCATCGGCGCGTGCAGGTGGTTGGGGCGCATCACCGCGATGGAGCCGAGCGGGTCGGGCTGGACCACGGCGACGTTGCGGTTGCGCGCGAGCATGGGGGCGAGGTCGGGGGTCACCGTCTCCCACCAGTCCATCTCGCCGGAGGAGAGGGCGGCGGCCGCGGTCGCGAAGTCGGGCATGATGTGCCACTCGACGCGGTCGAAATGCACCACCTTCGGGCCGGCCGTGCCCGAGGGCGCGCCGCCCTGGCGCGGCGTGTAGCCGGCGAAGCGCTCATAGACCACGCGGCTGCCGGAGACGAGTTCGTCGCGCTTGAAGCTGAAGGGCCCGCTGCCGATCACCTGGTCGGGGCGGATCTGCGTGAAGGCATCGGTCGCCGCGATGCTGGCCGGCATGATGAAGGGCGCGTTGCTGGTGGGCTTGGCCAGACTGTCCAGCATCAGGCCGAAGGGACGGCTCAGGCGGATGGTGAAGCGCTTGTCGTCCAGCGCCACCATCTCCTCGGTCAGCGCCGCGAGGCGGGCACCCATGGCGTCACGCCGGCCCCAGCGCGCGAGGGACGCGACGCAGTCGCTGGCGCGGACGGGTTCGCCATTGTGGAAGCGCAGGCCGTCGCGCAGGGTGAAGGTCCAGAGCTTGCCGTCATTGGCGACGGTGTGGCCCTCGACCATCTGCGGCTGCGGGCGATACTGGTCATCCAGGCCATAGAGCGTGTCCCAGACCATGAAGCCGTGGTTGCGGCTGATGTAGGCCGTGGTCCAGACCGGGTCCATCACGGTCAGGTTGGCGTGCGGCACCATCTTGAGGGTGCGCGCGGCCTGGGATTGCGCGATGGCGGGCGCCGCTGCAACGGCGGCGGTGGCGCCCAGGAAACTGCGACGATCCATGCTGATACCCCGGAATGCTGTGGTTGGTGCCTCAGCATGACGAGGCGTTCATACGCCTGTCTATAGTTTTTGGACGGGAGACGGCCGGGCCACGAAGCGGGGTGCCTGGGATTGAGCCACAAGGAGGCGCTGCCCCCTTGAACCCCCGGCAGGGGTGAAAACCTGCGTGGTTTTCACGGTTCCCTGCACCCATATTTGTTCGGAGATGCAAGAACCTGAGGTTCTTGCCGGGGGGGGCCGGGGGCAGAGCCCCCGGAGGACTACCCCTGCCGCGCCACCATCATGGTCTTGATCTTGCCGATGGCCTCGGCGGGGTTCAGCCCCTTCGGGCAGGTCCGCGTGCAGTTCATGATGGTGTGGCAGCGATAGAGCCGGAAGGGATCTTCCAGATTGTCCAGCCGCTCGCCCGTCGCCTCGTCGCGGCTATCGGCGATCCAGCGATAGGCCTGGAGCAGGATGGCGGGGCCAAGGTAGCGGTCGCCATTCCACCAGTAGCTGGGGCAGGAGGTGGAGCAGCAGAAGCACAGGATGCACTCCCACATCCCGTCCACCTTGGCGCGCTCCTCCTTGGACTGGCGGCGCTCCTCATCCGGCGGGGGCGGCGTGTCGCTCTTCAGCCAGGGCTCGATGCTGCGATACTGCGCGTAGAGCTGCGACAGGTCCGGCACCAGATCCTTCACCACCGGGAGGTGCGGCAGCGGCGAGATGCGGACATCGCCCTTCACCTCGTCAATCGGCTTCAGGCAGGCGAGCGTGTTCAGCCCGTCAATGTTCATCGAGCAGGAGCCGCAGATGCCCTCGCGGCAGGAACGCCGGAAGGTGAGCGTGCTGTCCACCTCGTTCTTGATCTTGATGAGCGCGTCCAGGACCATGGGACCGCACTTGTCCATGTCCAGCTCGAAGGTGTCGGTGCGCGGGTTGGCCCCGTCATCCGGATCCCAGCGATAGATCTTGAACGCCTTGACGTTGGTGGCGCCATCCGGCGCCTTGTGCGTCTTGCCGCCCTGGATGGTCGAATTCTTGGGAAGCGTGAAAGTGGCCATGGCCTAGTACACCCGTGCCTTGGGCGGGAAGACCTGGACCTCATTGGTGAGGGTCCGCATCTTCACGCCGCGATAATCGAGGCTCACCTCGCCCTTCTCATTCATCCAGGCGAGCGTGTGCTTCATCCAGTTCACGTCATCGCGATCGGGATAGTCTTCCTGCGCGTGGGCGCCGCGGCTTTCCTTGCGCGCCTCGCCGCCCACGATCGTGGTCATCGCGTTGCCGACGAGGTTGTCCAGCTCCAGCGCTTCCACCAGGTCCGTGTTCCAGACCAGGCTGCGGTCAGCGACCTTGAGGTCGCTCATGCCGGCATGCACGCCCTTCATCTTGTCCACGCCTTCCTTCAGCAGCTCGGAGGTGCGGAAGACGGCGGCATGGGTCTGCATGGTGCGCTGCATGGCCAGCCGCAGCTCGGCCGTGCCGGTGCTGCCCTTGGCATGGCGGACGCGGTCGAAGCGATCGAGGCTGCTCTCGCCCGCGCGCGGCGGCAGCGGCGGCTGCGAGGCGCCGGGCTTCACCGTCTCGGCGGCGCGATGGGCGGCGGCGCGGCCGAAGACCACGAGGTCGAGCAGCGAGTTGGTGCCGAGGCGGTTCGCGCCATGCACGGAAACGCAGGCGGCCTCGCCCACGGCCATCAGGCCGGGGACGATCGCGTCCTCATCCGAGCGCGTGGGGCGCAGCACCTCGGTGTGGATGTTCGTGGGGATGCCGCCCATGTTGTAATGGACGGTGGGGAGCATCGGGATCGGCTCCTTCGTCACATCCACGCCGGCGAAGATGCGCGCCGTCTCGGAAATGCCAGGCAGGCGCTCATGCAGGATGTCGGCGCCGAGGTGCTCCAGGTGCAGGTGGATGTGGTCCTTGAGCGGGCCGACGCCGCGGCCCTCGCGGATCTCCACCGACATGGCGCGGCTGACGACGTCGCGCGAGGCGAGGTCCTTCGCCGTCGGCGCATAGCGCTCCATGAAGCGCTCGCCCTCGGAGTTGGTGAGGTAGCCGCCTTCGCCGCGGGCGCCCTCGGTGACGAGGCAGCCGGCGCCGTAGATGCCGGTCGGGTGGAACTGCACGAATTCCTGGTCCTGCAGGGGCAGGCCAGCGCGCAGCACCATGCCGCCGCCATCGCCCGTGCAGGTGTGGGCCGAGGTGCAGGAGAACCAGGCGCGGCCATAGCCGCCGGTCGCCAGCACGACCTTCTGCGCGCGGAAGCGATGGATGGTGCCGTCTTCCAGGTTCCAGGCGGTCACGCCGCGGCAGACGCCCTCATCATCCATGATGAGGTCGAGCGCGAAGTATTCCACGAAGAACTCGCAGCCATGCTTGAGCGACTGCTGATACAGGGTGTGCAGGATGGCGTGGCCCGTGCGGTCCGCCGCGGCGCAGGCGCGCATGGCAGGGGTCTTGCCGTAATCCTGCATATGGCCGCCGAAGGGGCGCTGATAGATGCGGCCATCCTCGGTGCGGCTGAAGGGCACGCCGTAATGTTCGAGCTCGATGACGGCGGGGATGGCCTCGCGGCACATGTATTCAATGGCGTCCTGGTCACCCAGCCAGTCCGACCCCTTCACGGTGTCGTACATGTGCCAGCGCCAGTCATCCTCGCCCATATTGCCGAGGGCCGCACCGACACCGCCCTGCGCGGCCACGGTGTGGCTGCGCGTCGGGAAGACCTTGGTGATGCAGGCGGTCTTGAGGCCCGAGGCGCCCATGCCGAAGGTGGCGCGCAACCCCGCGCCACCGGCGCCCACCACCACCACGTCATAGGTGTGGTCCACGACCCGATAGGCCCCGAAGGATGGCTTGCTGATGGCGTTCATGCGACCCGGTCCGCTCCGCTCAGGCCCGACCTCAGGCCGGGCGATATGTCATGCCGGAATGAACCGGCCCTCAAACTGCAGCTTGGTGGTTCCGGCGGAACCGCAAGCCCCAAATCAATCCCCCTCGGGGCGCCTTACAGCGCGAAGGCGATCCGCAGCACCGAAAAGCCGCTGGCCAGCGCCATCAGCACCGCGGCGGCCTTGATCAGCAGGATGTAGGCCATGCGGCGGAACTCGTCGCGCACGTAGTCCTCGATCACCACCTGCAACCCCGCCGCCATGTGGTGGAAGGTGAGGCCGATGAGCACCAGCAGCAGCAGCGCATTGAGCGGCTGCGCGATCCAGAGCAGCGTCTCGAGGTAGGAGGCGCCGGCCAGGCCGATCATGCTCGCCACGAACCACAGCGTCAGCGGCAGCAGCGCGATCGAGGTGACTCGCTGCATCCACCAGTGATGCGTGCCGCCCTTGGCCGAGCCGAGGCCGCGCACGCGCCCGAGCGGCGAGCGCAGGGAGGTTTGGGTGATGCCGTCTTTCGCCATCTGCGTCAGCCCCAGAACAGGAAGGCGAGGATCCAGGTCACCACCGTCAGCACCGCCGTGCCGGCCACCACGAGGCGACCGCTGCGATAGACCGAGGGGATGTCGAAGCCGCGGCCGGCATCCCAACCAAGGTGACGCAGGCCGGCCAGCGTGTGGTACCAGGCGGCGACGGTCAGCCCGAACAGGACGAGCAGGCCCAGGAAGGAGCCCATGAACCACTGCACCGTGGCGAAGGCGCTCTCGCCCGTCGCGGCGGCCATGAGCCACCAGACCATGAGCAGGGTGCCGGCCGACCAGGCAACGCCCGTGGCGCGGTGCAGGATGGAGAGAAGGCTCGTCATCTGCATCATGTCGTAGGCTTGCAGATGGGGCGAGAGCGGGCGGCGAATGACGGTGCCGTCGGAACGGCGCGCAATCATTCCGGCTTCGCGCGGATCCGTCATGGCGCTTTCACGACTTCGGCGTGCATGAGAAAACAACCCCAACCTTTGTTCTTGGGGCGATGTTCTAGGCGTCTCTTCGCAGTTGCGTCAATCCGCGCAGGGCGCGGAACCGGAACGCATTTCCGGGCTTTCGGCAGGGCGCGTTCGCTACGGCGGCGCATCGAGCGGCGGCTGCCACAAAAAGTGGATTGACCCGCTTGGTCTCTGCCGCGACTGTGGCGCGTTTTCCGGCCATGTTGCCCCGACAGCCGGATGGAGGGGCGATCCGGCATGGCCGTCGTTAGGGTTGTCGCGTGATCCTGGTTCAGCGCCTGTTGCATTGGGGGGGCCGCCTCGGCGCTGCCTGTCTGGCCGTGGCCATGCTCCTGCCACAAGCGGCGGCGCAGCCGGCCAACCCGCCGCCCGCCCCTTCTCCCTTGGCCAGCGCCGACGGGCGAGAGCCCATCCGCCTGCTGATCGGCCTGCCGCCCGGCAGCGGGGTGGACCAGGTCTCCCGCATCTTCGCCGAGGCGCTGAGCGACCGCCTCTACCGCCCCGTGCTCGTCGAGAACCGCACCGGGGCGCGCGGCAATGTGGCGGCGGAGGAGGTGGCGCGTGCGGCGCCCAGCGGCAACACGCTGGGAATCGTCACCGCCACGACCCTGCTGCTGAACCGGCATTTGTCCCGGCAAATGGGCTATGACCCACAAGCAGACCTGACCCCCATCAGTCGCTTTGCAGCCCTGCCCTTCCTGGTGCTGGGCGCGCCCGGCCAAGGTGTCCGGACCATCGGCGACCTGATCGAGGTTTTGAAAGCGCGGCCAAGCACTTGCGGCACGCCAGGCGCTGGCACGGCGCAGCATCTGACGCTCGAATTGCTGATCCGCACCGTCGGTGCGCGGTGCGATTTCGTGCATTTCCGGAGCCTAACCGGTGCACTTCCGGAATTGCTTAACGGCGGGGTCCAGGTCTATGTGGAGTCCGCTGTCATTGGATTGCCATTGGTGCGGGAGGGGCGGGTTCGCCTGCTTGCCGTCACCTCGCGGAACCGGTCTGCCCTGTTTCCCGAGACCCCGACAGTCGCTGAGACGGTCTCCGGCTTTGAAGCCGAGACCTGGCTGGCGCTGATGGGGCCTCGCGGGTTGCCCGACTCCGTATTGGCCAAGCTGGAGGCGGCGGCCATGGCGGTGGCTCGTGACGCTGCTGTGGTGCTCCGGTTGCGGGCTTTGGCGGCGGAGCCCATCGGGGGCACGCGCGCGGAGCTGGCGGCCACCATTCGCGCGCAGGATTCCATTTGGGGGCCGGTGGCTCGCGCCGCCGGGTTGACCACTGATTGACGTTGCCATTCAAGCTTCCATTCCCCGCAAGCTCGGCTTCAAGCCGGGCATGGTTTGCGCCGTGCTGGAACCGCCGCCCGGCCTGAAACACGGGCTGCCCGCGACTTCGGCCTCCGAGCCGGAACTCATCCTCGCATTCGCGCCGGATCGTGCGGCGCTGGGCCGCGTGGCCGCGCGCGCGCTCGACCTCTACGGTGTGGGCGGCCGGCTGTGGTTCGCCTATCCGAAGAAGACGGGCCCCGTGCGCTCCGACCTCGACCGGGACCATGGGTGGGAGCCGCTGACCCAGGCGGGCCTCCTTCCGGTGACGCAGGTGGCCCTGGACGCGACCTGGTCCGCGCTGCGCTTCCGCCTGCGCGAAGAGATCCCCACCCTCACCCGCAAGCCCTGATCGGCAAGCCCTGACGCATGAGCTTGCGCGCTGGCCCTGGCCGGCGCGCAGGTGGCTGCCCAGGCTGTCCGGTGGAATTGGCGCGGAAGTGCCAGGCGGCACATGGCCGGCCTTGCGTGCAGGATGTCGGGCCACGGCTGGGGCCTTTTACGCCTGGGCCCTTGGCCCGGCGCTGTTCAGCGCTCGGCGGGAATGCAGCCGGCGATGGGGGACTTGCCCTTGGCCACGGCCAGGCTGCTCCGCCAGGCGAGCACCAGGGCGCTGTCCTGCCAGCCTTGCAGGCTTCCCATCCAGTCCCGCGCCTGGGCGACCGGGCTCTCCTGCGGATGCAGGCAGGCGGGCGCACGCTCGCGCCCGCCCGGCAGCACGGTCGTCGCCGGGGCGAGGAGCGGCAGCAGCGCCAGCGAGCCGCCGGCGATCAGGAGCGGAAGCGCGCTACGCATGACATCCCTCATCCGCACGACGCCGGGGCGAGGGGGCAATCCCTTCCCGCGGGATCGCGACTGGAGCGGTGATGGGGGGCATGGTCTTTCTCTTTTTAAGAACGATAAATCGCTTTTTTGGCAAATCCAGCGCGCTACTCGCAGAGTGATACATCAACGTACGATCCCCACCAAGAGAAATCGTCAAATCTCGGTTTAATCTCTTTTTTTAAATGTTTAGAGGGCACGGTGTCTCGCTGGGTGAGATAAAGCGGACGCGGACCGCGCGGGAGCGCCACGCCTCTGCTCTTGCGCGGACAACGCGGCGGGAGGCTGGAGCGCAGCACGGCAGCCCGGCCAACCCTCAAAAAGACGGATTCACGACCCTGTGGCCGCCGGGGCCGATCCGGCCACCGCGCCGAGAGGCGGATTCACGCCCCCGGCGCCGCCGGGGCCGATCCGGCCACCGCGTCGAGAGGCGGATTCACGCCCCCGGCGCCGCCGGGGCCGATCCGGCCACCGCGTCGAGAGGCGGATTCACGCCCCCGGCGCCGCCGGGGCCGATCCGGCTCTAGCGACTCGCGATCAACTCGTTGGGCGCGATGCTCAGCGTCGGCGAGGCGCAGACATCCATCGCCGGCATCTCCGCCGCGCGGCCATTCGCGAAGACGATGCGCACCGCGTTGCGGCCGGGCGTCACCATCACCGCGCGGTCGCCTCCGGGCGGAATGTCGGTGGGGGCCAGCAGGTCACGCCCCAATTGGCCAGGGCCGGCTGCGCTGAAATAGGCCTGCTCCACCGCCATGGAACCGACATTGCGCAGCCGCACCTCGCCCGAACAGCCGAGCGTGGCGGCCGGGTTCGCCCCCTCCCCCGCGCAGGCCGCGAGCAAGGGCAGCAGGAGAAAAGCGCCGCGCATCACCAGGACGGATCCACCGGAGAGGCCGGCGTGCCGGCGGCCGCGATGGCCTCGCCCGCCGCCAGCAGCAGATCCTCGCGGTAGCGGCCCGCCACCAGCTGCACGCCGACCGGCGCGGTGCCGACCATCCCCGTCGCCACCGCCAGGCCGGGCAGGCCCAGCAGCGGCAGCCCCACCTGGGTCAACTGCGCCTCGATGATCGCGGTGAAGGCCTCGGCGCCGCCCTGGTCCGCCTGGTCGGCGAAGGGCAATTCGCCCGAGACCGGCATCAGCACCACCGGATATCGCTCGAAGAAAAGGTTCCAGGCCCGCAGGAAGCCGAGGCGGGCGGTCAGCGCATCCTGGTATTCGGCGAGGCCGGGCGGCGCGGTCAGCGCCTGCATATGGCCATAGACCGCCAGCGAACGGGCCTCCGCCTCGCGCTCGGCCGCGGCCAGGCCGCCGCGCGGCAGCATGGAGAGCCAGAGCTGCGCCTGCAGCCGCGCCGGTTCGCGCAGCGGCGGCAGGCTCGCCATCTCCTCCACCTCCCAGCCGGCGGCGCGCAGCCGCTCGGCCGCATCGCGCAGCGCCGACGCCACTTCGGGCACCACCTTCATGCCGTCGGGCGCCACGCAGAGGGCGGCGCGCTTCGGCGCGGACGGGCCCTCCAGCGGGGCCGGCACATACCAGGGGTCGCGCGGATCAGGCGCGCTCATCGCGGCGAGCGAGAGGCGCAGGTCCCGGATGGAGCGGGCCAGCGGGCCGCTGACGGCCATGAGCTGCGCGCCGATGTCGCGCTCCGGCAGACAGGGGTTCCAGGCGGGCACCCGCCCGAGCGTGGGCCGCAACCCGTGGATGCCGCAGGCATAGGCCGGATAGCGGATAGACCCGCCGATATCCGTGCCATGGCCGATGGCCCCGATTCCCGCCGCCGTGGCCGAGGCCGCACCGCCGGAGGAGCCGCCCGGCGTCAGCCCCTTGTCATGGGGGTTGTAGGTCCCGCCGTGCAGGTCGTTCGAGGTGAACCAGCGCAGCGAGAAGGCGGGCGTGTTGGTGCGCCCGATGATGACGGCCCCGGCGCGGCGGAAGTTGGAGACGAGCGGATTGTCCTCCGTCGCCACCGCATTCGCCTGGATCTTGAGGCCGTTGGTGGTGGCGAAGCCCACCTGGTCGGTGTTGACCTTGATGGTGACGGGCACGCCGGCCAGCAGGCCCGGCTCCTCGCCGCGGGCGATCTGCGCATCCACCGCATCGGCGGCGGCCAGCGCCTCCTCCGGCATGAACTGGATGACGGCGTTGAGCTTGGGGTTCACCGCATCGAGCCGCGCAAGGGCGGAGAGCGCCACCTCCCGCGCCGAGACCTCCTTCGCATGGACGCGGCGCGCCACTTCGGTCGCGTCCAGTCGCCAGAGATCGGTCATCGCGCACTCCTTGCTTGCCGGCCGATCCTTTCGCCAGAGCGCGCGGAGGTCAACCGCGCCGGCGCTCGATTCCCGTGGGGAGCGTGGCCAGGCGCGCCATTTCGCCGCGTTCGAAAAGGGCAGGATCGGCGAGGAAGGCCTCGGCCATGGGCATGGCGTCGGCGCCCCAGAAGAGCTCATCGCCGATCGCGAGCGTGGGCACGCCGAAGACGCCGGCGGCGATGGCGGAATCCGTCGCCGCACGCAGCGCCTCCTTGGCGGCGAGCAGGGCTTCCTCGGTCACGGGCGGCAGGCGCGCGCGCAGGGCGGCCGCCTCCTCATGCGGGTCCCGCCCCTCGCCCCAGACGAAGGCGAAGGCGGCCTGCACCGCCGCAGGATTACCGCCGAGTGCCGTCAGCAGGCGCAGCGCCTCCAGCGAGCGGAAGGGGTGGCGCGGCGGGTAGCGCATGGGGATGCCGGCCTGATCCGCCGCGAATTGCGTCTGGCGGTAGGTCTGGATGCGCTTCGGCTCGATCTCGGCGGGGCCAAGCTGCCCCCAATGGCTCAACACGGCGCCGAAGACGATGGGCCGAAGCTCCACCTCGCCCAGCGCCAGCACCCGCGGCAGCGCGAGATAAGCGAAGGGCGAGATGAGGTCGAAATACCAGGTGGGCTTCACCCCGGAAGCTCAAGCACGTTCTTGCTGATGATGTTGCGCTGGATCTCGTTGGTGCCGCCATAGATGCTGGTCGGCCGGGCCTGGATATAGAGCGCGCCGGGGTTGAGGTTCCGGTTGCCCTCCATCGGCCCGAACAGCCCGGCATTCTCGCCCGCCACTTCCAGCATCGTCTCGGTGATGCGCTGGAACAGCTCGGACTGGATGACCTTGAGCTGGCTGACATCGGCGCCGAGCGGGCGGCCCTGCTTCAGCACCTCGACATAGCGGCCATAGAGCGCCTTCAGATCCTCGAGGTCGCAGCGATGGCGGGCGTAGCGCTCGGCGAAGAGCGGCTCCTCGGCCACGCCCATGCGCTCGGCCAGCTGCTTCAGCCGCGTCAGCGCATAGGCGCTCTGGCGGGGCGAGCCGAGATAGATGCGCTCGAAGCTCAGCAACGCCTTGGCCATGTCCCAGCCCTTGTTGAGCTGGCCGACCAAATTCTCCTTTGGCACCTTCACATTGTCGAAGAAGACCTCGCAGAACTCGTCATGCATCTCGAGGTTGATGATGGGGCGCACGGTGATGCCGGGCGTGTTCATGTCCACCAGCAGGAAGGAAATGCCCTCCTGCTTCTTCGCCGCCTTGTCGGTGCGAACCAGCAGGAAGATCCAGTTCGCGTCGGAGGCGAGCGTGGTCCAGGTCTTCTGGCCGTTCACGACGTAGTGGTCGCCCGCATCCACCGCCTCGGTGCGCAGGCTCGCGAGGTCGGAGCCCGAGTTCGGCTCGGAATAGCCCTGGCACCAGATATGCTCGCCACTCAGGATCTTCGGCAGGAAATGCTGCTTCTGCGCCTCGGTGCCGTAGCGGATCACCAAGGGCCCCAGCATGATGATGCCATGGTCGTTGCAGCGGGCGCAGCCATGGCGCTCCAGCTCCTCGGTGAAGATGATCTGCTTCGCCGGCGCTAGGCCGAGGCCGCCATATTCGCGCGGCCAGCCGGGGCAGAGCCAGCCCTTCTCGGCCAGCTTGAAGTACCAGACCTTGTTCTCCCCCCAATGGAGGCGCTTCTCCGGATTGCGGATCTCGGCGGGGTAATTCGCCTCGATCCAGGACCGGATATGCGCGCGGAACATCTCGTCCGGCAGCGCATTCAGATCCTCAGGCTCACGGCCGGTGATGGCGTTCATGCGAGTCCTCCATGGGATGGTTGGGGGTGCCTCGGGTGGCGCCTGGGAGGGCGCTGCCCTCCCAGACCCTCCCGCCGGGGACATTCGGTCCCCGGACCCCTTGATACGTTTGTTGGGTTTGGGGGAGGGGCATCGAGGGCGCGCCGCGGATCACGGGCACGCCATGCCCCTCCCCCAAACCCAACCATGTGCCCGGGTCCAGGGGCCAAGGCCCCTGGCGGATGGGGTCCGGGGAAGGCAGAGCCTTCCCCGAGGAGCGACCCCGGGCACCCTCACCGCCCCTGGAAGACCGGCTTGCGCTTGCCGAGGAAGGCGGCGCGGCCTTCCTTGTGGTCTTCCGTGACAAAGAGGGCGGCCTGGAAATCGGCTTCGCGGGCGAGGGCGCGCTCCAGGTCGTCGGCGAACCATTGCTTGGTGTAGGCCATGGGGAGCGGCGGTTCGCTCGCGAGGTGCTGCGCCTTTTCCAGAGCGGCTTCCAGCGCCTGGCCCTTGGGGACGACATAGTCCACCAGGCCGATCTTCAGCGCATCGGGGCCGAGATACTGCGTGTGGTGCAGCAGCATGTCCCGCGCGCGGCCGACGCCGATGCGGGCGGGCAGCGTGGCCGGCATGCCCATGTCCGACATCAGGCCAATCTTGTGGAAGCCGGCCATGAAGCGCGCGTCATCGGCGGCGACGATGGTGTCGCAGAGCAGCGCCATGGAAAGGCCCGCACCCACGGCCCAGCCCTCGACGGCGGCGACGATGGGGATGTTGCCGCGCGCCATCAGGCGCACCAGGCGATGGGTGCGGCGCATGCGGTCGCGGCCGTCAAAGGCGGTCTCGACATTCATGCCGGAGATGTCGCCGCCGGCCGAGAAGACGCCGCCGCTGCCGGTCAGCACGATGGCGCGCGTGGTGCCATCCACGCTGGCGCGTTCCAGGGCCTGTTCCAGCTTCTCGCGCAGCGGCACGGCGAGGGCGTTGCGGCGCGCGGGGTAGTCAATGGTGAGCACCAGGACGGCGCCGTGGCGCTCCTCCAGAATGTTCATCAGGGGGTCGGGCGCGTCGTTCATGCGTCTTCCAGCTCCGGCGTGAGGTCCATGAAGCGGCGGCGATGGAGTGCCGCGCCGCCGAAGGCGGGCACCAGCACCATGGCGCGGCGCATGTGCAGGCCGACATCATAGTCATCCGTGTAGCCGATGCCGCCATGCAGCTGCACGCAGGCCTGCTGCACGAGCATCGCGGCCTCGGAGGCGCGCGCCTTGGCGCGGCTGACGGCGTGGGAAGGCGCGCCCTCATCCAGGGCCGCGGCGGCCTGCTCGACAGCGGCGCGGGTGAGTGCCAACTGCATCTTGGCGTCGGCCGCCTTGTGCTGCAGCGCCTGGAAGGTGCCGATGATCTTGCCGAATTGCTGCCGCGTGCGGAGGTAGTCGAGCGTCATGGCGAACGCCGCCTCCATGCCGCCCAGCAGCGCCGCGGCGGTGGCAAGGGCGGCGCGGTCCAGCCCTTCGGTCAGCGCGGCGCCGATGTCATCCGCCACGTGCCGGCCCGGGCCATGGCCGCCATAGGGCAGCGGGCGGATGGTGCCGAGATGGCCGCCATCCTGCGTGGCCTCGGTCGTGATCTCGACCTGCGCGCGGTCCAGCACATGGAGTGCCACGCGCCCACCCTCGGCCACCGGCCAGAGGATGTGCGTGGCGCCGGCGGCGCCCAGCACGAAGCCGCGCGCGCCATCGGCGCTGCCGGCCAGCGCCAGGGTGTTGGCGCGGTCCTGCCAGGCGGTCAGCACCACGGCATCGCCGGCCAGGAGCTGGCCGAGCAATTCGCCTTCCCCGGCGGCGGCCAGGAGATGGGCGGAGAGCGCGCAGCCGATCAGCGGCTCGGGCGCTGAGGCGCGGCCGAGTTCCTCGGCCAGCGCCACCATCTCGCCCATGCCCAGGCCCGTGCCGCCCGCATCCTCGCTGACGGCGAGGCCGATCCAGCCCGCCTCGGCCATCTGGCGGAGCAGGGCCGCGTCGAACCCCGGCTCGGTGAAGCGCAGCTTGCGCACGCGGGACATGTCCGTGCCCAGCAATCCGCGCGCGGAATCGCGGATCATCTCGATGCTCTCGGCGCGGTCGCCCTCGAAGGGCGCGACGCCGGCGGCGGTCGCGCTCATGAGCGCGTGTGCAGCTTGGCGCCGCTCTTGGCCTGGAGCTCTTCCAGGCTCATCCCCGGCACGATGTCACGCACGACGAAGCCGAGGCCCTGGACCACGTCCAGCACGGCGAGGTTCGTATAGACGCGGCTGACGGAGCCGAGCGAGGTCAGCGGATAGCCGCAGCGCTCGACGATCTTGGGGCGGCCATCCTTGGTGGTGTGGTCCATCACCACCCAGAGGCGCTTGGCGCCCGCGCCGAGGTCCATGGCACCACCCACGGCGGGCGCCGTGTCATTCTCGGACGTGGCCCAATTCGCGAGGTCGCCATTCTCCGCCACCTCGAAGCCGCCGAGCACGCAGAGGTCAATGTGACCGCCGCGAATCATGGCGAAGCTGTCGGCGTGGTGGCAGATCGAGCCGCCGGGACGCAGCGTCACCATCTGCTTGCCGGCGTTGATCAGCCAGGGGTTCTCATGGCCCTTGTCCGGCGCCGGGCCCATGCCCAGCACGCCGTTCTCGGACTGGAAGATCACTTCGCGCTCGAGCGGCACTTCATTGGCGATGAGGGTCGGCATTCCGATGCCGAGATTGACCACCCAGCCCTCGGGGATGTCGGCGGCGGCCTTGGCGGCCATGTCGGTCCGGCTGAAGCTTGGCCCACTGCTGATGGACATGACGTTTTCTCCTCTTGCTTTCAGCCTAAACCCAGCCCTCGCCGCGGTCCACACGGACCACGCGGTTCACGAAGATCCCCGGCGTCGCCACCTTCTCCGGATCAATCGCGCCGAGTTCCACGATGTGCTGCACCTGCGCGATGGTGAGGTCGGCGGCCATGGCCATCACCGGGTTGAAGTTCCGGCCGGAGAGATTGTAGGTCAGGTTCCCCCAGCGATCCGCCTCCCACGCCTCGATCAGCGCGACATCGGCCTTGAGCGCGCGTTCCATCACGTAGTGGCGGCCGTCGAACTCGCGCTCCTCCTTGCCCTTGGCCAGCAGCGTGCCGTGCGAGGTGGCGGTGTAGAAGGCGGGGATGCCGGCACCGGCGGCGCGCATGCGCTCGGCCATGGTGCCCTGGGGGACGATCTCAAGCTCGATCCTGCCCTCGCGGTACAGCTCCTCGAACACGACGCTGCCGGCGCTGCGCGGGAAGGAGCAGATGATCTTGCGGACGCGGCCGAGCTCCATGAGGCGGGCCAGGCCCACGCGGCCCGTGCCGGCGTTGTTGGCGACGCAGGTGAGGTCCGTCGCGCCCTGCTCGATCAGCGCCTCGATCAGCGCATCGGGCTGGCCGACGCTGCCGAAGCCGCCGATGAGGACGGTGCTGCCATCCTTCACGCCCGAGAGCGCCTCGGCCAGCGTGTTGACGATCTTGTTGATCATGTGTTTCCCGCCCTCAAGCGCCGGGCGCGCCCTCCGGGCGCTTGGCTTGCGCGCCTCAGACAGGGGGTTCCCGGCATTGCGGTTGCGCACCGCGCGCCGCCGCTATTCGCGGCGGATACTGCGTTGTCGGGGACGGTTCTGGAAGGGGGGTGCGGGCGATCCCTCCCGTATTTTCGGCATGCGTTTCTTCACCAGATGATGCTAGATTGCGTGCCTGATCGGAGAGATGACCATGCGCACCACCCTCGCCCTGGATGACGAACTCCTGGCCAAGGCTCAGGGATTTACCGGAATCACGGAGAAATCCGCCCTGGTGCGGGAGGCGCTGACGGCGCTGATCGAGCGCGAGAGCGCGCGTCGCCTCGCGCTGCTTGGCGGCAGCGAACCGGACCTGGCCCCCGCGCGGCGGCGGCGTGCGAAACCCGCTTGATCCTGCTCGACACCTCCGTCTGGGTGGACCATCTGCGCCAAGGTGAGCCTGATGTGGCCACCTTGCTGGCGGAGCGCGAGGTGCTGGCTCATCCCCACGTCATCGGCGAGTTGGCGCTGGGGCATTTGCGGCAGCGTGCCGTGATTCTCGCCGCGCTGGCCGACCTGCCGCAGGCCATCACGGCGACCGATGCGGAGGTACTGTTGTTCGTCGAGCGGCACGGACTCGCCGGGCGCGGGATCGGCTGGGTGGACGCGCACCTGCTGGCAGCGACACGGCTGACGCCCGGGGCCCGCTTCTGGACGCGCGACCGGCGCTTGGCAGGGGTGGCCGAAGAACTCGGCCTTTCCGTCTAACGCGGCAGCAGCGCGGTGATCTCGGCGGTGGTCGGTGCGGCGCCCATGATGTCGAAATCGCCGGCCTTCAGGCGGCGCGCGGCGGTGACGAGGCTGCCCATGGCCTGGCGATACAGCGCGCCGCCGAGAGAGACGCGCTTCACGCCCGCCGCCTCCAGCACGCTGAGCGGCACGGGGCCCGAGCGCGGGCCGAAGACGAGGTTCACCGGCTTGGGGGCGACGGCGCGCACCACCGCCTCGATGCTCGCCATGTCCGGCAGGCCGGGGGCGTAGAGGACATCGGCGCCGACCTCGGCGAAGGCGACGAGGCGGCGGATGGTGTCGTCCAGATCGGGGCGGCCATGCAGGAAATTGTCGGTGCGGGCGGTGAGCAGGATGCGGCCCTTCGCGGCCTTCGCGGCGGCGGCGATGCGCGCCACGGCGTGGTCGAAATCATGGATGGGGCGGCCAGCGTCGGCCGTCGTGTCCTCGATGCCGAGGCCCGCGAGGCCGGCGGCGATGGAGGCCTCGACGGTGGCGACCACATCCTCGGGCGCGGGGCCGAAGCCATCCTCCAGATCGCCATTCACCGGCAGGCCGGAGAGACGCGCGATCATCGCCGCGTGCTGGACGGAGAGGTCCCGCCCCAGCGCGGCGGTGCAATCGGGCAGGGCCAGGCCGAAGGCGAGGCCGGCCGAGGTGGAGGCGAGTGCGGGAAAGCCCTCGCGCTTCAGCAGCAGGGTGGAGGCGCCGTCCCAGGGGTTGGGCATGACGAAGATATGGCGATGCAGGTCGCGGAAGGTTTCGTAGGCGGCGGACATGGGCGCGTCTCCTGGGCGGATGCGGTGAGCCTAGGCGCTGGAAGGCAAATGATGCTTTGGAAATTCGCGAAGGCTAAATGCACGAAGGGCTCGCCTTGGGGGCTATGCATTCCGCCGCGACGGGGGGCGCCGCCCTCCGCCCCCCCCGGCCGCCGACCGTGGACGTCCTCGGACCTCGCTACGAATCCTCACTTCACCACGGGAGGGAAGAAAGACCTGTCCTTCGCGAAACACCATCAGATTGGGGAGACGCGCGAGCGGCGATAAATCGGTGACCTCTGTGCCATCGAGCGAGATCATTTCAAGACGCGTAAGACCTGCAAGCGGTGAAAGATCGGTCACCCTCGTACCATCTAGCGACAGCAATTCGAGCGCGCTAAGGCCGGCAAGCGGCGAGAGATCAGTCACCCCAGTATGACTGAGAAAAAGCATGTCGAGCTTGGTTAGCCCGGCGAGGGGAGAAAGATTTCGTACTCTAGTTTTGCTAAGGTGAAGCCTCTTCAGGTGGACGAATGCGGCAAGCGATGAAAGATCCTCTAACACCGTATCATCAAGAAAAATCTCTTCAATACCGATGAGATCGCCTACGCTTTCGAAATCTGTTACATACGTCCTATTGAGAGAAAGTATGCGAAGATTTCTCAGCGAGGGAAGGGTTGATAGATCGTCTATCGGACTTCCGTCAAGATGTAGTGACTCAAGATTTCGCAAATTACTAAGTTCGGAGAGATCAGTTACACTAGTTTCGTTGAGATATATCTTTCGGAGGCTAGTAAGTTTGGCGAGCGCCGAAAGGTCAGTCAAATTCGTATTGTTGAGGGAGATTTCCTCAAGCTTGCTGAGATTGGCGATCGGCACTAATTCGGTGATCTCGTTGCCATCCAGGGACAGTGCCTCCAGACTTCTGATCTCAGAAAGTGACGAGAGATCGGTGATCTCGGTCCGGTTGAGTGAAAGCGTGCGCAGGTTTTTGCACTCCGCGAGTGGCGAAACATTGGTTACTCCGGTTCCATCGAGAGAGAGGCTCTCAAGCATCGATGATTTGGCAAAGGGAGAGATCTCTCTCACCCCGGTACGGTTGAGGGAGAGCCTTTTAAGGCGCGTGAGCCGGGTAAGCCGGGATAAATCTGTGACTCCCGTACTATCGAGGGAGAGGGTTTCTAGATTCGCTAAGCTAGAAAGCGGAGAAAAATCGCTAACCCTCGTGTTATCAAGCGAGAGGGCCTCAAGCCTATCCAGCAAGGCGAGCGGGTAAATTTCGGCCACTGCCGTACCGTCAAAGGACAGCGTCGTAAGGCTGTTGAGTCGTGAGAGCGGTGACAGATCTGTAACATAAGTACTATCAAGATTAAGCGTCTCAAGTCCGCCAAGCCCGGAAAGCGGTGAAATATCGGCTACATTAGTCCCACTAAGGAAAAGCGCTTTTAATCGTCTGAGGCCGGCTAGCGAAGACACATCTGAAGCGCCCGTGCCGCTAAGGTAAAGCTCGGTAAGCTCACTGAGTTCGGCGAGGGGTGAGAGGTCGATGAGCGTTGCCTCATCGTCGAAATCGAGGGATCGTATGAATGGCACCCACTCCGCGGGCGGCACCTGGCCTGCCAGGACCATGCGCCTAACCTCGTCCATATCCGGCGGATCACGGCGCGTGGATGGCCACGGCAACAACGCACTTTCTTCGCTTGCATACCTAAGCCCATAACGAATCGCGGCGGCCATATCCGTCGGAAAACTGCCCATCAACCTGGCGATTGGTTCCTCAGCCGCGACGACGAAACTGCTGACACGCTTAATAAAGGGCGATTCGTTGGCGATGCCGGACAGCATCAAGCTGGTCACGCCCGCGAGCGCCAAATTGCCAATTGTGGCAATGAAGCCACCGCGAGCTTTATCCGCCTGGATGCCAGACCGGCCAGCGGTCCGCTCCATGCGGTCAAGCAGCGCCTCGTCTTCCTGAAGCAGCAGGCCCCTTGCGCGAGCCCGCACCGCGCGGGCCGGCGTCATAGCGTCCTGTTCCCAGAACATAGCGTGTTGAGCGTCCCGCTCGCGGTTTGAAGGGAACCCGCGAATGAGCAGCGCCACCGCACCCACAGAGTCAGCCAATTGGCGGGCGAGGTCCACCGCGAGCGGGGCGTCACCCTCCTCTGGAAAGTCGCGCAGTTGCGCGTGCTGTTCGAGCAGCGAGCCGAGAGACAGGGCGTCCTGATAAAGCCAAGCCATCTCACTAGGCAGCCGGGACGTTTCGACGGCTAACCGGGCAATCAAACTTTCCAGCGTCGGCTTCAAATCGTCCCACGCGGGGGTGAAACGGTTGTGGCGGCGGGACACGAGAGTGTGGAGCTTGTCCAACTGAGCCCGCACCACCCCGTGTTGCTGCTGGAGTTCGGCGTCGGTCGCAGCCTGCGAATCGGAGCTTGAACCGGCAACATCGAGCGCGAGGTGATCATCTCGGCGACTGACTTGCAGGCCGACCTTGAGCTGTGGCGTTCGTTCAAGCCGTAGGCGCTGCGCCGCGTCCCAGGCTTCTTCCAGCGCGCGGCGTTCGGCAGCGAGGTTAGCGTCGTCGCTGAATAGTGCTTCGAGGACCTCAGAGAGGGATTCTTCACTCGGTAGGGTAGTTCCGCTGCGCCAGTTGCGCACCGTGCGTTGGTTCACCCCTACGGCATGGCCGAAGTCCGGCGCAGTCCATTGGTTCCCCACCTTGCCAGGCTTCAGGCCAGGCCGTGTGCCAGTCTCCAGGTGCGTGGAAAGGTGCGCGGCGAAGCTATTGCTCTGCCGGAGCTTGCCGCCCTTTCCGCCTTTTCCGTCCGGCAAGCCGGAAACCTCCTATGAATTCACCCTTTCCAAAGGTGGATTGAGAAGACCGCCCGCACAAGAGCGGGGGGAGCTTCAGCCATGTTCCTCGCCATTGTCCTGACACTCATGGCCTGCCATCACTGGCAGGAGGCAGCCTGCGGGCGGCACGGCCGCTGCTCCTGTGCACTGGCCGCTCTGGCATACACCCTCTATGCCGCCACACATGCCCTGCGATAAGTGCCGCAGGGGTCCGGGGAGCCCGTGGCTCCCCGGCGGGGCTTGGGGCAGAGCCCCAATTTCCTTGACTTTTTCGCCTGTTACGGTATATTTTCCTAGGATGAAACAGCGCATCCCCTTCACCCAGCTCTCAGACCGCCAATGGGCCGCGCTCCGCCCCTATGTCGTGAAGGACCACCCCGCCGGCCGCCCCCTGGCGGATCTGCGCCAGAGAATGGACGCCATCCTCTTCCTCCTCTCCACCGACGCGCCCTGGCGCGAATTGCCCGCGCATCATGGCGCCCACGGCACCGTCGCGCGGCATTTCCGCCGCCTGACCCATGCGGGTCTCTGGGAAAACCTGCTCATCGCGTTGAAGGAGCTCGGCCCCCGCCATCCGCTCCAGCAGCTCCGCCGCGTGATCTTCCGGGGGGCGCGCCGGGCCGCGCGGCTGCGCGGGCTCGGCATCATTGTGCTGGCGAGACGTCTGGGCCTTCTCGAAGCCCTGCCGGGGCCGCCCTGGATGGTGGCCGATCCGGATTTGTCCAAAAGCCTGGTGGCGTGGCAATTGCGCGCCGCCCAAAATCCCGAGCCCGGCTATTTCCGCCGCTTCATCCTCCATTGGGGGAGGACGATCCGGAATTTGCTCACGCTGGTGGGCGGGCGGCCGAACATGCCGCGCTCGGTGCGGCTGATGATGCCGTGAGGCGCTCAGTCCGTCTCTTCGGCGTAGGGGTTTTCCGTGCCCCGCAACTGCAGGCGGATGGGCACGCCCGGCATGTCGAATTCCTCGCGGAAGCCGTTGAACAGATAGCGCTGGTAGTCCAGCGGCAGCTGCTCGGCCCGCGTGCCGAAGATGACGATGGTGGGCGGGCGCGCCTTCGGCATGGTGGCGTAGCGCAGCTTCAGGCGCTTGCCCTCCACCAGCGGCAGCTGGTGCCGCTCCAGCATGGTCGCGAACCAGCGGTTCAGCGCGCCGGTGCCGATGCGGCGGTTCCAGCGCTCATGCGTGCGGCGCACGGCGGGGATCAGCTTGTCCACGCCCGCACCCGTCGCGGCCGAGATCGGCACCACCTCCACGCCGCGCAGCTGGTTGAGCGAGGTTTCGAGCGTGTCGGACACGCGCTGCCGGGCCGCGGCGCGGTCCTCCACGGCGTCCCACTTGTTCAGCGCGATGACGACCGCGCGGCCCTCGCGCTCGGCCAGGCGCGCGATGCGGATATCCTGCTCCTCCAGGCCGAGGAGCGCGTCGAGGACGAGGATCACCACCTCCGCCTCGCGCAGCGCCGAGATGGAGGACGCGACGGACATTTCCTCCAGCCGGTGGTTGATGCGGGCGCGCTTGCGCATGCCGGCCGTGTCCACGATGCGGATCGGGCCCTGCTCATCCTGGAAGGCGGCGGCGATGGCGTCGCGCGTCAGGCCGGGCTCGGGGCCGGTGATCATCCGCTCCTCGCCCAGCAGCGTGTTCAGCAGGGTGGATTTGCCGGCATTGGGCCGGCCGAGGATGGCCAGGCGCAGCAGCTTGGCCTCGCCCTCCATCGGCTCGGGCACCTGTTCGGGCAGGTGCTCGGCGATGGCCTCCATGAGGCCGGCCACGCCCTCATTGTGCTCGGCCGAGACGGCGATGGGGTCGCCCAGGCCCAGCTCATACGCCTCCATCGCGGCCTGCGCGCCGCCGCGCCCCTCGGCCTTGTTGGCGACGAGGATGACGGGCCGCCGCGCGCGGCGCAGCCAATTGGCAAAGGCGCGGTCGGAGGCGGTGATGCCCGCCTTGGCATCCACCACGAAGACGGCGACGTCGGCCTGCTCGAGTGCCGCTTCGGAACTCGCGCGCATGCGGCCGAACAGCGTCTCGGGGGCGGCTTCCTCCAGGCCGGCGGTGTCCACCAGCAGGAGGTTGCGGCCGGCCATCATGGTCTCGGCCTCCTTGCGGTCGCGGGTCACGCCGGGCGTGTCATCCACGATCGCGATGCGGCGGCCGATCAGCCGGTTGAACAGGGAGGATTTGCCCACATTCGGCCGGCCGAGGATGGCCACCACCGGCAGGGTCGAGGTGTCGCGATGGCGATACTGGCTGCCGCGCTCGACATCCCGTTCACTGGCCATGGAAAAAACAGCGCATCAGCCGACCCCGCGCAGGGCCACGACATTGCCCCCATCCGTAAGAAGATACACGCTGTTGTTCACCACCACCGGCTGCAGGCTGCTGCCATCGGGGATGCGGGAGCGGGCGAGGATGTCGCCATTCTCCGCATTCACCTCGAAGAGCTGCGCGTGGCTGCCGGTGATGAGCAGGCGCCCGCCGGCAAGCAGCGGCGGCCCCCAGGTGATGGGATCGCGGCTGCGCGCCTCATTGGCGAAAGCGGGCAGCGGCGTGATCCAGCGCACCAGGCCCTCGTCGCGCGTCATGCAGACGAGCGAGCCCGCGCGGGTCAGCATGAAGACCCAGTCGCCGGCGACGGAGGGGGTCTGCGTGCCGCCCACCTCGCGTTCCCACACGCGGCGGCCCGAGCGCAGGTCGAGCGAGGTGGAAGCGCCCCCCATGCCGACGGCGAAGACCCGGCCGCGGTCAATCACGGGCAGCGCGGTGATGGCGCCGATATCGGCGATGGAGACGCCGCCCCGGCTGGTGCCGAGGCTCTCGCTCCATTGCACGCGGCCATCGGCCAGGCGGAAGCAGACGACCTCGCCCGAGGGGAAGCCGCCGACGGCAACATCGCCCTCGACCGCCGGGCTCGGCAGGCCGAGCGGCAGGGCCTGCACGGGCGTCGCGCGGAAGGTCCAGACGCGGGTGCCATCCTCGGCGGAAAGGCCGAGGAGCTGGTTCTCGATGGTCGGCACCAGCAGGCGGTTACCGGCGACGGTGAGCGCGCCGCGGGCGGGCGCGGGCAGCGCCGCGCGCCAGCGGATCTCGCCCGAGGCAGGGTCGAGCGCCATGATCTCGGCGAGGCCGGTCGCGCAATACAGCGTGCCGTCGGCATAGGCGATGGCACCGCCCACCGCGCCGTCACGGTCGCGCCGGGGGCGCGTGTCGGTCTGCCAGCGGCGGCCGCCGCGGGCGGCGTCGAGGGCAGTGACCCAGCCGAAGGCGTCCACCGCGAAGACCGTGTCCCCCACCACGCGCGGCGCGGCGGTGAGCCGCTGCCGATACCCGGTGCCGGAGCCGATGGAGGTGTTCCAGACCTGGCCGACGGGGCTCGGCAGGGAGAGGTGGCCCGGCGCATGGCCGGCATTGCCGCCCGCCGTGGGCCAATCGGTGTTGAGGGTCGGCGCGGGCAGGGTGAAGGGCCGGTTCACCGCCGAGGCATCGGCCGTCAGCCCACGCTCGACCGCCATGACGGGCACGCGCTCGCCGGGCAGCGGAACCTTGTTCTGGCCGAGCGCGCGATCCACCATGTCGCGCGCGCTGTCGCAGCCGGCGAGCAGGGTGGCGCCGCCGAGCAGGGCCGCGCGGCGGCCGATCTGGCCCAGGGAATTTGGGCCTAGGGAGTTTGGGGGGGTGCGGTCTTGCATCTAGCTTCCCAATCCTTGCAGCAGCCGGCCCGCGCGCTCGCGCAGGCCCTGCGGCGTGGTCGCATCGGCCAGCACCGCCTGGAGCGCGCGGCGGGCCTGTTCGGTGTTGCCGCGCTTGAGGGCGGCCAGCGCCAGCACCTCCTGCGCGGAGGCGCGCCAGGGCGCGCCGGGCACGGCGAGCGGGCCCATCCGCGCCTCGATCAGCGCGGGGTCGCCCTGGTCCAGCGCGTGCAGGCCCCAGAGCACGGTGGCGAGGTCGCGATAAAGCGGGTCGGCCTCGTTGTCGCGCGAGAGGGCTTCCCAGGCGGCAAGGGCGGCGTCGAGCTGGCCGGTCTCGGCCAGCAGGGCGGCGGCGCGCAGCCGCGCCAGCGTGCGGTAGCCGGCGGGTGCCGCCTGCACGAGGCCCGAGAATCGCTCGGCCGAGGCGCGCAGGTCGGCGCCCTCAGCCGCCGCGTCCCGCGTGGCGACGAGGAAGGCCTGGCCGGCCTGGGCCGCCTCGCGCCGTTCATACCAGCGCCAGCCCTCCCAGCCGCCGAGGCCCGCGATAGCCAGCAGCACCGCACCGGTGGCGAGGCCGCCATAGCGCTGGGCGAGCTTCTTCGCCCGTTCGGCGCGAAGCTCCTCATCCACTTCATCGATCAAGTCCGGCAAGGTCACGCGCCTTCTGGTTCAGGGCCCCAGGGTATCGGGCCCTGCGGTATAGAGCATGATCCGTCCCGGGTGAAATCACCGGCCGCGCGCCCGTTGCGCGGGCCCGCCCTTTGCCGGTCATTAACCCGGGCCGGCGATGCTGTCTGCGATGCGTGCCGCCCTGCCCCTGCTGGCCCTGCTGGCCGCCCCGCTGCCGCTCGCGGGCTGCGACACCGCGAGCCTTGCCATCGCGGGGGCGGCGAGCGTTGCCTCGATCACGCTGGTGGGGCGCGGCGTGCCGGACATCCTGGTCTCGGGGCTCAGCGGGCGGGATTGCTCCATCGTGCGGGTGGATCGCGGGCTTTCCTATTGCGCGCCGGTGGATGCGCCGCCCGGCCCGCCGCCCTATTGCACGCCCAGCCTCGGCCGGGTGGATTGCTGGGTGACGCGGCCGGCGAGCATCCCCATGCAGCGCGGCGTGGTGGACGGGCCGGTGGCGCTGACCCCCGCCCAGGAGGCGAACCGCACCGCCTGGTGGCCCGGCATCCCGACGGACCTGCTGCCGCGCATCGAGCCGATGACGACGCCCTAGCCTTCGTTGAGAGGATGATTCACCGCTTCGGTGATTCCACCTCAGCGGATCATGCTGTGGCCTTCGAGGAAGCGGCCGATCCAGCCCCGCATCCGCGCCGCGTCATCGGGGGTGCGCAGCGACTCGATGGCCGCGGCGGTCGCGGCACCATGCACCTCGCGCCGCGCCTCCAGCAGCGCGATGGAGAATTCCGGCGTGAATTCCGGGTGGCACTGGAAGGAGATCGCATCGCCATAGTCGAGCCCGGCGAAAGGCGTGAATTCGCTGGCAAGGCTGATGCGCGCGCCGGGCGGCGCCTCCACCACCTGGTCCTGGTGGGAGGCGGCGACGCGGATGGCGGCTGCGTCGTCCATCCAAGGCGCTGGGCCAGCCACGCCGTAGCGATGCAGGCCGATGCCCCAGCCCTTGGGCGATTTCACCACGCGGCCGCCAAAGGCCTCGGCCATGATCTGGTGGCCGAAGCAGATGCCCACCAGCTTCGCCCGCCCGCGCGCCGCGCGAAGAAACGCCTTCAGCGGCGCGATCCAGGGCAGGTCGTCATAAATCCCGGCGGCCGAGCCGGTGAGGAGCCAGGCGTCGCAATCGGCCGGGCTCTCCGGCGTGCGGCCCGTTGTCACGTCATGCAGCAGGGCCTCCCGCCCGGGCGGGAGAAGCCGCTGCATCATGGCGCCGATGCGGCCATGCGTGGCCGCGAGGTCTTCAGGGATTTCCCCGCATTGCAGGATGCCGATTCGCATGCGGGCAGGAAAACAGCCGCATGGGCGCCTGTCCATCACGGCCCCCTGGCGGGACGGCGCCGGCAACCCCCCGGGGCCTGGGCCGTTCAGCCCGGACATAACCCTGAAGGAGGATGTCATGAAGCTCCCCCATCTGGCTGCGGCCGGACTGCTCGCCTCGCTGGGCTACGCCCAGGCCCAGCCGGCCGCCGAAACGCCGGGCATCTCGCGCGATGCGGCGCAGCCGACCATGCCGGCCAGTCCCGGTACCAACACGCCCGCCGGCGTCATTCAGGGCGTTGTCCCGCCGACCGGCCAGGGCAGCGTCGGCGCCGCGCAAGGCACGGTGCCGATTGCGCCCTCGCCCGGCGTGCCGCCGCAGGGCGAGGTCGTGGCCCCGGGCACCCCGGCCCAGACCGGCCTGGCCCCGGGCGACCGCGCGCGCGACGCGCTGGGGATGGGGGCCGGCCGTCCGGCCACCTCGATGCCGCCGGGCTCGATCGCCGGGCAGGCGCCGGGCATGGGTGCGACGCCGCAAGGAACCGCGGGCCAGGGCGCCATGGCGCCGCGGACGGCTACACCCGGCGCGGCGACACTCGGCGCCGCCGCGCCGGGAACCATGACCCCCGGGACCACGACCCCGGGCGTGAGGCCGGGCACCGCCACGACGGGAACCACAGCGCCCGGGACCGCGACGCCCGGGACCGCGACACCAGGCACGACGACGCCCGGCGCCGCGACGCCAGGTGCCGGCACGACATCGGGCGGCACCACTCCGGGCGCGACGCCGCCCGCGCGGTGACGCGCCTAGCGGAAGTTGACGGGGCGGCCCACCGGGCCGCCCAGCACCTCATCCTCGCGCATGGCGATGTGGCCGCGCACGATGGTGCCGACCGGCCAGCCCTGGCAGCGATGGCCGTCAAACGGCGTCCAGCCGCAGGGGCTCGCGATCCAGTCATTGGTGATCTCGCGCGACTTCGCCATATCCACCAGCGTGAAGTCGGCATCGTAGCCCACGGCCAGCCGCCCCTTGTTCACCGCGCCGTAGATCCGCGCGGGCCCCGCGCACATCAGGTCCACGAGGCGCATGAGGCTGAGGCGCCCCGCACTCACATGGTCCAGCATCACCGGCACGATGGTCTGGATGCCGGTCAGCCCCGCCGCCGTATCCGGCCAGGGGCGCTCCTTCGCGGCGCGGGAATGCGGCGCGTGGTCGCTGCCCACCACATCCACCGTGCCATTGCGCACCGCGGCCCAGGCGGCCTCGAGGTGGCGCTGGTCGCGGATCGGCGGGTTCATCACGGCATAGCCGCCCAGCCGGTCATACGCCTCATCGGTCTGGGTCAGGTGGTTCATCAGCACCTCGACCGAGCAGATGTCCTTGTAGTCCGCGAGATAGGTGAGTTCCTCGGCGGTGCTGACATGCAGGATATGCGCGGGCCGGCCGGTCTTCCGCGCAATGGCCATCAGCCGCTTCGTGCCGAGCATGGCGCATTCCACGTCGCGCCATTCCATGTGGTTCCGGTGCGGCATGCCCGAGCTGTAGTTGGGCTTGCGCGCCTGCAGCCGGTACTCATCCTCCGAGTGGTAGCAGATGCGGCGGCGACCGGAGCGCATGACGGCCTCCAGGCTCGCACCATCCTCGATCAGCAAGTCGCCCGTCGAGGAGCCCGCGAAGACCTTCACCGCGCAGACATTGTCTTCCACTTCCAGCGCGGCGAGTTCGGCGATGTTCTTCTTGGAGGCGCCGACATAGAGACCGACATCGCAATAGGCGACCTCGCTCACATAGTTCCGCTTCCAGGCGAGCTGCGTGGAATCGGTGATGGAGGGCGCGGTGTTCGGCATGTCGAACACCGCGGCAAGCCCGCCCAGGATCGCGGCCTTGGTGCCGGTCGCGATGGTCTCGACCGCGGGGTCGCCCGGCTCGCGCAGATGGACATGCGCGTCAATCAGGCCGGGCAGGACGTGCAGGTGGCGGCAATCCACCTCCTGCGTCGCCTCGGCATTGCGCAGGCTGCCCATGGCGGCGATGCGGCCATCGCGCACGCCGATGTCCAGCGGCTCGATGCCCCAGGGGAGCACGGCCTGGCCGCCGCGCAGGATGAGATCGTAATGGGGCATGGAAGTCTCCGTCGAAGGAGGCGCCAATCTGACGCGTCCGCCTGCATGCGCAAGACGGGGGTGTGCAAGACGGGTGCTGGACGGGGCCCGGGCGCTGCGCCACATCATCGCGCATGCCCAGCGAACCCGCCTCGCCCTGCGTCAACATCTGCCGCATGGAAAACGATATCTGCCAGGGCTGTGGCCGGCGGATCGAGGAGATCGCCGCCTGGCCCACGGCCAGCGCCACGGCCCGACGCATCATCATCGCCGCCGCGAAGGTGCGGCTCGGCTCAACCCGCGCGGCGCGCGACGCCTGAGCCGCGGATCGCCGCCTCCACGCCGGGGCGCACCTGCTGGATGAGGGCAGAGGTTGCGGCCCCATCCAGCACGCGGGACGCGATGCTGGCGTTGTTCTGCCGGGCCTGCACCTCGGGGTCGCGGGCCGCGGCCAGAAGGGCGCCGGCCAGCCGCTCGCGGATTGGCGGCGGCAGGCCGGCGGGGCCGGCCCAGATGATGGGCTGGCGCGTCGCCGTCTCGAAGCCCTGCTCGATCAGCGTCGGCACCTCGGGGAATTCCGGCCAGCGGTCCACGCTGGCGCTGGCGAGCATGCGCAGATTGCCGGCGCGGACCAGGCCGATCATCTCCGGCGTGCCGGTGTAGGTGTCGATATGACCGCCCGCCACCTGCGCCGCCGCATCCGTGATGCTGCCGAACTGGATGTAGTTCATCTCGATCCGCGCGAGGCGCTGGAACTCGAACATGGCGACGGCCGAGCCCGGATTGGTGCTGGCGAAGGTGACCGGCCGGCGCCGCGCCTCGGCCACGAAATCGGCCAGGCTGCGGACATTGGGCATGGAGGGGCCGACCGGGAAGCCGATCCGCAATTCGGAAGTGGTGCCCAGGATGTCGAAGCTCTCGAAGGGCCGGTAGGGCACCTCCATGGTGAGCGGGGCGACGACGAGGGCCGAGAGGCCGACCAGGCCGAAGGTGTAGCCATCCGGCCGGGACTGCGCGATGCGCGCGGGGCCGAGCGTGCCGCCGGCACCTGGCGTGTTGCGGACGATGACACTGACGCCGAGCGCGCGCTCCATGTGGGCCGCGATCGAGCGCGCCACCACATCCGTGCCGCCGCCCGGGCCGAAGCCTGTCACGAGCTGGATCTCCCGGCTGGGCCAGGCCGCTTGGGCATGGGCCTGGAGGGCGGGAATGGCGAGGCTGGCGCCCGCGAGGAGGCTGCGGCGATGCATGGCGTGTCTCTCCCTGGCCGCCGCCCTGCGTGGGGCGCCGGTCCATGTGGCAAGCCTCCCCGGCGGCGGGCCGCGCTGTCAACGAAATCCGCCCGGCACGGGGTGACGCTCGCCACGAGGGGGCGCATATGCGCGAGGTGACCCAGGCCCTGATCGTCGAGAATCTCGTGAAATCCTACGCGCCCGACCGCCCGCCGGCAGTGGATGGGCTGAACTTCACGCTTGCGCGCGGCGCGACGATGGGGCTGCTCGGCGGCAATGGCGCGGGCAAGACGACAACCATCGCCATGCTGCTGGGCCTGCTGGTGCCGACCTCCGGGCGGATCACGGCACTCGGCCATGACATGGCGCGGGATCGCTTCGCGGCGCTGGCGCGGATGAACTTCTCCTCACCCTATATCGCGCTGCCGCACCGCATCTCCGTGCGCGAGAACCTGACCGTCTATGGCCACCTCTACAACGTGCCGGGCCTCAAGCGCCGCATCGCGCAACTGGCCGAGGAGCTGCAACTGGCGGGCTTCCTGGACCGCGCGGCGGGCGAGCTTTCGGCCGGGCAGAAAACGCGCGTCGCACTCGCCAAGGCGCTGATCAACACGCCCGAACTCCTGCTGCTGGACGAGCCCACCGCGAGCCTCGACCCCGACACGGGCGACTGGGTGCGCAGCAGCATCGAGCGCTACCGGGACGCGACCGGCTGCGCCATCCTGCTCGCCAGCCACAACATGGCGGAGGTGGAGCGGCTGTGCGGCCATGTGCTCATGCTCAAGCAGGGCCGCGTGGTGGATGAGGGGGCGCCGGCCGACCTCGTCGCGCGCTATGGGCGCGAGGATCTGGAGCAGGTGTTTCTGGATATCGCGCGGGGCACGCGCGTGGGGGAAGCGGCATGAGCCCCGATCTTGGCGCGATGCGCCGCGTCTGGGGCCTGGTCTATCGCCACCTGGCGCTTTACCGCCGCTCGCCGCCGCGGCTCATCGAGCTGATGTACTGGCCGATCCTGCAGATGATCGTCTGGGGCTTCATGACGACCTATCTCGCCGGCTTGCAGAACAATGTGGCGAGTGCCGCGGCCGGCGTGCTGCTGGGCGGCGTGCTGCTGTGGGAGGCGGCTTTGCGCAGCCAGATGGGCTTCTCCATCTCCTTCCTGGAGGAGATCTGGTCGCGCAATCTCGGCCATATCTTCGTCTCGCCGCTGCGGCCGGGCGAATTGGTGGCAGGGCTGATGGCGATGTCGGTGCTGCGCACCATCATCGGCGTGGTGCCGGCCATCTTCCTGGCGTGGCTGCTCTATGCCTTCAACGTCTTCAACATGGGCCCGGCCATGGTGCTGTTCTTTGCCGCACTCATCCTGATGGGCTGGGCGGTGGCGCTGGGCTGCACCTCGCTCATCCTCCGCTACGGCGCGGGTGCCGAGAGCCTCGCCTGGTCGGTGCTCTTCGGCATCGCGCCCTTCGCGGCGGTGTTCTACCCCGTCAGCACCCTGCCCGGCTGGCTGCAGCCCGTGGCGCTCGCCCTGCCGGCCGCGCATGTCTTCGAGGGGATGCGCGCGGCATTGATGGAAGGGCGCGTCGCCTGGGGGCACCTCGTCGCCGCCTATGCGCTGAACGCGGCCTGGATCGGCGCGATGGGCTGGCTGTTCATGCGGCAGCTTCAGTCGGCGCGGGTGCGCGGCGCGCTGCTGAACATCGGGGAGTGACACCGCTTCAGGCGAGGTAGTCGAAGACGTCGCCCCCAGCCGGGCAGCCCTCGACATGGCGGCGATGCCAGATCGCGTAGAAGAGCAGGTGCCAGGCCGCGGACCCCGCCTTCTTCTCGCCCGCGCGGCGGAAAAGCTGCTCGACGCGGCCGGGCTTGCAGATTTCTGCGATGCCGGGCTGGCGCGCCACCAGCGGCCCCAGCGCCTCCGCCCGGCGCTCGATCCAGGCGCCGACCGGGACGGTGAAGCCCTGCTTGGGGCGGAAGGGCTCGCTCGCCGGGAAGTGCTTCGCGAGCCAGGCGCGCAGCAGGTACTTGCCCTGGTTGTTGCGCACCTTCAGCGCATCCGGCAGGCGGAAGGCGGCGGCGGTGACGCCGGAATCGAGGAAGGGCGTGCGGCCCTCCACGCCATGCGCCATCAGGCAGCGGTCGAGCTTGGTCAGCAGGTCATTGGGCAGCCAATCCGCCACGTCGAGCGCCTGGGCCGCCTGCAGCCGGGTGCGGCCGCCGCGGGCGGCGTCGCTCTCGGCCGCCGCGATGCCGTCCCGCCAGAAGCGCGGCTCGCGCTCCAGCACGTCCAGCCGGTCGAAGGTGCCGCGCGCGCGCATGGCGCGGCCCCAGCGCCACCAGGGCCGCATGGCCGAGCGGTAGCGGCCATAGCCGCCGAAGATCTCGTCACCGCCCTCGCCCGAGAGCACCACCTTCACCTCCTCCCGCGCCCGGCGCGCCAGGAACCAGGTGGGGATGATCGCGTAGTCGGCCGCCGGGTCATCCATGCAGGCCACGATCTCCGGCAGATGCCGCCAGACCATCGCCTCATCCACCATCACCTCGACATGCTCGGCGCCTGCGGCCTCGGCGGCGCGGCGCGCGGCGGCGCGCTCATCGGCGGCCCCCTTCACGTCGAAGCCGGCGGTGAAGGCCTTCACCGGCTTCTCGTTCAGGCGCGCCATCATCGCGAGGATGGCGGCACTGTCCGTGCCACCCGAGAGGAAGAGGCCATAGGGCACGTCGCTGCGCTGGTGCAGTGCCACACTTTCCTCCAGCGCGGTGTCGAGGCGGGCGAGGGCCGCCTCCTCGGTGATCGTCTCGGGCGGGCCCTCGGGCAGTGCCATGCGGCGATGCCGCTCGACGATCTTGCCATCGGCGATGGTCAGGCTCTCGCCGGGCAGCAGGCGGCGGATGCCCTGGAAGATGGTCTCCGCCCCCGTGGTGAATTGCAGTTGCAGCAATTCGTCGCGCGCCTCGGGGCGGATGCGCGCCTCGGCGAAGCCGCCCGCGATCAGCGCCTGGGGTTCGGAGGCGAAGGCGATGCCGGCCTCGGTCTCGGCGATGTAGAGCGGCTTGATGCCGAAGGGATCGCGCGCGAGGACGAGGCGGCGCGAGGGGCGGTCATGCAGCGCGATCGCATACATGCCGCGGAGATGGTCCACGAAGGCGAGGCCGTCCCGCCGGTAAAGGTGCAGCGGCGGCTCGCAATCGGATTGCGTGGCGCAGAGGAGCTGGTTCTGCTCGCGCAGCTCCCGGTAATTGTAGATCTCGCCATTTGCGACGAGCGCCGCGCCGCCCGCAAACAGCGGCTGGTCCCCGGTGACGAGGTCAATGATGGAGAGCCGCGTGTGCGCGAGCGCCACCGCACCCGCCACATGCTGGCCCGAGCCATCGGGGCCGCGATGTGCCAACGCCCCCAGCATGGCGTCCAGCGCGCCCTCCGGTGCCGAGGCGCCGGGGCGCAGCGCGAGGCCCGCGAGGCCGCACATCTATCGATTCCTCATCGCTGCACCTTGTGCAGGAATTCGCGCCACTGCGCGAGAACGATCGCCTCCGCGAAGTCGCGCTCGAAGGCGGCGCGGCCGGCGGCGGCCAGGGCCGCGGCGCGGTCCGGCTCGGCCAGGAGCGCGCGGATGGCGCCGGCCAGGGCCTCGGGCGCGTCCACGGGAACCAGGAGGCCGGTCTCTCCGTCCCGGATCAGCTCGGACGGGCCTTGGCTCGCCGCGGCGATCACGGGCCGCGCGGCGGACCAGGCCTCCAGCACCACATTGCCGAGGGGTTCGTGGCGCGAGGGGCAGAGAAAGAGATCGCAGCCGGCCAGCAGCGCGCCGGTATCCTGGCGCCAGCCCAGCAGCGCCAGGCGGCCGGCCACGCCGCATTCGCGCGCGAGGCGTTCCAGCGCCACGCGCTCCGGCCCCTCACCCGCGATGCTGAGATGGACACCCGGCACCAAAGCGAGCGCGCGGATCAGCGTGTCGAAGCCCTTGTTGGCGTGCAGCCGGCCCATCGCCAGCAGCTGCACGCCGGGTGCCGGGGCCACGCCCGCGACATCACTGGCGAAGTTCGGCAGGAGGTGAACCCGCTCCTCCGGCCAGCCCTGGCCGATGATCCAGCGCCGGAGGTCGCGCGTGTTGCCAACCAGGTGGTCGCAATGGCGGTAGTATTTCAGGTCGTAATAGCCGCCCAGGCGCCCCACCAGCGTCCAGTCGCCGCGCGGCGTCATGCCGGCGGCGCGGTTCATCCAGGCCATCGCCACGCGCGGCCGCCAATCGGCGAGGATGCGGTTGAGCCGCATCGGCGTGAACAGGTCGAGCGCGCCGCCGAAGCGCAGCTGCACCGGCAGCGCCGGCGCGAGGCGGGCGGCGCGGCCGGGATCGCGGCGGATCACCGGCAGCACCTCCTCGCCCGCGGCGTGCAGCGCCAGCGTCAGCCGCTCATAGAAGGCCTCGGCCCCGCCCTGCGGCGCGCCGGCCATGATGTTGGCCAGACGGATCACGCGAGCGCCTCGAAGGCTTGCGCCACGTCCGTCCAGTTGGGGCCCGGCCCGCGCGCCAGCGCCGCGCGATGCATGCGCAGCCAGAGCGCGTCATCGCGCAGGAGGGCTTGCGCGGCCTCGACGAACTCGGCCTCGCTGCGGGCGACGATGCCGGTCAGCCCATCCTCGATGCGTTCGGCCACGGCGCCGCGGTCCATCACCACGCAGGGCAGGCCGGCCGCCTGCGCCTCGGCCACCGCGAGGCAGAAGGTCTCGCCGGGATCGCCCAGGTAGAGCATGCAGCGGGCCGCGGTCATGCGCGCCAGCAGGGCCGGGCGCGGCAGGGGATCGAACAGGCGGAGGCCCGGCACCGCCCCGGCCCGCGCCAGGATGGGTGCCACGCGGGCGGCCAGGCGCGCATCGCCCCCATAGGTCGCGGCCCCCGAATAGGCGTGCAGCTCTCCCACCCCCAGGCGCGGCCAGAGACGGGCCAGCTCATCGAGGCCCCTGAGCGGGTTGGAGGTGAAGATCGCCACCGGCGGCGGGGCCGTGCGCTCGGGCGGCGGCACGTCGAAGGGCGGCGCCACGGCCAGCGGGATCTCCGCGCGCATCCCACCCGGCCAGCGCGGCAAGGTGGCGGCGTGGTGCGCGCCCAGGGTCACCAGCACCGGCCGCGCCAGCAGCAACGGCCATGCGTGGCGTGGCTTGTTGAGGTAGCGCGCTGGGTTGTGCAGCCAGAGCACGCGCTGCCCACGCGGCAATTCGCGGAACAGGCGCGGCACGCGCGTCGCGATGACAAGATCGGCGCGCACCGGCAGCTCGTTGCGCTCACCCTCGAAATGCAGGATCAGCTCATGCCCGCGCCGCTGGAAGGACTGCGCCAGCAGCGCCACCGCCGTCTCCACGCCCCCCAGCGGCCGCTGGCCGATCGCCCCCGCCTCGATGCGAGGGCCCTCATTGGCGAGCACGATCCTCAAGGCCGGTGCCGCTCCGGCTCCAGCTTCGCCTTGAGGTAGGACAGCAAGGGGAACAGCCCGGCGCAGAGCGCGATGAGCAGGCCCCAGCCGCCCTCCTTGTAGCCCTTGCGCGCCACCAGGCACTTGAAGGTGCGCGAGATGAAGCGCCGCACGTTGTTGGGCAGCGTGCCGATATCGCCCTGGTCCAGCAGATCGGCCGCCTTGGCGCTGCTGTAGCGGTCCAGCCGGCGCAGCATGTCGGAAATGTCGCGGTCCAGCTCGTGGCGGATGCCATGCGCCGTCAGCCGCTCACCTTCGCTGCCGGTCCAGTCGAGGCCGGGATGCACGCGCTGCGCCCGCCAATGCTTGGCGCCGCGCAGGAACAGGATGGGCTTGAGCGTCGTGCCGAAGCTGCCGCCCCAGCCATGCAGGATCAGCCGCTCGCCCACGTAATTGTCAATGCGGACGCGGTGGAAGGCCGCCGTGCTGCGGGCGATGAGCGCGCGGATCTCGGCGCCCAGTTCGGGCGGCACGCGCTCATCGGCATCCACCTCCAGGATCCAGTCGCCCGAGCAGGCGGCGATGCCGGCGTTGCGGCGCTCGCCCTCCAGCGCCCAGCCGCCTTCCAGCAGGACGGCGCCGGCCGCGCGGGCGATCTCCGCACTCGCATCCGTGCTGCGATCGAGGACCACCACCATCTCATCCGCGAAGCCGAGGCTGGCGAGGCAGGCGGGCAGCCGCGCTTCCTCGTTGCGGGCGACGACAAGGGCGGAGAGCCTCACGCCGGCACCGGCAGGGCCAGGACGCGCGCCGCCGCCTCGACCACCTGGTCCACCGCCAGGCGCTGCATGGGTGTGTTGGCGGGGGGCCCCTTGGCCAGCACCGCCTGGGCGCGGGCGCCGATGGGCGCGTATTCGCTGGCCGGCGTCGGCCCGAACAGGCCGAGGGTGGGCGCGCCCGTCGCCGCCGAGAGATGCATCAGCCCGGAATCATTGCCGATGAAGAGCGCGCCGCGCGCCAGCACCGCCGCCGCCTCGGCCAGGGAAAGCTGGCCCACCAGGTCCAGCGCCTCAGGCAGCGCGGCCAGCACGGGGGCGGCCATCTCGCGCTCCGCCTCGCCCGGCCCGCCCAGGATGGCGAGGCGGGCACCCGGCAGCAGGCCATCCGGCGCGGTGAGCCGCTGGGCGAGGGCGATGAAACGCTCGGCCGGCCACATCTTGACCCGCCAATTGGCGGTGGGGCCCAGGATCAGCCAGGGGCCGCCGGGCAGCAGCGCCGCGGCCCGCGCCGCCTCCTCCCGCCCGAACCAGGCGACGGGGCGGGGCGCCGGCGTTACCCCCAGCGCCTCGGCGATGTGCAGCAGACGGTGGCCGGACCGGCGGCCGCCCTTCATCACCGCGCGCCGCCGCGCCAGCAGCAGCCAGGCGATGGCCGAGCCGCGCAAATCCACCACCAGGTCCCAGCGACGAAATGCGACCTGCCACCACAGCTCGAGCCAATGCAGAGACCAGCGGCGCTTGGTGACGGGAATGATGCGCTCCAGCCCCGGCAGATCGGCAAAGACGCCCTCGGCCACCTTGCCGCAGACGATGGTGAAGCGGGCCTCCGGGTTCTCGCGCAACAGATGGTCGAGCAGGCCGGTCGAGAGCACGGCGTCGCCGATGCGGGTGGAGGTGATGAACAGGATGCGCACGCGAAGCCCTCTAGCAGAATCGGGGCGGGTTGAACCCCCTGGTCGAAACCGCCACATGCCCCCCATGCCCATAGCCACCCTGACCGAGCGCGCCGTCCTGGAAGTGACGGGCGAGGACCGCCTCGCCTTCCTGCAGGGCCTCGTCTCCAATGACGTGACCGAGGCCGCACCCGGCCGGGCCGTGTGGTCGGCCCTGCTGACGCCGCAGGGCAAGTGGCTGGCCGATTTCTTCCTGACCGCCGCGGCGGATCGCCTGCTGCTCGACGCGGAGGCCGCACAGGCGGAGATGCTGATGGCGAAGCTGCTGCGCTTCCGCCTGCGTTCCAAGGTGGCCATGGCGCCGCTGCCCGGCTGGGTGGTGCAGGTGGGCTGGGGCGATGCCGCGCCGCCCGCCGGGGCCATGCCCGACCCACGCCTGGCCGAGGCCGGCTGGCGCTGGCTTAGCTCCGCGCCCCTGCCCACCGACGCCACGGCCGATGATTACGACGCCCATCGCCTCTCGCTCGGCTTGCCCGACGGCGCACGCGACATGCAGGCCGAGCATTCCGTGCTGCTGGAGGCGGGCTTCGACGAGTTGCACGGCGTCTCCTGGTCCAAGGGCTGCTACATGGGGCAGGAGCTGACGGCGCGGACCAAGTATCGCGGCCTGGTGAAGCGCCGCCTGGTGCCGGTGGTGGTCGAGGGGCCCCTGCCCGCGCGCGGCACGCCGGTAACCCTGGCGGGCGCCGAGGTGGGCGAGATGCGCTCGGGCCGGGCCGGGCTGGGGCTGGCCCTGCTGCGGCTCTCCGCACTCGGCCAGCCGCTCGATTGTGGCGGGGCGCGGCTGCACCCGCGCATCCCCGCCTGGATGAAGCTGCCCGAGGCGAGCGATGCCTGAGGTGGACCACGGGCCGGGCGTCCGCATCCCGCCGCCGGTGATGGTGGTGGCGGCGCTGATCCTGGCCTGGGGGCTGCAGCGCCTGGTGCCCGTGCAGCTCGGCCCGCCCGCCGTGGCGCTGGGCGGGATGGTCATCTTCCTGGCCATGGGCTGGGTCGGCTGGGCGCTGCTGGTGCTCGTCCGCGCCGGCAATGACCCGCGGCCGGACAAGCCCGACACCGCCTTCGTCGCGGCCGGCCCCTACCGCCTCGGCCGCAACCCGATCTATTTCGGCTTCCTGCTCTTCCTGGCCGGCGTCGCGCTGAGCTGGGGCACGCTCTGGGCTTGGCTCGCCGTCGGCGCGGTCTTTCTCGCACTCGACCTGCTGGTGGTGCGGCGGGAGGAAGCCTATCTCCGCGCCCGCTTCCCCGAGAGCTACCCGGCCTATGCGGCGCGCACCCGCCGCTGGCTCTAACCCGGCAGGGTCGTCTCCGCCGCCGGCTTCGGCGCCTTGCGCTTCCGCTCCTCCCAGCGCTGCAGCACCGTGAAGAAGGCCGGCACGAACAGCACCGCGAGGCAGGTGTTCGCGAACATGCCCGACATCACCGCGATGCCGATGGAGTTGCGCGCCGAGGCGCCCGCCCCCGTCGCCATCGCCAGCGGCAGAACGCCGAGGATGAAGGCGATCGAGGTCATGATGATCGGCCGGAAGCGGCGCCGCGCCGCCTCGATCGCCGCCTGCTCGATCTCCATCCCCTCGGCCCGCAACTCGCGCGCGACCTCGACGATGAGGATGGCGTTCTTCGAGCCGAGCGCCACCAGCAGCACCAGGCCGATCTGCGTATAGAGGTTGTTGGCGACACCCAGGCCGATCAGCGCCGCCGCCGTGCCGAGCAGCGCGAGCGGCACGGCCAGGATGACGCCCAGCGGCGCGAACCAGCTCTCATACTGCCCGGCCAGCACCATGTAGACGAGCAGCAGGGCCAGGGCGAAGACGATGTACATCTGGCTGCCGACCTGCGCCTCCTGATAGGAGAGCGCGGTCCAGTCGAAGCCGGTGCCCGGCGGCAGCACATGCCCGGCGATCTGCTCCATCAGCGCCATCACCTCGCCCGAGCTGAAGCCCTGCGCGGGAATGCCGCTGATCATCGCCGCCGGATAGAGGTTGTAGAGGTTGATGAGCGAGGGGCCGAGCTCCATCCGCCAGGAGGCCAGCGCGCCCACCGGCACCATCTGCCCCGCGCGGTTGCGCACATGGAGCTGGCCGATGTCGTCCGGGTTCATGCGCGCTTCGCCATCCGCCTGGACATAGACCTGGAAGGTGCGGCCGAAGCGGTTGAACTGGTTGACATAGGTGGAACCGAGATAGCTCTGGATCGTCGAGAAGACATCGGCCACGCCGACCTGCAGCGCCTCGGCCTGGACGCGGTCCACATCCACGCGAAGCTGCTGCACCTCGGCCCGGAAGGTGGTGAAGGCGCGATTGATCGCGGTCTGCGAGGAGGCGTTCTCGATGATCGTGTCGCTCAGGCGCTGCAGCTTCGTCCAGTCGAAGACGCCGTCGCGCAGCTCGACCATCATGGAGAAGCCGGAGGCATTGCCGATGCCCTGGATGGGCGGCGGCGGCAGCACGGTGATCGCGGCATCCTGGTAGCGGCTGAAGCGCTGCAGCATGGTCGTGTAGAGGCCGCGCAGATCCTTGCCGCTGCCGGGCGGCCGCACCGACCAGTCATCCAGGATCGCGTAGATCACGCCGGCGTTCACCAGGGTCGCGTTGTTGTCCAGCACCGAGACGCCGGTGATGACGATGGTCTGCGCGACACCGGGGATGGCGCGCACCTGGGCCTCCACCTCGCCGAGCACGCGCTGCGACCGATCGAGCGAGGCGCCGTCCGGCAGCTGCACGCCGAGCAGGAGGTAGCCCTGGTCCTCGGTCGGGATGAAGGCGGTCGGGATGCGGGTCAGCCCCCAGCCGGCCAGGCCGATGAGGCCGAGCGCCACCAGCACCGAGACCCGGGCATGGCGCACGATGACGGTGACGATGCGCGTGTAGCCCGCCTCGACCACGCCGAAGCCGCGGTTGAACACACGGCAGAAGATGTTGCGCTTCTCGGGCGGGGTGGAGGGGCGCAGCCACATGGCGCATTGCGTGGGCTTGAGCGTGGCCGCGTTGATCGCGCTGATCAGTGCGGTCGCGGCGATGACGAGCGCGAATTGGCGGTACATCTGCCCGGTCAGCCCCGGCAGGAAGGCGGCCGGCAGGAACACCGCCATCAGCACCAGCGTGATGCCGATGATGGGGCCGAACAGCTCGTCCATCGCCTTGCCGGCGGCGACGTGCGGCTCCTCGCCCTTGTCAATGTGGTGGGCGGCGGATTCCACCACCACGATCGCGTCATCCACCACGATGCCGATGGCGAGCACGATGGCGAAGAGGGTGGAGAGGTTGATGGTGAAGCCGAGTGCGGCCATGGCCGCGAAGGCGCCGATGATGGTCACCGGCACCGTCGTCGCCGGCACCAGCGTGGCGCGCCAGTCCTGCAGGAAGACGAGGATGACGGCCAGCACCAGCACGCCCGCGATGAAGAGCGTGACATAGACCTCGTGGATGGAGGCCTTGACGAAGATCGTCGTGTCGAAGGGGATGGCGTAGGTCATGCCCTCCGGGAAGGCCACGGCGAGGCGGTCCATCGTCGCCTTGACCTGGGCCGCCACCTCCAGCGCGTTGGCGCCAGGAAGCTGGAAGATGCCAAGGCCGGTCGAGGCCTGGCCGTTCCAGTTGAAGATCTGGCTGTAGCTCTGCGCGCCCAGCTCGACGCGGCCGACGTCGCGGACGCGGACGATGCGCCCACCGGCCTCGGCCTTGATGATGATGTCCTCGAACTGGGAGACATCCTCCAGCCGGCCGAGGATGTTCAGCGTGATCTGGAAGGCCTGGCCCGAGGGCGTCGGCTGCATGCCGAGCTGGCCGGCCGCCACCTGCTGGTTCTGCTGCTGCAGCGCCTGGATGACATCCTGCGGGACCAGCCCGCGCGCCTGCATCTGGTCGGGGTCGAGCCAGATGCGCATGGCGTAGTTCGCGGCACCGAAGACGCGCACCTGGCCGACGCCGGGCAGGCGCGCCAGCTCCTGCATCAGGTTGATCGTCGCGTAGTTCGCCAGGAACAGGCCGTCATGCCGCGGGTTGGTGGAGGCGAGCGTCACGATCTCCAGGATGGAGCTGGAGCGGATCTGCGTGGTGACGCCCTGCGCCGCCACCGGCGCCGGCAATTGCGCCAGCGCGGCCGAGACGCGGTTCTGCACCAGCACCTGCGCCATGTTCGGATCGGTGCCGATCTCGAAGGACACCGTGAGGTTGTAGGAGCCGTCGGCCGCCGACTGCGACTGCATGTAGATCATGCCGGCCACGCCGTTGACCTGCTGCTCGATCGGCAGGGCCACCGTGTCCACGATGGTCTGCGCGGAGGCGCCGGGATAGCTGGTGGTCACGGAGACCGTCGGCGGCACCACGTTCGGATACTGCGCGACCGGCAGGTTGAAGACCGAGACGGCGCCGATCAGCACGAAGAGCATCGCGATGACATTGGCGAGGATCGGCCTCGCGATGAAGAAGCGCGAGATCATCGGGCGGGCCGCGCCGGGCTGGCGGGCGCGGCGGGGGCCGGGGCGGGAGCAGCGGGGGCGGGAGCAGCGGGCGCGGCCGGCGTGGCGGCGGCGGGTGTGGCGGCCGGGGTCGGGCTGGGCGGGGGCGGGGGCGGTGCGGGCGGCGGCGGCGCGATGGTGCCGCGCTGGACCGTCACGCGCGAGCCGGGGATGGCGCGCTGCAGGCCGGAGATCACGACCTGGTCCTCAGGCTTCAGCCCCTGCTCGATCACCCGCAGCGTGCCGAGGCGCTGGCCGAGCACGACCTGCCGCTGCTCGATGGTGGAGCTGGCATTCACCACCAGCAGGTAGAAGCCGAGCTGGTTGGAGCCGAGCGCCACTTCGGGCACCATCAGCGCATCGGGCCGGGTGCGGATGGGCAGGCGCACGCGGACAAAGAGGCCCGGCAGCAGCGCCTGGTCCGTATTTGGAAAGAGGCCGCGCAGCTGCAGCGTGCCGGTGGCCGGGTCGAGCTGCGGCGCGATGTAGTCGAGCCGCCCCTGGATGCCAAAGCCCGTCTCGCCCGCGAGTGCGATCTGCACCGGCGGTGCGTTGGCGCCGAGCTGCTCCGGCCGCTGCACGCCCGTGCCGCCCAGCTCGCGCCGGACGCGCAGCAGGTCGCGCTCGTTGATCGAGAAGTTCACATGGATGGGCGAGAGCTGGACCAGCGTCGCGAGGCGCGTCGGCGTCGCCGCACCCACCATCGCGCCCACATCCACCAGGTGCGCGCCGGCCACGCCGTCGAAGGGCGCGGTCACGTCGGTGTAGCCGAGGTTGATGCGCGCCAGCGCCAGTTCGGCCTGCGCCTCGGCCAGCGTGGCCTGCGCCTGGTCGCGCTGCGACTGCCAGCGCTCCAGGTCGGCCTGGGCGGTGGCATTCTGACCGATCAGCCGCTGCTGCCGCGCCAGCTCGGAATTGGCGCGGTCGAGCAGGGCCTGGTTCTGCTGCACCTGCGCCTCGGACTGCTGCACCTTGGCGCGATACTGGTCGGGCTCGATCTGGAAGAGGCGCTGCCCGCTGCGCACCACGGCGCCATCGGCATAGTCGATCGAGCGCAGGAAGCCCGGCACGCGGGCGACGAGGTCAATGGCGCTGACGGCCACGGTGCTGCCCGTGGCGTCCAGGTACTCCGTCACCGGGGCGACGGCGGGGGTGGCCGCCGTCACCTGTGGTGGCGGCGGCGGCACGAAGGCGTTCTGCTCCTTGCAGCCGAGGAGAGCGCCGGTGATCAGCAGCAGGCTGGCATGACGTCGGATCATCGGATGCTCACGCTAGAAGGTGGGTTGGGGCAGCAGCCCCTGGGTGCGCGGCGGGGTCAGCCTGCCGTCGTCATAATCGAGCAGCGGGCCCCAATCGGTGCGCAGGCCCATCTGGCGGCGCGTCGCCTCGGTGACGAGCGGGCGGCCGTCGCGGATTTCCCAGCCGCCGCCCAGCGCGCGATAGACGGAGATGAGCCCCTGCGGGATATCGGTCTCGGCCACCGCCAGCTGGTCCTCGTATTCCAGGAGGATGCGCTGGCTGAGCAGCACGGTCGTGTAGTCGGTCTGCCCCTGCTCATACTGCGTGAGCGCGACGGCGGCCGCCCGGCGCGAGGCGGCGACGGCGCGGCGCAACGAGACCGCGGCCTGCTGCGCGCCCGCGAAGGCGGAGAGCCCGTCCTCCACCTCGCGCTGCGCCTGCAGCACGGCCTGCTGGTAGGCGAGGAGCGATTGCTGGAACACGGCGTCCTGCGCACGCACCTGGTTGGTGATCTGCCCCCAGTTCAACAGGTTCCAGACAACCGAGGGGCCGGCGGTAAAGCTCGTCGCGTTGCGCCAGGCGCTGCCCGAGGACATGCGCATGCTGCCCGCATCGGTCGCGAGGAAGCCAAAGCTGCCGCTGAGCGAGACCGCGGGGAAGAGATCGGCCCGCGCGACACCGATGCGGGCACTCTGTGCCGCCGCATTGGCGATGGCCAGGCGCAGGTCCGGCCGGCGGCGCAAGAGGTCCGCCGGCACGCCGGTCGCCACCATCAGGCCGGGGCGCGGGATGGCGCCCGGCTGCAGCATGGTGCGGACCTCAGACGGTGTGACGCCGAGGAGCACCGCCAGCGCGTTGCGTGCGCGCTCGATCTGGGATTCGAGGTTGGGCACCTGCGCCTCGGTCCCGGCGAGCTGGGATGCCGCCTGGTCGGGGTCGCGCTCGCTCGTCGCGCCCTCGCGGTAGCGGGCACGGGCGATGCGCAGCGATTGCCGCTGCAGGTTGATGTTGGCGCGGGTGATGGCGAGCCGCGCCTCCAGCCCGCGCAGGTTCACATAGGTCGCGGCCACATCGCTCAGCAGGCTGACCATCGCGTTGTCATAATCGGCGATGGAGGCGACGAGGTCGGAGTCGGAGGCCTCGATGGCGCGGCGGAAGCGGCCCCAGAAATCAATCTCCCAGGCGGCGGTGATGCCGGCGCGGCCAAGATTGTAACCCCGCGTGCCGCCCGCGATGCTGCCGGAATTGTTGCTGGCGGAACGCTCGGCCAGAAGCAGTCCATAGGCCTGCTGCTGCTGCGGGTAATAGGCGCCGACCGTCGCGGCCAGCACGGCACGCGCCTGCAGCACGCGCACGCCTGCGCGCTGGAGCGTGAGGTTCTGCGCCGAGGCCGTCTCGATCAGGCGATTGAGCTGCGGGTCGTTCAGGCTGCGCCACCAGGCGGTGTCTTCGGGCGGGCAGGTGGTCGTGGCGGTGGGCACGCAGCGCGTGGCCGGGATGTTCGGGCCGGCGGCCCAGCTCGTGTCGAGCTGCGCGGGCGGGCGGGAGAAGTTGGGCCCGACCATGGTGCATCCGCCGAGCAGCGGCAGGGCCAGCACCAGCATGGGCCACCGGCGGAATGCCAGGGCGCGGGGAGGTTGGGCGGGCCGCGCGGAATGGCGCGGCAGTGTTTCGTCAGGCGACACGGGCACCCATCCTCGCTCGAATCATTCTCGGTCGGCTCGAACGATATGGACCAAGCGGCCGGCTGAGAAGGCCTATCACGCCGCAATGATCTTCACGGCGCGTTAATCCCCGATGACGATGATGGTGGCGTGGAACCCATCGGCGCCGTCACACCCCCTCCTTCCCCCTCTTCCTCGCCGGCCCCGCGTGGCCGGCAGGCCCTGCCGGGCGGCTTCGCGGTCGCGCTGGCCTCGGCGCAGGAGGCCACGCCGCGCGTGCGGGGCGTGGCACTTTCGGGCGTCGGCGCCCGCCCCTGGGAGGCGGCGCCCAATCCCGAATTCCGCCATCGCATCGCCCAGGCCGAACGCAGCGCCGAACATGCGCGGGACGGCTATGGCGTGCGCAACCCGAGGTCCGGCGCGCTGGGCCGGTACCAGTTCCTGCCCAACAGCCTGCTCGACCTCGGCTGGAAGAATGCGCAAGGCGGCTGGACCCCGCTCGCCGAGCGGCATGGCGTGCGCAGCGAGGCGGATTTCCTGGCGAGTCCCGCCGCGCAGGAGGCTGCGATGTCGCATTTCCTCCGCCGCGTCGAAGTGCAGCTGGAGCGCAACGGCGTCATGACGCGCCAGGGCGGCCAGGTGCGCGGCCTGGACGGGCAGGAAATTTCGCTGACCGAGGGCGGCATGGTGGCCGCCGCGCATCGCCGCGGCTCGGGCATGCTGGCGCGCTACCTGGCGCATCGCACGAACACGCCCGATGCGCCACTTTCGGCGCGGGAGCGCTCGGCCTTCCAGGCGGTGGAGCGGCGGCTGCAGGATTTCGGCCAGGTCGCCTATGCCAGCCTGCGGCCGCAGGCCAATCGCGCCCTGGCCGCAGCGCCCACGGCGAGCCCGCCGCCCTCGTAATCATCGCCCTCGCCCGACTCCGACCTTGCCCGACTCCGGCCTGGGGCCACATGGGTGGGCGATGCTGCATATGCTGAAGCTCTCGGTCGGCCCCAAGGATGTGGCGCAGCTCCGCGCCATCCAGAAGCTGCGCGCGGTGGCCGACCCACCGTTGCGCCATCAGACGCGGATGACGCCCAAGCGGCGCGAAGAGATCCTGGACGGCGGCAGCATTTATTGGGTGGTGGGCGGCTTCCTGCAGGTGCGGCAGCGGATCATTGACATCATCGAGGATGACTGGGGCGATGGCACGGCCTGCTGCGGCCTGGTGCTGGACCCGAAGCTGGTGATGGTGGAGGCCCGCGCCACCAAGGCTTTCCAGGGCTGGAGATACCTGACGCCGGAGGACGCCCCCGCCGACGTGGTGGAGGGTGCTGCGGCCTCCGGCATGGAAGCCCTCCCTGCCGCCCTGAAGGCTGCGTTGCGGGAAGCCAGACTGATCTAATTCCCGGGGTCCGGGGCCCCTCGGCCCCGGCGGGTCCAGGGCAGCGCCCTGGCCTTAAAACTCTCGCCGCGGCGGCCTGCGGTCCCGCGGCGGCGGCGCCGGCTGCGCCAGATCCGCTTCCAGTTCCTTGATCTTCGCCTTCACGGAGTCGCGCAGCGCCGGGGTGGCGTGCGCCTTCATCCCCGCCAGCACTTCCTTCAGGTCGCGCAACTGCTTTTCCTTCTCCACGCGCGTGCGGGAGATGGGGCGGTTATCGCTGAGCTGGCCTTCGCGTGAGCGCATCGCTCAGACTCCCAGCATCAGGCGGCGCGGGTCTTCCAGGGCTTCCTTGACGCGGACGAGGAAGGAGACGGCCTCCTTCCCATCCACGATCCGGTGATCGTAGGAGAGCGCCAGGTACATCATCGGGCGGATTTCCACCTTCCCGTTGATGGCCATCGGACGCTCCTGGATCTTGTGCATGCCCAGGATGCCCGATTGCGGCGGGTTCAGGATGGGCGTGGACATGAGCGAGCCGTAGATGCCGCCATTGGTGATGGTGAAGCTGCCGCCCGCCATCTCCTCCAGCTTGAGCTGGCCGTCGCGCACGCGCTTGCCGAAATCGGCGATGCTCTTCTCGATCTGGGCAAAGCCCATATCGTCGGCATTGCGCAGCACGGGAACGACAAGGCCCGAGGGCCCGCCCACCGCGATGCCCATATGGACGAAGTTGCGATAGATGACCTCATCGCCCTCGATCTCGGCGTTGACGGCCGGGAATTCCTTCAGCGCGGCGACGCACGCGGTCACGAAGAAGGACATGAAGCCGAGCTTCACGCCGTGGCGCTTCTCGAAGGCGTCCTTGTACTCGGCGCGCATCGCCATGACGGCGCCCATATCCACCTCATTGAAGGTGGTGAGCATGGCGGCGGTGTTCTGCGCCTCCTTCAGGCGGCGCGCGATGGTGGCGCGCAGGCGCGTCATCTTCACGCGCTCCTCGCCGGCTTCCAGGCCACGGGCGGGCTTGGCGGCGGCCGGGGCTGCCTTGGCGGCGGGCTGGCTCAGGAAATCGAGTACGTCGCCCTTGGCGATCCGGCCATCCTTGGCGGTTCCGGCGCCGATTTGGGCCGCCGTGACGTTGTTCTCGGCCATCAGCTTCGCGGCGGCCGGCATCGGGGCATGGGCGGCTGCCGGCTGGGGCGCCGGGGCAGCGGCCGGCGCATGCCCGCCCGGGGCCGCGCCATGCACCTCGGATGCCGCGACCGAGCCGCCGCCGGTGCCGACCGGCTTCGCGGCGGAGGTGGGGGGTGCGGCGGGCCGGCCCGCGCCGGCGGCGATGCTGCCCAGCACGGCGCCGGGCTCGACCTCGGCGCCCGTCTGGGCGGCGATGGCTTCCAGCACACCGGCGGCGGGCGCGTTCACCTCGACGGTGACCTTGTCGGTCTCGAGCTCGACGAGCGGCTCATCGGCGGCCACCGCCTCGCCGGCCTGCTTGAGCCAACGCGCGACGGTCGCAGTGCTGACGCTTTCACCCAGGGTGGGCACGAGAATGTCGGTTGCCATGGTTTTCCGCTTTTTCCTGGAACTCGTCTTAATCCATTTGGTCCCGGAGCGGCAGTCGGTGACGCCCCGGGATCTCCATCAAAGGCCGAGGGCCTGCCGCACCAGGGCATCCTGCTGCGCCTGGTGCACCTTGGCGAGGCCGGTAGCGGGGCTTGCCGCCTCCTCCCGGCCGACGAATTCGGGCCGCTTCGCCTTGCCGCCGACCTCCTTCAGCACCTTCTCGATCCGCCGGTCCACGAAATGCCAGGCGCCCATGTTCTCGGGCTCCTCCTGGCACCAAACGACCTCGGCGTTCTTGTAGGGGGCAAGGGCCAGGGCGAGGCTCTTGGCGGGGAAGGGATAGAGCTGCTCCAGCCGGATCAGCGCCACGTCGGTCACGCCCTTGTCCCGCCGCTCCTGCAGCAGGTCGTAATAGACCTTGCCGGTGCAGAGGACGACGCGCTTCACCTTCTCCTCCGGCGCGATCGCCTCCATCTCGGGGATCACGTAGTGGAAGGCGGAGCCCGGCCCGAATTCGGCGAGGCTGCTGACGCAGAGCTTGTGGCGCAGCAGTGATTTCGGCGTCATCACCACCAGCGGCTTGCGGTAATTCGCCTTCAACTGGCGGCGCAGCGCGTGGAAGTAGTTGGCCGGCGTCGTGAAGTTGCAGACCCGCATGTTGCGCTCGGCGCAGAGTTGCAGGTAGCGCTCCGGCCGGGCGGAGGAGTGCTCCGGCCCCTGCCCTTCATGACCGTGCGGCAGCAGCATCACGAGGCCAGACATGCGCAGCCACTTCGTCTCGCCGGAGGCGATGAACTGGTCAATGATGACCTGCGCGCCATTGGCGAAGTCGCCGAACTGCGCTTCCCAGAGAACCAGCGTCTTGGGGTCGGCCAGCGAATAGCCGTAGTCGAAGCCCAGCACGCCCACCTCGCTCAGCAGCGAGTTGAAGGCCTCGAAGCGGGGCTGCCCTTCTCGGATATGGTTCAGCGGCGCGTATTCGCGCTGGTCATTCTGGTCCACCAGCACGCAATGGCGGTGGCTGAAGGTGCCGCGCTGGACATCCTCGCCCGAGAGACGGACGCGGTGGCCTTCCAGCAGCAACGTGCCGAAGGCCAGCGCCTCGCCGGTCGCCCAGTCCAGGCCCTCACCGGTTTCGATCGCCGTCTTCTTGGCTTCGAGCTGGCGGATGATCTTGGAATTGGCGTTGAAATCCGCCGGCACGCGGCAGAGGGCGGCACCGACCTCACGCAGCGTGTCGAGGCTGACGGCGGTATCGTGCAGCTGCTCGACCTCCTCCGTGCTGCCGACGGCCTTGAGGCCGGACCAATGGCCTTCCAGCCAATCCGCCTTGTTCGGCTTGAAGCTGGCCGCGGCCTCGAAGGCGTCCTCCAGCTTGGCGTTGAAGGCGTCCTGGATGGCTTTCGCCTCCTCCGCCGTCACCGAGCCCTCGGCGGCCAGGCGCTCGGCGTAAAGCGTGCGCGTGGTCTTCATCTGCCGGATGCGGCTGTACATGGTGGGCTGCGTGAAGGCCGGCTCGTCGCTCTCATTGTGGCCGTGGCGGCGGTAGCAGACGATGTCGAGCACGATATCCGCCTGGAAACGCATGCGGAATTCGGCGCAGAGCTGCGCGCACCAGACCACCGCCTCGGGGTCATCGCCGTTCACATGCAGGATGGGCGCCTGGATCGCCTTGGCGACGTCGGTGCAATAGAGGCCCGAATAGGCGTGGGCCGGAACGGTGGTGAAGCCGATCTGGTTGTTGGTGACGATGTGGATCGTCCCGCCCGTGCGGTAGCCGATGAGCTGGCTCATCGCCAGCGTCTCATAGACCAGGCCCTGGCCGGCAAAGGCGGCATCGCCATGCAGCAGGATGCCCATGACGCTGCTGCGCGTCTTCACATCGCCCGCCATGTCCTGCCGCGCCCGCACCTTGCCGGCGACGACGGGGTTCACGGCCTCGAGGTGCGAGGGGTTGGGCTGGAGCGAGAGGTGGACGCGCTTGCCCTCGATCTCGACATCGGTGGAGGTGCCGAGGTGATACTTCACATCGCCCGAGCCCTGCACGTCATCCGGCTTGAAGGACGACCCTTTGAACTCGGAGAAGACCTGCATGTAGGGCTTCTTCACGACGTTCACGAGGACGTTGAGGCGCCCGCGATGCGCCATGCCGATAGCGATTTCCTTCACACCCTCGCGCGCCGCGACCTCGATCACGGTCTGCACGGCGGGGATGGTGCTCTCGCCACCTTCCAGGCCGAAGCGCTTGGTGCCGACGTATTTCTTGGCGCAGAAGGCCTCGAAGCCCTCGGCCTCGGTGAGCTGGAGCAGGATCTGGCGCTTCTGGGCGGGGGTGTAGCCACTCACCCAAGGCGCGCCCTCGACGCGCTGCTGGATCCAGGACTTCTGGTCCGGGTCCTGGATGTGCATGAACTCGACGCCGATCGGCCCGCAATAGGTGGCGCGGACCCGCTGCATGATCTCCCGCACCGTGGCGGTTTCGAGACCGAGCACGTTGTCGATGAAGATGCGGCGGTCGAGGTCGCTCTCGGAGAAGCCCCAGAAGGGGGCGGAAAGCTCGGGGTGTGCCGGGGGCACCTGCAGGCCAAGCGGATCGAGCTTCGCTTCCAGATGGCCCCGCACGCGGTAGGAGCGGATGAGCATCAGCGCGCGGATGCTGTCCAGCACGGCGCGGCGTGTTTCCTCGGGGTCCGTCGCGCGGGCAGCGGCCGGGGCGGCGCCCTTGGGGGCGGGCTTGGCGTCATCGGGCGGCGCGAAGCCGCCCCGCGGGCGCGGCGCCCAGGAGGCGCCCATGGCATCGGTCAGGACGGCGCGGGCGTCATCATTCAGGGCAGCGAAAAGCTCGGCGAAGGAGGCGTCCACCGAGCCGGGATTCTCGACCCAACGGGCATAGGTGTCGGCGAGATAGGCGGCATTGGCGCCGTTCATCGCACTCGCGAGGATGTCCACTCCGGCCATTCTTTTTCCACGGGCGCGTCTTGCGGCGGCCCGGCCCTTCCTTTGTTCACGGCATTCCAGCCTCAGCCTGAAGCTGGGTGGATTCCGGTGAACATAGACCTAAGGCCGGGACAGGGGCAGCCCCTCTCCGCATGGGAGAGTTGAGGAAATTGGCGCACTGGAAAGGCAACGAACACAAAAAGGGCCGGACAAGTCCGGCCCTTTCCATCTCGCTGAGGGGCGTGGTTCAGCCCTTGAGAGCGCGCACCATGGTCGAACCCAGGCTCGCCGGCGTATCGGCGATGTGGATGCCGGCCTCGGCCATCGCCGCCATCTTGGCCTCCGCCGTGTCGCGGCCGCCCGAGATCACGGCGCCCGCATGGCCCATGCGGCGGCCCGGAGGGGCCGTGGCGCCGGCGATGAAGCCCACCACCGGCTTGTTCGGCTTGCCCGGCCCGAAATTCTCGGATTTCAGGAATTCCGCCGCCTGGATCTCGGACTGGCCGCCGATCTCGCCGATCATGATGATGGACTTGGTCTCGTCATCGGCCAGGAACAGCTCCAGCACGTCGATGAAATCCATGCCCTTCACCGGATCGCCGCCGATGCCGACGCAGGAGGACTGGCCGAGGCCGGCCGCCGTGGTCTGCGCCACCGCCTCGTAGGTCAGCGTACCCGAGCGGGAGACGATGCCCACCGAACCGCGGCGGTGGATGTGCCCCGGCATGATGCCGATCTTGCAGGCGTCCGGCGTGATCACGCCCGGGCAGTTCGGCCCGATCAGCAGCGAGGAGGAGCCGTCCAGCGCGCGCTTCACCCGCACCATGTCGAGCACGGGGATGCCCTCGGTGATGCAGATGATCAGCGGCATCTCGGCATCGATGGACTCCAGGATGGAATCCGCCGCGAAGGGCGCCGGCACGTAGATGACCGAGGCATTGGCGCCGGTCGCTTCCTTGCACTCGGCCACCGTGTTGAAGACCGGCAGGTTGAGCGTCGGGTGCATGGTGCCGCCCTTGCCCGGGGTCACGCCGCCCACATAGGTCGAGCCATAGGCGATGCCCTGGCTCGCGTGGAAGGTGCCCTGCGCGCCGGTGAAGCCCTGCGTCATCACGCGCGTGTTCTTGTCAACGAGGATCGCCATGGCTCAGGCCCCCTTCACGGCCGCGACGGCCTTTTGCGCCGCGTCGGCGAGGTTGTCGGCCGCGATGATCGCGAGGCCGGATTCCGCCAGGATCTTCTTGCCCAGCTCCACATTCGTGCCCTCGAGCCGCACGACCAGCGGCACCTTGAGGTCCAGGTTCTTCGACGCCTCGACGATGCCCGTCGCGATCATGTCGCACTTGGCGATGCCGCCGAAGATGTTGACCAGGATGGCCTTCACATTCACGTCCGAGGTGATGATGCGGAAGGCCTCCGTCACGCGCGCAGAATCCGCCGTGCCGCCGACATCGAGGAAATTCGCCGGCGAGGAGCCATAGAGCTTGATGATGTCCATGGTCGCCATGGCCAGGCCCGCGCCATTCACCATGCAGCCGATCTCGCCATCGAGGGCCACGTAGTTCAGGTCGTGGTTGGTGGCGTCGAGTTCCTTCGGGTCCATCTCGCTGTCGTCACGCAGCGCTTCCAGGTCCTTGTGGCGGAACAGCGCGCTATCATCGAAGGAGACCTTGGCGTCCAGCGCCACGACGTCGCCGGCCTTGGTGACGACCAGCGGGTTGATCTCGACGATGGCGCAATCGAGTTCCAGGAACGCCTTGTACATGGCGTCCACGAACTTCACGAAGCTGCCGACCTGCTTGCCTTCAAGCCCGAGCCCGAAGGCCAGCTTGCGGCCATGGAAGCCCGAAATGCCCGAGGCCGGGTCGATCGCGACCTTCATGATCTTCTCGGGGTGGTGCTCGGCCACCTCCTCGATTTCCATGCCGCCCTCGGTCGAGGCCATGATGACGACGCGCGAGCTGTCGCGGTCCACCAGCAGGGAGAGGTACAGCTCCCGCGCGATGTCGCAGCCGGCTTCCACATAGACGCGGCTGACCAGCTTGCCCTCGGGGCCGGTCTGCTTCGTCACCAGCGTGGAGCCGATCATCGCGGCGGCCGCGGCCTTCGCCTCCTCCGGCGACTTGGCGAGGCGGACGCCGCCCTTGCCGTTGGGGTCATTGGTGAAGCGGCCAGCGCCGCGGCCACCCGCATGGATCTGGCTCTTCACGACATAGATCGGGCCGGGCAGCTTCTTCGCCGCCGCCTCCGCCTCGTCGCCGTTCCAGGCCACATGGCCTTCGAGGACGGCCACGCCGTAGCGGCGCAGCAGCTCCTTCGCCTGGTATTCGTGGATGTTCATGCTCGGGTGTTCCTCGGGGTCAGCTCAGATTTCCTGTGGCAAGCGCGCGCGACCAGTCATCCCGGCCGTGGCGCGCCGCCTCGGACGCGGCAGCGTCCCAGTCATACTCGACGGCGTGGAAATTGACACGCCAGGTGCCGCCGCGCCGCTCCAGCAGGGCCCAGCGGGCATGCGGCGTGCCCGCCTGCATCACATGCGGATAGGGCGTGGCGTCGGTATAGGCGGGCACCCCGACCGAGCCGGGATTCACCACCAGCCGCCCGTCGCGCAACTGCATGGCATGGGCGCGATGGGTGTGGGCGGTGAGCACGAGGCTCTCGCCCGCGGCTTGCGGCAGTAGGGCCTCCACCTCGCCCGGCACGCGCTCGCGAATGCCGTTTCGGGTGGATTCATGCATCACATAGGTCAGGTCGTTCTCCGGCAGGGCGTGCATCGCGAAGATGCCCTCGCCGCGCCAGGTCATCGGCCGGGCGCCCAGCGCCGCACGCTGGGCTTCGGAAAGGCGGGCCTGGGTGAAGCGGTCGGTGGCGCCCAGCGTCTCGGGCGCATCGAAGGCGACCCAGCGGTCATGATTGCCGCGCACCACGACGGCACCGGTCGCGGCCAGCATCTCGAAAGTCTCGGCCGGCCAGAGCGGCCCCGAGACGGCATCGCCCAGTTCGATCAGCAGATCGGGCCGGGCGGCGGCAACGGATTCAAGGACCGCCGCCAAGGCGAGGCGGTTGCCGTGCACATCAGCGATGACGGCAACCCGCACCGGATGGCCTCAGACGCCGAGCGCCTTGAAGTCCTCGACCAGCTTCTTCACCGCGTCGCAGGACTTGGCGAAGGCAGCCTTCTCTTCCGGCAGGAACTCGACCTCGACGATCTTCTCCACGCCACCCGCGCCGATCACGACGGGCACGCCGACGTAGAAGTCCTTCATGCCGTATTCGCCGTTCAGCATCACGGCGCAGGGCAGGACGCGCTTCTTGTCCTTCAGGAAGCTCTCCGCCATCGCGACGGCCGAGGCGGCGGGCGCGTAGAAGGCCGAGCCGCGCTCCAGCAGCTTCACGATCTCGCCGCCGCCATTGGCCGTGCGGTGCACGATGGCGTCGATCTTCTCCTGCGTGGTCCAGCCCATCTTGATGAGGTCCGGCACCGGGATGCCGGCGACCGTGGAGTAGCGCGTCAGCGGCACCATCGTATCGCCATGGCCGCCCAGCACGAAGGCGGTCACATCCTCGACCGAGACCTTGAACTCCTCGGCCAGGAAGAGGCGGAAGCGCGCGCTGTCCAGCACGCCGGCCATGCCCACCACCATATGCGGCGGCAGGCCCGACTTCTGCTGCAGCGCCCAGACCATGACGTCCAGCGGGTTGGTGATGCAGATGACGAAGGCGTTGGGCGCGTAGGTCTTGATGCCTTCGGCGACGGTCGCCATCACGCCGGCATTCTTGGTCAGCAGGTCGTCGCGGCTCATGCCGGGCATGCGGGGGAAGCCGGCGGTGACGATGATGACGTCCGCACCCGCGATCGCCGCGTAGTCGCTGCCGCCGCTGAGGGCGCAATCAAAGCCGTCCACCGGGCTGGACTGCGCGATGTCCAGCGCCTTGCCGGCCGCGACGCCGCCGAAGACGTCGAACATCACGACATCGCCCAGCTCCTTCAGGCCGATGAGGTGGGCGAGCGTGCCGCCGATGTTGCCGGCGCCGATGAGGGCGATCTTGTTGCGGGCCATGGGAATTCCCTGTTCTTTGGCCACAGCGGTGCGGCCTTCCTCGATGCTGCCCGGGCCTGCGTCCCGGTTCAGCCAGGACAGTTTCCGCCAATGGGCGGCGCAGAGTTACCGCGTTGCAGCAGGCCTGGAAAGACCCGCCATCGGCCGGAACGATCCCCGCCATCGCTGCTGGCCGATTGATGGGCCGCGCGCCCCAACCCTAGGATCGGACCCGTCCTGCAACGAACAGGTATCGAAGGAAACGCCCATGTTCCGCCCCGCCGCCCTCACGCTCCTGGCCTTGGTGGCCGCCGCCCCGGCCTGGGCCCAGAAGGTCGGTGAAGGTGCCTGCCAGCCGCACCGGAATGGCGAGGTGCGCTGCGCGGTCCGCGTGGACATCCCGGGCGGCAACCGCGTCTACAACGTGATGATCAACGCCAACCGGACCGGCGCCGAGGCGCGGATGACGACCGACACCTATATCAGCACCTGCGGCTCGGCCGGACAGATGGTGGGCCGGTCCAACATCGCCAATTCCGGCAACAGCCGCGTCGCGACCTTCACCAATGAGCGCAACCAGGCCGGCATGGTGACGCAGGCCCTTTTTGGCTTCTGCGTCGAGACCTTCATCCTCAACTGCACCGCCGCCGGCCAGCCGGTGAGCTGCCAGCAGGCCCTGAACCTTGGCACCAGCAAGATCGAGGTGAACTGAGCGGCCGGCCGGACCTGCCGATTACCACCGCGCGAAGGACAAGCCCATGATCCGCCCCGCCGCCCTCACCCTCCTGGCCGCCATGGCCGCCGCCCCCGCCTCGGCCAATCGCTACGACGGCCGGTGCTGGCCGCATGGCCATGATCAGTTGCGCTGCGCGGTTGAGAGCAACCGTCGCGAGACCGACCGAACCCATCGCGTGATCATCACCGGTCGTGGCACAGCCCAATCGGATCTGCGGATGACGGTGGAAACCCATGTGAGCGCCTGCCGCGATCGGCCACGAATGATCGCCCAAAGCAACGTCAGCGCCGAGGGCAGCAAGCTCGTGGCCAGCTTCACTATCGACAGCTCCATGCCCCATCTCGATTCAGGCATCTGCGTCGTGGCCTATATCCGCGCCTGCACCAGGGCCGGCCGCCCCACGGATTGCCAGCAGCCGGCCTTCACGGCCGCCACCATCGCGGTGCGGTAGCCGCCCTCAGCCGTAGCGGCGCTGCGCCTCGCGCACATGGCCCGAGGGCAGCGCCTCCAGCCCCGGATCGGGCGGCAGTTCCACGCCGAAATGGCGCGAGAGAACCTGCTGGATCAGCTCATAGCAGCTGCCGATCCGCACCACCTCCATGGTCGAGAAGTCAATCATGGTGGAGGAGCGCTTGTACTGGTGGAATTTCTGCAGCCCGTAATCCACCACGATCTCGGCGCAGCCGCGGATCTCGGGCTGGATGTCCACCGCGCGGAACTTGGTGCCCGTGCCGGTGAGATTGGCGGAGGAGCCGAAGAGCGGCTGGCCCTCCTCGGCCGCCAGCGTGGCCATGCGGTGCTCCAGCGGGCCCACATTCATCAGAATGGCGACCGTGCCGCCATCGGTGCTGGCGGAAAGCGCCGGCTCGCCCAGCTTGCGCAGCAGCGGATGATCCGCCCGGAAGGGGCCGATCGCCGAGATCGGCAGGTCGTAATCCTCGACCAGGCAGCGGATCATGGTGTTGGCGCGCTCGGGCAGGGTGTGGACATCCTCATGGATAGCCAGGCTGCCCAGCATGGCGTTGCGCTTATGCGCGCCGCGGCCCTTGGCCAGGAAGAAGCGCGTCAGCGCCGCCTCGCACCCGGCCGCCCCCGCATAGCCCACATCGGTCGGAAAGACGGCGACGCCGCCCGCCTTCACCACATCCACGATGCGCCGGGCATCGCCCGCGATATCCGGTCTTTCCATGAGCGTTCAATCCAGTCGGAGGTTGAGGCCGGGCAGGATGGGCGCCCAGCGCTGGTGTTCGGCGCGGAGCATCTCCATCGTCTGCTCCGGCGTCGTGGTCATGATGTCGAAGCCGGCCCGGGTCAGCTGCTCCCGCAGCCCCGGCTCGGCGAGCGTTTCGACCGTTGCGGTGTGCAGCGTCTCGATGATGGGGCGCGGCGTGCCGGCGGGCGCAAACAGCAGGAAGCGCAGCGCGTTCACCACGGCGGGCAGGCCTTCCTCCGCCGTGGTCGGGATGTCGGGCGCGGCCGCCGAACGCGTGGGCGAGAGCAGCGCGAGCGGCCGGAGCGTCCCCGCCTGGAAATGCGAGCTGACGGCGCCGAGGCTGAAGACGCCGAGCTGCACATGCCCGGCCAGGACGTCATTCAGCGCCGGCCCGCCGCCGCGATACTCCACCTGGATCATCCGCACGCCGGCCTCGCGCGCGAACAACTCGTAGCCGAGGTGATGCGGCGAGCCGATGGAAGGGTTGGCAAAGGAATACTTCTCCGGCTCGCGCCGCAGCAGGGCCACGAATTCCCGAAGGTTCCGCGCTGGCACATTCGGGTTCAGCCCCAGCACCAGGGGCGACTGCGCGAGGTAGGTGACCGGCGCGAAATCCCGGAACAGGTCATAGGCAAGGCGCTGATACAGGTGTGGAAACAGCGCCACATTGTCGGCGTTGATGATTAGCGTCTGGCCGTCGGGCGCGGCGCGGGCCGCCATCTCCATGCCGATATTGGTGGCGGCCCCCCCCCGATTCTCGATGACCAGCGGCTGGCCCAGGCGGTGGCGCATGCGTTCCGCCCAGGGCCGCGCCAGCGCATCCGTCCCGCCGCCGGGCGGATAGGGGATGATCAGGCGGATCGGGCGGCTGGGATAGGATTGTGCCCGCGCCAGCCCGGGCAACAGCGCCATGGCGGTGAGCCCGGCGGCGGTGAGCGTGGTTCTGCGGCGCATCCTGTTTCCTCCCGCGCGGCCCCGGTGAAGGGACAGCAACGGAAGGTTAGGGCGCCTTGTCCGGACAAGCTAGCCCGGTGGGGCCATCCTCAGAGGGGGACGCAGCGGGTGATGTCGTTGTGGCCGATCGCCATGGTGGCGATGGTGCCGTCCGGGCAGCCGGCCTGGCTCATGGCGGCGGGGGCGAGACCGCCCGTCCAGCGCATGGAAGCGGTGCGGGTCGCGGCCGGGGCGCAGGTGCGGCGGCCATTGCGCGTGGTGCAGGTGGCGACCGCGGTCTGGCGCAGCCCGCGCGGGGCCTGGGCCGCGGGCTGGCGGGCATAGGGCACGGCCGAAGCCTGACGGGTGCTGCCCGAACGCAGTGCCGTGCGGCTGGAAGCCGTGCTGCGCGGCGCCAGCGCCTGGCGCTGCGGCGCGGCGGTGGCGCGGCTCGCGGTCGTGGTGCGGCGCGCGGTGGTGGTGGGGGTGACACCGGGGCGCGGCGTGGCCGGCCGCGTCGCCGCCGCCGCACGGGCGGAACTGGAAGACTGCGCCGATGCACGGGCATCCGTCCGGGCCGTCGCGTCTTGCGGCAACAGGGCAAGACCCAGGCAAAGGCCCAGAAGGCCACCAATGAAAGAGCGCATGAAACCCCCGTATCCCGTCACTCGTGTTACGGCGTATTACGTCAGGGGAGATGAGGCAAGCCCAAATACTCCTGGCTCTGCATTTCCATGAGGCGCGATGCGGTTCTTTCGAACATCGCCGCGTTGTCACCGCGCTCATAAAGTTCGTCCGGCCCGGCCTCGGCCGACGCCACCAGCTTGCAGCGATGTTCATACAGCGCGTCCACCAGCGTGATGAAGCGCCGCGCCCGGTCGAAATTCTCGGGCCCCAGGCGGGGGATGCCGTCCAGAACCAGCGTGTGGAAATGCGTCGCGATGGCGAGGTAGTCCGCCGGGCCCAGCGCCTGGCCGCAGATCGCGTCGAAATCGAGTCGCGCGACACCCCGCGCCGCCTCGGCGATCGGGACCGGGTGGCCCAGCACCTGCAGGCTGGTGGGGGCACCCCGCGCCGTGCCGGTCAATTCCAGGAAGGCCGCATCCAGCGCGCGCTCCGCACGGCCATCCATCGGGTGGTGCCAGGTGGGCAGGCCGCGGATGCGCTCCCGCCGGTAATCCTGCGCGGATTCGAGGTGCAGTACCTCCACGCGGGACTGGATGAGCGCGATGAAGGGCAGGAAGGCGTCCCGCCCCGGCTTGCCCTTGAACAGGTCCTGCGGCGCGGTGTTGCTGGTGGCGACCACGACCACGCCACGGGCGAACAGCGCCTCGAACAGCCGGCCGAGGATCATCGCATCGGTGATGTCATGCACCTGGAATTCGTCGAAGCAGAGCAGCGCCGCCTCGCCCGCGATGGCGTCGGCCAGCGGCGGAATCGGGTCGTCCGCGCCGGGATGCGCCTGTTTCCAGCGATGGATGCGCTGGTGCGCCTCCTGCATGAAGGCGTGAAAATGGATGCGCCGCTTGCGCGCCACCTCGGCCGTCTCGAAGAACAGGTCCATCAGCATGGACTTCCCCCGGCCCACGGCGCCGACGAGGTAGAGCCCCTCGGGCGTGCCGGGCGGGGCGGCCAGGTCGCCCGAGCCGCGCTTGCCCCCGAACAGGCGGCCCAACAGGCCGCGCGGGGCGGTCAGCGCCGGCTGCGGATCATAGCCGCCCAGGATGCGCCAGAGGTTCTGCAGCGTCTCGGCGGCATGCGCCTGGGCGGGGTCGGCGTGCAGCAGGCCCTCGGCCACGCGCGCGCGATAGGCCGGCAGCGGGCCCTGGTTCATGGGAGACATGGAATTCATGGGCGAAATCGATAGACCCGAAGCCCCGATGGCTCAACCGGGCGGTTCAGGAGAATTCCCGGTAGCGGAACCCGGTCTCGCCCGCCTCGGCCAGGGCATCGGCCAGCAGGCCATGGTGGGGTGAGAGGGCGCAGGCCGGGTCGGTCGCCGCCGCATCGCCAGTCAGCGCGAAGGCCTGGCAGCGGCAGCCGCCCCAGTCGCGCTCGGCATGCGCACAGCCCTGGCAGGGCTTGGGCATCCAGTCCGTGCCGCGAAAGGCGTTGAAGGCCGGGCTGCCGGCCCAGGCGGCGGCGAGCGAGGTTTCGCGCACATTCGGGAAGACCATGCCGGCGATGGATTCCGCCGCATGGCACGGCAGGATGTTGCCGGCGGGCGAGACGCCGAGGAAGCGCCGCCCCCAGCCGCCCATGCAGGCCTTGGGCCGCGCCGCGTGGTAATCGGGCACGACATAGTCAATCACGAGACGCCCGCGATGCGCGCTGCGCGCCGCCTCCACGATGCTGGTCGCCGCATCGAGCTGCGCGCGCGTCGGCAGCAGGGCGTCGCGGTTGGCCAGCGCCCAGCCGTAATACTGCACATGCGCCACCTCGATCCGCCCCGCGCCCCATTCCAGCGCGATCTCGATGAGGCGCTCCAGATTGTGCAGGTTCTGCCGATGCACCACGGCGTTCAGCGTCAGTGGCAGGCCCGACTCCATCACGAGCGCCGCCGCCGCCCGCTTGCGGGCCATGGCGCCCTTCATGCCGCCGATGCGCTCGGCCCCCGCCTCCTCCGCGTCCTGCACCGAGAGCTGGACGTGATCCAGGCCCGCCGCCACCAGCCGGGCCATCAGGGCCGCATCGAGCAGCACGCCCGCCGTGATCAGGTTGGTGTAGAGCCCGGAAGCGCGCGCGGCGGCCACGATCTCCACGATGTCGCGCCGCGCCGTGGGCTCGCCGCCGGAGAGATGCACCTGCAGGCAGCCCAGCGCCGAAGCTTCCGCGAAGACGCGCGCCCATTCGGCGGTGGCAAGCTCGCCCGCCGCGCGGGTCAGCTCCTTCGGGTTCGAGCAATAGGGGCAGCGCAGCGGGCAGCGATGCGTCAGCTCGGCCAGCAGGGCGAGCGGGGCATCAACCCCTCCGCGGAGCGGCGAATCAACCACGTCGCAGCGCGCCCCGGGCGATCAAATCGTCCAGCATCGCCGCCACATCGCCACCGATCACCTCCTCCGGCGCCGCGAATTTCTCGACGAGCGCCGCCACGATCGCCGCCTCGTTCCGCACGCCATCCACCAGGCGCAGCACCTCGAGCGCGATCTCATCCGGGATGAACATGAGTTCGGGCGCCATGATGATCCAGCGGCCGCGCGCCTTGTCCTCCTGCAGGCGGACGCCGGGGGCGAAGCGCAGCGGGCCGCTCATATCCGGAAGGCCCCGGGCGGCACCAGGCGCGGCTCGACATAGGCGAGATGCAGCGCATCGAGCTGGGCCCAGAGCAGGTCGCATTTGAAGCGCAGCGCGGCGAGGCACTGCTCCTGCTTCTCGCGCGTGTCGGCATGCTGCTTCACATAGGCGAGCGCGAAATCCACATCCTGCGGCGCCTGGGTCAGGCGCGGCTTGAAATAGGCCAGCGTCTCCTCGCTCACGAAGTCGTAGTTGCGCAGCATGCCGGCCACGCGCTGCTGGATGATGTTGGTGGAGAACATCTCGGTCAGCGAGGAGGCGATGGCCTCCAGCAGGCTGCGTTCGCGCACGAAATGCACATAGGCGTCCACGGCGAAGCGCGTGCCGGGCAGCAGGCCACGCAGCGAGGTGACGTAGTCGCGATCGAGGCCGAGGCCATCGGTCAGGGCCAGCCAGCGCTCGACGCCGCCGGGCTGCGTGCCGTCGCCGTCATGATCCTCGATGCGGCGGCGCCATTCGCGGCGCAGCGCCGTGGTGGGCAGCCGCGCCAGCAGGGAGGCGTCCTTCGCGGGGATATTGGCCTGGTAGTAGTAGCGGTTGAGCGCCCAGGCCTGCACCTGGCCCTTGCTCAGCCTGCCGTTGTGAAGCAGGTGATGGAACGGATGCAGGATGTGATACCGCTCGGCGCCGATCCCGCGCAGTGCCGCTTCCAACTCATCCGGGGACATCAGGCTCACAGCGAAATCTCCATCCCGTCCTGCGCGACCTCCCAGCCGGCGGCGGCGAGCTGCGCGCGCTCGGGGCTGTCATCCAGCAAGGCGGGGTTGGTGTTGTTGATATGGATGAAGATGCGCCGGGCCACGCCGAGGGCTGCGAAGGCGTCCAGCGTGCCGCCGGCGCCGGTCATCGGCATATGGCCCATGCGGCGGCCGGTCTTGGGGCCGGCGCCGGCCAGGATCATTTCGTCATCGGTGAAGAGCGTGCCGTCGAACATGACACAGGCGGCACCGGTCAGGCGCTGGCGCAGCGCGTCGGTCATCATGGCGCAGCCGGGGATGTAATGCAGCGCGGCCCCACCGGCAGAGATGGCCAGGCCCACCGCCTCCCCCTCATCCGCCAGGCCAGGGTCGCCCGCGCCCTCGGCGAAGAGCGGCACCTTGCCGGGCACCGAATAGGCCTCGAGCGTCAGGCCGAGCGCTTCGCCCTGCCCATCCCGTGGCATGAGGGGGGTGCTGAGCGGCATCGCCTCGCGCGGCACGAAATCCGGGTTCAGCGCGCGGAAGATGGGGTTTTCGTCCAGCACGGCCAGGCTCTGCGGCGCGCCATAGAGGCGGAAGCCCTGCCGTTCGCGCAGGTTCAAAAGGCCCGCGATGGTGTCCACCTCTGCACCTGTCAGGGCGACGGCGGCGATGGGCGAGTTGCGCAGCGGCGTGGCGCGCGGATGCAAGGCGGGAGTAGCGGCGATCTGCGCCCTGAGATCGGGGGAGGCGTTGACCAGGAGCCAGCGCAAGCCATCCGCACTGACGGCGAGCGAGGCCTGGCTGCGCGGCCTGGCCAGCGGGTCGCCAGCCCGCGCGCGCACGCAACCGGGGCCCGCAGAATTCCATTGCGGGAAGCCGCCGCCGGCCCCCGCGCCCAACACGATGGCGCGCAACATGGGAGATGCCCGGGCAGAACCCGCCCGGGCCGCAGCCTCAGCCGATTTCGGCGCAGGCGTAGCTGTTGATCTCGAGCGCGAGCGAGACGACGGTAACGCGAGGGGTCTTCCAGGCCATGATGATCTTCCTTCCCGATTTTGACCGGCCCAGCGCCGGCCCCGGTAACATGGCGGCGGAAGGGTCATTCATCAAGCGGGGGCTGGCCCTTTGCTGGACGCCCGGCCACCCAGGGCCTACATGCCTCGCCACAGCGGACGGAGCTTTCCCATGGCCTACAAAATCGCCGTCGCGGGCGCCACGGGCGCCGTCGGGCGCGAAATCCTCAAGATCCTGGCCGAGCGGAACTTTCCGGTCAGCGAGGCCTTCGCGCTGGCCTCCCCCCGGTCGGCCGGGCAGAATATCAGTTTCGGCGACAAGACCGTCCTCAAGGTCCGCAACCTCGAGACCTTCGACTTCGCCGGTGTGGACATCGCGCTGTTCAGCCCGGGTGCGGCCGTCTCGGCCATCCATGCGCCGCGCGCGGCGGCCCAGGGCTGCGTGGTGATCGACAACACCAGCCAGTTCCGGATGGACCATGACGTGCCGCTGGTGGTGCCGGAGGTGAACCCCCAGGCGCTCAAGCGCTTCCGCAAGCGCGGCATCATCGCAAATCCCAATTGCAGCACCATCCAGATGGTGGTGGCGCTCAAGCCCCTGCACGATCTGGCGCGGATCCGCCGCGTCGTGGTCTCGACCTACCAATCCGTCTCCGGCGCCGGGAAGGAGGGCATGGATGAGCTCTTCAACCAGACCAAGGGCAGCTTCGTGAACGACCTGCCGACGATCGAGCAGTTCACCAAGCCCTTCGCCTTCAACGTCATCCCGCATATCGACAAGTTCATGGATGATGGCGCGACGAAGGAGGAGTGGAAGATGTCGGTCGAGACGCGGAAGATCCTCGACCCCGACATCCAGGTCTTCGCCACCTGCGTCCGCGTGCCGGTCTTCATCGGCCATGCCGAGGCGGTGCATGTGGAGTTCGAGAACCCGATCACCGTGGCCGAGGCGCGGGCCGCGCTGGGCAAGGCGCCGGGCATCAACCTTTTCGACAAGCGCGAGGACGCCGGCTACATCACGCCGCTCGACGCCGCCGGCGAGGATGAGGTCTTCATCTCCCGGCTGCGGAAGGACCCGACGGTGCCGCATGGCCTCGCCTTCTGGTGCGTCTCCGACAATCTCCGCAAGGGTGCGGCGCTGAACGCCGTGCAGATCGCGGAGGAGCTGCATCGCCAGGGGCTGCTAGTGCGCGCGCCCGCCTGAACAGGCTGTTTTTCCTGCCATTTTGAATCGTTCATAGGATCACAATCCTCTTTTTGCTTGCAAACCAGAACAAAATAAGAACATATGAGGGACCATGCTCGGAGGTCCCCCGCCTTGCCCAGCTTCCTGATCCCCCCCGTCGCCATCCTTCTCAGCGGCCTCGCTGCCGTCATCGTCCTGCTGGCGGCGCGCCTCGCCGGGATCGCACCGCTCGCCGCGGCACCCGCGAGCCTGGCCGCCCTGCTGGTCTTCCTGGTCGGCCTCGGCTTCGCCGGCTTCCTCTGGTGGCTGGCGTCCCGCTGCTTCACCCTGCTGCGCGACCCCGCGACCACGCCCGAGCAGCTCTCCGCCCTGCGTGACCTGCCCCTCGCCTTGCCCGAGGGCACGGTGCGGGCGCTGCTGGCGCTGATCGTCGGCGTGATCGGCCTGCCGCTGCTGCTGTTCAGCCAGAGCCTCGCGCTGAACGACGCCATCGCCGGCTATGTGAACGGCATCATCGCCGGCGTCTTCGGCTACTACTTCGGCGCCCGCTCCACCGGCCCCGAGGCCCAGGCCGCCCGCCGCCTGGGCGAGGCGCTGGACGGTCAGACCCGCGCCAACGAGGCACTCCGCCAGAGCGAGGCGGCCGCGCGCGAGGCCGCCGCCCAGGCCAGCCAGCCCGCGCTGGCCGGCGAGGCCATCGCCCGCCTGGAACGCCAGTTGGGCGTCGCGCGGCTGCTGGTCCAGCGCATCGGGCCCGCCTTGCCCGACGGCCTGATCCCGCCCCAGGCCGGGGCGCTGATCGCCCAGGCCGAGCAGGCGCTGGCCGCGGCCCGCACCCTGCCCGACCTCGGCGCGCTGCAGGCCGCAACCGAGGCACTCACGGGGCGCGAGGGGCCGCTGCCCGCCCTGCTGCGTGCCGCCGCCCCCCTGCTGCCGGCCGCGATGGGCGGGCCGGTCGCGGGCCTTGCCTTGCTGCTCGGCCTCGGCTGGAACCTGGGTGCGGCCGCCTGGCGCCGGTTCCGCGCCCGGCTGCTGGACGCGCCGCATGACCCCGCGCTGTTCGAGCCCGGTGCCATCACCCCCGCCTCGGCCGAGCTGCGCCTGGCAGCCGCCCCCATCTTCGCGCGGATCTTCACGCCCCGCCTCGCCGAGCCCGGCTTCCTCGCCACCCTGCTCGACACCTGCTTGCGCCCTGACGCGGCCGCCTTGCTCTGGGCGCGCTTCCCGGGCTTCGCCAATCCGGCCGAGGCGGAGGCGGGCCTCGCCGAGTTCCGCCAGGCCCTGCTGGAGGACCGCGTCCAGGCCGACCTGGCGCCGGAGCTGATCGGCCGCGTCGCCGGCGCGCTCAGCCAGCCCGGCGCCAGCCCCGCTACCAGCGCCACCTTGCCGCAGGACGGCCCAGAATCCGCGAAGGCGGCGCTCCAGGCGCTGACGCTGCTGCTCAGCGAGTTGCGGGAGAGCGACACCGACCCGATCCCCCTGCTGCGGGAGCTGGCGGCATGAGGATTGCCCTCCTCCTGCTGCTGGCCGGCTGCATGCCGGTCGCGGCCCTGCTCGACCCGCCACTGGCGCAGCTCGCCCGCTGGGAACAGGCCTCGCCTGCCGAGATCGCGGCCGAGCCCGTCGCCTGCCCCGCCGGCCACACCGCCTGCGCGCGCCTGCATGCCCGCCGCGCCGAGGCCTGCATGGGCCTTGCGATGGCGGCCCGCGTCCCCGGTGCCGCCTGCCCCGGCACGCGCGAGCACCTGCCCTGCGCCGCGGAAGCCTACACCGCCGCCCGCGCCCTGGCCCCAAGCCCGGCCCTGGCGGCGGGTGAGGCCCAGGCGCGGCTCTGCCTCGCCGAATTCCTGCCCCCGGCCGAGGCGGCGCAGGAGGTGGCGCGGGCCGCACCCGCCATCGCCGCCGCCCCGCCCGGCCGCGCCCCCCTGCTCGGCGCCCGCGCCGCGCTCATCGCCGCCCGGCCCGGCGCCGGGACCGAACCCCAGCGCTGCGACGCCGCCCGCGCGGGCCTTGCCGTCGCGCCGCCCGCCTCGCGCGAAGCGCGGGACCTCGCTTTGCGCATCGCCACCCTCCCCGCCTGTGGAGCCACGCCATGACCCTCGCCCGCCCCCTCGCCTTCCGCCTACCGCTGACGACCGGCCCTGATGTCCGCACGGCCCAGCTCGCCCTCATCCGCGCCGGCGCGCTGCGCGGCGAGGCCGATGGCGTCTATGGCCCCGCCACGCGCGATGCCGTGGCCGGCTTCCAGCGGCGCGAGGGCCTCTCCGCCGATGGCGTGGTCGGCCCCGAGACCTGGGCGCGCCTCACCGGCCAGCCCGTGCTGCGCCGGGAGCGCCCCTGGCCCGAGGCGCTGCGCCCGTTCCTGCCGCCGCTGCTGGAGTGGCACGGGCCGCCGCTCGGCCGTGGCGTGCGGCGCTGGCGCCTCACGCCACAGGGCCTCGCCATCGAGGGCGAGGCCGCGCCCGGCAACACGCCGCCCCGCCTCGCCGCCGCTTGCTGGGCGCGGCACCAGGCGCCGCTGGAGGCCGCCGCGCGCCGCTTCGCCGCGCCGGTGGAACTCCTGATCGCCACCGCCTGCACCGAAAGCGGCGGCCGCGCAGAGGCGGTGCGGGAGGAGCCGGGCTTCACCTCGGATGCCGCCACACCGCACCGCGTCTCGCCGGGGCTGATGCAGACGCTGATCTCCTCCGCGCGCGAGGCGCTGGGCGAGCCGAAGCTGGACCGCGCGGCACTGCTCGACGCCGGCGTCTCCGCCGCGGCCGGCGCGGCCTTCATCGCGCGCCAGGCACGGGTGACGGGATTCGATCCGCCGCTTGTCGCCATCGCCTACAATGCCGGCAGCCTGCGGCCGGCCGGGAATCCGTGGGGCCTGGTGCAGACGCAGCGCGGCAACGGCCATTTCCATGCGGATTCCTTCTGCGGCTTCTTCAATGACGCGCTCACCGTCAGCCCCGCGCCCGGCGCCGATGTCCCGAGCTTTCGGGGCATGCTGTCATGAGCGCCTGCGCCATCGCACTCGTCCTGCTGCTCGACGCCAGCGCCTCCATCTTCCCGGCGGAATGGCAGCTCCAGGCCGAGGGCCACGCCGCCGCCTTCGAGGATGCTTCCGCGCTGCGCGCCATTGAGCGCGGGCCCGGCGTGGCCGTCACCGCCCTCTCCTTCAGCGATGACGCGCGGGACATGGTGCCCTGGCGCATCCTGCGCAGCGCCGGGGATGCCCAGGGCTTCGCCGCCGCATTGCGTAACGCCCCGCGCGGCGCGGCCGCCGGCACGGACATCGGCGGCGCGATCTTCGCCGCCCTCGACCGGCTCGCGGCACCGCCCTGCGCGCCGGATGAGGAGGTGATCGATCTCGTCACCGATGGCGAGGCCGCCGAGGCCCGCACCCAGCAGGCTCGCGCCTATGCCGAGGTGCAGGGCGTGTGCGTGAATGCGCTGGGGGTGGGCACCGACGACGCCGGCAATTGGCTGCGCGAGAACGCCATCACCCCCGGCGGCTTCGCCATGGCGGCACCGGATTGGGCGAGCTTCGCCGCCGCCATCCGGCGCAAGGTGACGCTGGAACTGGCGCAGGCGGGGCTTCGGTGATCCAATGCGGGGCGAACGAGGAGGCAACCCATGCTCACCATCCGCCCCATCCGGCGCGAGGACCACGCCGCCTGGCTGCCGCTCTGGGAGGGCTACAACGCCTTCTACGAGCGGATCGGCCCGACCGCCCTCGACCCCGCCATCACGGCCATGACCTGGGCGCGCTTCTTCGACCCCTATGAGCCGGTTTACGCCCTGGTGGCGGAGCGCGAGGGCAAGCTGATCGGCCTCACCCATTTCGTCTATCACCGGACGACGACGGCGATCGCGCCCAATTGCTACCTGCATGACCTCTTCACCCTGCCGGAATTGCGCGGCCAGGGCATCGGCCGCGCCTTGATCGAGGCGGTGGCCGAGCGCGCCAAAGGCGACGGCGCGGCGCGGGTCTATTGGCAGACGCAGGTGACCAATACGGCGGGGCGGCTGCTCTACGACAAGGTGGCCAAGCATCTCGGCTTCATCGTCTATACGCGCTTCCTGTAGCATGCATCCGGTCGTCGCGCGGCTCGCCCAGGCGCGGGTCATCCCGGTGATCCGCACCAGCACGGCGGCGCATGCCGCCACTGCCGTCGACTGGCTGCGCGAAGTGGGCATCACCACCATTGAGATCACGCTCACCACGCCCGGCGCGATCGGGCTGATCCGCACGCTCGCGGCCGATCCCGGCCTGCTGGTGGGCGCGGGCACGGTGCCGGATGCGGAAGCGGCGCGCGCCTGCCTCGCGGCGGGCGCGCAATTCCTGGTCACACCCTGGGTGGACGCGGAGGTCTGCGCCGTGGCGCGTGCGGCCGGGGCCGCCATGCTGCCCGGCGCCTTCACGCCGACCGAGGTGCGCGCGGCACTCGGCGCGGGCGCCGATGCGGTGAAGATCTTCCCCGCCTCCAGCGGCGGCACCTCGCACCTGAAGGCGCTCCGCTCCGTGTTTCCGGGGGTCGCCTTCTGCCCGACCGGCGGCGTGGACCCGCGCAACACGGCCGAATGGTTTGCGGCCGGCGCCGCCTTTGTCGGCATGGGCGGCAAGCTCGCCGATGAGGCGCTGATCGCGGCCGGCGACAAGGAAGCGCTGCAGGCCGCCGCGCGCGCTGCCCTCGCATGACGCCGGACCTGCTCTGCCTGGGCGAGCCGATGCTGGAGCTGAACCGCCAGCCGCCCGATGCCGATGGGCGCTCGCTCTATCTGGAGGGCTTCGGCGGCGATACCTCCAACGCCGCCATCGCCGCGGCGCGGCAGGGGGCATCGGTCGGCTACATCTCCGCGCTTGGCGATGACACGGCCGGCCGCGCCTTCCGCGCGCTGTGGGACGCCGAGGGCGTGGATCACCGCTTCGTCCGCACCGATCCCCAGGCACCCACCGGCCTCTACCTCGTGACGCATGATGCGGCGGGACATCACTTCGCCTTCTTCCGCAGCGGTTCCGCCGCGAGCCGCCTGGGGCCGGAGGATGTGCCGGCCGAGGCGATCCAGGGTGCGCGCATCCTGCATCTCTCGGGCATCAGCCAGGCCATTTCCAACGCCGCCTGCGATGCCGGCTTCCGCGCCATCGCGCTGGCCCGCGCAGCGGGGGTGCGCGTCTCCTACGACACCAACCTCCGCCTCCGGCTTTGGCCCGCGGCGCGGGCGGCGGCGGTGATCCATGCAGCGATCGCCAGCGCTGACATCGCCCTCCCCTCGCTCGAGGATGCAACGGCGCTGACCGGCCTCACCGACCCCGATGCCGTGGCGGATTTCTACCTGCGGCTTTGCCCATTGGTGGTGCTGAAATGCGGCGCGGCCGGCGCGCTGGTGGCGACGCGCGAGGAGCGCCGCCGCATGGCAGGTCATCGCGTGGCGAGCGTGGATGCGACCGGCGCGGGCGACACCTTCTGCGGCGCCTTCCTGGCCCGGACGCTCGCCGGCGATGATCCCTTCACGGCCGCGACCTACGCCAATGCGGCGGCCGCGCTCGCGACGACGGGCTACGGCGCGGTGGCGCCCATACCGCGCCCTGACGCGGTGCGCGCACTGCTGGCGGCGTGAGCCTCAGCCATTCGCCTCGATGAGGGCCAGCAGCCCTTCCAGGATCTGCTCCGGCGCCGGCGGGCAGCCGGGGATGACGAGGTCCACCGGCAGCGCCGCCTCCACGCCGCCCAGCACGGCGTAGCTGCCGCGAAACACGCCGCCATCCGCCGCGCAATCGCCCAGCGCCACCACCCAGCAGGGCTCGGGCGTGGCGGCACGCGCGCGTTGCAACGCCTCGGCCATGTTGCGCGTGAGCGGGCCGGTGACGAGCAGGATGTCGGCATGGCGCGGGCTGGCCACGAAGCGCAGGCCGAAGCGCTCCAGGTCATGCGCCACGTTCTGCAGCGCGTTCACCTCCAGCTCGCAGCCATTGCAACTGCCCGCATCCACCTGGCGGATGGCGAGCGAGCGGCCAAGCCGCGCCTCGGCCGCTTCCGCGAGGCGCAGGCGCAGCTCCTCCACGATTTCGGGCGGCGTCGGCGGCGGGGCCGCATCGGTGAGCGGGCGGGAGACGAGGTTGCGCAAGAGCTTGGGGATGAGCATCAGGCGGCCTCCTCCATGGCTTCGGTGAAGACGAGCCGGTTGCCGAACGGGTCGGCCACCTCCATGTCGCGCCAGCCCCAGGGCTGGACTGTGATGCCGGGGCGCGCGTGGCGGTAATCCTTCGCCGCCAACTCCGCATGGAGCGCATCAAGCCCGGTCATGCGCAGCATGAGCTTGGTGCCCGGCGTGCCGTCGCCGAAATGCTCACTGAGGAACAGCAGCAGCCCGCCGCGCGAGACCTGCGCGAAGACCGGCGCATCGGGGCTGAAGCGATGCTCCCAGTCCCAGCTCAGCCCGAGGAAATCCACATAGAACTCGCGCGCCTTCGCGAGGTCGAAGATGCGCAGGATGGGAATGGTGGCATCGAAGCGCGGGCTCACAGATCCACCCCGCTGTAGCTGCCATTGATGCTTTTGTTGATCAGCGGGAAGTCGGCCACGATGTTGCCGATGACCGCGGCCTCCAGCAGCGGCCAATGCAGCCAGGAGGGGTCGCGGAGCCAGCAGGCCTCGATGCCGCCCGCGCCATCAAGGCGCAGCCAGGCCAGGCATTCGCCCCGGAAGCCCTCGACCAGGGCGATACCCTCGCCGCCGCGCGGCGGGAGCTGCACGGTGAGTTCGCCCTCCGGCAGGCGGGGCAGCAATTCGCGCAGGAAGGCGATGGCTTGCTGCGCCTCGCCGTGGCGTTGCCGCCAGCGCGCATCCACGTCAGCACCCGACTGCATGAGCAGCGCCTCGGGCGCCAGCTCGCCAGTCAGAAGCCGCGCATCGAAGCCGCGCCCCGCGGCGCGGCCGACCACACCGCCCGGCGCGAAGCCCGCGACCAGCCCCGGCTCCATGATGCCGGTGCCGAGCACGCGGTCCTGCAGGCTCGCATGGGTTTCGTAGAGACCGAGCAGGGCGGGAAGTTCGGCTTCGATCGCGCCAAGCGCCCCAAGCAGCGCCGCGATCCCCTCGGGCGCCAGATCCTGCGCGACGCCGCCGGGCAGCACGCGGTCCATCATCAGGCGATGCCCGAAGGCGTCGCGCTGGGCGCGGAGCAACCCTTCGCGCAGCCAGCCGCAGCGCGCATGGATCGCGGCGAAGGCCGCGTCATTGGCGATGAAGCCGAGGTCGTTCAGGTGATTGTGCAGCCGCTCCAGCTCCAGCATGGCGGCGCGGAGTGCCAGCGCCCGCGGGGGCGCCTCCACCCCCAGCGCGGCCTCGGACGCGCGGGCGAAGGCCAGCGAATGCGCGACGGTGCTGTCGCCCGAAAGGCGGGCGGCGAACCGCGCCGCGGCGCGCGGCGGCTTGCCCTGCATGAGCGAGAGCGTGCCCTTGTGCGTGTAGCCCAGCCGCGCCTCCAGCCGGACGATGATCTCGCCCTGGACATGGAAGCGGAAATGCCCGGGCTCGATCACGCCGGCATGGATCGGACCGACGGGGATGATGTGCACGCCCTCACCCGTGGCCGGCAGGAATTCCATGGGTGTCGCATCCGGCACCTGCGCGGCGGGGCGGGCGGCGAGCGGCGCCAGCAGCGGCCAGCGGCCATGGTCCAGGAAGGGGCGCGCATCCGTCCCCCCTTCGGCCGCGATGCCCCAGAGGTCCATCAGCGCGCGCTCGAACAGCGCCGCACCCGGCCAGAGCGACGAAAGGGCAGGGATGCGCCCCTCCTCCGCCGGGACGGAGGCGATCAGCACCTCCAGCCGCGTCTCGTCCAGGAAGGCCGCATGGGCGAAGCCCGCCTCGCCCCAGAGGCCGAGCAAGGCGAGGCCCGGCGCTGGGGCGAGGGCGGACCAGCGCCGTGCATCCAGCAGGAAGCGCGGCCAGGGCGTGCAGCCCATGCGCTGGCCGGATTCGATAAGCGCGCGCGTCATGCGAGACCCCTCGCCGCTTCCAGCAGCATGCGCGAGAGAGGCCCGGGCAACGCCACGCCGAGGATCATCGCCAGGACCAGATGGCCCCAGAGCGGCAGCAGGGTGGCGAGGCCGGCAGCCATGGGTGCGGGCTGCGGCGTGGGCAGACCAAAGCACAGGCGCTGCATGGCATGCAGCAGCGCCGTCCCGGCGATGAGCAGGCCCAGGATGAACAACGGCAGCAGCGATGGCGCCTCGCGCCCCATCGCCGTCGCCAGCAGCAATTCCGAGGCGAAGAGGCTGAAGGGCGGCAGCCCCGCCAGCGCCGCCATGGCGAGCGCCAACCCCCAGCCCAGCGCGGGGTGCGAGGTGGCAAGCCCGCCGATCGCCGCCATCTGCTGCGCGCCCTTGATGCGCACCGCCCGGCCGATGGCGAAGAAGGCCGCCGACTTCACCAGCGAATGCCCCCAGAGGTGCAGCAGCCCCGCCATGTGCCCCGCGACACCGCCGACCCCGAAGGCGATGGCCGCGATGCCCATATGCTCGATGCTGCTCCAGCCGAAGAGGCGCTTCGCATCCCGCCGCCGCCAGAGCGAGAAGCCGGCCAGCAGCAGCGTGACCAGGCCCATCACGATGAGGAAGGTGCCGGGCGGGATCGTGTCCGGATGCGCGGCCACGATGCTCTTGCCGCGGAGAATGGCGAGCATGGCGGCGTTCAGCAGCAGGCCCGAGAGCACGGCGGCGATGGGCGTCGGCCCCTCGGCATGGGCATCGGGCAGCCAGGAATGCAGCGGTGCGAGGCCCGCCTTGGTGCCGAAGCCCACCAGCAGGAAAATGAAGGCGAGGTTGAGCAGCCCGGCATCGGCCTGCGGCGCCAGCGCGCGGAGCACGCTGTAGGACAACTGCCCCTCGGCATGGCCGGCCACCGGCTGCGCCGCCAGCGCCAGCACGATCAGCCCGAAGAGGGCCAAGGCGATGCCGACGCCGCAGAGGATGAAGAACTTCCACGCGGCCTCGATCGCCGAGGGCGTGCGGTGAAGTGCCACCATCAGCACGCAGGCGAGCGTGCCCGCCTCGATCGCGACCCACATGACACCGAGATTATCGGCCATCAGGGCCATGAAATGCGCCGCCATGAAGCCCTGGAAGGCGGCGTGGTAGGCGCGGCTCTGCCCGGTGTCGAAGCCCTCCCCCGCGATGTCCTGCGCGGAGAAGACCGCCGTGCCGAAGCCCACGACGGCGGCGATGAGGATGAAGGGCGTGTTCAGCGCATCGGCGCGCAGCCAGCCCGTGCCCGCGGGCTCGCCCAGCAGCAGCAGCGCCAGCAGCAGCGTGACGCCCGAGGCCAGGATGTTCAGCCGCGCCGCCTGCGCCGGCAGCGCCGCGCACAAGGCCGCGGCCAGCGCCGGGACAAGGATGAGCCAGAGCGTCATGTGCCCTCCCCGCGATGGGGATCGAGCACCGAGGTGTCCAGGCTGTCGAAGCGCTCATGCAGCACGCGCGCGAAGACGCCGGCGATGACGGCGATGACCAGCACGAGCCCCGCGGTCGAGAGCTCCACCACCAGCGGCATGCCGGCGACACCGACGGCGGCCAGCACCAGGCCGTTCTCCAGCGTCATCAGCCCCGCGATCTGCGCCAGCGCCGTGCGCCGCGTCACCATCATCAGCAGGCCGAGGAGCACGACCGAGAGCGCGATGGCCAAATCCTCCCGCGCCAGCGCCCGGGCGCCGGCGGTGGCGGGCAGCACGACGAGGATGCTGAGGCCGACCAGCAGGAAGCCCGCGATCATGCTGGCACCGATGCCCGAGGCGGGCTCGGCCCGGCGAGCCGGCGGCAATTGCGTGACGAGGCGCCGCAAGTAGATCGGGATCAGCACGCCCTTGGCAGCGAGCGCAATGATCGCGGTGATGTAGAGCTGCGGCGCGCCCTGCACATAGCCCTGCCAGACGGCCGCCAGCGCCAGCACGACACCTTGCAGCGCCAGCGCATTCACCAGCGCAAAGATGCGCCGCTGGTAGAGCAGCACGAAGGAGATGAGCAGCATGGCGCCGCCCAGCACATGCGCCACGTCGTAGGCGGTGTCGCCGAAGCCCATCACGCGGCCCCCTGCCCGTTCATGCCAGCCCCGTCGAGACGAAGATCAAGGCCGCCGCCAGCAGCGCCAGCATCAGCGCGCCCCCCAGGAATTCCGGCACGCGGAAGACGCGCATCTTGGCGATCGCGCTCTCGAACACCGCCAGCGCCAGCGCCAGCAGCCCGATCTTCGCCATCCAGAGGACGAAGCCCATGCCCCAGGCGAAGGGCCCGCTGCCCGGTGCCGCTGTACCGTATGGCACGAAGAGCGTGGCCAGCAGGCCGAGCCAGACCAGCAGCTTCAGCGCCGCCTGCATCTCCCACAGCGCCAGGTGCCGGCCCGAGGCCTCCAGCAGCATCGCCTCATGCACCATGGTGAGTTCCAGATGCGTCGCCGGATTGTCCACGGGCACCCGCGCGTTTTCGGCCAGCGCCACCGCGACCAGCGCCACGGCGGCGAAGAGGAGCGAGACGCGCAGGCCAAGCTGCCCATCGGCCAGCCCAAAGCCGATGGCATTGAGGTTGGTGCTGCCGATCAGCACCGCGAAGACCATGACGCAGACCATCAGCGCGGGCTCCGCGAAGACCGCGAAGGTCATCTCACGCGCGGCACCCAGGCCGCCGAAGGGCGTGCCCGCGTCATGCCCGTTGAGCGCCAGCGCCACGCGCGAGAGCGCGAGCAGGCCGCCGATCAGCAGCAGGTCCGCCATGGGCGAGAGCGCCATGCCGAAGGCGAAGCTCGGCACCAGCGCCGCCGCCAGCAGCGTGGCGCCGAGCGCGATGTAGGGGGCGGCGCGCGAGACGAGGCTCGCGCCATCGGCCAGCACCGGTCGCTTGCGCAACAGCTTCAGCAGGTCGCGCCAGGGCTGCATCGGATGCGGGCCGCGCCGGCCCATCAGCCGCGACTTCAGCCAGCGGACCACGCCCACCAGCAGCGGCGCCGCCGCCAGCATCAGCGCGATGTGCAGCAATTGCGTGAGGAAGCTGCCGAGGAGCGCCATCACCTGCGCTCCAGCAGGGCAACCAGCGCCAACAGCGAGACCAGCGTGCCGAAGGTGAGGCCCAGGTAGAAGCGCAGGCTCAGCCCGCGCAGCTTCTCCGCCTCCCGCGCGAGCCCACGCCGGGTGCGGGCCAACGGGTAAAGCAGCCAGGTGAAGCCCCGATCCTTGCCTTCCACGCGCAGCGTGGCCGCGGCGGGGGAGCCAGGGGGCTGGTTCACCAGCGCTTCGCGCGGCGCGATGGCGAGGCCGCCGAGGCTGCGCCGGATCGGCTGGCCGAGGCCCAGCGCACTCACCTGGCTCAGCGGGTCGCCGAAGGGCATGTGCGGCGGTGGCGGCAGGAAGCCGCAATCCCAGGCCGGGCCGCGGCTGGGCGCGCGCGGCGAGCGCCGGCGCACCAGCAGCACGAGGCCGCCCACAGCGAGCGCCAGCAGAAGGGCCGCGAGACCCGGCAGGTAGCGGGAGCCGCCATCGCCAAGGGCCAGCTCCAGCCCGAAGCGCGGCGCCCCCGCCTGCGGCCCCAATACCTCACGGATCGGCTGGTCGAGCATGCCCAGCGCCACCGCCGCGAGGGGGCCAAGCACCAGCGTCAGCAGGCTCGGAAGCACCAGGGCCACGCGCATCAGCCCCCCGGCATCCGGCGCGCCCGCCACCCGCGGCGTGCGCGGCCGCCCCAGGAAGACCAGGCCGAAGAGGCGCACCATCGCGGCGGCGGCCAGCCCGATCGCCATGCCAACCACGGCGAGCGAGGCGGCTGCGATGAGCTGGACCGACATGTCGGAGGCGCGGAAGCCCTGGATCAGCGCCTGGAGCAGCAGCCATTCACTGGCGAAGCCCGAAAGCGGCGGCAGCGCAGCGGCCGAGAGCACACCCAGCAGGGCGCATCCCGCCACCCAGGGCATGCGGTGGATCAGCCCCCCGAGCCGGTCGGGATCGCGGCTGCCAGCCAGGCTGTACACCGCGCCCAGGCAGAGGAAGAGCTGCGTCTTGAAGGCCGCGTGGTTCAGCGCGTGCAGCAGCGCCGCCGCCAGCGCCACGGAGGCGAGCGGCACCAGGTCGGCCCCACGATAGGCGAGCGCCAGGCCGAGGGCGGCCACCATCAGTCCCATGTTTTCCAGTGTGGAGCAGGCAAGGATCGCCTTGGTGTCGCGCTCCAGATTGGCGCGCAGCGCGCCGATCAGCGCGGTCGCCACACCCAGGCCCACCAGCGGCAGCCCCCACCAGGCGGGCTGGGCGGCGCCGGAGAGGTCGAACAGCAGGCGGATCATCACATAAAGCGCGATCTTCACCATCGCCCCCGACATCAGTGCCGAGACGGGGCTGGCCGCCGCCGGATGGGCCAGCGGCAGCCAGACATGGAAGGGCACGAGCCCCGCCTTGGAACCGGCGCCAAGCAGCACGAGAAGCAGAATGGCGGTCGCGCGCCACCCCTCGGGTGGGGCGGCGCGCATTGCGGCGAAGCCAAGCCCGCCCCCGGCGAGCAGCCCGACTGCGCCGATCAGGCAGAGGCCGGAGAAGGCCGCGAAGGCCAGATAGAGCCGTGCCGCCCTTCGCCCGGCCCCCGTCGCATGCCGCGCCGCCACCAGCGCCCAGGAGGCGAGCGACATCAGCTCGAAGCCCAGGATCAGCGAGAAGCCATCGGCCGCGACCAGCGTCAGCGCCATCCCGGCCAGGAAGAGGGGGAAGGCCGCGCCCTCGGCCCGGGGTGGCGGCGGGGAGGCGGCGGCGAAGAGGCAGGCCGGCACGGCCGCGACCGCCAGGATCACCAGGAACCAACCCGCCAGCGCATCCACCGCGACCTGCGCGGCGCCCCATGGGGGCCCAAAGGGCAATGTGGCGGCCGGCACGCCAACCAGCCCCACAAGGCCGAGCCCGGCGCTCGCCAACGCGCTGCCGAGGAACATCCAGCGCGACGCGCGCCCCGTGGCGCCCCAGGCCGCCAGCGCCAGCAAGGCGAGGAAGCAGGCGCCCAGCAGCGTCAGCACGGGTCACCCCGCGACGGGCGGCACCTGAGCGCCGCATCTTCGATTCGCCTTGCCATCGAGCGGAGCTTAACAGCCCCTGCGGGGAGGGCGAGGCCCCAAAGGGCGCCTCTTCCAGGCTGGACAAGCCGAAAATCATGTTTAGGGAGCGTCACGCGGGCGCGACGTGGGCATGCCGCAGGCCCGCGTGTCGCATTTCCGGCGGGGAGGTCGCGATGGGTGTGCTTCTGGCCTTCAGCCGGGGCGTGGACTGGATGAACGAGAAATTCGGCCGCCTAGCCGATTGGTGCATCCTCCTGGCCTGCGGGATCAGCGCGGGCAACGCGATGAGCCGCTACGGCTTCAACTTCTCCTCCAATGCCTGGCTTGAGGTGCAGTGGTACCTCTTCGCCGCCGTGGTGATGCTGGGCGCCAGCTACACCCTGTTCCGCAACGAACATGTCCGGGTGGACCTGTTCTACGGCTGGATGAGCGAGCGCGGGCGGATCTACGTGGACATCTTCGGCATCATTGTCTTCCTCCTGCCGGGGATGCTGCTGCTGACCTGGATGACCTGGCCCTTCTTCATGGAGAGCCTGATCCGCAACGAGGGCTCGGCGAGCCCGGGCGGATTGCTGCGCTGGCCGGCCAAGTTCCTCCTGCCGCTCGGTTTCTTCCTGCTGGTCCTGCAGGGCCTGTCGGAGCTGATCAAGCGCTGCGCGCTGCTGCGCGGCCCCGTCGAAGGGGTTGCCGTCGTCACCGAATACCAGCGGCCCGAACAGTGAGAGCTGGTCCATGACCCTCGACATCATGCCGCCGCTCATGTTCGGCGGCCTCGTCCTCTTCCTGCTGCTGGGCTTCCCGGTGGCCTTCTCGCTCTGCGCCGTGGGGCTGTTCTTCGGCTTCCTCTCGATCGAGCTCGGCTTCTTCACCACGGCCTATCTCGGCAATCTGCCGCTGCGCGTCTTCGGCATCCTCTCGAACGACCTGCTGCTGGCGATCCCCTTCTTCACCTTGATGGGCGCCATCCTGGAACGCTGCGGCCTAGCCGAGGACCTGCTGGAGGGCACGGGACAGCTCTTCGGCAAGATCCCGGGCGGCCTCGCCTATGCGGTGATCCTGGTGGGCGCGGTGCTCGGCGCCATCACCGGCACGGTCGCGGCCTCGGTCATCGCCATGGGCATGATCTCGCTGCCCATCATGATCCGCTACGGCTACGACATGCGGATCGCGACCGGCGTCATCGCGGCGTCGGGCACCATCACCCAGCTCATCCCGCCCTCGCTCGTGCTGATCGTGCTGGGCGACCAGCTCGGCAAGAGCGTGGGCGACATGTATGCGGGCGCCATCGGCCCCTCGATCCTGCAGATCCTGCTTTTCATCGGCTTCATCGCGGTGGTGTCCATCATCGCCCCGCACAAGATGCCGCCGCTGCCGCCCGAAGCGCTGATGCCGCGCGGCTGGCCGCTCTACCGGCGGGTGCTGAAGGGCATGGTGCCCTCCATCGGCCTGATCTTCCTGGTGCTCGGCACCATCTTCATGGGCCTCGCCACGCCGACCGAGGCGGGGGCGATGGGTGCCGTCGGCGCCGTGCTGCTGGCGATGATGAACGGCACCTTCACCTGGAAGCTGCTGCGCGAGGCGATGGGCAACACCATGCGCATCACCTCGATGGTCATCTTCATCCTGATCGGCGCCACCGTTTTCAGCCTGGTCTTCCAGGGCGTGGACGGCTCGCATTGGGTGGAGCACCTGCTGAGCCACCTGCCGGGCGGCCAGACGGGCTTCCTGATCTTCGTCAACATCTTCATCTTCTTCCTGGCCTTCTTCCTCGATTTCTTCGAGATCGCCTTCATCGTGGTGCCGCTGCTCGCCCCCGTGGCCGCCAAGCTCGACATTGATCTCGTCTGGTTCGGCGTGCTGCTCTGCATCAACCTGCAGACCAGCTTCATGCACCCGCCCTTCGGCTTCGCGCTGTTCTACCTGCGCTCCATCGCGCCGAAATCCGTGCTGACGAAGGATATCTACCTGGGTGCGATCCCCTGGCTGGTGCTCCAGCTCATCCTGGTCGCCGTCGTGATCTTCTGGCCGGAGAGCGTGACCTTCTTCCTGGACCGCGGCACCGGCGTGGACCCGGCCTCCGTCACCATCGAGGTGCCGCCGCCACCGCCCGCAGATGACGACGCGGTGCCGGTTTTCCGGTAGCGCTTCCTCGGCTCAGAGGTCAGCTTCGCCGGGCGGGGGATCCGTCCGGTGCTGGGCCGGCACGTGCGAGGCGCGGACCCGGCCTATTGGCTGGCCCAGAGAATCCGGTGCAGCCAGGCGATATCGGGCAGATCGAAGCTGTAGTCCGGATGCGCCGGGTTCAGGCTGGCCAGTTCGATCCGCTTGGCGCTCTGGCGCTTGAGTTCCTTGGCCATCACCTCGCCCAGCCGGGTCCGCACCACCACCCGGTCTCCGCGCCGCACCGGTGAGGCGGGGGAGACGATCACAACATCCCCATCTCGGAACACCGGCTCCATGGAGTCGCCAGAGATCTCAAGCGCATAGGCGTTGGGGTCGCTGATCTCGGGCAGGCTGATCTCGTCCCAACTGCCGCCGACCGGGAATCCCGCATCATCGAAGAACCCTTCGCCGCCGGCCTGTGCCAAGCCGATCAGCGGGATCCGGCGCGAGGGCCGCGGCCCGCGCGAAAGGCTGGGCAGGGCCGCCTGGCCCGAGACGAGTGCCGCGAAGGCCTCCACCCCAGCGCCCGTCGCGTTCAGCACCTTCGCCACGCTTTCGGTCGAAGGCCAGCGCGCACGGCCATCCGGCCCGATGCGCTTCGACGGGTTGAACGCCGTTGCATCCAGCCCCGCCTTGCGGGCGAGGCCGGAGGCGGAAAGCCCGTTTTCGGCGGCGAGCGAATCAATCGCCCGCCAGATGTCGTCATGTCGCATGGCGGGAGGACCATCATAGGTGTGGCGTCATCGCGCAATAGGAAAATGTTGCTCATTTCTCTTGCGCGCCAACCAGTGGTCCCTCTATGTTCCCTAAATGTTCCAGTTTGTCGTAACAGGTCACCACAGGAAAGCACGCCGCAATGCCCCCTGCCCCCCGCGCCAGCCATGCCCCCCGCTTCTCCACGTTCGCCAAGACGGAGCCCTTCTCCTCCGCCGAGGATGCCTGGTTCTGGACCATGGCCGCGCTGGTCGCCCGGCGCGACGGAGCGCGGATCAGCGCCGGCAAGGGCCTGACGCCCCGCCCCTGCGAGCCGGATGACGTGATCAAGTGCCTCGACCGCCTGTACCGTCAGCGGCGCATCGAACTGGCGCATGCCCGTGTCATGCGCCTCTGGGGCGAACGCGGCACCGCCCCTTCCCCCCGGCACCTGCAGGAAAGCGGCGACCATCGCCTCTGGCGCGAGGCGATGAACCGCCTGGAATGGCCGCTGCGGGTCAAGGGCATCGTCGCCGGCGCGCCGGGACCGGGCGTGCATGCCGCTGACATCATTCAGTTCTCCGCCCCCTTGTCCGGCCGGGCGGAATGAGCGCGGGCCGCATTCCCGCGCGGCCCGCCCATCGCCGCCACCACCCCCCGCAGCGCGCCTGGATCGTCTTTTCTGGCCGCGCCGATCATGGCTGGCAGCGCCTGCTCCGGCCGGGCTTCCGCCATTGTTTCGCCGCCCTCCAGGACGAGGCCGGTTGGATGGTGCTGGACCCGCTGTCGGGCCGCCTCCTCCTCGCCCGCCTCGCCGTCCCCGCTGGCTATGACCTGCCCGGCTTCTATCGCCGGGCGGGGCTGCTGCCGCTCGGCCCCTACCCGCTGGAGGAGCAGGCACTCGGCGTCCCGCTGCGCGGCATGCCCCTCAATTGCGTCTCCATCTGCCGCGCGGTGCTGGGCCCGCATGCGCCTTTCGCGATCACGCCGGCCGGCCTGCATCGCGCCCTGACGCGAATGATTGAATCTAGGAAAAAAAACTTGACGACCGGCCAAATCCGGGCGTAGAAGACTTCTGCCAAGGGGCGAATTGCGTTCAGCCCCCGGCTCCCATCCTTCCGGCCGCTTGCGGGGCCGGCTCCTTCGCCCACAGGGCGGCAGGGGCCGGCCCTTTTGGCGTTCCGCCCCCCCCCCTCATCAGCCAGGAGATCGCCGCGCATGGCAGGCCTGTTCCGCGCCCCGAAGCCCGTGGTGGTCCCGCCCCCGGCGGCGGCCCCGTCGCCCGAGCCCGCCGCCAGCCCGGCGGGGCAGACGGCCGAAGCCGCGCGCCGTGAAAGCCGCGCCGCCGCCCGGCAGGGCATCCAGGGCACCATCGCCACCTCGGCCCGCGGCGTCCTGGCGCCGCTGCCGGTCGCCCTCAGCCGCAAATCCCTGCTCGGCGAGTGACGGCCATGACCCCGCAGCAGATCCTCGCCCGGCACGACGCCGCCATCAGCCGCCGCCGCCCGCATGAGGGCAATTGGCGCGACGCCTACGCCCATGTCCTGCCCGCCCCGCACGAGGCGGCCAGCCTCTATGACGCGACCGCGGCCGACGCGACCGAGCAGCTCGCCGCCTCCCTCCTGGCCGAACTCACGCCGCCCTGGTCCCGCTGGTTTGGCCTCGCCCCCGCCCGCGGCCAGGCCGAGCCCGCCGAGGCCACCGCGCTCGAAGCCACGGCCGAGACGCTGCAGGCGCATCTCGACCGCTCCAACTTCGCGGTCGAGATGCACCAGGCCTTCCTCGACCTGGTCATCACCGGCACCGGCATCATGCTGGTTGAGGAAGCGCCGCCGGGCGAGAGCACCGCGCTGCGCTTCACTGCCGTGCCGGTCCGCACCGCCGTGCTGGAGGAAGGCCCCGCCGGCCGGCTCGACACGGTGTTCCGCGAGGCGCGCCTCAGCACGGGCGAGATGCTGCGCCGCTTTCCCTTCGCGGAGATTCCGGCCGCCCTCCAGCGCGAGGCCGCGGCCGAGGCGGATGCGCCGGAGCCCGTGAAGCACCGCCTGGTCGAGGCGGTCTGGCCCGACGGCCAGGGCCACCGCTACGCCGCCGTCTTTGATGCGCCGGGGGTGAAGGCGCCGCTCTTCGTGGCGCAGGGCCGCTTCGCCGATGCGCCCTTCATCGCCTTTCGCTGGCTGAAGGCGCCGGGGGAAGTCTATGGCCGCGGCCCCGTCATCAAGGCCCTACCGGACATCCGCACCGCCAACCGCGTTGTCGAACTCGTGCTGAAGAACGCCTCCATCGCCGTCACCGGCATCTGGCAGGCGGAGGATGACGGCGTGCTGAACCCGGCCACCGTGCAGCTGACGCCCGGCGCCATCATCCCCAAGGCACCGGGCAGCGCGGGCCTCACGCCGCTCGCCGCGCCCGGCAACTTCGACGTCTCGCAGCTCGTGCTGAACGATCTGCGCGCGCGCATCCGCACCGCGCTGCTGGCCGATCGGCTAGGCGTGATCCGCGACCAGCGCATGACGGCGACCGAGGTGCTGGAGCGCAGCGCCGAGACCGCGCGGTTGCTGGGCGCCACCTATGGCCGCCTGCAGTCGGAACTGCTGACGCCGCTCGTCGCCCGCTGCCTCGCCATCCTCGCCCGGCGCGGCGAGGTGCCGCCCGTGCTGCTCGACCAGGGGCGCGTCACGTTGCGCTACGAAAGCCCGCTCGCCCGTGTGCAGGGCCGTGCCGATGCGGCGAACACGCTGCTCTTCCTCGATGCCGTCTCGAGGATGGGCGAGGCCGCGGCAGCGCAGGTGAATGCCCCCGCCGCCGCCCGCTGGCTCGCCCGCACCCTCGGCGCGCCGGCCGAAATTCTGGCGCCCTCTCCCTCGGTCCAACCGGAGTGATCCCGACCATGCCCGACAACCTGCTCGACACCGCTCTTGTTCCCACGGGCCTCGCCCCCGTGGGGGCCACCCCCGCCGGCACGCGCCCGGCCGAAGTGCCGGAGAAATTCTGGGATGCGGAGCGCGGCGAAATGCGCGTGGACGCCCTGCTCAAGAGCTACCGCGAGCTGGAGCGCCGCCTCTCGCAACGCAGCGCGCGCCCCGCCCCGGATGCCGATGAGGAGGAGCGCCGACGCTGGCGCGAGATGATGAACATCCCGGAATCGCCGGATGGCTACCAGGTGCAGCCGAAGCACGAGCTCTGCGGCCCGGATTCCGAGATCAACCAGCGGCTGCACGAAGCCGGCTTCTCCTGCGAGCAGGTGCAGCTGGTCTATGACCTCGCCTCCGAGCGGCTGCTGCCCCTGGTGGCCGAGGCCGCGCAGCAATTCGAGGCCGACCGCCAGGCCGAGAAGCTGCGCGCTCATTTCGGCGGCGAGGAGCGCTTCCGCCGCGTGGCCGCGCAGCTCAAGGCCTGGGGGGCGGCCAACCTGCCGCCCGGCGTGCTCGACGCGCTCTCGACCACCGAGGAGGGCGTGCTGGCGTTGGAGCGCATGATGCGCGGCGACGAGCCCCGGATGGAGCGCGACGCCGCGCCGCCCGAGGCGCTGGACGAGGGCGAGCTGCGTCGCCTGATGCGTGACCCCCGCTACTGGCGGACGCGTGAGCCGGAATTCGTGAAGCGCGTGACGGACGGCTTCCGCAAGCTGGTCGGAAGCTAACCCACCAGCCCGCCACTCCAGACGCAGGGTGTGAGCTGCGCAGACGCGACGACGTCGCGCGCCCGCCCTGCCTGGCCGCCGATCCGCCCCCTCCGGATCGGCGGCCGCGCCCGCCGCAGGCCCGCTGACCCATGCTCCGCGCCGCGGCGGGCGCCCCCTTTCATCCGCGCAAAACCCTCCCCCGAGATCGGCGGGCGGGCGCGTGGATGTGGCGCGTGCGCGCGGCCCGAACCCGGCCAACCGCGCGACGCGCCCTTCCCGAAAACCTCCTCTGGAGATCCTCCATGTCCGGTTCCATCGACCAGGCCTTCGTGACGCAGTTCCAGGCCGAAGTGCACGAGGCCTACCAGCGCCAGGGCAGCAAGCTGCGCCCGGCCATCCGCAGCAAGTCCAATGTGAAGGGCGCCACCACCATCTTCCAGCGCGTGGGCCGCGGCACCGCCAGCTCCAAGGCGCGCAACAACGCCGTGCCCGTGATGAACCTTGAATACTCCGCCGTCTCCTGCTTCCTGCAGGATCACTACGCGGGTGACTGGATCGACAAGCTCGATGAGCTGAAGACCAATGCGGACGAGATCGGCGTGCTCGCTTCCGCCGGCGCCCATGCGCTGGGCCGCAAGACGGATGAGCTGATCATCACCGCCCTCGACCTCGCGACGCGCGAGGCGGTGGGCACGCAGGCCGGCCAGACGGACAATGACGGGCTGACGCGCGCCAAGGTGCTGCTGGCCTTCGAGATGCTGGGCGCGATGGACGTGCCCGATGACGGCAACCGCTATGCCGTGGTCGGCTGGAAGCAGTGGAGCGAGCTGCTGACGCTGCCCGAATTCTCCAACGCGGATTACGTGGGCGACGCCAACCTGCCGTGGCGCGGCATGCAGGCCAAGCAGTGGCTGGGCGCGACCTGGATCCCGCATTCCGGCCTGACGAAGACCGGCACGATCCGCTCCTGCTACTTCTTCCACAAGACCTCGATCGGCCATGCGGCGGCGTCCGAGATCGTCACCGACGTGACCTGGCATGGCGACCGCGCGGCGCATTTCGTGAACAGCATGATGAGCCAGGGCGCGTGTCTCATTGACGACGCCGGCGTCGTCAGGATGCGCTGCAAGGAATAACGCCCTCAAGCGCCGGGCGCGCGCTCCGCGCGCTTGGCTTCGCCGCGCGACTGTCGCGCCGGGCTATGCGCTCAGTTGGGCGGCGCCGGCCGCCTTGCGGCCGGATTCTCTTGGGGCGGCTCCCGTTTTGGGAGCCGCCCTTGTGGCGGGCGCCGGCCCCGCGGGGCCGCCCGCGGGCGCCCCGCCCGCGCCCCCACCCCCCCCGCCCCCCCGCCCCCCCCCGCGCCCCCCCCCCCCCC
>JBHYCX010000008.1:0-180286 GCA_051861325.1 Roseococcus sp.
CGACGTGCGAGGCCGCAACCCGCTGCGCGGGGGGGGGGGGGGGGGGGGGGGGGGGCGGGCGGTGGGGGGGCGGGGGGGTGGGGGGGCGGGGGGGGGGGGCGGCCGGCGGGGCGGCGGTTTGGGGGGGGGGGGGCCCCGTTTTGGGGCCCCCCCCTTCTCCCTCCCCCCTCCCCGGAGATTCCGCCATGGCGCTCACCGCGCTCGAACTCTGCTCGCGCGCCCTGCTGCGCATCGGCGCGCAGGCCATCGCCTCCATGGATGAGGGCACCGCCGAGGCGGAGATCGCGTCGGGCCTCTATGACGGCATCCGCGACGCCCTGCTCTCCGCCCATCCCTGGAGCTTCGCCACGGGCCAGGAGAGCCTGCCGCGCCTCGCAGCCGGGCCCAGCGCGGACCATGCTCACGCCTTCCAGCTCCCGCCGAACTTCCTGCGCGCGCTCTCGGCCGGCAGCCTCGGCGCCGGGCGCGGCCTCAGCTACCGCCTGCTGGAGGACCGGCTGCATTGCGATGCGGCGCAGGTGACACTCACCTACATCTTCCGCCCGCATGAGAGCAGCTTCCCGGCCTTCTTCGCCGCCGCCCTCGTCGCCCGCCTCTCGGCCGAATTCTGCATCCCGCTCACCGAGAGCAGCACGCGCGCCCAGCTCCTGTTCAACCAGGCCGAGGCCGAGCTGCGCGCCGCGCGCCGGGCCGACAGCCAGCAGGCCACGACCCAGGCGCTGGACGGCTTCCCCCTGATCCGCGCGCGGGGCTGAGCCATGGCCGCCTCCCGCCAGACCAAATCCAGCTTCGCCGCGGGCGAGCTGGCACCGGAGCTGCTCGGCCGCGCCGATCTGCGCGCCTATGCCAATGGCGCGCGCCGCCTGCGCAACGTCTTCATCCAGCCGACCGGCGGCGTCACGCGCCGCCCCGGCCTGCGCCACATCGCCATGCTGCCTGGCGAGACGCGCCTGCTGGCCTTCGAGTTCAACACCGAGCAGGCCTATCTCCTCGCCTTCAGCAACGGCCAGTTCAGCGTCTATCTCGAGGATGCGCTGGTGGCGCAAGGCGCCGCACCCTGGAGTGCGGCGCAGCTGCCGCAGCTCGCCTTCACCCAGAGCGCCGACACGCTGCTCATCTGCCACCCCGACGTCGCGCCGCAGCGGCTGACGCGCAGCAGCCACACGAGCTGGACGATGAATTCCTGGTCGCTCGCGCAGCTGCCGACCTACCGATTCCTCGATGCCGGCATCGCGCTCACGCCCAGCGGCACTTCGGGCAGCATCACGCTCACCGCCCCTGGCGCCGTCTTCCAGGCGGGCCATGCCGGTACGCCCTTCCGCTTCCGCGGCTATCTCGGCGTGCTGACCGCCGTCGCCTCGCCCACGCAGGCGAATTTCAGCCTGGCCGAGACGCTGCCCGATGCGGCCGCCAGCACGGATTGGGAGGAAGCGGCCTTCAGCCCGGTGCGCGGCTGGCCCGTCAGCGCCTGCTTCCACCAGGACCGCCTGGTGATCGGCGGCGCGCGGGACTTGCCCAACCGCCTCTGGCTTTCCCGCTCGGGCGATCTGTTCAACTTCAGCAAGGGGACCGGCCTCGATGACCAGGGCATCGAGTTCGGCCTGCTCTCGGACCAGGTGAACGCCATCCGCGGCGTCTTCTCCGGCCGACATCTCCAGGTCTTCACCACGGGCGGCGAATGGATGGTGAGCGGCGAGCCGCTGACACCCTCCTCCATCCAGTTGAACCGGCAGACGCGCATCGGCAGCAGTGCCGCGCGCATGGTGCCGCCGGTGGATGTGGATGGCAGCACCATCTTCGCCGCCCGGAGCGGAAGGGCGATCCATGAATTCGCCTATACCGACGTGCAGCAGGCCTATCAGTCGAACGATCTCGGCCTGGTCGCGGCGCACCTCATCCGCAACCCGACCTCCATGGCCTATGACCAGTCGCGCCGCCTGCTGCACGTGACGATGGAGGATGGCGGCCTCGCCACGCTCACGCTCTTCCGCGCCGAGCAGGTGACGGCCTGGACGCGCCAGGAGACGGCCGGCGCCTTCACCCATGTGGCGGAGGTGGATGGCCGCGTCTTCGTCGCGGTGCTGCGCCAGGGCACGCACAGGCTGGAGCGCTTCGAGCCCGGCTTTGGCCTGGACGCCGCACTGGAAGGCGCGAGCGCCACGCCCAGGGATCGCTGGACCGGCCTCACGCATCTGGAGGGTGCCACGGTCGGCGTGCTGGCCGATGGCGCGCCGCGCCAGGCGGCGAGAGTCTCGCTGGGCGCGGTCACGATCGATCCGCCGGCCAGCACCACGCAGATCGGCCTCCCTTTCGCGCATGAGATCGAGCCCCTGCCGCCCGAGCTTTCCGGCCTTGCCGGCAGTCGCGCAGCGCCGCTCAGGCTCGTCTCCGTCAGCTTCCGCCTGCTGGAGACGGCGGCGCTGGCGGTGGATCTCGGCCGGGGCCCCGCGCCGGTCGCCTTCCGGCGGCTGGACACGCCGCTGCTCGATGCCGCGCCGCCGCGCTTCAGCGGCGATGTCCGCCTCGCCGCCCTCGGCTGGCGGCGCGATGCGATGCGCCCGCTCTGGCGGATCGCGGGCGATGCGCCGCTGCCGCTCACCCTGCTCTCCGTCACCACCGACATGAGGACGACCGACTGATGGCCGCTTTGTCTTCCCTCGCGACCCTCGCCTCCGCGGGCGTCGGCCTCTACGCGCAGAGCCGCACCGCGCAGCAGCAGGCATCCACGCAGCGCGCCCAGGCGGAGGTCAACCGCCAGCAGGAGGCGGCGCGCCAGCAGCAGCTCACGCTGCAGCAGCAGGCCGAGGCGCGGGCGCGCGGCGAGCAGGTGGCGCGCACCGTGGCCTCGGCGCGCGCGCGCCTGGCGGGCGGCGGCCTGCAGGTCAATGACGGCTCGGCCGCCAGCCTCACCCAGGGCCTGCGCGCCGATGCAGCGGCCGGCCAGGCGGACAGCGATGCGCTGTTCCGTGCGCGCCTCTCCTCAGGGCGCGCCTCGCTGCTCAACCCCGATGCCTCGCTCACCAGCGTGCTGCGCGCGGTGCCGAGCTTCGGCAACGCCGTGCGCAACCTGCTCGACTGATCCCTCTCCACCGGCGCGATCCCTTCCCGCCCCCAGAATCCGGAGCACCAGATGTCCGAGCACATCCGCATCGGCGATATCGCGCCGCGCGTGCACTACATCGCCGACGGCACGCAGACCGCCTTCACCTTCCCCTTCCCCATCTTCGAGGCGGCTGACCTCGCGGTGCTGGGCGAAAATGCGCCCGCGAATTACGGCTTCACCGTCGAAGGTGCTGGGCAATCCACCGGCGGGGTCATCCGTTACGCCGAGGCCCCCACCCCGGGGACGCGCATCACCATTCTCCGCCGCCTCGCCATCGAGCGAGTGACGGATTTCCAGTCCAACGGGGTGCTGCGCGCCAACACGCTGAACGACGAGCTGGACCGCCAGGTGGCCGCCCTCCAGGAGGTGCGCGACGATGTGCAGGGCGCGATCCGCCTTCCCGCCGCCGAGGCGCCCTCCGGCATGGTGCTGCCGCTGCGCACGGCCCGCGCCGACAAGCTCCTGGGCTTCGACGCGACCGGCGACGTCATGACCTATGACCGCAGCGGCACCATCGCCGCGCCCTATCCCGGCGCCGTGCCGCGCAGCGTGGAGGACAAGCTGGCCGAGACGCTGACGGCGCGCGACTTCGGCGCGACCGGCGATGGCGTGACCGATGACGGGCCGGCGCTGCAGGCCGCCATGAACGCGGCCGGCGCCTCGGGCCAACATCTGGTCATTGGCGAGGGCACCTTCCGCACCACCATGCCCCTGCTGCTGCCGGGCGGCGCGGTCGGCCTCACCATGCGCGGCAGCATCCTCTATGCCGGGCCCGGCGGGCAGGCGGCGCTGACCATCGGCGATGGCGGGGCGGTGCGCAACGCGGCCAAGCTCTACCAGGGGCTGCGCGTGATCCGCGCCACCATCAGCGACTGGCAGAATTTCGGCGATATCGGCATCGTCCTGCGCAACCTCGACTCCAGCCTGGTCGAGATCCGCCAGGTCGAGGGCTTCACCATCGGCGCCCAGACGCTCGGCGTGGAGCGCGGCTTCGAGGACAGCAACCTGCATCTCGGCCGCATGGTGAACAACCATATCGGCCTCGACATCCGCACCCAGACGGCGGCGGGCTGGAACACCTCGGTGCGCTACCATGGAGGCCACTTCGCCATCGCGAGTTCGGTCTACCCGACGCTGAGCCGCTACGGCATCCGCTTCTCGGCGGAGCCCGGCGCCTATGTCGCGCACAACCGGCACGTCTTCTTCGGCCCCGCCTTCGAGCTGCAGGCGCGCGACCGGCCCGCGATCCTCGGCACGCCCTTCCTCTGCGAGGTGAACAGCCGCGCCGTCATCGCCTATGGCATGCGGATGGAGGGCTGCTCGCCCTACCCGGCCTATCATGTCGGCAACGCGCAGGACCATGTCTATGAGGTGGCCTGGGCCAGCCAGGGCTATCTGCTGGAGGTGCTCTACGCCGCTGCCTCCGCCCGCGTCGGCGCCGTCGTGCGCGGCATGCATCAGGCCGCGGCCCACCGCGAATTCACGCGCGAGGTGGGTGGCGTGCCCAATCTGCGCGCCGCCGCCTTCCGCTGGAACGCCTCGCAGACCGGCTTCGACCAGCTCGCCTGTCTCTCCACCAATGTCAGCGGCAATCCGACCACCCTGCCCGACTTCGCCTTCCCCGGCCTCGAGGACTACGCGTTGACCAACCGTGGCGTCGTGCTGCCGGGCGGCCGCGGCCTCGGCTTCGTCGTGGACGCGACGCGGGCGCGCGAATTCGCGCTGGCGGTGGATGCCGACAGCCCGCGCCTCGTCGTGCAGTGCTTCGACGCCGGCATGAACCTGCTGACGGACGCCGCCGGCCAGCTTGTCCGGGCCTCCGGCATGTCCGTGCTCTGGAACGGCGCGGCCCGCTGGTGGCAGGGCTCGGCCGACATGACCGATGCGGATCTGACGCGCCTGCAGGTCGTGCGGCTGGAGCCCGCCGTCGCCTACGCCATCATCGGCGTGGCGCGCATCGGCACGGATTACGAGGTGCGCGCCATGCGCCTGCTGACCGACCCATCGGTCTCGCCGCCGCTGCTCTACGGCCTTCCCGACCTGCGGCACGGCGCGCGGGAACTGCGCGCCGAACTCGCCTGGGATCCGCCCTCCATCGCGGCGGGCGCCACGGCGCAGCTCAACGTGCCGCTCGCCGGCGCGCGGCCAGGTGATTTCGTGCAGGCCGCCTTCACGCTCGCCACCTCGGGCATCGTCTTCCTCGCGCAGATCGGCGCGCAGGATGTGGTGACGGTGACGGCGTGGAACCGTAGCGGTGCGGCGGTGGATCTCGGCGCCGGGACGGTCAGGGTGCGCCTGGTGAAGTCGTGAAGCGGCGCAAGCCGGGCGCCTGGGCGACAGACCTCGAGACCGCCGTGCCGCTGGTCGCGCGCGCCTATCTCCGCTTCGTCCAGGACACCGAGCATGAGGCCGATAGCAAGGCCTTCGCTGCGCGCCAGAGCGCCGCCAAGACCGCGCTCTCGCATTTGGAACAGCTCATGAAGCTTGCCGCTGGCGATGGTGAGGCGGGTGCCGATTCCGCCCTCCAGGCGCTGGACGCGGCGCGGCAGGAAATGGACGAAGAGGAGACGCCCGCGCATGACACAGGAGAGCCTGGCTGACCTGCTCGAATTCACCTGGGTCTGGAACCGCCAGCAGCGCCAGGGCACGCCACAGGTGCACCGCCGTATCCTGCGCTGGCTGGAGATGGAGCAACCTTCCCGCCGCCTGCTGCTCATGGCCTTCCGCGGCTGCGGCAAATCCACGCTGGTCGGTCTGTTCTGCGCCTGGTCGCTCTATCGCAACCCCGATGCGCGCATCCTTGTCGTCGCGGCGGACCAGATGCTGGCGGGCAAGATGGTGGGCCATGTGCGCCGCATCATCGAGCGCCACCCGCTCTGCGCCGCGCTGATCCCGGAAGGCAACGAGGCCTGGGCGGCGGATCGCTTCACCGTGCAGCGCCCAGGCGCGCTGCGCGACCCCTCCATGCTGGCGCAGGGCCTGCTCGGCAACATCACCGGCGCGCGGGCCGACATCATCATCTGCGACGACGTCGAGGTTGCGGGCAATTGCGACACGCCCGGCAAGCGCGCCGAGCTGCGCGAGCGCCTGGCGGAGACGGAGTTCATCCTGACACCTGGCGGCCTCATCCTCTATGTCGGCACGCCGCACACGGAGGAGAGCCTGTATCGCGCGGGCGACGGCTTCCTGCACGGCTACCGCCGGCTGGAGGTGCCGATCCAGGACGCCGCCGGGCAGAGCGCCTGGCCGGAGCGCTTCAAGGACAGCGCGATCGCGACGCTGCGCGCGCGCGTGGGCGCGCTGCATTTCGCCCGGCAGATGCTGCTGCAGCCGGTGGCGATGACCGCCGCGCGGCTCGATCCCGCGCTGCTGCTGCGCTATGCGGAGGAGACGCAGTATCGTGAGGCCAATGGCCGCGCGCAGCTCTGGCTGCTCGGCCGGCGCATGACCTCGGGCGGCGGCTATTGGGACCCCGCCTTCGGCCGCGCGGAGGGCGGCGGGGACGGTTCCGTCCTCGCCGCCACCTACACGGATGAGGAGGGGCGGCATTTCCTGCACCGCCTCGCCTGGATCACCCAGCGCGCCGATGCGCCGGAGGATCCGGCGACCCAGCAATGCCGCCAGGTGGCGGAACTGGCACGGGAGCTGATCCTGCCGGTGCTGCGCGTGGAGACCAACGGCCTCGGCCGCTTCCTGCCGGCGCTGCTGCGCCGGGAGATGGCGCGCGCGGGTGTGGCCTGCGCGGTGATCGAGCACAGCAACCGCCGCCCCAAGGCGGAACGCATCCTGGCCGCCTTGGACCCGCTGCTGGCCGCGCGCCGCCTGCATGCGCATGAGAGCGTCTTTCGCACCGGCTTCCCGCGCGAGATGGCCGAATGGCGGCCGGATGCGCGGGGTGCCAGGGATGACGGGCTGGATGCGGTGGCGGGCTGCATTCTGGCCGAACCGGTGCGGCTGCCCGCGCTGCCGCCCAGGCCCGCCGCGCCCAGTTGGCGCGGCGGTTGACGAACTGAGGGAGCGCGGCAAGGGTTTGGCGCCACCGCCGGAGGTTTTCCCCTGTGTCAGCCCAAGCCGGCACGCCTGGCCGCCTGCCTCGCATCCTCCGCTTCTTGCGGCACTGATCCCTGCGAAGCCTCATCGCCCTCGCCCTCGCCAACCTCGCCTGGGACGTCTGGTCCCGGCAGGATCGCAGCTTCGCCGAGGGCGACCGGCGGTATTTCCGCGGCGCCGAGCGGAGCGAGGAGATCGACTACGGGCTGGCGGAAATCCGCATCATCAACGAGACGAACCGCGCGTTCCTGATTGACAGCTTTGTGCTGGATGGCTGGGGGGGGGGGCCGTATACGGGACGACCTGACGAACGACGCAGGCTCTGGCCGGCCGGTGAACCTGGCCACGTGTTTGCAGAGCAGCGCAACATTGACCATTTGGTGGGCGATGGCCGGCTTATCCTGCGGGAGGGTCCACAAGGGCCAACCCGCCTCGTAGGGTTCCAGGTGGATCGCAGACGACCTACGTCCTGCCAACTGGAACTGCGCATCCGCGAGGACGGCGAATCCCTCTCCGATTGCCGCCCGCTCTGGCGCATCCGCCATGATTTCCGCTGGCTGTTCGGTCCGCCGAACTATTGATCGCTTCCGCGTCTGACGCGGACCTATCCTCAACCGCTTGATGGAGCCCGTCATGCCCGATCCCGGCCGTGCCGCCGAGGACCTTCGTGTCATCGCGCGCCAGTCCTGGCTTCACCACCCCAGCTTGAATTCCCTCGCCATCCCCGTCGCCACGAACGAAGCGCTCGCGTCATTTCTCCCGGGTCGGGTGAATGGGCCTGCTGATGCTTACCGGCACATCGTGTGGGTCGCCGAGATGACCCGTCGCATGGGACCGGACACGGCAGGGAGCCTTGCCGAACTACACGAAATTCAGGGGCAGATGAGCACCGCGCGGCGCGACATGCTGGGGCAGGGCCGCGATATCATCAATGACGCAGCGGCGGCGACGATGGACCGGCGAAACAACCTGCTGGAAATCAGCATCGGCTTGCAGGCGACAAGCTTCGAGGATGTGTTGCGATTGCCACGGGAAGCCATGGCCCGCAGCCCGCGGGATGGATCTGGTGGCGTGATTGGGGCGGTGTGGCTTCCGGAAGAGGAATGGCGCGCAAATCCCTCATCGGACCGCAGCCGATGGAACTGGCCCAACCCGGATTGGAGCCGTGTGCCCCGGCAGCATGTCACGGAATATCTGATGGGCGGCGAGGAATACCGCCGCGGTGCCGATCATCGTCAATTGGCCGCCGATCGCCGAGCTGCGCTGGACGCCGAGAAGCGCGAAGCATGGCGGCGGATGCTGGAAGAGGATGACGCGGCCGGCGGCCCCGTCCAGGTCCAGGCATACCAGCGCGATGGACATCCCGTCCGCGCCCATACCCGCTCCCACCCCTGATTTCGAAAGAGGGTGCAGGGGACTGGTCCCCTGCCGGGGTCGAGGGGCAGCGCCCCTCGCCTAGGCGGACTTCTTCAGGATCTCACTCGCATGCCGCGCCCGCCCTGGGCCGGTGATGGCGAAGCGGCCATCCGGCCGCAGCTCCGCGAGGCCCATCCCCTGCAATCGCAGCAGGCAGGGCTGGTCCTTCAGCTCCGGCGGGCGGCCATGCGGCCCCACCAGCGTCAGCCGGTGCAGGGCCGAGCGGCAGCAGCTTTCCAGATACGGCTCATTCCACATTCCACGACCTCTCCCGCGCGCATCCGTTGTGGCGATGCCCGCGCCCGCCCGCAAGGAGGCCCCCCATGGACCCCATGAACCCGTCATCGCTCTGGTGGATGGACGCCGCCCAGGCGCCCGTGATCGCCGGGCTCTACTGGCTGCTGCTCGGCATCAAGCGGGACCTCGACCGCCGGATCGAAAAGGGCACTTCGCGCCATGATGACGGCCTGTCCCGCACGCGGGACGAGCTGGCCGCCTTCAAGCTCGAAGTGGCGCGGACCTACGTCCCGCTCTCGCTGATCCGCGACGTGGACCGGCGCCTGTCCGAGCAGCTGCTGCGCATCGAGAACAAGATCGAAAACGTCCGCCGCGACCAGGAGACCGACAAGTGACCAGCGCCCCTTCCCCCGCCCGAATCGCCGCCCAAGCCGCCGCCGAGGAGCTGCTCGCCCGCATCCTCTACGCCGAGGCCGGCGCGCGCCCGGTCCGCGCCATCGAGGCGCTGGCCAGCCTTGCGCTCAACCGCGCCCGCGCGGCACTCGCCACGGCCGAGGCCCGCACCCGCTTCGCGGGCGATGCGGCGCCCGGGACGCTGCCGCGCGCGGTCATCGCCGTGCTGCGCGCCCCCTTCCAATTCCCGGTGCGCCACCCGCGGCATGAGCGGCACGCGCTCTTCACGGCACCCATCGAGGGCGATGCCGCGCTTTCCGTCTGCCGCCGCATCGCGGGCCGCGCCATGCTGGGCGCCCTGCCGGACGCGACCCACGGCGCTCTGCTCTGGCATGACCTGCTGCGCCAGCCCGCCTGGGCGCTTGGCCGAGTGCCGACGTTGGAGGCCGGCGGCCTCGCCTTCTACCGGCTGGAGGGGTCGTGATAGAGGGTCCGCATGGAACCCCTGATCTACACCCTGGTGCGCGAAGCCGATTGGCGCACGGCAGAGGCCGCCGGCGCCTATCACGGCAGCGCCGATGACCGCCGCGATGGCTTCCTGCATTTCTCGACCGCAGCGCAACTGCGCGCCAGCGCCGCCAAGCACCGCGCCGGTGTCACCGACCTCTGGATGATCGAGGCCGAGGCGGCAGCGCTGGGCGAGGCGCTGAAGTGGGAGCCCGCCGCGGGCGGCAGCCGGCCGGGCCTGTTTCCGCATCTCTATGCGCCGTTGCCGCTTGCGGCTGTGCGCCGCGCCGTCCCGGTGCCGTTGGATGGCGAGCGTCACGCCTTCCCGGGCGATATCCCGTGACGCGCGCGTGACACGGCGCGTTCGCTCATCACGCAGGCCAGCACCACCACGACGCCGCCCAGGATCACCTCCATCCCCGGCGCATTGCCGAAGACCAGCAGGTCGAGCGTGATGGAGAGCGGCAGGGCGATGAATTCGAAGGGGGCCAGGCGCGCGGGGCTGCTGTGCCGCAAGGCCAGCGCCAGCAGGATGGTCGCCCCGCCGGCGAGCAGCCCGTTCACCAGCAGTTGCACCCATTCGATGGCACCCGGCGCCGTCCAATAGGTGGCGGCGAAGGGCCCCGTGGCCAGCACGCCGAACAGCGAGGGCCAGAACACCAGCCGCGCGATCCCGGGCTCGGCCCTGAGGCTGCGGTTCAGCGTGATATTGGCCGCATAGGCCACGGTGCCGAGCAGGGCGCAGGCGAAGCCGTAAAGGCTGCCCCCCTCACCCAGCTGGGGTGCCAGCGCGATCATCACCCCGCAGAACCCGACACCGGACCACAGCCAGGCCGCGCGCGGCACGCGCTCCTTCAGAAAGACGCGCGCCAGTATCAGCGTCATGAAGGGTGCGGTGAAAAAGATGAGATAGGCGTCGGCCAGGCTGAGGTAGCGCACCGCGACATAGAAGGTCAGCCCGGCCGTGAGCATGGTGCAGGCGCGCAGGCCGTGCAGCCAGGGATGCGCCGTGCGCAAGGGCCCGCCCGGCCAACCCACGACACCACGCAGCCCGAGCAACAGGACCAGCAGCACCGCATGCCGCAGGAAGACGGCCTGCGCGGCCGAGAAATCCCCGGCCAGCAGCTTGCTGTTGGCGTCGAGCAGCCCGAACAGGCCGATGCCTGCCATGAGCAGGAGCGGGCCGCGCACCATCTTGTCCTTTGCCGTGTGTGGCGCCCCGTGTCGCGTTCCGGCGCGGGGCTGTCAACGCGGACCGGATTTCGTTCCGCACCGTTTCGCCTTATGCACCCGGCATGACCCCCTCCCTTGCTTCCGCCCTGATGCCCCTGATTCGTGGGCTTGATGCCGAAACCGCACACGGACTGGCCTTGAAGGGGCTCGCACTGGGCCTGGCTGGCCGTGACGACGCCGCCGATGCGCCGAGCCTCGCCACAAGCGTCCTGGGCCTCGATTTCCGCAATCCACTCGGCCTGGCCGCCGGCTTCGACAAGGATGCGGTGGCGATCCTGCCGCTGCTGCGGCTCGGCTTCGGCTTCGTCGAGGCGGGCACCGTCACCCCGCGCCCCCAGGCGGGCAACCCGCGCCCGCGCCTCTTCCGCCTCACCGAGGACGCGGCGGTGATCAACCGCATGGGCTTCAACAATGCGGGGCTCGATTCCTACCTGGCCCGCCTGCGGGACCTGAAGCGCCCGCTGCCCGGCGTGCTCGGCGCCAATGTCGGCGTGAACAAGGAAGGTGCGGACCCCGAGCGCGACTACCCCGCCCTTTGCCGCGCCGTGGCGCCGCTCGCCGACTACGTGACGATCAACATTTCCTCCCCCAACACGCCCGGCCTGCGCGATCTGCAGGGCGAGGCGCGGCTCGCCTCCATCCTCGACGCCGTCGAGCCTGCCGCACTCGGCAAGCCCGTGCTGGTGAAGCTGGCCCCGGACCTCGCGGAAGATGCGCTGGCGCCGATCATCGAGGTCTGCGTCACGCGGGGCGTCGCCGGCCTCATCATCAGCAACACCACCATCGCCCGGCCGGAGACGCTGCGCTCGCCCCGCAAGGCCGAGGCGGGCGGGCTTTCCGGCGCGCCGCTCTTCGAGCGTTCGACGGAGATGGTGGCGCGCGCGCATCGGATCGCGGCGGGCCGCCTCGTCCTGATCGGCGCAGGCGGCATCTCCAACGGTGCGCAGGCCTACGCGAAGATCCGCGCCGGCGCGTCGCTGGTGCAGCTCTACAGCGGCTTCGCCTATGGCGGGCCCGCGCTGATCGGCCGCATCAAGCGCGAGTTGGCCGATCTCCTCGCCCGGGACGGTTTCGCCCATGTCGCCGATGCGGTAGGCACCGGCGCATGACCGTGCAGATTCTCGAAAACCTCGCCCCGATCGCCGACCGCTACGACGGCTTCATCCTGGACCTCTGGGGCGTGGTGCATGACGGGCGGCAGCCCTATCCCGGCGTGCTGGACTGCCTGGCCGAGATGAAGGCGCGCGGCAAGCGCGTGGTCTTCCTCACCAATGCGCCGCGCCGTGGCTGGTTCATCCAGACCATGCTGGACGGCATGGGCATCGAGCGCGACCTCTATGCCGGCATCATGTCCTCCGGCGAATGCTCCTGGCTCTGGCTGAAGGAGCGCAACTTGCCCTGGTTCGCGAAGCTCGGGCCCCGCGCCTACCACATCGGCCCCGAGCGGGATCTCTCGGTGGTGGAGGATGGCGCGGCCGAGCTCGTCGCCCGGCCCGAGGATGCCGATTTCCTGCTCAACACCGGCCCCGACCCCGAGCGGAAGTCCAAATCGGTCGAGCCCTATCGCGACGAACTGCGCGCCTGCTTCGAGGCCGGCCTGCCCATGCTCTGCGTGAACCCGGATCGCGCCGTGATGGTGGCGGGCGAGCGCCTGCTCTGCGCCGGCGCGCTCGCGGATGTCTATCTCGAATGGGGCGGCGACGTCTTCGAGGCCGGCAAGCCCGACCCCGCCGTCTATGGCCCGGTGATGGATCTGCTCGGCATGACCGACAAGAGCCGCGTGGTCGCCATCGGCGACACGCCGCACACCGACCTCGCAGGCGCGCGCCATGCCGGCATCGACAGCCTCTGGGCGCTGACGGGCCTCACCGCCGACGCGCATGGCCATGACCCCTCGCCTGGCTTGCTCGCGCATGTGCTGGCCGAGGAAGGCGAGGCGCCGGTCGCGGCACTCCGCAGCCTGCGCTGGTAGCAGGCCGGGCCTGGTGGCAGGCTCGGCTCCATGATCTTCCGTACCGCTTGCCGCGAGGCGCTGGGCGCGCCCGCGCTGGCCATGGCTGCAACCTTCCTGGCCTTCGGCGCGGCCGTGCAGGCGGCGGGCCTCGGCCTCGGCTGGGGGTTGGCGGCCGCGCTCTTGGTCTATGGCATGCCGGGGCAGATGGTGCTGGTGGCGGCCGTGGGCCTGCCGGGTGGCGCGCTGCCGGCGGTGCTGGGTGCCGCCACCGCCAATGCGCGCTTCCTGCCGATGGCGGTGGCGCTCTCGCCCTGGCTCGGCGGCGGAAAGCGGCGCTGGTGGGCGCTGCCCTTCATCGCCGTCACGCCCTGGGCGATGGCGATGCGGCGGCTGCCCGGCCTGCCGGTCGAGCAGCGCCTCGCCTGGTTCCTGGGCTTCGGCCTCACCTCCTGGCTGGTGGCCGGCACCGCGACGATCATCGGCTTCCGCATCGCGCCGCTGCTGCAAGGGCCGGTGCTGGCGCTGATGCTGCTGGTGAATCCGCTCTATTTCACGCTGATCCTCGCGCATGAGGCGCGGGTTCCGCCCGGGCGCCGCGCGGTGATCGGCGGCTGTTGCGCGGCGCCGCTGGCGCTGCTGCTGCCCGCAGCCTGGGGGCTGCTGGCGGCGGGCATTCTGGGCGGGACGCTCGCCTTCCTCTGGGGCCAGCGGCGTGACCGGCGCTGACCAGGCCCTATTGCTGCTCATCCTGGCCTGCGCGCTGCTGCGGGCCGCGGGGCTGCTGGTCGCCGGCCGGCTGCGCCCCGATCATCCCTTCGTGCGCTGGGCGGCCTCGGTGGCCCTCGCCACGCTCGCCGCCTTCATCGCCATCGCGATCCTCGCGCCGACGGGCATGCTGGCGGGCATTCCCCTCGCGGCACGTCTGCTCGGCCTCGTGGTCGCCATCGGATGGATGTTGTGGCGTGGGGGCATGCTGGCGCCGCTGCTGGCGGGCCTGGCCGCCACGGCCCTGCTGGATGCGACGCTGCGCCTGCTCGCCTCCTGAGCGCGCCTCCGTTTCTCAGCCGTGGAATTGCCCCTGCAGCCAGGCCGCCAGGGCACGCAGATCCGGATTTCCCGCGTGGCGCGCTTCATATTGCAGCGTGAAATGGCGCCGCGTCGGCCGGCGCAGCGCATGGGCCGGCACCACCGCGCCGCGCTCCAGGTCGGGCGCGAGAAGGGCTTCGATGGCAATCACCGCCCCCAGCCCCTGCGCCGCCGCCTCGATGGCGACATTCATGCTCTCGAAGGTGCTGCCGCCGCGCAAGGGAAGCTTCGCGTGGCCGGCATGGTTCAGCCAGCGCCGCCAATCATCCGGGCGGCAGCGCGAATGCAGCAGCGGAATGCGCGCGAAATCCAGCTCGCCCGCCTCCAGCCAGCGGGGCGCACAAACCGGCAGCGTGGCGATGGGCACCAGCGGCACCACCGCGAGGCCCGGCATCGCCTGCGCCTCGCTGACCGCGATCACCGCATCGAAGCGGCCGGGCAGCAGGTCGAGCGGGCTGGAACTCGTGTGCCATTCGACGACGAGATCAGGCAGGTCCTGCTGCAAGGCCTGCAAGCGCGGAAACAGCAGGCGCGAGGCGAAATACCCATAAACGCCGACGGTGACCGGCCGGCCCCGCCCCAGCCGCGCCCGGCCGGTGGCCAGCGCCAGCCGGTCCAGCGCCTCGCCCGCGCCGGCGGCGAGCGTCTCGCCCGCCGTGGTCAGCACGAGGCCCTGCGGCTGGCGCAGGAAGAGCGTGACGCCCAGGCTCTGCTCCAGCTCCCGGATCTGCCGGCTGATGGCGCCGGGCGTCACCGCAAGCTCCCGCGCGGCGCCCGTCATGGAGAGATGCCGGGCCGCGGCCTCGAAGGCGCGGATGGCGGTGAGCGGCGGAAGGGCGCGATGGACCATGGCTTGAGCCTAGCTCAATCCGATGGCCCAAGAAATCGTTTGAGCCTCGCTTTGCGCAACCCTAGCCTCCGCGGGTCAGCGCAGGAAACGCCCCATGCACATTCACCAGATCGGAGCCCCCGTGGGGGCGGATGCCGTCCCCGATGCCCAGGGCCAGAACCTCTGGCGCGCCGATCCGGCCTTCGCCCGCCTTCTGCCGCTCTACCTGCCGCCCGACCTCCTGGCCGTGATGCTGCCGCAGCTCGACCGGCTGGGTGCCGTGGCCGGCGGCGCGCTGGATGCGCTGGCCGGCACGGCCGATCGCAACCCGCCCCAGCTCATCCATCGCACCCGCCGCGGCGAGGATGCGCAGAGCGTGGATTACCACCCGGCCTATCGCGAGATGGAGCGCCTGGCCTTCGGCGAATTCGGCCTCTCCAGCATGAGCCATCGCCCTGGCGTCTTCGGCTGGCCGACAGCCCTGCCGCCTGCCGCGAAATACGCGCTGACCTTCCTCTTCGCCCAGGCGGAATTCGGCCTGCTCTGCCCCGTCAACATGACCGACAGCCTGGCCCGCACGCTGCGCCGCTTCGGCAGCCCCGAACTGGTGGAGCGCTATTTGCCGCTGCTCGCCAGCCAGGACATGGACGCGCTGCACCAGGGCGCGATGTTCATGACCGAGCAGGGTGCGGGTTCCGACATCGCGGCCACCGCCGTCACGGCCGAGCCCGCGAATGACGGCACGCATCTGCTCTATGGCGACAAGTGGTTCTGCTCGAACCCCGATGCCGAATTGGCACTGGTGCTGGCCCGGCGCGGCGGTGGTGCTGCGGGCCTCAAGGGCGTCGGCCTGTTCCTCCTGCCGCGCACGCTGCCTGATGGAACGCCCAACAGCTACCGCATCGTGCGATTGAAAGAAAAGCTCGGCACGCGCTCCATGGCGAGCGGCGAGATCCGGCTGGAAGGCGCGCGCGCCTGGCTGATCGGCGACCCCGAGGCCGGCTTCAAGCAGATGGCCGACATGGTGAATTCCTCGCGCCTCTCCAATGCGGTGCGCGCGGCGGGAATGATGCGCCGCGCGATGACCGAGGCGCTGTTCGTTGCGCGCAACCGCCGCGCCTTCGGCAAGCGGTTGATCGAAATGCCGCTGATGCGCCGGCAGCTGGGCAAGATGCTGCTGCGCGCCGAGCAGGCGCGCGCCATGGTCTTCACCACGGCCGAGGCGCTGCGCCGTTCCGATGCCGGCGAAGAGGGCGCCTATGCCCTGCTGCGCATCCTCACACCGCTCGTGAAGTTCCGCGCCTGCCGCGATGCCCGCCAGGTGACGGGTGATGCGATGGAGGTGCGCGGCGGCTGTGGCTACATCGAGGAATGGCCCGAGGCCCGGCTGCTGCGCGACGCGCATCTGGGCAGTATCTGGGAAGGGACGAGCAACATCATCGCCCTCGACGTGCTGCGCGCGAGTGAGCGCGAGGGCGGCTTCGTGGCGCTCACTTCGCTGATCCATGACCTTCAGGCGCAAGCGCCGCTCGACGGCCTCGCGCCCGCGCTGGAGCGCGCAGGCCAGTTGCTGGGTCGCGCGCAGCAGGACCCCGCTTTGGCGCGCGCCGCGGCGAGCGCCCTCTATCACATCACAAGCGCTGCAGCGCTCGCCTCCGAAGCGCAGCGCAGCGGCGACGCCCATCGTGCGGCCCTGGCGCGCATGGTGCTGACCCACCGCGTCCTGCCGCGCGATCCGCTGGCCGAGGCCGACCCCGACGCCGCGCTGCTGCCCGGGCTGCTGGACGCGGCGTGACGGACCTGATCCGCCTGCTGGCCGAAGCGCGGCAGGCGGCCCGGCAAGTGCCCGCGCTGCCGCCGGACCTCATCCCCGGCGATGTCGAGGCCGGTTACGCCGCGGCCGATGCGGTGGCGGCGCATCTCGGCTGGGAAGCGTTGGGCTGGAAGATCGCCGGCACCACGCCCGCCATGCGCGAAAGGCTCCGGGTGAGCGAGCCGATCTATGGCCGCACCCATCGCCGCTTCGCACTCCCCTCTCCGGCGCGGCTCGCGCATGCGGCGCTGCTGGACCCGCTGGTGGAATGCGAGTTCTTCGTGACGCTCGGCACCGACCTGCCCTTCCGGCGCGAGCCCTTCTCCATGGACGAAATCCGCGCTGCGGTGGCGCTAGTGCAGGCCGGGATCGAGGTGGCCGAATGCCGCTTCCCGATGCGCGCCCTGCCGCCGCTGCCCGCCATCCTGGCCGATGGCGCGGCCGCCGGCCGCTACGTCTTCGGCGATCCGATCCCCGGCTGGCGCGACGGCCTCGCGACGATGCAGGTGGTGCTGGAGGTGGATGGCGTGACGCTGCGCCGCGGCCAGGGCAGCGATGTGATGGGCGATCCGCTGGCGCCGATCCGCTGGCTGACCGAGGCGCGCCGGCGGCGCGGCGACGGGCTGCGGGCCGGCGAGGTGATCAGCACCGGCTCCTGCACCGGCATGCTGCCGATCCGTGCCGGGCAGCATGTGCGCGCGCGTTTCGGCGCGCACGCCTTGGTCGAGGTGGCCTTCGATGGATGACGTGACCGCCCGCCGCACCGCGATCCCCATCCTGGTGGGTGCCGCCATCATGCTCGGGCTGAGCATGGGCTTGCGGCAGAGCCTCGGGCTCTTCGTGCAACCCGCCTCGCGCGACCTGGCAATCGGCGTCAGCGAATTCACCCTGGCCATCGCCATCCAGAACCTGATCTGGGGCCTGCTGCAGCCAGTGGCCGGCATGCTGGCGGTGCGCCTCGGTTTCCGCGTGATGATGCTGGGAGGCGCCGTGGTCTATGCGCTCGGCATGCTCACCCTCGCGCTCGCGGGTGGGGCGGCGACGGTGATGCTGGGCGCGGGGATCCTGGTGGGTGCCGGCATGGCCTGCACGGCGGGTGGCATCGCCATGGCCACCGCCTCGCGCGCGGTCTCTGTCGCGCGGCGCAGCGCGGTGCTGGGCATGGTCTCGGCTGCGGGCTCGCTGGGCGCCTTGGTGGCGGCGCCGCTGGGCCAGCTCCTGGCCGAGCAATTCGGCTGGCGCGTGGCCGTGCTTGGCTTCTTCGTGCTGGCCCTGGCCATCCTGCCCGCCGCCTGGATGGCCGGCCGCGTGGACCGCATCGCCCTGCCCGCCGCCAGCGCCGGCGAGACCTCGGCCGCGGCCGCGACGCGCCTCGCCTTGCGGCATCCGGGCTTTCTCGTGATGGCGGCGGCCTATTTCGTGTGCGGCCTTCAGCTCGTGTTCCTCACCACGCACCTGCCCTCCTACATCAACCTTTGCGGGCTCGATCCCATGCTGGGCGCCCAGGCGCTGGCGATGATCGGCGCCTTCAACGTGGCGGGCAGCCTGTTCTTCGGCTGGGCCGGCGGGCGCTGGCCCAAGGGGGTGCTGCTGGGCGGCATCTATGCCTGCCGTTCCCTCATCCTCGGCTGGTATTTCGCCGTGCCGCCCACGCCGGAAAGCACGCTCGTCTTCGCGGCCCTGATGGGCCTGCTCTGGCTCGGCGTCGGGCCGCTCGTCTCGGGGATGGTGGCTGAGATGTTCGGCCTGCGCTGGCAGGCGATGATCCAGGGCTTCGCCTTCCTCAGCCACCAATTGGGCAGCTTCCTCGGCGCCTATGGCGGCGGCGTCATCTTCGACGCGATGGGCAGCTACGACCTCGCCTGGAAACTGGGCATGGCGATGGGCCTGACGGCCGGCCTCGCCCAGATCCTCATGGCCTGGCCGAGGAGGCCGGCGGGACCGCGTCCCGCCCCCGCCTGAAGGGGTTCAATCCACCCGGATGTTGCGCGCGCGGATCACCTGGCCCCAGCGGTCGAATTCCTGGGCCGCGAACTGCGTCATTTCCGCCTGGGAATTGCCGGTGGCGACCAGCCCGGCCGCCGCCATGCGGCTGATCACGCCGGGGTTGGAAACCGCCTCGCGCACGGCCGCCGCCAGGCGCTCCTGCGCCGGCTGCGGCGTCCCGGTGGGGACGGCGATGCTGCCCCAGCTCTGCACCGTGGCCTCGCCGAAGCCCGCCTCCCGGAAGGTCGGCAGGTCGGGCAGGACGGCGATGCGGTCGGGCCCGCTGGTGGCCAGCGCCCGGATCGCCCGCGCCCGCACCTGGCCGATCGAGGAGGCGGGCTGGTCCAGCATCACCTGCACCGTGCCGTTCACGAGGTCGGCCATCGCCTGGCCCGAGCCGCGATAGGGCACATGCACCATCTGCGTGCCGGTCACCGCCATGAAGAGCTCGGTGAAGATATGCGTGCCCGAACCGACGCCGGAGGTGGCGAAGCTGAGCTGGCCCGGCCGCGCGCGGACGAAGGCCACGAATTCCTGCAGCGTCTGCGCGGGGATGGAGGGATGCACCACCACGATCACGTCGGTCGTGAAGATCTTGGAGAGGTAAACTAGCTCACGCCGCACATCCACGCTGCGCATCAAGCCCAGATGCGGCGCCTGGGTCATCACGCCATTGGTCGCGACCAGCATGGTGTAGCCATCGGCCGGGCTGCGCGCCGCGGCTTCCACCCCCACCGCGCCGCCGGCGCCGGTGCGGTTGTCCACCACCACGGGCTGGCCCAGCGTCTCGCTCAGGCGCTCGGCGATGATGCGGCCGCCCACATCGGTGCTGCCGCCGGGCGAGAAGGGCACGATGATCCGAAGCTGGCGGTTGGGCTGCCACGGGGCCGCCGTCTGCGCCGCCGTCTGGGCGGTGGCGGCGAGCGGCAGCAGCGCCGGCGCGGCAAGGAGGGAGCGGCGGTTCAGGATCATGCGCGGGTGCCTTTCAGGCGCTGGCGAAGGCTTCCGCCTCCACCTCGACGAGGAAGCGGGGATGGGCGAGGGCCGCCACGATGAGCAGCGTGCTGGTGGGTGCATGGCCCTCCATCGCGGCATCCCGCGCCGCGCGCCAGGGCGCGATCAGCGCGGTGTCGGTCAGGAAGACAGTGAGCTTGACGATCTCCGCGGGGCCCATGCCGTGCGCCGCCAGCAGCGTACGGAGATTGGCCAGCGCCAGCGCGATCTGCGCCTCGCCATCCTCGGGGATCGTGCCATCCGGCGCGATGCCGACTTGGCCCGAGAGCACGAGGCGCCGCCCTGCGCCCTCGACCAGGGCTGCGTGCGAATAGCGCGACGCGGGGGCGGCGACGCCCTCCGGGTTGGAGAAGGTGATCATGTGCGGGGCAATTCCTCACGGGCGACGGGGGCCGGGGGGGCGGCAGCGGCATTGTCCACGAGGTAGGGGCGCAGCGCGCGGCGGATCTGGAACTCGAACTCGGTGTTGAGGTCGAACATGGTCAGGCGCAGCAGGCTCTCGGCGCCGGCGCGGCGGGCGGCCGCCGTGCTCTCGATGGTGCGCGACCGCTCGGCCGAGGCCTCGGCGTAGCCCAGGCGGCGGTCATTCTCGCCCAGGATGTCCACGCGCGCGGTGAGCTGGCAGAGCAGGCGCTCGCCGGGGTCGCTCACGAAGACGCCGCTGCCGCCCTGGTTGCGGCTGCGGATCATCTGCGCGCGGGTGACGCCGAAGCGGGCACGGTTCTCGGTGCCGAAGGCGGCCAGGCGATCCTGCCCCATGATCCGCACCGCCTCGGCCGGGGTGGGGCGCAGGTCCCGCCCCGCATCATTGGGGCCGGGGGCGGGCATGCGGTCCTCGATGTCGATCCGCGCGACGTCGAGGCGGATCTGCGTCAGGTGACGATAGGCGATGGGCGGCCCGTCCTCCTGCGGCGCGGGCGGCGTGGCGGCGCAGGCGGCCAGGGTGGCCGGCAGAAGAAGCAGGGCGCGCCGAGGGTGCGGCATGGCGGATCCTCCCGAGGATTCAGGCCTGTGTCCCGCGAATCGCCTCGCGGTCGAAGCGGAAGCCATAGTTGCAGAATTCGCATGTCATGGTGATGACACCCTGCTCCGCCATGTGGTCGAGGTCGGGAACGGGGAAACCCTCCAGCACCTGCGCGAGGCGCGAGCGCGAGCAGCGGCAGCCATAGGCGAGCGCGCGCGGCTGGCCCAATGCCAGGCCTTCCAGCGCGAAAAGGCGGTGCAGCAGCGCCTCGGGCGGCAAGGCATCGTCCAGCATTTCGGCATCGGTCAGGGTGCCGGCCAGCACCAGGGCGGTGCGCCAGGCCTCTTCCTGGGCTTCCGTGTCGAGCGGCTCGCTCGTGCCGCCTTCGCTCGCGATGCGCTCCATGATGAAGGCGCTGGCCCGCCAGCCCTTCTCGGTGCGGGCGCAGGCCAGGCGCACATGGCTGCGCAACTGCTCGGAGGAGGCGAAATAGGTGCCGGTCATCTCGGCGAGGTCGGCGCCCTCGATCGCGACGATGCCCTGGTAGCGCTCCATCTCCTCGCCCTGGTCGCAGGTGAAGGCGAGGTAGCCGCGGCCCAGCAGCGCGCGGGCGGAGGGGTTTTTGCCGTATTGGGAAAGGCGCGCGGCGTCGGACCGGGCATAGCCGCGCAGCGCGCCCTGGTCGGTGCAATCGGCCAGCAGCATGGAGACGGGGCCATCACTCTTGGCCTGGAGCGAGAAGCTGCCGCGATATTTGAGCGCGGCGGCGAGACCGGCGGTCAGCGCCATCGCCTCGCCGAGCAGGCGCGTCACCGGGTCGGCCATGTCGTGCCGCCCCAACAGCGCATCGGCCAGGGGGCCCAGGCGCACCAGGCGGCCGCGCACCGGCCTGTCATCGAGGTGGAAGGGCGTCACGCCCCGCGGGACCACGAGGTCGGGCACGGGGGGGCGATCATGGTCGAGAAAATCGGGTGTCGGCTGGGTCACAAGCTGGATTAGACCAGACCGGGCCGATTAGGCCAGACCTGGGCCGGTTGCGGGCTCATCCCACCACCAGCACGAGGATCTGCACCACGGCCGAGACGGCCAGCAGGATCAACACGATACTGCCAAGCCGCTCCGGATCGGGCAGCTTCACGCGGCCATCGCGCTCCGCCGCGCCTTGGGCGGCTTGGTCATCATGGCGCGCAGCAACTGCTTGAGCTGCAGCCGGTCAATCATCGGGAAGCGGGCCAGCACCTCGGCCTCATGCGCCTTGGCCGCGACCAGAAGGTTCTTCACCATCTGCTCGCCGCGCGGCAGCATCTGGATGCGGACGACGCGGCGGTCCCGCGCGTCGGGCATCCGCTTGACGATGCCGTCGCGCACCATGCGGTCGAGCAGCTTGGTCATGGTGGGCTGCTGCAGCAGGCAGGCTTCGGCCAGGCCCGTCACCGTCTCGCCGGGGCTGCCGGACAGGGTGGCCAGCACGCGCCAGACCGGAACGGACACACCTTCCTTGCGCAGCTTGGCGTGGAATTCCGAGGAGATGGCGTGTGAACCACGCGCCAGCAAATACAGCAGATAGTCGTCAACGAAACGATCGGTCCCGGCGGGTTCCATGTCTTCCTCGAGGCTCATGATTTGGGCGGAACATGTCATCCCGTTTCGCGGGCATGCAATTACGGGGAAATACGGATGCCTGACATATGAAAATTCATGTGTTAGCCTCCCTCGAAATGGGAGATCAGCATGCACTTTCCCACCCTCGAACCCGCCTGGATCTCGGCCTTTGAGGCCGTGTTCCGCCGCTGCAAGCTGGCCCCGGGGGAGCTGGCCTGCCTGCTGACGGAAAGCCGGTCCCGCCCGCTGAACATCGCCCTGGCCGAGGCCGCGATGGCGCGAATCGGCGCCCGATTCATCCGGATGTCTCTCCCATCGCCGCCGCAGACAGCGCCGGTGCCGGTTCGCTCCACCGGCGCCTCCCGCGCCATCGCCGGCCATCCGGCGGCACTGGCCGCGCTGGCGGCCTGCCCCTTCATCGTGGACCTCACCGTGGAGGGCCTGCTGCATGCCCCGGAACTGAAGCAGATCCTGGGGGCCGGCAGCCGCGTGCTGATGGTGAGCAACGAACACCCGGACGCGCTGGAGCGCCTGGTGCCCAAGGACGCCGATGAGCTGCAGGCCAAGGCGGCCGTGAAGCGCGCGCGGGCGGCGAAACACATGCACGTGACCTCCGCCGCCGGGACGGACCTTCATGTGAAGATGGAGGGTGCGCCCAGCGTCGGCGTCTGGGGCTGGACCGACCGGCCCGGCACCATCGCGCATTGGCCGGGCGGCATCCTCGTCGCCTTCCCGCGCGCTGGCTCCGTCGAGGGGCGGCTCGTGCTCGATGCGGGGGACGTGAACCTGACCTTCAAGCGCTACATCGAGCGCCCGATCACGCTCACCATCGAGGCGGACCACATCACCCGGATCGAGGGCACGGGCGCGGACGCCGAGATGATGCGCCGCTACCTCGAGGCCTGGGGCGACAGCGCCGCCTATGCCGTGAGCCATGTCGGCTGGGGCCTGAACCGGGCCGCGCGCTACGAGGCGCTGACCTTCTACGACCGCGAGGAGACGAACGGGACCGAGTTGCGGGCGGTGGCCGGCAATTTCCTGTTCTCGACCGGTGCCAATGAATTCGCGGGCCGTTTCACCGAGGGGCATTTCGACATCCCCGTCTTCAACACCACCATCTCGCTCGATGGCGAGGCTGTGGTGCGAGAGGGGGTGCTGCTGTGACGCCCGCGCTGCTCCTGCATGGCATCGGCGGCCGCGCGGCGCTCTGGGCGCCGAGTGTCGCGGCGCTGGCCCCGCGCCCGGTCATCGCCATGGACATGCCGGGCTATGATGGCAGGCGCCCGGCGCTGGCCAGCTTCGGGGCGCTGGCCGATGCGGCGGTGGCACTGCTGGACGCGCAAGGCGCGGCGCAGGCCGATGTGGTCGGCCATTCGCTGGGCGGGATGATCGCGCTCGAAATCGCGCTGCGCCACCCCGCGCGCGTGCGGCGCCTGGTGATCGTGGCCAGCTCACCCGCCTTTGGCAGCCGCGACCCGGCATTCCGGGAGAGCTTCCTCGCCGCCCGCCAGAAGCCGCTGGATGAAGGGTTGGGCATGGCGGGCGTGGCCGCGGCCCTGGTGCCCGCCATGCTCGGCCCCGCCGCCGACCCCGCCGCCGCGCCGGCCGCCATCGCCGCCATGGGGAGCGTGGACGAGGCGGCCTACCGGACGACGCTCGGCACGCTGACCGGCTTTGACCGCCGCGCGGACCTGCCGCGCGTGACGCAGCCGGCCCTTCTCATCGCCGGCGAGGCCGACCAGACCGCGCCGCCGCGCGGCATGGCCCGCATGGCCGAGGCCATGCCCGATGCGCGGATCCTCGTGATCCCCGGCGCTGGCCACCTCCTGCCGCTGGAGGCGCCCGATGCCTTCCACGCGGCGCTGCTTGAATTCCTGAGCTGAAGGGAAGCCCCCATGGACATGCCGCTGCCCCTGACCGCCGATGCGCCGATCTTCGACGCGCGCGGCTTCCGCCTCTCGCCCTTCGAGGCCGAGCTCACCGCCCGCGCCCGCGAATTCGGCGCCCGCGTGCTCGCCCCCCGCGCCGCCCGCTGGGACCGCGAGGCGAGCTTCCCCACCGACAATTACGACGACATGCGGCGCGAAGGCTGGCTCGGCATCTGCATCCCCCGCGCAGATGGCGGGATAGGCGCCGATTTCCGCGCCTATTGCCTGGCCGCCGCCGAGTTCGGCCGCTACTGCGGTGCCACGGCGCTCACCTGGAACATGCATGTCTGCAGCACGCTCTGGACCGGGCTGCTGACCGACGATCTGGAGATGGATGCAGCAACGCGCGCGCTGCACCACGCGCGCCGCAAGCTGCACTACGAGAACATCCTGGCGCGCGGCGCCATCTTCTCGCAGCCCTTCTCGGAGGGCGGCGCGGCCGCGGCCGGCACCGTCGCCTTCGGCACCACGGCAACACCGGTGGAGGGTGGCTTCCGCATCAACGGGAAGAAGATCTTCGCCTCGCTCTCCGGCCATGCCGATTGCTACGGCATCCTCTGCACCGAGGTGCAGGGCGAGGCGAAGCTGTCGCGCCGGGACACGCTCTACCTCGCCATCCCGAAGGATGCGCCGGGTGTGTCCGTCGAGGGCGAATGGGACCCGCTTGGCATGCGCGGCACGGTCAGCCGCAACCTCATCTTCAAGGATGTCTTCGTGCCGGAGAGCGCCGCGCTGATGCCGCCCGGCCTCTACTTCCAGGCCGCCTCGCGCTGGCCGCACATGTTCATGACGTTGACGCCCACCTACATGGGCTTGGCTCAGGCCGCCTATGACTTCACCGTGCGCTACCTGCGCGGCGAGCAGCCGGGCACGCCGCCGGTGAAGCGCCGCGTGTATCCGACGAAGCAGATCGCCGTGGCCGAGATGCGGATCATGCTGGAGCAGACCAAGGCGCTGTGGTTCCAGGCGATCAGCGAAGCGGGCCCCGACCCCTCCAAGGAACAGATGCTGCGTGCATTGGCCGCCCAGAACACGGTGATGGAGAACGCCAATACCATCGCCGCCAAGGCCGTCCGCACCTGCGGCGGCCAGGCCATGCTGAAGACGCTTCCGCTGGAGCGCATCTACCGCGACAGCCGCTGCGGCAGCCTCATGCTGCCCTGGACGGCCGAGCTCTGCGTGGACCGCATCGGCCGCGACGCACTCTACGAGAAGGGCGAGACGGATTGATGCAGGGCTTCGACCTCCCTGCCCTCACGCCCCTGATCGAAGCGGAGGAGGCGTTGCTGCGCGGCGAGGGAATTCGCGCGGGGGACCGCATCGGCTGGATCGGCCTGAACCATCCGGGCGTGCTGGCCTGCCTCTTCGCCTGCGAGCGGATCGGCGCCGTTCTGGTGCCGCTGAACTGGCGCCTGGCGGCCGAGGAACTGCAATGGATCGCTGATGATGCCGGCCTCGCGCTGCTGCGCGCGGGACCGGACTCCGGCACCGTGACACCTCACGCCATGCCATCGGCCACGCCCTGCGCCGCGCTGCTGATCGGCTACACCTCCGGCACCACCGGCCGGCCCAAGGGGGCCATGCTGAGCCGCGCGGCGCTGCACGCCAATGCCGAAAATGCGCGCCGTATCTTCGACCTGACGCCGGATGACCATGTGCTGACTGTCCTGCCGCTGTTTCATGTGGGCGGGCTCAACATCCAGACCGTGCCGGCGCTGCTGGCCGGCGCGCGCGTCTCGCTCTTGCCGAAATTCGACCCCGACGCCTTCTTCGATGCCGTCGCGCGGCTGCGCCCCACCCTGACGCTGCTGGTGCCCGCGGTGATGAGCGCGCTGCTGCGCCACCACCGCTGGGCGACGGCCGATCTCTCCTCGCTCCGCGCCATTGGCGCCGGTTCCTCCGAGGTGCCGCTCGCCTTGATCGAGGGCTTCCACGCCCGCGGCATCCCGGTGCAGCAGGTCTATGGCATGACCGAGACGAGCCCCATCGCCATCGCGCAGACCCGCGCGGAGGCGCTGGCGGCACCCGGCTCCATCGGCACGGCCGCGCCGCTTGGCGAGGCGCGCATCGCACTGCCTGACGGAAGCGAGGCGCCGCGCGGCACGGCCGGCGAGATCGAGATCCGGGGCGCCCATGTCATGACCGGCTATTGGAACCGCGCCGACGCGACCGCCGAGGCCCTGCATGAGGGCTGGTTCCGCACCGGCGATGTCGGCCTGCAGGACGAGGCGGGCCGCTTCTGGTTTACCGATCGCCTCAAGCGCGTGATCATCTCGGGCGGCGAGAACATCTATCCGGCCGAGCTCGAGCGTGTGCTGGCCGAGGTGCCCGGCCTCGCCGAATACGCCATCATCGGCCGGCCCGATCCGCGCTGGGGCGAGGTGCCCGTCGCGGTCATCGTGGCCGGGCCAGGCTTCAACGAGGCCGCGATCACCGCACGCTTCGAAGCGACACTCGCGCGCTTCAAGCACCCGCGCGCCATCCTGCGCGTGCCTGCCCTGCCGCGCACGGCACTCGGCAAGGTGCAGGTGGAGGCGTTGCGCGCGCTTACGGAAGCCGGCTAGCCGCGCGCCGCTGCTCATAGGCGCGCGCATGCAGCGCCGCCGCGTCATGGATCGCGGTTTCCACGCCCGCGCGCGCCGCCGCCTCGGCCAGGAAGCCCAGGATGTGCTCGCCCTCGATGCGGTTGCCGGCCTCGATGTCGCGCAGCATGGAGGTGGCGTAGGCGCTGCCCGGCTCGCTGAAGAGGGCGCGGTATTCGGCCATGAAGCTCTCGGGCATCGGGTGGCCGTGATGGGCCGCGATGGCGGCGTTGCGATCGAGGATCCCATGCAGCCAGGCGCCCCCGCCGCCGCGCACGATCTCGCCCACATTGGCGCGCATCAGCACGGTGCCCACGGCGCTGGTGCCGAGATGGACGAGCTTCTCCCACATGCGCTGGGCGATGTTCGGCACCGCCTTCGCCTCCATGCCGCGCGCGGCGGCGAAGGCCGCTTCCAGCCCGGCCACGCGCGGGCTCATGCCGCCCGCCACCTCCCCGAAGGTGAGCCAGCGCCAGTCGTTCAGCTGCTTCACAACGCCATCGGCCGTCAGCGTCGCCTGGATCTTGCACAGCCCGCCCAGCACGCGCTCCGCGCCGAAGCGCGCCTGCAGCGTCTCGATGTGGGAGAGGCCGTTCAGCACGGGCAGGATCGCCGTGCGCGCATCCACGGCGGGCGCGATGCTTTCCATCGCATCCGGGAGGTCATAGGCCTTGCAGGTCAGCAGGATGGCGTCCCAGCCAGGCTGCAGCGCCTCGGCCGTGATGGTCTTCACCGGCAGGCGCGCATCGCCGAAGGGGCTTTCGATGACCAGGCCCCCCTCGGCCAGTTGGGCCGCGCGGCGCGGGCGGACCAGGAAGGTCACATCGCCGCCCGCCTCGGCCAGCCGGCCGCCGAAATACCCGCCCAGCGCACCCGCCCCCAGGACCAGAACCCGCATGCGACAATCCTTTCCATTCCCGACATAAGCGCGTTACACCCGGGCCCTAGCTTCGAGAAGTCATGCGCCGCAAACTCGCCCTTCTGATCCTCTCGGTCGCGCTGCTCGGCGCAGGCTATGTCTATGGCCGGCCGGCGCTCGCCGCCCTCGGCTTCAGCTTGCCCGGCAGCGCGCAGACGAGCGGCCCGCGCCTGAGGCTGGCCGGTGTGGATCGCGGGCCCATCACCGCCGTCGTCTCCGCCACCGGCACGGTGAACCCGCTCGTCACCGTGATTGTCGGCAGCCAGCTCTCGGGGCTGATCCGCGAATTGCCGGGCGATTTCAACCAGCGCGTTACCACCGGCCAGGTGCTGGCGCGGCTGGACACGCAGCAGCTCGAGGCCACCCGCGCGGCGGCAGCGTCCGATGCGCTCTCGGCCCAGGCCGCCGTCGCCGTGGCCCGCGCCCAGGCCGAGCGCGCGCGCTCCGACGCCGAGCAGTCCCGCGCCGCCGTCGCCGCCGCGCGCGGCGAGGCGAGCCGTGCCGAGGCCCTGCTGCGCGATGCGGAGTACGAAGCCCGCCGCACCGAGGAACTCCGCCGCTCCAATGTCGGCACCACGCGGGATGCGGCGCGCGCCGGCTTCACCGTGGACGGCGCGCGCGCCAATGTCATGATCCAGCAGGCGCAGATCGCCCAGGCCGAGGCCAATGTCCTCTCCGCCGAGGCGACCGCGCGCACCGCCCTCGCCCAGGTCGAGGCGGCGACGGCCACGGCCGAGCAGCGGGCGGCCCAACTGCGCCAGGTGGAGGTCAATCTCGGCTTCGCGACCATCCGCAGCCCGATTGACGGCGTCATCGTCTCACGCAGCGTGGATCTCGGGCAGACCGTCGCGGCCTCGCTGCAATCGCCGACCTTGTTCACCATCGCGGCGAACCTGAACGAGATGGAGCTCTGGGCCACGGTGGATGAGAGCGACATCGGCCGCATCCGCCCCGGGCAGAACGTGGCCTTCACGGTGGCGGCACATCCCGCCGTGAACCTGCGCGGCACGGTGAAGGACATCCGCCTCAGCCCGACCACGGTGAACAATGTGGTGACCTACACCGTCGTCGTCAGTGCCGCGAACACCGATGGGCGCATGCTGCCGGGCATGACGGCGACGCTGCGCATCATCACCGATGAGCGCAACGACGTGCTGCGCGTGCCCAATGCCGCGCTGCGCTGGCGCCCGCCCGGCCAGGGCGCGGCACTCGGGCAGGCGGCGGCCCCGGCGAACCCCATGGAAGCGGCCCTGCGCGAGATGACGGACCTGACGCCCGCCCAGCGCCACGAGGTGGAGGCCGCCGGCCGCGAGATGCGCGAGCGGATGGCCGCCCTGCCCGCCGACCCCGAGGCGCGCCGCCAGCAGGCCCAGGCCGCCCGGCAGCGCCTGCAATCGCGGCTGAACGCGGTGCTGACGCCCGAGCAGCGCGCGCGCCTTGCCGCCAGCCGCGGCGCGCGCCAGGCGGGCGGCACGGCCGGCACGGTCCATGTGGTGGAGGGCGACGGGCCGCCGCGGGCCATCGCGGTCCGAACCGGCCTGACCGACGGCAATGTAACCGAGGTCTTGGGCGGCGACCTCACGCCCGAGATGCAGGTCGTGGTCGGCACCGAACGCGCGGGGGCTGCCCCCGCCCGCGCCCCCACCGCGCGGCCGCTGTTTTGAACGCGCTGATCGAAACGCGCGACCTGACGCGCCACTACCCCTCGGGCGAGGGCGTGGTGGCGGCGCTGGAGGGCCTCGACCTTGAGATCGGCTCAGGCGAATTCGTGGCCGCCATGGGCCCCTCCGGCTCGGGCAAATCTACCTTCCTCAATCTGATCGGCTGCCTGGACCAGCCCACGCGCGGCCGCTACCGCCTGGCGGGCGAGGATGTGGCGGCCCTCCCCCCCGACCGCGTGGCGGCGCTCCGGGGCGAGCAGATCGGCTTCGTCTTCCAGAGCTTCAACCTGCTGCCGCGCTCGGACGCGCTCGCCAATGTCGAGATGCCCATGCTGTATCGCGGCCTGCCGCGCCGCATCCGGCGCGAGCGCGCGGCCATTGCGCTGGAGCGCGTGGGCCTCGGCGCCCGCATGCACCACACGCCCTCCCAGCTTTCGGGCGGGCAGCAGCAGCGTGTCGCCATCGCGCGCGCGCTGGTCAACGGCCCGGGCCTGCTGCTGGCGGACGAGCCGACCGGCGCGCTGGACAGCCGCACGGGGCTTGAGATCATGGCGCTGTTCCAGGCGCTGAACCGCGCGGGCGTCGCCATCCTCTGCGTCACGCATGACGCCGATGTCGCGGCCTTCGCCAGCCGCACGCTGCGCTTCCGCGATGGGCGGATGATCGAGGACAGCCGCTACCAGCCGGTGGATGCGGAAGCCATGCTGCGGCAGAAATTCCAGTGAACGCGCCGCACCCCGCACCCCGGCCCGAAGCGCGCGCCGTGGCGCCGCTGCCGCCCCTGCCGCCGGGCCGCCGCGCGGGACTTTCCATGGCCGAGGCGCTGCTGGCGGCGCTGGCGGCCCTCGCCGCCAACAAGCTGCGTGCGGCGCTGACCGCGCTTGGCATCTTCATCGGCGTCGCCGCCGTCATCGTCACCGTCGCCGTAGGCGCGGGCGCGCGGCAGCAGGTGCTGGCGCAGATCCAGTCGCTCGGCGCGAACCTGCTCGTCGTCTGGGGCGCCAATGTGCGCCTCGGCGGCGTCTCGCTCGGCGCGGGGCAGCGGCCCAATCTGAGCTGGGACGACGCGCAGGAAATTCCTCGCCAGATCGCCGCCGTCCAGGTCGCGGCCGGCACCTCGCGCCAGCAGCAGCAGGTCGTTGCCGGCAACCAAAACTGGTCCACCACGGTGGTGGCGACCGACCCCGATTATTTCATCGCGCATGACTGGGTGGTGGGCGAGGGGCGCTTCTTCACGCTTGAAGAAAACATGTCGGGCCGCAAGCTCGTGCTGCTGGGCGCCACCGTCGCGGAAAACCTGTTCGGCGACGAGGACCCGGTGGGGCGCGAAATCCGCATCCGCAGCACGCCCTTCGAGGTGATCGGCGTGCTCGGCCGCAAGGGCCAGAACCCGATGGGCCAGGACCAGGACGACGTGGTCATCATGCCCTTCTGGAGCGCCCGGCGCAGCGTGATGGGCGCGCCCCGCGCCTTTGCCCGTGCGGTCGGCACCATCAGCGTGAAGGTGCATGAGGGCGAGAGCATGAGCGATGTGGAGGAGGAGCTGCGCCAGTTCTTCCGCCAGCGCCATCGCGTCGCCGCCAATGAGCCGGACACCGTCTCCATCCGCAACCTGAGCGAGATCGCCGCCACGCGTGACGCCTCGGCGCGCACGCTGTCGCTGCTGCTGGCGGCGGTCGCCGCCGTCTCGCTGCTGGTGGGCGGCATCGGTGTCATGAACATCATGCTGGTGAGTGTCACCGAGCGCACGCGTGAGATCGGGCTGCGCCTGGCCGTGGGCGCCCGCCGGCGGGACATCCTCCGGCAATTCCTGCTGGAAGCCGTGCTGCTCGCCTTGCTGGGCGGCGCGGTGGGCGTGCTGGTGGGCATCGGCCTTGCGCATTCGCTGGCCAGCCTCGCGGGCTGGCCGGTGCTGATCCAGTGGGATGCGGTGGCGCTGGCCGTCACCGTCTCGGCGCTCACCGGGCTGTTCTTCGGCTATTACCCGGCGCGCCGCGCGGCAAGCCTCGATCCGATCACGGCGCTGCGGCACGAGTGATCAGGGCAGCTTCTCCACCCGCGTCAGCCAGCAGCCCGGCCGCGCCGTGTGGATGTTCACATAGGCGACGCGCGGGTCGGCCAGGCGCTCGCGCAGCGGGCCCTCCACCGCATCGCCAGCGCTCACCATGCCGAGGTCGTAGAGGCACATGCCCGCCGCGTCGTAATGCCGGAGCGAGACGATCATGTTCGCCGTCACCGTCTCGGGCAGCGCATCCTCGACCACGGCGCGTTCGCAATCGCGCGCGTGGAGAAATACCGGAGACGGCGTCCAATAGGGCCCCTGGGGCAGCGGCAGGTCCCAGCTCACCAGCAGCATCTCATCGCCCACCTCGCCGAGCCTGAGGCAATGGCGGCAGGGGAAGCCCGGCCCATTCACGATGCGCGAATGCGCGGGGCCGCCGCGATCATCCAGGCGGGTTGCGCGAAAGCGCCGGGCGGAGGGCGTGTCCATGGGGACGCAGCGGAAACGGGTCATGCGCCGGTTCTAGGCCAGGCGAAAGAAGCGCGCCTTCCGGTCGTTGCTCCCGCATGCAGGGAGCCGATAGGCTTGCCGCGACACCGCAAGAGGAAGCAAGCCATGTGCGATGCCTGCGTGATGAAGCGGATCGGTGAGCGGCTGGGCCGCCGGGGCATCCTCGCCGCCATGGCGCTGGCCGCCGCCGCGCCCGCCATGACCATGCCGTCCGCGATGGCGCAGCCGCTCCGCGCCAGCCGCGTGGTCGAGATGACGCATGTGCTCGCCCCGGACTTCCCGACCTTCGGCGGCGATCCCGCGATCCAGGTCGAGCGCGTCATGACCATCGCGCGCGACGGCTACAACCTGAACCGCATCACCCATGGCGAGCATGTCGGCACGCATTTCGACGCGCCGCTGCACTTCTCGGCGAATGGCGCGGGCGCGGATGCGATCCCGGCCGCCGCATTGGTCTGCCCGCTGGTGGTGCTCGACGTGCGGGAAAAGGCCGCCGCCCATGCAGACTATGCCGCGACACCGGAGGATGTGCTGGGACATGAGCGCGCGCATGGCCGCATCCCCGCCGGCGCCTGCGTGGCGTTGAACGCCGGTTGGGCCGCGCATGTGGCGACGCCGCGCTTCCGCAACGCGCAGCCCGGTGGCGCCCTCGCCTTCCCCGGTTTCCGGCCTGATGTCGCGGCGCTGCTGCTGGAGCGGAACGTGGCGGGTGTCGCGGTGGACAGTCTCTCGCTCGACCATGGCGGATCGCGCGACTTCGCCTTCCATGTCGCCTGGCTCGGCGCCGGGCGCTGGGGGATCGAATGCGTCGCGGGCCTGGCCGAGTTGCCGCCGACAGGCGCCACGCTGGTGGGCGGATTGCCGCGCATCGCCGGCGGCACGGGCGGGCCGGGGCGCGTGCTGGCCCTGCTGTAGCCGCCGCCCCTGCAAGGGCAAGGGCGGCGGCCTCCGCACCCCCGGGAAGAGGGGGGAAAGGGGTGCGGGACGCGGATCGCGCGCTCAGCGCAGGACGGCGATGTCGATCACTTCCGTGGCCGGCAGGCCGGTCACCGCGCCGCGCGGCGCCACCGTGCCATCGGCCAGGTTCAGCGTGTGCAGCGTGGTGCCGGCCAGCAGGAAGGCCGTGTTGTTCGTGCCCTCGGTCAGGATGTCGAAGGCGACGCCGGTGGGCAGGGGCGCCGAAACCGTGGCGCGCGGCGCCTGCACGCCGTCATTGGGCGGCGCCTGCACGTTCAGCGCGTTCTGCAACGTGTCGATCGTGTAGAGCGTCGTCGTGGTCGCGCCGGCCACGCTGTTGATGTAGGCGCCGGCCACGATGCGCGGCGCGGTGCCGGAGAGCGCACCCTCGCCATGCTTCAGCGTGCCGTCGCGCGCCACCTCGCCCGTCTCGACATTCACGCGGAAATTCGTGCCGTTCATGCCCATCAGCCGCAGGCGGTCGGGCACCGGGTTGAAGTCGGCCACGGCGCGGCCACCGAAATCGAAGGGCATGTTGAGGCGGCTGACCTGCGTGGCGCGGCCCGTGGCGGCGTCCAGCGTCACGATCTGCCCGCGCTCGGTCACGCCGTAGAGCATGCCATTGGAAGGGCGCTGATCAATCGCGATGACGCGGCCCTCGGTGCCGGTGATCCGGCGCGCGGTCTCGGCGCGGCGCGTCTCGCTGTCCATGCGGACCAGCATGTTGTCGGCGGTGAGGCCGACCAGCGTGGTCGCTTGCGCGCCGGCGGTGACAAGAAGGGCGGCGCCGGCCAGCAGCGCGCTGCGAAGGGTCTGTGTCATGGTCTTGGCTCCGTTCAGGGTGCGGGGCAGCATCGCCCCGCTGAACCCGTTACGGGCCGGCAGCGCGGCCAGATGCAGCGCCGCCCGGAAAAAACGCGATTAGGAGGCCCGCGCCGCGGCCAACCGCCCGATGAACAGGATGGGCCCCGTGGGCCGCCCGGTGGGCGAGCCGCCCGGCGGTTCCAGCGTGATCTCGATCAGCATGCCGGGCTCGGGCCGGATGCCGCGCGGTGTCACGCTCAGCCGCCCGCTCTCCGGCACCAAGCCGAGCGAGGTCGGCGCCGTCGCCCCCTGCGGCAGCGCCCAGAGTTGCATGACGCGCCCTGCCTCCACGCCGCGCGGATTGACCGCGGCGAGGCGGATCTCGCCGCGTTCGGCCTCGACCAGGAAGGCCGACTGGTCCTGGCTGGTCAGCAGCACCGTCATCAGCGGTGCGGGTGCGGGCGGGCGCAGGACGATGAACGCGGCCAGCCCCGCGGCCACGGCGCTGGCGCCGAGGCCCAAGGCGGGCCACGGGAAGCGCCATCCGGCGCGTGCCGGTTTCACGCCATCCAGCGTCGCCTCGATCCGCGCCCAGAGGCCGGGGGGCGGGGCTTCCGGCACCGCGAGCGATTGCAGCGGTGCCAGGCGCCGCTCCCAATCCGCCACCAGCGCGGCAAAGCCCGCATCGCCCGCGATCAGCGCCCGCGCCGCATCAGCCTCGCGCGCTTCCAGCGTGCCCAGCACATATTCCGCCGCCAGCTCGTCGCGTTCCTGCGGGCTCATGCCAGGCACTCCCTGAGGCTGAGCAACCCGCGCCGGATCCAGGCCTTTACCGTGCCGAGCGGCAGGTCCAGTCGCGCCGCGACCTGTGGATGGGAGAGGCCATGGACGAAGGCGAGCACGATGCCCTGGCGGTTCTTCTCCGGCAGTTGCGCGAGGCAATCGCGCAGCCGCGCGCCATCCTCGCCCGAGGCCAGGGCGTCCAGCTGGTCCGCCTCCACCGGCGTGTCGCCCAGCGTGGCGTCATCGGTCGGGATCTCGCGCCCGCGCCGGCGCGCGATGTCCAGCGCCGCATGGCGGATGACGGAGCCGAGCCACGCCTCCGCCGAGCCGCGCCCGGGGTCGAATTGCGCGGCATTGCGGGCGACCTTCACGAAGCCGTCATGCAGCGCGTCCGCCGCCGCGTCACGGTCGCGCAGGATTGCCATCGCGACGCCAAACAGCCGCACCGAGTGGCCCTTGTACAGCGCCTGGAGTGCCGCGCGGTCGCCCCCGGCGATGCGGGCGAGAAGGGATGCGGCCTCGCTCATCGGATGAGTTGCTGCAGCCGGCCCAGCATGCCGCCAAGGTCCAGCCCGGGCTCGGGTGGTGCAGCAACGCTGCCGGCGGGCTGGCGGCTGCGCAGGCGCTCAATGGCAGCAGCGGTGTCGGAAAGGCGCAGCTCGGCCGGCGCGGTCGCGGCATTGGTGTTGCTGCCGAGGCCGGCCATGCGCACCAGGGCGCGATCGGCGCTGGGCAGTTCCTGGGCGGCGCGGGCGGCATCGGCGCTGCGCGGCACGCAGACCAGGCTGCGCCCCTCCAACCCGCAGGGCATCTCCATCATGGCATTGGTGCCGAGGCGCAGCTGGGCCGAGCCCGCCACCGCCAGCATCCCGCGCGCGACGCTGTCGAGCGAGAGGTCCCGCGCGGTCACCGCCGGCACCATGCGCCCGCCGCGATCCAGGATCTCGAAGGCGAGGCCGACGCCCACGCTCGGCCGCTCCACCCAGTCGCGATGGCGGAGCGTGCAGGCGGTGCGGTCGGTCATGCGGTCGGTCACGCAGGCGAGCTGCCAGGGGCCGATGGCCTCGGGCGCGGGGGCAGGCTGCGCCATGGCAGTCAGCGGGGCCAGCAGGAAGGCGGTGGCAAGGCGGATCATGACGGCTAACCTGTGCAGGGAATGAGGGAGGACGGCATGCGCAGCATCACACTCGCCGATGGCAGTTCCGTGGCGGCCCTCGGCCAGGGCACCTGGCATATGGGGGAGCGGGTGGCCAACCGGAAGGCCGAAGTCACCGCGTTGCGTGCCGGCCTCGACCTCGGGCTCACGCTGATCGACACGGCCGAGATGTATGCCGAGGGCGGCGCGGAGGAGGTGGTGGGCGAGGCCATCGCAGGACGGCGGGCGGAGGTGTTTCTCGTCTCCAAGGTCTATCCGCACAACGCCTCGCGCCGCGCCTTGCCCCAGGCCTGCGAGCGCAGCCTCAGGCGGCTCGGTGTGGAATGCCTCGATCTCTACCTCCTGCATTGGCGTGGCTCCGTGCCCCTGGAGGATACGGTCGAGGCGATGGAACGGATGCGCGCGGCCGGAAAGATCGCCCGCTGGGGCGTCTCCAACCTCGATGTCGAGGATCTCGAGGAGTTGGGCCCGGCGCTGGGCGATTGCGCGACGGACCAGGTGCTGCTGAACCTGGAGCATCGCGGGCCGGAATACGACCTGCTGCCCTTTTGTGCCGCGCGGCGCATGCCGGTGATGGCCTATTCGCCGGTGGGCCAAGGTGGCGCGCTGCTGCACCATCCGGGGCTTGCCGCCATCGCCGCCGCGCGCGGGGCGACGCCGGCACAGGTGGCGCTGGCCTGGACGCTTTCCCGCCCCGGGGTGATCAGCATCCCCAAGGCCACCTCGCTCGATCACGTCAGAGAGAATGCGGCGGCGCGCGAGGTCACGCTGACGGCCGAGGAACATGCGGCGCTGGACGCCGCCTTCCCGCCGCCGCGCCGCAAGCGCTCCCTAGCCATGCTGTGAGGGCGCTTCAGAAGCGCGACTGCAGCCGGATGAAGACCCGCGTCTCGTCCCAGTCGGCCGCCTTGTCGTAGCGGAAGCCGGCGCCGAGATTGATGCGCGGCGTGATGGCGTAGTCCATGTCGGCGCGCAGGCCGCCCACGAAGTTCTGCTGGTTCTGCGCGGGAAACACCGTCAGCAGCGGGGCCGTGCCGCCGATGGTGGCCGCGCGCGCGACGAGCTGCGCCTGGAGCGTCGGATTGTTGGCATAGACCGGCGTCGCCTCTTGCCGGAACACGGCGTAGCCGGCGGTGGCCCCCAGGCGGTAGCTGAAATCGCCGGAGCGGCCGCGGTAATCCACCGGCACATTGAAGGCGGTATAGGCCTGCGGGCTGAAATAGCCGCCGCTGCCATAGGTGAAGTGGCTCTGGTTCCGGTCATAGGCGAAATAGACGAGGTCGCTGCCGACGCTGAGATCGCCGTTCGCGCCCTGGATGATCGGGTAGGAGAAGCCGGCCCCCGCCTCGATCCGGTTGTTGGAGGCGACATTCTGGCCCTCGAACACCGAATACCCGCCGCCCGCATAAAGGTAGCCGGGGCCGAGCGGCAGCTCGAGCTGCCCGCGCCCGCCGGTGCGGATCACATTGCCCCAGTTCCGCCCGGTCAGCGCGTCCCGCTGGCCGACCCAGGAGAGCATGCTGTCCTCCACCGAGCGCCGCTCGCCGGTCAGGCGGATGCGCGCGACACCGACCTGCGGCGCGATCTCAAGCCCGCCCAGCATGGTGGAGGTGGGAAAGCCGATCGGCGAGGAGCCGATGTCGAAGCGGAAGGAATCCCCCCGCCGGTAGGTCATGCCCAGCGCTACGCCGGCAGCCGTGGTGCGCGGATTGACGATCGCATTCGCCAGCGCGGCGGTGCCGAAGCGCCGCTGCGTGTTGGTGTCGCTGCCCAGGCTGCCGGAATCGAGCGAGACGGCGGTGACATTGGCCGTCACGCGGCCACCGATGACCGGGGGCGTGAACTCGGCCTCGATCGGCGCGCGCAGATCCAGAAGCCGGTCAAGGCCCGAGCTGCCCGAGCGCTGCCGCAGCGAGCCCGCGAGGCTCGCGCGTGGCGCCGTGCGGTCCTCCAGCTCGGCCATCTGCTGGGCGATTTCGCGCGTCAGCCGGTCGCTCGGCTGCGCCGGCGTGACGCCCGCGACGGCCGGCAGTGGCACGGCGGCGCCGGGCCGCACGAAGGGGTTGGGTTGCCCGCCCGGGCCGAGCCCGCCCGCCTGGACGCCCCTCTGGGCCAGGGCCGAGGGCACGCCGCTGCCCGGCGTGCCGAGCTCCGAGCGGCGCTGCGACGCCGCCAGCTCCAGCGCGCGGCGGGCGCGGTCATCCTGGTTGAAGGCGATGGCAACGCGCGCCTCGAGCAGGCTCATCCGGCTCTCGCGCGGGAAGATCTCCTGCCCCTCGGCCAGCAGCGCCTCGGCGCGCGCGCGCTGGCGCAGCGCGATGGCGGCATCAATGGCGCCCTGGCGAGCGTCGAAGTTGCGGGGGTTGCGGGCCAGCATGGCCTCGGCGATGCGCTGCCCCTCGCGCGGATCGCGGGCACCCTGATAGAGGCGGGCCAGGGCCAGGTTTGCCTCGGTGTTTTCGGGGTCGCGATCCAGGGTGGGGCGCAGCCGCTCGAAGGCGAGCGCCTGGTTGCCCTCGGCGTTCAGGCGGTCGGAGGCACGAACCGCGATGCCCGCCCGCAGCGAGGCGATGTCGCGCCGCTGCTCCGGCGTCAGGTTGGGCACGCCCTCGATCTGGTCGGCGAGGCCCGCCGCCTCGCCATCGAGCCCGGCACCCAGCAGCGCGCCGGCGATGGCGAGCCGGGCCTGCGTGCCGGCATTGCGGTTCGCCGCCTCGCCCACGCGGGCCGCCTCGGCCGCGCCGAAGCGGTCATTCGCCTCGCCAAAGGCGCGGATCACGGCGGCGGCGGTCGCCCCCGTCGGGTCCGGTCGGGCGGCGATGGTGAGCAGTTGCACCCGCGCATCCGCCGTGCTGCGGCCCAGCCCCTGTGCCGCGCGCTGCACGTCGCGCTGCGTGCGGATGCGCGCCTGCAGCCGGGCCATGTCCGCGCTGCGGGCGGCGGGCGGGATGCGGTTCAGGTAGCCCTCCGCATCGGCGATGCGGGCATCCTCGTCGGCGAAGAGCGCCGCGGCATAGAGGGTGTCGGGGCGGGGATCGCGGATCACCAGCTCCTCCAGCGTGGCGCGCGCGGGCACGAGCTGCCCCTGGCGGCGCAGCGCGCGGGCGAGGTCCAGCGTGATCCAGGGGTCGTTGGGGGCGCTGGTGAGCGCCTGACGCAGCAGCGCCTCGGCCACGAAGGGATCGGTCGTGCGCGCCGCCTCGGCCCGGAGCTGGTTCACCAGGGGGTTGCCGGCCACGGCGCCGCGCTCGCCCGGGCGGGGCTGGGCTTCGGCGATGCGGGGCAGTTCGGCGAGGCGGCCCTGCGCACGCAGCGCCTGGGCCAGGCCTTCGCGCGCCGGGGCGAAGCCGGGGCGGCGGGCGAGCGCGGTGCGGAAGCGCTGCTCGGCGGCCGGCGCATCGCCCCGGCGCAGCGCGATCTGGCCGAGCAGCACCTCGATATCGGTTCGATCCTCCACCGTTCGGCGGGCGGCGCTGCGGGCAATGGTGTCGGCCGCGTCCAGGTCGTTGCGGCGGAGTGCCGTGCGCGCCTCGGCCAGTTCCAGGCCATAGGCGGCGCCATCCAGCGCGCTTTGCCATTGCGCGGCGCGGGCGGGGTCGGCTGCGACCGCGCGCTCCAGCAGGGCCCGCGCCTCGGCTGCGCGGTTCTCGCGCAGGCGGACGATGCCAAGCCCGCCCAGCGCATCGGCGTCGCGCGGATTGGCGGCCAGCGCCGCCTCGAATTGCCGGGCGCTGTCGCGCAGGGCGGCGGCGCCGCCGGCCTCCAGCCGCTCGAAGCCTTCCTGCCGGGCCGTGGCGCCGGGGTCGGGGCGCGGCGCGGCGGCGAGTGCGGCCTGCTGCGCCTGGCGCAGCTCCGCGTCATTGGGAAAGCGCTGCAGATAGGCCTGGAGGGCCGGCGCATAAGCGGGGTCGGAGGCGCTCCAGGTCAGCGCCTGGCGCCAGGCGCGCCGGGCTTCCTCGCCCACTTCGGGGTCGCTCGCCAGCGCGCTGAGGCGGCGGATGCCCTCCTGGCGGGTGGCGGGCTGGAAGGTCTGGGTCTGGGCGAAGCTCAGACGCGCGCGCGGCGTGGCGGTCGGGCTCTCGGCGAGGCGGGCGAGGCCGCGGCGCCCCTCATCGCCGCCGGCCTGGGTGCCGGCGAGGACGGAGAAATACTCCTGCTGGAAGGCAGGCGGCGGGGTGGCGCCGCCAAAGGCCTGGCGGTAGCGCGCGGCGGCTTCCTCGCTGCGGCCCTCGCGCGCGAGGCGGCGCGCCTCTTCGATGGCGTTGCGGTCCACGCTGGCCTCGCGCAGCGCGCCCTCGGCCACGCTGCGCTGTTCCTCGGTGCCACCGGCCTCGCGCAGGCGCGTGGCGAGGCCCGCGGCGCCCGCGCGGTTGCCGCGGGCCGCCTCGATGCGGGCCGCAACCGCCAGTGCCTGTGTGTTGCGTGGATCGGCCGCGAGCGCGCGCTCGATGGAGGAGGCTGCGAGGTCGTAGCGCTCCATGCCGAGCCAGCGCTCGGCCTGCCGGACCAGGATATCCACCGGGCTCGCGGTCGCCATGGAGGAAAAGGCCGCAGGTATGGCTTGCGGCTGTGCCTCGGCACCCGCAGGAAGCAGCGCCGCTCCCCCGAGCAGCCAGGCCACAGACGCACGACGCATGGATTCAGTCCCCCGCAGGCTTGAATCTCACGAATTGGTCCGTGCGCGCAACCTCGAAAGTGCCCGGCGCCGCAGGATCCAGTAGAGCGACAGCCCGACCAGGGCGGCGGCGCCCAGCATGAGCAGAAGCATCCGCTCCGGCCGCTCGCCCAGCCAGATCTGCGGCAGCATCCACCAGGGCAGGCTACCCACCGAATAGGGGCTCATGGTGCGGAAGCTCTCGACCCGTCCGCCGGTGAGCACGACGAGGTCGCCCTGGATGCGCGGCGCCAGCGCCGGATCGGTGAGGGCGGCGGCCATCTGGCTGATCGCGGCCGGCGTCACGCCGGTGATCGCGACCACGGAGCGGCCGGATTGCAGCGGGCTCTCGCCCCCCAGCAGCGCGGCCATTCCCTCGCCCGAGGCCTCGTTCAGCATGGTGGTGGCGCGCCCGCGCTCGGCGCTGCCGGGCGCATCGAGGAAAAGCGCGCGGATGTCGAGCAAGGGGCTCGGGGCGGCCAGCGTCAGCCGCTCGCCCTCGACGCGCAGCGGCGAGTCCCGGAACAGCGTGCCCAGCGCCGGCTGGCGGCCGAGCGTGCCGATCACCAGCAGGTCCCGCTGCGCGGCCGAGGGCAGGCCAGCCGGCGTCACCACCTGGATGCCGGTGGAGGCCACGCCGACGGTGGCGGCCAACTGCCCCACCACGTCGAGGAAGGCGCCGAGCTCCAGCGGATTGGCCCGCTCCGGCAGCACGACCGCCATGCCGGAGAGATCGGCCATGCGGGTGAAGGGGAAGCCCGAGGAGGCGAAGAAGCCGAGATTGGGCATGCGCGCATGGCGATAGCCACGGCGGAGGTCCACCGTGCTGCCGGGCTCGATGGCCGCGCGCAGATCGGCCGGCACGGCCACGCAATCGCCGCGCGCCAGCGGCCGCATGTCGAAGCGCAATTGCAGCTCGTCCCGACCCAGCACCAGGTAATGCGGAATGACGAACCGCCCCGAACGGGTGGTGGAGGTGAAGCCCAATTGCTCGGCCAGCCAGTCGGCCGCCGCGGTCAGCGGCGGGATCCATTCGGGATCGGCCAGCCGGAAGGAGCGGAGGTAGGCACCCGAGAAGGCGGCATCGAGGCGCGAGGCCGCGACGTCAATCACCGGCCCGCCGGGCGAGCGATATTCGACATGGACCGGGAAGCCACGGTTGCGCCAGGTGATGAGGTCGGGCGCGGTGCGGACGGGAATGCGCACAGGGCCGGGCGAATAGCCGGCCGATTGCAGCTCCTCGCGCGCCACCAGGCTGCCGAGGGTGACGGGCTGGTCGGTGCGGATCCAGCGCGGTGAATCATAGGGCTGGCGGGGCGGGATGGTGGGCGGCACCACGCGGGCGATCTCGCCCGAGAGGGTGGCGCGGCCGGCCACCATGGCCTGCGCCGCGGCGACCAGGTCCGCCTCGCTGCGGCCGGCGATAACAAGCAGGGTGCCGAAGGCGTCGGTCGGGTTGGGCAGCAGCGCCAGCGTCGGCCCGTCCACGCGGGGCATGCTGAGGCCGGGGATGGAATCCACGCCCATCGCCAGCACCACGGCATCGCCCCGCTCGGGCAGGGCGCGGGAGACGGGGAAATTCGCCCCGCGGTAATCGGCCTGCACCGAGAACCAGGAAGCGGCGATGGCGGCCGCGCGCAGGCCTGCGGGGCCCAGAGTCTCCGGCAGCACCATGGGCACCGTCACCACGCCCGAGAGGATGCGCCGGTCGAAGATGGGCTCGGGCAGGCGGGAGAGGTCGCGCGAGGGCGGCAGCCGCTCGATCCGCATCTGGACCGTCGAAAGGTCGGAGACGGTGGCCCAGAGCAGGCCGGAGAGCGGATCATTGCACTCGGTGGTGTAGCGGCCGGCGAAGCGGAAGTTCAGCCGGTTCACCTCGCTGAAATAGAGGGGGTCGAGCGGGAATTCGAGCGGGCCAAAGCTCTGCCGCGCCGCATCCATCGGGATGGTACCGACGAACTGGTCGTTCAGCGTGATGGCGATCTGGCTGAGCGAGGGGATCAGCGCGGGCGAGGCACCGCCCGCGACCGTGACGCGCGCCTGGGTCACCACCTCATCCGCGCGCAGGCCGAAGAGCACGCCCTGCAGGTCATTCGTGCCGCGGAGCTGCATGGGGCCGGAGAGGCCGAGCTCGCGCAGGCTGCGGGTGACGATGCGCGCACCGGGCGGCAGCGCGTCGAGATCAACCGGTGGAAGCGCGGCGGGCATGCCCGCGGCACCCGGCACCATCGGCGTGGGGCTGGGTGCCATCGGCGGGGCGCTCTGCGCCAGGCCGGCCGGCGGCGATGCCGGCACCGGCGCGGGCGCCTGCGCGAAGGCGGGGCTAGCGCCCAGCAGCGCCAGCGCCAGCAGGGCGGCGGTGCTGGCCGGCGCGGGCGTGGGGGTGTTGGCGGGCGGCGGGCTGTTCCGCCGCGGGGCCACCACATCCGAGACGCGCGGCGCCTGCGGCTTGGCCGGGCCCGCCACGGGCTTGGCCGCGCGGAGGATACCGAAGCGGTATTTGCGGAACACGGCATCGGCCGAGGCGAGCACGACGGTCCAGAGCGAGCGCAGGGGTTTGTCCTCGGGCCAATGGTCCCAGTAGAGCCAGGCATCGGGGCGTCCGAAGAAGGCGCGCACCACGCCGGCCTCGTCGGCCAGGGTTTCGATGATGAATTCCAGATAGACCTCGTTGCCGTCCCAGCGGATCACGCGGGCGCGCAGCTCGATCGTCTCGCCGCCTGTTTCGAAGGCGACCTTCACCTCATCCCCCTCGGCCACGCCCAGTGCGCGATCTATGATCAGCCGCGCGCCGGAGAGCGAGAGGTTGGCGCTGTGCGTCGGCAGGCGCTCGCCCGAGGCGAGGATGATTTCGCCCGGCAGGTCGGCCTCGACGCGGGCGCGCACGCGGGACTGCTCACGCTCCCGCCCCACGGCGACGGAGCCGGCGAGCGGGATCAGGCAGAGGCCCGCCCAGATGGTGTTCAGCAGGTAGGCACGGCCTTCCAGGCTGCTGAGGTCATTGGTGAAACTGCCCCAGATGCCGATGGCGAAACCCACGGTCAGCAGGCCCAGCATGATCAGGTTGGGCAGCACGGCGCGGAAGTCGAGGTAGCCCGCCTCCAGGATGCCGCCCTTGTCGGTCACGTTGAACTTGCCCTTGGACGGGTCCCACAAGGTCAGCAGCGTCACGGGCAGCAGGGGAACCGCCAGCGACGCCTCGTAGATCTCCGACCAGAAGGAATGGCGATGCTTGCCGTTCAGCCGCGCCGTCGTCGCCACCGCATGGAACATGTGGCTGCCGGCATAGGCGATGATGGCGACCGGGCTGGCTGCGATCACGCTCTCGCCGAAGAACAGGAAGGCGAGCGGCGATGTCAGGAAGATCACGCGCGGCAGGGCGAACAGGAAGCCGAAGCCCGCAATGAAGTAGCAGAAGCGCTGCATCCATTTCAGGCCGGGCGCGAAGAGCGTGTTCTCCGTCCGCATGATCTGCAGCATGCCGCGCGCCCAGCGCAGCCGCTGGCCGATATGCAGCGCAAGCCGCTCGGTGGCGAGACCGGCGGCGAGCGGGATGCGGATATAGGCGGTGTGCCAGCCCTTCTGCTGCATCTTCAGCGCGCAGTGGCAATCCTCGGTGACGGTGACGTGCGGCACGCCGCCGACCTCCTCCAGCGCCTCGCGCCGGATGACGGCGCAGGAGCCGCAGAAGAAGGCGGCGTTCCAGAGGTCCGAGCCGGGCTGGATGGCGCCGTAGAAGAGCAGCCCCTCATTGGGCACCAGGCGCTGGCGCACCAGGTTCCGCTCGAAGGGATCAGGCGAGTAGAAATGGTGCGGCGTCTGGACGAGCGCGATGCGCTTGTCGCGGATCAGCCAGCCGAGCGTCAGCTGCAGGAAGGCGCGCGTCGGCGCGTGGTCGCAGTCGAAGATCGCGATGTATTCGCCGGTGGTGTGGCGCATCGCGTGGTTGAGGTTGCCGGCCTTGGCCCCCTTGTTGTCGGGGCGGATGATGTAGCCGCAGCCGCATTCCTCGGCGAATTCGCGGAACTCCGGGCGGCGGCCATCATCCAGGATCCAGACGTTCAGCTTGTCCCGCGGGTAGTCCATGTTCATCGCCGCCAGCACGGTGGGGCGAACGAGGTCGAGGCTTTCGTTGTAGCTGGGGACGTAGATGTCCACGCTCGGCCAATCCTCTGGATTGGGCGGCATGGGCACCGGCTTGCGGTCCAGCGGGTAGCTCGTCTGGATGTAGGAGAGCGTCATCAGCGCGCCAGCGAAGAGCTCGGCGCCGAAGAGCAGCATGCCCAGGATGGATTGCAGCCAGGTCTCGAATTCCAGCGTCTCGGTCGCGCGCCAGAACAGGTAGCGGGAGGTGACCATGACCGAGAGGACAACGAGGACGAGGCCCACCTTGCGGGACTTGTTGCGGTTCAGGATCATGAAGGCGGCGATGCCGGCCAGCGTCAGCCAGACCTGCCCCTCCTCCTCCATCGGCACCGTGATGAAGAAGAAGGCGCCGAGCAGGCCGAGCAGGATCGCCGCCGTCCGCAGGATGCGGGCATTGCGCGGCGCCTCCCCCGGGAAGCTCTGCACGTATTCGGAGAAGCGTTCCGCGCTCACGGGCCGCCCCATTCGCTGATCGCGGAGAAGCCGCGGGAGCCCCCACCTGACGGACCCCCCGGGCGCGCGATCTTGAGGCGCTTGACGATCGCATCCGTCAGCAGCTCCAGATCCTCGCCCGCGCCCGGCTCGCCATCCAGCAGCAGGCGCTTGTCGGCCAGGGCCTCGGCCAGGGTCTGGTCCCGGCAGATCGCGCCGATCATGCGCTGGCCCAGCGCGTTGCGCGCCATGTCGAAGACCGCGTCCGAGAGCGGCTCGGCGTCATCCACCTGGTTCAGCACGAGCACGGCGCGGTCCGCCGCGCGCGCGCCCAGCGTGCCGCGGCCCAGCACGCGGTTGCTCGCGATCTGCGGGATGAGGGCGGCACTCCCGGCATCGGCCAGCAGCACCATCACCATGAGGTCCAGCTGGGGCATGAGGGCGGCAAGCGCCGCATTCGGCCCGGGCGGCGTGTCGAGCACGACGATGACACCGGGTATGGCCAGCATCTCGCGCACCGGCTCGGCCAGGTGCTGCGGCTCGTTCGTCAGGAGAAGGGCAAGTTCCAGGGCGCGCAGCGGATCCACCGGGCCATGGGCGAGGAGGCGGACGCCGTATTCGGTCTCGATCAGCGCCTCCCGCCATGCGGGGTTCGTGCCGAGCCGGCTCAGGAAGCAGCGTTCCTCACGCAGGGAGACGCCGAGATGCAGGCGCAGCGCGTTCTGCGGGTCGAGATCAATGGCAATGACCTTGTGGCCGCGCCGGGCCAGCAGCGCCGCCACATGGGCCGCGACCGTGGTCTTGCCCACGCCGCCCTTGGGCGAGGCGAAGGCGATCAGGCTCATGCCCGCTTGCCGGTGCGCGCGCGCGCGCGCCGCGGCCGCAATTCATGGGCGACATCCTGCAACAGGGCAAAATCCCGTGATGGCGCCGGGCCGGACGGTGCCTCGGCTTCGCTGACCACGTAGCGCGGCGGGCCATGGGGCGGCACCTGGGGCTGCGCCCCACGGCGCGGGCGCCCGGTCGGCGCCATCTCGGCGGCGAATTCGGCGAGCCGGCGCATGCCGGGCCGGGGAGCGGGTGCTGGCGCATGCGCTGCGGCCGGCGGCAGGAAAGGCGCAGCGACCGCTTCCACGGGGATCGGCGTCGGGGCGGCGGGCGCCGCTTGCATAAGCGCTGCCGGCACGGGCGCTGCCGGCACGGGCGTTGCCGGCACGGGCACGGCGACCGGAGCCTCCTGCGCCGCAAAGGCGACGGGCGCCAGAGCGGCCTCGGCGGGCAGCGGTGCGCCCGCATGCTCGACCAGAAGCGGGAGCGCGCCGGTCTCCTCCGGGGGCAGTGATTCGGGCAGGGCGGCGGGCGCGGGCGTCTCGAAGACGACCGGCGGGAAGGTGACGTAGCGGATGCTGCGCAACCCGCAGGCCGCCATCACCGATGCGATCTCTCGCTGCAAGCTCGCCTGTTCCCCTTCCGCCGGGCACGGCCTGCTCGGACCGTCCTACGTGCCTAACCATCTGCTTGCAGCACGCGCAACAGATTCGCGCCAGTTCCGCACGGCGCAACGCGTGACGCATGCGTCACGAAGCGGCATCCTGCCCACCCTCGACGGGAGACTGCCGCATGCGCTTCATCCTCATCGTGTTGGACGGCCTCCGGCCGGACATGGTCTCGCCCACCGCCATGCCGGCGCTGTCGGGCCTGATGGCGCGCGGCACGCGCTTCGCGAATGCGCGCAGCGTTTTCCCCAGCGAGACCCGCGTGGCGACGCCCTCGCTCGTCACCGGCTGCCGGCCGGCGGCGCATGGGATGGTGGGCAACACCCTGTTCGACCGAGCCCTGGCACCGGACCGGCTGCTGCGCACGAAGGATGCCCAGGATTACCGGATCCTCTCGGCCGGGGCGGAATCGCCCGTTCTGCGGCCTGGCATCGGCGAATTCCTGGCCGCTGCCGGCCTCAGCTTCGCCGTGGTCTCGGCCGGCACCCCCGGCCAGACCCTGGTCGCGAGCCCAGCGGCGCGGCGGCTCGGCCAGTTCCGCTGGAACGCGGCCGACACCGACACGGAGGAGGCGCGGGCGGTGGCCGCACAGCTCGGCACCACCCCGCCCGCCAGCGTGCCCAACCTGGCCCGCACCCGCCACGCCGCGCGCGTGCTGACCGAGCATGTCCTGCCCCGCCTCCGCCCCGATGTGGCGCTGTTCTGGTGCCCCGAGCCCGATATCAGCTTCCACTATCGCGGCCTCGGCCACCCCGAGACGGCGCTGGCCCTGGCCGAGGCCGATGCCTCCGTCGCCCGCATCCGCGACTGGCGCGACGCCCAGCCGGATGCGCGGGAGATCGGCCTGATCGTGCTCTCCGACCACGGGCATGTGACGGGGGACCGGAAGATCCCGCTGGCCGCCCTGATGGCGCGGGACGGGCTGCCGGCGGGCGCGGGCGGCACCGCCATCACCGTGGCCCCGGCCGGCGCGCCGGGGATCTGGCTGAACGACCCCGCCCTCGCCACCCAGGTCGCGGATTGGCTGGCCCGCCAGCCCTGGGCCGGGCCGCTGCTCGCCAATGACGCGGCGCTGCTGCCCGGCCGGTCATCGCCGCTTGCCCTGCTGGAGGCGAACCACCCCCGCGCGGCCGACCTCATCCTGCTCTTCGCGGGGGATGAGGGGCCGGATTGTTTCGGCCTGCCCGGCCAGGCTCCCTTCGACGCGCCCGACGTGCCGGAAGGCGGCGGCATGCATGGCGGGCTGCACCGGCGCGAGCTCGCCACCGTGCTGGCCTTCGAGGGCGGGCCCTTCACGCCCGGCATCACCATGCAGGGCATGGCCGACCTGACCGATGTGGCGCCCACCATCCTGCATGTGCTGGGCGTGCAGCCGAAGGGCATGCAGGGCCGCGTGCTGCACCAGGCCTGGGACCCCTGGGCCGATGCGCCGGCCGAGCCGGCGCGGATCGAACTGCCCGGCGGCTTCGTGCTGGAGGGAGGGCGGCAGGGCGGCCGCTTCTACCCAACCGCCCTGTTGCGCCTCAGCTGAGGCTGCGCAGGAACTCCCGGACCAGCCGCGCCACCTCGGCCGCCTGCTCCTGCTGCACCCAATGGCCGGCGCCGGGGATGAGGTGGAGCGCGCGCAGGTCGCGGCACCCTTGCCCCTGCATCAGCTCGAACTCGCCCGGCTTCTGGTGGATGCCCCAGTCGCTGGCGCCCGCGATGAAGCAGGCCGGCACCTCAATCCCCCGCCCGGCAAAGAGCCGCATCTCCGCCGCTGCCTGGCCGCTCGTGGTGCAGCGATAGGATTGCAGCCCGCCCTGGAAGCCGGTGCGGCCATACTCCGCGGCATAGACGGCCATCGCCGCCTCCGGCAGCCAGCGATTGGCGGCGATGGTGGCGGCGTCGGGCATCTCGGCCGCCACCGTCTCGGCCATGCCGATGCCGGCGGGCATGATGTAGTAGGTCGGCATCACGGCCAGTGCCTCGGCGGTGAAGGCGCCGAGCGGATAGGGCTTGTTGGCGGTCCAATCGGCGCTCTTGTGGTGGTAATAGGCGCGCAGGAAGGCGTGCAGGCCTTGGGGCGCGTGATGCATGTCGGCATCGGCCTCGCGCGTCGAATAGAACCACTGGTAATGCCGCCGCGGCGGGTCGAGCTTCGCCAGCGCGTCATGCAGCGCGGGCGAGGCGAGGCCGGCCAGGCCCTCGGGGGCCGCCTGCTCACCCATGGGCCAGGCGCGCGGGCCGCCATAGGGCGCACTCATCATCACGACGGCGCGGAACACGTCCGGCCGGGTCAGCGCCGCATTGCCTGCGACCGGCGCGCCGAAATCATGGCCGATGACGCAGGCGACCTCGCTGTGGCCGAGTGCGGCCACCAGGGCCAGCGCATCGCGCACGTAGCCGAGTGGGCGATAGGGTGTCAGGTCCTCGTCATAGATGGGCTTGGGCCCCTCGGTGCGGCCATAGCCGCGCTGGTCGGGGGCGACGACGTGATACCCGGCCTCGGCCAACGGCAGCATGATGTTGCGCCAGGAATAGGCCAGCTCGGGGAAGCCATGCAGCAGAAGCAGCAGCGGCCGCCCGGCCTCGCCGGCCTCCAGCACATGCATGCGCAGGCCGTTCACGTGGTTGATGTGGCGGGCACGCACCCCCTCGGGCAGATGCGCCGCGGCGAGCGGTTCGAGCATGGTGTGTTCCTCCAGTTTGGCGCGAGGCTAGCGCGCCCGCGCGGCGCCGCAAATCAGCCCCATCCGGCCGGGCAACCGCGCGCCGCGTCACGGCGTTGGCCCCGCATGCAGCGCCTCAAGACCCCACCCCGCCCCCTCGCACCCCTGCGCCGTGCGGCCCGCCGGATGGCGCGGCCCCAGCCGGCCCGCCTGTTGGGCGCGGCAGCCCTGCTCGGCGCCGCGGCGCTCGCCAACCACCTGGTGGCGCTTGCCTCCGAACGGCGGAACCCGCCGCGCGGGCGCTTCGTCGAGGTCGAGGGCGCCCGGCTGCATTACCTGGACCAGGGCGAGGGTCCGGTCGTCGTCCTGCTCCACGGCAACGGCGCGATGGCGGAGGATTTCGCCATCAGCGACGTGATGCGCCTGCTGGAGCGCGGCCATCGCGTCATTGCCCTCGACCGCCCGGGCTTCGGCCATAGCACCCGCCCGCATGGCCGCTTCTGGAGCGCGGAAGCGCAGGCCGAGCTGATCCACAAGGCCCTGGCGAGGATCGGCGTGGGCCGCGCCGTGATCGTCGGCCATTCCTGGGCGGCGCAGGTCGCGCTGGCCATGGCGCTCAACCATCCGGCGCGGGTATCGGCGTTGGTGCTGCTGTCCGGCTACTACCAGCCGACCCTGCGCTTCGATGTGCCTCCCATGTCCCTGGCGGCCGTGCCGGTGCTGGGGGATGTGATGCGCTACACCATCTCGCCCCCGCTCGGTTGGCTGATCCGGCACCGGGTGTTTCGCAATCTCTTCGCACCATCGCCGGTGCCGGGGCGGTTCGAGGCGGAGTTTCCGGTCGACCTTGCCCTGCGCCCCTCGCAGCTCAAGGCCAGCGCGGCGGATACGGCGCTGATGGTCCCGGACGCCGCCCGCTACGCGCCGCGCTATGGCGAGTTGGCCATGCCGGTCTCCATCATGGCCGGCCGCGGCGACCAGATGGTGGATTTCGACCGCCAGGCGGCCTGGCTGCACCGGCAGATCCCGCACAGCCAGCTGGAGGCGGTGGAGGCGGCGGGGCATATGCTGCACCACATCGAGCCGCGACGGGTCGCCGCGATGATCGAGGCCGCCGCCCGGGCAGGCCAGGGCGCGCCCATCAGCTGAAACCCCGGGTGGCAGGCGCTTTTCCGTGCCATTGCCTGATTTTCATGCATCTGGCGGATCAGGCGGCGCCAAGGCCATTCGATACGCCTTGCGTTCGACACGATCACGGGGCATGACCCTCCGGCCTGTGCATCGCGCGCGGGAGAGAATCCGGGTCCGGCGACGGGCCAGGATCGCCGAAGGCGCAACCGGCCCCCGGAAACGCTCAGGCAAAAGGGCCGCGCGCGGGTGGGCACTCTGGAAAGCTCGTCTCCCGAAAGGGGGGCGGCACCGACGGAGTAAGGAGGTGGCAGGGTTCCCCGGCCGGCTCTGAATCTCTCAGGTATCTCGGACAGAGGGGGGTCACCAAACTCAATTGCCGCATGGCGGCAGGGGGATGCGTGACCGAGTCCGAATCACTTCACACCACACCGCTGGATGCGCTGAACCGCGAATTGGGCGGCCGCATGGTGCCCTTCGCGGGCTATTCCATGCCGGTCCAATACACCGCCGGCATCATGGCCGAGCACCTGCATTGCCGCGCCCAGGCGGGGCTGTTCGACGTCTCGCATATGGGCCAGGCGGAGTTGATCGGTGAAGGTGCCGCCGCCGCGCTGGAACAGCTCACCCCAGCCGATGTGCAGGCGCTGAAGCCCGGCCGCCAGCGCTACGGTCTGCTGCTGAACGAGGCCGGCGGCATCGTGGACGACTTCATGTTCGCCAATATGGGCGACCGGTTGTTCCTGGTGGTCAACGCCTCGCGCAAGCACATTGATCTCCCACTGATCGAGAGCGTGCTGCCGGCCGGCGTGAAGCTCCGCCCCCTGCCCGACCGCGCGCTGCTGGCCCTGCAAGGCCCGGCCGTCGCCACCCTGATCCCGACGCCGATGAGCTTCATGGGCATCATGGAGATGGAGATCGCAGGCATTCCCGTCATCGCCTCGCGCTCCGGCTATACGGGCGAGGATGGGTTGGAGATCTCCGTCGCGGCCGACCACGCGGAAAAGCTGGCCCGTGCGTTGCTGGCCATGCCGGGCGTGATGCCGATCGGCCTCGGCGCGCGCGACAGCCTGCGGTTGGAAGCGGGCCTCTGCCTCTATGGCAACGACCTGGACGAGACGACGAGCCCGGTCGAGGCCAATCTAGTCTGGTCCATGGGCAAGCGCCGCCGCATGGAGTGGAATTTTCGCGGCGCCGATGTGGTGCGCGATCACCTGGACCACGGCGTGAAGCGCCTGCGCGTCGGCATCCGGCCCGAGGGCCGCCAGCCCGCGCGTGGCCATACGCCGATCCAGCAGGGCGGCGCCGTCATTGGCGAAGTCACCTCCGGCGGCTTCGGCCCTTCCATCGGCGCACCCGTCGCCATGGGCTATGTGGCGCGCCACGCTGCGGCCGATGGCACGGCGCTCGATCTCATTGTCCGCGACAAGCCGCTCCCCGCGCGCGTCGCCGCCATGCCCTTCCAACCCCACCGCTACGCACGCTGAGGCCGAACCCATGAGCGACATGAAATACACCAAGGATCACGAGTGGATTCGCTTCGAGGGCGAAGTGGCCGTGATCGGCATCACCGACCACGCGCAGAACGCGCTGGGCGACGTGGTCTTCGTGGACCTGCCCGAAGCCGGCCGCGAAGTCACGGCGGGCGAGGCCGTTGCCGTGGTCGAGAGCGTGAAGGCCGCCTCCGACGTCTATGCCCCCATCACCGGCCGCGTCACGGAAGTGAATAGCGGCCTGGTGGATGAGCCCGCACTCATCAACAGCGAGCCGACCGGTGCCGGCTGGTTCTTCAAGATCACGCCGGTCGGCGACCTGCCGGATGACCTGATGGACGCCAACGCCTACGCCGCCTTTGTGGAGAGCCTCACATGAGCATTCTGCAGGAACTGACTGCGCTGGAGGATTCGGGCGAATTCATCCGCCGGCACATCGGCCCGACGCCGGGCGAAATCGCCTCCATGCTGGCCACCATCGGCTGCACGGATCTGGAGGAGATGACGGCGCGCACCGTGCCCGCCGCCATCCGCGGCGTGGATTTCTCGGCCCTGCCGAGCCCGGTGAACGAGGCCGCCGCCATCGCCGAGTTGCGCGCCTTTTCCGAGCGAAACATCCGCAAGCGCAGCCTCATCGGCATGGGCTATCACGGCACGCACACGCCGCCGGTCATCCTGCGCAACATCCTGGAAAATCCGGGCTGGTACACGGCCTATACGCCGTATCAGGCCGAGATCGCCCAGGGCCGCCTGGAAGCGCTGGTGAATTTCCAGACGCTGATCACCGACCTCACGGGCCTGCCCGTCGCGGGCGCCTCGCTGCTCGATGAGGGCACGGCGGCGGCCGAGGCCGTGACGCTCGCCCACTCCACCCACAAGGGGAAGAGCGACGTGCTGGTCGTGGCGGCCGATTGCCACCCGCAGACCATCGCCGTCGTGCAGGTGCGCGCCGAGCCCGTGGGCATTCGCGTCGTCCTGGCCGAACCCGCGGCGCTGGCGGCCACCGTCGCCGCCGAGAAGCCCTTCGCCGTGCTGACGCAATACCCCGGCACGACCGGCGCGCTGCGTGACATCACGCCCGAGATCGAGGCCGCGCATGCGGCCGGCGCGCTGACCATCGTGGCGGCTGATCTGCTGGCGCTGACGCTGGTGACGCCGCCGGGCGAGATGGGCGCCGACATCGTCGTCGGCTCCTCGCAGCGCTTCGGCGTACCGCTCGGCTATGGTGGCCCGCATGCCGGCTTCATGGCGGTGCGCGATGCGCTGAAGCGCAGCATGCCCGGGCGCCTGGTCGGCGTCTCGATCGACGCGGCCGGTGCCCCCGCCATGCGCCTCGCGCTGCAAACGCGCGAGCAGCATATCCGGCGCGAGAAGGCGACCTCCAACATCTGCACCGCGCAGGTGCTGCTGGCGGTGATGGCCTCGATGTACGCCGTCTGGCATGGCCCCGAAGGCCTGAAGCGCATCGCCCGCCGCGTGGCGCTCCAGGCGCGCGTCCTGGCCGGCGCCTCGCGCTTCCCGCTGCGCCACGGCGCGTTCTTCGATACCATCTGCCTGGAGACGGGTGCCGAGACCGACGCCGTGATGGCCGCAGCGCTCGACGCCGGCTTCAACCTGCGCCGCGTGGGCGCTGACGCCATCGCCATCGCGCTGGACGAGACGGTGACGCGCGCCGAACTCGCCGCGCTGGCCGGCATCCTGGGCCAGGGCGACCTCGCCGCCGTGACGCCCAAGGGCGGCCTGCCCGCCACGCTGGCCCGCACCACCACCTTCCTCAAGGCCGAGGTGTTCAATTCCCACCACGCCGAGCACTCCATGCTGCGCTACATGAAACGGCTGGAGGACAAGGATGTGGCGCTGAACCGCTCCATGATCCCGCTCGGCTCCTGCACCATGAAGCTGAACGCGACGGCGGAGATGATTCCCGTCACCTTCCCGGGCTTCGCCGACATCCATCCCTTCGCGCCGACCGACCAGGCGCAGGGCTATATCGCGATGATCCGGCAGCTCGAGGCCTGGCTTTGCGGTGTCACCGGCTTCGCGGCCGTCTCGCTGCAGCCCAATGCGGGTTCGCAGGGCGAATATGCCGGCCTGCTCGCCATCCGCGCCTTCCACCAGGCACGCGGCGAGGGGCATCGCAACATCTGCCTCATCCCCAGCAGCGCGCATGGAACCAACCCGGCCTCGGCCGTGATGGCGGGCATGAAGGTCGTCGTCACCGGCTGCGACCGCGACGGCAATGTCGATGTGGAAGACCTGCGGGCGAAGGCCAAGCTGCACGGGGCGAACCTGGCCGCGCTCATGGTCACCTACCCCTCCACCCATGGCGTCTTCGAGGAGGCGATCCGCGAAATCTGCGGGATCATCCATGCCGAGGGCGGGCAGGTCTACATGGATGGCGCCAACATGAACGCGCAGGTGGGCCTCACCTCGCCCGCCTCGATCGGCGCCGATGTCTGCCACCTCAACTTGCACAAGACCTTCTGCATCCCGCATGGCGGCGGCGGGCCGGGCGTGGGACCGATCGGCGTCGCGGCACATCTCGCCCCGCATCTGCCCAACCACCCCCTGGTGACGGAAGCGGGCCCCGCGACGGGCTTCGGCCCGGTCTCGGCCGCGCCCTTCGGCTCGGCCGCCATCCTGCCCATCAGCTACGCCTATATCCGCATGATGGGCGGCGAGGGCCTGATGCGCGCCACCCAGGTCGCCATCCTCAACGCCAACTACATGGCGAAGCGCCTGGCCGACCACTTCCCCATTCTCTACCGCGGTGGGCAGGGCATGGTGGCGCATGAGTGCATCCTGGATTGCCGCGGCTTCCAGCAGAATGGCGGCGTCCTCGTCGAGGACATCGCCAAGCGCCTGCAGGATTACGGCTTCCACGCCCCCACCATGTCCTGGCCGGTCACCGGCACGCTCATGGTGGAGCCGACCGAGAGCGAGACGAAGTCCGAACTCGACCGCTTCTGCGACGCGATGATCAGCATCCGCGCCGAAATCCGCGCCGTGGAACAAGGCCGGATGGACCGCGCCGACAACCCGCTGAAGAACGCGCCGCACACCATGGCGGAAGTCATGGCGAGCGAATGGGCACACCCCTACCCGCGCGAACAGGCCGCCTTCCCGCTGCCCAATGTGCGGATGAACAAGTACTGGCCGCCGGTGAAGCGCGTGGACAATGTCCATGGCGACCGGAACCTGGTCTGCACTTGCGCGCCGCTTGAGGCCTATGCCGAGACGGCTACGCTTCAGGCCGCCGAGTAAGTCCCCCGGGAGGGCTCTGCCCTCCCGGACCCTCCCGCCGAGGGGCTTGCCCCTCGGAACCCTTGAGTTAGGCCGCCGGCCTCACGAAGGCCTGGCGGGCGTAGAGCTTCCAGGCGCCGGACTGCTTCTTCCAGACCTGCAGAATGCCGATATTCACCGGCGTGATCCGCCCGCCACCCGTGGTGTGGCCGGTGAAGACATGGCGCACGATCGCGTCATCGCCATTCACCTGGACCGTCTGGTTGGTGATGTTGATCTCGCCGAACGGATTGTTGCGCTCGACAATGTTGCCGATGAACTGCGCCCGGTTCTCAATCCGCCCGGCCGAATGGCCATAGCTCAGCCCCTCATGCGTCACGGCCTCCAGCCCCGCGCGATCGGCAGCGAGCATGGCGCGCGTCAGCGCGGCGACGGCCTGGGCCACGGCCTGATCATCGGCGGATTGGGCCTGGACCAGCACCGGGGCGAGCGTGGCAGCGAGCACGGCGGCCCCGGCCAGATGGCGACGATGAATGCTCATGATGTTCCTCCTGGGCCGATGTTCCCCGGCCGGAAGGAAGGCTAGGCCCGGCGCGCGGGCGCGTCCATCACGTCCGGACCAAGGGTTCCGGCGCGGCCGGCACCGGCCCCACCAGCCGGCGAATGGCCGCCACGAAGGGCGCCGTGTCCCAGGCCGCATCACCCTCAAGCCGGGCGCGCTCCTGGCCCTGGCGATCCACGATCACCGTCGTCGGCAGCCCCCGCGCGCCCATGGCACGCGCCGCCGCCCCGCGCGGATCCAGCCAGACGCCAAGGCCCGTCAGGCCGATGCGCTGATAGAAGGCCTCCACCACCGCACGCCCGCCGCGATCCGACGACAGCGGCAGCACGGCGATGCGCTCCGCCGCCAGCGTGCGCGCCAGCCGTTCGAGCGCCGGCATCTCGGCCACACAGGGCGGGCACCAGGTGGCCCAGAAGTTGATCACCAGCCCCTGCCGGGGGAAATCGGCCAGCGTCTTCTCCACCCCCTCCGCATCCTGGAAGGTGATGGCGGGCATGGGACGCGCGGCTTCCCGCAGCCGCTCGATCCCGGCCGCAGCCCGCGCGGCTTGCGCGCCGAGCAATGCGGGCGCTAGGACCATGCCAGCCAGAGCGCGGCGCGACGTCAAAACGGAAGCCATATCCTCGTGTCCATCCCGAACGAAACCAACACCAACCAGCAATGGGGCGGCCGCTTCGCCGAAGGCCCCTGGGCGATCATGCAGGCCATCAACGCCTCGATCGGCTTTGATGCCAAGATGTGGCGCCAGGACATCCGCGGCAGCCTCGCCCACGCTGCCATGCTGGCCCATGTAGGGATCATCACGGCCGATGACGAGGCCGCCATCCGCCAGGGCCTCGGCGAAATCGCCGCCGAGATCGAAGCGGGCAAGTTCGAGTGGTCCGAAACCCTCGAAGACGTCCACATGAACATCGAGGCCCGCCTGACCGAGCGCATCGGCGAGGCCGGCAAGCGCCTGCACACCGCCCGCAGCCGCAATGACCAGGTGGCCACCGATTTCCGCCTCTGGACGCGCGATGCGATGGACGGCCTCGCTGCCCAGATGCTCGACCTCGTCCGCGCCTTCGTCGCCCGCGCCGAGGAGCATGCAGGCACCATCATGCCGGGCTACACCCACCTCCAGCCCGCGCAGCCCACCACCTTCGGCCACCACATGCTGGCCTATGCCGAGATGATCTGGCGCGACCGCGGCCGCATGCTGGACGCCCGCGCCCGGCTCAATGAATGCCCGCTGGGTTCGGCGGCCATGTGCGGCACCGGCTTCCCGATCGATCGCCACGCGACCGCCGCCTCGCTTGGCTTCGACGGCCCCACGCGCAACAGCCTGGATGCCGTCGGCAGTCGCGACTTCGCGATGGAGTTCCTGGCCGCCTGCGCCATCTGCGCGACGCATCTCTCCCGCCTCGCGGAGGAGATCGTGATCTGGACCAACCCCTCCTTCGGCTTCGTGAAGCTCTCGGACGGGCTGACCACCGGAAGTTCCATCATGCCGCAGAAGCGCAACCCCGACGCGGCCGAGCTGGTGCGCGGCAAGACCGGGCGCATGACGGGCAATCTCGTCGGCCTGCTGACGGTGGTGAAGGGCCTGGCCCTGACCTATGCGAAGGACCTGCAGGAGGACAAGGAAGGCGTCTTCGACTCGGCCGAGAACCTGACCCTCTGCCTCGCCGCCACCGCCGCCATGGTGCGGGACATGCAGCCCAACATCGCCCGCATGGCAGCTGCGGCCGGCGATGGCTTCTCGACCGCGACCGACCTCGCCGATTGGCTGGTGCGCGAACTGAAGCTCCCCTTCCGCGACGCGCATCACGTCACCGGCCGCCTCGTCGCGAAGGCCGAGGGCATGGGCGTGGACCTGTCCGGCCTCACCATCGCCGAGATGCGCGAGGTGGAGCCCCGCATCACCGACAGCGTCTTCGGCGTGCTGAGCCCGGCGGCTTCCGTCGCCTCACGTCGCTCCCATGGCGGCACGGCGCCTGACAATGTCCGCGCCATGGTGGCCGATTGGCAGGGGCGCCTGGCATGAGGGCGCTCAGCCTCGGGCTGCTCGCCGCGCTGGCGCTCGCCGCCTGCGGCCGCGTCGGCCCGCCCCGCCCGCCGGGCCCGCAGGAGGCCATCTCCTTCCCGCGCTCCTACCCGGCGCTGACGGCCGAGGAACGCGCCGACATCAACGCCCGCCGCGCCGCCCAGGGCCAGGCGCCCCTCCCGCCGCCGCGCTGAGGTTGACTCACCGGCCGCGCCCGCCTATTTCGGCCCCTCCCCGGGGATCGGCATCGCTTTTCCCCGCAACCTTTTTCGTGTTTCGTGAGTTCGCGCCATGAAGATCCGCAACAGCCTGAAATCCGCCAAGTTGCGGGACAAGAACTGCGTCGTGGTGCGCCGCCGCGGCCGTCTCTACGTCCTCAACAAGAAGAACCCGCGCTTCAAGGCCCGCCAGGGCTGAATCGCCGCCGGTTCGACGGATGATGACGGGGGGCCTGGCCCCCCGTTTTCATGTCCGGAGTTAGAAATCCAGGCTGAGCTGCCGCCGCGCCTTGGCCTCCTGCCGCGCGATCCGCGCGCGCTCGCCCATCGGGTCATCCTGCGCGAATCGCCGCTGCCGGCTGCCATGCTTCTGGAAGACGCGCCGCGCCTCGGCCTCGAAGCCTGCCGCCGCGCGGATGCGGCTGATCCGCTCCCGTGCCGCACGCAACGCCGCCGCCTGCTCCACCACCGGCGCCGGATAGCCGGCCGGTCGCGCCTCCAGCCGCCAGGGCATGTGGCGCAGCCCGGCCGGCAGATGCGCCACCTCCGGCACCCAGCGCGCGATGAAGACGGCGTCGGGGTCCTGGTCCAGCCCCTGCTTCACCGGATTGTAGAGGCGCGGCGTGTTGATACCGGTCGCCCCCGATTGCATCTGCACCTGCGGCCAATGGATGCCCGGCTCGTAATCCACGAAGAGCCGGGCCAGATGCGCGCCGCTCGCCGCCCAGTCCAGGCCGAGGTGATGGCTCGCGAAGCTCTGCAGCATCGCCCGCATGCGGAAGTTGATCCAACCCGTCGCGATGAGGGAGCGCATGCAGGCATCGAGGAAGGGGTAGCCCGTCCGCCCCGCGCCCCAGGCCAGCAGCAGCGGATCATCCGGCGCGGTCGGCCGCCGCGCGGCCTCCACCGCCGGATGCGCGGCGCGGTGCTCCAGTTCGGGCTCGCTCTCCAGCTTCTGGATGAAGTGGCAATGCCAATGCAGCCGGGACGCGAGGGATTGCACGGCGCCCAGCGGCACCGGCCGCAGCCCGGGCGGCAGCGCCGCGATCTCCAGCCCAGCCCGCTCCAGCCGCTGCACCACCTCCCGCATCGAGACGCTGCCCAGGGCCAGGTGCGGTGAAAGGCGCGAGCATGCCCCGGGCGCGCTGAGCGGCGAGGACATGCCGCGCCGGTAATCGGCGCCGCGTCCGGCCAGGAAGCTCTCCAGCAGGCCGAGTGCGGCGGCCCGGCCGGCCGGTTGCGCCTCGACCAGCCCGTCCTCCCGGTTCCAGTCGATCGGCTCGGGCGGGATGGCGCCTTCGATCACATCGGCCGGCGCGGCAAGGCCCAGGGGCGGGGCCAGGAGGGGGGCGCCCATGAAGCCCGCCCAGCGGCGTGCCCAGCCATCGCGGGACGCCAGGCGCCGCACCACGCCGAATTGCGGAACCTCGTGCCACGCCACACCCGCCTCACGGCAGAAGCGCGCCACCGCCCGGTCCCGCGCATAGGTCCAGAGGTTGCCCGTCTCCTCATGGCTATGCAGCGCGCGGATGCCGCGCTCGGCATGCAGGCGCGCCAGCAGCGCCACCGCATCGCCCTTGCGCACCACCAGCGGCAGGCCGATCGCGGCAAGCTGCGCCCGCAGGTCTTCGAGCACCGCGCGGAGGAAGCGCCATTGCCGGGGCGAGGCATCCGCGCCGCGCCAGTATTCGGGCTCGACGATGTAGAGCGGCAGCACCGGCCCGCGCGCGCCCGCCAGCGCCGCATGGTCGGCCACGCGCAGATCCCGCTTGAACCAGACGACGTCGAGCATGCCCTCCATCTGCCCGCTTGCGCGCATTGGACAAGGGGGGGAGGCTTCGGCAAAACCAGGAGAGACCACCATGGACGTGCGTTGGGAGAGACTGACCGGCCCCGAACTCAAGGCGCTGGCCGCGCAAGGCGCGCTGCCCGTGCTGCCCATCGGCAGCCTGGAGCAGCACGGCCCGCATCTGCCGGTCTGGACCGACAGCTTCATCGCCCATGCGCTGAGCGTGGAGGCGGCGAAGCTCGCCACCGACATCCCTGCCATCGTCCTGCCGCCGCTCTGGACCGGGCTCTCGGAGCACCACCTGCCCTTCGGCGGGACCATCACGCTCGACCACGCGACGCTGCATGCCGTGCTGCGCTGCGTGGTGCGCAGCCTCCAGGCGCAGGGCTTCTCGCGGCTGCTGATCGTCAACGGCCATGGCGGCAATATTGATCCGCTGAACGTCTCGGTGCGGGAGCTCGCGCATGAATTCGGCATGCCCGTGGTCACCACCACCTGGCCCAACGTGGCGCCGGTCGAGATCGCCAAGACGCTGACCACCCAGCCCGGCATCATGCATGCCTGCGAGGGCGAGACGGCGCTCTGGCTGGCGCTCGACCCCGACCAGGTTCGGCAGGACAAGATCGAGGAAGCGGCGGGCGGCAATGCCGGCGTCCAGGCGCCGGCCGGTTTCTCGCGCTTCTACAGCTTCGCCGAGAGGGCACCCCGCACCGGCGTGAAGGGCGACCCGCGGGCCGCCACGGCGGAGAAGGGCCAGGCCATGATCACCGCCATCGCCGCCAATCTGGCGCGCGCCATGCGGGACCCCGCGCTGTGGACCCCGCCCGAGCGCGTGTGGGAGGCCTGAGAGGCCTCTACCCCACCTTCTGCTTCAGCCGCTCCAGCAGGGCGGCGCGCTGCACCGGCTTGCCCAGGTAGTCATCCATCCCCGCCGCCCGGCACTGCGCCTCGAAGACGGGGCCGACGGCCGCCGTGAGCCCGATGATGCGGGTGCGGCGGTTGGGGCCGGGTGTTGCGCGGATCTGCCGCGTGGCCTCCAGCCCGTCCATCACCGGCATCTGCAGGTCCATCAGGATCACGTCGTAATGCTCGGCGCCGGCCATGCGCACCGCTTCGCCACCATCGCCCGCCACATCCACATGGCAATGCGCCTTGCCCAGGATGGTCTTCATCACGAGCTGGTTGGTGGCATTGTCCTCCACCAGCAGCACGCGCAGCAGCGGCGCGTCGTCGATCGCATTCGCCGGGGCCTCGGGGGAAGGGGCATCCGGCTCGGCGCGGGGCGCCAGCGCGGCCAGCAGGCTGTCGCGCAGCCGGGCCGGCAGGGCGGGCTTGAGCAGCATGCCCTCGACCAGCCCCTCCTCGGGCTGCTCCTTCCCAAGCGATGCGCCGGAGGAGCAGAGCAGGATGGCCGGGCGCGGCAGTTCGGGCAGGGCGCGGATCTGCCGCGCCACATCCAGCCCGCGCGCGTGCTCGAGCTGGCCGTCCAGCACCACGGCGCGGATCGGGCGGCCCTTGGCCGCGGCGTCGCGCAGCAGGCCCAAGGCCTCGGCGCCGTCGCGCGCCAGCACCGGCTCGGCACCCATGCTGGTGAGCTGGCGGGCCATGATGTCGCGGTTCAGCGCCAGGTCATCCACCACCATCACCTTCACGCCGGCCAGGGCGGTGGCGGGGGCCACCTCCATCGGGCCGGGCGGCTGGCCCAGCTTGGCCGAGAAGGTGAAGCGGCTGCCCGCGCCGCGCGGCTTGGTGGGGTCGCGCGGGCCGGCCTCGATGCCGCCACCCATCTCCTCGGCGAGGCGCCGGCAGATGGCGAGCCCCAAGCCCGTGCCGCCATATTTGCGGCGGATCGAGGCATCGGCCTGGGTGAAGCGCTCGAAGAGATGCGGCACCTGGGCAGGGTCGAGGCCGATGCCGGTGTCGAGCACCGCACATTGCATCAGCCAGCCGCGCCGCTGGCCGAGCGGCTCCAGCGTGACGTCGAGCTGGATCCAGCCCTTGTCGGTGAACTTCACGGCATTGCCGACCAGATTGAACAGCACCTGCCGCACCCGGCCGGGGTCGCCCACCATGATGCGCGGCATGTCGCCCGGCAGCGCCACCACCAGCTCCACGCCCTTGCTGGCCGCCTTGGGCGCGAAGAGCTCGACGATGGTGGCGAGTTCCTTCTCCAGCTCGAAGGGCACGCGCTCCAGCTCGACGGCGCCGGCCTCCAGCTTGGAGAAGTCGAGGATGTCGTTCAGCACCATCAGCAGGTGCTCGGCCGAGTTCTGGATGGTCTCGGCATAGCGGCGCTGCAGGTCGTCCAGCCGCGTGTCCAGCAGCAGGCCGGTCATGCCGATCACGCCGTTCATCGGCGTGCGGATCTCATGGCTCATCGAGGCCAGGAAATCCTCCTTGGCGCGGGAGCCGGCGCGCGCCGCGGCCTCGCTCTCGGCCAGTTGCTCACCCTGCGCGCGCAGCCGGTGCGCCTGGCGCACCATGAGGCCCAGCGCCATCAGGATGAAGGCGCCCGCGCCGGCGACGCCGAGGCCGAGCAGCAGCCCGAGCGCGCGGTTGGCCGCCATGGCATCGGATCGCGAGCGCACCACCTCGACCACGAAGAGGCCCTGGCGGGTCACGGCGAAGCTCGCCATCATGTTCTGCCCGTCCTGGTCCACGCCGACGAAGCTGCCGCGCTCCAGCCGGGGCAGGAAATTGCGGAAGGGCCATGCGCCCGGATGGATCTGCCCGATGCCGGCCCGGCTGCCATCCGAGCGCGCCAGCAGGGCGCCGTTGAAGGAGTGCAGCCGCACCATGACGCCGAAGCCCTCGGCATATTGCCGGGCGATGCTGCTGAGATATTCGGGGTTGATGAGGGTCACCACCGCGCCCTCGAACTCGCCGCGCGGGTTGCGGATGGCCCGCGCCAGCGGGATGGACCAAAGCCCCGTCTCGCTGATCGGCCGCGCATTGGGGGCGGCCAGGAAGCGCCCCGCCTCGGGCGGGCCCAGCCGAATGAGCTGGCCGCTCAGCCGCAGCACGCGGAACCAGTCGCGGTCGCCCAGGCTCTGGCCCACCAGGCCCTCGACGGTGGAATGGATGATCAGGCCGTTGCCGTCGGTCACCATCATGGCCCGAAGCTGCGACACGTCCCGCAGCAGGTTGGAGCGCTGGCCGGGGATGGCGTCCACCCCCTGTGCGCTGCGCTCGGCCTGGTCCAGCATGACCACATCCACGGTCTGCATGGCGCGCGTCAACTGATCAGCCAGCGCCTCGGCGACGGATTGGGTCAGCCGCTCGGCGTTCGTCACGGCCTCCTGCTGGCCGCGATACATGACGATGCCATAGACGGTCATCAGGCACAGGATGACGAGACCGGCAACCAGGGCGTAGAGTCGGCTCGGTCGCGGGATGACACTCGACGCATCCGACATTCCGGCCCCCGGGCCCGAAGAGGCGCCGGTCGAGCCGAAGGAGAGGCGAATGCTGTTGCGGAGTGCTTTCAGGCCCATGGTCCTTGCGATTATTGCAGGATTCATCCCGCTTTGCGAGGCATGGTCCCAGGCGGGGATACAAAGCCCGCCCCAAGCCACACCCCCAGGCTCTTCCGCCGCGGCCCCGCCAGCCGCCGCCTCGCCGCCCGCGCAGGTCTCTCGCCTTGAATTGATCCGGGCGCGGGGCGAGTTGAAAGTGTGCATCTGGCCTGATTATTTCGCCATCTCTTTCCGAAACCCTCGCAACAGCGAGCTGGAAGGGATCGATATTGACCTGGCCCGCGCGCTGGCTGCCCGGCTCTCGGTGCGCCTCACCTTCGTCGAGACCAATTTCACCGTCTTCATGGACCGCGTGGAGGCCGGCGATTGCGACATCGCCATGATGGGCGTGGGCATCACCCCGGCCCGCGCCCAGCGCGTCGCCTTCAGCCGCCCCTATCTCGCGAGCCCGATCTACGCCGTGACCACGCGCAACAACGCCCGCATCCGCAGCTGGGCCGACATTGACACGCCAGGCACCGTCGTCGCCGTCGCGGCCGGCACGATCATGGAGCCGCTGATGGGCCGCACGCTGCGCCGGGCGGAGCTGCTGGTCGTGGTCCCGCCCCGCTCGCGCGAGGCGGAGATCCAGGCCGGCCGGGCGGACGTCTTCATGAGCGACTTCCCCTACACCCGCCGGATGCTGCTCATGCATGACTGGGCCCGCGTGATTGATCCACCCGACCGCTTCGGCGAGACGCTCTATGCCTGGGCGCTGCCCATGCATGACGCGCCCTGGCTGGCCGAGGTCAACAGCTTCGTCGGCGCGGCGCGGGCCGATGGCACGCTGGCCCGCGCTGCCGCCCGCCACGGGCTGACGCCGATCCTGATCCGCTGAGGGCGGAAGGCGTCAGGCCAGGCTGCCCGGGTCGGTGTTGGCGCCGCAGACCAGTACCCCCACCCGGGCGCCCGGCGGCGGTGTCCAGGCGCCACTCAGCAGGGCGGCCAGCGCCGCCGCCCCGCCCGGCTCGGTGACCAGCCGCGCCTGATCCCACAGCGCTCGCTGCGCGGCGCGGATCGCGTCATCCGGCACGAGCACCGACGCGAGCCGCCCCCCGGCGTGCAGCCCGGCCACGATCGGGAACATCAGCCCACCCACCTGCCGCGCCCCCAGGCTGTCCGCCGCGAGCCCCCCGACCGGCGCGGGCACCGGCCGGCCGGCCGCCAGCGCCGCATGCAGCCCAGGGCAGCCCTCCGGCTCGACCGCGACGAGGCTGACGCCGCCCGCCGCATGCCAGGCGGCGATGCCGCCGAGCAGCCCTCCGCCGCCCACGGCGATGAGAAGATGCGTCAGCTCCGGCGCCTGTTCCTGCCATTCCAGCGCCACCGTCCCCTGCCCGGCCAGCACCTCCGGCTGGTCATAGGCATGGACCATCAGCGCCCCGGTCTCGGCCGCGCGGGCCTCGCTCGCCTGGCGGGCCTCGTCGTAGCTGGCGCCGCCGACCACGAGGCGCGCGCCGAAGCCACGGATGCGCGCCCGCTTCGCCTCGGCCGCGATCTCGGGGACGAAGATCTCGGCCGGCACGCGCAGGCTGGCGGCGGCAGCCGCCACCGCCGCCCCATGATTGCCGCCCGAGGCCGCGATGACACCGGCCGCCGGCACGCCCAGCGCCCGCATCCGGTTGAAGGCCCCGCGCGGCTTGAAGCTGCCCGCCACCTGCAGCATCTCGAGCTTCAGGCAGCCCCAGCCCGGCATCTCCAGCAGCGGCGTGCGACGGATGTCGCCCGCGATGCGGCGGGAGGCGGCGGCGATGGCGGCGGAATCAGGGGCTTGGTACATGCGCCGAGGTGCCCCAAGGATGCCCTTCCGCACAAGCCCCAATCCTGCCATAACCTCCCGCGTTGGAACCTTGTGGACGCCGGGAATGTTCCTGCACGGTAGCTGCGCGGCCCTGGCAGGCGAAGGCGTTCTTCTTCTCGCCCCCCCGGGCGGCGGCAAATCGGAGCTGCTGCTGCGTCTCCTCGGGCAAGGCTGGATCCTGGTAGCGGATGACCAAGTGATGCTGGAGGCTGATCAGGGCCTGTTGCGCGCTTCCCCGCCCTTGGCATTGGCCGGGCGGATGGAGGTGTTCGGCCTCGGCCTGCTGGAGCGCCTGCCCTGGCAGGCGGCCGCGCTCAAGCTCGCCGCGCACCTCGTCCCCCAGGCCGAAGTGCCGCGGCTGCCCGAACCTGCATCCTGGTCCGCCCTGGGCCTCCGGCTGCCTGCCATCCGCCTGCACGGCGCCTCCCCCGCGGCGCCCGATCTGCTGCGCCGGGCGCTGGACGTGCTGGCCGGCCGCGCCGGCATGACCGCGGGCGCCTTCGCTCCGTGAACGCGGAAACCCGCCCCTTCGTGCTGGTCACCGGCCTCTCCGGCGCGGGCAAGGCCTCGATCCTGCGCGTGCTGGAGGATCTCGGCTTTGAGACGGTGGACAATCCGCCGCTCGCCATCCTCGACGCGCTGGTCCAGGAGGGCAGCGGCCCGATCGCCGCCGGCATTGATACCCGCACCCGCGGCTTCGACCCCGCCAAGGCGCTGGCCGCCATCGCGCGCCTGCGCCAGCGGCCGGGCATCGTCACCGCGCTGGTCTATGCGACCGCCGAGGAGGAGGTGCTGCTGCGCCGCTACACCGAGACGCGGCGCCGCCACCCCTTGGCGCCGGGCGGGCCGCTCGGCAGCCGCGTGCAGGACGGCATCGCGCGCGAGGCGGCGCTGCTGGCCCCGCTGCGCGAGGCAGCGGACCTGATCCTCGACACCTCGACCCTGCCGCTGCCCGAGTTGCGCCGCCTGATCGAGGCCCGCTTCAAGCCCGAGGGCGCGCCCGGGCTGAACATCAACCTGAAATCCTTCGGCTTTCCCAAGGGTCTGCCGCGTGAGGCGGACCTGGTCTTCGACATGCGCTTCCTGGCCAACCCGCATTACGACGCGCTGCTGCGGCCAATGACGGGACGGGATGCCGCCGTCGCGGAATATGTGGCGGCCGACCCGGATTTCGCGGGCTTCTGGACCCGTCTGGTCGGCTTCATCGAGCCGCTGCTGCCGCGTTACGTGGCCGAGGGTAAAAAATACCTCACCATCGCCATCGGTTGCACGGGCGGGCGCCATCGTTCCGTCTTCGTGGTCGAAAAACTGGCAGCCCATCTCCGGCAGCAGGGCTGGCGTGTGGATGTCGCGCATCGGGAACTGGGTCAGCAGTCCGATATGGTGTTATCAACTCCCATTCCCCCCGCATCGTCCCCCATGCCCATCACCGCGAATACCGAAACATGATTGGTCTTGTGCTCGTCACCCATGGGCGGCTCGCGCTCGAATTGCGCCATGCCATGGAGCATGTTGTGGGGCCCCAGCCGGCCGTCGCCACCGTCTGCATCGGGCCGGAGGACGACATGGAAGGGCGGCGCGCCGATATCCGCGCCCGCATCGCCGATGTGGACCAGGGCGATGGCGTGGTGGTGCTGACCGACATCGCCGGCGGCACGCCCTCCAACCTCGCCTTCTCGCTGGCCGATCACAAGACGATCGAGGTGATCGCGGGCGTGAACCTGCCGCTCCTCGTCAAGCTCGCCAAGATCCGCGGCAGCGAGCCGCTGGCGGAGGCGGTGGAGCATGCCGCCAAGGCGGGCCGAAAATACATCACCGCGGCGAGTGACCTCGCAAACGGCCTCGCCGCGCCCCAAATGGCGGGCAAGAACGGGAATGGAAACGCCGAATGAATGAGTGGCCCACGGAAGAGGGCGGCGTGCCGCATCTGGCCTCCGCCGCCGAGAGCCCGGCACCGCCGCAGGATTGCAGCTGTGAGGGCGGCGGCGGCATGGTGCTGCGCCGCGCGCTCAAGATCATCAACAGCCGCGGCCTGCATGCCCGCGCCGCCGCCAAGCTGGTCGCCGTGGCCGAGCGTTATTCCGCCTGCCTCAATGTCAGCCGTGCCGGGCAGACCGTGCCCGCCTGCTCCATCATGGGGTTGATGATGCTGGGCGCCGGCCAGGGCAGCGAAGTGACGCTGGATGCCGAGGGCTGGGACGCGCGCGAGGCGCTGGACGCGGTGGCCGGGCTGATCGAAGCCGGCTTCCATGAAGACTGACGCGAGCAAGCCAGACGCGGAGCCACGGCCGGACAGCAAGCCGGAGCCAAAGCCCGCACGCCGCGGCGCCAAGCCGGCCGAGCAGCGCCTTTCGGGCATCGCCGTTTCGCCCGGTATCGTCATCGGCACGATCTACGACACCACCGAAGCGCCGGCCGAGGCGCCGCGCCGCGAGATCATCGCCGATGCGGTGGAGCTGGAACGCGCCAAGCTGCACGATGCGGCCGCCCTTTCGCGCAAGCAGGTCTCCAAGCTCAAGACCCGCCTTTCCGTCCTGCCCGAGGAAGCGCAGGAGGAGCTCGAACCGCTGCTCGATGCCTATATCCTCATGCTCGGCAATTCGCGCCTTCTGCGTGGTGCGCGCAAGCGCATCGGCGAGGAGCTGCTCTCCGCCGAGACCGCCGTGCAGGACGAGGCCGAGGCGATCGCCCAGGCCATCCTCGCCGCCAAGGGCGATGACAAGGCCGGGCTGAACCGTCGCGCCGGCGAGGTGCGCGAGATCGCCCGCCGCCTGACGCGCAACCTCACCGCGACCCCCTTCCGCAGCCTCAAAGGCGTGCCGCCCGGCGCCATCGTCGTGGCCGACGAACTCACGCCGGCGGATGCCGCGCTGCTGGAACCCGGCAAGATCGCCGCCGTCGCGACCGAGGAGGGCGGGGCCGATGGCCACACCGCCATCATGCTGCGGGCGCTGGGCATTCCCGCCGTGCTCGGCTGCCACGGGCTGACCGCTGCCGCCCGCCGCGGCGACATGGCCATGCTGGATGGCGGCACGGGCATCGTGGCGCTGCACCCGGACGCCACCACCCTCACCCGCGCCAAGGCCGGCCTCGCCGCCCAGGCCAAGGAGCGCGCGCGCCTCGGCAAGCTGAAATCCCTGCCGGCCGAAACCCTGGACGGCCAGGCGGTCGAGCTGCAGGCCAATCTGGAGATCCCGGCCGAATTGCCGCTGATCGCCGAGGCCGGCGCGCAGGGCATCGGCCTGCTGCGGACCGAGTTCCTCTTCATGAACCGCGACGACCTGCCGGACGAGGACGCCCAGGTCGAGGCCTATCGCGGCATCATCGAGGCCATGGGGCAGGACCCCGTCACCATCCGCGTGCTCGACTGGGGCGGCGAGAAGGACATGGAGGCGCTGGCCGAGGGCGTGCCGGTGTCCACCGGGCCCAACCCGGCGCTCGGCCTGCGCGGGCTTCGCCTGTTGCTCAAGCGGCCCGCGCTGCTGGAGGAGCAATTCGCCGCCATCCTGCGCGTGTCGCATCTGGGCCAGGTGCGCATCCTGCTGCCCATGGTGACCGTGCCCTCCGAGGTCGCGCAGGCGCGCGAGATCTATGAGCGCGTCGCCCGCCGCCTCCGCCGCCGCGGCGAGGCCCTGCCCGAGAAGCTGCCGCCGCTGGGCGCCATGATCGAGACGCCGGGTGCCGCACTCGCCGCAGATGCCATCGCGCTGGAGGCGGATTTCTTCGCGATCGGCACCAATGACCTGACCATGTACACGCTGGCGGTGGACCGCGCCGAGATTGACGTGGCCCACCTCTATGACCCGCTGCACCCGGCCGTGCTGCGCCTCATGCAGTTCGCGACCGAGGCGGCGCTGCGCCTGCGCATGCCGGTCTCGGTCTGCGGCGAGATGGGGGGCAATCCGAAGCTGGTGCCGCTGCTGCTGGGCCTCGGTTTGCGCAGCCTCTCCATGAATGCGAGCTCCATCCCGAAGGTGAAGCAGGCGGTGCGCAGCCTGGACATTGACGATTGCGCGCGCTTCGCCCGCCGCGTGATGGAGCAGAGCGACCCCAAGCGCATCGCCGAGCTGGTCGAGGAATTCGCGGCGCGGAACAACGAGAAGTAGTGCAGCCAAACCGTGCGGCCCGAGGGGCCGAGGGCCCGACTGCGGCCCGCGGCTTATGCCGCGAAGCCATGGGCCACGGACGCGGTCCGCCCGGCGTTTGAGGGGCACGAAGGCGAAGCCTTCGTGCCGGTAAAATCACACCAGCCCGCCATTGACGTGCCAGACCTGGCCGGTGACGTAGCCCGCCTCGGCCGAGGCCACGAAGTTCACCGCCGCCGCCACATCATCCGGCGTGCCGAGGCGGCCCAGCGGCACACTGCGCTTCACCATCTCCCATTGCGCCGGCGAGTAGGCAGCGTGGGCCCCCGCGTCCTTCTGCGTAAAGCCGGGCGCGACCGCATTCACCGTCACCCCCTTTGGCGCGTATTCGATGGCCAGCCCGCGCACCAGCGCCTCCACCGCCGCCTTGGCGGCCGATGTGGCGGGAAAGACCGTGACGTCATTGCGGAAGCTGTGCGCGACGAAGGAGGAGATGGCGATGAGGCGCGGATTCTGCCCCTCCGTCAGCACGGGCAGGGCCGCGCGCGCCAGGCGGATGAAGGCCCAGAGCACCGTGTCAAGCGTGCGGGCGATCTGCGCGTCATCAGTCTGCAGGAGGGGGGTCTTGTCGGCAAAGCCGGCATTGGCGACGACGACGTCGAGACCGCCAAAGGCCTCCTGCGCGGCCTGCACCAGGGCGGCGGGCGTGGCTGGGTCGGCGATGTCGCCGAGCACGACATGGGCGAGGCCACCCTTCGCGCGCACCGCCTCGGCCGTGCGTTCGGCGCCTTCCGCGTTCTTGCGCGTGTGGACGAGGATGGCGGTGCCCGGCCCCGCCATGCGGCGGCAGCAGGCCGCGCCGATTCCGGTCGCGGCGCCGGTCACCAGGATGATGCGGTGGGCTCGTGTCATCGCGTTGCGCTCCTCGCTATCGGATGCCCACCAATTGCCGGATCAGCTTGCGGGCGAAGCCAGATTGCGGCCGGTCGAAGAGCCGCGCCAGGGCCCAGCGCCCATTGCGCATGCGCGCACGCGGATTGCTGAACTCCCGGAAACCCGCCTCGCCATTGCGTCGCCCGAAGCCGGAGGCGCCGACGCCGCCGAAGCCGAGGCCCGGCAGCGCCGCGTATTCCACCGCGCGCCCAGTCACCAGCGCGCCGGATTTCGTGCCCGCCGCCGCCTCCGCCTCCTCGGCCGCGGTCGCGCCGAAGAGGTAGATCGCGAGCGGGTGCGGCCGCGCGCGCACCCAATCCAGCGCCGCGGCAAGGCTGGCGCATTCCTCCATGGCCAGGATCGGGCCGAAGATCTCCTCCTCGGCCAGGCGCCCGGTCGCGAGGGCCAGGCCCACCGAATTCGGCCCCGGCGCCATCCAGGCGATGGTCGCACCCTGGCTGATGGCGTCGAGCCGCGCCTGCTGCCGCGCATTGATGACGGCGGTGCCGGTCTCGGTGACGCCGCTCTCCCGCGCCGCACGCGCGAAATCGGCAGCGCTGTGGCCGATGAGCAGCACCGTGTCGGGCGCGATGCAGGTCTGGCCCGCATTCACCGCCTTGGCGACCAAAATGTCACGCGCGGCGCGCTTGAGGTCGGCGCCCGGCAGCACCAGCGCCGGGCATTTGCCGCCGAGTTCCAGCGTCAGCGGCGTCAGGTTTGGGGCTGCGGCGGCCATCACCTTGCGGCCGATTTCGGTCCCGCCGGTGAAGACCAAGTGGTCCCAGGGCTGGGCTGCGAAATCCTGCGCCACCTCCGGCCCGCCCTGCACCACCAGCGCGATGCGCGGCCCCCAAGCCTCGGCCAGGATCGCCTCGATCAGCGCGGCCACACGCGGCGCGGCTTCGGAAGGCTTGATGACCACGCGATTGCCGGCGGCGATGGCGTCCAGCGCCGGCATCAACGCCAGCTGCACCGGATAGTTCCAGGGCGCCATGATGCCGATGACGCCCTTGGGCACATGCTCGACCCAGGCCCGGGCCGGGAAAAAGGGAAAGGGCACGGCCGCCCGCCGCGGCCGCGCCCAGCCGCGCAGCTTGCGGCGCGAATAGCTGCAGGCATCGGCGATGAGCAGCACATCGGCCAGCAGCGTGTCCTCCGCGCTGCGGGCGCCGTAATCGGCGGCGGCGGCCTCGGCGATGCTGGACGCGTGCTTCAGCACCACGCGGCGCAATTCGGCCAGCAGGACGCGGCGCTGGTCAAGGCTAAGCGCCCCTTCCTCGGCTTCCACCGCGCGCAGGGCGGCCAGGGCGGCTTCGGGCGTCATCGCACAATCTTCCGCGCGGCTTCCTGGCCCGAGCAAATGGCGGCCTCGATCGTCGCGGGCAGGTCGGGCCAGGTCCAATCGCCGGCGAGCGCCAGGTTGGCGAGCGGCCGGCGCGGCGGCGTCGGGATCGGGCCCGGGCGCTGGCGCGGCGTGGCCCGGCGCTCCTTGATGACGCGGCAGGGCGGCGGCACCAGCGGCCAGTCGCCCGGCACATGGAAGGCCCGCACAGCCGCCAGGATTTCCGCCCATGCACGGGGGGCGAGTTCCTCTACATCCTGCTCGGCCTCGGCATCGCCAGCGCTGACCGTGACGGAGACGCCCCCAGGCCGCACCAGCACCCATTGGCAGAGCGCGCCCAGCAAGCCGAGGAAGCGGACTTCCCCACCCGGGGCGAAGGCGAAATGCAGGTTCACGATGGGGGCGAATGCTTCCGGCGCGGGCAGGCCGGGGAGCATGCGTGTCGCCTCCCAGGGGGGCAGCGCCAGGATGACGCGATCCGCCTCGCCCAGCATGACGTCGCGCTCCTGGAAGGTGAGGCTGGTCGCGCGGCCCTCCTTCACCTGGATGGCGCGCAGGCGGCTGCCGGCGCGGTATTGCGCGCCCGCCGTCGCCAGCACGGCAAGCGCCGGCTCGACCATATCCGGCCCCAGCCCGCGCTCGGCCACGAAGAGCCGTGCTGCCCCCGGCGCGCCGAGGCGGCGCAGCACCTGGCCAAGCCGGTGGGTCGAGGCCTCGGCGGAGGGGGTGTTCAAGGCCGCGATCACCAGCGGGTCCACGAAGCCGCGCAGGAAGGCCGGATGCGCCGCCATGGCCTCGGCGATGGTGCGGTCCCTGAGCGGCAGCGCCATGGCCATCAGCGCCAGCACACCCCCCCAGGAGACGCCGGCCGGGCGCCGGGCACCGTTCCACCAGCCCGCCGGCGAAAGCGCGACCAGCCGCGCCGAGGCATCGGCGCAATCATAGACCGGCAGGCCGCCGGGCTCGGGCTGCACCCAATATTGCCGGGCGCCGATGGCGTCGAGAAAGCCCAGCGCCGCCGTGTTGCAGCCGATCAGCGCATGGGTCCCGTTGTCGGTGCCATCCGGCAAGGCGCGAGCGCGACCGCCGGCGCCGGGCGTCGCCTCGTGGAGCGTGACGGCATGGCCCTGGGTGACGAGTGCGTGGGCGGCGGCGAGGCCCGCCATGCCGGCGCCGATGACATGGATATGGGTCAAAAGGGCCTCCGGCGGCTGGGGCCGTGGGCCCCAGACCCCTTGAATTGATGGGGTCTGGGGCCTGAGGCCCCAGCCGCCGGAGGCATGCTCGCTTTCACTTCCCCGTCACCGCAAACACCGCCATCCGGAACTTCTCGCCGCGCGTCATCCGCGCGCGCGGGCGCGCGCCGGACCAGCCGCGCCGCAGCATATGGTCCAGGATGCGCCGATAGCCCCACATCATGACCCGCGCGGGTCGCAGGGCTTCGATGTCGTAGCGGGGAAGTTCCGCCTCGGCGCGGAAGAAGCCGCCCACGGCCCGGCCCGCCACCTCCTTGCAGATGCCGGCGAATGCCGGATGCGTCACGATGGACCGCGCCGGCCCATCCGGAATCCCTGCCTTCTGCAACACCGAGAGCGGGATATAGACGCGGTCCCGCGTCGCATCCTCATCCACGTCGCGCAGGATGTTCGTCAGCTGGAAGGTGTGGCCGAGCGCCAGCCCCCAGGCCTCGGCCCGGGGCTCGCCGAAGATGCGGACCGACATGGCGCCCACGCTGCCCGCCACGCGCCGGCAATAGAGATCAAGCGCTGCCTCGTCCGGCAGGCGCAGATGGTCGGAGGCGTCGGTCTCCATCCCGGCCACCATCGCCTCGCACTCGGCCAGCGGAATCTCGAAAGCCTCGCGCGCCAGCAGCAATTCGCGCGAGAGGGCGCAATCGGGCGTGGTGAGTTTGGCGCGCCAGGCATGGAGCAGCCGGCGCTTCTCGCCCTCGGGCATGGCGCCGTCGGCGATGTCGTCCACTACGCGGCAGAAGCCATAGACGGCCCAGAGCGCGCGGCGCCGCTCGCCCTTCAGCGTCGCCATGCCGCGCGCGAAGGAGGAGCCGGCGCGGCTGACGCGCTGCGCGACCAGCACCGGATCATGCGGACCGAGCAGCGGGGCCGCCACCAATTCCCGAGCGAAATCGAGCTTGCCCAGCGCGACGCGCCCCAGCACGGGATCGGACGCACGCAGCTTGGCCAGCAGCCGGCGCGCCAGCCCGATGGTCATGGCCGATTGGATGGCCAGCCGCCGCGCGGTGCACAGGCGCGGCAGCGCGCTCGCGCGGTCCAGCAGATCCTCCACGCGGTCCAGCGCGGCGTCGAGAACTTCGCGGCGCTTCGGATTGCCGGCGTCGAAGAAGGCGGCCTCGCCGCCGGCCAGCGCCAGCCAGGATTGCGGGAGATACACGCGATCCAGCTTGTCGCGGTCCGGCACCAGGTCCTGGATGTGGTTCAGGATCTGCAGCGCGGTGCAGAGGCCATCCGCCGCCTGCTTGGCGGCGTCCGAGGTGGTGCCATGCAGGCGCAGCAGCATGCGCCCCACCGGGTCGGCGCTGCGGCGGCAGTAATCCTCGAGGTCGGGCCATTCGGCATAGCGCGCCTGCTCGGCATCCTGCCGGAAGGCGGAGAGCATGAGGCGCGCTTCGTCCACGCCGACACCCTCGGCCTGCATGCGCGCGCCCTCGGCGGTGGGCGTCGCGGGGTCGTCGAGCGAGGCCTCCATCGCATTGAGCCGCGCGAGCTTTTCGGGGGGGGGCAGGCTTTCGCTGTCAGCGATGTCGTCGGCCACGCGGACGAAGCGGTAGAAGGCCATGACCTTCGCCCGCACCGGCTTCGCCAGGATCAGCGAGGCGGTGGGGAAATTCTCGGTGTCATGGGTGCGGTTGGGGGCACCCGGCGCGGTCACATCGCTCATGCTGCCTTTGTGGCTGGTGTCGCGCCCGCTTTCCAGCCCACCCGGCCTCGCTCAGCCCTCGGCCTTGGCCGCGGCATAGGCGCGGCCCTTCCAGCCCGCCTTCAGCCCCAGCGCCGAGCGCACCAGCGCCGTCCATTGGATGGCGAGTGCCACCAGCACCGTCAGCGGGTGCAGCGGCACCGTCCACCAGGGCTCGCCCGTGCGCCAGGTGACGGCGGCGCGGAGTGCGAACATCAGGAAGATGGTCAGCACCGCCTCGCCGCTCGGCAGCAGCGCCCAGGGCCAGAGATGGGCGCCGGCCAGCAGCACGGTCCAGATCGGCAGGCCCACGGGTGTGGCCATCCCCTCGCGCGCATTCTTGATGAAGCCGCCCCAGGCGTGGCCGAAATTGTCATACATCCGGCAGGTGGCGAGCGGCGTGCCGTCCACGATCTCGGTGTCGTAGCCCTTCTCGCGGAAGCGGCGGGCAAGCGCGATGCCGTCATGCAGCACGCCCTTGATGGCGGTGTGGCCGCCGATCGCCTCATAGGCCCGGCGTTCGACGAGGATGAGCTGGCCGCAGGCGGCGGCAAGGCTCGCCTTGCGCTGCGCGGCCCTGCCACCGAAGGGCAGGTAGCAGATCAGCAGGAAGTTGATGAAGGGCACGGTCAGCCCCTCGCCGATGCTGCGGATGATCTGGCGCGGCACGCCACTGACCATGGAAATGGTCTTCGTGGCGCTGTGCTCCGCCATGGCGGCGGCGGCGTGGGGTGCGAGGCGCACATCGGCGTCGATGAACAGCAGATGCGTGCCCGTCGCGGCCTCGGCCAGGCGGGCGCAGGCATGCACCTTGCCGGTCCAGCCCGGCGGCAGGCTCGGCGCGTGCACCAGGCGCACGCGCGCATCCCGCGCCGCATAGGATTGCACGATGGCGGCCGTTGCATCCGTGCTGCCATCATCGATCACCACCACCTCGACCTCGCAGCCGGTGGAGGCGAGCGCGGCATCCAGGCAGCCCGCGATGTTGCTCGCCTCGTTGCGGGCGGGAATCAGAATGGAGACCCGCGTGCCGGTGGGCGGCGTGCCGCGCAGCCGCGGCATGCGACGCAGGTTGATGATGCCGAAGATGATCGGCATCAGAGCGAGCGCGAGGGCGATATGGGCGAATTCCATCCTAGCTTCGTCCGTCCCCTTTCCGCACCCCTGGATCGTGGCGCGGGTCATGCGTCTCTCCGCGCATGACAGACCTGATATATTGCCAGGCTCCGTAAATTCCACCCATTCCAGCGCGGCCGTCCAGCACCACGCGGAAGCGTTCCGCATCGCGACTGATAGCGTCCTGGGCCAGGCGGTCCATCGTTTCGGTCATGGCGACGCGGATCGTCTCGGTCCGTGTGTCACGATCCTGGGCGAGCAAGGCGCGCGCATCAAGCGGCGTGCCGAAGGCCAGCAGCGCCTCACCCCGCTTTTCCGTCCAATGGACGTATTCGAGCGCGAGCGGCACCAGCACCGCATCGGGCGCGATCTCGGGCAGGCGGGTCACGCCCGGCGCCAGCGGCACCGGCCGCTCCCGCGCATCGGCGAAGCGGCCGGGCGCATTCATCCAGAGCATGTGGCGCGGATCCTCCAGCGCCTGCTTCGCGGTCTGCAGGAAGCGCACTGCGCCCCGCGCCGAATTCTGCTCGACGCCGAAGACGCCGAGGCGCTTCATGAAGGCATATTTCTCGAGCGCGCCGGCATCCATCGGCGTGAAGCCTGGGCGCTCCAGGAAGAAGCGACGCATCAGCAGCATGAACATCACGCCGTCCCACCAGCCCGGATGGTTGGCGAGGATGATGGCGGGCCGCCCGTCAGGCAGCGCGGGCTCGCCCCAATGGGCCACGCGCAGGGCGGAAAAATGCCCGGCGAAGGTGCGGCTGAAGGCGATGTTGAAGAACGCCATCATCCGCTCGGAACGCAACTCGACAGGCGAAGGCGGCGTCTCCGTCGCCATCGCGGTCAGGCGCCGAGAAGTTCGGACTCGCGCCGGCCGGCCAATTCCGCCTCGGGGCTCATGCCACGGCCGCCCAGATCCTGGTCGAGGCTGTCAGCTGCGATCCAGCCGGACATCATCACCATCGGCATGCCCGGGCCGGGATGCGCGGCGCCGCCGGCCAGATACAGCCCCTTCACCTGGCGCGAGCGATTGCCTGGCTTGAAGGCGCCGAGGAAGCTGCCATGGCTGGCAAGGCCATAGATCGCACCATCCAGCACGCGATAGCGGTTGTGGATATCCACCGGCGTGAGCCGCTGCTCGACGACGATGTTCTCCTCGATGTCGTCCAGGCCCGCGGTGCGCTTCAGCTTGTCCAGGATGGTCTGGCGATAGCCGGGGAAGAGCTCGTTCCAGTCATGATGCGGGCGCAGATGCGGCGTGTGCACCAGGGCATAAAGCGCCTCGCCGCCCGGGGGGGCGCTGGTCGGGTCGGTCTCGGCGGTCGCCGCCAGATAGACAGTGGGGTCGGGCGCGGGCTCGCCGCGCTTGTAGATCGCGTCGAATTCTTCCTCGGCGTCGCGGGAGAAGACGAAGCAATGATGGGCGAGGTGCGGATAGCGCTTCTTCAGGCCCATATAGAGCACGACGCCGCTGCACGCGGGCTCGAAGCCCTTCTTGGCGTAGGTCTCGCCCGCCGCACCACCGACCAGCTCCTTGTAGGTGCGGATCGCGTCCATGTTGGAGATGACGGCATCGCAGGCAATGCGCTCGCCAGAGGCGAGCTTCACCGCGACGACCTTGCCATTCTCGATGTCGAAGCCCGTCACATCGCTGCTGGGGCGGAGGTCCGCGCCCAACTCGCCCGCGAGCTTCGCCAGCCCCTCGGCCACGGCGCGCGTGCCACCGACCGGATACCAGACGCCCTCGCTTGCCTGCATGTCGCCGATGGAGGCGAGCACGGCCGGCGCGAGATAGGGGTTGGAGCCGACATACTGGCAGTAATGGTCCAGCATCTGCGCGAGCCGATCATCGGGCACATGGCCACGGATCACCTTCGCCACGGTCTGGCCCATACGCAGGCTCAGCACATCCTTCAGCGTGTTCGGGTTGAGGTTGGCCTTCATGTCCAGCGTGTCGGTGATCCCCTCCACCGACTTCCAGAAGAAGAATTTTTCGGACACGCCGTGCAGGTGCTTCGCGACCCGCTGGAACTTGCGATAGCCATCGCCGAGGCCACGGCCGGGGGCGAATTCATCCATCGCCTTGGCCATCACGTCCACATCGGCCATCAGGTCGATGCGGCTGCCATCCTCGAAGAAGCAGCGCCACTGCGGATCGAGCCGGATCAGCGGCAGCTCCTTCGCCTGGTCGCGCCCCGCTTCCGCGAAGATGCGGCGCAGCACGCGCGGCACGGTGAGGATGGTGGGCCCCATGTCGAAGCGGAACTTGCCCGAGCCATCCGGCGCATCGAGAAACAGCTGCGCCGCCTTGCCGCCGAGCCAGGGGTTCTTGTCCAGCAGCGTGACCTTGTGGCCGCGCGCGGCCGCGGTGCAGGCGGCGGCCAGGCCGCCCAGGCCGGCGCCGACGACAACAACATGGGACATGTTCAAGCCTCCGTGGCGGGCGCGAGGGCGGGCTCCGCCGTCAGCGCCAAGTCTTGCTGGATGAGGCGCGAGGTGATGCGCGCGCCCTCATAGATCACCGGCAGGCCGGAGCCCGGATGCGTGCCGCCGCCCACCAGGTAGAAGCCCTGCGTGTCGTTGAAGCGGTTGCGCGGCCGGAAGCTCAGCATCTGCATCAGGTCATGGCTGAGATTGAAGGTGGCGCCGAAGCCCACCGAGAACTCATCCTGCCAATCCTGCGGCGAGACGATGCGCTCGTAGCGGATGCGCGATTCGATGTCGTGCAGGCCAAGCACCTTCAGCCGCTCGATCGCGATGTCGCGATAGCGCGGCCCCTCCACGCTCCAATCCGCGCCATGGCGCAGGTTGGGCACGGGCACCAGCATGTAGAGCGCCGAATGGCCGGGCGGCGCCAGGCTCGGGTCCGTCACGCAGGGGTTCTGGACATAGAGGCTCGGCACGTCCGGCAGCTCGCCGCTTTCGATCTGCCGGATGTTGCGCTGATATTCCTCGGCCAGCAGCACATTGTGGTGCGACAGATCCGGATAGGTGCCCTCGATGCCGAGGTAGAGCATGAAGGTCGAGCAGGAGTAGCGCGACTTCTCGATCTTCTGGTCGGACCAGGCCTTGCGGATGGAATTGGGGACGAGCTTCGGAATGGCGTGGGCGAAATCGCCGTTCAGCACCACGGCCTCGGCCGCGATATGCTGGCCGCCGACCTCGACGCCGACGGCGCGGCGGCCCGCGAAGGTCACCTTGTCCACCGGCGTGTTGAGGCGGATCTCCACGCCCAGGCGCTCGGCCACGCGGGCCATGGCATCGCTCACCGCGCCGCAGCCGCCGCGCGGGTGGTACACGCCATACTCGTATTCCAGGAAGCTCAGGATGGTGAAGAGCGACGGGCACTTGAAGGGCGACATGCCCAGGTATTTGGTCTGGAAGCTGAAGGCGAGGCGCGTGCGCGGATCCTTGAAGTAGCGTTGCAGATCCTGGTCCACCTGCCGGTGCGGGCGCAGCTGCGGCAGGCTCTTCAGAATGTCGGCACCGACCATGTCGGTGTTGGACAGGAAGGGCCGCTCCAGGAAGGGGCGGAACACGGCCAGCTTCTCGCGGTTGTCGGCCATGAAGCGGCGCACGCCCGGCACGTCGCCCGGCGCGAAGGTCGCGATGTTGCGCTCCATCTGCGCGAGGTCACCCGTCGCGTTGATGGTGATGTTGGGCTGGCCCTCAAAGATCAGGCGGTATTGCGGGTCGAGGCGGATGAGATCCACCTCCTCCTCCAGCTTGGCGCCGCAGGCCGCGAAGATTTCGCTCAGGATGCGCGGATAGAGAAAGAAGGTCGGCCCCAGGTCGAACTTGTAGCCCTCGGGCGAGGTGAGCGTGCGCGTGCGACCGCCTACCACGCCATCCTTTTCGAACAACGTCACCCGCGCGCCGGAGGCGGCCAGTTGCATGGCGGCCGCGAGACCCCCAGGCCCCGCGCCGATGACAGCGACATGTGGACGCGAGCGGCGGACCGAGGGGGAGGAAAGAGGTGCGTTCATGCCTGATTTATATCTTGTGACCCGGACAAGATGCTGCGTTGCGTCATTCGCGCAAGTCCCTGTGCCTTGGAAGGTGCGGCGCTTCGCGCCCAATTGTGGCGTTTTGGCGACACCCGAGCGAACCTCACGCCGGGATCATCGCCAGCACTTCCGCCGCCCCCGTGACCTCGGCCGCATGGGCCTCGGCGCGGGGCAGCAGGCGGGCGAGGTAGAAGGCGGCGATGGGGGCGTAGCGCGGCTCCAGCCGGGCGGCCCGGGCCAGCAAGGCGCCCCCCAGCACCCAGCCGCAGGCCTCCAGATAGGCGGTGGCGCTGGCGGCGACCTCCTCCGGGGCGGCGGCGAGAATCCAGCTCGTGGCATGTTCCAGCGCGCCGACCGCGGGGGCCAGGCGCGCATCTGCGGCCCGTGCCTCGGCCAGCATGCGGCGCAGCAGGGCGCCCTGGTCCCGCGGCAGCTTGCGGGTGACGAGGTCGAGCGCCTGGATGCCGTTGGTGCCCTCATAGATCGGCGTGATGCGGGCATCGCGCAGCACCTGGGCGGCGCCGCTGCCCTCGACGAAGCCCATGCCGCCATGCACCTGGATGCCCAGGTTCGCCGCCTCGACGCCGCGATCGGTGCACCAGGCCTTCACGACGGGCGTGAGCAGCGCAAGCTTCGCCTCGGCCTCGGCATCGCCGCGCTTGGCGTGGTCCGCCGCGATCACCGCCTCATAGGCGAGGAAGCGGCCGGCCAGCGTCGTCGCGCGGATTTCCGCCAGCATGCGGGCCACATCGGGGTGGCGGGCGATGGCGCGCCCGCCCTGGATGCGGTCCGCCGCATAGGTCTCGGCCAGCTTCAGGGCACGGGCGCCGATGGCGACACCCTCCACGCCCACCTGCAGGCGGGCATTGTTCATCAGCGCGAACATGGCGGGCAGGCCGCGATGCGGCTCATAGATCAGCTCCGCCACGGCGCCCTCGAAGAGCATGGTGCAGGTGGGTGAGCCATGGATGCCGAGCTTGTGCTCGATCCCGCCGCAGCGCAGCGCATTGGGCGTGCCATCGGGCAGCGTGGTCGGCGTGGCAAACAGGCTGATCCCGCGCGAGCCGGGCGGCGCGTCGGGCAGCCGCGCCAGCACGAAATGCAGCGTGTTCGCCGCGATGTCGTTCGCGCCATAGGTGATGTAGATCTTCTGCCCATGCAACGCGTAGCGGCCATCCGGCAGCGGTTCCGCACGCGTGCGCACCGTCGAGAGGTCACTGCCCGCCTGCGGCTCGGTCAGACACATGGTGCCGTTCCAGCGGCCGCTGATGAGCTCCGGCAGCCACTTTTCCGACTGCTCTGGCGTGCCGTATTTCTCCAGCACCTCGATGGTCCCGCAGGTCAGCAGCGGGCAGAGCGAAAAGGCCATGTCGGCGGTGGCGAGCAACTCGGACATGGCCGTCCAGAGGGCGAAGGGCAGGCCCTGCCCGCCATGCTCCTCGCCGGCCGCCACACCCTGCCAGCCGGCCTCGACCCAGGCGGCATAGGCGTCCCGATAGCCGGGCGGGCAGGTCACCACGCCATCCGCGAAGCGCGCGCCGATGCGGTCGGCGTCCAGCCGTCCCGGCTCGACCACGCCTTCGGTGAATTTGCGCATCTCCTCCAGCAGGGCCGCGATGTCGTCGGGCTCCAGGCCGCAATCGGGCATCTGGTGCAGCTTCGTCAGCGCAAAGAGGATGTCTTCGGTCTGGGTGGTGTTCATGCGGGAATGACCTCATCGCCGGCGGCCCAGGCGGGCAGGCGCGCGGCTGTTTCGGGCTGGGCGATGGCCTGGGCGAGGCGCTCGCCCAGCACGGCACCGAATTTGAACCCATGGCCGGAAAAGCCGGACATGACCCAGGAACGGGGCGGGAGCGGCTCGATCACGAAGCGCTCATCCGGCTCCACATCATAGAAGCAGGTGGCGGAGCCGAGCTGCGCGAAGCCCTCGATGCCCGGGATACGCTTGCGCGCGAGCGCCAGGATGCGCTCCACCTCGCGCGGGTCGGGCGTGCGGTCGTCATCCGGATGGCCCTGCCGGGAGAAGCTGTGGTCGCCGATCTTGATCGGCGTGCCCGCGACCGGCGGCACCAGGTAGAACCCGCCCTCGGCCGCGAGGTCGAGCAGCATGGGGGCGTTCTTCCAGGCCGCCGACGGCGCCTCCAGCCGCACCACCACCTGGCGCGAAGGCGTCACGCGGCGCGCCACCTCCGGCAGCAGGCGTGGAATCCAGGGGCCGGCGGCGACCACCAGCACATCGGCGCCGCGCGTGCCGCCGCCTTCGAGCGTGACGCTGGCGCGGCCGGGGTGGATGGCGGTGGCGCGGGCAACCTCGATCACCGCGCCCTCCGCCACCACATGCCGGGCGAGTGCCGCCACGATGCGCTCGGCCAGCAGCACCCCGCCGGCCGGGCAGAAGAAGGCATCGCGGATGCCCGCGCCCGAGAGATAGGGGAAGCGGGCCGCGATCTCGGCGCCGGTCAGGTCCTCATGCGCGCGGCCATCGGCCCGCAGCGCGGCGCGGGTGTCGCGCACCCAGGCGCCAGCGGAGTCATCAAGGGCCAGCACGCCGGTCGGGATGTGCAGCACCTCACCCAGATCGGCCCAGAGGCGGTCCCAGGCGGCATAGGCATCATCCACCATCCGCATGTAGCCGCGCTGGGCGCCATAGGCGTGGCGGATCAGCCGGTGGTGATCCACCGAGGAGGCGGCCGGGTTGGGCGGCTGCACCTGGTCCAGCAGGCGGACGGCGAAACCCTGGCGCAGCAGGGCCCAGGCGGTGCAGAGCCCCATGATGCCGGCGCCAAGGATCAGGACTTGGGGGCGTTTCTCCATGCCCCCATCCTGCCCGTTCCGGCCGCCGCCGGGAAGCGGCGGTTGCCCGGGGCGCCCCCCCATGCCAGCCTCACGCATCAGGCCGTGATCCAAGGAGTACTCCATGCATCGTCGTGACCTTCTGGCGGCGGGCGCCGCCCTCGCCGCCGCCGCCCCGAGCCAGGGCCAGGCCCAGGCCCAGACCACGCTGCGGGTCGGCATGACGGTGGCGGACATCCCCTTCACCACCGGCCAACCGAGCCAGGGCGCAGAGGGCAACCGCTTCCTCGGCCACACCCTCTATGACCCGCTGATCGCCTGGGACCTCTCCCGCGCCGACCGCGCCGCCGTGCTGCGGCCGGCGCTGGCCGAGTCCTGGAGCGTGGACGCCGAGAACAAGAAGCTCTGGATCTTCCGTCTCCGCCCGGGCGTGCGCTTCCATGACGGCTCGCCCTTCACCGCCGAGGCGGTGGCCTGGAACCTCGCCAAGCTCCTGGACCGCGACGCACCGCAATTCGACCGCGCCCAGGCGGCGCAGGGCAGCCTCTTCACAGGCAATATCGAGCGCTGGCGCGTGCGCGACCCCATGACCATCGAGATCGAGACGAAGGTGGTGGACGCCGTCTTCCCCTATCTCATGGTGAATGTCTTCTACTCTTCGCCCGCGCGATGGGAGGAGGTGGGCCGCAACTGGGACCGCTTCGCCCAGCGCCCCTCCGGCACCGGACCCTACATCGCCGACCGCTTCGTGCCCCGCGAGCGGCTGGAGGCGCTGCGCAACAGCCAATACTGGGACCGCGCGCGCATCCCCCAGCATGACCGCCTGGCGCTGATCCCCATGCCCGATGCGCTGACGCGCGTCTCGGCCCTGCTCTCCAACCAGGTGGATTTCATCGAGGCGCCGCCGCCGGACGCCGTGCCGCGCATCCGCGCCGCCGGGCACCAGGTGGTGACCAACGCCTATCCGCATATCTGGTGCCACCAGCTCTCCTTCGTGGAGGGCTCGCCCTTCCGTGACCTGCGGGTGCGGCAGGCAGCGAACCTCGCCATTGATCGCGCGGGACTCGTGCAGCTGTTGGGCGGCCTGGCGCTGCCGGCCAAGGGCATGATCACCGAGGGCCATCCGTGGTTCGGCGCGCCCAGCTTCCAGATCGGCTATGACCCCGACCGCGCGCGCCGCCTGCTCGCCGAGGCGGGCTTCAGCCGCGCCAACCCGCTGCGCACCCGCTTCATCGTGGCGCCCACCGGCTCGGGCCAGATGCAGCCCATGCCGATGAACGAGGCGATCCAGCAGAATTTCCGCGCCGTCGGCATCGAGCTGGAATTCGAGGTGATGGACTGGGAGGCGCTGCGCGGCCGCCGCCGCCTGGGCGCCGAGGCGCCGGAGAATCGCGGCCTGCACGCCAACAACAATTCCTGGGCCTTCTGGGACCCGGATATCGGGCTGCTCGGCCCCGCCTATGGCGCGGGGCGCATTCGCGGCGGCTTCAACTGGGGCAACTACCAGGACCCCGAAGCCGATGCCCTGGTGGTCGAAGCGCGCAACACCTTCGAGATCGAGGCGCAAAATCGCGTCCTCGCCCGGCTGCACACGCGCCTGGTGGATCAGGCCATGTGGCTCTGGGTCGTGCATGACACCAATCCGCGCGGCCTCTCACGCCGCGTGCGGAACTTCACGCAGGCACAGAGCTGGATGCAGGATCTGACACCGATCCGCATGCAGGGCTGAAGCGCAGCTCGGCGTAACCGCCCGCGGCGATTGCCTCGCCGCGGGCGCGATAGGCGGGCGCGCTACCACTGTAGCGCGCAACGGTGCGCACCTGCCGCCCCTCGACATTCTTGTTCACGCCGGTGAACCAGGAATCCACCTCGTTCGAGAGCAGGCCGATGGAGCATTCCATCACGTGCTGCATCCAGGCCTCCACCGCCTCGGGCCGCGCCTCGGCCTCGGCGAGCCCGTGGGCCTGCATATGGGCCAGCAGCGCCGTCACCCATTCCACATTATATTCGATGCTGCGGGGGATGTTGCCGAGTGCGGTGTGCGGCCCCAGCAGCATCAGCATGTTGGGGAAACCCTCGGCCAGCATGCCGACCAGCGTGCGGGCGCCGGAAGCCCAGGCCTGCTTCAGCGAGAGCCCGTCCCGGCCGCGGATGTCGATGCGGTCGAAGGCGCCGGTCAGGCCGTCGAAGCCGGTCGCGTAGATGATGATGTCGAACTCGAAGTCGCGCTCAGTGGTGGAGAGGCCCGTCGGCGTGATGCGCGTGATCGGCGTCGCCTTGCTGTCCACCAGCTCGACATTGGCCTGGTTGTAGACCTCGTAGTAGCGCGTCTCCATCGGCACGCGGCGGGTGCCGAAGCCGTGGTTTCGGGGGATCAGCATCTCCGCCACCTTCGGGTCGTTCACCCGCTCGCGGATCTTGCGGGCGATGAAGGCGGAGAGCTCGGCATTGGCGGCGCGGTCGGTGTAGCTATCCTTGAAATTGCCCACCCAGATGCCGAAGCCGGGCGAGGCGTAGAGCTTCTCCCAGAAGGCCTCGCGCTCCGCCTTCGGAACGTCGAAAGTGTTGCGCGGGTCGGCGGTGTGCAGGAAGCAGGCATAGGTCTCGGCACAGCGGGCGAACATTTCCGGGTAGCCCTGCTTGATGCGGGCCTGCTCCTCCTCCGTGATGCGGCTGTTGTGCAACGGCGTGCACCAATTGGGCGTGCGCTGGAACACGGTGAGGTGCCCCACGGTCTTCGCCACCTCCTGGATGGTCTGCACGCCCGTGGCACCCGTGCCGATCACGGCGACGCGTTTGCCGGCGAAGTCGATCCCCTCCTTGGGCCAGCGGGCGGTGTGGAAGGAGGGGCCTTGGAAGCTCTCGATCCCCTCGATGCGCGGCAGGGTATGCGCCGAGAGCGCGCCGATCGCGGTGATCAGGAAGCGCGCCTCATGCGTGCTGCCATCGGCCAGGGTCACGCGCCAGCCCTCGCCCGTGAAATGCGCGGACTTCACCTCCGCGTTGAACCGGATATCGCGGTGCAGGTCGTATTTCTCCGCGACGCGGTTCAGGTAGCGCAGCGTCTCCGGCTGGGGCGCGAAATGCTCGGACCAGCTCCATTCCTGGAGCAGCTCGGGGTCGAAGGAGAAGCCATAGGAATAGCTCTCCGAATCGAAGCGCGCGCCGGGGTAGCGGTTCCAGTACCAGGTGCCGCCCACGCCGGTGCCCGCCTCGAAGACGCGGACCTTCATCCCCAGCTCGCGCAGGCGGATGAGCTGGTACATGCCGGACATGCCGGCGCCGATAATGATGGCGTCCATCATGCCGCGCGCTTGATGAAGTCGGCACAGCGCTCGCCGATCATGATGCAGCCGGCATTGGTGTTGCCGCTCACCACGGTCGGCATGATGCTGGCATCGGCCACGCGCAACCCGCCCACGCCATTCACGCGCAACTGCGTGTCCACCACGGCGCCCGCATCCTCGCCCATCCGGCAGGTGCTGCTCGGGTGGTAGATGGTGCCGCTGTTGCGGCGCACGAATTCCAGCAGCGCCGCGTCATCGCGCCCGGCCCCCGGCGGGGGGGCGTAGGGCGCCGCGATGAAGCGGCCCAGCGCCTTGGTCTCGGCCAGGCGGTGGGCGAGCTTCACGCCCTCCACCATGCATTGCTTGTCGGTCTCGCTCGTCAGGTAGCGCGCATGGATGTGCGGCTTGGCCATGGCGTCGGGGCTGGCAAGCTTGATCTCGCCGCGGCTCTCCGGGCGAAGCTGGCAGACGCTGACGGTGAAGCCTGGGAATTTGTGCAGCCCCTCCTTCACCGTATCGGCACTCCAGGGGATGAAGTGGAACTGCACGTCGGGTGTCGCGCTCTGCGGCAGCACGCGGGCGAAGAGGCCCGATGTGCCTGCGGCAAAGCTCAACGGCCCGCCCCGCGTCAGCGCGAACTCGACGCCCATCTTGGCCATGCCGAGCCAGGAATTCACCCGCTCATTCACCGTGACATTCTGGTTCGCCCGATACATCAGCCGTGCCTGCAGATGGTCCTGCAGGTTCTGGCCGACCTGCGGGATGTCCCGATGCACTGCGATCCCCATATCGGTCAGGTGCTGCGCCGGGCCGAGGCCCGAGAGCATCATGACCTGCGGCGAGTTGATGGCGCCCGCGCTCAGCACCACCTCGCGCGTCACCTTGATCGTGCGTTCCTCGCTGCCCACGCGATAAACCACGCCCGTGACCCGCCCTTCCTCGATGACCAGGCGCTGCACCTGGGCGTCGGTGATGAGGCGCAGATTGGGCCGCTTCAGGTTGGGCTTGAGATAGGCGGTGGCGGCCGAGCAGCGGAAGCCGTTGCGCACCGTCACCTGGTACCAGCCCGCCCCCTCCTGGTCCGCCCCGTTGAAGTCGTCATTGCGGGGGAAGCCGAGTTCGAGCGCCGCATCAATGAAGGCCTGGGGCAGCGCGCCCTTGTCGCGCAGGTCACTGGTGGTGAGCGGGCCTTCACCGCCGTGGAATTCGCTGGCGCCGCGCTCCTGGCTCTGGGCGCGCTTGAAATAGGGCAGGCAGTCGTCGAAGCCCCAGCCGGTGCAGCCGAGCTGCCGCCAATGGTCGTAATCCGCCGCCTGGCCCCGAATATAGATCAACCCGTTGATGGCGGAGGAGCCACCCAGCACCCGGCCTCGCGGCCAGGGCACGGCGCGGCCATGCAGCTCGGTCTCGGCCTGGGTTTCGTAATTCCAGCTCAGCGTGGGGTGGTACATGGTCTTGGCATAGCCGATGGGCACGTGCAGCCAGGGGTTGCTGTCCCGCGCGCCGGCCTCCAGCACCGTGACCCGGATGCGCGGGTCCTCGCTGAGCCGCCCGGCCAGCGCGCTCCCGGCCGAGCCGCTGCCCACCACCACCACATCCGTCTCGTCCATGCGCCGAACCTCCCGATTTGCAGGGATGGTCCATGCGCCTTGCACTTGGGTCAACTGCCGGGTGCGGCGCTTGACGGCAGGGGCGCGCGGGTCTGCCATGGCGCCATGTCCCCGCTCGACGCCCTGACCCAGTCCCTTGGCCCCGCGGCCTGCCTTCGCGCGGAGGCCGATATCGCCCCCTATGCCGTGGATTGGCGGGGCGTCTATCACGGGCAGCCCGTCGCCGTGCTGCGCCCGGCCGATACGGCACAGGTCAGCGCCGCACTCCGCCAATGCGCCGAGCTCGGCCTTTGCGTCGTGCCGGCGGGTGGCCGTACCTCGCTGGCGGGCGCTTCCGTGCCCATCGCGCAGGGCCCGGCCAGCGTGGTGATGAGCCTGGAGCGCATGAACCGCCTGCGCGACGTGGATCCGATGGACAACTCCATCACCGCCGAGGCGGGCTGCACCATCGAGGCGGTGCAGAACGCGGCGACAGCGGCGAACCGATTCTTCCCGCTGCATTTCGGCGCCCAGGGCTCGGCCATGGTGGGCGGCGCGCTCTCCACCAATGCGGGCGGCATCCGCACGCTGCGCTACGGCAATGCGCGCGATCTCGTGCTGGGGCTGGAAGTCGTGCTGCCCGATGGCCGCGTGCTGGATGATCTGCGCCGCGTGCGGAAGGACAATTCCGGCTATGCGCTGCGGCACCTCTTCATCGGGGCCGAGGGCACGCTCGGCATCATCACCGCGGCCTCGCTCAAGCTGTTCCCGCAGCTCGCTCGGCGCGAAACGGCGATGGTGGCCGTCCGCTCGCCCGCCGAGGCGCTGCGCCTGCTCGCCCGCTGCCAGGAGAGCGGCGCGGAGCTCGTCGCCTTCGAGCTGATCCGCAAGATCTGCATCGAGATCACGCTGAAGCATGGCACCAACATCCGCCAGCCGATGGAGCTTTCCACCGACTGGTACTGCCTGATCGAGGCCGCCAGCACCCATGCCGCCATCCCCGTGCGCGAGGCGCTGGAATCCGCGCTGATGTCCGGCATCGAGGCGGGCGAGGCCGAGGATGTCGTGATCTGCGAGAGCGAGGCGCAGCGCCAGAACCTCTGGAACATCCGCGAGACCTTCCCGACCTGCTCGCGCATGGAAGGCCCGGGGCTGTCCACCGACACCTCCGTTCCCGTCTCGCGCATCCCGGACTTCCTGGAGCGCGCTCAGGCGCTGATCGACGGCAACTGGCCGGAGGGGCGGATGATCGCGCTGGGTCACATGGGGGATGGCAACATCCACCTCTCGCTCCAGGCGCCGGCCGGGATGGGCCATCCGGAGTGGCAGGCCCGCGCGCCGGAATTCGAGGGGCTGATCGGCGAGATCGCGGTGGAATTGGGCGGCAGCTTCTCGGCGGAGCACGGCATCGGTCAGTCCAAGCGGGCTGCCATGGCCAAGCTGAAATCGCCCGTGGCACTCGACCTGATGCGCGCCATCAAGGCGACGCTCGACCCGGACGGCCGCATGAATCCGGGCAAGGTCCTGCCGCCCGCTTGAAGCGCCGCGCCGCCGCGCCTAAACAGCGCGAAGACGGGGCGTAGCACAGCCTGGTAGTGCGCCTGCTTTGGGAGCAGGAGGTCGGAGGTTCGAATCCTCTCGCCCCGATATGCCCTACTCGATCCGGATGTTCGCCCGACGCACGATTTCCGCATGGCGCGCGATCTCGGCGGCCAGGAAGCGCTCCGCATCAGCGGGCGTGCCGCCGGCCGCACCCTCTTCCAGCTCCAGGCCGAGCTGCGCCAGGACCTCCCGCCCGGGCCCGGCCAGCGCTTCGTTGGCGGCGGTGTTCAGCGCCGCGATGATGCGCGGCGGCGTGCCCTTCGGCGCCAGCAGCATGAACCATGTGCCCATCACCACACCGGGCAGCCCCTGTTCGGCCGCCGTCGGCACTTCGGGCATGACGCGGACCCGGCGCTCCGCCAGGACAGCCAGCGCACGGATCTGCCCGCCGCGCAGCAGCGGCACCGTGCCCGGCGCGCCGAGGAACATCGAATCGAGCCGCCCGGCGATAAGGTCCGTCGTCGCCGCGGCGGGCGAGCTATAGGGGATGTGGTTGAGCTCAAGCCCCGCCGCCTCGGACAGCAGCGCGCCGGCGAGGTGCATGGAACTCCCGCTGCCGGTCGAGCCATAGGCAAGCGACCCGGGCCGCGCCTTCGCCCGCGCGACGAAATCACCGAGGTTTTGCATCGGCGAGCCCTGCCCCACCACCAGCACATTGGGCACGCCGCCCATGCGCAGGATGGCGTCGAAATTGCGCTGCGTCTGGAAAGGCAGGTCGCGGTAGAGCGCGAGGTTCGTGGCCAAAGGCCCGGCAAAGGCGAAGAGCAGCGTGTGGCCATCGGGGGCGGCGCGCGCCGCCGCCGTCATGCCGACATTGCCCGCGGCCCCCGGGCGATTCTCGACCACGAAGCCCTGGCCGAAGCGCGCCGCATAGGCCTGGGCCAGCAGCCGCGCGATGGGGTCGCTGCTGCCGCCGCCGGCCGCCGGCACGATGATCCGCACCGGACGCTGCGGCCACTCCTCCTGCGCCAAGACCGTGGGGGCCCATGCGGGTGTGGCGAGGGCGGATAGGGCCAGGACGCTGCGTCGCTTCATCTCATGCGCCTCCTTGCGCCAGCAGCCGCTCCGCGAGGCGCAGATGCGGCCGGTCCAGCATTTTCCCGTCCATGCGCGTTGCCCCCGCCCCGCCATCGGCGAAGGCGGCAATCACACGCCGCGCCCAATCCAGCTCCTCGGGCGCGGGCGTGAAGGCGGCGTTGGTGGCGGCGACGTGGCTGGGGTGGATGATCATCTTCCCCGCGAAGCCGTCGCGCCGCGCCGTCCGCGCATCGGCCGCGAGCCCGTCCAGGTCGTTGATCTCCACATGCACGGTGTCGATCGCCGGCACGCCAGCCGCCGCCGCACCCGCCAGGCACAGCTCCCGCGCCAGGCGATACACGCCGAGCCAGGCGCCATCGGCGCGGTTGGCGAGGCCGCCGATATCGGCGGAAAGATCCTCCGCCCCCCAGGTCAGCGCAGCCAGTCGCGGCCCTGCCTGCGCATAGCTGCCCAGGCCAAACAGCGAGGCTGCCGTCTCGGTCGCGATGGCGAAGATGCGCGTGGAACCGGCCCTGAGGCCATGCGCCGCCTCGAAGGCGTCCAGCCAATGCCCGAGCTGGCGCACCTGGCCTGCCTCGGCACATTTCGGCAGCGCGATCCCGTCAGGGGCCAGGGGCATCACGGCGGCCAGATCATCCAGCGTCAGCCCGGTGTCGAGCGCATTCACCCGCACCCAGCGCTGCTGGCGGCCGCGCGGCGCTTGCAGCATCGCGCGCGTCATCCCACGCGCAGCCTCCTTGTTTGCGGGCAGCACGCTGTCCTCGAGGTCGAGGATCAGCGCATCCGCCTCGCCTTCCGACGCGCGCGCGAATTTGCGTTCGCTGTCACCGGGGACGAAGAGCCAGCTGCGCATCAGGCTTTGACCGGAAGCTTGCGCATGAAGGCCATGCGGCGGCAGGTGGCGACGATCTCGCCGCGCTGGTTCAGGCATTCATGCTCGAATTCGACCAGGCCGGCGTCACTGCGCGAACGGCTTTCGCGCTTGGCCACCACCCGCGTACGCGAACGCAGCGTGTCGCCATGGAAGACGGGTTTGGGGAAGCGCACCTCCGTCATGCCGAGATTGCCGATGGTGGTGCCGAGCGTGGTGTCGCTGACGGACATGCCGATCATGATGCCCAGCGTCATCAGGCTGTTGAACAGCGGCTGGCCCCATTCGGTGGATTCCGCGAAGTGGCGGTCAATGTGCAGCGGCTGCGGGTTCAGCGTCATCAGGCTGAAGGTCATGTTGTCGGCTTCGGTGACGGTGCGTGACAGCGCGTGTTCGAAGGTCTGGCCCTCGGTGAATTCCTCATAATGCAGGCCGGGCATGGGGTTTCCTTCAGTTGGGACGGTGGCCAAGACGGCGGGAAATCTGCGCTGCCGCCTCGCGCACGCGGCGCGACAGCATGGGAAGGCGCGGCTCGACCCGCGCGATGGGTCCGGCGAGGACGATGGCCGCCACCACCTCGCCCCGCGCGCCGAAGACGGGTGCGGCCATTCCCGCCACGCCTTCGGTGGCTTCGCCGAGCGTGACGGCGAAGCCGCTCTCCCGCGTCTCGGCGACGATCCGGCGCAGCGCGCGGCGGTCGGTGACGGAGGTTGGGCTGTGCGCGGTGAGGCGCGCGCTGCGCAGGAATTCGGCGGGCCAGGGCGGGGGCAGGAAGGCCAGCATGACGCGGCCCGAGGCGGTGCAATGGATCGGCCGCGCATCGCCGACCGTGGCCGCGAAGCGCAGCGCCGTGCGGCTCTCCACCTTGTCGGCATAGACCATGGCGCCGCGGTCGGGGGCGAGGACGGCCAGCATCGCCGTCTCGCCCACTGCGCTGGCCAGCGCCTCCAGCGAGGGACGCGCGGCGGTGACAAGATCCCCATCGCCGGCGGCGGCGAGGATGGCGCGGGCCAGGCCCACCGCCTCCGGCCCCAGGCGCCAGCGTGTCTCGTGCTGGGCGGCATAACCCTCGGCGGCCAGGCCGCGCAGCAAGCCAAGAAGGCTGGTCTTGGGCGCGTCCATGGCGCTGGCGAGGGCGGCGAGCGGCAGCCCTTCCGGCGCGGCGGCCAGGCGGCCCACCAGCTCCAGCACGCGCGCGACCGAGCGCGGCCCGCCCCGCAGATCCGGGCGGTCGAAGCCGCCATCCACTATTGCGGCTCGACGCCGGCGATGCGTACCAGCTCACCCCAGCTCGCGAGCTGCGTCCGGATATATTGGCTGAACTGCTCCGGCGTCTGGGTGAAGGGCAGGAAGCCAAGCTGGCGCAGCCTTCCCACAACCGCCTCGTCCCGGAGCGCGCCGTTCAGCGCCTCATTCCAGCGGCGCACCATGGGCTCGGGCGTGCCGGCGGGCGCGGAGAGCCCGAACCAGACATTAATGTCGTACCCCGGCACCACCTGCGCCACCGGCGGCACCTCGGGCGCCAGCGGCGTGGGCTGGCCTGCTGATTGCGCGATGCCGCGCACGCGGCCGCCCTGGGATTGCGCGAGGCCATTGGCGAAGTCGGTGAAGGTGCAGTCGATGCGCCCCGCCGCCACATCGGTCAGGGCCTCGGCGCCGCCGCGATAGGGCACGGCGTTGAGGCGCACGCCGGCGCGGCGCGCCATCACCTCCGTCATGATGAGGGCGCTCGCATTGCCATGGCTGAAGGTCAGCTCGCCCGGGCGGGCGCGGGCACGATCCAGGAACTGCGCGAGGTTCGCGTCCGGGCTGGAGGCGGGGACGACCAGCAGATACGGCGCCTCGGCGATGGCCCCGATATGCGTGAAATCGCGCACGGGGTCGAAGGGCAGGCGGCGGATGATGTGCGGGTTCACCGAGGCCGCACTGGTGCTGATGATCAGCACGGTGTTGCCGTCAGGGGCCGCCTGCTGCACCGCGATGGTGCCGACCGTCCCGTTCCCGCCCGCGCGGTTGTCCACCACCACGGGCTGGCCCAGGCGCTGACTGAGCGGCTCGGCCAGCAGACGCCCCAGCACATCGGTCAGGCTGCCGGCGGGGAAGGCAATGACCAAGCGCAAGGGCCGGTCCGGCCAGGATTGCGCGAGCGCGGGGGCGGCAAGCGGAAGCGCGGACGCGGCCAGCAGGGCGCGGCGGTGAAGCACCATGTTTCCTCCAGCGCCTGTCATCAGGCGTTCGTATATGCAAACAGGCTATGCTTTTGCGAACGCGGGCGTCAAGCGGCGCGTTGACGCAGGGCGGCCGCCGCCGCATGCTCAGGCCGATTGGGAAGGAAACGCCATGGACTTCACGCTCTCGGCCGAACAGGTCGCGATCCGCGAACAGATCAGCCGGATCTGCGCCGATTTCCCGGACGACTACTGGCTGGCACGGGACCGAGACGCCGTCTTCCCGCATGATTTCCACGCAGCCATGGCAGGGGGCGGCTGGCTCGGCATCGCCATGCCCACCGAATATGGCGGCGGCGGCCTCGGCATCTTCGAAGCGGCGCTGATGATGGAGGCCATCGCGGCCTCCGGCGCCTGCATGTCCGGTGCGTCCGCGCTGCACATGAACATCTTCGGCCTGAACCCCGTCATCGTCTTCGGCACCGAGGCGCAGAAGCAGCGCTTCCTGCCCCCGCTGATCGCGGGCCGGGACAAGCCCTGCTTCGCGGTGACCGAGCCCGATGTCGGCCTCAACACCACCCAGCTCAAGACGCGCGCCGAGCGCCGCAATGACGGCTATGTCGTGCACGGCCAGAAGATGTGGATCAGCACCGCGCAGGTCGCGAACAAGATGCTGCTGCTGGCCCGAACCACGCCGCTCGACCAGGTGCGCCGCAAGACCGACGGGCTGACGCTGTTCTACACCGAGATCGACCGCAGCAAGGTGGAGATCCGCCTTATCGAGAAGATGGGCCGACACGCCGTGGATTCGAACATGGTCTTCTTCGACGGCTTCGAGATCCCGATGGAGGACCGCATCGGGGAAGAAGGCCAGGGCTTCCAGGCCATCCTGCACGGCATGAACCCTGAGCGCATCCTGATCGCGGCCGAGGCGGTCGGCATTGGCCGCGCCGCTCTCCGCAAGGCCTCGCAATACGCGAAGGAGCGCCGCGTCTTCGGCCGCCCGATCGGCCAGAACCAGGCGATCCAGCATCCGCTCGCGCGCAATTGGGCGGAGCTGGAGGCGGCGGAGCTGATGGTCTGGAAGGCGGCCAGCCGCTACGATTCGGGGCGCGAATGCGGCGCCGAGAGCAATGCCGCGAAATACCTCGCCGCCGAAGCGGGCTTCCGCGCCTGCGAGACGGCGGTGATGACGCATGGTGGCATGGGCTATGCGCAGGAGTATCATGTGGAGCGCTACCTGCGCGAAAGCCTGATCCCGCGCATCGCCCCCGTCTCGCGCGAGCTGATCCTCTCACACATCGCCGAGCGCGTGCTTGGCCAGCCGAAATCCTATTGAGCCTCGACCTCACACGTCACATCCGCGCGGGCGACCACATCCTCTGGGGCCAGGTGACGGGTGAGCCGCCCACGCTGGTGGAAGCGCTGGTGGATCAGCGGGCCTCACTCGGCGGCGTCACGGTCTTTCTTGGCACTGGCCTGGCGCGGGTGCTGCGGCCGGAACAGGCGGACCACATCGCGATGCGCGGCCTCGGCGGCCTCGGCACCTTCCGCGCCCTGGCGAGTGCGGGTGTGCTGGAGGTGCTGCCCGTGCATGGCGGCCAGGTGCACCGGATGATCGCGGCGGGGCAGATCCGCTGCGATGTGGCTCTGCTGCTGCTGCCGCCGGCCGATGACACAGGCACCCACAGCCTCGGACCCTGCGTGGACTACATGGACGCCGCCGTGGCGTGCGCGCGCACCGTCATCGCGGAGATCAGTCCGGAGGTGCCGGACACGCGCGGCCATGCGCGCATCCCCGCCGCGCGGCTCGACGCCGTGCTGCACAGCGCGCGTTCGCCGCACCTGCTGCCGCGCGCCGAACCCAACGCCCTGGAGCGCGCCATCGGCGCACATATCGCAGCACTCATCCCGGATGGCGCCACGATCCAGACCGGCCTCGGCGCGCTGCCCGAGGCCGTGCTGGCGGCGCTGGCCGGCCATCGCGACCTTGGCCTGCATTCCGGCATCCTGGGCGATGGGGCGATGGCGCTGATGCAGGCGGGCGCGCTCACCAACGCCCGGAAGCCACTCGATCCCGGCATCAGCGTGACCACCACGCTGGTCGGCAGCGCGGAGCTGCACCGCTTCGCCCATCGCAACCCGGCTGTGGCGCTGAAGCCCTCCTCCTACACGCATCATGAGGTGGTGCTGGCGCAGCTTCCCGGCCTCTTCGCCATCAACGCCGCGGCCGAGGTTGACCTCACCGGCCAGGTGAATGCCGAGCGCATCGGCGCGAATGTCATCGGCGGCGTTGGCGGCCAGGCGGATTTCGCGCGCGCCGCGGCACGCTCGGCCGGTGGCGCTTCGATCATCGCGCTGCCTGCCACGGCGTCGGACGGTTCAAGCCGGATCGTCGCGCGCCTCTCCGGCCCCGTGACCACGCCGCGCTCGGATGTGGACCTTATCGTTACCGAGCACGGCGTGGCCGATCTGCGCGGCGCCTCCGAGCGCGAGCGCGCGCGCCGCATCATTGCCATCGCCGCCCCAGCGGCGCGCGAAAGCCTGAAGGAGTATCTCGCATGACCGATCAACCCGGGCGCGGCTTCGGCGCGCTGGCCGGCCTCAAGGTGCTGGACCTGACGGCGGTTCTGATGGGCCCCTTCTGCACGCAGATCCTCGCCGATCACGGCGCCGAGGTGATCAAGGTGGAAGCCCCCGAGGGCGACACGACGCGCGAGGTGCCGGTGATGCGCGCCCCGCGCGAGGGCGCCATGTTCCTCAACCTCAACCGCGGCAAGCGCGGGCTGGCGCTCGATCTCAAGAAGCCCAGCGCCCGCGCCGCGCTGCTGCGCCTCGTGGAATCCGCCGATGTCTTCGTGCATGCCATGCGCTCCGACGCCATCGCACGGCTCGGCCTCACCTATGCCGATGTCGCCGCGGCGAATCCGCGCATCGTCTACGCCAATGTCTACGGCTTCTCGCGCCGTGGGCCCTATGCGCCCCATGCCGCATATGACGACATCATCCAGGCGATCAGCGGCATGGCGGGCATCCAGCAGAGGATGCTGGGCACGCCCAGCTATTCCGGCACGCTGGTGGCGGACAAGGTCTCGGGCCTCACCATCCTCTACGCGATCCTGATGGCGCTGCTGCACCGCGCCCGCACCGGCGAGGGGCAGGAAATCGAGGTCGGCATGTTCGAGACCATGGCGAATTTCGTGCTGACCGATCACATCAACGGCGCGCTCTTCGACCCCCCGATGGGGCCGCCCGTCTATCCCCGCGCCGCCTCGCCCGAGCGTCGGCCCTACCGCACGCAGGATGGCTGGATTGCGGCACTCGTTTACACCGACAAGCAGTGGCGCGCCTTCTTCGACCTGATCGAGCATCCGGAATGGTCGAAGGATGCGCGCTTCGCCACCTTCAACAGCCGCTCGCAGAACATTGACGATTGCTACGGCCATGTGGCGGCGACGCTTGCCACGCGCAGCACCGCCGAATGGCTGGAAGGCTTCGAGCGCGCGGGCATCCCCGCCGCCCCGGTGAACAGCACCGAGGATGTGCTGCAGGACCCGCATCTCGCCGCCACCGGCTTCTTCCTGGAGCAGGAGACGCGGCTGGGCCGCATGCGCTTCCCCGGCATGCCCGCCTGGTTCTCCCGAACACCCGGCCGCGTGGATGGCCCCGCCCCCGCGCATGGCGAGCATGGCCGCGCCGTGCTGGAGGAGGCCGGCTTTACGCCCGAGGAGATTGCGGCGCTGGCGGCCGATGGCGGGCTGATCCTGCCAGAATGAAGTCTTGCCTTGTCCGGTCCTCTCTTCCCGGGATTGACGGATAATCGAGGCTGGCTTGGCGCTTGGCGTCTATGAGGCGGCGCATGTCTTCAGCCAGGGCACGCGGCCCGAGCGGATGGGGCAGCTGCATCGCGGCAATTCGCCCCATCGCGTGTTTCGCACGGCGGATGGTTGGATCACCATCGGCGCGAACAAGGATGGCTTCTGGCGCGGCCTCTGCGACATCCTGGGCATGCCCGATCTGCCGGCCGAGCCCCGCTTCGCCAACAATGGCGACCGCGTGCACAACAATGACGCGCTGGTGCCGCTGCTCCAGGCCGCGTTCGCGCAACGCGAGAGCGCCCATTGGCTCGCGGCGTTGGGTGGTGCCGGCATCCCGGCCGGGCCGGTGTTGGCCTATGACGAGGCGCTGGCGCATCCCCAGGCGATGGCGCGGGGGGTCAGCGCCGAGATCATGGACGAGGCGCAGGGTGCGATCCGCACGCCGGCCACGCTGCGGCGGCGCGCGCCCGACCTCGACGAGCATGGCGCGGAGATCCGCGCCTGGCTCGCCAAACCCGGATGACCGCGCAAGCTACCGCGCAAACACCCAGTCATAGCCCCCGCCGGCCCGCTTCAGGCGGCCCGCCGTCGGTGTCGGGAAATGGATCGGCAGCAGCAGCGTGTCGGTCTCGGCCACCTCCTCGAAGACGCGCTTGCGGCTCTCGGCCGCCGCATGCGGGTCCCAGCAGAAGATGGTGGAGAGGGTCGGGTCGAAGCATTGCAGCTGGTGGTGCATCATGTCGCCCGCGATGATCGCGGTCTGCCCCTGGCTGCTGACCTTCACGCAGACATGGCCGGGCGAGTGGCCCGGCGTGAGGATGAGCGAGATGCAGTCATCCAGCGTGAAGCTCTCATCCACCAGCAAGGCCTGGCCGGCCTTGGCGATGGGCTCGCAATTCATCCGCCAAACGCCGCCAGCACCACCCGCGCGCTCCTTGCCCTCGCGCTCCAGCGCTTCCCAGGCGGCGTATTCGCCCTTGTGGAAGATGTACTTCGCGTTCGGGAAGGTCGGCACCCATTCGCCGTTCACGAGCTTGGTGTTCCAGCCGCTGTGGTCAATGTGCAGATGGGTGCAGAAGACGTAGTCGATATCGGCGGGCGTCAGTCCCTCGGCGGTCAGCGCATCCATCCAGGGCTGCTTCGGGAAATCCATCGGCGCGGGATAGCCCTTGTCCTCGCCGGTGCAGGTGTCCACCAGGATGACGTGCTGGGCGGTGCGGATGACGAAGGTCTGGTAGGTGATGACCATCTTGCCCGAGGCGCGGTCGAACACTTCCGGCGCCAGCTTCGCGACATCGCCCGCGCGGGCCGCGCTGTCATACTGCAGGAAGAAATCCTCCGGCCGGCGCCAGGGGCCGTCGCGCTCGATGAGGCTGGTGATGGCGACGTCGCCGATCTGCAGGCGCTGCATATGTGATTCTCCTGATCTTGGACGGGTGCATCCTGAATCGGATCGCGCCCGCGCGCCAGAGAAGGGGTCTGGGGGCCAAGGCCCCAGCCGCCGGAGGCATTTCTACTTTTGCTCGCGCCGCAGCACGGCCCGCGCCAGCGCATCGAAGGCGCTGACCGGCAACTCCTCCGCGCGCCGTTCACCCGCGATGCCGCATTCCTCCAGCAACGCCTCCGCCCCACCCAGCGATTTCAGCGAGCCACGCAGCATCTTGCGGCGTTGGCCGAAGGCGGCGGCCGTCACGCGCTCCATCGCGCGGAACAGCTCGGGCGGCGGCTGTTCGGCATGCGGCGTGATCACCACCACGGCCGAATGCACGCGCGGCGGCGGCCGGAAGGCGCCGGGCGGCAGGCGCAGCCCGACCATGCAATGCGCCACCCACTGCGCCAGCACGGCGAGGCGCCCGTAATGCTCGGTCTGCGGGGCGGCGGTGATGCGGAAGGCGACTTCTTCCTGGAACATCAGCGTGAGCCGCTCCCATTGGGCGGCCTGGCGCAGCCAGCCAATGAGGAGCGGCGTGCCGACATTATAGGGCAGGTTCGCCACCACCTGGCGGGGCCCGGGCAATTGCGCCGCGCCGTCGAACTTCATCGCATCCTGGCGCAGCACGGTCAGGCGCCCGGGATGCGCTGCCACCACCTCGGCCAGCGCCGTGATGGCGCGATCATCCAGCTCCACGGCGGTGAGATGCGCGAGCGGCTTGGCCAGCAGCGCGCGGGTCAGCCCGCCGGGGCCCGGGCCCACCTCCAGCACATGCCGCCCGGTGAGATCGCCCGGCAGCAGCGCGATGCGGGCGCAGAGGGTCTCGTCCAGCAGGAAGTGCTGGCCCAGCGCCTTGCGGGCATCGAGGCCATACTTGCCGACGACGCCGGCAAGGGGCGTCAGCCCAGGCTCTTGCGGTGACTCAGACACGCATCTCGATCACCGCACGGCGGCGCAGCTCACGCTGCAGCTGGCGGGAGAGCACTTCCACGCGATCGCGCAGGATCTGCTGGCGCGCGGCGTCGGGCGTGAACTCGTTCATGTTCCGCTGCTCGCGCGAGCAGACCATGAGCAGCAACACGCCGTCGGGCGCGATCACCGGCTGGCTCGGCCGGCCGATGGCGAGGCCACCCAGCATGCTGCGCAGCGCGGGCGGGTTCAGGCCCTCGAGGCGGATCGGCCCTGGATCGGTCGGCCGGTCGCTCGAACGGGGCAGCGCGTCCACCTGCTCGCAGCCGCGCAGCGTCTGGGAGAGGCGCTGCGCGCGCTCCACCACGGCGCGTTGCTGCTCGGTCGGCGCCTGGGGGTCGAGCGGGCGGTCGAAGGGGGTAAAGACCTGGCGGATGGTCAGCACGGTGGAGAGCTGGTTCGCCGTGCCGCCCTCGCGCCGGGCGCGCAGCGACACGATCTGGAAGCCGCCGGCCACGCGGATCGGGTTGCTCACCGCGCCGGGGGGCATGCGCGTGACGATGCCGGCCACCTCAGGGTCAAGCTGGTTGATGTTGACCCAGCCGAGATCGCCGCCGCCGAGCGCCGTCTGCGCCTGGCTGAACTGCGACGCCACCACCGGGAAGGGCGAGCCGCGGCGGATCTGCCCGATCACCTCATCGGCGAAGCGACGGACCTCGGCCTCATTGGCCGGGTCATCCACCGGGAGGTAGATCTCGCTGACCATGTACTCCGCCTGGGCTTCCTGGGCGCGGCGGCTGGCGATGGCGTCAGCCACCTCCTGCTCGCTGATTTCGGCCAGCGGGCCCAGCGCCTGGCGGAGCAGGCGGCCCCAGCCGATCTGCGCGCGGATCTGGTCGAACAGCACGCGGGGCTGGATGCCGGCATTGCGCAGTTGGTTGCGCATGGAACCGGGCGGCAGGTTGTTGCGCCGCTCGATATCGGTGATGGCCTCCGCAATGTCGGTATCGGAAACGCCGATGCGCCGGCGCTGGATCTCCTGGATGCGCAGCCGCTCATCCACCGCGAGGCGCAGCACCTGCGGCTGCAGCCGGCCCAGGATCTCGGGGGCCACGCCCATGCCCACATTCAGCGCGAAGAGGCGCGAGCGGGAGGTGACCTCGGCCTGGGTGATGGGGTCCCCGTTGACGACCGCGAGGATGCGATTGCCGGCCGGCGGGGGCGCGCCTTCCGCGGCCGCGCCCGGCCGGGGCTGGGCAGCAGCCATGGGCGCCACGGCGACGGCGAGGACAAGCGCCATCCCCAATGGGAGCAGTGGGAGCAACCTGGGGGCGATTCGGGTCATGATGCCTTCGTCTTAAAGCAGAACCGTCCGGGCCGAAATCCGGCCCTCAGATGGCCCGGAAGAAGTAGTCGCCCACCGTCTTGAAACCGAGGCGGACCAGGAAGACGGTGTTGCCGATGAAAGGTTCGCCGGTCGTCGTGTTGGTGGCGTAGCGCCTGATGAAGCGGCCCTCGATGATGAAGCACTCATCCTCATAGCCGAAATTCGCGATGACCATCGCCGGGGTGTCGGCCACCACGTCGTAGCGGAGCGAGCCGGCCGCGCGCCAGACGCCCCCCGCCGCCGTGCGGTATTGCACCGAGGCGCCGACCAGCACCTCATTGCGGCCCGTGCTGGTCGGGAATTGCGGCAGGCGGTTGTTGTAGAGATAGCCGCCACTGAGCGAGAGATTGGCCAGCGGCCCCACCCGGCCCAGGTTGAAATTCGCCACGGCATCGGTTGCGCGGTGCTGGAAGCTCTCACTGTCGAACCGGTTGCGGGCGATGAGGTCCACCCAGGAGACAGGGGTCCAGGTCGAGCGCGTCACCCAGTCCGAGGCGCGGTCGTTCAGGCCGACATTGAGCGGGAAGGTGGTGGATTGCGTCGTGCGGAAGGAGCGGCCGACGACGCTCTCCACGCGGCCACCATTCACGAAGTCCCAACTCCCGCGCAGCGCCATGTCAGCCCGGGTCGTGCCTTCCATGCGGTCCCGGCCGGTGTAGCGGCTGAGCTGGAAGAGGTTCGCCTCCGTGAACTCGAAATCCAGCGCATCCTCGTTCGGGAAGCGGAGCTGGCGCCCCAGATGCGGGCCCGTGACCAGCTGGACGCGCGGCTCGATCATCTGCGTGCCCCATTCGCCGGCCGAGCGGATGAAGGGCATCCGCCAATCGGCAGCCAGGCGGATATTGCCGTTGGCATGGATGCCATTGGCCTCGGGCAGCGGATTGAAGCCGTTGTTCTGCTGGTTGCCGGCGTAATAGCCGGTGCCGTCGAACTGGCTACGGAAGGTGATGATGTCGCCGAAGGCGCCCTGCACCGGCCGCTCCCAGGTGGCGCGGCTGGCGAGACGCTGGCTGAAGGTGCCGGTCGGCCGGGTCAGGCCCAGGACGCCGACATCGGTCGTGACATAGCCGCCCAGGAATTGCTTGCGCGGCGCGTGCTCGTAGAGGCCATTCGGGCCGACGAAGGGGATGCTCGACAGGTTGTCGGTGGTGTTGAGGCCCTGGTAGTAGCGCACATCCAGCCGCGCATAGGCTTCGGTGCCCCAGAAGCCCTCGACATAGGCGGTGCTGGTGAGGACGCGGCGGTATTCGAACTTGTAGGTGCGCAGGTAGCTGTCGCTCGACGCGTAGTTGCCGTCGAAGCCGATGCGCCAGTTCTCGTTGAGGGCGAAGCGCCCGCGCGAGAAGAAATGCCCGTTGATGCCGGGCGAGCCGGTGCCCCCCGCGGCCGCGCGCTCGGCCTGCTCGGTGTTCATGTAGCCGATCGAGCCCTGCATCTGCAGCTCGCCGTTGTTGAAGCGGCGGCGGTATTCGAGGGCCAGGTTGGGCGGCGCGAGGGCGCCGATGGTCGGCGTGACCAGCAGGTCCTGCGTCTCGTCGATCGCCCAGAAATATGGCGTCTGGGCGAAGGCGCCGAGGAAGCGCGTGTAGCCGGCGGTGGGGAAGAGGAAGCCCGAAGCGCGCGGCGTCTGCGGGTCGGGGTGCGAGAAGAAGGGCGCGTAGAAGAGCGGGATGCCGCCGATCTGCACCGTGGCATCGCGGTAGGAGATGCGCTGCGACTCCCGGTCCTGCGTCGCCGTGCGGGCGCGCATCTGCCAGAGCGGCGGCCGCGTCGGATCGGCCTCGCAAAGGTTGCAGGAGGAATAGACCGGACGGCTGATCTCGGTGACCGTGCCGTCCGTCCGCCGCGCGCCATTGCCGGCGAGGCGGGCGTTCTGCGCGAGGCGGGCGCGGATCTCCGTCAGCACGCCGTCGCGGAAGCCGTCGCCGAGTTCGGCCTCCTCGGCGTAGAAGACCTGCCCGTCCGCCTCGATGATCTGCACATTGCCCTGCAGCAGCGCGACACGGGTGTTGCGGTCATAGGTGAAGCTGTCCGCGCGGAGGAAGCGGCCGCCCTGCCAGGCCTCGACGCGGCCGCGCGCCACCACGCGCTCCCGCTCGCGGTCATACTCCACCTCCTCGGCGGAGAAGGTGACGGGGCCGTCGGTGCCGCCGCCCGCAGGCGCGGGCGTGGCCTCGCCGCCCGTGGGCGCGGCCGGGGTGGAGGAGAGGCTCGGCAGCGTCTCCCGCGCCATCTGCGAGTCCACGAAGCCCATGGGCGCGAAGGTCTGCGAGGCCGGGTCGAAAGCCGGGGCGATCTGCGCCTTGGCCGGCAGCAGGAGCTCGAGCGGCGCCAGGACCAGCGCGAGGGCGAAGCTGCGCCACAGGCGCGGCCCCGGGCGCAGGCCGAGGCGGCGCGCCATTCGGCGGCGGATCATGCGCCGCGCGGCGCGCGGCATGCGGTGCGGCCGCAGGGGGGGAACCAGCGGCGTGGGGGGCAATAGGGTCACCCATCCTCCAGATGCAGCAAGAGGGCGAGGGCCAGGAGCAGCCCCGTGGCTGAGGGCGCCCAGGCGGCGAGCCAGACCGGCAGAGTGCCGGACTCGCCGAACTCGCCGGTGATGCGGTCCAGCACGAAAAGGCCGAAGCCGGCGGCGACGCCGGCCGCGATGGTCTGCGCGACACCGCCGCGCCGGCTGTTGCGCATGGAGAAGCCGGCGGCCAGCAGCGCCATGGTCATGGCCAGCACCGGCGTGCTGAGCATGGATTGAAACTGCAGCCGGTGCCGCAGCGCCGAGAAGCCGGCCTGCTCCAGGATCGCGATAAAGTCGGGCAGCGCCCAGAAGGAGAGCGTATCGGGCGAGGCGAAGCTGTTCTCGATGCGATCGGGCGTCAGGTCCGTCGGCAGGACGAAGCGGGCCGGCGGGCGCGGCAGGCGATCAGCGCCGAACACGGTCGCGTCCTCCACCTCCCAGCGGCCCGGCCGCAGCGTGGCGCGCGGCGCCTCGATCCGCGCCATGGCCGAACCACCGGCCGAGATGCGCCAGATGGTCACGTCGGCGAGGCTGAAATCGGCCAGGCGGTCGGTGCCCAGCAGCCGAGCCGGCCGGCCGGAGATGACGGCGACACCGCCCGGCTCCAGGCCGGAATCGCCTTGCCGGAGCCAGAGCCGCCCGCCGGCCAGCGCGGTGACGCCGCCGCCCGCGCGCAGGAAGGAGGCATCAAGCCGCTCGGCCCGCGCCAGCATGGCGGAGGAGACGGGCGAGACGGCCATGACCGCGACGAGGCCGAAGCCCAGCGCCACGGCAAGCGGACCCGAGAGGAAACCCCAGGCCGAAATGCCCGCCGCGCGCGCCACGATCAGCTCGGAGGAGCGCGTGAGACGCCAGAAGGCGAGCAGCCCGCCCAGCAGGATGGCGAATGGCATGATCTGCAGCCCGACAAAGGGCATGCGCAGCCCGGCGATGGAGGCGACCAGCGCGAAGCCCGCATCGGGCCGGGTGGCCGCGCGGCGCAGCAATTCGATGAAGTCGAACATCGAAACGAGCAGCGTCAGCGCCAACAGCATGCCCGCCGTGGCCGCCAGGAAGCGGCGCGCCACGTAGAAGGTGAGGGTCTTGGCCACGATCATCGGGCGTAGCCGCGCAGCTGGTCGGGCAGGCCCGGCATGCCGGAGATCACCCAGGCGGAGGCGAAGCCGGGCAGCAGCGCATGCAGCCAGATCAGCGGGATCAGCGCCGTCTGCCGGGCCGCGAGGTTGCCGATGCTCAAGCCCAGTGCCAGCAGCCCCACCATCAGCAGGCTGCCGATGAAGAGGTTGATCCCGCCCCCGAAGCGGCGGAACTGGCCCGACAGCGCGACGGCGAGCGCCAGCAGGGCGAAGGTCACGGCGGTCAGCGGGCTGGTGAGCCGCTGGTGCGCCTCGGCCAGGAAGCGCCCGCGGTCACGCACCGAGACGCCCTCCTCGGGGCTGAACAACTCGCCCAGCGTGCGCTCCTGCGCATTGCGGAAGCGCTGCCCCTCGCTGCGGTTGGCGCGCGCGAGGTCGAGGCTGTTCTCCTGGAAGGTCAGCACGGTCAGGCGAAGGGTGCTGGTGCCGTCGGGTTGCACCACGCGCTCCACCTGCTGGCGCTGGCCGTTGAACAACGTGACCCGCGGTCCCTGCGGCGTCGTGATGATGCGCCCGCTCTCGGCCAGGATGGTGACCGGCGCGCCGCGCTCGCGCGAGTCATGCACGAGGATGCCGTAGAGCGCGCCGCCGGCGTCACGGTCCCGCGCATAGACCGTCAGTTCCTCGCCCACCGAGCTGAACACGCCCTCCTGCAGGAGCAGGCCGGCCATCTGGTTCCGGATCTCGAACTGCCATTCGCGAAAGGCCTGGTGCGAGGCGGGCGTGATCCAGAGGTTCAGAACGATGCAGACGGCCATCGCGCCCATCGCCACCAGCAAGGCGGGGCGCGAGAGCTGCCACTGGCTGAGGCCGGCCGCGCGCATCACCACCAGCTCGCGGTCGGAGGCCAGGCGCACATAGGTGAAGAGGGTCACGACGAAGGTCGTGATGGGCAGGATCACGCCAAAGAAGCTGGGCAGCAGCAGGCCGGTCAGCTCCAGGAAGACCCAGATGGACAGGCCGCGGTCCAGCACCAGCTCGATGAAGCGCAGCGATTGGGTCAGCCAGACCAGCGCCGCCAGCCCCACCGTCACCGCCAGCAACGACAGCGAAAGCTGCCGCATGATGTAGAGGTCAATGCGCTTCATGCCGGCGCGGTCTTACCAGCCCAGGGCCGGAAGGTCACGCATCGGGAAGCAGCTTGCCGGGGTTCATGATGCCGCGCGGGTCCAGCGCCGCCTTGATCCGGCGCATCGCGTCCAGTTCCGCGCCACCGCGCCAGGCTTCCATCATATCGGTCTTCAGGCGGCCGATGCCGTGCTCGGCGCTGAAACTGCCGCCCAGCTCACGCACCACCTCGTTCACCACATCCATGATGTCATGGCTGCGGGCCAGGAAATCGGCGGCGCTCATGCCTTCGGGCTGGGCCAGGTTCATGTGGATATTGCCATCGCCCATATGGCCGAAGGGCACCGGGCGGCTGCCCGGGATGAGGTCCCGGCAGGCGGCGGAGGCACGGCGGATCAATTCCGGCACGGCCGAGACCGGCACCGAGACATCATTCTTTACACTGGCGCCGGCGCGCTTCTGCGCCTCGGGATGTTCCTCGCGCAGGCGCCAGATGGCCGCGCGCTGCGCCTCGGATTCCGCCAGCGCCGCATCCTCCACCTCACCCGCTTCCATCGCGGCCTCCAGCACGCTCTCCATCAGGCCACGCAGACCGGCCCCCTCGCGCGAGGCGGAGAGGTCCACCAGGACGTAATGCCCGGCCGGGGCCGAAAGCGGGAGCGTGGCACCCTCGATGGTGGCCAGCACCATGCCCATGCCGATGCCGGACATGTATTCGAAGGCACGGACCGCACCCTCATCCGCCGTGCGGAAGCGGCGGAACAGGGCGAGCGCCGCGTCCTCCGACGGCACGGCGCAGATGGCCGTCGCCGTTTCGACCGGCGCCGGAAACAGCCGCAGCACGGCCGCGGTGATGATGCCGAGCGTGCCCTCGGCACCCACGAACAAATGCCGCAGCGCGTAGCCGGTGTTGTCCTTGCGCAGCCGGCGCAGGCCATGGATCACGCTGCCATCGGGCAGCACCACCTCAAGCCCCAGCATGAGTTCGCGCGCATTGCCGTAGCGCACGGTGGTGTTGCCGCCAGCATTGGTGGAGAGCAGGCCACCGATCATCGCCGTACCTTCCGCGCCCAGGCTGAGCGGGAACAGCACGCCATGCTCGGCCGCCACCTGCTGGGCACGGGCGAGCACGAGGCCAGCTTCGACCGTCATGGTCATGTCGGCCGTGTCCACCTCGCGCACGCGGTTCATGCGGGCCAGGCTGAGCACCACCTGGCGCGGCCGCGCCTCGGGTGTCGCGCCACCGACCATCGAGGTGTTGCCGCCCTGCGGGATGATGGCGATGCCCTGGGCGGCGCAGAGCGCCACGCAGGCCGCGACCTCCGCCGTGCTGGCGGGGCGGAGCACCGCCATGGCCTCGCCGCGGTAGAGGCCGCGCCAATCGCTGAGATGCGGCGCGATGTCGCCCGCCTCCGCCAGCACGCCGAGGGGGCCGAGAATCTCGCGAAACGCCGCCAGGAGGGAAGGATCGGCGGGATGGGGGGCGTGGTCGGGCATGGGGGTTTATAGCGGGGACGCGGGGCATCTCCAGAGACCCACGCCGGCCCGGCGCGCATCTTTTCGTATCATGCCAAAAAACGGACGGAATGTTATTTTGCGCACGCCCGGACCCTGCTATATGTTCATGCGCTGCGTTTCATTTGTGGAATTTCTCTCATGGCGCCCGGAAAATTCCTGTCCAGCCTTCTGGTCATCGTGATCTGCTCGGCCGGCGGCTTCGGGCTGATGCATTGGCTGCAGGGCGCCCCGGCGCCGGTCACGGTCGCGACCAGCGCGGCCGCCCCGGTGATCAACCGGCTGAGCGGCTGCCAGGGCTTCAACCAGTCCATTGATGAGGAGATCGCCCGGCAGAACCGGATCGGCCACCCCCACAATTCGGCCCGGCTGGCCACCTTGAAGCGGGACTGCGCGGGTGAGGACCAGGAGCATTACCGCGTGATGCCGCGCTGAGCGCCGAGCCTCACGCAAAAGCCTCGGCCTGGCGGGCGCCCGCGTAAATTATCAATCCGGCGGCTGAGCCGCTGCTGCCTCCCTTCGCGGCTCCGCCGCAAGCAATATCTCCGCGGCTCCGCCGCAAGCAATATCTCCGCGGCTCCGCCGCTGGCACCTAATTCCGCGGCTCCGCCGCGCGGGCCAACCGGTCCCGGATGGCCGGCCCCAATCCTTCCCCCGGCACGGGCATGGCGGCGATGCCCCGGAGGCCCGGACGGTCCAGCATACGCAACCCGGCAAAGAGGCGCGCGGCCGCTTCGCGCAGATCGCCCTCCTCCGACAGCTGATAGGTCAGCGCCGCGCCGGGCAAAGGCGGGCCGAAGGCGAGCAGGGCCTCGTCGGGCGCCACCGCCCGCGCCTCCAGGCGCAGCGGCAGGTTGGGCGCGTAGTGGGAGAGCATCATGCCAGGGCTGCGCAGCGTGGGCGCCGGCCCGGCATGGGGCGGCAGGGGCCGCCCGACCGGGCCGATCACCGCCTCGATCGCCTCCACCGGCACGCCACCCGGCCGCAGCAGCGCGGCACCGCCGCCCGCCAGGTCCAGCACGGTGGATTCCACGCCCACGCTGCATTCGCCCCCTTCCAGGATGGCGGCGATCCGGCCCGACAATTCCTCCATCACATGGGCGGAGCTGGTCGGGCTGACCCGGCCGGAGCGGTTCGCCGAGGGAGCGGCGACCGGCCTCGCCACCGCGCGCAGCAGGGCCAGGGCGCCCGAATGCGCAGGCACGCGCACGGCCAGCGTGTCGAGCCCCGCCCCGGCCAGGAGGTCAACGCGGCAATCGGCGCGGCGCGGCAGCACAAGCGTCAGCGGGCCCGGCCAAAAGGCGGCGGCCAGGGCGCGGGCGCGGTCATCGGCGCGGACCTCCGCCCAGGCGGAATCGGCCTCGGCGAAGTGGCAGATCAGCGGATTGAAATGCGGCCGCCCCTTGGCCTCGAAGATCCCGGCCACGGCCTGCCCATTGCGCGCATCGGCGCCCAGGCCATAGACCGTCTCGGTCGCGAAGGCGACAAGCGCGCCGGCCTGCAACAGCGCCGCGGCGTCCAGCGGGTCATCGAGGAGCGCGGTCATGCGGCTCCCCAGGCGACGAAGCCCGGATTGCGGAAGCCGGGCTTGCCGTAGCGCAGCGGCTGCCCCGCCGCATCCACCACGCGCCCGCCCGCCGCCTCCAGCACGGCCTGCCCGGCCGCCGTGTCCCACTCCATGATGCCAGAGGCGAGGCGCGGCATCAGGTCGGCACGGCCTTCGGCGATCCAGGCGAATTTCAGCGCGGAACCAAGGCGCGTCGTCTCGCGCACAACGCGGCCGCGGCAGAAGCTGTCGGTCGAGGCGTCGTCGCGGTGCGAGCGGCTGTCCAGCACATGCAGGCCCTCGGCGGGCGGGCGGCGGGCCTGGATTGCGCGGCGGCTGCCGCCTTCCTCCATCCAGGCGCCCTGTCCCACGATTCCCGCATAGAGGCTGCCCCGCCCAGGCGCCCCCAGCACGCCCAGCACCGGGCGCCCGGCCTCCACCAGCGCGATGCAGGTCACGTATTCGTCGCGCCCGGCGGCGAATTCCCGCGTGCCGTCCAGCGGGTCCACCAGCCAGAAGCGGTCCTGCACCTCGGGCGCCTCGCCGGCGGCGAAGGCTTCCTCCGCCACCACCGGAATGCCAGGGGTGGCAAGGCGCAGCCCCTCGGTGATGATGCCCTCGGCCAGGCGGTCGGCCGCGGTGACTGGGCTGGCATCGCCCTTGCGTTCGATGGCGAAGCCGGCGCGGCGCACCGCCTCGATCGCGTCGCCCGCCTCCCGTGCCAGTCGCACGGCAAGCTCCAGAAGTTCGGCGTGGGTCATGCGGCCGATCTATCCATGCGGCCGGGATGACGCAATGCGAGGCAGGGCCTATCCTGTGACAAATCATTCAGCCCAGGACGGTCCCCTCATGCTCGACATCGCCTTCGCCAAGCCCGCCCTGCCCAAGTCCGGGGCCCTCGTGCTCCTCCTGGCAGAGGGCGCGCCCCTCACCGGCCTCGCCGCCACGCTGGACGTGGCGATGGAGGGCGGGCTTCTGCGCGCGCTGGAAGCTGCCGCCTTCAAGGGCAAGAAAGGCCAGTCCGCCACGCTCTGGGCGCCACAGGGCGGCATCACCAAGCTGGTCGTGCTCGGCCTGGGCGAAACGCCCGATGCCGAGAAGCTCGGCGGCAGCCTCGTGCCGATGATCTCGGGCGAGGCCGGGGCGATGGTCGCAGCCGATGGCCTCACGGCCGAACAGGCGGCGAGCCTCGCCATGGGGGCCGCGCTCCGCGCCTATCGCTTCGACCGCTACCGGACGACGGAGAAGGCCGAGGACAAGCCCAAGCTCGCCAAGCTCACCATCGCGACCGGTGATGCAGCGGCGGCGAAATCCGCCTTCGCGCCGATGAAGGCGGTGGTGGAGGGCGTGTTCCTGACGCGCGACCTCGTCTCCGAGCCCGCCAACATCCTGACGCCGGTGGAATTCGCCGATCGCCTGAAGGGGCTGGAGAAGCTCGGTCTCGGCATTGATGTGCTGGGCCCGAAGGAGATGAAGAAGCTGGGCTTCGGCGCGCTGCTGGGCGTGGCCCAGGGCTCGATCAACGAGCCGCGCATGGTGGTGATGAAGTGGAACGGCAGCGGCAAGAAGAAGATGGACAAGCCGCTCTGCTTCATCGGCAAGGGCGTCACCTTCGACACCGGCGGCATCTCCATCAAGCCGGCCGGCGGCATGGAGGACATGAAGTGGGACATGGCGGGCGCCGGCACGGTGGCGGGCCTGATGGCCGCACTCGCGGGCCGCAAGGCCAAGGCGGATGTGATCGGCATCGTGGGCCTCGTCGAGAACATGCCCGGCCACAACGCGCAGCGCCCCGGTGACGTGGTGACCAGCGCCTCCGGCCAGACCATCGAGGTGATCAACACCGACGCCGAAGGCCGCCTCGTCCTGGCCGACGTGATCCACTACGCGATCGAGAAGTTCGACCCGGCCTTCATGGTGGACCTCGCCACGCTGACCGGGGCCATCATCGTGGCCCTGGGCCATGAGCATGCGGGCCTCTTCGCCAATGACGAGGAGCTCGCCTCGCGCATCATCGCGGCCGGCAATGCCGTGGGCGAGGCCGCCTGGCGCATGCCGCTCGGCGACGCCTATGACAAGCAGATCAAGTCCGACATCGCCGACATGAAGAATGTGGGCGGCGGGCGGGCCGGCGGCTCGATCACGGCGGCCTGCTTCATCCAGCGCTTCGTGCAGGGCAGGCCCTGGGCGCATCTGGACATCGCCGGCACCGCCTGGGCGACCAAGGACAGCCCCACCATCCCCAAGGGCGCCTCGGCCTATGGCGTGCGCATGCTCGATCGCCTGGTGGCGGAGCATTATGAAGGCTGATCGGTGCTGAAGCTACGGCGCGCGCCCTCCCGCGGGGCGCTGCTGCTGCGGCCCATCCCGGAGGGCCATGCCCCCCATGAATCAGGCTTCCGCGGCCGGCTGAGCGAGGTGCTGGAGGTCTCCCCCAACGAGCGCTGGGTCGGCGCGGATGGCGCCTCCTCGCCGCATGAATGGGAGCGCGTGGGCGCGGCCTGCATCGCGGCGGCGGGCGATGCGGTCCGGGTGGCGCTCGATGCGCGTGGGCTTCCGCCCTCCTGCGCCGTGGCGCTCGGCATGGGCGCCGTGCTGCGCGCCTGGCGCTTCGCGCGGCACAGATCGCGCGGCGGCAAGCCGTGGCGGATCGAGCTTCTGGTGGATGATCCCGCAGCGCTCGAAGCCGCCTGGGCGCGCGCCGAGGCGGCGCTGGCCGGTGCCACCTTCGCCCGTGACCTGGTGGCGGAACCCGGCAACCACCTGACGACGACTGCCTTCGCGGACCGGCTGCGCAAGCTGCGCGCCGAGGGCATTGACGTCACCGTGCTCGGCCGCAAGGCGTTGCAGCGGCTCAGCGCGGGCGGTCTGCTGGCAGTCGGCCAGGGCAGTGTGCATCCGCCGCGCCTCGTCATCCTGCGCTGGAAGGGCTGCTTCAGGGCGCCGCCGGTCGCCTTCATCGGCAAGGGGATCTGCTTCGACACGGGCGGCATCTCCATCAAGGGCGCGGCCGGCATGGAGGCGATGCGCGCCGACATGGCGGGGGCGGCCGCCTGCGCGGGTGCGATGCTGGCGCTGGCCCGCCGGAACTCCCCCTGCCCCGCCGTCGCGGTGCTCGCCATCGCCGAGAATGCGACGAGCGGCATGGCCTATCGGCCCGGCGACGTGCTGCGCATGATGAACGGGCGAAGCGTCGAGGTGGTGGACACCGACGCCGAAGGCCGCCTGGTGCTGGCCGATGCGCTGCATTTCGCGGCCCGCCGTTTCCGCCCGCAGGCGCTGCTCGATCTCGCGACGCTCACCGGCAGCGTGGTGACGGCGCTCGGCCATCATCGTGCGGGCCTCTTCGGCAACGACGCGGCGCTGGGCGCGGCCGTCACGGCGGCCGGCGAGGGGGTGGGCGAGCGCCTCTGGCCGCTGCCGATCGGCGAGCGGCACCGCGCGGACCTGAAAAGCGAGATCGCCGATCTCAAGCAATGCATGCCAGCCGGGCGCGGGCCGCAGCCCGATGCCTCGCACGCCGCGGCCTTTCTGCGGGAGTTTGCCGGCGGCCTGCCCTGGGCGCATCTGGACATCGCAGGCGTGGACCTGGCCGAGAGCGAGGACGGCCTCGCGGCGAAGGGCACGCCCAGCGGCTTCGGCGCGCGCCTGCTGGACGCGCTGGTGGAACGCCACTTCGAAGACCCGCATCGGCTATGATGCACAGCGGCAAGGACAGGAACGGATGATGCAGGCCATCTGGTACGAGGCGACCGGCCTCGCGCGGGAGGTGCTGGTGCAGGGCGAGATGCCGCGGCCCGAGCCCGGCCCGGGCGAGGTGCTGGTGCGCATTCATGCCTCGGGCGTGAACCCCTCCGACTGCAAGGCGCGCGGCGGCTCGCGCCCGATGTCGGCGCCGCGCGTCATTCCGCATAGCGATGGTGCCGGCGTGATCGCGGCCGTGGGTGCGGGCGTGGATGCGACGCGCGCGGGGCAGCGCGTCTGGGTCTGGAACGGTCAATGGAAGCGGCCCTTCGGCACCGCGGCGGAATACATCGCCCTGCCCGCCGCCCAGGCCGTGCCCCTGCCGGAGAATGTAAGCTTCGCGGAGGGCGCATGCCTCGGCATTCCCGCACTCACGGCGTTGCGCGCGGTGATGGTGGATGGCGGCGTGATCGGCCAATCCGTGCTGGTGGCGGGCGGCGCGGGCGCTGTCGGCCACTACGCCATACAGTTCGCGAAGCTGCTGGGTGCGAAGCAGGTGATTGCGACCGTGAGCTCCGCCGCCAAGGCCGCGCATGCCCTGGCGGCCGGCGCCGATGCCGTGGTGGATTACCGCGCGGAGGACGTCGCCGCGCGCGTGCAGGAATTGACGGGTGGGCACGGCGTGGACCGCGTGATCGAGGTGGACCTGGCCGCCAATGCCGCGCTCCTGCCGCGCATCGTGAAGCAGGACGGCATCTGCGTGACCTATGGCTCAGGTGCCGCCGAGATCACGCTCGGCTTCTTCCCGATGATCCTCTGCGGCGCCGCCATCCGCTTCTTCATCGTCTATGAGCTGAGTGCCGAGGCGCGCGGCGAGTGCGAGGCGGTGCTGGACCGGCTGCTGCGGGACGGACGGCTGCAACACGCCATCGCCGCGACCATGCCGCTGGCCGAATGCGCCGCCGCGCATGAGATGGTGATGGGCGGCACGGCCATGGGCAATGTGGTGCTGACCCTTGCTTGATCACGCGGCCGGGCAGGTTGGTGTGGCGGCTGCCTGTCGCTTGGGACAACGATGACGGAGATCGGCTTCTACCACCTCACGCGCAGCACGCTGGAGCAGGCGCTGCCCCGGCTGCTGGGCCGCGTGCTGGCCTTGCAGCAGCGCGCGCTCGTGCTCTGCGCGAGCGAAGAGCGGATGAAGTCGCTCGATGACGCGCTCTGGACCTGCGCTGAGCCGGACTGGGTGCCGCATGGCACGCGAGACGGCGCGTTACAGCCGGTGTTCCTCACGCTGGAGGACGCGCCGCCGCCCAATGGCGCGCAGCATCTGTTCCTCACCGAGGGCGCGGAAAGCGCGCATCTGGCGCTCTATGCCCGCGCCTTCGACCTGTTCGACGGCGGCGACGAGCACGCCGTGGCTGCCGCGCGCCGGCGCTGGGCCGCCGCGAAGGCCGCGGGCCACACACTCGCCTATTGGCAGCAGGGTGAGCGGGGGTGGGAGAAGAAGGCCTGAGCCTGGCCTTCGCCTACTCCATCATGATCCCGGTCAGCGTCGCCATCTCCTGCCAGCGGCGCACCTCCTCGAGCTGGAAGGCGGTGAATTCGACCGGGCCCATCGGCGCCGCGTTCAGCCCGGCCTGCGTCGCGCGCCCGGCCACTTCGGGCTGGGCGAGCGCGCCGAGGAAGGCCTCGGAAAGGCGAGTGACGCGCGCCGCGTCCACACCGCGCGGCGCGAACAGGCCGAACCAGGCATCCACCGCCATGAAGGGCACACCGGCCTCGGCCGTTGTCGGAAGTTCGGGGAAGCCCGGCACGCGCGAGCCCGCCCCGATGGAGAGCGCACGCAGCCGCCCCTCGCGCACCAGCGAGACGACGCCGGGCCAGGTGGAGACATAGAAATCCACGACACCCGCCACCGTGTCCTGCGTGGCGGGGCCGCCGCCGCGATAGGGCACATGCACCGCATCCATGCCCGAGCGGCGCACGAAGGTCTCGGCGATCACATGGCTGGCCGAGCCCGCCTGCGAGGAGGCGTAGGACACGCGTCGCCCGCCGCGCCCCATCTCGATCAGCCCGGCCATGTTGCGGGCCGGGGAACTGGCCGGCACAACCGTCGCGTGGTGCACGGTGGCGAGCCGCGCGACAGGCGTGAAGCTCTCGATCACGTTGTAGGGCAGGTTGCGCGCCATCCATTGGTTGGAGGCATGCGTCTGGTTGTGGCCGAGGATGAGCGTGTTGCCATCCGCCGCCGCCCGCGCGGCGGCCTCGGTGCCGATGATGCCGCCCGCCCCGCCGCGATTGTCCACGACAACCGCCTGCCCGAGCGTGGCGCCCGCGCGCTCGATCAGGATGCGCGCCAGGATGTCCGTGCTGCCGCCGGGCGGTGCCGGGACGATGAGGCGCAGCGGCTGGGACTGCGCCTTTGCGAGTCTGGGGGCAATGGCGGGGGCGGCCAGGATGCTGGCGATCAGGAGACGGCGCTGCATGGTGTTTCCTCCGGCGTTTGCCGGATTCTACCGCAAGCCGGCGCTCAGGCGAAGGCGGCTTCCGCGCACTGGCTGAGGGTGGCGTGCGGCAGGGCGCCATGCGCCACCGCCTCCCCCAGCAGCAGCAGCACCGGGCCATCGCCCGCCCAGCCGGGCGCGCGGGCGACGACCTCGGCCAGCGTTCCCCGCAATTCGCGCTGCCGGGGAGAGCCGCCGCGCTCGATGAGGACGGCCGGCGTTTGAGCATTGAAGCCTTCGCGCAGCAGCCCCTCGCGCAGTTGGGGCAGCGTGGTCAGGCCCATATAGATCGCCAGCGTCTGGCCTGGCCGGGCGAGGGTCACGAAGTCGAGATCAAGCCGCCCCTCCCGCGTGTGGCCGGTGACGAAGGTGAGCATGCGCGCGGCGTCGCGGTGCGTGAGCGGGATGCCGGCCTGGGCAGCGCAGCCAAGTGCGGCAGTGACGCCGGGCACCACCTCGAAGGGAATGCCAGCCTGCGCGAGCGCCTGCGCTTCCTCGCCACCGCGGCCGAAGATGAAGGGGTCGCCGCCCTTCAGGCGCACCACGCGCAGCCCCTCGCGCGCGAGTTCGATGAGCAGGGTGTTGATGCCCTCCTGCGGGACGCAATGCAGCGCGCGCTTCTTGCCGACGAAGATGCGCCGCGCGTCGCGCCGCGCGAGGTCCAGCACCTCCTCGCTCACCAGTCGGTCATGCACGATCACGTCGGCCTCGCCCAGCGCGCGCAGGGCGCGCAGCGTCAGAAGGTCCGCTGCACCCGGCCCGGCGCCGACGAGCTGCACGAAGCCGCGCGGCGCGACCTCGGCGGCCTCCAGCAGGCGGGCGAAGGCGGCATCTGCTTCCGCCTGGCGGCCGGCGAGCGCGAGATCGGCCGGCGTGCCGGTCAGCGCGCGTTCCAGGAAGGCACGACGGGCAGGCAGGCTCGGGATGCGGGCGCGCACGGCGGCCTGGAAGCGCGCGCCGAGTGCGGCGACGCGCCCCAGCAGCGGCGGCAACACGGCCTCGATCTTCTGGCGGATCAGCCGCGCCAGGACGGGCGCCGCCCCGCCGGTCGAGACGCCGATGGTGATGCCGTCGCGCGTGATGATGGCGGGCGTGATGAAGGAGCACAATTCCGGCCGGTCCACCACATTCACCGGAATGCCGCGCGCGAGGCAGGCGGCATGCAGCGCGGCCAGGTCTTCCTCCGGCGCGCCGGCGGCAACGGCCATTGCGCAGCCTTCCAGCAGCGCGGGCGTGAAGTGCTGCGCCTCGCGCATCTCCGCACCCGCCGCGCGCAGCAGCGTGGCCTTGGCGGCCAGCGCCTCGCCCGCGCCGAGCAGCAGCACAATGCGGCCTTGCAGGTCGAGGAAGGCGGGGAAATGCCGCATCAGGCCGGCGCCAGCGCCAGCAGCACGGCCAGCTCCGGCTTGCAACTGCCGCAGCCAGTGCCGGCGCAGGTGGCGGCGCCGATCGCGGGCACATCGCCCGCGCCCGCCTCGATCGCCGCGCGGATCGTGGCCGCACTCACCCCATGGCAGGCGCACAGCGTGGGCGAGGGTGGCGGGCCATCCGGCAGCATGCCGGCCAGCAGCGCATGCCGCGCGGCACTGCCGATGCGCGCCTCGGCAAACAACGAGATCAGCCATTCGCGCGGCGGAAGAGCGTGGTCGGGGCCGAGGAACAGCGTGGCGATGAGCTGACCGTCCCGCAGCCAGGCGGCGCGGTGCTCGCCGGTCGCTGGCGACTGGAGCGCGATGGTGGGGGGGCCCTCGCCCAGCGCCGCCACCAGCCGCGCGAAGGCGTCGGCGTCATGGCCCACCATCTCATGCCGGACCACGCCTTCCGCGGCTGGCGCCACCGCGCACCATGCGGCGAGTTGCGTGCCGAGCGGGCGGCGGGCCAGCAGCACAGCATGCCAAACCGCCGCGAAGGGCGCGAGCGTGACGGGCGTGTGCTTGAGCTCGGGCTGGCCACTGATCGGGTCGGTCGCGGGGGTCACGGCGGCGTTGATGCGGCCGCGCGGGGCCAGCTGGTCGGTCCAGTGCATGGGCGCGAAGCAGGCCCCGCGCGGCGTCGCGGCATCGAGGGCGAGGCGCAGCACCGCCTCGCCCCAGGCGCTCGCCACGCGCACCAGCCCGCCCTCGATCAGGCCCGTGGCGTCGGCGGGGTTCAGCGTCAGCACCGGCTCATGCGCGTGTTGCATCAGGCGCGGCACCAGGCCGGTGCGCGTCATGGTGTGCCATTGGTCGCGCAGGCGACCGGTCAGCAGAATCATGCCGCCCGCATGCGCGGGTGCGCGATAGGGTGTCGCGACCATGCGCTGCACGGGGGGCGTGATGCGACCGCCGCGCGGGCCGTGACGGGGCACGGGCCATTGCGTCGGCGGCAGTGCCGCATATTCGGCATCCCTGAGATCGGCGAGGCCGCCCAGGTCGAAGACGCGCGGCGCGGGGCGGGCCAGCTCCGTCACCGCCGCATGCTCGCGGAAGATGGCGGCGGCATTCGGCCAGGCGAAGTGCGCGCCCCAGCCCAGGCGCTGCGCCACCTGCGCGATGATCCACCAATCCGCCCGCGCCTCGCCGGGCGCGGGCAGGAAGCCGCGCTGGCGGCTGATCACGCGCTCGCTGTTGGTGACGGTGCCGTCCTTCTCGCCCCAGCCCAGCGCGGGGAGCAGGATCTGCGCATGCGCGGCCGTGTCGGAACCGGCATGGCAGTCGGAGAGGATGAGGGCGGGAATGCGCGACAGCGCGCGCCGCACCTGCGCGGAATCCGGCAGGGATACGGCGGGGTTGGTCGCCATCACCCAAAGCGCGCCAATGCGCCCCTCCTCCGCCGCGCGGAACAGGTCCACCGCCTTGAGGCCGGGCTTGGTGGCGAGATTGGGCGCCTGCCAGAACGCCCTGAGGGCCGCGACCTCGGCCGGCTTCTCGGCGTCCAGGTGGCCCGCCAGCATGTTGGCGAGCGCGCCCACCTCGCGCCCGCCCATCGCATTGGGCTGGCCGGTCACGCTGAAGGGCCCCATGCCGGGCCGGCCGATGCGCCCGGCGGCAAGGTGGCAATTGATGATGATGTTGGCCTTGTCGGTCCCGCTGCTCGACTGGTTGGTGCCCTGGCTCCAGAGCGTCACCACGCGCTCGGTCGTCATGAACCAGTGGCGGAAGATGGCGAGCTGCGCGGGATCGAGCCCGGTCAGCGCCGGCACGTCCAGCGTCTGGCGGCATTCCGCCGGCACCGGGAAGCCGGCCAGGGCCAGGTGCTCCAGCAGTCCGGCGAAGAGCGCCACATCGCTGCCGGGGCGCAGGGCGAGATGCAGGTCCGCCGCTTCGCAGGTTGCGGTGCGGCGGGGGTCCACCACGACCAGTCGCATCATGGGCCGCATCGCCTTGGCGGCAAGAATGCGCTGGTGCAGCACCGGATGGCACCAGGCGAGATTACTGCCGACGAGGATGACAAGATCGGCCTGCTCGAGGTCCGCATAGACGCCCGGCACCAGGTCCTCGCCAAAGGCCCGCCTGTGGCCAGCGACCGCGCTGGCCATGCAAAGCCGCGAATTGCTGTCAATGTTGCCGGTGCCGAGGAAGCCCTTCGCGAGCTTGTTCGCGGCGTAATAATCCTCGGTCAGCAATTGGCCGGAGACGTAGAGCGCGACACCTTCCGGCCCGTGCTCGGCAAGCGCGCGGCGGAAGCCCTCGGCCGTTGCATCCAGCGCGGCATCCCAGGAGGCGCGCCGGCCATTGACCATCGGGTGCAGCAGCCGGCCTTCCAGGCCCGTGGTCTCGCCAAGCGCGGCGCCCTTGCTGCAGAGGCGGCCCAGGTTGGCGGGATGCGTGGGATCACCGCGGACGGCGGCGCCAGGTGTGGCGAGCACGCCGCAGCCCACGCCGCAATAAGGGCAGGTGGTGCGGGTGGCAGCGAGCAGCGAGCCGTCCATCATCGGCCCGATCGCTGCGCGGCGCCCCCGCAAGTGGTCGCCCAAGGAGTCGTGGGGACCGTGCGGCGCAGCGTGAATCGGTCCGACGGCATCAATACACATCCCGCTGGTAGCGGCCCTGCTTGGCCAGCGCCACGATCCAGTCGCGCGCCTGGTCCGCGTTCAGGCCGCCCTCGCGCATCGCGACCTCGCGCAGCGCGGCATCCACGTCCTTCGCCATGCGGCTGGCATCGCCGCAGACATAGAAATGCGCGCCATCCTGCAGCCAGCGCCACAGGTCGCCCGCGTCCTCGACCATGCGGTGCTGCACATAGTCCTTCGCCGTGCCGTCGCGCGACCAGGCGAGGGAGAGGCGCTGCAACGTGCCATCCTTGCGCCAGGCGGCAATCTCCTCGGCAAACAGGAAATCCGTGGCGGCGTGGGGGTCCCCGAAGAAGAGCCAGGTGCGGCCCTTCAGGCCCTGCGCCGCGCGTTCCTGCAGGAAGGCGCGGAAGGGCGCGATGCCGGTGCCGGGGCCGACCATGATGACCGGGGTCTCGGCCCGTGACGGCAGGCGGAAATGGCTCGTCTGCGCATAGACGGGCACCGCCTCCGCGCGGAAAGCAAGGTGGCAGGAGGCGACGCCGTCGCGCATGCGCCCACGCCGCGCCTCCCGCACCACGCCGACGCAGAGTTCGACGCGGCCCGGCGTGGCGCGCGGGGAAGAGGCGATGGAGTAGAGCCGCGGCTTCAGCGTGGGCAACGAGGCGATGAGGTCCGCCACCGGCGGCCGCGCGGAGGGGAAGGCCTCCAGCAGATCCAGGAGGTCGGCATCCACCGGTTCCGCGCCATCCTCGCCATCGGCGAGGCGGCGGAGTGCCGCGCCCTCGCGCGGGTCGCGCGCGGCGCCGGCCAGCAGGTCCAGCGTGCGATCGAGCGGGCGGGCGATGTCACGCTCGGCGGAGAGTGCCTCGCGCAGTGCGTCATCGTCGCGGGCGTTCAGCCGGGTCAGGCAGGCTTGCACCAATTCGGGGTCGTTGCGGACCACCACGCCCAGTGAATCGCCGGGCTCATAGGTGACGGAGGTGCCGCCGAGGTCGAGCACGATGCGGCGCACATCCTTGCCGCTGGCGGCACCGGTCAGGCGGTCGGAGGCGAGGAGGCGCGCCAATTGGCCGCGCGGCTTGACGGCGATGGGTGCCGCCGCGGGCGCCACCTTCACATCGGCCATGAGGCGCTTCACCGCATCGCGCGTCACCTTGCCGCCGGGCTGGCACAATGCGGTGGAGGTCTCGCGCCCCTCGGCCAGGGCTTCGGCATAGGTCTGGCAGAGATAGCCGCATTGCCCACAATCGAGCTGCGCCATGGCCGCCATCAGGCGGCACGGCAGGCTGCGGCCTTCGGCGAGGGAGAGGCGCTCATTCAGCTCCAGTGCCGGATCATGCCAGGGGAAATCCTCGGCGGGTGGCGGCGGGGCGCTCGGGATGGAGGCGTTTTCGGCACCGCCATAAAGCCCGGCCAGGAAGCCGTTCAACCAGGCGCGCTGCTCGGCCGTGAAGGGGGCGGAGTCGGGGATGACCGGCACCGGCGCCGGGCCGAAATTCTGCGTGATGACGTTCATGCGTCCAGCATTTCGTTTAGCGCGGCATCGGCGTGGCGCGCGCAGAAATCGCGGAAGCTCTCCGCCTCCTGTCGCTCGCCCTGCCAGCGCCGCAGGATGTTGAGGAGCAGTTGCGCCACGCCCTCCGCCACCACTTTCGGGCGGATCAGCCGGCCGATCCGCGCCTCCTGTGCCGCACCGCCGCCCAGATGGATGTCGTAGCCGGGCAGCACATCCTCGCCCTGCTCCACCTTGGCGCCGAGCAGGCCGATATCGGCGATGAAATGCTGGGCGCAGGAATGGTGGCAGCCGGTGAGGTGGATGTTCAGCGGCGCGTCGAGCGTGATGCGATCCTCCAGGAATTGTGCGATCTCCAACCCGTCGCGCTTGGTATCCGCGGCGGCGAACTTGCAGCCGGCGGAACCGGTGCAGGCGACGAGGCCCGCGCGGATGGCGGACGCCTCCGTGGTGAGGCCGAGTGCGGCCAGCGCGGCCAGCGCGACCCCGACCTCCGCCACATGCGGGATGAGCAGATTCTGCCATACGGTGAGGCGCAGCTCGCCATTCCCGAAGCGCTCCGCCACACGGGCGAGGCCACGCAACTGATCGGCCGAAAGGCGTGCGGCTGGCACCATGACACCCAGCCAATGCAAGCCGTCCTCCCGCTGCGCATGCACGCCGATATGCGCGAGACGGTCCGGCGCCGCCGGGCGCTCCATCGCCGCGACATCGAAGCGCGGCAGGGCTCGCCCCAGCAGCGCCTCCACCTCGCTCAGGAAGCGCGCATGACCCCAGGAATCCAGCAGGTACTTCAGCCGCGCCTTCTTGCGATCCGTGCGATCGCCGTGGGCGATGAAGACGCGCAGGATGGCATCGCACAGCTTCACCACCTCGCCCGGCAGCACCGCGACATCGGAAGGTGTGGCGAGATCCTGGTGGCCGGTGATGCCGCCCAGCCCCAGGCGGAAGCGGAACTCGCCATCCACCCGGACCACGCTGAGCGCGATATCGTTGGTCTCCTCCAGCACGGCGATCGAGCCACCGCCATCGAGGCTGATATTGAACTTGCGCGGCAGGCCGAACAGGTCCCGCGTGTTCAGGATGTGATGGTGCAGCGCGCGCACGATGGGCCGCGTGTCCACCCATTCGCGCGGATCCACGCCGACCGTGGGGGAGGCCGTGATGTTGCGGATGTTGTCCGCCCCCGTGCCGCGCGGCAGCAGGCCTATTTCGCCCAGGCGCATCACCACCTCCGGGCCCATGGTCGCCGGGATCATGCGGATCTGCAGATTCGCGCGCGTCGTGATGTCGATGGTGCCGCCGCCGCATTCCTCGGCGATGGCGGCCACCTCGCGCGCCTGGTGCGCCGTCAGGATGCCGCCGGGGATGCGCAGCCGGCACATGAAGGCATCCTGCGCGGGGCCGACGAAAAACAGTCCATGGAAGCGACCGATGAAATCATCAATGGGCTTCGGGAATTGCCCGGCCTCGGCGCGGGCCGTGATCTCGTTCCAGCGGTCCAGCGGGTGCTTCTCGCGCTTGGCTTCTTCCTGCGGGACGAGCTTGCCGCCCTTGGCGACGGTCGCATCCTGCGCGGCGCGCAGCGCATCGGCGGGCGCGGTGCCGGCGGCGGCGGGGGCCAGGGCGCCCCGGCGCGCTTCCACGCCGGCCATGAAGCCCTTGAGGTAGTTCTGTTGCTCGGGCGAGAAGCCGGGGCCTTCCATCACGCCAGCTCCCGCACGAAGGCCGGGCCCAGTGCCAGCGCGGCCGCGTGGCGGCCGATCCGGCGGCCCGATGCGATCAGGTTCAGGTAGAATCCGCTATCGGCCACGTCGCCATAAAGCACCGCGCCCACCAGCCGGTCCTCGCGCAGGAAGAGGCGGCGGTAGCGGTCCTCCTCCGCGTCGCACAGGGTCACGCCCTCCCCCGCGATATCGCCGGCCGACCAGACCGCCGTGCCCGAGACCTTCAGCGCCGCCGCATCCGCCCGAGGCGCATAGTGCGCCGGGGCGCCCGAGAGCGTCGCGGCGGCGATCTCCGCCTGCGCCAATGCGGGCGCGACGAGGCCGATGGTGCGCCCCTCCACCTCCGCGCATTCGCCGATGGCCAGAATACCGGGGTCGCTGCTGCGCATGCCCGCATCCACCTGGATGCCACGCCCGACCGCCAGTCCCGCCCCAGCCGCCAGTGCCGTGTCCGGCCGGATCCCTACTGCCATGACCACGATGCTGGCCGGAATGCGTCGTCCATCGGCCAGCACCACACCGGCCACGCAGCCCTCGCCCTCGATGGCGGCGAGGTGCGCGGGCATCGCGAAGTGGATGCCGCTCCGCCCGAGGCGGCGGGCGAGAAGGCCGCCGGCCCCCGCATCGAGTTGCCGCTCCATCGGCCATTCGACCGGGTGCAGCACCGTCACCGTCATGCCGCGGCGCGCCAGCCCCGCGGCCGCCTCCAGCCCCAACAGCCCGGCGCCCACCACCACGGCCGCGCCGCCCGCCCGCGCCGCGCGCAGCATGGCCCGCACGTCATCCAGCGTGCGGTAGGTCAGCACGCCCGGCAGATCAGCGCCGGGCACCGGCAAGCGGATGGCGCGCGAGCCGGTGGCGATCACGACGCGGTCATAGGCGATGCGCTCGCCGCGCGCGGTCACAGCCTCAACCGCCGCGCGGTCCAGCGCCGCGATCGGCGTGGAGGGGCGGAAGGCGATGCCCAGGGCCTGCAACGCGGCCAGGTCATGCGTGATGAGCGCGGGCAGCGTGGTCTCGCCCGCCAGCCATGTGGAAAGCGCCACCCGGTCATAGGGCAGGGCCGCCTCGGCGCCACACAGCGTCACGCGCGCGCCGCGCTCGGCGCTCCGCACCGCGCAGCGCGTGCCCGCCGGCCCCGCGCCGATGACCAAGACGCGCAAGCTCACGCCGCCGCCGGCAGCGCGTGGCGTTCGTGCAGGAAGCGCAGCACCGCCTCCCGCGCCGCCAGGAAGCGTGGCTCGGAGGCGAGCGCCAGGCGGTCGCGCGGGCGCGCCAGGTCCACGTCCAGGATCTCGCCGATGGTGGCGTTGGGGCCGTTCGTCATCATCACGATGCGGTCCGAGAGCAGAACCGCCTCATCCACGTCATGCGTGATCATCATGATGGTGGTGCCGAGCCGCGCATGGATCGCCATCACCTGGTCCTGGAGGTGCGCGCGGGTCAGCGCATCCAGCGCGCCGAAGGGCTCATCCAGCAGCAGCACCTTGGGGCGCATGCACAGCGCGCGCGCGATACCCACGCGCTGCTTCATGCCGCCCGAGATTTCCGCCGGCCGCTTCTGCGCATGGCCTTCCATGCGAACCAAAGCGAGGTTCTCCGTGGTCCAGGCATGGCGCTCGGCGCGGGACATGTTGCGGCCCACGGTACGATCCACCGCGAGCTTCACATTCTCATAGACGGTCAGCCAGGGCAGCAGGGAATGGTTCTGGAACACCACGGCGCGGTCGGGGCCGGGCTCCGTCACCTCGCTGCCTTCCAGGAGCACGCCGCCGAGTGTCGCGGGAAGCAGCCCCGCGACCACGTTCAGCAGCGTGGACTTGCCGCAGCCGGAATGCCCGATCACGGCGACGTACTGGCCCTTTTCGATCTTCAGATCGATGCTGTTCAGCACCAGCGGCGCCGTCGGCCCGAAGCGGACCGAGAGGCGGGAGACTTCCAGAAAACTGCGGTTCATGGCGCGTGTCCCTTCACTGTTCTGTTGTGCCGCGCGTCACCGCGCGGCCGGCGAAGGCCATGATCCGGTCGAGCACGAAGCCGACGAGGCCGACATAGATCAGCGCCACGATGATGTCCGAGAGGTTGGAGCTGTTCCACGCATCCCAGATGAAGAAGCCGATGCCGACACCGCCGATCAGCATCTCGGCCGCGATGATCGCGAGCCAGGAGAGGCCGACGCCGATGCGCAGCCCCGTGAAGATGTAGGGCGCGGCCGCCGGCACCACGATGCGGAGAAACCATTCGTGCGGGCGCAGGCGGATGACGCGCGCCACATTGCGGTAATCGGCCGGCACGTTGCGCACACCGACCGCCGTGTTGATGATGATGGGCCAGACCGCCGTGATGAAGATGACGAAGATCGCGGAGGGCTGCGCCTCGCGGAAGGCGGCGAGCGAGAGCGGCAGCCAGGCGAGCGGCGGCACGGTGCGCAGCACCTGGAAGATCGGATCAAGCCCGCGCATCGCGAGCTTGGAGGAGCCCACCAGCATGCCGAGCCCGACGCCCGCCACCACGGCGAGCGCGAAGCCGAGCGCCACGCGCTGCAAGCTCGCCATCAGATGCAAGCCAAGGCCCTTGTCCAGCCCGCCCCGGTCATAGAAGGGGTTGAGGATCAGCTCCTTCGCATCGGACCACACGCGCGTGGGCGGCGGCAGCGTGGCGCCCGGGCCGGAGCAGAGCCATTCCCACAGCAGGAACAGCCCGGCCACGACGAGCAGCGGCGGGACCACCACCGCCAGCGTCTCATTCACACGGCGCAGCAGGGCGGAGGGCTTCGGCTTGGCCGCCGCCGGGGTGGCGAGCGGCGGCGTGGCGGTGACGGCCGGCGGGGTGATCGCGTTCATGTTCAGGCCGCCGAGAGTTTCTTGATCGAAAGCGAGGCCAGGTAGGCCGCCGGATTCTCGGGGTCGAAGACCTTGCCGTCGAAGAAGGTCTCGCGCCCGCGGGAGGTGCCGCTCGGCAACTCGGCATTCGGCACGCCGGCGCGGGCCGCGGCCGCGCGCCAGATGTCCTCGCGGTTCACCTGCGCGATGAGCAGCGCCGTCTCCAGGTTCTCGGGCAGGATGCCCCAGCGCTGGTTCTCGGTCAGGAACCAGAGATCATGGCTGCGGAAGGGGTAGCTGGCATGGTCGCGCCAGAACTTCATGGTGAGGTCGAGATTGGTGGTGGTGCGACCATCGCCGTAATCCACCTCGCCCCGGATGCGGCCGATGATGTCGTTCACCGGCACGTTGAACCAGGCGCGGCGGCCCAGGATTTCGCACATTTCCTGCTTGTTGGCCGGCGTGTCGCACCAGCGCGCCGCCTCGATCACGGCGGCCGTCATGGCTTCCGTCGCGCGCGGGTTCTGCTGCACGAAGTCGCCCCGCATCGCCAGGCACTTCTCAGGGTGATCCTTCCAGAACTCACCCGTGACGATCGCGGTGTAGCCCAGGCGCTGGTTGACGAGCTGGGCGTTCCATGGCTCGCCCACGCAGAAGGCATCCATCGTGCCGACGCGCATGTTCGCCACCATCTGCGGCGGCGGCACGACGATGGTCGAGACGTCGCGCTCCGGATCAATCCCGGCGGCGGCGAGCCAGTAGCGGATCCACATGTCATGCGTGCCGCCGCGGAAGGTCATCGCAACCTTGCTGTCGCTGTTCAGCGCGCGCCGCAGGGGCGAGGCGTCGAGGCGCGCACCGAGCGGCTTGTGCTTCTCGGCCACGCTGATCGCCTGGCCATTGGTGTTCAGGCGGGCCAGCAGCGCCATGGGCACCGGCTGGTTGTTCTGGGTAATGCGGCCCAGGTGGATGTGATAGGCCATGGGCGTCAGCAGGTGCGCGCCATCAATGCCGCCGCGCCCGCCGCCCAGCACCAGATTGTCACGCGTCGCACCCCAGCTCGCCTGGCGGTTCACCTCCACATCCGGCATGCCGTGTTTGGTGAAGAAGCCCTTTTCCTTCGCGATGATGAGCGGCGCCGCATCGGTCAGGGCGATGAAGCCGAAGACGGCCTTGCGAACTTCCGGCGTCGTGCTCCCCTGGGCATGCACGCCCGAGGCGCTGACAGTCTTAGCGGCGGCGAGAAGGGCGGCCGTGGCAGTGACGGCGTTGCGGCGAGTGAGGCTCATGCTTGGGTCTCCAGGAGGGGCTCGGGTTCGTTCAGGCGGGCGGCGGCGTCGCGCCACAGCCCGTCATGGAAGGGGGACAGCGCCTGGGCGTCGGGCACGCTCTCCGGCATGTGCCCGGCCTCGCGCATCGCGGTCAGCCAAAGGGCGGCCTCCGCGCGGCGCGGCAGGGTGGCGGCGCGGAAGCGGATGCGGTGCGTCGCGTCGAAGGCGCTCTCGATCGTGGCGGGGCTGAGCTGCCAGAGGGCCCGGCCGGCCATGATGGAGATCGCCTCCACGCGGCTCGCCGGGTCATCCAGCCAGCGCGCGGCGGCGATGATGGCGGCGGTGGCGGCGACGGCCTGCTCGCGATGGCTTGCGAGGTATTCCGTGCTGAAGGCGAGCAGCTTTTCCGGATGCTCCGGCCAGATCTCCGCCGTGCCGGCGACGACGCGTCCCGCGCCCAGCGCCTCGGCCGCCGCCCCCCAGGGGGCACCCACGCAGAAGCCGTCAATCTCCCCGGCCGCGAGGCGGGCCGCCATGCGCGGCGGCGGGACGGCGGTCAGGCGCACATCGCGCTCGGGGTCCACGCCCTGGGAGAGCAGCCAGCGGCGCAGCAGGTAATTGTGCGAGGAGAAGGGGAAGACGACGGCGAGCGTCGCCGGCGTGCGGCGCGCCTTCAGCTTCGCCGCGAGGTCGCCGCCCGCCAGTTCGTTGGACAGGGTGATGCCGTTGCCGTTGCGCGAGAGGCCGCAGGCCACCTGCAGCCGCGCCTCGACACCGCCGAGGCCTGCCGCCAGCGCGATGGGCATGGGGGCCAGGAGATGCGCGCCGTCCAGCGCCGAGAAGGCGAGCTTGTCGCGGATCGCCGCCCATGACCCCTCGGGCGAGAGCGCCACGCGCAGCCCCACCGTCTCGAACAGGCCAAGCGCCTCGGCCACCAGCAGGGGTGCGGCGTCGAAGAGCGGCACGAACCCCAGGCGCATGACGCGGGCGGCAGGACGGATCCGGGGGGTGGGGACGCCGATGTCAGCGAACGGGGGCAAGCGCATGGTCCACGCATCGGGCGGACCGTCATGGGCCACCGGGAAGGGGTCGGGCTTGCCGGGAATGCGCCATTGCATTCCCCCCGCTGGGGTGCCTCGTATCGGTCGGGCGGAGGGCGCGCAAGCAGAAAAATGCACGTCCTTTAGGCGAACGATTCCAAATCGCCCTTATTCGATCTGAATTGCTGATTTTTTGTTCAGATACGCCGCCGCCATCGGACCGAGTTTCATCCGTCGCTCCATCGCCATGCGCTGCAGCCGGCGATGCGCCTCGGGCTCGGACAGGCCCTCATCGCGCATCAGCCGGCGCTTGGCGGCGGCGATCTGGTCGCGCTCCTCCAGCGTCGCGCGCGCCTCGGCCAGTTGGGCCCGCAGCGCCTCATGCGCACGGAAGCGGCGGATGGCGACCTCCAGCACCGGGCGCACCCGGGCGGGGGCCAGACCCTCCACGACATAGGCGGCGACACCGGCTTCCAGCGCCGCCTCGATCTGCTCGGGCGCGCCGCGTTCGGCAAAGAGGACGACGGGGCGGGGCTCATCGCGGTTCAGCGCGCGCATGGATTCGAGGGCATCGCGGGAAGGATCGTCGAGGTCACAGACGATGACATCGGCCTGGCTTGCGCGGACGCGCGCCGTCAGGTCCGCCACGTCGGGCGCGATGGCCACGACGGTGCAACCGGCCGCTTCCAGGCCCAGGCGCACGGCTTCCGCGCGCTCAGGCTCGCCATCCACCAACAAGACCCGCAGCGCTGATGCCCCCTGATCCGGGCCGCGCTGGCGCATTCCTCTTGCGTTGCAACATGCCATGGATGGGTAGCTCGGGGAAAGCGGTCATGGATTTGGCTTTCCCGACTAGATTTATTTTCCTATAAAGACGGCATGGTCCCTCGCCCCTCCCTTTCCCCCTGCCCCGCCCGCCCCCGAGGGGATTGGCATTTGTCCGAAACCAGGGCTCCGCGAAAAACCTGCCGCGCCGAACTGCCGGCGCCGCGCCGGGCCCGCTAGGCTCCCGCATCGTCCGGAGGAAGGCCCCCATGCGCTTCGCGCTTTGCAACGAGGTGCTGCGCCACCTTCCCTTTGCCGAGCAGGCACGGCTTTCCGCCGCCCTTGGCTATAACGGGCTGGAAGTGGCGCCCTTTACATTGGACGCCGAGGCGCCGCACCGGCTCAGCCCCACGCGCCGGGCCGAGCTTCGCCGCGTGGCGGAGGAGGCCGGACAGCCCATCACCGGGCTGCATTGGCTGCTGGTGGCGCCGGCCGGCCTTTCCATCACGGAGGCGGCGCAGCATGCGGGCACGGTGGATGTCATGCGGGCGCTGGTGGACCTGGCGGTGGATCTGGGCGCGACCTACCTGGTGCATGGCTCGCCCGCGCAGCGCCGCGTGAGCGCGCCGGGTGATGCCGCGCGCGCCGAGGGGGCGCTGGCCGCCATCGCCACCCATGCGGGTGCCGCGGGCGTCACCTATGTGCTGGAGCCGCTCGACCCCGGCCAGACCAATTGGGCGTCCTCGCTGGCGGAGGCGCTGGAGATCGTCACCCGCATCGGCCACCCCGCGCTGCAGACCATGCTCGACACCTGCGCCACCGGAAACGGCGAGCGCGAGCCGGCCGAAGCGCTGCTGCGGCGGCACGTCCCGGGCGGCCGCATCGCGCATGTCCATCTGAATGACCGCAACAAGCGCGGCCCGGGCCAGGGTGCCGATCGCTTCGCGCCGGTGCTGCGTGCGCTGCACGCGACGGGCTATGCCGGCATCTGCGGCGTGGAGCCCTTCGAATACCATCCCGACCCGGTGGCTTGCGCGGCGCGCGCCATCGGCTATCTGCGCGGGATCGAAGAGGGTCTCGCGCCATGAAATTCCGCTTTCTCGAGGCCGAGCGCTTCGAATGGTCCTTCACGCTGCGCATGCCCTTCCGCTTCGGCGTGATTACCGTGCGGGACGGCATCCAGGCCGTCGTCCGCGCACGCATCCGGACCGAGGATGGCCGCGAGGGCTGGGGCATGACGGCCGAAACTCTGGCGGCCAAATGGTTCGACAAGGACCCCGCGCTGACCGACGCCGACAACCAGCACCAGCTGCGCCGCGCGCTCGAGATCGCGGAGGCGCAGTCCCTGGCGGCGGGCCTGAACACCGCCTTCGGCCACTACGCCGATGGCTATGCCGCCCATGTCGCGGCCTGTGCGGCCGAGGGGTTGAACCCGCTGGTGGCGAGCTTCGGCCGCGCGCTCTGGGACCGCGCCGCCTTTGACGCGCTGCTGCGCCTTTCGGGCCTTTCCTTCGATGCGGGGCTGCGCGCCAATCTCGGCGGCATGGCGCCGCATGCGGCGATCCCGGACCTGGCCGGCTTCGACTTCAGCGCGATGCTGGCGCAGACGCCGCCGCCCGGCCGAATCCACGCCCGCCACACGGTGGGCCTGGTGGACCCCATTACCGCCGCCGACCAGGAGGAGCGCGTGGGCGACGGCCTGCCCGAGACGCTGGAGGAGGTCGCCACCACCTACGCCCATGCCTATTGGAAGCTGAAGGTGGGCGGGAATGTGGAGGCGGATGTGGAGCGGCTTTCGCGCATCGCCTCCGTGCTGGACCGGCTGCACGGCTACCACGCTACCCTGGACGGCAACGAGCAGTACGAGGACGCCGAAGGCGCGCTGGCGCTCTGGCGCGCCATGCAGGCGGAGCCGCGCCTCAAGCGCCTTTGCGCCTCCATCCTCTTCATCGAGCAGCCGGTGAAGCGCGCCCGCGCGCTGGAGACGGGAATGGCAGCGCTCGCCGCCGCGCGGCCCGTCATCATTGATGAGAGCGATGGCGCGCTGGATGCCTTCGTGGTGGCCAAGGGCCTGGGCTATGCCGGCGTCTCCACCAAGGCCTGCAAGGGCATCTGGCGTTCGCTCATCAACCTCGCGCGCTGCCGCAAATGGGGCGACGGGCATTTCATGTCGGCCGAGGATCTGACGACGCTGGCCGGCCTCTGCGTGCAGCAGGATCTGGCGCTGGTGAGTGCCATGGGCCTGACGCATGTGGAGCGCAACGGGCACCATTTCATCGATGGCTTCAGCGGCCGCCCCAAGGCCGAGGCGGTGCGCTTCATGGAGGCGCATCCCGACCTCTATGCCGACACACCACGCGGCCCGCGCTTGCACATCCGCGAAGGTGCGCTGGAGATCGGCAGCCTCGCCGTGCCCGGCTTCGGCAGCGTGGAAATGCCGGATGTGACGGCGATGCGCATAATGGAGAAGGCGGCTTGGCCCCGGTAGGGGCCTATTCCACCGAGATACGGGCCTCTCGCACCACCCGGCCCCATTTCTCTGATTCCCGCGCGATGAAAACGCCCAGTTCATCAGGACTGCTCGCCTCCGGGTCGACGCCCGCGCTGGTCATGCGCTGAATGGCCACGGGGTTGGCCAGCGCCGCGCGCAGCGCCTCGGAGAGGCGCGCGATGGCGGCGAGGGGCGTGCCGGAAGTGGTCATCACCGCGCCCCAGGAGGTCGCCGTCGCCTGGGGATAGCCCTGCTCGGCCAGCGTCGGCACATCGGGCATCAACGGATGGCGCCGCGGGCCGGTGGCGGCGAGCGCACGCAGCCGCCCCTCGCGCACCGCGCCGACCGTGGCGGCGATCTGCACCAGCATCATCTGAATGGTGCCGGACATGAGGTCCGCCATCGCGCCGCCCGAGCCGCGATAGGGCACGTGCAGCAGGTCGATCCCGGCGGCGAGGCGGAACAGCTCCGCCGCCGTATGGGTGGAGGCGCCATGGCCGGAGGAGCCGAAGGAGAGCTGCCCCGGCCGCGCCTTCGCCAGCGCCACGAAATCCGCCAGGCTCCGCACCGGCAGCGAGGGCGGCACCACGATCACCATGTCGCTCGTATAGGCCAAGCCGACCGGTGCCAGGTCCCGCGCCGGGTTGAAGGCCATGTTGCGATAGATGTGGATGTTGGTGCTGAGCAGGCCGGTCACGCCCATCAGCAGCGTGTGCCCATCGGGGGCGGCTCGCGCCACCATCTCGCCGCCGATATTGCCGCCGGAGCCGCCGCGATTCTCGACGATGACGGGCTGGCCCAGACGCTCGCCCATCGGCTCGGCCAGGATGCGCGCGGCCACATCCGTGCTGCCGCCGGCCACGAAAGGCACGATCATGCGGATGGGCCGAGTGGGCGCCCAGGCTTGCGCCAAGGCGGGCGTGGCCAGCGGGGTGGCGAGCAGCGCGCGGCGCAGCATGGCTCAGTTCACCGTGATGCGGGCTTCCCGGACGACGCGGCCCCATTTCTCCGTCTCGGCGCGCAGATAGGCGGCGAGTTCGGCGGGGCTGGAGGTGATGGGCTCGGCGCCCACCTGAGTCAGGCGGTCCTTCACCGGCTGCAAGGCCAGCGCTTCCCGCAGCGTGGCGTTCAGCCGCTCGATCGCGGCGGGCGGCGTGCCCGTCGGCGCCATCACGGCACCCCAGGAGGTGGCCTCGGCCGCGGCCAGGCCGATCTCGGCGACCGTCGGCACATTGGGCAGCGCCGGGTGGCGGCGGGCGCCGGTCACGGCCAGGGCCCGCACCCGCCCGGCCTGGATCTGCGGCAAGGCGCTCGCCACCTGGTCCAGCATCACCTGCACATTGCCGGCGACCGTGTCGTTGAGGGCCGGGGCCGAGCCGCGATAGGGCACATGCTGGATCTGCACCTGCGCCACCAGCTTGAACAACTCCACAACGGTATGCGTCGAGCTGCCATTGCCGCCCGAGCCGTAGGAGAGCCGCCCCGGCTGTGCGCGCACCAGGGCCAGGAACTCCTGCGCCGTCTGCGCCTGCACCTGCGGGTTCACGATCAGCACATGGTCGGTCGCGAAGGCGAGGCCGATGGGCGCCAGATCGGTCAACGGGTTGAAGCCCATATTGGCGTAGAGATGCGGGTTGATGGTGAGCGTGCCCGTCGTGCCCATCAGGATCGTCATGCCGTCGGGCGCGCTGCGCACCACATTTTCCACGCCGACATTGCCGCCCGCCCCGGTGCGGTTATCCACCGCGACGGGCTGGCCCAGGCGCTCGCCCATGGGGTCGCTGAGCACGCGGGCCACGATGTCGGTGGCGCCACCGGCCGCGAAAGGAACCACGAAGCGCAGCGGGCGCGTCGGTGCCCATTGGGCGCGCGCGGTGAGGGGCAGAAGCAGCGCCGGCATCGCCAGCGCCGCACGGCGTGTGGTGCGGATCATCTTGTGTTTCCTCTGGTTCTTGGGTGCCGTTCTACGCGGCCTGACCCTTGCGGTTCAAGAAATCGTGGCGTGCCGTTCCTTCATCACGCGGAGCACATGGTCAGGCTCCTCGCCCCACCAGCGGCGGGAAAGGAGTTCCACCTCGGTGAAGCCGTCATAGCCCGCGGCTTCGGCCATGCGGCGGATGGCGGCGATTTCGATGACGCCGTCGCCGGGCATGCCGCGGTCGAAGACGAGGTCGGTCGTCGGCACCAGCCAGTCGCAGGCGTGGAAGGCGGCAATGCGGCCCTTCGCGCGCGCCATCTGCGCCGCAAGATCTGGGTCCCACCAGACGTGATAGACATCCACGGCGACGCCGACACCCTCACCCAGCGCCTCGCAGAGATCCAGCGCCTGGCCGAGCGTGGAGAGCACGGAGCGATCCGCGCAGGTCATGGGGTGCAGCGGCTCGAGCGCCAGCGTGACGTCAGCCGCGCGGGCATCTTCCAGGATGGCGGCCAGGCCATCGCGCACCATGGCACGCGCGCCCGGAAGGTCCTTCGAGCCCGCGGGCAAACCGCCGCAGACCATGACGAGGCATTGCGCCCTGAGCTTGTGTGCCTCCTCGATCGCGCGGCGGTTGTCCTCGATGGCGGCGGCGCGGCCAGCGGCATCGGGGGCTGGGAACATCCCGCCACGGCAGAGGCCGGTGACCGTCAGGCCCGCGTCACGGATCGCGCGCGCGGCGGCGTCCACGCCCATGGCATGCAGCACGTCGCGCCAGGGCGAGATGCCCGGGATGCCATGCCGCGCGCAGCCCTCGATGCAATCGGCGAGGCCCCACTTCTCTTTCACCGTAACGGTGTTGAGGCTGAGCGGAATCACGCCACACCGTGCAGGGCGAGAAGGGTCTTCATGCGGCTCGCCGCGCGCTCCGGGTCGCTCAGCAGGCCGGCTGCATCCGCCAGGCGGAAGAGTTCGGAAAAATGCTGGATGGAGCGCGTGCTCTGCTGCCCGCCCACCATCACGAAGTGGTCCTGATGGCCATTCAGCCAAGCCATGAAGACCACGCCCGTCTTGTAGAAGCGGGTCGGTGCCTTGAAGATGTGGCGGCTCAGCGGCACCGTCGGCGCCAGGATCTCATGGAAGGTGCTGAGGTCGTTCTTCGCGAGCGCGGCCAGCGCGCCGCCCACGGCGGGCGCGATCGGGTCGAAGATGCCGAGCAGCGCGTCGGAATGGCCCTCCGCATCGCCCGCGATCAGCTCGGCATAGTTGAAGTCATCGCCGGTATACATCCGCACGCCCTTGGGCAGGCGGCGGCGCATCGTGATCTCCTTCTGGTCATCCAGCAGCGAGATTTTCACGCCATCCACCTTCGCGGCATGGGCATGGATCACGGCGAGCGCGGTTTCCATCGCCGCCATATGGTCGTGATTGCCCCAATAGCCTTCCAGCGCGGGGTCGAACATCTCGCCCAGCCAATGGATGATGACCGGCTGCTTCACGCCGCCGAGGATGCGGGCATAGACGCGCTCGTAATCGGACGGGCTCTTCGCAGCCTTGGCCAGCGCGCGCGACGCCATGAGGATGATGCGCCCGCCCATCTTCTCGACGGCTTCGCATTGCTCCTCATAGGCGCGGATCACGTCATCCACCGTGACATCCGGGCCGGGCGTCAGGTGATCCGTACCGGCGCCGGACGCGATCACCGCCCCCGGATGATCCTTGGCAGCATCCAGGCTCAGGCGGATCAGCTGCTGAGCGGCGACCCAGTCGAGGCCCATGCCGCGTTGCGCCGTGTCCATCGCTTCCGCGACGCCGAGGCCGAGCGACCAGAGATGCTTGCGGAAGGCGATGGTGCGGTCCCAATCCACCTTCGCGTCGAGCCAGGGATCCTGCTCGGCCAGCGTATCGGCCACCACATGCGCGGCGGCGAAGGCCACGCGCGGATAGGGCGGCAGCGCCTTGGCGAATTCGCGCGGCGGGCGGGTCGTGAAGTCAGCGAGGCCGTTGGCCGTCGGCAGGCGCAGCGTGGCCATGGATCAGGCCTCCAGCGTCGGAAGATCAATCCAGCGGCGCTCCTCCCACGATTGCAGGCCGGCCATGGCCATCTGCACGCCCTTGGCGCCGGCCATCAGGTCCCATTTGTAGTCGGGCAGCTCGCCCACGACATGGCGGAGGAACAGCTCCCACTGCACGCGGAAGCCGTTGGGGTAGGACTGGGTGTCGGGAACCTTCTGCCAGCCCTCATAGAAGTTGATGGTCTGTGGCACGTCGGGGTTCCAGACCGGCTTGGGCGTCGCCACGCGCGGCTGCAACCAGCAATCCGTCAGGCCGCATACGGCCGAGCCATGCGTGCCATCCACATGGAAGGTGACAAGGTCATCGCGCCGAACGCGCGTCGTCCAGGAGGAGTTGATGTGCGCCACGACACCGCCTTCCAGCTGGAAGGTCGCATAGGCGCTGTCATCCACATCGGCGTCGTACCAGTTGCCGGCCTCATCCTTGCGCTTCGGGATGTGGATGGCGCCGAGGCAGGAAACGGATTTCACCGCACCGAAGGTGTTGTCCAGCACGTAGCGCCAGTGGCAGAGCATATCGAGGATGATGCCGCCGCCCTCGGCCTTCTTGTAGTTCCAGGAGGGGCGCTGCGTTGGCTGCAGATCGCCCTCGAACACCCAGTAGCCGAACTCACCGCGGACCGAGAGCAGGCGGCCCAACTGCCCGCTGTCGATCACCATCTTCAGCTTGCGCAGGCCGGGCAGGAACAGCTTGTCCTGCACTACGCCATGCTTGATGCCGGCTGCCTTGGCGACGCGGGCCAAGTCGAGCGCGTCCTCCAGGTTATCGGCGGTCGGCTTCTCGCAATAGATGTGCTTGCCCGCGGCGATGGCCTTGCGGACCAGCTCCGCTCGCATCTGTGTTGTGGCCGCGTCGAAGAAGATCTCGTCCTTCGGGTCGGCGAGGCAGGCGTCCAGGTCCGTGCTGACGCGCTGGATGTTGTGCGCCTTCGCCAGCGCCTCCAGCTTCGCGCGGTTGCGGCCGACGATGATCGGGTCCGGCATCAGGATGTCGCCATTGGCGAGCGGCATCCCGCCATCGGCGCGGATCGCGGCGATAGAGCGGATGAGGTGCTGGTTCATGCCCATGCGCCCGGTGACGCCGTTCATGATGATGCCGATGCGCCGTTGCGCCATGCTCGTTTCCCCGTTGAAGTAACCGTTCGGTTACCTATCGCCGGGAAGGCGCTCGGGTCAAGGCCGCAAATAACCCAGCACCATCGCCACCACATGCGCCTCCCGCGCATCCAACGCCGCCTCGCTGCCGAGATCCGTGCCGAAGATGGTGGAGAGGGTGTGCATGTTGGCGACGGTGAAATGCCCCAGCGCCACCATGGAGAGGTAGAGCTGCAAGGGGTCGGCATCGGCGCGGAAGATGCCGGCCTCCGCACCGCGCGCCAGCACCTCGCGCAGCCGTTGCGTCAGCGGCGAATACAGCGCCGGCACATCGGCCGAGCGGCGCAGATAGGCGGCGCGGTGGATGTTCTCCTGGTTCAGCAGCGCCACGAATTCCGGGTGGCGCGCGGTGTAGCGCAGGTTGAAGGCGACCAGCCGTGCCATCGCCTCCGCCGGCGGCAAATGCGAGACCTCGACCGTCTCCTCCTCCGCGCGCTTGGCCGCATAGGCGGCTTCCAGCACAGCCAGCCAGAGATCCTCCTTCGCGCCGAAATAGGCGTAGAGCATGCGCTTGTTGGCGCCCGCCCGGGCGGCGATCTCGTCCACCCGCGCGCCGGCCAACCCATGCGCCGCGAATTCCGCGAGCGCCGCATCCAGGATGCGCGCGCGCGTCGCCTCGGCGCGGGGCGAGAGCGCGCTCACAGCCCCAGGCGGTCGCGCAGCCGGCCTTCGAGCACCTTGGCCGCGACGCCGATGCGCCAGAAGCGATGGAAGGCGATGGGGCGGATGGGTGTCACCGGCATATCCACCCGCTCGCCCATGATGCGCCGCGCCATCTGCCGGCCCATCGCGGTGCCCATGGCCACGCCACGCCCATTATATCCGAGCCCCGCGAGCAGCCCCGGCGCGGGCTCATGCAGATGCGGGTAATGGTCCTTCGTCATGGCGAGCTGGCCGTTCCAGCCATGCGTCCAGGCGATGCCCGCGATCTCCGGCCAGAGGCGCAGCGCGTAGTCCTTCAAATATTGGATGGGCTGCGTGTCGCTGATCGGCCGCTGCGGCCCGCGCCCGCCCATGAGCAGGCGGTTCTGCTGGTCCAGCCGGTAATAGACGGTGATGTTCCCGGCCTCGTAGAGCGAGGCGCGCAGCGGCATGATCTTGCGCGCCACCGCCGGATCGAGCGGCGCGGTCGCCGCGATGGAGCTGAAGACCGGCACCACACTCTGCCGCAGCCCGGGCCAGAGATCGCCGGTATAGCCATTGGTCGCCAGCACCACATGCGCGGTCGTGATGGCGCCCTGCGGCGTCGTCACGCACCAGCCGCCCGCTGTCTGCGTGAGCGAGGCCGCGGGCGTGCCGCCATGCACGCGCGCACCCGCCTGCATCGCCGCCCGCGCCAGGCCGCGCGCATAGGAGAGCGGCTGCACATCGCCGCCGCGCTTATCGAGCATCGCACCCGCATAGCGCGTGGTGCCGGTCAGCTTCGCGATGGCCTCCGCATCCAGGTACTCCACCGGCCAGCCGCGCTTCGCGCATTGCGCAGCGGTGTGGCGGACGTCCTCGGCATTGCCAGCATCAATCGCGGCGCGGATCGTGCCTTCCTGCCGCGCCTCGCACTGGATCTGGTGGCGGCGGATCAGCTCGAAGACGGCATCCGGCGCGCCGTAGGAAAGCTCCAGCATGCGCCCACCCAGATCCTCGCCATGATCGGCAATCACCTGGTCCGGGTCGGGCTTCAGCCCGGGATTCACCTGCCCACCATTGCGGCCGGAGGCACCCCAGCCAGGTTCCTCCGCCTCGATCAGGATCACGTCCCGGCCGGCCTCGGCCAGGTGCAGCGCGCAGGAGAGGCCGGTGAAGCCGCCACCGATGATGCAGACCTCCGCCGCCACATCGCCCGTAAGCGGCGGGGTGGGCATCGCGGGAATGGCGGTCTCGGCATAGAGGCTCGGCGGCAGCATGGGCTACTCCAGGGGGCGCAGCACGCGGCGCAGGAAATCCTGCGTGCGCGGCTCGCGAGGGGCGGTCAGGATTTCCGCAGGAGGGCCTTCCTCGACGACGCGGCCTCTGTCCATGAAGACCACATGGTCCGCCACCTCGCGTGCGAAACCCATCTCATGCGTCACCACGGCCATGGTCATGCCCTCCCGCGCCAGGTCGCGCATGACGGTCAGCACCTCGCCCACCAGTTCCGGGTCGAGCGCGCTGGTCGGCTCGTCAAAGAGCACGGCTTTGGGCCGCATGGCGAGCGCGCGGGCAATCGCCACGCGCTGCTGCTGCCCGCCCGAGAGCTGCGAAGGATAGGCGCTCTCCTTGCCCGTCAGCCCGACGCGCGCCAGCAATTGCCGCGCATGCTGCTCGGCCGAGGCGCGGTCCTCGCCGGCGGCGTAGATCGGGCCCTCCGTCACATTCTCCAGCGCGGTGCGATGCGGAAACAGGTTGAAGCGCTGGAACACCATCGTCACCTGCTGGCGCGTGGCGCGAATCTCAGGGCGGTTGCGATCCACGCGTTGGCCCAGCACGCGCACCTCACCGCCTTCGTAGGATTCGAGGCCGTTCACGCAGCGCAGCAGCGTGGATTTGCCGGAACCCGAGGGCCCGATGATGCAGACCACCTGGCCCTGCCGGACCGAGAGCGAAATACCATCCAGCACGCGGTTCGTGCCGAAGGATTTCTGCAGCTTGTCAATCTCGATCATCGCCGGCCGAACCGCTTTTCCAGCCGCGCCACCAGGATGATCAACGGGATGGAGAGGCAGAGATACAGGATCGCCGCCATGGTCCAGACCTCCTGGTTCTTGAAGGTGGAGGAGGCGATGAGCCGCGCCTGCGTCGAGAGCTCGGCCACCGTGATGACGCTGGCCTGCGAACTGTCCTTCAGCAGCATGATCAGGTTGTTGCCATAGGGCGGCAGCACGATGCGCACCGCCTGCGGTAGCACCACGCGCGTGAGGATGCGCGCGCGGCCCATGCCGAGGCTCTCGGCGGCTTCGATGGTGCCGGCATCCACGGCCAGGATGCCGGCGCGGAACACCTCGCCCATATAGGCGGAGTAGGCGACGCCGAGGCCGATGACGCCGGCCTGGAAGGCGTTGAGGTCCACGCCCATCTCAGGCAGCACGAAGTAGATGTAGAAGAGCTGCACCAGGATCGGGATGCCGCGGATCGTGTTGGTGAAGAGCATCGCCGGCCATTCCAGCCAACGCTTGCCCGAGGTGCGCATCAACGCCCAGACGATGCCGAGCGCGGTGGAGAGCAGCAGCGCGCAGAGGGTGACGGCGATCGTCACCCACACGCCTTGCAGCAGGATCGGCAGGAATTGCTGCCCGTCCCGCAGGAAACCCGCCCAGGTCAAGTGCGGCCGCTCACGCGGCCGAGGGGGGCAGGTTCCACTTGGTGATCAGCGCGGCGAAGGCGCCATCAGCCTTCACGCTGGCCAGCCCCGCATTGATGCGCGCCATCACCGGATCGCCCTTGCGCGTGCCGATGGCGATGCTGCCGACGATGGAAGGGCGATACTCCGGCAGCAGGCGCACCCCGCGGAAGGTCCCCTGCGCGATCTGGTAGGAGACGATGGGCGCATCGCCGAAGCCCGCCGCGATGCGGCCGAGCGAGACGTCCCGCATGATGTCGGCCACGCTGTCATAGGTGCGGACATCAAGGCCCGCCGCGCGCAGCGGCTCGATATAGACGGTGCCGATCTGCGCCCCCGCCGCCACGCCGCGCATGTCGGCCAGGCTGCGCCAGGGGCGCTGCTCGCCCTCGCGTACCGCAACACCCTCGCCATAGGCATAGACGGGGTCGGAGAAGTCGATCTGCTCGCGCCGCGCGGGCGTGGCCAGCATCGCGGCGGCGATGAGGTCGATGCGCGAGGAGGTGAGCGACGCGATGAGCGCCGCGAAGGGCGTCGCCTGCACATCCACCGCGAAGCCCTGGCGGCGGCCGACCTCGGTGATCAGCTCCACCATGAAGCCGGTGATGGTGTTGGTGCGCGTATCGAGAAAGGTGAAGGGGATGCCGGTCGGCGTGGAACCGACCTTGAGCGTCTGGCCCTGAGCCAGCGCGGCGCCACCCGACAGCGCCAGCGCGGCGCCGCCCCCCAGAACATGACGGCGGTTGAGCATGCCCATTTCTCCTCGTTTGCCTTGCCTGGGCGGGATGAGGGCACGGCTGCGCCCCGGGTTCAAGCGGCCGCCTTCCAGCGCCCCCGGGGGGACCGATGCTCAAAAGCCACATTGTGGCCGACAACTGTGGGGAACAGACCACGCCCCATGGTGCGGCGCCCCCCCACATGCCTACATTCAACCCATGCGCGAGAGACGCCTGCCCCCCCGGCTCATGCTCCTGGGCCTGACCTTGCTTGCCGCCTGCGCGGCGGGCGGGCCGAATGTCGTCGACCGTGCCGGCCGGTCGGCCCCCAGCCGCGGCGACGTATCGGCCAGCGGCAGCGTCTTCGGCAATTACCTCGTCGGCCGTTTCGCGGGCGAGGAGTTGGACACCAAAGTCGCAGCGGACAGTCTGCTGGCCGCGCTGCGCGTGGATCCGGACCAGCCTGACCTCATCCAGCGCGCCTTGATCGCCAGCCTCATGGACGGGCGCCCGGACGCGCTTCGCCTCGCCCGCCGCCTGCCGGACAACGCCTCCGCGCAACTCGTGCTCCTGGGCGCCGAGGTCGTGGCCGCGCGCTGGGCGGGGGCGGAGGCGCGGGCGCGCAACCTGCATCGGCAGGGGCCGGTCGCCGCCCTGCAACCCGTGCTGCTGGCCTGGACCCAGGCCGGGCGCGGCCAGACCGACCAGGCGCTCGCCACCCTGCGCCCCCTGGCCGAGCAGGGCCGCTTCCGGGCCCTGAACGCGCTGCACGCGGCCCTGATCGCCGATGTCGCCAATCGCCCGCGGGAGGCCGAGCGCTTCGTCCGCCTCGCCCTTGCCGACCAGCCGGAGCCGACGCTGCGCCTGGCCATCCTTGCGGCCGGCATCCTCGAACGCGCGGGGCGCCCAGCCGAGGCCGCGCGGCTGCTCGATCAACTCGCCGCCTCCAACGATGAGCTGGCGCTGGCCGTGCTGCCGCCCGCGCGCCGGCTCGTGCTCACGCAGCGCGCCATCGAGGGCCCGGCCGACGGCATCGCCGAGGCCTATGTGGCGCTCGGCAGCGCACTGCGCGGCCAGGGTCTGGAGGAGATGGCAGCGCTGATGGCGCGTCTCGCCCTCAGGCTGCGCCCGAATTTCTCGCCCGCTCTGATGCTCCTGGCCGATGCCCTGGCCGAGGGCGACAGGCTGGAGGCGGCGCGCGAGACGCTGATGCTGGTGCCCGAGAGCGACCCGCTCCACGGCGCCGCCCAGCTCCGCCAGGCCACCCTGCTCGACCGTCTGGGCCGCGCCGATGAGGCCGAGGCGCTGCTGCGCCGCCAGGCGGAGGCGCTGCCCGGCGTGGCGCAGCCGCTGACCCGGCTTGGGGACCTGCAGCGGCGGCGCGGCCGCTTTGCCGAGGCCGTCCAGGCCTATGATGGCGCCATCGCCCGCAGCCAGCCGGTCCGGCCCGCGGATTGGCCGCTCTTCTACGCCCGCGGCATCGCGCGCGAACGCTCCGGCAACTGGCCCGGCGCCGAACAGGATCTGCTCCAGGCCCTCGCCCTCTCGCCCGAGCAGCCCTTCGTCCTGAACTATCTCGCCTACACCTGGGCCGACATGGGCGTGAACCTCGAGCGCGCGAAGGCGATGCTGGAGGGTGCGGCGGCGCAGCGGCCGCAGGATGGCAACATCGCCGACAGCCTGGGCTGGGTGCTGTTCCGCATGGGGCTGATCCAGCCCGCCATCGCGCAGCTCGAACGCGCGGTGGAGCTGGAGCCGCGCAACGCCACCATCAACGACCACCTGGGTGACGTGTATTGGGCCGCGGGGCGCGAGCGCGAGGCCCGCTTCCAGTGGCAGCGGGCACTCACCATGGATCCCGAGCCCGCGGAAGCGGCACGGCTGCGCACGAAGCTGGACACCGGCCTGCCCCGGCCCGCCCGGCGCTGACATGCACGCGCTGGAGGAGGCCGCGCCGGCCAAGGTCAACCTGTACCTTCACGTCACGGGTCGCCGCGCGGATGGCTACCACCTGCTCGACAGCCTGGCCGTCTTCGGCCCCGCTGCCGACCGCCTGACCGCAGCGCCGGCGGAAGAGCTGAGCCTTACCCTCGCCGGCCCCTTCGGCGAAAGCCTGGCCGCCGAGGCCGACAACCTGGTGCTGCGCGCCGCGCGCGCCCTGGCGGCGGAAGCCGGCATCAGGGCGGGCGCCGCCCTGCATCTGGAAAAGCATCTGCCCGTGGCATCGGGCATTGGCGGCGGCTCGGCCGATGCGGCGGCGGCGCTGCGCCTGCTCAATCGCCTCTGGGGCTGTGGGCTGGACGGGGCGGCACTCGCCCGCCTCGCCGCCCCGCTCGGCGCCGATATTCCGGTCTGCGTCGCTTCGCGGCCTGCCCGTATGCAGGGCATCGGCGAGGTGATCAGCCCCGGCCCCGCCATGCCTGAATGCGGGCTGCTGCTGGTCAATCCCCGCGTGCCGGTGGCCACACCCGCCGTCTTCCGTGCGCGCCAGGGCGGGTTCTCTGCCGCCGCCGCCCTGCCCGCCACCTGGTCCGACGCCGCCGCCATGGCCGGCGATCTCGCCCGCTTCGGCAATGACCTGGAAGCGCCGGCCCTCGCCCTCTGCCCGGTGATCGGCGAGGTGCTGGCCGCGCTCCGTGCCGCCCCCGGCTGCCGGCTGGCGCGGATGAGCGGATCCGGCGCCACGTGTTTCGGCATCTTCGCGACGGCGGCCGAAGCGACTGCCGCCGCGCACGGCATGCCCGCCGCCTGGTGGGCCTCGGGCGGCGCCCTGCTGGCTTGACGCGCGCATTGCTTCCGCGACAGCTTGTCCGGACATCGAAGGAGCCCGTCATGATCGCTTCCCGCCGGAGCTTGCTCGCCGCCAGCGCGCTTTCCCTTCCCCTCTGCGCGCCCTGGGTCACCAGCCGCGCGCAAAGCGCCGGCACGCTCAATGTCGTGCTGAACCAGGGCCTGCTGGCGCGGCTCTGGATTGACGAGCTCCACCCGGTCTTCGAGCGGGAGACTGGCGCGCGGCTGAACGTCCAGCAATCCGTCACCGGCAACATGCTGGGCATGCTGCGCACCCAGCGCGACAACCCGCCGGACCTGATGCAGTTCTCGGAGGCCGGCGTCTTTGCCGCCGCCCAGGCGGGTCTGCTGCGCGCCCACAACCCCGCGAACATCCCGAACTGGGCGAGCCTGCGGGATGCCTTCAAGCTGGCCGACAACTACTCGGCCGGCGTCATTGATGCGGTGCACACGCTCTATTACAACACCCGCGCGCAGACGACGCAGCCCAACGCCTGGGCGCAGCTCTGGGATCCCTCCTCGCGCCGGCGCGTGGCGATCCCGCCCATCACCTGGAACAGCGGCGTGCGCATGGTGACGACCGCGGCGCAGATCGCGACCGGCAAGCCCTTCGCCGAGGCGCAGCGGGACCTCGATGCCGGCATCCGCCACCTGGCGCGGCTGAAGGAGAATGGCGCCATCGCCTATACCGGGGCGCCCCAGGCCATCCAGATGCTGCAATCGGGCCAGATCCCGCTGGTCCCGTTCTACGGAATCTTCATCAACCCGATCATCGAGCAGGGCGCCCCCATCAGGCCCGCCGTGCCGCTGGCCGAGGGCATTCATGGCGAGATCGTCGGCCTCAACATGCCGGTGAACGCGAAGAACGTGGAGCTGGCCGAGCGCTATGTGAATATGAGCCTTTCGCGCGAGTTCCAGAGCAAGATCGACAGCGTGCTGAACGCGCGCGCCGCCAACAAGGATGTGAACCCCTCGCCCCGCACGCTCGAGTTGCTCGGCCCGGCGGACAACATCCTCTATGCCGATTGGCGCTTCCTCTCCGAGCAGCGGGCACGGCTGACGGATGCATGGAACAACGTGTTCGGCTGATGCAGGGCGCTTCCCCGCGCCTCACCGGGCTGCTGCTCATCGCGCCCGCGCTGATTTTCCTGGCGGCCTTCTATCTGGTGCCGCTCGGCTACATGGTCGAGGAAAGCCTGCGCTCCTCGCCGGCTGACCTGGACCCACGGCCGGGGCTCAGCCTCTATCAGTTCGAGCGCGTCTGGGGCTCCGGCCGCTCCTGGCGGGCGCTGGAGCGCACGGTGCGGATCTCCGCCATCTCCACGCTGCTCACGCTGCTCGTCGCCTATCCCATCGCGCTGTTTCTCTTCCAGGTGCGGTCCTTCTGGCGCACCACGATCCTCATCACGATCTTCGTCTCGCTCGCCTCAAGTCTCATCGTGCGCAACTACGGCTGGCTGGTGACGCTGGCCGATGCGGGGCCGGTGAACCAGCTGCTGCTGGCGCTGGGCTTCACCGAGGAGCCGTTGCGCCTGGTCTATAGCGAAGGGGCCACCATCGTGGCCCTGGTGCATTACGCGCTGCCCTTCATGATCCTGCCGATCTATGGCGCGCTGACGCGCATCCCGCCCTCCTTTGTCGAGGCTGCGCAATCGCTCGGCGCCGGGCCGTGGCGCGCCCTGTTCGGCACGGTGCTGCCGCTTTCCATGCCGGGCATCTTCGGCGGCACCACGCTCACCTTCGCCATCTGCATGAGCGCCTTCGTCACGCCGCTGATGCTGGGTTCGCCCGCCACGGCGATGATCAGCCAGGTGGCGGCCGAGCAATTCCTGGTGCAGCTGAACTTTCCCTTCGGCTCGGCCATGATCGTGGCACTCACCCTCGTCACCTTTGGGATTCTGCTGGCCTATACGCTCATCATCCGCGCCATGTTCCGCCACCATGCCTGACGCGCCCGCCTTTCGCGCCGTGGTGGCGGTGCTGGCCAGCCTCGGCCTCGCCTTCCTGATGTTTCCCGTGATCTTCACCGGTGTGGTCGCCTTTGGCGGTTCCATCTTCATCGAGTTCCCGCCGCAAAGCCTTTCGCTGCGCTGGTTCGAGAATATCGGCCGCATCAACCGCATCTGGGATGCGACGATCACGAGCCTCTATATCGGCCTGCTCACCGCTGCCCTCGCCACCGCCATGGGGGCGGCGGCGGCGCTGGCACTGGTGCGCAGCGAACTGCCGGGCAAGGCGATGCTCACCTCGCTGCTGCTCTCGCCCATCGCGCTGCCCATCGTCGCCATCGGCATCGCGCTCATTCAGTTCTTCATCCTGCTGGGCATGGCCTTCACCTGGTGGAGCCTGATCATAGGCCATCTCGTGCTCGTCATCGCCTATCCCGTGCGGACGGTGGCGGCCGCCCTCACCCTGTCCAACCCCTCGCTGGAGGAAGCGGGCGCCTCGCTCGGCGCCTCGCCCTTCCAGGTGTTTCGCACGGTGACGCTGCCGCAGATGGCGCCGGGGCTGGTCAGCGGCTTTCTCTTTGCCTTCCTCATCAGCTTCGACAATTACCCGATCAGCGTGTTCCTGGTGCGCGGGGACCTGACCACCCTGCCCATCGAGCTGTTCAACTACATCAGCCAGAATCTCGACCCGACGCCCGCCGCCTTCTCCTCCGCCTATGTCGCAATCATCGCCTTGCTGATCCTGCTGGCGGAGCGGCGCTGGCGGATCATCTCCCTCTCCATCCCCCGCTGAGGAGACCGTATGGCCCGGCTTGAGCTCGATCGCGTCGCGGTGACCCTGGGCGGCAACCGCATCCTGCACGGCGTCAGCCTCGACGTGGCGGATGGCGAATGCGTGGCGCTGCTGGGGCCATCGGGCTGCGGGAAGACGACGACGCTGCGGGCGATTGCGGGCTTCACGCCGGTGAGCGGGGGCGAGATCCGCATCGCCGGGCGCTCCGTGCTCGGCCTGCCGCCGCACAAGCGCAACCTCGGCCTCGTCTTCCAGGATTATGCGCTGTTCCCGCACATGACGGTGGCGCAGAATATCGGCTACGGGCTGCGGATGCGCGGGGTGGATCGCAGCGCCATCGCGAAGCGCGTCGAGGAGGCGCTGGCACTGGTCCGCCTCAGCGAGATGGCAGAGCGTTACCCCGCACGGCTTTCCGGCGGGCAGCGGCAGCGCGTAGCGCTGGCCCGCGCGCTGGTCATCAAGCCCGACATCCTGCTGCTCGACGAACCGCTCGGCGCACTGGACCGCAAGCTGCGCGACGCGATGCAGGTGGAACTGAAGCGCATCCATCGCGAGGTTGGGGTCACCACCATCATCGTCACGCATGACCAGGAGGAGGCGCTCTCGCTGGCCGACCGCGTGGCCGTAATGTTCGCGGGCGACATCCGCGAAGTGGAGCGGCCGGCCACTCTCTACGCCCGCCCCCGCAGCCGGGAGGTCATGGATTTCCTGGGCGAGGCCAACCTCATCTCCGCCGAGGTGACGCCGGAGGGCGCGCTGTGCCTGCCCGGCGGCGGCGAAATCCCAGGGGGCGGTGCCAGCCCGGGCCCGGTGCGCCTCGGCATCCGGCCCGAGCATATGACCATCCTGACCGAGGCCGCGCCCGGCGGCATCCCGGCGCGCGTGACGGAGATCGTCTTCAAAGGCGCCCACGCCTCGCTCTATGCCGAGGGGCCGGATGGCCTTGCCCTCTCGGCGAGCCTTTCACCCAAGGCGCTGGCGGCGCCGCCCGCCATCGGCGAGACTGTTCATCTGCGCCCCGACCCGGCGCATCTCATCCTGTTCGGGGAGAACCAGTCATGACCAGCGAACGTGCCATGCATGACATAGGCGGCCTCGACCTCGGCCCCATTGATCGCAGCGAGCATCCGCGCACCCTCTATGAGCTGCGGGTGGACGCCATCCTCATGCTGCTGACGAGCCCGGCCTGCGGCGCCTTCAAGGTGGATGCGCTGCGCCGCGCCATCGAGGAATTCTCACAAGCGGATTACGACCACCTGCCCTATTACGACCGCTGGCTGCAGGCGCTGACGAACCTTCTGGTCGAGCAGCAGGTGCTGGACCGCGCGGAGATCGAGGCGCGGCTCGCCGCCATCACGCGGGAGCTGGCCGATGCCGCCTGAGCCGCGCTTCACGCCCGGCACGCTGGTCCGCGTGGCCGACCGCCCGGTGCGCGGGCATTGCCGCACGCCCTTCTACCTGCGCGGCCATCGCGGCGTGGTGACGGGCTTTGCCGGGCGCTTCCATGATCCGGTGCAACTCGCGCAGCACCGCCCCGGCCTGCCCAAGCTGTTTCTCTATCGCGTCCGCTTTCCGCATCTGGGCCCCGACGGGCAGCCCACGCAGGACGAGATCGAGGCCGACATCTACGAGGATTGGCTGGAAAGTGAGGCCACCGCATGAGCACTCCGCATCATCATCATCATCATGACCATGACCATGACCATGACCATGATCACGACCACGCGCCCATCGAGGATGGCGAGTGCCCGCCCGGCCCCTTCCAGATCCTGGAGCGCGCCGTGCGGGAATTGCTCATCGAGAAGGGCATCCTGACCGCCGAGCAGATTACCCGCCAGATCGAGCTGCAGGAGGGCCGCACGCCCGAGCTTGGCGCCAGCGTCATCGCCAAGGCCTGGACCGACCCCGAATTCCATGGGGAGCTGAAGCGCGATGCGCGGGCTGCGGTCGGACAGCTCGGCATCACCATCCCCGACGCGCCGGAGCTCATCGCCCTCGAGAATGAGGAGGGGCTGCACCATGTCATCGCCTGCACCCTCTGCTCCTGCTACCCGCGCATGCTGCTCGGCGTGCCGCCCGCCTGGTACAAGAGCAAGGCCTATCGCGCGCGCGTGGTACTGGACCCCCGGAGCGTGCTGGCGGAATTCGGGCTGACCCTGCCGGAGGCGACGCGCATCCGCGTCGTGGATAGCACGGCGGATCTGCGCTACCTGGTCATCCCGCGCCGTCCGCCCGGGACCGAGGGCTGGGATGCCGAGCGGCTGGCGGCGCTGGTCACGCGGGATTCGATGATCGGGACCGGGGTGGCCCTCGCGCCGGAATAGGCCGGCTGGTTGTGGGGCCAGTCGTGAGCGAACCCGTCTGAGGCTTTAGGGCGACCTATTTCCCTGATTTGCGGGAAAATACAGGGAATTTTGGGCGTTCTGGATCGTCTACGGAAGCTAGACGCGGTCTAACTCGCAGAGAAATCAACATTTCCTGGCGAATTTCCCGCACGACCGAACAGGGAAACTCTATCGAGCTATCAGAGAAATGTATTGTGGGATCAGGCAGCCCCTCGGTTAGTCGCAGGCCAGGGCAACGGTGGCGCCCGCCATCCAACCAGCGAATGGGAGGGTCGCCCGAAATTTTGGTCTTCCGTTCGAGGAAGTTACGACGCCATGACTTAGGACGACTGACTTACTCGAATCGCGCGGGAGGCCTCCCAGAGATGAAGAAGCAGGAACTATCTTTAAAAGAAGCACTGCAATTAGATGAAGATCTTTGGCTGCCGATACGGGAAATTGCCGGCACCAAAGAAATTCCAAGCTCAATGGATCAAGCATGGGATTTGTTCATTAAATCATCACCAGATATTGGAATATTTTAGTATTATAGAAAGCAGATACATGAAATTAATCCCTGTTATGAAAGTGATATCTTAATTTACGTCCACGATGTCGGCATAATAATTATTGATAACCTCAAAGAAAAACTTCGATCAGGGCGTATGATCGCCAGTGGCATTAACCCTTCAGGAGAGCGGAAGCTGATCGACGTCGCGTTATGGAACGATTTGCACATTTCTTTGCGACAGGAAGCAGCTGCTACAGGAAATTTGCGATTTACTCATCTCCGGATACGCCAAGTCAATGTCGCAGCTTCGCCCGCAGCTTGCGAAATCTGGCTGTCGCTTCAGCGAACCAGTGATCCGTCGCAGCTTAAGAAGGTCCTGTTTGAAAAAGCCCGAAAGGAGCTCGATGGCACGCTCACAGGTCGCGCATTCAATCTTGCCTATTCGGCCGTCTACGGTCGAGCGAAGGGGCGCCCCCGTAAGCTGCCAAAATAATAAACAACTCAGCGCCGATTTGTAGAGTTTCGCGTGACGCGATGGCGTCTGAATAAGTGCCGGTCACGCCAGCACCCGCTGGCTGACGGATCGGATGCTGAGCCTCTCACGCTGACCCGCCGTCTTCTCGAGGTCAGCAAGGGGTTTCCCTGTGAGCAAGTCCAAATCCGTGTCGGGCCATTCCGGATCCGGCAGCATCCCGGGCAAGCGCCTGGCCTGCGTCTATCGCGCCATCGATGAGTTGCTGCTCGATCCTCGCAACCCGCGTGTGCACAGTGCTCGCCAGATCAGTCAGATCGCGCGCAGCATCGAGGCCTTCGGCTTCCTCGTGCCGGTGCTGATCGACCGCCATGATCAGGTTATCGCCGGTCACGGTCGCGTTCTGGCCAGCAAGCGCCTCGGCTTGACGGAGTTGCCGACCATCTGCCTCGATCATCTCTCGCCGGAGCAGGGCCGCGCCTTCATGGTCGCGGATAATCGCCTGTCTGAGACCTCCACCTGGAATGAGGTGGTTCTGGCCGAGACGTTGCGTGACCTCTCTGCCATCGATTTGGATTTCAAGTTGGAGGCCATTGGCTTCACGATGGGAGAAATCGATTTCCGCATTGAGGGTCTGAACGGCCTCTCTGAGGCCAAGCCCAAGGCGGACCCCGCGGATGCCCCGGCCCCGACCGGGCCGGCCGTTTCCAAGCCTGGCGATCTGTGGCTCCTGGGACGCCATCGCCTGCTCTGTGGCACCGCCCTGGATGAGGCAAACTATGAGCACCTCCTGAATGGCAAGCGCGCGGCCATGGTCTTCACCGACCCACCCTACAACGTGCCGATCGCAGGCCATGTGAGCGGCCTCGGCGCGGTACGCCATCGCGAGTTCGATATGGCGGTGGGCGAGATGACACAGGTGGAGTTCACGGGCTTTCTCACCCAGGTGTTGAAGCTTCTCGCCCAGCACAGCCAGGATGGCTCGTTGCACTTCGTTTGCATGGACTGGCGCCACTTGGCGGAGCTGCTGACGGCCGGTTCTGCCGCATATACCGAGCTCAAAAATCTGTGCGTCTGGGCCAAGGACAATGCCGGTATGGGCTCGCTTTACCGCAGCCAGCACGAGTTGGTGTTGGTATACAAATTCGGCCGCGGCTCCCACCGCAACAACGTGGAACTCGGGCGCAATGGCCGTCACCGCACCAACGTCTGGCGCTATCCCGGCGCGAATTCCTTTGCCCGCGCTACGGAGGAAGGCAACCTCCTCGAGCTGCACCCGACCGTGAAGCCGGTCGCGATGGTGAAAGATGCGATCCTCGATTGCACCCGCCGCGGAGATATTGTCCTGGATCCCTTTCTGGGCAGCGGCAGCACCTTGATTGCCGCGGATCAGGTGGGGCGCCGCTGCTACGGCTTAGAGTTGGATCCGCTCTATGTGGACACGATCATTCGCCGCTGGCAGTCGCTGTCGGGCGGCGAGGCGATGCATGTCGGAAGCGGGCAAACTTATGCCGCGCGCGGAATGCAGGTTGGCGTCGTAGCGCAGGAGGTGGACCGTGTCCGCTGACGGCCCCAAGCCTCGTCCCCGCGGCGATTATACCGTCGGTTATGGGTGCCCGCCGACGCACTCTCGCTTTAAGCCGGGACAGAGCGGTAATCCGCGCGGTCGCCCCAAGGCTGGCCCGATCGATCTGGCTGCCGCTATCGCCAGGGAGTTGGCCCAGAAAGTGACCCTGACCGAAAACGGTCAGCGGCGCCGTGTCACGAAGCGAGACGTCATCGCCAAGCAGCTCGTGAATAAAGCTGCGGCAGGTGATCTGCGCGCCGTGAACTTTCTGCAGAAATGGGATACAAGGAGCTTGCTCCCGTGGAGCAACGACGTTGAGGCTCAGGGAGCGTCGCGAGCGGCAGACGTACCCTCCGGCATCGATTTCTCGGCGATGCTGACGGAAGACCTAGAACTTCTCATGGAGGCTTCCCGGATCCTCGAAGGACGAGAGGAGCGCCCGCCTTTTCCTCTTCCCCCCACCGGGCCGCACAAAATCAAGAAGCTGTAGAGCCGGAAGCCGCCAAATCCACGTTGGGTTGAACCGCTCCACATCCTCCACGCGGATTTCCACCTCTACCAAAAGCCAATCCTCGCCAGGCACGGTCTGCCTCAGCAATTGACCCGGCGTGACCACTGCTCCCACGGTGTGCACCACAAGCCCCACCACCGTGCCCGAGACAGGCGCGCGGATTTCCAGCCGACGCACCTGATCCTCCGCCGAGGTCATCCGCTCCTGAGCCTCAACCAGACTCCGCTGTGCCTCCTGCAGCTTGGCCGCGATCTCTTCATCAAAGCTCCGTCGCAGCTGCAGGATTTGGAGATCGCCCTCGCCAATGGACTGCTCCAAAGGGGCCACATTTGAGGGGGCAGACCACACGCGTGTTCCTCTTTGGTGCACGCGATGTCTGGTTCGTCGTCGGCCTGCCCGTGTTCCTCTACGCCTCGGGCTGGATCTTCACGATGGTCGGCGGCTTCCTGGCCGTCTGGACCATCGGCTACGGCGTGATCCAGGCGGCGGCGCCGGCCGTCATCCGTAAGAGCGCCGATGGCCTTTCCTCGGAAGTCCCGGCGGCACGCTTCTGGTCGCTGAGGCTGGCCATCATCCCCGCCGTGCTCGCCGTCCTGCTGCTGGCGGGCGCGCCCCGTCCCGACATCATCGTGCCAATCGGGTTGTGCCTGTTCGGCATCGCCTTCGCGGTGAATTCCTCGGTGCATTCCTACCTGGTGCTGGCCTATGCCGGCAGCGAGAAAGCGGCCGAGGATGTTGGCTTCTACTACGCCGCCAACGCGGCCGGGCGCTTCGCCGGCACGCTACTGTCCGGCCTGCTCTATGCCTGGGTGGGGCTTACCGCCTGCCTGGTCAGCTCGGCCCTGATGCTCGCCATCTGCTGGGTGTTGACGCTGGCGCTGCCAACGGACCGAAGCGCCACCCTGGCGCGCGCCGCTTGAGGGAGGCGGCCGCCAAAGCCTAGGTTACAAGGCAGGGGCGAGGAGAAACGTCGCGTATGAAAGAGGCACTGCCCGCCGCGGGCCTAAGCCGTCGCGTCTTGGGCGCGGCGATCGGCGGCACCCTTGCTGCGCCGCAACTGCAGGCGGCGCAGGCTGTCACCTTCGGCCTCACGCCCGTTTTCCTCGATTCCGACATCGTGCTGGTGCGCCAGATTGAGGCTTACTTGGCCGGACGGCTCGGGCGGGCGGTGACGGTCGTGAAGCGGCGCACCTATCGCGAAGTCACCTCCCTCCTGGTAGCGGCCCAACTCGATGCAGCGTGGATCTGCGGGTACCCCTTCGTCCAGCACCGTGAGGCACTGGAGGTGCTGGCCGTGCCCGCCTATCGCGGTGCGCCGCTTTATCAGGCCTACCTCATCGTGCGCCGGGACCGCGAGGCCACAGGCCTGGCCGATCTGCGTGGCGACATCCACGCCTTCTCCGACCCCGACAGCAATTCGGGCTTTCTCGTCACGCGCGCCGCGCTGGACATCCTTGGCGCCGCCCCGGCCACCTTCTTCGCGCGCAGCTTCTTCACCTATGGCCACCGCAACGTGATCCGCGCTGTCGCCGCCGGTCTCGCGAATTCCGGCTCCGTGGATGGCTATGTCTGGGACGTGATGGCCGATATCGAGGCGCCATTAGTCGCGACCACGCGCGTCGTCGAGAGATCGGCCCCGATGGGCTTCCCGCCCATCGCCGCCGCGCGTGCAGGCGACCCCGGGCTGCGGCGCGACATCCGCCAGGCACTGCTGGCTATGCCGCAGGACGCGACGGGGCGCGCCATCCTCTCCACCCTGCGCCTCGACGGCTTCGCCGAGGCCGACCCGTCGTTGTTCGCCTCCATCGAGGCGATGTGGCTTCGCACACGGGATGCCGGCTGATGCCGATCCGCTGGTTCCGCCAGGTCCCGCTCTCGCTAAAGGTGCCGCTGCTAGTGGCTGCCCTGATGATCGGCGTGTCGGCCATCGTCTCGAAGCTCGTGCTGCTCCGGCTTGAGGCGGCCCAGGCGCAGCACTTCCAGGACCTGACGGAAGCCTATCTGGACGGGCTCTCGACGGCGCTGATGCCGGCGACGATCCGACGCGATCCGTGGGAGGCGTTTGACGCGCTGGACCGCTCACGCAGCCGCTACGCCGCAGTCTCTGCCATTCGGGTGCTGGTCGTTCTGCCCGATGGGCACGTGCTGGCGGCCTCCGATCCCCTGCGGCACCCGGTCGGCGCGCCCGCCCCGCGAGAGGCGCAACCCGCCCCGGTGGTCGTGCTCGATGGCGCCAGCACATGGGTCCATCGTCCACTGACCGAGGGACGCGTTGCGGTCGGGCGCATCGCCGCGGAGGTGGATCTCTCCGCCCTGCTGGCCGAGCGGCGCGAGGCGGTCCTGGCGCTGCTTGGTGTGAACGCGGCACTGACCGTCCTCTTCGCGGGGCTTGGATGGCTGCTGGTGCAGCGGATGTTGCGCCCGCTGTTCCGGCTTTCGGCCCGCCTCGCCCGCGCGACGGATGGGCGGCTTGAGACCATCCCCGAAGCCGAATTGCCCCCCGACCACAGCGCCGAGGGTCGCGCTTTCCGCCGCTACAACGCCGCCGCCGCGGCCGTCGCGGACCGCGAGGCGCTGCTCGCGCGGCTGGCGGCGGAGGAGCGCCGCGCGCTGGTCGGCCGCTATGCCTCCGCCATGGCGCATGAGGTCAACAACCCACTTGGCGGGCTGTTCAACGCCGTGCGGATGATCCAGCGCCACGGCGACGACCCGGTGCGCCGCCACCGCGCGGCGGACCTGCTGGAGCGCGGCCTCACCGGCATCCACAACATCGTCCGCGCCTCGCTCATCCTGTGGCGTGGCGAGGCCGACCCACGTCCACTCACAGCGCATGATGTCGAGGACCTGCGCCTCCTGATCGAGAGCGAGGCGCGGCGGCGGGAACTTGCGCTCGATTGGCAGGTGGCGCTGCAAGGCGGGCCATTGCCGCCTGCCCAGGCCTTCCGGCAAATCGCGCTGAACCTGTTGCTGAACGCCTGCGCCGCCTCGCCGCCCGGCGCCCTCCTGCGTGTGCGAACGGAAAGCGAGGCCGACGGGCTGCTGCTGTCCGTGTCGGATGAGGGGCCAGGCCTGCCGCCAGAGGCCGCCGCCATCCTCCTTGGCCGCCATGGCGATGCGCTGCCTGCGGCCGGAGGGCTGGGCATCTGGACCGTTGCCCGGCTGACCCGCGAACTGGGCGCCACGGTCGAGATCGCCGGCTCGCCCGGTACCACCATCACCATCCGGATTCCCTATGCCGCCCAGCCACACCTCGCCACCGCAGCCTGACCCCGCGCCCTTCGTGGCGCTGGTCGAGGATGATCCGGTGATGGGGCAATCCATCGTGGATTGGCTAGGCGTGGAAGGTTACCAGGTGCGCTGGTTCCGCAGCGGCGCCGAGGCGGTTCAGGGCCTGGCTCGCAGCGTGCCGGACCTTCTTCTCTGCGATATCCGCCTGCCCGACATGACGGGCGAAGCCGTCCACACAGCCACCGGCGGTGGTCTGCCTACCATCTTCATCACAGGCCATGGGGACGTGGCGCAGGCGGTGCGGCTGATGCGTGCCGGGGCCGCCGACTACATCACCAAGCCCTTCGACATCGAGATGCTGCTTCAGCGCATCGAGCAGCTGCTGGCGCCGCGCTGGGCCGCCACGGATGGGTTCGCGCTGGGTGACGCACCAGCGATCCGCCAAGTGGAGCGGATGCTGCGCCGCGTCGCCATGATCGACTCCACCGTCCTGCTGACCGGCCCCAGCGGCTCAGGCAAGGAAGTCGCGGCGCGTTTCCTGCACGATGAGGGCGCGCAGGCGGCAGCGCCCTTCGTGGCGTTGAATTGCGCCGCCATCCCGAGTGAATTGCTGGAGAGCGAAATTTTCGGCCATGAGCGCGGCGCCTTCACCGGCGCGGCACAGCGCCATGAGGGTGTGGCCGAGCGCGCCGGCGCGGGCACGCTGTTTCTCGACGAGGTGGCGGAGTTACCACCCGCCTTCCAGACCAAGCTGCTGCGGCTGTTGCAGGAGCGCAGCTTTCGCCGCGTCGGCGGTGAGCGCGACCTGCCACTGCGCGCGCGCGTGCTGGCCGCAACCAACGCCGACCTGACGGCCCGCATGCGCGAGGGGCGCTTCCGCGAGGACCTCTTCTTTCGCCTCTCTGTTATCAGCATCGCCATGCCGCCACTGTGCGATCGGGCGGCGGATGTGCTGCCGCTCGCGCGCCGCTTCCTGGGTGAGTTCGGCCAACGCTTTGGCCGAGCGCCGCGGGGCTTCTCGACGCTGGCGGAGGAGGCGCTGGCGGGCCATGAATTCCCCGGCAACATCCGCGAGCTGCGCAACCGCGTCGAACGCGCCGTGGCGCTGGCGGAGGCGGATTGGATCGGCCCTGGCGACCTGTTCCCGGAGCGCATGCAAGAGCGCCCCCGCGCCGCCGCCGTGCCCAGCCCAAGCCTCTCGGAAGCGCGGGACGGAGCGGAGCGGCGTGCGATCCTGGAAGCTCTGGCCGCGACGGGCGGAGATGTGGCCCAGGCCGCGCTCCGGCTCGGCGTGTCGCGCTCGACCCTTTTCGATAAGGTGAAGCGCCTGCAGATCCGCACGACTACCGAAGAGTCCAGAACGTCGGACTGACGCTGCGCGGACAGTCCGGCTTTTCGGACAAGCAACTCCTCCGCGCCCTGAAAACGACGGCTTTGCGCGCGCCGAATGGTTGGCACGCCGGTTGCTGTCCCCTGTCTCACGCCCGACGCAACGGGCGAACAGGGAGAGCAAGCGAATGTCTGAGCGGAAGCAGCGCGAGGGGGCCGAGCGCCTCGCCACCGACGTCCTGAAGAATGGCACCAACGCCCAGCGCCGGGGATTGTTCGTCTCGGCCGCGGCCTTCGGAGCGGCTGCCATGGTGGCCGGGGGAACGACGCCCGCCTCGGCTCAGACGGCGGCAGCCCCCGCGGCGCCGCCGCCGGCCCGCCGGCCCATCCTGAAGGATGACAGCCGCGTGCTGAACATCGGCGCGACCGTGCGCTCCGGCAATTACTGGAACTTCAAGACTTTCATGACCCCGGTCGAGGAGTTCTACGTCCGCAACCACTACGCGACGCCGACCGCAGAGCAGCGCCCGATCCTCGCGCGCGAGAGTTGGAAGCTCCGCATCCACGGCACCTCCGTCGAGCGGCCGATCGAGCTGTCCTACAACGACCTGCTGGGCATGCGCAGCCGCAGCATCATCGCCACCATGGAATGCCACGGCAACGGCCGCACCCTGTTCTGGGAACAGGACGGGCTGAGCGGGCAGCAGGTCGCTGGCGGCAACTGGGTCATGGGAGCCGTAGGCCAGGCCGAGTGGCAATACGTACCGATGAGCGAGATCTTCGCCCGTGTCGGCATCAAGTCTGGCGCCCGCACGGTGCTGTTTTGGTCCGGCGTGGATGGCAACGACATGGGCCGGCCCATGCCCTACAGCGACGTCGTCTCCCTGCAGGACGACATGGGCGTGTGCTTCGCCATGAACGGCAATCCGCTGATCCCTGACCACGGCGCGCCGGTGCGAATGGTTGTTCCGGGCTGGGGTGGCACGGCTTCCATCAAGTGGCTGACGGAAATCCGCGTCACCGACCGTCGCGTGTGGAGCCGGCTGAACACGAGGGGCGAGGTCTATATCGGCCCAACCTATGCGCGCCCCGAGTTCTCGCCCGATGATGAGTTCATCGGCGTGACGGCGGACGACATCCAGGGCCCGATGGTCACCTGGATGCCGCCGAAATCCTTCATCACGGTTCCGCTGGTGCTGGAGCGCTCGCCCTCCGTGCCCGCCAATTATCCGCTGCAGCGCGGCCAGGTGCCGCGCCTCTCGGCGGGCCAGCAGGAACTCACGGGCTATGCCTGGGCGCCGCAGCATGGCGTGCGTGGCGTGGAAGTGCGCATCGATGGCGGCGCATGGCAGCAAGCCACGATCCGTCCGCCGAACCTCGGCAAGTACACCTGGGTTCGGTTCACGGCGCCGTGGAATGCGACCGCGGGGCAGCACGTGATCGAGACGCGCACCACCGACAACAGTGGCACCACACAGCCCACCACGGTGCCGCTCAACAGCCTTGGCATGGCCAATTGGGCCATTCCGAAGTTCCGCGTCGAAGTCGCCTGACGCTCGTTGGCGGGCGAGGGACGCAAGCCCCTCGCCCGCATCTCAGACCCCGGGATTCGATCAAGATGCGTATTGCACTGCTTGCCCTGCCGCTGGTGGGTCTATTGGCTTGGTTCGGAGCCGCCTCCGGCACCACGCAGCAGTCCCGCCAGGTAGCGGACGGCCATCGCCTCTACATGGAAAACTGCGCCGCCTGCCACGGCGAGGATGGCCAACGCGGCGCGGCCTACCAGACGCCGATCTGGGGACCGCGCGCGCAGATTCGGAAATTCGAGACCGCGCTGGGGCTGTTCGAGTACAATCAGCTCACCATGCCGTTCAATGATCCCAACCAGATCAACGACGTCGAGAAGCTGGCTATTGTGGCCTTCCTGCTGGCCAACCACGGAGTCATGCCGGCGGATGCGACACTGGAGTACGGCCAAGCGGCGGGGATCCGCCTCAGATAGCGCTGGGCTGTGGCCGCATCCTAGCTTCGCAGGCCTGTTCGAAGCAGATCAACGTGCCCGAGCCGGCTCAACCACGATTCCAGTCATCGCCGCCGCCGAAATCGAGGAGACGGAGATTCGCGGCATGCGCGCCGCCCAGCGACTGGTGGCGAGCCGCTAAGGCAGGCGGCTCGGCGCCGTTAGTCCTTGTAGTCGGGCTCCTTGCGGTCGAGGATCCGCTTCAGCGCATCGAAATGCCATTCGGCATTGGAGCGGTCGCCATATTTGGGCGCGGTGCCGCGATAGGTGTTGATGGTGTGGTCCACCACCTCCTCCGGCAGGCGCTTGAGCGGGCGGTTGGTCCACATGGCGTAGAGCTGCACCTGCGCGACGCGCTCCATGTAGTAAAGTCGGTCATAGGCCTCGGCCACATTCCGGCCGACGGTGGCCACACCGTGATTGGCCATGATCAGCACCGTCTTGTCGCCGATCACGCCGGCCAAGCGCTCGCCCTCGGCCGGATCGAAGGCCGGGCCGGTGTAGGTCGCGTCGTAGGCGGTGCGCATCATGGTGCCGAGTTCGGTCTGGCCGATGGGCAGGATCTGCGGGTCCTCCAGACGCGCCAACGCGCTGGTGAAGGGCATGTGGGTATGGAACACCGCCGCGGCGGTATCCAGGAGCCGGTGGATCGGCGCGTGGATGCAATAGGCCGAGCGTTCGACCATGCCCTCGCCCTCACGGATCTCTCCATCATAGCCCACTTCCATGAAGCAGGAGGCGGTCACCTCGCTCCAATGCAGACCGAAGGGGATCTGATAGTAGCGGTCGCTGGTGCCGGGCACGCGCAGGGTGAAGTGGTTGAAGATGCCCTCATGGAAGCCGTCGCGGACGGCCAAGCGATGCGCCGCTGCGAGATCAACGCGCGCCTGATGGCGTGCATCGGCAAGCGTGATGTCGCGCGCGGTATGGTTTTCAAGCGGCATGAGCAAGTGTCCTTCTGCGGCGGTCTGTCGAGCAGGAATGCCCCACCGGCACGGGACCAAGGGCGGCACATGCCGGGATCAAGATCCGAACGATAGGAGTTTCGCGCCACGCAGGACAAGAGACTTGGGCGTGAATCGCCCGCGCGGCATCCGCCACTTCACATCGCCAGCTGCAGGATCTCCACCAGATCGGCGGCATCGCGGATCGGCCTGGGATTGGTCGCGATCGGCGCATCACCGGTCCATCGCGCCGCCAGGCCGGGGAAGTCCGCGGCCGTGATCCCCTGCTCCGAAAGCCGCGTGGGCAGGCCAAGCCCACGCACAAAGGCCTCGATCGCCGGGCCTGCCGCCTCGGCCCCGAAAATCCGCGCGACCTGCGCCTGGCGCTGCCCATTCACCGGCGCGTTCCAGCGCATCACGGCATGCAGCATGAGACAGGAGGTGATGCCATGCGGCACCCCCTTCGCAGCGCCCAGGATATAGCCAATCCCATGGCTCGCCCCCACTGGCACGCCCGACCAGCCCCCCATCACCGAGAGCCAAGCGGCATACTGGCAGGCGGCGCGCGCGGCCATGTCGCCGGGTTGTCCGTGCAGCCGCGGCAGGTTCTCGGCCAGCATGATCATCGCCTGCTGCGACACCGCATCAGAGAATGCCGTCGGCCGGGTCGAGCACCAGCGTTCCACCGCATGGTCGAGGGCGCGGATGCCGGAGGAGAGCAGCAGCGGTGCAGGCGTCTCCAGCGTCCCCGCCGGGTCGAGGATGACCGCGCGCGGCACCATCCAGGGGTCGAGCGCGCGATACTTTCGCCCGGCCGCGAGATCGGTGTAGCCCGCATGCGGGGCGAATTCCGCGGCCGAAAGCGTGGTCGGCACGGCGACGATGCGCGGGCTCGGCGCCGCGCCATCCCAGAAGCCGGGCTCGCTGCCGCGTGACGTGGCGGCGCCGATCAACCCGCCCGTATCGGTGATGCCGCGCCACACGGCGAGACAGGCCACCTTGGCGCCATCGATGACTGAACCACCGCCCAAGGCGACGACAAGGTCGGCCTGCCGATCCCGCATCAGGGCGGCGAGGGCCAGCACATCCTCCACCGGGCTATGCGCGCGCATCGCCGCGTAGCTGCCGGCGAGGCGGTCGCCGATCACCGCCGTCACCTCGGCGGCCAAAGCACTGCCAGCGAGGGAACGGGGCGAAACCAGCACAACGCGCCTCGCCTCGGCGATCTCGCGCGGCAGGGCCTGCGCGATCGCCGCGCCGTGATGAACCCGGCCTTGTGCCGGCCATTGATGAAGATGCGCAGCCATGGTCCGCCTCCGCCCTGATGCGGCCAGGATGCGGTGCCTGATGTGCACCGGCAAGCGGCCGTGGCGGCGGGAACATCCGGACCTGGCTCATCCAGCGAAACATGCGCGGAGGCCGCGCAAACCTGGCCCAGACCGGGCTGCTGGTCGCACTCACTGCCGCCGGGCCTGTCTATGCGATGCCGGAGGAGCGGCTGCGGTCCATGGTCGCGCCCCTCCTCCGCGACGCCGTCATCGACCTTGAGAGGATCTTTGCCCCATGATGCCTGTCATCACGCGCCGAAGCGCCGCCATGGCGCTTGCTCCCCTCGCGGGTTCTGGCTCCCTTCGCGCGCAGCCCCTGGTCGCAAGCCCGGTGCGCTTCATTATCCCCTATGGCACCGGCGGCACCGCCGACCTGGTGGCACGCATGGTCGGCGATCGCGTCGGACCCGCAATCGGCGCAAACATCGTGCCGGACTACAAGCCGGGCGCGAACCTCATCATCGGCGCGCAGGCTGCCGCGGAGGCAGCGCCGGATGGCCGCACCCTGTTCATGGGCACCGGCACCAGCCAGAGCCTCAACCCGCTGCTGCGCAGCACCCTGCCCTATCGCGCCAACCAGTTCGCCGCCGTCTCAATGATGACGGAAAACGCCTATGTCATGGTGGTACCGCCGCAGAGCCCCGCGCGGACCCTGGCCGACTTCATCGCGCTGGCCAAGGCGCGGCCCGGCCACCTGAACTATGGGTCCTTTGGCGCCGGCAACATCACCCATCTGGGCATCGAGCTGCTGAGCCAGCAGGCGGGCCTCAGCATGAACAATGTGCCCTATCGCGCCGGGGCCCAGGCGGATCTCGATCTGCTCGGGGGGCGGCTGGACTTCCTGATGACAACGCTGAGCATCCTGCCGCATCTGCAATCCGGCGCGGCCCGCGCGCTGGCCGTCACCACGCCCGAGCGCATCCCCTTTCTGCCGTCTGTCCCCACCGTGGCCGAGCAGGGCTTTCCCGGCTTCGATGTGCGCGGCTGGTTCGCCATGTTCGTGCCGGCGGGCACGCCAGCGCCCATCGTCCAACGCCTGAGCGTCGAGGTGAACACCGCGCTGCGGGACCCCGCGGTGGCGGCGGCCTTCTCGCCACAAGGCCTCACCGCCAAGGGCAGCACGCCGGACGAACTCGAGCAGCTCATCGCCGCCGAAAGCACGCGCTGGGCGCCGATTATCGAGCGCCTCGGGCTGCGCGACCGTCTTTGAAACCCAAATGGAGCAAGCACATGACCACGACGAATCTGTCAGTCACCGACCTCCTCGCCGAGATCGGCAAGGCCTTCCGCGCGCATGACGCGGCCGCCATCGCGGCGCATTTCGCGCCCGATGGTGTCTTCATCAACGCGGTCGGGCCGCTCGCCGGCGACACCTACACCGGCCCCGATGAGGTGCGCGGCTATTTCGACAAGGTCTTCGCCGCGACGCCGGATGCCGCCTGGACGGCGCGGGCACCGGCTCTCGTGATCGGCAATGATCAGGCGGTCACGCATCCGCCACGATGCGGGAGGGCCGGGCGCCCATCACGATGATACGATCTGACAGGAAGATCGCCTCCGGGATGCTGTGGGTCACGAAAAGGGCGGTGTTGCGAAGTTGCTGCCAGAGCGCGAGCAACAATTCGTTCATCTCATCGCGCGTGATGGCATCGAGCGCGCTGAAGGGCTCATCCATCAGCATCACGGCGGGATCATCAATCAGCGCGCGGCAGATCGCGGCGCGCTGGCGCATGCCGCCGGACAGCTCTCCCGGCCGCTTGTCGGCAAAGCCGTGCAGCCCCACCGCGTCGAGCAACTGATGCGCACGGTCGCGATACGGGCCGAGCGCAACCCCCTTCACCCGGGCAGGGAAGATCACATTGTCGAGGATGGACTTCCACGGCAGCAGGGTCGGGTCCTGGAAGATCATGCCGACCTTCGGCGACGGCGCGTCGATGCGCTGGCCGAAGAGCCGCACCTCGCCCGAGCTTGGTGCTTCCAGCCCGGCGACAGTCATCAGCAAGGTACTCTTGCCGCATCCGCTGGGCCCGAGGAAAGGGGCCGCGCGGCTCCGACGACGAGGCGGCGCTGACGGCCGAAGTTGTCGAGTTGGCGAAGCGCTACGGGCGGTATGGATATCGGCGGATCACGGCCCTGCTGCGAGGTGTGGGCTGGGCGGTGAACCGCAAGCGTGTCGAGCGGATCTGGCGGCGTGAAGGGCTGAAGGTGCCGCAGCGGCAGCCGAAACGCGGCAGGCTGTGGCTGGCGGACGGCTCCTGCGTGCGGCTACGCCCGGAGCATGCCAATCATGTCTGGGCCTACGATTTTGTTGAGGACCGGACGCGGGACGGGCGGAAGTTCCGGATGCTGTGCGTGGTGGATGAGTTCACGCGCGAGGCGCTGGCGATTTGCGTGGCGCGGAGGCTGACCTCGTCGGATGTCATCGACACCCTGGCCGATCTGTTCCTGAGGCACGGGAAGCCGGCGCACATTCGCTCGGACCAAGGGCCGGAGTTCGTGGCCGAGGCGGTGAAGTGCTGGATCGCCGGCGTCGGGGCGAAGACGGCCTACATCGAGAAGGCGAGCCCGTGGGAGAACGGTTACGTGGAGAGCTTCAACGGCAAGCTGCGTGACGAACTGCTGAACGGGGAGGTGTTCAACACGCTGCGGGAGGCGCAGGTGCTGATCGAGGAATGGCGACGGCACTACAACCGGATCCGGCCGCACTCGTCGCTCGGGTACCGCCCGCCCGCCCCGGAGACTGAGCCACTGGCCAGGCCGCAGATCAGCTCAGGAGCAGGCTCGGCTGCGATGGCCCACTAAAATTTCACCCGGACCACTCAATGGGGGCTGGTCAAGGGCATCTTAACCATTCCGCGTGTTTTCTTCGTCCGGGTGGTCGGTGCGGTGTGCGTCATACAGGACGCATCCTTCGCGAAGTGGCATCATTCGCGCCGTCGCCCAATTCGCACCTGTGCGCAACCGCAATTGACTCCGCGCATGCGCTCGAGGGCTTCGTCACGTGCCATCCATTGAACTTGCTGGAATTCGAATGGACTTGTCCGAGCGACTTGGAATCGATCAAGCTGAGGAGGTGCAGTATCGGGCGACCTGCACGGAACTGCTTCGCCTCGTCCTCAATTTTTCAGGATGCGTGACTGCAATCATCACGACAGTTGGCGCCGGGCCAGCCGACCCGTTGCCTATCGGCCTCGGTGCCTCTGAAGCCGAATACGACTTCGCCATTTGCGCCCAAACGCTGCTCCCGCCCGATAACCTCATGATTGTACCTGATATCAGGTCTGACAGGAGGGTGCCGCAACAGCTGCCGACCAAAGCAGCAGCGAATATCCATTTTTTCGCCGGCGTGCTTCTCACTGATTCAAAGGGAGCGGTGCTGGGCGGGCTAAGCATCATGGATCGAGAGCCACAAAAACTCTCGGCGCAGGCGATCGCTGCGATTGAAGCACTGGGTCGCAGCTTCGCGACCATGATGAGCCTTCGCCGTGCTGCCATCCGGGCTGGACGGCAGAGTATGATAGACAACGCCACGAGCCTGCCGAACCGCCCTGCCTTCCTCCACGCTTTATCTCAAACGCTGTCCCGGCAGGAGCGGGATCGCAATCCATTCTCCCTTCTCTACTTCGACCTGGACGGACTCAAGGGCATCAACGAAGCTCTGGGCTGGAGAGTGGGGAACGCTTTGCTGCAAGAGGTATCGGTCGCGCTACGGGCATGCTTGCGGGCTGAGGATATTGCTGCCCGCATTGGGGATGACCAATTTGCAGCGATCCTGGTGGGTGGAGACGGATCCGAGGCAGCACTGGCTGGGGAGCGCATTCGTGCTTTGGTGAAAACGCAAAGCGATTCCGCTGGCTGGCCAATCACCGTATCCGTTGGCGCCGTAAGCTTTCTGACGCGACCCTGTGACGAAGCAGATGCATTGGATATGGTGGACTTCTTAATGTTCAGCGCAAAGCAGGCTGGGCAGGACCGGGTCGTCTGCCGCAACTATGATGCGGCTCGCTTGCCTTTCGACAGCTGAGCCGAACCGGTCTAGGCACCAACTTACCGGCGGGAGATCACCGCCATGCGGGAACTGACCGCCTCCACGCGCGAGGCCTCGCGGCGCCTCGGCGTCAGCGATACCGCCTTCCACAAGGCCGAACGGGCGGGGCGGATCGCCCGCGAGCCGGACGGTCAGTGGGATGTCGACAAGACCCGACGCCACCTGACCGAAACCGCCGACCCCGCCCGCTCGACCCTGGCCAATGGCGCCGGTGCCGACGGCACGCCCTTCGCCCGGCTCAAGGTGGCGCAGCTAGCACTCAAGGTGGAGGCGCAGCGCCTCTCGCTCGACGAGATCAAGCGCCGCCTGCTCGATGTCAGCGAGGCAAACGCCGCGCTCGACGAGATCGGCAGCACCATGCGCGACGCGCTGCTGAACTGGTCGGCCCGCGTCTCCGGCCTGATCGCCGCCGAGATCAGTGTCGATCCGCATCTGCTGCAGACCATCCTGCAGAGCCACATCAACGACCTGCTGACGGAGGCGGCCGATCGCTTCGATCCAGCAGGCCTCGGAAGCAATCGCCCGCCGCAGCCGTGAACAGGTGGGCCAGGGCGCGCAACAGCGCAGCGTGAAGAAGTCAAGCTTACTCCACCTGACGCGCAGATTGGAGGGCATGTCGGCGGCAGCGTCTGGAAACTCAAACGGCGGAGATGTCAGAAAATCGTGACACCGCGCTGCTTTGTTTTGATTCGAGAAAGAAATCGGGGCGCGTAATCTGAGGAGGAGGGCCCCCATGGCACATAGCAAACCTCGACCGACTGGGCGCGAAAGCCCCTTTGGCGATTCAGAAATCATCGTCACCAAGACGGACCTTGAATCGCGCATCACCTACAGCAACGACGTGTTCCTTCGGGTCTCGAGGCTGACAGCGGCGCAGGCCATCGGCCAGCCTCACAATCTCATTCGCCACCCCGACATGCCCCGAGCCGTATTCCGACTCATGTGGGAGACGATCCAGGCCCGCGGCGAGTTCTTCGGCTACGTGAAAAACATGGCAACGAACGGAGACCACTATTGGGTCTTCGCGCATGTCACCGCCTCGCTAAACCCCGCTGGCAAGGTCGTGGGCTACCACTCCAACCGCCGCAAGCCGGACCCTGCACAGATCGCCCGTATCGAACCGGTCTATCACCGCCTTCTCGCAGCCGAGGCGAGCCAACCGGATCGCGACAAGGCCCTCCAGGCCGGCACCGCAACACTCACCGCAATGCTAAGTGAAGGGGACCTCAGCTATGAGCAATTCGCTTTCTCTATGTAGAGTTCCGTTGCTTCTTGCCGGCACTATCGTCGCACTCGTGATGACGGCTCTATCGGCGTCCCTTGATTTAGGTTTAGGCCTAGTCTGGTCTTTCACGGCTGCCGGCTTGTTGACGGCGGCGGTTTCGGTGCTTTCCGTACGCCGCTCGCAAGGGCGCCTAGAATACACGGTGAAGGTGCTTCGCGCGGCCGGCGCGGGAGACCTTGAGCAACGTGTCCTTAACGTGAACGAGCCCGGCGTAGTGGGCGATATCCAGCATGCTGCCAATCATGCGCTCGATATCACGGACGCCTTTGTGCGCGAGGCTGGCGGCGCAATGAAGGCCGCTGCGGAAGGGCGGTTCCATCGCAAAGTCCTCCTGCGTGGCTTGCCCGGCGTCTATGAGGGTGCCGCTCGCTCGATCAATGATGCCGGGACATCCATGGAGGACAAGTCTCGAAAGGTTGTTGAGTTCGCTGCGGGCTTCGAACGCGATGTTGGCTCGATCGTTGGTGTGGTCTCGGAGGCAGCCGTCGCCCTAAGCCAAAGCGCAGGTCAGCTCTCGTCCGCTGCGGCGGAGGCAAGCACACGCACCATAGCTGCCGCTGGAGCTACGAGTGAAGTGACGGCCAACACCCAGACCGTTGCGTCGGCGACGGAAGAACTCGCTGCATCGGTTAATGAGATCTCGCGCCAAGTGAGCCAAGCCGCCGTCGTGGCGCGCGATGCCGTTGCTCAAGCAACCGACGCCACTACGGCCGTGGTGACGCTGACGGAGCGCGCTGGCCGGATTGGTCATGTGGTTCAGATCATCTCGGGCATCGCGGGGCAAACCAACCTGCTGGCACTCAATGCCACGATCGAAGCGGCGCGAGCCGGGGATGCGGGCAAGGGCTTTGCTGTTGTCGCCAGCGAGGTGAAGCAATTGGCTGCGCAGACGGCGAAGGCCACGGAGGAAATTGGCAGCCTGGTTGTAGCCATTCAGGGCGCCACTGAAACAGCCGTTACCTCCATCCGCGGTATCAACGTGACGATCCAGCAGATCGACGGTGCAACTTCGGCTATTGCCGCCGCGGTCGAAGAGCAAGGGGCCGCAACGCGCGAGATTGCTCGCAGTGTGGAAGGCACGGCCAGAGGCGCGAGCGCTGCAGCGAGCGATATCGACGGCGTGCGGGCGGCAGCGACACAGACCGGCCAGGCTGCGGAGCATGTGTCATCGTCGGCCAAGGACCTCGAGACACAGTCTGCCCTGCTACAGAGGAAAGTCGGCGCCTTTTTAGCCGCTACCCGAGCGGCGTAGCTTTGGTAGATTACTCCACTTGCTTGCCGTGTGAAGTTCACTCGTTCGGCGCGCATTGCGACCGGCGAGAGCGGCAAAACATGTGCTCTTAACCCGGCCGACGCGTGTCTCGGGCCTGATCGCCGCCGAGATCAGCGTCGATGCGCATCTGCTGCAGACCATCTTGCAGAGCCACATCAACGACCTGCTGACGGAGGCGGCCGATCGCTTCGATCCAGCAGGCCTCGGAGGGGACCGGTCTCCGCAGCCGTGAGCATGTGCGCCGCCGCGTCGGCGCCATGCTCCAGCCACCACCGCAACTCACCGTCTCGGAATGGGCCGAGCGCCATCGCATGCTCGGCAGTCGCGCCTCGGCGGAGCCTGGCCCCTGGCGCACCAGCCGCACGCCCTACCTCAAGGACGTGATGGACGCGCTGTCGGCGGTGCATCCCGCCCGGCGCGTCGTGTTCATGAAAGGCGCCCAGGTCGGCGCGACGGAGAGCGGCAACAACTGGCTCGGCTACATCATGCGCCACGTGCCGGCCCCGGCGCTGGCGGTGCAGCCGACCGTAGAACTGCCCAAGCGCTTCTCGCACCAGCGCATCGACCCGCTGCTGGAGGATACGCCCGCGCTGCGGGACCGCGTGGCGCCTGCGCGGGCCCGCGACAGCGGCAACACGATGCTGTCGAAGGAATTCCCCGGCGGCATCCTGGTGCTGACCGGTGCCAACAGCGCGGTCGGCCTGCGCTCGATGACGGCGCGCTTCTTGTTTCTCGACGAGGTGGATGCCTATCCCGGCGACGTCGCCGGCGAGGGCGACCCGATCGCACTCGCCGAGGCGCGGGCCCGGCTGCGGCCCTGGCGCACATCCTGACGCCGCAGCCGCCAGCGGTGGTGCCGCCCTTGCCGGAAGCTGCGCTCAAGGGGCTGGAACGCCTCGGCGTCGCACTGGATGACCAGAAGTGAGCCGCCTGGCTGAATGGTGGCGTGGGCTGTGGGCAGCGGCCGCATCGCCAAAGCCGGCTGGCCATGTGCCGGCCTGGCCTGCCCCCATGAGGTGGTCCGGTGTAAAGTCTTAATGCGTTGTCGGTTCATCGGCCACGATCGGGGTAACCGGGTTGGCGGGTTCGAATTGCGCTAAAGGCCAGATCACGGCGCTGGGCGCGGGCGGCTTGTATCTAGGCGACGAGTGCGGGCGCACCGTGTTGTAGTGCTGACGCCAGCCTTCGATAACGACCCGCGCCTCGGCCAGCGGGTAGAAGATTTCCCCGTTCAGCAGCTCGTCGCGCGGCGCCACCTGGGCCAAGCGCAGCACCCCGCAGCTCACGCGCTCGGCAGTCTCGCACAGATGCGCGCGCGATGCTGGGCGATAGGCCGACGCCCGGGGGCACCGGCGGATGAAGCTCGCGACGTTCCTGGGATGGATCTCCCGGAAGGAAGCGGCACGCCCAGCGCACGAAGGCGCCGACGGCTGGTGGAAAGGACGAGGCGCCAGTGCGGTAAGTTTTGGACGGCATGCCGCATCGCTTGATGGCGGGCCGGAAGCCGGCTGATCCCGTGAAGGATCAGTCACTGTCCGCCTGCCTCGTCCACGTAAACCTTCAGTGGTTCATCCCGCTCACTCAAGCGCCACATTATCCGTCCTGGAGTGGAGGATACTGGTTTTGTGTGACGGATGATTCGCAGGCTGCGAGGCAGGCTGCGAGGCGGGCGTGGCACTGGCCTTGCTCGCCCTCTCGGCACCAGACCGACGGAAGCCCTTCTCCATGACCACCTTCGCCCGCATCGCCACCGACATCCTGAATGTCACACCTCAATTCGTGCAGGATGCCGAGGGCAGCCAGAAGCTGCAGCCTGCCCTCGAATCCCTGGCCCAGACCGGCTCGGCCAGCGCCCGCCGCGTGGCGCTCGACCTGTCCAAAGAGGAGCAGATGGACCGGTCAGGCATCGGCGCCTTTGCCTGTCTGTGCGAGCGCCTGATGGCCCCCGGCCACGGCCTGGATTTCGCGGGCGTCCATGGCCAACCGCAGATCAATTCGGTCCTGGCCGCGTTCCAGCGGCGTGAAGCGGCACACGGGTAGAGAAAAGAGAAAGAACATGAGAAATATCGGAATCTTACCGTTTGAAGCTCCGCTCGCGTACATGATGGAGGCCGCAGAACAAAAAAATGCAGGACCAATAGACGCTCTTTTGAATAAATTATATCAATTAAAGGGCTGCATACATTCACTCTTAACTCTTTCAAACCTTGCCTCAGAGCACCAAAATCCTCTTTCTACTTTACTCTTTAATAAAATTATAATACAAATAAAATATCATTTTGCAAATATTATGTATTATGTGCCTATTGAACACAAGACACACCAGACAAAACTCACAGAATTTCTCATTGATCAATAACTTATGCCTGAATACGAGCTGATGTTCGCCGGCAGTGCTCTATTTGGCGGATTGAATATAACAACTATTTTTAATGCGCTCGGGTTACCCTTCTACACCGCTAGGCCAGACGGCTCCCTGGACTGCTACAGCGCTACTGCAGCAACGTTATGGGGCTGGCATCCGCCAATCGGACAGGCGAAATGGTGCGGCAGTTGGAAACTCTTGACTAAAGATGGCTCTGTCTTGGCGCACCGAGTAAGCCCGATGGCAAAGTGTATCCAAAAGCAACAACCCGTGAGACACAAGACTGTCATCGGCGAGTGGCCTGACGGAAGCCGCTATGCATTTCGCCCATTCCCATCGCCGCTTGTGAATAGCTCGGGAGATTGCGTCGGGGCAATCAGCGCCTTGGTAGACGTCAGCGCCCTCTTGCCTGCGGCACCTTGAGTGATTGCGAGCTGGGTCCGCGGGTTGAAGTAGACGCTGCGCTAGGTTCAAGGCTCTTTGACCGAGCCAAAAAAAGTTGGCGATGGCGGCGAGTACGATGGCGCTGAAGAAAGTGTGGGCGCAGCAGTCGTCGCGCATTGCGATGGGGCGCCAGTTCTTGAGCCTGCCGAATATGATTTCGATACGGTGGCGCTGGCGATACCGCATGGCGTCGTGCGGAATGGGCACCTTCCGACAGCAGATTGAGGGGATGCGCGTGGCGATGCTGCGGGCCGCCCGTTCGGCCCGGAAGCTGGTCTGCCCCCTGAAAAGTGGTCCTCCCTGAAATTGGCTTTTGAGCCGGATGGAGGCAGCGGGCGCAGGCGCGCAGCGGGGCGGTGTCGGGCTGGCGCGAGGCGCTGGTGCCCGCTGCGGCCTCGGGCCTGGCCGCGACCGGCATCGCCGGCGGTGTCCGGCTGTCAGGTGGCTTTCCCGCGGACGGGGTTCGGTTGCAGGTCTTCGAGGCCAGCAGCGCCAGGTTCGCCGCCTCGACCACGCTGGCGGGCGAGCCCACAGCGCTGCCCTGGGATCGCACCGGCCTCACCGCCGGCCAGACCCGCTGGTACTGGCTGCGCAGCGTCTCGACCGAGGGCAACGTCTCCGCCTTCGCTGGCCCGGTCACCGCCACCGCCCTCTGATCGGAGAACGCCATGCCAGCGCGCATTGATAACCTGCTGGTCCTCAACGCGAACCTCAACAAGTCCGACTTCGCCAAGTACCTCCGTGACCGCGAGGCCGTGCTGCCCAACGACTTCGGCGGGCTCGGCGACGGCGTGGCCGATGATCGCACCACCATCCAGGCCGCCTTCGATCGCGCCGGGGCGGACCAGAAATTCGCGATCATCCCGCCCGGCACCTGGAACGTCTCCGGCACCGTGACCCTGCCGGGCGGCGCGCGCGGCCTGATCATGCAGGGCACCATCCGCTACATCGGCACCGCGCCGACCTCCGTGCTGATCCTCGGTGATGGCGGCACCATCCGCAACGCCGAGAAGCTCTACGCCGGGCTGAACGTCGTCCGGCAGACGATCTCCGACTGGTCCTCCGAGGCCGATATCGGCATCACCGTGGGCAACGTCGACGCCAGCCAGATTGAGCTCCGGCGGGTGGAAGGCTTCACCGTCGGCATGCGCACGCTCGGCGATGGCCGCGGCGTGGAGGACAGCACCTTCACGCTCGGGCGCATCGTCAACAACCGCATCGGCCTCGACATCTGGTGCGCGACGGCGACGGCCTGGAACACCTCGATCCGCTACTACGGCGGCCACTTCGCTCAGGCGACCGGGGTGAACGCCAGCCAGGTCCGGTTTGGTGTGGGCTTCGGGAATGAGGTGGGCGCCTACTCCAATCACAACCGCCACGTCTTTGACGCGCCGAACTTCGAGCTCCGCCAGGCCGGCGGCAACATCGCCATTCCCTTCCTGAACCAGACCTCGGGCAGCGCCATCATCGCGCGCAACATGCGCATGGAGGCCTGCTCGCCGATGGCCGCGCGCCACACCGCCGGGGCGCAGGATTGCGAGTACGATATCGCCTGGACCAACACCTACCTAGTCGGCATCGACTACACTGCCACGGCCAGCCGCTGTGGCAATGCGGTGATCAACCGGCACCGGGCGCCGGCATCCCGCTTCCAGCGCTTCCTGGCTGGAGTGCCGAACACCCGGGCCGCGGCGTTCCGGCAGTCGGCGACGGAGGTGGGTGTCGAGGGGCCGATCACCATCGCGACCTCGACCACCACTGCGACCTTCATGGCGGACTTCTGCTTCAACGGGCTGACGGACGTCACGCTGACCGATCGCGCGGTGACGCTGGCGGCAAACCGTGGGCTGGGCTGGATGCTCGACACCTCCCAGGCGAAGGAATCCTCCCAGGCGAAGGAATTCGCGTTGGCGCATTGGCTGACGTTGGGGGCCTCGGGCGGGCGGCTGTTCGTGCGGGTGTTCGACGGGGCGGGGAACGTGCGGGAGGACATCGCGGGCGATTTCCTGGCCTTGATCACCACCATGCAATGGAACGGGCCGGCCAAGGGGTGGAATGCTGGCGCGCCGATGGATGACGCCAACTTCAACCGGCGGCAGACTATCCGTGTGGGCGCGTCCGTGGCCTATGCGCAGGTGCGGGTGATCGGCTTCGACGGGCCGATCGATCTGGAGGCTCTACGGGCTGCCAGAGGCCGCGCCAGCGGTGCTGAACGGCACGCCGCTGCTGACAGGGGCGCTGTTCGGATCGGGGCGGCGGGAGTTCGCCGCGGAGGTGTCCTGGGACCTGCCGAGCCTGGCGCCGGGAGCGACGTCGCTGCTCGACGTCACGGTGAACGGAGCGCGAGCCGGCGACCTAGCGCAGGCGTCGCCGGTGTCGTCCACGCGGTTCATCGGACTCGATGCCGCCGTGTGGTCGAACAACACGGTGCGGGTGATGGCGCGGAACATATCCGCCGCAACCTTCGACCTGGCGGCGGCGACGCTGTCGGTGGGGGTAGCAAAGCGGCGGATTCCCTAAAATGCCCATCGCCCAGAAGATCTCTGCCAAACGAACGGCCTGGTCCGGTCAAGGCACGTCAAGGGGAAGCTCGATCGCTGACGATACGGCCCGCCGCCAACTCGCTTCACGAGCGGCATGAACGCGCCTATGTTATTTCAAAAGCCCGGCCGGCGTCACGCGCGAGAGAGGTGCCCCAAATCCATGTCCCTGCGCGCGCTCCGCACCCTGCTGGCAGTCGTCCAGCACGGCACCTTCGCCAAGGCTGGCGAGGCGGTAGGGCTGACCCAATCGGCCATAAGCCTACAGATCAAGTCGCTGGAGCAGGAGTTCGGCGTCACCCTGTTTGATCGCTCTCGCCGCCGCCCAGTGCTGACAGACGCCGGTCGCATCGTCCTGGCCCGTGCTGAGGAGATTGTCGATGCCTATGCCCGCATCCCCGAAGCGCTGAGCGGCGAGCATGCGCTGATCGGTCGGCTACGCCTCGGCGCGATCCAGACCGCCTTGGCTGGGCCAGTACCGGACGCCCTGGTGGCGCTGCGGCTGGCCCATCCCGGGCTGCGCGTCCAGGTTTCCGCCGGCATGTCGGCCGAACTCGCCCAGTTGGTCGCCACTGGAGAGTTAGACGCCGCCGTCACCACTGCACCAGTTCGCCCATACCCGCCGGACCTGATTGCCCGACCGCTCTACGAGGACCGGTTCTGGGTGCTGGCGCCGGTCGAGCAAGTCGGGCGCGAGGCCGCTGACCTGCTGCGAGAACTGCCCTTCATCCAGTTCGATGCCCGGGCCTGGGCAGGACGCATGATCGCCCGAGAACTGCGTCGCCAGGGCATCGCCACCAAGGCGGGCATGGCGCTGGATAGCCAGGAGGTCATCGTCCGCATGGTCCTGAGCGGCCTCGGCGTCGCCATCGCACCATTGGCTGAGCAGGCCCTCAATATCTTGCCGCCCCTGGTCCGCCTGCCGTTCGGCGACCCGCAGCTGCGCCGCAGTGTCGTCCTGCTGGAACGTCGGGACCGTCCGGCGCATCGGTTCGCACAAGCCATGGGCGACGCGGTGATCGCCGCTTCAACGAGTTAAACTCATCGATCAAGGAAGAATTCGGCGTTATTCCTCGACCTTTGATCTCAATAAAATGCGGCCCTTCACATTGGTTGAGCCGCCATGACCAGCATCTCGTCCGCCAGCCCCGCCGGGGGCTCCCCGATCCTCGCCATGGCGCGCCGGGCCGCCGAGCTGCGCGCCGCTGGCCGCGACATCGTCGATCTGACCCTCGGCGAGCCCGATTTCGCGCCGCCCGGCCATGTTGCCGATGCCGCCATCGAGGCAGCGCGCCGGCCTCTGACCTACACGCCCGCCAATGGCATTCCTGCGCTGCGCGCCGCCGCGCGGCGGGCCATCGCCCGGGATCGAGGCCTCGATTACGCCGACAACGAGATCGCTGTCGGCTGCGGCGCCAAGCAGGTGATCTTCAACGCCTTCATGGCCACGCTGCAGGCGGGCGACGAGGTCATCATCCCCGCGCCCTACTGGGCAAGCTACCCCGACATGGTCCGCCTCTGCGGAGCTTCCCCCGTTGTGGTACCTTGCCCGGCCGCGACGGGGTTCCGCCTCGCGCCAGAGGCCCTGGCGGCGGCCATCTCGCCAAACACTCGCTGGCTGGTGCTGAACGCCCCGGGCAATCCCTCCGGCGCCCTGTACTCGCCGGAACAGTTGACCTCCCTGGCAGCCGTACTTCGGCTGCATCCAGGCGTGCAGGTCATGTCCGACGAGATCTATGCCCACATTCGCTACGACGGGTCACCGTATGTCGGCCCGGCTGATGTCGCGCCGGACCTGAGGGGCCGCATCCTGCTGGTGGACGGCGTATCCAAGGCCTACGCCATGACCGGCTGGCGGGTCGGGTGGGGCTTCGGTGCCGCCGAGCTCATCGCCCGCATCACCGCCATCCAGAGCCAGAACTGTACCCAGACGGCCACGCTGAGCCAGATCGCCGCCGTGGCCGCCCTGGAAGGGCCGCAGGGCAACCTGGCCGAGCGCTGCGCGATCTACCGTGCCCGCCGGGACGCCGGCCTCGCCACGCTGCGCAGGAGCGAGGCCCTGGATGTGCCGACGCCGGATGGCGCCTTCTACTTCTTCCCCCGGCTGCGGCACGGCGGTGACGATGTGGCCCTTGCCGACCGGCTGCTGGAAGCAGGTGTCGCCACTGTGCCGGGCAGCGCCTTCGGGGCACCGGGCCATCTGCGTCTGTCCTTCGCCACGGACGTGGACACACTGGTCGAGGGCTGCCGCCGGATCGTCACCGCGCTGGAGGCCGGGGCGTGACCAGCGACGTCCTGCTCGCGCTGCTGCCGATCATCCTGCTGATTGGCCTGGGCGTGGAGCTGCGCCGCCGCCGATTCCTGACCGAGGGCTTCTGGCCACAGGCGGAGCGGCTTGGCTATTTCATCCTGCTGCCAGCGTTGTTCTTCCACGGCCTGGCGACCGCTCAACTTGGAGAGTTGCCGATCTGGGAACTGGTGGGCGCGCTGATGATCTCAACCGTCGCAGTGGCTGGCCTGCTCATGGCGGCACGGCCGCTGCTTCGGATCGATGGCCCCGGCTTTACGTCGGTCTTCCAGGGTAGCGTCCGCTTCAACAACTACGTCGCGGTGACGCTGGCCGGGGCTCTGTTCGGCGCGGAGGGTATCGCCTACGCGGCAATCTGTAACGCCGCCATCGTGCCGACTGTTAACCTGCTCTGCATCCTGGTCTTTGCCCGGCACGGCAACTCCCAGCTGACGCCCGGGGGCGTGCTGCGACAGGTAGCCACCAACCCACTGGTGCTGGCCTGCTTGGCCGGGATCGCCCTGCAGATGCTGGGCGTGCGGATCCCACAGGGCGTTGAGCCCGCCCTCCGTACCCTGGGCGCGGCCTCGCTGCCGCTCGGCCTGCTCTGCGTCGGCGCCGCGCTGAGCTTTTCTGCTGCCCGGCAATGGGTGCAGCCGATCGCGGCATCCTCCTTCGTCAAGTTCCTGCTGATGCCCGTGGCGACGCTGGTGGCGGGCCATGCGCTGGGCCTGCAGGGGCCCGGGCTGACCGTGGCGCTGCTGTTCCAGGCCATGCCGACGGCCTCGTCCGCCTACATCATGGCCCGCCAGCTGGGCGGCGACGCGCCGCTGATGGCGGGCATCACCGCGACCCAGACGGTGTTGGCCGCGGCCGCCATCCCGATCGTTGTCATGAGCCTCGGCACCATGGTAACGCCATGACCGACAAGGAACTGCTGGCACGCCTGGTCGCCTTCCGGAGCGTCTCCTCCTCCTCGAACCTCGACTGCATCGAATTCATCCGGGACTGGCTGACCGTGCGGGGCATCGAGGCGCGGGTCCTGCCGGGACCGGATGGCAAGGCCAATCTGCGGGCCATTGTCGGGCCCGCTGTGCCGGGTGCCGGCGTCACGCCTGTCGTGCCAAGCACCGCGCCGGGCCTGAACGCGACACGCGGCCCAGGCACGATCCGCGGCAGCCGGAGCCGCGCGGTCAACGCGGCGGCCAGGGCGATCATGCCGGCCCACAGGAACGTGCGGCGCCCGCCGAGGATCTCACCCGCCACGCTGCCAAGCGGCACGCCCAGCACGAAGGCCACGGTGACCCCGCCGAAGACAACGGCCATGGCGCGCCCGCGCTCCTCCGGTGCGGCCAGTTCGGCGGCCGCGGCGGAAGCGATGGGGCCGACCAGGCCCGTTGCAGGCCGCACAGCAGGCGAACGGCGATCAACCCGCTGAGTGTCGAGAGCATCGCGGCCAGAAGGTTCAGCGCGCCGATGGCCACTTGGCCGATCACCAGCACGCGCCGCCGCTCCATGCCGGCCACAGCGCCCGCCCCAAAGGGCGCGGAGCAGGCGCTGCTGAAGGCGAAGACGCTGCACAACTGGCCGATGGCGGCGACCGGAACATCCAGCGTCGCCGCCATAGCGTCGAGGTGGCCGACGGAGACGAAGGCTTCCGTCCCCAGGGCGAAGCAGGCCAGGGCGAGCACGCCGATGTGCGGATTCACGTGGTGCAGTGTCCACGCGACGCCGGGCCTGTCGGCATGGTCGTCGGGTCTGGCGGCATTCTCGGGCTCCAAATGCAAGCAGGTTGACAGGGTTAACTCAAATGACATACCGAGTAGACAGCGTCAACCAGTGAGGCATTCCATGCTCTCGCGTTCCCTTCTCCCTGCCGTCCTGTTGCTGATGGCCACCGGTGCTGGTGCCGCCGAGCTGCGTGTCGCCGTGACCGGCGCGCGCAGCGCCGCAGGCCAGACCGGATGCGCGCTCTACCCGGGCGAGCGCGGCTTTCCGATGGATCCGGCCAGCGCCGTCCAGATGTGGCAGCCGGCTGACCCGAACGGCGTCATGTGTCGCTTCGAGGGGTTGCGCCCGGGCAACTATGACGTCGCCGTCTCCCACGACCTGAACGCCAACCGCCGCACAGACACCAACTTCCTCGGCATGCCGACCGAGGATTGGGATGTGTCGAACAATGCTCGCCCCACGCTGCGCGCGCCGCGCTTCGAGGAAGCGGCGGTGCAGGTCACGGACGGCGCGCCGGTCACCATCGAGACCAGGCTCGGCCGATGAGCCGCCTCGTGGATCGCTACGGGCCGTGGGCGCTCGTCACGGGTGCTTCCGATGGCATCGGCGCTGCCTTCGCCCGGCGCCTGGCGGCGGAGGGATTCGCGCTGGTGCTGGTCGCGCGCCGGCAGGGCAAGCTGACGGAACTGGCGAATGAACTGAAGGCCGCGCATTGGGCGCAGGTCGATACCCTGGCGCTCGACCTGGGGACCGAGGCCGGCGTGGCAGCGCTGCTGCAGGCGACCGCGGCGCGCGACATCGGCCTGCTCGTCGCCGCGGCAGGCTTCGGTTCCTCGGGCTCCTTCCTGGCCGGCCCGGTCGCGGAAGAGGTCGCGATGGTCGACGTCAACTGCCGAGCCGTGCTCGCCCTGACCCACCATTTCGGCAATCGCTTCGCCGGGCAAAGCCGTGGCGGGATCGTCCTGCTCAGCTCGCTCGTTGCGTTCCAGGGTGTGCCTAACTCCGCGAATTATGCCGCAACCAAGGCCTATGTGCAGAGCCTCGCGGAGGGGATAGGGCCGGAGCTGCGGGCGCGAGGCGTCGATGTCCTGGCGGTTGGACCCGGTCCGGTGCGCAGCGGCTTCGCTGCAAACGCAGGCATGCGCATGGGTGCGACCGACAGCCCGGCCACCGTGGCCAAGGGTCTGCTCGAGGCGCTGGGTCGGTGATCGCTGGTGCGGCCGGGCTTGCTGTCCAAGCTGCTGGAGTTCGCGCTGACATTCCTGCCCCGACGCGGCCGGGTCTGGATGATGGGCAAGGTCATGTCCGGCATGGCGAGGACCAGGCATGCCGCATGACGGTCATCAAGCGATCTCAGCGTGCCCCCGGCTCCCCGGCGCGCAACCGCGCCGGTTGGTTCACTTCGCGGGCGCTGCTAGACTTGGCCCGAACATGAGGCACCCAATCCGCGCGCAGGCCCCGGCAACCAGGCACAGCATGGCCCGCAAATCCGAACCGCCGCGCGAACTCCGCGAGGCCTGCATCGACGAAGCGCTCGCGATCATCGAGCGTGATGGCGTCGAGGCGCTCAGCCTGCGCGAGGTCGCGCGCCGGCTCGGCGTGTCGCACCAGGCGCCCTACAAGCACTATCCCAGCCGCGACCACCTGCTGGCCGAGGTAGTGCGCCGCGCCTTCGTCGCCTTCGCCGACCACCTGGATGCGCGGCCGCGGGAGGTCGACGCCTTCGCCGACCTCCACGCCATGGGGCGTGCCTATCTCGACTACGCGCTGCGCCATCCCCTTCAATACCGCCTGATCTTCGGCACGCCGCTGCCGGATGCCACAGCGCATCCCGACATGATGACGCGCGGCCGCCACGCCTTCGGCATGCTGGAGGAGGCGGTCGCGGCGCTCGATGCAGCGCGCCCGACCGCGGCACGACCCGCCGACCCGCGCCTCGATGCGCTGCATGTCTGGTCGCTGCTGCACGGGCTGGCGAGCATCGCGCAGACAAGCGCGCTGCGCAGCCTTTGCCTGCCGAAGCCTGTGATGGCGGCGATGCAGAAGCATGCGATGGCGCGGATGGAGGAAGGGCTGCGCGCGGCCCTGCCGCCGCCCACGCCCGCGCGGCGACGCCGGCGATGAACTGGCGGGAGCCGGGCGCGGCCATCACGCTCTGCTGGCTCGCCGCCGGCGGTTTCCTGGTGCTCTTTGCCTTGACGGCGGGGATCGAGCGGTTGGATGCGCGGCAACTCGGTGGCGTCAGCGTCTGGGCGAAGCCGCTGAAGTTCCAGATTGCCACCGTGGTGCATCTGGCGACCATGGCCTGGGTGGCCAGCCGGCTCGGCCAGGAGTGGCGCGAGGGCTGGCTGCTGCACCTGGTGCTGTTGCTGGCCATCGCCAGCGCGGCCTTCGAGGTAGGCTACATCACGCTGCAGGGCGCGCTGCAGCAGCCTTCGCACTTCAACATCTCCACGCCGTTCCATGCCACCATGTATTCGCTGATGGCCGCGGGCGCGGTGGTGCTGACGGTCTCGGCCGGTGCGCTCGGTCTGATCGTGGCTCTCGACGGCCAGGTGCGGATGGGTCCGGGCCTGCGCAGCGCGGTGGCGCTGGGGCTGGTCGGCGGCACAGTGCTGACGCTGATCATCGCCTTCGAGATGGGCGGGCGGATGACGCACCATGTCGGCATACCGCCGCAGCCGGCCTCCCGCTGGCCGGTCTTCGGCTGGTCGCGCGATGTGGGCGATCTGCGCCCGCCGCATTTCTTTGCGACCCATATGATGCAGGCGGTGCCGGCGCTGGGCTGGCTGGCGGACCGGACGCTGCCCCCCTCTGCCGCCGTGATCGGGGCCTGGATCGTGGCTGCCGTCTGGGCCGGGCTGACTTGGTGGCTGTTCCGCGAGGCCCTGGCCGGACGGCCCTTTCTCGGCTGACGGCGATGGCGCGCCTCAATCGTCGCGCATGCAGCGCCGTATGGCTTCGGCGACTACGGCGGGCAGGTCGAGCGGGATTTCCGTCTCGCCGACCACGTGCATTGCCTGGCGCTGCCGTTCCATTCCCTCCAGGGCGACGGCGTAGAGCAGCGCGTGCCTGTCGGCGAAAGACCCTTTAGCTAGAACAGCCGCCATGATTTGTGGAGTGGCCCCCATCAAACCGGACACGTGGCTTGGTGGACGGACTGTTGTTGGATGAACTCACGCGGTGACTGGAAACGCAATCCGCTGTGGGGGTGGATGGTGTTGTAATCCTCGAACCACTCGCTGAGGCGCTGGAGCACAGAAATGGCATCAGGGCGGGGGTTCACGGCGGCGTGGTCGCGCTTGAACGTCTTCACGAACGCCTCGCAGACGCCATTGCTCTCGGGGCTTCGGACGGGGGTAAAGCAGGCCACGAGGTTCAGCGCTGTGGCGAACTCGACGGTCTCGGCGGCAGTGTAGGGCGAGCCATTATCGGCTAGCCATTGCACCTGGCGGGGCGCCCGTAGGGCGTCGAACCGGCGCTCCACGCAGTCGAGCATGAGGTCGCGGATCATCTCACCGCTGATGCCGCCGCCGGAGGTGGCCACCCAGGCCATGATCTCGCGGTCATGGGTGTCGATGGCGAATGCGATGCGGACGACCTCGCCATTCCAGCAGGGGATTTCGAACCCGTCCGAGGCCCAGCGCTGGTTGGAGGCGGGCGCGATGACGACGCCCTCATGCGCCCGGAAGACCCTTCGGCCGGTGCAGGGCTGCAGCAGGAGCGAGGCCATGCGCATGAGGCGAAAGACGCGCTTGTGGTTCAGGCACGGCTTGCCAGTGCCTCGCCTGGTCCGGTTCAGCAGAGCGGTGACGCGGCGATAGCCGTAGGTGGGTCGGGTGTCGGTGATGCCGCGGATCTCAGCGATGATCTCATCGTCCCCGACGCGGGTGTATGGCCCCCGCCGCGGGCGATCGGGACGCCGCAGTTGCTCCACCAGGTTGGAGCGGGCGACGCCCAGCGCGTCAGCGACGGCCTTCACCGGGTGTTTCCCTTGGGCAGCGATGGCACGTGCCAGGGCTGTTTTTTTGGGCGTGCGGCCTCGAGCGCGTCGCGGAGGATCTCGGTCTCCATGGTCTTGCGGCCGAGCAGGCGCTCGAGCTCACGGATCTTGTTCTCGAGCTCGCGCACGCGGCTGAGAGGCACGACCTCCTCGTCGGCCCTGACGGCCTCGTGGCCTCCCTCGGACATGCGGCGCCTCCACTGGAACAAGAGGCTGGGCGAAATGCCATGCAGCCGCGCGACGGCTGAGACCGTCATGCCAGGCTGCATGGTCTGCTCGACCAGCCGGACCTTTTCGTCGGCAGTGTAACGCCGACGGCGGTGGGTTCCGCTGATGATTTCAACGCGATCGATGGGCTTCGACATAGGCGTGCACCTAGGCTTCAACCTAGGCCCTCAGGCTTGCGCCATATGTCCGGTCGAAATGGGGGCCGCTCCAATTTGACCGCGATCGGGTTGCTGTGTGGCGGAATGTCGTGCGTTGTTGGAGGAGGTGCGACTCGGTACAGGCGGTCTCCAGGCTGGAGCCTTGGAGAGCGCGGGGCTTCAGGTCGTGTCCCATCGCGTGGGGTAGGAGCGCGATGATCGTCGGCGGGCTGGGCTGCCGGGTCAGGCGGGCACAGCCGAGAGCCTGACTGTGGCATTATCGCTGACGCTGCTGATGGCTTCCAGGGTCATGTAGCGGGCGCGATTCCTGGCCGGTCTCAACCACGTCATCCTGCACGGCCCGCGCCCACCCGAAGCCGGGCTGCTCGCCCTGCGGCGCGAGCCGATCACGACAGGCGACATGCTTGCGATGGGGCGGCTGGCCGGCACCGACGTGAACTGGTTCGGCTGGAGCGGCCCCCATTTCGACCGGACATATGGCGCAAGCCTGAGGGCCTAGGTTGAATGTGTGGACGGCCCCCTCAACGCAAGGGCGATTTGACGATTGGCGCCGCGGTCGGGTGCCCGACATGGCGCCCACGGTGGCGCCGGCCGCGACGCCTGCGACACAGGACGCCCCACCGCCCGAATCCGCCCGGGCCGCGACCCTGACGGAGGAAATCGCCATGCTCGACCAGGCCCTCGCAGCACCCGCCGCCACGCCACGCGCCAACTTGCGCGACGCCGCCGCGGCGATCCTCGCCGCCTGGGATAACGAAGCCAACCGCGAGGGCGACATGATCGGCGCGCTCGACGCGCCCATGGCAGCCCTGCGCACGCTGCTCGCTGGCAAGCCCGCCCGCGCCCCGCGCGACGCCGGAGCGCCACGCAAGCCGCGCGAGGTCACGAAGCAGGAGCAGGTGCTGGCGATGCTCCGCCGCCCCGAGGGGACGACGGTGGCGCAGATCGCCGAGGCCACGGGCTGGGCGCAGCACACGGTCCGCGGCTTCTTCGCGGGCCTGAAGAAGAAGGGCCACGCGGTCGAGGTGAAGTCGCGCGAGCGGATGGTCGGCCCGAACAAGACGGGCGCGAAGGGGTCCTTCACCATCTACGCCCTGGCAAAGTAGGAGCCCCAGCGCGCCAAAGTGGATGGTTAGCAGCGCCGGGGATCGTGCATATCCCCGGCTACGTCTCGCTCAAGACTTCACAAATGGTCTGCGGTCTATTCGTACAGAACTACTAAGCTGCTAGACGCTCACCACCGGCGTGGCCCAGCCCTGCGAGGAACGCCTCCACCTCGGTGGCAAGTTGATCGCTGACTGCGCGGATATCTTCGGCCGCGGAGACCAGTTCCACCCCGGACCTCTCCGACTCGTTTGCCGCAGCCAAGACACCCTCCATGTTGCGGCTGGCTTCCGCGGTCTGCATCGCGACCATTTGGATCCGCTCAGCGATCT
>JBHYCX010000009.1:0-141387 GCA_051861325.1 Roseococcus sp.
GGAGCAGGCCCTGGTCCCAGAACTGCGCCCAGGCGACATCGTGGTGATGGACAACCTCAGCAGCCACAAAGGCCCCGCTGTGCAGGCGCTGATCGAGGCGGCGGGCGCGCAGCTGCTCTACCTGCCGCCCTACAGCCCCGACTTTAACCCGATCGAGAACCTGTTCGCTAAGATCAAAGCCCTGCTCCGAAAGGAAGCCGCGCGCACCATCGACACGCTGTGGGCCGCGATCGGGCGCATCATCGACATCGTCACGCCGCGAGAGTGCCAGAACATGTTCACAGCGGCAGGATATGATCCAGACTGGTGGGATTAAGCCCTAGCGCCCGCGCTGCGGGCGATTTAGCGAATAGTGTTCAGCACCTCTCGCAGACCGATTTCCCGTTCCCTGCCCTGTCGTGACGGCTTCGGCAGTAGCGGCTCTATCCGCGCACAATCCCTGCCCATCGGGTCAGACCGATAGCGCTTCGTCTTTCGGCCAGGCTCGGCTGTCTGGCCTGGCGTCTCTCGGGTCCACATCCCCAGCTTCAATCAGCCTAGCCCGCGTCGAGCCAACCCGCTCTCAAACGGCGAAATACGCCTCTCGGTCCAGAGATGCTGAATAAATGAAGTATAAACTATAATGTCAAAGAAGATAAAAATCTGAATTCTTCTTTACCGGTATATTTTAGGAATTTGGAAATTCAGGAGGCGTATTCTGGCTGCTACAGGCAGAAGGAATACGAGCATGGACATTAATTTTGCATTGCCTAGCTGCATGAGTACGGGTGTTTGCTCTAATTGTGGTGCGTGTGGAGCCAGAGATGGCCAAGGAATTTACAACAGTGAGTATGATCCTGCTAAAGCGGGTAATGCTGCCAAACTAATTTGGGAGACTGGCGACGGAGCGACCTTTCTTACCAATGGTAAAATTGGTATGAGCGTCGTCGTGACTTATTATATTGCAAACGCAAACGATAAAACTGATTTTAGATCGTCCGCTATCGAAAGAGGCTGGGCAAATGATTGGGGATTCACCGGTAAAATTTCCGACATGACGCTGATTCAGAAAAATGGAATCAGGTCGACTGCTGAGCATATTAGTCAGACTACTGGCCTCACGTTGATAGAGGTCCAAGATCCATCAGCGGCTGATCTGCGCTGGCGTGCTGCTGAATTCGGCATGACCGTAGGAATTAATCCCGCAATTATGTCTAGCCTGAACCCCGACATAAAAAATTCTGGCACCGTCTTTTTTAATACCGCATACCGAAATTATTCCGAGACCGTTGAATATGCACCGAGCGAGCGCGGCTTCTCAGATATGCTGCACGAATGGGGCCATCTCATTGGGATGAAGCACGGATTTTTTGGGAATTATACATTAACTAAGAGCCAAGACACGAGACAAACAACTGTAATGTCTCATATTGAAAATCCCGATGGTACCTTCAATAGTGGCCTGACCGATCTTGATAAAGAAGCATTGCGTTACATATATGGAAGCCAAGAACAAAGAGATGCAAAGGGCGCTACTTATGTCCAGATGGGCTTTGATGGCTTACTGTCCCGTGCAGACGATGCTGGGCGCGTATTGCTCGGTCTGAACGGAGGTAAAGACCGGATGATCGGTGGCGCAGGTAACGATACTATCATGGGACGAGCTGGAGATGACGTAATCTCTGGCGGCCGAGGAACCAACGTTCTCGACGGTGGCGCGGGTAGCGATACGGTTTTTTGGCAAAACGTGTCAAAGAACCAAATTACGACGGGCCAGGTCAAAATTTCGGTATGGAATTCGGATGTGACCAAATCTAGATGGTCAGGCACCTTGGAGCATGCCAATGGTGAAATCGATTATTTTTCAAATTTCGAAGTAATTAAATTCGCCGATGCGGAATTGACGTTGATGCCGAGTTCGCCCATTGCGGCGCGCACTACGGTGGAGCGTCTCTATAAGCTAGCTATTGTAGAAACAAAAAGTGGATCTGGCTTTGATTGGCATTTAGGTCGCCTGACTAGCGGTATCAGAGATGCCGACAGTCTGGCTCGGGATTTCATTGAGTCTCAATGGTTTCGTAAGCCTCCGGCATGGGATCAAATGAATACGGGCGAGAAAATCCAGTTTCTCTGGATAAAAACCTATGGGGGTAATTCAGCTCCTCCTGAGCTTATCAATTGGGCTAATAAAACAAATGATTTTTACGGTGCTGTACAAGCAATTATTTCAGTCGACGGCGGCGCTCCATTTACGTCTTTTAATGTGTTTTCGAATTTCAATGAAAAAAAACCTTCCTCATACGTGCCTCTCGGGCAGTATAGTGAGCGACCTGATACTGCTGAGGTGATCAAGAGTGCCTTTGCGCTCCTACTCGCTCGTCAACCGACCGAGGTCGAGTTGGAGCGTGCGATAGATCGGCATGATTGGCAGGGCATCTCCTTCCAAAAGATTTTTCAGGAGGTCATCCAGTCGCAGGAATTTTCGTCGAAATTTTATGCACGATCACTCTCTCCGGAATTCACTCAGCTGGTTGCAATGGGAGGGTTGGATGTAGCAAAAATTTTCGATTCAACCCTGGCTCGGATGGTAACAGAGAAATTTTGGGGACTGCCCGATTATGAAGACCAGTTTAATCTACTTAGCCGAAATGGAAGTTATGGCTTCACTATGGCATCTGAGGTAAGCCCTAACGATATTGTCGTCAGCTACAAATACATGTCAGAAATGTTGTATGTTGGACATCAAAATGGACAGCTCCGGATTATTGATAATAATGGACTTGAAGTAAGAGCTCCAGATACCGTCAAAAAGCTTGATTTCTTTGATGGATCCTATTTTGTGGGCCCGATTTCTAAGTTGTCATATATCAAGGAGCTATTTGGCTTGATTGCGGGATCGACTCCGCTGTCAATGTTACATGGGGAGATTCTATCAATCTCGGAGGCTGCGTCAAATAAAGTAATTTTGAATAATCAACTATTGCAATCTGCTACTTTTCAGCAAATGTTTAATAATTACTTTTTATCAATTCCAGACGGAGAAAAAATTCAATCTCTCTTCCGTACGTTTCTCAATCGCGACCCAACGTTAGAGGAATTCAATCTATGGAACAAGTATATTAATACGGGTGGATCCTTGTTGGAGGTTGGGCGTGCAGTCATTCAAGGTGATGAGTTCGCTGAACGCTATGATGCATCGAGCAATGGCTTGCGCGTTTCTGATCAGTACCAGGCAGTTGCGATAAAGCTCTATGAAGTTATGCTCAGTCGTAGAGATGACTGGGCAGCAGATTATCTTAAGTTTGGATTTGAAGTAAGCGATATTGTCAGCGGAATATTGTCATCTTCTGAATACAATACTATGCGCAATAGAGGAGAGATATCAAATCAGGAATTTGCAACTCTTTTGGCCAATGGCTTTTATGGACATGATAATCTGGACGCTGTGATCTCGGCATGGTCAGCTTTGCTGGATAATGGTACTTCGAGGAAGGATGTAACGCTCGCTTTTGCAAATGAATTCATGGGGTCTGTTCGCGCATACAGCCAAGTCGAACTATCACCGGTACTTTCCACGTTCGGTTCTCCGCTGGTAGCGCAATCGTCTTCGCTGGGAGGCGCTACAAGTATTTCCCTTTCTATGCTATCCGAGGGAATTCGTATTCGTGACGCAGGAGATGGAGTGCTGATCATCGACTCCCCAGAACTTGGGACGAAATGGGCGTCGAATATTCAGAGTTTATCTACTTTCGATGGCGTTTTTGACTTGAGTTTTGGAACAAGCAATTTGTTTAGCGCTTCGGTTGACGGGGACAATTTCTTCGTACTAGGTCGTACTTACACGGGGCCCGTGACTGGCATTGAGCGCGAGTTGCTGGGATCGGGCCGAAGTGAAGTGGCAGCAGGCACTGCGCAGGGCGATTTCATCAATCTCCTCGGCGGCGACGACGCTGCGAACGGGAGCGTTGGAAATGATGTGATCGACGGCGGGAGTGGCTCTAACTTTTTATCCGGTGGAGCCGGTCGCGACATCTTCTTCCTTGACGGACGTGGAGGGGGCTTCACTTGGTCAACGGTGACGGACTGGGAGGCAGGAGAGCAGCTCTCCCTCTGGGGCTGGAGGCCAGGGATTTCTACGGTCAGGTGGACCGAGACTGATGGCGCTGAGGGGTTCCGGGGGGCGACCATGCGGGCGGATCTCGATGCGAACGGGACGCCAGACGTAGCTATTACCTGGAGCGGCAAAAGTCGTGCTGAAATTCCCACGCCGCTCCAGTTCGATGATTTGTTGTGGTTTATTGGTTAGTATCTCGTTTACGTATCGTCGTTCCCGTTTGTGAGCTGCTGACCTCCTCCCCATGCTATGTTTCCGGTCACACCCGGTGAGTATGGTCGTGGAAGCAGGGGGAGGAAAGGGCACTGAGCGTGCAGGCCGCGCCAGGTCACCCGCAACGCGCGCCGTGTCCTGACCATACCAGCACGGTGCGGCGCTAGACTTTTCCTTTGCCGGCAAGCCGACGGACAAGGAACTTATTATGAGCCTGAACGGGTAGGTCTGGGCGGAGTTCCTGAACAACTAGTGGTTCATGAGCCGCAATGACTCGCGTGCGATAGAGTCGAAGTTTACCCTGTTTTGTGGGCATCCAAGGCTTGGGACGGAGGTGTTGGATCAGCCCAAATTCAAAGTGCCGTAACCAACCATCGTGAGGCAGAACCAAGCGAGCCCAATCAAACTGCGATCAAGGAACCAAGAGAGGCGAGCCAAGCCCGCTCCACCGAGCGAGCAAGCGGCCACAGCGAGGCAAATCGCCCGGATCTGACCGTCACCTTGGAGCAACTGGCCAGGCGATGCGCGCCGGCGGTGCCGGTGCTGAGCGCGAGGCCCTGCGCGCCACCATTGCCCGCCAATCCGCCCGAGACGGCCGCGCCGATGACCAGGTTGGTGGTGAAGATGGTGCCGATGGAGATGCCCGCGCCGCCGGCCCCGGCCGCGGCCGGCGAGGTAGCATTGCCGCCATTGCCGCCGGTAACCGCGGCATTGATCGTCATCCTGGTCACGGCGGATCCGAGATGGAGGCCGGTGCCGCCCGCGCCGCCGCCGCCATTCAGCCCGCCCCCGCCGCCACTGCCACCATCGCCCCCATTTCCGCCGGTGAGGGTCGCGTTCAGGGTTACGGTGCCGGGATTGGATGTCACTGCGGCCCCCCAGCCGCCCGCGCCGCCGCCGCCGCCGCTGCCACCCGCGCTGCCTTGGCCGCCCTGACCGCCCTGGCCACCCGTGGTCGGCGCGCTGGGCAGGATCGTGCCCACGGCGCCATGGGCGCCGCCGCCACCGCCCGAAGCGCCAACGCCGGCCCCGTCCTGCCCGGCCGCGCCGGCTGCACCGGCGGTGGCGCCGCCAGCCCCGCCCGCGCCCGCGCCCGCCGAGCCGCCGGCGCCGCCCGTGGTGCCGGCCCCGCCGCCGCCACCACCGGCGGTTCCGGTCCGGTTGCCGCCCGCGCCCCCGGTTGCCGTGGCGCTGTTCGCCCCGCCGGCGCCGCCATTGCCGCCCGCGCCGCCGGTGCTCCATGCCGGCCGTGCAAGGAACATCACGGCCACCAGCGCGGTGGTGGCGAGCAAGGCAGCAGGCAGGCGCTTCATCGGATTCTCCGAAACATGCGCTGGCGGTGGCCCAAGACTCGGGCCTCAACCAGTTCGCACCTTCGGGTTACGCTCAGACCCGTAAACACCGGATGACCGGTTGCGCCGGATTCATGAAGGGTGATCGGCACGCGCGGGCCATCATCCGCCCGAGCCGTTCAGCCAACACGATGCGGGGGTTTTCGCCCCGGGGGACGGCTAGGTTCTGCACTCATAAAGCTTGCGTCGCGCGAGTGGACGACCGGCGCGTGCTGAACGCGATCTTCGACGTGCCGCGGACCGGCTCGCCCAGGCGGGACCTTCGGGAGCGCTGCGGCCCCTACACGCCGGCCTGAAACCGCTGCAACCGTTGCAACCGCTGCAACCGCTGCAACCGCTGGGCCAAGGCGGGCGTGTGGCTTCGCATCTTCGAGGCGCTGGCGGCTCGTTCGCCGCAGTGACTCCGTCTGATCGACAGCTCGATTGTGAGCGCCCACCAGCATGCGGCAGGCGGAAAAAAGGGGACCGGATCACGCCATCGGTCGCTCTCGTGGGACACTGAACACGAAGATCAACGCCGTGGTCGACGGGTCTGGGTTGCCGGTCGCGCTCTCCATCGCCCCGGGCCAGGCCTCCGACCAGGCTGCCGTGCCGGACCTCGTCGAGCGTATCGCGCCAGGGCGGGATCTGATCGCTGACCGCGGCTACGATGCAGTGGCCATCCTCGACCGGGTCGCCGCTCGCGGTGGACGGGCCCACATCCCGACCCAGCGGGACCGCAAGGTACCGCGCTCCGTCCCGCCCGAACTCTACCGCGAGCGCAACCTCGTCGAGCGCTTCTTCAACGAGCTGGAGCACTTCCTACGTATCGCTACCCGCTTCGAGAAGCTCGCCCGCAACCACCTCGCCGCCGCTCGCCTCTGGGTGCGCGCCTACGAGTCCACGACCGAAGCGACCAGCAGCAAATCAAGCCGTCTGCGCTTCCCCGCATAAAAAAATTTGTAAAACAAAAGGTTGATGGGTTCTTGCTTCCAAACCAACGCTTGGAACATCGTCTGCCCAGGCAGGGTCTCACCCTGCACGCATGTATGCACGTCTGGTGCGGATGGCCGTCGGTACAGCTCGGTCAACGCCGCCAGCGTCTTCCCATCCTTGATGGCGAACTGGGCCATCTTCGCCTTGAAACCGGTGCTGTGGGCTCCGCGGGCCTGCTGCATCATCGTCTCTTCGGATTCGCCTTCGCGCGACGCCTCTGGTTGAGCCGGGCTGCCGCTGCTGCACCCTGACCCGCCGGCCGAACAATCGCGGGCGATAGCGCGGATGGAGGCGCCCGCTCTCAGAAGCGGTATGCCACGGCGAAGGAGCCTCCATGGCCCGTCAGGTTGGCGCTGTACTCGCCCTCGTATTGCAGGCGCAGTTCCAGCCGGTTTGTCGCAAAGAGTTGCGCGCCGGCCGTGACCCGCCCCACCACCTGATCCGTCCGCACCACGGTCGAGAAAGCAGCGGCCTCGGCCGGTGCCGCGCTCAGGCGACTGTGCTGCGACCATTGGCCCTGGCTCAGCCAACTGACCCCGGCCGAGGTGTAGAGGCGCAGCACCATGCCATTGGCCAGGTTCGCCCGGCCGCCAACCTCCAGCGCCGGCGTCAGCGCCGCCACCGTGCTCGATGCATCCGAGACGGAGAGATTCAGCACGCCCGCACCGCTCTCGCTGTAGGAACTGCTGCGCGCATGCACCAGGCTGAGGCTCAGCGAGGGCCGCAGGTAGAACGCCTCGCGCCCGATCGTGTAGGTGCCACGCAGCATGGCCCCCACATTCGACAGGGTCGGGCTGCCGCGTGCGATGGAGCCGAATCCCGGAAGCGTGATGGTGCGCGTGCCGTTGAACGCGCCGCCGCCGCCAAACACCGCGCCCGCAAACAGCCAGGGGCCTGTCTGATACTTGGTGGTGACGGCGGCATAGCCCGCCTGGCCGCGCCCGCCATTCAGGCCGTCGGTCGTCGTCAGGCGCGCATTCTCATAGGCGATGGAGCCACCCAGGAACCAGCCGCCGCCCAAGGCCCGCTGGCCGCCGGCCTGCCAGGTGGTGGAGTTCAGCCGAAAGCTGGACAGGCCGTCGCTGCCGGACTGGCCTGCGGTCCGGCCGGTCAATCCGGCCCAGACGCATTCCCCCTCGGTCAGCATGGCGGTCGTGCCCTCGAATTGCGGGCAGCTCATCGCCGCATTTGCGAAGGCGCGTGTTTGCGCCGCCACCCGCGCCCCGGGAGCCAGGCCACTATTGGGCGAAATCTGCCGCAGCGCCGCGCCATAGGCGGCCTCACCCCCCGCATCGGCGAGGTTGCCGAGTACGGCGAAGAGGCGGCCGAGACCCGCACCCCCCGCATCCCACGCGGATTGGAGGTGGCCGGCCGCAGCTGCCGCATCCCGCGCCAGATTATAGCCGGCCGGCGTGAAATCCGCCGTGGCCGAGACCGAGAAGGTGCCGCCCTTGCGGTTGACGTCATAGCCGAAGATGGCCGTCTGCTCGCCCTGGATGCCGCCCGTGATGGTCCCGCTCACGATGAGGAAGGGCAGTTCCACATTGGGCAGCACGGTCGCGATCAACGGCCGGACCCGACCCGCGAGATCCGCCCCGCCCGCCACCGTCATCACATCCGAACGGCGATTGGTGAAATCCGCATCCAGCAGCAGCCGGCCGCTCGAGCGCTGGGTGAAGTTGCCGCTGACGCGGGAGACGTCATAGGGGGCGAGCGCGCCGATGAGAATGTCGCCGGTGTTGAGCAGCTGGCCCGCGACCAGGGAGGGGCCGGCATTGAGCCGGCCGGCATTGGCAAAGGTGCCACCCAGGTTCAGTGCGTAGGAGCCGGTGATGATGCCCTGGTTGGACACATGGCCCGCCGTCATCAGGATCGCCTGGTTGGACAGGGCCGAGACGGTGCCCCCCGGTGCCACGGTGACCAAGCTGCTGGCATCCAGGCTGTCCACCCAGATGCCGTACCCCTGGGGGCCGGAGCCGCCCTGGATCGGGGCCGAGACGGTGACGTTGACCACCCCTGGCGCGTTCACGCCCACGGATTGGGCGAAGATGCCGACGGAATTGGCGCCCGAAACGGTGATGGGCGCGCTCTGATTGATGGTGACCGCGCCGCCATAGCCGCTTGGCGTCACCGACCCGATGCCGCTGTTGGTCAGCCCGGCATAGACCTGCGTGCCCTGGGCGAAGATGCCGCCGCCACCGCCGAGGCTCTGGGCGATGATGCCATAGGCGAAGGCGCCCGTCGTCGTGATCGGCGTGGAGGAATTGATGGTCACCGTGCTGCCCGAGCCTGCCGGCGTGGAGCCGGCGGCATAGTCGCGATAGGCCAGGGTCGTCATGCTCGCCGGGCCGGTCGGCAGGCCCGCGATCCCGCCGCCGCCGCCGATACTCTGCGCCACGATCCCATGGGCGCCCACGCCCGAGGTCGCGATGGCGCCGCCCGACAGATTGAGGTTCAGGATCCCGCCATCATTGGGGGTTTCACTCGTGCCCACCCGGGCGCCCACACCGTTGATCACCGTATCGGTCAGGTTGGGCGTGAAGGCGAAGCCGCCGCCGCCGCCGATGCTCTGCGCCAGCACACCAAAGGCATGCGCGCCCGAGGTCTGGATGTTCAGCGTCGCATTGTTGATGAGGACCTCGCCGCCGTTGCCGGCGGCGCCGTTGATGCCGCCGACCAGGGCCTGCGTCGTGCCGTTGAAGCGCGCGACGCCGGCCGAGAGATAGGTGCCGTTGCCGCCCGTGCCGCCGCCGGCACCGATGGATTGCAGCACCATGCCGATGCCCGCGATGCCGCGCGTGACGATGCTCACCCCGCCGTTGACCGTGACGGTGTCGCCATTGCCGCCCGAGCCGCCATTGCCGCTGCCGGTGGCGCCGATGCTGAGGCTCAGTATCGAAGCGGTGGAGCCGTCCACGGCCGCGCCGCCGCCGCCGCCGATACTCTGGGCGAGCACGCCGAAAGCGCCGTAGCCCGTCACGTTGCCCGAGGTCGCGAGGCCGGTGGAAATGCTGGCGCCCGTGCCGAAGGTGAGGTTGACGGGCCCGCCATTGCCGCCCGCGCCACCGGAACCGCCGACGGTCATCGTCGTCGTGAAGCCGAAATTGCTGCTGCCGGAAGAGGCGACGCCGCCCATGCCGCCACCGCCGCCGATGCTCTGCGCCACCACCCCGTGCGACCAGTCGCCCTGCGTCACGATCGTGCCAGCCTGGCTGTAGTTGATGGTGCCGCCATGGCCGGGCGTCCCGCCGCGCCCGCCCATCGACAGGGAGGCGGTGTAGTTGATGGGGAAATCCTTCTCCCGCGCCTCGCTGACCGCGATGCGCAGCTTGGTCCCGAGCACGACGGGATTGTCGGAGGAGGCCTCGGACCCGGCCGAGCCGCCGACGCCGCCACCGCCGCCCACGGCCTGCAGCAGGACGCCGGCGGAATCGCTGCCGTTGGTGCGGACCTGTCCCTGCATCACGGTCGTGACCGTGCCGGCGTTACCCCCGGAGCCGCCGGTCGCGCCCACGCTCACGCTCAGCTCCAGTCCGGGCGTCGTGGTTACCGCCGGCGGATTGTCGGGGTCTTTTCCGGCCAAGGTCACGTAGCCGGCAAGATCGACCGTGGTGCCCTGGGAGGTGCCGCCACCGCCGCCGATGCTCTGCGCGACGAGGCCCAGCGCGCTGGCGCCATAGGTCTGGATCACCGCCTGCGGGCCAATGGTGAGGTTGATATTCCCGCCCGCCCCGCCCGCGCCGCCGCTTCCGCCAACGCCGACGCTCAGCGTGGCGCTCCGGGTGCTGCCGGAGGCCAGCGTGGTGGAGGAGCCGACGCCGCCATTCCCGCCGCCGCCGCCGATGCTGTGTGCGATCAGGCCGTTCGCGTAGTCGCCCAGCGTGACGATGTTGGTGGCGTCGATATTGGCCGTGACCTGGCCGCCGACGCCGCCTTGTTGGCCGCTGCCGCCCACCCCCGCGGCGACGCCGAGGGAGAAGGCCTGGGCGCCGTCCAGCTTATCCAGCGCGCGCCCATAGGCGATGGTCGCGGCCAAGGCGGAGGAATCGCCGCCCACGCCGCCGCCGCCGCCGATGGATTGCAGGATGAGGGCATGCGAGCCCTGGCCCTGGGTGGTGATGCTGCTGCCGCCGTTCAGCGTCAGGTTCACCGCGCCGCCATCGCCGGCCGTGCCGCCCGAGCCGCCCACCGAGGTGGTGATGGAGGCGGCGACACTTGAGCCTTTCGGCGTTACGGGAATGCCGGCCACGACGGCCTGGGCGGCGGCGGAGCCACCGGCGCCGCCGCCGCCGCCGACGGATTGCACCACGATGCCATAGGAATCCACCGGATTGAGATTGGTGCCCGAGGTGGTGGCCGTGCCGGTCGAGATGTTGATCCCCGCGAGGTTGGCCGTGGCGCTGCCGCCATTGCCACCGGCGCCGCCGGTCCCGCCGACCGCGACCCCCACCGTGAACAGGGCGCCGCCACTCGTGCTGATCGCCGAGCCGCCCGTGCCGCCGCCCCCGCCGATGCTCAGCGCGACGAGGCCCATGGCGTTGGAGCCGGCGGTGCTGATGGTCCCGCCCGTGGCGTTCACGACCACGGAGCCACCCACCCCGCCCGCGCCGGCGCTGCCGCCGATGGACAGCGTGACACCCGTGCCGACGGAGGTCGCATCGCCGGCATTGCCGCCGCCGCCGCCGATGGACTGCGCCACCACGCCGTGCGCCAGGCGGCCGAGCGTCGCGATGGTGCCGCCACTGCCCAACGTGACCGTCGTGGTGCCGCCATTGCCACCACCGCCGCCGCCGCCGCCGACCGTCACGAAGACGCCGTTGGTGTCGCCGGCATTGCCGCCCCCGCCGCCCACGGAGAGCGCCGCGAGGCCTATCGCGTAGTCGCCGCGCGTGGTGATGGCGCCGGACTGGCTGACCGAGACGGCGCCGCCATCCGACGCCGCGGTGGAGGAGCCGCCGAAGCCGAGGATGAACGCGGAATCGGCGCCGCCCGTGCCCGACCCGCCGCCGATGCTCTGCGCCTGGATGCCGAAGGCCGAGGAGCCTGAGGTGGCGATGATGCCCGTGTTGGTGACGCTGACCGAGCCCGTCGTGCCACTGATGCCGGCATTGCCGGCGGAGCTGTAGATGACACCCGCCCCCTCGCCGCCATTCCCGCTGATCCCGCTGGAGGACAGCGCCGCGATGCCATGCGCCGCGGAGCCCGAGGTGGTCAGTGTTGCGGCATTGGTGACGGTGACGGTGCCGCTGCTGCCGCTATTGCCGCCATTGCCGGCGAACGAGATGAAGGTGGCGTCGGTGTTGTCATCAGCCGAGCCGCCCGCGCCGCCCTGGCTGCGCGCCACCACGGCGCTGGCGCTCTGGCCCGAGGTGGTCACGCTGGCGCCGGAGGCGAGCGAGACGCTCACATCATAGGCGCCGCCGCCATAGCCGCCATCGGCCTGGGTGCCGCCACCGGAGACGGTGAGGCCGCCGCCCGCCCCGCCGGCCCCGCCGATCGAGGCGGCATAGACGCCGTAGGAGGGGTTGGTGTTGGTGGCGGAGGGCCCGCCGCTGGTGGAGATCGCGGCGCCGGCGCCGATGGTCACCGTGACATTGGCCGCCTGGCCGCCCGTGCCGCCCGCGCCCGAGTTGCCGCCGACCGCGAAGAGCTCCCCGCCTGCGCCACCGAGGCCACCCTGGGCCAGGGCCACCACGGCCGGAGATTGCGCGCCTGTGGTGGTGATGGTCGAACTGCCGTTGATCTGAAGCTGGACGGATCCTGTGTTGCCACCGCCGCCCGCGGTGCCAGCCTGGGCATCGGGGTCGACATCCGCCTGGAAGGACAACCCCGTGCCGCCGGCCCCGCCCAGGCTGGCAGCCATGACGCCCGTCGGTGCTGACATTCGTGTTGGCCAGGCCAACGAGCACGGCAGGGGCGGTATTCGTGAAGTAGCCGGTGCTGCCGCCATTCCCCGCGGCGCTGTAATCCTGGGCCACGCCGCTGTTGCCACCATTGCCGCCTTGGGCGAGCGCGAGGACCCCCAGCGTCCGGTCTCCGGTGGCGCGGACGGTGATGGGACCCTGCGTCTGCACCGTGACCGGACCGGCATCGCCGCCCTTGCCGCCGGTCGAATGGTCATATCCGGCGCCGCCATTGCCGCCGAGGCTGATGGCGCCGATGGCGGCCGAGAGCGGGGTGGTCGCGAGATTTCCGGGATTCTGGGTGGCGAGCGTGATGCTGACCGCGCTGCTGGCGATGCCGACCGTCACGCTGGCCGCGCCACCTGCGCCACCCGCGCCGCCGTTGTTTCCGCTGTTGACGGACATGTTGCCAATCCCGCCCTGACTGCGCGCATGCACCGCGAAGGCGCCGGGCATCACGGGAATTGCGGGTGCGCCCGTGACGGGCCCGCCCCAGGCGATGCCGACATCCACATTGCCGATGTTGCTCACCGTCACATTCCCGGCCGCGCCACCGGACGTGCCGTCACTCCCCGTGCCGCCATTGCCGCCGAGGGAGCGCGCCGCGACGCCCCAATACCCCAGGGACACCAGCGGCGCGCCGAGCGAGACGCTCACCTGACCGGAATTGGTCAGTGTCGCATCGGCGCCCTTGGCGCCCGTCCCGACGAGCGAATTGCCGTAGGTCGGGTTCCCGTTGCCGTCATTGCCCCCGCTGAAGACATTGCCGCCATTGCCGCCGAGGCTGTCCAGCAGCAGGGCCGCGCCGGACATCAGCGTGGTCGGCGTGCCCGACGAACCCCCGGTCACCTGGATGTTGGCGAGGTTGCTGAGCGTGGCAGCGGACGCCGCCGCGCCGTCGCCGGCGTTGTACTTGCCGTCGGTGGTGTCATAGGCGCCGCCATTGCCGCCGATCGAGGCGCCGTAGATCGTGACCGCGACATTCGGCGCGTTGAGCAGCGGCGAAATGGAATGCGTGACGATGCCATTATTGATGAAGGTCATCGTGCCACCGGTCGCGCCCGCAGGGGCGTCACTGGCTGACGCAGATGCGCCGGACGGGCCATTCGCGAGCGATTCGATCACACCGAGGAAAGTCGCTGTCTGGCTGGTGGTCACGCCGAAACTGCCGTTGTTGGTGAACGTGACCGCCGAGCTGCTGTTGCTGGGGTTCTGATAGGGCTGATCATAAGTGCCGGCAGGAATGGTGCAGGCCAGGCTGCTGCCTGAGCAGCTCGGAGACTGGGCCAGAGCCACGCCGGGGGCGATGAGCAAGCCCGTGGACATCATCAGCGCCTGACGGAAACGGCGGGCGGCTTGCTGACGCAGCGTCATCAAGGCAGCGTCTTTCATGCCCGGTTCCTTCAGTCGCGGTTTCGAGCGCATGGCTGCGCTCTTCGCCGACGATTTCATGTAATGAAGCCCGGCCGGAAATTGACCTAAGCGTGAACGCAAAGAACGACCGACCGACTGAACAAGTCTTCCGGCCGGCCAAAACAGGGCGTTGATCCCCGGGCACATGCTTGTTTCGAGATGTTTTGATGGAGGGGCTGCTGATCGTGCCAGCGGCCCTGGCTCAGCAGATGTGAATTTTGGCGGGGCGAGCTGCCGCACCAGGCGGCCACTGCTGGCACGCTGACGATGGGATCATCGCGCGGGGAGGCGATCATTTCCCACCCCAGCGCGCAGCCGCGCTGGCGCCGCCGCAGGAGGTCGGGGAGCGGGGCTGCGGCAGCTACCCTTCCGTGCCGAGGCTCTATTCGTCGTTCGCCGGCGCTGCCACCTCGGATGCGCCAGCTTCTCGAAAGGCCTCCAGGGCTGCTTCCACCTTTGCCTCTTCGACCTGGGCTAGAATGCGAATAGCGCCGGCGCGCTGGCCTTCCACCGGCTCGCCACGCCGCTGCTCATCGGCATCCGCACCGGACACCACTGTGCCGGAGCTGTTCTCAACGCCATCAGCGAAGATCTCGATGCTGTTTCGATCGAAGCCTCGGTCCTGCACCATGCGCTCAACCGCGATCTCGGCCGCACGTCGCGTCGCGAATAACCCTGATACCATCCGAACCATAGCGCTCTCCTGCCTTGCTCATGAGGGTCGCAACGCTTGGGGCGAGTTGCTGTTGCCGTCGAAGCGGATGGGCGTTGTCCATCGGGCTGGGCGCAAGCCTTCCCTGGAGGCGGACAGCCCCGGCATCGCGGCGCCCTCGCGCCGCGAGCGAGCCGCCCAAAAACGCTGTGTCCCGACGCTCCAGGGCGGTAAGCTTGGCTATGGCGGATCCATTTGATCTCGAGCGCTTCGTGACGGCCCAGGAGCCCGTGATGCCGGCTGTCTTTCGCGAACTGGGCGAGGGGCGAAAGCGCACCCATTGGATGTGGTACGTATTTCCTCAGATGCATTCCCTCGGACGTAGCTCCACGGCGCTACGCTATGGAATTGTCTCGCCTGAAGAGGCGCTGGCTTATCTCGCCCACCCGGTCCTCGGACAGCGGTTGATCCAATGCACGAAGCTGGTCATGGCGCTCCGAGGCCGATCGGCCCACGCGATTTTCGGCAGCCCGGACGATCTGAAATTCCGATCTTCGATGAGCTTGTTTGCCGCCACCCAGTCCGAGGTCCGTGTGTTCAGCGAAGCAATCGCCAAGTTTTTTGACGGCCTTCCTGATCCACAGACGCTCGAACTGCTCTGACGCCGGTTACGCACTTCCCGGACCTCGCCGCCAGCCCCCAGTACCAAAGGGCACACAGGCGGGAGGCCAGTGCGGCGCGCCAGTATTCGGCGTGCTTTGGCCTTCAGCCATCCGATCCTGCACCTCGTCCGCCCCGCCGCTGGCTGCGGCCCCCACCGCCTCGCAGGACGAGGTCGGCGTGGGGGCGGAGGGCTTCGATGTCCCTCCGCGCAATGTTGCCGCATCCGACCCCTGCTGTCAGGTCGCCAGCCATTCCGCGAGGACATGGATGGCCGCCATCAGGTCCGACGTGTCCATCGTCTCATGTGGATTGTGGCTGCCATTCCGGTTTCGGACGAGCAACATGCCCGTCGGCACGCCGGCCGCGGCGAAGTTGTTCGCGTCATGGCTGCCCGGGCTGTTCAGGCGCGGCGCCTTGAGGCCGCAGCGTCGCGCGGCAACCGACAGGCCTTCGATCAACGTCGGGTCCATGGGGCCGGGTGCGGCGGCGCTGCGCTCGCCCAGCGCGATGGTGACGTTGCGGCGCGCCGCGACCTCGGCCGTGATGGCTTGCAGGCGCGCCTCCAGCGCCGCCAGGTGCGTGGCGTTGTAGGCGCGCAGGTCCAGGCTCAGCTCGAACTCGCCCGAGACGGCGGTGAGGCTGTGCCGCGCGGTGGGTGTGTGGAAGCGGCCGATCGTGACGGCCATGGGGCGGCCCTGCGCTTCCTCGTCCAGCCAAAGCCGCTCCAGCGCAAGCGAGAGGTCGGCTCCCGCCAGCGCTGCATCCCGGCGAAAGCGATGCGGCAGGCCGGTATGCGCGTCCTCGCCCGTGATGCGGATGAAGGGGTGGCGCACATTGCCGGGATTGGCGAGACAGATGCCGAGCGGCGCGCCCACCTCGATCAGTTGCGGCGCCTGTTCGATATGGATTTCGAGGTAGGCGCCGATGGCACGCGGGTCGCGCAGGGGCGTCGCTTCCCGAAGGCGCGCGGGCTCGCCGCCACAAGCGGCAATGCTTTCGGCCAGGGTGCGGCCGGTGCGGGCATGCGGCAGGTCCAGCGCGCCCGGCGGCAGCCGCGCCAGCATGCAGCGGCTGCCGATGAGGCCGAGGCCGAACCACACCGCCTCCTCGCAGCGCAAGGCCAGCACCTCGATGTCGCGCTTCGGCTGGATGCCGGCGGCCTGGAGTGCGGCGATGGCGCCGATGCCGGCGATGACGCCCGCCGCGCCATCGAAATTGCCGCCCTGGACGATGCTGTCGAGGTGCGAGCCGATCAGCACCGGCGCGGCCTGCGGGTGGGGTGCGGCCCAGCGCAGGGTGAGGTTGGCACCCGCATCGGTGCTGGCGGTGAGGCCCAGCGCCGCGCCAGCCTCCGCGATCAGGGCCTGGGCCTGGTTCTCGCCCCGGCCATAGGCATCGCGCGTGATCCCCGGCGGATCCGCGCCAATGGTGGCGACACCGTCGAGCAGGTGCTGCACGAGCGGGGTCTGCGCCGCGACGGCATCGGCGAGGGTCATGCCTTCATCATCCTTGCGCGGTAGTCCTGGATGCGCTGCTTGAGGCCCGGCCGCGCGACCGAGCGTGCCAGCGCGGCAAGGTCGCCGGCATCATCGGCGTGCCGGGTGCGCGCGTGCAGCGCGGCCACGGTTTCCGCGTCGAGCCGCGTGGCGGCCGCGGTCGCGCCGCCGATGTCCTCGCCCATGCCGGTGGCGAGGCCGAGCCCCAGCGCCGCTGCCGCGTCCACCGCTTCACCCGCGAGCAGCAGGCGCCGCCCCGCGCCGCCGCCCACCAGGCCCGCCAGGCGGCCGGTGCCGAGGATCAGGCCAAAGGCTGGGCCGGGGAAGGCAAAGCTGGCGCCAGCCATGGCGAGGCGGTGGTCGCAGGCGGCAAAGAGATCAGCCCCCGCGCCGAAGACCCGTCCCTGCGCGATCGCCACCGTCGTCACCGGCAGGGCGTGAATCTTCTGGAGCAGGATCTCGATACGGAGGATGCGCAGCGCGAGGTCGCCATCCGTGCAGGCCTCAAGGTCGCTGAGATCGAAGCCGGTGCAGAAATGCCGTCCCTTGCCGCGCAGGATCAGCATGCGCGCACCAGCGGCCAGCGCCGTGTCGATCGCAGTGTCCAGCGCCTCGACCAGTGCCGCGCCGAGCGCATTGCCACGCTCGGCCAGGTTCAGCCAGAGGGTGGCGGCGGGTCCATCCGCCTCAATGATGACGAGGTTGTCGGTCTGCACTGTCATCCCCGCGAATTATGGGGACCAACGGTGCAGGATTCGCGCGTTGGCGTCGATACGCGGCCTGTGCAGCCTGTGGCCATCTTCCGGTGCATCCGGATCACGCGATGGTGCGCATGCACGGCGGCATTGCGTTCGGTGAAGGGCTGGATCCACGGTGTCGACGTGCAGACGGCACTCATTGAACCCGGAAGTCCGTGGGAGAACGGCGACGTCGAAAGCTTCAACGGCGCGCTGCGGGACGAAGTGCTGAACGCAGAGGTGTCCAACACCCTCCGGGAGGTTCAAGTCCTGATCGAGGAGGGGAGGCGTCACCGCAACATCCGTGGAGCACCCGTTCGAAATGTCCTGCAACGACCTGCTGGGCATGCGCAGCCGCAGCATCATCGCCGCCATGGAATGTCACGGGAACGGCCGCATCCTTTTTGGGAGCAGGACGGGCTGACCGGGCGGCAGGTCGCTGGCGGCAACTGGATCACACGCCCAGCCGTCTCCATGAGCGGGCCGACAAAACATCCTGCCTCCTGCCTGCGCTTTACGGCACGGTTCGTGGAGCAGCGGCGATGAGCCTTACGCGTGTCACCGCCGGCGCAGTCTCCGGTCGTCGGCGCGCCAACCGCCGCCACCACGCTGCTGCGCATAGGCAATGGGGTAAGCGCTTTGTCTGCTCGACTGAGAGCGGCCTCGTGAGGCGGCCGGAGGCATGCGGCCGCGCTACAGCCCGCGATTGATGAAGCGCGCTATGCATAATGGCCTAGGCCATCCGAGAACTCGCGATAGGCCATATTCTCAACCGGATGGTCGATAGAGGCAGGCCCGCACTCTGTGCATATTGGCCCCAACGCCGCACCGCCTGCCCATCATTACGGCAGGCCGGGGCGAGGGGGATTTGGACCATGTGGTCCACGATCCAGCAGTGCACACGACCACGGTGAAGGACACGGCCCTCACGCGGTCGGAGGTCCAGCGATACCATGCAAAGCCGCCAAGACCGAAGACGGTTCAGACTTGTTCCTACATCTCTTAACTCCAGGGATCCGAACCCAATGGGACAGTTGAAGCATCCGAAGCAGATGGCTCTGGTGGGTCCGCTGGGCTTCACTTCCAGTGAAGATGCCCGCCTGATTTTTTTGTGTGAGGCGCATGTCGCACTGCTGAATGCTGTCAACGCTTCGAGGGAAGAAACCCACGAACACGGACCCTGCTGGCAGGCCTATTTCGACTCGTTAGACGCCATTACGAACGCGCGGCCAGAAACCTTGTCCGGTCTTCTGGCGAAGGCGCTGGCGGCCAAGTCCGAGGCCAGATTGCCCGATGGAAGTGAGGACCCGGAAGGGACGGTCGGTGAGGTCTGGGCTTGGAATTTCGTGGATGATCTCTGCAGAATTCTCCTGAAAAAATCCTGCCCTACCTGATCCACTGCCTCTTTATGTCTGTGGAGGAGCAGCTTGAAAAATTATTGTGATTCGTCATCAGCGGTCTGCTTCAGCCGACGTTCCAGCCTTGATGCTAGGAGAGACGCAGGCTGGCGATCCGCAGTGCGGCCTCGGTGCGGTTCTGTACGCCGAGTTGGCGAAATATGGCGGCGATATGAATTTTCACCGTGCCTCTCCCATATGGAGATCGCGCGCGATGTCCTTGTTGGAATGGCCGAGAGCCAGGCAGGCCATGACTTCCTGCTGCCGGGGCGTGAAGCTGGGCTTCGGCGTCTGGCCGGTCGCGAGTGGCGTATGGCGGGGCCTGTGGCTACCGGCCATGGGGAAGTAGATCCGTCCGGCGAGCAGGGTTTCGATGGCCATCGCCGTTTCATCCATCGAGGCCGATTTCAGGATGTAGCCGTTCACGCCGGCGCCGAGCGCGTCCAGCATGACTTGCCGGTCGTCAGTGGCCGAGAGGACCGAAATCTTCAGTTCGGGGAAGCCTTCGCGCAGGGCGCGCAAGCTGGTGATGCCCAGCATACCCGGCATGTCCAGGTCGATCAGGAGCAGGTCCACTGGCTGCGCCGAGAGCAAGGCGAGCGGCTCGTCCAGCGTTGCGGCCCCCGACACGGCGTAGTTAGGGTTCAGCACCTCGACGAAGCCGCGCATGCCGTCGCGGATCAACGCGTGGTCGTCGGCAATCAGAATGTTGGGAGTCTCGTCCGTCATGGCTTCCCCACGCGCTTGCGCCGCGTCTGGATTACCTTCACGGAATCTGGGCGAAAATCAATACGATCAACAAAAGAATAAAGTACCCTCATCCTTAATGACTTCCGGGTACTTATACTGATCGGGCAATAGACTGTATTTCTCATGAGTGTGCCAGAATGGGATGTCGAAGCCTTGGCAGGGGCTAGGGCGGGAGCCGTGCTCCCCACGGTGGGCCGCTGCCGCCTGGTTCACGTTGCACCCATAGGCGTGGCATCAATTGCAGCGGGGCAGAGGGTGGGGTGCACAAGTGAATGACGGGGGGACAGCGTTCCTCAGCTGCAGATTTCCGCGGCCTCGCGCGGCCTCGCAGCATCCAGGGCAAGCAATCCCGCAACGCGCAGCCGAATGTTGAAGCAGGCGCCGCCATCCCGGGTCTCGGCTGTAAGTATCGCGCTCATCTCCTCGACGAGGCGCCGGCTGATCGACAATCCGAGCCCGGTGCCCTGGCCGGGCGACTTGGTGGTGAAAAAAGGCTCGAAGATGCGCGGCAGCACGTCCGGCGGGATCCCGCCGGCCTGGTCGCATACGGCGATGATGACGTGATCGCCGGACTTCACTGCGCTGATCCGGATGAGACGGGCATCCTGGCCCTCACGCGACACACACATCGCTGAGGCATCGCAGGCATTGACCACGAGGTTGACCAGCACCTGCTCCAGCGGCACGGCCCTGGCAAGGATATCGGGCAATCCTTCAGGCAGATCTATCTCCAACCGGGCCGCGCAGCTCCGCAGCTTGCTCGTGGTCAGCACTTCCGCGTTCTCGATGGCATTTCGCACTGAGACCCTCTCATCCGACCCGCTGTTGATCCGACCAAAATTCAGCATCCGCTCAATGATGCCTGAAGCGCGGATGGCTTGGTCGCTGATGCGGCTGAGGGCCTGAGCAAGCTGCGGATCAAGATCCGGCAGTCGGGAGAGTTCGCGGGAAACCCGCTCGGCGGCCATGCTGATGGTGGCCAGGGGTTGGTTCAGCTCATGGGCGAGGCTGGTCGCGAGAGTCCCAAGCGTGGCGAGTTTCGCGGATTGCCCCACCTGGCTCTGCATTTCCAGCTCGCGGGTCATGTCGGTCCAGATCATGACGACTTCGCCCTCGCCGCTGGCCGTGGCGGCTCCGCGCAGGCACGCATGGAAAAGTCGGCGCCGCCCATCGCGATGGATGAAAGGGAATTCCGCGCTCGCTTCGCCGAACTCCAGAGCCGCGTGCAGCTGCCGTTGCAGATTCTCGAGTTCGGGGGATTCGATATGCGCGCGGCGGAACCCGGGCCGGCGCGCCTGCTGCTCCGAGAAGCCTGTCATTTCGACGATGGTGGGGGACACGAAGGTCACACGCCAGGTGCCGCCCGGGACCGCTGCCAGACGAAAGACGGTGCCTGGCATGTTCGCCATCCAGGCTTCGACCTCGCGGCCCTTCGCCAGCCGTTGCCGAACCGTCTGGGTCGTGTGGCCAACAAGCGGAAGCCGGCACATCACCGCGCAGGCCGTGCGCCGGGCGAGGGCACCCGCGCCGTCGAGCGCGGAAGCTGCCGTGGTTCTCAGCTGCTGCATGGCGGATCGCATGGGGAGCTTCCTTTCGTCGCCGCTCCGCCACCAGCATGGGCAGGCGGTGCGGCTTTGGCGGGAACATGCAATGCGTGAACGCCAGCCTCCATCGGCCATTCGGGCAGGGATATGGCCTATCGCGTGCGGCCCCTTGGTCTAGGCCGCAAGGCCTAGGACGCATGATGGGTAGCGTGCGGCGGTGTCGCGGCGCATGATCCTGTAGCGAATTTGAGAGTTCATCAGATGCCGGTTCACCCCCCGGTAACCCCTGCCAAGGTGGTCGTCATCGAGAATGACGCCCAGGTCCGCGAAGCCATTCATGGCCTGCTGACGGAGTGCGGCTACGACGTGGTGGAATTCGCGACCACCCGGTTGACCCCGGACGCGCTGGCCACCGCATCCGGCTGCCTGGCGATCATCACCGATTACCACCTGGGCGAGGGTGAGAGCGGGCTGGCCCTCGCCAAGCGGATTGGTGGTGCCGAGGCCGGGCCAGTGCCGATCCTGCTGACGTCCGGCAGCCTGGGCCGGCACTCTTCGGCGGCCGGCCGCGAAGAGGGCGTGACGCTGTTGTTCAAGCCGGTCGATCCAGAGGCCATGCTACGGTGGCTGGACGCGGCGGTTGCCACGAGCCACATCAACCAGGCGCGTTGACGCGCGGGCCGAACCGGCAAGGACCGCAGATGCCCCTCCGCCGAAAGCTGTTCGATTGGATGTTTCCCGCCTCGGTGGTGGCGATCATCATGACGCAGGTCGTCTCCGGCGTCGTCCTGTTCCAGGCAGTGAAGGACTCGGCGGCGCGCGAGGCAAATGGTGCTGCGGCGCTTCATCGCCTTGTGACGTCGGCCCAGCGGCTCAACGAGCTGATGTTCAGCCTCTCCGCACTGACGAGGAGCGGCAGCAGCTTCCTGCGGACCCGGGATGCGCGCTTCCTGGCGGAGTCCGACGCCGCGGACGCGAAGCTGGGCGGCATCGTCGCCGATCTGGTGACGATGATGGAACAATACCTGGGCGAGCGACGCGAAGACGAGCAGCCCGATCGGGTCCAGTTTCTCCAGGACATCGATGCAGAGCGGACCGCCAGGGCACCGAGCATCGCCCTGGGACGGTCAGGCGAATGGGACCTCGCCCGCGCCGCGGCGCAACCCTGGCGTGCGGACAGGGTCGGGCAGATCTGGGGGCAAGTGTTGCAACTGAGGCCATTCGAGCGGGATAGCTTTCAACGCGCCAGCGTTGAGGCCAGCGTCGCGGCGCGTCGGGCCTGGGATCTGCAGATGGCGTCCTATGCCTTCGTGCTTCTCAGCACCTTGCTCAGCCTCGGCATGGCCGGCTGGAGCTGGTTCCGCTTGCGCGCGGTGACCCGCTCCGAGGCCATGGCCCGCCTGAAGGCCGAGGCGGCGGATACCGCCAAGTCCAGCTTCCTGGCCGCCGCCAGCCATGACCTGCGGCAACCGCTGCACGCCATGAACCTCTATCTGGCCACGCTGAAGCGGCGCGTCACCGATCCGCCCACGCTGAGGATCCTGTCGAACATCACGCAGTCCGCGGCGGCGATGCAGCGCATGCTGAACGGCGTGCTGGACGTGGCCCGCATCGACGCCGGCGTGCTGCAGCCCAACCTGGAAGACCTGGAACTGCAGGTGGTGTTCGACGGCCTCGTCGCCTCGCATCGTGGCGTGGCGAAGGACAAGGGGTTGAGCCTGCGAGCAGAGCCCACGCCGCTGCTGCTGTGGAGCGACCGCGTCCTTCTCGAATGTGTGCTGGGCAATCTGCTGTCCAACGCCATCAAGTTCACCCCGACCGGCGGGGTCGTTCTGGCCGCGGTGCTGGAAGGGGATGTGCTTCTTCTGACCGTGTCCGACACCGGCATGGGCATTCCCGCCGAGAGCCAGGATTTCATCTTCGGCGAGTTCAATCGTCTCTACGACGCGGAAAGTCCGCAGTTAGGGCTGGGCCTTGGGCTTTCCATCGTCCGCCGTGTGGTGGCTCTGCTTCGCGGCAGCGTGTCCGTCGCTTCGGGAGCTGAGGGCGGCAGCGTGTTCACCATCCGCCTGCCCTATGTGGCGGGCACGCCCCTGGCGCCGGAACCGGACCTGGCTGCCTTCACCCTGCAGGGTATCGACCTGCTGCTGGTGGACGATGATGCCGAAGTGCTGGCGGCCATGGCCGGTGAGCTGGCGGACCTGGGCGCCACCATCCGCACGGCCCGGACGGGGGCCGAGGCCGTTGCGCTGGCGCATTCCGGCCCGGCGCCGGCAGCCATTCTGAGCGACTTTCAACTGCCGGATACGGGCGGCATCGTCTTGCTGCGAGCGCTTCGTGAGCGTTATGCTCACCGGGTTCCAGCGCTGTTGATCTCCGGCTCGACGGACTCGGCATCCATGCAAGTGCTGGCCTCAAGCGGCGATCCATGGCTGGCAAAGCCGGCGGCGCCGGCGGAACTGGTCCGGGCGCTCATGGCGCTGTTGGCGACGCCTCAGACAACTTCCTGAGAAAGAAGCAGGCTGCCCTTGAGCGCGAGGTCGCGCTGATCAGAGAGGATCAAAATCGCCTCAGGTGAACCCGACTGGACACCATCAAAGCTGCGGAGAAGCCGACGCTGTGGTGTTGCGCCAAAGCCCTGGCTCGACAGATGAATTTCTTGAGTGGCGCGCATCGCGCCAGCGATCGCGAGTATCGTCTTCTTGCGACGCTTCGACCGAGCATTCAGGCGGCTTGCGGTCCATCGAAGGCGGGTTGTGCGAGTGGTGGAGCTTAGACTGGACCCATCATGTCATCAGAGCGCCAGCGTTTTGCCCTCATGTTATGCGACGAGCAGCAAATCAAGCTGTCTGCGCGTCCCCGCAATGGCGCAAGGTCGCATTGACCCTGAAATGGCGCCCTGTTGCTAAACCCACCGACGGAGCGGCGTGCGCACCCGGCCCCCAATTCGGAGGTAATCTTGGTCGGTACGCCCTTCTCCCTTCAGAACGCCCAGGACAACGCCAGCGTGCCGCCATGCGCGGTCAGGTTGTTGCTGAACTCGCCCTCATACTGCAGGCGCAGCGCCAGGTTGCGTCCAGCATAGAGCTGCCCCCCGGCCGAGACGCGCCCGACCAGCCCGTCCATCCGCACCGCCGTCCTGAAACCCGCCGCACCTGCGGGCGCGCCCAGCAGGCGTGCCTCCTGCGTCCAGCGGTCATTGCTCGCGTAGCCCAGGCCCGCATTGGCGAAGAGCCGCAGCACGCGCTCAGGCGCGAGCGTGACGCGGCCGCCGACTTCGAGCGCGGGCGTCAGCATCGCGACCGTGGCCGAGGCGCTGGCGACATCGAGGCCGAGGACCCCTGCGCCGCTCTCGCGATAGCCGCCGCTGCGCGCATGCACGACGCCGAGCGTGACGGAGGGGCGGAGATAGATGTCCTCGCCCCCCACCGTGAAGGAGGCGCGCAGCATCGCGCCCAGATTGGTCAGCCCAGGCCCGCCGCTCGCGACCGCGCTGAACCCCGGTAGCTGGATGGTGCGGCGCGTGTCGAAGGAGCCGCCGCCGCCAAAGGCCACGCCGGAGAACAGCCACGGCCCGGTCTGGTACTTCAACGACACCGCGCCGTAGCCGGCCTGGCCCCGCCCGCTCTCCGTCTTGTCCGCGGTGGAGAGCCGCCCCGCCTCGTAGGCGAGCGAGCCGCCCAGGAACCAGCCTCCGCCCAGATCGCGCTGGCCGCCCATCTGCCAGGTGCTGGTATCAATGCTGAAGCGCGAGATGCCGTCGGTCGCGCCCTGCGTCGCGGTGCGGCCCATCACGCGCGCCCAAACGCACTGGCCCTCGACCAGCATCGCGGTCGTGCCTTCGAAGGCGGGACAGCTGAGTGCCGCATTGGCGAAGGCCTGTGCGCCCGCCACCTGCCGCGCGCCGGGCGCGAAGGTGGTGTCGGGTGAGAGCTGTTGCATCTGCGTCGCATAGGGGCCGGGTCCACCCAGCGCCGCCGTGTTGCCGAACAGCGCGAAGAACGGCGCCAGCGCCAGGCTCCCGCCCGCATCCCAGGCGGATTGCAGGTGCCCGGCAACGCCCGCCTGGGCGCGGCTCAGCGGGAAGCCCGTCGGCGTGAAGTCGGCCGACGTCACCCTGATCGAGTAGGTGCGGTCGCTCTCAGTGATGCCGTAGCCGAAGACTGGCGTGGCCTCCCCGGTCAGCACGCCATTGGCGGTGCCCGCCACGGTCAGGAAGGGCAGCGAGATGTCGGGCAGGGCCGTCGCCAGCAGCGGGCGCACGCGCCCGTCGAGCATGGCCGCGCCTGCCACCTCCAGCCGGTCGGCGCGGCGCCCGGCGAAGTCGGTCTGGACCGCCATCACGCCGGTCGCGGTCTGGATGAACGCGCCCGAAACGCGGGAGACGCCGTAGTGCGACTGCGCTGCGACGCGCAGCGTGCCGGCATTCACCAGGCTTGCCGCGACCAGCGAATCTCCCGCGTTCAGCGTGCCGTAGTTGGTGAAGCCGCTCGGCGCATTGTAGGATCCCGTCACGGTGCCGTCGTTCACCACGCCGCCCTGCGTCATCCAGATCGCGACGCCTGAGAGGGCGGAGACGCTGCCCGTCGAGGTGACGGTGACGAGGCTCGAATAGTCGTAACTGTCGACCCAGATTCCGCGCCCCTGCGAACCCGATCCGCCCTGGATGGCAGCCGAAACGGTGACATTGACCACCGAGCTCAGAGCGGGGCTGGCGCCGTCACTCTGCGCGAAGATTCCGACCGAATTGGCGCCCGTCGCGCTGATCGGCGCGGACTGGCTCACCGTCACGATCCCGCCCGGGGCATTGGGCGGGCCGCCATTCGTCATGGCGGCGGAACTCGTCCCCGCCACGATCGTCGATCCCTGCACCAGCAGCCCGCCGCCGCTGCCAACGCTCTGCGCCAGGATGCCGTAGGCGAAGTCGCCCGTGGTGGTGATCGGCGACGATGAGTTGATCGTCACCGTGCCACCATTTCCGGCCGGCGCGTAGGTTGAGGTGGGGCCGTGCATGCCGGAGGTGACGAGCGTCGGGGTGACGCCGGGGGCCGGCACGCCGGCGATGCCACCGCCGCCGCCGATGGATTGTGCCACGATGCCATGCGCCCCGAAGCCACTGGTGCGGATCGAGCCGCCGCTTAGCGACAGCTGGACGTTGCTGCCATCGCCGACCGCCTGACCGTAGCTGACGTTCTGCGCGCCGATCGCATTCGTCGTCGTGGTCGTGATGTTGGAGCTGAAGGCGAAGCCGCCGCCGCCGCCGATGCTTTGCGCCAGGATGCCATAGGCATTGGCGCCCGCCGTGTTGATGGTCAGCGCGGCATCCAGGATCGTCACGTCGTTGCCGTTGCCGCCCGCGCCATTGGCCGCGCCGACCGTGATGGAGGTGGAGCCGCTCACCGGCCCCAGCCCGTCCGTGAAGGACGACCCGTTGCCGGCGAGGCCGCCGCCGCCGCCGATGGATTGCAGTGCCACGCCCACCGCGACGTCTCCGAACGTGGTGACGGAGGTGGTGCCGCTCAGGTTGATCACATTGCCTCGTGCACCGTCGCCACCGATGCCGGCGAAGGTCGCGCCGAGCCGCATCGCGCCGGTGGAGGCCATGTTGCCATCCACCCCGATGCCGCCGCCGCCGCCGACGCTCTGCGCAAGCACCCCGAAGGCGCCGTAGCCGGTGACCCCGCTCGCTGTGCTCGCCCCAGTCGAGATGCTGCTGCCCGGGGCGAAGGTAATTTGGATATCGCCGCCGGGTCCACCTGGCCCACCCCCGCCGCCGACCGCGATCTCGGTGGAGAGGCCGAGGCCGCTTCCGGCCGAGGTCGCGACGCCACCCTTGCCACCACCACCGCCGATGCTCTGCAGCAGGGCGCCATGGGACCAGTCGCCCTGCGTCACGATGCTGCCGGATTGGTTGTAGGTCACGATATTGCCGCTGCCGCCCGTGCCGCCCGATCCACCGACGGAGACGCTGGCCGTCAGGCCGAAGGTGATGTCCTTGATCCAGGCTTCCGTGATCACCTCGCGGAGGCCGGTCAGCGGATTGATCGGATTGTCTGAGGACGCGTCGGTGCCCGCCGCGCCGCCGGTCCCGCCGCCGCCGCCGATGGATTGCAGCACGATGCCCGGCGCATCGCCGCCGGCCGTGCGGACCTGCCCGGAGATCGTCGCCGCGACTGGCAAGGCGTAGCCACCGGTCGCGCCGGTCGCACCCAGTTGGACGTTGAGACTGCCTTGCGGTGTCACGCTGGGGTTCTGACCGAGCGAATAGGCACCGCCGAAGCTGAAGCCGCCGCCCTGCGCGGTACCGCCACCGCCCCCGATGCTTTGCCCGACGATCCCGATCGCGCCGGAGCCGTAGGTCTGGACCACGGAGCTCGCATCCTGCGTGATGGTGACGGAACCGCCCTGTCCCCCGGTCCCGCCTTTACCGCCAAGGTTCAGCGCCATGTTGATTTCAACCGAATTGCCGAAATTCTGCGTGTTGGACGAACCGATGCCGCCATTGCCGCCACCGCCGCCAATGCTCTGCGCGACGATCGCGTTGGCGTAGTCGCCATAGGTCGTCACCGTCGCGCCATTGAGCGTGGCGGTGACCAGGCTGCCACTGCCGCCATCGCCACCGCTCCCGCCGAGCGCCACGGAGGCCTGAAGGTTCCACATCGCGCCGTTGGGAATGCTCGATGGGCGGCTATAGGAGAGCGTCGCGGCCAGCGCCGAGGAATCGCCGCCGGCGCCGCCGCCGCCGCCGATGGATTGCAGCAGCATACCGTGCGAGCCCTGGCCCTGCGTTACGATCGACGCATTGCTGTTCAGGGTGGCGGAGACGGTCCCGGCATTCCCGCCCGATCCCCCGCTGCCGCCCATGGCAAAGGACAGGGCACCGGTATAGCTGTTCCCGGTCTCGGGGTTGGGCAGGCCGACTGCGACCGCGCGCGCCGTCGCCGATCCAGCCAGGCCGCCACCGCCGCCCAGCGACTGTGCGATGATCCCGAAGGAATCCACCGGGTTCATGTTGGTCCCATAGCCCATGGATTGCGCGGTGGTGATTGCGGTGCCTGACAGTGTGACGTTCACGTTTCCCGGGGCCCCGCCGCTGCCGCCCGACCCGCCCATGGCGACGGCAACCGCCAGCTCCGTGGAGCCCGTGGTCGAATAGGCTGACCCGCCCGCGCCGCCGCCACCGCCGATGGATTGCGCGACGATGCCCGCCGCATTCGTGTTGAAGGTGCCGATGCTGCCGCCGGTGGTGGTCACCGTGACCGTCCCGGCCGCGCCGCCGTCGCCGCCCGACCCGCCATAGCTCATCGTCACCAGCGTGCCGGCCGAGGTCGCATTCCCGCCGGTGCCGCCGCCGCCGCCGATGCTCTGCGCGACCAGGCCATGCGCCAGGGCGCCCTTCGCCGTGATCATGCCGCCCGACAGCGTCGCCGTGACCGCCGCGCCGCTGCCGCCGCCGCCGCCCGACCCGCCGAAGGATCCGATCACCTCGTTCGCGTCGCCACCATTGCCGCCACCACCACCGATGCTTTGCACCAGGATGCCGAACGAGGATTGGCCGGTCGTGGTGATGCCGCCGGAATGGGTGACGCTTGCCGTGTTGCCGCTGGCCGCCGCGGGGGAGGAGCCGCCGACGCCGAAGAAGCCACCATCGGTCGCACCCGCCGTGCCGGTGCCGCCGCCGATCGACTGGGCCTGGATGCCGATGGCGTTCTGGCTCTGCGTCGTGATGCTGCCGCGGTTGGTGACACTGACCGGGCCCACGGTGCCGCTGGCGCCCGCCGAACCTGCGGGGCCGTAGATGATTCCGGCGCCATTGCCGCCCGATCCACTGGTGCCGGTGATGGACAGCGCCATGATTCCGTGCGCGCCTTGCCCGGTGGTGGTGATAGCAGCGGCGCTCTCAACCGTCACGGTTCCGCTGTTGCCGCCGGCACCGCCATTGCCGGGGTTGGTCGCGATGCCGCCTGATGAATTGTACTCGCTGCCCGACCCGCCGCCGCCGCCGACGCTGCGTGCGATGACGGCAATCGCCCCGGTCCCGGTCGTGGCCACGCTCACGCGGGGGCCGAGCTGGACGGTGACCGCATCTGCGCTGCCGCCCGCGCCGCCATCGCCGACCGCGCCGCCCAGATCCACATTGATCGCACCGCCCGTGCCGCCGGTCCCACCGACAGACGCGGCACTGACACCGAAGGCAGCTGTTCCGTCCGACGCCGGCGCGCCGGTGGTGGAGATCACGGCATCGCCAAGGATACGCACGAAGACGCTGCTGGCCCCGCCGCCGGAACCGCCCGCGCCGGAATCGCCTTCGCCGGCCGCGAGGTTGCCGCCATTCCCGCCGGTGCCGCCGCGCGATAGACCGAGAACAGCCGGCGAGCCGCTGCCGGTGGTCGTGATGCCGCCGCCCAGCATCTCGACGCGGACCGGGCCACCCAGGCCGCCCGCGCCGCCCATGCCAGCCGTCGTGCCGGGCTCGAGCGCCTGGGTGTAGTCCTGACCGGTGCCGCCCGCGCCGCCCTGCGCGATCGCGGCGACGCCGGTCGCCAGGCTGCCGCTGGTGGTGATGCGCGTGTCGGCAAGGCGCGCGATGGTGACGTCCGGCGCCGTGCTGGTCGTCGTGACGCTGGAGGCGCCGCCTGCCCCCGCACGGCTGTGATCCTGGCCGATGCCGCTATTGCCCCCGATGCCGCCCCGCGACAGCGCCAGCTGGCCGAACACGCCATCGCCGCTGGCGGTGATGGTGGCGAAGCGTGCGCTGGCCTCGGCCGCACCCGCATTGCCGCCTGAGCCGCCGGTGGACGAGTCGTAGCCGGCACCGCCATTGCCACCGAGCGCCATGGCCCCGACGGCGGCGGACACAACGCCCGTTGGCCCCGTGCCGGACGCGCCGGCCGAGATCGTGATCGGCGCGTCCTGGCTTCCGGTCACCGTGGTCAAGGCCGCGCCGGCCGAGCCGCCCGCGCCGCCATTGTTGCCGCTGTTGACGGACATGGTGCCGTTGCCGCCCTGGCTCAGCGCCAGCACGCCGAAGATGCCGGTGGGCGTGCCGCGCGGCGGCGTGCCGGATGGCGTCATCCAGGTGGCGGCGACCGTGACCTTCGCGGTGGTCGTGACCTCGACCTGCCCGGCCGTTCCGCCGAGCTGGCCATTATTGCCGGTGCCGGCATCGCCGCCCAGGCTGCGCCCGGCGAGCGACCAATAGCCCTGCATGACATTCGGCGTGAAGACGCTGATGGCGCCGCTGTTGGTCAGCGTGACCGCCCCGGCATCGGCGCCGTTCGTACCGGTCTGGGTGCCATAGGTCGGATTGCCGTTCTGGTCGTTTCCGCCGGACGTCACGCTGCCGCCCTGGCCGCCCAGGCTTTCGGCCAGCAGGCCGGCCCCGCCGAACATCAGGCCCGCAGCGATGCCCCCGCCCGAGAAGCTGGTTGCGAACTGGATCGGCCCGCTATTGGTCACATTGACCGTCGAGCCGGTTTGCGCGGCGCCCGCGCTGTGGTTGGTGTCGGTATTGGTGTAGTTGCCGCCATCGCCGCCCTGCGAGGCGGAGCGGAGGACGTAGGCGGTGAATGGCGTATTGTCGCCGCTCAGCAGCGTCTGGGACAGGGAGCCGCTGTTGGTGAACAGCACCGGGCCGGCCGGACTGCCATTCTGGCCATTGCCCGTCGAACTGCTCGTGCCATTGATGGCGACCAGGCTGAATTCCAGCGCGCCCGCGAACCCGGAATTCCCGCTTGGGGTCGAGATGACGAAGTTCCCGGTGCTGCTCCCGGAGTAGGTCCAGTTGCTCGCGATCTGCACCTGCAGCGGCGCGTTGAAGTTGCCAGGTGAGATGGTGCAGACTTCGGTGTTGCTTTGCGTGGTGGATGCCGCGCAGGAATAGGTCGCGGTCTGTGACCAGGCAGAACCCGCGGGGGTCAGCAGCTCCGCGATGGCGAAGGCGACACCAAGGCCGGGCACAAGGCGATGATGCGGCATGTCTTCAATCTCTCCGAGGCACGGCCAACCGGATTAAGATACCAGCGCTTGCATGAAGCGCTAGCCAGGGGAGACGACGGTGCCGGCACGGCATCCCCCCGACCATTGCCACCCCACGCGGTAACCGCATCCACCTTGACCGAAATCCCGAACATCAGAAGAACATCAGCCGCACCCGCGCGCAGCCACGCACCATGGTGACCGGTCAACCTGATGTGAAGGCCGGTCCGGCTCCTGAGTGGATCTGCGGCTTGGCCCTCGAGAGCGCTTCCGGCACCCCAGCCACGGGAGCGGCCTTACCCGGTGGAAGTGCCTGCGCCATGCCGCGATCAGGATCTTGGCCTCTCCAAGCGTGTTGCGCACTTCGTTGTTCATCAGTTCGTCCCGCAACTTGCCGTCGAACCTATCGCCGTGGCCGTTCTCCCGCGGGTTCGCCTTCTCGATGCAGGCTCTCTTCGCCCCGACGGCTCCGACCCAGCCCTTCGCCGCCGCGGACCCGACATCCGGCCCCTGGTCCCCGCGGATGTGCGCCGCGCCCCGTGCGCCATCAGGATGCGGGAAGGCGCACATGGCTCTGCTGCCGGTCCTGTTCCCACTGTCGGCCGTGTCAGCGGCGATCGTGGTGGCCCATTCCTGGCTGGCTGCCGCTGCAATTTACTCGAGGAAGGTGAACCCCATCGTCCTTGCGTGATAGTGCAGCCCGCCATCCTGCACGATCAGGAAGCGTGCCTGCACATCGCCACCATTATGGTGCGAGTGTGGCTCGCCGGGCGGTGTGACGAGGGTATTGTGCAAGCTCCAAGGCCGAGCCTCTGCCGCGATGCGGGAGTGGCAATTCTCGCCCTGCAACACCAGCGTGATGGCCGCCGCGTTGTGGCGATGCGCGCGCTGGCTCTCACGCGGCGGCAGGGTGTTGAGCGAAAGCGTCATGCTGGCGGTCAAATTGCGCCAGGCCTCCAGCCCGTCCGACGAGAAGATCAGCGCGAGCCCCGCCGTGTCGTCATTGCTGGTGCAGGCGCCGATCAGCGCCAATTGCCGCTCGATCTCGGCGGCGGGGAAATGCACGGGCGCAGCGGTGACGGGGCCAGGACGCAGCCCCTCGAAGGCAAGCATGGGCTCATTGCCGACCAGCCAGAGCACGGCATCCGTACTGGCGCTGAGCGTCACGGCGCCGCCTGGCAGCAGCAGAACATCGCCCACGCTCCAGGCGAAGGCAGGGCATTCGCCCGCGCCGCGCATGACATAGCCGACCAGCCCGGTGGAGAGCGTGTCCAGCACCAGCACATCGCCCGCGCGGATCACAGCGTAGCGCGCGAGAATCAGCGGCGACGTGGCGGGGAAGGGGCAGCCGATGGCTGCGGACTGGTCACAGAGGTAAATGCCGGTCGGCGCATCCGGCTCCAGGGCGCGAGCCGCGACGGCGCTGAACTCCGCCGCCGGCACCGGCGCGAGCTTCACGTTGAAGGCATTGCCCGAGTTGAAGAAGCGGGCCCGCGCGGCGGCCGGTGAAGCCGGCGCGTCGGGCAGTTGGACGGGCAGGCTGGCCATGTCCGTCATGCGCAAAGCTCCTTCACGACGGCGGTCAGAACCGCGGCGCCCGCCGCCACATGCGCGGGCTCGGCCCATTCCAGTGGCGAGTGGCTGACGCCGCCGCGGCAGGGAATGAAGATCATCGCCGTCGGGCAGCGCGGCGCCATGTGGCGGGCATCATGCCCGGCGGCGGAGAGTAGATCCACATGCCCGAGGCCCAGCGCTGCCGCGGCCTTGGTGATGCGCGCGCGCAGTCCTCCGTCGAAGTTGTTGGAGGGCGCATGAACCAGCCGCTTCATCGTGATGCCGCAAGGCGCGGCCTCGGCGGCGGCGATCGCTTCCAGCCGCGCGCCATGGGCCAGCAGAGCCGCGTTGTCCGGATGGCGCAGGTCAATGCGGAACATCAGCCGGCCCGCGATGACCGAAGGCGCGTTCGGCTCCACCCGCACCATGCCGATGGTGAATTTCACCACCGGGTCGGCATCCCCCACCTCGCGCTGCATGCGCGCCGCGATGCGCGCGAAACCCATGACGGCATCGCGCCGCAGCGCCATGTCGCGTGTTCCGGCATGGCCTTCCTCGCCCTCCAGCACGACCTCCCAGGTGATCTTGCCCTGGATGCCGGTGACAACGCCGATGGGCAGCCCGGCCTCCTCCAGCAGCGTCGCCTGCTCGATATGCGGCTCGATGCAGAAGGCGAATTCGCGGCCGAGCGGCAGGCGCGGCAGGGCGGGGAGGGCCGCGTGCAGCGCGTCCAACGCGTCACCCAGCGTGACGCCATCGGCATCGCGGAGCGCGCGGATGGTAGCGAGGTCGCGCAGGCCCACAAAGGCTTCGGAGCCCGTCATGCCTGGGGCGAAGCGGCACCCTTCCTCATTGCACCAGGCGACGACGCTGATGTCGCGCGCCGGCGTGAAGCCGAGCATGCTCACGACCTCCAGCGCGGCGAGTACGCCGAAGGCGCCGTCGAACTTCCCGCCATTGGGCTGCGTGTCGAGATGGCTGCCGATCAGGCCGGGCGGCAGCGAGCGGTCACGGCCGGGGAGGGTGAGGAAGAGGTTCCCCGCAGCATCCGTCGCCGCCTCCAGCCCCGCCTCGGCGCCCCAGCTGAGCACCAGTCGCCATGCCTCGATCTCGCCGGTGCTCAGCGCCTGGCGGTTGACTCCGCCATCCGGCCGCGCGCCGATTTCGGCCAGGCGCATCAGGCGCTGCCAGAGGCGGTCCATGTCTCAGTCGGTCCGCATGATCTGGCCGGGCAGGGCGCGCGGGTCGCGCACCTCCCAGCGGCCGGCTTCCACCTGCGCGATGAACTCGGCCAGGTGCATGTTGAACCAGTCGGGCTCCTCCAGGTTCAGCGTGTGGCCGGTCTTGGGGAAGACGCAGAGGCCGCAGGCCGGGATGGTCTTCTTCAGGAAGATGCCGGGTTGCAGGCAATGGTCATCCTCATCGCCGACGATGACGAGGGTGGGCAGCATCATCGCCTTCAGCTCGGCCTCCAGATCCCAGAAGGAGGGGCGGCGCGCTTGCACGCCGCGCATGGTGAGTGCGGCGCCCTGGTCGGAATGGGTGGCCAGCCGATCGGCGAATTCCTGCCAGCCACGCGGGTCCTTATTCTGGAACTGCACGCGGCTCGCGCCCGCGCCATAGGTGGGCGCGAAGGCGCGCGCGCCATCCGTCTCGAAGCGCCGCGCGACTTCGAGCGAGACATTGCGGAAGTATTCCTCATGCTCCTTCTCGCAACCATAGCCGGCGCCGGCCACGGTGAGCGACTGGGCGCGGTCGGGTGCGCGCAAGCCGAAATGGACGGTGGCGAAGCCGCCCATGGAGAGGCCGACGATATGCGCCTTGGCGATGCCGAGGCCGTCCAGCACCGCCACCGCATCGGCCACCGCGATGGCCTGGGAATAGCGCTCCACATCGAGCGGCACGTCGGAGGGCGGATAGCCGCGCGCGGCATAGGTGATGCAGCGGTGCCGCCGCGCGAAATGGCGCATCTGCGGCTCCCAGCTTGCATGATTCCCGCCGAACTCGTGGATGAAGAGGATGGGCGTGCCTTGGCCTGCTTCCTCGTAATGCAGCGAGATGCCGTCCGGCGTGGTGATGCGGGGCATGGGGGCCTCCTCTCAGAATTGCGGCGTGATGTCGTTCAGGCTGCGCGCCGTCTCGACCAGGGCGGGCAGGCGATCGGCCAGCTTCTCGGCCCATTCGCCGGGAACCGAGGTGCTGATCTTCACGAAGCGATGGCCGAAGCGCGCCGTGTGATAGCTGCCCTGGCGGATCATGATGCCCTCGCGCCTCGCGGCTTCCACCAGTGCCTCGGGGCGGATCTGCGCGGCCTCGGTCTCGACCACCAGGAAATTGCCGTGGCTCGGCCAGACGGGAACGGAGAAGCCCGGAATGGCCAGCGCCGCCGCATGGATCATCGCGTTGTTGGCGCGGGTGGTGGCGCGCACGCCGGCCATCCATTCGGGCTTCACCGCGAGACCGGCGAGTGCGGCGCGCTGCGCGATCACGCTCGCCCCCAGCACGCCCGTTGCCTGATCCGCGAACTCCTCCAGCAGAGCGGCGGGTGCGGCCAGTGCGCCGATCCGCAGGCCCGCGAGCCCCAGCCATTTGGAGAAGGAGAGCGAGACCACCGCATGTTCCGGCGCCTCCAGCAGCGCCGGGTGATGCCCGTCGGCGAAGTCGCGATAGGTGCAGTCATGCACCAGCAGCGCGCCGACCTCGCCCGCAATGGCGGCGAATGAGGCGATCTCGTCCCGCGTGTAGCAGATGCCCAGCGGATTGTTCGGGTCCACGATGTAGATGATGGCGGTGCGCGCATCCACGGCGGCGCGCAAAGCCTCGGGCGTCAGGCGATAGGCGCAGGCGGGGTCGTAGATCGGGATCTCGATCACCTCCGCCCCCGCCTGGCGGGCGAAGAGGCAGGGCCATTTCCAGGTCGGGTCGGTGGTGACGAAGGTGGTGCCGGGGCGGCAGCGCGCGCGGCAGACCAGCGCCAGGGCATTGACGCCCCCTTCCGTCACCAGCGCTTCGGCACCCGGCACGCCGAGATCGGCGATGATGGCCGCGCGCAGCGCCTCGAAGCCGAGGGGCGGCGCATAGGCGTTGAATTCCAGCCCTTCCACCGCCGCATGCATGGCCGCGAGGACGGCAGGATGCGCCGGGATGTGGTTGGTGTTCTGCCCCATCCAGGCGAGGCCCGGCGTGGCGCTGAGCTCGTCGAAATAGCGGTTGCGGAGAAGGGCGCCGGCCATCAGATGACCGAGCCGCGGGCGGAGATGCCGCCATCGATGGTGACGACCGTGCCGGTGATGTAGCCCGCGCGGGGTGAGGCCATGAAGGCGCAGAGATCGGCCGTCTCGCGCGCCGTGGCGGGGCGCTTGCCGGGGTATTTGGCGAAAAGCTCCTCCCAGCGGGCTTCGTCGCCCAGCATGTCGCGCGCCTTCATCTTCATGATCTTGATCATGCGGTCGGTCGCGACTGGGCCGGGATTGATGCCGACCACGCGGATGCCGTCATCCAGGCTGCGGCCGCCGATCGCCTTGCTGAAGGACATCAGCGCGGCATTGCCGGTGGAGCCGGCGAAATAGCTGGCATCCCAGTTCTCGCCGGAATTGCCGATGACGTTGATGATGACGCCATCCCGCCCCTTCATCCGGGGATAGAAGAGCCGTGTGAGGGTGATGTAACCGAAGACCTTCAGGTCGAAGCCGTTGCGCAGCGCGGCGTCGGTCACCTGATCCAGCGGGCCGGCGGGGATGTCGCCGGCATTGTTGATCAGGATGGTGGCGTCCTGCGCGGCCTCGGCCAGCTGCTCCATCGCGGCGGTGCTGGAGAGGTCCATCGCATGGGTGGTGACGCGGATCTGGTGCTGCGCGCGCAGGCGCAGGGCTGCCTCGGTCAGGGCCGCGCCGTTGCGGGCGGCGAGATGGAGGTGGCAGCCCTCCTCGGCCAGGACCTCGGCACAGGCGAGGCCGATGCCCTTGGAAGCCCCAGTGATGAGGACGGTCTTTCCCGCGAGATCAAGCTGCAAAGGGGCGCTCCGTGAGAGTGTTGTATGCAAAGACCAGCAATCTGCATACCAACACGCCAAGGCGCCTCAGTCGAGGCCCGCGATCAGGTCCAGCAGGTTCTCGCCGAGCAGGGTCAGGTGGGCGCGCATGCTGCGATGCGCCGCCTCCGGATCGCGCGCCAGGATCGCGGCCATGATCTCGGCATGCTCGCGCAGCGTGTCCTCGACCCGCGTGGGCATATGGGTGACGCGCCGGCGATAGGCGGCCACGCGGTTGCGCAGGCGGCGGGTTTCCTCGGCCAGGAAGGCGTTGTGCGCGGCCTCGTAGATGGCTTCGTGGAACTCCTCGTTGATGTCGTAGAAGACATCGGCGGGGGCAGGGGCGGCCTCCACCAGGCGCGTGTGGATGGCTTGCAGCGCCGCATTCTGGGCCGGTGTGCTGCGCCGTGCGGCGAGGCGCGCGCAGAGGCCCTCCAGCTCGCCCATCACCTGGAACATCTCGATCAGCGTCTGGGCAGAGATGCTGCGCACCACCGCGCCCTGCCGGCCGCGCAGCTCCACCAGGCGTTCGGCGGCGAGCAGGCGGAAGGCCTCGCGCACTGGGGTGCGGGAGCAACCGTTGCCATCGGCGATGTCCTGCTCATCCAGTCGCGCGCCGGGCTCGAGGCGTCCGCTGGCGATCTCGTCCCGCAGGCGGCGGTGGAGGGTATTGGCCAGGGAGCCAGCCCCCGGCGTGGCGCGGCCCATGCGCCCGGAAGCTGACCATTCTGCCTCGGTGGCTGCCTGCTTTGGGCGCATATGTGTGCAAAAACCTCTTCATTGTGTGCAAACACTCTGGGCTTTGTATTTCAAAACCTGGCGCCTGTCGCGAACATGTTGCCGGCCTTACCCCAAGGCGCCGAAGTGGAAAACCATTTGCCCAGCCCGCCCTCGCCCCTGCTCGAACTGCGTGGCCTGTCGAAGCGCTTTGGTGCCGTCCAGGCGCTGGATGGCTTCGGCCTGGACGTGCAGCCGGGGGAGTTTGTCACGGTGGTCGGCCCCTCGGGCTGCGGCAAGAGCACGCTCTTCAACATCGTGGCAGGGCTGGATGAGCCCGATGATGGCGGCATCCTCCGCTTCAAGGGCCGCGGCTGCCACGCGAAGGAGTTGCTCGGCCAGGTTTCCTTCATGCCGCAGCGCGACCTGCTGCTGCCCTGGCGCAACGTGGTGGACAACGCGATCCTCGCCAATGAGATCGAGGGCGCCAACCGGCGCGAGGCGCGGGCCAAGGCGCTCTCCATGCTGCCAGAATTCGGCCTGGCGGGCTTCGAGAAGCAGTATCCGCACCAGCTCTCCGGCGGCATGCGCCAGCGCGTGGCGTTGATGCGCACCTTCCTCTTTGAGCGCGAGTTGATGCTCCTCGATGAGCCCTTCGGCGCGCTGGACGCACTCACCCGCAGCATGATGCAGCGCTGGCTGCTGGATGTATGGCAGCGCCACCGCCGCACCATCCTCTTCATCACGCATGACGTGGATGAGGCGATCTTCCTGGGTGACCGCGTGGTGGTGATGACCGCGCGTCCGGGTGCGGTGAAGCTGATGCGCGAGGTGAACCTGCCCCGCCCGCGCGCGCCGGAATTGCTCACCTCGCCCGAATTCACCGCCATCAAGCGCGAGGTGCTGGACGCGATCGAGGAGGAGGCCATGAAATCCTTCATCTCCAGCACGGCAGCCGCGTCATGACGGACGCAGAGCGCGAGGCGCGCATCTCGCTGGCCGCCTGCTACCGCATGGTGGCGCGGCTCGGGTTGGATGACGTGATCTACAACCACATCTCGCTTCGCGTGCCGGGCGAGGATGGGGCCTTCCTGCTGAACCCCTATGGCTTCCTGTTCAGCGAGATCACCGCCTCCTCACTCGTGAAGATCGACACCGAGGGCCGCAAGCTGGCGCCGAGCCCGCATGAAGCCAATGTCGCGGCCTTCGTGATCCATGCCGCCATTCACAAGGCGCGGCATGACGCCGCCTGCGTGCTGCACGCGCATTCCGATGCGGCGGTGGCGGTCTCAGCCCAGAAGGGTGGGCTGCGTCCGCTCAGCCAATTCGCCATGTGGTTCTACGAACGCCAAGCCTTCCATGATTATGAGGGTGTTGCGATCGATCTCGACGAGCAGCAGTGCCTGGTGCGGGATTTCGGCACGCATCCCGTGATGCTCATGCGCAACCATGGCACGCTGACGGTAGGCTGCACGCCCGGCGGCGCCTTCATGATGCTCTATTATTTCGAGCGGGCGGCCCGCATCCAGCTGATGATGCAGGCCTCCGGCCAGCCCATCATCGAACCCCCGCCTGAGGTCTGCGCCCGCGCCGCCAACCAGTTCTGGCAGCAGCAGGGCGACATCCTGGGCCCCGGCGAGCGCGAATGGCCCGCCTTCCTCCGGCAGCTCGACCGCGAGGACCCGTCCTATCGTGACTGACACCCCGCAGGAGATCCCATCATGAACAGGCGCCACATCCTGGCCGCGACCATGGCCACCCCCTTCATACGCCCTGCCGGCGCGCAGACCCTGGTGCGCGCCTCGCTGCGGCTGAAATGGCTGACCCAGGCGCAATTCGCGGGCTTCTACATGGCCCTGCAGAAGGGCTATTACCGCGAGGCCGGCATCGACCTCACCATCAATCCGGGCGGGCCGAATCTGCTGACGGAAAACCTGGTGGCCTCAGGCGCCGATACCTTCGGCCTTTCGGGCGGCACCGACAGCGTCTTCGCGGCGCGCGAGCGCAGCCTGCCCATCGTCTGCGCCGGCGTGATGCACCAGCAGACGCCCTTCGTCTTCGTCTCCCGCGCCGACGGCCCCATCCGCACCCTCGCGGATTTCCGGGGCAAGACCATCACCACCTGGTTCACCGGCGCCAATTTCGTGCTGCTGGGCATGCTGGCCCAGGCCGGCCTGAACCGGGGTGACTTCACGATGCAGCCGCAGCAGGTCAGCGTGCAGCCCTTCGTGGACCGCCAGGTGGATGTCGTCACCGCCACCCGCTACAACGAGTTCTTCACGCTGATGAGCCGCGTCGGCCGCGAGAACCTGCGCAGCTTCGTGCCCGATGAGCACGGCATCACCTTCCCGCGTGACACAGTCATCGTCAGCGAGCAGACGGCGCGGGACCGGCCGCAACTCGTGCAGGGCTTCCTGCGCGCCACCATCCGCGGCTGGCGCGATGCCCTGGCCGACAACAAGGCCGGCGTGGATTCCGTCATGTCCGTGGCGCCCACGCTGAACCGCCCGCACCAGGAATTCATGCTGGTCGAGGCCGGCAAGCTGATGGTGGCGGGCAGCGCCGCGCAGAACGGGCTGTTCTGGATCGACCGACCGGTCATTCAGGCCGCGCATGATTTCTTCCTGCGCAACGAGGTCATCAAGACACCGCTCAACCTCTCCGCCGCCTTCAATTCGAGCTTCCTGGAGGCCCTGCCGGCGGCGGACCGCACGGCATGAATGCCACGGCGATGGCCGCACTCCGCCTGCTGGGTGGGGTGATCCTGGCAGGTCTGGTCTGGGAGGCGGTGGTTGTGGGGTTCGGCATCCGGCCGCATCTTCTGCCGCGCCTGTCTGAGATTCTCGCCGCCATCGCCGTCACCCCCGGCGCTTATGCGGCTGGCCTGCAACGCACCGCCGCCGAGACGCTGATCGGCTTCGCCGCCGGAACGGCTGTGGGCATCATGAACGGGCTGATCTTCTTCCGCGCACCTTTGCTACGGGACATGCTTCTGCCGGTCTTCATCGTCTCGCAGACCATCCCCGTCATCGCCTTCGGCGCGCTGGTGGTGATGTGGTTCGGCAATACGCTCTTCGCCAAGGCGGTCATCGCCTTCTACCTCACCTTCTTTCCGGTGACGGTGAACACGCTGCTGGGGCTGAACAGTGTGGACCCCAGACAAGTGGCGCTGCTGCGCAGCTTCGGCGCGAGCCCCCGCCAGATTCTCTTCCGCCTGCAACTCCCCATGGCGCTGCCGCAGATCTTCGTGGCGCTGCGGCTCGGCGCCTCGCTCAGTCTGGTGGGCGCCATCGTGGGTGAGTGGTTCGGCGACAACACCGGCATCGGCGTGCTGCTGCTGCAGGCCATGTACAATGAAAGCGTGGTGGCGCTCTGGGCCGCCATCCTTTGCGCAGCGCTGCTCGGTACCGGCTTCTACGCCCTGGTGGCCTGGGCCGAGCGGCGCATCGTCTTCTGGGGGGCGGAGCAGTGAACGCCACCTCCGCCGTGCGCGGCGCCGTGGGCGCGGTGCTGATCCTGGCGATGTGGGAGACGTTGGCGCGCGGCCTGGCGCTGCCCGCCTATACCCTGCCGGCGGTGAGCCAGATCCTCGCTGCCGTTGCCGAGCATCGCAAGGTCCTGCAGGCGGCGGCGCTTGTGACGGGGTTCGAGGCGGTGACGGGCTACGTGATCGGCGCGCTGGCCGGCATCGCGGTCGCCACGCTGCTCATCCTGGCGCGGCCCCTGCGGGCGGGGGCGCTGCCCTTGCTGCTCGCCATCAACTCCGTGCCGGTGGTGGCGTGGTCTCCGCTGGTGCTGCTGTGGTTCGGCATGGGCGTCGCTTCCAAGATCGTGATGGTGGCGCTGGCGGTGGGCTTCACCGTCTTCCTCAGCGCGCTTGCCGGGTTTGACCGGGTGGACCGGCGCAGCGTGGATCTGATGCGCAGCTTCGGCGCGGGCCCCTTCGGCATCTTCTGGCGGCTGCGCCTGCCGGCGGCGCTGCCGCTGATTGCGGCTGGCTTGCGCGTCGCCACGGTGCGCAGCCTGATCGTGGCCATCGTGACGGAGATGCTGGGCGCCTATGGGGGCCTCGGCTGGATCATCTACCAATCCGTCACGCTGATTGATTTCGTCCAGGTCTGGGCTGCCATCCTCGTTGCCTCCACGCTCAGCCTGGCCTTTTTCGGCCTGGTCGGCGCGCTGGAGCGCCGCCTGATCTTCTGGCGGTGAGTGCGCCCATGCGGCAGATGCATCTGGGCCTGTTCCTGCTGGGTACGGGCAGCCACGTCGCCGGTTGGCGCATGCCGGGCGCCGAGACCAGCTTCCAGGACATCCATGCCATCCAGCGCATGGCGGCGCAGGCCGAACGGGGCTGCTTCGACCTCATCTTTATGGGCGACAATCTCTACGCCGATCCGGGCGCGCACCCCTCCTACACGCTGCGCCTGGAGCCGCTGACCATGCTGGCGGCCCTAGCGATGACGACGACCCATATCGGCCTGGGTGCGACTGTCGCAACCACCTACAGCGACCCATGGAGCGTGGCCCGCGCCTTCGCCTCGCTTGACCATATCAGCGGCGGGCGGGCGGCCTGGAACGCCGTGACGGGATCCAGCGCGCAGGCCGCGCCGAATTTCGGCCGCACCCACCCGAACCATGGCGAGCGCTACGCCATCGCCGCCGAATTCGTGGATGTGGTGCGCGGCCTCTGGGATGGATGGGAGGATGACGCGCTGGTGGCGGACCGCGCGAGTGGCCTCTATCTCGACCCCGCCAAGCTGCACCCGCTGAACCATGAGGGCGTGCATTTCTCGGTGAAGGGCCCGCTCAACATCGGCCGCGCGCCGCAGGGCAGGCCGGTGATCCTGCAGGCCGGCGGCTCCGAGGCGGGGCTCGATCTCGCGGCCCGCACGGCCGATGTGGTCTTCGCGGTGGTGCAGGATTTCGAGGAGGCGCGCGGGCAATACCAGGCGCTGAAATCGCGCCTGCCCGCTCATGGCCGCCGGCCGGAGGATGTGGCGGTGCTGCCCGGCGTCATGCCCATCGTGGGCCGCACCGAGCGCGAGGCGCTGGACAAGCTGGCCCAGCTGCAAGGCTTCATCAGCCCGGGCAATGCGCTGCAATTGCTGCAGGACCGGCTGGGGATTGATCTCTCCGGGCAGGACATGGACGCCCCGCTCGGCGACCTGCCGCTGCATGATGGCGGCCATGGCTTCGCCCGCACGCTCCTCAGCAAGGCGCGGCGCGACAACCTCACCTTGCGCGACGTCTACAACCTGCTGGGTGCGGCGCGCGGCCATTGGGTCCTCTGCGGCGCGGCGGAGACGGTGGCGGACACCTTGCAGCATTGGTTCGAAGGCGGCGCCGCGGACGGCTTCAACGTCATGCCCTCGCATTTCCCGGGCGGCATGGAGGATTTCGTGGAGCTGGTGGTGCCCATCCTCCAGGCGCGAGGCCTGTTCCGCACGCGCTATGAAGGACGCACCCTGCGCGATCTGCTGGGGCTGGCGCGGCCCGAGCGCCTCGGCGGCAAGGCGGTCGCCTGAGTCGATGCTGCCGGCCGTGAAGCCCGGCATCGTCGCAGGGAGGTGCGCCGCATCACCCCGCGATCGTGCCGCGCTGCCGGGGCTCATGAACGCGGCCGGCCCTATGGTGTCGCCGCTTGCGGGTGAACGGAGCGTCGGCCATCGTCATTCCTGCCCAGCAGCACCGCGATGGAGTTCCCACCCAGATGCCACGTCACATCGCCTGCCTTTCCTTCGATTTCGATACATGGTCCGGCTTCGCCTCGCGCGGGCTGATGACGCCCACGCCCATCTCGCGTGGGGAATTTGGCGTGATCGGCGCGGGGCGCATCCTCGACCTCCTGAAGTCACGCGGCATCAAGTCCAGCTGGTACGTCCCCGGCATCGTCATCGAAACCTATCCGGAGGCTTGCGCGCGCGTCGTGAGCGAGGGGCATGAGGTCGGCCATCATGGCTGGAGCCATGTCCAGCCCGCGCTGCTGCCACCGGCGCAGGAAGCAGAGGAATTCGGCCGGGCCGTAGAGAGCATCAAGCGCCTGACCGGCGCCTTGCCGCGCGGCTACCGCTCCCCCGCCTGGGACATCAGCGACCGGACCATTGGGCTGATGCTGGAGTACGGCATTCGCTATGACAGCTCGATGATGGGCCATGACCATCACCCCTATTTCGCCCGCATGGGCGATCAGGTGTCGGTGGATGCACCCATGCAGTTCGGGCCTGTCACCGATCTGGTCGAGATCCCGATTTCCTGGTCCCTGGACGACCATCCCCATTTTGAATTCTTCCGGACGAAGGAACATCTGACGCCCGGCCTGGCCAACGCCAACGCCGTGCTGGAGAACTTCGTGGCGGATTTCGAATACATGCGCCGCACGGAAGAGTGGGGGATGCTGGTTTATACTTTCCACCCCTATGTCGTGGGCCGCGGCCACCGCATGCTGATGCTGGAGAAGCTGATCGACAGCCTCTCCGCCATGGGTGCCGAGTTCTGCACGCTGGACGAGGTGCAGCGGGAGTTCCGCGCGAGGGCCGCAACCCTGGCCTGAAGCCGACGCTCAGGCGGCGTTGCGCCAATGATGGCAGCTGACGCTGTGCCCGGGCGCCACGGCTTCCATGGCCGGCTCCGTTGCGCTGCATAGGGCGGTGGCCATGGCGCAACGCGGGTGGAAGCGGCAGCCCGTGGGGATGCGGCGCAGGGAAGGCGGCTCGCCCGGCAGCGACGGGCCGGCCGCGCGGCCATCGAGATGGGGTGCCGCCTCCAACAGCGCCTGCGTATAGGGATGACGAGGCGCGGAAAAGAGCTCCTCGGCCGGGGCCTCCTCGACGATGCGGCCCAGATACATCACGCCGACGCGGTCGCAGACGCGCCGCACCACCGTTAGGTCGTGCGAGATGAAGAGGTAGGTCAGGCCAAACCGGTCCCGCAGGTCGCGCAGCAGGCGCAGCACGGAGGCCTGCACGGAGAGATCCAGTCCTGCCGTTGGCTCGTCGAGGATGACGAGGCGCGGGCGCAGCAGGAGGATGCGGGCGAGACCGATGCGACGCTGCTGGCCGCCCGAGAGTTCATGCGGATAGCGTTCGGCCATGGCGGCATCGAGGCCGACGGCGGCGAGCGTTTCGGCGATGCGCGATGCGCGCTCGGCTGGGCTGCTCACGCCGTGGATGACGAGCCCTTCCGCCAGAGTGGCGCCGACACGCCACCAGGGGTCGAGCGCGGCGCCGGGGTCCTGGTGCACGTATTGGATCGCACTGCGGGAGCGGCGCGCATCGGCGGGGGGCACGCCGCCGACGCTGCGGCCGGCCAGGCGGATCTCGCCCGCGGCCTCACGCTGGAGGCCGAGCAGCGTGCGCGCCAGCGTGGTCTTGCCGCAGCCGCTCTCGCCGACGACACCGTAGGCTTCGCCCTCGGCGATGGAGAGGTCGACGCCATCCACGGCGCGCAATGATGTCGCCCGTCGCAGGAAGCCGGCGCGGCGACCCAGATCGGTGACGAGGCCGGAAGTCCCCAACAGCTCAGGCAAGTTCTGCTTCCAATTTGTCTTCGTAGTGGGGGCAGGCCACGGCGCGGCCGTTGGGCAGCGCCTGCATCGCAGGCACGGCCGATGCGCAGGACGGGCGGGCCAGCGGGCAGCGTGGATGGAAGCGGCAGCCGGAGGGCTGTGCCGTCGCCGGAGGCACCGTGCCGGGGATGCCTGCAAGCTCAACGGCGCGGTCCGGATGGCAGGCCAGGAGCATGCGCGTGTAGGGATGCGCGGGCGCATCCAGGACGTCACGCGTCGGGCCTGCTTCCGCCACGCGCCCGGCGTAGAGCACGGCCACCCGATCGCAGAGGCTGGCCAGCACGCCGAAATCATGCGTGACGAAGAGCATCGACAGGCCGCGCGCGCGCGTCAGTTCCCGCAGCAGGCCCAGGATCTCGCGCTGCGTCGTGACGTCAAGCGCGGTGGTGGGTTCGTCGGCGACGATGAGGCTGGGTTCGCAGGAGAGTGCCGCCGCGATCAGCAGGCGCTGGCGCTGGCCACCGGAGAACTGGTGGGGGTATTTCGACAGCGCCGCCTCGGGGTCGGGCAGTTGCACGGCGCGGAACAGCTCGACAATGCGGGCCTTGTGCTCCGAGCGCGGGGCCTTCGCGTGACGGCGCATGATCTCCAGGATCTGGTCCCCCGCCGTGAAGACCGGGTTCAGCGAGAGATAGGGGTCCTGCGGCACAAAGCCGATGCGGCCGCGCGCACTGGCGGCGCGGTCTGGCAGGATGTCGACCCCCTCGAAGATGATGCCGCCGCGCGGCGTGCGGGCGTGGCGCGGCAAGATGCCAAGGATGGCGCGCAGCAGGGTCGATTTGCCGCATCCACTCTCGCCCACCACGCCCGTGATGGAGCCGGCCGGCACGGTGATGGAAACTTCATCCAGGATCTGCGCCACCGCACCGCGTCCGCCAAGTTCGACGGCGAGCTGCGTGATCTCGAGGATCGGCCGGCTCATTCGCGGCTCCGGCGCAGGCGTGGGTCGGCCGCGTCACGCAGCCCATCGCCCAGCAGGTTGAAGCCCAGGACCAGCAGCATGATCGCGAGGCCCGGGAAGGTCGCGAACCACCAGGCCTCTGGCAAGTGCTGGCGGGCCTCGGCCACGGCGAGGCCCCAGTCGGGCGTGGGTGGCGCGGCCCCTACGCCGAGGAAGCCCAGGATCGCTGCCGTCAGGATGGTGAAGCCCATGCCGATGGTGGCGCGCACCAGGACCGCGGGGGCTGCGTTGGGCAGCACATGCAGCAGCAGGATGCGAATGGGATGCGCGCCGATCCCGGCGAGCGCATCCACGAAGAGCGAGCCGCGCAGCCGCCGCGTCTCGGCGAAGACGGTGCGCGCGAAGAACGGCCAGTAGGTCAGCGCCAGCGCCACCATGGCCGTGCCGATACCGGGTGCCAGAAGCTGCCCCAGGGCGAGGGCCAGGATCAGTTGCGGCACGGCGAGGAACACGTCGGTCACGCGCATCAGGCCTTCAGAAAGCCAGCCATCGCGCCAGCCGGCCGCCAGCCCAATGGGCACGCCAATCAGCATCGCCGCCAGCACGACCGAAACCGCGACGAGGATGGCGCTGCGCGTGCCCAGGATGACGCGCGAGAGGACATCCCGGCCCAGATTATCCGTGCCGAAGGGGAACTCGGCCGAGGGCGCGCGCAGGCGCTGCATGATGTTGCTCTCGAAGGCGTCGTCGGGGTAGGGCGCGATCCAGGGCGCGAAGATCGCGACGACGATGGCGAAGAGCACGATGAAGAGGCCGATGGCCGCCACCGGGTCGCGCAGCAATTGCCGGAGCGCGCTCACTTGATCTGCTCCGCCACGCGCGGGTCGATCAGTGCCTGCGCCACATCCACCAGCACGTTCACCACCGCATAGACCACGCCCACCACCAGCGTCACCGCGAGCAGCGCCTTGTAGTCGGCTGAGAGGATGGCCTGCACGGCATAGGTGCCGAGGCCGGGCCAGTCGAACACCGCCTCGATCGCGACCGCGCCCGAAATCAGCGCACCGAACAGCAAGCCGACCTGCGTCACCGTCACCGTGATGGCGTTCCGCAGTACGTAGATGGCGGCGAGGCGAACCCGGCCATATCCGGCGGCGCGGGCATAGAGCACATAATCCTTCTGCAACGCTTCCAGCACGCCGCTGCGGGTGAAGCGGGCGATGGTGGCGAGGCCGGGCAGGGCGAGTGTCACGGCGGGCAGCACGAGGTGCCGCAGCGCATCCGCGAACATGTCGAAGCGGCCGGCCAGGAGGCTGTCGACCAGCAGGAAGCCGGTGATGCGCGGTGGCAATCCCAGCGCCACATCCATGCGGCCGCGCAGGGGCAGCAGGTCCCATTCCATCGAGAATTGGAGTTGCAGCATGATGGCCAGCCAGAAGGAAGCGATGGCCAGCCCGCCCACGGAGACGATGCGGACCAGGTGATCAATCGGCCCGTTGTGGTCGAGGGCCGCGATCAGCCCCAGCAGCACGCCCAGCACGGTCGCGAAGAAGAGCGCGACGAAGGTGAGTTCCAGCGTTGCCGGCAGGCGCTGCAGGATCTCCTCCGAGACAGGGCGGCCGGAGAACACGGAGTTGCCGAGGTCCCCTGTCAGCACCTGCCCCACGTGGATCATCGCCTGTTCCAGCAGCGGCTTGTCGAGGCCGTAGCGCGCCCGGATATCGGCGATCTGTGCCGGCGTCGCCGCATCGCCGGCGAGCGTCGCCGCCGGATCGCCGGGGACGACGCGCGAGAGGATGAAGGTGACCAGCACGAGGCCGAGCAGCGCCGGCAGCGCGAGGGCGATGCGACGCAGGATGTAGAGGGCCACGGCGCCTGCTCAGTTCTCCAGTGACATCAGCCGGATCTCACCACCCGATCCAACGGGCGAGAAGCTGTAGCCCGACACGCGGCGCGAGAGGCCGCGCAGGTTCACCGTGTTGTAGACCCAGATATCGGGGCTGTCGGCCACGACGATGCGCGTGGCCTCGGCGTAGAGGCGCGCGCGCTCGGCCTGGTCGAGGCTGGTGCGCGCGGCGCGCAGCAGGCGGTCCACCTCGGGGTTGGTGTACCAGGAGGAGGCCTTCCAGGTGCCGTGGAACTGGCTGTCATACATCTGGCCGATCCAGTTCTCGGGATCGACGAAGTAGGTGGACACCCAGTGGATCCACATGTCCGGCGTGGTTTCCGCACGCGCGGTCGAGGCGGTGATGCTGGGCCAGGTGTTCGGCACGATGCGCAGGTTCAGACCCACGCGGCGCAGGTCGGCCTGGAACATCTGGGCGGCCTGCACCGTCTGCTCCAACTCGTTCTGGATGTGGATTTCGATGGGGCGCGAGAGGTCCGTGCCCGCCGCGCGTGCGCGGTCGCAATGCTCGCGCGCCTTCGCGAGGTCGAAGGTGTAGGGCGCCAGATTCTCGGGATTGCCCCAGAGGTTGTTGGGGTTCGGCCCGGCATTGCGCACCACGAAGCCGCGCAGGATCACGTTGTTGAAGCCCTCGTAGTTGAAGGCATGCGCGAAGCAGAGGCGGGCGTCGCGGTTGTCGAAGGGCGCGCGGCGGTTGTTCATGCGGATGGTGAAGACGCGCATGCTCTCGTCCCGCGCGACACGGGTGCGCGGGTTGCGGTCAACCCGCTCCACCTGATCAGTCGGCAGATAGGAGTCGGTGGCGTCGATCTCGCCGCGCATGAGGGCGAGGACGCGCGTCGAGGTCTCGAGCACGGGCCGCGCGCGGACCGACTCGACGGGGCGGGGATTGTGGGACCAGCCTTGGAAGAAACCCGGGAAACGCTCCAGGTCGAGCGCCACGCGCGCCTGGTAGTTCGTGGGGTTCACGCGATATGCGCCCGAACCCGCGCTGTTCACGGCGAGCCAGGCCGCGCCCCAGTCATTGTTCACCACATTCGGCGCGATGGCGCGCGGATTGACGATGGCGACCAGCGGCATCGCGGAGAGGAAGGGCGCGTAGGGCTCGCTCAGCACGAAGCGGATGGTGAGCGGGCCGGTCGCGGTCACGCGCTCGGGTGTCAGGACCGGCGTGAAGGCGGCCGACGGCGCGCGGCGCATGCTGAGCAGGCGGCGGAAGGAATAGACCACGTCCTCGGCCGTGATGTCGCTTCCATCGTGGAATTTGGCGCCGGCGCGGAGAGTGAAATCCCAGGTCAGCCCATCGGCCGAAACTCTATGCGACTCAGCGAGCCAGGGTTCGAGGCGCGGCGGGTTGCCCTGATAGCGGTAGAGCCCGTCATAGACGTTGAGCAACGTGAATTGGCTTGGCACATCGAAGATGGCGTGCGGATCCAGTGTTGCGGGCAGAGTGTCACCCCACACCAGTGGGCGTTGCTGCGCCTGGACGGCGAGAGGAACCACGGCCAGGCCGAAGGCGAGGAAGGCGGAACGCATCAAGCGTGGCATCATGGTGCACGGTCCCTCAAACATTCGGCGCACTACAGGGCCTGAACGAGCTTGACGCAAGCGGGGCACCAGGCCCGCGCATCACGGTGCGGCCGCATGGACTGCCATCGGATTGAGCTAAACCGGACCAGATGATGCCAAAGCGGGCGCGGTTGCCTGGGCTTGCGCGGACTGGGCATCCGCGCGCAGCCTGGAAGCGGATCGAGATGGAGTGGGTGGTGTCGTCTTCACATCGGCAGATGCATATGGGCGTGTTCGTCCTGGGCACGGGCAACCACGTCGCGGGCTGGCGCTACCCAGGCGCTGCCGACAGTTTTCTCAGCCTGGAGGGCATCCAGACCATTGCCCGCACCGCCGAACGCGGGAAGTTCGACCTGCTGTTTCTGGGCGATGGCCTGACCGCCAAGGTGACTGACCACCCCTCCTTCGCCGCGCGGTTCGAGCCGATCACGATGCTGGCGGCCCTCGCCGCGACGACCACGCATCTGGGCCTGGGTGCCACCTCGTCCACCACCTACAACGAGCCCTACAATGTGGCGCGCTTCTTCGCCTCGCTGGATCATCTCAGCGCAGGCCGCGCGGCATGGAACGCGGTGACGAGTTCCGGCCCCGAAGCGGGGGCGAATTTCGGCCGCGAGCATCCGCAGCATGATGCGCGCTACGAGGTGGCGGAGGAGTTCGTGGACGTCGTGCTCGGCCTCTGGGATTGCTGGGATGACGGGGCCATCGTCGCCAACCGCGAGACCGGCGAGTACTTCGATGCCGGCAAGGTGAAGTCGCTCGGCCATGAGGGGCGCTTCTTCCGCGTCAAAGGACCGCTCAACACGGCGCGCACACCACAGGGGCGGCCTGTCCTGATCCAGGCAGGGTCGTCGGAGCCTGGGCTGCGCCTCGCTGCCCGCACGGCCGACGTCGTGTTCTCTGTCGTGCAGGACCTGGACGAAGCGAAGGCGGCCTATGCGGCGCTGAAATCGCGCCTGGCGGAATATGGCCGCCGGCCTGAGGACGTCGCTCTGCTGCCGGGCGTGATGCCGGTGATCGGCGCCACCATGGCGGAGGCGCGCGAAAAGCTGAACACGCTGCAGGGCTTCGTCACCAGCACCAACGCATTGACCATGCTTTCTGGCCGCCTCGGCATGGATGTTTCGGGATTCCCGCTCGATGATCTGGTGCCCGACCTGCCGCTGCCCGATACGTCCCATGGCTTCGCGCGCGCCATGCTCTCCAAGGCGCGGCGGGAGAAGATGACGTGGCGTGACCTCAACAACCTCACGGGGGCCGCGCGGGGCCACTGGGTGATTTGCGGCACGCCGGAGATGATTGCCGACATCCTGCAGGAATGGTTCGAGGCCGACGCGGCGGATGGTTTCAACATCCTCCCGCCCTACTTCCCCGCGGCCTTCGACGAATTCGTGGACCAGGTTGTGCCGATCCTGCAGAGAAGAGGGCTCTACCGCGCAGATTATTCCGGAACCACGCTTCGCGAGCATCTGGGCCTTGAACGCCCGGCCAATCCCATGTTCAGCGTTTAGGTGGGTCCGGAGGGTGAGATCCGGGAATGGAGGGTGACGCTAAACCACCCTTCTTGTTCTCCATGAGCCAAATCCTGTTCCCCCATCCACTGATTCAGAACAACAGAACACATCAAGCCCGCTGGCCATCGTCAGCCGGCTCATTGTTGTTGTGCTAACGCCTTTCAGGCCAGCCGCCGCCACCACCGCGCTGAGCTCACCCAACAGCTTCAACCGCGGTCGGCCGCCCGCCTCGGTGGGTGGATGGACCTCTGCCCGCGCGATCAACACACGCGCCGCCTCCACACCTCCCGGTCCCCTTGGGCCCCGATCCCCCCTCGAAGACGCGCGAATCGAGCTCGATAGACGTCGAACAGGTTGGGATGCAGACGCGGCGCCGATTGGCGTGCCTCAAGAACGACCCACTCCGCTCGGGAAGTCTGCCCGACCCGAGCCATTCGACAGCAGGGGAATTGGGCAAGGCATCTTGATCGGCCATCCAGCCGCCGGCGCCGTTGCGTTGCTCCCGCAGTGCCGAGACGTGCGCGCCATGCCTGCCGCCGGTACGGAAATCCACTGCCTGCGCATGGTTCCGCAGGGCGTAGTGAGTGGGAGGCGGCGCGCCTCACGGCAATAGGCGAAAATCGTCGCGCACGATGCGCCGTTCGCCCAGATGGCCGTTTGCCACCACGAAGGGCGTCCGGTCGCCGGACATGTCCTCCACATGGATGAAGATGCTGATGCGCTCGGACGGCCCGTTCGGCTTCGGCGCTACCCATTCCCGTCGGAAGGTGAATTCGGACCGCCGGCCAGGGAAGGCGCTGAAGCCGGTGACGTCGAAGGGCGGGACGTTCTTCGTCCAGTTCGCCGCGAGCTGCGCTCCCGTGAGCACATAGAGCCGCGCAAGCCCCAGCAGCGCAGGGGCGCGGCCGAAATTGGTGACGGTGCCCGACACCACATAGGCCTTGCCGGCGCGGAGGTCGAAATCGATCGCTGTCCCCGGACTTGCGGCGTCCACCAAGACGATGGTCCGCATCGCCGGCAGCGGCGCCTGCATCACGGGGCGCACGCCCATGTCGGACGGCGTGAGCTGCAGCACGAGGAAGGGCGTCACGCGCTGGCGTTTGTCCGGCTTCTTCGGCCGGTGGCGCAGCAGCAGGCCGGGCAGCACCAACCGGCCCGGCCGGGCACGCAATTCGCGAGGGGTGGCGGGAATGCGGGCCATGGCGATCACATCCAGGGCTTGGTTGAAATGACGGCATCAACATCGGCATCGGGCCGGTGCTTGCCGGACTCCAGCCGCCAGGACAGCCACCCCAGCCCGCGGTCGCCGTCCAGGTTGAAGTCATGCAGCTTCAGCGACGCCGGGATGACCGTCGCGATGCCGGGTTTCTTGGCCTCATCCAGGATCGCGACCAGGGCATGCCGGCAGTTTGGCACGATCCCGCCATAGGCGCGGGGCTGCGCGCCCTTCGCCGAGGCCTCAGTCGGCGGCACGAAGCCGGAGGGGCTGAACATGTCGTCCGCCCCGCTGCCGCGCTTGTGGAACAGAAGCGCATGTGGCGTCGCGGCATAGGTGAATTCGCCCTGCCCGGTCCGTGGAAAATCCTGCCCGATCGCCGAGACTGCCGGCCGCTCGACGTGATGCGGCAGGTTTCTCGGATCAGCCTGCGGCTCCAGCGCGCTGAAGAGCTGGTCCTGCTGGATTTTCGTGACGCCGGGGTCGGACGGGGGTTTGGGCAGAGCGCTGCCGCTGCGCAACTCCATCACCGGGTAGTCGTCGCGCCGGGTGGCGTTGTGGCGCGCCTCCCAGAGCTCCGGATGCTCATCCACCGTGTCCGGCAGCGGCTGGTCATAGGCCCGCAGCTCCAGGATGCGGCGCAGCGCGCTCCAGGCGGCCCAGAGCGCCTTTTTGATGAAGTAGAAGGCGATCAGGATGATCGAGGCGGTGATCGCCGTGCCGAGCTGGCACAGGCTGCGCAGCAGATCCAGCACGCCCGCGAGGATGGCCAGCGCCGCCTCGAAGACCGCCTTCACCCAATCCACCAGCGCGGAGAACAGCGCCTCCAGCGAGAAGGAGCCGGAGAAGTCGGGTGCGGGCAGCGACAGGGCGTCCAGCGCCGCTTCAAGCGCGGCGAGAAGATCATCGAGAAACTTCTTCGCGGCGTCCTCGACGCCGGAGAGATCGGGGAATTCCGGCTCCTCGATCGCCTCGCTGGTCTGCCCGCCGAGGATCATCAGCGCGGTGGCATAGGCGGTGGCCAGGTCCTGGGCCGTGGGGTAGCCGTCCCCCGCCAGGAGTGCGGGCCGCTCCGGTTCCGCATCGTAGGTCTTGCGGAGCGCCGAGAGGAACAGGTCGGTCCATCGGGCGAACATCGCCTCGTCCCGAATCTCCGGCACATCCGAGCTGAACGTCAGGTCATCGGCGGAATCGAGGGCCTCGGCGAAGTCGTCCATCAGGCTTTCGATGCCGGGCAGGAACCCCTTGCCGGGCCCGACATCGAGAAACTCGTCGAGGCGGCAGCGATGGAAGAACGCGTTCTTGGCCGTGCCGCACGCGGCCTCGCCCGGCTGCACGCGGTCGAGGAAGGGGCGGCCCGTCAGGGGATTGTCGCCTGCCTTCTCCTTGTGGGTGTGGCGCCAGGCCCAGCCGTCGATGAAGTTCTCGACCAGGGTGTGTCGCTGACGGTGCAGGCGATACGGCCCGCCGACGATCTGATTGACGTAGGGATGGCCGACGACGTCACCGATGACATGGGTGAGGTAGCCGAGCGCATAGGCGCGCAGCGGCGGATGGTCGTGGAAGCGCGGATCGAGGCAGGCGAGGTCGAGCAGGTTGCGGGCGAAGGCACCGGTGCGTTCGTAATGCAGATGGTCCGCCCAGAACCACTTCGACGGCGGCTCGCCCGCCTGCCGGGGTGAGGTCAGGATGCTGAACAGGTTGAGACCGAGGCCATCGGTCGCCAGCGCCTTGAGACCATTGCCGAGGATGCCCATGGCGAGGTCCAGCACGTCGGAGATTTCGCCCCCGGCCGTGCCGATCAGGCCCAGGATGTTGCACGGGTCCAGCGTGCCGGCGGCGTCCAGCGCGTCGCGCCCCAGATCCTCGACCTCGTCCACCACGCGGCCGAAGGCGCGCTTGGTCGCCAGCAGGCGGATGACGAGGTTCTGCGCGCCCTGGGTCCATGGCCCACCATCCAGCATGAAGTACAGGAGGTCGGGTCCGAGCGCGCCGAGGCAGGCGTAGCGGTGCCGCAGCACCATCGCTTCATCGCCGGGGCCGAGGCGCTCCGCGCTGGTCCCGCCCAAGGCGGGGCCCAGGGCCGGTTCTGTAGCCAGCAGGCGCAACGCTGCGATGTGGGTGCCCGGGTGCGGCATGGTGCAGGCTCCGTTTTCCGCCAATGCCAAGCCTGACGTGTTTGATTGGCAGATGCAACCATAGAGAGAAAGGTAGATCGTCTTGCAGCTTTAGCGTGCAACTCATCGCCAGGTGGTCCCTACCCGGATCGATGGCGCGGCTGTCCAACGGGCCGTGCCACGCATCTGCCTAGTGACCCTCGCCGCGGCGGGCGCAGTCCTGAGCTCTTCGCCCCGGTCACCGCGCCGCGGCGGCTCCGGCATGCAGAAGGTGATGAGGGGCCGCTTGCAGGGCGGCTTGTCTGCCGGGCTCCAGAAGATGTGCCACGTGGTCGAGGTGCTGGAGCGGATCCGCCAGGTCGGGACCACCACGAGGGATGGAAGGGTTCCTATACCGTCCATGTCCTGGCGCCAGCCTGACCGTCACGCTGGACGGGTGCGGCTGGCTGACCAAGCCCCCGATCGGTGGGCCGGCCCCGGGTGAAAGCCAACTGCCGTTTTCCCGCCGCGTTCAATGCGACGGCGAAGTGGAAGATGACCGCCTGGGCGGAGAAGGAGTGCAGGCAAGCCACGGCTCCGCTCTCCGCTTCGCGCCCAGCTCGAACCCGGCGCGGCTCGATGCGCTCTCCCAGAAGAGGATCAGTGACAGGATCAGGCTGCGCAGTTTCAGCCGCTCTGTCGGTCTCGTGGACGGCGACGAACGAGAAAACTCAGGACACATCGCCTCGCAGGTTTCTCTTCGTTGACCGATACGCTCTCTGCTGCGCCGCCAGGCGACGGCGTTCAACCTCTTGCGCCGTCCGATCTTTCGTCAGATCCGCCTCCGCCAGTTCCCGACCCAGCTTCTGAAAATGTGCCCAGCGGTCGGCGTCAAGGCGGCCCCCGTCCAGCGCGTCGCGTACCGCACAGCCAGGTTCGTTGGTATGCCCGCAATCGCGAAACCGACAACTCCGGGCCAGACGCTCGATGTCGTCGAAAACAGTGCTGAGGCCCGAATCGGCGTCAATGAGGCCAACTTCGCGGATGCCGGGCGTGTCGAGGAGCAGTCCTCCACCAGGGAGCAGGATGAGTTGGCGATGGCTGGTGGTGTGTCGCCCCCGGGCATCCGCCGCGCGGATGTCCTGCGTGGCCATCCGCTCCTCGCCCAGCAGCGCATTCACCAGCGTGGATTTGCCCACTCCCGATGAGCCAATCAGCACACAGGTCTCGCCCGGCTTGATGTGATCTTGAAGGCCCTCCAGGCCAAGGCCCTGGCGTGCCGAGACGACGACGACCGGGCAACCCGCCGCCAGCGTGGCGATCTCGTTAGCGCGGCCCTCGGCTTGCTCGCACAGGTCTGCCTTGGTCAGAACTACCACTGGCCGGGCACCGCTCTGCCAGGCGGCCGCGAGGAAGCGCTCAAGCCGCCGCGGATTGAGGTCCGCGTTCATCGAGGTGACGACGAAAACCACGTCGATATTGGCGGCGATGACCTGCAATGTTTGCACGCTGTCGGCAGCCCGCCGCACGAAGGCGGTTCGGCGAGGCAGGACGGCATGGATGGTGGCTTTGCCATCGCCCGCGTTTGCCGACAGAGCCACCCAGTCGCCAGCGGCCGGATGGCCGGCCTCCCAGGCTTCGTGACGCAGGCGTCCGGAGAGCCTGGCGCTCAGAGTGCCGACATCCGTGACCACCAGATCAGCTGCGCGCTGCTGGACGATGATGCGACCGGGGAGATAGCCCGCGCGGGCATGTGGCTCGAACTCCAACTGCAGCGCATCGGACCAGCCATACTGTTCAATCAAAAGCGGCACTCGCATGTGGTGTGGGCAGTCTAGCACCGACCGGGCGGCAAGCCGCCCCTCTGGACTGTGGCCATGACGATGATCTGTCCAACACATGCGGTGATGAGTGGTTTCGCATTAATCGCGTGCCGGAGCGATGCGCCACGGTCGTCGGCTGACCGGTTCTCCGCTACATACCAATTCCCAGGGCAGAAGACGTCGGGTTCGACGCGTAGGAGAGACTCATTGCGCAAACCAAATTTTAACTACGAGCGCGCACAGCGGGACAAAGAGAAGGAGGCAAAAGCAAAGGAGAAAGCCCTGAAGAAGCAGGAGGCGAAAGCCGCGGCCAGCACGGCTGAAGCTCGCCCCGAAGATGCAAGACCCGACGATCAGTAGCGCGCAGAGTGCGCGCCGCCCTTTGCGAACTGCCGGCCAATCCCTTTCCGCCGGCTTTCGTGGCTGACCAACAGCGTCTTGATCTGCGCGACAGAGCTGACTCAGATGCTTCAACGTCGCGCGTCATCTCCGCGGATGACGGCGATATTCGGCATCGCCAACACCTCCGTCTCAAGCCTCGGGGTGTCCACGAAACCCGGCCTAACGCAAGGTCGGGTCCAGCCTGTCGCGCAGCCAGTCACCCAGGATGGAGACGGCGAAGGTGGTCAGGATGATGGTGCAGGCCGGCGCGAGAAGCACCCAGGGCGCCGTCGTCAGGTATTCGCGCCCATAGCCGACCATGGAGCCGAGCGACGTCGCGGGCGGCTGCACGCCAAGGCCGAGGAAGGACAGCCCACTCTCCAGTAGAATGATCTCCGGGAAGGCCAGCGTCATCGAGACGATGAGGGTGGAGGCGATGTTGGGCAGCACATGCCGCAACTGCACCCGCCAGGCGGAAGCGCCCAATTGCCGCACCGCCGCCGCATAGCCCTGGCCCGCTGCCGCGATGGCCAGGCCACGCGCGATTCGGGCATAGCGCTCCCAGGCATGAAGTCCCAGGAGGCCGATGAACAGCCACATGGAATTGCCCAGGAAGGCCAGCACGGACAGTGCCAGGATCAGGAAGGGCAGGCTGGCGGAGAAATCCACCAGCGCCAGGACCACCTGCTCCACCACGCCCCGGAACTGCGCCGCGAGGAAGCCCAGCGTGGTGCCCAGCACCGCGCCGATGATCGTGGCGCCAAAGGCCACGAAGAGGCTCATCCGGATGGAGGCGACGAGGCGGGAGAAGACGTCGCGCCCCAATTCATCCGTACCCAGCGGGTGCAGCCAATCCCCGCCGAAGCCGATGGGCGGGGCGAGCCGGTTGCGCAGATCGAGCTGGGTGATGCCATAGGGCATGATCACATCGGCCAACGCGGCCACGCCCAGCATCAGGCCGATCCAGCCCAGCGCCAGGAGCACCAGCACCGGCATGCGGCGGCGCGGTGCGGCGGGCGCTGTGGTGACGGGATGGAAGGGGGCCTCGGGCATCAGCGCGACCTCAGCCGCGGGTCGAGCACGCCGTAGAGAAGGTCCACCATCAGGTTGGACGTCACCATGGTGGCGGCGACCAGCAGCAGGATGCACTGCACCACCGCCAAATCACGGTTGGCCACAGCCACCACCAGCAGCCGCCCGACGCCAGGCCAGGAGAAGACGCTCTCTACCACCACCGCGCCCGCGATGAGCGAGCCCACCATAAAGCCGATGATGGTGACGGTCGGGATGGCGGCGTTGGGCAGCGCATGGCCACGCACCACCGCCCCCCAGGGCAAGCCCTTGGCCGATGCCGTGCGGATATAGGGTTGGCCGAGAACCTCCAGCATGGCCGAGCGGGTGAAGCGCGCCAGCACCGCGGCCCCGCCGACGCCCAGCGTGATGACCGGCAGCACCGCATGCTGCCACGTCCCCTGTCCGCCCGAAGGGAGCCAGCCCAGTTGCACCGCGAAGACAAGCACCAGAAGCAGCCCCAGCACAAAGGAGGGTACGGTGAAGCCCGCGACCGCGAGCGCCATCACCGCGCGGTCGAGCAGCGAATTGCGGTGCAGCGCGGCCAGCATGCCGGCCGGGATGCCCAGGCCCAGCTTGATCGCCAGCGCGGGCAGGGTCAGCGCCAGGGTCGCCGGGACACGCTCCAGCACCAGCGTCATGGCGTCGCGCCCGTCGCGCATGGAGCGGCCGAGATCGCCCGAGAGGATGGCGGCGAAATACCGAAAATACTGCAGCCAGACCGGGTCATCGAGCCCCCAGGAGGCACGGAAGGCGTCCACCGCCTCGGGCTCGGCATCGGCACCCAGGATGATCTGCGCCGGATCGCCCGAGAGGCGCAGGACGACGAAGGCGAAGGTCACGACCATGGCAATGGTGAATGCGGCGCGGGCGAAGCGTGAGAGGATGAAGCGCGGCATTCAGGCCAATTCCTCGGCAAAGTGGCAGGCGACGAGGCGGCCATCGGTGCGGGGTTGCAGCGCCGGCGCCGCCTCGCGGCAGAGCGGCCGGGCATGGACGCAGCGCGGGTGGAAGGCGCAGCCGCTGGGCCGTTCGGCCGGGTTGGGCGGATCGCCGCTCAGCAGGATGCGGCGGCCGCGCCGCGCCGGATGCGGAATGGCCGAGACCAGCGCCTGCGCATAGGGGTGACCCGGACTGTGCAGCACATCATCCGGCGCACCCTCCTCGACGATGCGGCCGAGATACATCACCGCGACGCGATGGCTGACCTGGCGCACCGCGCGCAGATCATGGCTGACGAAGAGCATCGCCATCCCGCGTGACGCCTGCAGCTCGACCAGGAGGTTCATCACCTGCGCCTGGATGGAGACATCGAGCGCCGAGATGGGTTCGTCGCAGACCAAGAGTTCCGGCGCGGTGGCCAGCGCGCGGGCGAGCACGGCACGCTGCCGCTGCCCTCCCGAGAGTTCATGCGGGTAGCGCAGCGCGTGGTCCGGCCGCAGCCCGACATCGGCCAGCAGCGCGCCGACGATATCGGTCGGCCGGTTGTGAATGACCAACGGCTCGGCGATCTGCGCGCCGATGGGCAGGCGGCGATCCAGCGCGCCGAGCGGATCCTGGAAGACCATCTGTATGCGGGCGCGCAGCGCCTTCCACGCGGGTGATCCCACGGGCGGCATGGCGGCGCCCGCGAAGGTCACGCCTCCTGCATCCGGCGCCTCCAGCCCCAGGATCAGCCGCGCCGTGGTGGACTTGCCGCAGCCGCTCTCACCCACCAGGCCCAGTGTCCGGCCGCGTTCGAGGGTGAGCGAAACACCATCCACCGCCCGCACCTCGACGCGCCGGCCAAGCCAGCCGCGCCGCATGGCGTAGCGCCGCACGAGGCCCTGTGCGGCCACCAGCGTCTCTCCCTGGTCGCGCGCCGGCGCCTGCCGGGCCCGCTCAGCCGCCATGCTCATGCTGCCAGCAGGCATGCGGCCGCCCCGCCATCCTGTGCCACCAGGGGCGGCGTGGTCACGTCGCAGGACGGCAAATGCCGCGGGCAGCGCGGGGCGAAGGCGCAGCCGGGCGGCATGGCCCAGGGCTCCGGCACGCCGCCGGGGATGGAGGCCAAGGGCCGCCGCGGGCCGTCGATCGGCGGCAGGGCGCCGAGCAGCCCTTGCGTGTAGGGGTGGCGCGGCGCGGCAAAGAGCGTCTCGACCGCCGCCTCCTCCACGATACGCCCGGCATACATCACGGCGACCCGATCGCAGGTCTCCGCGACCACGCCGAGGTCGTGGCTGATGAGCACCAGCGCCATGCCGGTGGTGCGGCGCAACTCGCCCAGCAGCTCCAGGATCTGCGCCTGGATGGTGACGTCCAGCGCCGTCGTCGGCTCATCCGCCACCAGCAATTCGGGGCGGCCGGCCAGGGCCATGGCGATCATCACCCGCTGGTTCTGCCCGCCCGAGAGTTCGTGCGGATAGGCATCCATTCGCCGCGCCGCGTCGGGCATGCCGACCTGGTCGAGCAGCCGCTTCGCCTCGGCGCGGGCGGCGCCGCGCGCCAGGCCCTGATGCAGCGCCACCGCCTCGGCCACCTGGGTGCCGATGCGGTGCACCGGGTTGAGGGAGGAGGCCGGGTCCTGGAAGATCATCGCGATCCGCCCACCGCGCACGCGCTCCAGCACGCGCGGTGCCGCGGCCAGCAATTGCTGGCCCTCGAGCATGACGCTCCCGGTGATGCTGGCGCGGCCGGGCAGCAGCCCCAGCGCCGCGAGCCAGGTGACCGATTTGCCGCAGCCGCTCTCCCCCACCAGGCCGATGGCGGCGCCCGGCATCACATCCAGGTTGATGCCGTGCAGCGCGGGCACACCGTCGAAGGCCACGCGCAGGTCACGCAGCGAGACGAGGGGGGCCATCAGGCGCCCCAGTTCCGCCCCCGGAAATCCATCACGAAGGATTGCCCGGCCTGCCAGCGCAGATCCTTTCGCTTGGCGGTCAGGTTCACCGACTGGTGCAGCACGGTGTAGGCCGGGTCCTCGCGCTCGGCGATCTCCAGCATGCGGCGGAAGGTGGCGCGGCGCTGGGCCGGATCTGTGCCGGTTTCCAGCTGACCCGAGAGGCGGCCGAACTCCTCGTTCTGCCATTCGCCGATCTGCCATTGCTGGCCGTTCGGTCCGTGCTGAGCCACGAGCGAGCTGACCGGATCATTGTAGCTCGCGCTGTTCGACCAGTCGCGCACGCCACGCTGGCCCTCGCGCGAGAGCACCTGCGGGAAGTTCTCGCGCATCTCGATCTGCACGTTCAGGCCGGCGGCGCGCCAGCCTTCGACCAGCACCTGCGCGACGGCGAGCTGGTTTGTGTAGTAGCCCGCGAGCAGGCGGTAGGGGATGGGCTCGCCGCGATAGCCGGCCTCGCGCAGCAGGCGCCGCGCCTCGCCGAGATCCTGGCGCGGCGCGCGCCAGTCCTGGTGCAGCATGGGGCCGTAGAAGTCGAATTGCAGCCCGCGTGGCACCACCGAGCGTCCGCCGAAGAGCGCGGCGACGATCGCCTCGCGGTCGATGGCGTGGGTGAAGGCGCGGCGCACCAGCGGATGGCGCAGATGCGGGTGGTTCTTGTCGAACACCGTCAGCCGGTGGTTCATGATGGTGCCGCCGACGACCTCGTGCCGGGCGGAGCGCTCGACCGAGCGGATCTGGTCGGGCGGAATGTCGCAGGCGAAATCCGCCTCGCCCGAGAGCAACATGTTGATGCGGCTGGCGACTTCGGGGACTTCCACGAAGCGCAGTCGCCGCGCCGGCGGCCGGCCACCCCAGTATTCGTCGAAGGCCTCCAGCACGAGGAACTGGTCGGGTCGGAATTCGGCGATGCGGTAAGGGCCGGTGCCGATCGGCCGGCGCGCCCATTCCAGCCAGTTGCCCTGCTTCTCGAAGGCATCGCGGCTGATGATCATGCCGGTGTTGCGGCTGAGGCGACCCTCCAGCGTGAGGTCGGGCGTGCGATTGACGAAGCGGATGGTCGTGGCGTTGACGATCTCGATCTTCTCCAGCCCCGGATAAGTGCGCCGCGCCACGGCGAGCACCTCGGGCGGCGCCTGGCGGGCCTGGGTGGGGATGGAGCCGAAGAGGTTGCGCGCCTGGTCGGCCGCCATGTTCCAGCCCATGCGGTCGGGGCCGAAGGAGAACTGCACATCCTCGGCCGTCATGGTCCGGCCGTCATGCAGCTTCACGCCCTCGCGCAGGGTGAGCTCGACGGTGCGGTCGTCGATGCGGCGCCAGCCGGTGGCCAGCGCCGGGCGCAGGCCGAGATCGCCCCACCAATCCTGCTCGATCAGCGTCTCGCCATGGCTGTTCCAGGTGCGGCTGCCGACATTGGACTGCTCGCGCAGCGGCTCCATGGTGTTGGTGTTGGAGATCTTCTGGACCGCGATGGTCAGCGTGGGGCGCGTGTCCGCCTGGGCGAGGGCAGGGGCCGCCAAGGGGGACAGCATGGGCAGCGCCAGGGCTGCACGGCGGGGAAGCTTCATCAGCTGTTCCTTTCTTCAAGACCTTGGGGGGTGGCGCGGAAATGGGTCAGCGTGCGCTCGGCATGGCGCATGCGCTTGGTGAGTGCCTTGCCCGCATATTCGGCGAGCACCGCCGCATGCGCGGGGTCGGCGGCCAGGTTGTGAAACTGGTGCGGGTCGGCCTCGAGATCGAAGAGCAAGGGCGGCAGGCCGGCGAAATGGACGTATTTCCAGCGCGCATCCTGCACCGCCATCAGCGAGGAATGGTCCATGGAAAGGCCCAGCGCGGATTCCGGCGTGGAGTAATGCAGGTCGCGGAAGTCGAATTCATAGGTCAGGTGGTCGCGCCAGTCGGCGGGCGTCTCACCGTGCAGGACGTCGAGCAGCGAGCGCCCGTCACAGGCGCGCGGCGTGGTCCCGCCCAGCCATTCCAGAATGGTCGGCATCACATCAACGCTTTCAGAAAACGCGTCCTCGATGCGGCCGGCCTGCTCGGGCGCATCAGGGTTCTTCACCACCAGCGGGATCCGAAAACTCTCGTCGAAATAGCCGAGCTTGCCCAGCAGGTGATGGTCGCCCAGTTGCTCGCCATGGTCGGAGGTGAAGATGATCAGCGTGTCTTCCCATTGCCCCGTGGCGTCGAGGTGCTCGAAGACGCGGCCCAGGCAATCGTCGATCTCTGTGATCATCCCGGCATAGGTGGCGCGCATCTGCGCGAGTTGCCCCGCATCCATCTCGGCGCCCTTGCCCTCGGCGCGCTCGAAGAACGAGGCCTGGCGCACGGCGCCGAGGTAATGCGCAAGCAGCGGATGGGCGGCGGCTTCCGCCTCGGGCGAGGCGGCGCGCACTGAGCGCGGCATGTCCTCCGGCCGGTACATCGCATGATAGGGGGCGGTCGCCACGAAGGGCGGATGCGGGCGGTAATAGCCCAGATGCAGGAACCAGGGCTTGTCGCCCTTGCCCTTCAGATAGGTCAGCGCGCGCTCGGTGAAGAAGGCGCTGTCGGAGAATTCCTTCGGCACGCGGCTGGGGCGGTCCGTTGCGCCCGGAAGCGCGTCCTCGCCTTCCGGCAGCCAGACATCGGTGCGCCGCGCCGGCAGCTCGTAGCCATTCTGCGCCAGCCATCCGAAATACCCGTCCATCTGCGGCTCGAAGGCGCCGACGGAGCGGAACCCGTCCATCAGGTCGCCCAGCGTGGTGAAGCGCGGGTCGCGCGGGCCTGTGGTGCGGGGGTCGGGCGTCGTGGTGGTGTAGCCGATCAGCGCCGGGTCATAGCCGATGAGGCGAAGCTGCTTGCCGAGGTTGGTGTGGCGCGCATCCAGCGGCACGGTGTTCTGCACTGCGCGATGGTTCATGAGGTAGAGCCCGGTCAGCAAGCTCGCCCGCGCCGGTCCGCAAGGCACCGCTGTCGTGACGTGGTTGCGGAACGTCACACCCTCGCGGCACAGGCGGTCCAAATTGGGGGTCTTGAGGAAATCGGCGCCAAGGACGGGGACGAAATCCGCCCGCCACTGATCGACCACAATGAGCAGCACATTTTTCCGCGACGCCATGGAACCCCCATTCAGAGATGCGCGGCTTAAGCGCACCCGGCGACGCGGGCATGACAGTCGGGCGTCAATCGCGTGACGAGTGCCGCGGGTCCAGCGCCGTTTGCACCAGCGCGGTCAGCGCATTGACCAGCACGATGGCCAGCGCCGCCGCGACCAGCCCGGCCAGCACCACCGGCTGGTCCCGCCCCTGGATGCCGTTCAGCACCAGCGCGCCCATCCCCGGCAGGCCGAACAGCAATTCCATGGTCAGCGTGCCGCCCAGCAAGCCCGCCAGCATCACCCCGGTCAGCGATACCGCGACCGGCGCGGCCAGGGGCAGGATATGCCAGCGCGCCAGCCACAACGGCGTCAGCCCGCGGGCGCGCGCGGCCATGACATGCGGCCGGGCGGCAACCTCGGCCACCTCATCTGACAGCGGCTTTGCCAGTTGGCCGGCATTGTCCAGCCCGAGGATCACCACCGGCGCCAGCAGCCCGCCGATCGCCGGCAGCCAGCCCAGCCAGACCGAGAACAGCAGCAGCGCTGCGACGCCGATGCAGAAGGTGGGCAGCGCGATGGACCACAGGTTGATCGCCTCCACCGCCAGCCGCGCTGCGCGCGAGCCCGCGGCTTGCGCCAGGCAGAGCCCGAAGGCGAGCACGATGCCGAGGGCACCGGACAGCGCGCCGAGCTGCAAGGTCACCCCCGCGGCCTCCCACAGCATCGGACCGACCGGTTGGCCGAAGCGTTGCGAGGTACCGAGATCGCCACCCAACGCCGCCTCCACCCAGGCCAGGAACCGGCGCCAGGCCGGATGGTCCAGCCCCAACTCCGCCCGCATCGCCGCCTGCTGGGCATCGTCGAGATCCCCGGCGGAGGCCAGAACATCCACAACGTCGCCCGGGATGGCGCCGAACAGCAGGAACAGCCCGAAGGTGATGGCCAGGGCCTGGGCCGCGCCGGTGGCGAGGATGCCCAAGGGTCGTTTCATGCCCGCCTCATGCCCGGTGCGGATCCACCAGGCGCCGCACGCCATTGCCCAGCGCCGCGCAGGCCGCCGTGGCGAGCGCGATGGCGGCCACGGGAACCAGCAGCGCATGCGGCGCCGCCTCGGCCAGGCGCGCGGCGTCGGCCGCCATGCGGCCCCAGGTCGGCGCGTCGGGCGCCGCACCCAGGCCCAGGAAGGACAGCACGCTTTCCGTCACCACGCAGCGCGGCAGCGTGATGGTGGCCAGCGTCACCAGCGGGCCCGCGGCATTGGGCAGGATGTGGCGGGCCAGCACGCGCCATGGCCCGGCGCCGCTGACCACGGCGGCGGGGACGTAGTCCGCCGCTTCCTCCCGCCGCCGCGCGGTGCGCGCCACATGCGCAAAGAGCGGCGCGTAGGAGAGCCCGAGGGCCAGGACCAGCGGGGAGAGCCCCGGCCCCATCGCCGCCAGCGCCACCAGCCCCAGCAGCAGGAGTGGCAGGCCGCGCAGCGTGTCGATGACGGCAAAACCCAGCCATTCCGCCCCGCGCCCGAGCGCGCTCAGGACAAGCCCGGCCAGGCCGCCAAGCAGCAAGGCCAGCGCGGTGCCCAGGGCCGCGACGGCGAGGGTGTTGCCGGTCCCCGCCAGCAGGCGTGAGAGCACGTCGCGCCCCAGATGGTCCGTCCCCAGCCAGTGCACCGCCGCCGGCGGCCGGTTCAGCGCTAGCAGGTCCTGGTCCAGCGGATCGAAGGGCGCCAACCACGGCCCGGTCAGCGCGAGGCCCAGCAGGGCCAGCGCGAGGAGCCTCATCCCAGCCCCCTCATCCCAAAGACGTGACCGCGATGCCGCCATCGGCGCGGTGCGGGCTCCAGGTGAAGCCGGTCGAGAAGCCCTGCACCTCGCGCCGCCAGGCGATCTGGTTGGCGGCATGGCCCAGCACCAGGAAGTAGTGCCGCTCCGCGACGCGCGCCCAGGCTTCAGCGTACTTCCCGCGGCGCAGCTCCAGGGCGGGCTCGGCCGCCGCGGCGCGGATCATGGCGTCCAGCTCGGCGTCCTGGATGCCGCCCCACAGGACCGGGTTGGGGCCGTCTGACATCAGCCGCACCCAACGCAGATACACATCGGCGCGGGGGCCCGAGGCCATGCAGCAGAGGTCCCAGTCATATTGGCCGAGCCGACGCTGCGCGCCGATATCGTCCAGCGGCGTGTGGGTCACGTGGAAGCCGAGGCGGCGCACCATCTGGACCGCCGCCTGGGCATAGGCCTCCTGCCAGGAGACCAACTCGATGCGGGTGCGCGCGGGATCCACGCCCGCCTCCCGCAGCAGTGCGCGGGCGTGGTCCAGGTCGGGCGTGCGGTACGGGTCGGCCTCGTGCAGCGCATTGTCAAAATAGAGGTTGCCGGGCGCCACCATCTGGTTGGTGGCCACCCCTGCATCTCCGGCAACGAGGCGCATGAAGCCGGGCTTATCCAACGCATGGCCCAGCGCGCGGCGCACCAGGGGATTGTCAAAAGGGGGGCGCGGCCGGCGGTTGTTGAAGGCCAGGAAATACCAGGTGGTGTCGCGCAGGCCCTGGACCGTGAAGCGTGGATCCGCGCGCAGCTGGCCCGCCACGTCCTGCGGCACATCGGCCAGGTGCAGATCACCCGCGCGCAGCGCGAGGCCCTTGTCCACATCGCCACGAAGGTCGAAATGCACGGCTTCGAGGCGGGGCTGGCCCGGCATCCAGTAGCGCGGATTGGCCGGGGCAATCAGGCGCACATTGGGCTGCCACTGGCCGAACAGGAAAGGTCCGGTTCCCGCCGGGCGGGTGATGTTCCCCTCCCAGCCCGGCGATCGGGGCGAGACGATCCACAGCTCGGAGAGCGAGGTCAGCAGCGGCGCGTAGGGGGCGCTGAGATGCAGCACCACTGTCGCGGCGTCGGGCGTCTCGATCCGGGTGATGAGGCGCATCGCACCCGCCAGCCAGCCGCCGCGCACACGGTCGCGCACCCGCTCGATATTGGCCTGGATGGCGGCCGCGTCCATCGGCGTGCCGTCATGGAAGAGCACACCCTGGCGCAGATGGAATGTCGCGCTGCGGCCATCCTCCGCGACCGAGAAGTGCTCTGCCAGGAAGGGTTCGACGCTGCCATCGGGGCCGATCGAGGTCAGCGCCTCGACATAGGCCTGCTGCACCGCGATCGAGCCGGTATGGCGATGCGGGTCTGCGGTGTCGAGGCCGAGGGTGGCGTAACGGAGCGTGCCCCGGCGCGGCGGCGCCTCGGCGGCCCAGGAAGGAGCCGTGGCAGCCGCGGCGGCGGCGGCCACGAAGGGCAGGGTGCGGCGGGTGATCATGCGCGCGTCTCCGGAGGGGTGAGGGCCCGGCCATCCATCCCCTCGGCCGGCAGGCCCAGGAACGCCATGATGGTGGGCGCGAGGTCGATGGGGGAGGCTTCCGCCTCGCTCTCGCCGGCGGGGAAGCCAGGGCCGTTCGCCAGCATCGCTGGCGCCTGCTCGGCGGCACCCAGGCCACCATGCTGGCCGCAGCCCAGCCGGTCGGGCTTGCCAGTGGCAGGCTTGGCCACCAGCACCATGCCGGGCAGGCCATGGGCGTTCAGCGCGTCACGCCGGCGCATGGCCACGATGCAGAGCAACCCGTCGGCACCACGGCGCTGGCCCAGGCCGCGCAACGCGTCGCCCTCCAGCACTGCCCCGGCCCAGGACGCGGCGCGGAGGAAGGCCAGCACGGGTTGCGGGTCGCGGTGCGGCGCCAGGTGCACCATCACGGAGGAGCCGTTGGACAGCGTGACGAGCCCGGCCCCGGCACCAGGCTCCAGCCCGGCCGCCTCCAGCTCGGCCTCGACATCAATGACCCCTTCCACAGTCTCATGGCCGTGGTCGGAGCCGGCGAGGAGCAGCACATGCTCCCCCGCCGCGCGCCAGGCCTGGGCCATGGCGATGACCTCGCCCAGGCGGGCGTCGGCCGCCGCGATCGCCTGCCAGCAAGCCTCGGAGCCCGGGGTATGGGCGTGCTGCGTGGCATCCGGCTCGCCGAGCCACAGCACGCCGAGGGCAGGGCGGCGGGTCTGTATCTCGGCGATGAAGCGTCGGGTGAGGAGCTGGTCGCCCTCGATGCTGAGCGTGATCTCGCAAAGCGGCGCGAGCGCCTGGCCGGGGGCGTGGCTGACGGCGCGGTGGAACAGGTGCCCGGCGCGGTTCGGGTCATGCGCCAGGGCCGCGCCGGGCGAGACATTGGAGCAGATCACTACCCCGCCATGGTCGGCGAGCCGCTCTGCCAGGGTGGGAGCGTCGAGCGCGCGGCCATGGATGGCGCGACGTGCATCGAGGAAATCCGGCGCGCCGGCATCATGCGGGTGCAGTCGCCCTGCCTCATCCAGCAGCGCCATGGAGTTGCCGGCCAGCCCGTGCGTCGCCGGCACGCAGCCGGTGGCGGTGGAGGCGGAGACGACGCGCGTCGCCGAGGGTAGCATCGAGTGATAGCGCGCAAACCAGACGCCGCCCTGGCGCAGCGCCCAGAGATGCGGCGTGCGCTGAGGCGAGACCGCATCGCGACGGAGCCCGTCCATGATCACGAGCAGGGCTGTCCGCCGCGGGCTCAAAGCTCAAAATGCCCGGTCTGGTCGCGATGGTCGTGGCTTGGGACGATCACCGCGACATCACCCGTCCGCACCCGGCGGGTGCCGATCGCCCCTCACGGGCATCGGCGGTTTCCAACCCAGTCAGGGCCCGCAGCAGGATGGATTTGGCGCAGCCGGACGCGCCCAGGATGGCGAGGAACCTGCCCTCGGAGACGTCGAGCGAAACGTCGCGCGAACCCGCCGTGGCGCCGAAGCTCTTTGGTATGTTTCGTAACGAACCGCCTGGCACAAGACCTCTCCCGCAAACCTAGTTCGAGGGTGGGGTAGGCGACGGGGGTGTCACAGATGCTGCGAATGAAAGAAGCTTTGACGACAGGCGGCCTGCTGTCTCCCGACCGCCTCCATGTATTGGGGATTCATCCGCGGGACTTGAGATCCTTTAAGGAAGCGGGCCGGATCACTTCCAAGGCACCCGTGCAAACAAGCCGCAGGAGCAGGTTGGCTGTCGCCATCCGGGAGGCGTGCGGCTAAGCGACGTTACGCGGCAGAAGACATTTCATCGTTCGCCGAGGCGAGCGCCGTATCGTAAGATCGTCGGTGGGGACCGGCGTGCTCCCCTGAAGGTCTCTAGCCAGACGGAGGATCGTCTGCGCTGATGGGATGGCGACGGGGTTGGGGACATGCTCCCAACCCCATTGGCTGGCGATCTCGCCGGGGTGCGCCCCCCCAGCTTCGAGTGCGGCCGGATCGTGTTGTCGTCCTGCCGCCAGGAGCCAGCACCGCCCGCGCCTGCAGTATGGCCGTGAAGAGCGTCTCGTTCAGGCACGCATCCTGCAGCCGCCCGTCAGAGCGTTTGACGAGCGCGTTTTGGAGGGCTTCCTGGGGGTGATGTAGTGCCACTCCACCTGCCGCTCCTGCGACCAGCGCAGGATCGAGATCGAGGTGAACTCCGTGCAGTTGTCGCTCCCCACCGCCAGGGGCTTGTCCCTGGTCGCCACGATCGCGTCGAGCTCTGGCGCCACCCTGGCGCACGTCAGCGCCGTATCGGCTACCAGCGCCAGGCATTCGCGCGTGAAGTCGTCCACCATGCACAAGATGCGAAGCCTTCGGCCACATCCCGGCGCGTCGGACACGAAGTCCAGCGACCAGCGTTGGTTCGACCCCAGCGGCAGCACCATCGGCGCCCGAGTGCCCAGCACCCGTTTCCGGCTGCCGCGGCGGCGCAGCTTGAGCCCTTCATCGCGGTAGAGCCGCAGCAGCTTCTTCGGGCTTGGCGCCAGACCCCTGCGGACCAGCAAGTAGCCCAGACGCCGATACCCGAACCGCCGCGCTCGGCCGGCAGGTCCGCCTGCCGCTGCCGCACGGGACGGCTTGAGGCGGTGCCGACACCCTCACCGGTTGGGTCCCGTGCTCGTTCACACCAGGATCATCCCATGTTTGGGGGCCGATGCACTGCCGCTTGCTCTGCGGCTGGGTGGAGAACATCTCTCGCGAATATTGCCGGGGCAGGCGTCCCGGTGGAGTATCCTGCAAATGCTCGCCCTCTCCCGTCCCGCTCACGCTATCGCCGGAACCCGCTTAGATGCAGGGCGCCCAACGCGCCGCGGCAGGCGTGGCGGCATTCCTGCAACTCATGCCAGTGGTGAAGGCATGGCCGATGCTCTGCGCCGCACCAGCATGGCCTGCCTCGGGCCGGCTCGCACTTGCCCGCGGCTCCGCTCTGGCCTCGCAGGTCACACGCTTTCTCCGCCCCTCAGCGTCCGCCCTGGCCTGCGCGAGCGACTGCGCCTGCAACGTGACGGGAAAGCTGATTCTTGCACCCCACGGCATCCAGCGACCTCCTGCGTCGCCTGAACGGGAACGCGGCAACGTGCGAGGCTTTTTCAATCCCTACCCAAAATACCTGCATGTCCGGCGCATCCTGCTCGAACGCATCCAGGGGGTGATGACGGTGGGCGACCAATTGCCCACCGAGCAGGCGCTACGCACCGAATTCGCCGTGAGTCGCGAGACGGTGCGCGCCGCCCTCGCGCTGCTGGAACAGGACGGCATCATTGCCCGAACGCCGGGCCGCGGCACCTTCATCGCCCGCATGCCGAGCCAGCTGCCCGAGCAGCGATTGACTGGCATGACCGAAGATTTCTCCGCGCTGCAACTGGATACCGAGGCGCGGGTGCTGCATGCGGCCCCCACCCGCCCACCCAGCAACCTCGCCGCCCGGCTCGGCCTCGATGCCACGCAACCGCTGTTTCGCATCACCCGCCTCCGGCGATTCGAGGCACTGCCGTTGGCTTGGCACGATGCCTGGATGCCGGAAGAGATCGGCGCGAGCATCGCAGCACTCGATCTGCGCCGCACCTCGATTGAGCGGGAGCTGCGCGAGACGCTGGGCCTCCGCATTCAAGAGGAGCAGCAAACCATCGAAGCCCTGGCCGCCGATATCGAGGCCGCGCCCTTGCTGGAGGTCCCGATCGGCGCGCCGCTGCTCTGCCTGACCCGGCGCTACGCGTTGGAAACGGGTGGCCTCGCCGTGCATTTCCGCTCGCTCTATCGATCGGACCGCTATTTCTACACGGTCCAGCTGGCACCGCCCCCAGCCATGGCACGCAAGGCCGCGCGCACGCCCCGGACCTGACCCCTTGCACGCGCCGCGGCTTCGCCCCTAGCCTCGGCATGATTTGTCCGACCAGCCGGACAAAGTGACTCCGGATGGACCCATGGCAGCCGCCCCAGGACCCCTTGTCGGCCTTCGCGTGATTGACGCAGGCCAGATGATCGCTGCCCCGCTCGCTTGCACCATGCTGGCGGATTTTGGCGCAGATGTGATCAAGATCGAGCATCCTGAGCAGGGTGACGCCATGCGCGCCCGCCCTCCCGAGAAAGAGGGAAAATCTCTCTGGTGGAAGGTGATCGGCCGCAACAAGCGCAACATCACGCTCAATCTCGGCAAGCCCGAGGGGCGAGATCTGCTGCTGCGCCTGGTGAAGGACGCTGATGTGCTGGTGGAGAACTTCCGCCCCGGCACCTTCGAGCGCTGGGGCTTGGGGTACGACGTCCTTTCCGAGATCAACCCACGCCTCGTCCTGGTCCGCGTCTCCGGCTACGGACAGACCGGGCCTTACGCGCAGCGCGGCGGCTATGGGACGGTGGCGGAAGCCTTCACGGGCTTGCCGAGCTTCACGGGCTTCCCCGATGGCCCACCCACCCTCTCATCCTCCTACGCGCAGGCCGATAGCGTCGCCGCCACCTTCGCGGCGCTGGGCGCCATGTTCGCGCTGCATGAGCGCCAGGCCTCCGGCCGCGGGCAGGAGGTGGATGTTAGCCTGTTTGAGCCGCTCTTCCGGCTCATCGAGTTCCAGACCATCGCCTATGACCAGCTGGGTTTCGTGCGGGAGAGGATCGGCAACCGCTCCAGCACGGACAGCCCGCGCAACGCCTATCGGACGCGCGATGATCGTTACATCACCATCTCCGCCTCCACGCAGAAAAGCTTCGACCGCCTGGTGGAGACCATGGGCATGGGCGAACTCGCGCGCGATCCGCGCTTCACCGACGGTCTGCTGCGCCAGCGCAACGCCGATGTGCTCGACACCATCATGGCCGGATGGTTCCTGCGCCATGATTTCGATGAGGCGCTGCGCATTCTGGAAGCGGGCGAGGTGGTCTCCGGTCCGATCCTCACCATCGCTGAGATTTTCAAGGATCCGCACTATGCGGCGCGGAAGGCCATCGTCCCCGTGCCCGATGCGGATTTCGGCGAGGTGCGGATGCAGAATGCCGTCCCTTTGCTCTCCCGCACGCCAGGCGAGGTGCGGCACACGGGCGCGGAGCTCGGCGCCTGCAACGCGGAAATCTGGCTCGGCGAGATGGGCCTAGATCCTGCGGAATTCGAACGGCTGCGCGCCACGAAGGTGATCTGATGGGACCGGGATATGAGGGCGTCTTCGTCGTCGGCACCGGGCAGACGCCCTATGAAAAGAAGACCGAAAAGCCCGTCCAGCGGCTGATCTGGGAGGCAGCGGATCTCGCCTTGCGCTCCGCTGGCCTCGGCTTCCGTGACGTGAACGGCCTGGGCGTCACCTGCTTTACGCTCGGCCCCGACAATGTCACCACCATGGCCGAGCATATGGGGCTGACCTGCCGTTGGTTGTCCCAGGGGCTCTATGGCGGCGCCTCTGGCATTTCGGCCATGTTGCAGGCGGCGCGCGCCATCCAGCACGGCGATGCCGATGTGGTTGTGGTGCTGGCCGCCGACGCCTTCGACGTCACCTCGCACATGAACATGAGCCGCAATCCCGGCCAGCACGACTATATGGGCCCCTGGGGCTATGGCGCAGCCAATGGCGTCTTCGCTATGCACACGCGGCTCTACATGGAGCAGTTCGGCGCCGCGCGGGAGGATTTCGGCCGGCTCTGCATCGCCCAGCGCGAGAATGCGATGGTCAACCCCAACGCCCTCCTGCGCACGCGCCTGACGATGGAGGATTACCTCAACGCCCGGCCCATCGCGGACCCGCTGCGCCTCTTCGACTGCGTGCTGCCCTGCTGCGGCGCCGATGCTGTGGTGCTGGCGAGCGAGGCCGTGGCGCGCCGCCTTGACGTGCCTCTGCTGCGCATGCTCGGCGGCGGCGAGATGCACAACCACCCGGCCGACGACATCTACGGCTTCAGCGCCGGCTGGGAGCTGTTCCGCGACCGCATGTGGAACACCGCCGGCTGCGGCCCGGAGGAGATGGACCTGGTTCAGCTCTATGACGACTATCCCGTGATGGAATTCGTGCAGCTGGAAGGCATGGGCTTCGCGCCGCGCGGCGGCGCCGCCGAACTGATCCGCCGGAATGACTGCACCGTGCGCGGCAGCCTGCCCATCAACACCGGCGGCGGCCAGCTTTCCGCCGGCCAATGCGGCGCGAGCGGCGGGATGATCGGCGTCTACGAACTCGTCACGCAATTGCGGCATGAGGCCGGCGCCCGGCAAGTGGCCGGGGCACGGCGCGGCGTCGTCTCGGGCTATGGCCAGGTCTCCTATGGGCGCGGGCTTTCGGCCAGTGCCGTCGTGCTGGGGCGGGAGTGAACGCGATGAAGCCGATGCCCCGCCTAACCGCGATCAACCGCCCCTTCTTCGACGCCTGCGATGCCGGCGCGTTGAAGCTGCAACGCTGCCTCGCCCCCGGCTGCCGCAAGCACGTCTATTTCCCGCGCGTCTGCTGTCCGCATTGCCAAAGTGGCGACCTGGAATGGGTCGCGGTCTCCGGGCGCGGCATCATCCGCACGCACACGGTGGTGCGCCGGCCGCAGCACCCGTCCTTCTTCCCCGAGGCGCCCTACATCTTCCTCGCCGTCACGCTGGAGGAGGGGCCACTGATGTACAGCCGCCTGACGACGCCTGTGGCGGAAGAGGCGAATCTCATCGGGCGTGTGGTCCGCCTGGTGTTTTCCGAGGAAGCGCCGGGGCGGAAGCTACCCTTTTTCGAACTGGCCTGAGGCGGCCGCTCACGCCACCTCCAGACCCGGTGGCACCGGGTGCCGCCGCGCCATCGCCGCCATCGCCTCCGCCAGTTGCGGATCATCCGGTGCCTCGGGTCCACGGGCCAGGAAGGCGCCAAGCCGCAACCCAACCGCGCGCATCCCCGCCGCATCCACGCCCCGCAGCGCCATCGGCGTGGAGCCCAGCCGCAGCGCGAGCCCGCCCGTCAGGCTGGTGGTGTTGGTGATCATGCCGTGGCGGAAGAGGCGCTCGGTCAGATCGGCATCGCGCCACGCCGTGCCGCGCAGATCCACCACGACCATATGCGTCCCGGTGCCGCCGGCATACAGCGCCACGCCGGATGCCAGCAGCCCCTCGGCCAGCGCGGCCGCGCCCTGCAGCACCGCTGCCATCAGCAGCCGAAACTCCGGCTGCGCGACGAGGCGGAACAGCACGGCACGCGCGGCGACAATATGTCCGCCCGGCGCCGCCTGAAGGCCGGGGGCCAGCGCCTGGTCAATCGCTGGGGCGTGCCGGGCCTTGCACAGGATCAGCCCGCCCGTGCGCGGCCCGCAAAGCGTCTTGTGGGTTGAGGTCGTGACGACATCGGCATAGGGCACGGGATTGTCGTGCAGCCCCGCCGCGATCAGCCCGGCCACATGCGCCACATCGGCGAAGAACAACGCGCCAACTTCGGCCGCGATGGCGGCGAGGCGGCGGAAATCCAGCGGCCACGGATAGGAGGTGGAGCCGGCGATGATCATGCGCGGCCGAAACTCGGCCGCGATGCGCGCGGCCGCCGCATAATCCACGGCATCCCGCGCATCCACGCCGAAGAAGCGCACCTCATGCGCGTGGCCCGAGATGTGCTTGCCCGCGCCATGGCTCACATGCCCGCCCGCCAGCGGGTCGAAGGCGAGGATGCGATCGCCCGGCCGCAGCAGCCCCCGCAGCACCGCGATGTTGGCGATGGTGGAGGAGAGCGCCTGGATGTTTGCATGCTCCGCGCCGAACAACGCGCAGGCACGCGCGCAGGCCAGGCGCTCGATCTCGTCCATCACGCCGCCGCCGCCAAAGCCGCGCCGCGGCGGATAGCCCGAGGCATTCTTGTCCACCATCGCGGAGGCCTCGGCCTCTAGCGCCGCGCGGGGCGAATAGGTCTCGGACGCGACGAGGTTCACCGTCGCCGCATTCTGCGCGCGCTGCGCCGCGATCAGCGCGGCCATGTCACGGTCCAGCCCGGCCATCGGCGCGGTGAACATCTCGGTCCAGGGCAGAAGCTGCATCGAGGCCTCCTTAAGCGTTGACAAGGCCGCTACCGGCATTTGTAGTATCGAGCAGACAATTGAACCCGGCAATCTGCCGCGCAGGAGCAAAACCCATCCCCACGGACGGCACGCTCAGGATCGGCCTCGATGTCGGTGGCACCTTCACCGATGTCTTCCTCGCCGATGACGCGACGGGCTTCAGCCTGCGGCACAAGCTCTCCTCCACACCCGAGGATCCCGATCGCGCGCCGGTGCAGGGCATGCTGGAGGCCCTCGCCTTGGCAGGGCGGCAGGCGAGCGAGGTCTGCTTTGTCGGCCTGGGCACCACGGTGGCCACCAACGCGCTGCTGGAGCGCAAGCTGGCCCGCACCGGGCTGATCACCACGCAGGGCTTCCGCGACCTGCTGGAGATCGCCCGGCAAAAGCGCCCGCATGTCTATGACCTCTTTGCCCGCCGCCCCCTGCCGCTGGTGCCGCGCGAATTGCGCCACGAGGTGCCGGAGCGCATGGCAGCCGATGGCAGCGTGCTGCAACCTCTCGACGAAGCCGCCCTCCGCCAGGCCATCGCCGCCTTGCGCCAGGCGGGCTGCGAGAGCATCGCGCTCTGCTTCATCAACGCCTATGCCAACCCGGCGCATGAGCAGCAGGCCGCCGCCATCCTGCGGGCCGAATGGCCCGAAGTGCCGCTGACCATCGCGACCGACCTGCTGCCCGAATTCCGCGAATATGAGCGGCTGAGCTCCACCGTCATCAACGCCGCGCTGATGCCGGTGATGCGCCGCTACCTCAGCCGCTTCCGCGCCGCGGTGGCCGAGCAGGGCGTGAAGGTCGCGCCCTGGGTGATGACCTCGGGCGGGGGCGTGTTCAGCACCGAGCTCGCCGCCGAACGGCCGCTGGATACGCTGCTCTCCGGCCCCTCGGGCGGTGTCAGCGGCACGCTGCATGTGGGCCGCGCGGCAGGGCTCGGGAACCTCATCACCTTCGACATGGGCGGCACCTCCACCGATGTCGCACTGATCCGCGACCACCGGCCGGAGATCACGCAGTCCCGCCAGATCGACGGGCTGCCGATCCGCTCGGCCGCGGTGGATGTGCACACCGTGGGGGCCGGCGGCTCCAGCATCGCCTGGCTGGATGCGGGCGGCCTGCTGCGCGTGGGACCGCGCAGCGCGGGTGCCAGGCCCGGGCCCGCCTGCTATGGCCAGGGCGGGCGGGAGCCGACGGTGACGGACGCCAATGTCGTGCTTGGCCGGCTGAACCCCAGCCATCTGCTGGCGGGAAGGCTGGCGATCGACGCCGCCCTTTCGGCCGAGGCGATCGAGCGCGTGGTGGCCAGGCCGCGCGGCCTGAGCCTGGAGGAAGCGGCGGCGGCCATCATCGCCATTTCGAACACGAACATCGCCCAGGCCATCCGCTTCGTCTCGGTGGAGCGCGGCCTGGATCCCGGTGATTTCACCTTGGTCGCCTTTGGCGGCGCAGGCCCGCTGCATGCGGCGGAAGTGGCGCGCGAGCTCGGCATGCGCGTGCTGGTGCCCGAAAGCCCGGGCGTGCTCTGCGCCATGGGCGTGCTGACCAAGGAGGTCCAGGTGGATCTCAGCCAGACCCATCTGCTGCGCGGCGACGCCCCTGAGGCAGGGGCGCAGGCCGCGCATGTCTTCGAGGAACTGGCCCGCCGCGCCCACGCCACACTGGGCCGGGGCGGCCAGGCGGTGGGCGAGCTTCGCATCGGCCATGTCGTGGATGCGCGCTACCAGGGGCAGAATTTCGAGCTGCAGATCGCCATCTCGCCGACGCTCAGTCCGACGGAAATCCTGCCGGCCTTGCGGCGCGGCTTCGATGCCGAGCACCGGCGCCTCTATGGCTATCACCAGCCGGAAAAGGCGCTGGAGCTGGTCACCTTCCGGCTCAGCGCCGTTCTCCCGGGCCGTGCCGCGAAGCTCCAGCCCACGGCCCTCCCGCCGCGCGCCGGCCCGCCCGTGCCGCGCGGCGAGCGGCAGGTGCATTTCGCCGACACCGGCTTCGTCGCCACGCCCATCCTGATGCGCGACGATCTGCGGCCGGGCGATGCCCTGCCCGGCCCGCTGATCCTGGACCAGATGGACAGCACCACCATCGTGCCGCCAGGCGTGGTTTGCCATGTGGATGCGCAGGGCAACCTGCTGCTGGAAGCGGAGGGCGGCGTATGACCGCGGCACGCACCGAGATCATCGCCAGCGGCCTCGAAGCCGCCGCCTGGGAGATGTGCGCCAGCCTGATCCGCACCGCCTATTCACCCAATGTGAAGGAGCGTGCCGATTGCTCGACGGCGATCTGCGATTTGCAGGGCCGCACCCTGGCGCTGGCCACCCATGCGCCGGCGCATCTCGGCTCCACGCTGCGCCTGGTGCCGGCCATCCTCGCGCGGTTTCCGCTGGAGGGCATGCGCCCCGGCGACGCCTTCCTCACCAATGATCCCTATATCGTCGGCGTCACCCATCTGAATGACTGCACGCTGGCCACGCCCATCTTCTTCGAGGGCAGGCCCATCGCCTTCGCCGCCTCCGTCGCGCATCACTCGGATGTCGGCGGGCGGGTGCCGGGCAGCGAGGCGGGGGATTCCACCAGCCTCTACCAGGAGGGCATCCGCTACCCGCCGATGCGCCTGATCGAGGCCGGCACGATCCGGCAGGATGTGTGGGAGTTGTTCCTGCTGAATTCGCGCACGCCGCATTTCTCGGATGGCGATCTCAAGGCCCAGCTCGCGGCCAATACGCGGGGCACGCAGCGCGTGATCGCGCTGTATGAGCGCTACGGCCTGGCCGAAACCGAAGCCGCCATCACCGCCATGCTGGACGCCAATGAGCGCCGCGCGCGCAACCGCATCGGCGCCGTGCTCACGCCCGGCACCTATGAGGCCGAGGATTGGCTGGATGAGGATGGCATCAGCGACAACTCTGTCCGGCTCGGGCTTTCGCTGACCGTAGGCACCGATGAGCTGGTCTTCGACTTCACGCGCTGCGCGCCGCAGCTTGGTTCGGGCAAGAACGTGCCGTTCACCCATCTCATGGCCACGGTGTATTTCTGCACCAAGGCGATGATCGACCCGGCCATGCCGGTGAATGAGGGCATGTATCGCGCCATCCGCGTGGTGGCACCCGAGGGCAGCGTGGTGAACCCGCGCGTGCCCGGCGGCGTGGGGTCGCGCAACCTCACCTCGATGATCCTGGCGGATGCCATGCTGCGCTGCCTGGGCGAGGCGGCACCCACAAGGGCCATGGCGGCGGGTGGCCCCTACCAGGGCATCATCATGGCCGGCCCCGATCCGGTGCGGAACCGCTTCTATGTGGATTACGAGAATTTCGCCGGCGGCCAGGGCGGCACCGCCCAGGGTGACGGGCTGGACGTGATGCAACTGCACATGACCAACACCTCCAACCTGCCGGTGGAGGTGACCGAGCTCGAATTCCCCATGCGGGTCGAGCGCTACGAACTGATCCCCGACAGCGGCGGCCCGGGCCGGCATCGCGGCGGCATGGGCGTCCGGCGCGATCTGCGGGTGACGGCGCCCGATGCCGTTCTGGCCCTGCGCAGCGCGCGGCAGGTCTTCGCGGCGGCCGGGCTGGGCGGCGGGCTGCCAGGCCAGGTCGGCGCCTTCCTGCTCGACCCCGATGACCCGACACCCGGGCCGCGCCTGCCCTCGACCCTCTCCGAATACGGGCTGCGGGATGGCGCGCTGCTGCGCATCATCACGCCGGGCGGCGGCGGCTTCGGCGATCCGCGCATGCGCGATCCTGCCCTGGTGGCGCGCGATGTCGCGCAGGGCAAAGTCAGTGTGACGGCCGCCGCGGCCCTATATGCTGTGGTCGTGGACGCGGCGGGCATCCTGGATGCGGCCGCAACCGCCGCATTGCGCAACACCAAGCAGGACGACGGATAGCCCCTCGGACCCATTTTCATCCCCCCGCTTCTGGAGCGTGCCATGAAACGCCTCGGCCGAATTGCCTGCCTCCTTGCACTCACCCTGCCCGGCCTTGCCCAGGCGCAGGGTTTTCCGGAGCGGCCGGTGCGGATCATCGTGCCCTTCGCCGCCGGCGGCGCCACCGACGTCACCGCGCGCGTGGTGGCCGAGGCGATGTCCCAGCAATCCCCGCATGCGGTGGTGGTGGAGAACCGGGCCGGTGGCGGCGGCATCGTGGGCAGCGAGGTGGTGGCCCGGGCACCCGCCGATGGGCACACGCTGCTGGTCAACAACAACAGCCTGGCCGCGCTGAAATTCTTCACGCCCAATGCGCCGATTGACCCGGCCACGACGCTGACACCCATCACGCTGCTGGTGGAAGCGCCCATGGCGATGCTGGTGGCGAACAATGTACCGGCCGCCAATGGCCAGGAATTCCTGGCCCTGCTGCGCGCCAACCCCGATCGCTTCGACTATGGCACCACGGGCGGGGGCGGCACGCTGCAAATGGCGGCGATCCTCTTCCTCCGTGCCACCGGCGTGCGGATGAACGAGATCCCCTACCGCGGCGGCGCGCCCGCGACGCTCGACCTCATCGCCGGGCGGATCGCGCTGCAATTCGACACGGGGGTGACCGGCTTCCAGACGCACAATGCCGGCCAGGCCCGCGCCTTCGCCGTCACCACGCCGCGCCGCAGCAGCTTCGCCCCCGACATCCCGACCTGGCGGGAGATTGGCGTGGATGATGAATTCACCGTCTGGCAAGGCATCTTCGCCCCCACCGGAACGCCACCCGCCCTGCGCCAGACGCTCCATGCGATGGTGGTGCGGGCATTGCGGACCGAGGCGGTGCAGCGCCGCTTCCGCGAACTGGGCGGGGACCGTGTTCCAGCCGGAACCCTCGCCGAGAGCGAGGCCGTGGTCCAGGCGGAATTCGCCCGCTGGGAACGCCTGTTGGGAGCACGCTGATGCAACGCCGTCTTTTCCTCGCCACCCCTGCCCTCCTCGCGGCGCCGGCCCGTGCGCAGGACGCGCCCTGGCCCTCCCGCACCATCCGCATCATCGTGCCCTATCCTCCCGGGGGTGGTTCGGATGTGACGGCCCGGCTGGTGGCGCCCGGCATACAGGCCGCACTCGGCCAGCCCGTCGTGATCGACAACCGCGCCGGGGCCACGGGCGTGGTCGGCAGCGAGGTGGTGGCGCGCTCGGCACCCGATGGCTACACGCTGGTGCTGGCCGACATGCCGCACACCATCGTGCCGCACCTCATGCCCAACCTGCCCTATGATCCGGTCGCGGATTTCGCGCCCATCACGGTGCTGGGCGTGGCGCCGATGATCCTTTTCGCCAATCCGCGCCTGCCGGCACCGGATGCCGCGGCCCTGGTAGCCCTGGCTCGCGCCCGGCCGGATGGCTTCTCCATCGCTTCGGCCGGGATTGGCGGCAACACGCATCTGATGGCGGAAGTCTTCCAGCGCATCACCGGCACGAAGATGGTGCATGTGCCCTATCGCGGCTCGGGCCCCGCCATCCAGGATCTGGCGGCCGGCCAGGTGCAGGTCTCCTTCACGACGATGCTGACGGCCGCGCCCTTCCTGCAGAACAACTCCATCCGCGCCATCGGCGTCGCCAGCGCGGAGCGCCTCGCCGATCTGCCCAATGTGCCGACCTTCCGCGAGCAGGGCATCGAGCTGGTGGCCGAAAGCTGGTGGGGACTGCTGGCGCCGGCGCGCACCCCGGCGCCGATCATCGCGCGCCTCTCCGCCGCCGCTTCCTCCGCCATCCAGGACCCCGCCCTGCGCAGCCGCACGGCGGCGCTGGGCCTGATCCCCCGCCCCGAAGGGCCGGAGCGCTTCGCCGCCCTCATCCGCTCCGACCTGGCGCGCTGGGGCGAGGTGGTGCGCGCTGCCAATATCCGCCTCGAATGAGCGGACAGGACCGCTTCGGCAATCCGCTCGACCCGCTGGTGGGGTTTGCGCGGGGCGCCATCCTGGCCTCGGGCACGGAGGACGGTCTGCGCCTGCGCCACGGCCTCGCCGTGATCCGCGCGCGGGCCGAATCCCATGGCGCGGCCAGCATCGGCATCTTCACCGGCAATCGGCGGGACCTGCTGCTGGGGGAGGGCGACCTGGAACTTGCCGAGGAGTGGATCGGGCCCGCGCGCTTCGCGCCCGATCTGGCGGCGGCGATCCGTGCGCATCTGGCTGCGCCACCGGAGGCAGCGACGGCGGTGTTCAACCGGGGCAGCGCAGCGCTGGTGGCCAGCATGCTGGCGCTCGCGCCGCGCGGGCACGTGGTCTCGCTGGTGCCGGCCGGCAGCCGCTCCCACCCTTCGCTGCGGCGGGGCGCGGCCCTGGCCCAGGCCGGGTTTGACGAGGCCGCCGGGCTTGGGGCGCTGGTGCTGCCGCCCGATGCCTCGCTGCTGGTCATCACCACCGTGACCAGCAGCCTGGCGCGACTCTCCGAAGCCGAGATCGCCGCCGCCATCGCGGCCGGACATGCCCAGGGCGTGCCGGTGCTGCTGGACGATGCCTATGGCGCGCGCATCCGCACCATCCTGCATGGCGGCCAGCCCGGCTTGGCGCTGGGCGCGGACCTCGTGGTGACCAATGCCGACAAGGCCGGGCTGCCCGGCCCGCGCGCCGGCATCATGGCCGGCGAGGCCGGGCTGATGGCGCGCATCACCGCCGCCGCCAGCCTGATCGGCATGGAGGCCCGCGCGCCGGTGGCGCTTGGCGTGCTGCGCGGCCTGCAAGCCTGGTCGCCTGAGGATCTGCAGCGCGAAGCCCATGAGGGGCTGGAACTGGCCAAGGCGCTGGAAGGCAAGCTGCCCCCCGGCATGGTCCGCCGGACCGATCTCGGCCCCCTCGTCTCCGCCGAGGATGTGCTGACCCTTGCCGTCGCCCGTGCCGGGCCGATCCGCCCGCCCATCGCCCCAGTCGAGGCCACGGCAGCGCTCGGCATGCTCCTGATGGAGCGCTACGGGATCTTGACAACCAACATCGCCGGGCAACCCGGCGCCCACCCCGCGCTGCGCCTGAAGCCGGCCGGCCCTGCGCTGGCACGTTGTGGCGGCGCCCGGGCCGTGGCCGCCGCGGTGGATGACGCCGTAGATGGGGTGGCCGTGCTGTTGAGAACGCCAGAGCGCCTGCCGGCTCTTCTGCTGGGCTCACGCAGACCGGTCTGAGACCGAACTGACCAAGCCTGCAAGCATGATTCGTGCCTGCGGCGCGGCTCCGGGCGCTCACCGCCGCTCGCCCTTGGCAATGATCCGCCAGCAGAGGCGCGTGGCTGCTGGCGGTTGGGGCGTTTAGACATGAGAGATTTAGTCGGCACCAAGGTTCTCAGGCACGGGGCGGCCGAAGGGGTGGGAGTGGCATGCCGGCTAAGCCTCAAACCTCAGCGCGGGGAGCCACCATGTTGGCTGCGCTGCGAGACATGCCAGGGCAGAGCAAGGCGTTCGGCGGCCTCGACCATGTAGAACAGCAGTGTGCCGATCACGCCCAGGACAACCAGTGCGGCGAAGACGCGTACCGTGTCGAACTGCCCTTGCGCAATCAGGATTACATGGCCAAGCCCTGCTGACCCGCCCACAAACTCACCGACAATGGCGCCCACCAGCGCGAAGCTGATGGCCACCTTCATGCCGACGAACAGCGCTGGCAGCGCGTTGGGAAATCGCACCTTCCACAGGATCCGCCAGCCCGTGGCCCGATGGACCCGCGCCAGCGCCAGCGCGTCAGGGTCCACGGAGCGCAGGCCGAGTGCCACATCCGCGACGATCGAGAAGATGGCGAGCATCACCGCGATGGCGATCTTGGGCTCGGCCCCAGTCCCCATCCAGATCACGAAGAGCGGCGCCAGCGCCACCTTGGGCAGTGAGTTCATGACAACGAGGATGGTGGTGATCACCCGGTCCGCCCAGCGCGACGCGACGATGGCGACGGCCAGCGCCACGCCCAGCACGACGGAAAGCCCGAAGCCGGCCAGCGTGGTCCAGAGCGTGAAGCCCGCATGGCGCAGGAAGTAGCGCGGCGAGGACCACAGCTCTGAAAAGATGGCGCTGGGTGGCGGCAGCAGGATGGGCGCGGGCGCGAAGAACCACACCGCTCCCTCCCAGGCGAGGAGCAAGCCAAGCAGGACGGCGAAGGTGCCGCCGATGCCCTGCGCGTGGGAGCCCTCCGCCATCGCCTATTCCTTCACGATGCCAAGGCGCGAGAAGAGCACGCGAATGGCTGCGACATGCTGCGCGAATTCCGGTGTCTCGCGCATCGCGAGCGGTCGGGGGCGTGGGAGATCGATGTCGAAGACCTCCACCACGCGCCCGGGCCCCGTGGACATGACGGCCACGCGGTCGGAGAGATACACCGCCTCAGCGATGGAGTGGGTCACGAAAACCACGGTGCGCGCGCCATCCTGCTGGATGCGGGAGAGCTCCAGGTTCAGGTCGTCGCGCGTCATCGCGTCGAGCGCGCCGAAAGGTTCGTCCATCAGCAGGATCTCGGGCTCGCAGAGCAGTGCGCGGCAGATGGCGGCGCGCTGGCGCATGCCGCCGGAGAGCTCCCATGGGTGGCGCTCGGCGAAGGCGCCGAGGCCGAAGCGCTCGAGCAGGGCCATGGCGCGGGCTTCATGCACGCGCTTCGGCAGGCCCTGGAATTCGGCGGCGAGCAGGACGTTGTCGCGGATGCTCCGCCAGTCGAGCAGCACGTCGCGCTGGAACACCATGCCCATGCGCTCGGGCGGGCGCGTGATGGGCGCACCGCGCAACATGATGGAGCCGGACGTCAGGGGGTCGAGCCCCGCAATGGCGCGTAGCAAGGTGCTCTTGCCGCAGCCTGAGGGGCCGAGGAGCGACAGGAACTCGCCCTCGCGCACCCCGAGGCTAACATCGGAAAGCGCCGTCACCGGGCCGCGCGCGGAGGCGTAGGTCTTGCCCCCGCCCGTGACCTCGATGCACAGCGCCATCAGCCGATCAGGTCATTGGTGAAGTAGTTGCCCGCCTGCCAGCCGGCGCGGATGGCGCCCGCCGCCTCGAGCGAGCGCAGCGCGGCCGTCCAATCCGCCTCGGCCTGCCAGCCGATGGGGCGGCCCTGCGTGGCCGGCGTGTCGAAGAATTCGATGGTCAGGCGGATCTGCTCGCGCGTCACCACGGGATCGAGGCGCGCATCGGGCCGCTGGCGGATCATCGCCTGCACGCCGTCATCGGGATTGGTCTTGAGATGCGCCCAGGCGCGCTGCTGCGTCTCGGCCAGGCGCTTCAGTGCCGGGCCGCGCGCGCGGATGGTGGCTTCCGTGGCGATCAGGCCGTAGCTCGGGAAGCTGATGCCGGCGGATTCGGCCAGGATGGAGCGGCTGGGGCGCGGGCGCTCGGCGACGGGAATGGCCGAGGGCGTGGTGGACATCAGCCCATCCGCGCGCTTGGCCGTATAGGTGCCCCAGAGTGCCGAGGGGTCCACGAACATGACGTTCACCGTGCTGCGATCCAGGCCGCCCGCGCGGAGGAAGGCATCAATGAAGGGCGCCCAGGGGCTCGCCGCGAAGACCACCAGGCTGCGCCCGCGGAAATCCTGCACGCGCTGGATCGGGCTGTCGCGATCCACGAGGACCGCGAGGTCGGTCCGCCGCCCGAAGCCGGCGAAGGCGCGCACCGTTGCCCCCTGCTCGCGCGCCTGGGCGATGAGGCCGACCTGGATCTGCCCCACATCGGCCTGGCCGGCATTGACGAGCTGCAGCGTGTTGCCGCTGCCGCGGCCGTCCTGCACGTCGACCGTGAGGCCGGCTTCGCGGAACCAGCCGCGCGTCTCGGCCAGGTGCATCGCCGCCTGGACGCCCCAGGGGGAGAAATCGAGCCGGACGGTGAGGCGTTCCCCTTGCGCGCGGGCGATGCCCGGCGTGGCGAGGGTGCCGGCGGTGATCAGCGCGCCTCGGCGCGAAAGCTGGAAATCCTTGGTCATGCCTGTTCTCCCTGCTGTTGCCCGCGCAGCCTTGCGGTCTCGATGCTGTTCAGCGCGCCACCCTCGATCACCACGCCATAGCAGCGTCGTGCGGCCTCCACGCTTATCTTGCCGTTCCACACATCCTGCATGACCGCCTCGGGGTCGCGCGCGAAGGGTGCGCCATGGCCGCCGCCGCCCGCCTGATGGTGGGTCAGGAGCTGGCCGCGCTGCATGCGCATCGTGACCTTGCCGGGAATGGCCTCGCGCGCATTGCCTTCGCCCAGCCAGTTGCCGGCGGCGCCGCCGGTCTGGCCGCCATCCAGGCCATAGGGGGCGAAGCGCAGCCGGTCGGCGCGGAGCTGCAGCACGGCGTCCTCGGCCAGCAGGCGATAGCTGCGCGCGAGGCCCATGCCGCCGCGGAACCGGCCGGGGCCGCCGCTGTCCGGCACCAGCCCGTATTCCTCGATGCGGACGGGGTGCTGGCGCTCCAGCACCTCGACCGGCGTGTTCGACAGGTTCTGCGAGGGGTTGGTGATCGCCTCGATGCCATCCTGGTCCGGGCGGCCGCCCCAGCAGCCGCTGATCATGTCCACGATGATGAAGGGCCGGTTGTCCGGATGGCGGCCGCCCAGGCAGACCACCGTGTTCCCGCCCTCGCCGGCGGCGGGAATGATGTCGGGCACGATCTGCGCCAGCGCGCCGAACATCGTGTCCATCACGCGATAACCGGTGAGCGCGCGCGCGGCGACCGGGGCAGGGGAGATGGGGTTGAGCACGCAGCCCTCGGGCGCCGTCACCTCGATGCAGCGGAAGACGCCCGCATTGTTCGGGATGTCGCCGCGGAGCGCGCAGCGGACGGAGAGGAAGCTGTTGGACTTGGTGAAGGAGAGGGTCGAGTTGATCGCGGCGCGCACCTGCGGCGAGGAGCCCGCCCAATCCACCTTCAGCGTGCCATCGCCCACCACCGTGATGGCGACGCTGAGCGGCACGGGCTCGTCCGAAAGCCCGTCGCTGTCGATATGGTCGGTGAAGGAATAGGTGCCGGGCTTCCAGGTCGCGATCTCGGCGCGGGCCATCCGCTCGGCATAGTCGAGCAGCCCGGCCAGATGGCCGCGCATGCCATCGGCGCCATAGCGGCGCACCAGCGCGCCCAGCTCGCGCGCACCCACCTGGCAGGCCGCGTATTGCGCGCGCAGATCGCCCAGCACGATCTCCGGCACGCGGACATTGAGCGCGATCATCGCCGAGAGCGTGTCGTCTATCACGCCCGCGCGATACAGCTTGAGCGGCGGGATGCGGATGCCTTCCTGGTAGATCTCCGTGCTGTCGGCGGCGTTCGAGCCGGGCACGCGGCCGCCCATGTCGGTGTGGTGGCAGATCACCACCGTCCAGGCGAGCAGCTCGCCCGCGTCGAAGACCGGGTAGAACATGAAGATGTCCGGCAGGTGCATGCCGCCGGAATAGGGATCGTTCATCACGACCGCGTCGCCGGGCGCCAGGTCATTTCCCCAGCGCGCCTTCACCGCCGCCATCGCCTCGGGGATGGCGCCCAGATGCTGCGCGATGGTCTTGGCCTGGGCCACCATCTCGCCCTTCGCGTCGCAGATGGCGGCGCTGTAGTCCATCACGTCCTTCACGATCTCGGAGCGCGCGGTGCGGATGACGGTGTAGGCCACCTCATCCACGATCGCGTCCATCGCGTTCTTGATGACGGCGAAGGTGATCGGATCCTCAGGCATCGGTCGCCTCCATCTCGATGACTACCGTGCCGGAGCCTGCCGCGCGGGCGGTGCAGCGGGGGGGGATGATGATCGTCGTGTCGTAGCTTTCCAGGATCGCCGGCCCCTGCACAGGGCCGTCCGCGAGGGCCGCGCGGGGCAGGAGGCGCGTGGGCACGGGGGCGGCGCCGCGGGCGAAGGAGACCAGGCGCTCGCCCTCGGCGCCCGCCAGCGCCCGGGCATCAAGCGAGAGGGAGGGAAAGTCGATCCGCCCCTCAGCTCGGCCGATGGCGGAAAGGCGCAAATTCACGAGCTCGACCGCCTCGCCCGGCGAGGTGTAGCCGAAGGTCTCGCCGTAGAGCCGCTCGAACCCGGCATGCAGCGCCTCCACCGCGAAGTCGCTAAGCGGCACCGTGAGCTGCGAGGACTGCCCGGCGTAGCGCAGATCCGCCGCGAAGCGCAGCTCCACCGTCTCCGCCGCATAGCCCTCATGGGCAAGGGCCGCGTGGCCGCCCTGTGCCAGGCCCTGCCGCGCGGCGTCGAGCTGCGCCGCCGTCACCTGCGCGAGCGGCATGAGCAGGGGATGGACGAATTCATGCACGGCCTCCGCCGCCAGCATGCCGGCGGCGGAGAAGACGCCGGCCACCGGGCTGATCAGCACGCGGCGGATGCCGAGCAGCCGCGCCACATCCACCGCATGCAGCGGGCCGCCACCGCCGAAGGCCATCAGCGCCAGGTCGCGCGGGTCCTTGCCGCGCTCCACCGTCACGGCGCGGATGGCGCGCGCCATGTTGACGTTGGCAATCTGCCGGATGCCATGCGCCGCCTCCTCGACCGTGAGCTTCAGCGGGCCCGCGATATGCGCGGCGACGGCAGCGCGCGAGAGCTCCGCATCCACGCGCAGCGAGCCACCGGCCAGGGCCGAGGGGTTGAGATAGCCCAGCACCATGTTGGCATCGGTCACGGTGGGTTCGGCGTTGCCGCGCCCATAGCAGGCCGGCCCCGGATCGCCCCCCGCGCTCTGCGGTCCGACGACGAGCAGCCCGCCCGCGTCAATCCGCGCGATGGAGCCGCCGCCCGAGCCGACCTCGGCGATGTCGATGGCCGGCACCTTCAGCATGTAGCCCGCGCCCTTCACGAAGCGGGAGGGGGTGCTGATGCCGTCGCGGAATTCGTATTCGGTCACGAGGGAGGGCTGCCCGCCCTCGATGATCGCGGCCTTGGCCGTGGTGCCGCCCATATCGAAGACGATGAGGTCCGCCTCCCCGATGCCGGCACCCAGCCGGGCCGCACCCGCGACGCCGCCGGCGGGGCCGGAGCCCACGGCGAAGACCGGCCGCTCGCGCGCTGCATCCAGCCCGATCATGCCGCCATTGGACGCCATGACCTGCACGGGGGCGATGATGCCGATGGCGGCCAGTCGTTCCTGCAGGCGCGAGAGATAGCCGCGCATGGCCGGCAGCAGATAGGCATTCACCACCGCCGTGCTGGTGCGCTCATATTCCTTGATCTCGGGCAGCACCTCGCAGGAGGCAGTGACGAGGAGGTGCGGTGCGGCCGCGCGCAGCAGGGCGGCAGCTTCCCGCTCATGCGCGGGGTGCGCGTAGGAGTTGATGAAGCAGATCGCCACCGCTTCCACGCCCTCGGCGACGAAGAAGGCGGCCGCATCGCGGACGCTCGCGGCGTCGAGCGGCGTCACGACGGCTCCATCGGCCGCGATGCGCTCGCGTGCTTCCAGTCGCCAGCGGCGGGGCACCAGCGGCTCGGGCTTGCGCCAGGCCATGTCGAACATGCCGGGCGTGCGGATGCGGCCGATCTCCAGCACGTCACGGAAACCCTGAGTCGTCAGCAGCCCCGTGCGGGCGCCGGCCTTTTGCAGGATGGTGTTGGAGGCGACGGTGGTGCCATGCACGATTTCCGTGACTTGGCGCGCATCCAGCCCCGCCTCGGCGATCACGGCGGCGATGCCGGCGGCCACGCCCTCGCCGGGGTCCTGCGGCGTGGTGGTCGTCTTGTTGACGACGATCCGCCCGCCCGGAAGGGCCAGCACCACATCGGTGAAAGTGCCGCCGACATCCACGCCGATGCGTGCCTGCATTCCGGTCGATCTCCTGTGGGGAAGGCCAGCATTTATGTTGACCAGATGGTCAATAGCGGGAAGGATGGTCCGGATCATGGCCATCCGTCAACGACGAAAGCGCGGCACGCGCGATGCCGAGGGTGCGAAGGCCGTCATCCTCGCCTCCGCGGTGCGCGAGTTCACGGAGAAAGGCCTGGCGGGTGCGCGCATGGATGTGATCGCGCGTGGGGCGGAGGTGGCGAAGGGCCTCGTCTTCCATCACTTCGGCACGAAGGAGGGGCTCTGGATCGCCGCCCTCGAGCATGTCTACGCGCTGCTGCGTGCCGGCCAGGACGAGACGGCGCTGGATGCGCTGGGTCCGGTGGAGGGCATGCGGCGCCTGGCGCATGACACGTTCCGGCTGTTTCGCGCGCATCCCGAAATCGTGGCGCTGATGAACGAGGAGAACCTGCACCGCGCGCGGCACCTGCGTGCGGCGGGAAACATCCCGCGCCTCTACAATCCCCTCTTCGCCACGATCGAGCGCCTGTTGGCCGAGGGGCGCGGACAGGGCCTGTTCCGCGAGGATGTGGACGTGATGGCGCTCTACGTCGCGATGTCGGGCCTGGGCTATTTCTATTGCGCCAATCGCTGGACGCTGTCGGCCGCCTTCGCCGGCGATCTGTTTCGACCGGAGCGGATCGGCGCCTATGAGGAGATGCTGGGGGAGATGGTCGTTGCCTATCTGCGCAAGGCCTCGGCTTCCGCCTGAATGCGCTTGCATTGCATACAGTGTTGCATAATGCTGCGACCATGCGCGCCGCGAGAACCCCGCCGCTGAAAGCCGAGCCCACCCGGTGCAGCGCCGGTGACATGGCCTATGAGGCGCTGCGCGGCATGCTCCTCATCTTCGAGCTGCGCCCGGGCGAGCGCTTGAACGAGGTCCATCTCGCCGAGCGCCTGGGCCTCTCGCGCACGCCTGTGCGGGAGGCGTTGAATCGCCTGGCGGCCGAGCGCCTCGTCCTCGCGCGCGGCGGGCACGGCTTCTATGTTCGTGACCTGGACCTCAAGGAGGCCATGGACCTCTACGAGCTTCGTACCGCGCTCGAGGTCACGGGGTTTCAGCAGGCTTGCGCGCGCGCGAAGGCCACGGACATCACGGCCCTGCGCCGCTCCTGGCGGGCAGCGCTCCGCCAGTCGACCCGTATGAATGACCGCGCGGCGATGGTGGGAGAGGATGTGCACTTCCATGAGGCGCTCTGCGCGCTCGGCGGCAACCAGGAATTGCTGCGCATGCTGGGCGAAGTGAATGCCCGCACCACCTTCATCCGCTGGGCGTATGCCACTGGCCCGCGCCCCGAGTTGAACTTCGACGAGCATGACGAATTGCTGGAAGCGCTTGTGGCCCGCGACGCCGCGGCTGGTGCTGAAATCCTCACACGCCATATCGGCCGCCGCGCCGAGGCGCTGACCACCTTGCTAGCGCCCGCGCGCGCCTTCCCCATCATCCCCCGCAGGAGGAATCCCTGATGTCCGAAACCTTGGCACCCGTCGTGGTCGTCCAACCCGATGATGCGCGCTCCTTCTGGCAGCCTGTTCCGGCCAATGGCTTCGTGCGCTGCATGCTTGCTTCCAACGAGATCGGCGCCGATACGCCCTTCTCCATGGGCACGCAGCTGGTGGACCCGGGCTGCTTCGTGCGCGAGCACGTGCACCCGGACAATGAGGAGGTGATCTTCGTCCTCGAAGGCAAGGGCGAGGCGCTGCTGAACGGCACGGACAAGGTGCCAATGCAGAAGGGCACCTGCATCTTCCTGGGCAAGAACCGCTCGCATCGCTTCCAGGCGAGCGACGACGGGCCGATGACCTTCATGTGGCTGATGATGCCCGGCGGCCTCGAGACCTTCTTCGCCCGCATCGGCCGCGAGCGGAAGGCAGGTGACCTACAGCCGCCCAACTTCCCGCGCCCTGTGGATGTGTTGCAGATCGAGGCCGAGACGGTCTTCGGCACGCTTCCGCCCAAGGCCTGACCGGATGATCGTCGAGGAGCGCGACTACCGCATGAAGCCCGGCAAGCTCGGGCTTTTCGTCAGCACCTATGAGAAGCACGGGCTGCCGCTCCAGGTGAAATACCTGGGCAAGTTCCTGGGCTATTTCACCACCGAGATCGGCGAACTGAACCATGTCGTCGCTCTCTGGGGCTATGAGGGGCTGGATGATCGCGCGCGCCGCCGCGCCGCTATGCTGGCCGATCCGCAATGGCAGGAATATCTCGGCATGGTGGCCGACTACCTCGATGTGCAGAACACGCGCATCCTGACGCCCTCCAGCTTCTCGCCGATCCAATGAGCGCGCTTCCCAAGGTCGCGCTGATCGGCGCCGGCACCATCGGAACGGCCTGGGCCGTGGTCTTCGCCCGTGCGGGTTGCACCGTCCGCGTCTGGGATGGCGATGCCGCCGCGCTGGAGCGGTTTCCCGCCCGCGCCGCGGCCGTGTTCGAGGCGCTGGAAGACTCGGCCATCGCGGGCCTGCCGGGCGGCCTCTCCCGCATCACCACCCATGCCGACCTGGCCGAGGCCGTGGGCGATGTGGATTGGGTGCAGGAGCAGGTGAAGGAAGATCTGGCGATCAAGCAGGAGGTGCTGCCGCGCGTCGAAGCCGCGATGCGGAAGGACGCCATCCTCGCCACCTCCACCTCTGGCCTCTCGCAGGCGGCACTCGCCTCCGTTCTGGCGCGGCCGGATCGCTTCATCGTCGTGCATCCGCTCACACCACCCTTCCTGCTGCCGGTGACGGAGATCGTGACGCATCCCGGCACCTCCGAGCCGACGCTGGCCGAGGCCTATCGCGTGATGGAGGCGGTCGGCCAGAAGCCCATCCGCGTGCATGGCGAGATCAGCGGCTTCGCCATGAACCGCATCCAGGCCGCCATGCTGAACGAGATGGTGGCGCTGGTGCGCGATGGCGTGATCAGCCCGGAGGATGCCGATACCACGCTCACCCATGGCTTCGGCCTGCGCTGGGCGGTCATCGGCCCCTTCGCCGGCGTGGATCTGAATGCGCTGGGCGGCATCCGGCAATACATGGAACTCTTCGGCTACATCCTGAACGACGTGGCGAAGGATCGCGGCGCCGCCCAGGCGCTGACGCCCGCCGCAGTGGACAAGCTGGAGGCGGCCTTGCGCGCGCAACTCCCGTTCACCGAACTGCCCGCGCGCCAGAAGCGGCGGGACCGTGCCATCGCCGCCTTGCGCGGCCACCTCGAAAAGGCGGGCCGCCCGTGAGAATCATCCTGGCCGGCATCGATGCCGTGAACCTGGTGCTAAAATACGTCCTCGCCCTGCTGCTGCTCATGATGACGGTCGGCGCGTTGGGCCAAGTGATCGTGCGCTTCGTGCTGCCGCTGCTGGGCTTCAACTTCTCCGCCGCCTGGACGGAAGAATTGGCGCGCTTCTCGATGATCTGGACGGTTTTCCTCGGCGCCGCCTGGGCGCTGCGGCATGGCGAACTCATCGCGCTCGACCTCGTGACCCATGCAGTGCCGCGCGTGCTCGGCATCACCATCAAGGTGCTGGCTTATTTCGCCTGCGCCGCCTTCTGCCTGCTGCTCATCATCGTCGGGCTGGAATTTGCCGAGATCGGCGAGATCGAGACCAGTCCGGTGCTGGGCCTGTCCAAATGGTACGTCTTCATGTCGCTGCCCATCGGCGCCGGCCTGATGATCATGAACATCGCGGGCTTTCTACTCGCCTGCGTCATCGAGGGCAGCGACCCACGCGGCGCGCTCGATGCGGTGGGGGACTGAGCCATGATCGGAACCGCCATTGCCCTGATGGTCATGTTCGCCGCTGCCGTGCCCATCGGCTTCGCGCTGGGCATGGCGCCGCTCATCGCGCTCGACGCGCAGCGCATCCCGCTGATCGTCATCGCCCAGGCCTCGCTGGAAAGCCTGGACAGCTTCACTCTGCTCGCCATCCCCTTCTACGTCATGGCCGGACGCATCATGCTGGCGGGCGGCATGGCCACGCGCCTCGTGGGCCTCGCCGCGGCGCTCGTCGGCTGGGTGCGGGGCGGCCTGGGGGCGGCGGGCGTTCTGACGGCGATGTTCTTCGCCACGATCAGCGGCTCTTCCTCCGCCACCGCGGCGGCCATCGGCTCGATCCTCGTGCCCGAGATGACGAAGCGGAACTATCCCAAGCCCTATGCGGCGGCCATTGTCGCGGCCTCGGGCGAGATCGGCGTCATCATCCCGCCCTCCATTCCCATGGTGATCTACGCGGTGACGGTGAGCGAGAGCATCGGCTCGCTGTTCCTCGCCGGTATCCTGCCTGGCCTCCTGATCGGCTTCAGCCTGATGACGCTGATTATCGTCCAATCCAGCATGCGCGGCTATGGCGATCCCACGCGCTTCGCGCCGCGCGAGATCGCGCGCGATGTCTGGGCCGCCACGAAGCGCGCCGCCCTCTCGCTGCTCATGCCGATCATCGTGCTGGGCGGCATCTATGGCGGCATCTTCACTGCCACCGAGGCCGCCGTGGTGGCGGCCGTCTATGCGCTGATCCTCGGCCTCTTCATCTACAAGGAGCTTAAGTGGCGGGACCTGCCGGATATCCTGGCAGGCAGCGCCAAGACCTCGGCCATCGTGCTCATCATCGTCGCCTTTGCCAGCGTCTTCGCCTATGTGCTGACGACCTACCAGGCGCCGCAGGCGGTCGCCGGCTGGCTCACGGCGGTGACGGCGAGCCCGCTGATCTTCCTGCTGCTGGTCAACGGATTTCTGTTCATCGTCGGCATGTTCATGGAGACGCTGGCGGCGATCATCATCCTGGCACCGGTGCTGGCACCGGCGGCCATCGCCTTCGGCATCGATCCCATCCATTTCGGCACGATCGTCGTCGTCAACCTTGCCGTCGGCATGGTGACGCCGCCGGTGGGCGTGAACCTCTTCGTCGCGTGCAGCATCAGCAAGCTCCGGATGGAGCAGCTTATGCCGCCGCTGCTGCCCTTCCTCGCCACGCTCATCATCTGCCTGCTCATCATCACCTATGTGCCCGCGCTGTCCCTGGCGCTGGTCCGATAACCCAAGGAGAAGACCGACATGATCGCAATTCCTCGCCGGACCCTGGCCGCCGGGATGCTGACCGCGCCCCTGGCCACGCCCTTCGTGGCGCGCGCGCAGGCGGTGACCGAGCTGCGCCTCGGCCATGTCCTCTCGGAGCAGTCCTCCTATCACGTCGCCGGAACGAAGCTCTCCGAGCTGGTGGAGGCCCGCACCAATGGCCGCGTGAAGATCGTGGTCTTCGCCAACTCGGCCCTGGGCGGTGAGCTGCGGCTGATCCAGTCGGCGCGCACGGGCGCAATCGACCTGATGTTCAACAGCCAGCCCTCGCTCGAGAACACGATCCGCGACATGGGCGTCCTCTCGCTGCCCTGGCTCTTCGACAGCTATGAGCAGGCGAACCGCCTGATGCAGGGCCCGATGGGCCAGCGCCTGCTGACGCTGCTGGACCCCGTCGGCATGGTCGGACTCTCCTGGTTCAACCTGTTCGAGCGCAGCGTGCTCACCAACCGTCCCTTCACCAACCTGGCGGAAGCGCGCGGCCTCAAGATCCGCGTCATCCAGTCGCCCGGCTATGTGGAAACCTATCGCGCCATCGGCATGCAGCCCACGCCGACCGCCTATGCCGAGCTTTTCCTCGCGCTGCAGAACGGCGTGGTGGATGCGGCGGAACTGGCGCCGGACCAGATGATCGCCGACCGCTTCGTCGAGGTGATCCGGCACTATGTGCTGACGAAGACGCACCAGCTGCCCTCCGTGCTCATCGCCTCGCGCTCGCGCTTCACGGCGCTGCCGGCCGATGTGCAGACGGCGATCCGCGAGAGCGTGCCGGCCGCCATCACCGAGGGCCTGGCCTATTACAACCGCTTCCGCGAGGAGAGCTTCGTGGAGGTGCGCCGGCGCGGCATCAACATCATCGAGCCCGATCTCGCGCCCTTCAAGGCAGCGGCCCGCCCGGCCTATGACACCATCCTGGCCAATGCGCCCAATGGCCGCGCCCTGCTGGCGGAGATCGAGGCCGCCAAGGCGCGCGCTTGAGGCTGACCCGGCCGGACGGCGCGGAACTCGCCGTCTCCATCACGGGCGAGGGGCCGGGCCTGCTCCTCGTCTCGGGCCTGGGGGGCACGGCTGCGTTCTGGTCGAAGATGGTGCCGGCGCTGGCATCGCATTTCCGCGTGGCCGTATTGGACCAGCGCGGTGTGGGCGCCAGCACGCGCGGCACGGCGGCGGTGAACATCACCACCCTGGCCGAGGATGCGGCGGCGGTGGCGGCCACGCTCGGCGGACCGGTCGCGCTTTGCGGCCACTCCACCGGGGCGGCCATCGTGCTGACCATGGCGGCGGAGGGGATGTGCGATGTCTCGCGCCTCGTGCTTTCGGCCGGCTGGCTGAAACCCGATCCCTACCTGCACGCGCTTTTCACCACACGCCTCGCCATCCTCGAGCGCGCCGGCTACGTCGCCTATGAGCAGGTGGGCCGCTTCCTCGGCTATCCGGCCGAGACGCTCGTCGCGGGCGCGAGTTTCGCGGCGCCAGATCTGATGCGCGCAGCGCGCGAGGCGGAGGAGCGCCTGCGGTGGTCCGAACGCATCGGGGCGCTGCTGGACTTCAACGGCACGGGGCTGCCTTCGCGGGTCACGGTCCCCACGCTGGTGATGGGCACGCAGGATGACCTGATCGTACCGCATCATCACCAACGCGAGACGGCGCGGGCCATCGCGGGTGCTGCCTTCGCGCCGCTGGCGGAGGGCGGGCATTTCTATCCGCAGACGCGTGAGGCGGCCTTCCTGGAGCGGCTGCTGCCCTTCCTCGCGGCCTGAGCGTCACATCACCACGCCGCCGCCATCCACGACATAGGTGGCGCCGGTGACGAAGGACGCATCATCGGAGGCGAGGAAGACCACGACCTGCGCCACCTCCTCCGGTCGGCCCAGCCGGTTCATCGGGCAGCGCGCGTCCAGCGCGCGCTTGAACGCCTCGGGGTCGGCGGCATTGGCGATCATCTTGTCGTAGTACGGGCTGCCGATGGGCCCCGGCGCCACCGCGTTCACGCGGATGCCGTCGGCCACGTGATCCAGCGCCATCGCACGCGTCAGGCTGTCCACCGCGCCCTTGCTGGCCACATAAGTCACTCGGTCCTTGAGGCCGATGATCGCGATATTGGATGACGTATTGACGATAGCCCCGCCGCCCTGCGCGCGCATCACGGGCACGACGTGCTTGGCCGATAGGAAGACCCCCTTCACATTGACGGCGAAGAGCGCTTCCCAATCCTCCTCGCGCGTGCTCACCACATCGCCCTGGATGCCGTAGCCGGCATTGCTGCAAAGGATGTCGATGCGACCGAAACGCGCCACCGTCGCCTCGGCCATGCGCGCGCAATCGGCGCTGACCGTCACATCCATGCCGATGGCAAGGCCTGGCCGCGCCAACATGGCAACAGTTTCTTCCGCGGCGGCCAGGTTGCGGTCGGCCACTGCAACCGAGGCTCCCTCGCGCGATGCCAGGAGGGCGGTGGCGCGGCCGATACCGCTGCCTCCGCCCGTGATCAGGAGCACTTTGTTTGCAAGCCGCATTTCGGATCGCCCTCATTCGTTGGGAAGCCGCCATGCAAGGCGATGCCTGCATCGCGGTCGCGCGGTGGATCCTAGGCCGGGGGCTTGCATCTGCGCAAACGGAGCGGCTGCAAGATGCAGGAGAGCACTCGCCCCGGGGCAAGGGTTGCGCTCAGTGACCAAGGAGCAGCGCGAACTGACCGTCGACGCGACCGCCGACCCGCACGCGGACACGCCCAGGTCGACGCAAATGGCTCAGAACCGTCGTCTATCGCGCCTTGCCGCCTGGCGGTGGCTTATAGCCGGCGGCCCAAAGCGCGGTCGGAGACTGCCCACGGAAGGTCGGGTCCACCCTGTCGCGCAGCCGGTCGCCCAGAATGGACAAGGCGAAGGTGGTCAGGATGATGATGCAGGCCGGTGCCAACAGCACCCAGCGCACCATGGTCAGATGTTTGCGCACATAGACGATGAGGCCAAGCTGCTTGCCGAAGCGGGCGGGGCACACAGCCAGCGACACGGTACGCTGCACTGCTCGGTGGTTCGTCAGGTGAGGCCGGGTCATTAGGCTGGCGCGCGCGGGCCAACAAAGCACGACCGTTGTACGTGGTTGGGGAAGGTCAGGTCTTCCCGGCATAGGCGGTCCAAACTGGGGCTTCTTGGAGAACCGGGGCCCGGTGCGGGAACGAAATCCGCCCCGCACAGGCGAACCATGATGAGCAGCACCTGCTTCCGTGACGCCACGGACCCCCAGTCAGAACAGCGCAGCTTGGGCGCAGGAGGCGACGCGGGAATGACGATTGGGGTCAATCGCGTGCCGAGCGCCGCAGGTCCCGCGCGATCACAGGTCGAAATGCGCGGTTTGCTCGAGATAGTCGTGGCTATGCACGATCACTGCGTCGTCGCTCACCCGAACCAGCGCGTAGGCAGCGGGCTCATGGCTGCCCGGCACCTTCTCGCGTTCGGAGAGGTCGAGCGCTACCTGGTGTGCCGTGCCGCGGATCGAGCTGAAGGGGATACCCCGCCAGGACCCCGCTAGCGGCCGGTGCAAATGGCCGTGGAACATGTGCCGGATGCGCGGCTGGTGCGGCGCCAGGACGGTGGCCAGCTCGGCCGCATGCATCATCTGGATGCGGTCCATTTGCGTGATGCCGACCGGCATGGGCGGGTGGTGCAGGAAGAGGAAAACCGGCCCCTCGCTCTCGGCCAGCCTTGCAGCCAGCCAAGCGAGCCGCTTCTCGCAGAGCGCGCCGGCATGGGTGCTGGGCGTCTTGGTGTCGAGCAGGAGGAACAACCCCGCCTCCGTCTCGATTGCCTGCTGGACAAAACCGTTCTCGTCCACGGCGTGCTCAGGGAAGGCGGCGCGGAAATGGTCGCGCTCGTCGTGATTGCCGAGCATGAGGTGGAAGGGCATGGGCAGCCCCTCCAGGATCTCGCGCAGCTGGGCATAGGCCTCGGGCTTGCCGTGATGCGTCAGGTCGCCGGTGACTATGACGAATTCAGCCGGTGTGGCGCTGCCGGGGCCGTGTCGCTCGGCAATGCTTTCCACCGCCATGCGCAGGCGCTCCGCCGGGTCGAGGCCGTAATTGGTCTCGCCGGCGGGCAGGATGTGCAGGTCGGTGATGTGGATGAAGTCAAACATCAGCGGCGCGGCAGCAGGGCTTGCACATCGGCCGCCATGCGGGTCAGCGCCGGCTGCGGCTCGGCCCGCTTGGCCACCACGCTTTGCAGGTGGTCATTGATGGTGTCGGTGATGCGCAGCGCGTTCTGGCCGGGGAAGGCGTACCAGCCCGTTATCACATCCTGCTGGCGGAAGGTGACGAGGTGATTGGGGTTCTCGCGGTAGAAGCGGCCCAGCATCTCCTCGCGCTGCGCCGGGATGGTGCTGGCGGGCATGTAGCCGGTGGCGTTGACCATCATGGTGGCACCCACCGGGCCTGTCGCGAATTTGATGAACGCCCAGGCGGCGGCCTGCTTGGCCTGATCGCGCGTGAACATCATTGCGACATTGCCGCCGGCAGGGAGGCGCGCATTGGGAGCCGAGAGCGGGTAGCGCCCGCAGACCAGCGGGAATCGGCCGCCGATCTCGCGGTTGTAGCGGCCGAGCTGGGCTGTGGACTGCATGGAGATGCCGAGGCGGCCGGCGAAGAAATCGGCGATGGCGGCGGTTGGGCGCATGTCGGGCATGCGGCCCTCATCCACGAGCATGCGCAGGGCGGCGATGGCGCGCTGCCCCGGTTCCTGACCCATCGCCACCTGGCGCTCATCGGCCGAGAGCATTGTGCCGCCATGGCTGAAGACCAGCGCCTGCCAGGCCCAGTTTCCGGTGATGGTCCAGTCGTAGAACATGCCGTTCAAGTTTTCGGCCGTGCCGTGGATGGCGCGTGCGAGTGCGGCGACCTCGGCCCAGCTGCTGGGCAGCTTCTCAGGATCGCCGCCGGCGCGGCGCAACTGCTCCACATTGTAGTAGAGGATAGGCGTGGAGAGCGCGAAGCCGATGCCAGTCTGCAACGGGCCGACCTGGCCAAGCGAGAGCAGGCTCTCGGAATAGCCCTGCTCGGCGATGCGCGCATCGGCGGCCATGAAGGGCTTGAGATCCACCGGGATTTCGCGCTCCACCAGGGTGCGCTGGCGGTTCAAGCCGTGGAAGGCGACATCGGGCAATTGGCGCGTCACTGCGTCCCGCAGGTTGCGCTGGAGGATCGCTTCGTAGTCGGGCTCGGGCGCGCGGATCGTGACGCGGATGTTGGGGTTTGCGCGCATGAAGGCGGTGGCCACCTCCTCCATCAAGCCGCGGAACAGCTCTGGGATGGAATACTGGATGGAGATTTCCGTGGGCGCGGTCTGCCCCAGGGCCGGCGAGGCCAGGGCGAGGGGCGAGGCAAGCAGGGTGCGGCGATGCATGGCGGTGCTCCAGGGGTTCATGTGAGTCATTTCACGCCCGTCATCGTCACGCCCGAGATGAAGGCGCGCTGGGCGAGCAGGAAGGCGAAGGCGAGGGGCGCGGTCACCACCGTGGCGGCGGCCATCAGTGGCCCGAAGGAGGTGCCGGCCTCGGCATTCGAGAAGAAGGCGATGCCGAGTGGGGGAGTCATCAGGTATTCTTCCTGGACCGCGATCAGCGGCCAGAAGAACTCGTTCCAGTTCCAGATGAAGGAGAGGCAGGCGAAGGCCGCGATCGCCGGCGCCGCCGTCGGCAGCATGATCCGCCAGACGATGGCCCATTCGGAGAGACCGTCCATCCGCGCCGCTGCGATGAGGTCGTCCGGCACGGTGCGGAAGAATTGCCGCATCAGGAAAATGCCGAAGACCGAGATGGTGGAGGGCAGGATGATGGCGGCGTAGGTGTTGAGCAGCCCGAGCTGCCACAGTCCGATATAGAGTGGGATGGCCGGCACCTGCGGCGGAATCAGCAGGGCCAGCACCACCAGGGCGAAGGCCGTCTCGCGCCCGCGCCAACGCAGCTTGGCCAGCGCGTAGGCCATGGGCAGCGCCGTGATGGCCTGGGCGGCGAAGATGCAGAGCGTGACGAAAAGCCCGTTCGCCAGGAAGCGCGCCAGCGGCACCTTGGTGAAGGCGGCGGTGTAGTTCTCCACCGCGTGCCATTGCGTCGGCAGAAGCGAGAATTGCGGCGCAAACACCTCGCCCGGTGGCTTGAGCGAGATGGACAGCATGATGGCGAAGGGCGCCAGCATGACCACGGCACCGGCCAGCAGGATGAGGTGTGTCAGCGCGCGCCTAACCATAATGCGCCCGCCGATCCAGGATCACGGTCTGAGCCAGGGTGATGGTGAGGGTGAGGAGCAGGAACACCATCGTGATGGCCGCGCCATAGGCCGAGCGCAGGAAGGTGAAGCCCTGCTGCACCATGGTGAAGAGCAGCACCTCGGTCGATTTCGAAGGCCCGCCCTCAGTCAGCACCTGGACCGTATCGAAGACCTGGAAGCTGCGGATGGCGGTGATCGCGACGACGAAGACCAGCGCCGGGCCCAGCATCGGCCAGGTGACGCGGCGAAACCGCTCCCAAGCGCCATCGGCGCCGTCCATCGCCAGTGCCTCGTAGAGGTCAGGGGGAATGGCTTTCAGACCGGCCATGAACAGGACCATGGCGAGACCGAGATTTTGCCAGACGCCGATCGCGGCGAGGGCGAAGAGCGCAGTGTCGGGATTCTGCAGCCAATCGGCGGTCGGCAGGCCCACGGCCCGGAAGACCTGGTTCACAAAGCCGACCGTCGGGTGGAACATGAATTCCCAGACCAGCGCCATCGCCAGCAGCGTGCTGGCGACCGGCAGGAAATAGGCGGCGCGATAGAAGCCGCGCAGTCCTCCTCCGCCCTGGAGTCCCACACTCTCGATGGCGATGGCGGCGAGGAGGCCCAGCAGCACCGTCGCGGGCACGGAGAAGCCGACATAGATCACCGTGTTGCGCAGACTGATCCAGAAGACCCGATCGCCCCACATCTCCGCGTAGTTGTCGAAGCCGGCGAAGCGGATGCTCGGCTCACCGAAGTTCCAGTCGGTGAGCGAGAGCAGGCCGACCGCGACGGCCGGGCCCAGCAGCATGAGCCACATCAGGATGAAGGCCGGCAGCGCCAGCAAGGTGCCGGCCAGCGCCTCCGCGCGGCGGGGGCTGGGCGGGCGGCGCGGATCACCCACGGGCCGTCTCCCGCAGCGCGGCCTGGAGGGGAAGCCGCGCGCCATCGGGACCGAACAGCACGGCGCTGCGCACCGCCAGCCGCAAGGCCTGCCCGGCGACCATCCCCCGCGCCGCTTCCGGGGCGAGCCGGAGGACGGCACCGCCTTCGAGATGGCACAGGGTCTCGGCGCCCAGATGCTCGATGAGCATGATGACGCCGGGGATGCCGTGGCTGGCGGGCGCCCAGCCTTCCGGCCGCACGCCGAGCGTGACCGGGCCACGCGCTGGGCTGAGCCAGGGCAGACGAACGTCGCGGATCATGACCGCGCCGTCTTCGCCGACATGGGCGGGCAGCGCGTTCATGGGCGGCGAGCCGATGAAGCGGGCGACCTCCAGGCTGGCCGGCTCGTCATAGAGCCGCTGGGGCGGCGCCAGTTGCAGGACACGGCCGGCCTGCATCACCGCGACGCGGTCGGCCATCGCCATCGCCTCGCCCTGGTCATGTGTGACATAGAGCGTCGTGACACCCAGCCGCCGGGTCAGCGCCACGATTTCGGCGCGCGCCTCGGCCCGCAGGCGCGCATCCAGGTTGGAAAGCGGCTCGTCCATCAAGAAGGCCGCAGGGTTGCGCACCATGGCCCGCGCAAGCGCCACGCGCTGCCGCTGCCCGCCCGAGAGCTGCGCCGGCTTGCGGTCCAGCAGGGGCGAGAGGCCCAGCGGTGCGGCGACCGCCATGACATCGGCCGCGATCCCCTGCCGCGCCGGACCGGACGAGATGCGGCCCAGCAGCGGCAGCCGCTGAAACGCGGACATCCGGCGCATCTCCAGCGGCAGGGCGATGTTCTGGCGGACCGTCATGTAGGGATAGAGCGCGTAGCTCTGGAACACCATCGCGAGATCACGGGCCTTGGGCGGCAGCGCATCCACCCGGCGATCCCCGATCAGGACCTCACCGGCATCCGCGGTTTCCAGCCCGGCGAGGATGCGCAGCAGCGTGGATTTGCCGCAGCCCGAGGCGCCGAGAATGGCAAGGAACTCGCCCTCGACGACCTCGAGCGTGACGTCGCGCAACACCGGTGTGGCGCCGAAAGCCTTCTGTATGCCTCGCAACGAAACGCCCGGCACAAAAACCTCCCGCTCATCCAATGCAGGAGCGGGGGTAGGCCCGGGTCATGTCACACATGCTGCGAATGGAAGAAGCTTTGGCGACAGGCGGTTCAGTGTCTCTTGATTACATGCACCTATTGGAAAGTTATCCGCAGACATCGCCGGTGTTCGGCGGCGTTGGCCGGATTGGTCTTTGGTGTACTGCGCTGAAGCTGCAGAGGCTCCCACCTATCCGTGCACCCAACAGATGGCGGCAGCTGGCGCCGTGTGGCATCGCGCCGGCCATCCCCGTAACGCAGAGTCGCAAACTGCCTATGCGCCCTAGTTGTTTAGTCCCGGCATTTGCTGGTGCGGACTTTTTGCTGGATCGCTCAGGCGTTTCGGCCCATGGCCTGCAAATGAACTCGTAGGGTGTGAGGCCGCGCAGGCGCCTGAGGCGACGTGCGAAGTTGTAGGCGGCGACGAAGCCGTGAGGTGTCGTCGCAACTGATCGTGGTTGTCGTAGTGGAAGCGCTTGAGGGAGCGTCCTTGATGCTCCTGTACATTCGCTCGACCTGACCATTCATCCAAAGATGATTGATCTTGATGAAGCGATGCTCGATACCGCTTTCCTGGTACCACACGGCGAACATGCGGGTCATGTATCGAGCGGTGGGGCCGTCGGCGTAGCGCGGGGCACAGCGAATTGGACTTCGTTGTCGGTGATGACCGTGTGGATGTGGTGGGGCACGGCGACAATGACGGCCTCCTGGCAAGCGGATGCCGTGACGCGCGTGCCCCGTCCATTATCTCCTGGCGGGGGAGATGGCCCAGATCCTAGCGCATGACCGCGGCGACGCGCGCGCCGCCAATCCGCCCAGGCGCTTCGGCCGCCGCCGCTGCAGCCAAGAGAGCCAAGCTGTTGCTATAATAGCCGTGATCAGTGGAGACGTTCTGCGTCTCCGGCGCTGGACGAGCGAGAAGCGTCAGGCGCCGGACCGCAGCGTGGCCGAGGTTCGCCGGATACGGCGCAATGCGATTGTCGCTCAGCGTCACCCAGGCAGGCTGGTACGGATGTGCCGGGTCGCCCCAGAACCGGCTGACGTGCTGCATCAGCGCGGCCTGCGAGCGGCCCGACCAAGCGAGATAGATGGGTAGGCGGACAGCGTCGTCGCCAAAGCGGTCCCCGCGTACCGGTTCAGGCTCCGTCGGTCCGCCGCGCCTGCGCAGTACCACCCAATCCGCCGGCAGGGACCAACGTCCATGGCGAGATTCCGACAGCATGCGTTCACCCTCGGCAATCAAGGCTGGCCAAGCGGGGTGAGGGAAGGCAGCCGCGAGCGCTTCAAGCGCGGGGAAGACGTAGTAGGAGGGATTCAGCACAATGTGATTGCCATGGTCGAAACCCCATGCGCCCGGCATCAGCACAACTCGCCCGCCGATTTGCCGGCAAGTCACGCGCAGGATGTCGTACGCAACGCCCTGGGCGAGGGCGCGGTAGCCTTCGCCTGGCCACCGCTCCTCGGCGCGAAGCAGGGCCCACGCGTGGAACAGATCTGCATCGGTGGCGGAGTTGATATCGTCCACCCCACCGACAGGACGGAAGCGCCAGGCCAAGAGACGGTCGCCACGGATTGCCAGCGTGGCGCGCGTCCAACGGAAGATACGCTCGAAGGCGGCACGAGCGTCGTGGATCGTGGCAAGCAGCATGCCCCAGGCCTGGCCTTCGGAATGGGAGATCCCACCATTGCCGTTGTCTACGATCCGTCCGGACGCAGCGAGGAAGCGTTGCTTGAAATGGTCCCATGGTGTGGTTTCCGCGCGCATTTCGCGCGGAGCGATGCCGAGAGCAATGGCGGGGAAGGCGAGGGCGGCACGTCGGCCAAGAGACGCTGGCATTCGGTTGTTCCCGGGAGAGCGTTAATCGTACGTTAACAACCTATAGTTGCAATCGTTTACGTAATGAGGTGGAGAAAGGTTGAGTTGTGTGGATGGCCGCCCGTCGCTCCCGTCAGCCCTCTGGCGCACTTGCAAAGCCGGCGAATGCGTAGCCGGCGGGGCGTACCGTCACGATGACGCCCGGGCTGAGCTTCTGCCGCAGCTTGCAGATCACTGTATCTACGGCCCGGTCCCCTGGGTTCATCGGCCGGCCAAATACGTGTTCCGACAAGTCTGCACGGCTGACCGCCTCGCCCTGCGCCACGGCGAGCTCGCGCAAAATGCCGAATTCTGCCGTGGTCAGGCCGCAGGGGCGGCCATCCGGACGGATCACATCGCGCCGCGCGTCCGAAATCGTCCAGTCTTGCTGCGGACGCTCCGCTGCGGGCTGCATGCGGCGCAGCACCGCCCGCATGCGTGCCATGATCTCACGCTTGGGCACCGACTTGTGCACCTGGTCGTCCGCGCCCAGCTCCAGGTTGATGATGCGGTCCACCGGATCGGACAGCGCGGTGAGGATGATGACAGGCACGCTGGAGACGGCGCGGATCTGGCCGAGCACTTCGGTCCCCGTCACATCGCCCAGACGCTGCTCCAACACGATCAGGTCGGGTGCTTCCAGTTGCAGTCGCAGCGATAACTCCCCCGCATCCTGGATGGCGCTGACGCGGTAGCCGTGCCCCGTGAGATACTGCGTGAAGTGACGCAAGTGCTCGGCATCTTGGTCCAGCAACAGGATCCGCTCGCCCGGCGCTTGCGCCTCAGTGCCAGTCTCGCTTCGGCTCCCATGAACTGTCGCCGTCGCGGGCAGCCGAAGCTGTGTGGCCCGATGGATGGAACGCGCACGGGCCGTTGGCACGGCCGCGAGACGGCTTGCCGGTACGGGTAAGGCTTCATCCTCGATCGCGCGCATCTCCCTCCTCCGTCCCCGACAAGCTCGGTTCGTGGAGTTCGCGTTCCAGCGCCGCCGTTGCCTGCTGCCAGACGAGGATCTCGCGCGAAACCTCGCCCCCAGTTTCGGCCACCAGCTCCAGTCGCGTCGTAGCCTCGGCCGCCGACGCTGCCTCCAGTTCGCGCAACACCGGGGCGAGGCGACGTGCTGCGGCCGCAAGGCCGGTCATGTCCCCGCGCGCGGCGTGTCCCGGCAACAGCTCCAGCCCAGCACGGATCTCCTGCATGAAGCCGCGGATGATAGGCTCGGCCGCCGCACCCATGCGTTCGCGCAAGCGGGCGGCGCCATGGGTCAGCCCTTCAGGCGGCGCGGCACGACGGCGTGTTACGTCGGTCAGCTTGTCCAGCAACTGCGCGCGGTTGATCGGCTTGGCCAAGTGTCCGTCCATGCCGGCTTCCAGGCAGGCCTCCACCTGGTCGATCATGGCCGAGGCGCTGAGCGCGATGATGACAACGCGCGATGCCGGGCCTTCCAGGGCGCGGATGCGACGCGTGGCCTCCAACCCGTCCATCACTGGCATCTGCACATCCATCAACACCACGTCGTATTGCGTGCGCTGGACGGCCTCCACTGCGGCCACGCCGTCGGCCACCAAGTCCACGACATGGCCTGCCTTTTCCAGCATGACCCGCGCGAGGCTGCGGTTGACCAGGATGTCATCCGCCACCAGAAGGCGCAGGGGGCGTGCCGCTTCCGGCTCTGTGAGGGGCTGGGGCTCGGGAGCCGGCCGCGCCTCCACGGCTTCTGGCTCGCTGACAGCTGGCATGGGTAACTCAACCCAGAAGAGTGCGCCGCGCAGTGGTGCGGAATCGCAGCCAATCCGCCCATCCATCGCGGCCACGAGCTGCGCTGAAATGGCAAGACCAAGGCCGGTGGAGGGAGCGCCCGGCTCAACCGGCGCACCAATCTGGCTGAAGTCGCGGAACAGAAGGGTGCGCTTCTCCTCGGGAATGCCGGTACCGGAATCCTCCACCTCAATGCGCACCCACCCGGGCCGGGACTGGCTTAGCCGCATGACCACACGGCCGGCGGCCGGCGTGAATTTAACCGCGTTCGACAGCAGGTTCAGCAGGATTTGCCGCAGGCAAAGCGGATCCACCAGGACCGTCGCCGGCAGGGCAGCGTCGAGGTCGAGCGCGAGGGCAATGCGACGACGCTCCACCTCGGGCGCCACCAACGCAGCGCAGACTTCGGCAAGGGGGCGGAGTGCAGTGGCGCGGGGCTTCATGTCCAGGCTCCGTGCTTCCGCCTTTGAAAGGTCGAGCAAGGTGTTCACCACGTCCCGAAGATGGGCGGCTGCGTTATAGACAAGGCCGAGCTGCTCGCGTTGGCTGGTGCTGAGGTCGCCGTTCTGCAGCAGCAGCTCCGCAAAGCCGAGCACAGCGTTCAGTGGCGTTCGCAGCTCATGCGACATGCGTGCGAGGAACATGCCCTTGGCCGCAGAGGCACGCTGGGCCATGTCGCGCGCAACGCTGAGCTCCGCCATCGCCCGCTTTAGCTCGCTGATGTCGGTACGGATGCCGACGATACCGCCATCCGGCATTGGCCGCTCTGTCAAAAGAACCCAGCGACCGTCCGGGAGCAAGCGCTCGAACTGTCGCAACTCACCACCCCGCCGCCGCTGCTTGAGATCTTCCACGAATTCTGCGATGGCGGCTTCGGTGGGTTCGCCGTCGAATTGCGGGTACTGGCCTCGCCGCGCACCCTCTCGGATAATGTCGTCGAACAGCGCACCAGGCCGGATGAAGGGCGCTGAGATGCGGTACATGTCTCGATAGCTTCGGTTGGAGACCACCAAACGGTCCGCTGCGTCGAACATCACGAACCCGTCCGTCATGCTGTCGAGCGCTTCCTCCAGCTGACGCCGCCAGGCCTGGCGGTCGGCCTCGGCGCGGTCGCGCTGTGCAAGCCAGACGACCAGCGCTGCCATGAGGGCTAACGTCAGCACCACAAAGACTGCTGAAATCAGCACGGTGCGGTCGCGGTTGGCCCGCCACGCGGCCAGGGCTGCATCTAGATCCATCTCCGTTGTCAGCCGCAGCGCGGGATAGAGCGTCTGCCAGTTGTTGCCGATGACCTGCTGTCCGCCCATGCGTGAGGTTTGAAGCTCCGGGGCGGCGCTCTCCTCCGCGCCAGCCCTCAGGAGGTGTCCCTGGGCTCCTGTGGTGGCGGCGAGGATGATGCCGCCCGCGCGCTCCAGCCAGATACGCAGCCCTGGTGTCCCGATCCCGGGCGCCATGAGATTGGCGAGCATCTGAACCTGCACCTCGGCCACACCGTGCACGTTGCCCAGGCCGGGCAACTCCAGAGGGCGGGCGAAGAAGACCGACCACTCACCATTTGCCGGATTGCGGATGGGCTCACTGACGAGCAATCCACCCGTGCTGAGACCGGCGCTGACGTAACCCGGGCCTATCGGTGCCGGGAGCGGCCGGCGGCGTGAGGCGGGCAGGGCGGCGGCCACGGTCCGGCCTGCGCTATCCACCAGCAGGAGGTCCCGGAAGGCGAAATTCTGGCCGTTGATGTGACGGAGTTGGCCGTTCACCGCGGGCTCGTCATAGACCTCGCGCCCTTGCGCCGGCAGGACAGGCGTGAGCAGCGCAGTCAGGCTGACCAAGGTGGCATCAACCTGGAACAACGTGCGGTTGATCGCGTCGCGGACCGAATGGCCAGCGCGTTCGGTCACGTCGGTTGCGCTCTCGATTGCCGTCTGGCGGGAGGCGTGGAGCAGGGCAGCCACCGCCAGCGCCTGTGCGAGGAGCAGCACGACGCCGCAGATTGCAATGGCAATGCGAAGGTGGCGGCCATGCGTCATCGCACAGGCCGCTCCGCAAGGATGCCCGCCGTGGCGGCGAGACTGTGATTCCAGGTCTGCGCGCAATGCTCGCCGCAGCGGTCGAGCCATCGGGGCAGAACCGTCTCCCTTAACAGGCGCCGACGAATCTCCTCATCGGCGGCGCTGACTGGAACGATCTGCATACGTCCACGTTGCCCACCGACGCACTCGGTTTGGCCTGCATTGCAGCGCAGGCCTTGCAAAGTGTCCTCCTCGGCCGCTGTCCAGATTTCCTCCTCAAGTTCGGCCAGGCCCGCGCTGATCTGCGCGCGCACCTGCTCAGGCAGCGCCATCCAGCTTGGGCGATGTGCGGCGAAGACGCTGACGCCCCAGGAAAGCGCCATGTTGTGCACATGGCTCGTCACCTCATGGAGCCCGATCGAATAGCCTGAGAGCGTCCCGGTGATCGCGCACTCGACGGCGCCGCGCCGGATCGAGCCGATGATCTCGGCGAACGGGATGACCACGGGAGTGGCGCCCACCGCCTCCATCACATCAGCCTGCGTGGCCGAAGAGGTCCGTACGCGCCGCCCGGCGATGTCGCCTAGCCCGCCAAAAGGCCGGGAGCAAAACAGGACCTGCGCTGGATAGGCATAAACTGCCAAGACCTCCAGGTTGTGATTTTCCCGCAGTATACGGGCCAAACCGGACCGGAAGGCCCGTACGTTGCGCCGCAGATGGGCCATGTCCGGGTTCAATGCGGCGAGATCAGAGGCAGTCAGCTCCGGCTCATCTGCCCCTGCGATTGTCAGAATAAGCGTACCGAAGGGGACAACGCCGACGCGCATGAGATGGATGAATTCATTGCCGCGAATGCCGCTGCGATCGAAGGCCGCGATCTCAGCATGCACGCGCCCCCCAGTCAGGCGAGGGATGCGCTCCACCCAGAACGGCACTTCGTGGCGGTCATACTGGGTGACGCCAGCGAGCCCACCCACAATCTTCAATCGAATCGGTGGCGGTTGCGCGGTGACGTAGGTCGGCGTGAGCGCAACTGGGACAAGAAATAGGATGGCCCCCGCCATGGCACGAAGCCGGCGCAGCATGCTGCCGATCCGTCGGAGAGGTTGCGACGAAAAGCCGATGGGCCTCGGGTCGACGATCATGCGATACCATCTCGGATTGTATTAATGCATCGTTAACATCTTAAGGTTGTATCACCCGGCACGGCAGTTTTCCAGCAATCGGGGTCCAGCGATTGTTGAGTTTTGTCGTCAGAGATATCGGATTGCTGACCGAGCGAATCGCGAGAGATGGGTCAACACCATGGAAGGTCTTAACATCGGGCGAAGATGAATAGATCCATATGGCTTAAATAATGACGCAATACTATATCTTGAGACGCCTTCCATCCGCCGGATGGGATCGGCGGCGGGAGGAGTGCCGACGTTCACGCGTCAGGGGCGTGTGTGGAGCCGCAAGATCGCCGCTGTGAAGGCAAATGAGCGTAACCTTCGCCCTCATAAACTATCACGCCGCCCCCAGTCTGCAGCCGTCGCCCTACAGCCCGGCCCCACTCTCTACCCGTCCTGCAAGGCTGGGTCGAAGCGGGGGCGCATAGCCGTCCGCTGCCACGATACCGCCGCTAGCTCTCAATAAAAGACCAACTTGAGCCAGTCGAGTCGAAGAGCACGACCGTTGGCCACAAGCGAAGCAACCAGCCGCGGCGTCTTCTCCGCTGCTGCCCATCCCAGCGATAGCTTGGACAACCGCCGCATCCGGCGACTGCTGCCGCGAGCGACAGGTGGATTGACGTCGCGCGGATACAAGGCAAGTCCTCACCGCCTGCGAAGCCGGGGGGAACGGATGCCCAGAACTCTATCCGAACTGTAGGCGAGCTTCTTCGCCCACAGCCCCTCGATGCTCTCGGGAGGGGCGACGGCGATGGGGCAGACAACGACTCTGCCCCTGCGACCCATTCCAGCCGCCGCCCGCACCAGTTGAACGACCCTGACCTTCACATGCGTCGGCCAAGTCGCTGATCCAGTTTACGCGTGAATATCCGCCATGCATGCGCGAAGTTGCAACTGGTCCAAGGGCTGACAACCCTTGCACCTGCGCTATCAACGCGGCGATGATGGTCGCCTTCAACGCTGCTTATCCGAGAGTCCCCAGCGGATCGACGTTCCCGGTAGCGTCCCTAGGCTCAAATCGCTAACTCGCCAGCTGGTGCGCTCCAGGGCAAAAGACGCCTAATATACTGCAAACGTGGGCGTAAAAAGCTGCCTAAATGCTGCTGTGTAGTAGAATTATCGTGCGTAGTATCGAGTGCGTATGTGGAAAATAGTACCTGCCTACTTGCTGTAAGACCGAATCAGGCCGGCCAATGCACCTTGGACTTCAACCCGGTCAGCGCCAAAAATTTTCGTTTCATAGAGAGAGTTACAGGGTTCGAGTGCAATAGAATTTCCCCTTTTGCGAATTTTCTTGAGCGTTGCTTCGACTTTATCGACCAGAGCAACAACGATATCTCCATTGTTGAAGGAAGATCCAATTCGGATGATGGCGATGTCGCCATCCAATATGCCTGCGTCAGCCATTGAATCGCCACTTACTCGAACAGCATAGTGCGGGCCAGAATAGATAATCTCGGGAGGAATATCGAGATAGGAGCTCGTCTCGCTAATCGCCTCGTTAGGATTGCCGGCGGCGATTTTACCGAGAAGAGGTACCTTGATGGTCCGGGCTTCGTTCGATGCATTTGGGAAAATGTCCAAAGAGCGTGGGTATGTCGAGCCACTGTAGGGTTTTTCATTCATGTTCTGTGAAGGAAGGCGAACAACTTCAAGCGCACGTGCCCTGTGCGCTCGACGCCTCAAGAACCCACGCTCTTCAAGTGCAGTGATGAGCCGGTGAACGCCCGACTTAGACCGAAGATCAAGCCCATCCTTCATTTCATCAAAGGAAGGGGAGAAGCCCGTGGTTTCCAGATGGTGATGGATAAACATGAGCAACTCGTGCTGCTTCCGGGTAAGCATGATAAATGACTTCCATGCGTTGGCGGGTCAGGGGAGCCGCGGTGCGGTACAAACCATAAACAACCAGGCTGTTCTACAAAAGTTCTGCCGACAGGTCAAACACCGTTTTCGGCCGAAGGGCCGTAGGCCGGCAGACCCAGCACATCGCTCAGATGGATCGAGGGGCAGCGTCCGCCCACTGCCTTCAGTTGAGCTGCACCTGACCTTGTGAGCATCGTCGCGCGGGCGGCAGAATCCGGCGAAGGGGAGCCACTAGTCGCAGGCGTGCTGAAGGGCACGTGGCCACTGCTCAGGCAAAGGCCGCCGGACGGGCTGATCTTGGGGGCAAGGAGCGACACTGCCTCGCTGAAGCGCTGGTCAACCGCGACTGTCTGAACCGCTCCTGCGTTGATCCGCCCCCGTAGCGCCACAGCGGTCACCACGCTTGGCATTGGCGCCGCCATCACCCTGCCGCCAGCGAAACGGGTGGCCTGCATGCCGGCCGATCCGCAACGCGCCTAAGATCTTGCGTCAGGGCCGCAGCCCGGTGTGGCGAGCCGGCTTGGTCACGTGGCGACCAAGGCCGGTTTATTAGTCAGGCCAGCAAGTGATCGGTGCCGCGTCATGTGGACTTCGCTCCAGCTACCCTGTCCGACGCACCCATGCCGCCCGATCCAGCGCACGGGCTGACTTGCCGAATGGGCCGTCCAGTTGCCGCCGCATTGAATCGCGCTGAGCAGCGTTGCTGGTGAGCTTTCGCGGCCCTGGCTGGCGATCACAGATCTGGAAATCGTGCTGTAGCGCCGGATTGAGCTGGACCGCTACGGCCCGTCATTCAGCGGGATATCGATGTCTAGCAGCGGCGCGTGCTGCTGCGCGCCATAGACGTCCGTATCGCCAAAGCTGCCCGCAGGCGTGAGGCGCGGGAGGCTCGCCTTGAAAGCAGAGGCGGCGTCGTACGGGGTGAAGAGCACATCTTGTTCAGCCACGCCGTAGAGCCGGGCGAAGAGGGCCGCATTCAGCACGCCCGTCGCCTTCACCCGCTGGTAGACCAGGTGATCCTCAAAAAGAACATCGATGGTGACGACAAAGGGCCCGGCATTCTTGCTCTTGCAGACCTGCGCGATGTCGCGGATGCGGGCCATGGTCAGACGCTTTCGTATTCGATGGGGAAGATGGCGCAAGGGTCTTCCAGCGCCATCGTGTGGAAGACGCTGAAGCGGTATAGCGGGCCGAGCTCAATGTCCGAAGGCGAGAACGGAAAAGCCATGTTCCCCTCTTTGCATAAGCGCCCAGGAAAATCCGCATGGAGCAGCGAAGTGCGCGCCATGGCAAGCACGGCGTTGGCCACATCCTGCGTCCCTGCAACGACCTCGATGATGAAGCCTAATTCGTGGCCGGTGACATTGGGCGTTGGCTCCCAGCCGGCCATCACGCCATCCTTGCCGTAGACGCGGACCGACATGCGATAATTCGAAGGCAAAACGCCGAAGGCCGCCGCCTTGGTCGAGACTTTGGCGCGGTGTGTGGCCAGGTAGTCGTCAATCTGCCCGATCAGCACCGGGTCGCGCGTGCCGCAGATGGTGATGGCGCGGTAGCCATCGCGCTCCACGCCCTCCAGCTTCACCGTGTATTGCGGCGCCGGAACCCAGCGCATGCCGCTGATCTTCACGGCGCGGTCGCTCACGGGGTCGAAGGAGACGTTGGATGTATCGAGCATGCCGCCGGGCTCAGTGTGGTGGACCGGGCTCGCATTCTCATGCAGCGCGAAATTGGCGACGGACAGCGGTGTGCACCGGCGGATCGGGTTGGGTGGCTCGCAGACCAGATGATCCTCTCGGAGGGTCACCAGCAGGCAGTCGGGCTCCTTCGGGACAGCTGGCTCGGCGCCGCATTCCAGCATCTTCCCGGCATACCAGGCGACGGCCGGCGGAATGCCGTAGCGCAGCGCGACGGCCGCCCATTGCGCAGGATCGCTGCTACGGCCGCAGAGGATGACTTGCGCGCCGCCGTCCAGCGCACGGGCGATTGGCTCGGGGCCCATCATTGCGACGATACGCTCAGCTCGATCGATCGTTTCGGCGTCCAGCGGGGGCAGCTTGGCCAGTGCCTTGACGCAGCCCGCCGTCACAGCTTCACGCAGCATGGCGCGGTCAGGCTCGGCATGGATGAGCGCCATTCGGAAGGAGAGGCGCTCTTCGCGCGCAATCTCGCGCACCAGGGCGGCGGTGTCCTGCAAATGCGGCTCTCCACCCGCGCCACCCGCCGTGCCGATGATGCAGGGGATTTTCGCGGCCATGGCGGCCAGCAGCATCAGCTTCAGGTCACGCTTCACCGAGAGCCGCGAGGTGAAGGAGGTGCCGGCGCCGAGGTAATGCGGCCCCGGATCGGTGCTGCCGCCATCTGCGCCGATGGCATGTGGCTCCCGCGTCATGCCGATCTTCAGCGATTCCTCGGCATACCCATAGCCGAGGATGCCGCTGGTGGAGAGCATACGAATTTCGGTCATGGCGCGCGCCGGATCAGGCCATCACGCGTCGCCTGCTCCCATTTCGCGTCGTCGGCACGCATGAGGGCCGCGAGCTGTTCGAGATCCATTGGTGCCGCCTCGTTGCCAAGGGTGGCGTAACGCGCGCGCATCGCCGGGCTGGCAATGATCCCGTTGATCGCGGTGTTAAGCTGCGTGGCGATAGCGTTGGGCAGGCGCGCAGGGGCGAGGAGCGCGAACCAGCCGACGAACTCGGTTCCGGGCACGCCGGCTTCGGCGAGGGTGGGAACTTCCGGCAGATAGGGCGAGCGCTGTGGCGAGGTGACGCCGATGACGCGCACCTGGCCGGAGGCGACGAGGGCCGCTGCGGTGGCCGGGCTGCCCCAGGCGACGGGAAGGTGGCCGGCCGTGAGATCCGCCAGGTAGGCACCGCTGCCGCGATAGGGCACCTCGTTCAGCTCGATGCCTGCCCGCAGCGCGAATTGGTGCGCCGAGAAGGAGGATTGTGCATCCGAAGTGCCTTGCGCGACGCCGCCCGCTTGGGCTTTTGCGGCGGCAATCAGACCGGCGACATCCTGGAAGGGCGCGCGCATGCTCGCCATCAGCACCATTGGGTAGCGCGCAGTGATGGAAAGCAGCGTGAAATCCGTCACCGGATCATAAGGCAGAGGCCCCAGCTGCCGCGCCATGATGTGCGTGCTGGTCTGCGCGCCCAGCGTGTAGCCATCAGGGGTGGCCCGGGCCACCGCCTCTGTGCCGACGATGCCGTTGGCACCAGGCCGGTTCTCAACGACGAAGCTGCGGCCGAAGCGCGCGGTGAGCTGCTCAGCAATGGCGCGCGTGGTCACATCCGTTCCGCCGCCGGCGGCGTAGGGGACGATGATGCGCACTGTGCGCGAGGGCCAGACGTCCTGCGCGCGCGCCAGCGAGGGCAGGGCGAGGGAAGCGCCGAGGGCGGCGCGGCGGGTGATATGGGTCATGGCGTCTCTCCCTGGTTTACTTGCGCCAATCGCGCGCGTTGGGGCGCGCCAGGCCCAGGTTTTCCCGCAGCGTCGCGCCGGCATAGTCCTTTTGATACAGACCGCGCCGCTGGAGTTCGGGGACGACGAAGCGGGTGAAATCCTCGAAGGCGCCGGGCGTGTGGGTGGCTGCCAGTACGAACCCGTCGCAGGCGCGGGTGGTGAACCATTCCTCCATCTGGTCCGCCACATCCTGCGGCGTTCCAACGAAATTCGGAAATTCCTTGATGGTGCCCCGGCCGGAGAAATGCACGAAGTCCCGTACGGTTGGGTTGGGCTTGCCGCTCAGCATCACCACGCGATCCTTGAAGCCGGTCCAGGACATCTTCCGGAGTTCCTCATCGGTAAACTCGCTGTCCAGGTCCTTGCTGGCGAAGTCGAAATTAGTGACTTCGGAGAGGAGGACCAGGCCGTCCACCGGCTTGGAGAGCTCCAGGATCGCCTCGCGCTTGGCTTCTGCGATGGCACGTGTCTCGCCCACGCAGACGTAGCAGGCCGGCGCCACGAAGACCTTCTCCGGATCACGCCCCGCCTCGGCCACGGCGGACTTCAGGTCGGCGTACTGTTTGCGACCGGATTCGATGTTGGGATAAACCACGAAGATCAGCTCCCCCCAACGCCCGGCAAAGCGGCGGCCGCGGCCGGATTGGCCGGCCTGTATCAGCACCGGATGCCCCTGCGGCGACCGGGGCACGGAGAGTGGGCCCTTCGAGCGGAAGTATTGTCCCTGGTAATCCAGCGCGTGCACCTTCGAGCCATCGGCAAAGCGGCCGCTTGTCTTGTCGGCGATGATCGCGCCTTCCTCCCAGGAATCCCAATGGCCCATGACGCATTCGACGAATTCATCGGCGCGGTCATAGCGCGCGTCATGCTCCAGATGCTCGGAGCGGCCGAAATTGGCGGCCTCGGAATCGTTGAGCGAGGTGACGATGTTCCAAGCCGAACGCCCGCGTGTCATCAGGTCGAGCGTGGCGAAGAGGCGCGCCACATGAAAGGGCTCGTAATACGTCGTCGAATACGTCGCGCCGAGCCCGAGATTTTTCGTGGCGCAGCCAATGGCAGTAAGGATAGAGATGGGATCCATCTTTACCACGCGTATGCCGTTTTCGACCGCCTCGCGATGGTCATGGCCGTAGATGTCGGGCATTGCCAGGCGATCATCGAAGAAGGCCAGGTGGAACTTGCCATCCTCCAAAACGCGACCGATGCGCTGGAAATAGTCCGGCGTCAGGAAGTCGAGCGCATTGGCGGGGTGACGCCAGGACCCGGGGGCGATGGAGCAGTTCTGCGCCTGCATGAAGCCGACCATGGCCATCTGGCGAGGGGTTTGTGTCATCCAGATCAGTTTCCTCATTGCTCTTGTTGAGCGGAAACTATGGGCAGCTAGGCCTCTCGTCCAGACAAATTGCGCACACGCTTGCATTAAATTTTTGGCTTCCAGAGCCGTATATTCTTTCGCATCGTCGCTTCTGGCTGCGAGTGGGTGATGACGTTTGCGCAGTCCTTTCGCCGCATGCTACGCGGCGATCATGGAGATTCCGGTCCGGCGTTCCCGTGCTACCATTCTTACGCTGTCCCGGAGCGCGGGCGTCTCCGCCTCCACCGTTTCGCGCGCGCTCAAGGGTGATCCACGCATCTCTTCAGCGATGCGCGCACGTATCGCCGAATTGGCGCGCGAAGCCGGCTACACGCCCAATGCCCTGGCGCGCACGCTCTCCTCCGGCCGGAGTGGCCTGCTTGGCCTCGTCCTTGGTCCGCGGAGCAATCCGTTCTACGGGACGTTGCTTGAGGAAGTGGTTGCGCAGAGCGCCGAGCGCGGTCTGCGCTTCCTCATCCTCCATGCCGGTCCCGGCCCGATAGAGGATCGGACGACGGAGGCCCTCCTCCAGTATCAGATGGATGGTTGCCTCATCACATCGGCCGACATGTCCTCCCGCGCCGCCGAGATATGCGCCGTCAACGGCGTTCCGGTGGTCATGATCAACCGCGTGCCACGGCTACATGCGAGCGCCGTCTCCTGCGACAATGCCGAGGGCGGTGCCCGAATGGCCGAACACCTGCTGCTGGGTGGACACCGGCGCGCCGCGATTATCCACACCGGCGGCGCCAGCTCCAATGGAATCGACCGGGAGCGCGGCTTCACAGAGGTCTTCCTGGCCGGCGGCGGCGTCATCATCGCGCGGTTTGACGGCCGCTCCATCTATGAGGGCGGCTATGCAGCAGGGCGCCAGATCGCAGCAATGCGCGTGGATGCGCGGCCCGACTGCGCTTTCGCGGTTAGCGACATCATTGCAATGGGAGTGGTGGACGCGCTGCGCGAGTTGGGCCTGGACATCCCGGGTGATATCTCGGTCAGCGGCTTCGACAGTATCCCAGAGGCTGCCCGCGCTGCCTACGACATCACGAGCTTTGAACAGCCGCTGGCGGCCATGGTCCGGCGAGGGCTGGATCTACTCACCGCCCGAATTGTTGATCCCTCCCTGCCCGATGAGGCGATCACGCTGCGTGGCACGCTGGTCCCGCGCGCCTCAACGCGGCGTGCCACCTTACCACTTTGACCGAGCGGGGGGCCGGCAACCCGGCCTCGTTGCCGCGCTATTCCCGGCGTCCGCACGCTTGAGACAGGCAGGCGCGGTTGACTAGCGGAGAATTGTACGCTCCCCGTCGCTGGTGCGCGATATTCGCTGCGCGACCGGCAAGCGCCGCTCCGTCTGCGAGAGCCAAAGCGGCTTGCAACCATAGGAATTCAGTGGCCGTAGGATCTCTGGCGTGCCGTGTCCTGAGCTGGGATACTGGCTGCCATGGCCATCGCGACGAACCGTCATATCAGCGACCGTCAGGAGACTTCCCTGTATCCCGCAGTGAAGACCCACCTGGAACGCTTTGGTTTCGCGGCCAAAGGCGAAATCTGCGGATGCGACATTGTGGCACTACGCGTGGAAGACGATCGATTCCTCGTTGTGGTTGAACTGAAGCTGAGCTTCACCCTTGAGCTCGTTCTGCAGGCCGTCGATCGCTTGTCCGTTGCGGACGAGATCTGGCTCGCGGTGCGAGCCACCGGCCGAGGTCGCGATCGCGACAGCCGCGTTCATAAGTTGTGTAGGCTCCTGGGCTTCGGGTTGCTCCGGGTATCGCCCGGTACCGGAGGCGTCGAGTTTCTCACCGAGCCTGGTCCTTACCGACCGAGGGCGAACGTGCGGCGTCGTAGCCGGTTGCTTGACGAATATCGGAGACGGGAGGGTGACCCAACCGAAGGAGGCTCGAACCGAAAGCCCATCATGACCGCCTATCGCCAACGGGCTCTCGCCTGTGCTGCGAAGCTCAGTGATGGCGCGCAATCGGTGCGTGCTCTGAGAGGCGCGGCTGACGATGCTTCAAGCATTTTGCGGCGAAACGTTTATGGCTGGTTCGAACGAGAGCGACGCGGCATCTACCGGCTGACGCCAGCTGGGGTGGCAGCGCTATCGTGCGGTTCCCCATCGGCACAGCCGAGGTTTGCAGATGCTGAAGACGGATTCGAGGCATGACCATGTTGGGCGCGGAAGCCCTGATGTGCTGATCAATGGGGCGATGGCGCACAAGTAGAGGGGTGAATCGATGCGCGGACCAACGCGGTTTAAACACGTGCCCAGGCCCTGTAGGGAGCAGCTTCTGGCAATGGGCGGTGAGCGCCGCACCTAATGGCATTGGCGCTGACCATCTGTGGGATGCCGACGCCGCGGGGCAGGGGGTCTGTGCGCATAGGATCGTGCCTTGGGTGATCTCACGGCTCACAATCTGACGCTGTGCGTCGGTCGCGGCGACTCAAGATGTTTGACACGCACCACACGATCTGCGCCATGTGCTTTGCCTCGTCTCGCCGTTCCGATCCCAGAAGCTCTCAAAAAGGCCGACTGGTCGCGTCCCGTTTGTTCGGCTTGAGTTGGTGGTTGCGCCGGAAACACCCGCGTGCATGTGATTAGGATGTGAGCAAATGGCTTCAGGTACTGTTAAGTGGTTCAATGCAACCAAAGGGTTCGGCTTCATTTCGCCAGCGGGCGGTGGGTCCGATGTGTTCGTGCACATCACAGCCGTCCAGGCCGCTGGCCTTCAGGGCCTCAATGATGGTCAGCAGATTACCTTCGAATTGGCGGAAGAGCGCGGCAAGACGTCCGCGGTCAACCTGAAGGCAGGCTGATTTTGGCAGCCTTCGCGGGCTGCTGACAGCGAAGGGCGGTCCCGCGAGGGACCGCCCTTTTTTATCGCTGTTATGGAGTTGTAGTTGGAGGTGACCCGGTTCCATGGACACCGTGAGCCTTGAGACGGAGGTGTTGGCGCAGCCGAAATTCTGAGTGACATATCCGCCGCAGTTCCGATCGCAGATGGTGGAGTGACCAGCCCCCGTTGAGGGGGCCGGGCAAAAAATTAGTGGGCGATGGTCATGCCTCCTGAGTTGGAGCCTGAGCCACTGGGGTTCCAGGGCATCGATAAGCGCACTTCTGGCGCCGGCGGGCGGTAACCCAACGAGCAGTGCGGCCGGTGCGTGTTGCAGTGCCGGCGCCACTGCTCGATCAGGACCCTGGCTTCCGCCAAGGTGTGGAACACTTCCGCATTCAGCAGTTCGTCGCGCAGCTTGCCGTTGAAGCTTTCCACGTACCCATTCTCCCACGGGCTGCGCTGCACCGAGCGGTGCTGCCCTAGCACCCGGCAGGCCAGCCGCTGCGATACGCCCAGCTGGGCTGTGACGTGCTCGACGCAGGCTCGATGACGCGCGGCGCTCACCAGTTTCCCGACGCGGCTTCCTTCAGCACAAGCTTCTCGAGCGTCAGGTCCGCCACAGGTTTGCGCAGCCTGCCGTTCTCCTGCTCCAGCAGCTTCAGGCGCTTCACCTGATCTAGCTTCAGACCGCCGTACACGGCCCGCCACCGGTAACTGGTATGCTCCGTTACCCCGAGCATGCACACCGCCTCAGTCGCCGTCTTGCCCTTCGCGCCAGCAGCACCTCCACTTGGCGCAGCTTGGCGACGATCTCTTCCGGCTTGTCATGCTTCCTCGCCATTCCAACACCCTCCACGGTTCCGCCGATCTCACATGATCGGCGGACCGCTTCTACGGGGGCAGGTCAACCGCGGCGGGTTGACGCGCACGACCGCTTTTCTGATCGATGCTGATCTGATACCGGCCCAGTAGTTATCCCGCAGCCGTAGAGATCAATCTGTCCCCTGCAACAGCGACATCGGCCCATTCTCCATCCCGTCCAGCCGAGCGATGACGATCTGCCGACGGTCAGAGAGAGGCGTGGTCCCCTGGACGAAATCCACGCTGTGCGCGTTGGCTGCGTTCTTGTGCAGCAACCTCGCCCGGCGGAAGTGCGTCTCGGTACAAGCGGTCTCCAGGCTAGAGGTTTGGAGAGTTGGGCGTTCATTGGGCAATTGCGCCGAAGCTGTCGGTCACGCGCAGCCGGGGTCGGGATCAGACCCCGATCTCTCCTTATCCAAATCAGGGAAATGGGCTAACCTTACGCTCACTCACCGGATGGCGCGCAATGCCCGGCATAGAGAAAGCGAGCTTACCTATGTTCGACGAATTCGGTTTTCCAGCTGACGCTGAGTCGGTCTACGCCGGGCTTATTCTGGATACTTTCGTATACTGCAGTCGTGCCGCCGAAGGCGTCGACGACGCTGAGGTCGACCGCATCATCGAGTTCTCTCAGCGCCGCAATGTGACACGTGACATCACTGGGGTGCTCGTTTTCGGTAGCGGCGTCTTCTTCCAGTGGATCGAGGGGCCGCCCGCCGAGGTGGAGAGCCTGGTCGCGAGCCTTCATGGCGATGCACGCCATTACGACATCGTCGCGCTGGACCGAAGTGTTGAGAAGCGCGCGCGTCTGTATCCGAATTGGGAGATGGAACGGGTCGGAGCCGACGATATCCGCGCTGTGCTGCAGGAAGCGCTCGAGAGCGCCTAAGACGAAAACAACATCGCAGCACTGAGGCGTATTCTCCAGCACTTGGATTCGGGGCCGCTGGATGCGCTCCACCCTTCTGTCACGAGGGGGAAGGACACCGAAAAATCCGAGCCGGGGGCTCGCTAGGCGTCTACCGCACGATGTCGACTATCGAAAGTGGTGACGGCGTGGTTGGCTGGCACAGCTACTGCGCTTCGAAGGCGGCGCTGAACAAGCTGGTACCCTAGCCGATAGTGGACGCTTACGGTCACCCGGAAGAATAAGCCGGCCTGCCGCAATCAACGGGTGGAAGCCGTCAATCCGCCATCGACGACAAGTTCCGTTGCGGTCACGTATTTCGCCTCCTCAGAAGCAAGGAACAGCGCGGCATGGGCCACGTCCCATCCCTCGCCCATCTGGCCGATGGGAACGGCGGCGTTGCGCTTCGCCACGAACCCCTCCAGGTCGCCGCCCGCAAATTGCTCGGCGAGCTTGGCCACCAGCGGCGTGTAGATGAGGCCTGGCAGCACGCAGTTCATGCGGATGCCTCGCGGAGCATAGGTGATAGCGGTGGTCTTGCTGAAATGGATCAGCCCCGCCTTGGCCGCCGAATAGGCGGCCTGGGGCTTGCCCGTGTAGCGAATGCCCGCCGTGGAGGCGATGCTGACCACGGCTCCCTTTCCCTGCTTCTGCATGATCGGCAGCACCGCATTGCAGCAGAGGAAAGCGCTTTTGAGGTTGACAGCGAGCTGGCTGTCCCACAGCGCCTCGTCCATCTCACCGGGGATAGCGGGTTCGGACTTGCCGACATTGTTCACCAACACGTCGATGCGGCCGAAGCGCGCCATGCAGGCCTCGACCAGCCGCGCCACCTCGGCGGAATCCGTGACGTCGCCCGTCGCGATCTCGCAGGTGCCGCCCTCGTCCTGGATGATCGCCTGCGTCTCACGCGCCGCCGCCTCGTTGATGTCCACGCCGAAGATGCGCGCCCCCTGGCGCGCAAAGAGCACCGCGATGGACTTGCCATTGCCCCAGCCCGGTCCGACCGAGCCGCAGCCGGTCAGGAAGACCACCTTGTCCGTCAGCTTGAACATGCGCTCATTCGATCTCGATGTTGGCGGCGCGGATCACAGGGCCCCAGAGCGCCGCCTCCTCCGCGATGAAGCGGGTGGCGCTCTCGGGCGTCGAATCGGTCACGGGCACGAAGGCGATGGCCTCCAGCGCGCGCGCGATCTCGGGCGTGGACATCGCAGCGCGAGCGGCAGCGGCCAGGCGCTCCAGCCGGTCCGGCGGCGTGCCAGGTGGGGCCGCCAGGTAGTTGGCGATACGGGTCACGATGTCGAAGCCACTCTCGCGCGCGGTCGGCACCTCGGGAACGACCGCTGCGCGCTGCTCGCCGAAGACGGAGATGATCCTGAGCCTCCCCTCGCGGTGCTGCGGCAGCAGCGTCGTGAAGGCGTCCACGGCGAAGGAGATCGTACCGGAGAGAAGATCCTGGGTCAGCGGCCCCGAGCCTCGGTAGGGCACGTGCACCACATCAAGGTTGCCCACCCGTATCCGCAGCAACTCCGTCGAGAGGTGCGGGGCGCCGCCGATGCCCGAGCTGCCATAGCTGATCCGGCCCGGCTGGGCGCGGATGAGCGCAATCAACTCGGCCAGGCTGTTCACGCCAAGCCGTGGATTGACCGCCAAGGCGAGCGGCGTGATGCCCAGGATCGCGATGTGCGAAAACCCCGTCACGGGATCGAAGGGCGGCACGCGACGTGTGAGTGGGCCGGTGATCCCGGCCGTCGGGCTTTGAAAGATCAATGTGTACCCGTCCGGTCGGGCGCGATGCACCTCGCCCGAGCCGATGAGACCGCCCGCCCCGCCGCGATTGTCGATGACAACGGATTGGCCGAGCGCCCGCCCGAAGGGCTCGGCAAACATGCGTCCAAAAATGTCCGTGTTTCCACCTGGTGGGAAGGCCACCACCATGCGGATGCTGGAACTGGGGAAAGGCGCTTGCGCATAGGCGGGGGCGGCCACCAGTCCAAGGCCGGCCGCAGCGCGCAGGATCTGGCGCTTCTTCATGGCTATTTCCTCATCGCCCTCTCGCGGGGCCGATGGTAGCCAAGGCCGCGCGACCCCGGCTGTCAATGTGAGAGTGAGGTCATGTGGCGCCGTGTGCCGAAAGGGTAGTGGAAGAGAACCAGACCGACACCGTCCAACCCCATCTCGCCAAAGGGCCGGACGCTGGACCAACCAGCTGAAACCGTTGTTGTCGACGGAACATGGTTGCGGTGATGAGATCTTTCCGGCCAATCAGTCGGCTGAGCGGATTCGCCACGGCGGACGCCGGGACACCGCTGGCGAAATCACCAAGGCGCCAGACGTCGTCCTCAGGTCTCACGGCCGCGTTCCAGCATGGCCGTGTCCATCGCCGCTACCCATGCGAAGGGTCGGCGATAGAAGCCTCGTGCTCCAGCATGGGCGAAGTGGATGTCGCTGGTGCAGAATGCGGCCATGACGCCATCCGATCGGGTCCGTCACCTCAGCGCGATGGGTCAAGCTGCCTTTAGACTGCTCTGGCCGGCGTCGATTGGTAGAGCGAAGATTCGCTCTATCAGATGCGACCGCTGGGCGCTTCGGAGCACACTTAAGGGCACCAATCGCCCGGACAAGATCATAGATTTCAGATAGTTAAATCGGATTTGGAAGATCAGCCTAACCCCAAGCCATGCGAGAACAGCCAAGGAAACCTGGGGGTCGCGGCGCCGTCTGATCCATGCGGGATGACTGTTCGGGGAGATACTGGAGCAGTGGTGGGAACTGGAATCCAACCTTCTCTGGACTCCGTGAGACTCGTCTCGAAAAGGCATATCAGGCCTCAGCTGGCGCGGGCCAGAGCGCATCAGCCTGCGTGATGGCGGCGGCACTAGCGGCACGCAGCGCTTCGGCGAAGGCCGCCGCAGCAGGTGTGCCGGCACGTGCCGCGAGCCGCACGATGGCTAGTTGGCTGACCAGCCAAGGGGCCGTGAGCGGCAGCAACGTTACCTCGCGCCGCGCGAGCGCCGCCGCCGCCGCGAAGGGGCTGATCAACGCCACATGCTGGCGGTCCTGGATCATCGCGAGCCATGCTTCGGCGGATTCCACCATCACGGCTGGGCATGGCTGGTCCGGCGGGGGCGTCCCATCCGCCGCCCGCGCCTCGGCCAGCGCCTGTTGCAGTCGGGGGGCCAGATGCGCCGTCGTCACCAGGGGCCAGCGGAGCAATTGCGGGACGGTGGGGCGGCGCCTGGCGGCCATCGGATGCCCGGTGGCCACTACGAACGCCAGGCGCTGCACAGGCAGCGGCTCTAGTGTGAAGAGCCCCTGACCGAAGCTTGCCCCCGCCGTCACCACCGCGAGTTCACAGAGGCCCCGGCGCAACTGCGCCAGTGCGTTGGGCCAGGCCAGTGTCTCCAGCCGCAAGCGCAGTCGCGGTCGGCTCTGGCGCAACGCGGAGGCTGCGGCCAGGCAGAGTGGCATGGCGAAGGGTCCGGCCGATACGGCCACCTCCTCGCCCGAGCCGCCGCGCCATTGGAGCAGCCTTTCATTCAGCACCTGCATACGGCCCACGATCTCCGGCGCCTCGGCCATCACCATGCGGCAAAGCGCCGTCGGCTCCGCCCCTTGGCGGGAGCGGCGAAAGAGCAGCCCGCCCGCCTGACGCTCGGCCGCGGCGATGCTGCGCGTCAGCGCCGGCTGCGTCATGCCGAGGGCGATGGCCGCGCGGGTGAAGCCGCCATGGGCCAGCACCGCCTCGATCCGGATCAGGTCCCGCACATCAAGCATCTACGCAGCCTGGCACATCCATGCCGCTTTTGCATGGATAAACCCGCATGCGGCATTGGCGGCCTCACGCGGGGCGCGGCAGGCTGCACGGATCGGAGGTTCCCCATGCTCACCACGCGACGCGCCCTGGCCGGACTCGGCACCGCACTTGCCACTTCGGCCCTGGCCACGCCGGCCCTGGCCCAGCCGGGCTTTCCCAGCCGCCAGGTGCGGTTGCTGGTCGCGGCCTCACCCGGCAGCGGCGGCGATATCGTCGCACGCCTGGTGGCCGAGCCGATGCGCGATGATCTCGGGCAATTGGTCGTCGTGGACAACCGCCCCGGCGCCAGCGGCAATACCGGAGCCGATGCGGTGTTCCGCTCTCCCGCCGATGGCTACACCGTCCTCGTCACGGCCGGCGCCTTCGCCATCTCACCCTCCGTGCTGAAGCATCTGGCCTTTGACCCCGTGCGGGACTTCACCGGGGTGGCGCTGCTGGCCACCGTGCCGGTTATCGTCGTGGTGCGGCCCGAGAGCCCGCTGCGCAGCATCGCCGACATCATCGCCGCCGCCCGCGCGCGCGGCAACGCGGTCAGCTACGCCAGCTTCGGCATCGCGACGCCGCCGCATTTGATCGGCGAGCGCATGGGGCTGGAGGCCGGGCGCCGCATGACGCATGTGCCCTATCGCGTCAGTGCGCAGGCCTTCCCGGACATCGCCTCCGGCGCGCTAGACTTCGCCATCCTGGATTCGGTGGCGATGACGCCGCATATCACCGCGGGCCGCATGCGGGCGCTGGCCGTGAATGGAACGCAACGCGCCGTGGCGCTGCCCGACGTGCCGACGCTGCGCGAGGCCGGGCTCGGCTTCGATGCGGTGGGCTGGCATGGCGCCTTCTGCCCCGCCGCCACACCCGCCCCCGTGGTGCAGCGGCTGAATTCCGCCTTCATCGCGGCGCTGGCCCAACCGCGCGTGCGCCAGGCGATCATCGCGGGTGGCGCCATCCCGATTGATCCGCCGGTCACCGCCGCCGCATGGACGGCGCGGTTTCGGCAGGAAGTTGCAGCCTGGGGCGAGGTGGCGCGTGCCGCCGGTGTGGAGGTGGAGTGAACATGACCCGTGTGATCCGAGATATCGTCTATGGCGAGGCCGGCGTGGGCCATGGCACCGCGCCGCGCCAGGTGGCGCTGCGCATGGATGCCTATCTACCCGATGCGCCCGCGGGCCCCGTGCCCGCCGTGGTGCTGGCCTTTGGCGGTTCCTTCCTAAGGGGCAGCAAGGAGGATGACAGCTTCCCCACCGCCGGCCGCTTCGGCCCCAACACCGCCATCGCCGAATATTGCCGCCGCTTCGCCGCTGAGGGCTTTGCCTGCTTCTCGGTCGGCTATCGCCTGGGCGGCGATGATCCGGACCCCGGCACCACGCCCCTCCTCACCCGCCCCGACGACGTGCCGGTCGGCCGCATCCACGAGGTGCGAAAGATCCTGGGCCTACCGCCCGCCACGGCGCGGGAGATGGCCGGCGGCATGGAGGCCGCCTTCGACGACATGACCGCCGCAGCGCGCGCCGTCATCGCCCGCGCCGGGGAGTTCGGCGTGGACCCGGGCCGCGTGGTGCTCGGCGGCTGGTCGGCCGGGGCGCGCTGCGCGCTCTATGCCGCCTTTGCCGAGCACGTGCCTTGTGTGGGCGTGCTGGCGCTCTCCGGCCTCATCCAGCCCGAGGATATCGCAGCGCATGTCCCGCCCGGCGCCGCCCTGCCGCCGGTGCTGGTGGTGATGGCGGAGGCGGATGTGGCCTCAATGCTCGATTTTGCGCCCCGCGTCGTGGCGGCGATGCACGAGCGCGGCTGCGCGGCCCGCCTGGTGAACATCCCCGGCCGTGACCATTGGTACGCCGCCGAGGCGATGACCGATGCGGGCGTCACCGTCCAGCAGGCGATGCGCGGCGCGCTGCGCGACTGGACGGGCCTCTGATGTCCCTCGCCCTGCTGGAAGCCTTCGCCGCGGCCTATAACCGCCACGACATCGAGGCGCTGCTGGCGCTGATGACCGAGGATGGCATCTTCGAGATGGCTGCGGGCCCCGAATCCTGCGGCCAGCGCCATCAGGGGCGGGAGGCGCTGAGAAGCTCTCTCGCCTGGGCCTGGCATCATTGGCCCGATGCGCGCTGGGAGGAGGCGGTGCATGTGGTCGTCGGCGATCGCGGCTTCAGCGAATGGATTTTCCGCGGCACCGATGCCGAAGGCCGGGTGACGGAGGTACGCGGGGTGGATGTGTTCGAATTGCGCGATGGGCTGATCGCGCGGAAGGACAGCTACCGGAAGCAGCTTGTGCAGGGCTAGCAGGCTGCCGATGGCTCGATTGGTTTGGTTGATGCGCGACCCGGCGACAATGAAGGCGCATCCGAAGAAGGCGCCCTATTCCTTCGCTCGCTTGTAAGCTCCGCGCAGCAAGCTTCCGACGGAATAGAACCCGCCGACCAGCGGAGCCCCTCAAGGGCGGCCGCTTTAGGAGAGAAATTGAAAGGGTTGAGACTGAAACTGCAGGAGGAGGTGCGACTCGGTACAGGCGGTCTCTGGCAGGTTTTCGCTTGGCTACTAGGGGATGAACGTTGCTCCTAGAACCGGAGTAGACACGTGCGAGCTCTTTAGTAGAAGAGAGAACTGGCGGCCCCACTCGCGACCCCGGCCGAGGGACACACATCGCGTCGGGGGGGATCATTCATGATGTTAGCCGCGCCCGCTCTCACCGTCTGTCGCTCCTTCTCGGTGCCTTGGGCCGCAGACGCCGTTTCCCAGTGTGCCGTTGCTGGAGACGACCCGCCGTCCCGTCGAGGAGGTGGCGCGCTGAAGGCGGCTTCGCGAATGCATGCCACCTCGGCGCCCTGTTCCGTCGGCGCTTCGCAAAGTACTTTGTGGCGCTAGCGCGGACGATACAAGCGAAAGCGCGTCCATTCGCGTCGCCCGCTGCGGTCCGGGCGACCGCGGCGGCACCCGTGCTTTGCCCTCCTCATGGTCGCGGCAGCGAGGTTGGTAGCTTGGAACCTTGGAGTTCTGCTTCGCTGCTTCCGGCCGACAGAGCTTCTCGTCTACCAGCGGGTCTCGCAAAGGTTCAGCACCACCCACGTACCCTGCGGCCCCGGGATGGTGCGCTTGATCCCCTCCGCCCAGCGCGGCCCGCAAGTCGCGGCCCCGCTGATCAGCGTGAGGCATCGAGCCCGGTCAGGATGCACCCAGCGCCTTTCTTCACGGCTTCACGACAAAGCGGAAGGTATTCGCCACCAGGGAGGGCCGCATGATCCTGTTGTCGCCCAGCACCGTCACGGACTGCTCCGGCACGTGCAACGGAAGCGTCTGCTCCGCCACAGGAATGTTGAAGCGTCCCCCGAAGAGCGCCCCCATGGTGGCGCGATTGCTGTCGTCCATGGACTGGTTGACGTAGAATACCGCGGCAGTCGGCAGGGGGGCCGCGGTGGCCGCTATCGCGGCAGCCAGGTCGCTTTCCGTGATGACGCGAAAAGTGTTCCCCATCGCCATGCCGACCACCATGACCGAGCCCACTACCGGGCAGGTGACTACGATCTGCGGGTTTTGCATGAACAGGGCATTCAGCAGTCCGGTCGGCATCTCTACGGGAACCCGGAAGCCTGGAATGCGGATTCCCAGATCAACTGTTGCGGCATTGCCGTCATCGGGTCCACCGCCACCTTCGCCCAAGACGGTCGCCTCTAGGTCCATGTAGTCCCGGACGAAGCGAGCCGTAGTCTCCATTGCCAGGCGTCCCCGCGTGGGGCAGCTCAGGATGTGACCCGCGATACCCTTGGGCAGCCAGTCCAGCCCGAGTGATCCGCGCACCTCTCCAGTGGTTAAAGGCCGTGCCAAGGCACGGGGAGTTTCGGGGTCGAGGCGCAGATATCGCAGGTCGATCCACAAATCTGCGCGAACGCGTGTGTCGCCACTGATCTCACCGATGGGGCCTAGGCTGGCAGCGCCGTTGGCGATGTTTCTTTGTATTTCACAGGAGCCGTATTGGACGACGCGGCCGGCGTTGCAAGTGGCGACGTCTGCCGTCGCTGTCGCATTGCAGCGGCTCAGCTCGAGCGCGGACTGGGTCATGCAGGTCGCCAAAGCCTGTCCTGCCTCCCTCTGGCAATTTGCGTAGGACGCCGCCCGCGAGGCCACGCAAGCGGCAACTCCGGCGACGCAACCGGGCTCTGGAACGCCCGTGTCCACACACGACCTTCCTCGCGCGGGCCAAGGCCAGTCCGTACAGGCTCGCACGGTGGGGCAGGACGATGGGCAATTTCCCGGTTGGCACGAGCCGGTGGGACAGGTCCGCGCAGTGCAGGAGGCCATCGTGCATGGGGCCAGTTGACAGGTAAACTCCGCGTAGCTCGACAACTTCACTTCGTGTGACGGGAAAGCTTTTTCCCCGGTGTCGCCTATGATGCGGAGCCGAGGCTGCAGGGTGCCCCAGGCCAGGTTGAAAAAATCTGCGAACCGCCGCCATGGCGTCAGTGCATAGATTTTGTCCGCGGGGAGTTCCCCGAAGTAGTGCCGCACGATGCCTTCGATGGCCGCTTCCACGTCCGTGGCGGTGGCCTCGGCGGGATTGGGGATTGCCGTGCCGATCGCGGGGCGTGTGGGCATCCCTTCGGCCGAGATGTCGGCCAGGATCCACACGCCCCGTGGCGAGAAATGCGCCACCGCCCGCTCCACCCGCGGCCGCGGTGGGGCAAAGCTGGCAGGCTCCACTCGTACGGTGAATCCTTCAGCGGGAGCGGGCTGAAGGTTCACCGTGGCGGGAATCGCGATTGGCAGATCAATGTCCACCGGCGGCATGGCCGCGTTCAGCGCATTTCGTGCGCTGTTCAGCAAGGTATTCACTACCTCCACCAAACCAGACAGATCGGGGCTGCCCCCCGAGATCTCGGCCCGCTCCATCCGCAACTCCGCCACCCGCGGCAGGAGGCGAACACCGGCTGCATTTGGCTCTGCAGCGGCCGGTGTGCCAAGAGGGCCGGGGTTGGCTACCGGTGCCGGCGTACCTCCAGGCGGAAGGGCCGCGGCCGGTGTGGGCCCCCGACCTGCGACGGCCACCGCCACCGCGGCCCGCCAGAGGATGCGGATCTCTCGGCCGTCTCCCAAGTTCGCCCTGCTGCTCACCACGGCCCTGACGGTCATCATGCCATCCTGCAGGCCTGGGGTGACATCGCTGATCTCGATCCCATCCCGGTTTGCTTGCTTGACGGCATCGGCGATGCCTTGCGCCAAAAGGGAGAGCGCTTCCTCGGGCGCGATCCGCAGCACCACGTCGGGTCCGCGCAGTTCGTTCACGGTGGCTGCGTTCACGCCAATGGCGGCTTGCGCCAAGGCCTCCAGGGTGCCGGGCACTCGATAAGAGCCGAGGAAACGATCCAAGACGCGATCGGCGACGTAAAGGCCGTTCGGGAAATCATCGAAGCCGGGAAAGCTGCGCAAGGCCTTGGTGCGAAAACGCTCGGCCAGCACGGAAGCCGAGGGAGGGCCCAGGACCGCGGGCGGGGCTTGTGTCGGAGGTGCGGCGGCAGCGTCGGAGTTGCGGGCTGCCGTGGCAGCCTGGACGGCTGCTGCGACGGCCCCCACCGTGGCCGCAGCGCGCGGCGGAGGGGCTGGCGGGGCCAGCACCTGGGCGAGCACGTTGACGCCAGTGCGGTCCACCATCACCGCCGCTGGCAGGGGTGCCACGGCGGGAATGGCCAGCTTGCGGCTGCCAACGTCTACCTCTCGGGCCGCGGCGGCGGCCGGCAGCAAGGAGGATCGCTGCACCGGGACGAGGGCGTTGATCCGCTCCAGGAGACCCGCGATGGCGGGGTTGGCCACGCGGACGATGCCGCCCGGAAGCCAGTGCCAGCCCGGCACGTCCACATCGTCCAAGACGATGCGCTGAAAGGCCACCCGTACCTCGATGTCGCGGCCAGCGGCGGTGGGGGTGGCAATCCCCCAAACACGCCCCCTCAAAGTGATGCCTTCGGGGGTGGGTGCACTCACTTGGGCCGTCACTTCAAGCACCCCGTTATCGGGGGTCACGCGCATTTCCGCAACTTGCACGTTCGAGGGATTTCCGCCCGGTGCGGCATTCAGCATCTGCTGCACACCTGCAAAAGTCTGCGTCAGGGTATCCGGGGTAAGGCGAAGCAGGATTTCCCCCTCCCCGATGGCCTCCAGGGTGCGTAAATTGGTTGCCACGCTTTCCCTGCGCACCTGCTCCGCAGAAAGGGACTCGCCCTGGGCGTTCAGCCTGCGCAGGGCCATATCCCCAGCGATCCAAGGGCCCACGATAGCCAAGAGGAGCAGCACCAAGCCAAGCCCGGCCGCCCCCCACACCCAGCGAGACTGGGGGCGCGCAAGCGTCCCGGTTCCGGGCCGCGCGGAGAAAAGTTGACCTCGCGGTCGCTGAGCCGGCCTGGGGGGCTGGGCAGGAGGTGGAGTCTCGGTTTCTTCCGGCATCGTCACTCTCCTTGGTAGGCGAATTAAGGCAGGAAAGCATTTCGGTATTCAACTATTTTCACTGCCCGCATCGACGGCGGATAACCGTCCATTGGTCAATGGCGAATGAGAGTAGCTCGTGTGGTCCGCAAGAAGGGGGGCTTGCCTGCAGCGACGAGGTTCTACCCTCGGCGGTGGTGGCCGACAGCCGCTCCCTGCGGTCAGCCCCGACGGCGTGGGCACGCGGCATCGACGGGGCGAAGCTGGTCAAGGGCGTGAAGCTGTTCGCGGTCTGCGACAAGCACGGCTCGCTGCTCGATCTCGAACTGCAACCGGCCAACACCGACGACCGCGCCGGCGTCCTGCCGATGCTGGCCACGCTCGGCTTCGAGGGTAACCTCCTCGGCGACAGCGGCTTCAAGGCCGCGCCCTTTGCCGCGGCAGCGCTTGAGCATGACATTCACGTCTCTATCTCGCCTGGCGGCACGCGCGACGGGCGCTTCCTACCGAACGGGATCAGGTGGGTTGTGGAGCGGCTGTTCGCCTGGCTCAGCCGCTACCGGCGCCTCAACATCGTCCACTACCGCGCCGCCGACCTTTGCCGGGCACATCTGGATTGCGATGACCTCTATCATCGCACGCCGGCTCGTCGCCCAAGCCCAGACGCAGCAAGGGTTTTAATCGCGTACAGCTTCTAAGGTACGAAGCCTTGTGTAACATATATTGACTGTGCCGCCATCGGGATCACCAAAAGCGAAAATAAAATCTTGTTGCATCCGCACCAAAAAGTTCGGCAGGTTGCTCAGGCACCATCAGGTGCTCATGAGCAGCACAGCTGGAGATAGTAAAATGTCCTTGATCGGCGTCAAAGAAGTCGGCGATGAATGGACTTGGTTTGAAGATTACGTCTTTCTCAATGCCGATTGGACCGTGAACTGCCCTTCAGACCGTACTTGTCAGGTTGGCATGGGCATCTTCACTGCTGGGTCGCCCCTAGGTGAGAAAATTCGCTTTAATGGCTCCTTGGAGTTCACCACCTTGGGCGCTGGTGCGATCCACGTGCGGGTCTCCGACGGGAAGGGGCCGTGCAGGGTGCGCCTGGACCGTGGGAGAGTTGGCCTCGTTCCGATTATTGACAAGGAATTCTAGCACAATTGTTTATGAGAACTCTCTTCGAACCGGGTTTGCCTAAAGTGACCTGCCCCAGTAGAGGCAGTCCATCAGCAATGTAATCCGGCGACAGCGAAGGCGGACGTGTTGTCCGGCTTGCAGACCTGGGCTTCGTGCATGACCTGGATCACCTTGCGTGGTCGGCGCTCAGCGTCGTGCTGCAGGAACGTATCCTCGGTGAGCTTCAACGCGCTGCGCACCAGGACCTCGGGCCGCGCCGAAGAACTGCTCGCTATTGTCGGAATGGAAGCCGCCGCCGAGATCACCGCGACGCGGGCCATACTTGAACCACGATAGATTGCGCGCGGGTGGTAAGCTGGCGAAGATCTCGCGATTAATGTGAGCGCTTTCGGTAATGATTTGTCCGAAACGGAACTCCCAGGAGTCTTTCGACAATGGCAAATAGCGTCGGCGCCTCCGGAAGTGCGTCATTTTTGCTGCCGGTTGCGGCAACCATCGGCGCCGCCATCTTCGGCAAATACGCTCAGAAGCTAGCCCAGTGGGTGGTTTGTGCGCATAGCGCAGGGGCCAAGGATCAGTCGTGCAGTCTCTTGGCGAAGGTTGAGGCCCTCAACATTGGGACCTTGGTTGCTACCATGATCGTCATCGTCGGCGCAGCTGCCGCCGCGAGCCGGGGCAAGGTCACCAGCCTTGCGGCTGTTCTATCGATTTTAGGAGGTCTCGCCGGGGCTCTCTTTGCGTTGTTGGAGGCTGCGTCCCAGAGCGCAGACTTTCCCATGTTCGTGCTACTTCCGGTCCCACTCTACTTCTATCTAATTTGCGCGCTTCTCTTCGCAATTCCACTCCTCTGCATGCCGCAAGCGCCGCGCGATTTCGGCCCCGCGATAGCATTGCATCTCAGGCTGGCGGCTGCCGTGCTGGTCGGCGCTCTCCTCGGATACGCTGCGCAATTGGGCGCAGAATTGTACTGGAAAGGGCTAGCCCTTCGCGAGTACGGCGCGCAGAAGTTTGTTGTTGCTCCATCGGGTACGGCGATCGCTGCGGGCGCTTGGTCGGTCGCGCTTTTTGACCCGTATTTCCGTCCCGCAGTTTGGGTGACCCAGCCCGCCCGGAGACGCCTTTGGCTTTCAATTTATGGCGTTGGAGCTGTTGTCCTCGCGGGCGGTTACGGTGCCCTGTTCGATGCCGACGGCGCGGGAGTTCCTGCTGCAATGTCTGCGGCCATGGTAGTAGCCGGCCTCACTTTGCCAGGCATAAGCGCCATCACACTCGTGCTCGTTTTCTGTCGAGGTGATGCTGTGCGACGCAATGCTGTCATTGCCGCCACGCTTCTAGGATCTGTGATAGCCGCTGCCGTCGCCAGCGGACTCGCCCTAGTCAGGGTGCAAAGCAGGCTCCCTTCAGAGGGTGACATCTTGCCCTTTGTTGTTGCGCAGATGCTCGCATCGGCGGTGATGGTACTCACCGTATTTGGTACGCACTGGATCCTCTTGCGTTGGCCTGACCTGCCTGCCGCTCCGATACAGAAAGATCGCGATCGACATTCGGGCGCAGAATGAGATGGTGACCAGCCCCCATTGAGCGGTCCGGGCAAAAAGTTAGTGGGCGATCGTCATGTCTCCTGAGCTGGAGCCTGTGGAGCCAGAGCCACTGGGGTTCCAGGGCATCGATAGAAGCACCTCCGGCGCCGGCGGGCGGTAACCCAACGAGGAGTGTGGCCGCTGCGTGTTGTAGTGCCGGCGCCACTGCTCGATCAGAACCCTGGCTTCCGCCAAAGTGTGGAACACCTCCGCATTGAGCAGCTCGTCGCGCAGCTTGCCGTTGAAGCTTTCCACGTAGCCATTCTCCCACGGGCTGCCGGGCTCGATGAACGCCGTCTGGGCGCCCACACCGCTGATCCAGGCCCGCACGGCTGTCGCCACGAATTCTGGCCCGTTGTCCGATCGGATATGGCCAGGGATGCCGCGCAGGATGAACAGGTCAGCCAGCACGTCGATGACGTCAGCCGACTTGAGCCGGCGTCCCACCCGGATCGCCAAGCACTCACGGCTGAACTCATCGACCACGTTGAGCATGCGCAGCTTGCGCCCGTCCCGCGTGCGATCCTCCACAAAGTCATAGGCCCACACGTGGTTGGCCCGCTCCGGCCGCAGCCGGAGGCATGACCCATCATTCAGCCACAGCCGCCCGCGCTTGGGCTGTCGGGCGGGCACCTTCAGCCCTTCGGCCCGCCAGATGCGCTCCACCCGCTTGTGATTGCACCGCCATCCCTGCCTCCGCAGCAAGGCCGTGACCCGGCGGTAGCCATACCGCCCAAAGCGCCTGGCGAGGGCCGTGATGTCGGCTGTCAGCGCCACTTCGTCGTCGGCCGGTCGCAGCGGGCTGCGCTGCACCGAGTGGTGCTGCCCCAGCACACGGCAGGCCAGCCGCTGCGAAACGCCCAGCTTGCCTGTGACGTGCTCGACGCAGCCCCGACGACGCGCGGCGCTCACCAGTTTCCCGACGCGGCTTCCTTCAGCACCAGCTTCTCGAGCGTCAGGTCCGCCACAGCTTTGCGCAGCCTGCCGTTCTCCTGCTCCAGCAGCTTCAGGCGCTTCACCTGATCCAGCTTCAGACCGCCATACTCGGCCCGCCAACGGTAATAGGTCTGCTCCGTCACCCCGAGCGTGCGCACGGCCTCAGTCGCCGTCTTGCCCTGCGCCAGCAGAACCTCCACCTGGCGCAGCTTGGCCACGATCTCCTCCGGCTTGTGATGCTTCCTCGCCATTCCAACACCCTCCAAGGTTCCGCCGATCTCACATTATCGGCGGACCGTTTCTACGGGGGCAGGTCAAGGTCATAGCCCATCTCCTTAAGGCCGGGTGGCGGCGGGTCAGCGGTCGCGTCGCAATCTACCCGCAAACTGAAACCATACGAAGGGCAGCGTATGTCATACTTCAAGCTCTGGCGTTTAGCGCCTCGCATCTGGCGCTTATGACCCCATCCTGCGCTGCAGCCCCGCCACCACCAGATCCAGCAGCCGCGTCCCGAGCGCGCCTGACAGCCCGGCAGCGCCGCCGACGATGAGCAGGCCCCAGCCCGCATCTCGCAGCGACGGATCGAAGTAGGTGACGGCGGATGCAGCGATGATGCCCAGCAGCGCGCCCAGGCCGGCCTCGATGACGAGGACGAGCCAGCGCCGCTCGCCGCCATGCAGCGCCAGCAGCACACGCCCGGCGCCACCTGCGGCGGCCGCGGTCACGGCGGCCTGCGCCACAGTCGTCTCGTCATTCATGTCATGATCTCCGCCGCGCTACGGAACAGCGCATCGATCTGTGCGTCGGTGAGCCCGAGCGCGGCCTGCGCGCCGGCGATCAGGACGTTGTCGCGCTGCACCTCGACGCAGTATTCCCAGGCCTCCTGCACCTTGTCGGGTTGAGCGCCGATCCAGGCACTCACCGCGGCGAGCAGTCCCGCTGCGCGGAGGGCGCGTCGGGCCTGCAATGGTGTGATGATCGCGGGCACCGCAGGCGGCGGTGGCGGTCCCGGCTCAACCACGGGAGGCGGCGGCGGATTGACCCATACGCCGCCTTGCTTGCTGGCCCCGTTGCGTGTCCCCTCGGGGACTGACTCCGCATAGAAAGCGGCCACATCGGGGTGGTAGATCAGCGCGGGATCGCCAGGCGCGACATCGCGGACGGTGTTGGGAGGATCGATCCAAGCGAGCGGCATGTCAGTAGCCCTCCGTCCAGTAGAGGATGATGCAGCCGCCGCCACCCGCGCCGCCTGTGATGTTTCCCGCGCCGCCGCCCCCGCCGCCGAGACCGCCTGAACCACCCGTGGTGCCGCTGCTGCCGGTCGCGCCACCGCCGCCACCGAAGCCGCCATCTCCCCCGTTACCGCTGCCGCCAGAAGCGCCGCCGCCGCCGCCACCACCGATGCCGCCCGAACCGCCGGTTCCGGCCGTGGCGCTACCCCCGCCGCCGCCGCCTATGCCGCCTGCGCCGCCGACCACACCGCTTGTGCTTGAGCCGCCACCCCCCGAGCCATCCAAATCCGCTCGCAGGAGACGAAGTGGCCAAGCGGCCGGGTTCGTGACCGAAGAACCGCTTGTTGGTGTGGCGCCGAACGTCCCGCCCGGAGCAGAAAGACCTGCGCCTCCGTTGCCGCTCGCGCGCCCAGCCCCTCCGCTACCACCGCCGCCGCCGCCCGAAGCTCCCCCAGGGTTGCCAGCACCCCCACCGCCACCAGAGGTGGAACCCCCAACACCGGCTGAGCCGAACCCGCCGCCACCGCCCCCGCCACCGGCGCCGCTTGTGCCGCCCGTGCCATAGAAGCTGCCAGCGGCGGCTCCACCAGACGGGCCACCGGTGGCGTTGGCTGCCGTGCCGCCAGATGCGGTGTACGCCCCACGCACCCCAGCTGCGACCGTTCCAGTGCCGCCGGCGCCGCCGGTCGAGGCCGATCCGTTTGAGCCGCCCGTGGCCGTTATCAGCGAGCCGACGCTGGACGTGCCGCCGGCTGCGCCAACCGTGATGGTCGGCAGCGTCTGTCCTGGCACCACGTCGATGATGCCGAAGGCCATACCGCCACCGCCACCGCCAGCGCCCGTACCGCTTGATACGCCATTGCCACCGCCGCCGACCACATAACAACCGATCTGATAGACGTTCTGCGGCACCGAGAAGGTGGCGGTTCCCGAGGTCGGGAAGACCCGGTAACTCCGCCACTCCGGCGGCGCCACGCGCGTGGGCGCATTGGGCGGCAGTGGATAGCCGTAGGTGCCGAGGTTGCTCATCAGAAATCCCCTCCGATGGCGTGGATGGAGAAGGCCTCGGCATTGTGCGTGCTGGCCCGCAGCGAAAAGCCGCTTGGCAGCATCAAGGGATAGCGCCCGCTGGAGAGCGGCGCGTTGTTGCCGAGGGTGGCACTCCAGGCTGGCGTCGACGCGCCCGGTGTGACGGCCAGGACGGGTACCTCGTCATAGAGGCGGGCCGTGGTGCCATCATGCAGGAAGAGCCGCACCATGCCGGCGGTGGTGGTGGCCGTGGCCTGGATCACGATGCCATCGACACGTGAGCCTGATGCACCAGCCGTCAGTATGGTGCTGAGCGTGCCGGTGCCATCGCGGTTGGTGTTGGCGGTGCTGACGGCGGCGATGCCGAGCTTGGGAGTGGCTGCGAAGTTGGGCGAGCTCGCCATGTCAGATCACTCCGGCTTTGAGGGCGGCCACAAGGGCCAGGGGCGGGGTTTGGAGGGTGATGTCGATGCGATCGGCGCCGGGGTTGTCGGAGACCACCGCGCCATTGCCGATGAGGTTCAGGCGGCTGCGCGGGGCGGCGGTGACGCCGATGCCGGATTGCGAGGCGTGGATGCTGCTGCCTGAGCCGGTGACGCCTTGCGGTCCTTGGGGTCCCGTCGCGCCTATGGCCCCTGTAGGGCCAGTGGCGCCGGTTGGGCCGATCACGCCGCCGGGGACGATGATCCAGTCGGTCACCGTGCCGCCGCCGCTGAAGGAGTTCGCCGGCACCAGCAGATCGAGCGCGCCGGTGGCCGCGGTATAGGCCGTGACGCGGCCATAGAGGGCGTCGGTTGGGTTGGCGCTGGAGAAGGCCACCAGCGTGACGCCCGGCGCCCATCCTTTGCCCAGGGAGGCCACAAAGCTCTTGTTGCCGGGACCAATGCTGTTTGAGGTGCTGGAAGCCCCCGTGTAGATCGTGAGCGCCGCATCGCGGGCCTCGGCCGCCACCTGGGCATAGGCGCGGGCGATGGCGACGAAATACGGCAGCACGGTGCTGTCCGACATGGTGGTGGGCGTGAGATAGCCCTTGCCGGTGAGGCGCTCGGCATCGACCGGTACGCCCTTGATGGTTTCGATGATGGCCATCAGCCGAGGCGCTCCTCGATTTGGAAATTGCAGCCCATGCGGTTGTAGAAGGAGGCCTCGAGCGGGCTGATTTCCGCGAGGCGTCCGAGAAAGCTGCGACGGCCAAGATGAGGCAGGTCATCGGGGTCCCAGACAAAGAAGACCTCGCCGGTGACGCCCTGCTGGGCGTGCATGTCGTGCAGGCCGATCATCGCCTCGTTGGTGGGGATGTGATCGAGGCGAAAGGTCGCGATGCGGTATTTCGGGCGGCGCTCGCCATAGACGCGCCCACCATGGCTGCGCTGCACCTCGGACGGATCCACCACGCGGACCGCGGCGCCGTATTGCATGTTGTAGCTGGGGCGATAGCCGGGGGCGAGAATGAGACGGCTGAGCTCGATATAGCCATCGGGATTGGTGGGATCGGCGATCTCCAGCAGCCAGTAGCGGGCGGTCTGCGGCGTCGGCCAGACGGTGATCCAGGGCTGTGGGATGAGCAGCGCCGTCTCGGCGTCGATGGTGAGCGAAAAGATCGAGGGGTGTCCCCATTCCACCGAGCCGAGGGGATAGATGTCGGGAAAGAAGGGGGTGATTCCGGTGTCGCAGATCGGCGTGGTGCTCGCGTCCGGTGCGGCAAAGCCCCGCAGTCGGATGGTGGCGGTGAGCGAGCAATTGGCCTGGGGGATGGCGGCGACCAGGACGTCGCGGGAGAGGCCGAGATCAAACCAGGCGGACGCCGATCCCGGCGCACAGTCCTCGCTGCGCGCCACGGCGCCGCTGCTAGCGTCGATCAGGTTGGTCACGGGCAGTTCGGGCCGCCAAAAGCCGCCCCAGGCGCGGATGGTGGCGATGCGGGGATCGGTCTGGGTGAGCCAAAGCGGCTGGGCGATGAGGCAATTCGCCATGGTCAGGCCGGCTGGTAGGAGATGGCGAGTGCCGTGCCGGCGCCATAGGTGCCTGTGCTGGTGAAGGCCACGCGCAGCCGGTCGCCGAGATAGCCCTGGGCCAAGCTGTCATCGGCCATGGTGCCGGTGGTAGGGACGGCGATGGCGAGCGTCTGCTGGCGGGAGATGTGGCCGCGTTTGGTGGCGCCTGTGGTGGCGAAGGCAAAGCAGGCGATGTCATGCCAGGTGGCGCCTCCATCGAGCGACGTCTGGACATAGGCTTTGGCGGTGGTGCCGCCGGAGGTGTAGGTGAAGCTCGCGGCCAGCGAGACGCCGCCGAGGCGGCCGAGCCCCTCGATGGGGGTGCTGAGCTGGTTGGTGAGGGCCGTGGTGATGGCCTGCTGTGCGAGAATTGGCATGTCTATCCCCATCCCTCGATGCGCAGGGTTGCGGCGGACCAGTCCTCATCGAGGCTGGTGATGGCAAAGCGCCGCCCTGCGGCGAGGCCAAAGCGTGGATGCGTGACCTGGATGGTGGCGCCGAGATCCAGGGCGGCGGTGGCGCGTGAGCGCGGAACCAGCATGTCGACGACCAGTCGGGAGGCACCGAACATCCGCAGCAGCCGCGCGGCCTCGGCCTGGGCCGCCGCCTCGGTCCGTACCTGGGTGACGTGCCGCATGGGTTGGCTGAGGGGGTGGCGACCGGAGCGGCTGACGGGATCCCAGATGGCGGTGTTGCGCAGCGTCGCGGTGCGGTATTCCTCGGCCAGGAATGCGCGTCGGGCATCCGTGACGCTGCCGGCTGTTTGCGCGGCGGGCTGGACGGTCCAGTTGCGACCCCAGGCGAGCGCCACCTCATAGGGCGGCGGCGCGTCATTGTCGGTGCCGGCGGCATAGACGCGCAGGCCCGGTAGAATGTCGCGCGCGTCAAAGCTGGCGATCGGCTCATAACCGGCGGGGTCATCGAGGCGGAGCGGCGCAAAGCGGCCATCGCGGCGGGGCGTCCAGCCGGCGCCGGCGCTGGCCAGCACAGCGTCCAGGGCGGGACCGAGGGTCTGGCCCTCCTCCGGGCCGAACCACCAGCCGCAGGCATCGCTCTGCGCCGCGTCGAGTGCTGTGAAGTCGGCCGTGGGCACGTCGCTATCAGTCACGCCGGGCGCAGCCAGGAGCAGCCGTCGCGCGACTTGGCCTGGCGTGCGAGCCGCCGCGTTGGAACCCTCCCGTGCGTGGCAGGTGATCGTCGCATTGGCGGGGCTGGAGCCGAGGCGGAAATAGGCGCCCTCACCGGTGGCGTCGTTGCCCAGGCACCAGTCATAGGTGCCGGCGCTGGGGGCCGTGGCTTGCAGCGTGGCGAGGTCGGCGCGCTGCGTGCCGATGGAAACCGCTGCGCCATTGCTCCAGACCGCGACCAGCTCGGCGATGGCCCTGACACTGATCTGGTACATCAGGCGCGAGGTGTTCACGCAGGGCGGCGCGATGTTTTCGCAATCCCCCAGCAGCCAGGGCTTGGGCTTGCCTTTCCAATCCGCGGGTGTGCCCTCCACACCGGCTGGCAAGGCGTTGTCGCCGAGATAGCGCAGCGGCTGGGCAATCTCGTCCGCGATTTGCGCGACGCGATCCCGAACCCGCAGCGTCACCTCATTCCCCGAGACCACGAGCCCGGCCAGGGTCCCGGCGAGCAGCGTCGCGAATTGGTCGCGCCGCTTGCCCGAGCCCTCCAGGACGCGCAGCGGGCGGCCGTCAAAGGCCTCACCCAACAGGCTATCCAGCCCGCCATCGGCATTGGCCAGCACGATAGATCCGACGCTGGCGGTGGTGCGGGATGCATGAGCTACGCCAGGGCGCCAGAGCGAGCGCTGCACGCCGCCAGCCTTGATGATGCGGGCCGGGTAGTGCGCGTTGGGCGCGAGGGTGCAGTCGGGCGCGGAGGTGAAGCTCTCCGTCGCCGCGCGATACGGACGCTGCGATGCGTCGGCCCATTCGATCAGAATCATGCCGGCACCGGCGTGCGCGGCATCGTCGCGTCCACGAGGATCTCGGTCTGGCCATCGACCGCGCCGACCACGGCCATACTGCCCTGTGCCGTGACGACACAGAGCTGGGCGACCATCTCGCGCAGCGCCTTGATCTCTGCGCGGAGCGCCTGGTCGTTGGCGCCCATGATCTCGCGGGTCTGGCCTGCGGTATAAACCCGGCCTGGCTCACGAAAGCGGACGAGCTCCGGTCCCTCCTCACCGACCAAAGCAAAGCCTGGTGCGGCATAGCCTCCTGCGGCATAGCCGCGCATCTGGGCGAGCCTGACCTGAAACTCGGCCGATTGTTCGAGCGCCCCGGCCAGATCAAAGCCGCGCCCACCAAATCCCATCCACTGTTCGGCGACGCCCGCCTCGGCATCGCGGCCCAGGAACTGCTGATAGAGGGCGTTGACGCTGGCCGTGTTCAGCTGCTCGCCGGCTGTGACCAGCCCGCCAAAGAGGCTTTCGCCCGAGGCGCGCGCGCCGAAATGGCCCATGGCGCGTGGGTCGGCCCAGGACCAGGGCCATTCGGCGCTGGCGCCGGTAACTGGAGCCGATTGCTGAGGACCTGTTGCCACGGTCCAGCCCGCACCGGCGGCCACTTCAAGAAAGGTCTGGCGAAGCTCGGCCAAGCCTTTGAGGGTCTCCTGCCCAACCCGCTGCGCGATGTCCTTCTGCTCGCGCAGCACCGCGAGCGAGGCCTCCTGCGCTTGCAGGGCCAGCTCATCGACGGAGGCCGCCATGCCGAATTGATCGGCCAGTCCATTAAGGCCCTGGGTGACGCCATTGAACTCGGCGACATAGGCTGCGGTGCCTGGCGCGTAGTAGCTACTGGCAAGGCCGAGGCGGCTGCTTGCCGCCCCCTGCAATTGCCGCGCGGCATTGGCCCGGTCGCTCGCAGTGCCGGTCTGCGTCTGCCCTGTGAGGCGATCATATTGCGCGCGGCTCTCCTCCAGCCGCTGGCTCATGGTGAGCGGCGAGAGATTGGTGTCGAGCACCAGGCCGCGCATGTAGTCCCGCAACCCCTCCGCCGCGGCGCGCAGCGCATCCACATTCGCGCGGGCGGTGGAGGTCAGCCGCTCGCGCTGGGTGATCTCCGCGTCGAGCGCCGAGACATAGGCGGATTGCGCGCTCCGGAAGGCCTCCTGGCGTTTCTGATGGGCGGCGTCCGCGGCGGCCCGCGCTGCCTCCGCAGCAGTTTTGGCCCGCTGGGTCGCCTCGGCTTGCTGCACCTGTGCCAGTAGCGTGACCTGACCGGCGACCTCATCGGCCGTGGCGCCCATCTCCACGAGGCTGGTCCGCAACGCCTTGACGTCGCGCTCGCCCTGGATCGCCGCACGGCTTTCCTCCAGCCAGCGCGCATCCACGCCGAGGCCCGCGTTCAGCGCCCGCTGGAACAGGTC
>JBHYCX010000010.1:0-4397 GCA_051861325.1 Roseococcus sp.
CGCGACGCGGTCCCGCACGCGCAGCGTCACCTCATTCCCCGAGACCACGAGCCCGGCCAGGGTCCCGGCGAGCAGCGTGGTAAATTGGTCACGCCGCTTGCCCGAGCCCTCCAGGATGCGCAGCGGGCGGCCGTCGAAGGCCTCGCCCAGGAGCGCATCCAGCCCACCATCGGCATTGGCCAGCACGATAGATCCGACGCTGGCGGTGGTGCGGGATCCATGAGCTACGCCAGGCCGCCAGAGCGAGCGTTGCACGCCGCCAGCCTTGATGATGCGGGCGGGGTAATGCGCGTTGGGCGCGAGGGCGCAGTCCGGTGCGGAGGTAAAGCTCTCCGTCGCTGCGCGGTACTGCCGCTGGCTGGCATCGGCCCATTCGATCAGGATCATGCCGGCACCGGCGCGCGTGGCATCGTCGCGTCCACGAGGATCTCGGTCTGGCCGTCCACGGCGCCGACAACCGCCATGCTGCCCTGAGCCGTGACGACGCAGAGCTGGGCGATCATGTCGCGCAGCGCCTTGATCTCTGCCCGGAGGGCCGTGTCGCCATCGCCCCGCAGGGCAAGTCGCGTCTGATCGGCGGTGTAGACGCGGCCGGGCGTGCGGAAATCCACCAGCTCTGGACCGCACTCGCCCACCATGGCCCAGCCCGTGCCGGCGTATCCGCCCGCGGCATAGCCCTGCACCTGGGCGAGCCGGGCCTGGAACTCCGCGGATTGTTCCAACGCCGCGGCGAGATCAAAACCGCGCCCCTGAAAGGCGAGCCATTGCTCGGCAATCCCCGCCTCGGCATTGCGGCCGAGGAACTGTTGATAGAGCGCATCCACCGAGCCTGAGGTGAGGCTCTCCCCTGCGGTGACCGTCCCGCCGAACAGGGCCTCGCCGGATTGGCGCGCGCCATAGGGGCCGATCGGGCGTGGGTCTGACCCATCCCAGGGCCATTCCGCCGTGGCGCCCATGACGAGGGAGGATTCCCGAGGGCCTGTCGCTACGCTCCAGCCCGCGGCAGCGGCGACTTCGAGGAAGGTCTGGCGCAGTTCAGCGAGGCCTTTGGCGGTCTCCTGCCCAACCCGCTCCGCGATGTCCTTCTGCTCGCGCAGGACGGCGAGAGAGGCCTCCTGCGCCTGCAGGGCCAGCTCATCGACGGAGGCTGCCATGCCGAACTGATCGGCCAGTTGATCGAGACCCCGCGTGACGCCCTGGAACTCGGCCACGTAGTCCGCCGTGCCCGGCGCGTAGTAGCTACCGGCCAGCCCGAGGCGCGTGCTGGCAATGCCCTGCAATTGCCGCGCGGCATTGGCCCGGTCGCTCGCAGTGCCGGTCTGCGTCAGCCCCGCCAGGCGATCATATTGCGCGCGGCTCTCCTCCAGCCGCTGGCTCATGGTGAGCGGCGAGAGATTGGCGTCGAGCACCAGGCCGCGCGTGTAGTCCCGCAACCCCTCAGCCGCGGCACGCAGCGCATCGACATTCGCGCGGGCCGTAGAGGTCAGCCGCTCGCGCTGGCTGATTTCGGCGTCGAGCGCCGAGACGTAGGCGGATTGCGCGCTCCGAACGGCCTCCTGGCGTTTCTGCTGGGCGGCATCAGCGGCGGCCTGCGCGGCCTCCGCCGCAGCCTTGGCGCGCTGTGCTGCCTCGGCTTGCTGGACCTGGGCCAGCAGGGCGACCTGAGCAGCCACCTCGTCGGCCGTGGCGCCCATCTCGACGAGGCTGATCCGCAGCGCCTTGACGTCGCGCTCGCCCTGGATCGCCGCACGGCTTTCCTCCAGCCAGCGCGCATCCACGCCCAACCCCGCGTTCAACGCCCGCTGGAACAGGTCGAGGGCGGAGGCATTGATGCCGAGCTGATCCACGGCGCGCGCCACTGCCGCAACGGCCGGCGCCGCGCCAGCCGCTGCGGCCCGCAATGCCGCCCGCTGCTGCGCCTCCGCCTCAAAGCTGCGGGTCAGCACGCCTGAGAGCTCGGCGATCTGATCGGCTCCGGCGCCGACCCGCTGGAGTTCGGCGGTCAGGCTGCGCAGATCCGCCGCGGCCTGGAGTGCCGCCTGGCTTTCCTCCAGGTCCACCCGATCAATGCCAAAGCCCGCCTGACCGGCCCGCTCCAGCACGCTGTTGGTGATGGCCTGCAGCCCCTCGCGGCGCTGCGTGTCGGCCATCTCCCGCCGCTGGTCGGCCTCGGCGCCTTGCACCGTGGTCAGGCGCTCCACCAGCGCCGTCACCTCCTCCGTGGTGGCGCCCGCCTGGCGCATGGCCTCACGGAATTGGTCGAGCTCCTCCCGCGCCGCCAGGGTGGCCTGCTGCTCCGCCACGCGCTGCGCCAAGGCGAAGGTGTCGCCGCTGCCGAGGCCGGCCGCGATGGCGCGCTGCGTCAGGCTGAGGTCGGCCTGGGCCAAGCTGGCCTCACGGAGGGCATCCACCTTGGCCGCGGCCTTCTCGCGCTCAGCGACCAAGCCACTTTCGGCCAGACCCAACTCGCGTGCCTTGGCAATGGCGTCGTCATAAGGCCTGGTCGCCGCGGTGAGCTGCTGGCTATAGGCGCTGGCGGCCTCGGCCGACTTGCTCAGCGCCTTGTAGGTCCCCTCGTAGAAATCGAGGTTGGCCTGGAGTGTCTGCAGGTTGTCGCCGCTGGCGTTGAGGATGCCGGCGTAATCGCCACTCGCGCGGCCTGCCTCGCGGAACTGGCGCAGGATGAGCCGACCCGCCTCCTCGGCCAGAGCCTTGCTGCCGCCCTCATCATTGGCGAACTGGGCCTTGCGCCCCGCCACATCGAGATAGAGATCGCCGGGCCCACCGCCCCGCGATGAGGTGACGCCGACCGCAACCTGCGCGCCGAACTGCGCCCCACCCAGCTTGTCGCCGACCTGACGCGCGAGGGCCGCGATCTGCCGGGCTGCGCCCTCCGCCTGATCGCGATTGCCCTGGCTAAAGCGATCCCCACCAAGACCCGCATAGCCAACGCCGCCATCATCGACATTCACATAGGCCGACTGACCCTTGCCGGAGGCCTTCTGCCCCGGCAGCAAGGCCCCCGCGATGGCAAGTACCGCGGCCGCGATCCAGCCCGGTGGCCCGAGCGATCCCAGCCCCACCAGCGAGGCGGCGCCCATGCCCGCGCTAAGGAGGCCACCCGCCGCCGTGGTGTAGCCGCCAATGCCACCGCGCTGGAGGCCGGAGTAAATGCCGTAGGCGCCAGCACCAATGCCGGCCACGCCCCCCAGGGCGCCGCCGATGTTGAGCCCACCCGTGGCAGGGGCCAGCGGGCCCGAGACATCCACTGGCAGGATGGAGGTCACCTCCGGCAGGCGGAGGGAGGTGTTCAGCGTGTTGTCGAGAAAGCTGACGCCGGTATTGGCCGTGCCGCCGGTGAAGGCCTCGCCCAGCCCCGTGCTGCGCCCCAACCCGAATAGCCCGGCCGACTGTCCTGCCTGCTGGGTGGCCGCACCCAGGCTGCCGGCATTGCTCGCGACTGCGGCCTGGGCCGAGCTGCCGCCCAGGAGATTGCCCAACCCAATGGCCTGGCCCACGCCGCTGGCGCTAAGGGATCCCAGCCCCAGGCTGGAGACGACGGGGGCGATGATGGGTCGGATGACCGCCTCGGCGGCGATGCGCGCCAGGGTGCTGCGAGCCGTGGCAAGAAAGCCCCGCCACATCTCCCGCCAGCTCTTTTGGTTGTCGCCAAAGAGATCGGCAAAGCGATCCCCGGCATAGCGCACGATGCTGTCGGTGGTGGTTTTGTTGTCCTGCTCCACCTGACGCGCTGCGTCGCGCGCGGCCTTGATGGCGGGGTCGGCCGCGGCCACGGCGCGGTTGTAGGTCTCCTGGGTGATGGCGCCTTCATTCAGGAGGGCGTTAAGGACGCCCAATTGCTCGGCATATTTCTCCGCCTCTGTGCGGACGGATTGGGTGATGCTGACCCCCTCGCGCAGCAGGGACAGACGATCCTTCTCGATGTCCTCGACGATGCGCGAGACCCGGGCGATCTCCTCATCCGTCTCGATGCGCCCGCGCGCCGCCTGCTCCAGGCTGCGCAGCCCATCGGCCAACTCGTCATTGGCCAGGCGGCGCAGGCGGGCGGCGCCGGCCGCGTCGGTATTGCCATTGGCGAGCCCGACCTCGATGGCGGTGATGCGGGTGGCGTGGTCGGCGCGCAGCTTGACCTCACGGTCGAGAGCGTCGCGGGCGGTGTTGAAGGCTGTGGTCTGGGCGGTGCGGGCGGCGGCGGCCCTGCGCGCGGTGGCCGTCGCCTCCTCGGCCTGGCGGATCTCGTCGGCCTCGATGTGAGCTTGGTTCCGGCGTGCCAGCCCCTCGCGGATGATGGTGTTCTCGGCCTCGATGCGCTGGCGGAGTTCGGCCAGGCGCTCCTCACGCGGCTGGGCCTGGGCTGCCGCCTCCTGCATGGCGCG
>JBHYCX010000010.1:4407-125239 GCA_051861325.1 Roseococcus sp.
GCCTCGATGCGCTGGCGGAGTTCGGCCAGGCGCTCCTCACGCGGCTGGGCCTGGGCTGCCGCCTCCTGCATGGCGCGCGAGATCGTGCCGCGGCGTGGGGTGGCATAGAGGCCTGGCTCCCCACTGAGGGAGGCTGCCTCTGCCTCCAGGCGGGCGATGCGCTCCCGGGCCTGGGCGACATCGAAATCCGCCTGCTCGGCGGGCGAGCGTGGCGCCATGCCGCCACTGACCTGCCCCACCGCCGCCGCTGCCGCCGTGGCCGCACGCGCGATGGCTTGCGACAGGCCGAGCGCCTGATCGAGCTTGCCGACGAACTCCACCATCGCCTGGCCCAGCACGCCAAAGGCGCGGCCCATGGTGGGGGTGAGCTCGGTGAATTGCTTGTTGATGCCCTCGCTGGCGCGCAACAGCGCCTGGAAGACGCGGTCGGAGGTGAGCTGGCCCTCGCTGCCCATGGTGCGGAGCTGGCCGATCGAAACGCCGAGTTCCCGGGCCAGGGCCTCAGCGAGGGTGGGCATGTTCTCCAGGATGGAGCGCAGCTCGTCGCCTTGCAGGGTTCCCGATGCCAGGGCCTGGCCGAGCTGCTGCACACCAGCGGCGGCCTCCTGGGTGGAGGCACCCGAGATGAGCCCCGCCTGCTGGATGGTGCGGGTGAGCTGGAGCACCTCGCCGTTGGTGGCGCCGATGGCGCGGGCCGCCACCGAGAAGCGCACGAAGGCCCCGGCACTTTCGGAGATCGAGGCGCCCGTCTGCTGGGACATCGCCACCAGCTCGGCATAGACAGCACTCGCCGCCTGCACGCTGCCGGTGGCGGCGCGCAGCTTGTTCATGGTGGTGGTGTATTCGTCTCCGAGGCGGGCAATAGAGGTAACGCCAGCCGCGGCCCCCGCCGACAGGGCGGCGATGGCGGCTGTAGGCGAGGTGAGCGCCGAGCCGAACCGGCCAAAGCTCCCTGCAGCCCCGTCCACGGCGGCCGAAACGAGACCCAGCTCGCCGCGCATCCCGCGCATGGCGTCGATATGCTGGCGCAGCGCCTGCTCGGCGCGCTCGGCGCCGGTGGCGAGTTGGGGCTGCGCCTTGGTAAGCGCGTCATAGGCGCGGCCGGCCGCGGCACTTTCGGTGGCGGCCGCACGCAGGTCGCGGATCACCTGGTCCGCGCCCTCGGTGGAAAGGCGCAGCACCCAGCGATTGGCAGAGCCGGACATGGTCAGCCTTTCAGGGTGGACGCCACGCGATCGATCAGGCTGGGGAGGCGCCGCGCCCAGGTGGCGGCGATGGGTCGCGGCGCCAGGCGCTTGGGCAGGGTCACGCTGTCCTTGAGCCAGAACATGACGACCTCACGGGCGCGGCCGCGGGCGATCTGTTGCCGTGTGGCGCCGCGGGCGGCACCGCCTCGCGTGGTCCTCGCCTCGACCAGAACCAGGGCCGGCTTGCCGCGGAACAGCCGCAGCTCGAGCTTGCGGAGAAACCTCGTCTCGACCTCGCGCGGGGTGAGCTTGGCGTTCCAGCGGCCACGCGGCACGGCAGCGGTGGGAATGGCCAGGTATTTGCCGCGGCCGCGGATGGTGACCCCTTCGGAGAAGGCTTCGATGATGTCGGCGGCGTTGCTGGAGGCGGAGATCTCACTGGCCGCGCGCATCGAGAAGCGCGGCGGTGTGGGAAAGGTGCTCTGACGCACAGCATTGCCGAGGCGTTGGCCCATGCCCGCCGCGCGGATCATGGCGCGGATATCTTGTTGCGCGCCTTTGCCTGCCGCGTCGATGCCGATGGAGATGGCCTGCGCCGCCACGCGCGCGCGCGAGTTCAGCCAGTCGGGTGGCGCGATGCCCTCGATCTTGGCGACGATGCGCATCAAGGGCTGTCCTCACATAGAGAAGCCAGATTTCGCTTTGTTCCCAAATGTGGAATTTGCTATTGTTCCCACGCGTGGAACACGCTAGGGTTTGGACATGCAGATCATGTCTAAACGCACGCTGCGGGAGTTCTGGACGCTGCATCCAGAAGCCGAGGGGCCGCTGAGGGCATGGTATGGCATGGTCGATCAGGCGGAGTGGAAAAGCCCCGCCGATGTGAAGACCGAGTTTGGTGCCAAGGTTGATTTTGTGGCGGACAGCCGGATCATCTTTGACATCGCGGGGAACAAATATCGGCTCATCGTCCGCGTCTCTTACAGATTCAAACGCGTGATGGTGAAGTTCGTCGGAACCCATGCCGAGTATGACAAGATTGATGCGGAGACGGTGTGATGATGGACATTCGAGCGATCCGAAACGAAGAGGACTACTCCTGGGCACTGGCCGAGGTTGAGCAGTATTTCGATCATGAGCCTGAGGATGGCAGCGCCGAGGCGGAACGGTTCGACGTTCTGTCCACGCTCATCGAAGCCTATGAGTCCAAGCACTGGCCCATCGAAGCGGCTGACCCCGTGGAGACGCTGCGCGCGGTGATGGAGGCGCGCGGATTCAGCCAGAGCGACCTGGCCGATCTGCTGGGCTCCAGGTCGCGCAGTTCAGAGGTGTTGAACCGCAAGCGTGAACTAACGAAGGAGCAGGTTTGGGTCATCTTTCACAAGTGGCATGTCCCTGCTGAACTGCTGATCCGTCCGTATTTGCCAGCGCCCGCATCGCGGTCCCGCGCCAAGCGAGTGGCGGCTTAACCTTCGCTCTCGCGCCCCTTGGCCACGCCAGCGGCAATTCCGCGCGCAGCCTTGGTGATGAGATACGCCGCCGCGCGTCCCTCCACGCCAAAGGCTGTGGCCAGGACGAGCGCCGCGCCGGCATCCACCCACACGCCAGCCATGTCCTGCCTGATGGAGGCTTCCACCGCCTCCAGTACCGCTACGCCTTCTGGGCTTTGCGGGGCGTGACGGATACTGGGACAGCCACCACAGCGTCCGCCGCCCCCTCCGAGGCAGCCGGCGCAGTATCGATAGCCACCACCCCACCGCCATTCGCAGAAAGCGCGGAGCCGTTTCCCTCCGCCAGCAGCGGCTGGATCGTGGCGTCATAGGCTCGGGCAAACACTGGCCCCGCCAGTGGATGCGCGGCAAAGGCGTCCAGCGCCTCGGGGGTCAGCGTCAGCACCTGGTCCGCCTCGTCGGTGACGCCCTCCCAGGCGATGATTTGCCCGGCCAGCGCGCGCACCCTTGCCAGGGCAAAGGCGCCCTCCAGGCGTGCCGTGGCCGAGGCGTCGAGTTCCGCCGCCTCGTCGCCGGCATTCGCCGCGACCTTCAGCGCCGAGTATGCGCGCCAGGCGGTGTACTCGACCACGCGCAGGATGGCGGTGTCGAGCGGCGGCACCTTCACCCGGACGCCGCCGCCGATTTCGAGCCAGGCGGGCTCGGGCTTCAAGTTGAGCTTGAGCATGATGCGATCCTCAATAGGTGGCGGTTTGGTTCTTGAGCGTGGCGCGCAGCATGCACACCGCGGTGGCGTCAAAGCTGGCGATGCCGCGCACCGGCAGATCGATCCCCATCGGCCCCTCCAGCCGCGGGCCGGTGGGGGTGAGGGTCACGCGGGGAAGCTCGATCAGCAGCGACTTCACCGCGCTGATCTGCAGGAGATAGCTGAGCGCGCAGGGGGTGCCGGCCACGGCATCGGTCAGGATGGCGGCATTGGCCGTGGTGAGACGAACGGTGCCCTCGAACTGCGCCGAGGTCTCGGCCCAGTCGATCCCCTCGATGCGCCGGTCGGAGCGGACGGCTTTCACCGCCTCCATGGCATTGGAGAAGGTGAGCGATCCCGTCATGAAGGCCGGCAGGGCCGAGCCATTGCGCGCCACGCTGCCCTGGAAGCGGTTGAAGCGTTCAAACACGGCGGTGGTGGGGATGCCCGGCGCCGAGGTGAGGTTGGGCGTGTGGCTCAGTCCCATGAGGCCGAGGGTAGCCTCGGCGACACCGCTGGGCTGGATGGGCAGGTTCAGCGTATTGGCCCGTACGCCCAGATAGCCCTCATGTGCGCCGGTGATATCGCCATAGACCTTCTCAAAGGCGGCGCTGGGCAGTGCGTTAGACCCAGAGCGAAAGACATGCGTGAAGTCAGTGGTGCCGGATGTGGTGGGCGATCCAAGCAGCATGCGCAGCCAGTGGCCGATATTGGTCAGATCCAGCGGGATGACGGCATCACCCGTGAGCTCAATGAAATCCCGATAGGGATCCATCGGATCGCGCGTGGCGGCGGGGCTGGACAGGACCACGTCCTGCTGCAGGTTTTCGGTGGGGGCGAGGCTGAAGCTTTTGACGGGGAGCTTGCGGTAGTTGCCGGTAGGCTTCACCGCCTCGGTGGCCTCGATCTGCTGGTAGATCGAGACGGCTTTGCCTTGTGCGCCGATGGGCATGGCGGCGGTCTCCTTCGATGATGGGAATGGATGGGTGGGGCCGGACTGAGCCGGCGTGCCTCAGCCCGCGGGGCTATCGGCCAGGTAGTGCAGGCGGATGGGGATCGAGATGGAGAAGACCGGCGGCTGCTGTCCGAGGCCTTCGAGGGAGGGCGCGGCCATGACCTCTGCCTCGGGCATTCCGATCTCGGCCCAGTCCACGGCGCCATTCAGAGTCGCATTGGCGGCGAGCAGGCCGGCGAGCGTATCTACGGCGCCATCGCGGATAGGGGCGGTGTCCGCGTCGATAGTGACGGGTGCGTTCCAGACGATCTCGTAACGCAGCGGCGAGAGTAGCGGCTCGGCCGCCTCGCAGCTGCCGTCATGCAGGATCACCAACGACTGACCATTCGGGATGGCTTCTGGCGTTCCGGTTGATCGAAGCACACGGTGGCCGGCCAATCCGTTTTGCAGAAAGGCGAGCAGGGCGGCCATGGCCGTCTGACGCTGGGTCACCGGACGGAGACGCGATGGCTGCGCATCGCCTCGTCCAGCTGGACGTCAAAGATCTCACGCGTGCGGCTGGCCAGTTGGAGCAGGCCGCCCTTTTGTGGGGAGGGCACATCGGCGATCTGGATCTCGAGCACATCACCGGATTGGCGGACATGATGCTGGCCCATCTCCATCACCGGATCGGGCTGGCGTCGGAGGACGCGGCAGGGCACAGGCGTGCCATTGCCGGGTGGCAGATAGGCCGCGTCCTCACCCAGATTGGGATCGGCGTGGAGCGCGGCCAGCGCTTGCGCGAAAGCGCTCATGCTGGCTCCTTTCCGGGATAGATGCGCCGATCCAGCTCATGATGGGGGCTGTCCCACCCCCAGTCATGGCCATGGATCATGGCGATCCCGAGGGCCGCAGCGGCTTGGCGTATGGCGAGAACGACCGGCGCCATCGCATCCCGCGTCCATGTCAGCTCGCCGCTCTCGACGACGCCGTCGCCATCATCTGTCCAGGGTGCCAGATCGACGGCATGCCCGGTGAGGTGCCGGCTGTTCATGGTCTTGGAGCGGCCGGCCGCCGCAAGTTGCGCCTGCCGCTCACGGGAGCGCAGCCCCTCCACGACGATGAAGGGCACGGAGATACGCGCCTGCTCGACCACCCGCACGAGATCAGGATGGACGCCGCGTAGCCGCTCCCGGTCCCGCGGCAGCAGCGCGCTGGCCATCACGTGCCAATCGCCGGAACGCGGATCAGGACGGCGCGGACCGTGGTGTCGGCGGCCAGTGCCGCCACCGCGGCCAGACCCACCTGAAAGTTGCCGGTGGCTGTGGTGGTGAGGCGGCGGTTGGTATTGTCCCAGAAGAGCCGCGCGCCGGCAGTGATAGCCAGCGCCGGTTCTTTGGTCACGTCGAACACGCCCTTGGTCTGGCATTCGATCACAGCGTTCTGCGCGCCATCGACGGCGGCCACACCAAAGATCGCGCCGACCAGGACGCCCTGGCCGGAGGTAACGCCGCCCGCATAGGGGACGGTCAAAGCCAAGCTGTCGCCTGGCTGCACGTAGTTGCGCATATGGAGGGATCCTCTGGGTTGGAGCGAATGGATTGCAGCCGTGCGCGATCGGGCGTTGGCGCGCGTCGCGTTTTCGCTGATGGTGCGGCGCGGAAGAGGGGTCGGAGCCGAGTGGTGCAGCAGCTTTGGAAGATCGTCCTGGCCGTGGGGGCTGCCGCCACGCTCCTGGTCGTGGTGATCGCGATCATGGGAACGCTGGGCGGAGCAGGTGTGATCCTGGGCTTTCTGCTCTCGACCTCGCTGACAATGACGGCAGCGGTCCCTGTGGCCGATGCCTTGCGGACCGGGATTTTCTCGTTTCGCGGCCGAGCCATCGATCGCGGCCAGGCACCGGAACTCTACTGGATCAATCTCGGCGTGTTCGTCATCGTCGGGCTGGTTATGCTGATCCTGGCGATGTGGTCTGGCGCCTTGCTGATCGAGCTGGTCGTCGGCCCACCTCAACGATGATCGGCGGAGCACGACGCTATCGCGGCGTGCTCCCCTCTAGATCCGTTATCAGGTGCCCGGATTGAACCAGGCGCCGCGCCAGTCGATGGCGCCCACGCCGAAGTCAAAGATCACCGACACCTCGACGCCATCCACGCCGGAGACCGGCCCGGTGGTGACCTGCGGCCCCTCGGCACCGTTGAGGTAGCCATAGACATAGACCGGTGCGGCCAGCGGGTCCGAGAAGAGATACCAGCGATTGGCGGAGATCTGCGGCTCGACCAGCGGCTGAATGAAGCCCGCATAGACATTGGCGTTGCTGGTCTGGGTCGCCGCCACGCTCACGGTCAGCTGCCGAGCCGCGAGTTCCTGGCTCGGCCCGACCAGCAGGCGCATGGACGAGCCCATGGCGATGGGCAGTCCGTCCAGGGTCTTTTGCCGCATTACCGCCGCACGCCCGAGGGCGAGGTTGGTGAGATCGAGCGCCGTGCCGGCCGAGGCCTTGTTGGCGCGAGCCACGCCCGTCGCAAAGACCGGTGCCGCACCCGTGGTGAGCGTCGGGCCATCGCCGTTGGCCGAGTTCAGCAGGGCATAGGCGGTGGCATTCTCGAAATCCGCCACGCGCCGACCGATGGCCGCCGCGAAGTCCGTGAAGGCGCCGAGATCATCGTTGACCAGCATGGGGCGCGTCACCCGAATGCGGCGTGCGAAGGTCTGCAGCAGGACGATCTCCTGGCTTTCGGACATGGTGCCGGCCTGGATCTCGCCGTTTTCCGTCAGCGGCAGCAGCGTCGGGAAGTCGCCCACGCGCAGGTGGCGATGCGGTTTGAAGTCCCGGAAGTCGCGACGGAGAAAGATCGTCCGATAGCTGGGCTGCGCCGGCTGATAGGCGGCCAGCAGCATCTTGTTGGCGGCAGCCGAGAGCAACAGCGGAAAGTCCGAGGTGGTCTGGAAGGCACGTTCGGCCAGCAGGGTGGGGTTGCGCGGCACGTTGCGCTCGCCGCGGACGCGCAGGAGTGCGCCGATCATGTCGGAGGGGCGCCAGCCCATGAACTCTGCATGGCGGCCCGAGGCCCCGGCGGCGGGCTGGTATCCCGGCATGGAGCGCATGGCGAGTGCTTCCGCCATCGCGTCGAGGATCTGTGCCGGATCGTCGTTCCCGGGGCCGGTCTCGGGGCGGGCGGGCAGGGAGGGGCGAGCGGCGCCGCTGGTGAAGGCCTCCCAAAGGCGGCCACGCAGCACCTCGGACGAGAGCCGCTCACGGATGGCCACCTGGCGCATTTCATCCACGCGCGCCTCGGGAAGCAGGCCGCGGGCAGCGGCCAGGACGGGCTCATAGCCAGCGATGCGCTCGACGGTGGCGCGCTCCGCCTCGGCGCGGACGGCGTCCAGGTCGGGCGCAGCGCGAGCCGGCTCGGGCGGTGTGGCCGGGGGCGTCGGTACGGTGGGCGTGGCGGTCACGTGGGTTTCCTCGGGCGCCGGGATGGGCGCGGATGGGGTGGCGGGCGTGGTCTCGGGCATGGGTCGTTCCTCAATGGGGATGGGATCAGGCAAAGCGGGCTCGACGGCGGTAGCGGGGCCGTCAGCCTCGCCCTCGCCGCGCACGGCGGCGGCCGCATCCACGGGGATGGGGACGATGGAGATCTCGAAGGGCTCCCAATCCACCGCGCGATGGATGGTCTGGCCGGTGGCAGCGTCGGGCGCCTGGTCGTAGCGGTGCACGCGATAGCCGACGCTCACCGCGCGCAAGGTGCCGTCGGCGATGCGCTGCCAGACTGGCTCGACATCGGCAGCGGCCGAGAATTGGAGCGTGGCATAGCCGCGGCCGGCCTCGAGGCGGGCGGCGGTGACGCGACCCAGCACATCCCGCGCATCACCGCGGCGGTGGGTGTTCAGCACCGGGGCGCGGCCGGAGCGCAGCCCGTCCATCCGCACGGCGTTGGACGACATGTCCAGTTCCTCGGTGATGAGGCCGAGGGAGGGCACGAAATTGCGAGCGCGGGCGCCGGTGGACCAGATCACCTCGACAGTGCGGGCGGCACGGTCAACGGTGACAGGCGCGGCCAGGGCGCGGCAGGCCGTGATCGACGGTTCGATGGGCTCGGTCATGCCTGCGATTCCGTGACGGCTGGCTTGGGCTTGCGGCGCGGCACGGGCGGGCTGTCCGGCACGGTGCTGGCCCAGGCAATGCGCAGGCCACCACTCGCCTCGAAGGTCCGGGCGATGCCGGCACGCAGCCAGCGGCGCGGGGCCTTGGTGGCATCCGGCTCGGCACCCATCGCCAACCAAAGATCCACCATGGGCGTCAGGGTGAGGATGAGGCCGGCGCCTGCCGGCAGGGGTTCGCTGGTCTGGCCGGGGGCGAGGGTCTCGGACCAGATCAGGCCCTCGGCGGATTCCAGCGGGGAGAGCAGCCGGCCGAAATGGTCGCGCGGTGCCGTGCTGCATTCAACATGCAGGGACATGATGGATTCCTCGGGTTGAAGGATCACGGCTCGGTGAGACGAGCGGGTGACGCAGCACCGGTGGCGGCGATCTCGATGGCGGCCAGTTGGGCGGCGTCCTGGGCGGCGCCGGACTTCGCGACGCGGCGCGGATCCGTGTCGAGCGAGAGGCCCGCATCGTCCAGCAGGGCATTGGCCTCGCGGATCATTTCCACCACCTGGCGGAAATCATAGCCAAAGGCGCCGACGGCCTCGGGTTGCGGCACGAAGCCCGCGCGCACCTGGGCAATCAGCGCCGTGGTATCTTTGAGCGGATCGATCATCTCGTGCGCAGGCGGGACGTGCGACATGCCGTCGGGCACGTCAGATCCCCACAACCCGAGCAGCGCGCCCTGCTGGTGAAAGCGATCGGCAATAGGCCGCACCAGCATCGGGATGAGCATGCCGTACTGCACCTGCTCGCAGAGACGGCGGAACTCGATCTTTCCCGCGCGGAGGGAGGAGTAGTTGGCCTGGGTGAGGTCGCCGGCGACTTGGTCGTAGGTCAGGCCGGTGCCGACGGCGGAGGCTTCCAGCGCGCGCCGTGCGAAGGCCGCGTGCGATCCACCACCGGAGGGATTCACGACCTCCACCGATCCCATGCCGCGGCGATACAGGATCATCCCCGGCTCAAAGCTCTCCACCGTCCGGCCCTGGGCGTCGCGCAGCAGGCCCGAGGCCGGGCCGGTCAGGGCGTCGTCGCCATCCTCGGAGACGACCGCGGCGAGGCAGGCCTCGATCTTGGCCTTCATCAGCAGGGCGGCCTCATAGTCGCCCAGATCCCGCAGGCGGGTGAGCACGGGTGCGAGCCAGGACACGTCGCGCAGCTGGCCGGGGCGCCGCTTGCGATAGATGTGAAGGACGTCACGCGCCGGTACCGCCTCGCTGGTCAGGCGGCCGCCGGAAGGGATGAGCCAGGATGCGCCGGGGTGGATGCGGTGCAGCCAATAGGCGACGGGCTCGCCTGCATCGCCCAAGGCAATGCCCTGCAGGGTGGGTCGCCCCTCGACCATGCCGTTGCGGGCGGTATCCAGGTGATCGCTTTCCAGCACCTGGAGCCGGAGGCCAATCGGATTGGTGGTCGTGATGTCGGCCGGCAGCAGGCGGACGAAGCATTCACCGCTCTCCACCACGGCCCGCATGACCAGAGCCTGCAGGCCATAGAGGTCGAGCCGGCCCTCCGCGTCGCACGCGGTGCTGTCGGACCAGCGGCGCCAGGCCTCGGCGTGGGGCTTGTCGGGCCAGCGGGTGGTGATGCCGGCGCCGACCGCATTGCCGGTCCAGAGATCGACGATCCGGGCGGCATAGGGGTCGTTGCGGACGGCATCGCGGGCGCGGCGTGCGACGGTGGGTGCGGCGGCCCCGACCTCGGCGGTCGCGCTGGCACCGGAGGCTGTCCAAGCGGAGGCGCGGCTATCCTGGGCTGCGGCATAACCGCGCAGGGCGAGCCAGACATCACGGAGACGGCCCATCACCTGCTGCCCTCGCGGGAGAAGCTGGCGAAGGTGACGTTGGGCCGGCGTGCGGCGTTGTTCTCGGCGGCGTGCAGGACGGACAGCGCACGGCCGAGCTCATCGAGCGAGCGGTACTCAACCGTGCGCCCGTCGAAGGTCACACGCGTGGTGCCGCCTGTGAACGCCGCAGCCAGAACTGCGGCGCGGGTGCCGGCGGGCTGCGTGAGCGCCCAGGCGAGGACGGTCGGGTCCATGGTATCTGTACTCCCGAAGTCCAATTGACGTTTGAACCGACGCAGGTGCTCATTGCTGTCGATGGTTCGGCTGCCGACGCAGCCGCACATGGCCAGCAGAACCGGAGTGGCTTGGATGCAGTTTCGAACTCTCTGCCCGCTGGTCGCCTGCGCCTTGCTGATTGTCGCGCAGCCCGCGGCAGCGCAGGCCACCGACCCGTTCGAGGCGGTCAACCGCAGGATCCACGCCTTCAACAGGGACATTCACGCCAAGCTGCTGGGCCCGATGGCGGCGCTTTACCTCTCCGCGACCCCGGCCGAGCTCCGGCGCAGCGTCAGCAACGCGCTGGCCAATTTGAACGAGCCGGTCACAGCGTTGAGCGGCTTGGTTGCTGGTGATGTCGCCGTGGCAGCAAACGCCGCGGTTCGCTTTGCCATCAACTCAACTCTTGGACTCGGTGGCGTCCACGACTGGGCCGCTGTCTTGGGCTACCCGCGCCAAGCCTTTGCGGTCGCGGATGCGATCTGCCGGTGGGGCGTGCCGAGTGGACCCTTCCTTGTGCTCCCGCTGCTCGGGCCATCCACCCTGCGGGATGCAAGTGCCTTGGTTGCGACGAGTGCCGCGCTCTCTCAAGCCGTGGGATCAGACGTCTACTTTGCGTGGAGTGGAACTGAGGCCCTCGTCGACTACGCCCAGCTCCACCGCGAACTCGTGCGCATTGATGCGCAATCGCTCGATGCCTATGCGGTCTACCGCAGCGCCTTTCTGCAGAGACGCGCGGCCGTCTGCACAGTCGATAGGGTTCCTGACGCTGCTGATGCTGCGGAGGATTAGACAGGGTCATCCAGATCAAGAGCGCCGCGGAGGTTGCTGATCAGCCTGAGGTGCCTCTTTCAGCGAAGCCAGCCGCTGCGCGGCGCGAGCCAGCCACGCGGGCGCTGGGTGCCGGGCCCCGATACCGGCGCTGTCAGGGACGGCGGTGATGGGCGAGCGACATTCCCCGCGCCGGGAACTTCGCTCGGTTGTAGTGGGGCATTGGCCACCTGCTCGCGCAGCTGCGCCCAGAAGCGCTCGCCGTAGCGATCGGCGCCAAGCAGCCAGAGGGCCGCCCGCGCCAGCACCGCGCAGTCCAGCGCCTCGTTCCGTTCCCGCAGCTTGGCCCATTCCTGCCGGGCGAAGCCGCGGCGATCCTTCGTCGTGCGCAGTTGCTCCGCGACCAGCTGCTTGACCCATTCGACGTCGATCGCGCGCGGCAGATGTACCCAGCCGGGCGGCAGTTCTTCCGCGTCGCCGCGGCCGAGCCAAAGGCGGCGATAGAGATCCGCCTTCCAGGTCGAGACCGACACAGTCCAGAGCTTCAGGCCGCGGCGGAGCTTCTGGCCGTTGACCAGCGCATCCACCGGCGTCGGGCCCTGGACGGGCTGCGCGCGGTTCCAGCCGTCGATGCCCTTGGTCGGCGCGATGCGCGGATCCCGCAGGCGGCGCAGATGACCATAGACGGCGGCGGTGTCGCGGCCGCCCGTGTCGACACACAGGCGCGCGATGCGGATCGCGCCGCCGCCATGGCGGGGCCAGTCCCGAGCGAACAGCTTCGCCAGTTCGTCCCAAGGCTCGCGGTCTCGCGGGCTGCCTTGGATCACCACGTGGTCGACCAGCCACGACGAAAAACCCTCGGCCCAGCCCCAGACGTCACATTCCAGACGATCGTCCTGCACGTCCACGCCGGCGGTGAGCACCAGCGCGCCCGTGGGCACCACGCCCATCGGAAAATCCTCGCGGCGCTCGACCAGGCGCTCCCAATCCGGCGCCTCACCCTGCTCCTGCCAGGTCTCGCCGAGCACCGTGTTCTTGAAGGTCTTGATGTCCTCGGGCTTGCCCTGGGCCGCCTCCCAATCGCGGGCGATCTGCTCCCAGGACAGCCAGCCCACCGGCGAGTACAGCGCCGAGATGTGAAAGCCGATGGTGTGTGGATCCTGGCCCTCGGCCGTCGCGCGCCATTCCCCACCGCCGAGCATGGCGGTCTTGTCGTGCTCCTGCATGGGGTGGTCGCAGGCCGAGCAGTGATACCGCGCCGTCTCCGGCACTCCCTTCTCCCAGAGCAGCCGCTCAAAGCGCAGCCACTGCATCTCCCCGCACGCCATACACGGCACGAAGAACCGACGCTGGTCGCTCGCAAGGTACTCCCGCTCGATCCGGCTGCGGCCGGCGATGGTGGGCGTGCTGACCAGGAAGGCCTTGCGGCGCCAGCCGAAGGTCCGCGCCCGGGCCTCGGCCAGGGCAATCGGATCGCCCTCGCCGGCGACATCGCCCGGATAGGCATCCACCTCGTCGAGGAACAGGAATCGCGCCGTCATCGAGCGCAGCCCAACCGCGCTGTTCGCACCCGTCAGCACCAGGATGCCGCCGGGGAATTCCTTTGACAGCATGGTGTTGCCGCTGTCCCGCGCGCGGGCCGGCGCCACCCGTTCCCGCAGCGCCGGCGTCTCCTCCAGCAACGGGTCGATGCGCTGGCGCGAGAAGCGCTTGGCCAATTCCACGGTCGGCTGCACCGCCAGCGCGGGCGCCGGCACGTGGTGCATGATGTAGCCAAGCCAGTTGTTTCCGCTCTCCGTTGCGCCCACCTGCGCGCCCTTCATGAACACGACGCGCCGGGCGGGATGCACCGCGGACAGCGCGTCCATTACGTCCTTCAGGTAGGGCGTGCGGCTGGTGCGCCACGGCCCTGGCTCGGCGGAGGCACGGCTGCCGAGCATGCGGTGCCGCTCAGCCCATTCCGAGACGGTGAGCTGCGGCGGCGGGCGGAGCATGGCGCCGACACGCCGGCGCACATGCTCACGGCTGCGAAGACCGGTCCCCTCCGAGGCCTGCTGGATCGAAGCGATCGGCCGCCTCCGTCAGCAGGTCGTTGATGTGGCTCTGCAGGATGGTCTGCAGCAGATGCGGGTCGACGCTAATCTCGGCGGCGATCAGGCCCGAGACGCGCGCGGGCCAGTTCAGCAGCGCGTCGCGCATCGTGCTGCCGATTTCGTCGAGCGCGGCATTGGCCTCGTTGACGTCGAGCAGGCGGCGCTTGGTTTCGTCCAGCGAGAGGCGCTGCGCCTCCACCTTCAGGGCGAGCTGCGCGACCTTCAGCCGGGCGAATGGCGTGCCGTCTGCGCTGGCGCCGTTGGCCAGGGGTGAGCGGGCGGGGTCGGCGGTCTCGGTCAGGCGGCGGCGGGTCTTGTCGATGTCCCACTGGCCGTCCGGCTCGCGGGCGATGCGGCCGGATCGTTCGGCCTTGTGGATGGCGGTGTCGCTGACGCCGAGGCGGCGCGCGGCCTCGCGCGTGGAGGCGGTCATTTCCGGCATGGCGGCGACCTCCCGCCGCGCGTGATGGCGATGCCGGCCTTGTCAGAGGGGACGAAGGGCGCGCTGGCGGGCGGCTTCAAAGGCGGTGATGGCAGCGGGCCAATCCAGCGCGGCGCCGTCGCCGAGCATCTGCAACGGCGTGAGCGCCACGCGGCGGCGCGACCAGTAGTTTCCGTCCAGCGTGGCGAGCCAACCGGCGAGGCCCTGCGCTACAAGCGCCGCGGCGGCGGCTTCGACCTCCGCCTCGTTGGGCGGCGCGGCGCGGCCCATGGTCACGTGCCGGCCATCCTGCGCCAGGATGATCCAGCGTCGCTCGGAGGGCATCAGCCCTCCTCCTTCTCGGTCTGCCAGGTGGCGTAGTCCACCGTGGCGAAGATCCCGCGCCCGTCGCTGGCGGTGCAGACCTGAATGGTCGCGCGGCCCACGCTGTCTTTGCTGCGCGGCGCGGTGGCGAGAAGCTGCTGCCAGGCGGCGCGGTCCTGCGGGCCTTCGGCAGTCTCGTGCGGGAGGGTGGTGATGGTCATCGTCGTCTCCGTCTGGCGGGGCGGGATGCCCCTGCGCGTGACGGACGATTCGCGCTGTGTCGGAGCGCAGCCAACTCGATAAAGCGCCGGGAATCTGGATGATCCCCGGCGCTTCCGATGATGTTCGATACTGTGGCTGAGGCGCTTCACTCCGCCAAGGCATAGACGGTGAAGGACCCCTTCGCGCCGGTCTTGTTGGGGCCGACCTGACGGATGCGCTCGCGCACCTCGACCGCGTGGCCCTTCTTCTTAAGCCCCGCGAAGAAGCCGCGGATCGTGTTCGGCACCCAGCCCGTGGCCTCCGCGATCTGGGCGATGGTTGCGCCCTCGGGGCGGCGCAGCATGGCCAGCACCTGCTCCTGCTTCGTGCCCTCGCGCGGCTTGCGGGGCGCGCCCGGCTCGCGCGCGGCGCGGGGCGGCTTGCCGGCGATGGCGGCGCGCAGGGCCTCGATGGCGCGGCTGATCGGGTTGTCGGTCGCGTCCTGCGCCGGGCTGGCGTCCCAGGCGGCCAGCATCGCCGCGGCGGCATCGCGCAGGCTGGCGCGCGGCGCGGCGGCGCGTGTGGCCAGGGCCTGGTCGAGCATGGCGATTTCCTCCGTCAGGGGCGCGGCCTGGGCGGCTTCGTTGGCGGGGGCGGGGCTATCCCCCGGCGTGGTGCCGGGCGCCACCGTGGGCGCCGTGTCGGCCACGCTGCCCTCGATGCCCGAGCAGTCGGGCTCGCCGGTCCGCGCGTCGCCCTCGTTCGGGTCGATGCCGATGGCGCGCAGCCCCTCGTCGGTGATGCGCGCCACGATCCAGGTGCCGTCGTCATCCTGCCGCCAGCCCAGCCCGACACGCTCCCGCGGCGCGTTGATCTCGGTGAGCAGGTTGTTCTTGATCAGGCTGCGGAATACCGCGTTGCGGGCCGCGGCTGGCAGGGTCTTCGGCGCGCGGGCGAGGCCCATTTCGTGCTGCGCGGCGGCGCTCAGGATCACGCGCTGGGTGTCGGAAAGCTTGGTCATCGTGGTGGTCTCCGGTTCCGGGTGCCGGTCATCGGCCCCTACTGCCGGGAGCCCCGCAGGCCAAGCCTTGCGGGGCGGTGCGGAAGTGGTCCGCGTCAGCAGGCGTATTCGCCGCGGCGGAAATGCTGGTCCGCGATGTCCTTCAGCTTCGCGGTGGCATCCGAAAGCCAGGCCGCTTCGCCCCAAAGCACCGTCTCGGGGTCCGCGCCGAAATGATCCTCGCTGGCCTGGGTGAGCTCCGCGAGGAGGGCGTCGAATTCGGCCTTCTTCGCCAGGAAGGCGGCCAGGCTGCGTTCCTGGTTGCGGGCGGCGCGGGCTTCGCGGTCGGTCATGGTGGTCTCCGTCATGGTGCAGGGCGGGGTGCTCTGCGTGTGACGAGACATTCCCGCTGTGGCGCGCGGGAGCCAAGCAAGATGCAGCGTTATCTTGTTGCTATGATTGGGCTTTGTCGGTCATCAATCGCGCCTCGGCGACATCAGCGAAGACGCGATTATCGCCCTCCAGAACCGCTGCCTCGCCGGTCGTCTCCTGCCAGCGCCGCACGATGACATCGGCATAGGCGGGATCGATCTCCAGCAGCACGGCGCGCCGTCCCGTGCGCTCCGCCGCGATCATCGTCGTGCCCGAGCCGCCGAAGCAGTCCAGCACCGTGTCCCGCGGCTTGCTGCTGTTGCGGATGGCGCGCTCGACCAACGCCACAGGCTTCATCGTGGGATGCAGATCGTTGCGCGCCGGCTTGTCGAAGTGCCAGACATTCCCCTGGTCGCGCGCACCGCACCAGTAGTGCTGCGCGCCCGCCTTCCAGCCGTAGAGCATCGCCTCGAACTGCTGGTGGTAGTCGGCGCGGCCGAGCGCGAAGGTGTTCTTCGCCCAGATGATCGTGCTGGACCATTTGCCGCCAGCCTCCTGCCAGACGCGATGCAGCGTCGGCCATTCGGAGGAGGACATGCAGACGTAGCAGGCGCCCTTCGTGACCGAGAGCAGGTTCGCCAACGCGGGGCGGAGGAACTCGGGAAAGCCACCGCCCAGCGCGTCGTTGGCGATGGTCATCTTCGCCGCCGTGCCGCCCTCGTAGGCGACATTATAGGGCGGATCGACAAAGCCCATATCGGCCAGATGGCCGGCGCCAAGGGCGCGCTGGACATCAGCCAGCTTCGTCGCATCGCCGCACAGCAGGCGGTGCTCGCCGCAGATCCACAGATCACCTGTCCGGCTGACCGGCACCACTGGCAGCGGCGGTGCTTCGTCGGCATCGTCGCCGAGACCGGCATCGGCTGCGGCCAGCAACCGGTCGAGCTCCATGCCGGAGAAGCCGAGCACGTCGAGGTCCACCACCGCCTCGTCGCGGATGCGCGCGATCTCAGCGGCCAGCAGCCCCTCGTCCCAGCCGGAGTTCAGGGCAATCTGGTTGTCGGCGAGACGCAGCGCACGCGCCTGCGCGGGGGAGAGATGGCCGAGCCGCAGCACCGGCACGGAGGCGAGCCCGAGCTGCTTTGCCGCCATGACGCGACCATGGCCGGCGATGAGCACGCCCTCGGCGTCGACCAGCACCGGGTTCACAAAGCCGAACTCGGCAATGGAGGCGGCAATCTGCGCCACCTGTGACGGCGAATGCGTGCGCGCGTTCTCGGCATACGGGACCAGCCCCGCCACCGGCAGCGAGGAGACGACGAGATCAGGCTGCATCGGCGGTGACCTCCGTCCGCGCCGCGGCAACGGCGTCGTAGTCGCGGCCATCGTCCGCGAGCGTTACCGGCAGATCGGGATGCAGCATCCGCCAGCGGGCGATCGCCAGATCCACATAGGCGGGCGCCAGTTCGATCGCGCGCACGCGGCGGTTGGTGCGCTGGCCGGCCAGGATCGTGGTGCCGCTACCACCGAAGGGTTCGAAGACCACCTCGCCCTCGTCGGTGTAGGTGCGCATCAAGAACTCGGGCAGCACCACCGGGAACACTGCCGGGTGCTCGGTCTCAATGCCGCGACCCTTGTGGCGGGTCAGGCGCAGCACGTTGTCGGGGATCCGGAAGTCCTGCACGGGCAGGCCGGCGTGCTGGTACTCCGAGATGGTGCCGTCGGCGGCGCGCAGCCCGCTGCCCTTGTTCGGCGTGCCGGCCCACTTGCAGGGCACGATCTTGTTCGCCTGTCGGGCCTGGCGGTTGAAGTGGAAGACGAACTCGAAGGCCGGCGCGAGGCGCCCGTTCCAGTCGCCGGGAAGGCCGGGCCCCTGGTCCCAGGTGTACAGCCCAAACCGGCGCCAGCCGCGCGCGCGCATCCAGTCGAGCCAGCCGGACCAATAGGGGATCCATTCGCTGTCGCGGTGGATCAGGCCGAGGTTCACCAGCACCTGGCCGTCCGGCCGCATGGCCGCGTCGAGATGGTGGAACACGCCCTGCATCAGGGCGTCCCAATCGGTGCCGCCGCCGGTCGTGTAGTCCCGCTGGTTTCCATAGGGTGGGGAGGTGAACAGCAGCGCGGCGTGGTCTTCGCCCATCACGCGCGCCACAGTGGTGGCATCGGTGCTGTCGCCGCAGAGCAGGCGATGGTCGCCGAGCAGCCAGAGGTCACCGGGGCGGGTGACGGCCTGGCGCGGCGGCTCCGGTTCGGCGTCGGCAGGGTCCTCCGCCGGCTCCGCCCCGGTGGCCGCCGCGCCAGTCGCACCGTCCCCCTCGGCGGAATCCGCGGACAGAGCCTCGGGCGCGTCGCCGTCGGACACGGCATCTCCAGCCGCCGCGAGGATGTTCGCGAGCTCATCCGCCGAGAAGCCGAGCGCGCCGAGGTCGATGTCAGGCACCGCCTGCATAGCGGCAAGCGCGTCACGCAGCAGCGCCTGGTCCCAGGTCGCGTTCTCCGCGATGCGGTTGTCGGCGAGCCGCAGCGCCTCCTTCTGCACGGCGGACAGATGGCGCAGCACGATCACCGGCACCTTGGCCATGCCGAGCGCCGACGCGGCCTCGAGACGACCGTGGCCAGCGATCAGTACGCCGTCCTCGTCCACCAGCAGCGGGTTGGTGAAGCCGAAGGCCAGCATGCTGGCTTTGATCTGCTCCAACTGCTCGGCGCTGTGGACGCGGGCGTTGCCGGCGTGCGGGCGCAGCTCCGCCACCGGACGCAGCAGGATCTTCGCCGCCATCCAGGGGAGCGTCATCATGTCATCCAGATTTCGGAGTGGGTGCAAACCATGCGGCCCGCGGGTGCAAACCTCGCACGGTATGGTTTGCGGGCTATCTGGCTGATCGCACATGGAAAAGGCTGCAAACCGCAACCCTATTTTTCGGCCTGGCGCTAGCGATGTTGCGCGCTTCCGCCCCCCGCATACAGCGGGGCCAGCAAGGACCCTGGAGATGGAAAGCAGCGCTGGCGCTCGACGCACCTTCTCTACGTGTCGTGACTTTAGACTTATCGATTTCGGTGCCGCCAGATGGTGAATTGTAACAGCATGACCGGGGCGAATGCAGCTCGCCCCGGCCACGCTGCATCACGCGACCTTCGCTCGCGGCGTGAGGCCAAAGTGCACGGCCAGCGTACCCAGCGTGCCGACCAGGATGCCCTGCCCGACAGGGCCATGCACCGTCCGTCCTGCCCAACCCTGGCGCATCGACCACTCACGGACCGAAAACTCCAGGCCGACAACGAACCAAGCGCAGGAGCCGCAGGGGCTTTCGTGTCCACCGAGCAGGTCCAGTGCCGCCGCAACACGGCGCCGGGCCTCGATCTGCATGGTGGAGAGCGTGTCGACGCGCGAGCCGGGGACGCGCAGGAGTTGCGACGTCGACATGCTGTCGAAGCACGCGGCGCGGAACAGCCCGCGGAAGATCTCACCTGCATCGTGCATTTGCGGCGAGATGCTGCCACTGGCCAGCATCATGCCCAGCGTGTCCACCGCACGGCGATGCTGCACGGGCGAGCCCGTCTCCGGATCCGATGCGCGGATCGGTCCCGAGAAATTGCCATGCTGGAGCCGCCACTGTGAGGGCCTCGAGAGATCCTCGACCACCCGTTTCGCCTTGCGCTTACCGGCCATGGTGGTTCTCCCCGTTGCGACGCCCCCAGCGCCGGTTGGCTTCGTTGGTGATGGCCTGGCGCAGCCAGGGATCGTGGATGTCCTCGACCGGGATCGAGGCCACGCCATGCCGGTGCCAGGCGGCGGCGCGCATGGCGTTGACCTCGGTGTCGTTGATCGGGCTGCGGATGCCACGGTCCAGGCAGGAGCGGGGTGGTTGCGGTGCGCCATGGATACTCATGCGCGGCCTCCCGTGGGCTCGGTCGCCCACAACAGCAAGGCGATGGCATCGGCCTCGTTGTCATCGGCGGGGCGAAAGCCACGAGCCTCGATCGCAGCCATCATCGCGGCCTTGTTGGCATTCCCCTTGCCGGTGGCGAAGGCCTTGATCGTGCCGACCGGGACGCCCTCGTAGGGGATGGATTCCTGCTCGCACCAGGCGGTGAGCGTGGCGAGGAAACCGCCATAGGCGTGGGAGCTATCCGTGCTCACGTGCCTCCGCACTTCCTCGAACGCGATGCGCGTGATGCCGCCGGACAGGGCGGCGACCTCGGTCAGCCAGCCACAGAAGCGCAGGAAGCGCATCCCACCGCCCTCGAACCGGGTCGGCTTGAAGGTCATGGTGCCGGAGGTGATGCCGCCGTCGTGGCGCCGCAGCGCCCATCCGGTCGTGGTGCCGAGATCGAGAGCAAGCACGGCGTGGTGCGCCAAGCTGATCCTGGGCGGGGTGATGATCGGCGGGCCGCTTGCATGCACGGCGGGCATGGTGAGAGTCGGAACTGCCATGGTGGTCTCCGAAAGGGGATGATCCTGGTGAGGGTGGCGACGGCGCGGTTCTTGGCGGAGCTCGTCGTCGCTGCCCGGCTGGGGTGGATTGACCCTGATAGGGGGTGGTCCCCGAACCCGAACCCAGCGCCCCCGGGTGTGGTGTGCGCGCGTCTTTGGGACGCGCACGCACACCCCCCGTAGGGGGGAGGCATTTTGCGGAACTTGCGGAACTTCCCTAAGGAATTGAATGGATGAGATATTTTGAAGTTCCGCAAGCAAGTTCCGCAAAGCCTCGCTGCGGAACTTGCGGAACTTAGTCAACTCATTGAGATCGCTGGGAGATTCAAGTTCCGCAGAGAAGTTCCGCAAGCTTGCGGAACTTGCGGAACTTGGAAGTTCCGCAGCAAGTTCCGCACAGTGCGATATCGTATCGACCGGGCCTTTCATGCCTTCGCCTCCGGGTCGCTCAACACCCAGATTTCAGGATTCTCGACGGGCAGAACCGCGCTGTTGGTCTCCGATTGGAAGTGCGTTGGCAGCAATGGAACGAGGGTGCGGGTGATCTCGCCTGTCTCGGGATCGACCGTCTCGCCGTCTGTCCCGAACAGCATGTCCTGCACCAGGAGGTAGCCCTTGGTGGATTTGCTGACCGGGATGCCGAGCTCGGGCGCGTCGCGCAGGAACTTGATGTAGCCCTTGTTGGCGAGGACGTTGATGCGGCGCGCGATGGTGTCGTCACCACCCAGGCCATGCGTGTTTTCGAATTGTGCGGCGAAGGCGCCGCCGGTGAAGATCCTTCCGTCGCGGGCCTCGTTGGCGATGATTTCCAGAATGACGTCGTGCCGGCGGGTGCGTTCGGCATCGAGCTTGCCGCCGATGTCCCTCCGCACCAGGCGCTCGCCCTTCCGGTCGAGCTCAACCCAGGCACCGCCGCGTTTGTCGACCAGCATGGGCTCGAGGCCTGGGCCGTTGCGCAGCTCGACATGCAGTTCGCGCTGGGTCTGCTCCTCATCCGGGCGGAACAGGATCATTCCCGAGGTGTAGTAGCCACGCAGCGCGCTGGCGCCGGAGAGCGCCAGGAAGGGGTCTTCCTTCACCTGCTGCTTGCTGAGCTTCTTCGTGTGGTGGGCGAGGATGATGCCCGCTTCGGGGGCGACCAGGTCGCGCAGCGCCTCGACGCGCCTTTGGAGGAAGAACATCATCGCTCCGTTGTCGTTCTCGCCTTCGCCTGCAGGTCCGCCATCGAAGACGTTGCGGACCGGATCGATGCCAATGATGTCGGCCGGCGCGTCGGGGAACGCGGTGCGGATAGCAGCCGCTACGAGCGGCACGCCTTGCTCATCGAGCAACATGCGCAGCTTGGGGGTGACGACGAGGTTCTCGCGGGCGCGGGCGATGATCGCGGCATCAAGCCGCAGCTGCTGCAAGCGCTCGCGCAGGTAGTGATACTGGATTTCCGACTGGAGATAGAACACGCGCAGCGGCCGTGGGGCGTTGAAACGCAGGAAAGGTGCGCCGGCGGCCGCATGCACCAGCAGGCTGATCAGGAAGTCGGATTTGCCGACCTTCGGCGCGCCGCCGAGGACCAGGATCCCACCTGGGGTCAGCAGGCGCGGCCCGATCAGGTCGTCGGGCATCGGGGAGGTGTCATCGAGCAGCGCACCCAGGGTGTGCGCCGGGACCGCGGCAGGTGGTGAGTCACAGGCGCGGAGCAGCGCCGGCCCGTTGCGTCCGACGTGCAGGGCCCAGAGGGCATCGGCCTCGGCCTTTAGCCGCTCGAGTGGCCAGGTGGGGCGCAGGCAGGCGGCGTTGTACTGGCAGATGGCCTCCCACCCCTCGTCGCCGGTGATGCGGCCCTCATGGACCATGCGGATGAAGTGGCCGATGGCGGCGCTCGCCCCCTGGAAGCGGGTCCAGCCGTCCTGGGCGCCCTCACGGACGGGGGTGGTGAGAATGGCGTCGAGCCCGGGCCTTTCGCCCTGTGGGGCCGCCTGGCTGCGCTCCTGGCCTGGCAGGAAGGGCATGGCGGCGACGGCCTCGGCGAATTCGGCGAGGTCCAGGTCGCGGCGCGGATCGTGCTGGCGGATGGAAACGACGCGCTCGGCGCCGCCCTTTCGATAGACCGTGCCTGGCACGCGGATGGGCTGGTGCGCGGAGCGGAAATGGGTGTCGCCGCCCACCTTGTCGGCAATCTCGCCGCGCAGGGCGCAGAGGCGGGCCAGATCCTGACCCTCGGCCGGCTCGGTGAGCCGCCACCAGACATGCAGCTTCGCCAGGCCCTCGGCCGTGCGGCCGCCGCTTTCCACCAACAGGGTGGGCGCGCCCAGGTGGCGGACCAGATGCGCCAGCTTGGCCTCAATGTCGCCGGCGTCGAGATCGACCACCAGCGTCTGCGTCTGCAGCACATGCTCGGCGCGGGCCTGGCCGTGCTCGGCGACGGTTCCGGGGATGACATAGACCGCGCTGCCTTCGCGCGCGGCCCAGGTGGCATAGGTCGCCAGCAGCTCGGGCGCGTTGCCGTCGGCGGGGATCCAGATGTTGTGCGGCTTGGTGTCCAGCCCCTGGCCCTGATCCACGAAGCCGCGGATGGGGATCAGCCCTTCGCAATAGCCGAAGACCACATCCAGGAAGGTGGTGATCGCGGCCAGGTCCACAGCGGCCGGTTCGGCGCCGGCCTGCATCGGCTGCTCAGCGCCACGAAGTCGATCCATCTCGATATTCCCACTGGTGGGAATATCGGTCACGCCGTCATCCACCAGCGGCGCCGCGTCGTTGAAATCTCCCCAAGCGTTCATGCAGGCTGCGCCCAGCAGCGCTTGGCCCATGGGCAGAAGCGGCATTCGAAATGATCGGCCTGGGCGGCGATGCGCGGCAGCAATTCGCCGGCGTCGGTGGCCGCCAGGATGCGCACACCGCGGTCCGACATGCGCTGCGCCAGATCCGCGTTGAACGGCACCAGCTCGTGATGCAGCTCGGCGGTGTCCTTGTTGATGGCGGTGAACAGCGCCGCGTTGTCCGCCACCCCCGGCACGGCGGCATCCATATATGCCTGGTAGACCGCGATCTGCGCCGCGTAGACCGGCTTGCTGGCTGCCACACCCTTGTTGGCGGTCTCGCGCCAGGACTTGGCGTTCATGGTCTTGCACTCCCACAGGGCGGGGAATGCCATGCCGGGGATCGCGGGGCCGCCAGCCACCACGCCATCGACATGGCCGCGGATGCGGCCGCCCGCGACCGAGAAGCCAAATTGCGGGGCGTCAGGCTGATCCCCGCGGCGGGTGAACAGTTCGAAGCCGGCAGCGCGCAGCCAGGCCACGGCCACATCCTCCAGCGCATGGCCGATGCCAAAGATGCGCAGCAGGCGACCGCCGAAATCGGCACCCTCATCCTTGGGCGCCTTCACGAACTCGAATTGCAGCGCCCGCTCGCAGGCATGGCCGAGGCGGGAGCCACCCAGATAGCTGCGCGGCGGTGAGGCCACGTTGCCAGCGACCAATGCGGCATCGATGGCGGCGTTGACGTGTTCCGACGTCTGGCTGCGGCTGTTGAGATCCAGCATCAGTAGGGCGCATCCGCCGCGCTGAGCGGGCGGTTCGGGGCATGCGCCTGCTGGGCCGTGGCCTGCATTGCCTCCTGGAAGCCGCCCACGGCCACCTCGATCAGCGTCAGCACCTGCGGCTCGGTCAGATCGATCAACCTGGTCTGCCAGCCAATCTCGCTCAGGCATTCGCCGAGCGGGCGCATGGTGGCGCGGATGGCGGCCTGTTCCTGTTCAGTGAGATCAACCATGGCGGGGGAGCTCCTGGCGGCAAGGGTGGTCCACAGCGCCTGGCAGAGCATGCTGCAGAAGGTGGCGGCGGGGCGTGGCGGCCGGCGCCGTGTCGGATCGAACCAGCCAAAGCCGCGCGTGGAGCGGCGGCAGATGGCGCAGGGCGGGACGGGATGGCGCATGGGCGGTCATGCGGCCTGGCCCAGCGTCGCGGGCTGGGCGTTGCGCACCAGGCTGCGGATCACCTGCTTGTTGAACTTGAAGGTCAGCAGCGCCGATGCCTGGTACCGGGTCATGCCGAGATCAGCGCGCGCCTCCGGCGGCAGATGGATGAGCTGGCGCTCGGTCAGCGGCTCGCGTAGCCAACGCTTGCTCTTGTGGGCGCTCTCGTCCGTCTCGTAGCTGTTCAGCCAGTCATCCGCCGCGGCCAATGCCACCAGCCTCTCGCCGATGGACAGCAGGCGGGGTCGCTCCTCCTTCGCGCCACCGACCGCGTGCCAGGCCCCATTCAGAAAGAAGATGCCTGCCCAGCCGTTGAAGCCATTGGCCAGCAGCGCTGCGTCATCACCGAACAGGTCGCACCACTGGAAGGCGGAGCGGCGTAGGAGATCGATCTCCGTCATGATGAAATCGGAAAGCGGCGCCGCCTCGCGCCCGCGCGGCTCGAAGGCGTGACCGCAGATCGGGCATTCCATCACCGCGATCGGCACCTCGGCATCGCAGGAGGGGCAGGTCTTGGTGGGCGGCTCACCTTCGCCGGGTTCGCTGTCGAGATCGACATCCTGCTCCAGGCAGCCATGCATCTGCGACGAGGTGCCGAAATCGAGCACGACGCAGTCGCGTTTGATGATGCCGGGATGTTCGGCGGGGTCCACGGTGCGCAGCCCGCGACCGACCATCTGGATCATGGTGCATTTGAACGAGCTGGGCCGCAGCAGGATGACGCAGGAGGTGGGCGGATGGTCCCATCCTTCGGTCAGCACCGCGACATTCACGACGATGCGCGCCTCGCCCCGGGCATAGGCGGCCAGGACCGAGCGCCGCTCCCCCTCCGGCATGTCGCCGGTGACCATGACGGTGGCAACGCCGGCCGCATTGAAGGCGGCGGCCACGTGTTCAGCATGGGCGATGGTGGAGCAGAAGGCCACGGACTGGCGGCCGCCGGCCTTCTCCTGCCAATGCTTCACCACGGCGTCGGTGACCGGCACCGTGTCCATCACGCGGGCGACCTCGCCCATGTCGAAATCGTCGCCGCTACGCCGCACGGCGCGGAGCTCATCCTGCACGCCGACATCGATGATGAAGGTGCGGGGCGGCACCAGGTGGCCGGAAGCTATAAGTTCGCCGAGGCGGATCTGGTCGGCGACGTTGGAGAAGACCTGGCGTAGCCCGATCTTGTCGCCGCGGTTCGGCGTGGCGGTGACACCGTAAACGCGGCACATCGGGTTGCGGTGCAGGGCGCGATCGATGATCCGGCGATAGCTGTCAGCGACGGCGTGATGCGCCTCGTCGATCACCAGCAGGTCCAGCGCCGGCATGGCGTCCAGGTTGGCCGCGCGCGTCAGCGTCGGCACCATGGCGAAGGTGACCTGGCCGCCCCACGACTTCTCGCTGGCATCCACCACCGACGTGCTGATGCCAGGATTCACGCGGCGGAACTTCGCCAGGTTTTGCGCCGTCAGCTCATCCCGATGCGCGAGGACGGCGGCCTTTCCAGAGCCGCCACCAATATGCTCACCCACCGCCGCCGACAGCATGACCGTCTTGCCGGCGCCGGTCGGGGCGACGCCGAGGGTATTGCTGTGCTGACCGAGCGCACGGAGGCTGCGCTCGACAAAGAGCTTCTGGCGGGGGCGGAGCATCATGTGGTGCGGCCCTCCCTCAGCGCGCCCAGGCGGGGCGCGGATCGGCGCTGGCGTCGGGCTGCGGTGCCTGGACGGGGAAGGCGCCCTGTTGCATGGCCGGCACGGCGGGCGGTGCATAAGCGGGTGCCGGCGGCGCATACCCGGCCGGGGCCGCCTGCCGCCCCATCGCCTGCGCATAATCCCGATGGTCCGGAGTCACCGCCATGCGGATTTCGTTCTTAGCCTCGCCACCGGCATCCGTGCCGTGGTCGATCTTGGCCAGGAACTCCAAGCCCTCGAGATCCGCAAAGCCTCTGATGCGTCGCGCCGCCTGCGCCTGGGGCGAGACATCCTTATCGGAGATGCCGCGCGCTGAGTTCAGCATCCCGCGGAGAAAGCTGCGGCCCATCCCCGCCCATTCCGGCCCCTTCGGGCTGTAGAGGCCGATCAGCGTGAAGATCTTCCGCTTGGCGTAGGGCCCTTCCAGCACGGTGAATTCGCCATTCAGATAGACCGCATCGGTGCTGCCGCGCGTGGCATATCCGCCCGTCCAGCCCTGGCTCGGATCATCGAAGCCACCGGGGCGAATGATGAGGCGGACCTTCGCCAGCGTCCCCTTGGGGATCAGGTTCGGGTTGGACGCGGCGTCGTTGTAATCGTTCCAGGAAGCCATGGTGCTTCTCCTCGGATCAGGTGGTGGGGAGGTCGGAGGGGGCAGGCAGCGCCAGGAGCGGCGGCGGTTGCGCGGCGCTTTGAGGTATCGGCGAGCGGATCTTCTCGAAGAGCTGTCCGAGATGCGGCGGCTCCAGCATGTTGAGCCGGCCGGAGCGGTCCTTGGCCGGATAGCCCCAGGGATTGATCGTCTGGCAGACCAGCCCCCGAAAGGGAGCGGGCGGCGCCTTGCCGACAGGGGCGTCCATCTTGATCTCGGCCAGCGTCATGACCTGATCCACGATGCCGGGCAGCTCGAGGCCGGTCTTGCTGCCATCGATCTGCGGCACGAAGACCTTGCGATTGAAGTCGTCCAGCTTCTCGTCGAGGATTCCCACGAAGATCACGTTGCGGCCACGCGCATGCTGAAGATGCGTGAGCCAGGCGATCATCTCGCGCCCATGCAGCCCATAGGCGCCGCGGATGTCGGGCTTGCCGGTCTTCTCAGAATGCGCCTCGGGCTGGCCGCGGCACCACTGGAAGCAGAGCCGGCCGGCCACGGTGATGCTGTCCACGAAGATGGTGACGAAGCCGTCCATGCGCGCCGGATCGCCATAGGCCTGCAGGACGCGCGCATACTGCGCGGCGGAATAGGGCTGGTCGTCGCGCAGCGCGGGGTTGGGGCCGGCCAGGAACAGCGCGATATCGCGGCATTCCTCCCAGGTCCGCGGACGGATGGATGCGCCGCGCCAGTGCTGCACGGCGAGATCGCCCGCCTCCAAGTCGAAGAAGAGCGTGGTGCCTTCATCAAGCGTCAGCAGGAGATAGGTTTTGCCGATGCCGCTCTTGCCGAAGATGACGGCCTTGATGCCGCGCGCCTCGGCCTGCCGCTCATCGGCGGTGATGATGCGCAGCGTCATTCGGACACCCCCAGCACGTCCGCGAGCATCATGCGGGGGTTGTCCGCCCACTCTGGGAAGTCGGTCAGGATCTTGCGGGCGCGACGAGCGTATTCCCGCATCTGCGCCGCCTTCTGCTCGCGCAGTTCGATCATCTGGAGGAACTCGGGATGGGTCATGCGCAGCACACGCTTGCGGACCGCATCACAGCCCTCGTCCAGTGCTGCAATATCGGTGACCCAGTGATCGAAGCCCTGGTCCAATTCTGCGAGATCGCGCTGGCCGACCATGATGTCGTTGGTGGTGCGGGTGGTCGCCTCGCGCTCGGGGCGGAAGTTGGCCACTTCCTCTCGGGCGCCCCGGCGCGCCAGCCGTTCGACAAGGCCGGGGATGTCGCCGCGGCCTTCGCTGGCCTTGGCATAGAGAAGGTTGGCGGCCTCGTTGGTGCGGAAGCCGCCGCCATCGGCGTCGAGTTCCGAGACGATATCGCGGAGAAGATCACGCAGCGTCATGTTCGGGCTCCAGTTCCAGGTTGTTGATGAGGTTTGACGCGCGCCCGACCAGCGCCTGCACGCGTGGCATCGCCTTGCGCGGGACCCCGAATGGCTTTGCGGCGTCGAGCGCGTCGATGAGCTTTTCGAGGGCGTAGATCGCGTCCGACCAGGCGGTCAGCGAAGGGCGATCCAGTGCGGCGATGGCTGCGGGGAGCGTTGGCTTCGGTTGCGCTGTTGAGGCGGTGCCTCCACGCTGGGAATCAGAGTGTTTCCATTCGGCAGGCTGCCGTTCGGAAACACGCGCCTCGATCTTGCTGATCGTGCCGGGCGTGAGATTCTCGCGGGCTGCGATGCTGCGGACGCGCTCTCCGGTGCGGCGTGCCTCGACGATGCGGTCATCGCGCTCACGCTCGATTGCGTCGCGAGCCTCAGAAGTCAGCTCTCGCGCCCATCGCTCTGAGCATGCGAGGAGACGACGAACCGCCTCAGCATCGTTTGCCTCGCAAAGACCGCAGCGCACCGCAATGCTGTAGCCCTTGCGATAATCTCCTGGCTCACGGCGCTTGCCGTGAAGAGCGTTCGCCGAAAGCGCGTGGCGAACCGCCTCCAGCCGGGTACCCTGGCGAATGTCGGCGGAGACGACCGCGGTCTCCTCATTGCCACCCTCGCGGGCCAGGCCCTTGCAGGCCGCATAGCGATGGAAGCCATCTGCCAGCCAGTGATCGGCGCCATCGAAGAAGACCACCAGGGGCGGAAATTCCGCGCCTTCCTTCATACGGAATGCGTATTCGGCGACAGTCTCCTCATCGAGGCAAACGCGCGATTGGCAGTCGGCATCGAACCGCACCTCGGCCAGCGGCAAAGACGCCATTAGCGGGCTCCCTGCGTGGTGATGATGCCGGCGGAATGGGGGCTATCGCGCAGCGCCGTCACGGACATGATGGTGAGGCGGTAGGTGGCGCTGCTCAGCGCTTGCATGAGGGGCGTGCTCATTCGGCGGCATCCACCATGCGGGCTGCTGCGGCCGTTGCGTTCACGGCGCCGACGGCACCGGCCAGGCGCGCTAGGTCGTGGATCTGCCGCAGGGCGTCTGCCTTGCGATGCAGGGCCACCGACTGGCGGAACAGCGCCTCCGCCGCGAAGGCCACGTCGTCCACGGTTGCCTGCCCAATCGGCTTGGTGATGACCGGGCTTCCGCCCGGACCCGTTGGGACCTCGATGCTGTCGGGCAGCATCTTGAGCCAGAGCTTCTCACGCAGATGGTCAAGCGGGGTCCTCGGCGTCATGCCGTTCTCCTGGTTGTATGGGATGGGGAGAGGGATGGGCGCAGAGCCCGGACAAAGGGGCGTGACCATCACGCGGACCCCATCGGCTGGGCGAGCGCGAGGACCGACGCTAGCGCTCCCTGGCGGATACGCGGCCGTTGGCGGGCGATGGCGAGGTAGGTGAAGTCGCCCTCGCCCATGCGGCGCTGGACGAGATGCAACAGGCCGTCCTCGGCCAGGTGGAGGGCACGCTGGGCGATGCGCAGTAACTCACGGCGCTCGCCATCCGGCAGCTTGAAGGTAAGAGGCGACGTGTCGATCGCCAGGAAGCCGCGATGGTAGATGATGCGCTCACCGGGCTCGGCGGTGCCCAGCCAGCTGCAGAACATCGTCTCGGAGAGGGGCGGCTCCGCGGCGCGGAGATCTAAGATCGTGTTGTCCATAGTGAGCATTACCCAGCCTCCCGCGAATCCGTCTCACGCCGCCGCCGGGATGCCGGCGACGAGCAGGCGCAACCGCAGCTCGTGGAGGTGCCGGTAGAGGGTGGCGCGCGACATCGAGCAGGCTTTGGCCAGCTCGTGCGGGGAGCGCTCGGTCAGTTCAGCGCAGAGGGGGAGGGTCTCGGCCGGCAGCGTGCCCAGCGCGCGGTCGAGGTCGATGCGGCGCTCCACCGCCGCGAAGGCGTCGGTGGGCTGGCCCAGCCAGGCCCCATAGCCAGCCGCCTCGGCGATGCTGTCGCCGATGGTCAGGCCCTCGCCGCCGGGCTGCGGATCGTCGAGGGAAATCGGCGCCATGCTGGCGCGGCCGCGCAGGATGCGCTCGATCAGGCGGATGGCGCGGTGGTCGAAGCAGGCGGCCGCGAAGGCGCCTAAGTCGCCGCGGGTCGGATCGAAGCCCTTCAGGCGCGCAAAGAGGTCCGTCAGCAGGTCCTGGCGGAGATCCTCCTGATCATGGCGGGGGATGCGGCAGGTTCGGATGATGCGCAGTGCGACGCGGTCGGCGTGGCGCAGCTGGGCAACAGTTTCGGTACGGTTGGGGGTGAAGGGCATCTGCTGGTCCTATCCATTGCGATGGAAGGACGATGCCGATGCGCGGCGCCCACAGGGTTGGGCGCGAGGTGGGCAAGTTATGGGCGGACGATCATCCTCAGCCCAACGTCATGGATCGAACCGAATCAAGTCGTGCTCGATCCCAAGTGTGTAACCCTGGTTGGTGCGGGTCTGGATGAAGTCGGTTGGGGAAACACCGACAGGCAGGGCGGAAGCGATGGCGTCCCGTAGATCGCGCACCGCGTCGGCAACCAGCTTGTTGTCGACCGACTGGCTTCCGTAAAGCTTGCGCTCAATATCTCGACGCGACGCAACGGCGCGCCGACTTGCTGCCTCGGCGAGGGCCTCAGCGACCTCGAAGCGCCGGCGCGACAGCTTCACTTGGCGGCCGAAGATGACAATCGAGCTTGAGGCTGATTGCAGAATCAGCTGGGCATCGCGAACGGCGACGGGATTGAGCGCGCTGGTGACGAGACAAAAGCTATCACCAGCCGTATTTGCCAGCGCGTCCACCGTCGCAACGACATGGAACCCGGCCTTCTTCAGCGGCCGTGTCTCCACATGCGGCATTCCGGGAGGCATTAGGACTGTAACGGCGCAGCTGCCCAGCGCTTCGCCTCGCAGTAGCGTCACGAGATCGGGATTGCGACCGGCGGTAGGATCGAGGATCAGAACGACTGTGCGTCCGGACGCGGAAGTCCGCCCCAATTTCCACGCTCCCGCAGTGAGCAGAAACGGGGCTCCCTCCAGGTCGCTGGCCTTTGCGATCAGGCGAACCAAAACCTCCGGGTCTATCGTGAAGCTGCGGACATCATGCGGAGCCAGGACCGTGTTACAACGGTGATCTTCGGGGCATTCGGCGACCAACTGATCGCCGATGATAACGACATCGCGGCCATCGCATCGATCCTCGCATGTCGAGCAGGTTGGCCAGGTTGTCGCCGGCGCACGCTCCGTTAGTAGGCCATCGGCCATCAGGCGATCGAAAGCCCTGCCGAAATACGGCTCTGCCTCACGCCCCCACAGAACGGCGTCCTGCCTCCCCTTACTCCGCTGCAGCAGCAGCTTCGGTAGGCTGTCGTTCACGGCAGAATCCATTCCGGCGAAGAAGCTCCATGACCCGTGCCTCAAAACGCTGCCGCTTGAATACAGCGAGGGAGGGTGGTTTGATTTTGACGGTCACGCGCGATGCGCGGCTGCGGCCATTGCCGAAGTGGATGCGGATGATGACGTGCCCGATACGGTAGCTGCCGGAGCCGAAGGAAACTCGATCGCCGAATTCACTGAGCCGGGTCAGTGCATTGCCACGGAAGTCTCGGGTCACGTTCTGTGCTTCGACGGCCGCCTCGCCGCTGCGCGGATCGGTGCCAATGCGGTCGATCTGCACTTCGACGATGTCCACCTGCTGGATACCCACGTCGAAAGCGTGGTTCACTCGAAAGCTGAAGCCCACATTCTCGATGCGCTCCAGCGTGTAGAGGTCCTGGCAGTCCTCGCCAGCAAAAAAACCTGGGCGCCCAAGCATATGCAGGGCGAAGAATTCAGCCAGCTCCGCGCGTAGTGCCTTCCGGACGCCGCCGACACCCATGCGTCCAGTGCCCACATTGTAGGCCAGCACGGCATATTCGACACTGCGATAGCTGATGACGTCTTCGCGGTCGCCATCGATCACCGGCACGACGGAGACTGGCGCGCCGTGGGTCACGACCAACACGGTCTGGTCGCCATCCTCGTACCATCCGACGCGGCAGAAGGCACCGCGGTGGTCACGCTTGAACATCTCGGCGGCTGAGTCCTCGAAGGCCGCGCGAGAAGCCTCGTCGAGGCGCGGTTCGATCCCTTCGTCGAGGCCCACATATTCGGCCAAGGACGATCGGGCCTGCCGAGCCAGCATATCCGACGCGGCATCAAAAACGGAGCGATGGTCCAGGAACGCGAGGATGGCGAAGTGCTTTGGATCGAGTGGGATCGGGTTGCGGTCCGCATCCAGGGGAGCGGTTATCTCGATGCCCCGGGCGGCCGCGCGCTCTTGCAGGAGGTGCATGCCATTTTCGGTCCCGAGCTCAGCGATGTGATGGAGGTCGGCGACGATGCCCCGGGGCAGCAAGTTCTCAGGACCCTCGAAGAGCGTCTTCAGGCGGTCGCGTACCTCAGCATCGGCACCCTCAAAACCAGCGAGATCGAAGCCTCGCTGCTCATGCGGCTGGCGCGCAAATAGCCTCAGGAACAGGTCGAGATTGACCGTCCTCAGGAACTTCGGGTTGACGAACTTCTTGAGGTCCTTGGCCATATAACCTTCCGGCAATGTGTGCGCTTTTTGTTCTATCAATCCTTACGCATGTATGTCGAATCTAATCTGCCTTCAATGAGACGGATTCTTTGTCGCCTGGGTAAATGGTGGGGGTGGCAGTCAAATCTCCCCCCAACCCGATCAATCTCCACCTCCCGCCCCACCTCCGCGAGGTGTGCGGCATCCTGGCCGCGGGATTGATGCGGCTGCGCAGCTGCACCGCCGAGGAAGATGCGCAAGCTGCCCGACAGGTCGGGGAGGGGAGAGACATTCTCCTACACTCCACCGCCTGGCAGCGCCTGCATGCGAAGCCCAACAGGAAGGGACTCGCATGACCAGACGATCCATCGCCGCAGCCGCGCCGGCGCCGACCATCCCGAAGATTCCGCCGACGCAGGTGCTGAGCCGGCTGGCGGCGTTGCACGCCGCGCCGATTGCCACGCTGAAGCGCCAGTGGCTTGAGCTCTATGGCAAGGAGCCGCCGCCGTTCAGCAGGAGCTATATCACCAGCCGCCTCGCATACCGGATCCAGGAACTGGCCTATGGCGGGCTGAAGCCCGAGACGGTTGATCGGCTGGTGGCGTTGGGTGAGCAACTGGATGGCGGCAACGTCGTCCTGCGCCGGATCCGCGCCGATAGTCGGCCACTGCCGGGCACGCGCCTGATCCGGGAATGGCAGGGCGTGCAGCACGTGGTCACGGTCCGCCAGCACGATTTTGAATTCGAGGGGCGGCCGTATCAGTCGCTCTCAGCCATTGCGCGCCACATCACCGGCACGCGCTGGAACGGCTGGACATTCTTTGGGCTGAAGGGGAGGGCAGGGGCATGACCCGCCGCGCACGCATTGAGCCGGCCATGCCGGCCAGCACGAAGAAGCTTCGCTGTGCGGTCTACACGCGCAAATCCACGGACGAAGGGCTGGAGAAAGAATTCAATACCCTCGACGCGCAGCGCGACGCTTGCGAGGCCTACATCACCAGTCAGCGCGCCGAGGGCTGGGTACTGGTGCGTCATCGCTATGATGATGGCGGGTTCAGTGGCGGTACCCTCGACCGCCCTGCGTTGATGCGACTGTTGGCCGACATCGAGCAGGGGCTGATAGACAATATCGTTGTTTATAAGGTTGATAGGCTCAGTCGATCGCTGATGGACTTCGCCAAGCTGGTGGAGGTGATGGACACGCATGGCGTTACCTTTGTGAGTGTAACTCAGTCCTTTTCGACAACCACGTCGATGGGTAGGTTGACGCTCAACATGCTGCTCAGCTTTGCACAATATGAGCGGGAGATTATTGGCGAGAGAATCCGCGACAAATTCGCGGCCTCGCGCGCCCGCGGCATGTGGATGGGGGGCAAGGTGCCTCTCGGGTACGACGTGGTGGCGCGCAAGCTCATCGTGAATGAAGACGAAGCGCCACGGGTGCGGCGCGTGTTCGAGATTTTCGCCGAGACGGGCTCAGGCATTGAGTCGGTGGCGCGCCTCCGGGCGGAGGGCGCCACCAGCAAGACGGGCCGGCCGCTGGACAAGGGCGACGTCTACAAGCTCCTGAACAACCGCACCTATGTCGGCGAGGCGGCGCACAAGGGGCAGGTCTATCCCGGCGAGCACCAGGCCATCGTGCCGCGGGAGTTGTGGGACCGGGCGCATGCCGTCCTGCAGATCAGCCCACGCGTCCGTGCCAACCAGAACCGGGGGCAGACGCCGGCGCTGCTGAAGGGGCTGATCTTTGGCGTCGACGGGCGGGCGCTATCGCCGACACACGCCAGGAAGAACGGCCGGCTCTACCGCTACTATGTGGCGCAGCGCGTGTTGAAGGGCGATGCCGCCGGCGACAACAGCATCCTGCGTCGGGTATCCGCCGCCGAAATCGAGGCCGCAGTGGTCGATCAGGTGCGGGCGCTGCTGCGGCAGCCGGAGATTGTGGTCGGCACTTGGCGTGCGGCGCGCAGGGAGGCGCCCGACCTGACTGAGAGTGAGGTCCAGGATGCGCTGCATCGGCTTGACCCGCTCTGGGAGCACCTGTTCCCGGTGGAGCAGGCGCGGATTGTGCGATCCCTGGTGGAGCGGGTGGTGGTTGGCCCGGCCGGCGCCGACATTCGGCTGCGCGTGGAGGGGCTGCACTGGCTTGTCCGCGACCTCGGCGCCATCGCGCCCGATGCGCTGAGGTCGGCAGCATGACCGCCGCCACCAGCATCACGATCCGGGTGCCGCTGGCCATCCGGCAACGGCCGGGAAGGAAAACGGTGGTGACACCAGCGCAGGAGGGTGTCCCTGCTGTGACCACGCGCGCCGATCCCACTCTGGTGAAGGCGTTGGCGCGGGCGTTCCGCTATCAGCGCATGCTCGATCAGGGGCGGTACGCCTCCATCACCGAGATGGCGGCGGCCGAGCGGATCGAGCGGGGCTACCTGGGCAGCCTACTCCGGCTGACGCTGCTGGCGCCGGACAGTGTGGAGGCCGTGCTGGACGGGCGAGCGGCAGAATTGACGCTGCCGGCGTTGATGGATCCGTTTCCAGTCGAGTGGCGGCTCCAGCGTGAGGTGCTCGCGCCCAAACCTAATGCAGCCCGTCGCAGCCTCGATCTTGGCGCTGCTTAAACGCCACCGCTATTCTCGCGGAGCACCTCGGAGAACGACACATGAGTAAACGCGTCGCGGATTACCTGACCGGCCAGAAGGACGCGATCCTGGAGCGGATGCTGACGCTGATCCGCTTCCCCTCGGTGAGCACTGACTCCGCCTTCGGCGAGGGAATGCGCGGCGCGCGCGACTTCCTGCTCGACCGGCTGCACGCGATCGGCCTATCGGACGTCCGGCTGCTGGAGGCGCCCGGCGGGCAGCCCGCGGTCTACGGAGCCTGGACCGGCGCCGGCCCAGACCGGCCCACCATCATGATTTACGGTCACTACGACGTACAGCCTGCGGACCCGCTGGAGCTCTGGCTCTCGCCGCCCTTCGAGCCCACGATCCGCGACGGCCGGATCTACGCGCGCGGCGCCAGCGACGTGAAGGGCTCCACCACCATCGCGATCGAAACCCTGGCGGGCTTTCTCGCTGTCGAGGGTGGCTGCCCCGTCAACGTCAAGCTGTTCCTTGAGGGCGAGGAGGAAGTCGGCAGCCCGAGCCTAGCCGCGCTGATCGAGACGCATCGCGAATTGCTCGCCGCCGACGCCATGCTCTCGGCGGATGGCGGCGGCGCCGCCGGCAAGGTGCCGGTGCTTAACATCGGCTGTCGTGGCATCGCCGCGCTGCAGTTCAGCCTGCGCACGGCGATGAAGGACGCGCATTCCGGAAAGGTCGGCGGCGCCCTGCGCAATGCCCTCCATGAGATGGCGCGCCTGATCGCGACGCTGCACGACGACCAGGGCAGGGTGGCCGTCGAGGGCTTCGATGCTGGCGCCCTTCCCATGACCAACTCGCTGCGCGCGGAATGCGCCTCGCTCCCGCTCGACGAAGCCGCCTGGTACGCGGAGTTCGGCGCCAGCCCGTTCGGAGACGCAGCCTACACGGTTCGGGAGCGCACCACGCTCCGCCCGACGGTGGAGGTGAACGGGATGTGGGGCGGCTATACCGGCCAGGGCGGCAAGACCGTCACGCCGGCCGAGGCGCAGGCCAAGCTCACCATGCGCCTCGTCCCCGGCCAGGATCCGGCGGCAGCGCAGGCGGCCGTCAAGGCGCACCTCGAGCGCTATGCCCCGTCTGGTGTGACGCTGGAATTCAGCTACAGGCCGGGCGGCACGCGCGCCTATACGCTGGGCGCGGACCACCCGCTGCGTGCCGCGGCGGCGGCCGTGCTGCGCCGTGAAAAGGGAGCGGAGCCGGCGGTGATGCGGCTGGGCGGCACGGTGCCGATCACCACGCTGTTTCAGGAGCGGTTGGGGATGGACAGCCTGATGTTCGGCCTGGCCAGCGCTGATGAGGACGCGCACGCCCCGAACGAGTTCTTCCGCCTGTCCTCGCTGGAAGAGGGACTGCGCCTCTGGCCGTTGTTGTTGACCGAGCTTGCGGGGGTACCGCGTGGAGCCTTCCGGCGGACCGCGTAAACGGCCACCGCGGAATGGGTTCCGGTTCAAGCAGGCTCGCCGGCGTACTAGTCAGCCGGAGGGATCGCCATCACGGCCCGAGACCGCTGACCATACGGCGTCGGCCAGGCAGGAAGACCGTCGTGATACCGATGACCGATGGCGTGGAGCCGGTCACCACGCGGGCCGACCCGGCGCTGGTGAAGGCGCTGGCGCGGGCGTTCCGGTACCAGCGCATGCTGGACGATGGGCGGTATGCCTCGATCACCGAGATGGCGACCGCGGAGCGGATCGAGCGCGGTTACCTCGGCAGCCTGCTGCGGCTGACGTTGCTGGCGCCTGGCCTGGTCGAGGCAATCCTGGAGGGACGGCAGGCAGAGGGGGTGACGCTGCCGGCGCTGTTGGCGCCGTTTCCGGCGGCATGGGAGACACAGAATACCAAATTGCCGACATGAGGGAGTTCGGGGCATCAACCTCCTTCGAGCGCGGGATGGGTACTCCAAACCGCCGTCAACTTCCACATCTTGGCATGCAACAGTTTCAGATCGACCGCAGACGTGGTCTCGGTGGCAGCCGCGTCAGAGCCGAAAACCCCGGCAGCGCCCTCCTGCAACTGCGCATTCCAGGCGACGATCGGGGCCGGGTGCACGTCAAACAGCTTGGTCAACTCGGCCAGCGTCTTCTCACCCTTGATGGCGGCCAGCGTCACCTTCGTCTTAAAGCCAGGGCTGTGCGTCCTTCGTGTGCGCTTCGTCATGCTGTCTCCTGGTCCGAAGCAACATCGCCGCTGTCGGGCAAGAAATCCAGTTATCGGGCTGTCCGAATTTCCCAGACCACCTCTCTCCATCGCTTTGCGTTAGATCAATGCATAAATATGAATCGAAGGTGTAACGTTCATCCTGACTCGAGGGGACGAAGTGCATGGCCATCCGTAATTTGAACGGTACTATCGTCAACGATTGGATAGACGCTTCTCTGCTTGCAGCCGGTGTTAGCGCCGTGTCCTGGCTCGGTACCGGCGATGATGGGTTCAACGGCTCCGCAGGGAGTGACTTAGCCTATGCCGAGGCCGGCAACGACGTCCTGCTCGGCAATACCGGCAATGACACCCTGTATGGCGGCGAAGGCCAGGACCAGATCTACGGCGGCATCGGCAATGACAGCCTCGACGGCGGCGACGGCAATGACCTGCTCGATGGCGGCGCTGGCAAGGACACACTGCTCGGCGGCGCGGGCGATGACCAGCTTTATGGTCGTGAGGGCAACGATAGCCTCGCGGCCGGAGAGGGCAACAATCTGGTCGATGGCGGCTTGGGCAACGACAATATCACTGCGGGTGCAGGGGCCGACGTCATCTCCGGCGGGGATGGCAATGACACCATTAATGCCGGAGGCGGCAATAACGTGGCCTATGCCGGCATCGGAGATGACAGGGTCACCACAGGCGCGGGCGATGATGTGATCGCGGCGGACGACGGCAATGACACCATCAGCGCCGGTTCCGGCAATAACATTGTCTATGCCGGCGCGGGCAACGACCGGATTACCACCGGCGCGGGCAATGACGTCATCGCCGGCGAGGATGGCAACGACATCATCAATGCTGGAGACGGCAACAACATCGTCTATGCGGGTGTGGACAACGATCAGGTTACCGCCGGCAGTGGCGACGACATTGTCGCCGGTGAGGGCGGCGACGACACCATTAACGCCGGGGCCGGCAACAACATCGTCTATGCCGGCGTAGGGCACGACCGGGTGATTACCGGCGCGGGCAATGACGTTATCGTCGGCGAGGACGGCAACGACACGATCAACGCCGGTGCTGGCAACAACTTAGTCTACGCGGGTGCGGGCAACGATCAGGTCATCACAGGCAGTGGCAGCGACATCATTACCGGCGATGGCGGCAATGACATGATCAGCGCAGGCGCCGGCAATGACGTGATCTATGGCGGCGACGGGAATGATGAGCTGAACGGCGGCCGAGGACTGGACCAGGTCTTCGGCGATGGTGGCGACGACCTCGTGGTGCAGGCCCGAAGCGAAGGCGATGTGCAGTTGGATCAGCTTTATGGCGGGGCCGGCTTTGATACGTTGGGCTTCACCTTCAGCCGCAGCGAGTGGCTGAATGGGGCGAACCAAGCCGAACTCGCGCGCCTGCTGGTTGAAAATGGTTCGCCAGCGGGGCAAGCTGGTGCCGCCGTCGTGAGCAACCTCTACGGCCTCACCTTCGCGCAGTTTGAGGCGATTTCGGTTCTGGTCGATGGCACTGTGCTCACGGCGCAGGATGATCCGGTTACGGCGCTCAATGATCTGTTCACCGTCACCGCCGGTGGCGGCGTGACCGGCAGCTTGGTCGCCAATGATCTGGTCCCCGACCTTGTGGCCTCCGTCACGCGCGTCGGCCCTGCCCCGACGCCCGGGACATTTTCGCTCAGCACAGCGGGGCTGATGAACTTCGACACCGGCAGCGCCTTCGCCAGCCTGGCACAAGGGCACATCCAAAATCTGAATTTCACCTACCGTGTGCGCGATGCCGATGGGGACCAGGCCACCGCGGTCGCTACCATCCGCGTGATCGGCGAGAACGACGCCCCGACCGCCACCGACCAGACCGCGGCGGTGACCGAGAACAGCGCCGACAGCATCGCCTCCGGCAGCCTGCTCGCCGGCGCCGGCGACCCGGACCTGACCGACCAGCTCGGCGTGCTCAGCGTCGCCGGGGAAACCGATGGCAGCGTCGCCGGCATCTACGGCACGCTGGTTTGGAATGCCGCGACCGGCGCCTTCACTTACACGCTCGACAACGCCGACCCGGACACCGACGCGCTGGCGGCCGGCGCGGTGGTGCAGGATGTCTTCGGCTTCATCCTCGGCGACGGCCATGGCGGCTCGGCGACGGCGGCGCTCACGGTGCAGGTGACTGGCGCCGCCGACGCGCCGCCGCCTGGGCTGGATGGGCATCTGCTGCGCTACGAATACTTCTACCCGTCCTTCGCCAGCGTCATCGACACGCGGGTCTTCGCCGCCGAGGCCGGGCAGTCGATGGGACCGCACAGATTTCCGGACTGGTGGGACGTGATCGTGCATGACAGCGCGCTGGAGCTGCGGTTCGAGGCCAACCTGTATTTCTCCGGCCAGCCTTTCGCAGCCATCCGCTTCGGCGATGCAGGCGGCGACCTGTCGCCAATTCAGGGCGTCAGCGTGGCGGCGACGAACCTGGCCGGCATCGACAATGGCGATGTCGGCTTCGACGGCGATCACGTCTGGATCAATTTCGGCGGGGTCGACACGAATGCTGCTAGCTACATCCTGCTCGACCTCGTCTTCTAAACGCTCAATAGGCGGTGCGGTCCGGCTTCGCCGCCCATTCCCGCGACACTTCCAGCACCTCCGCCCCGAGCAGGCGCGGATCATCCGCCTCCTGGTCGACCGGGTGGATATCGGGGCGGGCGGCGCCGACGTGCGGCTGAAGCTGGAAGGGCTGGCGAATCTGGCGCGGGACCTGGCGGCGCCGACGGCCGAAGCGGCGAGGGCAGCAGCGTGACCGGCGCCGCGCAGATGCTGACCGTCCGGGTGCCGCTGGCGGTTCGGAAACAACGGGGCGGGCGGAAGCTGGTCCTGACGCCGGGCGGCACCGCGAACCGAGGCCCCTCGGCTGCGGACACCACGCTGGTGAAGGCACTGGCCCGGGCGTTCCGATGGCGGCGGATGATGGAGGCGGGTCGCTACGGCACGATCGACGAACTGGCGGCGGCCGAGAAGATAAACTCGTCGTATGTCTCGCGCTTGCTGCGCCTGACGTTGCTGGCGCCGGATATCGTCGAGGCGGTCCTGGACTGCAGGCAGCCAGAGGGGATGACGCTGCCGGGGCTGATCGAGCCGTTTCCGGTGGAGTGGGCGCAGCAGCCCCGCTACGCATCCTTCTCGCTCAACGCCAGCCTGGGGCCGGCGCCTTGCGCACCCGGCGATTCAGCTCTGCCATCGAGGTTATCCGGCCTTCCCAGAAGTCGTCGATAACATCGCGGTTGATCATCAACCATGGCGCAACGCGCTCGAAGTCCTTCTCGTTCAATCCGCCGCTCACTTGGAGGACCATCGGCTCCACCGCCAGCACAGTCAGCCTTTCGGCCTCGAAACGCGGGCCGGGCGTGACCCCGACCAATACGTTCTCTTCGCCGTGTCCACGCCGAAGCCATATCACCTGCGCCAAGCCGGTCAGGTGTTTCGGCAAACTAACGCTGTCCTGGGTGATCCGATCGACTGCGGCGGAGGCGGCGACTGCTTGCCTTTCAGGGGATGACCGCTGCGAAGCCACGGGCTCCGGCTCTTGGGCAGCCGGCAGAGCAACCTCGGCAACAGACGCTGTGATTGTTAGAACCGGCTGCCGCTCACGCTGGCTCGTGCCGTCGACATCGGTGACATGGTCATCCGGCTGCATCCCCATGGTGCCCTCTGCGGCGATGCCAACCTCCGCCGGTTGAACACGGCGAACGCTAACGCCCTCATCACTGACCGCTAGGTCGATGGAGCTTTCTGCCTGGAAGACGTGGCGCAGCGCAGCCTCGAAGGTGGATCTGAACTCGGAAAGATCCTGTGATGCAGTGCGGAAGCGTCTCAGCAAGTCGTCCCATGGCGTGGTTACGATCTGGTCCACTTCCGCGCGGTGGAGCGACATGGCGATCCACGCATAAGCATCCAGTGCTGCCGGCGTGGCGGACAGTTCGCGCGCGACCCGTCGATCCAATGCGACGGCGTGCTCCACCAGACTGGACAGGAACTTGGCGCTTAACCGGACACCTGATCGCCACCCGAGGTCACCGGCACGACGTCGGCTCCGCGCGTCGAATACGCTGACTTCCCCGCCGCCACCTCCCGACCATACGAATCGCGCTGCTTGGAGACGCTGCCACTGATCGGTCAGATCGCGTGTTTTCGGATCAATGCCCAGAGTGGCAGCCAGCAACGTTCGATCCTCGCCAAGCTCAACGATCTGGCTGTTTGCACGGAAGGCTGAGTCGCAGATATGCATCATGCTTAAGCGAAGGATCCGTCCGCTAGGGACCAAATCGTCGATCGAGCTAGGCTCAATCCGAACGGACCCGACTTCGGTCTCGCGCTGCCATGCTCCGCGTGTGCTTCGCATCGGCAATGCAAGGCCGCAGAACGCCTCATGGAACCAGATGACACCATCGGTTGCCTGAATGACGGCGGTATCCCGCGCCATAGGACGCGGCGGATGATCCAAGCTCATGCTTGCAGAACTCACTGTGAGACGAGAGGGAGGGACGCGCTCCAGGCTGCGGAATTTCGAGCGAGCGCCTGGGCCGCACCGCCATCCCGCAGATAGGCCCTGGCGATGCGGGAGGAAAGGCTGGTGTACGGCCAACCCCAATGCCGGGTCACACTCGATCATCCGAGAGCGCATTTGCCGCCCCCGCCGGTTCGCGTTGTCACCTCGATTTGGCATCTGGTCAGCGGCAGAGAGAACATATAAAGAACTTACTCGTGAGCATGACCGAGCAAATCGTCATCACCGAGAAGACGAGCCAGGCGAAAGACATCCGCATGGCCGTTGGTGCCCGCTATGGCGCGATCCTTCCAGCTGAGGGTCATTTGTTTGATCTGCTGGAGCCTGGGGAGGTCGTGGCTGACTGGAAGCGGTGGAGCCCGGTTCTCCTGCGGCCCGACGGTCTCTATGGCACCAAGCCAGCAGCAGGCGGGAACAAGGCCAGCAAGCTCCAGGCGATCCATACCGCGCTGAAGAAAGCCAGCCGCGTCTGGCTGGCCACGGATTGCGACCGGGAAGGCCAGTTGATCGGCCAGGAAATCCTGGAGCACTACAACTATCGTGGCACAGTGATGCGAGTGATCTTCACGGCGCAGGACCCGCAGACCATTCGGGATGCCTTCGCCAGGGCCCAGCCGAATGCCGATTTTGCCCGGCTCTATGCGTCTGCCGTCGCGCGACGGCAGGCTGACCAGATCTACAATCTATCGCTCACCCGCACTGCGACCGTCACGTTGGGTGGTGGCGCCCGAACCGTTATCGGCGTGGGGCGGGTAAAAACTCCCACCATGGCCATCGTCTGCAAGCGGGAACTGGAGATCCGCGACTTCGTGCCACAGACCTACTTCGAGGTCGTGGCGACTGCCGAGGTGGCGGCGGGGCAACTCCGTCTGCGTCATGCACCAAAGGAGCGAATTCTCAAACGGACGGAAGCGGAAGCCATCGCCGCTGCGGCCGAGGGTTTTGTGGCGCCGCTTGTGGTTAGGGTCGAAGATAAGCGCCAGGGACCTCCGGGCTTGCACGACTTGCCTTCGCTACAAAAATTGTGCGCCTCACGCTTTGGCTGGTCTGCCACCCGCACGCTGGAGGTGGCCCAGGAACTCTACGACGGCGCGGGCAAGAAGATCATTACCTACCCGCGAGCGGAAACGCGCTACCTGCCGGAAAGCCTGCGCGGCGATGTCCCCCGTATCATTGCTGGATTGAAGGTTGGACGAGCCTTCGCCGCCATTCCGGTTCCACAGCCACCCGTTATCCGGACAGGTGTCAGCGGCAACTTCCATCACAAAGGATTGGCGGGCGCGAGCCACCACGCCGTTATTCCCAACGTGAACACGGTGGAGACGCTGCGCGAGGTTTGGACGCGGCTTTCGATCGATGAACGGCGGTTATTCGACATCATTGCCCGCTCTTACCTGGCGGCAATGATGGCGGATTTTCGCTACCGCCAAACCACCGTGACGATGGATGTCCGCGGCAGCGAATTTCGCGCCACCGGCCGGCAACCGATCGAACTGGGCTGGAGAGCGGCTTTCCCTGAATGGCAACCTGCTGACGAAAAGGGTGAGGATGGGCAGATGCTACCTGTTCTGAGGCACGGCGAAACCGCCCGGCTCTATGACGCGCAGATCGAGGGTAAGGAGACCCGGCCACCGCCCCGATACAACGAAGGAACATTGATCGATGCCATGCAGAATGCCTGGCGTTTCGTGGCTGACGAGGTGCTGCGGGAACGATTGAAGGAAGCGAAGGGCATCGGCACACCGGCGACGCGGGCTGAGATCATTCGGGGCCTCAAGCAACAGGACTTCCTTCGGGTGGACGGCAAGCACATCGTGCCCACCGAACGCGGCCTGACACTGTTTGCGGTGCTGGAGAGGGCCGATCCGGCGTTGGTCGACCCTGGAGTGACAGCGCAGATGGAAAGGCTGCTGGATGATGTGCTCTTGGGGCAGCAGGACATGGTCAGTGCAATAGATGCCGTCTGCGCCCAAGCTAGCCGCATCATTTGCCGCTTGCAGGAGGGTGCCTGCGCTGTTGATGCGAGCGTGTTTGGCAGCACAGTTGTCGGCAAGGGCCCCGATCGACCACCGACGCCAGCAATGAAAAATTTCGTCGATAGCCTCGCGCAGCAGAAGGGGCTCAAGCCTCCGCGGGGCTACACCAAATCCAGCGCGGTATGCCGAGCTTTCCTCGACCAGCATGCATCGCGCAAGGCGCCATCCGAGGCCTCCACCGACGCCCAGGCGTCACTTCCGGCTGCCAGGCCATCGCCGTCTCGTCAAATCGTTGATGTGCGTCGGATGCCGGCTTCTATCGGGCGGGCCACGCCACCGGCACGTAAAAGAAAAGCCCGATCTGAACAGGCAGGCCAGAAGGCTCAGGAAATCGTCAACAACAAGTCGGCCAAGGCCGCACAAAGCGCGAGCCTCGCTGAGCAGGTCACGCGGTTACGGATTCCGTTTGGGAATAAGGAGGCGGCTTTGCAACTGGGTGCCCGATATGGGTCAGGCGGTTGGTATGCGCCGCCGGGCATTGATCTCGCCGCCTTTCGGGCTCGGGGATGGTTGTAGGTGCCGCGAGCTTGAGGCCTATGCGCGCCTTCCACCGCAGCATCGGTATCGACTACTCCGGCGCCGAGACGCCCACCGCCAGCCTGAAGGGGCTGCGCGTCTACATGGCCGTGGGCGACGCCGCGCCCACCGAGGTTCTTCCCCCGCCCTCGCCGCGGAAATACTGGACCCGGCGCGGCATCGTGGAATGGCTCGTCGAGCGCCTGGCCGAGGATGAGCCGACGCTGGTCGGCATCGACCACGGCTTCTCCTTCCCGCTGCGCTATTTTGAGGCCCATGGCCTGCTGCCCGACTGGCCCACCTTCCTCGACGACTTCCAGCGCCATTGGCCAACCGACGAAGATCACACCTATGTTGATTTCGTTCGGTACGGGGCGCTCGGCCATGGCGCGGCGCGGCGGGGCAACGCCAGGTGGCGGCGGTTGACCGAGTTGCGGGCGGGCGGCGCGAAATCGGTGTTTCATTTCGACGTGCAGGGCTCGGTGGCGAAGTCCACCCATGCCGGCATCCCCTGGCTGCGCTTCCTGCGCCAGCGGTTGGGCGCGCGCGTGCACTTCTGGCCCTTCGATGGATGGGAGGTGCCTGCCGGCCGCTCGGCGATCGCGGAAGTTTATCCTTCCCTCTGGAGCCGTGGCTTCGCGCGTGATGGTCGCACGGGCGACCAGCATGACGCCTTCAGCATCGCCGCCTGGCTGGCTATAGCGGACAGGGATGGCAGCCTAGCTGCATTCCTGCAGCCCCGCCTGAGCCCCCCTGATCGGACTGTCGCGCAGGTGGAGGGATGGATTCTCGGCGTGGCCGGTACCCTGGACCCCTCCGGGAAGACCACGATGATCGAGGGTAGGGGGCCCAATGTTTCCCTTCACTGATCGTGAGGGAATCACCGTGGCGATGGGCTTGGGGGTCAGAGTCGGATCTTCACGCTCCGGTGGCGTCTGCCTGGCGGTCAGCTTTTGGAATTTCCCCAAGCTCAGCGCGAACAAATTCCTTCCAGATCAATGAGATAAAGCTTGAGGGTTAAATCGCCCCACCCCCGAGCTTCGGAGACTTTGGGGCCTTAGGAGAGAGAATTCCGGGTTTGTTGCTCTCTCCAACCCTCAAGCCGCAGAGGCAAGACCCCAGGAAACCTGCGGTTCACGGCGCCGTCTGATACGTGGTGAATAGTTGTTCGGGGAGATACTGGAGCGGGCGAAGGGATTCGAACCCTCGACCCCGACCTTGGCAAGGTCGTGCTCTACCCCTGAGCTACGCCCGCCCGCTCCGTGAGGCAGTATCTCGCACGCATCCCGCTCGCTGGCAAGCCCACCCCGCGATGCCTTTTGGGAATGGCCATCAGCGCGCTTCGGCCCGGCAGCATGCCCGCGGGGCGACACGCAGATGCCTTTCGATGATGACATTAAGCCAAGCTAGGCGCAGTCTCCTAAGCCGACATGCCTCCCGATGCCGCTCCGCGACAACCACCGTTCATGCGCCGTTGGGGCGGGCTGTTTGGCTATAGGATCGTCGTTGTCACCGCCGTCGCCCTTGTGATGGCTGTGCTGGCTGTAGCCTACGCAGTGCAATCCGCGCGCCGGCAGGTGCGAGCCGAGAGCGACGCCGCGCACCTCACCCAAGCCATCGCAGTCGGATTGGCAGACCAGGTCTCCCGAACGGTGGATGCGGTCGGGTTCGTTCTGTCGGACCTGATGGCCCGGACCCAGCGGGGCGAAGCGCATGCTCTCTCCCCCGACATGACGAACCTCATCCAAGACATGCCGCAGCTGCGTGCCATGCTCCTGCTGGACGGGCAGGGTCGCGTCGTCGAGGCGACGCCGCCCACGCTCGACGGTCGCAACTTCGGAGCAAGCGCGTGGTTTCAGGACCTGCTGCGCATCCGTGCAGCGGGCGCTGTGGGTGTCCTGCGCGTTCTTGAGCCACAGCCGGGACGCCTGCTCGACGGGCCCGCCGCCGAAAGGCCCTGGCGCCGTTGGACCATTCCCCCTTGTGCTTGCGCGGCCCGCGGCCGAAGGCATTCGGGGTGAGTTTGCCGTGGCGCTCCTCAACCCCGAATACCTGACTGCCATCGCAGCGACGCCCGGGGATGCCTTCGGTGTCGATATCCGCCTCTACGGGTTCGAGGGCGCACTGCTCGCGCATGGTGATGGACGCAGTGATGCCGCCGGCCAAAGCCTGCCCGACAACTGGCCGTTCCGCGAGTTCCTTCCGCGCCGGGAAGCGGGCTCCTTCGTCGGCGTCGACGCCTTTGGCCGGGACGTGACGGCGAGTTTCGCCGTGAGCCGCCAGGTGCCCATCGTCATCGAGGTTGCGCAAAGCCGGCGTGACATCATGGAGCCGGTGCGCGAGCAACTGCACATATTCCTGCTCGCCTGCATCGCCGTTGCCCTCATCGCGGGTACAGCTCTGGTCCTGCTGCTACGCCAAGGACAGCGCCTGGCCGAGAGCGAAGCTTTGGCCCGCAGCGCCTCCAAGGCGAAGGAGGAGTTCCTGGCCTCGATGAGCCACGAGATCCGAACGCCGATGAACTGCGTGATCGGGCTCAGCGGCCTCCTGCTCGAAACCCGGCTCAACCAGACGCAGCGCCGCTACGCCGAGACCATCCAGACTTCGGCCGATCACCTGATGACGGTACTGAACGACATCCTGGATTTCTCGAAGATCGAGGCGGGTGAAATCGAGTTGGAGCAGGAGATGTTCTCGCCCGAGGAGCAGGTGACGAACATCATCGAACTCCTCGCGCCCCGGGCTGCGGCGAAGGATATCGAACTTGTTGGCAACATCGAACCCAGTGTGCCCGCGCAGCCACGGCCCGCCCCCCTTCGGCCTATTCAGCGCGCTTCTCCTCAAGCCCTCCATGCCCGCCCGCCTGCGCGAAGCCATGCGACATGCGTTCCGCACCCGCATCACCGCGCCCGAGCCTGAACCGGTCGGGGAAGGGGAGATCGGCACCCGCATGCAAGCGCTCGTGGTCGAGGACAATCCCGTGAACCAGTTCGTGCTGACCCGCATGCTCGAACAGGCCGGCGTGGGCGTGACGCTGGCGGAGAACGGCGCCGTTGCGCTCGATGCACTGGCTGGCCGCTGCTTCGACGTGATCCTGATGGACATGCAGATGCCGGTGATGGACGGGCTGGAGGCTACGCGAAACATCCGCAGTGGCGACACCCCGAACCGGACCACGCGTATCATCGGGCTCACCGCCGCCGTCGGGCCTCTCTACGAGCGGCAATGCCTGGAGGCGGGCATGGATGACTACCTGCCCAAGCCCGTGGTGCGCGCCGCGTTGATGAACGCCCTTGGCCTCGCCCAGGAGGGGATCGACCCCGGCTGAACCTATTGCCCGCGGCCACCCGCCATCACCGCCAGCGTGCGGAGAGCGATGCCGATGTCGGTGCCGAGCCAGGCGCGGAAGCTCGTCAGTCGCATCGCATACGCATGATCCCACGCGACCTTGCTGCGAACATCATTTAGGCTCGTATCGTAGCCCTGATTCACCTGGGCAAGGCCCGTAATGCCCGGCCGGATGCCGCCCGTGCGCTCGGCGAAAAAGGGGATGGCATGGTCGAGCTTCTGGTAGAAGCCGGGCCGCTCAGGGCGAGGGCCGACCAGTGCCATGTCGCCCCGAAGAACATTGATCAACTGCGGAATCTCATCGAGGCGCGACTTGCGCAGGAATGCGCCGACGCGGGTGATCCGGGGGTCGCGCTGCTGGGCCCAGACGGCGCCCGTCTGCTTCTCCGCATCAGCGCGCATCGAACGAAATTTCAGCATGCTGAAGAGCACCACGCGGTCCGTGCCGGCCAGGCCGATCCGCAGCTGGCGGAACAGCACCGGGCCCGGACTGTCGAGCTTGATCGCAAGCGCGATGAGCGGCCAGAGCGGAAGGGTGATGATCAGGGCGAGCAGGGCCACGATGATGTCCATGGTGCGCTTGGCCAGGCGGATGGAGCGGGGGGGATCGCAATTGAGCATGGGGGTCTTCTCCGGCTTGACGGTGATCACTGAGCCACGCGGCTCCAGGGTTGCGAGGGACGGCTAAGCATGTAGCGTGCCGCGCCCACGCCGCTGGCTGCATGGCCGGCCAGCGCATAGGCGGCGAAGGCGAGCAGGCGCGGTGCGCGTTGACCCATCGCCAGGCCGACCAGCGCGGCGAGGAAGCCCGCCACCTCGGCGAAGGCCAGCATGGCGAAGAAGGTGGAGTGCGGCGCCAGCAGCGCGGTGCCGAGGCACGCGATGAGGATCAGCAGGGGTATCATCACGCGCAGCGCCTTGCCCGAGAGGAAGGCGAGGGCCACGCCGCCATGGCGCGGATGCAGGAGCGGCAGCAGGCGCAGCATCTGCTGCATGTTGCCGGCCGCAATCCGCCGGCGGCGGCGCAGATCCTCTGCCGGCGTGCTGCACTCGGCCTCGCGCACCAGGATCTCGGCGTCATAGGCGACGCGCCAGCCGCGCAGGACCATTTCCATGGGCAGCGTGAAGTCGTCATTGATGGTGTCCGGCGCCAGCTTCTCGAAGGCTTCGCGGCGGAAGGCCCAGAAGGCGCCGTGCAGGCCGAGCGGCGCGCCGAGTGCGGCCTCACCGCGCTTGCCAGCGACCTGCCAGCGCCAGTACTTCGCCTCACCCGCCGAACCGGGCTTTTCCAGCACGTAGCTGCCGCCGACGGCGCCGAGGCCGGCATCGCCGAAATGCGCCGCGATGCGCCGCAGCGCGTCCGGCGGCAGCAGGGCCGAGACGTCGGTGAGTGCCACGATGCCGCCGCGCAGCCCGCCCACCACCTCGTTCAACACCGCGACCTTGCCGCGATTGCGGGTGAATTCACGCAGCTCAGCCGAGAGGCCGAGGCGGCTCAGTTCGGCCCGCGCCAGGGCCGCCGTGTCATCGGTGCAGCCATCGGTCGCGATCATGATGCGCAGCTGCTCGCGCGGGTAATCCAGTGCGGCCAGGTTCGCGATCTTGCGCGCGATGAAGCGCGCCTCGTTGTGTGCCGGCATTACCAGCGTGATGGAGGGCAGCAGGTGGCGCGGCAGCGGGCGCGGCGCGGGCGTCGCGCGCCCTGCGGCGCGGCGCAGGATCAGCGGCCAGGCAATGTGGTGATGCAGGATCAGCGCGATCGCGCCGAGCGTGATGGTCGCGAGCAGGACATCCATGGCAGCCAGGTCTCCGAAGGGTTCGGAGGCTCCTGTGCAAGCCGGGTTCCGCTCAGCTTTCGCGCGCTGCCTCGCAGGTTGCGAAGGGGACCGGCAGGCTGGGCGCGGCCAGCGCGAGGCATTTGCGCGCCGCGACGTCGAGGCTCGCTTCACGCAGCACGAAGGGGCGCGGATCGCCCATGCCGTCGAGTGCGAGCAGGATGGCCTGGGCCATGGCGGGCGGATCCTCGGGCGGCACCAGATGGCCGGTCAGCGGGCAGATGCCGGCGGCGGTGCCGCCGACGCGCGTCGCCACCACACGGATGCCGCAGGCCTGCGCCTCCAACGGCGCCAGCGGCAGGCCCTCATGGCGCGAGGGCACCAGCAGCAGGTCGAGCGCCGGATAGAAGCGCGCCATGTCGTCCATCACACCGAGCCAATGCAGACGCTCCGTGATGCCGAAGGCGATGGCCTGGGAGCGCAGCGTGGACGCCTCGCTGCCGCCGCCAGCGATGGCAAGATGGATGTCGCTCGGCAGGAGGCGCAGCGCCTCGAGCGCCACATCCACGCCCTTCACATGCTCGAGCCGGGCCGCGATGCCGAGCAGGCGCATGCCCTCGGGCAGGCAGAGCGCGCGGCGGGCCGCGGACTGGTTGGAGGGGCGGAGCCGCTCCGTGTCCACGCCGTTCATCACGACGACGGGCGGCGCGCCGCCGAGCGCCTCGGCCACGCTCTGCGCCACATGCGGCGCATCGGCGATCATCACGGGCGCCATCATCGCGCGCGCCGCGCGCACCAGGCGGCGGCGGCGCGGATCGGCGAGGTGCCAGGCGTCATGCTCGGTGTGCAGCCGGGCGGGCACGCCGGCCAGGCAAGCGGCCGCACCCGCATAGAGCATGGGCCCGACATGATGCGTGTGGACGCAGGCGGGGCGCAGCCGCCGGAACAGCCCGACCAGCCGCGGCACCAGCATCGGGTCGAGCCCCGGGCGCTTGCCGGCGAAGAGCAGCTGCCCGCGCTGGCTCGCAAGCCGCGGCCAATGCGCGATGACCGTCTCCAGATCGCCTTCCAGGCTCAGCACATAGGCCTCCTGCCCGAGTTCTTGCTGCGCGCGGGCGAGTTCGAGGGCCATGACCTCCAGCCCGCCCGGGCTCAGATGCTGCACGACGTGGATGACTGCGCCGCTCACGCCGGCATCTCCTGCTTGATGCGCGGCAGCCGGGCCAGGACCGGCACGCCGAGCAGTTTCTCCGTGGCGCGGATGCCGCGCAGCGAGCCGTCCATCAGGTCGAACAGGGCGGCCAATCCGATGCCGAGCGCGAGGCCCGCCGCGATGCCGGCCAGCGCGAAGATGATGGTCATGGGCTTGATCGGTGCCGTCGGCTCAAAGGGGCGGTCGATCACCTTGATTCGCTCGGGCGCCTGTTGCCGCGCGAGGTCGGCCGTCACACGCGCCGTCTCGAAGCGGCGGCGCAATTGCTGGGTCAGGTCGGCTTGCACCGCCACGTCACGCTCCAAGCCGCGCAGCTCGCGCTCCACCTCGCCCGAATTGGCGACGTGGCGGGCGAGGTCTGCGGCGGTCGTGCGCAGGCTCTCAGTCTCGCCGCGCAGCTGGCCGAGCCGGGCGCGGGCCTGGTCGAGGATCGCGACCTGGCTGACCAGCAGCGGCTGCGGGCCATCGCCCCGCGTGGCACTGACTGAGGCGATGTTGCGCAGCCGCGTGTCGTCCATCGCAATGCCGCTGCGGGCGACCTGGCTGTCGCGCTCCTGCTCCAGGCTCTCGGCGCGCATCAGGGCCGCCTGCACCCGCGAATGCGCGTCGGTGTAGCGGCTGCGCAGAAGGGCCAACTCGCCGCGGGCGGCGACGATGTCCTGTTCGAGCCGGCCGATCACCGGATCCGTCTGCAGCAGGCGGCTGGAGATCGAGGCGATCTCTGCCTCGGCGCCGGCGAGGCGCACCTCACGCTCGGCCAGCTGCTCGCGCATCTGCGCCAGGCGCTGGAGGTTGGCGGCGCGCATGTCGGGCAGCTGCGCCGCATATCTCGACTTGAAGCTGGAGAGCGCCTGCTCGGCCTGGTTCAGCGCATTCTGCGCGTCCTGGATCTGGTTGCCGAGGAAGGTGACGCTGTCCCGCAGGGAGGCGTCCTCGGGGCCGCGCACGCGCTCGATGAAGCGCTGGCCGATCTGCGCCAGCACGCGGTCCATGCCCTCCGGCCGGCGGGCGCGGTAGCGCAGCTCGACCATCTCCTGGCCGATCAGCTGCACCGAGACGGAGGAGGAAAGCGAGGAGACGGCGCGGGACTGCTCGGACTCGCTGGCGCCGGGCTGCACCAGGCCCAGATCCTCGGCGACGCTGAGCAGGACGTGGCGGGAGGTGAGCAGGGCGCGCAGCCCGTCCATCCGGTCGCGCAGGTTGGAGCGGACCGAGAGGTCCTCCAGGAAGGGGTTGAAGCGGCCGGGCTCCTGCACGAGGACGGACATGCGCGTCTCGTAGGAATGCGGCACGAAGCTGCCGACCAATCCGCCCAGCACGGGCAGGATCAGGAGAGGCACGATGATGAGGTAGCGGCGGCGCCAACCGGCGGCCAGCAGCGCGTGGAAGATTTCGGAAAGGGGCGGGGCGGCGCTCATCGGGCGCGCTCCGTCGGCAGCAGGATTCGGACGGTGTCGGCCGGGACCTGGAGGTCGAACTGGATGTCCACCTGCGGGAAGTCGGGCTCCAGCAGGCGGGCCACGGCGATGGCGCGGCGCGGGGCCAGCATCTCGGCCCCGCCACCTGCGCGCGCCTGGACGATGAGGCGCGGCGCGCCGCGTGCGGCGCTGGCGAAGCGCGTCACCGCCTCGCGCTGGGCGGCATCGGGCGTGGTCGCGGCACCGGTAAAGCGCAGCGCGAGGGGGCTTGGGTCATTGGCGCGGGCCCGCGCCAGCATGGCGTCCACCGTCGAGCGGCGGTCCCGGCTCGTGCTTTGGCGGGCCTCGGCCTCGAGCATGGTGCGCTCATGGCTTGGGATGGACCGGAGCGGGTCCGGCGTGCCGCAGGCGGCCAGGGCCAGGAGGATCAGGCAACAGAGGGTGGGCTTCACGAAACTCATCTCCCGCGCAGGGGCGCACTGCCATGTCATCACGGGCGCGCCCTGCGGGGCTACCTCATCAAATTGCGTGCCAGGGCGATGATCGCATCCTGCCACGCGGCGGTCGCCCCCTGCGGGAGCGCCATCGCCTCGCGCCAGGTGGTCGGCACCTCGCGTCGGAGGCGGCGGCGGAGTGCTGCCGCCTCCTCGCCCGGCGCCGTCTCCAGCCAGGCGAGCCAGCGGAGGTCCTCCTGGCCGGCCATGATCTCCAGCAGGTCGGCGTCGAGGTCGGGGGCGGCGCAGACGCTGGGCGTGGGCCAGAGGAACTGGACGTCGCCCTCCCGGCCATCCGTGGGGTCGAAGGCATCGGCCGTGGGCATGCGGGCATGCCATTGCAGCAGCCCCTCCGCCCCGCTGCGCCAGAGGTAGAACCCGGCGGCCATCCGCAGCCGGGGCATGTTGTAGAGGAAGGCGCGCACGCCCGCTGCCCGCAGCCGGGCGATGTCATTGGCATCGGCGCCATAGCCCTGGTTCACGGTGGCCAGGTGCAGCAGGGGCAAGAGGGCGGTGTCGGCCGGGTTGTTCAGGTGGCCGGCGAGGCGCGCCTCGCTCCCTGCCTCGCGCAATGCGACGGCCATGGCGCGGACGCGATCGGCCATGCCGGCGCCGGAGGGCTCGTCCGCCACCACCCAGACGGGCTGCGGCAGGCCGGCGGCGGCGATGGCGCGCTCGGCGGCCACCAGGGCCTGGGCCGCGTCGCGGGGGCCGAGCTGCATCTCCAGCCGGCGCAGGGGCGCATAGGCGAGGATGGGGCCCGGGAAACGCGTCGCGGCGGCGGTGAGGTCGGCCACCAGGGCGGCGTTGTCGGGCGGGGTCGCCAACGGGGGCGCGATCAGGTCGAGGCCGAGGGCGCGCAGGGTCTCCAGGTCGCAGGCGGATTGCCGGGCGGCCTGCGCAGGGGCGAGGTGCGGTGCCACGTCGAGAAAGACGCCGACGCGCTGGGTGGGGTCCGGGCGGCGGACGGGCAGGATGTTCAGCCGAGCCTCGGCCGTCACGCCGCCAGTGGTGAGGCGCAGCCGGCGCAGACCCGGCCGCGCGCCCTCGGGGATGGACACCAACGCGGTGATTTCGCGCGGCAGGCCGGGTGTCATCGGGATGGTCTCGGAATCGGCCCGCAGATGCGCGGCGGAGAGGACCATCCCCGGCGTTTCCGGCGCCGGGCGGCGCCAGCGCCATTGCGCCCAGAGGGCGCGCACCGGCAGCGCCTCGCCCTGCCAGATCCAGCTGGGCGTGAGGGTGCCGGTGGGGCCGGTCGCGGTGAAGCGCAGTGTGACGACGCTCCCCGGCGCGGCCCAGTTCTCGCCGGGGCCGGTGAGGGTGAGGCGCGTGGCGGTTTGCGCGGCCGGGCGTTGCAGCACCGGCCAGTTCTCGTTGAAGCGCGCCTCGCGCAGGCGTTCCATGGCCTGGCGGCCTTCGGTGCCGGGCTCGGCGAGGATGGCGGCGAGATGCGTCGCGGCCTGGGGGTGGCCGGCCAGTTCCACGACGACGTCCTCGCCCGGGGCCAGCCGCACATCGGCCTCGATCCGGCCGCCGCGCCGCGCGCCGAGCGCGGCCCAGGGGCTTTCCGTCACCTCGCCCTCGCGGCCGGCGAAATAGCGTTGCGCGGCCCATTCCTCCTGCGTACGGCGGAACAGCACGACGTCGCGGCCATTGATGCGGACGCGGTGCTCCAGCAACTGCGGCAGCGTCTCCCACTCGCCGGGATCCTCGGTCCAGAGGGTGAGCTTCCAGTCGCCCGGGGGCAGGGGGGTGGCGAAGCGGGTCACGCCCGCCATGCCGCGCGCCAGGATCGGATCCTCGCCAGGGCGGCGGACATGGCGCGCATTGCCGCCCGAAAGGCCTGGCGCACCAGGGGCGACGCTGGTCATGCCACTGAGGGGCGCTGCGCCCTCGGGCGCGAAGGACCAGCCATGCACACCCGGGGGAAGTGCGGGCGCGCCTTCGATCGTGAGGCGGGAGAGGCGCATGGCTGGATCCCGGGCATCCGCGATGGCAAGGCGGATGGCGGCGGGTTCGATCGCGCGGCCGCGCGGCGTGGTCAGCAGCGGCAGGCGCAGGCGGAGCGTGAAGGGGCCGGGCGGCACCATGCGCTCTACATTGGCGCGGTCGTGGTAGGGCGGGCTCGCGCGGTCATCCACGCGCAGAAGCAGCAGTGCCGGCGTCGTGCCGCGGTTCTCGCCGCTGAGGACGAGTTCCGGCAAGGCGGGCATGACCTCGGGCGGGCCGATCCGCAACGTCTCCGCCGAGGCCGAGGCGAGCGAAAGCAGCAGGATGAAAAGCGCCCTCACAGCGCGTCTATCCAGGCGGCGGCCTCCGCGGCGCGGGCGGCCCAGGACTGGGCGGCGACGGCGGCCTGGCGGGCGGGGGCGTTGGTGTCCGTGAGGCTCGCACGCAGCGCGGCCGCGAAATCCTCCGGCGTCGTCGCGACCTGGACCAGGTCCCGATAGCCGTCGAGGGCCGGGAAATCCGTGCTGACCACGGGCCGGCCGGCGGCCAGGTATTCGCGCAGCTTCAGCGGGTTGCAGGCACGGATCTGCGGGGTGTCGCGGAAGGGGATGATCCCCGCATCCCAATGCTGGGCGTAGCCCGGCAGCGCCGCATGCGGCCGGGCGCCCAGGCGCTCGATGTTGCCGATGCCCTCGATGGCCGAGAGGTCGGTCTGCGCCGCGCCGATCATCACGAAGCGCCATTCGGGCAGCAGCCGCGCCGTGGCGGCCACGAGGTCGAGGTCGATCCAGGGGGCGAGGCTGCCGTAGAAGCCGGCGACGGGCCCACCCGCGGGGAGGTCGTCGAGGCGGGGGGCGGGGGTGCTGAACAGCGCGGCATCGACGCCATGCGGCAGCAGGCGCGTCTTGTGAGCGGGGAAGCGCGCGGCGAGCGTTTCGCTGGCGGCGAGGATGAGGTCGGCGCGGGAGACCAGCTCAGCCTCCATGCGCTGGGCGGCGGCGTGGTCCACGCCGGAGAGCGCCGAGAAGTCGTCGCCGCAGTAATACACCACCGCGTGCTCGCCGAGCGCGCCGAGGGCGGCGACGGCGGAGGGGAGGGCGGCCCAAACGACCGGGCGCTTCAGGCCCGCCGCCGCGCGGCGGACCTTGCCGCCGATCAGCGCGCGGTTCACGGCGCGGCCCATGCGGCTCTCGGCCATGGGGAGCGCCAGCGGCTGCACCACCGGACCAGGTGCGGCCACGCGCGGGGCGGGCGCCTGGCGGCGGAAGGCCGCACCCAGCTTGCGGGCGGCGCGCGTGGCATCGCCCATCGAGAAGCTCGGCTTGCGCAGGCCGATGGAGTTCACCCAGACCACCTGGCGATCCTGCGCCATGTGCGAGACCAGATGCTGGCTGGAGGAGGGATGCGCCCCCCAATCCTCGCCGAAGACGATCATGTCATGCGCCATCAGACGATCTCCCGGATCACGCGGGCGGGGCAGCCGGCGGCGATGACGCCAGGCGGCAGGTCCCGCGTCACGACGCTGCCGGTGCCGACCACCGTGCCACGCCCGATCCGCACGCCGGCCAGCACCGTGACGCCGCTGGCGAGCCAGACGTCATCCTCCAGCACGATGTCGCCGATCTGGCTGACATCGCAGGGCTGGCCCGCCGCGCGGCGCTCGGCCTCCAGCGGATGGCCGGGATAGCCCGCCAGGAAGCAGCGGCCGGCGAGGCGAACATTGTCGCCGATCACGACCTGCGTGCCGACCGCGATGGTCGTCTGCCAGCCGATATCCACATTGCTGCCGACGTCCAGCAGCGGCGCGGCGCTGGCCGTGCGGCCGGTGAGCGTCGTGGTGGCGGAAAGCCGCACGTCGCGGCCGAGGCGGATGGAGAGCGGCCCCAGCACGAGCGGCATGCCGCCTTCGAGGTAGAGGCCCGGCGCGTCATTCTCGACGCGCGAGAGGAACATGGGCGTCCACCAGAGGATGCGCGTGGCATTCGCCCAGGCGCCGGTCACACCCTTGTGCAGGGCATAGAGCATGCGATGCAGCGGCCGGATCACCGGCATGCGCGCGCCGCGAACCGCCTTGGCGGCGCGGAAGGCGAGGCGGGCGGCGGGGTTCTCGCCGCGCTTCACCCAGGCCTTGAGGCTCACGGTCGCGCTCATTCCACGGTCACCGACTTGGCGAGGTTGCGTGGCCGGTCCACATCATGCCCGAGCACCACGGCCGAGTGGTAGGCGAGCAGTTGAAGGAACACCGCCTGGGCGAAGGGCGCCGTCAGCGCATCGCCCGGCAGGGTGATGGTCTGGGCGGCCGTCGCTTCCGCGGCCTCCGCACCCGCCGCATCGGTCAGCGCCACTAGGTGGGCGCCGCGTGCGGCCACTGCGCTGGCATTCGCCAGCACCTTGGCCTGGCCAGCATCGCCCGGTGTGCAGACGATGACGGGCGAGCCATCGCGGATGACCGCGATGGGCCCGTGCTTCAGCTCGCCCGAGGGGTAGCCCTCGGCGCGGATGTAGCTGAGTTCCTTCAGCTTCAGCGCGCCCTCCTGGGCCAGCGCGGCACCCCAGCCGCGGCCGATGAAGAGCGCCTCCTCCTCGCCAGCGATGCGCTCGGCCAGGATGCGGGCCAATGGCTCCATCGCCTCGGCTCCGGCGCAGATCTGGGGTGCGGTGTCGAGGGCGCGGGCCAGGCGGCCGCGGAACTCCGCGTCACCCGTGCCGCGCGCCTCGCCGAGGGCGATGCCGAAGCGCATCAGCGCGAGCAACTGCGCCGTGAAGGATTTGGTGGCGGCGACGCCGATCTCCTGCCCGGCGCTGACCGGCCAGAGCAGGTCGGCGGTGCGGCCGATCACCGATTCCCGGATATTCACCATGCCGATGCTGGGCAGGCCCGCAGCCCGGAAGCGCGCCATGGCGGCGATGGTGTCGGCCGTCTCGCCCGATTGCGAGATGAGGATGGCGATGCCGCACGGCGGGGCCATCCGGTCGCGGAATTCCGAGGCGATTTCGAGGTCGAGCGTGACACCGGCCGCGCGCTCGATCGCGTCACGCGCCGTGGCACCGGCGAAGAGCGAACTGCCGCACGCGATCACGGTAAAGCGGTCGCAGGCTGCGATGTCGGCGGGCAGCGTGAGGCCCTTCAGCGCTGCGTCGGTGGCGGCCAGCGCCTCCGGCTGCTCGGCGATCTCGCGGCGGGTGTGGTGGGCGAAGTGTCGGCCATCTTCGCGCGCGGCCATCGGGTCGGCCACCGCCTGCCATTCGCGGCGCGGCGCGCGGCGGTCCTGCATCACCGGGCGCTGGTGGCTGCGGCGTTCCTGGATGCGGACGGGATGGAAGGCAATGCCCTCGCCGCTGAGTTCGGCAATCTCGCATTCGGCCAGCGGCGCGTATTCCCGCGCCATTCCGGCGAGTGCCGCGGGGTCGGAAGCGATGGCGCTGACGCCATCGCCGCGCGCCACGACCAACGGGCTGCCCATGCGTGCGACCAGGATGCGGTCCGGCTCGGCCTCGGTCACGGCAGCGATGGCATAGGCGCCCTGCAAGGCGCGGCACGTGGCGAGCAGCGCCTCGATCGGGGCCAGGCCTTGGGCGATGCCCTCGGCCATGAGATGCGGGATCACCTCGGAATCGGTGTCGGAGGCGAAGTGGTGGCCCTGGTCGCGCAACTGGCGGCGCAGCGCGTCATGGTTCTCGATGATGCCGTTGTGGACCACGGCCACGCCCGCATGGATGTGCGGATGGGCGTTGCGCAGGTCCGGCCGGCCATGGGTGGCCCAGCGCGTGTGGCCAATGCCGGCGTGGCCGCGGGGCCGCGCCGCTTCCAGCATGGGCATGAGGTCAGTGGCGCGGCCCAGGACGCGGTGGACCGGAAGGCCGGGCCCGGCCAGCGCCACACCCGCCGAATCATAGCCGCGATATTCGAGGCGTCCCAGCGCCGCGGCGAGATCCACCGCCACCGGCTGTCCGTTTACCATGCCCACAATGCCGCACATGCCATTCGCTCCTGAGAAATTCTTCTCCCCGGACAGGGCATGCTGCGTGCCACCCCGCCATTCGCAAGCTGCGAGGCAGGGGGCGAGGGCGGATCAAGGCAATGGGGTCAGGGAAGTACTGCGGTGCGGTGCAGCGTGACGCGCAGGCCGCCATGCGGCACCGGCGGGCCGGGTGGCAGGAAGGGCAGGTGGGTCGCCTCGGCGAGGCGCAGGTCGGCCGCGACCATTCCCACCCGCCAGCCGCCGAAACGCTCGCGCAGAACCTGGCCCAGCGTCTGGTAGAGTGGCAGCAACTGCTTCTTGTCCCCCAGGCGATTGCCATAGGGCGGGTTGACGATGACGAGGCCGGGCAGCCCGGGCGGCGGTGTCGCCTCGCTGATCGTGGCGCGCTGGAATTCGGTGAAACCGTCCACGCCGGCCCGCACGGCATTGGCGGCGCTCATCGTGACGGCGCCTGCATCGCGGTCTCGACCGTGAAAGCGCGCCTCAGGCGCGCGGGCAGGGCTGACGGCGCGCATGCGGGCCCAGGCCTCGGCGTCGAAGGTGGCGAGCTGCTCGAAGGCGAAGGCGCGGGCGCGGCCGGGGTTGAGCCGTGCCGCGATCTCCGCCGCCTCGATCACGAAGGTACCGGAGCCGCACATGGGGTCGAAAACCGACTCATTTCCGTCGAAGCCGCACTGCCGGAGGAACAGTGCGGCCATCGTCTCGCGCATGGGCGCCGCGTTCACCGCCTGCTTGTGGCCGCGCCGGTGCAGCAGGTCGCCGGAGGTGTCGAGGCTGATGGTGCAGATGTCGTTCTCGATCCGGACGCGGACCGTGACCTCTGCCTCGTCCGAGATGGGGGCGCCCAGGGTCTCGCGGATCGCCGTCTCGATGCGCTCGGCCGCCGCACCGCTGTGGTAGATGCGCGAGTGCGAGCAGCTGGCCTCCACACGCACGGGAATGTCGGGGCGCAACACGCTGGCCCAGGGCACATGGCGGGCGCGGCCATCCAGCTTCGCCAGATGCTCCACGCGGAAGCTCGCTATGCGGGCCAGCACGCGCCCGGCGCCGCGGATCCAGAGGTTGGCGCGCCAGACCTCAGGCCAGCCGCCTTCAAGCGTCACGCCGCCGGGCACGGCGCGGGGGCGCTTGAAGCCCTTGCCGCGGACTTCCGCGAGCAGCGCCTCTTCGAGCCCGGGCAGGGCGGTCAGGAAAATCTCGAAGCCATTGTCGCGGGTCATGCGCCCTGCTTACGCCGCCCCGGGCCGCACGGCCATCGGCGGGGCGTCAGGCGAATTCGGGCGGCAGCGTGCCTTCTTCGCGCCAGGTGATGAGGCGGCGGTAGATGGTGGAGGGGTTGATGTCGAGCAGCGTCGCGGCCCGCGGCACGTCGCGCTGGGTATGGCGCAAAGCGGCCAGGATCGCGCGGCGCTCGATCTCCTTCATGGTCAGGGAGGGCGGCTCCTCCGGCGCCGGGTGCGGCATTGCCGGAGGCGCAGCTTCCGGCAGCGCCTGCGGCGCTGGCGGCGATTCCACTTCCGCTGGCATCACGTATTGCGGCGCCGGCACCGGGAAAGGGCGGGGAGCCTCGGGTGCCGGAACGGCGGCCGGGGAGACAGCCGCGATTCTCGGCGCCGCACGGAGCAGTTGCGGCGGCAGCATGCCGCGTTCCAGCGCCGTGCCGTCGTGCAGCACCACTGCATTGCGGATCGCATTCTGCAATTGCCGCACATTGCCGGGCCAGGGGTAGGCGGCCAGCAGCGCTTCGGCATCGGGGGCGATGCTACGGAAGGCCTTGCGCTCTTCGCGCGCGAAGGCCTTGAGGAAGGTGCGGGCGATCATGATGACATCGGCGCCGCGTTCGCGCAGCGGCGGCATTTCCACCGGCACGACGTAGAGGCGATAGGCCAGGTCCTCGCGGAAGCGGCCTTCCTCGACTGCGGCCCAGATGTCGCGGTTGGTGGCGGCGACGAAGCGCACATCCACCTTCTCCGAGCGCGTGGCGCCCACGGGCGTGAAGCTGCCGGTCTGCACGAAGCGCAGCAGCTTCACCTGCATGTCTATCGGCATCTCGCCGATCTCATCCAGGAAGAGCGTGCCGCCATCCGCCGCCTTGGCGGCGCCGATCCGGTTCTCGGTGGCGCCGGTGAAGGCGCCCTTGGTGTGGCCGAAGATCTCGCTTTCCAGCAGATCCTTCGGGATCGCGCCGCAATTGAGCGCGATGAAGGCGCCCTTGCGGCGGGGCGAGGCCTGGTGCACCGCCTCGGCCGCCAACTCCTTGCCGGTGCCGCTCTCGCCCGTGATGAAGACGCTGGCCTTGGAGGCGGCTACATTTTCGATGGTGCGATAGACCGCGCGCATGGCGGGCGAGGCGCCGATGAAACCGTGGTAGCGATCGGGGTTGAGGTCCGCCCTCACCGCCTGCAATTCCTGCGTGAGGCGGCGCGCCTCCAGCGCGTTGTTCAGCGTGACGGTGAGCCGCGCCTTATTGTAAGGCTTCACCACGAAGTCGCGCGCGCCCTCGCGCATCGCTTCGACCGCCACGCCGACCGAACCATTGGCGGTGACCACGATGATGGCCGAATCAATCCCCTCCGCCTTGACCCGGCGCATCAGGTTCATGCCCTTGCCGTCAGGCAGTTCGAGGTCGAGCAGGATGACGTCGGGCGCTTCCAGCGCGATCGCATCATGCGCCGCCTGTGCGGTCTCGGCCACGGCAATCCGGGTGCCGAGGTCGCGCAGCAGCGCCTGGGCGAGTGCCACCTGGGGCGGGCTGTCCTCGACGATGAGGACCAGCGGCGCCTGGCTCATCCCAGACGTTCCTCAAGGGCGGCGATGGTGCCCTCGACCAGGGCCGTGATTCGCGCCAGCGCCTCGGCGCCCGGGGCTTCTTCCATCGCCGCTCGCGCTGCCTGCTCCAGTGGCCGCGCCGCAACACCGCCCGCACCCCCCGCGAGGCGATGCGCCGCGCGTTGCCATGCTGCTGCGTCCCTGGCCGATTCCGCGTCCCTCATGGCCACCAGCATGGCCTGCGCGTCACGCATGAGCAATTGGCAGACATGGCGCAGATCCTCGGGCGGCAGGTCGGCCGCGAGCTGCGCCCAGTGCTCGGCGTCGAGCAGCGGCGCGCTCACACGCGCAGGCCGAGCAGGGAGGAGCCACGGACCGCGCGGGTCATGCGCTGCGCCAGGCCTGGCAGGAGGCGGCCGATGCGGGCCGCCTGGCGCTCCAGCTCCATGGCGAGAGAGGGATTGTCGCGGTCATTGAGGGCCACGCCAACCAGCGTGGCGCCGGCCGCGCGCAGCCGCTCCCGCGCTTCTCGCAGGGCGGATGCGGCAGTGCGGCCGGCCAGCACCACGAGCAGCGTGGCCTCGGCGGCGGCGGCGGCGCTCAGGCCGGGCAGGCTCTGCGCGCCGCGCGCCAGAACGGGGGCCGCATCCAGCACCACGAGGTCCCAGTCCTTCCGCCATTCGGCGATGGCCTCGCGCAGCCGGGCGGGCTCGCGCCAGGCGGCGATCTGCGCGGGGTCCGGGGCCGCGATCTCACCCAGCGGGTGATTGCCCAGGCGCTCCAGCCGGCCCGGCTCGGCGCCCGGCTTGCTGCCGTTGAGGTGGACGAGCAGCGCCGTCCGGCCCGAATGCTCCGCCCGCCGCCAGATCGCCTCGGCGACCAGGCTCGTCCCTTCGCCCGGCTGGGCGGAGGCGACGGCGACGCTGCCCGCGCCCGCAATGCCGCGCCACAGGGCCTCGATCTCGGGATGGTCGGAGGAATGGGTCATGGTCAGAGAGCCCCTATGAGCGCGATGATGGAGATGATCGGAAGGACGTCCCTGAGGGCGTCGAAGAGGATGCGCCAGCCGCTTTGCGTGTTGGAGGGCACGTAGACCGTGTCCCCCGCGCGGACGACGGGCATGCGGGTGAAGTCGCCGCTGCGGGCGAAGGCCGGCAGGTCGAAGCTGCTCGCCTGGTCCGAGCAGCAGGAGAGGTTCACGACGACGATCCGCTCCTGCCAGGCGTCGCGCGTCGGGCCACCGGCCTCGGCCAGCAGGTCCAGCAGGTTCATGCTGTCGTTGAACTGGTAGCGGCCGGGGCGGTTGACCGCGCCCAGCACCCGCACGGTGCTGCCGGGCGACTGCTCCAGCCAGTTGCGGTTGCGATCCGGCACGAAGATCACGTCGCCGGGCCGCACGCGCGGCAGCAGGGTGTCATCGCCGCTCTCGAAATAGGCGGCGAGGTTCACGCGGCTCACACGGTCCCGCCCCTCGCCGCGATGGGCAACGCGGATGTTGAGCAGGTCTGCCGCCGAGGTCGGGCCGCCCGCCGCGGACATGATGTCGAGGAAGGAGAGCTGCAGCTCGAAGGCATAGCGCCCGGGCGAGCCCACGCTGCCCATGATATAGATGGAGCGCTCGGCCGGCTGGCCGACCCAGGTGGAGCGCTGGTCGCTCGGGCTGACCGGCAGCTCCGGAATGGTGATGGTGTAGCCGGCGCGGATCTCGGGGAGAGAGCCGGCGCGGCCGCCCTCGGCCAGGAAGCGGCGCAGGTCGAAGCGGCGGGTCTGGCCGCGGTCGCCCATCAGGATCTGCACGCCGGCGGTGTCGGCGCGCTCATTCGGCCCGCCCGCCTGGGCGATGAGGTCCAGCAGGCTCATCTCGTTCGACCATTCGTAGCGGCCGGGCGAGCGGACGGCGCCCATCACGCGCACCGCGCGGTTGGGCGGCACGCGCAGCCAGCTGGCCTGCTCGGTCTGTTGGGTCTTCTCGGGGACGAAGATCGCATCGCCGGGGGACAATGCAGGAGGTATGCCACCGCCGCCCTCGATGAAGGCGCCAAGGTCGAAAGGCTCTACCCGGCGGCCATCGGCGCGGATGATGCGGACCTGGCGCGTCTCGGCGAAGCGGGTGGGGCCGCCGGAATTGGCCAGCAAATCGAAGAAGCCGGTACCAGGGCGGACCTCGAAGGCGCCGGGGCGCGCGACCTCGCCCATCACATAGATGACGCGGGGGCCCTGGCGGACCTCCTCGGCCTGGACGGGGACGAAGATGGTGGTGCCCGCGCCGATGGGCGGGTTCATCTGGGGGTTGCCGCTGTCTAGGAAGGCCTTGAGGTTGAAGGTGCGCGGCTCGCCATTCGTGATCACGCGGACCTGCTCGGTGCCGGCGAAGCGCGTCACGCCGCCCGCGCGGATGATGGCGTCCATCACCGTCATCCCCTGGCGCCAGGCGAAGCTGCCCGCACTCTGCACCTCGCCGAAGACGCGGACCGCACTGCGATCCTCGGCGGCGTCGCCGGCGGCGGCCAATGTCCGGGCGTCGAAGTCGATCTGCACATTGCCGGTGAGCGGCGAGGCGGGGACGAAGATCTCATCCAGCGGCCGGAGGGTCGGCAGGATGTTGCGCGCGCCGGTATCGAGGAAGCGCTTGTAGTCGAAGGTGATGACCTCGCTGCCGCGGCGGACCTGCATGCGGTCGAGTTGGGCGCCTTGGGCCAGGCCGCCGGCCGCCGCGATGGCCTGCTGCACATTGGCGCCGGCCGGGAGTTCCACGGGCCCGGGCGTGCGGACAAAGCCGCCCACGCTGACCAACAGGCGGCGTTCCCGAAGCGTCAGGTTGAAGCGGCCGAGATCGCGGAAGGATTGCGCGAGTGCCGCCCGCACGCGGTCCCTGGCTTGCGCGACAGTTAGGCCCGCGACATCCACTGGCCCGACCTCGGGCAGGGTGACGCGGCCTTCCCGGTCGATTTGCAGGGGCTGCGCGAAGGCGTCCTCGCCGGGCAGTGTGATCTGGATGATGTCGCCCACATTGAGGCGCGTGGCCCCGTTCGCCTGGCCGTTCTGGGCCTGCGCCGGCGCAGCAAGCGCCAGCAGCAGAACCATCATCATCATGGCCAGGCGACGGATCATCAGGTGCACTCCGGCAGTGCGGGGCCCCCGAGCAGCGGGTGGAGACTGGCCGCGTCTTGCTCCAGCCGGTCGAGAGTCCGGCCGGCGTCGCGCGGCAGACTGCCATACGTTTCTCGCGTCGCGCGAGTGGCCGTGAGGCGCAGGAGGTTCGCCTGCCCGGTGGCGCGGCCCTGCTTGCGCGCGGCGGCTTCCAGCACCGAGACGCGGCGGAGTGCGCAGGCGAGGCGCGTTTCGAGCGCGGCCTCAGCGACCGGAGCGGGGGTGCGGAGCTCCGCAAGCCCGCCCTGGCCCTCGCCCGGCCAGCTGGCGCAGGCGCCGAGCGCCAGCAGCAGCGCGAGAGAGGCCGCGCGGATCACGCGGCGGCTCCGCGCTCGGCACCCCAGCCCATGCCCGGCAGCGGGCGCAGGAGGCTGGCCCAGAAGGAGCGGCGCTCCTCGCTCAGGCCGAAGCTGCGGGCGAGGCCAAGCTGGCGCAGCATGGAAAGCGGCTGGCCATGCGCGCCGGTGACCTCCAGTTTCTGCCCGGCCGCCGTGAGGCGCTTGCGCAGGAAGGCGATGGCGCCGATGCCCGATCCGTCCAGCGCCTCGACCAGCGAAAGGTCGAGCACCACGCGTTGGGCGCCGGCGCTGCCGGTAATGGCTTCCAGGACGGGGCGCAGCCTCAGGCTACCCTCGGCATCCAGCGCGAACTGCGGGGTGATCTTGAGGGTATCGGCGGCAATGCGGGCGAAAGCGGTCATGGTGGGGCTCCGTGGCAGGTGTTGCCGGGGGGACTGCAACCGCCGTGCCGCGCGCGCCCTCGCAACCTGCCTCGCAGCCTGCGACTGGCGGCGGCACGCCGGGTGCGAGGCGCGGGGTGACATTCAAGGAGGGCGCGATGACGCGCGAGACCTGGCTTCTGCTCGACAGCCGCGGCTTCGGCGGCATCGAGAGCCATGTGGCGGAGTTGGCGGCCGGCCTCAGGGAGGTGGGGCGCGCCCCGCGGGTGCTGCTGCTGGAAGATCATGGGCCGCACCCGCTGGCCGCGCGGCTCGCGGCCGAGGGCGTGGCACTGGAAACCCTGGCCGGCGGCTTCGGCCCGCTTTGGCGCCGGCTGCGTTCCGGCCGGCCGGCCGTGCTGCACACCCATGGCTACAAGGCCAACCTCCTTGGCCGCGTCGCGGCCCGGATGACCGGCACACGCTGCGTGGCGAGCTTCCATGCCGGCGAGCGGCCGCCGGGCCGGCTTGCCCTGTATGATGCGGCGGATCGCTGGACCTCCGGCCTCAATTCCCGGATCGCCGTCAGCCGTCCCATCCTGGCGCGGCTGCCCTGGGGGGGCGAGCTCATCCCGAATTTCCTCGCCCTGCCGCCCGAGCCGGCGGGCGGGGTTCCGCTGAGCGTCGCCTTCGTCGGCCGGCTCTCGCCGGAGAAGGGACCGGACCTCTTCGCCGAACTCAGCCTGCTGGTGCCTGGCCCCCGCTACGAGGTCTTCGGTGACGGCCCGATGCGTGGCGCGCTGGCGGCAGCCGGCCTGCCGCTGCACGGCGCGCAGCCCGGGATGGACAAGGCCTGGGCAGGGATCGGCCTGCTCGCCATCACCTCGCGTGCGGAAGGCCTGCCGCTGGCGGCGCTGGAGGCCATGGCGCATGGCGTCCCGGTGGCGGCCTTCGCGCTCGGCGGGCTGCCGGAGCTGATCGTGGAGGGCCAGAACGGCTTCCTGGCCGGGCCGGGTGACCTGCCGGCATTGGCCCGCGCAGTGGCCGGCTGGGCGGCGATGGATACGGCCGCGAGGCGTGCCATGGGTGCGGCGGCGCGCGCCACGATCGCCGCGCGCTACAGTCGTGTGGCTGGGGTGGAGCGCATCCTGCGGGTTTATGACGGCCGGAACTGAGCCGGCCGCGCCTCAGCGCAGCAGCGCGGCCGCGGCCTCGCGCGCGTGGCGCCGTGCCGGCCGCCGCAGCCATGCGCCCAGATGCAGGAGCGCGGCCTTGAGCTGCGCCCCCTCCGCCGCCGCCGCCTCAGCCGCCGCGACCAGGAGCCGGACGCGGCAGGCGCGCAGCGCGGGGGATCAAGCCGTGCCGCGGTCGCGCCATGGCGCCGCATCACATGCTCCATGGCCCGGAGCCGCGCGCGCTTCTGGCTTGAGAGGTTGCCCGGGCGGTGCATGGTGTAGTCCGTCAGCACCGCCGGCAGGCAACCCACCGGGGCGCGCGCGGCGAGGCGCAGCCAGAGGTCCCAATCCTCCGATTGCGGCATATGCGGGTCGAAGCCACCGGCCGCCCGCAGCAGCTCGGTCCGGGCCATGACGGTCGAGGTGCCGACCACATTCTCGGCCAGCAGCGCGGCGGGGGCGGCTTCCACCAGGAAGGGGCCGTCGCGCCCTGCGACGCAGGCAGCGAATTTCGCCCAGAAGGCGAAGCAGGTGCCGCGATCCTCTCGCTGAGCCGTGACGTGCCGGTAGTCGGTGAAGGAGAACCCGGCCGCCGGATGCGCACGGTGAAAGGCGAGTTGCTCCTCCAGCTTGCCAAGGCGCCAGCGGTCATCGGCGTCGAGGAAGGCGATGAGCGGCGCGCGGGCGGCGGCGATGCCAAGGTTGCGCGCGGCTGCCGGCCCCTCGCCATTGCCGGACAGGATGCGCAGCCGTGGGTCATGCAGCGCGAATTCGGCCAGCATCGGCGCGGTCGCATCGGTCGAGCCGTCATCCACCACCAGGATTTCCGCAGCTGGCATCGGGCCGACCGAGAAGATGGCGCGCGCCAGCCAGCCGGCAGCGTTTCGCGTGGGGATGATGATGGTGACTTCGGGCGTGCTCATGGGGCGATCTCCTTCAGGGGGGTCGCTGCAACCTCCGGGCCAGGGCCATTCGCAGGCGGCGAGAGGCGGGTGGCACGGCGGCTGCGAGGGAGGGCGAGCCTCAAGGATTAACGCGATGCCCAAGACCGCCCTTCATGCTCTCGCCCGGTTGCCTGCGCCGCTGCGCGCGGCCGCCCTCTATGCGGTGGCGATCGCCTGGACGAAGGGTCTCTCGCTCCTGATGTTGCCGCTGCTGACGGCGCAGCTGGCGCCAGCGGAATTCGCCCGGCTCGAACTCCTGTCCAGCGCGGCCGAGATCGCGGCGCTGCTGGCGGGGGCGGGCCTGGTGGACACGCTCTACCGCTTCGGCTCCACGCCAGGGCGGGAGGGGGCGGCGATGGCCGCGCGCGTACTGGGCTTGGCCGTGCTGCTGGCGGCGCTTGGCGTGATCGCGGCAGTGCTGCTGGCACCGGCCGGCGCGCTGCTGCCGCTGCCGTCCCCGCCCATGGAGGTGGTACTGCTGGGGGCCGCTGTCGCGATGGAGGCCGTGATCGGCGTGCCGCTTGCCTGGATGCGGATGCATGGCCGCGCGCTCGCCTGGTCCGTCGTCATGGTGGTGCGCGGCACGGCACAGGCTGGGCTGGCGGCAGCACTGCTCTGGTCGGGCTACGGCGTAGCGGGCGTGCTGGCGGCCGGCGCCGTCGCGGCCGGCTTCACGGCCCTGCTGCTGGTGCTGCGCCAATCGCGTGAGACCGGGCTTGCCTTCGAGCCGCGGATCTGGCCGCGCCTGCTGGCCTATGGCCTGCCGCTGACCGGCGGCGGCCTGGCCAGCTTCGCACTGGGCACGGCGGACCGCTGGTTGCTGGCCGGCGCGGTGACCCCCGAGGCCTTGGCGCATTACGCACTGGCGGCGAAGATCGCGATGGTGTCGGCGCTGCTGACGCAACCCTTCGAATTGTGGTGGTATCCCCGCCGCATCGCGCTGCTGGAGGCGGAGCATGGACATCGGCAGACCAGCCAGGTGGTGGGGATGGGCGGCGCGCTTGTCGTTCTTGCCGCCGCCGGCACGGCACTCGGCGGGCCCATGCTGATCCATGCTGCGACACCGCCTGCCTATCACGCCGCCGCCTTCTACCTGCCGTGGCTCTGCGCGGCGCTTGCGATTCAGTCGCTCGGCAGCCTGGTGAATGTCGGCTGCTACATGGGCCGGACCGGCGCGGTGCCGATGCTGGTGAATGGCGCGGCCGGGGTGGTCGCGATCCTCGCCTACCTGATCCTGATTCCCGCCCATGGGGTGATGGGGGCGATCCTCGCCACGCTGCTCGCGCAGGGGGCGCGGCTTGGTCTCTTTCTGTGGATTTCGCAGCGGCGGATCCGGCTGGATTATCGGTTGGGGCGCCTCGCGGCGCTGACGGCGCTCTGCCTGGTGGCGCTGGCGCTGCCCTTGCCGCTGGGCGCCCTGCTGCTGGTGGCGGGCTGCGTGCCCTTTGCCATGGCGCTCGGCTTGCTACCAGCGCCGCGCCTGCCGCGCCTGCCGCGGCGCCAGGCCCTGCATGGATAACCCGGATGGATAGTTGGCGGCTTCAACTGGGCGTTGCCCTTCTTGCCGTCACGCTGGTGGGCGTCATCTCCTGGCTGGTGCCGCACCCGGCGGTGCCGGTGGCGGTGGCGCTCGCCCCGATTGCTGCCATCCTGGCCTTTCGCGCGCCCTTCCTGCTTTGCCTGCTCTTCATCCTCTTCACCTTCTTCCGCCTGCACGAGGCCTTCCCCGTGCTGAACCCGCTGCGCATCCCGCAGATGCTCGCGCTGGGTTCGCTGGTGGTGCTGGCGGCGCTGGTGGCGACGAAGCGGATGCAGATTGCCTGGAGTCCGGAGCTCAAGCTCTTCGCCATCCTATTCGCGCTGATGACGCTGGGCCTGCCCGTCGCCAGCGGGAAGGACGTGGCGATGTCCTACTGGACGGACACCTATGTGAAGATCGCGATCATGACCTTCGCCATCGCCTCGCTCGCGCGGGCGCCGGGAGATTTCGCGCTGGCGGCGCGGGCCTTCGTGCTGGCCGGCATGCTTGTGGCGGGTGTGGCACTCTCCAACGCCGCCAACCAGATCGGGCTAGTGGAGGGCACGCGTGTCACCATCGGGCGCGACATTGGCTCCGTGCTGGGCGACCCCAACGATCTCTCGCTCGTGCTGCTGTTTCCGCTCTCCTTCGCCATCGCGCTGGTGATGACGCCGCGCACGGGGTTGATGAGCCGTGTCTTCGGCACGCTCGGCGCGGTGCTGATCATCATGGCGATCCTGGAGACGCAAAGCCGCGGCGGGTTGCTTGGCATTGTCGCCGTACTCGGCGTCTTCGCGGCGCGGCGTATCCAGTCCAAGGCGGTGCTGTTCGGTGGCGGCGCGGTGGGCCTGCTCGGTCTGTTTGTCGCGGCCGGCGTTGGCGGGCGGCAATCGGGCGGGGCGGCCGAGGCCGGGGCGATTGACGAGAGTGCGATGGGCCGGCTTGAGGCCTGGATCGCCGCCTGGCGCATGGCGGTCGGCCGGCCGCTCACCGGCGTCGGCCTGAACTGCTACGTACCCAATTTCTACTTTTATTCGGATTGGTGGGAGGGCTTTGCCAAGGCGGTGCACAGCACCTGGTTCGCCGTTCTTGCAGAAGGCGGCTTCCCCGCCTTCTTCATCTTCATCTGGATGTGCGTGCGCGTGGTGCGCTCGGCGATCGCTTCCGCGCGTGATCTCTCGCCCGAGCGCGCGGGCGAGGGCTACGAGCCCGCGGCCTATGCCATGGCGCAGGCCGTTCTGGCGGGGATGGCCGGCTTCATCGTCTCCGGTACCTTCCTCACCCAGGCCTTCACCTGGCCGGTCTATATCCTGCTGGCGCTGGCCGCTGCCACCAGCCGCTTCGTGCTGGTTCAGGCGGCGAGCGCGACCTCGGGCAGCCCCAGCGTCGCCGCCAGGCCCTGATCGAGCCGCGTCATCGCCCTGAGGCCGAGCAGCGCCGTGGCCTTGGTAGGATCACCCAGTGAGAGGCGGATATCGCCAGGCCGTTCCGGGCCGAAGCGGCGATCGGCCTGGCGGCCGCAGACGCGCTCGAGGGCGGCCAGCAATTCCAGGAGCGAGGTCGCACGCCCCGTGCAGACATTGATCACGGCCGCCTGCGGCGCGCGCTGCAGCAGCCCCATCCCGCCCATGAGGTGGCGCACGACATCGGCGACATAGACGAAGTCGCGCACCTGCTCGCCCGTGCCATTCACGGTGAGTTGTTCGCCCGATGCGACGCGGCGCGCGAAGATCGAGATCACGCCGCTATAGGGCGATAGCGGATCCTGCCGCGGGCCGTAGACGTTGAAGAAGCGGCAGCCGAAGGTCGGCACACCATGCGCGAGCCAGGCGACCTGGCCATGCAGCTCCGAGCCCAGCTTGTCCGCGCCGTAAGCCGTGAGGGGGCGGGGGGCGGTGTCCTCGCTGATCGGCATGCAGTCCGGGTTGCCATAGATGGCGGCCGAGGAGGCATAGACCACGGGGATGCGCCCTTCGGCGCGCGCTGCGTCCATCACGGCTACGGTGCCGGTCTGGTTCGCGCGGTGCGTGCCGAGCCAATCCTCGTTGGAGCGGGCGACAGAGGCGATGGCGGCGAGGTGGAAGCATCCCGCCACACCTTGCATCGCACGGCGAACGAGAGCGGCGTCGGCCACGTCGCCCTCAATGAACTCGGCGCCGGGGGGCAGGTTCTGGCGCTTGCCGGTCGAGAGGTCATCGAGGATGCGCACGCTGTCGCCGCGCGCGATGAGCGCGTCCGCGAGGTGGGAGCCGATGAAGCCGGCACCGCCGGTGATGAGGTAAAGCGCCATGAAAACCGCTCCGCTGATGGTTGCGGAATGGGCTCATCAAGCGCCGTGCCGGGGTGGTCTCGCGGGGTGCGAGGCATCGCGCGATGGGAGTTGGCGCGCCCTGGTGGATTCGAACCACCGGCCTGAAGCTTAGAAGGCTCCTGCTCTATCCAACTGAGCTAAGGGCGCAAAACCCGGGATCAGTGAGTCCAGTTGTCTGGCCGGTTCGGGCGGAAATTGTCGGCATAGACCTTGGGCTTGATCGGCCGCGCGCGTGCCGGCTCCTCGACCTCATAGGCGATGCCCTGGGCCTGGGCGTAGGCCACGGCGGCCTCGCGCGTCGGAAAGACGAGGCGCAGCTGCTTCGTCGTCTCGGCCGAGCCGATCCAGCCGGTGAGGGGATCCAGTCTCGGGCGGCCGGGCGGGGTGAAGACCAGCACCCATTCATGCGTGTTGGCGCGCCCCGACTGCATGGCCGAGCGCGGGGGCTGGAAGATGCGGGCCGAGGTTTTGACGAGCGACATGCGGCGGGGATCCTGAACGGGCCAAGTGCGCCAGCATGATAGGCCGGTTGCGGCGCCGGTGGAACCGCGGCGCTATTCCCTTGGCAGCCGGGGCAGGATGGCGCGAATGGTTGCGCGGTCCTCGGCCCAGAACTGCGCGAATTCTTGCGGGCCGAGCAGGGCCGGCGCCTCACCCAGGCGCTGCATGGCTGCGGTGACGATGGGGCCGGCCATGGCCTGGCGCAGCATCTGCTCCAGCGCCGACAACGCCTCGGGCGGCGTCGCGGCGGGCAGGAACATCCCGCGCCAGCCGAGAAAGACGAGGTCGGTGCCCGCCTCGCGGAAGGTCGGCGTCTCCGGCAGGCTGAGGTGGCGCGCCTCGGTGGTGATGGCGATGGGGCGGAAGATGGCGCCCCCCCCCTGGTCCAGCACCTGGCCGGGCGGCACCGGGATCAACTCTACCTGGCCGCCGAGCACGGCGCTGGTGGCCGGGCCGGTGCCCTGAAAGGGCACGTGCAGCAGCTCGATCCCCGCAGCCGCGGCGAAACGCTCGGCCACCACATGCGCGAAGCTCATGACACCTGGCGTTGCGTAGGTGATGCGGCCGGGGGCGGCGCGGGCGGCGGCGATCACCTCGGGCAGGGTGCGCAGCGGCCCGCCGGGCCGCGTCGCCAGCACGAAGGGCGAGGTGGCGAGGCGCATCAGCGGCGCGAAATCCTCGGCGCGATATTGCGTGCGCCCGGCCTCCAGCAGGATGGACATGGGCGAACCATCGGCCTGCAGGATGGTCGTGCCATCGGGTGCGGCGCGCGCCACGGCGAGCGCGCCCACGGTGCCCGAGGCGCCGGCGCGGTTCTCCACGATCGCGCTGCGCCCACCCATCGCCGTCACCTGCTCGGCGATGGCACGCGCCAGCACATCGGCGCTGCCACCTGGCGGGTACGGAACGACGAGGCGCAGCGTGCGCGGCTGGGCGAGGGCCGGGGCAGCCAGGAGCGTGCCAGCGGCAAAAAGGGTGCGGCGGTGCATCGGGCTCACTCCGCGCGGATGTTGGCTGCCTGGGCCACCTCGCGGAAGCGGGCGATGTCGGCACGCAGGATCTCGGCGAATTCGGTGGGGCTGGAGGGGGCGGGCGTCGCGCCCTCGCCCTCGTAGATGCGCGCCACGTCGGGCTCGGCCAGACTCGCCACCACGGCGGCGTTCAGGATTCGGGAGACTTCGGGCGGCAGGCCGCGGGGGGCGAAGAGCGCCCACCAAATGGTCGCCTCATAGTCGAGGCCGGTGGCGGCGCGCACCGTGGGCGCGGGCGGGCTGCCGGCAGGTGCGCCGGGGCCGGCATAGGCCAGGAGCCGCACGCGCTGGTCGCGGATAGGGGCCGAGGCACTCGCCATTGTGGTGATCAGCATTTGGATATGACCGGCGACGAGGTCTGTCACCGCTGGTGGCATGCCGCGATAAGGCACGTGGTTGAGCCGCAGCCCCGCGCGCAGCGCGAAATACTCGGTGACCATGTGGTTGATGCCGCCGGGGCCCGAGCTACCGAAATCCACGCGGCCCGGATTGGCCTTGGCATAGGCGATGAGGCCCGCGATGTCGCGCGGCGGGAAATTCAGATTGGTCAGTACGAGAAAGGGTGCCACGGCCAGGCGCGACACCGACTCGAAGCTCGTCACCGCGTCATAGGGCGTGCGCTGGACGACAGCGGAGGCCGCGAAGCTGCTGCTCGTCACCATGAGCGTGTGCCCGTCGGGCGCGGCCTGCGCCACCTGGGCGGCACCGATGGCGCCACCAGCGCCAGGCCGGTTCTCGATCACCACCGGCTGGCCAAGGCGCTGCTGGAGCTTTTCGGCAAGCGGCCGCGCGATCACGTCATTCGAGCCGCCGGGCGGGAAGGGCACGATGATCCGCACCGGGCGCTGCGGCCAAGCACCTTGGGCATGCGCCAAGGCCGGTGTCGCGAGCAGGGCAAGGGCGGCGCGGCGCTTCATGTTTGATTCCTCCGAAGGCCGAATCTCACCAAAGCGGGGCATTTGTCCACGCTGCGTGCTTGCATCGGGGAAGGGGAGGCGCTTCCCTACTTGTCCGAACCATTCGGAGACGGATGCCGCCATGCTGAAGCCCCTTCGATCTCAGGCCCCCGCATGAGCCTTCGTATGGCCGTCGGCATGTTCAAGCATGAGACCAACACCTTCTCGCCCGTGCCCACGCGCTGGGAGGATTTCAGCCCGATGTCCGGCGAGGAGGCGCACCGCACCTACCGCCACTCGGGCTACGCCATGTCCGGCCTGCTGGAGGCGGCCGAGGCGATGAACGCGACCGTCACCATCCCCATCGCCGCCCGTGCCCTGCCGAGCGCCCCCGTCTCCCGCGATGCCTTCGAGCGGATCAGCGAGATCCTCTGCGCCGCCGCCCGCGAGTGCGATGCCATGCTGCTCGATCTGCACGGCGCCATGGTCGCGGAGGAATACGAGGATGGGGAGGGCGAGATGCTGGCCCGCATCCGCCATGTGCGGCCCGGTCTCCCGATCGGCGCGGCGCTCGACAGCCACGGCAACATCACGCCCCGCTTTGTCGAGAACTGCACGGTCATGCCGGGGTACCGCACCTATCCGCATCTCGACATGCCGGAGACCGGGCGCCTCGCCGGGCGCCTGCTGCGTGAGGTGCTGGAAGGGCGGCTCGATCCCGTGACCGTGCTGCACCGCGTGCCGATGCTGCCCGACATGGTGCGCGGGCTTTCGAGCAAGCCGCCTATGTCGCACCTCATCGCGGCGGCGAAGGCCGAGGAGGCGGCGGGGCTGCCCTGCTGTACCGTCTTCACCGGCTTCCCGCTGGCCGATACGGCCGACACCGCGCTGACCGTGGTGGCAACGGCCCACAAGGACCGCGCCCAGGCGGCGGCGGCCGCGGGCCGCGTGGGGGACCTCGCCTGGTCCCTGCGGGAGGAGTTCACGCAAGTGCTGGAGCCGCTGCCCAGCGCCATCGCACGGGCGGCGGCGATCACCGCGGGCACAGTCATCCTCGCCGATACGGCCGATAACTGCCATTCGGGCGGGCCGATGGACAGCATGGCCGTGATCGAGGAGGCGCTTCATCAGGGGCTCGACCACATCCTCGCCGGCCCGATCCGCGACCCCGAGGCGGTGGCGCAGATGATCGCGGCCGGCATCGGCGCGACGGTGACGCTGGAGATCGGCGGCAAGATGCCATCGCCCGCGCTGAAGGAACCGCTGCGACCGCTGCGCCTCACCGGCGTCGTGAAGAGCCTCGCCATGGGCCGCTTTACCGTGGAGGGGCCGGTCTTCACCGGCATGCCCGTGGATCTCGGCCGATGCGCGGTGCTGGAGACGCCACGCCTCACGCTGCTGGTCAGCGAAGGCCGCGTGGAGGGGCTTGACCCCCTGCAGTACCGACATTTCGGCCTGGAGCCCACGCGGTTCCGCTACGTCATCCTCAAGGCCAAGACCAACCATATCCCGGCCTTCGGGCCGCTCGCTGTGGCTGATATCGCCTGCCACGGACCGGGGGTGGCGAGCCTCGACTTCGCGCAGTTCGACTGGCGCCGTGTGCGCCGCCCGATCTTCCCCCTCGACAGGAGCAACGCATGATCCGCTTCCTCACCGCGCTCGCCTTGCTGGCGGCGCCGATGCTCGCGCCCATGCCGCTTGGGGCGCAGACCGTGCGCTGGGGCAACAATGGCGAGATCTCGACCATGGACCCCCATGGCGCCTTCAGCACGGCCAATGCGGCGCTGTTGGGCAACATCTACGAGAGCCTCGTGCGGCACGACCGCGACCTGAAGTTCGAGCCTGCGCTGGCCACCGCCTGGGAGGTGCTGGCGCCCGATCACTATCGCTTCACCATCCGCCAGGGCGTCCGCTTCCACGATGGCAGCGCCATGACGCCGGCCGATGTGGTCGCCTCCCTCCGGCGTGTCCTTGTGCCGAACTCCCCCTATGCGTCCGTCACGCACATGATCCGCGAGGTCACGCAATCCGGGCCCTGGACGGTGGATGTGCTGCTGCGCGGGCCTTATCCGGTGTTGATCAACGACCTCGCCGGCGTCTCCATCCTCTCCGAGGCGTGGATGACACGGCATGACGCGCTGCTCCCGGCCGATCCCGCGCGCGGCCGCGTCGCCTACACCAGCCAGAACACCAACGGCACCGGCCCCTTTCGCCTCGTCTCCCGCACACCCGATGCCGAGACGGTGCTGGAGCGCTTTCCCGATTGGTGGGACCGGCCCACGCATAACATCCAGCGCGTGGTCTTCACCCCCGTCGCCAATGACGCGACGCGGGTGGCGGGCCTGCTGGGCGGGCAGCTTGACGTGATCACGCCCACGCCGCTGCAGGATCTCGACCGCTTCCGCGCGACGGGCACGATCCGGGTGGTGGAGGCGCAGGATCTGCGCGTGATGTTCCTGGGCTTCAACGTGGCGCCGGACCATCAGGTGGAAGGCCAGCCGCGCAACCCGCTTGCCGATGCGCGCGTGCGGGAGGCGCTGACGCGCGCCGTGGACATCCCCGCCATCACCGGCAGCGTGATGCGCGGCCTGACGCAGCCCATCCACACGCTCATCGCGCCCGAGATCGGCGGCTACGACGCCGCGCTGGCTACGCCGCGCGTGACCTACGACCCCGCCGCCGCGCGCCGCCTGCTGGCCGAGGCCGGCTACCCCGACGGGTTCGGCATCGGTTTCGAATGCCCCAATGACCGCTTCGTGAATGGTGAGCGCGTCTGCCGCGCCATCGCCTCGATGTGGGCGCGGATCGGCGTGCGGGCGAACCTCAATGTCTATCGCTACCCCGCCTATATGGCGCGCTTCCTGAACCACCAGAGCGACATCTTCCTGCTGGGCTGGGCCAATACCCCACAGCTCGACGGCTTCTCCATCCTGAACAATGTGCTGCACACGAAGAACCAGCGCAGCGGCAGCTGGAATGCGGGTCGCGTCTCCGATGCTGGCTTTGACGCGCTGATCGCCCGCACCGCGACCGAGATGGACCCGGCGCGCCGCACCGCCTTGATGACCGAGGCCTTCGCGATGGAACGCCGCGCCTTCTGGACCATCCCGCTCTACCGTGAGCCGATGGTGGTGGCCATGCGCCGGCAGCTTGACATGCCGGCCTCGGCGGATGGGCGGATGCGCTTCTGGCTGGCCCGTTGGGCGGACTGAGGCTCCTCGCCCTCAGCCCGAGATGAGCCGCCAGGCCACATGGGCCAGCACGCCCACCATGCCGCCGGCCAAGACAAGCACCCCGACCCGCAGGATGGTCAGGGCGAGATTGCCACGGGCATCATGGCTGCTGGTGGACATGGTTGTGAGCTCCTTTGGATCGCACTTCGTGGCGGGGAACATCCCGTCGCCATGGGGCGGAAGCTATGGAGCAGCGGCCCGTGCGGCCATTCGGTTCCAGCGTTGCCGCAGATCGGCGTGGCCTATTGGGCCGGCATAAAAAAAGCCGGCCAGGTCACCCTGGCCGGCCCATTCAGAGGAAGGGGTGGGGGTTAGCCCGCCGCCTTCATGATCTCGTCCGCCACGTTGCGGGGGACCGGATCGTAGTGGTGGAACTGCATGGAGAAGGACGCGCGGCCCTTCGTCATGCCACGCAGGTTGGAGATGTAGCCGAACATCTCCTTCAGCGGCACATGTGCGCGGACGATGACCGAGGTCCCGGCCATGTCCTGGTTCTGGATCACACCACGGCGGCGGTTCAGGTCGCCCACGACGTCACCCACGTGATCCTGCGGCGTGGTCACTTCCACATCCATGATCGGCTCGAGGATGACCGGGCCGGCCTTCTTCATGCCTTCGCGGAAGCAGGCCTTGCCGGCGATTTCGAAGGCCAGGGCGCTCGAGTCGACGTCGTGGTACTTGCCGTCCACCAGGCTGAACTTGAAGTCCACCGTGGGGAAGCCGGCGAGAACGCCGGTATCGGCCTGCACCTTGATGCCCTTGTCCACGGCCGGGATGTATTCCTTCGGCACCGAACCGCCGACGATCGCGTTCACGAACTCGATGCCCGTGTTGCGCTCCTTCGGCTCGAAGGTGATCTTCACCTCGGCGTACTGACCCGAACCGCCCGACTGCTTCTTGTGGGTGTAGGTCTCGGTGTGCGGCTTGGTGATGGTCTCGCGATAGGCCACCTGCGGCGCGCCGATGTTGCAATCCACGTTGTATTCGCGGCGCAGGCGATCGACGATGATTTCCAGGTGCAGCTCGCCCATGCCGGAGAGGATGGTCTGGCCGGTTTCCTGGTCGGTCTTCACACGCAGCGAGGGGTCCTCGCCCGCCAGCTTGCCGAGGCCGATGGACATCTTCTCCACCGCGTCCTTGGTCTTGGGCTCGACGGAGATGTCGATCACGGGCACCGGGAAGGCCATGCGCTCGAGCACCACCGGGTCTTCCTGGCTGGCCAGCGTGTCACCCGTGCCGGTGTCCTTCAGGCCCACGAAGGCGGCGATGTCGCCCGCGATGACTTCCTTGATTTCCTCACGCTTGTCGGCGTGCATCTGGAACATGCGGCCGATGCGCTCCTTGTGGCCCTTGGTCGTGTTCATGACCATGTCGCCCTGGCGGAGGATGCCGGAGTAGACGCGCACGAAGGTGAGGTTGCCGTACTTGTCGTTGATGATCTTGAAGGCGAGGCCCGCGAAATTGCCTTCCGGCTTCACCGGGATGATGCGGCGCGGGGCCGTCTCGTCCTGGCCTTCCTCGGGGGCGACCTTGATGCCCTCGACGTCCACCGGGCTCGGCAGGTAGTCGATCACGGCGTCGAGCAGGGGCTGCACGCCCTTGTTCTTGAAGGCCGAGCCGCAGAGCACCGGGCGGAATTCGCCCGAGATGGTGCCCTTCTTGATGCAGCGCTTCAGCGTCTCGGTCGAGACATTGCCGTCGGCGAAGTATTCCTCCATCGCCGTCTCATCGATGCCGACCGCGGTGTCGAGCAGGATCTGGCGGTACTCGGCCACCTTGTCGGCCATGTCGGCCGGGATCGGCACTTCATGGTACTTGGCGCCGAGCTCGTCGCCTTCCCAGATCAGCGCCTTCATCTCGACGAGGTCGACGATGCCCTTGAGCTGGTCCTCGATGCCGATCGGCAGCTGCAGCGCGACCCAGTTGATGCCGAGCTTCTCGGTCAGGGTCGCGGCGGCCTTGTAGAAATCGGCGCCGGTGCGGTCCAGCTTGTTGATGAAGATGATGCGCGGCACGTTGTAGCGGTCGGCCAGGCGCCAGTTGGTCTCGGACTGCGGCTGCACGCCGGCCACGCCCTCGATGATGAAGATCGCGCCGTCGAGCACGCGCAACGAGCGGTTCACCTCGATGTTGAAGTCGATGTGGCCGGGGGTGTCGATGATGTTGATGCGGTTGTCGTTCCACATCGCGGTGACGGCGGCGGAGGTGATGGTGATCCCGCGCTCGCGCTCCTGCTCCATGTAGTCGGTCGTGGTGTTGCCGTCATGCACCTCGCCGATCCGGTGGCTCTTGCCGGTGTAGTAGAGGATGCGCTCCGTCGTCGTCGTCTTGCCCGCGTCGATATGCGCGGTGATGCCGATGTTGCGAATCTTCTCGAGCGGTGAATGAGCCACGGTCAGGCCTCCATGCGGCAAGGCAGGTCAGCGCCCATTTGGCGCCGCCTGCCCCTAGGTCTTGCGATCAGGATAAATCAGTGGTGCGGGAGATGCCCTCTCCCGCGGGATTTTGCAAGCGCTGGCCCGCGGTGGCCGGCTTGCGCCGGACGCGGGGGCGCGCCTCAGGTCAGTTCGGCGCAGAAACGCTGGATGCGGGTGCAGGCCTCGACCAGCGTCGCGTCATCCGTCGCGTAGCTGATGCGGAAATGCCCGGGGAACATGAAGGCCGAGCCGTGGACGGCGGCCACCCCTTCCTCTTCCAGCAAAGCTTCCACGAAATCCGCGTCCGTCTCCAGCTTGCGGCCGCCCTTGGTGGTCTTGCCCAGGCAGGCGTTCAGCGAGGGATAGACGTAGAAGGCGCCCTCGGGCTTGTGGCAGCGCAGGCCCTCGGCCTTGTTCAGCATCTCCACCACCAGGTTGCGGCGGCGCTCGAAGACCTTGCCCATGGCGGCGACCGAATCCTGCGGCCCGTTCAGCGCCTCGATGGCGGCGGCCTGGCTGATGCTGCTGGTGTTGCTCGTGCTCTGGCCCTGCAGCTTGTCCATCGCCTTGATGAGGGCGAGGGGCGCGCCGGCGAAGCCGATTCGCCAGCCGGTCATGGCGTAGCCCTTGGAGCAGCCATTCATGGTGATGGTGCGGTCGCGCAGGCGGGGCTCGACCTCGACGATGGTGGCGGGCTTGAAGCCGTCGAAGGCCAGCTTCTCATAGATGTCGTCGGTGAAGATCCAGACATCGGGGTGGCGCAGCAGCACGTCGGTGAGCTGCTTCAGCTCCGCCGCGTTGTAGGCGGCCCCGGTCGGGTTGGAGGGGTTGTTCAGGATCAGCCACTTGGTCTTGGGCGTGATTGCCGCTTCCAGCTGCTCGGCCGACATCTTGAAGCCGGAATTCATGCCGCAGGGGACGAAGACGGGCGTGCCCTCGGCCAGCGCCACGATGTCGGGGTAGCTGACCCAGCAGGGCGTCGGGATGATCGCCTCATCGCCCGGATTGATGGTGGCCAGCAGCGCGTTGAAGATCACCTGCTTGCCGCCGGTGGTGACGATGATCTCCTCAGGCTTGTAGTCGATTCCGCTGTCCCGCTTGAACTTTGCGGCGACCGCCTGTCGCAGTTCCACCGTGCCCGAGACGTCCGTGTACTTGGTCTCGCCGCGCTGGATGGCGGCGATGGCGGCGTCCTTGATGTTCTGGGGGGTATCGAAATCGGGCTCGCCGACCGAGAGGCTGATCACGTCGCGCCCCGAGGCCTTCAGCGCGCGCGCCTTGGCCGTGATGGTGATGGTCTGCGAGGGGGAGATGCGGTCGAGCCGATCAGCGGTGAGGTTCATGATCTTCCGGGTCCTGGATTTCGCCGGACCCTATTCCCGTGACGGCAGCGTTTCAACCCGGGCGCCGGCAACAAAAAAGGCCGCTCCTGAGAGCGGCCTTTCATGGGCGGGCCTGTGAAGCTCAGTGCTTCACGTCGGCCCAGACCTTGCGCTTCACGGCATAGACGAGGCCGCCCAGGATGGTCAGGAAGATCAGCACCTTCACGCCCATGGCGCGGCGGGCTTCCGTCTCGGGCTCGGCGGCCCAGGCGAGGAAGGTCGTCACGTCGCGGGCCATCTGGTCAACCGTGGCCTTGGTGCCGTCGGCATAGTCCAGCTGGTCCTCGTTCAGGACGTTCGGCATGGCGATCTGGTGGCCAGGGAACCACGCATTGTAGTTCATCCCGTCCATCATCGTCATGCCTTCCGGTGGATCGGTATAGCCGGTCAGCAGGGCGTGCAGGTAGTTCGCGCCATCCGGACGGGCCTTCACCATCACCGAAAGGTCGGGCGGATAGGCGCCGTTATTGGCGGCGCGCGCGGCCTGCTCGTTCGGGAAGGGACGGCGGAAGCGGTCGGACAGGCGGCCGGGGCGCTCGAACATCTGGCCCTCGTCATTCGGGCCGTCCGTCACCGTGAAGGTGGCGGCGATTTCGCGCACCTGCTGCTCGGACAGGCCGAGGTCGAGCAAGTTCCGGTAGGAGAGCTGCCGCATGGCATGGCAAGCCGAGCAGACCTCCTTGTAGACCTGGAAGCCGCGCTGCGCGGATGCCCGGTCGAAAGTGCCGAACAGCGTGTTGAAGCTGAAATGCGCGTTCGGCGGAGTGGGCCCGCTACCGGCCGCCAGCGCGGGTGCGCTGGCGAACAGGGTGGCGGAAAGGGCGAGAGCCTTGAGGATACGCATGGTTCAGGCCTTTTCCATCGGCTTGGCGGCGGCGGCACCGGGGATCGGCCCGCCGCCGAGGCTCGCCTTGGCGCCGAGCACGGCGCGGGAGATGCTCTCGGGCAGCTTCATCACCACCTCGAAGCGGCCCATCATGGGCAGGACCACCAGGAAATAGGCGAAGTAGAACATGGTGCAGATCTGGCTGATCAGCACGTAGGGCTGCTCGGCCGGCTTGGCGCCCACCCACATCAGGACGAAGAAGTTGATCGTCCAAAGCATGAAGATGATGCGGGTGATCGGGCGGAAGCGCAGCGAGCGCACCTTCGAGGTATCGAGCCAGGGCAGGAAGAACAGCACGATGATCGCACCACCCATCAGCACCACGCCGCCCAGCTTGTCCGGCACCGCGCGAAGGATCGCGTAGAACGGCAGGAAGTACCATTCGGGCACGATATGCGCCGGCGTCACCAAGGGGTTGGCCGGGATGTAGTTGTCCGGATGGCCCAGGTAGTTCGGCGCGAAAAAGACCAGGGCGGCGAAGACCGCAAGATAGACGACGATGCCAACGCTGTCCTTGATCGTGTAGTAGGGGTGGAAGGGCAGGGTGTCCTGCGGGCCCTTCGGCTCAATGCCCAGCGGGTTGTTGGAACCCGTGATGTGCAGCGCGGCCACATGCAGGAAGACCACGCCCACGATCACGAAGGGCAGGAGGTAATGCAGCGAGAAGAAGCGGTTCAGCGTCGGGTTGTCCACCGAGAAGCCGCCCCAGAGATAGGTCACGATGGTCGGACCCACGACGGGAATGGCGCTGAACAGGTTGGTGATGACCGTCGCACCCCAGAAGGACATCTGACCCCAGGGCAGCACATAGCCCATGAAGGCCGTCGCCATCATCAGCAGGAAGATGACCACGCCCAGCATCCACAGAAGCTCGCGCGGGGCCTTGTAGGATCCGTAGTAGAGGCCGCGCCAGATGTGGATGTAGACCACGATGAAGAACATCGACGCGCCGTTCATGTGAACGTAGCGGATGAGCCAGCCGAAATTCACGTCACGCATGATGCGCTCGACGCTGTCGAAGGCGTAGGCCGTGTGCGGCGTGTAGTTCATCGCGAGGAAAATGCCGGTCGCGATCATGATCATCAGGTTGATCATGGCCAACGCACCGAAATTCCAGAAGTAATTGAAGTTCCGGGGCGTCGGAAACACCCCGTACTCCTTCTGGATCATGGTGACGACAGGCAGGCGCTGGTCGATCCAGCGCAGGACCGGGTTGGAAACCTGAGAGTCGTGCAGGCCGCTGGCCATGGTGCTCGTCCTCTAAATCAAAAAACCAGGGCAGCGTGGGACCATACCCCGCGCCCACTGAACCTCAGCCGATACGGATCGCCCGGTCCGAGGTGAAGGTGTAGTCGGGAACCAGGAGGTTCGTCGGCGCGGGTCCTTTGCGGATGCGGGCCGAGGTGTCGTAGTGGCTGCCATGGCAGGGGCAGAACCAGCCATTGTAGTCGCCCTTGGCATCCGTGGACTTCTGGCCGAGCGGCACGCAGCCCAGATGGGTGCAGACGCCGACAACCACGAGCCAGGGATCGCGCTTGATGCGGGACTGGTCGGTGGCGGGGTCCTTCAGCTCGCTGAGCGGGGTGGCGCGGGCCACCTGGATCTCCTCGGCGGTGCGGTGGCGCACGAAGACCGGCTTGCCGCGCCACATCACCGTCACGCTCTGACCGAGGGCGATCGGGCTGATATCCACCTCGGTGCTGGCGAGCGCCAGGACGTCCTTGGAGGGCGCCAGCGAGCCGATGAACGGCCAGACGATCGCGCCCACGCCGACCGCGGCAAAGGCCGTCGTCGTCAAGGTGAGAAAATCGCGTTTGGTGACGCCCGGGGCCGTTCCCCCATCCGTCGCGTGCGATGCCATCGAGTCCGCCATCCAGCCCACCTTTTGCCCCGCCGGATCAACCGGCTGAAACCCACATTACAGGCGGCGCGCAAGCTTCTGCCCGCGCCCCACCTCACGCTTGCTGCCTATTAGGGATGCTTCCGGAAACTGGCAACCACGCCTTGGCTTAAGAAGGTGCAATCGCAGGCGGAATACTCCCCCCCGGCTGGTCGCCGCGCCGCTTGGTGATAGGCTTCGTTCATGAACGAAGCCCAAACCGCCCCAGCCCTCCCCCCCTTGGCACATCCCCTGGCCAAGCCCGCCGAGACCTGGTTCGCCCAACTGCGCGACCGGATCTGCGCCGCCTTCGAATCGGTGGAGGACGGGCTGGCGAGCGGCCCCCATGCCGAGCTGCCAGCGGGGCGCTTCACCTTCACCCCTTGGCAGCGCCCCGAGGGCGGCGGGGGCACCATGGGCCTGATGCGCGGCCGCGTCTTCGAGAAGGTCGGGGTCAACATCTCCACCGTGCATGGCGAATTCAGCCCGGAATTCCGCAAGCAGATCCCGGGCGCGGAGGAAGACCCGCGCTTCCTTGCCACAGGCATCTCCCTCGTCGCGCACCCGCGCTCACCCCGGGCGGCGACGGCCCACATGAACACCCGCTTCATCCTGACCAGCCGCGCCTGGTTCGGCGGCGGGGGCGACATCACGCCGATGAACGTGACCTCGCCCGAGAGCCTGGAGGATGCGGCCTTCTTCCACGCCGCCTACCAGCGCGCCTGCGACAAGCACGACCCGACCTACTACCCGAGGTTCAAGAAATGGTGCGAGGAATACTTCTTCCTGCCGCACCGGGGGGAGACGCGGGGCCTGGGCGGCATCTTCTATGACTGGCTGGGCGACCGCACGCCGGGCCGGGGGGCGGATCTCGACTTCGCCTTCACCCAGGATGTCGGGCTCGCCTTCCTCGAATCCTACCCTGAGATCGTCCGCCGTCGCATGCACGAGGCCTGGACGCCGGAGGAGCGCCAGCACCAGCTCCTGCGCCGCGGCCGCTACGTGGAGTTCAACCTCCTGCACGACCGGGGCACGATCTTCGGCCTCAAGACCGGCGGCAATGTCGAGGCCATCCTGATGAGCCTGCCGCCGGAAGCCGCCTGGTAGGCCCTACTGGATGCGGATGTTGCGGGCGCGGACCACCGCACCCCACTTCGCGCTCTCGGCCGCTGCATATTGGGCCCATTCGCCCAGCGGCCGGGTTTCGGCCGTGACCGCCAAGGCATCGAGGCGGGGCTGCAGGTCGGGCGCGCGCAGCGCCGCCCGGCTGGCGGCGTTCAGGCGCTCCAGGATCGGCTGGGGCGTGCCAGCCGGCGCCAGCATGGCGACATGCTCGACGATCTCGACATCTGGGAAGCCCTGCTCGCGGAAGGTGGGCACGTTCGGCGCCAGGGGGCTGCGTGTGGCAGAGGCCACGCCGAGCGCGCGCAACTCGCCGGAGTTGATGAAGCCCATCACGGCCGCGGCCGGCATGAAGACCATGCCGGCTTCCCCCGCCACCACCGCCTGCACGGCCGGGCCGCCGCCCCGATAGCCCACCTCCAGCACCTCGATGCCGGCCGATTGCAGCAACATCTCAGTCGCCAGGTGCGACGTCGCGCCGACGCTGGCATTGGCATAGGTCAGCCGCGCGTTGGGCCGCCGGGCAAGTGCCACGTATTCGGCGACGGTCGTGGCGGGGGAGCTGCGATGCACCAGCATGAAGATGGGCATGGAGACCAGCAGGCCCACGCCCACGAAGTCGCGCTCCGTATTGTATGGCAACTGGTAGAGGTGCGGCGCTACGGCATAGGTGCTGTTCGGCGCGATCACCACGGTATGCCCATCGGGCCGCGCGCGGGCGGCGAAGGCCATGCCGATGGTCCCGTTCGCCCCCACGCGGTTGTCCACCGGGAAGGGCTGGCCGAGATCGGCCGAGAGGCGCTGGCTGATGACGCGGGCGAAGGCATCGGTCGGTCCGCCCGGCCCCCAGGGGACGATGACGTTCACGGGACGGCTCGGATAGGTCTCCTGAGCCAGGGCGGGTGCGGCGAGGCCGATGGAAGCGGCGATCAGGCCGCGGCGGGGCAGGCGCATGGAGCGTTTCCTTCAGGCGATGTCCGGCGGCAGGCCCGCCCAGATTTCTGCGGAGGTGGGTGCGCGGGCGATGAGGCCCTGGCGCATGGCGTGGTGGGCGGCGAAGGCGATGGCGGGCATCATCGCCACGCACCCGCGCTGCGGCGCCTCGCCGGCCGCATCCATCAGCCGCAGGACGGCGGCGGCATGGGCGGCGCGGTCGGCGCGGATCACCAGCAGATGATTGATCGGCGTGAAGCCGTGGCGGCGGATGAACTCCGCGCCCGCGGCCGGGGCATTGGGGAAGACGGGGCGCAGCCAGTCGCCGGTGGGCGCGTCGGCGCCGGAGATGATGGCGTCCAGCTCGCCGGCCTCCAGCATCTTCACCATGTCGTGGCCTGCGGGCGCGCGGCGCGCAAAGGGCGGGTCCTGGCACTCGGCGACGTGCGGGTCCTCGAAGGTCACCCAGTCCACGCGCTCCGGTGCCACGCCATGTGCGTCCTGCAGGATGCCGCGCAGCCAGAGGCCGGTGGTCTGGCTGTAGGCGCGCACGCCGACGCGCTTGCCGGCCAGGTCCGCAGGTCCGCGAATGGAGGAATCCGCGCGGCAAAAGAGCGAACCCTCCTGCAGCCGCGCGGCCAGCACACGTGGCAGCAGCACGAGCGGCTTTCCATGCGCCCAGGCTTGCAGCCAGGTGGCGATGGCCATTTCACTCACGTCGAAGCGCAATTCCCGCACCATCGGCGCGAAGGCGCGGCTGATGTTGGGGAAGGGCGCACAATCGAGCGCGACCTCCGGGTCCTGCACGGCGCCATCCAGCAGCGGCGCCGTGTGCGGATACCGGCCGATGGCGGCCGAAAGCGTGATCACGCTCCGGCCCGATCGTCGCGGCGGCTTCGCCGCGGCGTGAATCGGTCCGGCATTAGACCGGCCCGATCGTCGCGGCGGCGTCGCCTCGGCGCGAATCGGTCCGGCTTCATGCGAGTCGCTCAACCACATGGGGGAAGATGCTCGCATAGCCCTCGCCCCAGGTGATGCTCTTGTCGCTGTTGCGCGCAGCCTGGGCGCCGCGCTGCTGGGCGACGCGGGTATAGTAGTCCCAGAGGTGCTCCTGCCCCGCCATGCACTCGATGGCCGCACGCTTCTGCGCCCAGACGGGGCCGATATCGAGCAGCACATCGGGCTTCCAGTTGCACTGCTCAGGCTGGTGCGGCTCGAAGAGGAAGACGGGCGGGGCGCCCAGCACCTTCTGGCCGGGATTGTGGCCGTGGGCCTGGGCGGTGATGCGGGCGTGCTGGGCGAAATCGGTCACCGCCGGATGGTCCCAGTTGTAGAGATCCTCCTTGCTGTGGGTGAGGATGAATTTCGGATGGATGGCGCTCATCACATCCACCATGCGGAACAGGCTCTCCTGGCTGAGCGTGATGGGGTAGTCGCCCAGGTCCCAGAATTGGATGTCGTGCACACCCAGCACCTTCGCCGCCGCTTCGGCCTCCTTCTGGCGCTCGGTCTTCACGCGCTCCAGCGTCATGCCCGCCTGGCGCCAGAGCTTGGCGCTCTCGCCGCGCTCACCGTAGGAGAGGCAAACCACCGTCACCTCGAAGCCGGCTGCCGCATGCAGGGCGATGGCGCCGCCGGCGCGCCAGACGAAATCGGCGGAATGGGCGGAGATAACGAGGGCAGTGGGCTTGCTCATGAACGGTTCTTCTCGGGCAAAGGTGGGGTGGCGTAGGTGCGGAAGCTCTCGGTGAGTTGCAGTCCCCAGGCCTGGCCCTTGTTCCGCTCGGCCTGGCTCCAGGTGATGGTCTTCCAATCCGGCGCCAGCACAAGCCGGGCGCCGGAATGGGCGAATTCCACGCGATTGCCGCCGGGCTCGATCACGTAGAGGAAGAAGGTCTGCTGGATGGCGTGCTTGTGCGGCCCGTTCTCGATGGGGATGCCGGCCTCCAGGAAGGTGTCGGCGGCCTGGAGGATGGCCTCGCGGCTGTCGAGCGCGAAGGTGATGTGATGCAGGCGGCCATGGACGCCATTCGCCTCGCGCCCATAGGCGACGTCGTAGGATTTGTTCGTGGCGGTGAGCCACATGCCCATCTCGGTGCCGTCATCGAAGACGATGCGCTCGGTGCAGCGCAAACCCAGGTTGCGCTGGAAGAATTCGCGGCAGGCGGCGACATCCACGGCGAGGCAATTGTAATGGTCGAGCCGACGGACATTCACACCGCGCGCCGGGTAGCGCTCGGCCTGGTTGCGCAGCGCCGGGCGGCGTTCGGGCGGGGCCTCATACCAATGGGTGTCGTAATAGAGTTCGACGAGGTGCCCGTCCGGGTCGCGGAAGCGATGCGCCGTGCCATGGCCGAAACTGCGCTCAATGGTGGTGACCTCCACGCCATCGGTGCGCAGTGTGGCAAGGCGGCGTTCCAACGCCTGGGGGCTGCGCGTGCGGAAGGCCGCGTGGCCAAGGCCGGAGTTCGTCGCGGCCGTGAGTTGCAGGGAGTAGGTCTCGTAATCATCCCAGCCGCGCAGGAAGACGCTGTCGCCCTCTGTCCCGCTCACGGTCATGCCCAGGATATCACGGAAGAAGGCGAGGCTTTCCTGGGGCTTGGGCGTCAGCAGCTCGACATGGCCGAGATGCGCCACATCCATGATGGGTTCGGCCGGATCCACTGTTTCTCTCCCTGACTCCTCGCTTCTAGCCGCGGGAAGCCCGGGCTGTCCTATGGATTTTGCGGCGCGAGCTATTCCCTTCCTGAATAGGTGAAAGCCCCTGCGCCGCGATCTCCGCCAGGTGCTCGCGCAGGGCGGCGACGAAGGCCTGCCCGGCCTGGGGCAGCGGCCGGTCCGGCGGCAGGATGAGGCCGGCAGGCCGGGGCGGGGCCTCCTCCTCCAGGGGCAGCACGCCCAGGGCGCCGCGCAGCAAGTCGCCCACCATCATCAGCCGGGGCATGACGGCGACCATGTCGCTCGCCAGCAGCATCTCGCGGATGAAGCCATAGCTGCTGGAGCGCAGCGGCGCCCCGGTGGTGAGGCCGAGTGCCGCCAGCCGCTCGTCAATCTCCTGGCCGACGCGCTGGCTGACCGTGGGCAGGATCAGCTCACAGCCGCCGAGTGCCGCGCGCGAAACAGGGGCCGCGAAGAGCGGGTGCCCGCTGCGGGCCAGAAAGGAGATCGGCTCCTCCCACAAGGGCTCGCGCAGGAAGCCATCCGGCCCGGGAGGCGGGTAGAGGCGGCCCAGGATGAGGTCTATCTCGCCGGCCGCCAGCAGGGGCAGCAACTCCTCCATGCGGCCCTGCTGGAGGCGAAGCTGGATGTCCGGCCGGCCGCGCTTCAGCCGGATCAGCGCGCCCGGAAGCACGCCCACGGCCGCGACGGGAAGCACCCCCACCGCGAGCTGGGCGCCGGCCAGATGGTCCAGCGCCTCCTCCGCGCGGTGCAACTCGGCCAGCACCCGGCGGGCGAGGCGCGTGACGACGAGCCCCGCCTCGGTCGGCTTCACGCCGCGGGCATGACGGGTAAAGAGGCGCGCGCCCATCACCTGCTCCGCCTCCTGCAGGCTGCGGGTGAGCGCCGGCTGGCCGAGGCCGAGGCGGGCGGCCGCGCGCAACAGGCTGCCCTGCGCCTCCACCGCGTCAATCACGCGCAGCCATTGCAGCTTCAGGCGGCGGTCGAGATGGCGGCGCATGGCGAAAAGCTATCAAGAATGCGCATGGCCGGCCAGGGGCGGGCGCATCCGTGCTAGCCATCCGGGCCGCGCCGGGCTAGGAGGTGCCGCATCATGTCCACCATTCTCACCATCATCTTCCTGCTGGTCACCCTGGCGCTGATCGGGGTCATCCTCGTGCAGCGCAGCGAGGGCGGCGGGCTCGGCATCGGCTCCTCGCAGGGCATGGGCTCCTTCATGGGCGGGCGCGGCACGGCCAACCTGCTGACGCGGACCACGGCCATTCTCGGCACCGTCTTCTTCGTGCTGGCGCTGGTTCTGGCGCTGCTGGACCGCGGCACGGCGGTGAACCGCTCGATCCTCGACGCGCCGGCCCCGGTCATCGCGCCGACCGCCCCCGCGCTGCCCGCCGTTCCGACAAACTGAGCGGCCCCCCGCCGAGGGGGGTGTGACACGGCCACGGAAGTGGCTATGACGACCTCCCATGGCACGGTTCGTATTCATCACCGGTGGCGTGGTTTCCTCGCTTGGCAAGGGCATCGCGGCAGCGTCCCTTGGCGCACTCCTGCAGGCGCGCGGCTACCGCGTCCGGCTTCGGAAACTTGACCCGTATCTCAACGTGGATCCGGGCACGATGTCGCCCTACCAGCACGGCGAGGTCTTCGTGACCGATGACGGGGCCGAGACCGACCTCGACCTCGGCCATTACGAACGATTCACCGGCGTCCACGCCAACAAGGCCGACAACTGGACCACGGGCCGCCTTTATTCCGAGGTGATCGCGAAGGAGCGCCGCGGCGACTACCTGGGCGCGACCGTGCAGGTCATCCCGCACATCACCGACGCCATCAAGGAAGCCGTCGTCGCCGGCACGGATGATTACGACTTCATCCTCGTCGAAGTCGGCGGCACCGTGGGCGACATCGAGTCGCTGCCCTTCCTCGAAGCCATCCGCCAGCTCGCGAACGAGCTGGGCCCGACGCGCAGCCTCTTCGTGCACCTGACGCTCGTGCCCTACATCCCCTCGGCCGGCGAGCTGAAGACCAAGCCCACGCAGCATTCCGTGAAGGAATTGCTCGGCGTCGGCATCCAGCCGCAGATCCTGCTCTGCCGCTGCGACCGGCCGATCCCGGAGAATGAGCGCCGCAAGATCGCGCTCTTCTGCAACGTCCGGCCCGAGAGCGTGATCCCGGCCTATGACGCCTCCAGCATCTACGCCGTCCCCGGCAGCTATCACCGCGAGGGGCTGGACCGCGAGGTGCTGCGCCACTTCAACCTCTCCATCTATGGCGAGCCCGACCTTTCCGCCTGGGACAGGATCGTCAGCCGGATCACGGCGCCCGAGGGCGAGGTGACGATCGCGGTGGTGGGCAAGTACACGGGCCTGCTCGACGCCTATAAGTCGCTGAACGAAGCGCTGGCCCATGGCGGCATCGCGCACAACATGCGCGTGAAGCTCGACTGGGTGGATAGCGAGATCTTCGAGCGCGAGACGGGCGAGGTAATGCGCCGGCTGGATGGCGTGCACGGCATCCTCGTCCCCGGCGGCTTCGGCGAGCGCGGCACGGGCGGCAAGATCCAGGCGGTGCGCTTCGCGCGCGAGAAGAAGATCCCCTTCCTTGGCATTTGCTTCGGCATGCAGATGGCGGTGATCGAGGCGGCGCGGAACCTGCTCGACATCCCGGCCGCCTCCAGCACCGAATTCGGCAGTTGCCCCGAGCCCGTGGTCGGCCTGATGACCGAATGGGTGCGCGGCAATGAGCGCGAGCAGCGCGATGCCAGCGGCGACCTCGGCGGCACCATGCGCCTTGGCGCCTATCCCGCCGTGCTGGCCGAGGATTCCCTCGTGCGCGGCGTCTATGGCGAAGCCCGCATCGAGGAGCGCCACCGCCACCGCTTCGAGGTGAATGTCGCCTATCGCGAGCGGCTGGAGGCGGCGGGCCTGCGCTTCTCCGGCATGTCGCCCGACGGGTTGCTGCCGGAGATCGTGGAATATCCGGACCACCCCTGGTTCATCGGCGTCCAGTTCCACCCGGAACTGAAGTCCAAGCCCTTCGCGCCGCATCCGCTGTTTGCGGGCTTCGTGGGCGCCGCGGTCCGCCAGGCGAGGCTCGTCTGATGGATGTGACCATCCGGGACCTGGTGATCGGCCAGAGCCGCCCGCTCACCTTCATCTGCGGCCCCTGCCAGATCGAGAGCCGCGCGCATGCGCTGGAGACGGCCGATGCCATCGCCGCCATGGCGCGCGAAGCAGGCGTGCCGATGATCTACAAGTCGTCCTTCGACAAGGCGAACCGCACCAGCGTGAATGCCGCGCGCGGCATCGGCTTGGCCGAGGGCCTCGCCATCCTGGCCGAGGTCCGCGCCCGCACCGGCCTGCCCGTGCTGACCGACGTCCACACGGCCGAGCAATGCGCCCCCACCGCCGAGGCGGTGGATGTGCTGCAGATCCCGGCCTTTCTCTCCCGCCAGACCGACCTGCTGCTCGCCGCCGGCGAGACCGGCGCCGCGATCAACGTGAAGAAGGGCCAGTTCCTGGCCCCCTGGGACATGAAGAACGTGGCCGCCAAGATCGCGAGCACGGGCAATACGCGCATCCTGCTCTGCGAGCGTGGTGCGAGCTTTGGTTACAACACGCTCGTCTCCGACATGCGCAGCCTGCCGATCATGGCCGAGACGGGCTACCCCGTGGTCTATGACGCGACGCACAGCGTGCAGCAGCCGGGCGGGCAGGGCGGTTCCTCCGGCGGGCAGCGGGAGTTCGCGCCGGTGCTGGCGCGTGCGGCTGTCGCGGTCGGTGTCGCGGCCGTCTTCATCGAGTGCCATGAGAACCCGGATGCGGCGCCATCCGACGGGCCGAACATGATCCCCCTGCGGGAGATGCCGGCGCTGATCGCGCGCCTCAAGGCCTTCGACCAACTCGCCAAGGGCGGCTGAGCGCCCTGGCTTTCGCCAAGGCCAGCCGCTTAACCTCCGCCCCTACCGTTCCCCTGGATCCGGGTATTTGCGCAGCGCTTTGGGAAGGATCTGGAAATCCTCCTGCGTCAGCGCAATTCCATGCCAGGTAAGCCACATATGGCCGGCGGCGAGGATGGTGCCGTCGAATCCCTGACAAATCTGTAGGTCCATGTATGGCTCGTACATGGCATCAATCGAATTGTCCTCGATTCCGAATCTCCAGAAATCTTCAAGTTGAACAAAAAATGCATTCGCATAGGTGGTCGCGACGAGTTCGTACCCCTTCTTTTTTCCAAGATCGATGAATGCGAGCAGCGAGGCTCCCTGATTGACTTCAGGGTTGGCCTCCTGGACGAAATAAAGCTCATTGGAAGCGCTCGGATTGAATTCGACCACAACAACCCTTGGTTTGTAGTGTTCAAGCTTATTCCAGACATGCCAATCGTTGCCATCGATATCAATGGATAGAACGTCAAAATTTGAAGGTATAGGGGTTTGCCGCAGCAAGTTGTCCAGGCTGTTCGCACCTTGCCAGCCCACAAACGAATTAATCACGAAAACCTCGCCCTGCCGTGCCGCATGGCTCGCCGCGAGCCGGTCGGCCCGGCCTCGATCCCCCTCGATCAGCACGCCCGACCATTGTTGGGTATTTATCAGATCCCAAGTATTGGATAAATACTTTCCATCCCAGGCTCCAAATTCAACGCACCATCTGGCCTCCACACCAATGATCTCAAGAATTTTGGAAATTATTCCATCTTCGCCATATTGGGATGTCACGTCTCTGGCGTATTGCCGCAGGTATGTACTCTCCGGCTTCGTTCGGATTTGTCTGCGAATTTCCAGAACCTGCATATGAAACTCCAGATGGCGGATGGTGATACAAAACGCTGTCATGCAATTTAGCGCGAAGCTGAGTCACACTCCAGCGGCCGGACGTGTTCAAGCTGGGCCGCTAGGCGTGATCACGCCAGAGCCAGGGATGCGGGCGACATTGCCGGCCAGGCGCAGGAAGGCGTCCCTCGCCCAAGGGCTTCCGCGGCACATTTCTGGGCCGCGGTCAGCTACTCCACCCGGATCCCCGCATCGCGAATGATGCGCGCCCAGCTGCCGGCATCGCGGGCCTGGAGTTGCGCCAGTTCCTCGGGTGTCGCGGTCGCGGGCTCGAAGGTGAGCTGGGTGAAGCGTTCCCGCACCGCGGGGCTTGCGGCGAAGCGGGCGAGTTCCTGGTTCAGGCGCGCCGTGATCTCGGCTGGCAGGCCACGTGGCCCGTAGAGGCCGAACCAGGTGCCGGTGTCGAAACCGGGTGCCACCGTCTCCGACAAGGTCGGCACCTGCGGCATGAAGGGCGAGCGCTGGCCGCCAGTCACCGCCAGCGCCCGCAGCCGCCCCTCGGTCACATGCGCGGCGACGCCCGGCATGAGCGCGACCACGACATCAATGCGCCCCGCGACCAGCTCCGTCACCGCGGGGCCCAGGCCGCGGAAGGGCACGTGCTCCAGCTGCGCACCAGTGATGAGGCGCAGGTATTCGCCATAGAGATGGGCTGGCACGCCGACGCCGGCCGAGCCGTAAGTCAGCGGCCGCTGCTTGCCCAGCGCCACCAGCCCCGCCATGTCCGTGACGGGCAGGGCCGCGTTCACCGTCACCACGCTCGCCATGCGGGCCAGCAGGCCGATCGGCGTGAAGTCGCGCACCGGGTCGAAGCCGGCGCGCGGATAGAGGCTGGCATTCACCGTCATCACCGTGTCGATGGTGGCGAGCAGCGTCTGCCCATCGGGGGCCGCCTGTGCCACGGCCTGCGCGCCGAGGTTGCCGCCGGCGCCCGTCCGGAAATCCGGCACGAAGGGCTGGCCCAGGGCGCCGCGCAGATGCTCGCCCGAGAGGCGCGCGATCAGGTCCATGGGTCCGCCCTGGGCGAAGGGAACGACGATTCGCACCGGCCTGTCGGGCCAGGGGGATTGCGCGAGGGCGGGTGTGGCCAGCAGGCTGCCGAGCAGCGTGCGCCTTGCGAATGGCATGGGCTTCCTCCGTGATTTGGGACGGAGTGTGCCGCGATCCCCGGCGAAAGCCAGCGCCAATCCGCGTGGCGTTGCGTGCGCGGCCCCGCGCGCCCAAGCTCGCGGCAACAGAGGGAAGGAAGCACACATGAGCGCGGCGCCAGAGATAGGTCTCAGCGTGAAGGATTCCACGCCCGCCTGGCCCGCGCCGCCGCGGCCGCCCAAAGGCGCGCCCAATATCCTGCTCATCCTCTTCGACGATGCCGGCTTCTCGGATTTCGGTTGCTACGGCTCGCCCATCCGCACGCCGAACATTGATGGCTTGGCCGCGCAGGGGCTGCGCTATACGGGCTTCCACACGACCGCCATGTGCTCGACGACGCGCACCGCGTTGCTGACCGGGCGCAACCATCATTCGGCGGGTGTGGGCAGCCTCGCCAATTTCGACAGCGGCTATCCCGGCTATCGCGGGAAGATCGCGAAGGAGGCCGGCACGCTCGCCGAGATGCTGCGCCCGCATGGCTATCGCAACTACATGCTGGGCAAGTGGCACGTGACGCCACTCACCGAGAGCGGCAGCACCGGCCCCTTCGATGGCTGGCCGCTGGCGCGCGGCTTCGACCGCTACTACGGCTTCATGGATGCGGCGACGGACCAGTACACGCCCGAACTCGTGCGCGACAATTCAACCGTCGAACCGCCGCGCACGCCGGAACAGGGCTACCACCTGACCGAGGACCTGGTGGATCAGTCCATCCGCTTCCTCGCCGGCCACGTGGCCGAGCAACCTGAGACGCCCTGGCTGCTGTGGCTGGCGCTCGGCGCGGTCCATGCGCCGCACCAGGCGCCGGCCGAAATCATTCGCGGCTATGATCCGATGTTCGAGGCGGGCTGGGATGCCGAGCGCGAGGCGCGCTTCGCGCGGCAGAAGGCACTGGGCATTGTCCCGCCCGACACGACGCTGCCGCCGCGCAACGCGGATGTCGGCCCCTGGGCGGAATGCGATGCGGATCAGCGACGCTTCTACACGCGGCTGCAATCGGCCTTCGCCGGCATGCTCGACCATGCCGACCAGCAGATCGGGCGCCTGCTTGCCTTCCTCGATGCGGCCGGGCTGCGCGAGGACACGCTGGTGCTGGTGCTCTCCGACAATGGCGCGAGCCAGGAGGGTGGTCCCACCGGTGGCGTGAACCTGCTGGGGCCCCGCAACCTGCGCGAGGAGAGCATGGCCGAGAAGATGGCGCGGCTCGAGCAGATCGGCGCGCCGGGCACCTACGCGAATTATCCGCTGGGCTGGGCGATGGCGTCCAACACGCCGCTCAGGCGCTACAAGCAGAACACCCATGGCGGCGGCATCCGCGACCCGCTGGTGATGTCCTGGCCGCGTGGCATCCCGGCGCGGGGCGAGTTGCGGCACCAATTCGTGCATGCCTGCGACCTGACGCCGACGCTGCTGGAGATTGTCGGCGTCACCCCGCCGGCCACGGTGAATGGCGTGCCGCAGATGCCGCTGGAAGGTGTCAGCTTCAAGCCGAGCCTGACGGACCCCGCGGCCCCCTCCAAGCCCGTGCCGCAGTATTTCGAGATGTTCGGCCATCGCGGCCTGGTGCATCAGGGCTGGAAGGCCGTGGCCTACCACACGCCAGAGACGCCCTTCGAGAACGACAGGTGGGAACTGTTCCATTTGGAGAGCGACTTCTCCGAGAGCCATGACCTGGCCCAACAGCATCCGGAAAAGCTGAAGGAGCTGGTGGATCTCTGGTGGGAGCAGGCGCGCAAGTGTCAGGTGCTGCCGCTCGATGACCGCTTCCGCCAGCGCTTCGCCGAGAATGCGGCGCGCGTGCATGGAGCGCGCACGCGTTACGTCTTCCACGCCGGTGTTGGCCATGTACCGACGGAAGTGTCGCCCGATATCCGCAGCCGCAGCTACCGGATTGACGCGCATGCACGTTTCACGGGCGCGGATCAGGGCGTGTTGATCGCCCATGGCGATGCGACGACCGGCTATGCGCTCTATCTGCGCGGTGGCCACCTGGTGCATGACATGAACATCGGGGGCGAGCATGTGGTCGTGACCTCCGACCGCCCGGTGCCGGCGGGCGATCACATCGTGGGCCTGCGGGTGCGCCGCCTGACGCGCGAGGAGAAGCCCACCATCGCCACCGGGCCGGGGATCAGCGAATTCACCCTGCTGATTGACGGCGCGCCGGCCGGGCGAATCGAGACGCGGCTCGGCTTCTTCAACTTCGTCTCCTGGGCGGGGCTCGACATCGGCTGCGACCGCGGATCGCCCGTCTCGGATTACGAGCCGCCCTTCCTCTTCACCGGCAAGCTCGCCAAGGTCGTGGTCTCGATGGATGATGACCAGGAACTGGATGGCCAGGGCATCGGCGAAGCGTTGATGGCGCGGGAATAGGAGAAGAGCATGGCTCAGCCGCAAGTGCCGATCGAGGTGGACTCCGAGACCGGGGTCTGGACCACCAATGGCCTGCCCATGATGTATCTGCCGCGTCACTTCATGGTGAACATGCAGCAGGCCATCGAAGGGGCCATGGGCGTCGAGGCCTATCGCGCCATTCTTTACAAATCCTGCCATCTCTCGGCGCTGCAATGGTGCCGGGCGGAGGCGAAGACGCATGGCCTCTCGCCGGAGGAGACCTTCCGGCACTACCTGAAGCGCATGTCGCAGCGCGGGCATGGCCAGGTGGAGATCGCCACGCTCGACATCGCGGCCGGGCGTGCGGAAGTCATCGTCCGGAACTCGGCCTATGCGCTGGGGTATGGCGCGGCGGCGGGGCGCCGCGTCTGCTACGTCTTCGAGGGCAGCTTCGCCGGCGGCATGGCCTATGTGCTGGAGGCCTCGGGCATCGCGGGCGATCCTACATGCCGGGAGACGGCCTGCTTCGCCGAGGGCGCGCCCGAATGCCGCTTCGAGGTGCGCTGCGGCTGAAGCGGCGCCGGGGCCTCGCCCCTTCGCCGCACGCGTGCTTCGATCAGCCCCATCATCTGGAGGATCAACGCCGCATGCCCCGCCTCGCCCATGACAAGTTGATTGCCCTGGTGGCCGGAATGCTCACCCGCGTGGGGGCTGCGCCCGAGGTGGCGCGCCAGGTGGCGGCGGATCTGGTGGAGGCCAATCTGCAAGGCCATGACAGCCACGGCATGCAGCTCGTGCCGCGCTATGTCGAGAACACCGAGAAGGGATTGATCACCCCCAATGCCGTGGCCGAGCAGGTGGGTGGCGCCGGTTCCCTCGCCGTCTGGGACGGGCAGATGGGCTATGGGCAATGGACCGGCCGGCAGGTGACGGCGGCGGGCATTGCCGCCGCCCGGGAGCATGGGTTGGCCTGCTTCGGCCTGCGCAACACCCATCACCTGGGCCGCATCGGCGCCTATGCCGAGATGGCGGTGGCCGAGGGGATGATCGGCCTGTTCTTCGTCAATGCGGTGAGCGGGGCGCCGGTGGTGTCACCCTTCGGCGGGGCAGATGGGCGGATGGGGACGAACCCGATCTGTATCGGCATTCCCAGGGCGCCGGCGCCCATCATCCTGGATTTCGCGACCAGCGCCATTGCGGTCGGCAAGGTTAAGGTGGCCTTCAACGCGGGCAAGCCGGTGCCGGCGGGCGCGCTTGTCACGCATGAGGGGCAGCCCAGCACGGATGCGGCGGTGATGTATGGCCAGGGGCCGCGCGGCGCCTTGCTCTCTTTCGGCGGGCACAAGGGCTATGGCCTGGCCCTGGTCTGCGAGATCCTGGCGGGCGCGCTCACCGGCGGCGGCACCAACGAGCCGAAGAACCCGAACAACCGCGGCATCGTGAACGGCATGCTGGGCTTCATCCTCGACCCCGCGCGCCTCGCCGAGAATCCCGGCTTCGGGGAGGAGGTGCAGGCGATCTGCGACCATGTGCAGGCGAGCGCGCCCGGGCGCGTGCTGCTGCCAGGTGACCCGGAGCGCCGCGCCAAGGCCGAACGGATGGCCGATGGTATCCCGCTGGACGACGTGACCTGGGGAGATCTCTCGGCCTGCGCCACGCGCCTTGGCGTCGCGGAAAGCGTGATCCGAGAGGTGCTCCTATAACCCGGTCCGCCTGAACCGGCGCACGCTCCAAGGGCCCGGGCCGAATAGGCCCGGCGGAACGCTTCAGCGTTCCGAAGCCAAGCGGCCGGAGGCTGCGCCCGGCGTCTGAGGGCATGAAAAAGTGGGGGGCTTCTGTTGCCCGGTGCCCCCCGAACCGCGCTTACCTATTCCTAGGCAGCGAGCGCCATGTCCTCGCGGACATTGTCATTGGCACTTGTGATTTAGCCCTATAACGGCGGTACAATGCCGAGCAAAAACAACGTCTTTACCACGCACGTCGAGCCTGTTTCGTCCCCGAGACCAAACCCCTGACAAGGGGCGGAACATGGTAGAGACGCCGGGCACTGCCCCCGGGTCCGTAACGTTTATGCCACGTTGCGTTTATCGCCATAGACGGGGGCGGCAAGCCGCCCGCGACCCCTCACATATAGCGCGCCCGGTTCCCCAATACGAGGGCCTCGGCTAAGTGATCCGGCATCAGAGGGTTGCGCAGATGGCATTGACGGACGCCCAGCGGGCAGAACTGGAACAGGCGCGCGCGGGGCGAGCCGAAACCCGGCGTGCCACCGTGCCCGCGCTGGAGGCCATGCTCTACCAGGTGATGCCCGTGCTCGATCACGGCTTCGTCCGCGTGGTGGACTACATGGGCGATGATGGTGCCGTCGTGCAATCGGCCCGCGTCTCCTATGGGCGCGGCACCAAGGCCGCCAATGAGGATCGCGGGTTGATCCGCTACCTCATGCGGCACCGCCACTCCACGCCCTTCGAGATGTGCGAGATCAAGTATCACGTGAAGCTGCCGATCTTCGTGGCGCGGCAATGGATCCGCCACCGCACGGCCAATGTGAACGAGTATTCCGCGCGCTATTCCGTGATGGACCGCGAATTCTACATCCCCGAGCCGGCGCAGTTGGCCGCCCAGTCCAGCAGCAACCGCCAGGGCCGCGGCGATGTCCTGGAGGGCGAGGAGGCGGCCGAGGTCCTGCGCCTGCTGCGCGATGACGCGACGCGCAACTACGACCACTACGCCTGGATGCTGAACGAGGATGATGCGGGCCAGGTGCAGGATGAGGGGCGATCGGGCCTCGCGCGCGAATTGGCGCGGATGAACCTGACGCTGAACACCTACACCCAGTGGTACTGGAAGACAGACCTTCACAACCTGCTGCACTTCCTCAGCCTACGCGCCGATTCCCACGCGCAATATGAGATCCGCGTCTATGCCGAGGCGATGCTGGAGACGGTGAAGGCCTGGGTGCCGCTGAGCTATGAGGCCTTCGCGGATTACCGCATGGGCGCTGTCATGATGTCGTCCCAGATGCTCGCCATCATCAGGCGCATGCTGGGCGGCGAGAATGTGACGCAGGAGACGAGTGGCCTGTCCAAGCGCGAATGGCGCGAATTGATGGAGGTCCTGGGGCGCGCGGCGTGAGCGGCCGCCAGGCGGCGCTGCTCGACTTCATCGCGCTGGCCGACCGGTTGAAGCATGTGCTCCGTGCCTCCCGCACAGGGGAACGGCGCGAGAATGCGGGCGAGCACGCCTGGCATGTGGCGCTGATCGCGGTGCTGCTCGCCGACGAGGTGGAGCTCCGCCCCGACATGGCGCGCGTGCTCTCCATGATCGCGATCCATGACGTGATCGAGATTGAGGCCGGCGACACCTTCGCCTTTGACGAGGCCGGTCTGCTCACCCAGGCCGCGCGCGAGGAAGCGGCGGCGCAGCGCATCTTCGGCAGTCTGCCGGAGGATCTGGGCGCCCGGTTGCACGCGCTCTGGCGCGAGTTCGAGGCGCAGGAGACGCCCGAGGCCCACTTCGCCATGGGCTGCGACCGTCTCCAGGGCTTTGCCCAGCAGGTGGAATGCGGCGCGCCCGCCTGGGCCGAGGTGGGGCTGACCCGCGCGCGCAGCCTGGTCCGCATGCAGCCGGCCCTCGATCTCGGCCCGCCCTTCGCGCCCATGATCGAGGCCCTTTATGACCGCGCGATGCGCGAGGGACTGTTGCGGCCGTGACGGTCACCGTCTTCGGCTCGGCCATCGCCGACATCATCTTCCGGCTGGAGCGCCTGCCCGGCCCGGGCGAGACGCTGCTGGGCACGGCTGGCATGCCGCTGGCGGGCGGCAAGGGGCTGAACCAGGCCATCGCGGCCGCGCGGGATGGCGCGGATGCGCGCTTCGTGGGCTGTGTCGGGCCGGATGCCAACGGCCAGTTGCTGCGGGGGGCGCTGGTCACGGCGGGCGTGAATGTCGCGGGCCTGCGGGAAGGGCAGGGGCCGAGCGGCCTCGCCTGCGTCTGCGTGGATGCGGCGGGGCAGAACCAGATCGCCGTCTCGCCCGGTGCCAATTTCGAGGCGCGCGCCGCGCAGCTGCCTGAACTCCCGAACGGCGCCATCCTGCTGCTGCAGATGGAGGTCCCGCCGGCTGAGAATGCGCGCGCCATCACCCGCGCGCGCTCGGCGGGCGCGCGCGTTCTGCTCAACCTCGCCCCCGCCGCGGCAATGGACCGGACGGCGTTGGGCGGCGTGGACCTGCTGATCGTGAACGAGAGCGAAGCCGCCTGGCTTGGCCGGCAGCTCGGCCGCACCGGCGATGCGGCCGCGCTGCAGGAGGTGCTGGGCATCGGCGTCGCGGTGACCGAGGGCGCGCAGGGGGCCTCGGTCGCGACGCGCGACGGCCTGACCCATGTGCCGGCCTTCACGGTCGCGGTGGTGGACAGCACCGGCGCCGGCGATGCCTGGTGCGGGGTGCTGGCCGCGGCGCTGCATCTCGGCATGCCGATGGAACTGGCCGTCCGCCGCGCGAACGCGGCCGGCGCGCTCGCCTGCACCCGGCCGGGCGCCGCGCCGGCCATGCCGGACAGCGCGGCGATTGATGCCCTCATGGGCCTCGATTAGGCATGGGGGCGAGCATGCGCCGCGCGGTGCTCGCCCTGCCGTTGGCCGCACCCGCCCGCGCGCAGCAGCGGCCCATCCGCCTCGTCATTGCCTTCCCCCCCGGCGGCAGTACCGACCTGCTGGGCCGCCTCATCGCGCCCCGCATGGGCGAGATCCTGGGTGTGACCGTGACGCCCGAGAACCGCAGCGGCGCCTCGGGCGCGGTGGGGGCGGGGCTCGTGGCGCAGGCCGCACCGGATGGAACGACGTTGCTACTCGATTCCGGCGGCCAGGCGGTCAACCCGCATCTCATGCGCGGGCTTGGCTTCGACTACGCGACGGCCTTCGCGCCTGTCACCCTGCTCACCACCCTGCCGCTCGTGCTCGTCGTGCGGGCGGATCTGGGCGTCACCAGCCTCGCCGGGCTGCTGGCGCGGCTGCGTGCGGAGGGGCGGCCCGCAGCCTATGGCAGCGTGGGCATCGGCGCGCGCACTCACCTCGCCATGGCGGCCTTGCTGCGACGGGCGGGCCTCACGGGCGAGCACATTCCCTATCGGGGCGGGGCGGATCAGATGGCCGGGTTGCTGCGCGGCGACGTGGCCATGGGCTTCACCTCCCTCGCACTCGCCGCGCCACTGCTGCGAGAGGGGCGGCTGCTGCCCCTCGGCTACTCCCTGCCGGGCCGGGAGCCCAGCATTGCGGCGCAGGGCTTCCCGGGCTTCGCCATAGGCGACTGGCTGGCCCTCCTTGCGCCGGCGGGCACGCCGCCCGCCCTCGTCATGCGCCTCGCCGCCGCCGCGACCGAGGCGGTGATGCAGCCCGCCCTGCGCCCGCGCCTGGCGGAACTCGGCCTGGAATCGGCGGCGGAGGGGCCTGACGCGCTGGCCCGCTTCCTGACGACCGAGCGGGACGCGATGGGCGCCCTGATCGCAGCCGAGGGGATTCGTCTCGACGGATAGCGCGGCGCGCGGCATTTTGGCGCGATGAACCGTCGCGCCCTTCTCACCCTCCCCATTCCCTTCCTCGCCGCGCCCGCGCTGGCGCAAAGCTGGGCGCCGACGCGCCCGGTGCGCATCGTGGCGGGATGGCCGGCCGGCGGCTCGGCCGATGCCTCGTTGCGCCTCGTCGCGCCCCACATGCAGACGGCGCTCGGCCAGAATGTGGTGATCGAGAATCGCGGCGGTGCCTCGGGCTCCATCGGCGCGGGGGTGGTGGCGCAGGCAGCGCCCGATGGTCACACGCTGCTCTTCGACGCGGCGGGGCAGGTGAGCAACCCGCTGCTGATGCGCGGGCTCTCCTTCGACTACCTCACCGCCTTCGCGCCCGTCTGCCTCTTTGCACTGCTGCCCAACGTGCTCTGCGTCCGGGCCGAGACGCCGGTGCGGACAGTACCGGAACTGGTGGCCTATCTGCGTGCCAATCCGGGCCAGCCCTATGCCAGCACCGGTATTGGCCTCGCCTCGCATCTGGCTGCCGTGATGTTCACCCAGCGGGAGCGACTGGAGGTGACGCACGTGCCCTACCGCGCGAGCCAGCAATCCATCCCGGGCCTTCTCGCGGGTGAGACGGTCTTCACCTTCAACACGACGCCGCTGGTGGTGCCGCTGATCCGCGACAACCGCCTGCGCGCGCTGGCCGTGGCCACGCCGCGCCGCATTCCCACACTGCCGGACACGCCGACCATGCTCGAGCTGGGCTATGAGGGCTTTTCGCTCAACGAGTGGATCGCGCTCTTCGCGCCGGCCGGCACGCCCGCCCCCGCCATCGCCCGCCATGCCGAGGCGGCGCAGAAGGGCCTGGCGGACCCCGTGGTGCGGGAACGCCACGCCAATCTCGGCATGGACATCCAGGCCCTCGGCCCGGCCGATTTCGCGGCATTCCTCATGGAACAACGCGCCCGCATCGGCGCCCTGATCCGCGACAACAACATCCGCCTGGAAAGTTAGGCGGTTTCCGAGGGGCAAGCCCCTCGGCGGGGTGCAGGGGCGGCGCCCCTGCGTCACTTACCCTGGCGCGCCGCGCGGCGGTGCAAGCCGCAGCGGCACAAACCGCTGCCCCTGCTGCTGGCTCTCGATCAGGAAGAGCGCCGTGGCGCGGCCCTGGCGGCGCAGCCGCTCGATCCGCTCCTGCAATTCCTGTGGCGTGGTCACGCGCTCCTGCTGAACTTCCAAGATGAGGTCGCCCGGGCGGATTTCCCGCTCGGCGCCGGGCGTGTTGGGCAGGACTTCCGTCACCACCACGCCGCGCGCCTCGGGCCGCAGGCGGAAGCGCTCGCGCAGCTCGGCCGTCAGGGCCGTGACGCGCAGGCCGAGGCCCGAGAGCTCGATCGGCCGGTCGGGGCGCGGCGTCTGGGTGGGCGAAGTGGCGGCCGGCGTCGCTTCCGTCGGCAATTCGCCGAGGGTCACGGTCACCGTCTCCTCGCGGCCATCGCGCCAGACGACGACGGGCACCTGGGCGCCCACGGCCGTCTCCGCCACGATGCGGGGCAGGGTGCGCATCTCGCGCACTTCCTGGTTGTTGAAGCGCAGCACCACATCGCCATTGCGGATGCCGGCGGCCGCGGCGGGCGCGCCTTCCTGTGCGCGGGCGATCAACGCGCCACGTGCGCCACCGCGCAGGCCCAGGCTCTCCGCGATCTCGTCCGTCACCTGCTGGATGTTCACACCGAGCCAGCCGCGCCTGACCCGGCCGCCATCGGCCAGTTGCCGCGCCACGCCGCGCGCCAGGTTGGACGGGATGGAGAAGCCGATGCCGATGGAGCCGCCGGTCGGCGAATAGATGGCGGTGTTGATGCCCACCACCTCGCCCCGCATGTTGAAGAGGGGGCCGCCGGAATTGCCACGGTTGATCGCCGCGTCGGTCTGGATGAAGTCGTCGAAGGGCCCCTGGCGGATGTCACGCCCGCGGGCCGAGATGATGCCGGCGGTCACCGTGCCGCCGAGGCCGAAGGGGTTGCCGATGGCCACCACCCAATCGCCCACCAGCGCCGTGTCGGAATCGCCCCACGGCACATAGGGCAGCGGCGCCGTGTGGCTTACCCGCAGCACCGCGAGGTCGGTCCGCGGATCGGTGCCGAGCAGCGTGGCACGCAGCGTGGTGTTGTCCTGCAGGATGACGTTGATCTCGTCCGCGCCGTCAATCACGTGGTTGTTGGTGATGACGATGCCCGAGGCGTCCACGATGAAGCCGGAGCCAAGCGACTGCGCGCGGCGCGGCGCCGGTCGGTTGGGCTGGTTGGGCTGGTTCGGCTGCGCCTCGCCCTGCGGGCCGGGCGGGCGGTTGCGGTTGAAGAAGTCGCGGAAGAATTCTTCGAAGGGCGAGCCGGGCGGCGCTTGGGGCGTCTCCGGCGCGTCGGGGCGGCCCGGGCGCGGCGCCACATTCTGCGAGGTGGAGATGTTCACCACCGCCGGCAGCAGGTTGCGCACCAGGGGCGCGAAGCTCCCGGGCGGCACAAAGGGCGTGCTGGCGGGGGCGGGGGGCGCAGGCTGCGCAAAGGCAGGGGCGGAAAGAGCCAGGAGAAGGGCGGTCGCGACAAGCCGCATCGGGCAAGCACCTCAGGAAAGAGAATAGGCTGGGGTGGAGCGGGACCACCCCAGCCTGTCACATGGAGGCTAGGGCGCGCCTGTCCAGCGCGCCAGCCCCAAGACGGTTCAGCGCGGCGCCCCGGTGCGCGCCGGGATGTCCCGGAAATAGCGGAAAAAGTCGCTTTCCGGGGTCAGCACCATGCGGGATTCGCCGGTCGAGAAGACCTCCCGGTAGGCCTGCATGGTGCGCCAGAACTGGAAGAACTCCGGGTCACGCTGGAAGGCCTCCGCGAAGACGCGGATCGCCTCCTGCTCGCCGGTGCCGCGCAGAATGGCGGCATCGGCCTCCGCGGTCGCCAGCAGGACGGTTCGGTCACGCTCAGCCTGGGCGCGGATGCGGGCCGCGACCTCGGCACCCTCCGCGCGGGCCTCGCGGGCCACGCGCTCACGCTCGGACTGCATGCGCGAGAGAATGGCCTGCGTGTTCTCGTCCGGCAGATCGGCGCGGCGGATGCGCACATCCGTCACCTCGATGCCGAAGCGGCGCGCCTCGTCATTCACCTGGCGGCGGATCTCACCCATGATCCGGCCGCGATCCGCGCTCAGCACCGCGAGCAACGTCTCACCCGCCAGAACGCGGCGGAGCGAGGAGGTGACGATGGAGTTCAGCCGGCCACGGATGCCGGCCTCGGTGGCGCCCACCGTCTGGAAGAAGAGCAGCGGGTCGGTGATGGAGTAGCGGGTGAAGCTGTCCACGATCAGGCGGCGCTGGTCGCCCAGGATGACTTCCTCGCCCGGCGCCTCGAAGTCGAGCAGGCGGCGGTCGAAGACGATCACGGTCTGGATGAAGGGCAGCTTCACGTTCAGGCCGGGCTTCTGGATCACGCGGATCGGCTGGCCGAACTGCGTGATGAGCACCTGCTGCGTCTGCTGCACGGTGAAGAAGCTGGAGGCCGCGACAAAGAGCAACGCGACGGCGACGCCGGCGGCGATGGCGAGCTTGTTCATCGGGCCGCCCCCCCGCGCTGCTGCTGCTGGATGATGGGCGCCACAGCGGGCGGCGGCATGGCCGGCCGGGGCTGCGTCTGGCCTGTCGGCGCGTTGCCGCGCTGCTCGCCCAGCGGCAGGAAGGGCACGAGGCCCTGCAGGCGGTCATCCACCAGGATCATGCCGTTGCGCTTGAAGATTTCTTCCATGGTTTCCAGGTACATGCGGCGCACCGTGACATCCTGCGCCTGGGCATAGGCGCCGAGCACGGCCGTGAAGCGACCGGCCTCGCCTCGGGCGCGGGCGATCTGGCTGTCACGGAAGCCCTGGGCTTCCTGCACCATCCGCTCCGCCTCGCCACGGGCGCGGGGGATGATGTCGTTGCGGAAGCTCTCCGCCTCGTTGCGGACGCGCTCGCGGTCGGCATTGGCGCGCTGCACGTCGCGGAAGGATTCGACCACCGCGGCGGGCGGGTCGGACTTCTGCATCTGCACCTGCGTGATTTCGATGCCGGCGCGGTACTGGTCCATGATGGCCTGGGTGCCGCGGCGGACATCCTGCTCGATCTGCGCGCGGGCCTCGGTCAGGGCGGGCTGGATGGGCGTCTTGCCGATCACTTCGCGCATCACGGATTCGGCGGCGGATTTCACCGTCTCCTCCGGGTTGCGGGTGTTGAACAGGAACTCGGCCGCGTCGCGGATGCGCCAGAAGACGGCGAAGTCGATGTCGATGATGTTTTCATCGCCCGTCAGCATCAGCGATTCAGCCAGCACGTCCCGCGCCGAAACCACACGTCCGCCAGGGACGGTGTCGGGCGCGCCGCGGAAGCCGATATCCACGCGGTTGATGCGCGTCACGCGCGGCGTGGTCACCGTCTCGACCGGCCAGGGGATGCGATAGTTCAGGCCAGGGGGCGCCGTGCGATCGAAGGCGCCGAAGCGCATGACCACGCCGAGCTCGTCCGGCTGCACGCGATAGAAGCCCGAAGCCCCCCAGACGCCCACCAGCACGAGGGCGGCCAGCCCGATAGCCTTGCCGCCGCCCGCGCCACCGCGGGGCAGCAGGCGCCGCACCGTGTTCTGGGCATTGCGGATCATCTCCTCGATGTCCGGGCCGGGGCCGCGATTGCCGCCGCCCGGAGGGCCCGAAGGCGGGCCGCCCCAGGGTCCGCCGCCATTTCCCCCACCACCGGGAGGACGCGGATTGCCCCAGGGGCTCGGTCCACCATTGTTCCAAGACATCTTTACCGGACACTCCACTCTGGCCGCCGGGGACAGCCCGGGACGGTCATTCCTGAATTCTCTTCCATATATAGGCTTGCTTGCCCCACCGGGAGGGGTGCGCATGCGCGCCTGCATGTGCATATGTGCCGCCCCGCTGGTCAAGGAAAGGTTCATCGCATGTCGGACACGCTCATTGCGGCCATCAAGGCCGCCCTCTCCCGGGTCACGGACCCCGCGACGAGCGTGGATGTCATGAGTTCCGGCATGATCGAAGGCATCTCCGCCCGCGACGGCATGGTGCAGTTCACCCTCGCCGTCCCGCGCGAGCGGGCGCGCGGCATGGAACCCGTCCGCGCCGCCTGCGAGAAGGCGGCGGGCAGCGTGCCCGGCGTGATCTCGGCCACCGTCGTGCTGACGGCGCATCGCGAGGCGCCCGAGGCGCCGGGCGCGCGCTCCACCCGGCCCGCCCCGGGCCCGACGCCGCCCGGCCAGGGGCAGATGCTGCTGCCCGGCGTCAAGCGCATCATCGCGGTCGCCTCGGGCAAGGGGGGCGTGGGCAAGTCCACCACGGCCGTCAACCTGGCGGTCGCCCTTGCCGCGCAGGGGCTGCGCGTGGGGCTTCTCGATGCCGACATCTATGGCCCCTCGCTGCCGCAGATGCTGGGCACGCAGGAAAAGCCGCGCGCCGTCGGCCAGCGGATCATCCCGCTGCAGCGCTGGGGGCTGAAGGCCATGTCCATCGGCTTCCTGGTCGAGCAGGAGACGGCGATGATCTGGCGCGGCCCCATGGTGATGGGCGCGCTGGAGCAGATGATGGGCCAGGTGGAGTGGGGCGAGCTCGACGTCATGATCGTGGACATGCCGCCGGGCACGGGTGATGCGCAGCTCACCATGTCCCAGCGGGTGCCGCTGGCGGGTGCCGTCATCGTCTCGACGCCGCAGGATGTGGCGCTGCTCGATGCGCGGCGTGGCATCAAGATGTTCGAGAAGGTGAATGTCCCCGTCATCGGCCTGATCGAGAACATGTCCTATTTCTGCTGCCCCGAATGTGGCCATCGGACCGAAATCTTCGGCCATGGCGGCGCGCGGGCGGAAGCGGAGCGGCTGGGGGCCGAATTCCTCGGTGAATTGCCGCTGAAGCTCTCGATCCGCGAGATGGCCGATGCGGGCACGCCCATCGTGCTGGCCGCGCCCGACACGGATGAGGCCGCGACCTATCGCCGCATCGCGGCGCGCATCTGGGAGAAGGCGGAGCAGCCGGCCGCGGCCAGCGGCCCGCGCATCGTCATGGAATGAGTGCGGCGCTGGCCCGGCTGCGGCGCATCTGCCTGGCGCTGCCGGAGGCGGAGGAGCGCGAGACCTGGGACACCCCCACCTTCCGCGTGCGGGAGAAGATCTTCTGCATGGCGATGACGGCCCCGCTCGCCATCTGGTTGAAGGCGCCGCGCGGCAGCCAGGAATTGCTGATCGAAGCGGCACCCGAGCGCTTCTTCCGCCCACCCTATCTGGGCCACAAGGGCTGGGTCGGCGTGAACCTCACGGGCCGGCCGGATTGGGCAGAGGTGGAGGCGCTGGTGCGGCGCAGCTACAGCCTGATCGCGCCGCGCGGCTTGGCGGCCCGTGCCGCCCTCAGCGAACCGGGCTAGGCTGGCCGCATGCCTCCCCGCCGCGATCCTTCCGATGACCTGTTCGGCCCTCCCGAGGCGCCGCCGCCGAGCGCGGCCCCGGCCGAGGGCGCGCCGCTGGCCGAGCGCCTCCGGCCGCGCACGCTGGCCGAGGTGGTCGGGCAGGACCAATTGCTCGGCCCCCAGGGCAGCATCACGCGCATGCTGGGGCGCGGCAGCCTGGCCTCCATGATCCTCTGGGGGCCGCCCGGCGTGGGCAAGACCACCATCGCGCGGCTGCTGGCGGAGGCGGCCGATTTGAGCTTCGTCTCGCTCTCGGCTGTGTTCTCGGGCGTGGCGGACCTCAAGCGCGCCTTCGACGAGGCGCGGCAGCGGCGGCGGATGGGGCGGCGCACGCTGCTGTTCGTGGATGAGATCCACCGCTTCAACCGCGCGCAGCAGGATGGATTTCTGCCGGTGGTGGAGGACGGCACGGTGGTGCTGATCGGCGCCACCACCGAAAACCCCAGCTTCGCGCTGAACGGCGCGCTCCTCTCGCGCTGCCAGGTGATGGTGCTGAAGCGGCTGGAGGCCGCGGGCCTCGAAGCCCTGCTGGCCCGTGCCGAGCTGGAGGCCGGCCGCGCGCTGCCGCTCGACCCCGCCGCGCGGGAGGTGCTGCTGGCGATGGCCGATGGCGATGGGCGCTACCTGCTGAACCTCACCGAGCAATTGCTGGCGCTGGAAGACCCCACGCCGCTGGGCCCGGCCGGCCTCTCGCAGCTCCTGGCCAAGCGCGCCGCCCTCTACGACAAGGACCGGGAGGAGCACTACAACCTCATCTCCGCGCTGCACAAATCCCTGCGCGGGAGTGATCCGGACGCCGGGCTCTACTGGTTCGCGCGGATGATCCTGGGCGGCGAGGACCCGCGCTACATCGCCCGCCGCCTCGCGCGCTTTGCCGCCGAGGATGTGGGGCTGGCGGACCCGACGGCGCTCCCCGCGGCCTTGGCGGCCTGGGAAAGCTACGAGCGGCTGGGCTCGCCCGAGGGGGAATTGGCGCTGGCGCAGCTTGTGGTGCACCTGGCCACGGCGCCTAAATCCAACGCCGTCTATGTCGCCTGGAAGGCGGCGCAGGCGGCCGCGCGCGAGACCGGAAGCCTGGCGCCGCCGGCCCATATCCTGAATGCGCCGACCAAGATGATGCGCGAGCTCGGCTACGGCGCCGGCTATGAATACGACCATGACGCCGAGCAGGTGTTTTCGGGCCAGAACTATTTTCCGGAGGGCATGGCGCGACCGCGTTACTACGAGCCCGCCGGGCGCGGGGCGGAGGCGGCAATCGCGAAGCGCCTCGCCGAATGGGCGAAGCGGCGGCGATGAGTTTTCTGCTTGTGGCGCTGGGTGGCGCGCTCGGTTCGATGGGCCGCTACGGCATCTCGCTGCTGGCCATGGCCTGGCTGGGGGCTGCCTTCCCCTGGGGGACGCTCGCGGTGAATGTGCTGGGCAGCGCGGCGATCGGCGTGCTGGCGGGGCAGGGGATCAGCGGCGGCGCGCGGCTCTTCTGGATCACGGGCGTGCTGGGCGGCTTCACCACCTTCTCGGCCTTCAGCCTGGAGACGGCGCTCCTCTGGGAGCGCGCGGCCTGGCAGGGCATCGCCTATGTGCTGGCGAGCCTGGGGCTGGGGCTCGCGGCCTTCGCGCTGGGGTGGGCGCTGGCGCGCGGGTGAGGTTGCCGGGGCGGGCCTTGCGGTTTTTGCGAAGCCGCGCTTTCGGACAAAATCCCCGCCCGGGTGAGGGGTGACAGGAAAGGGCGGATGCGGAAGTCAAACAACGCCCCAAAATAGGAAAAAATGCGGATATTGTCAAGATTTCGGGGTCGCTTCGTCGGTTCACGATGCGGCATCGCCGCGAGGAAGCCGGATTTCCGCCAATCCCCGCCGCAGGGCCTCGGCCGTGCCGTCGCCCAGCTCTGAATCCAGCCGGGCATGCGTGGCACGCCAGACCGGGACGGCGTCGCGCAGCAGCGCGACGCCTTCGGGCGTGATCTGCACCCGGCGGGAGCGCCGGTCCGCCGCATCGGGGATCACCCGCAGCAGGCCGCGGCGCGCCAGCGGCTTGACCGCGGCGGTCAGCGTCGAGGGATCCATGGCCAGGAAGGGAGCGAGGCGCCCGATGGCCGGCGGTTCGGTCTGGTTGAGCGCAACCATGAGGGAGAACTGGCCGTTCGTCAGGCCGAAGGGGCGCAACGCCACGTCGAAGCGCCGCGCCAAGGCCCGCGCCGCCCGCTGTGCCGATAGGCAAAGGCAGGTGTCGCGGATGTGATGCACCGTGGCGGCCGGGAGGAGTTCCGTGTTTGACAAAGCCATTTTACTTTGATATCAAAGTTTAGAGACCGAAGCCAGAGCTAAGCCGGACAAGCCACCCGGATTTAGGGGAGACAGCATGCTCCACACATTCGCCCCTGCCGGTGCTGGCCTCGCCCGCGGGCCAATCCGATGAGCGGCGTCGGCACCCCGAAGAACACGGTCTGCCTCTGGTTCGACCGCGAGGCCGAGGCCGCCGCGCGCTTCTACGCCGCCACCTTCCCCGACAGCCATGTGGGCGCCGTGCATCGCGCCCCCGCCGACTACCCCTCGGGGCGCGCGGGGGATGTGCTGACGGTGGAGTTCACCGTGGCCGGAATTCCCTGCCTCGGCCTCAATGGCGGCCTGACCTTCCCGCAGAGCGAGGCCTTCTCCTTCCAGATCGCCACCGATGACCAGGCGGAGACCGACCGCTACTGGGACGCCATCCTCGGAAATGACGGGCAGGAAAGCGCGTGCGGCTGGTGCAGGGATCGCTGGGGCGTGAACTGGCAGATCACCCCGCGCGCGCTCACCCAGGCGATCGCCGCCGGCGGCGATGCCGCGAAGCGCGTCTTCGAGGCGATGATGAGCATGCGCAAGATTGACATCGCGGCCATCGAGGCCGCGCGCCGCGGCTGACGGCCTGACGAAGCACCATCGGAGAAAGTCGTATGTCGCCACAAGAAATCACCATCGAAGCCATGGTCGCAGCGCCCGTTGATCGAGCCTGGGCTGCCTTCACCACGCCCGCCGACATCACGCAGTGGAATTTCGCGAGCGATGACTGGTGCTGCCCTTCCGCCGAGGTCGATCTGCGCGTCGGCGGAGCCTACAAGGCGCGGATGGAAGCGCGGGACGGCAGCTTCGGCTTCGACTTCGAGGGGCTGTATGAGGAGGTGACGCCCGGGCGTTCCCTCACCCTGGCCCTCGGGGACGGACGCAAGGCGCGCACGACCTTTGCTCCAAGCGGCGACGGCACCCGCGTCACGACCGTCTTCGACGCGGAGACGCAGCACAGCATCGAGATGCAGCGCGATGGCTGGCAGGCGATCCTCGACAATTTTGCGGCGCATGTCGGCAAACACGCCGCGCGGTAGCCGCGACCCGAAACCTGGGAGATGCGCGATGTATGTGGATGGATTTGTGCTGGCGGTGCCGACCGATGGCAAGGAAGCCTATCGCCGCCACGCCGAGGAGGCCGCGGTGGTGTTCAAGCGGCATGGCGCGCTCTCGCTCGTCGAGGCCTGGGGCGATGATGTGCCGGAGGGCAAGGTGAACTCCATGCACAGCGCCGTGCTGCGCAAGCCGGAGGAGACGGTGGTGTTCTCCTGGATCACCTGGCCGGACAAGGCCACGCGGGATGCCGGCATGCAGGCGGTCTTCGCCGATCCCGCCATGGCCGGCAGCATGCACGAGATGCCCTTCGACGGCACGCGCATGATCTTCGGCGGGTTCGAGGTGATCGTGGACGCGTGAGGCGCGCGCCCGGGCGTCGAGGCGCTTACCCCAGCCGGATCTCGCGGGCCTTTCGGCCCTGCATCCAGGCCAGGATACCCGCCGCACGCCCCGCCCACTTCGCGCGCCGCGCATCACCCCGCCGCAGCGCCGCCTTGAGCACGAGGCCCGGCCATTCGGCCAGCGCCAGCCGCCAGGCGGCCCAGCGCCCGCGATGCTTCGCCTCCAGGTGCAGGCGCGACCAGCCCTGGTGGAACGCCTTCCAATGCGAGAGGCGCGGCGAAGCCCCGGAGCTGGCGCCGCCCAGGTGCCGCACCCGCACGCCCGCCACATGCACCAGCGCATGGCCCGCCGCGCGCACGCGCAGGCAGAGGTCGTCATCCTCGAAATACAGGAAAATCTCGGGGTCGAAGCCGCCCAGCGTTCGCAATACCGACATCCGCAGGAACATGGCGGAGCCGCCGACATACCAGCAGCAGGCATCGCCTGAGGGCTCCACCACCGGCCCCCGCAGGCGGCGGAAGGGCAGGTCATGGCCGAACTGCATGTGACCTTCCTCGGCGATCACCTCGGGCGCCAGCAGCCCGGCCTCGGGGTAGCGGGCTGCCGCGGCGACGAGGCCCGCGATGGTCGCGGGCTCCAGCGTCGCATCGGCGTTCAGCAGCAGGCCGAATTCGGTGGTGACTTCGGCGAAGCCCAGATTGGCGCCCGGCCCGAAGCCGAGGTTCCGCCCCGCCCGGATCACCCGCGCGCCGGGGCGTACCGCGGCGGCCACAGCCGCGCTGTCATCCGGGCTTGCATTGTCCACGACGATGACCGGGCAGGCCTCGGGGATGGCGGCGAGGCAACCCGGCAGCAGCGCCGCCGAGTTGTAGGCGACGATGACGACGCTACAGGCCGCCTCCGGCGGGGGACAAGCCGCCTCCGGCAGCGGACAGGCCGCCTCCGCCGTCACGAACGGGCGGGCGCCAGTTCTGAGAGCGCCTGGAGGAAGGCGGCGACGGCAGCCTCGGGCTCCATCGCGGCGTCAAAGCCGGTCTTGCTCTCGGCACTGCCGACAGCGACCAGGCCGCCCGCCCAGAAGCCCGCCGCACCCTCGCCCGGCGGGACCGCGTATTGCAGCATCGCGATGCCGCCCGGCCCCCGGTAGGAGATGTAGGGGCAGCGCTTGAACTTCTTGGTGCGCACGCCACCACCCGTCTTGGGCGCGCCGGTGCCGGCCAGAAGCGCATGCGGCGTGGTGATGCCGCGCGCCTTCGCCGTCTCGGGCGAGAGGTCGAATTTCGCCAGCGCCTCGGCTGCCACCGCCTTGATGCGGGCCACCGCGGTGTCGAGCTCCGGGTTGGGCTCGGCGCGCTGGCCCGGGGGCGCCACGCGCCGCTCGGCGAGCGCCGCCTGGGCGGCCGCGCGAAACTCCTCGGCGCGCGCATGCAGCTTGGTGTTGCCGCCGGCGAGGACGGCCTCGGCATTGGCCACCAGCGCCTTGAGCTCGGCCGCGGTCTTGCCCGTCAGGTCGAGGCTCATGCCATGTTGACCATGATGGTCTTCTTGTGGGTGAAGTGTTCGAGCATGGCTTCGAGCGATGCCTCCTTGCCGAGGCCGCTCGACTTCACGCCGCCATAGGAGAGGTTCGCCTGGACCACCAGATTCTGGTTGATCTGGACGAGACCCGCTTCCAGCCGATGCGCAAGGTCGAGACCGACCTTCAGATTGTTCGTCCAGAGCGATGCCGCCAGGCCGTATTCACTGTCATTCGCCTCGGCCAGCACGGCCTCGGGGTCGTCGAAGGGCTGGATCACGGTGACGGGTCCGAAGATCTCCTCCTGCACCAGGCGGGACTTGCCATCGAGGCCGGTGAAGATCACCGGGCGCAGGAACAGGCCCTTCTTCAGCGCAGGGTCGCTCGGCATCGCGCTGCATTCATGCGCGGTGGCGCCGGCCGTCGCCTTGCCCTCGGCGATGAAGCCCTGGACCTTCTCGAACTGGCCCTGGCTGATGATGGTGCCGATGTCCGTCTTCTCGTCCAGCGGGTCGCCCATCACCATGCCGTCCACGGCCTTCTTCATCTCGGCCACGAAGGCGTCGAAGATCGGGCGCTCGACATAAATGCGGCTGGCCGCCGTGCAGGACTGCCCCTGGCGGGTGAAGCGCATGGAGGTCAGCGCGCCGGAGACGGTCTTGGCGAAGTCGCAATCGGCGAAGACGATCATGGGCGATTTGCCGCCCAGCTCCAGCGTGACCGGCACCAGCTTCTGCGAAGCGGCCTTGGCCACGATCTTCCCGGTCTCGACCGAGCCGGTGAAGGTCACTTTCCGCACCAGCGGGTGCTCGACCAGGGGTGCCCCGCATTCCGGGCCCATGCCGCTCACCATGTTGAAGCAGCCCGGCGGCAGCACGCGGTTCATCAGCTCGCAGATGCGCAGCACCGCGAGCGGCGCTTCCTCGGCCGACTTCACGACGACCGTGTTGCCGGCGACGAGCGCGGGCGCGACCTTCAGCGCCATCAGCAGCATCGGCACGTTCCAGGGGATGATGGCGCCCACCACGCCCAAGGGCTCGCGCACGGTGACGCTCAGCACATTGGGGGCGAAGGGCACGCTCTCGCCCTTCAATTCGGAGCCGAGGCCGCCGAAGAATTCGAAGACATCGGCGACGACGCCGGCCTCGACGCGGCTTTCCGTCCGCAGCGCCTTGCCGGTCTCGAGCGCGATGAGGCGGGCCAGCTCCTCCTGGTGTTCCTTCAGGAGGGCGGCGCATTGGTGCACCAGGGCGCCACGCTTGCGGGCGGGCATCTTGGCCCAGTCCTTCTGGGCGCGGGCGGCGTCACGCACGGCCGCGTCCACATCGGCCGCATCGCCCTCGGCCGCGCTCGCCACCTGGATGCCGGTGGCCGGGTTCACGACCGCAAAGCTCTTGCCGCTGACGGCCGGCACATAGCGGCCGCCGATGAAATGCAGGCCGGACATGGCGGTGGCCAGCTTCTGCTGGTCCAGGCAGGGGGCGGCGGGGGTGGGGTGCGGCGTGTCGAGCATCGGTTCGTTCCTCTGGCATCTTGCGGCTTGGGCATCGTGCGGCTGGGCGTCAAGCGGCGGACCATGCGCCGGATGGGGGGGAGGGGGCAAGTCTCACCCCGCCGCAACCGGCAGCGGCTTCGCCGGTTCAGCCCTTCTCCAACAGAGGAAGAAACCATGCACCCCAATGACGACGAGGCCCGCATCAAGGTCCGGGAACTGATCGAGCACATCCGCGTCGTCATGCTGGTGACGCAGGACGCCGAGGGCGGACTCGACGCACGGCCCATGTCCGTCCTCGCCGTCGAGGGCAATACGGTCTGGTTCTTCACCGATGTGGACAGCCCCAAGACCATGGCGATCGGCCAGGATCATGATGTGCTGCTCTCCGCCTCCCACCCTTCCAACCAGGAATACGTCTCCGTCCGCGGCACGGCCCGGGTGGTGCAGGACCAGGAACAGCAGAAGGCGCTCTGGACCGAGGCGGCGCGGCTGTGGTTCCCGGATGGCGCGGGCAGCCCCAACCTCGCCCTCATCGCGGTCGAGATGGAGCGTGCGGAATACTGGGACAGCCCGGCTTCCAGCGCCCGCTTCGCCATCGGCTATGTGAAGGCGCTGGTGACCAAGACGCCGCCCGCGATGGGCGAGAATGCCAAGGTCAGCTTTGGCTCGGATTGAGCGTACAGCGCTCCAGGCGGCGCCGCCCGGGATGAGGGTTATCTCGGCAGCTCCGCGTGGAAGCGCAGGATTCGGGCAGCGATCGCATCCCACCGTGCCGGTGGGATGCGGAACTTATGGCAGGCCTCGACGAATTCGACGGTGACGGCGGGCGAGAATTCGTACTTCTCCAGGACTTCCCGGCCGCCATAGACGTCATGCACGCCCTGCAGGATCAGGGTCGGCGTCAGCACATGCGCCAGATGGACGTATCGGTCGGGCGCCGGGGGCCGCCCTGGCTTCTGGAAGGGATAGCCCAGGCAGATGATGCCCCCGATGCGCTGGCGCGCACCCAGCAGGGTCGCGACCCTGGCGCCGGACGAGCGCGCGATGATGAAGGCCCCCTCCATGCCTGCCACCGCCTGCTCCAGCTGTGCGAGGCGCTGGAGGATCTTCCTGTCCATCTGGAGGGCGCCGCTGGCGCGGAGCAGATCCGGTTGGTCGGTCCAGGTGCTGGCATGTGGCTCAAGCCGCGGGCGCAAGGCGTGGCCGATGCTCGTCTCGGGCGTGCATGAATCGCCATCGAGTTGAATGACGGGTCCGAGCATGATCCATCCGGTCCTTCAGCTGGGGTGCAAGAGGCAGCGGCCGAGGGTCCACCGCATGGCGGGTCCGGGCAAGCTAGGCCGTCTTGCCCCGGTCCGCTGCGGCGCATAAGCACGCAAAGACCGATGGAGCCTCGACATGTCCCAGCCTTCCGGCCCCTTGAAGGGCCTTCGCGTTCTCGACCTCACCCGCGTCCTCGCCGGGCCCACCTGCACGCAGATGCTGGGCGACCTGGGGGCCGAGGTCATCAAGATCGAAAAGCCCGACAGCGGCGATGACACGCGCGGCTTCGCGCCGCCCTTCTGGCCCGAGACGAAGGAAAGCGCCTATTTCCTAGGTGTGAACCGCAACAAGCAGTCGGTCACGGTGGATATCGCCAAGCCCGAGGGCCAGGCGCTGGTGCACAAGCTGCTGGAGCATTGCGACATCCTGGCCGAGAACTTCAAGGTCGGCGCGCTCGCTAAGTACGGCCTGGGCTATGAGCAGTTGAAGGCCAAGCATCCGAAACTGATCTATTGCTCGATCACCGGCTTCGGCCAGACCGGCCCCTATGCGCCGCGGCCTGGCTATGACGCGCTGATCCAGGCGATGGGCGGCATCATGTCGCTGACGGGCGAGCCCAATGGCTCGCCGCAGAAGGCGGGCGTGCCGGTGGCGGACCTGTTTGCCGGGCTCTATGGCTGCATCGGCATCCTGGCCGCCGTGAATCACCGCAACAACACGGGCGAGGGCCAGCACATTGATATCGGCATGCTCGACACGCATGTCGCCTGGCTGGCCAACCAGGGCATGAACTACCTGGCGACGGGCGAAAACCCACCGCGCCTGGGCAACCAGCACCCGAACATCAGCCCCTATCAGGAATACCCGACGAAGGATGGCTACCTCATCCTCGCCGTCGGCAATGACCCGACCTTCGAGCGTTTCTGCAAGAATTTCGGCCTGGATGAGCTGCCCAAGGATCCCCGCTTCGCCACCAATGCGAACCGCGTCGCCAATCGCGACCTGGTCACGCAGACGCTGACGCCTGTGATGAAGTCCAAGACCACCGCCGCCTGGGTGGAGGCGCTGGAGGCGTTGAAGATCGGCTGCGGCCCGATCAACACGCTGAAGGACGTTTTTGCCGATCCGCATGTCATTGCGCGCGACATGGTGGTGAAGATGCAGCATGCGAGCGGCCAGGAGATCGAGGTGATCGCGAACCCGGTGAAGCTTTCGGCCACGCCGCCCGACTATCGTTCGCCCCCGCCCGTGCTGGGCGAGCACAGCGACCATGTGCTGGGCGGCCTGCTCGGCATGTCGGCGGCCGAAATCGCCGCGCTGCGCGAGAAGGGCATCGTCTGACCATGGAGCGGCCGCGCTTTGGTGCCGTGAGCGGCCCCTTCGAGGGCACGCCCGAAAGCCGCCTCGTCCCGCTGCGCTGGGTGGAATGGGGCCCGGCCTCGGGCCGGCCCGTGGTCTGCGTGCATGGGCTGACGCGCAACGCGCGGGATTTCGACGTGCTGGCGCGGCATCTGGCCGGGCAGGGGCGGCGGGTGATCTGCGTGGATGTCCCCGGGCGCGGCCTTTCCGGCTGGCTCCCCGAGGGGCGCTTCTACGCCGTGCCGCACTACATCGCCGCCATGATGCCGCTGCTGACGACGCTGGGTGAGTTCGACTGGGTCGGTACCTCGATGGGCGGTCTGATCGGCATGGGCGTCTGCGCCACGCCGGGCCTCGCCATGGGCCGCTTCGTGATCAACGATATCGGCCCCTTCGTGCCGGTGGCCGCGCTGGAGCGCATCCGCACCTATCTCAGCGAACCCCGCATCTTCGCCGATATCCCGGCGCTGGAGGCCTATCTGCGGCAGGTGCATGCGCCCTTCGGCCCGCTCTCGGATGAGGAATGGGCGCATCTGGCGCATTACAGCGCGCGGATGCGGCCCGATGGCCAGGTGGCGCTGCATTACGACCCCGCGATCATGGATCCCATGCAGGGCGAATTGGCCGATGTGGATCTCTGGCCGCTCTGGCCCGTGGTGGCGAGCCGCCCCGTGCTGGTGCTGCGCGGCGAGCGCTCGGACCTGCTGCTGCCCGAGACCGCGCGCCGCATGGGCGAAGCGCCGGGCGTGCGGGTCGCGACCATCCCGCGCTGCGGCCATGCGCCTGCGCTGATGGAGCCAGCGCAGGTCGCTCTTGTCGCGGATTTCCTGGCGGGATGAGCGAGGCGCCGCCCCGGACCGGGTTCTGGGCCGGCGTCCTCGCCCTGCTGCCGCGGCTGCTGCCGCTGGCGGGTGGCCTCATCCTGCTGCTGATCCTCGTGGATGAGTTGCAGCGCGACGGCATCGAGGTGCAGCCCATCGCGGTGCCGCCCCGGCTGGTCGAGCTCGGCCTCACGCCCGATGTCGTGGCGCTGCGCCTGACCGATGCGCTGGCCCAGTTGCAGGACAGTGTGGGTGGTGAGCCGCGCCGCCGCACCGGCGCCGATGTCGGCGGCGCGCATCCCGACTTCACCGTGCCGCTGACCGGGCTTTCGCTGCGCTCTGTCGCCGGCACGCTGCGCGGCATGCTGGGCATCCCCGAGCGCCGCGTCTCGGGCGAGGTGACGCTGGATGGCGAGGCGCTGCGGCTGCGGCTACGGCTCTCGGGCCAGGGGGTCATCGCCGATGTGACGGCGGCAAATCCCGATGCGCTGATCCGCGCCGGCGCGCCGCAGATCTGGCGCGTCGTGCAGCCCGTGCTCTACGCGTGGTGGCTTTCCAACGAGGCGCCGAGCGAGGCCGAGATGCGCGCGACGCTGGAGCAGATGATGCAGGAGGGCGGCTCGGATCGCGAGCTGATGCGCACCCTCCAGCTCCTGCTCGGCCGGTCCTACGCCAGGACGGGCGAGGCGGAGGCCGCGCTGGCGGTGAACGAGGCGCAGCTGCGGGAATTCCCTGGCTATGGGCCGGCGCTTTACGCGCGCGGCCGGGCGCTGCGCGAGCTGGGCCGCCTGGATGAGGCGATGGCGGCCTTCGAGGCCGCGCAACGCGCGCTGCCGCATGTGGCGTTTCCGCGCGTGGGCTTGGCCCAGGTGCTGCGCGACCGTGGCCAGAACCAGGCCGCCCATGACCTGCTGGTCCAGCCGGTGCGCGACAACGCCGTGGATGCGCAGGGCAAGGTGGAGCTGGCCTATGCGCTGATCGCCCTTGGCCGCGCGCGGGAGGCGCTGCCACTGGCGCGCCGCGCCGTGGCGGAGGATGCGAAGAACCCCTCGGCGCAGAGCGTGCTCGGTGCGGCCCTGCTGGCCGAGCGCCAGCCCGAGGCGGCGCTGGCCGCCTTCGACGAGGCGATCAGCCACGGCCCGCTCTGGGGCGAGGCGCAGCTGGGCCGGGTGGAGGCGTTGCTGGCACTGGGCCGCAGCGCCGCAGCGCGTGAGGCGCTGGAGGCCGCGCGCCCCATCATCGCCGCCGTGCCGCGCCTGGCCGAGCGCCTGGCGCGCCTCAGCCCCGGCTGAGGCTATTCCGGCTGGACGCCGGCCGCGCGCAGGATCGCCGTCTGCTGGGTGATGCTGGCGCGGAGCAGGCCCATCACCTGCGCCGGCGTGTCATAGCCTGCGCGGGGGGAGACGCCGGCGAGTTCGCCGAGGCGCGGCGCCGTCTGATGGATGGCGGCGCGGAAGGCCTCGCCCAGCGCCGCAACGATGGCGGGCGGCGTCTGCGCCGGGGCGACAATCGGGAAATACTCTTCCAGCACCACGCCGGCCAGCCCGGCCTCGGCCGCGGAGGGCACGTCAGGCAGGACGGGCGTGCGCGCATCGGCCAACACCATCAGCGCGCGCAGCGTGCCGCCGCGCACCTGGCCGATGGAGGAGGCCATGGTGGGCAGGCCGACCTTCACCTCACCCGCGACCAGGGCGGCGACCGAGGGCCCGCCGCCGCGGTAATGCACCACATCCGACTCCACGCGGGCGATGGAGCGGAACAGCTCGGCCGCCACATGCACGCCGCTGCCATTGCCGGTGGCGGCGATGTGGTAGCCCTGCGGCGTGGCGCGCATCAGCGCCACCAGCTCGGCCGCCGTGCGCGCGGGCACCTGCGGATTGACCACGAGGACGTAGGGCGAGAAGCCGGCGACCGCGATGCCGGTGAAATCCTCCAGCGTGTTGTAGGGCACGCGCGCCACGATGGCGGGCACGGTGGGCAGGGAGGAGTTGATGAGCAGCGTCAGCCCATCGGGGGCCGCCCGCGCGGCGGTCTCGGCGCCGATCACGCTGCCCGCGCCGGCGCGGTTCTCGACGATCACGGTCTGCCCCAGGATCTGGCCCGCCGCCTCGGCCACGATGCGTCCCACGATATCGTTCGAGCCGCCAGGCGCGAAGGGCACGATGAGGCGGATGGGCCGCGTCGGCCGCCAGGCTTGCGCCAGCGCCGGAGCGGGCAGGAGGGCGGCTGCAAGGCCCATGGCCTGGCGGCGTGTCGTCATGGTGTTTCCCCTGGGTTTGGACTTGTTTTCTGGGACGAGAATGACAGCCAAGTCAGGCGAGGGGAAGGAGAGAAAAGGCCTCCGGCGGCTGGGGCCGGGGCCCCAGACCCCTTGTATGGATTGGGGTCTGGGGCCTTCCGGCCCCA
>JBHYCX010000011.1:0-96809 GCA_051861325.1 Roseococcus sp.
CTTTTTTTGAAGCGCTCCTGCGCCGCAGGATCGGTCTCGGCGTGCCGCGGCCGTGGCGTCTGCCAGGACAGGTCAAGGCTGCGCATCAACCGCGCCATCCCAGTTTCGGCATAGCTGACGCCAAACCGTTCCCGTACGATCCGGCAGAGATCGATCAGCCGCCAAGTGGAGACGCCCTCCACTTCCGGATCCGGCCCCGCCAGCACGATGGCCTTGAGCGATGCCTGCTGACCCTCCGTCAGGCGGCAGGGACGGCCGGATCCCCAATGGTCCGACAATGCAGCGGGGCCTGCCCGATTGTAGCGGATCACCCAATCGCGCAGCGTCTGACGGTCCATCCCGGCCAGCCGAGCCGCCGCCTCGCGGCTCAGCCCGTCCAGTGCCCCGGCGATCGCCAACAGGCGCCGCGCCACGCGTGTGTCCTTCTCCGACCGGGCCAGGCGCCGCAAATCCCGCGGCGCCATATCGTCCCTGATCCACAGCCCAGCCATGTCCCGCTCCACGCAGCCATGCTCAGCGATGAATCACGCCTCGCCGCGTCGGAGCAACACAAGAGTCAGAACTTCACGCGCTCGGTATTAGCCAAATAAATGAAAAATTTAATCATCTCAAGAGCGCAACTTCAGAAGCAATCGCCGTCATTGGCTACAATTTAGATTATGAAGATTACCTAGTATTTAAGTCCAACACACCAAGTGTGATTGTTTTCCTCGGTGGAAATCATACGTTTCACTGGGCGACAGAACCGATCAACGATGCAGAAACGATAGGTCGTTGCATTCAGTTTGTAGTGAACGCGGCGCTAAGCCTCGAAGCGCGGCAGTAGGGCGCCCTATTCGGACACCGGCTTTTGCTAATCTGCCTAAAAGCCAACGATGCCCACCGCGCCTAAAGCGCGGTGGGCGGAGACAGTTCCCGCGCCGCCGCAGAGCCAAAGGAGCGGTCCTCGCTTGAAGCACCGCACTTTTGTCAGCGGCAGAAACGCCGCGGTGGCTGGGGGACCTGGATTCGAACCAAGACTGTCCGAGTCAGAGTCGGAAGTTCTACCGTTAAACTATCCCCCAAGCGCCAGCGCTCGGCTGGGCGGGGTCGTAACACCGCATTTCGCACTTGCCAAGCGCACATACCGCTTGCGATGACAGCCCTGCTTCACGATCATGACAGCCCCGCCCCCCGCAGGACCCGCCATCCCCCGATGAGTGCCCTCCTCCACCGCCACGGCCCGCCCCCCGGCCCGCCGCCCGCATTGTTCGCCGCGCTGGACCTCGGCACCAACAATTGCCGGCTGCTGATCGGCGCGCCCACCCGCCAGGGCTTCCGCGTGGTGGACAGCTTCTCCCGCATCGTCCGCCTGGGCGAAGGCCTGGCCGGCACCGGCGCGCTTTCGGATGCCGCGATGGAGCGCACCATCTCGGCGCTGTCCGCCTGCGCCGAGCGCCTGCACCGCCGCCCCGTCCGCCGCCTCGCCGCGGTCGCCACCGAGGCCTGCCGCCGCGCCGCCAATGGCCCGGCCTTCCTCGCCCGCGCCGCGCGCGAGACCGGCCTCAGCCCCCGCATCATCTCGCCGCGCGAGGAAGCGGAGCTGGCAATGGAAAGCTGCGCCCCCCTGCTGGAGCCGGGGGACCGCCGCGCCATCCTCTTCGACATCGGCGGTGGCAGCACCGAGATCGCCTGGATCCGCACCGGACCGCGCCCCGAACTCATCGGCTACATCTCCATCCCCTGCGGCGTGGTCACGCTGGCCGAGCGCGAGGGCGGCGATTGCTTCTCCACGCACGGCTTCGCCGATGTGGTGGACGACATCCACGCCCGCCTCTCCGCCTTCGACCGGCTGCATTGCATCGGGCAGGAGATCCGCGCGGGCGGCGTTCGGCTCATCGGCACCTCGGGCACCGTCACCACGCTCGCCGGCGTCGTCATGGCGCTGCCGAAATACCGCCGCCAGCTGGTGGACGGCACGCGGCTGAACGCCCAGGCCGCGGATGCCGCGCTGGAGCAGCTTTTCGCCATGGGGCGCAAGGGACTGGCGGCGCATCCCTGCGTCGGGCCCGAGCGCGCGGATTTCGTGCTGCCGGGCTGCGCCGTCTATGCCGCCATCCGCCAGCTCTGGCCGCTGGGGGAGCTGACGGTCGCCGATCGCGGCCTCCGCGAGGGGATGCTGATGCGCCTGATGCGCGGGGACCGCATGCCCAGCCGCTGAGGCGGGCGTTCCGCCGCGCGCCGATCTGCTCTAAACCGCCGCATGGCCAAACCGCCGATCAAGCAGGGTGCCGGCCCGCGCGGCACCCACGTCAACGTCAAGACCGCCCGCAGCCGCAGCAATGCGAGCCAGCGCTGGCTGCTGCGCCAGTTGAACGACCCCTATGTGAAGCAGGCCCAGGCGGCCGGCTACCGCTCCCGCGCCGCCTTCAAGCTGACCGAGCTGAATGAGCGCTTCAAGCTGCTCCAGCCCGGCCAGCGCGTGGTGGATTTGGGCGCGGCGCCGGGGGGCTGGACGCAGGTGGTGCTGCGGCAATTGGGCGAGCGCGGCCAGGTCGTCGCCCTCGACCTCCTGCCGATGGACAACCTGCCGGGTGCGACCATCCTGCAAGGCGATTTCCAGGATGACGCAACAGAGGCCGCGGTGCTGGCCGCCCTCGGCGGCTTCGCCGACCTCGTGCTGTCGGACATGGCGCCCAACACGACGGGCCACGGGCCGACGGACCATCTGCGCATCATGGACCTGGCGGCACTCGCGCTCGACTTCGCGGTGAAGGTGCTGGCGCCGGGCGGCGGATTCGTGGCCAAGGTGTTCCAGGGCGGCAGCGAGAAGGCGATGCTGGAACAGCTCCGCCGCCACTTCACCGAGGTGCGCCACGCGAAACCGCCGGCGAGCCGCAAGGAAAGCAGCGAGCTCTATGTGGTGGCGACGGGCTTCAAGCGCCCGGCGCGGGAAACCGCCTGAACCCCTGTCCCTCAACGACCTGGCCCGCGTCGAAATCCTTGGCGGACACGTGTTGCGGCTGGCCCTGGTTCCCGCCGAGCACGCGGACCTTCCCCGCCGGGGCACCCGCCACGTAAAAGCCCACATGCCCGGTCGAGCCTGCGGCCTGCGGCTTGAGGACGATGACATCTCCCGGACGGGCCTGGGCCGCCGGGACCGGCTGGCCCCAGTTCAGCCAATCCGCTGCCTGGGCGGCACCGGGGCGGACCGAAGCCGCAGCCGCCGCATCCCCGCAATCCTTGAGACAGAAGGCGAGGAAGGCGCCGCACCACGGCACTTCGTCGGGCGGGTTCTTTCCGACGCCCGAGACGCTCAGATACTGGCTGATGCGGCTGTTGTTGTCGGCGCCCGGATACTCGTACACGCCGCGGAACGCCTCCTCCCGCGCCACCATGAGCCAGGGCGGATCGCCATTCTCGGCCTGGAAGAAGCGCAGTTCGCCCGGGAAGGTGTCGATCACCTGGGCGGCGCGCACATAGCCCGAATCCAGGCGCCGGCTGAGCTCCTGCAGCACCTGGGCGACCGTGCGAGGGGCGCCGTTGGCTTCGATGACCGAGGCATTGCCCTTCTTCACCTTCGCGAAGGCCTCCGCGCTGAAGGCTTGCGTATAGGCGACGTCGAAGGGCCGATCGCGGTCTTGCCCGTCGGCCAGGAGCCGCGGCCCCCCTTCCTGTCCAAACATGTGCGTAAAATACAGTTCGCCGAGGAGCGGCACCCTGCCCAGCGCCGTCTGGAGGCGCTTGATGTTGGCCGCCGTGAAGACGGCCGCCACCAGCGTCTGCGGGCGCCAGAGGCGGCGTTCGTCGGAGGTCACGCGGGCCGCTGCGATCGCCGGCTGGGTCAGCATCCCAGCCCAGGTGTCCTTGGTGAACTGGAAGGGGCCGATCGCGCTACTGTCCGGATTGCCGAGCTTCGTGAGCCCACCCGTCTCGCTCCAGGCCAGCGCCATCAGGTAGTCCCGCTGCACGCCATGCCGGCGCGCATGGTTGGTCACGTGCAGGCAGAACTCCTGCGCATCGGCGACGGGCTCCGGCTCGGGCTTGCCCACGGCCACCAGGTCGGTGATCAGCATGAAGCCCGACTTCTCGCCCCCGGGCGGTCGCGCCGTGACCTGAAGCCAGACCTCGCTGGAATCCACGAAGACCCCCGAGACCTCCGTGTCGCGCGGCAGATCCACGCTTGGGCTCATGGGACTCGGCGCCTCGAAGAGGGGGGCGGCGAAGATGGAAACCCTGTATTCCGTCATGCTTGCTTCTCCTCGCGTCCCGCCATGGAGGCCGCCGCCGCGCTCAGCGCACGCCCAGCCGCTGGAACAGTTCCGCATCGAGCCGCCCGGGGCTGGCCTCGCCCGGCCGCGCCAAGCCGAAGTCCTGCCGCTTGGTCGCCAGCGCCGCACGCACGGCCAGCCAGGCATCCTCCCCCGCCGGCGCCGTCGCGGGCAGCCCGAGCACGACGAGCCGCAGCATTCGCATCCGTGCGGGATCGAGCACGCTGTAGGCGCGCGTCACGCTGCCGTCGGCGGCCCTCTGGTCCTCGGGGATGGTCAGGTAGTAGCGCTCGAAGGGCGTCGCGAAGGCGGCCGGCATCGGGCCGACCAGCGCCGCCTCCCGGGTGAGCCGGCCGGCCAGGATGCCCGCGGGCTCGGCATCCCAGGCCGGGTCGCGCGTGCGGGCGCGCATCGCGCGCTGCATCTGCGTCACCGCAGTGCGGAAGGCGCTGCCGGCCGGCCCTGGATCGCCGGTCGCGGAGAGGCCGAGCGCCCGCTGCGCCTGCTGGACCTCGCCCCGGGTCAGGGCGTCCTCCCCGGCTTGCCGGTTGGGTGCGAGGAACTGCACCGCCGGCGTGGGCCGCGGTGCCGTGGCCGGTGCGGCGGAGAGCTGGAAGGGAATGCCGGTGAGCGCGATGGAAGGCGTCCCCGTCGTGACACCGCGCCCCGTGCCGGGCGGCGTGGTGACGACGTTGGGCGAGCCGCTCGCCGCATTGTTGATATTGGCCTCGATCGCGGCGGGCGAGCACTGGGTGAGGTATCCCTGCAAGGCGATCATCACGTCGGGACGCGTGTTGAAGGGCGCGCCCCGCCGCGCCTGCTGCTGCTCCAGATCCTGCAGGAACCGTGCCCTGCCCTGGACCGCGACGTTGCGCAACGCGGAGGGCTCAATCTCGAAGAGGACGGAATTCACCCCCGCGTCGAAAAGGCTGCCGGCGAGGCCGAAGGCCGTCGCCACGATGGACACTGCCGGCCCGGCGACGCCGGTCAGGCCCAGGATGCCGGCGGTGGCCGCATTGACCGCCGAAAGCCCCTGGCGCGCCGCCCGCTGCTCGCGGTTGAACCGGTAGAGGGTGTCCAGGTAGCGGTCGCAATGGCCGTCGATCATCTGGATACCGGCGCGCATGACCAGCGCCCAGCGGACATCCTCAGGGCCGAGCGTGACGTTGCTGAGCTGAGCGCGCTCCTTCAGCGAGTCGATCAACCGCGTCTGCTCGGCCGTACGGGCGGCGAAGTCGATGTCCTCGACATTGGGGCGGATGCCGCGGACGATGCCGCTGTTGGCGCGCCACTGCTCGGAGAGGGGGCCGCAACCCCAGAGCGTGAGGAGCCCGGCCGCGGCAGCCGCGCGCCGCAAAAGGCCGCTCCGGCTTGGATTGCGATGCCCAGGCTCACGCCGCGTCATCTTGGAACTGTCGACCAGCGAAAGCAGGCGCATCAATGTCACTCCCGCTGATCCGCTTGTTCGTAAGATCAACCACGGCGGCTGCAATTTATGCGGACATTATAGTGGAGCGTGATTTGATGGAGTTTTCATGTAAAGAAATTTTGCTGGAGTAAACTTGAATTCACAATTTTGTGATAAACAGGCAATGAGGCGATCCGCACCCGGGCGAGGCTTCGCCGCGGCATGGCATGCGGCCCCTCACGCGGCGTACCCTTGCCCCGCGGCGTCGCTCCGGTTAAGCCAACTCGCCAAGGTCGTGTGACCGCCCGAAAGGCCCCGCCATGGCAGCTCTCGATTTCGCCGAACCCATCCGCATCGCCGAGGCCTATGCCTTCGACGACGTGCTGATGCTCCCCGCCTATTCGACGGTGCTGCCCGGCCAGGTGGACACGCGCACGCGCCTCACCCGCGAAATCGCGCTGCACATCCCGCTGGTCGCCGCCGCCATGGACACCGTGACCGAGGCGCCGATGTCCATCGCCATGGCCCAGCGGGGCGGCATCGGCGTCATCCACAAGAACATGTCGGCGGCCGACCAGGCCGAGCAGATCCGCCAGGTGAAGCGCTTCGAAAGCGGCATGGTGGTGAACCCCGTGATGGTGAACCCGGAGCAGACGCTCGCCGATGTGATGGTGCTCAAGGCGCGCCACCGCATCTCCGGCTTCCCGGTGGTGGAACCCGGCACGAATCGGCTGGTCGGCATCATCACCAACCGCGACCTCCGCTTCGCGACCGACCCCAAGCAGCGCGTCTATGAGCTGATGACGCGGGAAAACCTCGTCACCGCGCCGCAGAACGTGACGGCCGAGCAGGCGCGCACACTGCTGCACAAGCGCCGCCTCGAAAAACTGCTCGTGGTGGATGACCAGGGCCGCTGCGTCGGCCTCATCACCGTGAAGGACATGGACAAGTCCGAGGCGCACCCGAACGCGGTGAAGGACGGCATGGGCCGGCTGCGCACCGCGGGCGCGACCGGCGTGGGCGATGACGGGCTGCGCCGTGCCGAGGCATTGGTGGCGGCCGAGGCCGATGTGATCGTGGTGGACACGGCGCATGGCCATTCCGGCGGCGTGCTCGCCGCGATCGAGCGCATCAAGCGCCTCTCCAACACCGTGCAGATCATCGCGGGCAATGTGGCCACGCCCGAGGGCGCGCTGGCGCTCATCGAAGCGGGCGCGGATGCGGTGAAGATCGGTATCGGCCCCGGCTCCATCTGCACCACGCGCATCGTGGCCGGCGTCGGCGTGCCGCAGCTCACCGCCGTCATGGAATGCACGGCCGCGGCGCGCGAGCGCGGCGTGCCCTGCATCGCCGATGGCGGCATCCGCAATTCCGGCGACATCGCGAAGGCGCTGGCCGGCGGCGCCGAATGCGTGATGATGGGCAGCATGTTCGCGGGCACCGACGAGGCGCCGGGCGAGGTGTTCCTCTACCAGGGCCGTTCCTACAAATCCTATCGCGGCATGGGCAGCCTCGGCGCCATGGCGCAGGGCAGCGCCGACCGCTACTTCCAGGCCGATGTGAATGACCAGCTGAAGCTGGTGCCGGAGGGTGTGGAAGGCCGCGTCGGCTACAAGGGCCCGGTCGGCCCCGTGATCCATCAGCTGGTCGGCGGGTTGCGCGCCGCCATGGGCTATACCGGCAGCGCCACCATCGCGGACCTGCAGAAGAACGCCCGCTTCCGCCGCATCACCAATGCCGGCCTGCGCGAGAGCCATGTGCATGACGTGGCGATCACGCGCGAAGCCCCGAATTACCGCAGCGATGGGTGAGCGCTGGGAACCGACCGCCCGCGACGCGCGGGAGATCGAGGCGGTGGTGTTCGACGCCTATGGCACGCTGCTCGACGTGCATTCCGCGGTCGCCCGGCATGCCGGGCGCATCGGGCCGGAGGCGGCCGCCTTCTCGGCCGAATGGCGGGTGAAGCAGCTCGAGTATTCCTGGGTGCGCAGCCTCACCGGGCCGCGCCACCACCAGGATTTCTGGACCTGCACGACCGAGGCGCTGGCCTATGTCGGCGCGCGCTTCGGCGTCCGCGACGCGGGCCTGATGCAGGACCTGCTGGACGCCTATCGCCGCCTCGACGCCTATGCCGAGGTGCCGGCCATGCTGGAGGCGCTGCGCGCGCAGGGCATGCGCACGGCCATCCTCTCCAACGGCTCGCCCATGATGCTGGTGGACGCGACCAAGGCCGCCGGCGTCTCGACGCTGCTGGACGCGCTGCTCTCGGTCGAGGCCGTCGGCATCTTCAAGCCGGACCCGCGCGTCTATGCGCTGGCCGAGCAGCGGCTTGGCCTGCCGGCCAATCGCATGGCCTTCGTCTCGGCCAATCCTTGGGACACCCAGGCGGCGCAGGCGGCGGGCTTCCGTGCCATCCGCGTGAACCGCACCAATGCGCCCGATGAATACGGGCTGGAAGCCGCCGGCGTGCCAAGCCTGACCGACCTGTCTTCCCTCCCCGGCCTGTTTTCGTGACGCCGGAGGGGCGGCTCTCCGCCGCGATTGACCTGCTGCACGCGGTGCTGGACCAGCCGCGCCGCCCGGCGGATGCCATCAGCGCCGATTTCTTCCGCGCCCGGCGCTACATCGGCGGCAGTGATCGCCGTGCCGTCTCCGACCTCGCCTGGGGCGTGCTGCGGCAGCGGCTGCGGCTGGAATGGTGGATCGCGGAGACGGGCGCCCGCCTGACGCCGCGCCTGCTGGTGCTGGCCTACCTTCTGCTCGCGGAGAAGCGGAAGGTGATGGAGGCCGCGCGCCTGTTCGATGGCGGGCGCTTCGCGGCCGGCCCCCTTGATGTCGGCGAGATGGGGGTTGCCGAGCAGCTCGTCGGCAAGCCGCTCACCGGCAAGGGCATGGCCGAATCCGCCAGGCTCAACCTGCCGGAATGGGCCATGCCCGGCCTCGCCACCCGCTTCGGCGACAGGCTGGACGCGGAGGCGCTGGCGATGGAAGCGACCGCGCCGCTCGACCTGCGGGTGAACCTGCTCAAATCCACGCGGGAGGCGGCGCAGGCGGCGCTGCGCGCCGAGGGCCTGGTCTCGGAGACCACGCCCTTCTCCCCCTGGGGCCTGCGCCTCGCCCATCGCACGCCGATCACGGGCAGCGCCGCCTACAAGGATGGCCTGATCGAGGTGCAGGATGAGGGCAGCCAGCTCATCGCGGCGCTGGCCAATGCGCGGCCCGGCATGCGCGTCGTGGATTACTGCGCGGGGGCCGCGGGCAAGACACTCGCCATGGCGGCCACCATGGGCAATCAGGGCCGCATCACCGCCTGCGATGTCTCGGTGCCGCGCCTGGAAGGGGCCAACAAGCGCCTGCGCCGGGCGGGCGTGCACAATGCGGAGACGCATCTGCTGGAAGCCGGCGACCGCTGGGTGAAGCGCCGCGCCGGCACCTTCGACCGCGTGCTGGTGGATGCCCCCTGCACCGGCACCGGCACCTGGCGCCGCAACCCCGATGCGCGCAGCCGCACCGGGCCCGAGGACCTCGCGGAACTGCTCGTCAAGCAACATGAAATTCTTGCAATCTCGGCGCATCTGGTGAAGCCTGGGGGTAGGCTCATCTACGCGACATGCTCGCTGCTGCCCGAGGAGGATGAAGTGCAGGTAGAGGCGTTCCTGGCGAAGCATCCGGCATTCCGGCCCGTGGCGCTGGACCGCGCCTGGGCCGAGGCCGGGCTGCCCGGCGCGCCGCCCGTCACGGCGGAGCACATGCTGCTCTCGCCGGGCGCGCATGGCACGGACGGCTTCTTCTGCGCCGTTCTCGAAAAGGCGAGCTAGGCGGCCCGCCGCGATGGTCACCATCCGCCGTGCCCGCCCCGGAGACGCCGACGCCATGGCCCGGGTTCACCTGGCCGCCTGGCGCAGCACCTATGCCGGCATCCTGCCCGAGACCTACCTGGCCGGCCTCTCCGCCGAGCGCGAGAGCCTGGATTATGAGCGCGGCATCCTGCAGCGGCGCGGCGGCCATGCGGGCTTCGTCGCCATCGCCGATGGGCAGGAGATCGCGGGCGGTGGCGTGGTCGGCTTCATCACCGGCGGCATGTCCCGCCGCCCCGCCATCGCCGAGGGCGAGGTGGAGACGCTCTACCTGCTCGATGACTTCCACGACCGCGGGATCGGCCGGCGGCTGATGCGGGCCATGGCCTCGCACCTCGCCTCGCTCGGCGCGGAATCGGCCTTTGCGTGGGTGCTGCAGGAAAATCCCTCGCGCTGGTTCTATGCGCGCCTCGGCGCCAGGCTGGCCGCGCGGGAGGAGTTCACCTTCGCCGGCCAGCGGACCACCCAGCTCGCCTATGCCTGGGAGCCGATCCACACCCTGCTGACGGCGACGGCCACCACGCGGCTGCCGCGCTGAGCCATGTGGGGGCGGCGCGCCGTATTGCTGGCGGGCCTCGCCCCGCGCCTGGCCTTCGCGGAGGGGCTTTCCGCCATCGAGCGGCGCGTGGGCGGCCGGCTTGGCGTGATGGCGCGGCGCGGCGCGCAATCCCTAGCGTATCGCAGCGATGAGCGCTTCCCCATGGCCAGCACCTTCAAGGCGCTGCTCTCCGCCGCCGTGCTGGCGCGGCCGGGGGTGGATATGGGCCAGCGCCTGCCCATCCCGCGCGAGGGGCTGATCCCCTGGTCACCCGTCACGGAGACGCGGGCGGGTGGGGCGATGAGCCTCGATGAGCTCTGCGCCGCCATCATGACCATCAGCGACAACACGGCGGCCAATCTGCTGCTGGGCGTGGTGGGCGGCCCCGCCGGCCTGACAGCCTGGCTGCGCGGAATCGGCGATGGGCAGACCCGGCTCGACCGCACCGAACCCACGCTGAACGAGGCCCGCCCCGGCGATCCGCGCGACACGACGACGCCAGCCGCCATGGCCGAAACCCTCGCCCGGATCGCGCTGGGCGATGTTCTGGGCGCGGATAGCCGCGCGCGCTGGCTCGGTTGGCTCGAAGCCAACACGACCGGCGGTGCCCGGCTGCGCGCGGGCGTGCCGGCGGGCTGGCGCGTGGGCGACCGGACGGGCGGTGCGGCGAACGGGACGAGCAATGTGGTGGGCCTGCTCTGGCCGCCGGGGGGTGCCGCGCCTTGGGTCGTGGCCGCCTTCCTGACGGAATGCGCGGCACCGCCCGCGGCGCGCGATGCGGCGCTCGCCGATGTCGCAAGGCTGGTCACCGCCGTACACCCTTGACGCGGCGCGCCCGCCGTGTTGCCCAACGCCATGAACACGACGCCCGCCCAGCACGACCGCATCCTCATCCTCGATTTCGGCAGCCAGGTGACGCAGCTCATCGCGCGCCGGCTGCGCGAGTCCGGCGTCTATTGCGAGATCTGGCCCTACAACGCCGCCCCCGAGGCGCGCATCCGCGCCTTCGCCCCCAAGGGCATCATCTTCTCCGGCGGGCCCGCCTCGGTCACCGAGGGCGAAAGCCCGCGCGCGCCGGACTATGCCTTCGAATCCGGCCTGCCCATCCTCGGCATCTGCTACGGCCAGCAGACGCTGGCGCATCAGCTGGGCGGCACCGTCGAGGGCGGGCATGCGCGCGAATTCGGCCGCGCCGTCGTCACCGTCACCGGCGATTGCCCGATCACCCAGGGCGTCTGGGCCAAGGGCGCGCTGGAGACGGTCTGGATGTCCCATGGCGACCGTATCACCGTGCTTCCGCCCGGCTTCCGCGTGGTGGCCGAGAGCGAGGGCGCGCCCTTCGCGCTGATCGCCAATGATGAGCGCCGCTACTACGGCACCATGTTCCACCCCGAGGTGGTGCACACGCCGCATGGCGCGGCCCTGCTGCGCAACTTCACCCATGGCGTCTGCGGCTGCACCGGCGACTGGACCATGGCCGGCTACCGCGCCGAGACCATCGCCAAGATCCGCGCCCAGGTGGGGAATGGCCGCGTGATCTGCGGGCTCTCGGGCGGCGTCGATTCCTCGGTGGCCGCGGTGCTGCTGCACGAGGCGATCGGCGAGCAGCTGACCTGCATCTATGTGGATCACGGCCTGATGCGCGCGAACGAAAGCGAGCAGGTGGTGAAGACCTTCCGCGAGCGCTTCAACATCAAGCTCGTCCATCGCGATGCGAGCGACCTCTTCCTCGGCCAGCTCTCCGGCGTCACCGACCCCGAGCAGAAGCGCAAGATCATCGGCCGCCTCTTCATCGAGGTGTTCGAGGAGGAGCAGAACAAGATCGGCGGCGCGGATTTCCTGGCGCAGGGCACGCTCTATCCGGATGTGATCGAGAGCGTCTCCGCCACCGGCGGGCCTTCGGTCACCATCAAGTCGCACCACAATGTCGGCGGCCTGCCCGAGGGCATGCGCATGCAGCTGGTCGAGCCGCTGCGTGAGCTGTTCAAGGACGAGGTGCGCGTGCTGGGCCGCGAACTCGGCATCCCCGAGGAGATCGTGGGCCGCCACCCCTTCCCCGGCCCGGGCCTCGCCATCCGCATCCCCGGCGAAGTCACGCGCGAGAAGGCCGACCTGCTGCGCAAGGTGGACACGATCTACCTGGAGGAGATCCGCTCGGCCGGCCTTTACGACACCATCTGGCAGGCCTTCGCCGTGCTGCTGCCGGTGCGCACTGTGGGCGTGATGGGCGATGGCCGCACCTATGACATGGCCTGCGCGCTGCGCGCGGTGACCAGCACGGATGGCATGACGGCGGAGTTTTATCCGTTCGACATGGGCTTCCTGGGGCGGGTCGCGAACCGCATCGTGAACGAGGTGCGCGGCGTGAACCGCGTGACCTATGACATCACGAGCAAGCCGCCGGGGACGATCGAATGGGAGTGAGGGGCTTGGTTCTCAGGTGACAAGGCTGAGCGACGAGGAAGCACGGCGAGCTGCCATCGTCGTGCGCGACCACCAGGGGATTTATCCCCCTTACGAAGCCTTTTATCTGCAGTCGGTTCACTATGCCGCTGAGCGCTCTGCGGCAGCGTTTACTTCCTTCAGGGCCGCATTATCGACGGGCGATCCACCCGATCATATCTTTGCCGCGATCCAGGACGCGCTTGGTCACGCCGCCGCCCTCTCCCGCTTTTTTTGGCCGGCACCCCAAGCCGGGACTCTCGGCGAAGCGCGCGGCAAACGCCTTCGTCACGCTTTCGCGCTTTCAGAGGATGCAGCCCTATGCTCGCGAGCGTTTAGGAATGCGATTGAACATTTCGACGAGCGCATCGACCGCTTCTTGTTGCGGGACCCGGTCGGCTACTTTTTCCCTGGGCCACTCATTGCCGATCTCTCGATGGCAGATGAACAAGTCGGGCATGTATTTAAATTGGTAGACCCAGACCGCTCTATCTGCGTGGTCCTTGGGGAACAATTCCATTTCGCACCCATCGAACTCGAAGTACGCAGTGTGCACCTCCTGGCCCAGAAATTCATGTCGCATGGCGCGGTGTTACCCGGGTAGCTCTGCATCGGCCGAGAGTGAACGCTCATCCCTTGCTGTGATCGCACGTCGTGCCGCGAAGAAGTCATCCCATGCGGCATCGGCGCGCTGGATCACACGCCCGTCGCCATCCCGGCGGATCACCACCTCCCGCACCCCGGCGGGAAAGGCCACCTCCTTCGGCAGGCGGACCGCCTGGGAGCGGTTGGACTGAAACAGCTTGGCCCGACTCATGATCTGGCCTCTGTATATGGCAAAGGGATGTACAGATCGGGAAGGCCCTTCTTCAAGCCCTTCCCCCCTCTCAATGTGCGAGCTTCAGCGTCACGACGCCCGCGATGATCAGCGCGACGCCGGCGAAGCGCATCGCCGTAGCCGGGTCGCTATAGACCAGCACGCCCACCAGGAAGGTGCCCACAGCGCCGATCCCGGTCCAGATCGCATAGGCGGTGCCGATCGGGATGGTCTTCTGCGCCATCCAGAGCAGGGCGCCGCTGATCGCCATGAAGACGACGGCGATGAAGATCCCGACGATCCGGGTGGCAGGCTCCTGGGCCATTTTCAGGCCGACCGGCCAGCCGATTTCGAACACTCCAGCGAGCATGAGATAGATCCAACCCATGTGACGGTCTCCTGGGGCGCGGTGTCTTCCCGTTCGGCGGGACATCCTGCGCCGAAAGCCCGTCACCAACGATAGGCGCCGGGGCGGGATGCATGGCAGGGCCCTCGCCGGCTTCGATCACGCACCCCGATCCGGAACCCATCGCCCCCGCGCCTGTTCTTCGCAGGAACAGGAGACACAGCGATGGACGCCCAACACCAGACCCCACCCGGCTCGACCGAGCAGCTCAAGCCCCGCCCCGACCATGGCGAGGAGAGCTATCGCGGCCATGGCCGCCTCGCCGGCAAGCGCGCCATCATCACCGGCGGTGACAGCGGCATCGGCCGCGCCGTCGCCATCGCCTATGCGCGCGAGGGCGCCGACCTGCTCATCGCCTACCTCAGCGAGCATGAGGATGCCGAGGCAACGAAGCAGTTGGTCGAAGCCGAGGGCCGCCGCTGCATCCTCATGCCGGGCGACATCGCCGAGCCCGCCCATTGCCGCGCCATCATCGAGCGCGCCGTGGCCGAGCTGGGCGGCATCGAGGTGCTCGTCAACAACGCCGCCTACCAGATGAGCTTCACCTCCATCGAAGAGATCAGCGATGAGGAGTGGGACCGCACCTTCGACGTCAATATCGGCGCCATGTTCCGCCTTTGCCGCGAGGCGGTGCGCCACATGAAGCCCGGCGCCTCGATCATCAACACGAGCTCGATCAACTCGGACAAGCCCTCCCCGCAATTGCTCCCATATGCGACGACCAAGGGCGCCATCGCCAATTTCAGCGCGGGCCTGAAGCAGCTGCTGGGCGAGCGCGGCATCCGCGTGAACAGCGTGGCACCTGGCCCGATCTGGACGCCGCTCATCCCCTCGACCATGCCGCCCGAGAAGGTCGCGAATTTCGGCAAGGACACGCCGCTCGGCCGGCCGGGGCAGCCCGCGGAACTGGCCGCGGCCTTCGTGCTGCTGGCCTCGGACGAGGCGAGCTACATCTCCGGCACGCGCCTGGGCGTCACCGGCGGCTCACCGATCCTCTGAGGCGCCGCCTCCGGGGGCGGCCCGCCCTCCGCCGCATCCGGGTCCCGCCCATGGCCACGGTCCAGCGCGCGCATGATGGGGGTGACGCTCAACCCATGGATCAGCACGGAGAGCAGCACGATCAGCCCGATGATGGCCCAGAGCCGCTCCGCCTCGGCCAGTTCCATGTGGTTGCCGCCGAAGGCCAGGTAGTAGATGGAGCCGATCCCGCGGATGCCGAAGAAGGCCAGCACCAGCTTCTCGCTGGTCGAGGCCCTGAGGCCCAGCAGCGCCACCAGCCCCGCCAGGGGCCGCACCACGAGCAGGACGAGCAGCGCCACCGCCACATCCCATCCGCGCAGCGGCGCCAGCAGCCCATGCACCAGCGCACCGCCGAAGAGCAGCAGCACGGCCATCATGGCCAGCCGCTCCACCTGCTCGGTCAGCACATGCATCGCCAGGTGGAATTCATGGTGCCGGTGCGCGTGGCGAAAGGTGAGTGCGGCGACGAAGACGGCCAGGAAGCCGTAGCCGCCGAGCATCTGCGTGACCCCGTAGGAGACGAAGGTGGCGGCGATCGCGATCATCCCATCGCCCGAGCGCGCCAGCGCGTGCTGGTGCGAAACGTGGAAGGTCAGCCAGCCAAAGAGGCGGCCCAGCAGCCAGCCGGCGCCGGCCCCCACCGCGACCTTCCAGCCGACATCCACCGCAATCCAGCGGCCGAACGCCACCTCGCTGCCCGCCGCCGCCAGCAGGATCGCCAGATGGACGAAGGGAAAGGCCAGCCCGTCATTCAACCCCGCCTCGGAGGTCAGGCCGAAGCGCACCTCATCCTCATGGCCCGAGCGCGGCGGGCCGACCTGGACGTCCGAGGCCAGCACGGGGTCGGTCGGTGCCAGGCTCGCGCCCAGCAGCAGCGCGGCCGCCAGCGGCAGGCCAAGCCCCCAGATGCCGAGCGCCGTGATACCGAGGATGGTGAGCGGCATGGCGATGGCCAGAAGCCGCCAGGTGACGGACCAGCGCGCCCAGTGGAAGCGCCGGTCAATCTTCAGCCCCGCACCCATCAGCGCGATGAGGACGACGATTTCCGCCAGGTGCTCGGTCAGCTTCGGGTGTTCCAGCGGCAGGGGCCGGAGCGTCACCATCGGCAGGGAGAAGATCCCCACGCCGAGCGCGATGCAGATGATGGGCAGCGAAAGCGGCAGCCGCCGCAGCACCATCGGCAGCCAGACCACCATCGCGATGAGGATGCCGGCACCGGTGAGGATCAAAATGTAGGGGTCGGCCATCCAGCGTGAACGGCCGAACCCGCCCCACGGTTGTCGCCCTGCGCAAATCCATGTGAATGGGCCGCAGGCAAACCCTCGGAGCGACGCATGCCCATCACCCTCCATGGCATCAAGAACTGCGACACCATGAAGAAGGCCCGCGCCTGGTTGGATGCGAAGGGCGTGGATTATGCCTTCCACGACTACAAGACCCAGGGGATCGCGCCCGCGACGCTCAACGCCTGGGTGAAGGAGCTGGGCTGGGAGGTGCTGCTGAACCGCGCCGGCACCACCTTCCGCAAACTGCCGGAGGATCAGAAGCAAGGTCTGGACGCGGCGCGCGCCACGGCGCTGATGCTGGCGCAGCCCTCCATGATCAAGCGCCCGGTGCTCGACCTCGGGCCCCGGCGGATCGTGGGCTTCAGCCCGGACGCCTATGCGAAGGCGCTGGGGTGACGCCCCCGCCGGTTTTGGTTGGCGGGTGCCGCCCGGCGCGATAGGCTCGCCCCCACGCCAGCAAGGACGAGAAGAACAATGCAGGACAGCAACGTTGAGGTGCGCAAGGAAGTCTCGGGCCGCGGCAAGTTCCTGGCCTTTGGCATCATCGGTATCGCCCTCATCGTCTCGATCTTCATCGAGAAGTTCGGCGCGCCGGAATCGGCCCGAAACATCCCCTACATCCTGCTGGCCGCCGTGGTGCTGGCCATCGCCATCCCCATGGCCTTCTATCGCAAGCCAGTGCGGTAATTTCCTTGACGGCCGGCGCCCCGGCCGGAAGATGAACGCAGCTTCATCCTGAGGAGAGACCGATGCTGCGCCCCTACCTGCTGGCCACGGCGCTGCTCGCCGCCGCGATGCCCACCGCCCAGGCCCAGCGGACGCTGAGCATCGGCATGGCCGGCATCCCCACGGGGATGGACCCGCACTACCACTCCTCCAACAACAACAACGCGCAGCTGCGGCAGATCTTCAACCCGCTGCTCGACCTCGACACGCAAAGCCGCATCTTCCCCGTGCTGGCCGAGAGCTGGCGCAATGTGGACGACCTCACCTGGGAATTCCGCCTGCGCGAGGGCGTGCGCTTCCATGACGGCACGCCGCTGGAGGCGGAGGACATCGCCTTCTCCTTCGCCCGCGTGCCGCAGGTGCCCAATTCGCCCGGCCCCTTCACGCCCATGGTCCGCACCATCGCCGAGGTGCGGATCATGGACCCCCGCACCATCCGGGTGATCACGCGCGAGCCCGCACCCTTCTTCGACCGTGACATCACCTCGATCATGATCCTCTCGCGCCGCATCCACGCGAATGCGACGCTGGGCGACTTCAACCAGGGCCGCGCGCTGATCGGCACCGGCGCCTACCGCCATGTCAGCTACGCCCAGGGCGAGCGGCATGAATTCACCCGCAACCCCGATTTCTGGGGCCCGCGCCCCGCCTGGGACCGGGTGGTGACGCGCTACATGACGAACAACGGCGCACGCGTGGCGGCCCTGCTGGCTGGCGACGTGGACCTGATTGACGCCGTGCCGGTGCAGGACGTCCAGCGCCTGTCCAATGATCCGCGCCTCGCCGTCTTCACGGCGGACAGCATCACCACCTCCTACCTCATGCCCGACACGGTGCGCGACCAGGCGCCCTTCGTGACGGACAAGCAGGGCAACCCCCTGCCCCGCAACCCGCTGCGCGACCTGCGGGTGCGCCAGGCCATCTCGCTCGCCATCCCGCGCGAGGCGATCGTCAGCCGCCTGCTCGTGGGCCAGGGCCGCGCGGCCGAGCAATTCGCCGCCCCCGCTTTGCCCGACCGCGCCCAGGGCCTGCCGCCGATCGTGACCGACCTGGCCCGCGCCCGCGCGCTGCTGGCCGAAGCCGGCTTCCCCGATGGCTTCCGCATGACCATCCATGGCCCCAACGGCTTCATCCCCTCCGACGCCGATATCCTGCAGGCCATCGCCCAGGGGCTGACGCGCATCGGCATCGAGACGCGGGTCGAGGTGCTTCCGCCGGCCAATTTCTTCACCCGCGCCACCGCCCGCGACTTCGGCATGTTCATGACGACCTTCACCACCTCGACCGCCGCCAACATGCTGCGCCAGGTGGTGGCGACGCGCGATCCCGTCACCGGTTTCGGCCCCTTCAACCGGCAGCACTACTCGAATCCCGCGGTGGATGTGCCGCTCTCCGAGGCGCTGCGCACCATGAACCCCGAGCGGCGCAATGCGCTCACCGCGCAGGCCATGCGGGCGGCCACCGATGATCTCGGCGTGATTCCCGTGCATTATCTGCGGGTGAGTTGGGCAGCGCAGCGGGCGCGGGTGCGTTACGATGCGAGTCCCATCTGGTACACCAACGCTTTGCTGGCCTCGCCCGCCGAGTGACACATCCGAGGTAAGACCATGCCCGACAAGTCCATCCGCAACCGCCTGAGCGATGCCGTGGACCGCGCCTTCGACGAGCAGGTCCGCTTCCTGGCCGATATCGTCCGCCACCCCTCACTGCGCGGGCGGGAGGCGCCGCTGCAGGACCACATGGCCCGCTGGTTCAACGCCCGCGGCTATTCGGTGGACCGATTCTCGCTGGCCGACGTGCCGCTCGCCGAGCACCCGAAGGCGAGCCCGATGGTGGATGTGGACCCCGCCGGCTCCTTCCAGGTCGTCGCCTCCAAGCGGTGCAGCGCGCCGACCGGGCGCAGCCTCATCATCCAGGGCCATATTGATGTCGTGCCCGAGGGCCCGGCGGAGATGTGGAGCTTTCCCCCCTATGGCGGCACGGTGAAGGATGGCTGGATGTATGGCCGCGGCGCCAATGACATGAAGGCCGGCGTCTCCGCCATGTGCTTCGCCATGGAGGCGCTGCGCGGGGCCGGCTTCGCGCCCGGCGCCGACATCCACCTCCAGACCGTCACGGAGGAGGAGAGCACCGGCAATGGCGCGCTGGCTACCCTGCTGCGCGGCTACCGCGCCGAGGCCTGCCTGATCCCCGAGCCCACCGGCGGCACCATCACGCGCGCCCATACGGGCACGATGTGGTTCCGCCTCAAGGTGCGTGGCGTGCCCGTCCATGTCGCCGTCGCGCAATCCGGCAGCAACGCGATCATGAGCGCCTATCACCTGATCCAGGCCCTGCAGGAGCACACGCGCGCGTTGAACGAGGCGGCCAGGACGCACCCCTGGTATTCGCAGGTCCAGGACCCGATCAAGTTCAACCCCGGGCAGATCCGCGGCGGCGACTGGGCGAGCTCCACCCCCGCCTGGTGCGAGGTGGATTGCCGCATCGGGCTGCTGCCGGGGCAGGATGTGGCGCAATGCCAGCGGGCGGTGGAGCAGGCGGTAGCGGCCGCCGCGCGGGCCGACAACTTCCTCTCCAACAACCCGCCCGAGGTGCAGTGGCACGGCTTCCTGGCCGATGGCTTCGTGCTGGAGCCGGGCAGTGAGGCCGAGCACATCCTGGCCGAGGCGCATCGCTGCGCCTTCGGCACCGAGATGGCGGCGCGGATCACCACCGCCGTGAACGACACGCGCTTCTACGGCCTGTATTTCGACATGCCCGCCCTCTGCTACGGCCCGAAGGGCGAGAACAACCACGGCTTCGACGAGCGGACCAACCTCGAGCAGCTCAAGACCACCACGCTCGCCATGGCGTGCTTCATCGCGGATTGGTGCGGGCTGCAGCCGATCGAATAGGCCAGGAGGGATTTTTTGCCCTCAAGCGCCGGGCGCGGCCTCCGGCCGCTTGGCTTCGCCGCGCTGCTGGTGCGCCGGGCCCTGCGTCCGGTTGGGCGGCGCCGGCCGCTTTGCGGCCGGATGAGCTGAGGGGGCCGGTCGGCCCCTCCCGATTCTATCCCCAGCCCCGCACATCCTGTGGATTCGGGGGATGGTTTGGCCCGGGGCCCCTTTCCGCTTCCCCCCATATCCTGTGGCTGCCATGACACACCCGAGGCGCGTTCGTTGGGTGTCCAGCATGGACTTGGCGGCCCGGCTGGGATATGAACAGACCAAGAACATTGGCAGAGTTACAAGACTTTCCCGCAAGGGCGGGATCGGCCGAGCAACCACAGCATGTGGTGGCCGTTCACCCCGGGCTGTCTATATGTAGTTGCCGCGAGGATGGGTTTCAGGCATATCGCTGAGCCGGGGAATTGAGGGGGAAGTACCGTGTTCGATGCCGTTCAGCTTCAAGGCCATTTTCAGGTGCAGATGGATCGCAGCCGCGATTCCCTGCTGACCGATTTCGGTCGCGCCACGCTCGATGACCGCTACCTCCTGCCCGGCGAGTCCTACCAGGACCTCTTCGCGCGCGTGGCCTCGGCCTATGGCGATGACGCCGCACATTCGCAGCGCCTCTACGACTACATCAGCAAGCTCTGGTTCATGCCGGCGACGCCCGTGCTGTCCAATGGCGGCACCACCCGCGGCCTGCCCATCTCCTGCTTCCTGAACGAGGCCAATGACAGCCTCGACTCGATCGTGGACCTCTGGAACGAGAATGTCTGGCTCGCCTCCAAGGGCGGCGGCATCGGCTCCTACTGGGGCAACCTGCGCAGCCTCGGCGAGAAGGTCGGGCAGAACGGCAAGACCTCCGGCATCGTCCCCTTCATCCGCGTGATGGACAGCCTGACGCTCGCCATTTCCCAGGGCTCGCTGCGCCGCGGCTCGGCCGCGGTCTACCTGCCCGTCTCCCACCCGGAGATCGAGGAATTCATCGAGATCCGCCGCCCGACCGGCGGCGACCCGAACCGCAAGGCGCTGAACCTGCACCACGGCATCCTGCTGTCGGACAAGTTCATGCGCGCCGTCGAAGCCGATGAGGCCTGGGCGCTCACCTCGCCCAAGGATGGCGCCATCGTGCGCACCATCTCGGCCCGCTCGCTCTGGATCCGCATGCTGACCGCCCGCATCGAGACGGGCGAGCCCTACTTCATCTACTCCGACCACGTGAACAATGCGCGGCCCGAGCACCACAAGCTCGCGGGTCTCGAGGTGAAGACCTCCAACCTCTGCTCCGAGATCACGCTGCCCACGGGCATTGATCAGCATGGCCAGCAGCGCACCGCCGTGTGCTGCCTCTCCTCGCTGAACCTCGAGACCTGGATGGAGTGGAAGGACGACCCGCTCTTCATCACGGACGTCATGCGTTTCCTGGACAATGTGCTCCAGAACTTCATTGACACCGCGCCGGACAGCATGGCCAAGGCCCGCTATTCCGCGATGCGCGAGCGCTCGGTCGGCCTCGGCGTCATGGGCTTCCACAGCTTCCTGCAGGGCCTCAACGTGCCCTTCGAGAGCGTGATCGCGAAGGTCTGGAACAAGAAGATGTTCCGCCATATCCGCACCCAGGCCGACAACGCCTCCCGCCTGCTGGCCGAAGAGCGTGGGCCCTGCCCGGACGCCGCCGAATACGGCTTCATGGAGCGCTTCTCGAACAAGATGGCGATCGCGCCGACGGCGTCCATCTCCATCATCTGCGGCGGCGCCTCGCCCGGCATCGAACCGATCGCGGCGAACGTCTACAACCACAAGACGCTCTCGGGCTCCTACATCGTCCGCAACCCCTATCTGAAGGCGGTGCTGGCGAAGCATGGCCGCGACGATGCCGATACCTGGACGACGATCACCGTCAGCAAGGGCTCGGTCCAGCACCTCGACTTCTTGACCGAGCAGGAAAAGGCCGTCTTCAAGACCGCCTTCGAGCTCGACCAGCGCTGGGTGATCGAACACGCGGCCGACCGGACGCCCTTCATCTGCCAGGCGCAGTCGCTCAACGTCTTCCTGCCGGCCAACGTCCACAAGCGGGACCTGCACCAGATCCACATGATGGCGTGGAAGAAGGGCGTGAAGTCGCTCTACTACTGCCGCAGCCTCTCCATCCAGCGCGCCGACACCGTCAGCGAAAAGGTGGTGGGCCAGAGCGACGTCATGACACGCCACAAGGATGACGCGGTTCTGCCGCTGGAAGCACCGGCGCCGGCGTCGACCAATTATGAAGAGTGCTTGGCTTGCCAGTGAAGTTATAAGTCAGGGGGCTTTGCCCCCTGGTCCCCAGCAGGAAACTTAGTTTCCTGCACCTTCATTTGATAGATTATTTTGCTTGATAAATTTTGTTGTTGGTCCTTGCAGCTTTCAGGGCCAAACTATCTTGAACGAAGGTGCAGGAAACTAAGTTTCCTGCCGGGGTTTCAGGGGCAGCGCCCCTGATCTGCAACATCTCAAATCCGGGGCATCCAGCCATGGCTGACGGCATTTCCATTGACGAGCTTCCCGTGAAGTTCGACCTCCTGACCTCCAACCCCGTCTACAAGCCCTTCCGCTACCCCTGGGCTTACGAGGCGTGGCTCCAGCAGCAGCGCATCCATTGGCTGCCCGAGGAAGTGCCGCTCGCCGATGACGTGAAGGATTGGCAGAAGAACCTCACCCCCGGTGAGAAGAACCTGCTGACGCAGATCTTCCGCTTCTTCACCCAGGCCGATGTGGAGGTGAACAACTGCTACATGAAGCAGTACAGCCAGGTCTTCAAGCCGACCGAAGTGCTGATGATGATGTCGGCGTTCTCCAATACCGAGACGATCCACATCGCGGCCTACAGCCACCTGCTCGACACCATCGGCATGCCCGAGACCGAGTACACCGCCTTCCTCAAGTACAAGGAGATGAAGGACAAGTACGACTACATGCATGCCTTCACGGTGGACAACAAGACCGAGATCGCCAAGACGCTGGCGGCCTTCGGCGCCTTCACCGAGGGCCTGCAGCTCTTCGCCTCGTTTGCGATCCTCATGAACTTCCCGCGCTTCAACAAGATGAAGGGCATGGGCCAGGTCGTCAGCTGGTCGGTGCGCGACGAGACGCTGCACTGCCTCTCCGTCATCCGCCTCTTCCGCACCTTCGTGCAGGAGAATCCGGAGATCTGGACCGAGGAGCTGCGCCGCGACCTCTACCTCATCTGCGCGACCATCGTGGATCACGAGGACGCCTTCATTGACCTCGCCTTCGAATTGGGCGGCGTTGAGGGCCTCTCGGCCGAGGATGTGAAGCTCTACATCCGCTTCATCGCCGACCGCCGCCTGCAGCAGCTGGGCCTCGAGTCGCTCTACCACATCGAAAAGAACCCGCTCCCCTGGCTGGACGAGATGCTGAACGCCATCGAGCACACGAATTTCTTCGAGAACCGCGCGACCGAATACTCCAAGGCCTCGACGGAAGGTTCGTGGGAGGATGCCTTCGCGGATGGCACCTTCACCTCGGCCCAGCCCGAGGGTGCCATCGAGCTCGACGCGCGGCACTGACCTGCCCCGCAGGTCCCGCCATTGAAGACATGCAGGGGGGAGGCTAACTCCCCCCCATGCTTCGCATCATCCGCATTTCCAGCATCCTCCTGCTGACCCTGGTTGCCGGCATCTGGGCCTATGCCTGGGTCAGCAAATCGCCCGGCGAAAGCCTGGGCGAGGCCTTCGCCAACCGCCTCGCCAGCGTCTTCGGCCAGGAGATGGCGGTCCCCACCGCCTCGGGCGGCGGCGGGATGCAGCTCCCGGCCGGCATGTCGCTCGGTGGCCCCTTCGAGCTGGTGAACCAGGCGGGCCAACCCGTGACCGAGCGCGACTATGCCGGGCGTTGGCTGCTGGTCTATTTCGGCTTCACCTATTGCCCCGATGTCTGCCCGACCGAGCTCGGCACCATCGCCGCCGCCCTCGATTCGCTGGGCCCGCAGGGCGAATTGGTCACGCCCCTCCTCATCACCATTGATCCGCAGCGCGACACGCCGGCCCAGCTCGCGGACTATGTCTCGCGCTTCCATCCGCGCATGCAGGGGCTGACCGGCACGCCCGAGCAGGTGGCCGCCGCCGCCCGCCGCTACCGCGTCTATTTCGCCCGCGTACAGCGGCCGGACATGACGGACTACGTGATGGACCATTCGAGCTTCATCTACCTCGTCGGCCCCGACGCGAAGGTGCGCGCCCTCTTCCGCCCGGAGACCAGCCCCGAGGCCATCGCCGCCGCGGTGCAGGCGCAGCTCCGTGGGGCGCGAAACCCGGGTTCGTGACCCTTGGCGAGCATCCTCGATTTGGCGCATAACCTTCTTAGATCGTGGCAGTTTGAGTGGGCCACCAAAGGAGTTTGACATGGCGGAAGACGATGACCGCACGGAAGGGATGGAAGAGGCCGCCCGTGGCGGCGCAGCCCCCCGCCAGGGGCGTCGCCTGTCGGACAAGATCCTCGTCGCCTTCCACCAGGCCTGTGACCAGGCCGATTTCGAGGTGGCCGAGCAATTGCTCCGCGTGCTGGAAATGATGCTGACGCGCCGCCCGGTCTCGCCCGACATCAACCGCCGCCGCAACATCAAGACGCTGGTGGCCGCGCATGAGCGCCTCTGGCATCTGCGCCACCCGGAGGCGGATGGCGAGCAGTAGCCCTGCCGCCTTGCCATTCCGCCCCGGATGCGCATCCAATGCGCCATGCACGGGATTCGCTCTGCCGATGAGACAAAGGGCCGCCCGGCGTGAGCGGTCCCACGCGCCTCGCTTTGGTCGAGGATGATCCGCTGCAGCGGCGGATCGTCACCGAATATCTCGCCCAGCACGGGCTGCGCCCCGCCACCTTCGCCTCCGGCGCCGAGTTCAAGCGCGAACACGCGCAATCCCTGCCCGACCTCGCCCTTTTCGACGTCCATCTGAACGAGGCGGAGGATGGCTTCGCCCTCGCCCGCTGGGCGCGCGCGCGCTCCTCCCGCATGGGGATCATCATGCTGACGGCGGCGGGCGATACGGTGGACCGCGTCGTCGGCCTCGAATCCGGCGCCGATGACTATGTCACCAAGCCCTTCGAGCCGCGGGAGCTGCTGGCCCGCATCAAGGCCCTGCTGCGCCGCGCGGCCGAGGCGCCGCCGCCGCCCGCCCTGCTGACGGAGATGCGCGTCGGCACCGCGCGGCTGAACCTGGAGCGCCGCGTGCTGATCCTGGCCGATGGCACGGAGGATGTGCTCTCCGCCAGCGAGTTCGACCTGCTGGCCCTGCTGGTGAAGCACCCCAACCGCCCGCTCTCCCGCGAATGGCTGCTGGAGACGGCGGCGCATCGCGAGGCCGAGGTCTTCGACCGCGCGATTGACAACCGCATCATGCGCCTGCGCCGCAAGGTCGAAGCGGACCCCGCCAAGCCCGAGGCGATCCGCTCGGTCCGGGGTGTCGGCTACATTTTCGTACCGCCCAAGGACTGACCCCAGGCACCGGCCGCCAGCACGTTGCGGTTCATGTGCGGCGAGCGCAAAGCGGCCTTGTCGGCGGAGTTGACACGCTTGGCCAAGACCGCGCTTGCCGCTTCAACAAACGTCTGAAAAACCGTTCTTTTCTCATTTGGCCCGCTGCTTGCTCATGTCCTGTCGCCCGGCGATCGGCGCCGGGCAGGTCTGAGAAAAAAGGACAATCCCAATGAGCATCCGCCAATACCTGCTCGGCTCCGCCGTCGCCCTGCCGGCCGCCCTGTTCAGCCTCGCGGCTTCGGCTGTGCCGGTCACCTACACTTCGAACGGAACGCTTGGCCCCATCACCGGCTGCGCCAATCCCGCCACCTGCGTCCAGAACGGCCCCAACCAGGTCTATTGGGGCGGCGACAACTTCCTGATCTTCCCGGTCGCGCCTTCGCCCAGCATTTCCTCCATCCTCACGGCGAACGACATCAACGCGCCCGGCGCCACCGATCCGGACGGCCTGAACATCGCCCTCGGCTCGCTCGACTGGCTGAACCGCTCCACGCCCAGCAACCGGACGGATGCGAACTTCAACGTCGCCTACAGCCTGATCAACCAGTTCCTCGCGCCCGCCGGCAATGGCAGCCTCAACCTCAGCCTGAACATCACCAACACCTCGAATCCGTCGGGCGATCTCATCGTGAACCTGCAGCCGGCCAGCTACACGGCCGCCATCCCGGGCTTCAGCCTGACCAACCTGCGCTTCGAGGAGACGGGCCCGGGCAGCTACAACGCCGTCACCGGCATCTGGTCGAACCCCGAGGGCGCGACCTCCACGCTGACCCTGCGCGGTGACCTCGTCGCCGTGCCGGCGCCGGCCTCGCTCGCGCTGTTCGGCGCCGGGCTGCTGGGCCTCGGCTTGGTGCGCCGGGCCCGCCCGGGCCAGACGGCCGCCTGAGCCGCAACGGGGCGAGGGGGGCGGGCTTAACCCCCCCTCGTCTCTCTCACCCCGCCAGGGCCTGGGCCACGCGGCGGGCGAAATCGGCGGGGTCGCGGGGGCTGTCGCCATCCTGCAGCCGCGCCAGGTCGAAGATCAGCCCGGCCTGCTCGGCCAGCGCCGCGTCGTCGAAGGCGCCCTCCGCCAGCTTGCGGATCAGAGCATGGCGGGGGTTCACCTCCAGCACGGGCAGGCCGCCCGCGAAGCCGCGGCCCGCGCGGCGCAGCAGCCGCTGCATGGCGAGGTCCGGGCCGTATTCGCCCGCCGCCAGCACGGCCGCACTCTCCACCAGCCGGTCGGTCGCGCGCACGTCGGAGACATGCTCGGCCAGCGCCGTCTTCAGCCGCTCCAGCAGGGCCGAGACATCGGGCGCGGCTTCGCCCTCGGCGGGTTCCAGCTTCGCCGCCCCCTGGGTGATGCTGCGGATCGGCTTCTCCTCGAAGCTGGCGAGTCGCTCCGGCCAGAAGGCGTCAATCTGGTCGGAGAGCAGCAGCACCTCGATTCCGCGCGCGCGATAGCCCTCCAGTTGCGGCGACTTCGCCAGCGCCGCCGGATCATCGCCCACCAGGATTTGGATCGCCTCCTGCCCTTCCTTCATGCGGGAGACGTAGTCGGCGAGCGAGGTCCAGCCTTCGACCGCGGTCGAGCGGAAGCGCAGCAGGGCCGCCACATCCTTCTGGTGCTCGCCCACCTCCCAGACGCCTTCCTTCAGGACGGGCCCGAAATTCTCCCAGAACTTCCCGTAATTCTCGGCGTCCTTCGCCTTGCTCTTCAGCTCGGAGAGCACGCGGTTCGTCACGGCCCGGCGGATGCGTGCCAGCACCGGCGTGGCCTGCAGCATCTCGCGCGAGACGTTGAGCGGCAGGTCTTCCGTGTCCACCACCCCATGCACGAAGCGCAGGAAGGGCGGCAGCAGCTCCGCCTCGTCGGTGATGAACATACGGCGGACATGCAGGCGCACGGTGCTCTTCCGCTCCTCCTCCACCGCCTGGAAGGGCTTCATGCCGGGGATGAAGAGCAGCGCCGAGAAATCCAGCGCGCCCTCCGCCCGCCAGTGCAGCGTGGCCCAGGGGCTGTCGAACATGTGGCCGAGATGGCGGTAGAACTCGGTGTAGCTCTCCTCGCTCACCTCGGATTTCGGCTTCTGCCAGAGCGCCGTGCCCTCATTGGCCGCCTCCTCCTTGCCCTCGTTCACGACGAGGATGGGGATGGCGATGTGGTCCGCCCATTTGCGGATGATGGTCTTGAGGCGTGCGGGCTCCAGGAACTCCTCCGCATCGGCCTTCATGTGCAGCACGATGTCGGTGCCCGCATCGGCGCGCTCGGCCGGCGCCAGCGTGTAGTCGCCCTTGCCTTCAGAGGCCCAGAGCCAGGCCTCCTCGGTGCCGGCGCGGCGCGAGGTGACCTCGACCCGCTCGGCCACCATGAAGGCGGAGTAGAAGCCCACGCCGAACTGGCCGATCAGGCTCGGTTTCTCCGCCGCCGGCGCATCGGCCAGGCTTTGCGCGAAGGCCCGCGTGCCCGACCGCGCGATGGTGCCCAGGTGCTGCGCCAGATCGCCCTTGCCCATGCCGATGCCGGCATCGCTGATGGTCAGCGTGCGCGCCGCCTTGTCCGGGGTGATGCGCAGCCTGGCCTCGGCCGGCAGGGCCAGGGCCTCATTGGTCAGCGCCTCGAAGCGGCGGCGATCCACGGCATCCGCCGCATTTGCCACCAGCTCTCGGAGAAAAATCTCGCGCTCGGAGTAGAGCGCATGCACCACGAGGTCGAGCAGCCGCCCCACCTCCGCGCCGAATTCGTGCCGTTCCACCGTCTCGCTCATGCGTGCCTCCAGTCAGAAAATCGGGCCGGGCGCGATATGCGTGGGTCTCGCGCGGCTTTCAACCACCCGCGCTTGCATGGGCGCGGGGCCGGGGCAAAGCTGCGCGCAACCAGAAGGGGAGGCCAGCATGTTCGGACGGCGCAGCGGCTTGGGCATCATGGGCGGGCTGCTGGCCGCGCCCGCGCTGGGGCAGACGACCCTGGCGCAGACGTGGCCCAGCCGCCCCATCCGCCTCATCATCCCCGACGCGCCCGGCACCGGCAATGACACCACCGCCCGCCTCATCGCGCCCCTGCTGGAAGCCGCCCTCGGCCAGCCCTGGATCGTCGAGAACCGGCCGGGCGCGGGCGGGCGAATCGGCGTGGAAGCGGTCTTCCGCGCGGCACCCGACGGCATGACCTTCCTGCTGGGCAATGCGGGCTCGAACGGCATCAACGCCGCCATCTACCGCGACCTGCCCTATGACCTGCTGACCGCCTTCGATCCCATCTCGCTCCTCGTCGCCGGGCCCAACACGCTCTTCGTCAATCCGCGGGTGCTGCCGGTGTCGAGTGTCGCGGAGCTCATCGCGCTGGTCCGCGCCCGGCCGGAGCAGCTCAGCTACGCCTCGGCCGGCATCGGCTCCTCCGCGCATATGGGGATGGAACTGTTCCTCAGCCGCACCGGGCTCGACATCCAGCACGTGCCCTATCGCGGCGCGGCCGGCCTCGCCCAGGCGGTCATCACGGGCGAGGCGCCGCTGGCCTTCGCCAACCTGGTCAACATCATGCCCCAGGCGCGCGGCGGTGAGGTCCGGCTGCTCGCCGTCACCTCCCGCACGCGCGATCCTGCCCTGCCCGAGATCCCGACCATGGAGGAAGCGGGCCTGCCCGGCTTCGAGACGCTGGCCTGGAACGCCCTGTTGGCCCCGCGCGGCACGCCCGGCGGAATCCGCGAGAGGCTGGGGCGGGAATTGGCAAAGCTGCGCGACGACGCGGTGCTGACCGAGCGCATCCGGCTTCTGGGCGGCACCCTCGTCATTTCCACCCCGGCCGAGCTGCGCGCACGGATCACGGCCGATATCACCCAGTGGCGGCGCCTGGCCGAGGCCGCCAACATCCGGGCCCAATAGATGCGCATCACCGCTGTCGAATGCCTCGGCGTCAACGTGACGCCCAAGACCAACTGGTCCTTCCTGCTGGTCCGCACCGAATCCGGCCTGACCGGCACGGGCGAATGCACCCTGCCGGACCATGAGGCGCTGCTGGCGGCCGAGGTGGCGCGCGTCGCACCGCGGCTGATCGGCGAGGACGCGGCTGCCCGCAACCGCCTGGCCCGCCTGCTGCCGCATGCGCCGGGCGGCCTCGTCACCCATGCCGTCATCTCCGCGCTGGAGCAGGCGCTGTGGGACCTCGCCGGCCAGGCGGCGGGGCAGCCCATCCATGCCCTGCTGGGCGGCGCGCTGCGCGAGGCGGTGCCGCTCTACGCCAACATCAACCGCGGCGCCGATCCCCGCACGCCCGCGGGCTTCGCCGCCGCCGCCCACCGCGCCATCGCCGCCGGCTTCCGCGCCGTGAAGCTCGCCCCCTTCGAGCCCATGGTCTGGGAAGATGCCGCCAACGCCCACCAGCGCGCCGCCTATGCCGAGGGCCTCGCCCGCATCGCCGCCGTGCGCGAGGCGGTCGGCCCCGCCGTGGATGTGATGGTGGACGCGCATTGGCGCTTCTCCCCCGGCGGCGCGGCGGGCCTGATCCGCGATGTCGCCCCCTTCAACCTGTTCTGGCTGGAATGCCCGGTCTCAGAGGCCAACCACGCCGAGATCCGCCGCCTGCGCGGTCTCGCCAACGAACGCGGCATGCGCCTCGCCGGCGCCGAGACGCTGGCCGGCCTCGCCCCCTATCGCAGCCTCATTGAGGCCGGCTGCTACGACGTGCTGATGCCCGACATCAAATACGCCGGCGGCCATGGCGAGATCACGCGCATCGCCGCCCTCGCCCAGACCGCCGGCATCGAGATCGCGCCGCACAACCCGACCGGCCCCATCTGCCACGGCCATTCCGTGCAGCTCTGCGCGACGCTGCCCAACCTGCTGCCGCTGGAAGTCCAGTTCGGCGAGACGGAGCGATTCTTCACCATGACCACGGGGGCCAACCAGCGCTTCCTGCAAGGCACAGCCCCCCTGCCCGCCACCCCCGGCCTCGGCCTCGCCCTCGACGAAGCCGGCGCACGCGCCACACCCTGGCAGCCCATGGCACGCCCCTGGCTCGACCCCCGCCTCGGCTGAGATCCCGCAGCCATTGCCGCCAGGCCGCGTTCGGCGGCAGCATGCCGAATCAGAAGGAGAATCCCCATGCGCCAGCTCGACCCCGATATCCGCCTCGCCGCGCTGGAAGCCGTGGTCTCCCGCCTGCTCGTCGCCGAAGCCCGGCAATCGCCCGACCCCGCCGGCATGCTCGATCAATTCGCCAGCCGCATGCGCCGCGAGGCGGAAAGCCACCCGATCGCGAGCGATGACCCGCGCGACCGCCTGGCGCTTGCGGGCGCGCTGCTGCAGCTGGTGGCGCTGGCGAAGGAGAAGCTGATTACCGAGTAGAAGAAAAAGGGGCCTCCGGCGGCTGGGGCCTCGTTCTTCAACAAAGCTTGGCCCCAGACCCCGTTACCTCGCGCGCGCCAACAGCCTGCGCGCGCGCTCTACCACCGGCAAATCAATCATCGCGCCCTCGAACGCGACCGCGCCCTGGCCCAAAGCCAAAGCCTCTTCGAACGCCGCGATCAGGCGCCGTGCCCGATCCACCTCCGCAGGCGCGGGGCCATACTCCTCGTTGATGATCGGCACCTGCGCCGGATGAATGCAGGAGGCGCAGCCAAACCCCAACCGCCGCGACCGCCGCAGCGACAACCGATACGCCTCCAGATCCGAGAAATCCGCGAAAGCGCCGATCGAGCCCATCGGCAAAATCCCCGCGCCCCGCGCGGCCGCCACGCACATCATCCCGAACACATAAAGCGAATCCGCCCCCGGCACCGCCTCCAACTCGGTCGAGAGATCCTCGCTCCCCACCCCCAACGCCGCCATCCGCGGATCAGCGCCCGCAATGGCCGCCAAGGCCGGCAGGGCCTGCGGCGTCTCCACCACGCCGATGAAGCGCGTATGCCCGATGGCCATCCCCAGCGCCGCCTCGCGCACCGCCACCACCTCGGAGAGAAGCTTCACATGCTCCGCCCCCATCACCTTGGGCAGCATGAGCACCGACACCTCCGGCATCACGGCGGCCGCGATGTCGGGGATGCTGAGTTCCAGCGCGCGATTGATCCGCACGCAGATATCGGCGCCGGCCTGGCCGGCGGTCTTCGCCGCGGCGGGAAGCGCCGCCCGCGCAGCCTCCTTCGCCGGCGGCGGGATGCTGTCCTCCAGGTCGAGGATGATGACATCCGCCCCGCGGCTATGCGCGCGCGCCACGAATTTCTCGGCCGTGGCCGGCACGAAGAGCAGCGAGCGCCAGTTCGGTGCAGCCATCAGTTCAATCCCTCGAAGGCGGCGCCGCTCGCCAGCATGGCCTCGATCGCGGCCTCGTCATGGCCCAGCTCGCGCAGCACCTCGCGCGTGTTCCGGCCGAGCTGCGGCGCGGGCAGGGTTTCCTCGCGCATGCCGCCGCTGAAGCTGTTGGGCACCTTGGTGCGGCGGATGCGCCCCTCGGTCGGGTGCTCGTCGAAATGCCAGAAGCCGACATCCTGGAGATGCGGGTCCTCCAGCACATCATCAATCTCGTTGTACGGCCCGGCCGGCACATCGGCCTTCGCGAAAATCTCCAGCCACTCGGCGGTGGTCTTCGTCGCCAGCGCCTCCACCTGCACGCGGAAATAGTCGGGCGCGTTCTGCGTGCGGGTCAGCGCCGTCCGGAAGCGCGGATCCTCCTTCAGCTCGGGCTTCCCGATCGCGTCGAAGAAGGCGAAGGCCTGGCGGTTGTTGTTGGGCCGCACGGTCAGGTAGCCATCCCGCGTCGGCAACGGGCGGTAATCGGGCGAGAGCAGACGCGCATCGCCGGAGGGCCCCTCCGGCGGGTCGAAGGTGGCGGCCCCCAGATGCTCGCTCATCACGAAGCTCGCCATGTTCTCGAACATCGGCACCTCGATCGCCTCGCCCACGCCCGTCTTCTCGCGGCGATACAGCGCGAAGCCCACGGATTGCGCGGCGATCAGCCCTGTCGTGTGGTCGGTCATCACCATCGGCACGAAGCGCGGCTCGCCCGTCGCGCGGTGGAAGGTGCCGGCCACCCCCGAGAGCGACTGGATGATCGGGTCATAGGCCGGCCGGTTGTAGTAGCGCCCGCCCCGCCCGAAGGCGACGATGCCGCAATGGATCAGCCGCGGGTTGGTGGCGCTGAGTGCGGCGAAATCCAGCCCCGCGCGCTCCAGCCCCTGCGGCCGCACATTGGTGACGAAGACATCGGCCTTGGCGATCAGCGCCTTCATCGCGGCCAGCCCCTCGGGCTGCTTGATGTCGAGGCCGATGCTGCGCTTGTTGCGGTTGAAGTTGATGAACTTCCCGCTCATCGCGGGCGTCCGGCTGCCGGCGGCCAGGAAGCGCAGGATGTCGCCGCCCGGCGCCTCCACCTTGATCACATCCGCACCCTGGTCGGCCAGCGTGCGCGTCGCGATGGGGCCGACGACCACCGTCGTCAGGTCCACCACCTTCACGCCATCCAGCGGCCCGCTCATGCGAATTCCAGCTCCAGCTCGGCGCAGAGTTTTCCGTCACCATCCGCGACCCAGGCGCGCATCCGCCCGCCTTCCAGCGCGCCGCCCGCCAGCGTGATCCGCGCGCCGACATAGATCGGCCGCGTCAGCCGCGCCGTGTAGCCGGTGAGGCGATGGCCGGGTGTGGCCTCCACCGCCGCATCCAGCAGCAATTGCATGGTCAGCCCGCCATTCTGCACCAGCGCCGGATAGCCCTCCGCCTCCCGCGCGTAATCCGCGTCGTAATGGATGCGATGCGCGTTCCACGTCACTGCGGAATAGCGAAACACCAGCGCGTTGGAGACCTGGGCCGTGCGGCTCCACGCGGCCCCCTCCGGTGCCGGCGTGCCTGGATTGACCGGCGATGGCGTGCCCGCCGGCACCGCCTCGCGGTAGATCGCGTCGAATTCATCCACCGCGATCACCTGGCCGCCAACGAGATAGGTATGGCGCATGGTCAGCACGCAGATCGTGCCAGTGCGCGCCTTCTTGGGCTCGATCGCCGCCACCTCCGCCCGCTTGGTCAACGCATCACCCACGCGAAGCTGCCCGGGCAGCGTCACGCGCCGGCCCGCCCCCATGCGGCGCGGCAGCGGGATGGGCGGCAGGGTCACGCCTGGCTCCGGATGGCCATCCACCCCGATATCCCCCTGGCGCGCGCTCTCCTGCGCGAAGAGCGAGACCCAGTGCGGCGGCAGGATCGTGCCGCGCGGATAGGCGTCGGGGTCCAGGTCCAGCATGGCGGCGATGCGGCGCAGCATGCTGGGCGAGACGTCATCCTCGATGGTCCGCACGCGGCCGAGCCAGTCCTGGCGCACCTTCTCGATGGCGATCACGAAGTCCATGCGCGTCTGGTCCTATTCGGCGACGAGGTTGAGGCGGCGGATCAGCGGCGCCCATTGGTCATGCGCGGCCCGGATGGTCCGCTGGAAATCGGCGGGCGTGTTGGCGGGTGCGGGGTCGGCGCCGACGCGCGCATAGGCGGCCTGCACCCGCGGATCGCGCAGCGCGTCATTCAGCGCCGCCGAGATGCGCGCGATGGCCTCGGGCGGCGTGCCCGCCCGCGCCGTCAGCCCAAAATAGGAGGAGCCGGTGAAGCCCGGCACCGTCTCGCCCATCGTCGGCACGCCCGGCCAATTCTCCCGCCGCGTGGCGCTGGTGACGGCGATGGCGCGGATGCTGTTCTGCCCGCGCACCGTCTCGCCCTCCGGCAGGCCGAGGCAGCGCGCATGCACGCGGCCGGAGAGAAGGTCCGTCATCGCCTGGGTGCTCTGGCGATAGGGCACATGCACCATGTCGAGCCCGAGCCGCGCGCCCAGATCCTCCATGATGAGATGCGTGATGGCGCCGACACCGGCCGAGGCATAGGTGAAGCGGCCGGGATTGGCGCGGATCCAGGCGATCAGCGCGGGGAAATCCACCGCGGGGATGGAGTTGTGCACCAGCAGCACGTTGCTGGTGGAGCAGAAATGCCCGACCGGCGCGAAATCCCGCTCCCAGTCATAGCCGAGCGAACGGTACATCAGCGCATTCACACCGCTGTTCGTGCCCATGGTGGCGACCATGATGGTGTAGCCATCGGCCGGGCCGCGGGCCAGCGTCTCGGCGGCGAGGTTGCCCGCACCACCCGGCCGGTTGTCGGCCAGCACCACCTGGCCCAGCCGCTGGGTCAGCGCCTCGGCCGTGATGCGGGAGACGATGTCGGTCTGCCCGCCGCCGCCATAGGGCACGAGCAGCCGGATCGAACGTTCGGGGAAGGCGGCGCGGGCGATGCCGGGTGCAGCAAGCGTGCCGAGCAGCACGGCGCGGCGTGTGGTGGCGGGCATGGACGTCCTCAGATGTGTTTTGCCGCATTCTGTGCCTGGAACGGCGAGGGGGCCAAGGGGCACCCCCCCGGCTCCCTCTGGTCAAGTGGCGCGGTGCGCTTCACCCTCCCGGTAGAAAACACGGAGGAACCCCATGGCCCGCCTGCCCTATCTGAACCCCGAGGACCTGGCCGAGGCGGACCGCCCGCTGCTGAAGCGCATGATCACGCTGCATCGCTGCCTCGTGAACAGCCCGGGTGCCGCGCGCGCCTTCAGCGGCCTCGGCCAGTACATCCGCTACGACGCAAAGCTCGATCCGCGGCTGCGCGAACTTGCCATCCTCCAGGTCGGCTGGCTGGCGCGCTCGCCCTATGAGTGGTCGCACCATGTGAAGATCGGCCACGACTTCGGCGTGACCGATGCCGATATCGAGGCGTTGATCGCCGAGAGCGCGGGCCAGCCCAACGCGCTGGAGCCGCTGGCCAGGCTCGTGCTGAAGGCCACGCGCGAGGTCTATGCGGGCGGCATGAACGAGGCGACCTTCCGCGACCTGCAAGGCCATCTCACGGATGAACAGATGGTGGACCTGACCGTCACCGCCGCCTTCTACTGCGCGGTGGTCCGCACGCTGGCGAGCCTCGCGATTGATGTCGAGCCGGAATACCAGCCCTATCTCGACCGGTTTCCCTTCCCGGCGTGAATCTGCCGCCTAACCCGCAGCAACGTAGCCATAGGCCAGGTTGCTGCGCCCGGCGCCATTCATCGCGTAATCCGCCTTCACGCGCGCCACGCCATCGCCCTCCAGCGCGGCGCGGCGCGTGTAGTTGTACATCCGCGCCGAGGTCTCGCCGAAGATCGCGTTCTTCACCGGCCCATCCGGCGCGCCCAGTGGCGCGAAGCCGTAGCGCCGCTGCATCTCCTCCGGAATTTCGAGCCGCCGGAGCGATTCGATCTGCCATTGCGGCGAGCCCGTCCAGATCGCATCCGTGCCCCAGACGACGTGATCGGCGCCGAGGCCCTTGATGAGAATGCCCATCATGGCGGCGCAAAGCTGCGGCTCCACTACCGTGCTCTGCGCGAAGATCTGGCCGAGGTCGCCATAGACATTGGTGACACCATACTTTGCCGGAATCTCCGCGAGGTCGCTCACCCAGTCCACGCGCCCGGTCTGCTGGAACTGCGCCCAGCCCTGCTCAGCCCGGCCGCCGCCGGCGAAGCGATAGGCCGAGTGGTAGATGACGAAGTTGATCTGCGGCCAGTCCCGTGCCGCCTTCCCCACATCATCCACCTTCGCGTATTGCGTGAGGTGCGGGAACCGCGCCTCGATCTGCGGCGGAAACAGCCCCTTGTGCACGCAGACGATATTGTTCCCCGCGCGCAGGATGCGCTCATAGAAGGGGTACATCACGCGCTCGTCATCCATCCGCCAGGGATGGATGGCCAGGTGCTTGTTGGTGTTGTCGCCGATCGTGTAGCCCTTCCAGCTATCGGGCTTCAGCTGCTCGATCACGCGCTCCACCTCATCCATCCAGCCGGGCTTGCCGGGGGTGAAGATGGCGTGGCTCAGCACGCGCCGGTTACCGGCCGCGTCATTCACGCGCTTGCGGGCGTCGAACTTCATGTCGTTGGTGAGGAACCAGTCAATCGGCTCCTCCGAGGGCGCGCCCGAGATCAGCGCCACCTTGGTGTCGCTGTCGAGGAACACCTCCTTGAACCAGCTCGCCTCCATCAGGTCCTGGATGGTCTGCTCGCGGCCCACCAGATCCGGGTTCCAGCCGGCCTGGCCGACGGCGCGGCGGGCGTTCACAAAGGTCATGATGCGCGTGTCCGGCCGCAGGAAATGCGTGTGCACATCCATGATGAATTGCTGGCGCAGTGCCGCCGTGCGCATGTCGGCCGCACCGGCCGTCTGCGCCTCGGCGCGGCTCACGGCATAGAGCGGGCCATAGACCTCGTTCATCGCGAGGAAGGCGGCGGCCATGCCCGCGCTGGTTTGCAGGAAGCGGCGGCGGTCCATGCCCTGCTTCGAGCCGATGGTGTCGGCCATGTCCTTGATCCGCGCCTCGACCTCCTTTTGCCGGTCGGTCTGCGGGATGGGCCAGAACTCGTCGGAGCTCACCACCTGGGTGGGAATGGGCGAGGCGAACATCGCCTCCTCCGCCGGGCGCAGGGCCGCGATGTCGTCGTCGGTCAGGAAACCGCCCATGGGTGCACTCCTCAGGGTTCTTGTTCCCGGCGCATGCATCGTGGCGTCAAAGACGCAGCCCGCGCAAGGAGCGTTACAAAGCCTTGCGTGCCACGCGCAGCGGGGCCTAGCCTTCGGTTCCGGGAAGAGTGCCACACACATCATATCGCCACGACGAGAGGCCCAGATGATGCACGCCCCCACGCCCAAAGCCCGCATGGCGCATCTGTTGCGCCGCTCCCTCACCGCCGCCGCCCTGCTGTTTGCGCCAGGCCTGGCCGCGGCGCAGGAGCGCGTGCATTTCCAATATTCCTGGCTGCCGACCGGCGAATACGCGCCGATCTCCGCCGGCATCGAGCGCGGCGTCTTCCGCCGCCAGAACATCGAGCTGACCTACAGCACCGGCCGCGGCTCGGGCGATGCCGTGCGGCGCATCGCTGCCGGCGCCTCGCCCTTCGGCGATGGCGACATCTCGGCCGTCATGGATGCCCGCATCCGCGAGAATGCGCCGGTGCGCTGCATCATGATGCAGCATGCCATGTCGCCGCATTCGCTCTTCGTGCTGGAGAGCAGCGGCATCACCAGCATCCAGCAGCTCGCCGGCCGCACGCTGGCGACGACGCCGGGCAACAGCCACTTCATCTACTTCCCGCTGGTGGCCCGCATGAACGGGCTGGATCCCGCGACGGTGCGCTGGATCACGGTGGACTCGGCCGCCATGGCGCCCATGCTCATCACCCGCCGGGTGGATGGCGCGCCGCTGTTTGCCACGCACCTCTACTACCAGAACAAGCAGGCCGAGCGGATGGGCCAGCGCATCCGCGCCATTCCCTTCGCCGAGCACGGCTTCCGCATCTACTCCTATTGCTGGACCGCGACGGAGGAGACGATCCGCACCAACCCGGAACTCGTCCGCCGCTTCCTCGCCGCCGTGCATGAATCCTATCTCTGGGCGAAGGACAATGTGGATGAGGCGGCGCGCCTGCACAATCGCCGCCACCCCGATGTCGCGGCGGATGACGCGGCGGGCAGCATGCGGATCATGTTCGAATACATGTTCCCCGACGCCCAGGCGCTGGCCAATTTCGGCCAGGTGGACCGTGCCCGCCTGCAGGAGACCTATCGCGTCGTCGCCCTCTCGCAGAACCATCCGGCAGATGCGGATGTGACCCAGTTCGTGGACACCCGCTTCGTGCCGCCGCCGCGCTGAGGGCGCGCGCGATGATCCGCCTGGAGTCCGTCGGCAAGCGCTTCGAGGCGGCCGACGGGAATGAGGTGCAGGCCCTCTCCGGCGTTTCGCTGACGGTGGCCGAGGGCAGCTTCACCGCCCTCGTCGGGCAATCCGGCTGCGGCAAATCCACGCTGCTGCGGCTCGTTGCCGGCCTTGTTCCCAAAAGCGAGGGGCATGTCCTGCTCGACGGGCGCGAGGTGACGGCGCCGCACCCCGATGTCGGCTTCGTCTTCCAGGCGCCGACGCTGCTGCCCTGGGCGGATGTGCTGACCAATGTGCTGTTCCCGCTGCGCATCCTGGGCAAGCTGGATGCGGCCGGCACGGCGCGTGCGCGCGAATTGCTCGCGATGGCCGGCCTCTCGGGCTTCGAGCGCAAGACGCCGCGCGAGCTCTCGGGCGGCATGCAGCAGCGCGTCGCCATCTGCCGGGCGCTGGTGCACCAGCCGCGCATCCTGCTGATGGACGAGCCCTTCGGCGCGCTCGATGCCCTCACGCGTGAGGAGATGAGCCTGGAGCTGCTCCGCCTCTGGACCGAGCGGCCCTGCACCATCCTCTTCGTCACCCACTCCATCACCGAGGCCGTCATCCTGGCCGACCAGGTGGTGACGATGAGCCCCCGCCCCGGCCGCGTGGCCGATATTGTGGACGTGGCCCTGCCGCGCCCGCGCAGCTTCACCCAGGTTTCAACCGAGGAGTTCGCGCGCTGTGCCGGACGCATCCGCAGCCATATCTTCGGCCGCCCCATCGCCGCCTGACGCACGGCGCCGCGCGCGCAAATTGCGCCAGGCCCTGCGCCCGGTGGTGGTGCCGACGCTCGCCGTGCTCGCGCTCTTCGCGGTGTGGGAGGTGGGCGTGCGCGCCTTCGGCATCCCCGAATACATCCTGCCCGCACCGAGCGCGATCTATGTGGCGACGATGGAAGCGCGGCAGATCATGCTGGGCCACACCCTCTCGACGCTGACGACGATTTTGCTGGGCTTCGTCTTCTCCATCATCGTCAGCCTGCCGCTCGCCGTGCTGGTCACCGCCTCGCCCAACATCGCGCATGCGGTCTATCCCATCCTCGTTCTCGTCCAGAGCATCCCGAAGGTGGCGCTGGCCCCCATCCTGGTGCTGGCACTCGGCGCGGGTGAGGCGTCGCGCGTCACGGTCACCTTCCTCGTCGCCTTCTTCCCGCTGGTGATCTCGACCGCGACGGGGCTGCTGGCCGCCCCACCCGAGCTGCTCGAACTCAGCCGCTCGCTGCGCGCCACGCGCCTGCAACAGCTCTTCCTCGTGCGGCTGCCCTATTCGGTGCCCTTCGTCTTCAGCGGCCTCAAGCTCGCCATGACCTTTTCCGTCGTCGGCGCGGTGGTTGGGGAATTTGTCGCGGCCGACCAAGGCCTCGGCTACCAGATCATGTCCGCGACCGCGTTCTTTCGGACGTCGCTCGCCTTCGGCGCGCTGCTCATCCTCTCCTTCCTCGGCATCGTGCTGTTCCAGGCGGTGGTGGTGGTGGAGCGCGTCTTCTTCCCCTGGGCCGCGCAAGAGGAAAAGACATGAGCCTCGCAATCTTCGGCAGCCATGTGCTGACCCCCTCCGGCGTGCTGCCCGATCACTGGGTGCTGATGGAGGAGGGGCGCATCACCGCCATCACGACGAGCCAGCCCCGCGCCGAGACGGTGCTGGACGCCCCCGGCCGCTTCGTGCTGCCGGGCCTGATGAACCTGCACAATCACTGCTTCTCCGAGATGGTGGTCCGCAACCGCACCGAGGATGGCGCGAGCGGCGACGAGGCGAGCCTCGTCTATCGCCTGCTGATGCCGCTCTCGCGCCTCGCCCTGAACAACCTCTCCTCCGCCGAGCGCCTGGCCGCAGCCCGGCTTGGCCTGCTGCAGGTGATGAAGGGCGGCGCCACCTCGCTGCTCGAACCCTTCCGAAACGGCATCCCCGAGATGTTCCAGGCGGCCCTGGAACTCGGCCTGCGCTTCTGGGGCGCGCCCTATGTCTTCTCCGCCGCCGATCCGCGCATGGGTGCGGATGGCGTGATGGAATACGCCAGCGTCGGCAATGATGACGGCAACGCCGATCTGCGCGAATGGGACCGCCTGCGCGACCTCTGGGACGGGCAAGGCGAGGGCCGCATCCGCCTCGCCATGAGCCCGCACGCGACGGACACCTGCGGCCCCGAATTGCTGCGCGCCGCGGTCACGCGCGCCCGGGCCCTCGGCGTGCCCATCACCGTGCATGTCGCGCAAAGCGCGGATGAGGTGGCGCTCTGCGTCCAGCGACATGGCTGCACGCCCGTGCAATACCTGGAGCGCGTGGGGCTGCTCGGCCCCGATCTCATCGCCGCCCATTGCATCCACAGCGACGCCAATGACCTGGCCTTGCTGGCCCGCAGCGGCACCACGGTCGTGAACTGCCCGCGCACCTTCGCCCGTGGCGGCGTCTTCGCCCCCTATGGGCGCTTCGTGGCGCAGGGCATCCGCACCATCATCGGCACGGATGGCTACAACATGGACCTGCTGGGCGAACTCGGCGCCGCCGGCATGATCTCCAAGCTGGAGGCCGGCCGCGCCGATGTGGCCAAGGCGGGCGACCTGCTCGGCGCCGTCACCCATGTCGCGGCCGATGCGGTGGCGCGGCCCGATCTGGGGCGCATCACACTCGGCGCCACCGCTGACCTGACCGTGGTGGACCTCACCCACCCGCACCTCCAGCCCATGGCCGATCCTGTCCGCGCGCTTGTCTGGCTCGGCCATCGGGCGGAGCTGGATGCGCTGGTGGTGAATGGGCGCCTGGTGCTGGCGGGCGGCAAGCACCGCCTGGTGGATGAGGCGCGCGTGGTGGCCGAGGGCGCGGCCGCCATCCGCAAGGTCTGGGAGATGCCCGAGGCGAAGGCCGCCTTCGCTAGCTGACGAGGAAGCTCATCAGCTTCGCGTTGAAGGCCTCGGGCTGTTCGACGGAAAAGGCATGCCCGCCCTCAGGCGTGACCCAAAGCTCGGCATTCGGCAGCCCTGCCGCGAGCGCCTCTGAGGCGGTGAACGGCACCAGCAGATCATCGCGCGAGGCGGCGACCAACGTGGGCGCCGTGATCCGCGCGAGATCAGCGCGCGCATCGAAACCCCGCAACGCGCGGATGCGCTTCAGCAAATTCTCCGCACCCTGGAAATGCGCCGTGCCATGCGCCACCTCGGCGCTGATCTTGTCGTAATGGGCGGACATGTAGGGCGCCGTGTGCAGGAACAGCGGCTGCGCCGCGACATAGGCGGCCGGCCCCTGGCTGTTGAGGATGCCGATGCGGATGTCGAAGCAGCGCTCCGAATGGCGATCCACGCGCGCCCAGGCATTGACCAGGACGAGCTTGCCCACCCGCTCCGGAAAGCGCCGCCCAAGCTCCAGGCCCACCAGCCCGCCCAGCGCATGGCCGAGGACATGCGCGCGCGACACCCCCGCCGCATCCATCACCTGGATGACGTCATCGGCCATGTGGCCGATCGTGTAGCCCTCCGGCAGCTTCTCGGCGTTGCGGCCGGTGCCGCGCTGGTCGAAGGCGAGCACCCGGAAGCGCGCTTCCAGCGCGGCCCGCTGCGGCGCCCAGAAGGCGGCCGCCCCGCCCAAGCCGGCGGAGAGGACAACGACCTCCTCGCCGGCCCCGGTCAGTTCATAATTCACTTGCCGATATGCGCCACGGTCGCGATCTCAACGAGCGCGCCCGGCTTCACCAGCCCGCACTGGATGCAGTAGCGCGCGGGCTTGTCGCCCGGAAAATACTCGGCATAGACGGCGTTCAGTGCCGCGTAATTGGCCCAATCCGTCAGGAAGATATGGTTCATCACAACATCAGCCATGGTGCCGCCGGCGGCTTCCACGACCGACTTGATCGTCTCCAGCACCAGGCGCGTCTGGGCCGCGGCGTCGCCCAGATGCATCACGTTGTTGTCGCGGTCGAAGGGCAGCGTGCCCGAGACATAGAGCACGCCATCGGCCATGGCGCCGGGCGAATAAGGGGCGAGCGGCTTGCCGGAACCGGCGGGGATCACGGTGGCGAAGGGCATGTCAGGCTCCTACTCTGGCGATTGACCGATAGCGCCGCAGAAATCCGCGACGGTGGAGACCCATCCGAAGAAGGTCTCAATGTTGTAGAGCGCCGCCTTCTGCGCGAAATCCGGCCCGGCGGCATGCGTCGCATCCTCCAGCACCACGCCGAAATATTCCAGGTGGAAGGCATCGCGCAGCGAGCTCTCCACGCAGACATTCGTCGCCACGCCGGTGAAGACGATGTTGCGGATGCCGCGCGCGCGCAGAAGGCTGTCAATGTTCGTGTTGAAGAAGCCGGAATAGCGCGGCTTCGGCACAATCAGGTCGCCGGGTTGCGGCTTCAGGGCCTCCACCAGCGCGTAATCCCAGCCGCCCTTGGCGAGCAGCGTGCCCGCCAGTTCCGGCCGCTTGCGCATGGTCTTCAGCGCATTCGACTTGTGCCAGTTGGGCGAGCCCGGCGTGCCCGCCTCCTTGTAATCGGGGTCCCAGCCATTCTGGAAATAGATCACCTGGATGCCCGCCTTGCGCGCTGCATCGGCCGCCACCGCCGCGCGCTGGATCACGGCCTCGCAGCCCGCGATGTCGAAGCCCGCGATGTCGAGATAGCCGCCGGGCGAGGCATAGGCGTTCTGCATATCCACGATGATCATGGCCGTCTCGGCCGGGTTGAGGCGGATCGGCTCGGGCCGGGCCGGCAGCGTCACGGCCTCGCGCATGGCGGCGGGGGCATATCCGGCGGGCTCTGACATGGGGGGCACTCCTCGGCTCTGGCCCATCATGCGCCGAGGCGCGCCCGCCCGGCCAGCCTCAGCCCCCGGCAGGCTCGCGGGCACCGCGGCGCGCCTGCCTTACGAAAAGGCAATCTTGGAAGCAGTTGCCGAGACGTCGGGCGGAACCCGTCCGCACCCCGGCGGCAACACGGCCTTCGCGCTTGCCGCCGCCGCGCGCAGGGCGGCATTTTCATGCCTCGGACCGGGCCGGCTGGATGCCCCGTCGCAAAGGAGTTTCCGGATGGAATTTCGCCTCTCCCGCCGTGCCGCATTGGCCGCCCCCCTGGTGCTCGCCGCCCCCCATGTCGCCAACGCGCAGGCGCGCCCCACCGTGCGCTTCGCCTTCGACTGGATCCTGAACGGCCCCTACGCCTTCGGCATCGCGGGCGAGCGCCAGGGCTTCTTCCGCGAGGCCGGCGTGGACATCACCATCAGCCGCGGCTTCGGCTCGGCCCGCGTGCCGCTCGACATGTCCGCCGGCACCTTCGACATGGCGATGGCCGACCCCACGCCCGTGCTGCGCTTCATGTCGCAGAATCCGAACAATGACCTCATCGCCGTCGCCCTCCTGTGGGACCAGGCGCCGACCGCCGTCACCGTCCGCGCGGACGGGCCGATCACCAACATCTCCATGCTCGCGGGCAAGACGCTGGCCGCCCCGGAATTCGACGGCGGCCGCCAGGTGTTTCCGGCCTTCGCGGCCGTGAACAACATCCCCTTCAGCTCCATCAACTGGATGTCGGTCGCGCCCGAGCTGCGCGAGCCCATGCTGGTGCAGCGCCGGGCCGATGGCATCACGGGCTTCGTCACCTCCACCGCGCTCTCGCTGCGCGCGCTGGGGATGGACCTGCCGGCGCAGCGCATCTTCCGCTACCGCGAGCACGGGCTCGACTTCTTCTACGGCTCCGTTCTGCTCACCACCCGCACCTACATGGAGCGCAACCCCGATGCGGTGCGCGCCGTGACGCATGGCCTGATCCGCTCGCTGCGCTGGGCCTTCGCCAACCGTCCCGCCGCCATCGAGGCACTCCGCGCACGCGAGCAGCTCACCGATGTCGCCATCGAATCCGTCCGCCAGGACATGGCGATGGCGGAGCTGGTGGACAGCCCGAACGTCCGCCGCCTCGGCCTCGGCATCATCGAGGCGCCGCGCTTCCAGCGGCAGATCGAGGCCGTGAAGCTGGCCTACAACCTCGGCGACATGCCGACGCCGGATCGGTTCTACACGGATCGTTTCCTTCCGGCTGCCGCGGAGCGGCAGCTGGGTTAGTTACGCCCTCAAGCGCCGGGCGGCGGCTCCGCCGCCTTGGCTTCGCCGCGCCACGGGTGCGCCCGGCGGCACGATCCCTTGGGCGGCGCCGGCCGCCTTGCGGCCGGGTGGGTTTGTGAAGGTCAGTCCGCCCGGATGCCCGCCGCGCGCACCAGCTCACCCAGGCGGCGCGTCTCCTCCGCGATGAAGGTTCCGAACTCCGCGCCAGGCATGGCGCGGGGGATGCTGCCGCTCGTGATGATGCGGGCGGCCACCGCATCGTCGCGCACCGCGGCCAGCAATTCCGCCTCCAGCCGCGCCACGCGATCCGCCGCGACACCGCGCGGCACAAACAGGCCGAACCAGCCGACCGAGACGAGATCCACCCCCGCCTCGCGCAGCGTCGGCACCTCGGCGAAGGCCGGCGCGCGCTCGGCGCTGGTCACCGCCAGCGCCTTCATCCGCCCGCCGCGCACCAGCTCGGCCGCGGCCGCGATGGTCTGGAACATCACCTCCACGCGCCCGGCCATCAGGTCATTGTTGGCGGCGCCGGTTTCCCGATAGGGCACATGCGTCAGGTCCAGCCCGGCCGCGATGTTGAACTGCGCGCCGGCCAGATGCAGCGAGGTGCCATTGCCGATGGAGGCATAGTTCATGGGCCGCGTGCGGGCGAGTGCCACGAACTCGGCCACGCTGTTCACCGGCAATCCCACCGGCACCACCATGATGTTGGGCGAGATGGCGATCATGCCCACGGGAGTGAAATCGCGATCGGGATCGAAGGGCAGCGAGGCGAAGAGGAAACGGTTCACAGCGATGGGCACGCCGTTCAGCAGCAGCGTCTGCCCGTCGCGCTCGGCCTGCGCGGCCGCCGCCGTGCCGATATTGCCGCCGGCGCCGCTGCGATTCTCGATGGTAATGGGCTGGCCCAGGCCGCGCGCCATGCGCTCACCCACCACGCGCCCCAGGAAATCCGCCGCACCGCCGGGCGGGAAGGGCACGATCATCCGCAGGGGACGGTCGGGGAAGCCCTGCGCGCCGGCCGCCACCGGCAGCAGCGCGGGCATGGCAAGAAGGGAGCGGCGGAGGATGCGATGGGTCATGGCTTCGATCATAGCGTGAATGAACCCTTGTTGGATGCAAACGCTGCGCCACACTGCGTGGATGCGCTGGCTCACCCTCCTCCTGCTCGGCCCGCTCGCCGCCGCCGCGCAGGAGCCGCCGCGCGCCGTGCTCCCCGGCATCGGCCGCGACGACCCCCGCCGCACGGTGGATCGGCGCGAGATGCCCTGGCAGGCGCTGGCGCGCGTGCAGCACGGCCTCGGCGGGCGTTGCACCGGCGCGCTGATCGCGCCCAACCTGGTGCTGACGGCGGCGCATTGCCTCGTCGCGCGCCGCACGGAAAACCTGGTGCAGCCCAGCAGCCTGCATGTCCTGCTCGGCTATGAGCGCGGCGGTCAGGTCGCGCATGCACAGGTGGTGGCCTTCCGCGTCGGCGCCGGCTACCGCCCCGGGCAGGCCGCGCCCGCCGCCGCGGACTGGGCGGTCCTCACGCTCGACCGCGCCATCGCCCAGCCCGACGCGGTGCTGCCGCTCATGACGCGCCTGCCCACCACGCGCATGCCCCTCATGCTCGGCGGCTACCAGCAGGACCGGCCGGAGGTGCTGCTGGCCGACACGCAATGCCGCGCCCTCGGCGTCACCTCCACCAGCATGTTGCTGCATGACTGCGCGGGCACGCGCGGCGTGAGCGGCGCGCCGGTGCTGGCGGCGCTGCCGTCCGGGGGCTGGGCGGTTGCGGGCGTTGCCTCCCGCGCCGCGACGGATGCGGCGATGGGCCTCGCCGTGCCCGCGGCCAGCATCGCCGAGGCACTGCGCTGACCCTCGCGGCCAGCCGTTGTGACAAGTTTTGATACCAAACCGCGCGAGGCCTTAACCCTCCCGGCCGCTATATTCGCGCCATGACCTTCGCGACCCCACACGACCAGCTCCCCGTCCTCGATGCCACGGCGCCCTGCCACATCGTGGTGGTCGAGGATGACCGCGAGATCGCGCAGCTCATCAGCAGCTACCTCGCCCAGCATGGCGTCACCGTGACGCGCGCGGCGAGTGGGCGGCAGTTGCGCCGCGTGCTGGTCCACCAGAGCACCGACCTCATCCTGCTCGACATCATGCTGCCCGATGATGATGGCCTCGCCATCTGCCGCAACCTGCGCGCCGCCCCCGAGACCTCGGCCATCCCGATCATCTTCGTCTCCGCCCTCAGCAGCCAGGTGGACCGGGTGCGCGGGCTCGACACCGGTGCCGATGACTACCTGGTGAAGCCCTTCGGCCCGGAGGAGCTGCTCGCCCGCATCCGCGCCGTGCTTCGCCGCAACACGCTGCTGCAACGCCGCGGCGAGGCCGAGCGCGCCGTGCTGGAGGCCGAGGGGCTGCGGCTCGATCTGCGCCGCCACGCGCTCTATGGGCCGGGCGGGGCGCGCGTGGCGCTGACGACGATGGAACTTGCCCTCCTCACCATCTTCATGCGCCACCCGCAGACCGTCCTCTCGCGCGACCAGATCTCGACGCGGCTGCATGGCCGCAACCTGGAGCCGCTGGACCGCACGATCGACGTGGCGGTGAGCCGCCTGCGCCGCAAGATCGAACCCGACCCGGAGGCACCGACCGTGATCGAGACGGTGCGCAATGGCGGCTATGTCTTCACGCGCCCGGTGCGCGCGCCGGCGGGGGAATAGGCCATGCGCCGTCTGCTCTTCGGCAGCACCGCGCGCCAGGTCGCCTGGGTGGTGGGGCTGGCCACGCTCTCCTCCAACCTGCTGGTGCTGGGCGTCTGGGTGATGCTCTCGCCCGGCAGCATCATGCCCGGCTCGGTCCGGGCCTTCGCGGCCGAGGTGGTGACGATCTTCGAGATGATCGAGCGCGCCGACCCGGCCGAGCGGCCGGCCCTCATCGCCGCCGTCGGGCCCGAGATGCTGCGCGTGCAGCCGGTGGGGGAGTTCACCCAGGGTGGCCGCTTCGACAACATCCTCACCCGCGCCCTGCTGGAACGCGCGGCCGAGCGGGGCGTGAACGCGAATGTCCGGGCGGTCTCGCCCAGCGGTGATCCCCGGCGGGACCTCGTCGTCATGATCGGCAGCCCCGCGGCGGGCAATTGGCGCTTCGACCTGCCCGAGGCACGGACGCGCCTCGTGGTGCCGAACCTCGCTTTGCCGCCCACCACCCTGCTGCTGCTGCTGGGCGTGCCCCTGCTGCTGGTGCTGCTCTGGATGGCATCACGCGTCACGCGCCCGCTGGAGCAGCTGGCCCGCCTTGCCGGCTCGCTCGGCACGGCCGGCCACGGGACCGTGCTGCCGGAAGTGGGCACCAGCGAGATCCGCCAACTCACGCGCGCCATCAACGGCCTGCTGGTGCGCCTGCGCGAGGATGTGGCCGAGCGCGCCCGCATCCTGGCCGGCGTCAGCCACGACCTGCGCACGCCGATGACGCGGCTGCGCCTGCGGCTGGAGACCGTGCCTGGCGAGGAGGTGCGTGCCCGCCTCGGCGCCGACCTGGCGCAGATGGAGCGCATCGTCGGCGCCTCCCTCGCCCTGCTGGAATCCGATCTGCGCGAGGAGGAGGCCGAGCCGCTGGACCTGGCCGCGCTGGCCGGCACGGTGCGCGACCAGTTCGCCGATGCCGGCCACCACGTGACCTATGAGGGCCCGCTGCACCTCGTGCTGCGCGCCCAGCCCTGCGCGCTGGAGCGCGCGCTGACCAACCTCGTGGACAATGCCTGCAAGCATGCCGGCAGTGCGCATATCCGCCTGGAGGAGCAGGCCGACGCGGTCTGCCTCACCGTGGAGGATGCCGGCCCCGGCATCGCCGAGGTGGACCTGCCGCACATGACCGAGGCCTTCCGCCGCCAATCCAGCGCCGCCGATGGCTTCGGCCTCGGCCTCGCCATCGTGGCGAGCGTGGCGCGCGCGCATGGCGGGCAGCTCCGGCTGCGCAACCGGGAGCCGCATGGCCTCTCCGCCGAACTCCGGCTGCCGGTCCTGGTCGCCGTGTGATGCGCCGCACATTCCGATGGTTCCTGCTCGCTGGCGCAATGGCCGCCGCGGGGCTGGCGGTGCTCGCCCTGCGCGATGCGCCGGTCCCGGCCGCCGCCTCGGCGCTGGAGGCCCCGCGCCTGCCGGTGGCGCTCGGCCGGATCGAGCCGGTGAGCGAGGTCATCACCCTGGCCCCGCCCCAGGGCAGCCGCAGCAGCCGGATCGCGGAGCTGCATGTGGCGCAGGGCGAGCGCGTGGCGCGTGGCCAGGTGCTGGCGCGCATGGACAATGCCGCCTCCCTCGCCGCCGCGTTGCGCCAGGCGGAGGTGACGCTGGCCCAGCGTGAGGCGCGCCTGGCCCAGCGCCTCGCCGAGCTGGAGACCGAGGAGGCCTCGCTGGCCGCCGCGCTGGAACTGGAACGCGCGACCCGCAACCGCGCGCGCTGGGAGCTGGAGCGCATGCTGCGGCTGGAGCGCGGCGGCGTCTATCGGGATGCCGCGCTGATCGACAAGCGCCTGGCCCTGGAAGCGGCGGACCAGCGCGTGATCTCCGCCGAATTGGTGCTGGCCCGCGCGCAGCGCCGCGATGGCGAGGGCCGCCGGCTGGAGGAGGCGGTGCTGCGCGGCGAAGCCGCCATGGCCGAGGCCAGCGTGCAGCAGATGCGCGCCGAGCTGGAGATGGCCACGCTGCGTTCCCCCATCACGGGAACGGTGCTGCGGCTCAATGCGCGCCCCGGCGAGGTGGCGGGCAATGACGGGCTGATGCTGCTGGGCGATCTCAGCCGCATGCGCGTGCGCGCCGAGGTCTTCGAGAGCGACATCGCCGGCATCGCGAGCGGCCGCCCGGTGCGCGTCATGAGCCGCGCCCTGGCCGAGCCGCTGGCGGGCGAGGTCGAATGGATCGGCCTGCGCGTGACCCGCCAGACCCTGGTGCGCGAGGACCCGGCGGCCACGCTGGATGCGCGCATGGTGGAGGTGATGGTGGCGCTCGATACCGCCGCATCCGCCCGCGCCGCCGGCTTCACCGGCCTGCAGGTGCGTGTGTTTTTCGAGGGCGCGCCGTGATCCGCGGCCGGACCCCCCTTGGTTGGATCCAGCTCGCCGACCAGCCCGGCCGCTTCGCCATGGCCCTGGCCGGCGTGATGGTCGCGGTGATGCTGGTCTTCATGCAGCTCGGCTTCATGAACATGGTCTTCGACACCACGGTCATGGTGCATCGCATGCTGCGCGCCGATCTCGTGCTGGTCAGCCCCGTCGCGCGGGACATGGCCGCCACCGGCACGATCCCGCGCCGGCGCCTGGTGCAGGCGCTGGGCGTCGAGGGCGTCGCGGATGGCGAGGCGCTGCACGCCATGACGCGCGACTGGATCAAGCCGAATGGCGAGCGCGGGACGCTGCTGCTGCTCGGCGTGCGGCCGGATTTCGACGCCTTTCGTGACCCCGAGATCACCCGCCAGCAGCATTTGCTGGCCCAGCCCGGCACCATCCTGCTCGATTCCGGCGCACGGGGTGACTACGGCGCCGTGCTCGCCGGCCTCGCGCGCGGCGAGGACTGGACGACGGAGATGGGCGGGCGGCGCGTGGCCGTCGTCGGGCAGTTCCGCCTCGGCGCCTCCTTCGGCAATGAGGGGCTGCTCATCGCCTCGGATGACACGCTGCAGGCGCTGGCGCTCAACCGCGACCCCGGCGCGCCCAGCCTCGGCTTGTTGCGCCTCTCGCCGGGCGCCGACCCGCAGGCGGTGAAGGTGCGCATCGCGGCCGTGCTCGACCCCGGCGACACGCGGGTGATGACGCTGGAGGAATTCGTCCAGCACACGCGCGGCTTCATGGTGCGCAATTCGCCCATTGCCATCGTCTTCGGCTTTGGCCTCGTCGTGGGACTGGTCGTGGGCGCCATGGTCGTGGCCCAGATCCTCACCGCCGATGTGCAGGAGCACATGGCCGAATACGCCACCTTCAAGGCGATGGGCTTCAGCAACGGGCGCATCCTCGCCATCGTCTACGAGCAGTCGCTGATCCTGGCGGCACTGGGCTTTCCGGCGGGGCTCGGCCTCGCGCTCGTGATCTACGAGTGCATCCGCTGGGCGGTCTCCATGCCCATCGCCATGCCGCTGGAGCGCGTGGTCATCGTCTTCCTCGCCACGCTGGCCATGTGCGCCCTGGCCGGCACGCTCGCCACCCGCCGCGCCCGCCGCGTGGACCCGGCGGAGGTGTTCTGATGTGGGCGATCCGCGCCGAAGGGCTGCGCCATGCCTACCAGGATGGCGGTGCGCGCATGCTGGCGCTGGCCGACATCCACCTCACCATTCCGGCGGGCGAGATCCTCTTCCTCACCGGCGCCTCGGGCTGCGGCAAGACGACGCTGCTGACGCTGATGGGCGCGTTGCGCTCGGTGCAGCAGGGGCAGCTCGAGGTGCTGGGCCATGCGTTGCATGGCGCGGATGAGGCGGCGCGCGTCGCGTCCCGCCGCCGCACCGGCTTCGTCTTCCAGCACCACAACCTGCATCGCAGCCTGACCGCGCTGCAGAACGTGCTGGTCGGGCTGGAGGCGCGCGGTCAATTGTCCCGGCCGGATGCGGAGGCACTGAGCCTCGCGGCCCTCGCCGAGGTGGGTCTCGCCGGGCTGGAGCATCGCCGCCAGGCGCAGCTTTCGGGCGGGCAGCGCCAGCGCGTGGCCCTGGCGCGCGCCATGGTCGGCGCACCGCCCTTGCTGCTGGCCGATGAGCCGACCGGCGCGCTCGACACCGCCACCGGCCTCGAGATCATGGCGGTGATGCGCCGCCTGGCCCGCCGCCAGGGCACCAGCGTCGTCGTCGTGACGCATGACCCGCGGCTGCATGACTTCGCCGACCGCGTCCTCGCCATGGAGGATGGCCGCATCCTCCCCGCGACCGTCCCGAGAGGAGCCCCTGCCCATGCCTGACCGCCGCCTTTTCCTGCTGGGGGGCGCCGGCCTGGCGCTCACCGCCTGCGCCGACACCCGCGCGACCTCGACCGGCTTCCTGCCAGGCCATGAGACGCTGCGCCCGCCGGAGAACGACCCCGAGGGCGATCGCAGCTACCGCCGCGCCAATGCGCCGCGCACCGGCTGGCGCGGCTACCGCATCGAGACCGTGGCCTGGCGCCCGGCCCCCACCGTGCCCGCCGGATTGCCGCCCGAGGATATCGAGGCCGCGCTGGCCGGCTATCGCGCGGCGCTCGACGAATTCTTCGGCGAGCGGCTTCCCGTGGCGGAGGCCGGCCCCGGCGTGATCCGCATCCGCGCGGCGGTGACCGATATCCGCTGGTCCATCCCGGTGCTGAATGTGCTGGTGATGGCGGTGGTGAGGGTGCCGCCCACCTCCGGCGGTGCCAGTTCGGAGAGCGAGGTGGTGGACGATACGACGGGCGAGCGGATCGCGGCGCTGGCGGCGTACAACAATGGTGGGCGCAGCTTCCTCGGCGGCCCCTTCGGCTTCATGTCGGAATACGGCCATGCGCGCCGCGCGCTGCGGCTGCAGGCCCGCCGCCTGCGCGACCTCACGCTGGGGGATGCGGCGTGAGATGGGCGCTCGCCGCGCTGCTCCTGGCCTCCACCGCCCAGGCACAGCCGAGCAGCTCGCGCGAGGCGGTGCGGGCGGCCTGCGACGCCGATGTCCAGCGCTTCTGTGCCGCGGCGGCCGGCAATCCCTTCCGCCTCCGCCCCTGCATGCGCGAGAATTTCGCGCGTCTCCAGCCCGCCTGCCAGGCCGCGCTCAGCGCGGCCGGGATGGCGCCGGAACGCTGAGCTAAAGCCCCGCCTCCTCCAGCCGGAAGACCGAGCGCGCCAGCGCCTGGGCGCGCGGCACCAGGCTTGCGACCTCCAGATATTCCTCCGGGCTGTGCGCGAGACCACCGACGGGCCCGACGGCGCAGATCGTGGGTGCGCCCTGCGCCGCGGTGAAGCCGCTATCGGCGCAACCGCCGGAGAACTCGCCCTTCACGTCGAGCCCCGCATCTGCGGCCGCGCCCTTGTAGAGGTCGAACAGCTTCGCCGCCGCCGCATCCTGCGTCAGCGGCAGAAACTCGCCCTTGATGGTGAGCTTCGCCTTGGTGCCGGGCACGTAGGAGGTCGCGATGATCTCGTGCAGCCTGGCCACGATCTCGTCCCGATCGGCCGGGTTCACATAGCGCAGGTCAATCTGCCCCACGGCCGAGGGGGCCACCGTGTTCACGCTCTGCCCGCCGGAGACGAGGCCCACATTGAGCGTGATCCCGCGCTCCAGATCGGTCAGCGCGTGGATGGCCACGATCTTGTGCGCAAGCTCGCCGATGGCGGAGATGCCGGCGGTGAAGTTGCCGCCGGAATGCGCGGCCTTGCCCTCGATCTCAAACACCGAGAACACGCCGCCCTTGCGCCCCGTCACCACACCGCCGGACGGACGGCCGGGCTCCGAGTTGAAGACGACGCGCGCGCCGCGCGCCTCCTCCTCGATCACCGCGCGGCCCTCGGGGCTGCCGATCTCCTCATCGCCGGTGAAGAGGCCGACCATAGGGCCAGGTGCTCCGCCAAATTTCTTGAAGGCGGCGAGGACGAACATGTTCATCACGAGGCCGGCCTTCATGTCCGCCACCCCCGGCCCATAGGCGCGGCCATCGCGGACGGTGAAGGGGCGGCGCTCCGGCTCGCCCTTGGGGAAGACGGTGTCGCGGTGGCCCATCAACACGATGTTCTGCGCGTGATTGCCGCGGGCACGGGCGGTTCCCTCATGCGGGAGGATGGCGCGGATGCAGTCGCCGAACTTCTCCCCGCGCACTGTCTCCACCGTGAGGCCATGGCCCTCGCAGAACTCCTTCACGATGGCGCCCACGGCATCCACGCCAGCCTTGTCGTAGCTGCCGCCATCGGTGTTCACCATCGCCTGGAGCGCATCGAGCATGGGCTGCTGCTGGGTGGCGAGCCAGGCGGTGATTTCGGTCTCGGTGCTTGCGGTGCTCATGGATCCGTACCCTCAAATTGCTTGACGCACTTATCGCGCCCAGGGACCATCGAACCATCATCCCAAGGAATTTGCGATGTCGCGACCCGGTTTTTTTTGGCCTGCTCTCGCCTTGACCGGCGCTCTGCTCGCCCAGGCCGCCCCCGCCCTGGCGCAACCCTGCCCGCTGCAGGCGGGCCGAACGGGGGACTTCGCGACAGCCTTCCGTGCCGATGGCGTCGTGGCCTTCCAATCCAGGCTCGCGGTCAATGCCGATGGGGCGCCCAACACCTATCATCGCGTCCTTGGCCCCACGACGGTCGATCCGGGACTTCTGCACATCTGCAACGGGGCCTCGGTGCTGGAACGCGGGCCCGATGGCAGGATGGTCAACCGCTATCCGGACTTCTCGGTGCACGGCACGTCGGAGCGGTGTAAGGCGGACTTCTTTCGCCTCCAACAGGCCGGGTTCCCCAGTTGTGATACCGGAGAGTGCCTGCGGATCTTCGGCTTCTACGCGCCGCCGCGCAGCTGCGGTCCGGGGTGGCGCCAGCAATGCGGGGTGCCACCGCCTGCCCTCGACGCCAATGGCTCGCCCACGCCCTATTTCGTCAGCACCACCTCCCTCGGCGATCCGAGATACCAGCCGACCGATCCGCGCCGGTATCTCGATGCGCGCACCGTCCCGCACTTCGTCCTGCCCGCCGGTGAGGACGGCCCCTTCGGCCTGCAGCATGGGGTGCGCTTGGGCGACATCGCCCTGATCGTGAGCGGCGGCCGGGCTGTCTTCGCGGTTTTCGCGGATGCGGGGCCGGGCGACAAGCTTGGCGAAGCTTCTCCCGCCGTGCTGAACCGCCTGCGCGGCCAGCCCGACAGCCTGACCCGCCGGCCCCGTGCCATGGATGCTGGCGTGACGACGCTGATCCTGCCCGGAAGTCGCAGCCTCCTGGCCGAGATGCCGCCGCGCAGCGCGGCCGTCATCGCGGAGGCTGGCCGCCGCGCGCTTATGGCGGTGGGCGGCCAGGAGGCATTCCGGGGCTGCGCCGGGCTCGCCGGGCCCTATGTGATCGCCAGCGAGTAAAGCCGCGTCCTGGGCGCCTCACGACGCCCGGCGCAACAGCCCCGCCTCGGCCGCGCGGGCCCAGCGCGCCGCATCCTCGCGCATCAGGTTCTGCACGCCGGCGACATCCAGCGCACCGGGCTCCACGGCCAGGGTCCGGAAACGCGCCTGCACCGCCTCGGTCGCGGCGGCCGCATTGGCCTCGGCATTGATGCGCTCGACCACCTCGGCCGGGATGCGCGCCGGGCCCCAGAGGCCGAACCAGCCCTCATAGCTCGCCGCGCCCAGGCCGAGGCTCGCGAAGGTCGGCACCTCCGGCAGGAAGGGCGAGGGGCGGGGCGAAGTCACGGCGATGATGCGGATACGGTCGCTCTGCAGCAGCGGCATGGCCGTCGCGGTGCTGACCCAGGCGAGCGGCAGATGCCCGCCCATCAGGTCCCGCGTGGAGGCGCCGCCGCCGGCATAGCGGATCTCGTTCAGCTCGATCCCGGCGGTCTTCGCGAATTGTGCGGCGACGACGCCGGAGGCCACATCCGCCGTGCCATGCGCGATGGCGCCCGGCCGCACACGGGCGGCGGCGATCAGCCCCGGCACATCGCGGAAGGGCGCATCGGCGGCCGCCAGCAGCACGAAGGAGTAGAGCGCGAAGACGGCGATGGGCGTGAAGTCGGTCGCGGGGTCATAGGGCAGGCTCGCCGCCGTGTGGCGCAGCAGCAGATGCGTCGGGTTGATGCCGGTCAGCGTGTGGCCATCGGGCGCGCTGCGCGCCACCACCTCGCTGCCGATGGCGCCATCGGCGCCGGGCCGGTTCTCGATGATCATGGGGCGGTTGAGGCGCTGGCCGACCGCTTCCATCACCGCGCGCGTGGTAAGGTCCGTGCCCCCGCCGGCCGCATAGGGCACGATGATGCGCACCGGGCGCTGCGGCCAGGCGGGCGCCTGCGCGAGAGCGGGCGTGGCCAGAGCGCCGAGCAGCGCGGTGCGGCGGGTGATTCGGATCATGTGGTTTCCTCCGTGTTGTTCCCAGTGGGGAATTTTGCCCATCCTGGCTTGACCGGACAAATTTAGCCAGTGCAAACTGTCAACAGAATTGAACCGAGGAAACCATGTCCGATACGCCCAAGGTCATGCCGCTCGACGGCATTCGCGTCATTGACGTCTCCAGCTTCCTGGCCGGCCCCTTCTGTTCCACGCAGCTCGCCGAATTCGGCGCCGACGTGATCAAGCTGGAGCTGCCCATCGTGGGCGACCCGCTGCGGAAATTCGGCACCGTCACCGAATGCGGCGAGACGCTGCCCTGGCTCTCCGAGTGCCGCAACAAGCGCTCCGCCACGCTGGACCTCCGCAAGCCCGATGGCGCCGCCCTGCTGAAGCGCATGGTGGCCGAGGCCGACATCCTCGTGGAGAACTTCCAGCCCGGCACACTCGAAAAGTGGGGCTTGGGCTGGGATGTGATGAAGGAGGTGAATCCCCGCCTCATCATGGTCCGCATCTCCGGCTACGGGCAGACTGGCCCCTATAGCGGCCGCCCCGGCTTCGGCCGCATCGGCAATGCCTTTGGCGGGTTGTCCTACCTCGCGGGCTACCCGGACCGCCCGCCGGTGACGCCCGGCTCCGCCACCATCCCCGACTACCTGGCCGGCCTCTATGGCGCGCTGGGCGCGCTGCTCGCCATCCAGGCGCGGGAAAAAACCGGCCGCGGCCAGGTGGTGGATATCGGCCTCTATGAGCCGATCTTCCGCATCCTGGACGAGCTCGCCCCCTCCTTCCAGCTCAACGGCTATGTGCGCGAGCGCATGGGGCCCGGCACCGTCAATGTCGTCCCGCACAGCCACTACCCGACGAAGGACAAGCGCTGGATCGCCATCGCCTGCACCAGCGACAAGATCTTCGCGCGGCTCGCCGATGCCATGGGCGTTCCCGAATGGGCTGGCGAGGGCAAGTGGGGCAAGATCAAGCAGCGCGAGGCCGCGCGCGGCGAGGTGGATGCCTATGTCAGCCACTGGACCAGCCAATACACGCGCGACGAACTCATGACGATCTGCGAGCGTGAGCAGGTGCCCTGCGGCCCCGTCTATTCCATCGAGGAAATCTTCCAGGACCCGCAATACAAGCACCGCGAGAACATCCTGATGATGAAGGACCCGCGCGTAGGCGAGCTTGCGATCCCCAACCTCGTGCCGCGCCTGACGGATACGCCGGGCAAGGTGAAGTGGCTTGGCCCGTCCATGGGTGAGCACAATGACGAGGTCTACAAGGATTGGCTGAAGCTGGACGCGGCCGAGATCGAACGGCTGACCAAGCTCGAAGTGATCTGAGTGCTCGACGCTTCCACCCTGCCGCACCGCGCCTCCCTCCCGGAGACGCTGGCCGCGCGCATGGTGGAGGCGATGCGCGCGGGCGAATTGGCGCCGGGCGAGCGGATCATCGAAGCGAGCCTCGCCGCCCGCTTCGGCGTCAGCCGCGGGCCTTTGCGCGAGGCCTTGAAGGCGCTGGAGGGCGAGGGGCTGGTGGAACGCCGCCCCGGCCGCTCGCCCCGCGTGGCCCAGGTGTCGCCCGAGCAGGCGGCGCAGATGGTGGTGATGCGGGCCACGCTCGAAGGCATGGCGGCGCGATTGCTGGCCGCCCGCGCCACGCCTGCGCAACTGGCCGAGCTGGAAGCGCAGCACGCGCGCATCCTGGCCGCCGCGAAATCCGGCCGCGTCGCCGAATGGCGCGACGCCGACTGGCATTTTCACGAATTGGTCTGTCGAGCTTCGGGCAATGAATTTCTGCTGCGCGCCTGGCTCTCCATGTCGCATCTCGTGCGGCTGTTTCTCCACCGCCACCCCGCCTTCGAGGCGGCGGGCGAGGGCGTGCTGCTGAACCACGACCACCTGCTCGCGGCCCTTCGCGCCCGCGACCCCGACCGCGCCGAGGCCGAGTTCCGCCGCGTCATCCTGGACAGCGGCTTCCGCCGCCTCGGCCTCACCCCACCCGCTGGAATCCCCGCATGACCGCGAAACCCTGGCGCCTGCGCCGCTCCATGATGATCACCCCCGGCCATCGCCGCGAGCGCCTGGAAAAGGCCGCGACGCTCCAGGCCGACAGCCTGGCCTTCGACCTCGAGGATGGCGTGCCGCCCAGCCGAAAGGAAGAAGCCCGCGCCACCATCGCCGCCGTGCTGCGCGAGGTGGATTTCGGCCGGCGCGAGCGCGCGGTGCGCATCAACGGCATCGGCACCGAGGATTTCGCGCGCGACCTCGCCGCCCTGCCGCTGGACCATCTGGACGCGCTGCTGGTGCCGAAGGTGGAGAGCGCGGCGCAGCTCCAGCAGCTCGACGCTGTTCTGGCCGGGCGAAACATCGGCATCATCGCCACGCTGGAAACCCCGCGCGGGGTGCTGAACGCGCTCGCCATCGCCGATGCCTCGCCCAACCTCGTCGGCATGTTCTTCGGCCCCGGCGACTACACCTTGCAGACCGGCGGCGCGCTCACCGCCCGCGCGCTGGAATTCCCGCGCGCCACCATTGCGGCCGCCTGCGGCGCGGTTGGCATCCAGGCGATTGACGCGCCCTTCCTGCTGGGCCTGCGGGACGTGGCCGGCACCCACGCCGATGCGCTCGCCGCGAAGGAGCTTGGGTTCAGCGGCAAGGTGGTGTTTCATCCGGATCAGATCGCGCCGATCAACGCCGCCTTCACGCCCGATGCGGCCGAGGTGGCGAAGGCCCGGCGCTTCGTCGCCGCCTATGCTGAGGCCGCCGCGCGGGGCGAGGCGGTGGCGCTGGTGGATGGGGAGTTCATTGCCATGGACCTGGTGCCGCGCATGGAGCGCATCATCGCGCTGTCAGACGAAGCGGCGGCCATTTGACGACACTGATCGGCGATATCGGCGGCACCCAGGCCCGCTTCGCCCTGGCCGAGGGCGGCCGCTTCAGCCGCGTGGTGGCACAGCGTGTCATGGAGCACGCGACGCCGCTGGCCGCGATGCGGACCGCGCTCGCTGGGCTGGGGCCCGCCCGTGCGGCCATTCTTGCCATCGCCGGCCCCATCGAGGGCGAACACGCCCGGCTGACCAATGGCGTCTGGGAATTCGACGCCCCTGCCCTGGCCGTGTCCCTCGGCCTCGCCTCCGTGCGGCTGGTAAATGACCTGGAGGCCATGGCCTGGGCGCTGCCCGCCCTCACCGCCGCGGATGTTGAACCCTGGCAGGAGGGTGCGCCGAGCCCGGGCGCGCCCCAGGCCATCGTGGCACCCGGCACCGGCCTCGGCGTCGCCGGCTTCATCCCCGGCCATGGCGCGCTGGCGACCGAGGCCGGGCATATGGGCTTCGCGCCGCGCGATGCGACGGAGGCCGCGCTCCTCGCCTGGCTCCAGGCCCGGCAGGGCGCGGTTTCGGCCGAGGATCTCTTGTCCGGCCTCGGCCTCGCCACGCTGCATGAAGGAATCGCCGAGCTGCGCGGCATCGCCGTCCCACCCCGCGACGGCCCCGAGATCAGCGCCGCCGCCGCGGCCGGCTGCCCCGTGGCGCGCGAGGCGCTGGCCGTGTTCTGGCGCGGCCTTGGGGGCTTCTGCGGTGATGTGGCGCTGACGCTGGGCGCGCGCGGCGGCGTGTTCCTCGCCGGCGGGGTGGCCCGCGCGCCGGCCGACCCCGCGGGTTTCCTGGAACGCTTCCAGGACCGGCCGCGCATGCGCGCCTATCTGGCCCGCGTGCCGGTCCAGCGCATCCTGCACCCGCAGCCCGGGCTGCTGGGGTTGGCGCAACTGGCGCTCACGCCGCCTCCAGCTTCTCCGTGATCTCCAGCCACTCCATCTCCAGCCGCTCGACATCCTTGGCGATGGCTGCGCGCCGGGCCGTGGCGCGGGTGATGAGGTCGGTCTTGCCCCGCTCGTAAAGGCGCGGATCGGCCAGTGCGCCCTCGATCACCTTCGCCTCCTCGTTCAGCTTCGCCAGCGTGACCTCGATGCCCTTCAGCCGCGCGCGCAGCGGCGCATGCGCGGCGCGAACCTCCACACCCGCCACGCGCCCCTGCTTGCGCTCGTCCTTCTTTTCCTCCCGGCGCGCCGCCGCCGCCGTGCGGCCACCGAGCTGCGCGCGGTAGTCATCCAGGTCGCCGTCGAAGGGCGTCACCTTGCCGCCCGCCACCAGCCAGAGCCGGTCCGCCACCAGCTCCACCAGATGCGGGTCGTGGCTGATGAGGATCACGGCGCCCTCGTAATCCGCCAGTGCCTTCACCAGCGCCTCGCGCGCGTCAATGTCGAGGTGGTTGGTCGGCTCGTCGAGGATGAGCATGTGCGGCGCGTCGCGCGTCGTCAGCGCCATCAGCAGCCGCGCCTTCTCGCCGCCGGAAAGCCCCTTCACCTGCGTCTCCGCGCGGTCCGCATCGAGCCCGAAGCGCGCGAGCTGCGAGCGGCATTGCCCCGCCGTTGCGCGCGGCAGGGCGTGCATCATGTGGCTGAGCGGCGTGCCCTCGAGGTCCAGGTCATCCTCCTGGTGCTGCGCGAAATAGCCCACGCGCATCCGCCGGTCGCGATGGATATCGCCGGACATGGGCTGCATCCGGCCGGCCAGCAGCTTGGCCAGCGTGGATTTGCCATTGCCATTGGCCCCCAGCAGCGCGATCCGGTCCTCCTGGTCAATCCGGATGTCGAGGTCGCGCAGCACCACGTGATTGCCATAGCCGACATTGCCGCGGCTGACCGTCAGGATGGGCGGCGAGAGCTGCTCGGGCTGCGGGAACTGGAAGCGCGTCGCCACGTCCTCCACGATGGATTCCAGCGCCGGCATCCGCTCCAGCGCCTTGATGCGCGATTGCGCCTGGCGCGCCTTGCTGGCCTTGGCGCGGAAGCGATCCACGAAGGCCTGCATATGCGCGCGCTCGGCCGCGAGCTTCACGTTCTGCGCGGCCACCTGCGCCGCGCGCTCGGTCCGGATGCGCACGAAATTCTCGAAATTGCCGGGGTAGAGCGTGATTTTCTGGCGATCGAGATGCGCGATGGAATCCACGCAGCGCTCCAGCAACCCACGGTCGTGGCTGATGATGATGGCCGCCCCCGAGAAGCGCGCGATCCAGCCCTCCAGCCACATCGCGGCTTCGAGGTCGAGGTGGTTGGTCGGCTCGTCCAGCAGCAGCAGGTCGGGCTCCAGGAACAGCGCGCGGGCCAGTGAGACGCGCATGCGCCAGCCGCCGGAATACTCGCGCGACGGGCGCTGCTGCGCCGCCGCGTCGAAGCCGAGGCCGGCCAGGATCGTCGCCGCGCGGGCCGGCGCGGCATCGGCCTGGATCGCCATCAAACGTTCATGGATTTCACCCGCGCGCACCGCCTCGGGGTGGCCGTCCAGCTCGGCCAGCAGCGAGGCGCGCTCGGTGTCGGCCTCCAGCACGATGTCGAGCAGGCAGGTCTCGCCGGCCGGCGTCTCCTGCGCCACATGGCCGATGCGGGCGCGCTGCGCGAGCCGGATCTCGCCGCCATCGGGCTGGAGCTCGCCGAGGATGGCCTTGATGAGCGTGGACTTGCCCGCGCCGTTGCGCCCGACCAGGCCGATCTTGCGGCCGGTGTCCACCTGGAGGGAGGCCTCCTCCATGAGGGGGCGGCCCGCCATGCGGATGGTCAGGTCTTGGATGGTGAGGACGGTCATGCGCGGGATTTAGACGGGATTGAGGCGTCGCGACATGCCCGATATGCGGGGGGAGCCCCGCGAATGATGCCCATCAGGGCTTGCGTCCGCGCCCGGGCTTGGGCAATTGCCCCCCACATCACGTCAAGGGACGCCCTCATGGCCATCGAACGCACCTTCAGCATCATCAAGCCCGACGCCACGCGCCGCAACCTGACCGGCGCCATCAACGCCGTCTATGAGAAGGCGGGCCTGCGCATCATCGCGCAGAAGCGCATCTGGATGAGCCGCGCGCACGCCAAGAAGTTCTACGAGGTCCACGCCGCCCGCCCCTTCTACAATGACCTGGTGGACTTCATGGTCTCCGGCCCCGTCGTCGTGCAGGTGCTGGAGGGCGAGAACGCCGTCCTCGCGCATCGTGACCTGATGGGCGCAACCAACCCGGCCAATGCCGCCGAGGGCACGATCCGCAAGATGTTCGCCGAGAGCATCGAGGCGAACAGCGTCCATGGCAGCGACAGCCTGGAGAACGCCGCGATCGAGATCAGCTACTTCTTCGCGGGCTGCGAACTGGTCGGCTAAACCCCGAACACCGCGCTGCCGAAAGGCCGGGCCGCAAGGCCCGGCCTTTTTCATGGCGCGTCGCCATCCCGGCGATGCGCGATCTCCAGCGAGACGAGCCGCGCCAGCAGGATGGCGAGGTAGAGCTGCCCCGTCAGCGCCTCCAGGATGGCGAGCGAGCGCGCGATGGGATGGACGGGCACAATATCGCCATACCCGGTCGTGGTCAGCGTGACGAAACTGAAGAACAGGTAGCTCGCCACCTCGCCCACCTCGGACGCGGGCGCGCCATGATGCAGGAAGGCGCCGGGGTCGAGCCGGTGCAGCAGCTCATAGAGGCAGGCGAAGACCAGGCCGATCAGCAGATAGGCGGCGATCGCGCCCTCGATCCGGCGAAAGTTGACGCGCCCGGCGGCGAAGACCTGCGCGAGGATGGCCGCGATCAGCGTGGACAAGGCCAGCGCCGCGGCACCCGCCGCGACCAGCGGGGGCGTCCCACCCGAAAGCCCGAGCGACAGGCCCTGCAGGCCGGCCGCCGTCAGCAGCGCCACGACGACGAGATGCCGGGTGCGATGCCGCGCGGCATCGAGACAGAAAAGCCCCGCCAGGATCACCGCCTGGAGGCCGATCGCCATGGCATAGCCGGGGAGCCAGCGCAGCTCGACCAGCGGCTTCACCACCAGGATCAAGAGAAGCAGGGCCAGCAGGAGGGGATGCAGCGCGTGCTCGCCCCGCGGCAGCCCCCGCATCACCGGCCGGGCCGGTGCGCTCAGCCGAACAGCAGGTAGATGCCGACCAGGAGCACGATGGTGGCGCCGATGCCCCACTTGGTCGCGACCATGAAGCCGTCGAACATCGCGCGGCGCTCGCCCATGATGTCCTCGGACTTCACCTCGACCATCTCGATGCTCATCGGTTGCTCGGCCATGCCTTTGTTCCTCAATCGCGTGGCGCTTGTGTAGAAACTGCCGCGCCGGCCGGCAAGGGGTTCACGAGGCGGCCGCGCGCATCCGCCGCCGCCACATAGGCCCGGCCATCCTGCACCCTGACCCGCCCCGCCGCGAGCCAGGCGAGTGCGGCCGGATAAAGCCGGTGCTCCTGCTCCAGCACGCGGGCGGCCAGGCTCTCCTCCGTGTCGTGCATCTGCACGGGCACGGCGGCCTGGGCCAGGATCGGCCCCTCATCCACGCCCGCACTCACCAGATGGACGGTGCAGCCATGCAGCCGCACGCCGCCGGCCAGCGCGCGGGCATGGGTGTCAAGGCCCGGGAAGCTCGGCAGCAGCGAGGGGTGGATGTTGATCATCCGCCCCTCCCAGGCCGCGACAAAGCCCTCGGTCAACACGCGCATGAAGCCGGCCAGGGCCAGGATCGTGATGTCATGCCGCGCCAGCACCTCGGCCAGCTCGGCCTCGAAATCCTTTCGCGCACGCGCGCGGCTTGTCACCACCAGCGCCGGCACGCCCATGTCCCGCGCGCGGTCGAGCCCCGCCGCCTCGGCGCGGTTGGAGATGACGAGGGCGATTTCGGCGGGGTAGTCGGGATGCGCCGCCGCCTCCAGCAGGGCCACCATGTTGGAGCCGCGGCCGGAGATCAGGATGGCGACGCGGGGGCGGATCACAGCCCCAGCGTGCCTTGCAGCGTGACCTCAGCCTCGCCGGTCGCGGGCACAAGCCGGCCGATGCGGAACGCCGCCTCGCCCGCCGCCGTGAGGTGAGAGAGCCCGGCCTCGGCATCCGCCTCGGCCACCACGCAGACCATGCCGAGCCCGCAATTGAAGACGCGCAGCATCTCGGCCTCGGCCACGCCGCCCGCCTTGGCGAGCCAGGAGAATACCGGCGGCACCGGCCAGGACCCGGCCACGACCTCCGCCCCCAGGCCCTCGGGCAGCACGCGGGGAAGGTTGCCCGGCAGCCCGCCGCCCGTGATGTGGGCGGCCGCCTTGAGCAGGCCCACACGATGCAGCGCCAGCAGCGGGCGGACATAGATGCGCGTGGGCGCCAGCAGCGCCTCGCCGAGCGAAAGCCCGGGCGCGAAGGGTGCGGGGTCACCCAGACCCAGCCCCGCCGCCGCGATCACCCGCCGCACCAGGGAAAATCCGTTGGAATGCACGCCGGAGGACGCAAGGCCGATCAGCACGTCGCCCGGGCCGACCTGCTTCGGCAGCAGCGCGCCGCGCTCGGCGGCACCCACCGAGAAGCCCGCCAGGTCGTAGTCGCCGCCGTGATACATGCCGGGCATCTCGGCCGTCTCGCCGCCGACCAACGCGCAGCCCGCCTGCCGGCAGCCCTCGGCGATGCCGGAGACGACTTCCGCCGCCTGTGCCACGTCGAGCTTGCCGGTCGCGAGATAGTCCAGGAAGAAGAGCGGCTCACCCCCCTGCACGATCAGGTCGTTCACGCACATGGCGACGAGGTCAATGCCGACCTTGTCGTGAATCCCAGCTTCGATCGCCAGGCGCAGCTTGGTGCCGACGCCATCGGTGGAAGAGATCAGCACCGGGTCGGTGAAGCCCGCCGCCTTCAGGTCGAACAGCGCGCCGAAGCCGCCGAGGCCCCCCATGCTGCCGGCACGGTTCGTGCTGCGGGCGAGCGGCTTGATGCGCTCCACCAGCGCGTCGCCGGCCTCGATATCCACCCCGGCGGCGGCATAGGTCAGCCCCTGGGCGGGGGCTTCGGGCTTCTCGGAACTGTTCAGGGCCGCCTCCGATGGGCTACACGAGCGTGGTGCGATGAGGATGGGATAGATGGTCAGGGCCGCCCCGACAATCCGACGGCTGCGGGCAATCCGCCACCTGCTGGCCGCAGCCATGCTGGCGCTGCTCTTTTGCCCGCCCGTCGCGGCCCAGGACAACCCCCTGGTGCAGCGCGGCGTGCCGGCGGAAGCCACGGCCGAGAACGCGGTGCTGGCGCGGGACCGCGCGCATGCCAGCGCCCGGCGCATCGCCTGGCAGCGCCTGCTGGAGCAGACCGGCGCGACGGGCGGGCCCACCCCGCCGGATTCGCAGCTCGAGAACATGGTCGCCGCCCTGATCGTGGAGGAGGAGCGGACGACGCCCACCCGCTATTCCGGGCGGCTCACCGTGCAGTTCAACCCGGGCCTCGTGGCCTCCAGCACCGGCCGCAGCTTCACGCCCCCGGCTGGCGGCGGCGGCGGCGGCCTCGCGCTCAACATTCCCATGGCGGCGCAGGGTTACATGGAGGCGAGCAGCCAGCACAGCTCGCTCGGCGAATGGCTGGAGCTGCGGCGCCGGCTGCGCGCCTCGGGCAGCGTGGCCAGCATGGAGATCGTCTCGCTGAGCATGGAGGCGGCGCGCTTCCGCCTCGGCCTCCGGCAGCCGGCGGCGGAGGCCGCGGCGGCGCTCAGCGGTGCCGGCCTCGTCGTCACCCCCAACGGCGCCACCTGGCAGGTCTCGCTGGGTGCCGGGGGCTGAGGCGGCGCCCGCAATGAGCGAGAGCCCCCCACCCCAGATCCTGCTGACGCTGCCCAACATGATCACGCTGGCGCGGCTCGTCGCCGTGCCCGGCACCATCTGGCTGATCCTGCAGCATCGGCTGGACCAGGCCTTCCTTCTCTTCCTCGCGGCCGGGATCTCGGATGCGCTGGATGGCTGGCTGGCGCGGGTTCGCAATGCGCGCTCGGCCATCGGCGCCCTGCTCGACCCGGTGGCGGACAAGGCGCTGCTGGTCTCGGTCTATGTCACGCTTGCCGCCATCGGCGTGCTGCCGGACTGGCTCGCCATCCTCGTCGTCTTCCGGGACCTCGTGATCGTGGGCGGGCTGACGCTGCTCTGGATGGTGGGCAACCGCCCGCCGATCCGCCCGCTCTGGATCTCCAAGCTCAATACGCTGCTGCAGATCGCGCTCGCGGCGCTGGCCCTCTTCATCCATGGCTTCGACGTGCCGATGGAAACCGCCATCACCCTGCTGATCTGGCTGGTGGCGGCGAGCACGCTGGCCTCGGGCATCGCCTATGTCGCGCAGGCGGCGCGGCGGGTGCAGGGGCCCCTGCCTTGAGCGAACCCATCCCCGCCCCGGGCCGCGGCCGCCCGGGCCCGATGGTGGCGACGCGCCGGCAGCGCACCATGCTCACCATCGGCGTGCTGGCCACGCTGATCTTCGCCTTCTGGCTCTTCTCGGGAATCCTGACGCCCTTCGTGCTGGCCATCTGCATCGCCTATTTCCTCGACCCGCTGGCGACGCGCGTCACGCGCCTCGGCGTGCCGCGCGGCGTGGCGGCGATGGTGCTCGTGTTCATGCTGCTGCTGCTCTGCCTGCTGGCGCTGCTGCTGCTCTATCCGCTCATCATCGCGCAGATCGGCACCCTGCTCGCCCGCCTGCCCGGCTATGTCGCCACCATCAATGCGGGCCTGCGCGACTTCCTACTCTCGCTGGAGGAAGCGGCCGGGCCCGAGATGGTGGATGCGCGCCTGCGCGAGCTGATCATCGGCCAGGCGGGCGCGATGGTGAGCTGGCTCGGCACCGCCGCGACACGGCTGATCGGCGGCGGCTTCGCGCTGTTCAACGTCTTCACGCTCGCCGTCGTCACCCCCGTGGTCAGCTTCTACCTGCTACGGGACTGGCCGGGCATCATGGCGCGGATGGAAAGCTGGCTGCCCCGCCGCTCCGCCGCTTCGCTCCGGCAATTGGCGCGCGACATGGACCGCGTGCTCTCCGCCTGGCTGCGCGGGCAATTGCTCTGCTGCCTGGCGCTCGGCGTCTTCTATGCCAGCGCGCTCTCGCTGATCGGGCTGGAGCTCGGGCTGATGGTGGGGCTGGTCTCGGGCTTCCTGTCCTTCATCCCCTATGTCGGCTCCTTCACCGGCTTCGCGCTCGCGGTGCTGCTCGCGGTCGGCCAATGGGGCGACTGGAACGGCGTGCTGATGGTGATGGCCGTCTTCGTCACCGGCCAGATCCTGGAGGCCTACATCATCTATCCCCGCCTGATCGGCGACCGGGTGGAACTGCACGCCGTCTGGGTGATCTTCGCGCTGTTTGCGGGCGGCGTGGCTTTCGGCTTCCTGGGCGTGCTGCTGGCGGTGCCGATCGCAGCGGCCATCGGCGTGCTGGCGCGCCACTGGCTGCGCCGTTACCTGGAAAGCCCGCTCTACCTCGACCCGCCGAGAACCGGCATTTGACCCAGCTCGCGATGCCCCTGGAGGGTCCGGCCGCAACGCGCCCGCCCCACCCGCACGCCAGCCGCGGCGCGACACCAAGCCGGCGGAGCCGGCGCCCGGCGTTTGAGGCGACAACCCAGGATCACCCGGCCGCACAGCGGCCGGCGCGCCCAGACCGCCCGCCCCACCCGCACACCAGCCACGGCGCGAAGCCAAGCCGGCGCCCGGCGCTTGAGGGCGCAAAATGACCATCCCCTCCCAGCTGGCACTCCCCATGGAATCCGCCCCCTCCTTCGCGGCGGCCGATTTCGTCCCCGATGCGAGCAATGACGAGGCGCTGCGCTGGCTTTCCGCCCCCGGCCGCTGGCCCGATGGGCGCCTGCTGCTGGCCGGCCCGCCCGGCACCGGCAAGACGCATCTGCTGCACGCGACGGCCGAGGCCGAGGGCTGGGCGCTGCTGCGCGGCCCCGACCTCACCGGCCTGCCCGAGGCGCCGACCCGCGGCGTGGCGCTGGACGAGGCCGATCTGCCCGGCGAGGAAACCGCCCTGCTCCACCTCATGAATGCCTGCGCCGAGGCCCGCCTGCACCTGCTGATGGCAGCACCCCTCCCGCCCTCGCGCTGGCGGGTGGCGCTGGCCGATCTGCGCTCGCGCCTTGCCGCCACCGCGGTCGCGCAGCTCGACGAGCCTTCGGACGCGCTGCTCGATGCGCTGCTGGCCAAGCACGCGGCCGACCGGCAGATCCAGCTCGACCCCGGTCTGCTCGCGGCACTCCGCCGCCGCCTGCCACGCCGCGCGGCGGTGATGGCCGAGGCGGTCGCCCGGCTCGACCGCGCCTCGCTCGCCGCCGGCCGCCGATTGACCCGCGCCGCCGCGCTCGACGTGCTGGCACCGCTCATGGATGACGGTTCGGAGACATCGGTGCCGGGACCCATGCCACCCGGCGCGGCCTTGCTGTAGGTTGCCGCCATGTCCTCCGCCGAAGCCCTTACCCTCCCGCAGCCCGCGCCGCTCAGCGACCCCGGCCGCTTCTTTAACCGGGAGCTCTCCTGGCTCGACTTCAACACCCGCGTGCTGGAGGAGGCGGCGAACCCGCAGCACCCGTTGCTGGAACGGCTGCGCTTCGTCGCCATCTCCGGCTCCAACCTCGACGAGTTCTACTCGGTGCGGGTGGCGGGCCTGGTCGGGCAGGAGCGCGAGGGCGTGCAGGCGTTGACGCCCGATGGCCTCACCCCCACGCAGCAGCTCGCCGCCATCCAGGCGCGCGGCGCCACGCTGATCGAGGGCCAGCAGGAGGCCTGGCGCACGCTGCGCCATCTGCTGCGACCGGCGGGCTTCGCCGTGCTCGACGCCGATGAACTGCAGCCGGCCGACATCATCTGGCTCGAGCAGTATTTCCAGGAGCGCATCTTCCCGCTCATCACGCCGCTCGCGGTGGACCCCGCGCATCCCTTCCCCTTCATCTCGAACCTCGCGCTCTGCATGGTGCTGAAGCTGGTGCGCGAGGAGGATGGCGGGACCATGCGCGCGCTGGTGACGCTGCCGCCCCAGGTGGACCGCTTCATCCGCATGCCCGCGAGCAGCGAGGGCGGCATCCGCTTCGCCGTGCTGGAGGATGTGGTGGCGCTGAACCTGCACCACCTCTTCCCCGGCTTCATCCCGGCCGAGCGCGGCCTGTTCCGCCTGATCCGCGACACCGACGTAGAATTCGAGGAAGAGGCAGAGGACCTGGTGCGCAGCTACGAGACGGCGCTGAAGCGGCGCCGCCGCGGCCGTGCCATCCGCCTCGCCGTGGATGGGCGCATGCCGTCCGACATGATTGATTTCGTGGCGGAGGAGCTGGACGCCGACCGCTCGGCGGTCTTCGCCGTGGATGGGCTGCTCGGGGTCGCCGACCTCAAGGCGCTCATCGTGGATGACCGGCCGGACCTGCTCTTCACGCCCTACACGCCGCGCTTCCCCGAGCGCATCCTGGATTTCGGCGGCGACTGCTTCGCGGCCATCCGCACCAAGGACATCGTGGTCCATCACCCCTACGAATCCTTCGACGTGGTGGTGCAGTTCCTGCGGCAGGCGGCGCGCGATCCGAATGTGGTCGGCATCAAGCAGACGCTGTATCGCACGAGCCGCGACAGCCCGATCGCCCGCGCGCTGATCGAGGCGGCGGAGGCCGGCAAATCCGTCACCGCCATGGTGGAGCTGAAGGCCCGCTTCGACGAGGAGCGCAACATCTCCATCGCGCGGGAACTCGAAGCCGCCGGCGTGCAGGTCGTCTATGGCTTCGTGGAGCTCAAGACCCACGCCAAGATCAGCCTCGTCATCCGCCGCGAGGGTGCCAATCTGCGCAGCTACGCGCATTTCGGCACGGGCAACTACCACCCGATCACGGCGCGCATCTACACCGACCTCAGCTTCTTCACGGCCGATCCGACCCTGACGCGTGATGCCTCCAAACTCTTCAACTACATGACCGGCTATGCCCGGCCCGAGGCGATGGAGCGGCTCGCCTTCGCGCCGCTCACCATCCGCCCTTCGCTGATGGGGCTGATCGAGCAGGAGATCGCCTTCGCGACCGCGGGCAAGCCCGCGGGCATCTGGCTCAAGATGAACAGCCTGGTGGACAGCGAACTGATTGACGCGCTTTACCGCGCGAGCATGGCGGGCGTGCGCATCGAATGCGTGGTGCGCGGCATCTGCTGCCTGCGCCCGGGCGTGCCGGGCCTGTCCGAGAATATCCGCGTGAAGAGCATCGTCGGCCGCTTCCTGGAGCACAGCCGCATCTACTGCTTCGGCAATGGCCACCGTCTGCCGTCCCGCCGCGCCCGCGTCTTCATCTCCAGCGCGGACTGGATGGCGCGCAACATGGATTGGCGCGTCGAGACCATGGTGCCGGTCGAGAACGCGACCGTGCATGCCCAGGTGCTGGACCAGATCATGGTAGTGAACCTGCGTGACGCGGCGCAGAGCTGGGACCTGGAGCCCGATGGAAGCTGGCGGCGCCGCACGCCCGACCCGCGCCAATTCTCGGCGCATGAGTATTTCATGACCAACCCCTCCCTCTCGGGCCGGGGCAGCGCACTCCACGCGCCGCCGCCCCGCGCCTCAGGACGCCGCCCCAAGACGGATCGGCTGCACCAGGATTGATGTGATGGCGTCTTCGCCCCAGCACCCGCCGCGTTTCGGCGTGGTGGATCTCGGCTCCAACTCGGTTCGCCTCGTGGTCTATGAGGGGCTGCTGCGGAACCCGCATGCCATCTTCAACGAAAAGGCGGTGCTGGGCCTCGGCCGCGGGCTGCACAGCACGGGCCTGCTGAACGAGGAAGCGGCGGCGCAGACGCTGACCGTGCTCGGCCGCTACCATGCCCTGGCCCGCGGCATGGGGGCGGATCCCGTGGAGGTGCTGGCGACCGCCGCGGTGCGCGATGCGACCAACGGCCCCGCCTTCATGGCAGGCCTCGCGCAGGTGATGCCCGGGGCGCGCATCACCATCCTCTCCGGCGATGAGGAGGCGCGCTTCTCGGCCCAGGGCCTGCTGCTCGGCGTGCCGCAGGCCGATGGCGTGCTGGGCGATCTCGGCGGCGGTTCGCTCGAACTGGTGCGCCTGGTGCAGGGGCGGATCATGGAGACGGCCTCCCTGCCGCTGGGCACCATTCGCCTGGCTGATCGCGCCGAGGGCGATATCGCACGCGCGCGCAGCATCGCGGAGGCGGAGCTCAAGCGCGTGCCGTGGCTGGGTGCGACACCAGTGAAGGACCTGTTCCTGGTGGGCGGCACCTTCCGCGCGCTGGCGCGGATCCATATCGCGCAGACCGGCTATCCGCTGGCCATCGTGCATCACTACGCGATCCGGCGCGAGGAAGCGCGGGACCTCGCGGGCGTGGTCATGAACGCGCCGCGCAAGTCGCTGGAGCGCATGCCCGCCGCCCCCACCAAGCGCGTGGGAGACCTGCCCTTCGCCGCCGTGGTCATGCGCCGGCTGCTGCGCGCCTCGGGTGCGGCGCGCGTTGTCTTCTCGGCGAACGGGCTACGCGAGGGCTGGTATGGCCGCCGCTTGCACGCGGCCGAGCGCGCGCGCGACCCGCTGCTGGCAGCCGCGCAGGAAATCGGCCTGCGCCTCGGCCGCGATGCCGGCCTGCCGCCCGCCCTGCTGCGCTGGACTGAACCGCTGATCGAGGAGGGCGATGGCGAGCCCGGCCTGCGCATCGCCGCCTGCTGGATCAGCGACAGCGGCGCGCTGGACCACCCGGAATACCGCGCCGAACAGGCCTTCTTCCGCCTGCTGCGCCTACATGGCGTGGGGCTCGACCACCACGCGCGCGCCTTCCTCGCCCTCGTCGTCGCACTCCGCTACGAGGCGGACCCGCAGGCCCCGTTTCTGGCCCCGGCGCGGCTGCTGCTCTCGGCCGCCTCGGTGCGGCGGGCGGAAATCCTGGGGGCGGCGCTGCGCCTCGCCTACACGCTCTCGGGCGGCGTGCCGAGCCTGTTGGACGCGACGCAACTCGAACGGCGCGGGCGGCGGCTGGTGCTGCGGCTCGAACAGGGGGCGGGCGTCTTCGCGGGCGAGAGCGTCCTGCGCCGGCTCGAGGTGCTGGCTCTGGCGCTGGGGCTGGACCCGGCACTGGAGGTCGCGTGATGAAATCAGCGGCAATTTGGCGCGGATAGGGCCTGCGCTGCGGCAATTCATGCGCTAAAGTCTATTTACGCGGCAATTTCCTGCGTTGGGTCCGGCGAGAATCTGATTTCTTCCCTCCGATACCCGGAGGGTTGTGGATGCTGCGTCGGATCGAGGCCCTGCCTGGCCCCTTCACCTTCGAGCCCGCCCGCACGGCCGTCCTCGTCATCGACATGCAGCGCGACTTCCTGGAGCCGGGCGGATTCGGCGCCGCCCTCGGCAATGACGTCACCCAGCTGCACGCCGCCATCGCCCCCTGCGCCGCATTGCTCGCCGCCGGCCGCGCCGCCGGCCTGCTGATCCTCCACACGCGCGAGGGCCACCGCCCCGACCTCACGGATTGCCCGCCCGCCAAGCTGACCCGCAGCCCGCCCGGCCTGCGCATTGGTGACGCCGGCCCTATGGGGCGCATCCTGGTGCGCGGCGAGGCCGGGCACGACATCATCCCCGAACTGGCGCCGCTGCCCGGCGAGGTGGTGCTCGACAAGCCCGGCAAGGGCGCCTTCTGGGCGACCGACCTCGAACCCATCCTGCGCCACCGCGGGATCGAGGCCCTGCTGGTCGCCGGCGTCACCACCGAGGTCTGTGTCAGCACCACGGTGCGCGAGGCCAATGACCGCGGCTTCCGCTGCGCCGTCATCAGCGATGCCTGCGCCTCCTACTTCCCCGAATTCCACGCCGCCGCGCTGGCCATGATCCATGCCCAAGGGGGGATCTTCGGCTGGGTCGCCACATCGGATTCCGCCATCGCTGCCCTTAAGGAGACCAGCCCATGACGCGCACCCAGCTCTGGACTCCGGGCGACTGGAACGCCCTGTTCGGCTTCGGCACGAACATCCTGGTGAACCTGCTGGTGCTGACGGGGCTGCTGCGCTTCGTCGTCGGCATGCCCGATGAGATCGTCTTCGGGCGCATCCTGCCCGCCGCGGGGCTGATGATGTTCCTCTCCACCGGCTACTACGCCTATCTCGGCTGGCGGCTGATGAAGCAGACGGGGCGCAGCGATGTCTGCGCGCTCCCTTCGGGCATCTCCGTGCCGCACATGTTCGTGGTCTGCCTGGTCATCATGATGCCGATCGCGCGGCTGACGGGCGATCCGATCAAGGGTTGGGAGGCGGGGCTCACCTGGGTCTTCATCCAGAGCTTCGTGCTGATCTTCGGCGCCTATGCGGCCCCCTGGATCCGCCGCATCACGCCGCGCGCGGCGTTGCTGGGCACGCTGGCCGGCGTCTCCGTCACCTTCATCGCGATGCGGCCCGCGCTCGAGATGTTCATGACGCCGATCCTCGGCCTGATCTGCTTCGCGGTGATCCTCGTCGCCTGATTCGGTGGCTTCCGCTATCCGCGCAACATCCCGGCCGGCCTCGTCGCCATCGCCTTCGGCCTGGTCATCGCCTGGGGGGCGGCGGCGCTGGGCCTCGGCTTCGGCGGCGTGGGGCTGACCGCGCTCGGCGCATCCTTCAGCCAACTCGGCCTGCACATCCCGATGCCGGCGATCGGCCACGTGTTCGGCGGGTTCGAGTTCATCGGGATCATCCTGGTCACCGCCATCCCCTTCGGCATCTATGACCTGGTAGAGGCGCTGGACAATGTGGAAAGCGCCGAAGCCGCCGGCGACCACTACCCCACGACGCGCGTGCTGACGGCCGATGGCGTGGTCAGCCTGATCGGCTGCTGCATGGGCAACCCCTTCATCAACGCCGTGTACATCGGCCACCCCGGCTGGAAATCCATGGGCGGGCGCATCGGCTATTCGGCGGCGACGGGTGTGGCCGTGCTGGTCTTCACCTGGCTCGGCATCGCCTCCGTGCTGCTGGCGCTGGTGCCCGTCGTCGCGATCGCGCCGATCCTGCTCTACATCGGCATGCTGATCGGCGCGCAGGCCTTCCAGGAGGTGCCGAAGGGCCATGCGCCGGCCGTGGTGCTCTCGCTGACGCCGCATCTCGCGCATTGGGCGAAGACGCTGGTGGATGGCGCGCTGGGGGCCGCCGGCACCAATGCGGCCGCCGTCGGGATGGACAAGCTGATCGGCATGGGCGTGCTCTATCCGGGGCTCGCCGTGATGGGTGAGGGCGCGATCCTGGGCGGGCTGGTGCTCGGTGCCATCGCCGTCTTCATCATCGAGCGCGAATATGTGAAGGCCTCGGGCTTCGCGGCGGCGGGGGCGGTGATGACCTTCTTCGGCCTGATGCATGGGCCGGCGGTCGGCTTCGCAGTGACGCCCGCGCTGGCCTTCGCCTATCTGATGGTCGCGGTGTTCCTCATGGCCTGCGCCCGGCAGGAGGGGCAGGCGCCGGCTTGGGTGAATGAGGGCGCGGCGAAGGCGATGGCCAAGCTGCGGCCCGCTAAGGCCGGAACACCGCCAGGAGCACCGTCAGCGTGAGCAGCGACAGCAAGGTGGAAACAAGGACGGAAGCGCCCGAGGCTTCCGTCCCCACCGCATAGCGCCGGGCCAGCAGGAAGGCATTGGCGCCGGTCGGCAGCGCCGCCGTCACCGTCGCCACCGCGATCTCCAGCTCGGAGAGGCCCATCAGCGAGGTGATGGCCCAGACCAGCACGGGCAGCGCCACGAGCTTGAGTGTGACGGTCACCGACATCTGCCGCCAGGCCGCCCGCGCGTCGAAGCCATGCAGGCTGCCGCCGAGACAGAAGAGAGCAACGGGCGGCGAGGCCGCGCCCAGCAATTCCAGCGTGCGCCGCGCAGCCCCCGGCACCGGCAGATGCAGCGCGCTCCAGAGCATGGCGAGGATCACCGCCATCACCACCGGATTGCTCGCGACACCCAGCAGCGTGGTCTTGAGGAGGCGCAGCGGCGCCGCGCGCTGGTTCTGCCCGATCTCGGCCACCACCGTCGCCGCCCCCAGAAGCACCATGGAATGCAGCGCCAGGATGGTGAGCAGGATGGAAAGCCCCGGCGTGCCGAACGCGGCGAGGATGAGGGGAATGCCCATCATCACCGTGTTGCCGTAGCTGACATCAAGCGCCAGCATGCCGCCCGCGGCCAGCCCCATTCCCGCGCGCCTGGCGCCCCAGAGCACCGCCGCGTAAAGCAACGCGGCCGCCGCGAAATAGGCCAGCGCCGCTGCGCCACCGCCCTGGTGCCCAGCGGTGCCACTGGCGAAAAGCAGCGCCGGGGCGGCTAGCGAGAAGGCGAAGATGTTCAGGCCCTTGAACCCGGCCGCATCCACGAAGCCCCGCGCGGCGGAAAGATACCCCGCCGCGATGATGGCGAAGATCGGCGCCACCACCTCGATCAGGACGAGGAAGGCGTCTCTCACGCGGGCCCGAGCAGCGTCGCCGCGAAGCCCGGCAGCCAGGGCTGGCGGCTGCGATGGGTGCGCGCCGCATGCAGGATGGCGCGCACGCTGGCCACCGTCGCCGCGAAATCCTCATTCACCAGCACATGGTCGAATTCGTCCCAATGGGAGAGCTCGGTGCGGGCGGCCAGCATGCGCTTCGCGATCTCCGCGTCGCTGTCCTGGTTGCGGCCGCGCAGCCGGCGCTCCAGCTCCTCGATCGAGGGCGGCAGCAGGAAGATGCCGACGACATCGGCCGGCATCTTCTCCCGCAACTGGCGATGGCCCTGCCATTCGATGTCGAAGAGCACGTCGCGCCCGGCACGCAGCGCCGCCTCCACCGCCGCCCGCGGCGTGCCGTAGGAGCGGCCGAGGAAGCTCGCATGCTCCAGCAGTTCGTCGGCCGCGACCATGGCGGCGAATTGCTCGGCCGTGCGGAAGAAGTAGTGCACGCCCTCCTCTTCACCCGGGCGCGGCGCGCGGGTGGTGGCGCTGACGGAAAGGGCCAGCTCGGGCTCGGTCTTCAGCAATTCGCGCGAGACGCTGGTCTTGCCGCCGCCGGGCGCCGAGGCCAGCACCAGGCATACCCCGCGACGTGGCATATCGCCCGGCCGATTCACGCTCCGCTCCGCTCCGCGATCGGACGGGTCACTCAACATTCGCCGCCTGCTCCCTGAGCCGCTCGATGGCGGCCTTCAGCTCCAGCCCGATGCGCGTCAGCGCGACACTGGCCGATTTGCTGCACAGCGTGTTCGCCTCGCGCACGAATTCCTGCACAAGGAAGTCGAGCTTGCGCCCGGCACCCTCGCCTTCCGCCACCAGCGCGCGCGCGGCCGCGAGATGCGCGCCCAGCCGGTCCAGCTCCTCGCGCACATCGGATTTGGCGGCGAGCAGCGCCACCTCCTGCGCCAGGCGCTCCTCCGGGAAGCGGCGGCTGCCGGCCTCGCCCAGCAGGGCGTTGAGGCTGTCCATCAGCTTCGCGCGCTGCGCCTCGGGCTGCGTCGCGGCCTCGGCTGCCGCCGCCGCGCAAAGGGCCGCGATCTCGTCCAGCAGCGCGGTGAGAATGCGCGAAAGCCGCGCCCCCTCTGCCGCGCGCGAATCCCACAGCGCTCCCAGCGCGCGCTGGTAGGTGGCGAGCAGCGTGGCGCGACGCGCCTCCTCCTCCGCCTCGCTCGGCTCCGGCTGTTCGGCGCGGAAGATGCCGGGCAGGCCCAGCAGCGCCTCGGCGCGCGGCGGCTCAGCCCCCAGGCGCGCGGCGAGGGCCTGTGCCATCTCCACCATGCGGTCCAGCGCCGCGATGTCGGGGGCCAGCGGCGCGCGGCCCTCCTGCTTCAGGGTCAGGCCGATCTGCACATTGCCGCGCTTGAAGCGCTTCGCGGCCGCCTCGCGCGCGGGGCCTTCCAGCGCATCGAGGCCAGGCGGCAGGCGGAAGCGCAGCTCGAGCCCGCGCCCGTTCACCGATTTCATTTCCCAGGCGAAGGCGGTGCCATCGGCCAGGGCGCCGGCCTCGCGCGCGAAGCCCGTCATGCTGCAAAGGCGCTGTGTCATACCGGCTTGTCCTCCGGGCGGCGCGGCCTGTCCAGGGCGGCTCAGCCTTCGGGCAGCAACCCCCAGCGCCCGGCCAGCAGCACCATCGCCTCCATCATCATGTGCCCGCAGAGATGTGCCGCCATCCCCTGCACGTCATGCGCCGGGCTCACCGTGTTGAAATCCATCGCGACGATGTTGAGGCCCCAAAGGCTGCGCATGAGCTCGATCCCCTCGCGAGCCGTCAGCCCGCCCCAGGAGGGTGTCGCCACGCCCGGCGCGACCGATGGGTCGAAGACATCCATGTCCCAGCAGAGATAGAGCGGCCGGTCCCCCACCACCTCACGGAACTCGGTCATCGCTTGCGCCGTGCCGCGGCGGACCAGATCCTCCGTCGTCAGCACGCGGAAACCGAGCTTGTCCGCATGCTTCAGCACGCCCCGCACGCCGGTGAAGCCGCGAATGCCGACATGCCAGGTGGAGTTTACATCCACCAGGCCTTCCTCGGCCGCATGGGTGAACTGGTTGGAGGCGTCGAAGGGGTCGTTCGGATTGTAGGGATAGGCATCCGTGTGGCTGTCCACATGCAGCGCGACCAGCCCCGGATGATACCGCGCCGCCGCGCGCATCAGCGGCAGAGAAACGGAGCCATCGCCGCCGATGCCGATCGGCACCGCGCCCGCCGCGAGAATCGCATCCGCCGCCGCCTCGATGCGCGGATGCGCGTCGGCGATCTTGCCCGGCGTGATGCCTGCGACATCGCCACTGTCCACGGCGCCCAGCAGCGCGGGGATGTCCACATCGGCCAGCGTCGGATGATGCCGCCGCACCAGCGCCGACTGCGCGCGCACGCTGGCCGGTCCCTCGCGGCTCCCGATGCGGAAAGGGTGGATGCCGCAATCGAAGGGCACGCCCAGGATGGCCACTTGATTGCCCGGGCCGGGCGCGCCAGCCGGCATGCCCATGAAGGTCAGGGGCGGCGTGAAAAGGGGCGCATCGCCCATGGATCGGACCTCTGCCAAAGTTCCGGACAAGTCTTGTGCATCGCAGGATGGTCGGTCAATCTCGCGGGGTCCAGCAGGAGATGCGCCTTGAGCTTCGAGACCAGCCGCCGTTCCCTCCTTCTCGCCGCGGCGCTCGGCCTGCCGGCCGGGCTTGCCTCAGCGCAGTCGCTGGACGCCATACGCCAGCGCGGCACGCTGCGCATCGTCACCACCTCGGCCTCGCCGCCGCACGGCTTCCTGGACCCGACCAGCAACACGCTGCGCGGCATCATGTTCGAGGTGGGTGAGTCCGTCGCGCGCCGCATCGGCGTGCGCGCCACCTTCTCCGAAGTGCCCTTCGGCAGCCTGATCGGCGAGATCACCTCCGGCCGCGCCGACCTGATGTCCGCGCCCCTCTTCATCACCCCCGCCCGCGCCGAGGTGCTGGATTTCTCCATCCCCATCTATGGCTGGGGCGAGGGTTTCGTCACGCGCGGCAACAACTCCCGCGCCTATCCCGACCTCAACGCCCTCTCCGGCCAGAATGTCGGCGCGCAGGTGGGCACGGTGCAGTTGGAAATGCTGCGCGCCGTCCCCGGCATCCGCGAGGTGCGGACCTACCCGGATGCGCCCACCATGCTGCTCGACCTCCGCGCCGGCCGAATTGACGTGGCGCTGATTGACCCGCCCAGCATCGCCTATCAGCTGCGCGCGCGTCGCCTGACGGACCTCCGGCTCGTCTCGGGCTATACGCCGGTGAATCGCTGGCAGATCGGCATGGCCGTCGCCAAGGGCAACGCCACGCTGCTGGCGGCCGTGAACACGGCGGTGGCGGCGCTGAAGGCGGATGGCGAGCTGCTGCGCATCCTCACCACCTGGGACATCCCCGACACGCTGATCCCCTAAGCCCGTGGCCGAACTCTGGGCTGAGATCCTGCTCTACATGCCCGCGCTGCTGCGTGGCGCGGTCTGGACGCTGGCACTCGCCGCCTGTTCGGCGGTGGGCGCGGTCTCGGTGGGGCTGCTCGTCTGCGGCGCGCGCATGTCCGGCGTCACTCTCTTTTCGGCCCCCGCGCGCGGCTTCATCTCGCTCATTCGCGGCACGCCGCTGCTTCTGCAGATCTTCTACATCTATTACGGCCTGCCCGAGCTCGGCATCGTCATGCCCGCCTTCGTGGCCGGCGTGCTGGCGCTCAGCCTCAACTTCGGCGGCTACCTGGCCGAGCTGTTCCGCGGCGGCATCCAGTCGGTGGATCCCGGCCAGCGGCAGGCGGCGATGGCGCTCGGCCTCGGTCGGCTGCAGACTTTCGCGCTCGTCATCGCCCCCCAGGCCTTCCGCACCATCCTGCCGGCACTCGGCAACTACGCGACGGTGCTGGTGAAGGAGACTTCGCTCGTCGCCACCATCTCGGTGCTGGAGCTGATGCGCACGGGCGAATTGCTCGCCAGCGCCACCTTCCGCGTGCTGCTGATCTACAGCCTCGTCGCGCTGATCTACTACACGATCTGCACGCTGATCGCCCGCCTCTTCGTGACGGCCGAGCGCCGCGCCGCCATCCCCGGCTCGCTCGCCGCCGAGATGATGGGCGGCAGCAAGGACGCGATCCTGGCACGCAGCCTCTCGACACGCCGCGGGGAGCCCGCCAAACCCGCCTGAACTTCAGCGGGAATGGATATGGGCATCCTGATCACCGGCGCCTCGGCCGGCCTGGGCGCGGCGCTGGCGGTGGAGAGTGCCGCGCCGGGCGTCACCCTGCACATCTCGGCGCGCGATGCGTCGCGGCTCGCTTCCACCGCCGCCGCCTGCGAAGCAAAGGGCGCCACGGTGCATCCAGTGGGCGTGGATGTGCGGGATGCCGCCGGGATGGCGGCCTGGATCGCGGGCGCCGGACGGCTCGATCTCGTCATCGCCAATGCCGGTATCGGCGCCGGCACGGGCGATGGCTTCGAGGACCCCGCGACCGCGCGCGACATCTTCGACACCAACGTGACCGGCGTGCTGAACACCTGCCTTCCCGCCATCACCGCCATGGCCGAACAGGCGCCCGGCGCCCACGGGCTGCGCGGGCGCGTCGCTGTCATCGCCTCGCTCGCGGCCTTCGTGGCCGGCCCGACCGCGCCCGCCTATTGCGCCAGCAAATCCGCGGTGCAGCGCTGGGCCGAGGCGCGCGACGCGACGGAGCGTAAGCGCGGCATCCGCCTGCACGCCATCTGCCCCGGCTTCATCCGCACCGCCATCACCGACCGCAACGCCTTCCCCATGCCCGGCCTGATGGAGCCGGAGGTGGCCGCGCGCCTCACTCTGGCCGGCATCCGCGCGGGCCGGCTTCGCGTCGCCTATCCCTGGTCGCTCTATGCGATGAGCCGCATCACCGGCGCGCTGCCGCCCGGCTTGCGCAACTGGATGATGATGCGCTTCGAGCCCAAGGCGGCCCAAGCTTGACGGACCACGCCCTGCGGCCGATGTGAGGCGGAAGAACCCGGGAGACCGCCATGACCCTGCCCCGCCGCCTTGCCCTCGCTTTGCCCGCCCTGGCCATTCCTGCGGTGGCGCGCGCGCAGCCGGCCCGCCCCATCCGTTTCGTCGTCCCCTTCGCCGCCGGCGGCGCCGCCGACAGTGCGACCCGCAGCATCACGCCCCGCATGAGCGAGCGCCTCGGCACCTCCATCGTCGTCGAGAACCGCACCGGCGCCGGCGGCTCGGTGGGCGGCGGCGAGGTGGCGCGCAGCGCGCCCGATGGCACGACGTTGCTGATGGACGCCTCCAGCCACATCGTGAATCCGAGCCTTCTGCGCGGCCTGCCCTTCGACTACGCGACCGCCTTCACCCCCATCTCGCTGGTCTGCACCTTCCCGCAGGTTCTGGCCGTGAAGGCCGACCTGCCGGCCCGCAACCTGGCCGAGTTCATCGCCCTCGCCCGCCGCCAGCCGCTCAACATCGGCACCCAGGGCAATGCGACGGCGGGGCATCTCGGCCTCGCGCAGCTCAACCGCGCGGCGGGCATCGAGACGACGCATGTGCCCTATCGCGGCGGCGCCGATGCGGCGCGGGACCTGGCCGCCGGCACGCTGGATGGCTGCTTCATCACCATGCTCTCGGCCGGGCCCATCGTGGACAGTGGGCGGGCGCGCTTCATCGCCGTCTCTGCCGTGCGGCGGGTGCCGCTGCGCCCGGATGTGCCGACCTTCGCCGAGCTCGGCACGCCCGGCATCGAGCTGAGCGAATGGGTCGCCATGTTCGCCCCCGCCGGCACGCCCGCCGCACCCATCGCCGCCCTCCATGCGGCCCTGGTCGCCACCCTGGCCGAGGCGCCGGTCCAGGCGCGCCTCGCGCAGTTGGCCGCGGTGCCGGTCGGCAACAGCCCGGAGGAATTCGCCCGCTTCGTGACGCAGGGCCGTGCGAGCATGGCCGAGCTGGTGCGCGTGGCAAACATCCGCATTGAATAGGCGCATCCTCCTCGGCCTCGCGCTGCTGCCCTGCGCCGCCCGCGCCGAAGCGCCCGAGGTGCTGGCGCTGGCCGGCCAGCCCGTGCTGGAGCTGGCCCGCCACCCCACGGTCGGCCCCCGCCTGCGTTCCATGTCCGCCGGGCGGCAACGCGTGGTGAGCGACACGCTGCGCGGCCCGGGCCCGCCGCTCACGGTGACCGACGATCGCTGGGTGCATGGCTATGGCGTAACGGAGGAGGCGCGGGTCTTCCTCGGCTTCGACACGCGGACGGAATCGGTGGTGATCCTGCTGCTGGAGGATGGCCGCCCCTCCCTCTTCATCCCGCCGCGCGTCGCACCCTGGCCCGCCGCGCTGCGGCCCGCGATTGCTGAATTTGCGCCGGAGATGGCGGCGCAGATGCGATTCAGCGGGTGAGGAGCCAGGCCCGCACCGCTGGGTCCTCCGTCAGGCCCGCCGCGCGCTGCCAGGCCTCCCGCGCCGCCGCCCCCTCGCCCAGCCGGGCCAGCACATGCGCGCGCGTCGCCCACCAGGGCTGGTAGCTGGCGAGCGGCGCCCCCATCGCCTCCAGCTCACGCAGGGCCGCCTGGGGCTGCCCCGCCTCGGCCATGGCCGCCGCGCGGGCCACCAGGACCCCCGCCGTGGGCGAGAGACGCGCCAGCAGGTCATAGAGGCCAAGCAGCGGCGCCCCGCGATCGGCACCCGTCAGCCGCGCCTCGACATGCACGGATTGGATTGCCGCCTCGATCTGGAAGCGCCCGAGCGTTGCGGCCCGCGCCGCCTCCCGCACCAGCGCCTCGGCCTCGGCCACCATGGGGCGGGACCAGAGCCGCGGGTCCTGCTCGGACAGCGGCACGAAGCGGCCCGCCGCATCGCGCCGCGCGGGGCGCCGCGCCTCGGCCTGGAGCATCAAGGCGAGCAGGCCCTTGGGCTCCGGCGCCTCCGGCAGCAGGGCGACCAGCAGGCGCGCCAGCCAGATGGCCTCCGTCACCAGCCCATGCCCGCCCTCGCCATCGGCCAGAAGATCAGCCCAGCCGGTGCCATGGGCGGCGTAGATGGCGCTCATCACCGCCTCAAGCCGCGGCGGCAAGTCGGCGGCGCCGGGCAGTTCGAAGGCGATTCCGGCATCGCGGATACGGGTCTTGGCGCGCACCAGGCGCTGCGACATGGCGGCGGGCGAGGCCAGGAAACAGGCGGCGATGCGCGCGGCGTCCAGCCCCAGCACGGCCTGCAGCATGAGCGGCGCCTGCGCCTCAGGCGCGATGGCCGGGTGGGCGCAGACCATCAGCAGTTGCAGCCGGCGGTCGGGAATCTCGGCCATCTCCGGCTCCTGCTCCAGGATCAGGCGCAGCGTGGGCTCCGCCGCCGCGCGCACGCGCTGATGGCGATGCGCGTGGCCATGCTGGCGGCGGGCGGCGGTGAGCAGCCAGGCGACCGGGTTGTCCGGCACGCCGGTCTGCGGCCAACGGCGCAGCGCCGCTTGGAAGGCGTCCGAGAGCGCATCCTCCGCCGCCGCCACATCGCGCGTGCGGCCGGCAAGGATGGCGACCAGGCGGCCATAGGCCTGCCGGGCCGCCAGCTCCGCTGCCGCAGTGGCGCTCATGCCTCGGCGGGTGGCGGCAGCACGGGGCGGATCTCGACGGAACCCACCGCCGCCGCCGGGCTGCGCGACGCCCATTCGAGCGCCGCGTCGAGATCAGCGACCTCGATGGCGATGAAACCGCCCAATTGCTCCTTGCTGTCCACATAGGGCCCGTCCTGCACGTGGCGCTGCCCGTCGCGCAGGCGCAGCGTGGTGGCGAGCATCGGCGGCTCCAACCCATGGCCTCCGCGCATGACGCCGGCTTCCCGCATGGCGCCGATATAGGCCATCCAGGCGCCCCAATAGGCCGGGGCCTGGGCGGGGTCATTGCGCTTCTCGAATTCGCTCGCGGGCTCGGCGAAGATCAGGGCGTATTGCATGGGCGGTCTCCAGGACGGTCGAGGGATCATCCCCTCACCGCCATGAGCCGCGCCATGGATTGTTTTCGACCGGCGCTCAAAAAGAAAAAGGGGCGAGAGGTTTCCCCCTCACCCCTTGTTCGGGTCACTCGGCGGGTGGCGGGCTTACGCCGCCTCCTGCTCCTCGGTCACTTCCGGCTTCGGCCCGCTGTCCAGGCCCTTGGCGGCCACATCGCGATCCACCAGCTCGATCACGGCCATGGCGGCGGCGTCGCCGTAGCGGAAGCCGGCCTTGAGCACGCGGCAATAGCCGCCCTGGCGGGTCTTGTAGCGCTCGGCGATGGTCGTGAAGAGCTTCTCGACCACGGCGTCATCCATGACGATCGCATGGGCCTGGCGGCGCGCATGCAGGCCACCGCGCTTGGCGAGCGTGATGAGGCGCTCCGTGTAGGGGCGCAGCTCCTTCGCCTTGGGGAGCGTGGTGGTGATCTGCTCGTGCTTCAGCAGGCTGGTCGCCATGTTACGAAACATGGCCGCCCGGTGGGACGAGGTGACGTTCAGCTTCCGATTGGCCATACCGTGACGCATAACAAGTCTCCATCAGCGGCCTCAGCCGCAATCAGCAATAACACTCAGATGGAAGCCCTGCTCCCACCCAGAGGATCCGGCCACGAAGTGGCCGGCGCCGCCCAACTACCCTAACCGCCAGCGCACCAGCCGCGCGGCGAAGCCAAGCTCGCGGAGCGCGCGCCCGGCGTCTGAGGGCCGTTAAAACGGATCCTCGATCCGCTTCGCCAGGTCCTCGATGTTCTCCGGCGGCCAGCCGATGATCGGCATGCCCAGCGAGAGGCCCATCGAGGCCAGCACTTCCTTGATCTCGTTCAGCGACTTGCGGCCGAAATTCGGCGTCCGGAGCATTTCCTGCTCGGACTTCTGCACGAGGTCGCCGATATAGACGATGTTGTCGTTCTTCAGGCAGTTCGCCGAACGGACGGACAGCTCGAGCTCGTCCACCTTGCGCAGCAGATTGCGGTTGAAGGGGAGATCGTCCTCCACCTCGTCGCGCATCTTCTCGCGCGGCTCCTCGAAGGTGACGAAGAGGGCCAACTGGTCCTGCAGGATGCGGGCGGCGAGCGCCACCGCGTCCTCGGGCACGATCGTCCCGTTGGTCTCCAGCGAGAGCACCAGCCGGTCATAATCGGTCACCTGGCCCACGCGGGTCGGCTCGACGCGGTAGGAGACCTTGCGGACGGGCGAGTAGATCGCGTCCACCGGGATCATGCCGATCGGCGCATCCTCGGCGCGGTTCATCGCCGCCGGGACATAGCCGCGGCCGACCTGGACCGTGAGCTCCATCGAGAGCTTGGCGCCGTCATCCAGCGTGCAGATCACCAGCTCGGGGTTCGCGATCTCGATATCGCCCGTCGTCTGGATCATCGCGGCGGTGACTTCGCCGGGGCCGGTGGCGGTCAGCATCAGGCGCTTCATGCCCTCGCCATTGTAGCGGATGGCGAGCTGCTTGAGGTTCAGGATGATGTCGGTGACATCTTCGCGCGCGCCGGTGAGGCTGCTAAATTCGTGCAACACGCCGTCAATCTTCACGCCAGTGACGGCGGTACCCCGCAACGAGGAGAGCAGAATGCGGCGCAGCGCATTGCCCAGCGTCTGGCCGAAGCCACGCTCCAGCGGCTCCGCCACCAGGGTCGCCTGACGCAGATCGGTGCTGCCCGACTCCACCTGGAGCTTCTCGGGCTTGATCAGGGATTGCCAGTTGCGTTCGAGCAAGGGTGTCTCTCCTAGAGCAGATCAGGTCCTGGCGGGACGCGCCGGGCGGATGAAGATGCTCACAAAATCAAAAATCCGCGGGTGCTGCCGTCACCGGCCCACCCGCGGTCTCAGAGCGCCGTGTTCAGACGCGCCGGCGCTTGCGCGGACGGCAGCCATTGTGCGGGATGGGCGTCACGTCGCGGATGGCGGTCACGTGGAAACCCACGGACTGCAGCGCGCGCAGCGCCGATTCGCGGCCCGAACCGGGGCCCGAGACCATCACCTCGACGGTCTCCATGCCATGCTCGCGGGCCTTCATGCCGGCATCCTCGGCGGCCATCTGGGCGGCGTAGGGCGTGCTCTTGCGGCTGCCCTTGAAGCCCTTGGAACCCGAGGAGGACCAGGCGATCGAGTTGCCCTGGGCGTCCGTGATGGTCACGATCGTGTTGTTGAAGGTCGCGAGAACATGCGCCACGCCGGAGCTGATGTTCTTGCGCTCTTTCTTCTTCGGGCGGGAACCGCCGGGGGTGCGGGCCATCTTACTTCGTCACCTTCTTCTTGCCGGCAATGGCCACGGCCTTGCCCTTGCGCGTGCGCGCGTTTGTGTGCGTCCGCTGGCCGCGGACCGGCAGGCCGCGGCGATGCCGCAGGCCGCGGTAGCAGGCCATGTCCATGAGGCGCTTGATGTTCATCGCCACTTCGCGGCGGAGGTCACCCTCCACGCGGTAATCGCGGTCAATCACCTCGCGCAGCTTCACGATCTCTTCGTCGGTCAGCTGGTTCACGCGGCGCTCGGCCGGAATCCCCACCTGGTGGCAGATCGTGACCGCGTTCTGCGGGCCGATGCCGTAGATATAGCGCAGCGAAATCACCACGCGCTTGTTGGTGGGGATGTTCACGCCAGCGATACGCGCCACGTTCAAGCTCCTGTGGCCCCCGGGAGGGCCCGTCCAATGGTTACCGCGGTTCCGGAAGCCCGGCCTTACGGCGAAATATCCAAACCCCGACCACCTGCCCCGCCGAAACGCGCCCCGAATTGGACGCCGAACACTGGACAGGCAAAACAAAACGCGGCCGAAGAGTGCCCTGGAGACACGCCGCGCCCGTGAGAGGCGCGCACATAGAACCAAGGCCAGCCCTGCGTCAAGCCGTCGGCGAAAGAATCCTTGTCAAAGCGATGGTCACGTCGGACATGTCCGCCATGCCATCCACGCTGCGCAGCTTGCCCTGCGCCGCATAATAGGGAAGCAGCGGCGCCGTCTGGCTGTGATACGCCGCAAGCCGCGCACCAACCGTCTCCGCCTTGTCATCCGCGCGGCGCGTGAACTCGGTGCTGCCGCAGACATCGCACACGCCAGCCACCTTGGGCTGCTTGAAGTGATCGTGATAGCCCTCGCCGCACTTGCCGCAGGTGAAACGGCCGGAAATCCGGTCCACCAGCGCCGCGTCATCCACCTTCAGCTCGATCACATGGTCCAGGACCATGCCGTTCTCGCGCAGCATCTCATCAAGCGCGGCGGCCTGCGGGGCCGTGCGCGGAAAGCCGTCGAGAATGAAGCCGCGCGCTGCGTCCGGCTGCTTCACACGGCTTGCGATCATCGCGGTGATGATCGAGTCGGGCACGAGGGCGCCGCGCTCCATGATCGCCTTGGCCTCGAGCCCGATGGCCGAGCCCGACTTCACCTCGGCCCGCAGCATGTCACCGGTGGAGACCTGCACCAGGCCGAAGCGCTGCTCGAGGATCTTCGCCTGCGTGCCCTTGCCGGCGCCTGGGGGGCCAAGAAGAATCAGGTTCATCGTCATCTCCCTAGCGCGGCCTTGGGCCGCGTCCGCCCAGGCGGGCTTTCTTGATCAGGCCCTCATACTGGTGGGCGAAAAGATGCGACTGCACCTGCGCCACCGTGTCCATCGTCACCGTCACGATGATCAGCAGCGAAGTGCCACCGAAGTAGAAGGGGACCCCGTAATTCGAGATGAGGATCTCGGGGATGATGCAGACCACGCAGAGGTAGATCGCACCCACCACCGTCAACCGCGTCAACACCCGATCCAGATAGTCCGCCGTGTGCTGGCCAGGCCGGATGCCGGGCACGAAGCCGCCATACTTCTTCAGGTTGTCGGCCGTCTCAGTCGGGTTGAACACAACCGCCGTGTAGAAGAAGGCGAAGAACACGATCAGCGCCATGTAGAGCCCCATGTAGAGGGGCTGACCATGGGCCAGCATGTTCGCCATGCTCTGCAGCCAGGTCTCGGCCGTCCGGTCCGTGCTGAAGCCGGCAATCGTGGCCGGGAGCAGCAGCAGCGAGGAGGCGAAGATCGGCGGAATCACGCCCGCCGTGTTCAGCTTCAGCGGCAGATGGGTGTTCTCGCCGCCGAACATGCGGTTGCCCACCTGGCGCTTCGGGTACTGTACGGGAATGCGCCGCTGGGCGCGCTCCATGAAGACCACGAGGGCGATGGTGCCCAGCGCCGCCAGCAGGAAGAAGATGATGAAGAAGGTGGAGAGCGCGCCCGTCCGCCCCAGCTCCAGCGTGGAGACCAGCGCCGAAGGGAGGTTCGCCACGATGCCCGCGAAGATGATCAGCGAGATGCCATTGCCCACGCCACGCGCCGTGATCTGCTCGCCCAGCCACATCAGGAACATGGTGCCGCCGACCAGCGTGATCACGCAGGAGATGCGGAAGGCCATGCCCGGATCGGCCACGGCAGAGCCTGTGGTGCCGCGAATCCCCTCCAGCCCCACGGAAATACCGTAGGCCTGCACGATGGCGATCACCAGCGTCAGGTAGCGCGTGTATTGGTTGAGCTTCTTCCGCCCGCTCTCGCCTTCCTTCTTCAGCGCTTCCCAGGAGGGAATCGCCGCCGTCATCAGCTGCACGATGATGGAGGCCGAGATGTAGGGCATGATGTTCAGCGCGAAGACCGTCATCCGGCCGAGCGCACCGCCCGTGAACATGTCGAACATGCCGAGGATGCCGCCGCCATGCTGGCGCAGCATCTCGCCCATGACGGCCGCATCCACGCCCGGCACCGGGATGTAGGTGCCAAGGCGATAGACGATGAGGGCGCCGAGCGTGAACCAGATGCGGTTCTTCAGCTCGGTCGCTTTGGAAAGCACGCCGAAATTCAGGCTGTTCGCGAGCTGATCCGTGGCCGACGCCATGCCCTAAACCCCCTGAGACTTGAACAAGCCGCCAGCCAACAAGCGACGGATCACTCCGCGGCGGCTTCCGCCGCAGGCAGCGTGACCGAGCCGCCCGCCGCCTCGACCGCCGCGATGGCGGTCGCCGAAGCGCCGGACACGGTGATCTTCACCGCGCGCTTGATCTCGCCATGGCCCAGCAGACGCACGCCCGCGAACTTCTTGCTCTGGCGCACGATGCCGGCCTCGCGCAGCGCGGTCTCGGTGATCTCGGCATCGGCGGAGATCTTGCCCTCCTCGATCGCCTTGTCCAGCGTGCCGATGTTGAGCGCCGTGTACTGGATGCGGAAGATGTTCTTGAACCCGCGCTTCGGCAGACGCCGATAGATCGGGAGCTGACCACCCTCGAAGCCATTCAGCGAGACGCCGGTGCGGGCCTTCTGACCCTTCACGCCACGGCCGGAGGTCTTGCCCTTGCCGGAGCCGATGCCGCGACCGACGCGCTTGAACTTCGGCCGCGCGCCCTCGTTGTCACGCAATTCGTTGAGCTTCATGACCATGTCCTTTGAAGGAATGACCGCGTTGCCGCGATCAGCCCTCCACCTTGATGAGATGCGCCACCTTGCGGATCATGCCGCGCACCGCGGGCGTGTCCTCGAGCTCGCGCGAGCGGTTGATCTTGTTCAGGCCGAGGCCGATCAGCGTACCCTGCTGACCCGGCTTCTTCCCATTGCCGGACGCGATCTGCGTGACCCGGACGGTCTTCTTCTCAGACATTGGCAGCAGCCTCCGGCGCCGGCTCGGCGGCGCCATCCTTGCGCGGACCCATGAGGTCAGCGACCTTCTTGCCACGGCGGTTCGCCACGCTGCGCGGGCTCGTCGCCAGCGAGAGGGCGGCGAAGGTCGCCTTCACCATGTTGTGCGGGTTGGTGGAGCCGGTGCACTTCGCCACGACGTCGCCCATGCCCAGCGTCTCGAAGACGGCGCGCATCGGGCCGCCCGCGATGATGCCGGTGCCGGCCGGCGCCGACCGCAACACCACCTTGCCCGCGCCGAACTCGCCGACCACATCGTGGTGCAGCGTGCGGCTCTCGCGCATGGGCACGCGGATCATGCCCTTCTTCGCGCGCTCGGTGGCCTTGCGGATGGCCTCCGGCACTTCGCGCGCCTTGCCCGAACCCCAACCCACACGGCCCTTCTGGTCACCCACCACCACCAGGGCGGCGAAGCTGAAGCGACGACCGCCCTTCACCACCTTGGCGACGCGGTTGATGGTCACCAGCTTGTCCTGCAGCTCGTCGCCCTGGTCGCGCTCGGGCTGGTTGCGGTTCTGGTCGCGGTCGCGGCCACGGCCACGCCCCCGGTTCTCGCCTTCGCCGCCGCTTCGCGGTTCACGTGCCATAATCGATCTCCCCGCGGCTCAGAAGGACAGGCCGCCCTCGCGGGCAGCCTCCGCCAGCGCCTTGACGCGGCCATGATACAGGAAGGGCCCACGGTCGAACACGACCGCGGAAACCCCGGCGGCGAGCGCACGCTCGGCCACCAGCTTGCCCACCGTGACGGCGGCATCCTTGTCGGCGCCCGTCTTCAGGCTGCCGCGCAGATCCTTCTCCAGGGTCGAGGCGGCGGCGACGGTCTTGCCGGCCACGTCGTCGATCACCTGGGCATAGATGTGCCGGCCCGACCGGAAGACCGACAGGCGCGGACGCCCGCCGCCCTTCACCTTGATCTGGTAGCGCAGGCGCGCCCGGCGGCGATCCCGCAATGCGAGTTTGTCGGCCATTACTTCTTCTTCCCCTCCTTCCGGAGGATGACTTCGTTGTCGTACTTGACGCCCTTGCCCTTGTAGGGCTCGGGGCCGCGATAGGCGCGGATTTCCGCGGCCACCTGGCCGACCTTCTGCTTGTCCGTGCCCTCGACCTTGATCGCGGTCGGACGCTCGCAGCTGATCTTGATGCCGGCGGGAACCGGATAGCGGATTTCGTGGCTGTAGCCCAGGTTCAGCACCAGGTCGTTGCCGACCACGGCCGCCTTGTAGCCGGTGCCGGTGATCTCCATGGACTTCGTGAAGCCCACCGAGACGCCCTGCACCATGCCCTCGACCAGGCTGCGCGTCGTGCCCCAGAGGGTGCGCTCGCGCACACTCTTGCCACGCGGCATCACAGCCACTTCGTTCGCGCGGATGTCGAGATCCACGGCGTCCGTCAGATCGAGCTTCAGCTCACCGAGCTTGCCCTTGGCCACCAGCGTGCGGCCGGCCAGCGAAAGCTGGACGCCTGCAGGCACGGGGACCGGATATTTACCAACGCGAGACATGCCGGCCCCCTATCAGAACACGCGGCAAAGGACTTCGCCGCCAACATTGGCAGCGCGGGCCTCGGCATCGCTCATCACGCCACGCGGCGTGGACAGAATGGAGATCCCGAGGCCGCTATAGAACTTTGGCAGCTCCTTGATCTTGGAGTAGACGCGGCGGCCGGGCTTCGAGACGCGCTTGATTTCCTTGATGGCGGGCTCGCCCTCGGAATACTTCAGCTCAATCTCGATCTGGCTGACGCCGGCGCGAAGCTCCTCCACGCGCCAGGCGCGGATGTAGCCCTCGCGCTTCAGCACGTCGAGCACATCGGTCTTCAGGCGGGAAGCCGGCGCGATGCAACGGGTCTGGCGGGCGCCATGGGCATTGCGGATGCGGGTGAGCAGGTCACCCAACGGGTCGGACATGGACATGTGCCGGGCTCCTTACCAGCTTGCCTTGACCACACCGGGGAGCTGGCCCTTGTTGGCCAGATCCCGCAGCTGGTTGCGGCTAAGCTTGAACTTCCGGTAGTTGCCACGCGGGCGTCCGGTCAACTCGCAACGCAGACGGACGCGATTCTTCGCACCGTTGCGCGGCATCTGGGCGAGCTTGAGGCTCGCCTCGAAGCGGTCCTCGATCGGCGTCTCGCGGTCCATGACAATCGCCTTCAGCGCACCGCGCTTCTTGGCATGCGCCGCCGAGAGCTTCTCGCGGCGCTTGTTCTTCTCGACAGAAGAGGTCTTGGCCATTTGGTCTGTGGTCCTCCGGAACCTGCCGGCTCACGCCGGCGGTTTTCCAATGATTCAGTTGACGAAGGGGAGATCGAAAGCCTTCAGCAGAGCCTTGGCTTCCTTGTCCGTCTTCGCCGTGGTGACGAACACGATGTCCATGCCGCGCACCTGATCAACCTTGTCGTAGTTGATCTCGGGGAACACGATCTGCTCCTTCAGGCCCAGGGCGTAATTGCCCCGGCCGTCGAAGCCACGATTGCCGGGGATGCCGCGGAAGTCACGCACGCGCGGCAGCGCGATCGTGACCAGGCGGTCCAGGAACTCGTACATGCGCGCCTTGCGGAGCGTGACCTTGCAGCCGATGGCCTGGCCTTCACGGATCTTGAAGCCCGCGATCGCCTTCTTCGCCCGCGTGCGCACCGGCTTCTGGCCGGCGATCAGCGTAAGGTCGGCGACGGCCGCATCCAGCTTCTTCTGGTCGCCGGCGGCTTCGCCCACGCCCATGTTGATCACGATCTTGTCGAGCTTCGGAACTTCCATCGGGTTCGCGTAGCCGAACTCCTCCTGAAGCTTCGCCCGGATCACCTGCGCGTAAGCCACCTGCAGGCGGGTCGGCTCGGACCAGGAGGCGGCGGCCGGGCCGGCCGCGGCCGGAACGGCCTCGACGCGACGGCTGCTGCTCTCGCCGGCCTCGGGCTTCTTGGCTGCGGGCTTGTTCGCGGCCTTGTTCTTGTTGCCGGGCGCGTTGCCCTTCTTCGTCCCGCTCATGCGTCGAGCACCTCACCAGAGCCCTTAGCCACGCGAACCTTCTTCCCGTCCTCAAGGACGCGGAAGCCGACGCGGGCGGGCTTGTCCGTCTTCGGGTCAATCAGCGCCAGGTTGGAGAGGTCGATCGTCGCCTCCTTCGAGACAATGCCCCCGGCCTCGCCCACGCGCGTCTGCTTCGTGTGCTTCTTGACCAGGTTCACGCCCTGCACCACGGCACGGTTCTCGGTCGGCATCACGCGCAGCACTTCGCCACGCTTGCCCTTGTCACGGCCCGAGAGCACGTGCACCCGGTCGCCCTTCTTGATCTTGGCGGCCATGATTACAGCACCTCCGGCGCCAGCGAGATGATCTTCATGAACTTGCGCGCACGCAGCTCACGCACCACCGGGCCAAAGATGCGCGTGCCGATCGGCTCGTTCGACTTGTTGATCAGCACGGCCGCATTGCGGTCGAAGCGGATCGCCGAGCCATCCGGGCGGCGCACGGGGTAGGAGGTGCGCACGATGACCGCGCGCTCAACCGAGCCCTTCTTCACCTTGCCGCGGGGAATCGCTTCCTGCACAGCGACGACGATGATGTCGCCCACCGAGGCCGTACGGCGCTTGGAGCCGCCCAGGACCTTGATGCACTGCACCCGGCGCGCGCCGCTGTTGTCAGCGACGTCGAGATTGGATTCAACCGAGATCATGCCGCAGCTCCTTCAGCGATGGGCGCGCCATTGCGGGCGACGACCAACCAGGTCTTGCGCTTGCTGATCGGCGGGCACTCCTCGATGGAAACGAGGTCGCCCTCCTTGCAGAGGTTGGTTTCGTCATGCGCCGCATACTTCTTCGAGCGACGAATGAACTTCTTGTAGAGCGGATGCATCACGCGACGTTCGACCAAGACGGTGATCGTCTTGTCCATCTTGTCGCTGACAACCCGCCCGGTGAGGACTCGCTTCGGCATGGCCGTGGTCTCCTCTATGCCTTGGCGGCCGAACGCGAACGCTCGACCAGGACGGTTTTCACGCGGGCGATATCACGACGAACCGCCTGGATGCGGCCCGTCGCTTCCAGCTGCCCGGTGGCACGCTGGAAACGCAGGTTGAACTGCTCCTTCCGAAGGTCGAGCAGCATGCCGCCCAACTCATCTTCCGACTTGGTGCGGATGTCCACGATCTTGGTCATGACCTCAGGCCTCCGTCGCGCCGAGGCGCGCAACAATCTTCGTGCGGATCGGCAGCTTGGCCGCACCGAGGGTCAGCGCCTCACGGGCCGTGTCCACGGGGACGCCGTCGATCTCGAACATGATCCGCCCCGGCTTCACGCGGGACACCCAGAATTCCGGCGCGCCCTTGCCCGAACCCATGCGGACTTCCGCAGGCTTGGACGAGACGGGCACATCCGGGAAGATCCGGATCCAGACGCGGCCCTGGCGCTTCATGGCACGGGTGATCGCGCGGCGAGCCGCCTCGATCTGCCGCGCCGTCACGCGCTCAGGCTCCAACGCCTTCAGGCCGTAGCCACCGAAGGACAGCGTGAAGCCGCCCTTGGCCACGCCCTTGATGCGGCCCTTGTGGGCCTTCCGATACTTGGTTCGCTTCGGCTGCAACATTTCAGTTCACCTGTTACCGCTGGGGCGCTTGTTCTTGGGCGCGCTTGTCCTGCGCGCTCGGATCATGGGCCATGATCTCGCCCTTGAAGATCCACACCTTCACGCCGCAGGTGCCATAAGTCGTCTTCGCCGTCGCCACGCCGTAGTCAATGTCGGCGCGGAGCGTGTGCAGGGGCACGCGGCCCTCGCGATACCACTCCATGCGGGCGATCTCGGCGCCACCCAGGCGGCCGGAGCAGTTGATCCGGATGCCGAGCGCACCCAGGCGCATGGCGGACTGCACGGCGCGCTTCATGGCGCGGCGGAAGGCCACGCGGCGCTCCAGCTGCTGCGCGATGCTCTCGGCCACCAGAACGCTGTCGAGTTCCGGCTTGCGGATCTCGAGGATGTTCAACGAGACCTCGGCGCCGGCCTTGATTGACAGGTCCTTGCGGAGCGTGTCGATGTCCGCGCCCTTCTTGCCGATGACGACGCCAGGGCGCGCGGCATGGATCGTGACGCGCGGCTTCTTGGCCGGGCGCTCAATCACCACCTTGGACACGCCGGCGGACTTCAGCTTTTCCTTCAGCGTCTCGCGCAGCTTCAGGTCGTCATGCAGCAGGCGCGCATAGTCGCGGCCCGCATACCAACGGCTGTCCCAGGTGCGGTTGATGCCGAGGCGAAGACCGATCGGATTGACTTTGTGACCCATATTAAGCTGCCTTCGCTTCGCTCGACGCCGTCGGCGCCTGCTGTTCCGCGACCACGATCTTCAGGTGGCTGAACCACTTCTCGATGCGCGACGACTTGCCACGACCACGGGCGGCAAAGCGCTTCATCACGATCGAACGCCCCACCTCGGCCTTGGCCACCACGAGACGATCAACGTCCAGCTGGTGGTTGTTCTCGGCATTGGCGATGGCGCTCTCGAGCGTCTTCTTCACCGTCTGGGCGATGCGGCGCTTGCTGAAGGTCAGCGTCGCAACGGCATCCTGCGCCTTGGCGCCGCGGATCATCGCGGCCACCAGGTTCAGCTTCATCGGGCTCACGCGGATGTTGTGCGTGATGGCCTGGGCCTCGGAATCCGCGAGACCGCGGGGATGTTTCGGCTTGCTCATGGCTTAGCCCCGCTTCGCCTTCTTGTCGGCCGAGTGACCCCCGAAGGTCCGCGTCGGCGAGAATTCGCCGAGCTTGTGGCCAACCATGTTTTCCGACACCTGAACCGGCAGAAACTTCTTGCCGTTGTAGACCCCGAAGGTGAGGCCCACGAACTGCGGCAGGATCGTGCTCCGGCGCGACCAGGTCTTGATGAGCTCGTTGCGGGTGGAGTTCCTTGCGGTCTCCGCCTTGGCGAGAAGATAGCCGTCCACGAACGGCCCTTTCCATACACTGCGCGGCATCGCGATCAGCCCTTCGTCGCGTTGCGGCGGCGCACGATATTGCGATCCGTCCGCTTGTTGTTGCGCGTCTTCGCACCCTTGGTCGGCTTGCCCCACGGCGTCACCGGATGGCGACCACCGGAGGTCCGGCCTTCACCACCACCATGCGGGTGGTCCACCGGGTTCATCGTCACGCCGCGGTTGTGCGGCTTGCGACCGAGCCAGCGGCTGCGACCCGCCTTACCCAGATCCTGGTTGCTGTTGTCCGCATTGGACACCGCACCGATGCTGGCGACGCACTCGCTGCGCACGGTGCGCAGCTCGCCCGACATCAGCTTCACCTGCGCCAGACCCGCATCCTTGCCGACCAGCTGCGCGAAGGTCCCGGCCGAACGCGCGACCTTGGCGCCGGCGCCCGGCTTCAGCTCGATGTTGTGGATCACCGTGCCGACGGGGATCGCACCCAGCGGCATGGCGTTGCCCGGCTTGATGTCCGCCTTGTCGGCGGCGACCACGGTGTCACCCACCTTCAGGCGCTGCGGCGCGATGATGTAGGCGATCTCGTTGTTCGCGTACTTCACGAGCGCGATGAACGCGGTGCGGTTCGGGTCATACTCGATCCGCTCCACCACCGCCGGGATGCCCCAGTTGGCGCGGCGCTTGAAGTCCACGATCCGGTAGGACTGCTTGTGACCGCCCCCACGGAACCGCACGGTGATGCGGCCGTGATTGTTGCGGCCGCCGGAGTGGCTCTTGCCCTCCGTCAGCCCCTTCACGGGCTTGCCCTTCCACAGGGCGGACCGGTCGATGAGGACCGTGCCGCGAAGGCTCGGCGTCGTCGGGTTGAAGTTCTTAAGCGACATGGCTTAGCTGAGCCCCGTGGTCAGATCGATGCTCTGGCCATCAGCCAGGCGCACCATCGCCTTCTTCCAATCCGAGCGCTGGCCAGGACGGCCCTTGAAGCGCTTGGCCTTGCCCTTCATCACCAGCGTGTTCACCGCCAGGACGCTCACGCCGAACAGACCCTCGACCGCCTGCTTGATCTCAGGCTTCGAGGCGTCCATCGCGACGCGGAACGCGTACTGGCCCTGCTCGCTCATGAGCGTTGCCTTCTCCGTCACCAGCGGCGAGAGGATGCACTGGTACATCCGCTCGGCGCTGATCTTCGGCGCCGCCTTGGGCTTGCTGATGGACGCACTCATGCGAGCCGCTCCTTCAGGGCTTCGACGCCGGCGCGCGTGAGCACGAGCACGTCATGGTTGAGGATGTCATAGACATTGGCGCCCGCCGTCGGCAGCGCGTCCATGCCGGGGATGTTGCGCAGCACGCGCAGGAAGTGATCATTCACCTCCGCGTCGATGACCAGCGCCTTGCTCCAGCCCAGCGCCTTGACCTGCTTGGCCATGGTGCTGGTCTTCGCCGCCTGGTCCGCCGTCGCTGCGTCGAGGACGACGAGCTTGCCGTCCTTCGCCTTCTGGCTGAGGGCGGAGATCAGGCCGAGGCGACGCACCTTCTTGTTCAGGCTGTAGCCATGGTCGCGCACGACCGGGCCATGCACGACGCCGCCCTTGCGGAATTGCGGCGCGCGGAGCGAGCCCTGGCGGGCCGAACCCGTGCCCTTCTGGCGGTACGGCTTGCGGGTCGTGCCCGAAACCTCGCCCATGCCCTTCACCTTGTGGGTGCCGGCGCGGCGCTTGGCGAGCTGCCAGTGAACGACGCGGGCCATGATGTCGGCGCGCGGCGCAGTGGCGAACAGCTCGTCCGGCAGCTCGGCTTCGCCGGCCGGGGCGTTGTCCAGAGTGATGACTGAAACTTGCATGAACCTGACCTCAGACCGTCGCCGCGGGGGAAACCGCCGTGGGGAAGGGCGCATCGGCCGGCCGCGCGCGCTTCACGGCGTCGCGCACCAGCACATAGCCACCAGCGGAACCCGGCACGGCGCCCTTGATGAGCAAAAGGCCGCGCTCCGCATCGTGACCAGCGATCACGAGGTTCTGCGTGGTAATGCGCTCGACGCCGAGATGGCCCGCCATCTTCTTGTTCTTGAAGGTCTTGCCCGGATCCTGGCGGTTGCCGGTGGAGCCGTGCGAGCGGTGGCTGATGGACACGCCGTGCGACGCCTCGAGGCCCGAGAAGTTCCAGCGCTTCATCGCACCCGCGAACCCCTTGCCCTTCGAGCTGCCGGTGACGTCCACCTTCTGGCCAGCGATGAAATGCGCGACCGTCAGCGCCGTGCCCGGCTCGACCAGGGCGGCGGGATCCACGCGGAACTCCGTCACCTTCAGCGGTGCCTCGACGCCAGCCTTGGCGAAGTGGCCGCGATTGGCCTTGGAAACATTCTTCGGCTTCGCCTTGCCGATGCCGACCTGGAGGGCGGTATAGCCGTCCTTGTCAGCCGTGCGCTGCGCCACAACGCGAACCGCGTCGAGGTGGAGCACGGTCACCGGCGTGGTGGAGCCATCATCATTGAAAAGGCGGGTCATGCCGAGCTTGCGCGCGATCAGCCCCGTCCGGACCTGGGTGGCCATGGTTCCGTCCTCAGATCTTGATCTCGACGTCCACACCGGAGGCCAGGTCGAGCTTCATCAGCGCGTCCACGGTCTGCGGGGTGGGGTCGACGATGTCGAGAAGCCGGCGATGCGTCCGAATTTCGAACTGCTCGCGGCTCTTCTTGTCCACGTGGGGCGAGCGGTTCACCGTGAAACGCTCGATCTGCGTCGGCAGCGGGATGGGCCCGCGCACGCGCGCACCGGTCCGCTTCGCGGTCTGCACGATCTCCCGCGTGCTGCCGTCCAGCACGCGATGATCGAACGCCTTGAGGCGGATGCGGATATTTTGGCTATCCATGGTGAGGTGCCCGCTTACTTCGAGATGCTGGCGACGACGCCGGCGCCGACGGTGCGGCCACCCTCGCGGATCGCGAAGCGCAGGCCCTCATCCATCGCGATCGGCGCGATCAGCTCGACATCCATCGAGACATTGTCGCCCGGCATCACCATCTCAACGCCGTCCGGCAGCTTCACGATGCCCGTCACATCCGTCGTGCGGA
>JBHYCX010000012.1:0-79370 GCA_051861325.1 Roseococcus sp.
GTCGGCGTTGCCGCCGGGGCGGGCGGGGGCGGCGGGGGCGGCGGCGGCGGTGCCACGGCCGCGTTGCGCGGCGGCTCGGGCGGCGTCGGCTCGGGCGTGGGCGGGGCGGGCACGGGCGTGGGCGGCGCCGGGCGCGGCGCGGGTGTATCGCCCTGGGCCTGCTGCGCGGGCGCGAACTCCACCGCGAAGGCTTGTTCCGTCGGCTCAGGCAGTCGCTTGGGCGCCAGCTCGAACAGGATCAGCACCAGGACGAGCAGATGCGCCCCGAAGGAAGCCCCGACCCAGAGGCGGAAGCGCCTGTCATCCATGGCTCAGCGCGGGGCCTGGCCTCGCGCCGGGGGGTTGGCGGAGGGAGTGGCGGGGCGGGCGGGCTGGCCGGCCGCCGGCGCGGGGGGGCGCGCCGTCGGGTTGGCCTGTTCGGCCAGCAGGGCCACGCGGGTGAAGCCGCCGGCGCTGATCGTGCCCATCACCTCCATCACGCGGCCATAGCTGATGGCGCGGTCGCCACGGACGAAGATCCGCCGCTCCTGCGTGGCACCGGCGGCGGTATTGGCCGGTTGGTTGCGGGCGATGGCCTGGAGCTGCGCGACGAGGCCCTCCAGCGGCACCTCGGTCTCCTGCAGGAAGATGCGGCCCTGCGGGTCCACGCTGATGGTCAGCGGCTCCTGCTCCTGGTTGAGGGGCTGGGCGGTGGTGCGGGGCAGATCCACGGGCACGCCCGTGGTCATCATCGGCGCGGCCACCATGAAGATGATGAGCAGCACCAGCATGACGTCCACAAAGGGGGTCACGTTGATTTCCGCCATCGGGCGGTAGCGGGCGCCCGCGCCGCGCTTCATGAGGGGGCCGGCCATGGGCTTATTCCGCCGCGGCAGCGCGCGGGGCGCCAGCAGCAGCCGCCGCCTCGGTCTGTCGCGCCAGGATCGCGCCGAACTCGGAGGCGAAGTTTTCCATCCGTCCGGCGAAGCGGCCCATCTGCGAAGCCAGCATGTTGTAGATCAGCACCGCCGGGATGGCCGCGACGAGGCCGATCGCGGTGGCAAACAGCGCCTCGGCGATGCCGGGGGCGACGACCGCAAGACTCGTATTCTGCATGCCCGCGATGGCCGCGAAGCTGTTCATGATACCCCAGACCGTGCCGAAGAGACCGACGAAGGGTGCCGCCGAACCGGTGGAAGCGAGGAAGGTCATGCGCTTCTCCAGCCGCTCCATCTCGCGCTGGATGGTGACCGCCATGGCACGCTCCACGCGTTCGCGCGTGCCGGCGACCATCATCGCACCTGTGCCGGCCGCCGTGCTTGCGTGCCATTCGCGCATGCCGACGACGAAGACCGAGGCCATGGGGTGGGCGGGGCTGTCACCCTGAGCGCGGTAAAGCTCATCCAGGCTGCCGCCGCGCCAGAAGCGGTCCTCGAAATCATCCGCCTCGCGCTTGGCGCGCTTGAGAGCGGTGAACTTCTCGAAGGCGATGGCCCAGACGTACACGCTCGCCAACAGCAGCGCGATCATCACGGCCTTCACCACCCAGTCGGCCTGGAGGAAGAGGCCGAGCATCGACAAATCATGCGCGGGGGCGGCGAGCGGCGCGGAGGAGACGCCCTGGGCCAGGGCATCCAGCGGCAGGCCGAGGGCAAGGCCGGCAAGCGGGAGGGCGAGGAGATACTTCAAGGGGCCATGCCTCCGGGTCGTGAAGGGTCATCGGTTGCGATCCGGGCACGCAGCGCGCCCAGCCAGGGTTCAGGCAGCCGCCTCGGGGCCAGGCTTGCCGCGTCCACGCAGGCAAGCGTCACCTCGATTACGGCCAAACTCTCCTCCCCCCGGAAGACCTCCTGCGTCAGCAGCAGGCTTGCGGCCGCGCGGCGAATCCGGGTGGCGACCACCACCTCGTCATCGAGTCGCGCCGGGCGTGCATACTCCACGGTGGCGCGGCGCACCACCAGGAAGCACCCATGCAGGCGCTGCATGTCGGAATGGGGAAGTCCCATGTCGCGCAGGGCCTCGGTGCGGCCGCGTTCGGCCCAGCGCAGGTAATTGGCGTGATATACGATGCCGCCGGCATCCGTGTCGTCGAAATAGACGCGGAAGCCGAGGCGATGTTCGTAACTTTTCTTCACGCACCGCCCTCCGGAGAGGCGGGGTCCAGGAGATCAGGCTGGATCGTGCTGCCCGCCGGCGGCGTCATGCCCAGATGCCGCCAGCCGGGCTCGCCCAGCATGCGGCCGCGCGGCGTGCGCAGCACCAGGCCCTCCTGGATCAGGAAGGGCTCGACCACATCCTCCAGCGTGTCGCGGCTTTCGGAGAGGGCGGCAGCCAGCGTCTCCACGCCGACCGGGCCGCCATTGTGGTGCTCGGCGATGCGGCGGAGGTAGCGGCGGTCCATCGCGTCCAGCCCGCGCGCATCCACTTCCAAACGTTCGAGCGCGATATTCGCCATGGCCCGGTCCGCCACGCGCCCCTCCACCACCGCGAAATCCCGCACGCGGCGCAGCAGGCGGCCGGCGATCCGCGGCGTCCCGCGCGAGCGGTTGGCGATTTCCCGCGCTCCCTCCTCCGAGAGCGCGAAGGTGAGCTTCTCCGCGCCGCGCCGGACAATCCGAAACAGTTCTTCCGGCGTGTAGAGGTTGAGGCGCAGCGGGATGCCGAAGCGGTCGCGGAGCGGCGTGCTCAGCAGGCCGCTCCGCGTGGTCGCCCCCACCAGGGTGAAGGGCGGCAGGTCAATGCGCACGGTGCGCGCGGCCGGGCCCTCGCCGATGATGAGGTCGAGCTGGAAATCCTCCATCGCGGGGTAGAGGGTTTCCTCAATGGCGGGCTGCAGCCGGTGGATCTCATCCACGAAGAGCACGTCGCGCGGCTGCAGGTTGGTCAGGATCGCGGCGAGGTCCCCCGCGCGTTGCAGCACGGGGCCGGAGGTCGCGCGGAAGCCGACGCCCATCTCGCGCGCGACGATCTGCGCCAGCGTCGTCTTGCCCAAGCCCGGCGGGCCATGCAGCAGCACATGGTCCAACGCCTCGCCCCGCGCCGAGGCCGCCTGGATGAAGACAGAGAGGTTCTCACGCAGCAGCTTCTGGCCGGTGAAATCGCTGAGAAGCTGAGGGCGGAGACTCGCCTCGCCCGCATCCTCCTCCTGGCGCTCGCGGCCGGTCAGGCGGTCAGACATGGCGAGCCGATTCCCGGAGCGCCAGCGTGATCAGGGCATTCAGGTCAAAGCCCGGTGGCAGCTGGGAGACGGCCCGCGCGACGGCGCGCTCCGCCTCCGGGCGCTTCAGGCCGAGGTTCAGCAAGGCGCTCACGGCATCGGCCTCAGGGCTGTTCGGCGCAACCGGGGCGAGCGTCACGCCGCCGCCATCCTCCTCGGGCGTCGCGCGGCCGACCGCCCATTTCTGCATCGCGGGCTCGTCGATCACGCGGTTGGCGGTGGCAGCACCCAGCCCCTTCACCTCGGAGAGCTTCTTGCGCTCCTTGGCCGCGATGGCGCGGGCCAATTGCTCGGGCGTGAGGCCGGAGAGCACCAGCAGCGCCTTCTGGGGGCCCACGGTCTTCACCTCGATCAGCGCGCGGAAGGCCTCGCGCTCGGCGGCGTCGAGGAAGCCGTAGAGGGTGATCGCGTCCTGGCTGACGCGGGTCTCGACGAGCAATTTGTGCACGCCGTCCTTCGCCGTCAGCCGGTCCAGCGTCTTCCGGGAACAGGCGACGAGGTAGCCCACGCCGTTCACATCCAGCACGCAGGCGCCGTCGGCGACGCTGTCCACTGTTCCACGCAGCGACCCGATCATGCCTGCGCGAGCCTCGCGAGAAGGTTGCGCGTGCCACGGTGATGCGCGTGGCAGATGGCGATGGCCAGCGCATCCGCGGCGTCGGCGCGCTTGAGCACGGCGCCGGGCAGCAGGCGCTTCACCATGTCCTGCACCTGGATCTTGTCGGCATGGCCGGTGCCGACGACGGCACGCTTCACCTCCATCGCCTGGTATTCCGCGACCGGCAGCCCGGCCAAGGCCGGCGCCAGCAGCGCGACACCCCGCGCCTGGCCGAGCTTCAGGGCGGCGGCCGGGTTCTTGTTGACATAGGTGTGCTCGACGGCGGCCTCATCGGGCTGCCACTCGCCGATGAGGTGCGAGAGGCCGTTATGGATCAGCACCAGCCGCGCCGCGAGCTCGTCGCCGGCCAAGGTGCTGATGGCGCCGGCCGCGATGTAGCGCAGATGCGAACCCGAGCTCTCGATCAGCCCCCACCCCGTATGGGTCAGGCCCGGATCAATCCCCAGAATGCGGGTCGCGCGCTGCAAGCTAGCCCGAGAGCTTCGCCAGCACGGCGTCGCTCACCTCGAAATTGGCATAGACCTGCTGCACGTCGTCATGGTCTTCCAGCTGGTCGATGAATTTCAGCACGCTGGCGGCCGCGTCCTCGTCCAGATCGACGGTCAGGTTGGGCTTCCATTCCAGGCGGGCGGCCTGGGCCTCGCCGAAGCGGGTTTCCAGCGCATCGCGCACGGCGTTGAGGTCCTCGGGCAGGGTCAGCACCTCATGGCCTTCGGCCGTGCTGGACACATCCTGGGCGCCGGCCTCGATGGCGGCTTCGAGCATGGTGTCGGCATCGGCCACGCCCGCCGCGAAGCGCAGCGCGCCCACGCGGTCGAACTGGAAGGCCACCGTCTCGCCCATCGCGCCGCCGGCCTTGCCGAACATGGAGCGCAGGTCGCTCGCCGTGCGGTTCCGATTGTCGGTCAGCGCCTCGATGATGAGGGCGACGCCACCGGGGCCGCGACCCTCATAGCGGATCTCGGCGTAATCCTCGCCCGAGCCGACCCCCTGGGCCTTCTTGATGGCACGGTCCACCACATCCTTGGTCATGTTCGCCAGCCGCGCCGCCACCAGCGCCGCGCGCAGGCGAGGGTTATGGTTCGGGTCCGGCAGGCCCTGCTTCGCCGCGACCGTGATCTCGCGGCTGATCTTCGCAAAGGCGCGGGCGCGCTTGGCGTCCTGGCCACCCTTGCGGTGCATGATGTTCTTGAACTGTGAATGCCCAGCCATGGTACTTCAGACATTGGTTGAAGTATGGGGTATAGCGCCCGGCGCCGGGTTTCGCCACCATGCGGGGATGGACCCGCACGCCGTCACCACCATCGCCCAGCTCGAAGCCCTCTATGACCAGGTCATGGAGGTCGCCCGCACCAAATCCACCGACCGGCTGGACGCACCGACCCGCGCCTTCATCGCCGCCTCGCCCTTCGTGTTGCTCGGGACCCAGGGGGCGCGGGGCAACCACATCACGCCGCGGGGCGATGCGCCCGGCTTCGTCGAGGTGCTGGACGACCACCGCGTCATGCTGCCCGACCGCAAGGGCAACAACCGCCTGGACGGGCTGCGGGACATCATCGAGGACAACCGCGTCTCGCTGTTGTTCCTCGTCCCCGGCGTGAACGAGACGCTGCGGCTGCACGGGACCGCCACCATCTCGACCGACCCCGAGCTGCGCGCCCGCTGCGTGGCGCAGGGCAAGACGCCCGCCACGGTGCTGATCATCGAGATCCGCGAGATCTTCATGCAATGCGCCAAGGCGCTGATGCGCTCCGCCCTGTGGGCCGGCCAGCCGCGGCCGGCGGGCGTGCCGACGATGGGGCAGCTGATCGCGGCCCACAAGAAGGGCGGGATCGACCCGGCGGCCTATGACGAGGCAGCCCCGGCGCGCCTGAAGGCTAACCTCTACTAGCGGGCGGCTGGACGGCCGCGCCGGTTGCGCCACACTCTGCCGCAACAAGACACCCAGGCGGAGGAAGCGGCATGGAACTCAGGGGCAAGGTGGCGCTCGTCACCGGCGGCAATGGCGGCCTCGGCCAGCGGATCTGCGAGGCGCTGGCGCGCGACGGCGTGCACCTGGCCGTCATGTACGCGCAGAGCCGCGACCAGGCCGAGGGCGTCGCGCGCGACATCGCTGCCCGCCACCAGGTGACCGCCGCGGCCTTCCAGTGCGACATCACCGACCGCGCGGCAGTGGAGGCGCTGGTGGCCGCCGTCACCGCACGCTTCGGCCGGCTCGACATCCTCGTGAACGATGCCGCCTTCAACAAGGCGATCCCCTTCCCCGACCTCGACGACCTGACCGAGGAGGTCTGGGAGAAGATCATGGCGGTGAACCTCACCGGTCCCATGCGCCTCATCAAGGCGGTGGCGCCGGTGATGAAGGCGCAAGGGTCCGGGCGCATCGTCAACATCTCTTCCGTCGCAGGGCTGGGGCCGAGCGGCTCCTCCATTGCCTATGCCGTCTCCAAGGCGGGGCTGATCCATCTGACGAAGTGCATGGCCGTGGCACTCGCGCCGCAGGTGCTGGTGAATTGCGTGGCGCCCGGCCTGCTGGAGGGCACGCGCGCCACGGCCAACCTGCTGCCCGAGCAGGTGCAGCGCTCGGCGGCCGGCGCGCTGCTCGGCATGGCGGCGGACAAGGATGACTGCGCCGATATGGTGGTGACCATGTGCCGCACCGGGACCATGACCGGCCAGACGATCGTGATCGACGCGGGCCGCGTCTTCCATTGAGCCACCCTTCGCGCCCACGCTTTTTGCGGGCAATCTCCGGCGCATCGCCCTGAGGAGGAACGCCCCATGAAACTGCTCCGCTACGGCCCCAAGGGCCAGGAAAAGCCCGCCATGCTCGACGCCGCCGGCACCATCCGTGACCTTTCGGGCGTCATCCCCGACGTGAATGGCGATGCGCTGGCGCCTGGCGTGCTGGCCAAGCTGACCAAGATCGACCCGGCGACGCTGCCCGCCGTCACCGGCTCGCCGCGCATCGGGTCCTGCGTGACCGGCATGAAGAACCTGATCTGCATCGGCCTGAACTACGCCGACCACGCGGCCGAGACGGGTGCGGCCGTGCCGAAGGAGCCGATCGTCTTCATCAAGTCGCTCGGCGCGCTGAACGGCCCTTACGACGACATCATCATCCCCAAGAACTCGGTGAAGACCGACTGGGAATGCGAGCTCTGCGTCGTCATCGGCACCACCGCGCGCTACGTGACGGAAGAGGCGGCGATGGATCATGTCGCGGGCTACGCCGTCGGCAATGACGTGAGCGAGCGCGAATGGCAGGCCGAGCGCGGGCCGACCTGGGACAAGGGCAAGGGCTTCGAGACCTTCGGCCCCCTCGGCCCCTGGATGGTCACGAAGGATGAGGTGGCCGACCCGCAGAATCTGAAGATGTGGGCCGATGTAGATGGCGTCCGCCAGCAGGATGGCAGCACCAAGACCATGATCTTCAACGTGAAGCAGCTGGTGAGCTATGTCAGCCAGTGCATCACGCTCTTCCCCGGCGACGTGATCTTCACCGGCACGCCGCCGGGCGTGGGTCTGGGCAAGAAGCCCACGCCCTGGTTCCTGAAGGCGGGCCAGGAGGTGAAGGTTGGCATTGCGGGCCTGGGCGAGCAGGTCACGCGCACCGTCGCCTACAAGGGCTGACCATGAACGGCGCCGTCCCGACCGTCATTCTCCAGATGGATTTCGCGACGGCGCCGCCCCCCTATCCGGCGCCGGGGGCGGAGCGCAATGCGCTGCTCCGCCCCCTCGCACATTCCATCGCGGCGGATACGCCCGGCTTGGTCTGGAAAATCTGGACCGAGGATGCGCCGGCGGGCCGCGCCGGCGGGCTCTACGCCTTCACCACGCGCGAGCACGCCCTGGCCTACCAGGACATGCACAGCGCGCGCGTGTTGGCGCGTGGCGCCACCGACATCCGCGCCGTGCTCTGGGACATCAATGCCGAGCTGACGGCGATCACCAAGCCCGTCTGACGCTTCAGGCTTTCTTCATCTTCCCCGCCGATCCTCCGGGATGCGCGCCACGCGGCGCGATCCATCCCTGGAGGGGCAGAACGCCATGCGTCGTGATCGGAAGCGCGTCCTTGTCACCGGCGGTGCCGGCTTCATCGGCACGCATCTCTGCGAGACGCTGCTGGCGCGCAATTGCCATGTCCTCTGCGTGGACAATTTCTTCACGGGATCGCGCGAGAACATCGCGCATCTGCTGAGCGACCCCTTCTTCGAGCTGCTGCGGCACGACATCACCTTCCCGCTCTATGTGGAGGTGGATGAGATCTACAACCTCGCCTGCCCGGCCTCGCCCGTGCATTACCAGTTCGACCCGGTGCAGACGACCAAGACCAGCGTCATCGGCGCCATCAACATGCTGGGCCTGGCCAAGCGGCTGCGCGTGCCCATCCTCCAGGCCTCGACCAGCGAGGTCTATGGCGACCCGACGGTGCATCCCCAGCCCGAGGATTATCGCGGCAATGTCAACATGATCGGCCCCCGCGCCTGCTATGACGAGGGCAAGCGCTGCGCGGAGACGCTGTTCTTCGACTACCACCGGCAGCACAAGGTGCCGATCAAGGTGGTGCGCATCTTCAACACCTATGGGCCGCGCATGCACCCCAATGACGGCCGCGTCGTCTCCAACTTCATCATGCAGGCGCTGCGCGGCGAGCCCATCACCCTCTATGGCGATGGCCAGCAGAGCCGCGCCTTCTGCTACGTGGATGACCTGGTGGAGGGGATGGTCGGTTTCATGGAAACCGCCTCGGCCGGCACGGGGCCGCTCAACCTTGGCAATCCCGGCGAATTCACCATCCGGCACCTGGCGGAGGAGGTGCTGCGTCTCACCGGCTCCGCCTCGCGCATCGAATTCCGCGACCTGCCGGAGGATGACCCGCGCCAGCGCCAGCCCGACATCACCAAGGCACGCGCGGCGATCGGCTGGGAGCCGCGCATCCCGCTGGAGGCCGGGCTGATCCGCACCATCGAGGATTTCCGGCGGCGCTATTTCGAAACCGGCCACAGCGCGCGCTTCGCGGCCTGATCGTCGTTGGTGCGCCGAACCAGGATTTCCCCGTGTCGGCATCCGACGCGGCGGCAATGCCGGAGAGGCCGCTCTCACCCTCCGCATCCCCCTCGGTCATGGTGACGTCGTCGGGCGTGACCTGATCGCGCCGCCATTCGGTGCAGGGCAGGCTATGCTCACATGATGAGCCCTTCCTCCCCCGCGCGGCGCCGTCCGCTCCTCTGCCTCCTGCTCCTCCCGTGGCTGGTCGTGATGCTTCCGGCTTGTGAGTCGCCAGGGGCGGACGGGCCGCCGGGCAGCGCCAGCGAACGCGCGGCGTCCCTGCTTCGCAGCTTCAGCCAGATCAGGAGCTTCGCCACGGTGGAGGACCCCTTCCTGCTCGGGCAGGCGCTCGGCGTGACCATCCGCATGGATCCGGACAGGCCAGATAACAGCATCGGCTCAATCAGCGACGACCCGCGAGTTCCGAACGGCAGCTGGAGACGTTGGCCAGGCCTGACGACCGATTCGCGGCGGGTGTATCACTCACTCCGCTGGCGTCAGGCCTTTGCATCACGCTCCCCGCCCTCGTGGACCGCTTCGGGCGGCGGGCGAGAAGAGGTTCGGGGGTGAGTGTCGGCTTGATCTACGACGACAACATTGCCCTAAGCGTCGGCAGCTACTACTGGCCCGTGGTGGAGGAACCTGGGGCAACACTCCTTGTCGGCGCGGAATTTCTGCGCGACCGGAGGTGCGCGACCTACCTCCATCTATTGGTCGACCGCAGCAGCACCCAGGGCGGCGAATAGGCCATGTGCACGGTCACCGCCACCAGCGATGTCTTCAATGCGCGGATGCAGAGTTGGGGAGTACCGGATGCCTCATCACGGGTCCCGTCGCGGTAAACCGTTCTAATCCTCGTTCGTCCGCCGCACCAGGATCTCCCGCTTGCCCACATGGTTGGCGGGGCTGACGATCCCCTCCTTCTCCATCTGCTCGATGAGCTTGGCCGCGCGGTTGTAGCCGATGTTCAGGTGCCGCTGAATGAAGCTGGTGCTGGCCTTGCCCTCGCGCGCCACCACATCCACCGCCTGGTCAAACAGCGACTTGTCGGCATCGGACGCCGCCGCGATGCCGGAGAGGCCGACTTCGCCATCCTCCTCCACCTCGGTCACTTCCTCGACGTAATCCGGCTCGCCCTGTTCGCGCAGCCAGTCGGTGATGCGCTCCACCTCGGCATCCGCCACGAAGGGGCCGTGCACGCGCGTCATCCGCCCGCCGCCGGGCAGGAAGAGCATGTCGCCCTGGCCGAGCAACTGCTCCGCGCCCTGCTCGCCCAGGATGGTGCGGCTGTCGATCTTGCTGGTGACCTGGAAGGAGATACGCGTCGGGAAATTCGCCTTGATGGTGCCGGTGATGACATCCACCGAAGGCCGCTGCGTCGCCATGATGACGTGGATGCCCGCCGCACGCGCCATCTGCGCGAGCCGCTGCACCGCCGCCTCGATCTCCTTGCCCGCCACGATCATCAGGTCCGCCATTTCATCAATGACGACGACGATCATGGGCAGTTTCTGGAGCGAGAGCGCCTGCTCCTCGAAGACGGGCTTGTTCGTCTCGGGGTCGAAGCCGGTCTGCACCTTGCGCGTCAGCACTTCGCCGCGGCCGAGTGCGGCGACGACCTTCTCGTTGTAGCCGGCGATGTTACGCACGCCGATCTGGCTCATCGCGCGGTAGCGGCGCTCCATCTCGCGCACGGTCCATTTCAGCGCGCCGATCGCCTTGGGCGGCTCGGTCACCACCGGCGCCAGCAGATGCGGGATGCGGTCATAGACCGAAAGCTCCAGCATCTTCGGGTCGATCATGATGAAGCGGCATTCGGCCGGGCTGTGCTTGAACAGCAGCGAGAGGATGAAGGTGTTGATGCCGACCGACTTGCCCGAGCCGGTGGTGCCCGCGATCAGCAGATGCGGCATGCGCGCGAGGTCGGCGATGATGGGCGTGCCGCCAATATTCTTGCCGAGGATGAGCGGCAGCGAGGCGCCGGCGCGCTGGTACTCCTCGCTGGTCAGCATCTCCCGCAGCCAGACCGTCTCGCGCTTCACATTGGGCATTTCGATGCCCATCACGCTGCGCCCCGGCACGGTCGCGATGCGGACGGAGACGACGGACATGCTGCGCGCGATATCGTCGGCCAGGCCGATGACACGCGAGGATTTGGTGCCCGGCGCCGGCTCCAGCTCATAGAGCGTGACGACGGGGCCCGGGCGGATTTCGGTGATGGCGCCGCTCACGCCGTAATCGCTCAGCACCTGCTCCAGCATACGGGCATTGGCCTGGAGCGCCTCGGGGCTCGGGCCGCCCGCCACGCGGGGCGGCGTGGGGGCCAGCAGGTCGAGCGGGGGCGTGCGCCAGCCCTCGACCGGCAGGTCGAGCGTGGCCTGCTCGGGCGGCGGGGCCTTCGGCCTGGCGTTGGGCGCCACGCGAGGGGTGCTGCGCGGCGCGGGCCGCACCTCGGGCTCCGGGCGCAGCGGCGGCCGCTCAGGCGGCGCGGGTTGCGGCGGGGCCACATAGGGGGCGATGTGGGGCGCGGCGGCCGCGCGGTCGGCCTCCTGCAGCACGTCCATCAGGTCAGCCGCGGGGGCGGGGCGCGGCTTCCGGCGGAACACGCCGCCCAAGGCCACGAAGGGGCGCACCAGCACATGGCGCTTGCGCACACCATAGACCGCGGCCTCCCCCACGCCACGGGCGGCACTGTCGGCGGTGGCGCGTGCCGCATCGGCCGTGACGCGCGCGGCGCGCCGCCAGTCACTCGGTGAGGCACCAAAGGCCAGATAGATGAAGAGCGCGGCGAGGCCGCCGGTCACAAGCTGCGCCGTCAGCCGGCCAAGCGGGCCAAAGGCGCCTTCCAGCCCGCGCAGCAGCGCATCGGCGAGCAAGGGGCCCGCCACGCCGGCATCGGCGCCGGGCATCAGCGCAAAAAGCGCCGCCAGCATGGGGGCCGCCAGCATGAGCGCCACGATGCGCGCCGGCAGGAGGCTCACGCCGCGCTGCGTCATCATGCGCAGCGCCCAACCCAGCAGCACGGCGCCAGGCAGGTAGGCGGCCCAGCCGACCGCCTGCCACAGCACGTCGGACACCATGGCACCAAGCGGCCCGGCCAGGTTGCGGGTGGGTCCGCTGGTGGCGGTGGAGAGCGAGGGGTCGCCCGGGTGATAGGTACCGACCGCGACCAGCAGCGCGAGCCCCGCAAAGCCGAGCAGAATGCCCAGGATCTCATTCAGCCGCCGCCCGATCGCCTGCTTGACGGCGGGCGAGGCAAAGCGGCTGAAGCCGGCAGCGGAATCACTCATGGGTGCCTCGGCAGTTTGACGCGCCACTGGGGCCGGGCCTCGGGGGAGGGCACGGGACAAAGCCGGGGGGAGGTACAGGATAGCAGCGCCGGGCCCGTTTCGCTACGGGTTAGAGGCCCTCGAACAACTCGGTCGAGAGGTAGCGCTCGGCGAAGGAGGCGGCGATGCCGAGGATCAGCTTCCCCTCCATCCCCGGCTCCCGCGCCAGGCGGATCATGGCGTGCAGCACGGCGCCCGAGGAGATGCCGACCGGCACGCCATCCAGCCGCGCCACCTGGCGGGCGGCGGCGAAGGCCTCGCGCTCGGCCACGCGTTCCACGCCGTCCAGGTTGGCGAGGTCCAGCACGCCCGGGCAGAAGCCGGCGCCGATGCCCTGGATGCGGTGTGGCCCCGGCTCATCCCCGTTCAGCACGGCGCTTTCCGCGGGCTCGATGCCGATGACGCGCAGCCCGGGCTTGCGCGGCTTCAGGACGCGGGCGATGCCGGTCAGCGTGCCGCCGGTGCCGATGCCGCCCATGACCACATCCACGTCGCCTGCCGTGTCCCGCCAGATTTCCTCGGCGGTGGTGCGGGCATGGATGTCGGGGTTGGCGCCATTGTCGAATTGCCGGGCCATCCAGGCGCCCTTGGTCTTGGCCACGATCTCCTCGGCGCGGGAGATGGCGCCGGCCATGCCGCGCTTGGCCGGCGTGAGCTCCAGCTCGGCCCCCAGCAATTTCAGCATCTTGCGCCGCTCGATCGAGGCGCCGTCCGGCATCACCACGATCAGGCGGTAGCCCTTGGCGGCCGCCACGAAGGCGAGCGCGATGCCGGTATTGCCCGAGGTAGGCTCGACGATCACGGAACGTTCGGGCGCGATCTGGCCCGCCGCCTCCGCCGCCTCGATCATGGCAAGCCCGATGCGGTCCTTCACCGAACCGGCCGGGTTGAAGAATTCGAGCTTGAGGGCGAGCCGTGCCTTAAGCCCCTCGGCCGCCATCAAGCGGGGCAGCAGCACCGCGGGGGTGTCGCCCACCGTGTCGAGGATGCTAGCGCGCAGGCGATGGCGGGATGGGGGCGATTCGGCGTCCATGCGATGCCGTTATCACAAAAAGCGCCGCCGCCGAGCCGCCGATGGCTGGATTTTATGACGATTCGCGCTATTCTACGTCCGTTCGCGGGAGAATTACCGACCATGCTGCTGCGCCAGGATCGCGGGCTCCTCGCCCTCGACATCGCGCTCGACATCGCCTTCCACGCCGGGCGCGGGGGCGAGGTCACGGGGGCTGCCGAGATCGCCGAACGGCTCGGCGCGGCCCGGCGCGGGATCGAGCCGCTGCTGCAATCCCTGGTGCGGGCCGGCCTGCTGGATTCGCTGCGCGGCCCGCGCGGCGGCTATCGCATGGCCCGCGCGCCGCGCGAGGTGCCGCTGACCGAGATCATCGCCGCCGTCACCGAAGATGAGCCGGCGCCCGAGCCGCCGGGCAAGCTGGCCAGCCTGGTCACCGCGCCGCTCTGGCAGGAGATGGAGGCGGCGACGGCCAAGCGGCTGCGGGCGCTGACGCTGGAGGATCTGCTGAAACGTGCCGCGGCGGCCGGGATGCGGCGGCCGGTGACCGAGCCTTTGCATTTTGTTATTTGACGCCCTCAAGCGCCGGGCGCGCGCTCCGCGCGCTTGGCTTCGGCACGCGGCTGTCGCGCTCGGCCATGCGGGCAATCGGGCGGCACGTGCTGCCTGGCCCTCCGCCGTCGGGGGTTAGGCTGCATGCCCAAGATCACCGAACCCGCCCTGCGCGAGGCCGCTCTCGCACACCTGGCCCGCTTCGCCACCACCGAGGCCGGGCTGCGCCGCGTGCTGGGCAACCGGATCCGCCGCTGGGCCCGCACCGCCGCGCAGGAGGGCATGGACCCGGAGGCCATCGCCGCCAGCGCCGCCAACGCCAATGCGCAGGCCGCCACCATCGCCGCGCGGCTGGTGCAGACGGGAGCCGTGGATGACGCCCTCTTCGCCCAGGCCCGCGCCCGGCGGCTGCAGGGCTCGGGCCGCTCTGCCCGCGCCACGCTCGCGCATCTCTCGGCCAAGGGCGTCGCTGCCGAGACCGCCCGCGCGGCCTTGACCCATGAGGACATGCCCGGCGAATTCGCAGCCGCGCTGATCCTCTGCCGCAAGCGCCGCTTTGGCCCCTTCGCCGCCGCCCCGCCCGAGCCCGCGCTGCGCCAGAAATGGCTGGCCAGCCTGGCCCGCGCCGGCTTCAGCGGCGACATCGCTCGCCGCGCCCTGGCGCTGCCCCGCGCCGAGGCGGAGCACCTGCTGGCCGAAGCGCGATGAGCAGCAGCCGCGTCGTCTTCACCCGGCAGGGCTTCTGGCGGGGCGTGCGCATCTCGCTGCCGATGGTGCCAGCCATGGCGCCCTTCGGCCTGATCGTCGGCGTGCTCGCGGATGCGCGCGGGCTCTCGCTCCTGGAGACGGTGCTGATGTCGGCCCTCGTCTTCGCCGGGACCAGCCAACTCGTGGCGCTGGAACTCTGGGCCGACCCCGCGCCCATCCTGGGGGCGACGCTCGCCGCCTTCGTCATCAACCTGCGCCTGGCACCGATGGGCGCGGCGCTCGCCCCCTGGCTCGACAAGCTGCGCGGCCTGAAGCTCTGGGGTACGCTGGCCACGCTGGTGGACAACAGCTTCGCCATCTCCATCGCGGACCAGCGGGCGGGCGGCAAGGATGCGGCGCTGCTGCTGGGCGTGGGGCTGACCTTCTGGGTCTTCTGGATGAGCATGACCGGGCTCGGCCACGCCTTTTCCGGCCTGATCGCCCTGCCGCCCGGCCATCCCATCTTCTTCGCGAGCGTGGCGACCCTGGTGGCGCTCATGGTGCCGCTCTGGCGTGGCGCGGCGGAAATCTTCCCCTGGGCGGTTGCGGCGCTGGCCGCGGTCACCGCCTCGCACGGATTGGGCCTGGGGCAGCCCTGGCCGGTGCTGGCCGGCGCCATCATCGGGGCGGCGGCAGGGGCATGGTGGGACCAGGTGCGATAGGGTGTTTAGCGTAGCGCACGCCAGCGCGCGACGTTCCGATTATGCTCCTCCAGGGTTCGCGCAAAAGCGTGCCCCCCGGTGCCATCCGCCACGAAAAACAGGAACTCCGTCTCGGCCGGGCGGGTCGCGGCCCTTAGCGCGTCCCGCCCCGGGGAGGCGATGGGGCCGGGCGGCAGGCCGCGAATCCGATAGGTGTTGAAGGGATGCGCCTGGTCGAGATCGGCCCGCGTCAGCGGCCGGTCCAGCGGCATCCCCGGCCCCGGCACATAGGCCACGGTCGGGTCGGATTGCAGCATCATCCCGCGCCGCAGCCGGTTCACGAAGACACCGCCCACCAGCGCACGCTCGGCCGCGACGCCGGTCTCGCGCTCGATGATGGAGGCAAGGATCAGCGCCTCCCGCGCATTGGCGAGCGGCAGGTTGGGCGCGCGCGCGGCCCAGGCCTCGGCCAGAGCCGTATCCATCGCGGCCACGGCCCGGCGCGCGACGGAGGCGCGGGTGTCACCCCAGGTGAAGGCATAGGTCTCAGGCAGGGCGGCGCCCTCAGGCAGCGGCGGCACATCGCCAGTCAGGCCTTCGGTGCGCTCAAGCAGCGCCATGATCTGCCGTGCGGTCAGCCCCTCGGCAATCGTGAGGCGCCGCTGCACCGGCCGGCCCTCGCGCAGCACGCCCAGCACGTCACGGATCGAGGCCCGGGCGGGAAAGGCGAATTCCGCAGCGCGCAAGGGGCCTTCCGCCCGGCTCCACCAGGCGGCGAAGGCAAAGAGGCGCGGGTCGGTGATGATGCCCGCCTCGCGCAGAACGGAGGCAATGCCCTCGGTGCCGCCACGGGGGATGACCAGGTTGGTCGTCTCAGTCAGAGGTCCGGGGGCCGTGATGCGGGTCTGGGCGCTCCAGAAGATGCCGCCCAAGGTGAGCGCCAGCGCCACGAGCGCGGCGCCGGCCAGCTTCACCAGGCGCGGCATGGTCGCCTAGGGCGCGCCCCGGAAGATGACCGAGGCATTGGTGCCGCCGAAGCCGAAGCTGTTGGACAGCGCCACGTCGATCCGGCGCTCCTGCGCCACCTTGGCCACGCGGTCGATCGGGCTCTCGCGCGAGGGGTTTTCGAGGTTCAGCGTGGGCGGCGCCACATCGTCGCGCACGGCGAGGATGGAGAAGATCGCCTCCACAGCGCCGGCCGCGCCCAGCAGGTGGCCCGTGGCCGACTTGGTCGAGGACATGGCGACGCCCTTGGCGTCACCGCCGAAAAGGCGCTCGACGGCCGAAAGCTCGATGTCGTCGCCCAGCGGCGTGCTGGTGCCATGAGCGTTCACATACTGGACATCCGCCGGCGTCAGGCCCGCATCGCGCAGCGCGGCCTTCATGGCGCGGAAACCGCCATCGCCATCCTCGGCGGGGGAGGTGATGTGGTAGGCGTCGCCGCTCATGCCATAGCCGATGACCTCGGCATGGATGGTGGCGCCACGGGCCTTGGCGTGCTCGTACTCTTCGAGGACCAGGACGCCGGCACCCTCGCCCATCACGAAACCGTCACGCTCCGAATCCCAGGGGCGTGAGGCGGCGGTGGGCGTATCGTTGAACTTGGTGGAGAGCGCGCGCGCGGCGCAGAAACCGCCGATCCCGAGTTCGCAGATCGCGGCTTCGGCGCCGCCGGCCACCATCACATCGGCATCACCAAGCGCGATCAGGCGCGCGGCATCGCCGATGGCGTGCACGCCGGTTGCGCAGGCGGTCACGGCCGAATGGTTGGGGCCCTTGAAGCCATAGCGGATGGAGACGTGGCCCGAGGCGAGGTTCACCAGGGAGGAGGGGATGAAGAACGGGGAGAGGCGCTTGGTGCGCCCCGCCGCCACCAGCATCGCCGCCTCCTGGATCGTCTCAAGCCCACCAATGCCGGAGCCGATCATCACACCGGTCGCGCAGCGGCTGGGCTCATCCTCCGGCATCCAGCCGGAGGTCTCGATCGCTTCCACCGCCGCCACGAGGGCAAGCTGGATGAAGCGATCCATCTTTTTCTGATCCTTGACGGGGATCCACTCGCCGAGGTCGAGCCGTCCGTCCGCCTTCACGCCCACAGGAACCTGCCCGGCGATGCGTGCCGGGAGGTCCTTCACGTCGAAGGACTGGATGTTGGAAATGCCGCTTTCACCGTTGATCAGCCGCTTCCAGACATTCTCGATCCCGAGCCCCAAGGGGCTCGCGATTCCCATGCCGGTGACGACGACGCGGCGCGGCGCGAAGCCCTGCGCGAACACGTGGCGTTCCTATCCCTGTCGAGGCGTCAGGACGGGCTGGTCAGGCCGCGGCCTGCTGCTTCTCGATGAACTCGATCGCGTCCTTGACGGTCTGGATCTTCTCGGCGGCATCATCCGGGATTTCCACCCCGAAGGCTTCCTCGAAGGCCATGACCAGCTCGACCGTGTCGAGGCTGTCCGCACCGAGATCGTCGATGAACGAAGCCTCGGCCGTCACCTTGGCCTCTTCGACGCCCAGATGCTCCACAACGATCTTCTTAACCTTTTCGGCCGTCTCGCTCATCACCCTGTTCTCCTGCTGCCAGCGGTCCCCCGGAAACTTCCGATGGGCTCAGCCGGTCTAACCCCCTGGAGCCATCGGTCAGGCTCCGCGGGGCCGGTTACCATGATCGTGCGGGGCGGACTAGGCTGCCCCGCGCGCCGTGGCAAGCCCGCAACTTGGAATTTCTGCCCCCGGTTGCAGCACTCGCTCCGTTCACTTCAAGCTTCACCAAGTTACGCCCCCGCTCCACCGCGCCTTAGCCCTCGGTTAACCCCCCCACGGCAGGATGGCGCCGCGGCAGAACGCCGCTGATGGGGTGCGGCTTGGCCAAGCGTGGCAAGGGGGATGGCGGGATTACCGTCATCAAGCGGATCGAGGAGGGCGGCCATGGGCATCATGGCGGCGCCTGGAAGGTCGCCTATGCCGATTTCGTGACCGCCATGATGGCCTTCTTCCTGCTGATGTGGCTGCTGAACGCCACCACCGAGGAGCAGCGCCGCGGCATCGCCGACTTCTTCAACCCCTCCAACGCGCTTGCCTCCGGCGCCTCGGGCACCGGCATGCCCTTCGGGGGCATGACACCGCACAGCGCGGGCAACATGACCTCCGACACCGGCGCCATCCGCCTGGAGCGCGGCCCCCGCCCCACCGAGCAGGAGCTCGAGGAAGACGAGAGCGACCGGCCGGCCGAGCCGACGCGGCGCGTCCCTGGCCCCCCCGGCGAGGATGACAGCCGCGCGAGCCGCGTGGATTCGGTAAGCGCACCGCGTCCCGATTCGACCCATGAGGCCAGCGCCGAGCCCGCCACCCCCGCGCCACCCGCCCCGCCCCTGACGGGCGAGGCCGCCCGCCGCCTGGAGGCCGCCCAGGCCGAGCAGGAGCGATTCGAGGAAATGGCCGACGCCCTGCGACAGACCTTCCTGGCCGACCCGGCACTCGCCGAGCTTGCCCGCCAGGTCCTGGTGGAGATCACGCCGGAGGGGCTGCGCGTGCAGCTCCTGGAAGCCGATGGCCAGCCGATGTTCGCGACCGGCGGCACCGCCCCCAACGAGCGCGCGCGGCAGATGATCCAGCGGGTCGCGCAAGCCGCCGCACGCCTGCCCAACCCCATCCAGGTCACCGGCCACACCGACAGCACGCCCTTCCGCGGCGGTGGCCGCAGCAACTGGGACCTCTCGACCGAGCGGGCCAACGCCACCCGCCGCCTGCTGAGCGAGGCGGGCGTCGCCGAGCAGCGCATCCGCGGCGTCACCGGCATGGCCGATCGCGATCCGCTGCTGCCGCAGCAGCCCCAGGCCGCCGGCAACCGCCGCGTCGCCATTACCCTGCTGCGCGAAGCGGAGCATCCCAGCCAAGGAGCGGGCCGATGAACACGATCCCCCTATGAACACGATCCTCGGTCTCGGCGTCGTGTTTGTCATGGTGTTCGGCGGCTACATGCTCGCCGGCGGCAAGTTCGGCATCATCATCAAGGCCCTGCCCTTCGAGATGATGATGATCGGCGGTGCCGCGCTGGGCACCTTCCTCATGGCGAACTCGATGCATGACGTGAAGCACACGCTGGGCGGCTTCGGGAAGATCCTGAAGGGCTCGCGCTTCAAGAAGGAAGACTACACCGAGCTGCTCTCGCTGCTCTATTATTTCGTCCGTCTCGCGCAATCCAAGGGCGCCATGGCGCTGGAGCCGCATATCGAGCGGCCGGATGAGAGCCCCGCCTTCAGCAAGTTCCCGAAGATCCAGAAGGACCACCACGCGACGGACCTGATCTGCGACTACCTCCGCATGATCGGCATGAACGCCGATGATCCGCACCAGATCGAGGACACGATGGCGCGCGAGCTGAAGAAGCTGAAGGAGGAGGAGATGCACCCCTCGCACGCCATGCAGAGCACCGCCGATGCGCTGCCGGCCTTGGGCATCGTCGCCGCCGTGCTGGGCGTCATCAAGACCATGGCCTCGATTGACAGCCCGCCCTCGGTGCTGGGCGGCATGATCGGTGGCGCGCTGGTCGGCACCTTCCTCGGCATCTTCCTGGCCTATGGCATGATGGGGCCCTTCGCCTCGCGGCTGAAGGGCGTCGTGGAGGAGGAGGCGGCCTATTACGAGGTGATCCGTGCCGTGCTCGTGGCCCATCTGCACGGCAATGCGCCGCAGGTCGCCGTCGAGACCGGGCGCAAGGTCGCCCCCTCCTTCCTCATGCCGACCTTCGCCGAGACCGAGGCCGCGCTGCAGGAGCTTTCCATCACGTGAGCCGCGCGCCATGGTTCGCGCCATGGACAACTTGCCCGAACACATCCGCGCCCAGGCGCTCTCGCCCTTCCATGGCCTGCTCGGCATCGAAATGCGGCATTGGGAGGAGGGCCTGGCCCGCCTGGTCTGCACGCCCGGGCCGCAGCACGCGAACCGCTCGGGCATCGTGCATGGCGGCGTGATGCTGGCCCTGCTGGATCAGGTGAACGCTTTCGCCGGCCTCTACTGCCCGACGCCCGGGCGAAAGCGCCATGCGGTGACGCTCGACCTCGACACGCGCTTCACCGGGCAGGGCAAGCTCGGCGCGATCTTGATCGCGGAAGGGCGGCTGGTGAGTGCCGGGCGCAACATCTTCTTCGCGCGCGGCGAGGTGAAGGACGCGGCCGGCAACCTCGTTGCCTTCGGCGCCTCGACGCATCGCTACCGGGCGGGCAGCCACACGCTGGAAGGCGTGCCGGAGGCATAGGGCGCCCTCATCCGCCCGGCACCCAGACGCGGAAGGTGGCGCCCGCGCCCAGCTCGCTCTCGATGTTCAACTGCCCGCGATGCCGCGTCAGGATGTGCTTCACGATGGCGAGGCCGAGGCCGGTGTTGCCGGCGCCGCGCGCACGCCCCTTGTCCACCCGGTAGAAGCGCTCCGTCAGGCGCGGGATATGCTCGCGCGCCACGCCGGGGCCGTCATCCGCCACGCTGAAGGCCACGCCCTCCCGCCCGCCGAGCCGCACCGCCTCAGCCGCAAGGCGCACCTCGGCGCGGGCGTGGCGCAGCGCATTGTCCAGCAGGTTGCGCGCCACCTGGCCCAGCTGGTCCGCATCGGCGGGGCTGGCGGTGAGCGGCCCCTCCGGCAGCGCCAGCACCAGCCGAATGCCGCGCGCGGCGTAGAGCGGCTCCATCGCCGCCGCCTCGGCCCGCAGCAGGTCGCCGAGATCGGCGGTCTCGGAGGGCGGCTGGTGCTCGCTCATCTCGACGCGGGAGAGGCCGAGCAGGTCATCAATCAGGCGGCGCATCCGCTCGGACTGCTCGGCCATGATGGCGAGGAAGCGCTGCTGCGCCTCGGGGTCGTCGCGCGCCGGGCCGCGCAGCGTCTCGATGAAGCCCATGACGCTGGCGAGCGGCGTGCGCAGCTCATGGCTCGCATTGGTGATGAAGTCGGCGCGCATCCGTTCCACCGCCCGCGCCGCCGTGCGGTCGGCCAGCATGACGACGAGTCGCCCGCCATCGGCCAGCGGCGGCTGCATGAGCAGCACCTGCCCAGAGAGGTCCCGCGTGACGGCGCCGGGCAAGGCGAGTTCCACCGCCTGTGGCGCGCCCTCGGCCTGGCAGCGGTCCAGGGCGGCGGCCATCACGGGGTGGCGCAGCAGCGCGCCGAGATCCCCGCGCGACAGCCCCTCCCCCACCAGGCCAAAGAGGCGCCGCGCCGCCTGGTTGGTGCGCAGCGGCGCACGGTCGGCCGCCAGCACGATCAGGGGGTCCGGCAGCGCCTCGACGATCGCCGCATCGGCGGCGCGCAACTGGCCGACCAGTTCGGCGCGGGCCTGGAGCGAGCGGGTGAGACGCGCGAGCCCCTCCTCGATCTCACCGATGGCGGGCAGGCGCGGGGCGGGCAGCGGGGCGCTGAAGGGGCCCTGCTCCTCGGCCGCGCGGCGCAGCGCGGCATTGAGCCGGGCCACGCTGGCGAGCCAGGCGGCCGACAGGGCTCCCCCCGCGCCCAGGCAGAGGGCGACTGCGACGAGGCCGGGGCCGGGGGCGAGCAGGCCCAGCCCCATCAGCCCCGCCAGCACCAGGCTGGGCGGGCCGCCGATGAGCGCGGTGGTGGCGAAGAGCGGGCCTGGCTTCAGCGTCGGCCTCAGCTTCCAGGGCCACCGGGCAGCGGCGCGGGCTGCACCATCTCCGACTCGCCGCCCGGGCGCACGGCGAAGACGGCGAGGCCGCGGGTGAGGCTGCCCGCCTCCAGCAGTCGGATCGGGCCGTCGGCGCCCATGAAGGCGGCGCCGACCGGCGGCGCGCCCTCCCGCGCGGAGCGGGCGGCCAGCGCCACCGCGTCATAGGCGGTGCCCGCGAGGCGCGGCGCGCGTTCGCCGAAGGCCGCGTCATATTGCGAATCGAAGCGGGCGCGGCCCACCGGATCGGGGCCGGGGAACCAGGCGCCGGCCAGCGCCGGCTCCTGCCCCAGCGTGGCATCCGTCACCCAGAGGCTGGTGCCGAGCAGGCGCGGCGTGGCGCCCGGGAAAGCCGCCGCGATGGCATTGGCCGCCGCCCGGGCACCGGGGCCGCCAAAGCCGATCAGCACCGCATCGGGCGGGCTTCCCACCAGTTGCTGCGCGGTCGCGGTCATGTCGCCGCGATTCGAGGCGAGGATGATGGTGGGCGGCGGCGCGCCCAGGCTCTGCGCCGCGGCCCGCAGCGCCACGGCCAGGCGCTGGCCGAAGGCATCATCCGGCGCCAGCAGGGCGAATCGGCGGGCACCGGCCTCGGAGGCGGCGGCGATGATGCGCCGCACCTGCTGCGACGGCGTGATTCCCAGGACCCAAACGCCCGTGCCGGCCTGGGTCTCGTCCGAGGTGAAGGCAAAGACCGGCGCGCGGCCGCGCGCGGCGCCGACAGCCTGGGCGGTCTCGCCCAGCGTCAGCGGCCCGGCCAGCGCCACCGCGCCATCGGCCAGCGCCGCCTGGGCGGCCTGGGCCGCACCTGAAGGCGTGCCCCTCGTGTCCCGCGGCAGCAGCTCGACCCGGCGGTCGCCCTGGTCGAAGAGGGCGAGCTGGGCCGCGTTCAGCATGGCCTGGCCGAGCGGCGCATTGCCGCCGGTGAGCGGCAGCAGCAGGCCGACCGGCAGGCTGGGGCCGGCATTGGGCACGCTCCAGGGTTGCATGCCGCCCTGCGGCCGGCGGAAGTCGCGCTGCGGGGGTTGCGGGGCGCAGCCGATGAGCACAAGACACAGGCAGGCCAGGGTGACCCCCCATGGAAACCGACGAAGCATCCCCATCCCCTCCTTCTGCCCAGGCGAGCCCAAGCCAGGCTAGCCCAAGCCCTGGCCTCACGCTCGTGGCCACGCCGATCGGCAATCTGGCGGATTTCTCCCCCCGCGCGCAGCAGGCGCTGGCCGGGGCCCGCGCCATCCTGTGCGAGGATACCAGAGTCACCGCCCGTCTGCTCGCCCGGTACAGCATTTCCGCGCCGCTTCTCGCTTTGCACGACCACAACGAGGAAAGCGAGGCCCCCCGGTTGGTTGCCCGGCTGCTGGCCGGCGAAAACCTGGCCCTGGTGAGCGATGCGGGCACGCCGCTCGTCTCCGACCCCGGCTTCCGGCTGGTGCGGGCGGCCATCGCGGCGGGCGTGACCGTCTCCGCCATTCCTGGGCCCAATGCGGCGGTGATGGCGCTCACCCTCTCGGGCCTGCCGCCGCACCCCTTCCTGTTCCACGGCTTCCTGCCGCCGAAAGCCGCCGCCCGCGCGGCCGAGATCGCGCGAATCGCCGGAATGGAGGCGGCCGGCCTTTCGGCCACGTTGATCTTCTACGAGGCGCCGCACCGCGTGGCCGAGGCTCTGGCCGCCCTGGCCGAAGGCCTGGGGGCAGACCGCCCGGCCGCCGTGGCGCGCGAACTCACCAAGCGGTTCGAGGAGGTGCGGCGCGGCAGCCTCGCGGAACTCGCGGCCCATTACGCGGCGCATGGGGCGCGGGGCGAAGTGGTGCTCTGCGTCGGCCCCGCACCCGCACCGGCCGAGCCCACGGGCGATGCGCTCGATTCGGCGCTCCGCGCCGCCATGGCGCGAATGACGCTGCGCGACGCGGCGGCCCATGTGGCGGAAGCGACGGGGCTGCCGCGCAAGCGCGTCTATGCCCGGGCGCTGGAGCTGGCAGCAGGTCCATGAATCCGGGCCGGCGCGTGCTCTGGATCAACATCCTCTTCGGGGCGGGGCTGGCACTGGCCCTGCCCTGGCTGGCGGCGGGGCTGCTCGCGCATCTCTGGGGCGGCGCGCGCAGCACGGCCTGGTCTTCGCAGCATGCCTATGCGGTGCGGACCTTCTGGATGGGCCTGATGGGTGCGGCCGGTGCGCTGGCCTCAGCGGGGATCGGGCTGATGGAGCCGCTGCTGGCGGTGACCTGGCTCTACATGGCCGCCCGCATCACGCGCGGCTTTCTCGCCTGGGAGCGCGAGGAATGGATCACCGATCCGGGGCGCTTCCTGTAGCATGTGTGAGAGGATGATTTACCGCTTCGGCGTTTCCGCCTCAGCGAATCATGCTCTCTCGCGGGCGTAGCCGGCCGGCAGCTCCGCCACCACGCGCCGGCCGATGGCGGGTGCGCCCGCTGGCATGGCGGCGAAGAGGTCCTTCTCGGCTTCGATCAGGGTCACGCCGCCCAGGCGCGGCAGGGTGTTGCGGCCGATGCGATCCCAGAGCCGCGCCCCGCGCAGCGCGAAGGACCAAGGCAGGGGCGGGACAAACAGCGCCGAATCACGCCGCGTCACCGCGAACATCTGGCGGCTGAGCTGACGTTCCAGCTGGCCGCGCGAATAGGGCCGGCCCTGGCCGAAGGGCGTGTGGTCGAACAACGCCCAGCTTCCCAGGCGGTTGGGCACCACCACCAGGAGTCGCCCGTCATCGCGCAGCACCCGCCAGCACTCGCGCAGCAGGGCATGCGCGCCCTCGCTCGCCTCCAGCGCATGGACCAGCAGGATGCGGTCCATGCACCGATCGGGCAGCGGCAGGTGGCGGTCCTGCACCTGGGCGCAGCCAGGCATGGGCCCCAGGCCCTCCGGGGTCAGCGCGATGCGCCGGCCGGGCTGGTCGGGCCAGAGGCCGAGATAGGGCGCGGCCCAGCCCATGCCCAGCAGCTCAAGCCCCTTGATCTCCGGCCAGAGCGCCGCGACCCGTGCGCGCACCAGCCGCGCCGCAACCCGGCCGAGGGGCGCGCGATAGAATTCCGGCAGCCCGTGGACCTCACCGCTCATGCAGGGGATATAGGGCAGGTCCATGCCCCAAGGGAGTGCCCATGACCCTCACCGTGAAGCCCATTCCGATCCTGGACGACAATTACGCCTGGTTCCTGCGCGACGAAGCGACGGGGATGACAGCGGTGATGGACGCCGCCGTGGTCGAGCCGATCGCGGATTTCATCGCGGCCGAAGGCGGACGGCTCGACTGGCTGCTCATCACCCACCACCATGGCGACCACATCGCCGGCATCCCCGAGCTGGCGAAGCGCTACGGCGCGAAGATCGCGGGCAACGCCGCCGATGCGGCGCGGCTGCCGCCGCTTGATGTCGCTGTGAAGCCAGGAGACAGCTTCGCGCTGGGGGAGAGCGTGGCCACCATCCTGGACAGCCCCGGCCATACGCGCGGGCATATCGCCTGGAGCTTCGAGGCGGACCGCGCGCTGTTTCCGGGCGATACGCTGTTCGCCGTGGGCTGCGGGCGGCTGCTGGAAGGCACGCCGGCCGAGATGTTCGCCTCGCTCGCTGCCTTCGCGCATCTGCCCGATGCCACCCGCGTCTGCTGCGGGCATGAATACACCCTCTCCAATATCCGCTTCGCGCTGACGGTCGAGCCCGACAACCTGGCGCTGATGGCCTATGCCGTGCAGGCCAAGGCGCAGCGCGAGGCGGGCCAGCCCACCATCCCCACCACCCTCGGCCTCGAGCGCGCGGTGAATCCCTTTGTCCGCGCCAAGGATGTGGCCGAACTCGCGGCGCGCCGCGCCGGAAAGGACAGCTTCCGATGAAACTCCATTACTCCGGCGCCAGCCCCTTCGTCCGCAAGGTGGTGGCGACCGCGCTGCATCACGGCATCCCGCTGGAGCGCGTGGCGAGCAACCCGCATGCGAGCCCGGCCGACCTCCTGGCCGACAACCCGCTCTCCAAGGTGCCGGCGCTGGTGACGGATGACGGAATGACGCTGCCCGACAGCCCGGTGATCTGCGAATATCTCGACAGCCTCGGCGGTGCGACGAAGCTCTACCCGGCGGGCGAGGCACGCTGGCCGGCACTGCGGCTGGCGGCCCTGGCCGATGGCATCCTGACCGCCGCCGTGCTCCGGCGCGGCCAATCCCTGCTGCCGGCCGAGGAGGCGCGCGCGGGCACCATCGTGCGGCAGAAGGCGGCGGTGACCCGCACGCTGGACCTGCTGGAGGCGGAGGGCGTGCCGGCCACGCTGCACATCGGCACGCTCACGCTGGTCTGCGCGCTGGGCTACCTCGATTTCCGCTTCGGCGAGGAGGATTGGCGCCCAGGCCGGCCGGGCCTGCTGGCCTTCTACGATTCGCACATGGCGAGCCCGATCTTCGCCGAGACGGTCCCCGTCGGGTGAGACTGACCGACACCGGGCTCGACCCGCGCGCGCTGATCAAGAAACTCGGGCTGCTGCCGCATCCCGAGGGCGGGCATTACCGCGAGATCTTCCGCCACGCGCCGGAGGACGGCACGCGCGGCGAGAGCACGGCAATCTACTACCTGCTGGGCCCGAGCGAGCGGAGCCACTGGCACCGCGTGGACGCCGATGAGGGCTGGCACTGGTATGGCGGCGGTGCGCTGGCGCTCAGGCTCTGGTCCGGGGCTGCCATCGAGACCATCCATCTCGGCCCCGACATCGCGGCCGGGCAGCGCCCCTTCGCCATGGTGCCGCGCGGCGTGTGGCAGGCGGCGTCGCCGCTGGATGGCTGGGTGCTCTGCGGCTGCACCGTCGCGCCGGCCTTTGCCTTCGAGGGATTTGAGCTGGCGCCGCCTGGGTGGGAGCCCTCCGCATGAGCACGTCTCTCGCCTGGGATGAGCGCTACACCGGCGGCGAATTTCAGTTCGGCACGGCGCCGAACGAGTATCTCCGCGCCCAGGCCTGGCGCTTCCGGCCGGGCATGGCGACGCTGGCCGTGGGCGATGGTGAGGGGCGCAACGGCGTCTGGCTCGCCAAGCTGGGCCTCGCCGTCACCACGCTCGACTGGTCCGCCGTCGCGGTCGCCAAGGCGCAGGCCTTCGCCGATGCGCGCGGCGTGCCGCTCGATGCGCGCCAGGCCGATGTCGCGCGCTGGGACTGGCCGGAGGCGCAATACGACCTGATCGCCTGGATCTACCTGCACCTCCCGCCCGAGGATCGCGCCCTGGCCACCGCCGGCTGCCTGCGGGCGCTGAAGCCGGGCGGCCTGCTCGTGCTGGAATGCTTCTCGCCGGCGCAGGAGGGCCGCCGCTCCGGCGGGCCGAAGATGCCCGCGCTGCTCTGGGACCGCGCGATCATCGAGCGTGAGTTCGCGGGGCTCGAGGTGCTCGAGCTGACCGAGGGGGCGGTGCGGCTGGATGAGGGGCCACGCCACCAGGGCATCGCCGAGGTCGTGCGCTGCGTGCTGCGAAAGCCCTGATTTCCCGGCGCGGGGATTCGTGCCAGCCTTCCGGAAAATCACGCCCCGGAGGAAACATGAACATCCCGCGCCGCGCCCTGCTCGCCACACCCATCCTGGCGGCACCCGCCTTCGCCCAGAGCTTCCCCACGCGCCCCATACGCCTCGTCGTCGGCTTCCCGCCCGGCGGCGGCTCGGACCTCGTGGCACGGCCCATCGCGCAGCGCATGAGCGAGAGCCTGGGCCAGCCCGTGCTGGTGGAAAACCGCGGCGGCGCGAACGGCAATCTCGGCCTCGACGTCGTCGCGAAGGCGGCGCCCGATGGCTACACCTTCGGCCATGTGAACAATGCGGTGATCGCGGTGAACCCGCTGCTCTACCGCAACCTGCCCTTCGATTCCGCGCGGGATTTCGCGCCCATTGCGCTCGCCACCGTGGGCGGGCTCTTCTTCATGGTGCCGGCCGAGCTCAATGTGCGGACGCTGCCGGAATTCGTGGCCCTCGCGCGCTCGCGCCCAGGGCAGCTCAATTTCGGCTCGGCCGGCCAGGGCTCGATCACGCAGCTCGCCTTCGAGCTGTTTGCCGCGCAATCCGGCACGCAGATCGAGGTGGTGCATTACCGCGGCAGCGCGCCGGCCTTGCAGGACATGCTGGGCGGCCGCGTGCAGTTCATGATTGATGGCATCAACCTCGCCAAGCCGCAGGTGGATGCGGGCCGCGTGCGCGCCATCGCCTTCCTCGGCGGCACCGAGCGCCACCCGTTGCTGCCCGATGTGCCCACCGCCTCCGAGCAGGGGATGCCCAACCTGGTGGTGCGGGGATGGCAGGGCTTCGTCGGCCGCGCCGGCACGCCCGAGCCCATCCTGGAGGCGCTCCAGAACGCAATCCGCGACGCGGTGGCGGACCCGGGCGTGCAGGGCATCTTCAATGCCCAGGGCATCATCCCGCGCTACCAGGACCGCGCCACCATGGGCCGCCTGATCCGCGAGGAAACGGCGACCTGGCAGCCCATCATCCAGCGGCTGGGCCTCAGGCTGGACTAGAGTCGGATCGTCACGCTTCCCGCGCCTCCGCCAGCAGCAGGCGGCGCAGCCAGGCATGGCCGGGGTCGCCCTCGAATCGGCGATGGAAGATCATGGAAAGCCGCGTGTGCCGCACGCTTAACGGCGGCTCCCGCGTGATGAGCTGACCGCCCGTCGCCATCTGCGCGGCCAGGCGCGCGGAGAGCGTCATGATCATCTCCGTGCGGCCGAGGATCTCGGGCACGGCCGAGAGATGCGCGACGACGGCGCCAAGCCGCCGCGAGAGCCCCTGCGCCGCCAGAATGGTATCGAGCGCGCCATCGCGCGAGCCATTGGGCGAGTGCAGCAGATGCGGCACGGAGATGAAGCGCTCCAGCGTCAGCTCGCCCGTGGCCAGCGGGTGGTCGTGGCGCATCAGGGTGAGAAAGGCCTCCGGCAACAGGCGCAGGCGGGTGTAGAGGGCGCCCGGCTCCGGCAGGACCGCGATGGCGAGCTGCGCGTCGCCGCGCTCCAGCAGCGCCTCGGCATTGGTGCGGTCCGCGTGGCGGATGGCGAGCAGGCAGTCCGGCGCTTCGCGGCCCATGCGCTCCAGCACGCGGGGCGCCAGCGCGGCCTCGGCATATTCGGAGAAGGCGACGGTGAAGACGCGCCGGGCCGTGGCGGGCTCGAAGGGCGCCTGCACGGCCAGCACCTCGGCCAGGCGATCCAGCGCTTCCGCGACCGGGGCGGCCAGGGCGGTGGCGAGCGCGGTGGGTTCCACACCGCCCGGGCGGCGCAGGAACAGCTCATCCCCCAGTGCCGCACGCAGCCGCGCCAAGGCGTTGGAAACGGCAGGCTGGGAGAGGTTCAGCCGTTGCGCCGCGCGCGTGACGTGCCGCTCCCGCGCGACCGCGTCGAACACACGCAGCAGGTTGAGGTCGAGCTGCGAGAGTTCGGTCATCGGGCCGCTCCATCATTCACCAGCGTGATGATCCCCGTTCGGAGCCACGATTGGAAGGCCAAGCGGCAAAGGCGCAGCTTCGAGGCATCGGAATACAGCTATCGCAAGGAGGTTTCAGCGATGCCCACGACCCAGGTCACCACCCCCTATGCCGCCCTGCTGCTGCGGCTTTCCCTCGGAGCGATCATGCTGGCGCATGGCGCCTGGCTGAAGCTCGGCGTCTTCGGCCTGGCGGGCACGATGGGCTTCTTCGGCTCGATCGGCCTGCCGCCCATCCTCGGCGCGGTCGTCGCCTTCGGCGAGACGGCGGCGGGCATCGCCCTCATCACTGGCGTGCTGGTTCGGCCCGCGGCGCTGCTGAGCCTGCCCATCCTGATCGGCGCCACCGCGATGCATGCGGGCAATGGCTGGCTCTTCACGGCCCCCCAGGGCGGCTGGGAGTTCCCGGCCTTCCTGACGGCGGCGATGCTGGTGCAGGCGGGCCTCGGTGCCGGCGCCCACGCGCTGGATGTCCCGCGCCTGCTGGGCCGCACGCCGGCCACGCGCACCGCCTGAGCAAGGCGAGCTTGCCCCGGCCGGTCATCCGGCCGGGGCTTTCCCATCACGATATGCAATTTATGGTTGTAACAATCACGGTATTCATGATTGCATTCGCCGCAAGAAAACAACTTTAACGTGTATTCACGGGGAATGATCCCCAACGCTTGGAGGGCGGCAAGATGAAATCACTCATGGTTTTCGGCGGCGGCACCCAGGGTGCCCTGCTCCTCACGGAGGAGCGGGCGCTCCCCCTCCCACCCCTCAAGCCGGAGCTGCTCTCCTCCATCAAGGCCGCCGGACGCCTGGTGGAAGCCCTCGCCGCCGCGCCGGAGCGCGCGATGCAGTCCAAGCTCTCCAAGATGGCGATCGGCGCCGCCAACCTGGCGGTGGAAATGGCGGAAGCGCAGTTCGGCGCGCTGAACCCCAACCGCGCCATCATCTACCAGGACGCGGATGGCGGCTTCACCTGCGGCAGCACCGGCAAGCCGCCCATCCCCTTCCCCTGGCCGCCGCGGCCCATCCGGGAACCACAGGACCTCGTGCGCCAGGGCGTGATCGAGGCGGACGTGTTGGACCTGATCCGTGCCGCCAAGGCCGGCGGGCGGGACCTCACGCAGGTCTTCGAGAAGCCTGCCGCCACCGCGAAGGAGCTCGGTCTCAAGCTCAGCGGCAAGAATGCCGAGGCGCTGCAACTCCTCGCCCCGTCCAACCTGGCCCGCATCAAGGACCCGGTGGACCAGGAGGTGATGAAGATCTTCCACGCCGTCCTCAAGGATGGCCGCTTCACCACCGACTGGTTCGACCGCCCGAAGGCGGTGGCGGATACGTTGAAGGTCAAGCTCAGCGAGTCCGCCCTTGAGCGCATCATCGCCGTTGGCGGCCGCGGCTCGATCGGAGATCGCCTCTCGGATGGGGGCACGGCGATCGCGGCGGGCGTCATCTGGGCGGGCGTCTGCATCGCGGTCGGCACGCTTTTCGTCGGCCAGATGAACCCGATCGACACGCTCATCCGGGACCGCTCCGGCATCGACAAGTTCTAGGCGCGCCATGGACGCGTTGCCCCCCGCGCGACCTCCCGCCCCGCAGGATCGTCCGGAGCCGGAGATCCTGCTGGTCAGCATGCCCTGGACCAATGTGATCGAGCCCGGCCTCGGCCTTGCGCTGCTCAAGGCGATCCTGGCGGAGCGCGGCGTCCAGGCGCGGGTGCTGCACCTCAACCTCTTCGCACTCGAATTCCTGAAGGCCGGCACCTATGACGGCATCAGCGTCGTCTATGCGCTGAACGACTTCCTGTTCAGCCATGTGCTCGACCCCGTGGTGACCGACGCGCAGCGCCGGCACCTGCGCGTGAAGGCCGAGGACCTGGCCTTCGCCGGCGCGTTGGACCCGGAACGCGCGGGCTCGGTGGATACGGTGATCGAGCGCCTGCTGCACCTGCGGGCCGAAGTCATTCCACGCTGGCTGGAACGCTGGGCAGATGAGCTCGCGGCCTCGCCCGCGCGGCTCATCGGCTTCACCTGCATGTTCGACCAGACGATCGCCTCGCTGGCACTCGCGAAGCTCGTGAAGGCGCGCGCGCCGGAGAAGCTCGTGGCCCTGGGCGGCTATGCCGTGCGCGACCCGACCGGCAGCATGGTGATGCGCAGCCACCCCTGGGTGGACGCCATCTGCACCGGCGAGGGCGAGACCACCATCCTCGACCTCGCGGAGGCGGCGCGCGGCGCGCGGCCGCTGGCCCGGGTGCGCGGCATTCTGCATCGCGACGCCGATGGCGTGGTGATCGCCACGCCGGCGGCACCCAAGGCCGATCTTGATGCCAATCCGGTGCCCGACTACAGCGACTTCTTCGCCGACACCGCGCGCCTCTCGGCCGAATGCCAGGTGGATCTCACCCCTGCCTCGATCCCGGTGGAAAATTCGCGCGGCTGCTGGTGGGGGGCGAAGCATCATTGCGTCTTCTGCGGCATCGACAAGCCGGACCTGGTCTATCGCCATCGCGCGGCGGAGACGGTGCTGGAGGGGCTGCGCACGCTGCGGGCGCGGCATGGCATGTCGAGCTTCCGCTTCTCGGACTACATCCTGCCGCACGGCTTCTACCGCACGCTGCTGCCCATGCTGGCGGCCGAGCAGCCGAAATTCATCCTGAGCTGCGAGATGAAGTCCAACGTGACGGAAGACCATTTCCGCCTGCTGGCCGATGCCGGCTTCCATGAGGTGCAGCCGGGCATCGAGAGCTTCAGCAGCGAGGTGCTGCGGCGGATCGACAAGGGTGTGACGGCGATCCAGAACATCTTCACGCTCAAGCTCGGCCGCAAATACGGCATCCGGATCCTTTACAACATCCTCTACGGCTTCCCGGATGACACGCTGCCCGAATACCGGCGGATGGAGGCGCTGCTGCCCAAGCTCGCGCATTTCGACCCGCCGGTCTCCTGCGTGCCGGTGCAGGTGACGCGCTACGCGCCCCTGCAGGCGACGCCGGAGCGCTTCGGCATTCCGCCGGCTGCCCATGGCCCGACCTATGAGCTGATCTTCTCGCGCGATTACGTCGAGCGCACCGGCTTTCGCTATGAGGAGTTCTGCTACTACTTCGAGCGCGGCTGGGAGAATTCGCTGCACCTCCAGCAGAGCTATGGCCGCATCCATGACACGGTGAAGGCCTGGGGCATCCCGCAGAACGACCTCTTCGCCAACCTGCACATCGTGCAGCCGCTCGCCGATGGCGGCGCGCTCGTGCTCGACAGCCGCGGCGGCATCCGGCGCGAGCACGCGCTCGACGCCCTGGCCCTGGCGGTGCTGGAGGCAACGGATCGCCCGGTGACCGAGGCGGCGCTGCTGGAGGCCTTGGGCGCATCGCACCCGGCGCCTGCCATCGCCAAGGCACTGGCCGCGCTGGAGGCCGAGGATCTGGTGATCCGCGAGGATGATCGGCTGCTCTCGCTGGTCCTGCCCTGCGCCCCGGCGCATGAGGGCAGCTATCGCACCGGCGTGACCCTGCCCGAGGCGGTGCCCGCCTGAACGCAGGCGCCGTGCGTCAGCCGCCCAGCAGCGCCGTCACGCGCGCGAAAGGCGGCCAGGCGGCGGCGATGGCATCGCCATAGAGAACGAGGCTGGCCAGGGCCAGCAGCACGGTCGCGATGCTCGCCACCCAGGCGAGCCGAAGCGCCGCGCCCGAATGGCGGCCTGGCCCCCGGCTGGGGCGCCGTTGCAAGGGCGGGGGGTTCAAGGGTGGCGGGGTGTGCGGCGAGGCGGCCCGGGGCCCGGCCAGCGGGGCTTCGGCCCCCGGGGTCACCTCCGGCGGGGCCGCGCCCTCCGCCAGCGGAGTCTCAGCCGGGGGTGGTTCGGCCAAGGCCGGCTCCGCCGTCGGGTTCTCAGCGAACGGGACCTCCTCCGGAGGCGGGGCCGGCGCGGCGGCCGGGAGTTCGGGCACCCAGGTCTCGCCGCAGGCCGCGCAGCGCAAAGGCTTGCCCTGGGCGAGCAACGCCTCGGGGACGCGGTAGGTCGCGGCGCAATTCGGGCAGGCAATGTCCATCACGGTGTCGCATGTGCCAAGGCGGCAGCCATCCTGCAACCGCAGGTTTGCTTTATCCTGAACGGCGCTGCGAAACTCCGCCGCATGGTGCGGTTCTCCCGAGTCGGGCTGCGATATCCGGAAGGTGAGGCCTGGACCCTCTCCGAGGTCAGCTTCGCGCTGCCGCCGGGCAGCTTCACCTGGCTGCTCGGTCCCTCCGGCGCGGGCAAATCGAGCCTGCTCGGCCTCATCAGCCTGGCGCTTCGCGCCACGGAGGGCGAGGTGGAGGTGCTGGACGCCCGCATCCGCCGCCTGCCCCGCCGCGCCTTTCCCGCGCTGCGCCGGCGCATCGGCGTGGTCTTCCAGGACTACCGCCTGCTGCCGCATCTCTCGGTCTATGAGAACGCCGCCCTGCCGCTGCGCATCCAGGGACTGACCGAAGCGCGGCTCGCCGCCGATGTGCGGGAAATCCTGCGCTGGGTCGGCCTGCTGGAGCGCGCCGATGCGCCGCCCGCGACGCTTTCGGGCGGCGAGCAGCAGCGCCTGGCGCTGGCGCGCGCCGTGGTGGCCCGCCCGGCCCTGCTGGTGGCCGACGAGCCCACCGGCAACCTGGACGCCGCCCAGGCGCGCCGTGTCATCAGCCTGCTGCGCGAAATGCACCGCATGGGCACGACGGTGATCGTCGCCACCCACAGCGAGGAACTGCCCCAGGAATACCCCGCCCCCACGCTGCGCCTGGATGCGGGACGGCTGGTGGGCCATGGCTGAGGGCCGCCGCCTCAAGGGACGCGACCCGCTGGGCCTGCGCCGCGCCCTGGCCGACCGGCTGCTGCCCGCGTTGGTTGCTGCCATGGCGCTGCTGGCGGCACTCGCCATCGCCGGGGCGGACGGCGCGGGGCGCCTGGCCGAGCGCTGGCAGCAGGGCGAGGCCGGGCAATTGCTGCTGCAACTGCCGCGCGATGCAGCGCCCGAGCCGGTGATTGCGCGGCTTTCCGCGCTGCCCGGCATCACCTCGGTCACCGCCGTGCCGGATGAGCGGCTGCGCCAGCTTCTCGCCCCCTGGCTCGGCGAGGTGCCGAGCCTGCCGCTGCCGCGCATGCTCGCCATCACCCTGCCGGCCGAGACCGATCACCAGCCGCTGCTGGAGGTGGTGCAGTCCATTCCCGGCGCGCAGCTCGAATTGCGCAGCGAGGCGGTGCGGCTGGCCATGCGCCTCGCCGATGGGCTGCGCGGGCTCTCGCTCGCCATGCTCGGGCTGATCGGGTTGGTGGGGGCGGCGCTGGTCGCGGTGGCGACGCGCGCGGGGATCGCCGCGCGGCGCGAGACCATCGTGATCCTGCACGAATTGGGCGCGCGCGACGCCGACATCGCCGGCCGCTTCGCGGGACGGCTCGCCTGGCTGTGCTTCCTGGGGGCGCTGGCCGGGCTCGGCATCGCGCTGCCCGCCCTCTGGTTCCTGGCGATGCAGGCCCTGCCCGTGGTGCTGGCGCGGGACGCGCTGCCCTCGGACCTGCCCTGGCCGCTGCTGGCGCTGGTGCCGCCGGCCACCGCGCTGATCGGCTGGCTGACCGCGCTGGTCACGCTGCGCGCCTGGCTGCGGCGCTTGCCCTGAGCGGCCGCTTGGTGCCAAGCGGGGGCATGCGCCTTCTTGTCCTCGACGCCGCCCTCTCCCGCTGCCTGGCCGCCCTGGTCGAGGAGGAACACGTCCTGATGGAGCGCGTGCAGGAGGGGGCGCACGGCCAGGCCGCCGCCCTGCCGCCACTGGCCGAGGCCGTGCTGCACGGCGATGTGCAGGCCGTCGCGGTCGGCGTCGGCCCTGGCAGCTTCACCGGCTTGCGCACCGCGATCGCCCTCGCCCAGGGCATCGGCCTCGCGCGCGGCATTCCCGTCATCCCCGTGACGACGGGCGAGGCGCTGGTGGCGATGAGCGACCCCCACCTTCCCGCCTGGGCGGTGACGGAAAATCGCCGCGGCGAGCTCTTTCTCGAGCGCCCCGGCGCAACACCCTGCGTGGTGGCCGAGGCCGCGCTGCCCCGACCCGAGGCGATGACCTGGATCATGGGCGATGGCGCGCCGCGCGCCGCCGCGCGGATGCTGGCGCGCGGCTGGCCGGCTGGCCTCGGTGATGCGCGGCGGATCGAGGCCACGGCGCTGGCACACGTCGCCGTGCGGCGGCTGCGGGGCGAGTTGCCGCCACTGGTGCTGGAGCCGATCTACGTCGAGCCGCCGGCCACCACGTGAAGCTCCTGGCCGCCACCGCCGCGGATGCGGAGGCGCTCGCCCGGCTGCATGCCGCTGCCTTCCCGCCCGGCGCGGCGTGGAGTGCCGGGACGATGGCGACGTTGCTCGGCATGGAGGGCGTGGTGGGGCTCTGGGCGCCGGGCGGCTTCATCCTCGCGCGGCGCGTGCTGGACGAGGCCGAGATCCTCACCCTCGCCGTGGATCCAGGGCGCCGCCGGCAGGGCCTCGGCGAGGCGCTGGTCGAGACGGCGGCGGTCGTGACGGCGGCGGCGGGGGCGCGGGTGATGTTCCTGGAGGTGGCCGAGGACAATGCGCCGGCCATGGCGCTCTATGCCAAGGCCGGCTTCGCGCAGGCTGGCCGCCGGCGCGACTATTACGCGCCGGGCGTGCATGCCTGGCTGCTGCGGCGGTCGCTGGAGGCATAAGGGTAGAATCCAGGCGCTGCCCTGGACACGCCGGGGCCGTGGCTCCGGACCCCATTCCTTACCGATGGGCGGGCTGGCCGCGCTCGCCGCAGGCGTAGTTGTGGGAGTGGACGAGGCCGTCGTCATACTCCTCGGGGCGTGTCGTCAGCGGGCGATGCGCCATGCGGCCGCGCTCGCCGCAGGCGTAGTTGTGGGAGTGGACCAGGCCGTCATCATGGTTGTCGTTCATGGTGGTGTCTCCTGTTGAGGATGGATTGAGGGTCGTTTCCTGCCCGTGAATGCCGTGCGGGGCGGCGCACGCCCCGCACGGGATCTCATGCGTGTTGGAACTGGGCTGCTTCGGTGCTGTCCTTCAGCGCCGTCGTGCTGGCCTTGCCGCCGCTGGCGGCATTCGCGACCGCATCGAAATAGCCGACGCCGACTTCGCGCTGGTGGCGGACGGCGGTGAAGCCGTTGGCCTCCTCCGCGAATTCGGCCTGCTGCAGCTCGCTGTAGGCGCCCATGCCGCGCTCGGCATAGCCGCGCGCCAGCTTGAACATGGAGAGGTTCAGGCTGTGGAAGCCGGCCAGCGTGACGAACTGGAACTTGTACCCCATGGCGCCCAACTCGCGCTGGAACTTGGCAGCGGCCTCGACGCCCATCTTGCGCTGCCAGTTGAAGCTGGGGGAGCAGTTGTAGGCCAGCATCTTGCCGGGGAATTCGCGATGGATCGCCTCGGCGAAGTCACGCGCATCCTGGAGATCCGGATCTGACGTCTCCCACCACAGCAGGTCGGCATAGGGGGCATAGGCGAGGCTGCGCGCGATGGCGTATTGCTTGCCCATGCCGGGGCGGATGCGGAAGAAGCCCTCCGGCGTGCGGTCATTGCCGATGAACGGACGGTCGCGCTCATCCACGTCGCTGGTGAGAAGCTGCGCGGATTCAGCGTCGGTGCGGCAGAGCAGCACGGTGGGGACGCCCTCGACATCGGCGGCGAGGCGGGCCGCGTTCAGCGTGCGGATATGCTGCTGGATCGGCACCAGCACCTTGCCGCCGAGATGGCCGCACTTCTTCTCGGAAGCCAGCTGGTCTTCGAAATGCACGCCGGCGGCACCCGCCTCGATCATCGCGCGCATCAGTTCGAAGGCGTTCAGCGCGCCGCCGAAGCCGGCTTCGGCATCGGCGATGATCGGCGCCATGTAGTGGGTGAGGTCATCGCCGGTGCCGTCATGCCGCTCCATGGTGGCGATCTGGTCGGCGCGGCGCAGCGCGTTGTTGATCCGCTTGATCACCGTGGGCACGCTGTCCACGGGATAGAGCGACTGGTCCGGATACATGGTGTTGCCGGTGTTGGCGTCGGCCGCCACCTGCCAGCCGGAGAGGTAGATCGCCTTCAGCCCGGCCTTCACCTGCTGCAGCGCCTGCATGCCGGTCATGGCGCCCAGCGTCGTCACCTGCGGCTCGGTGCGGAGCAGGTGCCAGAGGCGACGGGCGCCCATCTCGGCCAGGGTGTGCTGGGTGCGGAAGCTGCCGGCAAGGCGCGCGACATCGCTCGGCGAGTAGTCCCGCCGGATGCCGTCGAAGCGGCCGGGCTCGCCCCCGCCATAGGCAGACATGCCATCCGGGGCGGGCAGCGGGGTGGGACTGGGGCGCATGGCGAAAACCTCCTTGGGTGCGTTCGACATGTGAAAGATTGACATTGCGCCGCGCGAAGTCACGCGCAAAACTGGGTCCGACGCGGCAAGATTGTCCATCCTGCGACTGTTTCGGCCGTGAATTCGTTAATGTTGTAAAAGCAGGGGAGCGCCATGGCCCGACCGCTGATCGGCCGCACCGTCCGTCGCATCCGCACCGAGCGCGGCATGACACAGCAGGCGCTCGCCGTGCGCCTCGGCATTTCCGCGAGCTACCTGAACCTCATCGAGCATGACCAGCGCGCGGTCACCGCCGCCGTTCTGTTCAAGCTGACCGAGGCGTTGGGCGTGGACCTCGCCGCCCTCTCCGGTCATGCGGAACGCCAGCTCGAAGCTGGCCTGCGCGAGGTGCTGGCTGATCCAGTGCTGGGCTTGGACTCGGTGCCCGAGGGCGAATTGCAGGCGATGGCGGCCGCCGCCCCCAATGCGTCACGCGGCGTGCTGGCACTCTATCGCGCCTGGCGCGTGGCGCGCGAGGACAGCTCCGGCATCGCGCTGCCCTCTGGCCGGCGCCTGCTGCTGCCAACGGAGGAGGCGCGCGACTTCTTCCACGAGCGCGGCAACCACTTCCCCGAACTCGAACGCTTCGGCGAGAAGCTCGGCGCAGAATTGCGCGCGACGCCGGCCGAGATGAACCACGCCATCGCGGAGCGGCTGCGCAACGCGCATGGCGTGCGCGTGACGGTGGCGCCCATGCCCGAGAGCGACCGCCGCTTCGACCAGCGCACGCGCGACCTCTGGCTGGCCGAATCACTGCCGCGCGAATCCCGCGGCTTCCGCATGGCCTTCCAGCTCATGCTGATGGAAGCGCGCGAGGTGGTGGACGCGACGCTGGGCGAGGAGCCACCCTCCAGCACGGAGGCCACGCAGCTCATTCGCATCGGGTTGCTGAACTACGCGGCCGCCGTGCTGCTCATGCCCTACCTGCCCTTCCTGCATGCGGCGCGGGAGTTGCGGCATGATGTGGAGAAGCTCGCCGCCCGCTTCGGCGTCTCCTACGAGCAGGCGGCGCAGCGGCTTTCCACCTTGCAGCGCGAGGGGCATCGCGGCGTGCCCTTCTTCTTCCTGCGCGTGGACACGGCGGGGAATGTGACCAAGCGCTTCGCCGCGGCGGGCTTCCCCTTCGCGCGCTTCGGCGGAAGCTGCCCGAAATGGGTGGTGCACCACGCCTTCGGCACGCCCGAGCAGGTGCGGGTGCAGGCCGCCGAATTGCCCGATGGCGCGGCCTTCCTGTGCATCGCGCGCGCCATGCACGGCCCCTCGCCGCGCTGGGGCGAGCCCTCGCCCACGCATGTCGTTGCCATTGGCTGCGACATCGCCCGCGCCTCCGAGCTGGTCTATGCGGACGGGCTGGACCTGGCGACGGCGCGCGTGGGAATCGGCCTGTCCTGCCGGCTCTGTGACCGCGCGGATTGCCGCAGCCGCGCCTTTCCGCCGTTGGAGCACCGACTGCGGCTGGATGCCAATGATGATGGCGGCTCCCCCTGGCGCTTCGAGACCAAGGCCAAGCCCCCGCCTTCCACCTGAACCCGCTCCACGCGCGGTCGCCTGAACCCGCGCCGCGCCGCACGGATCGGCAAGCTTGACTGCATCCACCCGGCCTCCTCGCGCGTATAGCGAAGGTTGGGGATGGAGAGGCAGCGATGCGAAGGGCGAGAGCCGGGCGGCGCAACCCGCGGCAGATGACGCCGTTGCATGGAAAATTCCTCATCCGCCCGCAGGGATTGTCTCTCTGGCGGAACAAGGACGAAGGCGGCACCTTGCCGATGCTTCAAATCGCGCAAGCTTCAGGAGACCGGGATCAGTGATCGAGCTCTATGGGCGCGTGAACAGCGTGAATGTCTGGAAGCCCCTCTGGGTGCTGGAAGAACTTGGCCAACCCTATGAGCGGCAGGATGCCGGCATGGAGCATGGCGTGGTGGACACGCCCGAATACCGTGCGCTCAATCCCAATGGCCGGATCCCGTCGCTGCGGCATGACCGGGTGGAGCTGTGGGAGAGCAACAGCATCTGCCGCTATCTCTGCATGATGGTGGGCGGCGATGCGCGGGGCCTCTACCCGGAGGAAGCGGGCGCCCGCGCCAGCGTGGACCGCTGGCTGGATTGGCAGCTCTCCACCCTCTCGCCGGCCGAGCGCGACCTGTTCTGGAACCTGGTCCGCACGCCCGAGGACAAGCGGGACATGAAGGCCGTGGCCGCGGCGGTCGAGAACAGCGCGCGCTGCTGGGCCATCCTGGAAGCGCGCCTGGGCGATGGCCGCGCCTTCATCGAGGGGGAGGCCTTCACCCTCGCGGACATCGTGCTCGGCTGCTACGCGCGGCGCTGGTTCGGGGCGGAGGTGCGGGTGAAGGGGATGCCCGACTTCCCGCAGCTCACCGCCTGGTATGCGCGCCTCGAAGAGCGGCCGGGCTTCCAGAAATGGGTGGCGCCGGCGCTCTTCTGAGGGAGCCGGCTATTCCGGCCGGAAGCGGGTGATCTTGGTGCCGTTCAGCGCGAGAGCGGCCATCAGCCCGCGCTGGCCGAAGGTGATGGAATAGACCGGCTCGCGCAGGGTCGTGCTGGTCATGTTGGCCTGCACGCCCTGGTCCAGGGCCACGACCGAGGGCCCGGTGCCGATCTCCCAGCCATCGGCGGCCATCAGGGCCGTGAGGGCCGCGTCGTTCATGAAGAACATCGCGATGCCCGCACTCTGCGCGCCCGCGAGGAACCCGAAGCTGGCGCCGGCGATGCGGTAATGGCCCTGGATCTCGTGACCCCGCACCAGCGCCCCCTCGCCATATTGGCCGCCGACGATGAAGCCGCCGCTGAGGATGCGGGGGAAGACCAGGATGGAGTGTGCGGCGGCAAAAAGCGGCCGCGCATTCTCCATGCCCCGCAGCGTTTGGAGGGCGGACATGACCTCCGCGTCAATCTCGCGGCGCGTGGCCGCCTCGGCCGGGCGGGCAAGGAGGGGGAGTGCAGCCAGCATGGGAAGGCTGGCGAGGGTCTGGCGACGATTCACGGGTGGCTCCTACAAAACCGGGACAGAACGGCGCAACCGGCCTGTGGTTGCACGCGCCCCTCCCGATCTTGTGGCCCAGCTCAGCCCTTCACGTCCATTGCCTGACGCAACCCGTCCGAGACGAGGTTGAAGCAGATCGAAGTCACGAAGATGCAGACGCCGGGCAGCACGGCGACCCAGGGCTGCACGTAGATCGCTGTGCGCAGCGTGTTCAGCATCAGGCCCCATTCGGCCTCCGGCGGGCGGGTGCCGAGGCCGAGGAAGGAGAGGCCCGAAGCGAGAATCATGCAGACCGAGATGAGCGAGGTCGAATAGACGAAGATCGGCCCCAGCACGTTGCCCAGCACATGCACGCGCACGATGGTGAAGGCCGAGGCGCCGGAGGCGCGCGCCGCATCCACGAAGTCAAGGTTGCGCACGCCGGTGGTCACGGATTCCGCCACGCGGATGATCGGCGGCACAAAGACCAGGGTGAGCGAGAGAATGGCGTTCATGATGCCCGCCCCCAACGCGCCCGAAATGGCAACGGCCAGCAGCACGGACGGGAAGGCGTAGAAGACGTCGGTCACGCGCATGATGAGCATGTTGATGCGGCCGCCGACAAAGCCCGCGATGACGCCGAGGAAGGTGCCGATCACGAAGGCCAGCGCCACGGGCACGATGCCCATGAACCAGGAGAGCCGCCCGCCATAGATCAGGCGGGTCAGCATGTCGCGGCCCAGCTCATCCGTGCCCAGCGGGTAGTTCTCGGTGCCGATGGGGCGGAGGCGGCGGATCATGCTGCCTTGGAAGGGGTCATGCGGCGCGATGTAGGGCGCGAAGATGATCATCAGCAGCATGACGAAAAGCACGCTGGCGCAGAAGATCGTGACAGGGTCGCGCTTGAGGCGCTTCCAGACACCCGCCCAATATCCTTCGGAGCGCAGGACGGCGGTCTTCGCCTGGATGGCGAGCTCGGCGGTGGCGGCGGAGGTGCTCATGCGCGCTTGATCCTCGGGTCGAGGGCGGTTTGGATGAGGTCGACACACAGGTTCAGCGCGACGAAGAACATCGCCAGCACCAGGATCGTGCCCTGCAGCACCGGCAGGTCACGCTGGAAGATGGCGGAGTTCAGCAGCAGGCCGGTGCCCGGCCAGGAGAAGACCGTCTCCACCAGGATCGAACCGCCCATGAGGTAGCCGAGCTGCAGGCCGATCACGGCGAGCGCATTCGGCGCCGCGTTCTTCACGACATGCACGAAGACGTTCCAGGAGGTGAGGCCCTTGCCGCGCAGCGCGACGACGAACTCCTGATTCATGATCTCGGCGACGATGCCGCGCACCGTGCGGGTCACGATGCCCATCGGGATGACCGAGAGCGTGACGGCGGGCAGGATCAGGTGCTGGATATGCTCCCAGTTCCAGGCCCAGTCGGCGCTGCCGCCGGGGCCCGCGCCCATGGCCGGAAGCCAGTTCAGCTGCACCGAGAAGATGACGACGAGCACCATGCCGAGCCAGTAATGCGGCACCGAGACGCCGGCCACGGCGGTGGTGACCGCGACACGATCGAGCAGCGAGCCGCGAAAGGTTCCAGCCAGGCCGCCCAGCACGCAGCCCATGATGAAGCCGATGAGCGAGGCCGCGAGCGCCAGCATCAGCGTGTTGCCGATGGCCGAATGCAGGTCGCTCCAGACCGGGCGACCGGTGGCGAGCGAACGGCCAAGGTCGCCCTGCACCACCTTCATCAGCCAGAGCCCGAACTGGACGGGCAATGGCTTGTCCAGCCCGTAGTCGCGGCGCACCTGCTCAACCACTTCCTGCGGGGCGTCGGGCGGGACGATGGCGTTGATCGGATCGCCGGGCGCAATCTGAACGAGCATGAAGCAGACGAAGCCGACCGCGAGCGCGATCGGCACCGCGTAGATGAGCCGCCTTATCAGGTAGAAGAACATCAGGCCCATCCTCCGGGAAGCAGGTCAGTCAAAGCTGCGGCCACCCCGACAAGTTCAGCAGCAAAGTCGGGGTGGCGCGCGGTCATCGGATCACTGGATGTGCGGCAGGCGCAGGTCCACGAACCAGCTTTGCGGCTGGACATGGCCGCGCACCCGCGGGCTCATCGCGCGCGGGCCCACGTCATGGGCGATCCAGATGAACAGCGCCTCGTCCACGCCCGCGGCGTGCAGGCGGGCCAGCGCCGCGTCACGCTCGGCCGGCTCAAAGGAGGTGCGGGCGGCGGCGACCATCTGGTCGAAGCGCGGATCATTGAACATGCCCCAGTTGTTGGAGACAGGCGGCGCCATCTTGCTGTCGTAGAACCGCACCAGCGAGAAGAACGGATCCATCGCCGAGAAGCTGACGTTGGTCGCATGCGCGCCGCGCGCCGAGGCATGGCCGCAGCCATTGCGCCAGTTGGTGAAGAGCGCGTTCCACTCGATCACGTCGAATTCGACATTGACGCCGACCGTGCGGAGATCCTGCTGCAGGAACTCGTTCATCGAGAGCGGCTGCATCTGGCCCGAACCGCTCGCGCTGATCTGCACGCGAAGGGTCAGCGGCCGCTGGGGGCCGTAGCCGGCCTCAGCCAGCAGGCGGCGCGCCTCGGCCTTGTCGGTGCGGATCTGGAAGCTCGGATTGCCCGCCCAGGGGTGGCCAGCGGGATAGGTGCTCACCGCCGGCTGCATCATGCCGCCCAGCAGCGTGCGGAGCCCCTCGCGGTCAATGGCGAGGTTAAGCGCGCGCCGCACCCGCACATCGGAAAGCGGCGAGGAGGGCAGGAAGCAGGGCTGCCAGGGCCAGACATGCGGCTGCGGGTTGGAGGCGATCTGCATCTGGCGCGAGCGCAGCTGCGGCACCGCATCGGGGGACGGCGCCTCGATCCAGTCCACCTGGCCCGAGAGCAGGGCTGCGGTGCGGGCGCTGGCCTCCGGGATCGGCAGCAGGACCACGCGGTCCAGCTTGGCCTTGGTGCCCCAGTAATTGTCGTTGCGCGCCATCTCGGCCCGCTCACGCGGAACGAGGCGCGTCAGGCGGAAGGGACCGGTGCCCGAGGGGTTGGCGGCGAAGGCGTTCCAGGTGGCCTCGGCCGTCGGGTTCTGGGCGCGCAGCGCCTGCCAGCGCGTCGGGCTCGCCATGAAGAGGTTGGTGAGGTTGATCGGCAGCAGGCTGTCCGGCTCGCTGGTGAAGAGCGCCACGGTCAGGTCGTCGATCTTCTCGGCGCGGCGCAGCGTGGGCATGCGCGTCGCCGTCACGCCCACCTGGCGCGGGTCGAAATGCGGCGCCTCGCGGTCCAGCACCTTGCGGACGTTCCAGACGACCGCATCGGCGTTGAAGGGGCTGCCATCATGGAAGGTGACGCCCGGGCGCAGGCGGAAGATCCAGCGCGTGCGGTCATTCGGGTCGCTCGTCCATTCGGTGGCGAGGCTCGGGATGACGGTGGAGGGGCGGTCGGCGCGGCTGAGGTCCCAGGCGGTCAGGCCGTCATAGAGCGGGATGCCCGTGAAGCGGTTGCCCTCGAAGCCCTGGTCGGGCTGGCCGTGGGTCAGCGGGATGTCGGCCGCGGTCATGCCGATCCGAAGCGTGCCCTGCGCGGCGGCAGGGCCGGTGGCGGCAAGGGTGAGCGGCAAGATGGCCGCCATGATGAATTGACGCAAACGCATGCTTTTTGTCCCTGTCTGGGGTTTCCTCACCCCCCACCTAACCCCCAACCGCCCCGCCGGAGCAAGCGCCATGCGCCGGCCTAATCGCCCGCCCCCCCTTGCCTTTGCCCAAGCCCCGGGCACAACTGCCCGCCGATGAAGCTTCTCCTCCTCAACGGCAACACCGATGCCGCGATCACCCAGCGCATGGCCGAGGGGGCGCGCCGCATGTGCGCCCATGAGATCGTGCCCCTGACCGCCCGGTTCGGCGCACGCTACATCGCCTCGCGCGCGGCCTCGGCCGTGGCCGCCCATGCGGTGCTGGATGCGCTGGCCGCCGAGATCGGCCGGGACAATCCACAGGGCTATGATGCCGCCATCATCGGCTGCTTCGGCGATCCCGGGCTGGAGGCGGCGCGGGAGTGCTTTCCCGTCCCCATCCTCGGCATGGCCGATGCCGCGATCTTCGCGGCACTTCGGGTGGCGCCGCGCGTCGCCGTCCTGACCGGCGGCGCGGCCTGGGTGCCCATGCTGGAGGAGTTTTTCCTGTTGCGCGGCCTGGGGCCCGACCGGGTGCGCGTCGCCGCCATTCCGCCCACGGGTGACATGATCGCGCGCGAGCCCGCACGCGCCGCCGGCCTGCTGGCCGAGACGGCACGCGGCGAGATCGCGCGTGGCGCGGGCGTCATCCTGCTGGGCGGGGCGGGGCTGGTCGGCCTCGATGCGCTGGTCGCGCCGCAGGTGACTGTGCCGGTGCTGGACGGGCTGCGCTGCGCGATCGAGGCGGCGGAGACGGCGGTGGCGGCGCGCCAACTGGGCAGCATCGCGCCCAGCATCGGCCTCTCGGACGCGCTGGCCGCGAGCCTCGCGGGTTAGCCCTTCACGAAGCGCCGGTTGCGCGCCGCACCTGCCATCGGCGCCTCCGTGAAGCCCGCCTCGGCCAGCAATTCGGGGATGCCGTTGCCGCCGGCCGCGGCATTGGCGCCGTCAATCTCCACCAGCACCTCCCGCACATGGCGCCGCAACGTCGCCATCGCGCCGCGCAGGATGGCGGGCTCGATGCCGTCCACATCGAGCTTGATGGCATCCGGCGGGGCGGGGGCGAAGCGGGCCATGAATTCATCCACCGTGAAGCCCGGCACGGCCTGGCGGAAGCCGCCGTCGCGCGCCTCGATGCTGTGCATGGAGTGGCCCGCCGCCGTGCTCGCCATGTTCAGCGTGACCAGCGTGGTGCGCTCGGCGAAGGCCAGGCAATAGGCGGCGATGCGGTCGTCGAAGCCGTTGATCTCGATGTTGCGGACCATGGCCGCGAAGCTGGATGCTGAGGGCTCGAAGGCCAGGACATTGAGGCCGCGCCGCGCGGCAAACAGGCTGTAGAGGCCGATATTCGCGCCGATGTCCCACATGACGCAGCCCGCCGGCAGGCCCATGATCCAGGCCACCGTCTCCGGCTCGTCCTGACCGAAGCCCTGCGGGTCGTGCAGCGCGCGGGCCGAGGGGCATTCCACCAGCAGCGGCCCGGCCTCGGTCTCCACCGTCAGGCGCTGCAGCAGCATCTCGGAGACCAGCGCGCGGGTCGCTTCGGCGCGGCGCGGCCGCATGGGGCGCGTGGCGTTGCGGACAACGCCCGAGAGAAAGCGTGCAAGGCTGCGGCTCATGCGGCGTCAGTCACCGGCGACCATCCCTTCGCGGCGGGGATCGGCGCCGCCGAGCAGGCGCCGCGCCTCGCCCTGGCGCTGGATGCGAATCAGGTTCAGCCCGGAGTTCATCTCCCGCGCTTCGACCGGCGCGCCGCGCGCGAGCAGCGCAGGGGCAAGGCCGGCCGCCGCGGTGCCGCGCTCCACCTCCGTCATGGCGTTGAGCGCGCCCACATGCGGCAGCGCCGCCGCCGCCTGCGGGTCGAGATTCCAGTCGAGCATCGCGACCAGCGCCTGCGCGACATAGCTGATGATGCGCGCCCCACCCGGCGAGCCCACCACCGCCTCCAGCTGCCCCTGCTGGAAGACCAGCATGGGCGACATGGAGGAGCGTGGCCGCTTGCCGCCCTCGACGCGGTTCGCGACCGGCCGGCCTTCCAATTCCGGCAGGAAGGAGAAGTCCGTCAGCTGGTTGTTCAGGAAGAAGCCGCGAACGACGACATGCGATCCGAAGGCGCTTTCGACCGTCGTCGTCATCGAGACGGCGCGGCCCTCGGCGTCGAGGATGGACATGTGCGCCGTGCCGCCCTCGGGCTGCGGCGGCTGGCTGGCGAGCGGCGGGCCGAAGCGGCGCGGATGGCCCGGCTGCGGCGCGCCGATCGCGCGGTCGGGCGAGAGAAGCTGCGCGCGCCCGGTGAGGTAGGCGCCATCGAGCAGCCCGCTGACGGGCACGGGCACGAAGCCGGGATCGGCCATGAATCGGTTGCGATCGGCGAAGGCGAGGCGCCCGGCCTCGCCCAGCAGCATGGCGGCATCAGGCCCGGCCGGATCGAGGGCGGGCATCTCGAAATGACCCAGCAGGCCCAGGATCTGCAACACGACGGTGGCGCCGGAAGGCGGTGGCGGGCCGCAGAGCGTATAGGCCCGGTACGGCAGGCAAAGCGCCGCCCGGCGGAGCGGCGCATAGCCCGCCAGGTCATCGGCCGTCATCAGCCCCGGATTGGCATGGCCGCGCACGGTGCGGACGATGTCCTGCGCGATGGGGCCACGGTGCAGCGCGGCGGCACCTTCCTCGGCAATGCTGCGCAGGGTGGCGGCGAGTGCGGGATTGCGCAGTCGCTCCCCTTCCGCCAGCGGCGCACCCTCGGCGGTGAAGTAGATGGCACGCGCACCGGGGTCGCGCCGCAGCGAGCCGCCAAACAGGCTGAGCAACTGGGCCAGACGGGGCGAGACATCGAAGCCCTCCTCGGCCAGGCGGATCGCCGGCGCGAAGAGCTCGGCCCAGGGGAGCTTGCCATGGGCGCGATGCGCCTCCTCCAGCATGCGAACCACGCCGGGGACGCCGACGGCGCGGCCGCCGACCACTGCATCGAAGAAATCCATCGGCCGGCCGTCGCGCAGGAAGAGGTCGCCGCGCGCCGCGGCCGGCGCCGTCTCGCGCCCGTCCCAGGCGGCGAGTTCGCGGGCGGCGGGGTCCCAGTGCAGCAGGAAGGCGCCGCCGCCGATGCCCGAGGATTGCGGCTCCACCAGGGTCAGCACCGCCTGGACCGCGATCGCCGCATCCACGGCCGAGCCGCCGGCGCGCAGCATGGCCTGGCCGGCTTCCGCCGCCAGCGGATGCGAGGCGACGACCATGTGGTTCTGTGCCGCGACAGACTGCGCGCCGGCCGGAGCGGCCAGCAGCAGGAGCAGGGCAAGGAGGGGCGCGCGAATCACGCCCGCGGGTGTAGCCCCATTTGGGCAGACCCGTCACGCTGACGCTTCACGCCGCGCGCCGGCGCCCCCGATAGGCCAGCGCCTCGGCCACATGCGCGCGCTGGATGGCGGCGCTTCCGGCCAGGTCCGCGATGGTGCGCGCGAGGCGGATGCTGCGCACGAAGCCGCGCGCGGAGAGGCCCAGCCGCTCGGCCGCCTGTTCCAGCAATTGGCGCGCCTCGGGCAACAGCGCCGCGCGCTCCTCCAGCAGCGCGCCATCGGCGGCAGCGTTGTGGCGCGGGCCGCCCTCGCCCCAGCGGGCCCGCTGCACATCGCGCGCCGCCTGCACGCGGGCCGCGATGCGATCCGTCGTCTCGCCGGCCGGCGCGCGGGAGAGTTCGGCGGGCGGCACGGCCTGGACCTGGAGCGTGATGTCCATGCGGTCCAGCAGCGGGCCGCTCAGGCGCTCGGCATACTCCTCGCCGCAGCGTGGCGCGCGGGAGCATTCGCGCCCCGTCTCGCCCAGATGCCCGCAGCGGCAGGGGTTCATGGCGGCGATGCACTGGAAGCGCGCGGGATATTCCACATGCGCGTTGGCGCGGGCGATGACGGCGCGGCCCGTTTCCATCGGCTGGCGCAGCGCTTCCAGGGCAGGGCGCGGAAATTCGGGCCATTCATCGAGGAAGAGCACGCCATGATGCGCGAGGCTGATCTCGCCAGGCCGCGCGCGCTGCCCGCCGCCGATCAGCGCCGCCTGGCTCGCCGAATGGTGCGGCTCGCGGAAGGGCGGGCGCGTCAGCAGCTTGCCGTCGCGCAGCAGGCCGGCGACGGAATGGACCATGGAGAGTTCCAGCGCCTCGCTGGGCGTGAGGTCGGGCAGGAGGCCAGGCAGACGGGCGGCGAGCATGGATTTACCCGCGCCGGGCGGGCCGATCATCAATAGGTTGTGGCCGCCGGCGGCGGCGATCTCCAGCGCGCGCTTAGCACTTTCCTGGCCCTTCACCTCCGAGAGGCAGGGGCCGCCCCAGGCCTCGCGCTCGATGCGCGGCGGCTCGGGCGGGCTCATCACCTGGACGCCGCGGAAATGATTGAGGATGGCGGGGAGGTCCGGCGGCGCCAGCACCTCGCCGCGCCCGGCCCAGGCGGCCTCGCCGCCCTGTGCCGCCGGGCAGATCAGCCCGAAGCCGCGCTGGGAGGCGCCGAGGGCCGCGGGCAGCACGCCCGCGACGGGCAGGATGGAGCCATCGAGCGAGAGTTCGCCGAGGGCCGCGAAACCGGCCAATTCCTCGCGCGGGAGGATCTCCATGGCGGCGAGCAGGGCGAGCGCGATGGGGAGGTCATAATGACTGCCCTCCTTCGCGAGATCGGCCGGGGCGAGGTTCACCAGCACCCGCTTGGGCGGCAGCGCGAGGCCCAGGCCGGTGAGCGCGGCGCGCACCCGCTCCCGCGATTCGCCCACCGCCTTGTCTGCGAGGCCCACCAGCAGGAAGGCCGGAAGCCCAGGCGCCAGCTGGACCTGCACCTCCACCGGGACAGCGTTGATGCCGGCGAAGGCGAAGGTGGCGATGCGGGCGAGGCTCATGCTCGCGCAGTGTCTTCACCCGCACACGTAACTGGCAAGCGCTATTTGGCGAGCGCCGCGCGAACGAGTCCCATGAAGCCGTTCAGATGCGCCGGGTCGAGCCAGCGGGAGACCGCAACGATGCCGTCTGCCGGCTCCATCCAGGTGGTGTTCCCGCCGGCGCCCGAGAAGCAGACCGCCCCCTCGCTCGCCGCCGGCCACTTGCCGCGCCCCGTGTTGAGCCAAAAGAGGAAGCCGTAATGCGGATTGAGCGCGCAGGGCGTGCGGCAGAGATCGAGCCACTCCTTGGCGATGATCCGCTTGCCGTTCCATTCACCATCGGCCGAGACCAGCAGGCCGACTTTCGCCTGGTCCTCGGCATTGATGATGATGCCACCACCCCAATGCCCGCCGCCTGAGACGCTCTCGATCATCCGGCCATCGATCTCGACCTGGGAGGTGGAATAGCCGCGCCATTGCCAGCCGGTGCCGGCGCCGATGGGGGCCATGATCCGCTCGGCCCAGATTTCGGGCAGCGGGCGGCGGAACAGGTGCAGCAGGGCCAGCGCCAGCGCGTTCACGCGGACGTCGTTGTATTCCCAGTAGCTGCCCGGCGCCTGCATCGGGCGCGGGCTGCGCTTCTTGCCCTGCCCTTCCACGCCGAGGTTGCGGCCACGGTCGATCAGGTCGCTCTTGCCGAAGAGCGTGCCCTCGAACTCGGAGGTGTTGGTCAGCAGGTGCCGCCAGGTGATGGGCGCGTTCTGCGCGGAGGCGAAAGCCTCGTGCGGCACGCGCTCGCTGACGCGCACATCGAGGTCGGGCAGCAGACCATCCTGCACGGCGAGGCCCGCCAACATGGCGAGGTAGCTCTTGGCCACGCTGAAGGTCATGTCGGCGCGGCTGGGGTCACCCCATTCGGCGACGCGTTTTGCGTGCTGGTAGATCACGCCGTTCGGCCCGCCACGCGGCGCCGTGGGGCCGATCACCTCGTTGTCGGGCGGGCCTTCGAAGAAGCCGCCTTCCAGATGCGCCAGGATGTCGCGCGGCCAGGGCGTCTCATGCGCCGCGGCGAAATCCGTCGCGGCCTTCAGGGCGGGATTCACGCGGCGCGGCCACCGGGAACGGCGGCCGGGCCCGGCAGCTCGATGTCAATCGCGAGTGTCGAGAAATCGCCGCCGCGCTCGAGGTTCACCTGCACCTTGGCGGGGTCTATCGCGACATAGCGCGCGACGACGGCCACGAGCTCCTGCTGCAGCTTGGGCAGGAAATCGGCCTGGGTGCGGCTGACGCGCTCATGGCTGATGATCACCTGCAGCCGGTCCTTGGCGGCGGAGGCGCTGCCCTTGTCCTCGCGCTCCTTGCGGAAGAAATTCAGCCAGCTCATGCCGCCCTCCCGCCGAAGAGCTTGCCGAAGAAGCCCTTCTTCTTCTCGGGTTCGATGAAGCGGTGCGGCTTTTCCTCGCCGAGGAAGCGCGCCACCGCATCGGTATAGGCTTGGCCGGCCATGCTCTCGGCATCCATGATCACGGGGTTGCCGGCGTTGGAGGCCTTGAGCACGCTCTCGCTCTCCGGGATCACGCCGAGCAGCGGGATGGCCAGGATCTCCAGCACATCGTCCAGCTTCAGCATCTCGCCACGCTCGACGCGGGCGGGGTCGTAGCGGGTCAGCAGCAGGTGCTGCTTCACCGGGTCCTTCCCCTCCTCGGAGCGCTTGGTGCGCGATTGCAGCACGCCCAGGATGCGGTCGCTGTCGCGCACCGAACTCACCTCGGGGTTGGTCACGACGATGGCCTGGTCCGCGAAATAGAGCGCGAGCAGCGCGCCCTTCTCGATGCCGGCGGGGCTGTCGCAGAGGATGTAGTCGAAATCCTTGCTCAGCTCCTCGATGATGGTCTGCACGCCTTCCTTGGTCAGCGCGTCCTTGTCCCGCGTCTGGGACGCCGGGAGGATCGAGAGGCCCTCCACGCGCTTGTCCTTGATTAGCGCCTGGGAGAGCTTGGCCTCGCCCTGCACGACATTCACGATGTCGAAGACCACGCGCCGCTCGACGCCCATGATGAGGTCGAGGTTGCGCAGCCCCACGTCGAAATCAATGACGACGGTCTTCTTGCCCCGCTGCGCGAGGCCGGTGGCGAAGGCGGCGGAGCTGGTGGTCTTGCCCACGCCCCCCTTGCCCGATGTGACGACGATCACCTGCGCCATGTTGTGTTCCTTCGTGAATGAATCATGGGCTTAGCCAAAGGGGTCGAACCGCAATTGCTCGCCATCGAGGCGCACCTGCACGCCCCGGCCGATGGATGCGGGGGTCAGGCCCTCGCGCACCGCGTAGAATCCGGAGATGGCCACCAGCTCCGGGTCGAAATTCTGGGCGAAGATGCGCGCCTCGCCATCCTCGGAGGCGCCGGCGAGCGCCCGGCCGCGCAGCGCGCCATAAATGTGGATATTGCCATCGGCCAGCACTTCCGCGCCCGCATTGACGGAGCCGACGATGACAAGGTCGCTCCCCTCGGCATAGACGCGCTGGCCGGCACGGATGTTCTGGTTCACCAGCATGGTCCGCGCGGCGGGGGCGGGCGCCGCCATAGGCGCGGGTGCCATGGCGACCGGGGGGGCCGCGACGGGCGATGGCGCTTCCACCTCCGTCTCGCGCTGGCCGGCGGGGCGCAGCGTGGGCAGGCCGGCGCCGGCGGCGGCGGCGCGCAGCAATTGCGGGCCACCCACCACGCCGATCGGCAGGATCTCGAGCGCGCGCAGCCCGGCGACCAGGGCTGCGAAATCCACCTGCTCGCCGCCGAGATCATCGAGGCTGATGGCGATGGGCGCGAAGCGCAGAAAGCCCGGCGCCTTCCGGAACTGGTCGCCCAGGGCGGGCAGCACCGCCTGGACGTCACCGGTCAGCAACCGCAGCGTCAGCAGACTGTAGTTGCTGCCGCGCAGCCGGAAGGTCTCAGGGGGCAGGCCGGAAGGTGGCCTGGCTTCGGCGGTCATGGGGTCCAAGGGCTTCCCGGGCAACAGGTGAAGTCCGTGTGATAGCCGCCCCCGCGCCGCCAGCGAAGCCCCAACTGGGGGCGCGGGAGTGGAATCCGCGCCGAATCCGCCGCATGCTGCCCCGATGCCAGAGACATTGATCCTCGCCGAACCTTTCCGCGCCCTGTTCTACGCCCCCTATTACCTGGCGGAGGCGCGCGGCGCCTTCACCCGGAACGGGCTGGACCTGAGGATGGAAACCGCCGGCACCCCCACCCTCGCCGCCGAGGCGGTGCTGGAAGGCCGCGCCGACCTCGCCTGGAGCGGGCCGATGCGCGTCATGCAGCACCGCGCGGCGGACCCTGCCTCGCCGCTCACGGCCTTCTGCGCCGTCATCATGCGCGACCCCTTCCTGATCGTCGGCCGCGCGGCGCGGGAGGGGCTGCATCTGGCGGAGCTGAACGGCTTCCGGTTGGGCCTGGTGACAGAGGTGCCCACCCCGGTCTGGTGCCTGGCCGATGCGGTGGCGCGTGCCGGGGGCCGCAAGGTCAAGGACCGCGCGGGCGGGACCATGGCGGAAAACGTGACGTCCCTGCTGGAGGGCAAGCTCGACGCCATCCAGGTCTTCGAGCCCTTCGCCTCCCAGGTGGAGGAAGCGGGCGGCGCGGTCTGGTTCAGCCAGGCCAGCACGGGCCCCATGGCCTATAGCTCGCTCTACAGCACCACCGCGACGCTGACGGCCCGGCGCGAGGCGATGCGCGGCATGGTGCGCGCGCTCTCCGAGACGCTGCGCTGGATCGAGACGGCGAGCCCGGCGGAGATCGCCACGCTGCTGGAAGCCCGCTTCCCCGACCTGCCGCATGCGACGCGGGAACGTGCTGTTGCCCGATACAAGGATTCGGACCTCTGGACCGATGGGCCGCACATGCCGCGCGCGGCCTTCCAGGCGCTGGGCGAGGCGATGATCCGCGCCGGCACCCTGCCCCACATCCCGGATTTCGACCTTTGCGTGGATGAGGCGGTGGTGAGGGAGGCGCTGGCATGAGGGCGCCGCCCGGCACGCGGGCCGATTACCGCTGGTTCCTGACCATGCCGACGCGCTGGATGGACAATGACATCTACGGCCACATGAACAACGTCCAGCACTACAGCTTCTTCGACACGGTCGTGGCGCGCTTCCTGCTGGCGCATGGCGTGCTGGATCTGGGCACGAGCGAGCATGTCGGCCTCGTCGTCGAGACGGGCTGCCGCTACCACGCGCCGCTCGCCTTCCCGGATGAGATCACGGGCGGGCTGCGCGTCACGCGGCTCGGCTCTTCCTCCATCACCTATGCGCTGGCGCTGTTCCGCAATGAGGAGGACCGCGCGGCGGCGGAGGGGCATTTCACCCATGTCTATGTGAAGCGCACCGCGCAATCCGAGACGGTAACGCTGCCCGCCGCGCTGCGGGCGGCGGGGGAAGCGGTGCGAGGGTGAATCCGCTCGCGGATCGGCGCCTGCTGGTCGCCTGTCCGCTGCTGGGATTGCTGGGCGGCGGTCTCGCCTGGTGGTGGGGCGGGCGGCCCGAGATCGCCTTCGCCATGGGCACGCTGCCCGTGCTGGTCCTGCTCATCGCGGAGATGATCCGCAGCCTGCGCCAGGGCGCTTTCGGGCTGGATCTGATCGCCGCACTCGCCATGGCGGCGGGGCTCGCCATGGGCGAACCGCTCGCCGCCAACATCGTCGGCCTGATGTATGCCGGCGGCCAGTATCTGGAGGATTACGCCCACCGCCGCGCGGGGGCGGAGATGACGGCGCTGCTGGCCCGCCAGCCCCGCACGGCGCTGCGCCATGATGACGGTGCCCTGACGGAAATCCCGCTTGAGCAGATCGCGGTGGGCGATCTGCTCCTGATCCGGCGCGGGGCGGTGCTGCCGGTGGATGGCACGCTGGCCTCGCCGTTCGCCATGCTCGATACGGCGGCGCTGACGGGCGAGCCCATGCCGGTGCGTTTCGGCGAGGGCGAGGCGATGCTCTCGGGCTGCGCCAATGCCGGCGATGCCTTCGACCTCCGCGCCACCACGGACGCAGCGGCCAGCACCTATGCCGGCATCGTGCGGATGGTGCAGGCGGCGGCCGACAGCCGGGCCCCCATGGCCCGGCTGGCCGATCAATGGTCACTCGCCTTCCTGGCGGTGACGCTGGCGCTGGCCGGTGGTGCCTGGGCGATCACGGGCGAGGCGCAGCGGGCGCTGGCCGTGCTGGTGATCGCGACACCCTGCCCGCTGATTCTGGCCGTGCCGGTGGCCTTGCTGGCGGGACTTTCGCGGACGGCCAAGCTCGGCGTGCTTGTGAAATCGGCGGCGGTGCTGGAGGCGATGGCTCGCATCCGCGTGTTGGTGATGGACAAGACCGGGACCATCACGTCCGGCGCGCCCGCGCTCACCGCCATGGCCGGCCCGGAGGAGGCGCTGCGCCTGGCCGCGTCGCTCGACCAGGCCTCGGAGCATCCGATTGCCCGCGCGCTGGTGGCCGCTGCGCGCGCGCGGGGCCTGACGCTCAGCGTGCCGGAAGAGGTGCGGGAGGTGCCCGGCGAGGGCCTGACCGGCGTGGTGGAGGGGCAGGCCGTCGCCGTCGGCGGCCCGGCCTGGATCGCGCAACTGACGGGCCAGGCCAACCTGCCACCGCCTGGCGCGGCGCCCGCGGGCGCTCTGCTCTGCGCCGTAGCGCTCGATGGCACGCCCGCGGCCACGCTGGTCTTTGCCGATCAGCTCCGCCCTGACGCCATCGCCACGGTCGCCGCGCTGCGCGCCGATGGCATCACCCGCATCATCCTCGCTTCCGGCGATGCCGCGGCGCCGGTGCAGGCCGCGGCCAACGCGGTGGGCGCCGATTCGGCCCATGCCCGGCAAAGCCCGGCCGACAAGGTGGCGCTGATCCATGCCGCCCGCGCCGATGGGCCGGTGCTGATGCTGGGCGATGGGCTCAACGACGCACCCGCGCTCGCCGCCGCCGATGTGGGGGTCGCTGTTGCCACCAAAGGGGGTGCGGCGGCCGAGGCCGCGGATGCGGTGCTGCTGGTGGATGGTCTTTCGCGGCTCGCCGGCACGCTGCGCGCGGCGCGGCGGGCGCGGGCGATTGCGCTGCAAAGCGTGACCGTGGGAATCGGCCTCTCCACGCTCGGGATGCTGGCCGCGGCCTTCGGCTATCTCAGCCCCGTGCAGGGCGCCATTCTGCAGGAGGTGATTGACGCGGCGGTGATTCTCAATGCCCTTCGCGCCCTGAATGATTGACCCCAGGGAGCGGACCATGCCCGAATTGAAGCGCCTCGCCATTCTCGACGACTACCAGGACGTCACCCTCGCCATGGGCCCCTGGGACCGGCTGCCCGGCCTGGAAAAGACCGTCTTCCGCGACACCATCGCCGACCGCGAGGCGCTGGTGCAGCGCCTCATGCCGTTCGACGCCATCCTGGCCATGCGCGAGCGCACGCCCTTCCCGCGTGCGCTGATCGAGCGCCTGCCCAACCTCAAGCTGCTGATCACGACGGGCGAGCGCAACCGCGGCATCGACGCCGAGGCCTGCGCCGAGCGCGGCATCATCTTCTCCGGCACGCCCAGCTTCGGCGCGCCGACGGTGGATCTCACCTGGGGGCTGATCCTCTCGCTGGCGCGGCGCATTCCGGACCAGCTGGGCGCGCTGCATGCGGGGCAATGGCAGACGAAGATCGGCGTCGGGCTGGAAGGGCGCACGCTGGGGGTGGTGGGGCTCGGCAAGCTCGGCACCAAGGTCGCCAAGGTCGGCCAGGCGCTGGGCATGAAGGTCATCGCCTGGAGCACCAACCTGACCGCCGAGGCCGCCGCCGCCGTGAGAGCCACGCGCGTCGAGAAGCAGGAGCTGTTCGCCCAGGCCGATGTGGTGACGCTGCACCTCATCCTCTCCGACCGCTCGCGCGGCATCGTGGGTGGCGCCGAACTTGCCGCCATGAAGCCGGGTGCCATGCTGGTGAACACCTCGCGCGGGCCGCTGGTGGACCAGCCGGCGCTCCTGGAGGCGCTGCATGCCGGACGCATCCAGGCGGGCATCGACGTCTATGACATCGAGCCGCTGCCCGCCGACCACCCCCTGCTGAAGGCGCCCAACACGGTGCTGACGCCGCATCTGGGCTATGTCACCGAGGAGAATTACCGCTCCTACTTCCAGGGCGCGGTGGAGGCGATCGAGGCCTTCCAGGCCGGAGCACCCATCCGCGTGATCACGGGCTGAATGACTGCCTCCCGCATGGGCGCATTGCCCGTGCGGGAGGCAGGCCCCTGCTTTCCGGCGCGAGAGCGGCCCGGAATCGGCCTTGCCCGCCCCCCTGCCCCGGCCAAAAAACAGCCCCGTCACGAATCAGATGGGAGCGCCCGAACATGAGCCTTCACCGCCGCACGCTGCTGGCCGCCCCGGTGGCCGGCATGGCAGGCACCATGGCCACGCCGGCCATCGTCGCCGCCCAGGGCACCCGGGTGAAGATGGGCGCGCTGCGCCTCATCCACTCCATCACGCCCTTCTTCTATGAGCGCTTCATGCCCGAAGGCATGACCATCGAGGTCATTCCCTTCGAGAGCCCGACGGAGGGCAAGAATGCCGTCGTCACGCGCTCGGTGGATTTCGGGGCCTTCGGCATTGCCGCCGGCATCCTGGGCGCTGCGGCGCGCGAGCCCGTGACCGTCATCGGCTCCTGCTGCGACAAGGGCATGGCCGTCGTCGCGCGCCGCGATCGGCCGATCAACACGCTGGCCGACCTGCGCGGCCGCCGCGTCGGCATCTGGCCCGGTTCGACGCAGGAGGTCTTCATCCGCGAGCGCCTGCGCATGGAAGGCATGACCATCCGCGACATCACCAGCGTGCGCGTGAGTTTTTCCGAAATGCACGCCGCCCTCGCCCGCGGCGACATTGACGCCTATGTGGGCGCGGAGCCCGGCCCCGGCATCAGCCAGGTGACCGGCATCGGCAAGGTGGTGGAATTCCCCTATTCCACGCCGATGGGCACGCTGAACATGATCTTCGGCACCCATTTCGAGACCACGCAGCGCAATGCGGCGCTTTGCGCCACCATGCTGGGGGTGCATCGCCGCGCTTCGGAATTCGCCTCGGCCAATCGCGCCGCCGCCATCGAGATGGCGGTGCAGCGCCTGGGCATGCAGCGCCCGGCACTCGAAATCAGCATCGAGAATGTGGAACTCAACTGGCGGATGACGCCCGTGATGGTGGAGCGCAGCCGCACCTACGCCCAGCACATGCTGGAGCTGCAGCAGATCCGCGCCATTCCCGACTTCAACACCTTCTTCAACACGCGCTTTTCCGACGAGCTGGCGCGCACGGCGTGAGCACGCAGAGCTCGGGCAGCGGCGCACGCGGGCTGCTGCTCGCGCTCTGCGCGCCGCTGCTTTTCCTGGCCTTCTGGCATTTTTCCACGACGGGGCGGGCCTTCAGCCTGATCCCGCCGCCGCTGGATGTCGGCATCCAGCTTTGGGATCTCGCCTTTGGCGGGGTCTGGGATGATCTTTATTCAAAGACGTTGCTGGAACACGCCGTGGCGAGCGTCAGCCGCGTCTATGGCGGCTTCCTGCTCGCCGCCGCGCTGGCCTTGCCGCTGGGCATGATGATCGGCCGCATCTGGCTGGTCCGCGCGCTGCTGGACCCGACGCTGCAACTGATGCGCCCCATCCCCGTCACGGCTTGGCTGCCGCTGGCCATGATCGTTTTCGGCATCGGGCCGCGTTCGGCCTTTTTCCTCGTGTTTCTCGGCGCCTTTTACCCGATTCTTGTGAACACCATCTTCGGGGTCCGCAACGTGGAACCGCGTCTTTTCGAAGCCGCACGCATGCTGGGCGTCTCGCCCTCCGCGCTGTTCTGGAAGGTGGTGCTGCCGGCCTCGCTGCCCTCCATCTTCACCGGGCTGCGGCTTGGCCTGGGCTTCGCCTGGGTGGTCATCGTGGTGGGGGAGATGACCGGCGTGCAGACTGGGCTCGGCGCCATCATCATGGAAGCACGGCAGCTTTCCCGCACGGAGATCGTCATCAGCGGCATGATCACCATCGGACTGCTCGGCTATCTCTCGGATTATGCGGTGCAGCTGATCGGTCAACGCCTGCTGCGCTGGAGCCCGCAACATGGCGGCTGAACCCCTCAACATCCTCGACATCACGCATGTCACGAAGCGCTTCGACTTTCAGGGGCAGCAGATCGTGGCGCTGGAGGATGCGTCGCTCTCGATCCGCAAGGGCGAGTTCGTCTGCCTGATCGGACCCTCGGGCTGCGGCAAGTCCACGCTCCTGCGGATGATTGGCGGCTTCGAAACGCCGAGCGAAGGCCGGCTCGACATGTGGGGCAAGCCAATCGGCGAACCCGGGCCGGATCGCGGCATGGTCTTCCAGGATTACGGCCTGTTTCCCTGGCTGAACGTGGCGAAGAATGTCGGCTTCGGCCCCGCCGCGCGTGGCCGGCCCGCCGCAGAGGTCGCGGAAACCACCAAGCGCTTCGTGGACATGGTGGGCCTCACCCGCTTCGCCGAAGCCTATCCGCATCAGCTCTCCGGCGGCATGAAGCAGCGGGTCGCCATCGCGCGCGTGCTGGCCAATGAGGCCGAGGTGGTGCTGATGGACGAACCCTTCGGCGCACTGGATGCGATGACGCGCGAGAACCTCCAGCAGGAATTGCTGGAGATCTGGCAGCGCACGAAGCTGACGGTCATCTTCGTCACCCACGCCATCGAGGAAGCCATCCTGATGGCGGACCGCATCGTGGTGATGTCGACGGGGCCAGGCCGCATCGTGGCGGATGAGCGGGTGGACCTGCCCCGCCCGCGTGACCCGACGGACTCGGATTTCAACACCCTGCGCCGCCGGTTCGCGGCCATGCTGGGAGGCCATCATTGAAGCCCACCGATCGCATCGCCTATGCCGCGCCCCAGGACCGCGCGGCGCGGCCAGGCCCGAACGGGGCGAAAGTGCTGGTCTATTTCGTCATCAACATCGAGGAATGGGGCATTGAGCGCCCCATGCCCCGCCAGGTGCTGCCGGCACCCACGGGCGTGGCCGTTGTCCCTGACGTCGCAAACTGGGCCTGGCATGAATACGGCATGCGCGTGGGCTTCTGGCGCATGCACAAGGCCTGCGAAGCCCGCGGCACCAAGCCGACGCTCTCCATCAACGCCAATGTTTGCAATGCCTATCCGCGCGTGGCGGGTGCGGCGCGCGATGCCGGCTGGGAGTTCATGGGCCACGGCTTCAAGCAGATTCCGACGCATCAGATCCTCGACCAGCGGGAGATGGTGCGCGAGACGGTGGAGACCATCCGCGCCTTCACCGGCAAGCCGCCGGCCGGCTGGCTCGGTCCCGGCCTGACCCAGACGCTGGACACGACCGACATCCTGGCCGAGCACGGCATCCGCTACTGCGCGGACTGGGTGGTGGATGACGTGCCCGTGCCGGTTCAGACGCGGCACGGGCCCATCTGGTCCATGCCCTATTCCGTCGAACTCAATGACATTCCGATGATCATGGTCCAGCACCATGAGGCAGGCGAATTGCAGGCCCGGACGCTCGCGCAGCTCGACCGGCTGCTGGCCGAGGCCGAGACGGAAGGCTGCAAGGTCATGGGCTTGGCGGTCCACCCCTATATCTCCGGCGTGCCGCACCGCATCGGCATTCTGGAGGCCACGCTCGATGCCATTGCCAGCAGGCCCGGGGCGGTGTTCGCTCAGGGCGCCGAAATTCTGGATTGGTGGGAAGCCGCATGAGTCTTGACGTCACGAAAGCCGATTGGTTCCGCCTGACCCAGCGGGAGCGCGATTCCGCCTACAACAACAATGAGGCGGTGCCCGACGCGCCGAGCCTGATCGAGGAGCGCAACCAGGCCTCCGCCGCCTTCCGCGCGGCCCATGCCAAGGCGCTGGACCTGCCCTATGGCGAGAGCCAGCGCGAGCAGTGGGACCTCTATGCCGGCCCCAATCCCCAGGCGCCGACGCTCGCCTTCATCCATGGCGGCTATTGGCAGCGCAACCGGCGCGAGGATTTCGCGGCGATGGCCGAGGGCGCGCTCGCCATGGGCTGGAATGTCGCGATCTGCGGCTACAGCCTCTGCCCCGAGGTGACGCTGACGCGCATCGTCTATCAGATCCATGCGGCGCTCGGCTGGCTCTCGGCGCATGGCGCGGAGCATGGGCTGGCCGGCCCGATCGTGCTGACGGGCTGGAGTGCCGGAGGCCATCTGACGGCGCTCGGCGCCGAGCACCCGGCCGTCTCCGCCGCCATCGCCATCTCCGGCATCTTCGAGCTGGGGCCGATCCGCGACACCTATCTGAACGCCGCGCTGAAGCTGACCGATGAGGAGCTCGTCGAGCTTTCGCCCATGCGCCGGCCCATCGTGCAGAAGCCCATCGCCATCGCCTATGGCGCGGCCGAGCGGCCGGAACTCTGCCGCCAGTCGCGCGACTTCCACCGGCTGCGCTCCGAGGCGCAGGCGCCGGGGCCGCTCTGGCCGGTGCCGGGGGCCGATCACTTCCGCGTCCTGGAGGCGTTGCGCCGGCCGGATGGGGCGCTGCTGCGCCTCGCGGCCGAGCTGCTGCGATGAGGCCGCCCGCCGCCTTCACGCTGGAGACGCTGGCGGGCTTCTACGCCGCCGGTGGTTCCGCGGTGGAGGTGGCGCGCGAGGCACTGGCCCGCATCGCCGCCTTCAACGACCCGGCGCTGTTCATCACGGCCGTGCCGGAGGCCGAGCTGATGGCGCATGCCGCCGCCCTGCCGGCCGGGCCGCTGCATGGCGTGCCCTTCGTGGTGAAGGACAATATGGACGCGGCGGGCCTGCCGACCACCGCCGCCTGCCCGGATTACGCCCGCGTGGCGACCGAGGACGCACCCGCGGTGGCGCGGCTGTTGGCGGCGGGCGCGCTGCTGCTGGGCAAGGTCAATCTCGACCAGTTCGCGACGGGGCTGAACGGCACGCGCAGCCCCTATGGCACGCCGCGCAATGCTGTGCGGGCCGATCTGATTCCCGGCGGTTCGTCCAGCGGCTCGGCGACCGCGGTGGCTGCCGGCATCGCCGCCTTCAGCTATGGCACGGACACCGCGGGCTCGGGCCGGGTGCCGGCGGCGGCGCAGAACATCGTCGGGCTGAAGCCGAGCCTCGGGCTGATCCCGACGCGCGGCGCGGTGCCCGCCTGCCGCTCGCTCGACTGCATTTCCATCTTCGCGCGGAACGTGGCGGATGCGGCGGCGGTGTTGGCCGTCGCGGCCGGGCCGGATCCGGCGGATCCTTACAGCCGCGCGGCACCCGCAGGGTGGCGGACGATGGAGGCGGAGCCTCCGACCCTGCGCCTGGCCGTGCCCGAACAGGCGCAACTCCTCTTCGACACGCCGGATGACGCGGCGCTGTTTGCTGGTGCTGTGGCGCGTGCCGAGGCGATGGGGGCGACCATCACCCGCGTGGATATCGCGCCCTTCCTCGATGTCGCGCGGCGGCTTTATGACGGCGCCTGGGTGGCGGAGCGGACCTCGGCGCTGCGCGAATGGGTGGTAGAGCGACCCGCATCGCTGCACCCGGTGACGCGCACCATCCTGGAAGGCGGCCTCGGGCGCCTCACCGTGGATGCCTTCGACGATTTCCACGCGGCGGCCGAGGCGCGGTTGCTGGCGCGGAAGCTCTTCGCGGGTTGCGATGCACTGCTGCTGCCGACCTGCCCGGGCGTGCCGACACTGGCCATGCTGGCGGCTGAGCCGATTGCGGCGAATAGCCGCCTCGGCATCTATACGAATTTCGTGAATCTCTGCGACCTCTCAGCGCTGGCCATTCCGGCCGGTTTCCGCGCGGATGGCGTGCCGGCCGGCGTCACGCTGGTGGGGCCGGCCTTCAGCGAGGGGCGGCTGGCCGGCATCGGTGCCGCCATGCATCACGCGGCGGGGCTTGGGCCTGTGCCGCCCGCGCCGGCCGAGTTGGCGGCCGATGAGCTCGGGCTGTTCTGCATCGGTGCGCATATGTCAGGCCTGCCGCTGAACGGGCAGGTGCTGGGCTTTGGCGGGCGCTTCGTGCGCGCGGCCCGCACCGCGGCCACCTATCGGCTGTACGACCTCGGCAACAGGCCGGGCATGGTGCGGGCCGCAAGCGGCGGCGCGGCCATCCTGGGTGAGATCTGGGCGCTGCCAGCGGCCTCGATCGGGCCGTTCCTGGCCGCCATCCCGCCGCCGCTCGGCTTCGGCCGCGTGACGCTGGAGGATGGCAGCACGGTGCTGGGCTTCCAGGCCGAGAGCGAGGGCGTGGCAGCAGCGCCCGAGATTACGGCGCGCGGCGGCTGGCGCGCGCATCTGGCGGCGAAGTGAACACGCTGGCCGGGCTGCTGACGGGCGCTGGGCTCGAGCCCGGCCTCGCCGCGCATGCAGATCTGAGCGGCGCGGACCCGGCGCTGCCCTCCTCCTTCCGCATCGGCGAGGCGGCGCAGGCCTCCATCGCGGCGCTGGGCTTGGCCGCGGCCTCGCTGCATGTGGCGCGTGGAGGGGCGAGGCAGCGTGTCACGGTCTCGATGGACGATGCCGCGGCGGAGTTCCATTCGGAGCGGTACTTGCGCATCGGCGATACGCCGCCCGCGGACCCCTGGGATCCCATTGCCGGCGCCTATCCGGCGCGGGACGGCGTGGTGCGGCTGCACACGAATTTCCCGCATCACCGCGACGGCATCCTGGCGCTGCTAGCTTGCGCGAATGACCGCGCTGCCGTGGCCGCCGCGCTGCTGCAGCGGGACGCCATTGCCTTCGAGTCCGAAGCGACGGCGGCCGGGCTGTGCGTCTCGGCCATGCGCAGCTTCGCGGAATGGGATGCGCATCCGCAGGCGCAGCATCTGGCGACGACGCCGCTGCTGGCGATCGAGCGCATCGGCGATGCGCCGCCGCGCCCGCTGCCACCGCTGGCGGGCCGCCCGCTGGAAGGGTTCCGCGTGCTGGACCTGACGCGCGTCATCGCCGGGCCGGTGGCGGCGCGGGGCCTCGCTGTGCATGGCGCGGAGGTGCTGCACATCACGGGGCCGCATCTACCGAGCATTCCGACCCTGGTGGTGGATACGGGGCGCGGCAAGCGATGCGCCACGCTGGATTTGCGCGATGCCGGCGACGCCGCGCGGCTGGATGCGCTGGCGGCGGGCGCGGATGCCTTCGTGCAGTCCTATCGCGCGGGTTCGCTGGCGGCGAAGGGGTTTTCGGCCGAGGCGCTGGCCCAGCGGCATCGGGGCATCGTGGTGGGTGAGCTGTGCGCCTATGGCTGGGGCGGGCCCTGGGCGAACAAGCGCGGCTTTGACAGCCTGGTACAGACCTCCACCGGCTTCAATGTCGCGGAGGCGGAGGCGGCGGGAGTGGCGGCGCCGAAGGTGTTGCCGTGCCAACCGCTGGATCATGCCTCGGGGTATTTGCTGGCGCTCGGGGTTGTGGCCGCGTGGCATCGGCGCGCGGTGGAGGGCGGAAGCTGGCGCGTGCGGGTGACGCTGGCGCGGACGGGGCTTTGGCTGCGCGGGCTGGGGCGGATTGATGGCTTCGGTGCCGTCCCGCATGCGCCCGAGCTGGTGGCGGAGGACGGTCCTTTCGGCCTGATCCGCCATCTCCCGCATTCGGCGCGCATGTCGCTGACGCCCGCTCTCTGGTCCCGCCCCGCCGAGCCGCTCGGCGCGTCCTTGCCGGCCTGGGCCTAAGGCTGGGGTCTGGGGCCTCTCGGCCCCAGCCGCCGGAGGCCTCTTTTACTGCTTCAGGAAGCTCTCCGCCCCATCGGCCAGGATGCGCAGCGCGAGCGCCAGATCCTCTTCCTTCGTGTCTTCGGCCCAATGGTGGCTGATGCCGCCGATGGAGGGTGTGAAGAGCATCGCCGTCGGCAGTATCTTGGCGATCTGCTGGGCGTCATGGATGGCGCCGCTCGGCATGGGCTGCCACTGGCCGTTCGCGTGCTTGGTCGCGGCCTGGCGCAGCGCTTCGTGCATGACGGGGTGGGCGAGCGCGGGGGGTGAGCGGTTCAGGCATTCGACGGAAAGGGTGCAGCGATCGCGGCGGCCGACTTCCTGGACGATGCTGTGCAGCAGGGCCTCCAGCCGGTCCATCACCTCTTCCGAGATGTCGCGGAACTGGAAGACGAGTTCCGCCTTGCCGGGGATGATGTGCGGCGCGTTGGGCTCCAGCGTGATGCGGCCGCAGGTCCAGACGGTGCGTTCGCTGATGTGCATCGGGAAGCGCTCGTCGATCAGGCTGAGGACGCGCATGGCGGCGACGGCGGCGTCCTTGCGCTCGGCCATGGTGGTGCCGCCGGTGTGGTCCTGCTGGCCGATGGCGGTGATCTTGAAATAGCGGATGCCGACGATGCCGGTGACGACGCCGCTGCGCAGGCCGGCGTTTTCCAGCTGCGTGCCCTGCTCGATATGCAGTTCGAAGAAGCCCTTGTAGCGGCTTGGGTCCAGGCGTTCGCGCGGCAGGCCTTCGAGGCCGGCTTCGCGCAGCGCCTCGCGCAGGGGCTTGCCGGTCATGTTGTGGGCGGCGGCGTCCATCTGGGCTTCGGTGACGTCGCCGATCATGCTGCGGCTGCCGAGGAAGGTGCCGTAATGGCCTTCCTCATCGGCGAAGGCGACGACATCCACGGGCAGGCCGGCGCGGGCGAGCGCGAGGCCCGCCAGCACACCCAAAGCGCCATCCAGCCAGCCCGCCTCGTTCTGGGTTTCGAGGTGGCTGCCGACGAGCAGATGCGGCCCGGGTCCGGGATGGCGGCCGATGACATTGCCGATGCCGTCCATGCTGGGCGTCAGGCCCACCTCGCGCAGGCGGTCCATCAGCCAGTGGCGGCTTTGCATGTCCTCCGGCGTGTAGGTCGGGCGGTGGACGCCGGTCTTGAACTTGCCGATCTGGCGCAGCTCATGCAGGTCCGCGAGGAAGCGGGCGGTGTCCACGTCAGCCACGGAGGAAGGCCTCCGCCGCGTCGGCCATGATGCGGATGTTCAAGGCGAGGTCCTCTTCCTTCGTGTCCTCGGCCCAGTGGTGGCTGATGCCATTGATCGAGGGCGTGAAGAGCATCGCGGCCGGCATCACCCGCGCCATGTATTGCGCGTCATGGCCGGCGCCGCTCGGCATGTGCTGCCATTGGCCATTGGCGTGGCGGGTCGCGGCCTCGGCCAGCGCCGCCTGCATGGCGGGGTCGCAGGGGGCGGGCTTGCTGCGGCTCATGACCTCCACGGTGCTGACGGTGCGCTCGGTGCGGTTCATCTCCTGCACCACACTGCGCATGCAGCGCTCCAGGCGCTCCAGCACCTCGGTGTCGATGTCGCGGAACTGGAAGAGCACCTCGGCGCGGCCGGGAATGATGGAGGGCGCGCCGGGGTCGAGCGCGATGCGCCCGCAGGTCCAGACGGTTCGGGGGCCGCAGAGCATGGGGAATTCGCGGTCGATGCGCGCCAGCATGCGCACGGCGGTGAGGCCGGCATCCTTGCGCTCGGCCATGGTGGTGCCGCCGGCATGGTCCTGCATGCCCTCGATGACGATGCGGAACTGCCAGATGGCGACGATCCCGGTGACGACGCCGGCGCGCAGGTTCTGCGATTCGAGCTGCGTGCCCTGCTCGATATGCATCTCGAAGAAGCCCTTGTAGCGGGCAGGGTCGAGGCGCGGACGGGGCAGGCCTTCCAAGCCGGCCTCCTTCAGCGCCTGGCGCAGCGGCTTGCCGTGGTAGCGGTTGGTGAGCGTGTCGATCTCACTCTCCTCCAGCAGGCCGATGAGGGAGCGGCTGCCGATGAAGCTCCCGTAGTGGCCTTCCTCATCGGCGAAGGCGACGACATCCACGGGCAGGCCGGCACGGGCCAGGGCGACGCCGGCCATCACACCCAGCGCGCCATCCAGCCAGCCCGCCTGGTTCTGGCTCTCGATATGGCTGCCGACGAGGAGGTGCGGGCCGGGGCCGGGATGGCGGCCGAAGACATTGCCGATCCCGTCAATCGAGGCTTCAAGCCCGCATTCGCGCATGCGTTCCATCAGCCAGCGGCGGCTTTCCATATCCTCGGGCGAGAAGGTGGGGCGGTGCACGCCGGTCTTGTATTCGCCGATCTTCCGAAGCTCGTTCAGATCCCGAAGGAACCGGTCCGTATCCACCTGCGCCATGCTGCACCCTTTCTGCGAATGGGCAGGATAGGCGATGATTTTCATGCGGCAAGCGGGCCAGCCCGCCGACGGCGCCAAGGGGAGCGTTTGAGAGCGGGGGCGGAAGCGCCTATAACCGGGTTATGGCCAGGGCTCCCACGCGGATTTTGCTGAACCTCTCGCTGGACGCGATGCTTGCCGTCCTGGCGCTGCCGTTGGCGCTCGCCCTGGCCGGCCCGGGCAGCGCGCCGCCCGCGGGGTGGTGGACGCTCGCAATCCCGCTCTCGGTGCTGGTGCTGGTTCCGCCGGGCTGGGCGCTCGGGCTGCCGCAGCAATACTGGCGCTATTCGGGCGTGCAGGATCTGCTGGCGGTGCTGGGCGCCTGCACGGCGGCAGCGCTGCTCTTCACCGGCACGCTCTGGCTTGCGGGGCTCTGGCATTCGCCCAACCTCGCCTTTCCTGCATTGCATGCGGTGGCGCTGACCGGGCTGCTCGGCGTGCCGCGGCTGATCGGGCGGCTGCGCGCGATCCGCCGCACCGCCGAGGAAGGCGCCACGCAGCCGGTGCTGGTCGTGGGCGGCGTGGACCAGGCCGACCTCTTCATCCGGGCGCTGGCGCAGCAGCGCCAGCCCGCCTATCGCGTGCAGGGTATCCTGGCCCGCCGCTCCCGCCAGGCGGGGCGCCGCATCCAGGGCCATCCCATCCTCGGCACGCTGGAGGAGACGGACGCCGTGCTGGAGCGGCTGCGCGCCGAACAACGCCTGCCTGCCCTGCTGGTCCTGGCCTCGCCCGATCTGAACGGCACCGCGCTGGAGGTGGTGCTGGACGCCGCCGATCGCCACGGCGTGCCGATCCGCCGCGCGCCGCAGCCCACCTCGCTCGGCCATGCCGCCCGCAGCACGGACGAAGGTGCCCGCATTGATCTCCGCCCCGTCTCCATCGAGGAGCTGCTGGACCGCCCGCAGGTGCCGCTGGACCGCGAAGGCATGGCGCGGCTGGTGCAGGGCAAGCGCGTTCTGGTGACGGGTGCCGGCGGGACCATCGGCGGCGAGCTGGCGCGGCAGGTGGCCGCCCTTGGCCCCTCGATGCTCACGCTGCTCGATCACGGCGAATACGTGCTCTACGAGATCGACCTCGAGCTGTCCGAGCGCCACCCGGCCGTGCCGCGCCGCGCCATGCTGGCCGATGTGCGGGACGAGGCGCGGATGCGCCGCCTGATGGAGGAGATCAAGCCCGAGCTGGTCTTCCACGCGGCCGCGCTGAAGCATGTGCCGATGGTCGAGAACGACCCGCTGGAAGGCCTGCTGACCAACGCCCATGGCACGCGCATCGTGGCCGATACGGCGCGTGCCGCGGGTTGCGGCCTCATGGTCTTCATCTCAACCGACAAGGCAGTGAATCCGACCAGCGTGATGGGCGCCTCCAAGCGTCTGGCGGAGATGTATTGCCAGGCCTTGGATCGGGAGGCGCGTGCCACCAGCCAGGGCATGCGCTGTATCACCGTGCGCTTCGGCAATGTGCTGGGCTCCACCGGCTCCGTCGTGCCGCTGTTCCGCCGGCAGTTGGAGCGCGGCGGGCCGCTCACGGTCACGCACCCAGACATGCGCCGCTATTTCATGACCGTGCGCGAGGCGGTGGGCCTGGTGCTGCAGGCCGCCGTGGTCGGCGCCGTGGACCGGGACGACGCGCCGCCGGAGCTGCGAGAGGGCGGCATCTTCGTGCTCGACATGGGCAGCCCGGTGAAGATCGTGGACCTCGCGCGGCGCATGATCCGGCTCGCCGGCCTGCGCCCGGAAGAGGATGTGGAGATCCGCTTCACCGGCCTGCGCCCCGGCGAGAAGCTCTTCGAGGAAATGTTCCACGGGCAGGAGCCGCCGCGCCCCACGCAGTTCGACGGGCTGCTGGTGGCCACACCCCGCACCGCCGACGCCGCACTGGTCGGCCGCGCGCTGGATGAGATCGCGGCCGCGGCGCGCGGGGGCCATGGGCGCATGGCGCTGGCGCAGCTCGCGCGGCTGGTGCCGGAATTCGATCACCAGGATGGCAAGGCCGCACAAAAAAGCGGCCTCTGAGACGCGACTGACACCTTCCGTCACACGGGTTGAATCGCCGGGGGGTTGATCCCCGGCGGCCAGTGGATCACGAAGCTGACATGACCCAGACTCCGAAGCCCATCGCCCTTTTCGACATGCAGGCGCAGCAGGCGCTGATCCGCCCCGCCCTCGATGCCCGCGTGGCGCATGTGATCTCCTCCGGCCGCTTCATCAACGGCCCGGAAGTGGCCGAGCTGGAAGCCCGCCTCGCCGCCTTCTCCGGCGTGTACGCGGTGGGCGTTTCCTCCGGCACGGATGCGCTGCAGATCGCGATGATGGCTGAAGGCATCGGCCGCGGCGACGCGGTGTTCCTGCCCGCCTTCACCTACACCGCCACGGCCGAGGTGCCCCTCGTGCTGGGCGCCACGCCCATCTTCGTGGATGTGGATCCCGACAGCTTCGACATGGACCTGGCCGATCTCGAGCGCCGCATCGCCCTCGTCCTGGCCGAGGGCAAGCTCAAGCCGCGCGCCATCGTCGGTGTGGACCTTTTCGGCCTGCCGGCCGATTGGGACGGCATTCGCGCCGTGGCCGCGAAGCATGGCATGTTCACGCTGGACGACGCGGCACAGGCCTTCGGCGCCAAGCTGCATGGCAAGTCGCTCGGCCAGCATGCGGATGCGACGACGCTGAGCTTCTATCCCACCAAGACGCTGGGCTGCTACGGCGATGGCGGCGCGATCCTGACGCCGTCGGAGGAGCGCGCCGCGCTGTATCGCAGCCTTCGCACGCATGGCGAGGGCGGCGGGCGGTATGACGTGCTGCGCATCGGCATGAATGGCCGGCTGGACACCATCCAGGCCGCCATCCTCCTCTGCAAGATGGACCTGTTCGAGCAGGAGCTGATGGACCGCGCCAAGGTCGCCGGCTGGTATGCGGACCGCCTCACCGGCAAGGTCGCGCTGCAGCGCGTGCCGAATGCGGCGCAATCGGCCTGGGGCCTCTACACCATCCGCTGCCGCGACGCCGCCGAGCGGACCCGCGTGCAGGAATCGCTGAAGGCGGACGGCATCCCCTTCGGCGTCTATTACCCGAAGCCGCTGCACCATCAGCCCGCCTATGCGGCGAGCCACGCCGCCGCCCTGGCCGATGCCCCGCCGCTCACGGTGAGCGAAGCGCTGTGCCACCAGGTGATGTCGCTGCCCATGCATCCCTATCTCGGCGAGGATGAGGTGGAGCGAGTGTGCGCCGCCGTGCTGCGCGGCCTGGGTTGATTGGCACCTTCGGCATGCAACCATTCATTGCATTCCCCCCGCCGGGAGCGCTTTGATAGGGGCTTCCCCGCGCGCGAGGTCGCACGTCATGCGTCGTCGTTCCCTTCTGGGTCGTTCCCTCGTGGCCGCCTCGGCCGCCTTGCCGCTCACGGCGCGCGCCCAGCCGCCGGAGCCGGTGGATGTGCTGCTGGTGCTGGCGGTGGATGTCAGCCGCTCGATTGACGAGGATGAGGCCCGCCTGCAGCGCGAAGGCTACCGCAACGCCGTGAGCGACCCGCGGGTGGTGGAGGTGATCCGCCGCGGCATGATCGGCGCCATCGGCCTCGCCTATGTCGAATGGGCGGGCTTCGAATACCAGCGGCTCGTGCTGCCCTGGACGCGCATCGCGAACCAGCGCGATGCCGAGGCCTGGGCCTCCGCTTTGGCCGAGGCACCGCGCGCCTCCCTCTCCTGGACCTCCATCTCGGGCGGCATTGACTTCGCACGGCGCTGCCTGGCTGAAGCGCCCTTCGAAGGGACGCGCCGCGTCATCGACGTCTCGGCCGATGGGGTGAACAATTCAGGCCGCCCGGCGGAACTCGCGCGCGACGAGGCGGTGGCGCAGGGCATCATCATCAACGGACTGCCCATCATCAATGACCGGCCGACCTTCGGCCGCATGCCGCAGATCCCGCTGGACCAGTATTTCCAGCACAGCGTCATCGGGGGCGCGGGCGCCTTCATGATCGTGGCCGAGGATTTCGACGCCTTCGGCACCGCCGTGCGCCGCAAACTCATCCGCGAGATCGCTTGACGCCACCGGGGTGCGCGCGGAAAAGAGTTGCATGGATCGCATCGAAACGCCCGCTACTTACGTCGAGGCCGTGCGCTGGGCCTACCGCTTCGTGCTCGGCCGCGAGGCGGAGAGCAGCGCCGTCCTCAATCATTGGGCATCGCTGCAGGACGGGCGGCTGATCCTCAACTATTTCGTTCGCTGCGCCGAAGCGCAATCGCACATGCTGGCGGGCGCCCCGGCCTATGGGCCGTGGGCCACCTCGCCCCTCGGCGCCGCCGCGATCAGCGCCGCGTACCTGCTGCGGTTCAACACGGTGCCGACGCAGGCCGAGATCCAGGCGGAGCTGGCCGCCCACCCCGACCTGCTGAGCTTCCGCCGCGCCTTCCTCGCCGCGCCCGAGCTGCGCGAACTGGCGGAGGAGGAGCCCTGGGCCCGGCCTACCGCCACGGCCACCGCCACGCCCGCCGCACCCGCGGCGATCACAGTGCAGAACCACACGCTCACCGTGCTCGACCGCAGCTTCACCCTGCGCGGCGACGGGCCGGAGGGTTACTGGAACGACCTGATCACCGGCCCGAACGACCCGAGCCTGGAGCGGCTGGCACGGCTGGTGCGGGCCGCCTTCCCCGATGGCGGCGCCGGGCGCGTGCTGGCGGATGTGGGCGCCAATATCGGCGTGACCAGCCTCGTCATCGGGGCCGCGGCACCCTACCACGCGGATCTGCTGTGCTTCGAGCCGGATGAGCGCAGCCTGCCTCTGCTTCGGCACAACCTCGTCACCAATGACCTGGCATCGGCGCGGGTGATGGACTGCGCCCTGGCCGAGCGGGACGGCGTGGCCCGCCTGCGCTGCGGCGCCCGCAACGCCGCGACCAGCGCCCTGGCCGAGGCGCATAGCCGCACCCAGACCGCCGGCGCCACCTTCAAGCAGGTGCCGGTCCGCCGGCTCGACACCGTTCTGGCCGAGCTGGGGATCGAGCGGCTGGACTTCCTCAAGCTCGACGTCGAGGGTGGCGAGACGCCCGTGATCCTCGGCGCCAGCGAGACGATCGCCCGCCACCGGCCGATCATTTTCACTGAGTTCAACACCTGGACCCAAATGACGGCCGGGGCGCGGAACCCGATGGAGGTGCTGGAGGAATGGCACGCCGCCTTCCGCCACATGGTGGCCTTCGGTCCGGGTGGGCGGCCGCTGCCCATCCGCGACCATGACGGCCTGCTCTGGGTGCTCCACACGGTGCTGACTGAGCGGAACTGCGTGGACGACCTCATCCTCTGCGACGACCTCGAATGGCTGGAGCGCTGGCCGTGAGCGGCCCGCAGCTCAACCCGGCCCTGGTCCGCTGGGCCTATCGCTTCCTGCTCGGGCGCGATCCGGAGAGCGAGGCGGTGATCCAGGGCTGGTGCGGCGCGGCCAACATCACCGGGCTGCGCGACGGCATCCTCACCAGCCCGGAGATGGCCGCCGTCGCCATGTCCGGCTTCGCCGAGCGCGGCAACTGGGCCGAGAACCGCGCGACGGAGGAGGCCGCCGCGGCCTGCCTGCTGCTCGGCACCGACCGGGCGGGCGACGCCGCCGAGATCGAGGCGCTGCTGCTGCGCCACCCGAGCCTGCGCAGCCTGCGCCGCTTCCTGCTGGGCTGCCCGCAGATCGAGTCGCGCCTGCCACGCCCGGAGGGCCCGCGCAGCCGCACCCTCCGCCTGCTGGGCCGCGAGTTCAGCCTGAAGGGCGACAGCCGCGAGCCCGAATTCATCGCCGCGCCCGGCCCTGCTCCACACCTGGCCGCCCTGCTACGCGCCACCTGGACCGACGGCGGCGAGGGGCGGGTGCTGGTCGAGGCGGGGGCGGGCATCGGCGTCACCACGCTCGGCCTCGCGGCCGGCGCGCCGGGTCATGCGGCCATCATCGCCCATGAGGCATCGCTCCGCCGTGCCGCTTCCCTCTCCGAGAACCTTGCGGATAACGGCCTGGATCGTGTGACGATGCGGGCCACCGCCATGGGCTCCGTCGCCGCGATGATGGAGCGGGAAAGCCCCGCCCGGCTCGACCTGCTGCGGCTGAACGAAGCGGGCGCCGCACGCCAGGCCCCTATCCTCGCCGGCTGGCTCCGGGAGCGCGGGACGATGGCGCTGATCCGTTTCGACCTGGCGGAATTGCTGGCCGAGCCCGGGCCCGGCCCGCGTGAGCTGCTGGCCCAATGCCTGGCCGCCTACCCGCATGTGGTGGCCTTCGATGCGTCGCACGAGCCGCAGCCCATCCTCGACGAGGTGGCGCTGAACGCGGCGCTGCATCGCGCGCTGATGCGGCCGGACCGGACCGATGAGTTCCTGCTTTGCGCGGATCTGGACTGGCTGCCCCGCTATGAGGCGCCGTGAGGCGCCGCCGCGCCCTTCTGGAAGGCTGACCGCCGTGGCCGAACCGCCGACGATCCGGGGAGCCCTGCGGGCCGCCGCCGCCCTGCTCGCGCGCATGGAGGCGGATGGACCCCTGCAACAAGCCGCGACCGAGGCCGCGCGCGCCTGCATCGCGGCGCTGCGCGCCGGCTGCAAGGTGATGATCTGTGGCAATGGGGGCAGTGCCGCCGATGCCCAGCACTGGGCGGGCGAACTGGTCAGCCGCTTCCATTACGACCGCCCCGGCCTGCCTGCCATCGCGCTCACGACGGACAGCTCCATCCTGACGGCCATCGGCAATGACTACGGCTATGAGCGCGTGTTCGCCCGCCAGGTGGAGGCGCTGGGCCAGGCGGGGGATGTGCTGATGGGCCTCACCACCTCCGGCCGTTCGCCCAATATCCTGGCGGCGATGCGGGCGGCGCGGGAGCGCGGGATGGTCACGATCGGCTTCACCGGTCAGGGGCCGGGGGCCGTCGAGTTGGCGGTGGTCTCGGACATCGTGATCGGCATCCCCAGCACCTCCACCCCCTCCATCCAGGAAGGGCACGAGGTGCTGGGCCATGCGATCTGCGCGATGATCGAGGCGGAGATGTTTCCGCGCGGCGGCTAGACCGTGATCCGCTCTCGCTGGATTACGATCTCGCCGTGTTGAGAGGATGATTCACCGCTTCGGTGGTTCCAGCTCAGCGGATCATGCTCCAAAGCCTCAGCGCTCCACTTCCTCGATGGCGAGGCCGAAGGCGCCCACCCCTTCGCTCAGCAGGTCACCGAGGCCTTCCATGCCGGTGAGATAGGCGCTGGCATCACCGCGGGTGTTGCGCTCGGCGGCGAGCTTCAGCGCCTCCGGCCATTCCTCGGGCTCGTAGTCACCGCGACCGACCCAGGCAAGCGCGATGAGCGCCACCTGCTGCTCCTCGTTCAATTCGTCGATGAAGTCGGTCAGCATTTCCTCGCTGATCTCGTCCTCATCCTCCTCGTCCTCGTCGTCGTCATCCTCGCCGCTGAGCAGGCCTTCCTCGGCGTCCTGCACGGCGTTGGCCAGATCCACGACGGTGGCGACGATCTCCAGGCTGATGCCGAGATCGAACTCCTCGCCCTCTTCCTCGGGTTGCGACATCGCTACGGCCTCCCTCCTTGCCTGCATGGCAGCATAATGCCGCCGCGCGGCCGGCGCGACACCCGGATCATGTGTCCCAGGCCGGCGCAAAAGCGGGGTTCACGAAGCGGCGGTTCTTGGGCAGGGCGGCAATGGCAGCCAGGTCCCCCAGCGTCAGCTTGAGCTTGGCCGCGGCCAGGTTCTCGGCCTGGCGGGCCGCACTCGCCGCCTTGGGCACGGCGGCGACCAGCGGCTTCGAGAGCAGCCAAGCCAGCGCGACCTGGGCCGGCGTCGCGCCATGGCGGGCGGCGATGCCGGTCAGCACCGGATGCTCCAGCACCTCGCCCTTGCCGAGCGGGGTGTAGCTGGTCGTCACGATCCCGGCGGGCTGCGTGATGTCGAGCAGGGTCTGCTGGCCGAGCATCGCGTGCTGCTCCACCTGGAGGCAGGCGATGGGCGCGATGTCGAACGCGAGGGCTTGGCGCAGCAGGGCAGAAGGGAAGTTCGAGACGCCGACCGCGCGGGCCAGCCCCTCGGCATGGAGATGCGCCAGCGCCGTCAGCACCGAGGGCAGGTTCAGTGCCGGCGAGGGCCAATGCACCAGCAGCAGGTCCACATAGGGCTGCTTCAGCCGCTCCAGCGAGGCGGCGAAGGCGGCGCGGAATGCAGGGCCCTCGGGCTTGTCGTACCAGATCTTGGTGGTGAGGAAGATCTCGCCGCGCGGCACGCCGCTGGCCGCGATGCCGGCGCCGACCTCTTCCTCATTGCCATACATCTCGGCCGTGTCGATGTGGCGGTAGCCGAGGCCGAGCGCGCTTTCCACCGCCGCTTCGCAATCCGGCCCCCGCAGCGGCCATGTGCCGAGGCCCAGCGCCGGCATGGTGAGGTGCCGTGTGGTGAGCAGCGGCGCGTTCATCGGGCGGAGAGGTCCAGCAGGCCCACGAAGCCGCTCTCGGTCCCGAAGGCGAGGTGGGAGCCTGAGGGGTTCCAGGCCAAGGCCGAGACGCCCCCCTGCCCCGGCGGCGCCACCGGCAGGACGCGGCCCGTGTTGATATCGGCCAGCAGCACCAGGCCATCCTCGAAGCCGGCCGCCACCATCTCATGCTGCGGGTGGCAGGCGACCTGGGTACACATGACGGCGTCGCCGCCGGCGAGCTCGGTTGGCGCCTTGCCCATGGGCCCGCCGCCGAAGAAGGGCCAGAGCACCACCGCCTCGGCCCCGCTGGTGGCCAGCCATTTTCCTTTCGACGTGAAGGAAAGGCTGTGAGTCTTCGCGGGATAGCCGGACATCCGCATGTGCTGGCCATCGTTCAGCCGCCAGCCATGCAAGGACATTTCCTGCATGGCGGTGACGACATGCCCGCCCTCGGGATGGATGGCGATGGCGGCGTGGCTGCCCTTCCATTCCAGCAGGCGGGGCTTGTCCTCCTTCGCATTGACGAACCAGAGCGAGGCGCCGTTGTAGTGGCTGGCGGCCACGCGCTTGCCCTTGGCGTCGAAGGCGATGCCGCCGACGGTGGAGGGGTGCGCGAGGGACTTCATCACCTCGCCCTTGGCATCCAGCACATGCACGGCCTTGGCGACGGAAGCTGCGCGGATGCCGCTTTCATGCGCCACCACATGCTCGACCCATTTGCTGCCGAACTTGGCCAGCTCGGTCGCGGTGCCGTCGGGTGCGATGCGCATCACGCGGCCGTCATCGCCGCCGCTCAGCGCGCCATCCCTGGCATCGGCGCAGAGCGACATGACGGCACCCTTATGCGCCGCGACCGTGACCCATTCGGTGGGCGCGGCGAATTGCGCCACATGCACCGTGCCATCGCCAAGGCCCGCATGGAGCGAGCGCCCCTCCCGCCCGAAGGCCAGGCCGATGACCCAGGCGCCGAGCTGGTGCGAGCTGCCGCGCTGACCCAGCAGGAATTCGATGTCCGCCGCGTCGCTCACGCCGGCACCGCATCCGTCTGGCAGGCCTCGAAGCCGCGGCGGAGCTGCGGGCGATTCAGGTCCCGCCCGATGAAGACGATCTTGGACTTGCGCGGATCGCCCTCCTTCCAGGGGCCGATATAGTCGCCATCGGCGATCATGTGCACGGCCTGGAAGGCGAAGCGGCGATCCTCGCCGGGATAGGCGAGGATGCCCTTGGTGCGCAGCAGGTCCTGCCCCTTGGCGGCCAGCAGGTCTGTCATCCAGGTGTTGAACTTTTCCGGATCAACGGGGCGGCTGACCTCGAAGGAGACCGAGTTCACGTCGCTGTCATGCTCGTGATGGTCCTCGCCCGTGAGGAAGTCGGGCTCGCGCACCAGGATGCGCTCCAGGTTGAAGGCGTCGCGGCCGATCACGCTGTCGATCGGCGCGTCGGACTTGGTGCTGCGGATCAGCTCCACCATCGGGTTGATGGCGCGGATGCGGCGCTCGACCTCGACGGCCTCTTCCTCGCTCACGAGATCCATCTTGTTGAGCAGGATGAGGTCGGCGAAGGCGATCTGCTCCTCGGCTTCCTTGGTGTCGTTGAGGCGGGCCAGCAGATGCTTGGCGTCCACCACCGTCACGATGGCGTCCAGCTTGGTGGCGCGCTTCACATCCTCATCCACGAAGAAGGTCTGCGCCACCGGGGCGGGGTCGGCCAGGCCCGTGGTCTCGACGATGATGCCGTCGAACTTCTCGCGCCGCTTCATGAGGTTGGAGAGGATGCGGATGAGGTCGCCGCGCACGGTGCAGCAGATGCAGCCATTGTTCATCTCGAAGACTTCCTCGTCGGCGTCCACGACGAGGTCATTGTCCACGCCGAGCTCGCCGAACTCGTTGATCACGACGGCAAATTTCTTGCCGTGGTTCTCGGTGAGGATGCGGTTCAGCAGCGTGGTCTTGCCGGCGCCGAGATAGCCGGTGAGGACGGTGACGGGGATCTGGTCGGACATGGGGCTCGGGCTCCGCGAAGGGGGGCGACTGTTCTGGCGCCTATATGGGCTGCCTCGGCCAGGAAGGCCAAGGGGGGCCAAAGGCGGGGCGTGTAACCCGGCCACCCGCCTCGCGTTGCGAGAGGAGGACGAGGGAGGCGAAGATGCCGAAGGGTTCCAAGGCGAAATACACCGACAAGCAGAAGCGCAAGGCCGAGCACGTCGAGGAGGGCTACAAGGCCCGGGGCACGCCCGAGCCGGAGGCCGAGCGCCGCGCCTGGGCGACGGTGAACGCCCAGGATGGTGGCAGCAAGCGTGGCGGCTCCGGCGCGAGGAAGGACACGTGACGAAGCGACCCGCCAAGCCCGTCCCGGGCAGCGCCAAGGTCGGCCCGCATGACACGCGCAGCACCGATCTCTATGGCCGCAAGGCCGATGCGGTGAAGCCGCACACCGAACTCGCCAGTGAAAAGCCGGCCGCGAAGCCCAGCCGCAAGGCGAAGGACGCCTCGGGGGAGATCGCGGGCGCGCTGCGCGATCAAGTGGGAAAGGGCGGCACCGGACACTGAGGCCCGGCGGCACCAGCTGCGAGGCTGATTCACGCCTTTGGTAATTTCAAAGGCGATCAGGCTCTACGCGGCTTCCTTGTGGATCGCGTCACCCAGCGTGGTGAAGATGCGGTCCACATGGCTCTTCTCGATGATGAGCGGCGGGCTGAGGGCCACGATGTCGCCCGTCACGCGCACCAGCAGCCCGTCATCGAAGCAGCGGCGGAAGACGCGCATGGCGCGCTCGCCCGGCTTGCCGGCGAGCGGAGCCAACTCGATGCCGGCGATCAGGCCGTGGTTGCGGATATCCACCACATTGGGGGCGCTGCGCATGGAATGGGCCGCCCCCTCCCAGTAATCCTCGATCGCGCGGACGCGGCCGGGCAGGTCATCCCGCACATGGATGTCGATGGCGGCAAGGGCGGCGGCGGCGGCCAGCGGATGGCCGGAATAGGTGTAGCCGTGGAAGAACTCGATGCCCGCGGTCGTGCCCTGGATGATGGTCTCGTAGATCTCGTTCTTCACGGCGACCGCGCCCATGGGCACGGCGGCATTGGTCAGGCCCTTGGCCATGGTCATGATGTCCGGCGTGACGCCCAGGCGCTCGCTGCCGAAATGCGTGCCGATGCGGCCGAAGCCCGTGATCACCTCGTCGAAGATCAGCAGGATGCCGTGCTTGTCGCAGAGCTCGCGCAGGCGCTTCAGGTAGCCCACGGGCGGCACCAGCACGCCGGTCGAGCCGGCCAGCGGCTCGACCATCACGGCGGCGATGGTGTCGCCATGCAGGGCCACCAGGCGCTCCAGCTCATCGGCGAGGTGCGCGCCATGGGCGGGCAGGCCCTTCGAGAAGGCGTTCTGCTCAGGCAGGTGCGTGTGCGGCAGGTGGTCCACGTAAGGCAGCATGGCGCCGAACTGCTTGCGGTTGGTGCCGATGCCGCCGACCGACATCCCGCCGAAGCCCACGCCATGATAGCCGCGCTCACGGCCCACGAGGCGCACGCGCTGCGCCTGGCCGCGCGCGCGCTGGTAGGCCAGCGCGATCTTCAGCGCGGTATCGGCGCTCTCGCTGCCGGAATTGGTGAAGAAGACGCGGTCCAGCCCCTCGGGCGTCAGCTCCGCCACGCGCGCCGCCGCCTCGAAGGCGATGGGGTGGCCGAGCTGGAAGGTGGGCGCGAAGTCCAGGATGGCGGCCTGCTTCTGGATCGCCTCGGTGATCTCGCGGCGGCCATGGCCGGCATTGCAGCACCAGAGGCCGGCCGTGCCGTCCAGGATCTCGCGGCCCTCGGGCGTGAAGTAGAGCATGCCTTCCGCGCGCGCGAGCAGGCGCGGCGTGTCCTTGAAATACTTGTTGTCCGAGTAGGGCATCCAGAAGGCGTCGAGGTTGTTCGGACGCGGGATGGAGAGTTCGTTCATGGCGGCGGGCTCCTGGGCCGGATCGGACTGGGCCTATTCTGCGCCAACGGGGCCGTCCCGGCCAGACACGCCTGAGGCAAAAACGCCGGCAGCCATGCCCGGGCCTGATCCGGCCCGGGCATGGCTGCCCTGCGTCAGAACACGAAGTCGGTGTTCACCAGCACATGCAGGCCGGTCAGCACAATGACCGCCTCCGCCGCGCCGCCATCGCCCTGGTCGAACTCGATGCGCGTATCGGCGCCGGATTGCGACTGGCGGATGGAGCCCTGGCCGCCGCCGAGGAAGGCATTGCCCGCCACGAGGGTGAAGGCCTGGTCGCCCGCCAGGGACAAGTTGGCGTCGATCGCCGAGACGTCGAGCAGGTCACCCTGGGCCCAGGCGAAGTCCACGACCCGGTCGGGCGCTGCGGCCGTGCTCTCGGTGAGCGCAGTCCAGACGAAGCGATCCGCCCCGGTGCCGCCGGTCAGTGTATCCTGCCCGACGCCGCCGACCAGCGTGTCGTTGCCGCCGCCGCCGGTCAGGCTGTCGTTGCCAGCCCCACCTTCCAGCCGGTTGGCGCCGCCATCGCCGGTCAGCCGGTCCTTCGCGGTGCCGCCGATGAGGTTCTCGATCCCCACATAGGTGTCGCCATTGGCGATGCCCTGGGTGCCGAGGCCGGTGGCGAGGTTGGCGTTCACCGCGCCGGTCGCGTCCTGGTAGCTCGCGGTGTCATTGCCCGCGCCGCCATCCAGCACATCCGCGCCG
>JBHYCX010000013.1:0-69529 GCA_051861325.1 Roseococcus sp.
CCCGCCCCCGCGACGCCGCCGCCCGAGCCCGCGCCCTCGATCGCACCGGTCCCGCCGCGCCCGCAGCAGCAGGCCCAGGCGCCGACCCCGCCGAGCCCGACGCCACCGCCGCCCACGCCGGCCCGCCCGGCACCGCCCTTGCCGCTGCCGCCGCCCCCCGTGCCGCCGCCGCCCGAGCCCGCGCGCACGCCCGGCACCGGCCAGACGCCTCCCGTGGCCAGACCGGAGGAGCGCAGCCAATCCGTGTTGAACACGCTGGAGCGCCTGCGCCAGCAGCAGCAGCAGCAACAGCCGCCGACAGCGCGCGCCAATCCGGCACCCGGCTCACCGCAGCAAGGTGGTGGCGCGCCGCAGGGCACGGCCAACCTGACGGCGGCCGAGCGCGCCGGCCTCGCCGACAAGATCGGCGAATGCTGGGCGGTGGATGCGGGCGCTCCCAACATCCAGAGCATCACCGTCGAGTTGCGGGTCGAGGTGGATGCGGGCGGCGTCGTTCGCGTCGTGCGTCCCAATGGCGCTGTGCCCACCGATCCACGCGCGCGCATGGTCTTCGAGGCGGCGCGCCGCGCCCTGCTCGATCCGCGCTGCAACCCGCTGCCGCTCCCGCGGGAGCGGCTGGATGCGCTGCGGAATACGGTGTTCCGCTTCAACCCGCGCGAGCTGGGGCTGCGCTGATCCGGCTTAGTGCGGCGGCCGACAGGCGAGGAAGCGGATGACCACGCGGCTGTGGTCGAACGAACCGGCCATGGGATAGGCACCCCGAAGGCTCCCTGTCACGCCGCCGCCGATGAGGCCTTCGACTTGGCTGGATCTGGACGATCCGTTGCCCGACATGCGGACGTCGGCAAGGACGCGCATTGGTGTTCGGTCGTTGTTCCACACAAACATTCGCAGGGGGGCGTTGTGGCCACCGGAATGCGTCACCTCCACAACCCGCAGATCGCACCCATTGTCGCGGTCGCCCGAGACGAAAAGGTCATAGCCGGTCCAGGTTGTTTGCGTCTGGGCCTGGACGAAGGTGGGAAAGCTGGCAAGCAGGGCCAGCGGCAGAAGCCGCTTCATCGTGAGGTTGCCTTTCGGTGCGGATGTTGTTGTGCCTGGGAGATCAGTCTTAACCGTCCTGCCCCGGTCGGTGGGATCAGCCGGGCCCATGGCGCACCCATCGTGGCCACCGTCCCTCATCAGCTCCGGCAGCCGAGGCGGCGGATGACCACACGGCTGCCGGCCAGCGAGCCGCCCATCGGATCGAACCCCTCAAAGGTTCGCTGTCTGGCCGCCCATGATCATCCCGGCGATGTTGCCCGGCTTGCGCATTTTGTCACCAATAGGCCATCGAGCAGTTGATGAAGCGGATGGTCACGGCTGCCGGCCAGCGAGCCGGGGCTGGGAGAGAACCCCCGAAGGGTCCCCGTCGAACCGCCGAGGATGACCCCGTCGACCTGACCCCCCATGGGCGAGCCATCACCAGACATGGTGACCAGCGCCCATACGCGCTTCGGTGTCTGCTCACCGTTCAACACCATGATACGGATCGGATCGTACTGGTTGCCGGAATGCGTGACCTCCGCAACCCGCAGGTAACACCCATCGTCGCGCTCGCCCGTGACGGAGAGGCTTTGGCCGGTCCAGGTCGTTTGCGTCTGGGCCTCCGCCATGGCGGGGAGGGTGGCGAGGACGGCCAGGGCAAGGATCTTGTTCATCGGACACCTTCTGTTGACTGTCATGGTGCCCATGCCTGCGAGAGCCTTCCATTGCTCCCGCCCGATCCTGCCGATCGGCCGCACCAATCGCGGGCTGGTGCGTTTGCTCGGGACGGCGCAGGGAGAGATTCACCTTTCGCCAAGAATCGGGCAGAAGTCCCCAAGGTTCGGAGTAGGCCCCACATGACCACGATCAACCGCCGTTCGCTTCTCGCCGCAGGGCTCGTGGCCCCCGGCATTTTCGCGACCCCATGGCCGGCAGCCGGGCAATCCGGCCAGCCCACCATCGTGGACATCACCCGCGCCCGCAGCGAGCCCATTCCCATCGCCATCCCCAACATGGCCGGCACCGGAAGCGATGGCGCGCGGCTGGGGGCGCAGATCGCCCAGGTGATCACCAACAACCTGCGCAATTCCGGCCTGTTCCGGCCGGTCGAGCGTGCGGCCTTCATCCAGTCGCCCGAGGCGGCGGCCGCGACCCCGCGCTTCCAGGACTGGCGCGTGATCGGGGCGGTCGGCCTCGTCACCGGCCGGGTGGATGCAAGCGGCGACCGGCTGCGCGTCGAGTTCCGCCTCTGGGACATCCTGCCCGAGCAGCAGGCGCTCGGCACCGCCTATAACGCGACGGCCAGCAACTGGCGGCAGATCGCGCACATCATCTCGGACGACATCTACAAGCGGATGCTGGGCGAGAACGGCTATTTCAACACCCGCATCGCCTATATCGCCGAGACCGGGCCCCGGGACCGCCGCACGCGGCGCCTGGCCATCATGGACCAGGATGGCGAGAACAACCGCTTCCTGACCGATGGCCAGTTCCAGGCGCTGACCCCGCGCTTCCATCCGAACGCGACGCAGATCGCCTTCATGTCCTATCAGCGCAATGAGCCGCGCGTGTACCTCTTCAGCCTGGAGAGCGGGCGCCAGGAGGTGCTCGGCAATTTCGGCGGCATGACGCTGAGCCCGCGCTTCTCGCCCGATGGGCGCAGCGTGATCCTCTCCGCCATCCGCGGCGGCGATGCGAACATCTTCATCGTGGACCTGGGTTCGCGGCGCGAGCGGCAGCTGACCAACTCGCCCGGCCTCGACGTCTCACCCTGCTTCTCGCCGGACGGTACGCAGATCGTCTTCAACTCCGACCGGGGTGGCGACCAGCAGCTCTACGTCATGGATGCGGGCGGCGGCGGTGCCAGGCGCATCTCCTTCGGCAATGGCCGCTACGCGACGCCCGTCTGGTCGCCCCGTGGCGACCTGATCGCCTTCACCCGCATCGCGCGGGGGCAATTTGCCATCGGCGTGATGCGGCCCGACGGCTCGGGCGAGCGCATCCTCTCCGAGGGCTGGTCCATGGAAGGGCCGACCTTCGCGCCCAATGGCCGCGTGATCATGTTCTACCGCGAGAGCGCTTCGCGCGATCAGCGCGGCTCGGGCTATTCCGCGCGGCTCTCCTCGATCGACATCGCGGGCTTCAACGAACGACAGATCGTGACCCCGACCGACGCGACGGATCCGAGCTGGTCGCCTTTGATCAGCTGAGGCTGCGGCGAAGACCCCCTGTCACGGAGTGTGACCATGCGGTCATTGCGCAGCTTTCGCCTTGATTGCGCCATGCGGCGAAGGTAGGGGGATCGTCCATTGTTTCGCGGCTGGCGCGCCCGCCCTGGGCGGAAGCCGAGAGCCAGCCAAGCATAGCCATCCAAGGAGATGACCATGGCCGCCACCAAATCCCTGCTCACCGCCCTCGCGGCCGCGGGCCTCCTCGTCGCCTGCTCGTCGGATCCGGAGACGACGGCCAACACCGGCGGCGCAGGCGCCGGAACGATCCGCCCGGGCAGCCAGGAGGACCTGGTCGCCAATGTCGGCGACCGCGTCCTCTTCGACACCGACCGCAGCAGCATCCGCGGCGACCAGCGCCCTGTCCTTGAGCGCCAGGCGCGCTGGATGGGCCAGTACCCGCAGGTGCAGGTGATGGTCGAAGGCCATGCGGACGAGCGTGGCACGCGCGAATACAACCTCGCCCTCGGCCAGCGCCGCGCCAATTCGGCGCGTGACGTGCTGGTGGCCGGCGGCGTGGCCGGCACCCGCATCCAGACCATCAGCTACGGCAAGGACCGCCCCGAGGCGCTCGGCTCCAACGAGCAGGCCTGGGCGCAGAACCGCCGCGCCGTCACCGTCGTCCGCTGATCGCGCGCGGGGGGTGAAGGAGCGTGTCGGCATTTCCGGCTGAGCGCGGCCGCGGGCCGCGCTTCCTCGCGGCGGGCCTGCTGGTGGCGGGATGTCTCGCTTTGGCCGGTCCGGCCGCGGCGCAGATGGACAGCCGCGAGGGCATCGCCCTCCAGAACCAGATCCTGCAACTGCGGCAGGAGATGGAGCAACTGCGCAGCCGCGGTGGCTCTGTCCCGGCGCCGGTCGCCCGCGGTGGGTCGGGCGGCGGAGAACTGGTCGGCCAGTTGCTGGACCGCGTGAACACGCTCGAGGAGGAGGTCCGCCGTCAGCGCGGCCGCGTGGACGTGCTGGAAAACCAGAATCGCCGCCTGGCCGAGGATATCGAGAAGCTGCGCGGCGACATGGATTTCCGCCTCGGCCAGGGTGGTGGCGGTGCCAGTGGTGGCGGCGGTGGCGCGGCACCCGCAGCGCCGGCGCGTCCGGCCGGCCCGCCCACCACCAGCACCGGCGCGGCCGCACCGCGCACGCCCGACCGGGCCCTCGCCGAAGGCCAGGCGGCGCTCGGCCGTCGTGACTTCGGCGCCGCCGAGGCCGCAGCGCGCGAGGCGCTGGCCGCGCGCGCGGCGCCCGTGGTGGCCGGGCAGATTCTTCTGGGCGAGGCGCTGGCCGGCAAGCGGGACTTCGGCAATGCCGCCATCGCCTTCAACGAAGCCTATACCCGTGCCCGCACCGGCCCCCGCGCGCCGGAGGCCCTGATCGGCCTGGCCAATTCCTTCCAGGGGCTCGGCAACCGGCGCGAAGCCTGCGACACGCTGAACGACTTGCGCAGCCAGTTCCCCAACCTCTCGGGGGCGATGGCGGAGCGTGCCAATGCCGCGCGGCAGCGGGGGCAGTGCCGGTAAGCGTGGGCGGGGGGCACCGCCCCTCGGTCCCCGGCGGGAGTTCCCTGCCGGAAGCCGCGGCTTGCGGCATCTCAGACAGCGAGTTCGCGGCCCTGATGGCGCCGATGGGTCCGTTCACGCCGCTGGTCGCCGTGGGGTGCTCGGGCGGGGCGGACAGCCTGGCGCTCACGCGGCTGGCTGATCGCTGGGCCAGGGCACGCGGCGGCGCCATCCTTGCCCTGATCGTCGAACACGGGCTGCGCGCGGCATCTGCCGCCGAAGCCGAGGCCACCGCCGCCGCTCTGGCCGGCCGGGGCATCACGACCCGCATCCTCCCGCTCGGGCTGCCCGCCGGCCCCCGGCTCCAGGAGCGCGCCCGCGAAGGGCGCCGGGCAGCCCTGCTGGCCGCCTGCCGGGCGGCCGGCGCGCCGCATCTCCTGCTGGCCCATCACGCCCAGGACCAGGCGGAGACCATCCTGTTCCGGGCGCTCCGCGGCAGCGGCGCCCGCGGCCTGGCTGGCATGGCGTCCGTCACCACCGCGCCGGAAGCGCTGGTCCTGCGTCCCCTGCTGGGCCAGCCCAAGGCACGGCTCGGGGCCAGCCTCGATGGGTGGGGCGTAACTCCCCTGGAGGACCCCTCCAACCTGGACCCTCGCTTCGCCCGCGCCCGGCTGCGCGGGGCCGGGGGCAGCGCCCTGGATGCGGGGGCCTTCGCCCGCCGCCGCGCCCGCCACGCGGCGGAAGAAGCGGCCCGGCTGGCGGCGGCGGTACGCCTGCTGCCGGAAGGCTGCGCGGAGCTCGACCCTGCCGCACTCGGCCAGGACCGCGTCGCCCGGCGCATCATGGCGGCGCTGATCCGCGCCATCGGCGGCCGGGCCCATGCGCCGCCCGAGCCGGCGGTGGCTGCGTTGCTGGCGCGCGGATCGGGCACCCTCGGGGGCGCATGCTGGCTGCGCGGGGGCCGCTGGCTGGTGCGGGAGGTCGCGAGCGGCGGGCGCGATGCGGTGACGGGCCTTTGGGACGCGCGGTTTCGTACGCCGCCCCCGCTGGCCGGGTTGGAGCTCGGTCCGTTGGGTGCCGCGGCGGCCCGCTTCCGCGGCCGGTGCCGCCACCTTCCCGCCGCGGCCCTGGCCGCGCTGCCAGCGCTGCGGCGCCAGGGCGATGGAATGCTGGCCCTTGTGCCGCATCTGGCCTATCGTGTTCCAGGATCAATACTTTATGACCCGCCATACTTCGCGCCGCTCGCCGGAGCCGTCACCGAATGTCATCCTGCCGGATGATTTTCATGGCGCCCGGGCATTTTCTCGGGGGGCGCCGACACCATGTTCACCAAGTGCCGGGTCAATGCCCGGCGAAGGGGAATGCGACACGTGAGCAATTTCGGCCGCAACCTGGCCTTGTGGGTGATCGTCGCGCTGCTGCTGGTGGCGCTTTTCAACCTGTTCCAGCCCTCGGGCCCGAGCAGCCGCGCCCAGATGCAGGTGGCCTACAGTGATTTCCTGAACGAGGTGAATGCGGGTCATGTTCGGGATGTGGTGATCCAGGGCCGCAATGTTTCCGGCCAGCTCACCGATGGCCGCAGCTTCACGACCTTCACGCCCGAAGATCCCGCCATGATCTCGAAGCTGACGGAGAAGGGCGTGCGCGTGGTCGCGCGGCCGGAAGAGAGCGAGGTGAACCCGCTCTTCCAGATCCTGATCAGCTGGTTCCCGATGCTGCTGCTCATCGGCGTCTGGATCTTCTTCATGCGCCAGATGCAGGGCGGCGGCGGGCGCGCCATGGGCTTCGGCAAGTCCAAGGCCAAGCTGCTCACCGAAAAGCACGGCCGCGTGACCTTCGAGGACGTCGCCGGCATTGACGAGGCCAAGGCCGAGCTGGAAGAAATCGTGGACTTCCTGCGCGATCCCGCGAAGTTCCAGAAGCTCGGCGGCAAGATCCCCAAGGGCGTGCTGCTCGTCGGCCCCCCCGGCACCGGCAAGACGCTGCTGGCCCGCTCCATCGCGGGTGAGGCCAATGTGCCCTTCTTCACCATCTCCGGCTCCGACTTCGTCGAGATGTTCGTGGGTGTGGGCGCGTCGCGCGTGCGCGACATGTTCGAGCAGGGCAAGAAGAACGCGCCCTGCCTGATCTTCATCGACGAAATCGACGCGGTCGGTCGCCATCGCGGCGCCGGCCTCGGCGGCGGCAATGATGAGCGCGAGCAGACGCTGAACCAGATGCTGGTCGAGATGGACGGCTTCGAGAGCAACGAGGGCGTCATCATCATCGCGGCCACCAACCGGCCGGACGTGCTGGACCCCGCGCTGCTGCGCCCCGGCCGCTTCGACCGCCAGGTCGTGGTGCCGAACCCCGATGTGAACGGGCGCGAGAAGATCCTGCGCGTGCACATGCGCAAGGTTCCCCTGGCGTCCGATGTGGACCCCAAGACGATCGCGCGCGGCACGCCGGGCTTCTCCGGCGCCGACCTCGCGAACCTCGTGAATGAGGCGGCGCTTCTGGCCGCGCGCACCGGTCGCCGCACCGTCGGCATGGCCGAGTTCGAGGCCGCCAAGGACAAGGTGATGATGGGTGCGGAGCGCCGCAGCCTCGTCATGTCCGAGGATGAGAAGAAGATGACCGCCTATCACGAGGCGGGCCACGCGTTGGTGGCGATGCACGAGCCGGAATGCGACCCCGTCCACAAGGCGACCATCATTCCGCGCGGCCGTGCCCTCGGCCTGGTGATGAGCCTGCCTGCCGGCGATCGCTACTCCAAGCACAAGTCCAAGATGAAGGCCGAACTGGCCATGGCGATGGGCGGCCGCGTCGCGGAGGAGATCGTCTTTGGCTCAGACAAGGTCTCGAACGGCGCCTCGGGCGACATCAAGATGGCCACGAACATGGCCCGCATGATGGTCACGGAATGGGGCATGTCGGACAAGATCGGCATGGTCGCCTATGGCGAGAATAGCCAGGAAGTCTTCCTCGGCCATTCCGTCACGCAGTCGAAAAACCTCTCCGAGGAGACGGCGCGGATCATCGACAGCGAGATCCGCGGCATCATCGACAAGGCCTATGTCCGCGCCACCCAGATACTGACCGACAACCGCGAGGAGCTGGAGCGCCTGGCCCGGGGCCTGCTGGAATACGAGACGCTTTCGGGCGACGAGATCCGCACGGTCCTGCGCGGGGAGCCGGTGGTGCGCAACAGGCCGGACGAGCCGACCTCGGCCGGGCGTGGCAGCGTGCCGAGCGCCGGGCGCAACCCGCGCCCTGACACCGGCGGCGGGCTGAACCCGCAACCGGCGGGGTGATGTCTGCCGAATGGCTGGAGCCGCTGGCCCTGTTGCAGGGGCCGGTGGCTTTCTCCGCGATGCGCGACGGGCTCGCCCTGCCTCTGCAGGGCGGGCCTTTTGCGTTCACGCTGGTGCGTGAACCCGCAGGTGCCATCCTTCCCCCGCCCGAGGACCACCCGGCGCTGGAGCGGCTGACGCGCGCCTTGCAACCCTTTGCGGGCATCGAGCGCCACCGCGCGCGCCCGCTGGTCATGGGCATCGTGAACTGCACGCCCGACAGCTTCTCGGGCGATGGCTTGGGCGCTGGGCATGCGGCTGCGATCGCCCAGGGCCATGCCATGCTGGAGGCCGGTGCCGATCTCCTCGACATCGGCGGCGAGAGCACCCGCCCCGACGCCGCCCCCGTGACGCCGGAGGAGGAGCAGGCGCGCATCCTCCCCGTGATCCGCGCATTGGCCAAGGCCGCGCCGGTCAGCGTGGACACGCGCCATGCGCGGACCATGGCCGCCGCCCTGGAGGCGGGCGCCGAGATCGTGAACGATGTGAGCGCGCTCCGGCACGATCCGGATGCGGTGCGCGTCATCGCCCAGGCACGCTGCCCGGTGATCCTCATGCACATGCGCACGCTCGATCCGCGCACCATGCAGAAGGAAGTGCGATACGACGATGCGGCGCTGGAAGTGGCGCGCTTCCTGGAAGGCCGCGTGGCGACGCTGGAGGCGCTGGGCATTCCGCGCGGCCGCATCTGCGTGGACCCGGGTCTCGGTTTCGGCAAGCGGGTGGAGGACAACCTCGCCCTTATCGCGCGGCTGCCGCTGCTGGCCAATCTCGGCTGCACCATCCTGGTCGGCGCCTCGCGCAAATCCTTTATCGGGCGCGTTACCGGCGTGGCCGAAGCCGGGCAGCGACAGGCGGGAAGCATCGCCATGGCCCTGGCGGCGGCGGCGCAAGGCGCCCATATCGTGCGCGTCCATGATGTGGCAGAGACGGTGCAGGCGCTGAAATGCACAGAGGCGCTGGCCATTGGTTTCGAAGAGGGCTGACGATGACCGATTGGCTGCCCCTCGGGGGTTTCTTCCTGGCCTGCTTCGCGACCGCCTGCTCCGGCGCCATCTTCACGCCGGGCCAGTGGTATGAGGGGCTGAAGAAGCCCTGGTGGCGGCCGCCCAACTGGCTGTTTGGCCCGGCCTGGGGCGTGCTGTTCATCATGATCGCGTTCAGCGGCTGGCTGGTCTGGCGCGAGGTGGGGTTCGGCCTCGCGATGTGGCTTTACGGCGTGCAACTCGTGCTGAACTTCCTGTGGTAGGCCTTCTTCTTCGGCATGAAGCGGCCGGACTATGCGCTGTATGACCTGATGGCGCTGTGGATGGCGATCCTGGCCTGCATCATCGTCTTCGCACCGATCAGCTTCTGGGGCATGGCGCTGATGCTGCCCTACCTCGCCTGGGTGACCTTCGCGGGCTACCTGAACTACGTGATGCTGCAGCTCAACGGCCCCCGCCCGGCCTGAGCGGTGGCAACGCCGGGCGGCGGGCCGCGTTCGGCCTTGTGAAACGCTTCACAAGGACACACCGATGCGATCCCGCCATGCCCTCGCGGCCCTGCTTTTTCTGTCAGCCCCGGGCCTTGCCGCGGCCCAGGCGCCAGCCGGCTTGGCCTATAACCATACGCTCTCCAGTGGCGTCACGGCGATGGTGCAGGAGAAGCTGCAGCAGGCCGGCGTCTATTCCGGCCGGGCCGATGGCGTGTGGGGGCCGGAGAGCCAGGCGGCGCTCGAGCGGTTCCAGCAGACCCGCAATCTCCAGGTGACGGGGCAGCTCAATCAAGCGACGGCCGCCACGCTCGGCATCCCGCCTGCAGAACTCCTCTCCAGCCGCAACGCGCCGGCCGCGGCCAGCGCCGCCACGCCGGCGGCGCAGGAGCCGGTGAGCCCAGCGGTGATCCGCAACGTGCAGCAGCGCCTGCGCGCACTCGGCTTCTACCGGGGTGGCGTGGATGGGCTCTGGGGTGCCGGCACCCAGGCCTCGCTCGAACGCTTTCAGCAGGGCAGGGGGTTGCAGCCGACCGGCCAGGTCAATCCGCTGACCTTGCAGGCGCTGGGCATTGATCCGAACGCCCCGGCCACCCGCTCGCGTTAGCCGCGCACGAACCGGGCCGCGAAGAACCCGTCCATGCCGCCTTCCGGACCCCAGAGGTCGGGCCGGGTTCGCAGGTAGCCGAGCCCGGTCGCGCCAATGCCTGGCAGTTCCTCGTCGCGGAACGGATCGAGCCGCAGCCCTTCCGGGATATGCGCCAGATGCGCCTCACCCTCCTCGGCCTGCAGCGAGCAGGTGGCGAAGACCAGCCGCCCGCCCGGCTTGAGCAGGCGCGAGGCGGCGACGAGCAGGTTGCGCTGCTGGGCCGCCAGCACCGCCACGTCCTTGGCGCGTTTCAGGTGCGGGACGTCCGGGTGGCGGCGGATGGTGCCCGTCGCGGTGCAGGGCGCGTCGAGCAGGATGGCGTCGAACAGCGTCTCGGGCTTCCAGCCGATCACGTCGCTGTTCACGAGGTCCGGCGTCAGCTTCAGCCGGGCCATGTTCTCCCGCAGTCGCGGCATGCGCATCGCCTCGCGCTCCACCGCCACCACGCGCGCACCGGCGGCCGCGAGCTGTGCCGTCTTGCCGCCGGGGGCCGCACAGAGATCGGCCACCAGCTCGCCCGGCCGCACGGCCAGCAGCCGCGCGGGCAGGCTGGCCGCGGCATCCTGGGCCCAGAGCTCGCCGGCCGCGAAGCCCGGCAATTCAGTGATGCGCGTGCCGGCGGGCATGCGCGCCGTGCCCGTCGGCAGCAGTACCGCGCCCTCGGGCGGCGTGGCGCCGGGCTTCAGCGAGAGGTCGAGCGGCGCCTCCTGCCGATGCGCCGCGGCGATGGCGCGCACCGCCGCGCCATGCGCCGCATGCCAGGAGGTCCAGAGCCAGCCGGGCGTGTCCAGCCGTTCGGCGTCCAGCTCCTCCAGCGCGCGCGCGCCGTGTTCGGCCACGCGGCGCAGCACGGCGTTGACCAGCCCAGCGAGCGGCCGTGGCACGAGCGAGACGGCGGCCGAGACGGCGGCATGTGGCGGCGTGCCCAGCAGCAGCAACTCGGCCGCGCCGATGCGCAGCGCGCGCAGGGCAGGGGCGGGCGGCGCGCGGCGCAGAAAAGGCTCCATCACAGCATCCAGGCTGCCGAGGCGGCGGAGCACCGCGGCCGCGATGCGGTGGCCCGCTGCCTTGTCGCGCGGCTCGATGCTGGCCGGCACGCCATCCAGCGCCTCCTCCAGCGCGCGATGCTGTTCCAGCACGGATTCCAGGAGGAGATCGGCGACGCGGCGGGCGGGTGAGATGCTCATCGCCCGCTTTATGGCCGTGCCCGCCCCCCCGTGCTAGACGCGCGGCGACATGACGACCCTCGCCCTCCGCACGGACCGCTGGATCAGCGGTGTCAGCGCCCGCGCCCAGGCCTGGCCGCGCCTCGCGCTGATGCTGCTCTGCCTCGCGCTTTTCCTCCCCGGCTTCTTCGTGACGCCGGCGACGGACCGCGACGAAAGCCGCTTCTCCCAGGCGACGCGCCAGATGGTGGAGACGGGCGACTACATCCACATCCGCGTGGGCGACGAGGAGCGGAACAAAAAGCCCGTTGGCATCCATTGGGCGCAGGCGACCAGCGTGCATCTGCTGGAGGCCGTGGGACTCGGCACCAGGCGGGACATCTGGGCCTATCGGGTGCCTTCGCTGCTGGGCGCGATCCTCGCCGTGCTCGCCACCTTCCAGTTCGGGCGCATCCTCGTGGGGCGGCGTGCCGCGCTGCTGGCGGGCGCGATGCTGGCGGGCTGCATGGTGGTGATGGTCGAGGCGCATATTGCCAAGACCGATGCCGCGCTGCTCGCCACCATCACCGCCGCCATGGGGCTGTTCGGCGCCGCCTATATCCGGCCCGAGCAATTCACCACGCGCCATGCGGCCGCCTTCTGGGTGATCCTCGGCCTCGGCGTGCTGCTCAAGGGGCCGATCGCGCCCATGGTGCCGTTGCTGGCGGGCCTCACGCTGGCCATCTCGGACCGCGGCGCCCCCTGGTTCCGCGCGCTCAGGATGCATTGGGGCCTGCCGCTCATGCTGCTGATGGTGCTGCCCTGGATGGTGGCCATCGGCATCGCGACCGAGGGACGCTTCTTCACCCAGGCCATCGGCGACGACATGCTGGGCAAGGTGGGCTCGGGCGACGAGAAGCATTGGGGGCCGCCCGGCTTCTACCTCCTGAGCTTCCTCATCGCGGCCTTCCCGGCCGGTTTCCTTGTCGTGCTGGCCGCCACCACCGCCTGGGCGCAACGCCGCCAACCCGTCACGCGCTTCTTGCTGGCCTGGATCGTGCCCACCTGGCTGGTGTTCGAGGCGGTCGCGACCAAGCTGCCGCACTACACCATGCCGACCTACCCGGCGCTGATGCTGCTGGGCGCGCTCTGGGCGATGGACCCGCTGCGGCGCGAGCCGCCGCGCTGGCTGATCCGTGCCATGAAGGGTGCCGTGGCGGGTGTCGCTTTCGGCATCGGCGTGGTGGCGCTGGCCGTGCCATGGTTCGTCACGGGGCATGAGCCGCTCGGCGCGTTGCTCGCGCTGCCCTTCGCGGCGCTGCTCACCTGGCTCGTCTGGCGCGAGATGGACCGCGCGGCCTGGGCGCGCGCCGCGGGGCTCGCAGTGCTGGCGGTCATCCCGCTCTATGCCTGCATCATGCAGTTCACCTTCCCGCGCATCGAGGCGCTGTGGATCGCGCCCCGCCTCGAAGCCGTGCTGGCGCGCGAGGCGCCAGGCCTCGATCCCGCGCAATTCGGCATCACAAGCCATGCCGAGCCCTCGACGCTCTTCCACATCGGCGGCGCACTGCGCCTGCTGCGGCGTGGCGAGGATGCGGCCCGCTTCCTGGCTGAGCGCCCGGGCCGCGTCGTGGCTGTCGGCAACCGCGCGCTGGATGACTTCAACCGCGAGGCGGCGGCGCAGGGCATCACGCCCCGCCTGATCGGCGAAGTCGCGGGCTTCAACTACACGCGCGGGCGGCCCATCACGCTCAGCCTCTTCAAGGTGACCACCCCATGATTGATCTCGTCACCTCCTGGGTGGCCGCCGCCGGCTATCTCGGCGTCTTCGCGCTGATGTTCCTGGAGAACCTGTTCCCGCCCATCCCCTCCGAGCTCATCATGCCCTTTGCCGGTTTCGCCGCCGCGCGGGGCGAGTTGTCGCTGCCGCTGGTGATCGTTGCGGGCGTGGTCGGCACGCTGGCCGGCAATGTCGTGTGGTTCGAACTGGCCCGCGTCTTCGGCGCCGATCGCACGCGCCGCCTCTGCGAAAAATATGGCCGCTGGATCGGCGTGCTGCGCGAGGATCTGGACAAGGCCGAAGCGACCTTGCGCCGCTGGGGGCCGCTGGCGGTGTTCCTCGGCCGCATGATGCCGGGCATCCGCACCGTCATCTCCATCCCGGCCGGGCTGATCGAGATGCCGCGCCTCGTGTTCTATTCCTGGACGGCGCTGGGCAGCACGATCTGGGTCGGCGCGCTGGCCTTGCTCGGCTACATCCTGGAGGAAGGATACGAGCACATCGAGGGCTATGTGGGGCCGATCGGCAAGGTGCTTGTGGTACTCGTGGCCGTGCTCTTCCTCTGGCAGATCGTCCGGATCTGGACGCGCAAGCCGCCGGCGGCCTGACGGTTACATCCGAAGGACTTTGTTTCTTGTCCTGGTAGGGGCCGCGCGGGCCTATGGGCCATCCTCGATGGAGTGGACCCATGAAGTTGATCCTGCCCCGCCGCCTCCTCCTCGCGGGGCCTGCCCTGCTCTCGCTGCCCGCCACCGCGCAGATTGCGCGAACGCCGGCGCAGATGGAGGGGCCGTTCTATCCGCGCGCGATCCCCGCCGATGCGGATGACGACCTGTTGCGCGTGGCGGGCCAGCCGCGCGCGGCACGCGGGCAGGTGCTGCTGCTGGGCGGCGTGGTGCGCAACCGGGATGGCGCGCCGGTGGCCGGCGCCCGGGTCCAGATCTGGCAGGCCGATGCCGCGGGCATCTACCTCCATCCGGGCGATGCGCGCTTCGCCGAGCGTGATCCCGGCTTCCAGGGCTATGGCGCCACCCGCACGACCGAGGCAGGGGCCTACGCCTTCCGCACCATCCGTCCTGGTCTTTATCCAGGCCGCACGCCGCATATCCACATGCGCGTCACCTCGCCCGACGGGAGGATGGAGCTGACCACCCAGGCCTATTTCCCGGACTCATCCGGGAATGACCGGGACTTCCTGCTTCGCTCGCTCTCGGGCGCGGATCGCGCGCTGCTGATGGTGACGCTCACGCCGATGGATGAGGGCGCGCGCGGGCGCTTCGACATCGTGCTGGGCTGAGGCGCTCTCACGCTTCGCGCGTGTAGCGGAAGTTGCAATGGGTGGCGCCGCCCATGATGGTCTGGGTGCGTTCGAGCTTCAGCTTCGGGTCGTAGCCCTCGCACAGCGCGCCATCCCGGTTGCAGGAGAGCTCGGCGCCGAGCTTGGCCAGCCCCATCTCGCGATAGCTCTCGGCATAGCGGCAGCGCGTCACGTTGAAGTCGTAATGCGTCTCGTCCTGGCGCAGCACCTCGATGCGCAGCGCGTCATCCAGCTTCCAGCGCTCCATGGCGTCGGCGAAGTGCTGGATGCTCGGCGTCTCCGTCGTGGCGGCGATGGCGGCACCCGCCTGCCGCGCCAGCTTCACGATGGCGCGGGAGAGGATCTCCGTCGCCTGCTCCTCGCCCAGGGTGGCGGCCATCTCCTCGAAGATGCCCTTGGCGAAGGCGGCTTCGATGCGGCGCTGCTCGAGAACGGAGAGGGTCATGCGGGGCTCCTGTCGTGCGGGAGCACGCAGCTTGGCGCAGCTTTCGCGGCCTGCCCATCCGCCGCGCGCTTGTCGGCACCCCGCGCCCGGTTCAGCATGCCGCACCGCTTGCAGGAGAGACCATGTCCGCCACCGTGAACGCCCGCCTGGGCGGCTTTCGCTTCATCCCCGGCGTCTATCAGTATTCGGCCGGCGTCGCGGCCGAGCCCGGCTTCCGGCTGGAGCGCGTGCGCTTCGCCGAGCCCGTGCCAATGGCTGAGGGCTTCGCCGGCATCGCCGCCGTGCTGGAAGCGGCGGGCCGCCCCAAGCAGGCCTTCGCCGCCTGCGAATTGCGCTCGCCCGCACCCTTCACCGAGGCGGGGTTCGAGGCCTTCAACCGCGAATATGGCGCGGTGCTGACGGAGTGGGGCATCTTCCAGGACGGGCTGAACCCGATCGCGCGCAGCAATGTCTGCCCCGAGCTGCACAAGCCCACTGCGCCCAGCTTCCACGCCTTCACCTTCACCGTGGCGGATGCGGGGGCCGCCCCTTCCTTCGTCGTCGCCGGCAGTGGGGAATCGGCCGAAGGCAAGGGCACCTACCGCGACAACACCGTCGCGCTGGGCGATCTCTCGCCGGCCGGCATGCGCAAGAAGGCGCAATGGGTGCTGGGCGAGATGGAGCGCCGCATGGCGGCCCTCGGCTTCACCTGGGCCGAGACCACCGGCGTGCAGGCCTATACCGTCCATGACGTGCATCCCTTCCTGGCGGATGAGCTGGTGGCGCGCGGCGCCGCGCGCCACGGCCTCACCTGGCAGTTCTGCCGCCCGCCGGTGGTGGATCTGGAATACGAAATGGATTGCCGCGGCGTCTTCCAGGAGCGCGTTCTGCCCAAGGCGTGAGACGGGCCGCCCGGTTTCCGCTCAATTTTGTGGTCGTGACGCGAAAATCGGCCCTGATGCGCTTGACGCAGGGCCGGCCGGGGGGCGCATCATCGGGTGCCGTCCCGAAAGGAATTCGCCATGCCGAAGCTCTCCCGCCGCGCCGCCGGCCTCATGGTCCTGGCCACACCAGCGCTGTCCGCACCGGCCCTGGCGCAGTCCTGGGCCCCCACCCAGCCCATCCGGATCATCATCCCCTTCACGCCAGGCGGTACCATGGACACGGTGGTCCGCCCGGTGCAGCAGATCCTGGCGCAGGATCTCGGCCAGTCCGTCATCATCGAGCATCGCCCGGGTGCTGCGACGGTGATCGGCACGCAGGAGGTGATGCGCGCGGCGCCGGACGGCCACACCATGATCATGATCGCCAACAGCTTCGCGGCGAACATCACGCTGCGGCCCAGCATGCCCTACAATTCCCTGCGCGACTTCGCACCGCTGGCGATGGCGACGGTCGTGCCGCATGTGCTGGTGGTGCACCCCTCGGTCGCGCGGGATTTCGCGGGCTTCGTCGCCGCCGGGAAGCGGCCGGGCGCCAACCTCGCCTTCGGCTCCTACGGCATCGGCACCTCGAACCATCTGGGGGGCGAGCAGTTCCGCGAACTCACCGGCATCAGCGCGACCCATGTGCCCTATAATGGCGCGCCCCAGGCCTATACCGACCTGATCGGCGGGCGCCTGCAATTCATGTTCGCGAACCTGCCGGATGTGATCCAGCCCGCCCAGGCCGGCCAGATGCGCCCCATCGCCATCTCGGCCGAGCGGCGCGTGAAGGAATTGCCGGACGTGCCGACCATGGCGGAGCTCGGCTTCCCGCTGGTGCTCTCCGACAGCTGGTTCGGCCTGATCACGCGCGCCGAGGCGCCGGCAGCGGCCCGCGCCCGGCTGGAGACGGCCTGGCTCGCGGCGCTCAACCGGCCCGAGGTCAAGGGACGTCTCGAGGAGCTGGGCTTCACCGTGCTGGCCAAGCCCGGCGCGGAGTTCGGCACCGAGATTCGCCGGTACACCGAGACCTATGCGCAGGTGATCCGCGCCAACAACATCCGGGTGGAGTAGTCCGACATGAGCACGCCGCTGGAACACATCTTCGTCGAGGGGCAGTGGAAGGTCGCCGCGCCCCTCTCGCCCGCGGTGAAGGTGGGCAACCTCATGTTCATCTCGGGCATCCCTGCCTATGATGAGAAGGGTGCCTTGGCCGTCGGTGATTTCCCGGCGCAGATGAAGCAGACCATGGCGACCATCACCGGCATCCTGGCGAGCGTGGGCGCGGGCTGGGACCGTGTGGCGAAGGTGAATGTCCTGCTGACGCGGCGCGAGGATTTCGAGGAGATGAACCGCATCTACGCGGCGCATTTTCCGGATGGGAAATATCCCGCGCGCACCACCGCCATCGTCTATTCCCTGCCGCGCCCGAACTTCCTGCTGGAGATCGAGGCCGTCGCCGTCTTCGATTAACCGCGCGGCAGCCAGCGATACCCGGCCATGCCGGCCAGCAGGCAGAGCGCCATGAGGGCGAAGCCGGCGCGGTAGCCGGCCTCGCCCGCGCCGACCGCGCCCACCGCCCAGCCCACCAGAGCCGGCAGCAGCGCCGAGCCCAGCACCTGCGCCAGGTTCACCGTGGTCACGCCGCGCCCGACCATGTGCTCGGGGAAGAGGGCGCGCCCCTGGGTCACCAGCAGGATGGAATAGGCCGAGAAGAAACAGCAGAGCATGAGCAGCGCGACGGCCGGCGCCAGTGGCAAGGCGGGCCAGAGCGCGAGCGCCAGCAACGTCGCCACCGCCATTCCGGCCGAGGCGAGCACCGCCTTATCCCGCCCCAGCAGCCGCTCCAGCGGCGGCACCGCCAATTGCCCGGCCGGCACGGCCAGGCCCATGGCGAGGATGACCGTCCCACGCGCCGCCGCGTCCAGCCCATGCACGTCAAACAGGTAAGGCCCGGCCCAGAGCGCCAGCAGCGTCGCCATGGCGGCATAGGCGAAGGTATGCAGCGCGAGGATGCGGGGCAGGCCGCCTGTGCCCCAGACGGTGAGCTGCCCGGCGAGCACCTGCCCGAGCGATTCCCGGCGCACCACGCGCGGCAGCGCATCCGGCGGATCATCGGCGGCAAAGCGCCACCAGATCAGCCCCACCAGCAGCATCAGCCCGGCCGAGAGAAGGAAAGCGCCGCGCCACCCAACCCAGCCCGCCATCACGGCGAGCGGCGCGCCGGCGGCGAGGATGCCCGCATTGCTCCAGGCGAAGATGGAAGAAAGCGCGCGCGTCAGCCCCGGGCCCTTGTGCCAGCGGCCGGTCAGGAAGACCGCCGCCATGAAGCTCGCGCCGCAGCCGATGCCGAGCAGGAAACGCGCGGCCAGGAACTGCGCACCATCCTGCGCGAGGCCCTGCGCTGCCGCGCCCAGCACCGCGACCCCCGTGAGCCAGAACACCAGGCGGCGCGGCCCGATGCGGTCCAGCAGGACGCCGACAGGGATTTGCGCGACCATCAGCGCGCCGAAGAAGGCGGTGTTCGCCGCCCCCAGTGCCGCCGGGCCAAGTGCCAGATCCACCGCCAGCTCGGGTGCGATGACGCCCACCGCCGCGCGGTGGAATTGCGAGGCGCCGGTCATTGCGGCCAGCGCCACGCCGACGCGAGTGGCTGGGCTCATTTTCCCTGCCCCTCGGAAGCCGGGCGGGCCGCGTCCGCGGCGCCCATTCGGGCGCTCGGCCCTGCGGGCCGCACATGCGTGTGCCTTGCACCAGGGCTCACAGCGCCATCCCAAACTCGGCGGCCAGCGCCCGCGCGCCTTCCGGCGTGCAGGTGAGGCGGCGGCGTTGCAGCGTGTCGGTGGCGCCGGGCTCGATGCGCGTGAGCCAATGGCGGCGCAGCATCATCGCCGTCACCTCGCGCCCGAGCCCGCCCGACAGATGCGGCCGCCGCTCGGACCAGTCCATGCAGTCACAGGCGAAGCGGGGCGCCCGCCGGGCGGCGGCCAGGTCCACGCCGAGCGCCGTGCAGCGCGCCTCGCCCTGCGCGGTCAGCGCCCAGCCGCCGGGGGCGGCTTCCATCCAGCCATCGCCCGTCAGCCGCTCATGCAGCGCGACGCCAAGCCGCCCCGCCAGGTGGTGCCAGCACAAGCGCCCCTGCCGGAAGGCCTCGCCATGCGGCCAGGATTTGCGTGGGCTTGCCTGCGGCAGGGCGATCAGCGTCTCCAGCGCGGCTGCCACCTCCTCGCCGGCCAGCCGGTGGTACCGGTGGCGCCCCTGGGCATGCACGGTGATGAGGCCCGCTTCCGCCAGCGCCTTCAACTGACCGCTCGCCGCTGCCGCGCCGATGCCGGCCACGCGCGCGAGTTCCCCCGCTGTAAGCGCCTCGCCCGGCAGCAGGGCCTGGAGCATGGCGGCGCGGGATGGGTCCCCGATCAGGGCGGCGATGCTGGCGAGGTTGGGCATGGCGGGTCCCGCTGTGGCGATGTCGGCTTCTACCGCACCACAGGGCCGCATGTTTCGGAACCCGCCGAACCCTCGCGCCGCGCCCGCTTTCCCGGCAGGATGCGGCGATGCGTCGTTTCCTCCCGCTTGTCCTGCTGCTGCTGGCCAGTCCCGCCGCCGCCTCCGAACTCAAGATCGCCAGCTGGAACATCGCGTGGCTGACGCTCCGCCCGGCGAATGACCCGGACCTGCCGCGCGGCCTGACGCCCCGCCAGCCCGGCGACTTCACGCTGCTCGCCGATTACGCCCGCCGCCTCGACGCCGATGTGGTGGCGCTGCAGGAGGTGGACGGGCCCGAGGCGGCGGCGCGCATCTTCAACCCGCGGGACTACGCCTTCTTCTTCCCCGACGAGCGCGACATCCAGCGCACCGGCTTCGCCGTGAAGCGCAGCCTGCGCGCCATCCGCAACGCGGACCTGGCCGAGCTGGACCTGGCCCCCCACGCGCGCTTCTCGCAGCGGCGCGGCACCGACATCACGATCGAGCAGGAGGGGCGGATGCTGCGCCTGCTCTCGGTGCACCTGAATGCCGGCTGCCGCGAGGGCCCGATGGACCCGGGCCGCGGGCGCGAATGCGACAACCTCTCCCGGCAATCCGCCGTGCTGGCCGGCTGGGTCGCGGCGCGCCGGAGCGAGGGTGCCGCGTTCGCCATCCTGGGCGACTTCAACCGCCGCATCCCCGATGCGCGCGACGACCTGCTGCTGCAACTGACCCGCGCCGCGCCGCTGACGCGGGTGAATGAAGGCCTGGGCAATCCATGCTGGGCGGATGCGCGGGGCGGGCGGCCCTTCATCAGCCACATCTTCCTGGGCGGGCCGGCGCAGCGCTGGCTGGTGCCGGGCAGCCTGCGCGTCCTGGTCTATGCCGAGCGCGAGCCCGCGATGCGGGACCGCCTTTCCGACCACTGCCCGGTCAGCTTCCGCATCAGGATGAACTGAGTTGCACATCTTCCTGCGCGTCACGCTCCCGCTCGCCTTCGTGAACCTGCTGAACCAGGCGAGCCGCGCGATGCTGGCGGTGATCGGCCCGCTGCTGGCGCTGGAATTTTCGCTCTCCGCCTCCGATCTCGGCCTGCTCGCCGCCGTGCTCTTCGTGGCCTATGCGGGCGCGCAGCTTCCCGTCGGCGTGGCGCTGGACCGCTACGGCGCGCGGCGGGTGCAGACGGCGCTGGCCGCGCTCTCGGGCGGTGCCTTCCTGCTTTGCGCACTGGCCGATGGCGTGGTGATGCTGGGTGTCGGGCGCTTCCTGACGGGCATCGGCATCGCGGCCGGGCTGATGGCGATGCTCAAGGCCAACACGCAATGGTTCCCCAAGGCGCGGGTCGCCGCGATGACGGGCAGCGGCGTCTTCATCGGCGGCATGGGCGGCATGCTCGCGACCTTGCCGCTGCAGGCGCTGCTGCCGATGGTGGGCTGGCGCGGCGGCTTCGTCATCCTGGCACTGATGTCCTTTGCCATCGCCGCCTGGATCTGGCTCTCGGTGGCCGATGCGCCGCCCGGCCATGTGAAGCCCAAGACGCGCGGCCTCTTGAGCGAGGTGAAGGCCTTCGGGCCGATCTTCACCCATCCCTATTTCGTGCGCTTCGTGCCGGCGATCATGGTCCTGTCCGGCCTGAACTTCGTCTACCAGGGGCTATGGGCCGGGCCCTGGCTGCGCGACGTGGCGGGCTTCGATGCGGAAGCCCGCGCGATCGTCCTTTTCGCCTATGCCTGTGGCATGGCAGGCGGCAGTCTCGGCAACGGCCAGGCGGCGAGCTTCCTCCAGGCGCGCGGGCATTCGCCGATGCTGGTTCCCTGCATCGCCATGGGCGTGCAGATCATGCTCCAGGCGCTGCTGATCTTTCACCCGCCGATGAGCCTCTGGGCGCTCTGCCTCGTCTGGTTCGCCTTCGCCTATTCGGGCTCCGCTGGGCCCATGGGCTATGCCGCCGTGGGCCAGCGCTTCACCGCCGAATTCGCCGGCCGCGTGGCGACGGCGATCAACGGTTCCATGCTCGTCATGGTCTTCATCCTGCAATACGTGATCGGCGCCATCATTGATCTCTGGCCGCAGACCGCCTCGGGCGGCTGGCATGCGGCGGGCTATGCCTGGGCGATGGGCCTCACCCTGGCGTTGCAGGCCTTCACCATCCTCTGGGCCTGGCGGCTGCACGCATTCCGAAGGGGAGCACTGGCATGAAGATCTCGGATCTCGACCTCGACGTCGAGAAGACCCTGGCGCGTTATCGGGTGGAGACCGGCAAGGGCTTCCGCCTGAAGAAGCACGACCCAGGCGATACGGCCGGCCTCAAGCTCGGCAAGGAGGATGCGGCCGAGTTGCTGCAATACGGCGTGGACCGCCTGAGCGCGCAGCAGGACAAGCTCTACGCGCAGGATCGCTGGTCCGTGCTCTGCCTGTTCCAGGCGATGGATGCGGCGGGCAAGGACGGCACGATCAAGCATGTTTTTTCAGGCCTGAACCCACAGGGCTGCCATGTGGTGAGCTTCAAGCAGCCGGGGCCTGTCGAGCTCGATCACGACTTCCTCTGGCGGCATGTGACGGCGCTGCCGGCGCGCGGGCAGATCGGGATTCACAATCGCAGCTGGTACGAGGAGGTGCTGGTGGCGCGGGTGCATCCCCGCGTGCTGGCGAGCCAGAAGCTGCCCGAGCCGCTGGTAACCAAGCGCATCTGGGATGAGCGCCTGGAGGATATCGCTGGCTTCGAGCGGTATCTCGCGCGGCAAGGCGTGGTGGTGCTGAAATTCTTCCTCAACGTCTCGCAGGAGGAACAGAAGAAGCGCTTTCTCTCGCGGCTGGACGAGCCTGAGAAGCACTGGAAGTTCAGCGCGAGCGACGTGGCCGAGCGGCGGCACTGGGACGCGTACATGGACGCCTATGAGCGTGCGATCCGCGCCACCGCCACGCCGCACAGCCCCTGGTATGTGGTGCCGGCGGACAACAAGTGGTTCACCCGCCTCATCGTCGTCGCCGCGATGAATCGGGCGCTGGCAGGGCTGAAGCTGCACTACCCCGTGGTGAGCGAAGCCCAGCGCGCGGCGCTGGCCGAAGCGCGGGTGGCGCTGGGATGACGCTCTACTTCGGCTATGGCTCCAACCTCGACGCCACCGACTGGAACGCCTTCTGTGCGCGGTGGGGCTATGTGGGGGCGGAGCTGATCCCCGTCGGGACCGCGCTCATGCTCGATTGTGAGCTGGCTTTCGACCGCTACGCCGCCTCCCGCCGCGGCGGCGCGCTCAACCTGCGCGACCGGCCCGGCCAGGCAGTGGAGGGCGTGGTGTTCCAGGCCAACCGCGCGGCCCTCTACGCGCTGGACCGCAAGGAGGGGGCGCCCGTTCACTACCGGCGGTTCGACCGCCATGCCGTGATGCCCGATGGCCATGTGCTGCCGGTGATGACCTATGTGGCGCCCAGCGAAGGCTTTCAGGTGCCACATGCGGACTACCTGGCGGTGGTGCGGCGGGGCCAGGCGGCACACGGCATCGCGCATGGCATGATGGAGGCCGTGGCGCGCGATGCCACGCCGCCGCTCACCATCCGCCATCTCTTCGTCTACGGCACGCTGATGCAGGGGGAGGCGAGGGTGTTGCGCGCATGCCCGGCCGCGTCGCCGGCCGGCTCCATGACTGTGGCGCCTACCCGGCCTTGAGCCTGGGGGAGGGCGAGGTCCATGGCGAGCTGGTGCAACTTCCGCTGGAGCGCCTGGCCGGCATGGACGCGCTGGAGGACAGCGCCCCAGGCGGCGCGCCGGGGGGCATGTACCGCCGCAGCGTGCTGCCGGTGCAGACCGCCTCCGGCATCATCCGCGCCTACGCCTACGTCATGGATGATGCGGGCGGCTTCCCGCTGATTCCTGGCGGAGACTGGCGCAGCGTTCCGGACCGGCTGGCGGCCTGGGTGGCCTATGCGGCGCGGGTGCCGGCGCCATAGCGCGCGCGGTGAAACGTGACCGGATTCCCGGGTGCGGAGGCTCCACCGCCAGCGCGGGCACCCGCACATCTGCGTGTCGCTGAACCGCGCAGCGCCGGTTCTGATTTTCACCGCGACGTGCGCCGGGGATCAGAACCGGTAGCGAAAGCCCAGCACGAAGCTGTTGGCCCCCTCGTACACCCCGTTGTAGGTCCCGAAGATGCCGCTGCGGTGCATGTAGCGCAGCGCCACCTCGTATTGCGGGCGCTCCGGCAATGCGAAGGTGATCTCGGGCGAGAAAAAGTTCAGCCAGCGCGACTGGTTGGGCTCGGGCCGCGCATCGGTGCCGCGTTCCACCTGCGGCAGGCGTGTGACGTAGGTCGGGCCCATGGACAGGCCGAACGTGGTGTAGACGTGGTCCGTCCAGGGGAAGCCGTCGTACCGCAGATAAACGGCGCCCCAGATCTCGCCCCCGTTGGTATCGCCGGCGCGGCGCCACCGCCCTCGAGATCCACCATGAAGAAGTGCCAGAAGCGGCCCAGCCGATACTGAACGGCCCCGCCAACGAGCGTGTCGTCGCCCCAGGAGCCTGTCCATGGCGCAAAAACCAGGTCGCGAAGCTTTCCGTCGGCCACCGAGGAGCCGATGAACAAGGTTGCAGACCAGCGCCGCGCATCGGCCAGGGCGCGCGCACGATCCGCTCGGCTGAGATGTGCGAGGTCCACTTCGGTGCGCGCAGCTGGTGCTGCCACTGGTTCGACGGAAGCGCCAGGCACGGGTGCTGCGTCTTGCCGTTGCGCCCCTGCGGGTGAAGCAACGCCCTGCCGGGGCACCGTTTGCCGTTGGGGCGGCGGTCCCCCAGCCATGAGGAACATCGAGGCCGCTGCGAGCGGGAACAGCCGGGTGGTCGGAGAAACCGCAAGGGGCACAACAAAAATCCCGGTCTATGCAAATTCCTTACGGTAACGTTCGAAGGTTGACAATCGGCGGAGATGCCGATGCCCTGGCTCAGGCCTTCGCGTCCGCCGCCGTCATGCCGGAGGAGGGCGGAGCCCATATCGGCCGCAACGATTTCCTGCCGGAGCGCGTCGCTGCCGATCTGCGCGCGAGGGCTGGCCCACGACTGAGAGACAAGCGTGGCCGAGATTGGCCCGATCTTCCGGGATCTCAGCTTCCCCAAACGTCAAAGACCAACGGCAAGGCGGAACGCTTCATCCACACCAGCATCCGCGAATGGGCCTATGGCAGGGCCTTCCAGACCTCTGCCGAGCGCACCACCGCCATGCATCCCTGACTGCACAGCCGTAACACCGTTCGCCCCCACGCCGCACTGAAGGGGAGACCTCCCCTCAGCCCAATCAACAGGGACACAACACCGTCCACCCCCTCAGCCGATTGCGTTTCCAGTTCCCGCGTGATTCCATCCTATGGAAGTGATGGTCTGCCCATGTGGAGGGCACCATACGCCCGGGCGTTGCTTGCCCCGCCTTCGACGCGCTTCCGCAAGTACGATACCGCACGACGCGACGCGCCACCGCCCATGGCGTCTTCTGGGGCGGCGAGTAAGTCCTGCGCCAGACCAAGAAGGGAGATGCCGGAAGCTCGTATTTTAAATTAATCTAAAGTTAAATATCTGCCCTGTGCCGCTGACAAACGCGTATGATCAGATTGAACTCGCCCGCTCGGACGCCATGATTGCCGCCGTTGAATGGAGGATGAATTGGATTACACATTAATGGATCTGGATCGCATGGTCCGCACCATTTGGGGCGAAGCGCGCAGTGATCCCCCCGAGGTATGGGAAGCGATTGCGAAGGTGATCATCACGCGTGCCAACTGGCCGACTCGAGCCTGGTGGGGTTACAGCATCGAAGAGGTATGCACTTCCCCCTGGCAGTTCTCGTGCTGGAACCCAAATGATCCCAACCAGCAGAAATTGAAAAATGTTTCCCCTCGCGACAAGCGCTATGCTGCCATCGAGAGTATTTGCATAAAATTGCTGAATGAGAAGAATGAATCTCCTATCTATGGCGCAACTCATTATTGCAAAATTACTGCAAAACCAGTTTGGCGTAAAAACGTAGAGCCACTGTACTCGGTCGGAAATCTCGTTTTCTTCAAAATCCCACCGAGTGGGGGCCAGTCGGATCGCACGGACTAGGCATCGCGCATGGTCGGGGCATGCCGGTCGCGCTCGTCCGTTTGGGCGGCGCACCGGCCGTCATCGAGTTTGCGCATCGGCCCAGGCTGGCCGGAACCTTTGCTATTGGGCCCGGCGCGCCTCAAGAGGGCCGGTCAGCCGCAGAAGTAAGGCAGGGGCATGGCCCGCTCCGGCGCGGAGTGATCGCCTGGCCGCAGCGGCCGGCCCCGTGGCCTCGGCCGCCATAACCATGCAGATCAGACGACGCCCGTTGAAAAGCGCTGCCCCGTGGGGCGCCGGGCGTACGATCGATGTCGAGGCGCTCGTTGCCGCCGCGCCCTTCCCGACGCCTGGCTGGACGACCGCCTGAGCCCGGGCTCGTGGGCCTTTCCGGAAAAACTCCGCGCCGGGCGGTTCTGCCAAGTCTTTGAAGGCCTGACCCAAGAAGGGGATTGCCCGACGCGAGTGTGATCCGATTCAAGCTGGTGAGCATCGGAACTTCACCACGGCCAGAGCCCTCGCCCTTCGATCTGACGTCAGGGGCGCGCCGCTCCGCAGCCTGGCCCAGTCATCGAAAGACGCGTCGCAGGCCAGGCAGGTGTTGGCGTTGGCGGTGATCCACGACGGCGGCGCGCGCAGCGAGGAGGCGCGCCTTGGCGACGTCACCCTCCAGATCGTGCGTGAATGGGTGCTGCGTTTCAAGAGCGAGGGCGCGCGTGGCCTGATCGGCCGCAAACCGCCGGGTCAGCCACGATTGCTCACACCAGAGCACCGCCAGGCGCTGATGGCGATCATCGAAAGCGGCCCCACTCCTGCCATCCACGGCGTGGCGTGACGCGGTGGCGGTTGTGCGAACTTGGCCCATGGCTGTGGGAGGGTTTCCAGCTTTCTGTTTCCAAGGAGACCTTGAGCCGTGAGTTGCGCGCCATGGGTCGGCGCAAGCTGTCGGCCCGGCCGAAGCAGCATGCCCAAGCGCCTGGGGTCATCGAGACATTCAAACAAACTTCTCCACCACGCTGGCAGGCATTGCGGCCGCGTCCAGGTGGTGTGGACTCCCGGGATTCCCGGAACTCGTTTGATGAGGTTCAAGGCTGCCTTGCGGGAGGCGGCCATGGGTGTTTTGGATCGTATGGTGCTGAGCGCCGCGGCCTGGGAGCGGATGGCGCCGCTGATCATCGGGCGACCCCACAAGAAGGGCGCAACTGGGCGCGCCAACCAGATGTTTGTCGAAGGCGTGCTGTGGATTGTGCGAACCGGATCACCCTCAAGATGATCTAGCTCTAGGGAATTTCTCATAAAACTGGCGGAGGAGGTGCAACCTGATACGAACGGTCTCCAGGCTGGAGCCTTGGAGAGCGGCGCCCTTATCGCGCGCGCCATGGACTACATGCTGAAGCGCTGGGCCGCTTTCACACGGTTCCTGGATGATGGCCGCATCTGCACGACCAACCACGCCGCCGAGCGCGCGCTGCGCGGCGTGGCGCTTGGCCCAAAGGCCTGGCTGTTCGCCGGTTCTGATCGCGGAAGGGAACGCGCCGCCGCCATTTACAGCCTGATCATCACCGCCAGGCTAAATAAGGTTGATCCAAGAGCCTGGCTCGCTGATGTCCTGCGACGCATCGCTGACCACCCCGCATCTCCGCTGGATCAGCTGCTGCCGTGGAACACGAACGCACCGCCAAAACTCATCGCCGCCGCCTGAGCCAGACCCACGGCCTCACCTGATGCTTATTTTGTACGCTGCGCTGCGCTCGCTTGGGGGCGTTCCGGCCGATTACGAACATACTGCCACGCCCCGAGTTACCCGCACTTGATCGTGTTTGGGTTTTCATTTGAAAAATGAGGTATATTTCATCGAAGAAGGGCGGATTTTTATGGCAGCTTTCGTCTAGACAAAATATTTTTCGTTAAATTGGATTTCATTTATGTCAACAGTGAAAGTTGTCGGAGTTGGCGCTTCGGCAGGAGGCATTGCGGCGCTTCAGCAGTTGTTCCGGCAACTCCAGCCAGATTGCGAATTTTCTATTGTTGTCGTCCTGCATTTGCCGCCCGACGGCGAGGCAAAGCTCGCTCCCATCCTCGCGCGAGACTCGGCGCTCCCCGTCCATACCGCCGTTGACGGCGAGGCGCTCCAGGCTGGTCATGTCCACGTTGCGCCGCCTGGCGCGGTTCTCACCATTGCCGGCGGCCATGTCGTTCTGCGGCAATCGGTGACGCTCAACTCCGACGATATTCTGCCAGTGGACGTGCTTTTCCTTTCCCTGGCCGAGAACTATGGCGCGAATGCCATAGGCGTCCTGCTTTCCGGACTGGGCCATGACGGAACCTTGGGCGCGGAAGCCATCCAGGCGGCGGGTGGGTTGACCATTGGCCAGGGCCCAGGCGCGGGCGGGCCGCTCTTTGCGGACATGCCTGGCAACGCCATCGCCGCCGCCTCCATCGACCAGATTCTCCCTGCCGAGGAGATCGCGGGGTATCTGGCACGCCTCGCAGCGCCGGCGCTCTCGGAAGGCACACCGGAGGCCCCCCCCTCCGCGGAGGATGAACGCATTCTCGCCGCGGAGCATGACGCAATCTGCGGCATTCTTCGGCGTGAGACCGACCATGATTTCTCGGGCTATAAGACTATGACTTTTTTCCGCCGCGTTCGACGTCGAGTGCGGATTCTCGGCATGAACTCCCTCGCGGAATATATCGAGCATCTCAAGGAGGATGCTGGAGAGGCGCGCGCGCTGCGGCAGGATCTGTTGATCAGCGTGACCGCGTTCTTTCGCGACGCCGAGGTTTTCGACAGCCTGAGAAACGACTGCATCCCTCGGCTGTTCGAGGGCAGGTCGGCTCAGGAAAAAATCCGCGTATGGGTTCCCGCATGCGCCTCCGGTGAGGAAGCATTCTCCCTCGCGATGTTGCTTCAGGAGGAAGCCGACCGGCGCCCCGGTGGGGCACAATGGCAGGTCTTCGCGACTGATGTTGACGAGCCCGCGCTAAAGACAGCCCGCCAGGGCCGATATGACCGCGCGCAACTGGCGTCGGTGTCGTTGCAGCGGCGCGAGCGATTCTTCGAGCCGTCGGGAGCCGGCTTCGTGGTCCGCCAGGCGCTGCGCGAACGTTGTCTCTTCTCGGTTCATAACCTGTTGCAGGAACCGCCATTTTCCCGGATTGACCTCATCTCCTGCCGAAATCTTCTGATCTATCTGAAGACCTCGCAGCAGTCTGATGTCTTTCCCATCTTCTACTTCGCGCTGCGACCTGGCGGCTACTTGCTGCTTGGCGAAGCCGAGAGTGCGAGCAGCTACAGCGACCTATTCACGCCGGCTGACCGCTTCAAAAACCTGTACCAGCGGCGCAGCCACGCCATCATCTCGCCTCGCCTGCCAAATTTCCGAATTTCAACGCCGCGGAGCAACGCCAGGGGCGCTGGCGTCAACCGGATGGCAGGTGCGGCGCCCACCCCCCGCCAATTGGGGGAGGCGGTGATGCTGGCCCGCTTCGCTCCACCCTATGTGGTGGTCAATCGCGACGGCGAGGTGCTGCACTTCTCGGCCAACACCAACAATTATCTGGTCCAGCCGCCTGGCCGGCCGACGAGAAACCTCTTCGCCCTCGCGCCGCTCAGCCTGTCCTCCAGCTTGCGTGATACCTTCCAGGAGGTCATCCGCACCGAGGGCTCGGTCACGAATACCGCCGCTGGGGTCGCCATTACGGTCACGCGGATCCCTGGCTCCGATGCGGCGGATCCTCTTTTGCTGGTGGTCTTCGTCGAAGTCCCGGCCCCGCCCGCGGCCGAGCCGTATCCTGCGCCGGGCGAAGCAAGCGCCTCGCCAGCCACCGCGCGGCAGCTTGATGAGGCCCGCCACCGCCTTCGGGCCATGGAGGAGGAGCAGAAGGCGGGGATTGCGGCACAGCGAGCCATCACGCAGGAGCTGGCCCAGCTGAACGAGGAACTGCAATCCGCGAATGGGGAGCTGGAGGTTTCGCACGAGGAAATGCAGTCGCTCAACGAGGAGCTGATTGCGATCAACCGGGACCTGCGTTCGAAGTTCGAAGAACTGGATCGCTCCTACTCCGATCAGCGCAACCTGTTTGAAGTCACCGACCTGGCGACCATCATTCTTGATGCCAATCTGGCGATCCGCGACTTCACGCCGGCCGGCAAGCGGCTTCTCAAGCTGGGGAATTCGGATCGTGACCGCCCTTTCGCCAGCATCGTCCCTAAACTCGGTGGCGCCGGTGTTCTCATGAGCTTGCATGAGGCGGTGGCCGGTCGCGCGGTACCGGAGCAGCAGGTCACCGTGGAAGGACAGGATGGCCGCTACCTTCTGCGCATGCTGCCCTACCGTACCGCCGCCGGTGAGACGGATGGGGTTCTCGTGACCCTCGTGGACATCACCCAATTGCTGGAAGCCCGGGAGGAGCAGGAGCGGCAGCATCTGCGCCTCGTCAGTGCCGAGGCTGCGCGCGCTGAACTTGATCTCACCCTCTCCGCCGCGCCGTTGGCGGTGTTCCGCGGCCATATGGAGAGCAGCGGGGCAGTGGCCCGCAGATATGTCAGCCGCAACATCGAACAGCTGACCGGGCTGCCGCCGAGCCAGCAGGGGCAAATACCCTTTGTCGATGGTGGCAGCCATGACCCGGGTGCTGGAGGGCTGATGGAGCGACAGAAGGTCTTGGAGCGGGGGCGGTCCTTGCTGCGTGATGGCGGATGGGATGGGGAGGAGAGTATCCAGCGGACGGATGGCACGCTGCTTTGGCTTCGCAGTTCATTCCGCCTGCTGAGCCGCCTGCCCGATGGCAGCGCCGACTTTGTCGGCTACTTCGCCGATGTCACGCGCGAGAAGACCCTGGCGGAACAACTCGCGCAATCGGCCAAGCTCGCGCTGCTGGGCGAGGTGGCGACGGGCATGGCGCATGAGCTGAACCAGCCGCTGGCCGGCATCAGCCTGGCGGCCGAGAACGCCCAGCGCAACCTGGACCGCCTGCCGGATGCGCTGCCCCGCCTGCGGGAGAAGCTGGTGCTGATCGTGGATCTGACGCAGCGCGCCGCGGCCGTCATCGACCATATGCGCATCTTCGGCCGCAGCGAGACGGCGGGCCGCGGCCCGGTGGCCATCGGCGAGGTGCTGACCGGGGCCGAGCGGCTGCTCACCAACAAGCTGCATGGCGGCGGGGTGCGGCTGCGGGTCACGCTGGCGCCGGACCTGCCGCCGGTGCTCGGCGAATCCGTGCCGCTGGAGCAGGTGATCATGAACCTGATCAGCAATGCCTGCGACGCCTATGCGGGGCTCGCCGAGCCGGTGCCGGCGGAGCGGCGGGAGATCGGGATCACCGCCGGGGCCAGCGCAGATTGGGTGACCATCGAGGTGCAGGATGCGGCGGGCGGCATCCCGCCGGAGGTGCTGCCGCGCATATTCGAGCCCTTCTTCACCACCAAGCCCGTGGGCAAGGGCACCGGCCTCGGCCTTTCGATCAGCTACGGCATCATCACCGACATGGGCGGCACGATTACGGCGGAGAACGCGGAAGGCGGTTGCCGGATGCGCATCCGCCTGCCAGTGGCCCGCGGCGAATGACCGCCGTGCCGGGCGCCTCGGCTTTCACTTGCCTAAAACATTCCCTTAACGCAAAGGTATTCGATGCTGGTATAGCTTCCGGGTGGGGAGATCCCGCTGAAAATGGCCGCCAATCTGTCGGATCCGTCCTCCCCATTCCTGCGGGGCGGCGCGGCCTTGGCCTTGACCTCCTGCACCCGCTGCACGGTGCGGCTGGCACTGAGCGCGGCGATGATCGTGGTGGCCGCCGCGAGGATGGAGCTGACGTGCTGCTCGGCCTCGGCCGGTAAGGGATTCGTAAAGATGCCGCCAAAGGTCACCGACCGCGTGTTCTGCCTCCGCTCACGGCACCCTGCGCTTCGGCACCACCACCCGGACCGTCTGCCGCCGGTTCAGCGAAGCATCGGCCATCACTGCGTCCGCGTTCAGCGACGCGATGTTCCGCGTGACCGGAATGCGGGCGCAACGGGTGCAACTTGTTCCCCTTCGAGTGCAACCAGTTGCCCTTTTTCGTTAGCCTTGGTTTCCGGTGATGCTGCTATCGTGATGCCGTTTGCGATGGGGACCCGGACCCAAAAGCGCGGGGACCGCCGGAGACGCTGCACGAGGGGCAGATCGAGGGCGGTGGTGGGGATGGCGGCGAACCCGCTGGTGCCCATCAGGCTGGCCGTCATAGGGCCGGCCAGACGTTGCCCGGCTTGCCGGGAAAAGAGGCGGAGGGGGCGCGCTGTCGCGCAGCGCGCTCCCTCCCTGTGTGGATGTCCATCGATGAAGGAAGTCACGGCACTTGCCGCTTCGTCACCCCCACCGACATCGTCACCGCCGCGAGGTCGAACGTCGCCGCGGAGATGTTCCGCGCCATGACGCGCACCGTGTTGTTCGACCACACCGCGGCATCAAGCTCGATGAACCGCGTCGACGACACCAGCGACGCCTGCGCCAGGTCACCGGCCCGCGCCCCGTTCACCGTGACGTCGATCAGCGCCGTCGCCCCCGGCGCCAAGCTCGGCAGATCCCATGACACCTCCGCGGCAAACTCCCGCCGCCCGGAGCCGAACAGCGCCCCCGTCAGCAGGGGCGTACCATTCAGCACCGCGGGCGCTTCCTCCGGCAGCCCGAACAGCCGCAGCGTCTCGGGCGCGATCTGCCCGTCAAAGCCAACGATCCCCACCTGAGCAAACGGCACGCCAGCACCCACCCGGATCATCCGCCGCCGGTTCAGCGATGCGTGGGCCATTCCCACGACGGCGTTCGCAGTGCACCTAATCGCTCTGCTTCGGCTCGTTCACCACCACATCCATCATCACCCCGTCCCCCGCAGCAGCGACACCAGCCCATTCGCCGTGCCCGCCTGCCGCACGATGGCCTTGTGGCCGGCCGTGATCGTGCCCGTCTGGATCATCTTGGACAGTCTCCGAAGGATCCATTTCCAACGTTTACGATCAACCGTTTGTTCCTCACGACCCCAACCTGCGCTGCAGCCCCGCCACGACCAGATCCAGCAGCCTGGTCCCCAGCGCGCCGGAGAGCCCAGCGGCGCCGCCCACGATCAGCAGCCCCCACCCTGCATCGCGCAGCGAGGGATCGAGATACGTCACGGCCGACGCGGCGATGATGCCGAACAGCGCACCGAGCCCCGCTTCAATGAGCAGGATGAGCCACCGCCGCTCCCCCTCATGCAGCGCCAGCAGCACGCGCCCCGCACCGCCGGCGACGGCAGCGGTCGAGGCCATTTCCAGAACGGACGGATCCCCACTCATGCTGCAATCTCTCCCGCCGTCTGGAACAGCGCATCGATCTGCGCCTCCGTGAGCCCGAGCGCGGCCTGGGCGCCGGCGATGAGGGCGTTGTCGCGCCGCACCTCGACGCAGTATTCCCAGGCCTCCTGCAGCTCGTCGGGCTGAGCGCCAATCCAGGCGCTAACCACAGCGAGCAGTCCCGCGGCGCGGAGCGCGCGTCGGGCCTGCAACGCCGTGATGGTCGCGGGCACCGCAGGAGGCGGCGGCGGCGGATTGACCTACACGCCGCCTTGTTTCCTTGCCCCGTTGAGCGTCCCCTCGGGGACCGCGACGGTGTAGAGCTTCGCGACATCGGGGTGGTAGATCACCGCAGGATCACCGGGTGCGACATCGCGGACGGCGTTGGGCGGATCGATCCAAGCAAGCGGCACGTCAGTAGCCCCCCGTCCAATAGAGGATCACGGCGCCGCTGCGGTCGAAATACCTGAAACTCAACGTCGTAGAAGATGCCTGGCATTCGACACGCGAGGGCGGCAGACCATTCTGTCACCTGCCTGGGCGCAGTCTTGCGCCGGCCATCGGGCCACGCCTACGCTTTGCCGCAGCATGGTCAGGCGGCTATGCCAGAACACGGTCAAGTCTCCTGGCGAGTATATCCTTGGGCAGGACACTTACCGGGCGGCCGATCAAGCGTGCCCGCCATCCGAATGGCGGGGAAAGGTAGAGCACGGCTATATGGTGATCCCACCCCCTGCTTTTTCTGCGGCCGCCGTGCCACCGGCGCCACGCCGCGCACCACGCACCGGCCCTCGCGGCCGCAGCTTTACGGCGGAAATGCGTGAGGCTGTCGTCACGGCAATTGCCGGGATCGAACTGCGGCGCGATCTGTTGATAGAGCACCTCCACGCGTTGCAGGACCACTTCGGCTGCCTGCGTGAAGGTCACCTGCTCTCCCTGGCAGCAATGCTGCGCCTGGCGCCGATCGAGGTCTTCGAGGTTGCAACCTTCTATGCGCATTTCGATGTGCTGGACGATGCTGCGCCGGAACCTGAGCCGGTGACGGTACGGGTCTGCGAAAGCCTGCCCTGCGCCATGGCCGGCGCGGCGCGGCTGGTGCAGGCGCTGCGCGATGCACCCATCGTTGGCGTCAGGCTCGTCGCGGCCCCCTGCATGGGCGCCTGCCACCATGCGCCTGCCTGCGCCGTCGGACACCACCTGGTGGAGGCGGCGACGCCGGACCGGATTGCACGCGCCGTCGCGGGCCATGTACCGAAGATCCCGGCGCCGCCAACGCTGTCGGACTACCGCGTCCGTGGCGGCTACCGCGTGCTGGACGCGGCGCTGGCGGGCTATCTGCCGCGTGACGTGATGCTGGCGCGTATCCAGGAAGCCGGTTTGCGCGGCCTCGGCGGTGCGGGCTTCCCCGCGGCCCGGAAGTGGGGACTGGTGCGCGCCAATCCCGGCCCGCGCCATATCGTGGTCAACGCTGATGAAGGCGAGCCCGGCACGTTCAAGGACCGCTATTGCTTGGAGACTGAGCCGCATCGCGTGCTGGAAGGCATGCTGCTGGCCGCGCATGCCGTGGAGGCAGATGCCTGTTGGATCTACCTCCGCGACGAATACCCGCATCTTCGCCATGCCCTGAAGCGCGAGATCGCGGCACTGGAGCAGGCGGGCCTCGCCCGGATGCCGATCCATTTGCGCCGCGGCGCCGGCGCCTATATCTGCGGTGAGGAGACGGCGCTGCTGGAAAGTCTGGAGGGGCGCCGTGGCTACCCCCGCCACAAGCCGCCCTTCCCGGGCGAAGCGGGCTTGTTCGGTCAGCCGACGCTGGTCCACAACGTCGAGACCCTATGGTTCCTGCCGCAGATCCTGGGCACGCCCGGGGGGCCAGCCGAATATTCAGCGCAGGGGAGGCGCGGGCGCACAGGCCTGCGCTTCTTTTCGGTCTCGGGCCGCGTGCGCGATCCCGGGGAGAAGCTCGCCCCCGCTGGTGTCACCGTGTGCGAGTTGATCGAGGAATTCTCCGGCGGCATGGCCCCCGGCCATCGCTTCGCGGCCTATTTGCCCGGCGGCGCCTCGGGCGGAATCCTGCCGGAGCATCTGGGCGACCTGCCGCTTGATTTCGGCACGCTCGATGCGCAGGGATGCTTCGTGGGATCTGGCGCCGTGGTGGTGCTGTCGGACCAGGACGATCTGGCGGAGGCGGCGCGCAACCTGGTGCGCTTCTTCCGCGATGAGAGCTGCGGCCAGTGCACGCCGTGTCGGGTAGGCACCGCGAAGGCCGCGCGTCTGTTGGAGGCGCCGGTGTGGGACCGCGCGCTGCTGAAGGAACTGGCGCAGGCCATGGCGGATGGCTCGATCTGCGGGCTGGGTCAGGCAGCGATGAACCCGGTACTGACGCTGTTGCGTCACTTTCCCGAAGATCAACTGCCATGACGACGCGCTTCACCCTCGACGGGCAGGAGGTCGAGGCGGGGCTCGGCGAGACCATCTGGCAGGTCGCGACGCGGCTTGGCGTGGAGGTTCCGCATCTCTGCCACCTGGAGCGTCCGGGCTACCGTCCTGATGGCAATTGCCGCGCCTGCTTGGTTGAGGTGACGGGGGAGCGCGTGCTGTCGGCATCCTGCATCCGCAAGCCGGCCGAGGGCATGGTGGTGCAGACCGCAACGCCGCGCGCGCAACATGCGCGCCGCATGGTGTTCGAACTGCTGCTGGCGGACCAGCCCGGCGCCGGCGCGCGCGACCCCTCCGGCGTCTTCGCCCGCTGGGCGCGGCATGTGGGCGTGACAAGCAGCCGCTTCGACCCCGAACCGCATCCGCCCCGCGCGGATGCGAGCCACCCCGCCATGCTGATCCAGCTCGATGCGTGCATCCAGTGTGGGCTTTGCGAGCGTGCCTGCCGCGAAGTGCAGCACAATGACGTCATCGGCCTCGCACACCGCGGCATGGAGGTGCAGGTCGTGTTCGATGCCGCGACACCGATGGGCGAGAGCACCTGCGTCGGCTGCGGGGAATGCGTGCAGGCCTGCCCGACCGGCGCGCTGCTGCCGAAATCCGTGGTGAACGAGGCTGGCCGACGCACACAGGCAGAAGAGCGCGTGGTGCCCAGCGTCTGCCCCTATTGCGGCGTCGGCTGCCAGGTCGATTTCCGGGTGCGGGGTGATGCGATCGTCGAGGTCACGGGGCGCAACGGTCCGTCCAATCTCGGACGGCTTTGCGTGAAGGGGCGCTTCGGCTTCGACTATGTGCGCCACCCCGAGCGGCTGACGGTGCCGCTGGTCCGTATCGAGGGCGCAGCGAAGGAACCCGACGACTGCATGGATCCCAACCAGGCCCGCAAAAAATTCCGCGAGGCCAGCTGGGAGGAGGCGATGACGCGGGCCGCCGAAGGCCTGCGACGCGTCCGGGACACGCGCGGGCCGAATGCGCTGGCGGGCTTCGGCTCGGCCAAGGGCTCCAATGAGGAAGCCTACCTGTTCCAGAAGCTCATTCGCACAGGCTTCGGCACCAACAACGTGGACCATTGCACGCGGCTCTGCCATGCGGCCTCAGTCGCCGCGCTGATTGAGGGCATCGGCAGCGGCTCCGTCACCGCTCCCTTCACCGCGGCGCTGGAGGCGGAGGTGATCGTGGTGATCGGTGCGCGGCCGACCGAGAACCACCCCGTCGCCGCCACCTTCCTGAAGGAGGCCGCCGCGCGTGGCGCGCAGCTGGTGGTCATGGATCCGCGCGGAACCGGCCTCGATCGCCACGCGGCGGAGGTAGTGCGCTTCGCGCCGGGCCGCGACGTGCCGCTGCTGAACGCGATGCTGCACGTCATCATCACGGAAGGGCTGCACGACCGGCAATACGTGGCGGCCCACCTGGAGGATTTCGAGCAGCTCCGCGACCACGTCGCGGCGCTGCCGCCGGAAGCGATGGCGCCGATCTGCGACGTCCCGGCGGACCAGATCCGCCGCGTGGCCCGGCTTTTCGCCCGTGCTGATCGCGCGATGATCCTGTGGGGCATGGGCATCAGCCAATCCACCCATGGGACGGATAATACGCGCTGCCTGATCGCGCTCGCGCTGCTTTGTGGCCATGTCGGGCGGCCCGGCACCGGGCTACATCCGCTGCGCGGGCAGAACAACGTCCAGGGCGCCTCGGATGCCGGGCTGATCCCGATGGCCTTCCCGGACTACCACCCCACCGGCGAGGATGCGGCCCGCATGCGTCTGGAGGCGCTGTGGGGCGCACGGCTCGACTCTCATCCCGGCCTGACCGTCGTCGAGATCATGCACGCCATGGAGCGCGGCGAGATCGCCGGGATGTACGTGATGGGCGAAAACCCGGCGATGTCCGACCCCGACCTCGCGCATGCCCGCGCGGCGCTGGCGAAGCTCGACCACCTCGTGGTGCAGGATTTGTTCCTAACGGAGACGGCGGCACTGGCCGATGTGGTGCTGCCCGCCTCCGCCTGGCCTGAGAAAGATGGCACGGCCACCAACACCAACCGTCAGGTGCAGATGGGCCGTGCCGCGCTGCCGCTGCCCGGGCAGGCGCGCCAGGATCTCGACATCATCGTTGAACTGGCCCGGCGGCTCGGCCTTAACTGGAGCTACCGTCATCCGCGCGAGGTCTTCGCCGAGATGGCGCAGGCCATGCCGAGCCTCGATCACATCACCTGGGACCGCCTGCTGCGGGAGGACAGCGTCACCTATCCCTGCCTAGGCCCGGACCAGCCGGGGCAGGCGATCGTCTTCGGCGACACCTTCCCGACCGCCACCGGCCGCGCGCGGCTGGTGGCGGCGAACCTGCTCGACCCGGCAGAGATGCCAGACGAGGACTTCCCCTTCGTGCTGACGACTGGACGCGAGCTGGAGCATTGGCACACCGGTGCCATGACACGGCGCGCCGGCGTGCTGGATGCGCTGCAACCCTCCCCCACTGCCTCGCTGGCGCCGGAGGTCCTGCGGCGGCTTGGCGTAGCGCCGGGAGGGCGCCTGCGCCTGTCCACGAGACGCGGCGCTGTGGAGCTCTCCGCGCGCGCCGATCCGGATCTGCCGGAAGGCCTCGTCTTCATGCCCTTCGCCTACCGCGAGGCAGCGGCCAACCTGCTGACTAACCCGCAGCTTGATCCTTTCGGGAAGATTCCCGAGTTCAAATACTGCGCCGTGCGCGTCGAAGCTGTGTGATGCCCCCACCCCTCCGGCTTCGGCCCGCCCTCGCACCACGTGCAGCTGACCGCGAGCAATAATTCTTGCCGGCGCCAGCGGCGATGCGCAGCCGCTGGTGGCACAGCAGCTTGCGCTCATCCCGAGAGGTTTTGCCGTTGACGGGCGGGACACAGCGGACGCAGTGCTTTTCCTGACTTCGACGGAAGCGCGCTTCATCCCGGGGACAGAGTTGGTGCTGGATGGCGGCATGTTGGTGCGTTGGGGCGTGCCGATGCCCTGTGAGCACCGAGGGAGAACCGGATCATCCGAAAATTATGCGAAGTCACAGACCGCTCAAACACAGAGCCGACTGCGCGGCCGCTGCCTGCGCTTCGCATAGTCTTTGGCTCCACATATTACGCCTTATGCGAAGCTCTGCATAAGGCGTAAATGGTCAAGGAACCCTTCGCGCCCGTCTTGTTCGGGCCGACCTGGCGGATCCGCTCCAGCACCTCGACCGCGTGGCCCTTCTTCTTGAGGCCGGCGAGGAAGCCGCGGACCGTGTTGCTGTTCCAAGCCGTGGCCTCGGCGATCTGCGTGACCGTCGCGCCCTCGGGCCGGCGCAGCATGGCCAGCACCTGCTCCTGCTTCGTGCCCTCGCGCGGCTTGCGCGGCGCGCCAGGCTCACCCGGGGTGCGAGCCGGCTTGCTGGCAAGGGCGGCACGCAGGTGCTCGACCGCCCGGCTGATCGGGTTGTCTGTCGCATCTTCGCAGGGGCTGGCATCCCAAGCGGCCAGCAGCGCCGCAGCGGCATCGCGCAGGCTGGCGCGCTGTGTGGCGGCGCGTTCCGCGAGGGCCTGGTCGAGCATGGCGATCTCCTCCGTCAGGGGCGCGCCCTGGGCGGCTTCGGCGGCGGGCGCGGGGGTTTCCCGCGGCGTGGTGCAGGGCGCCACCGCGGGCGCCGTGTCAGGCACGCTGCCCTCGATGCCGGAGCAGTCGGGCCCGTCGGCCACCGCGTCGCCCTCGTTCGGGTCGATGCCGATGGCGCGCAGCCCCTCATCGGTGATGCGCGCCACGACCCAGGTGCCGTCCTCATCCTCGCGCCATCCCAGGCCGACATGCTCCCGCGGCGCGTTGATACCGGTCAGCAGATTGTTCTTGATCAGGCTGCGGAACACCGCGTTGCGCGCCGCGGCCGGCAGGGTCTTCGGCGCGCGGGCCAGCCCCATCTCGTGCTGCGCGGCGGCGCCCAGGATCACGCGCTGGATGTTGAAAAAATGTCTCGACCTTGGACAGCGCGCCGGACGACCGGCCTGAGTCTTACCGGACGCGGCGCGCGGTGGAAATACGGCGTGCGAGTCGGCCAGGCGAACGTCGTCGCTCTCTGAGGCCTGTCGTGGGGGGGAGCCTCTCGAGAGTGGAGACCTCTGACAAGCCCACTGCGGTCCAACCCGGGTTGCGCCAGCAGTTTAACGTATCGCGACGACGTCGCGAATGCGCGAAAGTCGCGCCATATCGGAGGACGGTTAATAGAGCGGCGGGGTCACCGCCCATATGACCACGCAGCGCATTGGCCCCGGATTGCCGAAGCGGTGAGGCTCGCATGAAGGAAAGCGAAACGAGTCGCCCGTCTGCACAAGGGCGATGACGCCATTCACCTCCAACTCCAGCACGCCCTCAATCACCGTGCCTGCATCCTCGCCAAGATGCTGATAGGGCGCTTCCCCGGAGGAGCCGCCTGGTTCGATGGTAATGCGCATAAGCTCGATTGCGCCATCACCGTCCGGGGACAGCAATTCCTTGGTGATGCCCTTGGCTGAGAGATCCAGTATGCGGCATTGCGCGCGCCGCTGAATCCATGCCGGCCCCTGGGACGCGCCTTGGCTCTCGCTAAAGAACCAACCGATGGGCACAGCGAAGATCTCAGCCAGTTTCTGCAAAGAGCGAATGGAAGGCGAAGACAAGCCGCGCTCGATTTGGCTCAGCATGCCGATGGACAGCCCGCTGCGCGTCGACATTTCCTGCAAGGTCCAGTTGCGGCGTTGGCGCATGCCGCGCATCCGCTGGCCAAGCAGAGTGCCACCGGGCGCCATATCGGGGACGCTCTTCTCAGGCATTGAAAAATGGGTCGCTAAATTTCATTCTGATTGCAAAATCCCCCCCGGGAGGATAAGATATCGCCTCTTCAGGCTGGAAAGCAAAGCATGCGGGTTGGTATCGAGGTCGGCGGCACCTTCACGGATCTGGTCGCAGTGGACCAGGGTCAGGTCCGCGTCATCAAGGTTCCTTCCACACCGCGAAGCCCGGATATCGGCGCCTTCAATGCGCTGGTGGCGGCCGGCATATCGCCTGGAAGCGTCACAGACTTGGTCCATGGCTCTACAGTGGCCACCAATGCGATCCTGGAGCGGCGCGGCGCCTCGATCGCCTTCATTGCGACACAGGGCTTCCGCGACATTTTGTTCATGCAGCGCCATGATCGCCGCCGCATCTATGACCTGCACTACGCGAAGCCAGCGCCGCCTGTGCGCCGGCGTGATTGCTTCGAAGTGGCCGAGCGGATCGGCCATGACGGTGTCGTGATCGAGGCGTTGGACGAGGCCGCCGTCCGGCGGGACCTGCTGCCCGCGCTGGCGCAGGGCGGCTACCAGGCCGTCGCCATCTGCCTGCTCTCCGCCTATGCTTCGCCCGTCCACGAGATGCGGCTCAAGGCCATCATTGCCGCCGCACTTCCCGGCATCCGCGTCGCCGCCAGCCATGAGGTGGCGCCCGAATTCCGTGAATTCGAACGCGCCTCCACCACCGCCCTCTCCGCCTATGTGCAGCCCGTGATCGATGGCTATCTGGACCGCTTCGAAGCGACTTTGGCTGGTGCGGGCTTCACCGGGCATTTCAGTGTGATGCAATCCAATGGCGGGCGAATGCCTGCCACCGCCATGCGCAGCAACGCCATCAGCGCCCTGCTCAGCGGCCCTGCGGCCGGCGTGGTCGGCGCGATTCGCCAGGCCGCGCGCTCCGGGCGCGGCAACCTCGTCACCTTTGACATGGGCGGCACCTCGACCGACGTCTCGCTGGTGCAAGATGGCGAAGCGGCGCTGGCCGCAGAGACCGAGGTGGACGGCCTTCCCATCCGCACCCCTGTGCTCGATATCGTGACGGTCGGTGCCGGCGGCGGCAGCCTGGTCTGGATCGATGACGGCAACATGCTGCGCGTCGGCCCGCGCAGTGCCGGCGCCGAACCCGGCCCCGCCTGCTATAGCCGTGGCGGTACCTTGCCCACGGTCACCGACGCGCATGTGGTGCGTGGCACCATTCGGCCTGACGCCTTTCTCGGTGGTGGCATGAAGCTCGACGCCGATGCGGCGCATCGTGCCTTCGAGGAGGTCGCCAAGCGTCTGGGCACCGATGTGCGCGGTGCGGCTGCCGCCGCCATTCGCCTGGCGGTCGCGAATATCGTGCGCGCCATTCAGCTTGTCTCCACGGAGCGCGGCCGCGACCCGCGCGATTATGCACTGCTGCCCTTCGGGGGTGCCGGCCCGTTGCTGGCCGCCGAGATCGCCGAGGAACTCGGCATCCGCAAGATTCTGGTGCCGCCGAACCCCGGCGTCATCTCTGCCCTGGGTCTGCTTTCGGCCGATTATGTCAAGGTGCGCGGCGTCACGCGGCGCATGGCGCTGGGTGACGACACCCCCGGCACCCTTGCCGCCGATTGCAAGGCGTTGCGTGCCGCGACGGAGGCGGAGTTCGCTTCTCTCGGCCTGACTGGCCTTCTGGAGCACAGCCTGGAACTGGACATGCGCTTCGTCGGCCAGGCGTTCGAAATTCCCGTGGCGGTCGATCCCGCGACGCTCGGCCAGCTCGGCGCGGCCGACCTTGCCGAGCGTTTCGCGGATGCCCATCGCCGCGTCTACCTGCATGGCGGCGAGGCCGGCCGCAAAGTCGAGGTGGTGGGGCTTCGCTTCAGCGTCCGCAAACGCCTCGATGACCTGCCGGAGGTGCGCGAGCGTGCGAGCAACCTCGCCAAGCCGCCCATGGCCGAGGTCGTGACCGGGGGCGCCGTGGTTCAGGCGCGCCTCGTTGATGCCGCCATGATCGGCATTGGCGAAACCGTGTCTGGTCCTGCGCTGATCGAAGGCTATTCCTCCACGACCTGGGTTCCTCCTGGCTGGAGCGGCGCGCGCGACGCTGCGGGAAACATGCTTCTGAGCAAGAAAGGCTGAGGTCGTGAATCTCGATCCCGTCGAATACGCGATCCTCAGCCAGTCGGTCATCGCCGCAGCACGCGAGATGGGCGTAAAGCTCATCCGTTCCGCCTATTCCACGATCCTGCGCGAGGCGCGGGATGGCTCTGCCGCGCTGCTCGACGCCGAGGGCTTCACCGTGGCTCAGGCGGAGCTGATTCCGATGCAGCTGGGCAGCATTGGGCCCATCTTCCAGCCCTGCAAGGCCATGTTTCCGAAGGAGACACTGGAAGAGGGGGACTTCCTCGTCATCAACGACCCCTATTCCGGCGGCCAGCATTTGCAGGATGTGTTCTTCTTCCATCCGATCTTCGTGGATGGCCTGGTCATCGGCTTCGCCGCCTCGGTGGCGCATCATTTGGACCTCGGTGGCGGCGCGCCGGGCCTCAATGCAGGCGCGCGTGACGTCTACGCCGAGGGGCTGATCATTCCGCCCATGAAGGTGAACATCCATCGCGACTGGGAAAATGGCGGCGGCTTCCAGCGCCTGCTGCGCGCCAATGTGCGCGTGCCGCAGCAGACGATGGGCGATTTTGATGCGCAGATCGCTGCCAACAACATCGGTGTGCTGCGCGTCCAGGAGCTCGCCGCGCGCTACGGCGTTGCCAAGGTGAAGGCCACCATGGCGGGCCTGCAGGATTATTCCGAGCGCCGCATGCGCGCCGCCATCGCGCAGGTGCCCGACGGCACCTATCACGGCGAGGCGCAGCTCGATGATGATGGGCTGGGCAGCGGGCCGATTGTCGTGAAGGCGGCGGTAACGGTCTCGGGCGATTCCATTTCGGTCGACTATGCCGGCACCGCGCCGCAGGTGGGCGTGAACCTCAACTGCCCCTTCGCCTCGCTGATCTCGGCCACCGTCTCCTGCCTGAAGGCGGCGCTGACCAGCCCGGATATTCCGTTCAATGACGGCGCGCTCAGGCCCATCGCCGTGACCGCTCCCAAGGGCTCGCTGCTGAACCCGAATCATCCGGCACCCGTGCGCGCGCGCATGGTCTCCGCCTCGCGGGCCTGGAATGCGGTCATGATGGCCATCGCCCAGGCCGTCCCCGACAAGGTCATTGCCCAGGGGTATGACACCACCACAGCCTATTGCCTCTCCTGGCTGGGCCCGCAGGGCTGGTCGGTCTATCTGGAGGTCTATGGCGGCGGATATGGTGGCGGCATCGGCAATGATGGCTGTGATGCGGTGGACAACCCGCTGGCCAATTGCTCCAACACGCCCGTCGAGGCGATGGATCAGGATTTCTCCTTTTTCCGCGTCATCAGCTACGGCCTGCGCGCCGACAGCTGCGGCAAGGGCGCGCATCGTGGCGGTGCGGGTTTCTCGCGCAGCTACGAGATCCTGAAGGACGGCGCGCTGGTCGCCCATTACAGCGACCGCTTCACGGGTTCGGCGTCCGGCATTTTCGGCGGCGGCTCGGGCGCGAGCGGCAAGAGCGAGGTCCTGCGTGCGGGACATGTTATACAGCTCGACAGCAAATCGTCCTTTAACCTTCTGCGGGGCGACATCGTGACCATCAGCCTGGGCGGCGGCGGCGGCTACGGTGCGCCGGCGGACCGCCCAGCCGCGCTGATTCAACGCGATCTGGAGGATGGCATCATCACTAAGGAATTGGCGGAATCCTGGGCGAAATAGCCCGCAACAAAAGCAGGCGAGAACGATGATGAAGCGACGCAATCTTATCCAGGCCAGTGCCGCAGCATTTGCGGCGCCCTCGCTCGCACAGGCGCAGAATTCTCGCGTGCTTCGGTTCAAGCCGAACGCGGATGCCACCATCCTGGATCCGCTGTTCAGCACTGCCTTTTCGACGCGCTACCTCGCGCTGCTGAGCTACGACATGCTTTACGGCATGGATGATGCGCTGAACCCGCATCCGCAGATGGCGGCGGGCCATGTCGTCGAGAACGACGACAAGCTCTGGCGCATCACGCTGCGCGATGGCCTCCGCTTCCACGATGGCGAGCCTGTACGCGCCAGTGACTGCGTCGCGAGCCTGCGCCGCTGGGGGCGTGTGGACGTGATGGGCCAGATGCTCATGGCCGCGACGGATGAGCTCAGCGCCGCTGACGACAAGACCATTGTCTTCCGCCTCAAGCAGCCCTTTCCCCTGCTCATCCACGCGCTGGCAAAGAGCACGAGCTTCATCCCGGCGATGATGCCGGAACGGCTTTTCGCCGCCGACCCGACGCGGCAGGTCACTGAGGTCGTTGGCAGCGGCCCCTACCGCTACATGGCCAATGAGCGGGTGAATGGGGCGCGTTCGGTCTGGCAGAAATTCGACGGCTATGTGCCGCGGGCTGATGGCACGCCGCAATTCACCTCCGGCCCGAAACTTGCGCATATCGAGCGCGTCGAGTGGAACATCATCCCGGATCATTCCACCGCCGCCTCTGCCATCATCAGTGGTGAAGTCGACTGGTACGAGGATGTTCTGCTGGACCTGCTGCCCGTGCTGCGGCGGGACCGCAATGTGGTGATCGGCAGCATCAACCCGCCGGGTAACATGGGTATCCTGCGCCTCAACCATCTGCAGCCGCCCTTCGACAATCCGGCAATCCGGCGGGCCTTGCTCGGCGCCATTGATCAGGCGGAGATCCTGAGCGCGGTGGCGGGTACCGACCGCTCGCTCTGGGATGCGGGGGTGGGCGTCTTCTCGCCCAATTCGCCGATGGCCTCTGATGCCGGCATGTCCGCACTGACGACTCCGCGTGACTTTGCCAAGGTTCGGCAGGAGTTGCAGGCGGCAGGCTACCGCGGTGAGAAGATCGGTTTCCTCTCCGCCATCAACTTCAGCACCATGGCGCGGCAGGTGGATGTCTCGGCGGATCAGTTCAAGCGCGCGGGCATGAACGTCGAGATCATCCCCGTCGACTTCGGAGTCTGGCTGCAACGCCGTGCCAATCGGGGGCCGGTGGATCAGGGTGGTTGGAGCTGCACGACGACGCTGCTACCCGGCCTCGACCTCTGGGACCCCTCAGCGCATCTGGGTCTGCGCGGCAATGGCCTCGCAGCTTGGCCCGGCTGGCCCACCAGCCCAGAGCTTGAGGCGCTGCGCTCGCAATGGATGGATGCCGCCGATCAGCCGGCGCGCCAGGTCATTGCGCGCGCCATCCAGGAGCGCGCCTTCGTTGATGTGCCCTATATCCCGACGGGGCGCTGGAAGGATCTCACGGCGCACCGACGCAACATCACGGGGATGCTCTCCGGCATGCCGCTCTTCTACAACATCCGAAAAAGCTGAACCTGCGAGCGCAGGCGTGCGCCGGCCGGATCTTAGGGCGGCCTTCACTCAGGCAACGAGTGTAGGCGCACTGTGTTGTCGTGCCGGCGCCAGCCTTCGATGCCGACCCGTGCCTCGGGCAGCGCGTAGAAGGCTTCCCAGTTCAGCAACTCGTCGCACGGCTTGCGCCCGTCGGGAGCCCATCGGGCCGCCCGTCATGCGGCGGGCCCAGAGGGATAGTGCGTGCCCAGCACGGTAGTAGGCCTGGGTACGCCGATCGGCCGATCCACCGCCAACTCCCTGATCACCCTGTCTCCCGTCGCATGGGCGCTGTCTCGCCCATGGCCCGAAATCGCTTGCGGCTGATCGCCACAGCACCATCGGCCAGGAAGCGGCGGCCCGCATCCATGGTGATGACCTGCCCAGCGGTGACCGGAAGATCAATCATGCGGCGCGACGCAGCGTATAGAACAGAGGCATGTGGCGTGGCAGTTCGGTCAGGCCGGCCCGATAGGCGGTGGGCTGCTTCCAGCGCCCGGCGGGAACGAAGGGCACATCCTCGAAGGCGAGGCGCTGAAATTCGGGGCCCATCGCGGCGCGCGCTGCCGCATCGCCCGTCTCGAACCAACGGTCGCGCAGGGCCTCGATGCGCGGGCTGCTGGGCCAGCCGGACCAGGCGGCGTTGCCATTGCCGCGCAGCGCCAGATGGCCCGCCGGGTCCCACATCTCCAGGCCTGGCAGGAAGGTGGTCAGCACGTTCCAACCGCCCTGTTCGGGGGGCTCGCGCCGGTTGCGGCGCTGCAGCCAATTGCCGAAATCCATCGCCACGAAATCCACATTCATCCCCGCGCGACGCAGCTGATCCGACGCGACCTCGGCCAGCGTGTTGATCCCCGTGCTGCTGGTGGCCGTCAGGAAGGTGATCCGTTCGCCCGCATAGCCGGCGGCCTCCAAGCCCCGGCGCGCGGTCGCGGGATCCTGCGGCGGCAGGATGCCCTCCTGGCTGGCCATCGGAGATTCGGGAACAAAGACGCCGACGCCATCATTCCACATGTCCCGGTTGGCACCGGCGATGGCCTGCATGAGGCTCGCCTGATCGAGCGCGCGCATGGCGGCGCGGCGTATCGTCGGATTATTGAAGGGCGCATGCAGGTGGTTGAAGCGGATGATCCCCATGTTTCCGGCCGGATTGAAATCATCCACCACCACGCGGCGGTCCCGCCGCAAGGTCGGCAGAAGATCGAGCAGGGGGTCCTCGTACCAGTCGATCTCACCGGCGCGCAGCGCATTGGCCGCCGTGCCGTGATCCGGCAGGATGGTCCATTCCAGCCGGTCGAAATGCGCGATCTTGGGGCCGGAGGTGAATTCGGGCCGACCCGGCCGCGGGATGTAATCGGCGAAGCGCTCATAGGCGACGCGCGCGCCGGCCACGCGCTCGGCGGCGATGAAGCGAAAGGGGCCGCTGCCCACGGGTTCGGTCACCTGCCGCCCGGCATCGGTCAGCGCCAGGCGCTCCGGCATCATGGCCGGCATGAAGGTATTGGCCTTCCCCAGGGCATTGGGCAGCAGCGGGAAGGGGTGCTTCAGGCGAAACCGGATTTCCCGGTCCGACGGCGCGCTGAGCTCCTCCGTGGCCGCCATGAGCGTCTGCCCGAAAGCGTCCACCACGGCCCAGCGCCGGATGCTTTGCACGCAATCCCGCGCGCGCACCGGCTCGCCATCATGGAACTTCAGACCGTCGCGCAGGGTGAGGCGCCAAAGCAGACCGTCATTCTCGATGACATGCCCCTCGACCATCTGCGGATGCGGGTTCAGGCGGTTGTCCATGCCGTAGAGCGTGTCGAACACCGCGTTGGAATGGTGCCGCGTGACGAAGGCCGAGGACCAGATCGGGTCCAGCACGCTGAGGTCATTGTTGGGGCGGAAGCGCAGGATGCGCGCGGCTTGCGCGCGGAGTTGCGGCGCTTGCACCGTTGCGGTCAGCGCCGCGCCGGCGGTCAGGACATCACGACGTTTCATGCGGTTCCTCCTGCTGGGCACGCACCCTGGCGCCGGTTGGATCATAGGGTGGCTTGAGTGTGGCGCGCGCCGCATGGCGCTGGCCCGCGATCTCGATCTCGAACTGCCCGTCGCGGATGAAATCCGCCGTGACGCCACCCGCATGGCTGACATAGCCGAGCCCGACCGACCGCCCGAGCGTATGGCCATACATGGCCGAGGTGATGTGGCCGACGCGCACGCCATCCCGCCAGATCGGCTCGTTGTGCAGCAGCAGCGGGGCGGGATCCTCTAGCAGGAAGGTGACGAGGCGGCGCGCCAGCGCTTGGCCGCGCTGGGGCAGCAGCGCCTCCCGCCCGATGAAGCCGCCCGCCTTGTCCCATGCTACCGCGAAGCCGAGGCCCGCCTGCAGCGGCGTATCCTCATCCGTGATGTCATGGCCCCAATGGCGATAGGCCTTTTCGATCCGCAGCGAATTGAGCGCGTGATAGCCGGCGAGGCGGAGGCCATGCGGTTTCCCGGCTTCCAGCAGCGCCTCGAAGACGCCAGCCGTGAATTCGGCGGGCATGTGCAATTCCCAGCCGAGTTCACCCACATAGGTGATGCGGGTGGCCCAGACGCGCGCATAGGCCAGGTCGATCTCGCGCGCCGTGGCAAAGGGAAAGGCCGCGTTGGAGAGGTCCGCATCGGTCAGCGCCGCGAGCACCTCGCGCGATTTCGGCCCCATGAGGGAGAGGGTGGCATAGGCCGAACTCGCATCCCAGGCGGCCACACCCTCGGGCAAATGCCGATTCAGCCAGGCGAAGTCCCGCACCTGCGTCGCGGCCGCTGTCACGATGCGATAGCGCGTGGCGCTTTCGCGCGTCACCGTCAGGTCGGCTTCGATGCCGCCGCGTTCGTTCAGCCATTGCGTGTAGACGACGCGGCCCGGCGGTACCGCCACGTCATTGGCGCAGATGCGGTTGAGCGCGGCTTCCGCCCCCGCGCCTTCCACGATGAATTGGGCGAAGGAGGTCTGGTCGAACAAGCCGACCGCCTCCCGCACGGCGCGGTGTTCCTCGGCCGAGGGCGCGAACCAGTTCTGCCGACCATAGGAGTATTCGTATTCGGCCTTCATCCCCGGCGTGGCAAACCAATTCGCGCGCTCCCAGCCGGCGACTTCGCCAAACACCGCGCCCCGTGCCTTCAGCGCGTCATGCAGCGGCGAGCGCCGCACGCCGCGCGCCGTCTCGGGCTGCCGGAACGGCCAATGCATGGCGTAGAGCAGGCCGAGCGATTCCACCGTGCGGTTCCGCAGGTAGCGCGCATTGCGTTGGAAGGGCATGGCGCGTCGGAGGTCCACATCCCACAGATCCATGGGCGGGTGGCCATCCACGATCCAATCCGCCAGCACGCGCCCCGCCCCGCCGGCCGACTGGATGCCGATGGAATTGAAGCCCGCCGCGACGAAGAGCCCCGGCAATTCCGGCGCTTCGCCGAGCAGATAGCGGTCATCGGGGGTGAAGCTCTCGGGGCCGTTGAAGAAGAGGCGAATGCCCGTCTTCGCCAGCAGCGGGATGCGCTGCATGGCGCGTTCCAGCAGCGGCTCCACATGCTCCATGTCATCGGGCAGATGACCGAAGGCGAAATCCTTCGGCACGCCGCCCATGCCCCAGGGCTTCGCCACCTCCTCGAACCAGCCGACCAGGAGCTTGCCGGGCTCGGGCTTCACATAGGTGAAGTTGTCGGGGTCCCGCAGCACGGGCAGGTTGGGCGGCAGGTCCGGCATCGCCTCGGTGACGACGTAGAAATGTTCGGCCGCGTGCAGGGGCACCGTCACGCCGGCCTCGGCCGCCAGTTCGCGCGCCCACATGCCGGCGCAATTCACCACCACATCGGCCGAGATCGGGCCGCGATCGGTCATCACGCCGGTCGCGCGGCCGTTCTTCCGCAGGATGGAGGTCACGGAGACGCCCTCCTCGATGCGAGCGCCTTTCTGCCGGGCGCCGCGCGCCAGGGCCTGGGTGGTGTCGATCGGGTTCACATAGCCATCGCCAGGCAGATGCACCGCGCCGACAATGTCGCGCGCCTCCATCAGGGGCCAGAGCGCCGCCGCCTCCGAAGGGCCCAGCACACGGACCTCCAGCCCGAAGCAACTTGCCATCGAGGCGCCGCGCCTCAGTTCCTCGAAGCGCGCCTCGGTGGTGGCCAGGGCCAGCGAGCCGGCCTGGCGATAGCCGGTGGCCTGGCCCGTCTCCGCCTCCAATTGCTGGTAGAGCCCCGAGGTGTATTGCGCGAGGCGGGTGAGGTTCTGCGTCGCGCGCAATTGCCCGACGAGGCCGGCCGCATGCCAGGTGGTTCCGCTGGTGAGCTGTTGCCGCTCCAGCAGCAGCACGTCACTCCAGCCGCGCCGGGTGAGGTGATAGGCGAGGCTGCACCCGACAACGCCACCGCCGACGATGACGACGCGCGCATGCTTTGGAAGTTCAGCCATTCACAGGTGATCCCGCTGCATCGTCCAGTTCCAGTCGCGGCAGAACACTTCCGCCTCACCCTCCAGCGCCCGCAGCCGCATGCGGCAATGCAGGTTCGCGGCATCGCAGGTGAGTTCGGTGTCAATCTCGGTCGCGACGTTCCAGGCGCCGCGGCTGAACTTCCAGCGCAGCGCAATGGCCACGCCGGCCGTGGTGGGGTCGGCATCGGTGATGCGATATTCCTCGCGCGCGGAAGAGGCGACGGTCCAGTCGATATCGTCCAGGCGATAGGCGCCGTTCTGCTCCTCGATGACGAGGCGCGTCTCGCCCGTCGCCACATCCTTGATGATGCGCCGGGCGCGCTTCACCGGTGCGACTTCGCTGCGGGCCGGCGGGGGGTAGCTGCGCGGCGGCCCGAAGGGCTGCCAATCCGGCGGTGTGATCGCCGTCGTCAGCAAGGGCATGTGCAGCTTCGTGGCGCCGGTGTGAACCGTGATCGTCACCGGCTCCGGCGAGGGCCAGGCGATGGGCCAGTAGCTGGTGGACAAGGCCAGGCGGATCCGGTGGCCCTTCAGGAAACGATAGCCGCGCACATCCAGCTTCAGGCGAAGGCGGTAGCGCCGGCCCGGCACCAATGCGACCGGATTCCGTTCATCCTCGAGCTGGGTGAGGTTGTGCAGGCTGAGCCAGGCGCGGGCCGAGCTTCCATCGGGCTTCACGTCGCAAATCCGGGCCACCAGGAAGGCGGCCGGCCGGTCCACAGAAATTTCGATCTCCAGCTCCGGCGCGCCGAGGCAGTCCACGGCTTCCTCCAGCGGCGCGGTGTCGAAGCTTAGGGCGGCGCCGTCATCGGTCCGCTGGTCGCCCGGAAGCTCGGCGCCCGGGGCATAGGCGAACCAGGGCATGATCTCGCCGGAGGCTAGGCCCAACGTTTGCGGGGAGAGATGGCTCAGCGCCGCCTCGGCCGGCGCGGTCTCCACCAGCCGCCCCTGGGTGAGATACCAGCTGCGAAATTCCTGCGTCGCCGGCGGCCAGGCGGGCAGGCCCACCCAGCGGCCGGGCGTCTGCGGGTAGAATTCCTGCGTGGGCAGGTCCTCCATGATGAAGGCGATGAAGGGCGGGCGGTCATCCTGGGGCGCCTTGCCACGCAGATGCTGGCCGAACCAGGCGACCGCATCGCCCAGGAAATCAATGGCCGGGCCAGGCTGCGCCTGATGCGGATATTTGTGGCACCAGGGGCCGAGGGTCGCGCGCCGCGGCGCATCCAGCGCCCCCATGAGGTAGGGCAGGGTCTGCGCGTAATTGCTGTCGGCCTGGCCGGAGAACATGCAGAAGGCGGCCGAGATGGACTTGGGGTCCTTGAGTTGGTGCTTGTCCCAATGGGCGTCCCGCCGCTGCCGACCCAGGGTGGTCAGCGCATGCGGTGCCATCGTCTCCAGCCGTTGCAGCCACATGTCGCGCCAGGCCTCGCCCACCACGGCGGGGTCGGGCGGGCGGGAGGTGAAGCCGGTGCAGGCCGCCGCCCAGGCCAGGTTCTCGTTGAGGATGACGCCGTTCTTTCGCGCCATGCCGACATTGAAGCGGTCATGGCTGAAGGCGGTGGCGACCACGGCTTCCAGGCCAGGCGGGCGCTGCTCGGCCGCCATCAGCGCGTTGATGCCGCCCCAGGACAGGCCGATCATGCCCATATGGCCGTCGCACCAGGGCTGCGCCCTCATCCAGGCCAGCACTTCCACCGTGTCGGCATAGGTCTGGTGCGGGTCGTCGATGCCCTCGCTGTCGCCGGTGCCGCGCATATCCACGCGCACGCCGCAGAAGCCGGCCTGGGCGAGGAAGCCATGCATCCCCCAGTCGCGCGTCGCGGTGTGATCCCGCTTGCGGTAGGGGATGATTTCGAGAACAGCCGGAGACGGGCCAGCGCCTTCAGGGAGCCAGAGCGAGGCGGAAAGCCGCACGCCATCCGGCAGGGGCACCCAGATATGGGCGGTATGGGCCACGCGATGCCCATTTGGAGTCATGTCCATGCGAAGCCCCTCCCGGTGGATGCCGGGGAGCTTAGGGAGGGCGGATTTGTTCAGGCAAGTGAAATAAATCCGGAGAATTTCACAGTACCCTGACGGCTCGCCCCATCAATAGGAAGGCGGCGTGATCACCCAAAGTACCCGCGTCACGGTGCTGCCCGGATTCTGGCAGCGATGGGTCAGCGTGCTCGGGAAGGCGAAGCTGTCGCCCTCGCGCAATTCGAAGCAGCGCCCGTTGATCCAGAGCGTCAGCCGCCCCGTAAGCACGAAGCCCGCTTCCGCCCCGTCATGGCTGTAGTCGCCGCTATCGGCGCCCGGCTCGATGGTGCTGACCAGGAGTTCCAGCGGCCCGGCGAGGTTGGGCGAGGCCAGCTCCTCGCGGATGCCGAGGCCGGTGAAGGTCATGCAGCGTCGGCTTTCGGCGCGCACGATGTATTCGACCTCTTCCGGCGGGCGCTCGGGCTGGGCCTGGAAGAACCAGTTGATGTGCACGCCGAGGACGTCGCTGATCGCCTTGAGGGTGCCGATCTGCAGGCGTGAGCGATCCCGCTCGATCTGGCTGAGATAGCCGATGGAGACGCCCAGATTCTGCGCCATGTCCGTCAGGGTCAGGCCCTTCAGCTTACGCAATTCGCGGATCTGGCGGCCAATCTGCATGGGCTGCTGGGAGATGGGCTTCTCGGCCACCGGTGGCTTTCAGGTTGTTGATCCACCAAGCCATTCGGGGATTTCGCCCCCGCGTGCAAGGATCACCGGCGAGCGGATGGCACCACCCCGCAGCGCATCATCCCGAGCATTGTTACCACCCCACCGCATAGGCCGCCGCCCGGCGCGGATCGGCGCCCGCGCGGTGAATTCCGGTACCGCTGTCGGAATCAATGAGGCAGACGCCGCCCGCGCGCCACAACCAGTCCGGCCAGCGCCGGATGTCATGGCCCAGCCGCGACAGGCCTTCGCCGATCTCCTCGGGAATGCGCCCTTCCAGGCAGAGGCGGCCGGGATAGTAGGCGTGCGGCGCGAAGGAATCCGGGTGGCTATAGGAGATGAAGCGCGGCTTCTCGATGGCCGTCTGCGGGTCCATCCCGAAGACCGCGATGTTCAGCAGCACCTGCACCATCGCCTGCACCTGGCTGTCGCCGCCCGGCGTGCCGAGCGGCATGACGCGGCGGCCGGGCTGCAGGACCATCGCCGGGTTCGGCGTCAGGCGCGGCCGCTTGCCCGGCGCGAGCGCCGCGGGGTGGTTCGGATCCGCCCGCGATTGCGAACCGCGTGAGGAAGGGGCGAGGCCGGTGCCGGGGATGATGATGGTGTCGCTGGCGACATCGCTCGGCGTCACGGAAATCGCGTTGCCCCAGCGATCCACCGCGCAGGCATAGGAGGTGTCGAGCGGCGGGATGCTGGGTTCGCTCAGGCTCGGCAGGGGGGCGGCCAGCGGGTGTTGGTTCGGCCGGATGATGCCGGCGGGCGGCATTTGGGGCCATGCGCGGTCGGGGTTGATCAGGGCACGACGCTGCGCGGCATAGGCTTCCGACAGCAGGGTTTCGGCTGGGACATCGAGGAAATCCGGGTCGCCGTAATGGCGCTCGCGGTCGGCGAAGGTCAGCTTCAGCGCCTCGGCGACGTGATGGATGTAGGGCACGGTGTTGTGCCCCATGGCCCCCAGATCCACGCCGCGCAGGATGCCCATCGCCTGGGGCAGCGCCGGCCCCTGGCACCAGAAGCCGCAGGAATGGATTTCGAGGTCGCCATAACGCGCCATCTGCGTCCGCTCGATGCGCACATCGTATTCCGCCATGTCGCGCTCGGTCAGCCATCCGCCATTCTCGGCATGGAAGCGGGTGATCTTCCGCATGATGTCGCCGCGATAAAAGGCATCCCGCGCCGCGCGCAGCCCCGCCTTGCGGTCGCCGCCCCGGGCCAGCACCGCAGCCTCCTCATCCATCATGTATTGCAGCGAGGCGCCGAGGTCGGATTGGACGAAGACCTCGCCCACTTCAGGGGTGCGGTCATTCGGCAGGTAGATGGCGGCATTGGACGGCCAGCGCCGGTTGCGCGCCTCCACCATCTTCAGCTGCGTGTTGAGGAAGGGGTACATCACAAAGCCCTCGCGCGCGAAGCGCGTGGCGAAGGAGGCGACCTCGCCGAAGCTCATCCGGCCGTAGCGCTCCAGGGCGGTGAGATGCGCCTGGGGCGCGGCAGGAATGATGCTCCGCATCAGGCCATGCGGGATCTCCCCGCCATGTTCCCGCTGGAAGTATTCGCAATTGGCGGCGGCCGGCCAGCGGCCCAGCCCGTCTATCACGACCAGTTCCTCGGTTTCGGCCATGAAGATGATCATCGGCGCGACGCCGGCGATGTTCACCTGATCGCTATGGACCACGCCCAGGACGAGGGCCGAGGCCACGCCGGCATCCACCGCATTGCCGCCTGCCTCCAGCACGTGAAAGCCGGCCTGGGCGGCGAGGTAGTGCCCGGCGGAGACCACATGCCGCCTGGCCGCGATGACCGGCCGATGCGCGGCATAGCTGCCGGTTTCGGTCGAGATTTCCCCGGCAGAGTCCAAGGTCATGGCATCGCTCCTGCTTGGCGGCAAAGTGTTGACCGCGATGTGAAGGAGCGCAATGCCATTTCACGGATGCGAAAATTTCCGGCCCTGCCCTATGCTGCCCCCCTTATGCTGCCTCGGCGATGCATTTCGCCCCGCGGCGCGGCCAGGAGATGGGCATGGATTATTTTCGCTTCGCGGAGGCCCTGCGTGGCAAGCCGGCGCCGCTCTTGGGCATGTTCATCAAGACCGGCTCGGCCGATGTGCATGAGGTGCTGGCCGCCTCCAGCGCGGATTGCTTCATCATCGATGCAGAGAACGCGTCCTTCAGCCGCGCCGCCCTGTCCGAGTGCGTGTTCATCGCGCGCAGCCGTGGCGCCCCGGTCCTCATCCGCCTGCCGGATGCGAGCGAGGCGGAGGCGCAGGACGCGCTGATGATCGGCGCCGATGGCGTCATCCTGCCGCATTGCCGAGACCCCGCCGCCGTCGCGCGCTTTGTTCATTTCACGCGCGGCGCGGCGGTGGAGCGGGCCTATTCCGGTGTCGGCCGCAGCTCGGCCCGGCGCAGCATGCCCTGGCCCGAATTCAGCGCGGCCGCGCGGCGCGATTTCCTGGTGCTGGCCCAGCTGGATGAGCCGGAGGGCTTCGAGGCGGCGGATGCCATCGCCGCGCTGCCCGGCCTGGATGGCCTCTTCCTCGGCCTCCTCACCTTGCAGCTCTCCGAACGGCTGGGCGGCAAGGATCCGCGCGCCATGCTGCACGCCGCCTTGGCCGCGGCCAAGGCGCGCGGAAAGCGGGTCGGCATTTCCGACCCCGATCCGGCCCAGGCCCAGGCCTGGGCGGAGGGCGGGGCGGATCTGTTGATGATCTCCAATGACCTCGGCGCACTCTCGCTCGGGCTGGAATCACGGCTCGCGGCCTTTCGCCGGTAGATGGCCCGGCGGACCCTCGGCACAGTTCCAACCGATGGCATCCCGCCAATAAGCTGGGCTCCGCCCGCGGACCAGGAACCCCTGACATGACGGCTCCATCCTTCCCGTTGCTCTTCGCGCCGCTCCAACTGGGCAAGGTGGAGATCCGCAACCGTATCCTCTCGACCGGTCATCAGACCTTCCTGGCGCGGGAAGGCCTCCCGGGCGAGGATCTGATCGCCTATCACGCGGCGCGGGCGGCCGGCGGGGCGGGGCTCATCATCGTGGAATCCGCCCGCTTCCACGCTTCCTCCTTCACGGACTATCCGGAGCTGGTCGTCACCCAGGATCGCGCCATCCCGGCCTATCGGGCCTTGGCCCAGGCGGTGCACCAGCACGGCGCGCGCATCTTCGGGCAGCTTTCCCATTCCGGCCGGGTCTCGAAGCGCGTGCGGGGCGGCCTCAGGGAGGTCGCCTTCGCGCCCTCGGCGGTGCCGGACAACCGGTTCCACACCATGCCGCGCGAAATGCCCACGGCGATGGTGGAAGAGCTGGTCGAGGCCTGCGCCACCGCGGCGGGGCGCCTCGCGGAGGCCGGGCTCGATGGCGTCGAGTTGCTGGCGAGCCACGGCCTGCTCTTCGCGCAATTCCTCAACCCGCGGACCAATCTGCGCACCGATCGCTATGGCGGTTCGCCGGAAAACCGGCTGCGCTTCCTGGTGGAGTGCCTGGCCGGGGCGCGCCGCGCGGTGGGGGATCGCCTGCTTGGCCTGCGCATCTCGGCCGAGGAGCTGGAGGAGGGCGGGCTGGAGCTTGGCGAGGTCATCGCCGCCTGCCAGGCGCTGGCGGCCAAGGGTGCGGTGGACTACCTCAATGTGACCACGGGCTCGATGGCGGGGCAGGGGGGCTCGATCCATGTCGTGCCGCCCATGGGCTATGCGCCCGCCTATGTGGCGCCCCAGGCCGGCAGCTTGCGCGCGGCGACCGGGCTGCCCGTCTTCGTCGCCGGGCGCATCAATCAGCCGCAGATCGCGGAGGCCGTGCTGCGCGCCGGCCAGGCCGACATGATCGGCATGACGCGCGCGATGATTTCTGATCCTGACATGGCCCGGAAGGCACAGGCCGGGCGGCTGGACGAGATCCGCGCCTGCATCGCCTGCAACCAGGCCTGCATCGGGCATTTTCACGCGGGCTATGGCATTTCCTGCATCCAGCACCCCGTGTCCGGTCGGGAGGCGAAGCTCAAGCCGCTGCCGCCCGTCGCGCGCGCCGCCACCATCCTGGTGGCGGGCGGCGGGCCGGGCGGCATGAAGGCGGCCGCCACCGCGGCCGATCGCGGCCATCGGGTGATCCTGTGCGAGGCTTCGCCGCGGCTGGGCGGGCAGGCGCTGCTCGCGCAGCTACTGCCCGAGCGTGCCGAGTTTGGCGGGCTGATCACCAACCTCCAGCAGGAGCTCACCGCGGCCGGCGTCGAGATCCGGCTGAACACGCCGGTGGATCGCGCGCTGGTGGAACAGCTCGCGCCGGATGCCGTCATCGTCGCGACCGGCGCGCAGCCCTATGAGCCCGCGATCGAGGGGCGCGAGGATGGCCATGTGGTCGGCGCCTGGGCCGTGCTGCATGGCGCCAATACCGGTGCCCGGGTGCTGATCGCGGATTGGCGCGCCGATTGGGTGGGGATGGGCCTGGCCGAGCGGCTGGTGCTGGACGGGCACCAGGTCACGCTGGCGGTGAATGCGCCGCATGCCGGCTTCAACCTGCAACTCTATTTGCGGAGCCAGTGGATAGGCCGCTTGCATCGGCTTGGCGTCGAGGTCGTCACGGATGCCAGCCTGTTCGGCGTGGACGGCACCACTGCCTATCTGCGGCACGCGACCTCAGGCGCGCCGATCATTCGGGAGGGTGTGGACACCGTGGTGCTGGCCACCGGCCATGCCTCGGAGACGGCGCTGGAGAAGGCGCTCGAAGGCCTGCCCTGTCCGGTGCATCTGGTGGGCGATTGCCTGGCGCCGGGCAGCGCGGAGGAGGCGATCTACGAGGGGTTCCTGGCCGGGCGCGGGGTCTGATCCCCGCCGCCCCGGCGCGCCGTGGGTCAGAGGCCGCGCCCGAGCCGAAGGAAGCCGATCTCATGGCGCGTCGTACCATCGCCCGTGGCGAGGTCGGCCAGGATCTCCCCGATCACCGAGCAGAACTTGTAGCCATGGCCTGAGCAGGGGGAGGCCAGCGTCACCTGCGAAAACTCGGGATGGTGGTCGAGGATGAAGTGCTCATCCGGCGTGTTGGTGAAGAGGCAGGCGCGCAGGGCCATGGTGGCGCCGCTGCCCGCCGGGAAATAGCGCTGCGCGAATTCCCGCAGCAGGCGCTCATCCTCGGCATCCACCTCGCGCCGCATCGTCTCGGCCGGGCCGGTCTCGGCGCGGTGGTGATAGCGGCCGAATTTGAAGCCCGGCACCTCGTGGATCGGCAGCCCGTAATAGCGGCCTTCCTCCACCGCCAGGTTGAAGACGGGAAAGCGATCGGGCCGGAACAGGGCCGGATGATGCGGCTGCAACCAGGCCAGCACCTGGCGCTCGGCCACGGCGCGCCCGGTGAGCAGGGGGGCGAGATCGGCCATCCAGGCGCCGGCCGTCAGGACCAGGCGGCCGGCCTCGTATTGGCCCTTGTCCGTGGTGACGCGCACGCCCTCGCCGCCGGGCCGTGCGTCCCAGCCCAGCACACGCTCGCGCGCGCGCAGATCGGCGCCTTCCGCCTGGGCAAGGCCGCAATGCGCGGTGATGGCATGCTCGCTGGCGATGAAGCCGCCCTCCGGCTGGAACACCGCGCGCATGGCGGAGGGCAGGTGGTAGCCGGGGAAGCGGGCATTCACCTGATCGCCAGTCAGCACCTCATGCGGCAATCCGTGCAGTCGGGCGGAGTTCAGCGCGCCCTGGAACACCTCGGCATCCTCATGCCCGCCATCAATCGAGCCCGTGATGAAAAGCAGACGCTCGCTCGTCGCGGCCTCGGCGTCGCGCCACAGCGCATAGGCGCGGCGCAGCAGCGGCACATAGGCCGGATCCTCATAGTAGGGCAGGCGGATGATGCGCGTGACGCCGTGCGAAGAGCCCATGGCGTTCGGAATGTCGAAGCGTTCGAGGCCGAGGACACGTTGCCCACGCCGGGCCAATTGCCAGGCCGCGGCGCTGCCCATCCCACCCAGCCCGACGATGATCACGTCATGCACCATGTGATGCTTCCCATCAGCGCAGGATCAGGCTCGCATATCTGGCGGCGCCCGGCCATCATCAGGCTTGGACGTCGCGCGATATTCGGCAACACTCCCGGTCCGCCGCTTCATGTGCCCATCCGCCCCCAGGAGCCCAGCCATGCGTCAGACCATGTCGCGCCGCCACCTTGGATCGCTGGCCGCGGCGGGCGGGGCGGTGCTCTCCGCCCCCGCAGGGGCCCAGCCCCGAGCCTATCCCAACCAGGCGGTCCGGATCGTCGTGCCCTTCGAAACCGGCGGCCCGACCGATGCCATCGCGCGGCTGGTGGCCGGCAAGCTCGGCGGCTTGCTTGGGCAGTCCTTCATCGTCGAGAATCGCAGCGGCGCCAACAGCGTCATCGGCACCACGCATGTGGTCCGCTCAGCGCCCGATGGCTACACGCTGCTCATCGGCACCAATGGCACTTCGGGCAGCGCGGCGCTCAATCCGAACCTTCCCTATGACACGCTGCGCGACCTCAGCGCCGTCGCCTCGCTTGCCGTGACGCCGTATTTCCTGACCGCGTCAGCGCAGCTTCCAGCGGCCAATTTCCCCGAGTTCCTCGCCTATTGCCGAGCGAATCCCGGGCGGGTGACCTACGCTTCCTCGGGCATTGGCAGCGGCCCACATCTGGCCGGTGAATTGCTGAAGATGCGGGCCGGAATTGACATGGTGCACGTGCCCTATCGCGGCACCGCACCGGCCATCACCGATATGCTGGCGGGGCGGGTGGACGTCTATCTCACCAGCCTGAGTGCGGCGTTGCCGCATCTGCCGGGCGGACAGATGAAGATCCTCGCCGTGGCCTCGCGCGCGCGCTCGCCCTTCGTGCCGGAGGTGGCAACGCTGGACGAAGCCGGCCTGCCGGGTTTCACGGCGGAGTCGTGGTTCGGACTGCTGGCACCGGCCCAGATTCCGCCCGATGCGGAGGCCGTCCTCTCGCGCGCGGCCGCCACCGTGCTCGATGATGCCGAGGTGCAGCAGCGATTCCGCGACATTGTGCATTTGCCGCTCCGGATGTCCTCGGCGGAGTTCAAGGCCTTCTTCCGTCGCGATATCGAGCAGTGGCGCGAAGTGGTCCGCGTGGCCCGCATTAGCACGAACTGAGCCTGGCACCGGCGCACGGGAGGGTGCGCTGTGTGCGCCGCATCAGACGCGGTGAGAGGGTATGGGAACGGGATGCGGGGATTGGGCTCTCGTCTCTTCCCCCGCTGTTGAAAGCGGCTTTGGGCATCGAAGCCGGTTGTCTGGGTCGCGTTCTTACCCACCCCAGCACCTTCCTGCGCATACTGCATCATCCGCCGCAGCCGCCGGACAGCCTGGGTGAACTATCCCGCTTGCAACCGTATGCCAGTATGGCTTCAGCACGCAGCCGCCACCTAGCGATGCGCTTTACGCCGCCAGGGCGTAGACGGTGAAGGATCCCTTGGCGCCCGTCTTGTTGGGGCCGACCTGGCGAATGCGCTCGCGCACCTCGACCGCGTGGCCCTTCTTCTTCAGGCCGGCGAAGAAGCCGCGGACGGTGTGCTGCGCCCAGCCCGTCGCTTCGGCAATCTGCGCGACCGTGGCGCCCTCAGGCCAGCGCAGCATGGCCAGCACCTGCTCCTGCTTCGTACCCTCGCGCGGCTTGCGCGGCGCGCCAGGCTCACGCGGGGTGCGAGCCGGCTTGCTGGCGAGCAGGGTGCGCAGAGCCTCCATCGGCGCGTCGAGGGCGCCGATCAGGTCGCCATCATGCGTCCCAAAGCGCGCCGCCTGATCATCCCAGGCGGCGAGGATGGCCGTGGCGGTGTCGCGGAGGCTGGCGCGTGGCGTCGCGGCGCGTTCCCCGAGGACCTGGTCAAGCATGGCAATTTCCTCCGTCAGCGGCGCGGCCTGGGCGGGTTGCGTGGCGGGCGCGGGGCTTTCCCGCGGCGTGGCGTCCGGCGCCGCCGTGGGCGCCGTGTCGGGCACGCTGCCCTCGATGCCTGAGCAGTCGGGCTCGCCAACCACCGCGTCGCCCTCGTTCGGGTCGATGCCGATGGCCCGCAGCCCCTCGTCGGTGATGCGCGCCACGATCCAGGTGCCGTCCTCGTCCTGGCGCCAGCCCAGCCCGACATGCTCCCGCGGGGCATTAATCTCGGTCAGCAGGTTGTTCTTGATCAGGCTACGGAACACCGCGTTGCGCGCCGCGGCCGGCAGGGTCTTCGGCGCGCGGGCGAGGCCCATCTCGTGCTGCGCGGCGGCGCTCAGGATCACGCGCTGGGTGTCTGAAAGCTGGGTCATCATGGTGGTCTCCGGTTCTGGGTGCCGGTCATCGGCCCCTACTGCCGGGAGCCCCGCCGGCGTCGCCGGTCGGGGCGGTGCGGGTGTGGCCCGCTTCAGGCTTCGTATTCGCCGCGGCGGAAATGCTGATCCGCGATGTCCTTCAGCTTCGCGGTGGCATCGGAAAGCCAGGTTGCTTCGCCCCAAAGCACCGTCTCGGGATCCGTGCCGAAATGGTCCTCGCTGGCCTGGGTGAGTTCCGCGAGGAGGGCGTCGAATTCGGCCTTCTTCGTCAGGAAGGCTTCGAGGCTGCGTTCCTGGTTGCGGGCGGCGCGGGCTTCGCGGTCGGTCATGGTGCTCTCCGTCGTGGTGCAGGGCGTTCCCTGCGTGTGACGGACCATTCGCGCTGTGCCGCGCACGAGCCAAGCAAGATGCAGCGTTATCTTGTTGCTATGATTGGGCTTTCTCGATCATCAATCGCGCCGCTGCGACATCGGCAAAGATGCGATCCTCGCCCTCCAGCACCGCGGCCTCGCCAGTCGTCTCCTGCCAGCGCCGCACGATCACGTCGGCATAGGCGGGATCGATCTCCAGCAGCACAGCGCGGCGCCCCGTGCGCTCCGCCGCGATCATCGTCGTGCCCGAGCCGCCGAAGCAGTCCAGCACGGTGTCGCGCGGCTTGCTGCTGTTGCGGATGGCGCGCTCGACCAACGCGACCGGCTTCATCGTGGGATGCAGATCGTTGCGCGCTGGCTTGTCGAAGTGCCAGACGTTTCCCTGGTCACGCGCGCCGCACCAATAGTGCTGGCTCCCCTGGCGCCAGCCGTAGAGCATGGCTTCGAACTGCTGATGATAGTCGGCGCGGCCGAGGGCGAAGGTGTTCTTCGCCCAGATGATGGTGCTGGACCATTTGCCGCCCGCTTCCTGCCATGCGCGATGCAGCGTCGGCCATTCCGACGATGACGTGCAATCATACCCGCTAGTGTTTTTCGATGCGATCCGGGTGAAGATCCGCGAAGAGGGCTTTGTCCGCAACAAGGCGGTGTATATTTCGCTTGGTATTCTACCAGATGGAATCAAGGAAATCCTCGGCATCTGGATCGAACAGACCGAGGGAGCCAAGTTCTGGATGCGTGTCATGAACGAGCTCAGGAACCGGGGTGTCGCCGATATTCTGATTGCGGTTGTAGATGGCCTCAAGCGCTTCCCGGAGGCGATCAACGCGGCTTTTACCCAGACCGTGGTGCAGACCTGCATTGCACACCTGATCCGCAACTCCATGGGCTTTGCGTCATGGAAAGACAGAAAGGCGATCGCAGGGGCGCTTCGCAGCGTCTACCGGGCTGACAATGCCGAAGCTGGCCATGCCGCCCTGGAGGCCTTTGAGGCGGGGCCATGGGGCCGGAAATATCCGGCTATTGCGCAAACCTGGCGCCGACACTGGAACCAGGTGATACCGTTCTTTGCGTTCAGCCCGCCGATACGCCGGATCATTTACACCACGAATGCGATCGAGGCCTTGAATTCGAAGCTCCGCCGGGCGGTGCGCACGCGTGGCCATTTCCCGGGTGACGAGGCAGCAATGAAGTTGCTATAGCTTGTTCTCAGTCGAGTGGTCGAAGCATGGAAGCGACTGCCGCGCGAGAGGTGCGAGGCCAAAACCCAGTTCGCCATCCTATTCGGCGATAGGTTCGTGGTCTGATGCACGAAACCGACCTCGCGCACAAAATTACTGATAGGGCCGGGCCGCTTCCAACTCGAAGCGGACATTCGCCAGACTGTGCGCTACGGGCGGCGAGTGCGGCGTCTGCAGGCGTCGCTCATTCGCCGAAGGCTCTACCTCCTCAAGCCGCGGTCGCTATAGCGAAAGGTAAATCGGCACCACCCGTCCCAAGCGGCGGCACCCGTATGTCTACACTACCCCACGATCGCCCCGTCCTCGAAGACCGCCATGCCTTGCCGCCGGCGGTCCACCAGCAGCCGCGTCACGTCCGGCCTCGCGTAGTGACCGGCCAGATCGAAATTCTGTCGCTCGCGCCGCACTGCACGGTGGTTCAGTGTTGCGACAAGCAATTCCTCGCGGCCTGTTACCGGTTCCACAACCCACTCTCCGTCCGGCCCCGCGATGCAGGACCCGCCGTCAGCCGGCATCGCCGGGCAGCCGCTCTCCAGCATCGCGGCCGCCTGGCTGCCGACTGGCACGTCTTCCCGCCGCATCAGGCCAGAGACGGCTAGAACGTAGCTGCGCCCCTCACGGGCCAAGAAGCGCGTCGTGTCTGCCGTATTGCGCCGGTTGCCAGGCCAGAGTGCGACGTGCAGGTCCTCCCCCTGCGCGTAGAGCGCGGCACGGGAGAGCGGCATCCAGTTCTCGGCGCAGTTCAGCCCGCCCACCGTGAACGGGCCGACAGGGTGCACCCGTAGCCCGTGGCCGTCCCCGGGCGCCCAGCTCAGCCGCTCCTCATAGGTCGGAATTAGCTTGCGGTGGACCGAGCCTATTGCCCCATCTGCGCCGATGTGTACGCGCGAGCAGTAAACGCTGTGCCCGCCTCGGTCGCCAGGGCGCTCGATGATGCCGAGCATGACGGCAATGCCCCCGCGCGCCGCGGCGGCACGGATGCCTTCCAGGTGCCCAGCCTCCACCTGCACGGCCTGGTCCATGTAGTGGGCGTGGATCTCCTTCTGCAGCGGGGACTCGAAGCGCGCGCCGTCCGTGTGCTCGATCCAGAAAGGGTAGCCAGGGGCCAGCGCCTCCCCGAAGGCGACGAAGCCGCACCCGGCAGCAACGGCCCGGCCGACCCATTCTTCCACCTTCGCCAGGGTGGCCGCCCGGTCGAGCCAGACGGGCGCGATCTGCGCGAGCCCCACAACCAGGCTATCCCGTTCCACCATATCGCTGCCCTCCGCTTTGCTTGCGCCTTATGCCAGGGCGGTTCAGTATTGGTCCAACGCATAAATCGGATGATCTGCCATCAGCTTTTCTCATGTCAGCCTGACGCAGCTCCGCTGCCTCCGGGCTGTGGTGGACCAGGGCGGCTTTGTCGCGGCATCGGCCCACCTACACCTGTCGCAGTCAGCCGTTAGCCACGCCGTGAAGGCGCTGGAACAGGCCCTCGGCGCGCCGCTGCTCCTTCGCGGTAACCGGGGCGGCGTTGCCCTGACTGCTGCCGGTGCGGCCGCCCTCGCCGAGGCGAGGCTTGCGCTCGCGGCGGTCGAGCGCATGGCGGCGGGAGTGGCCGATGCGGCCGGCGCACGCCGCCTGACCGGGACGCTGCGCATCGGCGTCGTGCAGAGTGCGGCAGTGCACCTGCTGCCGGGCTGGCTGCGGCGGCTGCGCGCAGACCAGCCCGGTATTGCCGTGGCGCTGCACGAGGGCACCGATCCCGAAGTGATGGACTGGGTGCGGGCCGGGGTGGTCGAGGCGGGCGTCACCAGCCGCACCCACCCCGACCTCGCGGCCCGGCCGGTGCGGCAGGATGAATATGTTGTGGTGGTGCCGGACGGGCACCCCCTCGGGGGGCGGCCGCGCGTTGGGCTGCGGGAGCTGAACGGCCAGCGGATGCTACTCTCGGGCGGTGGCTGCGAGACGCTAATCGAGGAGCTGTTGGCGGCGGCCGGCAGCAACCCTGAGATCGTCTGCGTGGTGCGCGACAACGCCACGCTGGCCAGCATGGTGGCCGGCGGTCTCGGGCTGACGGTCATGCCTGAGTTGGCCCTGCCGGCGAGCCGAATGGGACTCAAACTCGTCCGTCTGCGCCCGACCTTGCGCCGCACGTTGCATCTTCTGACTAGGCCGCCCGACGCGCGCGGGCCAATGGTTCTCGCGCTGATCGATGCGGCGGAGGCAAGCCTACCGGCAAACCCGTAGGGCTCCCTTTCGGGTGGGCCCCGTTGCGACCCAGAGTCCGCTTTCGGCATGGTCTGCGCCTCGATCATGGCGTTCTGCACGCCGTCCACGGCCGCGACGCCAAACAGCGAGCCGACAAGCACGCCCTGACCGGCAGAAACCCCAGTCGCATAAGGCACGGCAATCGCTAGGCTACCCGCAAGTTCATCCGCCGAGAAGCCGAGCGCAGCGGGGTCAATTTCCGCCGCCTGGACGCTGGCCAGCGCGTCACGCAGCAGCGCCTGGTCCCAGGTCGCGTTCTCGGCGATGCGATTATCAGCAAGGCGCAGCGCTTCCTTTTGCGCGGGTGCCAGGTGCTTCAGCACAATCACCGGCACCTTGGCGATGCCGAGCGCTTCCGCCGCCGCCAATCGGCCATGGCCCGCGATCAGCACGCCATCTTCGTCCACCAGGAGCGGGTTGGTGAAGCCAAAGGCCTGCATGCTGGCCATGATCTGCGCGAGCTGCGCTGCGTCATGCACGCGTGCATTGCCGGCATGCGGGCGCAACGAGGCAATCGCGCGGAGTTGGATCCGCTCGGCCATCCAGGGAAGCGTCATGGGGGGTATCCGGGAAGGGTTGGGCGAGGATGCGCGGCGCTATGCGCTGAGGTTTGCACCTAAGCTGCTGAAATCACGCCGAAAGGGTGCAAACCATGCGGGGGTCGGGTGCAAACCAAGTGCAAACCTAAAGGGGGTAGGTTTGCACCTAAATCATTGAATTCACGTCGCTATGGTGCAAACTGCAACCCATATTTTTATTCTGACGCTAGAGAGGTCGGGCGCTTCCGCCCCCCGCATGCAGTATCGGTGGGAAGGACCCTGGATTAGCAAATGGCCGTTATAAAGATTGGCGGGCGGGCGGCTCAGAAGCCACCCTCTTGGCCCACCTTTTTGACGTGCCGCTGTTATAGCTTACTCGATTTGCACGTCGCTACGGGGTGTATTGTAACAGCGATGGTAACCTCTGGCGGTCGGCCAGCGTTGCGGTCAGGGATAGGAATTCGACGCGCTCCCTCTCGTGACTCGCTTACGTCAAACGCAGTCTGCACGCTATCAGATATGGAATTATAACAGTGATCTTTGAAGCATCGACGACCCTAAACCCCAGCTGTACAGGCTGCTTTCTTTGTTCGAGCCTTTACCTCAGCGACCGCTGCTCGAGGTATTTCACAGCGTTATTCAGATCTGCAGTAATAAATAGGTGGATGGTGAAAGGCTACAATCTTCGTGGGTAGTGTCTAGGATTTTCCGATTTGGCGGAGTGCTGTGCCAAATGCTGATTTAGCGCGGCTAGACTCTGAAAGACGATCGAGTAGTAGCGCATCCAGAGCTCCAAGCCCCAAGCCAATTGCAGTTCCAATACCGCCCGCCCCCGCGAGATCCAATGCTAATCCTGGGACCGTAAACATCGCCCAGCGCGCTGTCTTTTTCGTATCAGATGCTCCAAGAAGAGGCTTCCCCAACTCATTAATATACCATCCAGCAAGGTCTACTTCCTTAGGTTTATTTGCAACATAAGGACGTAAGCGATCGCTCGCAATTAGTAATTTTTCAATAGATGTTTGGTCAATTCTTTTTAATTCAAACGCTTCTGAAATAGAATAATTTCCAGTTACAACTCTTTGTAGAGTGCGAGCATCTTCCATCTCACTGTATACAGTTGGAATTTTTTCAAGAGATGATTTGAACATCAAGGCGACCGCCAAATGGACTTCTTCAAATAGATATGCATCAAATTCAGTGTTATTTTCCTTAATAAATTCATATATATAATTTAATTTTGAAATGGCATCTAAGAACGGTCCTGGTAATCCATCAATGAAAAATCCACGCTGATCCAATACATATGATTTAAACACTCTATGCTTTATTAAATTTGATGGCGCATTAATACGAAGCAATATATCAACTAGACGCCTCGCAGTTTCTGTATCATCATTTAATATCGATAGAAAATTTTGTGCTCTCTGTATATTTGCAAGAGACACATGGTCTGTATTTATTACAATTGATTTGTCTAATATAAACTCAATTTGTTTTTCAATATTTAGATTATGCAAATTGTGAAATCGAAAATCTTCAATTAAGTGAGATGCACTTGAAGATTTATACTGATTTATATTAATAGCTGATTGACGTTGAATAGCATTTTCTAGATGTTTTTCTCTATTAATTCTTTCTCCGCCGTCTGTTAGTGCCTCTTGGACGGTCGACCACAATAGTCCAGTTTCAAGAAATATTTCACCAATGGGAAAATCATCAATAAAAATTTTCAATCTTCCGGAATTCACTGCGTCCGATATAGTGGTAATGTAATCTCTTGATCGAAGAGCGGCCGAGAGCAATAAACTTCTCAGGCGAGATTTATTTGTAGTAATTTCTACGGATTCAAAAAAGACAAGATTTTCGACAAGTTCACCAAAGCTAAACTCCTCCCATTGTGAGGATTGATCGATTACGATTCTGTCGAACAATTTAGCTCTCCCGAGAAGATTGAATTTAACGCATATTTTTTGTAATTTATGCAAGGAAATGACATAGGCGCGTTACGGCATGCGCCAACTTTTTGCTGGTTTGGCCGTATTCGGGCTGGCAAACGCCGTCAGGAAGCAGCTTTCCCCGAGAGACAGCCCGGCTTAGTCCGCTGAGCCGCCGGGGTGGAAAAGGTACCTGTGTTGGCGACAAGTCGCAAATTCCTCTCTCGGCCAGCCTCCGAGCCAACCAACCGGCTTTGGATGCCGTTTGGCAATGCGAAGCATACAAACACAAAGCATCCCTGAGGCGAGATAAAAAAATCGGTGATTTAGGCACCAAGCCAACATTGAACCAGAACTTGCGCTCGGGTCGCAACCTTCGGGAGGCTTTTCACGAATCGTTTCACACTGCTCGTTGGATTGGCGTCAGCCCGAAGTGCATCGCTAGGATGCCCAGGCCTGCCACCAACATGCCGCCCGCGATCGGCTGCGGAACAGGTCGGCCACTCCAACCCTGTCGCGCTGACCATTCGCGGATCGACATCTCCAGGCCAACCACGAACCAGACTCCCGAGCCAGCTGGGCTGCTGTGTCCACCCAGCGCGTCCATGGCGCGGGCCACACGCCGTCGCGCATCCACCTGGCGCGCCGACATGGCGTCCACTGTTCCGCCACCAAGCCGGGCGAACTGCGTGGTCGCGATGCCGTCCAATGCCGCGCTGCGGAACAGCGTCTGAAAGATGCAGCCCGCCTCGTGCATTTGCGGCGTGATAGTGCCGTTGGCCAGCATCATGCCCAGGGCGTCCACGGCGCGACGGTGCGCCACGGGCGTCCCCGTTTCCGGGTCGGCCGCACGGATCGGTTCCGAGAAGCCGCCGTGCTGCAGCCGCCACTTCGAGGGCTTCGACAGATCCTCGATTACCCGCTTTGCCTTGCGCTTACCGGCCATCGCGGTTCTCCCCTTGGCGACGCCCCCAGCGCCGATTGGCCTCGTTTGTGATGGCCTGGCGCAGCCAGGGGTCATGGATGTCCTCGACGGGGATGGCCGCCACGCCGTGCCGATGCCAGGCGGCAGCGCGCATGGCGTTCACCTCGCTCTCGTTGATCGGGCTGCGCGTTCCGCGGTCCAGGCAGGAGCGGGGTTGTTGCGGCGCGCCGTGGATGCTCATGCGCGGCCTCCCGTGGGTTCGGTCGCCCACAGCAGCAGTGCGATGGCATCGGCCTCGTTGTCATCGGCGGGCCGAAAGCCACGAGCCTCGATCGCAGCCATCATCGCGGCCTTGTTGGCATTCCCCTTGCCGGTGGCGAAGGCCTTGATCGTGCCGACGGGGACGCCCTCGTAGGGGATGGATTCCTGCTCGCACCAGGCGGTGAGCGTGGCGAGGAAACCGCCATAGGCGTGGGAGCTATCCGTGCTCACGTGCCTCCGCACTTCCTCGAACGCGATGCGCGTGATGCCGCCGGACAGGGCGGCGACCTCCGCCAGCCAGCCGCGGAAGCGCAGGAAGCGCATCCCGCCGCCCTCGAAGCGGGTCGGCTTGAAGGTCATGGTGCCGGAGGTGATGCCGCCATCCTGGCTGCGCAGCGCCCAGCCGGTGGTAGTGCCGAGATCGAGAGCAAGCACGGCGTGGTGCGCCAAGCTGAGCCCAGGCGGGATGATGATCGGCGGGCCGCTTGCATGCACGGGGGGCATGGTGAGAGTCGGAACTGCCATGGTGGTCTCCTAAAGGGGATGATCCTGGTGGGGGCGGCGACGGCGCGGTTCTTGGCGGAGCTCGTCGTCGCTGCCCGGCTGGGGTGGTTTGACCCTGGTGGGTGGTGGTCCCCGAACCCGAACCCAGCGCCCCCGGGTGTGGTGTGCGCGCGTCTTTGAGACGCGCACGCACACCCCCCGTAGGGGGGAGGCATTTTGCGGAACTTGCGGAACTTCCCTAATGCATTGAATGGAGGAGATATTTTGGAGTTCCGCAAGCAAGTTCCGCAAAGCCTCGCTGCGGAACTTGCGGAACTTGGTCAACCCATTGAGATCGCTGGGAGATTCAAGTTCCGCAGGGAAGTTCCGCAAGCTTGCGGAACTTGCGGAACATGGAAGTTCCGCAGCAAGTTCCGCACAGTGCGATAGCGTATCGACCGGGCCTTTCATGCCTTCGCCTCCGGGTCGCTCAGCACCCAGACTTCAGGATTCTCGACGGGCAGAACCGCGCTGTTGGTCTCCGATTGGAAGTGCGTCGGCAGCAATGGAACGAGGGTGCGGGTGATCTCGCCTGTCTCGGGATCGACCGTCTCGCCGTCCGTCCCGAACAGCATGTCCTGCACCAGGAGGTAGCCCTTGGTGGATTTGCTGACCGGGATGCCGAGCTCCGGCGCGTCGCGCAGGAACTTGATGTAGCCCTTGTTGGCGAGGACGTTGATGCGGCGCGCGATGGTGTCATCACCGCCCAGCCCGTGGGTGTTCTCGAACTGCGCGGCGAAGGCGCCGCCGGTGAAGATCCTTCCGTCGCGGGCCTCGTTGGCGATGATTTCCAGAATGACGTCGTGCCG
>JBHYCX010000014.1:0-58075 GCA_051861325.1 Roseococcus sp.
CGCCCGGCCGCCGCACCCGCCCCGGCCCAACAGGCGGCCCGCCCGGCGCCGGCCACGGGCGGCCGCTTCATGGTGCAGTTCGCGGCCACCCGCAGCGAGGAAGCCGCCCGGACCGAGTGGGAGCGGCTGCAGCGCCGCGTGCCCGAACTCGCGGGACGCCAGCCCGTCATCACCCGGCTCGAGCGCGAGGGACAGCCCACGCTTTGGCGCGTCCGCACCGGCGGCTTCGCCGATGCCGCCGCCGCCCGCGCCTTCTGCGAGCCGATCCGCGCCCGGGAGGTCGCCTGCATCACGGCGGGCGGCTGAGATGAAACCCGCCATTATCGGGGTCGCGGGCCTCCGCCTCACGGTGGAGGAGGCGGGGTTGCTGCGCAGGCACAGGCCGCTCGGCGCCATCCTCTTCGCGCGGAACGTGGCCGATCCGGCGCAGCTGCGCGCGCTCACCTCCGAAATCCGGGAGTGCCTGGGCCGCGAGGCGCCCATCCTGGTGGACCAGGAGGGCGGGCGCGTGGCGCGGCTCAAGCCGCCGCATTGGCGCGGCCATCCCCCGGCCGCGACCTTCGAGAACGGCCCGGCCGAGGCGGCTCAGGCCATCGCGGCGGCGATCGGCGCCGAGTGCCGCGCCGTGGGCCTCGACGTGGTCTGCGCCCCGGTGCTCGATCTGCGCCTGCCCGGGATGCATCAGGTGATCGGCGACCGCGCTTTCTCGGCCGACCCGGCGGAGGTCACACGCCTCGCCGGCGCCTGGATCGCGGGGCTGCGCCAAAGCGGTGTGCAGCCTGTCATCAAGCACATCCCCGGCCATGGCCGCGCGACGCTCGACAGCCATGAGGCGCTGCCGGTGGTCACCGCCAGCCGCGCCGAACTGGCCGCCGATTTCGCCCCCTTCCGCGACCTCGGCACGCCCGACCTCTGGGGCATGACGGCGCATATCCTCTACACCGCGCTGGACGAGGCGCGTTGCGCCACGCTCTCGCCCCAGGTGATCGCGGAGGTGATCCGCGGCGAGATCGGCTTCGAAGGCTTTTTGCTGTCAGACGACCTCGGCATGAAGGCGCTGGCCGGCAGCCTGCCGGAACTCACCATGGCCGCCCTCGGCGCTGGCTGCGATGCCGTCCTGCATTGCTCGGGCCGCCTGGCCGAAAGCATGGCCGTGCTGGAGGCCTGCCCGCCGCTGACCGAGCGCGCTGCGGCCCGCCTCACCGCCTCGCGCGGGCAAAGCCGGGCCGCCTAGCCCGTGCTGGAGATGCTGCCCGACCTCGCGGTGGCGGTGCTGGCCAGCATCATCGCCATCACCCTGCACGAGGCGGCGCATGGCTATGCGGCGCTGGCACTCGGCGACCCCACGGCCAAGTGGATGGGGCGGCTTTCGCTGAACCCGATCCGCCATGTGGACCCGGTGGGCACGCTGCTGGTGCCGGGCATCCTGCTGGTCTCGCAATTGCTGGCGACGGGGCGGGTGGATGTCATGTTCGGCTGGGCCAAGCCCGTGCCGGTGGATGTCCGCAACTTCACCAATCCACGCGTCGGCATGATGTGGGTAGCGATCGCGGGGCCGGCCATGAACTTCGTGCTGGCCTTCATCGCTGCCCTGCTGATCCACCCGGCCGGCCTGCTGGAATCGAACCTCTCGGCCGACTCGATGCAGCTGGTCTATCGCTTCCTGGCCCTTTCCATCCTCGCGAATTTGGTGCTCGGCCTGTTCAACCTCTTTCCCATCCCGCCGCTCGATGGCGGCCGCATCATGGTCGGCCTGCTGCCGCTGCGCGCCGCCATGGCCTATGCGCGGCTGGAGCCGGCGGGGCTGTTCATCGTCATTGGCGTGCTCTTCCTGCTGCCGGCGCTGATCCCGGCCTTCCAGCCGATGGACGCCTTCGTGCGCGAGATCGTCCGGCCGGCCTTCGACTTCACGCTGCGCGCCGCGGGGCATGGCGGATGAGCGGCGTTCAGGAATCGCTCCAGCTCGAGCTGGAAGGCTACCAGGGCCCGCTCGATGTGCTGCTGGAGCTGGCCCGGGCGCAGAAGGTGGATATCCGCCAGATTTCCATCCTGGCGCTGGTGGACCAGTTCCTGGCCATCGTGGAGGGCGCCCGCCGTGTCCGGCTCGAGCTCGCGGCCGATTGGCTGGTGATGGCCGCCTGGCTCGCCTGGCTGAAATCCCGCCTGCTGCTGCCGGAGGAGGAGCGCGGGCCGGAGGAGGAGGACCCGATCCTCGCCGCGCATCGCCTGACGGAGCGCCTGGCCGAGCTGGACCGCATGCGCGTCGCCGCCGCCTGGCTGCAAAGCCGCGCGCAGCTCGGGCGGGAGGTGTTCGCCCGCGGCGCGCCGGAATCGCTGCGCGTGGAGGATCGCTCGGGCCTCGTGGCCGACCTCTCGTCGCTGCTGCGCGCCTATGCGACGGCGCGGCGACGGGGTGCGGCGGACCGTCCCTTCACGCCCAAGCCGCGCAAGCTCTGGTCCGTGGCGGAGGCGCTGGCCCGGCTGCAATGGCTGATCGGCAGCACGCCCGGCTGGAACACGCTGGCGAGCTTCCTGCCGGAGGGCCTGCTCTCGCCGCTCGACCGCAAGGCGGCCGTGGCCAGCACCTTGATCGCCGCCTTGGAGGCCGCCCGGGGGGGCGGCGTCGAACTGCGCCAGGAGGAGGCCTTCGGGCCGATCCTGCTGCGCCGCCATGAGGGGGACCTCTATCATGCTGCCTGATACGGATATCCTGCCGGAAGCCGCGAACCCGGCCGATTTCGAGCACGCGCTGCGCGTGGCGGAAGCCCTGATCTTCGCCTCCGAGCGTCCGGTGCCGGCGGCCCGCGTCCAGCTCGCCCTCCCGCCGGGAATCGAGGCGCAGACCGTGATGACAGCGCTGCTCGCCCGGACCGCGGGCCGCGCGGTCGAGCTGGTGGAGGTGGGGGGCGGCTACGCCTTCCGCACCGCGCAGGACCTGGCGCCGGCGATCACCCGCGTGGTCGAGGTGCCGCGCCGCCTGCCGCGCGTGGCGATGGAGGCGCTCTCCATCATCGCCTACCACCAGCCGGTGACGCGGGCCGAGATCGAGGAAATCCGCGGCGCGGCCCTGGCCCAGGCCAGCCTGGACGCGCTGCTGGATGCCGGGCTGATCGCGCCCCGTGGCCGCAAGGAGGCGCCGGGCCGGCCCACCCTTTGGGCCACCACGGCCCGCTTCCTGGACCAGTTCGGCCTGAAATCGCTGAACGAGCTGCCCCGGAAGGAGGAACTCGTCTCCAGCGACATCGCCGCGATGGAGCTGGCGCCGCCGCCTTCGGGCGCGCCGCCGCTCATCGCCGAGGGACCCCGGGCGGCCTGAAGCTGGCGGCGTGATCCTGGACAGACGCCCGGACCCCGCCCACAAGGTGGCATGAGCCTCATTCTCTCCGACATCCGCCACAGCTATGGCGAGCGCGAGGTGCTGCGCGGCATCACCATCGAGGTGGCGCGCGGCGAGATCGTCTGCCTGCTCGGCCCCTCCGGGGATGGCAAGACGACCTTGCTGCGCCTGGTGGCCGGGCTTGAGCACCTGCAGCAGGGGCGCATCCTGCTGGATGGGCGTCTGCTGGCCGAGCCGGGCCAGGAAATCCCGCCGGAGCAGCGGCATGTGGGCTTCGTCTTCCAGGATTACGCGCTTTTCCCGCATCTGACCGTGCAGGAGAACGTGGCCTTCGGCCTGCGCGGCATGCCCAAGGGCGACCGCGTCTGGCGCGTGGCGGAGGCCCTGGCCCGCGTGGGTCTCGAGGCCTATGCCAGCGCTTGGCCGCACCAGCTTTCAGGCGGGCAGCAACAGCGGGTGGCCCTGGCCCGCGCGCTCGCCCCCCGCCCGGCCGTGCTGCTGCTGGACGAGGCCTTCGCGAGCCTCGATGCCCGGCTGCGCGAACAGGTGCGCGACGACACGCTGCACGTGCTGCAGGAGGCGGGCATCCCCGCGCTGATCGTGACCCATGACGCCGAGGAGGCGATGTTCATGGCCGACCGCATTGCGCTGATGCGGGAGGGCCGGGTGGTGCAGCTCGGCACGCCGGAGGAGCTCTATCTCCAGCCGGTGAATCCCTTCGTCGCGACCTTCCTGGGGGAGGTGAACCGCCTGCCGGCCCGGATTCGCGACGGCCAGGCCTGGAGTGTCATCGGCTGCGCACCGGCCGGCCGACTGCCGGAGGGCAGCCCGGCGGAACTCCTGCTGCGGCCAGAGGGGCTGCGCATCCTGCCCCCCGGCGAGGCGGGCAGCACGCTGGCCGAGGTCGAGGCCTGCCGGCTGCTGGGCGCCACCACCCTGGTCCATATGGCGGTGTCTGATGGCGAGGGGGGCGTGCTGCATCTGCACGCGCGACTGCCGCCCGGCGCCACCCTGGTGCGGGGCCAGATGGTCGGCGTGGCGCTCGACCCGGGCCGCGCCTTCGCTTTTCCGCGGGAGCAGGGGGGTGTCCCTGGTGCAACCGAGGCGCTGAGCGCCTAGATACGTCCGTGCCGCATTGGCGGCGGACCAGCCTGCTGGTATCCAGGGTCGCTGAAACCGTATTGGGGATGGGATGCTCGACCTCGCCTGGTCCGAGATTTTGTTGATCGCCGTGGTGGCGCTGGTGGTGATCGGGCCCAAGGACCTGCCCGGCGCCATTCGCGGAATCGCGGACCTGATCAAGACCGGCAAGAAGAAGCTCGCGAGCTTCCAGCAGCAGGCGGATGAGCTGGTGCGCGAGGCCAAGCTGGACGAGGTCCGCAATCAGATCGCCGATGTGAAGGGCGCGCTGAACGAGATCCGCAGCTTCGACCTGAAGGGCGAGATCACCAAGGCCGTGGATTCCGACGGCACGCTGACCAAGACCTTCTCCGAGAATCCGATGGGCGGCAGCAGCACGCCCGCCTGGACGCCGCCGCCGACGGCGCGCGACACCCCCGACGCGCCGGCCATGATCCCGCCGCAGACCATGGCGCCCTACAAGGCGCCCGACCCAGTGCCGACGCCGCCGGCACCCGACATGCCCTCCTTCGTGCCGCCCTCCACGCCCGCGCCGCTGAACGTGGCGCCGCCGCCGGAGCCGGCGCCCGTGCCCGCGCCTTTGCCCCCGACGCCTGCGGCAACCACGCCTTCCTCGCCAGCGGCTGAAGCCGCAGCCAAGACCGCCTGAGGCCGCCTTGTCCAACACCGCGCAAGACGAAGATCCCATCAACGACAAGCCGATGCCGCTCATCGAGCACCTGATGGAGCTGCGCCAGCGGCTCCTCTGGTCCGTCGGCGCCTTCTTCATCGCTTTCGCGCTCTGCTATTATTTCAGCACGAACATCTACGGCTTCCTGGCGCAGCCTCTGGCCAACGTGCTGTTCGAGCAGGGCGGCGGCGACCGGCGGATGATCTTCACCGCGCTGTATGAGGCCTTCTTCACCTACCTGAAGGTAGCCTTCTTCGGCGCGATCTTCTTCTCCTTCCCGATCTGGGCGACGCAGCTCTGGCTGTTCATCGCGCCCGGGCTGTATCGGTCGGAAAAGCGAACGATCATGCCCTTCCTGGTCGCCTCGCCCATCCTGTTTTTGCTGGGGGCCGCGCTGGCCTACTACTTCATCTTCCCGCTGGCCTGGCACTTCTTCATCAGCTTCGAGACGCCGGCAGGCGCGGGCACGGTGCCGATCCAGCTCGAAGCGAAGGTGAGCGAGTACCTCTCCCTCGTCATGCACATGATCCTGGCCTTCGGCCTGGCTTTCCAGATGCCGGTGGGCCTGGTGCTGCTGTGCAAGGTGGGCATCCTGAACGTGGCGGCGCTGCGCAAGGGGCGGCGCTACGCCATCGTCGGCATGTTCGTGGTGGCGGCGATCATCACGCCGCCGGACGTGATCAGCCAGGTGGGGTTGGCCGTGCCGCTGATCCTGCTCTACGAGATCTCGATCCTCTTCGCGGCCTGGACCACGCCGAAGCCGCCGAAGGAAGAAACGGCTTAGCCGGATCGGTTGACCCTCTGCCTCGGCTGGCCTAACGGCGCAGCCTTGGTTTTCACGGTGATCTGACCATGCATGACATCAGGGCGGTGCGCGCCGATCCGACGGCTTTCGACGCGGCGATGGCGCGGCGGGGGCTTCCGGCGCAGTCCTCCATGCTCATCGCGCTCGATGAGGCGCGGCGCGAGGCGATTCGTGGCACCGAGGCGGCGCAGAGCCGCCGCAACGAATTGAGCCGCGAGATCGGCGCCGCCATGAAGCGCGGCGACACGGCCGAGGCCGAGCGGCTGAAGGCCGAGGTCGCTGCTATCCAGGCGCATGCCGCCTCCGACCTGCCGGCGCTGCGGGAGCGCGAGCTGACGGCCGGGCTGGAAGTGCTGCCCAACATCCTCGACACCGCGGTGCCGGAGGGTCGCGACGAGACGGCCAATGTCGTGCTGCACACCCATGGCATGCCGGCCGAGCTGCCCGATGCCAAGCAGCATTTCGAGCTGGGCGAGGCGCTGGGGCTGATGGATTTCGCGACGGCGACGCGCCTGTCGGGCAGCCGCTTCGTGGTGCTGAAGGGGCAGCTGGCGCGGCTGGAGCGGGCGCTCGGCCAGTGGATGCTGGGCCTGCATGTGGACACGCATGGCTATATGGAGGTGAACCCGCCGCTGCTGGTGAATGCCACGACGCTCTACGGCACCAACCAGCTGCCGAAATTCGAGGAAGACCTGTTCAAGACGGGCGACCACTACCTGATCCCGACGGCCGAGGTGCCGCTGACCAATCTGGTCGCCGACCAGGTGATCCCGGAGCCGGTCGAGCCGCTGCGCTTCACGGCGCTGACGCCCTGTTTCCGCAGTGAGGCGGGGAGTGCGGGGCGGGACACGCGGGGCATGCTGCGGCAGCACCAGTTCAGCAAGGTGGAGATGGTGTCCATCACGCGGCCCGAGGACAGCGACGCCGAGCATGAGCGGATGACGCGCTGTGCCGAGGCGGTGCTGACGGCGCTGGGCCTGACGTGGCGGCGGGTGTTTCTTTGCGCCGGTGATACGGGCTTTGGTGCGGCGCGCACCTATGACCTCGAGGTCTGGCTGCCTGGGCAGAAGGCGTGGCGGGAGATTTCGTCCTGCTCGAATTGCCGGGATTTCCAGGCGCGGCGGATGAAGGCGCGGTTCAAGCGCGGCAAGGAGATGGTGTTGCCGCACACGCTGAACGGCTCGGGCGTGGCGGTTGGCCGCGCGCTCATCGCCGTGATGGAAACGCATCAGCAGCCGGACGGAAGCATTTTGGTTCCCGAGGTTCTCCGCCCCTGGATGGGCGTTGCGGTAGTGGGGTCCGGGGCCTAAGGCCCCGGCGGGTCCAGGGCGGAGCCCTGGGTCTTAGCTTTTCCCGGCGTAGCTCTTGCCCATCCCCTCGGCGGGATCAGCCTGGGGTCCGTAAGGCATGATCGGGTAGCGCAGCCCCGCCTTGGACAGCCCGCGCAGCCCTGTCACTGCGCGCGCGAGATCAGCCGGCGGGAAGGCCATCAGCATCTCGTCATCGGCCACACCGCCGTAGCGGCGCTCGGCGTAGCAGGGGAGCGAGAGGCAGACGGTGCGGTCGCGCAGGGCGCGGCCCCATGAGTCCGCGCAGGCGCTCTCGCCGGTGATGGAGAAGTCGTAGCGCTGATAGTTGCGCCATTGCAGCCCGTTGATGAAGAGGATCATCTGCGCGGGGTTCGCGTAGAAGAGGCAGATGTCGGGCGGGTCCAGGCGGGCGGAGCGCAGCGGCGAGATGACGAGGCCGTGGTATTCCGGCGCCACGCGCGGCATCTGCGCCTGGTGGGCGGCCGAGGCTTCCAGGTTCTCGAACCAGACGCCCTCCATCTTGCGGCCGGAGAGGTAGAGGTCGGAGGGCGTGTTCAGCCCGATCACGCCGCCGCAATTGCTGAATTCGGGCACATTTTCATGCGTGATGCCCAGCGTGAAGCCGGCGAGGCGCGCCTGCGTCACGAGCTGGCAGGTGGAGAAGCGCTTGCCGGGCGTGGGCCGGCGCAGGCCCTGGACTTGCTCCATGCTTTCGGCGTCGCGGAATAGCTTCATGCCGATCGGCAGGGTGCGCAGGCGCAGCAGGTCGGAGAGGGCGTTGGAAAGTTCGGCGAGGGCGGCGGCGTTGGGCGGGCCTTCGGTGGTTCCATCTGGCATGGCTGTTTTCTCCTGTTATTGTCGGCAGCGTCGCACGGGGCCTTGCCCGGCGAAAGACTGGAGAGTGGCATGCGCTTGGGTCAGGCGGAGACGGGTCGTCCGGGGGAGCGCCTCCGGGCCTTGCTGGCCGCGCACAAGCCGCTGGTGGTGCCGGGCTGTTACAACGCGCTCTCGGCGCTGATCCTGGAGGAGGCGGGGTTCGAGGCGGTGTACATGTCGGGCTATGGCACGTCACTGAGCCTGCTCGGCCTGCCGGATGCGGGGCTGGCGACACTGACCGAGATGGCTCTGAACGCGAAGCTGATCGCGGCCGCGGTGCGCGTGCCGGTGATCGCCGATGGCGATACGGGGCATGGCAATGCGATCAACGTTGTGCGCTGCGTGGAGGAGTTCATTCGCGCAGGTGTTGCCGGAATCCATCTGGAGGACCAGGTGGCGCCCAAGCGCTGCGGGCATGTCGCGGGGCGCGAGGTGATCGGCCGCACCGAGGCGGTGGCGAAGATCCGTGCGGCAAGCGACACGCGCAGCGCGCTCGACGCGAGCTTCCTCATCATCGCGCGCACCGACAGCCGCGGCGCGCATGGCGGCTCGCTGGAGGAGGCGATCTGGCGCGCCAATGCCTTCCTCGATGCCGGCGCCGACCAGGCCTTCGTGGAAGGCCCGGCGAGCGAGGCGGAGGTGGAGCGCATCACGCGCGAGGTGAAGGGGCCGGTCTTCTACAACATGACCGGCATCTCGCCGCGCATGACGGCGGAGCGCATGGGGGAGCTTGGGATCGCGACCTGCATCCTGCCAGGTGCGCTGCTCCGGCATTCCATCATGGCGATGGGCGACCTCGCGGCGGAACTCCGGCGCGACGGGCCGATGGCCGAGGCGCGGATGACGGAGCGGCTGGCCAATCACCGCCTGGGCAACCTGCACAAATTCTCGGGCTTCGATGAGATCCGCGCGCTGGAGCAGGCCTATCTGCCGCCCGAAGCGCAGGAGAAATACGAGGGCGGCCTCGGCCACCGTCCCGACGCGCCGCGCGGTTGATGCACGCTGCCCATGGCCCATGAGATGATCGCTCCGGCCGAATTGCGCTCGCCCGCCTTCGACCTGACGCGGCCCGCGCATCATGTGGCGCCGCTCATTTTCGTCTCGGCGCATTCGGGGCGCGACTATCCGGAGGAGTTCCTGGCCGCCGCGCGGCTGGATGCGACCACGCTGCGCAAGAGCGAGGACGCCTTTGTGGAGGAGCTGTTTGCCGCTGCACCCGGGCTCGGCGCGCCGCTGCTGGCCGCGCGCTTCCCGCGCGCCTGGTGCGATGCGAACCGTGAGGCGTGGGAGCTCGATCCCGGCATGTTCGACGAGCCGCTGCCGGATTGGGTGAACAGCGCCAGCCCGCGGGTGGGGGCGGGCCTCGGCACCATCGCGCGCGTGGTGGCGAATGGCGAGGCGATCTACCGCCGGCGGCTCTCGTTTCAGGAGGCGGAGCGGCGGGTGCGGCTTTCGTGGGAGCCGTTCCATGCGGCGCTGGCGGCGCTGGTGGCGGAGACGCGGGAGCGCTTTGGCGTCTGCCTGCTGGTGGATTGCCATTCCATGCCAAGTGGTGCGGGACCCGCCAGTGGGGGCGAGGCGCCGGATTTCGTGCTGGGTGACGCGCATGGCTCGGCCTGCGCACCGCGCGCGACGCGCGCGATTGAGGCGCTGCTGCAGGGCCGCGGGCGGCGGGTGCAGCGCAACGACCCCTATGCCGGCGGCTATATCACCCGGCATTACGGGCGCCCGCGCGAGAACATCCACGCCATCCAGATCGAGATGGCGCGCAGCCTCTACATGGATGAGGCGCGGGTGGAGCGCGCCCCCGGTTTCGGGGCCTTCCAGGCGGAGATCTCAGGGCTGGTGGAGGCCTTGCTCAAGCTCGGCTGGGGCGGGCTGCTCAAGGGCGGCAAGTAGGCGGCCATGGCGCAGGAGCGGCCCTTTGGGCTGGACCCGGAGCGTGTGACCGATGTTGGGCGGGATGGACGTCCGCTGGCGCCCGCCGCGCCGCCACCCGAGTGGCTGTCGCGCAGGCACCGGCTGATCCTTGGGCTCTTCGCGCTGGGCGGGCTGGTGGTGGGCGGCCTCGCTGGCGCGACAGTCGCCGCCTTCGCGTCGGGCGCGAAGGGCTGGGCGGCGGTGCTGGCGTTGATGACGCTGGCTGCCTCGCCGCTGCTGGTGCTGGGGCCCGTGCAGGACTGGTGGCGGCATCGCCGCAAGCGCGGTTAACCCTTCAGCTTCAGCCGCGTCACGTGCGCCGCGTTCACCGCACCGTCCGGCAGGCGCCCCGCGGCCAGCGCCGCGATCTGGCGCACCGTGTCCATCGCCTGATGCTCGGCGGCGGCGGGCGTCAGGCCGGCGACATGGGGTGTCGCGATCACGTCGGGGCGGCTGGCGAGGCGCGGGTTGGGCATCTGGTCGGGGAAGCTGCCGACATCCATGGCCGCGCCGGCGAGGTGGCCGGAGTCCAGTGCCGCCTCCAGCGCTGCCTCATCCACCAATTCGCCGCGCGAGAGGTTGATGAAGAAGGCGCCGGGCCGCATGGCCGCGAAGGCGGCGGCATTCATCATGTGCCGCGTCTTGGGCGTGGAGAGGGCGAGGCAGACCACGATGTCGGGCTTCGAGAGCACCACATCCAGCGGATGCGTGCCGTTTTGCGGGTCGTAGGCCAGCACGTTCATGCCGATCGCCCGTGCCAGTTCCACAAGCCGCCGCGCGATGCGCCCAAGGCCGACGATACCAAGGGTGGCGCCGCGCAATTGCAGGCCGGGCCGCACCTCGGGGATTCGGCCCGCGCGGTAATCCTGGACCGAGCGGCTGACGCCGCGCGCCAGATCCACCATGAAGCCGAGGCCGAGTTCCGCCACCGCATCCACGAAGCCCGGCGTGGCCTGCGTGACGAGGATGCCGTGGCGCGAGGCGGCGGGGACATCGATCGTGCTGATGTCCACCGCGCAGCGCAGGAAGGCCTTGAGGTCCGGGCTGTTGGCGAAGGTCGCTTCGGTGCCGGGGCTGCCGCGATAGGCGATGATGGCGTCGCAGCCGCGCGCGGCCTCGGCCAGGGCTTCGTCGCGCGGCTCGGCCTCGGTCAGGTTGCGGACCACCACGGCGTGCTGTTGCAGCGCCGCGAGCGCGCGCTCGCCGAAATAGCCCGGGAAGGAAAGGGTGCCGTGGCTGAGGTAGACGCGCATGGCCTCAATCCGGCCGCGCGCCGGAGGCGCGGATCACCGGCGCCCAGCGCGCGGTCTCGGCGCGCAGGAAGGCGGTGGCTTCCTCCGGCGTGCCGGGCATCAGCACGAGTCGGCGGCCGGTCATGTTCTGCACCAGTTCGGGGTCGCGCAGCACGGCGGTGGCGGCCTGGTTGAGCTGCGCCAGGATGGATGCCGGCAGGTTGCGCGGGCCCATCAGCGCCGCCCAGTCCATGCCATCGAAGCCGGGCAGGCCGCTCTCGGCGACCGTCGGCACCTGGGGGATGAGCGAGACGCGCGTGGCGTTGGGCACGGCCAGCACGCGCAGGCGCCCGGCCTCGGCCTGGGGCATGGCGTTCAGCGCCGTGGTGAAGGCGAAATCCACGCGGCCCGCCAGCAATTCCGGCATCAGCGCGCCGCCGCCGCGGAAGGGGACGTGGACGGTCTGGATGTTCGCCATCAGGTTCAACTGCTCGCCCGCGACATGGCCGGCCGAGCCGATGCCGGAGGAGCCGAAATTCAGCGTCCCCGGCCGCGCGCGGGCGGCGGCGATGATGTCGGCCACACTGCGGAAAGGCCGGTCCGCCGGCACGGCCAGCACATTCGGCACCTCGCCCACCAGGGTGATGGCGGTGAGGTCGGTCAGCGGGTCGAAGGTGAGGTTGCCATAGAGCGTGGGATTGATGGCCAGCGGGCCGATGGTGCCGAGCAGCAGCGTGTAGCCATCGGGCGCGCTGCGGGCGGTCGCTTCGGTCGCGATGTTGCCGCCGGCGCCGGGGCGGTTCTCCACCACCACGGGCTGGCCCAGCAGCGTCTGCAGGCGGGGCGCCATGCTGCGGGCAAAGACGTCGGTCGAGCCGCCGGCGGCGAAGCCCACCAGGATCCGGATGGGGCGTGAGGGGAAGCCTTGCGCGAGCGCGGGCGCGGGCAGGAAGGGGAGGGCGGCGAGGAGGGTGCGACGGTTCATGCGCGCATTGCGCCGCCGCTGGCGCTCCGGGTCAACCCGGGCTTGCGCAGGCCGCGCCTCCGGCGCGAAGCTTGATCGTTCCAGGAGTGCGCCGATGCCACATCACATGATCTTGGCCGCCAACGCCAATGCCCAGGGCTCCCATGTGGGCGAGTGGCGGCACCCGACCGCGTGGGACAAGCCCGCCAGCAATCTCGAGAACGCCATGCGGCTCGCGCGCATCGCCGAAGGTGGCAAGTTCGACCTGTTGTTCCTCGCTGACGGCAACGGCGTGCGGAACCTCGACAAGCCGGATCTCTTCGCCGCCACCAGCCCCTCCGACCGGCCGGGCGTCTTCGAGCCGGTGACGCTGCTCTCCGCGCTCGCGATGGTGACGGAGCATATCGGACTCGTCGCCACGACGACGACGACCTATGACGAGCCGTTTTCGGTGGCGCGGCGCTTCGCGTCGCTGGATCACATCAGCAAGGGGCGGGCGGGGTGGAACCTCGTCACCACCTCCAACCCCGGCGATGCGCTGAATTTTTCGCATGAGGAGCACGTCCCGCGCGATGACCGCTATGAGCGGGCCGGGGAATTCGCCGAGATCGTGAAGGGGTTGTGGGATTCCTGGGCGGATGACGCCTTCCCGCAGGACAAGGCGAGCGGGCGCTTCCTGGAGCCGTCCAAGGTTCACGCGCTGAATTTCAAGGGCAAGCATTTCCAGGTGGCGGGGCCGCTGAATGCGCCGCGCCCGCCGCAGGGGCATCCCGTGATCTTCTCGGCCGGGCAATCCGAGACAGGCAAGGAACTCTCGGCGGCGACAGCCGACTGCGTCTTTGCGATCGAGGGGACCATCGAGCGCGCCCAAAAACTCTATGCCGACCTCAAGGGCCGCCTGCCGAAATACGGTCGCAGCGCCGACAGCCTGAAAATCCTGAGCGGCGTCACCATCATCGCCGCCGAGACGGCGGAGGAGGCGGACCAACTGGCGCTGGAGCTGGATGACCTGGTGCCGCCCGCCGTGGGCCTCGACTATCTCTCGAAGATGGTGGGCGTGAAGATGTCCGCCTATCCGCTGGACGGGCCGTTTCCGGCGCTGGATTTCGAGCATATCGGCCCGACCGGCATCGGCAAGGCGATCGTGGCCAAGGCGCTGGAGCAGGGGCTGACCGTGCGCGAAACCTACCGCGCCATCCTGCCGCAGATGGCGGGCAATTTCTTCAAGGGCAGCGCGAAGCAGGTGGCCGACCTGATGGAGCGCTGGTTCCTGGAGAAGGCCTGCGACGGCTTCATGATCGCAGCCCCCGTTGTGCCGACGGGGCTGGAGCGCTTCATCCGCCTGGTCGTGCCGGAGTTGCAGCGGCGCGGGTTGTTCCGCACGGAATATCAGGGCCGCACATTGCGCGACAATCTCGGCCTCGCGCGTCCGGAGAACTGCTTTTTCGTGAAGAGGGCCGCCGAATGAAACTCACGCGTCGCATCACCCTGGCCGCCCTCGCAGCACCCTCGCTCGCGCAGGCGCAAACCTGGCCGGCGCGCCCGCTGCGCGTGGTGGTCCCCTTCGCGCCGGGCGGGGCTACGGACCTGATCGCGCGCCTCATCGCGGAGAATTTGGCGCGGCCGCTCGGCCAGCAGGTGGCGGTCGAGAACCGCGCCGGCGCCTTCGGCATCCTGGGCGCCGATGCGGTGGCGAAGGCCGCCCCCGATGGCTACACGCTGCTGGCCGGCAGCCCGGGGCCGATGGCGGTGAATCCCTTCGTCTATAAGACGCTGCCCTATGATCCCGCGCGCGATCTCGTCGGCGTCTCGATGGTGGCGCTGATCCCTTATGTGATGGTGGTGCCGACCTCGCTCGGCGTCAGCAATGTCGCGGAATTTCTGGCCCTCGCGCGGTCCCGGCCCGGCTCGATCAACTTCGCGACCTCGGGCATGGCGTCCCGCCTCACGGTCGAGATGTTCCGTTCGCTGGCCGGCGGCGTCGAGATGGAGATGGTGCAGTATCGCGGTGGCGCGCCGGCGCGGACCGATCTTCTGGCCGGGCGCATCCAGCTGGTGATCGAGCAGGCGCCTTCCTTCCTCGAGGATTTCCGGAACGGGACGCTGCGGCCGCTCGCGGTGGGTGGGACGCGGCGCTTCTCGCTGCTGCCCAACGTGCCGACGCTGCAGGAGGCGGGAATTGCCGGGTATGAGGCGAATGCCTGGCTCGGCTATGCGGCGCCGGCTGGAACGCCGATCGAGATCCGGCGGCGGTTGGCCACCGAGATCGACGCGATCATCCGGCAGCCGGAAGTGCGGGAGCGGCTGCTGAGCTGGGGCGCGGAGCCGATTGGCGGCACGCCGGAGGCGATGGACGCGATGCTGACGGCCGAGCGCACGCGTTGGTCAGAGGTCGTCCGCATGGCCGGGATCGAACGAGAATAACAGGGGTCTGGGGCCCCGGCCCCAGCCGCCGGAGGCCCTTTTATTGTGGCCTTATCACCCGCTCCACATAGCGCATGAAGTGCGCCGCGGGCGGCGTCTCCAGCCCCTTCACCTTCGCCTGTTCATCGAAGCGCCGCAGCTGCACGGCATCGGCATATTCCGGCACTGCTTCAAAGGCGGCGATTTCATCCGGCGACATGGGGCCGCCCTGGAGACTCAGGCTCAGGATGGAATCCTTGGAGAGCTTGGCGAAGTAGTCGGCTTCGGTCGCGCAGAGGTAGCGCTTGGCGGCCACGTGGAGGCGCACGGGCTCGGTCACTTCGGGGCCGAACATGCTGGCGAGGTATTCGTAGCCCAGGCGTTCATGCTCATCATCCACGCCCGCCTCGGCCGGGTTGTCGCCGAGGTTGTGGACCATGTGGCCGATATCGTGCAGCAAAGCGGCCGCGATCAGCGCCTCGGAGCAGCCGGCGCGCTCGGCAAGCCAGGCGGATTGCAGGGCGTGCTGACGCTGATTGATGTCGGCCAGGCCGTATTGGCCATCGGCCTTCAGCTCGATGAGTTCGGCGATCTCGGCGAGGCGGGGGTCAGGCATGCGCGGAATCTCCATGGTCTGCGCGCATGGTAAGCGGGACGGGGGCGCTGGCTGAACCCCCGTCGCGCAATTGTCATGCTGCGGGGGGCATGGTCCGCGCCATCGGCGGCAGCGCGACGACCTTGGCGTACCAGGCCTCGAGCTTGGGGTGGCCGGGCCGCCAGGGCTCATTGGCGTAGCGGAAATCCATGTAGCCCAGGGCGCAGGCGATGGTGATCTCGCCGATGGTGGTGAGCATTCCCAGGGTATCGGCCTCCGCTTCCAGTGCGGCCAGCGCGCGCGTGACCTTGAGCTGCTGGCCCTGGATGTAGGTGATGCGGCCCTCATCCTGCGGCAGCGTCAATTCGCGGCGGCGCGGCTGGGTCGCGTCCATGATGCCATCGCCCAGCGCCTGCTGGCGCAGCGCGTTCCAGCGCGCGGGGCCGGGCGCCGGAAACAGGCCGGGGGCGGAGCCCACGCTGTCGAGATATTCGCAGATCACCGGGCTGTCATAGAGGCACTGCCCCTCAGGCGTGACGAGGGACGGCACCTTGGAGAGCGGGTTCACCGGCACGAGCGAAGGGTCCACCGTCGGCACCGTCCAGAGCTCGATCTGGCTGTCGATCCCGCGCGCAATGGCGGCGGCCATGCATTTGCGGACATAGGGGCTGGCGGGAGAGAAGGCGAGTTTCATGGGGCGTTTCCGTTGTTGGACGCATCAACTGTCAGGCCGAAGCCGGAATGAGGCAAGGCAGGCGCGCGCTACTCGGGTCGCAAACCGCGCGCGCGGATGAACTCGCCCCAGACCTGGCTGTCCTGCCGCATCCGCGCCAGCAGATCGGCGGGCGAGCCGGGGATGGGCACCAGCACGACATCGGTGAGGCGCCGCTGCACGCCTTCATCGGCGAGGGCCGCGCGCACCGCGGCATTCACCTGGTTCACCACCGGCTCCGGCACGCCGGCCGGGCCCACCAGGCCGAACCAGCCGGGCATGAGCGGCGCGGTGATGCCCGCCTCGGCCTGGGTCACGAGGTCGGGCAGGAAGGGCAGGCGCCGGGGTGCCACCAGGGCGAGCGGCGAGACCGCCCCCGCCCGCACCTGCCCGAGCGCGACCGCAAGGACGATGATCATGAAATCCGTCTCGCCCGAGATCACGCTGGTCAGCGCCGGGCCGGTGCCGCCATAGGGCACATGGGTGAAGCGGACATTGGCGCGGTCGGCGATCATCTCGACCGAGAGATGCGTGGAGTTGCCGATGCCCGCGCTGCCATAGGTGAGCCGCCCGGGTTCGGCCCGCGCGCGCTCCAGCAATTGCGCGACATTCGTGATGCCCGAGCGCTTGCTCGCGATCAGGATGAAGGGCGCATCCGTGACGGGCGCCACATAGGTGAAGTCCCGCACGGGATCATAGGGCAGGTTCGGGTAGAGATGCGGGTTGAAGGAGAGCTGCGAGACGCCCGAGAGCAGCATGGCCGTGCCATCCGGCGCCTGCTGCTTCAAGAGGTTGATCGCCACCATGCCATTGGCGCCCGGGCGATTCTCGACGATCACCGGCTGGCCGAGGCTGCGGCCCATCGGCTCGGCGATGAGGCGTGCCACCGTGTCATTCGCCGAGCCGGGGCCCTGCGGCAGGATCATGCGGAAGGGGCGCGTGGGCATCTGCGCGAGAGCCGGCGTGGCAAGCGGCGAGGCGAGCAGGGCGCGGCGGGTGGCACGCATATCGGTCACTCCTGGAAGGGCTTGAGGGGCAGGTCGAGCGCAGAGGCGCCGAAGTGCAGGCTCAGCACGGGCGGCCGCCCATGCGGGATCTGCTTGATGTGGTCCGCATCGGTGCCCGCCAGCGAGAAGCGCAGCCGCGAACCCGCCTTGAACACCCAGGATGTCGGCAGCAGCGGGATGCGCATGCGCTCGGCCACGCCCGGTTCCAGCGGCTTCGCATCGGCGCGGTGGAAGCTGCGGAAGGGCCAAGTGGATTGGTAGTTGGGCGGGTTGGGCGCCTCGGCACGATGCAGCGCCCGCAGCAGCCCTTCGGTCACGTAGCGCGCCGTGCCATCCGCCTCGATTTCCGAGATGTAGCAGAGGATGGAGGCGTCGGCCTCGCTGGAGGCGATCATGAGGTCGGCGATGACATGGCCGCTCAGGACCATGTCGCGCTCGAAGGGCGCGGTGTCATAGGCGGGGAGGCTGGCCACCCGCTCCGTCCAGTCGGTGTGGTAGTCCAGCGCGTTGATGGCGGCGATGCGCTCATAGCGCGTGCCCACGCCCGAGCCCCAGGCGAAGTCGCTCGGATGCGCCGCCACGCTGTTGCTGCCGGGCGTGCTGCCCAGCGCGCCGGGGGCGAAGTGCAGTCGCGTCGTCTCGGGGATGGGCGGCCATTGCTGCGCGGCGTTCCAGCTCTCGCCATGCATCGAGAAATAGTGGATCGGCGCCTCGTCCTTGAGGCCCGTCTCGCGGCCCATCAGGTATTCGTCGAAGAAGCGCAGCATCTCCGCCAGCAGCGCGAATTCCGGCTCGATGCGGCCGCGCCAGGGCGAGACGTTGCAGCGCGCGCCATGATCCCACGGCCCCAGCAGCAGATGCGTCGGGTTGCCCTGCATGGTCAGGTAGCGGGCAATGGCGGAGTTGGCGTAGCCCACGCCATCCAGCCAGCCTGAGACAGCGTAGATCGCGACATCCTTCGGGATGTCCTGGCTGACCGCATAGGGGCTGATCTGCGCGGAGGAGAAGCTGGGATCATAGGGCAGCGCCTCCTCGCGGAAGGCGAGGTCGGTGATGAAATCAGGCATGCGGAAATTGCCGAGATGCTCGGCGACCGCCGCGCGCACGAGGCTGCCATCCGCATCCTCATCCACCGGCGCGGGGCCGGCCAGGTCCGGGTTGGCGAAGTAGCTCACCTTGCCCAGGAGATCCCGCCGGTCATGGTCCATCGCGACCATGAGTTCGTCATAGACCTGCGCGAGCCGGTTCAGGAACACGCCGCCGGGATAGTAGTGATCCGCCCAGGTGTCCCAGACGGCAAACAGCGGGATGATGGCGCGCACCGCCGGGTGGCCGGTGCTGGCCAGGAAGTCGGAGGCCGCGCCGGGATAGGAAATGCCCGTCGCGCCGATGCGGCCATCGGACCAGGGTTGTGCCACGATCCAGTCGCTGATCTCGCGGGCATCCTCGCGCTCTCGGGGCGAGCGGAAACTGTCGCGCGTGCCGAAGCTCGCACCCGTGCCGCGGATGTCCACGACGACGAGCGCATAGCCGCGCGGCACGAAGGCGTCGCGGAACTTCGCCGCATTCGGGCAGGATTCGCCCTGGCCGTCGGGCCGCATGGCGAAGCGCCGATAATAGGGGGTGTGGATGAGGATGGCTGGGACAGGCCCGGTCACGCCTTGCGGCAGCCAGACATCCACGGCGAGCCGGCAGCCATCGCGCATGGTGACGAAGCACGAGGCGGGCTTCTCGGGCAAGACGAACTCCGCCGGGCGGGTCGCCCAGTAGCGACTGGGCGGGACGCGCCAGGCGGCGCTGTTCAGATCGGCATCGGCCAAGTGCGGTGTTCCCCGGAAACAAGGGGGAAGCTTCGCACGCGCACGGGCCCCGTCAAACCCGCCATACCCCGGGGGATGATGGTCGGTTTCGCTGCCTGCCTGCCGGGCAGCGATGCGCTAGCCGCCGGTTTCGCGTTCCAGTGCATCCATCGCCTGGCCGAAGCCGCGGAAGCTGAACAGGATCTGGACGTCGCGCCCGGCGCTGTCGCGGAAATCCAGCCGGCCCTGGCCCTCGCCGCGCGCGCGCATGCGGGTGACGAGCACCGGCGCCAGCGCCTCCACCTCGCCGAAGCAGCCGCCGCGCGCGGCGCTGCACAGGCGGAAGGGCAGGTTGATCGCCTCGGCCGGCGTGGCCGCGGGGTCGAGCAGGAGGCGGGCGGCCTGGTCCACGCGCAGCTCGAGCGGGAGCTGCACCAGCATCCGATAGGCATCATTGCGGCCGATGCGGCCGAGGACGACCTGCGCGATGGTCTGGCCGCGCTGGTCGGTCATGGCGATCGCCATCTCGCAGACGCGAACCACCGGCTGGCCTTGCGGGCGCTGGGTCTCGCAGCGCACCAGCCAATCGCCGAAATTGGCCTGGGTGCGGTCGGGCAGGGCGGCAGCGGGAGGGGCGGAGGGTGCGGCGGCAGGCGGCGGAGAGGCGGTGGCCGGGGCCTGCGGCGCGGGGCGCGCCGGCTGCGCCCCAGCCGGGCCGGCGAGCGCGAGTGCCAGCGCGGGAGCCAGGAAGGCGGTCCAGGGAAGCGTTGCCATACGGTGAATCCTGCGGAGAGCCTGACGGGATGGTGCAGCAGCTTGCGGCGCGCCGGAAGCTGGCACGGGAATACGCCCGGCGAGATTGACACCCCGCCCCCTCGCTGCGAAGCCTCTGCCCGACATCGGAGGAGCCCGCACGCCATGACCCTGCAAGCCCGCATCGAAGCCCTTTGGGAGAAGCGCGACACGCTCTCCGCCACGACGCAGGGGCCGGCCCGCGAGGACGTGCAGGCGGCGCTGGAGATGCTCGACCGCGGCGAAGCCCGCGTGGCCGAGAAGGGTGCCGCCGGCTGGCAGGTGAACCAGTGGCTGAAGCAGGCGGTGCTGCTCTCCTTCCGGCTGACCGATTCGGCGCCGATGGACACTGCCGCCGGCGCCTATGACAAGGTGCCGCTCAAGTGGGCCGGCTGGGGCCCGAACCGCTGGAAGGAAGCGGGCTTCCGCGCCGTGCCCGGCGCCGTGGCCCGCCACTCCGCCTATATCGCACCCAATGTGGTGCTGATGCCGAGCTTCGTGAACCTCGGCGCCCATGTCGGCGCCAACACGATGGTGGACACCTGGGCCACCGTCGGTTCCTGCGCGCAGATCGGCAAGAATGTGCATCTCTCGGGCGGTGTCGGCATCGGCGGCGTGCTGGAGCCGCTGCAGGCCAATCCCGTCATCATCGAGGATGACTGCTTCATCGGCGCACGCTCCGAGGTGGTGGAGGGTGTCATCGTCGAGCAGGGCTCCGTGCTCTCCATGGGCGTGTTCCTCTCGGCGACGACCAAGATCATCGACCGCGCGACGGGCGAGGTCTTCGTGGGCCGCGTGCCGGCCTATTCGGTGGTGGTGCCCGGCAGCCTGCCCGGCAAGCCGCTGCCGGACGGCTCGCCGGGGCCCTCGCTCTACTGCGCCGTGATCGTGAAGCGGGTGGACGCGCAGACCCGCGCCAAGACCAGCATCAACGACCTGCTGCGCGACTGAGGCATGCCCTATGTGAACCTCCAGATCACGGCGGGTGCCACGCGCGCGCAGAAGGCCGAGATCGTCCGTGACTTCACGGCGACGCTGGCCCGCGTGCTGGGCAAGAAGCCCGAGCACATGCACATCGTGATCCAGGAGATCGCGGAGCAGGATTGGGGCTTCGCCGGGCAACTCACCGATGACTGGCGGTGCGCCCAACGTGACGAATAGCCCGACCGATCCGATCCCTCTCGCGCAGGCGCTTATCCGCTGCCGCAGCGTGACGCCCGCCGATGACGGCGCGCTGGATGTCATGGAGGCGGCACTCAAGGCGCTTGGCTTCGCCTGCACGCGGCTCCGATTCAACGAGGTGGACAATCTCTTCGCGCGCCGCGGCACCGACGGCCCGCATCTCTGCTACGCCGGCCACACCGATGTGGTGCCGCCAGGCGACGAGGCCGCCTGGGCCGATAGCCCCTTCGCCGCCGTGATCCGCGACGGCGTGCTCTACGGCCGCGGCGCCTGTGACATGAAGGGCGGCATCGCCGCCTTCGTGGCGGGGCTGACCGATTATCTGAACGCCAACCCGAACCATCCCGGCTCCCTCTCCCTGCTCATCACGGGCGATGAGGAAGGCCCCTCGGTGAATGGCACGCGCCGCGTGCTGGAATGGATGGCCGAGCATGGCCACACGCCCGACATGTGCGTGGTGGGCGAGCCGACCTCCAAGGCGGCGTTGGGCGACACCATCAAGATCGGCCGGCGCGGCAGCATGAATGCCTGGATCATTGTGCGGGGAAAGCAGGGTCACAGCGCCTATCCGCAGCTGGCCGACAACCCGGTGCATCGGCTGACGCAGGTGCTGCACGTGCTGACCAGCACGTCGCTCGATGCGGGCAGCGACTGGTTCGAAGCCTCGACGCTGCAGGTCACCGGCATCCAGGTGGACAACTCCGCCACCAACGTGATCCCGGCCGAGGCCCGCGCCTTCCTGAACATCCGCTTCAACGACCGGCACAATTCGGCGGCACTGACCGCGCATCTGCAGGCTGTGCTGGCCGCGCACGCGCCCGACCACGACCTGCGCGTGCAGGTCTCGGGCGAGAGTTTTCTCACCCAGCCCGGCCCCTTCGTTGAAGCGCTGAGCCGTGCCGTGGAGCGCAGCACTGGCATCACGCCGAAGCTCGACACCGGCGGCGGCACCTCGGATGCGCGGTTCATCACCCATTATTGCCCCGTGGCGGAGCTGGGCGCCGTCGGCGCCACGCTGCACCAGCGCGATGAACGCGCGCCGGTCGAGGAATTGCGGGCGCTCGCGGGCCTTTATCGCGCCGTGCTTGAGGAGTGTCTCCGCTGAATCCGCCCAGCATCATCAACGGGCTCGCCGCGGCCTGGCTCTTCGCGCGTGGGCGGGCGGAAGGCCTGCTGCTGATCCCGCCGGGGATGGATTCCGCGCGCCACTCCTTCCTGGCGGCGCTGGTCTGCCTGCCGCTCTTCGTGGCGTTGCGCCTCATCGCCTGGTGGATGCAGGCGGCACCGCCGGCGGGCGTGCCGGTGGCGCTGGCGGGCGAGCTGGTGGGCTATGCGCTGGGCTGGGTCGCCTTTGCGCTTGCCTCGCGCATGCTCGCCGAGCAGGCAAAGCGGGCCGAGCAATGGCCGCAATTCATCGCCGCCTGGAACTGGACCAACATCGTGCAGTACCTGCTGCTGGTGGTGCTGCTGGTGCCGCCGGCGCTCGGCCTTCCCGCCTGGGTCGGCAATGCGCTGGGCCTGGCTGCCGTCGGCTATGCCATGTGGCTCGAATGGTTCGTGGCGCGCACGGCGCTCGGCGTGCAGAGCATGACGGCGGTGATGTTCGTCGTGCTCGACCTGGCGTTGGGCCTCTTCATCGGTGGTGTCACGGGCCGCATCTCGGGTACTTGATCAGAGCCAACTGATCGGCTCGGGGTAGTCCACGCGCAGGAAGGTGAGCCCCTGCGGCGGCGCGGTCTGGCCGGCGGCGCGACGGTCTTGCCCGTCCAGCACCTGGCGCGGCCATGCCACCGGGCGGCGGCAGAGCCCCACCTCGAAAAGCGTACCGACGAGGTTGCGGACCTGGTGGTGCAGGAAGCTGCGCGCCGAGGCGAGGATGTGGATCTCCTCGCCCGCGCGGATCACGTCCAGCCGCTCCAGCGTGCGCACGGCCGATTCCGCCTGGCAGGAGGCAGCGCGATAGGCGGAGAAATCATGCCGGCCGAGCAAACCCTGCGCCGCCTCATGCATCGCCCCGGCATCGAGCGGCAGCGGCACATGCCAGACGCGCCCCTCCTCCAGGGCAGGCTTGGCCGCGCGATTGAGGATTCGATACCGGTAGTGCCGCTGGATGGCGGAGAAGCGCGGCGACCAGCCCTCGGCCGCGAAGGCCGCGCCGCGGATGGCGATGCGGTGGGGGCGCGTGTGGAAGTCGAGTGCCGCGCGCAGCCGGGTTGGCGGCAACTCGGCGCTGACAGCGACCTGCACCACCTGCCCCTCGGCATGCACGCCGGAATCCGTGCGGCCCGAGGCGGTGGCGGTGGGCGGCACGCCGTCATTGAGCCGCGCGGCCGCTTCCTCGACCACCCGCTGCACCGAAATGCCGTTGGATTGCCGCTGCCAGCCGACAAATTCGGTGCCGTCATATTCGACGAGGAGGGCATAGCTGGGCATCAGCCGAACTGTGTTCCCGCTGGCAGTGGGTAACCACGCAGCAGGGCCTCGGCCTCCATCGCCGCCCGGCCGGGGCGCTGCAGCCGCAACAGGCGCAGCGCGCCGCTGCCGCAGGCGATGACCAGGCCTGGCCCGTCCAGCACCGTGCCGGACGCGCCGGCACCTGCGGCGGGTTCGGCCGCCAGCACGCGCAGCACCTCGCCCGCATGGGGGAAATAGGCGCCCGGCCAGGGGTTCATGGCGCGCACGCGGGCGTCGAGCGCCGCGGCGGGCTGCGTCCAGTCCAGCAGCCCATCCGCCTTGGTGAGCTTGGCGGCGTAGGTCACGCCCTGCTCGGGCTGCGGCGTTCCGGGCGGGGCTTCGTCCAGCGCGCGGAGGATCAGCCGCGCGCCGATTGCCGCGAGCGCGTCATGCAGCTCGGGCGTGGTGCTGCGGGGCGTCAGCGGCACGGATTCGCTCAGCAGCATCGGGCCGGTGTCGAGGCCCTCCTCCATGCGCATGATGGTCACGCCACTCTCGGCATCGCCGTGCAGAATGGCGGCATGGATGGGTGCGGCGCCGCGCCAGCGCGGCAGCAGCGAGGCATGGATGTTCAGGCAGCCGCGCCGCGGCACGTCGAGCATGGCGGGCGGCAGGATCAGCCCATAGGCGGCCACGACAGCGACATCGAGGTCGAGCGCCGCGAAGGCCGCATGCGCCTCGGCATCGCGCTTCACGCGCGCGGGTGTGCGGACTTCGAGCCCGAGGTCGAGCGCCGCGCGGTGCACGGGGCAGGGGGTTTCCTGCTGGCCGCGCCCTGCGGGCTTGGGCGGCTGGGTATAGACGGCGCGGATGTCATGCCCGGCGGCGTGCAGCGCCTGGAGGGCGGGCACTGCGAAATCCGGACTGCCCATGAACGCAATCCGGAGGGGCTTACCCACCCTCGGCGTCCCGCGCCTTCAGCTTCAGCTCCTTGGCCAGCTTGCGCAGCATCATGTTGCGCTTCAGGGCCGAGAGGTGGTCCACGAAGAGCACGCCGTTCAAGTGATCGAGCTCGTGCTGCATGCAGACGCCGAGCAGCCCCTCGGCCTCCATCTCCTTCCGCGAGCCGTCCAGCTCGCGCCAGCGGATCTTGATGCGCTGCGGGCGCTCCACATCGGCATAGAGGCCAGGCAGCGAGAGGCAGCCTTCCTCCCGGATGCCGAGTTCCTTGCTGGCGGCGATGATCTCGGGGTTCACCAGCACCATCGGCTCCGGCGTGTCCTTGCCGCCGCAATCCAGCACGACGAGCCTGAGGTCGGAGCCGATCTGCGGCGCAGCGAGGCCGATGCCGGGGGCGGCATACATCGTCGCCAGCATGCGCGGGGCGAGCGCCCGCACCGCATCCGCGTCGCCCTCCGCCACAGGGCGGCACTTCAGGCGCAGCCGAGGGTCGGGCACCAGGAGAATGGGGAGTTTTTCGTCGTTCATGATGAGCCGTGAGGTAGCGCCTGGCCCCCACCCTGGCAACGGACCTTGCAAGCTGGCGGCGGGCGGGCCAAGTCTTGGAGGGTCCGGCGCCGCCAGAACGGGGCGCCGGACGGTCCTCGCTCCCGGCAGGAGGCTGCATGTCTCGATCCTCGGTGTTCGGTTCGCCGCTGTTTCTCGGCTTCGACCACCTCGAACAGATGCTCGACCGCGTCCAGAAGAACGCCGAGGGCTATCCCCCCTACAATATCGAGCAGACGGGCGAGGCGCGGCTGCGCATCACGCTGGCCGTCGCCGGCTTCTCCATGGATGACCTGGCGATCACGCAGGAGGACAACCAGCTCGTCATCCGCGGACGCCAGCGGGACGATTCGGAGGGGCGCATCTTCATCCATCGCGGCATCGCGGCGCGGCAGTTCCAGCGCGCCTTCGTGCTGGCCGAGGGGATCGAGGTGGAGGGCGCCTTCCTGGACAATGGCCTGCTCCATATCGACCTCCAGCGCCCGCTGCCGGAGGTGAAGGTCCGCTCCATCCCGATCAGCCGCCAGGGTGCGGGGCCCACCCGCCCGGTGGTGCAAAGCCGCGTCCGGCGCGAGGAAGAGTAGGCGGCCGGATTGCAGTGATGTTAGCCTTCCGCTGAACAGGCAGGAGGTCATGATGGGCAAGTGGTTCACGGCGATTTTCGCGGCGGCGATCAGCCTCTCCGCGCAAGCGCAGACCTTGTCCATCGGGTCCGGCGCGCCGGTCACGACGATCGACCCGCATTTCCACAATGTCGGCCCGAACAACGCGCTGACCATGCACATCTTCGACCGTCTGATCGAGCGCGACGGAAGGGCGCGGCCGCACCCCTCGCTCGCCACCGCCTGGCGCCCCGTCTCGGACACGATCTGGGAGCTGGAGCTGCGCCAGGGCGTGACCTGGCATGATGGCCGCCCCTTCACCGCCGACGACGTGGTCTTCACCTTCGCCCGCGTCCCCAATGTGCCGAACAGCCCGGGCGGCTTCGGCGGCTTCCTGCGCGCCATCCAGCGCGTGGAGGTCGTGAACCCGCACCTCATCCGCCTGCACACCAGCGCGCCGCATCCACTCATGCCGCTCGACCTCGCCTCGGTCTCCATCGTCGCGCGCCACGCGGCGGAAGGGCTGGCCACGGAGGATTTCAACAGCGGGCGTGCGGCCATCGGCACCGGGCCCTATCGATTCGTCAGCTTCCGCACGGGCGATCGCGTGGAGATGACGCGCAACGACGCCTATTTCGGCGGCGCCGAGCCCTGGGCGCGTGTCAGCTACCGCATGCTGTTGAACGACGCATCGCGCACCGCCGCACTTCTGGCGGGCGATGTAGATGTCATAGAGCAGATCCCGACGAGCGACCTCGCCCGGCTGCGGCGTGACCCGCGCATCACGGTCACCGAAATCCCGAGCCTTCGCACCGTCTACATGGCGCCCGACTTCTCGCGCGATACTTCACCGCCCGGTGTGACCGACAATGCCGGCCAGCCGCTCGCCGCCAATCCCTTCAAGGATGCGCGGGTGCGCCGCGCCCTCAGCCTCGCCATCAACCGCGATGCACTCGTGGAGCGCGTGATGGAGGGGGCCGCGCAATCCACCGCGCAATGGCTGCCCCCCGGCGCCTTCGGCTACAACCCGCAGGTCCGGCCTGACCCCTTCGATCCCGACGCCGCCCGCCGCCTGCTGGCCGAGGCCGGCTTCCCGGACGGCTTCCGCCTGACGCTCTCCACGCCCAATGACCGCTGGCCCAATGATGCGCGCCTCGCCCAGGGTGTCGCGCAGATGTGGACGCGCATCGGCGTGCGCACGCAGGTGGAGGCGCTGCCCTGGACCGGCTTCGTGCCGCGCCGCGCGCGCATCGAATTCGGCATGCAGATCGGTGCCTGGGGCAGTTCGACCGGCGAGGCCTCGAACTTCCTGGTCAACATCGTCTCAACCCATGACCGTCAGCGCCTGACCGGCGCCAACAACAATGCCCGCTACTCCAACCCGCGCTTCGACGCCTTCACGGCCGAGGCCTCGGCCACCATGGATGACGAACGGCGCGAGGCGATGTGGCACGAGGCGGTGCAGATGTTCGCCGAGGAGCGCCCGGTGATCCAGCTGGTGCAGTATCTCAACACCTGGGCGGTGCGGCGGGGCCTGCGCCACGATCCGCGCATGGATGAGCGGACCATCGCCATGGGTGTGCGTCCGCAGTAGCGCCGGTCAGCTCCCGGCTTCGGAGGCCGGGAAGTTCAGCTCGATGCCCACCCCATCCGGGTCGTGGAAGAAGAGCTGAGTCTGGCCGTCGCGCGGAACCACCATCTCCCGGAAGGGGATGTTGTGCTTTTGAAGCCGCTGCCGCGTCTCGGCGAGGCCGGTGGCGCTGAAGGCGATGTGGTCCAGCTGGCCGGTCGGCTGGCTGCGGCGCGCGGGCTTGCCGTCATCGCCCTCGCGCGGGCCAACGAGATGCACGGTGGGCGCGCCGGCCGAGTACATCCAGTGCCCGGGGAAGCCGAGCGGCGGGCGGTCGCCATCCGCCAGCCCCATCACGTCCCGCCAGAAATCGCGCGTGCGTTCGAGGTCCACCGCATAGACGGTGAAGTGGTTGAGGGTTCCAAGCGGCATGGCGGCCTACTCCGGTCGGATGCCGGCGCGTTGCAGCACGCCGGCCATGCGGGGGATTTCGCGTTCGATCATGGCGCGGAACTCCTCGGGCGAACCGCCCACGAGTTCAACGCCGAGTTCCGCGAGGCGCGCGCGGATCTCCGGCTCCGCCAGGGCGGCGACGACGGCGCGGTTCACCTGCGCGATCTGCGCGGCGGGCATGGCGGCCGGTGCGAGCACACCGAGCCAGGCGACGGCATCGAAGCCGGGGTAACCGAGCTCCGCCACGGTCGGCAGTTCGGGCGCGGCCTGCATGCGCGCGGGGGAGGAGACGGCCAGAGCGCGCCAGGCGTTGTCGCGCAGGCGCGGCAGCGCCACGACGCCGCTCTGGAAGGACATGGTGACGCGGCCCGTCAGCACATCCTGGATCTGCGCGGCGCCGTCATTGTAGGCGACACCGGTGAGCTCCAGACCCGCCATCTGCGCCAGCATCTCGCCGCCGATATGCTGGGAGGTGCCGTTCCCGGCATGGCCGAAGGTCAGCGTGCCGGGCCGCGCGCGGGCCAGCGCCACCAGCTCGGCCAGGTTCCGCGCCGGCAGGCTGTTGGCGACGACGAGGATGTTGGGCGTGCGGCCGATCAGCGTGATGGGCGCGAGGTCGCGCCTGGGGTCATAGGGCGGGCGCGGTGCCATGCTGACGCGCACGACGATGGCGGCGTCGGCCGAGAGAAGGAGGGTGTGCCCATCCGTCGCGCGCACCGCGCGGTCCACGCCGATCGTACCGGCCGAGCCCGTCACATTGGTGACGACGACCGGCTGGCCCCAGGCGGCTTGCAGCCTGGGTGCCAGGATGCGGGCCACGATATCCACCGAGGTGCCGGGGCCGAAGGGCGCGATGATCGTGACGGGCCGGTCGGGCCAGGCCCAGGCCGGCGGGGCCAGGGCGAAGGCCAGGAGGGTGGCAAGCAAGAGACGGCGCATGAGGGCTCCCAGGACATGCGCCGCGGAGACGGGCGCTTGCCTGGAAGCCTATCACCACGCCTGCAAAGGTCGAGAAGAAAGCGGCGCTACTTCGCGGCCGCCAGTTCCTTCACAGCCGGCGCCACATCCAGCGCGCCGCCGAACTCGTTGATCGCGTCGATCTCCGTGCCCATCGGGATGTTCGTCACCTTCTCCAGGATGAACTCGATCACCACAGGCACCTGGTGCTCGGCCATCAGCGCCTTGGCATCGGCGAAGGCCTGCTTGAACTCGTTCGGGCTGCGGACGCGGATGGCCTTGCAGCCCAGGCCCTCGGCCACGGCCACATGGTCCACGCCGTAGCCCGAGAGGGCTTCGTCATGCTCCATGTTGATGTTCTCGAAGGAGAGCGAGACCTCGAAATCCATCTCGAAGCCGCGCTGCGCCTGGCGGATGAGGCCGAGATAGGAGTTGTTCACGACGACATGCAGGTAGGGCAGCTTGTGCTGGGCGCCGACCGCCAGCTCTTCGATCAGGAACTGGAAGTCGTAGTCGCCGGAGAGGGCCACGATCTGCTTTTCCGGGTCCGCCGCGCGCACGCCGAGGGCCGCCGGCAGCGTCCAGCCCAGCGGGCCGGCCTGGCCGCAATTGATCCAGTTGCGGGGGTTGTAGACGCGCAGGTGCTGCGCGCCCGCGATCTGGCTGATGCCGATGGTGGTGACGTAGCAGGTGTCCCGCCCGAAGGCCTCGTTCATTTCCTGGTAGACGCGCTGCGGCTTGAGCGGCACCTGGTCGTAATGCGTCTCGCGCAGCATGGAGTGCTTGCGCGCCAGGCACTCGGCGGCCCAGGTACCACGGTCGCGCAGCTTGCCCGCCGTCTTCCACTCGATCGCCACCTTCACGAAGAGGTCGAGTGCGGCCAACGCATCGGAGACGATGCCGTAGTCGGGCGCGAAGACGCGGCCAATCTGCGTGCCTTCGATGTCCACATGCACGAACTTCCGGCCCGCGGTGAACTTGTCGATGCTGCCGGTCTGCCGGTTCGCCCAGCGATTGCCGATGCCGAGCACGAAGTCGCTCGCGAGCATGTTGGCATTGCCGTAGCGGTGGCTCGTCTGCAGGCCGCACATCCCGGCCATCAGGTCATGATCATCGGGGATGGTGCCCCAGCCCATCAGCGTGGGGATCACGGGGATGCCGGTGATCTCGGCGAATTCCACGAGCTCGGCGCTGGCATCGGCGTTGATGATGCCGCCGCCGGCGACGATCAGCGGTCGCTCCGCCTCGTTCAGCATGGTCAGCGCCTTCTCGATCTGGGCGCGGCTGGCGGCGGGCTTGTAGACGGGGAGGGAGGTGTAGGTCTCGATGTCGAACTCGATCTCGGCGACCTGCACGTCCACCGGCAGGTCAATCAGCACGGGGCCGGGGCGGCCGCTGCGCATCAGGTGGAAGGCCTTCTGGAAGGCCATGGGCACCAGGTAGGGCTCCATCACCGTCACCGCCCACTTGGTCACGGGGGCGGCGATCGAGGCGATGTCCACCGCCTGGAAATCCTCCTTCTGCAGCTTGGCGCGGGGCGCCTGGCCGGTGACGCAGAGGATGGGGATGCTGTCGGCCTGGGCGGAGTAGAGGCCGGTGATCATGTCGGTGCCGGCGGGGCCGGAGGTGCCGATGCAGAGCCCGATATTGCCGTGCTTCGCGCGGGTATAGCCCTCGGCCATATGCGAGGCGCCTTCCACGTGGCGTGCCAGGATGTGGCGCATTTTGCCGTGCTTCTTCATCGCATTGTAGAAGGGGTTGATCGCGGCCCCGGGGACGCCGAAGGCGCAATCCATGCCTTCCTTTTCCAGCACGAGAACCGCTGCATCCACTGCGCGCATCTTGGCCATGAGTTCTTCCCCTGCGAGGTCGTTGCGGTAAACGCTGAATGACAGGTGGCGCGTTTTGGTGCAATTTTTTCAAAATATTATTTTGCAGTGCGGAAAAATTTGCTTAACCTACTGACTCTGCGCTGTTTGTGGTTTTCCATTGCCCCGGGAGTTTTCCAGATGGCAAAAAATATTTCCGGCAGCATGCCGAAACCCCCAGCCGAAAAGCGCTCCCGCGGGCGGCCCCGCGGCACGGCCCAGCCGGCCGAGGCCAGCTCGGTCCAGTCGCTTGATCGCGCGATCGTCCTGATGAAGCTTCTGGCCGCTGGCAATGGCCTTTCGCTGACCGAGATCTCGCAGCAATCGGGCATCGCGGCCTCGACCGCCTATCGCATGCTGACCACGCTGCAGGCGCACGGCATGGTGGAATTCAACGAGGCCGACCAGCTTTGGTTCATCGGCATCGAGACCTTCCGCATGGGGGCCGGCTTCCTGCGGCGCCGAAAGCTCGCCGAGCAGGGCCGCGCCATCATCCAGGATCTGATGCTGGAATCGGGCGAGACCGCGAATCTCGCGCTGGCCGATGAGGATTGCGTGGTGTTCGTGAGCCAGGTGGAGACGCACGAAGCCATTCGTGCGTTCTTCCGCCCCGGCACGCGCAGCCCGCTGCATGCGTCCGGCATCGGCAAGGCCATCCTCGCCTTCACAGAGCCGCGCCAGCGCGACGCCATGCTCAAGCGCCTGCCGCTCGAGGTCTTCACGGCCAAGACCCATGCGACGCGCGCGAGCCTCGCCGCCGATCTCCTCGGCATCCGCGCGCGCGGCTTCTCGGTGGATGACGAGGAGCGCAACCTCGGCATGCGCTGCGTGGCGGCGGCCGTGTTCAATGAGTTCGGCGAGCCGGTGGGCGGCGTCTCCATCTCTGGCCCCACGGTGCGGATGGATGACGCGAAGGTCGCGGCGATGGGCCCGCGCGTGCGGGAGGCGGCCGCGGCGTTGACGCGCGCCATGGGTGGCCTGGTGCCGGAGGGCACGCGCGCGGCGTGAATTCTCCTTGCGGGCGCGCGGCTTTTCAGGCTGCATTCGCCTGAAGAACACACCGGCCGCGAAGCGGCCGAGGGAGGATTGAGATGCGTGCCAGCAACCCAGGGGCGGCGCTTGGCGCTGCTTGAGGTGCGCGATGTCGTGATGCGCTTCGGCGGCGTCACGGCCGTCGCCGGCGTGTCCTTCGCCGTGGAGGAGCGGCAGATCTGCGGGCTGATCGGCCCGAATGGGGCGGGCAAGACCACGCTCTTCAACATCATCAGCGGGATCTACCGGCCGAGCGAGGGGAGCGTCACCTTCGCGGGCACCAACACCACAGGCCTGCCGCGCCATGCGATGGCGCCGCTCGGCCTCGGCCGCACCTTCCAGAACCTCGCCCTGTTCCGCAGCATGTCGGTGCGGGAGAACGTGCTGGCCGGCGCGCATTCCCAAGGGCGCGCGGGCTTCCTCGCCCACGCGCTGCGCCTGCCCGCAGCGCGCGAGGAGGACCGGGTTGCTGCACGCCGCGCGGAGGAACTGCTCGGCCTGCTGGCGCTGGAGGCTGTCGCGGATGTGCCGGTCGCGGACCTGCCCTTCGGCACGCAGAAGCGCGTCGAGATGGCGCGCGCGCTGATCTCCCAGCCCAGGCTCCTGCTGCTCGATGAGCCGGCGGGCGGGCTGAACCACGGCGAGGTGGACGAGTTGGCGCGCCTGCTGGAGCAGGTGCGCGCCAGCTTCGATCTCAGCATCCTGCTGGTCGAGCATCACATGAGCCTCGTCATGCGCGTCTCGGACAAGGTGGTGGCGCTCGACTTCGGCAGGAAGATCGCCGACGGCACGCCGCATGAGGTGCGCACGAGCCAAGAGGTGATCCGGGCCTACCTCGGTGATGGGCATGACGCGCATGCTGCTTGAGGTGAAGAATCTCCGCGGCGGCTACGGCCCGATCCAGGTGCTGCACGGCCTGGATCTCGTGGTGGAGGAGGGCAGCGTAACCGCACTGCTCGGCGCGAATGGCGCGGGCAAGACCACCACGCTGCGCGCCGTCTGCGGCATGATCCGCACCGAGGGGGATGTGCTGTTCAACGGGCAGCGCATCACGGGCATGGCGACCGAGGAGATTGCGCGGCTGGGCGTGGCGCATGTGCCCGATGGGCGCGGCACCTTCATGGAACTGACGGTCGAGGAGAATTTCAAGCTGGGCGCCTACACCCGCCGCGACGCGCAGGTTCATGCTGATTTCGAGCGCATGTGGGAGTGGTTCCCCCGCCTGAGGCAGCGCTGGAAGCAGCAGGCCGGCACGCTCTCGGGCGGCGAGCAGCAGATGCTGGCGATCGCGCGCGCGCTGCTGATGCGGCCGAAACTGCTGTTGCTGGACGAGCCCTCCTTCGGCCTGGCGCCGCTCATCGTGCAGGAGATCTTCGGCATCATGCGGCGCATCCGCGAGGAGAGCGGCGTCGGCATCCTTCTGGTCGAGCAGAATGCCAATCTCGCGCTGGAGCTGGCCGACCGCGCCTACCTGATCGAGACGGGGCACATCGTCACCTCCGGCCCCGCCGCCGAAATCCGGCAGGATGAGGCCATCCGCCGCGCCTATCTGGGGTACTGACCACATGGATGGATTTGCCCATCAGTTGATCGCCGGCATCGCGACAGGCGGCATCTACGCCTCGGTCGCGCTCGCTTTGGTGATGATCTACCAGGCGACGCATCACGTGAATTTCGCGCAAGGGGAGATGGCGACACTCTCCACCTTCATCGCACTCACCATGATCCAGGCCGGGCTGCCCTATTGGGTGGCGTTCTTCGCGACGCTCGTCGTCTCCTTTGTCATCGGCGCGCTGGTGGAGCGCATCCTGATGCGGCCGGTGCAGAATGCGCCGGTGCTGACGCATGTCGGCGTCTTCATCGGCATGCTGCTCATCATCAGCAACGCCACGGGCTGGATCTTCGGCCACACCACCAAGGCCTTCCCGACGCCCTTCCAGAGCGATGGGCTGCTCTTCGGTGGCCTGGTTTCCGCGCATGAGCTGGGCAGCACGGCGGTGACGCTGGCGGTGCTGATCCTGGTCTATCTGTTCTTCGCGCATACCTCGCTCGGGCTCGCCATGCGGGCGGCCGCGTATAATCCGCGCTCGGCGCGGCTGGTGGGCATTCGTGTGGGCTGGATGCTGGCGCTGGGCTGGGGCCTGGCGGCGGCGATCGGCTCGGTCGCGGGGATGATGGTGGCACCCGCCGTCTTCCTCGACCCCAACATGATGCTGGGCATCCTGCTCTATGCCTTTGCCGGCGCGTTGCTGGGCGGCATCGACAATCCGACGGGGGCGGTGATCGGCGGCTTCATGGTGGGCGTGCTGGAGAACCTGGCGGGCGCTTATGTGGTGGGCACTGAACTCAAGCTCACCGTGGCGCTGGTCATCATCATCGGCGTGCTGGTCGTGCGGCCCTCGGGCCTCTTCGGCCGCGTCGTCTTCAGCCGGGTTTGAGCGCATGAAGCCTTTGCTGATCGCCGGCGGTCTCGCCCTGGCCATCCTGCCACTCTGGGTGCTCGAGAGCTTCCATCTGTTCCAGCTCACGCTCGCCGTGATCATGGCGCTGGCCGTGCTCGGGCTGAACATCGTCACCGGCTATAACGGCCAGATCTCGCTGGGCCATGGCGCCTTCTTCGCGGTCGGCGCCTATGCGACGGCGATCCCGATGTCGCTGCTCGACTGGTCCTTCTGGGCGACGCTGCCGGTCTCGGCCGTGGTGTGCGGCGTGGTGGGCTGGGGGGTGGGCTTCCCGGCGCTGCGCCTGGGCGGGCTATACCTCGCGCTCACCACCTTCGCGCTCGCCGTCGCCGTGCCGCAGATCCTGAAGCACAAGGCCGTCGAGGCCTGGACCGGCGGCGTGCAGGGCCTCTTCCTGCTGAAGCCCGAGGCGCCGGAATGGCTGAAGCTCTCGCCCGACCAATACATGTATCTGGTGGCGCTGCTGGTGGCTGGCGTCTGCTACCTGCTGACGGCGAACCTGCTGCGCGGGCGCATCGGCCGCGCCATGATGGCGTTGCGCGACAACCCGACGGCCGCCGAGGCGATGGGCATGGACCTCGCCAGCCTCAAGACGCGCACCTTCGCCGTGAGTGCGATCATCACGGGCATGGCGGGCTCGCTCTCGGCCGCGGTGGTGGAGTTCGTCGCACCCGACAGTTTCACCTTCATCCTCTCCATCAGCCTCTTCGTCGGCATGGTGGTGGGCGGTGTGGGTTCCATCCTCGGCTCGGTCTTCGGCGGGCTCTTCGTGCTCTTCGTGCCCAATCTGGCCGAGGCCATCAGCCGCTCGGCGCCGGGCGTGATCTACGGCGCCATCCTCATTCTGTTCCTGTTTGTCCTGCCGGACGGCGTGGCCGGGCTGGTCCGCCGCCTCACCACCAAGAAACGCGTCATTCCTGGGAGGGAAACACCATGAGCACGACACGTCGCACGCTTTTCGTCGCCTCTGGCGCCACGCTCGCCGCGCCGAACATCGCCCCCGCGCAGGAAGCGCCGGGCGTCACTGCCACCGAGATCCGGATCGGCAGCACCAACTCGCTCTCGGGCCCGGCCTCGGCCTATTCCGTCATCTCCACCTGCCTGACCGCGATGTTCCGCCGGCTGAACGAGGAGGGCGGTGTCGCTGGCCGCCGCGTGAACTTCACCGTCTATGACGATGCCTATTCGCCGCCCCGCACGCTGGAGCAGACGCGCCGCCTGGTCGAGCAAGACCGCGTGGCCTTCCTGTTCAACCAGCTCGGCACGCCCACCAACAATGCCGTGCACCGCTATGTGAACCAGCGCCGCGTGCCGCATCTGTTTCTCGCGACGGGCGCCGACAAATGGGCCAATCCGCGGGAATTTCCCTGGACGATCGGCTGGCAGCCCAGCTACCGCGTCGAGGCGCAGATCTATGCGAAACACATCCTGGAGACGCGCCCCAACGCCCGCATCGCGCTGCTCTACCAGAATGATGATTTCGGCCGGGACTATCTGAACGGCGTGCGCGACGTGCTGGGCCCGCGCTTCGACTCCATGGTCCGCACCGCGACCAACGAGGCCACGGACCCGACGGTGGACAGCCAGATCGTCCAGCTCCAGGCGAGCGGCGCCGATGTGCTGATCTGCGGCGTCATTCCGCGCTTCGCCGCCCAGGCGATCCGCCGCGTGCATGACATCGGCTGGCGGCCGATGATGTTCATGACCAATGTCTCGGTCTCGGTGGGTGCGGTCATGCAGCCGGCGGGCGTGGAGCGTGGCGTCGGCCTCATCACCTCCGACTATCGCAAGGACCAGAGCGATCCGGCCTGGGCGAATGATCCGGGGATGAACGAATGGCGCGGCTTCATGCAGCGCTTCGTGCCGGGCGGGGACCTGACGGACAACAACTTCACCTATGGCTACGGCGTCGGCACCACGATGATCCAGGTGCTGCGGCAATGCGGCAATGATTTCTCGCGCGAGAACGTCATGCGTCAGGCGACGAACATCGCGGCGATGGACATCGCGACCCTGCTGCCGGGCGTGAAGGTGCAGAGCCAGCCCACCAACTTCAACGTGATCCGCCAGATGCAGCTGCAGCGCTGGAACGGCTCGGGCTGGGTGCGCTTCGGCAATGTGATCGAGGGCGCGAACGTCTGACGGGCGCGCCCCTCGGGCCGGCTCAGCGCAGCGGGCGGCGGCAGAAGAGCAGCGGGATGATGATGCCCGCCGCCAATGCGCCCAGCAGATACCAGAGCATCTTCGCCTGCGCTTCCGGCGTGCCGAACTTCTCCAGGAAGATGCAATAGATGACGGTGCAGCCGACGATGCCGAGGCCCAGGAACTTCCCGGCGATCGTCACCTCGCGCTGCGGTGTTGTTTCGTTCTGCATGTCCCGCCCCATCTCATCGGTCCAGGCGATATGGGGCGGGACGCGGCTTTGGGAATGCCCGCGCCAGAGCATGATGCGTTGAGGCGGAATCGCCGAAGCGCTGAATCATCTTCTCAGCAAAGGCTAGACCACGCGGAGTGAACGCATGTGACCGCAGCTTGGTCTAGAAGCTCGCGCGCAGGATCAGGGGCATCGGCGCCATCTGGTCCTGCACGGCGACCACGCCCGGGATCTCCCGCGCCATGATGGCCAGGCCCTGGCGCATCGTGTCGTTGCGCGCATAGCCGTGGAAGGTGACGGTGCCGGCCTTCACGGAGGGATAGACCCAGTAGGTGTCCACCCAGGGCTGGGCGCGCATCGCCTTGACCAGCGCGGTCTGGATGCCGTGATCGTCATGCGCTTCCTGCGGCGTCGCCTCGCCGCGCAACAAGGCGCGCAGCAGGTCGGCCCGGCTGACGATGCCGACCAGGTGGTTGCCCTTGACCACCAGGACGCGGCGGATGTGGTTCTGCTCCATCAGCTCCGCGATGCGCTCGCAGCTCTCGGTTTCGTTGACCGTCACCAGCTCCTTCGTCATCACATCCTGCGCGGTCTTGCCATGCGCCTTGGCAAAGCGCTCGACCTGCGGCGCGGAACTGGCGAGGACCTTCAGGAACCAGCCAAGCGGCCCCGGCGGGCGATCGGCCAGGCGCCGGATGAGGTCACCCTCGGTGACGATGCCCTGGGGCACGCCCTCGGCATCCACCACGGGCACCGCTGAGATGCCCCGCGCGGCCAGCAGCTCGGCGATCGCTTCGACCGGGGTTTCGGGGGCGATGACCACAGGGTTGGTGGTCATGAGATCCTTCGATTTCATGCGTCTCTGTCCTTCCGGCATTCCCGCCTTCTCCGTCCTCCGCTCCAACGGGCGGGGTGGCTTGCGGTTGGCCTTGTGTAGGAGGCTTTGGCCGCCCGCGCCTTGCGCCGAATCAATAAGCACCCTCCCGCCCGCGGCGGTGATGGGATACCGTCTCCGCAACAAAATCCCGGAGGACGCGCTGCCATGGCCGAAGGCTATTTCCTGGTTCCCGTCGCCTCGGCCCTGCGCCTGGCCGAGGCGGAGGCGGTGATGGACGGCACGCTCAAGGCGGCGCGCGCGGCGGGGCTGCTTCCGCTCGCCGTCGTCGTGCTCGATGCCGGCGCGCGGCTTGTCGCCTTCAAGCGCGAGGATGGGTGCGGCGTGCTGCGCTTCGAGATCGCTCGCGGCAAGGCGCAGGCGGCGCTGGGCATGGGCATCGGCAGCCGCGTCGTGCGCGACCGTCTGAAGGAGCGGGTGGCCTTCCAGGCCGCCATCGCGGCGGCGAGCGAGGGGCGCTTCATCCCCGTGCCCGGGGGCGTGCTGATCCTGAACCCGGCGGGCGAGGCGATCGGCGCTGTCGGCGTCTCTGGCGATGCCTCGGACCGGGATGAATACGCGGCGATCATGGGCATTCGCGGTGCCGGCCTCGGCGCGCATCCGGGCGAAGCGGCACCCGGCTGGCGGGAGGCCGGGCTGTGAAGCGCCGCGATGTCTTCGCGGCCGGCCTCGCCGCGACGCTGGCGACACCCGCCCTGGCGCAGGGCTGGCCGGACCGGCCGCTGCGCATGATCGTGCCCTTCCCGCCGGGTGGGGCCACCGATGTCTTCGCCCGCCGCCTCGCGGCGCGCCTGCCGGCCGAGCTCGGCCAGCCCGTCGTGATCGAGAACCGCACGGGTGCGGCCGGCGCCATCGGCACGCTGGAGGCGGCGCGCGCACGGCCCGATGGGCAGACGCTCCTGTTTGGCACGGCCAGCACGCTCGGCCTCTATCCGCTGCTGGCCGAGCGCCCGCAATTCGACCCGTTGCGGGATTTCCTGCCGGTCGCGATCCCGGGTGCCGCCACCGTCGCCTTCGTGGTGCGGCCCGGTGTCGCCGACAGCTTGCCCGCGCTCGTCGCCGCGGCGCGCGCGAGGCCGGGCGCGCTGCGCTACGGCTCCCCCGGCACCGGCAGCTACCTGCATATGTCGTTCGAGTTGTTCAAGCACGCGGCGGGCGTGAACATCGAGCATGTGCCCTATCGCGGCAGCGCGCCCGCCATGGCGGACCTGCTGGGCGGCCACCTCGATGCGCTGACCGACACGGTGGCCACCACGCTGGAGCAACACCGCGCCGGTCGCGCCCGCATGTTGGCCGTCGCCTCCACCGCGCGCAGCCCCCTGGTGCCCGAGGTGCCGACCGTGGCCGAGGCGCTGGGCCTCGCCGGTTTCGAGGCCGCGGTCTGGCTCGCCGTGATGCTGCCCATGGGCACGCCGGAGGCCATTCGCGCGCGGCTTGCCGCGGCCATCACCGCCACCCTCGCCGTGGCGGAGTTCCGCGCCGAGCTGGAGGCGGCGGGCTTCGAGGTCGGGGGGCGCTTGTCGCCTGAGCAGAGCCGCGACTACATCGCCGCCGAACAGGCGAAGTGGCGGCCCATCGTGGCGGCCACCGGCGCCCGACTGGAATAGGGAGAAACAGCATGATCCGCTTCACACGCCGCGCCGTCCTGGGCGCCCCGCTTGCCGCGCCCGCCATCGCCAGCGCACAGGCCTGGCCTTCCGGCAGCATCCGCATCGTCGTGCCCTTCGCACCGGGCGGCAGCACGGATGCGGTGGCGCGCCTGGCCGCGCCCGGCCTTTCGCAGCGCCTCGGTGTGCCGGTGGTGGTGGAGAACCGCAGCGGTGCCGCCGGCTCGCTCGGCACGCAGGCGGTGGCGACGGCCCGGCCCGATGGCCAGACCTGGCTGCTCACCTTCGACAGCCACGCGACGCTGCCCGCGCTGCTGCCCAACCTGCCCTTCAACCTGACGCGGGACCTCGATCCCGTCATGCTCATCGGCGGCGCGCCCTACGTGATCGCGACGCGGCCGGACAAGCCCTATCGGAATCTCGCCGATGTCGTCGCCGCGGCCCGCGCCCGGCCCGATGCGGTGAACTACGGCAGCACCGGCAACGGCACGATCGGCCACCTGACGATGATCCTGCTGGGGTCGCGTGCCGGCATCCGCATGGCGCATCTGCCCTATCGCGGCGGCGGCCTCGCGGTGAATGACACGGTGGCCGGGCATGTCGAGATGATGATCGGCAGCGCCGCCGTGGTCGCGCCGCACATCGCGGGCGGCACGCTGCGCCCCATCGTGCAGTTCGGCCCCGAGCGGCTGCCGCAGCTGCGCGACGTGCCGACGGCGGTCGAAGGCGGCTTCGCCGGGCTGGAGGCCGAGGCCTGGTGGGGCGTCTTCGCCCCGCACGGCACGCCCGATGCGATCCAGGCGCGGATGTTCACGGCGCTGAAGGAAGCCTTCCAGGAGGAGCGCGTGGCCCGCACCATGACGGAGACCCAGCAGGCGCGCGTCGTGCTCGGCGACAAGACCGTCTTCGCCCCCTTCCTCGACCGGGAGATCGCCCAGTGGGGCGGCCTCGTGCGCGAATTCCGCATCCAGGCTGACTGAAGAATGGGCATACCCCCGCCACCTGGAGTGGCGGGGGCGCAGATTCGCCTTTCCCCCTGCGCCCGAGCGTGATCCGATCCCGCGTGTTTCGGGAGACGGACCATGATCCTCAAGCGGCGCCATGTTCTGGCGGCCCCAGGCCTGCTGCCAATCGCCGCGCGCGCGCAGGGCTCCGGCGTGCCAGGCTGGCCCGCCCGGCCGATCCGCATGTTGGTGGGCTTCCCGCCGGGCGGCCTGCCAGACATCTACGCGCGCATGCTGGCCGACCGGCTGACGCCCCTGCTGGGCCAGCCGGTCGTTGTCGAGAACCGCATCGGCGGCGGCGGCACGCTCGCCAATGAACAGACCGCCCGCGCCGATGACGGCCACACCTTCCTCTCCACCTCGATCTCCATGACGGCGGGTGCGGCGCTGCGCGCCGGGCGCCTCAACTACGATGTGCTGCGCGACTTCGCGCCGATCACCGCCATCTCCGTCGTCGCGAACGGCATTTTCGTGCACCCTTCGGTGCCGGTGAACAGCATCGCCGAGCTGGTGGCGCTGGCGAAGGCGCAGCCGGGCCGGCTCAATTGCGGCTCCCCCGGCAATGGAACCTCGGGCCATGTCACGCAGGAGTATTTCAAGCTCCAGACCGGCATCGAGATGGTGCATGTCCCCTTCCGCGGCTCGGCGCCGCTGGTGGTGGATTTCCTGGGCGGGCAGGTGGGCGTCGTGATCGACAACGTGCCGCTCTATCTGCCGCATGTGCGGGAGGGGCGGATCAAGCTGCTCGCCGTCACCACGCCCGCGCGCTGGCCCTTCACGCCGGATGTGCCGACGGTGGGCGAGACGGTGGCGCCCGGCTTCGACGTGCGCGCCTGGTTCGGCTTCGTCGCCCCCGCCCGCACGCCCGAGCCGGTGCTGGAGGCGCTGAACCGCATGACGCTGGAGATCCTGCGCGACCCCGTGATCGCCGAGCGCATCCGCGCGGCCGGGGCGGAGCCGGCGCCGATGAGCCGGGCGGAATACGCCGCCTTCCTGCGCGAGGACATGGCCCGCTGGACCGAGGTGGTGCGCCTCTCCGGCGCCAGGGTGGATTGACGCTCACCTCCGGTTAAGCATTCCGCCTTATCCCTGGCGCCCGAGACATGGAGCCCAGGATGAGCATCCAGCATCACGCGGCGGTGAACGAGACCGTCTATCACTTCGCGCGCGGGTATCTCGACCGCCTGGGCTGGTTCGCCAGCCTGGACGGTACGCCGCGCGACCATGCGGGCTACGTGCCCTACATCACCTATCCCGCGCTGCGGCAGCTCGCGCGGATCATCCGCCCTGACTTCCGTGTCTTTGAATATGGCTGCGGCGGTTCCTCCCTCTGGTGGGCGGCGCGCGTGGCCGAGGTCATCAGCGTCGAGCATGATGCGGGCTGGGCGGAGCGGGTCGCCGCCGCCGGCCCCGCCGCCCTCAACGTCATCACGCGCGAGCGCGGCGCGGCCCTGCCGCCCAAGCGCCGCGCCCTGCTGAAGCGCTTCCTTGCCACCGCGCCCGAATTGCCGCTGAGCCATGACGACGGCCACAACGTCATGCACGGCCTGATCACCGAGGATTTCGCCGCCTACGCGACGGAGATCGAGGCGCATGGGGAAGGCGGCTTTGACGCGATCGTGGTGGATGGGATGGCGCGCTGCTTCGCCGCCTGGCTGGCGCCGCGCCACCTCAAGCCCGATGGCATCATCGTCTTCGACAATGCCGATCGCTGGCAGTACAACGCCGCCTACCGCCAGCTGCGCGAGGCGGGGTTCCACCGGCTCGATTTCTATGGGCCGGGCCCCGTGAACAAGATCGAGTGGTGCACCGCGATCTTCACCCGCAACCTCGATGTCTTCGCGGGCAATGTGGAGCGCGCGAAAGGCGAGGGGGATCTCGGCTGGTAGCCTTGCCCTGGCCCGGATCGGGGCCTAATCCGGGGGGCAAGGAGACGCCCCATGGACCAAGCCCTGATCGCATCTGACCCGCATGCCGAAATTCGCGAGGAGGTGCGCAAGCTCTGTGCCCGCTTCCCCGGCGAATACTGGCGTGAGCTGGACGCCCGCCGCGGCTACCCCACGGAATTCGTGACCGCGCTGACCGAGGCCGGCTACCTCGGCGCGCTGATCCCCGAGGAATTCGGTGGCGCCGGCCTGCCGCTCTCGGCGGCCGCCGCCATCCTGGAGACGATCCACGCGGAGGGCTGCAATGGTGCGGCCTGCCACGCCCAGATGTACATCATGGGCACCATCCTCAAGCATGGCAGCGCCGAGCAGAAGCAGCGCTATCTGCCCGGCATCGCCGAGGGATCGCTTCGCCTGCAGGCCTTCGGCGTGACCGAGCCGACCAGCGGCACGGACACCACCAACCTGCGCACGACAGCCGTGAAGCAGGGCAACGGCACCTACATCGTGAACGGCCAGAAGATCTGGACCAGCCGCGCCGAGCATAGCGACCTCATGCTGCTTCTGGCCCGCACCACGCCGAAGGATCAGGTGGCGAAGAAGACCGAGGGCCTCTCCACCTTCATCGTGGACATGCGCACGGCGAAGGGCCTCACCATCCGCCCGATCCGCACGATGATGAACCACAATTCCTGCGAGGTCTTCTTCGACAATATGGAAGTCCCGGCCGAGAACCTGGTCGGCGTCGAGGGCAAGGGTTTCCGCTACATCCTGGACGGCATGAATGCCGAGCGCCTGCTGATCGCCTCCGAGAGCATCGGCGACGCCAAGTGGTTTACCAATCGCTCGGTCGCCTATGCGAAGGAGCGCGTGTTGTTCGGCCGTCCCATCGGGCAGAACCAGGGCGTGCAATTCCCCATCGCCAAGGCTTATGCCCAGATGCGCGCGGCCGAAGCCCTGCTGCACAAGGGCCTGGAGAAGTTCGAGGCGGGCCTGCCCTGCGGCGAAGAAGCCAACACCGCCAAGATGCTGGCGGCCGATGCCGCCTGGGCCGCGGCCGAGGCCTGCGTGCAGACGCATGGCGGCTTCGGCTTCGCCGAGGAATACGATGTGGAGCGCAAGTTCCGCGAGGCGCGCCTCTACCAGGTGGCGCCGATCAGCACGAACCTGATCCTGAGCTATCTCGGCGAGCACGTGCTCGGCATGCCGCGGAGTTATTAGGGCAGAATCCGCTCATTTGGTCTGCTTCAAGGTTCGCGGCACGGGCGAAATCTTACTGGCCCCGCCTGCTGGACATGGAGACCAGCGCGCATGGGCAAATGCCTCTCGGCGGATCTTCGCTCTCCCCTGATCGCCGCCGTCGAGAGAGACATGTCACGACGCGATGTTGCCGAACGCCTCGGGGTCTCGGTGACCCAGCGGCGTTTGCGCGCTGCGTCACTGGTGCCTTTTGCGAAGCCCCGTTGGTGGTGATCTGCGCGCGCACCGCATCGAGGCCGTCGCGATGCCATCCGGGCCGCCGTCGGCGAGCAAGGTCGGCGTCACCTTCGGCGAACTTTCGCAACTGCTGCGTGACAGCCATGGTGGGCCTCGGCAACCACCAAGGTCTGGCGCTTCCTCGCTCGCCGCGCCACGACGCCCAGGGAAAAAGGCGCACGGAGCATCATGCCTGATTCAACGCCCGGCCTGAACTTGATCCCGGACGCTCGGTTCTCACCGACGTTCCAAGGCACCGTCTTGAACGGCGCCTCGACCGCGACTGCGGGGACACGCCCCGCGCGGCCGCTCTCCCTTACCGCACAGCCATTGGAAGACGACAACTTCACCCACGCGCTGGGCCTGAGCGGAATGAACGCCCCCTTGTGCTGGACGGGCCATGTGTGAAGCCGCAAGGTAGCGAACTCGGCTACGGAGGGAATTCAATGTCGGTCCATGACTTGCGGATCAGCAGCAGATCGGCCGAACAAGTAACGCAAGACATAGGCATGGTGGCCGATGTTGATGTTCGCTCCCTTGCCGATTTGCCGATCGCGCAACGGAATCAGATCATTGGCAAGTTGGCTCGCGAGGGTCACTTCGACTTTCTCGACTTCGGTACGCACAAGGGTGGTGGGCTGCGCAAGGGCCTGGCGCTTGGCGGTCGCCTTGGCCTTGGCGTCGACCTGAACGACAATAAGGTCAAAGCGCTACTGTCAACCGGCCTGGCGGCGTATTCCGGCAATGTCCTGGACTTCGATGTTCCAGGGTCACCGTTCAGCTTCGCAATCTGCCGCCATGTGCTCGAGCACATGCCGAATAAATACGCGGTTGGTGTCGTCCTCGATAAGCTGAGCCAGCTCTGCAAGGATTACATTTTCATCGAACAACCGTCCTTTGACCACGACGCCTATCTCGCGCGGCACGGTCTGGTGCTGAGCCCATCAACACTCGAATATCACACATGTCGCATGTCCATCGAAGAGATCTTTGTGATGTTGCGAGATCTCGGTCTCCGCCGGTTTGTCATCGGTGGTCAGACGCCCGTCTTGTCCTCGGCCGATCCGAAGATCTTTCGGGCCGATGCGCCACCCAACAGAATGGTGTGGAAGCAGGAAACCGACGCACCCAAGCCAGATGTTCAGTTTCCACCAAATCTATACCGAAACATCATCGTCGTGATTGCTCTGTCCGACTCGGTAGACCCGGCGCGGGTGGCGGAGAACGGCGGCGCCCGCAAGATCCAACTCGCTTCCCATTACTAGAGCATGATCCGCTGAGGTGGCATCACCGAAGCGTTGAATAATTCTCTCAGCCGCTCAGCAATGGTCAGACCGTGATGTGCGCTTCTATCTGCGCGGATCACGATATGGGCGATTGGATGTTTCAGAGTGCCGCCGTCACCACGATCTCGACCAGGTCGGCGCCCTCCAGCACCACGCCGAGGCAGGCGCGTTGCGGCACATTCGCCATGTCCACCCACTCATCCCAGGCCTGGTTGAGCTCATTCTTGCGGGACATGTCGGCCAGATAGACCATCGCGGTGATGATCTTCGCCTTGCTGGTCCCGGCATCGGCCAGATTCTGGTCAATGGCGGCCAGCGCCAGCCGCGCCTGTTCCAGCATCGAGACCGACTTCACGGGCGAGGTGGCGACCGTGGTCACGATGCCATTGTGGATGACGGCGCGGCTGCGGCTCGCCACCTTGCCGGGAATGCGGGTGATCATGCGGCAGCGGCCTTCTTCTTCGGGGTTTTCACGGGCTTGTCGCCGGCCTCCAGCGCGCGCTGGGCGGCGATGAATTCCGGCCCGCAGGAGAGCTTCTGCGCCAGCGCGCCCTCGGGCTCCACCACGCGCCAGAAGGGGGAGACTGCGCTCGGCAACTCGCCCGCCGCCACGCGCTCCAGTGCCGATTCCGCGACCACGCGCAGGAAGATCGCGGTCGAGGTGGGGCAGGTGGCCTCGGCCTTGTTCTTCTTGGCCAGCGCGTCGCGCATCGCCGCCACGTCCTTGGTCTTGCCAGGCGGGATCGCGCGCAGATAGGCGTCAATCACCTTGGGCGAGGTGATGAAGAGCCGCGCGCCCTCGCGGATGCCGGCGAAGGGCTTTTCCAGCACGGTGATGCGCGCGGGCTTGGCGGCCCGGTACTTTTCGCCCCAGGAGGTGGTCATGGCGTCAGGCAATGCGGGATGGGCATGGTCATGGTTCCTCGATCATGACCCGGCGGGTGGGAGCACCCGGCCGGGGAGCGATGTCCCGGCAGAACCGGAAGCTTAACCTTTTCGCCCGGCAATGGCAGTCTCACTGCAATATGGGGCCATCAGGCGGCCCCGGAAAGCTCGGAGGCTGAGCATGCCACGTTTGACGCGTCGCGCCATGCTCGCGGGCCTCGCCGCCGCCACATCCCCCGCGGCGCGGGCCGCGGAGCCGGTCACCCTGCTCATCCCCTTCGCCGAGGGCGGCGCGACGGACCGGCTAGGCCGCCTTCTCGCGCCACGCCTGGCGGAACGCCTGGGCGCGACCATGACGGTGGAGACCCTGGCCGGCGAGAGCGGCCAGCGTGCCATGCGCCACCTGCTGGCCAACCCGCCCGATGGCCGCACGCTCATCATCGGCAATCCCGGCCTCTTCGCCTTCAACCCGCATCTCTTCGCCCAGCTCGCCTATGATCCGCTGACCGATCTTGCGCCCATCGGCCTGATCGGCACCAACCCCATGGTGCTGCTGGCGAGCGGCGCTTCCGGCATCACCGACATCCCGAGCCTGCGCCGCCGCGCCCGGGAGGGCCTGTCCATCGGCAGTGCCGGCCGTGGCAGCGCGCTCTTCATGGGGGGCGTCATGCTCATGCGCGCGCTGGGCGGCGGCGGGGAACTCGTCGCCTATCCCGGCGGCGGGCCCGCCCTCGATGACCTGCATGCCGGGCTGCTCGACGTGATGGTGGACCAATCCATGACCGCCATACCGGCCACCCATCTCGGCGCGCGCGCCATCGTGGTGCTGGGGCCGCACCGGCTGCCGGAACTCGCGACGGTGCCGACGGCGGCCGAGGTCGGGCTTGCCCTGCCGGAGCTGGCCATCTGGAACGCCTTGGCCGTGCACGCTGGCACGCCCGCCCCGGTGATCGCGGGGCTGGCCCGGGCCTTGGAGGCTTCGCTCGACGATGAGATGCTGGCGCGCAGCCTCGCCGCCGATTCCGTCGTCACGCCCGAGGGCCTGGAGCGCGGGCCGGCGGCGGCGGCCACACTGATCCGCGCCGAGCACGCCCGCTGGGGTGCCTTCATCCGCGCGGCGCAAATGGAACGAGAGGGTTGAGAAACGTGAGTGGGAAACCTTTGGCCGGCCTTTTGGTGGTCTCGATGGAGCAGGCGGTCGCGGCCCCCACCTGCTCGATGAAGCTCGCCGATGCCGGCGCGCGGGTCATCAAGATCGAGCGCGCGGAAGGCGACTTCGCCCGCGGCTATGACGCGGCCTGCAAGGGCCTCTCCACCTATTTCGTCTGGCTCAACCGCGGCAAGGAGAGCCTGCGCCTCGACATCAAGCAGCCCGAGGACAAGGCGCTGCTGGCGCGCCTGCTGGCGAAGGCCGACGTTTTCATCCAGAACCTGGCCCCCGGCGCCATGGCCCGCGCGGGCTTCGGCTCCGCGGAGCTTCGCGCCAAGCATCCGCGCCTCATCACCGTGGATATCAGCGGCTATGGCGAGGAGGGCGAGTACGCCGGCATGAAGGCCTATGACCTGCTCGTCCAGGCCGAAAGCGGCCTCACCTCCGTCACCGGCCGCCCCGAAGGCCCAGGCCGCGTCGGCGTCTCGGCCTGCGACATCGCCTGCGGCATGAACGCCCACGCCGCCGTGCTCGAAGCGCTGATCGAGCGCGGCATCACCGGGCGCGGCAAGGGCATCGGCGTCAGCCTCTTCGATGGCATGGCCGATTGGATGAACGTGCCGCTTCTCTACCTCGAAGGCACGGGGAAGGAGCCGCAGCGCATCGGCCTGGCCCACCCCTCGCTCTGCCCCTATGGGGCCTTCGAAACCAGGGATGGCTCCCTCATTCTCATCTCCATCCAGAACGAGCGCGAATGGGCGCAATTCGCCGAGCACTTCCTGCACGACAAAAGCCTCACCGAGCGCGAAGGCTTCCGCATCAATGTCGAGCGCGTCGCCCAGCGCCCGATGGTGGACGCCCATATCGCCGGCGTCTTCCACTCCCTCGACCGCGACGCCTGCGTCGAACGTCTGACCCGCGCCAACACCGCCTACGGCTTCGTCAACAACGTCGCCGGCCTCGCACAGCACAAGGCACTCCGCCGCATCACCGTCGAGACCGAAAAAGGCCCCATCCCCCTCGCAGCCCCCGCCGCCCGCTTCAGCGACGGCCCACGCGCATTCGGCCCCGTCCCACGCCTCGGCGAACACGACGCCACCATCCGCGCCGAATTCGCCGCCTGAGCGCAGGGCGGCGCTGGGTGCGCGCGTGATTGGAGAGGGGCTCGGCCCCTCTCCAAACCTCTCCCGGCCAGGGGCCAGGGCCCCGTGGACCCCTTCAAGAATAGGGCTTGTTGAGGGAGGGGGCGTCGAGGGCGCGCGCTTGATCAAGGGCGATCCCGCCCCCTCCCTCAACAAGCCCCGTTCTGGGTTCCAAGGGCCTTTCGGCCCCTGGCGGAATGGGTCTGAGAAGGGCAGCGCCCTTCCCAGCCTCACCTGCGGCACCCGGCGCTGCCTTGCGTTCAGGCGCTGAAGTCGGGCGCCGGTTGGCCGTTCGCGATGGCGTCGAGGAGGGCGATCTGGCGTGGCAGGCAGTGGCTGTGCAGGTCGTAGTGGGTTTCCGCGTGGCGTCGTGCGGCGGCCTTGAGGGGGGCTTGTGCGGCAGTGTCGGCCAGCATGCCGGCCAGCGCTTCGGCGATGGCCTCGTGGTTGAAGAAATCCACGAGGCGTCCGTTCACGCCGTCTTCGATGACTTCCTGCACCGGCGCGGTGGCGGAGCCCAGGATGGCGGCGCCGCAGGCCATGGCGTCGAGCATCGACCAGGAGAGGACGAAGGGATAGGTCAGGTAGAGGTGCGCGCGGGTCAGGCGGAACAGGCACAGTAGCTCGGGGTAGGGGACTCGGCCGACGAAGTGGATTCGGCTGAGGTCGAGGCGCCCGGCGAGTTCGCGCAGCATCACCTCCCGCCAGCAGCCGCCCCCGGAGGGTGCGCGGCCGTAGGAAACGCCGTCGCCGCCGACCACGACGACATGGGCCTTGGGGCGCATGCGCTGGAAGGCGGGCAGCGCGCGCATGAATTGCGGGAAGCCGCGATAGGGTTCGAGGTTCCGCGCGACAAAGCTCGCGACCTCGTCCTCCGGCGTCAGGCTGCGGCCATCGGGCAGGGTGAAGGTGGCGCGGCCGCGCGGCGAGGCGATGGCGGTGTCGATCCCCTCATGGATCACGGAGATCCGGGGTTGGGCCCAATCGGGGTAGCGGGACCATTGCCAGCGCGTGGGCGAGACGCCCCAATCGGCCGCGTCGAGCTGGATGAGCTGGATGGTGTTCTGCACGCGGGTGCGTGCCGCTTCGTCGAGGCTGACGGGCACGCCGGGCGGGTCAAAGCCGATATCGCCGCCCTCGGAGCGGAAGAAGTATTCCCAGTAGAGGATCATCTTCGCCTCAGGGAAGACATCCTTGAGGAAGAGGCCCTCGCCCCAGCCGGGATGGGCGCAGATCACGTCGGGGCGGAACCCCTTGGCGCGCAGCTCGAGCGCGGCCCGGGCGGCGGCCTGGCCGTGGCGGATATGGCCCTCGGTGCGCACCAGATAGGGGTGGGGCGTGGTCGTGCCGCGTTCCGGCGGCTTGTAGCGCAGCTGCGTGATGCCGGGCAGCCCGGGCGTGTCGGTCTGGCCGAGGCCGATGACCTTGGTACCCTTCCGCTTCGCCATGGCCACGGCGAGGTGCCGATACTGCCCTGGGAAGTTCTGATGGAAAAAGAGCAGCTGCACCGGCGGCGGCGCTACTTCAGGATGCCGGGGAGATCGAGCCCCTTCTCCCGCGCGCAGTCGAGCGCGATGTCGTAGCCCGCATCGGCATGGCGCATCACGCCGGTGGCGGGATCGTTCCACAACACGCGGGACAGGCGGCGCGCGGCGTCGGGCGTACCGTCGCAGACGATGACCATGCCCGAATGCTGCGAATAGCCCATGCCCACGCCGCCGCCATGATGCAGCGACACCCAGGTGGCGCCGGAGGCGGTGTTGAGCAGCGCATTCAGCAGCGGCCAGTCGGAGACGGCGTCAGAGCCGTCCTTCATCGCCTCGGTCTCGCGGTTGGGGCTGGCGACGGAGCCGCTGTCCAGGTGATCGCGGCCGATGACCACGGGGCCGATCTCGCCCCGCGCCACCATCTCGTTGAAGGCGAGGCCGATGCGGTCGCGGTCGCCGAGGCCGACCCAGCAGATGCGCGCGGGCAGGCCCTGGAAGGCGATGCGCTGCTTCGCCATGTCGAGCCATTGGTGCAGATGCGTGTCATGCGGCATCAGCTCGCGCACCTTGGCGTCGGTCTTGATGATGTCCTCGGGGTTGCCGGACAGCGCCGCCCAGCGGAAGGGGCCGATGCCGCGGCAGAAGAGCGGGCGGATATAGGCGGGGACGAAGCCGGGGAAATCGAAGGCGTCGGCCAGGCCCTCATCCTTCGCCATCTGGCGGATGTTGTTGCCGTAGTCGAGGACGGCGGCCCCCATCTTCTGGAAGTCGAGCATGGCTTGCACATGCTGGACCATGCTGCGCTTGGCGGCGGCATAGACGGCCGCGGGGTCGCTCTCGCGCTTCTGCTGCCATTCGGCCAGCGTCCAGCCGGCCGGCAGATAGCCATTGCCGGGATCATGCGCGGAGGTCTGGTCGGTCACGATGTCGGGCACCACGCCGCGCCGGACGAGCTCGGGGAAGATCTCGGCGGCGTTGCCGAGCAGGCCCACGCTGATCGCGCGCTTCTCGGCCGTCGCGGTGCGAATCATGTCGAGCGCGGTGTCGAGGTCATCGGCGCGGTAGTCGAGGTATTTGGTCTCCAGCCGCTTCTCGATGCTGGAGGGCTGGCACTCCACGGCCAGCACGCAGGCGCCGGCGAAGACGCCGGCCAGCGGCTGCGCGCCGCCCATGCCGCCCAAGCCGCCCGTCAGGATCCAGCGCCCCGCGAGCGAGCCACCGAAATGCTGGCGCCCCGCCTCCACGAAGGTCTCGTAGGTGCCCTGCACGATCCCCTGGCTGCCGATATAGATCCAGGATCCGGCCGTCATCTGGCCGTACATCATGAGCCCCTTGCGATCGAGCTCGTTGAAGTGCTGCCAATTGGCCCAGGCGGGCACCAGGTTGGAGTTGGCGATGAGCACGCGCGGCGCATCGGCATGCGTGCGGAACACACCAACCGGCTTGCCCGACTGCACGCAGAGCGTCTGGTCGCCTTCGAGGGTCTTCAGGGCGGCCACGATCCGTTCATAGCTGTCCCAGTCGCGCGCGGCGCGGCCGATTCCACCATAGACCACCAGCTCGCCCGGACGCTCGGCCACCTCGTCATCGAGGTTGTTCATCAGCATCCGCATGGCCGCCTCGGTGGTCCATTGCCGGCAGGTGATGTCGAGGCCGCGGGGGCTGCGGATCGCGGGGGCGTTGCGGAAGCGGGTCATGGCGCGGCACCGGTTCAGGTTGAAGGCCCAGACATAATAGGAAGGCGCGCGGCTGGCCAATTTCCCCGGAACCGGTCTAGGAAGCCGCATGTCCGATACTGACCTTCCCGATACCCCCCCCGACCGCCTGGCGGCCGACCCCAAGAGCCCCTTCCATGATGCCAAGGCCCTGGAGCGGGGCGTCGGCGTGATCTTCAAGGGCGTCGAGCGCACCAATGTGGACGAGTATTGCGTGAGCGAGGGCTGGGTGCGCCTGATCATGGGCAAGCAGGTGGGCCGCAACGGGCTGCCGCTGACCATGAAGATGCAGGGTGAGGTGCTGCCCTACTTTCGAGACCGGCCGCATCCCAAGGGCTGATCGCGGCTTCACGGCGTGTGAAGTTGGGTGCGCCGTGATGCGTCGTCTCAGAAGTTGCTGATTTGGAACGGTGTGCCGGGTGGTTTCCCACCGCCGTGGTCAAGATTCCTCTTGCCGTGGTGGCGGCGTCATGCACGATTGTTTCATGTTGTCGGGCCATCGCCCGGCGCATGCGGCAGGCTGCCCACGATGCACGCCGCCGCTCCGGGATGAGGAACACCGCATTGCGCCCAGTCTATCCGACGATGACCGCCCATAATGCGAGCGAGGAGCCGTGGCGCTTGGATCGCCTGGCCAGGACCGATGGCCGCGTGCGGGAACTCCTCCGCATTCTGACGCGGGAGGCGCCGGACGACGAATCCAGCCTGGGCGAGGGCGTCTGGGTGCGCCACGTCACCGCCATGCATGATGACCGCGGCACGCTCGTCGCACATATCAGCAAGGCGCTCGCCGATTCCTCCTGGCTGCCGGTGATCGGCGCCGTCGTCAGCCGCGCCTGGAATGGCGAGGATGAGGGCAGCGTGGCGTTCAAGGTGCAGGGCAACCCGGCCGTGATTCCGCTGGGCGAAATCCTGAAGGCCGAGGGGCCCGCCTGAAGCGGCGCACCACTCCGCCATGATCTGGCCGCATGGTTGAGGCTTCTCTCCCGGCTTCCAATCCGGGAAAGGATAGAAGCTGTCTTCCTTATCGCAGCAGACCTCGCCGCAGATCATCGTCGGCGCCGCTTCCGCCGCTCTGCTGGGCGCTGGCGTCATGCTCGCCATCTTCGGCTGGGGCATCGTGCCGCCGGGAAACACGGGCTGGATGCTCTCCGGCCGGCTGGGGCCGGACCCGGTTCAGTACTGGCTGGGCTGGACTTTCTTCCGCGACGCGTCCTGGGGCATGCCGCCTGGCATCAGCCCGAATTTCGGGATGGAGCTGTCTTCCTCGGTTTTCTACGCGGATGCGATCCCCCTGCTGGCCTTCGTGTTCAAGGCGCTGCGCGGGGTGGTCGAGGTCGGGCAGTATTGGGGCATCTGGCTCGTCGTCTGCGGGGCCTTGCAAGGGTGGTTGGCCTGGCGGCTGATCGGGCGTTGTACGGAAGCGCCGCTGCCGCGGCTTGCCGGCGCCATGTTCTTCGTGCTGCAGCCCATGATGCTGAACCGCCTGGGCGGTCATTTTGCGCTGGGCGCGCATTTCCTGCTGCTCTGGGGGCTGTGGTTCGCGTTGCAGGGGGGGCGGGCGCTGGCGCTGGTCGGGCCTCGTGCTCGCCGCCTCGCTGATCCATTCCTACCTGCTGCCCATGGTGCTCGGCCTCTGGGTGGCCGATTGGTGGCGCCGGCGCGCCTGGGCCGAGGCGGTTCTGGTGCCGGCGGTGGGCCTGCTCGGCCTCTGGGCCGCGGGGTTCTTCCTCCTGGGGGCGGGCCATGGCACGAGCACCTATGGCGCGAAGCAGCTCGACCTCATCGCGCCCTTCGATCCCGCCTATTGGGGCCGCTTCCTGCCAGACCTGCCCGACCCCGACCACCCGGAGGTCTCCGGCAGCTATCCCGGCCTTGGCGCGCTGCTGCTTCTGCCCTTCCTGGCCTGGGTGCGGCCGGGCTGGCGGCATGTGCCGCTGCTGCTGGTGCTGGGCGCGATGCTGGCCTTCGCCATCACGCACCGGCCCTCCATTGGCGGTTCGCAATTCACCTTGCTGCCGCTGCCGGAGCGGGTGGTGGAGTGGCTCGGCGCGCTCCGCGCCTCGGAGCGTTTCTTCTGGCCCATCGCCTATGCCGCCATGCTGGCGGGCATTGCGGGGCTGTTGCGCGCCTTCGGCCCGCGCTGGTCAGGCCTTGCGCTGGTCGTCCTGCTGGCCGTCCAGGCGGCCGACCTTCGCCCCGGCGTTGCACGCCTCGTGGCCTTCTTCCCGCCGACGCCGGCCGAGCTGCCGCTGCGCCTCTCGGATCCGTTCTGGGCCGAGGCCGCCAAGCGCTATGTCGCCATCCGCGCCGTGCCGGCGGCGAACCAGGGGCCGGCCTGGGAGGAGATCGCCGTCTTTGCCGCCCGCAATCGCATGGCGACGGACGCGATCTACCTCGCGCGCAGCGATGGGCGCCGCGTCGCCGCCCTTCGCGCCGAGATCGCGCTGCGCCTGGCCGAGGGGCGTCCCGAGCCCGGCGTGCTCTACGTGCTGCGCGACGCATCCTCCCTGGCGCTGGCGGAGGCCGGGCTTCGGCCAGGGCGGGACCGGATTTTCGAGGTGAACGGCCTGCACGTGCTGGCGCCGGATTGGCCGCCGTAACGCCGCGATGCGCCGGGCGTTACCTTTGGCCCGTGCTTGACGAAGAAGGTCTGATCCCCACCCTTGGGCGTGGAACAAGCGCCAGGAGCCATCCCCATGCTGATCCGCCGCCGCCGTGGCTACGAGATCCCTGAAAGCCAGGTCACGCCCGAGCATCTGGTGCTGAACCGCCGCGCGCTGATGGGCGCAGGCGCCGCCCTGCTGCCCGGCGTGGCGCTGGCGCAGCAGGCGGCCGGTGTCGTGCCGCCGCTGCCCGAGGCCCAGCGCAACCTGCGCTACCGCCCGGAGCGCGAGATCACGCCCGAGCGCGAGGCGACGACCTACAATAATTTCTACGAGTTCGGCACGAGCAAGAACATCGTGCGCGAAGCGAGCCGCATGCCCATGCGCCCCTGGACCATCCAGGTGGACGGCATGGTGGCCAAGCCCGCCACCTTCGGCGTGGATGACCTGATCCGCCAACTGCCGATCGAGGAGCGCATCTACCGCCTGCGCTGCGTCGAGGCCTGGGCGATGACCGTACCCTGGACCGGCTTCCAGCTCTCGGAATTGCTGAAGCTCGTGGAACCCACGGCAGGCGCGCGCTACGTCTCCTTCACCACCGCGCAATTGCCCGGTGTCATGCCCGGCCTGCGGCAGAGCTGGTACCCCTGGCCGCATGTCGAGGGCTGCACGATCGCGGAAGCCATGAACGAGCTGACCTTCATGCCCGTCGGCATGTATGGCAAGCCGCTGCTGGCGCAGAATGGCGGGCCCTTCCGCGTGGTGTTTCCTTGGAAATACGGCTTCAAATCGGGCAAGTCGGTGGTGCGGATCACACTGACGGATCGCCGGCCGGAGAATTTCTGGTTCAAGATCCAGCCCTCCGAATATGGCTTCTGGGCCAATGTGAACCCTGAGGTCTCCCATCCCCGCTGGTCCCAGGCGACGGAGCGGCTGCTGGGCTCGGGCGAGCGCGTGCCGACCCGGCTGTTCAACGGCTATGGCGAGTTCGTCGCGGGGCTCTACACCAACCTGCAGCGCGAGCGGCTCTGGGCGTAACGCCTCGCCCGGCTGGATCAATCCTGGCTTGCCTCAGCGTGGCGTTCCGATGAGCGGCAGGAGCTTGAGCATCGCACTGGGCAGGCTGCGCTCGGCCTGATCGCGCGCGGTCCCCTCGGGCAGGTCCGCGACGCGCGCCACCATCAGCCGCATCGTCAGCTCACGGTGGGTGAAGCCGTGCTGGGCTTCGCCCGGCCGGGCCTCCCAGGACAGCTCCGGGCGCGGCGCATGGGCCAGGGCCTCCGCATCTGTCCAGGGGGAATCGCGCCAGGGCGTGCCGGGCAGCCCGAGCATGCCGCCCAGCAGGCCGGTCTCCGGCCGGCGCTCCAGCAGGATGCGGCCTTGCGCGTCCAGCAGCGCGAAATGAACCCCATGCAGGGCGGTGCGCGCCGCCTTGGGGGATTTGCGCGGCAATTCGGCCGCCGTGCCGCGCGCCGCCGCCCGGCAATCTGCCCGCCAGGGGCAGAGCACGCAGGCCGGGCTCCGCGGCGTGCAGATGGTGGCCCCCAGGTCGAACAGCGCCTGGGCGAAATCGCCGGGGCGGGCGCGCATCTCGGGCTGGGCCGTGAAGCCATCGGCCAGGCGGCCCAGTTCGGGCTTGGCGGCGGGCAGGGGGGTCTCGATGGCGAAAAGGCGCGCCACCACCCGCTCCACATTGCCGTCCAGCGGCACCAGCGGCTCGCCGAGCGCGATGGCGCCGATGGCGGACGCCGTGTAGGGTCCGATGCCCGGCAGAGCGCGCCAGCCGGCGGAATCGGCCGGAAAGCCGCCCATGGCCACGATGGCGCGCGCGGCCGCATGCAGGTTGCGTGCCCGGGCGTAGTAGCCGAGGCCCGCCCATTCCTCCGCGAGCGCCGACCAATCCGCCGCCGCCAGCGCGGCCACATCGGGGAAGCGGGCCAGGAATCGCTGATAGCGCGGGCCGACGGCGGCCACCGTCGTCTGTTGGAGCATGACCTCGCTCACCCAGATGCGGTATGGATCGGGCGGTGTCGCCCGCCAGGCGAGGCGGCGGGCCGCGCGGTCATACCAGGCGAGCAGTTCGGCGGCGGAGGGGTGTTGCCCCAAGGGAGAGTTCATTGGCCAAACCAGAAACGCCCGCCCCCCCATTGTCCAGTGGGTGGGTGTCCAGGGGGGGCACGCAGGAACTCGGCGCGCTGATCCCGCGCGCGACGCGCCCGGCCTTTCGCAAGCGCAGCCCCGATGCGGCGCCGATCCTGGCCGATTGGCCGCAGGTGGTGGGCCCCGAGGTGGCCCGCATGGCCGAGCCCGTGCGGATTTCGGCCGGCACGCTGACGCTGGCCTGCACCGGTCCGGCGGCGATGGAGCTCGGCATGGGCGCGCCCGCGCTGATCCAGCGCATCAACAGCCATCTCGGCCGGATCGCGGTCCGCAAGCTCGCCTTCATCCAGCGCGCGCCGCGGGCGGAGGCGGCGCGGCCCCAGCGCCCGGCCCCTGGGCCTTTGCCGCCGCGCGTGGAGAAAAGCCTGGAGACAGTGCCGGGCGAGGAACTGCGCCTGGCGCTGGAACGGCTGGCCAAGGGGGTGTTTGGCCGGAAGGCCTGAGGCAGCCGCCGCCACGGTGGACATCCCGCCCCCCCTGCGCCATCTCTAGGGGCATGGAACAGAGCCGGAGGCAGGCCATGCAGATCACCCGCCGCGATGTTGGAATCATGGGGTTCGGGATCACCCTCGCCGCGCCGGGCATGGCGCTGGCTCAGGGGGCGGCCGCCCCGGCCGATCCGCGCCTTGGCGCGCGTAGCGTCGGCCAGGCCACGGCGCCGGTCACGGTCATGGAGTTCTTTTCGCTCACCTGCGGCCATTGCGCGGCCTTCCACAACCAGGTCTGGCCCCAGGTGAAGCTGGAACTGATCAACACCGGCCGCATGCGCATGGTCTGGCGCGACTTCCCGCTGGATGGCGTGGCGCTCGCCGCCGCCGCCGTCGCCCGCGCCCTGCCGGAGGAGCGCTACGAAGCCTTCATCGGCACGCTCTTCCAGACGCAGGACCGCTGGGCCTTCGCCCAGGGCCGCCAGATTGACGAGCTGGCGCGCATCGCCGCCCTCGCCGGCATGGACCGCGCGCGCTTCGACGCCGTGCTGGCCGATGAGGCGCTGCGCCGCGGCATCCTGGAGCAGCGCATGGCCGCCGAGCGGGAATTCCAGATCCGCGCCACGCCGTCTTTCGCCTTCAATGGCCGACTGCACAGCGGCAACCTGCCCTTCGCGCAATTCGCACGCCTGGTGCAGGACGCGCCCCGTACCTGATGATGGGCACGTGAGCGAGGCAGCGCCGGAACTCTCCGGCGACCTTCCCACCCCACGTCGGTTGTCCGCGACGCTGACCGGGCTGCGCGTGGCCGGCTTCAAGAGCTTCGCTGAGCCCGTGCAGGTTCCCGTCCTGCCGGGGCTGACGGGCATTGTCGGCCCCAATGGTTGCGGCAAGTCGAACGTGGTGGAGGCGCTGCGCTGGGCCATGGGCGAAAGCTCGGCCCGCAGCCTGCGCGGCGGCGAGATGGACGACATCATCTTCGCCGGCACCGCGACACGCCCCGCCCGCAACCTGGCCGAGGTGGTGCTGAGCCTGGAGGATGCGGAGGGCGTGGCCCCCGCGCCGATGGACCAGGCCGCCGAACTCGAAGTCATCCGCCGGATCGAGCGCGGCTCGGGCAGCCATTACCGGATCAATGGGCGCGAGGTGCGCGCGCGCGACGTGCAGACCATGTTCGCCGACCTCGCCAGCGGCCCCCGCGCCTCGGGCATGGTCAGCCAGGGCCGCGTGGCACAGCTGATCGGCGCCAAGCCCGAGGAACGGCGCTCGGTGCTGGAGGAGGCGGCGGGCATCGCGGGCCTGCGCGCGCGGCGGCACGAGGCGGAGCTCAAGCTGCGCCAGGCCGAGACGAACCTGGCCCGCAGCGAGGATTTGCTGGCGCAGCTGAATGTCCAGCAGGAGGCTTTGCGCAAGCAGGCCCGGCAGGCCAACCGCTACCGCAACCTCTCGGGCCTGGTGCGCGATGCGGAGGGCGAGTGGTTCGCCATCCTCGTCGCGCGCGCCGAGGCGGCGATCGAGGCAGCGCGGGACAACCAGGCCGGCCGCGCCCAGGCCTTGCAGCATGCCGAGGCGGCGGCCGAGGAGGCAATGCGCCTGCATGCCGCCGCCCTCTCGGCCATTGACACGCCGCGCGCCGAGGAGGGCGTGGCCCGCACGCTGCTGGAACGTCGCCGCGTGGAGGCCGAGAACATCGCCGCCGAAGCCGGCCGCGCGGCCGAGGCGCTGGCCGAGGCCGAGGCCGCGCTGGCCCAGCTGTTGGCCGATCTGGAAGACGCCGCCGGCGTGGAGCGCGATGCCCGCGCCGCCGAAACCCGCGCCCAGCGCGAGGCGGCGGGCCTCGCCTCGGCCGAGGCGCAGCTCCCCGCGCGGATCGAGGCGGCGGAGGCCGAGGCGGCCGGGCTGGAGGGCGAGCTGACCGCGGCGGAGGCGGCCAATGAGGCGGCGACCGAGGCGGCAGCCTCGCTCGCCGCCCGGGCCAACCAATTGGCGGCGGAACTCGCCTTCAGCGACCAGCGTGCGCGGCGCCTCGCCGAGCAACTGACGCAAATGGCCGCCCAGCGCGCGACGGCCGAGGCCCAGACCGTGCCGGGTGCGGCGCTGGACGCCGCCGATGCGGCGCTGGCGGCGGCCGATGCCGCCCTGGAGGAATCCCGCACAGGCTTCGAGGCGGCGGAGCGCGCGCGCGCCGAGGCGGAGCGCCGGGCCAATGCCGCGCGCGACGCCGCCCGTGCCGCCGAGATCGAGCGCGGCGCCGCCGACCGCGCCCGCAACGCCGCGAGCCAGCGCCTGCAATCCGCCCGCGCGCGGGAGGAGGCGGCCCGCCGCGCGGCCCCGCCCGCCCCCGATGCCGCCCTGCTGCCCGCCGCGCGCGACGCCGCGACCGCCG
>JBHYCX010000015.1:0-52499 GCA_051861325.1 Roseococcus sp.
CAGGGCCGCGGCCACCTCCTTCACGGGGGCTTCGGTCATGCGGCACCTCCGGTGAAATCCGGATGGTCAGGGGAAATTGGCAACGGCATCGGGCCTCCGCGGCAAAGCGAGGCCCGCAATCAAGCGGATAGATTCGACAGAAGATGCCTTTGAGCCGGTGAGGCCCCGTTGCCGCCGGGGGGATCAACCCTTCAGCCCATGGTGTGGGGCGAGGCTATAAGCCCCGTCTCGCGCCACCGCGCTGTGAGGACGGTAAACGGATCAGCGTCGCCATCGCATCGGCCAGATTCTGCGACAGCGGCTCGCCCTCAATTTCCTGAGCGCGCAACCAATCGGAGATGAGTTCCTTCTTGCATTGATAGCGCTGCGAGATACGGAACTCCGAGATCGCGTTGTCCAGCAGGTCCATATATGGGGTGCGGTATGGCTTGCCGGTGTCGGGATCCATGGCGGGGGTCGGCCGCGGCACCTCAACGACCGGCCAGATCGCGAGCACCATGAAGCGCGGAACGCGGATGTCGATGAACTGGCCATCTGCCATGGTCAGCACGCCGTTGCCCACATTGGCATTGCCAGCGCGCCAGTGTTCGGGAGTGATGGTGCTGTGGTGGCCGGAATGCAGGTCCCACCCATCAGATGAATGGCTCCAAGGGCGTGACTGTGTGGTGGACAGCCGCCCCTGCGCATGGAGATCGCCGTCACGGAGCGCGACCTGGATCTCACGCGCCGCGTGGTTGGCTGCTGTGGTTCGCGACGCTTCTGTTTGCCGCCACGGCGGGAGGCTGGGATCTGGTGGGGACGCCATCTCGCCGCGCTGGATGGCTCCTTCGATTTGGATCGTAATATGTTCAATGGCTTGGCTCAGGCGCCATTGTGTCCTGTCCAGTTTTTCGATCAGCATTGGGGGGCCTTATCGCGGTGGTTGGAGAAAGAACATATGACGAACATGGGCTGGGTTAAAGGGTTCAACCCATGCGCCTGATCGTTCCTGGACCGCTTCGAACGTGGCGGCATGACGGTGTTTCCGCTGGACTGGGTCCATGCCAATCACACCACCGGCCTTCGGCCATCTCCACGCACCCAATCCCCACCTCCCGCCGCACCTGCGTGATGTCTGCGGCATCCTGGCCGCGGGCCTGGTGCGGCTGCGCAGCCGCACCGCCGAGGAAGCTGCGCGCGAGGCGGCGGATCGGGGAGAGAGGTTGCTACCCTTTCCGGCCCCCCAGCGTGTCCATGCAAACCGGACCAACCGGAGATCCGCATGACACGCGCCACCAAATCCAAACCCGGCAGCACGCCGACGCTCGCCATTCCGGCCATTCCCAAGCCGGACGTGCCGGGCCGGCTGGCGGCCCTCAAGACTGCCACCACGCCGGACCTGAAGCAGCAATGGCGGGAACTCTTTGCCGCAGAGCCACCGCCTTATAATCGGCGCTTCCTGGAAAGCCGGCTTTCGTACCGCGTCCAGGAATTGGCCTATGGCGGCCTGAAGCCCGAGACGCTGGCGCGGCTCGAGGCCCTGGGTGAGCAGGTTGATGGAAAGAGCCTGACGCTGCGCCGTATCCGCAAGGATCAGCGCCCCATCACCGGCACGCGGCTGATCCGCGAATACAAGGGTGTTGAGCATCTGGTGACCGTCACGCGCGACGGCTTCGATTGGCAGGGCAGGCCCTATCAGTCGCTATCGGCCATCGCACGGGCCATCACGGGCACGCGCTGGAATGGCTGGCTGTTCTTTGGCCTCCGGAAGGCCGGCGCATGACCCGCCGTGACGATCCCGCCGCCATGCCGGCGAAGCTGCGCAAGCGGCGCTGCGCGGTCTACACCCGCAAATCCACCGACGAGGGGCTGGAGAAGGAATTCAACTCGCTCGACGCCCAGCGGGAATCCTGTGAGGCGTATATCGCGTCGCAGCGGTCCGAGGGCTGGGTGCTGGTGCACGATCGATATGATGATGGCGGAGTCAGCGGCGGCACCCTCGAGCGCCCCGCATTAAAGCGACTGCTGGCCGATATCGAGGCCGGCCTGATCGACGTCATTGTTTGCTATAAACTGGATCGCCTGTCGCGCTCGCTCATGGATTTCGCCAAGTTGGTGCAGACCTTCGACGCCAATGAGGTCACGTTTGTGGCTGTGACTCAGAGCTTTAATACCACCACCAGCATGGGTCGGCTGACGCTGAACATCCTGCTCAGCTTTGCACAGTATGAGCGTGAATTAATCGGCGAGCGGGTGAGGGACAAGGTCGCCGCGTCGCGCGCGCGGGGCATGTGGATGGGTGGGCCGGTGCCGCTCGGGTATCGCGTCGAGAACCGCAAGCTGCTGGTGGACGAGGCAGGTGCCGCCACGGTCAATCGCGTGTTCGAGGGTTTTGCGGAAATCGGCTCCGGCACGCGGCTACTGCCGATCCTCCGCGCCGAGGGGCTGGTCACCAAGACCGGGAAGCCCTTTGACAAGAGCGCGCTCTACAAGCTGCTGGTCAACCGGGTCTATCTCGGCGAGGCGGTGCACAAGGGCACGTCCTATCCTGGCGAGCATGCCGGCATCGTCTCGCAGGAGCTGTGGGATCGGGTGCATGGCGTGCTGCAAGAAAGTCCACGCGTCCGTGCGGGGCGATCGCGTGGCCAGGCGGCATCCCTGCTCCGCGGCCTTCTCTTCGGCGCCGACGGGAGGGCGCTCTCGCCGACGCACACCCGCAAGAAGGGGCGCCTCTACCGCTATTACGTCAGCCAGGCCGTGCTGCAGGGCGGGGCCAATGACGCGACCTACCGGCGCCTGCCGGCTGGTGAAATTGAGGCGGTGGTGATGGAGCAGGTGCGCGCGCTGCTGCGCCAGCCTGAGGTGATCGTCGGCACCTGGCGCGCCGCGCAGCAGCAAGCGCCTGACGTGACGGAAGACGAATGCCGCGAGGCGCTGGGGCGACTGGATCCGCTTTGGGACGAGCTGTTCCCTGCGGAGCAGGAGCGGATCCTGCGGCTGCTGGTCGAGCGCGTGACGGTCGGCGAGGCAGGGGCGGAGATCAAGCTGAACCTGGAGGGGATCGCCGGATTGACCCGAGACATGGCGGCGAAGCGGAAGGCGATGGCAGCATGAACAGCGTGACGGTGATGGTGCCCATGACCATTCGGCGCCGTGGCGGGCGGAAGCAGATCATCGGGTCAGATGGCACGCCGATTCGGAACGATGGCCAGGCGGAAGGGGTGGCGGCCACACGCGGCGATCCGGTGCTGGTGAAGGCGCTGGCGCGGGCCTTTCGGTGGCGGCGGATGCTGGAGGAGGGCCGTTACGGCAGCATCGACGAGTTGGCCACTGCCGAGAAGATCAACTCGTCCTATGTCTCGCGCCTGCTGCGCCTGACGCTGCTCGCGCCGGCCATCATCGAGGCGATCCTGGACGGGCGGCAGCCTGACGGGATGACGCTGCCGGGGCTGATGGAGCCGTTTCCGGTGCGCTGGACAGATCAATGACATGCGGCCACCACTATCCGTCCTGCTGTGTGGGGTTTGTTGAATGATGGGATCCTGTCTTGCGGACTTTCATCCGCTGCTCTCGGCCGAGCAGGAGGTGATCGCCACGCTTCGCACCGGCGATTTCGACAGGCTCGGCGGCGAGGCGGCGGGGTCTCTGCCGGATGCGGACGATGCGACACGGGCCGTTCGCGCCGATCTCTTAAGATTCCTGCTGCTCGGCGGCGAAGAAGGCGCCCGCCCTCATGAGAAAGGTGTACGCGTCCAGGGTGCGTGGGTCACCGGCACCCTCGACCTCGAAGGCTGCCGAATACCCCGTGACATCGGTCTGAAAAAATGTCGGTTCGAAGCGGCGCCAATCCTGCGTTCCGCGATCATCGACAGCCTGTTCCTGGATGGCTCGATCGTGCCGGGCCTCCACGCCGACCGGATCGAGGCGCGCGGAACCATCTCTCTGCGGGGCGCTGTGATGAGCGGAGGGGTGTTGGTGGAAGGCGGACGAATCGGCGGCAATCTCGATTGCACCGGCGTGGTCATCGATGCGCCGAAGGATCATGCCATCCATGCCGAAGACCTTGTCGCCAGCAGCGTCCTGCTTCGCGGTGCCGTCATCCAGGGTAGCGTCCGCCTGTCGGGCGCCCGGCTTTGGGCAGATGTTGACGCTTTCAACCTTCGTGTTCGCTGCGCTGACAAGCCGGCGATCGATGCCGGTGCGATTGAGACGCGCGGCAGTGTGGTACTGCGGTCTGCGCGCGTCGAGGGCACGCTGCGCCTGGTCAGTGCCAGGATCGGCAGCGATCTCATCCTGCAGGACGCTCTTCTGACCAATCCTGGTCAGGTGGCGCTGCAACTCAACAACGCCGATATCGTCGGTGTCATGATGCTAAATGGTCGCGCCAAGGTTTCCGGCGTGCTCGACCTCACGGGGACCACGATCGGCACGATCCATGACACGATCGCGGCCTGGCCGGAGGCAGGCGATCTGCTGCTGAACCGCTGTCAGTATCAGGCCATCTTCGAAGGCCCCGTCGATGCAAGAACCCGGATCGGCTGGCTGGCGCTGCAAGCCCCAGAACGATGGGGGGAAGATTTCTGGCCGCAGCCCTATGAGCACCTGGCCAAGGTGTTCCGCGACCTCGGCCATGATGAGCATGCCCGCAGCGTGCTTATCGCCAAGGAACGATTGCAGCGCCGGGCCCGGCGCAAAAGAGCGCCGAACCGGGTGTGGCGTTTCCTGCTCGGTGCCACCGACGGGGTCCTGGCCGTGACGATGCTGTACGGACGGCAACCGCTGCTCGTTTTCGCTTGGCTTTTTTTCTTCTGGCTGGTGGGTGCTGGCGTGTTTCAGCATGCCGAAAGCATCCAGGTGATCATGCCAAACAGTTCCGTGGTGCTGCGTTCGCTGGAATGGACGCTGTGCGGCTTTGAACAAAGCCAGTCTCGCTTTCTCATCACAACCCGCCAGGAGATGAACGGTCTGGCAGCTGCGGGACAAGCGCAGCTCGATTGCTTCAGAAACCAGATCGAAGCCTCCAGCTTCCCGCGCTTCAACCCGTGGATGTTCTCGTTGGAGACGCTGTTTCCCATTCTCGAAATCGGCCAGAAGGCATTCTGGCGACCGAATTCGTCTCAGCCGGGCGGCACGGCGGTGATCGTCTTTTTTTACTTTCATTCGTTGATCGGCGCGGCCCTCAGTCTGCTCGCCGTCGCAGGGTTCTCCGGGCTGGTGAAATCGCGGTAAGGGCCTGGATCAGCGACGATGAGAGTCGATCCGCAAAGATGTCCAAGCTTGGTATTGCCTTCCCACCGTAAGGTGGATGGAGGCGCGGCACTGGTGGGTGTTCGTCGCGATCGCCCGCGCCGGGAGCGGATTGCCCGCGGCCAGCGCGGCGTGGGCAAGGCTCCCCCGCAGAAAGCTTACGGCTCGCGGACAGTAAGCGTGCGCCGCTCGAAGCGATAGACCTTCGGCGGCTCATTCGCGATGCTCGCCACGATGACTTCGCGTCTGAAATCAATCGCGATGATGCGCGAACCGAGGCTGCGTGCATCCAGGATTTGCAGGTTGTTCAGCAGGATCGTCTTGATCACGCCATAGACCATGTTTCCGCCGGTCGCACGCTGCGTGACTTCCTGGCGCTTCTCGGTGCTGAGCATTTCCTCAATGGCCCGGATCATCAGGGCGGGCGGCTCGGCAACGACACCAACCGCCGGTCGGTTCGTGGTGGGCTGGGCAAGCACCTGGGCGAGAACCCGCTTTGCAAGAGCCACTGCAATCGTAGCGAAAGTGGCGGCGCGCATTTTGTTTCTGCTGCAATTGGTTCGCTCCAAACATCAGTAGAAGACGATGTCAGCAACCAAGCGCACGGCGGCCGAACCGAACCAGGAAGGGATTCTCCGGATATACTTAGGACAGTGGGCACTGCCTCAAAGCACAATTCAATCTTCTGAAATTTTCGTAAAATGGCATACTTCTTTCCTGAAGGTGTCGCACCGAGCGCATCATTGAAGGTGCAAGAAACCCAAGAGCCGGCCCAGCGCACGCTGAACCAGGGCAATGAACTGGATCGGAGGAATGACATGACCGTCGAAGAACCGGGCGACTTCGTCTCCACAGGAAGTCTGCCGAACCCTGCGCAGGTGCAAGGCCTGTTGGACGCGGCCTACCAGCAGTTCGCCACCCACGCAGAGGGGGAGGTGTCGCGCGTCTACCCGGCGCTTGCCCGCGTAAATCCGGAATTGTTCGGGATATGCCTGGCGGGGGTAAGCGGCAACACCTACAGCGTCGGTGCCGCCGAACATCCCTTCACCATCATGTCCGTTTCCAAGCCCTTCGTCTTCGCGCTGGTCTGCCAGGAGATCGGGCCGGAGGCGGTGCGGAAGAAAATCGGCGTCAACGCCACCGGCCATGCCTTTAATTCGGCAGCGGGTATCGAGCACATGCCGGACGGGCGCACCAACCCGATGGTGAATGCCGGCGCCATTGCGACCACCAGCCTGGTGCCAGGCGCCGACGCCGAGGCACGCTGGCGCTTTATCCATGATGGCCTGTCGCGCTTCGCCGGACGGCCGCTGCCGATGAACGAGGAGGTGCTGGCCTCGGCGCGGGAAACCAATCATCGCAACCGGGGCCTCGCGCATGTGCTGCAGTCGCTCGGCCAGATCTACGCGGATCCGCTGGAGGCCGTGGACCTTTACACCATGCAATGCTCGCTGGACGTCACGGCGCGCGACCTGGCGGTGATGGGCGCGACGCTCGCCGATGGCGGTGTGAACCCGCTGACCAAGGAGCGGGTGGTGGACGCCTCGGTCTGCCACTACGCGCTGGCCGTCATGGCCACGTCTGGTCTCTACGAGACCTCTGGCGATTGGCTCTACGAAATCGGGCTGCCGGGCAAGAGCGGCATCGGCGGCGGCATCGTGACCGTATCGCCGGGCAAGGGCGCGGTAGGCACTTTCGCGCCACCGCTGGATGCAGCGGGCAACAGCGTCCGTGGCCAGCTGGTTGCTCGCTACCTCTCCCAGCGGCTCGGCCTCGACCTCTTCATTTCCGCCCCCGCCGGCTGAGGCGCGACAAAGGACAGGATCGTACAGATGAGCACAACGAACGCGGATGCCGCGGGAGCCCCAGCCGAAATCCGCGAATCCTGGATCCCGATGATCGCCATCGCGCTGGGCCAGGCGATCATGTCCTTCAATGTGGCCTCCCTGCCGGTCTCGCTGGCGGGCATGGTTGCAAGCTTTGGCGTGCCGCCCACCACGATTGCCACGGGCATCGTCATGTACTCGCTAGCGGTCGCGGGCTTTGTCATGCTCGGTGCGAAGCTGGTCCAACGCTTCGGCTCGACCCAGGTGTTTCGCATCGTGGTTGGGTTGTTTGCCGTGGCGCAGGTGCTGATGGTGATCAGCCCCGTCGTCACCGTCATGCTGGTGGCGCAATTATTAGCAGGGCTGGCCGCGGCGGTGATCGTCCCGGCGCTGGTGGCACTGATCGCGCACCACTACAGCGGCACGCAACAGGCCACCGCCGTCGGGGCGCTTGGCTCGGCCCGCGCGGCGGCGGGCGTCTGCGCCTTCCTGATCGGCGGCATGCTCGGCACCTTCATCGGCTGGCGGCCCGTATTTGGCATCCTGATCGTGGCCTCGGCGCTGGTTTTCTTCCTCAGCTTCAAGCTCAAGCCCCAGGCCGCGCGGCCCGAGGTGAAGATTGACCTCGTGGGCGTGGCGCTGGCGGCCGTCGCCATCATCATGATCAGCTTCGGCTTCAATAATCTCAACCGTTGGGGCCTGGGTGTTGCCACCCCCAATGCGCCCTTTGACTTGCTGGGCATGTCGCCGGCGCCGATTATGATCGTCATCGGGATTACGCTTCTCTACGTCTTCGTCGTCTGGTGCCGCCGCGTGCAGGCCCGAGGCGGCACGCCGCTGCTCGATCTGCGCGTCATCTCCTCCTCCGAGGAGCGCGCGGCCGTCTATGCGCTGTTCGTCGTGGTGGGTCTTGAGGCGATGCTGAATTTCAGCGTGCCGCTCTACATCCAGATCGTGCAGGGCCGGACGCCGATCGAGACGGCCATCGCCATGCTGCCCTTCAATTTAACGGTGTTCTTCACTGCCATGCTGGTGGTGCGGCTCTATCCCAAGCTGACGCCGCGGCGGATCGCGCAATTCGGCTTTGGGCTTTGCGTGGTCGGCCTGCTCTGGCTCGCCTTCGTGGTGCGCAATGACTGGTCGGCCATTCCCGTGATGTTCGGGCTGATCACCTTCGGTGTCGGTCAGGGCGCGCTCGTCACCCTGTTGTTCAACGTGCTGGTCACGGCGGCGCCGAAGGAACTCGCCAGTGATGTCGGTTCGCTACGGGGCACGACGCAAAACCTGGCGGCCGGCGTCGGCACCGCCATCGCGGGCGCCCTGCTGGTCGGGCTGCTGAGCACGGGGGTGATGTATCGCATCGCCGCCAACCCGCAATTACCGCCCGAGGTGCAGAGCCAGATCAACCTGGATGCCATCAACTTCGTCAGCAATGAGCGGCTGGCGGTCATCATGGCGCGCACGACGGCCACCCCGGCCCAGGTCGAGGAAGCGGTGCGGGTGAATACCGAGGCGCGGCTAAATGCGCTGAAGATCGGCCTGCTCATCATGGCGGGGGCGGCGCTGCTGGCGCTGATCCCGGCGGGTGGCCTGCCCAATGACCGCCCGGCACAGCCCGGTGCGGCCCAGCCTGCGCGCCGGCGCGAGGAGGACGCGCCGGCGTGAAGAAGCCTGGGCTGCTCCTTGTCCCGCTCGGCGGCACCATCACCATGCTGCCGACCGAAAACGAAGGGATCGCGCCCGAGTTGGGTGCCGAAATGGGGGCGGAATCCTTGTTCCGCCTGCCCAACCCCTCGCTGCGACCCGGCCACCCTGCCGAAGTGGCCGGGCGCATCGAGGCCGCTCTCTCGACCGGGATCGGCCCCGCCACGCTCAGATGCCCGTAGGCTCAACGCCGATACCTGGACCTTCACAATAGCAGGCAGGAGGTGGAACCAGGATGCCAAACGTCGATGGTGCGCTGAAGACCGCTGGCCCCAAATCCGCGATGCAGCGCTTCCTCGACGTTGTCGAGCGGATCGGGAACCGCGTCCCCGACCCGATCGTGCTGTTCCTGATCCTCATCGGGATCGTCATCGTGCTGTCGCACATCCTCGCCACGGTGGGCGTTTCCGTCACCTACCAGGTGATCAATCCGCGGACGCAGGCGATGGAGACGACGACGACCGCGGTGCGCAGCCTGCTGCACGCGGACGGCATCCGCTTCATATTCGAGCGGACAATCCCGAACTTTCTGGGCTTCACCGCACTCGGCCAGCTTTTTGTCGCGATGCTTGGCGTCGGCGTCGCCGAGCGCGCCGGGTTGGTGGATGCGATGATCCGCCGCGTCGTGCGCGTCGCGCCGGGCTGGGCGCTCTGCTACATCCTGGTCTTCGTCGGAATCCTGTCGAGCATCGCGTCCAATGCGGGCTACCTAGTGCTGATCCCGCTCGCCGCAATCGCTTTCATGAAGGTCGGCCGGCACCCGCTCGCGGGGCTTGCGGCGGGCTTCGCCGCGGTCGGCGGGGCGTTCAGCGTCAATATGTTCATCAAGCCGATCGACGCTGTCCTGGCCGAGATGACGAACGATGCCATCCGCCTGATTGATCCGACGCTCTCGGTCAGCCTCGCCGCAAACATCTGGTTCAGCATCGCCTCGGCCCTGATGCTGACCGTGGTGATCACCCAGATCACCCAGCGCGTCATCGAGCCACGTCTCGGCGCATATTCAGGTCCCCGCGCGCTGGAAGGCGGCGCCCAGGACGCGGCATCCGAAGGTGCCACGGACCCGGCGGCGGAGGCGCGAGGTCTGCGCTTCGCGGGCATAGCGGCCGTTGCGGTCGGGCTGTTCTTCGTGCTGCTGACCGCGCCGGAGGGGGCGCCGCTGCGCGCACCGGACACCGGGGCCATCATCGGCAACACGCCCTTCATGAACGGCCTGGTCGTGATCATCGCCGTCATCTTCCTGGTCTGCGGTGCGGCCTATGGTCAGGGCGCGGGCACGATGAAAGGCATCGGCGCGATCATCAAGGCCATGCAGCAGACGGTGGTCGGGCTCAGCGGCATGATGCTGGTGATGTTCTTCATCAGCCAGTTCATCGCCCATTTCAACTACAGCAACATGGCGACGATCCTGGCGATTTCTTTGTCGGATTCCCTCAAGACGGCGGATATCGGACCCTTCTGGCTGCTGATCGGCTTCATCCTGGTCATCTGCGTGCTCAACCTGTTCATGACCGGGGCCGTGGCGAAGTGGGCGATGGTCGCGCCGATCTTCGTGCCGCTGCTCGTGCGCCTCGGTGTCGAGCCGGAGGCGATCATGGCCGCGTACAGGATCGGCGATTCGGTGCCGAACGTCGCAACACCCATGCTGTCCATGTACGCGCTGATCCTCGGATTCTTCCAGCGATACGATGCGAAGGCTGGCGTCGGCACGGTGCTGACGATGATGCTGCCCTACGTGATGTGGATGCTGATCCTCTGGGTGGGACTTTTCTCCGCATGGTATTGGCTCGGCCTTCCCTGGGGCGTGTGAAGCGCCGGCCGACATCGCACACCACTGTCGAAAACAACCATAAGGAGAATAGGGATCATGAGCAGCGCAGCCGATTTCCTGGATGGAGACTACGCCGTTGACCTGCTGGTCAGGTTGCTCGCCATCGACAGCGTGACCGGCCAGGAAGCCGCCATCGCCGCGGCTGTCATGGACGAGTTGAAGAAGGTCGGCGTGCCCGCGGGCGCCATGCGCCATGATACGGTCCATACGCGCATCCCGTTGCCGACCGAGGTCGGCAACCTGCTGGTGGACCTGCCTGGCTCGCTGCCGGGTCCGCGCCTGCTGTTCTCCACCCATCTCGACACGGTGCCACTGTGCAAGGGCGCCAAGCCGCGGCGCGAGGGCGACCGCATCGTCTCCGACGGCACCACGGCGCTGGGCGGCGACAATGGTACGGGCTGCGCTGTGCTGATTGCGCTGGCGAAGACCCTGATCGAGCACAAGCTGCCGCATCCGCCGATCACCATGCTGTTCACGGTGCGCGAGGAAAGCGGCCTGCACGGCGCGCGTGAGCTTGACCCGAAGGACCTAGGTGGAGCGGTCATGGGCTTCAATGTGGACAGCACGCACGCCGCCAAACTGACCATCGGCGCGGTTGGTCAGCAGAACTGGGACGTGGAGATCCTGGGCAAGGCCGCCCATGCCGGTGTCGCGCCGGAGCGCGGAATCTCCGCGACGCTCGTGGCGTCGGTCGCGCTGACCGAAGCGTTCCGCGGCGGCTGGTTTGGCAAGGTCGCCAAGCCGCACGGGCGAGGCTCGAGCAATGTCGGTGTGTTCGGTGGAAAGGACGGCCGGCCGGCCGGCGATGCGACCAACGTCGTCACTGATTACGTTCATATCCTGGGCGAGGCCCGCAGCGCCGATGCGGCCTTCGCCGGGAGCATCGTGGAAGCCTTCGGCGCAGCCTTCGCGAAGGCTCAGGCCGAGGTGACGGATGCCGACGGCGCGACAGCCAAGGTAAACTTTCAGGCCCGCGTCTCGTACCCGCCGTTCAGCATCGGCGAGGATTCACCCGCCGTTCTGCACGCCCGCAAGGCTGCGGAGTCGATTGGCCTTCAGCCTTACACGGTGGCATCCAATGGCGGGCTCGACGCGAACTGGCTGGTCAAGCACGGCGTCCCGACCGTCACGTTCGGCGCGGGACAGGCGGAGATCCATACCTTGAATGAGTATGTGGAAATCCCCGAGTTCCTGCTGGGCTGCCGCCTGGCTGTTGCTCTGGCTACGCTGGTCGAGTGAAGGCCGGTCTGGGGTCAACTTGAGCGCGGGAAAAGCAGGACGCTGGGTTTTGAGGATATCGCGCCCAGGCTGGTGACGACGCTGCTGCCAGGGGGGCGATCAGCGTCGAGCGTCAGTACCGCCAGCGTGCCGCCGGGCTGCGCACCAATGCGCTGGTCATGCTTGGGGCGGGCGGCTTCCCAATGGCCGGCTTCTTCATGGCAAACGAGGCCAGCCCCTCGGGCATGGCCGCGCAAGTGGCCTCGGGCATCGGCTTTCTCGGCGCGGGTGCGATCACGCGAGAGGGGCCGAACGTGATGGGTCTGGCCACCGCAGCCACCCTGAGGTGTGCCGCGGCGGTGGGGGTCGTCTGTGGGGCCGGGCTGGTCGCGCTGGCTGCGCTGATGGCTGGGCTGATCGTCGCGGTGAACATCGTGATCCGCCCACTGGTCGGGCTAATCGACCAGGCTCCACAGGTCGGTTCTTAGGCCGAGCGCCCCTCTCGTGCCACTGCCACGTGTACGGCAAGGGGCGAAGCCACGTTGGCGATGCGACGGTTGCAATCCCGCTGAACAAACCCAAATATGTTACCGGAGATTTAGGATATAGGATCAGATCGATCGAAGTGACGATTCATCGCGGCGGCGGAACGACATGAGTAAAGTCAACGCATTGCCGAGCCCCTTCGGGTCAGGTGTAAGCGCCGGCTTGGCCAGGCCTGCTTCCGCCGCTCAGGTGCAGCCCTTGATCATCACCACAGTTGGTCTGCCTGTACATCAGCAGTTCGACGCGTGGCGCCATCAGGCAGTTCCCCATATCGACGTCGCCCGCCCGCGGCAGGGCGTGGCCAAAGGCTTTGCCGCGACCGGCAGAGCCCTCGCCTTCGGCCAGTTCCTGCTCTACGCGGCGGAATTGCCAGGTTATGCCCACAGCCGTTCGGCCGCCCACATCCGGCGGGATGGGCTCGACCACTGGATGATCGCGATCTGCCGATGTGGCGTGCAGCGCCAGCGTAGCGGGGAGAATGACATCACCTTCCGTCCGGGCGTGCCCTACGTTCTCAGCATGGCCGTCGCCTTCGAGGCAGAACGCGACGGCGCCGTCTTCGAGTGGCTGGCCCTGCATGTCCCGCGCGATGCGGTACTCGAGCTCGAACCCGCGCTCTCGGCCGCGCTTTTCAGGCCGCTCGACAATGCGTCTGGGATGATACTGGCTGATTTCCTTTGCAACTTGCGCGACAGGCTCGATGATCTGCGGGCTGCCGACCTGCCGTACATCGTCACCGCAACCCACGCGCTGCTCGCGGCCGCCATCCAACCCTGTTCACCGATTGCCGTGACGGGCGGGCCGCAGATCGAGCGGCTGGAACTGGCCCGCGTGAAGCGCCTCATCGGGGAGAACCTTGGCTCCGCCCTCCTCGTCCCTTCGCGCCTGTGCACCCTGGCCGGCATTTCCCGGTCGCATTTGTACCGCCTGTTCGAGCCGCTGGGCGGTGTTGCCGGCTACATCCAGCGCGAAAGGCTGCGCCTCGCTCATCGCCTGCTGTCGACCCCTTCGGAACAGCGCACCATCGCGCAGATCGCAGAGAGTGTTGGCTTTTTCGATCCGTCGTCCTTCAGCCGCGCCTTCCGCCAGGAATTCGGCTGTGCGCCGCGCGACTTGCGCATGGGGGCCCTGGCGGGGCGGGAGATCGCAGCCTCACCAGCCGATCGATCCGTGCACGAGCCCAGGGGCATTCTCGCGCTGCTGCAGCGGCTCTAGCCTGTATCATTCACCAGCTTGGCGGATATGCCGCAAGCCCGTGAACGGGCCGGGATTTGGCTGCGGGACCTGAACCCTATCGATCTTGGCTACGCGGATTGAGTGAAGACCGAGCACCCGACCCGGTTGGGCTGCGCCGTACGCGGAGAATTCTGCCCTGGCCCGCTGCTGTACTTTTCGACCCGCTTGGCGTGGTCGCCAATGGCCCGGTGCAGACCTTACCCGCATTGCGCGTCTGCCGGGCCTATCCGCCGGAGAAACTCCTCGTACCGAGGCGGCTCGTCTGTGCTGAGTCCCGCGGCCCCGCCTGCGTTTTCATCTTGGCGAAAATCGTCCAAACAGCCCAGCAATCCGCGGAAGGCGGCGGGTACTAACGGTAACCAATCCCAGCGTTCCGTACCAAAGTGTTCGCTATCGAAGTACGGATTTCGGGGCAATGGTATGCGAACCTGGGCAAGTGGCGGCCTCCCCAAAACCGGCCTTTTACCTAGGTTTTTGAGTTCCGTACTAAATCGCCCAAGTCAGCAGGTCCGGAGAGAACTGGCCTGCAGAGGGCGATTTTCGACCGTTCCCGCGCCGGGCCAGTCAACAGGTCTGCCCCAAAAACGACAGGAAACCTGCCACTCAGCGTGGCTTCCGGTCTGGCAAAGAATGTTTGTGGATATGGAAATGGCGTAGGAAAAGGAACCGTCACCGAACAGTCTCTGGAACTTCGGTCCCCTAAGGGCCTTATGCGAGGATGGGCGGGTGCGTGGCAGCAACTCCTCCACCGTCAAGTCGCCCTCTTCCATCAGCAGCCACTTGGGTTGTGCCCACGGCAACCTACAGGCCATCGCCAATCGCCTTAACTCCGACCTGGCTGCTGGACAGCCCAGGGAATTCTACCTTGTCATCCATCGCCAGGGCGAACCCGAAGATTTGATCTACGCCTGCGCCCCTGTCGTCGAGGACGAAGGGTTCGCCCCGTTCGCCGGAATAAGAGGTAGCGTGGCCGGAGCTTTCCGCCTCGTGTTTCTGCCAGGTGGCCAAAGTATTTGATCTTACTCCCACCAGTTTGTATTGTGTCCTATTGTTGGGAACATGTTCTGGCACTCTTGCGGCGTGACGATGTCGATGATGCGCCCGATGGCGGCCCACAGCGTGTCGATGGTGCGCGCGGCTTCCTTTTGGAGCAGGGCTTTGATCTTGGCGAACAGGTTCTCGATCGGGTTGAAGTCGGGGCTGTAGGGCGGCAGGCAGAGCAGCTGCGCGCCCGCCGCCTCGATCAGCGCCTGCACAACGGGGCCTTTGTGGCTGCTGAGGTTGTCCATCACCACGATGTCGCCTGGGCGCAGTTCTGGGACCAGGGCCTGCTCCACCCAGGCCTCGAAGATCAGGCGGTTGACTGGGCTGTCGATCACGAAGGGGGCGACCACGCCGCTGCTGCGCATCCCGGCAATCAGCGTGGTGGTCTTCCAATGGCCATGCGGCACCGCCATGCGAAGTCGCTCGCCGCGCGGGCAGCGGCCATATCGCCGGGCCATGTTCGTGCTGGCCCAGCTTTCATCGACGAACACCAGGCGCTCAGGATCGAGGTCGAGTTGCTGCTCGAACCAGGCTTCGCGGCGGATCAGGATGTCCGGGCGCTGTTGCTCGGTCGCGTGGGCGGTCTTTTTTGTGCGTGTAGCCGCGCCGGTCAAAGAAGCGCCACAGCGTGCCGTAGCCGAAGCGGAGACCGCGTTCGGTCAACGCCGCCCGCAGTTCGATCAGCGTCATGTCGCGCCGCGCGTGGAAAACCTCGAGGATCGTCTCGGCCGCAGCCTCGACCACATGGCTGCGGCGGTCTCCACCAAGCGGGCCGTGCATTGGTGCCGCCCCTTCGCCGGCCAAGGCTCGCCATCGGCTGACACTCGCCGCGCTGCCCTTGAAACGGGCCGCAGCCTCGCGGTGCGTCAGACCCTCCTCATGCACCGCGGCCAGCGTCCGTTGCCGCAAATCCAGTGAGAGCGCCTTTGACATTCCTGCCAGCCTCCATCCCGGCAGGCAGGTTGAATCAGAACACAGCCCCTTGGGGCATCCCCCGCGATTCAATCAGAAAGGATCACGCTCTAGCGGCTACCGCCGCGTAACAGTGTTTACAAAAGCGGGGCAAGACCACGCCGCGCCGCTTCAAGACATTAATGGGTCCTGGGCCTACCTGTGCATCTACAGAAGCCCTTCTCGCCGAAATGAAAGCGGGTTGTTACGCCCGATGATCAAATGGTCATGCAGCGTGATCCCAATGGCTGCTGCCGCCTGCTTCACCTCGCTCGTCATCTCGATATCAGCGCGGCTGGGAGTTGGGTCGCCCGAGGGGTGATTGTGTACAAGGATTAGCGCCGTCGCGTGCAGTTCGAGTGCGCGCTTCACGACTTCGCGGGGATAGACCGGCGCGTGGTCCACCGTGCCGCGCGCTTGGGCCTCATCAGCAATCAAGCGATTCTTGCTGTCGAGGAAGATGACGCGGAACTGCTCCACCCGCTCCCGCGCCATGGCGGCTGTCAGGTAGTTCATTAGCCGGTCCCAATTGTCCAGAATTTGTTTGTTCTTCAACGGCGCCTCGCTGAGGCGGAGGGCTGCGGCCTGAACCGTGCGCAGGGCGGAGATGCCAGCATCACCCAGACCTTCGACCTGGCGCAGTTCCCAGGTGGATGCGCTCAGCACATCGGCGAAGCCGCCAAAGCGGTCCAGCAGTGCGCGGGCAATGGGTCTGACGTTGCGCCGCGGGTGGGCAAAGAACAAGAGCGTCTCGATGAGTTCGTGATCAAGCAACGTGGCGGGGCCGGCCTCAATCAGCCTATGCCGCATGCGAGCCCGATTACGCTTGACGCTAGGGAGGCTGGCATCGACGAGCCCGGGGTCAAACCCGCCGCAAGCCTCCGCAAGGCCGCGCCTGCGAGTCAAGGCTGCGCACTCAAGGAAGATCGCCACGGCAGCAGGATTCGCCCGCATAGCGGTCGGCGGCAGAAAGCGCCATTGTTGCGTCCACGACCGCTGAGGTCCGCAGTGAGATCGGTGCGAAAGCGCTCGAATCCCAGCCTTGGTCCAAGCGTCCAGCGCGGAATCCCCTGATCAGAGAGCTCGTGCAGCCGACCCCGCACATTCCCAAAAACCCAGGCTTGCCTGCTGGCATAATCGCCTCGCTTTCCGCTACGTGGAGAGAAGAAAACCAGCGCTATTGTAGCAAAGCCAGCAGAGTTTTCAAAAGTATCCTTGCTTGGACCCGCCTAGAGCGCTTTCCGACCGGAGTGAATCGAAAGGGATTCCCCGACGCGGGCTGGATCTGATTCAAGCTGTTTGTCGGCGAGGAGGCCGACAGACATGTCCAAGGCGCTGTCGGTCGATCTGCGAGAGAGGGTTGTGGCGGCGGTCGCGGCCGGGGCGTCCTGCCGCGCGGCGGCAACTCGGTTCGGGGTCAGCGCCTCAAGCGCGATCCGCTGGTGCACCCTGGCGCGGGAAGCCGGTTCGGTTGCGCCCGGGCCGCTCGGTGGTGATCGCCGCTCGGCTCGGATCGAGGCCCATGCGGCATTGATCCTCGACCTCCTCGACCAGAAGTCCGACATCACGCTGGCGGAGATCCAGGCTGAGCTCGCCGGGGCTGGTGTGCCGGCGGGCATCGGCACGATCTGGCGCTTCTTCGACAGACACCGGATCACGCGCAAAAAAAGACGGCGCATGCCGCCGAGCAAGACCGCCCGGACATCCTGAAACAGCGCTGGGCGTGGTTCGAGAGCCAGCCAGATCTCGACCCCGACCGCCTGGTGTTCATCGACGAGACCTGGGCTTCGACAAAGATGGCGCGCACCCACGGACGGGCGCCGTGCGGCGAGCGCCTGCGGTCACCGGTCCCGCACGGGCACTGGAAGACGACCACCTTCGTCGCCGGTCTGCGCAACAGCGGCATGGTCGCGCCGATGGTGCTGGACGGGCCAATCAACGGCGTGGCCTTCCAACCCTATGTCGAGCAGGTCCTCGTCCCTGACCTGCGGCCTGGCGACATCGTCGTCATGGACAACCTCGGCAGCCACAAGGGCGCAGGCGTCCGCGCGGCAATCGAGGCTGCGGGGGCAAGCCTGCTATACCTCCCGCCCTACAGCCCCGACTTCAATCCCATTGAGAATGCCTTCGCCAAGCTGAAGGCGATGCTGCGCAAGGCTGCGGCCCGCACCGTCGAGAGCCTCTGGAACACCATCGGCCGCCTCATCAACGCTTTCTCGCCATCCGAATGCGCCAACTACTTCGCCGCCGCTGGATATGACGCAGAGTGATCGGAAACCGCTCTAGGAGGGGGTTGAACCGTTCTGATTTTGTCGGAAGCGCTCGCTCCTGAGAGACAATCCGGAAAGGAACTGAGTCGGGTGAATCAGATATGATCCTTTGGTCCTGCGGACGATTCGCGGAAGCTGGCAATGGCGTGGACGGCGGAACATTAACGTGCTTCGGGCCGACGCGGCCTGCGTTACCCGTTTGATCTGACAGACGCCGTTCGGGCGCTCGTGGCGCCGATCATCCGGTAAGCCAAGCGCGGCGGCAGGCCGCGCTTGGCTTACCGCGTCCCGCTTCACGCTGAGCGTCACCATTTCTTTGTCGAGATGTCCTTCAGAACCGCGATGTCCAGCATCGCCTCCGCCAGCAACTTCTTCAGCTTGGCGTTCTCCTCTTCCAGCGTCCGCAGTCGCTTGGCCTCGGTCACCTCAAGCCCGCCGAACTTCGCCTTCCACTTGTCGAAAATCGCACCGCTGACGCCGTGTCGGCGGCACACTCCGCCGTCGCCGCTCCCGCTTCCTGCTCCCTCTAAATCCCGATGATAAACTCATCGCCAAAGCTGCCGCGCTTGATTCGTCCGTCCCTTACTGGATCAGGCTCTACCGAAAAACGGCGCCACTGCAGGGGAACACGTCAGAGCACGTCAACAGGCCCCCCCGGGCGAGTGCTCCGATCACCCTGGCCAACATGACCTACAACATGAAGTGATGGTACTGTCTGGACGGGTAGTGCGGAGCCGCGTGATGTAGGCGGGAGGGGGCACCGTGTCTGCCAGCCCAGGCGAATTTCCGGATTTAAACCCCGTCGCTACATCACCACCCACGAAGACAGTTCGGACCAAACCTGCCTTTCGGAGAACTGCACTGCATCAGCCATGATCTCCTGGCTGTGTGATGAATTTTTGAGCCTAATACTTTGTCATCCGCACCTTCACAATCTCTTCGTTGACAATGGAGAGCAACGCCGCCCGCTCTAAATCATCCTCGCTTGAATTCAGCATTTCGAGGATTTCGGCTTCGGCGTTGGCTAAGGCTTCCTCTCGACTGTTTGCCTTTTTGAGAATCACTTCCAGCGCAGCGGCAATTGCTTGGCGGAGTTCAAGGTCTCCCATGGCCACAATGGTATCCTATCTTAGAGGTGGACAAGAATAGTCACTCTTGTCACATAAGAAGTTTAAAAAAATGATAATTCCATGATTTTTTATAGCGCAACTGCATAACACATCGCGTCGTCCGCGCGTCTAGCAACCATGAGTTGTATTTGTGAATCCGTCAATCATATGATTGCTACTCTGGGTAGCGTGTCCGTAGATTTCCGGTCAGCGGGATCGACCGCTTGACGCATCAGTTGGTCAGCCCCAGTAAGCGCAAGAACAACGACTTTTCATGTGCCAGACCGGCAGGGAAAAGCTGCCTCCGAATTTCAACTAACTGCATTCAAACAATTTATTTTCGTTCCGCAGGCAAAAATTTCACTAAGTTGCAGGTCTGTTCAACCGTTAGTTGATCTGATCGACCGAAAAACACTTGATCGGTCGGAGCCGGAGTGCTGCACTCGACTTGTCAAGCCCGCTTCATCCCTGCGCGGTGGGTCTTAGGCACATTTCCACAGGAATTTTTGTCTGATGTGTTCAGCAAAGCCCAAACATCCGATGATCCAATCAACTCCTACGTGCGCCTCTGTCATGTCGTTAGGCCGCAACGCGCTAGGTGCGGTCACGCAAGGAAGCCGCGGGTTGGAAGTCGCGCTACTCCGAACAACCGCTGCCGATGCAGAACGTCTTGGACTACTTACACTTTCTCAGATTCTTCGGATTACCATCAATTACTTAAAATAGAACGCACTGCTCTTACTTGGCAATTTTGCCCAGATAAGAGGAGCTCCGCCTTCGTCTCAATTTTTTCCCAATCATCAGGCATAATGCGAAATGACCATGCGACGGAAGAGCACTCTACCTAAACCATTTTCGAACTGCGATCCCTCGCCAGACGAAGTCCACCTTGGTTGGTTGATTCAGCGTCAGGCTCAAGAGCGGCAGTCCAGCCTACTTCGCCGACTTCGCCATTTAGCGGAAGATGCCAAGAACGAGAGGCTCGAGTTGGCCGCAGCAGTGCTAAACGCTGCTTTCGAAAATCTCGCAGCAGCTTTAGGAAGGGAAACGGAGATGAGAAAGTACTCGACTGAGGCGGAGCGATTTCTCGGTCACGAAGTACGCAAAAGAATTGTACGGGTGAAAAAATGAACTACTTTTCACTTCCATCTGGTCTGCGTTTGACCATGCCTTTGACCCTGGCCCTGCATTTCCAAATGCATAATAATGATTAGGAAAAATACTTATATAAGAATTTTGTCTTTTGCACGTTATATCCAAGGGGATATGAAGCCGAACGGCAGTTGGCTCTGGCCGGGGCGTAACCCGCTAAGCGAAAAACCATCCAACCCAGCTTCTCTAGCATCAAGTTTGCCACAGCTTTCCGCAGCCTGCCGTCGTCCTGCTCCAGGCGCTTCAGGCGCTTCAACTGATCGTGCTTCAGCGCGCAATGCTCCGCTTGCCAGCGGTATTAGGTCTGTTCATTTACTCCCAGCGTGCGCACCGCCTTAGTCGCCGTCTTGCCCTGCGCCAGCAGCAGCTCCCCCTGGCACAGCTTGGCCAAGATTTACACCGGCTTGTGAAGCTTCCTCGCCATTTCAACACGCTCCACGGGTCCGCCGATCTCACATTATTGGTGGGCCGTTTCTACGGGGCAGGTCACCCGTAAGCGCGGCGACGAGGCCCGCCTTCCGGCGTGGGGGGTGAGTATGCTTGGTCTGCCTGGGGCTGGGAGCTTCGGGCTGACGTTATGGTCGACGCTAATGACGACGCGAAGGGTGGTGGGTATCGCCGGGTTGAGGTTCTGACCGGGCCTGGCCGACGGCGAAAATGGTCCGACGAGGACAAGGCGCGGATTGTCGCCGAAACCCTGGAGCCCGGCGCGGTGGTGGCGAATGTGGCGCGGCGCCGGCAGGTCTGTCCGCAGCAGGTTTTCACTTGGCGGCGGGAGATGCGCGTCGATGCTGCTGAGCGGCTGGACTTCGTGCCGATCGTGCCGGCGATGTCGCATCCGCTTCCCGAGCCAACCTCCGCGTCGGCTCGCTCCGCTCCATCGATCGAAATCGACCTGGCCGGCGCGGTGCTTCGCGTCGCGCCCGGCACCGACGGCGATCTACTGACGACAGTGTTGCGGGCGGTTCGGGCCTCGACGGCATGATCGCACCGCCCACCGGCGCGCGGATCCTGTTGGCGACGAAGCCTGTCGACTTCCGCAAGGGCGCGCACAGCCTGGCGGCGCTTGCCGTCGAAGTGCTGGGGGCGGATCCGTTCTCGGGGGCAGTGCTGGTGTTCCGCTCGCGTCGTGCCGACCGGATCAAGATCCTCCTCTGGGACGGCAGCGGCCTGGTCTTGGTCTGGAAGCAGCTGGAGGCCTCGGCGTTCCGGTGGCCGGCGATCGTGGACGGGGTGGTGCGCGTGACGCCGTTGGAGTTCGCCGCGCTGTTCGAGGGCATCGATTGGCGACGCGTCCAGGCCACGCGGGAGATTCCCACGCCGACCGCGCCTGCGTAGAATCGGCGGCACGATGCGCGCCACGGATGACGACACGCCAAGCCTGCCGGAGGATCCCGCGGCGCTGCGCGCGCTGCTGCTGGAGACGCTGGCGCAAGTCGACACGCTGACCGCCGAGCGTGATGCGCTGGCGAGCCAGAATGAGCGGCTCCAGCACCTGCTGCTGAAGCTCAAGCGGCGGCAGTTCGGCACGAAGTCCGAGCGCCTCCCGGAGAAGCAGTTGCTGTTCGCGTTCGAGGAGATCGAGGCGACGCTGGCTGGCAACGCGGCCGAGGCGGGCAAGGTCTCTCCGACGCTGCGCGACAACCAGGCCAGGCGTCGCCGCGAGGGCCGTGGCCGCCTGCCGGCACATCTGCCGCGCATCGAGGTCGTGCTGGCGCCCGAGACGACGTCCTGCCCCTGCTGCCAGGGCCCGCTGGTCGAGATCGGCAGCGATACCGCGGAGCGGCTGGACGTGATCCCCGCTCAGTTCCGCGTCGTCGTAACGAAGCGGCCGAAGCTGGCGTGTCGCGCCTGCCCCGGCGTGGTCCTGCAGGAGGCCGCGCCCGCCCGCCTGATCGAGGGGGGCATGCCGACCGAGGCGACGGTCGCCCACGTCCTGGTCTCGCGCTACGCCGACCACCTGCCGCTCTATCGCCAGTCACAGATCCTGGCCCGCCAGGGGATCGAGATCGGCCGCGAGGTGCTGGCCGACTGGGCCGGCACGGGTGCGACGGAGATCGTCCCCGTGGTGCGGCGCATGCGGGAGATCCTGCTCGGCTCGGCGCGGCTGTTTGCCGACGAGACCACAATGCCGGTCCTCGACCCCGGACGCGGCAAGACGAAGAAGGGCTACGCCTGGGCGATCGCGCGCGACGACCGCCCCTGGGGCGGGTCGGACCCGCCGGCGGTGGTGTTCCACTACGCGCCCGGCCGCGGCGCGGAGCACGCAAAGGCGCTGCTGGCGGGCTACGGGGGTATCCTGCAATGTGACGGCTACGCCGCCTACAAGGCGCTGGCCGTGGCGGATGGCGGCATCACGCTGGCATTCTGCTGGAGCCATGTGCGGCGGGAACTCATCGATCTGGGCAAGACGGCGCCAATCGCCCAGGAGACGTTGAAGCGCATCGCTGCCCTCTACGCGGTCGAGACGGAACTGCGCGGCAAGCCACCTGACCTCCGCCGGGTTGGTCGGCAGGAACAGAGCCGTCCCCTCGTCGAGGCGCTGTTCGCCTGGCTCTCGGAGCAACTGGCACGCCTGCCCAGCGGCAGCCCCACCGCGGGGGCCATCCGTTACGCGCTGAACCATCGCGCCGGCCTGGTGCGGTTCCTGGACGACGGTCGGATCGAGCTCGACAACAACACCGTCGAGCGCGCCATCCGGCCGATCTGCCTCAGCCGAAAGAACGCGCTATTCGCCTCCGGCGACGATGGCGGGGCAAGATGGGCGGCCGTGGCCTCCCTGGTCGAGACCTGCAAGCTCAACGGCGTCGACCCGCAGCGCTACTTCACTGACGTGCTGACCCGCCTCGTGAACGGCTGGCCCAACGGCCGCATCGACGAACTCATGCCGTGGTGCTGGGCGCCCAACCAAAACGGCTGACCGCTAAACGCGAGCCACACGGGCCTCGTCGCCGCGCTTACGGTCACCCGCCTAAGCGGCTAATTCTTGGCTGCTCTCGCCCGAATGATCTCTTGGTGCACCACGATCAAGATGGCGGCGCTATCAGTGGCTTTATCGCTGGCACCCATCATTTGGAGGATCTCCGCTTCGGCCCCCTTGAGGGCGGCATCACGATCTGTCGCGCTGCTGAGAATGCTCTCTAAGGCGAGCCGCACTGCTTTTCGGATGGATGACTGCGGCATGGTCAGACTGCTTCCTTGACTTACGGTTTGGTCACATGTGTGAGATGCCGTAAAGGCGCGCGCATTTATACAAAAAAAGCATAACAGAAAACTAAAAAAGATAGGGCCCTGTAATGGCAGAGTTGCAAGCAGCCCACTTATCCGAAGGCTGGACTAACTCAGCGCGAAGATTTGCAATCACCGGTTGTTGAGAAGGTAACGCCAGGAGGATACAAGATAACGCTGCGCTTGCGCAAAGCAGGTGATAAGCCAGCCCTCGTGTCTGTAATGTTGACTTCCTAAATCGGCTTCAAGATGACTGAATTTGCACGATCTGCGACGCAGCGTTGATCGTTTCGGATCAAAAATTAATGAATGTACTGACACGCTGCAGGCCCAGAAGGTCAATCTGTGTGCAAAAGTTAATTGTAACGTTACGCTCTTCGGATGCAGCCTACGACTAAGGGAGCTAAAAATATTTCACCTGGAATGAAGGCTCGATTCGATGTCTCACGCAAAGGCGGCCAAACAAGCTCGACAAGGGGTGACGCAGCGTCGCCAGGGTGGCCCCGATGCTTTCCACCAGCCTGGCAGCTCTTCCGGCAACGTGGCTGAACCGTTCCTGAACTTGGCCCCTGGCGAGCAAGGCATACAAGCTCAAGCCCTGCCAGAGCAGCACCCGAACGACCTCAGAATGCACATGGTACGCCATTTGGAGCAGCTTGCTACTCAAGCCCGGGATCAACGGCGTGAGGCCGCCGCGGGGCTGTTACATGCAGCCGCTCAAGAATTGCGGTCGGAGATCCTGACAGAGGACAGGGCCACCAAAGGTAAAGGAGCACTGGGCTAAACGGTGTTCGCTGTGGCGTGGCCCTTGGTGATGGCACCCTGCGTGCGGCCATCGTGGCACTAACCGCGCAGTTGAGAATCGCCTACTGCATCTGCGCCGGCTATTGCCGCTGACACTGCCGGCAGCAACACCGTGCCCAAGGCAGGTCTGGCGGTGGTGTTTACGGCCCGAGCCGCCTCTGAAGCGTCGCCACGACCACATCAAGAAGTCTGGTGCCGAGTGCCCCTGACAAGCCCGCGGCGCCACCCACGATCAGCAGGCCCCATCCTGCATCACGCAGCGAGGAATCGAGGTAGGTCACGGCGGAGGCGGCGATGATCCCGAGCAGCGCGCCGAGACCCGCCTCGATCAGCAGGATGAGCCACCGCCGTTCCCCGCCATGCAGTGCCAGCAGCACACGCCCCGCGCCACCGGCGACCGCAGCCGTGGAGGCCATTTCGATGATCGGAGGATCCCCGCTCATGCCGGCCACTCCATCACCGGCAGGCCAGCGAGCAGGGCGGTGACCCTCGGCGCTGGTTCCCCCTGCTGCACCTCGGCCATGGTCCCGAACGCCGCCAGGTAGACAGCGTCCCGCCACGCCACAAAGGCTGCTGCCTCGGCAGCCCAGGGGGGCACGGTGCTGCTGACGTAACCGGCGCAGGACGCGGCACTGCTGTAGGACCGGGATGCGGCCACGGCCTCCACATGCTCAGCGATGGCCGCCTCATAATCGGCCAGCGTCGGCGGCGGCGTGCGCCCCATCACGGGCATTTCGGCGGGCGGCTCTATTTCCAGAGCGGCCCATGTGGCGGGTGCTGTCCGATCCCGAAAGGCAGCGGCGACATGCCAACCCGGCAGAGCCTCGGGCGTGGTCTCGTCATCCACCGGGGGCGCGTAGACTGTCCCAGTGGCCAGCAGGGCCACATCGGCTGGCGTGCCATCGGCCCAGCCCGCGTGAGCCAGCTCGGCGAGGTATGCGGCCTCGGACGGCCAGCAGTACGCGAGATATGTCCACATGCGAGGATCTCCGGTCAGGTCAGGGCGGCAAGGGAGGAGCCGAACACGGCGGCGGGCCGGATCTCGATTCCGGCAATACAGCCGGCGAGGGGCCGCGAGGTGCTGAACCGGCCAGGCATCAGGTGGGTGATGATCGGGATGGACGTTTGCCCGGTCAGCTGCGTGCCCACTGCGCCGCGGGCTGCCACCTGCATCAACCCCGCGTCGATATCCCAGGCGAAGGCGCTTCGGATGGTCTGCCCCGCCGCGGGCGGTGTGATTGTCATGGTCGCTGTCGTCTGCAGGCTTCCGCCCACGGTGCGCCGGAAGACCACAGCGGTGTGCGCCTGGTTGACGAGTATCCCCATCACCTCGTTGGCGCCGAGATCACCCAGCGACACCATCGTCATGAAGTCGGTGTCGGCGGCAGAGGAGAAGATGCCGGGCTGACTGTTCCAGTCCACGATGATGGTGCCAGCGCGCCGATTGTAGCGCGTGCCCAAGTTGCGAACCGGGATGTCGCTTATGCTCTGGGCGCGGGCGCTCACTCCCGGCGTTCCCACCGCCGCCAAGATCGGGGGCGATGGATAGGGCACGTTCACCTCAAAGCTCGGCGCGCCGACGAAGATCGTGAAATCCACCGCCGTCACCGTGTCGCTGTACTGCCAGCGCAGGCCGGGCTGGGAAGGGGTAGCGCTCGACGTCCAAATGCGGCTGATGCGGGTCAAGGCGCCCGGGGTGAAAGCTGTGCCCGGATCGTTCCCCAGGTTATTGCGAACACCGAAGGTGGCCACGTTTGTCAGCGTTCCCGCGACGAGCTCGACATAGATCGACGTGCAGAGGACCTGGCCGGTTGTGTGCGCCACGGAACCGGCCAGGCCCCATTGTTGAGCACCGGTGCTGGTCGGCACACCCCAAAAGCGCACCAGGAGCCCTGGGACGCCGCGCCGTGTGGTGCTGCCGACCACCTCGCTGTTCGGCACGCCGGTCGGCCGCGAGCTCCAGCCCGTGGGAAGGGTGCCTGGCGTGCCTGCGACAGCGCCCTCGGCCCGGGGGTTGGTGATGCTGTTGGTGCGTGCCGGCGCGAAGGCCAATCCTAGCGGCGCCTGGGTGATCGGATCGAATTCCCAGCGCGGGCTGTCGACCGCGGCTTCGTCGAGATTCCCGGCCGAGTTGAAGCCCGCTGCGGGCGTCGCGCGAATGATCGACCACTGCGCGACGTCATTCACCCGCCGCCCCACGGTGCGATCCGCCGAAGCTGGGACAATGGCTGCCGCCAGGGTGGCGCTGGCCGCGGCTGCCGCCCGGTCCACGCCTGCCTGGAGGCGATCTGCGTCGGCCAGAGCCACATTGAGGCTGGACGCGTCGAGGGCGACCGCAACATCCGTCCCGACGCCGGCCACTGCGCGCATGTCATCGGCGAGGATCGGGGCGTAGGCGAAACCGTTGTAATCAGCCTGCACGCGCGCCGCCAAGCGGAGGCGATCCGCATCTGCCATGGAAATGTCTCCTGCTTGTGGGGGCTTAGGTCATTGCCGCGAGCGTGCTGCCAAAGGCAGCGGCAGGCCTTATTTCGATGCCCGAGATTTGCCCGAATAGAGGCCGGCCGCTGCCGAAGCGGCCCACCATCAGGTGCGAAACGTCTGGGAACGCCGTTTGGCCCGTTAACTGTGTCCCGGCTGCCCCCCGGGCGGCGACCTGCATCAAGCCCTGATCAATATCCCAGGCGCACGCCACCTTGGTCGTCTGCCCCGCTGTCGGGGCGCTCATTGTGACAAACGCGGACGTCTGCCCAACTCCCCCAGCGACGCGCCACAGCTGAGCCTGCGTGTGGTCGGGGCGTATCACAATGCCCGCGGCATTCGCGCCCAGATCGCCCAGGCTTACGAGCCCGAACCAATCGCTGCCCGAGGCAGACGCGAATGCTCCGGACTGGCTGCTCCACTCGACGATCAACACGCCCTGGCGATAGTTGTAACGATTGCCCAGGAGCCGGACGGGAACGTCGACGGTGCCCTGGGCGCGGGCGGCGGTACTTCCGGTCGTCACGAAGTGGTTTGACGGAAACCAGGCGGCTTCGACCTGCGGTGCGCATGAGTAGACCACTGACCCGTTATCCGCGACGAGACGGAGGACGAAGGGCACCGAGCCCGTGCTAGTCGGCGAGAACACGCGGGAGATCCGCTGCCACTGGTCGCGGCGGGCGAAATCGGCGTTCACGGCGGCGAAGAGGGCGTGCGCCACATCGGGCTGCAGGGTCAGCGACGGCGATACGCCGTAGCTTTGCGCCGCTGGGAGGTAGACCCAGAGCGAATAGGCGTAAGTGACGCCACCCGTCAGGCTGAAATTGCCCGCATGGGTCCCAACATTGGTGTCCCCCGTGGTGGTGTCGCGCGTGTGCTTCCGCAAGCCGAGCGCGGGGTTGATGGTTGGGATGTCGGTGCTGGAGACGTTCAAATTCGGTGTGGGGCCAGCGTTGGTGATGCCGAGGGCGCTGTTCGCGACCAGGTTGGTCCGCGCACCAGCAAACGCCACACCCTGCGGTGCCCCCGTCGCCGGATCGAAGTCCCAAGCCAGGCTATCCGCCAGCGTCTCGGCCAGCAGCCCATCCGGCCCAAAGTTCCAGGATGAAGTGGCGCGGATCACGCTCCAGAGATCCACGTCGTTCAGTCGGCGCCCCGCAGCGCGGTCCACCGTCGCCGTCACCATGCCGGCTGCGGCGCTGGCGCTGGTGGAGGAGGCAGTGCGATCCACACGGGTGCTCATGACATCGGCGACGATGAGGGCGCTGTCCGAGGCGAGTACGGCCGGCGCGGCTGCCAGGTCACCGGCGATGTTGGCCACGGCCTTCATGTCGTCAGGCAGCAGGGGCGCATAGCTGAAGCCGGGATAATCGGCTGGGACGCGGGCAGCCAGGCGCGTACGGTCAGCAGCAGGCATCAGATCAGCTCCTCCGCGGTGATGCTCCAGCGCCAGGTGTTGCAGCGCGGGATGGCAATGGCGGCGCTGTCGACGAGGGCGGCATAGATGCTGCGGCGAAAGCGGAACTGGCCAGCCTCATCCACATCCATGGCCAGATAGAAATTGCCGCCCTTGCCGAGCTGGCGATCCACCTCAAAGGCGATGCCCAGCGCCTCATCCTGCGTGAGGCGTTCGAAGCTCATCTCGAATTGCCGAAAGCGGGGGCGCCGGTTGACGAGGCGGCGTCCGCCACGGGTGCGTTTGACCTCGGCCGGGTCGATCCACTGGATGGAGGCGCCATAGGCGGCGTTGGTCCGCGGCGACCAGGCGGCGCCGGCCATGAAGCGGCCGAGCTGCACATATCCTGCTGGATTGGTCGCGTCCGCGAGATAGACCCAGAGATAGCGTCCGAGGCCCGACTGCCCGCTCCGGTGAAAGAAGGCGGTGCCGGTGGGATAGGCGGTGACGTCGATCCCGTTCCAGGGCCAGACGCCCCAGGGCAAGGTCCCGGCCACGACGGTGGGCACCCAGACCGGCAGGATGCCGGTGTCCAGCGTCCGCGCGGCGGGGGAGGCATCGACGGCGTCCGAAGTCACGACAAAGCGCACGGTGGCGGTGGTGGTGAGGTTGTGGTTCAGCAGCACGAAGTCCGAGATGGAAACGGGCATCACGGCATTCAGATCCACCCGAAACCGCGTGTCGGCGGCGGTCACTGGTGTCGCGCTCCTGGCGCCATTGCTCGATGAGGGCCTGGCGCGCGGCGCCGGTGACACTGCCGGCGATCTCCTGATCCTGCAGCGGGCGAAGGCGCCGGCCCCAGCGCACCACCTGCGTTTTGAGGCGCCGCTCGGTGGGGAGCGGGCGCAGCGCGATCAGGTCGCGCTCGCCAAAGGCGAAGTCGGCGGCCGCGGCGGGCGCATCGAGGCGCCCCAGGACGATCTTGCGGCTGTCATCAAAGCCGTAGAAGGCCCCGATGCTCTGGGCCAGGTCGTCCAGCATGCCGCGGAGGGTGAGGTCGCTGGCGCCGTCATACCAATGGCCCAGCGTCTGCGGGCAGAGGGTGTTCAGCGCGGCGACCGTGCCGGTGGCGAAGTCGCTGGGCGACAGGGTGGTGGCCGTGTCCACCACATGCACTGCGATGTCGGCAAAGCGCTTGAGCACGGTCCCGGCCGGCTTGGCGCCCTCGGCGTCGACAGTCAGCACGCCGGTGGGCGCCACGCCGAGCCTGATAAGCCCCAGCGCATGGCAGGTGCCATAGGTGCCAGCCGAGATGGCGGCGGCCGTCAGCGCGGCATACGTGGCGAAGTCCGCGCTAGCGGTGAGCGCCACGCCCGCATCGCGCACCACCAATGGGCCACCGACAGGCCCGTCGCCATAGCACCAGACCTGCGCCGGCTCGTTCAGCAGGAGGGGCGTGAACTGTCGCACCACGCCCATGACGCGCGGCTTGCGCCGATCCTTGAACTCGGCCGGACCTTCCACCCCGCCGGTGCCGAGGAACCGCGCCGGCTGGTAGGGTTCGTCCAGCAGGATTTGCAGATCCCGCACCTCGATGGCGATCTCATCGCCCGGCACCAGGCGCTCGGCGGTGCCGGAGAAGACCACGGCGAAATCGGCCAGGACGGGATTGGCCAGGGCGGTGAAGCGCACCTCGATCAGCCGGCCGTCCCAGTCATAGCCGGCCAGGGCATCGAGGGCGCCATCGTCATTTGCCAGGGTGATCTGGCCGATGCTGATCTCGCTGCGCCCGCCGGCGTCCGAGCCGGAAAAGAGCGATTGCTCCACCACCAGTGGAACCTCGATGCGGCGATCCCAATAGGTGCTGCTCGGGCTTTCGGTGGGTGTGGTCACAAATCCCAGATCGGAGAAACAGAGGCTGCGCAGGCCGGTGATGGCTTCGTCATAGGGCTGGGCCAAAAGCAGCCACGGCATCACGCGGCCCTCGGGCGGCGGCCCACGATCGCATCCCGCCGCGCCATACTGGCGTTGCTGGCCGCCGTGTCCTCCGTGGCATCAGCGGTGCGCTCGCCAGCCCGCACCAGGCGCTGCATCTCGGCGCGCAGATCCGCGATCTCGCGGGCCAAGCGGTCCATCATGCGAGCCATTGCATCGGACATCCCGGCGCCATGCGCCCGCACGCCCAGCCGTCCGCCCGAGCCACGCTCGAGAGGCATGATCGCCTCCGGGCCAGCCTCGCCCAGCATGCCTGTGCCACCGCCGCGCATCGGAAACAGCACCGGCCCATCAAAGACGCCGCCCTGAGCGAACTTCACGAGATTGGCAGAAGCCCGGTCCTGCGCCTTGACGGTCACGCCGCCACCCTCGCCCAGCACGTAGCGCCAGATGTGGTTGATGTCGGTCGCCATCCGGCCCTGCAGCACGACCTCCTCCCTGCCGATCACCAGCTGCGCGTTGAGGATCGCGGAAAGCCGGTCGTCGATGCTGCGGCTGATCTGCACCGTCTCGGTGGCCTCAATGGCCTGCGTCACCGTGCGGGTGACAGGGCCCGGCGCCACCAGTGACGCCCCGGTGGTCGCGGCCACAGCCTGGAGGATGCGCCGCTGCACCTCACCCGATTGGATCAGCCGGTTGCGCTCGGCCTCGGGCAGCGCGTTGAGCTCCTCCGTGATGGAGCGGATCATGGTCACGCCGACCTCGACCTGGACCGCGCCGCCCAGTTTCTTGAGCTCCTCCAGGATGAGGGAATCATAGCTGCGCGTGGCCGGCAGGCTCTCCAGCGAGGCCAGGACGAAACCGCGCACCGCCTGGAAATCAACGCCGCTGGCGAATTGCTTCTGGCCGGCCTCCAGCAGGCGATCGGCCGTGCTGGTGATGCGCGCCAGCGCGTCCTGATCGCCCGCTCTGGCCAGGGTCAGATCAGAGCCGAATTGGCCCTGCGCCGCCGAGAAGGCCTCGGCCGTCGAGACGCCGCCAGCGCCGCTATTGGCCCGCTGAGCGTCGATATACGCGCGGATACTCTGGCCCGCTTGGCGAATTTGAGACTGCGCTGCTTCGGCAAACTGCTTCACCAAAGCCACGCGCTCGGATGCCAGGACAGTCTCTGTTTCGACAATCCGTCGCGCCACTTCCGCCAGGCCTAAGCCCAGCTCCTCCAGCGCCTTGCGAGCATTCTGGACCTCACGCGCTGCCGCAGCGTCAAATTCCAGCAGGGCGGCCGCATTCGTCTGCCCATTGGCCCGCAGCAGACGGGATTGGATGGACTGGTCATACTGGCTGATCTGCGACAGCCGCTCGGCCTCGCGCTGATTGGCCTCGGCCTGCTGCGTGACCCGCAGGCGCTCCACATGGACGCTGGTCTGGTAGGCATCGAGGCCCAACTCCTCCAACGACTTGCGGAGCGCATCGACTTCACGGCTGGCGGCTCGGTCTGCGAGATTGACGGTGTTCCAGCGGATATTTTCGCCCCTGCCGCCAGGCAGCGCGCCTGCGTTCGCTGCCCGCATATTGTTGCTGTATGCGATGTCGTAGAGGCTGCGAACGCGTTCGGCTTCACGCTGTCTCGCCTCAGCCTGCTGCGTGACCCTCAGGCGCTCCACATGGACGCTGGTTTGGTAGGCATCGAGGCCCAATTCCTCTAACGACTTGCGAAGTGCATCGATTTCGCGGCTGGCAGCCCTTTCCGCGAGATTGTTGGCGTTCCAGAGGATGTTCTCGCCCCTGCCGCCAGGCAGCACGCCCGCGTTCGCCGCGCGCATATTGTTGCTGTAAGCGATGTCGTAGAGGCTCCGGACGCGCTCGGCTTCACGCTGATTCGCCTCGACCTGCAGCGCCTGGCCGAACCGCTCGATGTAAATCGCGGAGTCCGCTGCACTCCACCCGAGTTGCTCAAATTCCTTCTTGAGGGCAAGGACCTGAGCTTCAATGCTCCGCTGCGTCTGGACCTGCGAGTAATGCAGATTCCAGGCGCCAGCATTGCCCCAGGCTCCCGTGGCGGCCACTCGGCGATTGGACTCAATGGCAAGGTCCCAGATCTTGGTGGACCGCTGCTGCTCCCTGTCGGAATATTCCTTCCACAGGGTCTGAGCGAACCGCTCCACATAGACAGTCGCGCTCGCGGCCTCCCAGCCGAGGTCTTCGAATTGCTTGCGGAGGGCTGTGACCTGGGCGTCGATGCCACGCTGGGTCTGGATAGCAGCGTAAGTCTGATTGTAGCGTCCGGCATCTCCCCAGAGCCCCGCCGCGCCTGCTCGGCGGTTCACCTCAATGGCAGCGTCGTTGATCGCAGTGTGCCTGGCGAGTGCCCTGGTCGCTGCCTCGGCCCGCTGGACCGTCTCGAGCTGGGCAATCATCGTCGCGGCGAACTCGCTCGACGCCCCGAGTTGCTCCAGCTTGAGGCGAAGCGCAGTCACCTCGGTTTCGGCCGCGTTGGCCGCACCTTGCATGTCCTGCCAATACTTCATCGTGCCCTGGTCACCGCCCCAGGCGTCTGCCGCGACCCCGCGACTGACGATGCCGACGCTGAGGTTGGACGTCTCAATGTCCCGGGCACGGGTGATCCTGGTCCAGGCCTCGTCGCGCTTGCGGACGAGCTCGCCTTCGGCAAGGCCGAGGGCCTGAGCGCGGCCGATCGCGTCGTTGTAGGGCTTCGTGGCCTCTTCAATCGCCTTCGCGTAGGCACTGGCGGCGGACGACGACTGGGTGAGGACCTTGTAGATCTTCTCATACCACTGAAGGTTCCCGCCGAGGCTCTCGAGGCTCTCGTCCGACCTATTCAGGATGCTGCGGTAATCGTCGTTCTGGACGACCTGCTGAGACTTGAATTCCTGAATGACCATCCGTGCCGCGGCTTCGGAGAGTTGCTTCGCGCCATCCTCGTTGTTGGCGAACTGACCCTTCCGCCCGTGGACGTCCAGATAGAGGGTCCCGTTGGTGACGCCGACCGCGACGTTTCCGCCGATCCGGGCTCCGCCGAGGCTGTCCCCGATCTCCCGCGCAAGCTGAGCGATGTTCTGGACTGAGCCGGTCGCCGCGTCCCGGTTCCCCTGGCTGAACCGCCTCCCGCCGCCGCCACCGATGCCCAGCTGGCCCAGGCCAAGCCCCTGCACCACGGGCGCGATGATGGGCCGAATGATGGCCTGCGCCGCGATGCTGGCAAAGGTCGAGATCGCCGCGCGGCGAACGCTGTCCATGAGCCCGCGGAAGCCATTGCCCGTGCCCTCGAAGGCCCGTGCGAAGGCGTCGCTAAAGAAGCTCGTGATGCGATCGGTGGTGCGGGTGTTCTCCTGCTCGATCCGCTTGGAGGCTTCTTCTGCGGCCTTGATGGCGGGGTCACGCCATCACTGAGCGCCCAGCAGCTCCTGAGCAATCGAACCGAGAGCCGTTATGTCCTCTCGGCCAATCAGCTTCACGTTGCTCTGCTCAGCCGCGGTCCGTGCACGAAGATCGAAGCGCCCATTTGTGGCGACCAACAGGAGCGGATCCCGCAGCCACGGATGTTCCTTGTATCGGCCAGGCGCTGCTCTGATCTGAGCAACTGCGTCGTCCGCAACTTGCCCAAGCCCCATCTCCTTATGCTTAACCTGAACGAGAATCCTCCGCCGATTGGGCGCGCGCGGCGGAGTGTTCCTGGCCGGCGGCGCGGCGCAGGCCATGACGGACCTGCTCTCCCGCGCGGAGTTCCTGGAGCGCTTCCAGGCCCGGCCATGGATGCGCGCCTATCTCGCGCAGGTTCCGGTGCGGATGATACGGCACAACCAGCCGGGATTGCTGGGCCTTGCCAGGCTGGCGGCCGCCTGAAGCAGGTTCGGGTACATATTTTCACTAAAAATTAACATTGCCCAACATACTGCATACCGTGAAAGCGAAGGCGGAGCTCGGACAGTGGAAATGGATGATGATGGCGACGACGCGGCACTCATGCTTGAAATCCGACGCCTCGCCCTGGTTCGTCGCCTCGGTCTGCTCGACACGCCGCCCGATGAGCGCTTCGACGTCTTCACCCGCCTGGCCGCATCCGTCACGGAATCGCCCGTCTCCACCATTTCCCTGATCGACGAGCAGCGCGTCTGGTTCAAATCATCGCAGGGCTTGCCCGATGGCGTGGGGGAGGTGCCGCGCGACATCGCGGCCTGTGCCCATGTGCTCAACACGAACGAGCGCGTGCTCATCATCCCCGACGCCACGAAGGACCCGCGCGTCTGCACAAGCCCCCTCGTCACCGGGCCCTTCGGCATGCGCTTCTACGCGGGCGTGCCGCTGCGCGCGCCGGGCGGCGAGGTGCTGGGCAGCCTCTGCATCATCGACCGCGTCCCGCGCGAGCCGGATGAGCGCAAGATCAACTCCCTGATCGACCTCGCCAACGGGGTTTCGAGCGCGCTGCGAATCCACGAAATGTCGGAACTGGTCCTGAAGGACGCGCTGACGGGGCTGGGCAACCGCCGCCTCTTCGACGAGACGGTGGCCTCCGCCTTCGCGGTCCAGCACGATTCCTACGCCCCCCATGCCGTGGGCCTCATACTGCTCGACCTCGATCGCTTTAAGGCCTGCAACGAGATGCTCGGCCATGGCGGCGGGGATGCCGTCCTGCGCGAGGTGGCGCAACGCATCCTTTCCTCCATTCGCGTCACCGATGTCGCCGCACGCCTGGGCGGGGACGAGTTCGCCATCATCGTCACCCTGCCGGACCACCCGGATGTCGAGGACGACTTCCGTGACATCGCGGAGCGCGTCCTCCTTGGCATCCGCAGCACGCCGGTCACGATCGAGGCGCAGCGCCTTCGCATCGAGGCCTCGCTGGGCGTCGCCATCGCATCCTCCCTCGCCGGCGACACGCTCTCGGCAAGCCCGGTGGACCTGATGCGCGCGGCCGATGTCGCGCTCTACAAGGCAAAGCGTGACGGGCGGAACCGCGTGGCGACGGCGCGCGGATCTTCCCGGATCGGCGGCATCGGCTCCAAGCACACCCTCCAGCAGGATCTGCGCGTGGCGATCACGGAGGGCGGGCGCCAGCTCTCCCTCGTGCTGCAGCCCCTGCGATGCGCCCATGACGCCGGGACGATCCTGGGCTTCGAGGCGCTCGTGCGCTGGGCGCACCCGACCTACGGCCCGATCTCCCCGGGCGATTTCGTGCCGGTGGCGGAGCGAAGCGGCCTCGCCCAGGCGCTCGACACCTGGGTCCTGGGAGAGGCGTGTCGCGCGGCCATGCGCTTCCCTGAACCGCGGCCCAGCATTTCGGTGAACATCACGCCCTCATTCCTGATCGCGCCCGATTTCCTCGCCACGGTGGACGCGGCACTCGCCGCCTCCGGCCTGCCGCCGGAACGCCTCTGCATCGAGGTGACGGAGCGCGTCTTCCTGAACGACCTGGACGTCGCGCGCGAGGCGACCGACGCCCTCATTCACCGTGGGGTGCAGGTGGCGCTGGATGATTTCGGCGCGGGCCACGCCTCCTTCGGCTTCCTCACCAACGTGGCCCTCACCAAGGTCAAGCTGGACGGCTCGATGGTCAGCGCCTTGCAGCAAGGCCCGGTCGTCTCCGCCCGCGCGACGGCCGTCCTGCGCGGGATCATCAGCATGGCGCATGATCTCGGCCTGATCGTGGTGGCCGAGGGCGTCGAGACCGCGGACCAGATGCAGATCCTGCAAGCCTTCGGCGCCGATGAAATCCAGGGCTGGCACACCGGACGCCCCGCCGCACCCGAGTTCTGGCTGGTGCAAGCCGATGCTGCGTTGCGTGAAGCAAGCGCCGCCTGAGGGGCGCTACGTCGCCTCCAGCTTCTCCGTGAGGCTGAGCCACTCCGTCTCCAACCGCTCGACATCCTTCGCGATCGCCGCACGGCGGGCCGTGGCACGGGCGATCAGGTCGCTCTTGCCGCGCTCCTAGAGGCGCGGATCGGCCAGGGCGTTCTTGATCACCTTGGCCTCCTCGTTCAGCTTGGCGAGCGTGACCTCGATGCCCCTCAACCGCGCGCGCAGCGGCGCGAGTGCCGCGCGGTTCTCCGCGCCCGCCACCTTGGCCGCCTTGCGGTCGTCCTTGCCGCTCACGCATTGTTAACCTGAGGCGTTGACCCGCATCTTCTGCAGACCATTCTGCAGAGCCACATCAACGACCTGCTGACGGAGGCGACCGATCGCTTCGATCAAGCAGGCCTCGGAGGGGAGCGGTCCCCGCAGCCGTGAGCATGTGCGTCGCCGCGTCGGCGCCATGCTTCGCCCGCCGCCGCAGCTCACGGTGTCGGATTGGGCCGAGCGGCACCGCATGCTCGGGAGCCGCGCCTCGGCGTCTCACAACGATGAGGATTACCACAATGGACAAAGTCAACCTGGCCAAGGCGTTCGCGACCTTTTCGGACCACTGGAGCCCGAAGGTCGCCGGCGATACCCGCCGCGCCCCTAGCCCATGAAGCCGCGCCAGACAGCGAGAAGCACCACGCCGACGAGCGCGGCCACCGTCAAAAGTAGGAGCGCCTTGAACAAGTTAAGAACGAATGGATCTCTGATGCGAATGGGTTGATCGGACATGTAAAGTCCCCCGAAGCACGCTGTGGTTGTAGGGAGAGTCATGCCGTACAACCGAAAATTAATCCAGGGTGAAAAGGAGGGGGATTAGTACTTTTTTAATAAACAGGCTGACGTAGCCATTGCGTTAAACGGCAATCTAGCACGAAAAATTCATCAGGGTTGGCGGGCATAGTGCAAACCGTTGAACGGCAATAGGATTCGGCTGCGAACCCAGAACCCTGCCGTTTCCGGACACCATGCCCGCCGACATCGACGCTACGCTGACCATGCCGGGCCTGTCACCAGTCGCCGGCAAGCCTATCATCGCCCGCTTCGACGGCGGATCCCTCTCATCCGATGGCGGCCTGCTGGCGCTGCGTGAGGTCGAGGCGCGCCTCGGCGTGGCCGTGCGTCTCGCCGGATGCATCGACGATCCGCGCGCGCCCGAGCGCATCCAGCACAGCCTTGCTGAGATGCTGCGCTTCCGCCTGCTGATGATTGCCGCCGGCTACGAGGACGGCAACGATGCCGACAGCCTGCGGCACGACCCGATGTTCAAGCTCGCCAACGGGCGCCTGCCCGACGCGGCCGCGCTCTGCTCGCAGCCGACACTGTCGCGCCTGGAGAACACGCCAGGTCCACGCGCGCTGATCCGCATGGCGCGCGCCATGGTGGGGCTCTACTGCGCCAGCTTCCGCCAAGCGCCGCGTCGCATCACGCTCGACATCGACGATACCTTCGACGCCGTGCATGGCGGGCAGCAGTTGCGGCTGTTCAACGCCTACTATGACGAAGACGGCTTCCAGCCGATCGTCGTCTTCGACGCCGACGGCCGCCCCGTCGCCGCCATGCTACGTCCGGCCAGACGCCCGACCGGCGCCGAGGCGCGCAACCTGCTGCGCCGCCTGGTGGCGGAGATCCGCAGCCACTGGCCGCGCGTCGAGATCCTGATCCGTGCCGACAGCCACTATTGCGCGCCGGAGGTGCTGGATTTCTGCCGCGCGGCACGCATCGACTTCCTCCTTGGCGTCGCCACCACCACCACCCTGCGCCGGCATGTCGAAACGCTGGAAGTCAGCACCGCCCGCCGCCAGGCCAGCGCAGCGAGCGGGGACAAGCTCCGGCGCTACAAGGAATTCCACGACGGGGCCACCAGCTGGACCCGCGTCGAGCGCATCATCGCCCGCGTCGAGGTCAGCACGCAGGGCGCCGACACGCGCTTTGTCTTCACCAACCTCGCCGCTGGATCGGCACGCACGATCTACGAGGACCTCTATTGCCGACGTGGCCCGGCCGAGAACCATATCAAGGCGTGGAAGCGCCATCTGGCCGCCGATCGCACCTCATGCTGCCGTGCCACCGCCAACCAGTTCCGCCTGAGCCTACTCCGCCATCAGGCTCACCAGTTCATGCTGGATCAGATCAACATGATTTGATATCGGTGTCAGCCAATGATGGTCGGATCTGGCGCGAGCCAGCCCGCCGAGTCGTCGCAGACCAAGCGTCATTCCACCATGGCGCCTGATGCGCGCACGATCGGGGCCCAGGCCTCCAGTTCTCGCCGCATGAAGGCATCGTATTCGGCGGGGCCGAGCGGCCAGGGTTCGGCTCCGAAATCCCGCACGCGCTGGGCGACCGACTGATCGTTCAGCGCCGCGACGACCTCGGCCCCGAGCCTTGCACGGATGGCGGTCGGTACAGCTGCGGGGGCGGTGATGCCGTACCAAGACGAAACATCGAAGTAAGGCACGCCCTGTTCCTCGAGGGTTGGGACCTCTGGCATCATGCTGGAACGTCGCGCGGTGGAAACACCCAGCGCCTTCAGCAGCCCGCCCAACACCTGCTGGCGCGAGGCGGGGGCAGCGCCGATGGCGAACAGCGTCTCCCCATTCATCACGGCGGCCATCGAAGGCGCCGTGCCGCGATAGGGCACATGCTGCACCTCCAACCCCATGCGGGCGCCGAACATAACCCCGGCCAGGTGCGACGAGGTACCCACACCGGCCGAGGAGAAATTCGCCCGCGCCGGATTGGCCTTGCAAAAAGCAATCAAGTCCTGGACTGCGCCGATAGGACTGTCACCTTTGACGATCAGCACGTTCGGCATCCCGGCAATGCGAGCCACTCCTGGCAGGTCACGCAGCGGGTCGAAGGACAGGCGTCGGTAGAGCGTCGGGCCGATGCCGTGCGAGGCGATCTGGTTGATGTAATAGGTGTAGCCATCCGGCGCGGCCCGCGCGGCGACCTCGGCCCCCAGCATGCCGCCCGCGCCGGGGCGCGGATCAATCACAAGGGGCTGGCCCAAACGCTCGCGCAGGCGCGGTTCCAGCATCCGCAGGAGAAGGTCGGAATCTCCCCCGGCCGCGCCGCCGATGACGAAGCGCAGCGGCTTGTCCGGCCAGGTCCCTTGCGCCCTCACGGATGGGGCGGCGACCAGGCCGAGGCCCAGCGCCGGAAGGCTTCTGCGTCGCATCATGTTCAATCCGCCGTGATGTTGAGCGCGCGGATCAGCGGCACCCAGCGCTCGCGATCCCGCTCGAGATAAAGCTCCACGCCCGCCGCATCGCGCGGGCCGAGGATGGTGAGGCCGCTCGGCTCGAAATGCGTCCGCATGGCGCCCTGTGCCAGGATTCGGTTGGTCGCCTCGCGCAGGCGCTCGACGATCGGCGCCGGGGTGCCACGCGGCAGGGCAAGCGCGAACCAGCCCAGCGCCTGGAAGCCGGGATAGCCGCTTTCCGCGACCGTCGGCACATCGGGCAGGATGGACATCCGCGCCTCGGACGTGACGGCGAGCGGGATGACGCGGCCGGACTGAATGCTGGGCATGGCGCCCGAGACGACCTCGGACATCACCGCCACATCGCCGCCGATGACGGCCAGCATGGCCTGGGCGCTGCCCGGATAGGGCACATGCACAAGCTCAATATTGGCGGCGCGCGCGAACATCTCACCCGCCAGATGCAGCGAGGTGGCGGTCCCGGCGGAGGAGTAGGTCAGCCGCCCTGGATTTGCGCGCGCCTGGCCGACCATCTCCGCCAGGCTCCGCATCTGCCTTTGGGGATTGGCGACGAACACGAGGGGCACTTCGGCCATGATCGAAACCATGGTGAAGTCGCGCACCGGATCATAGGAAAGGCCAGTTGGCCGGAGGGCCGGGTTCAATAGAAAGGTCGAGATGGTGCCCAGCAGCATGGTGTAGCCATCCGGCCGCGCCGTAGCGGCGGCCTGGGCACCGATGGCGGTCCCCGCCCCGCCGCGATTCTCGACGATGACGGGCTGGCCGAACTCGCGCGAAAGTCGCTCGGCGAAGGCGCGGCCGAGGATGTCGTTCGTGGCCCCCGGCGGGAAGGGCACGATGATGCGGAGCGGGCGGTCCGGATATTGGGCGAAGGCGGGCAGGCCGCGGGCGAACAGGCTCGCCGCGACGAGCGCGAGAAGAATTCTGCCGAGGCGCATGATGCTGTTTCCCTGGAGGTAGGTCATGCGGCGACGGCAGCTTCGCGGTCGATCCGCAAGGCGCCTTCCTTGAGCATCGGGATCAGCTCGCGGCCGAACTCGGTGGTGTCCGCGATCGGGTCGAAGCCGCGGATCAGGAAGGAAGCAGCGCCGAGCCGGTAGTATTCCAGCATCGCGTCCGCCACCTGCCGCGGCGTGCCCACGAGGCAGGAGGTGTTGCCCTTGGCGCCGCTTGCCGCCGCGATGGGCAGCCAGAGGCGCTGATCATGCACATCGCCGCGCGCCGCGATGGCCAGCATCCGCTCGGCCGACTTGTCCTGCGCCTGCTTCGGCAGGCCCGCGCCCTCGATGTCCTGCAGCACGCGGCGGGCCTTGTCCCAGGCCTCGCCTTCGGTCGGCGCGATGATGGGCCGGAAGGAGATGTTGAAGCCGGGATTACGACCAAAGACGGCCGCGCGCTTGCGGAAATCGGCGATGCGCTCGGCCGTCTCGGCCAGCGGCTCGCCATAGATGGCGTAGGTGTCGCAATGCTCGGCGCCCATAGCCAGCGCGCCTTCGGAGGAGCCACCGAAGAACAGCTTGGGATACGGCTTCTGCAAGGGCTTCACGGCCGACCATGCGCCCTTGAAGCGGTAGTAGCGGCCCTCATGGTCGAAGGGCTCGGAGGCGGTCCAGATGCGGCGCACCATACCGAGATACTCGGCAGCGCGCTCATAGCGGGCATCCTTGTCGAGGAAGTCCCCTTCGCTCTGCTGCTCCTTGTCGGTGACGCCGGCGATGATGTGGACGGAGAGCCGCCCCTCCGAAAGGTGATCGAAGGTTGCCGCGGCCCGCGCCGCCAGCGAAGGCGAGACGATGCCCGGGCGGTGCGCGATGAGGTAGGAGAGCGTCTTCGTGTGGGCGGCGGCGTGAGAGGCGACATTGAAGCCCTCCGCCGAGGAGGAGTAGTAGCCGACCAGCACCTGGTCGAAGCCCGCCGCCTCATGCCGTTGCGCGAATTCGCGCAGGAAGGGCGCGGAGACGCCGCCCGCGATCACGTGCAGCGTCGTGCCCTTGGGTGGGTCGACGCCGATCATCCCGATGACGCGTGCCGGCATTCCTGTCCTCCTGAGGCGCCGGCCCTTCGAGGGGTCGTGCGCCGTTTCCTGTGTTGGGAGATGCTTGTCCGGCTGGGAAGGTGAAAACAAACGAATATTTTGGGCCTTATCCCATCGAAATATTCGATGCTATGTCGAAGGGTAGGAGCCTTCCCGGGGCAGGGTGAAGTATGAACATGAAGCAGCTGGAGGCCTTCCTGGCGATCGCGCGTCATGGCGGCTTCGTCGAGGCGGCGGATCGCCTGAGCGTCACGCAATCCACTATCTCCGCCCGCATCAAGGAACTGGAGCAGGATCTCGCAGTCGCGCTGTTCGACCGCTCGCGGCGGCAGGTGCAGCTCACGCCGAAGGGGCGGGAGCTGCTGGACTACGCTGCCCGCGCCGTGGCCCTGCAACGCGAGATCAAGCAGAGGATCGGCAGGCCGGAGGCCATCTCTGGCGTGTTCCGCATCGGCGTGGCCGAACTGATCGCGGTGACATGGCTGCCGCGTTTCGCCGCCTCGGTGCGCGAGCGCTATCCGGCCGTCACGCTGCAATTCGACGTCACGATGAACCCCGCCATGCTGGAGGGCCTGCGCTCCGGCAGCCTGGACCTTGCGCTGATGATCCATACCGGAACCGCCATGGACCTGCTGGCCCGCCCCCTTGGCACCGTTCCCTTCGCCTGGATGGCGGCGGCGGATTTCGCGCTGCCGGATCGCGTAGTGACGATGGACGAGCTCCGGCGCCTGCCGATCATCTACCAGAGCGCGGATTCCTTCATGAACCAGTTCATGAGTTCCATGCTCTATCCCGAGGGCAACAGCCGGCGCAGCGGAACCTCTTGCAACAGCTTGGCCGCCCGCGTCTCCCTCATCATGGCCGGCCTCGGCGTCAGCTTGATGCCGCTGATGACGCTGGAAACCGCGCCCCGCCCAGGCAGCCTGCGGCTGGTGCCGACGGACCCGCCGCAGGTGAATGTGAGCTACGACGCCGTCTGCGCCAGGGCCGCCCTCTCGCCGGCCTTGCTGACCCTCATGGAGATGGCGGTGGAGGCCAGCTCCTTCGCCCCGTCCACCACCGGGCAAGCCGCTGGGGCCGGCCCTCGATGATGGGGCCCGGTTGAGTGTGACAGATTGTGAGGAGTTCGTGTGACGCCCCGTGTTGAGCTCGAAGCCATGGCTGCCACTCTGGAAAAAACCGGGCAGTATAGGGTCTTGAGGCGCTTGGGCCCCTGGCAAACTGTCCTCCTCGCGGAGGGAACAGCGACGCGCTTGGGGCTGATGGTCGATGTCGAGACGACGGGACTGGATGCGGGCCGCAACGAAATCATTGAACTCGCGATGGTCCCATTCACCTATGGCCTTGATGGCCAGATCTTCGAGGTTGGCGAAGCGTTTGCCGGGCTGCGCCAACCCTCCGAGAGCATTCCGGCCGAGATCACCGTGATCACTGGCATCACGGACGAGATGGTCGCCGGAAAGGTGATCGACCCTGCCGTCGTGGAGGCTTTCATCGCGCCGGCCGCCTTGGTCATCGCGCACAATGCTTCGTTCGACCGGCGATTTCTGGAGCGTTTCTGCCCGGCCTTCGTCACCAAGCCCTGGGCTTGCTCCATGACGCAAGTCGCATGGGCTGAAGCAGGCTATGAGGGCACGAAGCTCGGCTATCTCGCGCAGGCATCGGGCTTCTTCTATGACCGCCATCGGGCGGTCCATGACTGCCTTGCGGCAATCGAGCTGCTGGCCCGCCCGCTGCCGAGCAGCGGCACCACCGCGCTAGCGCAGCTGCTCCAGCGGGCACGGACGCCTTCGTGGCGCATATGGGCGGAGAACAGCCCGTTCGACTTCAAGGACATTCTCAAGGCACGCGGTTATCGATGGAATGGGGACGGCAATGGTTCGCCACGGGCTTGGTACATCGATGTGGAGGATGCAGCGCGAGAAGCTGAACTGGCATTCCTCAAGACGGAAATCTATCAGCGCGATATCGACATTTCGCCGCGGCGAATTGACGCATATGACCGCTTTTCGGATCGGTGCTGATTTGATATCGCCCCGATGCGCTCCGGTGCAGCGCCAGCGATCACCCCGTCCCCCGCAGTAGCGACACCAGGCCATTGGCCGTGCCATCCAGCCGCGCAATCACGGTCTGCCCCACGGTCAGCGTGAGCGTGGTGGTCCCCCGGATGAAGTCCACGCTCTGGGTGTTGGCTGCGTTGTTGTGCAGCAGGATCACCCGCGCCACGCCCGGCAGCGTCACCGTCCGTCCCGCCACCGTCGCATTGATCGCGCGGATCAGCACCGCCTGCTGCATCTGCGCCGTGGTGACGATGATATTCCCCGCCGTCACATTGGCGTCGAAGGTCGCGGTCAGCGCATTATCCAGCCGGACCAGCGCCGCATTGGCCGTCACCTCCTTCTGGTTCTGCGACGCCGTGATGAGCGTCAGGCCCAGCGATCCGCTCATACGGTAGCCCTCCCTGCGATGCCGCGACCCACCGTCGCGCTGATCTGGAAAATGCGGAGATTCACGCTGGCCTGCGCGGCGCCGAAGTCAGTGGTCTGCTGCGCGGCAGTGTAGCTGGCCGAGGGCGAGGACAGCCCCGTGATGGTCCGCAGCGTGGCGGTGTCGCCCGCGTTGCGTATCTCCACCTCATAGGCCTCGCTCGCCTCGCCCAGCGGCACATCGCCGGTCAGATCCAGCCACTCACCCCCGATACGCGTGCGGCGCACCCAGGTGATGGTGAGATTGTTGGATCCGTCGCGCGTCCCGCGGATGCTGGCCGGAGCCAGGGGCCGCTCCGCCCGTCCGGTGGCGATGCGCGACACCGTGCCCACCTGCTCCACCGTCTCGAACGCCCCGGGAAAGCGAAAGCTCTCCGGTCCGTTCAGCGCCGAGAGCGCGGAGGTGATGCGAAGCTGAGATCCATCGAGCAGGATGTAGGTGGCTGTGGAGAAGGCACCCGCATCCTCCGTCCCGCGCCGTCCGCGCAGCAGGCGCGACAGCGTGATGCTGCCATCGCCATTCACCACGGCATTCACGTGCTGGATCAGTTCCACCACCCCGGTCGGGCCAATCAGGGCACCTAGGTTGGCGCCGTTCAGCACCTCGGCCTCCGTCGCCCCCACGACACGCGAGGCGCCATTGATGGGCGTGACGGTCAGGCTGTTGATGTCGTCCCACGTCCAATAGGAGGCCGGCAACGCCAGCCCTGCCGGCACGCTGCCAAAGGCTGTGTTCCCCGGCATGGTGGCGACCAGGTCATAGGCCGTGCCCGCCAAGCGCCAGGCCGTGGCCCCGCGCCAGGACTGGCCCGAGTACCCCCCAGCCAGCAGATAGCCTCGCAGCCCCGTGCCGCCCGCGTCATCGGCATCCGCCAGCAGTGGCAGGCGGGGCGCAAAGCCCCGCGTGACATAGGGCGCCGGCAGGGCATCCGGTGCCCGCCCGCTGCCGCCATCCGCGGGAGACACCAGCGTGTAGTCGGCCGCCGCCTCCGCCACCGCCTCAATCCGCAGGGTCAGGTCGGCACCAAACTGCACAGACACCACCCGCGCCCGCTGGGTCGAGCCATCGGCCAGGGTGAGCGTGACCGGATCGGCCGGCTCCAGCCGCACATGCTGCGTGGTGCCCGTGAAGTTGAACCTTGCCCGCTCCCGCCAAGTGGCGGTCAGCAGACGCCGCGCATTGGCCTTGGCGGTGGAGGCCGTCATGACGATGGGCAGATCCAGCGTCTGCGCCTCCACCGAGCGCATGCTGGCTGTGGGCGCCACCGGCCGCTGCCAGCGCTGCGCCCCCACCTCATAGCCCCGGTCGGGATCGATGTGGCGGATGGTGAGGCTGCGCGGCAATTCCCGGTCCTGCGCTCGCGTCTCCCGAATGACGCCCTGTTCGCCGGTCCGTGCCAGATCGGCATAGGCCAGTGTCATGACGCTGGCCCCACCCCGGTTGCGGAACAGCAGCACGTCGTCACTCTCCACCGCGTCGAAGAGATGCGCGGCGGCCAGCGGCGTGATGGCGGATCGCGCGGAGGTCGGCCGTGCCACCACATAGCCCAGGAGCGAGGCCGTCAGCGCGCTTGTGTTGATATCCGGTGGCGTGAGGCCCGAGCGCTGGCACAGGGCGCTCACCACGCCCCCCACGGTCACAGCGGCGGAGGAGGCCCGCCCGACCAGGATACGCCGCGGCCCCACATCGGCCTGGACGTAGAGCGCGCCCGTGTCGCTGTCGAAGATCTGAAACGCGCCTGTGGAGGGGATCACCCCCGACGTCGGATAGGTCACCCGCGCCCCTGTGCGGGTGTCGTAGACATCCGTGTTGTTGAGCCGCTGCACCGCCAGCGTGCCGCCCCGCACGCGCGAGAGCTGTGAGACAATGGATTGCGTGAAGCTGCCCGGCACGCTCCAGGCGATGGCGCCAGCCGGCGTGATCTTGGAGAGGCGATAGGCCGTGCTCACCAAGGTCATGAGCAGCAGTGCGCCGTCCTCCTGGTCATACCAGAGCGAGGAGACGAAGAGCGAGCCCGCGCCATGCCCCAGTGCCGCGCCCGTGATATCCGCGCGGCGGGTTGCGACCACCCCCAACGTGCCGCCGATGCCAGCGCCCGAGGCGATGCCTGCCGCACCATCGGAGATGGTCACCGTCCACCATGCGAGCGAGGAGCCGGATGGCACGAAGTAATGCGCATCGGTCGCGCCCGTGCTCGCAGAGGCGGCGGAACTCGATCTTGCCGGCGCGCAGCGAAGAGTAGTTCGCCTGGGTGAGATCACCCGCAACCTGGTCGTAGGTGAGGCCGGTGCCGACGGCGGAGGCTTCCAGCGCGCGGCGGGCGAAGGCGGCGTGGCTGCCGCCACCGGAGGGATTCACCACCTCCACCGACCCCATGCCGCGGCGATACAGAATCATGCCGGGCTCGAAGCTCTCCACCGTCCGCCCCTGGGCGTCGCGCAGCAGGCCGGACACCGGACCGGTCATGGCGTCGTCGCCATCCTCGGACACGACTGCCGCCAGGCATGCCTCGATCTTGGCCTTCATGAGTAGCGCGGCTTCGTAATCTCCGAGGTCGCGCAGGCGGGTCAGGACCGGCGCGAGCCAGGAGACGTCGCGCAACTGGCCGGGCCGGCGCTTGCGATAGATGTGCAGCACGTCGCGGGCCGGGACACGCTGGCTGCTGAGCCAGGTGGCGCCTCCCGGCAGCACCCAAGAGGCACCGGGATGCACGCGGTGCAGCCAATAGCCCACCGGCTCCCCCGCCTCGCCGAGGCCGATGCCCTGCAGCGTGGGAACGCCCTCGATGACGCCCTGCCGCGCTGTGTCGAGGTGATCGCTTTCCAGCACCTGCAGCCGCAGGCCGATCGGATTGGTCGGCGTCGGCTCGGTGGGCAGCATCCGCACGAAGCATTCACCGCTTTCCACCACGGCGCGCATGACCAGGGCCTGGAGGCCATAGAGGTCGAGCCGGCCCTCGGCGTCGCAGGCCGTGCTGTCGGACCAGCGGCGCCAGGCCTCGGCATGCGGCTTGTCCGGCCAGCGTGTCGTGATGCCCGCACCCACCGCATTGCCGGTCCAGAGATCGACGATGCGGGCGGCATACGGGTCGTTGCGGACGGCATCGCGGGCGCGGCGTGCGACAGTGGGTGCGGCGGCGCCGACCTCGGCCGTGGCGCTGCCACCGGACGCCGCCCAGCTTGAGGCGCGGCTGTCCTGGGCCGCGGCATATCCTCGGAACGCGTGCCAAGCATCTCGAATGCGGCCCATCACCTGCTTCCCTCGCGGGAGAAGCTGGCGAAGGTGACGCTGGGCCGTCGCACGGCGCTGTTCTCGGCACCATGCAGCACCGACAGCGCGCGGCCGAGTTCATCGATCGAGCGGTATTCAACCGTGCGCCCGTCGAATGTCACGCGGGTCGTGCCGCTGGTGAAGGCCGCGGCGAGCACGGCGGCGCGGGTGCCAGCGGGCTGAGCGAGTGCCCAGGCGAGGACGGTCGGGTCCATGGCATCCATCCTCCATCTGCCGGGTTGACGGGTAAGCCGACCACCATGCTCATTGTGCTCGGATGGCGTTGCCGCCCATGCTGCGGCGCATATCCAGCTCGACCAGGGATCAACCAGATGCGGCTTCGAATTCTTGGCCCGCTCGCCGCCTGCGCCTTGCTGATTGTCGCGCAGCCCGCGGCAGCGCAGGCCACCGACCCCTTCGAGGCGGTCAACCGCAGGATCCACGCCTTCAACCGAGGCGCTCAGGCCAAGCTGCTGGGCCCGTTGGCAGAGTTCTACCTCTCCGCGACCCCGGCCGAGCTCCGGCGCAGCGTCAGCAACGCGCTGGCTAATTTGAACGAGCCGGTCACAGCGTTGAGCGGCTTGGTTGCTGGTGATGTCGCCGTGGCTGCAAACGCCGCGGTTCGCTTTGCCATCAACTCAACTCTTGGCATCGGTGGCGTCCACGACCGGGCCGCTGACATGGGCTACCCACGCCAGGCCCTTGCAGTCGCGGATGCGGCCTGCCGGTGGGGCGTGCCGAGTGGGCCCTTCCTGATGCTCCCGCTCTTGGGCCCATCGACCCTGCGGGATGCCGGTGCATTGCTGGCGTCCAGCACGGCGCTTTCCCACACCTTGGGATCAGACGTCTATCTCGCTTGGAGTGGAACTGAGGCCCTCATCGACTACGCCCAGCTCCACCGTGAACTCGAGCGGGTCGATGCGCAGTCGCTCGATGCCTACGCTGTCTATCGCAGCGCCTTTCTGCAGCGACGCGCGGCCGTCTGCGCGGTCGATCGGGTCCCGGATTTAGCAGACGCTGCTGGGGATTAGTCAGGCGCTCCCTGACCAGAGGCACAGCACAGCTTGCTGATCAGCCCAAGATTCTGCTTTCAGCGAAGCCACCCGTTGCGGGGCGCAAGCCAACCACGCGGCCGCGGGCTGTCGGATATTGGCGCCGGCTCGGCTTCGGACAGCGGCGACGAATGGGCGAACTTCCCCGCGGTGGGAACCTCGCTCGCCCGCAGCGGCGCATCGGCGATCTGGTCGCGCAGCTGCTGCCAGAACCGCTCGCCATAGCGGTCGGCACCTAGCAGCCAGAGCGCGGCGCGCGCCAGCACCGCGCAGTCCAGGGCCTCGTTCCGCTCCCGCAGCTTGGCCCATTCCTGCCGGGCAAACCCGCGCCGATCCTTGGTCGTGCGCAGCTGCTCCGCGACCAGCTGCTTGACCCATTCCACCTCGACCGCCCGCGGCAGATGCACCCAGCCGGGCGGCAGCTCCTCCGCGTCGCCGCGGCCGAGCCAGAGCCGGCGATAGAGATCGGCCTTCCACGTCGAGACTGATACGGTCCACAGCTTGAGGCCGCGGCGGAGCTTCTGGCCATTGACCAGGGCATCGACCGGCGTCGGGCCCTGCACCGGCTGCGCCCGGTTCCAGCCGTCGATCCCCTTGGTGGGTGCGATGCGCGGATCCCGCAGACGGCGGAGGTGGCCATAGACGGCGGCGGTGTCGCGGCCGCCGGTATCGACGCAGAGCCGGGCGATGCGCATGGCGCCGCCGCCCTGGCGGGGCCAATCGCGCGCCAGCACCCGGGCCAACTCGTCCCAGGGCTCGCGGTCCCGCGGGCTGCCCGCAATCACCACATGGTCGACGAGCCAGGAGGAGAAGCCCTCGGCCCAGCCCCAGACGTCGCATTCCAGGCGGTCGTCCTGCACGTCGGCGCCGGCCGTCAGCACCAGCGCGCCCATGGGCACCACGCCCATGGCGAAATCTTCGCGCCGCTCGCCCAGGCGTTCCCAATCCGGTGCCTCGCCCTGCTCCTGCCAGGTCTCGCCCAGCACGGTGTTCTTGAAGGTCTTGATGTCCTCGGGCTTGCCCTGGGCCGCCTCCCAATCGCGGGCGATCTGCTCCCAGGACAGCCAGCCCACCGGCGAGTACAGCGCCGAGATATGGAATCCGATCGTGTGGGGATCCTGCCCCTCGGCCGTCGCGCGCCATTCGCCGCCGCCGAGCATGGCGGTCTTGTCGTGCTCCTGCATCGGATGGTCGCAGGCATCGCAATGATACCGGGCGGTCTCCGGCGCGCCCTTCTCCCAGAGCAGGCGCTCGAAGCGCAGCCACTGCATCTCTCCGCATGCCGTGCACGGGACAAAGAATCGCCGCTGGTCGGAGGCGAGGTACTCCCGCTCGATGCGGCTGCGCCCAGCGATCGTGGGCGTGCTGACCAGGAAGGCCTTGCGACGCCAGCCGAAGGTGCGGGCGCGGGCCTCGGCGAGCGCAATGGGATCACCCTCGCCGGCGACGTCGCCGGGATAGGCGTCAACCTCGTCCAGAAAGAGGAAACGCGCCGTCATCGAGCGCAGCCCGACCGCGCTGTTGGCGCCCGTCAGCACCAGGATGCCGCCGGGGAATTCTTTCGAAAGCATGGTGTTGCCGCTGTCGCGCGCGCGGGCCGGCGCCACCCGCTCCCGCAGCGCCGGCGTCTCCTCCAGCAGCGGATCAATGCGCTGGCGCGAGAAGCGCTTGGCCAGTTCAACAGTCGGCTGCACCGCCAGCGCAGGCGCCGGCACGTGGTGCATGATGTAGCCGAGCCAGTTGTTGCCGCTCTCGGTCGCGCCGACCTGGGCGCCCTTCATGAAGACGACGCGCCGGGCCGGGTGCACCGCAGACAGCGCGTCCATCACGTCCTTCAGGTAGGGCGTGCGGCTCGTGCGCCAGGGGCCGGGTTCGGCCGAGGCCCGGCTGCCGAGCATGCGATGGCGCTCGGCCCATTCCGAGACGGTGAGCTGCGGTGGCGGCCGGAGCATGGCGCCAACACGCCGGCGCACATGCTCACGGCTGCGGAGACCGGTCCCCTCCGAGGCCTGCTGGATCGAAGCGATCGGCCGCCTCCGTCAGCAGGTCGTTGATGTGGCTCTGCAGGATGGTCTGAAGCAGATGCGGATCGACGCTGATCTCTGCGGCGATGAGGCCCGATACGCGGGCCGGCCAGTTCAGCAGCGCGTCACGCATGGTGCTGCCGATTTCATCGAGCGCAGCGTTCGCCTCGTTGACGTCGAGCAGCCGGCGCTTGGTCTCGTCCAGCGAGAGGCGCTGCGCCTCCACCTTGAGTGCGAGCTGTGCCACCTTCAGCCTGGCGAAGGGCGTGCCGTCCGCGCCAGCACCGCCGGCCAGGGGTGAGCGGGCGGGATCGGCGGTTTCGGTCAGGCGGCGGCGGGTCTTATCGATGTCCCAACTGCCGTCCGGCTCGCGGGCGATGCGCCCCGCCCGTTCGGCCTTGTGGATGGCGGTATCGCTGACGCCGAGCCGGCGGGCGGCCTCGCGGGTCGAGGGGGTCAGCTCGGGCATGGCGGCGACCTCCCGCCGCTTGAGGGGGCGACCGAGACGCCCGGTGTCAAAGCGGCGGTCGGGCTCCGCCGCCCTCTGTCAGATTAGCGCTCCAGCGTCCTGAGATAGGCGAGGAAATCGGCGATCTGTGAGCGCGTCATGCGGAACTCGGGCATGGCGGGATGGGCTGTTACGATCCCCTCGGCCAGGGATTCCGCCAGCTGAGACACGGGATAACGATGGTGAAGGTCGCGAAAGGCTGGGGCCGCCGCAAGCGGGCTCGGTCCTGAGCGATCGATGGCGTGGCAGCTCGCGCAATTCGCCGCGGCGATAGCTCGGCCACGCTGAGGTTGTCCGGTCTGGGCTTGTGCAGCCCCAACGCCGCAAAGCAGCATCACAGCAGAAAGTGCACGGAGGACCATAGCTTACCTCAGACTTTTCATGTCCTGGGCGAGGCTATCGTGGCGATCCGCGTCGCGCCAGACGGCGGCTAAGCGAGCCAGCCGAGTGGGGGCCGGCCTCGCCTGCCTGAACCATACCGCGAAACAGATTTCACCAGCGTTCGATACAGTCGCGCCAGCCAGGGACACCGAAGGGCGTGCCCTCGGCATGGCAGCGCGCTAAGCGGAGGCTGGCTTGCTCCATCGCGCGGGACAAGTGCAGGAGCAGCCGATGCAGTTCGCCATCTGAGAGGCGCCGCGCTGGGAGCCCCTCGACATCCACGGGAATGGGCTGGCCATCATCGCCTACTATTCCGTCCAGCAGTCCCGGTGGCAGCGGCCAGACGATGTCGGTCGATGCCTCGGCGGGGGAGCCGAAGACCGCAACCGTCAAGAGGAGCGCGGAAATGCAGAAACCCCTCGGCCAAAACGGGCGCATCAGGACGCCAGCGGCTGCCAGCCGGGAAGCAGTTCGGGGCGCTGCCCCAGGCTGAGGAGAATCACCCGCTCCACCTGGATGTCGCCAGGTTCAGGGCCGAGATGGGTGACGCTGCCGACGGTGAAATGGTCCGTGATCGTGGACGAGGCTCCGAACAAGTGAACCTCGTAGACGGGGCCAACATCGTCCGGGATATCCGCCCGGCCGATCAATCGCTGCTCGCCTGCCTCGTCACAATACACTTTCATCGTTCGCCCCATCCCTGCGTCCCCAGATTCTAAAGGGGTGAATGTGCGGGCGCTACGGGTTATTGGCGCTGCGTCGGGGCGCCGCCAAGTCGATGAAGCGCCGGAGATCGCGAGGATCCCCGGTGCCTGTGATGACCCCAGCCGCTATGATTGGCGGGCGCTACTCGGTGACGCGGTAGATCGTGAAGGAGCCCTTGGCGCCGGTCTTGTTCGGGCCGACCTGGCGGATCCGCTCCAGCACCTCGACCGCGTGGCCCTTCTTCTTGAGGCCGGCGAGGAAGCCGCGGACCGTGTTGCTGTTCCAGGCCGTGGCCTCGGCGATCTGCGCGACCGTCGCACCCTCGGGCCGGCACAGCATGGCCAGCACCTGCTCCTGCTTCGTGCCCTCGCGCGGCTTGCGCGGCGCGCCGGGATCCCGCGGCGTGCGGGCGGGCTTGCCGGCAAGCAGGATGCGCAGCGCCTCGATCGCGCAGGAGATGGGATTGTCTGTGGCGTCCTGCGCAGGGTTCGCGTCCCAGGAATCGAGGACCCGCTGGGCGGCGTCGCGCAGGCTGGTGCGCGGCGTGCCGGCGCGTTCCGCGAGGGCCCGGTCGAGCATGGCGATTTCCTCCGTCAGGGGCGCGGGCTGGGCAGGTTCGGCGGTGATCGGGGGGCTTTCCCCCGGCGCGTCGTCTGCGGCCACCGTGGGCGCCGTGTTGGCCACCGCGTCGCCCTCGTTCGGGTCGATGCCGATGGCGCGTAGCCCCTCGTCGGTGATGCGCGCCACGATCCAGGTGCCGTCCTCGTCCTGCCGCCAGCCGAGCCCGACATGCTCGCGCGGCGCGTTGATCTCGGTGAGCAGGTCATTCTTGATCAGGCTGCGGAACACCGCGTTGCGGGCCGCGGCGGGCAGGGTCTTCGGCGCACGGGCGAGTCCCATCTCGTGCTGCGCGGCGGAGCTCAGGATCACGCGCTGGGTGTCGGAAAGCTTGGTCATCGTGGTGGTCTCCGGTTCCGGGTGCCGGTCATCGGCCC
>JBHYCX010000016.1:0-48390 GCA_051861325.1 Roseococcus sp.
CGCAGCCATGCTCAGCGATGAATCACGCCTCGCCGCGTCGGAGCAACACAAGAGTCAGAACTTCACGCGCTCGGTATGATGCCCCGATCGGAAGAACAGAATCCGGATGGCCTCTCGGTCGTCATTCCCGCGCTGAACGAAGCCGCGGCCATCGCGGAGACGGTGCGCGTCGTCCAAGACTGCCTCACGGAGGCTGGAATCACCTTCGAGCTGATCGTGGTTGATGACGGCTCGACGGACGGGACGGGCGACATCGCGGCGGCCGCCGGCGCGCGGGTGATCCGTCACCTATACAACCTCGGCTACGGACGCTCGCTGAAGGACGGGATCCTGGCCGCCAGATACCCCAGCATCGCGATCTCGGACGCCGACGGGACCTATCCCTTCGAGGACATGCCGAAGCTGTTTGCCGAGTACAAGCAGGGCTTTGACATGGTGGTCGGCGCGCGCCGCGGCAAAGCCTATGAAGAGTCTTTGATCAAGAAGCCGCTGCGCCGGGTGCTGAAATTCCTCGTCGAGGTGACGGCCGCGCGGAAAATCCCCGATATCAACTCGGGCATGCGCATCTTCGACCGCGCCAAGGCCATCAGTTATTTCGAGCGCCTGTGCGATACCTTCAGCTTCACCACGAGCTTGACGCTGGCCTTCATCATGAAGGGGCACTACGTGACTTATGTGCCGATCGACTACAATGAACGAATCGGACGCACGAAGGTTCGCCTCATGCGGGACGCAGTCAAGACGTTTCAATACATCGCAGAGGCTGCGATCTACTATAATCCTTTGCGAATATTCCTTGGCCTGACCGCAGCGTTGATCACAAGCGGCCTGCTTCTTGCGATCATCAATCTCTTCATGCGGCGCGAGGGGATCATGCTGGGCATCATCGGCTTGTTCATCGCTTCGGTCGTCACCTTCGCGCTGGGGCTGCACGCTGTCCTGCTGAAGCAGATGCTCGACCGGCTGCCAAAAATGGCGGTGCGCCGGACGCCTGAAGCGCGGTTCGGATGATGCTGTTCCGGCCGGCTTGATCGCGCCGGCGGCGAAGCTCAGGGGGCGGCCGGTTTCTCAGCGACGGCAAACAGATTTTTGCCCGCGAGATACTGCATGCCGGCGCGATCCAGCACCCGGCCGGCAGGAAAGGCGTAGCGGTCGAACACTCGGATGGTCCGGCTGTCGACCTTGCCATCGGAACGACCGACGAGCTTGTAGCCCAGGGTGGCGATCAGGCCGGCGCTGTCGGCGTAGCGTGACTGCAACACGTGAAGCCCTGCGGCCTGCAGCGCCCGAACGAGCATCGGCTTGTCGTAGCGGCGCACATGCCCGACCAGGTCATCCATGCTGGACCAAAGGGCCTTCAGCGCCGGGACGTAGATGAAGATGCGCCCTCCCGGCCTGACGATCTTGCTGATGTTCCGCAGGAGCCCGACGTCATCCTGAATGTGCTCGATCACGTTGAGCGAGTAGACGTAATCAACACTGTTGTCCGGAATCTCCTCAAGCGAGGCCACCTCAAATCCTTTGGCGATAAGAATTTCCCGATGAACCGGGTCGATCTCGACACTCGTGGTCCGCGGCGCATGACCGAGGAGCGCGTCGGAAAAAGTGCCGATCCCCGCGCCGAAATCCACGGCGTGGTCAACCTCTGCGGGCGCCCATTGCTGAACAAGGCCGCGCAGGAATGCGTTGTAGTTGTCCGCCTCCTGCAGAAATTCGAGCCCCTCGGTGTGCTCGTACCGCCGATCCGCCGGCTTCGCCTCGTTCATCGATCCGCCTCTGGTGACCATTTGCGTGCCCCCTCGATAGACGCAGCCGGGCAGGGAATCATCTGCGATGATGGCCGAGGCTCGGGAGTGCCTGCGCGCCCTGTATGCCCCTGTCGGGGCCGGGCCGCAAAGGCCTGGCGGGCGGCCCGCCCGGTCTCATGGGGGGCTCGGGCGATGGCTGCTTGAGGCTCCGCCCGCCAAGGCTCGGCCGTGACCGGGCGCGGCACTGTCTCTCGGTTGAATGCCCGCCTGCAGGGCAGCCCCGAAGAACACTCGCCGCCCAAGCGCGTCGCAGGGATCGCCGCGCGAGGCGCCTCTCCTCAGGCTTGCAGGAGGCCACCGCCCGTGGCGCCCTCCCCCACGCTCCAGCCGGCGGCTTCCTCGCGCACCGCCTCGGCGAGCCGCGCGGCGGCCCGGCTGCGCGCGCCGGCTCGGGGTTCAGCCAGGTAGAGCGTGCGGATGATCGGCTCATCCGCCAGCCGCGTCTCGCACAGCATCCCGGCGGCGACCTCGGCACCGACCGCGAGGGTGGAGGCCAGCATCTGCGCGACGCCGCCCAGCACCAGCGCCTTTTGCGGCGCCAGCGACTCCACCTCGAAGCGCACATCGAGGCTGACGCCATGGCCAAGCGCCAGGCGCTCCAGCCGCTGGCGGAACGGGTTGCGCGGCCCGGGCAGCACCAGCGGCACCTCGCTGAGGCGGCGGAAGGGTTGCGGCACCTCCGCCCTGTAGCCGGCCGCGGCATGGGCAACGAGGCGCATCTCCTCGCGGAACAGCGGCGAGAGACGGAGCGCACGGGCCGGGGCCGGGTCGAACATCAGGGCAAGATCAGCCTCGCCCGAGAGCATCGCGTCCTGCAGATGATCGGCGAAGCCGCCGATGAAGCGGATGCCAATGCCAGGATGCGCCGGGATGAAACGCCGCGCGAGCCCCGCGCTCAGCCGCTCCAGAAGCAGCCAGGGCAGGCCGATGCTGACGGCACCCGAGACCTGTCCCTGCATGCCGCGCATCTCGTCGCGCAGCGTCTCGATCCCGTGCAGCAGTGGCGCGGCGCGCTCGCGCAGCGCCTGGCCGCCCTCTGTCAGCGCCAGGCCACGGCCATGCCGGCGGAAGAGCGGCACGCAGAGATCGGCCTCCAGCAGGCGCATCTGGCGGCTCAGCGCCGTCTCGGCGATGCGCAGCCGCAGCGCCGCCTGCCGCAGGCTGCCGAGTTCGGCGACGGCGAGGAAGGTTCTGAGCTGACGCATATCCATGGGCTCGAATTCCTCGCGATCTGATTGATCTCGATTATCACGGATTGCTGATCTGCACCGCGCTAGCCTCCGCGGCGATGCGCCGAAGACCCGCCATGTTCCGCCTTGCCCTCGCCCTCATCGCGGGGTTGCTGCCCGCCCTCGCCGCCCGGGCGCAGACCGACATGCCAGCCCGCGGCATCACCATCATCGTCCCTTATGCCGCGGGCGGCGTGACCGACGCGCTGGCCCGGATGATGGCCGAGCGCCTGACCCCGCGCCTCGGCGTGACCGTGGTGGCCGAGAACCGCAGCGGCGCCGGCGGGCTGATCGCGGCCCAGGCGGTGGCGCGCGCCCGGCCGGACGGCGCCACGCTGCTGATGCACAGCAGCGCGATCCTCGTCGTCGCGGCGAACACGCCCGATCTGCGCTTCGACCCGATCGCCGAACTCACCCCGGTGGGCTTCGTGGCTGGCCTGCCCGGGGTGCTGGTGGTGAACCCTTCCGTGCCTGCCCGCAGCATGCCGGAATTGCTGGCCTGGCTGCGCGCCAACCCCGGGCGGGTGAATTGCGGCATCCTGGGCGAGGGCAGCACGGACCACCAGGCCTGCAAGGCCATCGAACGCACCGCCGGCACCACGATGGAATTCCCAGTCTATCGCGGCCTGCCGCCCCTCAACATCGACCTGCTGGCCGGGACGATCCAGATGAATTTCGGCTCCGCCTCCATCCAGATGCCGCTCGTGCGGGAGGGCCGTCTCCGCGCGCTCGCCGTCGGCACGGCGCAACGCCTGCCCGAACTGCCGGACCTGCCGACGCTGGTCGAAGCGGGCGTGCCCTATGACGGGCTCGCGGTGAACGCGCTCTTCGCGCCGGCGGGCACGCCCGCCCCCATGCTGGCGCGCCTCAATGCCGAGGTCGCGGCCATCATGGCCGAGCCCGCCATGCGCGAGCGGATCGCCGGCATGGGCGCCCTGCCCGGCCCGCCCGATGCGGCCTCGCTCGGCGCCACCTTCCGGCGCGACTGGGAGCGCGCCCGCGCCGCGGCCCGGCGCTGAACACCACCCCAAGGGAGAGACACGCCCATGACCTATTCCATCGTCGCCGCCTGCCAGAGAACCGGCCAATACGGCGTGGCGGTCGCCACCTATTCGCCGGTCGTCGGCAGCAATGTGCCTCTGGTGGTGCCGGGGCGCGGGGCCGTCGCGCATCAGTGCGTCGCCTCACCCGCGTTCCGCGCAATGGCCGGGCGCCTGCTGGGTGAAGGCGCCTCGGCCGAGGGTGTGATGAACACGCTCGCCGGCTGCGATCCCTTCTGGCAGAGCCGCCAGGTGATCCTGGTGGATGCCTATGCCGGCGTCGCGGGCTTCACGGGCGAGCGCGCGCCGCCGCATGCGGGGCATCGCCTGGGCCTGGGCTTCGCCGTCGCGGGCAATGTGCTGACCGAGACCTGCCTCGCCGACACCTGGGACGGCTATGTCGCGACCGAGGGGGACGAACTCCCGCTGGCCGAGCGGCTGATGCGCGCGCTGGAGTCCGGCGCGCGCTCCGGCGGCCAGGCCGAGGGGCTCACCTCCGCCGCGCTGCTGGTCTCGGGGCAGGACAGTTTCCCGCTCGTGGATCTGCGCGTGGACGTGCACGACACGCCGGTGAAGGCGCTGCGCCAGGCCTGGGACTTCATGCGGCCATTGGGCGACTATTATGTCCAGCGAAAGACCAATCCGGTCGGGCTGCCGCGCTGGTGGCAGAAGCGCATGGAGGAGGTGCCGGGCTGGAAGCCAAATCACCTGATCCAGGTCATTCCGCAGCAATAGGGGCGCGCCATGACGGATAAGGCCGAGGCGTTGCTGCGCGAGTTCGCCGCCGCCTGGAATCGCCACGACATCGAGGGCCTTCTCGCCCTCGTCACCGAGGATTGCGTCTTCGAGACGGCGGCGGGGCCGACGGCGCATGGCGCGATCCTCGCGGGCAAGGCGGCGCTGCGGCAAGCCTTTCCCGCCGCCTGGACCACCTGGCCCGATGCCCGCTGGGAGGAGGCGGTGCATGTGGTGGCGGGCAGCCGGGCCTTCAGCGAATGGACCTTCCGCGGCAGCTCCGCCGCGGGCACCGCCATCGAGGTGCGGGGCGTGGATCTCTTCGAACTGCGCGACGGGCTGATCGCCCGCAAGGACACCTATCGCAAGGTCAGGACGGGCTGAGGCCTGCGCGCGCCCGCCCAACGCCGCGGGCCTGATCCAACGCGCCGTCGGGGTCGAAACCCATGACGGGCGCTGGGCGGTCCGTCGCTTCTGGCGCATCGTCCAGGAAGAGGTGCGCGGCAGGGCCCTGCCCGAGGTATCCTTCCGGGGGTGATCAGCGAGGCGAGGATGCGATGACGCAGACGAAAAGCAATTTCCTGACGGTTTGCCTGCGCGGGACCAGCCAGGTCTTCTTCATGGAGAACGCCCTGACCGGGGTGATATTCTTCGTCGCCATGGCCTATGCGTCGTATGTCTCCGGGGTCTGGGCGACGACCATCGGGGCCGCGTTGGGCGTCGTTGTCGCGACGCTGATGGCCCAAGCGCTGGACCTCGACGAGGGTTCGATCGAGCAGGGCCTGTACGGCTTCAACGGCATCCTGGTCGGCGCGGCCCTGCCGACCTTCATCGCCGTGTCGCCGCAGCTCTGGGTCTATGTCGTGGTGGGCGCCGCGGCCAGCACGGTCTTCACGGCGGCCTTCAGCGCCACGGTCACCAGGGTGTTCGGCGTGCCGGGCTCGACGGGCCCCTTCGTCCTGACCGGATGGCTGATGGTCGCGGGCGCGTATTCCTTCGGTGGGCTCGATGTTGTCGGCGATTCACCGCGCCTGCCGACGGCCACGACGCAGCACGTGATGGTCATCCCGCAGGGCATCGAGCTGGTCGAAATTTTCTTCCGCAACATTGGGCAGGTCTATCTGCTCGGCAGCGCGGTCAGTGGGGCGATCATCCTGGCCGGCATCTTCATCGCCTCCGTCGCGGCCGGCATCGCCGTGGTGGCCGGGTCGCTCATCGCCATCATCGTCTCCGTGGCGATGGCCGCCGACCCCGCCTTGGTCCGGCAGGGCCTGTACGGCTTCAGCCCGGTGCTCACCGCATTGGCGGTCGGCGTGATCTTCCTGAAGCCGTCGCCGCGCGTGGCGCTTTACGCCGCGCTCGCGACGGTGGTGACGGTGTTTGTCCAGGGGGCGCTCGACATGATCGTGGCACCGTCCGGCGTGCCGTCCTTCACCGCGCCCTACGTGCTGACGATGTACCTGTTCATCGCACCCAAGAAGCTCATGGTGCCGCATCCGCACAAACCCGTGGCGGGGCACTCGGTGGGCAACGCGCCGGCCTCCAGCGGCCCGTGACCCGGCGCGGTTTCCCGGTGTGGGCGGTGGCCGACGTGCTTGACGTGCTCCCCGGAAATGGCGCCATTTTTTGGTAGAGGCCGGTGCGGCGACGGCGGATGTGTGCCGCCGGCACGGCATCAGCAGCGCGACCTTCTACAAGTGGAAGGCCAGGTTTGGCGGCCTTGAGGGGATCCAGGCCAAACGGCTTCGGACGCCGGAATAGGAGGACGCCAAGCTGAAGAAGCTGCTGGCGGAGGCGATGCTGGACATCGCGGTGTTGAAGGACCTCTCGACAAAAAATGGTGACGCCCGGCGCGAAGCGGAACGCGGACGCCCATGCCCGGGAGTGCCACGGGCTGGGCGAGCGTCGGGCGTGTGATCTGATCGGCATTGCGCGACCAGTGGCGCGGTATCAGCCGAGCCAGGCAGATGATGCTGGCCTTCGGCAGCGGCTGCGAGAACTGGCAGCCGAGCGTCGGCGCTTCGGGTATCGTCGTCAGGGCTACTTGCTGAGGCACGAGGACCTGGCGCCGAACCACAAGAAGCTGTTGCGGCTGTATCGAGAGGAAGGGCTCAAGCTGCGCCGCCGCCTGGTTCAGGCCCACCCTGAATTGCGATAGCCAGCAACCGGCGGAACCAGTCATGTTCGGCGCTTCCTTCCCGCCGCCGATGCCAGTAGAGCGCCCATTCGAATGAACTGCTCTCGAAGGGCACATCTCGCAGGGTGAACCCATCCGCCGGGGCGGCCAGGACCTTCGCAAGGCGCTCGGGCATCACGGCGACCATGTCGGTCAGACGCAGCACCTCAGGCACGACGAGCCAATGCGGGACGTTCAGCGCGACCCGGCGGCGCTGCCCCGTCCGTGCGAGCACGTCGTCCACGAAGCGGCTGTCGACCGGGCTGATCGAGACACGCAGGTGATCGAGCCGTAAGAACGCTTCGATGTCGAGCGGTCGGCGCGTGGCCGGATGACCCCGCCGGAAAACGCAGACCATCCTGTCCTCCAACAGCGCGTCGCGGCGGATCGCCGCCCCATGTGCCAGCCCCATGCTGAGCGCGGCATCGCAGGCATCCGCCTCCAGCGCCTCGACGGTCTGGGAGGGTGACAGGTGGACCACCTCCAACGCCGCGCGCGGCGCCGCCCCCGCCAGCGCCGGCGCGATCGCCGGCAGGAAAAGCCGGCCCAGCAGATCTGACATCCGCAGCACGAAGCGTCGCTCGCAGGCTCGCGGTTCGAAACCGGGCCGACTGGTGAAGACGCGTTCTGCCTGCCGGAGTGCCAGGCCAACCAGGCCCGCCAGTTCTCGCGCGCGGTCGGTCAATTCCATGCCCGCTGGCGTGCGCACCAGAAGCGCATCGCCGAAGGTCACCCGCAGTCGGGACAGCGCGTTGCTCATCGCCGGCTGGCTGAGGCCGACCCGCAACGCGGCGCGGCTGACATGCCGTTCCTCCAGCAAGGCCTCCAGCGCCACCAGAAGGTTGAGGTCCACCGAGCGCAGGTTCATGGGTTGGCCATTGGTTTGATGAATAGCGCTAGCACGATTATCCATTTTCCACATGCCCGCCTATCGCCCCAGGCTGCGTCCAACATCATGGGAGGGCGGCATGGCCGAGGAACTGAAGCGCAAGATCAAGGTCTGCATGTTCGACCAGTACGGCACGGTCGTGGACATGCAGACCGGCCTCTGGGAGGTCGCGGTGGACTTCCTGAAGGCCAAGGGCTGGAAGGGAAACGCCTACGAGTTCGTCACCTGGTGGCGGCGCACGCATTTCGAGAACTCGATGATCGACGCGCTGCTGCATCGCGCGCACATGCCCTATCGCGAGATCGGCCACCTCTCCGTCCGCCACGTGCTGACCCGCGCGCGCATCGAGCACACCGAGGAGGAAGTCCGCTGGCTGGTCGCGCAGATCGTCAAGCTGCGCTGCTTCCCCGAGGTGCCGGAGGCGCTGGCGCGGCTGCAGACCAGGTATCGCATCGTCGTGCTGTCCAACGGCGATCCCGATATGCTGGAGGAGGCAAAGCAGTACCACGGCGTGCCATTCGACGACGTGATCTCGGTCGCCGAGGCCAATGCCTTCAAACCGCACCGTGCGACCTATGAGATGGCGGCGAAGCGCTGCGGCTTGGCGCCGGATGAGGTGCTGTTCGTCGCCAACCACGAATTCGACTGCGTCGGCGCCAAGGCTGCCGGCATGGCCACTGCCTTCATTGACCGTCGCAAGCGGCCCTTCGCGCAATGGCCGCACCAGCCGGATCTGCTGCTGCCCAGCATGACGGCGCTGGCCGATGTCATGGTCTGATGCGCCGCTCGCCGGCATCCGCGTCCTCGACCTGACGCGCGTCGTCTCGGGGCCCTTCTGCACCATGCAGCTGGGCGACCTCGGGGCCGATGTCGTGAAGGTGGAGGAGCCGGCACAGGGCGACGAAAGCCGCACCTACGGCCCACCCTTCCAGGGCGGCGAGAGCGCCTATTTCCTCTCGGTCAACCGCAACAAGCGCGGCATTGCGCTCGACCTCAAATCGCCCGAGGGCCGCACCACGGCGCTCGCCCTGGTCGCGCGTGCCGATGTCGTGGTGGAGAATTTCCGGCCGGGCGCGCTGGACCGCCTTGGTCTGGGGTGGGACGCGTTGCGGACCCGGAACCCGCGCCTCGTGCTCTGCTCCATTACAGGCTTCGGCGCCGAAGGGCCGGATGCCGCGCGCCCCGGCTACGACCTGATCGTGCAGGGCGAGGCGGGGGTGATGGGCATCACCGGCCAGCCGGACGGCCCACCCACCAAGGTCGGCACCTCCATCGCAGATCTCGTCACCGGCCTCTACGCCAGCCAGGCGGTCCTGGCCGCGCTGCGCCGACGCGACAGGACAGGGCAGCCGCAGCGGGTCGAGGTCGCGATGCTGGATGCTCTGGCTTCCCTGCTGACCTTCAACGCCGGGATCTTCTTCGCGACCGGCAACAGCCCCGGCCGGCGCGGCAATGCGCATGCCACCATCGTGCCCTACGAGACCTTCGAGGCGGCGGATGGCTGGGTCAATATCGGCGTCGCCAACGACAAGTTCTGGGCGCTGTTCTGCGACGCCGCCGGCTGCAATGCGCTGCGCGACGATCCGCGCTTCAGCCGCGCGATAGGGCGCGTGGAGAACCGGGCCACCCTGCTGGCCTTGCTGGCACCCATCATTCGTGGCCGCACGCGCGCGGATTGGGTCGCGGCGCTTTCCGCCGCCGGCGTGCCCTGCGGCAGCATCGCCACCGTGGGCGAGGTCTGCACCGCGCCGCAGTTGACCGAACGCGGCATGGTGCTGGAGGCGGCACACCCGGCAGCGGGCGCCACGCGCTCCATCGCCTCGCCCGCGCGGTTTGACGGGCAACCGCCCCTGCCGCCGCGTCACGCGCCGATGCTTGCGCAGCACCAGCACGAGGTGCTGCGCGACTGGCTCGGCGGCCAGGCATGAGCCGCCAGGTAGATATCGCCCTGGCCCGGGCGGCCTTCGCGCGCGCGGCGGGCGGCAGCCGCGTGGTCTGCCGCGGCGAGGCGATGCGGCGCGGAGGCATATGGTTCCTGCGTGCCGAGGCATGCGACGCATCCGGCGCCCCGGTCGCCTTCGCGACCTCCACCTGGAAGCTGCTCAGGATGACGGCCGGAAAGGCCGCGACAACAGAGGAGACGTCACCATGATCCGCCGCCTGTTCTTCGCCACCGCGCTGGCGTCCGCCATTGCCGCACCCGCCCTCGCGCAATGGCCCGAACGCCCGCTCCGCATCGTCGTCCCCTACGGCCCGGGTGGTGGCGTCGATGGCTTCACGCGGCCGGTCGCGAGCCAGCTGCAGGGCCAACTCGGCCAGGCGGTCGTGGTGGACAACCGGCCCGGCGCCGGTGGCACCATCGGCGTGCTTAACGCCGCGCGCTCGGCGGCCGATGGTTACACGCTGCTCTCGGGCGGCGTGCACCAGCCGATGGCGGAGGCGCTCTACCCCCAGCGCGGCTTCCGGATCGAGCAGGACTTCGTCCCCATCGCGATCACTGCCGTCGTCCCCAACGTGCTGGTGGTGAACCCGGCAACGGGCCTCACTGACCTGCGGACCCTGATGGCGCGCGCCCGTGCCTATCCCGATGGCTTGACCTACTGCTCCTCGGGCAGCGGGACGTCGCAGCACATCATCGCCGAGATGTTCCTGCGCGAGACGGGGCTGCGGATGCTGCACGTCCCCTATCGCGGCACCGCGCCGGCCATGAACGACCTGCTGGCCGGGACCTGCCCGATGATGTTCGACGGGATGGGCACCTCCGCCGCCCAGATCGCCGGGCAGCGACTGAGGCCGCTGGCACTGACCGTTGCGCGACGCTCGGCGCTTTTCCCGGACATCCCGACCATGGCCGAGGCAGGCGGGCCGGCGATCGATGCCGGCACCTGGTATGCGCTCTGGGCGCCGGCTGGCACGCCTGCGCCGGTCATCGCGCGCCTGCGCGACGAAGTGCGTCGCGCGCTCGCGGCACCTGCCGTGCAGCGTGTCTGGCAGCAGCAGGGGGCCGAGCTCTCGACCATTCCGGATGACCGTCTGGAGGCCTATGTGCGCGAGGAGACGGTGCGCTGGACGGCGCTCGTCAACGCGCTCGGCCTGCGTGCGGAGTAGGGCGATGACCGCTGACTACGACTTTGGCACTGCGCGCGGCACCTGGCCGGCGGCGATGCATGGCGCGCTGCGCGCGCGCGATGTCAGTCTGCTCGCCCATGTGCCCGATGGTGGTAACGCGCCTTTGATCGCGCGCTGCGAGGCCGATCCGGAGATCACCGTGGTGCCGTTGACGACCGAGGAGGAGGGCGTGGGCGTCATCGCCGGCGCCTGGCTCGGAGGGATGCGGAGCGTGCTGGCAATCCAGTCCTCCGGCGTCGGCAATTGCGGCAACCTCTTCGCCATGCTGCGGTCCTGCACCATGCCGGCGCTGCTGATCGTCTCCATGCGTGGCGAATGGGGCGAGTTCGTGCCCTGGCAGATCCCGATGGGGCAGGCCGCGCCCGACATGCTGCGGCTGTTCGGCTTCGACCTGTTCCGGCTGGAGCGCGCCGAGGAGGCCGCCGAGGTGACGGACCACGCGCTGCGGCAGGCCTTCCTCGGCGGGCGTGCCTCGGCACTGCTGGTGAGCCAACGGCTCATCGGATCCAAGAGCTTCGGCAAGTAGGGGCACGTCCATGGAAAGCATGATCGGCGGCCTGCTGTCGCGACGCTGGCTGGTCAACGAGTTGCTGCGCGACCGCGGCGAGATGCTGGTGGTGGCTGGGCTCGGCTCCACCGTCTGGGACTGCGCGGCGGCGGGCGACCATCCGCTGACCTTCCCGGTCTGGGCGGCGATGGGCGCGGCCAGCACGGTGGGTCTTGGCCTCGCCCTCGCGCAGCCCTCGCAGCAGGTGCTGGTCATCACCGGCGACGGCGAGATGCTGATGCAACTCGGTGCGTTGGCAACGGTGGCCGTGGCGAAGCCCGCCAACCTCTCCATCGTCGTGCTCGACAATGAGCGCTGGGGCGAGACGGGCAACCAGCCGACCCATACCGCCAGCGGCGTCAGCCTGGCAGGCGTGGCGCGCGAATGCGGCATCCCGCGCGTGATGGAGCTCCGCTCCGCGAACGAGGTGCCTGGGCTGGCGGCGGCTACGCGGCGGCGCGAGGGACCGCTGCTCGCCGTCTGCAAGATCGCAGCGGACAAGCCACCACTGGTCATGCCGCCGCGCGACGGGTCCTGGCTGAAGGACCGCTTCCGCATCGCGCTGCTCGGCGCCGAGGCCGCGCACGGATGAGCGCCACGGGGAGGTTGCAGGTGGCAAGCGCGCGGTGACTGCGCCCGCCAAAGGGGTGCAGCCGATCCCGGCCGGAGCTGCGCGATGCATCGCCATGGTCAGCCGAGCCACACGGATGGAATGCGCGTAGCCGGCAGCGTGCTGCTCCTCCAATCGTCGCAAAGCTGCCGGCACTTGTGCCGCAGCGAGGCGCTGATTTCGAGGTGATCGCCGGCAAGCGCAGCAATCGCAAGGCGGGAAATCGGGGGCTTGAGATTCAGCATTTGCATGTTGTGCAGTCCGCTCTGCCGTGAATTCCCAAAGGAAAGCCCAGGTCAGCCTGCACAAAATCGGGGTCTGCAGTCTTCGGATCATGTCCGGCCGATCCAAGGATTATTGGGAAATGTCGCGGCGCGGCAGCGGGATCGCTTGGTCTGCGCAGGTGCAGCCGGCCGGATCACTGCGGCGTCGCCGCCACGCGGCGGGCGCAACCTCTTGGCCTTCCTGGCACGCGGGCGTGCATGCAAAACCAGGCCTCGCCGCCAGGTCCATACGAACCATGCACTCCGCCGGACCAGACGCCGCGCTGAGTGGCAGGTTCCCTGCGGTTTGAGGCAGGGCTTCGGACGGACCCGGCATGGAGAAGGCTGAGAGTCGCTCTGCGGAGGCCAATTCTCTCCGAACCTCACGACTTCGGCGCTTTGGTACGGAACTCAAAAACCGAGGCAAAAGGAGGCTTTTAGCGCGGTCAGCATTGCTCCCGTTCGACCCCCACCCGCTCGAAATCCGCACTTCGAGGGCGAACCCGTTGCTCCGGCGCGAGTCTCGTGGGAAATCTTGCCGCCTGGTCACCGCCTTGAGGCTCCGGCCATGAGCGGCTCTTTCCTGGGCGCGCGCATCTGGACCTGACACCCAGGCAGGACGAAGGTGGTGCCATGATCACGCCGGAACAAAATCAAGCCAGCATCCTCCTCATCGAGGATGACCCCATCCTCAGCGGCGAGCTGGTGGACACTTTCACAGATCATGGGATCAACGCCCGCGCGATTGACAATTGGCCGGCGGCGCTCGCCCTGCTCGAAGATTATCAGCCCGATCTCATCCTGCTCGACCAGCGCCTGGGTGCGGTGGACACGCTGATGATGCTGCCCGCGCTCCGCAACCTGACCGCCGCGCCCATCCTCTTCCTGACCGGCAATCGCAATGAGGCGGACCGGGTGATCGGCCTTGAGCTGGGAGCGGATGACTTCCTGCTCAAGCCCATCGCGGGCCGGGAACTCGTCGCCCGCGTCCGTGCCCATTTGCGCCGCGCCACACGCCGCCCGTCCCATGTCTCGGGCGAGTGGAAGATCCTGGAGGTGGAGCGTCGCCTGCTGCGGCCGGATGGCACGCCCGTGCTTCTCACCGCGGCCGAATTTAGCCTTCTCGCCATGATGGCCGCCCAACCCGGCGTCCCGATCGACCGCGACACCCTGACCCAGCAGGTGCTGCGCCGCCCCTACCGTGCCGAGGACAGGTCCCTCGACAATCTGGTCCATCAGATCCGTCGCAAGCTCGGGCGCCGTGGCGCTGGGGAAGTGATCTCGGCGGTTCGCAACCAGGGTTATGCCTTCAGTGGCTTTCCCGAGGCCTGAGGCGCCGGCTCAGACCGCCACACTCGGCTTCTCGCGAAATGGTTCGCTCGCCGCCGTCGCAAGGCGGATGGTGAAACGCGCACCGCCATCAAGATTTTCGGCGGCGATGCTCCCGCCCATTTCCGTGATCAGGCCATAGCTGATCGAGAGGCCTAGGCCCATGCCGTTCCCGACCCCTTTCGTCGTGAAGAAGGGCTCGAAAATCCGTGGCATGGCATCTTCGGAAATCCCGCCCGCGTGGTCGCTGACCGTGATGCAAACCCGCCCCGCGGCGCAAGCGGCACCGATACGGATGACGCGCTCATGCGCCGCGATGGCATCGCCCGCGGCAAGATAGGCGTCGCAGGCATTGCCGATCAGGTTCACCAGCACCTGCTCAAGCGCAAGGGGTCCCGCCATGAAGGGGGGCAAATCCTCCGGCACGTCCAGGAGAAGTTGCGCTGCGCTGCCACGAAGCTTGGCCCTGGTCGGATCCTCGATGGCATTCAACAACGGAGAGAGGTGCAGGGCCTCCGGGGCGGTGCTGCCGGCACGCCCAAAGACGCGCATATGATCAATGATCGCCGACGCACGGTGCGCCTGGTCCGTGATCAGGGAAAGCTTCTGCACCAGCCGTGGGCTCATGTCTGGGAGGCGGGAGAAGGCACGGGTGAGGTTCTCTGCCGCCATGCTGATGGTCGCCAGTGGCTGATTGAGCTCATGCGCCATGCCCGTCGCGACCTCGCCCAAGGAGGCGAGCTTCGCGACCTCGGCCAACTGGCCAGCAAAGGCACGCTCCCGTGTCACATCGATCCAGACGATGATTACGTCCTCATGGCCACTGGGCGTCTGGATTCGGCGCATGGTGCCGCTGAGGCGCCTTGCGCTGCCATCGGCGTGCTCGAAGCCGATCTCCGTTTGTCCCGTGCCCTCCGCCAGGGCGTAGTCTGTTTGCTCATGGAACCGCGCCAGATCGTCGGCGGAAAGGCGGCTCTGCAGCCAGCCGGGGCTCCTCGCGGCAGCGAGAGGAAAGCCGAAAACCGCCTCGGCCGAAGGCGCGGTGTAGCAGGTGTCCCACATGCCGTCCGGGCATTGCCGAAAGCGCATCAGCACGGCGGGCATGCTGGCGTTGAGCATTTCCAACTCGGTCAGCAGGCCGCGCTGCGCTGCCTCACTGCTCTCCAGCGCGTGCAGGCGGTCGCGCATCGCCTCGGCCATATCGCGGAATGCGATGGTCAGGTGGGCGACCTCGTCATCGCCCTGCGGTTGCAGCGCAATGTCGTAGTTGCCGCCGCGCAGGGTGATCGCCGCGGCTTCCAGCCGGCGCAGCGGGCGGAACAGCAGGCGGTTGCCGATTTCGACCACCGGCACCAGCAGCGCGAGGGCGGCGATGCCGGCGACCAGCGCGCCGATCAGCAACTGCTCGTGAGCAGCCTGCAACGGCCGGCGCGACAGGCCGAAGTAGACGTTGCCAAGCTGCTGCCCCGTGATGGTGATCGGCACGGCGAAGACCATCCGCTCCTCGCCATCCAGCATGCGGACCAGGCCTGGCTGGAACGGACCATCAACCGCGACGGACCAGCCTTCGGTGGCGATCACCTGCCCGCGCGCATCCGTCAGCACCATGTGCGTGAAGCTGCCGGCCGCGACGCTTTCTTGGATCACCGCCCGGATGGTGGCGTAGTCGCGTTCGATCATCGCGGCACTGAGGGCGGCGACGAGGGCCGGCTTGACGGCGGCGGCGCTGGCCGTGAGTTGCTGGTCCAGCGCTTGCAACACCAGGCGGTCCTGCAGGAAGGTCAGCGCGCCGGTCAAGGCCAGCATCGCGCAGGCGGCCAGGGCAAAGAGTTTGAGCCGGAGGGAGCTGCGCGGGCGCTTCGGTTGGCCAGCGGTCTTCATCATCTGCGTCAGGAACCTTCGGACCTCAGACCCAGTCGCTACTCCCGTAGCGGTAGGAGGAACAGCGCGCGCCGGGTGTAAAGTCAGCTTGAAAAATTCAATCAACTGCGGATCTGGCTCGGAAAAATGCAAGCTGCGGCGTCAGAGTGAAGCCACCATCTGCGGGCGGGCGGCTGCCGGGCCTTCCTGCTGCGCGATCCGGGCCAGCATCACGAGTGCGGCACCGTAGTAGTCGGTGGCGCGGGTGACGGAGGGGATGGCGACGCGCTGGGTAAAGCCGCTCTTCGCATTGTAGCTCACGGTCGCCACGGCCGAGACGCCGGCATGACCGGGGTAAGGGGCCAGCGCGCCGGTGCGCAGATCGGCCCAGGCCGGCAGGCGGCCGGGGGTCGCATGGGTCCAGAAGTTCAGGGCGGCGCCCAGCGCCGGGGCGTGGCACTCGCCAGCCCAGGCCTGGAACAGCGGCACGCGGATGGCGTCCCAGGAGAAGCGCGGTGCCCATTCGGCGGCGGGGGTGACGGCGCCGCTGCGGCGGTTCAGCTCGATCCAGTCGGCCGGCAATTCCCACCGGCCGAAGCGCGCGGTGGCCAGCAGCCATTGGCCATCGGCCTCCAGCTTGGACCATGCGGGGCTCGGTGCCAGCCGGGCCAGGGCGCGCAAGGCGGGCGTGTTGTAGTAGGAGGGGTTGAGGACGACGTGATCCTGCTTCTCGAAGCCGTGCGGGCCGGGCAGCAGCACCGTGCGGCCGGCGACTTCCCGGACCGAGAGGCGGAGCACGTCGCGGGCGATGGCCTCGGCCTGGCTGCGCCAGGCGGGGACGGACCAGCGCTCGGCGGCGCGCTGCAGCGCCCAGCCGATCACGATGTCGCCATCCGTCGCGCTGTTGGTGTCACGCGCGACCTGCGGGTTGGGGGACCAGCGCCAGGCGAAAAGGGCATCGCGCGGGCGGGAGAGGTTGCTGCGGGTCCAGTTCAGCAGGCGCTCGAAGGTCGCGCGGTCATTGGCCCATTCGGCCATCAGCATGGCGTAGCCCTGGCCTTCGGAGTGGGAGATGCCGTTATTGGCCGTGTCCACCACGCGCCCCTCGGGGCTGATGAAGCGGGCGCGGAAGGCGACCCATTCGGCGCGGTCGGCATCGGTGGCGCTGCTCTGCGGGGGGGCGGGCAGCATCGGGCCCAGCACCTGGCTGCTGGCCGGGGCCAGGGCCACACCCGGCAGCGCGGTGGCCGCGGCCACACCCAGCATGCCGCGCAGGAAAGAGCGGCGGCGCGGCGCCACGGAAGCCTGGTCGGCGGCCTGGACTGCGCTGTTCTGGGTGGTCTGGGACATCGTGACGCTCCTGCTTCCGGCGGGGAGCGCGGCGTTGCCGACGCGCTCTGGACGTCCCGGAAACTGAAGCAGAGGCGGTCGAAATACCCGTCAGGATGGGTTGGGTTTGGTTGGCGACACATGCCGGTTTCTGGCGGTTTTCCTGGACATTCGGTGAATGTCAGGACTTGTCGGGAAGGCGGTTTAAGGGGTTCCCAAGGGGGCGCTTTGGGCACATGACTCGCGGGATGACCTGGTGCCTCAGACACCCTGATCGCCGCCCCCAAGGGGCGGCGTCCTTGGCGCTTTCCCGATGATCGGGAAGCCGCGCGCGGGTGCGCCCGCCTTGCCCCACCCCATCCAGGTCCCGAGGCTAAGGAACAGCGCTGCCGTGGCCGGCACGAAGCGCAAGTGGGAATGGGCCTGGCTTGCCCTGGCCAGCCTCATCCTCCTGGGCACAGGCGCGGCTGCGGCGAAGCTGATCTTCACGCGGGTCAGCACGATCGACGCGTCCCTCAGCACCATGGCGGCCAATCAACTGCTGAGCGAGGCGCTGCACGTCACACAGCGGCTGCGTCTCGCGGCCACCGAGGCGGAAAGCCCGGCGGCGGCACAGGCCATGGACCAGGGGATCCAGGCCTTGTCCGCCCTGGCGAGCCCGGCGCACCCCTCGATGCTGCCGGGCTATGACCTCGTCGGCCCCGAGGTGGATGCCCTTCGCGCGCTCATCCCGCCCGCGCTGAGCGAATTGCAGCGGCTTCGCGCCCGCCCTGACACTTCGCCCCTGCTGGTTCAGCGCCTCTCGGGCCTGGAGCGGGAGGTAGAACGCCTGCGCGGCCGGGGTGCCGAGACGGCCGCGCGCCGCGCCGCCCGCCTGGCCGAGACGGCCTATATCCCAGGGCTCATTCGCGCATTGGTCGTCGCGGCCCTCATCGCCCTCGCCATCTTCGTGCTGCTGATATTCCGCAGCCGGCGCCGTTTGGCCGTGGCCAACCGGGAACTCGCCAACTGGGCGGATGATACCGCCCGCCTCATGGCCGCCATCCCTGGCGTGCTGGTCCGCGCGCGCAAAGGCCCCGACGGGGTCCGGCGGCGCAGCTTCGTCGGCGAGGCGGTGACGGCGATGACGGGCCACTCGGTCGAGGAGGCGCTGAGCCCTGGCTGGTTGCGCGACAATATCCCCGCCGAGGAGATCGGGCCCCTTTTCCAGGCCTTCGACGAGGCGCTTGCCGGCGAGCAACGCTCCGCCACCGTGCGCTTCCGGCGCAAGGATGGCCGGATCATCCGCGTGCGCCTGCTGATGAGCCGGCATATCGAGGAAAATGGCGGGCCGGAGTTGCTCAGCCTCTGGAGCGATGTGACGCGCGAGCATGAGTTGACGGAGCGCCTCGCCCATACCTCCAAGCTCGCGCATATGGGCGAGTTGATGAGCGGCATGGCGCATGAGCTGAACCAGCCGCTGACCTCGATCACCCTGGCGGCCGAGAATGCGGCCCGCCTCGCCACCCAGGATCCCATGAATGTCCCGCGCCTGCGGGAGAAGCTCGACGTCGTCATCACCATGGCGATGCGCGCCTCTGCCCTCATTGAGCGGCTGCGCGATTTCATCCGTGAGGACGAGGATCCGAAGCTGCCGCTTCAGCTGAAGCCCATCCTGGCCGCCGCGCGGGAACTTACGCAAAACCGCATGCACCTGGGCGGTGTGACCCTGACGCTGGACTTGCCGGCGGAGCTGCCTCGGATTTTGGGCCGCAGCATTCTGGTGGAGCAGGTCCTGACCCAGCTCATCAGCAATGCCTGTGACGCCTATGCCGCCATGGACCCCCAGCCGGAGACCCGTCCGCTGACCATCACGGCGCGGGAAGTGGGCGACTTGGTCCAGGTGACGGTCGAGGACCAGGCTGGCGGCATCCCGGACGCGCTGCTGCCGCGCATCTTCGAACCCTTCTTCACCACCAAGGCGGTCGGCCAGGGGACGGGCCTTGGCCTGTCCAGCAGCTTCGGCATCATGCAGGAACTGGGTGGCTCCATCTCGGCCGAGAACCACGCGGGCGGCGCCCGCCTCACCCTGAACTTCCGGCGTGCCTGATGCCGGTTCGGGATCATCCCCCGCCCGACAGAGAGTTGAACGGAAGCTGCCGGGGGCGCAGCATCGTTACGATGACGAATCTGGCGGCGAAGAAACGCGAATGATGCGGGACATCAAAGGCGAAGAAGAACGGCTCGCTGCGCTGCGCGGCTATGGTATCCTGGATACCGGTCCCGAGGCGAATTTCGACCAGGTGGTCCGCCTCGCCGCGCGCCTGCTGGATGTTCCCATCGCGCTGATCTCACTGGTGGATCAGGACCGGCAATGGTTCAAGGCGGCGGTTGGGCTCGATGGTGTGACGGAGACGCCGCGCGAACTGGCCTTTTGCGACCATGCGATCCGTGGCCAGGACGTCATGGTGGTTCCCGACGCCACGGAAGATCCCCGCTTCGCCGAAAACCCCCTGGTGACCGGGGAACCCGGCATCCGCTTCTATGCAGGCGCGCCCCTGATCACGCCGGATGGTCACGCCCTCGGCACGCTCTGCGTGATTGACAGGGTGCCGCACCGGGCCTTGTCGGACCACGACGCGCAGACCCTGACGGAATTGACCTGCTTCGTGCGAGACAAGCTGGAATTGCGGCGGGAGGCCCTGCGCAGCAAGGCACTGGTGGATCAGGCGGCACTGATCGCGCGCCTGATGTCCGCCGCCGCCGAGGCACCGGATTTCGCCAGCGCCATCCATGCGGCAGCGGAGGCCATCGCCGACGCAACCGGCGGTCTGTTCTGCCATGTCTGGCGCCTCTCCGCGGATGGCCAGCGGGCGATCTTTGTCAGCGGCGCCGGAGTTGGCGTCTTGGGGCTGGATACGTATTTCGACCTCCTCAGATCGTTGGTGCTAACGCCCGCGAACTCTCAGGTCGCCACGGCCCTGGTCCGGTCCGAACAGATCTGGAGCCCCATTTCGCCAGGGCCGGAGACGGCCTCGCGCCCCGCCGCCAACCTGGCTGCCGAACAAGGCGTCACGCTCCAACTGGCCACGCCCTTTGGCTTAGGCGAGGAGCGCTACGTCTTCTCAGTGGGCCTCGCCGCGTCACCCGAAGAGCCCGAGGCCGTGGCGAGGCTCATGCGGGAGGCGACCGCCGCGCTGCGCCCCATGTTGCGGCGCCATCTGGATGAGGCCGATGGCCGGCTCTACCGCCGCCTGATTGCGACCAGCGAAAACGGCGTGCTGGTCTCCGAACCGCCTTTCGAGGAGCCGGGCCCGCGGATCATCTTCGCCAATCCCGCCTTCGAGCGCATGTCGGGCTACAGCCTCGCCGAGATCAAGGGCCACAGCCCCCGCTTCAGCTTCGGACCGGAGTCCGATCAACAATCCCGCCTCCGCATCCGCGCCGAGATCAAGGCCGGCCGCAGCGTAACCGAGGAGGTGCTGCAATACCGCAAGGACGGCACCACCTACTGGACGTCGCTCCGCATCATCCCCGTGCTCGATTCCAGTGGGGTCGCGACGCATTACATCTCTGCCCAAACCGACATCACAGCCGCCCGCGAGGCCCGGCTGGAGCGCGACGCGCTGACACGGGATCTGCAGACCCTGGTCGCGGCCATTCCGGGCGTGCTGATGCGCCACCGCCCCCGCACGGATATCCTCTGGGACCGCACCTTCATCGCGCCCGGCGTGGAGGCCCTGACCGGCTATACGGTGGAGGAGGCCAGCATCCTCGGTTGGTGGGTTGCGGGCACCAGCGAGCCCGATCACACCAAGCTCTACGCGGCGCTGAATGATGCGGTGGGCGGCGGCCAGTCCCGCACCGATTTCCACTTCCGCCGCAAGGACGGCAACTGCATCTGGATCCGCATCCTGATGCGCGGGAACATCGCGCCCGATGGCGAGCGCGAGGTGATCAGCATCTGGAGTGACATCAGCGAAGAATACCGCATGGCGGCGGAGCGCGAGGCCAAGACGCGCGAACTCGAGACCGTCATGGCCACCATTCCGGGCGTGATCATCCGCACGCGCCGCGAGCCGGCTGGCAGCTGGAAGCGCATCCAGGTCTCGCGCAGTGTCACCGAACTGACCGGACATTCCGTCGAGGAGGCGATGGAGGAAGACTGGTGGACCGACAACGTCGAACCCGCCACTGCCCTGCGCGCAAACGCCTTCTTCCGGGCTGCAGATGTGATGACGCCGCGGGAGGGCGAGTTTCGGTTCCGCCACAAGCTGGGTCACTGGATCTGGATCCGTCGGCGCTCACGCGGCTACGTGGATGAGCATGGCGTCGAGGAACTGGTCAGCATCTGGAACGACGTTACCGAGCAGAAGACCCTGATGCTCGAACGCGAGGAGCTGACGGCCGATCTGCAGCGCGTCGTCACCACCATGCCCGGCGTGTTGATGCGCATCCACAAGAACGAGGGGGGTCGCTGGGTTCGTCACTTCATTTCACCCTCCATCGAGGCGCTCACGGGTTTCACGGTCGAGGAAGCGCAGCGTGCGGACTGGCTGCCCGACAATCTCGACCCGGCCGACCGCGCCTCCATGCTGGCCCTGCTCGCCAAGGGTGATCCGACGGCGCCGGCGACCACGTATTTCCGCTTCCGCCACAAGCAGGGCCACACCATCTGGATCATGCGCAACACCCGAGGCTATGTGGATGCGGATGGCAGGGTGGAGGTGATCTCCATCTGGAACGACATCACGGCCGAGAAGCGCCTGCTGTTGGACCGGGAAGAATTGGCGAATGACCTGCAGGCCGTGATCAAGGTGATGCCGGGCGGTCTGATACGCGCACGGCTGAGCCGTGATCACACATGGCTGCACTATTTCGTCTCGGCCGGCACCGAGGTGATGACCGGCTACACCATCGTCGAGATGGTGCAGCCGGATTGGGCGAGAAACACCCTGCATCCGGATGATCGTCCAGCGCTGGAGGCTTCGCTGAAGAGCGAAGCCGCCGGGCTTCCGACCACGCTGGAGTTCCGGCTGCGCCACAAGCAGGGCCACTATATCCGGATCAACCGGCGCACCAGCAGCTTCAGGAATGCCGAGGGCGAAATGGAGCTCGTCGTCGTCTGGACCGATGTCACCGCCGAGAGGCAGCTGCTGGCGGATCGTGATGAATTGGCGAGCGACCTCCAGGCCGTGATGGACGCCATGCCGGGCGTCCTGATGCGGATTCGCAACCGCGGCGATCACTGGGACCGGATCTATGTCGGGCCAGGGATCGAGGCGCTGACAGGGCACAGCGTGGCGGAGGCCATGCAGCCCGAATGGGTAGAGGAAAACCTGGACCCAGCGGAGAGGGGCCTGCTGCTCGGTCAGATGCGCGGCCAATTCGCCGTGAACCAGCTCTCCGTCGAATTTCGGTTTCGCCACAAGAAGGGCCATTGGATCTGGATCCGTCGCATCGCGCGCGGCCATATGGACCCCGACGGCACGCGGGAGGTCATCGCGATCTGGAACGACGTGACGCGCGAGAAGAGCCTCGCCGAGCAGTTTGCCCAATCCGCCAAGCTCGCCCAGCTGGGTGAGGTGGCGACGGGCATGGCGCATGAGCTGAACCAGCCGCTGGCCGGCATCAGCCTGGCGGCCGAGAATGCGATGCGCAGCCTGGCCCGCCTGCCCGAACCGCCGCAACGCGCCCGGGAGAAGCTGGCCCTGATCGTGGATCTCACCAAGCGCGCATCGGACATCATTGACCACATGCGCATCTTTGGCCGGAGCGAGACGGCCATCCGCGGCGCCGTCTCCCTCGCGGAGGTGGTGAAGGGGGCCGGGCAATTGTTGGCGAGCAAGCTGAATGGCGGCGGCGTCCGTCTGCAAGCCGCCTTGCCGGAGGATCTGCCGCCGGTGCTCGGCAAAGCCGTGCCGCTGGAGCAGGTGATCATGAACCTGATCAGCAACGCCTGCGATGCCTATTCGGGCCTCCCCGAACCGGTCCCGAGCGAGCGGAGGGTGATCGGCGTTAGCGCCCATGCCGAGGCGGATTGGGTCACCATTGAGGTGCAGGATGCGGCGGGCGGCATCCCGGAAGAGGTGCTGCCGCGCATCTTCGAGCCCTTCTTCACCACCAAGCGGGTGGGGGAAGGCACAGGGCTCGGCCTTTCGATCAGCTACGGCATCATCAGCGACATGGGCGGCACGATCACGGCGGAAAACCACGCGGGGGGATGCCTGATGCGCATCCTGCTGCCGCTCGCGCGGTAGCGCGCGTCAGTTGCCGCCCTTGCCGTCGCCCGCTTCCGTACGGCGGATATAGTCGCTGAGGACGTCGAGGAAGGACTTGCCCCGGCTGTCCACCTGGATGGCATCGGTGGAAGGCAGCGCATTGGCGGCGATTGCCCTGGCGCGGACCGCCTCATCCTCCCCGGCGAAGGCCATGGACCAGCCAGGGAAGCTACGCGCCTCGACCGGGTGGAAGTGCAGGATCGTCACATCGCTGTGGCGCGGGTCGCACTGGATGGTCTCATAAGTTTCCTCCAGCGCCTCGCGCGGGCCTTCGAGGACCTGGGCGAAGCAGCCATCCGAAAAGAGCAGCGCGCCGGTCAACTCCCGCTGGCGGTTGTTGCGCCAGGCGGTGGCCAGGATCTCCGCGACCTGGGCCTTCAACTCCGCCTCATCCCCCGTGAGATTGCTGCGGCTGAAATATGCGATGCTGTGCAGGTCTTCGCTCATGCAAGCTCCGGGGTGAGGATGGCGAGGTCGCGTGGGGTGGCGATGGCTGCCGAAACCTGCGCCTCACTCAGGGCTGGGCCGAAGAAAGCTCCTTGCGCCGCGGCCAGGCCCGCCTGCCGCATCGCCGCGAACTGGGGCTGGCTGGCGACGCCATCGGCCAGCGTGGTGACGCCGAGTCCGAGCCCCAGCGCCGAGATGGCGCGGACCATCCAGGCCGATGCGCTTCGCGGCGGCGCGCCGGGGAGGTTCCCGGCCTTGAGATCCGAGGCCTGGGTGAAGCTTCGGTCAATCTTGATCTCGTCGAACTGAACCCGCGCGAGCACGCCGAGCGAAGCGCGCCCGACGCCGAAATCCTTGAGCGAAAGCTTCACGCCCAGCGCGCGAATGTCACGCAGCACCGCCTCGGCGCCCTCCGACAATGCGCCCTCGACCAATTGCAGATTGAGGCGGTCTGGCGGAAGCCCGCTTTTGGCGAGCGTCTCGGCGATCAGTTGGACAAAGACCTGGCCCTCGCGCAGTTGCAGCGGGGAAATGTCCACGCTCACCGGGATCGGATGCCCCGCGGGTCCGGTTGGCCAGGCGGCGGCGGCGGCGCAAGCCCGTTGCAGCGCCCAATTGCACAGCAGGTTGACCAGCCCGATCTCCTGGGCGAGGCGGAAGAAGCTGTCCGGCCCGAGCAAGCCGCGGCTGGGATGCGCCCAGCTCAGCACGGCATCGAAGCCCCGTAGCCGTCCATCCGACAGCAAGATCTGCGGATGGTATCGCAATTCGAATTGTTCAAGCTGAACGGCCGTGCGCAGTTCCATCTGCTGCAGGCCAAGCGCGGCCCGGAGGTCATTTTCGAGCGCACGGCGAAGCCGCGAGAGTTCCAGCATCGAAGGCTCGAAGGCCTTTTGCCGGTTGCGGCCCTCGCTTTCAGCGTGGCCGAGCGCGATATTGGCGGAGCGGAGCAGCGCCTCGGCATCCATGCCATCCTGCGGCCAACGGGCGACGCCGATGCTGGCGGTGATCTTGATGGCGTGGCCATTCACCGCATAAGGGCGGCCGACAAGCTCCAGAAGCTTCTCGCCGATGGCGACCGCGTTGTCGGACTGGGGGAGAAGAATCGCGAATTCGTCACCACTCACCCGCCCCAGGATGGCATCTTTTCCTACGGCGCCCTTGAGCCGGGTGGCGACGCGCTTGAGAACGACGTCCCCGGTTTCAAGGCCGGCGCTGTCGTTGATCATCGCGAAGCGATCGAGGTCAATGGACAGAAGCACGGGCTTGTCGGGGTCTTCCGGCGACTTTCGAAGGATGGCCGCGACGGCCTCGCCAAAGCGGCGGCGCCGCATAAGTCCCGTCAGAGGGTCGAAGCCGGGTTCCGGATCGCTCTCTGCCTGCATCCGCCTGAAATCCTCCCCAGGCTCGGCCATGCCAACCGAGCGGGCTGGTTCCAGGACCAACCGGAATTTGTATACCGTCACGTTAGCATTATGGACATCCGCCCGCCTATCCGCTGGGTACAGAAGACGCAAGCGTGCTGCACTCGAAGAAAATCACTTACATTTTCCATTTCGAAATCATATCGTCCTGCGGACTGCCGGGAATAGGGTCGGCATTTCTCCCGAGGCATAGATGGACTCGATGCCGAACTCCGCTGAACAGGCGTCCACCGCTCCGGGCGAACCTCGTCCCAGCCTGCTCGAGATGCAGCGTCTGGCCGCGCTCAAGCGCTACAGATTGCTGGATACGCCGCCGGAGGAACGGTTCAACGACATCGTCGCTGTGGCCGCCCGCCTGCTGGACACGCCCATCGCGCTGATCTCCCTGATTGACGAGAAGCGCCAATGGTTCAAGGCCAAGCTCGGCCTGGATGTGGCGGAAACGGCGCGTGACGTGGCCTTCTGCGACCATGCGATCCGCCGGCGGGAGACCCTGGTTGTCCCCAATGCGATGGAAGATCCCCGCTTCGCCGAAAACCCCCTGGTGACCGCTGGCCCGGGCATCCGCTTCTACGCCGGCGCCCCACTGGTGACACCCGATGGCCATGCGCTGGGAACGGTGTGCGTCATTGACGTGAAGGAGCGCCGGGATTTCGGCCCGGCGGAGCAACTGGTCCTGGAATCGCTCAGCCGGCTCGTGGTGGACCATCTGGAATTGCGGCGGCAGGCGATGATGAACGCCGAGATGAGCCGACGCTCCGCATTGCGGGAGAAGCTCCTGCTCGTGACGGCCGAGGCCCCGGACTTCGAAGCGGCGATCAAGGCGGCCTGCTACGCCTTGCAGGAGGCAACCGGGGCGTTGTTTTGCCACGTGTACCGGCTGGCGCCCGACAATGAGCGGATTCACTTCGTCAATGGGATGGGCCGGGACTCCCTGGGCAGCAAGGACTATCTGGACCAACTGCGCAACTTCGCGCTGAACATGGCGGGAACCCCCGTCTCGGATGCTCTTCTGGGCCGGTGCCAGGTGATCGAACGCGCGCCGCGCGCCCTCGATCTGCAAGACTGGCCCGCCTCGAGCCTGATCGCGGCGTATGGCATGGCGGAGGCGCAGATCGCCACGCCCTTCTGGCTTCTCGAGGAGCGCTACGCCTTCGTGCTCGGGCTGGAGACCCGGCCGGCTGATCTCGACAATCTGGCGGAGGTGATGGCCGATGTGACCTCCGCCCTGCGGCCCCTGCTGCGCCGGGTTCGCGACGAGGAAACGGCCCGCATGTTCCAACGCGCGGTGGAGGCGAGCCTCGACCCCGTGCTGATCACCGAGGCGGAGCCGCTGGATGAGCCGGGCCCGCGCATCCTCTACGCCAACGAGGCCTTCACGCGCGAGACCGGCTATGCGGCGGCCGAGGTGATGGGGCGCAGCCCGCGCTTCCTGCAGGGCCGCGACACCGCGCCCGAGGCGCGTGCCAATATCCGCCGCGCGATGAAGGCCTGGCGGCCCATCCGGCAGGAAATCCTGAACTACAACAAGGATGGCTCGCCTCATCTGGTCGAGTTGAACATCGCCCCTGTCGCGGACTCCACCGGCTGGATCACCCACTGGATCTCCGTGCAACGCGACCGGACCGCGGAGCGGAAGACCCAGTACGAGCGCGCGCAGATGGCCGATGAGCTGGAGCATCTGATCTCCGGCATGCCGGGTGCCCTGATGCGCGTGGGCAAGAATGCGGCGGGGGTGAGCACGGCGCTCTATTCCTCCCCCTCGATCAAGAGCATCACCGGCTATGCACCGTGCGAGATCAAGCCCGGCTTCATGGCGGCGCATCTCTCGGAGCCCGATCTCCTGCTGCTGCGCGCCAGCATCACCCGGGCGCTGCTGGTGGGCGAGGCGCAGTTTGAGTTCCAGTTCCGGCATCGGGATGGCGCGAACCGCCTCATCGCGTGCCGGCTGGCCGCCAACCCGACCACGCAGGGTTTTGGCGAGGTGATCATGAGCTGGAGCGACGTCACGAAGGAGCGCCAGCTTTCCGACCAGCTCGCGCAAGCGGCCAAGCTCGCGCAGCTGGGTGAGGTCGCGACGGGCATGGCGCATGAGCTGAACCAGCCGCTGGCGGGCATCAGCCTCGCCGCGGAGAACGCCCTGCGCAGCATGGCCCGCATGCCCGACGCGCCCCCGCGCGCGGTCAAGAAGCTGGAACTGATCGTCTCCATGGCGCAGCGGGCCTCGGACACGATTGACCATATGCGGATCTTCGGCCGCACGGGCACCGGGCCGAGCGGCCCCGTGGCGATGAGCGATGTGCTGGCGGGTGTCGAGCATCTGGTGCAGGCCAAGCTGCGGCATGGTGGTGTCAGGCTCGTCAGCAAGCTGCCCGCGGGCCTGCCCGCCGTACTCGGCAAGCGCATCCCACTGGAGCAGGTGATGATCAACCTGATCTCCAACGCCTGCGACGCCTATGCGGCCATGCGGGAGCCGCCGGCGGGGGAAGAGCGCTGCATTGCCATCGGTGGAAGTGCCGAGGGCGGGCGCGTCACCCTGGTGGTGCAGGATCACGCCGGCGGGATTCCGGCGGAAACACTGCCGCGAATCTTCGAGCCCTTTTTCACCACCAAGGATGTCGGGCAGGGCACTGGCCTCGGGCTCTCGATCAGCTACGGCATCATCACCGATATGGGCGGTACGATCGCGGCGGAGGTTGCCGGTGGCGGCACCAGCTTCACCATCGAGCTTCCCGCCGCGCCGGCCGGCTAGTACCAACCCTCGCGGCCAGGATCAGCGAGACTTGGTATAATTCAGCCGCGCCCTTCGGGAAGGGCAACGAAGGCGCCGAAGGCGGTGTTCTGCTCGCCCGACAGGAAGATGTTGCCGCCATGCAGCGCGACCACCGCCCGCGCGAAACGAATGCCAAGCGGCGCCACCTGCACGGCGACATCCTCGGCGAAAGCGCTTGGTGAGAAGCGCGCCGCATCCTGCCCGCCGGGCTCCGAGCCGACGATGATGCAGGTCCCTTCGGCCGTCGCCGCAGCGGAGAGGGTGACAGTGGTCCCGCGCGGATTGCGCTGCAGGGCGATTCGCATCAGCACATCCAGCGCCCGTCGCATCAGTGCGCGATCGGCCTGGAGGACGAGGCCGGATGCCGCATTGACCCGCACGGATTTGCCGACGAACTCGGCCGCTGATTGGTGCTGGGTGGTCAGTTCTTGGAGGAAGACGTCCGCCACCACGGCGACGCGCGTTTTTTGCACCTCACCCCGCTCGATCTGCGCGAGCAGTACAAGGTCATCCACGGTTGCCAGCAGTTGCCGGCCCCCATCGGCGATCAGCCTGGCGTATTCGACCGTATCGGTGGGCGAGCAGCGCTGAGTCTGCAGCATTTCCGCGAAGCCCAGGATGGGAACAAGGGGCGTACGCAATTCATGCATCAGTCCCAGGAGAATTTCGGGGCTGCCATGGACACTCCCTTCGGTTACGCCCGGCACTGCGCGCCCGTGCTGCGCTCCCATCTCAGCCAGGCTGGCGGCCACGCGGCGCCGGCCGATGGCGCGCGCCGCGGCACGGGCGACGGCCTCGAAGATCTGCTGCAGGCGAAAGGGTTTGCGCACGAAGTCGAAGGCGCCAGTCCGCACGGCCAGCACAGCGTCATCCAGCGTCGCGTGACCGGTGATGAGAATGACTTCGAGGGCGCGCGTGTCATCGCGGCCGTCCAGCACGCGCCGCGTCAGCTCGAGGCCATCGCAATCGGGCATGCGAATGTCGGAGATCATCACGCCGATCGCATCATCCTCCAGGAGGATCGCCATGGCAGCGGCGGCAGAATTCGCCTGGTGGACGGTGTAGCCTTCATCCTCCGCCGCATCGGCCAGTTCGGCGGCGACATTCACCTCGTCATCCACGATGAGGATTGAGAGGGACTTGGACTCCGCCAGTTTTGAAGCACTCATGAGCGCGGGGTCCTGCACAGATGGAAGCTCTGGCGACGAGCCAATCCGCAGAATAGCGCCGCGCGAAACCTAAACCGCATTATGCCCTAGCCCGATCATTATTACTTCACTCTAGGCGCCAACTGGAGCAAATCCCAAGGGGGGAGTCGCGGCTTCGCGCTTTTCGTGATGTGGGAGCTGAGTGCACGCGGGCCTTGCAGCCCGTGATTGCTGGGAAAGGGGCAGTGGGGTCAAGCCGCGCCAGCCTTGGGCAGCTTCACATCCGAGTGTTCCTGGATATAGCGATTACGTGTCGATAGACCGCTTCGTCGGCGCCCGGCAGGTCCTGCACAGGAACAGCGCGGCACCTTCACGATGCCGCATCGAATGGCATCGATGAGGGAGAAGCCGGAGACGACGCCGGGGAAGAGAGTGCCTCCCGAGTAGCCCGAGCCAAGCCGGAAGAAGGGCGTGGCGGGAAGGCCGTATACCAGGACGGGCTGGCCGACGACGCGCTGCAGGGGCTCGATGCCGCTGATCCAAAGGCGGGCAGCAGCGTTGTTCTGCGTGGCCCCCGCCTTTCCTTCAGCGTCGAGCTTCGTGCTGGCACCCTTCCGCCGCGCCGACCTGCCGGCGATAGCAGTGGTGGGCTTCGTCGTTAATGACGATGATGCGCTTGCGGCCAAGCAGTTCCGAGCACACGCGCCGTGCCATCTGGCCATCGGTCTCGGGGCGCTCCACCTTGCCGGTGCGGCCAGCCAGGATCTCCTTCGCCAGCTTAGGTGCCTCTAAGGTTCAGTCTCTTCGATCGGAGATACAAAAAAAGCGCCTCACCGGAGGTCAGCCTTACGCTGGTAGGCGACCTTGCTGCTTTCCTGCACGCCGGGGAGGAGGCAGGTTCCGCTGACGTTCTCCAGGCTTAGAACGGCAAAATGTCCGTAACTCGATGGAGTTACGGGCATTTCGGATGTGTATTGGGATCGTTGGATGCGGGGACAGGGTTCGGCTTATGGAGAACTGTCCTCCGCACCGCTTAGGTTACTCCGTTCGAACCTATCGATCCCCATCATTAGTAGCCAGCAACCAGAGAGATTGCATGCACAACGCCGCAGCAGTGGCTGCCGATCGCGGACCTCATCCAGCGGCGCTAAGGGCGCCATCTACGCCACCCAGGAAATTCGCGAAGCCCTCCATCACATCACGTAGACGCACGAGGTCGATCTGCTCCTCCCGCAGAGGAATGAGGCGACCATTCGTGCGGACCGCATAACGAAATGCGTCACCCTGTTTGTCCCACTCGTGAAAAGCCATTACCACGCGCTTCGCCGCACGGTTGCCCTCTTCCTCGCCCGCGTAGGAGACCGCATCGAGCAACCGCTGGAATGCGTCCCAAAGGTCTTTCAAGCTGTGCGTCGCATGTACGGCCGGATAGTCGACGTCAAGGGCCTGACGGTATGTAACGAGGGTCCATTTCAGGCCCAGCTCGATCGCATGACGGTAGGCATAGAGCGCAGGGAGCGTCAGCTCCAATCGGAGCGACGGCTCGGCGAGTGCTGAATCGACCAGTAGCTTGCCGGCTCGCATGAAGCCGGACTGCAGGAGGACCGAGCGCTCCCAAGCATCCACGGGGAGGTCGGCCTTGTGATGAGCCTTGGTCGCCTTACGAAGTGGTTCGTCGCCCCGCCGCGGCCATCGGAAAGACCGATCGAACAGATCTCGGAATGGGGGTTCATCCATGCAGTCGACACCTCCGGTCGTAACGCCCTTCCACCTAGCACCGTGCTCTGCGGTCCATAGCTCGCTGATAGGCATCTTCCATGTGGCACGGCACCCTCACAGTTAGGGCGCAGTTCCTATGGCCTTCCGCCTCTGCTCTTCGATCTCCTTCTGCCGCTGCTGCAACGCCGCGCTCGCTTTGCTGTCGTCGAGCGGCCAGAACAGATGGCAATAGGTGTCGTTGGGCGCGGGCACCAGATCGTGGAAGGCCTTCGCGGCCTCCGGCGACCCGACCAGATGCGTGGGAATGTCGGGCTTGCTCACGAAGGCGGAAAAGCCGCTCGGCATGACGGCAGCCGCGACCTGCTCCAACCGCGGATGCTCCGGCCGACCGAGCATCATGGCGAGCAGTTGGGCATTGCCCGCCACCTGGTCACCTTCGATGTAGTTCGCCGCCTCGCAGCAGCCGGGCCCCTCGCGTCGCCATTGAGGGATCAAGGCGCGCTGGTAGTGCCAGACCAACGCGTCACGGTAGCCCGTCTTCACGCGGGAGATGAAGCCGAGAGAGTTATAGGCGTAGGCATTGGCTAGCGCCTCGTCCAGCGGCTGGTGCCGATGCCACTCAAAGCCCTTGGCATGAACAGCGCGGCGATAGGCGAGGTAGCCGGGAAACGGAACGCCGCCGGCGTCGGCCAGAATCTCCAGCACCGTCGCCGCGCTCTCCACGAGGTGGTGGCAGAATTCGTGGTGGAACATCTCGAGCAGAATTCGTGGTGGAACATCTCGAACAGCACCAGGTGCAGAAACAGTTCCTGCGATAGCCCCGGATAGAGCGGCGCTACGGCGCGCACACTCCGCGCATAGGTCAGCAGGCGATCCACGAAGATGTAGATGCCCCAACGGTCCAAGGGCTCGAGGTGGAACGGCCGATAGAAAGCGATCGCGTTCGGGAGACGGCGACCAAGGACAAGCGGTGGCGGGAATACCCCCTTCACCCGGTCGTGGCCGCCATCGTCCAGGACTACCTGGAGCTCGCGCGTCCCCACCTTCGCGGGACCGCCGAGGAGGAGTGGCTCTGGTGGGGCAAGATCGGTGAGCCTCTCACCTACCGGGGTTTCGAGGGCGTTGTCCGGCGGCGGAACCGGGACTTCACCGGGGCGGCGGAGGGCCCACACATGGCGCGGAAATGGCTCACCGCGACCGCCAAGAGCCGCTCGCCCGAGGCGGCCTTCGATGCTGCGGAGGTGGCCGGCCATACGCCGCGGGTCGCCCTGCGGAACTATGCGCAGGCGGTCGACTACCACGCCGGCGGCCGGCATGGCGCACATATCTCGGATCTGCGCGAGCAGCTCCGAGACCTGGCCGTGCGGGCCTATGCGGATCGGCGTCGGCGACGGGGTAAGCGATAGAGATGCGCCGCGTAATTCCCCTGCCTTCGAACGCCGCCCTTCGGGCAGAATGCCCTGCCCCCCCCGTCGGAGCCTGTGACCGATGCGCCTTTCACCGTCTCCCCGCCCGCTTCGCGTGGCGGTCTATGCGCGGTTCTCCTCGGAGAATCAGCGTGACGCCTCGATCGAGGATCAGGTTCGGATTTGCCGGGCGCGCGCCGAGCGAGAGGGCTGGGTGATCGCCGAGACCTTCACCGACTACGCGGTGTCCGGTTCGACCACGCTGCGCCCTGGGTATCAGGCCCTGATGTCTGCGCTGCGCTCGAACGCGGTGGACGTGGTCCTGGCTGAGAGCCTCGATCGGCTTTCCCGTGATCAGGAGCACGTGGCTGGGTTCCATAAGGCGGCGCAATTCGCCGGAGTTCGGATCATCACGCTGTCCGAGGGTGAGATCTCGGAGCTGCATGTGGGCCTCAAGGGCACGATGGGGGCGCTGTATCTGAAAGACCTGGCCGACAAGACCCGCCGAGGCCTGGAGGGACGAGTGCGCGAGGGGCGATCCGGAGGTGGCCTCTGCTACGGCTACCGCGTGGTCCGCGGTCCGCTGGACCGGCGTGGCGAGCTTGAGCGGGGGCTGCGGGAGATCGACCCTGTCCAGGCGGCGGTGGTGGTGCGGATTTTCGAGCGCTTCGCGGCGGGGGAGAGCCCCATCGCCATCGCCAAGGGGCTGAATGCGGAGAGCATCCCCGGTCCGCGCGGCGGTCCTTGGTCGGATGGTGCGCTCCGCGGTCACGCCCGGGTGGCAACTGGGATCCTCCGCAACCCGCTCTATGCAGGCCGCCTGGTGTGGAACCGCCGTCGGTGGCTCAAGGATCCGAGCACGGGGGGACGGTTAGCGCGGCACAATGATGCCGAGGCGGTGGTCGAGGAGGCAGTCCCCGAGCTTCGGATCATTCCCCAGGAGTTGTGGGACAAGGTCCAGGCCCGCCTCGCGACAGCGGCGCGCCCGCAAGGTCTGCGTGAGATCGGCGATGGGCCGGAAACCCTGTGGCGACACCGCCGGGCGGTATCGCTGTTAAGCGGCAAGGTCGTCTGTGGCGTCTGCGGCGGCAGCTACGCCACCAACGGCAAGGATTACATGGGCTGCAAGGCAGCCGAGCGTCAGGGCACCTGCACGAACAAGGTCCGGATCCGTCGGAGCCGTGTGGAGGCAGAGGTCCTGGAGGCGCTGGCGACGCGCCTGATGGAGCCGGACGCGGTGGCGATGTTCGTGGCGGAGTTCACGGCCGAGTGGAATCGGCTTTCGGCCGAGAGCGGCGGCCAGGTGTCTCTTCGCCGGCGGGAGCTCGACCAGGTCGAGCGACAGCTGAACGGCCTGATCGACGCCATCGCCGATGGGCTGCGTGCTCCTGGGCTGCAGGACCGGCTCGATGGGCTGGGTGCCCGGCGGGAGGCTCTCCGGGCGGAGCTGGTCGGGCTGGAGGCGCGCCAGTCGGCGCCGCGTCTGCATCCGAACCTCTCTGAGATCTACCGCGCGCGGGTGGCGCGTCTTCGGGAGGGGATCGAGGCCCAAGGCGAACGAGAGGTGTTGGAGGCGGCGCGTGCGTTGATCGTGCGGGTGGAGGTCCACCCGCCCACCGAAGCGGGTGGTCGTCCGCGGCTGGAGCTGTTGGGCGAGCTCAGCGCGATGCTGGCGGCGGCTGGTGTGGAAGGTGTTGGCGGAAATGCAAAAAGCCCACCGACGGATGTCGGTGGGCTTGATGTGTTTTGTTGTTCTGTATCAGTGGATGCGGGGACGCGCAAACAACTTGATTTGCTGTTGGTGGCTTAATGCCGGCACGCGCAACTGTCATTGAGCAAAGCGTGAATCCATGCGCCTCGGTGCAGGCTGCCGCCAGGCGGCCGTTCAGCACCAGTCGCCCACCGGGTGTCCTGGATCTCCACAGCCCCTCGATACGCCGACCAATCAACTCCGTCAGCCCAGCGCGATCCAGACATCCGAAGCGGGCAACGACGGCGTCGGTCCGCTCCGTGAACGTTTGGCGCGCTCGTGCTGAATACGACGCTTCAATCAGCTCACGGGTCGCTTCACGGTGCCGCCGGCGTGCGCCAGTCGAGGGGCCGCCTGGCACCTCGCCCCCCGCATGTCGCCGAGCGTAGCGGAGCGCAGAGGTCTGTCGCATAATGACCGGAAGACGCCGCGCCAGGAAAACCCCCTGGATCGCCGGCGCCACGGAGGAAACGAATATCGGCTTGCCGCGTGCGCCCATGAACGCGCCTGCGCCGGGACCCGGCCACGCGCCGGCGCGGCTGCCACGTGCCAGCACCTCGCCCTTCAGCCAGCGCAACTTCCGCTTCCAATGGCCGTCTGATCTCGCGGTATCCTGGGCGTTCGAAATGGAGGCGCTGCTGCTCGCATGGTTCGTGCTGGTCGAGACCGGCTCGGTCATCTGGCTCACCGCCTTCGGGGCTTTGCAGTTCGTCGGCACGCTGATCTCGCCGCTTTACGGCGTGGCGGGGGACAGGATGGGTCAGCGGCGCGTGCTGTCCTGCATGCGCGCGGCCTATGTGGCGCAGGCGGCCTGCATCGCCGCCCTGGCGCTCAGCGGCGAGTTGAGCGTGGCGGCGGTGTTCATCGTGGCCTTCTTCATGGGGCTGGTGCGGCCCTCCGACATCGGCGTGCGCAACGCGCTGATCGCCGCGACCATGCCGGCCCCCCTGCTTGCCAAGGCCATCGGCATCGAGCGGGTAAGCATGGACGCCGCGCGCGTCGTGGGCGCGCTGACCGGTGCGGGCATCGTGGCGATGCTGGGGATGGGCCAAGCCTATGTGGTGGTGGCGTCGCTCTACCTCATCAGCCTCGCACTCACCTTCGGCATTCGGGAACCCTCCCGGGATACCAGCACCCTCGCCCCGGCCTCCCTCGTCGCCATCTGGCAGGAGCTGGGCGCGGGCATCGCCTATGCGCGCCGGACGCCCGCGCTCATGGCCGCCTTGTTCCTCGCCTGCCTCGCCAATTTCGCGGCGTATCCCCTGACGGGCGGCCTGCTGCCGCATGTCGCGCGCGAGGTGTACCAGATCGATCAAACTGGCCTGGGCATGCTCTTCGCCTGCTTCTCGGGCGGCGCCGTCCTGGGCTCTCTGCTCGTCAGCCTTCGCGGCGTCGGGTCGCAACCGGCCCGGGTGATGCTGGGCTCGGCGGCCCTGTGGTTCGCCTTCCTGCTGGTCTTCGCTCATGTCGAGATCGTCGCGATCGGCATGGCGCTGCTCATGGTCACGGGCTTCCTGCAAAGCCTTTGCATGGTCCCGATGTCGGTGCTGATTCTGCGCATCACCGCGGCGGCGTTTCGAGGACGGGTCATGGGCCTGCGCATGCTCGCCATCTACGGGCTTCCGGTGGGGCTTCTGCTGACGGGCCTTGGCATCGCGAAGATCGGCTTCCCCGCGACCGCGACGCTCCTCGCCGGCTTCGGGCTGCTGGCGACGCTGGCCATCGCCTGGCACTGGCGCGCGGACCTCTGGCGCATGCCGCCGACGTGACCGTGATGCGGCGCTATCTCATCGCTTGCGCCGCGCTGCCCGGGATCAGGCCGCGCAGATGGGCCAGGATGTCGCCGAACTCGCGCTGCCGCCCGGTGTCGATCGAGACGGTCGCCGTGATGCCCGCGCGCAGCGGCGGCTCGTCCGGGCGCGGCAGCAGGCGGATGCGCACCGGCAGGCGCTGCACCACCTTCACCCAATTCCCCGAGGCATTCTGCGGCGGCAGGATCGCAAATTCCGCGCCGGTCGCCGGGCTGATGCTCTCCACCTCGCCCTGCCAGACCACGCCGGGATAGAGGTCCAGCACCACCTCCACCCGCTGGCCGATGCTGACATGCGCGAGGGTGGTTTCCTTCAGATTGGCATCCACCCAGGGCCGGCGGTCCGAAACCAGGGCAAAGAGCGGTGTCGCGGCGCGCAGCTGCTCGCCGCGCTGCACCCGCATGTTCACCAGCGTGCCCGCCACCGGCGCCTTGATCTGCGTCCGCGCCAGGTCGAGCGCCGCGCGGTCCCGCTCCACCAGCCGCTCGCGCACATTGGGGTGCTCATCCACCGGCAAGTCCGGGTCGCCCTTCAGCGTGGTCAGCAGCCGCACCAGGCGCTGGCGCACCACATTGATCCGCTCGCGCGCCACATCCGCCTCGTTCTGCGTCTCCTCAAGCCGCGTGGCCGGCGAGACGCCGCGCGCCGCCAATTCCTGCTGGCGCCGCGCCTGGCGCAGCAGATGGTCGGCCCGGGCCTGCAATTCGCCCAGTTCGCTCTGCGTTTCGCGATAGGTCGCGCGGGCGACCTCGACGAGGGTGCGGGCCGCGTCCAGCTCGGCCTCGGCCTTCTCGACCGCGAGGCGGAAGGGCTCGGGGTCGATCCGCAGCAGCACCGTGCCGGCTTCCACACGGGCGTGGTCGCGCACCAGCACCTCGATCACGCGGCCCGTCACCTCGGGCGCGATCTGCACGATATCGGCGCGGACATAGGCGTTCTCGCTGGTGATGTAGCGGCCGCCCTGCTGCCAGACGAAGAGTCCTCCCAGCACCGCCAGCGCCGGCACCACCAGAAGAAGGAGCGTCCGGAGGCGGGACCGGCCCGGCGCGCTCATGCCGCATCCTCCTTTGCGCCGCGCGGGCCCATGGCCTGAAGCTGCGCCTTCACCCGCTCCATCATGGCGGTGAGCAGGGCGCGCTCCTCCCCGGCCAGGCCACTCATCGCTTCATCCAGGAATTCGGTGGCGATGCGGCCCATCTCGGCCTGGATGCCATCGGCCTCGGCGGTCAGGTGAAGCCGGTTCACGCGGCGGTCGGCCGGGTCGGCGCTGCGGACCAGCCAGCCGCGCCGCTCCAGCCGGTCCAGCATGCGGCCAGCCGTGGCGCGCTCCATCTCCAGCATTTCCGCGAGTTCGGTCTGTGTGATGCCGGGATAGCGGTGCAGCCGGCTCAGCACCTGCCATTGCGGGCGCGTCAGGCCGATCTGCCGCGCGCGGCGGTCGAAGGCCGCGCGCATCATCCGCGCCACATCGGTGATGAGGTAACCGATCTGGCGGCGATCATCCTGCCGGGCGGCCTGGTCAGGCGGCATCAACAGCCTCGCCTTGGATTGTTGTTGTGGTTATTATCGTCCGGACAACCTTCGTCAAGCATTTCAGGAGGCCGCGGGTGCCGTGTCGGGGGTGAGCAGCGAGGAGCTTTCGGTCCCGCGCCGCTACGCCATCCTGGCGGCGGTGGTGCTGGGCTCCACGCTCTATGCGACGACATTGCTCGTCGCCTCCTCGCTGCTGCCGCAGATGCAGGGCAGCTTCGCCGCGACACCGGACGAGATCGCCTGGACCACCACCTTCAACATCCTGGCGACGGCCATCGTGACGCCGACCACGGGCTTCCTCGTCGCACGCTTCGGGCGCAGGCGCGTGATGATCGTCTGCGTGACGGGCTTCACCATCGCCACCTGGCTGTGTGGTCAGGCGGAATCGCTGGAGGCCATCATCCTGTGGCGCATCGTGCAGGGCGGCATTGGCGCCCCGGTCGTGCCGCTCTCCAACGCCATCGTGCTGGACAGTTTCCCGCGGCATCAGGCGGGACTGGTGAGTTCCATCTATGGCATGACGGTCGTGCTGGGCCCCGTGATCGGCCCCGTCTTCGGCGGCATCCTCGCCGAGACCTACAGCTGGCGCTGGGCCTTCTACATGATCGTCCCGGCCGGCGCGCTCGCCGCGGTGGCGCTGTATTTCGCCCTGCCGCCCGACCGCCCGGGGCAGCGCCAGCCGATGGATTGGCTGGGCTTCCTGCTGCTGGCCACGGCCATCGCCTGCGTGCAGCTCGTGCTCTCGCGCGGGCAGCGGCTCGACTGGTTCGAATCCACCGAGATCATCCTCGAGGCCTGCATCGCGGTCCTCGCCTTCTACGCCTTCGTGGTCCACTGCCTGACGACGGAGCGGCCCTTCCTGAACCTGCGCCTGCTGCGACACCGCAACTACACGCTTGGGCTTATCCTCGTCTTCATCTACGGGATGGTAAATTTCACGCCGATCGTGCTGCTGCCCACGCTGTTGCAGCAGCATGCGGGCTATCCCGACAGCGTCATCGGCATCATCGTCGGCTATCGCGGCCTTGGCGGCGTGATCGGCTTCGGGCTGACGCTGCTGATCGGCCGCTGGGATCCGCGCATCGGCATGTGCATCGGCTTCGGGCTGCTGGTGGTCTCGGGCCTCTGGCTGATGAGCCTCGACCTCAATGCCGGGCTGAACCTGCTGCTGGCCAATTCGGTCCTGCAGGGCATCGCGGTCGGCATCATCTGGGTGCCGCTCACGGTGATGACCTTCGGCGACCTCGACAGCCGCGACACGCCGGAGGGCATGTCGGTCTTCCACCTGCTGCGCAACATCGGGTCCAGCCTCTTCATTTCGCTCAGCGTGACGGAGATCGTGCGGTCCAGCACGATGAACTACAGCCGGATGATGGAGCTGCTTTCGCCCTATAACCGTGCGCTGCTCTGGCCGGGCAGCATGGGCGGGTGGGAGATGGAGACGGCGCAGGGCCTGGCCCGCCTCTCGCGCGAGGTGGATCGCCAGGCGGCGATGATCGGGCACCTCAACGCCTTCGGGATGTACATGGCGGTCTCGGGCCTCGCCATCCTCTTCGTGCTGCTGGTGCGCGGGCCGCGGCGCTGAGCGGCGCACCGAAGTGGCCTTGAACTCGATGCTATCGTGGCGATCCGCGGCGAGCTTCTGGCGGCAGTCACTGACAACGGCACCAAACTGACCTCGACCTCGATCCTGCGCCGGTCGCCGGTCGCCGGTCGCCGGTCGCCGGTCGCCGGTCGCCGGAGCGGCAGGTGGAATGGCACTACAGCGCTCCACGCAAGCCGCGCCAGAACGCGTTCGTCGAGAGCTTCAACGGGCGGTTACGGGTTGAGTGCCTCACCGAGAGGCTGTCCACAGGCCGACAATACCATCCGGTCGCAATCGAAGCTGGGCGTGCGCAGCCCCGCCGACAGCGCCGGCCAACGGGGTCGGGGGCATGCATCACCCACCGATATAGGCGGCCTTCCGCCTGGTTTGGCACAGTCACGTGTGGCGCTACGCGGCAAGCCTCTGGCGGTGGTCAGTGACAGTGGATAAATTCAAGGGACCACGTCATCAGAGGTGGGTCATTCCTTGGGGACAGGTCAAACGGTATGGTCAGTTTGACGACTGAAAATATCTCGCCGTGACGGATTGGGGCAGCGGAGGCGTCGGGCCGGCTTGCGTCGAGGAGGCGGGGCCATAAACACACGAAACCCGTCAACCTTTTGGGTTGACGGTTTTTTTTGGATGCGGGGACGCGCAACCGACGACGCCATTACATCACCCTGGCAATCTGACCCCAAGGGCCAGCCCCTCTTGAAAGCATGGAGCCGCCGCGTCGAGCCCGCGCACCTATGCATGCGTGCCGGCAAGCGACGCGCCCAAGACACGGCGGCCCATGGCCGAAGCGGCCCGTGCCTGCTTCATCAGCGACGTCCCTCTTCGCCGTCGCCCTGCAGCCAAAGCAGCAGCCCCCAACTCGGTCAAGCAGCGCGCGCCAGGGTGGCACCGTGGCCCACGGGCAGTGCCAGCGTCAGCGCCCAACACGCCGCCAGCACGAGCGCGCCGCCCTGCAGCGGCGCGGGTCAGCCCGACAGGACCACTCACCGGAAGGCGATCGGTAGAGCACGGCTACATTGCTACCGAGGATATGGCGAGGAAGAATTCAGCAGCAGCCGACTTGAGGTCGCAAGGCACGTGCGGAGCGAGGAGAGGCGTCAGTTGCGTCAGAACCGATACCCCGCACGCAGCGTCCCCGTATGGGCCGTCATATCCGCGGATGCGTCCAGCACATACTGCGCCCGCATCTGGAAGCCCCGGCTGTGCGTCAGGTCCATGCCGAGGGAGAGGGTGCCGATCGTCCCGGCCAGCGGGCTGCGGATGCGCATCTGCTGGCCCAGCAGATATTGCCGCGTCTCGTAGCTGCTCTCCGACTGGAAGGTGGCGCCGAGGGTCACGTTCGGACGCAGCACGGTGTTCTCGGAGACATTCCAGCGGCCGCCCAGTTCGACCTGCGGCGTGACCGCGAATTGCACCTGGCTGCTGCCAGCCACACGCAATCCGAAGGCGCCGGCGCCCTGCTCCGTGTAGCCCCAGGCGCCCAGCCGGATCACGTCGAAGTTGACGGCCGGCTTCACATAGACGGCCTCGCCCACGAATTCCCGTGACACCCGCAACCGCCCGATCTGCATGTCGCCGCCGGGCGAGCTCGTGGCGTTCGCGCCGAAGGCGGGAAGGCTGCGACGCGCGCCCCCCGAGGCATAGCCCGCGAGGGCAGAGGCCGAGACCTGCCAGGTGCCGATCTGGCGCTTAAGCGTCACGCCGAAGGATTGACCCTGGAGCGTCGCACGCTCGTTGCCGGCCGAGGCGCGGAGCCAGGCCTGCTCTTCGCTGAACACGGCGCCGATGAACCAATTGGGCGCGAACTCATATTGCCCGCCAATCTGGAACGCCACGGCGGAAGCGCTGGAGGTCGAGCCGAATTGGGTGCGGCCGGTGTCGCTGAGCCGGCCGATCACCCTGGCCCAAAGGCAGGTATTCTCGCGCAGCAGCGTCTCGGGCCCCGCGAAATCCGGACAGGATTGCAGGGTATTGGCCAGCGCAGCCCCGCTGCTCAGGCTGTTGGCCACCTGGGCGCCCGGCGTCTGGCTCTGGAGGTTGCCAAGCGCGGTGCCATAGCTGCCTGCGCTCTGGCCATAGAGGCTGGAGTAGACCAAAGCGCGCTGCTGCGGCGTATAGGAATTGGGCTGCCCTGCCGCATCCGTGTTCCAGCTGGACTGCACCGCCGCCGCCACCTGGGACTGATTGCCGGTCAGCGCGACATTGGCCGGCGTGAAGTCAGCGGCGACCGTCACACCCAGGGTGTTGCCCTGCTGGAGGGTCTGGTTCACCAGCGAGAAGCTGTAGACGAGGTCGCTGTTCCCGACGGACACGCCGTTCGCGACGGTGTTGGCTCCGACGTTGACTCCCTGGCTGGCGATGACCTCAACCGGGGTGGAGACGGGGTAGAGGTTGGTCGGGAAGATACTGAGGTTCACCCCGTTGACGCTATAGTTCCCGACCAGCGTCAGGCGGTTGGACCGCTGGTTCAGGAAATCCACCGGCATCAGGATGGTCGCCTTGTCCAGGGCAACCTCCCCAATCGGCAGCTGGAGTGTCACGCCGGCAAAGGTGCTGAAAGTCTGGAGATCGAGGGTGCTGCCGGAGCTCATCGTCAGCGAGCCCAAGGTGTTCGTCCCGCTCAGGCGCAGTGTGCCGCCCGATTCGGCTACAACCAGAATCCCTTCTGCCTGAAACGTGCCGGCAATCAGCCCGTAGGTGGTGACGACCACCTGGCTCGACGGATTGACCAGAGTGATCGGGCTGCCGGTGTTGGTGGAACAGTTTGTGCCGCAGAGCGCCGATGCCTGACCGATGGTAAGCCTCGTGGCAGCGCTCCCGGCACCTGAAGTATCGATGGCCACACCCGCCAACCCGCCAGACACCTGGGCGCCGCCCGTGATGGAAAGCTGGACCGCGCCGCCGGCGGTCGAGCCGATGCTCTGCGCCAGGATGCCATAGCCCTGGGCGGAAGTGACGCTGCCGCCCACGATGTTCACGGTGACAGGCCCCGCCGTACCCTTGACGCCGCTTGCACCCATGTTGCCGCCGAAGATGCCTCCGCCGCCGCCCAGCGATTGTGCGATGATCCCATGCGCATTGGCTCCGGTGGTCGAGACCGTGCCGCCGTTCACCTGCACCGTCACCGCACCGCCATGGCCGTTCGCGGTGCTCGAGACGGTCCCGGATGCCAGGCCAAAGACGGTCTGCTGGTCCATATTGCCAGCCACACCGCCACCGCCGCCGATGCTCTGCGCGATGACGCCATGCGCCCCGGCCCCGCTGGTGGCGACAAAGCCGCCCGCCCCCAGGTTGACGCTGACAGCGCCGCCACTCGCAGCACCGGAACCGGCCGCCACGAGGGAGACCGGGGCCGTCTGCCCATACAGCGTGGGCGCGTAGCCGCCGCCGCCGCCGATGGACTGCGCGAGGATGCCGATCGCCCGCGGCCCGCTCGTCGTCAGTCCGGCGTTATGCGCGATGTTCACAGCCCCACCCGTGGCGCCGCTGCCCTCGCTGCCGGAGAAGGTCGCGCCCAGGCGGTAGGAGATCGGCCCCGCGCCAGCGCTCAAGGTCGGCGGGGAACTGGCGCCGCCGCCCCCCCCGATGCTTTGGACCAGCATGCCGAGCGCGCCATCGCCCGCCGTCTGCACGGCGCTGTAATTGGTGACGTTGACCGTCCCGCCCGCGCCCCCGCCGCCCCCGTTGCCGGATTGCGCGAAGCCCAGGGTCATCACGCCGGCGCTCTGCACCCCGCCGGATTCAGCCAGGCCACCGCCGCCGCCGATGGATTGCGCCAGCAATCCATGGGCCGAGACACCGGTGGTGGACACGCCCGTCTGCCCCGGCTGGCCGGCGGTGCCGAGATTGACCGTCACAAGCCCGCCCATGCCGCCGCCCGCACCCCTCCCACCCAGCGCGACATCGAGCGAGGCGGAGAGCGGTGCCGTCAGGGTCGAGGTGCTGGAGGTCGTGGAGGAGGCTCCGCCAATGCCGCCGCCCCCGCCGATACTCTGCGCGACGATGCCATGCGCCTGGAGGCCGCTGGTGGAAATGACCCCCGCCGTCTGGTTGATGGTGACACTCCCGCCATCGCCGCTCGCGCCGCCGCGGCCGCCAATGGTGAGGTCGGCGGTGAAGGAGGTGAGGCTGATGATGCTCGGAAACTTGCCCTGGAGCAGCGCCGCCTGCGCCACGGTCCCAAAGCCGTAGATCTGGTTGGCCTGGTTCGCGAGCGCGGCCAGCCAACTCTCCGGCGGTGGCGGGGCCGCCGTACCGCCCGCGCCGCCGCCGCCGCCGATGCTCTGCGCCAGGATCGCGATGGAGGAAGCGCCGCTCGTGGCGATCCCCGCGCCGGCATTGACCGTCACCGCCCCGCCATTGCCGCCCGCGCCGCCCCTGGCGCCGATGGAAGCGGTCAGCGCATAGGACGCGCTGCCCGTGCTCGTCGAGGTGGAGCCATTGACCAGGCCACCATTGGCGACGCCGCCGCCACCGCCGATGGATTGCGCCAGGATGCCATGCGCCTGCAGCCCCTGGGTCTGCAAGGCGGCCGTGGTGGAGACGCTGACCGTATTGCCGGCCCCGGCCCCCGCCGCATCGCCGCCAACGGCAAAGGCGACCGTTGCCGGCGTGCCGGTGCCGAGCGTCGGAAGCGCCGCCGAATTGCCGATACTGCCGGTCCCGCCGCCCCCGCCGATGCTCTGCGCGACGATGCCATGCGCACCATCGCCGATGCTCGAGAGGCTGCCCCCCAGCGTGACTGCCACGGCGCCGCCATCGCCCCCCGCGCCGCCCCGGCCCCCCACCGAGACCGGCACCGAAATGGCGGCGCTGCCGGTCGCGAAAAGGGTCGTGGCCAGGGCGGTGCTGTCGCCGCCCGCGCCGCCGCCGCCGCCAATGCTCTGCGCCAGGATGCCCACGGCGCCAATCCCCGAGGTGGTGATCGGCGCCGCCGTCGTCACGGTCACGCCCTGCGCCGTGCCCGCCACGCCCCCGGCCCCGCCGACCGCGGTCGCGATCTGCAGGCTCGGCATGGCCGTGGTGGACACCAGGCCCCAGGAGCGCGCGCGCGACTGCCCCCCTGCCCCGCCGCCGCCGCCGATGGATTGCGCGACGATGGCATGTCCATCGGGGCCGATCGTGGAAAGCTGGCCCGGCCCGTTTCCCCCGAAGGCGACCGAGACAGGCCCGCCATCGCCGCCCGTCCCGCCCGTGCCACCGACCGCGACGCTCATGGCGAAGGGGGAACCCGCCTGGGTCGAGAAGGCAGCACCTGCCGCGCCGCCGCCGCCGCCGACACTCTGCGCCAGGATGCCGAAGGCGTGGGCGCCCGTGGTGAAGATGTTGGTGCCGACGGTGGTGGCCGTCCCGGTGGCGATGGTGCCGGCCGCGGTCACGGTCACGGCCCCGCCGGGGCCGCCCTCCCCGCCGCTGCCGCCGACCGCGGCACTCGCGATGATCCCCCAGGCGCTGGCCTTGCCGCCCAGGCCGCCGCCCCCGCCGATGCTCTGCGCCACGATGGCGGCACTGTCATCGCCCGTGGTGCGGATGCTGCCACCGGCCTCTGCCGTCACCTGCACGGTATTGCCGGCGCCGCCACCGCCGCCGCTGCCGCCCACGGCCGAAAAGGCGGAGCGCACCGTGGAGCCGCTCCCGCCGCCGCCGCCCAGGCTTTGCGCCACGATCCCCTGGGCCTGCCAGCCATTGGCCAGGATGCTGCCCGAATTGACGACCGTGACCACGCCACCCGTGCCGCCCTCGCCGCCATTTCCGCCGACGCGGAACAGGCCGGAGACGCTCTTGGCGTTGCCGCCACCGCCACCGATGGATTGCGCCAGGATACCGATGCCGCCCGCCTGCCAGGTGGTGATCGCGCCGGTGTTGGTGACCGTGACGCCGCCCGCGGCCGAGGCGTTGCCCCCGCCGCTCGGCGCGCCGAGATTGACCGTCGCGCCCTCGGCGGTGTTGACGAGATAGGCGATGCCGCCGCCGCCGACGATGCTCTGCGCCAGGATGCCGATGCCATTCGCCACAGGATTGGCGTTTTGCGAGTCGGCCTGGGTGCCGCTCGACATGCCGTCCGCGCCCACCGTGATGCTGCCGCCATGGGTGACCGTGACCAGGCTCGCGGTGCTGATATTGCTCGTGCCGAAGCCAAGGGTAAAGCTGCTGGTCACGTTGCTGGCCAGCTGCGTCCCGCCCGCGCCGCCCACGCTCTGCGCCACGATGCCGTCGCTGCCAGGCCCTTGCGTCACGATGGTCGCGTTGCTGGTGACCGTGACCGCGCCACCGCTGCCGGGCGCGTTGAAGAAGAGGCGGCTTTGCTGGACGCCGGTCGTGGCCCCGCCGGAGAGGCTGCCGGCGACGATGCCGGCCGAGAAGGCTCCCGACGTCACGATCCGGTTCGGGCTGGCGACGTTGACCGTGACCGGCCCACCCGCGCCGCCATCGCCCTGCTCCTCGCTGCCGATGATGTTGCCGCCCGCGCTGATGGCGAGGATGCCCGGCGCGGTGCCGCCGCTGGTCGAGATGCTGCCGCCGGTATTCCCCTGATAGGCCACGAACGAGACGCCGACCGCCCCGCCACTCCCGCCGCCCTGGCTGCCCGCGGCGACCGAGCCGCCTCCGCCCGCGCTGAAGGCCAGCACGCCTGGGCTGTTGTCGGCGATGGTCGTGATGTTGCCCAAGGTGGTGATGCTGACCGCACCACCCGCACCGCCCTGGCCGATGCCGATGCCCCAATCATTGGCCGCATCCCCACCCAGGCTAATGGCGAGCAGCCCCGCATTGATGCTGGGCTGCGCCTGGAAGGAGCCGGCCGCCGGCACCGTCACGCTGGCGCCGGTCGAGATGTTGACGAAGCTCTGGTTGCCGGACGCGTCAATGCCGTTGGCGATGGTCACGTCCCCCGCCGCCCCGCCGGTGACCTGCGTCGTGGCGGCACCGGACTGGCTGTTCGACGCGAACCCGCCCGTCCCTTGCCCGCCGAAGGAAACGCCCGCCACGGCCCCGCCGAAGGGCAGGACGAAGAAGCCAAAATTCTGGCCACTGACGAAGGTTGTAGGTGGGGTGGCCGTTCCCGGCACGGCGCTGATGCTGCCCGTATTGTTGATGATCACCGCCCCGCCCGCCCCGGGCCCCGGCACGAAGCTGGGCGAGGCCACGTCAGGCGTGCCGCCGATGGACAGGCCGACAATCCCTGCCGCGCCTGGCGCATTGGCCGAGGTCGCCACGATATTCGCCGAATTGGCAATCGTGACGGTGCCGGCAGAGTCACTGGTCTGGCCGGAGATGACCGTGCCGGGCGACGAGATGCCGGCGACACAGGCAACGACGCCATTCGCGAAGCCTGCGGCCTGTGTCGCGGAATTATACACCGTCTGCCGTGCCGAGCAGTTATTCGCGGGGTCAGGCGCCTGCGACGTGACCAGCGAAATGTTCCCCGCGGAGAGCTGGAAGGCCGGGACGGTTTGTGCCGCGGCAGGCGCGCCGGCAAGCAGGGCCAGAGCCGCGCCGCCTCGCGCGCCCCGAAGCAGTTTCCGCCGACGGTCTTTGCGCTGCATCCTTGCCTCTATGCTTCGCTTGCGTCCTGATAGTCAGCCGGTGTCCGGCCTGACGAGTCTCTAGGCTAGCCCGCCTCAGGCGAGCGCCTGGTCCTTGGTGCCCCCTATCACGCCGCGACCAGGGCGGCCGTTCCGTCCGCCGCCATGCCGTTCAGCGAGGCGAGCGGGATGGACTGTGTCCGCGTGATACCAGTCATCGTCGTGAGGTCGAACTTTACGTAGTTCAGGCCGCCATAGGTCCGCAGATAGAAGGTTGAGCGGTTCAGATCGGTCAGCGCGATCCAGGATGTGTACTCGCGGGAGAAGTCCGGGACGGCTGCCCCCGGTGCCGTGGGGACGCTCAGCCCCTCCCCGCTCGCCCCGCGTGGGTCGATCGTGATGTTCCGCGCGCGATCGAAGTTGTTCATGATGCGCGCCAATATCCGCACCGCATCATCCGGGGCTGCGCCCTTCTCGGCATATTGTGCGTAATAGGCCGCCCGCACGAAGCGCCCGACCGAGGTGTTGGACGCCGGCAAGCCCTGCGTTGCGATGCCCGAATCCGGCTGCGCCACCGCCAGCGAGCCGAACTGGCCGGTGGACACGTCCGTGTTTCGCAGGAAGCTGTAGTTGGCGAGGTTGGTCAGGTGCCATGGCAGCGACGGGCCGTTGGTCATGACGCCGACAGGATTGTCGTGCACCAACTGCTGGCCATTGACGAATTCGACAACGATCGACCTGCCGGAGCGGTCATGCAGGGCAAAGTGGAATGGGCTGGCGGCGCCCCCCACCGGCCCGAGCGGCGTCAGCAGCACCGGCTGCGCCGCCTGCGCTGCCTTTACCTCGGCCACCGTCGCGAATTGGCCCGAGGTGAAGGCGCCCAGGTCGATCGCGGCGAGGGCAGCGCGGGTGCGTAGGGCGGAATCACGCGGCCGCGCCGCGCTGGTGAAGGCCAGCAGGCTGAAGGTCAGCCCTGCCTCATTGAAGCCTTCGACGATCTTCAGATCTTCCGGGCCCGCATCCGGCATGTTGACGCCCAGCATGCGGTAGCGCGTCATCCAACTCGCCGCCAGCGCCTGGGACGACGTGCGTGAAGTGTAGGACAGCCCGGCCGGAAACACCGTGACCTGATAGGGCAGCTCCATGGCCAGTTCGAGCGTTCGTCCGAAGTAAATGCGCCCCGCCTGATCGCGGTAGATCAGCGAGGTGCAGGCCTGCGCGACATTGGCCGCGAAGAGGAAGAACGCCACCAGGCTGGTGAGCGCGACACGGAGGCGATGCCGTGGCATATGGGTCAATTCCGTCTCCCGGTCACCCCGGCCACGCTAACGCGACGTTAAACGTCCCGCAAAGAATAATATGAGTTTTTAGTAAGCATCCGTTGCGGTTACGTCGCATCGGCGGTCCTTGGCCCAGCATTTGCCGTGTAACGTACCCCGTCTCTTGGAAACTTGGCTGCCCCTCCGTGATCCGCGACCCATGTTTGGACCGCCGGAAGTTGGAGTTTTCCGGCTTGGTCACGACAGCGGGCTGGCATGGCAGTTTGCTGGAGGGCGATATGGGTGGCGATGGCACCGCAGATTTCCGGACCGCGCTTAGCGGTGAGTCCTCCCTGACGGCGACAGATATCTGGCTCTAGGTGCGCTTGATGCGCGGAGGGGGCGGCAGGCCGGAATGCGCTGCCTTCACTGAGCCCTGGAAGCACGAAACCCGCCAACCTTTTGAGTTGACGGGTTTTTTGGGATGCGGGGACAGGATTTGAACCTGTGACCTTCAGGTTATGAGCCTGACGAGCTACCGGGCTGCTCCACCCCGCGTGAAGTGGTGATAAAAAAGGTTTTCGGTTGGGTGGCCTGGCGCTGACCGACTCTCCCGCCGCTTGAGCGGCAGTACCATGGGCGCTGGAGTGTTTCACGGCCGAGTTCGGGATGGGATCGGGTGTTTCAACTCCGCGATAGGCACCAGGCCACCGAACCGAAAACCTGTTCGTGTGGTGATGGGGATTGGTTGGGTTTTGAGTGAGTGTGGGTGAAGTGGGGTTTGGTGCTGCGT
>JBHYCX010000017.1:0-41219 GCA_051861325.1 Roseococcus sp.
CGGCGGAGGCCGTCATCGTGCTGAACGGCCTGCACGTGCTGGTCAACACCGACTTCGTGTTCTGAACGCCAGGGTGGTCCACCGCGGGGGCGGTGAACCGCCGTCGCGCGGGTGGCTCCGGTCGAGGTCTGGCCGCGGGACACCTGCGGTTTCCCGCGTCGAACCACCTTGGCGCCACTGCCGCGTCCGGCGCTGCTTTCGCCGAGAAGCGGCTAACTTTTCGCGGGAGGTGACGCAGCCGGCGAAACGCGTCTCACGAACCCCAGAGCAGGTTAGATTCCGGTTCCCACTGCTGCAGCGGTGGCAACCGGATTCCAACCTTCGCTGGCGTCTGTGAGACGCGTCTCGCCGGCTGAGCCAGCCCGTGGCGCGCCGGCGACGGCGACCTCATAGACAGAAGCTGACTTCCCCGTTCTCCTCGACGTCGTACCCTCCCAGCCGCTTTGCGCGCGCCACGAAGTCGGGCTGGCGGGCGAAGCGCATCAGGCGCTGCAGCTGCGCCCCGAAATAGTGGCGCCGCTCCATCACCAGGTCGAAGCGCTCGCGGAACAGCGGGACAAAGCAAAGCCCGCGCGCGGCGGCCTCGGCGCCGATGCCGAACCCGGCATCGGCGCGTCCTTCCTGCACCGCGGCGGCAACCTCGTCCTCGGCCAGCGCTGGTTCGGGCAGGAACCGCACGGCATCGAGCCGGATGCCCGCTTCGCCCAGAAGATGCACCAGCAGCACGTGGCTGCCAGCGCGTGGCTGCCGGCCGACCACGCTGATGCCCGGCCGCGCCAGGTCCGGGATGGCCTGGATGCTGCGCGGATTGCCGGCAGGCAGGATGAGCCCCTGTGACCGCCACGCCCAGACAATGCCGACCATGGGCCGGCGCGCCAGGGTGTCGCGCGCCGCGGGCTCGTTGAAGGCGCCGGTGTCCGGGTCGCGCAGATGCATGGCGGCCGCCATCGCCTCGCCCGTGGCGAGCGCCGAGAGACCGTCGAGACTGCCGCCGGCGCGCAGCGCGAGGCCGCAGCCGGATTGGCGCACGGCCCAATCGAGCAGCGGGTCGTGACTGCCGGCCAGGATCGGCGGGGGATCGAGCCGCGGCTCGGCTTCCTGCCCGTCAGCCTGGTTGGTCAGCCAGCGTTCCAGCTGGCTCCGCGGAAACAGCCACTTGCCGCCAAGCTGGGCGGCCGGCACGCGGTGCGAGCGTGCCAGTTCGTAAAGCGAGCGCTCGGACAGGCGTAGAAACTCCGCCGCCTCGCGCAGGGTCAGGATATCGGGCATATGCTGGCAGAAAACGGCATCTGCTGCGCTCTCGTCAAGCCCAAAGCCAATTGACCCAACAGCTTTCCGAACGCAGTTTGCGGATAAGCTGGGACCTTGCCGTGAACGACCTCGGAGCCGCCGCCGCGACTGCGCTGAACCTTGTGCTCACCGCCGATCCGGCGGTGGCGCAGATCGTGCTGCTGTCGCTGCGGGTCAGCTTCTCTGCCCTGCTGATCGCGGCCCTCGTCGGGCTACCGCTCGGCGCGCTGCTGGCGGTCGCCCGCTTCCCGGGGCGGGGTGCCATCCTGACGGTGCTCAACGCACTGATGGGCTTGCCGCCCGTTGTGGCGGGGCTGCTGATCTACCTTCTGCTGTCGCGCTCCGGCCCGCTGGGCCATCTGGGCCTGCTGTTCACGCCGGGTGCCATGATCATCGCCCAAGCGGTGCTGATCACGCCGATTCTCGCCGCCCTGTCACGCCAGGTGCTCGAAGGGCTGTGGGAGGAATACGCGGAACAGCTCCGTTCCTTCGGGGCCGGCCCCGCGCGCGCCGTGCCGACGCTGCTCTGGGACGGGCGCTTCGCGCTGCTGACCGTGTTGCTCGCGGGCTTTGGCCGGGCCAGTGCCGAGGTCGGCGCGGTGATGATCGTCGGCGGCAACATCGAGGGCTTCACCAGGGTGATGACCACCGCGATCGCGCTTGAGACGAGCGCGGGCAACCTGCCGCTCGCCTTGGCGCTCGGCATGGTGCTGATGACGATCGTGCTGGTCGTGAACGCGCTTGCGCAGGCCTCGCGCGACTTCGCCATCCGGGCAGGCGCGTGATGCGTGCACCCGACACAATCCTGCCGCTGCGTGCCGAAGGCTTGGGTTTCTCCGCCGGCGGGATCGCGATCCTGTCCGACGTCTCGCTCACCCTCGAGGCCGGATCGCCCAGCATCATCGTCGGTCCGAACGGTGCGGGGAAATCCGTGTTGCTGCGGTTGCTGCACGGGCTGCTCGTGCCGAGCGCCGGGCGCGTGCTTTGGGCGGGCGATGCCGCACGCCGCCAGGCGATGGTGTTCCAGCGGCCGGTGCTGCTGCGCCGAAGCGTGCTGGCCAATGCTGCCTATCCGCTGAAGCTGGCCGGCATCGCGGCCGCGGAGCGCGAACCCCGCGCCCGCGCTGCCCTGGAGATGGTGGGGCTCGCCGCACTGGCCGACCGCCCGGCGCGCCGGCTGTCAGGCGGAGAACAGCAACGCCTGGCGCTGGCCCGCGCCGCCGCCCTGTCGCCCGAGCTGCTGTTCCTCGACGAGCCCTGCGCCAGCCTGGACCCCACGGCGACGCGTGCCGTGGAGGAGATTGTCGGCACGCTCGCCGCGCGTGGCACCAAGATCGTCATGACCACGCACGACCTTGGCCAGGCTCGTCGCCTGGCTGGCGAGGTGCTGTTCCTCAACCGCGGCCGCCTGCGCGAGCAGACACCGGCCGCCGCCTTCTTCAACCAGCCTGCCACACCAGAAGCCGCGGCCTTCCTGCGCGGCGAACTGGTGTGGTGAAGGGCCCATCCGGGAGACCCGCCATGTTCCGCCGCCTTTTCCTCGCTGCCGCTGCCGCGGCACTTCTCCTGCCAGGCGCTACATCCGCGCAGGAGCGCTTCATCACCGTCGCCAGCACCACCAGCACCGAGCAATCCGGCCTGTTCCGCCACATCCTGCCGATCTTCACCGCCGAGACAGGCATCACGGTGCGCGTCGTAGCGCTTGGCACCGGCCAGGCGCTCGATGTCGGCCGCCGGGGCGACGCCGACGTGGTGTTTGTGCATGACCGGGTGGCCGAGGAGCGGTTCGTGGCCGAGGGCTTCGGCGGGCCGCGCCGGCACGTGATGTTCAACGACTTCGTGGTCGTCGGGCCCGCCGCGGACCCGGCGCGGGTCAACGGCCTGCGCGACACCAACGACGCGCTGCGCCGCATCGCCGAAGCCCGCGCCGCGTTCGTCAGCCGTGGCGACCGCTCCGGCACGCATGCCGCTGAGCTTCGCCTGTGGCAGCTTGCCGGCGTCGACCCTGCGGCCGGCCGGGGCCAATGGTACCGCGAGGTCGGCCAGGGCATGGGCCCGGCGCTGAACACCGCCGCCGCGCAGAACGCCTATATCCTGACCGACCGCGGCACCTGGCTCAGCTTCCGCAACCGACAGGATCTGCGGATCGTGGTCGAGGGCGATGCGCGGCTGTTCAACCAGTATGGTGTCATGCTGGTGAACCCGCAGCGCCACGCGCATGTGAAGGTTGCCGACGGCCAGCGCTTCATCGACTGGATTCTCTCGCCTGCCGGGCAGCGCGCCATCGCCTCCTACCAGATCAATGGCGAGCAGCTGTTCTTCCCGAACGCCACCCAGCCGGAGCCGACCTCGTGAGGCGGCGGAGCTTCAACCTGCTCACCGGCAGCGCAATGCTTGGCGCCCTTCATGCCCCCGCCGCCGTATCGGCGCAGGGGAACGCCCAGCCGGTGGTTTGGGGCACAGGGAGCCAGCGCTTCAGCCTGGCCACGGGCAGCCCGGGCGAGCTCGGCCTGCTGCAGGCGCTGGCCGAGCGCTTCACGGCGGCGAATGACGCGCAGATGGCCTGGACCTTTGCAGGATCCGGTGCCGCGATGGACCATCTGCGGGCCCGCCGCGTGGACATGATCCTGGCCCATGCGCCGCCGGCCGAGCGCCGCGCCGTGGCCGATGGCTGGGCGACCGGGCGCGTTCTGTTCGGGTCGAACGAATTCTGGGTGCTCGGTCCGGCCGAGGACCCGGCCGGCGTGCAGGGGATGGAAGCGCTGGCCGCCTTCCGTCGCCTGGCGGAGCGACGCGCCCCCTTCGTCAGCCGCGGCGACAATTCCGGCACCCATCAGAAGGAGCGTCAACTCTGGCAGGAAGCGGGCGTCACGCCTGACCCGGCGCAGCTGATTGTGACCCGGGATTTCATGACGGCGAGCATGCGGCGCGCCAATGCCGAGGCGGCCTACTTCCTGACCGACAGCAGCACCTTCATCGCCGAGCGCGCGAACATGCCGAGGCTGAGGGTGCTTGTGCGGGGCGGCGCGGTGCTGCTCAACCCCTACCACACGCTGTTCCTCAGCGAGCCGACGCCGGCGACGCCCATCGCGCGGCGCTTCGGGGAGTTCCTGCTCTCAGACACGGCGCAGGGCATGTTGCGGGATTTCGGCCGGGATCGCTTCGGAGAGCCCATGTACAACGACCGCGCCGCCACCGCTGCGGTGTGGCAAGACACTTGAAAGGCATTGCCATGCTCAAGCTCTCCGCCCGCAACCAGTTCCCCGGCACCATCACCGGCATCCGCAAGGGCGTCACCACGACGCATGTCACGATCGAAGTGGCACCTGGCGTTATTGTCACCGCCGCCATCACCAATGAATCCGCCGAGGAACTGGGCCTTGCGGTCGGCGGCGAGGCGGTCGCGGTGATCAAGGCGTCCGATGTGATGGTCGGCACCAAGGGATGATCCCGCGGCGCGCCCTGCTGGCCGCGCCGGCGCTGGTCGCCCCCACGCTGGTCAACGGGCCCGCGCGGGCGGAACGGCAGGTCGCCGACGCGACCGGACGGCGCATCGCGGTGCCGGACAGCGTCACGCGGGTCTTTCCGGCAGGCCCACCCGCGGCAATCCTGCTCTACACGCTGGCGCCGGACACGCTGGCCGGCTGGCCCGCCCGGCCGCCGCGCCCGGCCGAAGCCGCCTTCATGCTACCCGAGGCCGCCGCCCTGCCCGAGATCGGCCGCCTGACCGGCCGCGACAACACCGCGAACATCGAGGCAGTGCTGCGGCAGCGACCCGACCTCGTGCTCGACTACGGCTCGGTGCGGCCGGTCTTCGTCTCGCTCGCCGAGCGCGTGCAGGCGCAGACCGGGCTGCCCACCCTGCTGCTCGACGGCGCGCTGCCGAAGATCCCCGAGACCTATCGCCTCCTCGGCGAAATCCTCGACCGCCGCGACGCCGCCGAAGCGCTGGCGGCGGTTGCCGAGCGCATCCTGGCCGAGGCCGTCGCAGCCGCGGAGGCGCTGCGCGCGCGCGGGCGGCCGCGTGTGCTGTATGTGCGCGGCCCGCGCGGGCTGGAGACTGGCGTCGCCGGCTCGATCAACACCGAGATCATCGAATTCGCGGGCGCAGAGAACGTCGCCGCCTCGGCGCTTGGCGCCGGCAGCCTGGTGCAATTCTCGATGGAGCAGGTCTTCGCCTGGAACCCCGACTGGATCATCGCCATCCATCCCGACTTCATGACGACCACGAAGACCGACCGGCTCTGGTCCGCGGTGCCGGCGGTGCGCGCGGGGCGCGTGGCGCTGGCGCCGGGCCTGCCCTTCGGCTGGGTAGATTTCCCGCCTGCCGTGAATCGCCTGCTCGGGCTGATGTGGCTGCCGGTGCTGTTCGGGCTGCGGCCACGCGCTGGACTTGCGGAGGCGGTCGCTGACTTCCACGCCCTGTTCTATCACCGCCGCCCGGAGCCCGCGCAGATCGAGGCGTTGCTGCGCCCCGCCTTGCCGCTGCCGGCGTGAGGCGCGGCGCGCTGGCCTGGGGCGTCGGCGTCGCGGCCCTCGTTGTCGCGGTGCTCGCGGCGCTGGCCGTCGGTCGCTTTCCGATCGCGCCGGGGCAGCTCTGGGCGATCCTCACCGGCACCGAGACCGGCACGCCGGCCATCGTGTTCTGGAACATCCGCGCGCCGCGGGTGGGCGCCGCCATCCTGGTCGGCGCGTCGCTGGCGGCCGCCGGCGCCGCCTTCCAGGGCATGTTCCGCAACCCGCTCGCCTCGCCTGACCTGCTCGGTGTCTCGGCCGGGGCTTCGCTCGGCGCGGTGCTCGGCATCTTTCTCGGCCTGCCGGTGGCAGCGGTGCAGGGGCTCGCCTTCGCTGGCGGCATCGCGGCGGTGACAGCCGTGGCGGCGCTGTCGAGTGCCGTGCGCGGGCAGGGTGATCCGGTGCTGGTGCTGATCCTGGCGGGCATCGCGCTGGGCGCGCTGATGGGGGCGGCGATCAGCCTGCTGAAGATCCTCGCCGACCCATACAACCAGCTCCCGGCGATCACCTTCTGGCTGCTCGGGACGCTCTCGGCGGCGACGCGGGAGGACATCCTCGCCGCCGCGCCCGCTGCGCTGCTCGGACTGGTCGTCCTGCTGCTGCTGCGCTGGCGGTTGAACCTGCTGACGCTGGGCGAGGACGAGGCGCGGGCGCTCGGCGTCAACACCACGGCCTTGCGGGCCTTCGCGGTCGCGGGCGCCACGCTGGCCACCGCCGCGGTCACCGCGCTCGCCGGCGCGGTCGGCTGGATCGGGCTGGTCGTGCCGCACATGGCGCGGATGCTGGGCGGGCCGGATCTGCGCAGGCTGATCCCGCTTTCGGCGCTGCTGGGCGCGGCGTTCCTGCTCGGCGTGGACACCCTCGCGCGCATCGCGGGGCGCACCGAGCTGCCGCTTGGCATCCTGACCGCGGTGCTGGGCACGCCGCTGTTCCTCTGGCTGCTGGTGCGTGCCAGGCGAGGTGGTGCGGCATGACCACGCTGCTCGCCGCGCAGGGCCTGTCTGTTGGCCATGGGCGGCGCGTCGTCGCGGCCGGAATCTCCTTCGCGCTGGAGGCCGGCCAGGTGCTGTGCCTGCTGGGGCCGAATGGCGGCGGCAAGACGACGCTGCTGCGCACGCTGCTGGGGCTCATCCCGCCGCTGGCCGGCGAGGTCCGGCTCGAGGCGACGCCGCTCCCCTCCCTGTCGCGCCGCGAGATCGCGCATCGCCTCGCCTATGTGCCGCAGGCGGCGCCGGGTGGCTTCGCCTATGCCGCGCGCGAGGTGGTGGCGATGGGCCGCGCGGCGCGTCTGCCGTTCCTCGCAGCCCCGGGCGTGCGCGATCTCGCTTTGGCCGAGGCGGCGCTCGATCGGCTCGGTATCTCCCATCTCGCGGATCGGCCGGTGACGGAGCTTTCGGGCGGCGAGCGCCAGCTCGTGCTGATCGCCCGCGCCCTGGTCCAGGACGCGCGCTGCCTGGTGCTCGACGAACCGACGGCGAGCCTCGATTTCGGCAACCAGGCGCTGGTGCTGCGCGAGGTGCGCGCGCTCGCCGTGCGCGATGGCCTTGCCGTGCTGATGACGACGCATCACCCGGACCATGCGCTGCTGGTTGCCGATGCGGCCATGCTGCTGCATGGGGGCGCGATGACCGGACCGATGCCGCCTGCCGACCTCATCACCCCGGCCCGCCTGCGTGCGGCCTATGGCGTGGATGCCGTGGTGGGCGCGCTGGCGACGCCGCAGGGCGAGCGCCTCGTCTGCGCGCCGCTGGTCGCCCCGCCATGACCGGTCCGCACAGCCTGACCGCGCTGGACGAGGCCACCGCGCTGCTGCTCGCCGGCATCGCCACCGTCGCGCCATGCAGCTTGCCCCTGGGGGATGCCATCGGCTGCGTGCTCGCGGCGCCGCTCCAGGCAACCGCTCCCGCGCCACGCGGCCCGGTGGCAAGGTGGGATGGCTGGGCCATCGCGGCCGCCGACACGCTCGGCGCTGGGCCCTACGCGCCCGCTGTGCTTCCCATGCCGCCGCTCCTGCTGCAGCCCGGCGATGCCCTGCCGCCCGGCACCGACGCTGTGCTGCCGCTGCCCGACCTCGTGCGGGACGGTCCCTTCGCGCAGGTTCTGGACGCTGTCGCCCCTGGCACTGGCGTGCGCGCGCCAGGCGAGGACGCCCTTGCTGGCACCCTGCTGCGTGCCGCCGGGGAGCGGCTTTCGCCGCTCGACCTGCCGGTTCTCACGGCGCTGGGCGTAACCGAGGTCGCGGTGCGCCGGCCCCGCCTCCGCTGGCTCGCCATCGGCGACGAGATTGTGGCCGATGGCGCGCGGGACACGCTGTTCGCCACATGCGCAGCGCTGGCGCAGGCGGCCGGGGCGGTGCTGACCCGCCTGCCGCCCGTGCCCGACGACGCGGCCGCCATCGCCGAGGCCCTGCGCGCCGGCGCCGAGGGATACGACATGCTACTGGCCGTGGGCGGCACCGGGGAGGGCGCGCGCGACCTCACCGCGGCGGGACTGCGCGAAGCGGGCAGGCTCGCGGTGCATGGCCTCGGCGCGCGCCCCGGCACGAATGCGGGCTTCGGCGCGGTGGACGGCCGGACGGTGATCCTGCTGCCGGGCACGCCGGGCGATGCGCTGGCCGCCTGGCTGCTGCTGGTCCGGCCGGCGCTGGCCGCTCTCACCGGCGTCACGCCGGCACCGCCGCTGCAGGCGCGGCTCGCGCGAAAGGTCACCTCGTCGGTGGGGCTGGTTGAGCTCGCACCGCTGCGCCGTCTCGCGGATGGTCGTGTCGAGCCGCTGGCGACGGGCGCGCTTCCGCTGCACGCGCTGGCGAGCGGCGCCGTGCTCATCCTGCCCGCCGCGTCCGAGGGCGCGGAGGCGGGCGCCGAGATCTCCATCGCGCTGTTCCGGCCCGACGCATGACAGACCCGAGCCCCGAAGCGCTGCTCGCGGGCATCCGCCACGCCGCCCGGCAGGAGCAGTTCCTCGACATAGTCTCCGCCGACGAGGCGATGCGGTGCTTCCGTGCTGCCCTGCCGCCCGGCCGCCTCGCGACGGAGCTTGTGCCATTGGCCGCGAGCCTCGGGCGGATCGTCGCGCAGACGCTGCCCGCGCGCGCCGACGCGCCGCCCTTCGACCGCGCCTCGGTGGATGGCTTCGCGCTGCGCGCCGCGGACACGGCCGCAGCCTCCGAGGCCGCGCCCATCCGGCTACGGCTGAATGCCGAGGTGCTGGCCTGTGGCGTAGCGCCGGGAATCCAGGTGGCCCCCGGCACGGCGACCGCCATCGCGACGGGGGCCATGATCCCGCGCGGCGCCGATGCGGTTGCCATGATCGAGTGGACCGAATTGGAGGACGCCGGGGACGGGCCGGTGATCCAGCTCTCGCGCGCCTTGGCGCCGGGCCAGTTCATCGGCTTCGCCGGCAGCGACATTGCGCGCGGCGAGGCGCTGCTGCGGGCCGGCGCGCAGATCAGCAGCCGCGAGATCGGCATGCTGGCGGCCGCCGGATGGAGCGAGGTGCCGGTGGTGCGCCGCCCGGTCGTGGCCGTGATCTCGACCGGCGACGAGTTGCACCCGCCCGGCACGCCCCTGCCGCCCGGGGGCATCACCGACAGCAACGCCGCGATCCTCTGCGCCGCGGTCCGCGAGAATGGCGGCGAGCCGCTGGCGATGGGCATCTTCCGAGACGATCCGGGCGTGCTCGCAGCGGCGCTGGGCGATGCACTGGCGCGCGCCGACATGGTCGTGATGTCTGGCGGCACGAGCAAGGGCGCGGGCGATGTCTCGCATCGCATCCTGGCCGCGCTGCCCGCGCCGGGAGTTCTCGTGCATGGCGTGGCGCTGAAGCCCGGCAAGCCGCTTTGCCTCGCGGTCGCGGGTAGCAAGCCGGTCGTTGTGCTGCCCGGCTTTCCCACCAGCGCTGTCTTCACCTTCCACGAATTCGCTGTGCCGGTGCTGCGCGCGATGGCGGGACTGGCGCCGCGGCAGGAGACTGAGGTCGAGGCGCAACTCGCCGTGCGCACGCCAAGCGAACTCGGGCGCACCGAATACGTCATGGTCTCGCTGGCCAAGGGGGATGACGGCCCGCGCGCCTTCCCGCTCGGCAAGGGCTCAGGCAGCGTGACGGCCTTCGCCCAGGCGGACGGGTTCTTCGCAATCCCCGCCCTCGACCAGGCCGCCGATGCCGGGAGCACGGTTCGGGTGCGGCTGATCGGCGGCGCCACGCGCGCGCCCGATCTCGTCATCATCGGCTCTCACTGTGTCGGTCTCGATGCCGTGCTGGATGCCTTGGCCGAACAGGGCATCCGCGCGCGGACACTGGCGGTCGGCAGCCTCGGCGGCCTGGCGGCGGCGAAGCGCGGCGAGTGCGATCTTGCGCCGGCGCATCTGCTCGACCCGGCCACGGGCAGCTACAACGCGCCCTTCCTGGCGCCGGGACTGGTGCTGAAGCCAGGCTGGCGGCGCAGCCAGGGCGTGGTGTTCCGCCCCGGGGATGCGCGCTTCGAGGGGCTCGTTGGGCGCGAGGCCATCCGACGCGCCGCCGCCGACCCTGGCTGCCTGCTGGTGAACCGCAACGCCGGGTCCGGCACGCGCATCCTGCTCGACGGGCTGCTCGCGGGCCTGCGCCCGGCCGGCTATGCAAACCAGCCAAAATCCCACAACGCGGTGGCGGCGGCCGTGGCGCAATCACGCGCCGATTGGGGTGTCGCGATCGAGACGGTGGCGCGCGACTACGGCCTTGGCTTCCTGCCACTTGCCGATGAGCATTATGACTTCTTCGTGCCGGAGAGCGCTCTGCCGCGCGTACCCATGAAGGCCTTCTTCGAGGCGCTCGGCTCGCCCGTCGTGCAGGGGCGGTTGGCAGGTCTGGGGTTTCTCCGCTCGCACCCGCCTTCTTGATGTTGGAGCAGTCCGCCTCAGCCCCTACGGCACTCGCCGCTTCGCCACGGCCACCGATAGCGTTGCCGCCGCCAAATCGAACGTCGCTGCGGAGATGTTCCGCGCCATCACGCGCACCGTGTTGTTCGACCACACCGCGGCGTCGAGCTCGATGAACCGCGTCGACGACACCAGCGATGCCGTTGCCAAATCGCCGGCCCGCGCCCCGTTCACGGTGACGTCGAGCAGCGATGTCGCTCCGGGCGCCAGGCTCGGCAGGTCCCAGGACACCTCCGTCGCGAACTCGCGCCGCCCCGAACCGAACAGCGCCCCCGTCAATAGCGGCGTGCCATTCAGCACCGCGGGCGCGGCCTCCGGCAGCCCGTAGAGCCGCAGTGATTGCAGGTCGATCGGCCCATCGAAACCGATGACCCCGACCTGCGCATAGGCCACGGACGCTCCGACGCGGATGGTTTGCCGCCGATTGAAGTTCGCATCGTCCATCGGCGCGCCGGCGTTCCACCCCTTGGCCGGCCCGTTCCACTGCATCGTGGTGATGGAGGCCAGCACATCGCCGGCGATGTGCTCGCGGACGTTCCTAGCACCGTCGAGCCACCACGATCACCCGTGGAGGCGGCGGTTGCCCTGGTCCGTGCAAAACGCCTAAACACCTGACGTGCCCGCTTCAATGATGCGTCCTCTCAGGCTGATCCTCGCCCTGGTGCTCTGCCTGCAGAGCGGCCTGGCGATGGCGCATTGCCTGCGCATGGCGGCACCGGCCGGACATCAGCCGTTCCATGTCGAAATCTGCACGGTCGACGGCATCGTCACGCTGGATCTCGCGGAACCGGGGGACGGCCAAGGCCAGCATGACGGCCAGCAGGCGGGCTTCTGCCTGGTCTGCCACGGCCTTCCCCATGTCGCCCTGCCTGCCCCGACCGAACTCCCGGCGCCGCACGTCACGCTGATCGTGCTGCCGCCGCTTCCGCTGCATGCATCGGCACCGCTGGGCGCGCGGGCGCCGCCCTACGAGCCAACCGGCCCACCCACCCTTTCCTGAATCGCAAGACCACCCTGCGCCGATCCCGGCGCGGGGCGATCCGCCATTCCGGGGAGTTCTCGTCTCATGTTCCGTTCTGTGTTCACGGCTGCGCTGGGCGCGCCGTTGTTGCTCGCTGCCGCGCCCGCCTCGGCGCAGGACCGCGTCTTCGTTTCGGGCCAGGATGCGCTGGTGGCCTATGACCTCGCCACCGGGCAGGAAGTGGCGCGCTTCGCCACACCAGGCACCTCGGCCGACATGGTCATGCTGGAGAGCGGCCACCTGCTGCTCAACCACCGCGACGGCAACGCCGTGCTGGTGGTGAATGCCAATACCCTGACAGAGGTCGCGCGCTTCCCATCCTCCATGCTTGGCGGCACGCGCCCGGTGCATTCCTACCTGTCGCCGATGGTGAGCGGCCGGCGCGCCGTCGTCATCGCGAATGACGGCGATGAGAGCCGCACCCCGCCCGGCACGCCGGCGACGGACAGCAGCGCGCTGTTCGTGGATGCCACGCCCGGCAGCCCGACCTTCCTGCAGCCGGTCGGCGAGGTCCGGCTCGGCACCGGCCACCACAAGCTGGCCTTCGCGCCGGACCGGGCACGGGCGGTCTTCTCGAATATCGGCGACTGCGCTGCGGTGCTGCAGGTGGTCGATTTCGCCGATCTCACGCAGCCCCGCGTGATCGCCGGGCTGGACGCCGCCGGCATTGGCCTGACTGGGCAGGATGGTGCCCGCCCCTGCCACCCGCGCGGCGGCCAGGCGGGGGTGCGTCCCGCGCCGCACGGCACCGCGACCGACCCGGTGACCGGCCGCGCCTGGCACAACCTGAACAACATGGGTGCCTTCGTCAGCCTCGACATGCGCGCCGAGGCGCCGGCCTTCCGCCTGCTGCCGGCGACGCGCGGCTGGGGCGGTGCGGCGATCGCGGCGCACCCGACCGCCGGCTTCGCCTACGCCCCGCAATTCTCCCCGCGGGAGGGCGATGCCCGCAGTCCCGGCGTGGCCTGCCAGGTGGGCCAGGTGGCGCTGCTCGATGCGCGGGCCGATCGCGTCGCGGCGGAGCTGCCGATCCTGGCCGACGGGCCGCACTGCACCCGCAGCCTCGCCGGCACGCCAGAGGCGGGGCTGCGCACCGGCTATGCGACCCTGGTGGCCGACACGCTGTTCCTGCCGCTCGCGACCCTCGGCGCCGCCACCACGCGCAGCCATGGCGTGGCGGTGGTGGATGTCTCGGTACCGAGCGAGCCGCGCCAGCTGCCCACGATCCGCGTCGGCGCGCATAACGGGCATCGCGACAACGCGCTGACCGGTGATGGCCGGCTGCTACTGGTGCCGAACAATGTCGACGCCACCATCAGCGTGATTGACACGACGCGGCGCGAAGTTGTGCGCAGCTTCCCCGTGGTCGCCACGCCGAACCGCATCGCCGTGTTCGGCGCGAGTGGCGCGTCCAAGCCTGCGGGGCCGATGCCGACGGCGCGCTGAGGCAACGCCGATGCGTGCACGGATCGGACAGGTCCTGGCCATGATCGCGCTGCTCGTGGCCTCGGCCGCGGGTGGGGCGATGTGGCTCAGCCGCGGCGCTCCGGCGCGCGTCTTCCATGCCAAGCAGACTGCTGGCTGGGATGCCGACGCGTATTTGATGGATCATTCGTCCTTCATCTACTTCGTCGGGCCGGATGGCCGCGCCCGGCGCCTGTTTTCCCCCGACACAACCCCCGAAGCCCTCGCCGCCGCGCTTGCCCGCGCGGTTGCGGGCGGCTGACCCAGGAGGACCCACCATGTTCACCCGCACCATCCTGCTCGCCGCGGCGATCCTCGCGGCCCCGCCGCTGGCGCGCGCCTGCGACCCGGAAGCCATGAACGCCGAACTCACCGCGCTCTGCCGCGCGGGTCTTGAGCCCGCCATCACCTGGTCGCGCGCCGTGCTGCCGCAGGCTACCGCCGAAGAGGCGGCCGAGATCGCGCGCGCCGCGATCGCCGGCGGCGATGCCTGCGATGTCGGCGATCCTGCTGCGGGCGCGCTGGAGGCCGTGCGCCTCGCGCGCTTGGTGGGACGGATCGAGGCACGCGCCCCGATCCAGCCCGCTCGCTTTGCCCAGTGAGTCCGGACCGATGAAGGACAATGCCATGACCCGCCTCACGCGCCGTCTGCTGCTGGGTAGCCCGATCCTGCTGGTCGCCGCCCCGGTGGCTGCGCACGACTTCACCGCGGGCGATTTGCGCATCGGCCACCCCTGGTCGCGCGCGGCCGGCGCCAACACCAACGGCGCGGGCTTCATGACCATCCGCAACACCGGCACCCAACCCGACCGCCTGCTTTCGGCCAGCACGCCAGCGGCGCGGGTGGTGGAGTTGCACACCCACATCCGTGACGGCGACGTGATGCGCATGCGCCCCGTGGCCGATATCCCCGTGCCAGCCGGGCAGACCGTGCGCCTGCGGCCGGGCGGGCTGCATGTGATGCTGATCGGCCTCACTGGGCCGCTGGCCCGCGGCGCCTCGGTGCCGCTGACCCTGCGCTTCGAGCGCGCGGGCGAGGTCGAGGTCACGCTCGAGATCGAAGCCGCCGGCAGCACCGGCGGCCACACCCACTGAAACGGAGGAATACCCCAATGATGCGAATCATCCCCGGCCTTGCCGTCCTGCTGCTGGCGGCCACGCCGGCCCTTGCCCAGCAGGAGGTCGCGATCCGCTTTGCCGCCCAGGTGAACGGCGCCGCCTTCACCTGCGGCCAGAGCTTCACGGGCATCGGCAGCACCCAGGCCACCGCGACGCCGACCGATTTCCGCTTCTACCTGCATGACGTGCAGCTGCTGCGCGCCGATGGCAGCGCCGTGCCGGTGACGCTGAGCGAGAGCCCCTGGCAGCACCAGGGCGTGGCGCTGCTCGATTTCGAGAATGGCCAGGGCCCCTGCGCGCAGGGCGGCAATGCCGCGTTGAACGAGACGCTGCGCGGCACCGCGCCGGCCGGCAGCTACACCGGGCTGCGCTTCACGCTGGGCGTGCCCGAGCGGCTCAACCACCAGGATGCGACGGTGGCGCCGAGCCCCTTCAACCTGACGGCGATGTTCTGGAACTGGCAGAACGGCTACAAATTCGTGAAGGTGGATCTCCAGGTGGGCGCCGCCGCCCCGGCTGCGCCGAACGCGCCGGCGCATGGCGGCGCGGCGGGCGAGGGCGGCTTCGCCCTGCATCTGGGCAGCACGCAATGCGTGGCCGCCGCCCCCACGCAGCCTGGCCGCGACTGCCGCAACCCGAACCGCCCGGTCATTACGCTCACCGGCTTCGATCCGCTCTCCGTCCCGGTGATCGCCGATGTCGGGCCGGTGCTGGCGGGGGTGGACATCACGCGCAACACCGAGCGCACGCCGCCCGGCTGCATGTCCTTCCCGAATGATCCGGAATGCCGGACGGTGCTGCCCGCACTCGGCCTGCCCTATATGGATCTGCCGGCCGGGGAGCAGCGCTTCTTCCGCGTCCAGCCGCTGCGCCAGGCGGCTCGGTGAGGGTCTTCGCGGCCCTCACTGTCGCGGCCGCGCTGCTGTTCGGCACCTCGGGCGGTATCGCCACGACCACGCTGTGGGAATGGCGGCTGCCGGCCTGGGTGCCGCCGCCCCAGCTCGACCGCCCGCTGCGCGCGGCGGAGGTCGAGCTCGGCCGGCATCTGTTCCACGACACGCGCCTCTCGCGTGATGGCTCGATGAGCTGCGCGACCTGCCACCAGCAATCGCGCGCCTTCACCGTGAATCGCGCGACTGTGCCGGGCGTGGATGGCTCGCCCGGGCTGAAGAACCCGATGAGCCTCGTAAACCTCGCCTGGGCGCCGGTCCTGACCTGGGCCAATCCCGGCCAGACGCGGCTGGAGGAACAGGCGCTGATCCCGCTCTTCTCCGACCACCCGGTGGAGATGGGCATGTCCGGCCGCGAGGCGCAGATCTTCGCGGCGTTGGCCGCCGATCCGCGCTACCCGCCGCTCTTCGCCGCCGCCTTCCCCGAGCAGGAGGGCGCGATGACGCTGGAGACGCTGACCCGTGCGCTGGCCGCCTTCCAGCGCGCCATTACCAGCTTCGAGAGCCCCTATGATCGCTATCGCTGGGGTGGCGATCGCAACGCCATCAGCGCCGCCGCCCGCCGTGGTGAGCGGCTGTTCTTCGGCGAGAGGCTGGAATGCTACCATTGCCATGGCGGCTTCCTCTTCACCGACAATGTCACCCATGCGCGGCTGATCGCGCCCGAGATCGGCTTCCACGACACCGGCGTGGCCCGCACCGGCGGCATCGGCGAGCACACCGGCAACCCCGCCCAGAACGGCGCCTTCCGCACGCCCTCGCTGCGCAATGTGGCGCTGACCGCGCCCTATATGCATGACGGCTCGATGGCGACGCTGGAGGAGGTGCTGCGCCATTACGGCCGTGGTGGTCGCGCGCGCGGACCGCACACCTCCTCGCTGCTCGCGGGCTTCCGGCTGACCGAGCGCGAGCGCGCCGACATTCTGGCCTTTCTGAACGCGCTGACCGATGAGCGGTTGGTACACGACCGGCGTCTGGCCGATCCTTTCCGGTGAACCGCGGGGCGTCTGTCCTGCTGGTTCCAATGCCGAGCTCTGCCCTTCATCCCACCGACGCCCGGTGACGACGTGCAAATTTTTGCACCTTCTCGTCGGCGGCAGCGGCCAGTGATGCTATTTTGATCTCCGTGAACTTGGGGACCCGGACCCGAAAGCGCGGGGACCGCCGGAGACGCTGCACGAGGGGCAGATCGAGGGCGGTGGTGGGGATGGCGGCGATCCCGCTGGTGCCCACCAGGCCGGCCGTCATAGGGCCGGCCGCATGATCGGAGGCGGGTGCGGAGGCAATAGCGCCGCACCCGCTATCCGACTCACGGTACCCGCCGCTTCGCCACTGCCACCGACAGCGTTGCCGCCGCCAGATCGAACGTCGCCGCGGAGATGTTCCGCGCCATCACCCGCACCGTGTTGTTCGACCACACTGCGGCGTCGAGTTCGATGAACCGCGTCGACGACACCAGCGATGCTTGCGCCAGGTCACCGGCCCGCGCCCCGTTCACCGTGACGTCGATCAGCGCCGTCGCCCCCGGCGCCAAGCTCGGCAGATCCCATGACACCTCCGCGGCAAACTCCCGCCGCCCGGAGCCGAACAGCGCCCCCGTCAGCAGGGGCGTACCATTCAGCACGGCCGGCGCCGCCTCCGGCAGCCCGTAGAGCCGCAGCGCTTGCAGATCGATCGGCCCATCGAAGCCAATCACCCCCACCTGCGCATAGGCGACGGCAGCGCCGACGCGAATGGTCTGCCGCCGATTGAAGTTGGCGTCATCCATCGGCGCGCCGGCGTTCCAGCCCTTGGCCGGCCCGTTCCACTGCATGGTGGTGATGGAGGCCAGCACGTCGCCCGCGATATCCTCCCGGACATTCCCCGCCCCATCGAACACCCGCACAAACAGCCGCCCGCCTGAGGCGCCGGCCGTCAGCCAATGTGCCAGCGCGAACTCCTTGGCCTGGGAGGTGTCCAGCATCCACCCCAGTCCGCGGTTCGCCGCCAGCGTCACCGCCCGATCGGTCGGCGTCAGGTCCGTCAGCCCGTTGAAGCAGAAATCCTCCATGAAGGTCGCGGTGGTGGTCGAGGTAGCGATGGTGATCAGGCCCTCCACGCCAACCTCGGTCGCCGACTGCCGGAAGGCAGACGCGCGCGTGTTCGGTACCCCCGCGAGAAAGCGTTGGAACCGCGACGCCGGCGCCCGGTGCCGATTGATCACCGCATTGCCGCAGCGGTTCGCGGTCGCCGTGTAGTCGATGCCGACCAGGTAGGTGTTGGTCCAGGCGATGTCGTACTCGCAATCCTGCGCCCCGGCGGTGTGCCGCGCCGCCAGCGGTGAGCAGGCTTCCATGCGCATGTTGCGCGCGATGATGGCGGAGCCCGAGGTCTGGTTCAGGAAGGGGATGGCGATGTTGCTGCCGGCCTGGCGCAGCTCGAAGTTCGGCGCGTCGAAGATGTGGCGGTTGTGGTTGGAATAGGCGCCGACCTCGTTGCCAAACCGCACGCCGAAGCGGTCCATCGCGGCATTCACCCCCGTCGCCTGGGCGAAGTGGCCGCCATAGTAGCGGATGGAGGTGTTCCAGGCCGTGGCCGTCGCGCACCAGATATCCAGCCCGATGCGATTGTTGACGATCCGCCCCAGCGTGAAGGTGCTGTCCTCCACGCCGCGGCCATCGCCCAGCGTGCGCATGCCGATGGTGAAGCCCTCCACCCGCCGCAACTCGATCTGTGAGGCATCGACGTTGCGCACGGTGATGCCGATGTCGGCCTCGGAGGACCAGTCGGAGATCGTCTGCCGGATGACGTTCAGCCCGGTGTAGAGCTTCTCGGCATTGCGGATGGTGCCGCCATCGCCGAGCACCAGCACAGAGGTGGGCGCGGTGCCCGTGTAGCGGATGGTCCCCTGCATGATGAGGCCGCGGGCGCCACCCGACAGGGTCACGGTGGCGGAGACGTTCCATGTGCCGGGCGGGATCATCGCGAATTTCTGATCCGCGCCGGCGCGGTCGAAGGCGGCCTGGATGGCAATGCGATCATCCGCCACGCCATCGCCCAGCCCGCCGAAGTCGTTCGGCAGCACCGCCTCCCGATCGCGCAGATACTTCGCGAAGTCGGTCTTGTTGAGGTTGGCGTTGAGGACCAGCAGGTCGTCGATGCGGGCCGGCATGGCGTTCTCCGATCAGAGGGCAGTGGCGGTGACCGGGCCGGCGAAGGCGGAGACGTTGCCCTCGGCCGAGACGCTGCGCAGCCAGTACCAGCGGGCCTGGCCGGTGGTGAGGCCAGTGCGATCCCAGGGCAGCGCGGTCGGCTCGCTGGCCAGCTTGGTCGCGGCAGCGAGGCTCGCGCTGCTTGCCTCGAACACCTGCAGCTGGACGGCGTCCGCGGGGAAGCCGCCCGACAAGCGCACGCCGCCCGTGATGCCGGTCGCCGCCAGACCCGAGGCGGCGGCCGGCACCAAGGCCTCGCGCCAACCCGACACCGCCCCACTGCGCGCCTGCGCCCGCACCCGGAATGCCGTGGGCTCCGCGGTGGGGATGGCGACGGCGGTGGCGCCGAAGCCGCCCGCATAGCCCTGCCAGACGGCGACGGAGGCCGGCCGGAACTCGATCTCGTAGCCGGCGAGATAGGCGGAGCCGACTGCCGACCAGGAGACGGCGATCGCCGTGAAGGTCGTCCCGAGTGGCGTCTCCACCAGGATCGCGGCCGGCGCCGCGATGACGCCCGGGTTCGGCAGCACCACGGACGGGTTCTGCCCCGTCGCCCGCTCGTCCGTCGCCGGGTTCCACGCCCAGACGGCGGGATCCTCCTCGGCGAGTTGCAGGTTCACGCCGCCATCCGGCGCCAGAGCCCATCCGGTCACGCGGGCTGGGAATGGCGTGAGCCGCTCCAACGCCACCGTCACCCCATCCCAGGGTCGCAGGCGCAGCGCCGAGAGGTTGGCCTGCATGGCCACCTCGCGCTGGCGCCGGTTGCGCTCCAGCTCGATTTTCATCAGGCGCTGCACCGTCGCCGCCGAGGTGGTGAGCGGGAACTCCATGTCCCTGTAGATCGCTTCGCCGCCATCCTCGGTGACGTAGTTGCTGGCGAGCAGCGGCGGCGCATCGGTCGGCTGCCAGGCGGCGGCCGGCTCGACATAGACGGCACGCACCCCGTTGAAGAGATCCCGCCGCGGGCGCGAGCCGACGATGGTGACGTCGCCGCGCAGATCGTCGGAGGTGAGTGTCGCGGCCGGCAGCGCGGGCGCCCCGGCATGGATGTAGAAGCGGCCCCCGCTCACCACCAAAGCACCGGCCATGGCAGCGACCAGCTTGCGGGTGATGGCGATCTTGCCCTCGCCCAGGGTGACGGCGCCGTTGACGGTGTAGCGCCGCTCGGCGGTGCCATCGCGCCGGCCCATGATCTCGTCGCAGATGTTGGCGGCGGCCATGAGCGCCGGCAGGTCGATATCGGCCCAGGCCGCTCGCCACCCGAAGGGCGAGGTCAGGTACCAGGCGAGGCAGAGTGCGGGATTGTCGGACCAGCCGGTGGCGCCGGTCCGCGGATCCAGGATGGTGTCCGCCCCCTCGACGATGGCGGAGAGGCTGGGCGCGCCGGAGGGAAAGGCTTCGGGCCGCAGCTTGAGGCGCACGGCGAGATAGGCGCGACCCTGCCCGCGATGCGCCGCGGTCCACTGGCCGCCGGTATCCGCCACGAGGTTGGCATTGGCGGCCTGGCTCGGATCACCCAGCGCCCGGTCGATGCGCAGCAGGCCGGCGAACTTCGCGTCGGTGGAGGCGGTGCCGTTCAGGAACACGTCGCCGATGACGCGGACGCGATGCGCGGCCAGCACCACGACGACGTGGAGGAAGCCATCGGCGCGGCCCTCGTCATCGGTGGCGGAATGCAGGAACACGACCGGACCGGAGGTGCGGCAGCGGCCGAAGACGATCTGGTGCTCGGTGATCGGCTGGCGGAAGGACTGGGTGCGGCCGGCGCCGGGCGTGCGGGGATCGAAGCCGGAGCCCGGCCCGGTGTCGGTCCCTGGCGTGACGTTGGCGCTGCGGGCGGCGGAGGGCGACTTGGGGCGGAAGACGGCGGCCCCGACGGCGGACACCACCAGGGCGGCGCCGGCGGCCGCCACGGCGCCCAGAACGCCGCCGCCAATGACGGCGGAGGCGGCGGCACCCGCCGCGGCGGCGATGAAGGGGATGGCGACGGGCATCAGCCAACCCTCCAGGCGATGGCGCAGGCGGTGATGGGGAGGCGCAGCAGCCCCACGGGCCCGACGAAGGCGGCGCGGCCGGCGTCCAGGACCACGCCGAGGCGGTCCGGGTCGGCGGCGAGCACCACGTCGCCAGCGCGGGCGAAGGGCACCGGCACGCGCGCGCAGCCGGCCGTGTCCGCCATCGCCGCGAGAGTCGGGCGGTGGTGCCAGGAGGGTCGCTGCCCGGTGCAGGCCACCACCGCCGCCATGGCGAAGCGCCCGCAGTTCCAGCGCACCGCGTCGAAGGGCCGATGCTCAGCTGCGGTGATCAGCACCGCCAGCCGTTCCGGCCAGTCGGGCAGCCGGGTCACTGGTTCGGCAGCCGGATCTCCGCCTCCTGCAGGGCGGGGACGAACTCGAAGAACCGATCGCCGGGATACTCGGCCTGCTGGTCGGCGTCGGTGTAGCGCCGCACCTCGGCGCGTTCGAGGTCGACCAGCCGGCTCTCGCAGGCCAGCGCCACGGAGGGCTCCGCGCCGTCCGTCACCTCCATGGTGTCCATCAGCCCGGCCCAGAGCGGAAACGGGTCGGCGACGAATGACCCTTGGGCATCCAGCAGCGCGCCCCACAGCGTGACGGGCCGCAGGCGGTAGCTGCGCTCGGCCAGCGCGATATCCACCACCTCCTGCGGCACGGGCGAGAGCGCGAGGGTGAGCCGCACCGCGCGCAGCTCGACCGTCTCCTCCACATCCGAGATCGCGCCGATGCTGCCGGCGCCCTCGAACACCTTTCCGGCCCAATCCAGCGGGCCGAGCCCGGTCCAGACGCGAAAAGGGCCGGTGGCGAAGTCGAGCTCGACCAGCACAACCGGTGTGGCGATCGGCGCGGTGGCAGCGGCCGCCGCCTGGTTGCTGAGGCGTGGGGTGCCGGACATCAGAGAGCTTCCTCGAGGCGGATAGTCACGGCGGCGAAGGGGCCGGGCCGCGTCGGGTTCGCTGCCTCGTCATCCGACACCAGCCGCATGGGGACGCTCGGCAGGGAGAGGATCAGCGGCTCGCCCACCACCACCGCGGCCCGCAGCGGCGGGGCGATGGCGATGGTGGCGGTGCCGGCGCCAGACGCGGCGACCGCGGCGGTGGCGATGTAGAGCCGGCCGCCAAGCCCGATGTAGTCCCCGGCGCCGACCGCCACCGTGCTCGGCCACCAGCCTTGCGTGACGATGGACAGCGCCCCGCGCGGCGCACCCGCCGCGAGCGACGGATTGCCGGATCCCACCACCATCCCGGTCCCGTCCGTAAAAATCGTGGCGTCCGAGAAGGAGTACGGCCCGGTCGGCACATCGCCCTGGCTGCGCGGATCGCCAGTGCGGTACTCCCGCCGCCAGTCCCAGATGCGGACGGTGTTGGCGGAGCCGGCGAGTGCCGCCAGCAGCCCGTCCATCACGCCGGCCTGGACGCGGCCCAGCGGCTCGAAGCTCGCCTCGGCCACCCAGCGTGCGCCCTCGCGCCGGAGCACCTGCGTGGCGCGGGTGACCGGCGAGACGAAGCGCAGGGTGTTGTGCTGCAGGTAGAAGCTGAGCCGCGACGGACGCAGCGTCGCGGGCCAGGCGTATTCCGTCATCTGCCCTATCCCCGCACGATGGAGGTGGCGCTGCCGCCACGGCGGATGGCGTCGAGCGTGGCCGCGCTGGCCTGCCGGACGATCTGCGCCGAGAGCACGCGCAGCCGCGCTTCGACCCCGGCGTCCGCGCCGCGGGCATCGATGGTGATGCTCTGGTTGATGACAGGCCCGCCGGGCGCCATGCCGTTGGGCAGCACCGTGCCGCTGCGGTTCGGCACGAACCATTCGGGCCCGCGCTCGCCGACGATATAGGGCTGGCCGCCCGCCACCGGCCCGCCCTCGGCGCGGAACAGCCCACCCAGCGCCGAGCCGATCCCCGAGAAGATCGAGCCGAAGTCAAAGCCCGCCAGGCTGGAGGTCACCGCCGTGCCCAGCGGCTCGGTGACGGTGCGCCGGACCACGATGCGGGCGATGTCCTGCAGGATGCCCTGCAGCACCTTCGAGAAACTCTCGCCCTTGATGATCGCGTCCTCAAAGGCCGAGGAGAAGGTCAGGCCGAGTTCGCGTGCCGTGTTGCTGGTGCGCTCCGTCGCCTGCTGGACGCGCTGCTGGCTGCGCTCCAGCTCTTCCAGCGCGGCATTGGCCTCGCGTGAGACGGTCTCGTCGGGGATGGGCCGGCCGATGCGCTCGGAGCGCTCGACCAGCCGGCCGAGGGTTTCCAGGCGCCTTGTGTAGCGTTCCTGGGCGTTCTCGTTGTTCTGGATCAGCCGCTCGCGCTCGCGGATGATGTCGTTGATCTCGCGCTCGGCCTCGCGGTCGAGGCGCGGGATGGCGGCGACACGGCGGGTGGTGCCCTCGATGCGGCGCAGCGCCTCGTCGCGCTCGCGCAGCGCGAGCGTTTCGAGGCGAGTGCGGTCGGCGGCGGTGATGCCGCCGGCAGCCTCCGCCTCGCGCAGGCGGCGGACGCGGTCGTCGTATTCGCTGTTGATGCGAAAGCGGTCGTCCAGCGCCTTGCGCAGTTCCTCGGCATCGGCGGCGGTACGGCGGCGGCGGGCCTCGGCCGCCTGGCTGGCTGCCGCCTCCTGCTCGGTGCGCTGGCGCTCGCCGGCGGCCTGCTCGCCGCGGGTGATCTCCTCCTGGAGTTCCGAGTACTGCCGGCGCAGCTCCTCCAGCCGGGCGGCGCGATCCACGCCGGCCTGCTGCTGGGCGGCGCCGACCAGCCCCCCGCGAATGGAGCCGCGCCGGGGCTGGGAGCGCAGGCTGTCGCGGCCGTCATTCTCGGCCTCGAGGCGGGCGATCTGGGCGCGCAGCGCCTCAGCCTGGGCGCGGCGGTCCGCCTCCTGCTCGCTGGGCAGCAGCAGCCCGGAGCCGCGGCGCACGCCGTCCAGCACGCGGGCGGCCCCGGACAGCGCACGGGCCAGCGCGTTGGACAGGCCGATCGCCTGGTCCAGTCGGGCGAGGAATTGGTCGGCGGCGGCGGTGAGCTGGCCAAAGGCACGTCCGACGGAGAGCGGCGCGCGCTCGAACTCGCCATTCAGCCGCTCGACGGCGCGCAGCAGCGCGGGGAACACCGTGTCGGCGGTGAGCTTGCCCTCACTGCCCAGCTTGCGCAGCTCGCCGATGGAGACGCCCAGCTCGCGGGCGAGTGCCTGCGCCAGGGTGGGCAGGCCTTCAAGGATCGAGCGCAGCTCATCACCCTGCAGCGTGCCCGAGGCCAGGGCCTGGGCGAGCTGCTGCGTGCTGGAGGCGATTTCCTGCTGCGAGGCGCCCGACGCGATGGCGATGCGCTGCAGGCCGCCGACGAGGGTGGCGACCTGGTCGGAGGTGGCGCCGATCTCGCGGGCCGCGATCGAGAAGCGCGCGAAAGCGTCCACGCTCTCGCGAACCGCGACGCCGGTCTGCAGGCTGTCGCGGTACAGCCGGTCGTAGATCTCGCCGGCGCGCTCGACGGAGCCCAGCGCGGTGTTCAGCCGGCCCATGGACTGGGTCAGCGCGTCCCCGGCGACCACAACGGCGCGCAGCCCGGCGGCGAGGCCGGCGACCTGCACGCCGCGGACGGCGACATCGAGCAGGTCCAGTGCGCGGGAGGCGCGGTCGGCGCCGCCCTGGATGCGCTCCAGGCTCCGCTGGCCGGTCTCACCGACCTCGCGCAGCTCCTGCTTGACCCGGGCAGCATCGTCCAGGGACAGCCGGACGGAGACGCGGCGCGTGCTATCCGCCATGCGTCACGCCTCCTGCGTCGGTGAGGTGGTCAGGACCCGGGGGGATCAGTGCGGCGTGCGGCGCTGCCGGCGGCGAGGCCCATGCGCATGGCCAGCAGGAGTTCCGCTGCGGCCCAGCCGGAGGCGCCCATCTCGCGGGCGGTGGCGAGCGCAGCTGGCATGTCGAGATCGATGCCCGCCATGGTTGCCGTGGCGCAGGTGGTGCCAGCGGCCCAAGCTGCGGCGCCCTCGACGCTGGCGGGGGCGTGGGCGGCGTAGGGGCAGGCGAGGCCGCAGTCGCGATCGAGCGCCGCGCAGCTACGGCAGTAGTCAGGGCCCTGGCCGAAATGCCATTCGGCGCGGGCCCTTAGCCGTTTCCCTCCAGGGCCACGGTGGCGACGGGGCCGGTCGCGCGATCCCAGAAGGCGGCGGCCATCTCATCCATGTCCATCAGGCGCTCGACCGCCTCGGGCGAGAGCGGCAGCGGCTTGCCGGCAGGGTCGCCGACGCCCTCCCAGGCGGTGACGGCGTGGCGGGCGAGCGCCTTGACCAGGAAGGCGAAGGCCAGGCCGCGGGCCATGTCGGGGTCGAGATCTTCGGATGCGGCCCGCAACGCGCCGAGGCGGCGGGCGGAGCCGGCCTGGGCCGCGGCCATCACGGCAGTGGTAACGGGGCGGATTTCGACGCGGACGCCGCGGGGCAGGTCAAGCCAGTACGGCTCGACCGGGAGGTCGAGTGTGAGCATCGCGATATCTCCGCTTCTCCTGGGGATGGCTTGATGCCGCTTCGCCGACCAGAGTGGCGCTCAACGTAAGGCCAACGCCTGACCGGGCGCGCAACCACTTCCGCTGCCTGCTATAGGCTTCAGCACGGGTGGAAATGGAGATCAGGTGATGGCGTATACTTTGGAGCAGCTGTGCTCCGACGGACTGGCACCGACGTTTGGCTACCTACTTCCGGTAGTCGCAGGGAACTCCACGATCACTTACGGGCAAATTGCCGATGCCCTCCAACGCGACCTACGCATCGACGGCAAAGTCTTTCCTACGCACATCGGCAGCGTCGTTGGCACGCTGATGGAAAAAATTCATGCCGTTGTGCCCAATGCACCACTCATCAATGTTCTGATCGTGAACGGGCAGTCCGGCGAGCCTGGCGAGGGCGCTGATGGGTTTCTACGTGAGTGGTTTGACGTGACCGCGAAGCCGCTTCCGAGGAAGGTAAAGATCGATCTCGTCGGCAAAGCAGCGCGTGAAGTTTATGCCTATGGGAAGTGGCCACAGGTTTTCAAAAAGCTGTTCGGCACCACACCACCTCCGTCTGACCCAAGCGTCCTTATCGACGGCGCCGAGAAGGACGGTGATCCGCCAACAAAGGCCGGCAAAGCCTTCGGTGGGCCGGCAGAGAGCGAAGAGCACAAAGCGTTGAAGCACTATGTGCTCAAACATCCTCGAACGGTTGGAGCCGCGCAGAAGCCCGCTAGGTCGCAGGTCGAGCTTCAGCTGCTTTCTGGTGATGAGGTCGACGTCTTCTTCGAGAACGGCACGCGCATCGATCTGGTCGAAGTGAAGTCCGTTCGATCCAGTGAGCCGGATCTCCGTCGCGGCGTTTACCAATGCATAAAATTTCGCGCTGTCCTCCGCGCACAACGCGTTGGCACAACGCCGGACATGCGAATCGTCTCGACGCTAGTCGTCGAAGTAGACCCGCCCTCTCACATCAGCGATCTTGCAAAGCTGCATTCTGTGAAGGTGAAGGTGGTGCGGGTGAACAGGTAACTTCGATTGCACTAACGCGATCGCTCCGAGGATCTAGGCATAGTCCGCTGCCGCTTGCTGATTGCGCAGCACCGCGGTCATCATGCGCGTCGCCGTCGCGTTGAACGCCGCCCGGAAATCAAAGCTCGCCTCCACGCCAGCCGGCCCCTCGATCGGCGTCTTGGCGAGTGCCAGGTAAACCTCGTGCAGCGTGATCGTCAGGCTGCGGTTCGCGTCGATGGTGAAGGCCAGCGCGAATTCCGCCGAGGTGCCAGCCTGCGCCTGCGCCAGCAGCGTGGTGTTCTCGAAGCGCACCGTGATCTGGCCCGTGCAGCGCGCGATGCCGGGATCCACGCCCTCGACGCGGCGATCGGCGCGGATGGTGCGCACCGCCTCCATCCCGTTGGCGTAGGTGAGCCGCGCGCCGGTGACCTGCGCCAGCGCCACGCTGCTGCGGGTGATGGATCCCTGCGCTTTGTTGAAGGCGGTGTAGGCCGCGCTGGTCGGCGTGCCACCTGATGTGGCACCGGTGCGCACCGAGCCCTGGCCGAGCAGCCCGAAGGTCGCTGTTGCCGCGCCGGTTGGCGTGAAATCCAGTTCCAGTGTGTCGGCGCGCACGCCCGTGCACACGTCGAAAGACGGCACGTCGGGATAGCCGATCTCCATCGCGTTGCTGGGCAGTGCGGCCGCGCCCGAAGCGAAGGTGTGGATGAAGTTGGTGGTGCCGGTGGTGGTCGGTGCGCCGAGTAGCAGGCGCAGCCAGTGCCCGATGTTGATCAGGTCGACCGGCACCACCGCCTGGCCGGCGACCGTCACTGTGTCGAGGAAGGGTGCTGCAGGATCGCGGTTGCTGCCCACGCCGATGACGTCGGCATCGAGCAGCGGCTGCTCAGCGCCGAGATCGCAGGACAGAAACGGCATGCGTCGCCAGTTGCTGCCGGGTGCGGTGCCGTAGGTGGTTTCGGGCAGCATGAGCAGGCGGCAATTCGCGCCGATGGCACGGGGCATGGGCGTTCTCCTGGAGGGGGATCAGGCCAGCGGCGAGCCGGTGACGGTGAACCAGAGGGTGACGGGGATGGCGGCCGCGCGCGCCGCGGCCGCACCTTCGAATTCGACATCCTCGAAGGACGCGCTGCTGGGCTGCGCCCATTCGACGGTGCCGCCGAGGGTGCGGTTGGCGGTGATCGCTGCGGCAACATCCACCAGCAGCGCATCGAGCAAGGTGCTGCGCGCGGCGGGCATGGCGCCGGCGACGGTGATTTCGACCTCGGCGCGATGCTCGATCTGCCAGGCGAGCGGCGAGAGTATGGGCGTCTCCTCCACCGTCTCGCCGTCGCGGACCACGACCAGCCCGCCGGTGGGAATGCGCTGTGGGATGGTCTCGCCCCGCAGCACGATCGGCGCCGGGTTCCGAACCGCCAGCGACGTGACGATTCGGCTGTGCAGCGCCGCGATGGCAGTCTCGCGCGCGCTCATGCGGTCCTCCCGCTCTCGCGTTCCCAAGCCGCGACGAAGCGGTCCGGCAGGCGGCGCAGCCCGCGCTCGGCGGCACCTCGCACGTCCAGCCGCTTGGCCAGCTTCACCTGGGGCAGCAGCAGGAACATCGGCACCATCCCCTGCTCCAGCAGCCCGCGCGCCCAGGCCTCGCGCCCCTTGCGGTTCGCGGTGCCAACTTCGGTGACCCCACCCGCCACCAGCCTGGTTCGTCGCCGCCGGCCCGTCTGTTCGCCCTGGCGCAACGGCAGGCACCACACGAAGCCACGGCCCGACTTGAACGGCCGGAGGAAGGCCTGGCCGGAGGCGACCATCTGCGCCGGCGTGACGCGCATGCCCTTCTCGCCGCGGCCCCGGCGCCCCCTGGCGGCGTTGAAGCCGGTCGGCATGGCGAGGAACTTGCCGCCACCCTTGGCGCGGATCAGGGCGCCTCGTTCGAAGGCGTCGATGACGTTCGGCACCTTGGTGAAGACCAGCCCCGCCGGCCGGAGCGACTGCCCAGACCTCGGGAAGATCATCGACCGCCAGGCATTGGCGATGCCGCGCGCGTTGCCCGAGAAGGCCGTCGTCACCTGCCGGCGCAGCTCGGCTTTCACCTGCTCGGTCTCGGCACGGATGGCGGTCATCGCCGCGCGCTCGCCTGCCTTCACCTCATCGGCCAGGACCTTGCGAAGGTCGCCGACGATACTGGCGCCGAGCCGCATGGATCAGCGCCCGCCGAACTTGCGGCTGAGGATCCGGAGCAGCAGGTCGTGCAGCGCGGCATAGCCGAGCGTGCCGGCGAGCCACGCGACGGCAAACAGCCACCAGCCATCGAGCTCAAAGGCATGGGCGATCAGCCAGGCACCGGTGCCGAGGCTACCGCCGGCCAGCGCGTGCAGCAGATAGGCGCGGGTGAGCAGCGGTCGGTCGGTGGACGAGAAGCGCGCCATCGCCCCGAGCGCACCCAGGGCGCCGGCGAGCAGCGCCTCGCCGACGATGCTGCCGATGCGCTCCGGATCGATCATGGCGGTGCTCCTATCGGCGGCAAAAGACGCGCCAGGCGATGCCGGCGGCGTCGCGCTCGGCGTGCTGGACGGTCAGGGTGTCGGCGCCGAGCGTGAAGGTGTCGTCCGCGCCGACGGCGGGCAGCACGGCTATGGCCACGGTCAGCACGTCGCTGGCCTGGATCACGCTCGTGCCGAAGGCATCGCCCAGCCGGTCCGGCGCCGAGCGGACCACGCGGAGCAGGACCGGCGCACCGGTCCCGCCCGCGCGATAGCTCGCATCCGTGCCGATGTTCGGATCTGCGGCCAGCGCGTCCATGGCCGCGGCGAAGGCGCTCAAGCTGGCCGCCGCAGCCGCCAGACGAGCACGCCCAGCACCGCCGCGGCGATGACCGCGATGGCAACGGCCGGCGCGAGGGTGCCGAGCGCCTGGATGGCCGGTGCAGCCTGCGCCACGGCGGTGGCGATGCCAGCCGCGCCCACCAGCACCGCGCCGCGGCCGGTGCCCGTCGCGGCTGCCACCTCGCGCAGGGTCACCGGCGGCGCGGGCGGCACCCCGGCCAGGGTGAGCGCCCGATCGATGACGCCGGCCGGATAGCTCAGTCCGGCGCATTCGTGGTGGATGATCGCCTCGACCAGCGGCCGGAGGTGATCGTGCCGATGCAGGTCGATCGCATCGTCAGGCCCGACGCCGATCCGCCGCGCCACCACCGCGATGTACGCGGCGGTGTCGTTCTCCACCTTCGGCGCCCAGCGCTCGATGATCGCGCGCGGCGTCCGCAGCTTGTGCCGGTCCTGGTAGGTGACCAGCAGTGCAGCCAGCGCACGGATGCCGAACTCATGGCTGGTGAAGCGGCAGAAGCGCCCATCTGAGGGGGGATCGGCCAGCCCCTGCCACTTGTTGGCGGGGACATGCTCGATGTTGCCCGGATTGCGGTTGCGATAGCCCCGGGTTGCCTTGGGATCGACGCTCATGTGCCGATCGCCGGCACGCGGTTGAGCCAGACGCGGACGGTGGTGTCCGCGGCCAGCGCCGCCAGGCTGGCGATGCCGACCTGGAAATTTCCCGTGGCGGTGGCGGTGATGCGCCGGTTGGTGTTGTCCCAGAAGACGCGCGCACCGGCGGTGATCGCGAGCGCAGGCTCCTTTGTGATGTCGAACACGCCCTGGGTGGCGGCCTCGATGATGGCGTTCTGCGCACCATCGACGGCGGCGACGCCGAACAGCGCCCCGATCAGGACGCCCTGGCCGGAGAGGATGCCGCCCGCATAGGGGACGGCGATGGCCAGGCTGTTGCCCGGCTGGACATAGTTGCGCATGGGGATGGGGTCTCCAGAAACGCAGAAGGCGCCCCCACCGCCCAGCCAAGCATTTGCTTGGCCGGGGACCCGGTGTCGGACGCCCTCTGCATGGATTGATGATGGCTAGACTGACGGGTGGCGGTGGGGATCAGATGCCCGGATTGAACCAGGCGCCGCGCCAGTCGATGGCGCCGACGCCGAAGTCGAAGATCACCGACACCTCGACGCCATCCACGCCCTGGACATTGCCCGTGGTGACCTGCGGCCCCTCGGCACCGTTCAGGTAGCCGTAGACATAGACCGGTGCGGCGAAGGGATCGGAGAACAGATACCAGCGGTTGGCGGGGATCAGCGGCTCGACCAGCGGCTGCACGAAGCCCGCATAGACGTTGGCGTTGCTGGTCTGCGTCGCCTGCACCGAGACGGTGAGCTGCCGGGCGGCGAGCTCCTGGTTCGGCCCTACCAGCAGGCGCATCTGCGACCCCACCGCGATGGGCAGCCCGTCCAGCGTCCGCTGCCGCATCACCGCGGCACGCCCCAGCGCGAGATTGCCCAGGTCAAGCAGCGTGCCGGCGCTGGCCTTGTTGAGCCGGGCGGCGCCCGTGGCAAAGACCGGGGCTGCGCCGGTGACCAGCGTCGGGCCGTCACCGGTGGCGCTGTTCACGAGCGCATAGGCCGTGGCGTTCTCGAAATCGGCGACGCGCCGGCCGATCATGCTGGCGAAGTCAGTGAAGGCGCCGAGGTCGTCATTCACCAGCATCTGCCGCGTGACGCGGATGCGCCGCGCGAAGGTCTGCAGGAAGACGAGCTCCTGGCTTTCCGACATGGTGCCGGCCTGGATCTCGCCGTTTTCGGAGAGCGCCACGAGATTGGGGAAGTCACCCACGCGCAGGTGGCGGTGCGGCTTGAAGTCCCGGAAGTCGCGGCGGAGGAACAGCGTGCGATAGGTCGGCTGCGCCGGGGCATAGGCCGCGAGCAGCATCTTGTTGGCCGCGGCCGAGAGCAGCGCCGGGAAGTCGGAGGTGGTGTGGAAGGCGCGCTCGGCCAGGATGGTCGGGTTGCGGGGAATGTTCCGCTCGCCGCGGGCGCGCAGCAGTTCGCCCATCATGTCGGAGGGGCGCCAGCCCATGAACTCGACGTGGCGGCCGGCGCCGGGGCCCGTGCTGGGTGCCTGGTAGCCGGGCATGGAGCGGGCGGCGAGCGCTTCGGCCATGGCGTCGAGCAGGCTCGCGGGGTCGTCCTGGCCGGGGCCGGCCTCGGGGCGCGCCGGCAGGCTCGGGCGCGGGCCCTGGGTGGCGAAGGCGTCCCACAGGCGGCCGCGCAGCACCTCGGGGGAGATGCGGTCGCGGATCGCGGCCTCGCGCATGGCGTCGAGCATGTCGGGGGTCACCAAGCCGCGGGCGCCGGCGAGGACCGGCTCGTAGGCGGCGATGCGCTCGACGGCGGCGCGGTCCGCCTCGGCGCGGATGGCGTCCAGGTCGGGGGCCGGCGGCGCGGCACGGGTCGGCTCGGGCGGAGCGGCGGGCGGGCTGGCGGGCGTCGTGGTCACGGGGTTCTCCTGGGGCGTGTGTGCGATGGGCGGCGCAGGCGGCGCCGGCGCGGGATCCGGCGAAGCCGGCGTCGTCTCGGTCATGGTGGGTTCCTCGGTCAGGGCGGGTTCGATGGCGGTGGCGGGAGTGCCCTGCGACTCCTCGCCACGGATCACGGCCAGGCCATCCACCGGGACGGGCACGATCGAGATCTCGTAGGGCTCCCAATCCACGGCGCGGTGGATGGTCTGGCCGGTGGCGGCGTCCGGCCGCGGCTCGTAGCGATGGACGCGATAGCCAACGCTGACAGACTGCAGCGTGCCGTCGGCGACGCGCTGCCAGACTGATTCGACGTCATCGGCGCCGCTGAATTGCAGCGTGGCGTAGCCGCGGCCCGCCTCGAGGCGAGCGGCGGTGACGCGGCCCAGCACGTCGCGGGTGCCCGCGCGGCGGTGGGTGTCCAGCACGGGTGCCCGGCCGGAGCGGAGCGCATCCATGCGCACCGCTTCGGGCCGCATGTCGAGCTCCTCGATGATGGGGCCGAGCGGCGGCACGAAGTTGCGAGCCCGCGCGCCGGTGGACCACACCACCTCGACTGTGCGGGCCGCGCGGTTAACGGTGACCGGCGCTGCGAGTGCGCGGCACGCAGTGATCGATTGCCCAGCGTTGGGCATTCGATCCGGCGCGGGGATATCCCCGCCCGGTTCGATCGGTTCTGTCATGGGCAAAAATCCTGGGCTTAGGGCGCCGTGAAGCCCTGGAGGTTGGCGATCACCACCGCGCTGGCCGTCACCGCCTGGATGTTCAGTGCAGCATTGGCCGTGGTGCGCAGCGGGGTCGGGAAGTCGATGTTGGTGGGGCCGAGGTTGGCCGGCAGCAGCGCGCGCCAGACCGGCGTCGTGCCGTCGCGAATCTGGAACTCCGTGGCCGTGGCGCTGGCGTTCTGCACCTGCATCCCCGTCACGTAACGGCGAATGCCGGCGCCGCCCGCGGCCTGCACCACGGTGTCGCTGCCGGTGGCGATGCCGGCCAGCGGCCCCGCATAGGTCCAATCGGCCTCGGGGATGGCATAGGGCTTGGTCACGATCGCGCCGATCAGCGTGGCCAGCAGGTCGACACCGCGTGCGGTCGTCACCGCCACCGGGTTCGCTGAATAGCCCGTGGCGGCCAGCACCGGCACGGCACCCGCCGTGTTGCGCGCTTGGCCGCCGACCACGCTGAGCGCGGGGGCGGCCGCGCTGAGCACGTTGACCCCGATCCCCTGGCCAGCGACGGCATTGGCGCGGCCGGCCGTGATGGCGGTGGTGAGCTCGGCGTAGTCGGAGATCGAGACGAATTGCAGCCGCAGATCAGTGTTCGACGCCGGCGCCAGGTTGCGGCTGATCGTCGCCCAGCCGGTGTTCACATAGGCGCCGGTGAAGCTCGAACCGATCAGGTCGAAGTTGTTTGCATCGATGACGGTGATGGCGAAGGTGCCATTCGCCCCCGGTACGCCGGCGACATTGGCCACCGTCACGGAGTCAGAGGTCGCGTAGCCATGTGCGGCACGCGTGATGCGCACCGCGCTGCTGCCGTTGTTGGTGACAGCGGAGATGCCGTGGAAGACCTGCCGGTTCCGCACGCGAATGCGAAAGCGATAGAGCCCGGCAGGATCGGGCAGCTGCTGCTGGCGGGCGTAGGAGTTGGCGCGCAGCCCGGTGCCGTCCAGCGCGCGGCCGTGGAAGTAGCATTCGTCGCTGTTCGGCTCGAGCTCCAGCACCGACCAGCCGGCCGGAGCCGTGGTTGGGATGGTGACGCCCGAGGCGGTGCCGAGCCGCGGCGCGCCGTCGCTGCCGACTTCGTAGTTGGCGAGCGTGGCGCTGATGCCGTCCAGGCGCCAGGCCACGATGTTGCGCTCGTCGGGCACACACGTCTCGGGCGTGATGCTAACCAGTTCCAGCCAGGCGGTCTGGCCGGCGATGCGCTGGCTGAGGTTGAGCGCCACCATCGCGCGCAGCGGCAGCATGAAGCTCTGCCGGCTCAGCAAGATCAGCTCGTCATCCAGCGTGGTGCCGGTGGAGATCTGCGCGCTGCCATTGGCGACGGACAGCGTCATGCCGCTGCCGGTGGACAGCACCTCCCAGCGGGTCGGGTTGATGGCGTCGCCCCCGAAATTATCGCGGAAGCGCCGACGCATGCTTTTGACCTTGAGCATGTCGTCGGCCCAGTCGTAGCCGCCTGGGATCATGATGTGGCTCCTGGATCGGGGGCGGCGCCCGCATCGGCCGGCGCATCAGCGCGGGGCGAGGCGGCACCCGTGGCGGCGATCTCGATGGCGGCGAGTTGGGCGGCGTCCTGGGCCGCGCCGGACTTGGCGACGCGGCGGGGATCGGTGTCGAGCGACAGGCCCGCCTCGTCGAGCAAGGCATTGGCCTCGCGGATCATCTCGACGACCTGGCGGAAGTCGTAGCCGAAGGCGCCGACCGCCTCCGGCTGCGGGACGAAGCCGGCGCGCACCTGGGCGATCAGCGCGGTGGTGTCCTTAAGCGGGTCGATCATCTCGTGCGCCGGCGGGACGTGCGAGAGGCCCTCCGGCACCTCGGCGCCCCACAACCCGAGCAGCGCGCCCTGGGCGTGGAAGCGATCCGCGATCGGCCGCACCAGCATCGGAATGAGCATGCCGTACTGCACCTGCTCGCAGAGGCGGCGGAACTCGATCTTGCCGGCCCGCAAGCTGGAGTAGTTCGCCTGGCTCAGATCGCCGGCCACCTGGTCATAGGTCAGGCCGGCGCCGACCGCGGAGGCCTCCAGCGCGCGCCGTGCGAAGGCGGCGTGGCTGCCACCACCGGAGGGATTCACCACCTCCACCGATCCCATGCCGCGGCGATACAGGATCATGCCCGGCTCGAAGCTCTCGACGGTCCTGCCCTGGGCGTCGCGCAGCAGGCCCGAGGCCGGACCGGTCATGGCATCGTCGCCATCCTCGGAGACGACCGCGGCGAGGCAGGCCTCGATCTTGGCCTTCATGAGCAACGCGGCCTCGTAATCGCCGAGGTCGCGCAGCCGGGTGAGCACCGGCGCCAGCCAGGACACGTCGCGCAGCTGGCCGGGCCGGCGCTTGCGATAGATGTGCAGCACGTCGCGGGCCGGGACGCGCTGGCTGCTCAGCCAGGTGGCGCCCCCCGGCAGAACCCAGGACGCGCCGGGGTGCACGCGATGCAACCAGTAGCCGACCGGCTCACCGGCCTCGCCCAGCCCAATGCCCTGCAGGGTGGGGATGCCTTCGATGACGCCCTGCCGCGCCGTGTCGAGGTGGTCGCTTTCGAGCACCTGGAGCCGCAGCCCGATCGGGTTCGCCGGCGTGATGTCGGCCGGTAGCAGCCGGACGAAGCATTCGCCGCTCTCGACCACGGCGCGCATGACCAGCGCCTGCAGGCCGTAAAGGTCGAGGCGGCCCTCGGCATCGCAGGCTGTGCTGTCGGACCAGCGGCGCCAGGCTTCGGCATGCGGCTTGTCCGGCCAGCGGGTGGTGATGCCGGCGCCGACGGCATTGCCGGTCCAGAGATCGACGATGCGGGCGGCATACGGGTCGTTGCGGACAGCATCGCGGGCGCGCCGCGCCACCGTGGGTGGCGGGTGGTGATGCCGGCGCCGACGGCATTGCCGGTCCAGAGATCGACGATGCGGGCGGCATACGGGTCGTTGCGGACAGCATCGCGGGCGCGCCGCGCCACCGTGGGTGCGGCGGCGCCGACCTCCGCGGTGGCGCTGCTGCCGGAGGCCGCCCAGCTGGAGGCGCGACTGTCCTGCGCGGCGGCGTAGCCACGCAGCGCGTGCCAGGCATCACGAAGGCGCCCCATCACCTGGTTCCCTCGCGGGAGAAGCCGGCGAAGGTGACGTTGGGCCGGCGCGCGGCGCTGTTCTCCGCCGCATGCAGAACAGACAGCGCGCGGCCGAGCTCATCCAGGGAGCGGTATTCCACCGTGCGGCCGTCGAAGGTCACGCGCATGGTGCCGCCGGTGAAGGCTGCGGCCAGGACGGCGGCGCGGGTGCCGACGGACTGCGCCAGCGCCCAGGCGAGGACGGTCGGGTCCATGAACGTCCTCCCTCAGCGAAGCCAATTGCCACGCGGCGCGAGCCAGCCGCGTGGGCGCGTTCCGGTGGTGGTGTTCGGCGCAGCACCATCGGCCTGGGTCGGTGCAACGGTTTCTGCGGCAGGGAGCGACAGCGCATCCGCCATCCGCGCCCAGCGCCCATCGCCCCAGCCATCCATGCCGAGCGCGGCCGCGGCGGCACGCGCATAGACCCGGCAGTCCAGCGCCTCGTTGCGCTCGCGCGTTTTGACCCATTCCAGCCGGCGAAAGCCGTTGCGGCCGGCGCGGGCGACGAACTGCTCGGCGGTGAGCTGCCGGCAGAATTCCTCACCGGCCGCGTGCAGCGGCAGGTGGACAAAGCCGGGCGGGAATGGATCGCCGCTCTCCGCCGTCGGCCGCTCCAGCTTCAGCCAGCCATAGGTCTCGCCCTTCAGGAAGGACGACCCCACTGGCCAGACCTTCAGCCCGCCCAGCTTGCGGCCATTCCGTCGCACCTCCGTGGCCGAGGGCTGGCCGATCGCGGCGCGCAGCCCGTCCTGGCCCTTCACGGCAATGGCGCGGCCGGCACCGGTGCGGCGCACGAAGGCATAGACCTCGGCGGTCGTCATGCCGTCGCCGCTGTCGATCGCGGTCATGGCGAGCCCGAGCCGGTGGCCAGACGCGTGCCGCCAGGTCTCACCAAGCAGGCCGCGCAGCTCGTCCCAAACCGGCGCCTCGAAGGGATTGCCGACCAGGATGCGATGCTCGATCAACCATGACTGGCGATCCTGCGCCCAGGCCCAGATGCTGGCCTCGAGGCGATCGCGCTGCACATCGACGCCGGCAGTCAGCAGCAGCCCCTCGGCCGCCACCGTGCCCGGCACCCATTCCTCCCGCCGATCGTAGAGCCGCTGCCAGTCCGGTGCCTCACCGCTTTCCTGCCAGGTCTCGCCCAGCACGGTGTTCCGAAATGTCTTGATGGCGCGGTCGTCGCCCTGCGCCGCCTCCCAATCCCGCACCGCCTGCGACCAGGAGAACCAGCCGACCGGGGAGTAGAGCGCCGAGATGTGGAAGCCGATCGCGTGCGGATCCTGCGGGATGGCGGTGGGGCGCCACTCGCCGCCGGCCAGCATCACCGTCTTGTGCTGCTCACCGATGGCGCCGTCGCAGGTCTCGCAGAGATAGCGGGCGCTATCCGGTTCGCCCTTGTCCCAGACCAGCCGCTCGAAGCGCAGCCACTGCATCGCCGCGCAATGCGGACAGGGCAGAAAGAACCGCCGCTGGTCGGAGGCGAGGTATTCCCGCTCGATGCGCGACAGGCCGGAAATGGTGGGCGTCGAGACCAGCAGCGTCTTGCGCCGCCAGCCGAAGGTGCGGGCGCGGGCCTCGGCGAGGGCGACGGGATCGCCCTCGCCCTCAACGTCGCCGGGATAGGCGTCGACTTCGTCCAGAAACAGGAAGCGCGCCGACATGGAGCGCAGGCCGACCGCGCTGTTGGCGCCGGTCATCACCAGCTGGCCGCCGGGGAACTCCTTGCTGAGCTGGCGATTGCCGCTGTCGCGCGATCGGGCCGGCGCGACGCGCTGCCGGATGGCCGGCGTCTCCTCGACCAGCGGGTCGATGCGCTGGTCGGAGAAGCGCTTGGCCAGTTCAGTGGTTGGCTGCACCGCAAGCATGGGGCCGGGTGCGTGATGGATGACGTAACCAATCCAATTGTTGCCGCACTCCGTACCTCCGACCTGCGCCCCTTTCATGAAGACCACGCGCCGGGCCGGGTGTGCCGGCGACAGCGCATCCATCACGTCGCGCAGATAGGGCGTGCGGTTGGTGCGCCATGGTCCCGGCTCGGCGCTGCCGCGAGAGCCGAGCATGCGGTGCTTGTCGGCCCAGTCCGAGACCAGCAGGGCGGGCTCCGGCGCCATGCCGTCGCGCCAGGCCTGCAGAATCTCGGCGGCGCCGTCGAAGCCGCCGAGTTCGGCGATGATCTGCTCGCCGGTCATCATGCGACCGCCACGCGGACGTCGTTGCGTTCGGCCAGGTGCTGCCGCAGCCGGGCGTCCATCAGCGTCTGCAGCCGATGGGCGTCGACGCCGAGTTCGGCCGCCAGTTCCGCGGCGATGCGGGCTGGCCAGGCGAGGATGGCATCGCGCTCCTCCTTGGCCAGCCGGTGCACCAGCATCAGCGCGCGCGCCTTCTCGACCAGTTGGCCACGACGCTCATCGAGCCGGAGCTTGCGCTCCTGCGCCTTGAGCATCTCGTTGGCGGTGCGGGCGTTGTGGAAGCTGCTGCCGCCGGCGGAGGGCGTGGGCAGCGGCTCCGGCAAGGGCGGGGCGACGAATGCTGGCCGCGGTGGGGTCGGCGGTGGCGATGGCTGTGCCGGTACTGGCGCCACCATGGCCGCCGTCTTGCGCGCCGGATCGCTGCTTGCGGCCAGGCGCGCGCGGACCTTCTCGACGTCCCAGCCGCCGCCCGGTTCCTGTGCGATACGGCCGGACTGGGCGGCCTTCTGCAGCGCGGTGTGCGAGATGCCCAGCCGGCGCGCTACCTCGCGCTGCGAGGGCACCAGCGCATCGGAAGCGGCTGCGATCATGATGTGATCGAACCCCTCCGATCTTAGCAATTCGATGCGCGCGAGATGCGCTTGGCTCGTGCGCGGCACAGCGCGAATGGTCCGTCACACGCAGAGCATAACGCCCTGCACCACGACGGAGACCAGCATGACCGACCGCACCGCCCGCGCCGCCCGCAACCAGGAAAACAGCCTGGCCGCCTTCCTCGCGAAGAAGGCGGAATTCGACGCCCTCCTCGCGGAACTCACCCAGGCCAGCGAAGACCATTTCGGTGCGGACCCCGAGACGGTGCTCTGGGGCGAAGCGGCCTGGCTTTCGGATGCCACCGCGAAGCTGAAGGACATCGCGGACCAACATTTCCGCCGCGGCGAATACGAAGCCTGAAACAGGCCAATCCCGCACCGCCCCGACCGGCAGCGCCGGCGGGGCTCCCGGCAGTAGGGGCCGATGGTCGGCACCCGGAACCGGAGACCACCACGATGACCAAGCTTTCTGACACCCAGCGCGTGATCCTGAGCGCCGCCGCGCAGCACGAGATGGGCCTCGCCCGCGCGCCGAAGACCCTGCCTGCTGCCGCGCGCAACGCGGTCTTCCGCAGCCTGATCAAGAACAACCTGCTCACCGAGATCAACGCCCCGCGTGAGCATGTCGGCCTCGGCTGGCGCCAGGATGACGACGGCACTTGGATCGTGGCCCGCATCACCGATGAGGGGCTGCGCGCCATCGGCATCGACCCCAACGAGGGCGATGCGGTGGCCGGCGAGCCCGACTGCTCGGGCATCGAGGGCAGCGTGCCCGACACGGCGCCCACGGTGGCGCCGGACGCCGCGCCGGGGAAAGCACCGCGCTCGCCGCCGAGCCCGCCCAGGCCGCGCCCCTGACGGAGGAGATCGCCCTGCTGGACCAGGCCCTCGCGGCGCGGAGCACCACGCCGCGCACCAGCCTGCGCGACACCGCCGCGGCCATCCTCGCCGCCTGGGACGATCAGGCCGCCCGCTTCGGGACGCATGATGGCGACCTGATCGGCGCGCTGGACGCGCCGATGGCGGCCCTTCGCACACTGCTCGCCGGCAAGCCCACGCGCGCACCGCAGGACGCCAGCGCGCCGCGCAAGCCGCGCGAGGGCACGAAGCAGGAGCAGGTGCTGGCGATGCTGCGCCGGCCCGAGGGTGCGACGGTCGCGCAGATCGCCGAGGCCACCGGCTGGAACAGCAATACGGTGCGCGGCTTCATGGCGGGGCTGAAGAAGAAGGGCCACACGGTCGAGGTGCGCGAGCGCATCCGCCAGGTCGGCCCGAACAAGACAGGCGCGAAGGGGTCCTTCACCATTTACGCATTAGCGGAGTGAAGCATCTCAGCCACGCCACTGAACATCATCGGAAGCGCCGGGGATCATCCAGATTCCCGGCGCTCTACCGAGTTGGCTGCGCTCCGACACAGCGCGAATTGTCCGTCACGCGCAGGGCATCCCGCCCCGCTGACACGGAGACGACGATGACCAGCACCACCATCCTCCCGCACGAGACCGCCGAAGGCCCGCAGGACCGCGCCGCCTGGCACCAGCTGCTCGCCACCGCGCCGCGCAGCACCGGCAGCGTGGGCCGCGCGACGATCCAGGTCTGCACCGCCAGCGACGGGCGCGGGATCTACGCCACGGTGGACTACGCCACCTGGCAGGCTGAGAAGGAGGAGGGCTGATGTCCTCCGAACGCCGCTGGATCATCCTGGCGCAGGACGGCCGGCACGTGACCATGGGGCGCGCCGCACCGCCCAGCGCGGCGGAAGTCGAGGCGGCCGCCATGGCCCTCGCCGCACAGGGCTTGGCCGGCTGGCTCGCCACGCTGGATGGGAACTACTGGACGCGCCGCCGCGTGGCCCTCGCCCCGCTGCAGACGCTCGGCGACGGCGCCAGCCTGGATTGGCCCGCCGCAGTCGCCGCATTCGATGCCGCCCGGAAGGCCGCGACGGCACCCCGCTGACGCATCATGCCGCGAGCGCGACACCACGCGCTGCGGCCACGTCCCGGAACACCCGGTCCTCACCCGCCAGTACCGCCGCCTTGCCGGTGAGATTCTGCCAACGCTGGATCGCCACATCGACATAGCGTGGGTCGATATCCACCGCGTGGCAGACCCGCCCCGTCGTCTCCGCAGCGATGAGCGTGGTGCCACTGCCGAGGAAGGGATCGTAGATCGTCTCGCCTGCGGCGCTGTTGTTGATGATCGGCCGGCGCATGCACTCCACCGGCTTCTGCGTGCCATGCACCGTGGCCGCATCCTCGTCGCCAGCATTGCTGATGGCCCAGAGCGTGGCCTGGTCCCGCGCGCCCTGCCAGTGACCGGTCGCGCCCTTACGGACCGCGTAGAGGCAGGGCTCGTGCTGCCAATGGTAATCCCCACGCCCCAACACGAAGCGCGACTTCGCCCAGACGATCTGGCTTCGGATCACGAAGCCGGACGCCTCCAGGCTCTCGATCACCGTGCGGCTGTGCACGCCGGCGTGCCAGACATAGGCAACGTCGCCGGGAAACATTGCCCAGGCCTGGCGCCAGTCGGCGCGGTCGTCATTCGTCACCTTGCCGGTGCGCATGGTGGCGGAGACGCCGGCCTCGTTCCGCCATTCCGGATCATAGTTCACGCCATAGGGCGGGTCGGTGATCATCAGATGCGGGGCCGCGCCATCCAGCAGCCGGGCTACGTCCGCCGCGCTGGTGGCGTCGCCGCAGAGCAGCCGGTGCGGACCCAGCTGCCACAGGTCGCCGGGCCGGGTGACCGCCACGACCGGTGGCTCGGGCGCTGGCGCATCAGGATCGCAGGCGACAGGCGGGGCGTCGCCCGCGCCGTCCGCCAACAGCCGGTCCAGCATCGCTTGGTCAAAGCCGATCAGGCCAATGTCGAACTCCTCAGCCCGCAGCTCCTGCAGTTCGGCGGCGAGCAGGCTCTCATCCCAGGTCGAGTTCAGCGCCAGCTGGTTGTCTGCCAGCCGAAAGGCCCGCGCCTGCGCCTCGGTCAGATGACCGAGCCGGATGGCCGAGGCGGGAGCCGCCCAGGTAGCTGCGCGGCGGTGTCGCCTGATGGGCCGTGACCAGCGCCGCGTCGATGGCGGCATTCACATGCGTTGAGGTCTGGCTGCGGCTGTTGAAGTCGAGCATCAGAATGGCACCTCCGCCGCCGCGTCCTGCCGGGCGATGGCCTGCATCGCCTCCTGAAAGCCGCCGACGGCGACCTCGATCAGCGTCAGCACCTGCGCCTCGCTCAGCTCCTGGAAGCGGGTGCCCCAGCCGATCTCGGCCATCGTCTCCGCGACGCGGCGCATCGCCGCGCGTAT
>JBHYCX010000018.1:0-35691 GCA_051861325.1 Roseococcus sp.
CCACCTGCGCCGGGCGCGGCGCCGGCGGCGGGCCGTGGCGGTGGCGCACGCGCCGCAGGCGGCGGGGCCGGCGGCGCCCGTGCTGCTGGTGGCGGAGGAGGGGGCGCGCGCGCAGCGGGTGGTGGCGGCCGTGGCGGCGGCGGTGGCCGGCGATGAGGATGATGGACATGACCCGGATCGCGATCCTTGGCGCCCTGGCCGCGCTGCTTCACCTGACGCCCGCCCTGGCCCAGACGCCGTCGGCGCCACAGGCGCCCGAGCCGCAGGCCGAGGCCCCGCGCCCCGTCCCGCCCCAGGCCTTCCGCTCGCCCGAGGAGGGCTTCGCCGCGCTCATCGCCGCCTTGCAGGCCGGGCGCGAAGGCCCGCTGCAGCGCGTGATCGGCAGCGCCAACATGCCGCTGGTGCGCGATGCCGACCCCGCCGCCTGGCGCCGCGCGCGCGACCGCTTCCTGGCCAGCTTCGCCGAGAAGTCCGAAATCCTGCGCCCCACGCCGGAGCGCGCCGTGCTCCAGGTCGGCCAGGACGGCTTCCCGCTACCGCTGCCCATGGTGCAGCGCGGGGGCGCCTGGCGCTTCGACGCCGGCGCGGCGCGGCAGGAGATCCTGGACCGTCGCATCGGCCGCAATGAGCTGGATACCATCCAGGCGCTGCGTGCCATCGCCGATGCGCAGGACGAGTTCGCGCGCGGCGCCGGCCGGCAGGGGGCCTTCAGCACCTATGCACGGCGCTTCTTCTCAACGCCCGGTCAGCGCGACGGGCTGTTCTGGCCCACCGCCACGAACGAGCCGCCGAGCCCGCTCGGCCCCTTTGTCGCCGCTGCCTCGGCCGGGGGCTATGCACAGCCACGCCCGGGCGACCGGCCGCAGCCCTATCACGGCTACATCTTCCGCATTCTGGAAGCGCAGGGCCCCGACGCCTCGGGCGGCGCGCTCGACTACGTCGTGAATGGGCGGATGATCGGCGGCTGGGCGGTGATCGCCGCGCCGTTTCGGTACGGCTCCACCGGGATCATGACTTTCATGATCAACCATGGCGGCGATGTCTGGCAGGCCAATCTGGGCCCGGACACGGCGGGCCTCGCCGCCGGGATCACCGCCTTCAACCCGGGCGAGGGGTGGGAGCGCGTGCGCGAATAGGCTGCGTCGGCGAAACCTCCCCACGGCATGGCCCCAGGCCGCCGCGCCGTTGCAGCGGAGCCATCGCCGGCGTGCCGGGCGAGCCGAAGGCGGGGGAGATGCGCGAATGAACCAGCCCAGCGCCGATGCGGCGGGCGGATCATCCGCCAGCCTTCAGACGCCCTGCCGCTCCGCCACGATGAGCACATTGGCGAAGGGCGTATCGCCCCAACACGGCATGATCCGGGTCTCGAAGCCGCGCTGCTGCAGGGCCGCGGCCAGGAATGCCGGTGGAAGGGGATCCACCCGCGCCCCGGCATGGGGCCAGAAGGGCCGCGCCACGCGCTCCAGCGCCAAGGCAAAGCGTCCTCGCCAGCCCGCCGCCGGATCCAGGCTCCGCACGACGACACGCCGCCGCGCTGCATCCGCCGCCGCATCGAGGAGACTAAGCGCGGCATGGCGATCCATGGTGTAGAGAACATCAATGATCAGCGCCGTGTCACCCGGCGGCACCCGGAAATCGCGCGACATGTCCCGCGCGATGGTCTCGATCGGAAGTCCCTGCCCCGCCATCCGCAGATCACCCAGCGACGCCTCCGCCCAGTCGAGCGCGATGCAGGAACGGGCAAGCCCGGCTTCCAGAAGTGCGACGGTGATCTGGCCGCGCCCGCAGCCGATATCCACCATCTCCCCGAAAGACTGGTCCCGCGCCATGTCGAGCAGCGCCCGATGGATCGGGTCGCGCTTCAGCTTCGATGCCACGTAATGTCGCGTGAAGCGCGCGCAGCGCCGATAGCGCGCGGCGGTCCGTGCGATGGCCGCGTCGCTCAAGCGAGGCGGGACCCGGCGTGGCCCTCCGGCATGGCCGGGCCGAGGCCCACGCGATGCAGCGCCGAGAAGACGTGGAAAATGGTCTTGAAGGAGAGGATCGGCAGCACTGCCCGCCAATCCCCCCTGAGATTGCCCGCCAGCATGTTGATGATGCCATCGCGCATCCACAGCGTGTTGCGCGGCGCCATGAAGAGGGAGCGCAGCACGGGGTCATTGATGCGGTAGATCAGCCAGCCGATGCGATCCATGGCGCGCGCCAATTCCCGGTTGGTGCGCAGGGCCAGCTTCTCGCCCCGCGCCGGATCATCCAGCCAGATATCGGCGGCCTCGGCGCCCAGTTCGCCGGCGGTCATGGCCATCAGCACGCCGGTCGAGAACATCGGATCCACGAAGCCATAGGCGTCGCCGATCATCAGATAGCCATCGCCGCATCCGGAGGTGGCGCGGTAGGAGTAGTTGGCGGTGCTGTAGATCTCGGAGGCCATGCTGGCGCCCCTGAGCCGCGCGCTGACCGTGGGGCTTGAGGCGATGCGCTGGCTGAAGATCTCCTGCGCGCTGCCCTGCCGGCCCTTCCAGGCGGATTGATTGCCGACAAAGCCCACGCTCATCACGTCGCCCGGCAGGGGGATGAGCCAGAACCAGCCATCCTCGGCCAGGTGGATGCTGATATAGCCGTCCAGCTCGCCCGTGCGGCGCTCCACGCCCTGGAAATGCGCGTACATCGCGGCCGTGTTGTTCTGCTTGTTCGCTTCCTTCAGGCGCATCTTGCCGGCCAGGAAGGTGTCCCGCCCCGAAGCGTCGAGCACGAAGCGCGGCCGGAAGGTCAGGCTGGCCCCGTCAGCGTCCCGCGCCTCCACGGTGGCCCGCTCACCCTTCGCGCCGAAGCGGATCTCGGTGACCTGGGTCTCCTCCCGCGCATCGGCGCCGAGCCGCTTCGCGTTGCGGAACAGCGCCGCGTCGAAATCCGCCCGCCTGACCTGCCAGGCATGGGTCCGCGAGCGGTTGAGCGCCAGGCGGAAGGGGAAGGCCGCGCTGCGCCCGGTGCGATCAGAGACGAATTCGGCGCCCGGCTTGTGCACGCCCATCGCGCGCACCTCCTCCACCACGCCGAGCTTCTCGAGGATGTCGAGGTTGCGCGGCAGCAGGCTCTCGCCGATGTGGAAGCGCGGATGCCGCGCCTTCTCCAGCAGCACGACCCGCCGCCCGGCCTTGGCCAGCAACGCCGCCGCCGTCGAACCGGCCGGGCCGCCACCGACCACGAGGATATCGGGCTCCATCAGCAACTCCCCACGGATGCGGTCATCCTGCCATTCCCCCATTGATGGAAACAACCTGCCCGTTGATGTAGCCGGCCTGGTCCGAGGCGAGGAAACCCACGAGATCGGCCACCTCCTCGGGCGTTCCGGCCCGCTTGGCGGGCACGATGGCGGCGATCTGCTTCGCATCCATCACGGCCTCGACCGCGGGCGAGGCGATGATGCCGGGTGCGACGGCATTGGCCGTGACGCCGCGGCTCGCGACCTCGCGCGCGAGGGAACGGACGGCGCCATGCAGCCCGGCCTTGGCGGCCGCATAATTCACCTGCCCGCGATTGCCGGTGATCGCCGCGACCGAGAACTGTTCCGAGACCGAGAGGCTTGCGTTGATGCGCTTCGGTTGCATGATCATTCTTCCCAATTCGTTCTTGGCCGCCGCGGCGGCAGGACTCACAGCGCGTTGACGGGTACTTTCAGGAACACCTTGCCGCTTGCATCGGGCGGCGGCAGGGCGCCGGCGCGCATGTTCACCTGCAGCGAGGGCAGGATGAGGCGCGGCATGCCGAGCGTCCTGTCGCGTGCCTCGCGCATCGCGACGAACTCATCCTCGGTGACGCCATCTTTCACATGGATGTTCTCAGCGCGCTCCGCGGCCACCGTGGTCTCCCACTGGATGTCGCGACCGTTCGGCCCGTAGTCGTGGCACATGAACAGTCGCGTCTCGGGCGGCAGTTCCAGCACGCGATGGATCGAACGGAACAGCGTGCGCGCATCGCCGCCTGGGAAATCGGCGCGGGCAGAGCCGCCATCGGGCATGAACAGCGTGTCGCCGACGAAGGCGGCGTCGCCGATGACATGCGTCATGCAGGCTGGCGTGTGGCCGGGCGTGTGCAGCGCGAAGGCGGTCATGCCGCCGATGACGTAGGTGTCGCCATCCTTGAACAGACGGTCGAACTGGCTGCCATCGCGGCGGAACTCGGTGCCCTCGTTGAACACCTTGCCGAAGACGTCCTGCACCACGGTGATCTGGTCGCCGATGCCGATCTTGCCGCCGAGCTGCTGCTGGATGTAGGGCGCGGCGGAGAGATGGTCGGCGTGCACATGCGTTTCGATCAGCCATTCGAGCTTCAGGCCATGTGCTTTGATGTGCGCGATGATGGCGTCGGCCGAGCCATGCGTGATGCGGCCGGCGGCATAGTCGATGTCCATGACGGAATCGACCACGGCGCAGGCGACCGAGGCCGGGTCCTTCGCGACGTAGCTGATGGTGTTGGTCGGTGCGTCGAAGAAGGCCGTGACGTCGGGCTTCACCGATGTTTCGACGCGATGCGGAATGGCGTTCATGGGATGTCTCCTCTCAGGTTTCTCTTGGCGTCAGCTGCGCGGTGTTGCCGGGACGAGCGTGGCGGGGCGGTTTGCGAGCCAGCGGGCGCCCGCCATGCCGACCAGCATCGTCGCGACAAAGATCAAGGCCGTGCTGCCGCCGGTTGTCAGGGCCGTGAAGGCCGGGCCAGGACAGAAGCCGGCGAGGCCCCAGCCGATGCCGAAGATCGCCGGGCCGGCGATGATCCGCGCGTCGATATCCGTGGCGGTCGGCAGGTGGAATTTCCCGCCGAAGATCGGCTGCGGCCGCCGCAGCACCAGCTTGAAGCCGATGAAGGTCACGGCAATGGCACCGGCCATGACGAAGGCGAGGCTCGGATCCCATCCGCCGGTCGGAATGGCGCCGAGATCGAGGAAGTTCAGCACCTTCGCCGGGTCGGACATGCCGGCGATGACCAGTCCCAGTCCAAAGACTGAGCCGATGGCGAATTGCGCCAGGATGGACATGACGGGCCTCACAGCACGTGCCGGACGAGAAAAACGGTGGCCATCGCGGTCGCCATGAAGGTGAGCGTCGCCACCAGCGAGCGAACCGACAGCCGCGACAGCCCGCAGACGCCGTGGCCCGAGGTGCAGCCATTGCCCCAGACCGAACCGAAGCCGACCAGCAGCCCGGCGAAGGCCAGCAGCGCAGGCCCCGCCTCGATGCTGGGAAGCGGCGCCGTGCCTGTGGCGAGCAGCACGACCAGTGGCGCCACAACGATGCCGAGGATGAAGGCGAGGCGCCCGGCGAATTCATTGTCGGCATAGGGCGGCAGCAACCGCACCGCGATGCCGCTGACGCCGGCGATCCGCCCCTGGGCGGCCATCAGCATCACGGCCGACACGCCGATCAGCGCGCCGCCGAGAAGCGAGGCCACCGGGGTGAAGTCGGTGGCGGTCATGTCACGCCTTGCCGATCGCGCAGGTGCGGATGCCGAACAGCATGTAGGCCGGGCAGATGCGGAACAGCGCGGTGCCGAACAGCACGGCGCCGACCGCGGCCACGGCGAAGCGCCACTGGCCGAGCGGTGCGAAGAGGTCTGGCAGCGCGAAGGGAGCAGCGAGCAGGGCGGCGCCCAGCACGAAGCGGACGGCACGATCGAGGGAACCGATATTGACCATGGCGAGATCCTCCAGCGGATTGATGCTGTCTTCATATCCGCGCATGTGCTAATGTGTCAAGATGAAAATGGATATCGATGATACTGCTTTGGCGTCCCTGGAGGCCAAGGCCGAGGAGGCAGCGCGCGTGCTCGCGGCGCTGGCGAACGCCAAGCGGCTGATGGCGCTATGCCACCTGGTTCAGGGCGAGAAATCCGTCGGTGACCTGGCCGAGCTCGTCGGTCTGGCACCGGCCGCGCTGTCGCAGCACCTCGCCCGGATGCGCGACCTGCGGCTGGTCGAGACAAGGCGCGATGGCCAGACGATCTTCTACCGGCTGGCCAGCGCCGAAGTGGCCGCGATCCTGGAGACGCTCTATCGCCTCTACTGTGCGCCCACAGGGAGTAACGCGGCAGCCGGCTGATCGTTACCACCCAGCCGATCGAGCAGTGCGCTTTTGTTGAGCGCGATATCGGCAATGGTCAAATCGTCCAGAACCGAGAGAAAAGCGCGCATTGCGCGGTGCAGGCCGCGGGAAAGGTGGCACACGCCGAGCAGCGGGCAGGTGTTGGTCTCGGGGTTGAAGCACTCCACCAGCTCGAGCGGCGCCTCCGTCCAGCGGATGATCTCGCCGACAGTAATCTGCTCGGCCGGCCGCGCCAGGCGCATGCCGCCGCGCCGGCCGCGGATGGTCTCGATATAGCCGCGGCGCGCCAATTCGCCGGCGACCTTGACCAGATGCGCCTTGGAGACGCGATGCGCCCGGGCGACGTCATCCACCGTGACGATCTCGGGGGCGCGGAGCGCCACCAGTTGCAGGGTCCGGAGCGTGAAGTTGGAATACTGGGTGAGGCGCAAGGTGGATCCTTCGTCACGAGAAAACCTCTAAACAGCATATTGCTTTTCGGCGGATCGGACAATATCCTGCATCATCGATGATGATTTAAGCGGGGTTTGCCATGGAGTCCTTCGACGCACTGACGCTGGCGCGCATCCAGTTCGCCTTCACCGTCAGCGCCCACATCATCTTCCCCGCCTTCTCCATCGGCCTCGCCAGCTTCCTGGCCGTGCTGAACGGGCTGTACCTCTCCACCGGCCGCGCGGTCTTCCTCGACCTGTTCAACTACTGGAAGAAGATCTTCGCCGTCGCCTTCGGCATGGGCGTCGTCTCCGGCATCGTCATGAGCTACCAGTTCGGCACCAACTGGAGCGTCTTCTCCGATAAGGTCGGCCCCGTCATCGGCCCGCTGATGGGCTATGAGGTGCTCTCGGCCTTCTTCCTCGAGGCGGGCTTCCTCGGCGTCATGCTGTTCGGGCGCGAGCGCGTCGGGCCGAAGCTGCATTTCCTGGCAACGCTGATGGTCGCACTCGGCACCTTCATGTCGGCCTTCTGGATCCTGGCGGTGAACAGCTGGATGCAGACGCCAGCCGGCTACGCGATGAACGATGTCGGCCAGTTCGTCGTGACCGATTGGTGGGCGGTAATCTTCAACCCCTCGCTTCCCTATCGCCTGGTCCACATGGTGCTGGCCGCCTACCTCACCACCGCCTTCGTGGTGGGCGCCGTGGGCGCGCTGCATCTGCTGCGCAACCGCGCGCAGCCGGCGGCGCGGGTGATGTTCTCTATGGCGATGTGGATGGCGGCCATCGTGGCGCCGATGCAGATCGTCGCCGGCGACTTCCACGGGCTGAACACGCTGGAGCACCAGCCGGCCAAGGTCGCGGCGATGGAGGGGCATTTCGACACCCATGCCGGCGCGCCCCTGATCCTCTTCGGCATCCCCAACCCCGCCGAGCGCCGCGTGGATCACCAGATTGCCATCCCCCGTCTGGGCTCGCTGATCCTGACCCATGAATGGGACGGCGTGGTGCGCGGCCTCAACGAATGGCCGGCTGACCAGCGCCCGCCCGTGGCCATCGTATTCTGGAGCTTCCGCGTGATGGTCGGCATCGGCTTCGCCATGCTCGGCATCGGCGTCTGGAGCCTGTGGATGCGCTATCGCCGCAGGCTCTATGACGCGCCGTGGCTCTACCGCGCCGCCATCCTGATGGGCCCCTCCGGCTTCGCCGCGGTGCTGGCGGGCTGGATGGTCACCGAGGTCGGGCGCCAGCCCTACACTGTCTACGGCCTGCTCACCACGGCGGACAGCGCCTCGCCGATCGCGGCGGCGGCGGTCGGTTCCTCGCTGATCGCCTTCGTCATCGTCTACTTCGCGCTGTTCGGCTCGGGCACCTTCTACATCCTGCGGCTGATGAACCAGCCGGCGCATGGCCACGAAGGCGGCCTGGCGCCCGAGCAGCCGATCCGCGCCGGCGGCATCATGCCGGGCCCCGTGATGGCGGCACGCGACGCCCTGCCGACCGCCGAGCAGGGAGCCTGATCATGACCCTCGACCTTCCCCTCATCTGGGCCGGGCTGATCGCCTTCGCCGTGCTGGCCTATGTCGTGCTCGACGGCTTCGACCTCGGCGTCGGCATCCTGTTCCCGCTGATCCGCGGCGAGGCCCATCGCGATGAGGCGATGAACTCCGTGGCCCCCGTCTGGGACGGCAACGAGACCTGGCTGGTGCTCGGCGGCGGCGGGCTGCTGGCGGTGTTTCCCCTGGCCTATGCCATCATCATGTCGGCGCTCTATGTGCCGATCATCGTCATGCTGCTGGCGCTGGTGTTCCGCGGCGTCGCCTTCGAATTCCGTTGGAAGACCAAACGCGGCAAGTTTCTGTGGGACTGGGCCTTCGCCGGCGGCTCCACCCTCGCGGCCTTCGCCCAAGGGCTGGCGCTCGGCGCGCTGGTGCAGGGCATCCCGGTCGCCAACCGCGCCTATGCCGGCGGGCATTGGGATTGGCTGACGCCCTTCAGCATCCTCACCGGCGTGGCATTGGTGATCGGCTATGCACTGCTCGGCGCCACCTGGCTGATCCTCAAGACCGAGGGCCATGTGCAGCGCCGCGCCTATGACATCGCCTTCTGGGTCGCGCCGGCTACCTTGCTGCTGATCGGCGTTGTCAGCCTGTGGACGCCCTTCCTGAACGGCCTCTACACGCAACGCTGGTTCGCCTGGCCGCAGATCCTGCTGGTCGGGCCGGTGCCGCTCGCCGTGCTCGGGGTGGGCTATCTGCTGCTGCGCGGGCTGACGGAGCGGCGCGAGCTCTCGCCCTTCCTGTCCGCGCTCGCGCTCTTCGTGCTGTCCTTCATCGGCCTCGGCATCAGTTTCTTCCCCTACCTCGTGCCGCATGCGGTGACGATCTGGCAGGCCGCCGCACCCGACAACAGCCTGTCCTTTCTGCTGGTCGGAGGCGTGGTGCTGATCCCGATCATCCTCGCCTACACCGCCTACGCCTATTGGGTGTTCCGCGGGAAGGTGAATGCGGTGGGGGGCTACCACTGATGGACGCTTCGCACCCGCAACCATCCCGCTCGCTGGGCGTTCGACTCGCGTGGTTCGCCGCCCTCTGGGTGGGAAGCGTGCTCGGCCTCGGCGTCATTGGCTTCGCCATCAAGCTCGCGCTGCGATGAACGCATCGCGCAACGCCTTCCCCCATCCGCAAAGGACCGCTTCCATGACACGCACCACACTTCGCAACGCCGCCTTGGCCGTTCTCGCCACCGCGGCAGCTGCCACCACACCCGTCGCCGCGCAGGAGCCGCAGCGCGTGCTCGCCCTCGTCACCACGGCCGAGCCGCAGGTGCAGGGCATGGCCTTCGTGCTGCTCAATGCCATGCGCGCGCAGGGTGCCACCGTGGAGCTCATGCTCTGCGGCCCGGCGGCCGATCTGGCCCGGCGCGAGCCGGTCGGCCCGGCCGCCACGCCTATGCGCCCGATGAACGCGACGCCGAAGCAGATGCTGGAAGGCATCGTCCGCGCCGGCGTGCGCACCGAGGTCTGCGCGCTCTACCTGCCCAATGCCGGCGTCGGGCCCGAGGCGCTGATCGAGGGCGTGCGCCCCGCCCAGCCGCCCGAGATGGCGCGCCGGCTGATCGACCGCGCTACCACCGTGCTGCCGTTCTGAGCGGGGACCGACAGATGATCGATCGTCGCCTGCTTCTCCTGGCCGCCGGATGGGTCGCCGTCTCGGCATCGGCGCGCGCCCAGGCGCCAACCCCGGTCCGTGCCTTCGGCCCCGGGGGACCGGCTCCGGCGATGCGCACCGTCGCCGAAGCATTTCGGGCCGCGCACGGCATCCCGGTCGAGATCGTCGCAGGGCCGACGCCAGGTTGGGCCGGGCGCGTCCCGGCCGAGGCCGACATGGTCTTCTCCGGCGCCGAGTACATGATGGATGAGTTCACGGCGCAGTTCCGCGAGGTGCTCGATCCAGCGACCCGCACCACGCTGTTCCTCCGCCCTTCGGCGCTGCTGGTCCGTCGCGGCAATCCGCGCCGCATCACGGGGCTGCGCGACCTGCTGGCGCGGCCGCCGGCGGAGGCCCGCATCCTCGCCACCGGCGGCGCCGGCCAGGTCGCACTGTGGGAGGACGTGGCGGGCCGCACCGGCGACATCGCCCTGCTGCGCGCCATGCGCGAGCGCATCGTGCAGGTGGCGCCGAACACCGGTGCCGCGCAGCAGGAATGGCGCAGCAAGCCCGACGCCTACGACGTCTGGCTGGTGTGGAATCACTGGCAGATCGCCGCCCCCGAGCACGCCGACCTGGTGGAGATCGAGGAGCCGTTCCGCATCTGGCGCTCCAGCGGCACGGTGCTGACGAAGACCGGCGCGGCGCGCGAAGATGTGCGGCGCTTCGCCGCTTTTCTGGCGGGTCCGGAAGGTGTCGCGATCTTCGCCCGCTTCGGCTGGCGCGGATAGCGTCGCCGGCAGGCCTTGCAGGGGGATACGCCGATGGATGAGCGCATGGTGGATGTTGCGATCGTGGGGGCCGGCACGGCCGGCCTCAACGCGCGGCGCGAGGTCGAGAAGCGCGGCGGTCGGCCGCTGTTGATCGAGAGCGGCCCCTACGGCACCACCTGCGCGCGGGTCGGCTGCATGCCCTCGAAACTGCTGATCGCCGCCTCCGACGCGGCGCATGGGATCGCGAGCGCTACAGCACTTGGCATCCACGCCGAAGCCCGCATCGACGGGCCGGCCGTGATGGCGCGCGTGCAGCGCGAGCGTGACCGGTTCGTCGCCTTCACCGTCGAGGCCACCGAAGCGATCTCGGCCGAACAACGCCTGCTCGGCCATGCGCGCTTTACCGGCCCGACAACGCTGACGGTGGGCGGGCATACCAGCGTCTCGGCGCGCGCCATCATTATCGCCACCGGCAGCACGCCCTTCGTGCCGCTGCCTTTCGCAGCCATCCGCGGTCATGTCATGGTCAATGACGATGTGTTCGAGCTGCGCGCGCTGCCGCCAAGCATGGCGGTCATCGGCACCGGGGTGATCGCGCTGGAACTCGGGCAGGCGATGCAGCGCCTCGGGGTGCGGGTCGTCTTCTTTAGCCCCTTCGACGATCTCGGCCCCTTCACCGATCCGGCGCTCCAGACGGTGGCCTTGCGCGAATTGTCCAGCGAGCTCGATCTTCGCCTGCGCACGCGGATCGTGGCGGCGGAACCGGGCGAAGACGGCGTGTTGCTGCGGTGGGAAGCGGCCGATGGCACGTTGGGCGAGGCGCGCTTCGCCAAGGTGCTGCTGGCCGCCGGGCGGCGTCCGAACATCGCCGGCCTCGACCTCGCCGCGAGCGGCCTGTCGCTGAACGCGGCCGGCCTGCCTGATGTGGATGCCGCGACGGCGCAGTGCGGCAACGCGCCGATCTTCCTCGCTGGCGACGTGGCCGGGCACCGGCCGCTGCTGCACGAGGCGGCGGATGAAGGGCGCATCGCGGGGGCCAATGCCATGCTGTGGCCGAATGTCGAACCGCATGAGCGCCGCGCGCCGCTCGCCATCGCCTTCACCGACCCGCAGATGGGCATGGTCGGCCTGCGCCACGACCAGCTGCCGAAGGGCGACCACGCGATTGGCGAGGTCTCCTACGAGCGTCAGGGCCGGGCGCGGGTCATGGGCCGCAACCGTGGCCTTGTTCGTGTGTATGGCGAAGCCTGCTCGGGGCGTTTGCTTGGCGCCGAGATGTTCGGCCCGGGCATGGAGCACATGGCGCAGCTGCTTGCCTGGGTGGTGCAGCAGCGGATGACCGTGCCACAGGCGCTGATGATGCCGTTCTACCATCCGGTGCTGGAAGAAGGGTTGCGCACTGCGCTGCGTGACCTGGCCGCGAAGCTCAAGGTGCTCGACCAATGCAGGCCGGAGGATTTGGTGGAGAGTGCGGGGCAATAGCCGCAACCCAGACCTGTAGTGCGTCGTTGTGATGGGGAGAAACAATGATGTCTGAAATCACCCAGATCGTTTGCCCGGAATGCGACGGCATAAACCGTGTCCCGACCGCGCGCCTCGGCGACGGCCCGCGGTGCGGCGCGTGCAAGTCGCCGCTGTTCACTGGCAAGCCGTTGGCATTTTCTGACGAACGCTTCCGCCGCCACCTGCGGCTGAGCGGCATTCCGCTGCTGGTGGATTTCTGGGCCTCCTGGTGCGGCCCCTGCCGCGCCATGGCGCCAGCCTTCGAAGCCGCGGCCGCGGCGCTGGAACCGCGCATGCGGCTGATCAAGGTCTCGACCGAGGAGGCACCGGGCCTTGCCGGCGAATTGGCGATCAGCAGCATCCCGACCCTCGCGCTGTTCGCGGGTGGCCGCGAGGTTGCGCGCCAGGCCGGCGCCATGCCGGCCGGTCGCATCATCGCCTGGGCCGAGGCCAAGGCGCCGCATTGACGCGGGGTAGGGCGCCAGCGTGACCAGGCGCGCGACAGCATCACCGCGGGCGTGCAAGCCCGCATCGGAGGAGAAGGCCATGCGCAAGAATGTTGGCGGCATCGACAAGGGGCTTCGGATCGCGGCCGGTCTCGCGCTGCTGGCGCTGGGCGCCTTCGGCCCGCTCGGCTGGTGGGGACTGATCGGCATCGTGCCGCTGGCCACGGGGCTGATGGGCACTTGCCCCGCCTACAGCCTGCTCGGGATGAACACCTGCGCGCTCAGCAGGCCAAGTTCCTGAAACGCGGGACAGGAGACACATCAATGTCCGGAACCATCCCGCGCAAACGGCTGCTGCCCTGGGTCATTGGCCTGGTCATCATCGTCGTGGCAATCGGCGCAGCCGCCTGGCTGCTGTCAGTCAGCAGTTGCGGCGCGCCGGTCGCGACCGTCGCCCTCGTGCTGCTAGTGATGCCGGCGGTCTATCTCGCGCTGATGTATCTGACGCTGACCAGCCAGGCATGACGGGCTGGACCGAGCACGACATTCCGTCCTTGCACGGCAAGCGCGCCGTGGTGACCGGCGGGAACAGCGGCATCGGGCGCGCCACGGCGACGGGTCTCGCCGCGGCGGGTGCCGAGGTGGTCCTCGCAGGGCGCGACGCCGCTCGTGGCGCCGAGGCGCTGCGGGAGATCGCGGAACACGCGCCGGGCGCGAGCGTCTGCTTCGAGGTGCTGGATCTGGCGTGCCTCGCTTCGGTGGAGAGTTTCGCCACGCGGATCGCGGCACGGCATGACGCGCTGGATATCCTGGTTAACGACGCCGGCGTGATGGCGCTGCCGCAGCGGCGCGTGACGGCGGACGGCTTCGAGATGCAGTTCGGCGTCAATCACCTCGGCCATTTCGCGCTGACCTCCCGGCTGCTGCCGCTGCTGCGCCGCGCGCCGGCACCCCGCGTGGTGGGCGTGACAAGCCTGTCGCACCGCATGGGCCGGATCGACTTCGACGATCTCCAGGCCGAGCGGTGCTACGCGCCCTGGAAGGCCTACAGCCAATCCAAGCTGGCGGTTCTGATGTTCGCCTTGGAACTGCAGCGGCAAAGCGATGCGGCGGGCTGGGGCCTCACCAGCCTGGCCGCGCACCCGGGCTGGGCGCTGACCAACCTCTATTCCAACGGCCCGGCCTCGGAGGGAACGCCGCCCTTCCTGATGCGCCTGATGCGCCTCGGTACGCGCTTCTTCAGCCACTCCGCCGTGCATGGTGCGGGGCCGATCCTGTTCGCTGCGACCTCACCCGCAGCGCGCGGCGGTGCCCTGTATGGTCGACGCTGGCTTTGGGAAATGCGGGGCCCGCCCGCACCGGCCCGTATCGCGCGACAGGCACGGGATGCGCAGATAGCCGTACGGCTGTGGGACGTGTCGGCGGCATTGACCGGCCAGCGCTTCGGCGCCGCGCCGTCTGCTGTAGCCATCGTGGCGTCTATCGCCCCCCGCCTCGCCCCATCGCCCGCCGTTCAGATGCGCGGCACCGAACCACCCTTACGCAACGGCCAAGGAGCCAGATCATGACAACGCCGAACACCGGATTGCCGCGCCTGAACGAAGCCGCCCCGGACTTCCAAGCGCACACGACGCACGGCGATCGCAGCCTGGCCGACTACCAGGGCAAATGGCTGGTGCTGTTCTCCCACCCCGCCGACTTCACGCCGGTCTGCACCACCGAATTCATCGCCTTCGCCCGCGCGCATGATCGCTTCGCAGCGCTGAGTTGCGAGCTGCTCGGTCTGTCGATCGACAGCCTCTTCGCGCATCTCGCCTGGGTGCGGAACATCGAGGAAAAGTTCGGCGTCGCCATCCCGTTTCCGATCATCGAAGATATCAAGATGGAGGTGGCCGGCGCCTACGGCATGGTGCATCCGGGCGCCGCCGACACCCAGGCCGTGCGCGCGACCTTCCTGATCGATCCCAAGGGCGTCCTGCGGGCGATGCTCTACTACCCGATGAGCAATGGCCGCAGCATCGACGAGATCCTGCGCCTGCTGACCGCGCTGCAGACATCGGACGCGAACGGCGTCGCCACGCCAGAAGGCTGGCAGCCCGGCGAGAAGGTGATCGTGCCGCCGCCCAAGACCGCCGCCGCCGCCGCGGCACGTGCCGGCGAAGGCTATGAGACGACCGATTGGTACTTCTCCAAGCGCGCGTTATAGGCGCGTCGGTGGAGACGATGCCGGGCACGCTCGCCGCACCCAACCGCATCCCATGGCCGCCTATGCTGTACGGCGGCGCCGCCGTCGTGGCGGTCTGCCTCGGCATGGTGCTGCCAGGGCCGGCATGGCTGCGTGCGCCGGTCTGGGCGGCGCTCGGCTGGGGGGTACTGCTGGCGGGGCTTGCGCTCGATATAGCCGCGATGACGACGATGTCGCGCCAACGGGCGAACATTCTGCCGCATCGGGCGGCGACGGCGATGGTCACCAGCGGCCCCTTTGCCTGGTCGCGCAACCCGATCTACCTCGGCAACACGATCGCCATGACGGGTGCGGCGCTGGCCTTCGCCAATCCGTGGTTCCTGCCCGCCGTGCTGCTGGCCGCAGTCGCTGTTACGCGCCTCGCGATCCGGCGGGAGGAAGCGCATCTCGCGGCGCGTTTCGGCGCGGCTTGGGATGCCTACAGCCAGCGCACGGCGCGGTGGTTCGGGCGGTGACAACACCCTACGACCGGATGGGGGGCGAGGCCGGCATCCGGCGCTTCACTCACCGCTTCTACGCGCTGATGGACACGCTGCCGGAGGCCAACGCCTGCCGCGCCGTGCATCCGCTTAGCCTGGCCAATGCTGAGCAGCGCCTGTTCGAATACCTGTCAGGCTGGCTCGGCGGTCCGTCGCTCTACATCGAGCGACATGGGCGACCGATGCTGCGCCGTCGCCACCTGCGCGCGCCGATCGGCGCGGAGGAGGTCCACGGCTGGCTCCTGTGCTTCCATCGCGCCTGGGACGAGCAGGTGACGGACGCGGCGCTCAGCGAGGAGGTGCTGCCGCAAATCGAGAGGTTGGCCCAGCACATGCAGAATCAGGAAATTCGTCTTGGCAATCATCTGAGCAAGTAAGGCTATGCGGCCATCTTGGCACGCGGGCATCATGTTCGCGTAATGCTGGGTTGAGGATATGAAAATGGGCGCCGAGTTCCGTACGACCGCACCAAAGCGCATCCCTGGCCGCAAGCCAGGTCCTGCTGAGCGGGAGGAAGTTTGCCGCATCTGGGATCATGTTGATGATGACGGCCGCAAGATGATCCTGTTCTTTTCGCGCCAACTGGCGCGCGAGCACGGTTTGGCCCCAGCCGACACGCCGTTGATCATCACCGACCGCGTGGTCTGACCTCGCTCAAGGCACCCGCCGCTTCATCAACCCAACCGACAGCCTCGCGGCCGCCAGCGGCGGCTGCTGGATGCCGCCAGGACGACGCTTGCCACACCCCCGAAATGTCCAGACCCTGATCGCCATGGCGAAACACACGAATCGAGCAATCCGCCACGATCGGGTCATGCGGGACCAAGGCCTCGCCTGCGGCCTGATGGCGGATGCCTGGGTACGTGGTGACGGTGCTCGCGTGCCCCCCAAGACACGTGCGGCGCGCTGCGCCGGCGTCAGGGGCTGAGATGGACGGCGCCAGCACCCAGGTCCTGCCCGTCGCCATCATCGGTGGCGGCCTCGCCGGACTTCAGGCCGCGCGGCTGCTACAAAAAGCGGGCATTGGCTTCCGCATCTTCGAGGCGCGCGATCGGCTCGGCGGCCGCATCCTTTCAACCGACGCCGGAGGACGCCCCGCGGAGGACGGTTTCGACCTTGGCCCGTCCTGGTTCTGGCCCGGCATGCACCCGGCCATGGCGGCCGCGTTGGCGCAACTTGGCCTCGCCGCCTTCCCGCAGCACGATGAAGGCGATGTTCTCGTCGAACGCCTGCCGGGCCGCGAGCCGCAGCGCTTCGCCGGCGCCCGGCCGGAGCCGCGCTCCATGCGGCTTGCGGGCGGTACGGGCGCGCTGGTGCGCGCGCTGGCCTGCGGCTTGCCGAAGGGCTCCATTCAACTTGCCTCGTGGGTCACGCAGATCGCCCTGGAGGGTGACTATGTCCGTTTGACGCTCGCCCAGTCTGAAGGCGGGAGAAACAGCGTCCTCGCGGCACAGGTGATTGCCGCGCTGCCGCCGCGGCTGCTGGAGGCGAGCATCGCTTTCGAGCCAGCTATCGATCCCGCTATCCGGTTGCGTTGGCGCGACACGCCGACCTGGATGGCGCCGCACGCGAAGTTCGTCGCGAGCTATGACCGCCCCTTCTGGCGCACGGCCGGCCTGTCCGGCATGGCGCAAAGCGCCGTAGGCCCGATGGGCGAGATCCATGACGCGACAACCGCTTCGGGCGCGGCGGCGCTGTTCGGCTTTCTCGGCATCGACGCGGATCGGCGCCAGGCTGTGGGTACGGCGCTGCTGACCCGCGCATGCCGTGATCAACTCGTTCGGCTGTTCGGAGACGAGGCCGGACGTCCCGCGGCGACGCTGCTGATGGACTGGACTGCCGAGGTCTTCACCGCGACCGCGGACGACCGGCACGGCGGGGCCCATCCCGTGCCGCAGCGCGGGCCGTGGGTGAGCGGCGCATGGCGGGATCGCCTGTCGCTCGCTGGGAGCGAGACCAGCGCGACCGACCCCGGCTACCTGGCGGGCGCGATGGACGCCGCCTCACGCGCCGCCGGGGAGGTGTTGCAGCGGATCGCCGTGTCTGGCCGTGTCGCGTGATGAGGAGGGCTTCGGCGGGCCCGGGCATCACGGCAGGCTCCGCTTCGTGACCCCCGCCGGCGAGGCCGACGCCAGATCGCCGACCCGCGCCCGTTTCGTCGCCATTGCTGTCATCACCCTGTCCCCCGCAGCAGCGACACCAGCCCATTCGCCGTGCCATCCAGCCGCGCGATGACCGTCTGTCCCACGGTCAGCGTGAGCGTGGTTGTACCGCGAATGAAGTCCACGCTCTGGGTGTTGCCCGCGTTGTTGTGCGGCAGGATCCCCCGCGGCACGCCTGGCAGCGTCACCGCGCGTCCGGCCACCGTCGCATTGATCGCGCCGATCAGAATGGCCGGCTGCATCTTCGCTGCGGTGAGGGTAATGTTCCCCGCGGTCACATTGTTATCAAGCGTCGCGGTCAGGGCGTTGTCCAGCCGGACCATCGCCCCATTGGCCGTGACCTCGTTCGGGTCCTGCGACGCCGTGATGAGCGTCAGGGCCAGCGATTGACGTCCGTGTGCTGCCTTAAAGGATGGCGCCGTCCCGTGCGACCAGGCCGCCTCTGAAGAATACAAGGCGGCGCGGCGGATGCTGTCCGATCGCCTCGCCAATCGTTTCGGCAGGGATTGTGAAGAAGCTTGCTTCCTTTCCCTCTTCGAGCCCGTGGCCCGTGATGCCGATCACTTCGGCGCCGACCGAGGAACACATGGCGAAGAGCTGCTCCAGCAGCGGGTCATGCCGGACATCCACGCGCCAGCCGATAACCGCCGCGCGCTCCAGCATGTCGCCATTGCCGTAGGGACTCCAGGTGTCGCGCACATCATCATTGCCGCAGAAGACGCGCACACCCGCCTCGGCGAGCGCAAAGAGCGGCGGCAGCGTGGCGCCACCCGCGCCGTGGCTCGCCAGCGCCACGCCGCTTTCGGCCATCAACGCGGCGGCTGCCTTCTGCTTGCTTTCCGGCAGGGCTCCGAGGCCGAAGCCATGGCTGATGGTCACCTGTCCCTGCATGCCTTGGGCCCGTGTGCGGGCGCAGATTTCCTGCACCCCATAGAGGCCGAGTTCGCCGGGCTCGTGGAGGTGGATGTCGATGCCGACGCCTTGCCGCTCGGCGATCCCAAAGATCGTGTCGAGCTGGCCGCGCGCGTCGCGGTCCACCTCGGAGGGATCTATGCCCCCCACCAGGTCGGCGCCGGCGCGGATAGCGTCCTCAAGCAGGGCGGCGACGCCGGGGGCACGCATCACGCCGGCTTGTGGGAAGGCCACGATCTGGACGGTGGCGAGATGCGCATGCGCCTCCCGCGCCGCCAGAACGCCCTCCAGTGCGCTGAGTTTGAAAGCCGGCGTGATATCCACATGGGTGCGGATATGGGCCGTGCCATGGCCGACGCTGCGGCGGATCAACTCACCGGCTCGGGCCGCGGTGGAGAGCGGCAGGGCGGGCAAAGTCACCTGGTCGGTTTCGATCCGGCTCATGCGCGAGGGCTGGGCGCGGTGCGGCATCCAGGGCAGCCCGAACAACGTTTTGTCGAGATGCATGTGGCCGTCAGTGAGCGCGGGCAGGACGAGATCGCCGCCGAGGTCGTGCAGCGCGCCGGCGTGGGGCAGGGGCGCGCCGGGCGGCAGGATTGCGGCGATGCGTGCGCCCATAATGGCGATGGCCGTTCCCTGCCGGCCATCGGGCAGGCGGGCATTGGTCAGCAGGACATCCGGGGCGTGCATGGCAGAATCTCCGACCGAAGGAGCTTCGGCTGTAACTCCGAACTTGCCAAAGCGCGCGGCGGCCAACAAGTTCACGCCCACGGAGCCAGTCGCCGGCGAACACCTATCCATCGCCCTTCGGAGGTAGCAGCGGAGCCTTCAGTTGCGCTGGCATTGGCGGCTGCGACATTCTCCATACCACGCAGATGCGCGACGGCGGCATCGGCATCTCGGTCGACCTCATCGCGGGTGGCAGTGCACGTTCGGCGCCGCGAAGACGGCGACGGCCTTGCCCGACCGGCTGGCGCTCCGCTGCGACATCGTCGAGACCGGCGAAGAAAGCCGACGGTTCGAGAACAGGGCGCGAAGGAGGACCGACCCATGGTGTTGTCCGCTCCTTCGCCTACGGCTCCAAGACAGCCCTCAGCGCGTGTCGAACTGAACCAAGGAGGGGTCCCTTTTGGACGTCGATTGGTAGCCAACGCGCCTGGACGTGGCGGATGCAGCGGGCATCCTCGCGCAATCCCAGGCCCGCATGCTCGGCGACGCGAAGCGCCATGATGATCGCGGGCCCGACGGGGACAAGATCGCGCCGGAAGGCGGGCGTGCCGCGCTACGCCCGCGCCTCACTGCGGTTCCGAGAACCCGGAATGCGACCCCGGGCGGACGAATTGCCGGCTATCCACCTCGACGCGCACCGCGCGCCCACCGCGGCAGTTGCTGGTGCAGGCCACATCGGGCGTGTCGGGCCGCCCCTCCAGCACGAAGCCGTCGCGGTTCGGCATCCGGACGGCGCGCAGCCCTTCGGCGTCCAGTTCCGCATCCTCGGGCAGCAACTCGTTCAGATGCAGGATATAGGCGGTGATCGCGTAGTATTCGTCATTCGTCAGGCTTTGCGGCTGTGTGTAGGGCATCGCACGGCGCACATAGTCGAACACGGCCGGCGCATGTTGCCAGTAGGAGCCCACGGTGCGCCGCGCCTGATCGGTGTTCAGCGTGCCGCGCCCGCCGATCAGCGCCGGCCAGCGGTCCACGCCCTCGCCGAAATCGCCGTGGCAGGAGGCGCAGTTGGTCAGATAAAGCTCCTCACCATCGCGCACGCTGCCCCGGCCGGGCGGCAGGCGCCGGCCATCACCGCCCACGGCGATGTCCCAGCCGGCGATCTCCGCCGGCGTGGCGGTGCGACCAATGCCGGGAATGGCCGCCGGCAGGGTGATTCCGCTGGGCGCCGGCCAGGGGACATCGGCGGTGGTGCGCTCGCCCGGCGGCGGGGTGAAGGGTTGGTAGAGCGCCATCCGGCGCTGGGCCGCATCGCCCGGCGCCGCCTGCTGGGCCACAGCGAAGCCGCCGGCGGCCAGGGCTGCCCCAATGCCCAGCGTGAGGAAGAACTTATGCATCGATCTGGACATTCACGACCGTCCCATCCGGCTCGACCAGCCAGGTTTGAATAGCGTTGCGGTGATAGATGCTCTCGACGCCGCGCAAGCTGCGCAGCGCCTGGATCGGCGGCTGCACACGCCCGGTCTCGTCAATCGCGCGGCTTTGCAGGAAGGCGCGCTGGCCCTCCTGCCATTCCCAGGCGATGCGGAAGCGCGTGCAGGCCTTGTCGAGCACAGGGCCCTGCAACTCCGCCGTCCGCCAATTGTCGCCGCCATCCACGGAGACATCCACCTGCCGCACCGCGCCCGCACCGGACCATGCAAGGCCGCTGATCTCGACAAAGCCGGGCCGGCCGTTCAGCGGCTTCTCCGGGCAGGGGTTGGTGATCACGCTGTTCACCTCGTTCACGAAGGTGAATTGCCGCGCCAGCCCATTGGGCATCAGGTCGGTGTAGCCGCGCGTCTCCCAACGCGTGAACCAGGGCCGATCCCCCACTTCGATGCGGCGCACCCATTTGATCCAGGTATTGCCCTCCCAGCCCGGCATCACGAGCCGCACCGGATAGCCCTGTTGCGGGCGCACCGCCTCGCCATTCTGCCCATAGGCGACGATCACATCGTCCAGCGCCTTGGCGAGCGGGATGGAGCGCGTGAGGTGGCTGGCATCGCCGCCCTCCGCCAGCAGCCAGGAGGCGTTGGGCTTGAGCCCCGCCTGCGCCAGCAACAGCTTCAGCGGCACGCCGGTCCATTCCGAGCAGGACAGCATGCCATGGGTGAACTGGCAGCCCGACATCTGCGAGCCGCGCCATTCCATCCCGCCATTCGCCGGGCACTCCAGGAAATGGATGCGCGAGACGGAGGGCAGGCGCTTGAGGTCCTGCAGCGTGAAGATCAGCGGCCGGTCCACCATGCCGTGGATCATCAGCCGGTAGTCATCCGGCGCGATCTCGGGCACGCCGCCATGGTGGCGCTCGAAATGCAGGCCGGAGGGCGTGATGATGCCGTGCATCTCGTGCAGCGGCGTGAAGGAGACGGAGGAAATGCGATCCGGCGTCAGCCAGGGGACGTAGCGGCGCAGCACATGCGCCTCATGCCGGCTTCGGTTGCCATAGGCTTCCTCGATGACGCCGGGGCCCAGGGCGCGGCCCCATTCCGGCGCGTTCGGTGGCAGGTTGTCGGGGTTTCCCGATGCGGCCGCCGGGCTGGCCGCGGCCGCGGAGCCCGTCGCGGCGGCGAGCAGAAGCCCGCGCCGCGAAGCCGATTGCTGCGTGTTGTCCATGATGCCTCCCATTCGCGCGGCCTCAGGCCAGCGCGAACATCTCCTTCGTGATGCTCTCGTACCAACCATCGGCGTAATGCGCTTCGAGCCGCCGGTGCTCCGCCCTGCGTTCGGCGGACATGGTGGCGTTGCGCGGCGAGATGCCGCCCGAGCCTTCCACCTCGATCAGCCTTCCGCCGGCGGCGCGGAAGACGCCGACGATACTGATGCCGTAATCCTCGCCTACATGGCTGTAGCAGGTGTTGAAATAGACCGCGTCGGGCACCGCCCGCCCGGCGAGTTGCGCGGCCGCGGCCGCCACCGCCTGCTTGGCGTGGGAGGAGGCGGCGAAGCCCGATTTCGGCATGGGCGCGGCCACCGAGGCATCGCCGATGACGTGGATGTTGGGCACGCGCGTACTCTCGAAGCTGTCAGCCTTGATCGGGCACCAGCCGCTCTCGGCGGCAAGCCCGGCCTCGCGCGCGATGCCGGCGGCGAATTGCGGCGGGATGACGTTGATGACGTCGCCCTTCAGCTTCTCGCCGAACTCCGTCTCCAGCACCATCTCGCCGACATCCACGCGGGTGACGCGGCCGTCGTTGGAGGCGCCGCGCCATTCCACCATACCGGGATAAAGCTCCTCCCACGCCTCCTGGAACAGCGGCTGCTTCGAGAAGCCGTTCTTGGCGTCGAGCGCGATGATCTTCGCGCGGGGGTTGTGGCGCTTCAGGTAGTCCGCGACCATCGAGATGCGCTCATAGGGACCCGGCGGGCAGCGAAACGGGTTGTCCGGGATCGCCATCAGGAAGGTGCCGCCCTGGCGCATGTTCTGCAGCTGATCGGCGAGCACGGTGATGGGCTGGCGATAGGGAATCCAGCCATGCGGCATACGCGCGCTGGCCGCTTCGTCATAGCCCTCGATCGCACCCCAGCGCAGGTCAATGCCGGGCGACATCACCAGCCGGTCATAGGGCACCCGCGTGCCATCGGCGAGGCGCACGGCGCGCGCATCGGTCTCCACGCCGGCGGCCTCGGCATGCAGCACGCGCACGCCGCGCGCGGCGAGCTGCTCATAGCCGAAGGTGATGTCCTCGACCCGGCGCTTCCCGGCCAGGACGAGGTTGCCATAGGGGCAGGTGGTGTAGCGGCGCGAGCGCTCGATCAGCGTCACGTCGAGCGTGGGGAAATGGTCCCGCGCGAAGCGGGCGGCGGAGGCGCCGCCGAAGCCACCGCCCAGGATGACGAGCCGCGGGCGCGCCTGGGCGCGGGTGGCATAGGGCATGGCAAGCAGGGCGCCGGCGCCCAGCAAGGATCGGCGTGCGATGCTCATCGGCTGGTCTCCGGGCGGCCGTAGAAGGCGGCAAGGGCGGTGATGTCGGCATCGGTGTAGCCGCGCGCGATGCGGCCCATCACCGTGGCCTCGCGGCGATTGGCGCGGAATTCCTGCATTGCGGTGGTGAATTCGCTGCGCGTCATGGTGCGGGCGATGGCCGGAATGGATTGGGCACCCGCGCCATCCACCCCGTGACAGCCCTGGCAGGCGCCGGCGAGCAGCGTGGCCGGATTGGTCTGGGCCAGGGCCACCCCCGAGACGCCGCCCCAGAGGGCGACCGCACACAAGATCCGGTTCATGCCGGTTTTCCTCCCTCACTTTATTCGCCGACTATCCTAAATCGCTAAGTCAAAGTCCATAGATATCTTGATCCAGATCAAGCCAGGCGCTTTGCTGCATCTTCCAAGACCGGAAGGGAGCTTGCCCATGCGCCACCGCGCCCGCCTGCTCATCGCCAGCCTGCTGCTCGCCGCCACCCGGGCCCGCGCGCAGCCGGCCGAGGCGGCATGGCTGGTCTTCCTCGAACGCGCCGACTGCCCCTATTGCCGGCGCTGGCTGCGCGATGTGGGAGAGCAGTCCTGGAACCGCTCCGACCTTGGCGCCCGAGCCGCCCTGTGGCGCGTGGATGTCGCCGCCGGCCTGCCCGAACACTTGCGCTTCATCCGCAACTGGCGCTTCACGCCGACCTTCGTCCTGGTGCAGGGCGACCGCGAAGTGGGGCGCATCATCGGCTACAATGGGGACCTGTTTTTCTGGCAGCAGGCCGAAGTGCTGATCGGCCGGCTGCCCCACGCATGACGGGAGGAATGACATGATCCGACGCACCCTGCTGGCCGCGAGTCTCGCGGTGATCGCGGCCTCGCCCGCGCCAGCGCAGGATTTCCTGCAGTTCCGCGTGATGGCGCCGGAGTTGGCGCTGGAGCTGGCGCGCGCCGCGCTGCTGGATTGCCGCGGCCGCGGCTTCCAGGTCGCCGTCGCCGTGACCGACCGCATGGGCGTGGTGCAGGTGGTGCTGCGCGACTCGCTCGCCGGGCCGCACGCGCCCGATACGGCGGTGCTGAAGGCGCGCACGGCCGTCTCCTTCCGCGCGCCCACCGAGGAACTCGCCGCCGCCACGCAATCAGGCTCGCTCAACAGCGCCATCCGCCACATCCCGGGCTACCTGTTCCTGGGCGGCGGCGTGCCGGTGGAGGCGGCCGGCTCCATCGTCGGCGGCATCGGCATTTCCGGTGGCCCCTCGGGCAGCGCGGATGAGGGCTGCGCGCGCGCCGGCATCGCGGCGATGGAAGACCGGCTCGGGATGTAGGCCCTCAGGGGCGGATATAGGTCCAGCCCGAGAGCTGCCGCTCGACGATTTCGGGCAGCCCGTTCTGCACCACCTCCACGCCCTCCAGCACCGCGTCGGGCGTCAGCCCGAGCGTGTCGAGCGTGGCGCCGCAGGCGACGAAGGAGAGGCCATAGGCCTGCAGGCTCCGGATGCGCTCGGCGACGCTGCTGCCCTCGCGCAGCAGGTGGCGCAGGCCGGGGCCATAGGCGACGAGGCGGATCTCCACCAAATCCTGGCCGTAGAAGGCCTGCACGTTGATCAGGTTGGACAGCACCGCATTGGCGCGCTCGGGGTCGGCCTCGGAGAGGCTGGCGATGATGCGGCGCGGCGCCTCCAGGCTGGGCTTGGGATCGGCGAGTTCCGTCTCGCGCAGGCCGGCGGCACTGGTGAGCAGCCCGGTGGCGAGCAGCATCAGGATTCGGCGTCGGCTCATCGGCGGGCTCCTTTGGGGTCCAGCAGCAGATGCGTCATCAGCGCCTCGACCGGGGCGCGATCATCGGTCAGCACCGGCGAGGTGGCGGCGCGCGTGGCGACGAAGGCGGCAGGCAGCCGCGCCCAGTCGCGCAGCGGGCCCTGCGCTGCGCTCAGCCGCGCCACGGGCGTTTCGGTCTCGGAGGCGAGCAGCAGGTAGGAGACACGCTGCCCCTCCGCGCGCCGTGCCTCGACCCAGACCTCCACCACCGGGAAATCCAGCACCAGCGTGCGCGCCAGCGCCAGCAGGAAGCGCGGATCGGCCCGGTCCTCTAGCACATGCGCCAGATAGGCGCCGCCGGGCAGCAGGCGCGCGCGGACCGCGCGATGCCATTCGCGCGTCGTCAGATGCGCCGGCATGGCGAGGTCGAGGAAGGCATCGGCCAGCACGAGATCGAAGCGCGGCTGCGCCGGCAGCGCCTGCAACGCCACGCGCGCATCGCGATGCACGAGGCGGACCGGCGGCCCCGGCGTGAACCACAGATGGGCCGCGGCGAAGGCGGAGACCTCTGGATCAATCTCGGCCACGAGGTAATCCCCGCCCGGGCGCGTCAGGGACCAGGCGCGCGGCAGCGTCAGCGCGCCGCCGCCGGCGAAGAAGGCGACCGGCGCCGCGCCGACGCCGCGCGCGCTGGCCAGTTCATCGAGCAGGTGCAGATAGGGCTGCACCAGCAATTCCGGCGCGTCACGCAGGTTGATGCCATGCGCGAGATGGTCGAGCACCAGCAGCCGCGCCTCACCCGCGCCGGGGATCTGCATGGTATCGAAGCGCAAGCAGAAATACCCGCTCTCCTGCTGGCAATCCGAGCGCCAGGGCGCGGCCTGCGCCATCAGCGGCAGCAGGAGCACCACCAACGCCGGCGGCACCGTGGCGCGCCAGCCCCGTGCCGCCCAGCCATGCGCGGCGGCGAGTGCGGCATAGAGCCCCGCGCAGCCCAGCATGGTCGCCGAACTGCCCGCCAGCGGCACGGCGGCGAAGCCCGCCACCAGCGTGCCGGCGATCGCGCCGAAGGCGCCGAGGGCGGACAACCGGCCGAGCAGGCGGCCCACGCGCTCGGGCGGCGCCTCGCGCACCGCCATGGCCATCACCGGCGGCGAGACGGCGCCGACCAGCAGGCTCGGCGCCAGAAAGCCCGTGAGCGCGAGGCCCAGGATGCCGAGCAAAGGCGGCGTTTCCTCCGCCACCATGGCGGGCGCAACCAAGTGCAGCAGCGGCACCGCCACGGCGCAGGTGAGCGCGCAGCCGCCCAGCAGCCAGGCGACAGCGAGATGCCCGCTGGCCCGCCCCGGCAGCCGATCCGCCAGCCGGCCGCCCCAGAGATGCCCCACCGAGAAGCCGCCTACCACGACGGCGATCACCGCGGTCCAGGTGTAGAGCGACATGCCGACATGCGGTGCCAGCAGCCGCCCGGCCGCGATCTCCACCACCATGCCGAGCGCCGCCGTCAGCAGCAGCGTCGCGGCGTCACCCCAGGCGCGGCGGGTCATTGACGCGCACCCGGCGCGGCGCGAGAAACGTGGAAACAGGATGGCGGGAGGAACCAACCATCATGCCGCTTCAGATCACGCGCCGCACCCTGCTGGCCCTGCCGCTCGCTTCGGCGGCGCAGGCCGCCCCCCTCCGCACCGAGAGCGGCTGGACGCAGGATTGGTTCGGCGAGAGCTTCCTTGACCTGCGCGAGGATCTCGTGGAGGCGGGCGCGGCCGGCCAGCGGCTTTGCGTGATGTTCGACCAGCGTGGTTGTCCCTATTGCGAGCAGATGCACAAGGATCACCTGGCCGACGCCGCGGTGGAAGGCTTCATCCGCCCGCGCTTCCGCTTCGTGCAACTCGACCTGCACGGCGCGCGCCCGGTCACCGACACGGATGGCCAGGTGCTGGAGGAACGCGCCCTGGCGCGGCGCTGGCGCGTGACCTTCACGCCCACCATCATCTTCCTGCCCGAGGCGCTGCCCGCCACGCCCGGCTCCGGCCAGCGGATCGAGGTGGCGCGCATGCACGGGCTGCTGGCCAAGCCGCAATTCCTCGGCCTGTTCCGCTTCGTCGCCACGCGCGGCTATGCGGATGGCACCGCCTTCCCAGCCTGGTGGAGCCGCCAGCGCGCGGGCTGAAATCCGCCTCACCCGAGGCGCCCCAGTACCGGGAAGGTGTCCAGCAGCCAGGCGCCGATCATGGCGAAGCGGCCGGTCATCAGCAGGATCCCGGTGACCACCAGCAGCCCGCCGATCGCCAGTTCCACGCCGCGCATCCAGGGGCGCAGCCGTTTGGCGAGGCCCATGAAGCGCGTGGCGAAGGCGGCGGCGAGCAGGAAGGGGATGCCAATCCCCAGCGCATAGACGAAGAGCAGCAGCGCGCCCTGTGCCGCGCCCTGCTGCGCCGCCGCGACGGTGAGGATGCCGGCCAGCACCGGCCCCACGCAGGGCGACCAGCCGAAGGCGAAGGCGAGGCCCACGCCATAGGCACCGATGAAGGAGACGGGCCGGCGCTCCACCTGATAGCGCGCCTCACGCTGCAGCAGAGGGATGCGGAACAGCCCGGCGAAACTCAGCCCGAGCAGCACCAGCGCCCCGCCCGCGACCAGCGCGAGCGTTTCCAGATGATCCGCCAGCAAGCCTGAGATCGTGGTCGCGGTGGCGCCGAGCGCGGTGAAGACCGTGGCGAAGCCGAGCACGAAGGCCAGCGCCGCGCGCATCACCCGGCCACGCTCGCCGCGCGCCTCGATCGCGCCATCCGCCCCGGCATGCAGCGTGACGCCGCCGATGAAGCCGAGATAGGGCACCACCAGCGGCAGCACGCAGGGGCTGACGAAACTGAGAAACCCCGCGAGCAGCGCGGCGGGAAGCGTGACCTCCATGGCGCGCGCCCGCGCTCAGGCGTTCTTCAGGCGCACATCGTTGCGCAGCACGGGCCGCAGCACGGGATTGGCGGCGAGGTGGCGGAACATCACCTCCCAGATCGGCGGCCCCTCGACATTCTGGGCGATCGAGCCCCAGCCGGCGACGGCGTAGCTGCGGTTCGCCTCCAACGGTGCGCCGGTGCGGCTGAGCCGGAGGTCCTGGATGCGCTGGCCGGAGGCCGCCGTCACGTCGAGCGTATAGGCCAGCCCCGCGCTGCGAACCATGTCGCCACCCTGCTGGTAATAGGGGTCGGGGTTGTAGAGATTGTCGGCCACGTCCTCAAGGATGCCGCGCAGCTGCGCGCCGGTCATCGTGGTGCGGTAGGCGGCGGGGTAGGTGATGGCGGTGTGGGCATAGACATCCTCGGCCGTCAGCGTGCTGCCAGCGGTGATGGCATAGCCCCAGCGGAAGGCCGGCGAGAGCGCGATCTCGGCGTCGCGCTGCGTCAGCAGGGCGTCGCAGATCACCTCATCCATCGTGCCGGCCACATTGCCGCGCCGCCACAGCGCGGTCTCGGTGCGCGCGACGGGGCGTTCGAGCTCGGCCTTGAAGGGCGCGCGCTGGCGCGTGACGAAGGCGGCGGCCTCGGCATCGGGCTGCACGGCATTGGCGAAGACCGGGATCAGCGCATGGCGCCAGGCCTTCACGCCATCCGCGCCGACATCGAGGTCGAGCCGGCCGATGAACTTGCCGTAGCAGCCCGTGGCGATCAGCAGGGTGCGGCCGACCTGCACCGGCTCGGGCAGCGCGTCATGGGTGTGCGCCGTCAGGATGACATCAATGCCCGGCACGCGGGTGGCCATCTTGCGGTCCACGCCGAAGCCGTTGTGCGAGAGCAGCACCACCAGCTGCGCGCCCGCCGCCCGCGCCGCCTGGACGCGCTCGGCCACCTTCTCCTCCTTGATGCCGAAGGCCCAGTCGGGGATCATCCAGCGCGGATTGGCGATGGGCGTGTAGGGGAAGGCCTGACCGATGACGGCCACCTTGATGCCGCCGCGCTCGAAGGTCGCGGTGTGGTCGAAGACATCCTCGTTCCACTCGCTGTCCTGCACATTGCCGGCCAGCATGGGGCATTTCAGCGCGGCGACGAGCTCCTTCACCCGGTCGGTGCCGTAGGTGAATTCCCAATGGCCGGTGGTGGCCTCGGCGCCGAGCAGGTTCAGCGCCTCCACCATGTCGCCGCCCTTGGTCTGCAGCGCGGTCCAGGAGCCCTGCAGCGTGTCCCCACCATCAAGCAGCAACGTGCGACCGGGGCGCTCGGCGCGGATCGCCTTGATGAGGGTGGCGATGCGGTCGAGCCCGCCCATCGGGCCGAAGCGCCGGGCCAGCACGTCGAAGTCGAGGTCGGTCAGGGCATGCGCCATGGGCGTGCCGGGCGGCACGCGGAAATGGGCCAGCAGCGCCTCACCGGTCAGATGCGGCAATTGGCCGCGTGCTTCTCCGACGCCGATATTCGTGGTGGGCTCGCGGAAATGCATGGGCACGAGCTGCGCGTGCAGGTCGGTCAGGTGCAGCAACGTCACCTGGCCAAGGGGCGCGAAGCGCAGCAATTCCTGCTGCGAGGGCAGGCCCTGGGCGCAGGCCGAACCGCCCTGGCCAGCGGCGGCCAGCGCCGCGGCGGCCGCCATGAGGTCGCGTCGGGTGATCATGATCGCGTTTCCTTGACGCCCTCGGTGCCGTCAGCGACGGACCGAGGGGGATTCCACAGGCAGGCCCTGGGCGCGCCAGGCGAGGTAGAATTCGAGGTTGGTGAAATCCTCGCCGCCCATCGGCGGGGCCTGGCCGCGCACATCATTCACGCAGCCCTGCAGGCGGAATTGCAGGCTGATCACCCGCTGTTCCTTGAGGCGGTAGGTGGGGAAGCCGTTGCTCATGCCCTGGCTCAGCAGGTCCGCGCGCAGGCTGCGACCGTAATTTTCCTCGTGGCAGGAGCCGCAGCGCATGTCCAACTGGCCGCGCCGGGTGTTGTAGAAGCGCTCGCCCGCATCGAAGAAGGGGCGCGCGGGGCCGGAAATATCCACCTGCACCGGCATGCCGCGCGACTGCAGCGCGATGAAGGAGGCCATGGCGTTGAGCGGGCGTGAATCCACCGGCAAGGCCGGGGCGCCCATGCGTTCGGTGCGGCACTGGTTGATGCGCTGCTCCAGCGTGACCACACGGCCCAGCCTGGCATCATGCGCCGGATAGCGGGCGCGCACGCCACGCATGGTTTGCGCCGCGTCCTGGTGGCAGGCGGCGCAGGATTGCCCGGCCGTGCCCTCGGCATGGGCCCAGGCCACCTCGCCTTCCTCCACCCAGAGGAAGGCGGGGTTCTGGAAATCATCATCCTGGATCGCCAGGGTCTCCGGCGTGGCGAAGTGCCGGCCGGTTTGCGGGTCGGGAATGGCGCGGGTCGGCGCGGGCGGATCGGCCGCCAGGGCGACCGCCGCAACCCCGGCGCCCAGGATGGCAAAGACGATGCCCTTTGTGCCGCGGCGCATGGTCAGCTCGGCCGCAGTTCGGAGGTGGCCTTGCGCTGCTCCCCGGCGTCATTCGTCCAGGTCATTTCCAGCGTGCCTGGCCCGGTCACCTTCAGCGGGAAGGCGATGTAGGGGTTGGCGGAAATCGCCGGCGCCAGGTCCATGGCGAAGACCGTCGTGCCGTTCAGCGTGCAGACGAAGGTCTTGATGATATCGCGCGGGACGATGGTGCCTTCCTGGTTGCGGCGCTGGCCGGTCTCCATGATGTGCGAGATCAGGGTGCGGACCTCGATCGTGTCGCCGGTCTTGATCTGTTGCGGCAGCCGGACGCGGGGCTGCCCGATGGGTGCGGACATGGTGGTGTTTCCTTCCTGCTCAGCCGCCGCAGCCGCCGATGGTGACCTTCACTTCCACGCGGCCGATCAGCAGCCGCCCGCCCGAGGTTTCCGCGATCGCGATCACGTCCTGCGTCTGGCCGAGGCGGATGCGCGTATCCACCTGCGCGCGCCCCATGGCGGGCGTCAGCCGGAAGGAAGCGACCTCGGGCGTCGGGTTCTTGTCGGCGAAGACATGGATCGCCTTGATGTGGTCCGCATCGGTCATCGGGCTGTCCACGATGATGGTCATCGGCACTGTGTTGCCATTCTCGGCGATGGGCGGCAGGCGCATGGTGATGCCGGATTCCGCCGCGGCGCGGCCGGCCAGCACGCGGTCCACCGCCGCCTGGGTGGGGGCTGCCATCTGCGCCCGGGCGCTGCGGGGCGCGAGCGACAGGCCCATCAGCCCGACCGCCACTGCGAGGCCCTCGCGGCGCCCCATCTGCTTGTGCCTCATCGCCGTCTCCTTGGTCCGCATGGATGTGATGTTCAACGCAGCGTCAGGAGGTAGGCGAGGACATCCTCGACCTCCTGCGCCGTCAGGATCGGCCGGCCGCGATACCGGCCGCCCACGCCCAGCAGGCCCTCCACCCGGTGGTAGGAGGGCATGTTGCTCTCGGGGTTGATGCGCTTGCTGTCCACGAGGCGCAACCGCAACTCGCCCACCTGGTAGCGCTCCGCCACGCCGGCGAGCGGCGGGCCGAGATTGCCCTGGAAGGCGGCGCTGACCGGCATTTCGTGGCAGGTCACGCAATTCCCCCGCGCGCGATCCAGCGCGATGGTGCGGCCGCGCGTGGCGTCGCCGGGCGTGGCGGTGAGGGGTTCGGGAATGGCGTCATCCACCACCCGGAAGGCGGCGACGGTCGGTGCCGGTTGCGCGAGCGCCAGAGGCGCCAGCAGGCCGACCGCCAGCAACGAACCCAATACGGGCGTGATGGAGCTTGGAATGACGCTATCCTTCCTCGCTTAGTCTTGATCTTATAGTGAGATCATGGCGCCGCGCCGGAGGATTTGCAAGCATTGTTGCAACGGCCGGGAAACCAGCCGGCTAGGCCGTTGATCGCCGTCTTTTCAGCTCGGGTTAAGAGCCAGGCCAAGATCCAGGAATTCCTGGGTTTCCTGTAGGATTGCGATGCCTTTCCGCCCTTCGATGCAGCCATGATGGGCCGCTTTAACATCTTGCCAAAACGACTAAGTCGGGCCTAGACCTCGTCATGTCCGACACCTCGCCAACGCCTCGCCTGCTACCGCCATTGATCGGCGATCTGGCGCCCGAATTCACGGCGCGCACCACGATGGGGCCGCGTGCGCTGGAGGCCTATCGCGGCCGCTGGCTCCTGTTCCTGTCGCATCCGGCCGATTTCACGCCGGTCTGCACCAGCGAGATCATCGCCTTCTCCCGGCTGCATCCGGCCTTCCAGGCCATCGAGTGCGACATCCTCGTGCTCTCGGTGGACAGCCTCTACGCGCATCTCGCCTGGGTGCAGGCGATCGCGGAGCGGCATGGCGTGACGGTGCCGTTTCCGTTGGTCGAGGACCCCACCATGGCCGTGGCGCGCGCCTACGGCATGATCCATCACGACGCGCGCGATTCGGCGACGGTGCGCGCCAGCATCGTGATTGACCCGGCCGGCATGGTCCGCGCCACCACCTGCTATCCGCTCACCGCCGGGCGCAACGCGGCGGAGCATCTGCGTCTCGTCACGGCGCTGCGCGAGACGGATCGCACCGGCGGCCTGGCGCCGGAGAACTGGCAGCCGGATTCCCCGCTGCTGCGCCCACCCCCTGCTTCCGTCGAGGAACTCGCCCAGGATCCGGAGGGCACGGATTGGCTGCTGCGCACCATGAAGCCGGCGAAGCGCCCGGCCAGGCGGTGCTGATGCCCACGCGCGGGCCCGCCATGGGCATCGAGGAGGCAGCCGGGATGCTGCGGCTGCTGGGGAATTCGGCGCGGCTCAACCTCGTGCTGCGCATCGGCGCGGGCGAGGTCTCGGTCGCCGAGCTGGAGACGGAGCTGAAAATCCGCCAGCCGAACCTGTCGCAGCATCTGGCGGAGTTGCGGCAGGCGGGGCTGGTGGGCTCCCGCCGCGACGGGCGGACGGTCTACTACACGCTCGCCAATGCCGGGGCCGAGGCGGTCGTTGAATGCCTGTCGAAGGCGATCGGGCGGGCGGCGCCCAAGGCAAGGGCCGCGCAGGATCCCGCCGTGCCCCGCAAGGCGCAGCCGGGCGCCGGCTCCGCGGTTTTCGCGCGCATCGGCCGCGGCGGCTGAGCTTCCGCGCCCGCGCGCGGGCGGGCTGCCCAGGCCACCGCCACGTCCTGTAGCCGAAGGGCCAGAGCGGCATGGCGGGCCCGCGAAAGCCGGGCTGCGCGGTAGCGGCGAAGCCTTTTCAGGCGCAATGCCGTCCGGGGCCACACCCTTCGCATGGCTGCGCCACAACGGGCATTGATCCCCGGAGCCCTCGGAAGCGGCTAGCTTGGCGCTGAGTCGATCACCACTCGGCTAGGCTGCTGCAGCCTTCATCAGCACCTCCGCCAGGGCTGGCAGGTCATCCGATCAGCAGCGCGCCGGCCGTGGTTGAAGGGCGCCGAGTTGCTCGATCGGTCGGCAGGCCAGGATGGCCAAGCATGAGCCTGCACCTGCCCGAGATCGCGAGTATGGTCGAGCCGGGGCGGCACGCGGTACTGTCGCTGGATCAAGCCGGTTGGCATCTGTCAGCAGACCTCGAGGTGCCCGCCAACATCACCGTGCTGCCGCTGCCCGCAAAGTGCCCGGAGCTGAACGTGATGGAAAGCGTCCGGCAGTTCACGTTCGACAACTGGCTGTCTGACAAAATCTTTGCAGACGACGACATCGTCAGGCAATGCTGCTTCTACGGGAACCGCCTGATCGACCATCATCGCCATCGACATGCCGATCGCGGGCCTTGCACTGCTGCCGCTGATCTTCGGGCTGCCGATCCTGCTCTGGCCGATGCACATCGCCTTCCTGGGGATGGTGATCGATCCGGTCTGCACCCTGGTCTTCCAGGCAGAGACGGAGGAGGAGGGCATCATGGAACGCCCGCCGCGTGACCCGGCGGCGCCGCTGTTCTCCGCCGCGCTGCTGGGCTGGAGCGTGCTGCAGGGCGGGATCGTGTTCGCCCTGACCGCGGGCCTCTACCTGGTGGCGCTGGACGGCGGCATGCCGGAGGCCGAGGTCCGGTCACTGACGTTCTTTGCGTTGGTGATGTGCATCATCGGGCTGATCTTCGTGAATCGTTCCTTCAGCGCCTCCATTTTCACGGCCTTTCGGCGGCGCAACGCAGCGCTGCGATGGGTGATGCTGGCAGTGGCGGTGATGATGGGGGTCACGCTGCTGCTGCCCTTCGCGCAGCGCATGTTTCGCTTCGCCCCCCTGGACGCGGGCGATCTGATGGTGACGGCGGCGGCGGGACTGGCGACCATCCTCATCCTCGAATTCCTGAAGCCGCATTGGCGCAAGCGCCTGATGACCTGAGGGCGGGTTGGTGCATGGTCGCGGCCGGATGGCGCGTGAGGCTGATCATCGGCCTGGCATGGCAACACGGCAGAGGCGAAGCCGCCCATTGCGGCCGGTGTTGCCACCGACCGCCCGAACATCAGCGACGTCCGCGCAAGCTCTCGATCATACTGTTGACCCAGGCCGTCGCGGCATCCAGTGGGCGGCTCTCGGCGATCGCGCCGCGCAGATCCTCCAGCTTTTGTTCGATCGCGCCTGGCTTGCGCAAATCGGCGGCCTCTTCCCCCGGGCCAAGCGGCAGGATGTTTTCGAGGTAGGTTCCCACCAGGAAATGGCGCAGGAGGCCTTCGCCGACGAACGCCTTGTCGTTGTTCAGTGTTCGGGCCGCCCGGAGCAAACGCCGAATGTCGTATTGGCCGGGGTAGATGTCTGGCACCTGCTTCTTGATGCCAAGCAGGCTGTAGACCCCGATGCGCGCCGTTCGGACGGAACTCTCCAGGGTGAACACCACGTCATTGTGGGTTTCAACGAATTGGCCGAGACAGGCCAGGTTCGTGGAGCCCTGCGGTACGACCCACGGCCGGTCACCACTGGCGCGGGGCATGAATTGTGCCGTGATGTAGGGCATCAGCGCGGTTCGCACCTTGGTGGCGGCGAGCACCGCGTCGAGCTGATCCATGAGGCCCAGGTGGAAGCACAATTCGGTCAGGATCTCATCGCCGGTGCAGTCCGGCATTGATTTCTTGATGAAGTCCCCCGGCGCTGTCATGTCCAACGCATAGACCCAGGGCACGATGATATCGTCAGGCTGATCAACGAAATGCGGCTGACGGTTGATGGTCAAGCTCATCAACCAGGATGAATCGGTGATGGTGACAATGCCGCCCGTCACCGTCCTGCCGGAATAGGGATCGTTGACGGAGAATTCCTTCAGTTTCTCGACGAGCGGCGATGGCCTGCAGGTCAGGGTGGCCGATTCCCAGGTTGATTTGGGCACATTGCCGCAGAATTTTTCCGGCCGGCCGAAGAGCGCGGATTTTTGTGCAAGATTTTTCCACAGCCGCCAGCTTGACCCAACGCCGGGGTCCGGCTCGTTCACCCTGAGTTCTGGCACCGAATGATTGTCGCCATAGGCGGTGTCCTCAACCATCGAACCCGTGGTGACGAAGACCAGGTCGCGCGGGCGGATGGCGATCGTCTCGGTGCCCGCCGCAGTACGGCACTGGATGGCGGTCGTGACCTTTGTCTCTTCCGACATCTGCATTTCTATGTCGGATACGATCGTGTCGTACTGGAATGCGACACCCTGATTTTTCAGTTTCTCGACCAGTGGGCGGATGAAGCTGTCGTATTGGTTGTATTTCGGAAAAACGAGCGCCGTCAGATCGTTCAAACCATCGAAAAGATGCAGGAAGCGGTGCATGTACAGCTTCATTTCAAGAACTGAATGCCATTTTTGAAAGGCAAACATCGTGCACCAAAAGATGTAGAAATTGGTCTTCAGGAAGCCCTCGCTGAACCACGCCTCGACCGTGACGTTGTCCAGATCTTCCTTCCGGGCCAGGAAAAGCCGGATGAGCTCGGCTTGCTGCAGCCGATCGAGCCCCATTGTCGAGAAGTCTTTGATCTGCCCCTGTTTTTCGATCAACCGCGCCTTCGACCAGTTTTTGTCGGCGTCATTGACGATGCGGAACTCATCCAGAACCGTGAAGGGTGGCGGGAACTCCAGTGCAGGAATTTCGGAGAAGACATCCCAGAAGTTTTGATACCGAGCGCGTGAAGTTCTGACTCTTGTGTTGCTCCGACGCGGCGAGGCGTGATTCATCGCTGAGCATGGCTGCG
>JBHYCX010000019.1:0-24889 GCA_051861325.1 Roseococcus sp.
TCGAAGAGACGGGACGCATCCGATCGCTGACCGATCTCGATTGGATCGCAGGCGTCAAAACATAGTGCGGTTGGTATAACTAGCCAATCGATTTGCGCATGGTTATTAGCGTCGTGGCGAAGGTTGAGGCTTGGCGGTTGCATTATCCTGTATTGCGCCGCGTCCTGAATAGAGTAAGTTGGCCGATGCGGATGTATGCCTCTTCGCTTGGTAGTTTGCTTTCTTAGTAAATTACTAAATGCAAATGAAGATAATTCCAGAGCCTCTCTATATCGGGATTCTTCAGCGCAGCCACGAGCGCGATGTAGGAAATCTTTTATTTCTTCATCTTGAATTAGCGCAATAAGTGAAATTTCATTAAATTCTAATCCGAATACGGTTGGCGTATTTTCATAAAAAAAATCTTTCAACAATATTGAGAAATCATATATTTCTGTTTTAGCGGGCATAATTCCATGGTGCTTCAATCCAATTCTTGCCGTATTCAGGCGTTTCATGGCGTGGAGGTGTGTCATGGTTATGCCGGCATCGCTTAGCGTGGGCCAATATTCTACGAAGTCTGATTTCTTTTTTGTGACGTGGTGGTGTTCGGCCGCGACTTGCAAGAACAGCTCGGCTGCATCGTGAAGCGACAATAGCGCAAGCGCAGCGGTCGCTTCCGGTCCATTTATTTGGCTGACGCTCATCTCGAAGAGGTGTTTAGACAGCGCGAGTCTTCGAATGTGTGCTGGAGACGGCTTTTGAACGTTTTGGCTCATCCATCTTCCTATCCACGCTGCGGTAGGTTCCAGCTTCAGCCACCTATATAAACATCATCTCTTCTACCGACGGAAGCGGGTTCAGCTTCGCTAGATCGCATGCGCCACAACCGGCGTTTTCCGGCGCTTCTGTTCAGCTTCGCTCAACCTTCTTGATCCATCGTTCGGTCAGGACTAAATTCCTGCCATGAAACAGCGCGTCCCCTTCACCACCCTTTCAGACCGTCAATGGGTCGCCCTCCGCCCCTATGTGGTGAAGGACCACCCGGCCGGCCGGCCGATGGGAGACCTCCGGCACCGGATGGACGCCATGCTCTTCCTGCTCTCGACCGACGCGCCCTGGCGGGAATTGCCGGAGCGCTATGGCCCGGCCGGCACCGTCGCGCGGCATTTCCGGCGCCTGACCCATGCGGGCCTCTGGGAGAACCTGCTCATCGCGCTGAAGGAGCTGGGGCCGCGCCATCCGCTCCAGCAGTTGCGCCGCGTCATCTTCCGGGGTGCCCGCCGCGCCGCTCGGCTGCGCGGATTGGGCATCATTGTGCTGGCGAGACGATTGGGCCTGGAGCAAGCGCTGCCGGGCCCTTCCTGGATGGTGGCCGACCCGGATTTGTCCAAAAGCCTCACGGCGCTGTTCCGCCGCGAATTCGAAAACCCCGCCCCGGGCCATTTCCGGCGCTTCATCCTGGATCGGGGCAAGACGCTGCGAAACCTGCTCACCCTCGCGGGTGGCAGGCCGAACATGCCGCGCTCGGTCCGGCTCGCGTTGCCGTGAACGCTATTCGCGCTCGTAGAGCAGCCGCGCGCGGATGGTGTGGGGCAGGGCGCGGAGTTCCGCCAGGATGGCGTCGCCATCGCGCGTGGCCCCCGCATCCACCACGACATAGCCGATCTCGCCATCGGTCTGGAGGTACTGGCCCGCGATGTTCACGCCGCGCTTGGCAAAGACCTGGTTCACATTGCCCAGCACGCCCGGCGCGTTGCGGTGCACATGCATGAAGCGCGTGCCGGTGGGCCGCGCGGGCAACGCCACCTGCGGGAAGTTCACCGCGCCCTCGGTGCTGCCCGTGTCGGAGTAGTCGGCGAGCTTGCGCGCCACCTCCTCGCCGATGCGCGACTGCGCCTCCTCCGTGCTGCCGCCGATATGCGGCGTCAGGATCACGTTCGGAATGCCTTGCAAGGGCGAGACGAAGGGATCGCCATTGCGCTTGGGCTCCTCGGGGAAGACGTCGAGCGCGGCACCGGCCAGGTGCCCGGCGCGGAGCGCGGCGGCGAGTGCCTCCACATCCACCAGCGTGCCGCGGGCATTGTTGATGAGGTAGGCGCCGGCCTTCATCTTGGCGATGCGGCTGGCGTCCAGCAGGTTCATGGTGGCCGGCGTCTCCGGCAGATGGATCGTCACCACATCGGACCAGTACAGCAGCTCATCCAGCGTGGCGCAGCGGCTCGCATTGCCGTGCGGCAGCTTGGCCGCCGTGTCGAAGTAAATCACGCGCATGCCGAAGGCCTCGGCCAGGACCGAGAGCTGGCTGCCGATATTGCCATAGCCCACGATGCCGAGCGTGCGGCCGCGCACCTCGCGGTATCCGTCGGCCGACTTGTCCCACTCGCCGCGATGCGCCGCATTGGATTTGGGGAAGATGCCGCGCAGCAGCATGACGATCTCGCCCAGCGTCAGCTCGGCGACGGAGCGCGTGTTGCTGAAGGGCGCGTTGAAGACGGGGATGCCGCGCTGCCGCGCCGCGTCGAGATCCACCTGGTTGGTGCCTATGCAGAAGCAGCCGATGCTCATCAGCCGGTCGGCATTGGCCAGCACCTCCTCGGTGATGGTGGTGCGGCTGCGGATGCCCAGCATATGGACGCCGCGCACCGCATCCACCAGCGCCTGGCCTTCCAGCGCCTTCTTCTCGCGGCCGATATTGGAATAGCCCTCCTGGCCCAGCAGCTCGACCGCCGTGTCGGAGATGTTCTCGAGCAGGAGCGCGCGGATGCGGTCCTTCGGGAGGGAAAGCTGGTCGCTCATCGGGTTACCACCGGTCTGGAAGGGCATGGTTCAGCTATTCGCGAGGTCGAGCAGCACCTGGGCCAGCACGCGCGCGCCGGCCGCAAGCTCGGAAGGTTCGGAGTATTCGGACGGGTGGTGCGAGACGCCGCCCCGGCAGGGCACGAAGATCATCCCCGTGGGGCAGAGCGGGTGCATGAACTGCGCGTCGTGGAAGGCGCCGGAGGGCAGGCGGATGGCGCGCAGCCCCTGGGCGCGGGCGGCCGCTTCCACCGCGTTCGGCACCATCGGGTGGAAGACGGTCGGCGTCGCGTGGAAGCGCTCGATCACCTTGGCCGTGCAGTAGCGCATGGCGGATTGGATCACGCCCTCGATCGCATTGCCGCGCGGCTGGAGGATGGTGTTGTCGGGGTGCCGCAGGTCAATCGTGAAGCGCGCGGTCTGCGCCACCGAGTTGGAGGAATTGGGCAGGATCTCGATGGAGGCGACGGTGAAGCGCAGCGTGTCCGTGGGATCATGCATCAGGCTGTTCAGCGCGTTGATGGCGCGCACCATGTCCTGCACGGCATCGCGCCGGAGGCCGACGGGCGTGGTGCCGGCATGGTCGGACTTGCCGGTGATCTCGACCAGGAACCAGCGGCTGCCCTGGATGCCGGTCACGATGCCGATATCGGCATCCTGGGACTCGAGCGTCGGCCCCTGCTCGATATGCGCTTCCACATAGGCGAAGGGGGCCGTGCCTTCCACGACGCCGAGGGGGCGCCGGGGGATGTCGGCCTCGGTGGCCAGCATCTCGGTGAGTGCTGCGCCGAAGGGAATGCCCTCCTTGTCCAGCACGGCGTCCCAGGTCTCGGGCGGGCGGTAGCCGGCATAGGCCATGCTGCCCATGCAGCCCGGCGCGTAGCGGCCGCCCTCCTCATTGGTCCAGGCGACGATTTCGATGGGGCGCTTCGTGGTCACGCCGGCCTCGCGCAGGGCCTGCACGGCCTCGAGCCCCGCCAGCACGCCCCAGATGCCGTCGAAGCGGCCGCCGGCGGGCTGGCTGTCCATGTGGCTGCCGGTCAGCACCGGGGCGAGGCCGGGCTCGATGCCCTCGTGGCGGAGAAACAGGTTGCCCAGGCGGTCCACGCTGGCCGTCAGTCCCGCGGCTTCGGCCCAGGAGATCAGCAGCCGGCGGGACTTGCGGTCATTCTCGGTGAGGCAGGCGCGGTTCACGCCCCAGTTCCCGTCGGCGTCGCGGAAGCCGCCAAGCTCTCCCATCTCCATCAGGCGCTGCCATTGGCGCGCCTCGCTGACGGCGGCGACGAGGTTCGGGGCGATGGTATCGGGCATGGGGCAGGGGATTACGGCCCTGTGCCCGGGGGATCAAGCGCGGCCCTGGATGGGCTGGCATGCTTTCCGGCGGGTGCGGCCCTTGATCGCGGGAGGGTCGGGCCGCAGGCTCGACGCATGTGGACCCGTCGCCTGGCGCTCGCCGCGCCCCTCCTCGCCGCACCTTCCCTCCTGCGCGCCCAAACTGGCCCGCGCTTCGAGGCGGTGCATCGTTTCAACACGCCAGCCGCCCGCCAGGGCGTCTGCGCCGATCGGGACCACGTCTATGTCGTGGATGACCGGCTGATCGTGAAGATCGCGAAGCAGGGCTTCCGCGAGGTGGCGCGCTTCGAAAGCCCGCGCGAGGGGCCGATCATCCACATGAACAGCCTCTCCTTGCATGAGGGGCGCCTGCTCGCCGCGCATTCCAACTATCCCGAGGAGCCCATGCTCTCCTCCGTCGAGATCTTCGACCCTGCGACCATGCGCCATGTCGGCAACCACTCCTTCGGGCTGATGCCGGGCAGCCTCACCACCTTCGAGTGGCAGGGCGGCCAGGCCTGGGCGGTCTGGGCCAATTACTCCCGCGTCTTCGGGCGCAACCAGCGCCCCTATGGGCACACGCATTGGACGCATCTGACGCGCCTTGCCCCCGACATGCGGCAGACCGCCGGCTGGTCCTTCCCGGCCGACATCCTCAGCCGCGCCGAGCCGATGAGCATCTCGGGCGCGTCCTGGGGGCCCGGATTGCCTGGCCATCCGGGCCCGCTGCTCTGGTGCACCGGGCATGACCACAAGGAGGTCTATGCGTTGCGGCTGCCGGCCATGGGCTCGCGCCTCGAGCGGGTGGCGACCTTGCCGATCGAGGCGGAGGGGCAGGCCATCGCCTGGGACCGCGCGGAGCCCGATCTGCTCTGGATGATCATCCGCAGCCGGCGGGAGGTGGTCGGCATGCGGCTGGTCTCCGCATGAATCCTTGCCAGCGGATGGACCGCGCGGCAGTTTCCGCAGCGCAACACGAGGTGACGCGATGAGCCGTCTTTCCACCCATGTCCTCGACACCGCCCATGGCCGCCCCGGCGCCGGAATGGGCTTCACGCTCTACAAGATCGAGGGCGATACGCGGGTGAAGCTGGCGGAGGGCGTCACCACCGCCGATGGCCGCGCGCCGGGCGAACTCCTGCCCGAGGCCAGCTACCAGCCCGGCCGCTACCAGCTGGTCTATCAGGTCGCCGCCTATTTCCGCGCCCAGGGCGTGACCCTGCCCGAGCCCCCCTTCCTGGACGAGGTGACGCTGAGCTTCGGCCTGGCGCATGAGGCGCATTACCATGTGCCGCTGCTGGTCTCGCCCTTCGGCTACACCAGCTACCGGGGCAGCTGATGGAACTCGATGCCGCCTACCTGATGGAATGGGCCAACCTGCTGCTGCGCTGGCTGCATATCATCACCGGCATCGCCTGGATCGGGGCGAGCTTCTATTTCATCGCGCTGGATCAAAGCCTGGAGGCCCCGAAGGACGGCAACCCGTTGGTGCGCGGCGAGCAATGGTCGCTGCATGGCGGCGGCTTCTACCACAAGCGCAAATACAAGGGCGCGCCGGAGGCGATGCCAACCACGCTGCACTGGTTCAAATGGGAAGCCTACTGGACCTGGCTGAGCGGCTTCGCGCTCTTCGTGCTGATCTACTGGGGGCAGGCGAGCACCTACCTGATTGATCCCGCGGTGCTGGACATGCCGGTCTGGCTGGCCATCGGCCTCTCGCTGCTCATGATCGTGGGGGGATGGGTCGGCTACAACATGCTCTGCATGCGCATGACGGATGAGCGGAAGCTGCTGCTGGCGGGCTCGGGCCTGCTGGTGGTGCTGGCGCTGATCGCGACGCATATCTTCTCGGGGCGTGGCGCCTTCCTGCTGATCGGCGCCATCACCGGCACCATCATGGTGGCGAATGTCGCGATGGTGATCATCCCCGGCCAGAAGAAGATGGTGAAATCCATTGAGGCGGGTGAGGCACCGGACCCCATCCATGGCCAGCGCGGCATGCAGCGCAGCGTGCACAACACCTATCTGACGCTGCCGGTGCTGCTGCTGATGATCAGCCCGCATTACCCGATGCTCACGCAGAACCGGTTCAACTGGCTGGTGCTGATCCTGATCGCGGTGGCCGGCGCCATGATCCGGCAATTCTTCGTGCTGCGGCATTCAGGCCGTTCCAACTGGGCGCTGCCGGTGGGCGGCGTCGTGGCACTCGGCCTGCTGGCGCTGCTGGTGGCACCCCGGCCCGATCCACGCTTCGCCGGCATCGAGGTGCCGCCCTTCGAGGAGGTGCAGGCCATCATGGCCAGCCGCTGCGCCGCCTGCCACGCGGCCCGGCCGAGCTTCGAGGGCGTGGCCGCGGCACCCAAGGGCGTGCTGCTCGACAACCCCGCGCAGATCCGCCGCTGGGCGGCGGCCATGCGCCAGCAGGTGCAGACCGAGGCCATGCCGCCCGGCAACGTGACCGAGCTGACGGATGAGGAGCGCGGCAAGATTATCGCCTGGGTCGCGGCCGGTGCACCCGCGCGGTGAGGCCTGGGGCCCCGCCCGGTGAAGGGGCGCGCCGCCTCGCCCGCCGGCGGGGCGGGCTGTGGGCGTCCTGCCCAAGCTTGCGCCAAATGGCGTTCCATCCCGGTCCATCGGCCGTCCGCGGGGCGCTTCGCAAGCCGCGCGGGCAGGGACATGATGGCACATCGCAGGGAGCCTTCGCCTCCAGATGACCGCCATCTTCCCCACCCGCCTGCCCATGGCGGCCCCCGACGATCTCGGCGCCTTCGAGGCGATGCTGGAGGATGGCCGGCTGGATGCAGCCGACATCGTTTCCGTCTGGTGCAAGACGCGCGGCAACGGGTTGCGCAACGACTTCACCAAGCCCTGGGTGGACCTGCTCCTGCGGCTGGCCATCGGCCACCGCCTTGGCCTCGATGAAAAGGCCGTTGCCAAGCGCGTGCCCATCCTCGTCTCGGGCGGCGCCGAGGGCGCGGTCTCGCCGCACCTCGTCATCTGGTCGCGCGGGCGGCCGGGCCGCACCGGGCTGCTGGCGGCGGTCGAGCGCGCGCTGATCGCGCCGGAGGACCAGGGCGGCGTGCTGCATGCGATGGCGACCGCCGCGATGGTGCGGGCCGCGATGGCAGGCCTTGGCCTGACCGACCCGGCGCAGGTCGGCCTCGTGCTGGTGCGCGCGCCCTCCGATCCCGACCGCGCGGGGCTCGATGCGCGGGTGCGCGCGGCCTGCGCGCAGGGCGCGGCGCTGGCCCTTGGCCAGATCGAGGCGATCGGCCTCGATGACCCCGACAGCTTTGCCCATGGCACCTTCGTTGTGGCGCGGCATGACGGGCCGACGCAGCAGGTGCTGCTGCTGGCAAACGGGCCGGGCGGCGATGCGCGCGCCGCGATCGCGAGCGGCCTGCTGGAGGACCCGCTGGATTCGCCGGGGGCGGCTGCCATCCTGGCCCGCCTCGGCCTCGCCGCCGCGCCGCAGCTTTCGCCCATGGATTCGGCGCGGGTGCTGGCCGTGATCTCCAAGGGCGATGCGCCGCGCGACGGCCTGATCCGCGGCCTGCCGCACGCCATGCACCTCGACAATGACGTCGCCATGCACCGCCACGCCCGGGCCGCCTATGGGGCGATGCTGGGCGCGGCGATCGGCCATGGCGCCGTGCTGGTCTCGGGCGGGGCCGAGGGGCAGGGCCCGCCCGATGGGGGATTCGCCGCCATCATCGCCGCCACCGCAGGAGAGAGCGCATGAGTGCCGTTCCCGTCATTGACCTGAGCCCGATCCGCGGCCAGGACGCCGCCGCCATCGCGGCGCTGGGGCGCCAGGTGGATGGCGCCTGCCGCGAGATCGGCTTCCTCATCGTCGAGGGGCATGCCGTGCCGCCCGAGCTCATCGCCGAGGTGCGCCGGCAATCCTACGCCTTCTTCGACCTGCCGGAGGCGGAGAAGCTGGCCGTCCGCCCGCCGCCTGGCACCGTGCTGCGCGGCTACACGCCGCCCGAGACGAACACGCTGGCGCGCTCGCGCGGGGTGGAGACGCCGCCCGACATGCGCTCGCTGTTTTCCATGGGCCGGCCCGAGGCGGATGGTACGCAATATGCCGACATCGCGGAGGCGCGGCCCTTCTACCAGGCCAATCTCTGGCCCGCCCGGCCGGAGGGGCTTCGCCCCGCCTTCACCGCCTATTTCCGCGAGATGGAGCGGCTTTCCGCCGAGATCATGCGCGCCTTCGCGGCCGGGCTCGGCCTGCCCATCGGCTTCTTCGACGACAAGATCGACAACCACTTCGCCGCACTTCACGCGCTGCATTACGGCGCGCGGACCACGCCGGCCGCGCCGGGCCAGTTGCGGGCGGGTGCCCACAGCGATTTCGGCAGCCTGACCATCCTGATGCCGCCGGCGGAGGGCGGCATGGGACTCGAGGTGCAGCGGCCGGATGGCAGCTTCGCGCCGGTGGAGCCGCCGGCGGGCGCCTATGTCATCAACATCGGCGACCTGATGCAGCAATGGACCAATGAGCGCTGGGTCAGCACGGTGCACCGCGTGGTGAACCCGGAGGGCGCCGGATGGGCCAAGCGGCGCCTCTCGCTCGGCTTCTTCTGCCACCCGAATTACGACGCGCCGGTGGAGGCGCTGCCGGGCACGGTGGCATCGGGCGAGGCGCCGCGCCATGCGCCGGTGCTGGCCGGCGTCTATATGAATCGGAAGATCTCCGCCGTGCGCCGCCCCGTGGCCGCGTCCTGAGCCCGAACCCCGAAGCCTGGAGCCCCCGATGCGACGCCTGATCCTGACCCTGGTGCTCTGCCTGCCCGCGCCCTGGGCGATGGCGCAGGGCAGCGGGCTGCAGCCGCACAACCTCTACAGCTCGACGCGGAACCAGGCGGACCTCGCCACCATGCGGCGGCTGCTGGCCTGCGGCATCCAGGTCGCGGCCGAGGACAGCAATTTCTATGAGGGGCTGGCGGCGGATTTCTACGTCGTGATCTCCGACCCGCTGCCCTCGCGCGCGGCGGCGGAGGCGCAACTGGCGCGCGCCAAGGATTGCGGCGTCACGGGCCAGGTGCGGATGGTGCGGCGGCGCATCGCCGCGCACTGACGGCCCGCCTCAGGCCGGTTCGGCGCCCTGGCGCTCATGCGCGGGCGCCGGGATGGGGGCCTGCTGGAGCGGGATGGTCAATGTGGCCCGCAGGCCGCCTGTTTCGAAATCGAGCGCGGCCTCGCCCTGCAGCGTGGCGGTGGCGCTGGCTTCGATGAGGCGCATGCCGAAGCCCCGCCGGCGCGGCGGCCGGACGCGCGGCCCGCCGGATTCCTGCCAGGTGAGCCGGAGCCTCGGGCCCACGCCATCGGCCAGCACTTCCCAGCCCACACGCACCTCGCCCAGCCGGGAGGAGAAGGCGCCGTATTTGAGGCTGTTGGTGGCGAGTTCGTGCAGGATCAGGCTGAGCGGCAGCATCTGTGCGCCGGCGAGGCGCACCGGCGGGCCACCCTCCAGCCGGATGCGGCCGGCGCCCAGCGCTGCCAGCCGCTGGACCAGCACATCGCCGAGGTCCATCGCATCGCCGCCGGTGAGCGAGGCCTCCTGCGCATGCGCCACGGCCTCGAGCCGGCCGAGCAGGTCGTCGCGATACTCCTCGCCACTGCGGCCGGCGGTCCGGGTCTGGCTGGCCAGCGCACGGACGACGCCCAGCAGGTTGCCCATGCGGTGGCGCGTCTCGCCCAGCAGGAGGTCCTTGGCCGCATCGGAGCGGTGGCGCGCGGTCACATCCTCCAGCGTCACGAGGATCTCCTTGCCGTGCCGGCCCGGCGCCGCCAGCCGGCGGGCGCCGACGAGCATGGTGCGTGGGCCGATGCCAGGGAAATCGTGGGTGACCTCGAAGTCGATCACCGCGGCGGCCTTGTGCAGCACCTCGGTCACCAGGCGCCGCAATTCCGGGATGTCCCACTGGCCGTTCCCGAGGGCAAAGAAGGAATGGCCCTCCGCGTCGTGGCGCGCCACGCCGAAGCTGGCCAGGAAGGCGGGATTGACCGCGCGGACGCGGCATTCATCGTCGAGGACGATGATGGGGATGGGCAGGGTGTCCATCACGCCCTGGGCCTGGACGTGCCCCTGGCAAAGCAGGGTGTAGAGTTCTTGCAATTCCATCAGAGAATTCTCCAGGCACTCCCAGGCCCAAGAACATCAGATCGGAACTCGAAAATGCGCGGCATTGGAGCTGGAAATCCAAACTCCAACAAAGTCGGAACGGCGCTGCTGCCCGACGCTAACCGAAATCCTGCGCCAAAATCATGCTAAATTTTGCCACTGCGCGCAACTGCAGGTAAGGCAGACGCCGCGGTTAACCGCTGAAGGGGACGTGCACCCAGCCCTGCATGAGCACGCGCGCGCTGCGGCTCATGATCGCCTTGGTGACGGACCATTGCCCATCGGCCTGCTGCGCCTTGGAACCCACGCGCAGCGTGCCGGAGGGGTGGCCGAAGCGCACCGCCTCGCGCTCGCCGCCGCCGGCCGCCAGGTTCACCAGCGTGCCAGGCACGCAGCCGGCGGTGGCGATGGCGACCGAAGCCGTGCCCATCATCGCGTGGTGCAGCTTGCCCATGGACATGGCGCGCACCAGCACGTCCACGTCATCAGCGCCGATCTTCTTGCCGCTGGAGGCGGTGTAATCCTTCGGCGGCGCGACCCAGGCCACCTTCGGGGTGTGCTGGCGGCCTGTCGCCTCCGCCACCGTCTTGATCAGCCCCATGCGCAGCGCGCCATGCGCGCGGATGGTCTCGAGCTTCGCCAGCAGCGCCGCGTCGCCGTTGATGTCGTCCTGCAACTCGGTCCCGGTGAAGCCCAGAGCCTCCGCGTTCAGGAAGATCGTGGGAATGCCGGAATTGATCATCGTCGCCTGGAACCGGCCGACACCCGGCACGTCGAGCGTGTCCACCAGGTTGCCGGTGGGGAACATGGAGCCGCCATCGGCGTCATCGGCGGGGTCCATGAATTCGAGCTGCACCTCGGCCGCCGGGAAGGTCACGCCGTCCAGCTCGAAATCGCCGGTCTCCTGCACCTCGCCGCCCGTCATTGGCACGTGGGAGATGATGGTCTTGCCGATATTCGCCTGCCAGATGCGGACCACGGCCATGCCATCGCGCGGCACGCGGGCCGCGTCCACCAGGCCGTTGCGGATGGCGAAGGGGCCGACGGCGGCGGAGAGGTTGCCGCAATTGCCGCTCCAGTCCACGAAGGGCTTGTCGATCGAGACCTGGCCGAAGAGGTAGTCCACGTCGTGACCGGGCCGCGTGCTGCGGCTCAGGATCACCGACTTGCTGGTGCTGGAGGTGGCGGCGCCCATGCCGTCGGTCTGCTTGCCATAGGGATCGGGGCTGCCGATCACGCGCAGCAGCAGGCGGTCCCGCGCGGGGCCGGGCACCTGCGCCACCTCGGGCAGGTCCTGCAGCACGAAGAAGACGCCCTTGCTGGTGCCGCCCCGCATATAGGTGGCGGGGATGCGGATCTGCGGTGCGTGGGCCATGGGCGTTTCCTGCGCGAGGTTGTCGTTGTGGTTCAGCTGGTCCGTGTCAGCCCGCCTGGCGCGCGGGACCTTCGGCTTCGAGGAAGTCCTGCGCGAAGCGTTGCAGCACGCCGCCCGCCTCGTAGATCGAGACCTCCTCCGCCGTGTCGAGGCGGCAGATGACGGGCACCTCAGCCCTGCTGCCGTCGCGGCGGTGGATCACCAGCGTCAGCGTCGCGCGGGGCGTGCGGGCGCCGGCCACGTCATAGGTCTCGGTGCCGTCCAGGCCCAGCGTCAGGCGGTTCGTGCCGGGCTCGAACTCCAGCGGCAGCACGCCCATGCCGATGAGGTTGGTGCGGTGGATGCGCTCGAAGCCCTCGGCCACGATGGCTTCCACGCCGGCGAGGCGCACGCCCTTCGCGGCCCAGTCGCGGGACGAGCCCTGGCCGTAATCGGCGCCGGCCACGATGATCAGCGGCTGGCGCCGCTCCATGTAGGTCTCGATCGCCTCCCACATGCGCAGGACCTTGCCCTCGGGCTCGATCCGCGCGAGCGAGCCCTTCTGCACGCTGCCATCCGGCTTGCGCACCATCTCGTTCAGCAGCGTCGGGTTGGCGAAGGTGGCGCGCTGCGCCGTCAGGTGGTCGCCGCGATGGGTGGCGTAGGAGTTGAAGTCCTCCTCCGGCAGGCCCATCCGCGCGAGATACTCGCCCGCGGCACTGTCCGGCAGGATGGCGTTGGAGGGGGAGAGGTGGTCCGTCGTGATGTTGTCGCCCAGCAGCGCCAGCGGGCGCATGCCGGTCAGCGTGCGCGCGCCGGCGAGCGCCCCCTCCCAATAGGGCGGGCGGCGGATATAGGTGCTGGGCGCGCGCCAGTCATAGAGCGGGCTGACCTTGCGGCGCGCCCCCTGGTTGCCGAACATCGGCGCATAGACTTGGCGGAACTGCTCGGGCTTCACGGCGGCGGCGACCACGGCATCCACCTCCGCATCGGAGGGCCAGAGGTCCTTCAGTCGGATTTCCTGGCCCTTCGCATCCAGCCCCAGCACGTCGCGCTCGATGTCGAAGCGGATGGTGCCGGCGATGGCATAGGCGACCACCAGCGGCGGCGAGGCGAGGAAGGCCTGCTTCGCATAGGGGTGGATGCGCCCGTCGAAATTGCGGTTCCCGGAGAGCACGGCGGTCGCGTAGAGATCGCGGTCGATGATCTCCTGCTGGATCGCCGGATCCAGCGCGCCGGACATCCCGTTGCAGGTGGTGCAGGCGAAGGCGACGATGCCGAAGCCCAGCTTCTCCAGCTCCGTCGTCAGCCCCGCCTCATCCAGATACAGCGCCACCGTCTTGGAGCCGGGAGCCAGCGAGGATTTCACCCAGGGCTTGCGCGTGAGGCCCGCGCGGTTGGCATTGCGCGCCAGCAGGCCGGCCGCGATGACGTTGCGCGGGTTGGAGGTGTTGGTGCAGCTGGTGATGGCCGCGATGATGACCGCGCCATCCGGCATCAGGTCGCCATCATGTTCAACGACCCCGGAGATCCCCCGCGCGGCCAGGTCCGAGACGGGCAGGCGGCGATGCGGGTTGGAGGGGCCGGCCATGGTCCGCACCACGGTCGAGAGGTCGAAGCGCAGCACGCGCTCGTATTCCGCGCGGGCCAGCGCGTCCGACCACAGGCCGGCGGTCTTCGCATAGGTCTCGACCAGCCGGATCTGCGGTTCGTCGCGCCCGGTCAGGCGGAGGTAATCAATCGTCTGCTGGTCAATCGAGAACATGGCGGCGGTCGCGCCATATTCGGGCGCCATGTTCGAGATGGTGGCGCGGTCGCCCAGCGTCAGGCTCGACGAGCCCTCCCCGTGGAATTCCAGCCAGGCGCCCACGACGCGCTCGCGGCGGAGGAACTCGGTCAGCGTCAGCACGATGTCGGTGGCGGTGATGCCGGGCTGCGCGCGGCCGGTCAGCTCCACGCCGATGATATCCGGCAGGCGCATCCAGGAGGCGCGGCCGAGCATCACATTCTCGGCCTCGAGCCCGCCCACGCCGATGGCGATGACGCCCAGCGCATCCACATGCGGCGTGTGGCTGTCCGTGCCCACCAGCGTGTCAGGGAAGGCGACGCCGTCCAGCGTGGCGATGACGGGCGACATCCGCTCCAGATTGATCTGGTGCATGATGCCATTGCCTGGCGGCACGATCTCCATGTTCTGGAAGGCGTGGCGGGTCCATTCGATGAAGTGGAAGCGGTCCTCGTTCCGGCGGTCCTCGATGGCGCGGTTCTTGGCGAAGGCGTCCTTCTCGAAGCCCGCATGCTCGACGGCCAGCGAGTGGTCCACGATGAGCTGCACGGGCACCACCGGGTTCACCTTGGCGGGGTCACCGCCCTTTTCCGCGATGGCGTCGCGCAGGCCGGCCAGGTCCACGAGCGCGGTCTGGCCCAGGATGTCGTGGCAGACGACGCGGGCGGGGTACCAGGGGAAGTCCACGTCGCGCTTGCGGTGGATGAGCTGTTTCAGTGCATCGGGCAGCAGGGCAGCGTCGCAGCGGCGGACCAGGTTTTCGGCCAGCACGCGGGAGGTATAGGGCAGGGTGTCATAGGCGCCGGGCACGATGGCCTCGACCGCGGCGCGGGCGTCGAAGAAGTCCAGCTCGGTGCCGGGCAGGCGCTTGCGGTGCTGCGTGTTCATAGCTTTGCTCCCTGCCGGGTTCGGCCCAGCGATTTTCATTCGAGGTCCATGCCGCGGAAACCGCCGCGCTGCCGCCCTGGCGCGCGGGCGCAGGGAAGGGACACCATTCTGCGCGAGGCGGGGCTGCGCCGCCAGATGTGGCGGGCGGGAAGCTGGGCTGCTCCAGGGGTGGGGAATGATGGCGGGGCGAGGCGAGCCGGAAATCGACGGTCTCTGCAAACCTATCCGCCCGCTGTCGGATGCCGGGGCGACCCGACAGACGGCGATGGATCACTTCGGCCCGCTGACCTCTCCTTCGGAGCGTATCGGTGGCGAGGGCAGCCCGAAATCCTTGAAGTCCCCAAACCAGGACAACCTGCCCTGCGCGTTCTCTGCACAAATCTCCACGTCAACCGAAATGCAGTAGATCGCGTTCACCAGCGCCTGCATGGCATCCTCACCGCCAAATCGCCCCCTGCGGTTTGTCAGTGGTCCGACAATTTCATAGGCGCAGAACCAGGATCTACCCTCTGGCGCAAGCTTCGGACGGCCAATCCTGACGTGGAACTGTGGCTTGCCATCGACCTCCATGACCCTGGAGGCGATGATTTCGGTGAGATCGTCCGCTGGAATGCCAACCATCTTGAGCTACCTCCCGATTACGAGCGGTGGGATGTAGGCACCGCGACCACATTGCGCATAACGTTCCATGGCGCTGGCCCAGCAAGACCGCCTCACACCAGGTGTGGCCAAGGCATCGCAGACCCTTTGATCGCGCACAAGCTGCGCGTCGCATGCAGCGCTTCTTCGGTACGCAACGGCGATGTAGCGGGCCGCCTCGCCGCTTTCGGCGATGGCTACATCGAGATCTTCGTTGTCCCCGCCCGGGGGATCACCGCGCGTATGGGCTGAGACGGTCACGGGTTTGCCGTCTACCGTTCTGACGTAGCTCCGCACATTCACAATGCCGGCCTCGCTCCCGACGCCGGGAGGTGTCGACGCGCTGGGTGCGGGTGGGTCGGTACCGAGAAGCGGTCTTCTGGCGAGCGCTGGGGAGCGTCGGATAGCTGCCGCGCGGTCTGGAATTGCAACAGATGACAGCCCGCCCATGAGAGGTCTCCGTGCTCGAAGACACATCCTGCATCAATATAGGAAATTAGTCAAGAACAAAATAAGAACATTACATCTGTGCAAATGCTATAGCCTCCCCCAACGCTTGCCGCACAAGGGCCAAGGCGGACAACCCAAACCCAATCACTGTCGGTTGGGCCTGCCCAGGGTAGTCGTCATGAGGAAACTAACCACTGTGGCCCTCATGAGCGAAGGAAGGGCGCTCAGTTGGATGGCTTTGCGTAGGTTCCTGCTCGGCTTCGCCGCGAGGCTGCGCGAGCCAGAGCGAAAAGCAGCGTAGCGATGCGAACCAGAGCGAAACTGGCGGAGGAGGTGCGACCGGTTACAAGCGGCCCCTCGCACGTTTTCGCGCGGCTTTGATGCTGTATCGGGGGGATGCGCGAGTCAGAGCGAAAAGCAGCAGAGTGGTGCGAACCATAGCGAAACTGGCGGATCAGCGCCCGAGCCGCGTCTACGGCCTCTGGCTGGCCGCCGCTGATCAAGGTTTGGTGCAGCCGCGCCAGGGTGGTCCGGTAGGCTGTGCCGATCTGAGGCGTCAACCGCACCTTGGCGGGTTTGGCGTCGAGGACGGCCTGCGCCAGGCGCCCGTCCCTGACACAAGGCACGGCGCAACAGGACCGCAGGCCTATCCGAACGGAGAGCAGGACTGACCTCCAGAAGAGGGCAATCACCTCAACGCGGCCTTCCACCTGCTTTTGCGCGCCATTTACCTCCATGGGCGTGCAAGACTTTTCGGATCGACTGCGCGACACATTGGTCATCGGCCCCAAAAAGGAGGAGATCAAAATGTCTGCGTCCGTCAGCCCAACCGATACCGTCGATCAGCCGCGCCCCGATCTTCCGCCACAAGGGCCGGCTATGATGAATCAGCCGCAGACTTGTCTCTCCAGCCCGAGAATGCATGAAGCCCTCGCCACGCTCTTCTTCGAGGGTGCAGACTTGGCGTCGCAAGCTGACCCACTGGAGCGTCAGCTTGGCCTGGCCATGCTGGCCCTGGCGTGGGAGTTCAACTCAGCCTTGAGCATGGCGGGACCATCGGCGTCCCGCGCCAGGCAAGTGGTAGCGTCCTCGCTAGCGGTTGAAATTCCCTATTCGTTTTGTGGGGGGGCGGGCGCGCAGACCGGCGTAGCTGGGCGCAGCGTCCGACCCCACACAAAGCCCTCGGGTTTGAGGTGCTCAGCGGCTCCTGCGGCTAGGGTGGTGTTGCGGCACCCCACATCGAACCGAACGAGGACCCGATGACCTACGACAACTGCCGCTGGCCGAGCTGCTGGCAGGGACCGGTGGTGCCGATTTCCTGCGCGCCGCCGCCGAGGCGGTGGTGCAATTGACCATGGATTTCGATAAAATGTCACAGACAAAGCGAAAATTCCGTCAAGAACGTGAATTCGTCACAAAAAGCACCATGAAATCCCCGCGGCTCGCTGATGAGACTTTGGAAGCGAGTCTCCTGGCCCGAGTTCTTGGCGGCAGTGACGACGATGAGCCTATAACAATCCTCTCAACAAGATTAATACACGCGTTTTCTGGCCTGGAGGGAGTCGTTACTGCAACGGTGAGTGAGCTGTGCCAGGTTCCTGGCGTTACCCCGACCATCGCTCGACTGCTGCAAGCCCAGGCCGAATTATCCAACGCGCTGGCCCTGCGGCGCGCAGCACCACGCCAGCGGATCGGCACCATGTCCGCCGTGATTGCCCGTATCCAGCCTCGCGTTGCCCATTTGCGGGTTGAAACGGCGCATGCGCTGTTCCTGAACAGTCGAAACGTTCTGATTGGCGAAGAAGAAATCGGCCAGGGTACCGTCAACAGTGTCATGGTCTATCCGCGCGAAGTTGCCCGGCATGCGCTGGTCCATCGCGCGACGGCCGTAGTCCTGGCGCATAATCACCCGAGCGGTGATGTCACACCTTCCACAGCGGATCTGGAGATGACCGAGATGGTGCGCCAAGCCCTGGCCGCGCTCGACATCACCTTGCATGATCATCTCGTCATCGGCGTGGACGACGTCTTCTCCTTTCGTAGCGCCGGGCTGATGCGCAGCCTCCGGCGCGCCAAATCCGTCGCGGCGCAGGATAGGCTCGCGCTATGACACAAAGCGAGTTGGGGGCGTCGCGGCCTTCAGTCCTTTTGGTGGATGAGTCCGGATGCTTGCCAGGGCATCACAACGCATGGCTGGAGCGGGATCTACATTGGCAGGCGCGGCGCGCGGAGACGCTGGTGGAAGCCGTGGAGTGCCTGCGGTTCGAACCCGCCACATCTGTTTTGTTCGCCCCATCCGAGCAAGATTCACGGGACTGCGCGAGAACGCTTCGAACGATCCGGTTGCTTCAGCCTGAAATCATTGTCGGCATTGTCCTGAACGGGCCGCCCTCTGAAGAAAAACGCTGGCTTGATGCCGGGGCGGATTTCGTCACGGGCCTGCCCTTCTGCCTTGAGCAGGCGGCCGCGCGGCTGCGTGCCGTGCTGTGCTTGCAGAGAACGGCCTTCCAGCGCGGCCTCGAGCGCCGGGAGTCTGCCCTGAACACCCCGCCGCCCGAGCCTCTCATCGCCCTGGGTGAGGACTACAGGTTCAATCGCGCCGTGGCCCTTACCGATAACCCATCAGCGTCATTACGCGGCCATTAGCCAGAACGATGACGTGGGTGCGATGATGTGCGGCTCGACATCGGCGTCGGGGGCTAATGGGAGATGCGCATGCTGCCTGCCATGCGCAGTTCGGCAGCGCCCTTGCCTGCCGTTACGTCGTTTCTGGGATCCGCGCTCGCGGTTATGTGCCTGCCCGCTCTTCACCATTGCTTCTAGACCGGTTTCACCGCATGCGGATGCGGTTCAAATAGTCTAGCTCTTTGTTTTGCAGCAATTTCCAAGTTGCTGCGCGTGTCCGCTTCGCTTGAGAATGCTCTGGCGAGGGCAGGGCGAGCGCACCGCAATGCGGCCTGATGCGCCGCTGGCGCAGGTGCGCGGGCGAACTATCCGAAGGGATAGGTCATCACATCAGGCCGCTCTCCTTGGCGATCAGCGCGGCCTGGGTTCGGTTATGCGCGCCGATCTTGCGATAGAGCGTCTTCATGTGGAGCTTCACCGTGGGCTCCAGGATGCCCAGCGCGATGGCGATCTCCTTGTTCGCCTTGCCCGCGCAGAGCTCGCGCAGCACCTGCAGTTCGCGTGGCGTGAGGTTTTTGGCCAACGGATTGTGCGGCGCGACCTCGGCCTGCGCTGTCATGAAGTCAATCGGCGCGTATTGCTCGCCCATCGCCATGAAGCGCACCGCATTGACCAGCGAACGCGCCGGCAAGGTCTTGGGCAGGAAGCCCGCCGCACCGATGGCCAGCGCCTGCTCCGCCACCGCACGCGGGGCGATGCCGGAGATCAGCGCCACGCGCGCGCCCCTCGCTTCCATCAGTGCCCGCGACAGGCCAGCCAGCCCGTCCATTCCTGGCATGCCGTAGTCCAGCAGAACCAGGTCGAATGGCTCGGCTGCGGCAATGGCGGCGAGCGCGCCGGCCAGGTCGCGCGCCGATGTGACCTCGATGCTTTCGCGCTGGAACCAAAGCTCCAGCGTGTCCCTCAGCAGATCATGGTCATCGGCGATCAGCACGCGCATGTAGCCCTCCCCGCAGCGGCACGCAGTATGGCAGATTCCGCCGCGCTGATTAGTGCCTCGCGCGAGGCGGGCTTGGCCAGCACCGCGTCGAAGTCGCCGGCGACACGATCGGCTGCGCCGGCGACCGCCGTGACCAGAAGCACCGGCAGGCCCGGGGCGATCTGCCGCGCTGCACGGGCCAGTTCGGCGCCGTTCATGCCGGGCATGTCGAAATCGGTCACCAGCAGCGCCCAGGCGGCCGGGTCGTCGCGCAGCGCGTGCAGGACATCTTCGGGCTCGGTCGAGGGCGCGACCTCGGCGCCCGCGGCCTCCAGGCAGATCGCGGTGACGGCCAGCACGCTCGGCGAGTCGTCGACCACCAGCACCGCATGGCCGGCCAGCCGGTCACCTAGCGTTCTCGCAGCAGGCGGCGTCGCTGTAGCCACGGCATCGATCGGCCAAAAGACGCGGAAGCAGCTGCCCAGGCCTGGCGCCGTGTCCAGCACGACAGCCCCGCCATTGCCGATGACGATGGAACTGACCACGGCAAGACCTAGCCCCGTGCCCTGCCCGGCCTTGGTCGAAAAATAGGGACGGAAGACATCGGCCGCCACCGCGGCGGGCATCCCGGCACCGCTGTCGGCGACGCTGAGGCAGGCATAGGCACGCCCCGGCTCCAGCCGGCCCACCGCCACCGCCTGGCCGGCATCGACCGTTGCCGGCGGGCTAAGCGTGATGCGCACCTCGCCCGCCTCCCCCGCCAGCGCATCGCGCGCATTGATGCCGAGGTTGAGCAAGACCTGGAGCAGGTCCGTGGCCCCGGCGCTGGCCTCGACGGGTTCGTCGGGCAGTTCCAGCACCAGATGCGCCGGCGCGCGCATGCTGGCGCGCACCAGATCCGCCGCTTCGCGCAGCGGCGTGCGCAGGTCCAGCAGCGTGCGGCTGCCCTCATGCGCGCCGAACGTCAGCAGCCGGCGGACCAGGCCGGCGCCCTGGTCGGATGCCATGCGGATGCGCGCGGCGGAACTGGCAATGGGCGTGCCATCGGGCGCATCGACCGCGATCAGCTCGGCGCTGCCGGAGATGACCGCGAGCAGGTTGTTGAAATCATGCGCGAGGCCGGCGGCCATCTGGCCGATGACCTCGCGGCGCTGGGCCAGCTGCAACTCGGCCCGCAGTTTCTCGCGCTCGGCGGCCTCGCGCCTGCGCCCTTGGATGTCGCGCGTGATGCAGAGGATGCCGCCATTGGCCTGTAGCGTCAGCGAGACATCCTGGTCGACCGCGCTGCCGTCGCGCGCGCTGCCCATGATCTCGCCGGACCAGCGGCCCTCCGCGAAGAGCCTGGGCAGGGCATTGGCAACTACCCAGGCCGCCGATTCCTTCGAGTAGAGCATGGACCAGGGCTTGCCGAGCACTTCGGCATCCTCGCGCAGGCCGAACATCGTAAGATGCGCGCGGTTCATGTAGACGAATAGCCCTTGCGCATCGGTGATGGCGATGCCGTCCTGGCTTGCCTCCATCGCCGCCGAGCGGTCGGCCAGCGCGCTGCGTTCGGCCAGCTTGAGCGCGGTGATGTCCACCCGCAGCCCCACACGCCCACCATCGGGCGTGGCCTTCTCGAAGATGCGGATCCAGCGGCCATCGGCCAGCTGCTGTTCGATCTCGCAGGCCGCCGAGCGATGCTGCGCCAGGCGCTCGGCGAGCCACTCCTCCTCGCGCCCCACCGCCTCGCGGTACTGGCCCTGCGCCAGGCCGAAGCGCAGCCCTTCCTCGAAGCTCATGCGAGCCTCAATGGCCTTGCCCGAGAGCGCATACATTTCGCGATAGCGGCGATTGCACAGCACCAGGCGGTCCTGCGCGTCGAACAGCACGAAGCCGTCCTGGAGGGATTCGACGGCGGCTTCCAGCATGGCGCGCGCATCCGCCGCCGCCTTTGCGGTGCTCATCAGCAGCGCCTGCTGGCGGCGACGTTCGGTGATGTCGCTCTGCACCGACATGAAGCCGGTCAGAACGCCCTGCGCGTCGCGCAGCGGCTGGATTTGCAGATTCACCCAGTACTGCCGGCCGTCGCGGGTGCTGTTGAGCACTTCCGCCTGCACGGCGCTCTCGATGTCCAGCGCCTGGCTGATGCGCGCGATGGTCTCAGGGTCGGTCGCCTCGTTCTGCAGAACACTGGCCGGCGTGCTGCCCCGCACATCGGCCAGCTGCCAGCCGGTGGTGCGCTCGAAGGCGTCATTGACCCATTCGATGCGCCGCTGCGGGTCGGTCACCACCACCAGATCCGTCGTGCGCCGCGCGATCTGGGAGAGCAGTTCGATCTCCTTGCTCTGTCGCCTGGCATCGGAGATGTCCCGCAGCACCAGCAGATGCCCCGAAGCCGGTATCGTGGTGAGCGAGACCCGCCACCACCGCTCCCCGCCGCCCAGATCGAGCTCGATCGCCGGTGCCTTCACCACCTCGCCCAGCGCCATCTCGGCCAGCATGCGGCGGACGGCCTCGGCGCCGGCGGCGGGCAGCAAAGTCTCCAGCGGCGCGCCGCGGCGGTCTTCCGCCACCAGGGCGGGACACAAGGCAGCGCCTGCGTGGCAGACCATGAAGCAACCCTGCGTATCCAGTTCGAGCACCAGCTCAGGCATGGCCGACAGCACCGCCTGCAAGCGCGCGCGCTCGCGACTGATGGCCAGATGCGCCTGGCGCACCGCTTCCTCCGCGTCGCGGCGCGAGAGGATGGCGGCCATGACCTTGGCCACCGAGCGGAACAGATGCACCTTGCCGGGCATGAAATGGCGCAATTCGCGGACCGTATCGAAGCCCAGCAGACCTTGGCACACGCCGTCCTGCACCAATGCCACCGCCAGCCATGACCGCACGCCCTGCCCGGCGAGCAAAAGCTTCCCGGCAGCGCCGTCCGGCAGGGCCGCGACATCATGGATCTGCACCTCGCCCAAGCTGTTGAGCGCTTCGTGCCAGGGTTGGATCACGCTCGCGGGGGCGGCCTGCTGATGCGCGCGCATCGATGCTACGCCAGGCGCGCACCATTCATGCGTGCGCGTGACCAGCGCGCCATCGGCGGAAAGCCGCACGACATAGACACGATCGATTTTCAGCAGCCGGCCCAGCTGGTCCAGCGCAGCCACGATGGCGGCATCGGCCTGTTCCAGCGGCGCGCTCAGCAGCGCATCCTGGATCGCCACCACATGGCCCTGGGCTTCGGTCAGGCGTGAGAAGGCGCGGTTGACCGCCTCGAAGGGCGCATCCAGCACGCCGCCGCCGGCGGGCGTGCCCCGGCCCTCGACCAGGCTGGCGAGCAGCGCGTTGCGGCGCACTTCGCGCAGCGCCGTCAGCGACTGGCCGGCCATGCGTCCGATGCGCTCCATCAGGCGCAGATCGCCTGAGGAGAAGCGTCCGGGCACGGCACTGCCCAGCAGCAGCGCGCCGGGCGCTTCGCCCGGAATGACGACCGGGGCGATCAGCGTGGCGCCGAGCGCCGGGAAGTGCTCGGGCATCGCATCGCGCAGCAGCAGCAGCGCGATGCTGCCCAGGCGCCGCGGCCGCTCGAGCACCTGCGGCGGGATCGGCAGCACCAGGCCGACCTGGGCAGGCTCGACCGCGACCAGCACGCGCACCCCCTGCTCGGCGGCCTGCACGTAGCAGGCCTGTTCGATCGCGAGCCTGGTCTTAAGCAAGGCCAGCAGCGCTTGCAGCGCGGTCGTGGCATCGCGCTCGCCGCTCAGGGCTTCCAGCGCGGCGAAGAGCGTGTTGCTCTCGGCCAGCGCCACCGCCTCGCGCCGGCGGAGCGTTTCCCGCTCGGCCAGCACGCTCCGCACAGCCTCGCTTTCCAGCAGCAGGCGCTGGTTGTTCGCCGACAGATCGGCGGGCGTTACAAAGGCGGCGGGACGATCGGCTCGCGGCATGGCTAGCGGATGCTACACGATGCCGCCGGCTACCAGGATGGTTTAGTGTAGCGGGGTTGCGCCGCGGCGAAGCTGGTGCAGGAGATCATCAGGTTGCCATGCTCCGCCTGGCTGCCCAGCGCCGCGCCCTGCTCGCCGAAGGTGAAGACACCAAGCCATGGCGCGCCGCCCAGCGCCGCATTCACACCCGCGCGGACCTCGGCCATGCGCTCGCGCACGGCCAGCATGCAGCCGCCGCAATAAACAACCAGGGCGCCGGCGATGGGGTCGCGCAATTCCTCGCGGGCCTGGGCCGCGACGCGTCCGGCACGCGCCACCAGGCTGTCGGCCGAGCCGGCCATCTGCCAAAGCCGGTCGCCTTCGGCGAAATCGGCGAAGAGGTCGATCGATCCGTCGGGCTGCATCGCGGCCGGATGCGCCAGCAGATGAAAGGGCACGCCCGAGACGTCGCGCACGATGCGGCCAAGCGGCCAGAGCGTGGCCGGCCCCAGGATGGAAAGCGGCGCTGCGCCTGGGGGCGGCAATGCCTCGCCGGTCCAGCTGCGATAAACATCCGCGGCTGGGCGGCCATCGATCTCGAACAACCGCCGCCCTTCCACGCGGGTAACAATGCCGGAAGCGCCGGTCGGCGCATAGCCGCTCTGATAGGCCGCCGCCACGGGGCGCGACGGGAACAGCACGGAGACAGCCAAGCCATCGGCATGCACAGCCAGCGGGCCGAACTGCGCCCAGGCGCCGGAGATGTCATTATCGGCCGAGCTGCCGCCCAGCACCAGCGTGCCATGGCCCACGATATCGGCAATGCCGGCCAGCGCCTGTTCCTCGCGCCCGGGCGCGACGGTGAGCCAGACCAGTTCAGGCACTTCGCCTGGCCGACCGGCGGCCACCAATGCGGCTTCAGTCGCGGCCGCGGCGGCAGCACGCGCATCCGCGCCCAAATCGGACGAAGCGGTGCCGAAGCTGCCGGCGGCATCCCATATCGCCAATGCGCCGCCGCCAGAGCCGCTGTCGATCAACAGCCCCTGATCCGACATAACGCCCAGGCAGGAGGAGCCGCCATGCAGCGCAACGCCCGGAAAGCGTGCGCGCGCCGCGGCATGCAGCCCAGCGGCATCGGTGCCCACGGCAAAGTACAGCGCCAGGAAGCAGGGCGCGCCACGCCGTGCCAGGTCGAGGCCGGCTGCGATCTTGTCGATCGCGCTATCGGGGTCGGCGGCCTCGGTCAGCGCGGACGCGATGGTTAACGCCTTCTTCATTTGCTTCTTTTGGCGCCGTTGACTGCAAGACGCCAGGGCGCGGAAGGCGAGGCACAACTATCCGAACGGATAGGCTCTGCGATCACGGCCCGGGGCGGCACCTGATCGAGTGCTGCTTCAGCAAGCTCAAGTAGTTCCGTCGTGTCGCAACCCGCTTCGAAAAGACAGCCAGGAACTACCTCGCCGTCGTCACTCTCGCCGCCACCATCCTTTGGCTACGGTAAGTGTCCACAGAACCTAGACCCTTGGAGCTGCCCCGCCTGAACCGCCCCGGGTTTGTCGGAGGCTCCAACTCCTGAGAGGCTGGAGCGATGCCGAGCAAGACGACCAACAAGTTTTCACCTGAGGTTCGAGACCGCGCTGTGCGAATGGTGCTGGATCATGAGGCGCAGCATCCGTCTCGATGGGCGACGATCCTGTCGATTGCGGCCAAGATTGGCTGCACGGCGCAGACGCTGAACGAGTGGGTGAAAAAGGCAGAGCGTGACACGGGGCGCCGCCCTGGCCCGACGACAGAGATGGCCGCTCGCCGCGCGGTGGCTGCCGCCCGCCAGGGTCCAGCACCCGTATCCGCAGCAACGCTTCATCGTCAAACACCCGAGGTGGGAGCCGAGTGCGTTAGCAGCGCACGCTCGGATCTGTCCGGGGGGCGCGGGGTAACCCGCGTCCCTACCGGGATGGGGTTCGTGAGACGCGTTTCGCCGGCTGCGTCACCTCCCGCGAAAAGTTAGCCGCTTCTCGGCGAAAGCAGCGCC
>JBHYCX010000020.1:0-24064 GCA_051861325.1 Roseococcus sp.
GATGGCGGCTTCGGTGGCGGCGGTGGCGCGACCGGCAGCAGCGGCACCACGGGTGGTTCAGGCGGTCTCGGCGGCGGAGGCGGCGGCGCTGGGAACATTACTGGCGGCGCGGGTGGCGGCGGCTGCGTCATCCTCTACTGGACGGAGGGCTACTGACATGCCGCTGGCTTGGATCGATCCGCCCGGCATGGTGCGCGACGTGGCTCCCGGCGATCCCGCGCTGATCTACCATCCGGATGTCGCGAAGCTCTACACGACGGCCGTGCCGGAGGGGACGCTCAACGGGGCAACTCGTCAGGGCAACGCATGGCTCAATCCGCCGCCGCCTCCGGTGGTTGAGCCGGGACCGCCACCGCCTCCTGCGGTGCCCGCGACCATCACGCCGTTGCAGGCCCGACGTGCTCTTCGCGCTGCGGGACTGCTCACCGCGGTGAGCGCTTGGATCGCTACCCAACCGGATGAGGTGCAGGAAGCCTGGGAGTACTGCATCGAGGTGCGGCGCGATAACGCCCTCATCGCCGGCGCCCAGGCCGCGCTCGGACTCACCGATGTGCAGATCGATGACCTGTTCCGTGCAGCAGGGGAGATTGTGACATGAACGGCGATCCGCCCATCCTGGAGATGGCATCCACCGCGGCCGCCGCCGGAGGCGCCGGCCGCGTGCTGCTGGCGCTCCACGGCGGGGAGCGGCGCTGGCTCATCCTGCTGATCGAGGCCGGGCTCGGTGCGCTGCTCGGCATCATTGCCGCATCCGCCGTGACCTATCTCGATCCCTCGCTGCGCGATGCCGGGTGGGGGCTGCTCATTGTGGGCGGCGCTGCGGGCTTGTCAGGGGCGCTCGGCACCCGGCTGCTGGATCTGACTGTGGCGGCGCTGCAGCGAAGGCTTGGATCATAGGAGGCGCATGGTGAGGCTGCCGCGGGTCATCTTGGTGCATAACAACGCCGCCAATAGGCAGAGCGTGGACTTCCTTCGCGGCACGACGACCCTCACGCTGACCGTGGGGCGGACTGTCATCGCGCTGCTAGATGGCACGGCGAATGGGCGGGCGTCGCTGCTGCGGGTGACGGGGTATTGAAGGATGTGGCGGTAAACGAGCCGAGCTAGCGGGTAGCGGGATACGTGCGCCGCGATCCTACTTGCCTCGAACGGTATCATAGCACGAAGTGGCGCAGTTCTCGTTCCAACCGGGCAAGGCGCGCAGCCTGGCGGGCCTAAAAATGAATTCTACAGTCCACTGCCACCTACCCAGGAACACGACTTAGAAGCAAGCGGGATACCACACCACCGGTCCGGTCATACCGAACGTGGCAGAGCAACTGACGATGCACTAATCTTCACGTCGGACCACCTCATGGCACAGTCCATTCTGATGGCCCAATAATTTCGAAGCAGTGGAGCAAAAGAAATGGCAAATCATATTCGATATTGCTTGGCTGTCATTGATTATGCCGCCAAAAATTTGAATGTCCTTTAGAAATAAATGGCTTTATTTATCATCCGTAGCTTCGAAGCTGATAAATGTGGATCTTGCGTGAGAGGAGAGCATTATGGACGGGGCGAGCGACGAATTTTATAAAAAGACTGCCGTTGAGCGCGAGAAAAATATCATGGACAGCCAACGACTAAGTAAAAATGACCGAATAGAATACGAAATTCGTGAAGATGAATTCAAATTGCAAAAAAGTGATCGAGAGAAATTCAACGAAATCACGAGAGATGAGCGGATAAAGACAGAATCTTATAGAATTTTTCTGGACGAGCAAGGAAGATCGGCGCCAAGACCATTATGGAGCGGTTCCGTGCCCATGGGGCCGGAGGAGGCCGAAAAGGCCGCTGAACGTCGGAGGGGGTTGGCCGAGCGCCGTGTGGATTTACGCGATAAGCAAGAATCGATGTCAGAGGAAGAGAAGCATCTGAAATCCCAGAGAGAATTCATAAATGAGCGGAAGCATTTGGAGAGATCGAATTCGTCGAAGGAGAAAGAGAGCGAGCGGATCAAACGAGAAGCGCGCGAATCCCAGAAAGCGAGGGGGAGCGATGACCTCGAGCGTGACTGCTAACCTCAGGACCCATCGACTGAGCCAGAAGATGACTTTGGCGGCGAAGGTGATGGCGCTGAAGAAGGTGTCGGTTTAGCGGTTGCAGTGCATTGCGTTACGACGCCAACCCTTGAGCCTGCCCAAAATGATCGCGATGCGGCGGCGCCGGCGATATGGCACGGCGTAGCGCGGGATATGCGCATTCAGAATGCGGGTTGACGGAACGTACAAAGCGATGCCGCGGGCTTCGATGCCTGAGCGAAAGCAGCCACGGTCACAGCCGCTGTCGCCGATGAGTTCGCAGACGGTTGAAGCTTGTGGAGCATCAAGGCAGCACAGCGGTGGTCCCTGGCCAAGCCTACGGTGAGTAGCAGCACGTCAGGGCATATCTAACCGTCGCAGGCGGTGTGGAGCTTGGAGTTCAGCTTGAACTTGGTTTGGCGGAAGCAGCGGGGAAAAGCCTCTTTTTGAGGAAGCTGGCCGTGGTGTCTTGCGCCTTGAGGTCAATGGTGTCGACCACGATGCGCTCGGGCGGGTCACCCTCATCGGCCAAGCCGGCAAATATGCGGTCGAACACACTCATGCGGCGCCAGCCGACGAGGCGGTCGTAGAGCAACCTGTGGGAATCGTAGGCCGCGGGCGCAGCGTGTCACTGAAGGCTGCTGCGGATCATGTGGATGATTCCGTCAAGTACGCGGCGATCATCTTCCCGAGGGCGCTGTGAGAGCGGGGAGTGTAGCATCAGGCCGCGCAATCAACCCGGCGCCCGAAAAACAATAGCTCGGGGCACGGCTAAAGCGAGGACTTAAGTCTACCGCTCAATCTTAGATCGGGAGTATCTACAGCTAATTACAACCTCTCCACTCGATCTTTGCATCTTTTAGCACGAATTTCTGATTGTTTTCGCTTTACCGCTCTAAATCCCTTTCGTTTACATTTATTTTCTGAGCTTCTTTATTGAACGATTTTGTAAGATCATGCTCTTTGTTGTTCTCTTGTTGCCGGGTCAAGGCTTGCATCTGATAGGATTTTGCATGCTCGCGCGCCGCGTCCTCGCGCTGTTGCCCCGCTGGGGTATTCCTCAGCACCGTTCGAGAGCCATTCGGTGTAAGTTCCCTACTCATAATCTTCGTAGCCGCTTCTCTCTCAGGTTGAATCTGCGGGACGGCCTCTTCGCGTGTTGGAGATCGCGCTTTGTCGAAATCTCCCATGACCTTCGCGGCCGCAGAGCGCTCATTCTCGGTGTAGGAGTTAGCTTTGTGCGGCTCGGGTATCCATCTGCCTTGCTCATCACGCGGCATATTAGCCTCCCTTTCGCGTCGACGGCGCATCAAAATTGATTACGAGCCTGATGTAAAGCAGAATTTAGCGCCGAAACAATTCTTCGATTTTCAACTTCTCCCCAAATATTTTCAGAAACCAATCTCTCGGATCCATCAGAATAGAAAATTTTTATCAAATAAATCCATCTAGCTGGCGGCATATCTGTCTGTGGCCGATAGGTGAATCGATCCTTCCATCCCTCCTGATGACCCCAATTTGCTGCTGTATTTAACTCGATGGAAACTACATCAAACCATTTACCGAGGCCATCGATTGACTCATGTGATGAGTACCAAGATTTTTGCCATGGATAACCTTCAGTGCTTATGAGATAACCAGTTTCTAAAAATACAAGTCTGCGTTGAGGGGATTCCCAACGCCCTTCTTTGGATTTTAATTGGCCAATTACGAATAAAAACGGTGACGTTATTATTAATAATAAACCAATAAAAATACTAAAAAAGCATGTTACTATGCCAGCAATAAATACAATTAGGGCAGCATTACCAAAATTGTCTGCCAATGCGGAGATTTTGTCTGATTTATCCCATTTATTATAAAGATCGCGCCACTCAACGACAACGTCTCCATTAGGGTCAACAACGGATTTCAAATCAAGAGAATTCCTCTCTGGAATTTTTGTATCAGATCGACTTTGCATAACGGTTCCTTTATGCTGTTGTCAGAGAAGGATGAATCGCTACAGGTGATATCGGCACACACCCTCAGCAATTTTTATATTTAACACGAGGTATTTCGTCGATTTCTGCGGATCGCGCGCCGCCGAAGTCTCTAAGACCATTTACTGCTGCTGCGTATTATCCCTAGCTATAGTCGTGAATTTTGCGCAGATCAGCACTCCACCACCCTTTTTTGTTGTTAGCCATTTGCAAATGCTTGCGGCTGCCAGGTGTTTTGCAAACACCAAGGTATGAGCGTTTGTTATTAGCCCCTACGAAGCCTTTCGACGGTATTTTGGATAGTCACGACGAGAGGCCGCAGCTCGTCTTCACTGATTACGCTTTCCGCAATGGTATAGCGAACACCCAGATCGTCATAAATATTTACATAATTTATACAGTTTGTCGGCGCTTCGCCGTGTCCAGCGAGCTTTCCTAAGAAAAAATCAGATATGCCAAGACGTTCTTCATATCCCTGGCGAATAAACTCTGACCCATTTTTCAGCTCAACCGATGCTATATTGTGGACGCTAAGCGTGGTTCTTTCGCACAAATCGACATCTGAAAAAGATACTCGACCATCTGGCCAGAATAGCAAGCTACGTCGCCGAGAGTTAAAACGAAGACCCTCATACGCAGATCTCTGCATGCTATTCCAGTAAATCCATAAGATGAAACCCAATATCGGCAAGATAATAAAGCCAGAAAAAAGCGTAACAAAAAAAGAATTAGCGAATCTATCATTCGTATCTCTAAAAACAAAATAGAAAATGCAGAACATTATCAGTGGTAAAGCTAAGTAAGCCCACCCAATATATTTCGCGCGCTCTACGGACGGATTTTCTTTATAGTTATCCTTCCATAGCTGCTCCGACCATGAAATTGCGAAATGGTCCTTATTTTCTTGGGTAGAGAGATCAAGCATTCCTTTGTTTATCACTGGCCATGGATTGTTTAGCTTAACGAATTTCGTAATATTACTCATTTTACTTCTCCCTAACATTACGCATCAACAAACCTGCTGTCCCAGCATGCTTCCGTATGCACAAGCTCTTAGTTTTTTTAGCAAAAATAAGTCTTGGTGGATGGTATTCTTTTTGAATACGGAATACCCACTGGAGACACGTTAACCATATAGAAGTCGCATCTTTTCGATATTCGTTACAGTGGAAACGACAAGTGGACGGATTTGATCTTCACTCCACACGCCTTCGGAAGTGTAAATTTTATATCCAAACCGATCGATCAAGCAAACGTATGAAACAAAACGTGGCGGGATCCGCTTTACTTCTGAAGGCGCAGCCGTATTCCGCTTTAACCGGTTTTCGTAATCAGGTATGGGCATATCTTTGCCGGTCTGATATTCAACACTCGACATATCTCTCCAGGATGCTTTTTGAAGTGTTCCTTTTTCGATATCCGTGTAATAGAGAGAGCCATCCGGCCCTAACGTTATTTGCCGGTTAACGTAATCAAGCATGCAATTTTTTTCATATGCGTTGTGCCTTTTAACAATACAAAATCCCCAAAAAACACCGCCCGCCAGAAGCAAAAACTCTAATATTGTGGTTATGGTGCCGACAAAGCTGTTCATGTTGGACCATCCTATAAACTCAGCCGCAGTGTAATAAATTCCATTCGCCAACGAAAATATGAAAATAAAAATAATTGCTATTATTTGCAAAAGTAAGAATAAGCATCCTGGGGGATTTTGCTGAACGCTCCATATTTGATCCCGCCAGGATATGACTATCGACCCGTCGTCCAGAGACTTCTCATTTACAAGAGGCGACCCCCTTGAACGAATTTTGAGCAAGAACTTTTCTTCCTGGGTCATACTTGATATCCCTAAAAAGATTCCAACGAAGAGCGCATTATAAAAAGCGCCGGCTGACCCGGAACTAAGATTAACTGCCTATTCGTTTCGCGTGAAAAATAGAGGGTCACTTCGTGCGGTGCCAGCAAAGGCGCCGGCCGAAGGTTCTCACGAACACCCATGTCCCCCCGCGACATCGATACCGAAGACGTAACCCCGCGCTCGACATGCAGATATTGAGTCTGCCCAATTAGGTCGGAGAGGACTTTTGTGGTTGTTGGGTCCACGTTGCCGAAAGCCTGAATCACGCCGGCGTTGCCAAGGAAAGTTTCCCAGGAATCCTTGTAGTGGGTTTTGATTTGGGTCAGATCCTGAAGGACCGCCCACAGCTTCACCCCGTAGCCAGCCATGTAACCAGCAGCAGTCTCTATCGCCTGAACGCGACCGAGCGCCGCAAACTCTTCCAAGACAAACCAGGCCGACTGTCTGCCCCGTGGGATGGGATTGCGCTCCATCGCGGCAAGGGCCTGCATGATGAAGAGCCGCAGCCACCGGTAATGCGTGGCGAGCCGCATCCCCGGCAGGACGAGATAGATCGTCAGGTTCTCTCGGCCGACATTCGAGAGATTGAAGCTCGATATATCCATAACCGATTTAACATCTTCCATCGGCGCAATCTGCTGGCGCGTCGTAGAAAGAATAGATTTCATCTCATTCGTGAAGCCGGTGGCATTTCCCTGGTTATCAAATGTCACATAGCTTAGAAAAGCACTTCCAATATTACTCAATATGCGGTTGAAATTTTCACTATCTGCCATCGACATAAATGCATTTATCAAATTCACTTGAGGTGCATTAAGAAGATCAAGAACGCCACGCATCGTGGCTTTATCTGGATCGGTTTCTAGTAAATGAAGAACCAAACCTTTGAGAAGATTTTTTGCTGAGTCAGTCCAATGCTGATCTTTACTTGAATCAGTAATTAATGCATCAGCAAGTTGTGCTGCGTCCGCGGGAATCAAATCTTCGGCAGCGTAGCGCAGCTCATCAAAGGGATTGTGCGAAGAAGAAGGAATGCCTGAGACCCCGAAGGGATCGAGGACGTGGACTGGTCCGAATTTCGCGCGTTCGCCAGCGGTCGCGCGAGCGAGCTCACCCTTGGGGTCAATGACCACCATCGGCCCTGGGTACCGACGCAGGTTTGGGATGAGGACAGTCGCTGTCTTCCCCGCCCGCGAACCGGCCAGGGTGATCACATGCCGATCGTCGGAGATGCCGATCTCTCGGCCCTTCCATTCCCCAAGCAGAAGATGGCCCGGCTTCCAGCTCCATGCTTCAGGGAGAGTGTCAGGATTTGCCCAGGAAGCGGCGGGGCCTTTTTCGGCACGGCCGGGGGCAGCCGCTCCGCGCGGCGGAAAACCATCTTGCTGCATTCAGCCCCGATCGAGATCGCGAGAGATTACATCAGTTCCATACAATCAAATTTCTCGCGCGTCCACGTCCCGCTTAGAGGTTAGGCACTGTCGTGACCGCAGAAATTCGGACTCACCTGAAGTGTTCATATCTGTGTCACGCGAAGGTCGAGCTTTGCCTCGTGACGCGCTCCCCGATACATCCACTCAAGGATCGCGGCTTTCGTTGGATCTTGGCTACTCGGCGTCGCTCTCCAAGGCTGCAGCCCAGAGACCACTCGTACCGAGTAGCACCTCCTCCGCCAGTTCCCATACGAGCCGTACTCTCCGCCCGACCGAGCGCCGCGCTGAGTGGCAGGTTTCCTGGGGTTTTCGGGGTAGATCTGTTGACTGGCCCGACGCGGAGACGTGCCGAAATCGCTCTCCGAAGGCGACTTCTCTCCGGACCTCCTGACTTGGTCGTTTTAGTACGTCCAGGAAATCCCATTGAAAACAAAAGGTTGCGGTTTGCGTTTCTGCCGCCAGTTCGCAGTTTGGCCGGATGGCGCGTGAAACTCGGCCCAAATCAGCGTACCTAGTCTTCCTAGGCTCTCCCGGGCGGCCGACCAGGAACTCTGGATCGGGCTTTGCTCATTTGTCAGCCGAAGGGGTGCGGAATACGTCCACCTTCGTTTCCAGGCAGCGGCGCAAGCTGAGATCGGTTGCTCCGACCGTGAACCACCCCTCCGGCTTCTGATAGAAATCCAGCCCACGTCCGATCTTGACCGTCCAGCCGTTATCCAACCGCACCTCACGATCGTGCAGCTTGTCGTTAACCCGCACCTCCAAAGCGACGTCGTACTCCAGCAGGCTTTCCTTCAGCTCATCGAGCTTCTCTTGCAGGCCTGCCAGATCAGTCTGCTGGTCGAATGATGTGACAAGGGTGACCCGCCGAACTGTTGCGGCCTTAACCACCGTCTCACAGAACCGCACAAAATTGGCGACTTGGTGCGGCATGCGGATGTAGGGATCTTCGATGACGATCAGCTTCGCGCCCTGCAGATAGGGGCTGAAGATCGTGTCGTAGGAATGCCCGGTATCCCCGTAGCCGATCGTGTAGTGCCGCTCGACGGGCACTACCTGCTCAACGGCTGCCGCAGGACTTTCAAACGGCGAGGCATCCTTCGGGCTGGGTTGTGACGAGGACGGCGACGTGGGCGCCGAGCTGACGGCCTCGTCGATTTTCGACCGAATTCGTCGGCGCGCTGGCTCTAGCGTTGCCGATGCACCAACGCTCTCCGGGCAGTGGACAACCACCTCTTTGCCTGCTCGATCGAAGAACGAGAGTTCGATGTTTGCGAATTCGTCGTCCGGCTTCCGCTTGTTCATCTGCTCCTTGACGCGGCGACGACATTCGACAGCGTAAGCGACGTACTCTTCGAATTCCTCGTCGGAGGGGGTGTCGGACGGATGAAGGATTTTCAGCAGAGCACAGAGCGTCTTCTTGATGCCCTTTTCGTCACGTCCCTCAACAGCGCGGCCTAGCTTGAGCCGCCGACTCACCTCCTCATAACGGTTGCTGTATTTCAGCTGGTGGTGGAAAGCCTCAGCAAGGAAGTCTGTTATCAGGCCAAACCGATCGGTGAGGAAGGCGCTGCTGTTCTTCGGCATTTCCCAGCCGGGCAGGTAGCAGGCAAAGCGGTCCATCACAGCCAGGTCGAACTGCTCGGGCAGTGGCTGAAAGAGATCGTACTCGGTCGAGTTCACAATCTGCTCGACCGACATATCGATGTTACCCACGAACGCCAGGCTTGCGTCTGCAATAACCTCTGCGCCGCGCGAGAAGCGGCCGTTGGCCATATAATCTTTCATGATTTGGATGGTGTCAGGATCCTTAACCTTGATCCCGCCAACCTCATCGAAGGCAACGGTGTCCCAGAAGCCAACGAGCCCGATCTTATGTCGGGCGTTATTGTAGAACAGCACCGACTTAGTTGCCTGCCCGCCGCTGATGAGCGTTGAGTAGGGCGAAAATTCACTGAAAAAATATGACTTCCCCGTACCGCGAGGCCCGAGTTCGATGAAGTTGAAATTCGGCTCGACGAGCGGGGCCAGCCTGGCAATGAAGTGGAATTTCACACGCTTTGTCAGCTTCGACGGCTCTAGGCCGACAGAGCGGAGCACGACGTCAACCCACTCATCCCGCGAGAACGCCTTCTTAGCTTCGCCGTAAGCGGCGAAGTCGAAGCGACTGAGTTGGATCGGTCGCAGATCCTCGACGTAGAAGGCGTAGGCATCTGCATCGACGTCGTTGTGTGCGATGACGACTTCTGCCCAGATGCCGCCTTCGAGCAGCCGGTCGTTATCCCGATAAAATTTCTCGCCGACAGCGATGCGCTGCGACGCGAAGTTTTCCAAAGCCGCCCAGTGCCGCTTCTCCTTTTCGACGTAGCGCACATGCACCTTGTCGATGAATTTGTGCTTGCCCTTCATTGCGACGCGCGACTGGGCTGAGTTGGCCTCATCCGGCCGGACGTAGTTCTCCTGAAGGGTTGAGAGAACGGCCTCCATGCCAGCCTGGATCTCGGCCGGGTCGTTGCTGGCGCAGTAGCGGGCGAGCAGGAATTCCAGCACGAAGGTCGGGACGTTGGTGCCCTTCTTAATCCTATGCAGCAGATCCTTGCGGACGACCTTCCCGTCGAACACGTCGTTGAGCTTGGTGTCGAGCGCGTCCATCACATACTCAGACTGCATAGTCGGTCTCCAAATCCAGTGAGGCGTACTGCGCCAGCGTCACGGGATTGAGCGCCTTCAGCGTAAACTTGCCCTCGAACTCCATGGCCATCTTCACCGTCACCTGGATCTTCGCCCCAGGCTTCAGAGTGACCGTGCCCGTCGCAACGTCAACGGCGCCGCCGCGCTTCGCCTCACCGACGATTTCGCCCTTCTTGTTTCGGGCCTCCGCCTCCAGCAGGATCTCGAAGGTCTCACCGAGCGAGAACATGTTCTCGCCTTCGACCGCGAGATCCACGACGGGAAGGCGCGTAGTGACGCGCTTCGCGCCGTTCTTGTAGGTCAGGATCACCTTAGCTGCGGCCATCTGTGGCTGCTTGGCCTGGCGCAGCTTCACCGTGATCACGGGGACGACCGCTTCCTGAAGCGATGCGCCACCGTGGAAATACAGCAACCCCTTGCGATAGGGCGCCATGCTGCGCGGGCCCGCCAGCTTGGCGAAATCGCCGCGCACCCCGGCCTTCTCCGCTGCGATGGCAAAGGTGCTCGCATCTGCATCTCCCTCACCAAGTAGCGCACGGTCATGCAACGTCACCCAGACGCCAGGCGGCTTGGCGCACACATCGCCGGCCTCCGCATGGGCGTTGAGAGCAAAGCCGTGATCGGTGGCGATGACCACGTCGGAGAAGCCGGCCTGCTTCAGCCTGTGAACCGCCACGCGGATCGCCTTCAGCGACTGATGGATGAGGTTGAGCGAGGTCAGCGTGTTCGACTGTTCGTTCTCAAGACGCCTGTCGATGTCGAGGGTCCGCAATACGAGAAGCTCAACGGACTCAGTCACTGGGGTGTTGGAGCGCACAAACGCATCAAGCCGGCTTTCGGCAAAGCGATCGCCGAAGCGGGCCCGCATCACATCCATGCGGTTAGGGACCGTGGCCATCCTCGTGCCGTTGAGCATGACACTCAGGCCGTCACCATCCTTCGTCAGCCGCAGGCCTGCACCGGCACCAGGGAGAAGCGACGTCATCCCCACCGGCGTGATGGTCGGCAGCTGCGCGCAAGCCGCGCGAATCTCAGCCTGCTCGGTCTCAGCAAGCTGCCTGTGCAGCGTAACGCCAAGCTCGTAGCGCAGCGCATCCACCATGATAAAGGCGACCCGGCGGCCGCTTTCCTTAAGCATGGGCTCGACGACCGAATCAAAGACTTCGGCATTCGCCAGGCATCCGGCCAACGGCCAGCCCACCGCCTCAAGATGCTTCGTGAAGAGCCGCTGCATGGTCTCCGCGAGTTTGGCGTAGCGCCGGCGGCAGTGGTCGATCGCCTGCGACAGAACGCCGTCGGTCGGGATGTAATCCCCCACCGCCTGCTCGAACTCCCGCTGGAGCCGATCCGCCTCGCGCAGGGTCGCGGCGTAGTGTGAGACCAGGGCTTCCAGGCTGCGGCTGTTGTCGGCCAGCTGACGGTCGGCATCGGCGCAGGCCTCGACGAGACGTAAGCCGGCCTCGACCAGGCCCCATTGAGCCTGGCTCTCCCCCCTGCCGACCCAGACTGAGCCGCCGTGCCGCGTCACGATGGTCCTGGCGCTGTCCATATCATCGGCGACGAGGGCGGCCACCGCGGCGGCCAGAACCCGGCGCTCCTCGAAGGGGAAGGTGTCGCCTTTGCCGAGCGCTGGCAGGGCCGCGCAGACCTCCGGCAGCTTGAGCTCTTCCTCCACCGCCTGGGCACGCGTGATGTACTCGTTGCGGGTCGCGCCGCTGCCCCTCAGACTCTCGCAGAGGTACTCGACCAATGGCCGTGCAGCGTCGGGTGCCTTGGGGACATTGACAAAGGCCGTGGGCAGATCGCCGGCCAGGTCGAAGGCGAAGGCGCTGAACAACACGAAGCGCCAGAGCTCATCGGCGATGGAGGAATGCGTCTTGCCGCGCGTCATCAGCCTGAGGCCGAGAGCTTTCTCCAGCAGGGCCTTCGCCTCCGGCACCCAGCCTTCGCTCTTCTTGAGTTCCTCTGCCTGCTTCGGTGTGGGCACCAGCAGTGCGAGGATGATCTCGCGAGCGGATTCCGCCTGCAAGCAGGTCCGTAGCGTCGGCCAGGACAGGCCGCCGCCGATATTGTCGATGAGGGCGAAGGAGGGCGACGGGTTGCCTGCGAAGAGCTGGCGGATCTCGGTGGTGTGGTCGGGCTTCGCTTTCAGGCAGAGGCTTTCGTAACCATCACCGTCGCTGTCCGGGAAGATGGCACCGCAGGCGGCGTAGACTGCGAAGGGGTCTGTCTGCCGATCCTCATCGGTGACCGGCGGCTTGGCAGGCACATAAACCAGCAGCGCCTTGGGCTGGCTCGGTTTGCCTAGGGCAGCGAGCGCCAACATCGCGGCCTCCCGCGCCTCGATGCTGCTCTCACTGGCGTCCACAACGGTCGTGTCAGGGCCTGCCAGACCATGGCAGAGATCTCGATAGCGCTGGTCCGGATCGTAGACGGCCAGCACCGAAGCCTTGTGCAGCCGCGGCCGCATGACCTCCTCCCGAATGAAGGCGGCAATGCTCATCCTTCGCTGGCCTTCTTGCGGCCACGGGGCTTGGCAGCCTTGGGCTCCGGCGGGACGTAAAGGTGTTCGAGGCCGTGGGCGATGGCCAGCGATTTGTTCGCCTTGCATTTCTCGCGCACTCGGTCGGGCCAATAGGCCATGGCAAGATTGGCCCAGTCGTACTCGCCCTTCTCAAGCTTCGCCCAGCTCTCCTTCAAGAGCTTCTGCCATGGCTTGTGGCGGAACAGCGGCCAGATTGGGGCGGCGGTGATCTGCACGCCGTCGTCATGGTTCGGTCGATAGCTCGGCGCGATCCGCAGCAGAGTGTCGCGCAGCTCAACTAGCTCGGCTTCCAGAACCTGGAGCGCTTCGAGGGTGCGGTCATCCTCGCGACTGCGGGAGGTACCTTTGCTTCGCAGTAAGGCAGTGCGCTTGCCAAGGTGCTCCAGCTTCGGTTCGAGGAAGTCGTTGACCGCCGTGTAAAGAGTTTGGCTTGTCAGCCTGGGGTAGTAGAGCCAAAGCGTGTAGCTGCCGGAGACGGTCGCCAGCGGCCAATAGATCGGCGCCTTTCGGCGGCTCTTGCTGTAACGCTGCAGATGGAAGGGGAAGAAGTCCCGCTGAATCCAGCGGCGCGCGTCGAGAGGAATCGGCGCTTCGACGCGAGCGAGCACCTCTTCCATCAGGTGGAGCAGATCATGCGGATGACCGGGGTCGTCTACCAGTATTCCCGCGTGCCTATGAAAAGGCGCCGCGTTGTCAAGCAACATACCTGGGCTCTTGGCTGGCAACGGGTCAAACGGGTCGGGTTCGGGTGGCGGGGAGCGTTCCGCAGTTGCCAGACGCCAGTCGAACCGGCCGAAAGCGACGCCGATCGCCCAACTCAGGAGCCCGTCAGTCCGGTCAATCGCTGTGGGGCCGTCTTCCTCCTCATCTGCGTCGTCCTCCGCCCCTTCGTCACCAGCAACAATATCGGAGCCCTCCAGTTCGCCTCTGTCGACAACCGACACTCGATCGAAATCACTAAAGCCGTATGATTCCAATGCAAGAGAGTCGATTTCGTCTTTGATGCACGCAAGCTCCAATTCAAAGGCAGACGAATAAAAATCGCCCAGACGCTCCCTTAGAACTGTAGGCAGCAGAAAAGCGTTTGAAGCTTCATTTACGGTATCAAGCAGCCGCGAAATTCGCCATCCTCTTCTTGCTAAAGTGCCTATATGTGGATTGATAAAGCCTGGAACAGGGACATTTTGGACATAATTGTATGTTTTGTGCTGAGCGCATACGCGCGCAAGCCAGTACGAGACTGGTTTTGAGTTAAGAACTCCCAATAAAATCCAAGGATCGACAACCGCATTCCTCGTGGAGATTGCCGTACCTTCGAAAGAGAACACGTGCTCGGCGGGCATAATTTGAACCGAAAAATTCGTAGTTCTCTTTCCATAACAAAGGCCAGGACTGAAATAATGCTCTTCTGCCTGAATTTTAAACCCGTAGTTTCCATTTAAGTAAGGATAGCGGTGACAGACGTCCGCTTTTGCTTCGGTACCGTCACCGCCCCACTTAAATCGGAAAAAACTTGGCTTGTAATAGGGCGAGTATGGTGTGCCATGCGCCATAAACGGCCATATTTTGGGCCCTTGTACATCTCGTCCGTCCGCATCGATTTCCCACCAAAGCCTATGAAATCTAGTCGCGGCGCCGATACCCTGCCGCGCATCAGCACCGAGCCGAGACAGTGTATGTTGTTCTCGAGCGAGCTTGAGCAGTGATTCTGGCATAGAATAGAGAAAGGCCGCATCGTCAATAGCAGTAAAATTTTCTACGTCTCGAACAAAAATATCTCTGCCGATTTCGCCAGATCGATACCTCTGAATTCGATCAAGTAACGCCACCTGCTTATTTTCCTCTGAAAGAAGGCCGACGAAAATTGCCATCAGATTTTTGCCTCCATGCAGTATGCGGCAACCTCGACATTGGCGTCGTCAAGGACGCCTTCGCCTAAATCTATAAATGAGTGAATTATCACATTTGGTATAAGAGTATTTTTTCTCCAAGACTTGAAGCTTGCCAAGAAAAAAGCAGTTCTTGAGGTTATCGCGCCTATAAAGCCGCCGGGTACAGTGAGCTCGATGGCGCGCTCCACAAAAATCGTCAGGATATTAGTCTTCGAGCTAGGATACGTATCTTCTAAGAGCGCCTTCGTGTTTTCTGTCAGCTCCCCAAATGGAGGGTTCATGACGACCACATCAAATTTCTCGGTACATAACTGTATCATTCGAAGGCCTTCCAATGCGTCGTCGGCGTAAAGCCGCCCCTGATAGGTTCCGCGCGCCGCATTCGCCAATCCGCCCAGAGCTTTTCGCAGTTCGACTTCCGCCTGCTGCCATCGAGCCATGTCATCTGCCCTGAAGAGGGCGCCATGCTTTCCCACAACGTCACGGATGAGGGCTGGCAATTCCTTCTCTACCTTGAGAAGAATACCTAGTTCTGGCAGCCCCCTAAGCAGGAACAACGTCCGCTCGAACAAGACTGCTTCCCGAGATTCGAGGGCTTCCATCACACGCTTACGTAGCGTCACCTCAGCGGGTGGCGCGACAGCGGCCACCACGTGCCCGTGCCCGACCGCAGGTCGGCTCTGCGCTTTTACGCCGGCCTCGTGCCACGCCCGCTGCGCCCGCAGCCACAGCGCCAGCGAAGCGATCTGTGTCGCACGTGGGTCAATATCCACTCCGTGGATGTTGTGCTCGATGATGAGACGCGGCACATCGCGCAGGAAGGCGCCCTCATCCTCATAGGTCTGGCAAAGAGGCTTCATCGCGCGTCCGGCGCCCGTCTCGGCGTCCAGGCAGCCCGCGCCATTTCTCTGTTCCCAAGCCCAGGCCTCGCGGTAGATGTCCATGAGCAGGTCAAAGGCGTAAAGCCCGAAATGCATCGAACCGCAGGCCGGGTCGAGCAGCTTGATCGTTCTCGGATCCCGCAGGCGCCGTGTCGGCTCAGGCGCCTCGTCCTGTTTCCACAGCAGGTACTGGCACCGGTCGCGCAGGCTGGTTTGTCCACCCGTCCAATTGCACCAGAGCCGTCCCAGCGTGTTGTCAATTAGGAATTCAACGACATAGCGCGGCGTGAAAAATTGGTTTCGCACCGCCAGCTCGCGACTATTTCGCGGTGCCGGACTGGCGTCGCGCATGGCTTTGCGCTCTTCCTTGCCATTGAAGTACTGGTAGATCCAGCCGATCGTCTCGTCCTCGGCCCAGAGCGGCTCGATCTCGGCGGCGTTGATCAGCTCCAGCAGCGGCAGCAGGGCGGGTTCGCGCGGAAACAACCTGCCGTTCGGATAGTGGCGATCAAACAGCAGCGGCAGTTCCTCGCTGTAGAGATCGCACAGGCTGAGCAGGAACACGCGATAGGTATCGCCCGTCTCGCCCAAACCCGTCCCGGCAACCCGCTGGTAAAGTTGGAAGGCCTTGGACTGGTAGCCCTCGCCCACGCACTCCATCACCAAGCCGCGAGCTTCCATCATCCGCAGCGCCGCCAGTCGATTCAGCGTGGTGAACGCTTGCTCGCGCACCATGCGGCCCAGGACGGCCTTCCGCGCTTCGCCTTCCTCGCCCATCTCCGTGGCCAGGTAGTGGTTCAGGATTTCGCGAAGGATACGTGCGGTCTCAAGTCGCTGGTCGTCCAGATGCGCCAGGCTGCTGAGCGCCGCCACCGAGCCAGACTGCGGGTCGAGCCCATAATCTTGCTGGAACTGGTTCGCGAACTCGCTGGTCAGCAGCGCGCGGGCATCCGTCACGAAGCGCTGGAGGCGGCCCCGGGTCGCGTTATCGAAGGCCATTACTGTCCCTTCAGGATGAAATCGAGGTCGGTGGTCGAAAGCTCATGGCGCAACAGCGAGAGCGTGCGGATCAGCGCATCGAGATCAGCCACGCTCTCGATGCGGGCGGGCACCTCGATCGTTTTGCGCGTCTTCTCCCGCATTCCACCGCCTGGCACCGGAGGCGCAGGAGGATAGGTCACCGCGCGCCGCGCCTTGCTCTCCTTCACCACCTTCGCCTTGGTCTCTGCGATCAGGGAGTCGATGTCGAACTGCCGGGCAATGAGGCGCTTGAGTCCGGCCATGTCCCGCGACGCATCGATCGACAGCCCCTGAACCTCAGCCAGGGTGTTCCCCTGCTCCTCCACGGTCAGGTCCAACCATTCCGGCAGAAGCGACAATTCGGTCTCGGCCACGCGGATCTTCTCGGCCTGGGCCTGGCGCATATCATCGACGGCCACCGCCACATGACCTTCGATGGCCGTGCGGCGGGTGCTGAGGTCTGCCCTGCGCTTAAAGAAGTCCTCCTGCGCCAAGACATCGGCCACGGCCTCGAGGTCCTCACGCGCTGCCTCTCGCAGGTCCTTCGGGATGCCGGTGCCAGGCAGGTCGGCAATGCCGCTCTCCAGCGCACGAAGCGCTTTGACGGTCTCCGCGATGCCCTGGTCGAAGGCGACCTGCGCCGCGATGGCCCATTTCAAACCATCATAGAGGGGCGATAGCTCAGCACCGAAGCGCTGGGGCGCATCGGAGGCGTCCGCCAGCAGCATGTCGGCGATCTGCTGGTTGACCGAGCGCACGGCCTCCACCCCCGGCAGCGCGAGGCTCTGAAGGCGCTCAGCAAGCGGAGCGAGTTTGTGCTGCAACGACGGCAGAAGCTTCTGCGCCGTCTTACCGATGTCCTCTTCCAGGGGCACGACAGAATCGCCTGACAAGTCGGTCAGGCGCGCTGCCGCCCTGGCAAGGACCTCCATGGAGGGTCGGTCGTCGCGCAGGGCCACGCCCGCCGACCGAAAGCTGTTCCCGGTCTTAAGGGCCTCGATCGCCTGCTGGCCCGCGACGGTGACTTCGCGGCCAGAAACCTTCAGCTTCACCTCGCCGGCGACGAGCAGGGCGGCGACCATGTACCGCACGGTGTCCGGAGACCAACCGAAAGGCGGACCGGAGAACTGGTCGAGCAGCCGCTTGCCCTCGACCGTTCCGGTGCGCTCGATTGCGTCTTTGATACTGACGAGGCCCTTGTGATCCGTCTTGATGGTCGGATTGCCGCCTGACATCTGCACGAGGCCGAGCGGATCAATCTGCGACGTCACCGCCCTGAGGCTGGGCGCGCGCAGAAAACGCTCTGCCAGGTCGGTGCCAACTCGCTCCGACGCTTCCTGATAGCGGTCGAAGACGCGCTCCGCTGCTTCGGCCAAGTGCTTCTTGCACGCCGCCGGCAGCGATTGATCGAGGCTATCCACCGCGGTGAGTTTGCCGCGAAACACGAAGGATCCCTGGACGAGGGAGCGCACGAGCTTCTGGCCAAGTTCGGACGCCAGGCGAGAAGCGCGGTCGCTCTGGCTCTGGCAGTATTCCTTCACCTCCTGGTCTGGATCGTGCCGGTGAAGTTCAACGATTCGCTGGCAGCGGCAGATCTCCGCCACGAGGTCGTCAGCCTCCGCCGAGTTCCTAGCCAGGAGGTAAATGGTGTTCTCAGAATATTTGTGCCGTGACTCGTCGGTCAGGCGGCCCTTCTCGGCTTCGTAGTCGGTCGCGGCAGCGAAGGTGACGACGGTCTGGACGGTTTCCCGCTCGCCAGCCAGTGACGCTTGCTGGCCCGCGGCGAGGCGGCGAAGGCCGGTGGTAACAGATAGCGAGCCGTGGAGACGGACGCTCGGCAACGGGTCGAACACCTCCTTGAGCGCCTCATTGAAGGCGCGACGCATGTCCGGGGTGCGGGGCGCGAGCTGGGACCGCTCACGTTCCACGTCGTTCAGCTTCTCTGAGAAGAAGCGGAGGAAGCCGTCCTTCTCGCCAAGCGGGACGATCGGGTCCTTGAGCAGTCGATCCACTGCATCCTTGACCTTGTCGGCCATGGAGTCTGCGTCGATCTCGGCCTGCATCAGGGCGGCCACGTTGTTCATTGAAACCGGGAGGTTGCCGAGGATCTGCAGGACCGCCACGGTCTTCCCGACGCCTTGGCAGACTTCGTCGTCGGGAAAGCGGATCAAGACCTTGTCGACAGCCTGGTGTATCGAGGGGAATGCCCTGCGGATGTCTTTGTCCAAGGCGTCATAGAGCGTGACCGTCGTCGCGAGCCAGCCAATCTCTTTATCGGCCACGGGCTTCAAGGAGCCGACACCCTCGACCAGGATGTCCTGGATCACCTTGATCGCGGACCGCAGGCCGATCCCGCCCGTTGATTTCGCGAGAGCCCCAAGCAGGTGCAGGAGAACGTCGAAATGGGCTGGTAGGAAGGGATAGAGGTTCGTGAACGTCTCACGGTCGAAGCCTGCGTCGTAGAACTTGGCGTCCGTAAGCTTGGTGTTCTGGCGCAGGGCCTGGCCATGCCGATCGAACAGCGTGCCAAGCTGCGCTGCGCCAGCTGCGGATTTCCCCAGCAGGCGGCGGAAGCAAATCTCTTTGATGTCGCTCGACTCCAGCGCGACGGAGATCGGAAACCGGTCCTTGAGCTTGTAGAGCTCGGGCGAGTTGATCGCGGCTCGCGGGTCGTCCTCGGTCAGCGTCTGCTGGGCCGTGCCGATGATCCAGACCTTCCCACCGCCGAGGTCCTTCAAGTTCTGCGCGAGACCCTGCAGATCGAGGATTTTGGTTTGCTGGCTCCCCACGTACTGGCCAATCTCGTCAATGACGAAAATGACGTGCTTCTTGCCCGACGCCTCACGGACGACGTTGATCATCTCCTGAACACGGTCATTCATCAGATAGACGGTGTCGCTCGTCGCTGTTGAGAACGACTGATCCGTCCGGAAGAGGGTGGGGTAGAGTTTGTGGGCTATCCGTGGAATCACACTGTCCACGACCAACTCGTCGTTTCGATAGTCCGCCCATTCCTCGCCTGTCTCGTCGCGGAAGGCTTGCTCGAACTCGCTGTACCGGCCCTCAGTACGAAGGCGGCGCTCAAGCGCCGCGACTTTCAGGTTTCGGGAGTAGCCCGCGTACTGCAAAACCTTGTGGTATAGGACGGTCGAAACCTCGGAGAGTGAAGCGCCGGCTATCTGCTCGCTTGCCAGGTCGAGCATGACGACCGCAGCGGGAAAGCTTGCCGCGAGCTTCGCCAAAAGGGCCTTGGTGGTCGGCCGGTGAAGCCGATCCTGCAAGTGACGGAGGAACGGCCTGCCGTCGAGCGTGACACGTTCATCAAATGCCAGGCCGAGATACTTCGTGAACGAGCTCTTGCCAGACCCGTAAAAGCCGGAGACCCAAACGCCAATCTCGTGGCTGGCGCCGGACTCCATCGCCGCCTGCATCTTTTCTAGAAGCTGCTCGAGCTGCTGCTCGATGCTTTCAGTCGCGATGTACTCAGAGATCTCAGCCTTCAGCCGCTGCTCCTGAGACGCCTGATAGGTGATGACTTTCTCAATAGCCCGCTGAATGTCTTTGCCGGCGTCGAACAGGGTGCGGATCTGGGTCATGGCGCTTTCCGATAGGGACTTGGCTGGTTCAGCCGCCGACGTGGACGGAACGGTAGTTGCCGTCCTCAGGGTAGAAGCCGAGGAATCGGAGCCTCGTCCTTCCAGTCCGAATGCCCGGGTAGAGGAAAATCGTGGGCACGTGGAACTTGCCCTGGAGTTGGGCTTCGATCGCCCCGATGCGCATGTACGGATGGAGCGCCTCGAGGTCGGTCACCAGCATGATGGTAGACGCATGGCCTTCAAGCGCGGTCAGGCGCTCCTCTAGCCGCGACTGCAAGCGGCCTTGAGCGTTCAGGGCGTTAGCCAGCGATGTGTTCGTTTTCCGCCAAGAGAGCGGGGTCTTGCGATCGACCTCCAACCAGACCTTGCGGAGTGGGGCCTTTCCGAGGATGTCGGCGACATGCTCGGCGATGGAGAACGTTTCGACTTGCCAGCCAGCATTCGCCAACTTTGAGGTCCATGCCGGCATGAGGCGCTTCACCTCGAGCAGTTCGCTCGGGTGGAAGACAAGATAGAAGATCGGCTCGAAACTCGCATGGGCAAACTCGCGCCCCGCCTCAACGCGCCGGATGAGCTCGTCGAAGTCAGCCTTGGGCGAAGGCATCGGCAAGCTCCTCCATCGACTTGTGCTTCCATGCGACATGCATGACGCCGGCCGCCGACTGCAAAATGAGTTCCCGCCTCAGGGAAAGCCGCCTCAGCTCTGCGAGTACATCGTCACTCTCCAATCCGAAGAGTGACCAGTCGGGACTCCGCAGGAGCGCGTTGTCACCCAGACCGCGGAAATGGAGGTCGTGGGCCAAGATCGATGCCACGTTCGAGGAGATCCGGAAGTTGCTGATCGGACGATTCTCGCCCGTTGTGGATCCTAACAGGCCGAAATCTGCGCAGGCGCCCAGAAGGTAGCGAGCGACGCGAATAACGGTGCTTTCGGACCACCTGCTGGTCGTCCGGGCATTGGAAACCGCCGACGACACAAATTCGAGCGAGTCGCGCTTTGAGACGGATATCCCTCCAGCAGCGTAGCGAGGCCAGTAAATTTCGCGAACAAAATCTGCAAGGATCGGATTAGCTCTGCTGGTGAATATAAAACACAGGGAGCGAAAATCTTCTCTAGTAATTTGACTGTTTATTGCCTTTAGAAGTTTGGCTGGCGCAGCATTTTCCACGAGATATCGAGGACAAAAAGCTTCAATAATGATGTTTCTAAGGCGCCGAGCAGCCAGTGTCGGGAATTCACCCGACGCGAGGGCAGCCTTCAAGAGATCCTGCCCACCCATACCGTCTCGCCAGACTGCGAGCAGCTTCTGCGTTTCCGGGACCAGGCCTAGACCGGCTTGTAATTGAGTAGTGTATTTTGCCGGTGTATTCATTGCGCGTCAGAAAAATAGGGGAAGCACTGAATATTCGAATTAAACGCCGCAAGGTAGAGCGCCGCAACGTTCGCGACCCAGCTCGGGTCTTCCAGCATGTCCAGTGGACCCATCAACGTCGGGCCCGGCTTCACATCGATCGTCTTTCCTGCAAGACCTTGAAGGCGATTCATCGCTTCGTCACGCGATGAAATGCCACCAATTGATTTCTCGTTGCCCAAACGCAGAGCGTTCAACACCCTTTGCTCCTGCGTCTCCGGCAGACGAAAGGGATGGAAAACCCGGCCTACGCCGATGCGCTCATCATGGATGCGCTTCGCAGATTCGATGAGGCCCTGATACTGCGCTTGCAGAACCTTTGTGCCGAACACAGGAGCCAGGAATGCGGGCGCAGTCGGAGACATAAAACCGGACCGCCACCATCCGGCAACGTCGCGCTCACCGAGGAGGCCGACGGAAAGGCGCAGAGATACTATAGATGCCGCGCTGGTTTCATGCGATTCTGCCAAACTATAGATCATACCATTTTCGCCTCAGGACCATATAGCTTACCAGTCCCTCATCCTAACGTATTTGGACGCGATTTCTATACCTGCGCACACTCCTGCACCGACCAATCGTGCTGCGTGCTCCATTCGACTGAGAACCCCTTCATCAACCCAGGCAGCGTCATCCCCGCTGGCTGCTGCCCATCCAGGATCGCCTGGACGATGTCCGGCGCCAGCAGCGTGAGCCGCAGCAGGCGCGAGACATAGGACGAAGTGATCTTCTCGGCCGCGGCCAGCTCGTCGATCGTGCCGTAGCGGCCCGCCTCCATCATCCGCCGCCACCGGAACGCCCGGGCCAGCGCCTTGACCAACGTGGTGTCCGCAGCCGAGGAGCCCCGGTTCGTGGGGCTGGCAGGCGCGATCATTAGCTTCCGCCCGCCCCGCTGCTTCCGGACCGCCAGCGGCACCCGCACGGTCAGCATCTGTGCGGCGCCGGTCACGCTGCCGCCCTCGCCGATTCGGCTGGCGGCGCAGCCAGGTCCCGCGCCAGGCTGGCCAACCCCTCCAGCTTCAGCCGCACGTCGGCGCCGCTAATGCCGATGTCTACCCGGTCGACCAGCAGGCGGATGATCCGCGCCTGCTCGGCGGGGAAAAGCTCCTCCCACAGAGGGTCCAGCCGCTCCAGCGCCAGGCGGGCCTCATCCTCCGTGATGTCGGGCGCCGACGCCCGTGCCGTGCGCCAGGCGCCCAGCACCACCTCCGGCTGACGCAGAAGCCCCCGAACCTGCGCTATGACGGCGCCCTCAATCTCCGCGGCGGAAATACGCGCGATGGCCGGCCCGTCCGTGGCGCTGCCCTTCAACACCGACTGGCTGACATAGTAGCGGTACTGCTGACCGCGGCGCCCCCGCGCGTGGGTGGGCGACATCGCACGCCCGTCGCTGCCAAAGATCAGGCCTCGCAGCAGCGACGGCGTCTGGCAGCGGGTGCGGTTGGCGCGTGTCTTCGGGCTGACCGCCAGCAGGGCATGCGCCGCGTTCCACATTCCCTGCGGCACGATGGCGGCATGCTCGCCGGGATGGGACTTCCCCTTATGCATCGCTTCGCCGAGATAGGTCCGGTTGCTCAGCACCCGGTAGACGTCGCTCTTGGTGAAGGCGCGGCCGCGCTTCGTGAGGTGGCCTTCGGCGCGCAGCAGCTTGACCAGCTTCGTGCCGGATTCCGTCTCGACGAAACCCTCAAAGATCCGGCGCACCAGCGCGGCCTCGGCCTCGTTCACCAGCAGCTTGCGATCCTTGGCGTCGTAGCCGAGCGGCACGAAGCCGCCCATCCAGATCCCGCGCGCCCGCGACGCCGCCACCTTGTCGCGGATGCGCTCGCCAATGACCTCCCGCTCGAACTGCGCGAAGCTGAGGAGGATGTTCAGCGTCAGCCGGCCCATGCTGGTGGTGGTGTTGAAGCTCTGCGTCACGGACACGAAGGTCACGCTGTTCGCGTCGAACACCTCCACCAGCTTGGCGAAGTCCATCAGCGCGCGCGACAGCCGGTCGATCTTGTAGACCACAACCACGTCGATCAGCCCGCGCTCGATATCGGCCAGCAGGCGCCGCAGCGCCGGACGTTCCAGTGTCCCGCCAGAAACGCCGCCGTCGTCGTAGCGATCGCGGACCAGCACCCAGCCCTCCGACCGCTGGCTGGTGATGTAGGCCTCGCAGGCCTCGCGCTGCGCGTCGAGCGAGTTGAACTCCATGTCGAGCCCTTCCTCGCTCGACTTGCGCGTGTACACGGCAGCGCGGATCTTCCTGACAGTGGCCGGCATCGCGGCCTCAGCGGCGGGCTTGCGCTTCATGCCGTGCCCCTCCGGTTCTTCAGGCCAAAGAACAGCCAGCCATTCCAGCGCGTGCCGGTGATGGCGCGGGCGATGGACGAGAGGGACTGGTAGGGGCGCCCCTGATACTCGTAGCCGTCGTGCAGGACCGTCACGCTGTGTTCGACGCCCTGGTACTCGCGGATCAGCCGCGTGCCGGTGATCGGCTTGTCGTCGCCACGGATGCGCCGCAGGACGGGATTGCCCCCGTCGAGCTGTTCTCCCAGGGCCTCGAGGCGCTGGATCGTCTCGGGCTTCAAGCCGCCATAGGCCAGTTCCTGGATGCGGTAGGCCAGGCGGCTTTCCAGGAAGCGCCGATTGTAGGGCGGCGGCTCAGCCGCGAAGAGCTCCCGCCATTGCTGCTTCAGGTTCGGC
>JBHYCX010000021.1:0-20164 GCA_051861325.1 Roseococcus sp.
GAGGGCCTGCGCTTCGCGATCCGCGAGGGTGGCCGCACCGTCGGCGCCGGCGTCGTCGCCAGCATCTCGAAGTAAGCTGCGTTGACGCGGGCTTCGGCCTGCGGCAATCAGCGTTCGGGCCGGGGTGGCGCGTGAGCGCTCCCCCGGCCCATGCAGGGGCGTAGCTCAATTGGCTAGAGTGCCGGTCTCCAAAACCGGAGGTTGTGGGTTCGAGACCCTCCGCCCCTGCCACTTTCCTTTCGCATCAGGGCCCCAAGGCGGGTGCCGGATGGCCTCTCCCACCCCCCGCGATGTGGCTGGCACGTTGCAAGACGGCCGCCGACATGCTTTCAGGGGGCACGCCGAGCGGCGCAAAGCAGGAAACCGGAATTTTGGCCAAGATCGATCCCGTTCAGTTCACCCGGGAAGTGCGTCAGGAAGTCGCGAAGGTCACCTGGCCGTCGCGGCGCGAGACGTTGATCACGACCGGCCTCGTCCTGGCTCTGTCCTCGCTCGCGGCGGTGTTCTTCCTGGTGGTGGACCAGATCATCCAGTTCGCCATGAGCTGGATCTTCGGGTTCTAGATTTTCCGACGTGACCGCGCCCGAGGGCGCAGGATTGTGAAGCGAGGTTCTGGCCGATGGCCGATAAGCGTTGGTATGTCGTGCATGTCTATTCGGGCTTCGAGAAGAAGATCGCCGAGCAGATCCGCGCGCAGGCCGCCCAATCGGGTCTCGCCGACCGGATCGAGGATATCCTGGTGCCCACCGAGCAGGTGGTCGAGGTGCGTCGCGGCCAGAAGGTGGATGCCGAGCGCAAATTCTTCCCCGGCTATGTGCTGGTGAAGATGGAAATGACCGACGACACGTGGCACTTGGTGCGGGACACGCCGAAGGTCACGGGCTTCCTGGGCGCGCGCAACAAGCCCCAGCCCATCACCGAGGCCGAGGCGATGCGCATCGTCAACGCCATGGTCGAGGGCGCCGAGAAGCCCCGCCGCCCCGCTGTCCTCTTCGAGGTGGGCGAGCAGGTGCGCGTCTCGGACGGCCCCTTCACGAGCTTCAACGGCACGGTCGAGGAAGTGGACGAGGAGAAGGGCCGCCTGAAGGTCAGCGTCTCCATCTTCGGCCGCTCCACGCCGGTCGAGCTCGAATACGGGCAGGTCGAGAAGCTCTGAGCATGAAAAAGCCGGCGCCCTTTGCGGGGCGCCGGCTTTCCTGTCATTCGCGCTATCGGTTCAGCGTGACTTGGCGCGGCGCCCGGCACCCGAACTGGCCGCCCCCGCCGCATCCTGCGGCTTCTCGTCATCCAGGTTCATGAAGGGCGGCGGATCGCCCAGCATGATCAGGCTCTCGGGGTCACCGGTGATTCGCATGCCCTCGCCGACGAGCGCGGGGCCCGGCTCGGCCGCATCCTCGCCGCCCAGCTTCGACATGTTGAAATAGATGTCCACCGTGCCGTCCGGCGGTACCGTGCCGAAGAGCGGCACATCCAGCTTGCCCAGCCGGTCCAGCGCCGTCATGAACATGCGCGTGTGCGTGATCTCGCGCGTGTAGAGGAAGTGCAGGGCGCGCAGTGTGCCCTCATCGGGGGCCATCTTCATCAGCGCCTCATAGGTCTGCCTGGCACCCGCCTCGGCGCCGATATTGGCGCGGAGGTCGCGCACGACATTGCCGCCCTCATCCACATAGGCGGCCGTCCAGGTGTTGCCGCAGGAGTCGAGCAGGTGCGGCCCCATGCCGCGCACGGCGAAGAGGGTGGACCGCCAGGCCTTCTCCTCCACCGCGCCGGAGGAATGCTGCTGGATGATGGCGCCGACCACTTCGAGGTGGCTGAACTCCTCCACGGCGATGTCCTGGAGCATGTCGCGGATGCCGGCATCCTCCACATGGAAGGACTGCACCCAGTATTGCAGGGCGGCCTTCAATTCGCCGGTGGCGCCGCCGAATTGCTCCAGCATGTATTGCGCAAAGACGGGGTCGGGGTTGGTGACCTCGACTGGCGTCATCAGGGTCTTGGTGTGGCTGAACATGGCTGGCTCTCCGCCTGGTTGCGGAGATTGAACCATCCGGGTGGCTGACGGTTGCCGCGTGGAATCAGCGCCGTCGTGTCTGGCTCCAGCCGATGTAGAGGCCCGCGGCCACGATGATGACGGCCCCCACCCAGGTCATCGCATCGGGGAATTCGCTGAACAGCAGCCACCCCACCGCCACCGAGCCCAGGAGCTGGAAATACTGGAAGGGTGACAGGACATTGGCCGGCGCATAGCCGAAGGCGCGGGCCACGCAGTAGTGGCCGAGCGCGCCCAGGATGGCCACGCCGCAGAACAGCCCGACATCGAGAGCCGAGGCCGGCGCGATCCAGACGAAGGGCAGCACCAGGAACATGCCGAAGCCGCCCACGAAGGCCGAGTAGAGGGCCGAGGTCTCAGGCGGATCAATGCCCGCGATCCGGCGGGTGAGGATCTGGTACACCCCATAGGCCGTCGCGCTGATCAACACGAAGATCGAGGCCCAGTGGAACAGCGCCGTGCCCGGCCGGATCACCACCAGCACGCCCAGGAAGCCGATGAGCAGCGCGATCACCCGCCCGCGCGTCGTCCGCTCGCCCAGCATGGGCCAGGCGAGCACCGCCACGATCAAGGGTGCGGCGAGGCTGATGGCCGCGGCCTTGGCGAGTGGGATGAAGCTGATGGCATAGAAGAAGTTGAGGTTGGAGGTGAACAGCATGGCCGAGCGGAACAGCTGCAGCCCCGGCCGCCGCGTGCGGAACAGCGCGAGCCCCATGCGCGGCATGAAGAGCGCCGAGAGAAAGAGGATATGCCCGAAGGCGCGGGCCCAGCTGATCTGCAGCGAGGAGTAGTCCTGCCCCAGCAGCTTCGCGAAGCCGCCCATGACCGGGAAAAGCAGGCCGGCCGTCAGCATGAAGAGGATGCCGAGCAGGATTCGCGACGGGGCTGGGGATGACACGCGGGCAGGATGCTGCGGGCGGCGCGCCGCGTCCAGCCGCGTCAAGCCCGCGTTAACCGCGCCGGGTGTTCCCTGCGGCTGACATGTCCCGCAGGAATTTCCCATGCGCCGCCGCACGCTGATCGGCTCGCCCCTTCTCCTCGCCGCGCCGGCGGTGCAGGCGCGTGGCGTGATCGAGCTGGTGACGGCCGACCACCGCCCCTACGCCATTGCCGATGGGCCGGAGCCGGGCTTCGTCCTGACCCTCACGGCCGAGCTGTTCCGCATGGTGGGGTTGCAGGTCATCTTTCGCTTCCTGCCCTGGCCATTGGCCGAGGCGCGGGCGGTCGCGCTGCCGGGCAGCGCCATCGCCCCGCTGCGCCGCACCGCGACGCGGGAGGCGCACTTCCTCTGGGCCGTCGCGCTGTTCGACGACCCCAGCGGCTTCGCCAGCCTTCAACTCCCGCCGCCGGACACGCTGGCGGCGGCCAGGGCCTTGCCGCGCATCGCCGTGCTGGAGGGCACCCCGCAGGAGACCTATCTGCGCCGCCAGGGCCTCGCCAACCTCGCGCCCATGCCCAGCCCCCCCGAGGCGCTGGCCGCGTTGCGCGCGCGCGAGATCCCGGCCTGGTTTGGCGAGCTGCCGTTGCTGCGGGCGTATCTGGGCCGCGGCGCGCGGCTCGGCCGCCCCATCCTCACCGAGCCCGCCTGGCTCGCGCTGCATCGCGGCACGGGGGATGTGCCGCTGCCCGCCCTGCGGGAGGCCTATGCGGCGCTGGAGGCGGATGGCAGCCTGGGCCAGATGCTGCACCCCTTCCTGGGGGCGGCGTGATGGCGCGGCCAAGCCGCAGCGCGCTGGACGCGCGCTTTGCCGCGGCCGCCGCCATCTGCCTGGTGGCGGCGGAGCTGCTGGGCTCGCACATCGTCACCGAGGGGATGCTGCGGCGGGAGCTGCTGCGCGCGCGCGACGCCGCGACGGCACAGACCGAGTTGCTGACCACGATGGCCGCACCCGGGCTGCGCTTCAACCGTGGCGCCACCCTGGACGCGACGCTGCTGCCCATCGCGGCCCGCAACCCCGCACTCATGGCCGCGCGCTTCGAGCGCAGCGACGGCCTGGTCGTCCATGATTGGGCACGGAGCGATTTCCCGGCCTGGGCGGGATGGTGGATGGGCGACGTCGTGGCGAAGGAGCCGCACATCACCGTCATCTCCCGCACCGCGATGGGCGCGGATGGGGCGCTGGTGGGCCGCGTCAGCATCGCGTGGGACCAGCGGCCGGTCTTCGCCGAGGCGGCGACCCAGTTCAGGACGGTGGGGCTGATCTCGGTCTCGGTCAGCCTGGCGCTCGGCGCGCTCGGGCTGCAATTGCTGCGCCGCCGCCTGCGCCGGTTCCGCCTGGCCGAGGAAGCGACGCGCGACATGGCGATGCGCGATCCGCTGACCGGCATCCGCAACCGGCGCGGCCTCGCCGAGGCGCTGGAGAGCGCGGAATTCGCCGAGGCCTTTGCCAGTGGCGCGCCGATCATGCTGGCGCTGGCCGACCTCGACGGCTTCAAGCCGGTCAACGACACCTATGGCCATGGCGCGGGCGATGAACTGCTGAAGCAGATCGCGCATCGGCTGGATTGCGAGGTGGCGCGCCAGGGGATCGCGGCGCGGCTCGGCGGCGATGAATTCGCGCTGATGCTGTTGCTCGACCCGGCCGACCCGGATGGCGCCGCTGAGGATGCGGCGCGCCGGCTCGTGGGCGTGGTCCGCGTGCCCTTCACCCTGAACCCGGACGGGACGGGCGCGGGCGGCGGCACGGTGCAGGTCCGGGTCGGCCTCAGCCTCGGCGTCGCCCTGGCACCCGGGGATGCGGCGGATGCGGAGGAGCTGATGCGCCGCGCCGATTCCGCGCTCTATCGCGCCAAGGCGGAAGGCCGCGGCCGGTTCCGCCGCTTCACGCCCGAGATGGACCCGCGCCTGGGCAAGCGGCGCGGCGCCATGCGGCTGGAGGCCGAACTGCGCGAGGCGCTGGCACAGGACGTGCTGACCTGCCACTACCAGCCGATCCGGCAGCTCGCCTCGGGCGCGCTGCTGGGCTTCGAGGCGCTGGCGCGCTGGCCGCACGCCACGCGCGGCTTCGTCTCCCCCACCGAGTTCATCCCGATCGCGGAGGCGGCGGGGCTGATCGTGCCGCTGACCCACCATTTGCTGCACCTCGCCTGCCGCGACGCGGCCGCCTGGCCGCCGCCACTCACCCTTTCCTTCAACCTTTCGCCGCTGCACCTGACCGAGGCGGATCTGCCGCGCCAGGTGGCGCAGATCCTGGAGGAGACGGGCCTGCCGCCCGCCCGGCTGCAACTTGAGCTGACCGAGGGGGCGCTGCTGGGCGACCTCCGGCACGGCCATGCGATGCTGACGGAGCTGAAGGCCATCGGCGTGCGGCTCGCGCTCGACGATTTCGGCACCGGGCATTCGGGCCTCAGAGAGCTCCAGGCGCTGCCCTTCGACGTGATCAAGGTGGATAGCGGCTTCGTCCGCGCCATGGCCTCCGACGCCGGGGCGCGGAAGATCGTGGCGGCGATCATCGGCCTCGGCGAGAGCCTGGGCTTGCCCGTGGTCGCCGAGGGGATCGAGGAGCAGCTCGACGTCGAGTTCCTGACGCGGCTGGGCTGCGACATGGGGCAGGGCTGGCTGCTCGGCCGGCCGATGCCGGCCGACCAGTTGGCGGCATTGCTGCCGGCCCGGGCGAAGCCCCGGCAGAGCGCGGCGTAGCCTTCAGCCAGCGGTGGAGGCTTGGCGCGCGCTGAACGGCCGTACGGCGGGGCGCGCCTTCCTGGAGCCGGTGGCCCGTTAAGGCCGCCGAAAGCAGCATGCGCTAGATGGCGGGCCGCACGCAGACGGCGAGCGCAGCTGGCCCATCATACTAGAGTAAAATTCATGTTCTCACATCTTTCTATCAACAACAAACTGCGGTTGGGCGTTGCTGGATTGCTTGCACTTTTGCTGGTGCTCGCCGGCGCTGCCGCTCTCGTCATCCGGGACATCAACCACCGGATGGACGATATTGCCAGAAACTGGCTGCCATCCCTGATCACGGTTTCTGCGCTGAACGAAACCATCCTTGACCTGCGGCGCAACGAACTCGCCACGATCTCCTTCCCCGCCCCGGCCGTCCAGGCCCAATTGGCCGAGGAACGGGCCCGACTCATGCCTCTGGTGGGGCAGCATCTGGAGGCCTACCGCGCCCTGCTCGCCCATCCGGACGAGTACCGCATCTTCCCGGGCACCGAGCGTGCCATCCAGGAGTACCTCGCGCAGAAGCGCCGTGTGCTGGAAGCTCTGCGCGGAAATGACACGGCGCAGGCGCGCGCGCTGCTGTCCGAGGGGCGGGAGACGGTCAGCCGTGCGACCCAAGGCATGGCCGAGCTGGTCCGGGTGAATGAACGCGAGGCGCGCCGCGTGGCCGCCCAGGCCGCGCAGAGCGGTGGCATGGGCAACCTGATCCTGGCCGGTGTGACCGTGCTTTCGATCCTGGTCGGGGGTGTCATCGCCGTTCTGTTGGGCCGCGTCATCACCGCCCGTGTTTCCAACATTTCCGGTGCGCTGGATCGCCTCGCGCAGCGTGACTACACCTTCCAACTCAAGGAAGCGGCGGACAAGGATGAGATCGGCGCCATGGCTCGCGCGCTCGATGCCTGCCGTGAAGGTCTTCAGGAAGCGGATCGGCTTTCGGCGGTGCAATTGGCAGAGGCGCAGGGCCAAGCTGAGCGCGCGGCCCGGGTGAACGCGCTGGTGCAGAGCTTTGAAGCCGAAGCGTCGGAGGTGCTCCGCACCGTCGCCAGCGCGGCCACGGAACTCTCGGCCACGGCGGCGACGCTCACGGAAACCGCTGAAGACGGCACGCGCCAGGCCACGGCGGTCGCTTCGGCGACGGAGCAGGCCAGCGCGAATGTGCAGACCGTGGCCGCGTCGTCCGAGGAACTGGCGTCGTCCATCGCGGAGGTGGCCCGCCAGGTGCGTCAGACCGCATCCATCACCAGCCGTGCCGCGGAATCGGCACGCGACACGGACGGCACGGTGCGTGGCTTGGCGGATGCGGCTGGAAAGATCGGCGAGGTGGTGCGGCTGATCAGTGACATCGCGGCGCAGACCAATCTGCTCGCCCTGAACGCGACGATCGAGGCTGCCCGGGCCGGCGATGCGGGGAAAGGCTTCGCGGTGGTGGCGAGCGAGGTGAAGAGCCTGGCCAGCCAGACGGCGCGCGCAACGGAGCAGATCGGCCAGCAGATCACCGCCATGCAGACGGAGACGGCGCGCACGGTCGAAGCCATCGCCGCCATTGGCCGGACCATCCAGGAGTTGGACGCGACCACGGCGCAGGTCGCCGCCGCCTCCGAGCAACAGGCCGCCGCCACGCGGGAGATCGGCCGGGCCGTGGCCGAGGCCGCCCATGGCACGCAGGAGGCATCCCGCAGCACGCAGGGCGTGCTGGAGGGTGCCGTGCGGACCGGCGGCTCCGCGCAGGATGTCCGGGGTGCCTCGGATGACCTCGCGCGCCAGTCTGAAAGGCTGCGTGGGCAGGTCGGCACATTTCTGGATCAGATTCGCGCCGCCTGAACTTTGCGGCTGGTGCGCATGGATCGGCGCGGCGCACACCGGCTGCGCGCTTTTCGCGGAATGAGGCTGGACAGCCTGGGCCTGAGGAGCTAAACGCCCGTCCTCCGGTGGGAGGCATGCGCCTCCCGGCCGCAGGGAAACGCGGGAGGTCGGGAGCGCCACTTGGCTCCAGGCCGCCAGGACCGCGGGTCTCTCCACATCGAGAGGACTGGATTGTCATGGCTAAGAAGATCGCCGGCTACATCAAGCTGCAGGTGCCCGCGGGCAAGGCGAACCCCTCGCCGCCCATCGGCCCCGCGCTGGGTCAGCGCGGCCTGAACATCATGCAGTTCGTGAAGGAATTCAACGCGGCGACGCAGCAGATGGAGCCGGGCACGCCGACGCCCGTGGTCATCACCGCGTATAGCGACCGCAGCTTCTCCTTCGTCACGAAGACGCCGCCGAACACCTACTTCCTGAAGCGCGCCGCCAAGATCGAGAAGGGCAGCACCACGCCGGGCAAGGGCGCCATGGTGGGCCGCGTCACGAAGTCGCAGCTGGTCGAGATCGCCCAGGTCAAAATGAAGGACATGAACTGCACCGACGTCGAGAGCGCGGTGCGGATGCTGGCGGGCTCGGCCCGCTCCATGGGCATGACCGTGGTGGAGGGCTGAACATGAGCAAGCGCATGAAGGCCCTCGCGGCCACCGTCACCGTGAACAAGGCCTATCCGCTGGATGAGGCGATCGCGCTGGCCAAGGCCAATGCGAAGGCCAAGTTCGACGAGACCATCGAGATCTCGATGAATCTGGGCATTGATCCGCGCCATGCCGACCAGATGGTCCGCGGCGTGGTCGGCCTGCCCAACGGCACCGGCAAGACCGTTCGCGTGGGCGTCTTCGCCCGCGGGCCGAAGGCCGAGGAAGCCAAGGCCGCCGGCGCCGATGTGGTGGGCGCCGATGACCTCGCCGCCCTGGTGCAGGAAGGCAAGATCGACTTTGACCGCTGCATCGCGACGCCGGACATGATGGCCCTCGTCGGTCGCCTCGGTAAGGTGCTGGGTCCGCGCGGCCTGATGCCGAACCCGAAGCTCGGCACCGTGACCATGGATGTGAAGGGCGCCGTCACCGCCGCCAAGGCCGGCCAGGTGGAGTTCCGCGCCGAGAAGGCCGGCATCATCCACGCCGGCATCGGCAAGGCGAGCTTTGGCGAGGATGCACTGCTGGCCAATGCGCGCGCCTTCGTGGACGCCATCCAGAAATCCCGCCCGACCGGTGCGAAGGGGGCCTTCGTGAAGAAGGTCGCCGTCTCGTCCACCATGGGTGTCGGCGTGAGCGTGGATGTGACCAGCCTGAACGGCTGATGAAATTCGCCCTGGCTTCTGGCCGGGGCGGGCAGGTGGCGGTTCTTCGGATCCGCCGCCGCACCTGTCGGAGATTGCAGGCGCCCGGGTTTCGATCCGGGCTTAATGGGCCGAGGCCCGCCAGCATGAGACGGGGAACCGAGATTCTCCCGCCCGGGCTCAGGCCCGGGTCGGAATGGCTTGGCTTTCCGGCAACGACAGGCGAACGGGGCAGGGGGATGGTCCCCATGCCCCCGTGTGAACCGGTCGAAGCCCTTCCACAAGGCTCCGACCACCGACGGAGACGTGACGTTGGATCGTACGGAAAAGCGCGCCTTCGTTGACCTGATGGCCGAAGTCTTCGCGCAGACGTCGTTCGTGCTCGTGGCCCAGAACAAGGGTCTTACGGTCGCGGCGGTGGATGATCTGCGCCAGAAGATGAAGGCCGCTGGGGCAACGTACAAGGTTGCGAAGAACCGGCTGGCCAGTCGCGCCCTCGACGGCACCCGTTTCCAGGGCATCTCGCCGCTGCTGAAGGGCCCGACCGCGCTTGCGTGGTCGGCTGACCCGGTGGCCGTGGCGAAGACGGCCGTGGAGTTCGCCAAGGGGAACGACAAGTTCGTGATCCTGGGCGGGGCGCTCGGCACCCAGAACCTGAACGTCGATGGCGTCAAGGCTCTGGCCGAGCTTCCCTCGCTCGACACGCTGCGGGCATCGCTGGTGGGTCTGATCCAGACCCCCGCGACGCGCATTGCCGGGGTGGTTCAAGCCCCCGCAGGGCAGCTGGCACGGGTGCTGAAGGCATATGCGGACAAGGAAGCCGCCTGAGGTTGATCGCCGGCGGACCTAGGGTCCGGCGGCGGCATGCCATAGGGCGGTGGGTCCGCAGAGGGGCCGATCAGCTTTCCACTATTTTGGCCCTGCCACGATGTCGCGGTGGGGTTGTCAAGCCACAGTCAAGCCATTAGTTAGAAGGAACACGAACATGGCCGATCTTGCAAAGCTCGTTGACGAGCTGTCCGCGCTGACCGTCCTGGAGGCCGCTGAGCTCTCCAAGATGCTCGAAGAGAAGTGGGGCGTCTCCGCCGCCGCGCCGGTGGCTGTTGCCGCCGCCGCCGGTCCGGCTGCCGCCGCCGCTCCCGCCGAGGTGCAGACCGAGTTCACGGTGACCCTTGCCGCCGCCGGCGACAAGAAGATCAACGTGATCAAGGAGATCCGCACCATCACCGGCCTGGGCCTCAAGGAAGCCAAGGACTTGGTCGAGGGCGCGCCGAAGGTCGTCAAGGAGAACGTCTCCAAGGACGAGGCGGACAAGATCAAGAAGGTTCTCGAAGAGAACGGCGCGACGGTCGAGGTCAAGTAAGGTCGCGCAGTACGCGTTTCACGGTTCGCGCCGGGGCTTTGGCACCGGCGCGGACCGGACTGGTTACAAGTCGGGATGGGCGGCAATCGGGCCCGATTGCCGCCCCTCTCGCCGTTTCAGGGGCAGGGTGCCACTGGAATGCAGGCGGATGAGTTTGCCGGCGCTGGGATTGCCCATGCGCCAGGATAAGGAAGCGGGACAGGCATGAACGCTATCAGCAAGTCGTTCACGGCACGCAAGCGGATTCGCAAGAGCTTCGGCAGGTTGCCCGAGGTTGCGCCGATGCCCAACCTGATCGATGTGCAGCGTGCCTCCTATGCGTTCTTCCTGCAAATGGAAACGCACCCGGACAGCCGGACCAACACCGGCCTCCAGGAGGTCTTCAAATCCGTCTTCCCGATCAATGACTTCGCCGGCCGCGGCCGGCTGGAATTCGTCCAGTACGAGCTGGAAGAGCCCAAATATGACGTCGAGGAGTGCATCGCGCGCGGGCTGACCTTCGCGGCCCCCCTCAAGGTCAAGCTGCGCCTGATCGTCTGGGACCTGGACGAGGACACCGGCGCGCGCTCCGTCCGCGACATCAAGGAGCAGGATGTCTACATGGGCGACATGCCGCTCATGACCGACAACGGCACCTTCATCATCAACGGCACCGAGCGCGTCATCGTCAGCCAGATGCACCGCAGCCCCGGCGTCTTCTTCGACCATGACAAGGGCAAGACGCACTCGTCGGGCAAGTACCTGTTTGCCGCGCGCGTCATCCCCTATCGCGGCTCCTGGCTCGACTTCGAGTTCGACGCCAAGGACATCTGCTATGTGCGCATTGACCGCAAGCGCAAGCTGCCGGCCAGCACGCTGCTGCTGGCGCTGGACAGCGAAGCGACCGTGGCGAAGCGCGCCGAGCGCGCCGCCCAGGGCCTGGAGATGGAACCCTCCGAGATCCGCGGCATGGACGCCGAGGAAATCCTCGCGGCCTTCTACGGCCAGGTGGAGTTCAAGCGCGGCCCCAAGGGCTGGTCGCGCGCCTTCGACCCCGAGAGCTTCCGCGGCATCAAGCTGTTCGAGCCGCTGATCGACGCCAAGACCGGCGCCGTCGTGGCCGAGAAAGACGTGAAGATGACGCCGCGCGCGGCGCGCAAGATCGTGGAGGCCGGCACCACCGAGGTGCTGGTCGGCCGTACCGATCTGCTGGGCCGCTTCGTCGCCGTGGACCTCGTCAACATGGAGACGGGCGAGATCTGGGCCGAGGCCGGTGAGGAGCTGACCGAAGCCAAGCTCGCAGCCATCGAGGATGCCGGCATTGACGTGCTGCCGACGCTGGCGATTGACCAGTCGGTCGGTGCCTGGATGCGCAACACCCTGGCGGTGGACAAGAACACCAACCGCGACGAAGCGCTGATGGACATCTACCGGGTGATGCGCCCGGGCGAGCCGCCGACGCCGGAGACGGCCGAGGCGCTGTTCAAGGGCCTGTTCTTCGACGGCGACCGCTATGACCTCTCGGCCGTGGGCCGCGTGAAGATGAACATGCGCCTGGGCTTCTCGCTCGAAGAGGCGCCGGATCATCTGCGCACCCTGCGCAAGCAGGACATCGTGGCCACCATGCGCGTCCTGATGGACCTCAAGGATGGCCGCGGCTCGATTGATGACATCGACAATCTCGGCAATCGCCGCGTGCGTTCGGTGGGCGAGCTGATGGAGAACCAGTACCGCGTCGGCCTGCTGCGCATGGATCGCGCGATCAAGGAGCGCATGGGTGCGGTGGATATCGACACCGTCATGCCGCATGACCTGATCAACGCGAAGCCGGCGGCCGCCGCCGTGCGCGAGTTCTTCGGCTCTTCGCAGCTCAGCCAGTTCATGGACCAGACCAACCCGCTCTCGGAAGTCACGCATAAGCGTCGCCTCTCGGCGCTTGGCCCGGGCGGTCTGACGCGTGAGCGGGCGGGCTTCGAGGTGCGCGACGTGCACCCGACGCATTACGGTCGCATCTGCCCGATCGAGACGCCGGAAGGCCCGAATATCGGCCTGATCAACTCGCTCGCCACCTTCGCGCGGGTGAACAAGTACGGCTTCATCGAGACGCCCTACCGCCTGGTGAAGGACGGCAAGATCACCGGTGACCCGCGCTACCTCTCCGCCATGGAGGAGGAGAAGCTGGTCGTCGCCCAGGCCGACGCGCATGTGGATGCGGCGACGGGCGAGTTCCTGAGCGACCTCGTCTCCGTGCGCCAGGGCGGCGACTTCCGCCTGGTGAAGCCCGGCGAAGTGACGGCGATTGACGTCTCGCCGAAGCAGCTTGTCTCCGTCGCCGCCGCGCTCATTCCCTTCCTGGAGAATGACGACGCGAACCGCGCGCTGATGGGCTCGAACATGCAGCGCCAGGCGGTGCCGCTGATCCGCGCCGATGCGCCGCTGGTCGGCACCGGCATGGAAGCCGCTGTTGCCCGTGATTCGGGTGCGGCGATCTCCGCCCGGCGCGACGGCATCGTCGACTCCATTGACGGCGCCCGCATCGTGGTTCGTGCGACGAATGACGAAGGCCAGACTTCGGGCGTGGACATCTACCGCCTGCGGAAGTTCCAGCGCTCCAACCAGAGCACCTGCATCAACCAGCGCCCGCTGGTGAAGGTGGGGGATCGGGTCACGTCGGGTGAGATCATCGCCGACGGCCCCTCCACGGAGTTGGGCGAGCTGGCGCTGGGCCGCAACGTCCTTTGCGCCTTCATGCCCTGGAACGGCTACAACTTCGAGGACTCGATCCTCATCAGCGAGCGCATCGCGCGCGATGACGTGTTCACCTCCATCCACATCGAAGAGTTCGAGGTGATGGCGCGCGACACGAAGCTCGGCCAGGAAGAAATCAGCCGCGACATCCCGAATGTGGGTGAAGAGGCGCTGCGCAACCTGGATGAGGCCGGCATCGTCTATGTCGGCGCCGAAGTGCATCCGGGCGACATCCTCGTCGGCAAGGTGACGCCGAAGGGCGAGAGCCCGATGACGCCGGAAGAGAAGCTGCTCCGCGCCATCTTCGGCGAGAAGGCCTCCGACGTCCGTGACACCTCGCTGAAGCTACCCCCGGGCGTCTCCGGCACCATCGTGGATGTGCGCGTCTTCTCCCGCCGCGGCGTGGACAAGGATGAGCGCGCCATGGCGATCGAGCGCGCCGAGATCGAGCGTCTCGCCAAGGACCGCGATGATGAGCGCGCGATCCAGGAGCGGTCCTTCTACGGCCGCCTGCGCGAGCGCCTGCTGAACAAGAAGGCCTCGGGCGGCTTCAAGGGTGTGAAGGCCGGTACGCCGATCAATGACGAGGTGCTGGACCAGTTCGCGAAGTCCACCTGGCGGCAGATCGCCGTCACGGATGACGCGGCGATGGTCGAGATCGAGGCGTTGAAGCGCGAATTCGACGCGGCGGTCGAGCGCCTGCAGAAGCGCTTCGAAAGCAAGGTCGAGAAGCTGCAGCGCGGCGACGAGCTGCCGCCGGGCGTCATGAAGATGGTCAAGGTCTTCGTCGCGGTGAAGCGCAAGCTACAGCCGGGCGACAAGATGGCCGGCCGCCACGGCAACAAGGGCGTGGTCTCCCGCGTCGTGCCGATCGAGGACATGCCCTTCCTGGAAGATGGCACCTCGGTGGATCTCGTGCTCAACCCGCTGGGCGTGCCCTCGCGCATGAACATCGGCCAGATCCTTGAGACGCACCTCGGCTGGGCCTGCGCCAATATCGGCCGCGAAGTGGGGCAGCTGGTGGATGATTTCCGCCGCTCCTCCGCCGTGCGGGACGAGTTGCTGGAGAAGCTGAAGGACGTCTACGGCGACGAGATCTTCGAGCGGGACATCCTGCCGATGAACGAAGACCAGCTCATGGAGCTGGCCGACAATCTGAAGAAGGGCATCCCCATCGCGACGCCCGTCTTCGACGGCGCACGCATCTCGGACATCGAGGAGATGCTGACCAAGGCCGGGCTCGACACCTCCGGCCAGATGCAGCTGGTGGATGGCCGCACCGGTGAGCTCTTCGAGCGCAAGGTGACGGTGGGCTACATCTACATGCTCAAGCTGCACCACCTGGTGGATGACAAGATCCACGCGCGTTCGATCGGCCCCTACTCGCTGGTCACGCAGCAGCCGCTGGGCGGCAAGGCGCAGTTCGGTGGCCAGCGCTTCGGCGAAATGGAGGTCTGGGCGCTCGAGGCTTACGGAGCTGCCTACACGCTGCAGGAGATGCTGACCGTGAAGTCGGACGACGTGTCCGGACGCACCAAGGTCTATGAGGCGATCGTCCGCGATCAGGACAGCTTCGAGGCCGGCATTCCCGAGAGCTTCAACGTTCTGGTCAAGGAGCTGAAGAGCCTCGGCCTGAATGTGGATCTCGAGAATCGCGGGTCCTGATTTTATTGCGCGGGGCGCCTGACGTGCCCCGCGACTACCCCTTCAAGGCCCGTGCCGCGGCACGGGAAGAGAGCGAGGCGGCATGAACGAGCTGATGAAGATCCTGGGCCAGACCGGCCAGGCGATGACCTTCGACCAGATCAAGATCTCCATGGCGTCGCCGGAGCAGATCCGCTCCTGGTCCTATGGCGAGATCAAGAAGCCCGAGACGATCAACTACCGCACCTTCAAGCCGGAGCGGGACGGGCTGTTCTGCGCCCGCATCTTCGGCCCGATCAAGGACTACGAGTGCCTGTGCGGCAAGTACAAGCGGATGAAGTTCCGCGGCATCGTCTGTGAGAAGTGCGGCGTGGAAGTGACGCTCGCCAAGGTCCGGCGCGAGCGCATGGGCCATATCGAGCTGGCGGCGCCCGTGGCCCACATCTGGTTCCTGAAGAGCCTGCCTAGCCGCGTCGGCCTCATGGTTGATATGAGCCTGAAGGAGCTGGAGAAGGTTCTCTACTTCGAGAGCTATGTGGTGCTGGAGCCCGGCCTGACCGACCTCAAGCTGCACCAGCTCCTCAACGAGGATCAGTTCGTTGCCAAGCAGGATGAGTTCGGCGAGGACGCCTTCCGCGTCGGCATCGGCGCCGAGGCCGTCAAGGAAATCCTGCACGGGATGGACATGGCCAAGGACGCCGTGCGTCTGCGCGCCGAGTTGAAGGAGACGACCTCGGAAGCCAAGCGCAAGAAGCTGGTGAAGCGCCTGAAGCTGATCGAGGCCTTCTCGGAGTCGGGCGCGCGTCCGGAATGGATGATCCTCGACGTCGTGCCGGTCATCCCGCCTGAGCTGCGCCCGCTGGTGCCGCTGGATGGTGGCCGCTTCGCGACCTCGGACCTGAACGACCTGTATCGTCGTGTCATCAACCGCAACAACCGCCTGAAGCGCCTGATCGAGCTGCGCGCGCCGGATATCATTGTGCGCAACGAGAAGCGCATGCTGCAGGAATCGGTGGACGCGCTGTTCGACAACGGCCGCCGCGGCCGTGCCATCACGGGCGCCAACAAGCGTCCGCTGAAGTCGCTCTCCGACATGCTGAAGGGCAAGCAGGGCCGCTTCCGGCAGAACCTGCTCGGCAAGCGCGTGGACTACTCGGGCCGTTCGGTCATCGTGGTGGGTCCCGAGCTGAAGCTGCACCAGTGCGGCCTGCCGAAGAAGATGGCGCTCGAGCTGTTCAAGCCCTTCATCTATTCGAAGCTTGAGAAGTACGGCCACGCCTCGACCATCAAGCAGGCGAAGCGGATGGTGGAGAAGGAGCGTCCGGAAGTCTGGGACATTCTGGAAGAGGTGATCCGCGAGCACCCGGTTCTGCTGAACCGTGCGCCCACGCTGCACCGCCTGGGCATCCAGGCCTTCGAGCCCGTGCTGGTCGAGGGCAAGGCGATCCAGCTGCACCCGCTGGTCTGCACCGCCTTCAACGCCGACTTCGACGGCGACCAGATGGCCGTGCACGTCCCGCTGTCGCTCGAAGCGCAGCTGGAAGCGCGCGTGCTGATGATGTCCACCAACAACATCCTCAGCCCCGCCAACGGCAAGCCGATCATCGTGCCGAGCCAGGACATCGTGCTCGGCCTCTACTACCTCAGCCTCGACACGCCGGAATTCCGCGTGGCCGAGGATGACAAGGCGCCGCTGATCGGCGACATCGGCGAGATCGAGCACGCGCTGGAAGTGAAGGCGCTGACGATCCACACCAAGATCCGCACCCGCCGCGCCTCGGTGGACCCGGATGGCAAGCCGATCGTCGAGCGCGTGGTGACCACGCCGGGCCGCATGCTGATGGGGGCGCTGCTGCCCAAGCATCCGCAGCTGCCCTTCTCGCTGATCAACCGACTGCTGACCAAGAAGTCCATCTCGGACGTCATTGACGCCGTCTATCGTCATTGCGGCCAGAAGGAGAGCGTGATCTTCGCCGACCGTCTGATGGGCCTCGGCTTCAAGCACGCTGCGAAAGCCGGCATTTCCTTCGGCAAGAACGACATGATGATCCCGGCCGAGAAGGAGGGCTTCATCGCCTCCACCAAGGCCGAGGTGAAGGAGTTCGAGCAGCAGTACCTGGACGGCCTGATCACCTCGGGCGAGCGCTACAACAAGGTGGTCGACGCCTGGTCGCGCTGCACGGATGAGGTGGCGAAGGCCATGATGGCCGAGATTCAGAAGCAGGAGGTCGGCAAGCCGACCAACTCCGTCTGGATGATGAGCCATTCCGGCGCGCGTGGGTCGCCGGCGCAGATGCGCCAGTTGGCCGGCATGCGCGGCCTGATGGCCAAGCCCTCGGGCGAGATCATCGAGCAGCCGATCATCTCGAACTTCAAGGAAGGCCTGACCGTGCTGGAGTACTTCAACTCCACCCACGGCGCCCGCAAGGGCCTGGCCGACACGGCCTTGAAGACGGCGAACTCCGGCTACCTGACGCGGCGTCTCGTGGACGTCGCGCAGGACTGCATCATCATGGAAGATGATTGCGGCACCGAGCGCGGCCTCAACGTGCGCGCCATCATGGATGGCGGCGACGTGGTCTCCTCGCTGAGCGAGCGGATCCTGGGCCGCACCACGCAGGAGGATGTGATCGACCCGGCGACGGGTGAGGTCATCGTGGCCAAGAACATGCTGGTCGAGGAAGCCGATGCCGAGCGCATCGAGAAGGCCGGCGTCGAGGGGGTGAAGATCCGCTCGGTGCTGACCTGCGACTCGCTCCAGGGCGTCTGCGGCCGCTGCTATGGCCGAGACCTCGCGCGCGGCACGCCGGTCAACATGGGTGAGGCGGTGGGCGTCATCGCGGCCCAGTCCATCGGTGAGCCCGGCACGCAGCTGACGATGCGCACCTTCCACATCGGCGGTGCGGCGCAGCGTGGCGCCGAGCAGTCGGCGGTGGAGGCGACGGTCGACTCGACGGCCAAGCTGCACAACCTCTCGCTGGTGACCAACTCCTCCGGTGCGCCGATCGTGATGAGCCGCAACTGCGAAGTGGGCCTGCTCGACGCCAATGGCCGCGAGCGTGCGCGCTTCCGTGTGCCTTATGGCGCCAAGATGCTCATCACGGACGGCACGAAGGTCGAGCGTGGCCAGAAGCTGGCCGAATGGGACCCCTTCACCCTGCCGATCATCACGGAGCGCGAGGGCAAGGTCGAATACCAGGACCTGATCGAAGGCGTGACGCTGGTCGAGCGGACCGATGACGTGACGGGCCTCACCTCCAAGGTAGTGGTGGACTACAAGGCCAGCGCCAAGTCGGCCGACCTGCGCCCGCGCATCGTCATGAAGGATGCCCGCGGCGAGATCATGAAGCTGCCGAGCGGGGCCGAGGCGCGCTACTTCCTCAGCCCCGACACGGTGCTGAGCGTGGACAATGGCGCGACCGTGGAAGCGGGCGACGTCGTGGCCCGCATGCCGCGCGAATCGTCGAAGACGCGTGACATCACCGGCGGTCTGCCCCGTGTGGCCGAGCTGTTCGAGGCCCGCCGTCCGAAGGATGCCGCCATCATCAGCGACATCGACGGGCGCGTGGAGTTCGGCAAGGACTACAAGGCCAAGCGCCGCGTGATCGTGAAGAGCGAGCCAATGGGCGACGAGCCCCCGCTCGAGCGCGAATACCTGGTGCCGAAGGGCAAGCACGTCTCGGTGCAGGAAGGCGACTACGTGAAGGCCGGCGATCCGCTGGTGGACGGCCCCCGCGTGCCGCACGACATCCTGCGCGTGCTGGGCGTGGAGGCGCTGGCCAACTACCTCGTGAACGAGATCCAGGACGTGTACCGACTGCAGGGCGTGAAGATCAACGACAAGCACATCGAGGTGATCGTTCGCCAGATGCTGCAGAAGGTCGAGATCCTCGAGCCGGGCGACACGACCTACCTGATCGGCGAGCAGGTGGACCGCTTCGAATTCGATGCGGAGAACGAAAAGCGCCTGCGCGTGGGTGAACGCCCGGCACGGGCGGAGCCGGTGCTCCAGGGCATCACCAAGGCCTCGCTGCAGACGCAGAGCTTCATCTCGGCCGCCTCCTTCCAGGAGACGACCCGCGTGCTCACCGAGGCGGCGACCGCCGGCAAGGTGGATACGCTGGGCGGCCTGAAGGAGAACGTGATCGTGGGCCGCCTGATCCCGGCGGGCACGGGCTCCGTGATGAACCGCCTGAAGGTGCTGGCCGCGCGCCGGGACAGCGGGCGCCTGCCCGCGACGCCCGCGCTGGCCGAGCCGGAGACGAGCCCCGCAGCCGCCGAATAGCGGCATGCGGAAATCCCCTGGCCGCATGCGGCCAGTGACGCCCCTGACCGGGCGAATCGCCACCCCCTCGCTTGACTCTGTTCGGGGGGGTGGTTAAGACGCGCATCTCGCCGGGACGTTTCGCAAGTTGCGTCCTGGTATGTTGGTTCAAACGCCTTGCTTCGGTCGCCCCTGCCGCGAATTTGGCAGGTCAGGCCCGGGGTTGACGCGGTGGCCCGTTCGGAGCGCAGAAGCGCCCGTCGGGCCGCGTGTCGTTTGGTGAATGGATCGCGAAAACGATTACGAAGGGGCGTCATGCCGACGATCAACCAGCTTATCGCGCAAGGGCGCGAGCCGCGTCGCAGCCAGAACAAGGTTCCGGCTCTCGAAGGCTGCCCCCAGAAGCGCGGCGTGTGCACGCGCGTCTACACGACGACGCCGAAGAAGCCGAACTCGGCGCTTCGTAAGGTCGCCAAGGTGCGCCTCACCAACGGCTTCGAAGTGGTGAGCTACATCCCCGGCGAGGGCCACAACCTGCAGGAGCACTCGGTGGTGCTCATCCGTGGCGGCCGCGTGAAGGACCTTCCGGGCGTGCGCTACCACATCCTGCGCGGCGTGCTGGATACGCAGGGCCTGCCGAAGCGGCGCAAGCGGCGCTCGCTCTACGGCGCCAAGCGGCCGAAGTGAGGAACTGAGAGATGTCACGTCGTCACCGCGCCGAAAAGCGCGAAGTCCTGCCGGATCCGAAGTTCGGCGATATCGTCCTGAGCCGGTTCATGAACGTGCTCATGTACGACGGCAAGAAGTCTGCCGCCGAAGGCATCGTCTATGCGGCGATGGACACGCTGAAGCGCAAGGGCGGTGCCAATGCCGACCCGCTTCGCCTGTTCCACGAGGCCCTGGACAATGTGAAGCCGGCCGTCGAGGTGCGTTCGCGCCGCGTCGGTGGTGCGACCTACCAGGTGCCCGTCGAGGTCCGCCCGGAGCGGCGCCAGGCGCTGGCGATCCGCTGGCTGATCGACGCCGCCCGCAAGCGTGGCGAGAGCACGATGGAAGAGCGCCTCTCGGCCGAGTTGATGGATGCGGTGAACAACCGCGGCACGGCGGTGAAGAAGCGCGAAGACACGCACCGGATGGCAGAGGCCAACAAGGCCTTCAGCCATTACCGCTGGTAAGACATTCACCGTGCCTGTGAGCAGGCACTGACGACACCCTTTTCGGATTGGATTCACGACGATGGCCAAGGCGAAGTTTGAGCGGAACAAGCCGCACTGCAACATTGGGACGATCGGCCATGTCGATCATGGCAA
>JBHYCX010000022.1:0-9413 GCA_051861325.1 Roseococcus sp.
CGCAGGTAGTGATACTGGATCTCGGCTTGGAGATAGAACACGCGCAGCGGCCGTGGGGCGTTGAAACGCAGGAAAGGTGCGCCAGCGGCCGCATGCACCAGCAGGCTGATCAGGAAGTCGGATTTGCCGACCTTAGGCGCGCCGCCGAGCACCAGCATCCCGCCCGGGGTCAGCAGGCGCGGCCCGATCAGGTCGTCGGGCATCGGAGAGGTGTCGTCGAGCAGCGCGCCGAGCGTGTGCGCGGCGATGGCACCGGGCGGCCCTACCGCGGCCCGCAGCAGGGGCGGCCCGTTCCGATCGACATGCAGCGCCCAGATGCTGTCAGCCTCGACCTTGAGGCGGTCCAGCGGCCACGTCGGGCGGAGGCAGGCGGCGTTGTACTGGCAGATGGCCTCCCAGCCCTCATCGCCGGTCATGCGGCCCTCGTGGACCATACGGACGAAGTGGCCGATGGCGGCGCTGGCGCCCTGGAAGCGGGTCCACGCGTCCTGGCTGCCCTCACGCACCGGCGTGGTGAGGACGGCATCGAGCCCTGGCCGATTGGCGCCCGCGGTGGCGCTGGGCGCCTCCAGGCCCGGCATGGTGGGCATGGCGGCAATGGCCGCGGCGAAATCGGGCAGCTCGACCTCGACCCTGGGCCGGTGCTCCCGGATGATGACCCGCCGCTGCACGCCCTGCTTCTGGTGGACGGTGCCAGGCACGCGGATCGGCTGGTGAGCGGAGCGGAAGTGCAGGTCGCCACCGACCTTCTCGGCGATCTCGCCGCGCAGCGCGCAGAGGCGCGCCAGGTCCTCACCTTCGGCCGGCTCGGTGAGCCGCCACCAGGCGTGCAGCTTGGCGGCGCCCTCGGCAGTGCGGCCGCCGCTCTCGACCAGCAGGGTCGGCCCCCCGAGGTGGTGGACCAGGTGCGCCAGCTTGGCGGTGATGTCGCCGGCATCGAGATCGACCACCACGGTCTGCATCTGCAGCACATGCTCGGCGCGGGCCTGGCCCTGCTCGGCGACGGTGCCGGGGATGACATAGACGGCGCTACCTTCGCGCGCGGCCCAGGTCGCGTACGCGCTGAGGGATGCGGCGGCGTGCCGATCGGCCGGCACCCAGATGTTGTGCGGCTTGGTGTCGAGGCCCTGGCCCTGGTCGACGAAGCCGCGGACCGGGATCAGCCCGTCGCAATAGCCGAACACCACGTCGAGGAAGGCGGCGATCTGCTCGATGTCCGGCGCGATGGGCTGCGCGGCCGCCGGCATCGGCTGCCCAGCACCGGGAAGTCGATCGAGGGCGATCTGCCCAGCGGCGGGAATGTCGCCGACGCCCTGCTCCAGCAGCGGTGTGGCATCGTTGAAATCGCCCCATGCGGTCATGCAGGCAGCGCCCAGCAGCGCTTGGCCCAGGGGCAGAAGCGGCACTCGAAGTGATCGGCCTGGGCGGCAACGCGGGGCAGAAGCTCGCCGGCATCCGTCGCGGCCAGGATGCGCACGGCCCGGTCCGACATGCGCTGCGCCAGCTCGGCGTTGAACGGCACCAGCTCGTGGTGCAGCTCCGCCGTGTCCTTGTTGATGGCGGTGAACAGCGCCGGGTTGTCCGCCACGCCCGGGACGCTGGCGTCCATGTATGCCTGGTAGACCGCAATCTGCGCCGCATAAATCGGCTTGGCCACGCCGACGCCCTTGCTGGACGTCTCGCGCCAGGCCTTGGCGTTCATGGTCTTGCATTCCCACAGGGCCGGGAACGCCATGCCGGGGATGGTCGGGCCGCCAGCGAAGACGCCATCGACATGGCCGCGGATGCGACCGCCCGCTACCGAGAAGCCGAACTGCTCGCCATGCGCGCCATCACCGCGGCGGGTGTAGAGATCGAAGCCGGCGGCGCGCAGCCAAGCGACGGCCACGTCCTCCAGCGCGTGGCCGATCCCGAAGATGCGCAGCAGCCGTCCGTCGAAGTCGGCGCCCTCATCCTTCGGGGCCTTCACGAACTCGAATTGCAGCGCGCGCTCGCAGGCATGGCCGAGGCGCGAGCCGCCCAGGTAGCTGCGCGGCGGCGTCGCCTGATTGGCCGTGACCAGCGCCGCGTCGATGGCGGCATTCACATGCGCGGAGGTCTGGCTGCGGCTGTTGAAGTCGAGCATCAGAAGGGCACCTCCGCCGCCGCGTCATGCCGGACGATCGCCTGCATCGCCTCCTGGAAGCCGCCGACGGCGACCTCGATCAGGGTGAGCACCTGCGCCTCGCTCAGCTCCTGGAAGCGGGTGCCCCAGCCGATCTCGGCCATCGTCTCCGCCACGCGGCGCATGGCGGCGCGCATCGCGGCCTTCTCCTGCTCAGTGAGGTCAACCATGGCGGACGACCTCCCCGCCAAGCGCGACCAGAAGCCCTGGCAGGCGATGCAACAAAAGGAGACCGAGGGCCGCGGCTTCTTCCGCGGCGCCGGGTCGAACCAGCCAAAGCCACGCGCCGGGCGGGAGCAAACGGCGCAGGGTGGTTCGGGGCAGCGGGCCATCGATCATGCGGCCTGCCCCAGCGCCGCGGGTTGGGCGCTGCGCACGAGATGCTGGATGGCCTGGCGGTTGAACTTGAAGGTGAGCAGCGCCGAGGCCTGGTAGCGCGTCATGCCGAGATCGGCGCGGACCGCCGGGGGCAGATGGATCAGCTGGCGCTCGGTCGGCGGCTCGCGCAGCCAACGCTTGCTCTTGTGGGCGCTCTCGTCCGTCTCGTAGCTGTTCAGCCAGTCATCCGCCGCGGCGAGCGCCACCAGCCGCTCCCCGATGGACAGCAGGCGCGGCCGCTCCTCCTTGGCGCCGCCGACAGCGTGCCAGGCACCGTTCAGGAAGAAAATGCCCGCCCAGCCGTTGAAGCCATTGGCCAGAAGTGCGGCTTCATCGCCGAACAGGTCGCACCACTGGAAGGCGGAGCGGCGGAGGAGATCGATCTCCATCATGATGAAGTCGGTGAGCGGCGCCGTCTCGCGCCCGTGGGGCTCGAAGGTGTGGCCGCAGATCGGGCACTCCATCACCGCGATCGGCACCTCCGCCTCGCAGGAGGGGCAGGTCTTGGTGGGCGGCTCGCCTTCGCCGGGCTGGCTGTCGAGATCGACGTCCTGCTCCAGGCAGCCATGGATCTGCGAGGAGGTGCCGAAGTCGAGCACGATGCAGTCGCGCTTGACGATGGCGGGATGTTCCGTGGGATCCACGGTGCGCAGCCCGCGCCCGACCATCTGGATCATGGTGCATTTGAAGGAGCTCGGCCGCAGCAGCACGACGCAGGAGGTGGGCGGGTGGTCCCATCCCTCGGTCAACACCGCGACATTGACGACGATGCGCGCCTCGCCCCGGGCGTAGGCGGCCAGGACCGAGCGCCGCTCGCCGTCCGGCATGTCGCCGGTGACCACGACCGTGGGGACGCCGGCGGCATTGAAGGCCGCGGCGACGTGCTCGGCGTGGGCAATGGTGGAGCAGAAGGCCACGGTCTGGCGGCCGTCGGCCTTCTCCTGCCAGTGCTTCACCACGGCGTCGGTGACCGGCACGGTGTCCATGACGCGGGCGACCTCGCCCATATCGAAGTCGTCGCCGCTGCGCCGCACCGCGCGGAGCTCATCCTGGACGCCGACATCGATGATGAAGGTGCGCGGCGGTACCAGGTGGCCGGAGGCAATCAGCTCGCCGAGCCGGATCTGGTCGGCGACGTTGGAGAAGACCTGCCGCAGCCCGACCTTGTCGCCGCGGTTCGGCGTGGCGGTGACGCCATAGATCCGGCATTCGGGATTGCGCTGCAGCGCGCGATCGATGATCCGGCGATAGCTGTCGGCGACAGCGTGGTGCGCCTCATCGATCACCAGCAGGTCCAGCGCCGGCATCGCCTCCAGGTTTGCCTGGCGGGTCAGGGTCGGCACCATGGCGAAGGTGACCTGGCCGCCCCACGACTTCTGGCCGGCATCCACCACCGAGGTGGTCACGCCAGGATTCACGCGACGGAACTTCGCCAGGTTCTGCGCCGTGAGCTCATCCCGATGGGCGAGGACGGCAGCCTTGGCGGCGCCGCTGCCGATATGCTCGCCCACCGCCGCCGACAGCATGACCGTCTTGCCGGCGCCGGTCGGGGCGACGCCGAGGGTGTTGCCGTGCTCGCCGAGCGCACGGAGGCTGCGCTCGATGAAGAGCTTCTGGCGGGGGGCGGAGCATCATGCTGGTGCGGCCCTCCCTCAGCGCGCCCAGGCAGGACGCGGATCGGCGCCAGGAGCGGGCTGCTGTGCCGAGGCCGGGAAGGCGCCCTGGTGCATGGCCGGCGCGGCGGGCGGCGCCGTGTGCGCGGGCGGGGCGTAGCCCTGTGCCGGCGGGGCATAGGCCGGTGGTGCGTATCCGGCCGGCGCAGCGGTGCGTCCCATCGCCTGCGCGTAATCGCGATGGTCCGGCGTCACCGCCATGCGGATTTCGTTCTTGGTCTCGCCGCCCGCATCGGTGCCGTGCTCGATCTTCGCCACGAACTCGAGGCCGTCCAGATCCGCGAAGCCGCCGATGCGGCGCGCCGCCTGCGCCTGGGGCGAGACATCCTTGTCGGAAATGCCGCGTGCGGAGTTCAGCATCCCGCGCAGGAAGCTGCGGCCCATCCCAGCCCACTCCGGCCCCTTCGGGCTGTAGAGCCCGATCAGCGTGAAGATCTTCCGCTTGGCGTAGGGCCCCTCCAGCACGGTGAACTCGCCATTGAGATAGACGGCGCCGGTGCTCCCGCGCGTGGCGTAGCCGCCCGTCCAGCCCTGGCTCGGATCGTCGAAGCCACCGGGGCGGATGGTGAGGCGGACCTTCGCCAGCGTCCCCTTGGGGATCAGGTTCGGGTTGGACTGGGCGTCGTTGTAGTCATTCCAGGAAGCCATGATGCTTCTCCTCCTGTCAGGTGATGGGGGTGTCGGTGGCGGTAGTGACGAGCGGCGGCGGCAGCGCGAGTGCTGCCGCGGAAGGTGCTGCGGTGCCGCGGATCTTTGCGAAGAGGCGGCCGAGGTCCGGCGGCTCCAGCAGGTCGAGCCGGCCGCTGCGGTCCTTCGCCGGATAGCCCCAGGGGTTCAGCGTCTGGCAGACCAGCGCCCGGAACGGCTGCCCGCCCTGGTCCTTGATCTCCGCCAGCGTCAGCACTTCATCGACGATGCCGGGCAGTTCGAGGCTGGTTTTGCTGCCCTCGATCTGCAGGCTGAAGACGCGGCGATTGAAGTCGTCGAGCTTCTCGTCGAGGATCCCGACGAAGATCACGTTGCGGCCGCGGGCGTGCTGCAGATGTGTGAGCCAGGCGATCATCTCGCGCCCATGCAGCCCGTAGGCGCCGCGCACGTCAGGCTTTCCGGTGCGCTCCGCGAAGGCCTCGGGCTGGCCGCGGCACCACTGAAAGCAGAGACGACCGGCGACGGTGATGCTGTCGATGAACAGCGTGACGTAGTGGTCCATGCGCGCCGGATCGCCGTACTCGCGAACCACCCGCGCATGCTGAGCTGCGGAATAGGGCTGGTCGTCGCGCAGCGCGGGGTTCGGGCCGGCGAGGAACAGCGCCAGGTCGCGGCATTCCTCCCACGTCCGCGGGCGGATCGAAGCGCCCCGCCAGCCCTGCACGGCGAGATCACCCGCCTCGAGGTCCATGAAGAGAGTGGTCACGGCGCAGGTCGTGTTCAGAAGCCAGGTCTTGCCCATGCCGGGCTTGCCGAGGATGGCGGCCTTAACGCCGCGCTCCTCGGCCTGCCGCTCGTCGGCGGTGATGATGCGCAGCGCCATCAGCGGCCTCCCCGCAGCGGGATGATGCCGGCGCCATGCGGGCTGTCGCGCATCGCCGTCTCGGACATGATGGCGAGGCGATAGGTGGCGCGGCCGGTGCGGACCGTGCGGGCCGGCTCGAAGGCGGCGCGGATGCGCTCCGGCCAGGCGGTATAGGCCCGCTCCGAGACCTTGAAGCTGACCTCGACGTACTGGCTGGGATCCTCGCCACCAGCGCGGATCTGCTCCGACAGGGCGGCGAGCCGCGCCTGATCCCAATCCACCTTCTTCGGCAGATCGACCGCGATCTCCACGGCGCCGTCCTGGAAGCGAACGGTGCCGGTGTCCTTGCCCGCAGCGGCACGGGCGCCGACGGCGCGCTGCTCGTAGCGGAGCGCGATCGCGGCCTCGATCCAGTCCTGCATGCGCTTGGCGGCATCCAGCGCCTCGCGCGCATCGGTCTGCAGCAGCGCCAGATGCTCGGCGGGGAGCGCGATGACGTCATTCACCGGCATGTGGCGCAGCGCGTCGAGGGTGGGACGATTGGTGGGGAGCGCGTCCATCAAGCGGCCTCCGCGAGCAGCATCGGCAGGATGGCGGAGGCAGCGCGGCGCGGGCGGCGGCGGGCGACGAGGATGTAGGCGTAGTCCTCGTAGCCGTGGCGGCGCTGCACGATGTCGGCCAGGCCGAGCTCGGCGAGCTTCCAGGCGCGGGCCGCCAGGCGCTGCAGCGCCGTGCGCTCCGGCTCGGGCAGGCACTGCAACTGCGGGCAGACCTGCCGGGCGAGCGCGCCGCGGTGATAGGCGATGCTGTCGCCGGGAGCCGCGGCGCCCAGCCAGGTGCAGAGCAACGCCTCGGTGAGAGGCTTCGACACTGCGCGGATGTCGGTGATGTTGGTGTCCATACTTAGCCCTACCCAGCCCCTCGCCGATCCGTCTCAGGCCGCCGCGGCGATGCCGCCGGCGAGCAGCCTCAGGCGCATTTCCCGGATCCGCCGGTAGAGAACCGACCGTGGCAGCAGACCCTGCTGGCCGAGTTCGTGGGGGGTGCACTGTGTCAGAGCGGCGCAGATGCTGTGGTCACGCTGATCCAGGACGGCACCTGCGCGATCCAGATCGAGGCGGCGCTCCAATTCGGCCACCGCGTCGGTCTGCTGCCCGCACCACGCCGCATACCCCTCGGATTCGGGGATGATGTCGGCGAGGGTCAGTTCCTCCTCCTGGCCGGGCACCAGGTCGTCCAGCGACGCCTCGTGCCGTTCGCGCTTCTCGCGGCGAAGGCGTGTGGCGAGACGGGATGCGCGGTGCTGGAAGCAGACCGTGGCGAAGGCCGCCAACGTCCCGCGCGCCGGATCGAAGCCGCGCAGCCGCGCCAGGAGGTCGAGCAGCATGTCCTGCTCCATGTCCTCCTGCTCATGGCCGGGCCGCCCCAAGGTCCGGCAGAGGCGACGCGCGTAGCGCTCAGCAAGGGGGTGAACGACGTCGAGATCGGCGAGGGAAAGCTGGGTGGGCATCGGGCGTGGCTCCTGGAGAACGGCTATGACGTCCAGAAACAACCACACGACCTGCCGGGGCGAAGAGGCGGAATGGGGCGCAATGGGGAATTGAAGCGGCCTGGGATTTATTCCCCATTGCTAAATCAGCAACTTATGGCCGTTTTCGTCGGAAATCAGATGGATAGCCCGGCGATTTCCGCCCCACCCATGCGGGAACTGCTCCCTCAGCCGATCGCCTGTGGATATCGGGGATGAGCGAACAGGAAGGGAACAATGCTGTTGACCAATCGCACAGCAACTCGTCATGATCCCGGCATGTCCATCACCGTTGAGTACCCGCATCACGCCGCCTCGGGCGCGCCTCGGCCGTTGTCGGCCCAGACCCTCTGGGCCGTCGCCGCGCAGGTGCGCCGCCAGGCCATGACGGAGCGTGGTGCATTCGCGCTCCCGCTCGCCGCACTGGTCGCCGCCACGCGGACCGTGTCGGCGAATGGCAGGGCCATCCTGGTCGCGTGGGAACTCGGCCATCCCGTGCATGATGGCACCGGGGAGGCGGTGCTCGGCGTCTGCGAGACGGATCCCGACATGCCTGGCACGGCGCTGGTCTCCGTGAATGCGCGCATGGTGACCGGCCGGCCGGATCTCGCGGTCAGCACCGCAGCCCATGAGCTGGGCCATGTGGTGTTCGACGTGCCGGTGGCGCTCGGCATGCCGGCACGGCGCTATCGCTCAGTGACGGCCGGCCCGAGCGCGCTGCTCGATCGGACCACAGCGGCCTCCGAGCGCCGGGCGAATGAGTTCATGGGCGCGCTCCTGGCGCCGCCGATGCAGCTGCATCTTCGGATGCTGGTGCACGCGCGGTCCGAGCGGCTGCGCACGGTGCATGCGGCGCATCTGGGACGACAGGGCAGCCGCGTTTTAGCAGCTGACAACCCGCCGGACCTGATTGAGGGCGTCATCGCCGCGCTGGCCGGCGACTTCGGTGTGTCGGAGCGGTTTATCGCCGTGCGGCTGAGCCGCTATGGCCTGGTGCAAGGAGATCAACGGTGAGCTTTGGATCGGTCATCCGCGAGCGACGGACTGCGCTCGGCATCGGGTTGAACGATTTCGCGGAGCGATTGGAAATCTCGGCGGCCTATTGGTCGCGCATCGAGCGTGACCAGGAGAATCCGCCCCGCGATGAACTGATAGAGCGTGCCGCCGCCATTCTCGGCGTGCGGATGGATGATTTGTTCGTCGAGGCGCAGCGACTGCCGCCCGACATGCGGAAAGATATGGCCAAGGTTGTGCAAGCGTATCGGCGGTTGCGCTTGGTGAATAGGGAGTGATCGATGGCAAAGCATGTTCGCCGGAAGCCTTGCTATCTATTGCCGGAATTCTCCGATCGATTTGGTCTGAGCGAGCAGGACGTTGTGAATTTTGCTGCAGAGAATTTGCTGACGCTTTCTGTCATGGTCGGTGACCTACCTGTGGAAGAGGGATTTCTTTACGAAGCCGAAGATTTCGAATCAGAGGAAGACCAATGGGTGCGCGAGCCAAGCGCTGAGTATAAGCATACGGGCACTGTAGATCTGTTTCCGGAAGACAGCTGGCGCGCCCTCACAGAAGGCGAGGCCTGCGTAAAGGAATTCCGGGCAAACGAAGGTCTCTACTTTAAGGTCGATGAGGCCAAGAAAAGTGACGGATTTATTGTTCGTAGTGACCGCTTACTGGTTCGGCACGAAGAGCTTGAGCGGTTCGAATCGGTCCACGCGATTGATCCACAGAGCGATGATCTGACGCCGGGCGGTCGACGAGGGGCACTGCCCAAGTACGACTGGGACGAGTTTTGGTGTGAGATCGCCGTCTCATTACAGGTCGAAGGCATGCCTGAGAATCAGGCTGCCATCGTCCGCCGCATGGTCGATTGGTTTGCTGCCCGAAACCAGTATCCTGACCTGAGCACCATCAAAAAGAAGGTGGCGCTCCTGTGGCGGCGCTATCGCGAGGCCTTGGCGCGCCTGCCTGCTTGATCGGGACGGATCGCCGTCGCGGCGGGTAGGGCTAAGTATGAAGCCGTCGCCCACGGGACTGAACGCCCACCTCCCGCCGCACCTCCGGGAGGTGTGCAGCATCTTGGCCGCCGGCCTCGTGCGGCTGCGGAGCCGCGCTGCCGAGGAAGCTGCGCGCGAGGCTGCTGACCAGGGAGAGCGC
>JBHYCX010000023.1:0-7831 GCA_051861325.1 Roseococcus sp.
GACGGCGATGAGCCGAACAGCAAGGCCGATCAGCAGATCCGCCAAGCCATCACCATTTTGCGTAGCCAGGGTCGTGACGTCACCGTCGCCGAGCCGCCACCGGCGATGGATTTCAACGACGTCCTGCAATCGGACGGTGCGGACGCGGTGCGGATGCTGATCGCCGCAACCCGACCCGCCGCCGCCTTCTCCAATGAATGGCGCAAGGACCTGCTGCTCAACGACGAGGGCGAGCCACGCCCTGTTCTGGCCAACGCCATCACCGCGCTGCGGGCCGCACCCGAATGGCAGGACGTGCTGTGGCACGACGCTTTCGCCACCACCACCGTCGCACGCAAGCCGCCGCCCTGGATCGGCCGCGCCGCAGAATGGACCGACACGCCCTGGGCCGACCGCGACGACGCCCTCGTCGCGAATTGGCTGCAGCACCAGGACATCATGGTGCCGATGTCCATTGCCGGCCAGGCGGTGGAGGTCGTATCGCGTGACCGGCTGTTCCACCCAGTCCGCGACCATCTGGACGCGCTGGCCTGGGATGGCACGCCACGCCTCGATGCCTGGCTCGTCCGCTATCTCGGCGCGGAGGACACGCCCTACCACCGCGCCATTGGGCCGCGCTGGATGATGTCGGCCGTCGCGCGGATCTACATCCCCGGCTGCAAGGCGGACTGCGCCCTGATCCTGGAGGGGCCGCAGGGCATCCGGAAATCCTCCGCCCTCATGGCCATCGCCAAGCCCTGGTTCGCGGACCGCCTCTCCGATCTGAGCAGCAAGGACGCGGCGATGGAAACGCGCGGCGTCTGGATCATCGAAATCGCCGAACTCGACACCATGGGCCGCGCCGAGGTCAGCACCATCAAGGCCTTCATGTCGCGCACGCAGGATCGGTTCCGTCCGCCCTATGGCAAGCGGCTGGTGGATCTGCCGCGGCAATGTGTCTTTGCTGGCAGCGTGAATCCTGAGGGCGGGTATCTGAAGGACCCGACCGGCGGGCGACGGTTCTGGCCGGTGGTCTGCGGCAACATCGATATCTCCACGCTGGAACAGGATCGGGATCAGCTCTGGGCTGAGGCCCGGGATCGGTTTCGTCGTAACGAGCCCTGGTGGCTGGAGACACAGGCGCTCGATGGCCTGGCCGCCGAGGAGCAGGCCGAGCGCTATCAGGGTGATGCCTGGGACGATCTCATCGAGAGCTATCTCGAGAACGACACCGAGTGGATGCAGAACGGCCTGGGGGAGTGCAACGCCTATCGGCGCCCGCGGCCCTCGCCGTTGCAGGACGTCTCGGTGGCCGAGGTGCTGCAGCATGCGCTCGTCATCGAGAAGGGGCGCTGGACGCAGGCCGATCAGAACCGCGTGGTCCGCAGCCTGGTCAGCATGGGCTTCAAGCAGACACGGGCGCGCAAGGGCGGGCATGGTGCAACCGCGAAGCGCGAACGTCGGTATCGCCGCCAGCCAGCCCAGGAGGCTGTGCGATGAGCGTGGCCATGGTCAATGGGTCCGGGTTTGCGACAGTGGGTCCGGGTAAGGGTCCGGGTCTGCCGATCGCCGGAAAGCCACGGAATACCTCGCTGGGTCCGGGTGGGTCCGAGTGGTCCGGGTCTGTTGTGTTCTCTTTCGTAGCAGCCGGTTCGTGCATCACGCATGTCGCGCACGTCGCGCATGACACGCACATACGGGGTGTACGGAAGAGTAAGGGGAAAACCCGGCCCCACCCGGACCACCCGGACCCATGGCGGATTTCCGGGGGTTTTGCGTGCGCCAGACCCGGACCCTACCCGGACCCAGAGGTGGACCCACCCGGACCCGCTGGCCCGCAGGCGCCCGAAGTGCCGCGTCGCGCGCGTGCGCCGCCATCCTGCTGGGCCTGCCGACCACTCCCATTCATCCGAAGGACACCGACCATGAAGAACGACACCGTCACCACCTTTCTGTATGGCAAGATCACCGAGATGCAGAAGCCCGAATGGCTCATCCTTGCGCAGGCAATCTGCAATGGTGGGGAAACCCCGTGGCATGCCGCACTCACAAAGGTCCTGAACTTTCTACCTTTTAGTGAGAGCATCGGTCCGGGCGATTCGCACGGCGTGCAGATCCTCACTTGGGTCATCCCCGAGGAGGGCGGGCACTACGTCGAGTTCTGCACGTCGCACCACATCATGGACGCCGTGTGGGTGCCGGAGAAGGCTGAATGGCTGCCATTCCGCACGAAGCACATCCTGCCCTTTCTGCAGGCTCATGCCGCGATGGCGACCGCCAACAGCCTGCAGCGCCTGCTGCAGCATGTGGCTCCGGCGACGGAGGGGCAGATGCCGTGCCACGCAGAGCATGCCCCGCTGCCGCTAGCCTTGCTCCATGCCGCACAATGGGGCGCAGGTCGGTGAAGCCGATGTCGAAGCGCCCCACAGATCCCTGGCACGTCTCGCACGTGCCAGGTGCGCCCTGTCCACCGCGCAGCGCACTCGATCGCGGCGCCAGCCCGACCACGTCGCACGAGATGGAAACCATGCGGCGGCGGGTCTGGCATGAGCAGGGCATGGCGACCTTCGCCATCGAAGAGGTCTCGGAGCCCTGGTTACGCCAGGCCATCACCAACGAGGCGGTTCGGCGCTGGGGACAACGCAACGGAGGCCGCCATCATGGCCGGTAAACGGAAGGCAAAGCCACAGGACGCCATGCGTCCATCGAAGTGGCGGTTGCAGCATGGTGGCCTTGCGGAGCCGATCCGCGAGGCTGATCCGGAGACGGGTACGCCGGTGCAGCATCACCGCATGGTGGACAGCCTCGGCCAGATGTTGGCCAACGGCACCATCACGCCCGCGATGCCCGAGGCCGGCGCGATGTTCCGCACGCAGTTTCGTGCCGCCGCTCTGGATGGCATGCGCACTATGCAGATGGAGCGTATCGCCGCCAGCACCGGCACGGCCCTCAGCGAGCGCCAGCTTGATGCGCGGGGCCGTGTGGCGCGGGCGATGGCGGCACTCGGCGGATGGGATAGCGCGGCGGGTTCGTGCATGTGGCACGTCGTTGGGCTGGAGTGCTCGATCCGCGAATGGGCGATGCGCCATGGCTGGAGCGGGCGTGTCGTGAACCCAGCGCAGGCCCAGGGCATGGTGGTGGCGGCGCTGGGTGTGCTGGCGGCGCATTACGGCACCGCACCGCGCGCGCGAGCGGCGTGATGCGCTCATGCGAAAGATGGAAAAGCACCGCATGAGTGCATTGCGCCGTAGAATCCGCGTGGTGTAGAATCGGCACACGTAGAGAAGTAGCGCTTCTCCCGATGTCGAGGCCATGGTTCCTTCCCGGCGATACTGTATGCGGGGGGTCGGCGCGCGCGAGGTCGCTAGCGGTAGGCGATAATCGAGGTTGCCAATCCGTGAGGATCGTCGCGTAAGCGATTCATCGGACTCAATTTTGATCCGCTGCCAGGTGCAATCCGATTGCCAGCTCGCAGCCATGACGGTAGATGACGTTGCCAGAGCGCATCACCTCCGCCCGTGAAGTCGCCCGTCGGCTGGGTCTGTCCCACACCGCGATCCAGAAGGCCGAGCAGGTCGGGCGTATTCGTCGCGAGGCGGACGGGTCCTGGGACCTTGAGCATGTTCGCCGCGATCTGACCGCGTCGGCCGTTCCGGGCCGCTCGCCCCTGGCGACGCCTGGTGATGACACGCCGCTGGGCAGGCTGACGCTCGCGCAGCTTGCGCTCGGGGTCGAGGCGCAGCGGCTGGCCATGGATGAGAGGAAGGGGCGCCTCATGGATGTCCACGCCGCCAATCACCGCATCGACGAGGCGGCCGCCGGCATGCGCGATGCCGTGCTGAACTGGCCGGCGCGGGTGGCGGGACAGATCGCCGCCGAAATCGGCCGCGATCCGCATCTGGTGCAGACCATCCTGCAGGAGCAGATGAATGCGCTGCTGCTGGAGGTCGCTGATCGGCTGAATCCCGCGGGGTGATGCCAAATCCCGCGGATCGTGACCGATCGGCCCTCGTTCGCCAGGGCGCGCATCAGGACCAGACAATAGGGCACGCGGTTGTCGCTTCCATCAGCGCGAGGCTTCCCCAAGCGCGTCCGCAGGGAGGTTCCCAAGCCACTGCGCTCTACGGCGGAACGATCAGGCGCGTGTTGCGGACCAGAAAGCGCCCCGCCATGCGGAGCGGGATCGGCGCACCCGCGAATGGCGCCTCAGCTGTACCAGGCGCCTGCGCATGGATATGCAGATGCGGTTCGCTGCTGGCGCCGAGGTTGCCCACCTCGCCGATCACCGCGCCCGGTTCCAGCCGCTCCCCCACGCGAACGCGGACCGAGCCGCGACGAAAATGGCCGAGCACGATATCCGTCCCAGCGCAGCGCAGGATGACGTGGTTGCCCGCCATGTGGCGTTCGTCCTGCTCGGGCACCCGCATATCCTCCAGGCCATCGACCGCGACCACCACGTCGCCTGCGCAGGGCGCCAGAACCGGCATGCCGAAGATGTGGCATCGTTCCGGGTCTGCCGGCATCACTCCGTCGGCACGCAAGCCCCAGCCGCCGATGGCGACGAGGTCCACGCCATAGGCTGTGCCGCGCCAGGCCCGATGCGCGGGGACGCTCTGGTCGAGTGCATCGGCATGGGCGTTCAGCGTCAGCCCGGCTCCGCCATTGGCGACCAGATAGCGTCCATGCCCCAGCGGCAGCGCCAGATCGATGCCTCCCCCGTCCGGCATGACGGCCTCCGACAGGGCCAGGCGCGTTGTGTTCGCCGCGAACAGGCCGAGTGTCGCGAAACCCGCCGCGACCACCCACCCGACAATCCCGGCTGGCCAGATCGTTCCGCGCTTCCGGCGCAGCAGGCCCGCTGCCACGGCGGCCATGAGCACCACGCCCAGGACATGCGGCGTCCACCATGGCGGGAAGAGCCAGGGGCCGGCGTATCCCAGGGCGATGATCCCGAGCCCCGTGGCGATGGCCTGGGACCAGAAACCGACGAGGCTGCGCGGCGGCCGCATCGCGATCCAGCCGATGAAGCTGAGCGGCAGAAGAGTCTGCAGCGCATAAAGCGTCAGCACCGCCGGGCGTCCGGAACGGCAGCCCGAACGCGCTCAGCCGTCGGCCAGGCAGCGGCGCGCCAAAGCAGCGTGACGGCGATGAGCCCCAGGATGCCGACGAGCAACGCGAAGGGCCGCGCCGTGTCGGCAGTCGGCATCACCGGGATAATGCCGGCCCAGGCATTGATCGCGGTGTGCAGCACCAGCGCCGGCAGGACAGACTGGCCGGTCTTGGAGGCCAGCCACGCAAACAGCACCGACAGCACCACCGAACTGAGCAGGAACAGCGCGAGCGGCATGTCGGATTGCACCGTGTCCGCGATGAAGAACAGCGGCAGGTGCCATACGCCCCACAGGACACCGACAACCAGGCCCGCCCAACGCCAGCCCAGCCTTGTGGCGATGGCCGGCAGCGCATAGCCGCGCCAGCCGAACTCCTCGCCCAGCGGACCGCCCACGACCAGAACAAGAGCGAAATTGACGACGGCGAGCGGTATGTGGCCGTTGGCGGGTGACGCCGCGATCGTGCCGCCCAGCGCCGCATGGACGGCAAGCGCCAGCAGCATCGCCACGGGTGGCAGGGCGAAGGCCAGCGCAAACCAGTGCCAGCCGATCCGCCATCGCAGGCTGCGCGTCAGCCAGTCGCGCAGCCCCGACCGACCGCCGATCCCGGCCACGACCGCCAGACCGGCCAAGCTGGGGCCGAAGCCGGAGAGCATGAGCAGGGCGTTGCCGGCCATCGCCGATTGATCCCTGACCTGCGTGGCGGCGAGGCCGACCGACCAGGACCAGCCGAAAGCCAGCAGGAGAAAGGTCAGGATCGCGCCGGAGGCGTGCGCGCGCCCTTGCCAGGTCGCGCCATCGCCTTGCGTGCCCTCGCCGCCGACGGGCTGGCTCACCTGGTGTCCGATCCGCCGGGCTGCGCAGCGTCGCGGGTGAGAACAAGGGCGACCGTCAGCCAGAGCATCGCCGCAAAGACTGCTTGCCACAGCAGCCCCTGTGCGAAAGAGGTGCCCGGGTCCAGCACCAGCAGCCAGCCGGTGAAACTCGCGTGCATCAGCATGGCGAGCAACAGGCTCTGCGTCTTGGCATAGACCCACATCATCAGGATGCGATACGGCGTCAGCGTCGCGAGATAGACGATCGCGAACTCCAGCAGCCAGGCGCCGCCCATGGTGCCGGCATTGTAGCGAAAATCCACCAGCAGGTGCCACAGGGCCCAGACCGCGCCGAGCCACAGTCCGGCCCTGCCCAGGCGATGCCGTGCGAGCAGGCGCGGCGTGGCGAAGCCGGTCCAACCGATTTCCTCGAAAAGGCCGGCGATCAGCCCCGCCGCGAACAGCCACCACTGGAAGCGTGGCGCGAAGGCTGGGTCGGCCAAGGCGCCGAAGCCGCCCAGAGTGCCGAGCAGCAGCAGCGGCACTGTCAGCAGCGCCACAGCATACCAGACGAGGCCAACGCGCCATGTCCGCAGCCGCGCCAGCATCGCGCGCAGCCCTGCGCGCCCCTCCAGCAGCATGGTCATGACGAGCCCGGCCAGGCTCGGGCCAAGCAACATGAGTGCTGCGACGCCGCCGGTTTCCCAGGGTCCCATCGGCGCGAGGTCGAACCCCGTCGCGACGAGGATGAGCAGGATGCCGCCCCAACTGAGGCCGAAGGCCAGCAAGACATAGCCGCGTAACGGGCGCCGCCGCAGCCATGCCGCGAGCGGTGCCACTTGTGTCACCGCGCCGCTTGTCCCAAGGCCCGCATCGTCGCGAAATGCGCCTCGGCCTTCTGCGGCGTCAGGCCACCAACGCCACCGATCAACGTCTCGCGCACCGGCGCGATGCCGCCGAAGCTGAGGATGTTCCGCCGCAGCGCCTTGACGCTCGGGGCGCCGAACCACCAGCGGAAGATGAAGGCGGGCATGCCCATGGTGGCGACGATACGTGCAGAGCGGCCCTTGAGCAGCCCACCGGAAAGACTGACATCGGGCTTGAAGGCAAAGCCGGGCCGTAGGGTCTGCTCCAGAAAGCCCTTGAGCAGCGCGGGCATGCTGCCCAGCCAGATCGGATAGATCAGCACCCAATGCTCGGCGTCGAGCAAGGCGCGCTGGGCCTTCAGCACCGCGGCGGATGGTTTGCCGGTCTGGAATTCCTCGGGCAGGCGCAGCAGCGGCAAGTCAAGCTCGGCGACGCTGAGCCGCGTGACCTCATGCCCGCCCGCGAGCGCACCCGCCGCATAGGCTTCGGCGAGGGCGCAGCAGAGCCGCGCCGCGACCGGGTCGGGATGGCCTTGGATGATGAGGATGCGGCGCATGTTGATGTGTAACGCGGGCTCCCCCGGTGCGTTGCGCTGCCGTCGATCATGATGTGATCCAGACCGCCCAAACATAGCAATCTCGGGCTGTTGCTTCTTGCTTGGCTCCCGCGCGCCACAGCGGGAATGTCTCGTCACACGCAGAGCACCCCGCCCTGCATCACGACGGAGACGACCATGACCGACCGCACCGCCCGCGCCGCCCGCAACCAGGAAAACAGCCTGGCCGCCTTCCTGACCAAGAAGGCCGAATTCGACGGCCTCCTCGCGGAATTGACCGAGGCCAGCGCGGACCACTTCGGCGCGGACCCCGAGACGGTGCTTTGGGGCGAAGCCGCCTGGCTTTCCGACGCCACCGCGAAGCTGAAGGACATCGCGGATCAGCATCTCCGCCGCGGCGAATACGCCTGCTGAAGCGGGCCACTCCCGCACCGCCCCGACCGGCAGCGCCGGCGGGGCTCCCGGCAGTAGGGGCCGATGACCGGCACCCGGAACCGGAGACC
>JBHYCX010000024.1:0-6664 GCA_051861325.1 Roseococcus sp.
CGAGCGTGGCCCCATGCCACCGCTGACCTGGCCCACCGCGGCGGCAGCAGCGCCGGCAACACGAGCAATGGCTTGCGACAGGCCGAGCGCCTGATCGAGCTTGCCGACGAACTCCACCATCGCCTGGCCGAGCACGCCAAAGGCGCGGCCCATGGTGGGGGTGAGCTCGGTGAATTGCTTGTTGATGGCCTCGCTGGCGCGCAGCAGGGCCTGGAAGACGCGGTCCGAGGTGAGCTGGCCCTCGCTGCCCATGCTGCGCAGTTGGCCAATGGAAACGCCGAGTTCCCGGGCCAGGGCCTCCGCCAGCGTTGGCATGTTCTCCAGAATTGAGCGCAGCTCATCGCCTTGCAGGGTGCCCGACGCCAGGGCCTGGCCCAGCTGCTGGACGCCGGCCGCGGCCTCTTGGGTGGAGGCACCGGAGATCAGCCCGGCCTGCTGGATGGTGCGGGTGAGCTGCAGCACCTCGCCGTTGGTGGCGCCGATGGCGCGGGCCGCCACCGAGAAGCGCACAAAGGCGCCGGCGCTCTCGGAGATGGAGGCACCGGTCTGTTGGGAGAGGGCGACCAGCTCGCCATAGACCTGTTGGGCTGCGCCCAGGCTGCCGGTGGCGGCCCGCAGCTTGTTCATGGTGGTGGTGTATTCGTCGCCGAGCCGGGCGATGGAGGCAACGCCGGCCGCGGCCCCCGCGGAGAGGGCGGCGATGGCGGCCGCGGGCGAGGTGAGTGCGGAGCCAAAGCGCCCAAAGCTGCCCGTAGCGCCGTCCACGGCGGCCGAGACCAGACCGAGCTCGCCACGCATGCCGCGAATCGCGTCGACGTTCTGGCGCAGCGCCTGCTCGGCGCGCTCCGCGCCCGTGGCGAGTTGGGGCTGCGCCTTGATCAGCGCGTCATAGGCGCGGCCCGCCGCTGCACTCTCGGTGGCAGCCGCGCGCAGGTCACGGATCACCTGATCCGCACCCTCGGTGGAGAGGCGCAGCACCCAACGATTGGCAGAGCCGGACATGGTCAGCCTTTCAGGGAAGCGGCCGCGCGATCGATGAGGCTGGGGAGGCGCCGCGCCCAGGTGGCCGCGATGGGGCGGGGCGCCAGGCGCTTGGGCAGGGTCACGCTGTCCTTGAGCCAGAACATGACCACCTCACGGGCGCGGCCCCGGGCGATCTGCGAACGTGTGGCACCGCGGGCGGCACCGCCGCGGGTGACGCGGGCCTCGACCAGTACAAGCGCCGGCTTGCCGCGGAACACCCGCAGCTCGAGCTTGCGAAGAAAGCGCGTCTCAACCTCGCGCGGAGTGAGCTTGGCGTTCCAGCGTCCACGCGGCACCGCAGCCGTAGGGATGGCGAGATAGCGACCCCGGCCGCGGATAGTCACGCCCTCCGAGAAGGCCTCGATGATGTCGGCGGCGTTGCCCGAGGCGGAGAGCTCGCTGGCCGCGCGCATCGAAAAGCGTGGGGCTTTGGGAAAGGTGCTCTGGCGGACGGCGTTGCCTAGGCGCTGGCCCATGCTGGACGCGCGGATCATGGCGCGGATGTCCTGCTGGGCGCCCTTGCCGGCCGCGTCGACTGCAATTGAAATGGCCTGGGCTGCTACGCGCGAGCGCGAGTTCAGCCAGTCGGATGGTGCGATGCCATGGATCTTGGCGACCACGCGCATGGATCACTCCCCCATGGTATCCGGCGAAAACTCACCCAGCTTCGTCGTGCCCGTAGCAATCCCGCGTGATGCCCGCGTGATCAGATCTCGCGAAGCGAACATGGAAGTGAGCCGCAATGTGCGGCATACGTGCGTCATGGCACGCGAAGATTCCTATTTCCGTTTGCGCCTCCCAGCCGGCTTGAAGGCCCGTGTGGAAGCGGCCGCTGACGCCTCTGGCCAATCCATCAACGCCGAGATTGTCCAGCGCCTTGAAGAAGCCTTCTCCACTCAACAGGACGCCACCCTTGTTGCTGTCAGCGAAGTGCTGCGGGCGCTTGCTGAGATGGAGCCGGACCAGGCCGCGGCCTTGCTGGAAAAGGTGCGCCGCCAAGACCCCAAGCTCCGGACGAAGATTTAACCCGCATCCTCCGGCGAAACCTCGTTCCGCTTTGCCATCCCCGTCGCGATCCCCCGCGACGCCTGTGTGATGAGATAGGCCGCCGTGCGCCCCTCCACGCCAAAGGCTGAGGCCAGCGCGAGCGCCGAGCCGGCATCCACCGACACGCCCGCCATGTCCTGACGGATGGAGGCTTCCACGGCCTCCAACACCGCTACGCCTTCTGCGCTTTGCGGGGCGTGGCGGATGCTGGGACAACCACCGCATCGCCCGCCGCCGCCTCCGAGACAGCCGGCGCAGTATCGATCGCCACCACCCCATCGCCATTCACAGAAGGCGTGGATCCGTTTCCCTCCGCCAGCAGCGGCTGGATCGTTGCGTCATAGGCTCGCGCGAAGACGGGGCCGGCGAGCGGATGCGCTGCAAAGGCATCGAGTGCCTCGGGCGCGAGCGTCAGGACCTGATCCGCCTCGTCGGTGACACCCTCCCAGGCGATGATCTGCCCGGCCAGCGCGCGCACGCGGGCCAGGGCAAAGGCGCCTTCCAGCTGCGCCACCGCGGCGGGACCGAGCGGCTTGGCGTCGTCTCCCTCGTTCGCCCGCAACTTGAGCGCGGCATAGGCCTGCCAGGCCGTGTATTCGACGGCGCGCAGAATGGCAGTGTCGAGCGGCGGTACCTTCACCCGCACGCCACCACCGATTTCGAGCCAGGCGGGCTCGGGCTTCAAATTGAGCTTGAGCATGATGCAATCCTCAATAGGTGGCGGTCTGGTTCTTGAGCGTGGCGCGCAGCATGCACACCGCGGTGGCGTCAAAGCTGGCGATGCCGCGCACCGGCAGATCGATGCCCATGGGGCCCTCCAGCCGTGGCCCGGTGGGGGTGAGCGTCACTCGCGGCAGCTCGATCAGCAGCGACTTGACTGCGGTGATCTGCAGGAGGTAGCTGAGGGCGCAGGGCGTGCCGGCCACGGCATCGGTGAGGATGGAGGCATTAGCCGTGGTGAGACAGACGGTCCCGTCAAACTGGGCCGAGGTCTCCGCCCAGTCGATGCCCTCGATGCGACGGTCGGAGCGGACGGCTTTCACGGCCTCCATGGCATTGGAGAAGGTGAGCGACCCCGTCATGAAGGCCGGTAGCGCCGAGCCATTGCGCGACACGCTACCCTGAAAGCGGTTGAACCGTTCGAACACGGCGGTCGAGGGTGTGCCGGGTGCGGAGGTGAGGTTGGGCGTGTGGCTCAGCCCCATCAGGCCAATGGTGGCCTCGGCGACGCCGCTCGGCTGTATCGGCAGGTTGAGGGTATTGGCGCGCACGCCGAGGTAGCCCTCATGAGCGCCGGTGATGTCGCCATAGACCTTCTCGAAGGCGGCGCTGGGCAGCGCATTCGACCCAGAGCGAAACACATGGGTGAAATCGGTGGTGCCGGTGGTGGTGGGTGAACCCAGCAGCATGCGCAGCCAATGGCCGATATTGGACAGATCCAGCGGCACGACGGCATCGCCGGCGAGTTCGATGAAGTCCCGATAGGGGTCCATCGGATCGCGTGTGGCGGCGGGGCTGGAAAGCACCACGTCCTGCTGCAGGTTTTCGGTGGGGGCGAGGCTGAAGCTTTTGACCGGCAGTTTTCGGTAATTGCCGGTGGGTTTCACCGCCTCTGTGGCCTCGATCTGCTGGTAGATCGAGACGGCTTTGCCTTGTGCGCCGACGGGCATGGCGGCGGCCTCCTTGAATGATGGGGATGGGACGGGGAAAGAAAGGCCGGTGGCGCAGCGCGCCCGTTCGGATCAGCCCGCGGGGCTGTCAGCCAGGTAGTGCAGACGGATGGGGATCGATATGGAAAAGACCGGTGGTTGCTGGCCGAGCCCTTCGAGGGATGGCGCAGCCATGACCTCGGCCTCGGGCATGCCGATCTCGGCCCAGTCGACGGCACCAATCAGCGTGGGATCGGTGACCAACAGCGTGGCAAGTGCTTCCACCGCAGCATCACGGATCGCGGCGGTATCGGCGTCGATGGTGACTGGCGCGTTCCAGATGATTTCGTAGCGCAGCGGCGAGAGCAGCGGCTCGGCCGCCTCGCAGCTGCCCTCATGCAGCAGGATCAGCGCCTGGCCGCCGGGGATGGGTTCGGGCGTGCCGGTCGCGCGCAGGACGCTGTGGCCCAGCAGCCCGGCCTGCAGCACGGCGAGCAGCGCGCCCATGGCCGCCTCGCGCTGGGTCACCGGACAGAAACCCGGTAGCTGAGCATGGCCTCGTCCAGCTGCACGTCAAAGATCTCGCGCGTCCCGGATGCAAGTTGGAGCTGGCCGCCCTTCTCGGGCGTCGCCACCTCCGCGACCTGAATCTCGAAGACCCAGCCCGACTGCCGGACATGGTGCTGACCCAGGTCCATCACCGGATCGGGCTGCCGGCGCAGCACCCGACAGGGCACGGGCGTGCCATTGCCGGGTGGCAGATAGACCGCGTCCTCTCCGAGGTTGGGATCGGCGTGGAGCGCGGCGAGGGCTTCTGCAAAGGCGTTCATGCGGCCTCCTTTGCGGGATAGATGCGCCGATCCAGCTCATGATGGGGGCTGTCCCACCCCCAATCGTGGCCATGGATCATGGCAATCCCGAGTGACGCCGCTGCTTGGCGCATGGCGAGAACCACGGGCGCCATCGCATCCCGCGTCCACGTCAACTCCCCACTCTCGACGATGCGGTCGCCATCATCGGCCCAGGGTGCGAGATCGACGGCATGTCCGGTCAGGTGTCGGCTGTTCATGGTCTTGGAGCGGCCGGCGGCGACGAGTTGCGCCTGGCGCTCGCGGGAGCGCAGCCCCTCCAGAACAATGAAGGACGTGGAACAGCGGGCCCGCTCGACCACCCGCACGAGATCGGGATGAACGCCGCGCAGGCGCTCCCGGTCCCGCGGCAGCAACTCGCCGGTCGTCACGTGCCGACGGCCGGAACCCGCAGCAGCATGGCGCGGATAGTGGTGTCCGCGGCCAGTGCCGCCAAGGCCGCGAGCCCCACCTGGAAATTGCCGGTGGCGGTGGTGGTGAGGCGGCGGTTGGTGTTGTCCCAGAAGAGGCGGGCACCGGCGGTGATGGCCAGCGCTGGTTCCTTGGTGATGTCGAACACGCCCTTGGTCTGGCACTCGATCACGGCATTCTGCACGCCATCGACGGCGGCGACGCCAAAGATCGCGCCGACCAGGACGCCCTGGCCTGAGGTGACACCGCCCGCATAGGGGACGATCAGCGCCAGGCTGTCGCCGGGCTGGATGTAGTTGCGCATGGGAACGGGGTCTCCAGAAACGCGGAAGCCGCCCGGTGGGGCGGCTTCTGCATGGTTTCATGATGGGTGGGTGGAACCGGGATCAGAGGCCCGGATTGTACCAAGCGCCGCGCCAGTCGATGGCGCCCACGCCGAAGTCGAAGATCACCGAGACCTCGACGCCGTCCACGCCCGAGACCGGGCCTGTGGTGACCTGCGGCCCCTCGGCGCCATTGAGGTAGCCATAGACGTAGACTGGCGCCGCCAGCGGGTCCGAGAAGAGGTACCAGCGGTTGGCGGAGATTTGCGGCTCGACCAGCGGCTGAATGAAGCCCGCATAGACATTGGCGTTGCTGGTCTGGGTCGCGGCCACACTCACGGTGAGCTGTCGGGCAGCGAGTTCCTGGCTGGGGCCCACCACCAAGCGCATGGAGGAGCCGATGGCGATGGGCAGGCCATCGAGCGTCTTTTGCCGCATCACCGCGGCCCGCCCCAGCGCCAGGTTGGTGAGATCCAGCGCCGTGCCGGCCGAAGCCTTGTTCAGCCGCGCGGCACCCGTCGCAAAGACCGGCGCCGCGCCGGTGGTCAAGGTCGGGCCATCGCCATTGGCGGAGTTCAGCAGGGCATAGGCGGTGGCGTTCTCGAAGTCGGCGACGCGCCGGCCGATGGCGGCCGCGAAGTCTGTGAATGCGCCGAGATCATCGTTGACCAGCATGGGGCGCGTAACGCGGATGCGGCGCGCGAAGGTCTGCAGCAGCACGATCTCCTGGCTCTCGGACATGGTGCCGGCCTGGATCTCGCCATTTTCCGTCAATGGCAGCAGCGTGGGGAAGTCGCCGACACGCAGATGGCGATGCGGCTTGAAGTCCCGGAAATCGCGCCGCAGAAAGATCGTGCGGTAGCTGGGCTGGGCCGGCTGGTACGCGGCGAGCAACATCTTGTTGGCCGCGGCCGAGAGCAGCAGCGGAAAGTCGCTGGTGGTGTGGAAGGCACGTTCGGCCAGCAGGGTGGGGTTGCGGGGCACGTTGCGCTCGCCGCGGACGCGCAGGAGTTCGCCGATCATGTCGGAGGGACGCCAGCCCATGAATTCGATATGGCGACCGGAGGCACCCGCGGCCGGCTGGTATCCCGGCATGGAGCGCATCGCGAGTGCTTCGGCCATAGCGTTGAGGATCTGCGCCGGATCGTCATTCCCGGGGCCGGCCTCGGGACGCGCCGGCAGGGAGGGCCGCGCGGCACCGCTGGTGAAGGCCTCCCAGAGACGGCCACGCAGCACCTCGGGCGAGAGCCGCTCACGGATGGCCACCTGGCGCATTTCATCCACGCGCGCCTCGGGAAGCAGGCCGCGGGCGGCGGCCAGCACCGGCTCGTAGCCGGCAATA
>JBHYCX010000025.1:0-2958 GCA_051861325.1 Roseococcus sp.
TTTTTTGCGCGTGTAGCCACGCCGGTCGAAGAAGCGCCACAACGTGCCGTAGCCAAAACGCAGGCCGCACTCGGCGAGTTCGGCCCGCAGCTCCGCCAGCGCCATGTCGCGCCGGGCGTGGAACACTTCGAGGATCCTCTCGGCCGCCGCCTCGATCACATGGCTGCGGCGGTCGCCGCCCAGCGCGCCATGCATCGGCACCGCGCCATCAGCCGCCAGGGCGCGCCAGCGACTGACGCTGGCAGCACTCACCTTGAACCGGGCCGCCGCCTCGCGGTGGCTCAGCCCTTCCTCCAGCACTGCGGCCAGCGTGCGTTGCCGCAGATCCAACGATAGCGCTCTCGACATCCCCGCCGCCCCCATCCGGCAGGCGCTTTGAATCAGACGCTGGGCGTTTCGGGAATCCTCGCACGATTCATTCAGGGGGGACGCTGCTCTAACGGGATCCCATTGCATCGGTGTTAGGGAAACCTGACACATGCCTCTGCCGCACGGCATCAGACGAATTCTGAGCGGTTCATACGACGTATCAGATGAATCCGTGCAACCCGACGCCGAGCCGCTGCCCTGCAAATCACATGCAAACCGGATGCCCCCATGACGCTCCCCTGGATGGCGGCGAAGATCCTGCTGCGTCCGGTGGCGGAGTTGCGCCCGCATACCGGCAACGCGCGCATCCACAGCGCCGCGCAGCTGGAGCAGATCAAGGCCAGCATGCTGGCCTTCGGCTTCACCAATCCGCTGCTGGTGGACGAGGCGGGCGTGCTGATCGCTGGCCATGGTCGTCTCGAGGCCGCGACGGCGCTCGGCATGGCCAAGGTGCCAGTGATCGTGCTGCGGCATTTGTCCGCGGCGCAGAAGGAGGCGCTGCGCCTCGCCGATAATCGCATCGCGGAGAACGCGACCTGGGACCAGGCGCTGCTGCGTGATGCGCTGGCCGCGGTGCAGGCGGTGCCGGACATCGACCTGGGCGCGCTCGGCTTCTCGGCGGATGAGCTCGCAGACATCCTCGCGGCGGCTGGAGATGCCGTGTCCGACGGCGACGCGCCCGAGGCTCTGTCCGCGGATCCTGCCGAGGGGGGCGGTGCGGCGGGCGCGGTGGCCACCGGGGAGGAAGCGGCGGAGGATCCCGCCGATGCCGATCCGGTTCCGCCGCGCCAGGCCGTCACTCGTCCAGGCGATCTCTGGCTGCTGGGCGATCATCGCTTGCTCTGCGGCGACAGCACCGACGCCGCCTCAGTGGCGCGCGTAATGGGCGAGGACCGCGCCGCGCTGCTCTTCACCTCCCCGCCCTACGGCAACCAGCGGGACTACACGACCGGCGGCGTGTCGGATTGGGACGCCCTGATGCAGGGCGTCTTCCAGCACCTCGACGCGGCGTTGCGCCCGGACGGCCAGGGGAGCCAGCACTATTGGTGCGGCGCGCGTGACCAGGGAAACGTCTGGCACTTCGACAAGCCAGCGCGCAACGATCTGCATCCCACGATGAAGCCGGTCGCGTTGGTCGAGCGCGCCATCCGCAACAGCAGCAAGCCGCGCGACACCGTGCTGGACTGCTTCGGCGGATCGGGCACCACCATGATCGCGGCAGAGCGCACGGGGCGACGCGCCGTGCTGCTGGAGATCGATCCCGCCTATGCCGATGTGATCGTGCAGCGCTGGCAGGAAGCGACCGGCGAAGCCGCCGTGCTGGACGGCGATGATCGCATCTTCGCTGATGTCGCGTCGGCACGCGGCATCGTCGATCATGATGTGATCCAGACCGCCGAAACATAGCAATTCCGCGCCGCTGCATCTTGCTTGGCTCGTGCGCGGCACAGCGCGAATGGTCCGTCACGCGCAGGGGATGCCCTGCACCACAGACGGAGACGACCATGACCGACCGCAAAGCCCGCGCCGCCCGCAACCAGGAACGCAGCCTGGCCGCCTTCCTCGCAAAGAAGGCCGAGTTCGACGCCCTGCTCGCGGAACTCACCCAGGCCAGCGCGGACCATTTCGGCGCGGACCCCGAGACGGTGCTTTGGGGCGAGGCCGCCTGGCTTTCGGATGCCACTGCGAAGCTGAAGGACATCGCGGACCAGCATTTCCACCGCGGCGAATACGAAGCCTGACGCGGGCCACTTCCGCACCGCCCCGACCGGCAGCGCCGGCGGGGCTCCCGGCAGTAGGGGCCGATGACCGGCACCCGGAACCGGAGACCACCACGATGACCAAGCTTTCCGACAGCCAGCGCGTGATCCTGAGCGCCGCCGCGCAGCACGAGATGGGCCTCGCCCGCCCGCCGAAGACCCTGCCGGCCGCCGCCCGCAACGCGGTCTTCCGCAGCCTGATCAAGAACAACCTGCTCACCGAGATCAACGCCCCGCGGGAGCATGTCGGGCTCGGCTGGCGGCAGGACGACGACGGCACCTGGATCGTGGCGCGCATCACCGACGAGGGGCTGCGCGCCATCGGCATCGACCCGAACGAGGGCGACGAGGTGGCCGGCGAGCCCGACTGCTCGGGCATTGAGGGCAGCGTGCCCGACACGGCGCCCACGGGCGCGGAGGACGCAGCCGAGGGGGATGCCCCCGCGGAGGCGGCCGAACCCGCCCAGGGCGCGCCCACACCCGCCCCGCGCGCCAGCCTGCGCGACGCCGCCGCGGCGGTTCTGGCCGCCTGGGACGCCAGCCCGGCGCAGGACGCGACCGACAACCCGATCAGCCGCGCCATCGAGGCCCTCCGCGCCGCCCTGGCCGGCAAGCCCGCCCGCACTGCCCGCGAGCCGGGTGCGCCTCGCAAGCCGCGCGAGGGCACCAAGCAGGAGCAGGTGCTGGCGATGCTCCGCCGCCCCGAGGGCGCCACGGTGGCGCAGATCGCCGAGGCCACGGGCTGGGCGCAACACACGGTCCGCGGCTTCTTCGCGGGCCTGAAGAAGAAGGGCCACGCGGTCGAGGTGAAGTCGCGCGAGCGGATGGT
>JBHYCX010000026.1:0-2240 GCA_051861325.1 Roseococcus sp.
CGCGCCATGCAGGAGGCGGCAGCCCAGGCCCAGCCGCGTGAGGAGCGCCTGGCCGAACTCCGCCAGCGCATCGAGGCTGAGAACTCCATCATCCGCGAGGGGCTGGCACGCCGGAACCAAGCTCATACCGAGGCCGATGAGATCCGCCAGGCCGAGGAGGCCACCGCCGCCGCGCGCCGTGCCGCCGCCGCCCGCACCACCCAAACCACCGCCTTTAACAGCACGCGCGAGGCCCTCGACCGCGAGGCCAAGCTGCGCGCCGATCACGCCACCCGCATCACCGCCATCGAGGCCGGGCTCGCCAATGGCAATACCGACGCGGCCCGCGCCGCCCGCCTGCGCCGTCTGGCCAATGACGAGCTGGCCGATGGGCTGCGCAGCCTGGAACAGGCCGCCCGCGGGCGCATCGAGACGGATGAGGAGATCGCCCGGGTCTCCCGCATCGTCGAGGACATCGAGAAAGATCGGCTGTCCCTGCTGCGCGAGGGGGTCAGCATCACCCAATCCGTCCGCACCGAGGCGGAGAAGTATGCCGAGCAGCTGGGCGTGCTCAACGCCCTCCTGAATGAAGGCGCCATCACCCAGGAGACCTATAACCGCGCCGTGGCCGCGGCCGACCCCGCCATCAAGGCCGCGCGCGACGCAGCGCGTCAGGTGGAACAGGACAACAAAACCACCACCGATAGCATCGTGCGCTATGCCGGGGATCGCTTTGCCGATCTCTTTGGCGACAACCAAAAGAGCTGGCGGGAGATGTGGCGGGGCTTTCTCGGCACCGCCCGCAGCACCCTGGCGCGCATTGCCGCCGAGGCGGTGATCCGCCCCATCATCGCCCCCGTCGTCTCCAGCCTGGGGCTGGGCTCCCTCAGCGCCAGCGGCATGGGCCAGTCCATTGGCTTGGGCAATCTCCTGGGCGGTGGCTCCGCTCAGGCCGCTGTCGCCAGCAATGCCGGCAGTGTGAGTGCGGCCACGCAGCAGGCGGGTCAGTCGGCCGGGCTGTTCGGACTGGGGCGCAGCACGGGACTGGACAGCGCCTTTACCGGGGGCCTCTCCAACACCGGCTATGTCACCATCGACAGCGCGCTGAACACCACGCTCTGGGGCGGCGGGGCGGGTAACATCGCCGCCGGCGTGCCTGGTGCGGCTGGCGATGGCGGCGCGCTGCTTGCCCATGCGACCCAATCGCCCGGCGTCACCGTGGGTGGCGCCCTGGGTGGTGTCGCCGGCATCGCCGGCGGCGCCTATGGCATGTACTCCGGGATCCAGCGCGGTGGGATTGGTGGCTACACCACGGCTGCGGGTGGGTTGCTCAGTGCCGGGATGGGCGCCGCCTCGCTGGTGGGGCTGGGATCGCTCGGACCACCGGGCTGGATCGCGGCCGCGGTGCTCGCCATCGCGGGGGCCTTGCTGCCGGGACAAAAGGCCTCGGGCAAAGGCCAGTCGGCTTATGTGAATGTGGATGATGGCGGGCTCAGCTATGCCGGTCTCGGTGGGGATCGCTTTAGCCAGGGCAATCGCGATCAGGCGGAGGGCGCAGCCCGGCAGATCGCGGCCCTGGCGCGTCAGGTGGGCGACAAGCTGGGGGGCGCGCAGTTCGGCGCGCAGGTCGCCGTCGGCGTCACCTCGTCGCGGGGCGGTGGGGCCGGCGATCTCTATCTCGATGTCGCCGGGCGCAAAGCGCAATTCGCCAATGATGAGGGCGGCAGCAAAGCGCTGGCCGAGGAGGCGGGTCGGCTCATCCTGCGCCAGTTCCGCGAGGCGGGCCGCGCGAGTGGCGATTACGCCGGCATCCTCAACGCCAGCGGCGACAATCTGCAGACACTGCAGGCCAACCTCGATTTCTATGAGGGGACCTATAAGGCGCTGAGCAAGTCGGCTGAGGCGGCGAGCGCCTATAGCCAGCAGCTCACCGCAGCCACCAGGCCCTATGACGACGCCATCGTCAAGGCGCGCGAGCTGGGCCTGGCGGAGGATGGCTTGGCGCGGGAGCGGGACAAGGCTGCGGCCAAGGTCGATGCCCTCCGTGAGGCCAGCTTGGCCCAGGCGGACCTCAGCCTGACGCAGCGCGGCATCGCAGCCGGGCTCGGCGGCGGCGACACCTTCGCCTTGGCGCAGCGCGTGGCGGAGCAGCAGGCCACCCTCGCGGCGCGGGAGGAGCTGGATCAATTCCGTGAGGCCATGCGCCAGGCGGGCGCCACCACGGAGGAGGTGACGGCGCTGGTGGAGCGCCTGACCACGGT
>JBHYCX010000027.1:0-1958 GCA_051861325.1 Roseococcus sp.
CCCGTGTAGGTCGTGAGCGCCGCATCGCGGGCCTCGGCCGCCACCTGGGCATAGGCGCGGGCGATGGCGACGAAATAGGGCAGCACGGTGCTGTCCGACATGGTGGTGGGCGTGAGATAGCCCTTGCCGGTGAGGCGCTCGGCATCGACCGGCACGCCCTTGATGGTTTCGATGATGGCCATCAGCCGAGGCGCTCCTCGATTTGGAAGTTGCAGCCCATGCGGTTGTAGAAGGAGGCCTCCAGCGGGCTGATTTCCGCGAGGCGGCCGAGAAAGCTGCGGCGGCCGAGATGAGGGAGATCGTCGGGGTCCCAGACAAAGAAGACCTCGCCGGTGACGCCTTGCTGGGCGTGCATGTCATGCAGGCCGATCATCGCCTCGTTGGTGGGGATGTGATCGAGGCGGAAGGTCGCGATGCGGTATTTGGGCCGGCGCTCGCCATAGACGCGCCCGCCATGGCTGCGCTGCACCTCGGAGGGATCCACCACGCGGACCGCGGCGCCGTATTGCATGTTGTAGCTGGGGCGATAGCCGGGGGCGAGAATGAGACGGCCGAGCTCGATATAGCCATCGGGATTGGTGGGATCGGCGATCTCCAGGAGCCAGTAGCGGGCGGTTTGCGGCGTCGGCCAGACGGTGATCCAGGGCTGTGGGATGAGCAGCGCCGTCTCGGCATCGATGGTGAGGGAAAAGATCGAGGGATGTCCCCACTCCACCGAGCCGAGGGGATAGATGTCGGGAAAGAAGGGGGTGATTTCGGTGTCGCAGATTGGCGTGGTGCTCGCGTCCGGTGCGGCAAAGCCTCGCAGGCGGATGGTGGCGGCCAGCGAGCAATTGGCCTGGGGGATGGCGGCGACCAGGACGTCGCGCGGGAGGCCGAGATCAAACCAGGCGGACGCCGATCCGGGCGCGCAATCCTCGCTGCGCGCCACGGCGCCGCTGCTGGCGTCGATCAGGTTGGTCACGGGCAGTTCAGGCCGCCAAAAGCCGCCCCAGGCGCGGATGGTGGCGATGCGGGGATCGGTCTGGGTGAGCCAGAGCGGCTGGGCGATGAGGCAATTCGCCATGGTCAGGCCGGCTGGTAGGAGATGGCGAGTGCTGTGCCGGCGCCATAGGTGCCGGCGCTGGTGAAGGCCACGCGGAGCCGGTCGCCGAGATAGCCCTGGGCCAGGCTGTCATCGGCCATGGTGCCGGTGGTGGGGGCGGCGATGGCGAGGCTTTGCTGGCGGGAGATGTGGCCGCGTTTGGTCGCACCGGTGGTGGCAAAGGCAAAGCACGCGATGTCGTGCCAAGTGGCGCCGCCATCGAGGGAGGTCTGGACATAGGCTTTGGCGGTGGTGCCGCCGGAGGTGTAGGTGAAGCTCGCAGCCAGCGAGACGCCGCCGAGGCGGCCGAGCCCCTCGATGGGGGTGCTGAGCTGATTGGTGAGGGCCGTGGTGATGGCCTGCTGTGCGAGAATTGGCATGTCTATCCCCATCCCTCGATGCGCAGGGTTACGGCGGACCAGTCCTCATCGAGGCTGGTGATGGCAAAGCGGCGCCCTGCGGCGAGGCCAAAGCGTGGATGCGTGATCTCGATGACCGCGCCGAGATCGAGGGCGGCGGTCAGGCGGGAGCGCGGAACCAACATGTCGATGATCAGTCGGGAGGCACCGAACATCCGCAGCAGGCGCGCCGCCTCAGCCTGGGAGGCGGCCTCGGTCCGGAGCTGGGTGACGTGCTGTATGGGCTGGCTCAGGGGGGGCCGACCGGAGCGGCTGACGGGATCCCAGACGGCAGGGTTGCGCAGCGTCGTGGTGCGGTATTCCTCGGCCAGGAATGCGCGCCGAGCATCCGTGAGACTGCCGGCAGTTTGCGCGGCGGGCTGGACGGTCCAGTTGCGCCCCCAGGCGAGCGCCACCTCATAGGGCGGCGGCGCGTCATTGTCGGTGCCGGCGGCATAGACGCGCAGGCCCGGTAG
>JBHYCX010000028.1:0-1792 GCA_051861325.1 Roseococcus sp.
CACAGGCCTTGCCATCCGCGGCGCGCAACGCGGTTTTCCGCAGCCTGATCAAGAACAACCTGCTCACCGAGATCAACGCCCCGCGGGAGCATGTCGGGCTCGGCTGGCGCCAGGATGATGACGGCAGCTGGATCGTGGCGCGCATCACCGACGACGGGCTGCGCGCCATCGGCATCGACCCGAACGAGGGCGACGCGCAGGCCGGCGAGCCCGACTGCTCGGGCATCGAGGGCAGCGTGCCCGACACCGCGCCAACGGTGGCGGCGGACGCCGAGCCCGCGTCGCAGGACGCGCCCGCCGCCGAGCCCTCCCAGGCAGCACCACCGGCGGAGGAAATCGCCCTGCTAGGCCAGCCCCTCGCCGCACGCGCCGCCACGCCGCGGACCAGCCTGCGCGAAACCGCCGCGGCGGTGCTGGCCACCTGGGACGACCAGGCCGCTCGCTTCGGGACGCATGATGGCGACTTGATCGGCGCCCTGGACGCGCCGATCGCGGCCCTGCGCATCCTGCTCGCCGGCAATCCGGCCCGCATGCCGCGGGATGCCAGCGCGCCGCGCAAGCCTCGCGAGGGCATGAAGCAGCAGCAGGTGCTGGCCATGCTGCGCCGCCCCGAGGGCGCCACGGTCGCGCAGATCGCCGAGGCGACGGGCTGGGCGCAGCACACGGTCCGCGGCTTCTTCGCCGGCCTGAAGAAGAAGGGCCACGCGGTCGAGGTGCTGGAGCGGGTCCGCCAGGTTGGGCCGAACAAGACCGGCGCGAAGGGCTCCTTCAGCATCTACGCCCTGGCCGAGTGAAGCGCCCAGCCACAGCATCGAACAGCATCAGGAGCGCCGGGGATCAATCAGATTCCCGGCGCTCTATTGAGTTGGCTGCGCTCCGCCACAGCGCGAATGGTCCCTCACGCGCGGGGCATCCCGCCCCGCCGAGACGGGGATGCAGATGGGCCAGAAGCCAAACTTCGCGGAGCGACGCTGGATCATCCTGGCGCAGGACGGCCGGCACGTGACGATGGGCCGCGCGGCACCGCCCAGCGAAGCGGAAATCGAAGCTGCCGACGCCGCACTTACCGTACAGGGGCTGGCCGGATGGCTCGCCACGCTGGAGGGGAACTACTGGTCGCGCCGCCGGGCGGCGCTGGCGCCGGTGCAGATGCTCGGCGATGACATGACGCTGGATTGGCCCTCCACCATCGCGTAGCGGCCGGCACTTATCAAACGCGCCCCCGCTTTCTGCTCACTACCATCATGCGGAAGGCAACGATGTCACGCGCATCGGCGTTGCCATGAATGAGGGTGAGTCCATCATCCAGGAGACCACCATGGCTCGCCATCATACACCCGGGTTAGATCGCGCTCGCCTCAAGACCCACATCGATGCCCTGGCCAGACATGTGGTGGATGTGGCGCCCGACGCATCATCTCGACACCTGCACAACGGGATCGACACGCCTTTGCCGCCCGCTGATCTGCACGGGAGCTATACCAACAATCGTCCGCTCCCGACCGAAGGCATTGCGGACCGCCACGCCTATATCATTGGCAGCGGCATCGGAGGCTTGTGCGCCGCCTTCTTCCTGATTCGCGACGGGCACATGCCACCCCAGAACATCACGATCCTGGAGTCGCAAAAGACCGAGGGCGGGGCGCTCGACAGGGCAGGCAATGCGACGGAGGGGTACATCGTCCGTGGTGGCCGCGAGATGGAGATGACCTATCATACCAACCGCACTATGTTTTGACGCCTGCGATCCAATCGAGATCGGTCAGCGATCGGATGCGTCCCGTCTCTTCGA
>JBHYCX010000029.1:0-798 GCA_051861325.1 Roseococcus sp.
GGTTCAGCTACCGCGGCGAAGATGTGGTGCAGACGCTGGAACGGGTCTGCGCAACAGTGGGCTATCCGAAGACGATCCGCGTGGATCAGGGATCGGAATTCGTTTCCCGCGACGTCGACCTGTGGGCCTATGCGCACGACGTCACGCTGGACTTCTCGCGGCCGGGCAAGCCGACGGACAATGCCTACATCGAGGCCTTCAACGGCCGGTTCCGGGCGGAGTGCCTGAACACGCACTGGTTCCTGACACTTGCCGATGCTCGCGAGAAGATGGAGGCTTGGCGTAGATACTACAACGAGGAGAGACCGCACGGGGCGATCGGCGATAAGGTCCCCTGTGAGCTGCAAAATCCCGATGGCGCAACCAGCCCGCCGTCGTGACCAAGCCGGAAAACTCTAACTTCCGGCGGTCCAAACATTGGTCGCGGATCAGAACATCCCGCCGGCCGAAGCGGAGGCACTCTACCACGCAGCCCAGGAAAATCTGCTCCTGGCAGCGTGACTCAAACCAAACAGCCTCCGGCAAACCCGGGGCGGTTCAGTCCTACCGAGTGGCACCCTCTCCGCGAGTCCGCCGCTAGCATATCGTAGGCTGCCTGATGTGTTGGGGCTTCATCTTGCGTCGGATCGGACCCTGCATAGGCTGCGGCCCTGTACGGTCGCGATGGCCGGGCCGGGCGAGTTCGCCCCCTTCAAAGACCGAGGGGGCGAGGATCATATCTTGTAAGTCTGCTGGTTGGCGAGGCTGGGTGACTATCCCGGCCAGACCGGGAGCGGGGCACATCCGACTGGGCCAGCT
>JBHYCX010000030.1:0-742 GCA_051861325.1 Roseococcus sp.
TCGACCATGAGGCCCGGCAGGGTGGCGACGGGCTGGAGATGGTCAAGCAGGGCCGCGGCCTGGCCAATGGCGCAGCCTTGGACTGGGCGCGGCAATGGCTCGGCTGGCCGCCAAGGCAGAGCCGGCGCCGGACCCGTGCCACCGCGATGCCGCCTGCAGCGTCTGATCTCCCCAACATGCCGGAACAAGCATCGCCTGGTTCTGAGGCCATTTCGGAGCCAGACCATGCGCCCCTCTCGCCCGACGGCCTTTCGCAGGCAGACCCGCAATCAGCCGATCTGCTACCTTCCGATACAAGTCCCGCAGGCAGTGCAGGCGGCGATCCCTGGGCCGTAACATCCGACCAGAGGAACGCCAAAAAGGCTGCCGAGGACGCCAAGCGCGCCGCGAAGGTCGCCGAAATCATCGCCGGCTGCGAGGACCCGCACGGCACCCGCGTCGAGCTCTACCTGCGTCGCCGCGGCATCACCGAAACGCCCCTGCCGCCCTCCGTCGCCTATCTGCCGAACGCCTACAGCCAGTATGGCGCGCTGGTGGCGTTTGCCACCGATGCGGCTGGCGAAGTCCATGGCCTCCAGCAGATCTACCTGACCGAGGATGGCCGCAAGGCGCCGATCAAGGTCCAGAAGCGCACCAACAAGGCCCATGATGGCTGGTCCGACGTTTCCACCGTGCGGATGCCAGGCCGCGCGCCCATCATCCTCTGCGAGGGCGTTGAGACGGCTCTGTCGGTCTGGCAGGC
>JBHYCX010000031.1:0-676 GCA_051861325.1 Roseococcus sp.
GGGCGCATTGGGCGGCAGCGGATAGCCATAGGCGCCGAGATTGCTCATCAGAAATCCCCTCCGATGGCGTGGATGGAGAAGGCCTCGGCATTGTGCGTGCTGGCCCGCAGCGAAATGCCGCTCGGCAGCATCAGCGGGTAGCGACCGCTGGAGAGCGGCGCGTTGTTGCCGAGGGTGGCACTCCAAGCTGGCGTCGACGCGCCCGGTGTGACGGCCAGGACGGGCACCTCGTCATAGAGGCGGGCCGTGGTGCCATCATGCAGAAAGAGCCGCACCATCCCGGCCGTCGTGGTGGACGTGGCCTGGATCACGATGCCATCGATGCGCGAGCCCGATGCGCCAGCCGTCAGGATGGTGCTGAGCGTGCCAGTGCCGTCGCGGTTGGTGTTGGCTGTGCTGACGGCGGCGATGCCGAGCTTGGGGGTGGCTGCGAAGTTGGGCGAGGTCGCCATGTCAGATCACTCCGGCTTTGAGGGCGGCCACAAGGGCCAAGGGCGGGGTTTGGAGGGTGATGTCGATGCGATCGGCGCCGGGGTTGTCGGCGACTGTGGCGCCATTGCCGATCAGGTTGATGCGACTGCGGGGAGCGGCGGTGACGCCGATGCCGGATTGCGAGGCGTGGATGCTGCTGCCTGAGCCGGTGACGCCCTGCGGTCCCTGGGGCCCGGTCGCGCCT
>JBHYCX010000032.1:0-549 GCA_051861325.1 Roseococcus sp.
TTTTCCTTCGGCGGCAGGTGCGCGCCGAGCGACAGCCAGCCGTCGAGCCGGGTGATGCGGCTCTGGAAGTCGCCGTCGAACAGGCGATGCAGCGTCTCGTAGTCGTCCGGATGCAGTTCCATGGCGGAGAGCCGGTCCTGCGGGCGGAAGAGCAGGCGCGCCAGTTTTGGCGAGCCTGGATAATAGGTTAGCCCGCCTTGCGGATTCAACTCGTGAACAGCCTTCAGGTAGGGCGCGAGAATTTCCGTCACCGCCGCCGGCAGGTCGCCGTCGAGCAGCCGGCCGATGCCGTTGCGCCATTCGCCTGTCTTCTGCGCTTCCCCGCTCGAAAGATCGTAGAGGCCGATGCCGGCATGGGTGTCGAGCACGCGGAACGCCTTGTCCTTGCCCTGCATGTAGAGGACGAGGCGAGCGAGCACGGCGTGTTTGAGCACATCCGCGAAATTGCCGGCGTGATAGATGTGGCGGTAGTTCATTTGAGGCCCCGTGCGACGCCCACGATCATCCGCGCTGATGCGACGATGAATTGTTGCAATGGTAGAATGATTT
>JBHYCX010000033.1:0-538 GCA_051861325.1 Roseococcus sp.
GGGGCATCAGACGGCGGCAAGATCGACTTCCGCCCACCGCACTTGGCGATCCGGAACGGCACATGCACGGTCAGTACATCCGGGGCATAGGCGTTCATGCTGCCGCCTCGATGCTTGGGCCGTGCAGCTCACGCGCCAGCGCCGCCAGACCATCCACCCTCAGGCGGATGTTCAGCCCGTGCAGCCCGATGTCGACCCGCTCCACCAGCAGGGCAACAATCCGCGCCTGCTCTGCCGGGAACAGCTCGTCCCACAGCGGGTCCAGCCGCGTGAGGGCGTCACGGGCCTCGCCCTCGCGGAGGCCGTCTGTGTGGGCCTGTGCCGCCCTCCAGGTGCCTGCCACGATCTCTGGCTGCCGGAACACCGCGCGCAGCTGGTTAATCACCGCAGCCTCAATTTCCCCGGCTGCTACTCGACCAACCGGACAGGTCCCAGCCCCATGCCGCAGAATGGTCTGGCTGACGTAGTAGCGATACAGCCGCCCAGCCTTGCGGGTGTGGCTGGGCGAGAAGGCGGCGCCATCCGGACCGAACAGCAG
>JBHYCX010000034.1:0-513 GCA_051861325.1 Roseococcus sp.
TCAGGGCCAGCACGGCCGAAAAGAAGATCGAAACCGCCAGCGTAACCGAAAACTGGCGATAGATACCGCCGGTCGATCCCGGGAAGAACGCCATCGGCACGAACACAGCGACCAGCACCAGCGTGATGCCGATAATCGCGCCGGTGATCTGGCCCATCGCCTTGACCGTGGCACGGCGCGGGTTGAGCCCTTCTTCTGCCATGATACGCTCGACATTTTCCACCACGACAATCGCGTCATCGACAAGAATGCCGATCGCCACCACCATCCCGAACAACGACAGGGTGTTGATCGAAAAACCGAACAGCCACAGCCCCAGACACGCACCCAGCAGCGCGATCGGCACGACCAGGGCCGGAATGAGCGTGGCGCGCCAGTTCTGCAGGAAAAGGAACATCACCAGAAACACCAGCACCATCGCCTCGATGAGGGTCATGATCACGCTCTCGATTGAAGCGTTGATGAACGGGGTCGTATCGAAGGGAACCTGCCAGACGATGTCGGGCGGGAACG
>JBHYCX010000035.1:0-512 GCA_051861325.1 Roseococcus sp.
AGGCCCAGGTGATCGCGAACGTGTCGGCCTTGCCGTTGCCGACATGGCCCTGGTCCGGCGCCCGATCGTCGTTGACGATGGTGCCGACCGCGGTCGCATCGGCGATGGTGGCGCCGCTGGCATTGGAGAGCGCGACCGTGAAGGTCTCGTTCGCCTCGAACGCGGTGTCGCCGCCGATGTCGACATGCACGGTCTTCGATGTTTCGCCCGCCGCGAAAGTGAGGGTGCCGCTGGTGGCCGCATAGTCCGAGCCCGCCGTCGCCGTGCCGTTCGCGGTCATATAGGCCACCGTCACCGCCCCCGCGGCGGCCTTGTCGAGCGTCACGGTGAACATGAAGTGGGCGTGCTCGCCGTTGCCCTCGGCGACCGCGAGGTCGGCGATCGAGAGGGCCGGCAGGAGCGGGGCGCCGTCGTCGTCGAGGATGGTCCCGATGGCGGTGCCGTCGGCGATCGTGGCGCCGGCGGGGGCGGAGAGGTTGACCGTGAAGGTCTCGTTGACCTCGGCAAGCACG
>JBHYCX010000036.1:0-511 GCA_051861325.1 Roseococcus sp.
AAGCTGTGGCGGACCTGACGCTCGAGAAGCTGGTGCTGAAGGAAGCCGCGTCGGGAAACTGGTGAGCGCCGCGCGTCCAGGAGGCGCCGCGGGATTCACACTCTCATAACCAGTGAGCTTGCAAATTCGGTAAATCTTGGAGACACAGCATGCAGCTTCTTGCCTCGCTTCGCGGCCGCCTCATTTTGCTCGGCGCCCTTCCAGCTTTTGCTGCCGCCATCGTGGCAGCCTCGGGCGGTGGTTTTGGAATTTCTCGAGCCCTCGAGGGTGAGGCGCGGGTGGCGTCTCATCGAGCATCCGATCTCGCTAGGTCGGAAAGCGACCGCCTACTGCGCACCATGCACGGCCTTGCCGCGTCCCTTGCAGCCCGCCCCGATATTGGCACAGCGCTTGTGGCGGGAGACGCAGCAGCGCTCCAGACGCTTCTGGTCCCGGTGTTTCGGGATTTCCGGCAGGTTGATCGGCGGCTGGACGTGTTGGAGGTGACAGATGGCCAGGGGCGTGTGGTCTT
>JBHYCX010000037.1:0-509 GCA_051861325.1 Roseococcus sp.
GGTCCCTCGCTGGCGCTCGGGATGACAATATCTATGTGTTTGGCGTACTGCGCCGATTCCGCTTCTGTTGTCATCCCGAGCGGCAGCGAGGGACTTTTAGGGGCCTATGAGAGGCAGCACGGACCGGATAAACTGACCCAATGCTTCTCCTGATCGATAACTACGACAGCTTCACCTACAACCTCGTCCACTTCCTGGGCGATCTCGGCGCGCGCTGCGTCGTGCATCGCAACGACCAGATCACGGTCGATGAGGCGCTGGCCCTGAAGCCCGCCGGCATCGTGCTCTCGCCGGGCCCCTGCACGCCCAACGAGGCGGGCATCTGCATGGACCTGATCCGGGCAGCGGCGAAGCAACAGGTGCCGCTGTTCGGCGTCTGCCTCGGCCACCAGGCGATCGGCCAGGTGTTCGGCGGCCATGTCGTGCGTGCGCCCATGCCGATGCACGGCAAGCTGTCGGGCGTCTCGCACAAGAACCAGAGCGTGTTCGAGGACGTGCCCTCGCCCTTC